>NZ_AP024745.1:2922500-7722500 GCF_019704555.1 Actinoplanes sp. L3-i22
CACAGGCCCGGCGAAATTGCAGTACGAGTAAAGATGCTCGTTACGCGCGGCAGGACGGAAAGACCCCGGGACCTTTACTATAGCTTGACATTGGTATCTGAATTCGATTGTGTAGGATAGGTGGGAGACTGTGAAGCTCGGACGCCAGTTCGGGTGGAGTCATTGTTGAAATACCACTCTGTTGGGTTTGGGTATCTAACTTGCGGCCCTGATCGGGTCGAGGGACAGTGTCTGGTGGGTAGTTTAACTGGGGCGGTTGCCTCCTAAAGGGTAACGGAGGCGCCCAAAGGTTCCCTCAGCCTGGTTGGCAATCAGGTGTTGAGTGTAAGTGCACAAGGGAGCTTGACTGTGAGACTGACGGGTCGAGCAGGGACGAAAGTCGGGACTAGTGATCCGGCACTTGCGTGTGGAAGCGGTGTCGCTCAACGGATAAAAGGTACCCCGGGGATAACAGGCTGATCTTCCCCAAGAGTCCATATCGACGGGATGGTTTGGCACCTCGATGTCGGCTCGTCGCATCCTGGGGCTGTAGCAGGTCCCAAGGGTTGGGCTGTTCGCCCATTAAAGCGGTACGCGAGCTGGGTTTAGAACGTCGTGAGACAGTTCGGTCCCTATCCGCCGTGCGCGTTGGATACTTGAGAAGGGCTGTCCCTAGTACGAGAGGACCGGGACGGACGAACCTCTGGTGTGCCAGTTGTTCCGCCAGGAGCATGGCTGGTTGGCTACGTTCGGAAGGGATAACCGCTGAAAGCATCTAAGCGGGAAGCCTGCTTCGAGATGAGGTATCCCACCACCTTGAGTGGGTAAGGCTCCCAGCTAGACTACTGGGTTGATAGGCCGGAGATGTAAGCACGGTAACGTGTTGAGTTGACCGGTACTAATAGGCCGAGGGCTTAACCACCCTAAACATTTTACTTGCGTCCACTGTGTGATTCACAGCAAACGAACAACCACCCCAACACCATCAGCGACATGCTGATGTGAGGGTTGCTGGTTTGTTCTACCGCTGACCGTTGTTACGGTGGTCATAGCGGAGGGGAAACGCCCGGTCACATTCCGAACCCGGTAGCTAAGCCCTCCAGCGCCGATGGTACTGCACTCGGGAGGGTGTGGGAGAGTAGGACGCCGCCGGACTTAACTTCAGAAAAGGCCCACCCCATCCGGGGTGGGCCTTTTCTTTTTGCCCGAAAACTCTTTGGCGGCCGAGATCAGCGGCCGAGATCAGCCGCTGAAATCGGCGGCTGAAATCGGCGGCCGAGACCGGCGGCCGAGACCGGCGGCCGAGGTCGGTGGCTGGAATCGGCGGCCGGGGCTTGGTGTCCGGAATTGGCGGCCGGCAACAGCTGGCTTTGTCAGGTGCGTTCGCCGGTGATGTAGTCGGCGAGGGTGCTGCGTTCGGTTTCCAGCTCGTCGATGCGGTTCTTGACCACGTCGCCGATGCTGACGACGCCGGCCAGGTGGCCGTCGACGACGACCGGCACGTGGCGGAAGCGCTGCTCGGTCATCAGCCGTTCCACGTCCTCCAGCTGGGCCTCGGGTGAGACCGTTCGCACCTGGGTGGTCTGGATGGTGCTGACCGGCTCGGCGAGCACGGCCGGACCGCGCTCGGCCAGGGCGCGCACCACGTCCCGCTCGCTGACGATCCCGTCGACCGCGGTGCCGTCGCGGGACACCACCGCGGCGCCGATCCGGTGCCGGGCCAGTTCGCTGATCAGGCCCTCCACCGGCATGTCCGGCGGCACCGTCACCACGTTCTCGCCCTTGACCCGCAGAATGTCACTGATCCGCATCGCCCCTCCTGTAACCGCTCGGCCCCCGTGCTCCCCTCGATCCCTCCCGCCCTACATGCCGAAATTCCACCCCAAAAGTCAAGCCCTTTCGATGTACGCCGAATCAACGCCACCCTTGGGAAACGCCGAACTCGGGTCCGCTGTCCACGATGGTGGTACTCGCCGAGGCTCGGCGGAACGACCGCGCGATGCCACAGCCCGGGAGCGGGCGGTGGTGATGGGTCCGCGCCTCAGCGCAGGCGATGACCTGGGCCGGCCGGTGTGGTGCGGATCCGATTGAGTGCGCTGGTGGTCATCGCTCACCTCTCGGACAGCTTGGCTCGTGGCCCATGCTGGCACCAGCAGTGGTCAGCGGTGACTATCCGGTTGTCTCTGAACCGACATAACCGGCGCGGCTGGATCCGGGCGAAGGGGGCAGGGGCCAGACGGCCGGGATGCGTTCGAGGACGCCGCCGGCGAAGACGTCGTACAGGCCGAGCGGTTTCAGGTGGACGTATCCGATGTGACAGTCACAGATGGCGTTCACGCAGGGGCGCGGGCGCAGCGCGGCCCGCCAGCTCCCGTCGTACAAATTCGCAATTGTCTTTTGAATGAAATGGCAACGGCGGACGGAACCGTCGCCGAGGACCGAGATCGCGGTCTCGCCGGCGTGGCACGGCTGGTCGAGCGAGACGTGCGGGCGGACGCTGTGGCCGAAGAGCGGGTCCAGCTCCGTCCAGCTCGCTTCCTCCTCAGGGGTGTAACGCTTGCCCTCGGCGGCGTTGACCCAGAGGTAGACCTGCTCCGGGAGGGCGGCGCGCAGGGCGTGGGCCTCCGCCAGGTGCTCGGGGAAGCCGACGACGCCGACCGAGAAGCGCACGCCCATCGCCAGCAGCGCGGCGCAGCGGGCCAGGAAGCGCTCCCGGGTGACCTGCCCGGGGTGGTAGGTGGCCCACAGCGCGGCTTTCGCCGGATCGGCCGCGGCCAGCCAGTCGGGGCGGATCGCCAGGTTCGTCTGGATCGCCACCCGGTCGACGTGCGGGAGGTGCGACAGGGTGACCATCGCGTCCCGGTACCAGCTGCGGGTCAGGCCCTCGCCCCACGGGGTGAACAGGACGGACAGGCGCACGTCGGTGGTCTCGGCGGCCCAGCCGGTGAAGCGTTCGAGGGCGGCGCGGTCCTCCCGCAGCAGCGCGGGCGGGTCGTGCCGCTTGGCGAACGGGCAGTACGGACAGTCGTAGTTGCAACTGGCCAGCGGCCCGCGGTAGAGCACGGAAAGGTTCATCGCGGGCGGTATCCGGCCATCGCCGAGCGCACCGGGTCGGAGGTGAACCACGGGCCGATCGCGTCCGAGCGCTCCAGCCCGGCCGGGGTGAGCCGCAGGCCGCCGGGTTCCGCCAGGCCGGCCTCGGTCAACTGCGCGAGCTGCGGGAAGTCGGCCGCCGGATCGGTTCCGAAGCGCTTGCGGTACCCGTACGGATCAATGCCCTCGGTCCGCAGCAGGGACTTGATCAGCCATCGTCGTCGCTGCTCCACCTCGTCCAGGCGGAAACCGACCTCGGCGTACCCGAAATCGGCCGCCGGCCGGGACAGGTAGTCGTCGAGCACCGCGCGGACCTCGCTGATGCCGACCGCGTAGTCGAACGAGTAGTGCAGGTCCCGCGTGTACGACCGGGCGCCGCACCCCAGGCTGATCATGCCGTCGTCCTGACAGGAGTAGTCCGGCCCGTCGTCGGCGGTGACCGCCGGGAGCCGGAACTGGCGCATCGACTCCTGCCGGTAGCCGGCCGCGAGCAGTGTGTCCCGTCCCTGCCGGTAGAGCGCGAGCCGGGACGCGTCCCAGTCGTCGCGACTGGCCGCGCGCCGGCCGAGCCCGGTGAGCGGGCGCACGTAGAGCGGGTAGAGGAAGATCTCCTCGGGCCGCCAGCCGAGCGCCGCGTCCAGACTGAGCTGCCAGGACTCCGGGGTCTGGCCGTCGATGCCGTAGATCAGGTCGAGGTTCAGCACCGGCACCCGGGCGTCCCGGATCGCGCCCAGCGCCCGCTCGACGTCGGCCCGGCGCTGCGGGCGGCCGGCGGCGTGCGCCTCGGCGTCCAGGAAGCTCTGCACGCCGATGCTGACCCGGGTCGCCCCGAACGCGGTCAGCACCTCCAGCCGGTCCGGCGTGGCGGTGGCCGGCGACGTCTCGACGGAGAGCGGGATGCCGGGCATCCGCGCGCCCAGGACGCCGGTGCAGATGTCGAACAGGTCGGCCAGCTCGGTGGCGTCCAGATAGGTGGGGGTGCCGCCGCCGAACGCGGCCCGGACGAAGGCCGCCTCGTCGAGCGCGACCCGCGACGCCTGGACCCGGAGTTGCCGCAGGTACGCGGTGACCTGCTCGGCGGGCGCGTTGGCCCGGGTGAACAGGTTGCAGAAGCCGCAGCGCATCTCGCAGAACGGGATGTGCACGTACAGGAAGAGCGCGTCCGTCGGCTCGTCGCGCCACACGTCGGCGAGCGCCGGGCGCGGGTCGAGCGGACGGTACGACGTCTTGTGCGGATAGGCGTACAGATAGCCCTGGTACGGCGAGTTACTGATCATGACGCGGCCAGGGTGAACTGCGCGAACGGCACCGTCCACACCACCTCGTGACCGAGACGGTGGCCGGTGTGGCCGTCCTCCCCGTAGGCCGTGCCGTGGTCCGAGCACAGGATCGCGAAGACCGGCCGCCCCCGCCCGCTGACCAGGCCGAACAGCCGGGGCATCAGGCCGTCGACGTATTCCAGGGCGGCGGCGTGGCTGGCCCGGTCATCGGTTGCCCGCCCCGCGTAGTGCCGGTTCGGCTGGTGCATCGCGGCCACGTTGAGGAACGTGAACGCCGGCTGCCCGGCCGGGACCGCGGCGAGCGAGCGCTCCAGCTGATCGAGCTGGGCGCCGAGACAGTCCGGCGCGGTCACCCCGAACGACGGCTCCCAGTGCGCCTCGGTGAACAGCCCGGGCAGCACCGCGCCGAGCGCGGTCCGCCGGTTGAAGAAGCCGACACCGCCCAGGCAGAGCGTGTGATAGCCGGCCTCGGCGAGCGCGGTGGGCAGGTCGGGCGCGTCGAAGACCCAGGTGTCCGGGCCGGACGTCGCGCTGCCGGGGAACGCCGCGGCGTAGAGCCGGTCGTGGTCGCCGGGGGAGCCGGGGGTGGGCAGGAAGCCGGCGAAGAACGCGTGGTGCGCGGCGTAGGTGAAGCTGGCCGGCGAGTGCCGCCGTTCCCAGGCGCCACCGGGCAGGACCCGGGCCAGGTGCGGCGTGCGCCCGGCGGCGGCCAGCTCGGCGGCCACGTCGTAGCGCAGCGTGTCGAGGGTGACCAGGAGGATGTCGTGGGTGCCGATCAGTGAGCGCATGTCACTCCGAGACGGCGACGTACCGGTCGTCATCGTCCGCGCCCTGCGGCTCGCTGACGTCGACGGCGGTCTCCGGCAGCGCGGCGACCACGGCGGCCGCGGTCTCCTCCGACATGTAGTGGTGCTTCAGGTTCAGCTCGCGCAGGTGGGTCAGGGGCTGACCGGCCAGCAGCGCGGTCGCGCCCCGGTCGCTGAGCACGCCCATCGACAGGTCGAGCGACTCGAGCCGGGCCACCACCGGCGCCTGGGCGACCGCGGCGGCGAGCTCGTCGGCGATCTCCGCGTTGCGCAGGCCGAGGCGGCGCAGCTGCGGGAAGAGCGTGCCGTCGAGCACCCCGCGCAGGTCGGCGAGCCGGGTGTCGCCGTTGTAGTCGGGGGTGCCGAGCCACAGCTCCAGATCGGTCAGGTTCGGAAACTTCGAGGCGAGCACCGCGGTGCTGAACGCGGCCGGCAGGCCACCGCTCTGCACGACCAGGCGGCGCAGGCTCCCGCTGGCCACCGGGCTGAACCGGAAGTCCTCCCCGCCGCGCACCTGCAGCGTCTCCAGTCGCGGGAACGCGGTGATCAGCGGGCTCACGTCGCCCACCTTCATCCAGGAGACCTCGCACTCGTCGAACGTGATGTCGCCGAGGAACAGCGCGCGCAGCCGGGGCAGGCGGGCGGCCGACTCCTGCAGCTGCTGCAGCGGGGCCGGGGCGAACGCCGCGTAGCCCCACGAGCCGATGACCAGCGCCTCCGCGGTCGCGCCGTGCTCGGCGACGAACGTCTCGAAGACGGCCCGGAAGCCCTCGGAGAGGACCTCCTGATCGTTGACGTCCTCATCCTGGAAATCGACCCGCCAGGCGACCGGGCCGGTGACGCCCTCGGCCGGGAACTGGGTCACCGGTAGGCCGGCGAAGGTCTCGTCGTTGTGGTGAAAGGTCATCGGTGGCTCCTGTCTCCCGCTCGAACCAGCGGCGCGACGGTAGCAGGAGCCGCCGACAGTTTTCGGGCCAGCACCCGGCCGGCGAGCGTCAGCAGCAGGATCGCGGCGACGTCGCGGACCAGGGTGAAGATCACCGCGAACGCCGAGATGCCCGGCATCAGCACCGCCTGCAGCACCAGGTAGGCGGCGACGCTCAGCGCGGCGGCTCCGGCGATCCGGACGAGGCGGGACTGCGGTGACCGGAAGCGATCACCGTGGCCCTGCCACCAGCCCGGCGCCCAGCGGTCGACCAGGACCGCGAACATCAGCGCGGGCAGGGTGACCATCGCGGCCAGCCCGAGCGAGGACAGCAGGTGGGTGCCGCCCAGGATGCCGGCCACCGTGGTGGCCGTGACGAGAGTGATCACGTCGAAACGCCGCAGTCCCCACCGGCCCTGGACGAGCATCCACAGCGCGGCCACCGGCAGCGGCGACAGGAAGAGGAACGCCCCCGCCCAGAAGGCGAGCAGATACGTGACCGCGAACGCGGCGGTCCGGGCGGCGTAGCGGGCGACCGTCATGGCCCGACCATCGGTCCAGGCCCGGGTGAGCTTAGGAGCTCCCGGACCTAGTTGATGCCGACCGCGCGGAAGGCGGCGCGCACGGTCTGCGGGGCATTGCGGCCGATCCGGCCGTCCCGGGCGAGAATCCGGGCCTGTTCGGCACAGAGGTAGGCGCCATCCGTGAATTGCGCCCGCGGCCACAATCCCCGCAAGGCCGCGTAGAAGACCCGGGCGGCCGGGAACGAGCCGAGCTCGATCGCGGTCAGATAGAACGCGCGATTCACGATGCCGCTGTTGACGTGCGGGTCGCCGTTCGGCACGTACTGCGACATGTGCGCGGCCTGCGGATCCTTGCCGAGCACCGGGTTGTCGTAGGCGGTTCCCGGGTGGGCCATCGAGCGGATCGCCTCGCCGTACATCCGCTCCGCCATGAGCTCCTCGCCGATCAGCCAGTTGTGCTCGCCGGCGTCCAGCTTGTGCACGTATTGATCGACGCACGCGCCGAAGATGTCGGAGAACGCCTCGTTCATCGCCCCGGACTGCTCGGTGTAGGCCAGCCCGGCGGTGTATTGCGTGACGCCGTGCGACAGTTCGTGCGCGCAGACGCCGACATCCCGGGTGAAATCCTGGAAGACCTGACCGTCGCCGTTCCCGAAGACCATCCGGGTGCCGTCCCAGAAAGCGTTGCCGTAGCTGTCGCCGAAATTCACGTCGCCGATCAACGTCGATCCGGCATTGTCGATGGAATCGCGGCCCAGCACCTCCCGATAGAAATCCCGGGTGGCACCCAGGGCGTCATGGGCGGCATTCACGTTGACCGCGTTCACCGGTTTGTCGCCCTCGCCGCGGACCGGCCGGACCCCGGTCTCGAACGTGCCCCGATCGTCGAAGATCTGCCGGTCGCCGCGGCCCGGAATCGGCGCGGTCACCGCGACCAGGCTGGTCGCGGCCATGGTGCGGCGCTGCTGCCGGACCGCGGCGGAGGCCACCGCGGTGCGCTGCGCGGCGTCGGCGTCCAGGCCCTGCGCGCGGGCCGCGCGCGCGAGGTGATCGGTGATGTGCGACGGAATGAAGAAACAGATCGGCACGAGCCCCCCTCGGAATCGCCGGCCCTCCGCAGACATTGACACCGGCGGCGACGGGCTGTCTGTCAGTTCTTGAGCAGAGGCCGGCCGGTTCCTGCGGAAAGGCTACGTCCGGTTCTTCCGGGGCGGAATCACACGATCGCGGGCAAAATCACATTCATCATTTCCTACGCTGCGGCCAATAACTGATCGTCGCTCCCGCGGGGACCCTTCCGGGCCTCGCAAGGGCGCCGGGGCGCCCAGAACACGAGACCCTCCAGGGCGACGTCCGAGGGTGGTTGCGGTCAGACCCGCCGTCCAGTTTCCTACATCTCCTATAGGGATGTTGACCTACGTGAGCGGCTGTGGCTAGGCTTCGGATCGACGTTTGTAAACGCCTGTTTACCGGGAGAGACAGTGTCCACGCATCGAGGCCGTTCGGCCGCCGTCATCGTCGCCGGGCTGCTGGCCGGCGCCGCGCTCGGCGGCACCCCCGCGCACGCCGCCACCGGCACGTTCGGGCCGGCCGCGCCGCAGAATCCGTACACCGCGCCGGCCGGCGGCGCCACCACGCACGGCGACAGCGCGTCGGCGAAGACGTTCACCGGGGCCGGATTCGCCGGCAGCGCGGTCACGGTGACCCGCTCGACGCTGCTCGCGGCCTGCCCCACCCTGCTGCACGGGCGGGACGGGGCGCTGCTCGCGCTCTGCACCGAGTACATCGGACAGGCGCCCAGCCTCAAGCTGCTCGACAAGAGCACCGGCGCCGCGGTCGCGTCGCTGTCGATCACGAAGGGGTCGCTGCTCGGCGGGGTCTACGCGTACCTCGACGACCAGGATCGGGTCGTCATCGTCGACGGCGACCGCGACCTGCTGCGGATCGCCCACACGGCGACCACGCTGACCGTCACCGGGCGGACGTCGCTGGCCGCGGCGATCGCCACCGGTGACGCGGTGGTCGGGGTGATCCCGGCCTACGACGGCCGGGTCTGGTTCGTCACCGCGGCCGGCACGGTCGGCGCGGTCACCCCGGCCACCGGGGTGACCGCCACCTACCAGCTGCCGGCCGGGGAGAAGGTCGCGAACAGCGTCTCGACGGTTCCCGGTCGCTTCGCGGTGACCAGCGATCACGCGCTCTACGTCTTCGACACCACCACGGCGGCGCCGACGCTGCGGTGGCGCTACGCCTATGACCGCGGCCCGGCCCGCAAGCCCGGGCAGCTCTCCTGGGGCAGCGGCGCGACCCCGGTCTTCTTCGGCCCGGCCACCGGCTACGAGTACGTCGCGATCACCGACAACGCCGACCCGCACATGAACCTGATCGTCCTGCGCACCGACGGCGCGGGCAGTCCGCTGTGCGTGCAGCCGCTGTTCACCTCGGTCGCCGCGAGTGGCACCGAGAACGCCCCGGTCGCCGGCGGGCGGTCGGTCTTCGTCACCAACACGTACGGCTACGACTATCCGGCCCTGCCCGACGACGCGGGCGAGAGCGTTCCGGCTGACGCCGACTTCGACGGTGGCGTGGCCCGGATCGACGTCGACGCCGCCGGCACCGGCTGCGCGACCACCTGGTCCACCACGACCCGCAGCGCGGCGCTGCCCCGGCTCTCGGTCACCGACGGCAAGCTCTACACGGCGGTCCAGGACGGGCTGCTCAACGGCTTCTACGCGGCCGCGGTCGACGCCGGGACCGGGGTGGTCAGCGACCGGGCGCTGCTCGGCTACGGCCTGGTCAACCCGTTGCAGACCGCGGGCACCGCGATCGACCGCACCTACTACCAGGGCACCGTCACCGGCCTGGAGGTGATCAAGCCCGGCTGAGCACCGGGGCGGCCGGGTCGGTGTTGTCGATCACCCAGGTGGCCCGGCGCCACGGGGCGCAGGCCGCGAAGTAGAGGCGCTGCCCGTCCACGTAGCGGCGCATGCCGGGGTCGGCCGGGTCGGGTGGCGTGCCGTCGCGGGCGGCCATCCGGCGGGCCGTCTCGGTGAACGGCACCTCCAGGAACAGCGAGAAGTCCCAGCTCCCGGCGAGTTCGTCGCGATGCAGGAAGATGCCGTCGACGATCAGGACGGTGCCGGGCGGGGCCGGCCGCGGGTCGGGCTCGAGCCGGGCGTCGGTGGCCAGATCGTGCGCCACCGGCCGGTAGCGGCCGGTCCCGTCCGGGCCGAACGGGTCCAGCACGTCGGCGCGGAACCGGGGGTAGTCGTAGGAGTCCGACCAGAAGCCCTCGGGGGAGTCCCGGCCCCGGCGGTGCCGGAGCGCGCGGACCTGGTGGAAGTCGTCGATCGAGACGCGGACCACGGGGCGGCCCCGATCGCGGAGCGTGGTGGCCAGCTCGTCGGCGAGGGTCGTCTTGCCCGAGCCGTCCGGGCCGTCCACCCCGACCCGGACGAAGCCCCGGCCGTGGTCGGGGATCGCGTCGGCGACCTGGGCAAGGATCCGGGACCGGGCGGGCGAGAGCACCGGGCCAGCATGCCAGCGCCGCGGCCGGGCCGTGGTGCGGGTCCTTTGAAACCGCAACCACCCTCGGACGTCGCCCTGGAGGGTCTCGCGTTCTGGGCGCCCCGCGCCCTTGCGAGGCCCGGAAGGGTCCCCGCGGGAGCGACGATCAGTTATTGGCCGCAGCGTAGGCAATGATGAATTTGATCTTCAGCATTCGGCTTTGCCGAGGCGCCAGTAGCCCATGAAGGCGACCGCGCGCCGGTCCACCCCGCAGGTGCCGACCAGGTGGCGGCGGAGGGTCTTGATGACGGCGGCCTCGCCGGCGAGCCAGGCGTAGAAGCCGTCGGTGGCCTCGGTGCCGTCCGGGACCTCCCAGAGCAGGTCCTCGTCGACGTCGACGTCCTCGAGGTCGGCGGTGGTCACGCCGGCGGCGTCGCCGAGCAGGTGGGCGGCGGCGGCCTGGACGGCCGGGACCAGCTTGACGCCGTGGTCGGCGCCGTCGCGGGGGAGCCAGGTGACGCGGACGCCGGCCGGGGCGTCGAGGAGCAGCTGGTCGCCGCTCTCCGGGACCTCCAGCAGGGCCTCGCCCCGGGTGCCGGCGGGCAGGCGGGACAGGATCGAGGCGATCGCCGGGACGGCGGTCTCGTCGCCGACCAGCAGGACGCGGTTGGTGCCGGGCGCCGGGTGGAAGTCGATGCCGCCGGAGTTACCGGCGAACGCCGCGTTCGGCCCGAGCAGGCAGGCGACCGTGCCGGGGCCGGCGGCGACCGCCCAGCGGGAGGCCGGGCCGGAGACGCCGTGCAGCACCATGTCCACGTCGACCTCGCGGGCCGCCGCGCGGACCTTGCGCACCGTGTACGTCCGGATCGGGTTCTGCCGGTCGGCCGGCAGCGAACGCCACCGGGTATACCAGTCCTCGCCGGTGGGCAGGTCGTCGAGACCCGCGCCGGGCAGCGGCAGGATCAGCTTGATCCGCTGGTCGAAGCCGTTGTCGGCGAACCTGTCCAGATCGTCGCCGGTGAACGTGACGCGCACGAAGCTCGGGCTGAGCCGGACGATCCGGGCCACCTCGACCGGGAAGAACCGGAACGGGACCGCGTCGGTCGACGGAACAACGGTCTGGGTCACGAGCGCCTCCCAGCGGATCGGGTTTAGGTAACCCTAACCTAAGCCGAGGGCTCGTCCGCAACCCGATCGCACCGGAGAGATCCCTGCGGACCGGGTTCGGTCGGACGATCTCACGGGTCCCACCGCAGAAGGAGCCGGAGATGCCTCAGTCCTCGACCACGGCCTTGACGTTCAGCGACGCCGAAGCCGGTCTGACCTGGCCGATGGACGACTGGTCGGCCGCTCTGGAGCCGCCCACGGTGCTGATCGCCGACGACGACGAGAGCATCCGTGACCTGGTCGGGACGAAGTTACGGGCGGCCGGCTACCGGACCCTGATGGCCTCGGACGGGCGGACCGCGATGGCCCTCGCGGTGGGGGAGCGGCCGGCGCTGGTGCTGCTCGACGTGTGCATGCCGGGGTTGGACGGGCTGGGCTTCTGCTACGAATTGCACTCGTCGCCGCAGACCGCCCACATCCCGGTGATCTTCATCAGCGGGCGGGGTGAGCCGGCCGATATGGAGCTGGCGCAGGTGGTCGGGGCCGAGGACTACCTGGTCAAGCCGCTCGACCCGGCCGAGCTGCTGCGCCGGGTGCAGCGGCTGCTCGGCCACTGAAAAGCTAGACACGGAAGCGCGCGACCACGTCCCGCAGTTCGCCCGCGACCCGGGTGAGCTCGGCCATCGACGCGTCCGCCTCGCCGAGCGCGGACGTCGTGGCGTGCGCGGCGCTGGCCACCGCGTTGATGTTGCCGGCGATCGTGGAGCTGCCGTTGGCCGCCTCGCCGATGCTGCGGCTCATCTCGTTGGTGGTGGCGGTCTGCTCCTCCACCGCCGAGGCGATGGTCACCTGGTAGTCGTTGATCTCCGAGATGATCCGGGAGATCTGCTGGATCGCGGTCACCGCGTTCTCGGTGTCGGCCTGGATCGCCTGCACCCGCTGCGAGATGTCCTCGGTGGCCTTCGCGGTCTCCTGCGCCAGGTCCTTGACCTCGGTGGCGACCACCGCGAAGCCCTTGCCGGCCTCACCCGCGCGGGCCGCCTCGATCGTCGCGTTCAGGGCGAGCAGGTTGGTCTGCTCGGCGATCGAGGTGATCGTCTTGACCACGTCGCCGATCTCCGCGGACGACGTGCCGAGCTTGGCCACCGTGTCGTTGGTGGCCTGTGCGACCCCGACCGCGGACGCCGCCACCTGCGCGGCGCTGCTCGCGTTCTCCGAGATCTCCCGGATCGAGGCGCCCATCTCATCGCTGCCCGCCGCCACCGACTGCACGCTGGCGGAGACGTCGCCGGCCGTGCCGGCCACCAGCCCAGCCTGCTCGGCGGCCTCCCGGGCCTCGGCCTCCAGCCGGGTGGTGATCTCGGTCAGCTGCTCGGTGACCGTGCCGAGCGCGCCGGCGTCGTGGGTGAGCTGCCGGACCGTGGTCTGCAGACCCTCCCGGGCCCGGTTCACCGCCTGCGCCATCTGGCCCAGCTCGTCGCGGGAGCGCACCTCGGCGGCGACGGTCAGGTCCCCGTCGGCGACCGCGCGCAGCGCCGACGAGACGGTCGCGAGCTGGCGGCGGATCAGCCGGGCCACGCCGAAGCCGACGAACGCGGCCACCACGAACCCGATCACCAGGCCGGCCAGGGTGATCCAGCGGGACCGCTGGTACGCCCGGTCCCCGGTCGCGGTCATCGTGTCCGCGTCCGACTCCTCGGCCTGCTGCAGCTCGGCCATCGCGGTGTTGATGCCGTTCTCCGCGGTGGTGAACGCGGGCAGGATCTGATCGGCGGCCGGCATCTGGAACCCGGACGGCGGCGCCTTGCCGAAAATGATCACGTCGCGCAGCGCCCGGTACCCGGTCATCGCGGTGGCGAACGAGTCGAGCCGGGTCAGCCGGTCGGTGGCCCCGGAATCGGTGGCGATCGCGCGGTAGGCGGTCACCGAGGTGTCGATCTCCGTGTCGGCGTCCGCCGCGCCCTTCAGCCCGAGCTGGTAGAGCTGGTCGTTCTTCGAGCTCTGGCCGGACGAGACGAGCAGCATGCCGCGGAACATGTTGGTCATGCCCTCACGCATGTTCGCGATCTGCTCCATGCTGTCCACGTGGTGGGTCTTCATCGTGTGCAGGTCGTCGCGCAGCTGAGCCATCCGGCTCAGCGACACCACGGTCACCGCCACCGCGACCAGCGCGACGCAGGCCGCCGTGATCGTGCTCTTGACGAGCAGGCTGCGGTCGCCGAGGACCCGCTCCAGCAGGCCACGCGGCGCCGCGACGATGCTGTCCGGCTGCATCGGTTCCCTCCCTCGTGGCAGGACCCACTCTAGAAGCCGTCTCATGTCTTTTCGCCGGTATTGCCCAAGTCGGTCTGACCGTCGCCGGTCGAACGCCGGTAGGCTGCGAAGATGGCCGACGAGCAGGTGGTCCGGGAACTGCTGGCCGCCGTGCCCGCCGGGTGCACCTGGCTGCTTCCGATCACCGGCGACGACGGCCGGGTGGCGGACTTCCGGGTCGCCGCGACCAGCGATCAGGTGCGGGACATGTACGGCCGCGGCACCCAGCGGGTCGACGCCCGGCTGCGCGAGCTCTATCCGTCCCTCGTGGACGGCCCGCTGTGGCGGCTCTACCTCGAGGTGCTGGCCACCGGCGAGCCGGGCGGCATGGACGAGTTCGACTACGACGGGTCCCGCTTCGAGATCAGCGTGCACCGCGTGCTCGGCGGCCTGCTCATCTGGTGGACCCGGGTCGACGAGCACCGCCGCCGGCTGGAGAGCACCGAACTGCTCGGCAGCCTCGGCTGGGCGGAGTACGAACTGGCCACCGGCCGCTCCGAATGGTCCCCGGGGATGTACCGGATTTTCCGCCGCGAGCCCGCCGACGGCCCGATGTCCCAGGTCGAGCAGGCCGCCGGCATCCTGCCCGAGGACCGCGGGATCGCCGAGACCGCCTGGCAGACACTGGACGTCGGCGCCACCTCCGACGTGACCGTCCGGTTCCGCATCGACGACCGGATCAAGCACCTGCGGATCCTCTCCGACCTGGCCCGGGACGCGACCGGCCGGCCGATGAAGATCTCCGCGGTGGTGCAGGACGTCACCGCCCGGGTCGCCTCCCGCACCGAGATCGAACGGCTCAGCGACCAGGTCCGGGTCGGCGAACTGACCGCGCTCGCCGAGCACCGGCTGGCCCGCCAGTTGCAGCAGATGATCCAGCCGGTGCCGGCCGGCTCGTTCGAGCTGGACGGGCTCGAGGCGATGGTCAGCTACCTGCCGGCGGAGAGCGCGCTGCAGGTCGGCGGCGACTGGTACCACGCGCAGACGCTGCCGGACGGGCAGGTCGCCCTCGCCGTCGGGGACGTCGCCGGGCACGGCCTGGAGGCCGCCAGCGGGATGGCCCACCTGCGGTTCGCGCTGGTCGCCTGGCTGGCCGTCGGCATCCGCGACCCCGGGATGCTGCTGCGGCACCTCAACCAGCTCTGCGCCCAGCTCGGCATCACCGGGACGGCGGTGATCGGCGTCTACGATCCGGGGACCAGGCTGCTGCCCTGGGCCCGCGCCGGGCACATGGCGCCGATGCTGGGCCGCGACGGGCACAGCGTCGACCTCGACCGGCCGCCCGGGCTGCTGCTCGGCGCCGCGGCCGAGGCCGAGTTCCCGGTGGCCAGCGCGCACCTGCGGCCGGGGGATCTGATCCTCTTCTACACCGACGGCCTGATCGAGCGGCGCGGGGACGTGGCGCGGCGGTCCGCCGAGGTGCGGGGGCATCTGAGCACGGTGTCCGCGGCGCCGGGGGCGGACGCGCTGCCGACCATCCATCGGCTGCTGCACGCGCCGAGCCCGGACGACGACACGTGCACGCTCGCCGTCCGAGTCCGAACCTAGGATCACGCTCGCGGTCCGGGTCCGAAACCTAGGATCACGCTCGCGGTCCGGGCTCGAACCTAGGATCAAATTCTTTCTTGCCTCGGCTGCGGCCAATAACTGATCGTCGCTCCCGCGGGGACCCTTCCGGGCCTCGCAAGGGCGCCGGGGCGCCCAGAACGCGAGGCCCTCCAGGGCGATGTCCGTGGGTGGTTGCGGTTTCAAAGGACCCACGCGAGCCGGCCGGTGGTGCCGGCCCGGCCGCGCCTCCCGGCCCGGCTGGCGTTGAGGGCTGTTCGCGCACCGAAAGTGAGCCATGAGCGCCAGCCGAAGCCGGGATCGCGGCTGGGCTCGGGGTCGTGGCGCGGCTCGCGGGGGCGGCTCGCGGGGGCGGCTGGCACGGCGCGGCCGGGGCCGGTGGCGGGCTTGCGCGGCTGGCACGGCGCGGCCGGGGCGGTGGCGGGCTTGCGCGGCGCGGCCGGGGGTGGTGGCGGGCTTGCACGGCGCGGCCGGGGGCGGTGGCGGGCTTGCGGGGTTTCGCGGGCGGGTGGCGCGGAAGGGCCGGGGGCGGCGGCGGGTTTGCGGGGTTTGCGGGGGTCAGGAGAGGTTGAGGCAGATGCGGACGAGGGTGCCGCCGGGGACCGACGACGTGTAGACGGCGTCGCAGATGCGCTCCACGATGGCCAGGCCGCGGCCGCGGATCGCCTCCGCGGAGGGCATCGCGCGACCGAACGGGCGGGGGCCGCCGCCGTCGACGACGTCGCAGACCAGGCGGCCCTCGTCGGCCCAGACCCGGATGTGCCCGCCGCCGCCGGTGTGCTGCAGCGTGTTCGTGGTCAACTCGCTGACCGCGAGCGTGAGCAGGTCGATCCGGGCGTCGGCGAGACCGAGCGCCCGGGCCCGCTCGGTGACGAACGTCCGGACGGTGCGCAGGTCGTCGGGCTCGGTGTAGGACATGCCGTCGGTGCCGGCGGGCTGGGTCCGCGACGTGTCGTCGGTGCCGGCGGGCTGGGTCCGCGACGTGCCGTCGGTAGCGGTGGGTTCGGTGTGCGACGTGTCGTCGGGCTCGGTGCCGGTGGGCCGCTCAGGCATGGCGGCGCTCTTCGGCCGGCGCTTTCAGCAGCGCGTCCAGCCCGGTCAGCTCGAGGACCGCGGCGACCGGGCCGTCGGCGTTGACCACGTAGAGGTGCCCGGCCCGGCCCCGCGCCGCGTGGTGCGCGGTGACCAGGGCGTGCACGCCGGTGGAGTCGAGGAAGCCGACCGCGGCCATGTCGACGAAGACAGCGCCGGCGCGATTCACCGCGTCCAGCAGCGCGGCGGTGAGCCGGTCGCGGACCGTGAGATCGCAGTCACCGGCCAGGAAGACGGTGACACGGCCGGGCTCAGCGGCTGTCCTCGCCTCGAAGCTCGCCATCGACCGTTGTACCTTTCCCTGCCACGGGGAACCCTGCCCGGCCCATCATGACACCCGACGGCGCGAAACGCGCCTACCGGAGTATTCCAGGACCGGAAAGGAACACGCGCGGGCGCCCGGAGGTGCGGCGCCCGCGCGTGTCCGTCGAACGGAGCTGGACGGGGATCAGGCCTGGGCCAGCGCCTCGCAGCAGGTGTCGATCAGCAGGCGGGTGACCACGTACGGGTCCACGTTCGCGTTCGGGCGGCGGTCCTCGATGTAACCCTTGCCGTCCTTCTCGACCTGCCACGGGATGCGCACCGACGCGCCGCGGTCCGACACGCCGTAGCTGTACTCGGTCCACGGGGCGGTCTCGTGCAGGCCGGTCAGGCGCTGGTCGATGCCGGCGCCGTAGCCGTCCACGTGCTCCTGGCGGCGCTTGCCCAGCGACTCCGCGGCGGTGATGATCGCGTCGTAGTTCTCGCGCATCGCCTCGGTGGAGAAGTTGGTGTGCGCGCCGGCGCCGTTCCAGTCGCCCTTGACCGGCTTCGGGTCCAGGGTGGCGGACACGCCGTGGTCCTCGGCGATGCGGTAGAGCAGCCAGCGGGCCACCCACAGCTCGTCGGCCACCTGCGGGGCGCCGACCGGGCCGATCTGGAACTCCCACTGGCCGGGCATGACCTCGGCGTTGATGCCGGACAGGTGCAGGCCGGCGGCCAGGCACGCGTCCATGTGCTCCTCGACGATCTCGCGGCCGAAGACCTCGTCCGCGCCGACGCCGCAGTAGTAACCGCCCTGCGGGGCCGGGTAGCCACCGCCGACCGGGAAGCCGAGCGGGCGGCCGTCCTTGAAGAACGTGTACTCCTGCTCGATGCCGAAGATCGCCTTCTGGTCGGCGTACTTCTCGGCGGACGCGCGGCAGGCGGCGCGGGTGTTGGTCGGGTGCGGGGTGCCGTCGATCAGCTCGACCTCGCACAGGACCAGGATGTTCTTGCCACCACGGATCGGGTCCGGGCAGACGAACACCGGGCGGAGCACACAGTCCGACTTGTCACCGGGCGCCTGGTTGGTGCTGGAACCGTCGAAACCCCAGATCGGCGGCTGCTCGCCGTCGGCCAGGATCTTGGTCTTCGACCGGAGCTTCGCGGTCGGCTGGGTTCCGTCGGTCCACAGGTACTCGGCCTTCACAGCCATTCAAATTCTCCTCAAGCGAAAACGGCGCCGGATGGCATTGCCGGACGACCCTGGCGCGGCGCGAGGAGGCTAACGGCCCAACATCAAATCCATGTTTCCGATCCCGAACAACGGAACGGTGATCCCGGTAACCATGAGTAGTGGCGGAGGTGCTGTCCACATGGAAGCGATTGACACATAATGTGACGGGCCCCACACTCTTGCCCGCGGCGGGTCCAGCAACGACTATCAGGGGTCAGTAGCGCGGGAGGAGGCGGCGCCGTGCAGATCCAGAGGATCGTGGTGGGCTACGACGGCTCGGTGGAGGCGCGTAAGGCGGCTCGCTGGGCCTTCGACGAGGCCGAGCGCACCGGCATGCCGGTGGAGCTGGTCTACGCGTACGAATGGCCCAGCTATGTGCCGGCCGCCGCGATGATGCCCGCCGCGGCCGTCTACCCGGACCTGGACACCGATCTCGCGGTCACCGACATGCTCGGCCGGGCCGTGGACACCGCGATGAGCACCCATCCCGGGGTACGGGTGTGGGCCCGCGTCGAGCACTCCACCGCCGCGGTCGCCCTGATCCAGCGGGCCGCCGACGCCGCCCTGGTGGTGCTCGGCGGACGCCGTCCCAGCGGGGTGCGCGCCTGGCTCGGCACCACCAGCGGCTCGGTGAGCGCGCACGCCCGCTGCCCGGTGGTGGTGGTCCGCGGTGAGCCCCGGGTCACCGACCCGGTGGTGGCCGGGGTGGACGGGCCGGAGGCCGCCGGTACGGTGCTGGGCTTCGCGTTCGAGCAGGCCGCGGTCCGGGGCGTGCCGGTCCGGGCGGTGCACGGCTGGTCGCCGCCGGACGGGCGGGACCTGCTCTGCGAGACGAACCTGCGCGCGGTCGCCGAGGAGCGCGGCCGGCTGGAGGCGATGGTCGGCTGCTGGCGGCGGCGCTTCCCGGGCGTGCCGGTCAGCGCCGAGGTGGTGGTCGGGTCGCCGGGGGAGGTGCTGGCCCAGGCGGCCACCGGCGCTCAACTCGTGGTGGCCGGGGCCCGGTCGCGCCGCGCGCTGCTCGCCGGGCTGCGCCCGTCGGTCGGCCGGCATCTGCTGCACCGGGCGCGCTGCACGGTCGCGCTCGTCACCCGTACCCGGGCAGCAATTCGATTTTGATCTGAACCGGCGCCGGAGCCGGCCTCGAAGGCGGCCGGAGCCGCCGGAGCCGGCCTCAGAGGCGGCCGGCGTCCAGTTCGTCGAGGACGCGTTTCAGGAACTTGGGCGTCTCGGCCGGCGGCTGCGCCTCGATGAACAGCCGCCCGATCGCCGCCGCGTAGTTGTCCACCTCGTCCCGCTTGTCCAGGTAGAGCGCGCTTGTCAGGTGCTCGATGTAGACCACGTCGGGCAGTTCCTCGTGCGGGAAGCGCAGGATGCTGAACGCGCCACCGGCCGCCGCGTGCCCGCCGGAGTCGAACGGCACGATCTGCAGCCGCACGTTCGGCGACTCGCACGTCCCGATCAGCGCGACGATCTGCTCGCGCAGCACCGCCCGCCCGCCGATCGGCCGCCGCAGCGCCGCCTCGTCGAGCACCGCCCAGAGCCGCGGCGCGTCGGCCCGCTGCAGCACCTTCTGCCGTTCCATCCGCAGGTTGGCGCGCCGGTCGATCTGGCCCGCGTCGGCGTTGCCGTGGCCGAGCTTGATCACCGCGCGGGCGTACGCGTCGGTCTGCAGCAGCCCCGGCACGAACTGCACCTCGTACGTCCGGATCAGCTCGGCCGCCTGCTCCAGGTCCAGATAGTTCTGGAACCAGGTGTCCAGCACGTCGCCGTACTGATGCCACCAGCTCGGCGCGTTCGCCTCCCGGGTCAGCGTGAGCATCCGGTCGTGCTCGATCCGGTCCTCGACGCCGTAGAGCTTGAGCAGGTCGACGATGTCGCGTTCCTTGAAGCCGACCCGGCCCAGCTCCATGCGGCTGATCTTGGATTCGGACGCGCGGATGACGTAGCCCGCCTGCTCGCGCGACAACCCCTTGGCCCGGCGCAGCGCGCGCAGATGTGCGCCGACCTGGAGCCGGCGCACGGTCGAGCCGCCTATGTCATGTTCCTCCGCCAAGGAAACCTCCTCAGAGGCAGCCTAGACACTCGACTAAGACAGCGCGATCAGGGCTTGCGACCGACGGCACAGTACTGGCTGATCTCGGGCGTGTCGTCCGATTCCGGGCGCCAGCGGGTCACCGAGACCACGCCCGGCTCGACCAGCTCCAGGCCCTCGAAGAGCGACGCGATCCGCTCCGGGGTGCGCAGGTGGTACTTCGGGTTCGCCGAGATGTTCCAGATCCGGGTGGCCTCGCGGACGTCCGGGTCGGTGTCGCTGCCGTCGTACATCGCGAAGTAGCTGCCGGAGGGGAAGCGGTCCAGCAGCGCGGCGATGATCTCCCGGGCCTCGTCGTCGGACTCCACGTGACCGAGGATGCCCATCAGCATCAGCGCGACCGGCTGGTCGAAGTCGAGCGTCTCGGCGGCCTTGTCCAGGATCGCCCGCGGATCGTGCAGGTCGGCGTCGACATAGGCGGTCTTACCCTCGGCGGTGCTGGTCAGCAGCGCGCGGGCGTGGGCGAGCACGAGCGGGTCGTTGTCGACGTAGACGATCTTCGCGGCCGGGTTGGTGGCCTGCGCGACCTCGTGGGTGTTGTCCGCGGTGGGCAGCCCGGTGCCGATGTCCAGGAACTGGGTCACCTTGGCCTCGCCGGCCAGGAAGCGCACGGCGCGGACCAGGTACTGCCGGGAGAGGCGGGCGTGCGTGGCGAAGTGCGGCAGCGACGCGACGATCTGGTCACCGACGGCGCGGTCGACCTCGAAGTTGTCCTTGCCGCCGAGCAGGTAGTTCCAGATCCGGGCGGTCTGCGGAACGCTGGTGTCGAGCTTGGGGGCGTCGGTGGGGTCCTGAGTCACGCGCGCACGTCCTCGGGGCTGGGCGGACCCGATGTCCTTTGTGGATCCGCAGGCGTTCGGTCGCCGCCAGCATACCCATCCCGGACGGTCACGCCAGCGAGTGCGCCACCCGGCGAAGAAATTCCAGGTTGCTCGTTGTGGCGCGCAGCTGGGCCAGCAGTTGCTGCATGCCCTCGCGCCGATCCTGGCCACCGAGCGCGCGCCGGACCTGACCGACCACGGCCAGCTCGGCCGGCGACAGCAGCAGCTCGTCGTGCCGAGTGCCGGTGCTGGCCAGGTCGATCGCCGGGAAGACCCGGGCCTCGGCCAGCGAACGGTCCAGTTTGACCTCGGCGTTGCCGGTGCTCTTGAACTCCTCGAAGATCACCGTGTCGAGGGCCGAGCCGTTCTCCACCAGGGCGGTCGCGATGATCGTCACCGAGCCGCCGCCCTCCAGGTTGCGGGCCGCGCCGAGCAGCCGCTTCGGCGGTTGCAGGGCACTGCTGTCCAGGCCGCCGGTGAGGGTGCGGCCCCGGCCGGCCGGCGCGATCAGGTTGTAGGCCCGGCCCAGCCGGGTGATCGAGTCGAGCAGGACGATCACGTCCGCCCCCTGCTCGGCGAGGCGTTTGGCCCGCTCGACGGCGAGCTCGGCGACCGCGGTGTGCTCCTGCGGCGGGCGGTCGAAGGTGGCCGCGCAGATCTCCGCCTTGGTGGTGCGCTGCCAGTCGGTGACCTCCTCGGGCCGCTCGTCGACCAGCACCGCCATCAGGTGACAGTCCGGATGGTTGCGGGTGATCGCGTCGGCGACCTGGTGCAGGACGGTCGTCTTGCCGGCCTTCGGCGGGGCGACGATCAGGGCGCGCTGGCCCTTGCCGATCGGCATCATCAGGTCGAGCACGCGGGTGGTGAGCACGTCGCGCCCGGTCTCCAGGCGCAGCCGCTCCTGCGGGTAGAGGGCGGTCATCCGGTAGAACTCCGGCCGGCTGCCGGGCTCGCCGCCGTTGACCGCGGTGACCTGCAGGTGCACCGGCTTGCCGGGGCGGCCGACGCGGGCGAAACCGGTCACCCGGTCGCCGCGGCGCAGGCCCAGTCGCCGGGTGTCGGCGACGGCCACCGGCAGGTCGTCGGGGCCGGGAAGGTAGCCGTCGGCGCGCAGCCAGGCGCGGTCGTCGACGATGTCGAGAAGGGCGTCGACGGCGACGGTCTCCTCGGCTTGCGTGGGCAGCTCACGCTGCGGGTCAGGGCTTTTGCGGGTACGGACATCGGTCATGAAGGTGGCTCCTGGAAGTCGGGCACGGAGCGGCCCGGGAGTGGGTGCCGGGCGGAAAACGGCCCGGGGGGGAGATCCCTGGGCACGAACGGCCCGAAGGAAAGGTGTGATGACGGCGCTGAGAAGCGCGTCGAAAAACTGAGCTGAACCCGGGCGGGGAACCCCACCGGCATCCGAGTTGACCCCACCCTAGCACCGTTCGCGGATTCGGCCCAGTAGGGCAGGATGGGTGTCACAGTTCGCGGGGAGGGGACGCCATGCCACTGTTGCGCCGGGTCATCGGATCGGTGCTGCGCCGGGTGCGCCAGCGCCAGGGCCGCACGCTGAAAGAGGTCGCCACCGAGGCCGGCGTGTCGCTGCCGTACCTGTCGGAGGTGGAGCGCGGCACCAAGGAGGCGTCGTCGGAGATCCTCGCGGCGATCTGCCGGGCGCTCGGGCTGCCGATGACCGACCTGCTCGACCTGGTCCGCCAGGAGCTGATCGTCAGTCAGCCGGTCCGTCCGGCCGGCCGGTTCGAGGTCGCCCAGGCGCACACCCCGGCTTCGCCCCGCGCCCAGGCCCGGCGCGGGCCGACCTGCTCGGTCAGCGGCCGCCGGCCGGCCCGGGTCGCGGCGGGCGGGCGTCCGCGCACCGGCCTGGCCCGGATGTCCGCCAGGCTGTTCGTGACCTGCTAGTCCGGCGGAGTGACCTGGTCCGGCGGAGTGACCTGGTCCGGCGGAGTGACCTGGTCCGGCGGCGGGATCGGGAGGACGAGGCGCGAGGTGGACAGGTCGATCGTCCGGTGTGACGGCCGGGTCCGGGCCGAGGTGGCCGGGTCGTCGCCGGTGCCCAGGTTGCGCTCCCAGTGCGGATGCGAGCCGCCCGCGACGACCAGCCGGATCCGGTGCCCGCGGGCGAACCGGTGGGCGACGCTGTCGAGCTCGATCCGCACCATGTCCCCGGGCGCCGACGGGTCGAGTCGGCGGAACCCGTCGGCGACGTTACGGGAGCGGCCCTCGGCGTCGACGTCCGAGAGCCGGACGAACAGGTCGGCGTACGGGTTGTCGGACCGGTGCCCGAGCTCCGCCACCGGGCTGCCGAGGACCGCCAGCTCCGCGGGCAGCGGCTCGGAGGTGAAGGCGAGCACGTCGGAGCGCGCCGCCAGGGCACTGTCGTCGGTGTAGCCGGCGGTGATGCCCGGGGAGACCTGGGTGACGAACGCTCCGCCGTACGTCGGCGTCGGTTTTTCGGGGTTGTAGCGGAACTCGCCGATCTCGCCCGTCTCGGCCGGGAGCTCGGCCAGCAGCCCGCCGGAGCGCGGGTGGAGGACCCGCTCCACCGTCGCCGGCGGCCAGGCCGGCAGATCGCGCCAGCCCGCGCCCGGACCGCTGACGAACACCCGGACCGGCGCGGTGCGAGCGCCGCCCAGCTTCGCGGCGAACCAGGCGAGCGCGTCGGGAAGCAGGACGCGGGCACCCGCGGCGCCGCCCTCGGCGTGCGTCCACGGGCCGATCGTGAGCCCGGCGCCGCGCTCGGCCAGCCGGGTGTACGCGGCCAGCGTCTGCCGGAGGAAACCGTCCTGCCAGCCGCCCTGCAGCAGCACCGGGATCCGGGTCCGGGCCAGGGCCTCGGTCAGGTCGGCGCGGTGCCACCACGGGTCGGCGGGGTCCCGCCGGCTGATCCACTCGCGGTACCAGGGCGCCTGCCCGTCCATCAGCTCGTCCGCGGCCTCGGTCAGCGGGAGCGCGGACAGGGCCCGCTGGATCTTGCCGCGGGCGGCGAGGACCGAGAACATCCGCGGCACGATCGGCCGCTCCTGCCGGGTCGTCACGAACGACCACTCGAACAGGGTGCTGAGCACGAACGCCCCGCCGGGGTAGGCGAAGCGGCGGAAGTCGTACGGCGCGCACGCGATCACCGCGGTGACCAGCTCGGGCGGCGGATCCATCAGCAGCGCCCACTGGGTGAAGCCGGAGTAGGAGTAGCCGTGGGTGACGAACCGTCCGTCGAACCACGGCTGCCCGCGCAGCCACGCGACGACGTCGGCGGCGTCGTCGACCTCGCGCATGAACGGCTCGTACGTGCCACCCGACCCGAAGGTGCCCCGGCACCGGACCAGCACCACCCGGTAGCCCCGGTTCGCGAACAGGCCGCCGGTCATCGAGGAGCCGAGCACGTTCACCCCGTACGGCGAGCTGACCAGCACCGTTCCCAGTGCCGGGCCGGTCGGCAGCAGCACGTCGGCGAGCAGCTCGACCCCGTCGCGCATCGGGATCCGCACGTCCCGCGCCACGCGGTAGTCGCCGGTCGGCGCCGGCAGCCGGGCGTATCTCGTCCACACCCGGTCGGCGAGCCGCTCCCCGAACGTCCGATCCCGCATACCCCCGATCCTGACGCGCGCGCCCCGGCTACGGAAGGACGCGGGCGCCCCGGCGACGGAAGACCGTCAGCTGTAGCGGGCCCACAGGTCGCGCAGAACCGTCCAGTCGCCGTTGATCGCGGTGCAGTCGGTCTCCAGGCGCAGGTCCGACAAGGCGCCGGCCCGTCCCCAGAAGACCCCGCAGGTCTTGTCGACGACATATTCGAAATAGGTCCCGGCGACACCACTCACCGGCCCGGTCCGCGGCCCGGGCGCCATCGCCCCGGCACTCGTGCGGCTGATCTGCTCGCGGTAGCGCCGGGTGTCGTCGAACGCCTGCTGGGTCCCGAACGTCTCGAAGTAGACGTGCACGTCGCCGGCCTGGCAGGTGACCGCCTCGACGCGGCCGTTGTCCAGCATCGGGCCGCCCGGGTCGCGCGCGGTCAGGCAGGCGCCCAGGTCGGGCAGCCAGGACTCGGCGAGCGTGGCTACCGCCGTACCGGCGAATTTGTCTTTCTGGGGTGGGTCTTCCGGGGTTGATCCCGAGGTGCCCAGCAGGTAACCGCCGACGCCGGTGAGGAGCGGGAGCACGATCGCCGCCCAGAGCAGCCGGCGGGACGGCTTCGGTGGCGCGGGCGCGGCCGCCGGCTCGGGCGGGGGCGTGACCGGGTTCTCCGGCCAGTGGCCGTCGTCGGAATCGGACTGCAGCGAGTCCCACGACGGCAGGCCCGACGTGGACGGCATGCCGGCGACGGTGGGCGCGCTGAAGATCGGCGGGTGACCGGGCGACGTCGGCCCGTTCGCGGACCACTCACCCGGGGGCGGGGGGAGGGCGGGATCAACGCTCACGGCCCGGCAGGCTACCAGCGCCGTGTCACGAAACCGGTCAGGCGAGCACGGTCAATGTCGTACCCGGGGAAATCTCTTTCACCAGCTTCTCCTGGGCGTCCTTCGGCATGCGCAGGCAGCCGTTCGACACGCTGTGACCGAACGCGCTCTCCTTGTACCAGGCGTGGATGCCGGTGTGCGCCAGCTGGAACACCTCGGCCATCTTCTCCGGCTCCTCCGGGACCGAGCCGAGGACCAGCGCGTCCATGTTCAGGTAGATGTCGCCGCGCATCCGGGTGTTGCCCATCACGAACGTCCGCCCGACCGGGGTCGGCGTCGACTTCGACCCGGTCGCCACCGTCCAGCGCTGCTGCTCCTGGCCGTCGCGCAGCCAGATCAGGGTGTGCTCGGACAGGTGCGCGACCAGCTGGTCCCGCAGCGTGTCGGTGGTCCAGCCGCCCGGCGGCACCCAGCCGATCCGCCGGTTCGCCGACGGGGTCAGCACCGCGACCCAGCCGTCCTTCTCCCCGACGATCGGCACGACCGTGCGCAGCCCGCTGATCGACGGCGGCAGGAACGCCCGCGGCTTGCCGCCCGGCGCGTCGTAGAGCGCGACGTTGCGCGCCGGGTGCAGGCCCCGGGTCGGCGCGACCGTGGACGCCTGGTCCGGGTCGGCGGGCAGGCCCTTCGGCCCGGCCGTGTACTTGATCACCGGCAGGTCGGCGGGCGGCTTCGCGGCCGGCGGGGTGGTCGCCGGGAGGCTCGGTGCCGGCGCGGGCGCCGCCGAGACCGACGGGGTCACCCACTGGCCGGCGGTCGCGTCCGCGTCCCGGCTGTGGGCGAGAGCGACCGCGGCGCCGGTGGACAGCACCACCGCGGCGGTCGCGGCAGTCAGATACACGCGCGTGCGGGGGCTGACCATCGGCCCAGACTAACCACCGGCCGGAAAAGATGAAGGATCTTGTAGTTCACATCTCCGCGATAAAGTGCGGGCATGCTGCGCAAGCTCGGGTTTCTCACCATCGGCCTGTTCGACGAGGCGGATCCGCGCCGCGGCCACGAGTCCACGCTCGAGATCATCGAGCTGGGCGAGCGCCTCGGCTTCGACAGCGCCTGGCTGCGCCACCGGCACCTGCAGTTCGGCATCTCCTCGCCGGTCGCCGTGCTCGCCGCCGCGTCCCAGCGCACCAGCCGCATCGAGCTCGGCACCGCGGTCATCCCGCTCGGCTGGGAGAACCCGCTGCGCCTCGCCGAGGACCTGGCCACCGTCGACCTGCTCACCGGCGGCCGGCTCAACCCCGGCCTCAGCGTCGGCCCGCCGATGAACTACGACCGCGTCAAAGACGCGCTTTATCCCGACACCGGCGATGCGGAAGACTTCAGCTACGCCCGGGTCGAGAGATTCCTTGCTTGTGTACGGGGTGAGCCCGTCACCGACTTCGAGGGCACCGTCGGCTTCGAGCAGTTCTCCCCACGGGTCCAGCCGCACGCGCCCGGTCTCGCCGAGCGGCTCTGGTACGGCGGCGGCTCCCTGCGATCCGCCCGGTGGGCCGGCGAGCACGGGATGAACTTCCTGACCAGCAGCGTCGTGAAAGCCGAGGAGTCGGAGGACTTCGCGGAGATCCAGCTGTCCCACATCCGCGCGTTCCGGGCCGCCCACCCGGACGGCGACCGGGCCCGGGTCTCGCAGGGCCTGGTGGTGATCCCGACCGACTCGGCCACGCCGGAGCAGCGGGCGAAGTACGCGGCCTACGCCGAGGCGCGCACCCCGCGGACGGCGACCCCGCAGGGCCCGGCCCGGATGATGTTCGCGCCGGACATCGTCGGCACCTCCGCGGAGATCACCGCCGTCCTCGAGGCCAACCCGGCCTACCGGGAGATCGACGAGGTGGCGTTCGCGCTGCCGTTCACCTTCGAGCACGAGGACTACGTGCAGATCCTCACCGACATGGCCGAGCACCTCGGCCCCGCGCTCGGCTGGAAACCCGCGTCATAATTGGTGCCATGACCACGACGCCCGGGCTGGCCGCCGACCCCGGCGCGTTCCTGGTGTCCTGGGCGGAGGACGAGCTGCGGGCGGCGATCGCGCCCCGGCTCGGCGCGCGGCCGATCGAGATCTTCGCCCAGGGGTCCCGGGTCAACGGCACCCAGCTGGCCCAGGGGAGCGACATCGACCTCGTCCTGATGCTGCACGCGCCGCCCGGCGAGTGGGAGGGGTTCCGCGACGACGTGCTCGCCGCGCTCGGCGAGACCTGGGCCGTGCGGATGGGGCGCCGCTGCCTCAACGTGGACGAGCCGGACTCCCTGTTCGGCGAGATGGTCGACATCCTGGTCGCGACGGAGTTCCACGGCGGCGTCTTCTTCCGGGACTCCTTCGGGCAGCCGATCGTCAACTTCCCCCGACAGCATCGGGTCAACGGGGACGCGAAGGACCTGCGCACCGGCGGGCGGTTCAAAGAGGTCGTGCGGACCGCCAAGCGCCTGCGCAAAGGTGTCGTCGACGTGCCGTCCTACCTGCTCGAATGCCTGCTCTGGAACGTGCCCGACGAGGTGTTCCGGTCGCCGGCGCCGTACCGGGACGCCCTCGGCTGGCTGCGGCGGTGCGACCCCGCGGTGTTCGCCGGGCTGTACTGCCAGAACGGCATCAACCGGATCTTCGGGCCGGGGCCGGATCAGTGGGATCCGATGGGGACTGGAAGAATCATCGACGTCCTCCACTCGATCTAGTCCCGCCGGGCGGTAACCGCAGCATGACCTGGACGGCCGCGCAGACGACGGCGGTGCTCGCGCCGGTCATCGCGATCCTCGGCGCCGCGCTCGTCGCCCTCCTCACCTACGGGCTGAACCGCCGGGTCGCGCGGCGGGAGCGGCGGGCACGGGCCTTCGGGGAGGCGCTCAGCGTGGTGGAGGACTACGCCGAGATGCCGTACCGGATCCGCCGCCGCACCGGCACGATCGAGGGCCGGCACCAGCTCACCGAGGAGGTGAGCCGGATCTACTCGCGGCTCGCCTTCCACCAGGCCCTCCTGGACATCGAGGCGCCGGCGGTGGCGGCGGCCTATCGGTTCCTGGCCAACGAGGCGAAGGCCGAGGTCGGGGAGCAGATGAAGGACGCCTGGCAGCGGCCGGTCCGGACCACGGACGCGGAGATGAACCTGGAACACCACTACGACCGGTCCCGGGTGGACCGGGCCCGCGACCACTGCGTGGCCGTCATGCGCGCGACCCTCGGCCAGGCCATCCTCCCGGCCACCCCGAAACAGCCGAGGCTGACGTCCAGGGTGGACGATGCGGCCGGTCCGGAGGCTACCGCGGGTTAGGCTTCCGGGATGGCGGGCGAGCTGGGGCCGATCAGCGCCGGCCGCAAGCTGCGCTCGATCCTGCGCCAGGCCCGGGAGATCGCCGGCCTGACCCAGGCGGAGGTCGCCGAGCGGATGGAATGGTCGCTGTCCAAGGTCGCGCGGATCGAGAGCGGCGACGTCGGCATCGGCACCGCCGATCTGGTCGGGCTCTGCCGGGTTCTGCACCTGGGCTCGGCGGTCACCGGTGAATTGGTCAGCTATGCCGAGGCGATGCGGGTCAGGGGCTGGTGGCACGAGTTCCGGGCGGATCTGCCGCCCGCCTACCAGCGGCTGATCGGACTCGAGATCGAGGCCGACCGGATCGCCGACTACGCGGCGTTCTTCGTTCCGGGGCTGCTGCAGACCACCGACTACACCGAGGCGCTGATGCGCTCGATCCTGGCGGACCCGCCGGACGACGTGATCCGGACCCGGGTGGCCATGCGCGTGCGTCGCCAGCAGGAGGTTCATGATCAGCCGAACCCGCCGGACATGGTCGTGCTGCTCGACGAATCGGTCCTGTATCGGCGGGTGGGTGATCAGGTGGTGATGGCGGATCAGATCCGGCGGCTCATGGAGGCGGCGCGGCGTCCGCACATCACCATGCGGGTCCTCCCCTTCGAGTGCCCGGGCGCCCAGATGGAGAGCTTCTCGCTGGTCAGTAACCAGACGGCCGGATCCGCTGTGTACAGCGAGGTGAGCTACGGCGACGTGCTCTTCGAGGACGAGCGGCGGATCAGCAGCTTTCAGGAGCGCTTCGAGGCGAGTTGGAAGGTGGCGCTCGACCCGGATCGGACCGGTCAGCTGCTGCGCCGGGTGGCCGACGGCTACGAGCGGGGTGATCAGCCGCGGCCCTGGCTCTGGGACTGATCCGGCAGCAGGTCGCGGATGCTGTTGAGGCCCTCGCTGTCCAGCGTGCCCTGCCAGAGGAGAACCTGCTTGTCCCACCACGCTTCCGGGTCGGCGCCGGGCGGCGCGAACTCGCTGATCTTGGGTTCGCCGCCGGCGACCAGGACGCCCAGGATGATCAGGTTGAGGGTGTAGGTGACGATCGCCGTGATCACGTCCGGCGGGGTGGGCTCGTAGCGCTGATAGCCGCCGAAGGCCCGGGTCCGTGCGGTGCTCAGCAGGGCCCGGATCGCGTCCAGCCCGGCCGCGCGCCGGTCCGGCGGTAGCTGCCCGGCCAGGCCGGTGACGAACTCCGGGATCGGGCGGCGCAGGGACAGCGGCTGGTAGGAGAGCATCGCGCGCAGCAGACTGTCGTCCGGCGGCTCGTGGAACGACGGATCGGCCCGGTGGTCGGCCAGCCGCCGGGCGAACCCGTCGAGCAGGATCAGCGCCCGCTCGGCGATCAGGAACTCGCCGAACGTGGCGTGCAGGAACTCGTACGTCCGCCGGGCATTTTCGGTGTGTTCGTCGACCCGCGCCACGTGCACGAAGAAGAACCCGGCCACGGTCTGGTGGGCGCGGCTCGCGGGGGACTCGAAGTCACGGACGTGCTCGGCGCGGCGGCCGAGGAACACTTCGAGGTCGCGTTCCAGGTCGGCCTCGGCGACGTACTGTCGCTTGCGGTTGAACATCCCGTAGGCCGCGATGCTCAGCCGCCAGCGCTGCTCACCGAGAAGCCGGGGCAGCTGCTCCGGGGCCGGCGGCCGGTCCGGCTTGTCGGCGACCTGCCGGTGGATGAAGTTGTCCAGCAGCATCCGGTAGAGCGTGGCCGGGGAGAGCGTGGCCCCGGCGAGCCGCTCGGCCGACGGGTCGGCGTGGTAGATCGCGAGCAGCGTGAGCAGCAGCGGCTGCCGGGCCACGTCGCCGTGCCGCAGCACCTCGCGGACGGTGAGCTTGCGGAACCCGCCGGTCCGCGCGTTGGCCCGGTTCCACGCGACGACCCACTCGCGGACCTGGTCGTCGGCGAAGTCCTCCAGCTTGAGCACGAGGGAGCCGTCCGGCACCCGGGCCCGGTCGACCGCGACCGTCCGGGAGGTGACCACCACCGCGACCGGACGGCCCAGGGCCAGCTCCTCCTCCTGGAATCGGAGCGCCTCGGTCAGATAACCGGACTGGGTGGTGCCGGTCGCCTGGATCAGCTCGTCCAGCCCGTCCAGGATCACCACCCGGATCAGGTCCGCGCTCTCGTCGGCGACCCGGCCCCACGCCACCGGCTCCTTCAGGACGGTCTGCAGCGCGGTCTCGATCTGGGCGGGCAGCCGGTCGTCGGCGTTGACCCGGCGCAGCTGGACCGGCACGACGGTGTACTTCTCACTCGGCAGCCGGGTCGCCAGGATCTCGGTGAGCAGCGACTTCCCGGCACCCGGATGACCGAGCACGACGAGTGGCCGCCGGGCCGCGTCCGGGTGGGCCAGGTAGGCGGCGAGGAACCGGTCCAGTCCGGCGTTGATCGGCCGGCGGCTCCACCACTCCTCCTGGGACAGCGCGGCGCCCGCCGAGGCGATCGCACTGCGGAACCTCGGGGTGACGAATCCGTCCGCGACGGTCGGGAAGCTCAGCCCGGCCGGCCGGGCCGACGAGCGCAGCAGCGGCTGGTCCAGGACCGCCGCCGCGGCCCGGGCGAGCTTGCCGCGGACGGTGGCGCGGGCCGGCCGCTCCGGGGAGCCGCCGGCGGCCAGCAGGTCGTGCAGCTGGCCCATCGCCTCCGAGGTCCGCTCGAGCACCTCGGCCAGGCGCGCGTTGACCACCCGCAGCTCCGCCCGGGTGGCGGCGTGCTCGCCGAGCGACGCCCACACGAAGAACTCCGGCACGTCGGCGCCGAGCCGCAGGTAGGCATCCCGGTAGCGGGTCCGCCACCGGACCGTGGTCCGGGCGACCAGATCGGCGGAGTCCACGCCGAGCCGGCTCCAGGCCCGCAAGCCCTCGAAGAACGCGACCGCGGAGACGGCCAGCTCGGCGATCCGGGGGGTCAGCCGGGCCGACAGGTTCTCCTCGAAGCCCAGCGCCGGGGACGGCAGCGGAATGTCCACTCCGGCCAGCCGGTCGACCCAGGCGGCCTGCGTCACGATCTCGCCGGGGGCGCTCGCGAGCTGGACCTTCTCCCGGTCGCTGACCTGCAGCGAGTCGTACGCCGGGCCGATCACCTCACGCAACGCGTCGAACAGGCCGGCCAGCGCGATCGTGGTGTGCGCGGCGGTGATCAGGTCGTGCCGGCTCTGGCCGGAGGTGCCGCGCAGCCGCTCCAGTGCCGGCCCGACCAGGTCGCGGAGCAGTCGCCCGGCCTCCTGTTTGGCGTCGATCCAGCCGAGTGCGGGCGGGTAGACGATCGCGCCGAGCAGGAGACCGGCGCCGGCGACCCGGTCCAGCGTGTCGAGGGCGGGTGAGTGGGCGCCGAGCAGCATGAGCGCGCCGTCATAACTGAGCGGTGATGCCTTGGCCACGTTCCGAAACTACGACATCCACGCCCGGGTGCCGAAGGACGTGCAGGAGCGGGTTGCCGGCGCGGCGGCCTCGTCGAGGGCTTCGGCGAACGTGGTGTCGGTCAGGGGCCAGCGGTGGGCGACCGCGACCGTCAGGGCGCCGTGCAGCACGTCGCCCGCGCCGAGCGTGTCGACGACGGTTGCTTGCGGGACCGGCTGGGCGACCAGGTCCGTTCCGGTCCAGCGCAGGATCGGCTCCGGGCCCCGGCTGATCGCGATCCAGCGGACGCCGTGCGCGGCCAGGAACGCCGGCACGTCGGTGACGCCCGGCGGGTGGAAGTCGGCCGAGCAGACGACCACGTCGAGCAGCGGCAACAGGTCCGGGGTGACGGCTTTCCAGCTGCCGGCGTCCAGCAGCGTGGGGATCCCCAGCCGGCGGGCCTCGGTGAGGACCGCGCGGGCCAGCGCCGGGTAGTGGCCGTCCACCTGCACGGCCCGCGCGCCCCGCAGGAAGCCGAGATCCGGAACGGCCGGCGCCCGGGCGGCGCCATTGGTGGAGACGACCGCGCGGTGGCCGGCGCTGACCACGATGCTGGAGACCGGCGGCGCGCCCTCGTCGGTCGCGGCCAGGTCGATCAGGTCGACGCCGCGGGCGGCCAGGTCGGCGCGGATGCCGGCGGCCAGCGGGTGCCGGCCGACCGCGGTCAGCAGGGTCGCCGGCTCGCCGAGGTACGCGGCGGTGACCGCGGCGTTGGTGGCCGGCCCGCCCGCCGCGACGGTCTGGGCGAGCGCGGTCACCTTCTCGTCGGCGGCCGGGTACGCCGTGACCAGCTGGACGATGTCCAGTGTGCACAGACCCGCGAAGACGATCATGCGGCGAGCCGGGCGGCCAGCCCGTCGACGAACGTGACCAGGGCGAACTCGAAGCTGTCCCGGTCCACCTGGTCGGCGTGCTCGCGGAGCCGGTGGGCGTCGCCGAGCGCCGGGTAGCGGTCCAGGTAGACCTGCACGTCGTCGACGAAGCCGCGCGAGAACGAGCCCATCGCCGCGCCGACGACCAGGTATTTCGTCGAGGCGCCGATCATCGTGGCGTCGCGCGGGGACCAGCCGGCCGCGACCAGGCCGCCGTGCACCGCGTCGGCGCGGCGCAGCGAGGCGTCGCGCTGGCCGGGGCCGCGGGCCAGGAACGGGACGATGTTCGGGTGCCCGGCGAGCGCCGCCCGGTACGACCGGGCCCAGCCGAGCAGCCCGGCCCGCCAGCCCTGGGCGAACGCGCCGACCTCCACCTGCTCCATGATCTCGCTGGCCACGTCGTCGAGCAGGTGTTCCTTGGTCGGGTAGTGGAAGTAGAGCGCGGGGGCGCTGACCGACAGCGCGGTCGCGAGTTTCCGCATGCTCAGCCCGTCCAGCCCGTCCCGGTCGATGATCTCCAGCGCGGCGGCCCGGATGCCGGCCTGGCTGAGCAGTGGAGTCGTCGGCCGCGGCATGTGGTCAGCTCCCGAATATTGTGATGGCTAACGCTGTTAAGTTAACATGGCCGGGGAAACCTGACAGCGTTCAATTTAGGAGCCGGCCGTGGACCTCACCCTCTCGGAGGAACAGGAACAGCTGCGTGACCTGGCCCGCGACTGGGTGGAACGCGAGGTCGTGCCGCACGCCACCGAGTGGGACCGCGTCGAGCAGGTCGACACGAAGATCGTCGGGAAACTCGCCGAGCTGGGCTTTCTCGGTCTCGGAATCGCCGAGGAGTTCGGCGGCTCGGGTGGCGACTTCCTGGACTACGCGCTGGTCATGGAGGAGTTGGGCCGCGGGGACACGTCGGTGCGCGGCATCGTCTCGGTCACCCTGGGGCTGGTCGCCAAGACCATCCAGGCGTACGGGACGGCCGAGCAGAAGACCCGATGGCTGCCGCCCCTGTGTGCCGGGGAGACGCTGGGCTGCTTCGCGCTGACCGAGCCGGGCACCGGTTCGGACGCCGGCAACCTCACCACCCGCGCCGAGCGGGACGGGGACGACTGGCTGATCAGCGGGGAGAAGATCTTCATCACGAACGGGACGTGGGCCGGCGTCGCGCTGGTCTTCGCCCGTACCGGAAAGCCTGGTCCTAAAGGTGTTTCCGCTTTTCTCGTGCCCACCGACAGCGCGGGTTTCGCCCGGCGGGAGATCAAGGGCAAGCTCGGTCTGCGCGGCCAGGCGACCGCGGAGCTGACCCTGGACGCGGTCCGGGTGAGTCGGCAAAGCCTGCTCGGCCCCGAGGGCGACGGCTTCAAGATCGCGATGAAGGCGCTGGACAAGGGGCGGATCGCGGTCGCGTCCGGGTGCGTCGGGCTGGCCCGGGCGTGCCTGGAGGCATCGGTGGCCTACGCGGGGGAGCGCACCCAGTTCGCCAAGCCGATCGCGTCCTACCAGCTCGTGCAGGAGATGCTGGCCGAGATGGCGGTCGAGGCCGACGCCGCGCGCCTGCTCGTCTGGCGCGCCGCCGACCTGGTCGACCGCGGGCAGCCGTTCGGCACCGCCGCCTCGATGGCCAAGCTGTTCGCCAGCGAGGCCGCGGTGAAGGCGGCCAACCAGGCGATCCAGGTCTTCGGTGGGTACGGCTACGTCGACGAGTTCCCGGTCGGCAAGTTCATGCGCGACGCCCGCGTCCAGACGCTGTACGAGGGCACCAGCCAGATCCAGAAACTGCTCATCGGCCGTGCGCTGACCGGGATCAGCGCGTTCTGAACAAGGGAGTTCTCTGCATGAGCCGGGTAGCGATCATCACGGGTGCGGCACGTGGCATCGGTGCGGCCACCGCACTCCAGTTCGCGTCCGAGGGCGCGGCCGTCGCCGTGCTCGACCTGAACGAGTCCGACTGCGCCGACGTGGTCGGCCGGATCCAGGCCGCCGGCGGCACCGCCGTCGCGTTCGGCTGCGACGTCGCCGACGAGAGCCAGGTCGACGCCGTGATCGACAAGGTCGCGTCCGAGCTGGGCGGGGTTGACGTGCTGGTCAACAATGCCGGCGTGACCCGGGACAACCTGCTGCACAAGATGCCCGCGTCGGACTGGGACCTGGTCATGAACGTGCACCTGCGCGGCGCGTTCCTGTGCAGCCGGGCGGCCCAGCGGCACATGGTCCCCAAGCGCTCTGGCAAGATCGTCAATACGTCGAGCGTCTCCGCGCTCGGCAACCGGGGCCAGGCCAACTACGCCGCGGCCAAGGCCGGGATCCAGGGCCTGACCCGTACGCTCGCGATGGAGCTCGGCCCGTTCGGGATCAACGTCAATGCGGTCGCGCCCGGGTTCATCGTCACCGAGATGACCGACGCGACGGCTGCTCGGATCGGTGTCTCCGCTGCCGATATGCAGGCCAAGGCAGCCGAGATCACCCCGTTGCGGCGGGTCGGTCACCCCGAGGACATCGCCAAGGTCGTCGCGTTCCTGGCCAGCGACGCCGCCTCCTTCGTCACCGGCCAGACCCTGTACGTCGACGGCGGACGCCGTCTTTAAGAAAGGTCGTCATGCGTCGCACTGTTTTCAATGAGGACCACGAGGCGTTCCGTCAGACGCTGCGAGAGTTCCTCGCCGCCGAGGTCGTGCCGCACTACGACGAGTGGCTGCACGACGGTGAGGTGCCGCGCGACTTCTACAAGAAGCTGGCGGAGCTGGGTCTGTTCGGCATCGAGGTGCCGGAGGAGTTCGGCGGCGCCGGCATCGACTCGTTCAAGTTCGCCGCGATCCAGTACGAGGAGACCACCCGCGCCGGCGTCTCGTTCGGCGGCTCCGGGGTGCACGTCGCGCTCTGCCTGCCGTACCTGCTGAAGCTCGCCACGCAGGAGCAGAAGGAGCGCTGGCTGCCGTCGTTCGTCAGCGGCGACATGATGTTCGCGATCGCGATGACCGAGCCCGGCACCGGCTCCGACCTGGCCGGCATGACCACGAACGCCAAGCTGACCGAGGACGGCAAGCACTACGTCCTGAACGGCGCGAAGACGTTCATCACCGGCGGCGTCCTGGCCGACCGCGTGATCGTCTGCGCGCGCACCTCCCCGGCCAAGCCGGACGACCGGCGCTTCGGCATCTCGCTGCTGGTCGTCGACACCAAGCTGCCCGGCTACTCGGTCGGCCGCAAGCTCGACAAGCTCGGCCTGAAGACCTCCGACACCGCCGAACTGGCCTTCTCCGACGTGCTCGTCCCGGTCGAGGACCTGCTCGGCGAGGAGAACCAGGGCTTCTCGTACCTGGGTCAGAACCTGCCCCAGGAGCGCCTCGGCATCGCCTACGGCGCGTACGCGCAGGCGGCGGCCGCGGTCGAGTTCGCCAAGCGGTACACGCTGGAGCGCAAGGTCTTCGGCCAGTCCGTCGCCTCGTTCCAGAACACCAAGTTCGAGCTGGCCGCCTGCCAGGCCGAGGTGGACGCGGCCCAGGCCGTCGCCGACCGCGCGCTGGAGGCCCTCGACGCCGGCGAGCTGACCGCGGCCGAGGCCGCGTCGGCGAAGCTGTTCTGCACCGAGGTCGCGCACCGGGTGATCGACCGCTGCCTGCAGCTGCACGGCGGCTACGGCTTCATCAACGAGTACCCGATCGCCCGTCTCTACGCGGACAACCGCGTCAACCGCATCTACGGCGGCACGTCGGAGGTCATGAAGATGATCATCGCGAAGGACATGGGTCTCTAGGACCGCGATCATTCCCGCAAGCCGCGGCGGTTGCCGCGGCTTGCGCTTCCTTCAAGAGCATTTGCGGTACGGCCGGAGCCCCCGCCCCGACCTCAGGGGATGTAGTCCTCGAGCAGGGCCGGGGTCAGGTTGGACTTCTGGATGATGGTCAGCACGGCCAGGAAGTCCTCGATGAAGGCCGGCCGGAAGTGCATCAGGATGATGTCCCCGGGCGCCACCCGCTTGTGCCCGTCCTGGAACCGGATCTTGCCCTTGTCGGTGGTCTCCTTCCAGGTGAACGAGGCCTTCATCCCGCAGTCCTTGACGGCCCGCAGCGTGTTGCCGTTGAACGCGCCGAACGGCGGGCGGAACAGCACCGGCCGGCGGCCGTAGAGCTTGCCGAGCTGGTCCGCGGAGCCGCAGATCTGATGCTTCTGCGCCTCGTACGACATGCCCGGCAGGTTCGGGTGGGTCAGCGTGTGCGCCTCGATTACCGCGCCGGTCTGTTGCAGCTCGGTGAAGTAGGCCGGCTTCACCTTGACCGCGTCGACCTCCAGGAACAGCGTGATCGGCACGTTCGCGGCCTGGAACAGCTTCACGGCCAGCGGGTTCTTCTCCCAGCCGTCGTCGATGGTGATGAACGCGATCCGGTCCTTGGTCGGGATCCGCTGGAAGTTCGGGGCCTTCTCACCCGGGGGCAGCTTCACCTTGAACGCGGCCGGGGGCGCCGGGAACTGCGGGACCCGGGCGCGGATGTTCGCCGGCAGGGCGGCCAGCGCGGCCGAGACCGCCTCCGGCGTCTGCGCCCCGTTGACCGGAACCCCGGAGACCGGATTACTGGACGGCGCGGCCTCGGTCGGCCCAGTCGTCACCGATGTCGACTCGGGCGTCACCGAAGCCGGCGCGGACACGAACGCGGGCGGGCTGCTCCCGTCGTTGCACCCTGCGACGATCGCCAGCAGCACGCCCGCGGCTACTACGCGTAACAGTTTGCTTCGTTTCACGCCATTGTCCTCACCGTCGGTAATCCTCAGCCCTTGTGACGCTGGGGACCCGTGGAATGCTGACACGTGCGGTCAACTGTGCTGTTCGTCACGATGCGGCACAGTTCTAGGGTGACCCCATGGCGCTGTTGCACAAGACCGAGATCCGACCGGGCAAGCTCGAGCTGCTGAGCGGCTGGCTGCCCGCGCAGAGTTGGTATTCCGGGCCGTCCGAGCCCGAGGTCAGCCGGGTCGGTGCGGCCCGGTTCGACGATCCGGCCGGCGAGGTCGGCCTGGAGATCATCCTGGTCCGGGTCGGCGACGGGCCGGTGCTGAACGTGCCGCTGACGTACCGGGGCGCGCCGCTCGACGGGGCCGCCGAGTTCCTGGTCGGGACGATGGAGCACGGCGTCCTCGGGCCGCGCTGGGTCTACGACGCGGCCGGCGACCCGATCTTCGCCCAGGTGCTGGCCGACGCGATCCGCAACGGCGAGCGGCAGGCCGTGGAGGAGGTGCACGGCGGCGGCACGGTGTTCGTCCGCGAGCCCGACCTGCAGCTGCGCGGCAGCGGCTCCGGCGCGACCGACGCGAGCGTGGTCGAGCTGTCCCGGACGCCGCAGGCCGTCCCCGCCCCGGGCGAGGCGGTCCTGACCGGTCAGTGGGCCGGTCTCGACGCCCCGATCGTGCTCGCCCGGCTCATCCCCTAGGGCGACGGGTTTTGCGGCCGTGACTACCGTGGGCCCGCGAGGAACCCGGAGGGGGCCCACGGTATGAACCAGCGTTACGCGGACACCATCACGGCACTTGGCACCGCGCTGATCGCGCAGGTCCCGGTTCTCCTCTGGGGACCACCCGGGCAGGGCAAGACCAGCGTGATCGAGTCGCTCGGCGACGACCTCGACTTCCACGTGGAGACGGTGATCGCGTCGCTGCACGAGCCGGCCGACTTCGCCGGGCTGCCGATGCTCGACCCGGTCCGGGGCACCACCCGGATGCTGCCGCCCGGCTGGGCGCGCCGGGTCGTCGAGGTCGGCGAGACCGGCCGGCCGAGCGTGGTCTTCTACGACGAGATCAGCACCACGCCGCCGGCCACCCAGGCCGCGCTGCTCCGGCCGATCCTCACCGGCTGGGTCGGTGACCTGCGGCTGCCGCCGGGCACGTGCAGCGTCGCCGCCGCCAACCCGCCGGAGATCGCCGCCGACGGGTGGGACCTGGCGCCGCCGCTGGCGAACCGGTTCGTCCACCTGGACTGGATCCTGCCGGCCGACGTGGTCCGCGACGGCTTCACCATCGGATGGCCGCGGGTGCCGGTGCCGGCCGTCGCGCCGGACCTGGTCGACCGGGCGACGGTCTCGGCGAAGCTGCTGGTCGGCACGTTCCTGCGGGCCCGGCCGGAGCTGGTGACCCGGATGCCGGCGTCCTCCGAGCAGTCCGGCCGGGCGTTCCCGACCCCGCGTACCTGGGAGATGGGCGCCCGGCTCTACGGCGCCGCGCAGGCCGCCGGGTTCGGCGAGACGGTGATCCTGCTGCTGCTCAACGGCTCGGTCGGCACGGCCGCCGCCGCCGAGTTCCTGGAGTTCGTCCGGCACCTGGATCTGCCCGACCCGGAGACCCTGCTGAAGGACCCGTCCGGGTACGAGGTGCCGATCCGTCGCGCCGACCAGGTCTTCGCCACCGCGGCCGCGGTCTTCACGGCGATGACGAACGACCCGACCCCGGAACGATGGCTGGCCTGCGGCACCATCCTCGCGAAGATCGCCGACGCGGGCATGGCCGACATCGCGGTCCTCTACGCGCGGCGCTGGGCCGACCCGGCGACGCGGCCGCCGGGCACGCTGCCGACCGCTGATCAGTTCCAGTCGTTGCGGCCGATCCTGGCCGAGCTCCATGGATGAGCACAGCCGGGAGGCCGCACTCCGGCTCTCGGCCGGGCGGGTGGTGGCCGCCGGGCGGATGCCGTACCTGAGCACCGCCCTGTTCGCGATGGTCCCGGTGCTGACCCGGGAACTGCCGACGTTCGGGGTGGACGCCCGCTGGCGGATGTACGCGAACCCGGACTTCGTCCTCACCCTCGACCCCGAGGAGGTCGCCGGCGCGTGGCTGCACGAGGCCGGACATCTCCTGCACGGGCACCGCGAGCGCTGGACCGCGCTGGCCGAGCCGCAGCGCCACCACCCGATGTTCAACGCGGCGGCGGACGCGGCGATCAACGAGGAGCTGCGCGACGCGGGCGTGACGTTGCCGGCGGTCCGCGCCTACTACTGGGAGCGGATCCCGCGCGCCCGTCGCGGGATGATCGCCGAGGAGATGTACCGGCTGCTCCGCGACGTGCCGGCCGGCACCCCCGCCGCGGCTGCGCCGGGCGGATCAGAAACGGCCAAGCCGTCGATCACCCTGAGCCCGGACCATCTGCCCGCGGCGGCGACGAAAATTACGGTACGGGGGAGCGGCACCCGATTCGGCCCGCGAACCGTGGTGACCCTCCGCAACGATCGCGGGCACCCGGTGCCGCACACGGTCGCCGCCGTCCGGGTGATCACCGGCCAGCTGCTCACCGCCACGATCGGGCCGGTCCCGCCCGGGCTCTACCGCGTCGAGGTGGACGGGCACCCGGCGGTGCTGCCGATCGGGCTGCCGTTCGCCGAGGTGAGCCCGTCCGCGCTGCCGGCCGGCTACGGCACGCCCCACCCGATGGCGGCGGCCTGCGACGACTTCGACCTCGGGCCGGACAGCACGCTGGTGGTGGCCCGGTTCGACGACGACGGGCTGACCCTGGTCCCGGACGCCGCCGCCGACCCGGCGACGGTCACCACCCGGGTCCTGAACTTCGACCTGCTCGAGTCGTTGCCGGCCGGGGCGTACGCGGTGATCATCGGCACGGAGGGGAGGTCGGCGGTCGCGGTCCTGGTGGTGGACGGCTCCCCGGCGCCGGCCGCGGGTTCTTCCGACTTCGACCCTTGGAGCAGCGGCGCCGCGGCCGGGTCCACGTCGGACAGTCCTGCGCCGGGCTCCTCTGCGCCGGGCTCCTCTGCGTCGGGTGGTTCCGCGTCGGGTGGTTCCGTGCCGCCGGGGGACTGCGGCTCCGGGGCCGGGGGTGAGCGCCGGGACTGGGAGGAGTCCGAGACCGACGGCGGCGAGCCGGACGGCAGCGTCAGCGACGGCCGCGCCGAGATGCTGCGCCACCAGGTCGCCCGGGAGATCCAGGACCGCCAGCGGACCGCCGGGGACGTGCCGGCCGGCCTGCGCCGGTTCGCCGACGAGACGCTGACCAGCAAGGTCGACTGGCGGCGCGAGCTGCGCAGCGTGGTGAGCCGGTCCCGGGCCTCGGTGGCCGGGCTGCGGGACTACACCTACGCCCGGCCGTCCCGCCGCGCCTCGTCGGTCCCCGGGCTGGCGCTGCCGGCGATGCGCGCCCCGCGCCCACCCCGGCTGGACGTCGTGATCGACACGTCCGGCTCGATGTCCGCGGCAATGCTCGGCCAGGTCACCGCCGAACTGCGCGGCATCATCCGGGCCCAGCGCGGCGACACCGTCCGGGTGCTGTGCTGCGACGCCCGCAGCGGCGAGGTGCAGCGGGTCGCCCGGATCGAGGACGTGACGTTCACCGGAGGCGGCGGCACCGACATGCGGACCGGTCTGAACGCGGCGGCGGCGCTGCGCCCACGCGCGGACGTGATCGTGCTGGCCACCGACGGCGACACCCCATGGCCGACCGCGCCACCGGCGGACAACCCGAGGGCCCGCTACGTGGTGGTCCTGGTCGACGGCGACCGCCCCCACGTCCCACCCTGGATGCGCAAGATCATCGCCACTGATGATCTTCGAGCCACCCCCACCACATAACCCACCCAACCCAAGGGGGCGCGCCCAACTGCCATTGTCCCGCAAATCCCCAAGATCATGACAATCCCCTGTGGACAACGGGCCAGTGTGGATAACGCAAATGATCACCAGCAGTCCACCAAAATGGTCACTGGCAGCCCGGTACGCAGGCCTTCGACCGAGGCGCCCGCATCCACCCCACGCGAGCTGGTGGTGAGGGTCGTTTCGGGACGTGGGTGCAGCCGTGGCCGCCAGCCGGGCTGCGTGAGCTGGTGGTGAGGGTCGTTTCGGGACGTGGGTGCAGCCGTGGCCGCCAGCCGGGCTGCGTGAGCTGGTGGTGAGGGTCGTTTCGGGGCGTGCGAACAGCCCCTGGGCGCCGGCCTGACCTTGCGCGCGAGGACGTGGGCCCACGACGTACCTCGCGAATGGCCGCAATCGCCGGCGACCGCAAGCGGCGGCCGGAGCGGTGACCGGCGGCGGGGCTGGCTGGTGGGCGGGGTGAGTGGTGGCGGTAGTGGGCGGCGGCCGGAGCGGTGACCGGCGGCGGGGCTGGCTGGTAAGCGGGGTGAGTGGTGACGGCAGTGGGCGGCGGCCGGAGCGGGGCCGGCGGCGGGGCTGGCTGGTAAGCGGGGTGAGCGGGGTGAGTAGCGACGGGGGTCGACGGGGTGGGCGGTGTAGTGATCAGCTGCTGAGCAGGGCGAGTGTTCGCAGGCCGCTGACCTCCAGGGTGCCGGCTCGGTGCATTGCGAGCGCCTCCTCCGGCGGCAGTTTCGCGGCGGCGCACCAGGGGGCGGCCTCCGCCGGTACGCCGACCCGGCGCCAGGCCAGGGCGGGTGTGCACAGGCGCCAGATCTCGGCGAGCGGGAGCGGCCCGGGTCCGGCGTCGGCGAGCATTCCCTGCCAGCCGTTGATCTCCTCGCGGGTGAGGCAGGCGACCCGGGCGAATTCCGGCAGCGCGACCGAGAGGGGCTTCCCGCGCTCGCTCGGCAGGGCCGCGAGGACTGCCTCGTCGGCGGGCCAGGCGGCCAGGCGGAAGCGGGAGAAGGCGGCGAATACCGGGGCGGGCATGGTGCGCATCGGGTCGAGGAGGTCCACCTCGTCGAGGCCGAGGCCGAAGTCGTCCCGTGCGACCCGGCGTGCCTCGGACGGGAACGGCAGGTCCGGCGGCGCGGACCGGGGGTTGTACGTCAGATGGGCCGCTCGCGCCGGAACGCCCAGGCTCGCCGCCGCCCGGGCGGCCGACGTCCCGTCCCGGAACACGTCCCGCCAGAGGTGCATCATCGTGCAGCCGCGCAGCCGGTGGATGTCCCCCTGGAGCGGCCCCCGGATCCAGCTCTCGATCTCCGCCGGCGGCACGTCCACGTGTTCGACCAGGGTGTCGATGATCCGATCGGACCATTCCGGGGCGAGCTGGGTGAGGATCCGGTCCAGCCGGTCGGGTGTCCAGTGGTCCAGCAGCGGCAGGACCGCCCGGATCAGCCGCGGGTCCCGGTCGATGTAGCGGCCCATGTGCCCGGGCCGCGGCCCGGCCGCCCACCGGCTCTGCCAGTACGGTGCCGCCGAGTCCAGCAGTCCGTCGAGATACTTCTGGATCAGCATGTGCCGTCCTCACCATCGGAGCAGAGCGAGTGCCTTGAGCCCGTCCAGTGTCAGTGTCCCGGACGCGTGCATGGCGACCGCCTCCTCCGGCGGCAGCCGGGCGACCGCGGACCAGCAGGCGAGCTCGGCCGGCAGGCCGGTGTGCCGCCAGACCCGGACCAGGCCGCGCAGCCGCCACGAGGCGGCCAGGCCGGGGCGCCCGGGGCCGGCTTCGGCGAGCACGTCCTGCCACCGGTCGAGTTCGGCGCGGGTGAGGCAGGCGACGCGGGCGAGTTCGGCGAGCGAGACGGTGATCGGCTTGCGGGTGTCGAGCCGGCCGAGCACCTCGTCGACGGTCCAGCCGGCCAGCCGGAGCCGGGACAGCAGGCCGAGCGCCTGGTCGGGTACGTCGTGCCAGGGCCCCAGGTCCGGGTAGTGCCGGGCGAGCCACCGGTCGTGCCCGGCCGGTCGGCGGAACTCCAGCGGGAACGGCAGGTCGGCGGGCAGGCCCGGGGTGATCGCGTAGGTCAGCCGGTCGGCGGGGCGCGGGATCCGGAGCCGGGCGGCCGCCTGCCGGGCCGCGCGGCCGTCCGGGACCACCTCGCGCCAGAGGTGCATCATCGTGCTGCCGTGCAGGCGGTGGATGTTGCCCTGGAACGGCCAGCGCACCCAGTCCTCGATCTCGGCGGCCGGCATGTCGAGGTGTTCGAGCAGTGTGCCGACGACCTTGCGGGCGTGTTCGAGCGGGCCGTACGGGAAGGCGCCGAGTGAGGTGCCGGGCGGGATCAGGAAGGTGTCCAGCCGGTCCGGCTCCCAGTGGTCGAGGAGCAGGGCGATCCGCCGGGTGAGTTCGCCGGTCGGCCGGTGGGCCCCGGTGAGCAGCAGTTCGGTGGTGAGGGCCGGGCCGGGGCGCGCGGTGAACAGGCGCTGCCAGTACGGCGTCGCGATGGTCAGCAGCTCGTCGATGAAGGCCTCGATGGAACCCGCCACACCTCCTATAGTGGCCCGGCCGCGCCAAGAAGGATGACCAGTTCACACGTAATTGCGGCATGATCGCAGTCCACAATGGTCACGGGAAGGTCACGAACCTTATCGACCGTAGTGACTTCCACTGCGATCGATCAGAGACTCCGGGAGAAGCGTCCGGACACCCCTCCGGGCGCCATGCCTCCGGAGGACCCGCACGTGAGACAACCATCCCGCTGGGGCCGACGAACCTTCACCTCCGTCCTGGCGCTCGGCCTCGCGGCCGGCGTGACGACGGTGAGCGGTTCGTTGCCGGCCACGGCCGCCCCGGCGCCGGTCAAACAGGACGGCGCGCCCGCCACCGAGACCGTCGACCCCAAGGACTCGCCGGCGGACACGCTCGGCGCCCACGACGCCGGTCTGCTCGCCGAGGCCCAGGCCGAGCACAAGCCGACGGTCACCCTCATCATCGCGACCGACCAGGGTAAGTCGGCGGACGTCGCGGCCCGGGTGAAGTCGCTCGGCGGTACGGTCGCCCGGAAGTTCGACCAGGTCGGCTACGTGCTCGCCTCGGTCCCCACCGGAAAGGTGATCAGCGCCGCCAAGCTGCCCGGCGTCGCCGCGGTCGACCTCGACGAGACCGTCCAGGTGCCGGAGCCGGATCTGACCGCCGACGCCAAGGCGACCAAGCAGGCGCCCGCCCCGGCCGGGCCGGGCGCGACCACGCCGGCCGACAACCCGTACCTGCCGGTCGGCGAGACCGGCTCGGTGGACTTCAAGAAGAAGCATCCGACGTACGACGGTCGCGGCGTGACCATCGGCGTCATGGACACCGGTGTCGACCTGGCCCACCCGGCGCTGCAGAAGACGACGACCGGCGAGCGCAAGATCGTCGACTGGGTGACCGCGACCGACCCGCTGGTGGAGAACGACGGCACCTGGCGCGCGATGCGCACCCCGGTGGCCGGCCCGACCTTCACCTACGCCGGCGCGACCTGGACCGCCCCGGCCGGCAACTGGCTGATCAACCGGTTCTCCGAGGCGATCACCGCGGCCTCCGAGCCGGCCGGTGACGTGAACCGGGACGGCGACACCACCGACGTGTGGGGCATCCTCTACGACCCGGTCAGCCACGACATCCGGGTCGACGTGAACCAGAACAACGACTTCACCGACGACGCCGTGATGCGGCCGTACAAGGAGAAGTACGACGTCGGCTACTTCGGGACGGACAACCCGGCCACCGCGGTCGCCGAGCGCATGCCGTTCGTCGTCGAGTACCGCGAGGACGTCGACCTGACCCCGGCCGGCCTGCCCGGCCAGGTCGCCGACTTCGTCAACATCGGCATCCCGGAGGGCCTGCACGCCACCCACGTGGCCGGCATCTCGGCCGGTAACGACCTGTTCGGCAACAAGAACTTCGACGGCCAGGCGCCGGGCGCGAAGATCGTCTCCGCGCGGGCCTGCTCGTGGGGCGGCGGCTGCACCGCGGCCGCGCTGACCACCGGCATGGTCGACCTGGTGGTCAACCGGGGCGTCGACGTGGTCAACCTGTCGATCGGCGGCCTGCCCGCGCTGAACGACGGCAGCAGCGCCCAGTCGCAGCTCTACCAGTCCCTGATCACGAAGTACGGCGTCCAGCTGTTCATCTCGGCCGGCAACTCCGGCTCGGGTGTGAACACGATCGGCGACCCGTCCGTGGCCACCGACGCGGTAAGCGTCGCGGCGAGCGTCTCCAAGGAGACCTGGCTGGCCAACTACGGCTCGGTGACCCGCAAGCGCGAGCAGCTGTTCCCGTTCTCGTCGCGCGGCCCGCGTGAGGACGGCGGCTTCAAGCCGAACATCTCCGCCCCGGGCTCGGCCATCTCGGCCACTCCGACCTGGGAGGTGGTGACCGGACTGGACACCGTCGGCTACACCCTGCCGGTCGGCTATGCGATGGAGAACGGCACCTCGATGGCCGCTCCGCAGGCCACCGGTGGCGCCGCGCTGCTGCTCTCGGCCGCCAAGCAGACCAAGCGCACGGTGACCCCGGCGCAGCTGCGGCGGGCGATCTACTCGACCGCGAACCCGATCGCCGGCGAGCAGGTCTACGAGCAGGGCTACGGCAACTTCGACGTGCCGGCCTCGTGGAGCCTGCTGACCCGGATCGCCGAGACGCGCACCTACACCGCGTCCGCGCCGGTCTGCACCCCGCTGGCGCAGTACCTGACCACCCCGGGCGTCGGCACCGGCATCTACAACCGGTGCGCGGCTGCCGAGGGCGGCTTCAAGGCCGGCCAGACCAAGACCGTGAATGTGTCGCTGACCCGGACCAGCGGGCCGAACCGGACCCTGCTGCACACCCTGACGTTCGAGGGGGACCGGGGCGCGTTCTCCGCGGTGCCGCTGGTCGGGCTGCCGCTGAACAAGACCGTCACCGTCCCGGTGCGGGTCAAGGCCGGTCAGGGCGTCTCCAGCGCGCTGCTCAAGGTGGACGACCCGTTCACCCCGGGCATCGACTTCGAGGTGCTGAACACCGTGGTCACCGGGGTCGAGGCGAAGTCGCCCTCGTACGCGAACACGTTCACCGGCGCCGTGGACCGCAACTCCACCACGTCGTTCTTCGTGACCGTGCCGGCCAACGCCACCTCGCTGCAGGTGGACCTGGGCGGGATCGCGGCCGGCTCGCAGACCCGGTGGATCGCGATCAACCCGTACGGTGTGCCGGTCGAGGCGAACTCCAGCCCGTTCTGCTACACCAACTACTCCGACCCGGCGACGTGCAAGCCGGAGGAGCGGTCGTACGACAACCCGCTCCCGGGCGTCTGGGAGCTCGAGGTCGAGTCCCGGCGGACCTCGCCGGTGCTCAGCAACCCGTTCGCGCTGACCGCCAAGGTGCAGGGCGTGACGGTGGAGCCGGCCACGGTGACGCTGCCCAGCGTGCAGGTCGGCCAGGCCACCCCGGCCTCGTGGACGGTCACCAACCGGTTCGGCCCGATCACCCTCACCCCGCAGGGCGGCCCGCTCGGCAGCTCGTTCAGCCAGCGGCCGACCATCGAGCAGGGCGGCGTGCAGGACTACACCGTCGACGTGCCGGCCGGGGCTTCCCGCCTGACCGTGACGATCGGCAACCCGGCCGACCCGGCCGCCGACCTGGACCTGTTCGTCTACGACGCGAACGGCGTCGAGAAGGGCCGGTCCGCGGACGGCGACTCGGAGGAGTCGGTCACGCTCCTCGCGCCGGCCGGTGGGACGTACACGGTCGAGGTCCAGGGCTACTCGGTGCCCGCGGGCACCACCGCCTACGACTACCTGGACGCGTACTACAGCCCGGCGCTGGGCAACCTGGCCGCGCCGACCACCCCGGTCGCGCTGGGGGTCGGGGCGAGCGCCACGATCACCGGCTCGGTCACCGCGGCCGCGGTCCCGCCCGCCGGGCGGCACCTCTCCGGTGAGATCCAGTTCGTGACGGACGAGGGCGCGGTCGTCGGCCGCGGCTCGGTCCAGATCGGGGCCGTCACCGAGTAACAAGCCGGCACCGAGTAACAACGGAAGAGAACCAACCGGGGAGGCTCTCCTAGAGGGCCTCCTCGGCCTTTCTGGCGGCGATCAGAATCGGATCCCAGACCGGAGCGTACGGCGGTGCGTAGCCCAGATCCAACGAGGTCATCTCACTGACGGTCATCCGGTTCCACACCGCGACCGCCACCGCGTCGATCCGTTTGGCCGCCTCGGTCCGCCCGACGATCTGCGCGCCGAGCAGCACCCCGGTCTCCCGCTCGGCGATCATCTTCACCGTCATCGACACCGCGCCGGGGAAGTAGCCGGCCCGGTTCGTGGACTCCACCGTCGCGGTGACGAAGGAGTACCCGGCCTGCTCGGCCTCCCGGGAGCCGAGCCCGGTGCGGGCCACCTCGAGGTCGCAGAGCTTGGTCACCGCGGTGCCGATCACCCCGGGGAACGTGGCGTGGCCGCCGCCGATGTCGATCCCGGCGACCCGGCCCTGCTTGTTGGCGTGCGTGCCGAGCGGCACGTGCACCTGGCGCTTGCTGACCCGGTGGTGCACCTCGGTGCAGTCGCCGGCCGCCCAGACCCCCTCGACCACGCCGTCCGGGCCGATCACCCGTTGCCGCAGGTCGGTGCGGAGTCCGCCGGTCTCGCCGAGCGGCAGGCCGCCGCTCTCGGCGAGCGCGACGTTGGGGCGTACCCCCAAGCCGATGACGACGACGCCGGCCGGAACCGTGCCGCCGTCGGTGACCACCGCCTTGATCTTGCCGTTCGCGGTCTCCAGGCCCTCGACCGTGACGCCGGTGCGCAGGTCGATGCCGAGCTCCCGGATCGACGTGGCGACCAGCGCGCCCATGTCCTCGTCGACGGTCCCCATCGGCTGCGCCGACCGCTCCACCAGGGTCACCCGCAGACCGCGGTTGATCAGGGCCTCGGCCATCTCGACGCCGATGTAGCCGGCGCCGATCACCACCGCGGAGGCCGGCTTCTCGGTGTCCAGCCAGGCGCGCAGCGCGGACCCGTCCTCCAGGGTCTGCACGCCGAAGACGCCCCGCTCCGGAATCCGCGCCCAGGGCGGCCGGACCGGGCTCGCACCGGCCGCGTAGACCAGGTGGTCGAACCCCTCCCGGAGGTCCCGGCCGGCCTCCAGATCACGGACGGTGACGGTGCGCGCGGCGAGATCAATTCCGGTCACCTCGTGCCGGGTGCGCACCTCGATCCCGGCCTTGTGGAACTCCGCGGGGGTGCGGGCGATCAACGCGTCCGGACCGTCCACCACCCCGCCGATCCAGTACGGGATCCCGCACGCCGAGTAGGACACGAAACGTCCCAGCTCGAAGGCCACGATCTCGAGGTCGTCCGGCCCGCGGCGTTTCCGGGCCTGGGACGCAGCCGACATGCCCGCTGCGTCACCGCCGATCACGATCAGTCGCACTCGCCCATTGTGCCCGGTTCCGTGCCCGCGTTTCCGGCGGATTTCCGCAAGGTTATTGCCTCCCGCATCGGCCGGAATCTATGGTGACCGCATTCGTCGAAGCGCTTCGACTCGGTCTCCGTCCGATCAGTCGAAGCGCTTCGACAAGCCTGCGCGACCCAAGCTCACGACGCTGATGAACCCCTGTCACCGAGGGAGATCAACATGCGCACACCCCGCGGCCTGGCCCTGCTGGCCGCCGCCCTGCTCACCATTCCGCTGACGTCCGTCCCGGCGCACGCCGCCGAGTCCTTTCCGTTCCGCGACCCGAGCCTGCCGCTGCAGGCCCGGGTCGACGACCTGGTCGGCCGGCTGACGCTCGCCGAGAAGCTCGCGATGCTGCACCAGTACCAGCCGGCCGTCCCGCGCCTGGGCCTGCACGTCTTCAAGGCCGGCACCGAGGCGCTGCACGGCGTGGCCTGGTCCAACGACTACGACGGCGGTGGCGCCAAGATCGACGCGACCGCGACCGTCTTCCCGCAGGCCGTCGGCCTGGCCAGCACCTGGGACCCGGAGCTGCTGGGCCGGGTCGGCACCGCGGTCGGCGAGGAGGCCCGGGGGCTGCACGCCCAGGACCCGACGGTGTGGGGGCTGAACCTGTGGGCGCCGGTGGTCAACCTGCTGCGCGACCCACGGTGGGGGCGCAACGAGGAGGGCTACTCCGAGGATCCGCTGCTCAGCGGGGCGGTGGCCACGGCGTACGGGAAAGGGCTGGAAGGTCCTGATCTTGATCATTTGCGGACCGCGCCGACCCTGAAGCACTACGCGGCCTACAACAACGAGACCAAACGGGACCAGACCTCGTCGAACGTCCCGCAGCGGGTGCTCAACGAGTACGACCGCAAGCCGTTCGAGATCCCGTTGCGGGCCGACGCGGCGACCGGCGTGATGGCCTCCTACAACCTGATCAACGGGCGGCCGGCGACCGTCGACCCGGACCTCGCCGGACTCGTCCGGAGCTGGAGTGACCAGCGGCTCTTCAACGTCACGGACGCCTGGGCGCCGACCAACCTGACCGGGTCGCAGGCCTATTTCGGGACGCAGGCCGAGGCGGACGCGGCCGTGGTGCGGGCCGGGCTGGACAGCTTCACGGTCAACGACACCAACGGCGAACCGACCACGACCGCCCTGCGACAGGCGCTGGACCAGGGGCTGCTCACCGAGAAGCAGGTGGACACCGCGGTCGGCGACGCGCTGAGCATCCGGTTCCGGCTCGGCGAGTTCGATCCGGACGGCGGCCCGTACGCGAAGATCCCCGCCTCCGTGGTGGACAGCCCGGCCCACCGGCAGCTCGCCCGGGAGGCGGCGGCCGACGCGATGGTGCTGCTCAAGAACCAGTCCGGCGCGCTGCCGCTCCGGGCCGGCGGTTCGGTCGCGGTGGTCGGCCCGCTCGCCGACAACCTTTACACCGATTGGTACGGCGGTCAGTTGCCCTACAAGGTGACCGCGCTGGACGGGATCGCCGCCCGGGGCCCCGCGGTCACCGCCGAGGGCGCCGACCGGATCGCGCTGCAGGACGTCGCCACCGGCCGCTACGTGACCGCCGCCGACCCGCAGGCGGTCGCCGCGACGGCCACCTCCGCGGACAGCGCCGCGCAGTTCGACGCGGTGGACTGGGGCGACGGCGTTTCCACGCTGCGCAACGCGGCCAACGGCAGGTACCTCGGCTACAACTGGGGCCCGTTCGTCACCGTCGAGTCCGCGCCGACCGGCTGGTTCGTCCAGCAGCAGTTCAAGGTGGAGGATCAGGGCGACGGCACGGTCGTGCTGCACTACGCCGGCTACGAGACGCAGGAGTCCTGGTTCGGCACGAACACGTACGTGACCGTGGGCGCCGACGGCAAGCTCGGTCTCGGCTCGTCCACCGCGGCCGGCGCCGCGCGGTTCCGCCGCGAGGTGCTCACCGACGGGGTCGCCGCGGCGGCCGCGGCCGCCAAGGGCAAGCAGACCGCGGTCGTGGTGGTCGGGACGAACCCGTTCGTGGCCGGGCGGGAGGCGCACGACCGGACCGGGCTGAGCCTCGGCGCGCGGCAGGAGGCGCTGATCGAGGCGGTCCGGGCGGCCAACCCGCACACCGTGGTGGTGCTGCAGAGCAGCTATCCGCAGGACATCACGTGGGCGCAGGCGCACGTGCCGGGCATCGTGTGGACCACGCACGCCGGCGCGGAGACCGGGAACGCGCTGGCCGACGTGCTCTTCGGCGACGTCGACCCGGGCGGCAAACTGACCCAGACGTGGCCTCGGTCGGTCGCGGATCTGCCGGCTGACCTGAACCAGTACGACATCATCAAAACCGGACAGACCTATCAGTACGACGTGACGTCGCCGCTCTACCCGTTCGGCCACGGGCTGTCGTACACCTCGTTCAGATACGGAAATGTCCGAATCGACAGGGGTCGCGTCGCGGTGACCGTCACCAACACCGGCAAGCGGGCCGGCAGCCAGGTGGTCCAGCTCTACACCCACCAGCGGACCTCCCGCGACGTGACGGCGGTCAAGCAGCTGCGCGGCTTCCAGAAGATCGCGCTGAAGCCCGGGCAGTCCCGGACGGTCACGTTCGGTCTCACGCCCCGGGACCTCGCGCACTGGGACGTCACCCGGCAGAAGTGGGTGACCGAGACCTCGGTCTACGACGTCCTGCTCGGCTCGTCGTCGGCCGACATCCGGCAGCGGGCGTCACTGTCGGTGCGCGGAGAAACGATTCCGGCGCGTGACCTCTCGGTGGCCACCCGGGCCGAGACGTTCGACGACTACGCCGGCGCGACGCTGCTGGACGAGACGAAAGCGAGCGGCACGGTCGTCTCCGGCGGCTGGGTCGCCTACAAAGACGCTGCTCTGCGGGGTGGCAGGACCTTGACGGTACGGGCGTCCGGCGCCGGAACCGTGCAGGTCCGGCTCGGCTCGCCGACCGGACGGCTGCTCGGCACGGCCACGGTGAGTGACACCGGCTCGGCCTATGCGTACACCACGGTGACCGCGCCGCTGACCGCCGCGACCGGGCGCCAGGACGTCTACCTGGTGCTCGGGAACGGCCTGCGGCTGGCGACGTTCGCCATCCGATGAGACTCGCGGCGGGGGGCACCTGGGAGCGGCCCCCCGCCGCGACCCCGGGCGTGACCAGGCCTGTGATTAGGATCGACGAGGGGAGAGGCCTTGGGCAGAGACCGAGGCACATGGGGAGGCGCAGTGCCGACGATCAACGACGTCGCCCGGGCGGCCGGAGTGTCGCCCAGTACGGTGTCGTACGTGTTGAGCGGCCGGCGCCCGATCTCCGCCGAGACCCGGGCCCGGGTGCAGGCCGCGATCGCCGAGCTGGGCTTCCATCCGCACGCCGGGGCACGGGCCCTGGCCAGCAGCAAGACGAACGTGCTGGCCCTGGTGGCGCCGCTGCGCGTGGACGTGAACGTGCCGGTCATTATGCAGTTCGCGACCGCGGTCGTGACGGCGGCGCGGACGTTCAACCACGACGTGCTGCTGCTGACCAAGGACGAGGGCACCGCCGGGCTGGAACGAGTGGCGCACAGCACCATGGTCGACGCGCTGATCCTGATGGACATCGAGCGGGACGATGTGCGGCTGCCGGCGATCCGTACGCTCAAGCAGCCTTCGGTCTTGATCGGTCTTCCGGCCGACCACGCCGGGATCGCCTGCGTCGACCTGGACTTCGAGGCCGCCGCCGCACTCGCGCTCAAGCACCTGGCGGATCATGGGCACCGGCGGATCGGGCTGGTCGGCCCGTCGCCCGCGGTCTACCGGCGGCAGACGACGTACGCGGACCGGTTCCTGGCGGGTTTCCTGCACGCCTCGACCGACCTGGACCTGCGGACCGTGACCCACCCCTGCGAGCCGGGGGCGGACGGGGCCCGGGCCGCGATGGCCGATCTCGACACCGAACTGCCCGGGCTGACCGCCCTGGTGGTGCACAATGAGGAAGCGTTGCGGCCGCTGCTGGACCTGCTGCACGCCGCGGGCCGGCGCGTCCCGGAAGACGTCTCCGTCGTCGCCGTCTGCCCGCGGGACGTGGCGATCGCGATGCCGGTCAACCTGACGTCGATCGACATCCCGGCGCACGACGTCGGGACGATCGCGGTGGAGACCGCGATGCGGTTGCTGGACAACCGTCCGGTCGACTTCACCCGGCTGTTGGAGCCGAGTCTGGTCGAACGGGCCAGCTGCCGCGAAATCTCGCCGTCACACCGTTGACATCTCCAGCCCGCACTCCTTAGCGTCTGCGGCAAGGCAGTTGTCGAAGCGCTTCGACAAAACGCTTCGATTCGTCGAAGCGCTTCGACGATTTCCCCTTGATGCGATTTCACTCCTGGAACAGTCCCCCTGGGAGGACCCCGAGATGACCCTTTCACGACGTGGCCTGATCACCGGCGCGCTCGGCCTGACCGCCGCGGCCGCCCTCGCCGCCTGCGGCAACGACGACGACTCGTCCTCGACCTCGACCGAGGGCGCCGACGCCAAGACCCTCACCCTCTGGCACTACGAGGGCCCGACCAGCGCGATGGGCATCGCCTGGGCCAAGGCGATCGAGATCTTCAAGACGAAGCACCCGGGCGTCGAGGTGAAGTTCGAGGAGAAGAGCTTCGAACAGATCCAGCAGAACGCCCAGATGATCCTGAACTCGGACAGCGCGCCGGACATCCTCGAGTACAACAAGGGCAACGCGACCGCCGGTCTGCTCTCCAAGCAGGGCCTGCTCACCGACCTGTCGAGCGAGGCGACCAAGCGGGGCTGGGACAAGAAGCTCAGCTCCAGCCTGCAGACCACCGCGAAGTACGACGACGACGGCATCATGGGCAGCGGCAAGTTCTTCGGCGTGCCCAACTACGGCGAATACGTCATGGTTTATTACAACAAGGCGATGTTCGACAAGTACAAGCTCGCCGTGCCGACCACGCTCGACGAGTTCACCGCGGTGATGGACACGTTCGTCCAGAACAAGGTCACCCCGCTGGCCGTCGGCGGCGCCGAGTACCCGGCCCAGCAGATCTTCTACGAGCTGGCGCTCTCCAAGGCCGACCGGGCCTTCGTCGACGACTACCAGCTGTACAAGAACAAGGTCGACTTCAACGGCCCGGTGATCAGCTACGGCTCGACGACGTTCGCCCAGTGGGTGCAGAAGGGCTACATCGCCAAGAACTCGGCCGGCATCAAGGCCGAGGACATGGGCGTCTCCTGGGAGCAGGGCAAGTTCCCGATCCTGATCTCCGGCTCCTGGTGGTACGGCCGGTTCGCCAAGGAGGTCAAGAACTTCGAGTGGGGCACGTTCCTGTTCCCCGGCAACACCCTGCACCCGGGCTCCAGCGGCAACCTCTGGGTGGTCCCGGAGAAGAGCAAGGCCAAGGCGCTGGCGTACGACTTCATCGACATCACCATGTCGGCGGAGGTGCAGAACCTGCTCGGCAACAACGGCGGCGTCCCGGTGGCGGCCGACGCCAGCGCGATCACCGACCCGAAGAACAAGGAACTGATCGAGAACTTCAACAAGCTGGTCTCCGGTGACGGCCTGGCCTTCTACCCGGACTGGCCGGCCCCGGGCTACTACGACGTGATGGTCGCCGCCACGCAGGGCCTGATCAACGGCTCCAAGACGCCGCAGGCCTTCCAGGACGAGATCGCCAAGCCGTACAACGAGAACCTCGCCGACCTGGGTAAGTGATCGTCGTCGCGGGCGGCGGCAGACCCGCCGCCCGCGACGGTGGAAAGGACCGGGCTCATGGCCGGCAGCACCAAGAACCGCGGCTACGCGGTCTATCTCATCCCCGGGCTCGTCGCCTCCACCGCGGTCATCGTCGTCCCGCTGGTGATGACGATCTACATCAGCTTCACCAAGTGGACCGGGATCGGCAGCCCCCGATGGGTCGGCTTCGACAACTACACCCGGCTCTTCCACGACGCCAACTTCTGGGCGTCGTTCGGGCACATCATCCTGCTGATCATCGCGATGGCGGTGGTGCCCACCTTCCTCGGCCTGGTTCTGGCGGCGGTGCTGTTCGACTACGTCGCGAAGAAGTTCGGCGACCGCTGGGCGTCCGTGCTCCGCTCCGGCTACTACCTGCCGCAGGTGCTCCCGGTCGCGGTCACCGGCATCATCTGGGGCTGGATCCTGCACCCCAGCTACGGCGCGCTCAACAAGATCCTGGAGTCGGTCGGGCTCGGCTCGCTGACCCGCAACTGGCTCGGTGACCCGAAGTACGCGCTGTACAGCGTGATGTTCGTGATGATCTGGTTCCAGCTCGGCTACCCGATCGTCATGTTCATGTCCGGCCTGCAGCGGATCGACCCGGAGCTCTACGAGGCGGCCGACCTGGACGGCGCCACCTGGTGGCAGCGGTTCCGGAAGATCACCGTCGCGATGATCCGGCCCGAGCTGTACGTGGTGCTGGTGACCACCACCATCGCGTCGCTCAAGATCTTCGGGCAGATCTTCGTGCTGACCCGCGGCGGCCCGAGCAACGCGACCCTGGTGCCGTCGTACTTCGCCTACAAGAACTACTTCGAGAAGGCCCAGGTCGGGTACGGGTCGGCGATCTCCACGGTGCTCACCGTGCTGATCGTCATCCTCGCGATCGTGTTCCTGCGCCTGCAGAACCGTGCCGAACGGACCTCGTCATGACCGACTGCACCGAACGGCACTTCGCCGCGCCGATGAGCGGCCTCGCAGGTGAGGGCCAGGAGGGCATGACAATGGAGGTACAGCGCCGATGACTCTTACCGAGACACGGGCGCCGGGACGTCGTACCGAAGAAAGGCCTTCGCTCCGCGAACGCCACCCGGTGCGCTTCCTGATCCTGGCCATCCTGCTCGTCCTGCTCCTGCTCGTGGTCGCGCCGCTGCTGGTGGTCGCGGTCAACGCGGTCAAGAGCCCGGCGGAGTACGCCGCGAACGGCCCGCTGTCGCTGCCCCACCACCTGTACTGGCAGGGCATCGTCGACTTCTGGAACCGGGCGAACTTCGGGCTCAAGCTCTGGAACAGCTTCTTCACCAGCATCGTGGTCGCGGTGCTCGGCGTGATCCTGTCGGTGTTCAACGCGTACGCGCTGGGCATCGGGCGGGTCAAGGGCCGGCTCTGGTTCCTGGTCTTCTTCCTGATCGCGAACCTGCTGCCGCAGGAGGTGCTGGTCTACCCGCTGTACTACCTGTCGAAGCAGCTCGGGCTCTACGACAGCCTGTGGTCGATCATCATCATCTTCACCGTCATCCAGAGCGCGTTCGGCACCTACCTGCTGACCTCGGTCTACACCGAGTTCCCCAAGGAGCTGCTGGAGGCCGCGTCGATCGACGGCGCCGGCAAGTGGCTGTCGCTGTGGCGGGTGGTGGTCCCGGTCAGCCGGCCGACCCTCGCCGTGCTGTTCACGTTCTTCTTCATCTGGACGTGGAACGAGTTCTTCCTGCCGCTGATCTTCCTGATCTCCAACGACAACCAGACCGTGCCGGTGGCTCTGGGCGTCCTGCAGGGCGACCGGATGATGGATGCCACGACCACCAGCGCGTCCGCGCTGATCGGCATCATCCCGGCGATGATCTTCTTCCTGATCTTCCAGCGGACCCTCACGCGCGGCATCGCAGCCGGCGCCATCAAGTGATCCCCGCTTTCTCCGGCGGCACCGTTGCTTCAGAAAAAGGACACGCATGAAGTTCACCGACGGCTATTGGCGTAAGCGGGACGGCCTGCACGTCGTGCACCCCGCGCAGTATCAGGACAGCGTGCCCGGGACCGACTCGCTGACCGTCTATGCCGCGACCCGGCGGATCCTCGACCGCGGGGACACCCTGGACTCGCCGCTGGTCACCGTGACGTTGAACGCGCCGGCTCCGGATGTCATCCGGGTGACCATCGAGCACTTCCAGGGTGGGGTGCCGAAAGGGCCGAACTTCTCGCTCGCCTCGGAGCCGTCGGACATCTCGGTGACGCCGACGTCCTTCACCTCCGGGGCGCTCACGGCGCAGGTGCGCAACGGGGACGACTGGGGGCTGGACTTCCTCGCCGACGGTAAGCGGATCACCGGTAGTGGCTGGAAGGGGATGGGCGTCGTCTCCGGGAGTGCCGGAAACTTCGTACACGAGCAGTTGGATCTTGGGGTTGGGGAGGTTGTCTACGGTCTCGGTGAGCGGTTCGGGCCGCTGATCAAGAACGGCCAGAGCATCGACATCTGGAACGAGGACGGCGGCACCAGCTCGGAGCAGTCCTACAAGAACGTGCCGTTCTACTTCACCAGCGCCGGCTACGGCGTGCTCGTGGACAACCCCGGCAAGGTCTCCTTCGAGGTGGCCTCCGAGATGGTCACCCGCACCCAGTTCAGCGTCGCCGGTCAGTCGCTGTCCTACCTGGTCATCCACGGGCCGACGCCGGCCGACGTGATCCGCAAGTACACCGCGCTGACCGGGCGGCCGGCGCTGCCCCCGGCCTGGTCCTTCGGGCTGTGGCTGACCACGTCGTTCACCACCTCCTACGACGAGGAGACGGTCAACAAGTTCGTCGACGGGATGGCCGACCGGGACCTGCCGCTGAGCGTGTTCCACTTCGACACGTTCTGGATGCGCGAGTTCAACTGGTGCGACTTCGAGTGGGACACCCGGATCTTCCCGGACCCGGCCGGCATGCTGAAGCGGCTGGCCGGCAAGGGCCTCAAGGTCTGCCTGTGGATCAACCCGTACATCGCGCAGCGCTCGCCGCTCTTCGCCGAGGGCAACGCGTTGGGGTACCTGGTCAAGACCGTTTCCGGTGACGTCTGGCAGTGGGATCGCTGGCAGGCCGGGATGGCCCTGGTCGACTTCACCAACCCGGACGCGCGCGAGTGGTACGCGTCGAAGCTGCGTGCGCTGGTCGACATGGGGGTGGACGCGTTCAAGTCGGACTTCGGCGAACGGATCCCGGTCGACGGCATCGTCTGGCACGACGGGTCCGACCCGGAGCGGATGCACAACTACTACACGCAGATCTACAACCAGGTCGTGTTCGACGTTCTGAAAGAGGCGCGCGGCGAGGGTGAGGCCGTCCTGTTCGCCCGGTCGGCGACCGTCGGCGGGCAGCAGTTCCCGGTGCACTGGGGCGGCGACAACACCGGCACGTTCGAGTCGATGGCGGAGAGCCTGCGCGGGGGCCTCTCGCTGATGTCGTCCGGGTTCGGGTTCTGGAGCCACGACATCGGCGGCTTCGAGGGGCTGCCCGACCCGGCCGTGTTCAAGCGGTGGGTGGCGTTCGGGCTGCTCTCGTCGCACAGCCGGTTGCACGGGTCGAAGAGCTACCGGGTGCCGTGGAACTTCGACGAGGAGGCGGTGGATGTACTTCGCTCGTTCACGCACCTCAAGTACCGGTTGATGCCGTACCTGTTCGCCGCGGCCCGGGAAGCGCACCTCACCGGTCTGCCGGTGATGCGCCCGATGGTCGTCGCGTTCCCGGGCGATCCGGCGGTGAGCTACCTCGACCGGCAGTACATGCTCGGCGGGGACCTCCTGGTCGCGCCGGTGTTCAGCGCCGGCGGCGAGGTGTCCTACTACGTCCCGGCCGGACGGTGGACGCACTACCTGACCGGCGAGGTCGTCACCGGCCCTGGCTGGGTCACGGAGACCCACGACTTCTTCAGCGCGCCGCTGCTCGTCCGCCCGGGCGCGGCCATCCCGGTCGGCGCCCGCCAGGACCGCCCGGACTACGACTACCGCGACGGCGTCACGCTGCGCCTCTTCGAGCCCGCCGACGGCCGTACCGCGGTGATCGTCCCGGGCCCGTCCGGCGCCGACACGGTCTTCACGGTCCTCCGCGACGGCAACGAGATCCGCATCGGCCGCAGCGGCGAGCCCCTGCCCTGGCGCGTCCAGCTGGGCGCCGAGATCACCGAACTCTCCGCGGACCAGGACAGCTGCTCCCTCACCCTGGGCTAGCAGCTCCCGTCGGCCGGCGGGGCCCACCAAGCCCCGCCGGCCATTCAGCCGGGATCCGCCGCCGGCCATTCAGCCGGGATCCGCCGCCGGCCACTCAGCCGGGATCCGCCACCGGCCACTCCGCCTGGATCCGGCGGAGGTGCGCGACGAGGTCCGGCCTGGCTTTCGCATCCCGGATCAACTCTTCGAGATTGGTTGTCAGGAGCGCCGAGGGAGAAACTCGAACCATGGCACCCATCGTGTACAGCCGGACGAGAGCCTCGGCTCGGGTCAGCGGTTTGACGGTGACAAGGCCGAACACAGCGCTTACAAGCAGGCTGAGCAGCCGCCTGTCGGTGAGGTCGTCCTGTCCCAGAAATGCGAGCGCGCACCGGACAGCGGCGGTGAGCAAGTCTGAGTTCAGTAGCGTCGTGTCGTTCCGGGTGACCATGTCCAGCACGTCGGCCACGGTTTTCGGCGTCATCTTCTGATCAGCGGAGAGCCGATCCAGCAACAGGATGGCAAACGCGTTGCCGTAGGGGCGGAAATCGGACGCGGCGATCTGGGCGCAGCGAAGGTAGGCGTCCCTTGAGGGGCGGATCAGAGCTGCGAGCAGCGAATGTGCGGTCGAGGCGGCGTCGGTGGCGGGATGGTCCCAGGCGATCAGCGTGCCCACACTGGTCGGCAGCCCGGTGAAGAGCGGTTCCAGAGCGTGCATCGCGATGTCGTCGTGATCGCTGCACTGGAAATAGGCCTCCCGCCGGAGCACGGCGTCCCTGGTGTTGGCCGGCCCGGCGCGATACAGACGGCTCGACAGTGACGTCCTGGCGCTCCAGTTCAGATCGATCGGAGGCGTCTCGGCCGGCTCGATCGTGCGACTCAGCAGCACGTCGGGGCTGCCATCGACCCGGATCCGGTCCAGCGCCACCACGTCGATCAGACTCTCCCAACCGTCGACGGAGAGCTGTGACCGCCACAGCAGCGCTTGCCGCCGCCACGCGTCCACCGCCCCGACCGGGCTGTCGAACAGCTCGCTTGCCGAGATCGACTCCGCCGCGACGGTGAGAAGGAGCAGCAGGTTGGCGCTGTAGGTGGCATACCGGGCGGGCTCGCCCTGTATCTGCGGCCGGTACTCGGCGAAGCGTGCCCCCGGCGGCGTGTGATTGACCCGGCGGAACAGACGGACCAGCAGATCCCGCGTCGCGGGGCGGGCGGCCGGCTCCAGCATCTCGGCGAGGAACTCCAGGATCGGGCCGCGCAGGCTCAGCGGCTCGAACGAGAGCAGCGCGCGCAGCAGGTCGTCGTCGACCGCCTCGCCGCCGAACGACATGGTCGACGCCGCCTCGCGCGCCGTCATGTCGCCGAGCACCTGCCGGGTCAGCCGGGCCACCAGGAACTCGCCGAACGTGGCGTGCAGGAACTCGAACGTCTCCAGCCGCGCCTCCTGCTGCGCGGCCTGCGCCCGGTGGATGAAGAAGAACCGGCCGAGGGCGAGCTCGGCGGCTCGCAGCGGCACCCGCAGGCCGCCCCCGGACGGCGCCGGCCGGGCGGTGCCGAACAGGACGCCGAGGTCGGCCTCCAGATCCGCCTCGGTGATCCAGAGCGCGGCCCGGTTGAACATCGCGAACGCGACCACCGAGAGCCGCCGCAACTCCAGCTGGATCGCCTGCTCCAGGTCGGACCCGGGCAGGCCGGGCCGCTGCTTGGTGATCTCCCGGGCGGCGAACCGGCGGAGCAGCCGCTCATACAGCTCGTGGGTGCGCAAGTCGCCGCCGTCGCGCTGCAGCGCGTTCCCGTCCGCGTCGTAGAGCGCGAGCATCAGCAGCAACAATGGCTGCTCGGCGAGGTCGCCGTGGGCGAGCACCGCGTCGGCGCCGAGCGGCTCGAGCCCGCGCGCCGCGAAGTTGGCGGCGTTCGTGGCGTTCCAGATGGCCAGCCACCGGGTCACCCGGCTCTCGTCGAACGGCTCGAGCCGCAGCGCGACGGTCCCCTCCGGGGTGCGGGCCCGGTCGGCGACCGCTGTCCGGCTGGTCACCACGACCGCGACCGGGCGGCCCTGCTCGGCCTCCCGCCGCTGGAAGCGGGCCACCCGCTCCAGATAGTCGGTCTGGCTCACGCCGACCGCCTGGAGCAGCTCGTCGAACCCGTCCAGCAGGATCACCGGCATCGCGTCGCCGGCCGATCGGGCCAGCACCGTCCAGCCGACCTGCTCGCCGGTGGCCTGGCGGACGGCGAGCTCGATCTGGTCCTGCACGTCGTCGGCGGCCGGGACGTCGCGCAGGATGACCCGGATCGGCAGGAAGTCCTCGGCCGGCAGGCGGGCGGCGAACACCCGGGTGAGCACCGACTTGCCGGAACCCGGCTGGCCGAGCACGAGCAGCGGCGCGGTCATCCCCTGCGACGAGGTCAGATGGCCGATCAGGAACTTCTCCAGGTCGTCGCGGACCGGCACGGCGGACCACCAGGACTCCTCGCTCACGCGCGCCGCGGAGGGCACGTCGGCGGTCCGGAACCGGGGCGGCAGGTAGGCCTCGCCCAGCGTCGGCACGCGCAGACCGTCCGGCACGTCGCCGGACTGGACCACGGGCCGCCGCAGCTCGGCCCGGTACGCGGTGGCCAGGCCGGCGCGGCGGTCGTCCGGCAGCTGCCCGGTGGAGATCGCCCGCAACGTCTCCTCGAGGTCGGCGAGCGCGGCCCGGGTGGCCCGGTGCTCCCGTTGGCTCGCCCAGCAGGCGACCTCGGGGAACTCGGCCACGAGCTGCCGGAAGGACTCGTCGTACCGCTCGCACGCCTGCTTCGGGACGGCCGGGATCCCCTCCTCCAGGCGACGGGTCTCCGCCTCGCTGAGCCGGTAGAACGCGATGTGCCCGCGCAGGAAGCCGTGCACGGACTCGCCCAGCCAGCCGTAGTAATCCAGGAGCCGGGCGCGGAAGGTCTCGGGCGCCTCCTGCGGCGCGGGCCGGACCGGCGTGATCCTCAGCAGCTGAGCGGGCAGGGGATGGGAATCGGCGGCCGAGGTCCCGCCGGCCAGCGCGATCTGCTCGTCCCGGTCGGGTGCGGCCTTGCGCAGGTCGGGCGGCAGCACCGCCGCCAGCGCCGTGAAGAACGCGGCCAGCGCGATCACCGCGTGGGCCGCCTCCAGCCGCTCGGTCCGGCTGAACCGGGAGAGGCCGCTGCGCTTCTCGGCGAGACCGCGGACCAGCTCGTGGCTGAGCCGTACGAACTCGCCCTTGGCGTCGAACCACCCGAGCAGCGGGGCCGCGATCGGGGTGCCGGAGGCGGTGCCGGCCAGCATCAGGCCGCCGGTGACCTTCTCCAGCGCGCTGACGACCTTACTGTCCTGACCGCCGAGCAGCCGGACCGCGTCCGCATAACCGAGACCCTCGTTCATGCGGTCCATCATGGCCGGTCCCGGTCCGGCTGTCGGTAACCCCAGCACTACCTTGACCGGTCACGCGGGGGTGAGTGAAGATGTCGAAGTTACCAACGGGTAACTTCGACAGGAGGCCACCATGCCCACTCTTGACCGGCAGGAAGACGTCTTCGTCCTGGATCTCGGGGACACCGAGAACCGGTTCCACCCCGACTGGCTCGACGCCGTCAACGCCGCCCTCGACGAGGTGGAGAAGGCCGACGGGCACAAGGCCCTGGTCACCACGGCCACCGGTAAGTTCTTCTCGAACGGGCTCGACCTCGACTGGCTCGGCGCGAACGGGGACAAGTACCGGGAGTACGCTGCCGCCGTACAAAATCTGCTCGCAAGGTTTTTGGCTCTTCCGGTTCCGACCGTGGCGGCACTTCAGGGGCACACCTTCGCGGCCGGGGCGATGCTCGCGCTCGCGCACGACTTCCGGGTGATGCGGGCGGACCGCGGCTACTGGTGCCTGCCGGAGGTCAACATCGGCATTCCGTTCACGCCCGGCATGTCGGCCCTGATCCAGAGTCGCCTGACGCCGCAGGTCGCGCACGAGGCGATGACAACCGGGCGACGGTACGGCGGGGACGAGGCGCTGGCCGCCCGGATCGTCGACCACGCGGTCGCCGAGGACGCCGTCCGGCCGACCGCCGTCAAGATCGCTTTCACGCTCGCGCCGAACGCGGGGGAGACCCTGGGCACGATCAAGAACCGGATGTACGGCGGCGTGCTGGCGGCCCTGCGGGAGACCGCCGGGGCGTGACAATCGCCACGTCGGGGCGGTGGTCCACGGCGGACCGGCCGGGCCAACGAATCCGCGATCATCTAAGTATTGTGCTTTTCGGCGAGTCGGATGCGGCTCGCTGAAAGACACTTTCGACGGGGGTTCCATGTTCTCCATTCGACCTCGCGACGCCGCGATCGCCGGGCTGTCCGCGCTGGCCGTGGCGTTGCCGGCGGCGGCCGTTCCGGCGTTCGCGGCGCCGCTGCCGCAGTCGGTCACGGCGGCCGCGGCCACCACGCCGGCGACCGATCGGTACCGGGTCCTGGTCCGCCGGCTCGCCGACCTGGACCCGCGGTGGGAGGTGCGGGCCGCGGCGTGGAACGCGCTGCTCAGCGACCTGCCGACCGCGGTCACCGCGTTCCTCAGCACCGGTGGCGGCTATGAGCAGGCCCGGAGCCGGGCGACGGCGGACGCGGCGCGCAACGATCTGGTCATCTCCCGGGCGATCCTCACCTCGACGCCGACCACCTCGCCGATCGTGTACCTGACGGCGAACCGCGCGTCGCACGGCACGCTCGACGAGAAGGACCGGTACGTGCGGACCGGCCTGAAGGAGGCGCAGGCGCTGGACGCCGCGCACTCGCCGATCGAGGCCGCGAAGCAGCAGGCCAAGCTGGATCGGGACTACGTGACCGACCTCGCGGCGCACGCGCCCGGGGCGTGGGTGCGGGCGGCCGCGCAGCGGGCGATCCAGAAGGGCACCGACGCCGACATCGCGGAGTTCTTCAAGTACTCGTGGGCCAGCGCCTCCGACTGCGACCTGCAGTCGTTCCGGATGGACGCGATCGAGCAGGAGCAGCGGTACCGGCACCAGCTGGAGCAGCTGGTCACGCTGGCCCAGCAGGCGCAGGTGGCGTACGAGCAGGCCGCCGACGCGGCCAAGGCGAAGGCCGCCGAGGAGGCCAAGGCGGCCTGGAACACCGCCGCCGACCTGGCCGCCTCGACCCAGGCGACCTGGCAGGCGAACCAGGACCTGGCCACCACCCAGGCGCGGATGTGGGCCGCGGTGCACGACTTCGCCCTGCTGGCCACCACCCAGCAGGACTGGTCGGCGATCGCGAACCAGGCGACCGGCGCGAACACCTCGTGGTCCGACGAGCTGGCGTGGGCCCAGGACCAGGCCCAGCAGTGGACCGCGCTGGCCGAGTCGACCCGGGCGAGCGCCGAGGCGATCCCGGCGGACGGCTCGCCGTCACCGTCGCCGTCGGTGACCCCGAGCGAGATCCCGAGCGAGTCCCCGACCGCGACGCCGTCCGAGTCGCCGGCCGCCTGACACAGAGAATCCCCCGGGCCGAAACGATGGCCCGGGGGATTCTTGCTGTCGCGGTGCGGGTCAGTTCTTCGTGCCGACCCAGCGCTGCTCGAGGTGCGTCGCGCCACCGCACGGCCACTGCAGCAGGTGCGCGCCGTCCTCCTTGGAGCCCGCCCCGATCGCCAGGCACTGCCCGCTGTTGGCGTTGCGGACCTCCAGCAGGCCGGAGCCGGCGTCGATCACGTCCCAGGACTGCTCCAGGTGACTGGCGCCGCCACAGGTCCACTGCAGGGCGTGCGCGCCGTTCTCCTTGGAGCCCGATCCGATCGCCAGGCACAGGTTGGTCCGGTCGTTGCGGATCTCGCTGTACCCGTTGCCGAGCGCGTTGACGTGCCACTCGGCGTCGTTGGAGTCGGAGCAGGCGGTCTGCAGGATGTGCGCGCCGTTGGTCTGGTCGCCACCGTTGCTCAGGCACAGGCCGCTGTTCTTGTTGGCGATCCGCTGACCCGAGGTGCGGGCCTTGACGTTCACCGACTGCTCGGCGTGCCCGGCCGCGCACGGCCACTGGATGGCCTGGTCACCCTTGGTGGTGGAGGCGGAGCCGAAGGCCAGGCACTGACCGCTGTTGACGTTGCGCAGCTGGGTGTACCCGTTGCTGGCCTTGGTCAGCTGCCAGGCCTGCGCCGCGTTGGTCGCGCCGCAGCCCCACTGGACCAGGTCGGCCGCGTTGGACTTCGAGCCGCCGTAGACGGTCAGGCACATCTTGCTGTGGTCGTTGCGGACCTCGTAGCCGGTGCCGCGGGGCTGGATCCGCCAGTCCTGCTCGGGGCCGCCGTTGCAGCTCCACTGGATGACCGCGGCGCCCGCGGTGGTGGAGCCGGCCGAGACCGCCAGGCACTGGCTGTCGTGCTGCATGACCAGCGCGTTCACCGTCGTCACGCCGCGGGCCTTGTCCAGCGCCCGGGCGGTGTCCTGGCCCTTGTTCAGGAAGGTCTGCAGGGCCAGCGCGGTGTTCGTGGTCAGCGCCAGATCGGCGGCGGCGACCAGGTTCGGCTGCTGGCCGTCGACCTTCGCGGCGTCCCGGATCGCGGTGGTCCGGGTGCGGTAGAGAGCCAGCTCGGCGGCCGCGGCGGTGGCCTCGTCGCGGGCGTTGGCCGCGGCGCCGCCGGTGAAGATGAAGTCCTTCAGCGCCTGCTCGACGTCGGCGTCCGGCGCGTTGAGCGCGGCCTGCGAGGCGAGCTGCACCTCGATGCCCTTGGCCTGGGCGTGGATCTGCAGGACGTACTGCCGGTTCGGCGCGGCGATCAGCTCCTCGGTGACCGGGAGGAGCAGCAGCTGCAGCAGGGCCCGCTTGGCCGAGGCCAGCTGCGCGGCGAGCAGCTTGGCGGCCTGCTCGGCGTCGGACTGGGCGACCGCGTCGGCCAGGTCCTGGTCGGCGGCGGTCTTGGCGCCACCGGTGAGGAACGCGGTCCACTCGGTCTGCGTGGAACCCTCGGCGAAGGCCGCCTGCGCCGCGGCCTTCACGTGCGAGCCGTCCGCGGCGCGCTCCCAGACGGCGATGATGAAGTCGCGGTCGCTCTTCTCGATCAGCGCGGTCTCCGACGGGTCGAGCCCGACGATGACGGCGACCGACCGGCGCAGCGCCTTGGCCTGCTCGGCCGCGATCTCGACCCGCGCGTCGTCCTGCGCGGCGGTGAAGATGCCGGTGACGATGAAGTCGTAGGCGGCGGTGGTGTCGGTGGTGTCCCAGGCCCGCAGCGCGGCGCTCTGCACGAAGGTGCCCGGCGCGGCCGCGCGCCACAGCGCGAGCACGAAGTTCTGGTCGTCGAGGACCAGCATGTCGATGTCCGGCAGGATGCCGAGGACGGCGGCCGCCTTGACCTTGTCCTCGGCGGACGCCAGGTTGGTCGGCTCGGCCACCGCCGACGCCGCGGCGGCGGCCGACGTGCCCTCCGCCCACGCCGGCACGCTCAGACCCGCTGACACCACGGTCACCGCGAGACCGGCGGCCAAGACGCCGGCGCTCACCGAACGGCCCACTCCGGCCCATGATCTGACTGACAACACCAGGAAGCTCCCAAAGAAGTCCGCGGCGGATCACGCCACTTCGGGAGCACACCGAACGAGATCAACCTCGCGGCGCCAACCCCCGTAGGCACCATCACGCCGATCGAAGAACCATCGCGACCAATGTAGATCACGGCCGATGTCTTGGTGTGCCCGGTCCGGGCGTTACGCGGCGTTCACTCAAACAGCCCGGTATGGCAGCTCGCTGCCCGGTGCTCTGCTGCCGCCCAGTTTGTCGGTATTTGTAAGCTAGTCTCGAACGCATGTACTATTTGCCGGGTGAAGGCGAAGCGGCGGAGGAAGGCGTTGCGGCCGATCGCTGCGCCGTTCGTCGTCGCCGCGCCTGCGGGCACCCGCATCCGGACGAGACTGCGGCCCAGCACCGGCGAGGCTGCTGTCCTGACACAGGTCGCAACCTTCCTCGGTGGGCTGTACCGGGCTGATCTGGCCGTCCGGGTCCGGCTCGGCAACGTGTCCGGCAAGGACACCCAGCGCACGCGACGCAAGCGGGAGTTGACCGCGGTCACGACCTCCCGGTGGGCCGGCTCGATCACCCGGACCGCCGAAGACCAATACCAACTCGGCATGCGTGTTCTCGCGGCTGACGTGTCGAGCCTGGGTCAGGCCCTGATTACCTTGGACGCGCGGATCGGCGCCCCGGTCGGAGGCCGGGTCGGCCGGACATCCGGCTATGCCAGCCGCAGTGAGCGGGCCGCCAAGCAACAGCGCCGCCAAGCCTTGGCCGCCCGCGCCGCCGCCGCCCGAGACCGGCTGGCCGCCGGTCGTCCGGCGATCGTTGCGGGCGGACGCCGGCTGGCCAAGACCCGCCACCGGCTCGGCAGCGCCGGGCTCACCCAGGCGCAGTGGCGGGCCCGGTGGGACGCGGCCCGCATGTTCCTGACCGCCGACGGCGAGACCGGCGCCCCGCACGGCAACTACACCATCACCGTCACGCCCGGCGGCATCGTGTCAATCGCCCTGCCCGCCCCGCTCACGCATCTGGCGAACGCACCGCGCGGCCGATACCGGCTCACCGAACCGGTCGCGTTCACCCACCGAGCCGGGCAGTGGACCGACCGGGTCACCGCCGACCAATCGGTGCGCTACGACATCCGCTTCGATGCGGTGCGGGGCCGCTGGTACCTGGACGCCTCCTGGACAGCCCCGACCTACACGCCCGGCCTGGACGCACTCGCCGACGGCAGGCTACTGGGCATCGACCTGAACGCCGACCACCTCGCCGCGCACGTCATCGACGCGCACGGCAACCCGGTCGGCACCCCGATCACCATCCCCCTCGACCTGACCGGCCCGGCCTCGCAACGCGACGGACGACTGCGTGCCGCGATCAGCCACGCCCTGCACCTCGCGCACCTCCACGGCTGCCCGGCGATCGCGATCGAGAACCTGGGCTTCGCCGACGCCCGCGCCACCGGCCGGGAGACCCTCGGCCGCGGCTCCCGGGGTAAACGGTTCCGGCGCACCGTCGCCGGGATCCCCACCGCACAGTTCCGCGACCGCCTCGCCGGCATGGCCTCCACCGCAGGGATCGCAGTGATCGCCGTCGACCCGGCATACACCTCTAAATGGGGCGGGCAGCATTGGAAACCCGCCCTCACCAGTAAGACTCCCACCGCGACCCGGCATCATGCCGCGGCGGTGGTGATCGCACGACGCGCCCACGGCTTCACGGCGCGGCGACGGTCAGGTGTCACCCGGACACGACCAGCGGATCGCGCTCGGGAAACTACCGGCCAGGCCGCACCCCGCGCCATGGGCGTGAGGGAACAACAGTTCGGGCTGGTCGAGACGGCACGCACCACACCCGTGGACAAGACGCGCCCGGCCTCGACCAGAGACTCCGGCGTTCCCCGGCCTCGAAGACCGCTCGCGAGGCCCCCGGCCCCCGGTCGGGACCAGCGTATTGACCAACTATGGCCGACACGCCAAGGAACGGTAACGTCCCGCTCGGAAGGGCCGAAGGACCCTGCCCGGCGGGGTCCCGGTGGAGGAACGTGAAGATCGACGAAGCCTTCAGGGAAGGAAAGATCGTGACCGTTGTACTCGACCACGAGGACCTGGTGCGTAGGCTCGCACACCCCGACGACGCCGAGGTCGCGAGCCTCGACGCATGGTGGCGGGCGAACAACTATCTCACCGTCGGCCAGATCTACCTGCAGGCCAACCCGCTGCTGCGCGAGCCGCTGCGGCCCGAGCACATCAAGCCACGGCTGCTCGGCCACTGGGGGACCAGCCCCGGCCTGTCGTTCGTCTACGCGCACGTGTCCCGGCTGATCCGGGCCACCGGCCAGGAGGCGATCTACCTGGCCGGCCCGGGGCACGGCGGCCCGGCCCTGGTCGCCGCCGGCTACCTGGAGGGGACGTACTCGGAGGTCTACCCGAAGGTCGGCCAGGACGAGGAGGGCATGCTCAAGCTGTTCCGGCAGTTCTCCAGCCCGGGCGGCATCCCCAGCCACGTGAGCGTGACCACGCCCGGCTCGATCCACGAGGGCGGCGAGCTCGGCTACGTGCTGGTGCACGCGTTCGGTTCGGTGATGGACAACCCGGACCTGCTGACCATCGCGGTGGTCGGCGACGGCGAGGCGGAGACCGGCCCGCTGGAGGGGTCGTGGAAGGGCGTCTCGTTCATCAACCCGGAGCACGACGGCGCGGTCCTGCCGATCCTGCACCTGAACGGCGCCAAGATCGCCGGCCCGACGGTGCTGGCCCGCAAGGACCCGGCCGAGGTGCGCAAGCTGCTCGAGGGCCACGGCTACGACGTCATCGAGATCGGCGGGGACGACCTGCCCGGCATGCACCACCGGTTCGCCGAGGGCCTGGCCACGGCGTGGGGCCGGATCCGCGCGATCCAGGCGGCGGCGCGCGGTGGGGACTGGGACGGGTCCCGGCCGCACTGGCCACTGATCATCCTCCGTACGCCCAAGGGTTGGACCGGTCCGGAAATTGTCGACGGCATCACCGTCGGTGGCACCTGGCGCGCTCACCAGGTCCCGTTGTCGGGCGTCAAGGACAACCCGGATCACCTGCGGATGCTCGAGGAGTGGATGCGGTCCTACCGGCCGGAGGAGCTGTTCGACGCCACCGGTGCGCCGGCCGGCCCGGTCCGCGCCCTGGCGCCCGACGGTGACCTGCGGATGAGCGCCAGCCCGCACGCCAACGGCGGCCGCCTCACCCGGGATCTGGACCTGCCGGACTTCCGGGACTACGCGGTCGAGGTGAAGGCGCCGGCGTCCGGGCGTGCCGAGTCCACCCGCAAGCTGGGCGAGATGATGCGCGACATCTACACCCGCAACGACGACCGGTTCCGGCTGTTCTGCCCGGACGAGACGAACTCGAACCGGCTCGGCGCGGTCTTCGAGGTCTCCGACCGCGGCTTCATGGAGACGGTCACGCCGGCGGACGTCAAGATCAGTCGCAGCGGCCGGGTGATGGAGGTGCTCTCCGAGCACAACTGCCACGGCTGGCTGGAGGGCTACACGCTCACCGGGCGGCACGGCATGTTCGCCACCTACGAGGCGTTCGCCATGGTCAGCGCGTCGCAGACGATCCAGCACGGCAAGTGGCTGGAGGAGGCCCGGCACCTGGGCTGGCGGGAGAAGGTCCCGAGCCTGAACATCCTGCTCACCTCGACGGCCTGGCGCAACGACCACAACGGGTTCTCGCACCAGGGGCCCGGCCTGATCCAGAACGTGCTGACCCAGCGCGGCGACGTGGCCCGGGTCTACCTGCCGCCGGACGCGAACACGCTGCTCTCGGTCGCCGACCACTGCTTCCGGTCCCGGTCGTACATCAATCTGATCGTCATCGACAAGCAGCCGCAGCTGCAGTTCCTCACCATGGACCAGGCGATCGAGCACTGCGCGCAGGGGGCCGGCGTCTGGGAGTGGGCCGGCACCGACGACGGCACCAGCGACCCGGACATCGTGCTGGCCTGCGCCGGCGACGTGGTCACCATGGAGACGGTGGCCGCCGCGCGGATCCTGATGGAGAAGCTGCCGAAGTTGCGGACCCGGGTCGTCAACGTGGTCGACCTGATGACCCTGCCGCGGCCGAAGGACCACCCGCACGGCATGAGCGAGACGCTGTTCCGCGAGCTGTTCACCGAGCGGGTGGACGTGGTGTTCGCCTTCCACGGCTACCCGGGCGCGATCCACCAGCTGGTGCACGGCCGGCCGGACGCCGACCGGTTCCGGGTCCGCGGCTTCATCGAGGAGGGCACGACCACCACGCCGTTCGACATGACGGTGCGGAACAAGGCCTCGCGATACCACCTGGTGATCGACGCGATCAACAACGCCCGGCGGCTGCCGGCCGGCGCGTCCGAGGTGAAGGCGTGGTGCGAGGCGCAGCTCGAGAAGCACGCGGCCTACGTCGTCGAGCACCTGGAGGACATGCCTGAGGTGCGGGATTGGTCACTCGGGGACTGGGCGCAGAGTTGATCTAGGAGGGTTTGAGCATCTCTCCGCCTAAGAAAGTGTGGGCGGAGAGATACTTCACCCTTTCTTTCGACGCCGGATAACGCGAAGGTGAATGACACACGCCTACTCGACGTTGAGGAAGGGGACCCCGGATGGCCGCTACCCACAGCCCTTGGCCGACGACCCGACAGGGTTCGACAGAACATCCCGTGCCCACGCTGCAATACCTGCTGCGAGCTCACGGCCACACGGTCACGGTGGACGGCGTCTTCGGCGCCCAGACCGGTGACGCGGTACGTGCCTACCAGCACACCCGTGGCCTTCCCGACAACGGCATCGTCTGCGCCGACACCTGGCAGGCATTGATCATGGACGTCGGCCCGGGTGCCTCGGGCAGCGCGGTCCGCGGCGTCCAGGACCGGTTCGGCACCGACCCGGACGGCGTCTTCGGCCCCCGCACCGAGTCGGCGGTCCGCGCCTTCCAGTCGTCGGCGGGCCTGCCCGCGGACGGCGTGGTCGGCCGGCAGACCTGGCAGGCGCTGGTCACCGCGGCCGAGGCGGGGTCGCTGCGCCAGGCCGCCTGACGCGACAATCGAAGGCGCCGGGTCCGCTGTGGACCCGGCGCCTTCGCCTGCGCGAGGTCCGCTGATGCTTGCGGTCACCCCGTTTGCGGTACGACGTAAAACCCGCCCCCGAGATCGTCGGTAATAAATCGGCTCCCCGGCGCACTTCCAGATGACAGGAACGCCCTCACGAAGGACGGCCCATCTGTGGCAGACCCGGAGACCGCGCGGAAGTTCACCGCGCTGTACGCAGAGCACCATCGACGCGTGTACGCCTACGCCGTCGCCCGAGCCGGGCAGCCGCTCGCGGACGAGGTGGTGGCCGAGACCTTCCTGGTCGCCTGGCGCCGCTTCGCGCAGATGCCGGGCGCGGCGGCCCTGCCGTGGCTGCTCGGCGTCGCCCGCAACGTGATCCGCGAGCGCTACCGCGACGAGGAACGGCAGCGCGCGCTCGCCGCCGAGATGCTGGCCTGGGTGGCCGACACCCCCGACGTCGCCGAGGGGGTGGTCGAACGGTCGACGGTGCTGACCGCGCTCGCGACGCTCTCCGAGAACGACCGGGAAGTGCTCACCCTGATCGCCTGGGACGGGCTCTCGCCCCGAGCGGCGGCTCGGGTGGTGAACTGCTCCACCCCGACGTTCCTGGTCCGCCTGCACCGGGCCCGCGGCCGCCTCGAGCAGGCCGTCGCGGAGTCACCCGCCCGCCGTCGCGTCACGAAGGAGCCGAGCCGATGACGAACCGTACCGATCTGATGAAGACGCTCACCGGCGCGCGCCCGGCCCGGCTGGACCCGCCGCGGACGCCGCCGCTGCCGGACCCGCTGCCGTTCGCGGCCGCGCCCCGGGATCATGGCCGCCGCCGCGGATTCGCCGCGCTGATCTCGGCCGGCGCTCTGGTGGCCGCCGCCGCGGTCGCCGTGGTCGTGGTCGACCGGAAGCCGTCCGTCGAGCCGGCCCGTCCGCTGACCGCGTCCCAGCTGCTGCTGACCGCGGCCGAGCGCAGCAGCGCGGAGAAGCCCGTCACCGGTAAGTATCTGGTCGTCCGGATCGAGTACGGGACGGTGATGACCGTCGGCGCCGGCACCTCGACGTTCCAGATGACGGAGAAGGGGGTGGACCAGACCTGGCTGTCCCGCACCCGGAGCGAACCCACCCGGGTGACGTCGCAGAGCCTCGGGATGACGCCGACGACACCGGCCGACGAGGCGGCCTGGCGCGCCGCCGGCTCGCCGAAGAAGGTGCTGCTCGGCAAGCCGCTGCCGGACGGCAGCGTGGCCGAGGGCGAGCCGGTCAGCATCGCCGGGGGCAAGCCGCACACCGGCTCCGCGGGGTATGTGGACGTCTACGCGGTCGGCGGCAAGACCGCTTCCGTGCCGTACCTGGAAGCCCTGCCGACCGAGCCGGAAGCGCTGCGGGCCGCGCTGCTCAAGAACTTCGCCGTCGACGGCCCCGGGGACCTGCCCGACGACCCGGAGCAGTGGCTGCTGGTGGTGGCGTCCGGCCTGATCACCGACATCCCGGTCAGCGGCCCGGTGCGGGCGGCGGCCTTCCGCCTGATCGCGACCCTGCCCGGGGTGCGTTCGCTGGGGGAGGTGGCCGACCGGCACGGCCGCCGGGGCCAGGGATTCGCCTACGCCAGGACGACGAGGTCGGGCGGCGAGATCGAGTACCGCTTCGTGATCGACGAGGCGACCGGGCGGGCACTGGGCCATGAGGCGGTCGTGCTGCAGCCGGGCGGCATCAACGCGCGGCAGGCGCCCGGGAGCCTGCTCGGTTACTCCGTGGTCCTGGACCAGCGGACCACCGACGAGAAGCCACCGTCGAAGTAGCGCCTCAGGCGGTGCGGCGGGAGGCGGCGGCCGCGGCCGGGTCGAAGCCGAAAGGCAGCTCCAGCCGGTGCCCGCGCATCAGCTCGCGGTCGCCGAGCAGGTCCTCCGTCTTCCCGTCCGCGGCGATCCGCCCGTCGTCCAGGATGACCGACCGCGGGCACAGCTCCAGCGCGTACGGCAGGTCGTGCGTCACCATCAGCAGCGTCACCGGCAGCGTCTCGAGGATCTCGGCCAGCTCGCGCCGGCTCGCCGGGTCCAGGTTGGACGACGGCTCGTCGAGGACCAGGATCTCCGGCCGCATCGCCAGCACGGTGGCCACCGCGACCCGGCGGCGCTGCCCGAACGACAGGTGGTGCGGCACGTGGTCGCGGTGCTCGCTCATGCCGACCGCGGCCAGCGCCTCGTCGACCCGGGCGGCCAGCTCGGCGCCGCGCAGGCCCAGGTTGGCCGGCCCGAAGCCGACGTCCTCGGCGACCGTGGGCATGAAGAGCTGGTCGTCCGGGTCCTGGAAGACGATGCCGACCCGGCGGCGGATCTCGGCGATCGCCGGCCGGTCGCCCGGCACGACCGGCAGGCCGGAGACGGTGACCGTGCCACCGCCGCCGTGCAGGATGCCGTTGAGGTGCAGGACCAGGGTGGTCTTGCCGGCGCCGTTCGGGCCGAGCAGGGCCACCCGCTCGCCGGGGGCGAGGGCCAGGTCGACGCCGCGCAGCGCCGCCCGCCCGTCCGGGTAGGCGTAGTGCAGCCCGGTGACCTTGAGCGCTTCGTTCATGCCAGGACCACGATTCCGAGGGTGAGCAGGGGCAGGGCGGCGGCGACCGCCCACTCCCGGGCCGGTGGCCGGCGGGACGCGACGTGCGGCAGCCGGCCGGTGTAGCCGCGGGACACCATCGCGAGGTAGACCCGCTCGCCCCGCTCGTACGACCGCAGGAACAGCGACCCGACGCCCACCGCGAACGCCTTGACCTGCCACAGGAACCGCGGGTCGTAGCCGCGGGACAGCCGCGCGATCCGCATCCGCCGCGCGTCGTCGGCGAGCACGTCGATGTACCGCAGCATGAACGTCGCGATCTGGGTGAAGACCGACGGCACCCGCAGCCGGTCCAGCCCGAGGATCAGGTCCCGCATCGTGGTGGTCGCGGCGAGCAGCAGCGACGCGAGCACGCCGAGCGTCCCCTTGGCGAAGATGTTCCAGGCGCCGTGCAGCCCGTCGACCGACAACGACAGGCCGAGCCAGTCCACCCGCGGCCCGTGCCCGGCGAACGGCAGCACCACCGCGAGCAGCACGAACGGCAGCTCGATGGTGGCCCGCTTGAGCAGCCACACGGCCGGGACGCGCGCGACCACCGAGACAACCGCCAACAACCCGAAATAGCCGGCGAAGGCGTAGAAGCGAGTCGGCGGGGTCAGCACCACCACGATCGTGAACAGCAGCACCGCCACGATCTTCACCTCGGGGGCCAGCCGGTGCACCCGGCCGGCCCGGTCCAGGTAGAGCGGATGGGCGTGCCCCGCCCCCACCTCAGGCGGCCTTCTGCTCGCGCCGGCGGACCAGCCAGAACCCGCCCGCACCGAGCCCGAAAGTGATCAGCACGCCGGCCACCCCGGCCAGGCCGTTCGACAGCGCCGCGTTGTGGATGCCCCGGATGCCGTAGTTGGCGAGCGGGCTGTCCCGCATCTGGTGCCCCTGCTCCCGCTGGGCCATGCAGCTGCCGCCGGTGATCGCCCCGGCCGCGTCGAACGTGCAGCCCTGCCGGGCCGTCGCGTCCAGGCCGTCCGGGCTGCCGGAGGCGAAGTTGCTGACCACGCCGGCCAGCAGCAGCGCCACGAGCAGGCCGCCGGCCAGGAACCATCCGAGTCGCTTGGTCATGCCACGACCTCCGTCGGCGCCGGGGTGACGACCGGCTTGCGGAACTTGCGGAGCGCGTAGACCAGGTCCGGCCGGACCCGGGCCACGGTCGCCACGGTGGTCGCCGCGATCAGGCCCTCGCCGATGCCGATCAGGACGTGGGTGCCGGCCATCGTGCCGGCGATCCAGGGGAGGGACAGGTCGGTGGTGCCGCCCAGCGCGTACTCCAGCACGAAGCCCTGCGAGGCGATCACGACCGAGACGACCGACGCGATGAACGCGGTGGCGCCCAGGCCGCCCGGCGTCTTCGGCAGCAGCCGCAGCAGGCCGGCGACCAGCAGATATCCGGCGGCGGTGCCGAGGATCGCCATGTTGGTGATGTTCAGCCCGATGGCGGTCAGGCCACCGTCGGCGAAGAGCAGGCACTGCACGATCAGCACGGTCGAGACGCACAGCGCGCCGACCCACGGCCCGACCAGGATCACCGCGAGCGTGCCGCCCAGCAGATGCCCGGAGACCCCCGGCAGCACCTGGAAGTTCAACATCTGCACGGCGAAGATGAACGCCGCGACCAGCCCGGCCATCGGCGCCAGCCGATCGTCGAGATCGGCCCGCGCCTTCACCACGCAGACCGCCAGCACGGCCACGGCGAAGACCACGAAGATCGCGGACACCGGGCCGTCGACGATCCCGTTCGCGATGTGCATCGCATGCGCATCCATGGCGCCACCCCCTCGCGGGGCCGGATTCCCCGCGAGCTCAGCCTATAAGGCAGGGGTGGCTGTTGCACATCCTTGGCAACTGGAATGAGGAATGAACGTGATCATCATCAAAGTTCACGATCAAGACCTTTCTTTCCAGGGTCCGCCGTGGTCCAGACCGCCGCTCCCGCCGGGGACCCTTCCGGGCCGAGCAGGGCGCTGGCGCGCCCAGAACGCTCGACCCGCAAGGGCGACGTCCGAGGGCGGTTGCGGTCAGACCAAAAACCGTGAGTCGCGTCGCCGCCCGGGCCACGGCGTAGCTCGCGCAGGCCTTTTCAACCCGAGGGTGGGCGCGGTCAAACCGGCAGATCAAGAACGTCGTCGACCACCCGCCGGGGGGACCGCTGACCGGGGTGACCGAAACCGATCCGCAGGGCGATCTGCGGGAACCCGGTCCGGCTCAGCGAGCGCCGCAACTGGTCACGGGCGGCCGGCACCTCGATCGGCTGGGAGATCATCGAGCTGGCCAGGCCGGCGTCGGTCACGGTCAGCAGCACCCGCTGCAGCGCCTGCCCGGCCTGCACCTGGTCGATCCGCCGGTCGCCGGCCGTGCCGAGGATCCCGACCAGCGGTTCCGGCTCGTAGTCCCGGCCCGGCGGGCGGCGCCGGCCGGTGAACGCCCGCTGCGGGATCAGGTCCTGGTGCTCGCCGACCGGGGCGCCGGCGTAGGCGGGCATCCCGTCCGCCGCGTCCTCGGTGTCCGTCCAGGTCACCAGCTCGGCCTGGTACCGCTCGTCGCGGCGCAGCACCCGGTCGGCGCTGTGCGCGAGCTCCGAGAACCCGGTCAGCGCGGTCATCCCGACCAGCAGGTCCAGCCAGGCGTGCTCGGCGCGGGCCGCCTCGATCAACCGGACCCGGACGTCCGCGGGCACCGGGTCGGGCCAGAACGGCTGCCGGTTGCTGTGCCGGCGGGGGATCGCGGCGTGCAGGTCGGTCTCGCCGTACGTCGGCGGCCTGGTCCTTCCCGGCGTCAGCCGGGCGATGATCTCGGGTTCGGCGGCATCCGGCAGCAGCACCACCTCGGCCGGGGTCCCGGCCCAGGCCAGGGCGATCCGGGCGTTGAAGGTGGCCGCGCCGAGCGCGAGACGCAGCGCCCAGCCACCCCGGTCGGCGACGGTGAGCCGGCGGGCCGGATCGGCCAGCACCTCGATGCCGCCGTCCCGCAGCCGGAAGATCCAGGGCTGGGTGTTGTGCATCGAGGGCGCCTGGATGCCGGCCGCCGCCGCGCGCCGCAGGTCTGACTCGTCGTAGCCGTTCACACCGTCCACGATGCCCCGCGGATCCGGCCGCGGGCAGGGCCGAAAGTCCCGGTCAGGACGTCAACGGGACGCGCCAGACGAGCACGGTGCCGCCTTCTGGGGCCGGCCCGACCTCGAACGCGCCGCCGAGGTCGCCCGCGCGCTCGCCCATGTTGACCACCCCACCGCGGGCCAGCGCCGGGTCGATGCCGATGCCGTCGTCCCGTACCTGCAAATGAAGTTGACCTTCAGCGACCCGGACCGAGACCCGGGCGCTCGTCGCCCGCGCGTGCCGGGCCACGTTGGCCAGCGCCTCCCGGAGCACGGCCATCAGCTCCGGCACGACGTCGTCCGGCACCGCACTGTCCACCGGCCCGGACGTCTCCAGCTCCGGCCGGAAGCCGAGCGCCGCCCCGGCCGCCGCGACCGCCTCCCGCAGCTCGGCGCGCAGCGACGGCCCGACCGGCGCGCGCAGCTCGAAGATCGACCGCCGGATGTCCCGGATCGTCGCGTCCAGGTCGTCGACCGCGTTGTTGATCCGTTTCGCCGACTCCGGCCGCATCCCCGGGCCGACCGCGCCCTGCAGGTGCATGCCGGTCGCGAACAGCCGCTGGATCACCACGTCGTGCAGGTCCCGGGCGATCCGCTCGCGGTCCTCCAGCACCGCGAGCAGCTCGCGCTCCTCCTGCGCGCGGGCCCGTTCCAGGGCCAGCGCGGCCTGCCCGGCGAACGTGGAGAGCAGCACCGCGTCGTCGGCGCCGAGCGCGGCCTGGGCGGGAGACTGGGAGACGATCAGCACGCCCTTCTCCACCCCGGTCAGCGGCGCGGCCAGGGCCGGGCCGGCCGGCACCGGGCCGGGCCACTCGGCGGCGGCCCGCAGGTCGTCGAGCAGCCGGTGCCGCTCGGCGCCGAAGTCCAGCACCACCGGACTGTCCGCCGGCAGGACCTGCCCGGCCAGCCCGGGCTGCTCCGGATCGGCCACCTCGATCCGGTAGCGCGCGTGCTCCGCCTCGAAGAGCAGCACCAGGACCAGCTCGGCGCCGGCCACCTCGCGGGCCCGCCGGGCGATCAGCCGCAGCGCCTCGGTCCGGTGCACGGTGCCGAGCAGCACCCCGGTGATCTCCGCGGCGGCGGCCAGCCAGCGCTCCCGGCGCTGGGCCAGCTCGTACAGCCGGGCGTTGTCGATCGCCACGCCGGCCGCGGCGGCCAGCGCGACCACGATCTCCTCGTCGTCGTCACCGAACTCGGCGGCGCCCTGCTTCTCGGCCAGGTACAGGTTGCCGAAGACGTGGTCGCGGGTCCGGACCGGGACGCCCAGGAAGCTGTGCATCGGCGGGTGGTTCGGCGGGAAGCCGTACGAATGCGGGTGTTTGCGAATGTCCGGCAGTCGCACCGGATGCGGGTCGGTGATCAGCAGGCCGAGCACCCCGCGCCCGTGCGGCAGGTCGCCGATCCGAGCGTGCGCGGCCGGGTCGATCCCGTGCGTGATGAAGTCGGAGAGGCTGGAGTGGTCCGGCCCGAGGACGCCCAGCGCGCCGTACCGCGCGCCGCCCAGGGCGCACGCCGCCTCGACGATCCGCTGCAGGGTGCTGCGCAGGTCCAGGTCGGTGCCGATGCCGACGACCGCGTCCAGCAGGGCGCGCAGGCGCTCCCGGCTGTTCACCACGTCGCCGACCCGGTCGAGCATCTCCTGCAGCAGCTCGTCGAGCCGGACCCGGGAGAGCGGGCTCAGCCCCAGCGACGGCGTTGATCCTTCGGCCACGGCCCGAGGCTATCCGGTCGCAGGGCTGCCTGGCCCGGGACCTATGGCCCTGTGTCACCGGGCCGGGCGGGGGCTAAAAAGGAGACATGATCCGAGTCTTTCTCCTCGACGACCACGAGGTCGTCCGCCGTGGCCTGATCGACCTGCTCCAGGCGGGCGGCGACATCGAGGTGGTCGGCGAGTCCGGCTCCGCGCGCGAGGCGGCGGCCCGCATCCCGGCGCTGCGGCCGGACGTCGCGGTCCTCGACGCCCGGCTCCCCGACGGCAACGGCATCGACGTGTGCCGGGACGTGCGGGCGGTCGACTCGACGATCAAGGGGCTGATCCTGACGTCGTACGAGGACGACGAGGCCCTGTTCGCCGCGATCATGGCCGGCGCCTCGGGCTACGTCCTGAAGCAGATCCGCGGCACCGACCTGGTCGACGCGGTCCGCCGGGTCGCGGGCGGCCAGTCCCTGCTCGACCCGGCGGTCACCCAGCGGGTCCTGGAACGCATCCGCAACGGCGTGGAGCAGCCCCGCGAGCTGGCCGGCCTGACCGACCAGGAGCGCCGCATCCTGGAGTTCGTCGCCGAGGGCCTGACCAACCGCGAGATCGCCGGCAAGATGTTCCTGGCCGAGAAGACGGTCAAGAACTACGTCTCGTCCCTGCTGGCCAAGCTCGGCCTGGAACGCCGTACCCAGGCCGCGGTCCTGGCTACCAAGCTGCTGGGCCACAACTGATCCGCTCGCGGGCGGCGACCGTGGCCGCAAGCATCATCTCGTCCGCCCGCATCTCGGCGTCGGCGTCGCCGATGTTGAAGCCGCCCCGCCGCCGTCGGTCGATGAACTCGTCGAGCAGGCCGAGCACCGGCCGCGCGTGCGCGCCCATCCCGGCGAGAGTCCGCAGCACCTCGGGGCCGTACATGTCGTCGAACAGGTAGGCCGGCAGCACCGCCAACAGCTCGCCGGCCACCTCGGGCCCCTCGACGAGCCAGATCGCCCGGGCCGCGTTCACCTGCGGGAATCCGCTTCCCGCGAACAGGCTGCGCAGCTGCCCGTGCTGCCGGGCGGTCAGCCCGCCGTGCTCCGCGAGCCAGGTCAGCACCTCGGCATCGGCGACGCGGCCGCGGCGGAAGACCTCCGGTCGCGCGGCCAGGTGCTGGTCGGCGAGCGCCCGATCCCGGGTGACCCAGAACCGGGCGAGCGGGTAGTGCTCCAGGTCGGGGACCGCCGCCGCGGCGGCCGGGCCGATCCGGCCGAGCGCGTGCAGCGCCAGGTCCGGGGTGTCGTTCTCGGCGTTCCGGACCCGCGCGGCGAGCTCCGGCACCGCGGCCCCGGCGGCCGGCCCGAAGGCGGCCAGCACCCGCAGTGCCGTCACCGGCTCGGACGAGTTCGGGCGGGTGGCCAGGATCCGCCGCGCGGCGGCCACCGGCAGGGCCGGGTCGGCGCCGGCCCGGGCGAGCGCCCGGAACGCCTGGACCACGCGGGGCTGGCAACCGCCGTCGAGCATCAGCCGGGTCAGGCCCGGCGTCGCCCGGTGATCACCGGCACTGCCCAGCCCGAGGGCGGCCGCCGGGCCGAGCTCCGGATCGTCCAGGAGCGCCGCGAGGTCGTCGGCGGCGATGCGGGACGCGGCGGGCGACGAGGCCAGGGCCCGCACGGCGGCCTCCCGGGCTCCGGTCGGCAGGAGCGCGGCCAGGACCGGCGCCAGCCGGGCGGGTCCGGCCCGCCATCGGCGCATCGCGGCGCGCGCCATCCGGACGCCCTCCAGCTGGACCGTCGTGCTCTCGGCCGGCCCGGCCAGGCGCTGGGCCCAGGCGTAGCAGTCCTCCTCGCGGTCGAGGACGGTCAGCATCCGGGCCCAGCGGGTGCCCGGGGTCGACGGGAGCCAGTGTCCCGGCGCGTCCAGGGTCCCGGCGCTGGCTTCGAGGTCGGCCCGGATCCGGGCGTCCAGGACCGGCCAGGCCGCCGGATCGGCCCGGTCGAACAGCGCGATGTTCGCCAGCAGGCGGACGGCGGGCGTGGGATCCGCACGGAGATGGTCCAGAAGTTCCCGGGGGCCGGGGACCGGATTCCAGGTCAGGGTGGCCGTCAGGGCGATCCGCAGGACCGGGTCGGCCGAGGCGTGCAGCGCGGCCAGCGCCCGTCCCGGTTCGGCGGCGCGTGCCAGCAAAGCGGCAGCGGTCCGGCGGACCGCGGCGTCCGGGTCGGTCAATGCGCGCTCGGCGGCGTCCGCGACTTCCGGCCGGTCGGCGAGGTCGGCGGACAGGTCGCCCAGCAGTTCCAGGACGGTCCGGCGGATCGGGGCGCGGTCGTCGGTGGTGAAGGTGAGCAGGCGGTCGAGTGTCGGCCACCACCCGGCCCGGATCATGTCGAAGACGCGGGAGCGCGCCTCGCCGGGCACGAGGACATCACCCGAGGTGATGCCGGTCGTCAGCCAGGTCCAGTCGGCCGGGGTGGGCGACGGGACGTAGCCGGTCACGAGGTGCGGCGCGGGGCGCCCTTCCGGTAGGTCGTCATGCCTCGATCATGCCACTGGTCAGCGGGAGGCGGACGGTGGCGGTGGTGCCGCCGGTGTCGCCGGCGGTCAGGGTGATGGTGCCGCGGTGGAGTTCGACGATGGCGCGGCTCAGGGCCAGGCCCAGGCCGGCGCCCGGGATGCCGCTGTGCCGGGCGTTGGTGGCGCGGTAGAGGCGGGCGAACAGGCGGTTGCGTTCGCCGTCCGGGATGCCCATGCCGTCGTCGGTGACGGTGAGGACGGCGGCTTCCTCGTCGACCGTGAGGGTGACCATGACCGGGGAGCCGGCCGGGCTGTACTTCACCGCGTTGCCGATCAGGTTCTCGGCGACCTGGCGCAGCCGGACCCGGTCGCCGGAGATCGCCAGGCGCTCGGGCAGATCGAGACGGACCCGCTCGGCCGATTCGCCGGACTCCGCGATCACGGTGCTGACCGCGCGCCGCACCACCGCGGACAGGTCGACGGTCCCGTGGGTCAGGCCGGCGTGCCCGGACTCCAGGGCGGACAGGTCGAGCAGCCGTTCGACCAGGGTCCGCAGCCGGGCGTTGTTCCGCTCGATCACCGCGAGCAGGTCGCGGACCTCGCCGATGGTGGTCTCGTCGCCGGACTCGGCGATCAGGTCGGTGTACGTCGCGATCGACGTCAGCGGGGTGCGCAGCTCGTGCCCGACCAGCGCGATGTACTCGCCGATGCTGGCCGCCAGCTGGTTCGCCAGCTCGTCCGAGCGGCGTCGTTCCAGGTACGCCCCGAGCAGCCCGGCGATCCCGGTGAGCAGCACCGCGAGGGCCGGCTCCGGGTCCTGGCGCTCCGGGGTGAAGAACGTCAGCACGCCGACCACCTGCTCGGCGCTGAGCACCGGCACCGCCCCGGCGGCCCGGTACCCGGTCGAGCGGACCAGCGGCAGCACCGGCGACGACAGCGCCCGGATGTCCGGCACCCAGAGCAGCTCGCCGGTCGACCAGCACCGGCCGGCGAGTCCCTGGCCCTGGTTCAGGCTGGGCGGGAACGGGATGTCCTCGGCGCCCGGCGTGGTGTACGTGACCGCGGGCCGCAGCCGGTCGGTCACCTCGTCGACCAGCCAGAGCCGCAGGTACGGCCAGTCCAGGCAGGTCGACAGGCTGCGCAGCACGGCTTTCCCGGCCTGCTGGACGTCGACCGCGTGGACGAGCGCCTGCAGCACCTCGGCCTTGCACTTCTCGTACTGGATCTGGTGGTGATCGGAGGTCACGTCGTGCACCGCGGCCACCGCGCCGAGCACCGCCCCGGCCGCGTCCCGGACCGGCCGGGCGTTGATCGCGAACCAGCGCAGCCGGTGCTCCCGGTCGCAGGCCCGCAGGTCGGCGTGGTCCACCTGATCGCCGCGCAGGGCCCGGTCCAGCGGCATCTCGTCCGGGGTCAGCTGGGTCCCGTCGGGGTGGCGCAGATGGAAGCGCGCCGGCCAGTCCCGGATCGGCACGGTCGCGCACTCGTCGCCGAAGAAGTCGCGGATCGCGTTGTTCGCGAAGATCAGCCGGCCGTCCCGGTCGCAGGCGACCGCGCCGGTGTCCAGGCTCTGCATCAGCTCGGCCAGGAAGGGGCCCTCGGCCGGCAGGGTGAGGCACTTCCGCAGGGTCTCGGTGAGGTCGCGGACGCTGAACGGCTTCGGGACGACCGCCGCCGCCCCGGCCTCGGCCAGCAGCGTGTCCCCGGGCGGCAGGTAGCCGGTGATCAGCACGACCGGGACGTCCGCGGTGGCCGGCTCGGCGCGCAGTGCCCGGCACATCCGGACGCCGTCCAGGTGCGGCATGTCGACGTCCGCGACGATCAGGTCGAACCGGTCGGCGAGGGCGGCGGCGAGCCCGGCCCGGCCGTCGTCGGCGACCGTCGCCACGTGGCCGAGCCGGCGGACGATCTCGGCGAGTACCGCCTGATGTTCCGGGTTGTCCTCGACGACCAGCACCGCTGCCATGGCCGTACTCTAGAGCGACATAACTCGTAAAATGGCATTAAAAGCGACAATCCAGTCGCTCATGTTTCGCCATTGCCCCGGGGTGGGTACTGCCCGGCCGCATATCGGCGATCTCCCGGGGTTTGTGCATGAGTGTTCTGACTGCCCAACTGGACGTACCACTGCATCACGGCGCGCCCGGTGCGGCCCGGCGCGCGGTGGTCGCCGTGCTGGGCGGCTGGGGCTTCCGCGACCAGGGCTGGCTGGACGCGACCGCCGTGGTGGTCAGTGAGCTGGTCACCAACGCGGTCCGGTACGGCGGCGGCTGCGTCGCCCTGCAGGTCGAGGCGCACGGCGACGAGGTCGTGGTCTCGGTGGCCGACAGCTCCCCGGTGGAACCCCGCCGCCGCGACCCGGACGACGTCGGCGGCCGCGGCATCGCGCTGATCGAGGCGCTCGCCGCGGGCTGGACGGTCCGCAACCACGAGGGCGGCAAGCAGGTCCGGGTCACGTTGCACCCGTGCCCCGGCGTGGGGATGGCGATGTCCGGGGGTGCCGCGTGAGGATCGACCGCTCCGACGAGCCGGGCGTGGTCCGGCTGGCCCTGCACGGCGAGCTCGACCTGGCCACCGCCGACCTGCTCGACCGGGCCGTCACCGCGGTCCTGGCCGAGCCGCCACCGCAGCTGGTCCTGGACCTGGCCGACCTGACGTTCTGCGACTCGGCCGGGCTGGACGCGCTGCTCACCGCCCGGGCCGGCGCGTTCGCGCGGGACGTGCGCCTGCGGGCCGTCGGCGCCCGCGGGATCGTCCACCGCACGATGACCGTGACCGGGCTCCTCGAGCTGCTGAGCTGAGCCCGGCGCCACGGGCGCGGGGCCATGGCCGTACCCAAGCGTGGTTTGGTTTTTCAAATGCGGAAGCGCTGGACCGCGGACCGCATCTGTTCGGCGAGGGTCTCCACGTCCTGGGCGGTCCGGGCGGCCTGGCTCGCCGCGGCCCGGCTGGCCGCCGTGCTGTGCGCGACGCTGGCGATGTTCCCGGCGATGTCGGAGGCGCCGGCCGCGGCCTCGGTCACCCCGCGGTTCATCTCGGCGGTCGTCGCGCTCTGCTCCTCGACCGCCGACGCGATCGTGGTCTGGTAGTCGCTGATCTGCTCGATGATCCGGCTGATCTCGTCGATCGCGGTGACCGCCTGGCCGGTGTCGCTCTGGATCGCGGCGATCTGCTGGGAGATCTGCTCGGTGGCCCGCGCGGTCTCCTGCGCGAGATCCTTGACCTCGCTGGCCACGACCGCGAAGCCCTTGCCGGACTCGCCGGCCCGGGCCGCCTCGATGGTCGCGTTCAGGGCGAGCAGGTTGGTCTGCGCGGCGATCGTGGTGATCATGGCGATCACGTCGCCGATCTGCGCGGACGAGTCGCCGAGCCGGTTGATGGTGGCGCTGGTGGCCCGGGCCGCGGCGACCGCGTCCGTGGCGACCTGGGCGGCGTCCCCGGCGTTCTTGGAGATCTCGCTGATCGCCGAGCCCATCTCCTCGGTGCCGGCGGCGACCACGTGCACGCTGCCGGAGACCCCGGAGGCGCTCTGCGCGGCCAGCCCGGCCTGCTGGTCGGCGTCGGCGACGGCGTCGTCGATCTCGTGGCTGACCCGGCGCATCGTCTCGGACGCCTCCTGCAGCCGGACGCCGCCCTCGGCGATCTCGACGACGGTGCCGCGGATCCCGGTGATCGCCTCGTCGACCGCCCGGCCCATCACCGCGATCTCGTCGCCGCCGCTGGTGTCGGCGCTGACCGTGAGGTCGCCGCCGGCCATCGACTGCAGGGTCCGGATCAGCCGCCCGACCGGCCCGGTCACGCTGCGGGTGACCACGATGGTGAGCAGGATCGCGGCGACCACGGCCAGGCCGAACGCGATGATCAGCCAGTTGCGGGCGGTGGCCGCCTGCTGCTGCGCGGTGCGGCCGGCCTGCTCGGCGCGCGCGGTGACCGAGGCGACCAGCTTGTCGGTGCCCTCGACGATCACGAAGTACAGCTCGTAGCCCGGACCCAGCAGGATCTTGTTGCCGCCCGGGATGTCCTTCTTCGCGTAGGCGGCGGCGATCTGCAGGTCGGCCTCGAAGTACTTGTCCCAGGTGGTCACCAGGGTGCCGAAGAGCGTGCGCTCGTCGGTGGTCATCGACCCGGTGTCGGTCGCCGTCAGCAGCGCGAGCAGCTTCTCCTTGTCGGTGAGGAAGCCGGCCCGGTTGTCGCTCTTCGGGTTGACCGCGGTCACCGGGTCCAGGCGGTAGGTGTCCCAGGCGTACGCGATCTGCCAGCCGGAGATGTCCCCGTCGTAGTACTTCTGCTCGTCCACCTGGTGCAACAGGCGCTGCAGGGACTGCACCTCGGCCGCCGCACTGGACTGCCGGTTCAGCCCGACCACGCCGATCGCCACCGCGACCCCGAGCATGGCGAGCACGACGGCGAACGCCACCGAGAGGCGGCCACCGAGTCGCAGACGCCGCAGTAAAGCCATGGGGTCAGCAGATCACGGTCATCCGCGCGGTGGTGCCCTTTCCGGATCCGTCGGACATAACGGTCAGCTCACCGTCGTGCGCTTTCATGATCCGCTGGGCGATGCTCAGCCCCAGGCCGACGCCGGGCACCGCCTGCTCCCGCGCGAACGCGCCCCGGTAGAACCGCTCGATCACGTGCGGCAGCTCGTCGGCCGGGATGCCGGCGCCGTGGTCGACCACGTCCAGGCCGCCGGGGTCGACCCGGACCCGGACCGCGGATCCGCCCGGGCTGAACAGCACCGCGTTGCGGACCAGGTGCTCGGCGGCCTGGCTGAGCCGGGTGAAGTCGCCCGGCACCGGGAGCGGTCCCTCGCCGCCGGCGATCTCCAGCCGCAGCGACACCTCGCGCTGCACGGCCTGCGCCCGGCACGCGGCCATCGCCGCCTCGGCCACCGACACCAGGTCGGTCTGGGCGCGCAGCAGCGGCAGGGGAGTGCCGGCCGGCCGGGTCCCGGCGAGCAGGTGGTCGACCATCCGGACCAGGCGTTCGCCGTTGCGCTGGATCGGCTCGATCATCTTCCGGTACGGCGTCAGCTCCTCGTTGTCCACCAGCAGCTCCAGGTAGCCCTGGATGGTGGTGACCGGGGTGCGCAGCTCGTGCGACACGGTCGCGACGAAGTCCTCCTCGCGGCTGATCGCCCGGGACAGCTCGTCGCCGACCTCGGCCAGCAGCAGCCGGTTCCGGATCGCCGAGAGGTGCCCGGCGGCCTGCCCGGCCATCGTGTGCAGCAGCTCCATCCGCCGCCCGCCGGTCTCCCGCGGCTGATCGTCGAGCACGCACATGGTCCCGAGCAGGTAGCCGTCCTCGTCGACCAGCGGCACCCCGGCGTAGAACCGGATGTGCGGCGCGCCGACCACGTTCGCCCAGCTCCGGTAGACCGGATGGGTGAGCGCGTCCTGGACGATGAGCGGCACCCGGCGGTCGACGACCACGCCGCAGAACGACGTGTCCAGCGGGCCGCCGTAGGACGGCATGCCGGTGCTGCCGGCGAACCACTGGCGATCGCCGGCGACCAGCGTCACGGTGGACATCGGCGTCTCGAAGACCGAACTGGCGAGGCGGGTCAGCTCGTCCAGGACGACCGGACGGGGCGCGTCGAGCAGGTGGTAGCTCTGTACCGCGGTGAGGCGGGACTCGTCACCGACTGCGCTCATCTGCATCCCTTCTTCCAAGCGGGTGGGCACGTGAGTAGAAGTTCGACCGGCGGGCGGCCGGGATGAGGACTCCCGGCGAGCTAATTACCCAGTTACCGAACGCTCATTGCTGGTTACCCAGAGTCGATATGTGCCGGCACAAGCGAAGGGGGACCCATGCGGACCGAGCTGTACAAGTCGGCCAACGCCGACGACAAGAAGCCTGTCGTGATCGTCGTCGACGACGAGGAGACCGTGCTCGAGACGCTGTCGATCCAGCTCGGCCGGGAGTACCGGGTGCTCACCGCGATCGACGGGGAGAAGGCCCTCCAGTTGCTGGCCGGCGAGGGCACCGCCGCCGCGGTGATCAGCGACATGCGGATGCCCGGGATGAACGGCATCGAGCTGCTGCGCCGGGTCCAGATGGAGTACCCGGACATCACCCGGGTCCTGCACACCGGCTACGGCGACATGGCCACCGCGGTCGCCGCGATCAACTCCGGCGGGGTCTACCGCTACCTGCCCAAACCGGCCGACACCGAGGCGCTGCGCAACGCGATCAAGGACTCGGTGGCCAAGCACGACGAGGCGATGGCCGACCGGGAACTGCTCGACCGCACGCTGCGGACCAGCGTGAAGGCGCTCTTCGGGGTGCTCGAGCTGTCCAACCCGCCGGCCTACCAGCGGGCCGGCCGGATCAGCACGCTGGTCGGCGAGCTCTGCCACGTCCTGCAGCTCGACGGCCTGTGGGAGATCGAGGTCGCCGCGATGGCCTCCCAGCTCGGCGCGGTCACCGTGGCGCCGACCACCTGGCAGAAGCTCGAGCGCGGCATGCCGCTGAGCGCCGACGAGCAGGACACCGTCGACGCCATGCCGCGGATCGCGGTCCGGCTGCTCGGCGACATCCCGATGATGGAGGACGTGCTCGCCATCGTCACCGGCCTGACCGGCCGGCCCGGCCCGGCCGAGGGCCGGTCCGCGCTGGTCGAGGACGCGATCGCGGTGCTGCGCACGGCCAGTGCCTACGAGGCGCTGGAGGGTCGCGGCGTGAACGCGGTCAACGCGATCACCGCGATCGAGGAGCGCGAGGACCACTACCCGCACGTGATCGCGGCGCTGCGCCGGCTCAAGGGCGTGCGCTCGCTCAAGGACACCGTCAAGAGCGTCCGGGTGACCGAGCTCGAGGTCGGGATGCGCCTGATCGAGGACGTGGTCGCGACCAACGGGCTGGTCCTGATCGGCAAGGAGACGGTGATCACCGAGCTGATGCTGGACCGGCTGACCAACTTCGCCCGCGCGGTGGAACTGGTCGAGGAGGTCCTGGCCGCGGTCCCGTACAAGGCCAGCTACAAGCCGACCGCCTACGCCGGGCTCCGCTGAGCGTATTCCTCGGCCACCGCCGCCACCGCCTCCAGCGCCGCCGCGGCCTCGGTCCGGATCTGATCAGCGACATCGGGGATCCGCCCGGCGCGGGCCTCGTCCTCCAGCGTCGCGCACAGGGCCGCGAGCCCGGTCGCGCCGATGTTGGCGGCCGACCCCTTCAGCCCGTGCGCCTGGTCGCGGGCGAGCGCCGGGTCCTTGTCCGGGAAGCCGTCGAGCAGCCGCTCGACGGCTTCCGGCGTCTTCGCCACGAACGACCGCAACAGCCGTCCGACCAGCGCCAACTCGGCCGGCGCCGGATCCGGATCGATGATCGACTCGATCCGCGCCCGGACGCCGGCCAGTCGCTCGTCGTCGTCCACCAGGTCCATGCGACCATCCTGCGCCGGTCGCGCCCGGCACGCTCCGGCTTCCGGCAAGACCCGGACCCGTGCGGCCGGGACCGCGCGGGTGGGCGCGTCGTCAGTCGCCGTACCCGCTGACGACGACCGGGCGGAAGCCCTTGGGCACCAGGTCGTCGAAGACCTGCTGGTACTGCGAGCCGGTCAGGTTGTGGCGGGCCTCCAGCGGCCCGCCGGAGACCTGCTCGAAGACGGCGGCGAACCGGATCTGGCCGCCGGAGGTGTAGCCGCTGAGAATCGTGGGCCGGAAGCCCTGCGGCACGACAGTGTCGAAGAACTGCTGGTACTGGTCGGAGGTCAGGTTGTGGTGAGCCTGGAACGCGGGGCCCTGGCGTTGCTCGAAGACGGCGGCGAAGCGTTCCTGGCCGCCGACCGAGTAGCCGCTGAGGATCGTGGGCCGGAAGCCCTGCGGCACGACGGTGTCGAAGAACTGCTGGTACTGGGCTGAGGTGAGATTGTGCCGGGCCTGGAAGGTGGGCCCCTGGCGCTGTTCGAAGACGGCGGCGAAGCGCTCCTGGCCGCCGGAGGTGTAGCCGCTGACGATGGTGGGCCGGAAGCCCTGTGGCACGACGGTGTCGAAGAACTGCTGGTACTGGGCCGAGGTGAGATTGTGGCGCGCCTGAAACCCTGGGCCCTGGCTTTGCTCGAAGACGGCGGCGAAGCGTTCCTGACCGCCGACCGCGTACCCGCTCAGCACCCGGGGACGCAGGCCGAGCGGCACGACGTCGTCGAAGAACTGCTGGTACTGGCTCGCGGTGAGGTTGTGACGGGCCTGGAACGACGGCCCGCCCTGCTCGACGAAAACAGCTGCGAAGTGTTCCATCGCGGTCCCCCTACCTGAGGTTGCGTGTCCGCGCATCGTCCCGCCGCCCCTCGCACCCGCGATGTCAGGCCGGTGACAGGTCGCGGGAAGTGGGCAATCACCCACCTCGGGTGTTCTCAGGCACCCCATCCGGCCTGGTGGCCGCCGATGCGTTCGGCCGAGACCGTCGACGCGTACCCCGAAGCCTTGAAGGTCTTGACCGGGTCCCTCGGCAGCCCCCGCGCCTCGCGCCGGTCCGCGAGCGCGCCCCGCACATCGGTCTCGAAGGCCGCCGTCAGGATGTCGTTCGCCCCGAGCACGTCCCCGTCCCGCTGCGCCACCGCCAGCGCCGCCTGGTCGATCAGCAGCGCCTTCGCGAGCGCCTGCTCGACGTTGAGGACCGACCGGATCTGCCCGGGGATCTTCTCCTCGATGTTGTGGCACTGGTCGAGCATGAAGTTCACCTTCGACGCCGGCCGGTGCGCGCCGACCGCCACGATCTCCGACATGATCCGGAACAGCTGGAACGGGTCGGCCGCCCCGACGATCAGGTCGTCGTCGGCGTAGAAGCGCGAGTTGAAGTCGAACGCCCCGAGCCGCCCCTGCCGCAGCAGCTGCATCACGATGAACTCGATGTTGGTGCCGGGCGCGTGGTGCCCGGTGTCCAGCACGACCGTGGCCTTCTCGCCCAGCGCCAGGCAGTGCAGCAGCGACGTGCCCCAGTCCGGGATGTCCATGCTGTAGAAGTACGGCTCGAAGAACTTGTACTCGAGCAGGATCCGGTGCCCGTCGCCGAGCCCGTCGTAGACCCGCCGGAGCGACTCGGCGAGCCGGTCCTGCCGCCCGCGCAGCGAGTCCTGTCCGGGATAGTTCAGCCCGTCCGGCAGCCAGATCTTCAGGTCGGTCGAGCCGGTCTCGTGCATGATCTCGATGCAGCGCAGGTGGTGCCGGACCGCCTTGTCCCGGACGGCCGGGTCCGGGTGGCAGAGCGACCCGAGCTTGTAGTCGTCGTCCTGGAACAGGTTCGAGTTGATCGCGCCGAGCCGTACGCCCAGCTTCTCGGCGTGGTCGCGCAGGCCGGACCAGTCGTCGACGACGTCCCACGGGATGTGCAGCGAGATCCGCGGGGCGAGCCCGGTCAGCCGGTGGACCTGCGCGGCGTCGGCGATCTTCTCGTACGGATCGCGCGGCACCCCGGGCTGGGTGAACACCTTGAACCTGGTGCCCGAGTTCCCGTACGCCCAGCTCGGGACCTCGACGGTGAAGTCGTCCAGCCCGTCCAGGTTCATGATGTTCCTCCGTAGCGTCGGTTGGTGAGCCCGTTGAGCAGCGCCGCGAAGATCAGGACCGCGCCCAGTGCGAGCAGTTGGTATTGCGAGCCCTCGTTGCCGACGAAGGCGAGCAGGATGCCGGCGTTGAGCCAGACGATCAGCAAGGTGGCCAGCACGACGCCGGCGACCCGCCCGATGCCGCCGGTGATCGCGACGCCGCCGAGCACCGCGATGGTGATCGCCGGCAACGCCATCCCGTTCCCGGAGACGCCGGCGTCCGGCCGGGCCGACGCGAACTGACCCACCGTGACGACGGCGACAAGACCCGAGATCAAACCCGCGTAGACGTACGCCTTCATCCGGGTGTCCCGCACCGGCAGCCCGGCCCAGCGCCCGGCCACGTCGTTGGTGCCGATCGCGTAGAGCCGCCGCCCGTAGGTCGTGCGGTTCAGCAGCAGCCACACCGCGACCACCGTGGGCAGCAGGAACGTGAAGATCCCGCGCGGCACGTCGGGGACGTACTGCCCGAACAGCGGCAGCTCGACGGACTTGGTGATCGAGTACAGCTCCTGGACCGGCTTGGTGCTGATCGGCGACTGATTGTTGATCACGATGGCGATCGACTTGTACGCGTAGAACGTGGCAAGTGTCGCGATCAGCGCGGGAAACCCGACGTAGGAGACGAGGAACCCGTTCACCGCGCCGAGCAGCGCACCGAACACCGCGGTCAGGATGATCGCCGCCCACAGGGGCCAGCCCCACTCGCCGTACGCGAAGCCGAAGATCATCCCGGCCAGGGACACGATCGCGCCGACGGAGAGATCGATGCCGCCCCGACCGGAAAGGATCACCAGCAACTCGGCCAGCCCGAGCATGGCCAGCGGCACGGCGTTGATCAGCGCCGCCGACATGTAGTCGAAGTCGTAGGAGGCGGTCAGATAACCGCCCGCGTCCTGGATGAAGAACGTGACCACGACGGCGACGATCAGCACCGCGAGCAGCGCGATCCGCTGGGTGAGCAGGATCCGGACCAGCCGGCTCATCGGTTCCTCCTCGCCCGGGCGCGCAGCAGGTCGGCGCCGACCGCCACGATGATGAAGATCCCGACGAACAGGTCGGAGAGCTGCGACCGCCAGCCCAACTGCGTCACGCCGGACGCGACCGACTGCACCAGCAGCGCGCCGAGCAGCGTCCCGAGCACCGAGCCGCGCCCGCCCATGATCGACGTCCCGCCGATCACTACCGCCGCGATCACGGCCAGCTCCTTGCCGGACCCGACCGACTGATCCAGCGTCGAGGTGCCCTGCGCGATCACGAAACAAGAAGCAAGACCGACCAGCAAACCCGTCATTACGTACGCGATGAGCACGCGCCGCTGCACCCGGACGCCCGCCAGCCGGGCCGCCACCGCGTCCCCGCCGATCGCGAAGAAATGCCGCCCGCCCGCCGTGTGCCGCAGGTACCACCAGGCCAGCGCGGTGATCAGCAGCGTGATCAGGAACGCGTGCGGGACGCCGAGCGTGCGCCCGCCCGGCCCGCGCCCGAAGAACGCCAGCGTGCCCGGGATCCCGTTGACCGTCCCGGACCCGAAGATCCGCAGGCCGGCGAACATGAACAGGTTCGCGGTCCCGAACGTGATGATGATGGCGTGCACCCGGCCGTAGGCGATCAGCACCCCGTTGACCAGCCCGAGCAGGCCGCCCACGGCCACCGCCAGCAGCACCGCCACGCCCAGCCCCACCTCCGCGCCGACCAGGGCCTTCGCGGTCAGCACCGAACACACCATGATCGCGCCGCCGACCGACACGTCGATGCCGCCCGTGATGATCACGACGGTCATGCCGACCCCGACCAGCGCGATCGGCGCGGTCGCGACCAGCAGCGGCTGGATCGACCCGGCGGTCAGGAACGCCGGCGTGCCGATCGCGAGCGCCACCCAGAGCACCGCGATCACCCCGACCAGCACCACCTCCTGGCTGGTCACGGGGGAGGGCAGCACCCGGGCCCGGCCGTTCACTCGTCCCCGCCCGCGGCCGCCGCCAGCAGGTCCACCTGACTGGCGTCCGGGCCGAACGACGCGGTCGTCGTCCCGCCCCGGACCACCTGGATCCGGTCCGCGATCCGCAGCGCCTCCGGCAGGTCCGAGGTGACCACCAGCACCGCGGTCCCGCTCTCGGCCAGCTCGGTGATGATCCGGTGGATCTCCTCCTTGGCGCCGACGTCCACGCCCTGGGTCGGCTCGGCCAGGATCAGCACCTCGGGCCGCTCGACCAGCTGCCGGGCGAGCACCACCTTCTGCGCGTTGCCGCCGGACATCGCGCTGATCGGCTGACGCTCACTGGGCGTCTTCACCGACAGCCGCCGGATCAGCTCGGTGGCGACGGTCCGCTCCCGGCCACGGTCCAGGAACACGCCGAACCGGGACAGCAGCCTCAGGTGCGCGGCGGAGATGTTGAACGCGATCGACTGGACCGCGAACATGCCCTCGACCTTGCGGTTCGCCGGGAGCAGCGCGATGCCGAGCCGCTGGGCCTCGCGGGGCGAGCGCGGATCGGCCGCCTTCCCGTGCAGCCGCAGGTCCCCGGTGGTGGCCCGGTCGATGCCGTAGACACAGGCCGCGATCTCCGAGACGCCCGAGCCGACCAGGCCGTAGAGGGCGACGATCTCGCCCTTCCGGACCGCGACGTCGACGTCGTGGAACCGGCCGGCCCGGCCGAGACCGCGGAGCTCCAGGACCGGCGGGCCGTCCGGGACCGTGCGGTGCGGGCGCTCGTCCGAGAGGATGCCGCCGACCATCAGCTCGGCGATCCCGCGCACGGTCAGATCATTGATTCCGTACGTCCCGATGGTCCTTCCGTCCCGCATCACCGTGACCTCGTCGGCGATCCGGAACAGCTCGTCGAGTCGATGCGAGATGTAGATGACCGCGACGCCCTCGGCGGTCAGGCGCCGGACCACGCCGAAGAGCACCTCGATCTCGGCGTCGGTGAGGATCGCCGACGGCTCGTCCAGGATCAGCACCCGGGCCTCGGTGGCCAGCGCCTTGGCGATCGAGACCTGCTGCTGCTCGGCGACCGAGAGCGTGCCGACCGTCGCGGTGGCGTAGCGGGCCGGGAGGCCGAGCCGCTCCAGCAGCTCGACCACCCGCTCGTTCTGCGCCGCCCAGTTGACCCTTTTCAGAAGAGGCTGCCGCAGCTCCCGGCCGAGGAAGATGTTCTCCGCGACCGTGAGCTCGGCGAAGAGCTGCGGCTCCTGGTAGACCGTGGCGATCCCGAGCGCGATCGCGTCCGTGGTGTTCGCGATCCGCACCGGCTCGCCGTCGAACTCGATCGTCCCCGTGTCGGCGGTCTCCGCCCCCGACACGATCTTGATCATCGTCGACTTGCCGGCGCCGTTCTCGCCGACCAGCGCGTGCACCTTCCCACCGCTGATGGTCAGGTCCGCCTGGTGAATCGCGCGCACCGCGCCGAACCGCTTCGCGATCCCGGTCAGCCGGAGCCGGGGGTTCTCGGCCATCAGTAGTTGAACTGGTCGACGTTCTGGTCGGTGATCGCCAGCGCCGGGCCGAGCAGCAGCATCTTGCTCGACGCGTCGTACGCGACGGCCGGCAGCTTGTCGCTGACGTTGTTGCTCGCCTGCAGCGGCTTGCCCTCGGCGATCTGCGCACCGGCCCACGCGGTCAGGTAGCCCAGGTTCTGCACGTCCCAGAGGATCGCGGCGGTCGACGACTTGTCGGTCAGGTACGGCTTCATCGCCTGCGGCGTGCCCAGCCCGACGGTGAAGACCTTGCCGATCTTGCCGGCGTCCTTCACGGCCTGCGCGACACCGGGCGCGGACGAGGTGCACTCGCCGACCAGACCGGTCAGGTCCGGGTGGGCGTTCATCAGGTCGGTCGCCATCTGGGTGGCCTTCGCCTGGTCCTCACCGGCGTAGACGACGTCCACGATGCTGGCGTCCGGGTACTTGGTCTTGGTGTACTCCTGCTGCACCTTGATCCACGAGTTCAGGTTCTCGGCGGTCTGGCCGCAGGAGACGATCGCGTACTTCCCCTTGCCGCCCATCGCCTTGAGCAGCGAGTCGGTCAGCCCCTGGCCGATGCCCTCGGCGGTGGCCTGGTTGACGAAGACCTCGCGGACGCTGTTCGGCGCGTCGGTGTCGGCCGTCGCCACGTGGATCCCGGCGTCCTTGGCCTGCTGCAACAGCGGGGCCATCGAATCCGGATCGTTCGGGGCGACGATCAGCGTGTCGACCTTCTGCTGGATGTAGGACCGGACGATGTCCGCCTGCGCCGCGGCGTCGGCCTGCGTCGGACCCTGGTAGAGCCACTCGACGTTGCCGAGCGCGGCCGCGGCGGCCTTACCGCCCGCGTTCATCGCCTCGAAATAGGGGACACCTTGAAGCTTCGGGACAAAGGCGACTTTGTACGTCTTCGTGCCGCCGCTGCTGGTGCCGCTCGCGGTGTCGTTGTCGTTCTTCTTCGTGCAACCGGAGACCGCCAGGGCGGCGGTGGTGGTGATCGCGATAGCAAGGGCCAGCCGGGAACGCATCTATGCCTCCAGCGACTTGAAACGTTCTATCTAAGGTGTGACCCACGTTACGGTCGCGTTTTCGGACGGTCAATACTCGTGTCTCAACGGTGTCCTTCTTCCTCTGACACGTTTCATCCGCGACCCGACTTTCGCCTCCTTTCCGGCTCCGTCCCGGCCGCTGCCACCCGCCGAACGTGCCGGCGGGCCTCGTCGCTCCGGCTCTCCCGGCCGCCCTTTCGCCGCCGCCGTCCGGCGTCCCTCCGTGCCAGCCGTCGACCCGGCTCTCATCGGCTTGGCCGGCCGCCGGTCCGGGACTGTCCGGTGGGTGGTGGCCTGGGCTCGTTATGTCAACCTGCGGGTGCCGGCGGGATCGGGGTGGGGCGCGGTGGGCTCGGCGAGAACGTTTCGGTGGGCTTGGCGAGAACGAGAGACGGGGCGGCGCGCTGCGGGCAGGGTGGGATTGAGGGTGGTTAGGGAGGGTTGGGACGGGTACGTCAACCCTCGGCAAGTGGTGCAGGACGGAGGGGACGATGGCGCACATCGACGCGCGAAGCGAGCAGGCGTCTACCGCGGAACTGGTCTACCGGCTCAGTGAGCAGGTCACGACGCTGGTGCGGGACGAGCTGACGCTCGCCCGCATGGAGATGATGGAGAAGGGCAGAAAAGCCGGGAAGGGCGCCGGGTTGCTGGGCGCCTCCGGGGTCATGGCGACGTACGGCCTGGGCGCGCTCCTCGTCACCGCCGGCGCCGCGCTGGCGCTGGTCATCCCGGTGTGGGCGGCGGCGCTGACGGTCACGGTGGTGCTCTTCGCCGCCGCCGGGGCCGCCGCGGTGATCGGCAAGAACCAGGTCAAGCAGGCCGTGCCGCCGGCCCCCGAGGAAGCCGTGGCCAGCGGCCGCAAGGACGTGGACACGTTCCTGGCCGCGGCCCGTTCCGGGAGGAACTCGTGAGCGACGAGCCCGATCCCGCGACCGGGGGCAACCCGAGCGGGGACATCCGCACCAACGCGCCGTCGTCCGGACCCAGCGGCTCGGGCGGGGGACCGGCCGGCAAGGGGCCGGGTAGTAATGCGCGGGGCAACACCTCCCCGGGCAGCGGCCGGGGCGCGAAGCCCTCGGCCGGCACTGCCCCGAAGAACTCGTCAGGCCCAGGCGCCGCCCCGACTCCGGGCCCAGGCGCTGCCCCCACCCCGGGCCCAGGCGCCGCCCCAACTCCGGGCCCAGGCGCCGCCCCCACCCCGGGTGCGGGTGCCGCTCCGGCCCCAGGACCAGGCGTCACCCCGATCCCAGGTGCAGTCCCAGGATCGGGCGCCGCCTCGGGTTCGGGCACCACGCCGAAACCCGGGGCCGGTGTACCGAAGCCCGCTCCGCCGAAGGCTGCCGGCTCGGATGCGCAGGCCCCGAAACCCGCCCCGCCGAAACCCGCCGCCGCCAAGCCGGCGCCACCCGCGTCAGCGGCGAAGTCCGGCCCGGCCGGCGCGACAGTGGGCGGCGGCGGTCAGGAGAGAAGCGCGGCTCCCAAACCGGCCCCGCCCAAGCCGGCCGCGACCGGAACAGCCGCGACCGGAACTCCCGTGACCGGAACTCCCGTGACCGGAACTGCCGCGACCGGAACGGCCGCGACCGGGACCGGAACGGCGGTGCCGGTCGCCAGCGCGGGATCGCCAGGAGCCGGGCCGGCCGAGAACGCGTCGGAGCAGGGGACGGGCATTCCAGCGAAGTCGGAGGCGAGCGTATCCATGGCCGTACAGTCGAAGCCTGAAATGTCCGATACGGTGAAGACCGCGCAGGTCAAGGAAGCCGTGACCGACGTCAAGGAAGCGGTCGCGGACAAGGCGGCGGACCTGAAGGACGCGGCCGTGAACAAGGCGGCGGACCTGACGGATGCGGTCACGGACAAAGCGGCGGACCTGAAGGACGCGGCTGCGGGCAAGACCGCGGATGTCAAGGATGCGGCTGCGGACAAAGCGGCGCATGTGAAGGACACGACCGCGCACCTGAAGGGCGCGGCAATCGGCCAGGCCGCGCACCTGAAGGACGTGGCGGGACATTCCGGCCACATCGCCGAGGCCACCGCGCAGACCAGCGCGCGGATGGCCTGCCAGGCGGCCGACGCCGCCGAGCGGGCCACCGCGGTGATCGGCTCGGCGCGGCGGCGGGTCGCGGCGCACCCCAGGGAGTACGCGCTGCTCGGCGCCGCCTTGGCCACGGCCGCCGCCGGATTCGCCCTGATCCGCCGGTCGCGCTGACCGCGTCAGGCCGTCACGACGAGGTCGGGTGCTCGGGACGGGCACCCGACCTGATCAGGTCCAGCAGCGCGGCATGCGTCTCCGCATCCGCCCCCACGAGCAGCCCGGACCCGCTCTCCCACGGCGCCCCGTCCGTCCCCGAAACCACGCACCCGGCCGCCGCGCACACCGCGATCCCCGCCGCGAAGTGCACACTCCCGCGCACATCCCCAAATGTCAGATAGGCCGCCCGCCGCCCGTCCGCAACCCACAGCAGCGCCAGGGTCGTCGACATCACCCGCGGCCGGAACCGATCCCGGAAGCCGGGCGCCGCGATCACCAGCGCCGGCTCCACCGGGAACGGCGGGTCAAGGTTCACGTCGACCAGCCCGGAACCGCCCGACGGCACCAGCGGCGCATCGGTCCCGTCCGCCCGGCGAACCCGTGCGACCTCCCCGTCCGTCCAATATGTCTCCCCGCTGAACGGGTCCGCCGAGGCCGCCACGCGCACCCGTGCCCCGTCACGCAAAGCGACATTCACCGCGACCAGTGGCGTCCGCACGGCGTAGTTGAGCGTCCCGCACAGCGGATCCACCAGCCAGCGGCGCCGCGCCCCGGCCGGCCCGGACGCGCCCTGCTCCTCGCCGGTGACCGCATCGTCCGGGACAGCGGCCCGCAACACGTCACGAATGGCCTGCTCAGCGGCGAGGTCCGCCGCGGTGGCGAAGTCGCCGCCACCCTTGTCCACCCGGTCGAGGGTGTGTCCGTACCGCTCCCGGATGACCTCGGCGGCCGACAGCGCCGCCGCGATCGCGATCTCGTGGTCCATGCGGGGAACGTTACGCAGGGCATGCGAGGATGGTCCGGCGCCGATTCCCCTCCGGCGCAGGACGGCAGGCTCGGACACGATGAACGCCCCGGCGGATCCCCCGGTGGACGATGTTGCGGGCGCCGTCGAAGCGGGTATATCGAGCGACATGCCTGACGCACCCACCCTGCTGGCCGGCCGTTACCGGCTCGGCGACGAGCTCGGCCGCGGCGGGATGGGCCGGGTGTGGCTGGCCGACGACGAGACGCTGGAGCGCGAGGTCGCGGTCAAGCAGATCGATCTGCCGGAGGAGCTGGCCCAGGGCGACGCGGCCGTGCGGCGGTCGATGCGGGAGGCGCGGGCCGCGGCCCGCCTGAGTCACCCCAACGTCGTTCAGGTGTACGACGTCCTCTCGCTCGACGACCACACCTGGATCGTCATGGAGTACGTGCCGTCCCGCTCCCTGCGTCAGGTGATCACCGAGGACGGCCCGCTCGACGCGTACCGGGTGGCCCGGATCGGTCTGGATCTGCTCGCCGCCCTGCAGGCCGCGCACCGCGCCGGCGTCCAGCACCGGGACGTGAAGCCGGCGAACGTGCTGCTCGCCGACGACGGCCGGGTGCTGCTCACCGATTTCGGCATCGCCGCGCTCGACGACGACAGCCTGACCAGCCGGTCGGACGTGCTGGTCGGCTCGCCGCTGTACATGGCGCCGGAGCGGGCCCGGTTCGGCACCAGCGGCCCGGCGGCCGACATGTGGGGGCTGGGCGCGACGCTGTACGCGGCGGTCGAGGGCCATTCGCCGTTCCAGCGGTCGTCGACGATGGCGACGCTGGCCGCGCTCGCCACCGAGGAACCGGATCCGCCGCGGCACGCGGGCGCGCTGACCGCGCTGCTCGACGGCCTGCTCCGCAAGGATCCGGCGGAGCGGATGATCGCCGAGGACGCCGAGCGCCTGCTGCGCGAGGCGGTGGCCACGCTGGAGAACCAGCCGGCGGTGCCGCGGCAGCGAACTCCGGTCGATGATGACATCCGGGCGTCGGCTCCGGTCGTACCCAGGGAAAAACGCCGCAGCCGCAAGCCGATCGCCCTGCTTGCCGCCGGCGTGGTGTTGATCGCCGGGCTGGCGGTCTGGGTGGCCACGCGCTCGTCGTCGAAGCCGACCGCGAGTGCGGACACCGGGACGTCGCAGCCGGCCGCGACCGTGACCACGCCACCCAGCACGGCCCCGACCAGCGCCGCGACCAGTGCGAAGCCCTCGTCGTCGCCGAGCGCGAGCGCCTCGGGCGGCCGGATCGCGCTGCCCGCCGGATTCGTCGACTACAAGGACAAGACCGGGTTCTCGGTGTACGTGCCGACCGGCTGGACGACGTCGAAAGAGGGGACGATCCGCTACTGGCGGGACGGCAAGGGTCACGTCCTGGGCATCGACCAGACCGGCAAGCCCCGATCAAATCCGGTCGCGGATTGGCGGTCGCAGCGCGACACCCGGGTCAAGGGCGGCGACTTCCCGAAGTATCACGAGGTAAAGCTCGCGTCCGTCGACTACTTCGTGAAGGCCGCGGACTGGGAGTTCACCTTCAGCAAGGGCGGCACCCAGCACGTCAACAACCGCGGCGTGGTCACGTCGGACCACCAGGCCTACGGCTTCTGGTTCCAGACCCCGGACGCGGACTGGTCGAAGTACCGCAAAGACACCCTCCAGGTCGTCTTCGACAGCTTCATCCCCAACCCCTGATCAGAAGTCGAGCAGTTCTTCGGTGTCGATCGAGATCGGGAACGGCAGGTCAGAGGTGAGCGTCTCGCCGGTCTTCGCGACGGCATGCTCGACATATGCCTTGCCGTCGAGCCGCAGGAGACGAAGCGTCACCGACTCGTAGTCAGCGAAGTTCGGCTCGACGAGCAGGTACCACGGAATTCCCGCCTCCGCGTAGAACGACCTTTTCTGAAGGCGATCGGTGGCTGCGTTGCTGGGGGAAGTGATCTCACAGACGAGGACCGTATCGGCGGCCTCGCCGGCGACGCCGAGACGAGGCCCTGCGTCCACAACCACATCAGGGATGACGACCCGGCCGGTGATCAGCCGAAGATTGATTGCTTGACGCGCTCGAAGTCCGACAGCGCGAGCGGCAGGATTTAACGCTGACCAGATGTAGCTGGAAAGGTCCTGGTGCGGTCGGTTTGGTGCCGGACTCGCCCAAAGGCTCCCGTCGATCAACTCGATGCGCTGGTGGGTTTCGCCGAGCGCGAAGTAGTCGTCTTCGCTCCAGGGGCCTTCGTGATCGTCGAGTGAGACCTGGCTCATGAGAAGAGTTTCGCACGCGCTCATGGAGAAATTCTCGCACGCCTAGTTGTCGCAGGGCAAGATGTCACCCGTCAGGATGCCTCAGCGGGGGATCGAGGGGGTCTGGGTCCGGGCGGCGCGGGCCAGGTGGGCGGCGACCTCGGCGTGATCCGCCGTGACCAGGCCGACCGTGATCCGCAGGTGCGGCGTGCCCGGGCCGACCGTGAACGCCGTCCCCGCCGCCGCCCCGATCCCCGCGCTGGCCAGGCTCAGCAGCGCGGCCTGCTCGTCGTGCACCGGCAGCCAGATGTTGATCCCCTCACCGTCCGGCAGGTCGACGCCGGCCGACCGCAGCCCGTCGGTGATCAGCCGGCGGCGGCGCGCGTACTCCTCCCGCGCCGCGGCCACCGCGGCCACCGACGGCGGGTCGGTGAGCAGTGAGAACAGCAACCGTTGCAGCAGCCGGCTGGTCCAGCCCTGGCCGAGCAGGCGCCGTTCCAGGACCGGGTCGAGGACGGTGGCCGGCCCGGTCACCGCGGCGAGGCGCAGGTCCGGCCCGTGCGACTTGGAGAAGCTGCGCACGTGGATGGTCTGCCGGGGCAGGTACGCGCCGAGCGAACAGGCCGGCCCGGCCGCGAGGTCGCCGGCGGAGTCGTCCTCCACGACGTACACCTCAGGGAAGTCCTGGAGCACGGCGGCGAGTGCCGCGGCCCGGGTGGGTGACCACGACGCACCTGTCGGGTTGAGCGCGCGCGGCTGGAGGAAGACCACGGTGGGCCGGCGGCGCAGCGCGGCCGCGAGCTGGTCGGGGAGCATGCCCTCGGCGTCGGTCCGGACGCCGACGACCGGCACGCCGAGCGCCTCGAGCAGGTCCAGCAGCGGCGGGAAGCACGGGTTCTCGACCACCGCGAGGTCGCCGAGCCGCAGCAGCGCCGACGCCACCTGGTCGATCGCGTCCATCGCCCCGTCGAAGACGGCCAGCCGCTCGGCGGGGTACGGCCACCGCTCGCGCAGCAGCCCGGCCAGCGAGGGCAGCACCGGCTCGTCCAGGTAGCTGGTCGGCGTGGGGGAGAGGCCGTGCAGCGCGGGGATCGGCGGCAGCAGCAGCGGATCGGGCACCCCGGTCGACAGGTCGAGGCCGAATCCGCTGGTCCGGCGCAGGGCGGCCCGGTAGCGCCCGGGCCCGCCGGCGCCGGGGGTGGCGACGACCGTGCCGCGGCGTCCGTCCGTCCGGATGGTGCCGGCCCGGCGCAGGAGCTGCCACGCTGCGTTGACGGTGCTCGGGGACAGGCGCAGCTCGGCGGCGATCCGGCGGACCGGGGGGAGTTTGGCGCCGCCCTCGATCGCGCCGTCGCCGACCGCCCGGCTGAGCGCCTCGGCCAGCCCGCGGGCGCTGGGATCGCTCATCCGTTCCTGCAGGGCTTCGAACATTTTTGTGACAGTACATTTCAAGCATTGTTCGGTCTAGGGTCGTCACATAATCTCGGCGGTATGACTCACATTGCGCACTGGATCGGCGGCGCGGAGCGGCCCGGCACGTCCGGCCGGTTCGGCCCGGTCTTCAACCCCGCCACCGGCGAGCAGACCGCCGAGGTCGACCTGGCCTCGGCCGCTGAGGTCGCCGAGGCCGTCGCGATCGCCAAGGAGGCCGCCAAGGCCTGGCGCTCGGCGTCGCTGTCGAAGCGTTCCGCCGTGCTCTTCAAGTTCCGCGAGCTGCTGGCCGGGCGCACCGGCGAGCTCGCCGCGATCATCACGGCCGAGCACGGCAAGGTGCTCGCCGACGCCGCCGGTGAGATCGCCCGCGGTCTGGAGAACGTGGAGTTCGCCACCGGCATCCCGCACCTGATGAAGGGCTCGTTCTCCGAGCAGGCCGCCACCGGCGTGGACGTGTATTCGATCCGCCAGCCGCTCGGTGTGGTCGCCGGCATCACCCCGTTCAACTTCCCGGCGATGGTGCCGCTCTGGATGTGCGCCACCGCGATCGCCGCGGGCAACTCGTTCGTGCTCAAGCCGAGTGAGAAGGACCCGTCGGCGTCGCTGTGGCTGGCCCGCCTGTGGGCCGAGGCCGGCCTGCCGGAGGGCGTGTTCTCGGTGGTGAACGGGGACAAGGAGGCGGTCGACGCGCTGCTGACCCACCCGGACATCGCCGCGGTCAGCTTCGTCGGCTCCACCCCGATCGCGAAGTACATCTACGAGACCGGCACCGCGCACGGCAAGCGGGTCCAGGCGCTCGGCGGCGCGAAGAACCACATGATCGTCCTGCCGGACGCCGAGCTGGACGCGGCCGCCGACGCGGCGATCAGCGCCGGGTACGGCGCGGCCGGCGAGCGCTGCATGGCGATCTCGGTGGTGGTGGCCGTCGGTGACATCGCCGACCCGCTGGTCGAGGCGATCGCCGCCCGACTGCCGAAGATCAAGATCGGCGACGGCGCGACCGCCGGCGTCGACATGGGCCCGCTGATCAGCGCCCAGCACCGGGACAAGGTCGCCGGCTACATCGCGGCCGGGGCGTCCGAGGGCGCGACCGTGGTCGCCGACGGCCGCACCTCGGAGAACCTGCCGGACAAGGGCTTCTTCCTGGGCACCACGCTGCTCGACAACGTCACCCCGCAGATGACGGTCTACACCGACGAGATCTTCGGTCCGGTGCTGTCGGTCGTCCGGGTCGCCACCTACGCCGAGGCCGTCCAGCTCGTGAACGACAACGAGTACGGCAACGGCACCGCCATCTTCACCCGGGACGGCGGCGCGGCCCGGCAGTTCCAGTTCGACGTCAACGCCGGCATGGTCGGCGTGAACGTGCCGATCCCGGTCCCGGTCGCCTACTACTCGTTCGGCGGCTGGAAGGCGTCGCTCTTCGGCGACTCGCACATGTACGGGCCGGACGGCATCCAGTTCTTCACCCGCGGCAAGGTCGTCACGTCCCGCTGGCCGGACCCGGGAACCTCGGCGATCGACCTCGGCTTCCCGCAGACCCGATAAGGATTGGCCTCGTGAGCGACGAACAGCAGGTGCGCGCGGACGACCGCGCCCACGTCTTCCACTCCTGGTCCGCCCAGGGCCTGATCAACCCGCTGCCGATCGAGAAGGCGCTGGGCAGCCACTTCTGGGACTACACCGGCAAGAAGTACCTGGACTTCTCGTCCCAGCTGGTGAACATCAACATCGGCCATCAGCACCCGCGCCTGGTCGCGGCGATCCAGGAGCAGGCCGCCAAGCTCTGCACCATCCAGCCGGCCTTCGCCAACGACAAGCGCGGCGAGGCGGCCCGGATGATCGCCGAGGTCGCCCCCGGCCCGCTGAACAAGGTGTTCTTCACCAACGGCGGCGCCGAGGCGAACGAGAACGCGATCCGGATGGCCCGGCTGCACACCGGCCGGCACAAGGTGCTCTCCACCTACCGCAGCTACCACGGCTCGACCGCCACCGCGATCACCGCGACCGGCGACCCGCGCCGCTGGCCGAACGAGCCGACCGCGGTCGGTGTCGTGCACTTCTGGGGTCCCTATCCGTACCGGTCGCCGTTCTACGCGACCTCCGAGGCCGAGGAGTCCGAGCGCGCGCTGCAGCACCTGCGCGACACGATCGTCTTCGAGGGCCCCGGCACGATCGCCGCGGTCCTGATCGAGACCGTGGTCGGGACCAACGGCATCCTGGTCCCGCCGCCCGGCTACCTGGCCGGCGTCCGGGCGCTCTGCGACGAGTTCGGCATCGTGTTCATCGCCGACGAGGTGATGGCCGGCTTCGGCCGCTGCGGCGAGTGGTTCGCGGTCGACAAGTGGGGCGTCACGCCCGACCTGATCACCTTCGCCAAGGGGGTGAACTCGGGTTACCTGCCGCTGGGCGGGGTGGTGATCTCCGACGAGATCGCCGAGACGTTCCGGGAGCGGCCGTTCCCGGGTGGCCTCACCTACTCCGGTCACCCGCTCGCCGCCGCCTCCGCGGTCGCCTCGATGCAGATCTTCAAGGAGGAGGGGATCATCGAGCACGCCCGCATGCTGGGCGACGACGTGATCGGTCCCGGCCTGGCCGCGCTCAAGGCGAAGCACCCCAGCATCGGTGACGTGCGCGGGCTGGGCGTCTTCTGGGCGATCGAGCTGATCCGCGACGACGAGAAGACGCCGCTGGTGCCGTTCAACGCGAGCGGCGCGGCGGCCGGGCCGATGAACGACGTGGCCGCGGCCTGCAAGGAGCGGGGGCTCTGGCCGTTCACCCACTTCAACCGGGTGCACGTGGTCCCGCCCTGCACGACGAGCGTGGAAGACGTCCGGGAGGGTCTCGCGATCCTGGACGACGCGTTGACCGTCGCCGACGGTTTTTATGCCTCCTGACACCGGATTGCGTTGTCTGTAGGCCACTGAATCTTTGGATTCCGTTTCAGGCTTGGAAATTACTTCGGATTCCCTTGTCACACCTGTCTCGGGTGTGACAAGGTTCCCCCACTTCGGGTGAGCACGCCCACACCGACCGGAAGGTTTTCCCCCGTGAGCACCGATTTTCCCGTGCTTCGCAACTTCGTCGACGGGTCCTTCACGGACACCGAGGAGGGCCGGACGTCGCCGGTCGTCGACCCCAGCACCGGGGAGACCTACGCCTACGCGCCGATCTCTTCCGAGCGGGACGTCGCCGCGGCGATCACGGCCGCCGAGGCGGGCTTCGAGGTGTGGGCGGACACCACCCCGGCCGAGCGTCAGCGGGCGCTGCTGCGCATCGCCGACGCGGTCGAGGCGCGGGCCGAGGAGCTGATCGAGGCCGAGTGCCGCAACACCGGCAAGCCGGTCGAGGCGACCCGCGTCGAAGAGATCGGCCCGGTGCTCGACGAGCTGAGGTTCTTCGCCGGGGCGGCCCGGATGCTCGAGGGCAAGGCCGCGGGCGAATACCTGAAGGACCACACCTCTTACGTACGGCGTGAGCCGATCGGCGTGTGCGCCCAGATCACGCCGTGGAACTACCCGCTGGTGATGGCGATCTGGAAGCTCGCCCCGGCGATCGCGGCCGGCAACTCGGTCGTCCTGAAGCCGTCCGACACCACGCCGGTCAGCACGCTGCTGCTCGCCGAGATCGCCGCCGAGTTCCTCCCGGCCGGCGTGCTCAACGTGGTCTGCGGTGACCGGGACACCGGCCGCTCGCTGGTCGTGCACCCCACCCCGCAGCTGGTGTCGATCACCGGCTCGACCCGGGCCGGGATGGAGGTCGCCGCGGCGGCCGCCCCCGATCTGAAGAAGGTGCACCTCGAGCTGGGCGGCAAGGCCCCGGTGGTGGTCTTCGACGACGTCGACATCGCGGCGACGGCCGAGAAGATCGCCGGCGCCGGCTTCTTCAACGCCGGTCAGGACTGCACCGCCGCCACCCGGGTGCTGGTGCACGAGCGGATCGCCGCCGACTTCACCGCCGCCCTGGCCGCCGCGGCCAAGAACCTGCGGGTGGGCGCGCCGTCCGACCCGGAGGCCTACTTCGGGCCGGTCAACAACGTCAACCAGCTCGAGCGGGTGGCCGGCTTCCTGGACCGGGCGCCGGCGCACGCCGAGGTGGTGGCCGGCGGCAACCGGGTCGGTGACCGCGGCTTCTTCTTCGAGCCGACCGTGGTGGCCGGCCTGCGGCAGCGCGACGAGATGATCCAGGACGAGGTCTTCGGCCCGGTCATCACGGTGCAGCCGTTCGCCGACGAGGCCGAGGCGGTCCGCTTCGCCAACGACGTGCGGTACGGCCTGAGCGCCAGCGTCTGGACGCAGAACCACGGCACGGCGATGCGGGTCTCCCGCCGCCTGAACTTCGGCGCGGTCTGGATCAACACGCACCTGCCGTTCGTGTCCGAGATGCCGCACGGCGGCTACGGGCATTCGGGATACGGCAAGGACCTTTCCATGTACGGCTTCGAGGAGTACACCCGGATCAAACACGTGATGAGCTTTCACGGCTGATCCGCTGCCCCACCTGAATTCACCACCCCCGCCACGAGGTGAACACACATGACCACGTCTCCCCCGCATCACGCCGTGACGGCCTCGTCCGTCACCGGTGAGCGGACCGGCCACCCGGCGATCGAATTCGTCGGCGTGCGCAAGGACTATCTGTCGCACGGCGAGTCGGTCCCGGCCGTCAAGAGCCTCGACCTGACGATCGCCCAGGGGGAGTTCTTCTCGCTTCTCGGGCCGTCCGGGTGCGGCAAGACCACCACGATGCGGATGATCGCGGGCTTCGAGGAGCCGACCACCGGCAAGGTGTTCCTGGACGGCAGCGACGTCACCAACGTCACCGCCAACAAGCGCGACGTCAACATGGTGTTCCAGTCGTACGCGCTGTTCCCGCACCTCAACGTGCTGCAGAACGTCTCGTTCGGCCTGGAGCGCAAGAAGGTGTCCAAGGCCGAGATCAAGCGGCGGGTCGGCGAGATCCTCGAGATCGTCTCGCTGACCGGGTACGAGAAGCGCCAGCCCAAGGAGATGTCCGGCGGCCAGCAGCAGCGTGTCGCGCTGGCCCGGGCACTGGTCAACCACCCGCGCGCGCTGCTGCTCGACGAGCCGCTCGGCGCGCTCGACCTGAAGCTGCGCCAGCAGATGCAGATCGAGCTCAAGCGGATCCAGCGCGAGGTCGGCATCACCTTCGTCTACGTCACCCACGACCAGGGTGAGGCGCTGACCATGTCGGACCGGATCGCGGTGATGAACGCCGGCCTGATCGAGCAGCTCGGCACCCCGCGGGAGATCTACGAGAAGCCGGCGACCCGGTTCGTGGCCGGCTTCATCGGCACCTCGAACATCGTCGAGGGCCAGGTCAGCCGGGTGGAGAACGGTCTCGCCGTGCTCGACCTGGGCGAGGGGGAGCGGATCGTGGCGCCGGTGCCGGCCTCGGTCCGGGCCGGGCAGCGCATCGAGGTGTCGGTGCGGCCCGAGAAGATCGACCTGCACCGGACCCCGCCGCAGGCCACCGGCAGTGTGATCGCCGGGACGGTGTCCGAGGTCGTCTACCACGGGACATCGACCAACTACACGGTGGCGACCTCCGCCGGATCAGATTTCGTGGTGTTCGATCAGAATGCGCACGATGCCGAGGACGTCGCCTCGCGCGGCGAGCGCGTCTTCCTCACCTGGGCCCCGCAGCACTCGTACCCGATCGGAGTCTGATGTTCCAGACCAATAACCCGGACCCCGTCCTCCTCCGTGGCATGACCCAGCGGCGGCTCGGCCGCCGGGACGCGATGCGCCTCGGTGGCGTGTCGGCCCTCGGTGCCTTCCTCGCCGCGTGCGGCGTGCAGGGCAAGGGCTCGCCGCAGGCCAGCGTGGCCCCGGACGCGGTGGAGAAGTTCTGGAGCGGCAAGGTCAAGAACGGCAAGGTCGACTTCGCCAACTGGCCGCTCTACATGGACCCGAAGAAGCCCGAGCTCGCGAAGTTCACCGCGAAGACCGGCATCACGGTCAACTACCAGGAGGTCATCCAGGAGATGGGGCCCTGGTTCGCCAAGGTGCAGCCCCAGCTCTCGGCCGGTCAGTCGATCGGCTTCGACCTCATGGTGATCACCAACTCGGTCCAGTTCGGGCAGTTCCGCTCCGGCGGCTTCCTCGCCCCGCTCGACCACTCGAAGCTGACCAACTACGCGGCCAACGCGGCCAAGTCGTACGCAAATGAAGCTTTTGATCCTGGCAATGTCTTCAGTATCCCGTGGGCGTCCGGCATCACCGGTATCGCCTACGACATCAAGAAGACCGGCCGGGAGATCACCTCGCTGGCCGACCTGTGGGACCCGAAGTTCAAGGGCAAGGTCGGCATGTTCTCCGACAGCCAGGAGCTGGCCAACTTCGGCCTGCTCGCGGCGGGCCTCAAGCCGGCCGACTCCGGCGAGGAGGAGTGGAAGAAGGCCGCGGCCAAGCTCAAGGAGCAGAAGGACGCCGGCCTGGTCCGCAACTACTACGACCAGAGCTACGTCGACGCGCTCGGCAAGGGCGAGGTCTGGCTGACCCAGGCCTGGTCCGGGGACATCTTCCAGAAGAACGTCTCCGACGGCACCGACTTCCGGTTCATCATCCCGTCCGAGGGCGGCACGATCTGGACCGACAACATGACGATCCCGATCACCGCGGCGAACCCGGTCGACGCGATCACGCTGATGGACTTCTTCTACGAGGTCGAGACCGCCGCGACCCTGGCCGAGTACATCAACTACGTGTGCCCGGTGCCGGCCGCCCAGGAGCAGATCAAGAAGGACGCCGCGGCCGCCACCGGCGACGACAAGGCGACCCTGACCGACGTGGCGTCGAGCCCGCTGGTGTTCCCGGGCGACGCCGACTACGCGAAGCTGCACTACTACGTGGACTTCAACACCGCGGAGGAGCAGCAGAAATTCCAGAGCATCTTCGAACCGATCACATTGAGCTGAGCCGATGAACCGGGTAAAACGTACACTTGCCCCCTACCTGCTCGTGCTGCCCGGCGGGTTGTGGCTGTTGCTGTTCTTCATCGTGCCGATGGCGGCCATGGTGTCGCTGTCGCTGCAGCAGGGCGATGTCATCAACGGGTACCGGTTCACCGGTCACTGGCAGACCTACGTGGATGCCATCACCGACTACCGGGTCCAGTTGATCCGCTCGCTGGTGTACGGGCTCATCGCGACGATCATCCTCATCGTGATGTCCTTCCCGATGGCTTACTGGATCGCCTTCCACGGCGGCAAGCGGAAGTCGACGTACCTGTTCCTGATCCTCCTGCCGTTCTTCGTGTCGTTCGTGCTGCGGACGATCTCCTGGCGGCAACTGCTCACCGACGACGGGGTGCTGCTGCATCCGCTGAAGGAGGCCGGGCTGCTCTCGCCCGGCTTCCACATCCTCGGCACCCCGTCCGCGGTGATCTTCGGGCTGGTCTACAACTCGCTGCCGTTCATGGTGCTGCCGATCTACGTGGCCCTGGAGCGGATCGACCCGCGGGTGCTCGAGGCGGCCCGGGACCTCTACGCGAAGCCGCCGACCGTGTTCCGCAAGGTGGTCCTCCCGCTGGCGCTGCCCGGTGTCTTCGCCGGCGTGCTGATGACGTTCGTGCCGGCCAGCGCGGACTACGTGAACTCGCAGGTGCTGGGCAGCTCCAGCACCACCATGATCGGCCAGGTGATCCAGGCGCAGTACCTGGCCAACTCCAACTACCCGATGGCCTCGGCCCTGTCGTTCATGCTGATGGCGGTGCTGCTCGTCGGCGTCTTCGCCTACGCCCGGGCGCTCGGCACCGAGGACGTCATGAATGCGGCGGCACGATGACGACCTCGACGCTCACCCCGCCGGCCACGGCGCCCGCCCCGGTCCGCCCGCGCCGCCGGGTCCGGATCACCGGCGCCGGCGTGATGTTCACCTACACCTGGCTGATCATCCTCTGGCTGGTCCTGCCGATCTTCGTGATGATCCTGTTCGGGTTCAACGACCCGAAGGGCCGGTTCAACCAGACCTGGCAGGGCTTCACGTTCAAGTGGTACAAGGACGTCTTCGCGATCCACGAGCTCACCTCGGCGCTCTGGCTCTCGCTGGTCATCGCGGTGGTGAGCTCGCTGATCGCCGGCGCGATCGGCACCGGCATCGGGTACGCCCTGGGCCGCTACCAGTTCCGCGGGTCCGGCGGGCTGAACCTGCTCCTGTTCGCCACGATGGCCTCGCCCGAGCTGGTCATGGGCGCCTCGCTGCTGAGCCTGTTCGTCTCGCTCAACTCCGGTCTGGGCGCGTCCACGATCGTCATCGGCCACGTGCTCTTCTCCATCTCGTTCGTCTCCACCGTGGTCCGGGCCCGGGTGATCACCCTGGACCGGTCGATCGAGGAGGCCGCGGCCGACCTGGGCGCCAACGCGTGGACGACGTTCTGGAAGGTCACCTTCCCGATCATCCTGCCGGCGGTCTTCTCCGGTGTGCTGCTCGCCTTCGCGCTGTCGATCGACGACTTCGTGGTCACCAACTTCATCTCCGGCAACGCGACCACGTTCCCGCTCTACATCTGGGGTGCCACCCGGGTCGGCCTGCCCCCGCAGGTCAACGTGATGGGCACGCTGATCTTCGCGACCGGCGTGCTGATCGCGGTGGTGTCCAACCTGCGTTCCAGGGCCAAATCCAAACAGGACTGATATCTCATGGAAGACCCCTTCCATACCCCCCTCGCCGGCGCGATCGGGGAGCCGTACTGGCTCAACCAGGACGGCGCCCCGGCGCCGGCGGAACCGCTCATGGGCGTCGACACCGCGGACCTCGCGATCATCGGCGCCGGCTACAGCGGGCTGTGGACCGCACTGCTGGCGAAGGAACAGGACCCCGGACGGGACGTGGTGGTGATCGAGGCCGGCACGGCCGGCTGGGCGGCCTCCGGCCGCAACGGCGGCTTCTGCTCGGCCAGCCTCACCCACGGCTTCGACAACGGCCTCAGCCGCTTCCCCGACGAGATGGAGCGGCTCGAACAGATGGGCCTGCGCAACCTCGACGAGATCGAGGAGACGATTCGACGGTACGGCATCGAGTGCGACTTCGAGCGCACCGGCGAGCTCAACGTCGCCACCACCGACTGGCAGTTGCAGGAGCTGACCGAGTACTACGAGGAGGCCTCGGCCCGGGGCCTCAACGTCCAGCTGCTGGACAAGGAGCAGGTCCGCGCGGAGATCAACTCGCCGACGTACCTGGGCGCGGTCTGGGACGTGGACAGCACCGCGCTGGTCGACCCGGCCCGCCTGGTCTGGGGCCTGCGGCGGGCCTGCGCCGGCCTGGGCGTCCGCTTCTACGAGAACAGTCGGGTCGAGAAGATCTCGTCGGGTAGGGGCGGGCTGCGCCTGCACACCTGGCGCGGTCGCCTCGAGGCCAAGCAGGTGGCGCTGGCCACCGGCGCGCACGGGCAGCTGCTCCGCCGGCTGCGCAACTGGGTCGTCCCGGTCTACGACTACGCGCTGATCACCGAGCCGCTCACCGACGCACAGCTGGCCGAGATCGGCTGGCGGCAGCGGATGGGCGTCGGCGACTCGGCGAACCAGTTCCACTACTACCGGCTCACCGCGGACAACCGGATCCTCTGGGGCGGCTACGACGCGGTCTACTACAACGGCGGCCGGCTCGCCCCGGAGCGGGACCTGCGCGAGGAGACGTTCCGGGTCCTGGCGCAGCACTTCTTCGAGACGTTTCCGCAGCTCGCCGACGTGCGCTTCACCCACAAATGGGGCGGCGTGATCGACACCTGCAGCCGGTTCAGCGCATTCTTCGGCACCGCGTTCCGCGGCCGGCTGGCCTATGCCGTCGGCTACACCGGCCTGGGGGTCGGCGCCACGCGCTTCGGTGCGAAGGTGATGCTCGACCTGCTCAGCGGAGAAAAAACCGAATTAACCCAATTGACGATGGTACGGCGTAAGCCCGTCCCGTTCCCGCCCGAGCCGATCCGTTCCTGGGTCATCCAGGTGACACGCCGCTCGATCGCCGAGGCCGACCGCAACGGCGGCCGCCGCAATCTGTGGCTCCGCACGCTCGACCGCTTCGGCCTGGGGTTCGACTCATAGCTTTCCCGCTTTGCCGCACCGGCCGGAAAAGCCCTGGCCGGTGCCCCTTTCGACCTTAGGTATTTCCGTGAAAAGCGCGGAAATAGTTGTCCCAGGACTTGTGCACGACGGATTCCGTCGGCAGGATCAGGGGCAACAACAGGAACTAGTGGCCAGTGGAGACTCCCGTGACCGACCGACAGCCCGACGATGTGGACGCCCTCTCCGCGACCGCCCGTGACCACCTGTGGATGCACTTCACCCGCCTCTCCTCGTACCAGGACGCTCCGGTACCGGTGATCACCCGTGGTGACGGGTGCTACGTGTGGGACTCCACCGGCCGTCGCTACCTGGACGGGCTCTCCGCCCTGTTCGTGGTGCAGACCGGCCACGGCCGGCAGGAGCTCGCCGACGCCGCCGCCAAGCAGGCCGCCGAACTGGCGTACTTCCCGATCTGGTCGTATGGCCACCCGAAGGCGATCGAGCTGGCCGGCCGGCTGGCGCAGATGGCCCCCGGCGACCTGAACCGGGTCTTCTTCACCACCGGCGGCTCCGAGGCCGTCGAGTCCGCGTGGAAGCTGGCCCGGGCCTACTTCAAGCGCGTCGGCAAGCCGATGAAGCACAAGGTCATCTCCCGTGCCGTCGCCTATCACGGCAGCTCGATGGGCGCCCTGTCGATCACCGGGATCCCGCCGTTCAAGCAGGACTTCGAGCCGCTGATCCCGAGCACCATGCGAGTGCCGAACACGAACTACTACCGGCGTGCCGACGAGAGTCAGACGCCGGAGCAGTTCGGTGTCTGGGCCGCCGACCGGATCGCCGAGATGATCGAGTTCGAGGGCCCGGACACGGTCGCCGCGGTCTACCTCGAGCCGGTGCAGAACGCGGGCGGTTGCTTCCCGCCGCCGCCCGGCTACTTCCAGCGGGTCCGCGAGATCTGCGACCGCTACGACGTGCTGCTCGTCTCCGACGAGGTGATCTGCGCGTTCGGCCGGCTCGGCGAGTACTTCGGCGCCGACAAGTACGGTTACCAGCCCGACATCATCACCGTCGCCAAGGGCCTGACCTCCGGTTACGTTCCGCTCGGCGCGATGATCGCCTCCGAGCGCCTGGCCGAGCCGTTCAAGCACGGCTCCGAGATGTTCGCCCACGGCATCACCTACGGCGGCCACCCGGTCGGCGCCGCGGTCGCGCTCGCCAACATCGACATCATGGAGCGGGAGAACCTCAACCAGCACGTCCGGGACAACAGCCCGTTGTTCCGGTCCTACCTGGAGCGGCTCACCGACCTCCCGATCGTCGGCGACGTCCGCGGTGACGGCTACTTCTTCGGCATCGAGATGGTCAAGGACAAGGCCACGAAGGAAACCTTCAACGCCGACGAGTCCGAGCGCCTTCTGCGCGGCTACCTCTCCAGCGCCCTCTTCGAAGCCGGCCTCTACTGCCGCGCCGACGACCGCGGCGACCCGGTCATCCAGCTGGCCCCGCCCCTGACCGCCACGGAAACCCAGTTCGCCGAGATCGAACAGATCCTCCGCTCAGTCCTCACCGAGGCCTGGAACCGCCTCTGACCCACCGCCCGGCCCGCCTTTCCCTCGGGGAGGGCGGGTCGTTCCGCTTGTCGCGGTCGCCTCCATCCCGCGTCCAGCGCAGTTCCTGACTCGCGCGGCCATCCCTGTCTCACCCAAGCCGCCGGCGACTCGGCGCGATGGGCGGTAGCGACTTGGGCTCTGTCTCACGTGCGCGCCCGCGCCTCTGGGGACTCGGCGCGATGGGTGGTGACGACTTGGGCCCTGTCTCACGTGCGCGCCCGCGACTCTGGCGGCTCGGCGCGATGGGTGGTAGCGACTCGAGGTGCGAGGGCGATGCCCGTACCAAAGCGGGTTTTTAATTGGCTTTTGATGGGGTTTTCGAAGTCGACGCGGTGCCGGTCCAGAGGTTGGTGGCGGTGCCTTCGGCGACGTGGGCGCTGTAGACGGCGACCTTGTAGTCGATGACCTCGCGGAATTTCTGCAGGCGGCGGATCTGTTCGTCGACACGTTCGCGGTGGTCGCGCAGCAGGTCCAGGCGGTCGGACTCGTTGCCGGCGCCGGCGCGGACCAGGTCGGCGAAGCGTTTGATCTCGCTCAGCGGCATGCCGGTCGCCCGGAGGTTGGTGCAGATCTCCAGCCAGCCCTCGTCCTCCTCCCGGTAGACGCGCCGGCCCGCGGAATCCCGCTCGACCGGGCGGGTCAGCAGGCCGGCCCGCTCGTAGAAGCGCAGCGTGTCCACGCTCAGCCCGGTTCTGCGGGCGATCTCTCCGATGCTCAGCCCGACGTCGTTCATGCGCCCGAGCCTAGCGCCGCCGCGAGATCTTTTGAGGTTATCCACAGTGGCCGGTTGTCCACAGGGGACCTGCATGATCTTGGCGTTCGGCGGGATAATGGGCGGTGGGCGGTAAGCCCCCGGTTGGGGTGGGGACCGCCCGCGCGCGCCGCCTGCGTGCCAGGCCGATCCGCGGCCTCCCGCCTGCGTGCCGGGCCGATCCGCGGCCTCAGCGCCGATCCAGATGACCACCCACCACCGTCAACTCCGTAGCATCCACCAGCACCGACTCCCCAGCCACCGCCGCCGCATGCACCGCCCGCACCGCGAACGCCACCAACTCCGGCTGCTCCCGCGGAATCGGATGCCCGGAGTGCTCCGCCACGATCAGCGCCGCCCCCGCATCCCGGGCCAGGATCCGCTGGCTGGCCAGCCACAACTCATCCGCCCCGGCGGGCGGAGTCGTCCCGGCCCACCGCCCCGGGCTACGGACCAGCACCAGCGTCGGCACCCCGGGCGGCTCCGCGTAGAGCACCTCCACCTCCCCGTTGACGATGTCGATCGAGGTGGCGTCCCGGTCCCCGTCGGCGCCGTCCTCCGGGCTCTCCACCCCGGGGTAGACGTGGAACTGCGGCATCGCCCCGTCCACGTGCACCACCCCGGCCACCCGATGACCGTGCCGGTGGGCGTAGACCCGGGCGATCAGGCTCCCGATCGAGTGCCCGACGATCACCGCCGGCCCGCCGAGTCCCCGTTCGTCGAGGAGGGTGGCGAGCTCGTCCCCGAAGGCGCTGTACGGCAACGGCGGGTTCGGCGGCGGCCGATGCGGTGCCGTCCCGACCCCGGGCCGGTCGTAGGTGACGGTGGTGAGGCCGGGGAGGAGGTCGACGACGGACTGCCAGTGCCGTCCGGGCTCGCCGAGAGCGGAGATGAACACGATCGGTAGCTGAGGGATCACCTGATCGAGGGTATCGATGGTCGCCGTGCTCCGCCCGGCGAGAAAGCCCTGGAAATGCGGGTTCATATCCACCGCCCGGACGGTGTCTCGTTACAGTGGGGCCGGGCGGCCGTGGCGGCGTACATCGGCGGTGGTAATTGTCGGAAAATCTCCCGGCTCCGCCCGTCGCGAGCGCATGCTTACGGAATGGCCACTTTGCTGATCGCCGAGGACGACGAGGACATCGCCATCGTCCTGGCTCGGGTCTGCAAGCGGGCCGGCCTGGACGTGCTGCGTGCGCCGGACGGGCAGGCCGCGCTCGAGATGATCGTCGAGCGGCATCCGGACGCGCTGCTGACCGATCTCGGCATGCCCCGGATGGACGGCTGGGAGCTGATCCGCAAGGTGCGGGAGCACCCGGAGGTCGGTGACATCCCGGTGGCGATCCTGACCGGGCAGCTCGCGCCGGGGGATCCGCGCGCCGCGGCGGCGGAGGCCTGCGCCGTGCTGCTCAAGCCCTGTCCGAACGATCAGCTGCTGGCCACGATCCAGGAGCTGCTCGAGAACGGGCCGCACGAGCACGGCAAACCCTGCGGAGTTTAAAACGTACATATAGGGTCAGAAACAATGATCCCGCGGCGTGCGGGCGGCTCGAGAAAACGGGCGGAACATGGTCGTGCTGGGGGCTCCGGCCACGCCGGACAGCGATGCCTTCCTCGGCGCCCTGTTGGAGAGCCTCTCGGTCGGGGTGGTCGCCTGCGACGCCGGTGGCCGGGTCGTCTTCGTCAACCGGGCGATGCGCGAGGTCCGCGGCTTTCCCCCGGACGGCCCGGTGCCCGAGGACTACGCCGAGAGCTCCGAGAAGGTGCTGGCCGGGCCGGACCTGCGCCCGATGCCGTGGGGGCAGACTCCGTTGATGCGCGCGCTGCGCGGCGAGCACATCGTCGCCGAGGACGTGCTGATCCGCTGTCCGGGCGAGCCGGTCCGGGTCTTCGCCTGCACGTCCCAGCCGATCTACGACGCCCGCGACCGGGTCCTCGGCGCGGTCTCGATCGCCCACGAGGTGACCGCGCTGCGCCGGGCGGAACGGTTCCGGGCCTGCCATCTCGCCGTCGAGCACGTGCTGAAGCGCGCCACCGCGGTCCGGGCCGCCGCGCCGGACGTGCTCCGCGCGGTCTCGGTCACGCTCGGCTGGCCGTGCGCCGAGCTGTTCCTGATCGACGAGGGGACCGGCCCGGGGCTGCAGTCCGTCGGCCACTGGGATGCCTCCGGCACCGCGGCGGACGGGTTCTTCGGCCACGTCCCGCGCCGCGGCGAGGGCATCACCGGGCGGGTCTGGGAGCACGGCCGGGCCATCTGGGTGCCCGACATCGGGTCCGATCTGACGTTGCGTTCGCCGTACGAGCGGGAGCGGGTCGAGATCTGCATCCGCCGCGGCATCCGGACCGTGCTCGCCGTCCCGGTGCACGACGGCACCACCCTGCTGGGCGTGCTCACCTGCTACGCCGGCGCCCAGGAGCGGCACGAGGACCTGCTCACCGTGCTGATGGACGGAGTCGCTGCGCAGATCGGCGTGTTCGTGGCGCTGCGCCGCGCCGAGGAACTGGCCCGTCAGCTGGCCCGCGCGCAGAGCGACTTCGTCGACCTGGTCGGGCACGAGATGCGTACCCCGCTGACCTCGATCACCGCGAACGCCACCATCCTCGCCGAGGAGGCGGCCGGGATGGACCACGACGGCCGCCAGATGGCCCGGACCATCGCCCGCAACGCCGCCACGCTGCAGCGGATCGCCGACGCGCTGCTCGACCTGGCCGGCCTGGACGGCGGCCACCTCACCCTGGACCGCCGCCGCGTCGACCTGGTCGCCCTGGTCACCGACGCGGTGATGGGCGTCCGGCTGGCCGGCCGCTGCGACTCGATCAGCACCGACCTGCCCGCCGACCTGCACCTGATGGGCGACGCGGACCGCCTCCGCCAGGTGCTCGACGACCTCCTCGCCAACGCGATCAAGTACAGCCCGACCGGCGCCCCGATCCGGATCGCGCTGGCGGCCGACGAGACCAGCGCCGAGCTCTGCATCGCCGACACCGGCATCGGCACCCCGGAAGCCGAACGCGACCGCGTCTTCGACCGCTTCTTCCGCGGCAGCAACGTCCGCCATCAGGGCACTCACGGCAGCGGCCTGGGCCTGAGCCTGGCCCGCGCCATCGTCCACCTGCACGGCGGCACGATCCGTCTGGTCGGCAACGACCCCACCGGCACGATCGTCTGCGTCCGCCTGCCGCTGCTCTAACGCCCCCGGGCAAGATCAAAAGATCAGACCCAAGATCAAAGTCCGATTTGGTACGGTCTGAGCCGCTTGTCGCCGGGCCGCGAACAGAACCCGCCCAACCCCAAGGGGGGCCACCGCCTCTGCCGTAATTGTCGCTCGGATCCTCAAGATCATGCTGGCGGCCTGTGGACAACCGGCCAGTGTGGATAACTCGAACCGAGCCCGTCGGCTTGCCGGGCCGCCGATCGGTCACGTCCGCGGCGTGCCCGCTGTTTGCTTTCTGACCCGCGCCGCTCGCCGGTCGGTCACGCCCGCTGTTTGCTTGCTGACCCGCGCCGGCCGGTCGGTCGCGGTTGCGGCCTGCTTGCTGTTGGCTTGCCAGGCACCGTCCGCTGTTGATCACGGCTGCGGCCGCCGCTGACGGGAGCTGCCGATTGCGGTGGCTTCGGAGGTACGCCGCGGGCCCCCTCCGCCGTCGCCGCAAGCCCTCGGCTGGTCGTCAGGGTTGCTTCAGCCCGGTCGAGTCACCCTCACGACCAGCCGCAACCGACCGGCTGGCACGCAGGGCTGCTCCAGCCCGTTTGAGCAGCCCTGACGACCAGCCGAGACGGACGAGCTGGTAGCCATGGTCGTCGAATGCGCCCAAAGCAGCCCTGACGACCAGCCGAGCTGGTAGCCATGGTCGTCAAGGTGCCCAGAGCTGTCCTACCGGTCGAGCGCGTCCAGCAGCGCCGCCCCCTGCAACCCCCCGTTGATCCCGAGCCACCGAGCCGGCTCCGGCTCCCACCGCCGCGACCGATGCCCCACCCACGGCAGCCGGGTCAACTCGGTCTGCCGCCCGAGGATCAAATCGGCCAGGGTCCGCCCGGCCAGGTTCGTCGCCGCGACCCCGTCGCCCACGTACCCCCCGGCCCACCCCACCCCGTCCCGCAGCCCCACGCCCGGCATCCAGTCCCGCGGGATCCCCAGCGGCCCGCCCCACCGGTACGCCACCGGCACCTCGATGCCGAACAGCTCGCCGAGCGTGTGCCGGAGTTTCCCGAACACGGCCGGCACCCGGTCGAAGTCGGCCCGGACCCGGGACCCGAAGTGGTACGGCGCGCCCCGCCCGCCGAACGCGAGCCGGTCGTCCGCGGTCCGCTGCCCGTAGATGATCATCCGGCGTTCGTCGGTGAACGTCTCCCGGCGCTTGAGGCCGATCCGGTCCCAGACCGAGGCCGGCAGCGGCTCGGTGGCGATCATCAGGGAGTAGACCGGGGCCACCTCGCGGCGGTATCCGGGCAGTTCCGGCGTGTATCCCTCGAGGGCCCGGACGACCGTGTCGGCCCGGACCGTGCCGCGGTCGGTGACCACCTCGCCGGCGGTCAGCGACAGCACGCGGGTGTTCTCGTACACGGCGACGCCGAGCTTCTCCACCTCGGCGGCGAGGCCGCGGACCAGTTTGCCCGGGTGCAGCGCCGCGCAGTTCTCGTCGTAGACGCCGCCGAGCACGCCCTCGGCGTTGCAGATGGCCCGGGCGGCGCCGGCGTCCAGCGCCGTGGCCGGGGCCCGGCGCAACTGCCCGGGGGTACGGATCAGCGAGATGACCCCGCCCTTGGCGTAGTCGCAGTCGATCCCGGTCCGCCCGATCTCGTCGACGGCGCCGGCCAGGGCGGCGTGCATGGCGCGGGCGGGCCCGGCGCCGTACCTCCGAGTCAGTTTCTCCTCGGAGACCGGGAACATGCCGGAGGCCCAGCCACCGTTGCGCCCGGACGCCCCGAAGCCGCAGAACTCCGCCTCGAGCACGACGATCCGCAGGTCGGGCTGGGTCTTGGCGAGGTAGTACGCGGTCCACAGCCCGGTGTAGCCGCCGCCGGCGATGACGACGTCGGCGTCCCGGTCACCGGGCAGGGCGGAGCGTCGCTCGATCGGGCCGAGCGATTCAAGCCAGAAGCTCATGTGTTATCTGGTTCCCCAGGCGTAGGTCTGTTTGGCGAGCTTGAGGTACATGAACGTGTCGACGGCGGCGACGCCCTCGATCGTCCGGACCTTCTCGTTGAGCAGGTCGAGCAGGTGCGCGTCGTCGGTGCAGACCAATTCCACCAGGAGGTCGTAGCGTCCGGCGCAGATCACCACATAGTCGACCTCGGGAATCGCGGCCAGCTGGTCGGCGATCACCCGCAGGTCCCCGTTCACCCGCAGGCCGACCATCGCCTGCCGGGCGAAGCCCAGCGTGAGCGGGTCGGTCACCGCGACGATCTGCATCAGCCCGTTGTCGAGGAGCCGCTGCACGCGCTGGCGCACAGCGGCCTCCGACAGGCCGATCGTCTTGGCGAGCGTGGCGTATGACATTCGCCCGTCCCGCTGCAGGTGATCGATGATCTGCTTGTTGATCTCGTCCAGGCCCGTCTCGCTCACGGCGCGATTCTTCCCTGTGAGCACACTCTTGGGCTAGTTCCGGAGAGCTTCGCGCAGAATGTCCAGCCCGCGGTGGAGATCCTCGTCGGAGATCACCAGCGGGGGCAGGAACCGGAGCACGTTGCCGTAGGTGCCACAGGTCAGCGTGAGCAGCCCGGCCTCGTGGCACGCCTTGGAGACGGCCGCGGTCCGCGCGGCGTCCGGCTCGATCGTGCCCGGCTTGACGAGTTCGATGGCGATCATCGCGCCCCGGCCGCGTACCTCCGCAATGCCATCGTCCGAAATTCCAGACAAAGCCGATTTGAGTACGGACTCGATCCGCTGCGCCGCCGTGGCCAGATCCAGCTCACGCATCGTCTCGATGGCGGCGAGCGCCGCGGCACAGGCCACCGGGTTCCCGCCGTAGGTGCCACCCAGCCCGCCGGCGTGCACCGCGTCCATCAGCTCGGCGCGCCCGACCACCCCGGCGATCGGCAACCCGCCGCCCATCCCCTTGGCCGTGGTGATCAGGTCGGGCTCGAGGCCCTCGTGCTCGGACGCGAACCACTGCCCGGTCCGGCAGAACCCGGTCTGGATCTCGTCCGCGATGAAGACCGCTCCGGCCTCGGCCGCCCAGGCGGCAAGGGCAGGGAGAAAACCCGGCGACGGTACGACGAAGCCACCCTCGCCCTGGATCGGTTCGATCAGCACCGCCGCCACGTTCCCGGCGCCGACCTGCTTCTCGATCACGTCGATCGCCCGGCGGGCCGCCTCGGGACCGTCCAGCCCGCCGTCGCGCAGCGGGTACGACATCGGCGCCCGGTACACCTCCGGCGCGAACGGCCCGAACCGGTGCTTGTACGGCATGTTCTTCGCGGTCAGCGCCATGGTCAGGTTGGTCCGGCCGTGGTACGCGTGGTCGAACACCACGACCGCCTGCCGCCCGGTGGCGTGCCGCGCGATCTTGACGGCGTTCTCCACCGCCTCGGCGCCGGAGTTGAACAGCGCCGCCCGCTTCTCGAAGCTACCCGGCGTGAGGTCGATCAACTGCTCACAGACGGCGACGTACGACTCGTACGGCGCGACCATGAAGCAGGTGTGCGTGAAGCGTTCGACCTGCTGCCGGACCGCCTCGACGACCCGGGGTGACGCGTTGCCGACGTTGGTGACCGCGATGCCGGACGCGAAGTCGATCCACTCCCGCCCGTCGACGTCGGTCAGCGTGCCGCCGCCGGCGCTCTCGATGTACGAGTTGATCGTCGACCCGACGCCGCGCGCGACCGCGGCGACGCGACGTTTGTGCAGGTCAGCAGAGCTGGACACGGTCAGGCCCCCACGTTGTGCATGACGTGCTTGATGCGGGTGTAGTCCTCCAGGCCGTACACCGAAAGGTCCTTGCCGTGCCCGGAGTGCTTGAAGCCGCCGTGCGGCATCTCGGCGACCAGCGGGATGTGGCAGTTCACCCAGACGCAGCCGAAGTCGAGCCGCTGGGTCATCCGCATCGCCCGGCCGTGGTCCTTCGTCCAGACGCTGGAGGCGAGGGCGTAGTCGACGCCGTTCGCCAGGCGCACGGCCTCGTCCTCGTCGGTGAACTGCTGCACGGTGATGACCGGGCCGAACACCTCGTTCTGGATGATCTCGTCGTCCTGGCGCAGGCCGGCCACGACGGTCGGCGACCAGAAGAAGCCGCGGTCGCCGACCCGGGCGCCACCGGCCTCGATCGAGGCGTGGTCCGGCAGCCGGTCGATGAAGCCGGCCACCCGGGCCAGCTGGTTCGCGTTGTTGACCGGGCCGTAGAGCACGTCCTCGTCGTCCGGCTGCCCGGTCTTCGTGCCCTTGGCCTGCTCGGCGAGGGCGGCCACGAAGTCCTGGTAGACCGCCGGCGCGACCAGCACCCGGGTGGCGGCGGTGCAGTCCTGACCGGCGTTGAAGTAACCGCCGACCGCGATGTCCGCGGCGGCCGCGGCGATGTCGGCGTCCTCGAAGACCACGACCGGGGCCTTGCCGCCCAGCTCCAGGTGGGTGCGCTTGAGGTCGGCGGCGGCCGAGCCGGCCACCTCCATGCCGGCCCGGACCGAGCCGGTGATCGACACCATCCGCGGGGTCCGGTGCTCGACCAGGGCGCGGCCGGTGTCCCGGTCGCCGAGGAGCACGTTGAACGCGCCGGCCGGCAGGAACTCGGCGGCGATCTCGGCCAGCAGCACGCTGGTCACCGGCGTGGTGTCGGACGGCTTGAGCACCACGGTGTTGCCCGCGGCGAGCGCCGGCGCGATCTTCCAGACCGCCATCATCAGCGGGTAGTTCCACGGGGTGACCTGGGCGATGACGCCGACCGGCTCGCGCCGTACGTAGCTCTCGAAACCGTTCAGGTACTGCCCGGCGGAGCGGCCCTCGAGCAGGCGCGCGGCGCCGGCGAAGAACCGGATCTGGTCGACCGCGGGCGGCAGCTCCTCGCTGGCGGTCAGGCCGAGCGGCTTGCCGGTGTTCTGCGACTCGGCGGCGACCAGCTCGTCGGCCCGCGCCTCGACCGCGTCGGCGAACTTCAGCAGCGCGCGCTGACGGTCACTGGGGGTGGTGTTGCGCCATTCCTCGAACGCGGCGGCGGCGGCCGTCATCGCGCGGTCCACGTCCTCGGCGCCGGAGACCGGGGCGGACGCGAACACCTCACCGGTGGACGGGTCGACGAGGTCCGAGTACCGGCCGTCGACGGGCGCGACCGCGGCGCCACCGACGAAATTGTGTAGTGACTTCTTGGCGGTCATCCGGCCTCCAGGTTGGGATCAGCGCATGCCGCCCCATCTTTTCCGCTGATTCCGTTGCGAACAAGGGGGCGGAGGCATTTTTCCGTGTTTCCGGTGTGTGTTAGGCAGGTCTGCGCACGGCCAGCACGGCGACGTCGTCACCGGGCTGTTCGGTGTCCCCCGCGGCCATCACGGTGGCGCAGACCCTCTCCGCATTGTCGGCCTTCACGAGGCCGATGAGACGGGCCAATCCGATGTCGATCACCTCGTCGCGGCGCTCGATGAGGCCGTCGGTGTAGCAGAGCAGCACGGCACCGGGTGGGAACGCGACCGTGCCGGTGCGCCGGGGTGGCATCCGGTTGCCGATGCCCAGCGGCGGGTCGACCGGGATGTCGGCGAGTTCGGCGGCGGCGCCCGGGCGGACCAGCACCGGGCGCAGGTGGCCGGCCGAGGAGAGCACGATCCGGTCCCGCCCGGGGCTGATCATCGCGTACAGCGCGGTGGTGAGGCTGCCCGCCTCGAAGTGGTGGACCTTGCGGTTCAGCAGGGTGAGCGCCTCGGCCGGGTCGTCGCAGATCAGCGCGTAGGCGCGCAGGGCGCTGCGGACCCGGCCCATCACGACGGCCGACGCCAGGCCGTGGCCGGAGACGTCGCCGATCACCACGCCCAGCCAGCCGGACGGGAGGGTGAAGACGTCGTACCAGTCGCCACCGATGCCGAACGCGTGCCCGGGGACGTAGCGCGCCGCCAGCTCGACGCCGGGAATGTCCGGCAGCCGGGCCGGCAGCAGACTGCGCTGCAGCGCGAGTGCCGCCGCGTGCTCCGCGTCCAAGCCGCCCACCAGTCGCTGAGGCGACTCATGGGCGGCTGCGGGTCGGGGCACGATGTCAGCCTAGTGTCCGGTCACGGGTGCGGACCGTGACCAACGGTCACGATTGGATCGGCCGTACCGTCACCGGGGTGGTCAGCCGGCGGTCCGCGCCGGCCGGTCGGGCCGGGCCGGTCAACTGGACGGTGGCCTGGCACGGCAGGTCCCCGGCCGACGTGCCGACCAGGATCCGCAGGTCGCCGGGCTCCACCACGCGCCGCAGGTCACGGCCGGTGAACGCGGTCCGGTCGGTGTGCACCGCGAAGGTGACCTCCGCGCCGGCGCCGGCCGCGAGCTCGACCCGCTGGAAACCCGACAGCTGGCGAACCGGACGGGTGACCTGGGCGACCGGGTCGGACAGGTAGAGCTGCACCACCTCGGAGCCGGCCCGCTCGCCGGTGTTGCGCACCCGCACGGTCACCTCGAACTCGCCGTCGACCGGCACGGTGTCCGCGCTGACCCGCAGCTCGTCCACCTCGAACGTGGTGTACGCCCGGCCGTGCCCGAACGGATAGAGCGGTGTCGGGTCCAGGTTGCTGACCCCGCTGTGCGTGGCGCCCAGGATCGGCTGCAGGTAGGTGCCCGGCTGGCCGCCCGGGTGCCGCGGGATCTGCACCGGCAGCTTGCCGCTGGGCTGGATCCGCCCGCTGAGCACGCCGGCGATCGCCGCGCCCCCGGCCTGCCCGGGCATGAACGCCTGGACCAGGCCGGCCACCCGGCCGTCCAGGTCACCCAGCGCGTACGGCCGGCCGGAGACCACCACCACGACCACCGGCGTGCCGGTCGCCAGCAGCTCCTCGATCAGCTCCGCCTGCACGCCGGGCAGCCGCAGGTCCTCGGCGTCGCAGCCCTCGCCCGAGGTGCCCTTGCCGAACAGGCCGGCCAGGTCGCCGACGAACGCGACCGCCAGGTCGGCGCCGCGGGCCGCCTCGACCGCCCCGGCGAAACCGGACCGGTCGGCGCCGTCGACCGCGCAACCTTGGGCGTAGGTGATCTCGTTGGCCGGGAACTCGGCGCGCAGCCCGTCCAGCGCGGTCGGGATGTCCAGGCCGAGACCGAGCTGCGGATAGCGGGGGAGGACATGGTTGGGAAAGGCATAACAGCCGAGGAACGTACGGGCGTCGTCGGCGCACGGGCCGATCGCGGCGATCCGGAACGGCTCGGTGACCGGCAGCGCGCTGCCCGTCTCCAGCAGGATGATCGAGCGTTCCGCCAGGTCGATCGCGATCTGCTGGTTCTCCGGCGCGTTCAGGTCGGTGAGCTCGGCGGCGAGCACCGACTGCTCCGGCGTCCAGCCCGGGTCGAGCAGACCCAGCTCGGCCTTCTGGACGAGCAGGCGGCGGGCGGCCCGGTCGACCAGCTCCTCCGGCACCTCGCCGCGGCGGACCCGCTCGACCAGGCCGGCGCCGTACCCGATGGTGTCCGGCAGCTCGACGTCGATGCCGGCGGCCAGGGCGAGCGCGCCGGCGCCGGCGCTGTCCGCGGCGACCCCGTGCATCAGCGCCAGGAACGGCACGGCCCAATAGTCCGAGACGACCGTGCCGGTGAAGCCCCACTCGTCCCGCAGCACCTCGGTGAGCAGCCACGGGTCCGCGCCGGCCGGCACGCCGTCGACGTCGGAGTAGGAGTTCATCACCGAGCCGGCGCCGCCACCGCCGCGGCCGACGGCCGCGACGGCCGTCTCGAACGGCGGCAGGATCAGATCGATCAGCTCCCGGCGGCCCATCGGCACCGGGCCGTGGTTCCGCGCTCCGCGCGACGCGGAATAGCCCGCGAAATGCTTCAGGGTGGCGATCACACCGGCTTTCTGAAGACCGCGGACGTACGCCGAACCGACCGTCGCGACGAGGTAGGGATCCTCCCCGATGGTCTCCTCGACGCGCCCCCACCGGTAGTCACGCACCACGTCGAGCACCGGGGACAGGCCCTGGTGCACGCCGAGCGCGGCCATGTCCCGCCCGATCGCGGCGGCCATCCGCTCGACCAGCTCCGGGTCGAAGGTGGCGCCCCAGTTGATCGCGGCCGGGTAGACGGTCGCGCCGAGCGCGGTGAAACCGGTCAGGCACTCCTCGTGGACCAGCGCCGGGACGCCGAGCCGGGAGGCCATCACGACCCGCTGCTGACGGATCAGCTCGGCGGCGCCCTCGGCCGGGGTGAGCGGGACGCTCCCGTACACCCGGGTCAGGTGGCCGAGCCCGTGCTGCGCCGCGACCTCCAGCGGGACCGTGCCGCCGGCCGCGAAGACGTCCTGCATCGGGGCGACGTTGTGCTGCTCCTCCGGGTTGTAGCCCTCGTCGTGCGCGTCGCCCATGTCGTTGCCGACCCAGCGGCTGCCCAGCTGCGCGACCTTCTCCTCGAGGGTCATCTCGGCGAGCAGTGCCTCGACGCGGTCGGCGACGGACAGCGCCGGGTCGCGCCATGGCTGGGTCACCTGATCTGTGGTCAACGTTTTCCTCCGGAGGGTTCCCGAAACTTTCGGGTGCCTTGGGTTGCGCGCCGGCGGGCGGAAAAGCCCTGCCGACGCTGCCTACTCTCGCGCTCCGGGCACGGTTACGGCAAGGGTCTTGACACCTGTCACAGCGAAACCCTACGTTAACGAAACCTCGCGTTAATTTGCGGCTGTCACTCGAAAGTTCCGGAACTCGGTGACCGCCGTCGCCATCGCTATATCACCCGCCGCGGCTCGCCGTGGCTTGCTTCGAGTACGGAGAAAAGCGTGAAGCGCAGGAATTTTCTGAGTCTGACCGCGGGTGCTGCCGCGGCCACCGGTCTCGCCGCGTGCGGTAACTCCGGTCCGGCCGGCGACACCAGCAAGGGCGGCTCCGGTGGCGGTGACGCCGCCGGCTACTGGTTCCTCAGCGGCCCGCCCGGAGAGCCGATCCGCCAGGGCGCGGTCGACCGGTTCAACAAGGCGAACCCGGACAACCAGATCAAGGTCACCACGTTCCAGAACGACACGTACAAGGACAAGCTGAAGACCGCCCTCGGCGCGGGCCAGGCCCCCAGCATCATCTGGGGCTGGGGCGGCGGCGGCCTGAAGAGCTACGTCGACGCCGGCCAGGTCGACGACCTGACCGACTGGTTCGCCCAGAACGCGGCGGTCAAGAACAAGCTGTTCCCGGCTTCGTTCGGCCCGGCCACCGTCGACGGCAAGATCTACGCGATGCCGGCCGAGACCGTGCAGCCGATCATCGTGCTGTACAACAAGGACGCCTTCGCGAAGGCCGGCGTGGCGAACCCGCCGCAGACCTGGTCCGAGCTGATGAGCATCCTGCCGAAGTTCAACGACAAGGGCATCGCGCCGTTCTCGCTGGCCGGCCAGTCCCGCTGGACGAACATGATGTGGCTGGAGATGCTCTTCGACCGCATCGGCGGCCCGGAGATCTTCAACAACGCCTACGACGGCCAGAAGGACGCCTGGAGCAACCCGGCGGCGATCGACGCGCTCACCAAGGTCCAGGAGCTCGTCAACGCCAAGGGCTTCGTCAAGGGCTTCTCGTCGGTCACCGCCGACTCGAACGCCGACCAGGCGCTGCTCTACCGGGGCAAGGCCGCCATGGAGCTGCACGGCTCCTGGTCGTACGGCATCATCAAGGCCGACGGCGGCAGCTTCATCAAGGACGGCAAGCTGGGCTACTTCGCCTTCCCGGCGGTCGACGGCGGCAAGGGCGACCCGAGCAACGTCTACGGCAACGCCGGGCAGTTCCTGTCGATCTCCTCCAAGGCCTCCGACAAGCAGAAGGAGACCGCGAAGAAGTTCTTCGCCAGCATGCTCGACGACACCGAGCAGCAGGGCTGGATCGACTCGGGCGGCGTCCCGATCGTCCAGGGCTCGAACGCCAAGCTGGCGTCCTCGCCGGACAAGGACTTCCTCAACTTCATCTACGACGTGTCCAGCAAGGCCAAGAACTTCGGCCAGTCCTGGGACCAGGCGCTGAGCCCGTCCTCGGCCGAGACGCTGCTGCAGAACATCTCGAAGCTGTTCCAGCTGCAGATCACTCCGCAGCAGTTCGCCACCAACATGAATGCGACCATCGGCAAATGACCATTGCACCGCCTGTAGTGCGGTCCGCTCCGCCCGCCGCATCCCGCGGCGGGCGGAGCGCGTCCGTCTCCTGGATGGCGTGGCCGGCTCTGGTCGCGTTCACAGTCTTCGGGCTCGTACCGCTCGTCGGCGTCCTGGTGCTCAGCTTCTCGTCGTGGAGCGGCCTCACCCAGGACGTCCCGTTCAGCGGGCTGGACAGCTGGAAGTCCACGCTGACCGATCCCGGCCTGCCGCACGCGCTCTTGGTCACCTTCCTGATCATGGCGTTGTCCTGGCTGGCGCAGACCCCGCTCTCGATCCTGCTCGGGGTCTTCATCGCGGCGCACTCGCGCTACCGCAGCGTGCTCGCGGTGCTCTTCTTCATCCCGCTGCTGCTCAGCCAGGCGGCCATCGCGATCACCTACAAGATGCTGCTGGACCCGAACTTCGGGCTCGGCGCCAGCCTGGGCTGGGGCTTCCTGCAGCAGGACTGGCTGGGCGAGGGCAACCTGGCCATCGGCGTGGTCATCTTCGTGGTGTCCTGGCAGTGGATCCCGTTCCACTCGCTCATCTACCAGGGCGGCGTCCGGCAGATCCCGGTCGCGATGTACGAGGCGGCCGAGATCGACGGGGCCGGGCGGGTGCGCAAGTTCTTCAGCATCACGCTGCCCCAGCTCAAGTACACGATCATCACATCGTCGACGCTGATGGTGGTCGGTTCGCTGACCTTCTTCGACCTGATCTGGGTGCTCACCGCCGGCGGTCCCGCCGACGCCACCCGGGCGCTCGCGGTCGACATGTACGTCCGCGGCTTCCGGACCGGTCAGATGGGTCCGGCCAGTGCCATCGCGGTGATCCTGGTCCTTCTCGGCCTGGGCCTGGCCCTGCTGCTGCGCCGGCTCGGCGGGCGTGACACGACCGAGAGCCAGCTGGAAGGGATCTGAGATGACGACCACGCTCGACAGCCGCAAACGCGGGCAGGCCGCGCACATCGCGCCGCCCACGCCCCGCCGGCGCTCGAAGCTGGGGCAGTACAACTGGTTCGGTGGTACGGCCGGGTGGCTCTGGCTGGTGATCGTGATGGTCCCGCTGTACTGGATCGTGATCACCAGTTTCAAGCTGCAGGCCGACTACTTCTCCACCAACCCGCTGGTCCCGCCGGCCAAGCCCACGCTGGAGAACTACCGGTTCGTGCTGGAGAACCACTTCGTCCGGTACTTCTTCAACAGTGTGATCGTCACGGTCGGTGCCGTGGGCCCGGCCGTCGTCGTGTCCTTCATGGCGGCGTACGCCGTCGTGCGTGGCAGCGCGGTGAGCCGGTTCCTGCGTACCGTCAATGCGGTTTTCCTGATGGGGTTGGCGATCCCCCTGCAGGCGGTGATCATCCCGGTCTACCTGATGATCATCAAGCTTCAGATGTACGACACCCTCGGCGCCATCATCCTGCCGTCGATCGCGTTCGCGATCCCGCTGTCGGTGCTGGTGCTGTCGAACTTCATCCGGGACATCCCGAAGGAGCTCTTCGAGTCGATGCGGATGGACGGCGCCACCGAGTGGGGCACGCTGTGGCGCCTCGCGCTGCCGCTGACCCGGCCGGCGCTGGTGACCGTCACGATCTACCAGGGCCTGCAGGTGTGGAACGGCTTCCTGCTGCCGCTGATCCTGACCCAGAGCCCGGAACAGCGGGTGCTGCCGCTGGCGTTGTCCGCGTTCCAGGGGCAGTACAACATCAACATCCCGGCGGTGCTGGCGTCGGTCGTGCTGACCACCCTGCCGATCCTGGTGCTGTACGTGGTCGGGCGCCGTCAGCTGCTGAGCGGCCTGACCGCCGGCTTCGGCAAGTGATCTGACGCAATCGTCGTGGCCGGCTCGGCGGGGTGACCCGCCGGGCCGGCTTTCGCGTTTCCCGGGCCGGCTTCCGCGTCCCCAGCCCAGTGGCCCAGCCGCGCCGGCCCCACGGCCACGCCCGGCTCCCGCCCGCTCCACCCGGCCCATGGCCACGTCCGGCCCCACGGGCCGCGCCCGCTCCGCTGGGCCCCACGGGCCGCGCCCGGCGCCCGCCCGCGCCTGGCCCCACGGGCGCGCCCGTTCCGCCCACTTTGCCCGGCCCCGCGGCCACGCCCCGCACGGCTCGGAGGCTCCGAGGCCGCGTTTCTCGGACCAGTTCAGCCCGCAGTCCAACACGGCGGCCGAGCTTGGCCGCCCGGCCCAGCTCCGTGTGGCCGGCGGGCTGTGGCCTGGGGGGATTTTTCGGTCTATGTAGGGGTTTGGGTGGTGGTCTCGGCCAGGGACTTCGTGCTCTCGCGGACGATCAGCTTGGTGACCAGCTCGACCCGGGGGGTCTCGATGGTCTCGCCGCGGGACAGGCGCAGGATCGTGCGGGCGGCGAGCGCGCCCATCTCGGCCAGCGGCTGGCGGATCGTGGTGAGCGGGGGAGAGGACCAGCACGCGTCCGGCAGGTCGTCGAAACCGATCACGCTCAGATCGTCCGGCACGCGCAGGCCGCGGCGGCGGGCCGCCTCGTAGACCCCGAGGGCCATCTGGTCGCTGGACGCGAAGATCGCGGTGGGCCGGTCCGGCTGGTCGAGCAGGCGGCCGCCGGCCAGGAAGCCCGACTCGTTGCGGAAGTCGCCCTGCTCCATCAGGCGCGGGTCGACCGGGACCCCGGCCGCCTCGATCGCCGCGCGGAAACCGTCCAGCCGGGCGCGGCTGCAGAGCAGATCCTTCGGCCCGGCGATGAACCCGATGCGCCGATGACCGAGACCGATCAGGTGATCGGTGGCCGTGCGGCCGCCCGACCAGTTCGTCGCGCCGATCGTCGGCACGTCGGTGGCCGCCCCGCCGGCCGGATCGATGATCACCACCGGGACCCGCAGGCGGTGCAGCTCGCTGTGCACCGGCTCGGCCACGTCGGAGGTCACGAAGACCACGCCGTCGGTGGCGCGGGCGCGCAGATTCTGCAGCCACTGGCGGGTCGCGGTGGTGCGGTGGTGCACCTGGGAGACCACGGTGCCGACCCCGGCGGCGTGGGTCACGTCCTCCACGCCGCGGACCAGCTCCAGCGCCCAGGGGCTGTCCAGATCGTTGAAGACCAGGTCGATCAGCCGGGCTCGCCCGGAATGCCGAGAGTTGCGAGGACGATAATCGTGCTCGCGCAGCAGTCGCTCGATCAGCTCCCGAGTCCCGGGGGAGACGTCGGAGCGCCCGTTGAGCACGCGGGAGACGGTCGGCACGGAGACGCCGGCGGCGTCCGCGATGGCCGCGATGGTGACCCGTTGCTTGCCGGCAACCATGGGGGCGGGCTCCTTACCGCCGGGGCGCAATGTCTGCAACTTCCGGGCCCGGCACCGAAATCATGCCATGGCTACCCGTGAGTTCAATACGCTGGAAACCGACCGTTTTGTGTTAACCGGTTAAGCATTGCCTGCGGTTTTACCGTGGGAGCGCTTCCGGTTCGGCCTCCGAAAGTTACGGAGAGCGCTCCCAAGAATGCGTCAACCCTGCGACGATGCAGGTCAGCGGTCGGTTGGCGGTTGCAGCGCTGCAGGGAACCATGGCAAAAGCGGCCATGGCCGTTCACTGAACCGCAGGTGACGCACCTCATGATCGGTTTCCGGGAATCGCCCCCGCGAGCCGAACTCCACACCACCGTGCACCCGTTCCCACCGCCACCGCCACCGCCACCGCCACCGCCACCGCCGCCGCCGCCGGTCGCGGGACGGCCGGCGCCGGCGCTCTCGGGACGGCAAACCTCCGGACTAGCCTCCTAGGATGCCCAAGGCGATGTGGCGAGGGCGGGCGAGGCGGACCGGTGCCGGGAAGAGCCTGCAGGCGGGAGCGGTGCCGGCGGCGGAGGGGGCGAAGCGCGGAAGCGGCCGGACGCAGACGCAGCGCGTGGAAGCGGCGGGACGCGGGGCGCGAGGTGGCGGGGCGCGAGGTGGTGGGGCCCGGAACAGGACGGGCGCGGACGCGGAGGGAAAGCGCGGAGCGGGAATTGGCGGGGCGGGAAAGTGGCCGGGCGGGGCTGCGGTCGTAGCGGATGGGAGGGTCGGCCGGGGGAGCGGCGGGTGGGTGATCAAGTGGATAGGTTGGTTGCATGAGCATCAAGTTCGGGGTTTTCGTGCCGCAGGGCTGGCGGATGGATCTGGTCGAGATCGACGACCCGGTGGAGCAGTACGAGGCGATGACCGCCGTCGCGAAGCTGGCCGACGCCGGCCCGTGGGATTCCGTCTGGGTGTACGACCACTTCCACACCGTCCCGGAGCCGACGATCAACTCGACGTTCGAGGCGTGGACGGTGAGTTCGACGCTCGCCCGGGACACCAGCCGGGTCAAGATCGGTCAGATGGTGGGCTGCAACGGCTACCGGCAGCCGTCGCTGTTCGCCAAGATCGCGTCGACCGTGGACGTGGCCAGTCACGGGCGGTTGTACGCCGGGCTGGGCGCCGGGTGGTACGAGCACGAGTGGAAGGCCTACGGATACGAGTGGGCCGACGTGCCGGAGCGGATGCGGGCGTTCCGCGAGGCCGTCGAGATCGTGCACCGCATGTGGACCGAGGAGCGCCCGGTCTTCGAGGGCCGGCACTACCGGATCGACGGGCCGATCAACGAGCCGAAGGGCGCCGGCGGCCGCAAGCCCGACCTGTGGCTGGGCGGTGGCGGCGAGAAGGTGACGCTGAAGCTGGTCGCGAAGTACGCGGACGCCTGCAACGTGGGCGGCGGCGACCCCGAGGTGATCCGGCAGAAGCTCGACGTGCTGCGGAAACACTGCGACGAGCAGGGCACCGACTACGACCGGATCACCAAGTCGACGAGCCTCTACCTGGAGCCGGGCGACAGCGTGGCCAAGGTGCGTGAGCAGGTGGAACGGATCGCCGAGGCCGGCGCGGACTACGTGATCACCTACATCCCGCGGGTCGCCTACGACCACGAGCCGCTCCAGGCGATCGCCGAGGAGGTCATCCCGCACTTCGCGTGACGCGCCGGCGGGGAGCCGGTCGCCCGGCTCCCCGAGGAAGATCAAGATCAAATGCTTGCGACGGTACGGCCGTAGCAAGCGTGCGGAACCGGTCACGTGTGGTCGTGGAGCCACCGCCCGATCGCGTCCAGCCGGGTCTTCGGCGCCGGTCGCGCCAGCGTCCGCAGCAACTCCGCGTCGGTGACCGGCCGGGCGGTCCGCACCGAGTCCCGGAGCAGGTCCCGGTCCACCGCCAGGCCACCGGTGAGCAGCACGGTCGACCCGGAGCCGAGGACCGCGTAGCCCTGCTGGTCCGGCGACCGGAAGTAGACCAGCCCGCCGGCCTCGGTCGTGCACCGCGTCTGACCGAAACAGATCTGCTCCCGGCCCCCGTATTGAAAGTGCAGCCGCACCACCGCGTCGGCGGGCCCGGTGATGCCGTCGGCCGGCAGGTACTCGGTGCCGAGGTTGGGGGCGATCCCGGCGCTGCGGTAGCCGGGGGCCACGGCGATGTACGGCGGGTCGGCCGGGTCGGCGTGCAGCCGCGTGCGTTCGGCGGCGGTCGCGGGCCGGGCCGTCCGGATCGCGGTGCGCAGCGCGGCCCGCTCCACCCCGGCCGTGCCGGTCGCGACGAGCAGCACGGCACCCCGGCGCAGCAGGTAGACCTGCTCGTTCCCCCAGGTCGTGTAGTAGAGCAGCCCGCCGGACTCCGCGGCGCAGCTCTGCACGCTGCCGGGGATCAGCCCGGCGGACTCGGCGGAGCCCGTGCTGTCGGCGCAGGTCCGTGGCTGACCGGCGGCCACCTGCTCGGCCCGGACGCGGTAGATCCGCAGGGGCGGCACGGCCGCCGGGTCGGTGGGCGTGAACTCGGCGCCACCGGTCTCCGGCCCGTAGACCCGGTCCCCGGTCGGGGTGTACCCGGCCACCCGGACCGCGTAGAGCGTCTCCCGGTGCAGGCCGGAGGCCGCCAGGCGCTCGGCGAGGTCGTCCGGCGCGGCGCCGCGCAGGCCGATCCCGGCCGCGACGACGGCGGCGAGCAGCACCGCGAGCGCGCCGGCCGGAACCGGCCAGGGCCGCACGAACAGGGCCGCGACCAGCACGAACGCCAGGCCGCCGAAGAGCACGATCCGGCCGCTGCCGTGGCTGACGCCGAGGCCGGCCGCGTCCCCGACCCGCCAGCCCAGCGTCCACAGCATCCCGCCGCCGACCGCGACCAGCAGCGCCCAGAGCAGGTTCGACCGGGGGCGTTTCACCTGCGCGGTGGCGCGGCCGAGCAGGGTCAGGCCGGCCACGATGCCGGCCAGGATCGCCAGCAGGACGAGCAGCACCCCGGTGCCGCCGAGGATCGCGCCGACCAGGAGGCCGAGCAGCGCCGGCGGGAGCAGGGCGCCGAGCAGCCAGACCCCGCCCAACTGCAGGATGATCCGTGAGGCGGGGGAATCGTTCATGACCGATATGGTGACCTACGTGTGCCGGCGCAGCCACGCCCGGGCGGCCTCCACCGGGTTGCGCGGCGAGTAGGCCGGCAGGGTGTCGAGGAGCTCGGTGTCGGTCGCCGGGCGGGCCGACGCGAGGGCCTGGCGCAGCAGCTCCGGGGGCACGTCCGGGTTGCCGGTCAGCTCCAGGACGTGGTGGTTGCGGATGATCGCGGCGCGCGGCGTGTCGCCGGTGAAGACGCTGGCCCGGTTGGTCCCGCCGAGCAGCAGGTAGTTCTGGTCGGTGCAGCGCGGCGGGTGGCAGCCGGTCGAGACGTCGATGGTGAGCAGGGTGATCCGGCCGGCCGCAGCCGGGTCGGTGGGCACGTACTCGTCGCCCTGCTCGGCCAGGCCGAACGTCGACCGGACCGGCCGGAAGCCGGGCACGTCGAGGTGCCAGGCCGCGTCCCGGGTCCAGCCGGCGCGGGCCAGCCGCTGGTCGAGCTCGCTCGGGCCGGTGTCCCGGAACGCGAGGACGCCGGTGGCGGCGAGCACGACCAGGGCCGCGGTGGCCGGGGCCCGCAGCCACCAGCCGCGGGTCAGCGCGGCCGCGACCAGGGCCGCGAGGGCGCCGCCGAGCAGCACCGCGAGCCGTCCGTTGTGCAGCACGTCGAGGCCGTGCGCGGTGGCGACGGTGCGGCCGGTCAGCCAGGCGAGCCCGCCGCCGGCGGCGACCAGGGCGGCCCAGAGCAGCCGCCGGCGCCGGGTGCCGCCGAGCGGGGTGACCAGTGAGGTGGCCCGGACCAGCAGGTACAGCATGGTGATCAGGCCGGCCGCGATCACCACGAGCATGGCGACGGTGGCGGTGGTGAAGGCCGGGCCGCCGAGCTCGAAGCCGTGCGCGACGCCGTCGAGGACGAACGGGGCGCAGCCGCCGAGCAGCCAGACGGTGATGAGCTGCCAGGTGAGCTGGCCGGGGCGGGACTCGGCGGGGTCGGTCCATCGGGGACGGCCCGGTGGCACCGGTTCCGGCTCGGCCGGCCCGGGGTGCTCGCTGATCTCTGCACGGTGACGCGCTGCGGCCATCGGCACAGAGTGGCAAATTGATCACCCAGCGCGCTGCCCCGCTCGGGGTCCGGAATTGGCACAGTCCGCACGCCGCCGGAATCCAGAGGAAGTTTTCCTACTGGTTTTGAAGAGATAATTCTGCCGGATTGTTGACGGAAAAATTGCGGGTTGCCTACGGTGGCCACGTGTCGGCAACAGTAGGCGTCCACGCGCTGGTCAGGCGCGCTCATGAGGAGCGTGTCCTGGCCATCCTGCGCGAGCACGGAACCCTGAGCCGGGCCCAGATCTCGGCCCGCTCGGGCCTGTCCCGCACCACCCTCTCGGAGATCACCGGCGACCTGCTGGGCCGCGGCGCGATCGTCAAGGTGACCACCGACGCGCACCGGCGGGCCGGCAGCGGCCGCCCGGCCGAGCTGCTCGCCCTGGACCCGCGGTCCGGCCAGTTCCTCGGCGTGGACCTGGGACATTCCCGGGTCCGGGCGGTGGTCACCGACGCCGCGCACGAGATCATCGCGAGCGGGGTCACGCCGTACCCGGCCGGCACGTCGCTGCCCGCCCGGATCCGGGCCGGCCTGGCCCTGATCGACCGGCTCGGCCGCGAGCAGGGCATCGGCCTGTCCGCGCTGCAGGGCGTCGGGGTCGGGGTGACCGGGCCCTACCCGGCCGGCACCGCCCGCGCCGACGTCTCCGCCGCCTTCACCGACGCGTTCCGGGCACCGGTGATCGTGGACAACAACACCCGGTTCGCCGCGCTCGCCGAGGCCGGCACCACCGACGCGCGGGACGTGCTCTACATCCGGCTCGCGGCCGGCATCGGCGGCGGCCTGATCGTCGGCGGCCGGCTGATCGAGGGCGCCGGGGGAGCGGCCGGCGAGTTCGGGCACGTGCCCGCCGAGCCGGGCGGCGCGCGCTGCCGGTGCGGCAAGCGCGGCTGCCTGGAGACGGTCGCCGCGATCGGACCGGCCCTGGCCGCGGCCCGGGTGAGCGGCCTGGACGAGCTGGCGGCGCGCCGGGACGAGCCCGCGGTGGCGGCCGCGATGGACCGGATCGGCGACACGGTCGGCCGGGTCCTCGCCGCGGCGGCGCTGCTCCTGGACCCGGAGCTGATCGTGATCGGCGGTGACCTGCCGCGCGCCGTCCCGGCGATCGTGGACCGGGCGGCCGAGGTGGTCGCCGCCGAGCGGGTGCCGCCCGGGCACGACGTGGCCGGCAACGGGAGCCGGGCCGACCGCGGGCCGGTCGTGCGGGCCGCCCGGCTCGGCGACGACGACGGGGCGCGCGGCGCGGTCGCCGCCCTGTACCGGCAGTCGCCGCTGCTGGCCGGCTACTCGAACCTCGACGGGAGCACGGAATGACGCTGGTAGAGGCGGACCCCACGGTGGCCGCTCCGACTCCGGCCCGGGGGCGGCGGCGGATGGCCGTACCCAAATCGGTCTTGAATCTGATCTCGGTCTTGATCGGCATCGGGGTCTGGTGGGGGCTGTCGCTCGCCGGGCTGGACATCCCGGCGCCGCCGGCCGTGCTGGACCGCGCGATCGACCTGATCGGCGACGGCACGCTCGCCGGGGACGCGCTGGCCAGCCTGAAGCGGGTGCTGGCCGGGTTCCTGCTCGGGGTGGTCGCGGCCGTGCCGATCGGGTTCCTGATGGGGTGGTACGCCCCGGTCCGCGCGCTGATCGAGCCGTGGATCCAGTTCTTCCGGACGATCCCGCCGCTGGCGCTGATCCCGCTGGCGATCGTGCTGATGGGGATCGAGGAGACGCCGAAGATCTTCGTGATCTTCCTGGCCTCGTTCCTGTCCTGCGTGATCGCCACCCTGCAGGGCGTGGTCAACGTCGACAAGACGCTGATCAACGCGGCCCGGGTGCTCGGCGCGCGGGACCACACCATCTTCGCCCGGGTGGTGATCCCGGCGTCGTCGCCGTTCATCCTGGTCGGGATGCGGATCGGGCTGGGCTCGTCGTGGGCGACGCTGGTCGCCGCCGAGCTGATCGCCGCGCAGCAGGGCCTCGGCTACCGGATGCAGGCCGCGCAGCTCTACTACGACCTGCCGACCATCTTCGTCGGGCTGATCAGCATCGGCGTGCTCGGCCTGATCATGGACCGGCTCCTGCTGCTCGCCGAGCGGCGGCTCACCTCCTGGCAGGAGACCCGATGATCAACATCGCTGGGGTACGCAAGGTGTTCCCGCTCAAGGGCGAGGAGTTCGTCGCGCTCGGCGGGGTCGACCTGGAGATCCGCGACAACGAGTTCGTCACCGTCGTCGGCCCGTCCGGGTGCGGCAAGACCACGCTGATGAACATCCTGGCCGGATTGGAGACCCCGACCAGTGGCCAGGCCCTGGTCGACGGGAAGCCGGTCACCGGCCCGGGCCCCGATCGTGGCGTGATCTTCCAGCAGTACGCGCTGTTCCCGTGGCTCACCGTCCGCAAGAACGTGGAGTTCGGCCTGCGCGAGAAGGGCGTGCCGCGCGCCGAGCGCCGGCGGATCGCGGACCGGTTCATCGAGTTGGTCGGCCTGGAGCGGTTCGCCGACGCGCTGCCCAAGACGCTGTCCGGCGGCATGAAGCAGCGGGTGGCGATCGCCCGGGCGTACGCCGTGGACCCGTCGATCCTGCTCATGGACGAGCCGTTCGGGGCGGTCGACGCGATGACCCGGGTGCGGCTCCAGGAGCAGCTGCTGCGCACCTGGGAGCAGGAGAGACGCACCGTCCTGTTCATCACGCACGACGTCGACGAGGCGGTCTTCCTGGCCAATCGGGTGGTCGTGATGGCGGCCCGGCCGGGGCGGATCGCCGAGATCGTGGACGTGGAGCTGCCCCATCCCCGTACCGAAGAAATTCGTTTGAGTCCCGAATTCTCCGCTCTGCGCAATCGCGTGTGGAGCGCTGTACATCATCAGGAGTCGTTCACGTGAGACGCCGTGCACTGTTGTCCGCCGCCCTGCTCACCGGCCTCGCCGCCTGCGGCAAGGACCAGGGTGAAAAATCATCAGAAAAAGTGACCTTCGGGTATATCGCGGATTTCAACGGGGCAAGCCTGCTGGCCGTCGCGAACGACCAGAAGCTCTGGGCGAAGTACGGCCTGGAGGTGAGCGCCAAGGTCTTCACCAACGGCCCGCTGCAGATCACCGCGATGCAGGCCGGTGACCTGGACTACGGCTACATCGGTCCGGGCGCGGCCTGGCTGCCGGCGTCCGGCAAGGCCAAGATCATCGCGCTGAACTCGCTGGGGAACGCCGACCGGGTGATCGGGCAGGCCGGGATCACCGACCTGAGCCAGCTCCGGGGCAAGAAGGTCGGCGTCCCGGAGGGCACCTCGGGCGACATGATCCTCACCCTGGCACTGAAGAAGGCCGGGCTGACCAACGCCGACATCAAGCGCACCCCGATGGACGCGGCCACCATCGTCGCCGCGTTCAGCTCCGGCCAGATCGACGCGGCCGGCTTCTGGTACCCGGCGATCGCCACCATCAAGACCAGGAAGCCGGACCTGGTCGAGCTGGCCAAGGACGCCGACTTCGCGGACACCATGGCGTTCCCGACCGCGTTCGTCGGCCGCAACGAGGTCGCCGCGGACAAGACCACCAAGGTGATCCAGGTGCTGCGCGACGCGATGGACTACCGGGCCGCGCACCCGGACGAGACCGTCAAACTGGTCGCGGCCCTGAACAAGCAGAGCGAGGACGCGGTCAAGGCGGACGCGGCGAACAGCCGGATGCTCGACTCGAAGACCCTGGACGGCTACACCGCCGACGGGACGATCACCAAGTGGCTGACCGCGATGGGCGAGTACTTCGTGGGCGCCGGCAAGCTGCCGTCCAACCCGGACCCGGCGACCTACTACTCCGGCGCGGGCTTCACGAAGTGAACTTCCTCTTCCTGATGACCGACCAGCACCGGGTCGACACGCTCGGCGCGTACGGCAATCCGCACGTCAGCACGCCCAACCTGGACCGGCTCGCGGCCACCGGCACCCGGTTCGACCGGTGGTACACCCCGACCGCGATCTGCACGCCGGCCCGGGCCAGCCTGCTCACCGGGCAGGCGCCGTTCCGGCACAAGGTGCTCGCCAATCAGGAGCGCAACGTCGGCTATCAGGAGGACCTGCCGGACGACGCGTTCACCTTCGGGGTGGCGTTGCGGGAGCGGGGCTACCACGTAGGGCTGCTCGGGAAGTGGCACGCGAGCTCGGCCAAGACGCCGGCGGACTACGGCTTCGACGGGCCGCATCTGCCGGGGTGGCACAACCCGGTCGATCATCAGGACTACCTCGACTATCTGAAGGAGCACGACCTTCCGCCGTACGAGATCCACGATCGGATCCGTGGCACGTTGCCGAACGGGGGGCCGGGGAATCTGCTCGCGGCGCGGCTTCGACAGCCGGTGGAAGCCACGTTCGAGCACTACCTGGCGTCGCGCACGATCGACCTCCTGCAGCGATACTCCCGGGAAAATCGGCCTTTTTACCTTGCCACCCACTTTTTCGGGCCGCATCTTCCCTACATCGTTCCGGACGAGTACTTCGACATGATCGACCCGGCCGTCGTGGAGCTGCCGAAGTCGATCGCGGAGACGTTCGAGGGGAAGCCGCCGGTGCAGCGGAACTACAGCGCGCACTGGACGTTCGACTCGATGCCGATCGAGGTGACCCGGAAGTTGATCGCGGTGTACTGGGGTTACGTGTCGATGATCGACTTCGAGATCGGGCGGATCCTCGATGCGGTAGATGATCTTGGAATTTCTGACGCGACCTCGGTCTTCTTCACCTGTGACCACGGCGAGTTCACCGGGTCGCACCGGCTGCACGACAAGGGGCCGGCGATGTATGAGGACATTTACCGCACTCCCGGGATAATCCGGATCCCGGGCGCGCCGCCGCAGGTCCGCGACGAGTTCGTCAGCCTGCTGGACTGCACGGCGACCATCCTGGACCTGGCCGGCGTCGACACCGCCCCGGCCGTCGACTCGCGCAGCCTGGCGCCGCTGGTGCGCGGCGAGCACCCGGACTGGCAGCCGGACATCGTCTGCGAGTTCCACGGGCACCACTTCCCGTACCCGCAGCGGATGCTCCGCGACGACCGCTACAAGCTGGTGGTCAACCCGGAGTCGGTGAACGAGCTCTACGACCTGGAACGTGACCCGGACGAGTTGATCAACATCTACCGCCACCCGGAGATGACGCCGGTCCGCGAGCGGATGCTGCAGCGGCTCTACACCCTGCTGGTCGAGCGGGACGACCGCTTCTACCACTGGATGACGTCGATGTACCCGGTCGGCGCGGTGGACCACGATCCGACGCTGAGCGGCCTGGACGACCTATCGTATCGATCATGAGTTGCTGCACCCCCTCGTCCGATCGCACGTCCACCGAGGACGCGCCGGCGCCCGTTTCCGCCCTCGGTACGCACCAGGTGCCGCAGGTGGAGGTGCCCGGCCAGGAGTTCGCGATGGGCGACGCGCACGACGACGGCCATCCTTCGGATGGCGAGAAACCGGTCCATCCGGTACGGGTGAGCCCCTTCGCCATCGACGCCACGCCGGTGACCGTCGCCGACTTCCGGGCGTTCGCCGAGAGCACCGGATTCCGGACCGACGCCGAGCGGTACGGCTGGTCCGCCGTCTTCCACCTGGCGGTCACCGACCCGGACCGGATCGCCGGGCGGATGGCCGGCACCCCGTGGTGGCTCGGCGTCGAGGGCGCCGACTGGGCGCACCCCGGCGGCCCGTCCTCGGCGGCCGCGGACGATCACCCGGCCGTGCACGTGAGCTGGAACGACGCGCTGGCCTACTGCGCCTGGGCCGGCCGGCGACTGCCCAGCGAGGCGGAGTGGGAATGCGCGTCCCGCGGCGGGCGCGCCGGGCTGCGCTACCCGTGGGGCGACCGGCTGCCCGCGGGGGAGTTCGCCTGCAACATCTGGCAGGGCGACTTCCCGGCGACCAACACCGCCGAGGACGGCTGGGTCACCACCGCGCCGGTACTGGCGTTCCCGCCCAACGACTACGGCGTCCACCAGAGCGTGGGCAACGTCTGGGAGTGGTGCGCGGACTGGTTCTCGCCGCGCTACTACGCCCAGTCGCCGGTGGACGACCCGCGCGGGCCGTCGCTGGGGACGTCCCGGGTGATCCGCGGGGGGTCGTACCTGTGCCACGATTCCTACTGCAATCGGTACCGCAACGCGGCCCGCTCGTCGAACACGCCGGACTCATCGACGGGGAACATGGGTTTCCGTACGGTGGCGCTGTCGGTATCAGAGGGATAACGGTCTGACCTTCGGGGCATGCCTTCGTGGCTCGCGGGCGTGAAGCTGTGTCCCGGGGGGTGAGACGGGGGCATGTTCACGATCCTCTGGGGCGCCGTGCGTTCCCGGGCCGTTCAGGCCTGCACACTGCTCGTCCTCACCGCCTTCCCGGCCGCGGTGGCCGCGGCCGCGCCCTGGTTCGTGCTGACCGAGGCCGCGCGCAGCGCCGCGACCATCGCCGACGCGACCCCGGCCGCCCAGCGCACCGTCGTCGTGCACTGGAACAGCGAGACCGGCGACGACCCGGCCCGGGCGGTCACCGCGTTCGGCGACGCGGTGCGGCGCACGCTGCCGATGCCCGGCGCGGACGGGGTGCTCGGGCTGGCCCGGCCGATGAGCGTCACCGACCGGGGCGGCGTGCCCGACCACATCAACGTCGACTACCGCGACCGGTTCTGCGCGCACGTGTCCTTCTCGGCCGGTGGGTGCCCGGCCACGGCCGGCGACGCGGCGATCACCGCGCCGGTCGCCGAGCGGCTCGGCGTGCACCCCGGCGACCGGCTCGACGTACAGGCCACCACCGCCGCGCCGAAGATCCCGATGCGGGTGACCGGCGTCTACGCGATCACCGACCCGGCCGCCGGGTACTGGGCCGACGAGCTGTTCCGGGTGGGCAGCGGCCTCGATCCGATCTACACGGTCGCCGCGACGTTCACCGGCGCCCCGCTCGGCCAGCCGGTCTTCACCTGGTCGGCCGAGGTTCCCGCGCCGCTGCTGCGCGGCGACGACGGGTACGACCTGGGCGAGGCGATCTCGCGGGCCGGGCCCCTCGGCGAGATCAGCGACCCGACCGGGCCGCTGCGCGCCGACCTGGGCGGCGCCGGCGCGCGGCTGATGCGGGCGGTGCTGCTCGGCGCGGTCCCGGCGCTGCTGCTCGGGTGGTACGCGATCGCCCTGGCCGGCCGTTACACCGCGCGGGACCGGCGCCGCGACGCCGCACTGCTCAAACTGCGCGGCGGCGCCCCGCGACGCCTGCTCACCCTGCTCTCCGGGCAGCACGTGGCGCCGCTGCTGGCCGGCGGGCTGCTCGGGGCCGCCGCCGGGATGATCGCCGGCCGGCTGCTGTCCGGCCCGGGCACCCTGGTTGCGGCGGCCCTCTCGGTCGCGGCGGCGGCGGTGGTGGCGCTCGTCGCGATGGTCACGCTGGTGGCGGGCGATCTGCTGCTGATCCGTACGCCGGTGGTGGTCCTGCAGCGTGAGGTCCCGGCCGGCCGCAGCGGCCGGGCCGCCCTGCTGGCCGACGTCCTGCTCGTCGCGATCGCCGTCGCCGCGGCCTACCAGGCCCGGTCCGGCAGCCCCGACGCCGGGATCGGCGCGCTCGCCGCGATCGCGGTCGCCGTCGCGGTCGCCGTGCTGGTCGCCCGGCTGCTGATCCGCGCCGCCGACCGGGGCGGGTCGGTCGCGCTGCGCACCGGCCACCTGCGACTCGGCCTGACCGCCGCCCGGATGTCCCGGCTGGCCGGCCTGGACCGGGTGTTCGCGCTGCTCGCGATCGCGGTCGCGCTGCTGGTCACGACGTCCGGCGCGACCGCGGCGGACCGGGCGGCGCACACCCAGCGGGCCGAGTCCGAGCTGGGCGCGGCCCGGGTGCTGACGGTGGGCGCGAAGAACTGGACCGTGCTGCAGCACGCGGTCGCGACCGCCGACCCGCAGGGCCGGTACGCGCTGGCCGCCGCCGTCGACCGCCAGGCGAACCCGCCGGTGCTCGCCGTGGACACCGCGCGGCTGGCGGCGGTCGGCTCCTGGCGCCCGGAGTACGGCCCGCGCCCGGCGGCGCCCGCGCCGATCGACCCGGCCCCGCCGGTCACCGGCCGCGAGCTGGTGCTGAAGGTCCGCAACGACCGCGGCGCGCCGGCCACCGTCGACGTGGTCCTGCAGAACGAGAGCACCGGCGACCGGGTCCAGCTCACCTTCGCCCTGCGGCCGACCGGCGAGCAGACGATCACCGAGCCGGTGACCGGCTGCGCCGGCGGCTGCCGCCTGCTGCGCTGGCAGGTCCCCGGCCAGCTCGGGCCGGACGGCAAACCGCTGCCCCAGCCGATCGTGCTGCACTCGCTCGCCCAGCGCGGCCCGGACGCCGAGCTGCTCGGCGCGGACCGGCTGACCGACACGACCCGCTGGCGGACCGTCGCCGGCGCCGGCGGCCTGGAACTGTCCGGCAGCCACGACGGCCTGGCCGTCGGGCCGGCCCGGGGCGGATCCCGGTCGGAGAGCGACCGGCTGTTCGCCGTGGACACCGCGCTCCCGTTGCCGATGCTGCTGGCCGGCCCGGTCCCGGTGCCGTGGCGCTTCGGTGAGCCGGGCATCGCCGTGCCCGGCGCCGGCCAGATCCCGGCCCGGGTGACCGCCACGGTCGCGGTGCTGCCGGTGCTCGGCGCGACCGGACTGCTGACCGACTTCGACGCGCTGCGCCGCAGCGCCGGCGAGGCCGACCCGACCGGCGTCACCCAGGTGTGGCTGACCGCCGACGCGCCCGCCGCGGTCGTCGACCGGCTCGAGGCGGCCGGACTGACCGTGCTCGCCGACGAGAGCGCCACCGGCCGGGCCGCCCGGACCCCGGGCCGGGGCACCGCGCCGGCCGGCCCGTTCACCGTGTTCTGCGCGGTGATCGCCCTGCTCACCGCGGCCGCCGCGGTCGCGGTCGCGGCCTCGGTCGACCGCGAGCCGCAGCGCGCCTCGGCGGCCGCCCTGCGGGTGCAGGGCGTGTCCGCCCGGACCCTCGCCGTGACCCGCTACCTCGGCCCGTTCGCGCTGGCCGGGGCCGCGGTGCTCGGGGGCGTGCTGGCCGCGTCGGTGGCCCGGCGGGTGGCCGGCGAGCCGGACTCGTTCTTCGCCGACGGGTGGCGGCTGCTGCCCCCGCCCGAGGTACTCGGCCGGTGGCCACTGCTCATCTCCGGTCTGGCCGCCATGCTTTGTCTGGCCGCTCTGGCCGCTCTGATCGGGGTGTCCGGCCGATCCGCTCCCTTCGGTGACACCGGTCGAACCCGTCGGCCCGATCGGGCGGGGGACCGATGCTCGCGTTGATCTTCACGATGGTCTGGGCACGACGCGGACCGGCCGTCGTGCTCGCCGTGCTCGCCGCGTTCGCGGTCGCGCCGGCCGTGGCCACGCCCGCCTACCTGCGCGCCACCGACCGGGTGGTGGCCGCCGGGCAGGTCGCCTACGCCGAACGGTCCGAACGGGAGATCAGCCTGCGGGTCACCGATCAGGACAGTCGCGGCCTCAGCGGCGGCGGCAGCTCGACCGGCGGGATCGACCTGGCCACCACCGGCGCCGGGCTCGCCGACCTGCCCGGGTTCCGGACCGCGTACGCCGCCGAGTTCCCGGCCATCGGCCTCGACCCGGACCTGCGGTTCCGCACCCGGCTGGTGCACCGGCAGGACGTCTGCGCGCACCTGGCGATCGTCACCGGGCGGTGCCTGCTCGGCGAGGGCGACCTGGTGCTCGGGGAGCGGACCGCCGCGCGGTTCGGCCTGGCCGTGGGCCGGTCGGTGGACCTGACGTACGCGTACTTCAGCAACGACCCCGAGCAGATGTCGTACGTCGCCGACGGCGAACCCAAACGCTTCTTCCTCGCCGGCATCTACCGGGTCGCCGACCCGGCCGACATGTACTGGGGCGAGCACGGCTACTTCACCTCGGAGGACGTGGGCGGCGAGAGCCGCCCCGGCGAGCCGGCCTTCACCGGGCTGACCACGCTCGACCTGATGGACCGCGGCAAGGCCGACCTCAGCGTCGACGGCTACGCCGGGCCCGGCGCCCTGGACGCCGACCGGCTGCCCGCGCTGCGCCAGGCCGTCGACCGGCTGCAGGGCGGCATCGCCGACGTCAGCACCGGCCTGGACGGCGGCACCGGCGCCGCCGGCCTGCAACTGCAGACCGGGATCCCGCGGCTGATGGCCCGCGTCGACGAGGGGCACGCCACCGCCCGCCGGATCGTGCCGGTGCCCGCGATCGCCCTGGTCATCCTCGCCTGCCTGGCCATCCTGCTGGCCGTCGCGGCCGGCGCCGAGACCCGCCGCCCGGAGACCGCGGTGATCGCCCTGCGCGGCGCCCGCCTGCCGCACCGCTGGTGGCTGGCGACCGGGGAGAGCCTGGTCGCCGTGCTGGCCGGCACGATCGCCGGCGCGCTGGCCGGCCAGCTCCTGGTCGACGCGGTGGTGGCGGTCCGCTGGCCCGGGGTCGGCGCCGACCCGCACCCCGACTCGCTGAAGTACGCGCCGCTGGCCGCCGCCGCCGCGATCCTGGCCGTGGTCCTCGCCCAGGGCGCGCCCATGCTGCGCCCGGTCAGCGAACTGCTGCGCCGCGCCCCGATGCCCGGCCGCTGGGCCGGCCTCACCCTGGACATCCTGGTCGCCGCGCTGGCGGCCGGCGCCGTGGCGCAGCTCGCCGTCGGCGGCGGCGACCTGATCGGCGTCGGCTCGGCGGCCCCCGCCCTGCTGATGCTCGCGCTCGCGCTGCTGGTGGCCCGGGCGCTGCGGCCGCTCGCCGCCCGCTCCGGGCACCGCGCGCTGGACCGCGGCCGGCTCGGGCCCGGGCTGACCTGGCTGCTGCTGTCCCGGCGGGCCGCGACCGGCCGGGTGTTCGCGCTGCTCGTGGCGGCGGTCGCGGTCAGCTCCTACATGATCGTGGCCGGCGACGTGGCGGCGCACGGCCGCCGGGTCGAGGCGGACCTGGGCAACGGCGCCGACCGGGTGCTGACCGTCGGACCGGTCGGCCGGGCGCAGTTGCTCGCCGCCGTGCACCAGGTCGACCCGCACGGGACCTTCGCGATGGCGGCGGTCGAGATCCCGCAACATCCCGGCGAGCGGCCGGTGCTCGCGGTGGACTCCGAACGGTTGCCGGTCGTCGCGAACTGGCCGGGGGGAACGCCGTACCGGAAAGTGGTTGATCTTCTTCGGCCGAAGGCGCCGGAGCCGGTGGTGACCGCGCGGGACAAGACCTTCAGCCTGGACCTGAGCGCGGCGGGCTTCGCGCCGGGCCGGCAGGTCAGCGTGGCCGCGGTGCTGACGCCGGTCGACGGCAGCGGGCCGGACGTGCTGGCGCAGATGGGGGTGCCGCGCCCCGGGCGGCACACCTACACCTACCCGGCGCCGCAGTGCGAGCAGCGGGGCTGCCGGCTGAACGCGCTGCACATCACCGGGGCGAACTCGCTCGGCGTGCAGGGCGTGCTCACCCTGCACGGCCTCGGCGGCACCGACCCGGCCGGATGGCGGGTCAGCCCGGGCGGCAAGCTCGCCGCCGGCGCGGACGGGCTGCGCATCGAGGTGACCGATATGGACAGCGTCCCGGAAGGGGTGCTGGTGCAGCCCGCGGACACCCCGTGGCCGATCCCGGTGGTGGCGACCGGGACGTTCGTGCCGGGGGAGGTGACCGGGCTCGACTTCCGCCCGGCGCGGGTCGACGTGGCCGGGCGGCTGCCGGCCGTCCCACGCCTCGGCGGGCCGGCGGTGCTGATCGACCTGGAGTACGCCGACCGGGTCGCCACCGACGGCGCACCCACCGAGGCCGGGCAGGTCTGGCTGTCCGCGCGTGCCCCCGCCGACGTGGTCGACCGGCTCGGCGCCGCGGGTCTGACCGTCACCGGGGACGGGCGATCGGCGCAGCTCGCCGCGCGGCTCGCGCAGCAAGGGCCGGCTGTGGCGCTCGGCTACGCGGGGCTGGTCGCGATCCTGGTGGCGCTGCTTGCCGCCGGGGTGCTCGTGCTGACCGCGGCGGCCGGGCGGGAACGCCAGGCCGACGATCTTTCCGCGCTGCGTGGGCAGGGGTTGTCCCGGGCGGCGGCTCGGCGGGCGGCGGTCTGGTCGTATCCGGTGCTGGCGATCGGAGCTGTGCCGGTGGGGTTGGTGATCGCGTTTGTGGGGTGGGCGGCGACGGGGTGGGCGTTGCCGTTGGCCGGGCTGGAGCCGCCGCCGCTGCCGTTGCCGTCGTGGCCGGGAGTGATCAGGGTGGGGGTGGGGGTGGTGGGGCTGCTCGGGTTGCTTGGGGGGACGGCGTGGGTGGCTGGGCGGCGGACTCTGCGGAAGGTGTCCTGAGTGGGGTCGAGTGGTCCGTCGTTGAGGTTGGTTGCTGAGGCCCGGCACTGAGGGCTGTCCCTGAGGGCTGTCGCTGAAGCCCGTCGCTGGGGGGCCGTTGCTGGGGGCCGTCACTGGGGCCGGAGCAGGCCCCACCCACCAGGGGGCTGACCGCCCGGCGACCATTGTCCAGGATTTCTGCTGGATCACGTCGGTGGCCTGTGGACAAAGCGCTGCTGTGGACAACGCGGCAGGGTGAGGACCTAGGCTGGCCTGGTGAAACACCCTCAGCCGCAATTGCTCTCCGCCCATGTCGGGAACTGGACCGGTGACGGGACCGGGGTCACCGTGATCCTGCCGCCGCCGGGGACGGTCGGGTCCGGGGAGGTCCGGGGCGGCGCTCCGGCCACCCGGGAGTTCGATCTCCTGCATCCGGTTCGGCTGGTGGATCGGGTCGATGCCGTGGTGCTCTCCGGTGGATCCGCGTTCGGGCTGGCCGCGGGGGACGGGGTGATGCGGCTGCTGCGGGAGCGGGGGCTCGGGTTTCCCACGGCGTTCGGGCCGGTCCCGATCGTCGTCGGGATGTCGATCTTCGACGAGTCGGTGGCGAATTTCCCGTCGGGTGCCGGGGCGCCTTTCCCGCCGGGCGCTGGGGTGCGTGACGGGGATGTACCGGGCGCTGGGGCGGGTGAGGGCGATGCGTCGAGCGCCGGGGTGAGCGACAGTGATGCGCCGGGTTCGGCTGGGCCGCCTACCGCGGAGTCCGGTCGGGAGGCGGCTCTCGCTGCTCTGCGGGGCGACGAGTTCCGGACCGGTTCGGTCGGCGCCGGCACCGGTGCGCGTACCGGGAAGTGGCGCGGCCGGGTCGATCCCGGTGGCCTGGGCCGCGCGGACGGCATCGCCGGCCCGGCGCGGGTGGTCGCGCTGGCCGTGGTCAACGCCTGGGGTGACGTCCTCGGGGCGGAGGGCCGGCCGATCTTCGCCGCCGAGCCGGTCGAGCGTCCGGCCGGTGGGTTCGGCCGGGAGAACACCACGATCGCGGTCGTGCTGACCGATGCGAAGCTCACCAAATCGGACTGCTATCTGCTCGCGCAGAGTGGCCACACCGGCTTTGCCCGGGCGCTGCATCCGGCGCACTCGCGCTATGACGGGGACGCGGTGGTCGCGCTGGCGACCGGGGAGGTGGCCGAGGAGGTTGATCTCGATCTGCTCCGCGCGGTCACCGCCGAGGTCATGGCCGAGGCGATCCGAGCTGCCGTAGCACAGTGAGCGGGCCGTCGGGGGTTATCCACACCAGCGGTCTGTCCACAGGGGGCCGGCGCGATCTTCCGGGATTCCGCGAGACTGGCGGCCGAGTTCAGATCCCGAGCGCGGGCGGGGTGGGGGGCGTACCCCGGAAGGATTTTGGGTTTTTGGAGGTGTTATGACTGAGTGATGCTGGTTGACTTCACCGCGCAGGTCAGTGCGTCCCCCGCCGAGGCGGAGGCGGCCGCTGTCTCGGCCGAGCAGGTCGGTTATGACGGGTTCGGGGCGGCGGAGACCCGGCACGACGTCTTCACCACGCTCGCCCTGGTGGCCCGGGCCACCGAGCGGATCTCGCTGCAGTCCGGGATCGCGGTGGCGTTCGCGCGGAATCCGATGAACGTTGCGGTGCTCGCCAACGATCTGCAGCTGATCTCCGAGGGGCGGTTCCGGCTGGGGCTCGGTTCGCAGGTCAAGCCGCATATCGAGCGGCGGTTCTCGATGCCGTGGAGCCGGCCGGCGGCGCGGATGGAGGAGTTCGTCGCGGCGCTGCGGGCGATCTGGCACGCCTGGGCGACCGGGGAGCGGCTGATGTTCCGCGGTGAGTTCTACAAGCACACGCTGATGACCGAGTTCTTCGACCCGGGGCCGAACCCGCACGGCAATCCGCCGGTGGAGCTGGCCGCGGTCGGCGAGCTGATGACGGCGGTGGCCGGCCGGGTCGCGGACGGGCTGCTGGTGCACCCGCTGACCAGCGTGCCGTACCTGCGGGAGCGGATCCTCCCGGCGCTGCGGGAGGCGCGCGGTGGCTCGCTCGACGGCTTCAACCTGGGGCTGTCCGCCATGGTCGTGCTCGGCACGGACGAGGAGCGGCGGGCGACGGCCGAGGAGGCGGTGCGCCGGCAGATCGCGTTCTACGCGTCGACGCCGTCGTACCGGGCGGTGCTCGACGTGCACGGCTGGGGCGAGCTGGCCGACCGGCTGAACGTGCTGTCCCGGCGGCAGGACTGGGCCGCGATGACCGCCGAGATCACCGACGAGGTGCTCGACGCGTTCGCGGTGGCGGGCGATCCGGTCGCGGTCGCCGAAAAACTCAAGACCCGATTCGGTACGGACATCGACCGCATCTCGTTGTACACGCCGTACGACGCGGACCGCTACCAGCTGGCAGCGGTCCGCAGCGCACTACGCAGTGACCAGCGCACCGACTAGCCGATCGTGATGCTCTCCACCCGGTCCGGGTAGAACGCGACGTGGTCCTTGATCTGGGCGACCGCGTCGTAGGGCGCCGTGTACTCCCAGATCGCGTCGACGACCGTGTCGCCGTCGACGGTGATCGAGTAGTAGCCGGCGTCGCCCTTGTACGGGCAGTAGGTCTGCGTGCCGGTGCGCTCCAGCAGCGTCCGGTCGACGTCGGCGAGCGGCACGTACTGCACCGCCGGGTACGTCGACTCGTGCAGGCTGAGCGCGTTGTTCGTGTCCGCCACCACCTTGCCGGCGACGGTCACCACGACCCGCTCGCCGGTCGGGGTGACGGTGATGGGGTGATCGGGTCCGGGCTGCAATCGGGGCTTCTCGGTCATTGTCCCGCCTCCTGATTTCTACGGACTAGGGTGGCGCCGTGACGAACGCCGCCATCAACGCTGTAGTGCAAGCCGGGATCGGGTACGAGGTATTCCGGCACGGGCCGGTGAACAGCGTCGCCGAGGCCGCCGCCGCGCAGGGCGTCGAGCTGCGGGATCTGGTGAAGACGCTGGTCGTCCGGCGTGGCCCCGACGACTACCTGTTCGTGCTGGTCCCGGGGGACCGGTCGATCTCGTGGCCGAAGTTGCGGGCGCTGCTCGGGGTGAACCGGCTGTCGATGCCGGACGCGTCGGCCGCGAAGGACGCCACCGGGTACGAGCGGGGCACCATCACCCCGTTCGGTTCGGCCACGGCCTGGCCGGTGATCGCCGACGAGACCACGAAGGGCCGCACGATCAGCCTGGGCTCCGGCGAGCGCGGGGTCGGCCTGCGGGTCGGCGCCGACGACGCGGTCACCGCCCTCAACGGCACCTACGCCGACGTCACCGACCTCGCATAAAGCCGGCACCGCGGGAAAAGCGCCCACGCGGAGAGCCGGCCCGCGGAATGCCGGCCCGCGGAATGCCGGCCCGCGGAGAGCCGGCCCGCGGAGAGCCGGCCCGCGGGGAGCCGGCCTGCGGAAAGGCCGGGACCGGTCAGGCTTTGACGGCCTCGGCGACCGCGTCGGACAGCGGCGTGGTCGGGCGGCCGATCAGGTCGCGCAGGTCGGTGCCCGGGTTGTCGAGGGCGCCGTTCTCCCGGATGTGCACGTCGGTGTCGGCGAGGATCGCGGCGAAGCCCTCCGGCACGCCCGCGCCGGACAGGATCTCGACGAGCTTCTCGGCGGGCACGTCGCTGTAGCCGATCGGGGCGCCGATCTGGGTGCCGACCTCGGCGGCCAGCTCGGCCATCGTGAACGGCTGGTCGCCGCCCAGCTCGTAGACCGCCTTCGGCCCCTCCAGGACGAGCACCGCGGCGGCCGCCTCGGCGTAGTCGGCCCGGGTCGCGGCGGCGATCCGTCCCTCGCCCGCGCTGCCCAGGAACGCTCCGGTCGCCCGTACCGTCGGCAGTTGGGCGGTGTAGTTCTCGAAATACCACCCGTTGCGCAGGAACGAGTGGGCCAGCCCGGACGCCGCGAGGATCGCCTCGGTCGCCTTGTGGTCGGCGGCGAGCAGCACCGGCGTGGTGTCGGCGCGCAGGATGCTGGTGTAGGCGACGAAGCCGACCCCGGCCGCCTTGGCCGCCTCGATCGCCGCGGTGTGCTGGTTCAGCCGGTTGCCCGGGTCGCTGGTCGAGATCAGCAGCAGCTTGTCGACGCCGGCGAACGCGCCGGCCAGGGTCTCCGGCCGGTCGAAGTCGGCCTCGCGCACCTGGACGCCGCGGGCCAGCAGGCCGGCCGCCTTCTCCGGGCTGCGCACCGCGGCGACGATCGAACCCGGCTCGACACCGCGGCTGATCAGGGCGTCCACGACGAGACGGCCGAGGTGACCGGTGGCGCCGGTGACTGCGATGGTGGTCATGGCGAACTCCTTGGGACTGAACGACTGGTGATTCGGCAGGTGCTGCATCCGAGAATGCACTAACTTTTAGAAAGTGCCAACCCGTAGTGTGCGCCATCACCAAGGAAAGTGCGGCGGAACTGGGTATTCTCGATGCATGAGTGATCCCGTCGACGACCTGATCCCCAGCGTCTTCGCCCGGGACTGCGCCTCCCGCGGGGTGATGGCGGACGTCACCGGCAAGTGGGGTGGCCTCGCCCTGGCCGCACTGCACGACGGCGCCTTCCGGTTCAACGCCCTGCGCCGCCGGGTCGACGGCGTGAGCGAGAAAATGCTGGCCCAGACCCTGCAGGCGCTCGAGCGCGACGGCCTGGTCCGGCGCGAGGTGCAGGCCACCATCCCGCCGCGGGTCGAATACAGTCTGACCCCGCTCGGCACCCGGGTGGCCGCCAAGCTGAAAGAGCTGATCGAGCTGCTCGAGAGTGAGATCGGTCCGATGCAGGCCGCACAGGAGGTTTACGACCGGGGGATGAGGTAGGTTTTCCGGCGTGAGCGCGTCGATTCAGCCCGATGTCCCGCCGTCCGGCACCGGTTGTGTGGAGTGCCTGGAGTCCGATGGGTGGTGGGTCCACCTGCGTCGTTGTGCGCAGTGCGGGCACATCGGCTGTTGTGACACGTCGCCGTCGCAGCACGCGACCGCGCACTTCCGGGAGACCGGCCACCCGGTGATCCAGTCGTTCGAGCCCGGTGAGGACTGGTTCTGGAACTTCGAGACCGAAGAGGGTTTCGACGGTCCGGAGCTGACCCCGGCCCGCAGCCGCCCCGAGGACCAGCCGACGCCCGGCCCGGCCGGCGCGGTCCCGGACGACTGGCGTTTCAAGATCCACCGGTAGCCCGGTAAGGGAAGCCCGGTTGCGGCGGCTGATAAGGCGGCTGCAACCGGAAGGAAAACTAGTAAAAGGTACGAACCCTCTTCGTCTCCCTCAGGTGATCCGGCACACGGTCGAAAGTGTGTGCAGTCGGACAACCATGGGGGGAAGATGCTCGGCCTCGAGAACATCGGCACAGCCAAACGGCTGGGCATCATCGTCGTCACCGGCGCCATCGCGCTCGGCGGCATGGGCGCGGTCGCGCTGATCGGCCAGGACCGCGTCGCGGATCAGGCGCAGCGGGTCAGCCAGCTGCAGTGCGGCCAGGCCGCCCTCAACCACCTGAACAACCGGCAGAGCGAGCTGAAGGTCGACGCCTTCCGGTCCGCGCTGGGCCAGGACATGACCGGGGACGCCGCCGACGACGTGCAGTCGTCGGTCGACGCCTCCGCGGCGGTCTTCGACTGCGGGCTGTCCACCGCGATCACCGACCAGTTCAAGAGCTACTCCGGCGACTTCGACACGTTCAACTCGTTCATCATCGACTTCGTCGCGGCCGCCACGAAGGACCCCAAGTCGGTGCTGGGCCGGATCGGCGAGATCCCGGAGATGAACAACAAGACCGACGACGAGCTGGACGCGCTCACCGAGATCGTCGAGGGCCAGGTCGCGGCGCAGAGGACCGCGATGGAGAAGACCATCAAGTCGACCCGCTACACCGCGATCGCGGTGGCGCTGGCCGGTCTGGCGCTGCTGATCGGCATGGCGATCCCGATGGTCCGCTCGATCTTAGGTCCGATCCGCCGGATCGGCACGGTGATCGACGCGCTGGACCACGGGGACCTGACCGTGCGCAGCAGCATCATCAGCCGCGACGAGCTGGGCACGATGGCCCAGAGCCTGGACCGGACCCTGGACAAGCTGCGCGAGTCGATGATCATCATCGCCAAGGACTCGGATGCCCTGGCCACCGCGTCCACCGAGCTGGCCGCGGTCTCCGGCGAGATCGCCGCCGCGGTCGACAACACCGACCGGCAGAGCTCCTCGGCGGCGGTCGAGGCCGACGAGATCTCCCGCAACGTGCAGAGCGTCGCGGCCGGCTCCGAGGAGATGGGCCTGTCGATCCGGGAGATCTCCCGCAACGCCGCCGAAGCCGCTCAGGTGGCCTCGATCGCGGTCTCCGAGGCGGCCAGCGCCACCGAGACGATCCGCAAGCTCGGCGAGTCGTCCGCCGAGATCGGCAACGTGATCAAGCTGATCACCAGCATCGCCGAGCAGACCAACCTGCTCGCCCTGAACGCCACCATCGAGGCCGCTCGCGCCGGCGACGCCGGCAAGGGCTTCGCCGTGGTCGCCAGCGAGGTCAAGGACCTGGCCCAGGAGACCGCCCGGGCCACCGAGGACATCGGCGCCCGGGTCACCGCGATCCAGCAGGACACCGGCGGCGCGGTCGACGTCATCAACCGCATCTCCGAGGTCATCGCGCAGATCAACGACTTCCAGACGACGATCGCCTCGGCGGTCGAGGAGCAGACCGCCACGACCGGCGAGATGAGCCGCAGCATCGGTGAGGTGGCGGCCGGCTCGAACCGGATCGCCGCGAACATCAACGACGTCTCGAACGCCAGCGGGGCCACGGTCAGCGGGATCAACCAGACCCGCGAGGCCAGCGAGGAGGTCTCCCGGACCGCCGAGGAGCTGCGGGTCCTGGTCGGCGCGTTCAAGTTCTGAGTCAAGTTCAAGTTCAATTTCTGATCCGTACGTCTCAGCAGGGCCGGTCGCCGAGCGCGACCGGCCCTTCGCTCATGTCCCGGCGCGGACTGCCGATGGAGAGGCATGCACCCGGAGACCGTCCAGCAGGAGGCGGCGGCGCTCGACGACACGCTGCTTTCCCGGCGCCGGGCGGTCGAGACCGCCGCCCTCGTGTCGCGGTCCGTCGGGGTGCTGTGCTGCCTGCTCTACGGCTTCGGCGCGGGCGGGCTCGGCCCGGTCCGGGTGGAACCGGCGCTGGCCGGTGCCTGCTTCGGCGCCGCGGCGCTGATGGCCGTGTCGAACGTGCTGTCGATCATCGGCTTCCGGCGGCCCGGCTCGCGCTGGTACTCCCGGCTCAGCTCGCTCGAGGTGCTGCTGGACACGCTGTCCATCGTGATCTTCGTGTACTTCAGCCAGCAGCACACCGACCAGGTCACCTGGCCGGTGCTGAGCCTGCCGATCGCGATCGCGGCCATCCGGCACCAGCTGCCCGGCGCGCTGGCGGTCTTCGCGATCACCTCGGTGGCCCTGCTCGGTATGCCGCTGCGGGGTGGCGAGGGGATCGGCGCGGTCGGTCTGAACCTGATGATCGCGGTGATCACCGGCGCCCAGTCCAGCGCGTTCCAGCGCCAGCTCAGCACGCTCCAGCAGGTCCGGCGCGAGCTGCAGCACCAGGCGTCGCACGACAACCTCACCGGCCTGCCGAACCGGGCCCAGCTCGCCGAGCGCGCCGAGCGGTGGACCGGTCGCCGGCTCGCCGTGCTGCTGCTCGACCTGAACGGGTTCAAGCAGGTCAACGACACGTACGGGCACGCGGCCGGGGACGAGCTGCTGTACCGGGTGTCGCAGCGGATCAGCGCCACCCTCTGCCCCGGGGAGATCGCCGGGCGGCTCGGCGGCGACGAATTCGTGCTGCTGCTGCCGGACGCCGGCCCGGACGCGGCGGCGCGGACCGGTGAGCGGATCCGCGAGACGATCCGGCAACCGGTCGCGATCGGTGACGGCCGGGAGGTGACCGTCGGGGTCAGCATCGGGGTCGCGGTCCGCCCGGCCGGTGGCCTGGCCGACCTGGACGCGCTGACCGCGGAGGCCGACGCGGCCATGTACCGGGAGAAACACGCCGGGCGGGCGGCATGATGCACCATCTGACGTTCCGGGACCGGGGCGTGCCGTTCTCCCGGCGCGCGCGTTGAGACCCGGTACCCCTTGAGACGCCGCCCAGCCGGGTCGGTCCGGCAAACGGCCCGGCTGGGCGGTCCCAGGAAAATTCAGGACCAGCCGGCGAGAACCTCCGCGACGGTCGCGGCCCGGCTGGGCTCGGGGACGCTTGCCGGCGTACGGCCGAATCGCGGCGCCGGGGCAGGCTGAAGCCGCCCGCCCACCTCGACGAAAGCGGACCGCGCGCGATTGTGCGGGTGGTCCGGCGCCTCGACCGGCGAGAGCACCGGGCTCACGCAGGCGTCCAGCCCGGCGAAGACGTCCGCCCACTCGTCCCGGGTCCGTTCGGCGAACCGCTCGGTGAAGACCCGCCGCAGCTCCGGCCACCCCTCGTGGTCGAACTGGGCCGGCAGCTCCGGGTCGTCGTCCAGCCCGAGCCCCTTGAGCAGCGCCGCGTAGAACTGCGGTTCGAGCGCGCCGACCGCGAGGTAGCCGCCGTCCAGCGCCCGGTACGTGTCGTAGAACGGCGCCCCGCCGTCGAGCAGGTTCTCCCCGCGCCCGCCCGGCCACAGCCCGGACCCGATCATGCCGTGCAGGAACGTGGTGAGCAGCGCGGACCCGTCCACCATCGCCGCGTCGACGACCTGCCCGCGCCCGGACCGGGCCCGTTCCAGCAGCGCGGCGAGCACTCCGACGGCGAGCAGCATGCCGCCCCCGGCGAAGTCGGCGAGCAGGTTGATCGGCGCGTGCGGACGTTCGCCCGGGCGGCCCAGGGGCTCCAGGGCGCCGGCGATCGCCAGGTAGTCGATGTCGTGGCCGGCGGCCGGGGCGAGTGGACCGTCCTGCCCCCAACCGGTCATCCGCCCGTACACCAGGCCGGGGTTGATCTTCTCGCAGGTCTCCGGGCCGAAGCCGAGACGTTCGGCGACGCCCGGGCGGTAGCCCTCGACCAGCACGTCCGCCTTCTCGATCAAGGAGAGCAGACCGGTCAGTCCGTCCGGCGACTTGAGGTCGAGGGTGACCGTGCGGCGGCCGCGCTGCAGCGGACCGGACTGCGGAACGAGCGGTCCGGTCCCGCCCGGGCGCTCGACCAGGACGACGTCGGCGCCCAGGTCGGCGAGGACCATGCAGCCGAACGGGCCGGGGGCGAGCCCGGCCAGCTCGACGACCTTGATGCCGCTGAGCGCGCTCATGCCGGGGCGAACCTCTCGCCGTAGCGTGCCGCGAGCTCGGTCGCGCGGCCCTTGAAGTCGGGGTGCTGCTCGACGTAGCGGATGACGCCGCCGGTCCAGGCCGGGAAGCCGATGCCGAGGATCGAGCCGATGTTGCCGTCCGCGTCGGTGCGCAGCACGCCCTCGGCCCGGCAGCGCAGCGCGTCCAGGGCCTCGCTGAACAGCAGCCGTTCCTGCAGGTCGGCGAAGGGCACCGCGCGACCCTCGTCGGTGGCGAGGTCGGCGAGCGCGGTCCAGAGCCGGCCGCGCCGGCCGTTCTCGTACGCGTAGAAGCCCTTCCCGGACGACCGCCCGGCCCGGTCGTGGTTCTCCAGCATGTCCTGCACCAGCGCGTGCGCCTTGTCGTGCCCGACCGCCACGCCGGCCTTCTGGTACGCGAGATGGATCTTGCGCATCAGCGTCAGCGTCACCTCGTCGGCCAGCGCCAGCGGCCCGGTCGGATAGCCGGCCTGCAGCGCCGCCTGCTCGACCGACGCGGCCGGCACCCCCTCGGCGACCATCCCGATCGCCTCGTTGATGAACTGGCCGATCACCCGGCTGGTGAAGAAGCCGCGCCCGTCGTTGACCACGATCGGCGTCTTGCCGATCCGGCGGCCCAGGTCGAACGCGCGGGCGATGGCGGCGTCACTGGTCCGCTCGCCGACCACGATCTCCAGCAGCGGCATCTTGCCGACCGGGGAGAAGAAGTGCATCCCGATGAAGTCGGCCGGCCGGGACACCCCCTCGGCCAGGCCGGTGATCGGCAGCGTGGACGTGTTCGAGGCGAGCAGCGCGCCCGGCGCGAGCACCGGCTCGACCTCGGCGAACACCTGGTGCTTGAGCTTCGGGTCCTCGAAGACCGCCTCGATCACCACGTCGCAGCCGCGCAGGTCCTCGACGTCCGCGGTCGGCGTGATCCGGGCCAGCACGGCCGGGTCGCCCTCGGCGACCGCCCGGGCCGCGGCCTCGGCCGAGACGTCCTTGACCACGACCTCCAGGCCGGCGCGGGCGCAGGCGTACGCGATCCCGGCGCCCATCATCCCGGCGCCCAGCACCGCGACCTTGGTGGCCGGTGCGACCTCGGCGGCCGGCCGGGCCGCGCCGCCGTTCACCGCGCGCATGTCGAAGAAGAACGCGCCGATCATGTTCTTCGCGATCCGGCCGGTGAGCAGCGTGATCAGCCGCCGGGTCTCGATCGTGAACGCGGTCTCGAGGTCGACCTGCGCGCCCTCGACCGCGGTCGCCAGGATCGCCTCGGGCGCCGGCATCCGGTTGCCCTTGAGCTGCTTGCGCAGCGTGGCCGGGAACGCCGGCAGCTGCACGGCGAGCTTCGGGGTGGCCGGGGTGCCGCCGGGCATCCGGTAGCCGGGCCGGTCCCAGGGCTGGGCCGCGTCCGGGTTCGCCGCGATCCACTCCCGGGCCTTGGTGATCAGCTCCGCCGGCGTCGCGACGACCTCGTCGACCATCCCGGCGTCGCGGGCCGCGGCCGGCTTGAGGCGCTTGCCGGTGAGCAGCCAGACGGTCAGGGCCGGGGCGAGACCCAGCATCCGTACGGTCCGGGTCACGCCCCCGGCGCCGGGCAGCAGACCCAGCGTGACCTCGGGGAAGCCGAGCCGGGTGCCCGGGGCGTCCAGGGCGATCCGGTGGTGGCAGGCGAGCGCGATCTCGAACCCGCCGCCGAGGGCCGCGCCGTTGATCGCGGCGACGACCGGGCGGCCGTACGTCTCCAGCCGGCGCAGGTCCCGCTTGATCGTGCCGAGCAGCTCGAACAGCGCGGGCGCGTCCTCCGGGCGGGCCCGGCTCATCATCGGCAGGTCGCCGCCGGCGAAGAACGTGCTCTTCGCGGAGGCCACGATCACGCCGGTGACCTGGTCCTTCTCCGCCTCCAGACGGTCGAGGGCGGCGGTCATCGCGGCCACGTAGGTGGCATTCATCGTGTTCGCCGATTGGTCCGGGTCGTTCATCGTCAGCGTGACGACGCCGCCGGCGTCCTTCTCATACGTGATCACGCGAAGTCTCCAACCCGCTCGATGACCGTCGCGACGCCCATGCCGCCGCCGATGCACAGGGTGACCACGGCGCGGTGCAGGTCACGGCGTTCCAGTTCGTCGACCACGGTGCCGACCAGCATCGCTCCCGTTGCGCCGAGGGGGTGGCCGAGGGCGATCGCGCCGCCGTTGACGTTCACGTTCTCCGGGTCGAGGCCGAGATCGCGGATGTACTTGAGGACGACTGCGGCGAATGCTTCGTTGATCTCGAAAAGGTCAATGTCCGAAATTTTGAGATTTGCCACCTCAAGTGCTTTTAAAGTCGCCGGCGTGGGACCGGTCAGCATCAGGGTGGGATCCGCGCCGCTGACTGCGGCCCCGACAATTCGGGCGCGCGGCTGGAGCCCCATCTGCTGCCCGATTTGCGAAGAGCCGATCACGACGAGGGCCGCGCCGTCCACGATCCCGGACGAGTTCCCGGCGTGGTGGACGTGGTTGATCTCCTCCAGCCAGTGGTACTTCTGCAGCGCCACCGCGTCGAAGCCGGCCTGCTCGCCGATCGTCGCGAAGGACGCCTTCAGCTTGCCCAGCCCGGCCCGGGTGGTGTCCGGCCGCGGATGCTCGTCCACGGCGAGGACGTCGAGGCCGCTCGGGTCGCGGACCGGCACGATCGACCGCTGGAATGCGCCGCCGGCGATCGCCTTCGCGGCCCGCTCCTGGGACCGGATCGCGTACCCGTCGACGTCGTCGCGGCTGAAGCCCTCGATCGTCGCGATCAGGTCGGCGCTCACCCCCTGCGGCACGAAACTGGTGGCCAGCGCGGTCTCCGGGTCGAGGAACCAGGCCCCGCCGTCCGACCCCATCGGGTTGCGCGACATCGACTCGACCCCGCCGGCCAGGATCAGATGCTCCCAGCCGGACCGGATCCGCGACGCCGCCTGATTGACCGCTTCAAGACCAGAAGCACAAAACCGATTGAGCTGTACGCCGGCGACCGTGTCCGGGAGCCCGGCGGCCAGTGCCGCCGAGCGGGCCAGGTCGCCGCCCTGCTCGCCGATCGGCGTGACGATGCCGAGCACCACGTCCTCGATCTCGGACGCCTTCAGCTGGGGGTTGCGCTGTTGCACAGCGTCGATCAGGCCGGTGACCAGCGTGATCGGCTTCGTGCCGTGCAGGGCGCCGTTGTCCTTGCCGCGCCCGCGCGGGGTGCGTACCGCGTCGTAGATGTAGGCCTCAGAGGGCACGGGCGATCAGCTCCTTCATGATCTCGTTGGTGCCGCCGTAGATCTTCTGCACCCGGGCGTCGGCGTACATCCGGGCGATCGGGTACTCGGTGGTGTAGCCGTACCCGCCGAAGATCTGCAGGCAGCGGTCGACGACCTCGCACTGGCCCTCGGTCAGGTAGAGCTTGGCCATCGCGGCGGCCGCCACGTCCAGTTCACCCCGGTTGTGGCGGTCGATGCAGTCGTCCAGGAAAATCCGCGAGACGCGGGTGCGGGTCGAACAGTCGGCGAGGACCATCCGGGTGTTCTGGTGGCCGATCAACGGCTTTCCGAAAGCCTTGCGTTCCTTCGCGTACGCCGTGGCCAGCTCGACCGCCCGCTGCATCGCGGCCACCGCGCCCACCCCGATCACCAGGCGTTCCTGCGGCAGCTGCCGCATGAGCTGGTAGAAGCCGGTGTTCTCGGCGTCCGGCCCGCCCAGGATGTTCCCGGCCGGCACCCGGAACTCGTCGAAGAACAGCTCCGCGGTGTCGTTCGCGTGCAGCCCGATCTTCTCCAGGTTGCGGCCCCGCCGGAAGCCGGGCGCGTCGTCGTCCAGCTCGCAGACCAGCAGCGAGATGCCGTGCGCCTTGGCGGACTGGTCGGTCTTCACCGCCAGGATCAGCAGGTCCGCCAGGTATCCGTTGGTGATGAACGTCTTCGACCCGCTGACCAGGAAGTCCTCCCCGGTCCGGACCGCCCGGGTGCGGATCGCCTGGACGTCCGACCCGCCGTCCGGCTCGGTCATCGCGATCGCGCCGATCATCTCGCCGCTGCACAGCCGGGGCAGCCAGCGCCGTTTCTGCTCCTCGGTGCCGTACGCGGTCAGGTAGCCGGTCACGATGCCGCTGTGCACGGCCAGGCCCAGGCTGCCCTCGCCGGTCTGCTGCTGCTCGTGCAACAGCACCGCCTCGTGGGTGAAGTCGCCGCCCCCGCCGCCGTACTCCTCCGGCACCGAGAGCCCGAGCAGGCCGAGCTCGCCGGCCATCCGGTAGTGCTCGCGATCGGGATGACCCTGCTGTTCGAGGCGGGCCGCGTGCGGCACCACCTCGTTGCGGAAGAAGGCCCGGGCCATCTCGGCCAGGTCGTCGTGTTCCGGCTTGCGCCACGGCTCGGTGTAGCCGTCCAGTCCAGGCGTCGACATCGATACACCTTCGAGCACTATTGGCGCTGTGTCAACAAGCGCGAGATGAATTGGCGCGATCCATCTGAAAATACGATCGAAACATTGACGAAACGCCTATATCGGTGGCCGATGAATCGACGTGCCGTATGGTCACGACCGTGTCATCAGCAGGAATGTCGCCCTCGCCGGCCGCCGCGGCCGTCCGCCCGCCGGTGATCCGGCGGCGCCGCCTGGAACCGGACGCCCGGCGCGAGCAGATCCTCTCGGTGGCCGTGCGGCTGTTCGGCGAACGGCCCTACTCGGAGGTCTCCACCACCGACGTGGCGCGCGGCGCCGGGGTGGCCCGCGGGCTGGTCAACCACTACTTCGGGACCAAGAAGGAGCTCTACCTCGAGGTCGTCCGGGTGATGCTGACCGTCCCCGAGGTCGCCCTCGCCGGCCTGCCCGACGGCGGCCCGGCCGAACGGGTCGACGCGATCGTCACCTGGTTCCTCGACGTGGTCTCCCGGCACAGCACGTCCTGGCTGGCCGCGATCACCGCCGGCGGGATGGCCGGCGACTCCGACGTCGACCGGGTCATCGCCGAGGCGATCGACGTGGCCGCGGAGAGCATCCTCACCGCCACCGGGCTGGGCGCCGACCCGGGCGAGGCGTTGCGGGGGATGGCGCGGGCGTACGTCGGGATGGCCACGTACACGGCGCGGGAGTGGTTGCAGCGGGGTGCGCTGACCCGGGAGCAGGTGCACGCGCTGCTGACCATCACGTTGCTGGCGATGGTGGAGAAGGTGTTCCCGCAAGCGGGTTGAGTGTGTACATGTTGACGGTCAACGTGCATCAACGTATGCAGTGCACGAATCAACCATCAACATTGATCCAGTCAACGTGTCGCATCAACATGTGCACTCTCGCCCTCGGGCCGCCGTGCCGCTGCGGTCAGGCGGCGTAGCGCGGTCGCGCCCAGCGTGACGGTGAGCAGGATCAGCGCGCCGAGGAACGCGCGGTCCGGCCAGGTCCCGGCGTTGGCGATCAGGCCGAAGACGGCGTGGCCGGCGGTCGCGCCGAGGGCGGCGGCGAACAGGTGGGCCGGGGTCCAGGACGCGGCGGCGGTCCAGCGGCGCAGCAGCAGGCCCGCGACCAGCGTGATCACCGCGGCGGCGGTCATCGGGGCGAACGCCCAGGCGCCGTGGGTGAAGAACGACTGCTCCGCACCGGCGAACGGGAACAGCAGAGCGACGAATGCGAACGCGGCGACAGCGGTCACGACAGCGGTCGCCGCGGGGGAGAGTACCCGGGCCGGGGTGGCCGTTGCGGGCGAGGCCGGCCGGTCCGCGGCGGTCGTCGTGGGGGCGGGCGCGTGGGATGCAGGGGCTGTTGGGTGGGTGGGCGCGTGGGATGCAGGGGCTGTCGGGTGGGCGGGTGCGTGGGGTGCGGTGGCTGCCGGGTGGGCGGGCTTGCGGCGTACGGCGAAAGCGGTGACCGTGACCAGCAGCGTCACCGTGAGGATGGCCGCGGCCGTGAGTGGCGGCATGGTGTAGTTCGGGTCTTCCGAAGGAAGGACCGTGAAATGGACCAGGAGCGCGCCCAGCGTGGCGACGGTCCCGGCGATGATCAGACCGCCCCGGCGGAGGTATGGGCGGTGGCCGTGCCCGGCGAACAGCAGCTCGGTCAGGACGATCGGGATCGTGATGCTGAAGACCGGGTGGTAGATCAGGTTCAGCTCGGTGTAGGCAGTGTTGACGCCGAGCAGCCGGGGTGCCCACTGCGCCGCGTGGTAGATCGTCGGGCTGGTCAGGCTCTGCAGGACCAGGCCCTCCTCGACCAGGCCGTAGGCCAGGCCCAGCAGCAGCATCGTCGGGAGGCCGCGGCCGGTGCGGCGGGTCACCTCGCGGATCAGCAGCGAGCCGGCGCCGTAGATCGGGATGAAGATCGGGAACGCCCAGAGCTGGCCCACCGGGATATTGCCGAGCATCAGCTCGGCGATCACCGGGGCGAGCAGGATCAGCGTCCAGGCGGCCTTGCGGTTGCGCGGGCGGGTGTCGGCCGGGACCGGGGCGTCGAACGCGGACCGGACGGTCCGCAGGTTGACCGTGATCACCAGCGCGGCCAGGAGCAGCAGCTGGACGCCCTCGGCGATCCGGAGCCAGACCGGATATTCCGCGCTGAGCAGGAGCCAGGCGACGCCGAGCAAGCCGGCGGCGGAGACGATCCGGACCCGGCGCAGTGCCCGCGGATCACCGCGGAGGAGCTGGCGGACGAACCGGATGTAGAGGGCGGCGACCAGCAGGATCGGCAGCGGGCGGGTCCAGAGCGTCCGGGACAGCGCGGCGAGGTCCGCGCTCGGGTGGTGTTCGTGCTGGTAGGCGAGGATCGGGCCGTGCAGCAGCAGGGTGGTCAGTGCGACGATCACGCTGACCGCGAGGTTGGTGACGAGCAGGGCGACGACGGTCTTCTTGGTCATGGTTCGACGCTAGGAATCCCGTCGGTCCGGATCCTCCGGCGGGAGACGGGTCTTGGTACTACGACTTCAGGATGAGCGCGGCCGGACCACGCCGAGATCGTAGGCCAGCACCACCGCCTGCACCCGGTCCCGGACGTCGAGTTTCCGCAGGACGGCGGAGACGTGGGTCTTCACGGTCGCCTCGGTGACGGTCAGGTGGGCGGCGATCTCCGCGTTCGACGCGCCGCGGGCCAGCAGCTCCAGCACCTCGCGCTCGCGGCCGGTCAGCCGGTCCAGGCGGGCGTCCGCGCCGGGCGGGGTCATGTCCGCGGCGACGAAGTGGTCCAGCAGCCGGCGGGTCGCGGTCGGCGCGAGCAGGGCCTCGCCGCGGGCGACCACCCGGATCGCTTCCGCCAGGTCGGCCGGGCGGACGTCCTTGAGCAGGAAACCGCTGGCCCCGGCGCGCAGCGCGGCGTAGAGCGACTCGTCCAGGTCGTAGGTGGTCAACATGATCACGCGGGGCGCGTCCGGGGCCGCGGTGAGCTTCGCGGTGGCGGCCAGGCCGTCCATCCCGGGCATCCGGACATCCATCAGTACGACGTCGGGCCGGGTCTGGGCCACGAGACGCAACGCCTGCTCGCCGTCGCCGGCTTCGCCGACCACCGCCAGGTCGTCGCGCGCCTCGATGATCATGCGGAAGCCGACGCGGACCAGCGCCTGGTCGTCGACGATCAATACCCGGATGGTCACTGTCCGGCCTTCCACGGCAGGTGGGCGTGCACGAGGAAACCGCCGCTCGGGCCGGGTTCCGCGGTCAGGGTGCCGCCGAGGAGAGCGGCCCGCTCCCGCATGCCGCGGATCCCGTTGCCGGGCGTGTCCGCAGCCTTGTTCCGGCCGTCGTCCTGCACGGTGACCTCCACCCGCGTCTCGGTGATCCGGACCAGAACGTCCGCCTCTGTCGCGTCGGCGTGCCGGAGCGTGTTGGTCAGCGCCTCCTGCACGATCCGGTAGGCGCACAACTGCACCCCGGCCGGCGGCTCCCCATCGCCCTCCCGGTGCACGGTCACGGTCAGGCCGGCCGCGGTCATCGTGCCGGCGAGCGGCTCGATCGCGGCCAGTCCCGGTTGCGGCGGCGAGTCATGCGGATCGGCCCGGACCGCACGCAGGAAGGTCCGTAATTCGGCCAGGGCCTCGCGTCCGGCCGCCTCGGTCCGCCGGATCGCGGCCCGGGCCTGATCGGGGTGGCGGTCGAACACGTCGTCGGCGGCCGCGGCCTGCACCACCATCACCGACACCGTGTGGGACAGCACGTCGTGCAGCTCCCGGGCGATCCGGCCACGCTCCTCCAGCACCGCCTGCCGCTGCTCCGCCTCCCGGCGCGCCCCGCGGGCCCGGCCGAGCGCGCCCCAGCTCCAGGCCAGCAGCGACGCCGCCAGCCAGCCGCCGGCCAGCCCCCACCGGCCCTGGAGGGCGGCCGGTGCGCAGACCGTGACGACCGTGGCGGCGAGGACCCACAGGCTCTCGCCGGCCGGCCGCGCCCAGGCGTAGGTGCACAGCACCACGAACGCCAGCCCGGCCCCGAGCCCCGGCACCAGCAGCTGCAGGACCGCGCCGGCCACCAGGATCCCGGCGGTGACGGTGCGCGGCGAACGGTCCAGCCGGCTGAGCGCGGCGACCTGCCCGGCGGCCAGCAGGACGGCGGCGGTCCGCGCGAGAACCGGCTGCGGGCCGGCGGTCGCGAGCCACAGCACCGGCGAGACCAGCACCGCGGCGAGCACGAGCAGCGCCCGGCGCCAGCGCGGCGTCAGCGTGGCCTGATAGCCGTCCCCCATGTACCGGAACCCTACTTCCTGACCGTGCCGGAACTACCGGGGAGTGAAGCCGGGTGGACAAAGCGGCCATCCCGGCGCAGCGTCACCTCATGGCTGACTACCGGCAGACCTACCAGCGCAGCATCAGCGATCCCGAGGGGTTCTGGCGGGACGCCGCCGAGGGCATCGACTGGCACGTGCCGCCGACCCGGATCCTGGACGACAGCGAGGCCCCGATCTTCCGCTGGTATCCCGACGCCGAGCTGAACACCTGCCACAACGCGCTCGACCGGCACGTCGGCGAGGGGCACGGGGAGCGGGCGGCGCTGATCCACGACAGCCCGGTCACCGGGGTGACGCGGACGTATTCGTACCGGGAGCTGCGCGACGAGGTCGCCAAGTTCGCCGGGGCCCTGCGCCGGCTCGGGGTCGGGCGCGGGGACCGCGTGGTGATCTACATGGCGATGGTGCCGGAGACGGTGATCGCGATGCTCGCCTGCGCCCGGCTCGGCGCGGTGCACTCGGTGGTCTTCGGCGGCTTCGGGGCCCGCGAGCTGGCTGCCCGGATCGACGACGCGCGTCCGAAAGTGATCGTGGCGACGTCGTGCGGGATCGAGGCCGGGCGGGTGATCCCCTACCAGCCGATGCTGGACGCCGCCCTCGACGCCGCCACCCACGTCCCGGACCGGCGGGTGATCCTGCAGCGCCCCGAGCACCCCGCCGCCCTGCTCCGGGAACGCGACCTGACCTGGGCCGAGGCGATCGCCGACGCGGAGCCCGCCGAATGCGTCCCGGTGCGCGCGACCGATCCGCTGTACATCCTGTACACCTCCGGGACGACCGGGCGACCCAAGGGCGTGGCCCGCGACAACGGCGGCCACGCGGTCGCGTTGCGGTGGTCGATGGAGAACATCTTCGGGGTACGGGCGGGCGAGGTGTTCTGGGCCGCGTCCGACGTCGGGTGGGTCGTCGGCCACTCGTACATCGTCTACGGGCCGCTGCTCGCCGGTGCCACGACCGTGCTCTACGAGGGCAAGCCGGTCGGCACCCCGGACGCCGGCGCCTTCTGGCGGGTCGCCGCGCAACACCGTGTGACCTGCATGTTCACCGCGCCGACCGGGTTACGTGCGATCCGCAAGGAAGATCCTGAGGGCAAACACCGTTCGGCGTACGACCTGAGCGCGCTCCGCCTGCTCTTCCTCGCCGGGGAGCGCCTCGACCCGCAGACCTACCGCTGGGCCGGCGAGCTGCTCGGCGTGCCGGTGATCGACAACTGGTGGCAGACCGAGACCGGCTGGCCGATCGTGGCGAGCCCGCGCGGGATCGAGGCGTTGCCGACGAAGCCGGGATCGCCGTCGGTGCCGATGCCGGGCTATCGGGTACGGGTCGTCGACGAGTCCGGAAATGATCTGCCGCCCGGGGCGGAGGGCGCGATCGTGCTCGGGCTGCCGCTGCCACCCGGGTGCCTGCCGACGCTGTGGCGGGACGACGAGCGGTACGTGCGGTCGTACCTGACGGCGTTCCAGGGCAACTATCTGACCGGGGACGGCGGGCGCTTCGACGAGGACGGCTACCTGTACGTCCTGGGCCGCACCGACGACGTGATCAACGTGGCCGGGCATCGGCTGTCGACGGGCGCGATGGAGGAGGTCCTCGCCGGGCATCCGGCGGTCGCCGAGTGCGCGGTGATCGGCGTGCACGACCCGGTGAAGGGGCAGGCGCCGCGCGCGTTCGTGGTCCTCAAGTCCGGCGCCGGCGGGACCGATCCGGCCGCGGTGGCCACGCTGGCCGCGGACCTGGTCGCCCGGGTCCGCGCGCAGATCGGCCCGGTCGCCGCGCTGCGCCGGGTCGACGTGGTCCCGGCCCTGCCGAAGACCCGCTCCGGCAAGATCCTCCGCGCCACCATGCGCGGCCTCGCCGACGGCGCCGACACCCCGATCCCGTCCACCATCGAGGACCCCGCCGTCCTCGACGCCTTGCGCCCACTCCTGCGCCCGGCCGACTGAGCCTCCCGGACAGGACTCCCAGGGGTTCGGGTTTGGGGTAAACCGTGCCCACCCGCGGACGTCGCCCTGGAGGGCCTCGCGTTCTGGGCGCGCCAGCGCCCTGCGAGGACCGGAAGGGTCCCCGCGGGAGCGGCGGTCTGTACCCCGGCGGACCGGGGCAATGATGAAGTTGATTCTGGTCTTTTAGTGGTTTGTTCCGCCGGGGCCCATCGCGGTGAGGAACTTGTCGCGGAAGGCGTTCATCGGCCAGACCGGCGCGTCGTGGGCCGGCTTGAGGCCGTCGGTCCAGCCCCAGTTGGCGATGCGGTCGAGGACGGCCGGGTCCTTGGCGATGATCGTGATCGGGACGTCGTGGCTGGCGTCGTCGCCGGTGACGACCGGGGACGGCTGGTGGTCGCCCAGGTAGATCATGACCAGGTTGTCGTCGCCGTACTTGGCCACCCAGTCGGTCAGGGTGGTCAGCGTGTACTGGATCGACTTGCCGTACTGCTCACGGACGGTCGACGCGGCGGTCCAGATCTGCGCCTTGGACGGCTGCTTCTTGACGATCGCGTTGTAGACCGAGCCGTCGCCGACCTGGTCCCAGTCGATGAACTGGGGCAGCGGCGTCCACGGGGTGTGGCTGGAGACCAGCGGCATCTCGACGAAGAGCGGCTTGCGGCCGACCTTGCTGTACTCGTTCTCGCCGAACTTCTTCAGCGTGTACTGGTCCGGCATCGGCGCCCAGCTGAAGCGCGGGCCGTTGTAGCCGAGGTTGCGCGAGTCCCAGACCCGGTTGAAGCCGTAGAAGTTGCCCTCCGGCCAGGCCCGGGTGGCGCCCGGCATGACGCTGACCGTGTCCCAGCCGGCCGACCGGAACAGGTTCGGCAGGGTGAGCCGGTTGCTGGCGGTCAGGTTCCGGTACCGGCCCTGGTTGTTGATCCACAGGCCGGACATCGTGGTGGAGTGGGCCAGCCAGCTGCCGCCGCCGAACGTGGGCGAGGTGAGCCAGCCGCTGCGCGAGCTGAAGCCGGCCGCCTTGAGCTTGGCGGTGCCGGCCTCCAGGACCGGGTCGACGCCGGGGGCCAGGTTGGGGGCCTCGACGGCGTTGCGGCCGTAGCTCTCGACGAACGTGAGCATCACGTCCTTGCCGGTCAGGCCGGTGAGCAGTTGGTCGGCGGGGACGTTCTTGTACGCGTCGACCTGCACCTCCCGGTTGAACGCGGCCTCGTTCTGCAGGCCGGTGCGGGCCTGGCCGACCCGGTCCGCGGCGTACGACCAGGTGGTGCGCGCGGCCAGCGGCACGTTCGGGATCCGGCCGGGGATGCCGATCACGAAGGCGAGGCTCCACGCCAGCGCGATGACGCCGGCCGAGTAGGCGGCCCGGCGGCGGTCCTGGCCGAGCAGCCTGGTGATCCGCAGCATGGCCCAGACGGTCACCCCGAGCACGCCCGCGACCAGCAGCGCGATCCCGGCCAGTGACCCGATCAGGCCGGCCGTGCCGTAGGACTCGCGGACGTAGTCGTACGCGTCGTCGAAGAGCACCCAGTCCAGCACCGGGTCGAACGGCCGGGCCAGGAAGTAGAAGAAGCCGATGTCCAGGCACTTCTCGAGGACCAGCCAGCCGAGCACGACGGCGGTCACCGACGCGGCGATCCGCCGGGCCCGCAGCGGCAGCACGATCAGGACGGCGATGATGACCGCGGCCTCGATCGGGATGCGCTCGAAGCTGCCGGGGGTCAGGCGGCGCAGGATGTTCGGGAAGAGCAGCTCGCCGAAGATGATCCCGCCGGCGATGACGGTCAGGCCGTGCCGGATCGCGGGGTGTCGCAGGAAACGCCGGAAACGGCCGGGCCCCTCCGCGGGCTCGGCAGTCGCGGTGACCGGTTCTTCGGTCGCGGTGACCGGTTCGTCCGTTGCGATGGCCGGTTCCTCGTTCACGACGACCGGCTCTTCGTCCGGGTTCTGCTGGTCAGTCGGTTGCACTCCATGGTGAACGCGGATTCTCGGCGGATGGTTCAGTGCCGTGACCAACTCGCGGATCTTCTGGTTGCGTCTACAAAGGACTAGGCTGGTCACCGTGCGTGGCCGCTTGCTTCCTCTGCTGCTCAAGATTCTCGCGCTGTGGTTCGTCGCCACCGTGCTGGCCTGGCCGTTCGCGGTGCTGATGGAGGGCGGCGGTGACCCCGCCGAGGCGAATTGGGGCTATTTCTGGCTGTTGTTCACGCCGGTGGTCGCGGTCGCCATCGCGTGGTGGTACCGGCCGGCCAAGCTCGGCCTGCGCCCGGCGCCGCTGCTCGGCCGGGCCGCCGCGGTGCTGGCGGCGACCGCGCTGACCGTGGTCGCCTGGCACGCGGCCGGCATGCCGTGGTGGAGTCTGCCCGGGCTGGCCGGCGGCAACGTGCTGGTCGCGGTGCTGGCCTGCGTCGGGGCCTGGGCCGCGCTGGACCGGCTGCCCCCGGCGTACCTGGTCGGGCTCGGCGTGGGCACGCTGGCCGGGGCGATCCTGCTCGGTGTCTCGTTCGAGGCCGAGGGGCTGGCCGCGGTGGTCACCGGGTCGACCGTCGGGACCGGGGACGGGCTGCGGATCGGGGTGGCGCTGGCGATCGTCGAGCTGGCCGCGATCGCGGTGCTGCTGGTGGCGGTCTGGCGGCTGATCGACCTGTGGCGGACCGGCACGCTGGGCTTCGCGACCGACCGCAGCCGGGGGCACTGGCCGCCGAAGCCGGGCCAGATCTGGTTCGCCGACGTGCCGTTCGAGGAGTCGGCCGGCGAGTCGAAGGACCGGCCGGTCCTGGTGCTGCGGTCGGCCGGGCGGCAGGCCGAGATCCTGAAGATCACCAGTCAGGACAAGTCCGGCCACCCGGAGTTCTACCTGTTCCTGCCGCACGCCAAGTGGCGCCGGGTGCTGAGCAAGGACAGCTGGCTGGAGCTGCGCCCGCAGAAACTGGACTACCACCGGTTCCGGGACCAGCGGGGCCTGGCCCGGTTCGGCACGCTGCGGATCGTGAGGCGCCGCCGGAGAGCGACGTCATAGCTCCTTGCCATTTTCCTATGTGACCTATAGGAAATAGGGAGAGGAGGTCGTCCATGCGCCACTTTCCCGCCATCGTCGTCACCACCCTGCTGCTGGTCGCCGGCTGTTCCGCCGGCACGTCGGCCAGCAGCGCCGACGCCGGCAAACCGGTCAGCGGCGGCTCGCTGACCTGGGCCGTCGAGACCGAGCCGATCACGTTCAACCCGCACCAGTACGCCCAGGCCAAGGCCCGCCTGCTGGTCTGGAACAGCTTCGAGGCCCTGCTCACCCACGACGACCGGGGCGGTTACCTGCCCTGGCTGGCCAGCGCCTACCAGGTCTCGCCGGACGGGAAGACGTACACCTTCACGCTGCGCACCGGCGTCACCTTCTCGGACGGCACGACGTTCGACGCCGCCGCGGTCAATGCCAACATCGACCAGCTGCTCGTGCCGAACTACGCGCCCGGCGTCGCCGCCGTCCAGCTCAAGAACCTGGACAAGGTCGAGGTCAAGGACGCTTCCACGGTCGTCTTCCGGCTCAAGAAGCCGGACGTGCTGATCCTGGACTTCGTCTCCTCGCCGCAGGGCGCGCAGATCTCGCCGAAGTCGCTGAAGGCGGCGAAGAACCTCAAGGCCGGTGGCCCGGAGCTGGCCGGGACCGGCCCGTTCGTGCTGGACCGGTACACCCCCGGTCAAGAGGTGCACTTCACGAAGAACCCGGCGTACAACTGGGCGCCGGCGAATGCCGGACACAGCGGTCCGGCCTACCTCGACGGGATCACCTACCGGTTCCTCAAGGAGTCGTCGGTCCGGGTCGGCGCGCTGACCTCCGGCCAGGTCCAGATCATCGAGGGCGTCCCGGCCACCGACGAGTCCCTGATCAGCGCGAACCCGGATCTGGCGCTGCGGCGCGGGCTGAACTCCGGGTCGGCGTACTCGTACTACTTCAACACCGCGCACGCGCCGTTCGACGACGTCGAGGTCCGGCAGGCGTTCCGCGCGGCGCTCGACGTGCCCGCGGTGCTCACCGGGGTCTACCGGAACACCGCGACCCGGGCGTGGAGCGTGATCGGACCGACCAGTCCCTTCTACGACAAGTCGCTGGAGAACACCTACGGCGGCGATGCCGCCAAGGCCGGCCGGCTGCTGGACCGGGCGGGCTGGTCGGTCAAGGACGCCGAGGGCTTCCGGACAAAAGACGGAAAACGATTGACGGTACGACTCGTGCAGTCCGCGCCGTTCATCCGGGACCGCCGGGACGTGCTGGCCCAGGCGGTCCAGGCCGCGGTCAAGCAGAGCGCCGGCATCGACCTGCAGATCCAGCTCGTCGACCAGGGCACCGCGACCAAGGCGCTGGCCGACGGGGCGTACGAGCTGTTCGACAACTCGCGGGCCGACACCGATGCCGGCGCCGCGCTGAACCTGCTGCTCTACTCGACCGGCTCGATCAACCGGACCGGGTACCGGAGCCCCGAGCTGGACAAGCTGCTCGACGACGCGGTCGCCACCACCGATCCGGCGAAGCGCACCGAGCTGTATCGGCAGGTGCAGCAGCTGGTGGTCACCGATCAGGCGCTGGTGCAGCCGCTCTACGCGCCGCAGGACCAGATCGCCGCGTCGAAGTCGGTCGGTGGCGTCGGATTCGAGCCGACCGCCGGGGTCCCGGTCGACGCGTACGACCTTTGGCTGAGCAAGTGATCACGGCGATCCTGCGCCGGGTGGGGGCGGGCGTGCTGGTCCTCTGGGCCGCCGCGACCGCCGCCTACCTGGCGCTGCTCGCCGCACCGGGGTCCACTGTCGACGCGATCATCGGCGACGGCGCCGACACCCCGGGGATCCGGGCGCAGATCATCGCCGAGTGGCACCTCGACCGCCCGGCCGTCGTGCGGTACCTGGACTTCCTCTGGCGCGCCGGGCACGGGGACCTGGGCCGGTCCTACCTGCTCCAGCGCCCGGTCGCGGAGGTGATCGGCAGTCAGCTGGCGCCGACCCTGAAGCTGGCCGGCGCCGCGGCGGTGTTCGGCGTCCTGCTCGCCCTGGTCTTCGCGATCGTGGCCCGCCGGCTCACCTCGACGTTCGGGCTGGTGCTGGTCTCCACCCCGCCGTTCCTGATCGGGATCGTGCTGCTCAGCGTCTTCTCGTTCCGGCTCGGCTGGTTCCCGGTCTCCGGCGACCGGAGCTTCGCCGCCCTGGTCCTGCCGGCGATCACGATGGGCCTGCCGATCGCCGGCACCCTCGCGCAGGTGCTGCGCGACGGCCTGGACCGGGCGCTCGACGAACCGTTCGCGGTCACCGCCCGGGCCCGCGGCCTGCGGGAGAGCGCGGTGCTGACCCGGCACGCGCTCAAGCACGCGCTGCTCCCGGCGGTGACCATGCTCGGCTGGTCGTTCGGCGTGCTGATCGGCGGCACGGTGATCATCGAGCAGGTCTTCGGGCGGCCCGGCCTCGGCCAGGTCACCGTGCAGGCGGTCAACTCCAGTGACCTGCCGGTGGTGCTCGCCGTGGTGATCCTCGCGGCCGCCGTCTTCGTCGTGGTCAACACCGTGACCGACCTCGCCTACCTGCTCATCGACCCACGGTTGCGAAGGAGCTGAGCGATGACGATCGCGCTGACCCGCCCCCGGGCCGCCCGCCTCGGCCGGCTGCGCGTGGGCCGGCCGGGAGTGGCCGTGTCCGCGGTGTTCCTGGCCCTCACCCTGCTCGCGGCGGCCTGGCCGGCGCTGCTCGCCGGCGACCCGCTGGCCGCCGATCCGCTGCACGTCCTGGCGGCCCCGTCCGGCGCCCACTGGTTCGGCACCGACCAGCTCGGCCGGGACGTGTTCGCCCGGGTCGTGCACGGCGCCCGGCACTCGCTGTCGATCGGGATCTCCGCCACCCTGATCGCGGTCGGCTCCGGGATCCTGCTCGGGCTGCTCGCCGGGCTCAGCCACAAGATCGCCGACGAGGCGCTCAGCCGGTCCTTCGACGCGCTCTCCGCGTTCCCGCTGGTCCTGCTCGCGCTGCTGTTCATCGCGATCGCCGGGACCGGCACCACCAGCCTGATCGTGGCGATCGGGGTGGCGCTGGTGCCGCACTTCGGGCGGGTGGTGCGGGCGCAGACGTTCGTGGTGCGGCGGGCGGCGTACGTCACGCACGCCGTCGCGTTCGGGACCTCCCGGTCCCGTCTGGTGCTGCGGCACGTGCTGCCCAACGTGCTCGGCCCGATCCCGGTGCTCGCGGTGCTCGGGCTCGGCGAGGCGATCCTGCTCGCGGCCGGCCTGAGCTTCCTCGGGATGGGTCCGCAACCGCCGTCGCCGGAGTGGGGCGCGATGATCTCCGAGGGCCGCGGTTACCTGCATATCGCCTGGTGGGCGTCGGTCCTGCCGGGGGTCGTGGTGACCCTCACGATCATCGCCCTGACCGTCGTCGGCCGCTTCCTGCAGCGCCGCTTCGAGGGACGGGAGCTCCCGTGATCCAGGTCGAGGATCTGCGGGTCACCTTCCACCTGCCCCGGCGCACGGTCGAGGCGGTCCGCGGGGTCAGCTTCCAGATCGAGCCCGGCGAGTGCGTCGCGATCGTCGGCGAGTCCGGCTCCGGCAAGAGCGTCACCGCCCGCAGCCTGGTCGGACTGGCCGGTCCGGGCGCGCGGGTCGACGCGGTCCGGTTGGCCGTGCACGGCCAGGACGCGCGTCGCTTCGCGCCCCGCGACTGGCGCCGGCTGCGCGGCGGCTTCGCCGGGCTGATCCTCCAGGACGCCCTGGTCTCCCTCGACCCGCTGCGCACGGTGGGCGCGGAGATCGCCGAGGTCCTGCGGGTCCATTCCGACAAAAACCGATTCGAGCGTACGAAGGAGGTCCGCCGCCTGCTCGACGAGGTCCACGTCCCGGAGCCGGACCGCCGGGCCCGGCAGTACCCGCACCAGCTGTCGGGCGGACTCCGGCAGCGCGCGCTGATCGCCTCCGCGCTGGCCGGCGGCCCGCGGCTGCTGATCGCCGACGAGCCGACGACCGCGCTGGACGCCACCGTCCAGGCCCAGATCCTGAACCTGCTCGCCGAGCGCCGGGCGGCGGGGGAGACCCTGCTGCTGATCAGCCACGATCTCGCCGTGGTCGCGAAACTCGCCGACCGGGTGCTGGTGATGAAGGACGGCCGGATCGTGGAGTCGGCCGCGACGAAGGTGCTTCTGTCCGGCGCTGATCACTCGTACACCAGGCAGTTGATCGCCGCCGCGAGCGGGAAGCGGCGCGGGACCACCGCCGAGCCCGGCCCGGTCGTCGCCGAGGCGACCGCGCTGCGCAAGGTCTACGGCGACCGGGCGGTGGTCCGCGACGTCGACGTCAGCATCCGGCGCGGCGAGATCGTCGGCCTGGTCGGCGAGTCCGGTTCCGGCAAGACCACCGTCGCGCAGCTGCTGTTCGGCCTCGTCGAGCCGACCTCCGGCCAGGTCAGATTCGAGGGGCAGCGGTTCAGCGGGGTGCCCGAGCGGGCCCGCCGGCCGGTGCGGCGGCGGCTGCAGCTGATCGCGCAGGACCCGCTGTCGGCGTTCGACCCGCGCTGGACCGTGCGGCGGATCGTCGCCGAGGCGCTGCCCCGCGGCGGGTCGGTGGCCCCGATCCTGGACCGGGTCGGGCTCGGCGAGGACGTGCTCGACCGCTATCCCCGGCAGCTCTCCGGCGGGCAGCGGCAGCGCGTCGCGATCGCCCGGGCCATCGCCCCGCGACCGAGTCTGATCATCTGCGACGAGCCGGTCTCCGCGCTCGACGTCTCGGTGCGGGCGCAGGTGCTCGACCTGCTCGCCGAGATCCGGGAGCGGGACGGGACGGCGCTGCTGTTCATCTCGCACGACCTCGGCGTGGTCCGCGATCTCGCCGACCGGGTCCTCGTCATGCGCGACGGGCAGGTCGTCGAGCAGGGCCCGTCGGTGTTCGAACAGCCCCGGCACGAGTACACCCGCCAGCTGCTGGCGGCCGTGCCCACCTTGGAGGTTTTGACGTGACAGTGCAGATTGCGGTCGCCCTCGACGACCGATCGTTCGCGGCGTCGCACTGGGCCGGCGCCGCGCGGCTGGCCGACGAGGCGCGGCTCGACTTCGTGACCTTCGACGACCGGTTCGGGCGGCCGGGTCCGGACGCCGTGCTGGTCGCGTCCTACGTCGCGCCGCTCACCCGGCACATCGGGCTGATCCCGGTCGCCACCACCACCCACACCGAGCCGTTCCACCTGTCCACCGCGCTGGCCACGCTCGACTACGTCAGCCACGGGCGGGCCGGCTGGCAGGTGCGGGTCTCCGCCGACCCGGCCGAGGCGGACCTGCTCGGGCGGCGGGCGCCGCTCGGCTTCGACGAGCTGTTCGCCGAGGCGCGCGACGCGGTCGAGGTGGTGCGCCGGCTCTGGGACAGCTGGGCGGAGGACGCGATCATCAAGGACGTGCCGACCGGCCGGTTCATCGACCGGGACCGGCTGCACTACATCGACTTCGCCGGGGCGTACTTCGCGGTGAAGGGCCCGTCGATCGTGCCGCGGCCGCCGCAGGGGCAGCCGGTGATCGCCGCGCTGACCCACGAGGCGCGGGTCTGGGAGAACCTGGACGCCGACGTGTACTTCGTGACGCCGTCCGACGTGGACAGCGCCGCGAAGATCGTCCGGCAGCTCCCGGCCGGGAAGAAGGTCTTCGCCGACCTCGTCGCGTTCCTCGACCCGGACCAGGAGACCGCGATCCGGCGGCGCGGGTCGGTCACCTCCGACGCGGCCGTCTTCGCCGGCACGCCGGCCCAGCTCGCCGACCTGATCGCCGGCTGGGCACCGGCCGGGATCGCCGGCGTCCGGCTGCGCCCGGGCACCCCCGACGATCTGACCGCCATCACCCGCGACCTCGTCCCGGTGCTCCGCGAGCGGGGCCTGTTCACCCCATCGACCGCCACCACGCTGCGCGAACGCCTCGGCCTGCCGGTGGCGGTCAACCGCTACTCCCCGGAGTCCGCCCATGCCTAAGCAGATCATCCTCGCCGCCCACTTCCCGGGCGTGAACAACACGACCGTCTGGAGCGATCCACGGTCCGGGAGCCAGATCGAGTTCGACTCCTTCGAACACCTCGCGCGGACCGCGGAGCGGGGAAAGTTCGACTTCTTCTTCCTGGCCGAGGGGCTGCGCCTGCGCGAGCAGCGGGGACTCATCCACGACCTGGACGTGGTCGGCCGCCCGGACACGCTGACCGTGCTCACCGCCCTGGCCGCGATCACCACCCACCTGGGACTGGCCGGGACGCTGAACGCCACCTTCCACGAGCCGTACGAGCTGGCCCGCCAGCTGGCGACGCTGGACCACCTCTCCGGCGGGCGGGCCGCGTGGAACGTGGTGACCTCGCACGGCGGGTTCTTCGGCGAGAACTTCCGGCGCGGCGGGTTCCTCGACCACGCCGACCGGTACGTGCGGGCCGGCGAGTTCATCGAGGCCGCCCGCACGCTCTGGGACACCGACGGCGGGGACTTCGCGATCGACAGCTCGCAGTTCGGCATCAAGGGGCGCTTCGGGGTGCCGCGCAGCCCGCAGGGTCACCCGGTGGTGCTGCAGGCCGGCGACTCCGCGGCCGGCCGGGACCTGGCCGCGCGGCACGCCGACGCGATCTTCTCGCGGCACCACAAACTCGAGGACGCTCAGCAGTTCTATCGCGACGTCAAGGGCCGGCTGCCGGCGTACGGCCGCGACGTTGACTCTCTGAAAATCATCCCCGGGGTGTCCTATGTCCTCGGGGACACCGACGCGGACGCGCAGGAGAAGGCGCACTACATCCGGCGGCAGCAGGTCACCCCGCAGACCGCGATCCTGCTGCTGGAACAGTTGTGGAACCAGGACCTGTCGTCCTACGACCCGGAAGGGCCGCTGCCGGCCGCCGACCCGGTGCTCGACGAGGACGACACGATCATCAAGGGGCGGGCCGGGATGTTCCCGGACCGGCTGAAGACCGCGACCGAGTGGCGCGCGCTCGCCGAGGCGAAGAAGCTGTCGATCCGGGACCTGGTCATCGAGGTGACCGGCCGGCAGAACTTCATCGGCACGCCGGCGCGGGTGGCCGCCCTGCTCGACGAGTACGTGCAGACCGACGCCTGCGACGGGTTCATCCTGGTCTCGCACCTGACGCCGGGCGGGCTCGACGACTTCGTCGACCAGGTGGTGCCGCTGCTGCAGGAGCGGGGCGTGTTCCGGACCGAGTACGAGTCGACGACGCTGCGCGGGAACCTGGGACTGCGCCAGCCGGAAGGGCGGTAGAGCCGATGTCCGTACCCCTCTCGATTCTCGACCTGGCCCCGCTGGTCTCCGGCGGCGACGTCGGCGACGCGCTGCGGCGCACCCTCGACCTGGCGCGCAGTGCCGAGCAGTTCGGCTACCACCGCTACTGGGTGGCCGAGCACCACTTCACGCCCGGTGTCGCGTCGGCCCAGCCGGCGCTGCTGCTCGGGCAGATCGCGGCGGTGACCTCGCGGATCCGGCTCGGGTCCGGGGCGGTGCAGACCGGGCACCAGACCGCGCTGTCGATCGTGGAGCAGTTCGGGCTGCTGGACGCGCTGTATCCGGGGCGGTTCGACCTGGGGCTGGGGCGCTCCGGGCAGGCGAAGAAGGAAGCCCTGCGCTTGCAGAGCGAGCCGGTGGTCGCCGAGGAGCGCGTCGTGGACGGGCTGCTCATCCCGAAACCGTTCTCCTGGGCGCCGATCTTCGCGTCCGACCGGACCGCGCTGGCGAGCAGCCTGCTGGCGCAGCCGGGGGCCGAGCCGCTCGGGCTCGACGAGATCCTCGACCAGATCTCCGGTCTGCTCGCCGGGCCCTATGCCGACGGCAAGGGCAATGCGGTCACCGCGGTGCCCGGGGCCGGCGCTGACCTGGAGATCTGGCTGCTCGGCAGCAGCGGCGGGGAGAGCGCCCGGACGGCCGGGGCGCGCGGTCTGCCGTTCGCCGCGAACTACCACGTGGCGCCGGCCAAGGTCCTCGAAGCGGCGGCTGCCTACCAGGAGTCGTTCGTGCCGTCGGCGAACCTGGCGAAGCCGCACCTGATGGTGTCCGCCGACGTGGTGGTCGCCGAGGACGACGCGACCGCCCGGCGGCTGGCCGCGCCCTATGCCCACTGGGTGCGCAGCATCCGGACCGGGCTCGGCGCGGTCCCGTTCCCCAGCGAGGCGGAGGCGGCCGCCGCCGCGTGGACCGACCACGACCGGGCGCTGGTCGCCGACCGGGTGGACACCCAGTTCGTCGGGTCGCCGTCGACGGTGGCGGCCAGGCTGGAGACGTTGCGCCGGGTCACCGGGGCCGACGAGCTGCTGGTCACCACGATCACCCACCGGCACGCGGACCGGGTCCGCTCCTTCGAACTCCTCGCCAAGGAGTGGGCCGGCTAGGGCTTGTCGTCGCGACGGTCGGACGCGGCGCGCATGGCTTCCCGCATGCGCGCGGCGTCCGCCTCGTAGTCGTCGATGTGTTTCTCGGCGCCGGCCGCGATGCCAGAAAGATCATTTTCTCCGGTACGGGCGTAGTGCAGCACCGCCCACACGATCAGGTCGGCGTCCTCCGGGTTCAACGGCAGCCCCCACCGCCGGATGAACGGCGCCATGGCCGCCTTGCCCCGCAGCAACTCATCGATGCTCACCGAAGGCTCAGTCATCCGCCGAGTGTGCCAGAACCTGCGCCGCCGGGTGCCCGTCCCGCCCCACACCCGCGCCCGCACCGTCCCGGCTGGCACTCACGGCTGTTTTTGCTGCTCCGGAGCAGCCGTGAGTGCCAGCCGGGTCCGCGAGCCGCGTGGCCGGCCGAGCCCGGCCGGGATCGCGCGACCCGCGTGCGGGCGGCTGGGTGGGGTCAGACCGTGGCGCGGTCGCGGATCGCGTGGCCGACCTCGGTGCGCAGGGCGGCGAACTCGGGGGAGCCGCGCAGCTCGTCCGCGGCGACGCCGGTGCGGGGCAGCCCGATCGGCAGGTCCAGCGCGATCTGCCCGGGCCGCGGCGTCAGCACCACCACCCGGCTGCCCAGGAACACCGCCTCGTCGACGCTGTGCGTGACGAACACGCAGGTGCGCCCGGAGTCCGCGCTGACCTGCCGCAGGTCGGCCTGCAGCCGCTCCCGGGTCAGCGCGTCCAGCGCCGCGAACGGCTCGTCCAGCAGCAGCAACGGGTTCTCGACGGCGAGGGCGCGGGCGATCGCCACCCGCTGCTGCTGACCGCCGGAGATCTGCCAGGTCCGGCGGGACGCGACGTCGTGCAGGCCGACCCGGGCCAGCAGTTCGTCGACGCGGGACGGCGCCGGGTCCAGGCCGGCGTAGCGCAGGGCGAGCGCGACGTTCCCGCCGACCGTCTTCCACGGGAACAGCCGCGGCTGCTGGAAGACCAGCCCGGCCCCGCGACCGGGCACCGGTGCGGCGCCGGCCGTGCGCACGGTCCCGGCGGTGGGCTGCTCGAACCCGGCGATCAGCCGCAGCAGCGTGCTCTTGCCGCAGCCGGACGCGCCGACCAGGACCAGGAACTCGCCGGCCGGCACGGTCAGGTCGACCGGCCCGACCGCGGTGACGTCCCCGTAGGCGTGCGTCACCGCGTCCAGGACGACGGCGTCAGCCGAGGACACTGGGCAACCCCGTCACGTAGATCGACTTCTTGACGGTGTCCAGGGTCGGCACCGCGTCGATCTTCTGCTGGGACTTGAGGAACTCGGCCGCGCTGACCAGGTTGTCGGCCAGCTTGCCGACGTTGTTCTCGGTGCCCAGCCACTCGGCCGAGGAGAGGTCCGCCGGCTTCAGGAAGACGCCCTGCTTGAGCTGGTTGAGCGCGTCGTCGGCGGAGAGGTTGAGCTCGGCGCCGACCGCCTTGGACGCGGCCGCCGGGTCGTTGGCGATCAGGTCCAGGGCCTGCGCCTCGACCTTGCGCCAGGCGTCGACCGCCTCCGGGTGCGCGCCGGCGAACGCGGTGGAGACCACGCCCAGGTCCAGCGTCGGCTTGCCGGCGGTGGCCAGCTGCTTGCTGCTGATCAGCACCTTGCCGGTCTTCTTCAGCTCGTCGAGCGAGGGCAGCCAGGTGTACGCCGCGTCCAGGTCACCCCGGGTCCACGCGGCCTGGATGTCCTGCGGCTCCAGGTCGACGATGGTCAGGTCGGTCTCCTTGAGGCCGGCCTGGTTCAGCGCGGCGAGCAGGCTGTAGTGCGCGGTCGAGGCGAACGGGGTGCCGACCTTCTTGCCCTTGAGCGAGGCGACGTCGGTGACGCCGCTGCCGTTGCGGGCGACCAGTGCCTCGTTGTCCCCGGCGACATCAAGGACGAAGGCCACCTGGTACGGAATGTTCAGCGGCGCCGAGAGTCCACGCGCGACCGGCGACGACCCGATCGCCGCGATGTCCAGACTTTTCGCGACAAAGGCCGTGTTGATCGACGCGCCGGAGTCGAACTTGGTCCAGGTGATCTGGTAGTCCGGGAGCGCCTTCTCCAGCAGCCCCTGATTCTTGACGATCAGGTCGCCGCTGGGGAACGCCTGGTAGGCGATCCGGATCGACTTCTTGGAAGCGTCGCCGCCCCCGCTGGCGGCACCGTTGCCGCAGGCCGCGAGGAACAGAACCGACAAAAGCGCAACAACCTTTTTCATGGGGAAAAATCCTTAACTAATGCCCCGCCACGGAATCAGCCGTTCCTCGGCGATCCGCAACAGGGCGTCGATGAGCAGGCCGGACAGCCCGATGGCGAAGAGTCCGAGCACGACCACGTCGGTCTGCGAGTAGCGCTGGGCGTCGCGGACCATGCCGCCGATGCCGGGCACGCCGTTGATCGTCTCGGCGGCGACCACCGACGAGTACGCCACGCCGACCGCCAGCCGGATCCCGGTGAAGATCTCCGGCAGCGCGCTGGGCAGCACCACGTCCCGGATCGACTGCCACCGGCTCGCGCCGAGCGCGCGGGCCGCCTCGACCAGCCCGGACGGCGCGTTGTGCACGGCGGCCGCGGTGGCGACCGCGACCGGCGGCAGCGCGGCGATGGAGAGCAGCCACAGCTTCGGGGTCTCGTCGATGCCGAACCAGATGATGAACAGGCTGAAGTACGCCAGCGGGGGCAGCGCCCGGACGAACGTGACCACCGGCTCGGCGACCACGCGCAGCCAGCCGACCGTGCCGAGCAGCACGCCGATCAGCAGGCCGCCGGCCACGCCGATGGCCGAGCCGATCAGGATCCGCCGCAGGCTGACGCCCAGGTGCTCGATGAGCAGGTGGCCGCTGTAGCCGCGGACGCCGTCGTGCACGGTCGAGGTGACGATCAGCTGGTGCCAGACCGCGCCGGGACCCGGGATGAACGTCGGATTGTTCAGGGTCCGGGCGGTGATCTCCCAGAGGACGTAGAGGACCAGTAACGCGAGCAGCCGGAGGGCGACCCGGCGGCGCAGGCCGCCGCCGGGCGCGAGCGCCGCTGCCGTCTTCGCGGCGCGCTCCGGCGCCGGAGCGGGGGCAAGCAAGGTGGTCACAGGAAGCTCCAGGCAGAGGTGCGCGGGAATGCCTGCTATTCCTATCGTACCCATGGGGTTAGAGGCAATACCGCAACACCTCGCAACCTTCTCGTAAAACATATTAGACCGATAGGACTTGTGGGCGATCCGGGAACGTCCCTACCGTGATCGGCGTGAGCGTCCTATCTCCACCACGAGAGGCCGGCCCGGCCACGGCCGGCGACGAGGTCGTGGTCCCCGCCCGTCATCCCTGGCGCTGGGCCGGCACCGCCCTGGTGCTGATCCTGCTCGCCCAATTCGCCCACGGCCTGGCCACCAACCCCGGTTGGGACTGGTCCACCTTCACCGGCTACTTCTTCGAGAAGTCGGTGCTGGGGGCCCTGCTGCTGACCGTCGAGCTGACCCTGGCCGGCGCGGTGCTCGGCTTCCTCGGCGGCATCCCGCTCGCCGCGATGCGGCTCTCCCACAATCCGGTCCTCGCGGCGGTGAGCTGGACCTACATCTGGGTGTTCCGGTCCGTGCCGCTGATCGTGCAGCTGCTGTTCTGGGCCAACCTCGGCTACCTCTACGACAAGCTGCAGATCGGCATCCCGTTCGGGCCCGGCTGGTCGTTCAGCACGGCCGGCCTGGTCAGCTCGTTCGGCGCGGCGCTGCTCGGGCTGGCGCTGCACGAGGCCGCGTTCGCCGGCGAGATCATCCGCTCCGGCCTGCTCAGCGTCGACCAGGGCCAGCACGAGGCGGCGGCCGCGCTGGGCCTGCCCCGGCACCGGCAGTTCGTCCGGATCGTGCTGCCGCAGGCGATGCGGGCGATCCTGCCGAACGCCGCGAACCTGCTGGTCAACCTGCTCAAGAGCACGTCCATCGTGTACGTGCTGGCGATCGGTGAGCTGTTCTACCAGGTCCAGGTGATCTACGGCCGGAACGGGCGGGTGGTGCCGCTGCTGCTGGTCGCCACCGTCTGGTACGTCATCCTCACCGCCCTGCTCAGCGTCCTGCAGTACTACGTGGAGCGCTACTTCGCCCGGGGCGCGCTGCGCACCCTGCCACCGACCCCGTTCCAGCGACTGAGGGCGGCGATCCGCAGATGATCGAGCTGACCGGCGTGCACAAGTCCTTCGGCACCCTCGAAGTGCTGCGCGGCATCGACCTCACCGTGCGGCCGGGCACGGTCACCGTGATCCTCGGCCCGTCCGGCTCCGGCAAGTCCACGCTGCTGCGCAGCATCAACCACCTGGAGAAGGTGGACCGCGGCCGGGTCCGGGTCGACGGCGAGCTGATCGGCTACCGCCAGGCCGGCAACAGGCTGCACGAGCTCAGCGAGCGCCAGATCCTCAAGCAGCGCGCCAGGATCGGCTTCGTCTTCCAGAACTTCAATCTCTTCCCGCACCTCACCGCCCTGGAAAACGTTGCCGAGGCGCCGATCTCCGCCTTGAGGAAAAACAAGCTTGCGACGTACGAACGAGCCCACGCCCTGCTCGACCGGGTCGGGCTCGCGGACAAGGCCGACGTCTACCCGCGCCAGTTGTCCGGCGGCCAGCAGCAGCGGGTCGCGATCGCGCGCGCCCTGGCCCTGGAACCCCGGCTGATCCTGTTCGACGAGCCCACGTCCGCCCTCGACCCGGAACTCGTCGGCGAGGTCCTGGACGTGCTGCGGGACCTGGCCGCGGCCGGCACCACGATGATCGTGGTGACGCACGAGATCGGGTTCGCCCGGGAAGCCGCCGACACGGTGATCTTCATGGACGAGGGCCGGATCGTCGAGCAGGGACCGCCCGGCCAGGTGCTCGACCATCCCCGGCACGGGCGGACCAAGGCTTTCCTCTCCGCAGTTCTCACCTAGAAAACAGGAGTGCTCCGTGCGTACCAAATTGGCATTTGTCCTTGTCGCGGCCGCGGCGCTGAGCCTGACCGCCTGCGCCGCGCCGGAGGAGAAGCCGGCGGCGGCCGCCGCCGGCCCATCGGCCTCGGCCGCCGCGGCGCTGAACCTCGGCCCGGACCAGAACCGGATCGTCCCGGCGACGGACGACGCCCTCGCGGCGCTGGTCCCCGCGGACATCCGGGCCACCGGCAAGCTGACCATCGGGGTCGGCGCGGCCGGCTCCGGCTTCCCGCCGCTCGCGTTCACCGCGACCGACAACACGACGCTGATCGGCAACGAGCCGGACCTCGGGTACGCGGTCGCCGGGCTGCTCGGCCTGGAGCCGGTCGTCGACAACACCTCGTGGGAGAACCTGTTCATCGGCCTGGACAGCGCGAAGTACAACGTCGGCATCTCCAACATCACGGTCACCGAGGAGCGCAAGGAGAAGTACGACTTCGCCACCTACCGCCTCGACAACCTGGCCTTCGTGGCGAAGCAGGGCAGCGGCTGGAAGATCACCGGCCCGGCCGACGTGGCCGGTCGGAAGGTCGCGGTCAGCTCCGGCACCAACCAGGAGAAGATCCTGGTGGAGTGGAGCAAGGAGGCCGAGAAGCAGGGCCTGAAGCCGGTCGACATCAAGTACTACCAGACCAACCAGGCCACCTACCTGGCGCTCGGCTCCGGCCAGATCGACCTCTACCTCGGCCCGAACCCGAGCGTGGCGTACCAGGTCGCGATCGACCCCAAGTTCGAGATCATCGGCACCTACTCGGGCGCCGGCGCCAGCCTGCAAGGCAAGATCGCGCTGACCACCAAGAAGGACGACGGCCTGGTCAAGGCGCTCGGTGGAGCGGTCGACAAGCTGATCGCCACCGGTGACTACCAGAAGATCCTGCAGCGCTGGAACCTGACCAACGAGGCGGTCACCGCCTCCGAGATCAACCCGCCGGGCCTGCCGAAGGAGGCCAAGTGACCACCTCGGTCGCCGCCGATCGGGTGCTGGACAATCCGGCGTGGCTCGCCCTGCACGGCGAGCACGCCAGGTTCGCCCAGGTCAGCGGGCTGGCGGCGCGCTACCACAGCGACGTGGCGCCGTTCCACGCGCTCGGCGACCCGGCGGATCCACGCGCCTGGCGGGACCTGGACGCGTTCGTCCCGCCCGGCGAGCCGGTGCTGCTCGCCGGCCTGGGGGAGCGGCCCGGGCCCGGCTGGGCGGTGGAGCGCAGCATCGCCGGCGTGCAGCTCGTCGACGTGTCGCTGCGCGCCGAGCCGGACCCGTCGCTGGTCGTGCTGACCGCGGCCGACGTCCCGGAGATCCTCGACCTGATCGCGCGCACCCAGCCCGGGCCGTACCTGCGGCGGACCGTCGAGCTCGGCACCTACCTCGGCGTCCGCGAGGACGGGCGGCTGATCGCGATGGCGGGGGAGCGGCTGCGCCCGCCCGGCTGGACCGAGATCAGCGCGGTCTGCACCGACGCGGCGTACCGCGGCCGCGGCCTGGCGACCCGGCTGGTCCGGGCGGTGGCGGCCGGGATCCGGGCGCGGGGCGAGACCCCGTTCCTGCACACCGGCGCGGCCAACACGACCGCGATCCGCCTCTACGAGTCGCTCGGTTTCGCGCTGCGCCGCGCGGTCGACTTCACCGCCTACCGCCGCGCCTGAGTCACAACGTCCTGCGGAGCTCGGCGGCCGTCTCGGGGCCGTCGAGCTTCTCCACCTGGGCCACCAGGTTCGCGGCGGTGGCCCGGTACCGCTCCAGCAGCGCCGGCCGCTCGTCGTCGGTGCCGGCCACCGCCTCCAGGTTCTCCCGCCGGTAGACGAGGCTCTCCTCGAGCAGCTTGCGGGCGGTGTGCCGTTCGCCGACGTTCGCGCGGGCCGCCGCCAGCGCCTCCATCGAGGCCAGCGTGGCCGGGTCGGCCGGGCCGAGCGTGTCCCGCCGGGTCCGGTAGGCGATGTCCAGGACGACGCAGGCGGCGTCCAGGTCGTCGAGCTGTCCCAGGACGGCGCCCAGATTGTGCCGGGCCGTCAGGGTGTCCGGGTGCCGGTCACCGAGCAGGACCCGGCGCATGTCCAGGACACGCTCGTAGATCGCCTGGGCGAACCCGAACGTGCTCTCGTCGTTCATCCGGCCGGCCACCTCGGCCATCGTCTCCAGCGTCGCGAGATGACGGTCGCGGTCGGACTCCACCTCGGCCGGCTGCTCCACCGGTGGGGTCCGGCCGGGCGGCGGCGCGGGGTCGTCACGCGAGATCCGGCTCCAGGCCTCGCCGAGCGCCACGAAGGCCGCCTCGGTGTCGAAGCCGCAGCCGGCGGCCAGCGGTTTCAGCAGCGCGTGCGGGATCGCCCGGCGGCCGGCCAGGAACACGCTGATCGAGCTCCGCGACAGCCCGTTCGCGCCCGCGACCTTGGCGATCGTCCGGACGGCGCGTCCCCGCACCCCGACGTACCACTTCAGCACGGCGGCCAGATCGGCGACCGTCCGCACGGCGCGGAGCTGCCGGAGCAGCTCGGCGTCCCACTCGGCCCAGTCGCGCTGCCCGCTCACGCGCTGTCCCGGACATGTCCCGGACAGCGGTCCGGGACGGCCGGACGACCGGCCCGGGACGTCCACGGACGGCCCCGGGACGTCCGCCGGACAGCGGTCGCCGTCCCTGGACTTGTCCGCTGACCAACCTCTGGAAGGGACGGTCCGGCCTTCCGCAGGCTTCTCGTCATAGCCCCGGTGAACAGGGGAAACGTGGCAGGTTGCGGAGAGGATGGGCCCCCGGTGCTCCAGCTGATCATCTCGTACCTCATGACCTCGGAGCGACTCCCGGAGATCGTGTATCTCCTGGAGGTCGCCACGACGGTCCTCAAGTTCGTGGCCGCCCTGTGCGGCGCCGTGGCGAGGGTCGCGGTTCTCCTGGCGCGGATGCGCCGCCGTCGTATCCGGCGGCGTCGAGCCCAGCGTCCCCCGACCGTCCGCTGAGTCCGTCCACACTGTCGCACCCCGTCGGCCCGTCCCGGGTCGGCGGGGCGCTGTGTTTCACTCACCCGTTGCGGCGAGACTTTCGAACCGTTCGTGGGTATGCGGCCGTACTACGCGCCGAAGGCGCCGGCCCGGACCGCGGAGAGGAAGTGACCCCACTGAACGGCATCGCACTCGACGACACCGCCGGACGGGTCCTTGCTGTCCCGGATCAGCACGGTGTCGCCGGTGACGGCGACCTCGACGCAGTTGCCGTGCCCGCAGCGAGAGCTCTTGCGCCAAACAGGCTGTGCCGGCGGCGTGTCGCTCAACGTGCCTCCCAGGTAGGTCGGCCGGCCGCCGGCGCGTGCGCGCACCGCTCAGCCGTCCGTGCGGTCTCGTGGATCCGTCACCCCGGGTGCGAGATCGTCCCGGTCGGACAGGGATCCGGCAGCCCAGAGTGTAGATTCCTTTCGATGCAAGAGCTAGTCTGGTTTGGACTGCGGAACTGTAAGGAATATGCATCCCTGATCGGATTACCGCGCAGGTTCATGATTCCATTTCCGGCCTGGTGTCTCTTGTAGGATCCAGGCAGCAGACGGTGGGCGGCAAGGGCGGCCCGGGCGTGACGAGGTGGCTGGTGCGAACTGGTTCTTCCGACGGACCTACGTCCGTTCAAGAGCAGCAAGCGCATGAGCAGGATCAACCGCCGACTGATCCCGCATCCACCGTTCGGTTGGTCTTCTACGCCGGTTGTACCGGGGTGGTCGCGATCGTGCTCGGCCGGGGCCTCGGCACCACTCTTTTCCAGACGACAACGGCGAGGGCAATTGCCCTCGCCGTCATTGCGTTATTGGTGAGTGTCATCGGCGGCCTCGCTTGTGAACCCATTCTTTCCCGGTGGGATCAGCGCGTTAATGCCCGTCGCCACCGGATCTGATCCGCCGCTTCCGCCGCACGATCCGCTTGGCCGTGGCCACCAGCAGGGTGAGCAGCGTGGACGCGGCGAAGACCGGCGCCGTCCAGGGCAGCACCGCCAGGAAGCGGGTCAGGGCGATCAGGACGGCGGCGCTCGCGACCAGGAGCACGACGGCGCGCAGGAACATCCGGGCGTCGGTCAGGATCTCCCGGACCAGGCCCCAAAAGCCGACGAAGCCCGCCCGGGGCTTCGTCTCCTCGACCTCCGGCGCTGCGGTCCGGAAGGGCAGATCCCGATCCGTCTCGCTCACGCCGGCTCCTCGGCGGACCGGGCGCCCCAGGCGCCCGGGTCGATCCCCAGGTGGATCATCAGCGCCTCCTCCCCTGTCCGCGCGTGATGTTTCCGCAGGTGCGAAGCCGGGTTACCGGATCGCGTCGATCGCGTGGTCCAGCAGTGCGTCCAGTTCGTCGCCGCGCACCGAGCGGGCCTGGATCGCCTCGAAGTTCGCCGTGAACCGCGTGAGGTGGGCCTCGTCCTGCGTGGTCAGCGACTCGCCGGCGGCGTTCTCCAGATAGAGCTGCGGCAGGTCCTCCGGGTCCTTGAAGCCCAGCATCACGAACGGCCCGGAGAGCGCGACGTGCGCGCCCGCGGCGAACGGCAGCACCCGCAGGTCGACCCGCTCGTGCCGGCTCATCGTCTTCAGGTGCTCCAGCTGACCGCGCATCACCGAGGTGTCGCCGGACTCGGCGCCGACCACCCGGCGGATCACCGCCTCGTCGAGCACGAACGACGCGAGCGTCATGCCGCCCTCCGCGAAGACCTGCTGACGCCATTCCCGCACTTCGATGATGCGCCGCGCCCGATCGGTCCGCGCGGCCTTCTCGTCGCCGGTGGCGGAATCGATTTCCAGGAGCGTGCGCATGACCGCTCCGGCGTATTCGGAGGTCTGCAGGAGACCCGGGACGAAAACGTTCTCGAATTCCCGCTCGGTGTCGGCGGTGATCTCGCTCTCCAGGAACGCCCGGAAGTCCTTCGAATGGATGTCGCTGATCTGCGGGAGGCTCCGGCGGCGGGCCACCTCGGCCATCTTCGCCAATTCCTCGAAGACGTCGCTGTCGGCCAGTCCGTAAAGGCCCATGAGGGCGTTCAGGTCGTTGAAGGAAATGCTGTTCTCGCCGGTCTCGATGCGGTGCACCTTGGACTGCGACCAGTGCATTTCCTTGGCGACGTCGGCCTGGGTGTAGGAAGTCTGCCGCCGAATTTCATTGAGCCGCCGGACCAGGCGCTTGCGCTTCAGTGCCGACTCCCGTCGCTCCCCTGCGCTCATCTCGACATCCCACTACTCTCCGTGACTGGTGGTCGGGTTTCCCTCTCGCGTGTAACCAGACTAACGCCGGGTCAGGCAATCTGCATATCGCAGATCGCATCTCGCAGTACCCCTCTGAGCTGCAGGTTTAACGAGCGGAAAGTTGGGTAAAGGGGGAGACTTTTGCCTGCGTGCGAAGCGGTCCGCATCACGGAGCGTGTTCCCTACCGGACAGTTCGGAGGAGCGGCCCGGTATGCGGATCAGCGCCGTCGCCCGGGTCGCCGGAAACCGGGCAAAGGCGTCAGCTTTTCAGCGAGTTCACAGGTGTCGCGCTTGTGCCGGGGCATCGGGCGGCGTAAAAGAACCGCCGCATTCCCCGATTCATTCCGGCGACGGCAATGCGGCCGCGGGAGTCCGCTCGGGATTCCGCGGGGCGGCCTGCTCGACGAGGACGTGGCGGCAGGCCTGGACCGCCGGAGTCAGCGGGCGGTCGCGATGGTGGATGACGCCGATCGGCGGGTGGGGTGGGGGCGCGTGCAGATTCCGTACCGTAATCGCCGGCCCTTGATCTTTCTCGGCGACCGACCGGGCCAGCAATGCGACGCCGAGGCCCGCGGCGACCAATTCCCGGATGCTCTGCGGGCTGTGCGTCTCGAACTGCACCTTCGCGGTGAAGCCGGCGGTCCGGGCCGCCTGGTCCAGGATCCACCGCAGCCCGCTGCCCGCGCCGAGGCAGACGAACGGCTCGTCGCGCAGCTCGCCGAGGGTGATCCGGCCGGCCCCGCCGAGCGGATGGCCCGGCGGCAGCGCCAGGACCAGCTGCTCGTCGGCGAGCGGGAGGGCCTCGAAACGGGCCGGCAGGTCGGCGTGGACCGGGCCGACGACCAGGTCCACCTCGCCGTTGTCGAGCGCCCCGAGCAGCCCGGTGACCAGGCCGGACCGCAGCCGCAGCGCGATGCCGGGGAACCGGTCGTGGAAGCGGGCCAGCGCGCCGGGCAGGTCGAACGGGCCGAGCACGGTGGTCGCGCCGACCGTCACCCGGCCGGTGACCACCGCGGTGATCTCGCCCATCTCCAGGCGCGCGCCGTCGAGCTCGGCGAGGATCCGGCGGGCCCGCGCCACGAACATCTCGCCGGCCGGGGTCAGCGCCACCCGGCGCGTGGTGCGGGCGAACAGCGCGACGCCGAGCTCCGCCTCCAGCGCCCGGATCTGCGCGGAGACCGCCGACTGGGCGACGTGCAGGCGCTCGGCGGCGCGGGTGAATCCGCCGTAGCGGGCGACCGCCTCCACGTAGCTGAGTTGTCGGAGCTCCACCCGTTCATCGTGCCGCACGATGAATGCCATCGGGAACGTGTCTTGGACATATCAATCCGGCGGGACCAGGCTGGCTCCATGTTCGCCACACAGATGGCCCGGGTCGGGCTCGGCTGCATGGGGTTCTCCCAGGCCTACGGCCCGGCCGACGACGACCGGTCGATCCTCACGATACGGGCGGCGCTGGATCGCGGGGTGACTCTGCTGGACACCGCGATGAGCTACGGCGCCGGCCACAACGAGCAGCTCGTCGGCCGGGCGATCGCGGGCCGGCGGGACGAGGTCGTGCTGGCCACCAAGTTCGGCATCGTCCGCGGGCCGGACGGGACCCGGCTCGACGCGCACCCGGATCGCGTGCGGTCCTACTGCGAGGCGTCCCTGCGCCGGCTCGGCACCGACGTGCTCGACGTCTACTACCTGCACCGGCCCGATCCGGCGGTGCCGATCGCGGACACCGTCGGCGCGATGGTCGAGCTCGTCGCGGACGGCACGGTGCGCCATCTCGGACTGTCCGAGGTGAGCCCGGACGACTTCGCGGCGGCCCGGGCCGTGCACCCGATCGCGGCCGTGCAGACCGAGTGGTCGCTGGCCTGGCGCGAGCCCGAGGACGACATCGTCCCGGCGGCGCGGGCGGGCGGCGCCGGGATCGTCGCCTACAGCCCGCTCGGTCGCGGTCTGCTGACCGGCGCGCTGCCCGCGGGGCCCTTCGGCCCCGGCGACTTCCGCGCCGCGGACCCCCGGTTCGCCGGGGCCGCGCTGGCTGCCAACCTCGCGCTGGTCTCGGCATTGAAGACCAAGGCATTGGCGTACGGCGTCAGCACCGGTCAGCTGGCCCTCGCGTGGCTGCTGGCCCAGGGCGGGGACGTCGTCCCGATCCCGGGCAGCCGGAATCCGGCCCGGGTGCTGGCCAACCTGGCCGCGGCCGACGTGGTGCTGTCCACCGGGGACCTGGCCGAGTTGGACGCGGTCGCCCCGCGCTCGGCGTGGCGGGGCGACCGGCGATCGTTCGCGGCCTACAACACGTCCCGTACCGAATAATCGGTCTTTCAGGTTTTTATCGGTTTTTGTCGTGGCCGGGTCAGCGGACGGCCCGGAACGCCGCGCGCAGCTCGCTGGTGAACAGCTCCGGCTCCTCCCAGGCGGCGAAGTGCCCGCCCTTGGCCGGCTTGTTGTAGTAGCTCAGCGTCGGGTAGTACGCCTCGACCCAGCTGCGCGGCGCCTGGAACAGCTCACCCGGGAACGCGCTGAACCCGACCGGCACGGTGATCGCCGGCGTCGCGCCGCCACCGGTCGCCGGCTGCGCGCTCTCCCAGTAGATCCGGGTCGCCGACACCCCGGTGTTGGTCAGCCAGTAGAGCGAGATGTTGTCCAGCACGTGGTCGCGGGTCAGGTTGCCGGCGGCCGCGCCACCCAGGAACGCCTGGGAGATCTTGGTGTAGCTGTCCGTGTCGTGGTCGAGCATCCACGCCGCGAGGGCGACCGGCGAGTCGGACAGCGCGTACCCGATCGTCTCCGGCCGGGTCGACTGCTCCGAGATGTACGCGCTGCCGGTCGCCTGGAACGCGGTGAGCGCGGCCTTCGCGGCCTGCTCCTCGGCGGTGCCGGTCGGCACCGGGGCGCCGCCGAGCGCCGGGAGCAGCAGGTTCATGTGGATGCCGGCCAGGCCCGCGGGCGCCAGCCGGGCCAGCGTGTCGGTGACCGCCGCGCCGACGTCGCCGCCCTGGGCCACGTACCTGGTGTAGCCGAGACGCTGCATCAGAGTCGCCCAGACCCCGGCGATCTTCGCCGCGCCCCAGCCGGTCTCGGTCGGCTGCTGGGTCAGGCCGTAACCCGGGATCGACGGGATGACCAGGTGGAACGCGTCCTTCGCGGAGCCGCCGAACCGGGTCGGGTCGGTGAGCGGGCCGGCCGCGTCCAGGAACTCCACGATCGAGCCCGGCCAGCCGTGCGTGACCAGCAGCGGCAGCGCGTCCCGGTGCGGCGACCGGACGTGCACGAAGTGGATGTCCAGCCCGTCGATCTCGGTGGTGAACTGCGGCAGCGCGTTCAGCTTCGCCTCGAAACGGCGCCAGTCGTAGCGGGTCGCCCAGTACTTGGCGACCGCCTGGGCGGTGGCCAGCTGCACGCCCTGCGAGCGGTCGGTGACCAGCTCCCGGCTGGGCCAGCGGGTCGAGCCGACCCGGTGGCGCAGCTCGGTGAGCCGGCTGGCCGGGATCGAGAGCCGGAACGGCTTGATCTTGTCGGAGGCGCCGGCGGTGGTGGCGGTGGCGGTGGCCGCGCTCGCCGGGGTGGCGCCCAGCGCGCCGGCGAACGTGGCGGTGGTGGCGACGGCGACGCCGGCCGCGAGGCCGCCCTGCAGAACCGTGCGCCGGGAGGGGGTGATCGTCATGGTGGTTCCCTTCGTGATCCGCTTCTCGGTACGAAGAGTGGCCGACCCGCCCGCCCCGGCGAGCCGGTGAACACCACTGGTCACCCCCGGGCCGGCCCCGGGCCTTCCCCGGCCCGGGCGACCAGGGACTCGACGGCGCGGGCGAACGCCTCGTGGTCGACCGGCTCGTCCCAGGCGGTCTGCAGGACCAGGCCCTGATAGATCGCGATCAGCACGCGGGCCAGCGCGTCGTCGCCGCCCAGCGCTCCGGCGGCGGCCGCGCGGGGGCCGTCCACACCGGCCTTGACCAGGGCGAGGATCTCGGGGGAGCGGAGCGCCTCGGCCCACACCTGGACCCCCAGGCGGGCGTCGTCGCGGGCGGCCGGATCGCCGACCGAGCGGAGCAGGTCCAGATAGGCGGTCGCCGGGTCCGGGGCCAGGCGGGCGGCGCGCTGCTCGTGCCAGTCGGTGACGATCGCCGTGATCATGTCGTCCTTGCCGGTGAAGTACCGGTAGACCAGCCCGGCGCTGATCCCGGACTCGCGGACGATGTCCTGCATGGACGTCCGGTGAAAGCCGTCGCGGGCGAAGCACCGGGCCGCCGCCTCGAGGATCTGCCGGCGGCGCGCGGCCAGGTGCTCGTCGCTGACCTTCGGCATCAGAGGATCTCCGCCTTGGCGATCCGGTAGAACTCGGCCGCCGGCTCGTGCCGGCCCAGCGGCGCCAGGTACTCCCGGGCGGCGTCGCGGGCGGACCGGTCCAGGGCCAGCCGCATGCCGCGGGCGGCGACGTACCCCGGCAGCTCGGCCGGGTCGAACCCGAACGTCCAGGGCTCGCCGCCGGCGCGCACCACCGCGTGCCACTCGGCGACGCCGGGGACGTCACCGGTCAGGGCGGCCCGATCGACGTAGGTGAAGATCAGCTCGCTGCCGCTCGCCGTGCTGTCCGCGACCAGCCGCATCGTCGCGTCGACCGCCGCCGCGGTCAGATAGTTCGTCACGCCCTCCCAGACGACCACGGTCGGCTCCAGCGGCGCGAAGCCGGCCGCCCGCAGCGCCGCCGCGAGATCACCGGTGATCAGATCGACCGGGACGAAGCGCACGTGCTCGCGTCGCGACGGATGCAGCAGCCGCTTCTTGGTGGCCTGGGTGGCCGGGTGATCGACCTCGAAGACCCGGGCCGCGCCGATGCCGGGCAGCCGGTAGGGCCGGCTGTCGAAGCCGGCGCCGAGCAGCACCACCTGCCGGGCGCCGTGGTCCAGCGCGGCCAGCGTCAGGTCGTCGATCAGGCGGGTGCGGGCCACCGCGGACGCGCGCGGCCCGGCCGGCCAGCGCCGGTCCAGGTACCGCTCGATCCGCCGGCCGAGGGCCGGCACCCGGGCCAGACCGGCGGCGAGGCGGTGGGTTCCGGTCAAAAAACTCTTCGCGTACGGGTCGTCGACGACCCGGTCCCGCCGGCGGGCCGTCTCCAGCGCCCGGAAGAGCGCCACGTGTTCCGCCGAGCGGCTCGTCTGGTTCCGCATGCCGCCGATAATAATGAATGAACGTCCACTTTTCTAGCGGCTACTACTGGACGACCTCGACCTCCAGCGCCGCCCGCTCCTCCAGCGCCGCGTCGATCAGGGCCGCCGGGCCCGGCTTGGCGAAGTAGTAGCCCTGCGCGTACCGGTAGCCGAGGGCCTCCAGCCGCACCGCCTGCTCGTAGGTCTCGACGCCCTCGGCCACCGCGCGCAGCCCGAGCGTCGCCGCGATCGTGCTCAGCGAGGTGGCGATCGCCTCCTGCTCGGCGGTGCCGTTCAGCTCGTCGATGAACGACTTGTCGACCTTCAGCGTGGTGACCGGGCAGGTCCGCAGCAGCGTCAGCGACGACTGCCCGGTGCCGAAGTCGTCCAGGGCCACCCCGACGCCGAGGCCGCGCAGCTCGTGGACGGTGCTCAGGGCCGCGCCGCCGCCGAAGACCGCGGTCTCGGTGATCTCCAGCGTGATCTTGTCGGGGTCCAGCCGGTACCGCGCCATGATCGAGGCGACCTGGTCCGGCAGCTCCGGGTCGAGCAGCTGCCGGGCCGACACGTTGATGTTGACCCGGGGCGCGCCGGCGCCGTACCGCGACTGCCACCGCGCCGCGTCGGCGCAGGCCGTCTCGATCACCCAGAGACCCAGGTCGAGGATCATCCCGGTCTGCTCGGCGACCGGGATGAACTCGACCGGGGAGACCGGCGGCCCGTCCGGCGGCGACCATCGGATCAGCGCCTCGACCCCGGTGATCCGGCCGCCGGGCAGCTCCACGATCGGCTGGTAGGCCAGGCGGAACTCGCCCATCTCCAGCCCCCGGCGCAGCGCCGCGGCCAGGTCGGCGTCGTGCTGCGCGGTGTCGTCGAGCTCGGCGGTGTGCTCCTGGAAGTGGTTGGCGCCGGCCCGCTTGGCCGACTTGAGCGCCAGCTCGGCCCGGCGCAGCAGGTCCGGGACCGCCTCGTCGCGCCCGGCCGCCACCCCGACGGTGACCGTGACCAGCAGGTCGTGCCCGTCCACCTGCAGCGGCTGCCGGAACGCGCGGACCAGCCGCTCGCCCAGGTGCCCCGCGTCGCCGGGGACCAGGATGCCGAACTCGTCGCCGAGCAGCCGGGCGACGAACGCGTCCGGGCCGAACGTCTCGGCGATCCGGGCCGCGGCCGCCCGCAGCAGCGCGTCGCCCCGCTCGTCGCCGAGCCGGTCGTTGAGCGTGCCGAAGCCGTCCAGGTCGCCGACCGCGACCGCGCCCGGCTCGGTGCGCTCCTGCAGGGTGGCGGCGAACATCCGCCGGTTCGGGAGACCGGTCAGGTCGTCGTGGTTGGCCCGCTCCTCCAGCTGGTCGAGCAGCACGGTGTTGTCCGACAGGGCGGCGATCTGGCGGATCACCACGAGCGTGATCAGCACGACCGAGCCCCCGGCCAGCCCGGGCGGCAGGTACCCGAGGTGCAGGGTGACGAAGATCAGCATGCCGACGGTGATCGCGACGGCGGCGTACGGCACCACGTTGATCCGGCGCCACCGGCGCAGCCGGCCGGCGTTCCTCGGCCGGGCCGGCCGCCCGACCGAGCGGATCTGCGAGTGCGCGGCCAGCGCGAACATGAGCCCGAGCGGCGCCAGCACGATCGCCGTGACGCTCAGGTGCGGGAAGCCCTGGAACACCGGGTAGAGCAGCCAGGAGATCGGCGGGAGCAGGCCGGCCGGGGCGAGGAACCAGAGCGCCGGGCCGTGCACCGGACCCGCGCCGGTGATGCCGACCCGGATCACCGCCAGGATCGCGGTGACCGCCGTGACCAGCATGATCAGCATCATGCTGACGTGCAGCCCGGGCATCACCGGCCCGGCCCCCGGCGGGACGCCCCCGCCGATCGGGAAACTGCCCACGAAGTGTGTGATGAGCAGCGCCGCGGCCACCCCGACGACCGCGATGTCCAGGCAGGTCGCCAGGTTCGCCCGCCAGGTGCGCCGGGGGCGGGGGAGCCGGGCCATCGCGTACCCGGCGATCGCCACCGACCCCAGGTAGCAGCCGGCGCTGAACATGTTCATCGAGCTCAGGTGCCCGGCGAGCACGGTCTGCGTGGCGTGGCTGACGGTGCCGGCGGTGAGGACGGCGGTCGCGACCGTCAGCCGCCGCCAGAACCGCCGGGCGCTGCCCGGGCTCACCGCGGCGGCGACCCGGGCGGACCACGTCGCGGTGGCGGTCGCCGCGATCGCGGCCGGCCAGAGCAGCCAGGCCGGGGCGTCGCCGAACAGCCCGGCGACGGCCAGGAGCGCGGTGAGCGCGACCCAGACCGCGGCCAGGAGCACGAGACGCGCGGCCACCAGGGCCGGTCCTTCCGTGCGTCGCATGCTCCACCGCCGTTCGCCGTTTGGTTGCAGATCAGGTGACCTGCCAGATCGGCGTATCGAGCGGCAAACTGAGGAAGAAAAAAGTACGGGCGTGACGCGTTCCCCCCGGATCGCGTCACGCCCGTACCCCGCCCACCCGCACCGTCCGAGGGTGGCCGGGTTGATTTCAGCTCAGAGCTGCCACCACACCGTGGTGTCCGGCGGCAGCACGACCTCGTCCGGTCCGGCCTCGACCGGCCCGCTGGCGAGCAGCAGCTCGCCGGGGCGGCCCAGGGTCACCGGCCGGTCGCTCATGTTGACCGTGCAGCGGAACACCGGCGCGCCGGCGACCGCCCGCTCGAAGGCGAGCACCCCGGCCGGCGCGGTCACCCAGCGCAGGTTGTCGATCGGCTGCAGGGCCGGGCTGTCCCGGCGGACGGCGAGCGCCCGGCGGTACAGCTCCAGCGTCGAGTCCGGCACGCCGGCCTGCGCGGCCACGCTCAGCCCGGCCCAGGACGCGGGCTGCGGGAGCCAGCTGCCACCGCCGGCCGGGCCGAAGCCGTACGGCGCCACGTCCCCGCTCCACGGGATCGGCACCCGGCAGCCGTCGCGGTACCCGTCCTGGCCGTCGGCCCGGTGGAACGCCGGGTCCTGACGGGCCTCCGGCGGCAGGTCCAGGACCTCGGGCAGGCCCAGCTCCTCACCCTGGTACAGGTACGCCGAGCCGGGCAGCGCCAGCATCAGCGCGCTGGCCGCCCGGGCCCGCCGCAGCGCGGCCGCGTCGTCGACGGCGAGCGCCTTGCGGCCGGCCACCTCGCCCTCGCCGGTCTGCATCAGCCGGGTGGTGTGCCGGACCACGTCGTGGTTGGAGAGCGTCCAGGTGGTCGGCGCCCCGACCGCGCCCATCGCGGCCAGCGAGTCGTCGATCATCTGGCGCTGCTCGTGCGGGTTCCACGCGGTGCCCAGGTAGCTGAAGTTGAACGCCTGGTGCAGCTCGTCCGGGCGGACGTAGTGCGAGACCCGGGCCAGGTTCGGCGCCCACGCCTCGGCGACCGCGATCCGGTCGCCCGGGTACTCGTCGAGGATCCGCCGCCACGCGCGGTAGATCTCGTGCACGCCGTCCCGGTCGAAGCACGGGCTCTCGCCGACGCCCAGCAGGTGCCATTCGGCGTCCGAACCGACGTCCGGCAGACCGTTCTCCTTGATCAGGCCGTGTGCCACGTCGATCCGGAAGCCGTCGACGCCCAGGTCGAGCCAGAACCGGAGGATGGTCTTGAACTCGTCGCGGACCGCCGGGTGCTCCCAGTTGAAGTCCGGCTGCTCGGCGGCGAACAGGTGCAGGTACCAGTCGCCGGGGGTGCCGTCCGGGTTCGTGGTCCGGGTCCAGGCCGGGCCGCCGAAGATCGACGGCCAGTCGTTCGGCGGCAGCTCGCCGCTCTCGCCCTTGCCGGGGCGGAAGTGGTAGCGCTCGCGGAACAGCGAGCCGGGGCCCTCGGCGAGCGCCTTCTGGAACCACTCGTGCTGGTCGGACGAGTGGTTGGGGACCAGGTCGACGATCACCCGCAGGCCGAGTGCGTGGGCGCCGGTGATCAGCTCGGAGGCGTCGGCGACGGTGCCGAAGATCGGGTCGACGGTCCGGTAGTCCGAGACGTCGTAACCCGCGTCCGCCTGCGGCGACGCGTAGAACGGGGAGAGCCAGACCGCATCAACCCCAAGATCTTTGAGGTACGGCAGTCGGGCCGTGATGCCCGGCAGATCCCCGATGCCGTCGCCGTTCGAGTCGGCGAAGCTGCGCGGGTAGATCTGGTAGATGACCGCATTGCGCCACCAGGAAGCCGGTGGCGCCTCGACGGTGGGCGGTGCGACCAATTGATCAGTCATGGCGTGGAACGCTAGCAGGCAACTAACACGTGTTACATAGCTGGACGGCTGCTTTCTTGCTGCAAGTTCTTGCAGCCGTTCCGCTACGCCGGTTTTGTGGCTGAATCGCGCACAATCAGCGACGTGCCAAGTGTCTGGTGCGGATGCTGGTCCTCACCCCGGATCGCCGAGATGAGGAAGTCCGCGGCGATCCGGCCCTTGGTCACGATCGGCTGCCGGACCGTGGTCAGTCCCGGACGGAACCAGGCCGACTCGGACAGGTCGTCGAAGCCGGTCACCGACACGTCGCCGGGGACGTCGAAGCCGAGCTCGCGCAGCGCGTCGACGGCGCCGTAGGCGAGCACGTCGGAGAGCGCCAGGATCGCCGTCGGGCGCGCCGCCATCAGCCCGGCCGTCGCCCGGTAGCCGTCGCCGCGGGTCGCCGGCACCTCGGCCAGCGTCACGTCGGCCATGGTCATCCCGACGTCGGCGAGCGCGTCCCCGATCCCGGCCAGGCGCCGCCCGAGCGGCCCCTGGTAGCCGCGGGTGGCCACGTCCGGACCCGGGTCGATGGAGAGCACCGCGATCTGCCGGTGCCCGAGTTCCAGCAGGTAGCGGGCCACCTCCCGGGCCCCGCCCCGGTCGTCCACCTCGACGTGCGGGGCGCCCTCGTGCCGGTCCGAGTCGATCAGCACGAACGGGATCCCGCGCCGGTCCAGCTCGGCCACCTCGCCCCGGTCGATCTCCAGCCCGCAGACCACGAAGCCGTCCACCGCGGCGTACGGGATCGCCTTGAGCACCGAGTCCCGCAGCGGCGGGGTCAGCAGCAGGGTGTAGCCCTCCCGGTCGCAGACCTGCCCGGCGCCCATCAGGAATCTCGCGTAGTACGGGTTGTCCAGGATCTGCGCCAGCCGCTGCGGCAGCAGCACCCCGATCGAGTTCGTCGTCCCGGCCTGCAGCATCCGCCCGAGCGTGCTCGGCGTGTACCCGAGCTGCTCGGCGGCGGCCAGGATCCGCTCCCGGGTGGCGGCCGAGATCCGCTGCGGATTGTTGAACGCGAACGACACCGCCGACCGCGACACCCCGGCCGCCGCGGCGACGTCGCTGGAGGTGGTTTTGCCGCTTTTAATGGGATTCTGCGTCGCCGGTTTTGCTTCGCTCTTGAAAATCTTGGCGGTTCTTGCAGGGGCCGTTCTCGGGCGCTTGGAAGGCGTGTTCACGGCCTTCTTCGGCGGCATCGGCACTCCCCGGGTCGGCGCTCACCATAACTCAGGACGCCGGCCGGTCACCGCGTCCCACGTCGCCCAGGAACCGCGTGATCACCTTCCGCAGCTCGGCCGGCGGCTCGGCCAGGCAGCGCGCCAGCTCACCGGCGGCCGACGTCTTGCCGTAGCCCTCCTTGAGGAAACGCAGGAACACCGCCCGCAGAACCTCCTCGCCGGGCGCCAGCAGCCGCCAGTCCGCCTCCCAACGCGCCTCGATGTCGGCCCGGACCCGCTCCCACTCGGCCCGGATCCGGGCCTCGATCTGCTCGCGATCGAGCACGTTCGCCATCACCGCGGTGACCATCTCGTCGACGGAACCGACGTTCCTGGCGAGCCGGCCCCGGGACTGGTTGTCGACCAGCCGCATCACGGGCAGGCACGCGGCCACCGACTTGATGATCACCTTCGGCTTCTGCTCGTCCGCTGCCTCCCGCACGGCGGTCGCGACCTCGGCCGGATCGGCCTCGACGCCCCGGCCCGCGAAGAAGGTCGTCAGCGCGGCCGGGTCGAGCAGGTAGTTCTCGATCTCCCGGCGCTCCAGGACGTGAACGGCCTTCTGGGCCCGCAGCTTTCGCAGCTCTTCGTCGGGGAGCTCATCGTGGTCGCGGAGGTACAGGACAGTCCGGTCGAGGCGGTCCGCCATCCGGATCCACTCGTCCAGCATTCCGGCGAACCGGGCGTTGCTCCCGCCCTGCCCGACGATCACGGCGTTGCGTGGGTCCTCGATCAGCTCGGGCCACCAGGCCGCCAGGACGTCTCGGTCGCTCGGACCCTCGACCAGCAGGATCCGCTCCGCCGACAGCACGTCACTGGTCCGGACGCCGAGCGCGGCCAGCACGTCGGCCAGCCCGGGATCGGCCCGGGTGATCGTGGAGGCGCCGGCTGAACGCCGTACCAAATAGGTCAGATTTTGATCGTTTCCGCTGTCCAGGAAGATCGGCGAGTGCGTGGTCAGGACGAACAGCCGGTCCTGGGACCAGCGGCGGAACATGCCCAGCATGGCTCGCTGCGCGGCCGGGTGCAGGGCCGTCTCCGGTTCCTCGATCGCCACGAAACCGGCCTGCGGCTGGGCCTCGCCGACCAGCGCGGCGAGCAGCACCTGCTCGACGCCGGTGCCCAGGTCCCGCAGGTTGTGCCGGTGCTCGGGGAACTCGGCGTCCTCGAAGGTGACCGCCAGCCCGGTGTCGTCCACCGAGGTACGCAGCGTGCCGACCTCGGGCAGGACCGTTGCGACCAGCGCCTGCAGACGTTCCCAGGCACGCGATCTGTTGGTCTGCAGATCGTGCAGGACGGCCGCCAGGTTCTGTCCCGAGTGCTCCAGATCGTGGGCGAGCTCGAACGGCTGGGACCTCGGGGCGCCACCGCGCGCCGCGGGAAAGTGGAAGTAACTCCTACGCCAGTGCAGGAGAAGCTCGGCAAGCCCGGAGAGTGGCCCTAGGAAAGGTGGCCGCACCAGATATGTGACGTCGCTGCCTGCGGGCGCCTGAGCCAGAATTTCATCCAAGGGCCCCGCTCCCTGGCGGGCGACCCGCAGGAACGCATCCACTTTTCCGGCGCGGTTGAGCTCGATGATCGAGGCCTTGAGCTCACCGTTGTTGGCGGATGAGGCGACCTGAATCGCCCGCACCGGGCCGGCCCGGCCGCTACTGAAAGTCCACTCGACCCAGTCGTCGATGCCCGATGCGATCCTTGCGGCGAGACCGACGGGCGGCGTCTCGCCTCGGGGCGCTATCAGTGCCCGGTCGGCCTCGGTCAGTGCGAAACGAGCGCGGATCCGGAGCTGGCCGCCGGCCATGTGCCGGATGCTGTTCGGGGTTTCGAGGCCGGCGACCACGTCGAGTGCGGAGAGCAGGCTGCTCTTGCCGACACTGTTCGGGCCGGCCAGCATCACCAGGCCGGTCGCCGGGAAGTCGATCGTCGTGTCGCGGAAGGCGCGGAAGTTCTCCACGGTCAGGCGCTGCAGGTGCACCGTCGCATCGGATCACAGTGGAATGCGGGTTCCAAGCGGCCTTTCGGGTGACGGGCCGGTCGGCGTGACGCGGAGGCATGACTTGGCCGGGGGCGGGTATGAGGGGGGTCGAGACGGACTTCAACTCCTCCCGGAGGTGCGCGATGGCTTTTGACGACAAGGTTGACAACAAGGCCGAGGAAGTCGGCGGCAAGGTCAAGGAAGGTGTCGGCAAGGCCACGGACGACGAGCAGCTCGAGGCCGAGGGCAAGGCGGACCAGGCCAGCTCGCACGTCAAGCAGGCCGGCGAGAAGATCAAGGACATCTTCAAGTCCTGACGCACGGGTGCGGGAACGGGCCGGGGCCGCGAGGTCCCGGCCCGTTTGTCAGGCCGCGGTCACCGGCACCCGGACGACCGCGTCGAACAGGTAGCCGAGCGTGTTCAACCGGGCCACCTCCGGCTGGGTGTCGCCGTGCACGTCGGTGGCCCGGGCCAGCAACTCGTAGGCGCCGGCCGCCGGCCGCCAGTCCAGCTCCCAGCGCTGCCACGCGCCGTCGTGCGACGGGCCGTGGAACCGGGCGGGCCGCCAGGTCGCGCCGCCGTCGGTGCTCACCTCGACCTTGCGGATCGGGCCGCCGGCCGACCAGGACCGCCCGGTCAGCCGAACCCGCCGGCCGGCCGTGAACGTCGTCCCCGGGTCCAGCTCGAACGCGCTCTTGATCACCTGCCGGTCGAAGGGCAGGCCGTCGGCCGGGAACTCCGGGCCGAACAGGCGGTAGAACTGGGTGTTCCACGGGGAGAAGAGCGGCTCGGCGGAGACCTCGATCCGGCCCACCCACTTGATCGAGGCGATGCCGATCCAGTGCGGCACGATCACCCGGACCGGGGCGCCGTGGTCGGGCGGCAGCGGCTCGCCGTTCATCTCGTAGGCGAGCAGCACGTCGTCGAGCGCCTTGGCGAGCGGCATCGGGCGGCGCACCGGGCCCAGGTCGACGCCGCCGGTCACGTAGTTCGGGTCGAGGCCGCTGGGCTGCACGTCGACCGCGTCCCGGCGGAGACCCGCCCGGCGCAGGACGGTGGACAGCCGGACCCCGCGCCAGCGGGCGACGCCGACGGCGCCGAGGCCCCACGCCGTACCGGAAACGCTCTGGCCCTGCTGCTTGCTGTAGTAGCCGCGGCCGTTCCCGGCGCATTCGACGGTGACCGCGCGGGTCTCCGCCGGCAGGCGGCGAAGGTCTCGCAGGTCGAAGTGGGCGGCGTCGCCGCGCAGGCCGGAGCCGGAGATCTCCAGATGCCACCCGGCGGCGTCGATGATCGGCGTGCTGGTGTGGTTGCGCACGAAGAAGCGGTCGATCGGCACGTAGTAGCCCTGGTCCTTCAGCGCCGACCAACGGGTTTCCGCGTTCGTGCCGAGGACGGTGAACAGCTCCGGCGGCAGCGGCTTCACGATCGGGCCGGCGGCCTGCGCCGGACTCGGCACGAGGCCGGCCACGCCGGCCGCCGCGGCCAGCGCGAACAGATCGCGGCGGGAGAATCCGCGGGCCCGGCCGGCCGCCCAGTCCCGCAGCCGGGACTCGTCATATCCAGACTCATCGATCATGCCAGGGATCCTATCGAGTCCATGGGAATAATAGGTAGAGTCCGGGCATGGACTTCCACTGGTTTCTTCCCACCAACGGCGACAGCCGGGACATCGTCGGCGGCGGTCACGGCACCCCGGTCGGGTCGGCCGGCGGGGTGCGGCCGCTGACCATCGGCTACCTCGGGCAGATCGCGCGCAGCGCCGAGCAGCTCGGCTTCGTCGGCGCGCTCACCCCGACCGGTGCCTGGTGCGAGGACGCGTGGCTGACCACCGCGATGCTGACCGAGGTCACCGAGCGGCTGAAGTTCCTGGTCGCGTTCCGGCCGGGGCTGATCTCGCCGACCCTGGCCGCGCAGATGTCGTCGACGTTCCAGCGGCTGTCCGGCGGGCGGCTGCTGCTCAACGTGGTGACCGGCGGGGAGTCCAGCGAGCAGCGGCAGTTCGGCGATTTCCTCGACAAGGACTCGCGCTACGCGCGGACCGCCGAATTTCTCACGGTGGTCCGTGGGTTGCTGCGGGGAGAGACGATTTCGTACGACGGGGAGCACGTCCACGTCGAGAACGCTCGCCTGTCACGCGTGCCGGAGATCCAGCCCACCGTGTACTTCGGCGGCTCCTCGAAAGCGGCCGGCCCGGTCGCCGCCGAGCACGCCGACGTCTACCTGACCTGGGGCGAGCCGCCCGCGCAGGTCGCCGAGAAGCTGGCCTGGATCCGGTCGCTGAAGCCGGACATGAGGTTCGGCATCCGCCTGCACGTGATCACCCGGGACACCGCCGACGCGGCCTGGGCGGAGGCGGCCCGCCTGCTGCAGAACGTCTCCGAGAAGGACATCGCCGGCGTCCAGGCCGGGCTGCGGACGAGCGAGTCGGAGGGCCAGCGCCGGATGATCGAGCTGCACGGCGGGAACCGCGACGGCCTGGTCGTGTCGCCGAACCTGTGGGCCGGCGTGGGCCTGGTCCGCGGCGGCGCCGGGACCGCCCTGGTCGGCAGCCACACCGAGGTCGCGGACCGGCTCGAGGAGTACGCGGCGCTCGGCATCTCGGAGTTCATCCTGTCCGGTTATCCGCACCTGGAGGAGGCGTACTGGTTCGGCGAGGGCGTCCTGCCGGAGCTGCGGCGCCGCGGCCGCTGGCAGCACCCGGCCGGCGAGAAGAACACGACACCGGCCGCCATCCCGTTCGCCGGCGTCCCGTCCCGGTGAGGTCGGGGGCGGCGCTGAGCCGCCCCCGACCACCGCTCACTTCTTGTCGGCGTGCTCCGGCAGCTTCGCCCGGTCGACCTCGTCCCAGTCGGCGCGGACCGCCGGCGTCGGGCCGCCGACCTGGTCCGGGGCCTGCGGGCGGCCCGGCCACCAGAAGCGGTCGCCGAGGATCGTGGCCAGGGCCGGGACCAGCACCGTCCGGACGAGCAGCGTGTCCAGCAGGACGCCGATCATCACGATCACGCCGATCTGGGTCAGGGTGATCACCGGCAGGACCCCGAGCACCGCGAACACCGCCGCCAGCAGGATGCCCGCGCTGGTGATCACCGCCCCGGTGACCGCCACCGCGTGGATCATGCCGGCCCGGGTGCCGCGCTTGCCGGCCTCCTCCCGCGCCCGGGTGACCAGGAAGATGTTGTAGTCCACCCCGAGCGCGACCAGGAACAGGAACGAGAAGAGCGGCACCTGGTTGTCCAGCGCATGGCCGAACAGGAACGACCCGGCCCCGAGCGCCGCCCCGTAGCTGATGATCACCGTGACGATCAGCAGCAGCGGCGCGACCAGCGCGCGGAGCAGCAGGATCAGCACGAGCAGCACCACCAGCAGGATCACCGGAGCGATGACGATCAGGTCGTGCCGGGTCGCGTTCCGGGTGTCCAGGCTGGTCGCCACGCTGCCGCCGACGAGCGCCTCGCCGTCGAGCGACGAGCGCAGCGCCCGGATCGCGTCGAACGCCTGCGTGGTGTCCGGCGCCGCGTTCAGGATCACCTGGATGCTGGCCTGGGAGGTGGTCTGCTCGGCGAGCCGGGCCTGCGCCACCCCGGGCGTCGCGGTGATCGTCGCGAGCACCGCCTGGGCCCGGTCCGGGCTGGTCAGCACGACGGTCGGGCTGGCCGCGCCGGCCGGGAAGTACTTCGACAGCGTCTCCAGGCCGGCCACCGACTCGGACTCGACCCGGAACTGCTCGGTCTGCGACAGCCCGAGCCGGGTGCCGAGGCCGCCGGCGGAGAGCACCCCGAGGATGATCACCGAGGCCACGGTCACCACGATCGGCCGGCGGGCGACCCCGTGCGCGACCCGCGCCCACAGTCCCTTCTCCGCCTCGACGCCGCCGGTGCCGACCCGCGGCACGAACGGCCAGAACAGCCCGCGCCCGCAGGCCACCAGCGCGGCCGGGAGCACCAGCAGCGCGAAGAGCGCGGCGACCGCGATGCCGGCCGCGGCCGTGACGCCCAGCGACACGTTGCTCTGCAGGCTGGCCAGCAGCAGCGTGAGCAGGCTCAGGATGACCGTGCCGGCGCTCGCCGCGATGGCCGGCCCGGCCCCGCGCAGTGCCTTGGCCATCGCCTCGAACCGGTTCTCGTGGTGGTGCAGCTCCTCCCGGTAGCGGGAGATCAGCAGCAGCGCGTAGTCGGTGCCCGCGCCGAACACCAGCACGGTCACGATGCCGGTGGTGGAGCCGCTCACCGGCAGGCTGGTGTGCTGGGAGATCAGTGCGATCACCCCGGTGGAGACCCGGTCGGCGAGCCCGACCACGATCAGCGGGACCAGCCAGAGCAGCGGGCTGCGGTAGGTGACCAGCAGCAGCAGCGCGACCACCACCACGGTGACCAGCAGCAGCCGGGTGTTCGCCCCGGTGAAGCTGTCGGCCAGGTCGGCGCTGAACCCGGCCCCGCCGGTGACCTGCGCGGTCACGTCGGCGGGCAGCCCGGCCCGGGCCTTGGCGCGCAGGTCGGCGACCTGCTTGATGGTCTCCTCGGACGAGACGCCGGCCGGCAGCGGCACCGAGATGATCGCGGCCTTCCGGTCCGCGCTGAGGATCGGCAGGCCCAGTGGCGTGACCGTGGCCAGGTCGGCGTCGGTCAGCGCCTGGCCGCCCTTCGCGACCACGATCAGGGCCGCGCTCGTCCGGCCGGAGGGCAGCTCCTTCTGCAGTTGAGCCACCCGGGTGGACTCGGCGGACGACGGCAGCGAGGCGTTCGGGTCGTTGGTGACCTTGGCCGACCCGGAGAGGCCGATCACCAGACCGCCGAGCACCAGGGCCAGGAGCAGTGATGCCCATGCCCGTCTCATGAAGCCTCCAAAACAAAGAATCTCGACAATCGAGATTCTTACCCAACCGGACGGGATCTGCAACACTTACCCTCGTGGAGGAAACGGATGCCCCCGTAGGGGAAACGATGGAACGGCGGCGCCTGCGCTCCCGGCTCGTCGACCTGCTCAACGCGTACGCCAGCGAGGCCAACCACATCGGGCACGCCTTCGCCGGTCGCAACCACCTGCACGGCCCCGACCTGCACGCACTGCTCGCGGTGATGCACGCCGAGCGGGCCGGTGTGCCGCTGACCCCGGGCCGGCTCGGCGAGACGATGGGGCTCTCCTCCGGCGCCACCACCGCGATGATCGACCGGCTCGAACGCGACGGGCACCTGCGCCGGACGCGGGAGAGCACCGATCGGCGGGTCGTGCACCTGCGCTACGGCGAGTCCGGGATGGCGCTGGCGCAGGCCTTCTTCACCCCGCTGGCGCCGCGCACCGACCTGGTGATGGCCGGGTTCGACGTGGCCGAGCTGCAGGTCGTCGAGCGGTTCGTGCAGGGCATGGTCGAGACGCTGCTGAACTACCGCGACGAGCTCCGCGGATAACGCAACTGGGCCGCAACGTGCGGTTCGCCCAGCTCGGCCACCGCGCCGCCGATCTACCAACTCGTGCGAACCGAGCCCCTGCTGTCCCAGGCCGACGACCTCCTCGCCCGTGGTCGTGCGCAGAACGCCGCCAACCTGCTGGCGCCGATCGTCGGGCGCCAGCCCGAGAACGTCGACGCCTGGCACCGGATGGCCCGGGCCCACCTGGCGATGGGCGACCTGGAGGCCGGCCTGCGCGCCGCCCGGGCCGCGTGGCACTTCGACCCGCACGGGCCGGAGACGCTCTTCTGGCTCAGCACCGCGGCGACCGAGCTCGGCCGGCACCGCGAGGCGATCGAGGCCGCGCTGTCCGCCTGCCGCGAGGACCCGGGCAACCCGCGCCTGCACCACCGGCTCGCCGACGCCCAGCTGGCGGCCGGCCGGGTGGGGGACGCCCTGGACGGCCTGAAGATCGCGATCGAGCTGGCCGGCTACGACGCGAACCTGCACGTCACCTACGGCCGGGCGCTGTTCGCGGCGGGTCGCCCGCTGAGCGCCCGCGAGTCGATCGGGCGGGCGCTGGCCCTGGAGCCCGGCCACACCGGCGCGCACCGGACCCTGGCCCTGTTCGAGATCGCGATGGAGTCCGTGGTCGACGCGCCGTCGCTGGCCCAGGCCGCCGACGAGTTCGCCCAGTCGCTGCGGGTCGGTCCCAAGGGTCGCGTCGACGAGCGGGCGATCCTCGCCCGGGACGCCATCGGTTACGCCGCCCGGGTCAGTCTGACCTGGTGCCTGATCGCCCTGCTGGTCCTCGGTGTGCTGAGCGCGACCTCGCTGGTCGCCGTCCCGGCCGGCCTCTACCTGGTGCTGCTCTGCCTCGGCGCCCTCGCCGCCTGCGGCGCGGTGGTCTTCCGGTCCGCTCTCCGCCGCCGGCTTTAGAGCATTCAAGACAATTTGCCGTACGGCGTCAGCCCGGTCACCCAGCCGCGAGCTGCCGCAGGATGCGCCCGAGGGTGGCCCGATCGGTCTCGTCCAGCGCGGCGAACAGCCGCTCGCTGGCGGCGGCCCGGGCCGCCCTGATCTCGCTGCCGGTGGTCCGCCCCTGCTCGGTGAGCGCGACCAGCGTCGCGCGGCGGTCGTCCGGGTCGGGCCGGCGCACGACCAGCCCCCGCTCCTGAAGATCGTCGACCACCTCGGTCGCCGAGCGCGGGGCGATCCGCAGCCGCTCGGCGAGCGCGCTGAGCCGCATCTCGCCGTCGGACATCAGCCGGCTCAGCGCCCGGCCCTGCGACGGCGCGATGCCCCAGGGCTCCATCTCCCGCTTGGCGTGCTCCCGCATCCGCCGGCTGACCGCCCAGAACGCCTCGTGCAACGACTCTTCCTCCACGGGAACAAGCTATCAGGGATTACCGTTGTTCCCTCATGTTGAGGTAACCTCAGCTTGTTCACGACGTACAGAGGAAGGCTTTGCTCTTGGCCGAGAAACCAGGCCGGGGCGCGGGACGCACCGTGACCCCCGCGGAGAAGGCGCAAGCCAAATCCGTCTCACTGCGCCGCATCGGCGCGTTGTTCAACGGTCACCGCAAGCAGCTCACGCTGGTGGTGGCGATCATCGTGGTGGCGTCCGTGCTCGGCATGGCGTCGCCGTTCCTGCTCCGCGAGATCATCGACGTGGCCCTGCCGCAGAGCGACCTGCGCCTGCTGTCCTGGCTGGTGGCCGGCATGATCGTGGTCGCCGCGATCACGTCCGTGCTCGGCGTGCTGCAGACCTGGATCTCGACCACCGTCGGCCAGCGGGTCATGCATCGGCTGCGCGTCGACGTCTTCAGCCACCTGCAGCGGCAGTCGGTCGGCTTCTTCACCCGCACCCGCACCGGCGAGGTGCAGTCCCGGATCACCAACGACATCGGCGGCATGCAGTCCGTGGTCACCTCGACCGCGACCAGCATCGCGGCCAACCTGACCACTGTGGTCGCCACCATCGTCGCGATGGTCGCGCTGACCTGGCAGCTCACCCTGATCTCGCTGCTCGTGCTGCCGCCGGCGATCCTGCTCACCCGCCGCGTCGCCCGGATGCGGCAGAAGATCACCGCCGCCCGCCAGCGCGAGCTGGCCGAGCTCAACGTGATCATCGAGGAGGGCCTGTCGATCAACGGCATCCAGCTCTCCAAGACGATGGGCGCCGGCGACGCGCAGATCACCCGGTTCACCGGCTCGTCCGGCCGGCTGATCGACCTGGAGCTGCGCTCCGAGCTGGCCGGTCGCTGGCGGATGGCCGCCATGAACATCATCTTCGCGGTCATCCCGGCGACCATCTACCTGGCCGCGGGCCTGCCGTTCGCGGCCGGCGCGATGAGCATCGGCACCCTGGTCGCGTTCACCGCGCTGCAGGGGAACCTGTTCCGCCCGCTGATGAGCCTGCTCGACGTGAGCGTGACGATGACCAGCTCGCTGGCGCTGTTCGCGCGGATCTTCGAATACCTGGACCTGCCGGTCGAGATCGCCTCCCCGGCGAACCCGGTGCGCCTTGAAGATGTCCGCGGCCACCTGCGATTCGAGGATGTGACCTTTGCGTACGACGGTCGCTCGCCGGCTGCGCTCTCCGGGGTGACCCTGGACGTTCCCGCCGGCAGTTCGCTCGCCCTGGTGGGGGAGACCGGATCGGGGAAGAGCACGACCGCCGCACTGATCGCGCGCCTGCACGACCCGACCTCGGGCCGGGTCACCATCGACGGCGTCTCGCTCCGCGACCTTGATCTTTCCGATTTGTCGGACATAGTGGGCGTGGTGAGCCAGGAGACCTACCTGCTGCACACCACGATCCGGGAGAACCTGCGCTACGCGAAGCCGTCCGCGACCGACGCGGAGATCGAGGCGGCCTGCCGGGCCGCGCAGATCCACACGCTGGTCAGCGGCCTGCCGGAGGGGTACGACACGATGGTCGGCTCGCGCGGCCACCGGTTCTCCGGCGGCGAGAAGCAGCGCATCGCGATCGCCCGCACGCTGCTGCGGGACCCGCGGATCCTGGTCCTCGACGAGGCGACCAGCGCCCTGGACAACGAGACCGAGCGGGCCGTGCAGCGCGCGTTCGACGAGCTGTCCCGTGGCCGGACCACGGTGACCATCGCGCACCGCCTGTCCACGGTCCGGGACGCCGACCAGATCGTCGTCCTCGACCACGGCCGGATTTTGGAGTCCGGTGACCACGACACGCTGATCGGGGCCGGCGGGCGGTATGCGGTGCTCGCCCGCGCCGGGCAGCCGTCCACCGTTGACGCTTCGTGACCCTTGTCGTGCCTGACCGCTCGCCTGGCCGACGTCACCAGCCGCGCGCTTGGTCGCGTACCAAATCCGGTTTTGCGGTTTTGTTCGGTATGGGCCGCCGATCGGGCTGATCAATTGCGGGCGACGACCGCCCACACGCGATGTGGCACGGCGAGGTCGCCGGGTGGGATCAGCGCGGTCAGCTCGGCCGAGAAGCGCTCGACCGCCGGGGGTGGCAGGCTCGCCGCGACGCCGGCGCTGGCGCGGATCCGGCCCACCCAGGACTCCCGGGTGTACGGCACGTCGACGTCGAACGAGAACGTCTCCACCCCGCTGAAACCGGCCGTGCGCAGGTCGGTGAGCCAGCGCGGGTACAGGCCGGTGCCGCCGGACAGCGCCCAGCCCGGGTTGTGCGCCCGGATCAGCCGCTCGGTGACCTCGACCAGGTTGCCCGGCAGCGGCAGCCAGTCGAAGTGCGCGATCACGATCCGGCCGCCCGGGCGGAGCAGCCGGCGCGCCTCGGCGGCGGCCTCGTCCCCGCGGAACCAGTGCCAGCACTGACCGGCCGTGACCACGTCGAACGAGGCGTCCGGCAGGCCGGTCTCCTCGGCGGCGCCGGTGACGTAGGTGATGCTCAGACCGGCCTCGCGAGTCAACCGGCGGGCCTGCTCCAGGAGTGGCTCGGCCGGATCAAGACCGGTCACGTCGGCGCCGCGGGTCGCGAAGAGGCGGGCCAGGCTGCCGGTTCCGGTGCCGAGGTCCAGCACGCGCTGCCCGGCTTCGCCGATCCGGTACGGGGTCAGCCGCTCCAGCAGCGCCGCCGGGAATCCGGCCCGGTGCCGGGCGTAGTCGGCAGCCGTCCGCCCGAAATCCACCGCGCTCATGCGTTGCGCTCCACCGCGGACGCCCAGCCCGGCAGGTCCGCGGCCTCGCGCGAACCCGGCCCCACATAGTCCGCCGACGGGCGGATGAGCTTGCCGAGGCGCTTCTGCTCCAGGATGTGCGCGCTCCATCCGGCCGTCCGCGCGCACGTGAACAGCGAGCTGAACAGCTCGGCCGGCACGCCCGCGAAGTCCAGCACCACCGCCGCCCAGAACTCGACGTTCGTCTCCAGCACCCGGTCCGGCTTGCGCTCACGCAACTCGGCCAGCGCCGCCAGCTCCAACTCGCGGGCCACCTCGAAGCGCGGCGCGCCCAGCTCGAACGCCGCCTCGCGCAGGATCCGGGCCCGCGGGTCCTCGGCTCGGTAGACGGCGTGACCGAAACCCATCAGCCGGCGGCCGCCGTCCAGGACGCTCCGCACGTAGGCCCGCGCGTCCCCGGACCGCTCCACCGCCTCGATCATGCCGAGCACCCGGGCCGGCGCGCCGCCGTGCAGCGGCCCGGACAGCGCCGCGATCGCCGCCGACACGCAGGCCGGGACGTCCGCACCGGTGCTCGCGACGACCCGGGCGGTGAACGTGGACGCGTTCATGCCGTGCTCGGCGGCACACACCCAGTACCGGTCGAGGGCCGCCACGTGCCGCGGATCCGGCTCGCCCTGCCAGCGGATCATGAACTGCTCGGTGGCGTTGCGTCCCGCGTCGACCAGGCGCTGCGGGACGACGGCGGCCTGCGGTCCGCGGGCGGCTTGCGCCACGAACGAGAGGACCATCACCGACGTACGGGCGAGATCGTCCCGTGCCCGCACGTCGTCGACGTCGATGAGCTGGCGCAGCCCCCAGTGCGGCGCGAGCATCGACACCGCGGCCTGCGCGTCGACCCGGACGTCGCCGGAGCGCACCGGGATCGGGAACGGCTCGGCGGGCGGTAGCGCGCGATGGAAGTCCCCGTCGGCGAGCAGCCCCCACACGTCGCCGAAGGAGACGTGGCCGGCCAGCGAGCGGAGGTCGACCCCGCGGTACCGGAGCGACCCGCCGTCACGGTCGGGTTCAGCGATCTCGGTGTCGAACGCGACGACACCGGCAAGTCCTGGGTTGACAGTCAACATGACCTCACGATTCGTCTTGACGTCTGGCCGGTCAATGTTGATCCGGTCAACATGAGAGGATCCGCACATGCGGCAGTTCCTCACCACCGAGCAGGTCGCGGAGCGGCTCGGCGTCAAACCGGCGACGGTCTACGCGTACGTCAGCCGGGGTCTGCTGCCCAGCCGGCGCAATGCGGCCGGCAAGGCCAGCCTGTTCGCGAAGGCCGACGTCGACGCGCTGATCGCCGGGCGGAAACGGGTCACCCCGAACATTCAGACCGGCATCACGCTGATCCGGGACGGCGGCCTGTTCTACCGCGGCCAGGACGCGACCGCGCTCGCCCGGACGTCGACCTACGAGGCGGTCGCCAACCTGCTCTGGACCGGGGAGCTCGACCACACGCCGTTCCGGGCCGACCCGGAGCTGGTCGCGCTGGCGACATCGGTCGGCGCGCTGCTCCCCGCGTCCGCGCGTCTCACCGACCGGCTGCGGGTCACCGTCGCGGCCGTCGCGGCGGCGGATCCGCTGCGCTTCGACACCGCTCCGGCCGCGGTCCAGGCCACCGGCCGCACCCTGACCGCGACGATGGTCGCCGCCCTCCCACCCCGCGCCCGGCCCGCCGGTTCACCTCGCGACCAGCCGGCCGGGAGCACCGCCGGTTCACCGCATGACCAACCGGCCGCGGCCCCTTCCGGCTTACTTCATGATCAATCTGGCGCACGCCCTCCCGGCGACCAGCCACTGCCGTCGTCGCAGGCACGATCCGATGCCGACGGTGCTGCCGCCGCCACCGGGGACGACCGTCTGTCCGCGGCTGCAGCTGCGGCAAGGGAGTCGGTGGGCGCGCTGTTGTGGCCACGGCTGACCGCACTGCCGATGTCCGAAACCGAGCGGCGGGTCCTGGAGGCCGCGCTGATCCTGCTGGCCGACCACGACATCGCGGCGTCGACGCTGGCCGCGCGGGTCGCCGCCTCGACCCGCGCGCATCCCTACGCGGTGGTCAGCGCGGGCCTCGCCGCCCTGGACGGGCCGTTGCACGGTGCGGCCAGCGAATACGTCCATCCGCTGCTGGTCCGCGCGGTCGCCGGGGAGGACCCGGTGGCGATCGTCTCCGAGCACCTGCGGGTCAGCGGCGGGATCCCCGGGTTCGGACATCCGCTCTACCCGTCCGGGGATCCGCGGGCCACCGCCCTGTTCGCCCTGCTCGGCGACCATCCGGTGGGGGACGCCGCGACCCGGCTGGCGGACGCGGTCCGTACCCGATCGGGGATTCTCCCCAACATCGACCTGGCGCTGGCCGCCCTCGCCCTGCGCTACGACATGCCGCCGGACGCCGGCGAGGCGATCTTCGCCGTCGCCCGCACCGCGGGCTGGCTGGCGCACGCCCTGGAGGAGTACGCGAACCGAGCCGCCCGCTTCCGCCCGACGGGCCAGTACTCCGGCCGCCCACCGGCCTGAACGGCCCTCGACGGAGTCCGGTGGCCGTCTCGCCGGGGACGGCCACCGGTGGGGAACGCTAGGCCTGGTAGCGGTCGTGGAAGACCACCTCGTCCAGCGGCCGCCGCTTCGGCTCGGCCCAGCGGCCCTGGCTCGGGTAGCCGAGCGGGATGATCGCCATGGTCAGGGCGTTCTCCGGGAGGCCGAGCAGCTGCCGCACGTCCTCCTCGTGGCCGATGTGCAGGGTGGTCAGCGTGGACCCGATGCCGTGCGCCCGCGCGGCCAGCATCAGGTGCTGGACCGCGCCGTAGATCGACGACCCGAGGCGCGGGTTGGCGGACTTCGCGGCGCCCAGGATCACCGGGACGATCCAGACCGGGGCCTCCTCGAAGTGGGCGGCCAGGTGGTCGGCGGCGAGGAAGCTGCGCTTGCTCATCGGGCCGTCGCCCGGGGCGTTCAGGATCTCGTCGCGCCGGGAGCCGTAGTGCCGGTGCCAGCCCTCGCGGTACCAGTCGGCGATCTGCTTCTTCGTCTCCGGGTCGCGGACCACGATCCAGACCCACGGCTGGCTGTTGCCGCCGGACGGCCCGCGGATCGCGGCGTCCAGGATCGCGCGGACGATGTCGTCGGCGATCGGCTCGGTGGAGAGGTAACGGCGGGCGGGCGTGGAGTGCAGCGCCTCCAGCAGTCCGAGGTCCTGCGGCGCGGGGTTGGTCATGATCGGAGCCTAAGCGGTTGTCCAGGCCAGGACCGTGCCGGCGGGTGAGGTGACCTGGATCTGGGCGCCGGTGGCCGCCGCCCGGCCGAACGGGATCTGCCAGGTCCGGGTGACCCCCACGTGCAGGGTGAGCCCGACCGGCGGGGTCGAGCGGGCGACGAGCGGGGCGGTGTCCGGGCCGGTGGCGTTGCGGAGGCGGACCTGGGCCGGGCCGAACTCGTACGTCCCGCGCAGCACCCGGACGGTCACCCGGATCGTGGCCGGGTCGCCGTCGGCGAGGTCCACGGTCACCCGGGCGGCCAGCTCCGGCGTGCGGACGTCCTGACCGGAACCGACCGGCTCGGCCGCGCTGACCGGGGCGGAGGCCGCGGCCGGGGTGACCGTTGGGGTGGGCGCCGACGACGGGTCCGGACCGCAGCCGGCCATGGATCCTCCGATCAGCGCGGCGATCATGAATGTCGCTCTGCGCATGTATTCCATCAAACCTTGGCTGCCAGGTTCCGCAACTCCCCGAGAGAGGGACATTCGGGAGGATGACGTCGCTGACCAGGCATTATCGCCCGTCCGATGTCGACATCCCGACTTCCGGAAAATACCGCAGATCCGAAAAATCCGGCAGCGGGCCGATGCCAGCGAACAGACACCGGTGCGGAAGAACAGAACCGCAGATGGGGCGGGGTCCGGATGGCGCCCCCTCGCGCCACCCGGACCCCGGTTCTCAGGCCGCTACCGAGGCGAGCATCGGCCGGACCAGCCCGGCGAACTCGTCCGGGCGTTCGATCTGCGGCATGTGTCCGGTCTCCGGGAACATGTGTGATTTCGCGTGCGGGAACGCCGCCCGGGCCGCGGCGAGGTGGTGACTGGGAAGGATCAGGTCCCGCTCGCCCCAGACGATCATCGTGGGCTTCTCCGTGCCGGCCAGCGCGGCGAGCAGCGCGGACCGCCAGGCCGGCGCCACCCCGCGGAACCCGCCGAGCGCCTGGGCGATCTCCAGGTAGACCGCCGCGAAGTCGGGCTGCCGGGCGATCCGGATCGCCATCTCGACCCGCTCCGGGGTGACCAGCGCGCGGTCCCGGAACAGGGTCCGCTCGACGCGCGGCGCGGTCCGCCGGTCGATCCGGCGGAGCATCTGCCGGCCGAGCCCGGGCACCGACAGCACGCGCAGCGTCCAGGTCACCTCCTTGCCGAACCCGGCACTGTTGACCAGGGTCAGCGTGGTCACCCGGGCCGGGTCGGCGGCGAGCATCGTCATCGACACCGCGCCGCCGAGCGAGTTGCCCATCAGGTGCACCGGGCGGGTCTCGCCGAGCGCGTCGAGGGTCGCCCACACGCCGTCGGCCAGGACCGGCAGGGTGGTCGGCGGCGCGAACCGCTGGGACAGCCCGAAGCCCGGCATGTCGACGCTGATCACCCGGTACGAGTCGTCGAACCGGGCGTGCTGCAGCGCCCAGTCCTCCAGGCTGCGCCCGATCCCGTGCAGCAGCACCACCGGGGGCGCCGCCGGGTCCCCGCTCTCGTGGAAGCGGATGCGCGAACCCCGTACGTCCAAGTAGTTCATCGATCCGCACCCACCCTGGACCGGCCCGCGGCCTTGACCGAGGCGGACGTCAGTCTTCGGATGATGTCGGCGGAGCCGACCGGGAGCAGGCGCTGCAGCAGGTCCGGGCCCTTCGCGTTGGCGGCGATCAGCAGCCGGGCCTTCCGGCGCTCGGTGGCCCGCAGGATCTGCTCGGCGGCCTTGCCGGCCGGGAAGCTGAGCAGCGCGGCGAACAGTTTGCGGGTCGGCGCGACGTCGGACTCCGGCACCCCGGTGCCGATCAGCGCGCTCTCCGCGATCCGGGTGCGGATACCGCCCGGGTGCACGGTGGTGACGCCGACGCCGTTCTCGAACAGCTCGCCGCGCAGCGACTCGCTGAGGCCGCGCAGGGCGAACTTGCTCGCGCAGTACGCGCTCTGGCCGGGCGGCGCGATCAGGCCGAAGAGGCTGGAGACGTTCACCAGGTGGCCGCCGGGCTCGGCGGTCAGGGCGGGCAGCAGCGCGTGGGTCAGCAGCATCGGCGCGCGGAAGTTCACGTTCATCACGTGCTCGAACTGGTCCACGCTGACCTGGTCGAAACGGCCGCCGAGCGCGACCCCGGCGTTGTTGATCAGCAGGCCCAGGGAGGCCGGGACCCGGCTCGCGACCAGGTCGACCGCGGCCCGGTCGGACAGGTCGGCGACGATCGTCTCCACCGACAGCCCCGGATGCGCGCCGCGGATCCGGGCGGCGACCGGCTCCAGCCGGGCCGCGTCGACGTCGACCAGGATCAGGTCGCTGCCGCGCTGCGCCAGGCCGTAGGCGAGCTGTTCACCGATGCCGCTGGCCGCGCCGGTGAGCACCGCGGTGCGGCCGGCGAACCGGTAGGGATCAAGACGGGTCATCAGACCACCTCTGTGTGGGGGACGGGAGCGGTACGCCGGGCGAAGGTCATGTCCCGGGTGACGTCGGCGCGGGGCGTGGTGAGCACGTCCCGCAGGTAGTTCTGCCGGACCAGCCACGGGTCCTTGTCGCCCTGCCGCGGGAACTTGTCGAGGGCGCGCTGCACGTACCCGGACGAGAGGTCGAGCAGCGGCCGGCCGGTGCCGGACGGGCGGGTCGGGGTGGCGACCGCCGCGCCGGTGCGGTCCATGTGGTCGAGCAGTTTGAGCACGTACCGGTGGGCGAGGTCGGCGCGCAGCGTCCAGGACGCGTTGACGTAGCCGATGCAGTACGCGAAGTTCGGCACCCCGGAGAGCATCATGCCGCGATAGGCCGCCTGCTGACCGATCTCGATCGGCGTGCCGTCGAGGCTGACCCGCACCCCGCCGACCGGCAGCAGCGACAGCCCGGTCGCCGAGACCACCACGTCCGCCGGCAGCACCGCGCCGGACCGCAGCCGGATCCCCTCCGGGACGAACGCGTCGATGTGGTCGGTCACCACCGACGCGCGGCCGGACGTGATCGCGCGGAACAGGTCGCCGTCCGGGATCACGCAGAGCCGCTGGTCCCACGGATCGTAGCGGGGCTTGAAGTGCTCCTCGACGTACCCCGGGTTCTTCAGGAACCGGCCGGCGATGCCCTGCAGCACCCGGCGGACCTGCTTCGGGCGCTTCCGTGCGACCTGGTAGAACAGCTGCGTGACCAGGACGTTCTTGGCGCGGGCGACCCGGTTCGCGGCCTTCGGCGGCAGGACCCGGCGGGCCAGGTTCGCGATCGCGTCGCGGTTCGGGAGCGGGATGACGTACGTCGGGGACCGCTGCAGCATCGTGACGTGCCGCGCGTCGGCCGCCATCGCCGGGACGAGGGTGACCGCGGTCGCGCCGCTGCCGATCACGACGACCGATTTGTCCCTATAATCCAGGTCGTCCGGCCAGAATTGCGGATGCACAACCGTGCCACTAAAGCTGGACAAATCCGGAAAATCCGGCTGGTAGCCGGTCGTGTAGTCGTAGTAGCCGGCGCAGGCGTACAGGAACCGGGCGGTGTAGACGTCACCGTTCTCCGCCGTCAGCGTCCAGCGGCTGTCCGTCGACGACCAGTCGGCGCTCACCACCCGGGTGCCAAACCGGATATGTCCGGTAATCCCGGCCTCGGCAGCCGTCTCCTCGATGTACCGCCGGATCTTCTCCCCGCTCGCCAGCGACTCCGGCTCCCGCCACGGCCGGAACGGATACCCCAGCGTGAACATGTCCGAATCGGATCGCACCCCGGGGTACCGGAACAGATCCCACGTCCCGCCGATCGCGTCCCGCGCCTCCAGGATCACGTAGGTGTCCCGCGGCCGCCGTTCCCGCAATCGCCACGCGGCCCCGATCCCGGACATCCCGGCCCCGATGATCACCACGTCGAAGTCATTCATGGGCTGCCACCGGAAACCAGGGCGGCGTTCCGGAACCGCTGATCCGCACGCCGCCCCACGGGTCGGGCTCGCTGAGCTTCACCGGCGTCGCCGGCGCCCCCGGGATCGCGATGACCGCCGCACGCAGCCCGGCGCCGACCAGTTCCCGCAGCTCGTCGACCGGATTCGTGCGCCCGGCCCAGCGGAACCGCCCCTCGATCGGCTCGAAGTGCGCGGACATCCGCACCTCGACCGCCACCGGTGGACCGTCCCCGGGCTGGAGCGTCGCCGGCCCCCGATACTCTTCCTCGTCCGTCACGTGGTCGCCCATCCTTCCTGCTGAGCCGCGAACCCGCCGGGCGTGTCGGCCGCGCGGTTGATCCCCGCGACCCCACCCCAGAGGAATGTCGTCAGGTACTCGCCGAGCGCCTCCCGGCTGATCGGCTGCTGCTGCCGGAGCCACCAGTCGCCGACCGACTGGACGTAGCCGACGACGCCGTACGCCCACGGCAGCGCGGCGCCGGAGTCCAGCCCGCGGGCCCGCAGCCGGTCGCCGAAGATCCGGGCCAGGCCGCTGGCCACGGTGTCCACCACGTCCGCGACCACGTCCCGGTGCCGGGCGATGTCCGGCTGGTGGACGACGAACCGGTACAGGTTCAGATCGCCCTCGATGTGCGCCAGGTAGACGTTGATCGCGGCGGCGATCGCGGCCCGCTCCTCGCGCACCGACGCGACCGCCGGGACCATCGCCTCCAGCACCATCGCGCCGGCCGCCTGCCCGACCGCCAGCCACAGCTCCGACTTGTCGGCGAAGTACCGGTACAGCACCGGCTTGCTGACGCCGGCGTGCGCGGCGATCGCCTCCATGCCGACCTCCGGCCCGTGCTGCCGGATCGCCTCGACCGCCGCGGCGGTGAGTTCGGCGCGGCGCTGCTCGCGATGACCGTCCCATCGACCGCGGCGGCCGTCGGTGTTGACGGGGGGAGTGACCGAGTTCATAGTACTAGAAGTAACTGTTACCGCCGGTAACGTCAATAGTTGGCAACGTCAAGCTTCTTGGAGGGCCGATGTCAGTGACCGATCGGGACCGCACGGCCACCAGGCTGCTGCGATCGTCCGCCGAGCACTCCTACGACCCGTCGATCGAGATCGACTGGGAGGCCCCGTTCGTCGCGGGGAAGTACTTCGTCCCGGTGCACCGCTCCAGCCTCTACGGCACCGCGCTCTGGGACCGGCTGACCGAGGAACAGCGGATCGAGCTCACCAAGCACGAGGTGGCCAGCATCGCCGGTCTCGGCGTCTGGTTCGAGACGATCCTGATGCAACTGCTCATCCGCGGCTACTTCAAGCAGGACCCGACCGCCCCGCACGCGCAGTACGCGCTCACCGAGATCGGCGACGAGTGCCGCCACTCGGTGATGTTCGGCAAGATGATCGCCCGGCTGGACACCCCGGTCTACCGCCCCGAGGGCGTCAACCAGATGCTCGGCAAGTGGATCGCGCACACCGCGACCGGCCCGCGGATGTTCGCCGCGATCCTGATCGCCGAGGAGATCCTGGACACCCTGCAGCGCGAGGCGATGGCCGACGAGACCGTGCAGCCCCTGGTCCGGATGGTCTCCCGGATCCACGTCGTCGAGGAGGCGCGGCACGTCCGCTTTGCCCGCGAGGAGCTCGCCCGCCAGATCCGCTCGGCCGGCAAGTCCCGCCTGGCCTTCGACAAACTCGTCATCGGCCGCGCCGCCTACCTCACCGGCACCCGCCTGATCGACCCGCGCGTCTACCGCGCCGTCGGCATCTCCCCGGAGGAGGGCGTCCGCGCCGCCCGCGCCAATCCCCACCACCAGGAGACGATGCGCTGGGCCGGCGAACGCATCGTCGCCTTCCTCGCCGACCTGGACCTCATCGGCGGCGGCCCCGCCAAGGCCCTCTGGAAAGCCTCCGGCCTCCTACCCCGCTGACCCGCTCACCCCGGCGACTCCTTCACCTTCCGCCCGCTCACCCCGGCGATTTCCTCGCCTTCCGCCCGCTCACCCCGGCGATTTCCTCGCCTTCCGCCCGCTCACCCCCGGCGATTTCCTCGCCTTCCGCCCGCTCACCCCCGGCGATTTCCTCGCCTTCCGCCCGCTCACCCCCGGCGATTTCCTCGCCTTCCGCCCGCTCACCCCCGGCGATTTCCTCGCCCTCCGCCCCGCGCGCACCCGGCGATCCTTCGCCCGCTCGCACCCCGGCGACTCAGCGCGCTCCCGCACCTCTCCGCCCGCCGAGAAGCCCCGAAGCCGGCGCGGCCCGCGTCCTCCGAAGACGCGGGCCGCGCTGCCCCAACTGCCCAAAATCAAAATCAAATTCATCATTGCCACGGCTGCGGCCAATAACTGACCGCCGCTCCCGCGGGGACCCTTCCGGGCCTCGCTGGCCGCTGGCGCGTCCAAAACGCGAGCCCCTCCAGGGCGACGTCCGCGGGTGGTTGCGGTTCGCAAAGACCTGAGACCCGGTGATCACGAGACGGTCCGCGAGTGATCTGTGCGATGACGGCCCGCCTCCCGGGCTGCCGCTACGTTCGGCGCTCATCGGGTGGCTCGGTGTGAACGAGGTGAGGGAGATCCCCGGGTGCGGAACGGTTTCCGAACGGTTGCCGATGGCCGAGTGCCGGGCGGCTGGCCGGGACCGGCTGAGGGGCCGAGGGATCGAGACCTACGGACGGTTCTGCGGCGCGTGCGGGCGTGCCAGATTGGCGCCTGACGAATGCCGGATCGGGAGAGGGATCGATGGACGACGCGCTGGTGGCCTACAACGCCGGACGGGTGGACGGGGCTGCCGGAACCCGCGACCCACAGATCGCCGACGACCCGGAGATCGGCCCGGACTACCGGATCGGCCTGCTCGACGGCCGGATCGCCGCCTTCCACATGCTCAAGGAACTCCGCGACGTCTTCGGCACCACCGACCCCCTCTTCGAACACCCCGACGACCCCCGCCAGTAGTCCCGCGGCCGTTTGCGCCCGTTTCGCCCGCGAGATCAGGTGCCACTGCTGGAGCGCGCCAGTGAGCCCGCTCGCAGTCGTTCGCCGAGGGCGACTCGCCGCCCATGTTGACCCGGCGCCGCCCGGCGACCTGCATGATCTGTCGCGCCGGGCCGTCTGTTGCGCCGGGCCGTCTGTTGCGCCGGGCCGTCTGTTGCGCCGGGCCGTCTGTTGCGCCGGGCCGTCTGTCGCGCCGGGTCGCTTTTTGCGCCGGGCCGCCTGTCACGTCGGCGGCGCGGGCGCCGGGTCCACGCCGCTGATCACGAGGGTGTCGTCCGGGACCCGGGTCGCGGGCGGGTCCGCGTCGTGCCGTGCAGGGTCCGCCTGACGTCGTCGATGTGCTCAGCCATCCGCCGAGTTTCCGGCCCGCCGTCGTTCCGGTGCGGGCGAATCCCGAGAGGCCAGGTCGCCGGCTGGTGGTCGGGGCCGTTTCCGGGTCGCGGAGAGAGCCCTGGACACCAGACGGATAAGTCGGGCGAATCGGTGGCGGGCGGACGGGGGTCCCGGTGTGGGCGGGGGAGGGAGACTGGGGCATGGCCGGGTGGATGGTGGCTGGTCACAAGCGGGTTCGGTGGGGAAGTGAGTCGGCGTTATCACCACGGAAACATTTGCCTACCGTTCCCGAAATCAGGTCTTAGGACTCTTGCAGCGAAGACGGCAGCACGGGATGGGGACTGGATGACCGAGGGCGCACTGAGCGGCTTCACCGTGGCGGTCACCGCGGAGCGACGCCGCAGTGAGATGACCGCGTTGCTGGAGCGGCGCGGGGCGCGGGTGGTCAGCGCACCGGCGATCACCATCGTGCCCCTGATCGACGACGACGCGCTGCGGGCGTCGACCGAGGCGTGCATCGGCCTGGAGCCGCATCTGGTGATCGCGACCACCGGGTTCGGGTTCCGGGGCTGGCTGGAGGCGGCCGAGGGCTGGGGTCTGGGTGACACGCTGCGCGCGTCGCTGAACGGCGCCAAGATCATCGCTCGGGGGCCGAAGCCGTGCGGGGCGATCCGGGCGGCCGGGCTCACCGAGGACTGGGCCGCCAAGACGGAGGGCTCCGAGGAGGTGCTCGAACGGCTGCTGCACGACGGGGTGTCCGGGCAGCGGATCGTGGTGCAGGAGCACGGCGAGCCGCAGGTCGAGTTCGTGAACGCGCTGCGTGCGGCGGGTGCCGCGGTCGTCGAGGTGCCGGTGTACCGGTGGGCGCTGCCGCCCGACGTCGCCCCGGTGCGCCGGCTGACCGAGCAGGTCGCGGCCGGGCAGATCGACGCGGTGACGTTCACCAGCGCGCCGGCGGTGAAGGCGTTCCTGCAGATCGCCGGAGACACGCACGCCGATGTGCTGGCCGCGTTCCGGGCCGGGACACTGGCCGCCTGCGTCGGGCCGGTGACCGCGGCGCCGCTGGTCGAGCGGGACGTCCCGGTGGTGATGCCGGAGCGGTTCCGGCTCGGCGCGCTGATCAAGACGGTCACCGACGAGCTGCCGAAGCGGGCGGTGCGGCTGCGGGTGGCGGGTTCGGTCCTGGAGGTGCGGGGCCATGCCGCGCTGATCGACGGCGTGACCCACACGCTGGCGCCGGCCGCGATGGCGATCCTGGCGTCGCTGGCCCGCCGGCCCGGCGCGGTGGTCTCCAAGGATCAGCTCGCGGCGGCCCTGCCCCGGGGCAACGACGGGCACGCCGTGGACGTGGCGGTGGCCCGGCTGCGGGCCGCGCTCGGCTCCGGCAAACACATCGAGACGGTCATCAAACGCGGCTACCGCCTCCGCCTGGACGAAGCCGCCTGACCGGGCCGCGCCGCGGGACGCCGTCCCGTTGCGGAGCCGCTTGAATGACTGCGCCGCGGGACGCCCTCCCGCACTTCAGCCGCGGTGCCTGATGCCTTTGCCGGGCCCGCCGTCCACCTGGTGAACCCGGCCGCCGCGCCGGGCTCGCCACCAACGGTGCCGCCCGATGTCTTTGCCGGGCCGCCATCCCGCCCGGCAACGGAGCCGGCGAGGTTTCCCGCCGAAAGCTCACCGCCTCGGCTGGTCCTCAGGGTTGTTCCAGGGTGTCTGAAGCAGCCCTGAGGACCAGCCGGGACCGTGACACGCGGCTGGGCCGGGAGCACGGATCGGCTCGCGTGGGTCCTTTGAAACCGCGACCACCCACGGACATCGCCCTGTAGGGCCTCGCGTTCTGGGCGCCCCGCGCCCTGCGAGGCCCGGAAGGGTCCCCGCGGGAGCGGCGATCTGTACCCCGGCGGACATAGGCAATGAATTTCTTGATCTTGATGGTTCTGGAGGGGATCGCCGTGACCACCCTGATTGCTGTTGCTCATGGCACGCGCTCCGCGAACGGGCGGCGCCAGCTGCAGGAACTCGCCGCCGCGGTGGCGCGGAAGCGGCGCGGGCTCGATGTGCGGCTCTGCTACGTGGACGTGCAGGAGCCGAAGGTTTCCGCGATCGTGCCGACCGTGCGGGACGCGGTGGTCGTGCCGCTGCTGCTGTCCTGCGGATATCACGTGCGGGTGGACATCGCGGAGGCCGTCGCGGGCACCGGGATTCCGGTGACCGCGCCGCTCGGGCCGGATCCGGTGCTGCTCGGCAGCATGCTCGGGAACCTGCCGCCGGCGGACGCGATCGTGCTGGCCGCGGCCGGGTCGTCGGATCCGGGCTGGCGCGCCGATGTGGAGGGTGTCGCGACCCGGCTGCCGGGTGGGGCGCGCGTCGGCTACGTCTCCGGGACCGGGCCGCGCGTGCCGGACGTGGTCGCCCAGCTGCGGCGCGAGGGTGCGCGACGGATCGCGATCGCCGCGTATCTGCTGGCCGACGGACTGTTCTACCGGTCGTTGAGCGAGGCCGGCGCGGACTCGGTGACGCCGCCGCTGTGCCGGGACGCGGCCGTGGCGGACCTGGTGCTGAGCCGATTCGACGGCGCCTTTGTTAACGCGGAAGACGGGCGCCTCACAACCGTCGGTAGCCGTTTGTAGTCACATCGGGTGCGGTCCGGTTGTAGGGATTTCCGAACAACAGCGTCACCGCAAGTGGTCTTCCGGGTTAACGCCACGCCGCCAGAGTTCATTGCACACGGCCAGAAGGGACCGACGCAGTGACTCAGAAGCTTGTCGTCATCGGCAACGGCATGGCGGGAGCCCGGACGGTCGAGGAGATCCTCGCCCGGCACGGGGACTTCTCCGTGACGATGTTCGGTGACGAGCCCTACGGCAACTACAACCGGATCATGTTGTCCAACCTGCTCGCCGGGGTGGAGACGGAAGAGGGCATCTTCCTCAACGACCTCGCCTGGTACCGGGACAACGGGATCACGCTGAACGCCGGCGTCAAGATCGAGCGGATCGACGCCGCGGCCAGGATCGTCCACGACAGCAACGGCGGGGCCACCCCCTACGACAAGCTGATCATCGCGACCGGCAGCTACTCGTGGACGCCGCCGATGAAGAACGTGCACAACCCGAAGCGCGGCTACCACCAGGGCGTCTTCGCGTTCCGCACGCTCGACGACACGCGCGGCATGATCCGCTACGCCCGGGACCACGAGCGCGCGGTCGTGATCGGCGGCGGCCTGCTCGGCCTGGAGGCGGCACGCGGACTGCAGAACCACGTCAGCCACGTGACCCTGCTGCACGCCATGGGTCACCTGATGGAACGCCAGCTCGACCCGAAGGCCGGCCAGATGCTGCAGGCCAGCGTCGAGGGCAAGCTCGGGATCAACGTGATCACCAACGCGATGACCAGCGAGATCCTCGGCAAGGACAAGGTCACCGGGGTGAAGCTGGCCGACGGCACGGTCATCGAGTGCGACGTGGTGGTGATCGCCGCCGGGATCCGGCCGAACACCGAGATGGTGGCGAACAGCGGCCTGCCGGTCGAGCGCGGCATCGTGGTCGACGACCAGATGCGCGTCCAGGGCCACGAGGACGTCTACTCGGTCGGCGAGTGCGCGCAGCATCGCGGCAGCCTGTACGGCCTGGTCGCGCCGCTGTGGGACCAGGCGAAGGTGCTGGCCGACCACATCACCGGCACGTCCGGGGTGGCGTACACCGGCTCGAAGCTGCACACCAAGCTCAAGGTCGCCGGCATCGACGTCGCCTCGATGGGGCTGATCGCCCCGGAGCACGACGAGGACGAGGTGATCGTCTACAACGAGCCGAAGAAGGGCGTCTACAAGCAGCTGATCATCCGGAACGACGTGCTGGTCGGCGCGACGCTGGTGGGGGACAACAGCAAGGCCGCGTCGCTGATCCAGCACTTCGACCGGGGCACCGCCCTTCCCGAGGAGCGCTCGTCGCTGATCTTCGACATCGGGGGAGCGGTCGAGGAGTCGCCCGAGGACATGCCCGACGACGCCCAGGTCTGCAACTGCAACGGGGTCAGCAAGGGCGCGATCTGCGGGGTGGTGGCCGGCGGGTGCGGGACGGTCAGCGGGGTGATGGACAAGACCCGCGCCGGTAAGGGCTGCGGTACCTGCAAGCCGCTGGTCCAGCGGATCGTCGAGTGGGCGAACGGCGGTGCGGCCGAAGAGGATCCGGCCGCGTCCTGGTACGTCCCCGGCGTGCCGATGCCGAAGTCGGAACTTATGGCTTCGATTCGGAAATACCGCCTCACCAGTGTCTCCTCGGTCTTTGCGAAGCTCGCGCCGGGCGGGGAGGACGCCAAGAGCAAGATGGGCCTCGCGTCGCTGCTGAAGATGATGTGGGGCGCGGACTACGTCGACGAGCGCGACGCCCGGTTCATCAACGACCGGGTGCACGCCAACATCCAGCGCGACGGCACCTTCTCGGTGGTCCCGCAGATGAAGGGCGGCGTCACCACCCCGGCCCAGCTCCGCAAGATCGCCGAGGTGGCCGAGAAGTACGACGTGCCGATGGTCAAGCTCACCGGCGGCCAGCGGATCGACCTGCTCGGGGTGCCGAAGGAGAAGCTGCCGGCGATGTGGGCGGACCTGGACATGCCGTCCGGGTACGCCTACGCCAAGAGTTTCCGCACCGTGAAGACCTGTGTCGGCTCGGACTTCTGCCGGTTCGGGGTCGGTGACTCGACCGCGCTGGGCATCGCGCTCGAGGAGCGGTACCAGGGCCTCGAGGGGCCCGGGAAGATGAAGCTCGCGGTCAGCGGGTGTCCGCGGAACTGCGCCGAGTCGTACGTCAAGGACCTGGGTGTGGTCGCGATCGACGGCGGCCGGTGGGAGATCTACGTCGGCGGCGCGGCCGGCGCCCACATCCGTAAGGGCGATCTGCTCACCACGGTCGGCTCGGCCGAAGAGGTGATCCGGCTGACCGGGCGCTTCCTGCAGTACTACCGGGAGAACGCGAACTGGCTGGAGCGGACCTACGCGTTCGTGCCGCGGATCGGCGTCGACCGGATCCGGGAGATCGTCGTCGACGACACGGACGGCATCGCCGCCGCCCTGGACGCCGCGGTCGAGGAGGCCGTGCAGTCGTACCAGGATCCCTGGAAGGAGCGGGCCGAGCCGGCCACGCCCGGCCAGTTCCGTACCTCCCTTCCGCTGATCGTCCTTCCTCAGGTTCCGGTGCGCTCATGAAGACCACATCGCTCGTCAATCTCGGACCGGTCACCGACATCCCGTTGGGCGAGGGGCGTACCTACGCCGTCGACGGGGACATGATCGCGATCTTCCGCCTGCGCGACAGCTCCCTGCGCGCGGTCTCGGCGATCTGCCCGCACAAGGGCGGCCCGCTGGCGGACGGGCAGATCGACAACGCGGTCGTCGTTTGCCCCCTGCACCTGTTCGCCTGGGACCTCGCCACCGGGTGTTCCCAGTCAGGCCAGCCCCCGATCAACGTCTACCCGGTACGGGAAGACGACGGTCACATCCTTTTGGGAGACTGATCATGACTGCCATAGCTGTCGAGCGTCCTTCATCCGCCACCCTCAAGGGCCACTGGATCGACGACTGGAACCCCGAGGACCCGGCATTCTGGGCCAACGGCGGGTCCAAGATCGCCAAGCGCAACCTGATCTTCTCGATCTTCTCCGAGCACATCGGCTTCTCGGTGTGGTCGCTCTGGTCGGTGATGGTGCTCTTCCTCGGCCCGCAGTACGGCTTCGACCCGGCCCAGAAGTTCCTGCTCACCGCCGTGCCGACGCTGGTCGGGGCGGGGCTGCGGATCCCGTACACGTTCGCGGTGGCCCGGTTCGGCGGCCGCAACTGGACCATCATCAGCGCGTCCCTGCTGCTCATCCCGTCGGTCCTGGCGGCGTTCCTGATCCAGCCGGGCGTCTCGTTCACCACGCTGGTGCTGCTGGCCGCGACGGCCGGGGTCGGCGGCGGCAACTTCGCCTCCTCGATGGCGAACATCAACGCGTTCTTCCCGAACCGCTACAAGGGCTGGGCGCTCGGCATCAACGCCGGCGGCGGCAACATCGGCGTCGCCGCGGTGCAGCTGGTCGGCCTGTTCACGCTGGCCGTCTTCGGCGCCGGGCACCCGGGGATCGTGGCCGGCATCTACATCCCGCTGATCGTGCTCGCCACGCTCGGCTCGGCGATCTGGATGGACAACCTCAGCCAGGCCCGCAACGAGAAGCGCGGCATGCGGGACGCGGTGCGGGAGGGGCACGCCTGGGTGATGTCGCTGCTCTACATCGGCACGTTCGGCTCGTTCATCGGCTTCGGGTTCGCGTTCGGGCAGGTCCTGCAGGTGCAGTTCGCGACCCAGTTCAACACCCCGATCAAGGCGGCCTACCTGACCTTCCTCGGGCCGCTGCTCGGGTCGCTGATCCGGCCGGTGGGCGGGGCGCTCGCCGACCGGCTGGGCGGGGCGAAGGTCACGTTCGTCAACTTCATCGCGATGGGGCTCGGCGCGAGCGTCGTCCTGATCGCGGCCCAGCAGCGGTCGCTGCCGCTGTACATCGCCGGGTTCATCAGCCTGTTCGTGCTGAGCGGGCTGGGCAACGGCTCGACGTACAAGATGATTCCGGCGATCTTCAAGGCGAAGTACGCCGGCGACGACCACCAGGCGCGGCGGATCTCCGGTGCGGTGATCGGCCTCGCCGGGGCGATCGGCGCGGTCGGCGGGGTGCTCGTCAACCTGGCGTTCCGGCAGTCGTTCCTGGCCTACAAGGACGCGGACGCGGCGTACCTGGGGTTCATCGCGTTCTACGCGCTCTGCGTGATCGTCACCTGGGCGGTCTACCTGCGACCCGGCGCCCGCCAGGCGATCGCGGTCTGAGTCCCGCGTCAGGTGGCCCGGTGCGCTGTCGGCACCGGGCCACCGGCGTCTCCGGTCCCCAAGATTTCGCACTCAGTGTGCGGCGCCCGGTTTGACGTTTGATAGATGCGTAATGAGCTGCGGAAATGCACGATTGATCTAGCTTGATCGAAGATCGAATTGCACAACGGCGTCACCTGATCGTGGACGTGTGTCGCCAACCGGAAAGATCCGCGATCCATATGATCAGTTTGTCCGAAATTGCCTTTATGAACGAAAAGGTGATCCGATGAACAAGCTGATCCGTGGGTTCGCGATGTCCGGCCTGGCCGCCGCCGCGGGCCTGGTCATGACCGCCGGCCCGGCCGCCGCGTCGTCCGCCGCCCACGCCACGCCGGAGGCCAAGCCCAAGGCGCCGGCCGCCGCACAGGCGAAGTCCCGCTCCCGGGTGCTCGGTTTCTACCGCAGCTCCGGGGCGTGTCACCGGGACGGCCAGCGCGGCGAGTTCCGTCGCCAGTGGACCGACCACGACTGCATCCCGGTCCGGGAGGGCTTCCGGCGCGGCTACGCGCTGAAGGTCTACTACGGCTGGGGTGGTCCCGGCTCGCACGACATGCACGATCACGACCACGGCCCGCACGACATGCACGACCACGGCCCGCACGGCCCGTGGAAGAAGAACTGAGCGGATTCGTCGCACGGCCGAGGGCCGCATCCTTTCCGGGGTGCGGCCCTCGGCCATTGCCGTTGCTCGCGGTCAGATCATTTCGCGGTACGGCGTCAGCCGGGCCCCCGCATTCACGCGCGAGGTTTACGCCACACCAATCCGGGAATGTCATATTTTTTCTGGACAATTCTGGCCGAACGGATGATTCGCGAATGGTCCGTTCCGCTATTGCCCGGCGGTGAGTGGGCGCCGCCCCCAGAGAACCAGCCCGGTCAGCAGCATCGCCGCCCCGAGCGCGACCATCCCCAGCGCCACCCCGGTCCGCGCGTCCCCGCCCAGGTGCGACGCCGCGATCCAGCCCCCGTGTGCCCCCAGGACCAGCACCAGCAGCCCCTGCGGCAGCACCGGGATCCACCCGGCCGTGAGCAGGACCAGCGCCCACGCGGTCGACCGGTTCTCCCGGTACCACCCGGGATCCCAGGTCAGCGGAACCGCCGGCGGCGGTGGCGCGCTGCGGTCCCCGGCGGCGGCCAGGATCTCGGTGCCCCGCCGGGCGAGCCGGTCGTCGGCCAGCCAGAGGGCACCCCGCCCGACCGCCACGCCGGTCACCAGGCCGACGATCGGCGCGAGCCAGCGCAGCCCGCCCGGCCCCCAGACGGCCAGGGCGAACGCCGGCGCGGCGGCCAGCAGCGGCCCGGTCATGGCGAGCAGCACGCTGATGATGTCGGTCGGGTTGTCGGCGGCGGTCGGGTGCCGCACGTCGCGGACCGGGCGGACCCGCAGCAGCGCCACCCAGACCGGGGTGGACGCGCCGGCGCCGAGCACCGCGGGCAGCACGGCCAGCGCCGGGAGCGGGTCCACGCCCGGGGCGACCAGGATCCCGGCGACGGTCAGCAGCACGCCGATCGGCAGCGCGAGGAGCAGCCAGGCCAGCGCCCGGCCCCGCGTCTCGGCGCCGGTGCCGCCCGGGGTGAGCAGCGGCATCCACAGCGCGGTGCCGTCCAGGCCGACCAGGCTCGCCGCCATCCCCGCGGCCCACAGCACGGCGAGCGGACCGGCCCAGGGCGCGAGCAGGGTCACGTGGGCGAGCAGGGGCAGCAGGCCGAGCAGGAGCCCGTAGACGACCGCGAACGTCAGGTACTGCAGCCGCAGCGGATGCCGTACCCAGGAGAGCAGTTCCCGGACCGTGACCGCGCGGATCGGACCCGGGGTCGCGCTGAACCGCGCGCGGTTGGTCGCCGGCCGGCGCGGGCTGAACGGCGCACCGGCCGTGATCACCCGGCGGACCAGCAGGGCGTACGCGGCGACGCCGCCCCCGACCAGCAGGGCCAGCCCGAGCAGCAGAGCGGTCGCGACGAGCGGCGTCGCGGTGGCCGCGGCCAGCGGCCAGTCGCTCGGGATCCGCTCCAGCGCGGCGAAGGTGGCCGGCGGCGGCCCGGTGATCAGCAGCAGGCCGATCCAGGGGGCCACCGCCCAGACGGAGCCGGAGACGCCCATCACCGCGCCGGTGAACAGTCCGGTGAGGACGGCGCCGACCGGCCCGGCGGCCCGCCCGACGGCTTCGACGGCGACGGCCGAGCCGGTCAGGCCGAGCAGCCAGAGCAGGACCGCCCCGAGTGCGGCGACCGCGGCCGCGCCGGGGCCGTGCTCGACCGCGGCGTGCACCGGCAGCGCGGCCAGGGCCAGGAGCGAGACGGCCGGGCCGATGCCGAGGGCCGACGCGGCGAGCAGGCCGATCGTCATCGGGGCGGCCGTGATCGGCTCGAGGCGCAGCTGGGCCGGGCGCAGCCGGCCGCGGGTCCCGCCGAGCAGCAGCGGGAGGACGATCCAGCCGAGGACCCAGGCCCCGGTGAGGATGGTGAGGGTGTGCCGGTCGCCGGTCACGGCGTACCGCAGGAGCCAGCCGGCCGCCAGCAGGCCGGCCAGCGCCGCGACCATCGGCGCCGGGTTCTCCCGCAGCGCGCGGCGCAGCATCGTCCACCGCATCCGGGCCAGCGTGGGGACCGCGCTCATCCGGGGATCAGCCAGGTCAGCTCGGCGGTGCCGGGCGCGTCGGCGCCGACGAGCTCGACGAAGCGCTCCTCCAGGCCGGCCGGGCCGGCCACCTCGCGGACCGGGCCGGCCGCGACGACCCGGCCCTGGTGGATCACCGTGACGTCGTCGCACATCTGCTCGACCAGCAGCATCGAGTGGGTGGACAGGACGGTCGTGCCGCCGCCGGCCACGAACCGGCGCAGCACCCGGCGGATCGCCGCGGCCGACACCGGGTCGACCGCCTCGAACGGCTCGTCGAGCACGAGCAGCCGCGGCGCGTGCAGCAGGGCCTGGGCGAGCCCGACCTTCTTGCGGGTGCCGGTGGAGCAGTCCGCGAGCGGCGTGGCGGCGCCCTTGGCCAGGCCGAGCACCTCGATCAACTCGGCGATCCGGTCGGCCGGGGCGGGGACGCCGCGCAGCCCCGCGCAGTAGTGCAGCAGCTCGGCGCCGGTGAGCCGCTCCGGGAAGTCCAGCCCGTCCGGCAGCACCCCGGTCAGCGCCCGGGCCCGCGGCCGGTCGGCGAGCGCGTCGCCGCCGAGCAGCCGGATCGTGCCGGCGTCCGGGCTGATCAGGCCGACCGCCATCCCGATCGTCGTCGACTTGCCGGCGCCGTTCGGCCCGACGATCCCGTGGAACGTTCCCGGTCGCACGGTGAGATCGACGTGATCCACCGCCCGGTACGTCCCGAAGGTCTTGGTCAGACCACGAATTTCCAGTGCGGCGTCATTCACAGGTTTACCCTAGTCAATGGCTTCCCAACGGTGGGGGTCAATGGAAATGTGTCCACATGAGATGGCGAACCCCTTTCCTGGCGACGCTCGTCGTGGCGCTGGTGACGGCGTCGGCGGGACCCGCCGGTGCGGCCGCGGCCTCGCCGCGCCTCGGCTACCTGGACCCCGGCGGCCAGCCCCGCCTGACCGAGAAGGTGCCGGTCAACGTGGTCTTCGTCGGCTACACGCCGAAGCGCTCGGACTTCCTCGCCGGGCTGTCGAAGACCTACGAGCCGGTGGTCCGCTCCCGGCTGGCCTACGGCGTGACCGAGAAGCTCGGCATCACCTACACCTACGACTACAAACTCAAATATACCGACAAGTCCTATCAGGACTCGTTCTTCCGGCAGCTCGGCAAGCTCGCCACCCCGGCCCCGCTGACCGCGTACCAGCAGGCCTACAACGACCAGGCGAAGAACGTCCTGGACATCACGTCCAACAACTACATCGACGCGCCGACCGTCGAGAAGTGGCTGGCCTTCCACCCGCCGGCCGGCGTGGACACCCGGCGCGACACGATCTACTTCATCAACTGGTACGGGCGCTCGGACTTCAAGTTCCACGTCTACACCAAGACCGGTGAGCCGGACCCGGACACCGGCTACGACTTCGGCAAGAACCGGGACAGCCGCAAGCTGATCGCCTGGGGCGGGACGACCGCCGACGACGAGGAGACCGGTCTCGGCGCGACCCGGCGGGTCTGGTTCCACGACCTGTCGGCCGGCCCGGAGTCCTGGACGTCCAACTACGACGTGGACAACGCGGACGTGGACGGCGACGGCGTCCCGGACTACCGGATGCCGCCGATCTGGGAGTACACCGGGAACGGCTTCCGGGACCCGAGCGAGCTTACCGGCGACCTCAGCAAGATCACCCGCTACGTGGCGCTGAACCTGCTGATGACCACGTCCCCGCTCTACCCGGTCGAGCTGCCCGGCGCGACCATGCCGAAGAGCATCAACGTGGACAGCAACACCTACGAGGGCTGGGCCGGGGTCGACGCCTCGAAGCAGTACCTCAAGCCGAAGCTGGTCACCCAGGAGCTGTCCGAGCTGCGCTGGCGCAACCGGCTCAGCGAGGACCAGCAGGATCTGCCGTACACCGCCGAGAACCAGGCCTGCTACCTCGGCGAGCTGGCCGACGAGTCGTGCTACCCGGACTCCGGCTACCCGGCGTTCGCCAACCTCTACCTCTACACCCGCGACCACCTCGCCGGCGTGCTCGACGGCAGGGCCGACTACGAGGTGCCGGTCTTCAACTACGCGGTCGGCGCGGGCATCGGCGTGCCGGCCCTCGGCTACGCCGACGACGACTGGGCGACCGGCGACCAGTCCTACGTCTTCTCGTTCATCTCGCCCGAGGTCGTCGCCAGCGGCTACGGCCTGACCACCACCCAGATCCACGAGGTCGGCCACCACCTGGGCATGTCGCACCCGCACGACGGCTACGACAGCGCCACCGGCGTCGACTACGGCCCGTCCGGCGACTTCCTGTTCGCCAACGCCGGCGACGAGAACAACACGATGATGAGCTACATCGACCTGAACTGGGACTTCAGCCAGTTCGACCGGGACAACAGCGACCGCTTCCTGACCGCCGCCTACTGGGAGGCGGCGAACCGGGTGGCCGCGACCGTGCCGAAGGGCAAGGGCTACACCTCGCTGCGGGTGGCCGACGCGCTGCTCGCCCTCTCCTCGAAGGCGTTCGCGAACCACGACTACCGGGCCGCGTACACCCTCGCCGAGAAGGCCTACTACAGCGTCGCCGCGATCCCGGGCGCCGGCACCGCCAAGGTCCAGGCCCAGCTCACGGCCGAGGCCAGCGCCGCCCGCAAGAACACCGACATCCACGACCCGCACGAGTTCATCGACACCCTCGCCCCGGACAGCCCGAGAAGCCAACCCTGAGCAAAATCCAGAGATTCATTTCCGACGCTGCGGCCAATAACTGATCGTCGCTCCCGCGGGGACCCTTCCGGGCCTCGCAGGGCGCGGGGCGCCCAGAACGCGAGGCCCTACAGGGCGACGTCCGAGGGTGGTTGCGGTCTTTAAAACCCAAAAGCGGAGGAACCGAACGGCTCACGGGTCCGGGCACTCGTGAGCCGTTCCCATCTGGCAAGATCCGCCGCATGCTCGAACCGGGGCGCCGATGGCGCTGATCCTCCGGCGTGCGGCAGCGGCGCGGGGGCTGCTCGCCGCAGCCGCCGCGGTCATGATCGCCGCAGTGCTCCTGCTCACCGGCCTCACCGCCTACGCCGCCGCCTCGGCCGGCGCCGGCGTGCGGGCCGCGGTCGCGATCGCCGATCCGGACGAGCTGTCCGTGCTGGTCCGCGGCGCGCTCGGCGCCGACCCGCAGGCCCGCGACGCGGCGATCCGGAAGGCCTACCCCGGCGCGCGGGTCAGCGCCGCCCAGTACGGCTCCGGCTGGGCCGTCAAGGGCCCCGCCGGAACCGCCGTCCCGGACTCGTCCGGTGTCGTCTACGCCTCGCTGATCCGCCTCGACGACCTGAGCGCCCACGCCGACCTGGTCTCGGGCGCCTGGCCGGCCGGGCCGAAACAGGTCGCGCTCGCCGAGCCGGCCGCCATCGCGCTCGGGCTCACCAGCGGGAAGACGCTGCGGCTGGAGGACCGGCGGACCGGCCGGGTGACCGCCCGCACGGTCAGCGCCGTGTGGCGCCCCAGGGACGCCGCCGACCCGTACTGGCTGCTCACCCCGGACGTCGCCGGCGGTCACCTGCCGCAGACGTCGACCTACGGGCCGATCGTCAGCTCCGAGCCGGGCTTCTTCACCGGCGCGTCCGGCGGCTGGCTGGTCGAACCGGACCTCGCCGCGCCGACGCTGGACTCGGTGCGCCGTACCGCCGCGGCAGTGACCTCGACCCGGGCGAACCTGCCGCAGGTCAGCGGCCTGGGGGCGTCGGCGACGATCAACACCGGCCTGCCCGACCTGGCCGACCGCCTGGACCGCGCCGACCTGGTCCGCCGCTCCACCCTGGTCACGCCGATGCTGCTGGTCGTGGTCCTCGGCGGCTACGCGCTGTCGCTGGTCGCGGTCCTGCTCGCGGAGTCCCGGCGCGGCGAGACCGCGCTGCTGCGGGCCCGCGGCGCGTCCCGCCGTCAGCTGACCGGCCTGGCCGCCGTCGAAGCGCTCGCCCTGGTGCTCCCGGCCGCCGCGATCGGCGCCCCGCTGGCCGTCACCCTGCTGCGCCTGCGCTACCCCGAGGTGCGGCTGGACGCCGGGGTGTGGCTGGTCGGCGCCCTGGTCGCGGTCGGTGGCCTGCTCGCGCTGACCGCGCCGGCGACCCGCCGCGGCGGCACCTACCTCGCCGAGACCTCGAGCCGCCGGCGCCTGCCGATGCTGCGCCGGGCCGGCCTGGACCTGGCCGTGGTCGCGCTGGCCGCGCTCGGCTGGCTGCAGCTGCGGCAGTACTCGGCGCCGGCCGCCGCGGGCGGCCTGGGCATCGACCCGCTGCTCGCCGCGGCCCCCACGCTCGGCGTGCTGACCGGCGCGGTCCTCGCGATCCGCCTGCTCCCGCCGGTCGCCCGGCTCGCCGCGGCCCGCCTGAACCGCGGCCGCGCCCGGGCCTCGCTGCTCGGCACCTGGCAGGCCGGGCGCCGCTCGCAGGCCGGCCCGATGGTGATGCTCGCCCTCGCGGTCGCCGCCGCCACCGTCTCCTGGTGCCTGGCCGCGACCGCCGAGCAGTCCCGGGTCGACCAGGCGGTCCAGGAGACCGGGGCGGACCTGCGCCTGGTCGAGGCCGGCGGCATCGCGCCCGCCGGCCGGGCCGAGGAGCTGGCGAAACTGCCCGGCGTCCGGGCCGTGGTCCCGGCCTGGCGCGACTCGGTGACGCTGACCGCCGGCAAGGACCCGGCCGAGGTGGTCGCCCTGGACGCGGCCGCCGCCGCGTCCACCGGCACCGTCCAGGCCCGCGACGACACCACCGGCGGCCCGGTCGGCGCGCTGATCGCGAAGCTCGCGGCGGCCGGCGGCGCAGGGACCACCCCGACACTGCGGCCCGGCCGGATCGTCAGCGACGGACCGGCCCGCACCACCGCGATCTTCGCCGACGGGCGCCGCGCCGACCTCGGCACCAGCGACCGCGGCACGCCGATCCGGCTCACCACGACCGTCCCCGGCCTGCTCGGCTTCCGGGTCGAGGCGATCGGCGAGAAGACCGTGCACTGGCGGATCAGTGGCCAGGACGGCTACTGGCAGTCGGCCGCGGCGAACCCGTTGATCGGCCCCACCTTCCCGATCGAGGGCAGCGTCTCGCTCGTGCAGAAAGCGGACTGGAAGCCGGTGCCGATCGCGATCACCCCGGCCACCCGGGCCGCGCTCGGCGACTTCAGCCAGCTCCAGGTCGGTGGTGTGTCGGTGCCGGTCACCGTGATCGCCACCGTCGACCAGGTGCCCGGCACGACCGCCGCGGCGGCGATCCTCGCCGACCGGGGCGCGCTGGACGCCCGGCTCTTCCAGGGCTACGGCATCCTGCACGGCACCGGCGAGTGGTGGATCAGCGGGCATCCGGACCCCACCGGGCTGTCCGGCCTGCAGGTCTTCGACCAGCGGGCGCTCGCCGCCGGCGGGGACCCGTTCGGCGACGCGGCCCGGGTCGCGCTGTTCGGTGCCGCGCTCGGCGCGATGCTGCTCGCCGCGGCCGGCATCGCCGCGGACGCCCGGGCCACCGCCCGGCACCGCTCGGTCGAGCTGGCCGTGCTGAACACGCTCGGCGCCGGCCCGCGGCTGCTGGCCCGCTCGATGATCGTCGAGCAGGCGCTGCTGGCCGGGTTGGGCGCGCTCGCCGGCCTCGGCGTCGGCCTGCTGGTCGCGGCCGCGATGGCGCCGCTGCTGGTGCTCACCCCGGCGGCCCGCCGCCCGGTGCCGGACGCGCTCCTGGAAGTCCTCTGGGGCCGGACCGTCGGCAGCGCCGTCCTGCTGGTCGTGATCGCCCTCGGGGTCAGCGCGATCACCGCGGTGTCCGCCACCCGGCGCCTCCCGGCGTCCCGCCTGCGTCTGGGGGAGGACCGATGATCGTCCTGCGCCGTGCCCGCGCCTTTCTCGGGCAGCTGCTGCTGCTCGCGGTGCTCGGCGGGCTGACCGCGTTCCTGGTCTCCGGCCCGGCCCGGCTGGCCAACGGCCGTACCGACGACGGCCTGCGCGGTGACATCCGCAAGCTGGCCGCCGCCAACCGCGACCTCACCTTCTCCGGCGTGCACGCCGGCGGGGAGGTGAGCTCGGCGACCGCGGCCGGCCGGCTCCCGGTGATCCAGGAGGGGCTGCGCGCCCCGCTGCCGAGCCTGATCGACGGCTCCTGGTACATCGCCGAGACCGGGCTGAACCCGATCCTGCCCACCGGCTCCCCGTCCAAGTCCTGCCCGAACGTGGCGGTGCTGCGCTACGAGCCGGCCACCGCCGCGGCGATCCGGATCGTCGGCGGGCGGGCCGCCGCCTCCGGTGAGATCCCCGAGGTGATGGTCGGCGAGGACGCGGCCCAGGCGCTCGGGCTCAAGGTCGGCGACCGGATCACCATGAGCACCCGGTTCGCCGACACCCGGATGCGCGTCTCCGGCGTGTTCGCCCCGGCGAACCCGGCCGACCCGGTCTGGTCCGACCAGCAGCTGGTCAAGGGCGGCTGCCCGAACCCGCTGGACGGCCTCCGGGAGGAGGCGACGCTGCTCACCGACCTGCCCGGCGCCCGGACGGCCGGCGCCGAGCTCGACGACCTCACCGACCGGTGGCGGTACCGGCTGGACGAGAACCGGATCACCGCCGACCAGGTGGACACGCTGACCAAGGCGGTCGCCGAGACCCGGCGCACCCCGCCGGAGAAGACCTCGATCCAGAGCAGCGTGGACAACACGCTCGCCGACTTCGACGGGCAGGTACGGGCGGTGCAGTCGCTGCTCGCGGTGGTGCAGGCCGGCATCCTGGCCACCGCGGCCGGGCTGATCCTGCTGGCCGCGCGGCTGATGACGGACCGCCGGCGGGCCGAGTTCGCCCTGCTCCGGGCCCGTGGCGGCGCGGTCCGCGCGGTGGCCGCCCGGACCCTGCAGGAGGTGCTGGTCGTGGTCCCGGCCGCGATCGCGCTCGGCTGGCTGGGCGGCACGCTCGTGCCCGGCCGGGCCGACGACGTCGAGCCGGTGCTGGTCGGGCTGGTGGCGCTGCTGACGGTGCTGGCCGCGCCGGTCGCCGCGGCCCTGGCCGCCCACCGCCCGTCGTTCTCCGGGCACCGGACCGACGCCGCCACCCGCCCGTCGCCGCGCCGGCTGACCGCCGAGGGTTTCCTCGTGCTGCTCGCGGCCGGCGCCGTCTACCTGGTCCGGCTGCGCGGGTTGAGCTCGGGGGCGGGCGTGGATCCGTACCTGATCGGGGCTCCTGTTCTTCTTGCCCTGGCCGCTTCGGTGGTGGCGCTGCGCGGGGTGCCGGTCCCGCTGCGCTGGGCCGGGCGGATCGCGGCCCGGGCCCGCGGCGCGATCGCCTTCCTCGGGCTCAGCGGCGCCGGGCGCGCGCCGCTGCACTCCGGACCGCTCGCCGTGCTGGTCGTGGCGATCGCGACCGGCCTGTTCACCGGCACCGTGACCAGCACCGTCAGCAGCGCCCGGGACCGTGCCGCGAACCTGGCGGTGCCGGCCGACGCGGTGGTCAGCGGCTTCTACTTCACCCCGGAGACCGCCCAGCGGATCGCCGCGCTGCCGCACGTCAGCCGGGCCACGCCGATGCTGCTCTCGGCCGGCTCCGAGGTGCGCGGCGACGCGAGCGTCAACATCCTGCAGGGCGAGGCGATGGTGGTGGACGCGGCCACCGCCGGGCTGGACCTGCCGGCCGTGCTCACCGGCGCGGTCAAGACCACCGGGCCGGTGCCCGCGGTCCTGTCGCCGCACCTGGCCGCCCAGGTCGGGACCGGCGGCACGGTCGAGGTGCTGGGCCGGGCCTACAAGTTCACCGTCGCCGGGGTCAGCGCCCAGGTGCCCGGCCTGCCCGCCGGGACGCGGGACTTCCTCGTGCTGCCGCAGCAGGCCATGCCGATCCCGGACTACCAGCCGGTCCAGCCGAACCGGATCCTGGTCGACGGCGCCGGGTTCGACCAGGCGCAGCTCCGGGCGACCGCCGACGCCGGCCAGGTCGAGCAGCTCAAACGGGCCACCGGGCGGGTCATCGAGGCCGGTCAGCTGGCCGTGCCGGCGAGCGTGGTCACCTGGCGGTCGTACCGGGCCGGGCTGGACAACCAGGGCGTCGACGGCGCGCTGAGCTTCACCTTCACGGCCGGGATGATCGCGGCGGCGGTGCTGTCGCTGACCGCGGTGGCGCTCGCCGTGCTGACCGGGGCACCGGCCCGGGGCCGGACGCTGTCCCGGCTGCGGACCATGGGCCTGTCCCCGGGGCAGGGCCGGCGCCTGCTGATCTTCGAGCTGGTGCCGCTGATCGCGGTGGCGGTGGTCGCCGGCGGCCTGGCCGGGTTCGCGCTGCCCTCGCTGATCGGGCCGGCGCTGGACCTGGGCGGGTTCACCGCCGGGGTCACCGCCGGGACCAGGCTCGACCCGTGGTTCGCCGGCGGGGTGCTGGCCCTGGCCGTCGTCGCGGTGATCGCCGCGCTCGCCGTGGAGAACGTCGCCAACCGTCGTCTGCGCCTCGGTACGGTGCTGCGGCTCGGAGAGGAGCAGTCGTGACTTCTGATCTTGCTGATCTGGAGAGGCGGGCTGCGGAACGGGCCGTGGCCCGGGCCGGGGGACAGGACCGGCTCAGCGGGCACATCGTCTGCGACGGGCTGGTCCGGATCTTCCGGACCGAGGGCGTCGAGGTGGTCGCGCTGCAGGGCCTGGACCTGGTCGTCGACCGCGGTGAGCTGCTCGCGGTGGTCGGCGCGTCCGGCTCCGGCAAGTCGACGATGCTGAACATCCTGTCCGGGCTGGACGAGCCGACCGCCGGGATCGCCAAGGTGGCCGGCTTCGACCTGCTCGGCATGACCGCGAAGAAGCGTCTCGAGTACCGCCGCCGGATCGTCGGGTTCGTCTGGCAGCAGACCGCGCGGAACCTGCTGCCGTACCTGACCGCTCGGGAGAACGTCGAGCTGCCGATGCGGCTGGCCGGCACCCGGCGCCGGCGGAAGGCGGACGAGCTGCTGGAGATGGTCGGTGTCGCGCATCGCGCGGGGGCCCGGCCGGCCGAGATGTCCGGTGGTGAGCAGCAGCGGGCCGCGGTCGCGGTCGCCCTGGCCAACGACCCCGAGGTGCTCTTCGCCGACGAGCCGACCGGTGAGCTGGACGAGGCCACCGCCGACGAGGTCTTCGGCGCGCTGCGGACGGTCAACGCCGAGCTCGGGGTCACCGTCGTGGTGGTCACCCACGACCGGGCCGTGGCCGACCAGGTCCGCCGCGCGGTCGCGATCCGGGACGGGAAAACCGCTTCGGAGGTACGGCGTTCCGCCCGGCTCGCCGAGGACGGCACCGAGCACCACGTCTCCGAGGAGTACGCGGTGCTGGACCGGGCCGGTCGCCTGCAGCTGCCGGCCGCCTTCGTCGAGGCCCTGGAGCTGCGGGACCGCGTCCGCCTCAACCTCGAGCCCGACCACGTCGAAGTCCGTCCGGGGGAGTCATCATGAGCGTCGTCGAGGTGTCCGGGCTGTCGCGTGCCTACGGGACCGGCGAGCGTGTCGTGCACGCGCTGTCCGAGGTGTCGTTCAGCGCCGCGAAGGGCGAGCTGGTCGCCGTCCGGGGCCGCTCCGGCGCCGGCAAGACCACCCTGCTGAACCTGATCGGCGGCCTGGACCGCCCGTCCACCGGCCGGATCGCGGTCGCCGGGAAGGACGTCACCGGCGCGGCCGAGTCCGACCTGCTGGAGTTGCGCCGGGACACGATCGGCTTCGTGTTCCAGTCGTTCGGCCTGATCCCGATCCTGTCCGCGGCGGAGAACGTCAGCATCCCGATGCGCCTGGCCAGACGGGACCCGCGCGAGCGCGACGAGCGGGTGTCGGTCCTGCTGGAGCTGGTCGGCCTCGGCGGCCAGGCGAACCAGCGCCCCGGCGAGCTCTCCGGCGGCCAGCAGCAGCGCGTCTCGCTGGCCCGGGCGCTGGCCAACGACCCGGACCTGCTGATCGCCGACGAGCCGACCGGTCAGCTCGACTCGGACACCGGCCGCGCGATCATGGACCTGCTCCGCGCGGTGGTCGACGCCCGGGGCATGACCGCCCTGGTCGCCACCCACGACCCCAACCTGATCGACCGCGCCGACCGGGTCCTCAGCCTGCGCGACGGCCGGCTGGTCGACTCCCTCTGACCGCCCCTGGGCGAGCGCAGGGCGCGGGGTGAGTGGGCCGCAGCGTCGCGGCGTGTGGCGACGGGGGTGCGGGGGTGCGGTCGGGGCGCGGCTACGGCCGTACCCAAGAAGGGTTTGCCGGAAAAGCGAACCGGGGCCGCACCCGAAAGGCGCGACCCCGGCCGGGGTGGAACTGCGAGCGCTCAGCCCTTGACGCTGCCCGCGAGCAGGCCGCGGACGAAGTACCGCTGGAGGAGCAGGAACACCGTCACCGGCACGATGATCGAGACGAACGTGCCGGACGACAGCAGGTGCCAGGCCGTGCCGCGGGTACCGGTGAGGTTGGCCAGCTGCAGGGTGATCGGGGCGACCGTGTCGCCGCCGCCGGCGAAGACCAGGGCGACCAGCAGGTCGTTCCAGACCCACAGGAACTGGAAGATGCCGAAGGCCGCCAGGGCCGGGGTGAGCAGCGGCAACATCACCTTGAAGAAGATCGACACGTGGCCCGCGCCGTCCACCCGGGCCGCCTCGATGAGGGTCGCCGGGATCTCCTTGATGAAGTTGTGCAGCAGGTAGATCGCCAGCGGCAGGGCGAACGTGGAGTGCGCCAGCCACAGCGGCCAGAACGTCCCGCTGATGCCGGCCTTCACGAAGAGGGTCAGCAGCGGGATCAGGGTGACCTGCAGCGGGACGATCTGCAGGGCGAAGACCGCGACGAACAGGATGTTCTTGCCGCGGAAGTTGATCCAGGCGAACGCGTACGCCGCCAGCGAGGCCAGCGCGAGCGGGATCAGCACCGAGGGGATGCAGATGATCAGCGAGTTGACGAAGTAGGTGCCCAGGTTGACCCCGGTGTCACTGTCGAAGACCGCGCGGTAGTTGTCCAGCGTCACCTCGGGGTTGGTGAAGAACGTCCACCAGCCCGTCCGCTTGATGGCCAGCTCCGGGCGGAACGACGAGAGCAGCAGACCGAACGTCGGGAGCGTCCACAGGATCGCGATCACGATCGCGGCCAGCGACGCCCACGGCGAGCTGAGCCGCTTCTTGGCCCTCGCGGCGGGGCTTTCGGGAACAGCCTTGAGTTCCGGCGTGGTCGCCAGCGGTGTGGCCGTCATCATGCCTCCTGACGGACTTGGCGGATGTTGTACACGATGATCGGGATGACCAGGATGAACAGCACCACGGCGAGCGCCGCGGCCAGACCCTGGTTGTCGGCCCGGATGAGCTGGCTGTAGAACTCGTTGGCGATGACGCTGGTCTTGAAGTTACCGCCGGTCATCGTGCGGACCACGTCGAACACCTTGAGCGTGCCGATCGCCAGCGTGGTCAGCACCACCACGATGGTGGTCCGGACGCTGGGCAGCGTGATCTTGAAGAACATGCTCCACGGGTTGACGCCGTCGAGGCGGGCGGCCTCGATGATCTCGTCCGGGATCGCCTTGATCGCGGCCGAGAGGATCGTCATCGCGAAGCCGCACTGGATCCAGATGAACACCACGATCAGCAGCAGGGTGTTCAGGTGCCAGACCCCGCCGTCGGTGATCAGCAGGTTGACCGGCTTGCCGCCGAGCCAGACGAAGATCTGGTTGAGCAGCCCGATCTGCTTCACGTTGGGCTGGTCGACGCGGTACTCGTAGACGAACTTCCAGATCACGCCGGCGGCCACCATCGAGATCGCCATCGGCAGGAAGACCAGCGCCTTGGCGAGCGACTCGAACCGGGACTTGTCGACCAGGATCGCGTAGATCAGGCCGATCCCGGTGGCGAACGGCGGGACCAGCAGCACCCAGATGATGGTGTTGCCCAGCACCTGGAGCTGGTCCTTGTCGGTCAGGATCGTCTTGTAGTTGTCGACGCCGATGAACGAGCTGCCCTGCGCGTCGAAGAACGACTCGTAGACGGTCCGCAGGCCGGGGTAGACCAGGCCGACGGCCAGCAGCAGCACGACCGGGAGCAGGTAGAGGTAGCCGACCCAGTTGTCGGCGCGCTTGCCGCGGACCCGGCTGGCAAAGAAGAGGATGACTCCCATGACGGCGGCGAACAGCAGCAGCGCGGCCAGCATCTGGAGAAGTTTTTCAGGGGTGGTGCTCGCAGTGGAAAACACGCGACCCGGACCTCCTTCGTGTTTCCGAGGGGAAAGAGGGCGATGGCCGGCCGGGATGCTGGACGCATCCCGGCCGGCCTCGGAGTACTAACTGCTTACTTCTTGGGCCACGCGGCTTCGATGTTGTTCACCGTGGTCTGCGTGTCCTGACCGGTGATCCAGGCCGTGGCCTGCTTCCAGAACGCGTTCGAGCCGACCGCGGCGGGCATCTGGTCCGAGCCGTCGAACCGGAACTGCGCGTTCGGGTCCTGCAGGATCTTCGCGGAGAGCGCGTCGATCGGGTTGGTCAGGTTCTCGATCTTGAGACCCTTGTTGGCGCTCACCCAGCCGCTCGACGCCTTGGCCTTGAGGTTCGCCCAGGTGTCGGTGGAGAGGAAGTACTGGAACGCCTTGACCTCGGGACGGTCGGCGAAGGCCAGCACGAACTCGCCACCACCCAGAACCGGCTTCGACGAGGCGTCCTTGCCCGGCAGGTAGAAGGCGTAGATGTCGCCGTCTTCCGCGATCTTGGTGCCCTTGGGGAAGTTCGCCGCGTAGAACGAGGCCTGGCGGTGCAGCGAGCAGGTGCCCTCGAGGATCTGCAGGCCGGCGTCCTGGAACGTGGTGGACGCGATGCTCTTGATGTCGCCGAGACCGCCGTTGACGTACTTGTCGTTCTTCAGGTACGAGCCGACCGCGTCCCACGCCGCGATGTCCTCGGGGCTGTTGAACGGGGTCTCGTGCTTGACCCACTTGTCGTACGCGTCCACGCCGTTGAGGCGCAGCATGAAGTCCTCGACCCAGTCGGTGACCGGCCAGCCGGTGGCGTCACCGGAGCCGATGCCCGCACACCACGGCTTGGAGCCGGTTGCGGCGATCTTGTCGCTGAGGGTCTTCAGCTCGTCCAGCGTGGTCGGGACGGTGTAGCCCTTCTCGGTGAACTCCTTGGGGGAGTACCACACGAGGGACTTCACGTTGGCGCCCAGCGGCGCGGCATAGAACTTGCCGTCGACCGTGCCGTACGCCTTCCAGTCCTTGCCGAACCACTTGTCGGTGTTGTCGGCGACCTCCTTGGGGGCCTCGACCGCCTTACCGGTGGCGACCAGCTGCTGCAGCAGACCCGGCTGCGGAACATATGCCAGGTCCGGCGGGTTGCCGGCCTTCGCCCGCACCAGGATCTGGGTCTCGAAGGACTTGTCGCCCTCGTACTTGATCGTGACGCCGGTGCACTTCTCGAAAGGCTCGTACGACTTCTTCTGCGGGGTGTCCTCCGGCGTGACGATGCCGGTGTAGACCGAGACCGTCTTGCCCTTGAGGTCGCCGAACTGGGTGAACTGCGCGCAGTCGATGCCTGACGCCGAAGTATCGGTGGAACCGCTCGTGTCGTCGCTCTTGTCGCCGCCACACGCGGCCAGGCTGAAGATCAGCCCGGCGCTGAGGGCACCGGCGAGCGCGACTCGAGATCGCGAACTCCCACTGTGACCGAACATACCGCTCCCTATGTCTTGACGCGCCTCCGGCGTCTGGCGACGCCGCCGTCCGAAGCGCTTCTTGACCAACAGTCAAGAGGTAACCAGCAAGTTGCGCAATGATTTCCGCGTGATCGAGTCGGTAACGATATAGCTGCGATGGCGGGGCACCTTAACCGGTTAAGAAGATTGACGGAAGAGTCTACTTGCGCTGGGACTCTTTAAACCGATTTATCCGGACTAAGGGATCATGGTACGAGCGGTGAGTCGGTTTTGTTGGGCTTCCTGAGAACCCATCTGATACGCCGTTCGCGGGAACCCACTTCACGCCCCAACTGGAGAAGCCCGGACAAAAGGAAACCGCCGTGGCGAATCGCCACGGCGGTCGGGTGGAACGGGGGAGCGGCGGTCAGCCGGCGACCGCCACGTACTTGAAGCCCAGGCGGCGCATCCGCTCGGCGTCCAGCGCGTGCCGGCCGTCGAGCACCAGCGGGTTGCGCATCAGGCCGACGAACTTGCTCCAGTCCAGCTCCAGGTACTGCGCCCACTCGGTGACCAGCACGACCGCGTCGCAGTCGTCGAAGACGCCGTCCAGGGTCTCGCTCAGGTACGGCGCCAGCTCCGGCTGCTCCCGGCGGAAGCGCTCCCCGGCGACCGGGTCGTGCAGCCGCACCCGGGCGCCCCGGGCCAGCAGCAGGTTCGCGATGTCCAGCGACGGCGAGTCGCGCAGGTCGTCGGTGTTCGGCTTGAAGGCCAGGCCGAGCAGGCCGATCTTGCGGCCCTTGAGGATCCGCAGCTCGTCCTGCAGCCGCTCCACGGCGATCGCGCGCTGGCGCTGGTTGACCTCGCGGGCCGCCTTCACGATCGGCATCTCGAGGTTGTACTCGCTCGCGGTGGCGACCAGCGCCTTGGTGTCCTTGCCGAAGCAGGAGCCGCCCCAGCCGACGCCGGGCTGCAGGAACCGGGAGCCGATCCGCTGGTCCAGGCCCATGCCGCGGGCGACCTCGGTGATGTCGGCGCCGACCTTCGCGGCCAGCTGGCCGATCTCGTTGACGTAACTGATCTTGAGGGCCAGGAACGCGTTGGCCGCGTACTTGATCAGCTCGGCCGAGGCCAGGTCGGTGGAGACCAGCGGGACCGCGGTGGCGTCCTCCGGCCGGGCCAGGAAGGTCGGCGGCGTGAACGTCTGGTTGATGATCGGCCGGTAGAGCCGGTTCAGCACCTCGAGGCTGCGCGGGTTGTCCGAGCCGATCACGATCCGGTCCGGGTACAGCGTGTCCGCGATGGCGTTGCCCTCGCGCAGGAACTCCGGGTTCGAGGCGACCGCGAACTCGACGCCGGCCGGGCGGTCCGCGCGCTGGGCGAACGACTCGCGCAGGATCGCGTCCACCCAGTTGCCGCTGCCGATCGGCACGGTCGACTTGTTCACCACGACGGTGAAGTCGTGGTCCAGCGACTGGGCCACGCTCTCCGCGGCCGAGCGCAGGAAGCGCAGGTCCGGGCTGCCGTCGGCGGCCGACGGGGTCTGCACCGCGACGAAGACCACGTCCGCGCCGGGCACGCCCTCGTCGTAGTCGGTGGTGAAGCTCAGGTTGGGCGCCGCCTCGGCGAGGAGCTCCTCCATCCCGGGCTCGTAGATCGGGCATTTGCCGGCGCGCAGCATGTCGACCTTGTGCTGGTCGAGATCCACGCACGTCACCTCGTGCCCCAGGAAGGCGAGGCTGACGCCGGTGGTCAAACCGACATAGCCGGTACCCACAACGCAAACCTTCATGCAATCTCCTCCACCGCTACGCCGGGCCGTCGTCACGCCGTGTACCGGTCAATTCGCCGCCGATGGCTGCGGGCCCGACCGGTAGGTGCTGGCCCGCGCATTCCGCCGAATGATACACAGCCGCCTCTCCAGCAACTTGTCGCAGCTCACGGCACTCGAATCCGAGGAAACCGCGCTGACCAGGGGTGTTACCCCGGTCGTCGTAGATCGAACCTCGTCGTTCACCCAAATGTTGCTCTCCGTAGTTGAACGGCGACGGGTCACGCATGTTTCAGGTTCTTGACAGGAAGATGACGGGGACGGACGCTTTGGGAGCGCTCCCACCTTCATGTACGTCGATGGAAGGTATCCCCCTATGAGAAGGTCCCCCGGCGGCGCCCTGGTCGCCGCACTGGTGGTCGCCGCCACCGCGGTCGCCGTCGTCACCACCGGGCCGATGTCCGCCACGGCGGCCGGCACCGACCCGTACGCCTGGAAGAACGTCCGGATCGACGGCGGGGGCTTCGTTCCCGGTGTGGTCTTCAACCCGGGCGAGCAGAACCTGATCTACGCGCGCACCGACATCGGCGGCGCGTACCGCTGGACCCAGTCGACCCAGAGCTGGACCCCGTTGCTGGACTGGGTGGGCCAGGACGACTGGGGTCACAACGGCGTGCTGAGCATCGCCCCCGACCCGGTGCAGACCGGCCGGGTCTACGCCGCGGTCGGCATGTACACCAACAGCTGGGACCCGAACAACGGCGCCATCCTCCGGTCCACCGACAAGGGTGCCACCTGGGCGCAGACCAACCTGCCCTTCAAGATCGGCGGCAACATGCCCGGGCGGGGCATGGGCGAGCGGCTCGCGGTCGACCCGGTGAACGACAAGAACGTCTACTTCGCGGCCGAGGGCGGCAACGGCCTCTGGCGCAGCACCGACTACGGCGTCACCTGGGCAAAAGTGGGAAATTTCCCGAATGTCGGAAACTACGTTCAGGATCCCACGGACACCAACAACTACCTGAACCAGAACCAGGGCCTGACCTGGGTCACCTTCGGCGCGGCCGGCCGGATCTTCGTCGGCGTGGCGGACAAGGACAATCCGGTATATACGAGTACGGATAGCGGCGCCACCTGGAGCCGGGTCGCCGGTCAGCCGACCGGCTATCTAGCCCACAAGGGCGTTATTTCCGGAAATTACCTCTTCATCGCGACCAGTGACACCGGCGGCCCCTACGACGGCGGAGCGGGCCAGGTCTATCGCCTGGACCTCACGACCGGCGCCTGGACGGACATTTCGCCCACCCCGGTCGCCGACCGCTACTACGGCTACTCCGGCCTGACCGTGGACAAGCAGCACCCCGGCACGCTCATGGTCGCCACCCAGATCTCCTGGTGGCCGGACGCGATCTTCTTCCGCAGCACCGACTACGGCGCCACCTGGACCCGCGCCTGGGACTGGACCAGCTACCCGAGCCGCTCCAAGCGCTACACCCTGGACATCTCGGCGAACCCGTGGCTGGACTTCAACAGCACCGCGCAGGCGCCCGAGGAGAGCCCGAAGCTCGGCTGGATGAACGAGTCGCTCGCGATCGACCCGTTCGACTCGAACCGGATGCTCTACGGCACCGGCGCCACCCTCTACGGCACCACCGACCTGACCAAGTGGGACTCCGGCGGCACGATCACCATCAAGCCGACCGCCAAGGGCATCGAGGAGACCGCGGTCCTCGACCTGGCCAGCCCGCCCACCGGCGCGCCGCTGGTCAGCGCGCTCGGTGACGTCGGCGGCTTCTACCACGCCGATCTCGACACGGTGCCGGCCAACTTCCACGACACCCCGAGCCTGGGCAGCAACACCAGCCTGGACTTCGCCGAGCTCAGCCCGAGCTTCTTCGTCCGGGTAGGCAACGCCGACGCGGCGCCGCACATCGGCATCTCCAACGACGGCGGCAAGACCTGGTACCAGGGTCAGGAGCCGTCCGGAGTGACCGGCGGCGGCACCGTCGCGGTCGGCGCCGACGCGAACAACGTGGTCTGGTCGCCGGCCGGCACCGGCGTCTACTACTCGACCACCCGGGGCAGCACCTGGACCGCCTCGACCGGGCTCCCGGCCGGCGCGATCGTCGAGAGCGACCGGGTCAACCCCAAGACCTTCTTCGCGTACGCCGCCGGCAAGTTCTACACCAGCACGGACGGCGGCGCCACGTTCACCGCGCAGTCGGTGGCCCTGCCGACGACCGGGCGCCTGCACCTGAAGGCCGTCCCGGGCGTCACCGGCGAGGTCTGGGTGGCCGGCGGCACCGGCCTGCTCCGCTCCACCGACGCGGGCAAGACCTTCACCTCGGTCTCGAACACCGTCACCGAGGGCGTCAACGTCGCGTTCGGCAAGGCCGCGCCGGGCGCCACCCACCCGGCGGTCTTCCTGGTCGGCACGGTGGACGGGGTCGACGGCGTGTTCCGCTCCGACGACACCGGCGCCACCTGGGTCCGGATCAACGACGACAAGCACCAGTACGGCAACGCCGGCGACGCCCTGGCCGGCGACCCGCGCATCTGGGGTCGCGTCTACCTGGGCACGAACGGCCGCGGCATCCTCTACGCCGACCGCACCGGCCCGGTCCCGTCGGCGTCGGCCACCTCCGCCTCGCCGTCGCCCTCGGTGACCCCGTCCGCCTCGGTCTCACCCTCGGCCTCCCCGTCCACGTCCCCCTCCACCGGGGCCGGCTGCACCGCGGTCTACAAGGTGACCGGCTCCTGGACCGGCGGCTTCCAGGGCGAGGTCACGGTCACCAACAACGGGACTTCGGCCACCACCGGCTGGACCGTCAAGTGGACCTGGACGGCCGGCCAGACCGTCACCCAGAGCTGGGGCGGGACCGCCACCCAGTCCGGCACCGCGGTGACCGTCACCAACGCGTCCTACAACGGCGCGCTCGCGTCCGGGGCATCCACCACGTTCGGATTCCTCGGCGGCACCACCGGCACCACCAATCCCGTCCCGTCCCCCGTCTCCTGCTCCCGCGTCCCCTAGGAGGACACCCCCGTGAGACCGTCCTGGTTTTTGAGGAGCCAACGCCTGCGACGCAGGCTGGCCGTCCTCGGCGTCGCCGTCCTGGGCGCCGGCGCGGCCTTCGTCGCCGGCGGGCCACCCGCCTACGCCGCCGCCGGCTGCGCCGTCGTCTACAAGGTGCAGAGTCAGTGGACCGGAGGGTTCACCGGCGACATCGCCATCACCAACTCCGGTGACCCGCTGACGTCCTGGAAGCTCGAGTACGACTTCCCGGACGCCGCCCAGAAGGTCACCCAGGGCTGGAGCGGCGTCTACGCCCAGTCCGGCCAGCACGTCACGATCACCAACGCGTCCTGGAACGGCACGCTCGGCACCGGGGCCTCCACCAGCACCGGTTTCAACGGGACGTTCGGCTCCACCAACCCGGTGCCGACCGCGTTCACGCTGAACGGGGCGCCCTGCAACGGCTCGGCCGCCGCGCCGACCGTGGCGATCAGCAGCCCGGCCGCGAACACCCGCTACACCGCGCCGGCGTCGATCCCGATCGCGGCCACCGCCACCCCGGCGAGCGGGCAGAGCATCGCGAAGGTCGAGTTCTACCACGACGGCCTGCTGCTCGGCACCGACACGGCCGCGCCGTACGCGTACACCTGGACCGGCGTGCCGGCCCAGACCGCGGCCTACCACCTGCAGGCCATCGCGTACGACAGCGCCGGCATCAAGAGCACCACCGCCGACGTGCCGGTCTTCGTGGACGCCTCGACCAGCCCGGCGATCGTCGCCGACGCCACGTCGGCGACCCTCGAGCCCGGGGCGAGCGGGTCGTTCAAGGTCGCGCTGAGCGCGGCGCCGAGCGCGAACGTCACCGTCGCGGTGGCCCGCAGCGCCGGCTCCACCGCGGTCACCGCCACCCCGGCCACGCTCACCTTCACCTCGTCGAACTGGAGCACCGGCCAGGCCGTCACGATCGCGGCGGCCAGTACGGCGACGGTCGGCGACACGGCCACGATCACGGCGACGTCCAGCGGGTACACCGCGGCGAACGTCGCGGTGACGGTGGTCAAGGCCGGCGCGGTCGACGCCCGGTTCACCCAGATGTACAACGACATCAAGAACTCGGCCAACGGGTACTTCAGCCCGGAGGGCGTGCCCTACCACTCGATCGAGACGCTGATCGACGAGGCGCCCGACCAGGGGCACGAGACCACCAGCGAGGCGTTCAGCTACTGGCTGTGGCTGGAGGCCGAGCACGGGCAGAGCACCGGGGACTGGGCGCCGTTCAACAGCGCCTGGTCGACGATGGAGAAGTACATCATCCCGTCGCACGCCGACCAGCCGACCAACGCCAACTACAACGCGGCGAAGCCGGCCACCTACGCGGCCGAGTACCCGCTGCCCTCGCAGTACCCGTCACAGCTGGACACGTCCGTGTCGGTCGGCTCGGACCCGCTGGCCGCGGAGCTGAAGAGCGCCTACGGCACCGACGACATCTACGGCATGCACTGGCTGCTGGACGTGGACAACACGTACGGCTTCGGCCACTGCGGGGACGGGACCAGCCGGGTCACGTACATCAACACGTTCCAGCGTGGCGCCCAGGAGTCGACCTGGGAGACCGTCCCGCAGCCGTCCTGCGACACGTTCAAGTACGGCGGCCCGAACGGCTACCTCGACCTGTTCACCAAGGACACGTCGTACGCCAAGCAGTGGAAGTACACCAACGCCCCGGACGCCGACGCCCGGGCCGTGCAGGCCGCCTACTGGGCGAACACCTGGGCCACCGCCCAGGGCAAGCAGTCGCAGATCTCCACCGCCGTGGCCAACGCCGCGAAGATGGGCGACTACCTGCGCTACTCGTTCTACGACAAGTACTTCAAGCAGCCCGGCTGCACGTCCACGTCGTGCGCGGCGGGCACCGGCAAGAACGCCTCGAACAACCTGATGTCCTGGTACTACGCCTGGGGCGGCGCCACCGACACGTCCGCGGGCTGGGCGTGGCGGATCGGCTCCAGCACCAGCCACTTCGGCTACCAGAACCCGATGGCGGCGTACGTGCTGTCCAACGTCTCGGCGTTCGCGCCGAAGTCACCGACCGCCAAGGCGGACTGGCAGGCCAGCCTGAACCGGCAGCTGGAGTTCTACCAGTGGCTGCAGTCCTCCGAGGGCGCCATCGCCGGTGGCGCGACCAACAGCTGGAACGGCAACTACTCGGCCCCGCCGTCCGGCACCCCGACGTTCTACGGCCTGTCGTACGTCGAGGCCCCGGTCTACGCCGACCCGCCGTCCAACCAGTGGTTCGGCATGCAGACCTGGTCGCTGGAGCGGCTGGCCGAGTACTACTACACGACCGGTGACACCAAGGCCAAGTCGGTGCTGGACAAGTGGGTGCCGTGGGCGCTCGCGAACTCCACGATCAGCGCCACCAGCTTCTCGATCCCGTCCGACATGGCGTGGTCCGGCAAGCCCAACACCTGGAACCCGTCCAGCCCGGCCGCGAACACCGGCCTGCACGTGACGGTCACCAGCAAGGGCCAGGACCTCGGCGTGGCCGGCTCGTTCGCCAAGCTGCTCAGCTACTACGCGGCCAAGTCCGGCGACGCGACGGCGAAGACGGCGGCCAAGAACCTGCTCGACGCGATCTGGACGCACAAGGACGCGAAGGGCGTCTCGGTCACCGAGACGCGGGCCGACTACAACCGGTTCGACGACGTCTACAACGCCAGCACCGGCCAGGGCCTCTACATCCCCCAGGGCTGGACCGGCAAGATGCCCAACGGCGACGTGATCGCCCCGGGCAAGTCGTTCCTCGACATCCGCTCCTTCTACAAGAACGACCCGGACTTCCCCAAGGTCCAGGCGTATCTCAACGGTGGGGCCGCGCCCACCTTCAACTACCACCGGTTCTGGGCCCAGGTCGACGTCGCCACCGGCTACGCCGACTTCGCCCGGCTGTTCCCGAACGGGTGATCGCATGAGAATTGTCCGTATTCTGGCGGCGGTGGCACTGGCCACCGCGGCCGGGATCCTCGCCCTCCCGGCGGCCGCTCAGGCACACGGGGCACTGCAGGTACCGGGCAGCCGGACCTGGCTCTGCTACCAGGACGGCCGCAACCCCACCACCGGCGCGATCGAGCCGAAGAACGCGGCCTGCGCCGCCGCGGTCGCCCAGAGCGGCGTCAACTCCCTCTACAACTGGTTCGCCGTGCTCCGCTCGGACGGCGCCGGCCGGGTCAGCGGTTTCCTCCCGGACGGTCAGCTGTGCAGCGGCGGGACCGGTGGGCCGTACAACTTCACCGGCTTCAACCTGGCCCGCGACGACTGGCCGCAGACCCACCTGACCGCCGGGGCCAGCGTCGAGTTCCGCTACAACGACTGGGCCAAGCACCCCGGCACGTTCTACCTGTACATCACCAAGGACGGCTACGACCCGACCAAGCCGCTCGCCTGGAGCGACCTCGAGCCGACGCCGTTCACCCAGGCGACCGACCCGGCGGTGATCGGCGGGCCGGGCACCGACGACGGCCACTACTACTGGACCGGGAAGCTGCCGTCGAACAAGACCGGCAAGCACCTGATCTACTCGGTCTGGGCCCGCTCGGACAGCCAGGAGACCTTCTACGGCTGCTCGGACGTCGTCTTCGACGGCGGTAACGGCGAGGTCACCGGGGTCGGCACCACGCCGACCTCACCGTCCCCGTCGACGTCGGCCAGCCCGTCCCCGTCGACGTCGACCCCCGGCGGGGGCACCGGCACCGGCTGCACCGCGATGTACAACGTCACGTCGGCCTGGTCCGGCGGGTTCCAGGGTCAGGTCATGGTGCACGCCGGCACCACCGCGGTGAACGGCTGGCGGGTCGACTGGACCTGGCCGGGGACGCAGACCCTGGCCACCATCTGGAGCGCCAAGGCGACCAGCAGCGGCTCACTGGTCACCGCGACCAACGAGACGTGGAACGGCTCGATCGCGGCCGGCAGCTCGACCACGTTCGGGTTCCTCGGTTCCGGGACCGCCCCGGCCACCGTCCAGAATCTGACCTGCTCGACCGGGTGATTCCCACGATCCGGGGGTGTGCGAGTGTCACACCCCCGGATCGGCTTCATCACGGACACTTGACGGTGTTGCGTCCGTTTCCTACGTTGCGGTCATCTTGCGAACAGAACTCTTCCCCGACCTGGGTCGTGCCGCGACGCGGCGTGCCCTGATCCTCGGTGGCGTCGGCGCGGCCACGCTGATCGCCACCCCGGGCAACGCCGAGCCGCAGCGCTCGGTCCGCTCGGAGACGCCGTGGACCGGCACCTGGACCACCGCGCCGACCGCGGCGGCGCCCGGCCTGAGCCCGATCGCGGCGGACACCACCGTGCGCCAGGTGGTGCACCTGAGCCTCGGCGGCGACCAGCCGCGGATCCGGCTGACCAACGAGTACGGCACCGAGGCGGTGCATCTCGGCGAGGTCTGGACCGGGGTGCGGGCCGGCGGCCCGAACAGCAGCGCGATGTGGCCGGCCACGATCCGCCCGGTCACCTTCGGCGGCGCCGCCGAGGTCGTCCTCAAGGGCGGGGAGAGCCGGGTCAGCGACCCGATCCCGAACCTGTCGATCGCGCCCGGCGACGACCTGGTGATCAGCTTCCACCTGCCGGAACGGACCCTGACCGGTACGCTCAGCCCGCGCTCGTTCCAGATCAACCACCTGCTGGCCGGCAACTTCGCGGCCGCCCCGTTCCCGGCCGGCGGCGCCAACCTCACCCGGTACGTGCTGCTCGGCGGGGTCAGCGTGCGGACCGCGGGCCCGAGCTCGGCGGTCGTCGCGTTCGGCGACTCGATCACCTGCGGGACCAAGACCACGGTGAGCGCCAACCAGCGCTGGCCCGACCTGCTGGCCGCCCGGATCCGGGCCGGCGGGCTGCCGCGTGGCGTGCTGAACGCCGGGATCGGCGGCAACCAGCTGCTCACCGGGGCGGAGATCCCGGTGCCCGCGGGCGGCGGCGCCGGCGGGCAGTCGGCGGCCGAGGCGGCGAGTGTCGGCAACGGCCCGGCCGGCCTGCGCCGCTTCGACCACGACGTGCTGGCCCAGCCCGGCGTCGCCTACGTGATCACCCTGATCGGGGTGAACGACATCGGTCACGGCGCCGGCGCGGACGCGCTGATCGCCGGCCACCGGGAGCTGATCGCTCGCGGCCGGGCGGCCGGGCTCCGGGTCTACGGCGGCACCCTGCTGCCGTTCGCCGGCAGCCTCTACGACCGGGGCCACCAGCGCGGCGTGCGGACCACGCTGAACCGGTGGATCCGGGAGGGCGGCGAGTTCGACGCGGTCGTCGACTTCGACGCGGCGGTCCGCGACGGGACGAACCCGGAACGGCTCTGGGCCGGCTTCGACGGCGGCGACCACCTGCACCTCAACGACACCGGGATGCTGGCCCTGGCCTCGGCGGTGCCGCTGGAGCTGCTCAGATAGCGGTTGCTCGTCTCAGGTAGCGGTTACTCGTCGAACCGGGACGGGTCGCCGGCGCCGACCCGCAGGATCTCCGGGACGCCGCCGGACAGGTCGATCACCGTGGTCGGCTCGGTGCCGCACTCGCCCTCGACCACCGCGTCCACCGCGTGGTCCAGGGCCTCCTTGATCTCCCAGGCCTGCGTCATCGGCTCGGCCTCGCCGGGCAGCAGCAACGTGCTGGAGACCAGCGGCTCGCCCAGCTCGGCGAGGATGGCCTGGGCGGTCGTGTGCGCGGTGATGCGTACGCCGACCGTCTTCTTCTTGGGGTGCAGCAGACGCCGCGGCACCTCTTTGGTCGCGGGCAGGATGAACGTGTACGGCCCCGGCGTGCTCGCCTTCACCGCCCGGAACAGCGCGTTGTTGATCTGCACGAACTGCCCTAGCTGGGCGAAGTCGTGGCACATCAGCGTGAAATGGTGCTTGTCGTCCAGATGCCGGATGGTGCGGATCCGGTCGAGCCCGTCCTTGTTGCCCATCCGCGAGCCGAGCGCGAAGCAGGAGTCCGTCGGGTAGGCGATCAGCCCGTCCGCACGGATCAGGTCCACGATCTGGTGAATGGTCCGGGCCTGCGGATTGTCCGGATGCACGTCGAAGTACTTCGCCACTCCGCCCAGCTTAGGCCGTCGCCCGCCGGGCCCGCGTCCAACCTCCCGGGTCTGCCGGGGCCTGCGCCGATCGCTTGCGGTCAAACCACGCTTTGGTACGGGCGGAGCGCGCTTCCCTCCGTACCGAAGCGGGCAGTTGCCTTGAGCGTGAGCGAAAGGCCCGGGGTGACCGTCAGCGGGATTCCAGGGCGCGGATGACGGCCGCCATGTCCTCGGCGGCATGCCCGGCCGACGACGTCTCCGCGTAGAGCTCCAGACACGTGTCCAGCAGCGGCGACGGGATGCCGGCCGTCTCCGCGGCCTCGACGATCAGGTGGTTGTTGTAGAGCACGTCGCGGATCGAGGCCTGCACGCTGAAGTCCCGGTCGAGCAGCTTGCGGCCCTTGATCCGGGAGACCGGGCTGGCCATCGGGCCGGCGTCCAGCGCGGCCAGCAGCGTGCCGCGGTCCAGGTCGTGCCGGCCGGCGAAGTGGAACGCCTCGGCCAGGCCGGTGACCATGCTGATCAGGAACGTGTTCACGGACAGCTTCATCAGCAGGCCGTTCGGGACCGGGCCGCAGCGGACGATCTCCCGGCACATCGGGCGCAGCAGCGGCTCGACCCGGTCCAGATCGGCGGGCTCGCCGGCCGGCATCGCGACCAGCTCACCGTTCTCGGCCGGCACCCGGGAGCCGGAGACCGGCGCCTCGACGTAGTGGCCGCCGGCGTCCCGGACCTGCTCGGCCAGCCCCCGCGACCAGGCCGGCGAGGTCGTCCCCATGTGCACCAGGGTGCGCCCGGCGACCAGCGCCTCGAACCCGGCGCCGTCGCGACCCAGCACCTCGTCGGCGACCCGGTCGTCGGCCAGCATCATCAGCACGACCTCGGCCGCGCCGAACAGCTCGGGGACGTCCGCGGCCACCGCGGCACCGGCGGCCCGCAGCGTCTCGGCGGCGGCGGGGGAGCGGTTCCAGACGATCAGGTCGGTCCCGGCGCGGGCCAGGTTGAGCGCCATCGGCCGGCCCATCACGCCCAGCCCGAGAAATCCCACGGTCACCCAGCTCACGCTAGCCGTCCGGGACCGCCCCGGGAGTAGCCAATCCCGGGGAACCGGCCGTTCAGCCCCCGCCTCGCCCCGCCTCGCGCTGCCTCGCCTCGCCTCGCGCTGCCTCGCCCCGCGCCGCGCCGCGCTGCCTCGCCCGGCCGCGGTCTTCGTCGTCGGGCTGTCCGGTTCTTCGCCGGGGCGCGGGGAATCATGGCGGCGCGGGCGGGTACGGAGAATGCTGGGGGCGTAACCGGACCGTGGTGGAGGAGCTGTAGTGGAGACCGAACTTTTCATCGGCGGCAAGTGGGTGCCCGCGTCCTCGGGGAACCGGTTCGACGTGCTCGACCCGGCGACCGGCGACACGGTCGCGTCGGTGGCGGACGGCGGCGAGGCGGACGCGATCGCCGCCGTGGACGCCGCGGCCGCGGCCGGCCCGGGCTGGGCGGCGACGCCCCCGCGGGCCCGCGGCGAGGCACTGCGCCGGGCGTTCGAGCTGATGACCGAGCGCGCCGACGAGCTGGCGAAGCTGATCAGCCTGGAGAACGGCAAGGCGCTGACCGACGCCAAGGGCGAGGTCACCTACGCCGCCGAGTTCTTCCGCTGGTTCGCCGAGGAGGCGGTGCGGATCGACGGCAACCTCACCTCCGCGCCCGGCGGCGCCAACCGGATCCTGGTCACCCGGCAGCCGGTCGGCGTGTGCGTGCTGGTCACGCCGTGGAACTTCCCGGCCGCGATGGCCACCCGCAAGATCGGCCCGGCGCTCGCCGCCGGCTGCACCGTGATCCTCAAGCCGGCCAGCGACACCCCGCTGACCGCGCTGGCCATGGCCGCGATCCTGGCCGAGGCCGGGGTGCCCGAGGGCGTGGTCAACGTGCTGCCGTCGCGCAGCTCCGGCAAGGTCGTCTCGGCGATGCTGCGCGACGCCCGGGTCCGCAAGCTGTCGTTCACCGGCTCCACCGAGGTCGGCCGGATCCTGCTGGCCCAGGCCGCGGAGAACGTGGTGAACACGTCGATGGAGCTCGGTGGCAACGCCCCGTTCCTGGTCTTCGCGGACGCCGACCTGGACGCCGCGATCGAGGGCGCGATGCTCGCCAAGATGCGCAACGGCGGCGAGGCGTGCACCGCCGCGAACCGGTTCTTCGTCGAGGCCCCGATCGCCGCCGAGTTCGCCCGGCGGCTCGCCCAGCGGATGGCGGCCCTGGTCGTCGGCCCCGGCACGGACGCGAAGACCCAGGTTGGCCCGCTGGTCAACGAGGACACCGTGGCGAAGGTGGACGCCCTGGTCAAGGGGGCCCTGGACGCCGGCGCGTCGGCGGTCACCGGCGGCAGCCGGCCGGCCGGGCCGGGCTTCTACTACCCGCCGACGGTGCTCACCGGGGTCGGCGCGGACGCGGCGATCCTGCGCGAGGAGATCTTCGGCCCGGTCGCGCCGATCGTCACGTTCACCGGCGAGGACGAGGCCGTCCGGCTGGCCAACGACACCGAGTACGGCCTGGTCGCCTACCTCTACACCGGGGACCTGGCGCGCGGCCTGCGGGTCAGCGAGAAGATCGAGGCCGGCATGATCGGCCTGAACCGCGGCCTGGTCAGCGACCCGGCCGCCCCGTTCGGCGGCGTGAAGCAGAGCGGCATCGGCCGCGAGGGCGGTCACGAGGGCCTCCTGGAGTACCTGGAGTCCAAATACATCGCGGTCAACTGGTAGCTCAGCGGCGGCGCAGCAGCGCCTCGGCGTCGATCTCGAAGGGGAACGGCTCGGTCCCGGCCAGCCGTTCCCCGCTCGCATACTCCGTGTATCGATCTCCGGCCAGCCGGAACAGGTGCAGCGTGACGGCATCTCCCACCGGCTCGACCATCAGATACCACGTGATCCGGGCAGCGGCCTAGAGCGCCGCTTTCAGGACCCGGTCCGGCCGGCCCGGAGCCGCACGTTGACCGCCCGGAAGGCGTGGAGCCCGGCAGCTTCCGCGCCCGGGTCCAGCATGGTCACCAGACGGCGCGCGACATGCTGATGGCGCGTGCCCGGGGCCGGGCTCACCAGCAGGCTCCCGTCGAACAGCTCGATGCGGTCGATGGTCTCGCCGAGGGCCAGATAATCCTCCTCGGTCCACGGCCCGACGTGCTCGGTTACGGCGATGCTCATGCCGTTCAGCCTGCCACGTGCGCCGCGCGCCCGGCCAAATCTCTTGTCCGCCTGTGGATAACCCTTTCCACCGTGGACTGTCATCGCTATTGTGCTAGGTAACTAGTGGAATGGTGGTGGTGAGGTGATCGAGTTTCACCTGGACGCGCGGTCCGGGGTGTCGCCGTACATGCAGCTGATCCAGCAGGTGCGCCACGCGCTCCGGCTCGGGCTGCTGACCGAGGGCGACAAACTGCCCACCGTCAAGGAGGTCGTGGCCCGGCTCGCGATCAACCCGAACACGGTGTCCAAGGCCTACCGCGAGTTGGAGTACGCGGGGCTCGTCACGGCCCGCCCCGGCGTCGGCACGTTCGTCACGAAGACGCTCGGCGAGACGAGCACCCACGAGCCGCTGCGCCGGGACCTGGAGCGATGGCTCGCCGGGGCCCGGGAGGCGGGGCTCGACAACGAGAGCATCGAGGCTCTCTTTCTCAATACTTTTCGGAGTTTTTCGGAGGCGCGAGCATGACTAGCGCACTGCACGCCGAGGGGCTGATCAAGCGGTACGGCCGTCGTACCGCCCTGTCCGACTGCACCCTCGACATCCCGGCCGGCCACGTGGTCGGCCTGGTCGGCCCGAACGGCGCCGGCAAGTCCACGCTGCTGCAGCTCGCCTGCGGGCTCCTCGATCCGACCGCGGGGCGGATCGAAGTGCTCGGCGAGCGGCCGGCCAGCGGCTCGCCGCGGGTCGGGTTCGTCGCCCAGGACACGCCGGTCTACGCCGGCCTGACCGTCGCCGAGCACCTGCGGCTCGGCGCCCACCTCAACCCGGCCTGGGACACCGCGATGGCCGAGCGCCGGATCGCCGCGGTCGGCCTGGACCCGGCGCAGAAGGCCGGCAAGCTCTCCGGCGGCCAGCGCGCCCAGCTGGCCCTGACCGTGGCCGCCGCCAAGCGCCCCGAGCTGCTGCTGCTCGACGAGCCGGTGGCCGCGCTCGACCCGCTGGCCCGGCGCACGTTCCTGCAGGGCCTGATGGAGCTGACCGCGGAGAGCGGGCTGAGCGTGATCATGTCCTCGCACCTGGTCGCCGACCTGGAGCGGGTCTGTGACCACATGATCGTGCTGGTCGGCTCCCGGGTCCGGGTGGCCGGCGACGTCGACGAGCTGCTCGCCAGTCACCACCGGCTGGTCGGCCCGCGGCGCTCGGCGGAAGATCTCGGCGGCGGCCGGGACGTGATCGAGGAGAGCCACACCGACGTCCAGTCGACGCTGGTGGTGCGCAGCACCGCGCCGATCGAGGACCCGTCCTGGCAGGTGAACCGGCTGGACCTGGAGGACATCGTGCTGGCCTACATGACCGGGGCGGCCCCGGTCCGGGTGCTGGAGGGGCAGCGATGATCTGGTTGACCTGGCGGCAGTTCCGGATCCAGGCGATCGCCGGCGCGGTCCTGCTCGTCCTGCTCGTCGCCGCCGTGCTGATCTCCTGGCGGGAGGTCGCCGACCTGGCGTCGAGCACCGGTTACACCGGCTGCTCCGGGGCCGCGTGCGTGGAGGCGGCGAAGACCTTCCGGTTCGAGGTCAGCGGGGGCCTGCCCAGCGCGGTCTACAACGCCGCCACCGCGGCGCTGTTCCTGGCGCCCGCGCTGATCGGCGTGTTCTGGGGCGCGCCGACGGTGGCCCGGGAGCTGGAGTCCGGGACGTACCGGATGATCTTCAGTCAATCCGTCGGCCGGGGCCGCTGGCTGCTGGTCAAGCTGGCGTTCGGGGCCTCCGCGGTGGTGCTCGGGGTGGGCCTGCTCAGCCTGCTGCTGACCTGGTGGGCGGGGCGGATCGACGCGGCCGGCGGCGACCGGCTGACGCCGCTGGTCTTCCCCGGCCGGGGTGTCGTGCCGATCGCCTACGCCGCCGCCGGGTTCGTCATCGGGGTGACCCTCGGCCTGGTCCTGCGCCGGACCGTGGTCGCGATGGCGGTGACCCTGCTGGTGGTGATCGGCCTGCAGGTCGCCGCGCCGCTGGTGTTCCGGCCGCTGCTGGCCGGCGTGACCGTCTCGGTGGCCGCCCTCGACCCGACCAAGGACCTGGACGGGATCGGGATGAACCCGGACACCGGGGTGATGCACCTGCAGGCCGATCCGAAGATTCCCGGGGCCTGGATCCTGTCGAGCAGCGTGCTGGGGGCGGACGGCAAGCCGTTCACCGGCCCGGCGGATCTCACCAAGTGTGGTCCCAAGGGCAGTTTCGAGAACTGCACCGACTGGCTGAGGACCCAGAACCTGAGCGTACGGATCAGGTACGTCCCGGCCGGCAAATTCTGGACCGTGCAGTGGCGCGAGTTCGCCCTCCTGGCCGGACTGACGCTCGTCCTTTCGGCCCTGTCGATGTGGTGGATCCGGCGAAAGTTGGTCTGAGACCGGACGTACGGCGGCCCGCGCGAGCGGGCCGTTGTGCGGTCCGGACCGAAGAAACCGCCGGATATGCCGTTTCGGACAAAGGAAGTTATCAATACCCACGGTGATGCCTTGCCCCTCACAGGGGGCGAAGTGAATAATCTTGCACTCAGGCCTACACCCGATGTTGCGGCCGAGGCGCTATGGCCGATACTTGGCGGGCTTCCCGGCACCCCCCACGCAGGTCGGGATCCACCCCTGAGAGGACTCGTACTCCCATGCGCAAGGCACTGATCGGACTGGTCGCTGCCGGCCTGCTGACGTCGGTCACGCTCACGGCGTGTGACAGCGGTTCGGGCGACAGTGACTCCAGCACCAACGGTTCGGGCATCAACTCGACGGCCACCTCCTCCGGTGAGGGCAAGGGCGGCGTCGGGGTGGTCATGCCGGACACCGAGAGCTCCACCCGGTGGAGCAACGACGACCCGAAGTACCTCAAGGCCGCGTTCAAGGCGGCGAACGTGCCGGCCGAGATCCAGAACGCCCAGGGTGACGCCGAGGCGTTCAAGGGCATCGCGAAGGCCATGCTCGACAGCGGCATCAAGGTGCTGATGATCGCGAACCTGGACTCGGACAGCGGCAAGATCGTGATCGACCTGGCCCGGTCCCGCAAGGTCCCGGTGATCGACTACGACCGGCTCACGCTCAACGGTGGCGCCGACTACTACGTCAGCTTCAACAACGAGACGGTCGGCCGGCTCCAGGCCCAGGGCCTGATCAGCTGCCTGAAGCAGAAGGGCGTCAAGAAGCCGGTGATCGCCGAGCTGAACGGCTCGCCCACCGACAACAACGCCACCCTGTTCAAGAACGGCTACGACAGCGTCCTGCAGGCCAAGTTCGACAGCGCCGAGTTCGTGAAGGGCCCGGACCAGTTCGTCCCGAAGTGGGACAACAACGAGGGCAAAGAGATCTTCCTGCAGATGCTCAAGCAGTGGCCGGACATCACGGGTGTGCTGTCCGCCAACGACGGTCTCGGCAACGCCGCGATCGAGGTGCTGAAGAAGTACAAGAAGAACGGCGCCGTCCCGGTCACCGGGCAGGACGCCACCGTGCAGGGTCTGCAGAACATCCTCGCCGGTGACCAGTGCATGACCGTCTTCAAGGACACCAAGAACGAGGCGAACGCCGCCGCCAGCCTGGCGATCGGCCTGGTCCAGGGCAAGAAGCTGCCGGCCAAGGACAAGGTCAAGGACCCGGAGTCGGGCGCCTACATCCCGGCCGTCCTGCTCGACCCGACCCCGGTCACCGCGCAGAACATGATGATCACCGTGGTGAAGGCGGGCGCCGTCACCACCAAGGACATCTGCACCGCGAAGTTCCTGGCGGCCTGCCAGCAGTACGGGCTCGCCCAGTAAGCACACGCACGGAAAAAGGGGGCCGGCATCCGCCGGCCCCCTTTGCCGTCACCGGTCGAGCAGCTCCCGGACCCGCGGGATCACCTGGCTGCCGTACAGCTCGACCGCGGTGAGCAGGTGCTCGTGCGGGAGCGTGCCGTGGGCGTACTTCAGGTCGAAGCGCTGGATGCCCAGCGCCTCGATCGTCGCGGCGATCTTGGTGGCGACCGTCTCCGGCGAGCCGACGTGCCAGGCGCCGCCGTCGACGTCGGCCTCGAACCGGTCCCGGGTGATCGGCGGCCAGCCCCGCTCGCGGCCGATCCGGTCCAGCATCCGCCGCGCGTGCGGCCAGAGCAGGTCGACCGCCTCGTCGTCGGTGGCCGCGACGAACCCGGGGCAGTGCACCGCGATCGGCTGCGGCTCGTTGCCGAACTCCTTGAGCGCGCGGTGGTAGAGGTCGACGTACGGCGCGAACCGGGCCGGCTCGCCCCCGATGATCGCCAGGCAGAGCGGCAGGCCGTACCCCGCGGCGCGGACCACCGACTCCGGGCTGCCCCCGACACCGATCCAGGTCGTGATCCGGCCGGACTCGGTCCGCGGGAACACGCTCTGCTCGGTCAGCGACGGCCGCACGGTGCCGGACCAGGTGACCGGCTGCTCCTTGAGCAGCTCGGTCATCAACTCGGTCTTCTCCTCGAACAGCTGCTCGTAGTCGCCGAGGTCGAAGCCGAACAGCGGGAACGACTCGGTGAACGAGCCACGACCGAGGATGATCTCGGCGCGGCCGTTCGACACCGCGTCGAGGGTGGCGAAGCGTTCGTACACCCGTACCGGATCGTCCGAGCTCAGCACCGTGACGGCGGTGCCCACGGTGATCCGCTCGGTCCGGGCGGCGATCGCCGCCAGCACGATCTCCGGGGACGAGATCGCGAAATCGTCGCGGTGATGCTCGCCGACGCCGAAGGCGTCGACGCCGAGGCGGTCGGCCAGGACGGCCTGTTCGACCACATTGCGGATGACTTGAGCGTACGAGGTGCCGGCGGTGACGTCGCCGAACGTGTCGAGGCCGAACTTCATGATCAAGAGTCTATCGACGGCCCTTGAGTCGCCGGCCCATCTCCCGGGCGATCTCCTTCTTGGCATCCCGGTCGGCCAGCACCTGCCGCTTGTCCCAGGACTTGAGGCCGCGCGCGACCCCCAGCTCGACCTTGACCCAGCCGTCCTTGAAATACAGCGACAGCGGCACCAGGGTCAGCCCGGAACCGTCGTTCAGCGTATTCAGGATCTTGACGATCTCGGCCTTGTGCAGCAGCAGCTTGCGGGTGCGGCGCGGCGCGTGGTTCGTCCAGCTGCCGAAGCCGTACTCGGCGATGTGCAGCCCGTACAGCATCAGCTCGCCCTCGTGCTCCTGGGCGAACGCGTCGACCAGCGACGCGCGGCCCAGGCGCAACGTCTTCACCTCGGTGCCGGCCAGGACCAGGCCCGCCTCGTACGTCCGCAGGATCGCGTAGTCGTGACGTGCCTTCTTGTTCGAGGCGATCAGCTTCGTCCCGGTTTCCTTAACCACCCCCAGAGCCTAGCCAGGACCGTCGGTGGGGATCGGGCGGCGCATGGAATAGGTCACGCTGCTCAGCCGGTGCGGCTCGTCCTTCACGTGGATCACCGCGCGGTCGTAGGCCTGCCAGCCCGCCGCCCCCGCCCGATTCATATGGCGCAAGTCGTCGAAGCGCTCGTCGGTGCCCCAGCGCAGCACCCCACCCGGGTGATGGAAGGTGGCGGTCCAGTCCATGAACCGGTCGGTGCCGAGCGTGCCCGCGGCGCGGTACTCCAACCGCGCATACTCCCAATTGGTCACCCGGATGATTATGCCCCCACCCGGAGTACGTCGCCGTCCGTACTGGACGCCCGGCCCGGTAAGCCGCCGGGCGTACGCCACCCCTGAAGAATCCCTGATCTGGCCCGCGCGGGGTTCATCTCGATCTCTCCACGTGCCTACGCTCCGCCCGTCCACGCGTTTGGGGGGAAAAGCGATGACGACGGGTTCCTTCGCGCGGCTGGTATGCGGCCGCCGTACGAAATGGATCGTGCTGGCACTGTGGATCGTGGTGCTGGTGTTCGCCGGTTCACTCGCCGGCAAGCTCGGCGGGGTCGAGAAGAACGACAACGCCTCCTGGCTGCCCGGCGACGCCGAGGCCACCCAGGTGTCCGAGCTGCAGAAACAGTTCCAGCCGGACGACCTCATCCCGGCCATCCTGGTCTACGAGCGGGCCGGCGGCATCACCCCCGCCGACCAGCAGAAAGCCACCGCCGACGCCCAGGCGATCGCCGCGGTGCCCGGCGTCACCGGCCAGATCATCGGCCCGGTCCCGTCCGCGGACAAGGCCGCGCTGCAGGTCATCGCGCCGATCAAGGTCGACGCCGACGGCTGGGACAAGATCGCCGACGTCGCCGGCCAGATCAAGACCATTTCCGGTACGGGGGAGAACGGCCTCGGCATCTACATGACCGGTCCCGCCGGGGTCGCCGCCGACTCCGCCGGTGCGTTCGAGGGCATCGACGGCACCCTGCTCTACACCACGCTGATCGTGGTGGCGATCATCCTGCTCGTCACGTACCGGAGCCCGGTCCTCTGGCTTCTCCCGATCATCACCGCGGGCGCCGCGCTGATCACCGCCCAGGCCGTGATCTACCTGCTCGCCGCGCACGCCGGCCTGGTGGTGAACGCGCAGAGCGCCGGCATCCTGACCGTCCTGGTCTTCGGCGCCGGCACCGACTACGCGCTGCTGCTCGTCGCGCGCTACCGGGAAGAGCTGCGCCGGCACGCCGACCGGCACGACGCGATGATGTTCGCCCTGCACCGGGCCGGCCCGGCGATCATCGCGAGCGCCGCCACCGTCGCGATCGGCATGTCCTGCCTGATGCTCGCCGAGGTCAACTCCACCAGCGGCCTCGGCCCGGTCGCCGCGCTCGGCGTCGCGGTCGGCCTGCTCGCCATGATGACCCTGCTCCCGGCCCTGCTGGTGATCTTCGGGCGCTGGTTGTTCTGGCCGGTCCGCCCGCGCTACGGCACACCCGAACCGACCGCGACCGGCCTGTGGGCGCGGGTGGGCAGCCGGATCGCCCGCCGCCCGCGGATCGTCTGGGTCAGCACCGCCCTGGTGCTCGGCTCGATGGCGCTCGGCCTGCTCCAGCTCGACGCGAACGGACTGAGCCAGAAGGACTCGTTCACCAGCGAACAGCCGTCGGTCGCCGGCCTCGAGGTCCTCGGCCGGCACTTCCCGGCCGGCCAGGGCGACCCGGTCGTGGTGATCGCCGGCGCCGCCCAGCGGGACACCGTCCGGGCCGCGTTCGCCGCCGTCCCCGGGATCAGCGAGGTCACCGACCCGGTGACGAAGAACGGCCTGGTCCAGTACGAGGGGACGCTGCAGGCCGCACCGGACAGCCAGGCCGCCGAGGACACCGTGATCGCCGTCCGGGACGCGCTGCGCGGCACCGGCGCCAAGGTCGGCGGGACCACCGCGTTGGCCCTGGACATCAACGAGGCCAACAAGCACGACAACCGGCTGATCATCCCGCTCGTGCTGCTCGTCGTGCTGGTCATCCTCGCCGTGCTGCTGCGCTCCCTGATCGCCCCGGTCATCCTGATGGCGACCGTGGTGCTCTCCTTCGCGGCCGCGCTCGGCGTCAGCGCCCTGGTCTTCCGGCACGTCTTCGGCTTCGGCGGCGAGGACACCGCGTTCCCGCTGTTCGTCTTCGTGTTCCTGGTCGCACTCGGCATCGACTACAACATCTTCCTGATGACCCGGGTCCGCGAGGAGGCCCGCGAACACGGCACCCGCCGCGGCGCCCTGATCGGCCTGGCCGCCACCGGCGGCGTGATCACCTCGGCCGGCGTCGTCCTGGCCGGCACGTTCGCGGCGCTCGGCAGCCTGCCACTGGTCGCGTTCGCCGAGATCGGGTTCGCGGTCGCCTTCGGCGTCCTGCTGGACACGCTGGTCGTCCGGTCGGTGCTGGTCACCGCCCTGAACCTGGACATCGGCCGGTGGATGTGGTGGCCCAGCAAACTCACCCACCAGGACCCGGCCGTCGACGCCCCGATCTCACCCGCCCCGTTGTCACAGTCTGAACGCGTGCTTCCACAGTGAGTCATCTCCCGAGCAGAGTCCGGCGGAGGACGACGCGAGGGAGACACTCATGAAGGCAGTCCGGGTGCACGCCTACGGCAAACGGCCCTCGATCGACGAGGTGCCCGAACCCGCGGTGACCGGTCCGTTCGACGTGCTCGTCGAGATCGGCGCCGCGGGGCTGTGCCGTACCGACCTGCACATCGTGGAGGGACAGTGGGCGGACCGGACGGGCGTCTCATTGCCGTACGTCATCGGGCATGAGAATGCGGGCTGGGTCCGCGAGGTAGGCAACGCCGTCACCAATGTCGCCGCAGGCGACGCGGTGATCCTCCACCCCCTCGCCACGTGCGGCCTGTGCCGCGCCTGCCGCGGCGGCGACGACGTGCACTGCGAGAACTCGCGATTCCCCGGCATCGACAGCGACGGCGGCATGGCCGAGCTGCTGCTCACCAACGCCCGCGCGGTCGTCCGCCTCGCGCCGGGCCTCGAACCGAAAGCGGTCGCGGCGCTCGCCGACGCCGGACTGACCGCCTACCACGCCGTCCGCAAAGCCGCCCCGCTGCTGCACCCCGGCACCACCTGCGTCGTCATCGGCGCCGGCGGCCTCGGCCACATCGGCATCCAGTGCCTGCTCGCGATGACCGCCACCCGGGTCGTCGTCGTCGACCCCAGCGCCCGCGCCCGGGAACTCGCCCGCGAACTCGGCGCCCACGAGGTCACCGAGCCCAACGCCGACCTCACCGACACCGCGCACGTGGTGCTCGACTTCGTCGGCGAACAGGGCGCCGAGGCGGCCGGCCTCGCGATGACCCGGCGGGCCGGCAGCTACTTCGTGATCGGCTACGGCGGCTCGGTGAACATCCCGACCATCGACCTGATCGCCACCGAACGCAGCATCATCGGCAACCTGGTCGGCTCCTACCTCGACCTGGACGAGCTGATGACCCTCGCCGCGCAGGGCCGCGTCACGCTGCACACCCGCGAATACCCGCTCGGCGCGGTCAACGAGGCCATCGACGACCTGGAAACCGGCCGGCTCACCGGCCGCGGCATCCTCATCCCCTAAGGGGCCACCCATGTACAGCAAGGACGGGCAGAGCTACTACATCGTCGACGGCCACACGCACTTCTGGGACGGCAGCCCGGCGAACCAGATCAACCGGTACGGCGAAGGCTTCATCAAGTGCTTCTACGACTACCACGCGAACCTGTCGCCCGACGAGTACAAGTGGACCCTCGAGGAGTTCGAGCGCTACCCCGAAGAACGCATGATCCACGACCTGTTCGAGGCCGGGCACGACGACATCGCGATCCTCCAGTCCACCTACCTCACCGACTGGTACGTCAACGGCTTCAACACCACCGAGCAGAACGGCGAGATGGCCGAACGCCACCCCGGCCGGTTCATCGTCAACGGCCGCTTCGACCCGCGCGACGGCGAAGCCGGCCTCGGCGTCCTCGAACGACTCCACGAACGCTGGCAGCTGCGCGGCGTCAAGCTCTACACCGCCGAATGGAAAGGCGACTCCAAAGGCTGGAAGCTCTCCGACCCGTGGGCGTACCGGTACCTGCAGAAGTGCCAGGACCTGGGGATCCGCAACATCCACGTGCACAAGGGCCCGACGGTCTACCCGATGAACCGGGACGCGTTCGACGTGGCCGACGTCGACGACGCGGCCACCGCCTTCCCGGCGCTGAACTTCATCGTCGAACACGTGGGACTGCCGCGCCTCGACGACTTCTGCTGGATCGCCACCCAGGAACCCAATGTGTACGCCGGGCTCGCCGTCGCCATGCCGTTTATCCACAGCCGGCCTAGATACTTCGCCCAGATCATCGGAGAACTGCTGTACTGGCTCGACGAGAACCGGATCGTGTTCGGCAGCGACTACGCGATCTGGCAGCCGAAGTGGCTGATCGAGAAATTCGTGGACTTCCAGATACCGGAGGACATGCAGGGGGAGTACGGGGTACTCACCACCGACATCAAGAAGAAGGTCCTGGGGCTGAACGCGGCGCGGCTCTACGACCTGAAGATTCCGGGCGAGTTCGAGGTCCCGGAAGGACCCGGCGGGTCCGGCCCGGGGATCGGGTCGGGGCCGACGGTGGCGACGGCACCGCGATGACATCACCGGTCATCGCGGGGGCGGCGCATGGCATCACGGCGGCGGAGGCGGGGGCGGGGCCCGACGCTGCGGTAAGTGGGGCGGGGCCCGACAGGGCCACACCTGACCGCGAAACCGCCTGGGCGGCGCTGAGCCGCGTCTTCGACCCGGAACTCGACAAACCCATCACCGAGCTGGGCTTCGTCTCCGACTTGCGGTTCGCCGACGATTATTCGGTACGGGTCGAGCTGCGCCTCCCCACCTACTTCTGCGCCCCGAATTTCGCCTGGCTGATGGTCGCCGACGCCCGTGACGTCCTCGTCGCCCTGCCCGGCGTCGGCCGGGTCGACGTGGTGCTGCTCGACCACTTCGCCGCCGAGGAGATCAATGCCGGGGTGGCCGCCGCAGGCAGTTTCGCGTCCGGCTTCGACACCGACGGCGGCGACCCGGAGCTGGCCGAGCTGCGAGCTACGTTTGAACGGAAGGCGCACGTCGCAACCCAGGAACGTCTTGCCCGGGCCCTCGGCCCGCATCTGCATTCCCGGCTCACGGTCGGCGAGGCGGCCCGGATCGCGCCGGCCGCGACCGCCGCGGTGCTGCGCCGACGGGAGCGTCTCGGCCTGGTCAGCGGCTTTGCGATCTGCGACGACCGGGGCGCGCCGGTGTCCGAGGACCGGCTGCCGGGCTGGTTGCGATTCGCCCGGACGGTCCGGGTCAGCGTCGACGGCAACGCCACGCTCTGCCGCGGTCTGCTGGAGACACGCTACGGCCCGGATACCACGCCCGTCTCATGACCTGAGCGGGCGCTCGAGCTGGCGCGGCGTCTTTGCCGAGACGCCGCGCCACAGTCGTAGCGCCGTGGTCGGATTTCGGTGGCGTGGTGAGCGTTGAGATGTCAGGGCGGGCCCGGGCGGAGGGTGGACTGGAGGGCCACCGCCCGGCTGGCGCGGACGGCGCCCAGGCGGACCACGCGTTCGACGGTCCAGCGGTCGGCCCGCATGCGGGACGTGGGCAGGGAGACCGCGACTGCGCCGATGAACCGCCCGGTGGCGTCGTTGACCGGGGCGGCCAGGCAGCTCAGGTCGGGCTGGAACTCGTTGACCTCGACGGCCAGGCCGGTGCCGCGGACCTGGCGCAGCTGGCGCAACAGGACGGCGCGGTCGGTGACCGTGGCCGGGGTGACCGCCGGGGTGCCGGTCCGGTCGAGGAGTTCGTCGCGGTCGGCCGGGGTCAGGGTCGCGAGCATCAGCTTGCCGAAGGCGGTGGCGTGCGGGGCTTCGTGGAAGCCCACGTCCAGGACGCGGATCCGGGGGTGGACCGGGCACTCGTCGACGTGGGCGACGATCATCTCGGCGTTGCGCAGGGCGGCGTAGTAGGCGGCGGCGTGGGCTTGGCGGTGGACGACCGCGGCGACCCGGCGGACCTCGGGCGGGGCGGCGATCTGCCGGTGCAGGGCGCGGGCCAGGTCGTCGACGCGATGGCCGAGGGCGTACGCCTTCTGGTCGCTCAGATGGACCAGGTAGCCGGCCTGGACCAGGGTCGCGAGCAGGTGGTATGTGGTCGGGAGGGTGAGGCCGAGCGCGACCGCGGCATCCCGGGCCGGGACCGGGCCGCCCGCCGCGGCGACGTGATCGAGGACCCGCATCGCCCGCTCGACGGATTGCAGCAGCCCGGCTCCTTTGCCTCGCATGTCCTCAGCCTGCGTCCGGGGCGATGATGAGGGAACCCGGTCGACCGATGGTGCGAAAGGAAGCCCCAGCGATGATCTTCATTACCGCGAAGTTCCTGATCAAGCCGGAGTACGCCGACGACTGGCCGCGGATCGCCGCGCCGTTCACCGAGGCGACCCGGGCCGAGCCGGGCTGCCTGTGGTTCGCATGGTCCCGCAGCCTCGATGATCCGCACGAGTACGTGCTGGTCGAGGCATTCCGGGACGATGCGGCCGGCGCCGGGCACGTCGGTTCGGCGCACTTCAAGCAGGCCCAGCAGGACCTGCCGCGCCACCTGGCGGCCACCCCGAAGATCGTCAGCCAGTCGGTGGACCAGGAGGACTGGTCCGAACTGGGCGAGATGCGGGTCGACCGCTGATCGGGCGCGGCTCCGCCCGTACCGAAGCATGGTGTTGATCTGTGTAGGTGCGGGGGGAAGGGCGGGCCCGGCGCGGAGGCCGGGCCCGGTCCGTCAGGGGAGGGCGGCGGCCAGGGGCGGGTACCACTTGGCGGCGATCTTGACGTTGCCGGCGTCGTTGGGGTGGACGCCGTCGTAGGTGTCGGTGGCGGTGTCGAAGCCGGTCCACTGGTCGACGACGGTGATCGGCGACGCGGTGGTGGTCAGGCTCGCGGCCCAGGCCGGGATGGCCGCGTTCAGGGCGACGACGCGCTGCGCGCACTCGGTGCAGGTGGACGGGTTCATCGGGATGATCTGCGCGACCAGGATCTTCATCGCCGGGTTGCTGGCGCGCATCTGGCCGACGAGCGTGGTGAAGGCGGCGAGGATCTGGGTGGTGGGCAGGTTGCTCCACACGTCGTTGGTGCCGAAGTGCATCAGGACGACGTCCGGATCGGTGGCGGCGAGCCAGCCGACCAGCAGGTTCTGGGTGGCGACGTTGGTGGCCAGGTAGCCGCCGTGCCCCTCGTTCTCGCCGTCGTAGTCGAAGCCGCAGCCCTGTCCGGGCAGGGTTCCGACGAAGTCGACCTTGTCGGCGGGAAGTTTCTGCCAGAGCAGGGCGCGCCAGCAGCCGGGGGAGCCGGTGATCGAGTCACCCAGCGCCATGATCTTGGTCTTCTGGGTGGCGGGCGGGCTCGACGACGACGCCGACGGCGTGGGTGACGACGGGTTGGTGGTGCTTCCGTTGCAGGTCACGCCGTTCAGGGCGAAGCTCGTGGGCGCCGGGTTGGAGCCGGTCCAGGAGCCGTTGAAGCCGACCGACGCGGTGCCGCCGGTGGCGACGGAACCGTTCCAGGCGGCGTTGCGCACGGTCACCGTGCTGCCGGACTGGGTGACCGAGCCGTTCCAGAGCTGGGTGATGGTCTGCCCGGCCGGGAACGTGAACACCAGCGACCACGACGTGACCGGGTCGCCCAGGTTCGTGACGTCGACCGTGGCGCCGAAGCCGCCCGGCCACTGGCTGGCGACGGTGTACTTCACCGAGCAGCCGGCGGCCGCGTTCGCCCTGGTGGCGATCGCGAGCAGGGAGCCGGCGAGGAGTGCGCAGACACTGGCGAGGACGGCCAGTTGTCGTCGTTGCATGGGGATTTACCTCCTTGGGGACGGAGTGGGAGCGCTCCCATCAACGTACGTCAATGACTCGGCGTTGAGAATCGGCGGGCTGGGTCAGAATCGGGGGATGACGACCGTGGGAATCGTGAGTGCCGGATTCATGGGCGCCGGGCTCGGCCGGGCCCTCCGCGCCGGGGGCGCCCGGGTGGTGACCTCGGTGGCCGGCCGGTCCGGGCGGACCCGGCGGCTCGCCGCCGAGGCCGGCCTCGAGACGCTGCCGAGCCTGGCCGAGGTGGTCGCCGCCGCCGACGTGATCCTCTCGGTCACCCCGCCCGGCCAGGCATCGGCCGCGGCCCGGGCCATCGCCGAGGCCGCCCGGGTCACCGGCGCCGGCCCGATCGTCGCGGACCTCAACGCCGTCTCGCCGGAGACCATGGCCGCGATCGCGACGGCCCTCGACGGCCTCCCCGTCGTGGACGGCTCGATCTCCGGGCCGCCGCCGACCACCGAGCCCGGCGCCCACCTCTACCTGTCCGGACCGCGGGCCGCCGCCGTCGCCGCCCTGCCCTGGGACGATCAGGTCGTGCCGGTCGTGCTCGGCCCGGAGATCGGCACCGCCAGCGCGCTGAAGATGTGCACGGCCAGTGTCTACAAGGGTTTGAACGCCCTGCTCACCCAGGCCCTGCGCACCGCCGGCCGGCACGGTGTGCTGGAGCCGGTGCTGGCCGACCTGGCCCGCACCGGCCTGCCCGGCACGGCCGGCATCGCCCGCTCCGCCACGAAGGCCGCGCGCTACGTCGACGAGATGCGCGAGATCGCCGCCACTCAGGGCGGCGCCGGCCTCACCCCGGCCCTGTTCCAGGCCTTCGCCGAGGTGTACGCCGAGATCGCCACCACCCCGCTCGCCCAGGGCGCCCCGGAATCCACCGCCGACCTGCCGCCTGCCGAGATCATCACTCGACTCACTCCCGTTGATGTCATGGAGTGAGCCTCGACCCTGCCCCAGGGGCAGAGTCAACCCCGGCGATCGGTGAGAACGTCCGCGCCCAGATTCCGGAGGGAGGCGTCCAGCACCTGGGCGGTGTGCGCCAGCGCGATCTCCCCGCCCCGGCGCCGGACCGCCGCCGCGACCTGCATCAGGCAGCCCGGATTCGCCGTGACCAGCAGCGCCGCCCCGGTGTCCAGGACCGCGGCGGCCTTGCGGTCGCCCAGCTCGGCGGCCGGTTCCGGGTTCAGCACGTTCCACACCCCGGCCGAACCGCAGCAGATCTCCGCCTCGGCGATCTCCCGCACCTCCAGGCCCGGGATCCCGCGCAGCAGCGCCCGCGGCTGCGCCCGGACGCCCTGGGCGTGCCCGAGATGACAGGCGTCGTGATAGGCCACCGTGATCGGCAGCGGATGCCGCTCGGCGACCGGGCCGAGCTCGACGAGAAGCTCCGCCAGGTCACGGACCTTCGCCGCGAACGCGGCGGCCCGCGCGGCATACGCCGGATCGTCGGCGAGCAGCTCCCCGTACTCCTTCAGCGAGGACCCGCAGCCGGCCGCGTTGACCACGAACCAGTCCATCCCGGTCCGCTCGAAGGTGTCGATCAGCCGCCGCGCGAAGCCCTCCGCCTCGGCCCGGCGACCGTTGTGCACGCTCAGCGCCCCGCAGCAGCCCTGACCGGACGGGATCAGCACCTCACACCCCTCGGCGGCGAGGATCCGGACCGTCGCGGAGTTGACCTCCGGGAAGAACGCGGACTGCACGCACCCGGTCAGCATCCCGACCACGGCCCGCCGGGCGCCCCGGGCGGCGACCCGCCGCGGCGGCCGGGGCACCCCGCGCAGCCGTGGCGCTAGCGAGTCCAGCGTGGCCAGGGTGGGCGCGAGCCGATCGAGCAGACCGGTGCGCGCGACGAGCCGCTGCAGACCCGATCTCTGGTACGCCCACAACGGCCCCCGCAACAAGCGGAGCCGCCGGGGGTACGGGAACACCGCGAAGATGGCCGCCCGCAACGCCCGGTCCCGGGCCCCGCGCGGATGCCGCCGCTCGACCTGCGCGCGGGTGTCCTCGATCAGCCGGTCGTACCGCACCCCGGACGGGCACGCGGTCACGCACGCCATGCAGCCCAGGCAGTTGTCGAAGTGGCCGACCATCGACTCGCTGAGCGGCTCACCCTCCAGACCCTGGGCGATCAGATGGATCCGGCCGCGCGGCGAGTCCATCTCCTCGCCCCACAGCACGTAGGTCGGGCAGGTGGTCAGGCAGAACCCGCAGTGCACGCAGTCCGACACGAGATCCGCCCGCGGCGGGTGCTGGTCGTCGAACGCGCCGTTCTCCGCGGCCCGCAGCGCGTCCGGGCGCGGGGCCGGCCCGGTGCCCCGGGTGGCGTCGACGTCGGCCATCAGATGCCTCCCACGAAACGGCCCGGAGCGAACCGGCGCTCCGGATCGAACTGCTCCTTGACCCGCCGCATCAGCGCCAGCCCGGGCACCGGCCCCCACATGTCGAGGGTCTCCCGCACCCCGGCCGGCGCGGTCAGCACCACCGCGTGCCCGCCGGCCCGGGTGGCCGCGGCCCGCAGCAGCTCGACCGCGCGCCCGGCCTCGACCGTGCCGTCGGCTGCCGGGGCGCCCGGCGGGGCGGCGGGAAAGCCCGCGTAGAGCACCCCGGACCCGGCCGAGCCCCGCACCGTCGCCCCGGTCCCGACCGCGGTCGCCACCAGCGCCGGGACCTGTGACAACGCGCCGGTCAGCTTGATGCCGACGCCGCCGGTGGGCCAGGGCGGCACGTCCCACCACGGCGGGGCGCCGGACGACACCTCGCCGCCCAGCAGCTCGGCGATCGCGGCGGCCCGCTCGGCGACCCCGGCCGGGGTGCCCTCGAGCAGCACGGCGAGCTCGGGCTCGGCGCCGGGCGCCGCGTTCACCTCGCAGGCGCTGGCCGCGAACCGGCCGGCCAGGACCTTGGCGGCGTGCAGGGGCGGGGCCACCGCACGTACGAAAACGGAAGCGGCCGGCACCGGATGCAACCGGAAGACGCACTCGGTGATCAGCCCGAGGGTGCCGAAGGCGCCGGTGTAGAGCTTGCCCAGGTCGTAGCCGGCGACGTTCTTGACCACCTTGCCGCCGGCCCTGGTGATCGTCGCGTCCGGACGGATCACGGTGATCCCGATCAGCAGGTCGCGGGCCGTGCCGTAGCGCAGCCGCCGCGGACCGGACGCGTTCGCGGCGACCGTGCCGCCGGCCGTCGCCGCGGCCGGCGCGTCCAGCGCGAGCTGCTGCCCGGGCAGGCCGTGCAGCTCGGCCATCGGCGTGCCGGCCCGGACCACGGTGATCAGGTCCCCGGCGGCGTGCTCGACGACCCCGGTCAGCCACCGCGTGTCGATGATCAGATCCAGCTCGCGCGGCGGCGGCCCCCAGTCCAGCTTGGTCCCGCCGCCGCGGATCACGACGGCCAGGCCGCGCGCGGCCCGGATCAGGGCGGCCGCCTCCGCGGTGTCGCGCGGCGCGGCCACCAGCCGGGCCGGCACCCCGCAGACCACGTCCGCCGCCCCGGCCGGCCGGGTCAGCTCGTCGAGCACCCCCATCAGAAGATCTCCGCCACGTCGGTGGCGTGCAACGGATGCGCGCCCCGGTGGCGGCCGGGGCGCTCGCCGCAGAGGCGTGGCGTGGGGAAGACCTTGCCCGGGTTGGCGATCCCGTCCGGGTCGAACGCGCAGCGCACCAGCTGCATCGTGTCCAGGTCGTCGGCGCTGAACATCCGCGGCATGTACTTCGCCTTGTCGATCCCGACGCCGTGCTCCCCGGTGATCGACCCGCCGTGCTCGATGCACAGGTCGAGGATCGCCGCGGACACCGTCTCGGCCCGGGTGGCCTGGCCCGGCACCGCGTCGTCGAAGAGCACCAGCGGATGCAGGTTCCCGTCGCCGGCGTGGAACACGTTCGCCACCCGGACGCCGTGCTCGGCCGCGACCTCGCCGATGCGGCGCAGCACGACCGGCAGCGCGGTCCGCGGGATCACGCCGTCCTGCACGATGTAGTCGGGGCTGATCCGGCCGACCGCGGCGAACGCCGACTTGCGCCCGCGCCAGATCAGCGCCCGCTCCTCGTCGTCGGCGGCGACCCGGGTCTCGAACGCGCCGTGCTCCGCGCAGAGCGCGCTGACCTCGTCGAACTGTGCCGCCACCTCGGCGGCCGGGCCGTCCAGCTCGACGATCAGCACCGCGCCGGCGCCGGCCGGGTACCCGCACTTCACGGCGGCCTCGGCGGCCTCGATGGCCAGCGCGTCCATCATCTCGATCGCGGCCGGCACCACCCCGGCCGCGATGATCGCCGAGGTGGCGGCGCCGGCCTGGTCGGTCGAGGCGAACCCGGCCAGCAGCGTGCGCACGGTCTCGGGCAGCCGGGTCAGCTTGACGGTCACCTCGGTGGCGACCCCGAGCGTGCCCTCCGAGCCGACGAACGCGCCGAGCAGGTCGTAGCCCGGCGCGTCGGGCGCGGCACCGCCCAGCCGGACCCGCTCGCCGTCCGGCGTGACCACCTCGAGGCCGGTCACGTGGTTGGTGGTGAAGCCGTATTTCAGGCAGTGGGCACCGCCCGAGTTCTCCGCGACGTTGCCGCCGATCGAGCAGATCTGCTGGCTGGACGGGTCCGGCGCGTAGTAGTAGCCGTACGGCGTGGCGGCCTTGGTGACCTGCAGGTTGATCACGCCGGGCTGCACCACGGCCCGCTCGTCGTCGGGCCGCACGTCGAGGATCTCGCGCAGCTGTGACGTCACGATCAGCACGCCGTCGGCGTGCGGGAGGGCGCCGCCGGACAGCCCGGTGCCGGAGCCGCGGGCGACGAACGGGGTGCCGGTCTCCGCGCAGGCCCGGACCACCGCGGCGACGTGCGCGGCGGTGGCCGGCAGGGTGACCAGGGCGGGGATGACCTTGTAGTGGGCGAGGCCGTCGCACTCGTAGGTCCGCAGCTGCTGCCGGTCGGTCAGGACCCGATCCGGGCCGAGATCAGCCCGCAGACGAGCCGCCAATGCATCGATGCCGGTCATCACAGGCCTCCTCGCTGACGCCTGCCATCACGCTAGCGGTGATCGTCGCCGAACGCGACGGCCGACCGCGGACCGGTGGACGGCCGGTCCGGTCCGCCGACCGGCCGACCGTCCCCGGAGCCCGGTTTTCCACAGCCCTGGGTGGGCACGGCATCACGCGGAGTCGATGCTGTGGACAACCTTTTCGCGTGGCGGCCGAAGTCTGCCAAGATGGCCCGATGTTCGTGCCCGCCAGACCTCTCCGGGTCGCCGTCGCCGCCGCTTTCGCCCTGCTCGCGGTGGCCGGCTGCACCGACGACAAGCAGGACGCCGGCCGGATCGACGTGACCACCATGCGGGGCGCCTTCCTGCAGGCCGCCGACATCGGCCCGACCTGGACCACGCCCGAGGCCAGTGCCGATCCGCAGCAGATGGTCAGCTTCTGCGGCGGCGCCGCGCCCGCCCCGGCCCTGCCGCCCGGCGCCGACACGGTGTCCTCGTCCTTCGCCGACGAGGGCGAGACCGGCGCCCAGACACTGGAGCAGCTCGCCCTGGTCTATCCGGACGACAAGGCCGCGTCGGCCGGGCAGGCCCTGCTGCGCGCGGTGGCCGACGGCTGTGCCCCGACGGTCAGCGTCCCGGCGACGGTCACCTCGGACAAGTCCGAGCCGGCGTACACCGAGACGGTCGAGGTGCGCGAGCTCAGCGAGGGCGGCTGGACCGGGTTCGTGCTGGTCCGCCACAAGAAGTACGAGGCCACCCACCCGGGCGCCGCGGACACCGCGGTGGCGATCGTGAGTACCCGCAACGTGGTCCTTGTGGACACCTACGCGATCTACCAACTGGACAAGTCGGAGCCCGCCGCGGGCTTCGAGACCGACTGGAAGAAGCTGGTCGGCTCGGTCGTGCAGCGGGTGGGATAGACAGCCGGTCGGGCTTGGTCTAATGTTCGCGGTGCGCCGTTGCGAGTTCTTCCCCCGTGGAATTCGCAGCGGCGTCTTTATTGTGTGCACCCGGTGTCGACGCCCGGTGATGCGCACAGTTGCGCGAAGAGAGCGCGATCTGAACACGCGTGCCCGATCCGGTGTGGAAAAAGCCACCGGACTGTTAACTATTCACCACACCCGTGCTTAGCCTTACGAATCCCGGGGCACTGAACTAGTTCAGCCGCGGATTATTAGGCGGAGGTGGGTGCGGCATGAAGTTCGTCTACGACTTCCACGAAGGCAACAAGGACCTCAAAGACCTGCTGGGTGGCAAGGGCGCCAATCTCGCGGAGATGACGAACCTCGGCCTCCCCGTTCCTCCCGGTTTCACCATCACCACCGAGGCGTGCCAGGAGTTCCTGCGCAACGGCACGCACGTCGACGGGCTGCCCGGCGAGATCGACGCGCATCTCGCCACGCTGGAGCAGGCGATCGGCCGCCGGCTCGGCGACCCGGACGACCCGCTGCTGGTCTCGGTGCGGTCCGGCGCGAAGTTCTCGATGCCGGGGATGATGGAGACCGTTCTCAACGTCGGGCTCAACGACGCGTCGGTGGCCGGGCTGTCCCGGCAGGCCGGCGGCAACGACCGGTTCGCCTGGGACTCGTACCGCCGGCTGATCCAGATGTTCGGCAAGACCGTGTGCGACGTGCCCGGCGCCGAGTTCGAGGACGCGCTGCACGAGGCGAAGACGGTCAAGGGCGTCAAGGACGACGTCCAGCTGGACGCCGACGACCTGCGGGCGCTGGTCGCGGCGTACAAGAAGGTGTTCGTGAAGCACACCGGGCACGACTTCCCGCAGGACCCGCGCGAGCAGCTGGACCTCGCCGTCGAGGCGGTCTTCCGGTCCTGGAACGCGGACCGCGCGGTGCTCTACCGCCGGCAGGAGCGCATCCCGGCCGACCTGGGCACCGCGGTCAACGTGGTCGCGATGGTCTTCGGCAACCTGGGCAACGACTCCGGCACCGGCGTCGCGTTCACCCGCGACCCGGCCAGCGGTGAGCAGGGTATCTACGGCGACTACCTGGCCAACGCGCAGGGCGAGGACGTGGTCGCCGGCATCCGTAACACGCTCGCTCTGGCCGAGCTGGAGAAGCTGGACAAGCGCAGCTACGACGAGCTGCTGCGGATCATGGCGACGCTCGAGGGGCACTACCGCGACCTGTGCGACATCGAGTTCACCATCGAGCGCGGCAAGCTGTGGATGTTGCAGACCCGGGTCGGCAAGCGGACCGCGGCCGCCGCGTTCACGATCGCCGCGCAACTGGTCGACGAGGGCGTGATCGACCTGGACGAGGCGCTGATCCGGGTCACCGGCGCCCAGCTGGGCCAGCTGATGTTCCCGCGCTTCGACCTCGCCGGATCGCCGGAATCGGTCACCCGCGGCATCGGGGCGTCCCCGGGCGCGGCCGCCGGCGAGGTGGTCTTCACCTCCGAGCACGCGGTCGCGGCCGCCGCCGAGGGGAAGTCGGTGATCCTGGTCCGCCGCGAGACCAACCCGGACGACCTGCCCGGCATGATCGCCGCCCAGGGCATCCTGACCAGTCGTGGCGGCAAGACGTCGCACGCCGCCGTGGTGGCCCGCGGGATGGGAAAGACCTGCGTCTGCGGTGCCGACGAGGTGTCGGTGACCGCGTCCGCGTTCACCGTCGGCGGGACGACGGTCAACGAGGGCGACGTCATCTCCATCGACGGCACCACCGGCCGGGTCTACCTGGGCGAGGTGCCGGTCCGGCCCAGCGAGGTGGTGCAGTACTTCGAGGGCGACCTGGATCCGGCACGCGCCAACGATCCGCTGGTCGCGGCGGTGCACCGGATCCTCACGCACGCCGACGGGAAGCGGCGCCTCCGGGTCCGGACCAACGCCGACACCGGCGCCGACGCGGCCCGCGCGCGGCGCTTCGGCGCCCAGGGCATCGGGCTGTGCCGGACCGAGCACATGTTCCTCGGCGACCGCCGTGAGCTGGTCGAACGCCTGATCCTGGCGCGCACCGACACGGACCGCGCCGACGCCCTGGCCGCCCTGCAGCCGCTGCAGCGCGCGGACTTCCTGGACATCCTGCGCGAGATGAACGGGCTGCCGGTCACCATCCGGCTGATCGACCCGCCGCTGCACGAGTTCCTGCCGTCCCTGGAGGAGCTCGCGGTCAAGGTCGCGGTCGCCCACGAGCAGGGCCAGCAGGTCGAGCAGGACGTGAAGATGCTGGCCGCGGTGCGCCGGATGCACGAGCAGAACCCGATGCTCGGCCTGCGCGGGGTCCGTCTCGGCCTGGTCATTCCCGGACTCTTCGCGATGCAGGTGCGGGCCATCGCGGAAGCCGCGGTCGCGCTCGCCGCCGAGGGCGGCAACCCACGGCCGGAGATCATGGTGCCGCTGGTCGGGGCCGTCCAGGAGCTGGAGACGGTCCGCGCCGAGGCCGAGAAGATCATCGCCGAGGTGGCCGGGGACTCCGGCGTCACGGTGGTGATCGGCACCATGATCGAGGTGCCGCGGGCCGCGCTGACCGCCGGCCAGATCGCCGAGGCCGCCGAGTTCTTCTCCTTCGGCACCAACGACCTCACCCAGATGGGCTGGGGTTTCTCCCGCGACGACGTGGAGGGCGCGTTCTTCTGGCGCTACCTCGAACTCGGCATCTTCGGCATCAGCCCGTTCGAGTCGATCGACACCGAGGGCGTCGGCCGGCTCGTCCGGATCGCCGCCGAGGAGGGCCGCGCCGCCCGCCCCGGCCTCAAGCTGGGCGTCTGCGGCGAACACGGCGGCGACCCGGACTCGGTGCACTTCTTCCACGAGGTCGGCCTGGACTACGTGTCCTGCTCGCCGTTCCGGGTCCCGATCGCCCGGCTGGAGGCGGGCCGGGCCGCGGTCGAGTCGGAAGGCTCCGACCACCGCTGACGAGCCGGCGGCGACGCCGACCCGGTGACGCTGTTCCGCAGCCGTCCCGCAGCCGTCGCCGTCGCGGCCCGCCACCACGACGCGGCCCGCCACCACGACGCGGCCCCGCCACCACAACGAGGTGGCGGCGGGTGCCCGCCCGAGGGATCCCGTCCGCATCGACGGCACCCACCGCGCGGACGGGATCCCTCGGCATTTCTCCAGGTCAAACCAAGATCAAATACTCTATTGCCTCGGCTGCGGCCAATAACTGATCGTCGCTCCCGCGGGGACCCCTCCGGGCTTCGCAGGGCGCTGGCGCGCCCAGGACGCGAAACCCTACGGGGCGATGTCCGTGGGTGGTCGCGGTTCAGAAGGACCACGCGAACGGCCTGCCGACTGGCGGCGCTGCGGCGCTCCCGGCCGCCGGTGTCGTTGTCTCGTCCGGGTAAGGGTGCCGGATCGGGTCGAAAATGTCGGAGGGTGGGTTTAGCGTCCGGAGGACAGCGTTTCGATGGCAAGGGAGCCTGCGATGACGTCCCGACTCAATCCGTACCTGACGTTCAACGGCAACGCCCGTGAGGCGATGGAGTTCTACCGGTCGGTCTTCGGCGGTGAGCTCCGGGTCAACACGTTCGGCGAGTTCGGCGCGCCGGACGAGTCGATCAAGGACAAAGTGATGCACGCGATGCTGGAGACCCCGCAGGGTTACACGCTGATGGCGTCGGACACCCCGCCGGGCATGCCGTACACCCCCGGCAACACGAACACGGTGAGCCTCAGCGGCGACGCCGGCGACAACCTCCGCGACTTCTGGGAGAAGCTGGCCGACGGCGGCACCGTCCACGTCCCCTTCGAGAAGCAGATGTGGGGCGACGAGTTCGGCCAGCTCGCCGACAAGTTCGGCGTCCCGTGGATGGTCAACGTGGTCGCCGCCTGACAACCCGCACCGTTGGCGGCAGCGGATCACCTCAGCACGCCGGTCGCTCTCGCCCCGGTCGGGCAGTGAGCGACCGGCCTGCGTTTTGACCCCCGGCCGCCCTGCCGGCTGACCGGCGAGCGGCCGGTGCGCGCCTTCCGAAGCGGCCTCCGGCCTCGGCATCGGCTTGGAGGCCGCTGTCGAGGCCGGGGTCGGGGACCAGGTCGGGATCAGCTCAGAGGTCGGCGTCGGGGATGAGGCCGGGTTCAGCTCAGAGGTCGGGGCCGCGGCCGGCTCAGAGGTCGGCGTCGGGGATGAGGTCGGGTTCAGCTCAGAGGTCGGGGCCGCGGCCGGCTCAGAGGTCGGCGTCGGGGATGAGGTCGGGCTCCGGGTCCGGGCCGAGGTCAGGGTCGGGGAGGGCTGAGGGCGGGGTCTCGCCGCGGACCACGGCGAGCACGTCGGCGCCGAACTTGGTGAGTTTGCTCTGGCCGACGCCGCTCACCGTGCCCAACTGGTCGAGGGACGACGGCTCCAGCGTCGCGATCGCCCGCAACGTCTTGTCGTGGAAGATCACGTAAGGCGGGATGGCCTGCTCCTTGGCGACCGAGGCCCGCCACGCCCGCAGGCTCTCGAAGAGCGGCTCGGCCTCGGCCGGGAAGTCGGCGGGCGCCGCCGCCGGCGTGCGCGACCGCGAGGACGACGACGCCGAGCCGCCGCCGCGGAGCCGCTGGGTCGGGATCTCGCGGCGCATCATCAGGGTCACCTCGCCGCGCAGCACCACACCGCTGGTCTCGGTGAGGACCAGCGTGCTGTATTCCCCCTCGACCGCCAGGTAGCCCCCGGCCAGCAGTTGCCGGACCACCCCGCGCCACTCGGTGTCCCGCAGGTCGGCGCCGATCCCGAAGACGCTCAGCTCGTCGTGCCGGAACTGGGTGACCTTGTCGGTGCGCTTGCCGAGCAGGATGTCGATGGACTGGCCGGCGCCGAACTTCTGGTTGCGCTCCTTCTTCAGCCGGAACACCGTGGAGAGCAGTTTCTGCGCGGGCACCGTGCCGTCCCAGGACTCCGGCGGGGTCAGGCAGGTGTCGCAGTTGCCGCACCGGGTGGCCGGCGCCTCCTGATCGAAGTAGGCCAGCAGCCGGGTGCGCCGGCAGGTGACCGTCTCGCACAGCGCGAGCATCGCGTCCAGGTGCCGGTTGGCGTTGCGGCGGTAGTTGAGGTCCCCGTCCGAGCTGTCGATCATCTTGCGCAGCTGGACCACGTCCTGCAGCCCGTAGGAGAGCCAGGCGGTCGAGGGCAGGCCGTCCCGGCCGGCGCGGCCGGTCTCCTGGTAGTAGCCCTCGACGGACTTCGGCAGGTCCAGATGGGCGACGAAGCGCACGTCGGGTTTGTCGATGCCCATGCCGAAGGCGATGGTGGCGACCATGACCAGGCCGTCCTCCCGGAGGAACCGGGACTGGTTCTCGTACCGGGTCTGGGCGCTGAGGCCGGCGTGGTAGGGCAGCGCGGGGATGCCGTTGGCGGACAGGAACTCGGCGTGTTTCTCCACCGAGGCCCGGGAGAGGCAGTAGACGATGCCGGCGTCCCCGGCGTGCTCGGTGCGGAGCAGCTCGAGCAGCTGCCGTTTCGGCTCGTTCTTGCCGACGATCCGGTACTGGATGTTGGGGCGGTCGAAGCTCGCGGTGAAGTGCCGGGCGTCGTTGAGCCGCAGGCGCTCGGCGATCTCGTCGCGGGTGGCGGTGGTCGCGGTGGCGGTCAGCGCGATCCGCGGCACGTCCGGCCAGCGCTCGTGCAGCATCGACAGGGAGAGATAGTCGGGCCGGAAGTCGTGGCCCCACTGGGCGACGCAGTGCGCCTCGTCGATCGCGAACAGCGAGATGTCGCCGCGGTCGAGCAGCCGCTGCACGCCGGGGGTGCCGAGCCCTTCCGGCGCGACGTAGAGCAGGTCCAGCTCGCCGCCGACGAACTCGGCCTCGACCAGGCGGCGCTCGTCGTAGTCCTGCGTCGAGTTGAGGAAGCCGGCCCGGACGCCGAGCGTGCGCAGCGCGTCGACCTGGTCCTGCATCAGCGCGATCAGCGGCGAGATGACCACGCCGGTGCCGGGCCGGACCAGCGCCGGGATCTGATAGCACAGCGACTTGCCGCCGCCGGTCGGCATCAGCACGAGCGCGTCGCCGCCGCCGATCACGTGCTCGACGATCTCGCGCTGCTGACCACGGAACTCCGGATAGCCGAAGACGCGGTTGAGCGCGTCGACGGCGTCGGACACTGGGATCGGGGGAGCGGAAGTCACCCGCCGATACTAGAGAGCCCGACCGACAGTCTGCCCAGCCCTGTGGACAACCCTAAGGAGTGACCGGCAGCCCGACCAGGTCGAGGATCTGCCGCGCGGGGCTGTCCGGGGACGCGATCAGCGTCAGCGTGGCCTTCTGGTCGTGGTGGTGCTCGGCGATCTGGTAGAGCGCCGACACCCCCGCGCTGGCCAGATGGGTCACCCCGGTCAGGTCGACGGTCATCGGCACGGTCCCGCCCCGGCTGCGGCGCAGCAGCTCCACCTGCATCCGCGGGGCCGAGGTCAGGTCGATCGGCCCGTCGACGCGCACCTGGGCCTCGTTGTCGCCGGGCAGCTCGGCGACCAGCATGTCGGGCACCTCCGTGGATCGCACGGGCGCGTCGTCGAAGCTGGTCAGCAGGCGTGCCGGACGGCTCAGCGGATGCCGGACGGTGGCCACCGTGCCGTGCGCCCCCGGCTCCACGCGCAGGCTCTCCACCAGCTGGGTGGTGAGCGCCAGCCCGCGGCCGCGGATCGGCTGCCGCTCGGGCGTGCGCCATCCGCCGTGGTCGGTGACGGTCGCCTCGACCCGGCCGGTGGGCGTGAGCACCGCCCGTACCTCAATCGGGTGTTGACCTTGAGCGTGCTCGATGGCGTTGGTGGCCAGCTCGCCGAGCGCGTGCTGCAGCACGAAGATGTCCTGTTCGGCGGCGCCGAGCTCGAGCAGCCAGGCCTGCAGGCGGGCGCGGGCGCCGCGGAGCTCGGCCGGATCGGGCGGAAGATCAAGGACCAGCGCCGGTACGGGCTCGATCCGCTGCGCCGCCAGCAGCGTGATGTCGTCGGCGTGCCCACCGGCCCGGACCAGCAGCTCGATCGCCTGCCCGCAGACCCGTTCGACAGCGGCCGTCCCGCTCTCCCGCAGCGCCCGCCCGGCCGCCGCGTCGGCCGCCACCCGGGCCAGCTCGGTGGCCGACTCCGGCCCGGCGAGCGGCCGTTCCAGGATCCCGTCGCTGTAGAGGAGCAGCAGGTCACCCGGCTCCAGCCGGTCCTGCCGGACGGGGAAGCCGCCGCCGGTGCCCAGCGGCCCGCCCCCGGTCACCGGCAGGAACCGGGTCGACCCGTCGGCGCCGACCACCAGCGGCGGCGGATGCCCGGCGGTGCAGTACGTCAACTCCCCGTTCGCCGGGTCCAGCTCGGCCAGGCAGACGGTGGTCGCGTGCGCCGCCCGCATCCGCCCGGCGAACCGGTCCGCGGCGGCCAGCGCCTCGGCCGGCGTGGCCCCGGAGTCGAGGCGTTCCTGCAGCACCGCGCGCAGCTGGCCCATCGCCCCGGACGCGGTGATCCCGTGCCCGACCACGTCGCCGACGACCAGGGCGACCCGTCCGTCGGAGCGGGCCACCGCGTCGAACCAGTCGCCGCCGGCCGCGGTGTCCGCGTCGGCGAGCAGGTAGCTGGCCGCGATCTGCAGACCGGGCAGCACCGGCAGGCCGGGCGGCAGCAGCTCCCGCTGCAGCTCGGTGATCACGTCCCGGCTCCGCTCGTAGCGGCGGCGCAGCTGGGCGGCCTCGGCCTCGGCGGCCTGCCGGACCCGGGCCATCTCGGTCACGTCGAAGGCCGCGCCGATCACGCCGATCAGCGACCCGTCGGCGGCCCGCCACGGCATGATCGTGAACGTCACGAAGATCTCGTGCACCGAGCCGTCCGGCTGGTCCAGGTGCACCCGCCACTGCCGGCCGGCGACCGTCTCACCGGTCCGGTAGACCTCGTGGAACACGTCGAGGAACTGCTGGCCGGCGAGGTCGCCGAGGACCTCCCGGCACGGGCGGCCGATCACCTCCCGGCCGGGCAGCACCGCGCGGGTCGCCGCGTTCGCGCCGACCGTCAGCAGCTCGGGTCCCTCGAAGAGGATGACGATGAACGGCAGCTGGTCGACCGCGGCCACCAACGCCGCGATGTCGCCCGCTTCCGGAATGTGCTCGTCCGTCACGAATGACATCGTGCCGGAAACCACGCCGGGTGAACCCGGGGGTCACTCTGCCAGGGGCAGTTCAATCGTGTGCGAGGTGTGCGACGCCTTGGACCGCAGGTAGCGGACATTTGCCGCGGACAGGTGCACACCGGTCGGGATCCGCTGGGTCACCTCGATGCCCAGCGCATCGAGCTGCACGCATTTGTCCGGGTTGTTGCTGAGCAGCCGGATCCGGTCGGCGCCGACCGCGAGGAGCATCTGCGCGGCGACCGTGTAGTCCCGCTCGTCCTCGCCCCGGCCCAGCGCGACGTTCGCCTCGTACGTGTCCAGGCCGTCGTCCTGCAGCGCGTACGCGTCCAGCTTGGCGTACAGCCCGATGCCCCGCCCCTCCTGGCGCAGGTACAGCAGGAACCCGCCCTGCTCGGTGATCCGCTCGGCGGCCTCGCGCAACTGCGGGCCGCAGTCGCAGCGCTGGCTGCCGAACACGTCGCCGGTCAGGCACTCGCTGTGCGGGCGGACCATCGGCGCCCGCCCACCCGCGGCCGACTTGGTCAGCGCCCGCCGCCAGTCGCCGAGGCCCAGCGCGAGATGCTCACGGCCGTCGGCGAGACCGTCGAAGGTCATCACCTGGGCGGTGGTGGCATATCCGTCGGAAAACCGCAGCGGCACGGTCACCTGCCGTCGGACGGTGGCCTTTAACATCGGTCCTCCCCATTGTGATGCCGGTGGCGAAAGCAGTGCCCGAAGATCGGCCGCCGCACACCGCGGATTATCGTGGACGCACGATGGCTGAGCGTCCGTACACCTTGTTGAGCTGTGGCATGTCGATCGACGGTTATCTCGACGACACCACCGAGGAGCGCCTGCTCCTCTCGAACGACGAGGACTTCGACCGGGTCGACGAGGTGCGCGCGAGCTGCGACGCGATCCTGGTCGGCGCGGCGACGATCCGTCAGGACAATCCCCGCCTGCTGGTGCGCTCGGCGGAGCGCCGGGCGGCCCGGGCCGCGCGTGGCGAGCCGGCCAACCCGGTGAAGGTGACCGTGACCGGCCGCTGCGACCTGGACCCGGCGGCCGCGTTCTTCGCCGCCGGCGAGTCGGCGAAGCTGGTCTACTGCGCCACCCCGACGGTCGCCGAGGCGCGCGAGCGACTCGGCGCGGTGGCCACCGTCGTCGACGGCGGCGACCCGGTCGACGTGGATCTCGTCTCGGCCGACCTGGCCGCGCGCGGCGTGCGGCGGCTGATGGTCGAGGGCGGCGGGACCATGCACACCCAGTTCCTCACCCGCGACCTCGCGGACGAGCTGCAGCTGGTCGTCGCGCCGTTCTTCGTCGGCGACTCGCGGGCGCCGCGGTTCGTGCACGACGGGAACTTCCCGGCCGGCCCGAAGAACCGCGCCACGCTGGCCGAGGTCCGCCAGATCGGCGACGTGGTCCTGCTCCGCTACGCCCTGTCCGAACGCTTTCAGTAACGCGGGGGTCAAACCGGGGCCCCGCTCGCGCTGTAGGCGGGCTGCCGAACGGTGGTGCGCCGGATCGGCATCGGCACCGGGGCCGGCGACGTCACGACCACCGCGGGGGAGACCGGGGCGGTGATCCGCACCCGGAAGTTCGGCTGCGCGGCGACCGGCACGACCACCGCGGCCACCGGCTCCGGGACGGCCCGGCGCATCTTCCGCACGGCGCGGACGGCGACCACGATCGCGCCCGGCGCCGCGGCGACGAAGGCGCAGATCCCGTACGCCACCGCGATCGTCACGCCCTGCTCGGCGCTCAGCCCGGCCGCGCCGAACGCCCAGGCCATCACGCCCTCGCGGGGGCCCCAGCCGCCCACGTTCAGCGGGATGCCCATCGCCAGCAGCGCCAGCAGCAGCATCGGGGCGAGCGCCAGGAACGACACCTCGTTGCCGGCCACCCGGGCCGCGACCAGGAACGTCGCCAGGTGCCCGAACAGCACCATCGCCGACGCGAACAGCACGCCCGGCCAGTTCCGCCGGGACAGCAGCCCGGAGCGGATCTCCGAGGCGCCGGTGCGGGCGAGGCCGGCCAGCTTGGAGCCACCCCGGCGCAGCCGCCGGGCGACGCCGACCGCCAGCAGCGCGGCGATCGCGACCAGCGCGACCGTGGCGGCGACGGTCCGGCCGTGCTCGCCGAGCAGGCTCAGCACCGGCGACGGGACGGTGAAAAGCACCGCGGCGCCGACGACCAGCAGGACGATCTGGCCGGCGGTCCGTTCCAGGACCACCGCCCGGACACCGCGCCCCACGTCGCCCTCCTCACGGCCGTGCGAGACGGCCCGCCCGACGTCGCCGAGCACCCCGCCGGGCAGCGCCGCGTTGAGGAACAGCGCCTGGTAGTAGTCGGCGGTCGCGTCCTTCAGCGACAGTCGCATGCCCAGGCCCCGGGCGACCAGGCACCAGCGCCAGGCGCTCAGCACCGTGGTCACCACGCCGATCCCGAAGGCCAGCGCGAGCGTGCCGCCGTCGAGCACCCGCAGCCCGTCCAGGAACGCGCCGGTGCCCAGCCGCCACAGCACCAGCGCGATGATGGCGGCGCCACCCAGCAGGCGGGCCCAGGCCCAGACCGATCGGCTCACTTGTCTTCGTCCCCTCGTCGATCCCTCAGGGACTAGTACGCCCGACCGCCGGGGCTTGGTTCACTCGAAGATCGCTAAAACATCCTTGTGTCCGACCGCGGCCTCCGGCAGATCCCCGAGCCGGGCCGCGAGATAGTCGTCGAACCCCAGGTCAGGGCGCTCTTCGGTGGCCGCGCCGACCCATCCGCGCAACCATTCGGCGGTCAGGTCGGATCGCTGCGGACCGAGCTGCCACGCACTCTCCCGGACGATGACGCGTGCCCCGGCCTTCTCGAAGGCGCGCGCGGCGTAGTCCGGGGCGTCCGGCCCGAGCTTCGCGTCCCGGCGCTGGTGCGCGTTGAACGCGTCCTCCACCTCGGCGTCCCGCGGATCGGCCGGCGTCATCCGCACCCGCCCGGTCACCGAGAGCGTGAACAGCGCGTTCGTCCGGGCCTGCGCGCAGACCTCGACCAGCCGGTCCACCTCGGGCGCGGTCAGCAGGTCCAGCAGCGCCGAGCAGGTGACCAGATCGGCGCCGGTCAGGTCGTTGCGGGTGAGCGCGGTCACGTCGCGCTCGTCGATCGCCACGTTCACCCCCTCCGGCATCCGGTCGGCGGCGATCTCCAGCAGGTCGTGGTCGCGGTCGGTGAGGATCCAGAACTGCGGGACCGGCAGCCGCGGCGCCAGCCAGCGCCCCAGCGAGCCGGTGCCGCAGCCCAGGTCCCGGATCACCTTCACCGGCGCGGGCAGCAGCCCGACCAGCTCCAGGGAGCGGGCGTCGGCGTCGGCGGGCTCGCGCAGGCCCAGCCAGTCGGCGCTGAATTCTCCGGTCATGCGGTTCCTTCCTCGATGTTCTTCAGGATGGCAGCCAGGCGGTGGGCGGTCTGGTCCCAGCCGGTCAGCGTCTCACGGCGGGCGAGGGCCCGGGCCCGCCAGCGTTCCCGCAGCTCACCATCGGTGAGCCAGCCGCGCAGGGCGGCGGCCAGAGCTTGCGGATCTTCCGGGGGCAAAAGCTTTCCGGGTACGACGTCAACCCCGCCCCCGAGCGCCTCCGGCACGCCCCCGACCTCGGTAGCCACCACCGGGAGCCCATGGGCCAGCGCCTCGGTCACCACCATCCCGTAGGTCTCCGCGCGCGACGGCAGCACGAAAAGATCCGCGTTCGCATAGGCGGCTTCGAGTTCAGCGCCCGCCAACGCTCCCGGGAACGCGACCCGGTGCTCGAGCCCGGCCGGCACCGGCGGGATCGTGCCCGTCCCGGCGAAGGTGCACTCCCACGCCAGGTCGGTCAGCTGGGACAGGGCCGCCAGCAGCAGGTCCTGGCCCTTGCGCGGGGTCAGCGACGCCACGCAGAGCAGCCGGTGCCCGCCGGGGGAGGGGACCGCCGGTGTCGCCCGGTCCACCCCGGGCGCCGCGACGTGCACCTCGGCGAGATCGTGCATCGCGGCCACGTGCGCGGCGGCCTGGGTGCTGGTCGCGATGACGCCGGCGGCCAGGTGCAGGGCCCGGCGCTCCAGCGCGCGCAGCTCCGTCGCCGCCGCCGGGGACAGGCCGGTCTCGTCGCTCAGCGGCAGGTGGACCAGCACGACCAGGCGCAGCCGGCCGGCGTGCGGCGCCAGGACCTCCGGGACGCCGCACGAGACCAGGCCGTCGAGCAGGACGGTCGCGTCGTCGGGGAGCTCCGCGAGGACACGGGACATCCGATCCCTGGCGGCGGCGTCGGGACGGGGCCAGTCGCCGGTGACGGTGATCTCGCGTACCGAAGAGAAATCCGGCGAAGCCGCGAGGTGGTTCAGGACCTGGCGGTCGTAGCGATTGCCGCCGCTGGGTGCTGCCGGGTCGTCGATCCCGGCCGGCAGCACCGCGTGGAGCGGGCGGCTCACTTCAGGGTTCGCTCGTAGCTCGCCCAGGCGATGTGCGACTCGTGCAGCGTGACCTCGACGCCGGTGAGGCCGGCGGCGCCCGGGCCGAGCTCGCCGGCGCCGATCCGGACGGCCAGCCGGTCGGCGATCAGCTTGGCCAGGAACTCGGTGGACGTGTTGACGCCGGAGAACTCCGGGTCCTCGTCCAGGTTGCGGTAGCTGAGGCTGCCGCAGATGGTCTTCAGCTGCTCCGACGCCAGGCCGATGTCGACGACGATGTTGTCCTGGTCCAGCTCCGGGCGGCGGAACGTGGCGTCCACCACGAAGGTGGCGCCGTGCAGCCGCTGCGCGGGTCCGAAGACCTCGCCGGAGAAGCTGTGCGCGATCATGATGTGGTCGCGGACGGTGACGCTGAACAAGAGATCTCTCCTCGGTTCGCGGATCTTCAACTGCACAACGGTTACCCGACCGGGAAAGATCAATTCCCGCCGGGGTAGTCGATCACGTGGCAGAGCGCGGGCAGGCTGCCGTCGGCCAGCCGGGGCATCACCGCGGGCAGCTCGCCGAACCCGGACCGGCCGGTGAGCAGCGCCTCGAACCGGTCGTCGCGGAGCAGCTCCAGGGCCAGGCGCAGGCGCTCGGCGTAGGTCCGGCCGCGCTGCGGGAGGATGCCGCCGACCTGGCTGCTCCGGATCGTCAGGCGCCGGGAGTGGAAGTTCTCGCCCAGGCGCAGCGGGACGTCGCGGTCGCCGTACCAGCTCAGCTCGACCACCGTGCCCTCGGTGCGGAGCAGCTCCAGCGAGCGGGCCAGGCCGGCCGGGTTGGCGCTGGCGTGGATCACCAGGTCCCGGTCGCCGGTCGCCGCCTCGGGCAGCGCGAAGCCCACGCCGAGCGCGTCGGCGACCGCCTTACGGGCCGGGTCGGCGTCGACGAGCTGCACGTCGGCGGCGGGGAAGCCGGCCAGGATCGCGGCGACCGAGGAGCCGACCATGCCGCCGCCGACGACGGTGATCCGGTCGCCCAGCTGCGGGGCGGCGTCCCAGACGGCGTTCACCGCGGTCTCGACGGTGCCGGTGAGGACGGCCCGGTGGGCGGGGACGCCGTCGGGGACCGGTGTGACGCTGCTCTCCGGGAGCACGTAGTGGGTCTGGTGCGGATAGAGGGCGAAAACGGTCCGCCCGGCGAGCTCGGCGGGGCCTTTCTCGACCACGCCGACGTTCAGGTAGCCGTACTTCACCGGCCCCGGGAAATCGCCGTCCTGGAACGGCGCCCGCATCGAACCCCACTGGCTCTCCGGCACCCGCCCCTGGAAGACCAGCGTCTCGGTGCCCCGGCTCACCCCGGTGTGCAGGGTGCGCACCAGCACCTCGCCGGGACCGGGCGCCGGCACCGTTTCGATGCGTAACTCGCCCGATCCGGGGGAAGTGACCCAAAAGGCCCTCGCGTCGACCACGTTGAAACTCCTCTGAACCGAAAGTCCCCGACAAGCGTGTGTGTGGAGGACAGCGCGGTTCAGACCCTAGGCCAGGAGGCATGGTGACCATCACTACCGCCACGACGACCCCGTACCGGGCGCCTTTCGCCGGGTTCGCGGCCCAGCTCGCGCTCATCGCGGTGCTGGCCGGGACGACGGGACTCACGATGGCCGGTGGGATCGCCGGGATCGCGTACGGCGTGGTCCTCTGCGGCCTGCTCGGCGCGGCCCTGGACCGGGCCCAGATGACGTTCCTGGGCTGGGCGAACCTGGTCACGTTCAGCCGGGCCATCCTGACCGGCGGGGTGACCGCGATGGTGACCAGCTCGATCCTCGGTCACGAGATCCCGGTCTGGCTGCTGGTCACGATCGCCTCGGTGGCCCTGGCCCTGGACGGCGTCGACGGGCAGGTGGCCCGCCGCACCGGCACCACCTCGTCGCTCGGCGCGCGCTTCGACATGGAGGTCGACGCGTTCCTGATCCTGGTCCTGAGCATCTACGCGGCCGTCTCCTACGGCTGGTGGGCGCTGGCGATCGGCGCGTTCCGGTACGCGTTCGTCGCCGCCTCCTGGGCGCTGCCCTGGCTGAACGCGGCGCTCCCGCCCCGGTTCGGCCGCAAGGTCGTCGCCGCCCAGCAGGGCGTGCTGCTCGCCCTGGTCGCCTCCGGCCTGCTGCCGGCCTGGGCGTCGATCGGCGTGCTGGCCATCGCGCTCGGCTCGCTGACCTGGTCGTTCGGCCGGGACATCGTCTGGCTGCACAAGGCCTCGCAGGTCCGGGCGGCGGCGCGGACCCGCTGGTCGGCCGGCTCGATGACGTTGGTCGCCAGCCGCTTCTGACCCGCGGAACTACTGCACCCGCCTGATCGTTTCCGGACGCGCTGCCGGAACGACGTCCGGGTGCAGGATCGCCGCGATCGCCTCGACCCCGTCCACCAGCCGCGGCCCCGGGCGCACCACCAGCCCGTCCCCGTCGATCGCCCACACCTGGGCTCCGGGGAAGTGCGACCGCACCGACTCGGCCTGCCGCACCGCGCCGGCCAGGTGATATCCGCACGGCGTGACGAGCACGACGTCGGGCCCGGGCGCGGCGAGCTCGGCCCAGGACACCTGCACCGACCGCTTCCCGGGCCGTGCCGCGACCGGCTCACCCCCGGCCGCGGTGACCAGATCGGGCACCCAGTGCCCACCGGTGAACGGCGGATCCACCCACTCCACGACGGCCACTTTCGGTCGCGGCCGGCCCGCGACCGCCGTCTCGACCCGCCCCAGGCGGGCCTTCAGATCAGCGACCAGGTCAAGGGCCCTGTCCCGGACGCCGGTGGCCGCGCCCACCTCGACGAACGTCCCCAGCACGTCGGCCAGGGTGTGCGGGTCGAGACTGAGCACGTCGGCCCGGCAGCCCAGGTGGGTGAGCGCGTCGTCCACGTGCCCGGACGGCAGCGCGCACACCCGGCACAGGTCCTGGGTGAGGATGAGATCCGGCGCCAGCCCGGCGAGCGCGTCCGCGTGCAGGGTGTAGAGATCGCCACCCACCGCCAGCTGGGTCCGCACGTAGTCGTCGATCTGGCCCGGGGTCATGTCCCGGGTGTCGCGCCCGCCGACCACCACGGTGTTCGCCGAGCGGGCGGCGGCCGGTTCGTCGCACTCGAACGTCACACCGACCAGGTCGTCCCCCAGCCCCAGGGCATAGACGATCTCGGTGGCGGACGGCAGCAGGGAGACCAGACGCATACCCCTGACCATAGGCCGAAAGTCTGATACCGGGACCCGGGAATACCACCGTGGTCCGATGCGGCCGGCGGGCACCGAGGTCGATGCTGAACGTCATCGCAGCTCTCTTGGAAGGGGATCCGGAGATGACGACCGCGCCGCTCACCGGGACGACGACCGCACCACTGCCCGAGCCCGCCCCACCCGTGGATCCGACCGCGCGCCTGTCGGACGGGGACGCGCTCGTGCTGGACTACCTCGCGGCGCTCTGGGCGGCCAGCGAGGACCTGCCCGCCGAGCTGCGCGACGAGTTGATGCGCACGGTCAGCGACTACGTGGCGGCCCGCCGCGCGCCGGGCGCCGACGCCGGCCCGGTGCTCAGCCGGTTAGGGCCGCCGGCGGACCTGGCCGCGGCGACCCGGCGGGGCTACCTCCCGGTGCACCTGCGCCTGCCGGTGCCCGGGCCGGCGCCGGAGCGGCAGCCCCGGGTCACGGTGGTCGGCGGCGCCGAGTCGGCGGCGCTCGCGCTGCTGATCGGCGGGGCGTTCCTGCTGCCGGTGATCAGCCCGGCCGCCGGCATGCTGATCGCCACCGGCTCGGCCCGCTGGACCCCGGCCCAGAAAGCGGCCGGCTGGCTCCTGACCGCGGGCTCGGCGGCCGCCGCGTTCCTGACGGTCCTGGTCCTGGCCAGCTTCTACGTGTCGGCCGGGCCGGTCCTGGTCCTGGGCTACCTGGCCGCGTGCGCCGGCTCGGTGGTGGCCGGCCTGGTCCTGCTGGCCGGCATGCGCCCGCGCCCGGCGTCCTAGCCGGCGCGCACCCGCCGCCGGGCGGCCCGGCGACATCGCGCGGGCCGGCCCGGTCAGGCGGCGGGGTCAGGTGGCGGGGGACAGGGGATCGGCGGGGACGCCCAGGATCTCGGTCAGGACCTGGTTCCAGACGGCCCGCGGCGGCATCTCGTGCCCGACCCCCTCCAGCCAGACCAGCCGTGACCCGGGGATGACCCGCGCCAGCTCCCGCGGATGCTCCGCGGGGAACCGGTGGTCCAGCGTCCCGTGCAGGATCAGCGTCGGCACCTCGATGGTGGCCAGCCGGTCCCGCACCGGTGGCCCGTAGCCCGCCTGCCGATGGTTGAGCCGGGCCGCCCCCAGATTCCCGGACCGGTCGAAGACCCGCTCGGCGAGGCGCCGCAGCTGTGGCTCGTCCGGCGTGAACGGCCCGCCCCGGGCCCGGATCTCGGCGATCAGGCAGCTCACCGCGGCCCGCCGGTTCGACCAGTCGACCTCGTCGGTCGTGGCGCGGACCCGCACCGAGACGCCCGGGGCGCTCCGGACCGCGAGCGCGGTCACCCCGGCGAGCACCGGCGTCGCGTCCGGGCCGAGGCCGGCGCTGGTCGCGATCAGGGTGAGCGAGAGGACCCGGTGTGGGTGCTCGACGGCGATCCGCTGGGCGAGCGCGCCGCCCAGGGACAGCCCGACCAGGTGCGCGGCGGGCACGCCGAGCGCGTCGAGGAGGCCGAGCGCGTCGTTCATCAGGTCCACACCCGAGTACGACGCCCCGGCTGGGAACGCGCTGGATCGGCCGGTGTCCCGATGGTCGTAGCGGATGACGAACCGTCCGCCGGCGGCCAGCCGGCGGCAGAACTCGTCGTCCCACCAGTCCATCGAGCTGGCCTCGCCCGCGAGCAGCAGGAGAGGCGGATCGGTGCGTTCACCGAAGGTTTCCAGGCACACCTGGATGCCGTTGACCGGCATCATCGTCTCGGTCACCACCAGGCCATTGTGGCGGTGCTCACCGACAGTCAGGTTAAAACGGGATCACAACGGATGACGAGATCAATGTGAACAGATCGGGCCCGTTGCCGTCCGATAAGTGATCATGCGACGGAACTGCGGAGTTCACGAGGTCACGCCCGGCTCTGTGGTTGACTCCGACTCGTGAGATTACCCGAAATGTCGGAATTTGAGCCGCACCGGACGGAGCTGGACGCCGCCTTCGAGGGGACCCGGGTCCCCGGGCTCCGGGCCGAGTTCTTCCGCCGTCCCGACGGGGAGCGGATCGCCAGCGTGGGCCGCTACTCGCTCGGCGGCGAGGAGTTGCTGCTCGCCTGGGGGTACGTGGACGAGGAGCACTGCCGGCACAACGCCGTACGCAAGGAATCCGGGGGTTGGTATCCGGCGGAAGCCGGATGTCCGAAGGTGGAGCTGATTAAGGACGGCCAGGCCGTGATCGGCCTGGCCGTGCGCGCGCCCACGGGCGAATGGGTGCGCGCGGTGGGTGGCTGAGGAGCCGCGATCCCGGCGGGACCGCGGCCGGGTCAGTGCGAGGTCTCCGCGGCGGTGACCGTGGCCCGGGACTGGTTGCGGACGATCCGCAGCGAGACGCCGGTCAGCGCGATGGCCACCAGGAAGAGCGTGAGGTGCAGGTACGGGTTCACGATCGGGACGAATCCGATCACCGCGACCGGGATCTGCACCACCGCGATCAGTGCGGCGGTCAGCCAGGTGCGGCGGCCGCTCCAGAGCATCAGGGTCCACACCGGCGCCGACACGACGAGCAGGGTGAGCGCGTCGAGAACGGCATGGAAGTAGACGTTGTGGACATTGTTGTGGGCGAACGCCTGGGCCGGCGCGGCGATCCAGAGACCGGCGACGAGGACGGCGAGAACGACAGCGGCACGACGCATGGGGTTCCTCCAGCGTTATCAGACCGTTGCTCCGAGTAATCACGGTATAAAGCGGCAGGTGTCCCGTAAAGCCTCACGCCGATTCACTCCCTCTATTGGCACGTTCGCTGTCCGTACGAACGATCTTGCCTGAACGGGCCACTGTGACGGTCAGTGATGATCACTAGCCTGCTGACGTGCGGTTGATCGAGATGGCTATGGCGGCAGCGGTGACGGTGAGTATTTCCGGCGTTTCTTACGCTGCGTTGAACCCGGACACCCTCAAGGCTGACACCCAGGTGGTGGCCGACCGGGCGACGTGCCGGACGGTGGAGACGGCGATCGTCGGCTACATCGCCCTGAACGACGCCGATCCGACGTCGATCACGCAGTTGGCGGCGTACGTCGACGGCGACATCTCCGCCTACTCCATCGTCGACGGACGCGCCGCCGGCCCCGGCTGCTGAGTTTCTGGTATACCAGAATTCACGGGCCCGCAACGCGCCGACCCCGGTCGATAACATTCGATCCCGACAATCCGCGAAACGTTTCTTCCACCTGGAAGGGTTTCGCCATGACCACAGAGGTCGGGACCAAGCACCCGGTCGACCAGATGCTGCCGATCGGCCGGCTCGCCGTGCTCGGCCTGCAGCACGTGCTCGTCATGTACGCCGGGTGCGTCGCCGTCCCGCTGATCGTCGGCGGGGCGCTCAAGCTCGACGGCGGCACCATCGCGATCCTGGTCAACGCCGACCTGTTCGTGGCCGGCCTGGTGACCGTGATCCAGAGCCTGGGCATCGCCCGGATCCTCGGCGTGCGCCTCCCGGTCGTCGCCGGCGCCACCTTCACCGCGCTCAACCCGATGATCCTGATCGGCGCGAAGTACGGCATGCCGGCCGTCTACGGCGCGATCCTCGCCTCCGGCGTCTTCGGCCTGCTGATCGCCAAGCCGTTCGCGAAGATCATCCACCTGTTCCCGCCGCTGGTCACCGGCACCGTGATCACGATCATCGGGCTCTCGCTGATCGACGCCGGGGCCGGGCTGATCGCCGGCAACGACGACAGCGCCCCGGGTTACGGGCAGCTCAGCCACCTCGCCCTGGCCGGCGCGATCGTCCTGCTGATCGTCCTGCTCAACCGCTTCACGCGCGGCTTCCTGGCCTCGCTGTCGGTGCTGATCGGCCTGATCTTCGGCCTGATCGTGGCGTCGATCATGGGCCTGTCCGACTTCTCCGGCGTCGGCGGCGCCGGCTGGTTCGGCCTGGCGAAGCCGTTCTACTTCGGCCCGCCCGAGTTCCGGGCCGCCGCGATCGTCTCGATGTGCATCGTCATGCTGGTCATCTACGTCGAGTCGACCGCCGACATGATCGCCGTCGGCGAGGCGGTCGGCAAACGCCCGACCGAGAACGACGTCGCCCGCGGCCTCGCCGCCGACGGCCTCTCCGGCATCCTGGCCGGCGTCTTCAACTCGTTCCTGGACACCGCGTTCGCCCAGAACGTCGGCCTGGTCCAGGTCACCCGGGTCCGCAGCCGCTTCGTGGTCACCGCGGCCGGCGTCATCCTGGTCCTGCTCGGCCTGATCCCCAAGCTCGGCGAGATCATCGCGGCCGTCCCGGGCCCGGTCATCGGCGCCGCCGCCCTGGTCATGTTCGCCACGGTCACCGCGGTCGGCATCCGCAGCCTGCGCCGCGTCGAGTTCGACGGCACCCAGAACCTGCTGATCATCGCGGTCTCGCTGGGCGCCGGCATGATCCCGGTGGTCGCCCCGAACTTCTACGCCAGGATGCCCGACGAGCTCCAGATCATCTTCGGCAGCAGCATCACCACGACGGTCATCATCGTCTTCCTCCTGAACCTCCTGTTCAACGGCGTCGGCCGCCGCTCGCCCGCCACCGACGAGACCGGCGCCGCTCACTCGTCGCCCGCCACCGACGAGACCGGCGTCGCCGAGATCCCCACCGCGATCCCGCCGGCCAAGGACGCCGAAACCCCGCCCGCGAACACCCTCGAAACACCGGCCAAGTCCGTTTGAGATCAGCCCGTGCGGCGCGGTGGGAATCCGATTCCTCCCGCGCCGCCGTTCTCTCCCGGTGATCCCGCCGGAGCAGAACCCCAAGATCAAATTCTTCATTGCCTCGGCTGCGGCCAATAACTGATCGTCGCTCCCGCGGGGACCCTTCCGACCTGAGCAGGGCGCTGGCGCGCCCAGAACGCTCAGGCCGCAAGGGCGACGTCCGAGGGTGGTTGCGGTTTCAAAGGACCCGCGCGACCCCGCTGCCACGCCAGGCCCAGCCGCGGCGGTTGCGGGGGAGTCGGGCGCCTGGCGGGAGGGGCGGGCGCGGGCTGCCGCCGTACCTCCGAATTGGGTTTGATCTTGGGGTTTGTCCGAGGGGGATCACGCTGAGGGCGGTGTCGGAATCGACCCGGAGGCGGTGACTCCCCGTGGTGGTGACCGGCGCGGGACGGCGGCGTCATACGATCGGCGGGACACCGGACAAGGACGGAAACGGGTGACGATGGAGACGTTGGAGTTCCAGGCCGAGGCGCGCCAGCTGTTGCAGCTGATGGTCCACTCGATCTATTCGAACAAGGACATCTTCCTGCGTGAGCTGATCTCGAACGCGTCCGACGCGCTGGACAAGCTCCGCCTGGCCAAGCTGCAGGACGGGCTGGAGGCGGACACGTCCGACCTGCACATCGAGATCGAGGCGGACACCGAGGCGCGGACGCTGATCGTCCGGGACAACGGGATCGGCATGACCCACGACGAGGTCGTGGCGCTGATCGGGACGATCGCCAAGTCGGGCACCGCCGATCTGCTGGCCAAGCTCAAGGAGGCGTCCGAGAAGAAGGGCGACGCCGAGCTGATCGGCCAGTTCGGGGTCGGCTTCTACTCGACGTTCATGGTCGCCGACAAGGTCACGCTGGTGACCCGGAAGGCCGGCACCGAGGGGCACGGCACGCGCTGGGAGTCCGCCGGCGAGGGCACGTACACGATCGACGACGAGCCGGACGCGCCGGTCGGCACGACGGTCACGCTGCAGCTGCGGCCGAAGGACGAGGAGGACCAGCTCTTCGACTACGCCGACGAGTGGCGGATCAAGCAGATCGTCAAGCGGTACTCGGACTTCATCTCGTTCCCGATCCGCCTCGGCGACGAGACGCTGAACTCGCAGAAGGCGCTCTGGGCCCGCCCGCGCAGCGAGGTCACCGACGACGAGTACCACGAGTTCTACAAGCACATCAGCCACGACTGGACCGACCCGCTCGAGATCATCAACATGAAGGCGGAGGGCACCTTCGAGTACGAGGCGCTGCTCTTCATCCCGTCGCGGGCGCCGCACGACCTGTTCCAGCGGGACGCCCGCCGGGGCCTGCAGCTCTACGTCAAGCGCGTCTTCATCATGGACGACAGCAAGGAGCTGATCCCGGACTACCTGCGCTTCGTCAAGGGCGTCGTGGACGCGGCCGACCTGTCGCTGAACATCTCCCGCGAGATCCTGCAGCAGGACCGGCACATCCAGATGATCCGCCGGCGCCTGGTCAAGAAGGTCCTGTCCACCATCAAGGACCTGATGAGCAGCAACCCGGAGAAGTACGCGACGTTCTGGCGCGAGTTCGGCCGGGCGGTCAAGGAAGGCCTGCTCAGCGAGCCGGACAACCACAAGCCGATCCTGGAGATCGCCTCGTTCGGCACCACGCACGGGACCGAGCCGACCACGCTCGCCGCCTACGTGGAGCGGATGAAGGAGGACCAGGACGAGATCTACTACCTGACCGGCGAGAGCCGTTCCCAGGTGGAGAACTCGCCGCACATGGAGGCGTTCGCGGCCCAGGGTTACGAGGTGCTGGTCCTCACCGACCCGGTCGACGAGATCTGGGTCGACGCGGTCCCCGACTTCGACGGGAAGAAGCTGCGCTCGATCGCCCGCGGCTCGGTCGACCTGAAGAAGGACGAGGAGGAGAAGGAGCCCGAGGGTGACTTCGCCCCGCTGCTCGGCTTCCTCAAGGACAAGCTGGACGAGCAGGTCAAGGAGGTGCGCCTGTCGCACCGCCTGACCACGTCGGCGGCGTGCCTGGTCAGCGACCAGGACGACATCACCCCGGCGCTGGAGAAGATGTACCGCGCGATGGGTCAGGAGGGGCCGCGGGTCAAGCGGATCCTCGAGCTGAACCCGAACCACGCGCTGGTCGCGGGCCTGCGCGCGGCCCACGAGCGCGGCGCGGAGGACCCGGCGCTGCCGGAGACCGCGGAGCTCCTCTACGGCACCGCCCTGCTCGCCGAGGGCGGCGACCTGGAGGACCCGGCCCGCTTCGCCAAACTCCTCGCGGACCGCCTGGCCCGCACGGTCTGACCACGGCGGGGGAACACAACCGGAGCGCGGTCCTGCGGGGCCGCGCTCCGCTCTCCGCTCGCGCATCGCTGATCCCTCCCTTCGGGTACGGCCCGGGGCCGGTCACTCCTCGAACCAGCTCTCCCCGGCCGCCCAGTGGCGCACCCAGCCGGCGAACCCGGGCTCGCCCCCGCCCCGCCCGAACTCCGCGCCGAACGGGATCGCGCCCTCCCCGCTGATCATCCAGACCTGGCCGCGGTGCGGGCCGGTGACGACGAGATGCCAGTACAACCCGCAGCCGTCGGTCCCGAGGACGACCGAGCCGTCGTTGAAGGTCTGCTCCAGCCGCTCGTCGTCCGGCTCCTCGTCGTCGCCCTCCCACAGCCACTCCGTGGTCAGCGGGAACGGCCTGGCCAGCACCCGCTCGGAACGGCCCGGGCCCCAGTCGGACGGGAGGTCGGCCAGGGCGACCAGACCGTAGTCGGGCGGCCCGACGTGGGAGCCGTCGGAGACCTCGGCGACGAACGTGCGGTAGGGCTCCGGCAGGGTCACGCCGTGCTCGGACTCGAAGGCGTGGACGGCCGGCCAGCCCAGGGCGGATTTGCCCTGATCATCGGCGCACAGGGCAGCACGCAGCTCGGTGATGACGGCGGGATCGGCGTGCTCGGTGTTCATGCGAAAGAGATACCAGCCGGGTCCGACATTCTCAGTCGCGGGCGACGTGGAGCAGGCGGAAGTCGCGGCGGCGGGTCAGCCGGAGGAGCAGGGCGGCCGGGTTGCCGAAGGCCCGGCGGCCGGCCTCGGCGGGGTAGGGGTCGATGCGGTCGATCCGATGCTCGACGCCGCGGTGCAGGACCGTGCAGCCGCCGGCGGCGTGGGCGTTGCGGAGCCAGGCGACGTCCGGGCCGTAGGTGAGTTCGGCGACGAAGCCGGCATCGACCCGGATCAGGAGCATCGGGGTCTCGTAACGGTTCCCGGTCCGCCGGCCGGTGTGCCGGATCAGTGCGAGCGGGCCCCGGCCGCGGCGGATCGTGGCGATCGCGAGCCGGTTGACCGTGTGCTTGAGCAGCCAGAACCAGGTGCGCTTGATCTGCTCACCCGTGCGCGAGGTTGACGAAGAACGTACCGATGTTGGTGAAGATCGTGGCGACGCCGTCGCCGATGCTGCGCGCCACGTCGGCGGCCGGGCCCGGGTTCGTGCCGATCCAGAAGACCAGCAGGAACAGCAGCACCCAGCCGAGGATCTTCTTCATGGCCTCCCCACCCCCATCCATGATCCTCACACAACCCCGGAGAGCTGTGGGAAAGGCACGCCCAAACCTGAGAGGACTCTGAGGAAACTGGAAGTCTCTAGCTTTTGACAGTTACCTTCATTTCATGGCTACTTCCAAGGCGCGCTGGTTCGCGCTCGCCGCATTGGCGTTCTGCACGCTCGCGGTCGGCCTCGACGGCACGGTGCTCAGCGTCGCGCTGCCCACGCTGGCCCACGACCTCGGCGCGACCACCGGGGATCTCCAGTGGTTCACCAACTCCTATCTGCTGGTCCTGGCGGCGGTGCTGCTGCCGGCCGGCATGCTCGGCGATCGGTACGGCCGCAAGCGGTTCCTGCTCGGCGCCCTGGCGCTGTTCGGCGCCGCGTCCGCCTGGTGCGCCTGGGCGGACAGCACCGGCCAGCTGATCGCGGCCCGGGCCGTCCTCGGCCTCGCCTCCGCGGTGATCATGCCGCTGATCGGCGCGGTCCTCACCGTGGTCTTCGACGAGCGGACCCGGCCGCGCGCGCTGACCATCTGGGTGACCGCGAACGCCCTGGGCATCCCACTCGGCCCGCTGCTGGGCGGCTGGCTGCTCGACCACTTCTGGTGGGGCTCGGTCTTCCTGATCAACCTGCCGATCGTGGCGTTCGGGCTGCTCGCGGTGACCGCCTGGGTGCCGGAGTCGCACGGCGACCGGACGCGGCGGGTCGACCTGCCCGGCGTGATCCTGTCCGCCGCGGGGCTGGTCGCGGTGACCTACGGGATCATCGAAGCCGGCGATCACGGCCTCGACGACCCGGCGTCGCTGCTGACCGTCGCCGGCGGCGTGCTCGCCCTGATCGCCCTGGCGATCTGGCAGCGGCGGGCCAAGGAGCCGCTGATCGACCTCGAGCTGTTCCGCTCCCGGGGCTTCACCGGCGGCGCGGTGCTCGCCACCGTCGCCAGCTTCGGGTTCTTCGGGCTGCTCTTCGCGCTGCCGCAGTTCTTCCAGGCGGTCGGCGGGCAGGACGCGTTCGGCACCGGCCTGCGGCTGCTCCCGGTGATCGGCGGCCTGCTGGTCGGCGCCCGGCTCGCGGACCGGCTGGTCACCCGGATCGGCGCCCGGATCGTGGTCGGCGCCGGGCTGGCGCTGATGGCCGCCGCGCTCTTCGCCGGCGCCCGGACCGGAGTGGACACCGGGTACGGCTACGTCGCCGCCTGGGTGACGGTCGCCGGGCTCGGCCTCGGGTTCACCATCCCGCCGTCGATGAACGCCGCCCTCGCCGCCCTCACCCCGGAGCGCAGCGGCGTCGGCTCCGGCCTGATCCAGGCGATGCGCCAGGTCGGCTCCGCGATCGGGGTCGCCGTGCTGGGCACCGTGCTGAACGCCGGGTACCGGGACGGGATCGACGCCGCCGGACTGCCGGCCGCCGCACGCGACAGCGCCGCGTCCGGGGTCGCGCTCGCCCAGCGGAGCGGGGACCCGGGGATGCTCGACGTGGTCCGGCACGCGTTCACCCACGGGATGGCCGTCGCGCTGGTCACCACCGGGGCGGTCGCGGCGGCCGGGGTGCTGCTCGCGCTGATCCTGCCCCGGCACGTGCGCCGCCCGGCGCCCACTTCCCCGGAGACCGTGCTGGCAGAATCGGGGGTATGACAGCGACCCCGACCAGTCTGCGCGAACGCAAGAAGGCGAAGACCCGGGCCGCCATCCGCGAGCACGCGATGCGGTTGTTCGAGGAGCAGGGGTACGCGTCGACCACCGTGGACCAGATCGCGGAGGCGGCCGAGGTCTCGCCGAGCACGTTCTTCCGGTACTTCCCGGCCAAGGAGGACGTGATCCTGGTCGACGACTACGACCCGATGATGGTCGAGGCGGCCCGCGCGCAGCCTCCCGAGGTGCCGCCGATCGAGGCGATCCGGCGCGCGCTGCGGGAGGTGTTCGACCGGCTCACGCCGGAGGTGTGGGAGAGCGAGCGCCGCCGGCAGCGACTGTTCGCCGAGGTCCCGGAGCTGCGGGCCCGGGCGTTGAACCAGATGGCCGAGGCGCTCGACCTGATCTGCGACGTGCTCGCCGAGCGGACCGGGCTGCCGGCCGACGACATCCGGGTCCGAGCGGCGGGCGGCGCGGTCGCCGGGGTGGTGCTGGCGATCCTGCCGCCCGGGCGGATGACCGGCCAGAGCCCGATCGAGCCGCGCGACTTCGACCGGCTGATCGAGGGGCTCGACCTGCTGCAGAAAGGGTTACCGCTCGGCTAGCGCGGCCCGGGCCGCGGCCAGCAGCCGCTCGGAGATCTCGGTGCCGGCGGTGGCGCGGGACAGGATCAGCGCGCCGACCATCATGCTGACCGCGGCCAGGTCCGGCTCGTCGGCGGTGCCCAGCATCCGGGCGTAGGCGGCGACCCCGTCGGCGTAGGCCTGCCGGGCCTCGTCGCCACCGGCCGCGCGGGCGACGTCACCGGCGAACCCGGCCGTCGGGCAGCCCAGGCCGGGCTGGTCCCGGTGCTCGGCGGAGAGATATTCGTCGAGGAACGCCGGGCTGTTGCCGGCGCGCTCCGACTGCTCCGCGAAGGCGTACGCGATCGCCTCGGTGACCAGGGCTTCCTTCGACTCGAACTGCTTGTAGAAGCCGCCGTGGGTGAGCCCGGCCGCCGCGCTCACGTCCGCGACGCTGACCCCGGCGATGCCCCGCTCCCGGAAGAGCCGGGCTGCCGTCGCGACGATCCGGTCCCGGTTCTCCCTGGCCTGTGCCTGCGATACGCGTCCCATGCGGCCAACTATAGATGGCGTGTGTCATCTATTACCTTGCGAGTTTTAGATGACGCTCGTAATCTAATTCTCATGGAACTCACCAACGCAGTAGCGGTCGTCACCGGCGCCAACCGCGGCCTCGGCCGTCACCTCGCCACTCAGCTGCTCGAACGCGGCGCCAAGGTCTACGCCGCGGCCCGCCGCCCGGAATCGATCGACCTGCCCGGCGCCATCCCGCTGCAGCTCGACGTCACCGACCCGGCCTCCGTCGCCGCGGCCGCCGCCGCCGCCTCGGACGCCACCCTCGTGATCAACAACGCCGGCGCCGCGACCGGCCAGACGCTGCTCGACGGCGACCTGGACCTGATCCGCGCCGAGTTGGAGACCAACTACTTCGGGCCGCTCGCGGTCACCCGGGCGTTCGCCCCGGTGCTCGAGGCCAACGGCGGGGGAGCGGTGCTCAACGTGCTGTCCGTGCTGTCCTGGCTGCACCCGGGCGGGTTCGGCGCCTACTCGGCGACGAAGGCCGCGGCGTGGGCGCTGACCAACGCGACCCGGGAGCAGCTCGCGCCGAAGGGGATCACGGTGACCGCGCTGCACGTCGGGTACATGGACACCGACATGGCCGCGTTCGTCCCGGCCGACCAGAAGGTGGACCCGGCGGTGGTGGCCAAGCTGGCGCTGGACGGGGTGGTGGCGGGGGTGCCCGAGGTTTTGGCGGACGACGTGACCCGGCAGGTCAAGGCCGGCCTGTCCGCCTGAGCCCGGCGCGGCCGAGCCGGGAGCGGGCGCGGCGCGACGGAGGCCGGGAGCGGCGCGGTAGAGACCCCACCCACCGGGGGCTGACCGCCACCGCCCATTGTCCCCGAATCCGCGCAAGATCGGGTCGTGGCCTGTGGACAACCGCCCAGTGTGGATAACTCCCATCAGCCTCCCCAGCGGAGAAGACTGAGGCGACCGGCCGCGTCGTAGGCAAGGAGGAAACCCACGATGCCGACGATCCACGACACCGAGCTGCTCTTCGCCATCCACTCGCTGAACCGGGTCAACAGCCCGCTGACCCGGTCCCCGGCGACCGTCCGCACCACCAGCAGCACCAGGGCCGGCCCGATCATCAGCAGGCAGTAACCGGCCATCACCGGCACGACCCGCACGATCGGCAGCTCCGCGCTGGTGAGCAGCCCGATCGCGGCGAGGTAGGGCAGCATCGTCGACACCTCGGCGGCTGCCGCCACCAGTGCCAGGCCGACGACGTTCCGCTCGCTGACCCGGGGCAGCGGCCGGCGTCTGCCGTCCAGCCGGAAGCTCCAGAAGAACAGCGCGACGCCGAGCACCAGCTGTCCCCAGACCACGGCCGGGGTGTCCAGCACGTGGCCGATCCGGGGCAGGAAGGCGCTCGCGCCCATCGCCATGGCGACGCCCACGACCAGGTAGAAGGCCGCTACCGTCCCGAGAAAGGTGAGTATTCGCCCGACCCGAACCGGCCCGGGGTCGAGCAGCAGCCAGATCGGGATCAGCAGCGTCCCGAAACTGGTCGAGTCGATCAGCGCGAGCACCGCCAGCGAGCCGAGAAGCGCGAGGTCCATGACCGCAGGGTCCGCTGCGGGTCCCGGTCCGCGCGTCGGCTGAAGGATGGCCGGGGCACAAGGTCATACATCCTTCGATGTACGACCGTGGCCCCGTCCCGTGATGGGATGGACCCGTGGGCCTGAGAGCGCGCTGGCGCAGCAGCACCCGGTGGCAGGACATCGGAACCGCCGCGGCCACGTTCGCCGCCGGCCTGGCCTTCAACCTGCTCGGCCTGACCGGCGTCTGGTCGCTGCCGGTGCCGGGCGCCCTGGCCGGCGTCTCCGGGCCCGGGCACACCGTGCTGCTGGCCCTCGGTTGTCTCGCCATGCTCGGCAAACGCCGCCGTCCGGTGCCGGCGCTGGTCGCGGGCGTGCTGGTGACCGCGGCCGACACGGTCCTCGGCGGCAGCGTGGGTCTGGTCGTGGTCCTGTTCGACCTGATCTTCTCGGCCGGGCTGTTCGCGACCGCGCGCGCCCGGACGGCGGTCACCACGGCCGTGTTCGTGGTGATCGGCACGGCGAGCGTGGTCGGCGGGCTCGCCACCGGCGAGTTCCGGATCGCGGTGTTCATCGTCCTGCAGCTGACACCGTTGCTGTTCGTGCCGCTGTGGTGGGCGGCCAACATCCGCCGGCAGCGCGAGCTGGGCCGTCTCGACGCCGAGCGGACGGCCCGGGACGCGGTGCTCGCCGAACGCGCGGCGATGGCCCGCGACCTGCACGACGTCATCGCCGCGCACCTGTCCACCACGGCGATCCACTCGGGCGCGGCGCTGGCCCGGCCGCCGGACACCGCGCGCGATCGGGACACCCTGCGCGCGGTCCGGACCAGCAGCCTCGCGGCTCTCGAGGAGATGCGCTCGATGATCATGTTGTTGCGTGCGGACGACCCCGCGGCGGCGGACCCGACGCTGCCGGGTGGCCTGGACCGCCTGCCCGCGCTGGTCCGGTCGGCCACCGGCCTGCGGATCACGTCGCGCGTCGACGACATCCCGGAGCTGCCGGCGTCGGTGTCGCACACGGTCTACCGGATCGTGCGGGAGGCGCTGACCAACGCGGCCAAGCATGCCCCGGGCGCCGACGTGTCCCTGGAGGTCCGGCAGGCCGGCGACCACGTTGCCGTGTCGGTCACCAACACCCTGACCCGCGGCGGCGCCGCCGACCATGCGGCGCTGAGCGCCGGCACCGGCCTGCTCTCCATCCAGGACCGCGCCGCCCTGCTGGGCGGGATTCTCACGGCCGCCCACGACGAAGACCATTTCCGGGTACGGGCGATGCTGCCCCTGCACCCGGCGGCCGTTCCGTGACCGGCGGCCGTTCCGTGACCGGCGGCCGTTCCGTGACCGGCGGCCGTTCCGTGACCGGCGGCCGTTCCGTGACCGGCGGCCGTTCCGTGACCGGAGGTCGGCCCGTGATCCGGCTCCTGCTGGCCGACGACCACGCCGCGATCCGGGCCGGGATGCGGCTCATGCTGGAGCAGGCGGCCGACATCGTCGTGGTGGGGGAGGCCGCCGACGGAGCGGTCGCGATCCGGCAGGCCGCGGTGCTGCGCCCGGATGTGGTCCTGATGGACATCCGGATGCCCGGGACCGACGGGATCACCGCGACCCGGGCGATCACCGCGGCCGGGGTGTCCGACGTGCTGATTCTGACCACGTTCGACTTCGACGACTATCTGTTCGGGGCGCTGCGGGCGGGCGCGGCCGGGTTCCTCCTCAAATCGGTCGAGCCGCACGCGCTGATCGACGCGGTGCGCCGGGTCGCGGACGGGGACGGCTTCCTGGCGCCGGAGGTGACCCGGCGCCTGCTCGCCGCGTTCGCCGCGACGCCACCCACGCCGCCGGCCCGGCCGGTCGCCGCCGGTCCGGCAAGCCCCGCTGGTCCCGGCCCGGCCGGTCTCGCAGTGTCTGCCGGTCCGGCCACGACCGCCGGCGTTGCCGCGCTCACCGCGCGGGAGCGGGACGTGCTCGCGGCGCTCGGCCGGGGGCTGTCCAACGCGGATCTCGCCGCCGAACTGGCGATCAGCGAGGCGACGGCGAAGACCCACGTGTCCCGGGTGCTGGGCAAACTCGGCTGCACGTCCCGGGTGCAGGCCGCGATCCTGGCCAAGGAGACCGGGCTCGCCTGATGCGGTCAGCGGCTCGGCGCGCCTGTGTGGCCGGCCCGGGCCGAGGGTGTCGGTGCTCCTGGGCGGCCGGGCGCCTGAAGGTGTCGGCGACTCGGTGGTTCCGGCGGTCGGCTGCTCTCCGGAGTTCGGCGGGGAGGGCGGCTTCAGAGGAAGCGCTTGCCCTGCTCGTCGGCCCGGTCGTGGACGAGGGTGCGGGCCACGGCGGCGTCCGCGGCTTCAGAAGAAGAGTTTGCCCTGCTCGTCGGCCTGGTTGTGGGCGAGGGTGCGGGCCGCGGCGGCGTCCGCGGTTGCCAGGTTCGGGCGGAAGTGGATCTCCCGCTGGTCGTGGACGCCGGCCCAGCGCAGCCAGTCGGCGAGATAGGTCGACTGGAAGTCGGTGCCGAAGGCCGCCGGGCGGCCGGGTCCGTAGACCGCGCTGGTGTAGATCACCGCGGCCTTCTTGTCCCGCAGCAAACCGGAATATCCCTGCTCCGGGTCGAAGCCGAAGACCAGGCCGGGCTGGCTGATCACATCGATCAACTGCTTGAGGACGTACGGCACGCCGGCGTTCCACATCGGCACGCTGAACAGATAGTGGTCGGCGTCGTCGAAGCGGCGGAACGTGGCGATCGCCGCGTCCCACGCCTCGGCGGCCGCGCCGGTCGGGGTCTCGCCGGCGAAGACGGCCATCTTGGCGGCGGCGGCGTCCGGGCCGAACGGGGGCAGCGTGCCGTCCCACAGGTTCCACTCGACGATCTGGATGTCGGGATGGGCCAGGTGGGCCGCGGTCAGGAAGGTGTCGGCCAGGGCCAGGGACTCGGACTGTCCGCCGCGCGGCGAGGCGGCGATGTGCAGCAGCTTCACGATTTCTCCTTCGACAAGCGCAGTGCGTGCGCACGCACATTTCTACGCCTGGTGTGTGCGCACGCACAAGAATTCGCTAGGCTGGGGTGATGAGCGACACCGAGACCGCCGCCTGGGCCGCCCTGCTGCGGGTGCACGCCGCCGTCGTGCCGATCCTCGACCGCGCCCTGCAGTCCGCCTGCGGCCTGCCGCTGACCTGGTACGACGTGCTGCTCGAGCTGCGCCACGCGCCGGCCGGGCGGCTGAGCATGGGCGAGCTGGGGGAGCGGGCCGTGGTCAGCCGCACCCGGGTCAGCCGGGTCGTCGATCAGCTCGCCGCCGCCGGGCTCGTCGTCCGGGAGTCGAATCCGGACGACCGCCGCTCGGCGCACGCGGCGATCACCGAGGCCGGGCGGGCCCGGTTGCGCGAGGCGGCGCCGGTCTACCTGGACGGGATCCGGCGGCACTTCACCGGGCTGATGTCGCCCGAGGAGGCGATCGTCGTGGCCGGCGCGCTGGAGAAGGTGCTCCGCGGGCCGGGCCACCCGGCCGCCGCCGGGCCGCTGCGGAAGGCGCTCGACCGGCAGGGCGAGACGGCCGTGATCCTGCCGGGGGCCGAGAAGCCGGCGGGGTGAGACGGCGGTGGTCCTGCCGGGGGCCGAGAAGCCGGCGGGGTGAGACGGCGGTGGTCCTGCCGGGGGCCGAGAAGCCGGCGGGGTGAGACGGCGGTGGTCCTGCCGGGGGCGCGAAATGCGCAGGGCGAGACGGCCGGGAGCCGGGGGCCGGGGGCCGGGGGCCGGGAAACCGGCGGGGTGGGACGGCGGTGATCCGGCCCGGGGCTGAGAAACAGGCGTGAAACATCCGGTGGATGGGTAAGCGCGCGGCATGTCGACCATCACCGATGCCGGCACCACCCAACTCGTCGTTGCCGCGCTGCTCGGCATCGCGGTGGTCGTCGTGCTCATCGCCTGGGCCAAATGGCATCCGTTCCTCGCCCTCATCCTCGGGACCGCGACGCTCGGCCTGGTCGCCGGCGCCGCTCCCGCCAAGATCGTCACCTCGTTCACCACCGGGCTGGGCAGCACGGTCGGCAGCGTCGGCGTGCTGATCGCGCTCGGCTCGATGATCGGCGCGCTGCTCACCCAGTCCGGCGGCGCGGACGGCATCGTGCAGCGGCTGGTCACCGGTGTCTCCGGCTCGGTCCTGCCCTGGGCGATGGCCGGCGTCGCGGCGCTCGTCGGGCTTCCGCTGTTCTTCGAGATCGGCGTGGTCCTGCTGGTGCCGATCGTGCTGCTGGTGGCCCGCCGCACCGACGTGGGGCTGCTGCGGATCGGGATCCCGGCGCTGGCCGGCCTGTCCGTGCTGCACGGGCTGGTGCCGCCGCACCCGGGTCCGCTCGTCGCGATCGACAGCCTGCACGCGGACCTCGGCCTGACCCTGATGTTCGGGCTGATCTGCGCGATCCCGACGGTGATCGTGGCCGGCCCGATCTTCGGCAACTTCATCGCGGCGCGCGTGCCGGTGGCGGTGCCGCGGGCCGCCGTCGCGGTCGGCGCGGGCGGCGTGGGCAGTGTCGGTAGCGCGGACCTCGACGCGGACCGGTCCGCCGGCGGCCCCGGGAACCCGGCTGACCTCGACGCCGACGGCGTGCCGGACCGCGCCGAGGGGCGCCGCCGGAACCCCGGCTTCTGGCCCGCCGTCCTCACCGTGCTGCTGCCGATCGTGCTGATGCTCGCCCGGGCGATCGCCGAGCTGACCCTGGCCGAGGGCAACGATGTCCGGTCGGTCCTCGAAGTTCTCGGCACGCCGGTCGTCGCGCTGCTCTTCGGTGTCCTGCTGGCGATGTGGTCGCTCGGCTACCGGGCCGGCTTCGACCGCCGGGAGACGTCCGCGGTGATCGGCGGCTCGCTGCCGCCGATCGCGGCCATCCTGCTGATCGTCGCCGCGGGTGGCGGGTTCAAGCAGGTCCTGGTCGACACCGGGGTCGGCAACGTGATCGCCGACGCGGCCAAGGACGCCAGCATCAACGCGCTGCTGCTCGGGTTCCTGGTCGCGGTCGGCATCCGGGTCGCGACCGGCTCGGCGACGGTCGCCACGATCACGGCGGCCGGCATCGTCGCGCCGCTGGCCACCACCCTGGACAAGCCGACGGTGTCGCTGCTGGTGCTGGCCATCGGGTCCGGGTCGCTGTTCTTCTCGCACGTGAACGACGCCGGGTTCTGGCTGGTCAAGGAGTACTTCGGGATGACCGTCGGGCAGACCATCAAGACCTGGTCGGTGATGGAGACGATCATCTCGGTCGTCGGCTTCGGCTGCGTGATGCTCCTCAGCCTGATCGTCTGACCCGGCCCACAACACCCTGCCCGGGCCCGCGTTTCGGCCCGGGCTTCGGCCCGGGCCCGCGCCGAAGCCCGGGCCGGGCGGCGCTTGCGGCCTTCGACCGGTACCGCGACGCGCGGCTGGGCGGCGACCCGGCAACCGGCTCGCGTGGGTCCTTTGAAACCGCGACCACCCACGGACATCGCCCTTGCGGGTCTCGTGTTCTGGGCGCCCCGCGCCCTTGCGAGGCCCGGAAGGGTCCCCGCGGGAGCGACGATCAGTTATCGGCCGCAGCCGAGGCAATGAAGAATTTGATCTTTCAAGGGTGTCGCCTTTCGCGGCGCAGCACCGCGGGGGAGTAGCGGGCGGGCGTCAGGGCCCACTCGGCGGGGGCGAAGCCGGCGGGCAGGCCCGGGCGGCGCCAGGTCTCCGGCGGATGGCCGGGTGGCAGCCACTCGCGACGCCAGATGCCCAAAGCGAGGTCCAGATCGGCGAGGGACGGGGCGAGCCCGCTGTCCAGGTCGGTGCGCAGGTGCTCGGCCCACAGCTTGACCCGCAGGTCACGCACGAGATCGCCGGTGGTGACGAACGTCGAGGTGATCTCGCTGTCGGTGCCGACCATCGAGCGGCTGAAGAAGTTCGCCGAGCCGATGCTGGCGAAGACGTCGTCGACCAGCATGAGCTTGGTGTGCACGGTCAGGTTGTCGATCCGGTACATCACCACGTTGCGGCGGTCGGCGGCCGGCAGGCGGTCCAGCACCCGGCGGCGCAGATCGTGGGTGATCACCGGGCGCACGGTGCTGCTGCCGCCGTCGGCCGGATCCTTGCGGCCGGAGCCGATCAGGATGACCTTGACGCCGCGGCGGGCCGCCGCCCGCAGGCCGCCGTACAACTGGAATCGGGGATCGCCGCCGGGAGCCTCGTGGAAGTACTGGTCCTCGAGGTAGATGTACCGCTCGGCGGCGCCGATCGCGGTGGCCATCGCGTGGTAGACCTCCTGGATGCCGGCCCGGACCACGTTGGCCCGCCGCATCCGGTGCCACGCGCGATGGCGGTAGAGACGCCACGGGCGGTAGGAGCGCACCACCTGGACCGCCGTGCCCTCGGCCGGGTGGTCCGGCTGGTCCGGCACCGGCGGCAGGTCGAGCGGCGCGCCCGGCGGGTTGATCTCGACCCGCTCGCCGGTGGACAGGTGGAAGTACTCCGGCGACAGGGCCTTGGCGATGAACCGCGGTGGCAGGGCGGCGGTGTTCCGCCAGCGGAACTGGAACGTCTCCCGGACCCGGACCGCGGCCGGCCCGTGCAGGCGTGCGGCCGCGTCGTGCCAGCCCCAGCGGTGCACCCCGAGCCGGAGCCGGCGGTGCGGCGAGTGATCGAAACGGGTCGGGGAAAGATCGAGACCGCCGACGTACGCGGTGAGCACCCCACCGTGGCTGAACACCACCAGCTTCTGATGGTTGGACCCGAGCAGCGGGCCGGACCAGTCCAGCAGCACCCGGTCGTCCAGGGTTGGCCCGGTGTCCCGGGTCGACGGCTTCCACGCCCGGATCACCCGGGCGGCCAGGGTGTTCGCCAGGAACGGGCCGATCGGCAGCCAGGGGGTGCCGCCGGAGTACTCGGCGGCGCTCAGCACGATCCGCACGTCGACGCCGTCCGCGGCCTTCTCGGCGAGCACGTCGGTGAACGGACGGTAGCCGTTCTCCCCGGCGGCGCGCCCGGTCAGGTCGAGATGCGGGTCGGCCTGGTACCCGGCGATGTAGACGGCATCGCCGGGGCCCAGGGCGTCCATGTGCCCGGCCAGCTCGGTGAAGTAGGTGACCCCGTCGATGATCGGCTCGAAGCGGGAGTTCTCGGTGAAGGTCGGGCACGCCTCGGTGGCCGGTGGCAGGTACCGTCCGATCAGATCGGTCAACGGCGATGCAGGCGACATCCGGTGATTACACCGGAAACCCGCACCGTCCGGTAGCCGCCGTCAGGCGTTGATCTCGTCCCGCCAGGCGATCATGTCGCGCAGCTCACCCAGGTCGGGCTTGGGGCCGCCGGTGCCGACGGTGAACAGGCGGGCGCCCAGTTCGTGCATCCGGGTGCGGGTGGCCTCCTTGCCGCCGACCGAGACCTCGATCTCGGCCGGGTCGCGGCCGACCGCGGCGCAGTGCTCGTGCAGGATGCCGAGCTTGCGTTCGAGGGTCTCCGCGTCGGCGAACGAGTGCCAGATGTCGGCGTGCTTGGCGACCAGGCGCAGCGTCTTCTTCTCGCCGCCACCGCCGATCAGCACCGGGATCTCGCGGGTCGGCGGCGGGTTGAGCTTGCCCCAGCGGGACTCGATCCGGGGCAGTGCCGTGGCCAGGTCGTCGAGGCGTCCGCCGGCGGTGCCGAAGTCGTAGCCGTACTCCGTGTAGTCGCGCTCGAACCAGCCCGAGCCGATGCCGAGGATGAGCCGGCCCTCGCTGATGTGGTCGACCGTGCGGGCCATGTCGGCGAGGAGTTCCGGGTTGCGGTAGCTGTTGCAGGAGACCAGGGCGCCGATCTCGACCCGGGAGGTGGACTCGGCCCAGGCGGCCAGCATCGTCCAGCACTCGAAGTGCAGGCCGTCCGGCTCGCCGTACAGCGGATAGAAGTGGTCCCAGTTGAACAGCACGTCGACGCCGGCCTCCTCGGCCTCGGCGGCGGTGCGCCGGATGGTGGCGTAATCCATGTGCTGTGGCTGCAGCTGCAGCCCGATCCGAACCGGCCTTTCGCTCATGGCCGGAGTTTATTGGCAGGTGCCATCGATTTTCTGCCCGATCGTGCTGAACTCGCCGTTCAGGAACGCCTGCGGGTCCTCGGCCTGGCCGGCCGTGGTCAGCGCGGCGGCCACCTGGTCGACGGCGGTCTTCTGGGCCGGGTCGTCGCTCTTCGCGCCGGCCGCGGTGACCTGGCCGGCCATCTCGGTGAAGGTCTTGCGCAGCCCGTCCTTGGCGGCGGCGTCCGAGCCGGTCGCGTAGGCGGCGGCCTGGACCGCGCCGTCGGTGAGGATCTTGTAGACCGCGGTGCACACGTACATCGGCTGGCCCGCCGAGGCCGACGGGATCGGCGCGACGCTGAACGGCGCGGAAACCGAGCCGGGGTTCACCTTGATCTCGCAGCCCGCGGCCAGGGCGGCGACCGCGAGCAGGGTGACGGTCATGGCGGTGCGGCGGCGCATCGGCACGGCATTCCCCTTTCTCGATTGCAGTACGCGGCAGCATAGTTGGCCCCGCCACCTTTGTGGAGCTGGGAAGTTAGCTACCAACGTGGCTAATCTCCAGAAAAAAGCCCTTATTGCCGGTTTGGCGACTATCCTGGCCGCGGCCGGTGGCACGGCCTATGCCGAGATCGTCTCGCCGAGCCCGGTGACCTCCCCGTCCTTCAACGGCTCGGTCTACGCGGTCGCCTACCGCGGCAGCACCGTCTACGTCGGTGGCAACTTCACCCGGGCGATCGTCGGCGGCCGCACCGTGGAACGTACCCGGCTGGCCGCGTTCGACTCGCGCACCGGCGCGCTGCTCGACTGGAAGCCCGGCGCGGACGCGAACGTGCGGGCGCTGACCGTCGACGGCGACACCGTCTACGCGGCCGGTGACTTCGATCACGTCAATGGCGAGAGCCGGGACGCGATCGCCGGGCTGGGCGCGGCCGACGGCGTGCTCACCCCGCTGCGGCACACCGTCCTCGGGCAGCCGAACGCGCTCACCGCCGGGCACGGCAAGGTCTACCTCGGCGGGCGGATCACCGCGGTGGACGGGACGCCGCGGGCCAACCTGGCCGCGTTCGACACGGCGACCGGGGCGCTCGACCCATGGGCGCCGGTCACCGACGACACCGTGCACGCGCTCGCCGCCGGCCCCGACCGGGTGTACCTCGGCGGCAGCTTCCACCGGACCAACAACGTCCGCTCGTCGCTGCGGCTGACCGCGGTCGACCCGGTCACCGGGGTGCTCGACCCGACGTTCCTGCCGAAGCCGGTGTCCCAGGTGTTCGCGCTGGCCGCGGCCGCGGACGGGGTGTACGCGGCGCTCGGCGGCCAGGGTGGGCGGGCGGTGGCGTACAACCGGGCGGGCGGGACCCGCTGGACCCGGGTGTTCGACGGCGACGCGCAGGCGATCACCGTGCTGGGCGGGACGGTCTACGTCGGCGGGCACTTCGACAAGGCCTGCACCACCACGAACAACGGGGTCAAGGGCAGTTGCACGGACGGCTCGGTGGCGCGCGGCAAGCTGGCCGCCGTCGACCCGCAGGGCAACCTGCTCGACTGGGCGCCGCAGGCGAACGGGGTGGCCGGGACGCGGTCCCTGGCGGCCAGCCCGGAGCTCGGGTCGATCAGCGCGGCCGGGGACTTCACCACGGTCGGCGGGCTGCCGCGCAAACGGTACGCGGAGTTCGGCGCGGTCGCCCCGAAGCCGCTGGAGAGCACCGCGGAGTACGTGGCGGCGTACAACTTCGACACCACGATCGCGGACGGGACGTTCGACGACGGCTCCGGGCACCAGCACCTGTTGCGGACGGTGACGCGCAACGGCGCCACGCCGCGACTGGTCACCCACGGCAACGGACAGGCGCTGCAGTTCCCGGCGAAGTGCACCGGCGCGACCTGCCCGCGACTGGTCCTGCAGGGCGAGTCGACCCCGGACCTCAACCCCGGAACCCAGCCCATTCGGTACGGCGCGGGCGTGCTGCTGTCCCCGGCCGAGACGTCCAGCGGCGAGAACATCCTGCAGAAGGGCTACTCGACCGGGGGTGGCCAGTACAAACTGCAGGTCGACGGTGTCTCCGGCAAGCCCAGTTGCGGCTTCGGCGACGACACCGTCCACCTCGCCCGCAGCCGCGTCTCGGTGGCCGACGGGAACTGGCACAGCCTGGAGTGCCGGCGCACCGGCCCGACCCTGTCGATCCTGGTCGACGACGTGCCGCAGACCAGCGTGCCGGTGCCGGCCACGCTCGCGGTCGACACCACGTCGCCGCTGACCGTCGGCGGCAAGGGCGCCGGCGCGAACAACGACCAGTTCCACGGAACCCTGGACGACGTGTGGGTGCACATCGGGTAGGGGAGATGTCATCCCGGTCCGGTACCTTGCCCGCATGCCTGATCTCGACCGCCTCCTGCAGGCCGGTTCCCGTTACGTCCAGGACGACGTGACCTACATCGTCGAGCCACACCCGCTCGGCGCTCTGAAGCTGCCCACCGGTCAGCTCGCCGCCTTCGACCCCGGGGTCACCGACGAGGAGGACGAGCCGTTCTCGGTCCCGCTGACGCCGGGGGACTACCAGGTCGTCGCGTGGGTCGCGGTGCTGGACAAGGAGGATCGGGAGTGGCAGCGGCGGGTCGCGGCGCTGCAGTTGGTGGTCCGCGACGAGCCGGTCGCGACGTGGGAGCTGGCGCTGGTCGACAGCGACGAGCCGGACCAGCTCGACGACGGCGAGTTCTTCGGGTACGGGGTGGACACCGGCGCCGGCGCGTTCGCCGACCTGAGCGTGTCGCGGATCCTGGCGGACTGGGACGCCGACGACTTCGAGGACGCGTTCGACCCCGACGACTTCCCCGAGGCGCCGGTGCCGGGCCACTTCGACCAGGTCGTCGACGAGGACTCCGGGGCCAACGTGATCATGGTGGAGTCGGGCTGGGGGGACGGTTACTACCCGACCTACGTCGGGCGCACCGAGTCGGGCGAGGTGGCCTGCTTCGTCACGGACTTCCTCGTCGCTCCCTGACCGTTTCCGGTCATGCCGCGCGCCAATCGCTCCATCGGCCCGGCGGACATCGCGACGTCCGCCGGGACCGGCCCGGCACGGTGCGGCGAACCATGCCGGGGTCCGGGTCCGCTGTTCGGCTCACGGTCAGATCGATTTCGACGTACGTCGTGAGCCCCGCTGGGGTGCTTCTCCGCGCGCCCCGGAACATCGAGCACGCGGCCGGTGCCGGGCGAGTGCTGGTCCTCGCTGACCGAGTTCACATTTCGCCGCTGTCCTGATTGCCGGGCCGTGAACTGACCCACGACCGACCACGCGCCGCACGTTTTCCGTCCGTGCGTGCTGGCCGGAAACGCACAGCGTGTGCCGGTCGGAGGTCCGGCACACGCTGTCTTCGCTCCGCCGGGGGCCGACGGGCGGTGCTCTCCGGGCTGTGGCCTGCGCGAAGCTGGGGTTGACCGGCCGGACGTAGCCTGTCGCCGCGCGCTTACCGTGCGTCCCGGAATTGAAGGTCATCGTTGCAGCCATGTTGCGTGAGTGCAACAGTTCCCCCGCGATTGTTTCCGCCCGTCGCATTTCGATCTCCCCGCCTCGCCCGAATCCGGCCGGCGGGTGTCCGGCGTCCGGGAGCGCGGCGCGGGGCGGCCGGGAGCGGGCCGGGAGCGCGGCGCGGGGCGGCCGGGGGCGGGCCGGGAGTTCGCGGGTGGCTCGGGCGGGGCGGGGCTCACGTCGTACCGAAGCAGGGGTGAGAGTGGGCAACGGCGGACCCGGCGGCTAAGCGGGTTTTTCGTCGTGGCCGGGGAAGGTGCTGATCAGGGATGTCATCCAGGGTTGGGTGGGGACCGGGTCGGGGCCGAGGACGCGCATCGCGCCGAGGACCGTGATCAGCATGCCCATCGCGAAGAAGTCGCGGGCCTCCTCCGGGGAGGCGCCGGTCAGGTCGCGGACCGTCTGGTAGAGGTTGCCGTAACAGGCGCGGACGGCGTCGCCGACCACCGGCTCCTCGCTGGCGGCGAAGCCGTGCAGGAGCACGGCCAGGAGCTCCCGCTCGGCGAGCAGCTCCTTGTACGCGTGGCCGAGGCTGTCCAGGGTGGGCTCGCGGTCGGCGGCGGCGCGCCAGACCGCCTCGATGCGCCGGCCGGCGAGGCGGACCGTGGCCAGGAACAACTCCTGCTTCGTGCCGAAGATCCGGATCACGTACGGCTGGGAGACGCCGGACAGCCGGGCCACCTGATCGGTGGTCGTGCCGGCGTAGCCGCCCTGCGCGAAGGCGGTGAGCGCGGCCTGGACGATCTGGTCCTGGCGTTCCGAGGCGGTGAGTCGTGTCCGGGTCACGTTGACAGGTTATCAGTTGATGCTTACGGTCCTTAGTTATCAGCGGATAACAACTTCCGTGATCGCTCAGGGGGACGACGTGACCACTCTCGTATCGGACCGACCCGTCAAACGGCCGGCCCGGCCGATCGCCGCGGTGCTCGCCGCGGTCGGCATCCCGACCTTCATGGTCTCGCTGGACAACCTGGTGGTCAGCACGGCGCTGCCGGTGATCCGCACCGAACTGCACGCCTCGATCACCGACCTGCAGTGGTTCGTCAACGCGTACACGCTGCCGTTCGCGGCGTTCCTGCTCACCGCGGCCGCGCTCGGCGACCGGCTCGGCCGGCGGCGGATGTTCATCGGCGGCATCATCGTCTTCACGCTCGCCTCCGCGGCCGCCGCGCTCTCCACCGAGGCCTGGCAGCTCACCGCGTCCCGCGCGGTCCAGGGCCTGGGCGGCGCGGCGATCACCCCACTGGCGCTGACCCTGCTGGCCCGGGCGGTGCCGGACAACTTCCGCAACGCGGCGGTCGGCATCTGGGGCGGCATCACCGGGCTCGGCGTCGCGGTCGGCCCGGTCGTCGGCGGCGCGGTCGTCAACGGGCTGCACTGGTCCTGGATCTTCTGGCTGAACGTGCCGGTCGGCGTGGTCGCGGTCGTCCTGGCGGCCACGGTCCTCGACGAGAGCCGTGGCGACGGGCGCCGGCTGGACCCGATCGGCCTGGTGCTCTCGGCCGGCGGGATGCTGCTGCTGATCTGGGGCGTCGTCGACGGGCCGGACCACGGCTGGACCTCCGGGCGGGTGCCGGTCATGCTCGGCGTGGCGGCCGTCATGCTCATCGGCTTCGTGGTCTGGCAGGCTCGCAACCGGACCCCGATGCTGCCGCTCCGGCTGTTCCGCGACCGCGGGTTCAGCCTGGTGAACGTGGTGACGCTGACGTTCTCGGCGGGCGCGTTCGGGTCGGTGTTCCTGCTCGCCCAGTTCTTCCAGGTGGTGCAGGGGCTGAGCCCGCTCGAGTCCGGCCTGCGCACCCTGCCGTGGACCGCGGCGCCGATGATCGTCGCGCCGCTGGCCGGTCTCTACGCCAGCCGGATCGGGCAGCGGACGCTGATCGTCGCCGGTCAGGTGTTCCTGGCGGGCGGGCTGCTGTGGATGGCGCTCGGCCTGTCGGTGACCGCTTCCTATACCTCGCTGATCGGGGCGTTCGTGCTCGCCGGGATCGGCATGGGGCTGACCTTCGCACCGGTCAGCACGATGGTCCTGGCCAGCGTCGACGTCGACTCGCAAGGGGTGGCGTCCGGCACCAACAACACGATCCGCGAGTTCGGGGTGGCGGCCGGGGTGGCGGCGCTGTCCTCGATCTTCAGCTCGCTGGGCGGGTTCAGCAGCTTCGACTCGTTCATCGACGGTACGCGGCCGGCGGTGCTGACCGGGGCGGCGGTGATCGCGGTGGGGGCGGTGGTGGCGTTGTGGCTTCCGCGGCGGGCTTGATGGGGGAGCTCGGGGTGGGTCGCGTTTGACTGGGCCGGTGGGGCGTGGGCTGGTGTTTGTGCTGGTCTGCGCTTTGCTGGTTATCCACAGTGTTGGTTTGTCCACAGGGTGGCTGCGTGATCTTGCGGGTTCGGGGGACAATTCTCGGTGTGGAGGTGGCCCCCCTTGGGTTGGGCGGGTTCTGCGCTGAACCCGGTGCCCCTACTCGAGACACCCCCCGGCGCGTGCCACTTCAGCCGCTGTCGGGCTCGTCGGCTCGCTCGGACGGCCCGCGGTGTTGCTCGGCCCCGGCACGCCCCGCCGCGCGGCACTGCCCGCTCCGGCCCGCCGCGCGGCACTGCCCGGCTCGGCTCGGCTTGGCTCGGCTCGGCTCGGCTCGCGGTGTTACTCGGCTCGGGGCGCTGCCCGCCCCGGCGTTGCTCGGCTGGGGCGTTGCTCGGCTCGCGACGGCGCCCGGCTCGTGGCGCTGCTCGACTCGCGGCGCTGGCCGCCCATCCGCGGCGCTGCTGGGCTTGGGGCGCTGCTGGGCTTGGGGCGTTGCTCGGCTCGGGGCGCTGCTGGGCGGGGCGCTGCTCACCCCGTACCGAAGCAATTGTCTTTTGATCTAGATGTTGTGTTTGAGGTAGGCGGGCTCGCGCCACCCCAGCATCGCCTCGGTCATCCGGATGGCGTCGCGAGCTGCGCGGACGTCGTGCACCCGCATGATCCGCGCGCCCCGGAGCAGGCTGAAGACGACCGTGGCCAGGGTGCCGGCGAGGCGTTCGCGCTGGGGGCGGTCGAGCGTCTCGCCGATGAAGTCCTTGTTGCTGAGCGCCGCCAGCATCGGGTAGCCGATCGCCGCGATCTCGTCGAGCCGGCGGGTCAGTTCCAGTGAGTGCAGCGTGTTCTTGTTCAGGTCGTGACCGGGATCGATGATGATCTGATCCGGTCGCACGCCCCGGGAGAGCGCGAGCTCCACCTTCGCCCGGAGGAACGTGGCGACCTCGGCGGTGACGTCCTGGTACGCCGGGCTCGGGTAGAGCGTCCGCGGCGCCGCGAGACTGTGGCAGATGACCAGCTGGGCGTCGGTCCCGGCGACCGCGTCGGCCATCGCCGGATCCCGCAGGCCGGAGGTGTCGTTGACGACGCTGGCCCCGTGCCTGATCACCGCGGCGGCGACCTCCGGGCGGAACGTGTCGACCGAGACGACGGCCAGGTCCCGGGCGGCCTCGACGACCGGGAGCACGCGGTCCAGCTCTTCGGCCGCGGAGACCTCCGGCCCGGGGGCGAACGGGACGCCGCCGATGTCGATCCAGTCGGCGCCCTCGGCGGCGGCGTGCCGGACCGCCTCGGTGGCCTTCTCCAGCGCGAACGTGCTGCCCTTGTCGTGGAACGAGTCGGGTGTCCGGTTCACGATCGCCATCACGACGGCCTGGCGGGAGAAATCGTGGATCCGGCCGCCGATGACCCGGGCGCCGCTGGTGTCGCTCACAATCGGCGACCCTAACAGCGGCTGGTTAGCTTGCCGGTATGCCCATCCCACTCGCGCGGACGACCGCCGAGACCACGCTCTTCCTGGAACTTCACCCGTGCCCGTGCGGTGACGGCAATTTCCCTGGTCAGGGGTTGCCGTGGAGCGCGTCGGTGCTGACCGTCGGGGCTCCCGGCGGGGCGCACACCGTGCGGTACGCCTGGGACTGCCCGGGGTGCGGGCGGCGGCGGGCGTACGACTTCCGTACCCCGGCCGAGCCCGAGCCGTTCCCCCACGCGGGTGAGAATTTCCGCTGGGGTGACGGGGCCCGGCCGTCCGAGCTGCTCGATCCGGGTCAGTGGATGCTGATCGCCGACCGGTTCGCGGCGCGGGACGGGGCCCGGGCCGCGGCCGCCGTCGACGAGGTGCTGCTCTTCGTCACCCGCGGGTCGCTCCTGCGGCGGTGGTCGGTGCCGCGGTCGGCGTTCCGGTCCCGGGCCGGTCGGGCGCGGTATCGGCGGAACCGGGGCGAGTTCTCCCGGGAACGACTGGAGAGTGCCCGGGACCGTTTGCGCTTGTGAGACCGTGGACCGGTGAGGCTGCTGACCGATCGGCGCGTCGGGACGAAGATCATGTTCGCGGTGCTGGTGGTCGCCGCGCTCAGCGTGACCGACGGCCTGTTCGCGATGGGCAGCCTGGGCGCGACCAACGGCATGGTCAAGACCGGCTATCAGCACAGCCTGGAGCTGGAGACGATCGGGAACCTGCGCAGCGCGGTGAACCGCGCCTGGCTGGCGGCCGACGACGACCTGCTCGCGACCGACGACGCCGCCCGGCAGGCCGCGGCGACCGCGCTGGCCACCGCCGAGGATCAGATCGAGCAGTACGCGACCAGGTACCAGGGCTACTCCCCGGACGCGGCCGCCTCGACGGCGCTCGCCGCGTTCCGGAGCGCCTGGTCGCAGTACGTGGACGTGCTGCGGAACACGCTGCTGCCGATGGCCGGCGGGAACCGTCCCCGGATCAACGCGGTGCGGGCGAAGCAGGTCACCCCGCTGATGACCGAGGTCCGGGCGCAGCTCACCAGCCTCTCCGACCTGACCGTGCAGGAGACCGCCGCGCAGGAGACCGTCGCCGAGGACCGCTACCAGTCCACCAAGTGGCGGGTGCTGCTGATGTTGACGCTCAGCGCGCTGCTCGGGGTGGCGCTGGCGGTGGTGGCGAGCCGGATGATCGTGCGGCCGTTGTCCCGGTGCGTGGCCGTGCTGGACCGGATCCGCGACGGTGACCTCACCGCCCGCGCGGACGTCGAGAGCAAGGACGAGGTCGGCCGGATGGCCGAGGCGCTGAACCACACCGCCGAGGCGATGGACACGATGGTGGGGCGGGTGCGGAGCAGCGCCGACGTGCTGGCGTCCGCGTCCGAGGAGCTGTCCACCGTCTCCGGCCAGCTGTCGGTCTCCGCCGAGGAGACGTCGGCGCAGGTCAGCACGGTGTCCGAGTCGGCCGGGCGGGTCAGTGACGGGGTCCAGGCGGTCTCCGCCGGGGCCGACGAGATGGGCGTGTCGATCCGGGAGATCGCGAACAGCGCGAACGAGGCCGCCGGGGTGGCGGCCGAGGCGGCCCGGACCGCGGAGCACACCAACACCAGCGTGACCCGGCTCGGGGCGGCGTCCGCGCAGATCAGCACCGTGGTCGCGCTGATCACCTCGATCGCCGAGCAGACGAACCTGCTGGCGCTCAACGCGACCATCGAGGCGGCCCGGGCGGGGGAGATGGGCAAGGGCTTCGCGGTGGTCGCGGCCGAGGTCAAGGATCTGGCGCAGGAGACCGCCCGGGCCACCCAGGAGATCACCGCGCAGGTGGCCGCGATCCAGGACGAGACGGACGGGGCGGTGCACGCGATCGGGCAGATCGCGGCGGTGATCGCGACGATCAACGAGTATGCGACGACGATCGCGGCGGCGGTCGAGGAGCAGACGGCGACGACCGCGGAGATCGCCCGGAGCGTGGGGCAGGCGGCGGAGGGGTCGACGGCGATCGCGGGGACCATCGCGGGGGTGGCGCAGGCGGCGCAGCAGGTCACCGCCGGGGCGACCGAAACCCAGCACACCGCGGCGGAGCTGGCCCGGACGGCGGCGGAGTTGCAGGCTACCGTTGCGGCGTACCGGACCTGATTGAATCTCGGGGTGGCTCATTCCGAGGTGCGGTTGATCGGTCCGGCCGGCCTGCCCGACGCCGACATTTCCGAAATTTCGTCTTTAGTGGGGTCGTTGGTTGCCGGGGGAGCGGCTCTGGGGTGGGTCACGCCGCCCTCGTCCTCGGAGGTCGCGGCGCTGCTCGGCGACGTGATCGCCGGCATCGCGACGGGCGACGCGGCGCTGGCGGTGGCCTTCGAGCCGGCCGGCCCGGTCGGGTTCGGCTACTGGCAGCGTTACGCACGGCCGACCCATCGCGTGAACGCCGACATCGAAAAAGTCGCGATAAACCCGAAATTCCAGGGCAAAGGCCTCGGCCGTACGATCATGAGCGCGCTGATCGAGGCCGCCGTCACCGCCTCGATCGAAACCCTGACCCTGGACGTCCGCGGCGACAACCTCCGCGCGGCCGCCCTCTACGAGTCCCTGGGCTTCCGCCGCTACGGCACCCTGGACCGTTTCGTCGCCTTCGGCCCGGCCCGCTACGACAAACTGCTCTACGCCCTCGACCTACGCGCCATCACCGTTCCCGATTCATCTCGCTATCGATCATGACGAAGAACTGGAGCATCTGATCCATTCGAGGCCTCCTCGGTGGAGTCTCATTCTCGTTCGCGGGACCCGGGCGTGGTGTGGACCAGTTCGGTCACCCAGGTGACGGCGACCGGGGCCTGCTCCGGCGGGCCGTTGTGCAGGCCGTCCACGATCAGCCAGATGCGGTCCGCGAGCAGGTCGTCGCCGCCGAGTTCGGTCACCAGCCGGTCGATCAGCGTGCGGCTGTCCGTCAGGTAACCGCGCGCGACCTCGGCCGGCTCGTCCGTCGCGCCCGGGAACTCGGTCAGGTAGTTGCGGAACGCGCACCCCCGCCAGCCCGGCCGCCGGGTATTTTCCGCGATCTCGGTGACCAGCGCGATCAGTTGCGTGGCCGGCCCGTGTGCCCAGCGCAGCGCCTCGGCGGTGGCCTGCTCGCGCTCGCGGCGGGACAGTCGCAGGTAGGCCGCGGCCAGCTCGGTCTTGCTCGGGAAGTGCCGGTAGAGCAGGTTCTTCCCGCACCCGGCCACCTCGACGACCTGGGCCATCCCGACCGCGCGGACGCCGTACCGGTAGAACAGTCCGGCGGCCGCGGTCAGGATCGTGTCGCGGGTGCCCGGGACCGGCGTGCGTGCCATGATCCTCAGCCTAGAGGACCGATCGGTCCAATCCGACATTTAGCTTGCCATCGGACAGCTCGTAGATATTCTCCACCAGATCCAGGCCCTCCATTCGGTGCGCGAAGATCAACACGGTCCGCCCGGACGCCGCGTCCAGCAGGTCCGCCATCAACTCGCGCGCGCCGGCCTCGTCGATCCCCTCGGTCGGCTCGTCCAGGATCAGCAGCGCCGGATCGGCGAGCAGCGCCCGCGCGGTCGCGAACCGTCGCCGCTGCCCACCCGACATCGTGCTGCCCCCGGTCCCGAGCCAGGCGTCGAGCCCGTCCGGCAGCCCGGCCAGCCACGACCCGAGACCCACCCTGCGCAAAACCCCCAAAAGCTGCGGATCGGTCGCGGCCGGCGACGCGAGACGAAGATTTTCCCGTACGGACGAAGCGAACACGTGTCCGGTCTCGTCCCCGACGAGCACCACCTTCCCACCGACCCGGACCTCCCCGGCGCGGGCCCCGAGCAGCCCGCCGAGCACCGCCCCGAACGTCGACTTCCCGCAGCCGGACCGCCCGGTGACCGCAACCCGGGCCCCCGGTGCGAGCACCAGATCCACGCCGTCGAGCGCGGGCTCCACGCCCGGATCCCACCCCGCCACAAGTCCGCGAACGATCACCGCCCCGTCGACGTCAACGGGGTCAACTCCGACGAGCCGCCCGCGCTCAAGCCGCCCCACGTCCCCCGTGCCGCCCGTGTTCCCCGTGCCGCCCGTGCCGCCCGTGTTCCCCGTGCCGCCCGTGTTCCCCGTGCCGCCCGTGTTCCCCGTGCCGCCCGTGTTCCCCGTGCCGCCCGTGTTCCCCGTGCCGCCCGTGTTCCCCGTGCCGTTGGCGTTTTCCGTTCTGCCCGAGGCGCCCGCCGCGTCCGCGATCCCCGATTCCTCGAAGATCCCGGCCGCGCCGACCGGAGTTTCCGCGCTAGAAGCGGCGGCGCGGCCCAGAGTTTCCGCGGGAGGAGTGCCGGCACGGCTCGGAGTTTCCGCAGTAGGAACGGCGGCCCGGCCCGGAGTTTCCGCGGTAGGAGCGGCGGCCCGGCCCGGAGTTTCCGCGGTGAGAGCGGCAACGCGACGCTCGGCCCCGGCGGCCTGGCGGCGGGCTGTCGCCGCATCGGGCATGGCGACCAGCGGCTCGCCCAAGGCGATCACCCCGAGCAACACGACCGCACTCCACTCCGCGGAGACTCCCGCGCCGCCCAGGGCAACGGCGGTCCCGGCGGCCGCCACCGCCCATCCAAGATGGGCAACTGCCGCGGCCGATCCCGACATCCGCGCCGCCCGCGCCTCCAGCGCCGCGAGGGTCCGGCTCCTTTCCTGCGGTACGCCGGACCGCCCGGCCCCGGCCCCCAACTCCTCCACACCGTCGACCGTCTCGACCATCGCGTCCCGCAGCGCGGCCCGCGCCACCCCGGTAGCGGCGTCCTGCCGGTCCACCTGCCACCCCGCCACCAGCGGAGCGACCACCCCGGAGATCAGCACACCGAGCGCGATCGCCCCCGCGACACCGGGCACGATCCCGATCGCCGCCGCCCCGCCGATCCCGACCGTGATCATCGCGGTCAACGCCGGCAGCCACCCGCGCAGCAGCCCGTCCACGCGTGCGTCCACATCGTCGACGAGCCGCGTGAGCAGATCCCCGCGCCGATGCAGGTGAGCCCCCGGCACCCGGGGAATGAGCTGCGCATACACGGCCGCCCGCCGACTCCCCAACCGAGCGAACGCCACATCGTGCGCGACGAGCCGCTCCAGATACCGAAGCAGCGGCCGCGCCACCGCACTACCCCGCACCAGCACCACCGCCGCCGAGAGCGTCAGCACCGGCGGCAAGGTGGCCGCCCGCACCAGAAGCCAAGCCGCCGACCCGGTCAGCAGCACCCCGCCGAGGACCGCCCCCACCCCCAGCGCGACCGCCACCCACGGCCGCCGCCACCACACGTCCACCGCGCGAGCTGCAGGCCGTGCCTCCGCCGGCTGGGCTTCGTGCCGCGCGTCCACTGCCCGGGCCGCCGGTCGCGGCTCTGCCGGCTGGGCTTCGCGCTGCGCGTCCACCGTCCGGGCCGCCGGTCGCGGCTCTGCCGGCTGGGCTTCGCGCTGCGCGTCCACTGCCCGGGCATCGGGCTGCGCACTTGTCGGCAGTATGCGCGGGAGCAAGGATTGATCTTGAGCGGCCGCGGACGGGATCTGGCTAGCGGCCAGGGGCGTCTCGGAGGCGTCCTCTGCGCAGGCCGGAAACGGGGCGCGAACGTCGACGACCCGGTCGGCGGCAGCCAGGAGCGCGGGCCGATGCGCCACCACCAGGACAGCACAGTCCCGCCGCGCGAACTCCCGCAACCGAGCGACCACCAGTTGCTCGGAGTCCGGGTCGAGGTGGGCGGTGGGCTCGTCCAGCAGAAGGGTCACCACCGGGAGCGGCCGGCGCTTCGGGCCGGGTTCGTCCCGACGGCTCCGGTCGGCGGCGCGCTGGACGGTGGCGGCGGCGCGGCCGGCCCGGTGCAGGAGCGCCGCCAGGGCCAGGCGCTGGCGCTGGCCGGCGGAGATGCCGTTGCCGTGCTCGCCGAGCGCGGTACCCGCGGTGACCTCGGTGTCCAGCCCGACCATGTGCAGCGCGGCCCGGATCTCCTCGCCGGTCGCATCCGCCGCGAAGGCCTCACCCACGGTCCGGGCGTGCGGCAGCGCGGGCCGCTGTGACAGATGGAAGGCCCGTCCCACCGCCACCGCCCCCGCGTCGGCCGGGTGCAGCCCGGCGAACACCCGCAGCGCGGTGCTCTTCCCGGCCCCGGACGGCCCGCGCAGCGCGACGACCTCCCCGACTCGAACCGCCAGATCGTCCAGCCGCAACGCATCGCCGGCCGCGTCCGGGTAGGACGCCCGCACCCCCGCAGCAAGCACCCCCCACCGATCCGCGACCCGGCCGGCCCGCGCGAGGGCCGCCCATTCGGCGCTCAACTGGAGTGCGTCCGGGGCGGTGTAGGCGGCAAGCGACCCGGTGGTCGCGGGCGCGACGGTCAGGATCTCGTCGACGTCGGCGATCACCGCGGTGGCGTCGGTGGCGGCGTGGTAGCGGGCGGCCATCTCGCGCAACGGCCGGTAGACCTCGGGGGCCAGCAGGATCGCCAGCAGGGCCGGGGCCAGCGGCATCGAGCCCCCGGCGACCCGGATGCCGGCCTGGACCGCGACCAGGCCGACGGAGAGCGTGCCGACCAGGTCGAGGGCGGTGGAGGAGAGGAAGGCGACCCGCAGGACCCGGAGGGTGGCCCGGCGATGGCGGTCGGTGAGGTCGGCGATCACCTCGATCTGGCGTTCGGCGCGACCGTACATCTTGAGCGTGCCCAGCCCGCGGACCACGTCCAGGAAGTGCCCGGCCAGTCGCGCGTCCGCCGCCCAGCGCTGCTCGGCGCGGGCCTGCGTGGCCCAGCCGATCAGCGCGCCGAGCAGCGGGACCAGCGGGAGAGTGAGCAGCGCGATCACCGCGGAGGCCGGGTCGACCAGGAGCATCACGGCGATCACCGCGGGCGGCAGGACCACGCCGAGGACCAGGGACGGGAGATACCCGGAGAACCACGGCCGCAGCGAGTCCAGCCCGGTGCCGAGCACCGTGGTGAGCCGCCCCGCGCCGTAGGAAGCCACCCACGCCGGGCCGCGCCGCACCACGGCCGTGAGCAGCGACTGCCGCAGCTCGTCGGTGACCCGGGCGGCGGTCCGCCGGGCGACCACCTGCTCGGCCCAGGAGAGCAGGCCCCGCACGGCGAAGGCGCCGGCCAGCAGCACGATCGCCGAGGTCCGCGGCCCGTGGAGGAAGAACGAGCCCGGGGCGATGATCCAGGTCAGCGCGACCGCGATGGCCAGGGTCGCGGCGGCCTGTCCGGTTCCGATCAGGGCCAGCAGGGCCACCCCGCCGCGCGAGCTGCGGGCGTGGCGCAGCAGCCGTGGATCGACCGGCCCCTTCGCGACCCGGCGCCGGCCCGGCGGGGCGGGCTCGGCCGGGGGCGGGGCTGACGTCGTACGCCGAAGGGGGTTGAAGTGACCTTGACCCGCCGCGGCCCGGCGGGGAGCGGAATCCTGGACGCGGCCGAAGGAGAGGATCACGACGCGATCCGTTCGCTCGCGATCCGGCGGCGGAAGACCCAGTAGGACCAGGCCTGGTAGGCGAGCACCCCGGGCAGGACGATCACCCCGGCAACGGTGATCAGCTTGAGCGCGGCGGGGCTGGCGGCGGCCTCCGAGCGGGTCAGTGACCAGAGCGGATCGAGGGTGCTGCGCAGCACGACCGACCCGTGTGCGGTGAAGACCGCGACCACCGCGCCGGCCACACCGACCGCGGTCGCGGCGAACGCGCCGCCCTCGCGGCCCTGCCGGGCGAGCATCCCGGCGATGAAGCAGAGCACCGCGGCGGCCAGGGTCAGCCGGGAGCCGGTGGCGATGCCGGCGAGCAGCAGGCCGACCGTGCCGAGGTTGCCGCCGTTGCGGGCCAGCGACACCGCGCGCCGGCGCACCGGGCCGGTGGTCCGCAGGGCCAGGAACGTCGCGCCGAGCAGGACCGTGCCGAGTAAGGCGGCGAGCGCGCCGAGCCCGGCGGCCGGGGTGAACAGAGGGGAGAGGCTGCGGCTGAGACCGTTACCGATCACCGCGCCGTCGGCGTTGAGGGCCAGGCCGTGCATGAAGACGCCGAGCTGGGCGCCCCAGAGCAGCACCACCCCGGTGGACGAGCCGGCGAGGAGCCAGTCACAGCGGCGGCGCCAGGACGGCGAGTCGTGCTTGCCGCGGAACTCGAGGGCGACGCCGCGCACCGCGAGCAGCAGCAGGATGCCGACCATGGGCAGGTAGAGCGCGGAGAGGAGCGCCGCGTACCAGTCCGGGAAGGCGGCGAAGGTGACGCCGATCGCGGCGACCAGCCAGACCTCGTTGCCGTCCCAGAACGGGCCGATCGTACGGATCGCCGCCCCACGCTCGTGCTCGTCGCGCCCGAGGAACGGGGCGAGCACCCCGACGCCGAAGTCGAAGCCCTCGAGGACGAAGTAGAGCACCCAGGCGAGGACGAGGATCGCGAACCAGAAGGTGATCATGAGTCGGGGCTCCTAGTAGGCGGGAACGGGCTCGGCCTCGGGCGCGCTGTCCGAGATCTCCGGGGCCAGGGGCTTCCGGGACAGGTGGACGACGAGCTTGAACCAGGCGATCGCGAGGAATCCGTAGACCAGCGTGAAGCCGGCCAGCGACGTGATGACCTCCGCGCTGGTGAGCCCGGGGGAGATGCCGTCGGACACCTTGGAGATGCCGAACGCGAGCCAGGGTTGCCGGGCGGTCTCGGTGAAGACCCAGCCGAACGTGTTGGCGGCGGCCGGCAGCAGCGGCGAGAGCAGCAGGATCCGCTTGATCCAGCCGGGCACCCCGGCGCCCGGTTGCAGGAACGCGGGGAGCAGCGGGATCCGCCACGTCCGGTTCGACGAGGCCCAGAGGTAGTACGCCGCGAGCGCCATCCCGGCGACGCCGGCGCCGATCATCAGCCGGAACGTCCAGAACGCCACCGGGATCATCGGCACGTAGCTGCCCGGACCGTACTGAGCGGAGTACTGCGCCTGCAGGTCGTCGATCCCCTGCACGGTCCCGCCGAAGGAGCCGGTGCCCAGGAAGGACAGCAGGTGCGGGATCTCCACGGTGAGGAACGGCTTCTCGTGGCCGAGCTTGCCGATCGCGAAGACCGAGAACGGCGCCCCGGTCGTGGTCGCGTAGAGCGCCTCCGCGGCGGCCATCTTCATCGGCTGCACCGCGGTCATCACCTTGCCCAGGTGGTCGCCGGTGATCGCGGTCAGCGCGCCGCCGATCAGCATCAGCCACGCGCCGAGCCGGGCGAGCGTCCGGAAGGCGCCGTCGGCCGCGACCCGCCACACGCCGATCGCGAGCAGCAGACCGCCGCCGGCCATCGCCGCCCCGGCCATCGTGTGCGGGAACGCCGCGAGCACCACCTCGTTGGTGAGCAGCTCCCCGAAGCTGGTCAGATGGGCCCGGCCGGTCGCCGGGTCCAGTGCGTAGGCCACCGGGTTCTGCATGAAGGAATTGGCGGCCAGGATGATGTACGCCGACAGCAGCGTCCCGACCGCGACGACCACGATCGTGGCCGCGTGCACCCTCCGGGGCAGACGTCCCCACCCGAAGTACCACAGCGCGAGGAACGTCGCCTCCAGGAAGAACGCGAGCATCCCCTCGATCGCCAGGGTCGGGCCGAACACGTCGCCGTAGAACTTGGCGAACGCGCTCCAGCCGAGCCCGAACTGGAACTCCTGCACGAGGCCGGTGACCACGCCGACCGCGAACGTGACGATCAGCAGCTTGCCGACGAACTTCGTCAGGTGCAGGAACTTCTCCGAGCCGGTGCGCATCCAGGTCAGGTGCAGGCCGGCCGCGGCCGCCGACAGGCTGATCGACAGCGGCACGAACAGGTAGTGATAGATCGTCACGACCGCGAACTGCAGCCGGGTCAGGTCGAGCACGTCCACCGGGTGTCCCCCTCTACGACTCTTCGTAGTAGATACTACGAGACGTAGTACGACTGGCCCTAGTAGGATGGGTCACATGGCACTTGGCGGTCTCGAACGTGAGGTCATGGACCAGTTGTGGGCTTCGCATGTCCCTTTGACGGTCCGGCAGGTCTATCTCGGCATCCTCGCCGACCGTGATCTGGCATACACCACGGTGATGACCGTGCTCGACCGTCTCGCGAAGAAGAAACTGGTCGTGCGAACCATGGAGGACCGCGCCTATCGGTACGCCCCCGCGCAGTCCCGCGAGGAGATGACCGCCGCCCTGATGTTCGACGCGCTCAACGGCACTCCCGATCAGGACGCCGCGCTGGCATACTTCCTCGGTCAGCTGCCCCCCGGCGCGATCCAAGCCGCCCTGGACTCCCCACCGAAAGAGACGTGACCGCTCTTCTTCTCGGAGCCCTCGGGCTGACCCTTTCGCTGGTCGCCCCGGGCATCCTGGCCGGCGCTCGCTGGGTGGACCGTGCCCCGGTCGCGGCCGTGCTGCTCTGGCAGGCCCTCACCCTCACCGCGGTGCTCTGCGCGCTCGGCGTGGTGCTGGCCGCCCCCGAGGAGCTGACCCGGGCGGCCGGCGCGGATCACCCGTGGGTGGTCGCGTCGCTGGTGTTCTCCCTGGCGGTCGCCGCGACCATCGTGATCCGGCTGCTGATCTCGCTGATCAAGGTGTCGGTGCGGGCCCGGGCCCGGCGCGAGCGGCACCGGATGCTCGCCGACCTGCTCGATCGCGCCGAACGGCATCAGGAGCTGGGCGGGGCCGAGGTCCGGGTGCTGGACGGGACGCTGCCGCTGGCCTACTGCGTGCCCGGCCGGGAGCCGCGCGTCGTGCTCAGTGACGCGGTGCTGCGGATCCTGGACCGGGAGCAGGTGGACGCGGTGCTCGCGCACGAGCAGGCGCACCTGCGGCACCGGCACGAGCTGGTGATGGAGTCGTTCACCGCGTTCTATCAGGCGGTGCCCCGGCCGCTGCGGTCACGGGCGCCGCTCGACGCCGTACATCTGTTGCTGGAGATGGTGTCGGACGACGCCGCGAGGCGCCGGACGGGCCCGGTCCCGCTGCGGGCCGCGCTGGCCCGGCTGGCCGACGCCGTCCCTCTGGCGGAGGAGGCGCCCGCCGACCCGGCGGGTGAATCCCGCCGCCGGCGACTTGATCGGCTCGGCGGGCCGGCGCCCCGTTCGACCGGTTTGTCGGTGGTCGCCGGGGTCGCCGCGATCGGTCTGCTGGTGTTACCCACCGTGATTCTGATCGTGCCGTGGCTAGCTCAAGCCCTGGATGCGTGGCCGTTTCGCTCACTGTGAGTACCGGTGACTGTGCGGGTAGTTTCCTCGCGGACGCAAGCTTCATTTGCCCGCATGATCCGAGTACGGTGGTCCCCGGTTCGACAGCCCCCCATCGTCCAACCGGCCGATCTGCCGAACCACCGCCTAATCGCCGCGAGGCGAGCCGGGGACCCAGGTTCCCCGGGGTGCAGCCACGAGCGATCGTGGCCGGGCGCGCTTCCCGCCCGAACCCGTCAGCTAACCCGGTCGGCGGCCGAGCAGGAAGAAAGGACAACGCACCTACGTGAAACGGATAGGCGCGCGAGGTGTGCTGCGTGGACTGCTCTGCGCCGTCACCGCTGCCGGAATCGTTCTCACCGGACCTGTCGTTGCCTACGCCACGCCTTCGCCGTCCAGCGTCGAAGCCCAGATCGACAAGCAGTGGAACGAGCTCGAGCCCGTCATCGAGGATTACAACGACGTGCACGGGAAGCTGCTCAAGCTGCAGAAGCAGCAGAAGCAGCTGAACACGACGCTCGCCCCGCTGCAGAAACAGGTCGACGCGGCTCTTGGTGAGGTGCGCGGCATGGCCGCGGACGCGTACATGCAGGGTCCGCCGACCGCCATCGGCGCGATCCTGGGCGGCAGCGCGAGCAACCTGACCGAGAAGCTCTCGCTTCTCGAGCAGCTGGCCGCCAACCGCCAGGCATCGATCGGCGACGTCGTCAAGCTCCGCGACAAGTACGCCGCCGACAAGGCGAAGGTCGACGCTCTGGCGACCGAGATCTCCACCCGGGACACCGACCTCAAACAGAAGAAGTCGGCGATCGAGAAGGAGATCACCTCCCTGCAGAAGCTGCGGCTCAAGGCATACGGCGCGGCCGGAGCCAGCGACGGGCCGTACAAGACGGGCCCGTGCCCGGTCGAATACACGAACGACAAGGGTGGCCGTGCCGCTCAGCGTGCGTGTGACCTGGTCGGGAAGCCCTATGTCTTCGGTTCCGAGGGCCCGAACAGTTACGACTGCTCCGGCCTGACGAAAGCGGCGTGGGCGGCTGTCGGAGTGCATCTCGAGCACTACACGAAGGATCAGTGGGCGTCCGGGAAGTCGGTGAGCCGGAGCGAGTTGAGGCCGGGTGACCTGGTCTTCTACTACTCCGACGTGCACCATGTGTCCATCTACATCGGTGGTGGCATGGTGGTGCACGCGCCGCACACGGGCGACTTCGTCCGGATGGCGACGATCGACCGCGGTCCCATCGCCGGCTATCGCCGGCCGGGCTAGACCGCACTCACGGCGAGAGGGCCGCTTCCGGTTCGCCGGGGGCGGCCTTTTTCGACCCCAATTCTTTCGACCCCCTTTCCCGTACGGCGTGGAGCACGCCCGCCGTCTCGCCTCGGCCCGCACCCGCTCGCCGCCGTCGGAGCCTCGGCGCTCCCTGATCGTGTGGTCCGGCGTCCTGCCCATCGGTCGTCCCTCCCCGTCGATCGGACACCCGGGATCCTGCCCGCCGGCTACGACATTTTCGCGGCGGCGTCGGTGCCCGGTGTGGCCGGGCTCACCGTCCGATGGTGATCGAGGAGCCGCCGGAGCAGCGCGACCAGCTGCTCCCGCTCGGCCCGGGACAGCGGCTCCAGCAGCTCCTCCTGCACCTGGGCGGCGCGCACGGTCAGGTCCCACGCGCGGGAGCGGCCGGCGTCGGTGACGGTGATGATGTTGCGCCGCCGGTCGGCCGGGTCGGGGGAGCGGGCCACGAAGCCGCCCGACTCCAACTCGTTGAGCGCGCCGACCAGGTCGCTCAGGTGGATGCCGGTGCGCCGGCCCAGGTCGGCCTGGCTGGCCGGCCCCTCGACGGTCAGTGAGGTCAGCAGCCGGAGGTGATAGCCCCGTGCGTTCACCGCGGCGAACCCGTCGCCGACCAGGCGGTGGGCGTGCGCGGCGGTCTGGGTGAGCAGCCAGCTGGGCAGGTGGTCCATGTGTCGACGATAACATTGGACCAACTAACGTTCGGGCGGCTAACGTTAGCCGCATGAACGAATTCCGGATCAACCTGCCGCAGGCCGACCTCGACGACCTCACCGACCGGCTGGCCCGCACCCGCTGGCCCGACGAGCTGCCCGGCGCCGGCGACGACTACGGCATTCCCCTGGCCCGGGTGCGCGCGCTGGCCGACCGGTGGCAGAAGTTCGACTGGCGTGGGCACGAGGCGGAGCTCAACTCGTACGCTCAGTTCGTCGTGGAGATCTTCGGCGACCGGGTCTACTTCATGCACCTGCGCAACTCCGACCCGGCCGCCCTGCCGCTGATCCTCACGCACGGCTGGCCCGGCTCGACGGTCGAGTTCCTCGACGTCGTCCAGCGGCTCGCGGAGCACTTCCACGTGGTCGTCCCGGCCATCCCGGGGTTCGGGCTCTCCGGGCCCACCACCCGCCGCGGCTGGAGCCAGCAGCGCGTCGCCGAGGCCTGGGCCGAGCTGATGGCCATGCTGGGCTATTCGCGATATGGCGCGCAGGGTGGCGACTGGGGCTCCGGGATCTCCCGGCACCTGGCCGCCGTCGCCCCGGGCAACGTGGTCGGCGTCCACATCAACTACCTGCCCACCGTCGGCCTGCCGGACGGTCTCACGCCGCGGGACCAGGCCCGCCTCGCCCGCACGACGGAGCTGGCGAAGAATCGGCACCCGCATCAGCTGCTGTTCGCCACCGGCCCGCAGACCCCGGCCTACGCGCTCAACGACTCGCCGGCCGGGCTGCTCGCCTTCTGGGCGGACAAGTTCGACCGCTGGTCCGACCCGGCGACCCCGGTGCCGGACGATCGCATCCTGGCCGACGTGGCCCATCACTGGTTCCACCGGACCGCCGGATCCGCCGCCCGACTGGTCCGGGAGAGTGGGGTGAACGTGCCGGTGGGCTGCCCCGCCCCGCTCGGGGTCGCCGTCCTTCCGGGCGACATCACCCAGTCGATCCGGCCGTTCGCCGAGCAGCGCTACGACGTCCGGCACTGGACCGAGTTCCCGCGGGGCGGGCACTTCGCCGCGCTGGAGGTGCCGGACCTGTTCGCCGACGACGTGATCACCTTCTTCCGGACGCTCACCGATGGCTGAAAGGGCGAGCGGCCGGGGCGGGAGTGGCGCGGGCATAATCGCGTTCTATGAGCGACGCCTTGATCGACAGTCTCACCGCGGCGGTGCTGGCCCGCCCCGACGACCTGACGTTGCGGCTGCACCTGGCCGAGCTGCTGGTCGCGGCCGGGCGCGGGGCCGAGGCGATCGAGCACGCCGCCCAGGTGCTGAGCCGGGAGCCGGGCAACGCGGCCGCGCGGGGGCTGATGACGTCCGCACTGGCCCCGCCGTCGGCCGCCACCGCTCCCGAGCCGGTCGCCGAGGGCGCCGAGCCGGGCACGCCGGCTCCGGCGGCTCCGCCGGCGCCGGCCGGTGGCTTCGACTGGTCCGCGATGGAGCAGCAGTTCGGCGACGTCGTTCCGCCGCGCTTCGCCCGCGCCGGCGACGAGCCCGACCCGGTGACCGGTCACGACGACCGGGCCTTCGACGTCGAGCGCTCGACCGTCACCCTCGCCGACGTCGGTGGCATGGCCGAGGTCAAGAAGCGGCTCGAGGTCTCCTTCCTCGGCCCGCTGCGCAACCCGAAGCTGCGCAGCCTGTTCGGCAAGAGCCTGCGCGGCGGCCTGCTGCTCTACGGCCCGCCCGGCTGTGGCAAGACGTTCCTGGCCCGCGCGGTCGCCGGCGAGATGGGCGCCGCGTTCATCTCGCTGTCCATCACCGACGTGCTGCAGATGTGGGTCGGCAGCTCGGAGCGGAACCTGCACGACCTGTTCGAGTCGGCCCGCCGGCACGCGCCGTGCGTGCTGTTCCTCGACGAGATCGACGCGCTCGGCCACAAGCGCAGCCAGCTGCACTCGTCCTCGATGCGGACCGTGGTCAACCAGCTGCTGACCGAGCTCGACGGGGTGCAGGGCGGCAACGAGGGCGTGTTCGTGCTCTCCGCGACGAACGCGCCGTGGGACGTGGACGACGCGCTGCGGCGGCCCGGGCGGCTCGACCGGACCGTCCTGGTGCTGCCTCCGGACGGCCCGGCGCGGGCCGCGATCATCGAGTTCCACCTGCGGGATCGGCCGGTCGCGGGCGTCGACCTGGACGCGGTCGCCGCGGTGACGGAGAACTACTCCGGTGCCGACCTGGCGCACCTCTGCGAGACCGCCGCGGAGTTCGCGATGCGCGACTCGATCGACACCGGCGAGATCCGCATGATCAATCAGGCGGACATGCTGGCCGCGGTCCGTGAGGTGCGGCCGTCCACCGACGCCTGGTTCACCACCGCTCGCAACGTCGCCATGTTCGCCAACCAGAGCGGCGAATACGACGACCTGGCCGCGTACCTCAAGAAGCGCAAGACTCGGTGACGGCGGCGGCGCGCGCGCGACTGCTCGCCGAACTGAGACGTTTCGACCAAGCCGAGGCGGAGCTGCGCCTCGGGCTGCTCACCCGGCCGGGTGATCCGGACCTGCTCGCGCTGCTCGCCGCGGTGCTGCGGCTGAACGGGCGGCCCGCCGACGGCCTGGCCGCCGCGGAGGCCGCGATCGAGGCGGGGCCCGGATCGGCCGGTGCGCACGCGGAGCGTGCGGAGAATCTGATCGCCCTGTCCCGCGGTTCGGAAGCGATCCAGGCCGCGAGTGAGGCCGCCCGCCTGCGCCCCGCCGAGCCCGAGGTGCACCGGGTGCTGGCCCGGGCGCACGCCGCGAGCCGGGATTTCCGGCGGGCCCGCGGCGCGGCCCGGGAGGCCCTGGCGCTCGACGCGCGATCGGTGCCCAGCCTGCTGACCCTGGCCGAGGTGGAGCGCGTCTCCGGCCGCCGCCGGGCCGCCGCGCGGGCCACCCGGGCCGCGCTGGCGGAGGATCCGGAGAACCCCGGCGGCCGCTGGCTGATCGCCCTGCTCAACGCGGAGCGCCTGCACGTCGGCGAGGCCATGCGCGGCCTTCGCGAGCTGGCCGCCGACCATCCGGACCGGCTGCGCGCCGAGGCCCTCGCGTGGCCGATCCTCGGCGTGCTGGCCGGGTTGCAGCGCGGCCTCGCGGTCGGTGTGCCGCTGACCTTCGCGGTGCGCCTGGCGGCCCCCTGGTGGAGTCTCGCGGGCCTGTTCGCGCAGGCGATCGCCCTGGTCGTGGCGGTGGTCATGGTGTCCTTCACCGGCCGGGTGCTGCTGCCGGCCGGGCGCCTGCCCTGGCGGTGCCTGGCCCTGCTGCCGCGCGGCACGGTGATCACCGGGTTGGTTGCGGCGGGCGCCTCGGTCGCGCTGCTCGTCTGGTACGGGGTGAGCACCCGGTTGCCGGCGCTCGTCCTAGCAGCCGTGGCTGTGCTGATCCTGTGCGTTTCCGGAGTATTTCGGGTGCGGGTTACATCACTAAATCCGGGCTAAAACTTGCCCATGTGGCAAGATCGCCGGATGCTGTGCGTCATGGTTCATTCAAGCTCCGCTTGACCGGCCGTCACCCCGCGGACATCGGGTTTCTGTTTCCGCAGGTGAGCGCCGGTGTTGCGACCCGTCACTAGAGTGGCGCCGGTGTCACGTGATGTGGCCATTTTTCGCTTTTTATAGTGCCGGCGAGCTTTCCTCCGCACGCCGTCCGGCTCATCGAGGAGCTTGCCGTGAGCGTCGCCGCCCCAACCGCTTCCACGCGGTCCCGCTGGATCTCCGCACTCCGTGAGCTCGGCCTGGTCGCGGTCATGTTCCTGGTCTACAAGATCGGCCGGGTGGCGGCGACCGGGCACGTCGGCGAGGCGTTCGACAACGCGACCAAGGTGTGGGACCTGGAACGCTGGCTGCATCTGCCGGGCGAGCTGAGCGTCCAGCACCGGCTGATGTCGTGGCACTGGCTGGTCGAGGTGGCGAACAGCTACTACGCGTACGTGCACTTCCCGGCCACCGCGGCCTGCCTGATCTGGCTGTACCTGCACCGGCCCGCGCACTACCGCTGGACCCGCAACGTGCTCGCGCTGCTCACCGGGACCGCGCTGCTGGTGCATTTCGGCTTCCCGCTGGCGCCGCCGCGGATGCTCACCGACACCGGGATGCTCGACCTGGGGCGCCTCTACGGGCCCGCGGTCTACGGAGCGCCGGAGACCGATCAGCTCTCCAACCAGTACGCCGCGATGCCGTCGCTGCACGTCGGGTGGGCCGTGGTGATCGCCGTGGCGCTGATCGCCGCGACGACGTCCCGGTGGCGTGGGCTGTGGCTGCTGCACCCGGTGATCACGCTGCTGGTGGTCGTCGCGACCGGCAACCACTACTGGCTGGACGCGGTCGCGGCGGTGGCGCTGCTCGCCGTCGCCTACGTGCTGATGCGCCCGCAGTACCCGGCCGCGCAGGTTGTGGTGGACGCGCCGGCGATCGAGTCGGTGCCGCTGCCCCGGCCGCGGATTCCGGTCGAGGAACCGGCCCTGCCGCGGTAGGGCCACGGTTCGGGGCATCGCCCGTACCGTAAGCCGGGTTTTCGGGTTTGCCCGATCACCACCAGTTCAGCGGGTTGCCGTCGGTGTCGTAGACGTTGCCGTATTCCCAGTGGTGCCCGCGCGGGCCGGTCCAGTCGTCGATCGCCGCCTCCACCGCGTCGAACCCGGGCGCGGCCGGCACGGTGATCACGATGAAGCGACGGTCGGGGGGCAGCTCGACGATCCCGCCGAGCTCGTCGAAGGCGTCCCGCAGCGGCGCCAGATCATCCGGCGCCGGGGCCTCGTCGGGCACCACGAGCAGGCAGATGTTGCCGCCGCGCCGCACCACCTCGAAGCTGCCGCCCGCGTGCAGCCGGATCTGATCACCGGCGGCGATCCCCTCCACGAACGCGGGCGTTCCGAGAACCATGTGCAGATCCGCCCCGAGAGTCCGGATCAGCACCGTTTCGTAGACAAGCTGGCCACTCGCCCCCAGCCCAGCGACCAGCCGGACCTGCGAGTGCTCCGCCAATTCCTCAACGGTCACGCCGGGCATTCTGGGGCATTTTGGGCATCGGTCGCCCCGCAACGCGCCGAAGTCTCGCATATCGTTGCCATCCTGCGATCTTGGTGCGATGCCCGGCGGCCTGCTCCGGGGACCGCGCCGGCGGCGATGTTCAGTACCTGATTCCGGACCTTGATTCCGGCCGCCACCCGTCTCGCCCATGCGGCATTCCCCGGCTTTATCGCTACTGATTCACCCGCGGCTCATCGCGTGTGCGACGGCGTTGCGGGCGGACAGGCCGAAATGACTGCCGGGGACCAGCAGGCCGGCGACCCGGTGGACGTGACGTTGTTTGGGGCCGGTCAATTTGCGGTGCTCCGACTCGTATCGACGCAGTGCGCCGGACAGGTCGCCCGGCGCCCCGGCGAGTGCTCCGGCCAGGGTGAACGCGCCGGCCATCGCCAACGTCGAGCCGTCGCCGAAAAGGGAGACGCAGGACGCCGCGTCGCCGAGCAGAACGATGCGGCCACGGGACCAGGAATCGACACGTACCCGGCTCACCGCGTCAAAATAAAGATCCTCAAAACCGTTCAAAAACCCAAGAATTTCCGGTACGCGCCAGCCGATCCCCTGATAGGCAGCCGTGATCACCTCTTTCTGCCGAGACGAATCGCCGCGTTCGAGATCGGTGACCGGCGGATGCCGGAAGATGAATGCCGCCCCGGCCTCGCCGCGCCCCGGATGCATGGCCAGCAGCCGGCCGGGAACGTTCAGCAGCACCACCTCGTCCGGCTCCTTCGGTGGCCCGCCGAAGGTCATGGTCGCCACGTAGAGCCCGAGGAATTCGCTGAACTCGTGCTCCGGCCCGAAAGCGATCCGGCGCACCGCGGAGTGCAACCCGTCCGCCCCGACGACCAGATCGAACCGCCGCGGCGCGGCCCGCTCGAAGGTCACGTCCACCCCGGCCGGATCCGGCCGCAGCGCGGTGATCGTGTCGTCGACGATCAGCTCGGTGTCGTCCCGGGTGGCGGACCAGAGCACTCGGGCGAGGTCGCCGCGGAGCACCTCGACCTCACCGTCGCGGGCCGGCATCGGGATGCGGGCGACGGATCGCCCGGCCGCGTCGAGGATGCGGACCGCCCGGGCGTGGGTGGCGACCGCGCGCAGGTCGCCGAGCACGCCCATCCGCTCGGCCACCGGCAGGGCCGGGCCGCGCACGTCGACCGGATTGCCGCTGGATCGCAGGTCGCCGGCCCGCTCGACGATCGTGGTCTGCCAGCCGTCCCGGGCCAGCCAGTAGGCGAGGGTGACGCCGGCGATGCCGGCTCCGGAGATGAGTGCGGTGCGCTGGGTCATGTACCCAGAAAACCGCAGTCAGTGCGGAATTGCAACGAGTGCTGATTTGCAGTTGGTGCGCTAAGGTGCGGAACGTGTCTCTCCGCGACCGCAAGCGCATCCGAACCCGGCAGGCCCTGGTCGCCGCAGCGCTCGAGCTGTTCGAGTCGCGCGGCTACGACGAGACGACCATCGCGGAGGTCGCGGCCGCCGCGGAGATCGGGACCAGGACGTTCTTCAGCTACTTCCCGAGCAAGGAGGACCTGCTCTTCCCGGAGGCCGACGTCCGGGTGCAGGCGGCGATCGACGCCATCGCCGGTCGCGGGCCGGCGGACGGTCCCGCCGAGGTCCTGCTGCGGGCGTTGCGGCAGGTGGGTGCGGAGAGCGACGACCTGTCCGGCCGGATGTCCGCGTTGCGGCTACGCCTGGTCCGGACGGTCCCGGCGGTCCAGGGCCGTGGCCTGCAGCTGCAGATGGACGCCCAGCGTCAGATCGCCCGCCACCTGGCTGAGGCCTTCCCCGACCGGATCGACGAGGTGGGTGCTGGGGCGCTCACCGGCGCTTTCCTGGGCGCTGTGACCGGCGCGCTCCAGGTCCTCCTGGAGAACGCGGACAGGTCGATCGACCCGGCCGCCGTGCAGCAGGCCATGCAGGTAGCCGTGAAAGTCGCCCTGGCCCCCTGGTTCCAACCGCCAACAGCCACCTAGCTCTCCCCTGCCCGCGCCGGTCCTGCCCGCGCCGCGCCGGTCCTGGCCGCGCCCGCCGGTCCTGCCCGCGCCGCGCCGGTCGGGGCGCGCCCGTCCTGGCCGTGCCGGTCCTGGCCGCGCCGCGCCGGCCCGACCCGCGGCAGCCCGACCCGCGGCAGCCCGACCCGCGGCAGCCCCGACCCGTGCCCCTGCCCGCGCCGACCCGGCCCGGCCTGTGAGCCGTGCCCGCGCCGGCCTGGCCCGGCACGGCCCGCCGTCTTGCCCTGCCCGCGCCGCCGGGTGGGCTGCCGCCGGCTTGTGGGCCGGCCCGCGCCGACGCTCGGCCCTGTTCGCATCCGGGCTCGCCGTGCTCGTGCCCGCCGCGTCCGCGCCCGGTCAGGTGGTGGCGCGGCTCCATTGGACGGAGAGGCCGCCGGCCGCCCGCTCGGTCCGGATCTCGATCGCCGAACCGAGCATCGTGGCGCGGTCCGCCACCAGCGCCGACCCGTCCAGCGCGTAGGTCACCCGCTCGGAGAGCAGCACCGGCTCGCCCGGCGGCCGCCGCAGCAAGCCCGCCACCGGCTCCTCGAGCAGGCCCGGCCGGACCACCTCGGAAGCCCGGTGCACCAGATGACCATGGTCGATCAACGCCGCGTACAGCGACGTGTCGCTCAGATCCGCTGACACCAGCCCGGTGCCACGCACCCACGACGTCTGGTGCACGGCCGGCCGGCCGGCGACGAGTCGCAGTCGTTCCAGCCGCAGCGCCTGATCGTCGCCGATCAGCGCGGCCGCCCAGTCCGACGGCGGGCCGACCGCCTGGTCGAGGATCTCCGTGGTGACGGTCTGCCCCTGATCGCGTAGGTCCTCCGCGAACCCGTGCAGCGACGTGAGCTGATACTTCGCGCGCGGGAACACGAACGTTCCCCGGCCGGGCTCCTGTGACAGCAGGCCCTCGTCCTCCAACTGCTTGAGGGCCTGCCGAAGCGTCGCCAGCGTCACCCCGTACCGCGTGCTGAGCTCCTTCTGCGGAGGCAGCGCTGTCCCGGGCGGCAGCTCGCCGTCCTTGATCTTGGTGGTCAGGTCATCAGCGATCACCTGGTACTTCGGCGTGCGCGCGGGCAACGGGCATCTCCTGGTCGACCTGGTCGAGAGCGGCGCGGAAAGCGGCGACCTCGGCTCGCAGGTCATCGGGTGACGCACCGTCCAGAACCCTACGCATCAGAGCGGCGCCGATCACCACCCCGTCCCCGGCCCGGGCGGCCGTCGCGGCCTGCGCGGGAGTGGAGATGCCGAACCCGATCAGCACGGGCAGGCCGGTGACCGCCTTGATCCGGCGAGCGAGCGGCGCCGCGCTCGCGGCCAGGGAATCCCGCTCACCGGTGGTGTCCATGACGCTCACCGCATAAACAAAACCGCGACTGTGGCGCCCGATCTCGGCCAGTCGCTCGGGCGGGGTGACCGGCGCGGCCAGCAGGACCAGCTCGATACCGGCGGCCGCGGCGGCCGCCTCCAGCCGGCCGGCCTCGTCGATCGGCACGTCCGGCACGATCAGCCCGCTGATCCCGGCATCGGCGAGCCGCCGGCAGAACACCTCCGGCCCACCCCCGGCCCCACCCGAAACCGCGCCCGCCGCTGATCGACCACCAAGCGCGCCTCTGGCTGGCTGGCCGCCAACCGTGCCCGCTGCTGGCTGGCCGCTCGGCGCGCCCGCCGCTTGCTGGCCGCTAAGCGCGGCCGGCGCAGGCTGGCCGCCGAACGATTCGTCCCGTGGCGCGGCCGGTGCAGCTGCGGCCGGGGTCGTGTCGCGGAAGACCAGGTTGGCGTAGGTCATCGCGATCAGCGGGATGTGGATGCGATCTCGGGCCGCGGCCAGGTCGGCCAGGATGGACCCGACCGTGACGCCGCGCCGCAGCGCCTGATCGGACGCCTGTTGGATGGTCGCGCCGTCCAGCATCGGATCGGAGAACGGCAGCCCGATCTCCACCGCGTCGGCGCCGGCCTCCTGGAAGGCCAGCAGGTAGTCGATCCAGTCCGGCGTGATGCCGCCGGTCAGATAGGGATTCAGCCGCTTCATCGGGCCACCCCCGCCAGCGTCGCCATGTCCTTGTCACCACGGCCGGAGAGCGTCAGCAGCACGGTCGAGCCGGTCGGCAGGTCGGGCGTGCCGGCCGCGCGGAGGACCCAGGCCACCGCGTGCGCGGACTCCAGCGCACAGATGATCCCCTCGCTGCGGGCCAGCCGGCGCACCGCGGTGAGGACCTCCTCGTCGGTGACCGTGCGATATTCCGCGCGACCGATTGCTCCCAGGTGCGCATGCTCCGGGCCGATGCCGGGATAGTCCAGCCCGGCGGCGATCGACTCGGCCTCCAGCACCTGGCCGTCGGTGTCCTGCAGGACCATCGACCGGTAACCGTGCACCACGCCGGGTGCGCCGTTGGTCATCGCGGCACCGCCGGCCGCCTCGACCCCGATCAGACGGGCCGTCGTGTCGGCGAACCCGGCGAACGTGCCGGCCGCGTTCGACCCGCCGCCCACGCATGCCACTACCACGTCAGGCACGGCCGGGACCTGGGCGCGGGCTTCCTCGCCGATCACCCGCTGCAGCTCCCGGACCAGCCACGGATAGGGGTGTGGCCCGCCGACCGAGCCGAGGCAGAAGTGCGCCTCGTCGACGGCGCCGACCCAGGCGCGCATCGCCTCGTTCGTCGCGTCCTTCAACGTGCGGCTGCCGCTGGTCACCGGGATCACCTCGGCGCCGAGCAGCTCCATCCGGAAGACGTTGAGCTCCTGCCGCGCGATGTCACGCTCGCCCATGTAGACGGTGGCCCGCATGCCGAACAGGGCGGCCGCGGTGGCGGTGGCGACGCCGTGCTGACCGGCGCCGGTCTCGGCGATCAGGCGCGCCTTGCCCATCCGTCGGGCGAGCAGCGCCTGGCCGAGCACATTGTTGATTTTGTGGGACCCGGTGTGCGCCAGATCCTCCCGCTTGAGCAGCAGGGTCACGCCGAGCTGGGCGGAGAGGTTGAGCGCCGGGGTAAGAGCGGTGGGCCGGCCCGCGAACTCGGTGCGGAGCCGGGCGAGCTGCTCGTGGAAGGCCGGGTCTGCCCACGCGTCCCGGAACGCCGCCTCCAGGGCGGCACACGCCGGAACCAGGGACTCGGGCACATAGCGCCCGCCGAACTCGCCGAACCGGCCGGCCGAGGTCGGCGGGCTCATGGCGGATGGTGCTGCTCCGGACTGCGTCGGTGCTGACATCTGCGGCTCCAAAAAGTTATAGAACTCTGCCGACCCATCATGGCATGCTTGGGCGGCAGAGTTCTAGAACTATTTCGGATCGGAGGTCAGGCGACCTTGTACAGAGCCTCCGGAGTCACCAGGCCGGCGAAGACCCGGCCGTCATCGGTGATCAGCACGCTGAAGAGCGATCCGGTCAACAGCCGGCCCTTGCCCCACGACCCACTGACCTCGGGAAGCGCGCCCATCAGTGCCTGGGCGGTCTTCGCCTGGTCGCCGGTGCCCTTGCCCGCGTCGGTCAGCTCGGACAGCGAGCCGGCCGGCACCTTGGCGGAGAGGATCGACGTCCAGCCCTTGCCGATCACCTTCGACTCCGCACCCTTCGACGGCTTCGCCGGAGCGGAGCCCGAGGGGTGCGGGATGACCTTCTTGTCCGAGCCACTCCGCGGCGAGTCGGCGGACGGGGCGCCCGCCTCGTCGATCTTCGCGCCCGGCGGCGGGTTGAACTTGAACTGCTCCGCGTCTGGCACGTCGAAGCTGATCGAGTCGAAGGCCACCCGGACCGCGGGCTTGGCCGCCCCCTTGGCGTACACCTCCACCCGCAGCGGGATGTGGTGCTCGGCGTCGATCGCCAGGCGCACCTGCCCGACCATCGACGCGGTGTCCCGCGGGCTGAGCACCAGCTCGTACGCGTCCCGCCCGGCCACCTTGGCAGCGCCGGTGGTCTGCACCTTGGTGGTCGCGTCGATCGAGGCGAGCGCCGTGTCGGCCGCCTGCTGCGGCGTCGACGGCAGCGCGCCGGGCAGCGAGTGCTCAGGCGCCGAGGCGGCGTCGCCCGACAGCTTCAGGTGCGTGCCCGTGTTCTCCGAGCTGCTCCACTGCCAGACGTCCGACCCGTTGCGGATCACGTCGGTCTCACCCTGCGTCCCCTGCAGGGCGAAACGCACCTTGTCCTGTCCCGCGTACCACACGCGGGCGGTGTTGCTTCCGGAGATCAAACTGGTCAGGCCGTTGCCACCGCCGGCCGAGGCGCCAAGGCTGCTGGCCAGCCCGGCGATTCCCGGCAGGCCGAGATCGGCGCTCTGCACCACGGTGCCGGAGAGCCCGGCGGGGTTGGCGCTCTGCAGATCCACCAGCAACTGGGCCGCGCTGCGGTCCGGCAGCGACGGGTCAGCACTGGCCACGATCGTGCCTGCCGCCGCGCCACCCCCGATGACGACAACCGCGGTGGCCCCCGGTACCAGCCAGCGCAGCGCCGGCCTCGATTTCCACACGGACACGATGTCCACCTCCCGTTGGTATGCAGCAATCGTGCTTCGGCACCGCTGTGACAAGGCTGAGAACGACCCGTAGGGGAAGACCCGCGCGGCCTGCGGGTCGGTGACCAGGCCGGCGGCGCCCCGGGGGCCGGCACGTGCGCGTTGACCAGGGCGGCCACGCCTATCAGGGGCCTGTGACCGGGCTCGGAGGGAGTGGGGAGGGGACAGGAAAGGTGCGGGGGAGTGGGGCAGAACTGGGGCAGAACTGTGGAGGGAGTGCGGCGGAAGTGCGGAGGGAGTGCGGCGGGAGTGAGGCGGGAGTGAGGCGGAAACGCGGGAGGGAGTGGGAGGAGTGGGACGGAAGTGGGGAGCGAGGCAGGGAGGCCCGGGCTGAGAGGTGACTGAGAGTCGGTATCGAGGATCAACGACGGCATGCCAAGGTGTGAAGGTGCGGTTGCTGGTGGTGGAGGACGAGGAACGGTTGGCGGCCGCGCTGCGACGTGGCCTGCAGGCCGAGGGGTTCGCGGTCGACGTGGCCCATGACGGTCAGGACGGTCTGGAGATGGCCCGGCACGGCGGCTATGACGCGATGATTCTCGACGTCATGCTGCCCCGGCTCTCCGGCTATCGCGTGGTGCGGCAGTTGCGTGCGGAGCGGCACTGGCTGCCGGTGCTGATGCTCTCCGCCAAGGATGGGGAGTATGACCAGGCCGATGGCCTGGACTGCGGCGCCGACGACTATTTGACCAAACCATTTTCGTACGTCGTTCTCCTCGCCCGTCTGCGTGCTCTGCTGCGACGTGGCACCCAGGCCCGGCCGGTGGTCCTCGTCTGCGGGGACGTCGAGCTGGATCCGGCGGAGAAGCGCGTGCTGGTGGGCGGCACCGAGGTCACGCTGACCACCCGCGAGTTCGCGCTGCTGGAGTACCTGATCCGCCGGCCCGGTGAGGTCGTCTCCAAGACCGAGCTGCTCGACCACGTGTGGGACGCGGCGCTGGACACCGCGCCGAACGCGGTCGAGGTGTACATCGGCTACCTGCGCCGCAAGATCGGCCGGGAAAGACTGGAGACGGTCCGGGGCGCGGGCTACCGGCTGGTCGCCGTCGCCGTGAATGCGGCCGGAAGAGCGGAACTGCCGGAGCCGACGCAGGCTTGAAGGAGCCGGCTTGGTTTGACGGGCGATGCGGATCTGGCGAGTGGGCGTGTGGCGCGGGTCTGGCGAGTGGCGGGTCTGGCGAGTGGACGTGCGGCGCGGGTCTGGCAAGTGGGCGGGCGACGCGGGTCTGGCGAGTGGGCGTGCGGCGACGGAACGGGGGTTCGGTGATGGGCGTGGTGGGGGAGAAGCTCCGGAAGGGGCGATAGATGCGTAGGCGTCTGCAAGAGCTCAGCCTGCGGGCACGGTTGCTGCTGATCTCGGCGGCGGCCCTGGCGTTCGGGCTGGCGGCGGGTGGCGTGCTGCTGGTCACGGTGCTGACGTTCGCGCAAGGGCGGGCGGTGCACGCCGAGGCGCTGGAGACGGCGCGTGGCGTGGCCCGGCTGGTGGACCAGGGGCAGCTCCCCGACCCGATCCTGGTCACGCCGGGGGTTCAGGTGCAGGTCATCGACGAGCAGAACCGGGTGCGGTCGGTTTCCCGGACCGCCGACCGGCTGGTGCCGATCCTGTACGAGGACGAGCTGCGTGACCTGCCCGACGGCGGCGGGATCGTGATCCCGGGGAAGCGGATCGGGTTCGACGGGGTGGCCCGGGTCGTCAAGGTCACCGCCGGGCCGGCGACCCACCCGCTGCGGATTCTGGTGGCGCGGTCGACCAGTCAGCTGACGCAGAGCGTGCATCTGCTGCGGGTCACCCTGCTGATCGCGTTCCCGCTGCTGGTCGCGCTGCTCGCGGCCGGGCTGTGGCGGGCGCTCGGCGCGGCGTTGCGGCCGGTCGACGCGCTGCGGGCCGGGGCCGAGGAGATCACCGGGGGAACCCGGGCCGGGCGGCTGCCGGTGCCGGACTCGCACGACGAGGTCGGGCGGCTGGCGATCACCCTCAACGACATGTTGCACCGGCTGGACACCGCGCGGGCGCGGCAGCGGGCGTTCGTCGCGGACGCCGCGCACGAGTTGCGGAGCCCGCTCACCAACATGCGTACCGAGCTGGAGGTGGCGCAGCGACTGCCGGACGACACGGACTGGCCGGCGCTCAGCGACGACCTGCTCGCCGACGTGCAGCGACTGTCCCGGCTGGTCGACGACCTGCTGTTGCTCGCCCGGGCGGACGACGGGGGTGGCCGGGCGATCTCGCGCCGGATCGAGGAGGTCGATCTGGGGCAGCTCGTGGGCGAGGTCGCGAGCCGGTACCCGGAGGTCCGGCACGAGGACGCGAGCGGGCCGTTGCCGCTGGTCGCCGATCCGGACGCGCTGGCCCGGGTGGTGGCCAACCTGCTGGACAACGCATGCCGGCACCGGCGGTCGACGGTCACCGTGCGAACCGCGGCGGACGGTCCGGATCTGCTGGTGGAGGTCACCGACGACGGGCCGGGCATCCCGGTGGCGGACCGGGAGCGGGTGTTCGATCGGTTCACCCGGCTCGACGACGGCCGGGCCAGGGATGCCGGTGGGTCGGGGCTGGGGCTGGCCATCGTCCGGGAGTTGGTGCGCAGGCACGGCGGTTCGGTCACGCTCGGCGAGGCGAATCCCGGCTTGCGGGTCGAGGTGCGCCTGCCTCGGCGCAAGGACGCGGCGCAGCGAACGGAAACGGCGCAGCGCGGGGAATCGGTGCAGCGAACCGAAACAACGCGGCGCGGGGAATCGGCGCGGCGCGGGGAGACGACGCAGCACGGCGAAGAGTCGCAGCGCAGGGGAGACCCGCGGAACAAGGAACACGAGCGGTCCGCGCCGGTAGGTCCGAGGGCGGCTCGTCTTCGGGCATCGCACCCCGGTGAGACGGTGCCAATGACCGACGCGGTCGCGGAGGCGCGTCCCGCGGTGGCGGGGCCGGAAGCCGACCGGGAGGCGGGGCTGCGGGCTGAGCGGCCGGGATAGCGGGGTCGGGAGTCGATCGGCCGAGGCAGCGGGGATGGCGGGTCGGCCTGGCAGGGAGGCGCTTGCCGAGTTGGCAGAGCCGGGAGTCAGGGTCGACCATGTCGGGGCGCGGGGCGCGGGGCGCGGGGCGCGGGGCGCGGGGCGCGGGGCGCGGGGCGCGGGGCGCGGGGCGCGGGGCGCGGGGCGCGGGGCGCGCACGAAGGGGTGAGGGGCGGGGAAAGATCGGCGGGTGGCGGGAACTTTTCGCATCATCGGGGCGACCAACCGGGTGTGCCCGGCGACGGGCGACGATACGACGGAAGGTTCTCCCAACAATGTCGCTGCTCAAGCGTTCCGCGGTGGTGGCCGGTGCGGCCGGTCTCCTGATCCTGGCGATCGCCGGCCCGGCGTCCGCGCACGTGACGGTCAATCCGAACACGGCTACCGCGGGCGGCTACGCGAAGGTGTCGTTCCGCGTGCCGAACGAGTCCGACAGCGCGTCCACCACCAAGCTCGAGGTGAACCTTCCCGCCGACCAGCCGATCGCGTCGGTCTCCGTCAAGCCGGTTCCGGGGTGGACCGCGGTCGCTGAGAAGTCCAAGCTGGCTACGCCGATCAAGTCGCACGACACCGAGATCACCGAGGCGGTCCTGAAGATCACCTGGACCGCGGCGAAGGGCTCGGAGATCAAGCCGGGCGAGTTCCAGGAGTTCGACGTGTCGATGGGGGCGCTGCCGGCGTCGGGGCAGATCGTTTTCAAGACGCTGCAGACCTACTCGGACGGGAACGTGGTTCGCTGGATCGACGAGCCGACCACCGACGGTAGCGAGCCGGACAGCCCCGCGCCGGTTCTGAAGATCGTCCCGGCTGCGGACAGCAGCGCCGCCCCGTCGGCCGGGGCCGCGGCTCCGGTGGCCGAGGCCGCCGACGACTCCAGCGGGGGCGGTTCCGGGCTCGGGCTCGCCGGCCTCATCGCGGGGCTGATCGCGCTGGTGCTGGCCGGTCTCGCGTACGCAAAGGCCAGTCGCAAGCCGGAGCAGGCCGCGACCGTGACCGAAAAGACCACCGCGAGCTGAAAAGCCACCGCCCACCGCAACCGGAAAGCCCGCCGCGAGCCGAAATGTGCTGCCATGGGCAGCGGGCATGCGGCGCGGCTGGGGCGTGGGTGGGACGCGGGCGTGCGGCGCGAGCGGACGTGGGCGTGCGGCGTGGGTAAGACGCGGGCGTGCGGCGCGAGCGGACGTGGGTGTGCGGCGTGGGCAAGACGCGGGCGTGCGGCGCGGCTGGGACGTCAGTGGAAAGCGAGCGGACGTGGCACGCGGCGCGGGCGAGACGTGGGTGCGGGACGTAGCCGGGGCGTGGGTGCGGGACGCGGGCGGGGCGCTGGCAAGGGGCGAGGTTAATCGGGAATCTGAAAGTGGGGCCGGTGTTGAGGTCCGGCCCGCACCGCTGTGACCTGCGCTAGGCTGCCGCGATAGATCAACGACGGTCGGCTGGAGAGATCATGAAGTCCCGCGTCTGGCACGGCACGCTCGCATTGATCGTTCTGGCTTCGTTGATCACTCAGATCGTGCTGACCGCTACCGACACCGCGCCGCACGCCGGGCCGCTGGTGGTCGAGACGGTGGTGACCCGGTTCGTCCGGCTGTTCAGTTTCTTCACGATCCAGAGCAATCTGCTGGTGCTGATCGCCACGGTCGGGCTGGCCCGTGATTCGGGGCGGGACGGCCGGGTCTGGCGGGTGATCCGGCTCGACGCGCTGCTCGGCATCGTGATCACCGGGATCGTCTACAGCACGATTCTGGCCGGGCAGGTGGAGTTGCACGGTGCTGCCTACCTCGCTGACCTGGGCTTTCACTACATCGCGCCGTGGGCGGCGCTGCTCGGCTGGCTGCTGTTCGGGCCGCGGCCGCGGATCGACGGGCGGACCCTGGCGTGGGCGGCGGTCTGGCCGACCCTGTGGATCGGGTACACGCTGGCGCACGGTGCGGTCACCGACTGGTATCCGTATCCGTTCACGGATGTCGCTGACCTCGGGTATCCGCGCGTTCTGATCAACATGAGCGCGGTCGTGCTGATCGCGGCGCTGCTGGCGACCGGGTTGCGGCTACTCGACCCGCGGCTGCGGTTCGGTGCGCCGAAGGTGCGGGAGGGTGCGGTTCCGGTCGTGCCCCGGCCGCGTTCCGGTGCTGAGGCTGTCGCCGATTCCGAGGCCTGACACCGGTCTTCGGGTGCCGGGTCGCGCTCGGTCGACGTCGACCCAAAGATGATCTTGCGGTGCGCGGCGGTGCGCGGCGGTGCGCGGCGGTGCGCGGCGGTGCGCGGCGGTGCGCGGCAGGCCGGCGTCTGCGTTGACCGTGGCCGGCCCGGGCTGGAATAAGGGCCGGCGGGGCAAGGTGCGCGGGGCCGGCACGGCAAAGCGTGGGGATGGGTGCGCGGGGCCGGCTTGGGCAAAGCGCGGGATGGATGCGCGGGCCGGCATGGGCAGAGCGCGGCACGGGTGTGCCGGCCGATTTTGATCAGAACCCTGGAACGGAGTGTCTGGACACGCCCTGACCACTGTTCTAGCGTTTCGGATAGTGACTTTCATTAGCCGAGAACGCGAGGACCGCATGGACCGCATTCCGCCTTCCGATGTCCCACCCCGCCCGTCCAGCAACCACGTCCACCCGCGGGATCTGGACCTGACCGAGGCCCGCGAGCTGGTGCAACGCGCCGTCGACAAGGCCGAGCAACTGGGCCTGCGCGGCGGCATCGCGGTCGTCGGCGCGAGCGGCGCCCTGATCACCGCGTCCCGGCTGGACCACGGCGGCCCGGGCGGCATGGCCCGGGCCCGCTCCAAGGCGTGGATCGCCGCCACCCAGCAGATCACCAGCACCGAGCACCTGCACCGGATGACCACCCTGCCGGCGCCGATCTCGGCCGGGTTCGTGCAGGTCAGCCCGGAGGCGATCTTCCCCGGCGCGGGCGGGATGCCGATCCGCGACAAGGACGGCGTGATCGTGGCCGGCCTCGCCGCGTCCGGGGCGACGGTCAGCCCGTTCCTGCCCGAGGGCGTCGCACCGGAGGTGGTCAGCGCGGCCGGTGCGCCGGCCAACCCCGAAGACCTGCTTATCGCGTACGCCTTGGATGTCCCGTATGTCGGTCAGCACGGCGACGACGACGCCCGCTGGCGGCAGCGATTCGGTGACCTGACGGTGTCGCCGGCGGACAGTCTCGGGTTGAAGCCGGCCCCGCCCGCCGCCGCCCAGCGTGAGCTGGCCTGGGCGCGAGCGCTCTGCGACCGGGTGCTGGCCGAGGCGCACCGCCGCGGCCTGCGGGTCAGCGTGGCGGTGGTGGACCAGGGCGGCGACCCGATCCAGCAGGACCGGATGGCCGACGCGGTGACCGGCGGGGTCGAGGTCGCCCTCGGCACGGCAGCGGCGGCCGCCCGGTTCGGCGTCCCCAGCGAGCTGGCCGGTCAGTGGTATCGGGACCCCTTCGGGATCCCCGGCGGGCGCCCACTGGAGGAAGGCGGCCGAGTGGTCGCCGGCCTGGGCGTAGGCGGCATCGACCCGGCGGAGTGCGCCCTCCTGGCCCGCGCGGTGACCGCATGACCGCCGTGTCGGGCCGCGACGCAGAAAGTATGAGCGACGCAAAAAGCATGAACGTCACCCGGATCGCCGTGCTGGGCTGCGGCGCGATCGGCAGCCTCTACGCCGCCCACCTGGCCCGGGTCCCCGGCATAGAGGTCTGGGCGGTCGACCCCTGGCGCGCCCACGTCGAGGCCATCGAGTCCACCGGCCTGACCGTGATCGGCCAGGCCGCCTTCACCGCCCCGGTGCACGCCCGGACCAGCGCCGCCGACCTACCCCCCTGCGACCTGGGCATCGTCGCCACCAAGTCGCTGCACACCCGGGACGCGGTGGCCGCCGCGAAGGACGCGCTGGCCGGCGCCGCCGTGGTCAGCGTCCAGAACGGGATCGGCAACGAGGAGCTGATCGCCGAGTTCCTGCCGCGGGTCATCCGCGGCACCATCGTCACGGCCGGCGCGGTCACCGCGCCCGGAACAGTCCGCTACGACGCCCCGGGCGATTCCTGGTTCGGCCCGTTCGAGCCGAGCCCGGCCCCGGCCGCCGGGATCGCGCTGCTGGCCGGGCTGCTGACCGAGGGTGGCCTGCGGACCCACGCGGTGGCGGACGCTCGCGGCCCGCAGTGGACGAAGGTGGTCTTCAACGCCGCGACCAGCCCGCTGGCCGCGCTGACCGGGCTGACCGTCGGCCAGGTGTGCACCGATCCGGACCTGCTCGCCCAGGTGCGGGTGCTGATCGCCGAGGCGCGGGCGGTCTGCGCGGCGGCCGGCATCGTGCTGACCCGGGATCCGGCCGAGTCGGTCGAGGAGGCGGTCCGCGAGGCCTTCCATCACAAGCCCTCGATGCTCCAGGACGTCCTGGCCCGCCGCCGCACCGAGGTCGACGTCCTGAACGGCGGGATCGCCGCGGAGGGCCGCCGGGTCGGGATCGCGACGCCCGGGCACGACGCGATGGTCGCGCTGGTCCATGGCCTGGAGCGGTCCTGGTAACGGCCCGGAAATGAGTCCGTGCAGCCATGGACATCTTTCCGAGTGTCGTTTACGTTTCTCGCAACAGCGAAAGAAAGTAACTTTCGCTAGGTGAAAGTGCAGGACCACAGCGAGGAGTTCAGCCGTGAGTTCTCGTCCCCCGCGCGTCACACGCGCCATAGTCGCTTCCGGTGCCGCGCTGATGGTGCTGGCCGCTTGCAGTCACGCCTCGGATTCCGCCGGCACGACCGCCGGCGCCTCCGCGGCCCTCCCCAAGACGCTGGTCTTCTCCCCGCTCTCGCTCGCGCCGCCGGCCCTGAAGGGGCTGTCCGAGGGGGTGAAGGGCTACGCGAGCGGCAAGGGCTGGGAGGTCATCGTCCAGGATCCGAACTTCGACCCCAGCAAACAGACCCAGCAGCTCAACGAGGTGCTCAGCTCGGGCCGGGCAGGCGCCGGCTGGATTCTCGCGGTGGCGCCGCCGTCGATGCTGCCGATCATCAAGACGGCCCAGTCCAAAGGCATCCCGCTGCTGGTCAACGGCCGCCCCGACGAGTACGGATTCAGCGGCCCGCAGCCCGGCGTCACGTTCGACTACGTCGACTACGCGGCCGGCGGCAAGGCGCTCGGCGAGCAGCTCGGCGCCTGCGTCAACGCGAAGATGGGCGGCAAGGCCGAGGTCCTCGCCGTGCAGAGCTCCGAGGGCCAGGCCGGCAAGAAGGAGTTCGAGGACGCCGCCGCGGCCGCCCTCAAGGCCACCGCCCCCGGCGCCACCATCGTGCAGTCCGTGATCGCCAAGGACCGGGCGAGCGCCCAGACCGACATCGGCAACGTGCTGCAGGGCAAGCCGACGCTGGGCGCGGTGATGGCGTCCAACGACGAGGGCGCGCTCGGCGCGCTCGGCGCGTTCTCCGCGGCCGGCAAGACGGCGCAGTGCGTGACCGACTTCGGCGGCAACGACGAGGTGCTGAAGAACGTCACCGACGGCAAGATCTTCGCGTCGGTCGCGCTGCAGTTCGACGCGGACATGACGCAGTCGTTCGACACGCTCGTGGCGATGCAGACCGACCCGAAGGCGAACGGTCAGGTCCTGATCGTCCCGCAGAAGGTCATCACGGCGAAGGGCTGAGGGATGACCGTGACCGCCGAGACCGGCAACCAGGTCGCCGCCGCCGGGCCGGAGCACGACCCGGCCGGCGTCCGCTGGCTGATCTTCGCCCGTGACCGGGGCATCTTCGTGCTCTGGGTGCTCCTGCTGATCGCCTTCAGCCTGTGGGCGAGTCCCTACTTCGCCAGCGTGAACAACGCGCTCCTGATCGCGAACGCGGCGGCGCTGACCGCGATCTTCGCGGCCGGCATCGCGGTCGGCATCATCTGCGGGGCGCTCGACCTGTCCATCCCGGGCACCGCCGCGATGGCCGGCTGTGTCTGCGGCTGGCTGATGACGCACGGCGTCCCGGTCGGCGTCGGGATCGTCGCCGGCCTGGCCGTGGGCGTCGTGGTCGGGGTGGTGAACGGGTTGATCGCGTTGCGCGGCTTCAACCCGATCATCGTCACGATCGGGTCGTTGTCGGTGCTGTCCGGGCTGGCCGCCGCGCTGGCCGGGGGGTACACGATCCCGGGGCTGACCGGCCTGATGTTCCTGGGCACGGACCGCTTCGCGGGCGTTCCGGCGCCGGTCTGGGTGGTGGCGGCGCTGTTCCTGGCCGGGACACTGTTCCTGACCCGGACCCGGGACGGCATCCGCCTGATGGCGGTCGGCGGCAACGCCGAGGCGGTGCGGCGCTCCGGCATCAACGCCGACCGGTACAAGGTGCTGGGCTTCGTGGTGAGCGGGTTCTGCGCGGCGCTCGGCGGCCTGGTGACGGCGGCCATGGTGACCGAGGCGAACCCGGCCGCCAACCCCGGCATCATCTTCAACGCGCTCACCGCGGTCGCGCTGGCCGGGGTCGCGCTCAGCGGCGGCCGGGGCTCGCTGCCCCGGGTGCTGGTCGGCGCGCTGATCCTCGGCACCATCGCGAACGGGCTGACCATCAAGGGGATCCAGCCGTACTGGGCCACCGCGGTCACCGGGCTGCTCCTGCTCGGCTCGCTCGGCCTGGAGAAGTGGGTGTCCACCACGGTCTCCCGGCGACTGGTCGCCACCGCCCAGGCGTCGGCCCACACCGGAACGAGGTAACCGTGACCGAGACCGAGACGGCGCCCGCACTGGAGCTGCGCGGCATCGACATGCACTACGGCTACGTCCGCGCCCTGGACAGCATCGACTTCGCGGTGCGGCAGGGCGAGGTGGTCGGGCTGCTCGGCGACAACGGGGCCGGCAAGTCGACACTGCTCAAGGTGATGTCCGGGGCGCACCAGCCGACCGCCGGCACGATTCTGGTGCACGGCGAGCCGGCGGTGTTCCACTCGCCGAGCCAGTCGACCGCCGCCGGCGTACAGATGGTCTATCAGGATCTTGCCCTGGTCGACGCGCAGGACATCGCGACGAACCTGAACCTGGGCCGGGAGATCCTGCGCCGGGGACCGCTCGGCTGGCTCGGGTTCGTCGATCACAAGGCGCAGCGCAAGCGGGCGGCCGCCGAGCTCGACCGGCTGGGCGTGCGGACCGCGGCGGTGACCCGCCCGGTCGAGATGCTCTCCGGCGGTCAGCGGCAGGTGGTCGCGCTGGCCCGGGCCGCGACCCGGATCACCGGGGACCGCAACGGCGTGCTGCTGCTCGACGAGCCGACCGCCGCGCTCGGCTACGAGCAGACCAGGCAGGTGGAGGCGCTGATCCGGCGGATGGCCGAGCAGGGGGTGGCGTGCGTGCTGGTCACCCACAACCTGCCGCTCGCGGCCGAGGTCTGCGACCGGATCGTGGTGCTCAACCGGGGCCGCAAGGTCGCCGACGTGGCAGCCGAGAAGACCGACAACGATCAGTTGGTCGGCTGGATCACCGGAGCGCGGGGGTCGATGTTCGCATGACGTTTCTCTGGGGCGTCGCGACGTCCGGGCACCAGATCGAGGGCGGCAACGACACCAGCGACACCTGGTTCGCCGAGCACGTCTCGCCGACCGTCTTCCGGGAGCCGTCCGGTCCGGCCTGCGAGGGCCTGCGCCGCTGGCGGGAGGACCTGGACCTGGTCGCCGGGATGGGCCTGACCGCGTACCGGTTCTCGGTCGAGTGGTCCCGGGTCGAGCCGGTCGAGGGGGAGTTCTCCGAGGCCGCGCTGGACCACTACGCCGCGATCGTGGACCGCTGCCGGGAGCTGGGCCTGGCGCCGGTGGTGACGTTCAACCACATGACGGCGCCGCACTGGTTCGCGGCCCGCGGCGGCTGGCTCGATCCCGGGTCGGCGGCGGCGTTCGCGCGCTACTGCACGGTGCTGATGGACCGGATCGGCGACGCGATCGCCTACGCGGTGACGCTGAACGAGCCGAACCTGCCGCGCCTGCTCTCCTGGGTGCCGATGCCGGACTTCGTGCGCGATCTGGAGCGCGCCACCCTGGAGGCGGCGGGCCGGGCGGCCGGCGTCGAGCGGTACCGGCTGGCCAACGTCGCGCTGCCGGAGGAGTTCGACGCGCTGGAGACCGGCATGGCCGCCGGGCACCTGGCCGGCAAGGCGGCGATCAAGGCGTGCCGGCCGGATCTCCCGGTCGGGCTGAGCCTCGCGGTCGTCGACGACCAAGCGGTCGGCGACCCCACGATCAGAGATCAAAAGCGAATTGAGGCGTACGGCCGTTGGCTCCGTCTCGTCCGTGACGACGACTTCGTCGGCGTGCAGAACTACGAACGCGCCCGCTACGACGGCAACGGTCTGCTGCCGGAGGAGGGCGGCGGGCTGTTCTCCAGCGTGCACCCGTCGTCGCTGGGCAACGCGGTCCGCTACGTGCACGCCGAGACCGGCGTCCCGGTCTTCGTCACCGAGCACGGCCTGGCGAGTCCCGACGACAGCCGCCGTGCCGCGTTCCTCGAGCCGTCCCTGGCCGGGCTGCGCGCGGCGATCGACGAGGGGGTGCCGGTGCTCGGCTATCTGCACTGGACCCTGCTCGACAACTACGAGTGGATCTTCGGCTACGACGTCCAGCTCGGCCTGGTCGAGGTGGATCGCAAGACGTTCGACCGGACACCGAAGCCGAGCGCCGCCGAGTACGCGCGGCTGGTGCGAGCCTTCCGCCAGTCCTGGTGACGCGCTGATTCTCGTACGACGAAATCGGTTTTTGTCTGTTGAAACCACAGCCCTGTGACGCCGATCGCACCACGGTGACCGGAGTGTGAAATGTGTTTTCAGTGAGTGAGAGTTGAGTCGGCTCGCCGGCCTGGCCGTGCTCGTCACCGGCACCGCCGGGGGCATCGGCCGGGCCACCGCGTTGGTCTGCGCCCGGGAGGGCGCCCACGTGATCGGCGGCGACCTCGACGCGGCCGGAGCGTCCGAAACCGCCGAGTTGATCCGGGCGGCCGGCGGCCGCACCGACACGATCGCCCCGGTCGACCTGGCCACCGAGGACGGCGCGCGGCACTGGGTGGACGCCGCGGCCGAGCTGGCCGGCGGCGTGGACGTGCTGGTCAACAACGCGTCGGCGATCCGGTTCGGCGCGATCGACGAGCTGTCCTACGCCGACTGGTCGTTCACCATCCGGCACGAGCTGGACATCGTCTTCCTGGTCACCCGGGCCGCGTGGCCGCATCTGATCAGGCGTGGCGGCGGCGCGATCGTGAACGTCGGCTCGATCTCCGGCTCGCGTGGCGCGTTCTTCATGCCGCAGAACGCGCACGGCGCGGCCAAGGGTGGGGTGCTCGCGCTGACCTACCAGCTCGCGGTCGAGGGCGGGCCGAAAGGGATCAGGGTCAACGCGGTCAGTCCGGCGATGACCGAGACCCCGCAGACGTTGCCGACCCTGATGGACCCGGACGGCCCGGCCGAGGCGATCCGCAACGCCGTGCCGCTGCGCAAGTGGGGGCAGCCGGCGGACGTCGCGAACGCGATCCTCTTTCTGGCCTCCGCCGACTCCTCGCACGTGACCGGCGCAAACATCCCGGTCGACGGCGGCGCGGCGGCAGTCGGATGAACCTGATCCGCCGCGGCGACGCGGGATACGAGGCGGCCCGGGTCGGCCGGATCTTCAACGACCGGCGGCCGGAGCGCTACCCGGCGGCGATCCTGCTCGCGGCCGACGCCGACCAGGTGGCGGCCGGCGTCCGCCTGGCCCGCACGGAGAACCTGACCGTAAGTGTTCGGTCGGGCGGGCACTCCTGGGCAGCCTGGAGCCTGCGGGACGACGCGCTGCTGATCGATCTCGGCAGCCTGAACCGGCTGGCGTACGACGCTACGACCGGCGTGGTCGTCGCCGGCCCGGCCGCCCGCGGCGGGCTCGACCTGTCCCCGTACCTCGCCGAGCGCGGGCGCGCGTTCCCGGTCGGGCACTGCCCGGAGGTCGGGCTCGGCGGCTACCTGCTGCAGGGCGGGCAGGGCTGGAACGGGCGCCGGATGGGCTGGGCCTGCGAGAGCGTGGTGGCGGTCGACGTGGTCACCGCGGACGGCGAGCTGGTCCGCGCCGACGCCGAGCGGAACAGCGACCTCTACTGGGCGGCCCGCGGCGCCGGCCCCGGCTTCCCCGGCATCGTCACCGCGTTCCACCTGCAGACCTACGAGGCGCCGGCGGTGATGTGGCACGACACCCGGTTGTTCCACCCGGACGACGCCGCCGCCCTGCTCGGCTGGCTGCACGAGCTGCTGCCGAAGCTGGACCGGCGGGTCGAGCCGGTCATCGCGGCCACCCGGCTGCCCGGCGAGCCCACGTTGCTGCTGCACACCACCGTCATGGCCGGCTCCGACGCGGAGGCCGCCGAGCTGCTGCGGGTGTTCGACGGCGGGCCGCTCGCCGGTCGGGAACGGGGCCACGTGACCGGGCCGACCTCGCTCGCCGAGGAGTGCGTGGCGCAGGCGGCGCAGAACCCGGACGGCTACCGGTACGCGGTCGACTGCACCTGGACCGACGCGCCCGCCGACGTCCTCGCGCCGCTGCTCAGCCGGCTCTGGAGCGAGCTGGACACCGAGCACTCGTTCTCCATCTGGTACGGCTGGGCGCCCGACCGGGAACTGCCGGAGATGGCGTTCTCGGTGCAGGGCAACGTCTACATCGCCACGTACGCGATCTACCCCGACGCCGCCGACGACGAGAAGTACCGGAGCTGGGTGCACGAGCGGACCGCCGCCATCGCGCGGCACGGCGCCGGCGTCTACCTCGGCGACACCGACTTCACCCGGCGGCAGGACCGCTTCCTGTCCGATGCCCACTACCGGCGGCTCGAGGAGATCCGCGCCGAGCGGGACCCGGCCGGGCGCTTCGCGTCCTACCTGACCCGCGACCGGGCGGGGCTGAACGTCCATGACTGAGGCCCGCCTGGACCACGCCGGGCTGTCGGTGCGGGACCTGGACGCGGCCGCGCGGTGGTACTGCGCCGCGTTCGGCTACGTCCGCGAGCTCGAGTTGCGGGTCGACGCGCTCGACCTGGACATCGTGATGCTGATCCATCGCGGGCACGGCGACCGGCTGGAACTGCTGCACCGGCCCGGGTCCGAACCGGGGCCGCGCGCCGCGGATCCGGGGGCGGCGGCGCTGTCCGAGGGCTTCGGGCACGTGGCGTTCGACGTGGCGGATCTGGACACGACGTACGCCAAGGTGGTGGGTCTTGGGGCAACAGCGGTGATGACGCCGCGGCCGTCGCCGGAACCGGGGGTCCGGATGGCGTTCGTCGCCGATCCGGAGGGGAATCTGATCGAGATCCTGTCGAGAGGAACGACGTCATGACCATTCTCGGCCTCGGCTGCGGGCAGCCCGGCGGGAGCGCGGAGATCCTGCTGACCGCGGCGCTGCGCGCGGCCGGCGACGCCGAGCTGGTCCGGCTGACCGACCTGACCACCGACGAGCACCTGTGGTGGCTGTGGGAACGGCTGGTCGAGTGCGACGGGCTGATCGTCAGCACGCCGATCATGAGCCGGACCATCGCCGCGCGCCTCAAGACGGTGATCGACTTCCTGCTCGGGCCGAACGCGGACGCCGCGATCATCGAACACCTGGTCGCGGCGCGCCGGGCCGGGGTCGAGCCGGCCGTCCCGTTCCGGGTCGACGAGCGGGTGCTCAAACCCCGGGTGGCCGGCCTGATCGCGGTCGGCGGCTCGCTCACCCCGCAGTGGAAGACGCTCGCGCTGCCGCTGCTGCACACCACGGTGTTCTCGATGCACATGGCGGTGGTCGACCAGGTCGTCCTCGGCGGCGCCGGCACCCCGCGCTCGATCCTGCTCGACGACGCGGCGCTGGAGCGTGCCGGCCGGCTCGGGGCGAACGTGGCGTCGCAGCTCGGCGTGCCGTTCGACGACGTGCGCTACCTCGGCGAACCGGGGCTGTGCCCGATGTGCCACCTCGACGTCGTCGAGCTGACCGGCACCGCGGTCACCTGCGCGACCTGCGGCAGCGCGGGGGAGCTGGCGGACGGCGGGGCGATCCGCTGGACGGACCTGACCACCTCGGTGATCTCGATGGCCGAGAAACGGGCGCACGCCCGGGAGATCCAGGAGACCGCCGCCGCACACGCCGCGGTGCGCTCGGACCTCGACGCGCGGGCGGCGCGGTTCGGCGGCTTCGACCGGGTGTCGCGGCCGCCTCAGGACGCGTAGCGCTTCTCCGCCCGGGCCCGGGCCTTCGCCGCCTCCACCTCGCGGTCCTTCGGCGGCGCGGTCGTCACCAACTCGTCCAGCAGCGCCTGGGTGGCCGCCGCGATCGCCGCCACCGCCTGATCAAAAGCGGCCTGATTCGCCTGCGAGGGGCGGGTCGCCCCGGCTACCTTCCGGACGTACTGCAACGCGGCGGCGTGCACCTCGCCGGGCGTCGCGGGCGGCTCGAAGTTGTGCAGTTGATGAATGTTGCGGCACACGTTCGGCTCCTCGGGAGGGACGGATGGGTGCTACGAATCTATGCGATACTCGGCCGGGCCGTGGCGCCGTAGAACACGGGGTGGGCATGCGACTGCGCACGGCGCTGGCGGCGGGGGTCGGCCTGGCCGCGGCGGTCCAGATCCTGCACCCGATGCTGCCCGGGCCGGCCGGATATGCCCTCTCCGACGCGATCGTCGCCGCCGCCGGCGGCTACGCCGCCTGGCACTATCTCCGCCGGGCACGCCAGGTCCGCGCGGCACACCGGGTCCGCGCCGCTTACGCTTTCGGAGCCTGCGCGTGTACGGCGTGGAGCCTCTCCAACCTCCTGATGCTCGCCGGCGTGCTGGCCTGGCCGGTCCTCAACGCCCCCGGCGCGCTCCTGTCCATGGTCGCCGCCGCCCTGGTCCCGGTCGCCGTGCTGCTCGCCGGCCACCGCCTGCGCGGCGTCGCCCGGGTCCGCCGGATCATCGACGTGGCCGCGGTCTCCGGCGCGGTCTTCGCCCTGGCCTGGGAATTCGTCCTGGCCGGGCTGGCCGGCGGCGCGATCCAGGGCTACGCCGTCACGATCGTCGCGGTGCTCGTGGTCGGCTCGTCGGTGGCGCTGGTGACCCTCTCCGAGTCCGCCCCGAACCGTGGCATGACCGCCCACCAGGTCCTGGCCGTCGCCGCGCTGCTGCAGGCCACCACCGTGCTGATCGCCCTGCGCAACGGGGTCACCGGCGACCCCTGGTACCGGTACGGCGCCGGGGCGGGCTACGTCCTCGGCGCCTGGGCGACCGCGGTCTCCAGCCGGCTGCGGATCTCCCGGCCCGGCGCGGACGTGGTGGAACGCCTGGTGTTCGGGCCGTGGGCGCTGCTGCCGTACCTCCCGGTGGTGAGCGCGGTCGGGGTCGCCGGGTGGCGCGAACTGCGCGACGGCCGGCTCAGCCCGGTCCTGGTCTGGCTGCTGCTGGCCAGCTTCTCGCTGGTCCTGATCCGGCAGTTCCTCACGCTGATCACGGTCGGCCGGCTCGCGGTGGCGCTGGAGGACCAGAAGGCGGCCCTCGCCCACCAGGCGCACCACGACGGACTCACCGGGCTGCCGAACCGGGTCGCCTTCCACAGCCGGGCCACCGAGATCCTGGCCCGGCGGCACACCGACGTCTGCGCGATGATGCTCGACCTGGACGGCTTCAAGCCGGTCAACGACACCCTCGGGCACGCCGCCGGGGACGAGGTGCTGGTGGTGGTCGCCGCGCGCCTCGCGGCCGGGCTGCGGGAGAGCGATCTGCTCAGCCGGTTCGGCGGGGACGAGTTCGCGATCCTGATCGCCGACGTGGGGCGGGAAGATGCGGGGGCCGCGGCGCAACGGCTGCTCGATCGGCTGGCCGAGCCGATGAGCGTGCACGGGGTGCAGGTGACCGTGGGCGGGAGCATCGGGCTGGCGTTTCTGCGGGGTGGGGACGTGGGCGGGATCGGGGGGTTGCTCCGGCGGGCGGATACCGCGATGTATGCGGCGAAGGCTTCGGGGAAGGGTGCGGTTCGCTGGTACGAGCCGGACAGTTGGACGGCTTCCGCATAGCGCTGGGATTCGCGTGGTCGATCCTCGGCACGGCGCGGGTCGTCCACACCGGTCGTGCGTGTGCGCCCCTCGGCATGACCCGCGGACCGACGATCATGGGGACGGCCCGGATCGTCGCTGCCCAGCACCGCAATCGACCTTCGTGGCAATCGTGGGGACCAGCTCGTTCGGCTCGGCTGGTCGTGAGGGCTGTCCGGGGTGTCTGTGGCGGCCGTGGGGACCAGCTCGTCCGGCTTGGCTGGTCGTGAGGGCTGTTCCATCGTGCTGGGACGGCCCTGAGTGCCAGCCGGGGGATTGCGCCGGCGGTGGAGCGGGCCCACGGCGTACCTCCGAAGCCACCGTAAACCGGCAACTCCCGCCAGTGGCGGCCGCAGCCGTGACCGGCAGCGGGCGGTGCGTGGCGAGCAAACCGCGGGCAGGCCGCCACCGTGACCGGCAGCGGGCGGTGGGTCGGCAAACGGGCCGGCCGTAGTCGTGATCAATCGGCGGGCGGCGCCTGGCGAGTCGGCAGTGAGCGGGTTGCGGCCGAGGGCAGTAGCTCTCGGCAAGCCGATCGCGGTCGGCCGCGGGCGTGATCAACGGCGGGCGGCGTCTGGCAAGAAGGGCGTGACCAGGGACGGAGGGCGTCCGGTGAGCCGCCGGGCTCGGCGCGGGTTATCCACACTGGCGGGTTGTCCACAGGCCGTCCGCGTGATCATGGCGCGGGCCGCGACAATGTGCTTGGGCAGGCCCCCGTGGTGGGTGGGGACTATCTGGTGGGGGTGCTCCGGGCCGGGTGGAGTCGTAATCTTGGTCTATGGGAGCGCACTGGTATGAGTCGTCCATCGACCGCCAGCTTCGTGAGGCTGCCGAGCGGGGCGAGTTCGAGAATCTGGCCGGGGCGGGAAAGCCGCTGACCGGGTACGGCGGGGAGTACGAGGACGACTGGTGGGTCAAGGACTGGGTCCGCCGGGAAGGGGCCACCGCGGGGGTGATCCCGCCGACCCTGGCGTTGCGCCGGTCGGCCGAGGATCTGGAGACCGTGGTCGACCGGCTGCCCACCGAGCGGGATGTCCGGGAGCATGTCGCCCAGCTCAACGCCCGCATCGACAAGGCGCGCCGCGGCCACCTGGACGGGCCGCCGGTGATCCTGCCGCCCTTCGACGCGGACGCGGTGGTCACCGCCTGGCAGGAACGCCGGCGCTGACGAGCGATAAAGACGGCGTGGCGGCAGCGATCGCGCTGCGGGCGAGCAACAACTCAGGGGCGATCAAAAACGGCCTGGCGGGTCAACCCGCCAGGCCGTCCGTGGAGCGTGGGTCAGCTCTCGAGGATCTGGATCGGCGACGCGGTCAGCGTGTCGCAGCTGACGTTCGCCAGCTCGATCGTGACGTCCGTGAACCAGAGGATCGGCAGGGTCAGCGGCGGCGGCTGCTCCGGCGTGAAGGTGACCGGGATCAGGCCGAACAGGTTGCCGGTCATCTTCGGGGTGTAGAAGCGGACGTGCCCGGTCGTGGTCAGCTCGGCGCTCTTGATCGTGGTGGTCGCGTCGCCCGGCTCGTCGATGGTCAGGCTGAACGGCTTGTTGACCGCCTTGTCCATGTTGAACTGGAGCGACTTGAGGACCCCGTTCTGGGTGGGTACGTCGGCGACGCCCTCGTAGGTCGAGTTGTACATGGTCAGCGAGTCGACCTTCATGATCCCCGGCTTGATCGAGGACTTGGGGATGCCGCCGTCGGCGACCAGGCCCTCCTGGCGGGCGCCGAGGCACGGGATGACGTCCTCGTCGGCGGCGGCCGCGCTGCTGGTGGTGGTCTTGGTCGGGGTGGCGGTGCCGCTCGCGGTCGGGGTCGCGTCGCCGCCGGCCGGCGCGGTGGTGGTCGTGGTGGCGGTCGGCTCCGCGGTGGGCTCGGTGGTCGCCGACGTCGTCGGCGACGCACTCGGAGTGGCCGACTCGTCGTCGCCGATGCCGAGCAGGTTGCCGACGCCGTCGACCACGTTCTGGAGGCCCTCGAGGATGGGGTTGCCGGCGTCCGCGGTGGCCGAGGCGGTGGGGCTGGCGGAGGCGGTGGCCGCGGCGCCCTTGGTCGCGCCGGCCGCGGCGGTGCCGGTGCGCGTGCCGGTCGGCTTGGCGGTGATCTTCGACTTGGCCGCGACCGAGGAGGTCGCGGCCGGCGACGAGGACGCCGAGCTGCTGATCGAGGGCAGGCCGGCCGGGCAGTCGTCGGCGCTGGCCGGGATGCGGCTGCCGATCAGGACCGTGGTGCCGACGACCGCCGGCACCATGATGATCGCGAGGGCCTTGCGGTTCAGGCCGCGGCGCGGGCCGGGCAGATCGCCACGCGGCTCGTCGGCCGCGGCCGTGGTCTGGCCGGCCGCGCCGAAGCTGCGGATCTCGGTGTGCGCCGCGCCGGAGGCGGGGCCGTCCTCGCGGGCCGGGGCGGCGCCGAAGCCGGGGAGGATGCTCGGGTCGCTGACCGCGGGCGGGGTCTCGTGCGGCCGGTCGTCGTGGCCGGCGACCTCGATCTGCTGGGTGGACTCACCCTCCGGGGCGTACTGCGGCGGGCCGGAGAAGCCGGTCGGGCCGGGGAGCCGGACGTCGGGCCGCGGGGCCTGCGGCGTCCAGGAGAGGCTGAGCGCCCCGCCGACGATGCCGAGGATCATGCCGAGGAACCAGCCGCCGAGGTTCAGCCCGATGAACGAGTAGAGCGCGGCGAGCAGGCCGATGATGCCGTAGAACACCCGCTGCTGCGGGGTGAACCAGACGAGCACGCCGCAGATCAGCATCAGGACCGGCAGCAGGTAGGAGAGGAACCCCTGCGGGCCGATGTGAATCTGGATGTTGGCCATGTCCATGTTCGAGCTCCAGAAGAACTCGACGCCGGACAGCAGGAGGAACAGGCCGCCCCAGAACGGCCGCGCCCGCCGCCACCGGCGGAACTTGCTCCAGAAATCGTCCGTGGCCACTCGTCCTCCAGAAACTGTATTTCACGTACGAAAAGGGGTGTTTCGACAAGCCGACGCGCAAAGGGGTGGGGCTCGCGGAGTGTGCCCCGCGAGCCCCGGAAAAGCTAGATCAGTAGCACTCGTTACCGGAGCCGCGGAGGAGCTTGAGGCTCATGCCGGTCAGCTTGAAGGTCGAAGCCGACGTCGAGTACGCCTTCTGCTTCAGGCTGTGGATGGTGACGTGGTCGGCCTGCTGGCCGAAGCCACCGGTCTCGCCCTTGGCGGAGCCCGCCTTGGTGAGGGAGCCCGCGTCGTTGCCGATCTCGATGTTGGTGAACGTGGCGTCGCCGCCCAGCTCGGACATGCCGATCAGCAGGTTCGAGGCCTGGACCTTCTTGTCCTTGTCCGCGCTGTCCTCGACCCCGGTCGCCGCCGTGATCTGCAGCGTGATCTGGCCCAGCGGGGTGCTCTGCGAGACCGACTGGCAGAGGCTGGTCAGCGTGGCGTCCTGGATGCCGGACATGGCGGCCGGGATGTAGTTCCCGCTGCCGTCCTTCAGGACACCGCTGTACTGGGTGAAGCCATCGCCCTCGAGCGTGGCGGCCGACAGCTTGAACTGGGTGCCGGACACGACAAAGTTCGCGGCCAGTGCGCCCGTCTGGAGCGCGACAACCAGGCCGGCGGCCACGGCGGTGGGCACGCCCACCGCGACGGCGAACCGACGCCAGTTGGTGCGTCCGGCGGCCGGAACGCTCTGCGAATCCTCCACGGATCCTCCTATAAGAGTGATGACGGCCTACCGGCCACACCGTCGATGGCTCGCATCGACGGGCGACACTTTGCCAGCCGTCGACAGCGAGGCGGGTCGATGCCGTCGTCGTAACGTTCGGGAAATGTTGCCGCTCCGGCACGGTGACTACAAGGGCCATGGCTACTAGTCAGTAACCCACATCACTTGATCTTGGTGACTCTGTGTGATGTTGCTGTCTGGGGTGTCCGAAATTCCGGCTATAAACCCGACAATCGGCCCGGGTTCACCGGTGTGGCGGTAACCACAGGTATACGAGACATCGTTGATTACGGATCGGTAACGAAGTCCAGAGATCTCTCAGAAACCGCTTTCACCGGCCCGGAAGCCAGCCGGAGCCGAGATCCGGACGATGGATCTCTCCACCGAATGGGCAGCCGGACTCATGTCCACCCGGGCAGCTGCCGATGTGAGGGACATGATCGCCTTGCGGGAGCGCGGCCGATGAGGCTGCGGCGCCGGCTCAACCTGGGCTTCGCCGCCCTGTTGGTGCTCTTCACGGCGTTCCTCGTGGTGCAGTTCGGGGTCAGCGCGCGGGTGCGCGACGACCACGACGTGCGGGTGGCCCGGATCGGCACGGTCCGGGAGGCGAACCGGCACGCCCTGCAGCGGATGACCGACGCGGAGACCGGGATCCGCGGCTTCCAGCTCACCGGCGAGCGGCTGTTCCTGGAGCCGTACCAGAGCGGGCGGGGCGCCGCCCTGGCCGCGCTGAGCCAGGGCGCCCGGCAGACCAGCGACCCGCAGACCCGGGAGCTGCTCGAGGCCGAGTGGCAGGCCGCGTCCGACTGGCTCGCCCAGTACGCCGAGCAGGTCACCGCCGGCCGCGCGCCGGTCGGGATCGAGGACGAGGCGCTCGGCAAGCAGCTCTTCGACCGGGTCCGGGCGCTCAACGCCGCCACCGACGACGCGATCAACGCCCAGCTGCGCGCCGAGAACACCGCCGACCGCCGGCTCGACCGGCTGATCGGGATCGTCTCCGCCGCGCTGGTGCTGGCCGTGCTCGGCGCCGGGTACCTGCTGGTCCGGATCAGCCGCCGCCAGCTGCTGGTCCCGCTGGCCCGGGTCGGCGACACCATCCGGCTGCTGGCCGGCGGCGATCGGTCGGCGCGGGCCGAGGCGGCGGGGGCGGCGGAACTCCGTACCGTGATCGACGCTTTGAATGATCTTGCCGCGCAGACCGAGGAACACCTCGCCGCGGAGCAGGCCCGGACCGCCCGCGCCGGGTTGTGCCAGGCGGTCCTCGGCGAGCTGCAGAAGGAGGACGCGGACCCGGCGACCATCGGCAACCGGGTGGTCGCCCGGATCGGCGACGCGCTCGGGGCGGTCGCGGTGCACAGCGAGCTGTACGTGCCGGGCACCGGGCAGATCCGGGTGTGCCGGCCGGAGTCCGCGGCGGACCTCGACCCGGCGGTCGCCGCCGAGTTGCGGGCGGGGGAGCCCGGGCAGGCCGTCGCCCGGCCGGACGGTGGGCTGGCGATCGCGCTGGGTGGCGACGCCGAGTACTCCGGCGGCTTCCTGCTGATCTGCCGGGAGTCCGCGCGGGAGTGGAAGGAGACCGAGCGCAAGCTGCTGACCAGCGTGGCCCGGGAGATCGAGCGGGCGCTGCGCCAGCTGGGCGTCCGGGTGCAGCAGGACCTGCTGATCAGCGAGCTGCGGATGCTGGACCAGCGCAAGGACGTCTTCATCCAGACCGTCACGCACGAGCTGCGGACGCCGCTGACCAGCATTCTCGGCTACACCGAGATGCTCACCGACGACGACGCGGAGCTGACGCCGATGCAGCTCCGGTCGCTCACCGCGATCCTGCGCAACGCGCACCGGCTCCAGGACACCATCGGCGACCTGTTGCTGCTGGACCGGCCGGCGACCGCCGCGGACGCGGTCACCGAACCGCTCGATCTGGCCACCGTGGCCACCGTCGTGCACGCCGAGCTGGGCGCGGCGGCCCAGGCCAAGGAGCTGACGGTCAGCTTCGAGGCCGAGGTGGCCTGGGTGCGCGGCGACCGGACCCAGCTGCAGCGGGCGCTGCGCAAGCTGATGGAGAACGCGATCAAGTTCACCCCGGCCGGCGGCAGCGTGACCTGGCGGTGCGGCGGCGACGAGCGGACCGTGACGATCGCGGTCACCGACACCGGGATCGGCATCCCGCCCGAGGACGTGCCCGGCCTGTTCACCCCGTTCCACCGGGCCGGCAACGCGATGGACCAGGCGGTGCAGGGCCCCGGCCTGGGGCTGGCGATCGTCCGGGACATCGTCCGCGACCACGGCGGCGGCATCGCCGTGCAGTCGGTGGTGGGCCGGGGCAGCACGTTCACGGTCACCCTCCCGGCGGTGCCGGCCCCGGCTCAGGTGCCGGTGACCACCGGCTGAGCCGGCATCCGGACCACCCGGAGGCCGTCCAGATCCGCCGTCCGGTGGGTGATCAGCAGGACCGTCCGGTCGCCGGCCGCCACCAGCAGGTCACGGACCAGCGCGCCGGCGGTCGCGTCGTCCAGGTGCTCGCCCGGCTCGTCGAGGATCAGCACCCGGGCGTCGGTGAGCAGCAGCCGGGCCAGCGCGAGCCGCCGCCGCTGCCCGCCGGAGAGCGCCATCCCGTGCTCGCCGACCAGCGTCTCCAGCCCGGCCGGCAGGGTCTCGACCCAGTCCCGCAGGCGCGCCCGCTCCAGCGCGGCGAGCAGTTCGGCATCGGTGCCGCCGGGCCGGGCGATCCGCAGGTTCGCGCCGATCGTGGTGTCGAACAGGTAGGCGTCCTCCGGCAGGTAGCCGACGATCTCCCGGACCCGGTCGGGCGGAATGCTCCGCAGATCGGCGCCGTCGAGGGTGATCCGGCCGGCCACCGGGTCGAGGAAGCGGACCAGCAGCGCGGCGATCGTGCTCTTGCCCGAGCCGCTCGGCCCGGTCAGCGCGACGCGGGCGCCGGGCGGCAGGGTCAGATCGACGCCGGCGACCGCGATCCGATCCGCCGTCCAGGCGGCCGTCACGCTCTCCAGGCGCAGTTCCGGGACCGTACCCGGGATCGGCGGCGCTGAGCCCGCAGCGTCGCTCTCAGCGGCCGTAACCGTCCCGTCCTTTCGCTCGCCGAGCGACCGGATCTCGGCGAGGCGCCGCATCGACTCGCGCGCGGCCGCCCAGCGCTGGGCGGCGGCCGGGAGCGGGCCGGCGATCTCGAAGACCGCCAGCGGCGTGAGCACGACGAGGGCCAGCAGTTCCCCGGGCAGGGTCCCGGCGCGCACCGCGGCGGCGCCGGCGAGCAGTCCGGCCAGCACGCTGACGCCGGTGCCGAGGGCGGTCACCGCGGCGCCCAGCCCCGCGGTCGCCGCGGACCTCTTCGAGGCCGCGGTCAGGCGTCGGTCCAGGAGGGCGATCCGCTCGCGGTTCAGATCGATTGCCCGGTACGCCGTCAGGTCCGCCAGCCCGTGCACCAGATCCACCACGCCGGTGCCGAGCTCGGCCCGCAACGGCGCGAGCCGCCCGTCCGCCCGGCGCGCGGCGGTCCGCTGCAGCAGCGGCACCAGCACCCCGACGACCAGCAGCGCGGCCGCCAGGGTGAGCCCGGCGACCGGCACCAGCGCGCTCAGGACCAGGACCGTCGCGAGCCCGGTCACGGCGGCCACGGCGTACGGCAGGAACACCCGGGTGACCAGGTCGAGGACCGCGTCGACGTCGGCGGCGAGGCGCTGGGCCAGGTCGGCGCGGCGGAAGTCGGCGAGCCCGGCCGGCGCGTGCGCCGCCAGCCGGCGGTACAGCCGGACGCGGACGTCGCCGAGGACCCGGAACGCGGCGTCGTGGCCGAGCAGCCGTTCCAGGTAGCGCAGCACGCCCCGGCCCAGGCCGCAGGCGCGGACCGCGACGATCGCGACCATCAGGTGCAGGATCGGCGGATGCAGCGCGGCCCGGGAGATCAGCCAGGCGGCGACCGCGGCGAGGGTGACCGCGCAGCCCGCGGCGCCGGCCCCGGCGAGCACCGCCAGGGTGAGCCTTCCCCCGGCCGGGCGGATCACGGCCAGGGTCGTCACGACTGCCCCACCGGGACCCGGCCGACCTCGACGACGCGGTCGGCGAGGCTGATCAGTTCCGGACGGTGCGCGGCGATCAGCACGGTCCGGCCGCGGGCCAGCTCACGGATCGAGGTCATCACCCCGGCCGCGGTCGCCGCGTCGAGGTTCGCGGTCGGCTCGTCGAGCAGCACGATCGGCGCGTCCCGCAGGAACGCCCGGGCGAGCGCGACCCGCTGCCGCTGACCGGCGGAGAGCCCGGTTCCGGCGTCGCCCAGGGTGACGTCGGCGAAGCCGGTCGCGCCGGCTCGGCGTACGGCGGAATCGATCCGCTCTGCCGGGAAGTCGGCGCCGAGCGTGATGTTCTCCCGCACGGACGCGGCCAGCAGGTGCGGCCGCTGCGGGACCCAGGCGATCCAGCTCCGCCAGCGGTCCGGGTCCAGCTCGTTCAGGGGGATGCCGCCGACGGTGACCCGGCCGGACTCCGGGGTGACGAAGCCGAGCAGGACCGCGAGCGCGGTGGACTTCCCGCAGCCGGACGGGCCGGTCAGCGCGACCACCTCGCCGGGCGTGATCGTCGCGGACAGGCGCAGGGCCGGTTCGCTCCGGCCGGGGTAGCGGACCTCGACGTCGTCGAAGACGATCGGGCCGGAGACCGGCGCCCGGGTGCCGGCCGGCGGGACCGGCGTCTCCAGGATCGCGAAGACCTCCTCGGCGGCGGCCAGCCCCTCCGCGCTGGCGTGGTAGTTCGCGCCGACCTCGCGCAGCGGCCGGTACGCCTCCGGCGCCAGGATCAGCACCAGCAGCGCGGTGGTCAGGTCCAGGTGCCCGGCGACCAGCCGCAGCCCGATGCCGACCGCGACCAGCGCCACCGACAGCGTGGCCAGCAGCTCCAGGACCAGCGAGGAGAGGAACGCGGTGCGCAGCGTGCGCATCGTCTCGGCGCGCTGCTGGTCGCTGATCCGGCGGATGATCCCGGCCTGCGCCCGGGCCCGCCCGAGCAGCTTCAGCGTGGGCAGCCCGGCGACCACGTCCAGGAAATGGTGCGAGAGCCGGGCCAGGAGCCGGAACTGCCGGCGGTTCTGTGCCTCGGTGTGCATCCCGACCAGGGCCATGAACAGCGGGATCAGCGGCAGGGTGACCGCGATCGTGACGGTCGCGGTCAGGTCGGCGGGCAGCAGCCGGGCCAGCACGATGCCCGGCACGAGCACGGCCAGGACCAGCTGCGGCAGGTACCTGGCGAAGTATCCGTCGAGCGCGTCCAGACCGTGCGTGACCAGGGTCGCGACCTCGCCGGCCGGGCGCTGCCGAGCCGGGCCGAGGGCGGCCAGCTGGGCGACGAGCCGGCCGCGCAGCTCGCTCTTGACCGCGGCCGCCGAGCGGGCCGACGCCAGCTCCTGCAGCCAGGCCACGCCGGCCCGGGCCACGATCACGACGGCCAGGGCGAGCCAGGCCGGGTCGCGGTGCTCGAGGAAGACCGCGGTGATCGCGGTCGCGAGCAGGGTGGCCTGGGCGACGAGCAGGGCGGCGTGGATCGCCCCGAGGCACACCGTGGCGGCCAGATGGGTCCGGGTGCTCCGGCCGTACCGAAGCAATCTTGGGTCTAGGGGTTTCATGCCGGAATGTCGCTGAGCGTGAGGCGCTTGCGGAAGATCCAGTAGGTCCAGCCCTGGTAGCTCAGCACGATCGGGGTGAAGAAGACCGCCACCCAGGTCATCACCTTCAAGGTGTACGGCGTCGACGACGCGTTGTGCACGGTCAGGCTGTACGCCGCGCCGAGCGTGGACGGCATCACGTCCGGGAAGAGCGTCACGAACAGCGCCGCCACCGCCAGCAACAAGGTCGCGCCGGTGGCCGCGAACGCCCAGCCCTCGCGCCGTGCCCGGGTCAGCGGGATCGCCGTGACCAGCGCGATCGCGGCGGCCGCGGAGAGCGCGATGCCCCAGCCGTCGCCGTGCGTGATCCCGGTCCAGACCAGGAAGGCGGCCGCGATCGGCACCGAGACCAGCGCCATCGTCTCGGCGATCTGCCCGGCCTGCTCGCGCATCGGGCCGTCGGTCTTGAGTGCCAGGAAGACCGCGCCGTGCAGCGTGCACAGGGCGAGCGTGGTCAGGCCGCCGAGCAGCGCATACGGGTTGAGCAGGTTGACGAAGCCGCCGACGTACTCGTGGTTCGCGTCGATCGGCACGCCGCGCAGGATGTTGCCGAACGCGACGCCCCACAGGATCGCCGGGAGCAGGCTGCCCACGAAGATCGCGACGTCCCAGCGCTTCTTCCAGGTGGCCCCGGCGCGCTTGCCGCGGTACTCGAAGGCGACGCCGCGCACGATCAGCGACACCAGGATGATCAGCAACGGCAGGAAGAAGCCGCTGAACAGGGTGGCGTACCACTCCGGGAAGGCGGCGAAGGTGGCGCCGCCGGCGACCAGCAGCCACACCTCGTTGCCGTCCCAGACCGGGCCGATCGTGTTGATCGCCAGGCGGCGGGAGCGGTCGTCGCGGCCGACGAACGGGAGCAGGATGCCGACGCCGAAGTCGAAGCCCTCGAGGAGGAAGTAGCCGGCCCAGAGGACGGCGATCAGCAGGAACCAGACGGTGGTGAGATCCATTTCTTCCCTCAGCTCAGTACGCGAAGGCGAGCGGCCGGTCGGCCTCGTCGGTCGGTGCGGGGATCTCGGGCGCGCCGGCGCCGGCGTACTTCAGGAACAGACCGACCTCGATCACCGCGAGAATCCCGTAGAGCACGGTGAGCACGATCAGGCCGGTCGCGGCCTCGCCCGTGGAGACCGAAGGTGATCCGGACCCGGCGGTCTTGAACAGGCCGAACACCGTCCACGGCTGGCGGCCCATCTCGGTGAAGATCCAGCCGAACGAGTTGGCCAGCAGCGGCATCGCGACCGTGGTGACGCCGGCGATCCACAGCCAGCGGCCCTTCGGCCGGCGCTCGCCGCGGTTGGACCAGAGGGTGAGCAGGGCGACCAGCATGGCGAGCCCGCCGAAGCCGATCATCAGGCGGAACGACCAGTAGGTGACCGGGACGATCGGGGTGTAGTCGCCCGGGCCGTACTTCTGCTCGGACTCGGCCTGCAGGTCGTTGATCCCCTCGACGGTGCCGGACGGGCCGCCGGTGGCCATGAACGAGAGCAGGGACGGGATCCGGACGCTCCAGACCTCCTCCTTGCCGTCCAGCGAGCCGATCGTGAAGACCGAGAACGAGGCCGAGCCGGTGGTCTCGTAGAGCGCCTCGGCGGCGGCCATCTTCATCGGCTGCTGCTCGGTCATCACCCGGGCCTGCACGTCCCCGGTGATCAGCACGCCCAGCCCGGCGATCAGCACCACCCAGGCGCCCAGCCGCAGCGAGGGCCGGAAGACCTCCTCCTGGTGGCCCTTGCGCAGGTGCCAGGCGGAGACCGCGAGCAGCAGCGCGCCGGCGGTCAGGAAGCAGGCGGTCAGCGTGTGCGGGACGGTGACCAGCGTGGTCTTCTGGGTCAGCACGGCGCCGATGCTGGTCAGCTCGGCCCGCCCGGCGCCCATCCGCCAGCCGACCGGGTGCTGCATCCAGGAGTTCGCGGCCAGGATGAAGTAGGCGGAGAGCATCGTGCCGATCGACGCGGTCCAGATCGTGGCCAGGTGCACGCGCTTCGGCAGCCGGTCCCAGCCGAAGATCCACAGGCCCAGGAACGTCGACTCCAGGAAGAAGGCCAGCAGGCCCTCCATGGCGAGCGGGGCGCCGAAGACGTCGCCGACGAACCGCGAGTAGTTCGACCAGTTCATCCCGAACTGGAACTCCTGCACGATGCCGGTGACCACGCCGATCGCGAAGTTGATCAGGAACAGCTTGCCCCAGAACTTCGTCGCCCGGAGGTAGTGCTCCTTACCCGTCCGGACCCAGGCGGTCTGCAGGCCCGCCACCAGGGCCGAGAGCCCGATCGTTATCGGAACGAAGATGAAGTGGTACACGGTGGTGATTCCGAATTGCCACCGCGATAGGTCGAGCGCATCCACCGAAGATCCTTTCCGCAACGTCTCCCTGAGCCTTGACCAGCGGAAACCGGTCGATCAGGGCCGAAGGTCCCGAGTGCGGACCGCGGAAGGTCCCGGTTCACGACGGACAGGAAGAACACCAAGAGCGGAAACACACGGCGCGTAGCGTAAAAACGTGGACCTGCACACGGTGACCGACGTGATCAGCGCGCCCGAGCCCGGCATGTGGCGACCCGGGGACGCCTGGCTGGGCGGGGGGACGGCGCTCTTCGGAGAGCCGCGCCCATCGATCTCCCGGCTGCTCGACCTGCCGTCGGCCGGGTGGCCTGCGCTGACCGTGCGTGACGACGGCGTGGAGGTCGCGGCGACCTGCACGGTCGCCGAGCTGTACCGCGGTCTCGGCGAGTACCCGATCGCCGGGCAGTGCTGCCACTCGTTCCTGGCCTCGTTCAAGATCTGGAACGTCGCGACGGTGGGCGGGAACCTGTGCTCGGCGTTGCCGGCCGGGCCGATGATCTCGCTGTGCTCGGCGCTCGGCGGGGTCTGCCTGCTGATCGACGCTTCGGGTGCGGAGCGGTCTGTGCCTGTCGCGGACTTCGTGGTTGACGACGGACGGACCCTGCTCCGGGACGGGGAGCTCCTGCGGTCGATCTTTCTGCCCTGGGCGGCGCTGCGAGGGCGGACCGCCTTCCGGCGCGGATCGCTGCATCGGCACGGGCGATCGGCCGTACTTCTCATCGGGGTTTTGGGTGAGGACGGCGGCCTGGAGCTGACGGTTACCGCGGCCACCCGCCGCCCCTGGGTTTTCCGGTTTTCCGCGGTGCCCTCCGAGCTTTCCACCGCTCTCGCGGCCATCCCGCCGGAGGCCTGGACCGACGACGTGCACGGGCGGCCGGTCTGGCGCGCGCATCTGACCAGGTATTTCGCGGAGCAGATCAGGGTGGAGCTGAGCGCATGAGCGTGGAGATCAACGGAACGGCCCACGAGCGTGCGCCCCGGCCCGGCCAGTGCCTGCGGACCTACCTGCGCGAGGAGGGCTGCTTCGGGGTCAAGAAGGGCTGCGACGCCGGTGACTGCGGGGCGTGCACGGTGCACATCGACGGCGAGCCGGTGCACTCGTGCGTCTACCCGGCGTTCCGCGCGCAGGGCCGCTCGGTGACCACGATCGAGGGTCTGGGCACACCCGAGGACCTGCACCCGGTGCAGGAGGCGTTCCTGTCCGCACAAGGATTTCAATGCGGATTCTGTACGGCGGGTCTGATCATGACGACCGCCGCGCTCACCGAGGAGCAACGCTCCGACCTGCCCCGTTCGCTCAAGGGCAACCTCTGCCGGTGCACGGGTTACCGCGCGGTCGCGGACGCCGTCGCCGGGAAGTGCAACGTGTCCCGATCCGGCCCGGCCGTCGGCTCGGCCCTGGGCGCGCCGGCCGGCCCGCAGGTGGTGACCGGGACCGCGCGGTACACGTTCGACCTCGACGTGCCCGGGGTGCTGCACCTCAAGGTGCTGCGCTCGCCGCACGCCCACGCCCGGATCGTCGCGGTGGACACCGCCGCGGCCATGCTGGTGCCCGGGGTCGAGCTGATCCTGACCCACAAGGACTCGCCGGACCGGCTGTTCTCCACCGCCCAGCACGAGAACGTGGCCGAGGACCCGGCGGACACCCGGGTGCTCGACGAGGTGGTGCGGTTCGCCGGGCAGCGGGTCGCGGCGGTCGTCGCGTCGAGCGAGGCGGCCGCCGAGGAGGCCTGCCGCCGGCTGCGGGTCGAGTACGAGCCGCTGCCGGCCGTGCTGGACCCGGTGTCCGCGCTGGCCGCCGACGCGCCGCTGGTGCACGGGGACAAGCGGGGCCGGAACGTGGTGGGGGAGCTGCACGCGTCGCTCGGCGACATCGAGGCCGGGTTCGCGGCGGCCGACGAGGTGTACGAGGCGACGTTCCGGACCGCGCGGGTGCAGCACGCGGCGCTGGAGACGCACGGGGCGGTGGGGTGGCTGGACGAGGACGGGCGGCTGGTGATCCGGTCCAGCACGCAGACGCCGTTCCTGACCCGGCGGGCGGTGGCGTCGCTCTACGACCTGCCGCTCGATCGGGTGCGGGTGATGGCGGGGCGGGTCGGGGGTGGGTTCGGGGGCAAGCAGGAGATGCTCGTCGAGGACCTGGTGGCGCTGGCCGTGCTGCGGACCGGGCGGCCGGTGAAGTGGGAGTTCACCCGGTCGGAGCAGTTCTACGGGGCGACCACTCGGCATCCGTTCGTGGTGACGGTCAAGGCGGGGGCTCGGCGGGATGGTCTGCTGACCGGGTTGCAGTTGTCCGTGCTGGTGGATACCGGGGCTTACGGGAACCATGGGCCGTCGGTGATGTTCCACGGGTGTCATGAATCGGTCGCAGTGTATAAGTGCGCAAATATGCGGACAGATGCGCATGCGGTGTATACCAACACCGTGCCTGCCGGGGCTTTTCGCGGGTACGGGCTGGGGCAGGTGACGTTCGCGGTTGAGTCCGTATTAGACGAGTTGTCACGACTTATCGGGATTGATCCGGTCAGGTTTCGGGAGTTGAACGTGGTTCGGGCCGGGGATGATCTGGCGGCTCCCGGGGAGCACGTCGAGGATCTCGGGATTGCTTCGTACGGGCTGGATCAGTGCTTGCAGAAAATGCGGACATGTAGCGAAATTGCTGACATAGCGCCTGATGGTTGGCTGGTCGGTGAGGGTATGGCGATCGCGATGATCGCTGCCGGGCCGCCCGGTGGGCACTTTGCCGATGCGACAATTCGGGCATTGGGTGCGGGGCGGTATGAGCTCTCGGTCGGGACCGCGGAATTCGGGAACGGGAGCACGACCGTGCACGCCCAGATCGCCGCCGACGAACTGGGCACCACGCCGGACAAGATCGTGATCCGGCAGTCGGACACCGACGTGGTCCGGCACGACACCGGGGCGTTCGCCTCCACCGGGGTGGTGGTCGCCGGGCAGGCGGTGCTGCGGGCGGCCCGGGCGCTGGTCGCCTCCGGGGGCACGGTCGGGCACGGGCACTTCGACGGGACGCCGCGGTCGGTGGCGTTCAACGCGCAGTGGTTCCGGGTCGCCGTCGACCCGGCGACCGGGGAGCTGCGGATCCTGCGCAGCGTGCACAGCGCGGACGCCGGGACGGTGATGAACCCGCTGCAGTTGCGCGGGCAGATCGAGGGCGGGGTGGCGCAGGCGCTCGGGGCGACCCTCGCCGAGCACGTCGACCTGGACGCGAACGGGCACGTCACCACGACTACGTTCCGGCAGTATCACCTGCCGACGTTCGCGGACACGCCGTACACCGAGGTCCACTTCGCCTCGACCCGGGACGAGATCGGGCCGCTCGGCGCGAAGTCGATGAGCGAGAGTCCGTACAACCCGGTCGCGCCGGCCCTGGCCAACGCCTTGCGGGACGCCATCGGCCTCCGCCTCACCGACATCCCGTTCACCGCCGACCGCATCTGGCAGGCCATCCAGGACAGCCACTGAACCCGCGCCGCCCGGTCCCGGCCGGGTCTCTCCCGCGATAGCCCGCCCCGGCCGCCCGCATTGTGTCTCGGGCGGCGGCCCGCATTGTGTCTCGGGCGGCGGATGCATTGCGTCTCGGTCAGCGGTTTCATTGCGGGGGGTTTGCGATTAGATTGCGGGGAAGGTGATCGACGTTCCTGGATGGCTGCCATGGCGGATCTTGTCCTTGCGGAACAGTTTCAGATCGTGACCGACCCCGTCGCGGACTCCGTGGCGCTCTCGGCGATCTTTGCCGTTCTCTCCCTGCTCACGTTGTTCCTGCTGCTCGGGGTGTTCCGGGCGCGCGCCTGGCTGGCCGGCGTGATCTCCCTGGTGGTGGCGCTGATCGTGGCCGTCACGGTGTACTCGATGCCGGTCGGGCAGGCGCTGCTGTCGGCTTCGGAGGGTGCGGCGTTCGGGTTCTTCCCGATCCTCTGGATCGTGATCAACGCGATCTGGGTCTACAACCTGACCGTCGTGAGTGGGCATTTCGACGTGCTGCGCCGGTCGATGGAACGGGTCAGTCCGGACATGCGGATCCAGGCGATCATCGTGGCGTTCTGTTTCGGGGCGCTGCTGGAGGCGCTGGCCGGATTCGGTACGCCGGTCGCGGTGACCGTGGTGATGCTGATGGCGCTCGGGTTCCCGCCGGTCCGGGCGGCGTGCGTGGCGCTGATCGCGAACACGGCGCCGGTGGCGTTCGGGGCGCTGGCGACGCCGATCACGACGCTGGGGACGGTGGCCGCCGGGGCGGGGAACGACCCGCGGCTGAACGCCGACACGCTCGGGGCGATGGTCGGGCGGCAGACGCCGATCCTGGCCGTGGTCGTGCCGTTGGTACTGGTCGCGGTGGTGGACGGGCGGCGCGGGGTCCGGCAGACCTGGCCGGCGGCGATCGTCGCGGGAGTGGTCTTCGCGGTGGGGCAGTTCGTGGCCTCGAACTACATCTCGGTGCCGTTGACGGACATCATCGCTTCGCTGGCCGCGGCCGCCGCGGTGGTTCTGCTGCTGCGGGTCTGGCAGCCGTCGGAGACCCCGGACCTGGCCCTCGCGGAGGCGCCGGGCGCTGGTCGCACTGCGGAAACTTCGGGTCTGGGTGCGGACGCGGTTGCGGAAACTTCGGCGCGGGATGCTGGTGGCGCTGCGGAAACTTCGGCGCGGGGCGCTGGCGGCGCTGCGGAAAGTTCGGTGCGGGGTGTCGGTGGGGCCGCGGCGACCGGCGACGGGGGTGGGGCTCGGACGGCCGTGCGGCGGGACGCGCCGGCTGAGGTTGTCCGCGCCTACGCGCCGTACCTGATCATTATTGTCATCTTCGCGATCGCGAACCTCGGCCCGATCAAGGACGCCCTGGCCGACGAGCCCTGGACCGTCGTCTTCAAATGGCCCGGCCTGGATATCCTCGGCGCCAACGGCAAGCCGCTGTCGTCGACGAACTTCACCTTCGGCTGGCTGCCGGCTGCCGGCACCCTGATGGTCATCGCGGGCGTGATCACTGCGTTCGTCCTGCGAATCCGCCCGGGTGCGGCGGTGCGCGCCTACGGCCGCACGTATGCGGAACTTCGTCAGCCGATCGTCACCGTGATGGCGGTCCTCGCGCTGGCCTATGTGCTCAACCAGTCCGGCCAGACCAACACCCTCGGCGCGTTCCTGGCCACCGCCGGCAGCGTCTTCGTCTTCCTCTCCTCGATGCTCGGCTGGATCGGCGTCGCCGTGACCGGTTCGGACACCTCGTCGAACGCCCTGTTCGGCGCGCTGCAGGTGCAGACCGCGGCGAAGGCGGGCCTGGACCCGGTGCTGCTCGCCGCCGCGAACTCGTCCGGCGGCGTGCTCGGCAAGATGATCAGCCCGCAGAACCTGGCGATCGCGGCCGGCGCGGTAGGGATGGCCGGCCGCGAGGGTGACATCTTCCGCAAGGTGGTGCTCTGGAGTGTGGTCCTGCTGCTCTTCATGTGCGTGCTGGTGACCCTGCAGGGCACGCCCGTGCTGTCGTGGATGGTCCCCACCGAATAGTTCTCCCCGGTTGTTCCGCGCTCGAAGATCCGCCGCCATGTCTTCACTAACCGAATGACATTCGGTTAATGTGACGCCTCGTGACGAGGGTGGACGGCCGGGCTCAAGGTCGGAGCGCTCGGCGCCGCCGGCATCACCTTCGTGGTGGTGACCGCGGCGCCGAATTGGCGTTTCGTGCCAGGTCGGCACCCGCAGGACTGAACCTGACTGTGCCGGGGGCGGTAGCCATGGGAGAAGTAAGCGTATGACCGCCGTCAGTAAGGGGGGCTCGTCATGACCGCTGCCGACCTGATCCTGATGGCGGACCGGATCCACACCATGGTGCCCGGTCCGCGACCGACCGCACTCGCCGTCGCCGGTGGGCGCATCACCGCGATCGGCGACCGGGCCGACGCCCGGGCGTGGCGCGGACCCGCGACCGAGGTGCTCGACCTGGGCGCGGCCACGGTGACGCCCGGACTCGTGGACGGTCATGCCCACCCCGTGACGGGGATCGGGATGACGCGTGGGGTGGACCTGTCCACCGTCCGTACGCTCAATGACTTGAAGTTGATCTTGAAGGCGGCCCGGGGGACCGGATGGCTCGAAGGGTGGGGGCTCGACCCGAACGCCTTCGCGGGCGCGCCGATCACGTTCGCGCCGCTGGTCGAGGCGGTCGGGCCGGACGTGCCGGTCTTCCTGAGCCTGTTCGACGCGCACTCCGCGCTGGTCAGCCCGCGGGCGCTGGAGTTGGCGGGGATCGCCGGGCCGCGCGAGTTCTGCTCCGGCGCGAGCGTGGTCTGCGACGGCGGCGGGCGGCCGACCGGGCACCTGCTGGAGCTCGAAGCGGTCGAACTGGTGCGGGAGATCCTGCCGGTGGACGCGTTCGCCGAAAGGGTCGCGCGGCTGCGGGACCTGCTGGCGCGGATGGCGGCGACCGGCCTGACCGGCGCGAACGCGATGGACTTCGAGGAGGACTCGCTCGAGTTGTTCCGCGCTCTGGAAGCCGACGGGGAACTGCCGGTGCGGTGGCGGTGTGCGCCGTTCGTGATGCCGGGCGCCTCGCTGCCGCACGTCGTGGAGCAGCAGCGGCTGCGCGGGCGCCGGTGGCGGGTCGAGGGCGCCAAATTCATGATCGACGGGACCGTCGACGGTGGAACGGCCTGGCTGGACGAACCGGACACGCACGGGGAGTCGACCGCCTGCTTCTGGCCGGACCCGGCGGAATATGCCGCGGCGGCCGGTCACCTCGCCGGGCACGGGGTGCCGATCGTGACGCACGCGATCGGGGACGCCGGGATCCGCTACGTGCTGGACACCTTCGAGCGGCTGCCGCGGATGCGGGTCCCGCACCGCATCGAGCACCTGGAGACGATGCCGGGCGACCTGATCGGCCGGTTCGCCGAGCTGAACGTGACCGCGAGCATGCAGCCGACGCACTGCACGCACTACACGCGCGCCGATCACAGCGACAACTGGTCGCGTCGGCTGGGGAAGGTCCGTGCGGACCGGGCCTTTCGGGCCCGTGACCTGCGGGATCGGGGTGCTCGGCTGGCCCTCGGGTCGGACTGGCCGATCGCCCCGTTCGACCCGCGCGGGATCCTGGCCGCCGCCCGGCTGCGGCGCCCGGCCGGATCGCCGGCCACCTCGCCGGTCCTGCCCGAGCAGGCGCTGACCGCGCGGATGGCGCTGGAGGGATACACGACCCAGGCCGCGGCGGCCGCGGGGCTGCCGGACTCGGGGCGGATCGCTCCGGGTTTCCGCGCTGACCTGTCGGTCTTCGGGCTGGATCCGCTGGCGGCGGATCCGGACGAGTTCGCGGAGTCGCCGGTGCCACTGACCGTGGTCGGCGGCACGGTCGCCCATCGTGGGTGACTTGCCGTGGTCGGCGGCCGGGGCTTGGTCGCGGTCGGCGACATTTCTTGCGGCCGGTGCCGGGGCTGGGCCGCGGTCGGTGGCATTTCTTGCGGTTGGTGCTGGCGTTTGGTTGCGGTCGGCGGTATTTCTTGCGGTTGGTGCGGGGTGGCATGCCTTTCGGTACGGTCGGTGACCGTGCCCCGTCCGACCACCCCGCTCCTGTCCCGCGAGCAGATCGCGGGCGCCGCCCTCACGCTGGTCGACGAGGCCGGGACGTTCACGCTGCCCAGCCTCGCCAAGGTGCTTGGCGTCAGCGCGTCGTCGATCTATCACCACTTCCCGGGCGGCCGGGAGGCGATCATCGAGGCGATCCGGGGACTGCTGGCCGGCGAGGTCCTGGTGGTGGACGCGGGCCGCACGGACTGGCGGCAGGCCGCCGCGGATTGGGCCCAGGACTACCGCGCGAGCTTCGCACTGCACCCGAAGGTGGTGCCGCTGCTCACCGCGCAGACGGTGACCGATCCGCGCACCCTGGCCGGCTACGAGGGCCTGGCCCGGGTGTTGCGGGACGCCGGCTTCGGCGCCGAGAACCTGCTGCATGCCGTCACCATCCTGGACTGCTTCATTCTGGGCTCGGCCCTGGACGCGGGGGCGCCGATCGACGTGTGGGCCGCGTCGCCGGATCCGGAGTCGGCACTGGGCGCCGCCATCCGGGTCAGTCGGGCCCGGGCCGGGGATCGGTCCGCCCGGTCCTTCGAGATCGGTCTGCGGATCCTCCTTGCCGGGTTGGCGTCGCTGGTCGAGGGCTCTGCCAAGTAAAGCCTGTTCGGAGGGCCTCTGGGAGTTATCCACACTGGAGGGTTATCCACAGGCTGCCGACATGATCTTGTGGCTTTTCGGAAGAATGGTGAGTGGTCGCTTTCCCCTGGGAGGGTGGGCCCTGTGCGGATGGTTGTGGGTTCCGCGAGGGGCGTGGGGCCTGGGTGGGCGGGGTGCGCCCTCGCCGGCGGCGGGCAGCGGCCTGCGGGCGGCGGCGGGCTCCGGGCAGCAGCCGGCAGGCGGTGGGCTCCGGGTGGCGGGCCCGGGTGGCGGGCGGCTGGCCGGGGTGGTGGGCGGCTGGCACCGGGCTCCGGGCGGCTGGTCCGGGGCTGGCGGCTTTACTCCGTACCGAATCGGGGGTTTTGGAAGGTTTTCGGGGTTGTGCCGAGGATGCGTTTGAAGTGGCGGATCAGGTGGGGCTGGTCGTAGAAGCCGCTCTGGATCGCGGCTGACGGGAGCGGCTGGCCGGAAACGATCAGGCGGCGGGCGAGGTCGACCCGGCGGGAGATGACGTATTGGTGTGGGGTCATCCCGTATTCGCGGCGGAAACTGCGGACCAGGTGCGCCGGGGCGAAGTGCAGCTGATCGGCCGCGGTCCGCAGCGAGATGCCTGGCACGAGATGCGACTCCAACAGGTCACGGAGGCTCCGGGCGGCTCCGGTGTCCGGCGGCGGCGCGGCCTGCGAGGCCAGTCGGGTCCGCAGGCGTTCCAGGGACACCGCGAGCAGATCATCCGCGGCCGGCTCGTCGCCGGGGGAGCGCAACAGCCGGTGCACCGTGGAGATCATCCGGTGAAGTCCGGGATCGATCAGCGCGGGAGCGTCCACCGACGCGCCGATCAAGCGCTCCGGCAACTGCTCCGGGGACAGGTAGATGACCCGTTTGTGGAAGCCGTGGCGATCGGCGGCCGTGCCGTTGTGCGGCACCTTCGGGGGCAGCAGCGTGACCAACTCGCCGAACGCGCCACGCTCGTGACGATCCAGGTCGTAGCGGACCGCACCCGCATCGACCAGCAGCAACGTCCAGGCGTCGTGCGCGTGCATCGGGTAGGCGTGTGACCCGAACCGGGCGTGCAGGACCTCGACGACACCGTCCAGCGGAGGTCGCCACGCGTGGATCGAGGGGCCCGGCGGCACGTCAAAATCGTACAAGACCCGCAGGTCGTGGCCGGTCGACGATGGGTGGCATGACCGGATTCACTACCAAGATCGCCGTCCTGCTCCGTGACGACCTGCTCGTCTGGCAGCGCCTGAACGTCACCGCCTTCCTGGTCTCCGGGCTGGCCTCGGCCGAGCCGGAGTTGCTCGGGGAGAACTACGTCGACGGCGGCGACGTCGAGTACCTGCCGATGTTCCGCCAGCCGGTGCTGGTCTTCGAGGGCGGCAAGGAGCTGCTGACCGGCGCGCACGAGAAGGCGCTGGCCCGCGGCGTGCGGATGTCGATCTTCACGTCGGACCTCTTCGCGACCGGCCACGACGCGGCGAACCGGGCCGCGGTGCGAGCCGTGCCCACCGCCGCGCTGGACCTGGTCGGCCTGGCCGTGCACGGGCCGCGGAACGCCGTCGACAAGATCCTCAAGGGCGCCTCGATGCACCGCTGACGTTCGCGCTCGGCGCGGTTGACGTGCGCGCTTGGCACGGTTGACGTGCGCGCTCGCCGTGCGGAACCGGTAGCTGAACGCCGAGGGCCCCGCAGATGCTCGCGGTGATGCCGGCGTGCGGGCGGCTCGACCCGGGCAGGCATTCCGAGGGACCGGACCAGCGAGCCAAGGCCTCAGCCCGGGGCACCCGGGCGCTTAACGCATCGACCAGCTCTGGTTGGAGCGGCCGGTGCACTTGACGACCACGACCCGGGTGCCGGGCCGGGAGCCGTCGGACGGGTCGGTCAGGCATTGGTTGTTGGCGGCGTTGATCAGCTGACGGTCGCCGGTCGCCCGCCACTGGGCGGTCGTCCGGTGGTCGCAGCCGGTCAGATGAACGGTGTCGTCGCCGACCAGCAACGCGCACTTGCCCATCACCCGCAGCGTGCCGTCGTCGGCGAGGGTCCACACCTGTGCGACGGTCTGGTTGCAGTCGAAGACCTGGATCACGTTGTCGTCGACGGGGATCGCGTTCGCTAGGTCCAGGCACAGGCCGTTGCCGCTGACCAGCGTGCCGGTGCCGAGCTTCGGTGGGGACGGGGCCAGCGCCGGTGCGTTCGGCTGGGCGGACGCGGCACCGCTCGGCGCCGTCGAGCCGGTCGTCGCCTTGGGTGACTTCGACCCGGCGCTGGTCTTCGGTGTGGTGACCGTCGCGCCGCCGTCGTTCTGTCCGGGATCGCCATCGGACTGGGTACCGTCGCCGGTCGTGCCGTCCGCCGCGCCGGCCTCGGCCGAGGGTGACGCGACCGGTGGCCCGGTGACCACCGGGAACGACGGGCCGGGCAGATCCGCGGACAGCGACAGGTCGGAGTCGGGCCGCAGCGCGGTGTAGCCCGCGACGGCCAGCACCGTCACCACGCCCGCGCCGACCCCGGCCACCAGCAGTGTCCGCCGCCTGGGTCGTCGCGTTCTCGGCTTGCTGCTCACGTCGTTGGAGTACACCGGCAGCACCTGTGTCGCCGAGTCCGATGCTGCGCCGGACGGCCAGGTGGCGCCCGATGCCGTGCGCTCCCCGGGCACGTCGTCCTGAACCAGGAACGGACGCACCAGCAACGGGTCCCGGTCGTCGCCGAAATCCTCGTCGTTCACGGACAGAGACACCCCCAGAACAGCGATCGATGGACCAACTTACCGGCAGCCACCGTCCCGCGCGGGGCCCGTTCGGCCGACCCGGCCCCCGTCCGGTCCGCCCATGATCCAGCCTGAGCGGCCGCCCACCCAGCCCGACCAGCCACTACGCACCCGAAACCACGCCCAGCCGCACCCTCAATACCCCTCTCACTTTCTTCCAGCGGTCCCGGGCTGCGAGCCCGCCCGGGCGCCCGGTTGCGCGGGTTGCCGAGCCGCCTGAGTCGCACGGCCGCAGGCGGCCGGGGTTGCTCGGGCGCCCGGATCGCCCTGCTGCGGGCGGCCGGGGTTGCTCGGGTGTCCGGATCGCCCTGCTGCGGGCGGCCGGGCACCCGGCGGGTCAGCGCTTCCAGAAGGGCTTGGTCTCTGCCTTCGGCGATGTCGCCGTGCCGAAGGCGGTCAGGACCTGGAGCGCCGCCGACCACTTCTCGTCGAGCGGCGCGTCGCCCCCGAGCAGGGTGACCAGGCCGTGCAGCGGCTCGACCTCGTCGCCGGTCAGCGGGGTGAGCAGCACGGTGAGCCGGCTCGCCAGATCCTCCAGCAGGTCACGCCGCTCGTAGTCGGGACGCCCGGCGGCCTCCCGCAGCCGCTCGGCCTCGACCGTGGCCAGCGCCCGCACGTCGTCGAGCGAGACCCCGGCCGCATCCTCGAACGTCCGCCGGGACCGCCCGAAGCCGCGCGCCGCGCCGCGGCTGACCGGGCCACGGGTCATCGGGGCACTGGGCGGTGGGCCGCCGGCCACCGGGCTGCTGGGCGGCGGGCTGCCGGCCGGCGCGCCACCGGTAGGTGCGCCGGCGTCCGGCCGGGACCGGTACCGCGTCGTGTCGGACTGGTCGAGTGGATCGTCCTCAAGCCGCCCGGCGGCCTTCCGGAAGATCGGGCCGCTCGAATCCGCGGCGCTGGCCGGGGCGAAACGCGGCGCACTCGGCGCCGGGCCGCCCGGCGCGGGCGGCGTCGGCGGGAAGATCGCCGACCGGGCCGGCATCGCCGCGTCGGGGAACGGCGAGGGCGCCGAGGCCAGCACCATCCCGACGGACATCGGCGGCGCCGGCGGCTCCCAGCCGGACGGCATCTCGACCGGCTGCGTGACCTTCCGGACCTTGCCGCCCTCGTTGACGACCCGCTCGTCGACCGCCACGTAGGCGGTGAACCGGCACAGCACCCCGAACCGCAGCGACGTATCCACGATCTGTCGCTCCAGCGTGCGGTCACCGGCCGCGTAGGCGTCCTCGAGGTCACGCAGACGTGCCCGCGCCCACTGCTTGACGATCGCCGTCTCGGCCTGTTCCCGCACCGCGATCGTGGTGTGGAACTCCTTGTCGTTCCGCGTCCGGCCGGTGACCGTGAGGCTGCCGGTGGCGGTGCCCGTGTATCGCCCGGTGATCACCAGCGGCACCCCCGGGTAGAGCCCCGGCAGCCGGTGCGGGCTGCGCGTCCCGTCCAGCGGCGCGAACCCGTCGCCGGCGATCGACAGGCCGGTGACCAGCGGCGCGCCGATCCGGCGGTGGATGTGCTCCATCGCCTCGTCCAGCCGGTCCTCGCTCTCCACCAGCTCGGCCCGGCCGGCGCCGAGCGCGGCGAGGCGGCCGAGGAAGCCGGCGTTGACCGCCCGGTCGATGCCGATCGTGTGCAGCCGGGTGCCGCCGATCAGCGGGGTGACCTCGTGGACGATCTGGTCCTCGTTGCCCACCTGCCCGTCGGTGACCAGCACCAGCACCCGGTCCCGCCCGGTGCTGTCGGCGAGCAGGCCGAGCCCGGTGGACAGCGGGGAGAGCAGCTCGGTGCCGCCGCGGGCGTCGGCGCGGGCCAGGTGCTCGACGGCCCGGTACCGATTGCGGTCGGTGGCCTCGTTCAGCCCCGCCTCCAGCCCGTCCGGCCGCTCGACCTGATGGTCGAAGGTCAGCACGGCGAACCGGTCGGCCGTGGTCAACGTGTCGATGACCCGGGCCGCGGCCCGCCGGGCGGCGACCATCTTCCAGCCGCCCATGCTGCCGGAACGGTCGAGCAGCAGCACCACGTCCTTGGGGCGGGGCGCCGCGGTCTCGGCCGGCGGGAGCACGACCATCTGATAGGTCCCCTCGCCGCCCTCCCCGTCGGGCACCGCCACGGCGGTCTGGCCGCCGGGCGCATAGGACAGCCGGAGCACGAAGTCCCGGTCGGCGCGCTCGCCCGGGGCGATCTGGAGCTTTCCGTCCTGCTCGGCGACGGTGTGCAGACTGGACCGGACCTCGCCGAGCTCCAGCCCGGCCGGGTCGACGGTCACGCCGATGGACAGCCGCAGCGGGTTCGGGAAGCCGGGCAGCAGGACCGGCGGGGAGATCCGGGACGCGTCCGGCACGGCGTCGGTGTCGGCGGCCTGGCCGTCGCCCGCGGACGGGCCCGCTATCAGGTCGCCGGGGATGTAGCGCGGGGCCACCACCAGCGGGAACCGGAAGGTGGCCGCGCCGTCCTCATAGGGCAGCGGGCCGACCAGCGACAGCCGGACCACGATCCGCTCGCCGGGCAGGATGTTGCCGGCCCGCATGGTGAAGACGTCGGGCCGTTCCTCCTCGGCGATCGACGCGCGCTGACCGGCCGCGATGGCCTGGTCGTACTGCTCCCGCGCGGCCCCGCGCTCCTGCAGCTCGGCGGTGACCGTGCGGTCGTCGGCGGTCATCGTCATGCCGGTGACGGCGGCCCGGTCGGGCAGCGGGAAGACATAGGTCGCCTCGAGCGCGGTGTCGTGTGTGTTGACGAACTCGGCGGTCACCTCGGTGCGGGCGACCAGGCCGTGGATGGCGCCCTGCACGTCCAGCCGCTCCAGCGGCAGATTGCCCGCGCTGGTGCGCATCGTGCCGAACCCGGCCTCCGGTAGATGCGGCAGCCGCTCCAGCTCGCCCGGGCCCATCGGATTGACGTAGATGATCACAGATCTCTCCTATCGGTGGAGCCCACGGGATGCGAGCAGGTCGAGCAGGGGGCGGGCAGCGGCGGCGAGCTCGGCACGGCCGGCGAGGTCGAGGTGCAGGGCGCCGGGCACCAGCAGGATCACGCCGGCGCCGAGCGGAACCCCGGTGAGCAGCGCATCCGTGCCGCCCAGCAGCAGCGCGCCGGGATCGCCCGGGGGCGGGGGCACGTCCGGTGTGGTTGGGGGCGGGGCTGACCTCGTACCCAAATGGGGGGTTGATTGGTCTTTGGGAAGGTCGTGGAGTGGGGGGCCGGCCGGGGCCGGGGTGGGGAAGGCCCAGTCGGTGGTCAGCTCCGGTGGGGAGGCGGGTGCTGCCGGTGCCTTCCAGAACGGCTGGCGTTCCGATGCGGAGGGGGGATCGGCCGGGCCGTCGGTGTTGAGCAACTCGGCCGGCACCCGGGCCAGCTCGGTCAGCTCCTCCGCCGAGGCCCCGGCCAGCTCCGCCTGGATCTCGGCGAGGGTGCGCCCGGCTGCCTGGAGTCGCTTGATCGCGACGATCTGGGTCAGGTGCCGTGGCCCGTAGAGCGCGTTGCGGCCGCGGGTGCCGAGAGGCCGATCGACCAGGCCGATCGTCGAATACCACCGGATCGACCGGGGGTCGGGCAGATCTCGGACCCGGCCGTTGGGCGCGCCGGAGTATTCCGCGGTGAGCGCGGTGCGCACCCGGTCGACCAGCTCCTCCATCGTCCACATGCCCAGGATTCTGACACTGTCATCGTGACAGTGTCAATGTTTCGTGGCAGGATGGCGGCGTGCCCGAACGGCGGCAGGAGGCGATGGTCGATGGCCGGGAAGCGCGGCGATGCCGCACAAACGAATCTGCCCGCCACGCGGGACCCGAGGTCCGGTGGCGGGCAGATCAAAGGGATCAGCCGTGGCGATTCAGGAGTGCGGAGCCGCGCTCGGCGTGGCCGGGACCGGTGTGCCCACGCCCGCGGAGGGCGTCGGCGCCGCGACCGGGACGACGTCGGTCGTGGTCGGGCTGCCGCCCGGTTGCACGACGCCGTCCACGGTCAGGGTGTAAGGCGCGTATTCGGTGACCGTCCCGGTCGGGTCGTCCTGTGCCACGATCGCCACGACCTTGGGGTATCCGCGCAGCAGCGCCGCCTGCTGGACCGGCACCACCGCGGCCCGGCGCCGCCCCAGCCCGACCAGCGACACGTGCCATCCGCGCACGGCCACGGGATACCACTGGGTCGGCGACTTCCATCCGTCCAGCGAGTCGCTCGTGATCTTGTTGGCGCCGATCGACACGTCCCCGAGGTGCCAGCCGCCGAGGTTGACGGCGGCGTCGCTGACGTAGCGGAAACCCAGAAGGACCTTTTTTCCGGCGTACGCCTTGAGGTCGTAACTCTGTTTGACGTCGGCGACCTGACCGGTCAGTCCGGGGCCGAGCGGACCCTTGACGGTGTTGTCGCCCGTCAGCACGTCATAGGTCTTGCCACCGTCGTCGGAGATCGTCACGTAGCCGAAGTCGAAGTCCTTCTCCATGCCGTAGGTGGTGGTGAACCGCAGCACCGGATCGGCCTCCGGCACCTCGACCTGCCGCGCGGCCGTCTCGTCGAGGTCCGAGGCGTTGCCGGAGAAGAGCAGGTCCGAGTCGATCTTCCAGGCCAGCGGGGTGGGCGGCAGCGTGCGCGCGCCCTCGAAGGTCACCGACCGCAGATCGCCGCGCAGCCGGATGAAGTCGGCGCCGTTGGGCGCCGCGCCCGGCTTGTCGTAAGTCGCCGGGTTGTCCAGGTTGACCGTCGAGCGCAGCCCGGCCGAGACGACCCGGTTGCGCGGCACTCCGAAGATCATCCCGCCCGGCTCGCCGACCTCCTTGTCGACCAGGGTCATCAGTTGGTAATCGTGCAGCACGTCGGTGAGTTTCGTGTGGGCCGGCAGCGCCGTCTGCAGCGCGTCGAGCGACTGGTGTGCCTTGTCCCGGTGCAGCTCGGAAATGATCTTCGGCCCGAACCGGTCGCGCAGGTAGATCATCAGTTGATAGGTGATGCCGTAATCGGCCAGCACCTCGTTCGGGTCGCCCTCGTCCCACAGGTTCAGCGAGTTCTGCGGGCCGCCGCACTGGCGTGGGTTCGCGTTCCAGGTCGTCTTGACGTTGCCGAAGCCCTGGTAACAGGCGATGTGGCTGTCGAAGCCGAAGTGGTGCACGCCGATCCGCGCGTCGACGTAACCGACGAGGGTCTGTGCATAGTCGGACATGCCCTCGTTGAGCCAGTCCGCCTCGTTCGGGTCGGTGTAGTACTCGAGCAGGTGCTGCCACTCGTGGGCGAACGTGCCCTCGTACATTCGCGGGCGCCCCGGCCGGCTGGTGCACAGGTCGTCGGTCGGCTCGTTCTTCGGGCTCGCGCCGAGCCGGTGCAGCCAGTCGTAGGCGTCGATGGTCATCACGTTGCGGTCGAACAACTCGTTGAGCTGCGCGGAGAAGAAGCCGGCGATGTAGGTCGGCCGCTCCGGGAAGTGGTAGTAGTTGTCGTCGCGGACGTTGTCGACCAGCGTCACGGTCTTGTCGCCGTCGCCGCTGAAGTCGCCCTCCATCCCCGGATTCGCGCCCGACCGGTCCGGCGGCGTGCTGAAGGCCACCGTCTCCTTGGGATAGATGTTCGTGTCGAACTGGTCGACCAGGTCCGCGACCTGCGCGTCGGTCACCTCGGTGGCGTTCTTGCGGCAGTCGTTCGCCGGAAACGCGACGTCCTTCGCGACCCACACCTCGATGTGCTTGCCGACCGCCCGCAGTGTGTAGTCCTTGCGATACAGGTCGTTGTCGGTGTCGTCCAGCCCGACCCAGCTCCGCACGGTGCCGACCGGCGGCGTCGCCGCCGGCGCGCGGCGGGCGGTGGGTTGCGGCCGATAACGCGCCGCCGGCAACGCTTTCCCATCAAGATCGAGGTGGGTACGGGTGAGCTCCCGCGTGTCGTCCACCGGCAGAACCCCGGCGTGGCCGTCCACGGCGCGCGCGGGCGACCCCTGCTGCCGCGCGTGGGCTGGGCTGGTGACGAACGGGATCATTACCACGAGTGCCGCAAAGCTGGCAAGACCGGTGCGATTCACGAAGCGGACGTTACCTGCCTAAAGGTGCGAATGGCCTCAACACGCGCAGTCGATCATGAGTCATCCATTCGGCCTGGCCGGGCCGTCATTCAGGATGACATCCCGGCCGCGACGACGACCCGGAAACGGCGCGAAGGGCCGCCGCCGAGGACGGCGACGGCCCTGGCCGGGCACGGATCAGGACACCTCGCGGCGCAGCACCCGCACCACCCCGACGGCCAGCGGCAGCAGCACCCAGACCGCGACCGAGACGCCCAGCCGGGCGTACTCGCCGGAGGTCATGTCCGCCTCGGACAGTGGGGTCGTGGTGACATTGATGTCCAGCCATCCGGCGGTGGACTGCAGCCCCTTGATCACGCTGCCGAGCACCGACCAGACCATCGGCAGCGCGAAGTAGAGGACGATCGCCAGCGGGGTGCTGAGCAGCAGCGCACCGAACGCGATGCCCATCAGCACGAAGATTACCTGGAGCAGCAGTCCCTGCCAGAGCAGCGACCCGTCCACGCGCCACGCGCCGTCGCCGCCGATCGCCGCGCCGATCAGGTTCGCGACGGCGCTGATCAGGGCGGTCGCCGCGGTGGCCGCGACCGCGATCAGCACCCCCGCGGCGATCTTCGCGATCATCACCCGGCCCCGCGCCGGGACCAGCGTGAACGTGGAGAGCGCGGTGCGCTGCGACCACTCGCTGGTCACCGACAGCACGCCGAGCACCGGCAGCAGGACCGCGGACGGCAGCAGTCCGAACGCGTAGAAGCCGCCGAACGTCATCTCCTCGTCCGAGGACCAGCCCAGGATGATCGCCGAGGTGCCGGCCGTGGCCAGCCCGATGATCAGCAGCAGCCAGAGGCCGGCCCGGGTGTCGGCGAGCTTCCGCAGTTCCACCCAGGTCAGCCGCGGGAGCGGAAGTGACGTGGGCAGGGCAGTGGCCGTGGGCGTTGATTCGGTCCTGGTGGTCATCGGTTCACCCCAGTGCTGGTCAGACGCAGGAACATCTCCTCCAGGCCGCCGGCGCCGGCCGGCCGCACCTCCAGCAGCACGACGCCGGCCGCGGCGGCGGCCCGGGCGATCGCCTCCGGCTCGGAGGGCACCAGGATCGTGCCGTCCGAGGACCGGGTGCCGGTCAGGTCGAGGCGCTTCAGCACGGCGTCGAACTCGGCCGGATCGGCCGGCCGCACCACCGTGCCGGCCGCGCCGAGCAGCTCGTTCTTGTCGCCCTGGGTGAGGATCCGGCCGCCACCGATCACCACGAGACGGTCGGCGACCGCCTCCACCTCGCGCAGCAGGTGCGACGAGAGCAGCACGGTGCCGCCCCGGTCGGCGAACTCGCGCAGCAGGCCACGCATCCAGAAGATGCCCTCCGGGTCGAGGCCGTTGGCCGGCTCGTCCAGGATCAGCACGCCCGGGTCGCCGAGCATCGCGTAGGCGAGGCCGAGCCGCTGCCGCATGCCCAGCGAGTAGGCCCGCAGGCGGCGGCGCGCGGCGGTGGCGTCCAGGCCGACCCTCGCCAGCCGGTCCGGCACCCGGGCGGTGTCCAGGCCCATCGTCAGGGCGGCCAGGGCCAGCGTCTCCCGGCCGGTCCGGCCGGCGTGCTGGGCGGACGCGTCGAGCAGCACGCCGACCCGCCGCCCCGGGTTGCCGAGCCGGTGATAGGGGACGCCGCACACGGTGGCGGCGCCGGCCGTGGGTGGGGTGAGGCCGCAGATCATCCGCAGCGTGGTGGACTTGCCGGCCCCGTTCGGACCGAGGAAGCCGGTGACGGTGCCGGGCTCGCACGTGAACGACACGTCATCGACGGCACGCTGGTCGCCGTACCGCTTGGTGAGGTTCTCGACCGCAATCATGTCCTCAGCCTGTGGTCCGGAGCGGGTCCGTCGCTTCGGCCATCGGTCGATGTCCACGAACCTTGGTATAGGTTCCGATACCGACTTTGGTCGGTATCGGGGGTGGTCGGCGCGCTCGTAGAGTCGGTGCGTGGGTCACGTCGAATTCAGCTGGCTGTTGCCGGCCGCGCTGTCCGCCGAGCCGGATGCACCGGCCCGGCGGTCGACCCGCGACTGGGTGGTCGACGTCCTGTGCTTCGTGGTGGGGTTCGGGTTCACCGTGTGGGCCACCTGCGACCTTCTCAGCCCGCATCCGACTCTGGTCCAGGAGTGGGATCCGACGCCGGAGTGGGTGGTTCTGACCGACGGTGTGCTCAGCGGCATCGCCGGGATCGGGTTGTGGTGGCGGCGCCGCTTCCTGCTCCCGCTCGCGATCTTCTGCCTGGTGATGTCGGCGTTCAGCGTGGCCGGCGCGTTCACGATGTTGATCATGCTGCTCACGGTCGCCGTGCACCGTCGCTTCGCGGTGCTCGCCGGCTATGCCGGCCTCGCGGTTCTGACCAACCTGATCTTCGCCACAGCCCGGCCGGAGAACAACGCCAACTTCTGGTCCACGTTCCTCTGGGGCGTGGTGATCGTGGTGATCATCGGGCTGTGGGGCATGGTCATCCGGGCCCGCCGGGAGCTGGTCGTCTCCTGGAAGGATCGGGCCGCCCGGGCCGAGTCCGAGCAGCAGCTGCGCGTCGATCAGGCTCGCGTGCTGGAACGCACCCGGATCGCCCGGGAGATGCACGACGTTCTCGCGCACCGGATCTCCCTGCTCAGCCTGCACGCCGGGGCGCTGGAGTTCCGGCCCGACGCTCCTCCGGCGGAGATCGCCGGCGCGGCGTCGGTGGTCCGGTCGACCGCGCACCAGGCGCTGCAGGACCTGCGTGCCGTGATCGGGGTGCTGCGCGCCGGCCAGCCCGGGGCCGAGCCGAGCCCGGAGCGGCCACAACCGACGTTGAGCGGGCTGCCGGCGCTGGTCGAGGAGGCGCGGGCGGCCGGCGACAAGGTGACCCTCGACGTCACCGTCGATCTCGGGGAGGTGCCGGCCGGGGTCGGGCGCACGGCGTACCGGATCGTGCAGGAGGGGCTGACCAACGCCCGCAAGCATGCGCCGGGCGCGATCGTCCGGGTCCGCCTCGGCGGCGCCTCCGGCGCCGGCCTCACCATCGAGGTGGTCAATCCGCTGCCGGTCGCGGTTCCGGCAAGACCCATTCCCGGTACGGGGGTGGGCCTGGTCGGCCTCACCGAACGCGCCTCGCTGGCCGGCGGTCACCTCACCCACGGTTCGTGCGCCGGCGACTTTCAGCTGGTCGCCTGGCTTCCGTGGGAGGCACCATGATCGCGGCGGTGCGGCGGCGGTGCGGCGGCGGTGCGGCGGCGGTGCGGCGTGAGTAGACGGGGATCGGTGAGCATGCGGGGGAGGAACGAGCGTGGGGGAGCGGGGTGACGGTGGGGATCCGGTTCGGGTGCTGATCGTGGATGACGACGCGCTCGTGCGGGCCGGGCTGTCGATGATCCTCAACGGGGCGGCCGATGTTCGGGTGGTCGGGGAGGCGAACGACGGCAGTGAGGTTCCGGTCGCTGTTGCGGAGCATCGGCCCGACGTCGTGCTGATGGACATCCGGATGCCCGGGGTGGACGGGCTGACCGCGACCGAGACGTTGCGGAAGCAGCCGGACGCGCCCGAGGTGCTGGTGCTGACCACGTTCGACGCGGACGAGTTCGTGTTGCGGGCATTGCGGGCCGGAGCCGCCGGGTTCCTGCTCAAGGACACGCCGCCGGCGCAGATCCGGGATGCGGTGCTGCGGGTCGCGGCCGGCGAGGCCACCCTGTCCCCGAGCGTGACGCGGCAGCTCATCGCGCATGTCACCACCGCCCCGCCGCCGGACCGCGGGCACGCCTCGCGGCGGCTGGATCAGCTCAGTACGCGTGAGCTCGACGTGGCGCTGGCGGTGGCGCAAGGCAAGTCGAACGCCGAGATCTCCGGGGACCTGTTCATGTCGGTCGCCACGGTGAAGGCGCACGTCTCGCGGCTGCTGGTCAAGCTGGGCCTGAACAACCGTGTGCAGATCGCGTTGCTGGTCCACGACGCGGGCCTGGCGTAGACGCGCTTCCGGGCGGGCGGCGAGGCCGGATCGGTTTGTCGGTGGCGGCGCGCGTGGCGAGGCACGGTTGCGGGCGAGATGCGGGCGGGCGCGCGGTGAGCGGCGTGCTGTGGGCTGCGGCGTGGTGGAGGCGGCGGTGTGGCGGAGGCGGCGGTGTGTCGTGGGCGTGGCACGGGTCGCGGCGTGGCGAGGGCGTGCCGCGGATTGCGGCGTGCGAGGGGCGCTGCGCGGCGGGAGCTGCTGGCTGGCCGTGGCGCGGACCGGACCGCGGATAGAGGGCGCGGTCTGTGGGGGCCGCCGGCCTTGGTGAGCAGCCGGGTGCTGGGGCCGGGTGAGCGGCCGGGACTGGGCTGGGTGCTGGGCTGGGTGAGCGGCCGGGCGCGGGGCTGGGCGGGCCTTACTCGAAGAGGCTGTGGTCCCTGCGGCCGCCGTCGGCGCGGGTGCGGGCCCGGCGGCGGATCTGGATCACCACGATGTCGATGAGGGCGACCGCGGCCCAGGCGACCAGGAGCCAGCCCGGGACGGTCCAGCCGGCGCGGAACAGGAAGATCGACAGGACGGTGCAGATCACCAGGCCGAAGGCGGCGAGGACCAGCCGGAGATTGAGCGGACTGTACGGCTCCTCGACGGTGCCGCGGCGGCCGTGTGGCTGGGGGCCGATGGGCATAGGTGCGAATCTACCCGTCTCGGACAGCCGGCGACGACCCGCCCGGTCCCTCCCGCCGGCGAGTTATCCGGCGAGTTATCCGGCGAGTTATCCACAGCCCGTCGAACAACTCGCCCCAAGATCAGTTAACTTCGATATCTTCGGCGTCTGGTACTGATCCGCTGTGGAGAGGAGGCGCCGTGTCGCAGACGGGGCTCACCGGGCACAACGCCCACAAACTCGGCACCTGGTCGGTGTTCGTGATCGCGGTTTCCGCGATGACGCCGCTCACCGTGGTGGCCGGGGCGCTTCCTCTCGGCTACGGGGAGGTGAAAGAGAAGGGCATCCCGGTCGCGTATGTGTTGGTCGCCATCGTGCTGGCGATCTTCACGGTGGGTCTCACCGCGATGGCCCGGCACGTCCCGAACAGCGGCGCCTTCTATGCGTACGCGGCGAAGGGCCTGTCCAGACCCGCCGGCGTCGGCACCGCCTTCATCGCCCTGCTCGCCTACAACGCGATGCAGATCGGCCTCTACGGCGCGTTCGGCGTGGCCGCGCACAACGCCGCGGCGATCTTCGGGCTGAAGATGTCGTGGATCGTCTGGGCGTTGTTCGGCTGGGCCCTGATCAGCTTCCTCGGGCTGCGGCAGATCGATTTCAACGCCCGCATCCTGACCGTCCTGGTCTGCGCTGAAGTGCTGATTGTGCTGATTTTCGACGCGGTCATGCTGGGTCACCCGGCCGGGGGAGGGGCGGTCACCTTCGACACGCTGAATCCGGGGCTGATCGCCAGCGCCGGTGGGGTGTCACTGCTGGTCGGCGCGGTCGCCGGCATGGTCGGTTTCGAGGCGCCGCTGGTCTACGCGGCCGAGGCGCGCGACCCGCGCCGCACGGTGGCCCGGGCGATCTTCATGACGCTGGGCGTCGCCGCGATCGTCTACGGCGGGTCCGCCTGGGCGATGTCCGTCGTCGCCGGGCCGGAGCGGATCATCGACGTCGCCGCGCGGTACCTGAACGACCTGTTCTTCGTCCTCCCCGATCCGTACCTGCCGACCGCGCTGATCGACCTCGCCCGGATCTTCTTCGCGACCAGCCTGTTCGCCGCGATGCTCGCCTTCCACCACACGGTCGCGCGCTATGCGCTGACCGTGGCGCGCGAGGGCGTGCTGCCGCCGGCGCTGGCCCGCACCCGCGACGACGTGCCGTTCGCCGCCTCGATCAGCCAGTCCGCGCTGGCGTTCCTGTCCCTGGTGATCTTCGCGGTGCTGGTGCTGAACCCGACGACCGACCTGTTCTTCTTCGGCACGGTCTCCGGTGGCCTCGGGGTCCTGGCGCTGATGACGATCGCGTCGTTCGCCGTGCTCCGGTTCTTCCGGCGGGACGCGCACGGCGAGACGAGGTGGCGCCGGTCGGTCGCGCCCTGGATCGCCGCGGTCTTCCTGGTGCTGATGCTGCTGCTGTCGGTGGCGTTCTTCGGCGACCTGCTCGACTCCCACAATCCGGTCAAGGTGTGGCTGCCGCCGATCGCGTTCCTCGGGGTCTACCTGCTGGGCGTCTGGTGGGGCCGCCGCCTGCGCCGCGACCGGCCGGCGGTCTACGCGGCGATCGGCACCGGCCTCCCGCCGGAAGATCCGATCAAAACCGCTCCTTCGGTACGGGCGGAGCCCCGCCCGTCCCCGGAAACGCCACTCGGACCTCCGGCGGAGCCCGAGATCCCGGCGCAGCCCGGCCCACCCCGGGTGAACGGCGCCTCCCTCGGACCCCCGTCATCCGCCTCCCAGGGGCCCGCTCCCCAGCCGCGGGAAGCCGAGACCGGAGAGTCGGAGAAGCCGCCGGCAGGTTAACGCAGAGTGACTTTCTGTGTGGCCTGGGTGGGGTGACGCACCCGCGATCACCTCACCGTCACCGCGCGGTTAAAGTCTGCACGGAGAGCGGCGCAAGCCCGGGCGATCTGGATCACCCACCCGCTGCGTTATCCGGAAAGAAGCCGTACGATCTCCATGTTCCCGCAGTACAGAGCGCGGAACATTCGGCAGTCGTCGTGAAGCCCAAGAAGTTTTACGGCGACCAGCCGCCCGATCCGTCGGCACCCCGGCATCCGAACCCCGCTGCCGGGTTCCGGCGGATCCGCGCCGCCCGGCCCCGGTATCCGGGCCGGCGCCCTGGTCGGCGGCGAACGCACGTCGCCCAGACCAGTCACCAAAAGTAACCAGGCGCACCCCGTGAACGCGGTAACAAGCGCAGCGTCAACAAAGCGCCCGCAGAGCAAACAAGCAGCGCTATGCCAGCGGCACCAAATCAGGCAACGCCGTGCCGACAGAGCGGGCAGCGCCGAGCAGGCCCGCGCGAAGCAAGCGCCGCGAACCGAACGATCGCGGCGCGGCCCGCCGCATCTAGCCCGCGGATTCCTCGTCGCGCGAGCCGTCGCCCGCCGCTGCCGGGGCCGCTGACGGCCAGAGCGGCGCGGTCGCGTGCTGCTCGGTCTCCCGCATCACCCGCAGCACGTTCCGATGCGCCAGTTTCCGCAGGTCCCCGTCCGACCACCCGCGCGCCTGCAACTCCGCGAACAGGTTCGGATACCCGGCCACGTCCGCCAGCCCGACCGGCAGATCGGGCGTCCCGTCGAAGTCCGCCCCGATCCCCACGTGGTCCACCCCGGCCACCGCCCGGGCATGCTCGACGTGGTCCGCGACCTCGGAGACGGTCGCCTCGGGCCGCGGGTTCGCCGCCAGCCAGGGCCGGAACGCCGGCTCGGCCGCCTGGTCGACGACCTGCGACAGCGGCGGCGCGGACTCCCCGGCCCGCGGCCCGCGCGGCCAGTCGTGCTCGATCGGCGCCAGCCCGAGCCGCTCCCACTCGGTCTCGGCCGCCTTGAACCAGTCCAGCGCGGCGGACGAGACGAAGTAGGCGACGAACGGGATCTGCACCACCCCACCGTTGGCGGGGAGGCGTTCCAGCACGTCGTCGGGCACGTTCCGGGCATGATCCGTGATCGCCCGGGCACCCGAGTGGCTGAAGATCACCGGGGCGGCGACGTCGTCGAGTGCCGCGTGCATGGTTTCGGTGGCGACGTGGGACAGGTCCACCAGAACGCCGATGCGCTGCATCTCCCGTACCATCGCAAGCCCTTCGGCCGTCAGGCCGCCCACCACCGGCGGCGCCGCGGCCGAATCGGCCCACGCCGTGTGATGGTTGTGGGTGAGCGTCACGTAGCGGACGCCGAGCCGCGCGAAGGACCGCAACACGCCGGGTGATCGCGCCAGGCTGTGCCCGCCCTCGATGCCGATCAGCGAGGCGATCCGCCCGTCGGCGACGATCCGTTCCACGTCGTCCGCGGTGTACGCCGCCTCGAACGCGTCCGGGTACTCGGCGATCATCCGGTGGACGACGTCGATCTGCTCCAGCGTGTGCGTGACCGCCTCCGGTTCCGGGAGCGCGGACGGCACGTAGACGGACCAGAACTGGGCGCCCAGCCCGCCGGCGCGCAGCCGTGGCAGGTCGGTGTGCAGGCCCGGCAGTCCCTGGTCGAGGCCGGTGACGCTCGACCCGTGCACCTCGCGCAGCTGCATGGGGAGGTCATTGTGCCCGTCGAAGATCCACATCTGTTCTGGCTACCCCGCGCGAACCCCGGAAGCAAGCCAGACACCCGCTCGAACCCCGGAAGCCTGCCGGACACCCGTTCGCGCCCCGGAAGCATGCCGGACACCCGCAACTCGCCCGCACCTTGCCGGGCACTTGTCGCGCACCCGTCGCCCTGGAATCTCTTTCACATGCCCGGCGGGCAACACCGCTGGACAGACCGGGGGGTATTTGATTTTGAAGTCGACGCTGCGCAAGACCGTACTGACGCTGACCGCCCTCGCCGCCGGTTTCACCGGTGCCGTGACGGCCACGCCGGCACAGGCCGCTACGCAGGCAGCCGACGCGGGATGTGTGACCGGCGCCAAGCTGGTCCCGACCTGTGGTGTTCTCTGGGGCGGTGCGGCCGGTGGGTTCACCAGCGCGCCCCGCGACCAGGCGCTCAAGACGTGGGAGCAGGCGAGCGGCCGCACCGCGAGCATCTTCCACCAGTACCACAAGGGCAACGAGCGGTTCCCGACCAAGGCCGAGATCGCGATGACCCAGGACGCCGCTCACCCGCGGGTGCTGCTGGAGAACTGGAAGATCGCGTACGGCACCACCTGGGCGGCCGTCGCCAAGGGCCAGCAGGACAAGCGGATCGATGCGTTCGCGGCGCGGGCCAAGGCGTACGGCAAGAAGTTCTTCCTGGTTCTGAACCACGAGCCGGAGAACGATGTCGTGGCGCACGCCGGCTCGGGCATGGAGGCCAAGGACTTCGCGGCCATGTACCGGCACACCATCCTGCGCCTGCGTGCGCAGGGCGTCGGCAACGTGATCAACGTGGTCGCCTACATGGGCAACGAGAAGTGGATGGCGCAGTCCTGGTGGAAGGACCTCTACCCGGGTGACGACGTCGTCGACTGGGTCGGCCTGGACTCCTACGTCTCGGTCGAGAAGGGCTACTACCACTACGGAAACTTCGCCTCGCTGCTGGACCGCAAGGCCAAGGGCGGCGCGCAGGGCTGGTACGACTGGGCGACCACCCGGCACGCCGGCAAGCCGATCATGGTCGCCGAGTGGGGCGCGTACCACCGCGTCGGCCGCACCACCGACAAGTCGGCCGTCTACAACAGCGTCCTCAACGAGCTGAAGAAGCGCCCGGCGATCAAGGCGATCGTGCACTTCGACACCAAGCACGACGACGAGGGCGACCGCGACATCAGCATCAACAGCTCCGCGGCCTCGCTCAGCGCGTTCCGCAAGCTGGCCGCCAACCCGATCTTCAACGTGAAGCTCGGCTGATCTTCACTCCCCCCTGAGAGCGCCGTCCGGGTCCCCCACCCGGGCGGCGCTTTCGCTTTCCCCCCAAAAAATCAAGATCCAAAAGCCGATTTGGTACGGACGGAGCACCGTCCCGCGGCCTCGAACAGTCGCTGATGGCGCACCCGGACGCCATGATCAACCGGCAACTCGGGGGCGCAGCCCGTCCATGAGCAGGTCGAGCAGTCGCAGCGCCTGCTCGCGGTGGGCCGGGTCGCCGATCGTCAGGGTGATCCCGCTCAACCCGACGAGCACGTCCTCGGCCGGCACGTCGTCCCGGATCGTCGTCGCCGCCGCCCCGGCCGCGATCAGCCGGGTGACCGAGTCGAGCAGCATGTCCCGGCTGTGCGCGAACGGGTTCCCGCCGGACGCGATCACCACCCGCAGCGCGTCGGACATGCCGCGTTTGGTCACCATGTAGTCGACGAACAGGTCCATCCAGCGGCGCAACGCCCGGTCCGGCGGCAACTCGGCCAGCAGCTCGGGCACGGCCGCGCAGAGCCGGTCCAGCTCGCTGCGGTAGGCCGCCTCGACCAGCGCCTCCCGCGTGGGAAAGTGCCGGTAGAGCGTGCCGATCCCGACACCGGCCGTCTTCGCGATCGACTCCAGCGGCGCGTCCGGCCCGTCCTCGGAGAACGCCCGGACCGCCACTTCCAGCAGCCGCTCCCGATTCCGGCGCGCGTCCGCCCGCAGCACCCGTTCCGCCATCCGGGCCCCCTTCTCCGATCGCGCCCATCCTCGCAGCCGGGTCCGCCGACCGGTTTCTTCCCACATCCCGCTGTGGGGTGGAAGACACGTGCGGCGGTGGCAAGCGGAGGTTCCTCCGGTTAGTGTCGCCAGTAGCGGAGGTTCCTCCGCTTAGCGTACTTCGGATCGGTGAGGGACACGATCATGACGAACACCGCACGTATCAGCACCCCGTTCGGGGCGGACTCGACCGCGGCCGAGGTCGTCGCCGGCATCGACCTGGCCGGGAAGCGCGTCATCGTCACCGGCGGCGCCTCCGGCATCGGCGTGGAGACCGCCCGCGCGCTGGCCGGCGCCGGCGCCGAGGTCACCCTGGCCGTCCGCGACACCGAGGCCGGCGACCGCACCGCCGCCGACCTCACCGCCACCACCGGCAACAAGCAGATCCTCGTCGCGCGGCTCGACCTGGCCGACCTCGCCTCGGTCCGCGCGTTCACCGCCGGATGGGACGGCCCGCTGCACGTCCTGGTCAACAACGCCGGGGTGATGGCCTCCCCGCTGATGCGCACCGGCCCGGGCTGGGAACTCCAGTTCGCGACCAACCACCTCGGGCACTTCACCCTGGCCACCGGCCTGCTCGGCGCGCTGCGGTCGGCCGGCGGCGCCCGGATCGTCTCGGTCAGCTCCAGCGCCCACCTGCGGTCCCCGGTGGTCTTCGACGACCTGATGTTCGACAACCGGGAGTACGACCCGTGGGTCGCCTACGGCCAGGCGAAGACCGCGAACGTCCTGTTCGCCGTCGAGGCCACCCGCCGCTGGGCCGCCGACGGCATCGTCACGAACGCCCTGATGCCCGGCGGCATCCGCACCAACCTGCAGCGCTACATCTCCGACGAGGAACTGGACCGCATCCGCAAGGCCGCGGGCGGCGGCGGCCCGAAGTGGAAGACCCCGGAACAGGGCGCCGCCACCTCGGTCCTGGTCGCCACGTCCCCGCTGCTGGCGGGCATCGGCGGTCGCTACTTCGAGGACTGCAACGAGGCCGCCCCCAACGAGCCCGGCACCCGCACCGGCGTGGCCCCGTACGCCCTCGACCCGGAGTCCGCCGCCCGCCTCTGGACCGTCTCCGAGTCCTTGACCGCCTCCTGACCGCAGGGGCCAGGACCGCAGGGGCCAGGACCGCAGGGGCCAGGACCGTTTGACCACAGAGTCCCGCCCTCCCAGGGGGCCACCTCCACGCCGACAATCATGGCGCGGCGGCCCAAGATCATGCGGACCCCCTGTGGATAACCCGCCAGTGTGGATAACTCCAAAGGATCATCCGAACGCGCCAAGATAGAGGTGCAACGCCACCCCATCGGCAGCCGCCCGCTCCGCCTGAGCCCGCCAGGGCGGGTGCGGGCAGCCGGGCGGATGCGGACGCCCGGGCGGGTGCGGGCAGCCGGGCGGATGCGGACGCCCGGGCGGGTGCGGGCGGAGTGGGCGGTGCGGGCGGCCGAGCGGTGCGGACAGCCGAGCGGTGCGGGCGACCGAGCGGTGCGGACGGCCGAGCGGTGCGGACAGCCGAGCGGGACCGCGCCGGGTCAGGAGTTCAAGACGGTCTGCAGGCGTTTGGCCTCCTTGATCAGACGAGTCGAGCCGGGCCGGGACGCGACCTCGGCCAGGCCCGGGATCTCCGTGCGGGCCCGGACCGCGCCGGCCACCTGCGTCGCCAGCTCGAGCAGGTCGGGCAGGCCACGCAGGACGGTCGCCGCCCCGCCCGCCGAAGCCGGCTTGACGGCCGTGGTGGAAGCCGGCTTGCCGGCCGCGGTGCTCGATGACCCGGTGGCGGGGCCCGGCGCGGTCGCGGGCGCGGACAGGAGGGTGGGCAGGAACGCGGTCAACGTCTCCCAGACCGCGACCGAAGCACCCGCCCGGTGCGCCTCGGCCAGCCCCGGAAGGACGCGACTGAGTTTGATCGTGCCATCAACACACAGATCAGCCAGCGCCGCGCCCACCGCCGGCGCGAACGACGCCGAGCGCGTGGCCGGGGCTACGTCGACCGCCGGGATGAGTGGTGCTGGGCGTGTTGCCGGGCCTACGCCGACTGCCGGGGTGAGTGGCGCCGGGGTGAGTGGCGCCGGTGGGGTGGCCAGGATGACGAAGGCGTCGACGGCGGCGACCCGGTCCTCCTGGTGGCGGGCGCCCAGCACGTAGGCCAGGCCATACGCCAGGGACGGCCCGACCGGCCCGGAGCACTCGGCGAGCAGCGGCAGCACCTCCGAGCCGCCGCGCTGGTCCTGGTCGGCCAGCGAGGCCAGGCGGGGGAGCGCCCAGGCCGCGGACGCCTCGCGGTGGTGCGGCAGGACCATGGCGAGCACGTCACCGTTGGTGGCGAACTCGTCCGGCCAGCCGTCCGGCTCCGGGCCCGGGGTGGTGGTGAGCAGCTGGCGTTCCAGCCGCAGACCGCCGTCGCGGGCCGGCTTCAGGATCGTCACCGTCCGGCGGAGGACGTCCGACTGCCACTGGCGTTTGCCGGAGATCGGGGCCTGCGGGAACGGCCGGCTGATCGGGTCGGGCAGGCCACCGGCGGTGAGCCAGGCCGCGAACTGCCGCCCGGCCGGCGAGGTCAGCTCCGTGGCCCGCGCGACGACGGCCGGGTCGTTCTCCCGGGGGAGGCGCAGCAGCGCCTGCTCGAGGTCGACCGGCCACGGCTGCCAGCCTTCCGCCTCGGCCCGGCGCAGCCGCTCCAGGAGCACCGCCGTGTCGATGCTGCCGGTCACGTGTGTCGGGGTGGCCATCAGCTCCGGGATCATCGTGCTGGTCAGCTGCAGCCCGGCCTCGGCGACCCGCAGCGCCAGCACCCCGTCCGGGGTTGCGGCCAGCATCGAGCCCTCGCCGCCGCGGCGGCCGTTCTGCCAGGCGGTGCGGACCGCGTCGACCATCCACTGCCGCAGGGTGCGCGCGGCCGGGTCGATCGCCGAGCGGATCGCGGTGCCCAGGTGCATCAGCGGGGAGCTGCGGTTCCAGGTGTTCTCGGTGAAGTCGCCCGGGTAGCGGTCGAGCACCGGCTGGAGCGCGGTGCCCAGCGCCGCCGGCCCCTCGGTGGTGAACAGCGTGACCAGCCCGGCCAGCACCCGCTCGAAGCCGACCGCGGTCTGGTCGTGGCGGAGCACGGTCAGCTCCTCGGCCAGCTCGGCCGCGCTCGTGATCGGCGGGGGCATCGCGGCGGGTGGGGCGGCCGGCGGCAGCTCGGGCAGCTCGGCCGGCTCGGTGGCGGCGGTGGTGCCGAACAGCTCGGCGGCCCGGGCCGGCAGGTCACCGGCGAGGACCACGGCCGCGTCGCCGAGGCGGGCCACGGTCGCCGCGTCGAGGCGGCCGATCTGCTTGCCGATCAGGGTCAGCGCCCGTTCCTGGACGTCCAGCCCGGGGTGGCCGAAGGCGGCGGCGACCGTCTCCAGCACCTCGCCGGCCCGGTCCGGGTCCCGGCGGGCGACCTTCTCCAGCCAGGTCAGCTGTGCTTTGACCAGGGTCTTCTCCTTGCGGACCAGGGTCGGGCCGCTGGTGTCGAGCAGGGTTTCCAGCTCCAGGCGGCCGGCGTCGTCGACCGTGCGGAGCGCCTTCTGCGCGAGGCCGGCGACGGTGCCGGGGGCTTCCGGCAGCAGGCGCGCGTAGTCCAGCGCGTGGCCGGCCAGCTCGTCCAGGGTCGGCTCCAGCAGGTCGTGCATCAGCGTGAACGCGCGCAGGTCGTGCGGCTTGCCGCCGCGCAGCAGCCGGTCGACGGTCAGATCCAGGACGGTCTTGCGTTCCAGCGTGCCCTCGGCGACCAGGGCCGCGACGACGCCGGAGATGGGCGGGGTGTTGTCCCACTCGTTGGTCGTCGCGTTCCACTGGCCGCCGGCCAGGTCGGCGCCGATGCCGTCGATCTCGAACACGCCGGGCAGCAGCAGGTGCAGGAACGGGTGGTCGCGGAGCCGGATGACCAGCGGTGGCAGCCGGCCGTCGCGGCGGGGCTGCAGCAGCTCGCGGACCCAGGCCCGGACCACGGCCTCGGTCACCGGCGGCTCGGCGCCGGCGGCCCGGAGCAGCGCGGTGATCATCTCCCATTCGCCGTTCCAGGCGTCGCGGATCGGGAGCCGCTGGGCCAGTCGCTGACCGAGCTCGCCCAGCCACGGCACCTCACGGAGGCGGGCGACCTGCAGGAACCGTTGCGGCCCGACCCGGCCCCAGAACCGCATGTTGCCGCGCAGCAGCAGGGTGGCGGCCCGCGCGGCGGTCGGCATGGTGCCGATCACCGCCAGCGCCAGCCCCTGGGTCGGATTGCTGTCACCGCGCCACCAGGTGTCCCGGTCCAGCTTCTTGATGCCGGCCTCGACCTCCTTGGCCAGCGCGAGACGCTCCTCCTCGGTCGCGGCGGCCAGCAGCATGATGATGCCGGCCAGGTCGTCGCGGTTGGCGCGGCGCTCCAGGCCGATCCAGGTGAGTGGGGTGGTCATGCCGTGGCCTCGGCCTTCGCGATCGTCTCGGCGGTCTCGCCGGCCCGGGCCATCCGGACCGCGAGGACGTGCTTGCAGGGGCCGCGCCCGCCGCGGTGTTTCGCCCACCACGGGCAGGTGCAGGACTGCGACTCGTGGCGGACGTGGTACGTCTCGTCGCCGCTCGCCACCACCGACACGTCCTCGCCGACGGTCACGCCACCGGCCGTGATCAGCGCGCGGGCACCGGCCAGGCGGGGGTTCATCTTCTCGACGGCGTCCGCCGTGTACGGCAACGTCCGGTGGAAATACCCCGCCTCGGCCACGTCGTAGCCCACCCGGCCGGCCGTGCCGAGCTGGGTCAGCGCGTCGCGGACCCGGGCGGAGTCCAGCCCGGAGGCGGTGGCCAGCGAGTCCACGTCGATCGTCGGGTCCCACGAGAGCAGGGCGCTGACCAGGTCGGCGTCGTCGGCCACCTCGTCGGTGGCGAGCGACTCGAGGACCGCGCCCTCGCCGGAGAACCCCCGGTACGGCTCCGGGGACAGCGTCAGCGACAGCCGCAGGGTGGGCATGTTCAGCTCCCACGTGCTGGCCACCGGCTGGCTGCCCGCGGCGACGGCGGGGCCGTAGACGCGCAGGCCCGTCGCGTACCGAAGGAAGGGTTTCAAAGCGGCCAGGCGGCCGGCGCCCGGCAGGCAGACCGCGCCCGGCGCGGGCCGGGAGGTGAAGCGCAGCGAACGACCGGCCGGAATCGCCCACAGGACCGACTTGTCGGTGGCCGGCAGCCGGTTGAACAGCGCGCGGGCGTCGGCGACCCCGATCTCGGCGCGCGGGTCGAAGCGCGCGGTCAGCACCTGGGCCTCGGCGAAGCCGCGCAGCCAGCGCGACGGCAGCGGCACCTTCCGCTCGACCAGCGGGCCGTCGAACGTGGTCACCGTCAGGTCGTCGGGGCCGACCGCGACGTGCATCGGATCGGACCGGCCGACCCGGGTCAGCGCCCGCTGCAACGGCAGGTTGACGTCCACGTTCGTGGTGCCGTGGGCGACGATCTCGCCGTCCAGCCCGCCGGGGAGCACGTCGAGCCGGGCGTAGACGCCGCAGCAGCCGGAGAACGACTCGAAGCGCAGCCGGTCCGAGCCGGCGGTGACCACCGGGTCGAGGCTGGCCGGGGGAAGCGGGCGGAAATATCGCGTCCGGGCGACCTCGGCCACGGCCAGCAGGCCGGTCGCCGCGGCGCCGGGCGAGGTCAGGAAGCCGGTGAAGAAGCGGGGATGGGCGGTGGGGCCGCCAGAGGTCTGCAAGGTCAGCCCGTCGTCCAGAGTCGACGAACCGAGGTACGAGTAAGCCGCGGTAACCATGCGCGAAAACCTAGAAGAGGGGTACGACAATTTCACGCCCGCCGCCGCAACAGCAGCATCGAGCCGCGCACGAACCGCAGCGCGAGCAGCACGAACGCCACCGTCACGACGTGCGCGACGATCCCGGCGACCGAGGCGTTGCCGTAGGCGGCGCCCACCCGGAGGTCTCCGGCGACCGCGCCGGCCCCGATCAGCACGGCCAGCACGAGCACCGTCACGATCGCTCCCCGCGGCGAGGTGGCCGTGGGCGCCGGGCCGACCTTCGAGCTCGGGTGCAGCTGCCCGGCCGGCGTGCCGATCAGCTCCCGCTGGTCCGATTCGGCGGCGTAGTGCCGGAGCGTCGCGGCGGCGAACTCGGGCACCACCCCGTCCACCCGCAGCTTGCCCGGGTTGACCACCCAACCGCTGGTTCTGATCAGCTCCGGCGCGCGGTAGCGCAGGTGCACCTCGAACGGCCCGCTCCAGATCTGACCGGGATCGATCGCCGCCCACGGCACCGTGACCGTGCCGGCGAACTTGTCCGCCCGCAGCCCCTCCGAGCTGATCGTGAGACCGATTCCGGTCAGCGTCGCGCGGGCACAGAGCCCGAGGAACACGACGATGAACGCGCCGAGCGACCACGTCATCGGGAGGATGTCGGTCTCGGTGTCCGGGACGATCAACACGAACCCGAGAATGCCCAGCATGGCGATGTTGAGCAGCGGCAACGTGCCGGCCCGCGGGGTCCGCAGCGTCCGGCTCGGCTCGTCGGTGACGAACGCCGGGCGGGCCTGCCCCGGCCGCAGCACGGAAACCGCGACGAGAAGACCCAAGATCAACGACAAAATACTGAGGGCGATCAGTACGACGGCGGCGGGCTCCGGTGGCACGCCGAGCGCGACCGCGATCACGATCAGCGCCACCACCACCGCCGCGATGAGCAGGAGCGGCATGCACCGTCGATGGGCCGCCGCCGACAACCTCGAGATCATCGGCGGATGATAGGGGAGATCAGCGCTTCCGATCCCGGCGGTACTCCTTGATCACCCGGAGGCCGTGACCGACGATCGTGGCCGCGACGGCGCCCCCGACGATGCGGAAGGCGAAGTTGGACGCCGACTCGTCCCCGGCGGCGTTCTCGACCCAGGCGCCGGCCGCGCAGAAGGCGACGAGCGCGAGCGCCACGACGGTCAGCCGCTTCGCGAGCCGGGCCCGGGTCCAGGGCTTGACCTCCTCGTCGTCGTCCTCGTCGTCGTCACCCGGCGGCGGCAGCGGGGGCTCGTCGGCGATCGCCCGGAACAGCCGCTCGTGTCCGGCCGTGGTGCCGATGCCGGCCCGGTCCTCGGGATGGGCCAGGTAGTGCCGCAGGGCGGCGGCGATCGTCGGCAACGGGACGCTGCCGATCGTCAGCCACTCGCGAAAGACCAGCAGGCCGGTCGCTTTGACCAGTTCGGGCCGGCGGTACGCGATCTCCAGTTCGTTGCTCTCGACCACGGGTGGCTTCGCCTGGTCGAGCGCTTCCCAGGGAAAGGTCACCGTGCCGCGGGCCTTGTCGGCGTGCACGCCGGCCGGGGTGAGGGTGATGCCGTCCCCGGACCAGAGCGTCCGCCAGTAGAGGAGGAAGCCGGCGGCGACCGTCGGGAGCAGGAACCGGTCCTGGAAGCTGCCGTGCGCGAAGTCCGGCGGGTAGAGCAGGAGCAGCCCGAGCGTGGCGAGGTGGCCCACGCCGACGACCGCGAGCGTGCCGCTCGGCCGGGTCCGGAACGCGTGATCGGCCTCGATCACCAGGAACGACGGCTCGCGGCGCCGGTCGCCGAAGATGATGACCAGCCAGAGCACGATTGCCAGGCCGACCGGCACGGCCAGCACGACGGCGAGGTGGTCCGGGTCGAAGCCGCGCAGCCGGGCGACGTCGGCCGTCGCGGCCACCAGGGCCATCGTGATCAGAAGCAGCCGGCGGTTCCGGTCCAGCGCGGCATTGAGGTTCATGATCACCGGGAAAGTGTAAAAGCGGGCCCCGCGACCGGGGGAGTCGCGGGGCCCGCTGTGCGAGGAGGAACGTCCTACTTGGTGGCGGTCAGGTCGTAGATCGTGGACCCGCCGACCGTGGTGGCCGTGTAGTTCGCGGCGACCCAGGTGGCGATCTGCGCGGAGTCCGAGGTGCCGCCGCCCTGGCCACCGCCGCCCATCCCGCCGCCGGAGATGAAGTAGTGGATCTGCCCGGACGCCACGTAGGCCTGGAACTGCGCCAGCGTGGGGGAGGGGTCGCTGCCGTTCCAGCCGCCCAGGGCGATCACCGAGGTGCCGGAGGCGAGCTCCAGGTCGGCGGCCGAGGTGGCGCCGCTGACCGCCGCGGACCACTTGTTCGTGCTGGCCTTGAGCAGGGCGGTCAGCTCGCTGTTGCTGCTGCTGCCACCCCCGCGGCCGCCGCCCATCCCGCCGCCGGTCGGCGCGCCACCGGCGGACGAGCCGGTGGTGGACGAGTCACTGGTGGACGAATCGCCGGAGGCCGAGGTGGAGGGCTGCGTCGAGGTCGAGGACGAGGACGATGACGAGGACGGCGGGGCGCCGGCTCCGCCCGTACGGGAAAATCCGCCGCCGCCTGGACCACCGCCCATGCCGGACGTTCCGGACGGCCCGGAGGTGGGAATGGAGCCCGTATGGGCGACCCCGACCGTGGCGGTCGCGTAAGCCGCGCTGCCCAGCCCGGCCGACAGCACGCCGGCGACGATGCCGATCACCGCGAGTCGTCGCAGCTGCGCCGCGGGGGCGATCAACGCGATCGAGGCGATGATCCCGGCGGCGAGCGCGGCCCACCGGATCGCCGGCATCCATTCGGTACGGCCCAGGAGGACCCAACCCCACCCCGCGGTCGCGAGGATCATCGCGGCGAGCACGATCCGGGCCCACATCTGCGCGCGGTAGAGCCAGAGCACGCGGGCCCCGATCCCGACCAGCGCCGCGATCGACGGAGCCAGGGCGATCGTGTAGTACGGATGGATCGTGCCGCTCATGTACGAGAACGTCACCCCGGTGACCAGCAGCCACCCGCCCCAGAGCAGCATCCCGGCGCGTGCCCGGTCGGTCCGCGGCGCTGTCCAGGTCACCGCGAGCACCGCGACTAGGGCGATCAGCGCGGCCGGCAGCAGCCAGGAGATCTCCGTGCCCATCGACGTGCCGAAGAGCCGCCCGATGCCGGTGGCTCCGCCGAAGCCGACGTTACCCCCGCCTCCGCCGCCCCCGCCACCGTTGCCGGAGCCGCCGAGGATCCGGCCGAGGCCGTTGTAGCCGAGCGCGAGTTCCCACAGCGTGTTGTTGGTCGACCCGGCGATGTAGGGCCGGGACGACGCCGGCCAGAGCGACACCAGCGCGATGAACCAGCCGGCCGAGACGACCAGGGCCAGCCCGGCCAGCAGCAGGTGCCTGATCCGCCTGCCGATCGTGGTCGGCGCGGCGACCAGGTAGACCAGCGCCATCGCCGGCAGCACCAGGAACGCCTGCATCATCTTGGTCAGGAAGCCGAACCCGAGCAGCACCCCGGTCAGGGCCAGCCACTTCGCGCTGGCCTGCTCGGTGGCCCGGACCGTGGTGTACGCCGCCGCCGTCATCAGCAGCACGAGCAGCGCGTCCGGGTTGTCGTAGCGGAACATCAGCACCGCGACCGGGGTGAGGGCCAGCGCCGCCCCGGCGAGCAGCCCGGCGGCCGGCCCGAACCAGCGCTTGACCGCCAGGTAGAGCAGCCACACGCTGGCCACGCCCATCAGCGCCTGCGGCGCCAGGATCGACCAGCTGTTCACTCCGAAGATGCGCGCGGACAGGCCCATCACCCACATCGCGGCGGGCGGTTTGTCCACGGTGATCGCGTTCCCGGCGTCCAGCGAGCCGAACAGCCAGGCCTTCCAGCTCTGCGCGCCGGCCTGCGCGGCGGCGGCGTAGAAGCTGTTGCCCCAGCCGGACTCGCTGAGGTTCCAAAGGTACAGAACCGCCGTTGCCAGCAGGAGCATGACCAAGGGGACACGCTGGCGGATGGTCGTCGTCATGGGACTAACCTCGTGGGCGGTGCTACGGCGGCCCTGTGATCAATCTGTGGGCCGCCTATGAGACCTAGATCGCCCGCGTGCGGCAGCGGTACGTGCCACGATGGGCGAAGTGTGCGAGTCCCAGGTCCGGGAGTGGGAGAGATGAGCGAACACGTTTCCGACAGCGCCGAATGGCAGGCGCTCCAGGGTCACGCGGAGAAGTTCTCGGCGGTCCACCTGCGCGACCTGTTCGACAGCGAGCCGCAGCGTGGCGAGCGCTACGCCGCCGAGGTCGCCGACCTGTACATCGACTACAGCAAGAACCTGGTCACCGACGAGGTCCTGACCGCGCTGTTCGCGCTGGCCGGGCGGGCGAAGCTGAGCGAGCGGATCACCGCGATGTTCGCCGGCGAGCACATCAACGTCACCGAGGACCGGGCCGTCCTGCACACCGCGCTGCGGCTGCCGCGCGACGCGTCCCTGGTCGTGGACGGGCAGGACGTGGTCGCCGACGTGCACGGGGTCCTCGACCGGATGGGCGCGTTCGCCGACAAGGTGCGCTCGGGCGAGTGGGTCGGGCACACCGGGCAGCGGATCACGACGATCGTGAACATCGGCATCGGCGGTTCCGACCTCGGTCCGGTGATGGCCTACGAGGCGCTGAAGGACTACTCGCAGCGGGACATCGAGGCGCGGTTCGTCTCCAACATCGACCCGACCGATCTGTACGAGAAGACGCGCGACCTGGACCCGGCGACGACGCTGTTCATCATCGTGTCGAAGACGTTCACCACCCAGGAGACGCTCACCAACGCGCGCGAGGCTCGTGAATGGCTTCTGCGCGGTTTGTCCGATCAGGAAGCCGTCGCGAAGCACTTCGTCGCGGTGAGCACCAATGCCGAAAAAGTTGCTGATTTCGGCATTAACACGGACAACATGTTCGGCTTCTGGGACTGGGTCGGCGGCCGCTACTCGCTCCCGTCCGCGGTCGGCCTCTCCGTGCTGATCGCGATCGGCAAGGAGCAGTTCGCCGACATGCTCGCCGGCTACCACAAGCTCGACGAGCACTTCCGGAACACCCCGGTCGAGCGGAACGTCCCGGCGCTGCTCGGCCTGATCAACGTCTGGTACGACACGTTCCTCGGCGCCCAGTCGCACGCGGTCCTGCCGTACGCGCAGTACCTGCACCGTTTCGCCGCCTACCTCCAGCAGCTGACCATGGAGAGCAACGGCAAGTCGGTCCGGCTGTCCGGCGAGCGGGCCACCTTCCAGACCGGCGAGGTCTTCTGGGGCGAGCCCGGCACCAACGGCCAGCACGCCTTCTACCAGCTGATCCACCAGGGCACCAAGCTGATCCCGGCCGACTTCATCGGCTTCAGCAAGCCCAACCACGACATCGGCGAGATGCACGACCTGCTGATGTCGAACTTCCTGGCCCAGACCGGCGCGCTCGCCTTCGGCAAGACGCTGGAGCAGGTCCAGGCCGAGGGCACCCGGCCCGAGGTCGCGCCGCACCGGGTCATGCAGGGCAACCACCCGACCACGACGATCCTCGCGGACGGGCTGACGCCGAACACGTTCGGCCAGTTGGTGGCGCTCTACGAGCACATCACGTTCACCCAGGGCGTGATCTGGGAGATCAACTCGTTCGACCAGTGGGGCGTGGAGCTCGGCAAGGCGATGGCCAACCAGGTCGCGCCGAAGCTGACCTCGGCCGAGGCGCCGGCCGACGACGCCGACTCGTCGACGAACACGCTGATCAAGAGGTACCGGGCCGCCCGCGGTCGCTGATTTTGTCGTAGGGGTTCTCTAGGCTCAGCGCTGTGGACGTGGACACGGCGCTGAGCCTTCGCATGACGAGCCTGCTGCTCGGCGACATCTCGGAAAAATCCGTTATAGGGGTCACCACCTGGTTCGGCGCGATGCAGGCGCAGGACCTGAACAGCGTGCTGTGGTCGCTCGGCACCCGGTTGCCCGGCCGCACGTTGCCGGAGATCGTCGCCGCCACCGAGGAGCGCGACGTCGTCCGCACCTGGCCGATGCGCGGCACGGTCCACCTGATCCCGTCCGCCGACGCGCACTGGATGCTCGACCTGACCGGCGTCCGCGCGCTGGCCGGCGCGGAGAAGCGCCGCGCGATGCTCGGCCTCTCCGGGGCGGATGCGGACAAGGCCGCCGAGATCCTCGGCGCCGCCCTGGCGGGCGGCGGCCGGAAGACGCGATCTGACTGCGTGGCCACTCTCAACGAGGGCGGCGTCCAGGTGAGCGGCCAGTTGGGCTACCACCTGCTTTGGTACGCGAGTCAGCGCGGCGTCACGGCGATCGCCCCGAACGAGGGCTCCGAGCAGACGTTCGTGCTGCTCGACGAGTGGGCGTCGGAGCGGAACACGCCGTCCCGCGAGGAGGCGCTGGGCATCCTGGCGCACCGCTATTTCCGCAGTCACGGCCCCACCACGGCCAAGGACTTCGCCGGCTGGACGATGCTCACGATGAAGGACGCCAAGGCCGGGATCGCCGCCGCCGGCCTGACCGCGGTCGACGTCGACGGCACCGGGATGTGGGCCGACCCGGCCGTCCTGGCGGCCGGCCCGGTCCGTGGCTGGCATGCGCTGCCCGGCTTCGACGAGTACATGCTGGGCTACAAGGACCGCTCGATGATGGCCACCCCGGCGCAGCTGAAAAGCATCATCCCCGGTGGGAACGGGGTCTTCCAGTCGACGCTGGTGCAGGACGGCAGGGTCCGTGCGGTCTGGAAACGCACGCTGGGCAGGAAGGCGGTGTCGATCGCGGTGTCCCCGCAGACCGACTTCACCGCCAGGGACTGGTCGGCCGCCGAGGAGGCGCTGCAGCCGTTCGGGGCATTTGTCGGCCTCCCGGTGACTGTTAAGAAACTTGAATAAATGACTGTTAAGAACCCTTGATATTTGTGAACGTGAAAGCCACGATGTGGTGGCACAGGTCACGTTCGATGTTCGAGGGAGTCGCCATGGGAGTTCGACGCCAGTTGCTGGCGCTGGTCGCCGGGGTGGGGGTGGCGCTCGGCTCGATCGTCGCGTTCTCCGCGACCGGTGAGGCCGCCGTCGCCTGCTCGTCCGTGACCTGGACCGAGGGTCCGACATACACCGTCGGCCAGCAGGTGACCTACCAGTCCAAGCTGTACCAGGCGCTGGTCACCCACACGGCGTACGTCGGCACCGGCTGGAACCCGGCCGCGACCCCGACCCTGTGGAAGGACCTCGGCGCCTGCACCGGCGGCGGCACCCCGACCCCGTCGGTCACCACCAGCAAGACGCCCACGCCCTCGCCGACGGTGTCCACCCCGACGCCGACCCCGACCACCAGCACCCCGCCGCCCACCGGCTGTGCCACCCGGGGCCGCCCGGCCGGCAAGGTCCTGCAGGGCTACTGGGAGAACTGGGACGGCGCGTCCAACGGCGTGCACCCCGGCCTCGGCTGGATCCCGATCAACGACTCCCGGATCACCCAGCACGGCTACAACGTGCTGATGGCCGCGTTCCCGGTGATCCGCTCGGACGGCACGGTGCTGTGGGAGAACGGCATGGACGCCGGCGTCAAGGTGCCCACCGCCGCCGAGATCTGCGCGGCCAAGGCGCAGGGCGCGACGATCCTGATGTCGATCGGCGGCGCGGCGGCCGGCATCGACCTGAGCTCCAGCACGGTCGCCGACCGGTTCGTGTCGACCATCGTGCCGATCCTCAAGGCGAACAACTTCGACGGCATCGACATCGACATCGAGACCGGCCTCTCCGGCAGCGGCAGCATCAACACGCTCTCCGCGTCGCAGTCGAACCTGATCCGGATCATCGACGGGGTGCTCGCGGCGATGCCGTCGAACTTCGGGCTGACCATGGCGCCGGAGACGGCGTACGTGACCGGTGGCAGCGTGACCTACGGCTCGATCTGGGGCTCGTACCTGCCGATCATCAAGAAGTACCTGGACAACGGCCGGCTGTGGTGGCTGAACATGCAGTACTACAACGGCTCGATGTACGGGTGCTCGGGTGACTCGTACTCGGCCGGCACCGTCCAGGGCTTCACTGTGCAGACCCAGTGCCTCAACAACGGGCTGACGATCCAGGGCACAACCATCAGGATTCCGTACGACAAGCAGGTCCCCGGCCTGCCCGCCCAGTCCGGTGCCGGTGGCGGTTACATGGCCCCGTCGCTGGTCAGCCAGGCGTACAACTCGGTCCCGTCGATCAAGGGCCTGATGACCTGGTCGATCAACTGGGACGGCTCGAAGAGCTGGACCTTCGGCGACAACGTGAAGGCCCTCCAGGGCCGTTAACCAACCGTTCACCTCCCGAAGTCTTGATCTTGTCCGCCCAGGATCAAGGATGTACAGGCGCGGCGCCCCTCGGGGTGCCGCGCCTTTCCTTGTTCCGTCGTCTTTCCTTGTTCTGTCATTTCCCTGTTTCGTCGTTTTCCCTGTTTCGTCGTGGAGTGGACCAGAAGTGAAGATGTCTGCCCTGGACCGGGCCGTCGCCCGGGTCGCCGGCGACGGCGCCCGCGCCCTCGCCAACCGTTTCCTGAGCGTCTCCACCGACCCGTGCCAGGGTGACCCGGGAGCGCTCACGCTGCGCGAGGCCGCCGGTCGTGGCGACTGGCCGGCGGTGCGGGCGTTCCTGGCCGGCGTCACCGATCCCGGCGCCCGTTCCTTCTACCTGAGTCGCGTCGCCGAGGTGAAGGGCGCCCAGATCTGGCTCGAGCGCGCGGTCCAGGAGAACTCCGCGGACAACCTGGCCATGCTGACCTACGGCCTCCGGCTGATCGTCTGGGCCTGGGAGGCCCGGGGCAGCGGCGCGGCGGTCTTCGTCTCCGCAGGACATGCGCGCCAGTTCGGCGAGCGGCTGGCCCGGGCCGAGGCCGTGCTCGGCGAGGTGGCCGCCCGGAATCCGGGCGACCCGGACGCCTGGGCCGGGCTGCTCACCTGCAACCGGGGCCTGCAGCGCGGTCTCGACGAGGCCTGGCGCCGGTTCGACCGGTCCCGCGCGGCCGATCCCTACCACTGGCGCGCGCACGCGAGCATGCTGCAGCAACTCTGTGGCAAGTGGGGCGGCGACGACCAGACGGCGCACCGGTTCGCGGTCGAGGCGGCGTTCACCGCCCCCGAGGGCAGCGCGATCACCTGCCTGGTCCCGGAGGTGCACATCGAGATCTGGGTGGGCGGCGCCGGGCAGAAGCACATCCGTCGCCCGGACGTGATCGAGGAGATCCGCAAGGCCGCGGCCTGGGGGCCGGGCAGCCCGGCCTACCGTCCGTTCCCCGGCGACGCGGCGGTGCACAACCTGTTCGCCCGTGCCTTCATGAACGCGAAGGTGCCGGCCGAGGCGGCGCCGCACTTCGCCGCGGCCGGCACTCGGGTCGTCGGCCAGGTCTGGGCTGATGCCGCCTACTTCTGGCCGGAATCCCTGATTCACCTCTCCTACCTGAGCGAGCGGGCCAGGGCCTCTCGCTGACCGGCCGGTCCTTCTCGTCGATGGTTTTCCCGGCCTGCCCCTATCGCGTCGTTGACATGCGGGAAAGGGCTTTCTAGGGTCGGGAGTCAATCGATGAGGAGGAATCTATGAAGCGGCGCTCCCTGATCTCGATTCCCGCGGCGACCCTGGCCACCGGCCTGACCGACCCGTCCGTTGCGGCGGCGGCCGGGTTCCCCGTTACCGGGTCCGAGGCCGCCGGGTTCTCCGTCGCCGGGTCCGAGGCCGCCGGGTTCTCCCTTGCAGGGTCCGAGGCGGGCGAGTTTGAAAGTCCGGCCGTGATCGATGGCAACCTGCCGGTCTTCCACGACCGTCTAAGGGATGAGCTCGACTTCCCGCTCGCCTGGCCGAAAAGCCGCGAGCGGGACTTCCGCACCTGGAAGCGCCGGGCCCGCGCCAAGGTCGAGGAGCTGCTCTGGCAGCCCGAGGACCGCACTCCCTTCAACGTGGAGGTCATCGATGAGCAGCCAGGGAACGGATTTCGCCGGCGGCAGCTGGTCTTCGACGTCACGCGGCACAGCCGGGTCCGGGCGACCATGCTCGTCCCGGAGGGCGCCGGGCCGTTCCCCGCCGCGTTGCTGCTGCACGACCACGGGGCGAAGTTCGACATCGGCAAGGAGAAGATGATCGAGCCGTGGTTCGACGACACCCGTCTCGCCTCCGCGCGGGCGTGGGCCGACAGGTACTTCAGCGGCCGTTTCGTCGGTGACCAGCTGGCCGCCCGGGGCTACGCGGTGCTCGCCGTCGACGCGCTCGGCTGGGGTGACCGGGGTGGCCTCGCCTACGACGGTCAACAGGCTCTCGCGTCCAACCTATACAACCTCGGCTCCTCGCCGGCCGGGCTGATGGCCCGGGAGGACGTGCGCGCCGCGGCGATGCTGGCCGGCCTGCCCGAGGTGGACGAGCACCGGATCGCGGCGGTCGGCTTCTCGATGGGTGGTTACCGGGCGTGGCAGGTCGCCGCGCTCTCCGACCACATCGCGGCGACCGTCTCGGCCTGCTGGATGACCGGGATGAAGGAGATGATGGTTCCGGGGAACAACACGCTGCGCGGCCAGTCCGCGTTCTACATGCTGCATCCGGGCCTGTCCCGGTTCCTCGACATCCCGGACGTGGCCACGATCGCCGCGCCGCGCCCGATGTTCGTGCTGGACGGGGAGCTGGATCCGCTGTTCAGTGCGGCGGGGCGCGAGGTGGCGTACCGGAAGATGGGTCTGGTCTGGAACGCGCAGCACGCGCGGGACCGTCTGCTGACCCAGGTCTGGCCCGGTCTCGGCCATGTCTTCGTCGAGGAGATGCAGAACGAGGCCTTCGACTGGCTGGACAGCTTCCTGCGCTGACCCGAGCCGAGGCGGCCCAGCAGCCCGACGGCCCGGCAGCCCGACGGCCCGGCAGCCCGACGGCCCGGCAGCCCGACGGCCCGGCAGCCCGACGGCCCGGCGGCCCGACGGCCCGGCGGCCCGACGGCCCGGCGGCCCGACGGCCCGGCGGCCCGGCAGCCCGGCGGCCCGGCAGCCCGGCGGCCCGGCAGCCCGGCGGCCCGGCAGCCCGGCGGCGCGGGCGGGTCACGCCGTCTGGCCTCGGGCTCGGGTGGTCCTGGCGACGCGGACGGGTGATGCCGCCGGGCTTTGGCGGGCAGCGCGGGTGGCTTGGCGGCGCGGGCGGTTCGGCGGCGCGGGCGGTTCGGCGGCGTGGGCGGCGCGGGCGGTTTGGCGGCGTGGGCGGCGCGGGCGGTTCGGTGGCGTGGGCGGCGCGAGCGGTTCGGCGGCGTGGGCGGCTCGCGCTTTCCGGCCTCGGGCTCAGACGGTCTGATAGCGCAGGTAGATCACGCCGTTCGCGAAGCGCTGCTGTTCGGCGAGCTTGAGGTCGAGGTGTACGCCCGCCGGCAGGAACCTGGTCCCGCCGCCCACGGCGACCGGGGAGATGAACAGCTGCACCTCGTCGACCAGGCCGGCGCGGAACGCGTGCGCCGCCAGATGCGGGCCGCCGACGCTCAGGTCGCGGTCGGCGGTGTCCTTCATGGCCTGCACGATCTTCGGGTCGAAGGCGCGCTCGATCCTGGTCCGCGCGGTCGTCGCGGCGTCCGGCTCGAGCGAGGTGGAGTAGACGATCTTCTCGGCCGCCTGCCACACCCGGGCGTAGTCGAGCACGGCGGGCGTGGCGTCCGGCCGGTCGTGCGCGTCCTCCCAGAAGCGCATCACCTCGTAGAGACGCCGGCCGTAAAGATAGGTGCCGATCGGCCGTTCCAGGTCGTTGACGAACGAGTGCACCTCCTCGTCCGGCGCGCTCCAGTCGAAATTGCCCTGCTCGTCGTTGATGTAGCCGTCCAGGGACGTGATCCCGGTACAGATCAGCCGTGCCACAACGCCTCCTTCGGTCGCGCGGACTCCTCGACCCCATCCTGTCCCGGCCGAGGCCGTCCGGCACGGAACCGGCGGCCGAGTCGTTGTGTCGGCACCTCGACGTACCGGTGAGTGAGCCACGAGATGCCGAGCACCGCGGCCAGATACCCCGCCGCGACCAGCGGATCGGGCAGCCCCGACTCCAGGAACTGATGACCGATCTGGATCAGCACGTAGTGCACCAGATAGATCGAATAACTCCACACCCCGATCAAGGACAACCACCCTGGGGTACGACGTTCACGGCTGAGCCGTCCGATCGCGAACGCCCCGCCGAACGTCAGCAGGGTGATCACCGACCGGGCCACGTACGTCGGGGTCACCGCGCCCAGCGAATGCAACTCGGCGACCCAGTTCACCAGCAGTGCCGTGCCGACCAGCACGATCGCGAGAATCGCCGGCCACCAGCCGGTCTGCCCCCGATCGGCGCGGTAGATCGCGGTCCCGGTGAACATCACCGCCACGACCAGCAGCCCGTCCCACCCGTGCGCCGGATCCTGACCGATCGCGAGCAGCGTCACCACCAGCCCGCCGAGAAGCACCCCACCCGCGACGACCGCGACCCGCCGGCGAGAGACGACAAGGCCGAGACCGATGACGATCACGGCGGTGACCGGCCAGACCAGCCCGGGGACCGGCCCGGCGAGCGGGGCGGTCGCCACCCCGAGTACGGCGAGCAGCACCGCGATCGGCCCGCTCGCCCGGTGCAGCCGCACCGTGAACAGCGACGTGACCAGCAGATAGAACGCCATCTCGTAGGAGAGCGTCCAGAGCACCGCGGTGACCAGCGGTACATCCAGCAGGAACGGCAGCATGGTCATGTGCCCGACCGCCGCGGTCACCGGCTGTGACGACGAGTAGCCGCCCAGGGCGACCACCGCGGCGATCGCGACCAGGTACATCGGGTAGAGCCGCAACGCCCGGCTGATCCAGAACGCCCGCAGATCGCCGTGCCGTTCCAGCGACGCGGGGATGATGTAGCCGCTGACCAGGAAGAACAGCATCACCCCGGCCGGTCCGGCGTGCAGCCACTCGCCGGTGACCGCGCGCAGATCGGTGAAGACGTACCGGGTCAGGTGGGCGTAGAGGACGAGCAGCACCGCGACGGCCCGCAGTCCGTCGAGCCAACCCCACCGCCCGGACATCGGGCCACCATAGTGACCCGCGGCCCGCCGATCAACATCGCGTCGATCGATCGACGTGGCCGCCGGCCCCGGCCCGGACCGCCTCGGAATCCGTCAACACATTGAAGATCGACATCTTCTGGAATCGGCCACAACTGTTTGCCGCGATGTCCGTCCCGCGAGGAGAATGCTGATTCTCGGGTGAACTGAGCCGCGCGACCGGGGGTATCCAGGGAATAGGATCGGTCTTCCGGCCCGGAGGATCGAGGCGAGAAAGGGTTACGGGGATGGCCGGTCAGGAAGCGCTCGGCCGTGAATACCTGCTGCACGAGGAGATCGGCCGCGGGGCGATCGCGGTCGTCCGGCGGGCCAGCCGGCGTTCCGGTGGCCCTCCGCTCGCGGCCAAGGTGATGCGGCCCGAGCTGGCCGGTGACCGGCGGGTGCGGGCACTGTTCCTGCGGGAGGAAGCCGCGCTCCGGGCCGTCGACCATCCCGGCGTCGTGCGTTTCCTCGATCTCGTCGTCGAGGGCGGCACCCTGGCCCTGCTGATGGAGTTCGTGGACGGTCCGGATCTGCGCCGCCACCTCGCCGACCGCGGCGGCCGGCTGAGCCCGGCCGAGACCGCGGCGATCGCGGCCCAGGTGGCGGACGCGCTGGCGGCCGCGCACGCGCGCGGCGTCGTCCATCTGGACCTCAAACCCGAAAACCTTCTTGTCGTACGGGGTACCGACCCGCCCGAGGTCCGGGTGACCGACTTCGGGGTCGCGGCCCTGCTGATGGACGCCGACCGTGGCGCCGCCGGGGGCACGCCCGGCTACACCGCCCCGGAGATCTGGCACGGCACCCCGCCCACCCCGGCCGCGGACGTGTACTCCCTCGGCGTCCTGCTCGTCGAGCTGGTCACCGGCGACCTCCAGGGCGACCCGGAGGCCCTCCCGCCAGAGTTGTCCGGCCCGGCCCTGTCCTGCCTGACCCCGGACGCCAGCCGCCGCCCGACGGCCCAGCGACTCGCCACCTACCTGCAAAGCCTGGTCGCCTCCGAAATCCTCACCCCCACTCACCCCTCACCCTCCCAGTCGTCGTCCGCCCCGCCTCCGCCCACAGCCCCGGCCGGCTTCCCGCCGGCCCGATCCGACCTCGCCGGCGCGGCGAGCGGGGGAGCGGACCGGGATCCTCAGATCACCCGGCAGACCACCGTGCGCGGCGCGGACGCCGGCAGCGGCCCCTGGGCCGGCGCATTCGCTGGCGCGCAGCCACCGTTCGCTGGTGCGCAGCAACCGTTCGCGGGCGCGCAGCAACCGTTCGCGGGCGCGCAGCAACCGGCAGCCACCCCGGACGCACCCGACCACCTGGGCCTCTGGGCCGGCCAGCTCGCCGGTGCACCGTCCACCATCGCCCGCCCGCCCGGAGCACCGAGCCTCGGCCAGCCGAACGTTGGCCAGCCAGGCGTTGGTCAGCCGGGCCTTGGTCAGCCGGGCCCTGGTCAGCCGGGTTCCGGACAGCATGGCCTCGGGCAGTCGATCGTGTTGCCGGGCCCCGGGCAATCGGCCGCGTCGCCGGGTCTCGGGCAGGCGACCGCCAGGTCTGGCTACGGCGCCACGTCTGGCTACGGCGCCGCGGCCGGCCACGGCTGGAGCTCGTCGCCGGCCGGGGCGCGGGAGACGCCGCTGCGCCCTGGGGCGACACCTCCGGCCGTACCGTCGAATTTGTCTAAACCCGGCGGCGGAAAGCGGCGCTGGCACCGGGGGCCGCTGGTGACCCTCGGCGTGGTCGTCGCGGTCGCCGCCGCGCTGATCGGGGTCAACATCGCCACCGCAGCCGATCGGCGCGCCGACCAGAAGAGCGCCGCGGCGGTCGGGGTGACCAGCGCGCCACCCTCGCCCGGGGAAGCCGGCCAGGTCGCGACCCTGCCACCCACCGAGCCGGTCCGGACCGGCGCGAACACCACCGCGCCCGCCCCCGTGCGGATCACCCTGGCCGGGCACGTCGCGGACGACGCCGGCACGCTGGCGATCTCGATCCGCGATCAGCAGGCGATCGCATACATCTGTGACGGCAACAAGGTCGAGGCCTGGCTGAAGGGCACCGCCAAGAACGGTGACCTGAGCCTGTCCGGCAAGGACGGATCCCGGATCGTCGGCACGTTCGACACGGACAGCGCCCGCGGCAAGGTCACCGTCATCGGCAAGACCCACGACTTCACGGTGCGAACGGTGACGAAGCCGTCCGGTCTGTACCGGACCTCCGCCAAGGTCCGCAACGCGCAGATCAAGGGCTCCTGGATCGTCCTCCCGGACGGTCGCCAGGTCGGCGTCCTCCTCCAGGGCGCGAAGGCCGGCCCCGCCCCGGAACTGGACGTCGCCAACCGGACCACCACCATCGACGGCACCTCGGTCGCCGTGACCGCCGTCGACGCCGACACCGGCACCGGCTTTTGACGTGGCCCCGTCCGGCACGGCCTCGCCGGCCCGGCTGCTCTGGCTCCCTCCGTTCGTGGGCGTCGGTGTCGCGGTCGGCCTCGGCGTCTACGGGCGCCTCCATCACCCGTCGAACGTCTCCCTGTTCGGCTCGCTCGGCCAGCCCGTCGTCATCAAGGTGACCCTGACCAGCGCCGTCCTGGTCCTCGCCGTTGTCCAGCTGGTCTCGGCGTTCGCCCTCTACGGCCGCCTGCCGTCGCGCTCCTGGACGCCCGCCCTGCACCGCTGGAGCGGTCGGTTCGCCGTCCTCCTCTCCCTGCCCGTCGCGGTCCACTGCCTCTATGCGTTCGGATTCGGTTTCGACAGCCCCCGGGTCCTGGCGCATTCCGTGCTCGGTTGCCTGTTCTACGGTGCCTTCGCGGCGAAGATGCTGATCCTCGGTGCGCCCGGCGCCGGTCGTGTGTGGGTCCTGCCGCTGGCCGGCGGCCTGGTCTTCACCGCGCTGGCCGGCCTGTGGCTCACCGCCGTCCTCTGGTTCTTCCTGACCTGACCGGCCTTGCCCAGCGGCCCAGGACTCCGCAGGCCGGGCCCGGCCGGTTGAGGTCAGCGGGCCGGGCGGCCGATCGGGCTGGGCCGGTCGGGCTCAGCGGGCCGTGCCGTGCCGCGCCGTGCCGTGCCGTGCCGGGCCGTGCCGTGCCGTGCCGTGCCGCGCCGCGCCGCGCCGCGCCGCGCCGCGCCGGGTCGGGTCGGACCGTGCCGTGCCGCGCCGTGGCGGACCCGGCTGGGCCGGGCTGGGACGTTCGTGCTGGGTAGGCAAGGCTCGGTGGGCCGGGCAGGTCGGGCTCAGCAGGTCGGGTAGGACGAGACCGGCCACGCGACCGACTGCGGCTGCCGATACTGCTTGTCGAGGTCGATGTGATCGCCCATCAGATGGTTCCGGCGCTGGAGCTCGGCCCAGAACACCGGGTCGAGATAGATCGCCGGATTCCACACGGACTGCGTCTGCTCACCGATCGGCCCCAGGTAGAGCAGAGCGTCGGCGAGCGCCCCGAACGGCACCCCGCACTCGCCGGGCAGATAGCCGAACTCCCCGGAGTCGGCGGTCGCCAGCCAGGTCCCGGCCGCCGGGATGACGGCCCGCCGCGCTGCCGACGCCAGCCGTGGATGCCCGCCGGCGAGGATCACGTAGGCCCTCTCCCCGGTCTGCTGCTCGATCTGGGCGATCCCGCCGCCACCGATCGCTCCCGGCGGCGCGTGCTTCACGTGGTTGCTGCCGTAGAAGATCAGCGCCCGCCGGCCCTTCGCGAGCACCTCCCGCTTGATCACCGACGCCATGTGCCCGTCCCGGTCGAGCTCCTCGACCTCCTTCCGGCTCCGGACCCGGGACCAGTCGACCGGCGGGTCGCCCAGGAGCACCCGGATCCGCCGGCTCGCCGGGAGCGGCCAGTTGACCGCCCGCACCGTCCGGTAGAACTGCTCGTAGCAGGGCGCGTCCAGACTCACCGCCGGTGACTGCGTGGTGTTGCGCCAGACCAGGCGCAGCTTGTCGTTCTCCACCGCCGGGCCGGCCACGAACCGGTCGATGGTCGGCTGGTAGAGCGCGTTGCCGAACTCGACCACGATGTCGTCGACGACCTCGGGCAGGCGCGGATCGGTGAGCAGGACCTGCATGGCGTCGTGGTGCTCCTGCTGGCCGTGCACCTCGCCGACCGCGACGAGGCGGTGCCGGCCGAAGGCGGCCACCACCGCGTCGGCGAACGGGCCGGTCCGGCCGCCCGCGTCGGCGGATGGTGCCCCGGAGAGTGCGGCGGCGGCGCCGCCCACCCCGACCGCGGTCATCAGGCTTCGTCGGCTCATCGGGTGCTCCAGCATGGTGTGTCCCCTCCCGGTCGCATCGGACAGGTCTGGTCTACGCCTCGGCGGGTGACAACCCGGTGTCAGTCGCTGTCACCTGGTTGTCACCTGAGGTCCGGCAGAATTCCGGGCATGCGAGAGCCCGAGCGCGACCTGAGCGAAACCCGGTACCGGTCCTGTGACCCGCGCCGCAGCCGAAGTTGTTTGAATCTGAAATAGTTTCCCCGTCAACAACGTTGTGCGAGGCAGTCCGGGACGTCAGAACCCCGGCCGAGGGTTTCAGGAGCGGGTCATGCAGTTCGGCATCTTCAGCGTCAGCGACATCACCACCGACCCCACCACCGGGAAGACTCCGACCGAGGCCGAGCGCATCAAGGACATCGTCACCATCGCGAAGCACGCGGAGGAGGTGGGTCTGGACGTCTTCGCGCTCGGTGAGCACCACAACGAGCCGTTCTTCTCGTCCTCGCCGACCGCCACGCTGGCCTACATCGCCGCGCAGACCACGACGCTGCAGCTCAGCACCGCGACCACGCTGATCACCACGAACGACCCGGTGAAGATCGCCGAGGACTTCGCGATGCTCCAGCACCTCGCGGACGGCCGCGTCGACCTGACCCTCGGCCGTGGCAACACCGGCCCGGTCTACCCCTGGTTCGGCAAGGACATCCGGGCCGGCATCCCGCTGGCCATCGAGAACTACGCGCTGCTGCACAAGCTGTGGCGCGAGCACACCATCGACTGGGAGGGCAAGTTCCGCACCCCGCTCCAGTCGTTCACCTCGACGCCGCGCCCGCTCGACGACGTCCCGCCGTTCGTCTGGCACGGCTCGATCCGCTCGCCGCAGATCGCCGAGCAGGCCGCCTTCTACGGTGACGGCTTCTTCGCGAACCACATCTTCTGGCCGGCGTCGCACACCGAGCGGATGGTGAAGCTCTACCGCGAGCGGTTCGCGCACTACGGCCACGGCTCCGCCGACCAGGCCTACGTCGGTCTCGGCGGCCAGGTGTTCATGCGTAAGAACAGCCAGGACGCGATCAAGGACTTCCGGCCGTACTTCAACAACGCCCCGGTCTACGGTCACGGGCCGTCCCTCGAGGACTTCACCCGGGAGACGCCGCTGACCGTCGGCAGCCCGCAGCAGGTCATCGACCGCACCCTGGGCTTCCGGGAGTACGTCGGCGACTACCAGCGCCAGCTGTTCCTGATGGACCACGCCGGCCTGCCGCTGAAGACCGTGCTGGAGCAGCTCGACCTGCTCGGCTCCGAGGTCGTCCCGGTGCTCCGCAAGGAGTTCGCCGCCCTCAAGCCGGCCCACGTGCCGGACGCGCCGACCCACGCGTCCCTGCTCGCCGCCAAGAAGAACGCCGAGACCCAGGTCGCGACCGAGCTCATCGAAGAGAGTGTTCAGGCATGAAGCAGCGCAACCTCGTCGTGATCAGCGCCGGCCTGAGCCAGCCGTCGTCCACCCGCCTGCTCGCGGACCAGCTGTCCGCGGCGGCGGGGCGGGCCGCCGCCCAGCTCGGCGTCACCGTCGAGGTCCAGGTCATCGAGCTCCGCGACCTAGCCCACGAGATCACCGACCACATGCTGACCGGCTTCCCGCAGTCCGCGCTGAAGCAGGCGCAGGACTCGGTCGCCGCGGCCGACGGGCTGATCGTGGTGACCCCGGTCTTCAGCGCCAGTTACAGCGGTCTGTTCAAGTCGTTCTTCGACGTCCTGGAGAAGGACGCGCTGGTCGACAAGCCGGTCCTGCTGGCGGCGACGGCCGGGACGGCCCGTCACTCACTGGTGCTGGAGCACGCGCTGCGGCCGCTGTTCGCCTACCTGCGCGCGACTCCGGTCCCGACCGCGGTCTTCGCGGCCAGCGACGACTGGGGCGCCAACTCGGTCGAGGGCCCACTGCGCGGCCGCGTCGAGCGCGCCGCCGCGGAACTGGCCCGCGAGATGGAGCGCCGCGAGCCGGCGACGGTCACCGACCCGTTCGCCCTCACCGAATCCTTCGCGGACATGCTCAAGTCTCTCTGACCCGCCCCCTCACCCCGCGACGCAGAAATCCCGCTCCACGCCGGCGGCCTGGCCTCACAGCCAGGCCGCCGCTCTGCGCTGGGCTTCAGGCCGCCGCGCCTGTCACGGTTTGCTGGCTTTTCCTTGGGTACGGCCATTGCCCCGCCCACGGGTTGGCACACGCACCGCATCGACGATCGCACGTTGCGTTGCTAATGGTGGATCCGTGGGCATCTCCACCTCGGACCCGCCCGTGGTTCGGCGCCACCTCATCGCCGTCCCGCGTGGTCGCCCCGCGCCGGCCGTGGTCCGGCATCACCTGATCGCGATACCCCGGGGTCGGCCCGTGCCCGCTGCGGACGTTCGCCCGACCGTGCCCATCCCGGTCGGCGACCGCCCGCAGCCGGCGGTGGCGCCGTTGAGCCCGGTCGGGGATCGGTCAGGGCCAGCGGCGGCGGCGCCGGGTGCGGCCGGGGGTCGGCTGGCGGCGCCGGGTGCGGCCGGGGGTCGGCTGGCGGCGCCGGGTGCGGCCGGGGATCGGCTGGCGGCGTCGGGTGCGGCCGGGGATCGGCTGGCGGCGTCGGGTGCGGCCGGGGATCGGCTGGCGGCGTCGGGTGCGGCCGGGGATCGGCCGGCGGCGTCAGGTTCCGGTGGCGAGCAGGTGGGGCCTGCGGTGACGTTGGCGGCCCTGGAAGAGGGCTCCCCGCCGGGGGTGGAGGTGGCGTCGCGGGCGTCGCGTTCGGTGATTGCGGTGGTGGCGTCGCTGGCGGCGCTCACGCTGCTCTGCTGTGGTGCGGCAGTTGCCGTCCTCAATCTCTTCGCGGCCCGTGGTCAGCACTGACCGGTGACCGGAGCCAGCTCATGATCTTGGAGGTACCCCTGCTCGCGGGCGGTTTGCCGGGCGGTCGTATGGTGTGCGACACACCGACGGTGGGCAGGACTTCTACCCGATCCGGGCCGTCGGTTCCGCTTGCGTGGGCGGGTCTCGGGGGTCGACCCTGATGGAGGCCGTCCGTTAACCGAAGGTTGTACCGGGACCACCCCGGAGGGGTGGATTCGCGGACGCGAGCGTTTGCACAATGCAAATATAAAGAACCGGATAGCGGCAAAGGAGGCGCTATGACCACGACCGGCGCACGGGGATCAGCCCTGGCGGAACGGCCTCGCGCCGATCTGCCCGTCGTTCCGCTCGCCTGGCAGCGGACCGACAAGGTCGGTACCGAGCTCGTGTTCCCGCAGGGCCCGCGGCCCAGCGGATCGGTGATCGTCGCCGGCGCGACGGCGTATTCGCTGAGCTGGAACGCCGAGCTGACGCCCGCCTCCGAGGTGAAGTCGCTGCACGTCACGTGCCAGGGCGACGGCTGGCGGCGGGAGCTGCGGCTGGAGCGCGCCGAGTCCGGCTGGACCTGCCGCGCGGAGCACGCCGGCGACGCGGGTGACCTGCCGTTCGCGGGCACCGAGCAGCTCGACACGTTCGACCCGGCAGCGACCCTGCGCCTGGCCGACTCCCCGATCTTCGTCTCCTGGGCGATCCGCCACCTCGGCCTGACCGTGAAGGGCGGCCCGGTCACCGTGCCGGTCGTCCGGGTGCAGGTGCCGTCCCTGGCGGTGGTCGCCGGGACCGTGACGTATCACCTGGTCAGCCCGCAGCGGCTGCGGATCACCGGCGACTGGCCGGCGGCCACGTTCGAACTGGACGACGCGGGCACGGTCGTCTACCAGGCCGGCCGCCTGCGCCTGGCGCGCTGACCCACCCACCGGACCGCGACCGGCGGCGACCCGGACCGCGGCCGCCGGTGATCCGGCCACCGGCTCGGAGCGCGGCCGCCGGTGATCCGGCCGCCGGTGATCCGGCCATCAGCCCGGATCACCGATCGACGCGGGCCGCCGGTTTCCGTTCGGAGTGCTCTGGCCCGGTCATGCCGGGTCAGAGCAGGCGCCAGTCCTCGTACTCGAAGCCCGGCGCGACCACGCAACTGACCACGACCGGCTGGTCGCCGGCCGGGGCGGCGGCCTGCCAGCAGCCGGCCGGCACCAGCAGTTGCGGCTGCTGGCCGGCGGTGAGATCGGGACCGAGCAGCAGCGGCTGCTCGGCGCCCGGCCGCTCACCGGTGCCGCCGAGGGTGAGCGTCAACGGGCCGCCGGAGTGCCAGAACCACAGCTCGTCCGACCGCACCACGTGCCACGCCGATTCCTCGCCCGGGTGGAGCAGGAAGTAGATCGCTGTGGCTGTGGCGCGCTCACCCGCGTACCCCTCAGGTTTGAAAGCAATCGGAGACCGCCAGGTCTCCCGGAACCAGCCGCCTTCCGGGTGTGGCTGCATGTCGAACTGCTCGGCCAGCGGCGGTCGGTCGCTCATGGTCGCAGTCTACGGTCGGAATGACCGTTCGTTTTGCGCGGTAGGCTGGCCCGGTGCCGCGCGTCTCGGAAGCCCACCTCGCCGCCCGCCGCCAGCAGATCGTCGACGCGGCGGTGCGCTGTTTCGTGCGCAACGGCTTCCACCAGACGTCGATGCAGGACGTGATCAAGGAGGCCGATCTCTCGGTCGGGGCGTTCTACCGCTACTTCAAGAGCAAGAACGAGCTGATCATGGCGATCACCAACGCCAAGATCGGCGAGGTCACCGGCATTCTCGACAATCTGCTCGCGCTCGACCCGATGCCGCCGCTCCCGGTGTTCCTCGACGAGGTGATCGGGCAGGTCGAGACGACGCTGACCGCGGGCCAGACGGTGGTGATCGCGGTCCAGGTCTGGGGTGAGGCCACCTTCGACGACGAGATCGCCGCGGTGGTGCGCGACGTCTACTCCCGGATCCGCGAGCGGATGGTCCGCGCCGCCGAGCGGGCCAAGGCCGCCGGCCAGCTCCCGCCCGAGGCGGATGCCTTCGGTGTGGGCGCGGCCATCTTCGGGCTGGTCCAGGGCTACATCCTGCAGCGGATCCTGATCGGCGAGATCGACCGTCAGACGTATGTCGACGGCGTCCACGCCCTGATCAGCCGGCCCTGACCGCCGGGCCAGGCGCCTCGGCCGCCTGGCTCAGGCGGCCTCAACCGCCGGGCTCAGGGAGCCTCGGCCGGGATCAGGCGGCGGATCGCGCGGGTCAGGCCGGGGGCGTCCAGGTCGGACTCCATCACCAGGGCGCGCAGGATGATGCCGTCGAGCAGGGCGCAGATGTCCCGGGCCGCGTCCGAGCCGACCGCGGGGGCGAGGATCTCCGGCAGGCCGTCCATCCAGGTCTCCGCGATCGGGCGTAGCGCGGCGTCCCGGGCCGCGGTGACGCACAGCTCGTACTCGATCCGCACCTGCTGGCGGTCGGCCAGGTACTCCCTGGTCAGGTCGGTCAGCTCGGCCGGCATGTCGGGGGCCGCGGCCAGCCGCTGCGCCCACTCGTCCAGGTCGGTGCGGAGCTGGTCGGTGGCGTGGCGCAGGCCGGCCGCGATCAGGTCGTCGAGCGTGGGGAAGTAGTACGTGGTGGCGCCGAGCGGAAGCCCGGCGCGGGCCGCGACCGCCCGGTGGGTGGTCCGCCCGACGCCGTTCTCCGCGATGACCTCCATGGTCGCCACCGCGAGCGCGGCCCGCCGTGCCTCGGGATCCCGGGCACGCTGGGGCCGGCGCTCCGGAGCCTCCGCGGAGGGCGCGCCGGGGGAGGGCTTGGTCAATGTGCTTCCGAGCCGGTCAGGTTCAGCATCACGACTCCCGCAATGATGAGGACGATTCCGCCCACCTTAGCGAGGGTCACCGGCTCGTCGAGGAAGAGCGCGCCGATCACGATGATCGCCGCGGTGCCGACCGCGGACCAGATCGCGTAGGCGATGCCGACCTGGATGCCGCCCTTGATGGCCTGGGACAGGGCGATGAACGAGATGACGTAACCGGCGAGGACAGCCACGGTGGGCCAGAGCCGGCTGAAGCCGTCGGTGGCTTTCATCAGGCTGGTGGCGAGGAGCTCACACGCGATGGCGAGAGCGAGAAGGACGTACGGCACTGCGACACCTCATCTTGTACGAACGTACAAGTACGATCGTACAAGATAGTGCCCGGGATTCGCGAACCGGAAAAGTCTGGGACCATCCATCGGTGGCTGACGATTGGGCGCGGCGGATCGCCGCGATGCGCGGAAGTGACCGGGTGCTCTCCGGGGTGCGGCCGATGTCCGTACGGGAAAAGCTGGCCGAGTTCGGCGAGGCCGCCGCCCCCGAGCTGATGCCGGACTTCTACGGCGACGGGCCGATCCGGGACCTCGAGGAGCGGGTGGCGGGCCTGCTCGGCGCCGACGACGCGGTGTTCTTCCCGACCGGGACGATGGCTCAGCAGGTCGCGCTCCGCTACGGCGCCGAGGTGACCGGGCGTCCCGTGGTGGCGCTGCACCCGCTCGGGCATCAGGAGGTGCACGAGCGCCGCGCCTACGCCGACCTGACCGGGCTGCGCTCGGTCCACCCGACCGCCGCGCCGCGGAACCCGACCGCGACCGAGATCATGGCACTGGCCGAGCCGGTCGGGACGGTGGTCTTCGAGCTGCCGATGCGCGACGCCGGATTCGTGCTGCCGACCTGGCCGGAGCTCGGGGACGCCTGCCTGGCGGCGCGCGAGATCGGGGCCCGGGTGCACTTCGACGGGGCGCGGATCTGGGAGTCGACGCCGTACCTCAACCGGGGTCTGCCGGAGATCAGCGGCCTGGCCGACACGACGTACGTCTCGTTCTACAAGACCCTGGGCGGCCTCAGCGGCGCGGCGCTGACCGGAAGCACCGCCTTCGTCGCGTATGCCCGGAGCTGGCGGCACCGCTACGGCGGCCTGCTGTTCCAGCAGTGGCCGGCGGCGCTGGCCGCGATCAGCGGCCTGGAGCGCGAGCTGCCGCGTGTCCCGGACTACGTGCGGCATGCCCGGACGGTGGCCGGCGCGCTCGCCGAACTGCCCGGCGCGCTGGTGTTTCCGCAGCCGCCGCACACCAACCAGTTCCGCGTCTGGCTGCCGTTCCCGGCCGCCCGGCTCAACGACGCCGTGCTCGCGATGGCCGCCGAGGAGAAGGTGTGGTTCGCCGGCGGCTGGCGGGACACCGAGGTCCCGGGGCGGGCGATGACCGAGTTCTCGGTGCTCGCGCCGGCGCTCGAATGGACCGCGCGAGATGTGATCGAAACCGGACTTAGGCTCCTGGACCGGGTTCAAGGTTGATCGGCTGGGTAGTGGAGGGGCGTCCCATTTTCACCGGATGCAGGAGGTTCCGATGAGCGCAGTCGCCAACCCGGCCACCGTCGACGAATGTCTGCGGGTGGGCGCCGGATTCTCCCAGGGCGACCTCAACTGGATCGCCGAGCAGTTCACCCCGCTCGACGCCCGGCTCGCCGCGTTTGACGCCGACAGCACCGCGCTTTACATCTCGGTGAAGGACCGGGAGTCGCCCGGTCAGAAGGTGACCATGGAAGCCACCATCGGTGGCCGGGAAAAACTGGTCGTCACGTCGTCCGAGGACGACCTGCACGCGGCGATCATGGACGTGCGCGACGACCTGAAGCGCCGCCTCAACGACGCCAAGACCAAGCACGAGCCGCGCCACAACCGGCACCTGCGCGACGTCCCGCACCCGCTGGACGAGCCGCTCCCGGCCGACGGCGCCCACCTGTCCGACGACTCGCAGCCGTCCAGCGGCTCGCTGCTCTAGCCCGGTCGGCGGCTGCTCTAACCCGGTTCGCGGCTGCCGGGCGGCTCGCGCTGTAGGCCGGACGGCTCGCAGCCGTCAGGCGGCTCGCCGCCCCAGATAGGTGATCGGCCCCGGGTCGGGGACCGGCAGCTCGGTGAAGCCGACGCGGTCGTAGAACGCGCGCGCCCGCACATTCGTGGTGACCATGCCGAGATGCACCCCGACCTGGGCCTTCCGCACGAAGGCATCGATCAACTGCCGACCAAAACCCCTTCTTTGGTACGGCGGCAGCAGGTCGATGTGCAGATGCGCCGGGTGATCCGCCAGCTCGGCGACGATCATCCGCTCCGGGTGGAAGTGCAGCGCGACCATGTCCTGCTCGGGGGTGCGCGGCGGGGGTGGGGGCACCGGATACTTCTCGCCGATCAGCGGGATCCACTCGTCGCGGTAGCGCTTCACGAACGTGGCCGTGTCCGCGGTGCCGACCACATACCCCACCGCGGCGCCGCCGTCGTCCACGACGAAGGCCATGTCCGGTTCGAGGTGCACATACGGCCCGGCGAACAGGTCGCCCATCAGCTCGTCGGTGGAATACCTCCCCCGGGCGTCCCCGCCGAGGTCGGCGGTGCGGACACAGATGTCGTAGACGGCGGCCAGATCGGCCGGCCGGTAGGGACGAATCTCAGGCACGCCCCGCAGGCTAGGGCGTGGAAGCGCTTCCACCGCAAGTCCTCCGGAACCTCGGTTTACTCGGGAACAGCGTGACCGGCGGGGACCCGCCCAGCGCGGCCCGCGCGGCGGCGGCCGCGATCTCCTCGACCGGATGGGTGGCCGTGGACAGCGCCGGATGCGCCGCGGCGGCCGGCGGGGCATCGTCAAAACCGGTCACCGCGACGTCGTCCGGCACACGAATCCCGGCCGCCGCGAGCGCCTGCATGACGCCGAGCGCGGTGGCGTCGCTGACCGCCGCGATCGCGTCCGTGTCCGGCCAGCGCCGCATGATCGACCGGGCTGCGGCGCGCCCCCGGGCGCTGGTGAAGTCGCCGCGGACGAGCCGGACCGGCTGCCCGGCCGCGCGGGCCAGCTCCCGGTAGGCGGCCACCGGCGGGGCGGACGCGGCGAGCCATGACGGGCCCGCGACCAGGGCGATGCGGCGACGGCCGTGCGCCTGGAGATGGGCGAGCAGCGCGCCGACGCCCGCCGCGCTGTCGACGTCGGCGCCGCCGGTGCCGATCGTGGCCGTGCGCCCGCGCAGCCGGGACGGCAGGTGGGCGAGCAGCTCACGGTCGTGCCCGGCGAGGACCATCGCGGCCAGGCCGCGATCCGAGGCGAGCTCGGCCAGCTCGGCCGCGCAGTCCAGGCCGACTCGGCGCAGGGAGACCCCGATCTGGTACGGATCGAGGGCCGCGGCCATGGCGGCCGTGGCCCGGGTGACGAACGGATCGCGCAGGATGTCCGGGCGGGCGTCCCGCACCGCGAAGACGACCCGGGTCCCGCTCCGGCGGGCCAGCTGGCGGGCGACCGGATGTGGCTGGTAGCCCAGCTCGGCCGCGGCGTCGAGCACCGCCGCTCGGCTGGTGGCCGAGGCCGGGCCGGACCCGGAGAGCACCCGCGAGGCGGTGGCGGGGGAGACGCCGGCCCGGCGTGCCACGTCGGCCAGCCCAACTCGTACGTCAAGCATGGTTTTGATCCTCCTTTCCTTGGTCTTGGCTCCTCGTGCTCGGCGATTGTTGCCGGAAATCTCAAGATCGTGCTGACCGCCTGTGGATAACTTTTCTGGTCCGGCGGTTGTCCACAGGCTCGGCTTCCCGGCCGGAAAATGTCGGTGGGCCGATTTAGGGTTGGTCCGACTTCGCCGCTGCTCGTCCCGGAGGTTCTCGTGACTACTCTGTCCGGCCGGCCCGCGACCGCGCTGCTGGTCATCGACGTGCAGAACGGTGTGCTCGCCGGCGCCCACCAGCGTGACGCCGTGGTTGCCAACATCGCCACCCTGGTCGGCAAGGCGCGCGCCGAGGGCGTGCCGGTGATCTGGGTGCAGCACTCGTCCGACGAGCTGCCGATCGACAGCCCGCAGTGGGAGTTCGTGGATGATCTTCCCCGCGGCGCGGGTGAGCCGGTCGTGCACAAGACGTATGGGGACTCTTTCGAGGCCACCGACCTGGAGGAGCGTCTCGCCGAGCGCGGCGTCGGGCGGCTGGTGGTCGCGGGCGCGCAGTCGGACGCGTGCATCCGCTCGACCATCCACGGCGGGTTCACCCGGGGCTATGACGTGACGCTGGTCAGCGACGCGCACACCACCGAGGACCTGACCGAGTGGGGCGCGCCCCCGCCGGACCAGGTGATCTCCCACCTCAACCTCTACTGGGGCTGGCAGGACGGGCCGGGCCGGGTCGCCGGGACGGCCGGGACCGCGGAGGTGAGCTTCGTGGCGGCCTGATGCGGGATGATCATCTTTTGGGGACGCGCACCGGACAGAGGAATCACGTGACGGTACAGAACGGGTGGCTGCGCAAGCTCGCCGAGGACCCGGGGCATTCGCAGTGGTACATCAAGCGGTTCCGGGACCTGGCCGCCTCCGGGGCGGACCTGGTGGGGGAGGCGCGGCTGGTGGACACGCTGGTCCCGCGCGGGGCGCGGATCCTGGACGCGGGGTGCGGTCCGGGGCGGGTCGGGGGCCATCTGGCCACCCTCGGGCACGACGTGACCGGGGTCGATCTCGATCCGGAGCTGATCGCCGCCGCGGTGGTGGATCATCCCGGGCCGGAGTGGCTGGTCGGTGATCTGGCGGAGCTGTCGCTGCCCGGGCCGCCGTTCGACGCGATCGTCTGCGCGGGGAACGTGATGACCTTCGCGGCGCCGGGCAGCCGGGTGGACATTCTTCGCGGGTTCGCGGCTCACCTGGCGCCGGGCGGCCGGGTGGCGGTGGGGTTCGGCGCGGGCCGGGGCTATCCGTTCGACGAGTTCCTGGCCGATGTGACGACGGCCGGGCTGATGCCGGACCTGTTGTTGAGCACTTGGGACGTGCGGCCCTTCACACCGGAGGCGGACTTCTTGGTGGCACTCCTGCGCCACCCCTGATCCACGCTGGTCAAGGAGGGCCGGGAGGGTTCGCGCCGGCTTGCGGCTCACCGGCGGCGAGTGGCGGCGCTGTCAGTGGCGGCGTGGCAGCGCGGTGCGAGGCTGCGCGACGATGCGAGGCTGCGCGCTGCTGGGTGTGGTGGGGCGAGGCGTGCGGGGCCGGGTGCGGAGCGGGCGGTGGCGGCTGAGGTTTGGCCCGGCGGGCGCACCACGCCGGTGGTCGCGTTGGGTTGCGGCGGCCGGCGTGGGTGGGCCGTGGGTTGGTGTGGGCCGTGGATTGGGCTGGTCAGTGGGTGGGGGTGGTCAGTGGAGGTGCCAGGCTCGCTGGCGGGTTCGGTCGACGGCGATGTGGTAGGAGAGTTCGAAGCGGTGGGACGGGTTGGCGTGGTACCAGCGCATCGCCTGCAGGATCAGGGCCGGGTCGGTGGCCAGCCACGGGACCTGGATCGTCATCTGCTCCGGGGCTCGGAACAGTGAGCGCCGGGTCCGGGTCTCCGGGGAGGGGACGGCGGGCACGGCGATGATCGGGATGTGGGCGTGTTCGCCGGCCACGATGTCGGCGACGGCTTCCCACGGGATGAACTGCTGGGCCCAGACGCCGTGGTGGTAGACACCGTCCGGGGTGATGGCCAGCCGGCCCGGGGCGTGGCGGAGCACGACGAGCAGGGCTCCGCCGGTGAGTACGGCGCCCGCCGCGAGCACCGGGGTGTCGAGGGCCAGGGCGATCTGGGCGAGGGTGAGCAGGGTGAGGAATCCGGCGTACCAGTAGTAGAGCCGCCCGGAGTAGGCGAACGTGAGGCCGGGGCTGCCGTCGTCGATCCCGGCGATGCGCATCCGGTCGCCGGTGTTCTGCGGGTGGACCCACAGGTTCAGCAGCAGGCCGAACAGGTGGCCGAGGACCAGCACGGCTACGCCGCAGGCCAGTGCGGCGGCCGGGTCGCGGAGGATCAGCGACCAGATGCCGGCGGCCAGGACCAGGACGGCCAGCAGGCCGCTGCCGACGGCCGCGTGGACCAGGCGCGGTGACGGTTCGTAGTTCCGCCACGGTGACGGGTCGGCGGGGAGCGCGGTGGTGCGCGGCAGGTCGAAGTAGAGAGTCATCGCGTCTTCCGGGGGTGGGCGGAGCTGAGCTGGTTGCGAAGTTGGTTGCGCGCCGACCGGCGGAGGCCGGTGACACCGTGCCGCCGCCTGCCCGCCGACCGGCGTAGCCGGGCGAGAGCGAGCGGACTGTCCGAACGGCTCACCGAGCACTCCAGAAACGAGCATCCGAGCCGAGCGCCGAGAATCGAGCGCCCGAGCCGGGAGCGCAGAAACGAGCATCCGAGCCGAGCGTCGAGAATCGAGCGCCCGAACCGGGAGCGCGGAAACGAGCATCCGGGCCGGGAGCGCAGAAACGAGCATCCGAGCCGAGCGCCGGGAATCGAGCGCCCGGGCCGGGAGCGCGGGAACACTTCATTGGGCCCGCCGAATGCGGCGAGCCAGGGGCGCGGCCGACTCCGCAGCATTCATCGGCGGCAGAACCCGCTCCGGCCCGGCAATTCTCCGAGCCGCCTCATTAGCGCGGCGTAGTCGGTCGGTGATGCTGCGCAGGATGTCCAGGTCGATACGTGGACGATCGCTCATCAGGTCTTCCTCTTCCCGTCCCCCGGGTTTGGTGCCCTGAGATACGAGTATCGACCACGATGAGTTCAAACGGAGAGTAGTCGGCCGTGCAGCCACCGCTACTCCACGCAAATCGCCCCAAAAGCATCGCCCATGGAAGCGCTCCCGGCGACCGAGCGGCGGCAGGGCGGCGACCGAGCGCCGGCCAACCGCTAGCCGAGCCACTCCCGAGGAACCGCCTCCAACCACGCCCCAGCCAGCACCTCATGCCCCCGAGCAGTCGGATGCACCCCATCCGCGGCCAGCCGCTCCGCCCCTTCACCCCGCGCCACCGCCCCCAAAATCTCCTGAGCCGGCACGAACACCGCCCCCAGTGAAGCGGCCAGCCCCCGGACAACCCCCCGCTTGGCCCCGAGATCCTCTTCTTCCCACCGCTCCTGCTCCACCGTCACCGGCAGCACGAACGGCTCGATCAGCACCAGCCGAGCCGAGAGCGGCTCCAACATCCCCCGAAGATTCCGCTCGAACGACGCGGCCCCGGTCACCACCCCACCCCCGTCGTACCGCCGCCAGACGTCATTGATCCCGATCAACACGGAAACGACGTCCGGCGAGTGCGCCACCACGTCCTCCGCCCACCGAAGCGCCAGGTCGGACGAGAGATCCCCACCCACCCCGGTATTGATCACCCGGGCCCCGACGGCCGCCGCCACCAGCCGCACATACCCGTCCCCGAGCCCTTCCGGATCCTCCCGCCGCCCACAGTCGGTAACGCTGTCCCCGGTGCACACCACCGTGATCCCCGTCGATGAACTGCCCATCCGGACCCTCCCCGTTTCCACGTGTGTCGGGAAATGACGCACCGAGCGACGACCCGACATCCACTCTTGACATTGCAAACTTAAGCCACTTAATAATGGCCCCGGCAGTGGTGGACCCTCGCGGTGGGCTGGGCATGCGCGGGTGTCGCCGGACCGGTAGCGACGATCGAGGTATCCCCATATGTTGACCATGACGAGAGCGACGACGCGAGCGATGACGAGGGCCGCGGTGGCCGCGACCGCCGCGCTGACCCTGGCCGTCGCCGGCTGTTCCAGCGGCGGCGGTGGCACCGACGCCCCGAAGAACGCGGCGAACAGCTCGATCACCATCTTCAACGGCTCGACCGGCACGATCGTGGAGAACTGGAACCCCTTCACCCCGACGTTCCTGCAGCCCACCAACGGCCTCATCTACGAGCCGCTGTACTGGTACAACTTCGCCGCCGAGGCGAAGCCGACCCCGATGCTGGCCACCGGCTACGCCTGGGACACGGCCGGCAAGGTCCTCACCATCAACGTCCGCGAGGGCGTCACGTGGTCGGACGGCCAGCCGTTCTCGGCCAAGGACGTGGCCTACACGTTCGACCTGATCAGCAAGAACAAGGCGCTCAACTCGACCGGCGTCAGCCTGGCCTCCTCGGTGGCCAAGGACGACAAGACCGCGGTGCTGACCTTCACCAAGCCGTCGTTCACCGACGAGGCCGCGGTCATCGCGAACACGCCGATCATCGCCGAGCACGTCTGGAGCAAGATCTCCGACCCGGCGAAGACGATCAACCCGAACCCGGTCGGCACCGGCCCGTACAAGTTGAAGACGTTCTCCGCGCAGAGCTACGTGATGGAGAAGAACGCGAGCTACTGGCAGCCCGGCAAGCCGCAGATCCAGAACGTCCGCTACATCGCGCTGGCCACCGCCGACGCCGCGAGCGCCGCGCTGACCGCCGGCCAGGTCGACTGGATGAGCGCGTTCCTGCCGGGTCTGGATCAACTTCTCAAGAATCAAAAGAATTTGACGTACGTCAACACCCCCGCGATGACCACGTCGATCTTCGCGTGCTCCGGCGCCGACCTGGGCTGCAAGGGCCCGCAGACCGACCTGGCCGTCCGGCAGGCGATCTACTGGGCGCTGAACCGGGACCAGCTGAACAAGCTGGCCGGTGGCGGTTTCGCCGAGACCGCCTCACCGACCATGCTGCCGCCGAAGCGGGACAAGGCCTGGATCGCCAACCCGAACGACCTGAACACCCCGGCCGGCCCGGACGTGGCGAAGGCGAACCAACTGCTGGACGCGGCCGGCTGGGTCAAGGGCTCCGACGGCATCCGCGTCAAGGGCGGCGCGAAGCTGTCGCTGACCATCCAGACGGTGACCGGCTGGAGCGACTACATCTCGCTGAACGACGCGATGACCCAGGAGCTCAAGGAGATCGGCATCGAGCTGAAGCCGACCCAGTTGTCCTGGAACGAGTGGAACAACAACCAGGTGCAGGGCAAGTACCAGCTGTCGCTGGACTCGATCGGCCTGGGCGCGTCGCCGAACCCGTACGCCACCTACCTGAAGTACTCCAGCAAGACCACCGAGAAGGTCGGCGAGGCGGCCCCGCCGAGCGGCAACTACGCGCGGTACAAGAACGCCAAGGTGGACGCGGCGGTCGACGCGGCGGCGGCCACGAACGACGAGGCCATCCAGAAGACGCAGTACGGGATCATCCAGACCGAGATCGTGCGGGACATGCCGTACATCCCGATCTACGTCAACTCGATGCTCACCGAGTTCAACACCAGCCACGCCACCGGCTGGCCGACCAACGAGAACAAGTACGCCCTGCCCGCCTCGTGGAAGCAGTGGGACAACGGCATCGTGCTGACCAACCTGCAGCCGGCGAAGTAACCCACCATGCGCTACCTGCTTCGCAAGTCGGGGTTCTACCTGGTCGCCCTCTGGGCGGCGCTGACGGTGAACTTCTTCGTCCCGCGCCTGATGCCCGGCGACCCGGTCGAGATCCTGATCTCGAGGCTGGGTCAGCGCGGGCCGGTCACCCCCGAGATGCGGGCCTCGGTCGAGGCCATGCTGGGTACCGACAGCGGCGAGTCGCTGTGGAATCAGTACCTGGACTATCTCGGGAACCTGGCACACGGGGATCTCGGCACCTCGGTGACGTTCTTCCCCGCGGGGGTCTCCTCGATCATCGAGCAGACCCTGCCCTGGACGATCGGCCTCATCGGTCTCGCCACGATCATCTCGTTTCTGGCCGGCGTCGGTCTCGGCACCGTCGCCGGCTGGAAGCGGGGCTCCTGGCTGGACAATCTCATCCCGGTCACCACGATGTTCCAGTCCGTCCCGTACTTCTGGCTGGCCCTGATCCTGCTCTTCGCGTTCGGCAGCATCTGGCCGGTCTTCCCGCTGAACGGCGGTTACGACGTCTACAACGTCACGCCCGGCTGGAACGGGCCGTTCATCGGCTCGGTGCTCTACTACGGCGCGCTGCCGGCGATCACCATCGTGCTGTCCAGCGTCGGCGGCTGGATGCTCGGCATGCGCAACATGATGGTCTCCACGCTGAGCGACGACTACATGCTCACCGCCGAGGCGAAGGGCCTGCGCCCGGGCCGGATCATGCGGCGGTACGCCGCGCGCAACGCGATCCTGCCGTCGGTCTCCGGCTTCGCCATCTCGCTCGGCTTCGTGGTGGCCGGCTCGATCGTCACCGAGGCGGTCTTCTCCTACCCGGGCATCGGCTCCGCGCTGCTGCAGGCGGTCGGCAGCAACGACTACGCCCTCATGCAGGGCATCTTCCTGGTCATCACGCTGTCCGTGCTCGGCGCGAACCTGCTGGTCGACCTCCTGTACTCGGTCATCGACCCGCGCACCCGCGCCCGCGCCTGAGGGGAGCCGCGATCATGACCATGACCACGGAACTGTCCGGGACAGCCATCGAAGAAAATGCCAAAAACACGATTAAGGTACGGACGTTAGCCCGCAACAAGAAGTTGATCGCCGGCCTGATCATCGCCGGCGCGATAGTCCTCTTCGGGCTGCTCGGCCCCCTGCTGACCCAGGATCCGCGCCTGGTCAACGACATCGGCCTGACCCCGCCCAGCGCCGATCACTGGCTCGGCACCACGCAGACCGGCCAGGACGTGCTGGCCCAGCTCGCGCACGGCACCCGCGGCTCGCTGACCGTCGGCGCGGTCGTCGGCCTGCTCACCCTCGTCCTGTCGGCGTTCTTCGGCGTCGTCGGCGCCTACGCCGGTGGCTGGCTCGACGAGGGCTTCTCCCTGTTCACCAACGTCATGCTGGTGATCCCGGGCCTGCCGCTGGTGATCGTGATCTCCAGTTACGTCCCGGACAAGAGCATCTGGCTGGTCTCGCTGGTGCTGGCGATCACCGGCTGGGCCGGCTCGGCGCGGGTGCTCCGCGGCTACACGCTGAGCCTGCGCAGCCGGGACTACGTGCTGGCGGCCCGGGTGGCCGGCGAGAAACGCTGGCGGATCCTGACCGTGGAGATCCTGCCGAACCTGATCCCGCTGCTCGCCTCGCAGGTGGTGCTCGCGGTCATCTTCGCCATCCTCGGCGAGGCCGGCCTCTCCTACCTGGGCCTGGGCGCCAGCGGCTCGCTGACCTGGGGGACCATGCTCTACTACGCGCAGAACGGGCTGGCCCTGCGGCTCGGCGCGTGGTGGTGGTTCGTCCCGCCGGGCCTGCTGCTGGCGCTGTTCGGCGCCGCCCTCTCCCTGATCAACTTCTCGATCGACGAGGTGATCAACCCGAAGCTGCGCAACCAGACCCGGGCGGTCCGCAAGGGCTGGCGGATGTCGCGCGAGCAGCTCTCCAAGGCGAAGGAGGCCACGCTGTGACCTCGTCGAGCACACCGGTCCTGACCATCGAGGACTTCAGCGTCGACTACCTGGTGAACCCGGTCGTGCACGCGGTCCGGAACGTCTCGCTCCAGCTCAAGCGCGGCGAGGTGCTGGGCTTGGCGGGCGAGAGCGGCTGCGGCAAGAGCACCCTGGCGTACGGAATAATTCGTCTTCTGAAACCCCCGGCGATGATCACTTCCGGACGGGCGGTCTTCCACTCCCGTGAGGGTTTTGACATCGACTGGAACGAGCTGGGCGCCGAGGACCTGCGGGCGAACCGGTGGGAGAAGATCTCGATGGTCTTCCAGGGTGCGATGAACTCCCTCAACCCGGTCATCTCGATCCGCGACCAGTTCGAGGACGTTTTCACCACCCACCGGCCGGAGATGGGCCGCAAGGAGCGCCGCGCGCGCTGCGCCGAGCTGCTGGAACGCGTCGGCGTGGACCCGAAGCGGCTCGCCTCCTACCCGCACGAGCTCTCCGGCGGCATGCGGCAGCGGGTGATCATCGCGATGGCGATGGCCCTGGAACCGCAGGTCATGATCATGGACGAGCCGACCACCGCGCTCGACGTGGTGGTCCAGCGGGAGATCCTGCGGGAGATCACCCGGCTGCGCGACGAGCTGGGCTTCGCGGTCATCTTCATCACCCACGACCTGCCGCTGCTGCTGGAGATCAGCGACCGGATCGCGGTGATGCGCGGCGGCGAGATCGTCGAGCTGGGCGACGCCGTCGAGCTCTACACCAGCCCGCGGCACGACTACACCAAGCAGCTGCTGGCGTCGTTCCCGAGCCTGACCGGCGACCGCGGCTCGTTCGTCCGCGGGGCCATGGACGACCGGCTGCTGGCCCTGGACGCGGTGGAGGTGGAGCCGTCATGACCACGCTCGAGGTGCGCGGACTGGGCAAGGACTACCGGCTGCGGGACGGCTGGCGGGGCGGCACGCTGCGCGCCGTCGACGACGTCAGCTTCACCGTCGACCACGGGAAGACGATCGCGCTGGTCGGGCAGAGCGGTAGCGGCAAGTCCACGGTGGCGAAGCTGCTGCTGCAACTGGAACGGCCGACCCGCGGTGGGATCCTGCTGGACGGCGAACCCGTGGCGCGGCGCGGGGCCGGGCTGGCGGCCTATCGCCGTACCGTCCAAATGGTTTTTCAGGATCCTTTCGCGTCCCTGAATCCCTATCACACGATCGGTCATCATCTGGCCCGGCCGATCCGGCTGCACCATCCGGAGATGCGCGACGCGGATGTCCGGAAAAGGGTTCTCGAACTGCTCGAACGGGTCCGGCTGACCCCGGCGGAGAACGTCGCGCGGCGCCGCCCGCACGAGCTCTCCGGCGGCCAGCGGCAGCGGGTCGCCATCGCCCGCGCGCTGGCCCCCGAGCCGGGCGTGCTGATCGCCGACGAGCCGGTGTCGATGCTGGACGTGTCGATCCGGCTGGGCGTGCTCAACCTGCTCGCCACCCTGCAGCGCGAGGAGGATCTCGGCGTCCTCTACATCACCCACGACCTGGCCACCGCGCGCCATTTCTCCGACGAGATCCTGGTGATGTACAAAGGCGCGATCGTCGAACGCGGGCCGGCCGACGACGTCATTCTGAATCCGCAACACGAATACACCAAGACATTGGCCGAAGCCGCTCCCAATCCCGAACGCCGTCTCGGCGAACTCCGCCGCTGACCCGCCGGGCCGGTCCTTCGCACGAGGGAGCGCTGGACCGGCCCGGCTACCGTTGACTGCAACGTTTCGCCAGGTAGGGAGAGTTGCGGTGGGCTTCATCAAACGCACGGTGCTGTCGATGGTCGCGTCGAAACTGGAGCGCCGGGCACACCACAGCCGGAACCCGCTCGTGCACCACATGCTGCGCGAGGTGAACCGCAAGCTGGCCCGGCAGGGCGGATACCCGCGCGGCGCCTACGGCCACGGCGGCCACCCCGGTTACCACCCCGGCCCGGCCTATCACGCCGGTCCGGCCCACCACGGGCACTATCGGCACCACGGGCATTACCGGCACCACGGTCATTACCGTTACTGAATGATCGCGACGCCGGGGATCCGATTCATCGACCACACCGTGACCGTGCCGCTGGACCATCGGCGGCCGGACGGGGCGACCATCGAGGTGTTCGCGCGGGAGGTGGTCGCCGATGACCGAACCGGGGACGACCTGCCCTGGCTGCTGTTCCTGCAGGGCGGCCCGGGCGGCAAGAGCCCCCGGCCGCTGACCGGGGACGGGTGGCTCGGGCACGCCTTGCGGACCCACCGGGTGCTGCTGCTGGACCAGCGGGGAACCGGGCGCAGCACCCCGCTGACCGGCCGATCCGTCGCCGGTATGCCGGACGCCGCGCTGGCCGCCTACCTCCGGCTGTTCCGGGCCGACAGCATCGTCGCGGACGCGGAGATCCTGCGGGCCCGGATCGCGGGCGGCGCCCGCTGGGACACCCTGGGCCAGAGCTACGGCGGGTTCATCACGCTCACCTACCTGTCGGTGGCGCCGGAGGCCCTGCGGACCTGCTACATCACCGGCGGGCTGCCGGGGCTGAACATCGTCGCGGACGACCTCTACGCGCTGACCTATCCGCTGGTGGCCGCCCGCAACGCGGACTTCTACCGGGCGTTCCCGGCGGACGCCGGGCTGGTCCGCCGGATCGCCACCCATCTCGACGCGGCGGACGTGCGCCTGCCGGACGGGGACCGGCTGACCACGCGCCGGCTGCGCCTGCTCGGGAACCTGTTCGGCGGCAGCACCGGGCTCGCCCAGCTGCACTGGATCCTGGACGAGGCGTGGCACGGGCCGGAGTTGTCCGCGACGTTCCGGCACGAGGTGCTGCGGCTGACCGCGTTCACCGACGTGCCGCTGTTCGCGCTGCAGGAATGCACGTTCGGCGAGGGCGGCCGGGCGTCGGCGTGGGCCGCGGAACGGGCCCTGCGCGACCGCCCGGAGTTCGCCGCCGACGCCGATCCGCTGCTGTTCACCGGCGAGATGATGTACCCCTGGATGTTCCGGGAGATCGCCGCGCTGCGCCCGTTCGCCGGCGCCGCCGACCTGCTCGCCGCGGCGGACGACTGGCCGCCGCTCTACGACCGGGATCGGCTGGCGGCCAACGAGGTGCCGGTGGCCGCCCTGGTCTACGCCGACGACATGTACGTGCCGGCCGAGCTGTCCCTGCGGACCGCCGCCGCGGTCGGCAACCTGCGCACCTGGGTGACCGGCGAGCTGCAGCACGACGGGCTGCGGGCGGACGGCGGCCGGGTGCTCGGGCGGCTGATGGAGATGGCCGCCGAGCCGCGCTGAAACTTCACTTTTTTGACCCGGAAGGTGCGGGTATGAAAGGGGGTATGAACGTCATCGGAGCAGGATTCGGGCGGACCGGCACACTCAGTCTCAAGGCTGCCCTGGATCAACTCGGTGAGGGCCCCTGCGCGCACATGCTGCCGCTGATGGGCGACGACGAGCGCTGCCGGCTGTTCACCCGGGCCGCCGGCGGCGACCTGAGCTGCCTGGACGCGGCGCTCGACGGGTACCGGTCGACGGTCGACTGGCCGGGCGTCTTCTTCTGGCAGCACCTGGTCGCGCGGTACCCGGACGCCAAGGTGATCCTGACCGTGCGCGACCCGGCCGAGTGGTACGCGAGCGCCGAGCGCACCATCTGGGCCGCCGCGCAGGCGCCGACGCCGCCGGGGCTCGGCGCGTTCCGGGAGATGGCCGACGCGACGAACTGGGCCGGCACGTTCGGCGGCCGGTTCGGGGAGCGGGCGTACGCGATCGGTGTCTTCGACCGGCACAACGCGGCCGTCCGCGAGACGGTGCCCGCCGACCGCCTGCTGGAGTACCGGGTCGGCGACGGCTGGAAGCCGCTCTGCGACTTCCTCGGCCACCCGGTCCCGGACGAGCCGTTCCCGCGCCTCAACGACTCCGCCGCGTTCCAGGAACGACTCCGCGGCCTGGCCGCCCGGCACTGACCGGTCAGCGCGGCGGCCGCTCCGGGCCGCTCCCGGCCGCCGGGTCCGCTTCTCCCCGGCAAAAGGCTTGCGGCGTACGGCCGAGCAGCGCGGCGGTCCTGCCTAGCTCAGCAGCGCGGCCGCGTCGGCGAGGAAGCGGGACTCGGCCGCCGCGCAGGCCGGGGAGACGTCCCGCAGGGTGGGGAAGTTGTGGATCAGGCCGGGCTCGCAGCGGTGGATCACCGGGACCCCGGCGTCCCGGAGCCGGGCGGCGTAGGCGTCCCCCTCGTCGCGCAGCGGGTCGTGCTCCGCGGTGACGATCAGCGCCGGCGGGAGTCCACGCAGGTCGGCGACGAGCGCGTTGGTCGCCGGAAGGGCCCGGGTGGCCGGGTCCGGCAGCCACATCGCGATCCACTCGCGCAGGGTGTCCGCGTCCAGGAGCCAGCCCTGACCCTTTCCGGTCACGCTCGGGGAGCGCAGCGTCGGGTCGGTGTTCGGGCAGATCAGCAGTTGGGCGAGCAGCGGGACGGTGCCGCGCAGCCGCAGCGCGGCCAGGATCGCGAGCAGGCCGCCCGCGGAGTCGCCGGCCACCGCGATCGGGGCGCCGGTCCCGGCCAGTCCGGTGAGGACGGCGACCGCGTCGTCGACCGCGGCGGGCCACGGGTCCTCCGGGGCCCGGCGGTAGTCGACCGCGACCACGGTGCCGTCGGTGGCCGCGGCGAAGCGCCGGACCAGGGCGTCGTGGGTCTCCAGGTCGCCGAGGACGAAGCCGCCGCCATGGAGGTAGACGACGGTGACCCGGGCGCCCGGCCGGTACACCCGGACCGGCACGCCGCCGATCGTGGTGTCGGTGGCGGGCATGGCCGGGCCCGGGGCACGGGTCGCGGCGCGGGCTCGCCCGGCCCGGCGCATCGTCGCCACGTCCGTCGGGCCGGCGGGCTGGGCGGCGGCGTCCCGGAGCAGCGCGGCCAACTGCTCGTCGGCGATCACGGGATCGGGCATCGATCCATGGTAGAGGCCGGCCACGGGACGGATGCTCACGCCGTACCGCCGAAAGCAGTGACGGTGAGTGAAGCGGACCCGGCGGCCCGCGGCGCGGCTCAGCGACAGACGACCCGGGGGTTCTCGGTGGCGAGCTCGCCGGCCGGGTTGTGCTCGTAGAGCCAGACGTGCAGGTCGTAGTGGACCGGCATGGCCGGGGCGCCGACCGGGACCGGGTGGCCGAGCATCGGGCCGTTGAACGGGTGGCCGAGCAGATCCGGGCGGTCGCCGTCGGTCCGCAGGTCACCGTCCGTGTCGACGCGGTAGTACTCCAGCCCGGCGAGGCGGACCGTGCCGTGCGGACCGGCCAGGTAGAGCAGGATCTCCGGGCGCAGCGGGTCGATCCGCGGGTCGGCGGAGCGGGTCGGGTTCGCGTAGTGCAGGCCCATGCCGGGCACGCAGTCCCGGGTCGGCAGGTAGCCGGCCCGGACCGCCTCCCGGACGTCCCGGAAGCGGCGGGTCGCGTCCAGCAGCATCGCGCGCTCGGCCGGGGCCAGGCGCGGCGCGGGCGGTGGCGGCGCGGCCTGAGCCGGAGCCGCGGTGCAGGTCAGCACGGTGGCCACCGCCATGAGCGCGCGCAGAACCGTCATTTTTCGTGCCTCCAGGAGAGCCGCCGTCCGATCCACCCCAGCTTCGGGCCGGGACGGCCCCGGTGTCCCGGTTTTGCCGGTACCCGCGCGGCGGAGCCCGGCGGTGTGGCAGCGTCCCGGCGCTCACCCGTTGGGGTGGTCACCTGGCTAATCACCGATCGGTGCCGGACAATATGACCCGCCTGCCGGTTCGGTCGCGTAGCCGTCGGGATTCCGGTCGGATCAGGGGCGGATCAGGTGGAGGCTGCGCGTCGTGCCCGGGACCTTCGAATTCATCGCCACCAGCAGCGTCGACTACATCGCCGCGGGCACCGTCGACGACGTGCTGGCGGCGCTGGCGGACGGCGAGACCTCGGTGCTCGCCGGGGGACAGAGCCTGCTCGTCGAGGCGACCGGGGCCAGGCCGCGCCCGCCGCGCCGGGTGGTGGACATCAACCCGGTGGCCGGGCTGGGCCTGCTCAGCGAGTCCGGCGGCGTCCTGCGGGTGGGCCCGCTGGTCCGGCACAGCGCGTTCGAGGCGGCGACGGTCGGCGGCGCGCTGGGCGAGCTGACCCGGCTGGTGGTGTGCCACATCGGACATCCGCCGATCCGGGCCCGGGGGACGATGCTCGGCAGCCTCGCCTACGCGAACCCGGCCGCGGAGTGGCCGGCGCTGGCCGTGATGCTCGGCGCGCACCTCGTGCTGACCGGGCCCGGCGGGCGCCGGACGGTGCCGGCCGAGGAGTTCTTCACCGGGCCGTTCAGCACCGTGCGGCGGCGCGAGGAGCTGCTCATCGAGGCGCGGCTGCCGGTGCTGCCGGCCGGGACCGGCGTCGGGTACGCCGAGGAGCGGCGCACCTCGAACTATCCGGGGGCGGCGGCGATGGCCGCGGTGACGGTCACCGGCGGCGTGGTCGGTGCGGCGGCGATCGGGCTGGTGAACGCCGGGCCGTGCCCGGTGCGCGCCCGGGCCGCGGAGAACGTGCTGGTCGGCGGCCCGCTCTCGGACGCCGCGATCACCGCCGCGGCGGAGGCGGCCGAGGTCGACGCGCGGCGGGCGCCCGGCTTCCGGACCCTGACCCGCCGGGTGCTGACCCAGGCCCGCGACCGGCTGCGCGCCGGCGCCCAGGACCGGCCCTAGCCAGCGCCCGCTCCGGGAGCCGGTCGGGGGCGAGGTCGGTCAGTCGCGCAGGTGGGACTGGAGGACCAGGGCGGCCGCGCCGGTCGCCGAGGCGGTGGCGGCGGCCAGCGAGACCGTCACCGTGACGTCGCGGTGCCAGGTGCGGGAGTCGGCCGGGGCCAGGCGCCGCATGATCGCCGGGCCGTAGATGGCCGAGGCCGCCGCGAACCCCGGCCCGGTGAGCACGACCAGGTCGATGTCGAGCAGGTTCACCACCGACTCGGCGGCCGCCGCCACGTAGCGCGCCGAGGACTCCAGCAGGGCCCGGCAGTGCGGGGCGCCGGCCCGGGCCGCCCGGGCCACCGCGCCGAAGTCGGCGGTGACGCTGCGCGACGGCTGGGTCAGGTCCAGGCCGGCCTCGCTGGCGGCGACCCGGTCGTCGCGGGCGGCGGTGACCACGGTGCGCGGGCCGGCCAGCACCTCCAGGCAGCCGCGGCTGCCGCACCAGCACTCCGGGCCGAAGACCTCCAGGCAGAGGTGCCCGAACTCGCCGGCGCTGCCGTGACTGCCGCGCATCGCGCGGCCCTCGACCACGATCCCGGCGCCCAGGCCGCCACCCATGTAGAGCGCGGCGAACGCCTGGTCCGGGCCGACCCGGGCGACCCAGTACTCACCGACCGCGGCGGCGGTCGCGTCGTTCTCCACCAGCACCGGCCAGCCGGTCGCCGCGGAGAGCCGGGCGCCCAGCTCGTCGCCGCGCAGTCCGCGCAGGTGCGGGAGGGTGTCCTCGGCCGGGCCGCCGCTGTGCGGGCCGGGCCGGACGATGCCGACGCCGAGGCAGCGGGCCGGGTCGACGCCGGAGCCGGCGAGCAGCGTGTCGATGTCGGCGGCCAGCGCCCGCAGCACCGCGTCCTGGTCGTCGCCGAGCGGGGCCGGCCGGGCCAGCCGGGAGATGACGCCGCCGGTCTGGCCGGTCAGCACGTATGTGGTGGCGTCCTCGTCGAGGTGCACGCCGACCGAGAGCCGCGCGGTCGGGTCGAGTTGCAGCAGCGTGCGGGGCTTGCCGCCGGTCGGGGTGCGGCCGGTCTCGACGACCAGGCCCTCCTCCAGCAGGCGGCGGACCGTCATCGACACGGCGGCCTCGGTCAACCCGGTGATCTTGGCGAGCTCGACCCGGCTGAGCGGCTCGGAGGCGCGGATGGCGTCGAGGATGCTCTCCCGCGCGCCGGGACGACGGCCCCGCCCGGGACGGCCTGCCGGCGCGGGCACGCCGACCGCTTCTCTCACGCTTCCCCCACCGCCGCTGTGCCGGGCCCGAACTCGTTCGCCGCCGGCGTGCTGCCCTCCGGCAGGAGGCCCGCCGGCGTGCTGCCCTCCGGCGGGAGGCCCGCCGCCGTGACGCGCACGAGGAGGACGCGATCCGGATAGAGCACCGGGAGCCGGAGTCCGACGGTGCCGAGTGTGCGGCCGGTCAGGCGTACCCCCGTGGGCGTGCACCAGGGTAACGCAGCACCCCACGCCGCGGCGTTACCGTCAGCAACGTCACCCGGAGGCTGCGGCCGTACGTGATATGTCCGATTCTCCGCCAGGCCGGGCAGGCCGGCGGTGCCCGGCGGGTAGGCGGCACTGGTCCCGGTCGCGATGATCGCGAACAGCGCGTCCGTTTTGTCCGCCGAGACCACCCCGGTCACCGAGTAGGCAGGATCGGTCACGTCGGCGTGGACCAGCTCCCCGGTGTGCAGCAGCGGCCGCAGCGACTTGTAGAGGCGCACCCAATCCGACATCTCCGAAATTTCCTCGGCCGAGGCCCGCGTCAGGTCCCACTCGATCCCCAGGTGCCCGAAGATCGCCGCCCCGGCCCGCATCGACAGCGGCAACGTCCGGTGGGTCGTGTGCGACGCCGGCGCCCCGACGTGCGACCCGATCAGCTCCAGCGGGATCAGCAGGCTGGTCCACCGCTGGATGGACACCCGCTCGTGCGCGTCGATGCAGTCCGACGCCCAGACCCGGTCGGTGCGCTCCAGGATCTCCAGGTCGACCCGCCCGCCCCCGGACGAGCACGACTCGATCTCCACCCCCGGGTGCCGCGCCCGCAGCTCGTCGAGCAGCCGGTAGACCGCGAGCGTCTGGTCGTGCACGCCGGCCCGCCCGCTCCCGGGATGCCCGGCCTCGACCAGGTCCCGGTTGTGGTCCCACTTCAGGTAGGCGATGTCGTAGGCGGTCAGCAGCGCGTCCAGGCGACCGAGCACGCAGTCGAACGCGGCCGGGTTGGCCAGGTCCAGGACCTGCTGGTGGCGCGCCTCCCGGGGGAGCCGCGCGCCGGTCGACATGATCCAGTCCGGGTGGGCGCGGGCCAGCTCGGAGTCCGGGTTGATCATCTCGGGCTCGACCCAGAGGCCGAACTCCAGGCCCAGTCCGCGCACCTCGGTGACGAGCGGGCCGAGCCCGTCCGGCCAGACCGCCGGCGAGACGAACCAGTCGCCGAGCCCGGAGGTGTCGTCGCGCCGGGAGCCGAACCAGCCGTCGTCGAGCACGAAACGTTCCGCGCCGATCGCGGCGGCGGCGCGCGCCAGCTCGCTCAACCGGGCAAGATCGTGATCGAAGTAGACGGCCTCCCAGGTGTTGACCACGACCGGGCGTGGGGTCGCCGGGTGGTGCGGGCGGCTCCGGAGGTAGCGGTGGAAGCGGGACGAGACGCCGTCCAGCCCGGTCGCGCTGTACCCGGCGTACACCCAGGGGGTCTGATAGGTCTCGCCCTCGGCGAGGCCGATCTCGCCGGGCAGCAGCAATTCCCCGCCGCCGAGCGCGGACCAGCCGTGATAGGTGCGCTCGGCGATCGAGCGGGCGCCGCCGGAGAACGCGGTGTGCAGCGCCCAGACCTCGCCGGTGCGGTTGTCGAAACCGGTCGTGCCGGCGCAGAGCAGGTAGGCCGAGTCGTAGCCGGTGCGGCCGGTGCGGTTCTCCCGGACCCGCAGGCCCTGGGTGAACGCGGTCCGCTGCGGCTGACGTTCGCGCAGGTGGTGGCCGGTGAAGTCGAGCAGCTCGGTGGCGTGCTCGGGCACCGGCAGGAACAGCGTGAGATGCTCCAGCCAGAAGGTGCCGGGGGCGGTTCCGGTCACCGCGGCACGGCCGCGAAGCACCCCGGCGGGCTGCAGCTCCAGGTCGATGCGGACCTTCAGGCCCGCGGTGGCATCAACTGCTTCGAGGTGTACGGCGTCATCAGCGCTCTCCACGGTGGTGACCTCGAACGCGGTCGCCCAGCCCCGGCCGTCCCGATGGCCGGCCAGGCCCGGGCTCCCGAGCCAGCCCGAGGACTGCTCGGGCAGCAGCGACGGCCGGACCGTGCCGTCCACCGAGAACCCGATCGGCTGCGGCGCGACGGCCACCAGCAGCTCGGCGGAGACGTCGTCGAGCGCCGCGCCCCAGTGCGCCACCGACGGCAGGCCCGGGCCCCGGCAGTCCAGCACCAGGCTCACCCCGGCGGCGCTCAGGTGCAGCAGATCCGGCCCCATCGACGACTCCCCACCAGCGTTGACGGACTTCGTTCAGTTGCTTAAGAATGCTAGCTGCCCCGCTTGCGGCGGCGATACGACAGGAGCCATCTTCAATGATCAGAACCGAGCTGCACACCGGCTGGACCGTGCGCGCCGCCGGTGGCCCGGTGCCCGCGGAGATCGCCGCCGAGACGGTGCCGGCGACCGTGCCCGGGACGGTGCACACCGACCTGCTCGACGCCGAGCTGATCCCGGACCCGTACCTCGGCGAGAACGAGGCGGCCCTGGTCTGGTTCCACCGGGCGGCCTGGCGCTACGCGACCACGCTCGACGCGTCGCCGGCGGCCGAGGGGGAGCGGGTCGACCTGGTCTTCGACGGGCTGGACACGGTGGCGACGGTGACGCTGGGCGGCGTCGAGCTGGGCCGGACCGCGAACATGCACCGGAGCTACCGGTTCGACGTGCGGGAGCGGCTGCGGGGCGGGGCGGTTCCGCTGGAGGTGCGGTTCGATCCGGCCCTGGAGTACGCGGAGGAGGTGCAGAAGGTGATCGGGGAGCGGCCCCGGCCCTATCCGCACCCGTTCAACGCCGTACGCAAAATGGCTTGTTCTTTTGGTTGGGATTGGGGTCCTGACCTGCAGACCGCGGGCATCTGGAAGCCGGTGCGGCTGGAGCGCTGGCGGGTGGCGCGGCTGGCGTCGGTGCGGCCGCTGGCCACGCTGGATCCGGATGGGACGGGTCGGCTCGTCGTGCACGTCGACGTGGAGCGGGCCGCGGATGCCGAGCTCATCGCCGAGGTACGACTCGATGATCACGTCTCGCAGATCGTGCTGCGGCCGGGGGAAATTTCGGGCATGACCGAAATTTCGGTTCCGGATGCTCCGGTGTGGTGGCCGATCGGTTATGGCGACCAGCCGCTGGCTGAGGTCAGCGTGATCTTGCGGGACAACTCCGACACGCTCGATTCGTTCGCGGCCCGCGTCGGCTTCCGGACGATCACCGTGGACGAGACGCCCGACGAGATCGGCAGCGCCTTCACCTTCCTGGTCAACGGGCAGCCGATCTTCATCCGCGGCCTCAACTGGATCCCCGAGGACCACCTGCTCACCCGGCTCGACCGGGGCCGCTACCAGGCCGCGATCGAGCGCGCGATCGACGCCAACACCAACCTGCTCCGGGTCTGGGGCGGCGGCATCTACGAGAGCGACGACTTCTACGACGTCTGCGACGAGCGCGGCATCCTGGTCTGGCAGGACTTCCCGCTCGCGTGCGCGGCCTACGCCGAGGAGGAGCCGATCCGCTCGGAGATCCTCGCCGAGGCCCGGGAGAACGTCGGCCGGCTCGCCCCGCACGCGTCGCTCGCGCTGTGGAACGGCGGCAACGAGAACATCTGGGGCCACGAGGACTGGGACTGGAAGCCCGCGCTGCACGACCTGACCTGGGGCGCCGGCTACTACTACGAGCTGTTCCCGGCGCTGCTCGCGGAGCTCGACCCGACCCGCGCCTACCACCCCGGCAGCCCGTCCAGCCCCGGCCACGACCCGTCCGACGTGCATCCCAACGACGATCGGCACGGCACCCGGCACGAGTGGGAGGCGTGGAACCGGGAGGACTACACGTACCACGCGAACTTCCTGCCCCGGTTCTGCTCCGAGTTCGGCTGGCAGGCGCCGGCCACCTGGTCGACGCTGCGGGAGTCGCTCGCGCCGGAGGACTTCGACCAGGAGTCGCCGGCCTTCCTGCTGCACCAGAAGGCGGCCGGCGGCAACGACAAGCTGAACGCCGGGATGGCCCGCCACCTGCGGGTGCCCGAGGATTTCGAGGACTGGCACTGGGCCGCTCAGCTCAACCAGGCGCGGGCCACGGCGTACGCGATCGCGCACCTGCGCGGCCACGCGCCGCGGACCATGGGCAGCATCCTCTGGCAGCTCAACGACTGCTGGCCGGTCACCTCGTGGGCGGTCGTCGACGGCGCCGGGCGGCGCAAACCGGCCTGGTACGCGCTGCGGCGGGCCTACGCGCCGCGCCTGCTGACCCTGCGGTTCGATCGCGAGGCGGGCAGCCTGGTCGCGGTCAACGACGCGCCTTCCGCATGGCGCGGCACGGCCCGGCTCCGCCGGATCGATTTCGACGGTACGGAGGTGGCCGGCGCCGAGATCACCGTGGACGTCCCGCCGCGATCGACCGGCGTGATCGCCCTCGGCGCGGACCTGTGCACCGCCGGCGACGTGACCCGGGAGGTGCTGGTCGCCGACCTCGACGGGCTGCGCGCCACGCGTCTGTTCGCCGAGGACTTCGATCTCGCGTACGACCCGGGGGCGCTCAGCGCGGACATCAGCCCCGTCGAGGGCGGATACTCCATCACCGTGACCGCCACCTCGTTCGCGCGCGACGTCGCCCTGCTGCCCGACAAGATCGATCCCTCGGCGGTCGTCGACGACGCGCTCGTCGACCTGCTTCCGGGTGAGAGCCACACCTTCCGGGTGACCACGAACTGGGCGGATGGCCCGGCGTTCGCGCTGCCCGCGGTGCTGCGCTCGGCGAACACGCTCGCGGCCGAGGGCTGACCCCGGTGGCCGGCGGGCTGATCGGGCTGGTGCTGACCGGCAGCGCCGCCCGGCTCGGGGTGGAGCCGTTCTTCATGGAGCTGATCGCCGGCATGGAGGAGGCGCTCGCCCCGGCCGGGTCGACGGTGCTGCTGCTGGTGGTGCCGGACCTGGCGGCCGAGCTGGCCACCTACCGCCGCTGGGCGGACGACCGGACGGTGGCCGCGGTGGTGGTGGTCAACCTGGTCCACGACGACGTGCGGCCGGCGCACGTGGCCGGGCTCGGCCTGCCCGCGGTCCTGGCCGGCCGGCACCCGGGGCCGTTCGCCAGGGTGGTGACCGACGACGCCGGGGCGATGACCACCGCGATCGAGACGCTCAGCGCGCTCGGGCACCGGGTGGTCGGGCGGGTCAGCGGCCCGGCCGACCTGCTGCACACCGCCGAGCGGACCAGCGCGATCCGGGCGGCGGCCGGTCGGCGCGGGGTGGCCGTCACGATCGTCGAGGGGGACTACAGCGCGGAGGGCGGCGTCCGCGGCCTGCGGGAGCTGCTGGCGTCGTCCCCGGCGCCGACCGCGATCGTCTTCGACAACGACGTGATGGCGGTCGCCGCCGAGCAGGAGCTGATCCGCTCCGGCGTGCCCGTCCCGGCCCGGGTCAGCCTGCTGGCCTGCGACGACTCGCCGCTGTGCGAGCTGGCCGTGCCGCCGCTGTCGGCACTCAGCACCGACGTCCACGAGCACGGGCTGACGCTGGGCCGGGCGGTCCTCGGGGTGCTCCGCGGCGAGCCGGGCCGTGAGCATCCGGGCCCGCTGATCAGCATCCGCCGCCGGGAGAGCACCGGCCCGGCCCCGGCCTGACCCCGGCCTGACTCCGGCCTGACTCTGGCCTGACCCCGCCGCCGGGGAGCGCCGGCCTGACCCCGCCGTTTTCATCATCTGCGGGTACGGGCATCGTCGCTCTGAGGCGTATGCCCAGCTCAGCGCGAGGGTGTCAAGTTTTGGTCGAGCGTTGCTCAACTTCTTCAGTGAAGATGGCCAATACGTTGTCGTGGGTACGGGGGTGCCGCACATGATCGTTGTTGTCGCTCTGACCGGCCTGGCGGCCGCGCTCGTCCTGCTCTGCTGGCCGTGGCCCGAGCGGGTGGCCCGGCAGGCCGCCGCGGCCCGGCCCGCGCCGCGCGGGCCGGAGCGGGCGCCGGACAGCCTGGAGGGCGTGCTCGCCACGCAACTGCTGTCCGGGGAGATCTCCGGCCCGCAGTACGTGCGCGCCCTGGAACGCATCGCTGCCCGGGATGAGCGACGTCACCCGTTGTCGGTCCCCCGGGATTGCCGACCGTGAGTAATCTGCGGCCGTGAGTACTGACAACGACCCGGCCCCGCCGTCACCGGACTGGGAGCTCGCCGGCCGGCGGGTGATCCGGTTCGCGGTGGCCTACGCCGTCGCGGCCGCGGCCGTGGTGCCGCTGTTCAACTGGGCCACCGCGCGGCCGTACGAGGGGATCGCGATCCCCGCGCTGCTGATCCTGGGGAACATCGTGACCCTGGCGCTGACCCTCGGCTCGCTGCTGGGGCTGCTGGTCTGCGTCGTGGTGTGGCTGGTGCAGACCTCGCGGCTGGAGTTCGGGGCGCCGGCCGGTGGGCACCTCGGATACTGGGGGATCGTCGGGTTCGGCCTGCTTCTGGTCGTCTCCTATCTGCAGCCGCCGGCTCTCGACCTGAACACCCGGCTGCTGATGGGCGCCGGGGAGCGGGTGCTCGGGGTGACCTTGCTGATCATCGGGGTGGCGCACACCCGGCGGTGGATCGGGCGGCGGGCCGGGGACTGGGCGCCGGACGATGCCGAGGTGCACCTGTCGAGCCGGCCCACCGCGGACGACTGGAAGACCGACTGGGACCCGGATGTGGCGCGGGACATCGAGCGGCGCCGGTCCCGCTGACCTCTCCCGCCGGTGCGCCGGCCGTGGGGGGGTGCCGCCCGTGGGAGTGCCGGCCGTGGGGCGTCGGCTGCCGCCGTACGTCGGCAATGGCGGCCTTGAGTGGTGGCGGCCCGGCGGTGGTCAGGCGTCCGGGGGACAAGAATTCTCGGTTTGCATGGTTGAGGTATAGACACAGTGCCTTCGTGGGTATCGGAGGCGCACCATGAGTGCCGAGGATGTGATCGCGATGCTTCTGTCCGTGCTGATCGCAGGAGTGATCGCCGCCTTGGCGCTCACGTTCTGGCCGCCGCGCCGGGGCGGTCCGTCGAGTGGTCCGTCGACCGGGCCCGGGCCGGTGTCGGCGGTGCTGCTGCCGATGTCGATCGTCGACGTGCTCGCCGAGTCGTCGGTGTCCCGCGCGGACAGCACCGAGGGGCTGCTGATCGTGCGGCTGCTCCGGGGCGAGCTGACCAGCGAGCAGTACCACGAGGCGATGGCGGCGGTGGCGGCCCGCGAGGAGACCCGCAACCCGATGCGCCTCCCCGGCGAGATCGGCCCCGCCACCGACTGACCCCGCCACCGGACCGACCCCGTCACCGACCGACCCCGTCACCGACCGATCCCGGCGCCGGCTGACGGCAGTCGGGAACCGCGCCGGAGCCGCGCGGTCCGCGGGCCTGGACGGCGGGACAGGCGCATCGTGCCCGCCGGGTTGGTGCGGCCGAGTGCTTCGGGCCGGGCGAGTGGATTGCGCGCCGGTCGGGCCGGGCGATCGTGCATGTGGGGTGGTGCGGAGGGGCACATCGCCGGGGTGCGGTAGTGCGGTCGCGCACATCGCCTGTGGTGGCCGGAGCCGGGGTGCGAGGGTGAGGGCCGGCGACGAGAGGGCGTGGGATGACGGAGATCGTGCTGATCCGGCACGGACAGACGGAGTGGAGCGCCAACGGGCGGCACACGTCTTTCACGGATCTTGAGCTGACCGCGGAGGGTGAGGCGCAGGCGCGCCGCGCCGGGGAGCGGCTCGGCGGCCGGAAGTTCGCGGCGGTGCTCGCCAGCCCGCGGAAGCGCGCGCTGCGGACGGCGGAGCTGGCCGGGTTGACCGTCACCGAGGTGACCGAGGACCTGGCCGAGTGGAACTACGGGGAGTACGAGGGGATCACCACCAAGCAGATCCGCGTCGACCGGCCGGACTGGTCGCTCTGGGCGGACGGCTGCCCGGGCGGCGAGTCGCCCGAGCAGATCGGGGCCCGGCTGGACCGGGTGCTGGACCGGGCGCGGGCGGTGGGTGGTGACGTCGCGCTGGTCGGGCACGGGCACAGCCTGCGGGTGACCGGGGCGCGCTGGATCGGCCTGCCGCCGAGCGCGGGCGGCCTGCTGAAGCTGGACACCGCGACGGTCTCGGTGCTCGGCTTCGAGCACGAGGTCGACCCGGTGATCAGCGCGTGGAACGCCCCCTGCTGATCGTTCTCATCGGGCGGCGGCGCTCGCTCTGATCGGGCGGGCGGCGCTTGTTATCACCGGGTGGGCGGCGCTCGTTTTCATCGGGTGGGCGGCGCTCGTTTTCATCGGGCGGGCGGCCTCGTGAGACAGGACGGTTGTCTCACGAGGCCGGCCCCGCCCGGTCACAGGGTGGCTCTGGTGTCGCCCGGACCGCGAGCGATCAGCAATTCTCCATCGGGGGCACGCTCCCATACTCCGGACGTGGCATTCCACACACGTCACATCCGGCTGCCGCTGGTCACCGCCACCGAGACCCCGGGCCGGTCACTCTCGTCGCGACGGGCGTCCCAGCCGGGCTGTAGGACAGTCGGATCTCGCGCGGACCGAGCTGCCCCGCGGCGTGCGGGTGACCGGCACAGCGGCGGTGAGCAGGACGATCTTGACAACCGGATCGAGTGTCATGCCTCTATGCTGACACGTGTAAGTAGTAAAGTCACCCCATGCCCGAGCCCCGCCGGATCACCAGCGCCGATGTCGCCCGCCGGGCCGGGGTCTCCCGCGCCACGGTCAGCTACGTCCTGAACGCCACCCCCGGCCAGAGCATCTCCCCGGCCACCCGCGACCGGGTCCGGAAAGCCGCCGCCGGGCTCGGCTACGCGCCGTCGGCCGCCGCCCGCGCGCTCCGCACCGGCCGCTCCGACGTGGTGCTCTGCCTGCTGCCGGACTGGCCGATCGGCAACGAGGTCGGCAACCTGCTCGGCAACCTGTCCACCGCGCTCGCCCGGGAGGGCCTGACCTTCGTCGCGCACCCGGGCAGCCGCGAGGACCGGCCGATCGCCGAGATCTGGAAGGCGATCACCCCGGCCGCGGTGCTGTCCTTCACCGACTTCTCCGACGACGAGACCGAGGCGATGCGGGCCGCCGGGGTCGCGCTGGTCGTCGCCCTGCTCGGCCGCGCCGGGCGGCACGGCCAGGAGCTCGAGGTACCACAGCGCCTGATCGGCCGCCGACAGGCGGAACACCTTTCCGGTACGGGGCATCGGCGGCTCGGGTACGCGTATCCCGATGACCCGCGCCTGCGGATCTTCGCCGAGCCCCGGCTGGCCGGCGTCCGGACGGTCGGCGAGCCGGTGGTCCGGACCGTTCCGCTCGACACCGAGCCGGCCGCCGCGGCCGTCGCCGGGTGGTGTGCCGACGGGGTGACCGGGATCTGCGCGTACAACGACGAGGTCGCCCTGGCCGTGCTGGCCGGTGCCCGCTCGCTGGGCCCGGCCGCGCCGTCCGGCCTGTCGGTGATCGGCGTCGACGACATCCCGGCGGCGCGGCTCGCGGTGCCGCCGCTGACCACCGTGACCACCGATCAGGGGACCCTAGCGGCGCATCTGGCACACACGATCGTGGCCGCGGTCGGGGGCCGGCCGGCCCCCGTTCTGGCCACGGATGACCTGGTCCGGGTGGTGGTGCGGGAGTCGGCGTGATCCTCTGGGCGGGCGCTGACAACCAACCCACAGGTACGGCACACGGCGCTTCAAGGTCCGGGGCGAATCGTGAAGTCATCACGAGGGACTCACCGAGGAGATGGCCACCATGATCGAGCAGCTGACCCGCGAGACCACCGCAGGCACTGGCACTCCCGCGTCGGCCGCCGATCCGGTCGTCGCCATCCTCGGCCAGCAGAGCCGGGTCGGCGCCCTGGCGCAATACCTTCCGTCCGGGTGGACGATGCGGGCGCCGAGCTCGATCGACGACGTCCGGCCCGGGGAGATCGTGCTGCTCAGCGGGGCACGGAGCGAGGACGTGAGCCGGGCCCGGGCGGTGCTGCCCCGGGCCAGCCGGGTGGTGGTGCTGATCGACGAGTGGGCGCCGGCCGAGCTGGTGGCCGGGGTGCTGACCGCCGGGGCGGACGTGTGCGTCCGGGGCGGGCATCCGGCGATCCTCGCCGGGCACCTGGTGGCCTGCCGGCGGCGGCAGCTGTCGGAGCGATGGGCGAACCTGGACCTGGCCCACACCGCGTGAGGCCCGGCTCCGGCCCGGTCCCGGCCCGGTCAGCGGGCGGCGAGCAGGTGGGCCATCTCGGTGCGGGAGCGGACGCCCAGGCGGGCGAAGACGTTCCGCAGGTGGTGGTCCACGGTCCGGGTGCTGAGGTGCAGCTCCTGGGCCACCTCCCGGTTGGTGGCGCCCTCGGCGACCAGGGTCGCGATCCGTTCCTGCTGGGCGGTGAGCGCCGCCTTCTCCGGCTCGGACCGCTCGCCGGGGCGCTCGCCGGCGGCGCGCAGCTCCCGGACGCTTTGCGCCGCCCACGGCTCCGCGCCCAGCAGCCGGAACGTCTCCGCCGCCCGCCGCAGATGCTCCCGCGCCGCCACGTGCCGCCGGCGGCGTCGTAGCAACCGCCCGTACAGCAACTCGGTGTGCGCCCGCGGGAACCCGCCCTCCCCGGCCCGCCGCAGCGCCGCGTGGAAGTGCGCCTCGGCCGCCTCGTCGTCCCGGGTCCGCAGCGCCCGGCACCGGTCCCGCAGCGCCAGCCAGCCGGCCTGCCCGGTCCGCCCGGCCCACTCGTCGAACGCGGCCGCCACCGGATTCAGCGCCGGCTCCGGCCCGGCCGCCTCCAGCAGATGCGGCACCACCGCGACCCGCAGCAGCACCGACCCGCGCCCGGGCGGCCCGGCCACCACCAGGCCCAGCCGTTCCGCCGCGACCCGGGACCGCCCGTCCACCAGATCGAGCAGGGCGAGCGCCCACTCACACAGCGGCCGCGCCTGATCGGTCCCGGTCGCGGCCCGGATCCGCGCCTGCCCGTCCGCACGGTCGCCGACCAGCGCCGCGAGCACCGCGAGCAGCCCCAGATGGGTCCCGGCCAGCGCGGTCTGCCCGGTGCTCCGGGCCACCGCCACCCCGTCGAGCGCCGCGGTCGTCGCCGCGTCGTAGTCCCCGGTCGCCATCCCGGCCAGCACCGCCAGCTCGAGCGCCCGCGGCACCAGACTGTGCGCGCCGGCCGCCCCGGCGAGGACCGCCGCCCGCCCGGCCGTCGCGGTCGCCCGCCGCGCGTCGCCGACCAGGATTCCCGCGGTGGCCGCCCGGATCAGCGGGATCGGGTCGGCCACGTCCCCGGCCAGGGCCAGTTCCAGCCGGAACCGCCCGAACGCGGCAGGCTCGTCCCCGCCGGCGATCGCGGCCAGGCCGGCCACGTGGTGGTAGGCCATCGTGACGGCGGGCGGCTCGTCCCCGCGTCGCGCGGCGGCCACCCGCCGGGCCAGCGCGGCGAATCGACGCTGTTCCCCGGGCAGACCGGCGGCCTCACCCGCCAGCGACAGCGCGTCCAGCGCGGCGGCCGGATCGGCGTCGGCGAGATTCGCGGCGACGTCCATCAGGATGTCGCGGGAGGCGGGGTCGTCCGGCCGCATCTCGGCGGCGAGCCCCCGCACCCGGACCAGCGTCCGAACCCGCGCCCGCCGGCCACCCTCACCCGCTCCGTCCTCACCCGGGCCGCACCCGCGTGTTCCGTCCTCACCCGCCCTGCCCTCACCCGCGCCGCACCGGCGTGTCCCGTCCTCGCGCGTTCCGCCCTCACTCGTTCCCGCCTGGCCCGCTCCGCTCTCGTGTGCTCGGTCGTCCCGCGTTTCGCGCGTGCCCGGGAGGCTCTCGCTTGCTTCGCAGGCGCTTGCTCCGGTGTCGCGCAGGAGTTGGGTGGCCTCGTGCGGGCGGCCGGCCAGCCATGCGGACCGGGCCGCGTGCAGCAGCGCGAAATCCCGGGCGCGGGGATCCGGGGTGAGCAGCGCCGCGTACCGGAAAGCCGCTGTTGCCCCGGACGGCGCGGCCTGCGCGGCCGCATCGGTGAGTTCGGCGGCGAGCGCGAGGTCCACGCTGGTCGCGGCGGCCGCGCGGTGCAGGAGGGCGTCGAGCCGCCGGCCGCGAGCGGCCGAGACCCCAGCGAGGGCGAGGTGCGCTGTCCGGCGCGCGATCGCCGGCATTTCGCGGTACGCCACCACGCGCGCGACCGGTGATCCGAAGCGGACATGATCCCCCTCGACCGTGATCAGCCCCGCCTGTTCGGCCGCCAGCAGATCACCCAGCCCGTCGTCGGCGGGCAGCGGCCCAGGAAGCCCGTCGTCGGCGGACGGCAGCAGGCCGGGAAGCCCGTCGTCGGAGGCCGGCAGGAGGCCGGAAGGCACGTCGTCGGCGGACGGCAGCGGGCCGGGAAGCACGAACGGCAGCGTGGCGGCGTCGGCGGCGGCGAGCGGATCGGGGATCGGGGGCGACGGGGTGGTGGCGAGCAGGTCTTGCGGCGGGGGCGCTGGAGTGGTGGCGTGCGCGGTGGGCAACGAGGTGGCCGCGTGGGCGGCGAGCAGGTCGGGGAGCGGAGCCGGGGGATCGGCGGCGGCCAGCAACAACAGTCGGCGGGTGGCCGGCGGAAGCGCGGCGAACTCGGCGTGCAACCGACGGCGGAGCCGGCTGCCCGGCGGCAGGTCGTCCGGCAACTGGGCGTATCCACGGCGCTGGGCCGGCGAGAGCGACCTGGCCAGATCGACCAGCGCGGCCGGATTGCCGCCGCACAGCCCGATCAGCCCGATCGCCACGTCGTCGGCGAGGTCCGGGGCGTGGGCGTCCAGCAGGAGGCGGGACTCCTCCGGGGACAGCGGCCCGAGATGGCGGGCCGGGAAGAGCGACAGCCCGGGCGGCCCGGCGGCCAGGAAGGCGATCCGATCGCCACCCACGCGACGGGCGGCATACGCGATGACCCGCAGGGACGGGGCATCGAGCAGGTGCGCGTCGTCCAGGAGGCAGAGCAGCGGGCGGTGGGCTGACGCCGTACGCAAGGAATGAAGCAGGGAATCGCCCAGGGTGACCAGATCGCCGGGTTGAAAGTTTCCGCAATCGGCGAGCCGGCCCAGCGCGGCGAGCGGCAGCTCACGCTCGGCGGCCCAGCCCGGAACACTGCGCACCGCCCACCCACCGACCTGCCCCGGAACCTCACGACCCGCCCGGTCGGGTGCGTGGCCCGAAACCTCGCGGATCGCGCGGTCGGCGACCTGGCCCGGAACCTCGCGGATCGCCTGGCCGGCGGCGTGGCGCGCGGCCGAGCGCAGGAGCGTGCTCCGGCCGGAGCCCGGCGCCCCGCAGATCAGGAGCGCACCACCCCGACCGGCCGCGGCGGCACGCAGCAGGCGCTCAACTTCCTGCACTAAAGGTGCATGAAACATGCCGGAAGTCTGGCCCGCAACGCCCCGAACCGAAAGAAGAACGTCAATGTCGTGCACAGGATGAAATTTCCGGGATGTTGCGGTGCGATGAACGCGCCACCGATGCGCGGCCCACGACGGGCTGGCGAGGATCGCGGCCGGCGGCGAGTGCCGTCCCCAGCCTACCGCCGCCGTCCACCCTGGTCACTCGGCCGAAAGACGGGTCCTGGCCAGGCGTTTCCTTGCGTAGGGTCGGTCACCGTCGCCGACCTGTGGAGGAATCCTGAACGTCGAAGACGTGCACCTGGCCCGCCTGCGCGGCCTGGGGACGAACCCGGCAATCCCCGACGACCTCTTCCGCCGGGTGCTCGACCACCCCGGGTCGGCGAGCTGGCTCCCCGGTTGGCTGATCACGAGCCGCGACCGGTGGACCGACGCGTCGTTCGCCGCCGTCGCCGCCCACCCCGATCCGGCGATCCGCGCGAAGCTGGCCCGGTCCTGGCACAGTTCCGGCGCGCAGCGAGCCCGCCTGGTGGACGATCCGGACGTCACGGTGCGCATCGCGCTCGCGGCCGGGCCGGAGGGGCCGTCCGAGCCGATGCCCGCCGAGGCGTACCGGCGGCTGGCCACCGATCCGGACCGCCGGGTGTGGCGCCGCCTGTGGATCTCGGACTCGCTGCCTGACGTGGCGGGCGCCGTCCTGGCCACTCTCGACCATCCCGTCACCGGGCGCAGGGAGCCGCAGGAGGTCGGGCCGGCGGCGGCGCCGCGGTTCGGCGGCCTGCCCGCGGACGCACCCGGCGACGTGGTGCTCCGCGCGTTTCTGGAGAGCCGCTCGATCAAACGGGACGAGCTGCTGCGGCATCCGGCGTTTCCGCGGACCGACCTGGTCCGGCACGCCGATTCGCCGGACTGGGAGGCCCGCGCCCTGGTCCCGATGGATCCGGGAGCGTCGGCGGAGCTGATCGACCGGCTGAGCCGGGACGAGCATCCGTGGGTCCGTGCCCGGGCCGCGGCCGACGGGCGGCTGAGCGTCGCGCGGGTGCTGGAACTGCTGGCCGACGAGGTGACCGCCGAGTCGGCCGCGAGCAACCCGGGCCTGCCGCGCGAGGTGATGGAGCGCATCGTGGCGACGGGCGGGGCGGATCCTCCGTACCCGGAAATCGGTGGTCTTTGAAACGAGAACGACCGTGCCGGCATCGTCACGACGGGGGGACGAACGATGCCGGCACGGTGGTCTGGTGGTGGGTTACGAGGTGGCGGTGGCTGTCGGCTGCAGCACCTTGCAGGTCTCGATCGCCTTCTTGGTGGTGGCGTCCGACGTGTTCAGGTTCGCGGTGTCGGTCACGCCGTTCTTCTTGAGGCAGTCGGTGTACGCCGCGTTCGCGCCGCCGCCGCCGTTGCCCCGGCCGTTGCCGCCGCCGAAGCTGGGCCGCACCGAGGCGCACGCCTCCTGGGCCTTCTGCCAGGTCGCGTCGTCCACGTTGTCCGGCTTCTGGAAGCCGCCGCCGCCACCGGGGAAGCCGCCGCCGCCACGGGCTCCGGCGCTGCCGGAGGGCCGGGGCTCACCGGAGGCCCGCCCGGCGAAGGAGGGCCGGGCACCGCCGGAGGGACGCATGCCGGTGCCGCCGGACGGCATCGTGATCGTGACGCCGTTCTTCGCGAGGCAGTCGGTGTACGCCGTGAACGCCGCGTTGTTGCCGCCGCCGTTCTGGCCGGTCGTGCCGCTTGCCGAGCTGCTGTCGTCCTTGCTGCCGCACGCCGCGGTGAAAGCGACCGAAACGAACGCCACCGCCGCGCACGCCGCGGCCCGGCGGGCCACCTTCGACTTGTTCACCGGCACAGGCGTCTCCTCCATCGACACGGACCCGCCTCCTTTTTGCTCGGGCGGGCACGACGGCAAAGGAAACCCGGCGTTCCTATGCGCAAGGTCGGACCAGCCTAGGAATTGCCTTTGAGGCCGCTCCCGGAGCTCCTAGGGAACTCCGAGGCAGGACCGAGCCCGCGGCGAGGACGACTGGCCACACTCCCTGACCATGGGTGTTGTACTGGCCGGTCGCCGGCGATGGATCTGGCTCGGCGTTGCGGTCGTCGTGCTCGCGTTGCTCGCCTATGGCGTGGTGCGTGCGCTGACGGCGGACGGCGCCGAGGAGTCGAAGGCGGCCGAGACCGTCGCGGTGGACAAGGGCGCGGTGACCACCGAGGTGGCCACCACCGGGACGCTGGCGGCGGCGCAGACCCGCAGCCTGTCGTTCGCGGTGGACGGCACGGTCGAGACGGTCAAGGTCCGCGCCGGTACGACGGTGACCGCCGGCCAGGCCCTCGCCACGGTCGACGACACCGACGCGAAGCAGGCGGTCACCGACGCGCAGGACGCGCTGGACACCGCCGAGGACGCGCTCGACACGGCGGAGAACGCGAGTTCGACGACGTCCACGTCGACCACCGGGTGCAACGCGGCCGCCGCGTACCGGTTGCAGACGACCGCCACGCCGACCGCGACCGCGAGCGCCTCGGCGTCGCCCAGCGCGACCGCCACGGCGAGCCCGTCGGCGACGGCCACCAAGACCGCGACCACCAAGCCCACCGCGACCAAGACCACCAGCGGCGGCAAGACCGGCACCGGTACGGGCTCCGGCACCGGCACGTGTTCCGGGAGCGGCACCAGCAGCGGCGGCGGCCAGCAGGGCGGCAGCCAGAACAGCAGCACCGACGCCATCCTCAGCGCGCAGCAGCGGGTCAACTCGGCCGAGGTCGCCCTGGACGAGGCCGAGGACGCCCTGGACGGCGCCACCATCACCGCGCCGATCGCCGGCCGGATCCTCACCGTCAGCGGCAAGGTCGGCAGCCAGGTCAGCTCCGGGTCGGCGTTCATCACCCTGGCCGACATCTACGACATGCAGATCACCGCCTCCTTCCCGGAGGCCGACGCGGATCACCTGGCGGTCAAGCAGAAGGCGGTGATCACCCTGGCCGACAAGCCGGGCGAGACCTTCGACGCCACCCTGGTGGTGGTCGACCCGGTCGGGACCAGCGACGGCACCCTGACCACGTTCGGCGTGGTGCTCTCCTTCGTCGACGCGCCCAAGGACCTGCTGGTCGGGCAGAGCGCGCAGGTGAAGGTGACCACCGGCAGCAAGGCGGACGTGGTGCGGGTGCCCAGCACGGCGGTGCACGACGTCTCCGGGACGTCGGCCACCGTGCAGAAGGGCGGCACCGAGGCGAAGGTGGAGATCGGCCTCCGCGGCGACCAGTACACTGAGATCACCTCTGGGTTGACGGAGGGTGACGTGGTGTCCCGCTCCTGGTAAAAGACAGCGGTCTCATAGCTGATTCAAAGAAAACGTTGATAAATCTTTGCGGTGCTTTCCGAAACCCGTTACTCCATGACCGTCGGTGACACGTCGGCGCGGGCCACCCGCGTTCTCGTCGTGGACGACGAGCCGAACATCTCCGCGCTGCTCAGCCAGACGCTGCGGCTCGTCGCCTTCGACGTCCGGGTCGCCGAGACCGGGCACTCCGCCCTGGTGGCGGTGGCCGAGTTCGAGCCCGACCTGATCGTGCTCGACGTGATGCTGCCGGACGTGGACGGGTTCGAGGTCGCCCGGCGGCTGCGCGCCGCCGGGTCGCGGACCCCGGTGCTCTTCCTCACCGCACGTGACGCGGTCGAGGACCGGATCCTGGGGCTCTCGGCCGGTGCCGACGACTACGTCACCAAGCCGTTCAGCCTCGAGGAGGTCGTGCTACGAATCCGCGCGATCCTGCGGCGCAGCCAGCCGGAGGAACCGAAACCGGACACCGGGGTGTTCCGGTACGCCGACCTGGAATTGGACGAGGACGCTCACGAGGTACGCCGGGCGGGCCGTCTGATCGAGCTGTCGCCGACGGAGTTCAACCTGCTCCGCTACCTGATGATCAACGCCGGTCGAGTGGTGTCCAAGGCCCAGATCCTGGACCGGGTGTGGAAGTACGACTTCGGCGGGGACGGGCGGATCGTCGAGTCGTACGTCTACTATCTGCGCCGGAAGATCGACAAGACCGAGCCGGCACTGATCCACACCGTCCGGGGAGTGGGGTACGCCTTGAGACTGCCCCGCAGCGGAGAAGAGTGATCCGGCGCCGATTGCCGTGGAGTCGCTGGACGCTTCGGTCCCGTCTCGTCCTGGTGGTCGGCATCCTCGCCGCGATCGCCCTGGTCGCCGCGAACGTCGCCGGTTTCCTGCTGATCCGCTACTACCTGCAGGACCGGATCGATCAGCAGCTCACCGGCATGACCCGGTTCGCGACGCAGCAGCCGGAGGGCAACGTCGTACCCCGGAACCGGTTCTTCCGGGTCGGGCCGGATCAGATCACCTATCTGTATCTGGCCGACGGCACCCTGGACACGGCGCGCACCACCCCGGCCGACACCTCCCGCCCGGCCATCCCGCCGTTCACCGAGCTGGCGGCGCGGGCCGCGGCCCCGAAGCCGTACACGATCTCCAGCCCGAACGGCACCGACTGGCGGGTGATCGCCATCCCGGTCGGCGAGACCGGCGGCTACGCCCTGTTCGGCTCCTCGCTCGACGAGGTGCGGCAGACCACCGACCAGCTGCTGACCATCGACGCCGGCGTGATGCTGCTGATCCTGGCGTTGCTCGGGCTGGGCGCCGCCTGGGTGGTCCGGATCGGACTGCGCCCGCTCACCGAGATGGAGCACACGGCCGCGGACATCTCCGGCGGTGATCTCTCCCAGCGGGTGCCCGGCGCCGACCCGCACACCGAGCCCGGCCGGCTCGGCCTGGCGCTCAACTCGATGCTCGCCCGGATCGAGGGCGAGGCCCGCGCCCGGACCGCGTCCGAGCAGCGGCTCCGGCAGTTCGTCGCGGACGCCTCGCACGAGCTGCGCACCCCGCTCACCTCGATCCGCGGCTTCGCCGAGCTGTACCGGCGCGGCGGCGCCCCGCCCGGCGAGATGCTGGACGAGACGATGAGCCGGATCGAGGCCGAGGCGGCCCGGATGGGCGTGCTCGTCGAGGACCTGCTGATGCTGGCCCGCCTGGACCAGCAGCGCACCCGGGAGCTGCGCCGGATCGACCTGCTGGAGATCGCCGCCGACACCATCCGGGACGCGCACGCGCGGGTGCCCGGGCGCAAGGTGCTGCTCTCCGGGCTCAGCGACGACGAGGAGACGTTCGAGCCGGCCACCGTGCTCGGCGACGACCACGGGCTGCGGCAGGTGGCCACCAACCTGGTCGCCAACGCGCTCAACCACACGCCGGCCGGCACCCAGGTCACGGTCCGGGTCGGGCATCAGCTCGCCGGCCGGGCCGAGGGCGCTGCGGCGTGCTCCGGACCGATCACCGTCAGTGAAGGTTTGCCGGTGGCGGTGCTGGAGATCGAGGACGACGGGCCGGGCGTCCCGGCCGAGCACGCGCCGCGGATCTTCGAGCGGCTGTACCGCGCGGATCAGAGCCGGAACCGGGCCAGGGGCGGCGGATCCGGGCTGGGCCTGGCCATCGTCGCGGCGATAGTGCAGGGTCACGGCGGCTGGATCGAGCTGCACGAGACGCCCGGCGGCGGGGCGACCTTCCGGGTCCTGCTGCCGGCGATCAGCGACGCTTTCTGAAGACGCTTTCGGAAAGAGTCACTCGGCGCAGAGATTCAAAGCTGGCTCCGAGGTTCCGCCGAATCTCCTCCAAGGCCGCACCCCGAGAGTGTGCGGCATGAAGGTACGCCTGAGCCGCCACCCGTCTTTGGTGGTCAACGCCGTGATCGGCGTCGTGCTCGTCGCCGGGGCCATCACGGTGTACGAGACATTTTCCTCCTCCGATGACGGGGGAACGGCCGCCGTTGCCTCCGAACGCACGGTCTCGGTCCAGACGGGCACGGTCACCAAGACCGTGACCGCGGACGGCACCGTGGAGAGCGCGAGCACCGCCAGCGCCAGTTTCGAGACCAGTGGCACGGTCACCGCGATCAGCGTCAAGGTCGGCGACAAGGTCAAGAAGGGCCAGGTGCTGGCGAAGGTCGACCCGGCCGCGGCCAAGCGGACCCTGGCCGAGGCCGAGGCGAACCTGGACGCCGCGAACGACTCGCTGGACCGCGCCGAGAGCGCCGGCTCGGACACCACCGACGCGCAGAACTCGGTCGACTCGGCCGAGCTCGCCGTCACGGACGCCGAGGCCGGGGTCACCGGCACGGTGCTGAAGGCGCCGATGGCCGGCACCGTCACCTCGGTCGGTGGCACGGTCGGCAGCTCGGCCTCCGGCACCGGGTCGTCCTCGTCGAGCGGCTCCTCCGGCGGCTCGCAGGGCGGTGGCTCCACCAGCTCGTCCTCGTCGTCCTCGTCGACCGGCTTCATCGAGATCGCCGACCTGACCAAGATGCAGGTCGCCGCGAGCTTCGCCGAGGCGGACGCCACCAAGCTCAAGGAGAAGCAGGCCGCCACGGTCACCTGGAACGCGCTCAGCGGCACCAGCGAGACCGCCAAGGTCACCGCGATCGACCCGTCCGGCTCGACCTCGAACAGCGTGGTCACCTACGGCGTCACGCTGACCCTGGACAAGGTGCCGACCGGCGTCAAGGTCGGCCAGACCGTCTCGGTCGTGGTCACCACCGGCTCCAAGGAGAACGTCGTCGCGGTCAACTCGGCGGCGATCACCACGGCCGGCAACCGGCACACGGTGACCGTGGTCGCCAACGGCACGCAGGAGAACCGCTCGGTCGAGATCGGCCTGGAGGGCGACTCGACCACCGAGATCACCTCCGGCCTGACCGCGGGCGAGAGCGTGGTCGTCAAGACCACCTCGACCAGCAGCGGCAGCAGCACCCAGCAGGGTGGCGCGGGCTTCGGCGCCGGTGGCGGGAACTTCGGCGGCGGCGGCAACTTCGGCGGCGGCGCGGCACCGGGTGGCGGACGATGAGCCGGCCGGTCCTCGAGGTGCAAGACCTCAAGAAGATCTACGGTACGGGCGAGGCCACCGTGCACGCCCTGCGCGGCGCGTCGATGACCGTCTACCGCGGTGACTACGTCGCCATCATGGGCTCGTCCGGCTCCGGCAAGTCGACCCTGATGAACATCCTCGGCGCGCTGGACGTCCCCACCTTCGGGTCGTACAAGCTGGACGGCGTGGAGGTGGGCACCCTCTCGGACAGCCAGCTCGCGCTCGCCCGCAACCGGCTCATCGGATTCATCTTCCAGGCCTTCAACCTCATTCCCCGTACGACGGCGGTGGCCAACGTGGAGCTGCCGCTCGCGTACGCCGGGGTCAAACCCAAGGAGCGCCGCCGGCGGGCGATGGCCGCGCTGGACATCGTCGGCCTCGCCGACCGGGCCGGGCACGAGCCGAACCAGCTCTCCGGCGGTCAGCAGCAGCGGGTCGCGGTGGCCCGGGCGCTGGTCACCGAGCCGGCCCTGCTGCTCGCCGACGAGCCCACCGGCAACCTGGACAGCAAGTCCACCGACGACGTGCTGCAGGTCTTCGACGACCTGAGCGCGGCCGGCCGGACCATCGTGATCATCACGCACGAGGACGAGGTCGGCGCCCGCGCCAAGCGGCTGATCCGCCTGGTCGACGGCTCGATCGTGACCGACGTGCGGCAGTCCCCGATCGAGCTCGCGCCGGTCGGCGCGGCCGCGGCGCACGCCAAGGTGCAGGGGGTGGCCGCCGGTCACCTCGCGGCCGGGCACGGCACCGTGGCCCGGGCGTCCGGGCCCACCGGCACCACCTACGGCTCGGCGTCCCCCTACGCACCCCCGGTCGGGCGGCACAACGCATGAGCTTTTTCGAGGTAATCCGGTTCTCTTTGCGCGGGCTCTCGGCGAACAAGCTGCGCTCGGCGCTCACCATGCTCGGCATCCTGATCGGTGTCGCCGCGGTGATCCTGCTGGTCGCGGTCGGCAACGGCTCGGCCAAGGCGATCAGCGACCGGATCGAGGCGCTGGGCACCAACACGATCACCGTGATGAGCACCGGCCGCGGCGGGTCGTCCAGCACCGCCCTGACCAAGAAGATGTCCGACGCGCTGATCAACCCGGAGCTCGCCCCGGACATCAAGTCGGTCTCGCCGGTGGTGAGCGCGTCGTCGGCGACCATGACGTACGAGGGCACCGACCACTCGGTCAGCACGTTCGTCGGCACCACGAAGGACTGGTTCGGCGCGTCCAGCACCCCGGTCGAGAAGGGCGCGTCGTTCACCGAGGACGACGTCACCCAGGGCCGCCGGGTCGTGGTGATCGGGCAGACCGTCGCCGAGGAGCTGTTCCCCGGCATCGACCCGATCGACAAGCAGGTCACCGTGAGCGGCGCGCTGTTCACCGTGGTCGGCGTGCTGAAGGAGAAGAGCTCCACCGGCTTCCAGGACTCCAACGACACCGCGGTCGCCCCGCTCACCGCGGTGCAGCAGGTCCTGGCCGGCTACGGCTCGCTCACCTCGATCATCGTCGAGGCCAAGGACCCGGACAAGGTCGACGCGGTGCAGAGCGAGGTCTCCACGATCCTCAACCAGCAGCTGAACGTGAAGTCGACGACCTCCTCGTCCCGTAGCGGCAGTGGCGGCAACAGCGGCACCAGCAGCACGCCGTACCGGATCCAGAACGCCTCCTCGCTGCTGGAGACGCAGACCGAGACCGCCGACACGTTCACCACCCTGCTCGGGGCGGTGGCCGCGATCAGTCTGCTGGTCGGCGGCATCGGCATCACCAACATCATGCTGGTCACGGTGACCGAGCGGACCCGGGAGATCGGCATCCGCAAGGCGCTCGGCGCACCCCGCCGGGTGATCCTGACCCAGTTCCTGATCGAGGCGACCCTGCTGAGTGTGCTCGGCGGCGCCCTCGGCGTGGCCGCCGCCCTGATCGGCAGCCATTTCACGATCGTCGGCGTGAAACCGGTGATCGTGCCCAGTTCGATCGGGCTCGCCGTCGGTGTGTCCGTCGCGATCGGGCTGTTCTTCGGCGGCCTGCCCGCCGCCCGCGCCGCCCGCCTGCGTCCCATCGACGCGCTGCGCTACGAGTGAGGACTGAAGCTGTGAACCGGATGAACGACGAGACCGCCCTCCTGCCGACCGTCTCGGGGCCCGGCGTCGACCCGATCGAGCCGGACGACCCGGACCACGACGGCCTGGCCCGGGAGCTCGCCGCGGTCGCGCCCAAGAAGTGGTGGAACAAGGGCACGATCGGGCTGGGCGTGGCCGTACTGCTGATGGGTGGCTTCCTCGGCGGGATCTACTCGCAGAAGCAGTGGGGGACCACCACGACCGCCGCCACCGGCTTCGGCGGCGGCACCCGCGGCACCGGCGGCGGCTTCCCGAGCGGCCTGAGCGCCAGCGGCTTCCCGGGCGGCGGCAACTTCGGCGGCGGCCAGGGAACCGGGACGGGGACCGGGACCGGTACGGGCACCGGCACCGGCACCGGCACCGGGACGACCGCCGCGGCGGCCGACACCACGGGCACGGTCAAGCTGATCAGCGGCACCACGATCTACGTGCAGACCACGGACGGCACGGTGGTGACGGTCAACACCGACGGCAAGACCTCGGTGGCGACCGCCAAGAAGGGCAAGCTGACCGACGTCAAGGCCGGCGACGCGATCACGGTCAAGGGCGCGACCGGCACGGACGGTGCCGTTACCGCCACTTCGGTCACTTCTCAGGCCAAGTGACGAAATACGCATTGATGAGGGCGGTCGTCGCTCCCTAGGCTGGGCCCAGCTCAGAACCTAGGGGGTGGCGCTTGTCGCGCGACTCGCCGACACTGCACGGCCGGGCGTCGTTGCTCGCGGAGATCGACGCGCGCCTCACCATGGGTGGCGGGCTGTCCCTCTACGGGCCGCCCGGCATCGGCAAGACCGTCCTGCTCGATGCCGTCGCCGACCAGGCCGCGGCCCGCGGCGAGCTGATCCTCCGGTTGCGGCCCGCCCGGGGCGAAAGAACTTTGGCGTACGCGGGGATGGCCGACCTCGTCCGGCAGATCCCCCCGGAGGCGGTCGCCGCCCTGGCACCCGCCGCCCGCAACGCGCTCGCCGCGCTGCGCCAGGGCCGGCCGCCCCGCACCGGCGTGCCCGCCCTGGCCCGGCGCCTGCTGCTGCCCGCCCTGCTCGCGCACTGCGCCCGCAGCACCGGGGTGCTGCTGGTCCTCGACGACGCGCAGTGGCTCGACCCGGAGTCGGCCGCGCTGATCGCGTTCGCGATGCGCCGCCGCCCCGGCGCCCGGATCCGGGCCGTCGCCGCCGAGCGCCGCCCCGACCTCACCGGCCACCGCCGCGCCGCCCGGCTCGTCCCGGCCCCGGTCACCGAGATCGCCGTGCCGCCGCTCGCGCCGGACGACCTCTCCGCCATGCTCGAGGCCCGCGGGCTGCCCTGCCGGACCGCCAGCCGGCTGCACCGGGCCAGCGCCGGCAACCCGTTCCTGGCCCTCGCCCTGGGCAGCACCGGCGCCGACGGCCCGGCCTGGCGCCCGGCGCCGCTGCCCGAGGCCGCCCGCGACCTCGCCCGGGACCTGCTCGGCCCGCTCTCCGCCGAGGTCCACGCGACGCTGCTGGTGGCCGCGCTGGCCACCGACCCGACGGTCACCCTGCTGCGCCGGGCCGGCCGGGACGACGCCGACCGGGAACTGCGCCTGGCCGCCGCGGCGGGCGTGGTCGACGTGTCCGGGGAGGCGATCCATTTCACGCCGCCGCTGGTCGCGCAGGTGCTCGTCGAGGAGACCGGCGCCGGCGAGCGCGCCGGGACGCACGCCGCCCTGGCCGCGGCGGCGCTCGACCCGCTGGAGGCGCTGCGGCACCGGGCCCTGCGCAGCGCCCGCCCGGACGCCGCGGTCGCCCGCCGCCTGGCCGCCGCGGCCGGCCAGTGCGCCGCGCGGGGCGCCGACCGGACCGCCGCCGAGTTCTACCTGCTCGCCGCCGACCGGTCGCCGCACCAGCTGGCCACCGTCCGGCTCGACTGGCTGGTCGCGGCCGCCCGCAACGCGCTCACCGGCGGCGCCCCGGCGCTGGCCGGCCGCGCCGCCGAGGCCGTGATCGCCGCCGACGCGCCCGCCGGGCACCGGGTCCGCGCCCGCGTCGTCCTGATCGACCTGGCCGGTCAGGCGCTCGGCGAGATGGGCGAGATGTTCGCCGCCGCCCTCGCCGAGGCCGGCGACGACCCCGCGCTGCTCGCCCCGGTCCGCCTGCGACTCACCTGGCAGGCCATGATCACCGGCGAGCCGGACCGGGCCGCCTTCGAGGCCCGGAGCACCGCCGAGATCGCCCGCCGGGCCGGCGACGCGACCAGCGAGGCGATGGCGCTGAGCAGCCTGGCCCAGATCCAGCGGATGCGCGGCGAGCCGGCCTGGCACGACTCGCTCGCCCGTGCGCTGGCCCTGCCGGCCTCCCCGGCCCCGGACTGGCTGCACTACGGCCCGCACTACATGGCCGCCCGTTTCGCCCTGATCGACGACCGCCTCGACGAGGCGCGCGCCGAACTCCTCCGGCTGCTCGCGGTCGCCGAACACGACCGGATCGGCGAGGCCCGCGTCGAGGTGCTCCGCAGCCTCTCCGAGGTGGCGACGCGGGCCGGCCGCTGCCGGGAGGCGCTGCGGTACGCCCATCGCGCCGTCCAGGCCGCCCAGGAGGCCGGTCTGAGCCCGGGCCCGACCTGGTACACCGCCGCCGTCGCGGAACTGGCCGGCGGCAGTCTGGCGTCGGCCGCCGGGTTCGCGCGGCGCGGCATCCGGGCGTCCGAGCAGGAGGGCGACAACCTCTACCTGCGGCGCAACCTGCACGCGCTGGGCCAGGCCGGCCTGCGCTCCGGCGACACCCGGGCCGGCGTGGCGGCGCTGCGCCGGCTGCGCGACCTGGAGGCCGAGGCCGGCAACTCGGACCCGATGATCGTCCGCTGGCACGCCGACCTGGCCACCGGGCTGGCCGCCCTCGGCGAGCACGTGGAGGCGGCGGAGACGCTGGCCCACGCCCGCAAGGCCGCCGAGCAGCTGGGCAGCAGCCCGGCGCTGGCCGGCTACCTGGACCGGGCGACCGCGATCGTCCAGTCGGAGAGCGGCCAGTCGGACTCCGCGGTCGAGCTGTCGACGTCGGCCGCGCACCTGTTCGAGCAGCTGCGGCAGCCGGTCGAGCAGGGCCACGCGCTCCTGGTCGCCGGCGGGGCGGAACGCCGCCGGCGCCGGTACGCGGCCGCCCGGCTGCTGATCGGCGCCGCGCTGGCGATCTTCATGTCGGCGGACGCCCGCCCGTGGGCGGAGGAGACCGAGCGTGCCCTGGCCCGCACCGAGGGCAGCCTGGCCCCGGAACAGGGCCTGACCTCGACCGAGCTGCGGATCGCCGCGATGGTGCGGGACGGCGCCAGCAACCGCGAGATCGCCACCCGGTTGTACCTGAGCGTCAAGACCGTCGAGGCGACCCTGACCCGCGTCTACCGCAAGCTGGGGGTCCGCTCCCGCACCCAGCTGTCCTCCCGCCTCCAGGCCATCGACGGCGGCCCCTTCCCCGAACCCACCTCCCCCGCCTGACCCCGCCCGCCTGACATGGCCCGCCTGGCAGCGCCCGCTTTGTCCTGTCCGCGCCCCGCCTGATCCTGTCCGCGCGCCCGCCTGGTCCTGTCCGCGCGGCCGTTTGATCCCGCCCGCGCGGGCCGCACGAACTCGGCCGTGCGCGCTGCGTCGACCGCCGCGCCACCGCCACCGACCATGCCCGCCGCGAGCCCGACCCCACTCGCCGGGAGCACGCCTGACCGCAGCCGGCATCACCTCCTGTCCATCGTCGCCTTCGCTGAAGCAGTGGCCGCGCCGTCCATTGTGGCGAAAACCAGAGAGCCTCGCGGACGGGCTGTGGATAACTCGGCACTGTGGAAAACCGGCGCCCGGTGTCTGAGATCACGACACTCCGCTGACCAGGAAGTTGACGACAGAGAGTGAGCTGGGTTACCGCTATACGGTGGTGGCGGTCACTTTCATCTTCCAGGTTTTACCTGGTCGATTTGGGGATGAAGCCTAGGCGCGGCACTGTTGTACCCGGAAGCGACGAGGCTTTCTCCGTCACTATCCGTCAAGGAGTGCCTGATGCCGTTCATCCGTGAAATCCGTACGTCGATCTCGAACCGTCTCGCCGAGCGCCGCGCCCACCGTCAGCTGTCGGCCGAGCTCGCCACCTTCCGCACCGCCGCCGAGCGGACCGAACTGGACCTCGTCCTGGGCCGGCACACCGCCGAGGAGACCCGCGAGATCGAGGCCATCCTGAACCGCCAGGACGCCGAGCGCCGCTACCACTCCACCGTCCAGTCGGGCGTCGGCCAGCACTGACGATTTAATCCGCGGACCAGCCCCGCCGAGCAGTCAGACGGCCGAGCAGTCAGTGCCGCGTTTTGAGCGCCGGCGAGCCAGGAACGTCCAGGTTCGAGCGGCGGCCGCCGCTCGAACGACCCGGGCCGTGATCGTCACCCCGCGAGGTGGGCGAGCGCACTCGGGCCGTGGTCGCCGCCCGGCGAGGTGGGCGTGCTCACCCGGGTCGTGATCGCCGCCTCGCGTGGCGGGCGTGCTCACCCGGGCTGTGATCGTCACCCCGCGAGGTGGGCGCGTTCCCGCCACGGTCCCCGTCGCGGGGTTTGGCAGTAACCGTGCCCAGCCACGGACGTCGCCCCGGAGGGCTTCGCGTCATGGACGCGCCAGCGGCCAGCGAAGCCCGCAGGGGTCCCGGCGGGAGCGACGGTCTGTACCCCGGCGGACGCACGACATGAAGTTCTTGAAGTTGGTCTTTCCGAAGGCAGCGGCGCCGCTGCCGGAGCACCACACTGGACCCCGGGTCGGCCCTACGACCCGGCGGGTGACCGCGGCTGGTCCGGACCGTCCCCGGACCGCGCGCGGGTGGACCCGCAACCGCCCCCGGCGCACGTCGCGCCGGGGGCGGTTCCATGTCGGGGGTCACTCGTGGGGCTGGTGCTCCGGGTGGGCGCGGAGGCTGCCGGCGTGCGCCTTCTGCGACGGATCGCGACCGGATTTGATCAGGCTGGCGACCGTCGTGACGACGAGGATGCCGATGATCACCCCGAGGGAGACCGGCGTGCTGACCTCGGGCACCGCGTCGCTCAGCGACTTGTGCGCCCAGTGCAGGATCAGCTTCACGCCGATGAAGGCGAGGATCACCGAGAGCCCGGTCGACAGGTAGACCAGCCGGTCCAGCAGGCCCTTGACCAGGAAGAACAGGGCGCGGAGGCCGAGCAGCGCGAACGCGTTCGCGACGAAGACGATGTAGGCCTCCTCGGTCACGCCGAAGACCGCGGGGATCGAGTCGAGCGCGAAGAGGATGTCGGTGCTGCCGATCGCGAGCAGGACCAGGAACAGCGGGGTGACCATCCGCTTCCCGTCGACCCGGGTGATCATCTTGCCGTCGACGTAGTCCTCGGTCACCGGGAGCAGCCGGCGACCGGCTTTGACCAGTGCGTTGTCCTCGATGCTGGGGTCCTCGTCGCGGTGCCGGAACAACTGCACCGCGGTGTAGATCAGGATCAGCCCGAAGATCAGGAACATGAACGAGAACATGTTCAGCAGCGTCGCCCCGAGCGCGATGAAGACGACGCGCAGCACCAGGGCGATGATGATCCCGAAGGTGAGCGCTTCCTGCTGGTAGCGCTCGGGCACGGCGAACGTGCTCATGATGATCACGAAAACGAAGAGATTGTCGACCGACAGGCTCTTCTCGACGATGTAACCGGCGAAATATTCGGTGCCGTAACCCCAACCGGCGACGCTCGCGAAGACGACGCCGAAGGCGATAGCGACGGCGATGTAGAAGATCGACCAACCCGCGGCTTCGCGGAATCCGACGACGTGCGGACGCAACACCCCCAAGGTCAAATCGAGGGCGAGCAGGGCGACGATGACACCTATCGTCAGGGTCCAGCCGAGCGCGGTGACCTCAAGCATGCTCAAAGGATCCCCAAAGTTCCTGCAAAGAACGCCCTGAATTCCCTGGAAGAACCCTGTGCGCCGAGAGTTTCCGCAGGTCTGCAGGACCCCCAGCCCGGTTGCGGCGGCAGATCCGGCGCCGGCTCCGCTCGCTTTTCCTTCGGTACGGAGCAATCGCGCCGAGTGAATATGGGGGAGAGCGTCTCGCCGAGCCGGTCCGGCGCTTCGCGCCGAGTGCGTCGCCCCGCGCGCCGCGGAACAAGGAGCGCGAGCGCGGAAACGTTGCGCGAGCCCGGAAACGTTGCGCGAGCCCGGAAACGTTGCGCGAGCCCGGAAACGTCGCGGAAGCGTCTCGCGACCGCGGAAACAAAAGGAGCGCGCCGGGCCAGGGGAGAGAGGTCGGCCCGGCGCGCCCGGTCAGGAACGGCTGCTCAGACCGTCACGAACGACCGCTTGGCGAGCCCCATCCAGAACCCGTCGATCGGCTGCTCCGGCGCCTTGTCCGGGCTCTCGGAGGCGCCGAGCGTCAGGAACATCGGCGCGAAGTGCTCGATGGTCGGGTGCGCGTACGGCATCCCGGGCGCGACGGCGCGGAAGTCCGCCAGCTCGTCGACCGCGCCGCGGGCCAGGGCCTCGGCGGCCCACGAGTCGAACTCGCGCGACCAGCCGGGCGCCGCCGCGTTCGGGCTCCAGTCGCGCAGGAACGGCAGGCCGTGCGTGGTGAAGCCGGAGCCGACGATCAGCACGCCCTCGTCACGCAGCGGCGCGAGCCGGGCGCCGAGCTCCAGGAGCCGGTCGGGTTCGAGGGTCGGCAGCGACATCTGCAGGACCGGAATGTCCGCTTCCGGATACATAACGGTGAGCGGGACGTACGCACCGTGATCAAGACCACGATTCGTCCGGGCAACTGTTTCGCCGTCCGGCATCAGCGCGGCCACCTGATCGGCCAGAACCGGGGCACCCGGGGCACGGTATTGCACCTCGTAGTAACGCTGGGCGAACCCTCCGAAGTCATACACAAGCGGGACGGTCTCGGTCGCACCGAGCATCAACGGGGCCGACTCCCAGTGCGCCGAGGCCATCAGGATGGCCTTCGGGCGGGGCAGGGTGGCGGCCAGGTCACGCAGCTGCGCGACCCAGGTGGGGTCATCCACCAGGGGCGGCGCGCCGTGGCTCAGGAACAGGGTGGGCATCCGCACGGTGACCTCCGTTGAAACTTCAACTAACTGACCACCACCGTACGCGGAAATGATTGATCCTTCAACTATCCTCACGGAAACTTACTGAGCGTAGTAATTGATCTTGATTTGTGACGCTCAGCCACGTTGATCGACTTGTGTGACGCCATCGATCAACGTTTCCGAATCGTTAAGTCCCGGGTGATATCCCAGCTCTCACAGGGTTATTGATCGACGCTCGAAATAGCTGGCAGGCGTTGTGATCAACTTGTCCCACTGTGGATTCGACATTTGTCGCATCTGGACGTTGCGAGAAACGATCCGGTTTGGCAGGCTACACGCGGTCGCGCTACGGGGAGCGCAACGTTATTGCTTCGTGGTACGTCACCTTGACTACGTTCGGTGAACTGCGCGGGCATTCCCAAGGCGACGAGAGGAGAACGACTGTGGCGTCACCGCCGCAGCTACCGCCCGCGGATGATCTCTACCTGACCGCGCACGACACGATCCGCGGCAAATCGCTGCTGTCCCCGGCCACCCTGGGGTTGGGTCTGGGTGCCGCGCTTCTGGGTGAGTTGATGCTGTGGCGGCGCATCGATCTCGTCGAGACCGAGTTGATCGTCATCGACGAACGCCCGACCGGCGACGCGGCCACCACCGCGCTGCTGGAGCAGATCCGGCGCGAGGCGGGACAGCACGGAGTGCGCAACTGGATCTCCTACCTGTCCACCGGCATCGGCACCGACCTGGTCGAGCGCCGTCTCGCGCGGGGCGGTCTGATCAAACGGGTGGAGAAGCGCGGGCTGCTCGGGACCAAGACGTCGTTCGTGCCGGCCGACTCGATGACCGCCGGCTGGCCGGCCACCCGGATCCGCACCAAGGTCTCCCGCGACGAGCAACTCGACGTCGCCGACCTGCTGCTCGCCGGCCTGATCCTGGCCACCGGCCTGGACCAGACCGTGCTGGCCACCCTCAACGCCCGTGACCGGACCCGGCTGTTCGATCAGTTCCGCCGACTGTTCCCGGCGATGCTGCAACAACTCGTCGCGCACGCGGAGGCCGCCGTCGGCGACGCCGTGATGGCGCGCCGCGCCTGACTTTTCGCCCCCTCACCCCTCAGATAAAAAACTGGAGATTCGCGTGTCTTCGACCGCAACTCAACCCTCGGAGAGTCAGCTCTCCAACGCACTGGCCCGGGACCGGCTCGGCGTCGCCTCGGTCGTCTTCTTCGTCATGTCGGCGGCGGCCCCGCTGACCGTGGTCGCCGGCGTCGTGCCGACCGGCCTCGCGGTGACCGGCCTGACCGGCATCTCGATCGCGTTCCTCGCGGTCGCCCTGGTCCTGGCGATCTTCTCGGTCGGCTACGTCGCGATGGCGCGGCACATCTCCAACGCGGGCGCCTTCTACGCGTACGTGTCCCGGGGCCTCGGCCGTCCGGTCGGCGTCGGCGCCTCGTGGGTGGCGCTGCTCGCGTACAACATGTTCCAGGTCGCCTCGTACGGCGGCTTCGGCGCGATCGCCCAGCCGCTGTTCCAGGACTGGTTCGGCGTGGACATCCCGTGGTGGGGCCTGGCCCTGGTGGCCTGGCTCATGGTCGCGGTCCTGGGGGTCCGGGACGTCGCCGTCAACGGCAAGGTGCTCGCCACCCTGCTGGTCGCCGAGATCGCGCTGACCGTCGTGTTCAGCGTCGCCGAGATCCTCTCCAACGGCTTCCACGCCTCGTCCGCCCCGGTCGACGCGTCCCAGCTGACCGGCGCCGGCGCCGGCGCGCTGCTGGTCATGGCGATCACCGGCTTCGTCGGGTTCGAGCAGTCGGTGGTGTTCTCCGAGGAGTCGCGCGACCCGAAGCGCACCGTGCCGCGCGCCACGTACATCGCGATCGCCCTGATCGCCGTGCTCTACGCGTTCGCGTCCTGGGCGATGATCTCCGCGGCCGGTTCCGACCAGGTCGTCGCGCGCGCCGGTGCGGAGGGCCCCGAGCTCTTCTTCAACCTGGCCGCCGGCCCGCTCGGCAGCATCGCGCTGCACCTGGGCCACATCCTGTTCCTGACCTCGCTGATCGCCGCGATGATCTCGTTCCACAACATCATCTCGCGGTACATGTTCTCGCTGGGCCGGGAGGGCGTGCTGCCCCGCCTGTTCGGCAAGACCGTGCCGGGCACCGGCGCCCCGAAGAACGGCTCGCTCGCCCAGTCCGTGGTCGGCCTGGTCGTCATCGTGGCCTACGCGGTCGCCGGCTGGGACCCGCTGGTCCAGCTCTTCTTCTGGGGCGGCACCGGTGGTGGCCTCGGCGTCCTGCTGCTGATCACGCTCACCGCGTTCGCGGTCATCGGCTACTTCGCCCGCAACCCCGAGGGTGAGGACGTGCTGCACCGCATCGTCGCCCCGGTGATCGGCGCGGTCCTGCTGGTCGTCGTCTCCTACCTGGCGCTGGACAACATCGCCACGCTGCTGGGCGTCGAGCCGGGCAGCAACACGGCGATCATCGTGCCGTCGTCGTTCGGCGTGGTCCTGGCCCTCGGCATCATCTGGGGCCTGTACCTGCGCTCCGGCCGCCCGCAGGTCTACGCCGGCATCGGCCTCGGCGCCAGCAGCGCGACCACCGGCAGCGGCGGTTTCGCCGCGGCGCTCAACGAGAACAACGACCCGGCCACCGGGGGCTACCACGACGGGGGCCACCACCGATGACCGAGTTCACCATCCGGCCGGCCCGGGCGGACGAGCTCACCGCGATCGGCGCGCTGATCTCGCGCTCGTTCGACGAGCTGGACGCCGACTCGTACCTGGTCCCGGTCCCCGAGGACCGGGAGCGGGTGATGGCCGACTTCTTCACGCTGGAGACCGAGTACGCCTTCAGCCACGGCAAGGTCGAGGTCATCGACCACGAGGACGGCGGCTACGCGGCCGCCGCCGTGTGGTACGACCGGGTCCGTCCGCTGCCGGAGTTCCCGAACTACATGGAGCGGCTGACCGAGCTCGCCGGTGACCACCTGGACCGCTTCGGCGCCCTGGGGGAGCTGTTCGAGAAGAACCACCCCACCGATCAGCACTGGCACCTGCAGTTCCTCGCCGTCCGGCCGGAGATGCAGGGCCACGGGCTGGGCGGCGTGCTGATGAAGAACGTGCACGACATCCTGGACGCGGCGGGTCTCCCGGCGTACCTGGAGGCCACGAACGAGAACAACGTGCGGCTGTACCGGCGTTACGGCTACACCGACATGGACCCGTTCGCGATCCTGCTCCCGGACGGCACCCCGTTCTTCCGGATGTGGCGTCCCGCCGCCTAGGTTCCACCACACAAGGTCAAAATCAAGATCCGGGAGGGGTACGGCGTGAAGCCGTGCCCCTCCCGTCGTTTCCCTCCGGCTATTGACGTGGACGCACTCCCGTAATTGCATGTAAACAGGTCCACTCAGCGTCGCCGAAGGATCACCCAGCGCTGGCGGGCCTGGTTCATCGCGTCCGTGACCTTGGTGGCCGGAGGGACGAACATGCTTGTCCATGAAGTCCTGACGATGGGGCGCATCGGGGTCGACCTCTATCCCGAGCAGGCCGGGGTGCCGCTCGGCGAGGTGCGCACGTTCGCGAAGTCCCTCGGCGGCAGTCCGTCCAACGTGGCGGTGGCCGCGGCCCGGTACGGCCGGCGAGCCGCGGTGATCACCCGGGTCGGAGCCGACCCGTTCGGGGAGTATCTGCGCTCGGCACTGCGGGACTTCGGGGTGGACGACCGGTTCGTCGGCGTCGTCCCGGGGCTGCCGACGCCGGTGACCTTCTGCGAGCTCTTTCCGCCTGATCATTTTCCGCTCTACTTCTACCGGTACCCCAAGGCCCCGGATCTGATGATCCACGAGTCCGAACTGGACCTGGACGCGATCCGCTCGGCGGCGATCTTCTGGGTCACCGGCACCGGCCTCAGCACCGACCCGTCCCGCTCGGCGACGCTGGCTGCCCTGTCCGCCCGCAGCCGGCCCGACGCCTCGTCGGCCGCGGCCGGATCGCTTCGGCGGGCGACCGTTTTCGACCTGGACTGGCGGCCGATGTTCTGGGACTCGGATCCGCGGCCCTGGTATGCCGAGGCGTTGCGGCACGCCACGGTCGCGGTCGGGAACCTCGACGAGGTCGAGATCGCGGTGGGCACCCGGGACCCCGCCGCGGCCGCCGCCGCGCTGCTGGCGCACGGTGTCGAGCTGGCTGTGATCAAACAGGGCCCGGCCGGGGTGGCCGCCTACCGCCGCGACGCGACGGCGTACGCGAAGCCCTGCGAGATCGAGGTCGTGAACGGCCTCGGCGCCGGTGACGCCTTCGGCGGCGCCCTGTGCCACGGCCTGCTCGCCGGCCTGGACCTCACCGAGACGATCCACTTCGCCAACGCCGCCGGCGCCCTGGTCGCCTCCCGGCTGGCCTGCGCCGACGCCATGCCCACCGAGCCGGAGGTCCGCGAGCTGCTCCGCGCCGGGGCAGGTCATGGCTGACGCCCGGGTCAACCCGGTGGTCCCGCGCGGCTCCACCGCCGCGCGCCCGTTCGACGTGAACGTCAACCCGGAGAACGCCGGCTGGGCCCATAGTGGACTGCGCGTCGTCCAGCTCCCGGTCGGCGGCCGGGTCAAGTTCGTCACCGCCGGCGACGAGATGCTTGTCCTGCCGCTCGCCGGCGGCTGCGACGTGGCCTGTGACGACGAGCGCCTCACGCTGACCGGGCGGCGCTCGGTCTTCTCCCGGGTGACCGATTTCGCCTACCTCCCGTGCGGCGCCGAGGTCACCCTGCGGGCGCCGAACGGCGGCCGGTTCGCGCTGCCGGCCGCGCGGGCCGGGCGCCGGCTGCCGTTCCGCTACGGCCCGGCCGAGGACGTCCCGGTCGAGCTGCGCGGCGCCGGCTCGGCGAGCCGGCAGGTCAACAACTTCTGCACGCCGGAGTCGTTCGAGGCGGACGCCCTGATCGCGGTCGAGGTGCTCACCCCGGGCGGGAACTGGTCGTCGTATCCACCACACAAGCACGACGAGCAGAGCGACGACGAGTCCCGCCTCGAGGAGATCTACTACTTCGAGGTGGCGCCGTCGCCGTCCGGCCGGCCGGGCTGCGGTTACCAGCGGGTCTACGGCCATCCGGACCGCCCGATCGACGTGTGCGCCGAGGTGCGCAGCGGGGACGTCGTGCTGATCCCCTACGGCTGGCACGGCCCGTCGATGGCGGCCCCCGGCTACGACCTCTACTACCTCAACGTGATGGCCGGCCCCGGCGAGCGGCGCTGGCTGATCCGCGACGACCCGGCTCATGACTGGGTCCGCGGGGCGTGGGCGGTCCAGCGGATCGACCCACGCCTGCCCCTCACCACGGCCCGGGAGCGGAGGCGCACGTGACGCACCGGCTCACCGTCGCACAGGCGGTAGTACGGTTCCTCGCCAATCAGTTCACCGAACGGGACGGGATCCGGCAGCGGGCGGTCGCCGGGTTCCTCGGCATCTTCGGGCACGGCAACGTGGCCGGGATCGGGCAGGCGCTGCTGCAGGCCCAGCGCACCGGGTCCCCGGACATGCCCTACCGGCTCGCCCGCAACGAGCAGGCCATGGTGCACACCGCGGTCGGCTACGCCCGGATGCGCAACCGGCTGTCCACGATGGCCTGCACCGCCTCGATCGGGCCCGGCTCGACCAACATGCTCACCGGCGCCGCGCTGGCCACCGTCAACCGGATCCCGGTGCTGCTGCTGCCCTCCGACGTCTTCGCCACCCGGGTCGCCACGCCGGTGCTGCAGGAGCTCGAGGACCCACGGTTCGGCGACATCTCGGTCAACGACGCGTTCCGTCCGCTGTCCCGGTTCTTCGACCGGGTCTGGCGACCCGAGCAGCTGCCCGCGGCGCTGCTCGGCGCGATGCGCGTGCTGACCGACCCGGCCGACACCGGCGCGGTCACCCTCTGCCTTCCCCAGGACGTCCAGGCCGAGGCGTACGAGTATCCGGACGAGCTGTTCGCCGAGCGGATCTGGCACGTGACCCGGCCGGCGCCCGACCCGCTCGCGGTGGAGCGGGCCGCGGCGGTGCTCCGGGGCGCCCGCCGCCCACTGATCGTCGCCGGCGGGGGAGTCCTCTACTCCGAGGCGTCCGCCCAGCTGGACCGCTTCGCGCGGGAGACCGGCATCCCGGTCGCCGACACCCAGGCCGGCAAGGGCGCGCTCAGCTGGGACCACCCGAACGCGGTCGGCGGGCTCGGCGCGACCGGCAGCCCGGTGGCGAACCGGCTCGCCGGGCACGCCGACGTGGTGCTGGGCGTCGGCACCCGGTACTCGGACTTCACCACGGCCTCGCGGACCGCGTTCCGCCACCCGCAGGTCCGCTTCGTCAACCTCAACGTGGCCGGCTTCGACGCCGGCAAGCTCGCCGCGCTGCCGCTGGTCGCGGACGCCCGGGCCGGGTTGCAGGTGCTGCTCCCGGCCCTGCACGGGCGGCGCTTCACCGGCGACTTCCACGACGACGTGGCGGCGTGGAACGCGACGGTCGACCGGGCGTACCGCAAGAAGGCCGGCGAGCTGCCCACCCAGACCGAGGTGATCGGCGTGGTGAACGACGCGTGCGGCGCCCGCGACGTGGTCGTGCAGGCGGCCGGCAGCATGCCCGGCGATCTGCAGCGCCTCTGGCGGGCCCGCGATCCGAAGCAGTACCACGTCGAGTACGGCTACTCCTGCATGGGCTTCGAGATCGCCGGCGCCCTCGGGATCAAGCTGGCCGACCCGTCCCGCGAGGTGTACGCGCTGGTCGGGGACGGCTCCTACCTGATGATGGCGCAGGAGATCGTCACCGCGATCGCGGAGGGCGTGAAGCTGATCGTGGTGCTCGTGCAGAACTTCGGGTTCGCGTCGATCGGCGCGCTCTCCGAGGACGTCGGCTCGCAGCGCTTCGGCACCAGTTACCGGTTCAAGAGCGCGCAGACCGGCGATTACGACGGCGCCCTGCTCCCGGTCGACCTGGCCGCGAACGCGGAGAGCCTGGGCGCGGCGGTGATCCGCTGCCGGACCGGGGCGGATCTCGCCGAGGGCCTGAAACGCGCCCGCGAGACGGACCGCCTGACCGTGGTGCACATCGAGACCGACCCGCTCGCCGGCGGCCTGTCGTCGGAGTCCTGGTGGGACGTCCCGGTGGCGGAGGTGGCGACCCTGCACAGCACCCGGAACGCCCGGGCCGGATACCTGGAGGGCAAGCGCGACCAGCGGCATCACCTGCGACCCGGAGGCCAATGAGACATGACCGGCACACGACGGCTTCGCCTGGGCAGCTGCCCGGACTCCTGGGGCGTCTGGTACGCCGACGACCCGCGGCAGACGCCCTGGTCGCGATTCCTCGACGAGCTGGTGACGGCCGGCTACCGCTGGCTGGAGCTCGGACCCTACGGATACCTCCCGACCGACCCCGGACGGCTGGCCGACGAGCTGGCGGCGCGCGGGCTGAGCTGCGCGGCGGGCACGGTCGGCGGGGTCGGCGGGCCGCACCGGAACTTCCCGGACGTGGTCGCGGAGACCCGTCGCGTCGCGGAGCTGACCCGGGCCGCCGGCGGGCGCAACGTGGTCTTCGTGCCGGTGCCGGGGTACCGCGACGACGCGACCGGCGGCTATCTCGAGGCCGCCGAGCTCGGGCCGGAACAGTGGCGGGCGCTGCTGGACAACACCGACACGCTGGGGCGGATCGTCGCCGAGGAGTACGGCCTGAGCCTGCGGTTCCACCCGCACGCCGACTACCAGGTGGAGAACCAGCGGCAGGTGGAGCGGTTCCTGGACGGGACCGACCCGCGGTTCGTGTCGTTGTGCCTGGACACCGGTCATCTCGCGTACCGCCGCGCCGACGTGCTGGAGCTGATCCGCGCGTACCCCGAGCGGGTCGGGTACGTCCACCTCAAGCAGATGGACCCGCACCTCGCCGCCCGCGCCGCCGCCGAGGATCTCGCCTTCGGCCAGGCCGTCGCGCTGGGCGTCAGCGTCGCCCCGCCGGCCGGGGCACCCGACGTGCCGGCCGTCCTCGCCGCGCTCGCCGCCCTCGGGACGGACCTGTTCGTCGTAGTGGAGCAGGACATGTACCCGGTGGAATTCGACGTTCCGCTGCCGATCGCCACCCGCACCCGCAGGTATCTCGAAGAGACGGGAGATTTTCGATGAGGCCCTTTCTCGTGAGGCCCTTTCTCGCCGCCGCGACGGTGGCGGTCCTCTCGCTCGCCGCGTGCAGCGGCGGCGGCCGGGACGCGTCCGACGCGGACAAGTCCGGTGGTGGTGGCAACGCGCCCGGCAGCTCCGGTTACACGATCGCCTTCGTCACCCACGAGACGCCCGGTGACACGTTCTGGGACAAGGTCCGGGCCGGGGCCGAGCAGGCCGCCAAGGACGAGGGCGTCACCCTGAAATACTCCAACGACCCGGACGCCGGCAAGCAGGCCGGGCTGATCCAGAGCGCGGTCGACGCCAAGGTCAACGGGATCGCGACCACCCTGGTCACCCCGGACGCCCTGGCCGGCTCGGTCAAGGCGGCGACCACCGCGGGCATCCCGGTGGTGGGTCTGAACGCCGGCATCGACCAGTACCAGAAGCTCGGCGCGCTGATGTACTTCGGCTCCGACGAGTCCCTGGCCGGCACCAGCCTCGGCAAGCGGATCGCCGGCGAGGGCGCCAAGCACCCGCTCTGCGTGATCCACCAGACCGGCTCGGTGTCCCTGGAAGCCCGCTGCGCGGGCGTCAGGAGCGCCGTTCCCGGTACGGAGAATCTGCAGGTCAACGGTGCCGATGACAGTGCCGTGACGACGACCCTGCAGGCCAAACTGGCGCAGGACAAGTCGATCGACTACGTGGTGACGCTGGGCGCGCCGATCGCCCTGGACGCGATCAACGCCAAGCAGCAGGCGTCGTCCGCCGCCAAGCTGGTCACCTTCGACCTGAACCAGGAGATGGCCAAGCGGATCAAGGACGGGCAGGTCGAGTTCGCCATCGACCAGCAGCCCTACGTGCAGGGGTACATGGCGGTCACGTCGCTCTACCTCTACCTCAAGAACGGCAACGACATCGGCGGCGGCCGGCCGGTGCTGACCGGACCGTCGTTCGTGGACCAGTCGAACATCGACAAGATCCTGCCGTTCACCGAGAAGAACACCCGGTGAGCACGTCCCCCGGCGCCACCGCTCCAGCCGCGGAGCCGGCCGCGGAACCGACCGCGGGGCCGGCCGTGGGGCGGTGGCTGCGGCCCGGGCTCCACCCGCGCGCTCTGCTGGCCCGGCCCGAGGTGGGCGCGCTGGCCGCCGCTGTGGTGATCTTCCTGTTCTTCCTGCTGGTGGCGCCGTCGTTCCGGTCGTTCGCATCGTTCTGCACCGTCCTCTATCAGTCGTCCACGATCGGGATCGTCGCGGTCGGGGTGGGCCTGCTGATGATCGGCGGCGAGTTCGACCTGTCCGCCGGCGTGATCACGACCAGCGCCGGCTTGGTCAACTCGATGTTCTGCTGGTACTTCGGGGTGAACCTCTGGGTGGGTGCGGTCCTCTCGCTGGGGTTCTGTCTGCTGGTCGGATTCCTCAACGGCTGGCTGGTGATGCGCACCGGCATCCCCAGCTTCCTGATCACGCTGGGCACGTTCTTCGTGCTGCAGGGCGCGAACCTCGGCGTGACGAAGCTGGTCACCGGCTCGGTGTCGAGCCGCGACATCAGTGCGATCGACGGCTTCGACTCGCTGCGGAAGGTCTTCGCCTCGAGCTTCACCGTGGGCCCGGCGACGGTCTGGATCACCGTGCTGTGGTGGGCGCTCTTCGTCGGCCTGGCCGCCTGGATCCTGCAACGGGCCCGGACCGGCAACTGGATCTACGCCGTCGGCGGCTCGGCCGACAGCGCCCGCGCCGTGGGCGTCCCGGTCGTCCGCACCAAGATCGGCCTGTTCATGGCCGTGTCATTCCTCGGCTGGTTCGTCGGCATGCACCTGCTCTACCGCTTCAACACGCTGCAGGCGGGCAACGGCGTCGGCAACGAATTCCTCTACATCATCGCCGCGGTGGTCGGCGGCACGCTGCTGACCGGCGGCTTCGGCAACGCGCTCGGCGTGGCGATCGGCGCCTTCATCTTCGGGATGACCAGCCTGGGCATCGTCTACGCCGGCTGGGATCCCAACTGGTTCAAGGCCTTCCTGGGGGTCATGCTCCTCCTCGCGGTCCTGGTCAACACCTACGTCAAACGCCTTGCCACCTCATCCACCCGCTTCACCCCACCCCCTCCCGAAGCACCCACCCGCAACCCGTCACCCGCCGGCCCACCGCCCGCCGAGCCGTCGCCCGCCGGCCCATCGCCTGCCGAGCCGTCGCCCGCCAACCCGCCGTCTCGTGAGCCGTCGTCTCGCGGGGCCACGGCGCGCGGGAAGGAGGACTGACGTGACCGACACCCTGGCCGAGCACGCCGACCGTGGACTGCGGCCCGGCGGACTGCTCGTCGAACTGACCGGCGTGGGCAAGAGCTACGGCCCGATCCGCGCGCTCTACGCCGTCGACCTGAGCGTCCGCGCCGGCGAGGTGACCTGCGTCCTCGGGGACAACGGCGCCGGCAAATCGACGCTCATAAAGATCATTTCAGGACTTCATCCGCATACCTCGGGTCGCTTGACGGTGGACGGGGTGGAGCGGCGCCTCGGGTCACCCCGGGAGGCCCTGGATCTCGGCATCGCGACGGTCTATCAGGACCTCGCCGTGGTTCCGCTGATGGAGGTCTGGCGCAACTTCTTCCTCGGCTCGGAGCTGGTCGCCGGCCGCTTCCCGCTCGCCGGGATGCGGATCCGCGAGATGAAGCGGATCGCGGATCAGGAGCTCCGCAAGATGGGCATCGTGGTGTCCGACATCGATCAGCCGATCGGGACGCTCTCCGGTGGTCAGCGGCAGTGCGTCGCGATCGCGCGGGCGGTCTACTTCGGCGCCCGCGTCCTGATCCTGGACGAGCCGACGGCGGCGCTCGGCGTGAAGCAGTCCGGCGTGGTGCTGAAGTACATCGCCGCGGCCCGGGACGCGGGGCTCGGCGTCGTCTTCATCACGCACAATCCGCAGCACGCCTACCTGGTGGGGGACCACTTCGTGATCCTCCAGCGGGGCGCGGCCGTGCTCGATGCCCGGCGCGGAAGCGTCACCCTGGCGGACCTGACCACGCAGATGGCCGGTGGCGACGAACTCGCCGAGTTGTCGCGTGAACTGGAACGCCCGTCATGAGAGCCACCCTCGTCATCGGAGTCACCTTCCGTCACGACCGCCTTCGCGATCGGGCTCCATCTTCCCGCGGCCGAGGCCGTTCTGCCAAGGAAAACTTGTTTCCGCAATGCCCTCCACCAGCGACAATGCGGAAACTCTCGTCCGTTCGCGCGGCTCCGACCAGGAGCGGAACGTCGTGACTGCCCGTGCGCAACTGCGGGTCGGCGTGATCGGCACCGGCATGATCGGGCAGGACCACATCCGGCGGATGACCACGGTGCTCTCCGGCATCTCGGTGGTCGCCGTCACCGATGTGGACACCGCCGTGGCCGCCCGGGTGGCGGACTCGGTCGGCGCGGTCGCCCACCCCGACGGCCTGGGCCTGGTGGCCGCCGCGGAGGTCGACGCGGTGGTGGTCTGCTCGTGGGGCGGAACCCACGAGGAGTACGTGCGCGCGGCGATCGAGGCCGGCAAGCCGGTCTTCTGCGAGAAGCCGCTCGCCACCACCCAGGAGGCCTGCCTGCGGATCGTGGCGGCGGAGGTCGCGCACGGCAGCCGGCTGGTCCAGGTCGGCTACATGCGGCGGTACGACCCGGCCTACCGGGCGCTGAAGCAGGTGCTGGAGAGCGGCGTGATCGGGGCGCCGCTGATGATGCACTGCGCGCACCGCAACGCCGGGGTCCCGGCCTTCTACGAGCCGGAGAACACGATCACCGACACCGCGGTGCACGAGATCGACATGGCGCGGTGGATGTTCGGCAGCGAGGTCGCCGCGGTGCGGGTGCTGCGGCCGCGGGCGAGCCGGAACGCGGGGGAGCTGCCGGACCCGCTGCTGCTCGTGCTGGAGCTGGCCAACGAGGTGCTGGTGGACGTCGAGATCTCGGTCAACGTCCGATATGGATACGACATCCGGGGCGAGATCCTGGGCGAGGACGGCACGGTCGCGCTGGGCGATCCCGGGCTGATCTCGGTCCGGCACGCCGGTCACGTCACCAGTCCGGTGCCGCCCGGCTGGCGTGACCGGTTCGGGGCCGCCTACGACGTCGAGCTGCGCGAGTGGGCCGACTCGGTTACCGGTGGGGAGGCGATCGGCGGGCCCGGGGCCTGGGACGGCTATGCCGCCGCGGCGGTCTCGGACGCGGCGGTGCGCGCGCTGCGGACCGGTGAACGCGTCACCGTCGCGCTCGCGGAGCGGCCCGCACTCTATGGCCGGGCGAGGTAGCCGGCACAACGCCGTACGGCGGAAGCAGTCTGGTTTTGATCGGAAGTTTGGCGCGCGGGAGTGCCATCGCCGACGTCGTTGGCGGCGATGACACCCGGCCTCCGGGCGGACTCATCCCGCGTGCGGTGCTGGTTCGCGAGGGTTTCCGGCCCGCCTGGGGCAAGGTTAACTCATTGTTCTTCTTGATCCGCTTGATCATCGGATGTGTCTATTGTCCGAAGTCCGTCGAAGGCCAGCCGCACCACCGTGTCGGCCAGCGCCTCCGGCCGGCCGCGGTCCGGCCGGTACCACTCGACCAGCGAGTTGACCATGCCGAAGAGCAGCCGCGCCGCGGTCGCCGGGTCGACGTCGCGGCGGATCCCGCCCTCCGCCTGAGCCTGTTTGACCAGGTCGGTGACGAGGGTGTCGAACTCCCGGCGGCGGATCAGGGCGTGCTGCTCCACCTCGGTGTTTCCGCGGACGCGCAGCAGCAGCGTGACGAACTCCAGGCGCTCGGCGAGCACCAGGACACTGCTCCGGACCAGCTCCTCCAGCCGCACGGTCGCGCCGGTCTCCGCGTCGCGCACCCGCGTCGCGGCCTCGAACAGGCCGTCGACCGCCCGATCCACCGCCATCGCCAGCAGTTGCTCCTTGCCGGTGACATGGTGATAGAGCGTGGATTTGGTGATGCCGAGCGTCTCCGCGATGTCGAACATGCTGGTCGCGTCGTACCCGTGGGTGTTGAACAGCCGGACCGCGGCGGCCAGCACCGCGTCGACGTCGTGGCCGGGCCGGCCGCGGCGGCGCGGGGCGGGCTGCGCGGTGTCCATGCGGCGAAATATGTCAGACCTGGCGAGGAGAGTCAGCTTGGGGCTTGAATAACCGACCGAAGGGTTGGTAAAACGGTAGGGCAGCCGATCGCAACGGAGCGAGGGAATGACCACACCCGCAGACCTGTACGCATCCCACCGTGAGCTACTCGAGCGCGCGATCGCGGCAACCGCCGCGCGTGACTACTGGTCCGCGTTCCCCGAGTCGCCCAGCAAGTCCGTCTATGGGGAGGACGCGGCGCCCGCCGGTGAGCGGGCGTTCGCCGCCCTCCTCGGCAAACAGTTCCCGGTCGACGTCCCCGGCGCCGCCGGCACGGTGTCCACCGAGCGCTCGCCGTACGGCATCGAGCTCGGTGTCAGCTATCCGAAGGCGGATCCGCTCGCCCTGGTCGCGGCCGCCCGCGCCACGATCCCGGCGTGGCGGGCCGTCGGCCCCGAGGGCCGGGCCGGGGTGGCCGCCGAGATCCTCCGCCGGATCAACGCGCGCATCTTCGAGATGGCGCACGCCGTGCAGCACACCTCCGGCCAGGCGTTCGTGATGGCCTTCCAGGCCGGCGGCGCGCACGCGCAGGACCGCGCGCTCGAGGCGATCGCCTACGCGCTGGCCGCCACCACCCGGATGCCGGCGCGGGCCGCCTGGGCCAAGCCGCAGCGCGGGGCCGACCCGCTGAGCATGGCCAAGACCGGCACGGTCGTCGGCCGTGGCGTCGCGCTGGTGATCGGCTGCACCACGTTCCCGACCTGGAACAGCTATCCCGGCCTGTTCGCCAGCCTGGTCACCGGCAACCCGGTGATCGTCAAGCCGCACCCCGGCGCGGTCCTGCCGCTGGCCATCACCGTGCAGGTGTGCCGGGAGGTGCTGGCCGAGGCCGGCCTCGACCCGGACATCGTCACCCTCGCCGCCGAGGAGCCGGGCGACGGCATCGCGGCGACCCTGGCGACCCATCCCGACGTGCGGATCGTCGACTTCACCGGCTCCAGCGAGTTCGGTGACTGGCTGGAGGCGAACGCGCGGCAGGCCGTCGTCTACACCGAGAAGGCCGGCCTCAACACGGTCGTCCTCGACTCGACGAGCGACTATCGCGGGCTGCTGCGCAACCTGGCGTTCTCGCTCTCGCTCTACAGCGGCCAGATGTGCACCACCCCGCAGAACCTGCTGATCCCGCGCGACGGCATCGACACCGACGCCGGTCACCGCACGCCGGAGGAGTTCGGCGCCGACCTGGCCACGGCGCTGGACAAGCTGCTCGGCGACCCGAAACGGGCCGCCGGGACGCTCGGCGCGATCGTCAACGACGGCGTGCTGGCCCGGCTCACCGAGGCGGCCGGGTCGCCGGGCGTGCTGCACACGTCCGGCCGGGTGGACGACGAGCAGTTCCCCGGCGCCACCATCCGGACCCCGGTGGTGGTGCGGCTCGACGCCGCCGACGAGAAGAGCTACACCCGCGAGTGGTTCGGGCCGGTGTCGTTCCTGATCACGACCGACTCGACCGAGCACAGCCTGCGGGTCCTCACCGAGACGGTGCGGGCGCACGGGGCGCTGACCGCGCTGGTGCACTCCAGCTCCCCGCAGGTGCTGGCGGCGGCCCGGGAGGCGGCGCTGGACGCCGGCGTCCACCTGTCGGAGAACCTGACCGGGGGCGTCTTCGTGAACCAGACGGCCGCGTTCAGCGACCTGCACGGCACCGGGGCGAACCCGGCGGCGACCGCCTCGCTGACCGACGACTACTTCGTGAGCGGGCGGTTCTTCACGCTGCAGTCCCGGCACCACGTGGCACCCGCGGCCACGTCATGAACGGGTCCGGCGGCGGCCTCGGCGGGGTGATCGCGGCGACCTCCTGTCGCGATCCCTTGCAGGCCGCCGCCGGTCCGATCACCCAGGCACGGCGATCCAGACACGACGATCCCACGGACAGAGGCAGCACAGTGGCAGAGAAGAGGGCGCGCCGTGAGCGGTGAGGAGACCTTCGCGGACACCATCGCGCGCGACCAGCGGGTGGAGCCGCGGGACTGGATGCCGGACGGCTACCGGCAGACCCTGATCCGGCAGATCGCCCAGCACGCCCACTCCGAGATCATCGGCATGCAGCCGGAGGGGGACTGGATCACCCGCGCCCCGACCCTGCGGCGCAAGGCGATCCTGCTGGCCAAGGTGCAGGACGAGGCCGGCCACGGCCTCTATCTGTACTCGGCCGCCGAGACGCTCGGCGCGGACCGGGGCGACCTGACCCGGCGGCTGATCGAGGGCCGGCAGAAGTATTCGTCGATCTTCAACTACCCGACGACGACCTTCGCCGACGTCGGCGTGATCGGCTGGCTGGTCGATGGCGCCGCGATCTGCAACCAGGTCCCGCTCTGCCGCAGCTCGTTCGGGCCCTACGCCCGGGCCATGATCCGGATCTGCAAGGAGGAGTCCTTCCACCAGCGGCAGGGCTACGAGTTGCTGATGACCATGATGGGCGGCTCCCCGGCGCAGCGCGACATGGTGCAGGACGCGGTGAACCGCTGGTGGTGGCCGTCGCTGATGATGTTCGGCCCGCCCGACGCCGACTCACCGAACTCGGCCCGCTCGATGGCCTGGAAGATCAAGCGGCACAGCAACGACGAGCTGCGGCAGCGGTTCGTCGACATGTCGGTGCCGCAGGCCGAGGCGCTCGGCGTCACCCTGCCCGACCCGGAGCTGCGGTGGAACGCCGAGCGGGAGCACTACGACTTCGGCGAGCCGGACTGGTCGGAGCTGCAACGGGTGATCACCGGGGACGGGCCGCTCAACAAGGAGCGGATCGCCCGGCGCAAGCAGGCGGACAGCGACGGCGCATGGGTGCGCGAGGCGGCGGCCGCGCACGCGGCGAAACACGGGAGTGGACGATGAGCGAGGAAATCCGGCACGAGTGGCCGCTCTTCGAGGTGTTCGTGCGGGCCAAGCGCGGTCTCAACCACGTGCACGTGGGCTCGCTGCGGGCCGCCGACCACCGGATGGCGGTGCAGCACGCGCGGGATCTCTACACCCGGCGCAACGAGGGGGTCAGCATCTGGGTGGTGCGCTCCGACGACGTGGTTGCCAATGATCCCGACGACAAGGCGGCGTACTTCGAGCCGAGCGCCGACAAGGTGTACCGGCATCCGACGTACTACGCGATCCCCGACTCGGTTCCGCACATCTGATGGCCTTCGACGATGCGTACGGTGCGCTTACCGACCACGATGACGACGCCCGCTGGGCTTACGGAACAGGCTTCACCGATCCGCTGGCCGGGGTGCCGGCCGACCTGCCGGACGGGGTGGACCGGGCCGACCTGACGGCGTACTGCCTGATGCTCGGCGACGATGCGCTGATCATGTCGCACCGGCTGCAGCAGTGGGTGACCCGCGCGCCCGAGCTGGAGGACGAGCTGGCCCTGGCCAACATCGGGCTGGACCTGCTCGGCCAGGCGCGGCTGCTGCTCACCCGGGCCGGCACGGCCGAGGGTGCGGGCCGCGACGAGGACGAGCTGGCGTACCGGCGGGACCCGCACGAGTTCCGCAACGTCCGGCTCGCCGAACACCCCGACGCGGACTTCGCCCACCTGATGGCCCGCCTGCTGGTCTTCACGACGTGGCGGCTGGCGCTCTTCGACCGGCTGGCCGGCTCGCGGGACACGATGCTGGCCGCGATCGCCGCCAAGGGGGTCAAGGAGCTCACGTATCACCGGGACTACGCCGCGCGGTGGGTGGTCCGGCTCGGGGACGGCACCGCGCTCTCGCACGAGCGGATGGCCGCCGCGGTCGCGGTGACCCTTCCGGCGGCGGGGGAGCTGTTCCAGCCGCACGAGGTCGAGCGGCGACTGGCCGGGGCCGGGGTGGCCGTCGATCCGGCCGTGCTGCGCGACGAGTTCGACGCGGTGCTGGCACAGGTGCTGACCGCGGCGACCATCGACCCCGCCTCCGTGCCGGCCGAGGCTGTGCCGGTCGAGGCTGTGCCGGCCGGGCGCGGCGGGGAGCACACGGCGGAGTTGACCGGGATTCTCGCCGAGATGCAGGAGCTGGCCCGGGCCGTTCCCGGAGGCACCTGGTGAACGCGAAGACAGCGCTGACAGCCGTGGCCGCCGAGACCGCGGAGTGGGTCGTCGGGCAGGTGGTCGATCCGGAGCTGCCGATGGTCACCCTCGCCGAGCTCGGGATCGTGCGGGAGGTCCGGCAGCAGGACGACGGCGTGACGGTGACGATCACGCCGACGTATTCGGGATGTCCGGCGATGGAGAGCATCCGCGCGGACATCGCCACGGCTCTGCGAGGGGCCGGGTTCGGGCGGGTCGAGGTGCGTACCGTGCTGGCGCCGGCCTGGACCACCGACTGGATCAGCGAGACCGGCCGCCGCAAGCTCGCCGAGGCCGGCATCGCACCGCCCGGCGTCGCGCCGAGACGGGCCGCCGGTCCGATCCCGCTCACCCTGACGCCCCGGGCGAGCGCGATCCGGTGCCCGCGCTGCGGGTCGCCGGAGACCGAGGCGGTCGCCGCGTTCGGCGCCACGGCCTGCCGCGAGCTGCGGCGCTGCCCGGCCTGCCGGGAGCCGTTCGAGCACATGAAGGAGATCTGACGTGGCGATCGGTGGGTTCCACGCGCTGCGGGTCGCCGCGGTCGACCGGCTCTGCGCGGACGCCGTCGCGGTAACCCTGGACGTGCCGGGCGAGCTGGCCGAGCGGTTCGCGTTCCGGCCCGGGCAGTCGCTGACCGTGCGCCGCGCCGACGAGCGGCGGACCTACTCGATCTGCGCGCCGGCCGGTGGCGCGCCCCGGATCGGGGTGCGCGAGGTGCCCGGCGGGGTGATCTCCGGCTGGATCGTGCACGACCTGCGGCCCGGCGACGAGCTGGAGGTCGCGCCGCCGTCCGGGACGTTCACGCCGGACCTGACCGCGGGTGGGCGGCACGTGCTGATCGCGGCCGGTTCCGGGATCACGCCGGTGCTGTCCATCGTCGCGTCCCTGCTGCGGGAGCCGGACGCCGAGGTGGTCCTGCTCTACGGCAACCGGCGCACCGACACGGTGATGTTCGCCGAGGAGCTGGCCGACCTGAAGGACCGGTATCCGGCCCGGCTCGAACTGGTGCACGTGCTGTCCCGGGAGCCGCGCGAGGCCGACCTGTTCTCCGGCCGGCTGGACGCGGCCCGGCTGCGGGAGCTGTTGCCGCTGCTCATCGACGTCGCCGCGGTCGAGCACTGGTGGCTGTGCGGGCCGTTCGGGATGGTGACCGACGCGACCGGGGTGCTCGCCGAGGCCGGGGTGGCACCCGAGCGGATCCATCGGGAGCTGTTCTGGGTGGACGAGGCGCCGCCCGAGCCGGTCCGGCCGGAACCCGAGTCGCGCGGGCCGAGCAGCGAGATCACCGTGCGCCTGGACGGCCGGGCCACCACGGTCACCGTCGAGGAAGGGATGACGGTGCTCGACGGGGTGCAGCGGTCCCGGCCGGATCTGCCGTTCGCGTGCAAGGGCGGCGTCTGCGGGACGTGCCGGGCGCGGGTGGTCGAGGGTGACGTGACGATGCGGCGCAACTTCGCGCTGGAGGCGGCGGAACTGGCGGCGGGGTTCGTGCTGACGTGCCAGAGCCTGGCCACCTCACCGAAGGTCGTGGTCGACTTCGACGAGTGATCCGGGGCTCCGGGGCCAAGGACGGGCGAGCGGGGTGCGCCGCGCGGGGTCCGCGGCGAGGCGGGGGCTGGGCTCGTGCAGTGGGCCGAGACGCCCCGTGCGTCTCGGCCCGGGTGGGTTACTCCGGGATCTGGGCCAGGGCGAAGATCTGGCTCTCCTGCGGGCCGTCGGTCGGGGTGAAGAAGACCGTCTCGATGCTGACGACCGTGAAGCCGTGCGCCTCCAGGACCGCCTTGAGGTCCGGCTCCAGGTAGCCGGAGACGGTCACCGGGACGCCCATGAACTCGATCGGGATGCTGTCGGCGTCGAAGTTGACCATGCCGAGGGCGAAGTAGCCGCCCGGCTTGAGCCAGCCGACGACCTTGTCGAACGTGCGCTCGATGTCGGCCTTGCTCAGCATCAGCAGGGAGAAGAACGCGGTCACCGCCTCGAACTGCCCGAAGTCGGCGGGCAGCTCGGCGAAGTTCGCGTGCACGAACTCGGCCGCGGGCACCTGTTCGCGGGCCAGGCGCAGCATCCCCTCGGCGATGTCCACACCCACCACGCGGTGATCGGACTCGGTCAGAACCTTGGCCGTGGGGACACCGGTGCCGCAGCCCAGATCGAGCACCGAGGCACCGGCCGGCAGTGTCGTGCTGATCTCCTCGATCAGCGCCGCCTGGAACGGATTATGGCTATGTTCGCCCTGGTACTTCTCAGCGAGTTGATCGAAAACCTCCATGGGCGAACGCTACCGCGCCCGGATGCTCCACAATAGAAGATGATCGGCTTCAAAACAGCCGGGTCACGCCTTCGGTGGCGATCCGCTCGTCGAGCCGGGAACGATCGAGGTTCGCGCACAGCACGATCGACGCTCCGGCGGTCAGCGGGGCCAGCAACCAGATCAACGGTTCCTCCGACGCGCCGGTCTCGATCAGCACCCGGTCGCCGTGCACGATCCCGCGCGACCGGGCGATTCCGGCCGCGGTCGCCCCGTACTCCCCGAACGTGGTGCCGTCCGGGATCGCCGCCGCGGCGGCCCCGGCGCGATCCGGCGGCGGCGTCGCGCCCAGATGCGCGCGCACGGCCGGCGGAAAATCCCGATACCCCTTCGGTACGGCGTCGGCCGGCGCCCCGTGCGGCGCCAGTCCCAGCACGAACTGATGCGTGGCCGGCGGCACGTCGTCCAGCCAGTTCCCGACCCGCCGCCGCTCCACGAACGTCACGTCCAGCGCCGGCCCGGCATTGCTCAGCCCGGCCGTGCTCCAGCCCCGGAACGACACCTCGAGCCCGGCCGACCACGCCCCGAGCAGCACCGCCGCGGTCTGCCAGTGCGGCGGCAGCATCACCCCGGCCCGGCTCCCCGGCCGCAGCCCGCACTCGCCGGTGAGCAGCGCCGCGGTCGCCGCACTCCAGCCGCCCAGCTCGGCCGCGGTCAGCCCGATCCGTTCCCCGGTGGCGTCGTCGTAGAACGTGATCAACTCGCCGGGGCGCCGCTGTTCGATGCCGTTCATCGCCGCCCAACCTACCCACCCGTGCCGGTCCTCCGGCCGCGGTGTCCCACGATGGTGCGACGATCCGCCGGCGGCGGGAGAGTCAGGCGGCGTGGCGGAATTCGGTCAGTTCGCGGGCCTCGGCGGCGTAGCGGGCGAGCAGGTGGACCGTCGCCGGCCCGGCCTCCCCGTCCGCCGCCAGGCCGACCCGGATCTGGAACGCCCGCACCGCCTCGGTCAGGTCGGCCGCCGCCGGCCCCACCTCGACGCCGAAGTCCGCGAACAGCTCCCGCAGGCTCGCCGGGTCGGCGGTCGGCGCGGTCTCCGACCAGCCGATCAGCCCGCCGACCGCGGTACCGACCATGGTGAGCACACCTCGTGCGGTCATCGCTACCTCCCGATTCGCTGTGTTACTCCAGCATCGGGATTCCCGCTGTGCCTGACATCTGCCGACGGTCTCTATCACCTGTGCCTATCTACTACTTTCGGCCGATCCGCTCGGAGCGGACAGGGCCGCGCGGAACAGGCGGGCGGCTTCGGCCAGGTCCGCCGGGGGATAAAGCGAAAAACTGAGGCGTACGTGGTCAGCCCCGTCACCCCCGTCCCCGGCGAAGAACCGCGTCCCGTCGAGGAACGACACGCCCCGAGACTCGGCCTCCGGCAGCAGCGACGCCGCGGTCCACGGCGCCGGCAGCCGCAGCCAGAGGAACCATCCACCGGCCGGGGCCGGCACCCCGAGTCCGCCCGCGAGCGCGTCCCGCTGGGCGCGATACGCCTCGCGGATCGTCGCGAGATGGTCGGCATAGGCGCCGGACGATCCGAACACCGCCATCGTCATCGCGGTGGTGTGGTTGACCCCGCCACCGCTGTCCACATACCCGAGGTCGGCCAGCCGCCGGATCAGTGCCGGAGCCGCGTTCACCCAGCCCAGACGCAGGCCGGGCGCGACCGTCTTGGCGAACGACCCGATCCGTACGACGAAGTCGGCCCCTCGGGCGAGATCCCACAGCGCGGGTGGCGGGCTCCCGTCGTACGCAAGCTCCCGGTATGTGTCGTCCTCGACAACCGTGAGCCGGGCCGCCTCCGCGACCCGCAGCAAAGCGTCCCGTTCCGCGGCCGTCAGGCTGCGACCGGTCGGGTTGCCGAAGGTCGGCACCAGATAGAGCAGCGACACCCGATGCCCGGTCCGCCGCAGGTCACCGACCTGCGCCTCGATCGCGGCGGCGTCGCCGGCCGGCGCCCGGACCAGCCGGACCCCGCGGTCGGCGAGGACGCGCAGCGCCAGGTGGTACGTCGGAGCGTCCACCAGCACGGTGTCCCCGGGCTCGGTCAGAACCGTGCTGACCAGCGACAACGCGTGTGACGCGCCGGCCGTCACGAAGGTCCGGCCGAAGCCCGCGCCCAGCCACTCGATCAGCGGCGCCGGCCCGGCCGGATGACCGTAGGTGAGCGCCCGCCACCCGGACTCGCGCATCGCCCGCGCGGTCGCCTCGGCCCAGGCGCCGGTGGGCAGCAGGTCCGGCCGCGGATGCCCCCAGCCCAGGTCGAGAACGCCGGGCCGCGCCACGAACTGGGTGATCGGCCGATCATCCGGGGCAGAGTTCCGCACGTGCGACTCCGATCAGCTGACGGGCCTGGGCCGGGGTGACCCCGTATCCGGTCAGCGTGTCACGGTGTTCGTCCCGGATCGAGGCGCACGCCTCGTCGCCGAGGTCGGTGATCTCCTCGTCGCGCCGGTCGAGGGCCACCTCGGGCATCTGCTGCCGGACCGCGGCGACGAAGCGGTCGGCGGCCGGCGCGGCGGCCGACGGGGCCGGCGACGGTGGGGCGACCCAGACCGGGTCCGCGCTCGAACAGCCCGCGAGAAGCACGGCAAACCCCAGGGAAACGGCAATACGACGATAAATCACCGGAAAGACCGTAGAGCAGCCCCCGTGGGACGCCCGGACGCCGTGCCGGACCCGGACGGGGGACACAGCGAAGTCACAGAGCGCTCACCGCTCCGGGACAAAATCCCGCGGCAACGTAGTCGGCATGACCGATCTGCTGAACCGCCCCGCCGACGACCACCGCCAGGCGCCCGGACACCTCTTCCCGATTCCGCCGCTGATGGTGCAGACCCCGCGCGACCCGCGGTGGAAGAGCCGGATCGCCGGCGGCGCCGCGGTCCTGGTGCTGGTCGGCGGGGGCGGCAGCGCCGGCGCGTTCCTGACTGAGCGGTACCTGAACGGCGGCTCGGCGTCCGCTGCGAGCAGCACCTCCGGCACGACGGTCGCGGCCACCACGATCACCGAGGGCGACGAGCTGGCCCCGATGGTCGCCAAGGTCCAGCCGAGCATCGTGACCGTGCTCGTCGACAGCACCCAGGAGTCGTCGCTCGGCTCCGGCGTGGTGCTCAGCGCGGACGGTCTGATCCTCACCAACAACCACGTGATCTCCTCGAACGGCACGGTCAGCGTGCGGCTGTCCGACGGGCGGACCGTGCCGGCCAAGGTCGTCGCCGCCGACACCACGCACGACCTCGCGCTGGTCCAGGCGACCGGGCTGACCGGGCTGACGCCGGTCACGTTCGGGACCGACGACAGCCTCGCGGTCGGCGACACCGTGCTCGCGTTCGGCGCGCCGCTCGGCCTGGAGGGCACGGTGACCTCGGGCATCGTCTCCGCCAAGGACCGCAGCCTGGACACCGGCGAGGAGAAGCTCACCGGCCTGCTGCAGACCGACGCCGCGATCAACCAGGGGAACTCCGGCGGCGCGCTGGTCGACACGGCCGGCCAGGTGGTCGGGATCAACGTCGCCATCGCCACCTCCGGCGACAGCACCGGCAGCGTCGGGCTCGGCTTCGCGATCCCGGCCGACACCGTGACCAGCGTGGTCAAGCAGCTCGAGGCTCAGATCGACAGCTGACTGCCGGATCCGAACCAGCGGTTCAGCGCGGCGGTCAGCGGCTCGTCCGACCCGTCGGTCCACGCGACGTAGTTGTCCGGGCGGACCAGCATCGCCGAACCCGACGGCAGCGGCGCGGTGACCACGTCGACCCGGTCCCGCCACGGCGCGACCTCCACGGCCAGCGTTCCGGTGTTGTCGACCAGGAGCGGGCGCCCACTGTGCGTGAGCGTGCCGAGCTCGGGAGCGAAGTCGCCGCAATGGTCGTACCGGAAATCGGTCCCGGCGATCAGCGCGGCCAGCCGGCGGACCACCGTCTCCTCCTCCATCAGCTCCGCGAAGAGCGTGCGCAGCGCGGTCACCGCGGGCCCCGGCCCGGCCAGCAGCGCCTGCGCCTGGGTGTGCATGACCACCCGCCCGGCCACCGGCCGCCGCTCCGACTCGTAGGTGTCGAGCAGCCCGGCCGGCGCCCAGCCGGCCACCTGAGCGGCGAGTTTCCAGCCCAGGTTGATCGCGTCCTGCAGACCCAGGTTGAGCCCCGGCCCGCCCATCGCGGAATGCACGTGCGCCGCGTCGCCGAGCAGCAGCACCCGATCCCGGCGATAGCTGTCGGCGATCCGCGAGTTGCCACCGGCGAGCCGCCGCAGCGTGTGCGGCTCGGGCCCGGTCGGCGGGAGCAGCGGCACGTCCACCCCGATCACATAGCTCAGCGCTTCCAGCACCTCGGCCAGCGTCACCGGCTCCGCACCGGCCGGCCGCGCGGTCGTCGACGCGGTGATCAGATTCCGACCGTCCGGGAACGGGGCGAAGGCGACCAGGCCGCGCTCGGTGCGGTGGTGCTGGAACGGCGGGATCAGCCCGTACCCAGGGATCAGCAGCCCGCCGGTGACCGGATCACGGAGACCGTCCGGGACGTCGACCGCGGCGGTCCGGGAAACGGACTGGTCATCGGTGACGCCGGGGAACGCGAACCCGCTCAGCTTGCGGGTGACGCTGCGGCCACCGTCCGCGCCGACCAGGTAGCGGGCCTCGATCCGATAGCGACCGTCCGGACCGTCGACGTCCGCGACCACCCGGTCATCCTTCTGATCCAGACCGGTCAGCTGGTGTCCACCACGGACCTCCACACCGAGCTCGGCGGCCCGCTCGGCGAGCATCGCCTCGATCTTCTGCTGCGACGCCAGCAGGATGTCCATCGGGTTGTCCGCGAGATCGGCCAGCCGCAGCGGGAACGCCGCGAAGATGTGCCCCGGCGCCGGGACGGGTCCGCCGGGGCGGCCGGTCAGGCGCTCGTAGAGTCCGCGCCGGTGCAGCATCGGGATGATCCGGCCGACCAGGCCGTTCGCGCGCTGCTCGGGGGAGGGGCCGGTGCGGCGCTCGATCACGAGAGGGTGGACGCCGGCGAGGGCCAGCTCGCAGGCGAGCATGAGACCGTTGGGTCCGCCCCCGACAATCACAACATCAAAAACCATGATAAAACCCCTTATTGGGTACGGCGTGAGCCGCGCGATCCCCGGATCGAGGAGCGCGGCTGTAGCACATGCTGGAGATCATCGGCGGTTGTCCACAGTGGCTCGCTGTCCACAGGGCACCGACATGATCGTGAACTTCCACGCGATAATTACGGCTGTGGAGGTGGCCCCCCTCAGGGAGGGCGGGCCCTGCTCTCGGCGCTCTGACCTGCGGTTTTGCAATCGGCGCCTGGTCAGGCCGTGCTTGTTCCGGGCGGTAATTCGTCGATCAGGGCCTGGCGGCGCTGCGCTGGGCCGTGCTCGTCGGGCCGTGGTCCGTCGATCTGGGCCCGGCCGGACGCTGCCGTGTCGGGCCGTGCTCGTCGGGCTGCGGTTCGTGGAACTGGGGTCCGGCCGGGCGGCGTTGCGTCGAGCCGTGCCCATCGAGCTGTGCTGGTAAGGCTGGGCCCGTCAGTCGGTCCGGTCGGACGGGCGGCGTCGCGTCGGGCTGGCGCTCGGGTCGGGGTTGACGCGCCGGTCGGGCTGATGCCCGGGTCGGGGTTGACGGGCTGGTCGGGCTGATGCCCGGGTCGGGGTTGATGCGCTGGTCAGGGTTGGGGCAGGCCTGCCCGGATCTGGCGCAGCGCCTCGCTCAGCAGCGCCGGCACCGTGCCCCACCGGTCGCCGCCGCCGTTCAGGAACTGCTGGATGACCACGTCGTTCGCCGCCAGCACCGCTGCCGCGACCAGTTTCGGATAGAGGTCCTTCTCCACGTCGAGCCCGCACCGCTCGGCGACGGCCTGCCCGATCGCGTGGACCGCGTCGCCGCTGCCGCGCAGGATCTCGGCCTGCAGCGCCGGGACGGCCATCATCCGGCGGACGCCGGCCACCCACTCGTCCGGATCCGGCTCCGGATGGGCGAGGACTTCCGGCCCGGGTGCGAACTGCCCGAGCATGGCCTGGGTGATCGAGTCCCAGAGCGGCTCGCCGGCCGGTCGTTCGCGCAGCGTGTCCGCCACGCCGAAGCAGCGGTCGCGGTGCCGGGCCGCGACTGCCTCGGCCTTGCTGGCGAAGTAGTTGTTGAACGTGCGGGGTGACACCCCGGCGGCCGCCGCGATGTCCTCCACCAGCACCTTGTCGTATCCGCGCTCGGCGACGAGCCGGATCGCGGCCCAGCTGAGCGCGGTCCGGGTGGCCTGTTTCTTGGTGTCCCGGAGTCCCATGCGTCCCACGCTACCAAAAAGTGCGTGCCCCGCAAAGTTGCGTGTTCCGCACTTTTCTCAGTCCACTCTCAGCATCGACGAGCGGAAGAGGCGAACGGAAGAGGCGAACGCAGGAGACGAACGCAGGAGACGAGCGGAAGGGGCGAACGGAAGAGGCGAGGGGAGGAGAGCGGAGAGGGTTGCGGGTGGGGGAGACACTCCGGACATGGGGATTGCGGTGACAGTGATCATTGCGGTTGTGGCGGTGCTGGCGGCGGCGATCGTGGTGGTCCGGCGGCGCGGGGAGAGCACGGACAAGAGCGCGGACAAGAGCACGGACAAGAGCACGGGCAAGGCGGGCCGGGCGGCGCTGCGGGGGCTCGCCCGGGATCAGCGGAGCCGCCGCCGCAGCCCGATGCGCGGCATGGACAACGACGGCACCGGCGGCGACTTCACCAGCGACTCGTCCGGAGTCCCGTAGAACGAGCAGACCCCGGGGCGACGGCGAAACCGCCACCCCGGGGAGGCCCGCCGCCCGGGGGGAGGCTCAGCCACCCGGGGAGGCTCAGCCACCCGGGGAGGCTCAGCCACCCGGGGAGGCTCAGCCACCCGGGGAGGCTCAGCCGGCCAGGTGTCCCCAGCGGCGCTCGAGCTCCGGCCAGGTGCCCTGGTCCTCGGCCCGGCCGCCGATCAGCACCACGACCCGGTCGGCCTGGGCCAGCGCCGCCCGCTTGGACGTCGAGCCGACCACGGTCACCCCGTGGCTGCGCAGCGCCCGCCACAACTCCAGCTCGGTGGTCACGTCCAGCGCCGACGACACGTCGTCCGCGATCAGCAGCTCGGTGCGCGGCGCCAGCGCCCGGGCCAGGGCCAGCCGCTGCAGCTGGCCGCCGGACAACCGGGTGCCCTTGTGCCCGATCAGCAGCTGCAGCCCGCCGCCAGAGGCGGTCAGGTCGTGCTCCAGCTGGGCCACCGACACCGCGTCGGCCGCGTCCACCTCGTGTCCGAGCTGGATGTTGTCGGCCACCGTCCCGGACAGCACCCGGGGTAGCTGCGCCACGTAGCCCACCTGGTTCGGCCGCAGGAACAGCTCCGGGTCGCGGACCGGCTCGCCGTTCCACCGCAGGTCGCCGGTGTGGTGCACGATCCCGGCGAGCGCGCGCAGCAGGGACGACTTGCCGGAGCCGACCGGGCCGACGACCAGCACCAGCTCGCCGCGGTCCACGGTCAGGTCCACATCCCGTACCCCCTGGGCGCCGTTCTCGTGGACGGCGCTGAAGCCGCGCAGCTCCAGGGTGCGCAGCGGATTTCGCGCCGCCACCGGCGGAGCCGGTGCCGTGCCGGCCGAGATGTCCACCCCGGGCACGTCCGAGGAGTACGCCCCGGCGCCCGCCATCGCCACCGTCCGGGCCGTCCAGACCCGGGCCGACGGGAAGTGCGAGACCAGCGACGCCGTGGTCCACGCGAACCACCGCGCCGAGCCGAGCGTGGCCACCGCGATCAGCGTCGCCGCCGAGGTGAGCCGCCCGTCCAGGTACATCGCCCAGACCGCGATCGGCAGCAGCCCGCTGGCGACCGACGGGGTCGACCGCGCCCAGACCTGGATCGCGATCTCCCGCCACTGCAGCTCGCTGCGGCGCGCGTCGAGCCGGGCCAGGTGGGCCAGCACCGGACCGGTCGCGCCGGCCAGCTTCACCGTGCGCGCCGCGGACAGCGACGACACCAGCGAGGTCGCGAACGCCGCGCGGGCCGCCACGGTCCGCCGGGCGGCCTGCTCCAGCCGCGGCCCGAACAGGGTCGCGGCCAGGCCGGACACCAGCATCGTGCCGACGAAGAACAGGGCCGGTACGAACGACTGCGAGGTCGCCGTCATGGCGATCACGGTCAGCAGGGCGACACCGTTGTCGATCAGGTTGTCGGCGAGCATCACCACCCGCTCGGTGTCCCCGCCCTGCGCGACCACCTCGGCCGGGGTGTACTTGCTGACCCGGCGCGGGCCGATCTGGCCGTGCACCAGGCGCAGGCTGATCCGCAGCATCTGCCGCACCCACCACTCCGGGAACCAGGCCCCGGTGTAGTAGAGCGTCGGGATCAGCACGAGCAGCGCCGCCGCGATCCCGGCCGCCGGCAGCATCGGGTTGCCGACGCCGTCGACGACGTCCGCCCAGAGCAGCGGCAGGATCGCGCCGTCCAGGCCGAACAGCACCATCAGCACGAACAGGCTGACCGCGCCGAGGCCGTACCGCGCGTCGTTGGTGGCCAGCCGGGCGATCTCGCGCATCGTCCGGGTCGGCTCCGGCACGGGCAGCGGCGGCGGCTCCACACTGGGCAGCGGGTTGCCGAGCGCGTCCGGGCCGAGCTCCACCTTGGCCGCGGCGTCCCAGTCGTGGTCCTCTTCGACCAGGGCGACGCCGCCCGCACCCGGGCCGGGCGCGGCCGGGACGGCGAGGTTGCTGCTCGCCATCAACTCGGCGAACCGCCGTGACTCGCGCAGCGGCCCGGCCTCCAGGACCTGGCCGTCGGCGAGCACCACGACCTCGTCGCAGCGCTGCACCGAGGAGAGCCGGTGCGCCACGATGACGCCGATGCGGCCCTCCAGCAGCCGGTCGGTGGCGCGCTGCACCCACGACTCGGTGACCGGGTCCATCCGGGCGGTCGCCTCGTCCAGGATCACCACCTGCGGGTCGCGGACCAGGATCCGGGCGAACGCGACCAGCTGCTCCTGACCGGCGGAGAGCTTGTAGCCGCCCTCGCCGAGCTTGGTGTCGATCCCGTCCGGCAGCCCGCTGACCCAGGCGGACAGGCCCAGCTCGTCGAGCGCCGCGGCGGCGCGGGGCTGCAGTTCCCCGTCGAACAGCGCGATGTTCTCGGCGAGCGTGCCGGCCAGGATCTCGGTGCGTTGCGGCACGATCGCGGTCCAGCGCCGCAGCCCGTCGACGCCGATGTCGTTGAGGTCGGCGCCGCCGAGGAAGACCGTGCCGGGCGGCACGTCGACGGCCCGGGTGAGCACTTTGGCCAGGGTGGACTTGCCCGATCCGGTCCGGCCGATCAGCGCGTACGACCGGCCGCGCGCGAAGGTCAGGCTCACGCCGCGCAGCGCCGGCGGCCGGCCGCTGTCCGCCTCGCCGTAGCGGAACGTCAGGTCCCGCACGGTCAGGTCGCCGTCGACCGGCGGCACGCCCTCGGTCGGCTCCTGCGGCACCTCGCGCAGCATCTGCACGCGGCCCCACGCGCCGAGCGCGTTCTGCAGCTCGGGCACCATCCGGGTGACCTGCTCCAGCGTTCCGCCGAAGCCGAGCGCGAGGAGCCACACCGCGGTCAGTCGCGCGCCGTCGATATGCCCATTGACCAGGGCCCAGGCCCCGACCAACACCAAAACCGCGATTAACGTACGGGTGATGGCCCCGGCCCACATGGTGATCTTCGACGAGGCGCGCCACACGCGGCGCCCGCGGGCCAGCACCTCGCGGGCCCGGTCCGCGAAGAGGCGCTGCACGTACGGCGCGGCCAGGCTGGTCCGCACGTCGTCCTGCCCGTGGATCGCCTCCTCCATCACGGCGGCCAGGTCGGACCAGGCCTCCTCCTCGGAGATGCGCACCGGGGAGATCCGCTGGATCGGCTTGTTCATGGTCACGAAGATCAGGCCGGCGACCGCGATCATCGCGAGCCCGGCCGGCCACCAGACGAAGGTCGTGGTGACGATCGACAGCGTGGCCACGGCCAGCGACTGCGCGATCCGCACGCCGCTGCCGCGCAGCTCGGAGCCGACCTGGTAGACGTCGGAGTCGATCCGGTCGAGCATCTCGCCGACCGGCGTGTTCTCCAGCGTCGGGATGTCCTGGCCGAACGCGACCCGGTTCAGGCCGCGCCGGGCCCGGGCCGCCCAGTCGGCGGTCAGCCGGGCCGCGACCAGCCCGACGAAGATGTCACTGAGCACCGCCGCGCCGAGCGCCACGGCCAGCATGGTGAAGAGCGATACGGACCGGTTGACCAGCACCGACCCGGCCAGCGCCAGCGCCAGCGAGGACCCGGCCGCGCCGAGCACGATCAAGAACGCGGCAAGCGCTGTGCGCCTTCGGGAGGTAGCCCACAGGTCGCGGAGCAGACGCATACGAAGTCCTCAGGACGATGGGGAAGGCGGTGACCCCATCCTGCGCAGTCCATGCACGCCGCCTCAACCGGTTTATTCCCGGCACTTCACCCACCCGACCCACTACTCCCACCCGACGTGACCACCGTCTCCACCCGCCACGCCGTGGCGCCGAGCGGCCGCGACTCGCGTTGCGGGCTGGCGCTCACGGCTGTTCCGGGCCCACCGGGCGACCGTGAGTGCCAGCTGAGGCCGCGACCGGCGCAGTGGGTCGGCGCCGACCGGCGCGGCGGGCTGGCGGCGTGTGGGGTGGGTGCGGGGTTACTTCTCGGTGTGGAGGGTGAGGAGGGTGATCTCGCTTGGGGCGAAGATCCGGAACGGCGGCCCCCAGAAGCCCGTGCCCCGGCTGGTGTAGAGCTGGGTGCGCTCGGAGTGGCGGGACAGGCCCTGCAGGACCGGCTGGTCGATCCGGACCAGGTAGTGGAAGGGCCACATCTGGCCGCCGTGGGTGTGGCCGGACAGCTGCAGGTCGATGCCGTGCGCGACGGCGCCGGTGATCTGCTGCGGCTGGTGGGCCAGGAGCAGGACCGGGAGTTCCGGGTCGGTGCCGGCCAGGGCGGCCTCGTGGTCCATGTGGTGGCCGGGGACGCCGGAGCCGGCCGCGGTGCGGTCGTCGACGCCGGCGACCACCAGGGTGTCGCCGCCGCGGGTGACGAGCAGGTGCCGGTTGTGCAGCGAGTCCCAGCCGAGCGAGGTCATGTACTCCACCCAGCCCGCGGCGCCGCTCATGTACTCGTGGTTGCCGGTCACGTAGACCCGGGCCATCGACGCGCGGACGTCGCCGAGCGGGGACGCCTGGTCGATGCGCTGCGGCACCTCGCCGTCGGCGATGTCGCCGGTGTGCGCGACGATGTCCGGGTTCAGCGAGTTGATCACGTCGACCACGCCGCGGGACCAGCGGGCCCGGTCGGTCGGGCCGTAGTGGGTGTCGGTGATCAGCACGACGCGCAGGCCGTCCAGCCCGGCGCCGAGCCGGGGGATGGTGACGTCGATCTCGCGCACCCGGGAGACCCGCATCGCCTCGGTGTACCCCCAGATCAGCAGGATCAGGGAGATCACCAGGACCGACGCGGTGACGACGCGCGAGCGGACCGGGTCGGGCACGCCGGCCAGGGCCAGGACCAGGCCGAGCAGCTGACCGAGGACGGACCAGACGAACAGCACCCAGACCACGCCGAGGGTGGTGTCGGCGATCCGGGCGCTGCGGTCGTCATGGCGCCCGTGCCCGCGGAACATCAGCACCGGGAAGATCGCCGCGACCAGCGCGACGACCAGCGTGCCGGCGATGAAGACGGGGGCCGGCCAGGCGTTGCCCGACCAGACCAGGGTGGCCCACGGCACGCCGAACAGCAGCGCGATCACCGCGACCAGGATGACACCGAACCGGGACCTGCCCCGGCGCCGCCGCGGCTCGGCGTCGACCACCGCTTCTTCCACTGACATGCGAGCAAGCATGCCACCGGCGGCCGACAAAAACCCGTGCGGTGGATCAGCTGCGAGCGAACCGGGGGATCTAGCCGGGATCGGAGCCGAGGGATCGGAGCACCGACGACGGCACCACCAGGTCCGCCCGCTCCCGGGTGGTGGCGATCAGCGTGGCGTTCCGCTCGTCGGTGCCGGTCGCCCAGGCCCGCGCCGCGGCCGGCTCCTTGCCGAACCGGACGTGCCGGGCGATCAGCCGCCGCAGCCGTTCCGCCGGGTCGAGATCGGTGTACCAGACCTCGCCGAACACCCCGTGCAGCCCGGCCCATCGCTCGTCCGGGAGCAGCAGATAGTTCCCCTCGGTGACCAGCAGCCGGACCGGGCGGGGCACGCCGATCGCCCCGGCGATCGGCTGTTCGAGCACCCGCTCGAAGCCCGGCGCGTACACCATCTCGTCCTCGTCGGCGAGGAAGCGGCGCAGCAGCGCCGCGTACCCCCAGGCGTCGAAGGTCTCCGGGGCGCCCTTGCGGTCGCGCAGCCCGAGCCGGTCCAGCTCGGCGTCGGCGAGGTGGAAGCCGTCCATCGGCACGTGCGCCACCCGATCGCCGGGGAGCGCGGCGACCAGCGACTCGGCGAGGGTGGTCTTGCCGGCGCCGGGCGGCCCGGCGATGCCCAGGACCGCGCGCCGCCCGTCGGCGGCCAGCGCGCCGGCCCGGTCGACGAGTTCCGCGAACGTGCTCCCCATGCGGATGACCGTAGCGTGGTCGGATCACGGACTCTCGGACCTACCGGACCGTTCGGGCCATGTCGGGCGGGAGTCGGCGCAGTGGAACCTGTCGGAGTCCACAAAGGGCTACCGAGAGGATGCGAATGATCACCCTGGGTTCGATGATCGGCGGGGCGCTGCTCGCCGGTCTGATGGTCAACCCGGCGCCGGCGCCGGCCGGCCCGGTGGCGACCGGGCTGGACAATCCGCGCGGCCTGGCGTTCGGCCCGGACGGCACGCTCTACGTCGCCGAGGCCGGGCACGGCGGCCCGTGCGCACCGGTGCGGCGCGGCGGGCGGATCTGCGCCGGGCCCTCGGGCGCGATCGCCGCGATCCGGAACGGTCAGGTCCGCCGGATCGTCACGAGTCTGCCGTCGCAGGCGTCACCGACCGGCGCGGAGGCGGTCGGACCGGCGGATGTGACCGTGGACGAGGGCGGCACCCCGCGCTTCACCGGGGGCCGGGGCTCGGTGCTGGCCGCCGGGCGCGGGCGGTTCGTGGTGAGCGCGGACGGCAGCCGCCTGGTGCGGATCGGCACCCGCGGCCGGACCAGCACGATCGCCGAGTTCCCGGCGGGCGGTGTGACGTCGGTGGCGCGCGGCCCGGACGGCGCGCTCTACCTGGGCGGGCGGGCCGGGGTCTGGCGGATCGTGCCGCCGGCGCGGCCGGAGCTCTACGCCGCCGGGCCGGCGATCACCGATCTGGCCTGGGGGCCGGGCGGCCGGCTCTACGCGCTGACCGGGGACTCGCTGATCAGAATCGGGCCGCGCGGGACCCGCCAGGTGGTGCTCTCGAAGGGCCTGCGGGCGCCGGGCGGCCTGACCGTCCGCGGCCGTGACGCCTACGTCACCACCTGCGGGACCTGCGCCGGAACCGGCTCGGTGCTCCGGATCAGACTGCGATAAGAAGAAAGAAACCCGATTACGACGGTACGGACCCGGGTCCGTACCGTCGTAATCTCTAACCGAGACCCAGCCGCAGCCCTGCCACCCCGGCCGGGGAGAGCGGGCGGGCAGTGGCCCGGGAAAGGTCGGCGCGGATGCCGTCCGGCAGCTCCTCGCCGAGCGCGCAGAGGGCCGGGTAGAGGTCGAGGACCTGGCGGTGGCTGAGCGCCCCGGCGCCGATCAGCAGCCCGTTGAGCGCGGTCGGCGTCTGGCCGAGCTCGCCGCAGAGCTCCTTGCGCCAGGCCGGGTCGTGGATCTGATCGGCGAACTCGCGGGCGATCCGGTTGCCGGCCGGGGAGCGCAGGCCGCCGAGGGTGTTCTGCCGGTGCCGGGCGATCGGCGGGGCCAGCCGGCAGGCGATGCCGAGGCGGCGGGCCAGCTGCGGCACGGTGAGCACGTCCATGCCGTTCGCGCAGTTCTCGCAGAGCCGCTGGAAGGTCTTGGCGTGGATCACCGTGGCCGGCCGCTGACAGGCGCCGTCCAGGCCGCAGGAGGGGTCGAGGATCACTTCGGTGAGGGTGCCCTCGTGGTCGAATCGCCCGACCGCGAAGTAGATCGCGGGCTGGGTGCGGTAACGGGCCAGGGCGGCGCGGGCGCTGACGTATCCGTCGGGGTCGACGCCGATGCGTGGCACACCGGCTTCGGTGTGCAGCTGGATGAGCCGGAACATGGTGCACGCTCCCGGGGTGAAGCGAATTCGGTGTCGTTTCCCGGTACGCGCGTCATCGCAAAAAAGTTCAGTCGTCACTCTCTGTTGTTGATCGGTGACGACATTTGCGCTGGCAGGCGTTCCGGGAGCAAGCGCAGATTACTCGGTGTAACGTAAATTGGCTAGCGCCGGACGGCGGTTCACCCACCTCGGTAACGGACTGCTGGCATCCTGGTGACGATGACGACGGACAGTGCGCTCTGCGTGTGCGGGCACCCGGCCGGGGCGCACCGGCACTATCGCCCGGGCAGTGAATGTGTGACCTGTGCGCCGGGGCGGTGCCCGCGGTTCCGTCGTTCCCGCTGGTGGCGCCGGTGGACGGACTGACCGGCGCCCGCATGCTGGGCGACCGGGGGTGCGAAAGCCTAGTAGCTCTGTAGGCTTACCTCACTTTGCGCGCGAGCTCGCGGCGTTCGAGGGGGGACCCCATGGCACTTCCCGACTTCCTGATAGCCGGCGTTCCCAAGGCCGGCACGACAGCCCTGCACGCGGCCCTGACCGGGCATCCGGAGCTGTACCTGTCCCCGGTCAAGGAGCCGAAGTTCTTCCTCTCCGACGGGCCGCCACCGGAGCACGGCGGCCCGGGTGACGTGCAGACCTACCAGGAGCACGTCTGGCGGCGGCCGGACTACGAGGCGCTGTTCGCCAAGGCGCCGGCCGGCGCGCGGCTCGGCGAGGCGACCCCGTTCTACCTGCACGACCTGGACGCGCACGACCGGATCCGGAAGCTGACCCCGGAGGTGCGGATCGTCCTGCTGCTGCGCGACCCGGTGGACCGGGCGCACTCCAACTGGACCCACCTGTGGAACGCCGGCCTGGAGGCGGAGGCCGACTTCCTGGCCGCCTGCCGCGCCGAGCCGGCCCGGATCGCGGCCGGCTGGGCGCAGTTCTGGCACTACCTGGGCCTGGGGCGGTACGGCCACCAGCTCGAGCACCTCTACGAGCGCTTCCCGCGCGAGCAGGTGCTGCTGCTGCGCTACAAGGAGCTCAAGGACGCGCCGGCGGCCACGCTCGACCGGGTCTGCGCGTTCCTCGGGGTGCGCACCGGGCTGCTCACCGCGATCCCGAAGGAGAACGTGAACCGGCACGTCGTCGAGGACACCGCGGTCAACGCGGTGCTGCGCGGCCTGCTGCGCACCGGCGGCACGTTCGGGCAGCACTTCCCGGTGCCGCTGCGGCTGGCCGCCCGGGGGCCGCTGCTGACGCTGCTGCACCGCAAGAAGGGGACACGCCCGGTCACGACACCCGCCGAGCGGGCCGCGCTGCTGCCACACTTCACCGACGACATCGCGCTGCTCCAGGAGCTCACCGGCGAGCGGTTCGACGACTGGCTGAGCGTCGACCGGCACGCCCGGGCCACACCGCATTCACAGGAGGTCAAGTGACCGTCGGAACCACCACCCTGCCGCTGCCGAGCTGGGAAGACTCCACCGTGGTGGTGGAGCCGCCGGGCACCGAGCCGGGGGCCTGGTCCGGCGCGCCCAGCTCGATCGTGGCCGACGGGCACGTCTACCTCGCCTACCGGCTGCGGCTGCCGATCGGGGCCGGCCGGGGCATCGCCAACGTCGTCGCCCGGTCCTCCGACGGGCTGAACTTCACCGTGGTGGCCGAGATCGGCAAGGACACCTTCGGGGCGGAATCGCTGGAACGGCCGGCGCTGGTGCGTACCCCGGAGGGGCGCTGGCGGCTCTACGTCAGCGCGGCCACCCCGGAGACCAAGCACTGGCGGGTCGACCTGCTGGAGGCGGACACCCCGGAAGGGCTGGCCACCGCCGCGGCGGTCACCGTGCTGGCCGGCGACGAGACGGCGGCCTGGAAGGACCCGGTGCTGCACCACGACGAGCACGGCTGGCACCTGTGGGCGTCGGTGCACCCGCTGGAGTCGTGGGACGACGCCGACCGGATGACCACCGAGTACGCGACCAGCCCGGACGGCGTGCACTGGACCCGGCGGCGGACCGCGCTGGCCGGCCGGCCCGGGCGCTGGGACGCGCGCGGCGTCCGGGTGTCCTCCGTCCAGGTGACCGGGGACGAGATCACGGTCGCCTACGACGGGCGGGCGACGGCGGGGGAGAACTGGGAGGAGCGCACCGGGGTGGCCCGCGGCGCGCGCCTGCCGGACGGGACGTTCGGCGAGCTCACCGCGGAGGAGCACGAGCCGATCGGGAGCCCGCACCCGCCGTACGGGCTGCGCTACCTGAGCCTGGTCGACCTGCCGGACGGGGGCCGGCGGATCTACTACGAGGCGACGCGTGCGGATGGGGCGCATGACCTCCGTACGGAAAGGGTCTGATCGCTCTGGGTTATCGGTCTTGAACCTGAACCCCTGCTCAAGGATGGTTCGGTACTGAGAGGACCGTCACTCTGGGTGGGGTTGGGCGTGGGCTCCGGACGTCGGTGACCTAGCGTGGGGATCGACGTCAGGGCCCGCGTGACAACAGCGGTGCCCGGTCGAATGGCGGAACCGGCTCACAAGGCTCGGTTCCGCCATTTTTGCGGTTTGTGCCGGAGGGTTCGGGGTATCCCGGCCCAAACGGCGAAGGGACTTCCGTGCGGATGCTGGGTGGGCGCTATCAGCTGGTGCACCGGATCGGGCTGGGTGGCATGTCCGAGGTGTGGCGCGGCCACGACCAGGTCCTGGACCGCCCGGTGGCGGTGAAGATCATGGCCCCGGCGGTGGAGGGCACCCTCGGCGCGGCCGGGGCCGAGCTGATCCGGGCCGAGGCGCGGTCGGCGGCGCGGCTGGCGCACCCGAACGTGGCCGGCGTGCACGACTTCGGCACGTCGCCGGCGCCCGGGCGGCCGGACGTGCCGTACATCGTGATGGAGCTGGTCGAGGGCCAGACGCTGAGCCAGCACCTGCGGACGGGCCGGCTCGACTGGCGGATCGGGGTGCGGATCTGCGCCGAGGTCGCGGCCGCGCTGGCCGCCGCGCACGCCGAGAACGTGGTGCACCGCGACATCAAGCCGGCCAACGTGATGCTCACCCCGAGCGGCGCCAAAGTCCTCGACTTCGGCATCGCGGCGGCGGTCGGCGCGCCCGAGTCGGACCCGGACGGGCCGGTGATGGGCACCCCGGCCTACGTCGCGCCGGAACGCTTCGAGGGGCACCCGGCCGGGCCGGCGTCGGACATGTTCGGCCTCGGCTCGCTGCTCTACCACTGCCTGGCCGGCCGGCTGCCGTGGACCACCACGTCGCACACCGAGCTGATCCGGGCCCAGCGCTACCACGACCCGGAGCCGCTGCCGCACCTCGAGGGCGTGCCGCCGGAGGTGCTCGACCTCTGCTACCGCTGCCTGCGCCGGGACCCGGCGGACCGGCCCACCGCCCTGGTCGCCGCGCTGCTGCTGGCCGAGGCGGTGGACGCCCGGGTCTACGTGCCGATGATGGACCTGAGCGCGTCCGCGCCCGCCTGGGACCAGCGGGCCGCCGACGAGCCGACCTACGCCGGCGACCGGCCGGTGGTGAACTCAGGCGCGCGGCACCACGACGAGCGGACGGCCCGCCCGTCGCAGAAGCCGGCCCGACACGCCGCCGAGTAGCACCCGCCGGGCCGGGCCGTAGCCGCGCGAGCCGCAGAACAGCACGTCCACGTCGGTCATCCCGGCGAGCTCCTCGACCACGTCCCCGGAGCGCAGCTCGCACACCACGGTCACGTCCGGGACGGTGTCCGCGGCCTTGCGCAGCGCCTCCTCGTAGATCTCCCGCGCGGTGTCCAGGAACGCCCGCTCGGCGTCGTCCCCGATCATGAACGGCAGCGCGGCGTCCCCGCCGGCCGCGACCGTGACCAGCCGCAGCGGGCTGCCGGTCCGCCGGGCCAGCTCGGCCCCGGCGGCCAGCGCCGCCCGCCCGTCCGGGGTGTCCACGTAGGCGACGCCGATCCGGCCGGCCGTGCCCGGCGCAGCGCCACCGCCGGCCGGGGTGACCGCGACCGGGCAGACGCTGCCGGCCAGCAGCCGCTCGGCGGTGCTGCCGGCGAAGATCCGGGCGGCCGGGGCGGCCGCGCCGGAGCCGACCACCAGCAGCGCGGCGCCGGTCTGCTCGGCGAGGTCGTGCAGGCCGTGCGCGGCCGAGCTGGACGCGACGATCCGGTAGTCGACGCCGGGCGGGTCGTCCAGGGTGGAGCGGGCCTCGTCGAGCACCCGCTCGGCGGCCCGGTGCCGGTCGGCGATCCACTCCGCGTCGACCCGGCCGGCGCCGATCGCGGACGGCACCGGATGGACCACCGCGACGATCAGCGGCGCCGCGGTCCGCTCGGCCAGCCACCGGCCGAGCGCGAGCGCGTCGGCGGTGCCGGCGCTGTGGTCGGCCCCGACGATCACCGGGGCGGTCATGACTCCGGCCTCCGCTCGGCCTCCTGGCGCACCCGGGAGTGCCGGTAGCCGTAGAGCCCGTAGATGATCAGGCCGACGACCAGCCACACCCCGAACCGGATCCAGGTGTCCACCGGCAGGTCGGACATCAGGTAGACGGCGAACCCGACGCCGAGCAACGGCAGCAGCGGCGACCACGGCACCCGATAGGGCCGGGGCATGTCCGGCCGGGTCCGGCGCAGGATGATCACGCCGATGTTGACCAGGACGAACGCGAACAGCGTGCCGATGTTGACCAGCTCGACGATGGTGCCGAGCGGGACCAGCGCGGCCAGGATCGCGATCAGCACGCCGAGCGTGACGGTCAGCCGGGCCGGGGTGCCGTACCGCGGGTTGACCTTGGCCATCCGGCGTGGCAGCAGGCCGTCCCGGCACATCGCGAAGAAGATCCGGGTCTGGCCGTAGAAGATCACCAGCACCACGCTGGTGATCGCGACCACCGCGCCGAGCGCGAGGATCCCGGCCGCCCAGCTCATCCCGGCGCCCTGGTCCAGCGCCGCCGCGAGGGGCGCGTCGCTGTCCTTCATCTGGTCCGGGCTGGCGATGCCGAGCGCGGCGACCGCGGTGAGGATGTAGAAGACCGTGCAGATGGCGAGCGAGCCGATGATCGCCCAGGGCAGGTCGCGGGCCGGGTTGCGGGCCTCCTCGCTGCCGGTGGAGACCGCGTCGAACCCGATGTACGCGAAGAAGATGATCGCCGCGGCCGCGGTCACCCCGTCCATGCCGGCCGGCGCGAACGGGTGAAAGTTGCCGGTGCCGAAGTTCGCGAACGCCACCACCAGGAAGAACACCAGCACGGTCAGCTTCACCACGACCATCACCAGGTTCGCCCGGGCGCTCTCGGTCACGCCGCGGATCAGCAGCAGCGTGATGGCCAGGACGATGAAGACGGCCGGCAGGTTGATGATCCCGCCGTCCTCGGGGGACTTGGCGATGGCGTCCGGCAGGGCGACGCCGAACGCGGCGTCCAGGAACGCGTTGAGGTTGCCGCCCCAGCCGATCGCGATGCCGGCCACCGACACCCCGTACTCCAGGATCAGGTCCCAGCCGATGATCCAGGCGACCAGTTCGCCGAGGGTGGCGTAGGTGTAGGTGTAGGCGCTGCCGGAGACCGGGATCGAGGACGCCAGCTCGGCGTACGACAGTGCGGAGAACACGCAGGCCACCGCGGCCAGCGCGAAGGACAGGATGACGGCCGGCCCGGCGATGCCGGAACCCTTGCCGATCACCACGAAGATGCCGGTGCCGATGATCGCCCCGACGCCCATCGCGGTCAGCTGGGTGACGCCGACCGCCTTCTTGAGCTCGGTGCCCTCCTCGGCGGTCTCGTGGATCAGTGACCCCACGTCCCGGATCGCGAACAACCCCGACCTGGCCATGCCGTTCCCCTTCCGACGCGTCAGATCACCGTCATCCCGCGTTCCGGGCCGCGCAAGCCGCGGGCCCGGCTGATCAGCGCGATGTGTGAACTTCGCCCGTTCAACTTGCGAATCCGCACCCGGCGTACGCGTTGTGCGGCTCCTCCGGTAAACCGCGCGGCAGCCTGCGAGGAGCACACCGGGACGGGTACGGTGGGGAGATCGGGCAAATCGCCCGACTCGTTTATTCGGTGGGCGAGGTCGCGATGGGCGAGGCCGTGATCACCACACGGCGGCAGGCCGACGGCTCCATGATCGTCGATGTGCGTGGCACTCTGGACTCGGCCACCGTGGAGTCACTGCGGGACACGCTCCTGGAGACGCTGCAGCGGGACCGGCCGACCCTGCTGGTCGTCGACCTGACGTTCGTGACGTTCATGGACTCGGTCGGCATCGGCGCCCTGGTCGCCGGCCAGCGCGCGGCCCGGGACGTGGGCGCCGGCTTCCAGCTGCGCAACCCGAGTGAGTTCGTGCACCATCAGTTGCGCGTCACCGGTCTGACCGAGCTGCTCGGCCTGACCGGGACCCGTCACTTCAGCCTCTGACGTCACTGTTCGCCGTGCTGTCCCGCGTGCTCCGTGGACGCCAGGACGTGAAGCATCCTTGTGATAGCGTCCGGGCCCGCAGCTGTGAGAGTCGCCCCGCCGTGTGTGCGGCCCGACCGTGGCTGTGTGACCACGGGGGGAAGACAGGATGTTCTCGTCGCGCGCGGCTCGCCGCTCGTTTCTCGGGACGCTCGCATTCGGGGCGACGGCACTCGCCGCCGGCCTGAGCGTCGCGCGCAAGAAGCCGACCCAGCGGCGCTGGCCGGACCGGTCGTCGATCAGTCCCACCATCCTGGAGAACCGCGCCGAGGGCGACGGCGGCTGGCGCCCGAACGAGACGGTCAAGGACCGGGCCCGCGAGATCCAGGGGTACGCCTCGACCACGTCGGTGAACGCGGGCGAGTGGATCGACTTCCACATCGCGGTCGCCGACGCCCAGCCGTTCACCGTCACGCTGCACCGGATCGGGCACTACGACGGTGCCGGCGGCCGGATCATGCACTCCACCGGCGAGCTGACCGGCAGCCCGCAGCCGCTGCCCGAGATCGACCCGGAGACCGGGATGATGGACTGCCGGTGGCCGGCCACCTGGACGTTCCAGATCCCCGAGGACTGGGCCTCCGGGCTCTTCCTGGCCACCTTCGCGACCCGCGACGGGCTGCACCGGGCGAGCACGCCGTTCGTCGTGCGCAACGACGACCGGCGGCCGGAGTTCCTGGTCGTGGTGCCGTTCACGACGTACGCCGCGTACAACACCTGGCCGCTCGACGGGGTGCACGGCAAGAGCCTCTACAAGGGCTACCGGCCGGACGGGTCGCTCGGCGGCCTGCCCGAGCGGGCCCACCGGGTGTCCTTCAACCGGCCGTTCTTCAACGGCGGCCGGCCCACCTGGTTCGCGCTGGACGTCGCCGCCGCACAGTGGATCGAGTCGCACGACTACGACGTCGGTTACGTGACAAGCGTCGACCTGCACGAGGGCCGGGTCGATCCGGCCCGGCACCGGGCGCTGGTCTTCTCCGGCCACGACGAGTACTGGTCGCCGGCCATGCGCCAGGTGGTCGAGACGGCGATCCGGGACGAGACCCACTGCGCGTTCCTGACCGCGAACAACGTCTACTGGAACATCCGCCTCGACGCCGACCCGCAGGGTGTCCCCGGCCGGGTGGTGACCTGTTACAAGGGTGCCCCGGACCCGGCCCCGGAGGAGCCCGGCCCGACGGTCCTCTGGCGCAGCGTCGGGCACCGCCGCAAGCACGCCGAGGCGCGGCTGCTGGGCGTGGCGTACAACGGGATCCTGCGCCAGCCGGTCCCGCTCGTGGTGAGCAAGGCCGACCACTGGTTCTGGTCCGGGACCGGCGTGCGCGACGGCGAGGAGATCCGGGACCTGGTCGCGGTCGAGGCGGACGGCTGGTGGCCGGCGCTGCCGACCGACTACGAGTCCGCGCAGACCCTGCTGTCCCGCAGTCCGTACCAGGACAAGCTCGGCCGCGGGTACCAGATCCAGCACACCAGTCTCTGCGAGACCCCGAAGAAGACGATCATGTTCGTCGCCGGGACCTTCCACTGGCCGCTGGCCCTGGCCGAGTCGAAGTACACCGACCCGCGGATCCAGCAGGCCACGAAGAACCTCTTCGACCGGTTCCGCAAGTCCACATAGGCCGGTCAGCGGGCCGGTGCCGGACGGGCCGCCGGGCGGGGCGTGGACACCGCCAGCGACAGCGGGCCGCGGATGATGCTGGCGTTGCGGCGGCGCAGCGCCCCGGCCCGGCGCAGCCCCGGCATCCGCTCGGCCAGCATCCGCAGCGCGATCCCGGCCTCCAGCCGGGCCAGCGGCGCCCCCACGCAGTAGTGGATGCCGCCGGAGAAGGCCAGGTGATCGGCCTCCGGCACGCGGTGCAGGTCGAACCGGTCGGCGTCGGCGTAGACGGCCGGGTCCCGGTTCGCGCCGCCGAGCAGGCAGACGATGAACTGGCCGCGCCGGACCGGCCGGCCGGCGATCTCGACGTCCTCCCGGGCGCACCGCGCGGTCCGCTGCACCGGCGGGTCCCAGCGCAGCGTCTCCTCGACCGCGGCGCCGGCCAGCCCGGCCGGGTCGGCGCACAGCGCGTCCCACTGCGCCGGGTGGTCGAGCAGCGCGTTCACCGCGTTGCCGATCAGGTTGACGGTGGTCTCGAAGCCGGCCACCAGCAGCAGCCGGCACATCGGCAGCAGCTCGTGCGACTGGATCTGGTCACCCTCGGCGGCCAGGATGCGGCTCACCGCGTCGTCGGCCGGCTCGCGTCGGCGCAGCGCGAACAGCCGGACGAACACCTCGTCCATCGCGTTGCTGGCGGCCCGCAGCGCCGCCGCGTGCCGCAGCGACCGGACCCCGTCGAGCGCGCTGCCGACCACCGCGCCGTGCTCGGCGAACGCGTCGGCGTCCGCGTCCGGGATGCCCAGCAGGTCGGAGATCACCGCGATCGGCAGCGGCGCCGCGAAGTCGTGCACCACGTCGAACGTCCCGGTGGCGGCGGCCGCGTCGAGCAGGTCGCCGACCACCCGCTCGACCCGCGGGCGGTAGCCGGCGATCTGCTTCGGGCTGAACGCCGGCTGCGCCAGGCGGCGCAGCCGGGTGTGCTCCGGCGGATCCTTGTCCAGCATCGACATGTCGATCTCGTCGCCCGGCGCGCCGGGCCCGTTCATCGCCACCGCGCGCGGACCGAACCGCCGGTCCCGCAGCACGGTGTTGCACACCGCGTGGGTCGCGGTGGTGAAGTCGCCGAGCCGGGTCGGCATCAGCGGCCCGAACGCCCGGACCTCGTCGTAGACGGCGTACGGATTCTCCCGGCCCTCGGCCAGGTGCAGCCGGGACAGCGGGTCCCGGCGCACCCGGCCCCAGTAGTGGATGGCGAGTTGGCGCCGGTAGAGCGCGGCGGCGAAGCGCAGAGCCTGCATATTCCGCACGTTACTGCACGAATCGCCGCCGTCACTCCACGTCAACTAGCGGATTTCCGCCACGTAACCGCTGACCCAGGCCAGCGCCGCGTTCCAGTTGATCGTCAACTCGTTCGTGGACCACGACTGGATGTCGTCGATGTAGCAGAACTGGCCCACACAACCCGTCAGCTTCTCCTGGGCCAGGGGGTCCTGGATCGAGGAGTTCGGGCCGCCGGCCAGGCTGCCGACCGGCGGGTGCGGCAGCGCCGGGTCCAGCTCGGCGGCGTACCAGCGGCTGTGCTCGTTCTGCGCGCTGACCTCGCCGTACCCGGTGACGTAGGAGCGGTTCAGCGCGTTGCGGCCGAACAGCCAGTCCAGGCCGGTCAGGACGCCGTCGCGGTAGCGGTCCCGGCCGGTCAGCTTCTGCGCGGCGGCGAGCACCACCAGGTTGTTGGCGACGATGCTGGCCGAGCCCCAGTCCCACATGTTGTTCGCGGGGGAGTAGGCGACGCCGTACGCCTGCGCCCGCTGGATCGCCAGGTACTTGTCGGCGCCGGCGACCACCTGTGCCTTGACCGTGCCCAGGCCGGGCAGTTTGTTCGGGAGCAGGGCCAGGTCGATCTTCGCGGCGGCCGCGGTGGACGCCCAGTCGAAGGCGACCGGGCCGAACACGTCGGCGGTGTGCTCCGGGGAGGCGGTCACGTCGGTCGCGTACGTCTTCTCGCCGGTGGTGAGGAACAGCTCGGCGGCCGCCCAGTAGAACTCGTCGGACACCTTCGCGTCGTTGTACGCCCCGCCGCCGACCCCGTCGGACTCCGGCGCGAGCGCGATCGGGTTCGTCTTCGCCGCGGTGTACGCCTTCCGGGCCGCGGCCAGGGCGCGCTTGGCGAACGCCGGGTCGAACTTGGCGTAGACCCGGGCCGCCTGGGCCGCGGTCGCCGCCAGGTTCAGGGTCGCCGCGGTCGAGACCGGGTGCAGCTCGCGCGGCTGCGGGTCCTGGGCGGGCAGCAGCGGCAGCCCGGTCCAGGCCTGGTCGTGGATCTTGTGGTGCACCATCCCGTTCGGCGCCTGCATGCTGAGCAGGAAGTCCAGCTCCCAGCGGACCTCGTCGAGGAGGTCCGGCGTGCGGTTGCCGCTCTCCGGAATTTTGAGATCAACTTTGCGTACGGCCTGGGACTGCTCGTACTCGCTGAGCAGTTCCCACACCGAGATCCCGCCGTTGACGACGTACTTGCCGTGGTCGCCGGCGTCGTACCAGCCGCCGCGCACGTCCAGCGTGTAGTCGCAGACGCCGGGCTGGCAGGGCACGTTGCCGTCGCCCTGGTTCGGGGCGACGTCGACGTGCCCGGCCGCGCGGCCGTAGCCGGGGCGCAGGTCGTCGCGGATCTCGATGCCGGAGCGCTGGGTGTAGTAGAACTTCAGCGCGTCGGCTCTCAATCCGACATAGGCTGATTTGTCGATGTCGAACGGGCGGGACGTCTCGCCGTCCGCGGTGATCGTGAAGCCCGTTCCGGCTTTCGTGTAACGGCTGAAGTCGATCGTCTGGACGTTCTGCCCGGAGCTCGGGTCCACGCCGTACGGCGAAGTCTTGCCCTTGAATGCGATTTTTCCGTTTTTATCCGACAAAACCCAAGGCAGCGGTGTCGTGGTCTCGGTGACCAGCGTCGCGGCCTTCGGGCCGGACGGCAGGTAGGCGACCTGGTTGACCCGGACGCGCGGCCCGGTGTCCGGCACGTAGACCTCCGGCGGCACGCCCCCGACCAGCGAGACGTTGTCCACGCAGAAGTGCCAGGGGTCGGCGCTGCCACCGATCTGGAACGCCACCTGCCCCTGCGCGGTGCTGGTCGACGCGGTGAACGTGTACGCGTAGTGCTGCGTGTCGCCCAGCACCGGTGACTGCTCGAAGTACGTGTCGTAGGGGCTGACCGCGAGCCCGGTGATCGCCCGGGCGACATGCCCGGCGTCCCCGCTCGCGTCGAAGCTGAACCGGTACGTCTCGCCGGCGACCAGGTCGATGTCGTTCTGCCCGATCGCGGCGTCCCAGCGGTTGGTGGTCCCGCCGGGCACGTCCACGCAGGCCCGGCCGTCGGTCAGGCTGATCGGCATGCCCGCGGTGGACCAGAACGGGTCGGCGGTGCCGTCGAATCCGCCGTTGACGACCTGTTCGACTTCATCGGCATGCGCCGGAGCGGCGGCTCCGACCAGGAGGAGTGCCGCAAAAGCGGCGATTGCGCGGGAGCGCTCCCATAGATGCATGGAGACATATTGATTACCCGCGTGTTACCGCGTCAACGCCCCTGGTCGCGGATCCAGGCGTCGATCAGGCCGCCGAAGTGGGCGAGGAACTTCTCGTGCTCGTGCACCGGGAACATCGCGCGGACCGTTTCGCGCAGCAGCGAGCGGAACTCTTCCGAGGTCACCCACGCGTAGACCACCTCGTCGACGTGCGCGAGATGCTTGTCGCAGAACTCGCGGTAGCGGTCGATGTCGAAATATCGGTCCGCAAGTTCCCGATAACCCGAAAGTCTTTCCTGGTACGACCGGTCCGGGTCGTCGGCGACCGCGAAATAGTCGGCCATGTCGGTGTCCAGGCGCATCCGCCGGCCGGTCACCACGCAGAACGTCGTCCACCGCAGCAGCGCCGTCATCGCCCACGGGAAGTAGTAGTGCAGCGAGGTCAGCGCCACGTCCGGGCACGCGTTCGCGTAGTCGATCGGGTAGACGTCGTCGCCGCGCACCAGCGACTCGCACGAGTTGAACTCCCACCGGAAGAACGCGTTCACCAGCCGGGAGATCGTCACCACCTCGTCGCCGGCCGGGTCCGAGAGGAAGTGGTGGTCGACCTCGTAGCGCGCGTGCATCGGCTGATCCGGGCGGAACCGCATCACCATCGTCTCCGGGCCGATCGTCAGCGACCGGGCGAACACGTCGTAGTCCTCGACCGACGCCTGCAGATGCATCAGGCGCTCGCCGGACGCGTCGTACGCCGCATGCAGTTCGTCCGGGTTTCTGATCTTCGACACGCCGACCCAGGCGCCGCCGTCGTACGGCTTCATGTACAGCGGATACCCGATCGACGCGGCCGTCGCCTCCAGGTCGAACGGCCGGTTGTAGCGGGCCGCCGTGTACGCCCAGCGGGAGTTGTCGAGCGGGTTCTTGAACGGCACCAGCACCGTCTCCGGCACCTTCAGCCCGAGCCGCATCATCGCGCAGTACGCCGCGTGCTTCTCCAGCGACTGGAACGTGAACGGGCTGTTCAGCAGGTACACGCCGTCCATCAGGGCGATCTTCTTGAGCCACTCCCGGGGGTGGTAGTACCAGTACGCCAGCCGGTCGATGACCAGGTCGTGCTGCGGCCGGTAGCGCAGGTTGAACGGCTCGATGGTGACCCGCACCGACCGCGACCGATGCGAGCGGCCGTCCGGCCCGGTGACCGTGCCGAGCCGGCGCAGCAGCGACTCGTAGGCGCGTGGCCAGTCGTCCTCGGTGCCCAGCAGTAGTCCGATGGTGTGCTCGACGTCGGCCACGGTCGCCTCCCTGTCCCGTTGTCAGTCCCGCCATGCCCGGTTCAGCAGCGTCGTCAGGTGCGCGTTCAGCGCGGTGCGCCAGGTGTCCCAGTCGTGCCCGCCCGGGCCGACCTCGAAGGCGACCGGGTAGCCCTGCTCGCGCAGGGCCCGCGCCATGTCCCGGTTGTTCGGCAGGTTCTCCTCGGTGGCGCCGCAGGTCATCGTGATCGGCACGGCCGGGCCGCGCGGGGCGGTGCGGACCCGGCGGACGTACCGGATGATCCGCGGCCAGCGCGCGAAGCCGGACTCCTGCCGGTCGTGCCGCGGCTGGAAGAAGCTGCCCGACTGCAGGAACAGGCCGGCGAACCCGGCCGGGTGCGAGCGCTGCGCGTGCAGCATCGCGAGCGCGCCGAGACTGACCCCGGCCCCGACGGCGCGCCGGGCGCCGAGCCGGGCCCGCAGCCGGGGCAGAATTTCCAGACCCAGGGCCTTCGCGTACGCCGGGCAGGCCGAATACCACTCGTCGCGGTGCTCCGCCGGGAGCAGGGCCAGGTGGTAGTCATTCGCCAGCGCGGCGTGCTCGGCGAGGCCCGCGTAGTCCGGACCGTCGTGGGCGATCACCAGCCGGTCGGTGTCCGGGCCCGGTGACCAGACGCGGGCCGTGATCGTCGCCCGGAGGGCGGGCAGCGGGAGGCGAATCCGTCGCCAGCGGCCCGCTCCCATGAACGTACGTTAACGCCGCGCCGTGGTTTTCGCCGTGTTCTTCGGTCCGGTCCCGGCCGGGCCCTTCCGCGGGTCAGGTGCCGGGCCGCCGGGCCCGGGCTCGCCGCCGATCTCGGTGATCCGGGTGGTCACGTCCCGGACCAGGGCCGGGTCGCCGGTCGCGCCGGCCGCCGCCAGCAGCACCACCAGTGCCGCGGCGCTCCGCTCGGCCGGGCAGTCCGGCAGCAGGGCCGGCAGCCGGGCGGTCATCAGCTCCACCGCGGCCCGCGGCCGGTTCCGGCGCCGGTGCAGGAAGCTCCCGCGCATGGTGGCCGCCTCCAGGGCGTTCTCCGGCGCCACCGCCCCGTGCCCGGCCACCTCGGCGGCGTGCCGGGTCAGCCGGTCCATCGCCTCGGTGTCGCCGCGCATCTCCGCCGCGTCCACCCGGTTCAGCACCGAGCGCAGGTAGTCGTCGACCCCCTCCGGCAGCACGCTCCGGAACAGCCGCTCGGCCGCCGCGAAGTACGTCTCCGCCTCGCCGAGCCGGACCCGCGCCCGGGCCCGATCCGGATCCGGGGCGGCGGCGCGGGCCAGCTCGACCTCGACCACGGCCAGGTTGTCGTAGGTGATCGCCCGCCCGACCGGGTCCCCGACCAGCGGCCCGACCTCCAGCGAGCGGACCAGGCAGCGCCGGGCCCGGTCGAAGTCCCGCTGCTGGTACGCGGTCAGCGCGAGGTTGTTGAGGATCGCCGAGTGGGTTCCCGGATCCGGGTCGCCCACCACGCCGAGCGCGGCCAGCGCCCGCTCGAAGTGGCCGGCCGCCTCGCCCGGCCGCCCGGCCCGGCGCAGCATCTCGCCACGTTCGTTCTCCGCGGCCGCGACGGCCCCGGCGGCGTGCACGCTCCGGTAGATCTCCGCCACCCGACCTCCACGGCTCCCGCTCCCACCTAGATCAAGTATAAAAGCGACAAATGCGAAAAACGGCCCGGCGTGGCCGCGATGTCAGCCCCCTCCGGCGTGCGGATCACGACTGGCTAGGTTGGTGGGATGAGCGAGGCGCCGGAGTGGCTGTCGGAACGGGCCGCGGCCGCCGAGCGGGAGACCGGGACCACCTTCGACCTGACCGCCTGCGTGCGGGAGCCGATCCACCGGCTCGGCGGGGTGCAGTCGTACGGCGCGCTGGTCGGCGTCCGGGCCGGGCGGATCGCGGTGGCCAGCGCGAACGCCGCCGCTCTCCTCGGCCGGGCGGGCCCCGGCGACGGGCTGGTCGGCGAGCCGATCGGGACGCTGCTCGACCCCGGGCAGATGGATCGGCTCGAGGCGCTGGCCGACGCGGACGCCGGGCAGACCGCGATGATGCCGGTGCGGCTGACCGGCAGCGATCAGCCGTTCGACGTGACCACGCACCGGGCCGACGGCCTGCTCGTGCTGGAGTTCGAGCCGGCCGCCGCCGGGGCGGGCGCCGCCGCCACCACGATGCTGGTGCGGCAGGCGCTGATGCGGATGCAGCGGGCGGCCACCGTGGCCGAGGCGACCGCGGCCGCGGTCCGTGAGATCAAGGCGATCACCGGCTACGACCGGGTGGTCGCCTACCGGTTCGAGTCGATCGACGGCCCCGGCGAGGTGCTCGCCGAGGACGTGGTCGCCGACTGGGAGCCGTGGCAGGGCCTGTGGTTCCCGGCCACCGACATCCCGCCGCAGGCCCGCCGGCTCTACGAGCGCAACTGGATCCGGGTGATCGCGGACGTCGCCGACACCACCGCCCGGCTCGTCCCGGCGACCCTGCCGGAGACCGGCGAGCCGCTCGACCTGTCCCTGTCGGTGCTGCGCACGGTCTCCGAGTTCCACCTGGAGTACCTGCGCAACATCGAGGTCACCTCGTCGATGTCGGTGTCGCTGCTCGCCGACGGCCGGCTCTGGGGCCTGATCGCCTGCCACGGCCGGGCCGCGAAGGCGCTCAGCCCGCAGGTCCGGGCCGCCTGCGAGTTCTTCGGGGTGGCGCTGTCGCTGCACCTGGCCGGGCTGCGGGAGCGCGACGAGGCGGCCGCCCGGGAACGGTCCCGGATCGCGATCGCCCGCCTGCTGGAGCGGATCTCGATCGACCTGGCCGCGGGCCCGTCGCCGGCCGGCCTGGAGCGGGTCGTCGAGTGCGATGCGGTGGCCGTCCGGTTCGCCGGGGTGGTGACGGTCGCCGGTGACCTCCCGGCCGGGGCGGTCGAGGAGCTGCTGGCCGGGGTGCCCGCCGGCGAGCTGTGGCACAGCGACCGGCTGGGTGGGGACGGGATCGCCGGGGCACTGGTGCTGCCGGTCGGCGGCGCCGGGGACTGCGTGGTCTGGTTGCGCCGCGAACGCACGGTGGCCCGGCGGTGGGCGGCCGACCCGCGTACCCCGGTGGTCCTCGGCCCGAACGGCCGCCGCCTGACGCCGCGCGGCTCCACCGCGGTCTTCCTCGCCACCGTGCGCGGCCGCAGCACCCCGTGGACCGTCACCGACCTGGCGATGGCCGCCGAGCTGGGCCGGTCGCTGACCGAGATCGCGCTGGCCCAGGCGCGCCGGCTGGCCGCCGTCAACATCGAGCTGACCCGCAGCAACGTGGACCTGAACGCGTTCGCGCACGCGGCCGCGCACGACCTGAAGGAGCCGCTGCGCGGGATCGCCAACTACGCCACGTTCATCGCCGAGGACACCGCGGGACGGCTGGACGAGCTGACCGAGCGCCGGCTGGCGTCCATCCAGCGGCTGGCCGGGCGGATGGACGAGCTGCTCAACGCGCTGCTCTACTACTCCCGGCTGGGTCGTACCGAGCTGCACCGGGAACGGATCGACCTGCGCGCCGCGGTGGACCGGGCGCTGGAGGTGGCCGGCCCGCGCCTGGCCGAGCAGGACGTCCTGGTCGAGCTGGCCGGCGACCCGGAGCCGCTGTCGGCCGACCCGGTCCTGTTCGACGAGATCCTGGTGAACCTGCTGGTCAACGCGGCCAAGTACGCGCGCGAGGACGGCCCCCGCCGGGTGGTGATCGGCTCCGAGGGGCCGGCCCTGTTCGTCCGGGACAACGGCATCGGCATGCCGGACCACCTGCGGGAGCAGGCGTTCGAGCTGTTCCGGCGGCTGCACCCGGGCGCGGACGGCTCGGGCGCCGGGCTGGCCATCGTGCGCCGGATCGTGGAGCGGCACGGCGGTCAGGTCTGGGCGGCGGAGTCCCCGGGCGGCGGCACCACGATGTGGGCGACGTTCCCCCAGTAGTCCAGCGTCTGCCGCAGCACGGTCTGGAACAGCGCGAAGTTGACCGGCTTGTAGATGTAGCTGTCCGCCCCGGCGGCGAAGCAGGCGTCCGCCTCGGCCTGGTCCTCGGACGAGGTGAACACGACGATTCGGAGCGCGTTCCAGGCCGGGTCGGCGCGCACCTGCCGGAGCACCGCCAGCCCGCCCTCGCCCGGCATGTTCAGGTCGAGCAGCATCAGCCAGGGTGGGACGGCGCCGGCCGCGGCCAGCCGGGGCAGCACCTCGCCGCCGGAGCGCAGGAACTCCAGCCGCGCGCCGGGGTGGGAGCGGCTGATCGCGCGTTCGATCGCCTCCACGTCCTCCGCCGAGTCCTCGACGACCAGGATGGCTGCGGTCACGGTGAAACCCCGATCGCTAGTACGGCGATGTCGTCGGCCCCGGTCACGCCGAACCCGGCCGCGGCCGTGCTCAGCTCGCGGACCAGCCGCTCCGGTGGCACGTCCCGGAGCTGTGCGAGCACCTGCGGCAGCGCGGCGTCCTCGAACATCCGGCCCTCGGCGTCCCGGCTCTCGGTCAGCCCGTCGGTGTACATGATCAGCGTGTCGCCGGGGCCGAGCCGCAGCCGGGACCGGCCGACCCGCAGCCGCGGCAGGACCCCGATCGGGGTGCCGCCGCCCCGGCCGCGCTCCGCGGGCGCGCCGCGCCGCAGGATCAGTGGCACCGGGTGCCCGCACGACATCCACTGCACGGTGAACCCGTCGCCGTCCGGCCGGAACAGGGCGATCCCGGCGGTCAGGAACCGCCACGAGTCCTCCCGGCGCAACGACGTGTTGAGCCGGCCGAGCGCCCGGGCCGGGGACAGCCCCTCCTGCAGCAGCGCGCCGAGCGTGTGCCGGGCCATCCCGGTCAGCGCGGCCGCGTCCACGCCGCGCCCGCAGACGTCGCCGATCAGGGCGCCGACCACGCCGTCGCCGCGTACCACCACGTCGTAGAAGTCGCCGCCGACCTCCACCACCCGGTCGCCGACCGTGTAGGAGGCGGCGAACTCCAGCCCGGGCACCGCCGGCAGCCGGCGCGGCAGCAGGTGCTGCTGCATCGCGACCACCTCGCGGCGCCGCTGCTCGTAGAGCTCGCCGTTGTCCAGCGCGAGCGCGGCCCGGTGGGCCAGGTCGCGCAGGAAGTGCGCGGGCGGCACGTCACCGGGGTTCCGGTCGAACATGAAGATCAACACCCCGGAGGTACGACCCCGGGCCCGCAACACCTGCACGTCGACGAACCGGGCGCCGGGGACGGCGGTCTCGGCCCGCAGGCCCGGCCGCCCGGCCACCGCGTCGGCGGCCAGCGCCGCCAGCCGCCCGGCCACCGCCTCGTCGGCGAGCAGCGCGGACAGCCGCCGCATGTCGATGTGCACCCAGCTGCGCAGGTCCAGCCGGTCGTCGTCGGCGAGGTAGACCAGACAGCCCTCGGCGATCGCCGGCACCGCCATCCGGGCCACCCGGCGCATCGTCTGCGCCCGGTCCAGCACCGCGTCCATCTGCAGCGACGCCTCGGCGAGCAGCGCGTCCCGGGTCTGCTGGGCCTGCTCGGCGCGGTGCGCGGCGAGCCGCCGGACCGCCTCCCGGGTGACGTCGGCGACCTGGTCCAGGCAGACCTGGGCGCGCCGCGGGTCACCGGTCCCGTCGAGCAGCACCATCATCGTCCCGCCGACGTCGCCGGCGCCGTCGAACCGGGTGACCACGACGTGCCGTACGCCGTGCTCCTCGAGCCAGTCGTGCTTGTCGTCGCCGGCCGCGCAGGCCAGCGCGACCGGCCGGGCGTCGCCCTCCAGGGGCAGGCCGGCCGAGCGGTAGACGGTGATCGCCGCCCCGGTGGTGTGCCGCAGGCCCCACACGCCGACCGCGCCCGGCACGTCCAGCAGCGGCGGCAGGACCAGGCCGGCCAGGTCCTCCCGGGATCCGATGGTGGCGACGCAGGCCCAGAGGCGGTGGATGGTCGCCGCCCAGTCGGGTTGCTCCGTAGTCACGGGTGGCGACTGTACAGGCCTATCGTGGGGCGCATGCGGATCCGGATCGAGGGGCGGGATCTTCCGCAGTCCTCGGAGCTGCGGCTGAACAACGTGCACGTCGGGATGCAGCGCAGGGCCGAGGTGGTCGGCCGGGTCCCGGTGACCGAGCCGGCCGCGACCTGGGAGCTGGAGGTCGCCGCCCGCGAGGTCGACGGCCTGCTCGACGTGGGCGGCCCGTGGGTGCACGGCCGGCCCGGCGCCCGGTTCCTCTACCTGAACTGGGGCGCGGTGACCGGCGACGTCTTCGCCGGGTTCCGCCGGGCCAAGCTGATGTTCGGCGACGTCCCCGGCCCGCTGCTGCGCGCGGCCGTCGAGGATCCGGACGTCGTCCTGGTCGGCCGGCTCGGCCTGACCGACGAGGTGGGCGGCCCGCGCTGCGCGCGCGTCCGCCCACCGGTGATCAGCTGGTCGCTGGAATGACCCCGACGACCTTGCCGCTGACCCGGTTCGCCTCGATGTCGCGGTGCGCCTCGGGGATCAGATCCAGGGGGTACGTCGTGACCGGCCCCAGCGAGAGCGACCCGTCGGCGAGCCGGTCCAGCACGCTCTGCAGCACCGCGGCCGGCAGGTTCGCGGCGTCCCCGCTGTAGGACGTGAGCCGCACCCCGGTCGGCAGGTACGCGATCGGGTAGAAGTCCTTGACGATCCACTCGTCGGCGAGCATCCCGGCGAAGCAGACCGTGCCGTGCACCCGGGTCGCGGCCAGCGTGTCCGGCAGCGTGGTGGTGCCGACCAGCTCCAGCGCCGCGTCCACGCCCGCCGGGACGAGCTCGCGGACCCGGGCGGCCACGTCGCCGTCGTCCAGGACCGGGTGGTCGACGCCGTGCGCGGCCAGCTCGGCGAGGCGCTCCGGGCGGCGGGTGGTGGCCAGGACGGTGGCGCCCAGGTCCCGGGCGAGCGCGGCGGTCGCGTAGCCGAGCGCGGACGTGCCGCCGCGGATCAGCAGGGTCTGACCGGCCCGCAGGTCCAGCCCGGTGGTCAGCGAGCCGTACGCGGTCTGCAGGGTCTCCGGGACCGCGCCGAGCACGTCCCACGGCAGGTCCGAGCGGAACGGGATGACCTGCGAGCGGGGGACCACCACGTATTCCGCGTAACCGCCGTCGAAGGCCCGGCCCATGCCGCCCATCATCGCCGCGACCTGCTGCCCGGGGGCCAGGACGCCGTCCGGGTCGAGGTCGAGCACGCCGGTGGCCTCGATGCCGGGGACGATCGGGAAGTGGGCGTTCTCCGCGTAGCCGAGCCGGAGGTGCAGCTCGGAGCGGTTGAGACCGAAGGCGCGCACCTGGATCCGTACCCAATCGGGTTGGGGGTCGGGTTTTTGCCAGGCACGGACCTGGAGGTTGTCGGCGGGCCCGGCACCGGAGAGCACGATCGCTCGCATCGTCGTCATGCCCGGGAAAACTACATGCCTGGGAAGATTATTCCGTGGCAGCGAAAATCTCGACCGGCTCCGGACGGCCGAAGTGGTAGCCCTGCAGCAGGTGGAAGCCGAGCTCGGTGAGCGTCTCCGCGGTCCGCTCGTCCTCCACCCCCTCGGCGACCAGGGTCAGCCCGAGCCCGTGCGCCATCCGGGCGACCGACTCGACGATCACCCGGTTCGCCGGCTGGTGCACCCGGGTCACGAAGGAGCGGTCCAGCTTCAGCTCGTCCAGCGGCAGCTGGGTGAGCAGGCCCAGCGACGTGTTGCCGGTGCCGAAGTCGTCGATCGCGACCCGGACGCCCATCGCCCGCAGTGTCCGCAACCGATCAGCGCTCTCGGCCGGCCGGGTCATCACCGCGCTCTCGGTCACCTCGACGATCAGCGCCTCGGCCGGCAGCCCGGTCCCGGCCAGCAGGTCGCCGATCGTGGCCACCACCCGGTCCGAGGCGAGGACCGGGGCGGCGAGGTTCACCGCCACCGGCACGGTCCGGCCCGCGCGGTGCCAGCGCGCCGCCTGGTGGACCGCGTCGTCCAGCACCGCGGCGGTCAGCAGGTGGATCACGTCGGAGCGCTCGGCCTGCGGCAGGAAGACGCCCGGCGGCAGCAGCCCGCGCCGCGGGTGCGACCAGCGGACCAGCGCCTCCACCGAGGCGGTCGCCCGGGTCCGCGCGTCGACCAGCGGCTGGTAGTGCAGGACCAGCTCGCCGTCGCGGATCGCGGCCCGCAGGTCGGTGTCCAGCTCCAGGTCGATGGCGTCGGTGGCGAGCGCGGCGTGCCAGAGCTCGATCCGGGTGCGGTCGCGCTTGGCCGCGTACATCGCGGCGTCCGCCCGGGCCACCAGGTCGCCCAGGTCCCGGCAGCCGGTCGGGCCGATCACCGCGATGCCCATCGAGGCCTCGACCGTGATCGGGACGCCGGCCACCGCGAACGGCCCCTGGATGGCGTGCAGCAGCTTGTGTCCCGCCTCGGCCGGATCGGTGCCCGGCCAGACGTCGGCGTCCGGGGTCAGGACCACGAACTCGTCGCCGCCGACCCGGAACGCCCGGGCCGGGGCGCACGCGCCGGTCAGCGCGTCGGCGACGTGCCGCAGCAGCTCGTCGCCCCGGCTGTGGCCGAGCGAGTCGTTGATCTCCTTGAACCGGTTGAGGTCGATCACCCAGGCGGCCGCCCGCGGGCCCGGGGCCGGCTGCTCCAGCAGGCCGCGCCGGTTGCCCAGCCCGGTCAGGTCGTCGGTGTGCGCCATCGCCTGGTACCGCCGGCTGAGGTGCTCGACCAGCGGGCCGACCGGCGCGACCCCGACCGTGCCGTCGCCGAACCGCACCACCAGCGGGATCGCCTTGACCGTGTCCGGCCGCTGCATCGCGGCGCGCGCCGCGTCCCCCCAGCCGGTGCCGGCCGGGAGCACCAGGGCCGGCCGGCGCAGCAGGCTGCGCAGCGGCTTGCGCTGCAGCAGGGCGCGACCGTAGCCGAGCCGGCCGGCCAGGATCAGGTCGAGGAAGCCGCGGTCGACCAGGTAGAGCTCGCCCTCGGCCTCGGTGACGACGCCGAGCAGCTCCGGATCGCCGCGCAGGGCGGCCTCGATCTCGCCCATCGGGGTGTCCGGCGGGGTGATCGGCACCGGTGCGGCCAGGTCCGCGAGCACGGGGGTGTGCACGTGCCCGCCTCCCCTCGACCCGCAACCATCGTGAACCGCCGATACGCCACCGGACCGGCGGATCACGATTATGCCCGGCTGTCCGATGCGCGGGCAGACTTGTAATGAATCGTTTTCGGAACGGTTGCTTGCGCCCGGCCCGCTTTCGCTTTCCGGACAGTTCGCCGCGCGCACCGGCCTTCCCGGAACTTGTCGGAGGGTCGGCCTAGAGTCGTGCGCGTGCCCGAGCTCCGCGCGATTCCTTCCTTCAAGATCAAGATCAAGACGATGGCGACGTACGCGTGAGCACCGTCCTGCCCAGCGGCGAGTCCGGCGTCCGGGTCCTGCACGGGTTCGTGAGCCGGGACGGCGGCCTGAACCTGTGGGCCGAGGCGGGCGCCCCGCTCGACGTCCCGCCGGCCGGCCGGGGCGTCCCCTGGCACCCGTTCGCCGTCCCCGCCGGTGACCTGCCGGCCGGCGACCGGCGCGAGCCGGCCCTGCTCACGCTCCCGTCCACCGGCGCCGGTCCGCTGCCCTCCCCGCAGGTCGGGCTCCCGCCCCGGCGCGGCGCCCGGCGCGCCCGGGTGTGGCGGGTCCCGTCGGTCGGCGTGCCGTTCCTCGACACCGACCTGGCCGCCGAGTTCGACGGCCGGGTCTCCCCGGCGGTCCGCTGGCTGATCGAGCTGTGCGGGTTCGCCGCGAGCCTGGTCCGGCGCGGCCGGGTGCTGCCCGGCGTGCGGCTGGACGGCCCGCGCCCGGCGGCCTGCTGGCGGCCGGTGCTGATCGGCGCCGACGCGGCCCGGCACGCCACCCTGCTGGACCGGATGCCGCCGGCCTGCCGCGCCGAGACCGCCGCCGGCGCCGAGACCCGCCCGGCCCGCCCGGGCGACCACACGCCGGACGTGGCCGCCCCGGCCGGCCTGCTCACCGCCGCGCTGGACCGGCTGGTCGACGGCCTGACCCGGATCCGGCTCGCGGAGTCCGAGGTGACCCTCGCCGACGGCGGCTGGCTGGGCGCGCTGACCGGCGAGCCCGAGTTCACCGCGCCGCACGACGAGCTGGACGAGCTGATCCGCACCCTGGACGCCTGGTTCGCGCAGGCCGCCCGCGGCGCCGAGGTGCGGGTCTGCTTCCGGCTCGGCGACCCGCGCGAGCACGAGCCGGTGCTGCCCGGCGAGGTGCGGCTGCCCAACGACGCCTGGCGGCTGGAGTTCCTGCTGCAGGCCGCCGACGAGCCGAGCGTGCTGGTCCCGGCCGCCGACGTCTGGCGCGACGCGTCCGCCCCGCTGCGCCGGTGGACCTCGCACCCGCAGGAGCGGCTGCTCGCCGGGCTGGGCCGGGCCGCCCGGCTGTGGCCGGCGCTCGGTGACGCGCTGCGCGCCGCCCGCCCCGCCGAGATGATCCTGGACACCGAGGGCGCGCACGGCTTCCTCAGCCACGCCGCGGTGCTCGAGGAGGCGGGGTACGGCGTGCTGCTGCCGGCCTGGTGGCGCCGCCGCTCCGGGCTCGGCCTGTCCCTGCGGGTCCGCACGCCGGAGACGGTCGCGCACGTGATGCGGGACCGGACGACCGGGCTGCGCGACCTGGTCGACTATCAGTGGGGGCTGGCGCTCGGCGGGCGCACGCTGACCGAGGACGACCTCGCCGACCTGGCCAAGGCCAAGGTGCCGCTGGTCCGGTTGCGCGGGCGCTGGGTGTTCATGGACGCCGACCGGCTCGCGGCCGGGCTGGCGTTCCTGCGCCGGGGCGGCGGGACGATGACGGCCGGCGACGCGCTGCGGATGACCCGGCTGCTGCCGCCCGAGGGGCTGCCGCTGCCGATCACCGACGCGCGCGGCGAGGGGTGGCTGGCCGACCTGCTCAGCGGGGAGCTGGACCAGCGGCTGGAGCTGATCGATCCGCCCGACGGGCTGAACGGGGTGCTCAAGCCGTACCAAATCCGGGGTTTCTCCTGGTTGGTCTTCATGGACTCGCTGGGACTCGGCGCGTGCCTGGCGGATGACATGGGCCTCGGCAAGACCGTGCAGTTGCTGACCCTGCTGCTGCACCGGCGGGACGGGCCGGCACTGCTGATCTGCCCGCTGTCGGTGCTCGGGAACTGGCAGCGCGAGGCCGCCCGGTTCGCCCCGGCGTTGCGGGTCACGGTGCTGCACGGCGCCGACCGGTCGGTTTCCGTCGATTCCTTCGATGATGTCGATCTGGTGCTGACCACCTACGCGACCGCGGTGCTCGACGCGGACAAGCTCGCCGAGATCTCGTGGGACCGGGTGGTGCTCGACGAGGCGCAGCACATCAAGAACAGCGCCGGCGCGGCGTCCAAGGCGGTCCGGCGCTTCCCGGCGCGGAACCGGATCGCGCTGACCGGCACCCCGGTGGAGAACCGGCTGGCCGAGCTCTGGTCCATCCTGGACTTCGTCAACCCGGGGCTGCTCGCGTCCGCGCACACGTTCCGCGCCCGGTTCGCGGTGCCGATCGAGCGGTACGAGAACGAGGAGGCCGCCGCCCGGCTGCGGCAGGCGACCCGGCCGTTCCTGCTGCGTCGCACCAAGGCCGACCCGGCGATCGCCGGCGACCTGCCGACCAAACGCCAGGTCCGGCACCTGTGCGGGATGACCACCGAGCAGGTCAGCCTCTACCAGGCGGTCCTCGACGACATGCAGGAACGCCTCGCCGACTGGAACCAGGAGCGGCACAAGGGCGTTGTGCTGGCCGCGATGACCAAGCTGAAACAGGTCTGCGTGCACCCGGCGCTGCTGCTCAAGGACGCGTCCCCGCTGCCCGGCCGGTCCGGCAAGGTGGACCGGCTGGAGGAGATCCTGGACCGCGCACTGGGGGCGGGGGAGAGCGCGCTGGTCTTCACCCAGTTCGCCCGGTTCGGCGGAATGCTCGCGCCGCACCTCGCCGCGCGGTTCGGGGTGAAGGTGCCGTTCCTGCACGGCGGCACCCCGCGCGGGGCCCGGGACGCGATGGTCGCCGAGTTCCAGGCGGCCGAGCAGCCGGGGGTGTTCGTGCTGTCGCTGAAGGCCGGCGGCACCGGGATCAACCTGACCGCGGCGAACCACGTGGTGCACGTCGACCGGTGGTGGAACCCGGCGACCGAGACCCAGGCCAGCGACCGGGCGTTCCGGCTCGGGCAGCGGCGGGACGTGCACGTGCACACGCTGGTCTGCCTCGGGACCCTGGAGGAGCGGATCGACCAGCTGCTGGTGGACAAGGGCGTGCTGGCCGAGCGGGTGGTGGGGTCGGGGGAGGGCTGGTTGACCGCGCTGTCCGCGACCGAGTTGCGGGATCTGTTCGCACTGGCTCCGGAGGCAATCGTTGACTGACTTCGCTCCCGCTTTTCTGGGCATGTTCGAGTCGCTGCGGATGGGGCCGACCTTCGCCCGGGGCCGGCGCGACGAGCGGGCCGGGCACGTGCGCAGCCTGACCGTCTCCAGCAGCCTCGCGGTCGCCCAGGTCCGCGGCCCGGACGACCCGGTCGCGTTCCGGTCCCGGATCGCGGTCCGCGCGTTCGGCGCCGCCGAGTGGGCCCGCGTCGAGTCCGCCCTGGTCAGCGAGGCCCGGTTCGTGGCCGGCCTGCTCGACGGCCGGATGCCGCCGGGCATCGAGTCGGTCTTCGACGACGCCGGGCTGACCCTGCTGCCGCTGTCGCTGGACGAGGTGGCGATGGACTGCACCTGCGAGCGCTGGCCGGTGCCGTGCATCCACCTCGCGGCGACCATCTATGCCCTGGCCCGCGCGTTCGAGGCGGACCCGTTCGAGGTGTTCACCTGGCGCGGGCGGCACCGCGACGAGCTGCTGATGCGGCTGCGGCGCCTGCGGGAGGCCGCCGCGGTAAACGCGGCCGAGGTCACCGATGATGCGAAAACGGCCACCCGGGCGGAAACTCCCGCCGAGCCGGAGGCGCCGCTGATCGATCCCGACGATCCGGCCGCGTTCTGGGGGCGCTCCCTGGATCTTGGCGAATCACCTGTTCAGGACGGGTTCGGCGGGCGTTCCGACGCGCTGCTCGACCAGCTCGACCCGCCGCGGCTGACCCATCACGGGCGGCCGTTGAACGAGGTGCTGCGGCCCGCGTACCTGCACCTTCCGGACACGTCGGGGGTCGGTCGAACGGACTAGTTCCCCGGAAACGCCGGAAGGCTCCGGACGGGCGTGATGCGCTAGTTGGGTATTGACGCTATGTCCGGAAAAGGTGTGACATGAACAGAGCACAGCGTTTCCTCGCGCTCACCGGCATGAGCCTCGCCGCCGGCGCGATGATCGGCGCGGGCCCGGTGCAGGCCGCCCCGTCCACCGGCCAGTCGTCCACCAGCGGGAGCACCGCCGGCCGGGCGTCCGGCTTCGGCGACGAGAACGTGGTCGGCTACTACCGCACCGAGTGGGCGTGCGAGCGGGCCGGGTTCACCGGCCGGCGGTTCCACGCGTGGGACGACTACGACTGCGATCCGATCCACTACGGCTGGCGGGGCTGGGTGTTCCAGCTGGTCGTCGACGATGACGACTGGGTGTGGGACGACTGGCGCGGGTCGTGGCCCGGTGGCTGGCCGTACCGGCCGGACTTCGCGGGGCGGCCCTTCCACATCCGTGGGGGTGACGGCCCGGGGCCGCACGGGCGGCCGATGAACTTCCCGCCGCGGGACATGGGTGACCGTGGGCCGCGGGACATGGGTGACCGTGGGCCGCGAGACATGGGCGACCGGGGGCCGCGGGACATGGGTGACCGTGGGCCGCAAGGTCCGGGCGATCGCGGACCGCAGGACATGGGTGACCGTGGGCCGCAGGGTGGTCAGGGGCCCAAGGGCTGGCCGAGGCCGTGACGCGTGCGGGCCACACTCCCGGCCGGGGTGTGGCCCGTTTCGCTTTTATCCGTTTTTATCGGTGTATTACCAGGCCACTGGCGCGTAGTCCTTGAGGAAGCAGCCGTACACGTCCTCGCCCTGCTCGCCGCGCACGATCGGGTCGTACACCCGGGCCGCCCCGTCGACCAGGTCCAGCGGCGCGTGGAACCCTTCCTCGTGCAGCCGCATCTTCGTCGGATGCGGGCGCTCGTCGGTGATCCAGCCGGTGTCCACACTGGTCATCAGGATGCCGTCGGCGAACATGTCGACGGCGCTGGTGCGGGTCAGCATGTTCAGCGCGGCCTTCGCCATGTTGGTGTGCGGGTGACCGGCGCCCTTGTAACCGCGGGCGAAGATGCCCTCCATCGCGGAGACGTTCACGACGTACCGTCGAGGGAATTTTGATTGGGTCATCGCCGGACGCAACCGGCTGACCAGGATGAACGGCGCGGTCACGTTGCACAGCTGAACTTCGAGCAGTTCCAGCGGGTCGACCTCGTGCACCCGGTCGCTCCAGCTGTTCGTCGGCGTCACGTCCGGCACCAGGCCGCCCGCGTCGATCGCCACCGACCGCGCGGTCAGCGCCAGCTCGGTGATCTGCTGCGCGGTCAGGGTCGAGTTCCCCGAGGTCAGCACGGCCGCCGGGGAGATGCCGGCACTGCCGAAGTACTCCAGCTCGGGCAGCTTGCCGGAGGGCAACGGCTCGGACTCGGCGGCCGCGATCGCGGCGTAGGAACCGGCCGTCCGCCGCACCGTCTGCGCCGCGTTGTTGACCAGGATGTCCAGCGGCCCGCGCGCCGCCACCGAATCGGCCAGGCCCACCACCTGCGCCGGATCCCGCAGGTCGATGCCGACCACGTGCAGGCGGTCGATCCAGTCCGCACTGTCCGGCATCGCGGTGAACCGCCGGACCGCGTCGTGCGGGAACCGCGTCGTGATCGTCAGATCCGCGCCGTCGCGCAGCAGCCGCAGCGCGATGTACATCCCGATCTTCGCCCGCCCGCCGGTGAGCAGCGCCCGCCGCCCGGTCAGATCGGTGCGCGCGTCCCGGCGCTCGTGGTTGAGCTTCGCGCAGTCCGGGCAGAGCTGGTGGTAGAACGCGTCGACAACGGTGAACCGCTGCTTGCACACGTAACACCCGCGCGCCTGCTTCAGCACCCCGGCGCTGGCCCCGACCGTCGCGCTGGTCAGCGGAATCCCGGCCGTCTCGTCGTCGATCCGCCCCGGCGCCCCGGTCGCGGTCGCCTCGGTCACCGACCGGTCGTTCTCCAGAACCGCCTGCCGCCGATCCTTGCGCCGCTGGAGCTTCGCGGTCTTGAACAGCCCCGCCGTCGCCCGCCGCAGTTGCACCGCGTCCGGATGCTCCACCGGCAGAGCCTCCGCCTCGGCCAGCACGGCGAGGCAGACCGCCAGGCGATCCGGGTCCACGCCAACGGTCGGGTCACTGCCGGTCATTCGTTGCTTCTCCTCTGCAGCCGCACTTCCGCAGGCACTTTATTACGGGCGGTCCTATCGGCCGCCATCCGGTTTGCCTTTGGTTGCGGTCGCTGCTTTCTCACGGTCCGTCCGATTGCTTGGGGGTACGGCGGTTAGCACGTCCCCTCGGATGCGGCCTGAGCAGCCAGTTCCCGGGTTTGGTGGGCTCTCTTCGGGTGGTGGCGTGCCGGCTCGGGTGTGGCGCTGAGCACGTCGGGCTTTTCGTTGCGGCCCGCCCGGGTGGTGGCCGGGCGGGCACGCTCACGCTCAGTTCGCGCTGGTCGTCCAGTTCGCGCTGGTCGTTCGGGTCGCGCTGGTCGTTCGGGTCGCGCTGGTCGTTCGGGTCGGGCTGCTCAGGACGCGGTCGGGTCCGGGTCCGCGTGGCGTTCGGCCGCGCCGGGGCCACCGTTCGTGCCGGGGCCATCGTTCGTGGGCCGGTCACCGTTTCCGGCCTGCCCGGGTCCGCCGTTGGATCGGCGGCCCCGATCCTTGTCGGGCGTGTGGTCGGCGAGCGTCGCCGGCCGGCGCCCCGGAGTCGGCGGCTTGCCCGGCAGATCACCGAGGCTCTGCGGACGAGGCAGATCCCCGAGGTTCCGGGGCCGTTGCGTCCCGGCCTCACCCGGCCCCCGCCCCGAACCAACCTGCCGGCTGTTGTCACCCTGCGGGCCACCGGCCGTCTCACCCCGAGGCCCAGCCGAGCTGCCCGGCCGGCTCTCCCCGGTCACGTTGCCTGACCCGTGCGGGCGCGGCCCGGCGGAGCTGACCGGCCGGTTGTCGCCGGCCATCCAGTCGTCGAGGCTCTGCGGACGCGGTTGCGCCGGACTTCCGTGCAGCCATTCGTCCAGCGTCTGCGGCCGCCGCATCGGCGCCGAACTGACCGGAACCGAACTGACCGGAGCGACATCCCCGAGCGTCTGCGGCCGCCGCCCATACCCGGCTCCGCTGACCGCCGCCGGACTGCTCCCATCCGCAGCCGACTCCTCGACCCCGTCACCCGATTCCTCAGCAGCCGCCTGCTCCGCCGGCCCTTCCACGACCGACTCATCAGCCGGTTCCCCTGAAACCGCCGTCTCAGCCGGTTCTTCCGAGGCCGTCGTCTCGGCCGGTTCTTCTGCGGCCGTCGTCTCGGCCGATTCTTCCGAGACGGTCGTCTCGGCCGGTTCTTCCGAGGCCGTCGTCTCGGCCGGTTTTCCGGAGACCGTTGCCTCGTCCGATTGATCGACGACCGCAGCCTCAGCCGATTCGCCAGTTTCCGCTACGGAGACAGCCTTGGGACGCCGAGGCCGCGCCGGAAGGTCCCCCAGAGTCGCCGGCCGGCTCGCCCGCGCCCCCGTCTCCTCCTCAGCACCGGTCACCGATTCCTGATCGCCAGGAATCTCCTGCCCGGAGCCGGCCGCGTCGTCCGCAGAATCGGTAGCCGCCGAGATGGTAGGCATCGCAGCGGTAGCGGCAAGCCACGTGAAATCCGGATCCGCGTCAGCCTCAGCGTCCTCAGCCCCACCCAGGATCCCGGCGATCCTAGGATCCGACACCCAGGTAAACGCATCCGCCACCTCAGCCGGAATCGCACCGGCCGCCCCAGCCCCAACACCCGCATCCAGCTCGGCTGCGCCCGCCTCTGCATCCGGCTCGGCTGCGCCCGCCTCTGCATCCAGCTCGGCTGCGCCCGCGTCTGCATCCGGCTCGGCTGCGCCCGCGTCTGCATCCAGCTCGGCGGCGCCTGCGCCTGCATCCGGCTCGGCGGTGTCCACGACTGCATCCGGCTCGGCGGCGTCCGCATCCGCATCCAGCTGGGCGGCGTCCGCATCTGCGTCCAGCTCAGCAGCTTCCGCATCCGCAACCAGCTCGACGGTGTCCACGTCTGGGGTCTGCTCGTCGGTGTCTACCTCCGCGACCTGCTCGGAGTCGTGCACGTCCGGGATCTGCTCGGCGGCGTCCGCCTCCGCCGCCTGGTCCGGAGTAGCGGTCTCTTCATCCGATACTTCGGCTTCCAGGGCCGGGGCACTCTGCGTGTCCTCCGGCGTGGCGGGCAGCTCCGGAGTGGCTGGGGTAGCGGCCTCCGGGACCGTAGGAGCGGCTGTCCTGGGTTCAGCCGGCCCATCTGTCGCCCCGGGTTCGTCCGAAGCCTCAGGGCTGATGAGCGGAGCTGTCTCGCCGTCCGACGGAAGCTCTTCGCCGGACTCCGGAGCCGTGCCGGCAGCGGTGTCCACCTCGGCCGCGACGCTGGTCTCCGTCGTGGAGGCAGTCTCTGAGACCCAGTCCTCTACCGACATTTCGGAAATGTCGGATGGGTCGGCCGGCGACTTGGGCGGGTCAGCGGCTACCGCCTCGGCGCCTGCGGCCAGAGTGGCCTCGACCTGCGCCCAGAGCGTCTCACTGTCGAACGATTCAGCCGCCTTCGCGCCGCTCTCAGGCGCCTCGTCGGCCGCCAACTCAGGCGCCTCGTCAGCGGCCAACTCAGGCGCCTCCTCAGGCGCCTGGTCAGCGGCCAACTGCGCCTGGTCAGCGGCCAGCTCCGGCGCGTCGTCGGCCGCCAGCGCAGCCTCCGGCTCGGCTTCCTGCTCCGGCTCGGCTTCTTGCTCTGGCTGGGCGTCTTGCTCTGGCTCGGCGTCTTGCCCCGGCGTAGCGTCCGCGACCTCGGCCGGGGTGGTGGCGGGGGCGGCGTTGAGGTCGTTGTCGGCGGGAGAGGCGGCCGGGCCGGTGTCGAGGTCGTTGTCGGCTGGGGTGGTAGCTGGGCCGGTGTCGAGGTCGTTGTCGGCCGGGGTGGTGGCCGGGCTGGTGGTGGCCGAGGCGGTGGCGTCGGTGAACCTGCGAGCGGCCTGGTAGATCGGCATTATCTGGGTGACGTCGAAGGCGCCGCTGCCGGCCAGGGCAAGGGAGGCCGTGTCCGTCGTCGTGGCGGCGTCCTCGGAGGTCGGATCCTGGGACGCTGTGTCCTGGGAGTGGACACCGTCCTGAGCGGCCTTGTCCTCAGACACCGTGCTTTCGGCGGCCAGGTCCTGGGAGAGCTCGTCCTGGGATGCGGCGGAGTCCTGGGAGGCCTCGTCCTGGGATGCGATGGAGTCCTGGGAGAGCTCGTCCTGGGACGCGGCGGAGTCCTGGGAGAGCTCGTCCTGGGATGCGATGGAGTCCTGGGAGGCTTCGTCCTGGGAGAGGGCCTCGGGGGCGGCCGTGTCCGAAAGGCTCGTATCCGCGGGGAGGGCGTCCTCATCGGGAGCTGACGGGCCGCCGGTCTCGGGGGAGAGGGATGCGGCCGCGTCGGTGGGGTCGGCTTCCGGGGTGGTGTCCTCGTCGGGGTCCCAGACGATGATCGAGGTTTCGTCCGGGGCCGTGACCAGCGAATCCTCGTCGTCCTTGATTACCGGCAGGAGGGTCGTCGCGTCGTTCGAGCCGGCGAGTGACTTCTCCGCCAGGTGTGCGGCGATCTCGTCGTAGTGCAGGATCTCGGTCTCGGGATCGCCGGCCCCGGACAAAGCGCCAGTCCCAGACAAAGTGCCGGCCCCGGACAAAACGCCAGCCCCAGATAGAGCGCCAGCCCCGGACAAAGCGCCGACCGTGGTCAACGCGCCGGCCGAGGATGAGGCTGCGGCTGAGGACAAAGCTGCGGGCAGGGCGGCGTGCAGGGCTGCGGGCTCGCCGGCGTGTTCGGCCAGGCCGGCCCGCTCCTGCAAGCGCCGCAGCGGCCCCGGCGCCCACCACGCCGCGTCACCCAACAGCGCCAGCACCGCCGGGACCAGCAGCATCCGGACCACCGTCGCGTCCAGCACCAACGCGATGATCATGCCGACGCCGACGAAGCGCATCGTGGTGATCGTGGAGAGGGCGAACGCCCCGGTGACCACGATCAGCAGCAGGGCCGCGGCGCTGATCACCCGCCCGGTCCGGCTGAGCCCGACGGTGACCGCCTCGGCCGTGGTGGCGCCCTTGGCCCGCGCCTCCACCATCCGGGACAGCAGGAACACCTCGTAGTCGGTGGAGAGCCCGAAGACGACCGCCGCCATCAGGACCACGATCCCGGCCTCCAGCGGCGCCGGCGTCACGTTCAGCAACCCCGAGCCGTGGCCCTGCTGGAACAGCCAGACGAGCAGGCCGAACGTGGCGCTGAGGCTGAGCGCGCTCATCACCACCGCCTTGATCGGCAGCAGGATCGAGCCGAAGGCCAGGAACATCAGCAGCAGGGTGGCCCCGGCGAGCAGGGCGACCATCAACGGCAGCTGGTCGCCGATCGCCTTGAGGCTGTCGACGTTGCGGGCGGTGACGCCGCCGACCAGGACCTGGGTGCCGGCCGGCGCCGGGAGCGCCCGGATGTCGGCGACGACCTTGCGGGCCGGCGAGCTGAACGAGTCGCTGCTGGCCAGCGCGGCGTTGAAGACCGTGACGTCCTTGCCGGCGCCGGACTGGTTGACCGACGCGACCCCGGGGATCTTGGCGAGCCGGTCGGCGAAGGTGGCCGAGGAGTCGGCCGGGCCCTGCAGCACGACCTGCACGCCGTCGCTGCTGAACTGCGGGTACGACAGCTTCAGCGTCTCGATCGCGACCCGGGACGGGTCCCCGGCGGGCAGCACCCGCTCGTCGTTCTCGCCGAACCGGACGTGCGCGATCGGCAGCGCGAGCACGATCAGCCCGGCCAGGATCGGGATCGCGACGACGACCGGGCGGCGCAGCACGAACCCGGCGAGCCGCTGCCAGCCGGTGCCGGCGCCGGCGGATCCGGGCAGCCGGACCGGCAGCTTGTCGACGCGCGGCCCGAGGATCGCGAGGATCGCCGGCAACAGCGTCAGCGACAGCAGCGCGGCGAGGAAGACCGCGGCCAGACCGCCGTACGCCAAGGATTTGAGAAAGCCCTGGGGGAAGAGCAACAGCCCCGCCAGCGCGGTCATCAGCAACGTCGCGGAGAAGACGACCGTGCGGCCGGCGGTGGCGACGGTGCGGCGGACCGCCTCGGCCGGGTCGTGCCCGGCGGCCTGTTCCTCGCGGAAGCGGCCGACCATGAACAGCCCGTAGTCGATCGCCATGCCCAGCCCGAGCAGGCTGGCCACGTTCACCGCGAACGAGTTCACCTCGTGTCCGACAGCGATCGCGTTCAGCACGCCCAGCGAGCCGAGCACCGCGCAGCCGCCGACGATCACCGGGAGGGACGCGGCGACCAGCGAGCCGAAGATGAACAGCAGCAGGATCAGCACGATCGGCATCGAGATCAGCTCGGCGGACCCGAGGTCGTCGGTGGATCGCTGGTTGGAGGTGTGCGCGAGCGGGATGCCGCCGGCGAGCTGCACGGTGGCGCCGTCGACGCTGAACCGGTTCTCGATCGCGCCGTACGCCTCGGTCTTCTCGCCGTCGTCCGCGCCGGCCAGCGTGATGATCGCGACCGCGCTGGACTTGTCCTTCGCGGCGTAGGCCGCGTTCCGTTTGTCCCAGTACGACAGCGTCCCGGTCACCGACGACTTCGGCAGCGTGCCGAGCCGCTCCTTGATCCGCCTGGTCAGCGCCGGGTCGTTGATCGTGACGCCCTGGACCGGGGTGTAGATCGCGATGACGTCGCCGCCCTGGCCCCCGGTCGCCGCCGCGACCACGTCGGCGGCGCGCGCCGACTCGCTCTGGGGATCGGCGTAACCGCCCTCGGTGAGCTGTCCGAAAACGCCCATGCCCCAGATTCCGGCGCCGATCACCACGGCCAGCGTGACGATCAGTACCGGCCATCGGAAGCGGGCGACCCGCGATCCCCAGCCCGCGAACACCCTGTCCCCTTTCCCGGTGGGTGGCGAGGCACGCGCACCGGTTCGTACAGAAATAAATCTTGGAAAAAATGTCTAGAAGAGAGTCGCCGCTTCGAGCGCGACTCCACCGCAGTCCGAGTCGAAGGACTTCTCGGTGATCCACTCGATGGAGATCTTGCCAGGCTTGGTGGAGCGGTAGCTGATCGTGTACTTGGCCGTCGTCATGGAACTTTTCTCCTCGACGATCCGCGAGGTGACCGAGTCGCCGCCGGTGATCAGCGAGCCGGTGGTGAGCTTCAGCTTGAGCAGGCCCTCCGCGCCCGAGACGCCGAGGTAGAGGCGCAGCTTGCGCGGTTCCGGCGTGGCCGGCGCGGAGAGGGTGAAGCCGTTGCCCGCGCCGCACGTGCGGACGCCGCTGGTGGTGCCGGCGTTGTCGGCCGCCGGGGCGCCGCCGGTCCAGCGGAACCGTTCCGGGCTGAGGGTGTGCCGCTGGCGGGGCGCGGACGGGGTGCCCTCCAGGATGGCGAACCCGCCGGTGGCGTTCCGCTCCAGCGAGTAGAGGCCGTTCTCGCCCCAGTGCACCCAGTCGATCTTGCCCTCGTCGCTCAGATCGACGATATCGGGCACGGTGCCCTGCTCGATGGTGATCGCGTTGATCGGCGCGGGGCTGGTCGAGACGGACGGACTGGGCAGCGGGATCGGGACCTGGTCCAGGGTCGGGTCGATCAGCGCACCGGCCGCCGGGTCGGCGTCCGAGTGGCCGCTGTTCCGGCTGACCAGGGCGGCGATGCCGACCAGGACCACGACAAGAACGCCGACCATGATCACCATGGCCGGGCCGAGATGTTCGCGCCACTGGCGTTTGCCGGGCTTGAGCAGCACATCCGGCACCTCGAGGCGACGACGGCGCAGCAACGGGTCTCCAAGAAGGGAGGAAAGATCGGACGGCAGCGGGTGAAACGATCTCATCTTCATCGGAGTGCGTGAAGGGCGGGATCAGGTACGGCCCGTACGGTTGATCATCCGCATCGGCGATTCGGCGGAGGTTTCCCGCGGCATCCCCGGCCGATCCGAGTACGGTGTCCGGAGTTTCCCCCTTTGATCGATCCCCGTCCTGACCGTCCCGAAGGAGTCAGCAGATGAGTGACCGGACCGCCGCGGCGGCCAAACGCCGCAGCCAGGCCATCATGGGCGGACTGGCCGGCGCGCTCGTCTTCGTCGTGCTGGTGGTGGTGTTCGTCGTGGTCCGCGCGGGCGGCGACGACAAGCCGGCCGCGACCACCAACGCGGCCGCGACCACCTCGGCGGCGGCGGCGGTCCCGCCCGCCCCGGCCCCGGCGTCGGCCGGCGCCGTCCCCGCCGAGCTGTCCAAGGAGCCGGACGTGCAGGCCGGCACCGGCGGGCCGCTCACCAAGCTGGTGATCACCGAGCTGGTCAAGGGCACCGGGCCGGTCGTCCAGGCCGGGCAGACCGTGACGTTCAACTACAAGCTGATCCCGTACAAGGGTGGCGCCGTGATGGACTCCTCCTGGAGCCGCGGCCAGCCGTTCACCTCGCAGATCGGCGCCGGCCAGCTCATCCAGGGCTGGGACCAGGGCATCCCGGGGCAGAAGGTGGGCAGCCGGATCCAGATGGACGTGCCGGCCGCGCTCGCCTACAAGGACCAGGACCTGCGCTTCGTCGTCGACATCCTGGACGCGAAGTAACTTCTACAGTTCCGCCACGACGACGTCGAGCTGCCGCGGCTTCCCGGCGGCGGCCGGCTGCTCCTCGACCGTGAACTTCAGGTCGCGCAACATCGTCACCAGCTCGTCGACGCTGGCCGGCGCCGCGCCCTCCACCGCGAGGGCGCGGACCAGCCGCCCCTTGGTGGCCTTGTTGAAGTGGCTCACCACCGACCGCTTCGGCACCCCGCCGACCACGCGCTCGTGCAGCACCCGCAGGGCCGCGGCGCGGCTCGCGCTCGCCGCCGGCGGCGCCCACATCGCCGCATAGGCGCCCGAGCGGAGATCCAGCACAGGTCCGCCGGCGGCCGCCTGGTCGAGGGCCTTTTGCAAACCCTTCTTCCAGTACGGCGTCAGCCCACCGACCGGCGCGGGCAGCGTGACCCCGACCGAGCACCGATAGGCCGGGATCCGGTCCCCGAGCCGGACCACGCCCCACAGCCCGGAGAAGACGATCGCCCGCTCGAACAGCCATGCCCGCGCGGCGTCATCGAGCGTCGCCGCGCCCAGCGCCTCGTAGAGCACCCCGGTGTAGACCTCGGCCGCCGGCGCCGCGGCCGCCTCCGGCAGCTCCGCGTTCCGCGCGATCTCGCCGCGCTGCCCCTCGCTGAGCCCGAGCACCCGCAGCGAGTCGGCGACCGAACGGGCACTGCCGCGCCGGCACATCGCGACCAGCCTGGTCAGCACCCGGTTGCGGGCCGGGCCGAGCTGGGGGAGCCACAGCTCGGCCGGGTCGACCGGGGACCCGGCGGTGGCGGGGGTCTTCCCCTCGGAGGGCGGCAGCAGAATCAGCACGTCGCGAGACTAGTCGCCGGGGGAGGGCGGCCCAGGAAAGCCCCGCCCGTAAAAAACAGGACCGGCCCAGAAAGCCCCGCCCGTAAAAAAACAGGACCCGCCCTCCCTGAGGGGGGCCACCGCCTCTGCCGTAATTGTCGCCCGGATCCCCAAGATCGTGCCGCCCGCCTGTGGACAGCCCCGCGGTGTGGACAACTCACCGCACCTGTCACCGCACCTGCGGCAGCACCTCCGCCGCGATCAGCTCCAGATGATCAAGGTCGCGCTGGTCGATGATCTGCAGGTAGGCCCGCCCCACCCCATACCGCCCCAGCCGGTCGACCACTTCGCCCGGCGTCCCCACGAGGCCATTTTCCCGAAGAAAAGCACCATCCTTCCCGTACGCCATGAGCCGCCGCCCGACCTCGGCGTCGTCCCGCCCCACGATCGTCGCGTGTGCCACCGACAGCGCCAGCGTCCCCGGATCCCGCCCGGCCGCACCGCACGCCGCCCGCACCCGCTCGAACAGCTCCGCACTCTCCCCGGGCGAGGTGAACGGCGCGTTGAACTCGTCGGCATACTTCGCGGCCAGCGCCGGCGTCCGCTTCTTCCCCTTGCCCCCGATGATCACCGGCGGCCGGGGACGCTGGGCGGGTTTGGGCAGCCCGGGATTGTCCTCGATCCGGTAGTGCTTCCCCTCGAAGCCGAACCGCTCCCCATCGGGGGTGTCCCACAGCCCGGTGACGATCTCCAGTTGCTCCTCGAGCCGCGCGAAGCGCGTCGCCGCGTCCGGGAACTCCAGCCCGAACGCCCGGTGCTCGGCCTCGAACCACCCGGCCCCGAGCCCCAGCTCGACCCGCCCGCCGCTCATCAGGTCGACCTGGGCCACGGTCAGCGCCAGCGTCGCGGGATCACGGAAGGTAGCCGAACTGACGAGCGTCCCGAGCCGGATCCGGGACGTCTCGCGGGCCAGCCCGGCGAGCGTGAGCCACGAGTCGGTGGGGCCGGGAAGACCGTCGCTCCAGTCGGTTTGCCGCAGGTAGTGGTCGCTGCGGAAGAACGCGTCGAACCCGCACTCCGCGGCCTGCCGGGCCAGCCCCACCTGGTCGTCGTAGGAGGCGCCCTCCTGGGGCTCGGTCATGATTCGTAGTAACACTCGGTAATTCTACTGTGGTCACTCCCGGACCGCGGTGACCGCGACCGTGACATATCGCATGGTGAAGCCGCCGCCCATCCGGTCGATCACCGCGCCGACCGTCGCCTGCAGTTCGGCGATCTGCTCGGCGGGCAGCCGGGTCAGCGCGCCCGAGGTCGGCATCTGGTCCAGGTACTCGTCCCGGGTGTACGCCTTCTCCCACGCCTCGTGCCACTCCTCGGGCTCGGCGAAGCCGCCGGCGGCCCGGATCCCGTCCGCCGCCGCGGTCAGGATCGGCCGGTAGCCGTCGAGCGCGGACCCGGCCGGCCGCTTTCCCGGGTCGAACGGCGAGTCCGGCACCAGGCGCCGGAACGTCGCCCCGAACGTGTCGGTCAGCTCGTCCGGCGGGGTGAACACGTGCCACAGCGGCGCCAGCCGGCCGCCGGGCACGAGCACCCGGGCGGCCTGCCGCGCCCCGGCGACCGGGTCGATCCAGTGCCACGCGGTGCCGGCCGTGACCAGGTCGAACGTGCGGCCGGCCGGCTCCCAGTCCTCGAGCTTCGCGAGCTCGACCGGGATGCCGGTGGCGCGGGCGAACGCGGCCATCCGCGGGTCCGGCTCGACGCCGAGGACGGTGCAGCCGAGGTCCCGGAACTGGCGCGACTCGATGCCGGTGCCGCAGCCGGCGGTCAGCACGCGCCGGCCGGGCGACGCGGCCAGGATCCGGTCGAGCAGGGCGACGGGGTACGGCGGGCGGGTGCGGTCGTACCGCGCGGCGTCGTTGCCGAAGGACTCGGCGGCCGCACGAAGATGATGAGTGGGCATGCGCCCACTTTAGTGGGCAAGCGCCCACTCGGGAAGCCGGTAAGTTGGGCGACGGGAAAACCGCAGAAGGGAACGCCGGTGCCGACAGGGGTCGCCCTCCGTGACGTACGTCGTCAGCTGTTCGACGCCGCCGACCGGATCCTGCTGCGTGACGGGCCGAGCGGCCTGACCAGCCGCGCCGTGACCACCGAGGCCGGCTGCGCCAAGGGCGTCCTGCACCGGCACTTCGAGGACTTCGACGCGTTCCTCGCCGACTACGTCCTGGACCGGGTCGAACGGCTCGCCGTGGAGGCGGCCACCCTGGAGTCGCGGGCCGGCGCCGGCACCGTCGCCGGGAACCTGACCACGGCCCTGATCGCGGTCTTCGAGTCGGTGGCGGTGGCGATCGTCGCGCTGATCACGTTCCGGGACGGGCTGCGGGCGCGGCTGCGGCGCACCTGGCCGGCCGGGGTGCCGGTGCTCACCGAGGCCGCCGAGATGATCGCTGCCTACCTGGCCGCCGAGCGCGAACGGGGCCGGATCCCGGCAGGCGCCGAGGTGGACACGCTCGCCGCGATCCTGATCGGAACCGGCCACCTGCTCTTCGCCGACCGCACCGGCGCCCGCCCCACCGAGCAGGACGTCCACCGCATGGTCACCTCGGTGCTGAACTCGGCCGGGGCGTGAGGGGAAGCCGGGGTGCGGCCGGAGGTGCTGAGCTCCACCGCCGCTTGAACAGCAGGAAGCCGATCATCACGAACTCGCCGATCGAGGCGGGAACGGCCAGTACCGTCGTGACCGTGGTCGTACCCGCCGCCAGATAGGCGACGAACGCGCTGATCACATACCCGGCGCCACCGGCGATCAGGATCCACCCGAGCAGCCGGGGCAGGTCGGGCGACCGCAGCGTCAGCCGGCCCATCGGGATCAGCCAGAGCCCGAAGAACACGCCGCCCAGCGTCCAGGCGGCGGTGTTGAGCTCGTACATCAGAAGCACCGGAACCGGATCGCCGGCCCGGACCGACGCCAGCGCCGCGGCGGTGAACATCGTCGCGACGAGCACGATCATCGAGTTGATCAGCCCGAACCCGGCGATCATGGCGGCCGGGAGAGCGCCGAGCGGCTGGAACAGGCGGAAGAACAGCACCGCGGCGAGCGCCTGGGTGACGACGACCCCGACGTCGGCGGCGACGCCGAGACCGGCGAGCGTCCCGTGCGCGGAGAGGCCGGCGATGGTCGCGGCCGCGTCGCCGGCGACGTACAGCCGACTCTGGATGATCAGGTGGCCCAGCAGCCCGAAGAGGGCAAGTCCGAGATAGGCGAGACCGGTCAGACGGGCGGTGCGCGGGGACATCGGCGCCTCCATGGGGCTCACGACTCGTCGTACTGGAAGACGTTGTCGAGGGGCTGGGCGAAGATGCGGGCGATCTGGAAGGCCAGCTCCAGCGTCGGCGAGTAACGGCCCTGTTCGATCGCGATCACGGTCTGCCGGGTCACGCCCAGCTTGCCGGCCAGGTCGGCCTGGGTCATGCCGGTGGCGGCCCGCAGCGTACGGATCCGGTTGGTGACCTTGGTGGGTTTCGGCGCCATCGGGGTCAGTAGCCCCGCCGGTAGAGCCGGATCTTGATGACCCCTTCGGCGACCGCGGCCACGAAGCCGGCGAGGAAGGCCAGGTTGCCGATCCAGAAGTAGTCCGCGCCGAGCGAGGCCAGCACGGCGACGCCGCCGATCCCGGTGCCCAGGATCGGGGTGGCGAGCCGGCCGCCCCGCCGGCTGATCTCCCGGTCCCGCACGTCGATGTCGACGCCGTCCTTCGACTCGTCGCCGCGGCGGATCACGACCACGACCTCGGTCACGATCGCGAAGATGATCGTGGCGACCAGGGCGACGAGCACCGAGAAGAACAGCGGCGGCACCCAGACGATCTCGGCGACCGGGGTGCGGAACAGCTCGGGCACGATGTACACGTAGTACAGCAGCGCGGACACCCCCATCGTCACCAGGCCGACCCAGACCTGGCGCTCCTCTCTCGTGGTGTAGAGCGGCTCGTCCTCGGCCATGTCCATCACGCCTCCCGAGTCAAAAATGTTTGACATCTCGACGGTAGGCCCATGACATGATGGAAGTCAAACTTCTTTGACATGTGAGTTGACCCCGGATTTGGGGAAGGACAGGCGCATGCATGTGTCGCTCGACCACCGGGACGGCGCGACCGTGGTGACGGTCCGGGGCGATCTCGACCTGGACAGCGCGCCGCAGCTCGCCGAGGGCCTGGCCGCCGCGCTCGATCGGCCGGCCCCGCGGGTGGTCGTCGACCTGTCCGGCGTGGAGTTCTGCGACTCGATCGGGCTGAGCACGTTCGTGGTCGGGCACCGCCGGGCCGAGGCGGCCGGCGGCTGGTTGCGGCTGGCCGCGCCGGGCGAGTTCCTGGAGCGGCTGCTCGACACGCTCGGGATCGCCGGCCGGCTCGGCGTCCACCCGACCGTGGCGGACGCCCTGGCCGGCCGCAACGCCGACTAGTCGGCAGCGGGTGGCGGAACCGTCACCGTGGTCTTCACGGTGGCCCGGTTCAGGTCGTCGACCCGGATGGTGAACGCGATCTCGTACGTCCCGGGCAGCGGGAACGACACCGACCCGAGCGCGTGGTGCGGCGGGTTCAGCCCGAGCAGCGGCTCCTTCACCGCCTCCAGGCCCTGGCCCATCAGCTGCGTGCTGATCTGCCACTCGGCCGGCGGCAGCGGCTTGCCCTCCGGCGTGTAGAGGAACGCGTGCACGGTGTTGTACTCGCCCAGTTCCACCGGATAGATGTTGAACTGCAGCGTGTAGAGCGGGCAGGTCAGCGTCTCGGACACCCCGTTGCCGGTGACCGCGCCGGCCTCGGCCCCGGCCGTCCGCCCCGGGTTGACCTGCACCAGGACCGCGCTCAGGCCGAGGATCAGCACGGTCGCGGCGACCTCGATGCCGACCGTGCGGCGCAGCCCGGTGCCCGGGCTCGACCGCCGGACGAACCGGCGCGCGACCGCCGCGGCGCCCAGCACCAGCACCAGGACGCCGAGCTTGGCCAGCAGCAGCCGCCCGTAGTCGGTCCGGATCAGCTGGCTCACCGTCCCGACCTGAACCACCGCCTGCACGGTTCCGGCGATCGCCAGCCACAGCACGGAGAGCGCGGCCCACCGGGACCAGACCGGCAGCAGCACGCCGAGCACCCGGCGGTCGGTGCCGCGCAGCAGGAAGGCGGCGAGGGTGATCAGGCCGCCGAGCCAGAGCGCCATCGTCGCCAGGTGCACGATGTCGACGGCGACCGTGATGACCGGCATCGGGCTGGCGATCGCGTGCCCGGTCAGCGGCCAGGTCGCCAGCCCGGCGGTGCCCAGCACCAGGACCAGCGCGGTCCGGACCCGGCTCAGGGGCAGATCTTTCAAGAGCAGAAAGAGAATTATCAGTACGCCGAGCCGCGCCAGCAGCGTCACCCCGAACCGGCTGGTCGCCACCTCGGCCAGCTCACCGGGGGTGACCTGCCACAGCGCGGCGCCACTGCCCTGCTGCGCCTGCGTGCCGAGCCCGCCCAGCGCCGAGAGCGCGGCCAGCCCGAAGCCCACCCGGATCAGCCGGAGCACCCCGGTCCGGGAGCGCCGGCGCGGCCAGAGGAACGCCAGGAACATCGCCGGGCCGACGATCAGCGTCAAACCGGCGTACCCAAGAAATCGAAGGGTGGGGACAGCGGCCCGGACCGAGGGATGGGTGCCGGTGGCCTCGGCGGCCGTCGGCCGCGCCGAGGGCGCGCCGACCGAGAAGGTGATCGCGCCGCCGACCGGATGGCTGTCCGCGGAGATCACCCGGAAGCTGATCAGATACGTGCCGAGCGGGTGCTTCGCGGTCCGGATCGGGATGTGCAGCACCGCGCCGCCGGCCGTGGCCAGGCCGGAGATGCGCTCGCCGTCCGGCGCGACGACCTGGATGTGCCCGCTGACCGGCGTGATCGACTCACTGAACGTGACCGTCACCTCGGTCGGTGAGGTGCCCACCACACTGCCCGGCGCGGGGGTGGAGCCGACGGTCGCGGCGTGCGCGAAGGCCGGCGCCGGCAGGGCCAGCGAGACTCCCAGCGCGAGCAAGAGCAGCACGAACAAGCGCGGAAGTTTCCCGGTCACGCAGGATAGTTCGGATGGTGGTGCGGAAAGGTTCAAGGCGTCCCGTCCTGGATACGATCCGGGAACATCCTTCAGGAGGCCAAGATGTCCGTCCACTCCCGTGCCGGTCAGCCGGCCGAGCCGTCCGATCTGATCGACGTGCCGAGGGTCGTCTCGCGGTACTACACCGGGCACCCGGACCCGTCCGACCCGGGTCAGCGCGTCGCGTTCGGCACGTCCGGGCATCGCGGGTCGAGCCTGCGGACCGCGTTCAACGAGGACCACATCGCCGCGACCAGCCAGGCGATCGTCGAGTACCGGCGGGAGCAGGGCACCACCGGCCCGCTCTTCCTGGGGCGGGACACGCACGCGCTGAGCGAGCCGGCGCAGGTCACCGCGCTGGAGGTGTTCGCCGCCAACGACGTGACCGTGCTGATCGACAGCCGGGACGGCTACACGCCGACCCCGGCGGTTTCCCACGCTATTCTCGTCTATAACGCGAAAAATGCGGTCAAAGCGGACGGGGTTGTGGTCACGCCGTCGCACAACCCGCCGGACGACGGCGGCTTCAAGTACAACCCACCGAACGGCGGCCCGGCCGACACCGACGCCACCAAGTGGATCCAGGACCGGGCCAACGCCCTGATCGCCGACGGCCTCAAGGGCGTCCGAAGGACAACCACAAAAGCCGAAAAATACGACTTCCTGGGTACGTACGTCGACGACCTCCCCGCCGTGATCGACATCGACGCGATCCGCGCGGCCGGGGTCCGGATCGGCGCCGACCCGCTCGGCGGGGCGAGCGTCGCCTACTGGGGTGAGATCGCCGACCGGCACCGCCTCGACCTGACCGTGGTGAACCCGGTGGTCGACCCGACCTTCGGCTTCATGACCCTGGACTGGGACGGCAAGATCCGGATGGACTGCTCGTCGCCGTACGCGATGGCGTCGCTGATCGCCCAGAAGGACCGTTTCCAGATCGCCACCGGCAACGACGCGGACGCCGACCGGCACGGCATCGTCACGCCGGACGGCGGCCTGATGAACCCGAACCACTACCTCGCCGTCGCCATCGACTACCTGTACCGGCACCGCTCCGGCTGGCCGGGCGCCGCCGGGATCGGCAAGACCCTGGTCTCCTCCTCGATGATCGACCGGGTCGCCGCCGAGCTCGGCCGGACCCTGGTCGAGGTGCCGGTCGGCTTCAAGTGGTTCGTGCCCGGCCTGATCGACGGCTCGATCGGCTTCGGCGGCGAGGAGAGCGCCGGCGCGTCGTTCCTGCGCCGCGACGGCTCGGTGTGGAGCACCGACAAGGACGGGATCATCCTCGACCTGCTCGCCTCGGAGATCATCGCGGTGACCGGGAAGACGCCGAGCGAGCACTACCGCGAGCTGACCGCGAAGTTCGGCGCCCCGGCGTACGCCCGGATCGACGCCCCGGCCACCCGCGAGGAGAAGGCCGTTCTCGGCAAGCTCTCCCCGGAGCAGGTGACCGCGAAGGAGCTGGCCGGCGAGCCGATCACCGCGGTGCTGACCAGCGCGCCCGGCAACGGCGCGGCGATCGGCGGCCTCAAGGTGGTGACCGGTTCCGGCTGGTTCGCCGCCCGCCCGTCCGGCACCGAGGACGTCTACAAGATCTACGCCGAGTCGTTCCACGGCCCGGACCATCTGACCCGGATCCAGGAGGAGGCCCGCGCGGTCGTCTCGGCGGCTTTGCAGCCCTGAAAATTCGCTCAGGAACCGTCGGGCCGGGCCGACTGGTGAGTCATCATGAGCGCACATGACACCGCCGGTGACCGGCGCCGGCCCGGCGGGCTCGTTCCCGCCGCGGTCGCGCTGGTCGCCACCACGTGGGTGCTGGTCTGGCTGCTGACCGGCGCCCACGGCGGCCTGTACCTGGGCTTCGCCGGCGGTCCGGTGGCGATGGGCGCGGCGCTGGCCGGCAGCCGCCTGATCAGCCGGCAGGCGCACCTGTCCGGGCCGGTGCGCTCGTTCTGGCGGCTGCTGCAGTACGCCAGCGGGTGCCTGCTGACCGCCGCGGTCGTCTCGGTCCTGCGGGCCAACAACAACACCGGGCTGTCGCCGTACGTCGGTCTCCCGATGCTGGTCGGCGTCGCGATCCTGATGACCGCGTTCATCCGCCTGCCGTTCGGCGAGCGCACCGCGCTCGGCTGGATCCGGGCGCTGCTGGACGGCGCCACCGTCGCCGTCGCCAGCACGCTGATCTTCTGGTACGTCGTCCTCGACCTCGCCCCGCCCGGCACCTCGCTGGTCGCCCGGATCGCCGCCGCGGTCGTCGGGGTCAGCGGCGTCCTGCTGCTCGTGGTGATCGGCAAGGCCGCGGCCGCGCCGGAGACCCCGGTGCACCCCACGTCGCTGCGCGTGCTCACCATCGCGCCGCTGGTCGACGCGGCCGGCAGCACCCTGCTGATCGCCGGTGGCGAATGGGGCCGCCTCGCGCTGTCGGTGCTCGCGCTCCCGCTGGTCGGCGTCTCGGTGGCCGGTGCCGCCTACCTGCAGCAGCGCGCCTTCGGCAACCCGCCGGCGAAGGTCACCGGCGCGGCCGGCCGCTCGCTCTTCAACCTGCTGCCGTTCGTCGCGGTGACCGCCACCGCGATCCTGGTGATCAGCGTCAGCACCCAGGACATGAGCTCCCGGCAGCGCACCGTGATCATCGGCGCGGTGCTGATCGCCGGGTTCGTGGTCGCCCGCCAGCTGCTCAGCCTGCGGGAGAACACCGTCGCCCTGCGCGGCATCCGTAGGCAGCAGGCCGAGCTGGAACGGCTGGCGCTCAGCGACACGCTGACCGGCCTGCCGAACCGCACCCGGTTCGCGGTCGCCCTGGGCGAGCGGATCGTCGCCCGGGAGCCGTCCAGCGCGCTGCTGATCGACGTCGACGACTTCAAGATGATCAACGACACGCTCGGCCCGGCCGCCGGTGACCAGCTGCTCTACCAGGTCTCCCAGCGGCTCCGCGAACACTGCCGGCCCGGCGAGCTGCCGGCCCGGCTCGGCGGCGACGAGTTCGCCGTGCTGCTGCCGCTGGACGACCCGGCCGGGGCCGAGGCCGCCGCGGCCCGCCTGCTGGCCGGCATCGGCCGGCCGTTCCAGGTCGGCGACCAGCAGCTGCTGCTGCACGCCAGCGTCGGCATCGCGATCGCCGCCGACGGCGAGACCGCCGACGAGGTACAGCGCAACGCGGACATCGCGATGTACGCCGCGAAGGAGTCCGGCAAGGCGTCCTGGGTCCGCTTCGAGCCGAAGATGCGTCAGGACCTGGCGCACCACGCCCGGCTGTCCGGCGAGCTGCACACCGCGATCGTCCGCGGCGAACTGCGCCTGGTCTACCAGCCGGTCTTCGACCTGCACACCGGCCTGCTCGCCGGCGCCGAGGCGCTGGTCCGCTGGCAGCACCCGGAGCGCGGCTTCGTCTCGCCCGGCGACTTCATCCCGGCCGCCGAACGCTCCGGGCTGATCGTCCCGCTCGGCTCCTGGGTGCTGCGCGAGGCCTGCGCCCAGCTGGCCCGCTGGCGCGCCGAGTTCGGCGACGGCGCGGTCGAGGCGATCAACGTCAACGTCGCGGTCCGCCAGCTGCGCGAGTCCGGCTTCGTCGACGAGGTCGCCGCGGTGCTCAGCGAGACCGGGCTGACCAGCCAGAACCTGATCCTCGAGGTCACCGAGTCGTCGGTGGTCGACGGCTGGCAGGTCCGCGCGACCCTGCAGGCGCTACACGAGATGGGCGTCAAACTGGCCCTCGACGACTTCGGCACCGGCCAGTCCTCGCTGAGCCTGCTGCGCGCCTTCCCGGTCGACGTCCTCAAACTCGACAAGTCGTTCGTCGACGGCATCGCCGAGGGCGCCGACCGCGGCCGCCTCGCGGTGGCCGCCGCGGTCGCCCAGCTCGCCGAGTACCTGCAGCTCAAGGTGGTCGCCGAGGGCATCGAGAACGAGGAGCAGCGGGACCGGCTGGTGGAGATGGGCTACCGCTACGGCCAGGGCTACCTGATGGCCAAACCCCTCCCGGCCCAGGAATGCGCCAAACTCATGGCTCCGGCCCCGCCAAACCCCGATTCGGACGTACGCCCTCAGTCGCGCGTGCCGTCGATCGCCAGCTGAAGTGACGCGTCGGTGTAGTTGGCGCCGAAGAACGTCTCCATCTCGAGGTTGGGGAGATGGCCGGCGTCCAGCTCGCGGCGGGAGTGGCCGAACGCGAACCGGACGTGGGTCTCGACGAATGTCCCCTGCTCGGCCGGCCCGCTCGTCCCGTCGGCGGTGTCGATCGAGTACTCCACCTGCAGGAGCGGGCGCCGGCGGGTCAGCGCGGCGATCCAGCTGGTGGGTTCGAGCTCCCAGACGGAACGCACCGGGCGGTCGGCGCCCATCTGCCCGGAGCGGGCATCCTGCAGCAGCCGGCCCGGGCGGAGGCGGTCCGCGAAGGCGGTGGCGAGCACCACACTGGCGCGAACGGTGTTCACCCTCCCGGCCGGAACGTTGACCAGGAAGTTCACCTGGGTCTGCTGCCCCGGGTCGAGGACGAATCCGGCCTGCAGGATGTCGAACCCGGTCTCGATCAGGGATTCGGAGCGGGGCATCTCGTAGCGTGCGCTCCACAGACTCGTGGCGACCTCGCCGGCGATCGGCCACTCCTGCTGGGTGCGGGTCTCGCGGGGCTCCGACGCACTCCCCATGAGCGCGTAGCGCGAACCCATCACGACAAGTGACTTCTTGCCGATGTTCGCGATGTCCGCCCGCACCTCGACGACCCGGTAGCCGGCGCCGTCCGGCCCGGTGCGCTCGGCCACCACCGCCAGGCGGAGCTTGATGTCGAGCACCTGGGCGTCGGTGACCGGCTGGTACGCGCCGACGACCAGGCTCATCAGCGGAACGGCCGCGGTGGCCGTGGCGGCGACGACGGCGGCCAGCACGGTCTCCGAGGGCCGGCCGCCGCTCGGTCGCCGGCCCCGGGCGAGCGTGGCGATCGCGGCGGCGGCGGGCGCGGCGGAGGCCAGCAGCCACAGCGCCGCCCGCGGGGCCTGGTCGAAGCCGGTCTGCACCGCGGCCAGCAGGAACCCGGGCATCGCTCCGGTCGCGAAGCCGAGCGTCGCCAATCCGGCCCGGTCCTGCCGGACGAGGATCATCGCGGTCAGGTTCGCCAGGCCGGCGAAGAGGATGGCGACGCCGAGCAGCCGTTCCGCGGGACGGTAGGCCAGCAGGGCGTCGTGGCCGCCGAGCAGCAGTGAGCCCGCCGCCGTCAGTGCCACCGCGACCATCAGCGTGACGAGACCCCAGCGAACCGGCCGGATCCGGGCCGGTTCACTGATGACCAGCTGGTTCATGGGAGAAGTGTGGCCGCGGCCGATCCGCCCGCGGGCTCGGACGGTGCGCGGTCCGTCCCTCGGGTGATCAGTCGTGGACGGTGAGGGTGGCGAGGCCGGCGACGGCTTCCAGGTCGATGCCGGAGGTGCCGGACCAGTCGTTGGCGGTGAACGAGCGGCCCGGGGCGATGCCCTTGTGGGTGGTGCCGTCCAGGGTGACCTGGCCGGCGCCGGACTGGACGCGGACCCGGACCGGGGTGGTGCCGGCCAGGGTCACCTGGAACTGGTCGACGCCGCCGGTCATCCGGACCGGGAGCAGGCCGTGCGGGTCCGGGAGGAGCAGGTCGATCCGGCTGGCGCCGCCGTTCAGGTCCAGGGCGGCCAGGTCGGCGCCGGTCAGGTCGAGGCGGGACTGGGCGGTGCCGCCGTCCAGGCGCAGGGACCAGCGGACCGCCGAGCTCAGCTGGACGGTGACCGCCGCCGAGCCGCCGCTGCCGTCCGAGCGCAGGCTCAGCTTGACCGCGCCGTCGCGCTGCTCGGCGGACGGGGTGAGGCCGCTGTTCGCCGGGGTGCTCACCCGGAACAGGTCGTCGCCCAGGTCGGCGGCGGTGAGCTGGATCAGGGTGGCGCTGTCCAGGATGTCGAAGGACGCGGTGTCCAGGCCGCCGCGGGCGCCGGTCACCGTGCGGCCGGACCCGGCGGCGTCGTCGTTGCCCGCGTTGTCGTTGCCGTTCGCGTGGCCGGCCGTCGCCGCCTCGGTGGGGCGGGCCGTCGCGGCGGCCGCCGATGGGTCCGGTCTGCCGCGCGGGACCAGCAGGAACGCGGCGATCAGGCCGGCCAGGCCGGCGAACGCGGCGATCGCGATCAGCACCGGGCGGCGGCGCCGTGCGGCCGGCGGCGCCGGCTCGGTCTCCGGCGGCGCGCTCCAGCCGGGCAGCGGGTACGCCGAGGTGAACGCGGGGTCGTCGAACGGGTCGGTGGCCGGCGGGTAGGGCCCGCCGGAGATCGGGGTGAAGCCGGTCGGGTCGGTGTCCTCCTCGGCGAACCCGGCCGGGTCCGGCGCCGGCCACTCGCCGGTCGCCTCCAGCGTGGGCCGGCCCCCGGAGCGGATCGTGGGCCGGCCGGCGGGCAGCGACGTGTCCCGGCCGGCCGAGAAGAGCGTGGGCCGGTTGACCGGGAACGGCACGAAGGGGTCCGCGGGGTCCTCGACGGGGAGCAGCGCGAAGGAGTCGGCCGGGGCCGGCGCGAGGTCCTCGACCGGGAGCTGCGCGTAGTGCTCGGGGGAGAGCGGCGCCGGGTGCTCGGCGGCGCTCGACGGGGCGGGCGCGGGGTGGTCGGGGGAGAACGGCGCGGGATCCTCGGCGGAGAACGGCTCCGACGGCCGGGCCGGGAACAGCTCGGGGACCGGGTGGGTGCCCGGAGCGAACGCGACCGGCTGATCACCTTCGGTCGGAGTGGTGCCGGACGGAACCTCGCTCATCGTGCCTCCCGGGCCCGTTGTCCTGGTGATGACTACGGACGCCGGGCCCCGGCGGATGGGTCCGGCGTCCAGTGGTTTGCGGACGCGCGGCTCAGGTCGTACCCAATAATGGTCTTGAATGTGAAACGCCCCGGTCGCGGGGACCGGGGCGAATCGGGGAACAGCGCAGGTCAGGCGTCGACCTCGGCGCGGTCGTCGGTCGCCCACAGGGTGTGGAACGAGCCGTCCCGGTCGATCCGGTGGTACGTGTGGGCGCCGAAGAAGTCCCGCTGGCCCTGGATCAGCGCGGCCGGCAGGCGCTTGGCGCGCAGGCCGTCGTAGTAGGCCAGCGCGGACGCGAAGCCCGGGGCGGGGATGCCCTGCTGGGCGGCGGTGACCACGACCCGGCGCCAGGCGTCCTGCGCCCCGCTGACCGCGTCCAGGAAGTAGTCGTCGACCAGCAGCGTGGTCAGCGACTCGTTCTTGTCGTAGGCCTGCTTGATGAAGTCCAGGAACTTGGCCCGGATAATGCAGCCGGCCCGCCAGATCTTGGCCATCGCGCCCGGGTCGATCGACCAGTCGTACTCCTTGCTGGCCGCCTGGATCTGCTGGAAGCCCTGCGCGTACGCGACGATCTTGGAGGCGAACAGCGCCTGCTCGACGTCCGCGCGCAGGTCGCCGCCGACGTGCTCGGCGCCGGCCGACGGGCCCGGGAGCCCGGCGTCGGCGGCCGCCTTGCGGACGTCCGCCCCACCGGAGAGCGCACGGGCGAAAACGGACTCGGCGATGCCGCTGACCGGCACCCCCAGGTCCAGCGCCGCCTGCACGGTCCAGCGGCCGGTGCCCTTCTGCTCGGCCTGGTCCAGCACGATGTCGACGAACGGCTTGCCGGTCGCGGCGTCGTTCTGCTTGAGCACCTCGGCGGTGATCTCGATCAGGTACGACCCGAGCCGGCCCTCGTTCCACTCGCCGAACGTGGTGGCGATCTCCGTCGGGGACAGCCCGCCGACCTGGCGGAGCAGGTCGTACGCCTCGGCGATGAGCTGCATGTCGGCGTACTCGATGCCGTTGTGCACCATCTTGACGAAGTGGCCGGCGCCGTCCGGGCCGACGTGCGTGCAGCACGGCTCGCCGTCGACCTTGGCCGAGATGTCCTCGAGCAGCGGGCCGAGCGCGTCGTACGACTCCTTCGGGCCACCCGGCATGATGCTCGGGCCGTGCAGCGCGCCCTCCTCGCCGCCGGACACGCCCATGCCCACGAAGTGCAGGCCCTTGGCCTTGAGCGCGGCCTCCCGGCGACGGGTGTCCGCGAAGTGCGCGTTGCCCGCGTCGATCAGCATGTCGCCCTCCTCCAGGAGGGGGGCGAACTCGTCGATCACGGCGTCGGTGGCCGGACCGGCCTTCACCATGATCACGACGCGGCGCGGGCGCTCCAGGCTCTGCACGAAGTCCTCGGCGGTCTCCGCCGGCAGGAAGGTGCCCTCGTGCCCGAACTCCTCGACCAGCTCCTTGGTGCGGCCGTAGGAGCGGTTGTGCACCGCCACGGTGTGCCCGTGCCGGGCGAAGTTACGGGCCAGGTTGCGACCCATCACCGCCAGGCCGGTGACCCCGATCTGCGCCTTCTGCGACATTCCTGCGTCCTCTCATAACCGGCCCGTAACGGGCCCCGCATTCATTTCTACGGGATCGGGCGGGCTGTGGTTCGATCACGTCCAAGTAGTGAACATGCCGGGGCGGGGCGAAACGCGGCGGAGATCCGCGCGGCGGTACGCTTCGTGCCATGTCGTTCCGGGCCGTGCCGTCATCCGGTCGAGTCTGACATGCGCCGGGGCGAGATCTGGACCATCGGCGACCGCTCCGACCTGCGATACCGCGTGTTGGTGCTCTCGGCGGACAGTTACAACGAGCGGGACAACGCGTCACCGTACTGCGCCCCGATCGTACGCCAGCGGGGGGTCACCGAGTTGCCACCGTTCGCGGTCGCCCTCACCGAGCAGGACCCGATCACCGGCGTCGTGGTGGTCAACCGGATGCGCCGGCTGCCGGCCACCACCGGCGCCGAGCGGATCGGCATGGTGACCGGGGCGAGCATGGCCCGGCTGACCGAGGCCGTGCGGGACCTGTTCGAGCTCTGAAGTCAGGTTTGGACGCCGATCTATCCTTTCGATCGCCCGAAAGCCTTACGCCCGACCGGGTGACCTGTGCGATGAACGGTGCAGTCGGGGGATGCGACCGCCCGACGCGCTGGCGTAAGCAGGAACCCGTAGGCCGGACGGGGAGGCGTTTTCAGTGGGTGGTCAGGCGTTTGCGGAGGCACTCAGCGATCGACGGGCCAGGATGGACGCCGTGGTCGAACGGGCGGTCGGGCTGCTGGCCGGCCGGGCCCGGTGCCGGGTCGCGGACGCGTATCGGCACCTTTTCCGGATCGCCGCCGAGCAGGACAGCGCTCCGGAGGACGTGGCCGGCCGGGTGATCCGGCTGCTCGACGGCACGGACGCGCCGCCGTCGCCGTTCGCCGGCGGCGACCTGGTCGTCGACCGGCTGGCCGCGGTGGAGGAGCTGGCCGCGCTCGGCTGGGGGGAGTGGGACCTGGTCACCGGCGAGGTCTACTGGTCGCCGCAGCTGTACCGGATCTACCAGCGGGACCCGGCGCTCGGCCCGATGACGGCGGCCGAGGGGAAACGGGCCGGCGACGGCGACCTGTCGCTGCGCGAGGCCGCGCTCGCCGCGGCCCACGGGCGGGACCGGATCGAGCTGGTCACCCGGGTCCGGATCGGCGGGCGGGTCCGGCGGCTGCGGACCGTCGCGACCACCGTGCGCGACGGCGACGGCCGCCCGGTGCGCCTGTTCGGCATCGTGCAGGACGTCACCGGGCAGCCGGTCAGCGCGGAACGGCTGGCCGAGGTCGAGCAGAAGCTGGACGAGCAGCGCCGGGCCGCGGCCGCCGAGCACAACCTGACCCTGCGCCTGCAGGAGATCATCCTGCCGATCCCGGACGAGCCGATCGAGCTGCCCGGGCTCAAGGCCGCGGTCCGCTACCTGCCGGCCGGGCAGGAGACGATGGTCGGCGGCGACTGGTACCACGCGGCCGCCCTGCGCGACGGGACCGTGCTGCTCGCCGTCGGGGACGTGGCCGGTCACGGCACCCAGGCGGCCAGCAACATGGCCCAGCTGCGGCACGCCCTGCGCGCGCTGACCGTGGTCGACAGCGACCCGGCCACCCTGCTCGGGCACCTCAACCGGCTCACCTGCGAGCTGGAGCGGGAGACCCCGGAGCTGACCGCGACCGCGGTGATCGCCCGGTTCTTCCCGCAGCGGCAGGAGCTGGTCTGGGCGCAGGCCGGGCACCCGCCGCCGCTGCTCTGCCGCAACGGCCGGACCGCGACGCTGACCCGCCCGTCCGGGCCGATGCTCGGCGTGGTCGAGGACGCCCGCTACCGCTCCGAGGTGATCGGCTTCCTCCCCGGCGACGTGCTGCTGCTCTACACCGACGGGCTGGTCGAGCACCGCGGCCAGGGCCTGGACACCGGGCTGGACGCGGTGATCGCCGCGGTCGACGACGCCGTGCGCACCGCGCCGCACCAGCCGCTCGCCGAGCTGGTCGGCCGGTTGCGGCGGGCCAACCCGGACGACGACACGTGCATCCTGGCCGCCCGCCCGTCCACCGGCGGCACCCGGGATCTGCGCCACCTGATGACCCGCCCATAACCGCGTTACGTGTTGCTCCCACGCCCTACCGTCGTCGGCAGTCACCAGGCGGACCTCGGGAGTGGACAGTGCCACGACTAGCCACACCGGATCTCTACCGCGTCGTCGCCGCGGCCCTGATCGTGCTCGGGCTCGCGCTCGGCGGGACGGCGCTGGCCACCGTCCAGCACCGGGCCGCGCTGACCCGGGACATCACCGAGGTGAGCGGGCCGCTGAGCGTCGGCGCGCAGGAGCTGTACCGATCACTGTCGGACGCGGACGCGACCGCGGCGACGGCGTTCCTGACCAACGGCGCCGAGCCGCCGGTGCTGCGCCAGCGCTACCTGGACGACCTCGCCCGGGCCGCCGCCGCGCTGACCGTGGCGACCCGGGACGCCGACGACGCCGACGCGGCCCGGCTCGCGGTGCTCACCGATCGGCTGCCGGTCTACACCGGGCTGGTCGAGACGGCCCGGTCGTACAACCGGCTCGGGGTCCCGCTCGGTGGGGCCTACCTGCGGGAGGCCTCCGCGCTGATGCGGCAGACGCTGCTGCCCCAGGCGGCCGGGCTGTTCACCGCGGCGCAGGCCCGGCTGAGCGACGCGCAGCGCGGGGCGTCCGGGTTCGCCTGGCCGATCGTGGTGCTCGGGCTGCTCCTGGTGGCCGGGCTGATCGCCGCGCAGGTGCTGGTCGCCCGGCGTACCCATCGGGTGTTCAATGTCGGTCTGGTGGCCGGCAGCCTGGTCGCGCTGATCGTGCTGGCCTGGTCGTCGGCCGCGCTGGGCGTCACGGCCGGCCGGGTGGACGTCGGGCGGACGCAGGGCTCGGTCCTGGTCGACGTGCTCGCCGGCGCGCGCCGGGCGGCCCTGCAGGCCCGCGCCGACGAGTCGCTCACGCTGGTCGCCCGGGGCGGCGGGGCGACCTTCGAGAAGGACTACGGCGCGGTGGTCCAGCAGCTGACCGCGCTGCTCGAGCGGGCCGCCCACGACGCGCCGGCCGCCGACCGGCCGGTCATCCTCGCGGCCGGCGCGCACGCGGCCCGGTGGAACGGGCTGCACGCCGAGCTGCGGGCGCTGGACGACAAGGGCGACTACCTGGCGGCGGTGGCGAAGGCGACCGCGACCGGCCCGGCCGACTCCGCCGCGGTCTTCGCCGACCTGGACGCCGCGCTGACCACCGCGCTGGCCACCGCCAACCACCGGGTCGAGGGGCAGGACGGGCTCGGCGTGCGCGCCCTGACCGCCCTGGAGGTCGCGTTGCTGCTGCTCACCGTGGGCCTGCTCGCCGCGGTCGTCCTCGGGTTCCGGCCCCGGATCGGAGAATACCGATGAAACGCGTCGCCGCCCTGCTCGTCCTGGTCACCCTGCTCGCCGGGTGCGCTTCCGAAGATCAACCCCAGGCTTCGACGTACGGCGGGAAAGCCGCCCTCCCGGTGCCGGAGAACGTCCAGGACCCCGCCGAGGTGCCGAAGCCCGGCCCGGCCCCGGACTGCGTACCCCGCGCCAGCCTGCGCCCGTCCGGTGCGCTGCCCGCCCCGGGGAAGATGCCGGCGAAGAGCACGATGGCCAGGATCGCCGCGCGTGGCCGGCTGATCGTCGGCGTCGACCAGAACGCGTACCTGTTCGGCTTCCGCGACCCGGCCAGCGGCGACCTGGTCGGCTTCGAGATCGACCTGGCCCACGAGATGTCCCGGGCGATCTTCGGCGACCCGGACAAGGTCCAGTTCCAGGCGATCACCACGGCCGACCGGATCCCGGTGCTCCAGGACGGCCGGGTCGACATGGTGATCCGGACCATGACGATGACCTGCGAGCGCTGGCAGCAGGTGTCGTTCTCCAGCGAGTACCTGGCGTCGCACCAGCGGCTGCTGGTCCGCCGCGGCTCCGGCGTCAAGGAGTTCGGCGACCTGGGCGGCCGCAAGGTCTGCGCGACCCGGGGCAGCACCAGCATCCGGACCATCGCGGCGCAGCCCTCGAAGCCGATCGCGGTCGCCACCGACAGCACCCTGGACTGCCTGGTGATGCTCCAGCAGGGCCAGGTCGACGCGGTGTCCACCATCGACGTGCTGCTCGCCGGGCTCGCCGCGCAGGACCCGACGACCGAGGTGACCGGTGAGTTCGTCTCCGACGAGCCGTCCGGGATCGGCATCGCCAAGGACTCGCCCGACCTGGTCCGCTTCGTCAACGGGGTGCTGGAGAAGCTCCGCGCGGACGGCACCTGGACCCGGAGCTACCAGCACTGGCTCACCGCCCTCGGCCCGGCCCCGGCACCCCCGAAGCCGGTCTACCGCGACTGACCGGGCTCAGCAGGCTTTCGTCAGGTGGACCAGGGTCAGGTCGGGGCGGACCTGTTCGCGGTGCGTCTCCTCGTAGCCGTGACGTTCGTAGAGGCGGATGTTGGCGCTGCTCAGGTGGCCGGTGAACAGGGCGAGCCACTCGGCCCGGCCGGCCGCGGCGGTCTCGATCGCGGCCAGCAGGCGGGTGCCGATGCCACGGCCCCGCAGGTCCGGGGCGACCACCAGGCGGCCGATGCGCAGCACCGAGCCGTCCACCCGGCCGCGGACCGCGCCGACGATCCGGTGCCCGAGAACCGCCTTCAGCGCCAGGTCGCCGGTCAGCTCCGCGGTCAGATCGGGCAGCGACTGGGTCAGGGCCGGGAGGTGCGGATCGTCGTACAACTGGGCCTCGGCGACGTAGGCCGCCAGCTGCAGGGTGAAGATCTCCCCGGCGTCGGCCGGCGTCGCGGGGCCGATCTCGATTCCGTCCATCCGTCCATCATTCGCCGAGACCGGCGGCGTTTGGCAGGATGTCGCGAGTGCAACCCTCGGTCTCGTGCGTTTTCCTCTGCCACGACGGCGCCGGCCGGATCCTGCTGGCCCGGCGGTCCGCCCGGGCCCGCGACGAGCCGGGCGCCTGGGACTGCGGGGCGGGCGCGCTCGAGTTCGGCGAGACGTTCGAGGCGGCGGTCACCCGCGAGGTGATCGAGGAGTACGTCGCCGCGCCGCGGGAGATCGTCCAGCTGGGCGTGCGGAACGTGCTGCGCGTGGATCCGCCGTCGCACTGGGTCGCGGTGATCTTCGCGGTCCGGGTCGACCCGGCCGAGGTACGGATCGGCGAGCCCGACAAGTTCGACGACCTCACCTGGTGCACCCCGGACCGGCTGCCGTCCCCGGCGCACTCCCAGCTCGCCGGCACCCTCGCGCTGTTCCCGGTGGATTAGCCTCGTCGTCGATGGACGTGGAGCTGCGGCTGCTGTCGCGGGTGCGGCACGGCGGGACGGAGATCAGCGGGGCCCGGCTGGCCGGCCTGCTGGCGCTGCTCGCCGGGGACCTCGCGGCCGGGTGCGGGGCCGGGCGGCTGATCGCCGAGCTGTGGCCGGACGAGCAGCCCGAGCATCCGGCCAAGGCGCTGCAGACCCTGGTGGCGCGGGCCCGGGCGCGGCTCGGCGCCGGCGTCATCGTGAGCACGGCGACCGGGTACCGGCTGGCGCTGGACGCCGAGCGGGTGGACTCGTCGGCGGTGCTGCTGCGCGCGGCGGCGAGCGAGCGGCACGCCCGGGCCGGGGAGCACGGGCGGGCGCTGGCCGAGGCCGAGGCGGGGCTGGCGCTGTTCGAGGGCGACGAGGGCGGGGGAGACGGGCCGCTCGGCGACCTGCGGGCGGCGCGGGCGTCCACCCGGGGTGAGCTGCGGCGGGCGCGGGCCCTCGCGCTGGGGCGACTGGGGCGCGGCGAAGAGGCACTGGGGGCGCTCGCGGCGCTCGCGGCGGATCGGCCCCGGGACGAGGAAGTGCTGCTGGAGCTGCTGCGCGCGGAGGCGGCGACCCGGGGGCCCCGGGGCCGCGCTGGGCCGGTACGACGAGTACCGGCGCGGGCTGCGCGACGACCTGGGCACCGAGCCCGGGGCGGCGCTCCGGGCCGCGCACCGGGACCTGCTGCTCAGCGCCGCGCCGGTGGTCCGCCAGGGGCTGCGGTACGAGCCGAACGAACTGCTCGGGCGGGACGACGACGTGCGGGTGGTGGGGGGCTTGGTCCGTACCGCAAGGGTGGTCTCGATCGTCGGGGCCGGAGGCCTCGGAAAGACCCGCCTGGCGCAGGCGGTCGGCCGCCGCGCCGCGCACCGCCTGGTCTTCTTCGTCGAGCTCGCGGGCGTCAGCCGGGACCGGGACGTGCTCGCCGAGGTCGCCTCGGCGCTCGGCGTGAACGAGGCGGCCGGCCTGGTCGACGGGGTGATCGGCGCGCTCGACCCGGGGCCGGCGCTGCTGATCCTGGACAACTGCGAGCAGGTGATCGGCGGCGTCGCCGCGCTGGTGCGGGCCCTGGTCGCGCGCAGCGCCGGGACGACCGTCCTGACCACCGGCCGGGCGCCGCTCGGGCTCACCTCGGAGTCGGTCCACCCGCTGCCGGAGCTGGACCTGGACACGACCGTGGAGCTGTTCACCCAGCGGGCCCGGGCCGCGCGGCCCGGCGCCGACCTGCCGGCCGGGACGGTCCGGGAGTTGTGCCGCGGCCTGGACGGGCTGCCGCTCGCCGTGGAGCTCGCCGCCGCCCGGATCCGGGTGATGTCGCCGGCCGAGATCGCCCGGCGCCTCGACGACCGGTTCGCGCTGCTCCGGGGCAACGGGCGGGACGCGCCGGAACGGCATCGCACGCTGCACGCGGTCATCGAGTGGAGCTGGCACCTGCTCGAACCGGACGGGCGGGCCGCCCTGCGCGCCCTGTCGATCTTCCCGGGCGGGTTCACCGCCGACGTGGTCGGCGACGACGCGGTGCTCACCCAACTGGTCGACCAGTCGCTGGTCAAGGTGGTGGACGGCCCGGCCGGGACGCGGTTCCGGATGCTGGAGACGGTCCGCGAGTTCTGCGCGGCGCGGCGGGACGAGGCCGGCGAGACCGGGGCGGCGACCGAGCGGTTCCTGACCTGGGCGCGGGCGCTCGGCAGCCGGGACCTCGGCGACGACCTGATCACGACGGTCGAGGCGATCCGCGCCGAGCAGGACAACCTGGTCCGGGCGCTGCGCTGGGCGCTGGACCGGGCGGACGCCGCCACGGTCGCCGCGGCCGCGTCGCTGCTCGGCACGCTGTGGCTCACCGACTCGAACATCAACCGGCTGATCGGGCTCGCCGAGGAGGTGCCGGACCTGCTGGTGCGGTTCCGGCCCGGCCCGGAACTGGTCGAGGCGACCCGGGCGGCGGCCGTCTGGTGCGCGATGATCACGTTCGTGATCCGCGGGCCGCGGCCGGTCCGGGCCCTGGCCGTGCTGCGCCGGCTGCCGCCGCCCGCCCCCGGCACGATGGTCGGCGCCGCGCAGACGGTGCTCTGCGCCGACGATCCGGACACGCTGCTGGACAGCCCGGATCCGGCGGTCGCCGGGCTGGCCTGCTACGCGCTCAGCTATCGGCTGGAGACCGCGAACGACCTGGACGGGGCGCTGCGGGCGGCCCGCCGGATGCTCGATCACCTGGGGGCCGGGGATCCGTGGCTGCGGGCGTTCGCGCACTCGCGGGTCGGGGAGCTGTGCCTGCAGTCGGCGCCCGGCGAGGAGGCGTTCCGGCATCTCGACGCGGCGTTGTCGATCATGGAGGGGCTCGGGGCGTGGGCCAGCGCGGGGCGGGCCCGGTGGGCGATCGTCCTCGCCGACCTGCAACGGGGGGCGTTCGACCGGGCCGAGGAGGGGCTGGAGCGGCTGAGTCGCGGGGTGCTCGGTGAGGAGGCCGGGCGGATGCGGTTCGAGCTGTGCGGGCGGGCGGAGATCCTGCTCGGGCGGGGGGACGTCGACGGGGGACTGCGGGTGTGGCGGGAGGCCGCCGGTGGGCTGCGGTCGGCCGAGGGGCTGTGGGAGAGCGAGATCCTGGCGGTGACGGTGATCGCGCACTGCCGGTACGGGCGGCTCGATCTTGTCGCCGATCTCGCGGAGGAGTTGCCCGGGCGGGTGCGGGGGATGCTGGCCGGGGCGCCTCCGGTGGCGTTCCGGGTGTGCGGGGTGCTGCTGGTGGCGCTGGGGATGGTCGCGTCGGTGCGGGAGCCCGGGGCGGGGCGGGAGCTGATCGACCTCGCCCGACATTTCGGATATTCAGCGACTTTTCAGTCCGTTTCCGAAGCGATCGACGCTTTCCCGGGCCCGGCGTCGCCGGCCGACCCCGGCACGCCCAGCCCGGCACGGCTGGCTGACCCCGGCACGCCCAGCCCGGCGTCGGCCGCCGACCCGGGCGGGTCCAGCCCGGCGTCGCTCGCCGGCCTGGACCACGACGGCCTGCGCGCCGCCGCCCTCGCCCTGGTCGAAATCCCCAAAAACGCTCTTTAATCCGGATCCCGCCGGAACAGCAGCCGCGCCCACAGATAGCCCCCACCCGCCATCCCCAGACACCACAGCACAGCCACCCCGCCGTCCCCCACCGAACCCCCGAGCAACAGCCCCCGCAACGTATCGATGACCGGCGTGAACGGCTCGTGCCCCGCGAACCACCGCACCGCCCCCGACATCGCCCCCGGCTGCACGAAGGCGCTGCTCAGAAACGGCAGCAACTGCACGACCAGGGTGAACGGCGCCACCCCCTCCGCGGTCCTCGCGGCCAGCCCGACGGCCACCGCGATCCAGGTCAGCCCCACGGTGAACACCGCGAGCAGCCCTGCCGCCCCGAGCCACCGCACCGGGTCCCCGTCGCCCCGGAAGCCGAGACCGGCCGCCACGACCACCACCAGCCCGGCGCTGACCAGCGTGCGGGCGGTCGACCCGAGCACGTGCCCGGTCAGCACCGCGGTCCGGGCGATGTTCATCGTCCGGAACCGGTTGATGATCCCCGCGGTCATGTCCCGGTTGACGGCGAGGGCGGTGGTCGTCGCCCCGTACCCGACCGTCATCACCAGCACCCCGGCGACCACGTAGTCGATGTACCCGCCGGCCGGCCCGCCCACGTCCAGCGAGCCGCCGAACACCTCGACGAAGAGCAGCAGCAGGATCACCGGCAGCCCGACGGTCATGATGATCGCGCCCGGGTTCCGGGACGTGTGCCGGACGTTGCGCCGCAGCATCGTCATCGCGTCGCTCATCGGGCCGTCTCCGTCCGGGTCAGGGCCAGGAACACGTCGTCCAGGTCGGGCGAGTGCACGGACAACCCGGCCACCTCGATCCCGGCGGCGTCCAGCTCGCGCAGCGCCTGGACCCCGCCCCGGTGCGCGACCCGCAGCTCCAGCGTCTCGTCGTCCCGGGCCGATCCCGGGAACAGGTCCGCCGCCGCGTCCAGCGCCGCGACCTCGAAGAACTCCAGCCGTACGTGCCCACCCGGCACACCCCGCTTGAGCTCGGCCGGGGTCCCGGTGGCGACCAGCCGCCCGCCGTCCAGCACGGCGACCCGGTCGGCCAGCTGATCGGCCTCCTCCAGGTACTGCGTGGTCAGGAAGATCGTGACGCCGTCGGCCACCAGGTCGCGGACGGTCTGCCAGAGCATCCGGCGTCCGCGCGGGTCGAGTCCGGTGGTCGGCTCGTCCAGGAAGATCAGCCGGGGTCGCCCGACCAGCGTCATCGCCAGGTCGAGCCGCCGCCGCATCCCGCCGGAGTAGGTCGCCGCCGTCCGCCCGGCCGCCTCCACCAGGTCGAACCGTTCGAGCAGCTCGCTGACCCGGGCCTGCTTGACCGCCCGGTCCAGGTGGTGCAGGTCGGCCATCAGGGCCAGGTTCTCGGCGCCGGTCAGCAGGTCGTCGACCGCCGAGAACTGGCCGGTCACGCCGATCAGGGCGCGGACCGCCGCCGGTTCGCGCACCGGGTCGTGACCGCCGACGCGCACCTCGCCGCCGTCGAACCCGATCAGCGTCGACAGGATCCGGACCGCCGTGGTCTTGCCCGCGCCGTTCGGGCCGAGCAGGGCAAACGTCGTACCCTCGGGAATCTCGAAATCGATCCCGTCGAGCACCGTCGTGCCGCCGAAGGACTTGCGCAGCCCGCGGACCGCGACCGCTGTGCCATCCATGCCTTCCCCCTCATCACCGTGACCGTCGGGGGAGAGCGTGCGCGGGGCCGGCTTCACGCCGGTGTCGGCACGGCTTCACGGCGGTCCCGAGATCCCCGTCACTGCGGCGCGAGATCGACGGTGACCAGCGGCTATCGTCACGCGCGCATACCTGCGGGGGGCGGTCGGCACACCGGTCGCGCCCGCCTTCAGACGGGGACCAGCACATCATGAAGTCTGTTTCGCGCGCCGGCCTGGCCGCGCTCACCATGTCCGCCGCGCTGCTCGCCGGCTGCGGCAGCGGCGACGGCGACGCCGCCACGACGGCCGCCGCCACCTCGGCCGCGCCGGCCGCGAACGGCGTCGCGGACCTCCCCGCCGACGCGATCGTGGCGAAGGCGGCCGCCGCGCTGAAGGCCGCGAAGTCGTTCCACGTCAAGGGCGCGATGACCGACAACGGCGACGTGACCGACATCGACATGAAGATCTCCGGTGCGGACGTCATCGGCGCCCTCGAGTTCGGCGGCGCGAAGCTGGAGATGCTCGCGGTCGGTGGCCAGCGCTACATCCGGCCGAACGAGGCCTTCTGGACGATGATCGACTCCAGCGGCGCCACCGCGAAGCTGATGAAGGACGCCGTCGGCACCAAGTGGATCAAGCCGAGCGCCACCGACACCAGCTTCAACGACTTCTTCAGCATCACCAACGTGGACGACATGCTCAAGGCGACCGGCACGATGAGCAAGGGCGAGGTGAAGACGGTCGAGGGCGTGCCCGCGATCGGCCTGCTCGACAGCGGCGACGCCAAGAGCACGCTCTACATCGCGACGACCGGTGAGCCGTACCCGGTCAAGCTGGACCGCCCGGCGCCCGAGGGCCTGACGTTCAGCGAGATCGGCGCGACGTTCGCCGAGCTCAAGGCCCCGGCCGCGACCGAGGTCATCGACCAGTCGGCCCTCAAGAAATAAAGATCCGCTCGGCGTACGGCGTGGGCCGCCACCCCTGACGGTCCACGCCGCACCGATCGATCGGTTACCGTCTCCTCGCCCCTGTCGCCGAGAAGCCCGGGAGAGCGCTGATGACACCCGGCCTCACCTACACGCACCCTGACGGCACGGAGATCTCCCTGCTGGTCAGCCCGGCCGGCCGGCTCGTCGCCCAGGTCGTCGACGCCGTCCTGATCTGCCTCACCGCCGGTCTCGGCTGGCTGATCTGGGCCCTGTTCCTCTTCGGCCGCGGCCAGACCCCGGCCCGCCAGATCATGGGCCACACGATCGCCGACGCCCGAACCGGCCACCCGCTCGCCTTCTGGCGAATGGCCTACCGCGAACTCCTGATCAAATTAATCCTCGGCGCCCTGATCGGCGCGGCGACTTTCGGCCTCTATCCAGTCGTCGATTCCTTGTTCGTCTTCAGCGACCGAAACCGCACCCTGCACGACAAAATCGCCGGCACCGTCGTCATTCACCGATAGGCGAATCATCGGGGCCGTACCTCTCAATGAATTGACCTCGACCGAAGCGGACCCGCCGCCCTAGTAGCGGCAGCGCAGGACGACCATGGCGTGGCGGATGACCTCCACGCGGCTGCCGGCGCGGGCGGTCTTGCGGCGGCGGGCCAGCAGCGGGTCGGCGGTGTGGGCGACGATCTCCCAGGTCTTGCCGTAGTCGCGGACGGGCAGGGTGAACGACACGTCCTCGTCGAGCGGGTTGAACAGCAGCAGGAACGAGTCGTCGGTGATCTCCTCGCCGAGCGGGCCGCGTTCCGGGATGCCGTGGCCGTTGAGGAAGACCGTCATGGTCATGCCGCTGCGGGTGTTCCAGTCGTCGTCGGTCATCACCTCGCCGTCGCGGCGCAGCCAGGCGATGTCGGGCAGCTTGTTCTCGTCGGAGAACGAGCCGGTGAAGAACCGGCGGCGGCGGAAGATCGGGTGGTCGGCGCGGAGCTTGGTGAGCAGGCGGACGAAGTGGGTGAGCACGTCCTCCTCGCGGGCGCTCTCCCAGTCCATCCAGCTGAGCTCGTTGTCCTGGCAGTAGACGTTGTTGTTGCCCTGCTGGGTGCGGCCGAACTCGTCGCCGTGGGCGATCATCGGCACGCCCTGGCTGAGCAGCAGGGTGGCGAGGAAGTTGCGTTTCTGCCGCTCGCGGAGCGTCACGACGTCCGGGTCGTCGGTGGGGCCCTCGATGCCGCCGTTCCAGGAGCGGTTGTGGCTCTCGCCGTCCCGGCCGCCCTCGCCGTTGGCGTCGTTGTGCTTCTCGTTGTACGACACCAGGTCGTGCATGGTGAAGCCGTCGTGCGCGGTGACGAAGTTGATCGACGCGATCGGGCGGCGGCCGTCGTCCTGGTACAGGTCGGAGCTGCCGGTGAAGCGGGACGCGAACTCGCCGAGGCTGGACGGCTCGCCGCGCCAGAAGTCGCGGACCGAGTCGCGGTACTTGCCGTTCCACTCGGTCCAGTTCGGCGGGAAGCCACCGACCTGGTAGCCGCCGTCGCCGACGTCCCACGGCTCGGCGATCAGCTTCACCTGGGAGACCACCGGGTCCTGGTTGACCAGGTCGAAGAACGCGGCCAGCCGGTCCACCTCGTGGAACTCGCGGGCCAGCGCGGACGCCAGGTCGAAGCGGAAGCCGTCGACGTGCATCTCGGTCACCCAGTAGCGCAGCGAGTCCATGATCAGCCGCAGCGACTCGTGGTGCCGGACGTTCAGGCTGTTCCCGGTGCCGGTGGTGTCGTAGTAGAACTTCTTGTCCTGGTCGACGAGCCGGTAGTAGGCCGGGTTGTCGACGCCCCGGAACGACAGGGTCGGGCCCAGGTGGTTGCCCTCGGCGGTGTGGTTGTAGACCACGTCCAGGATGACCTCGATGCCGGCCTGGTGCAGGGCCTTGACCATCGACTTGAACTCCTGCACCTGGCCGCCGTGGCCGCTGAACGACGCGTAGCCGTTGTGCGGGGCGAAGAAGCCGATGGTGTTGTAACCCCAGTAGTTGGTCAGGCCCCGCTCGATCAGGCCGCTGTCGTGCACGAACTGGTGCACCGGCATCAGCTCGACGGCGGTGATGCCGAGACCCTTCAAGTACTTGATCATCTCGGGGTGGGCCAGGCCGGAGTACGTACCCCGTACGTCGTCAGGGATCTTGGGGTGTCTGATCGTCATGCCCTTGACGTGGGCCTCGTAGATCACCGTCTCCCACATCGGCACCTTGAGCGGCCGGTCGTTGCCCCAGTCGAAGAACGGGTTGATCACCACCGAGCGCGGGGCGAACGGGGCCGAGTCGAGGTCGTTGTACGACTCCGGGTCGCCGAACTCGTACGAGAACAGCGCCTGATCCCACCGGTAATCGCCGTCGATCGCCTTCGTGTACGGGTCGAGCAGCAGCTTGCTGGGGTTGCAGCGCAGCCCCTGGGACGGGTCGTACGGCCCGTGCACGCGGAAACCGTACTGCTGACCGGGCACGATCCGGGGCAGGTAGCCGTGCCAGACGAGCGCCTCGCGCTCGGGCAGGTCCACCCGCGTCTCGTTGCCCTCGTCGTCGAACAGGCACAACTCGACCCGGGACGCGACCTCGCTGAAGATGGCGAAGTTGGTCCCGCCGCCGTCGTAGGTCGCACCCAGCGGGTACGGATTGCCCGGCCAGATTTTCATGCCGCCCACCATGCCCACATCATGTCCGCCGGAAAACCCCGTGTCGCTGTGAGCAACATCCTGCGAGTCATCCATTAGTTATACGGGTACAACTAACCTCGTGCCCCGCCGCTACCTCGTCCTGGCGATCTGCTGCATGAGCCTGCTGATCATCAGCCTGGACGTCACCATCGTGAACATCGCCCTGCCGGCCATCCGGGCGGATCTCGGGTCCTCGGTCTCCGGCCTGCAGTGGACCATCGACGCGTTCGCCGTGGTGATCGCGAGCCTGCTGGTGCTGTCCGGGTCGACGGCCGACCGGGTGGGGCGCCGCCGGATCTTCCAGACCGGCCTGGCGATCTTCACGGTGGCCTCCCTGCTCTGCAGCGTCGCCCCGGGTCTGAGCTGGCTGATCGCGTTCCGGGTGCTGCAGGCGATCGGCGCGTCGATGATGAACCCGGTCGCCATGTCGATCATCACGAACACCTTCACCGAGCCGCGCGAGCGGGCGAAGGCGATCGGCGCGTGGGGCGCGGTGAACGGCTTCGGCCTGGCGCTCGGCCCGGTGGTCGGCGGGTTCCTGGTGCACGCCCTCGGCTGGCGGTCGATCTTCTGGGTCAACGTGCCGGTCGGCGTCGCGGCGCTGATCCTGACCGCGCTGTTCGTCCCGGAGTCCCGGGCGCCGAAGCCGCGCCGCCTCGACCCGGTCGGCCAGATCCTGGTCCTGGTGCTGCTCGCCGGGGTCACCTTCGCGATCATCGAGGGCCCGGGCACCGGCTGGTCCTCCCCGGAGATCCTCGGCTGCTTCGCCCTCGGCGCGGCCGCGCTGGCCGGCCTGCTGTGGTGGGAGCCGCGGCGCGCTGAGCCGCTGATCGACCTGGCCCTGTTCCGCGGCCCGCCGTTCTCCGGCGCGGTGCTGATCGCGATCTGCGCGTTCGCGGCGCTGAGCGGCTTCCTCTTCCTGAACACGCTCTACCTGCAGGAGACCCGCGGGCTGTCGGCGCTCGCCGCCGGTCTCTGGACGCTGCCGCTGGCCGCCGCGAACGTGCTGATGTCGCCGGTGTCCGGGCGGCTGGTCGGGGCGCGCGGCACCCGGTTGCCGCTGCAGCTGGCCGGCGCCGGGATGGCGCTCGGCATGCTGCCGCTGATCTGGGCCGGGCCGGACACCCCGATCTGGCCGCTGCTCCTCGGCTACCTGGTCTTCGGCCTCGGCTTCGGCCTGGTCAACACCCCGATCACGAACACCGCGGTCTCCGGGATGCCGCGCGAGCGGGCCGGCGTGGCCGCGGCGATCGCCTCGACCAGCCGCCAGGTGGGCAGCGCGCTCGGCGTCGCGGTGATCGGGGCGGTGCTGGTCTCCGGCAGCATGCGGGCCGGCTGGTGGATCCTGTTCGCGCTGGGCGTCGCGGTGCTGGTGCTCGGCCGGCTCAGCACCGGCGCCTGGGCGCACCGCCGGGCCCGCGAGCCGGTGGAGGTCCCGGCATGATCCCGGCGGAACACGCCTGGCGGGCGATGCGCGCCCTGGTCACCGAGCAGCACGACGCGAAGGCCCGGGTCTGCGCGGCGCTCGGCATGAGCTTCGTCCGGGTCAAGGCCCTGCTGCTGCTCGCCGCCGGCCCGCGCACGCTCCGCGAGATGGCCGCCACGCTGGCCTGCGACCCGCCCTACGCCACCGTCATCGCCGGCGATCTCGAGGCGCGCGGCCTGGCCGTCCGCGAGCCGAACCCGGCCGACGGCCGCTCCCGCCTGGTCACCCTGACCCCCGCCGGGCACGAGGCCGCCGACCGGGCCGACCGCATCCTGAGCACGCCCCCGCCCGAGCTGCTGGCTCTGACCGAGGACGAGGTCGCGACACTGTCCCGGCTGCTTACCCGACTGACCAAGATCAAGATCTGACAACCCGATTTCCCGTACGCGGGCAGGCCGCGGCCCGGCGTGGGCAGACGCCGGGCCGCGGGTTCCTCGCACCGGTCAGGAGAAGTGCGCCGCGATCCAGTCGGCGACCAGGCCGGCGGAGAGGGTCACCGAGGTGTCGTGGGTCGCCCCGGTGAGCGTCACGAAGTCGACCGGCTGGCTGTACGCCTCGAGCTGCGGGATCAGCAGATTCGCGGTGATGTCGTAGGGCACCGCCTCGTCCGCCGTGCCCTGCACCACCAGGATCGGGGCGGTCGGCGCGGTCTGCGCCGGGTTGTCGTACTGTCCGAGTTTGGTCAGCACCGAGTTCGGTAGCACGCCGCCGACCACCAGCTGGGTCGCGGTCAGGTTCTGGTAGGCGGCGAGGATCTCGTTGAGGCAGCCGGTGGACAGCACCCCGACCTTGGCCTTGGCCGGGGTGGCCAGGATGGTCAGCGGCTGCACGCTCGAGTCGACGGCGTTCAGGCCGTAGAGCGCCATCACCAGATAACCCTGGGCGGGCGTCCCGGGGATGAACGGGGCGAGGTAGTCCGCGTTCGACAGCGGGGCGATGCTGGCGGTGCCCTTGAGCACCAGGTTCCCGTCGTAGGCCGGGGCCATCTGGCTGGCGAACAGGGCGCCCTGGCCGCCCTGCGAGTGCCCGTCGATCACGTACTGGGTGCTGAGCGCGGAGTCCAGGTTCCGGGCGGCCTTGACGCTGTCGATGATCGCCCGCCCCTCACTGGCGCCGATCAGGTACGGATGCTGCCCGGCCGACCCGAGCCCGGGATAGTCGGTCGCGGCCACCGTCCAGCCGCGGCTGAGCAGCTCGGCCACCGCGGTCCGGGCCTCCGCCCAGAAGACCCCCTGGTTGGTCGAGGGCGCGCACTGGTAGGCGAGCCCGGTCGTGCCGTGCGCCCAGGCGACCACCTTGTTCTTCTTGCCGGTCTTCGGGGTGAGGACGAGCCCGGTGGAGGTGATGGTGCTGCCGGTGATCGACGTGGACAGGTACTGGATGCGTTTTCCGGTCGCGAGCGTGGACAGTTCGGCCGGAAGGGTGGCGGTCGAACTGGTCAGCACGTACCCGGGCGCCAGCGCCGCGGTCGCCGGTCCGGCGACCGCGACGGTCACCCCGAACGCGCTCAGCAGCGCGACGAGGAGCAGGCGGACGATCTTGTTCATGAACACCCCGTTCTCAGCTGGGAAGACTCCGATGTGGATAATCGGAGAACGCTGAGCGTAATGCGGATCACACTGCGGCGAAGCGCATTCCCGGGCAGGAAGTCCTGGACCTTCAGGCATCCGCGCACGTCACTAGGCCGATGGACGCGCGTCATTGCAAAGATCGATTTAATCGCCACTTCAAATGCGATTACACACCGCTCGGGTACGTCTCCGGCTCGTGCAGGTCGACCCGCAGCGTGTGCAGCGGCCGCAGGGCGTGCGACTCGTCGAAGAAGAGGAACGCGTCGTACCGATCAGCCAGCACGGTCGGTGCATAATTCGACCAGCGCTCGCGCTCCGGGCGGTAGACGACGCCGATCGCCCGGTGCGGCAGCACCGTGGTGAGCAGATCCGGTCGCGCGTCCCCGGCCGGGAACACGAACAGCGCGTTCGGCGGCGTGGTCAGGTGCAGGATCTCCTCCAGCGACCCGGCGCGGGCCGGCGGCACCACCATCGCCGCCATCGGCTCGCCCCACTGCGGCGCGGCCACCACCCCGCCGCGGTAGGAGCCCATCCCGATCAGCAGCACCTCGTCCCAGCCGAACCGGTCCCGGGCCAGCTGCCCCAGCGTCACCTCACCCTGATCGGCCTGGTCGGAGCCGCGAGCGTCGCCGATGTGCGAGTTGTGCGCCCAGACCACCGCCTTCGAGCCCGGGCCGTACCGGGTGAGCAGCCGGTCCAGGGTCTCGTCCATGTGCCGGTCCCGGCCGTTCCAGGCGGCCGGCCCGCCGTGCACCATGGCCCGGTAGTAGCTCTCCGCGCCGGCCACCACGGCCGCGTTCTGCCCCACCCCGAAGTCCCGGCCGCGCAGCTCGGCGAGCATCGCGGCGACCTTGTCCGCGCAGGTCCCGGTCCCGGACCGGGCGGCCTGCCCGTACGCGTGCGGATCCTCGGCGAACGGCTCGAAACAGCGGTAGGCGTCCAGCGCGACCGGCACCAGATCCGGGTCGTGCTCGCGCAGCCAGGTGAGGATCTCCCGCATCGACTGCCACAGCGAGTAGACGTCCAGACCGTGGAAGCCGACCCGGTCGTCCGGCGGGCGTGTCCGATTGTGTTCATGCAGCCAGCGGGTCAGGTCGACGGTCTCCTCGTTCGCCCACATCCAGGTGGGCCAGCGGTCGTACCGCACCAGCGCGGACCGCGGATCGGCCGGCGCGCCCGGACCGCCGCGCACCGCCGCGTTCACCCGCTCGCAGTCCGGCCAGTCACCCTCGACCGCGACGAAACTGAAGCCGCGCTCCGCGATCAGCCGCCGGGTCAGCGCGTTCCGCCACGCGTAGAACTCGTGTGTGCCGTGGGTGGCCTCGCCGATCATCACGACGCGTGCGGACTCCGCACGGTCCAGCAGGATCTCCAGATCGCCCGGATCCCGCAGCTCACGGGCTATCGACGCCACCCCGTCCCGGTATCGGATCATTCCCCGGCGATTACCCACCGCCACCGTCCCCATACGTCGGAGTTTTTCCCGGCGGCGCCGCGCGCGATGATGGACCGATGGGACGCCCCACGCTCTACGAAGCCGCCGGCGGAGCGCCGGCCATGCAGGCCCTGGCCGCCGACTTCCACGCGCGCTGCCTGGCCGACCCGGTCCTGGAACACCCGTTCTCGCACGTCGACAACCCGGAGCACGTCCGGCACCTGGCCGAGTACTGGGGCGAGGTGCTGGGCGGGCCGCCGGTCTTCTCGGAACAGCACGGCGGCCACCCGGCGATGCTCCGGATCCACGCCAACCAGTGCGACGAGGACCCGTTCACGCCCCGCTTCCGCGAGGTCTTCGACGAGGCGGTGGCGAGCACGCTGCCGGACGACCCCGAACTGCGGGCCGCCCTGCACGACTACATGACGACGGCCGCCGCCGAGGTCGCCGCCATCTTCCCGACCACAGCCACCGTCCCGGACACCCTCCCGATGCCCCACTGGACCTGGTCCGGCCCGGCCCCGGCCCGGTAGGGGACAGTGGGTGCATGGCGATCTTGGCGGTGGAAGAAGCGGCGACCAGCGACGCAGGCTTCGTAGCCCGCCGGCGACGGAAGCTGTGCGCTGCGGGAGCGGCCCTGGTCGCGCTGCTGCTCAGCGGTTGCGAGGCTGATCAGGCCGATCAGGACGGCTATTTTCCGCTCGGCCCGGGCGAAAGCCTCGGCGAACTCCGGCAGCAGGCGGCTCAGGCTCTCGACCGCTACGACAAGGCGGCCGCTGCCGCCGGTCCGTCGGCCTCGGTCGACGTCAGCCCGCCCCCATGGGACGCGTACAACACGCCGCCGGGCTTCGCCATCCAAGCCGCGAAAGGAGACCCGGCGGCCACCCGGATGACCGTCACCTTCACCGGCGCGGTCCGCCCGGCGACCGAACCGTGTGGCATCGACTATGTCGCGGAGGCGGTTGAATCCGCCAGAGCCATCGTTGTCATCGTCCTGTCGCAGAACCACGCCTCCGGCGAGACCTGCACGCTGGTGGGCGCCGAGCGCACCGCCGACGTGAACCTCGCCCAGCCCCTGGGTCAGCGGGCAGTCCTGGAGGTGCAACAGGGCCAACCCGTCCCGGTGGAACGCGCCCCGATCACCAAGTAGCGTCCCACCTAACGCTTACGACATGGTCACACGACATCGTTACCCCGGCCGCCGCACGACAAGTCGGTGTGATCGGCGGTTTGCTGTGCGTCGTGGTGTCCGCGGAACAGCTCGATCAAGTAGCCCGACCGGCGGCCGTGGTAGGGGTCGAGCACGTCGACGTCGATGGCGGCCCGGCGCGGATCCGGCCAGCTGCGTGCCCATAGCGGCGGAGCTGTGTCCGGGAAGAGGTGCGGAAGAAGCCGCAGGAACTCAGCCGTGGTCAGCAGGGCGATTCCGCTCTGGTGCCGGCCGAGACCGGCGAGTTCGCCGGGGAGCGGAAGCTGCAGCAGCCAGGTCGGGTGAAGCGCGACGAAGGCCCGGGCCTGGTCCAGATGTTGCTGCAGCGGGCCGTCATCGGGCCGGAGGGCCGCTTGCCGGTGCCAGGTGAACCCGGCCGGGGGTTGTCCGCCGGGTTCGGCGGTTTCCAGCGTCCGGGCCAGTGCCAGCCAGTCCGGTTCCGGGGCCGCCAGGTCCGGCAACACGGCGGACAGCACAGCCAGCACGTGGGGGAACGTCAGACGGCAGTGATTCGCACGCAGGCGTACCCGAAGCTCATTCACGGTGGCGGGTCTTCCGTCATTCTGCTGGTTCGCGGTTACCGCCGGCCGCGCGGCGGCTAGTAGTTGTTGTACTGGACCGAGTGGTTCCAGGCGCCGCACGGGGTGTCGTAGCGCTTCTTGATGTAGTCCAGGCCCCACTTGATCTGGGTCGCCGGATTGGTCTTCCAGTCCGAGCCGAAGGCGGCCATCTTGTTGCCCGGCAAGGACTGGGGAATGCCGTAGGCGCCGGAGCTGCGGTTCTCGGCGCGGTAGTTCCAGCCGCTCTCCTTGTTCCACAGCTTGTTCAGGCAGGCGAACTGGTCGAGCCCGAAACCGGCGCTCAGGGTGAGCGCGCAGCCGACCGCGCGACTGCCGCTGAACTCGTTGCAGGAGCTCGGGATCGGCCCGGCGAAAGCGACCGGCCCGCTTGACGCCTGCTGCGCGGCCTTCTTCGCGGCGACGACGCTCTTGTCCAGATCCTTGGCGTACCCGGAGGCGGTCTTCGCGGTCGTCTTCGCCTTCGCCGCGGCGTTGCCCTCGGCGACCGTCCACCGGGCGCGGGCCGCGGCGTGCTCGTTCTGCCGGTCCTTCAGCAATTGCATGTCGGCGGCCTCGGCCTGCACGACATCCAGCACCGGCGTGGTCTGCGGCGGCCGTTTCTCGCCCAGATAGGCCCCGCCGGCGAGACCGGCGAGCAGCACGACGACGGCTGCGCCACGGATGACGTTCCGGATCACGGGGCCTCCTTAGGAACCGGCCGGGCGAACGGTCTGGGAACGGTACCAGGCGATCTTCTCGCGCACGCGCTCCTGTTCCCGGCGGAGCCGGGCGACCTTCTCGTCGATCTCCCGGTCGTGCTCGGCGAGCAGCAGAACGCGCTGCTCAGCGGCGTCGTCCCCGTCGTGCAGGAGCTCGGCGAAGCGGCGCAGCCGGGCGATCGGCATGCCCGAGTCGCGCAGGCAGCGCAGCAGCCCGATCCGCCCGAGGTCGTCGTCGGAGAACACCCGCTGGCCGGCCGAGTTGCGCTCGATGCCGTGCAGCAGCCCGATCCGCTCGTAATAGCGCAGCGTGTCGATGCTGACCCCGAGCCGCCCGGCGACCTCACCCGGTGAATAAGGCATCGATCAACCTCCCCCGTCGGAAAGGGAGACGGTACCCGGATAGCGTGTCCTCGTGCGATCCGGTGTCCAGGCCCTCCACGTGGGCTGCGCGATGTGGTCCCTGAAGCCGTGGCAGCGCCGTTTCGCCCCGGGCGACAAGCTGCGGGCGTACGCGGAATGGTGCAACGCGGTCGAGGGGAACACCACGTTCTACGCCACTCCGGCGCGCGCGACGGTGGCCGGCTGGGCAGCGCAGACCGATCCGGAATTCCGCCTGATCCCGAAGATTCCGAAACGGGTCACCCACGAACTGCGCCTCACGAACGCGGAGGAGCCGCTGCGCCTCTTCCTCGACGCGATCGAGCCGCTCGGGCCGCGCGCGTCGGCGCTGTGGATTCAGCTTCCCGGGTCCTTCGGACCCGACGATCTCGCGGTTCTCTCCCGCTTCCTGCGCTCCATGCCGACAGATTTCCGGTACGGCGTGGAGGTCCGCCACCCCGATTTCTTCACCGATCCACGGCGCCTGGAAGAACTGTTGTCGCGGCACCACGCGGAATGGATCCCGTTCGACACGACGGCGTTCTTCGACACCCCGCCGACCAGTGCCGCCGAGCGCGACGCCTGGATGAAGAAGCCCCGGATGCCGCGCCGCGACACCGCGCTCACCGACCGCCCGATCGTCCGCTACCTGGGCCGTGACGACCCGGCCCGGACCGTGGCCGGCTGGCGCCGGTGGGTCGGGACGACGGCCGGCTGGCTGCGCGAGGGCCGTTCGCCGACCGTTTTCGTGCACACCCCGGACAACGCCGACGCCCCCGAGCTGGCCCGCCGCTTCCACGACGAGGTGCGCGCGCTGGTCCCGGAGCTGGCGCCGCTGCCCGAGCCCGCCCCGCCGATCGCCGGGGACGAGCCGCTGACCCTGTTCTGAGCGGGCGTTGTCGAGCGCACGTTCCGCCGCACGTGCAGCAACGTGCCGTTCTGTTCCGGAGACGGATCTCGGACAGTCTCCCGCCGGGCGAGATGCTGAGAATGTGCCCCGGAGGTGCGCGATGACAGAGAAGACCTACGCCGCGAGCTTTGACCGGAAGAGGGCGGCGTGGCGCAGGAGCACCCGCAGCTACTCGGACAACTGCGTCGAGGTGGCCGAGCTGCCCGACGGCGGCCGCGCGGTCCGCGACTCGAAGGACCCGGACGGCCCGATCCTGTTCTTCACCCCGTCCGAGTGGAGCGCCTTCGTCGGCGGCGCCAAGGACGGTGAATTCGACAACTGATTGGCACCGTACGGTCTGGCGCCCGCGCCCCGGTGATGTTACGCAGAGGCATGGATGTCGGACCGGTTGTCGGGCTGCGGCCCCGGATGCACTTCACCCCGCGCGACGGCCGGGTCGGCGACCTCTTCGGGGTGCTCCGGGTCGACGGGCGGTACCACCTCCACTACGAGCACCGGACCACGGACGAGCAGGTCACGCGGTGGGGGCTGGCGGTCTCCGACGACCTGGTGATCTGGCGGGAACGCGCGGTCGACGCGGTGCCGGACCCGTCCGCCGACCCGCGCTGCGGTTCGGTCGCCGAAGGCCCGGAGGGGACGGTGCTGTTCCACTCCCGTACCGGGGAAGGGGTCTGGCGGGCCGTCTCCGGGCCGGAAGCGGACAGCTGGCGCGCCGAGCCGGAACGACCGGTGCTCGGTCCGGATCCGGCGGGCTTCAGCGGCCTGCGCGACCCGTTCGTCTGGGCGGTGCCCGGCGGCGGGTGGCGGATGCTGGTCGCGGCGTCCCCGGCGGCGGGTGGCTCGGCGGTGCTGCAGTACCGCTCGGGCGACCTGCTGACCTGGGACTACGACGGGGTGCTGAGCGCGCGCGCGGACGCCAGGTGGGGCTGCCCACGGCTGTTCGAGGTGGACGGCGAGTGGGTGTTGTTCGTGGCGGGCGGCGATGCGGCGTACGCGATCGGGTCCTATGACGGGCTCGCCTTCACCGCCCGTACCTGGGGAGTTTTTGAATGGGGTGATCTCGGCCCGGCCACGCCGTTCCTGGACGCGGCCGGGCGCCGGTGTTTCGTCGCCCCGATCGGCGGGTCGTCGTGCAGCGTGCCGTGGATCCTCTCGCTGCGGGCCGACCGCCTGCTGGTCAGCCCGCACCCGCACCTGGACCGGTACCTGGTCACCGGGGTGGCCGGCCTGACCGCCTCCGGTGGCGAGGTCCGGGACCACGGCGACGTGATCCTGCGGATGCCGGCCGGCGGCGAGACCACCGTCCTGGCCGACGCGGACCTGGTCGAGGTGACCGTCGAGGGGGTCAGCGGGCTGGGTGCGGCCCGGCGGGCGTTCCCCGGCGATCCGGGCGCGCACATCGCCCGGCTCGCGGAATGAGCGACCGGTAATTCCCGGGGTTTCTCAAGTGGGTGGGGCACGCTGCCGACCATCAGCGGCGTGACTGAGAACGAGCCCGGGAACGTCTTCGCCTTCGCGAACCGGGACGCCGGCCGGCATCTGCCGAAACCGAGCGCCCCCGACGAACGGCCCCGCTGGGTCGGCCGTGCCGCCTGGGCCGGCGCGGGCACCGCCGTCGTCCTGCTGATCGGCGGCGGGGCGGTGTACGGCGCCGCCCAGTACGCCCGCGGCAACGTCTGCGCCAGCATCCAGGGCATCCGGGCCAACGCCACCGGCATGACCAGCGGCGACTCCCTGGTGATCCCGGACAGCGCGCTGGCCGCCACCGGCCAGAAGCTCAGCGACCAGGCCCAGTTGCTGATCCTGGACCGTGACCTGGAGAACGCCGTGCAGCGGCTGTCCGTCGACACCGTCCGGCTCCAGGAGGTCGGCGACGCGGGCACCGGGCCGACCAGCATGCCGCAGCTGATGATCCTGTTCCAGTCGGTCGACGAGCACTTCAAACAGGCGCAGCAGGCGTGCGGGCAGACGGCCGACGGCCTGCTCGCCACCGGTCTCGGCGGCGCGGTGCTGACCGGCGCGAACAACGCGGCCACGGGCCTCACCCCGGCCCCGGCGGTGACGCCCACGCCGGTGCCGGCGCCGGCCTATACCGCCTCGCCGGGCGAACTGACCGCGGCGCGCAACGATCTCGCCGCGCGCCGGGACGATCTCACCGACCTGCGCGCCGGGGGCTCGGCGAGTGCGGCGGACCGGGCGGTCGCGACGTACGAGGTGGCGGCGGCGAAGCAGCGGCTGGCCGACCTCGAGGCGGGCCGGCCCGGGGACTTCCACCAGGCGCTGGAGTTGCGCGGGGCGACGGCGTACCTGGCCCGGGCCCGGGAGAGCCTGCGCCAGGTCCGGGCGGACGCGTCGGCGGTCGACGCGGACCGGGCGAACGCCCGCGCCGATGTGACGAAGTGGCAACGGCGGGTCACCGAACTGTCGTAATCCGGTAGGGCTGGCACTACCTCGAAGACTCACGATGGCAGGAGTGTGCCCGGGCCGCGGCCCGAGCAGGATCTGAGGCATGGATCCCCTGCTCGACCTGCGTGGAGTCCGCCGCCGGCACGGCCGCGGAGCCGGCGCGGTCACCGCCCTCGACTCGCTCACCCTGGGCTTCGGGGCGGGCACGTTCACCGCCGTGATGGGCCCGTCCGGCTCCGGCAAGAGCACGCTGCTGCAGTGCGCCGCCGGGCTGGACAAACCCGACGCGGGCACGGTGACGCTCGACGGCGCCGAGCTGACCACGCTGTCCGAGACCGAGCTGACGTTGCTCCGGCGCGACCGGATCGGGTTCGTCTTCCAGTCGTTCAACCTGCTGCCCTCGCTGACCGCGGAACAGAACGTCGCGCTCCCGCTGCGCCTCGGTGGCCGCCGGCCGGGCCGCCGCCAGGTGCGGGACATGCTCGCCGCCGTCGGCCTCGCCGACCGTGGTGGGCACCGCCCGGCCCAGCTCTCCGGCGGCCAGCAGCAGCGGGTCGCGATCGCCCGCGCGCTGATCACCCGCCCGGCGGTGCTGTTCGCCGACGAGCCGACCGGCGCGCTCGACTCGTCGACCGGGCGCGGCGTCCTCGACCTGATGCGGGACATGGTCGACCGGCACGGCCAGACCATCGTGATGGTCACCCACGATCCGGTCGCCGCCGCCCGGGCGGACCGGGTCGTCTTCCTGGTCGACGGGCGGGTCGCGGGCGAGCGCCCGGCGATGTCCGCGGCCGCCGTCGCCGACCTGATGACCAGCCTCGAGTCCGGCCTGGCGGTCGAGTCGTGCTGAGCCTCGCCGTGCAGACGCTGCGGGCCCGGTGGGCCGGGTTTGTCGGCGTGTTCGTGGCGCTGGCGCTCGGGGTCGGCCTGCTCACCGTGACCGGGCTGTCGATCGCCGCGACGATCCGCGCGGAGCGCTCCCCGGTCTGGTTCACCGGGGCCGCCGTGGTCGCCGTCCCGTCGGACACGATCACCGTGCGGGTGGGGGAGGGCGACGGCTCGTTCGAGACCTCGAACACCGTCGGGGAGCGGCCGGGGATCCCCGCCGCCGCGGTCGCCCGGCTCGCCGCGCTGCCCGGTGCGGTGACCGACCGGCGGATCCCGGCGATGGCCGGCGACGTCGCGGTCGACGTGCACCCGTGGGCGAGCGCGGCGCTGCATCCGGCCGCGCTGACCGCCGGGCGTCCGCCCGCCGCCGAGGGGGAGGCGGTGGTCACGGCCGCTTCCGGGCGGCGGGTCGGTGACCTTCTCGGGGTACGGACCGGGCAGGGCACGTTCAGCTGGCGGGTCACCGGCGTGGCCGGCGGGCCGGACGCCGTCTACGTGAGCGATGCCGCGGCGGCCGGGCTCGCCGGTGGGCGGGTCGACGCGATCGGGTTCGCCGATGCCGGGGCGGCCGATCGCGTACGGGAGGCGGGTCTCGAAGCGCTGACCGGCGACCGCCGCAGCCGGGCCGAACCGGACGGTGATCGCGCCCTGCTGACCGACACGGTGGCGCTGCTCGGGACGTTCAGCGGGATCGCGGTCTTCGTGTCGATCTTCGTGGTGGCCGGGACGTTCGCGTTCGCGGTCAGCCAGCGGCGACGGGAGATGGCGCTGCTGCGTGCGGCCGGAGCTACCCCGCGGCAGGTGCGGCGGCTGGTCCTCGGCGAGGCGCTGCTCGCCGCCGGGCTCGCCACGATCGCCGGGTCCGCGCTCGGGCTGCTGGTCGCGCCGGGGTGCGGGCGCTGGCTGGCCGGGCACGGCCTGGCGCCGGCCGGCTTCGCCGTCCGCTACAACCCGTGGGCGATGCTCGCCGCCGCCGGCGCGGGCCTGCTGGTCGCCTTTCTCGGTACGTGGGCGGCCGCGCGCCGGGCCGGCAAGGTGCGGCCGGTCGAGGCGCTGCGCGAGGCGTCCGTGGACCGGCGGGTGATGACCGTCCCGCGGTGGATCTTCGGGCTGCTCTTCGCCGGCGGGGCGACCGCGATGGTGGCCGCCGGTGGCTCGGTCTCCGGGGAGGACGCGATCGCGCTGACGTTCTTCTCGGCGTACCTCGCGCTGATCGCGGTCGTGCTGTTCGCGCCGCTGATCGCCCCACTGATGATCCGGGTGCTGACCGGCCCGCTGCCCGGGGTGACCGTGCAGATCGCCCGGAGCAACGCGCTCACCTCCGTCCGGCGGACCGCGTCCACGGCCGCCCCGGTGCTGATCACGGTCGGGCTGGCCGCCACCATCCTGTCCTCCAGCGCGACCGCCCAGCGGGCCGACGAGCTCGCCTCCCGCGCCCGGATCTCCGCGTCGTCGCTGGTCAGCGCGGCGGACCAGGTCGGCGTCCCGGCCGCCGCGGTGACCGCCCTGCGCGGGGTGCCCGGGGTCACCGCGGCGGTGCCGGTGCACAGCACGTCGGCGTTCATGCTCACCGGGGACACCGTCGAGCTGATCTCCGCGGAGTACGTCGGCGCCGGCATCGAGCAGGTCTGGCACCTGCCGGCGGCGGCCGGCTCGCTGCGTGACCCGGACACCGTCGTGGTCAGCTCGGACCTGGCGCGGTCCCGGGGCTGGCGGGTGGGGGACCGGATCCTGCTCTGGCAGGCGGACACGACACCGATCCGGCCGCGGGTGGTCGCCGTCCTGCCGCCGAGTCTCGACCTCGGCTACACGGTCCTGCTGCCCTATCCGCCCACCGCCGCCACCGCCGCCGCCACCGCCGATGCCACCGCCACCGCCACCGCCACCGCCGCCACCGCCGCCGCCGATGCCACCGCCGCCGCCGCTGCTGATGCCGCTGCCGTTGATGCAGCCGCTGCTGCTCAGGGTGCGGGTGCTGTCGAGCAGGGTGCCGGGGCCGGGGCTGGTCACCGGGCGGTTGGCGCTGATGCCGTCTACCTGGCCGGGGATGCGGATCCGGCGGCGCTCGCCGCGGTCGTCGGGCCGGCCGGGGAGATCGCGACGCCGGACGCCTACTTCGCCGCGCTGGCCGACCAGGCGAACCGGATGAACAACGTCGCGATGCTCGCCCTGCTCGGCCTGACCCTGCTCTACACCGCGATCGCCATCGCGAACACGCTGGTCATGTCCACCGCCGACCGGGCGCGCGACATCGCGGTCCTGCGCCTGGGCGGCGCCACCCCACGCCAGGTCCTGACCCTGATCGCCGCCGAGACCGGCACGGTCGTCGCGGTCGCCGTCCTGCTCGCCGCCGGCGTCACCACGGCGCTGCTCCTCGGCCTCCGGGCCCGCCTGCACGACCTGATCGCCACCGTCGAGATCACCGCACCGTGGGCCCTGATCGGCGGCATCACCGCGGCCTGCGTCCTGGTCGCCTTCGCCGCAAGCCTGATCCCGGCGGCGCTGCTGCTGCGCACCCCACCCATCGCCCTGGCCTCACTCCGGGACGCTTGATGGCCCGCGCCGGCCCCCGCGCCCGCGCCGGCCCCCGCGCCCGCGCCGGCCCCCGCGCCGGCTCTTGCGCCCGCGCCGGCTCTTGAGCCGGTTCCTGCGCCGGCCCCAGCCCCAGCGCCGGCCCCAGCGCCAGCGCCCGCGCCCGTTCCGGCGGCTGCGCGCCCGAGTCCGGGTCGGCGCTCTCGCCTGTGCTGGCGCTCTCGTCCTCGTCCTCGCCGGCATCCGCACGCCGCTCGGTGAGGCCGGCCGTGTGGGCTCGGCCGGTTCTTCGCGGACCACCAGCGGTGCCGGAGTGATGTCGGCCGTTGCCGGGTCGCTCTCGGGCGCTGGACATGCTGCCGAGGACCTCCTGCCCGGGAGCTGGAAGCTTGAGGGCGGTGGTGGGGCCGGGGTGTGTGCCTGGCCACGGCGGGGAGGTGGGGTGGGCGGTTAGGGTCGGCGGCATGCTGGAGGACGCTGGGCTGCCGTTTGACGCTGTGCTGTTCGACTGTGACGGGGTGCTGGTCGACTCGGAGCGGATCACGAACGCTGTGCTGCGGGGGATGTTGCACGAGCTGGGATGGCTGGTCAGCGAGGCGGACTGTTTTCGGCTGTTCGTGGGGCGGGCGCTCGTGGACGAGGTCGGGGTGATCACCGCGCGTACCGGGTTCACGGTCACCGACGAGTGGATCGCCGAGTTCCGCCGGCGTCGGAACGAGGCTCTCCTGCTTGATCTGGAGGCCATTCCGGGGGCGGTGGCGGCGGCCCGGGAGATTGATCGGGCGTTCGGCGGGCGGCTCGCCTGTGCCAGCGGGGCGGATCGTCCGAAGATCGAACTGCAGCTTCGCAAGGTGGGGCTGGATCAGGTCTTCGCCGGCAAGATCTTCAGTGGCATGGAGATGGCCCGCAGCAAGCCCGCGCCGGATGTCTACCTGGCCGCGGCGGCCGCGCTGGGTGTGGACCCCGCCCGTGCCGCTGTTGTCGAGGACACCGCTACCGGTGTCCGGGCCGGGGTGGCGGCCGGTGCGACGGTGTTCGGCTACTGCCCGGCCGGGAGTCCGGCGCACCACGCGCCGCAGGTGCTGCTGGAAGCCGGTGCCACCCACATCTTCGCCGACATGGCCGATCTTCCTGGCCTGCTCACCCGTCGCTCAGCCCCGCCGCTGACGGCGACCGCCCTCTGACCGCCCCGCCCGACCGAGGGCCCGCCGCCGATCCGCGCACCCGACCCGACGGGGCCGGGGGGCCGGGCAGGGCGGCAGGGGCAGGGCTGAGACCGGCAGGGCAGGGCAGGGCAGCGCAGGGCGGCGGCTGGCAGGGCAGCGCAGCGCAGGGCGGCGGCTGGCGGGGCAGCGCAGGGGGCGTCGGCCGGGTTGGGGCAAGGTGGGGCTGGCCAGCAGCGCAGGCCCAGGCCGGGCTTGGGGCGGCAGGGCAGCGCAGGGTGCGGGCTGGAGTTGGGGCAAGACGGGGCTTGGGCGGCAGGGCAGCCCCGGGCGCGGGCCGGGCTGGGGCTGGGTGGTCAGGTGGTCAGGTAGGCGTTGGACCAGACGGTGAAGCTGTCGCCGAATTCGGACTGGGCCTGGGCCAGGAGCGCGTCCGGGTTGTCGGTGGGGGAGAGGGCGAAATTCTCCGCCAGCCAGGTGACGAACTGGGCGTGGGCGTCGCTGGGGGTCTGGTCCTCGGTGCGGTAGTAGTAGGCGTCGTCCCAGTCGACTGAGATTTCTGTGTCGTAGGCCAGCAGCTGGAACAGTTCGCGCAGGTTGCGGGCGACCACGTGCTGGCCGCCCTCGTCGCCGAAGACGACGACCGGGAGGGTGGCCAGGTCGGTGCGGCTGTCGACGTGCCACAGGGCGTAGAACGAACCGCCGCCGGTGGCCCGGGCGAACGGGGTCAGCCGGGCCAGGAAGTCCGGGTCCTTCGACCAGCCGGCCGCCAGCCCCGATCGATCGCCGAAGTCGTCGAGGCCGAAGCCGTCGGCATACGCCTCGTAGCCCACCTCGTCCTGAAATGCCTTGAGCAGGTTCAGCTCAGGCACCGGCGAATACTCGGCCACGGCCGCCTCCCACATCCTCGCTTACCGCCCCGAGCCTATCGCCCACCCCCGACAGAACCCTCGCCGATCGATTTCGGACACGCCCGGGACGTGAACCGGGGCCGCTGCGGCTGAAGGTGACAGGACGAGCGGCGAGAGCGGGCGGCAAAGGCCCAAGGCCAAGGACGCGAGCGGCGGCAAAAGGCCCAAGGCCGAAGACGCGAGCGGCGGCAAAAGGCCGAAGACGAGAGGGAAGACGAGAGAGGGAAGACGAGACCTGGGTCACTGGCGTCACAATCCGGCGGGGAGCGGTGTCTGGATGCCGAATCCGAACAACAACCGGGAGCGCCCCATGAACACCGCACTCTGGATCGCCGGCGGTCAGCTCGCCTTCGTCGCGCTGGTCGGCGGCATCTCCAAGACCTTCGTCCCGAAGGAGAAGCTCGCCGCCGCCCCCGGCGGCCAGTGGACCAGGAACGCGAGCACCGGCTTCGTGAAAACCCTCGGCGTCCTCGAGATCCTGGCCGCGTTCGGTCTGATCCTGCCGGCCCTGACCGGCATCGCCCCGGTACTCGTGCCGATCACCGCGGCCTGCTGGATCCTGCTGATGATCGGTGCGCTGATCACGCACTACCGGAACGAGGGAATCAGCCGGATCATGCTGTTGAACATCGTCTATCTCGGCCTCGCCGCGTTCATCGCACTGGGCCGCCTGACGGTCGCCGCCTGAACAGAGCCGCCTGAAAACAGAGCCGCCTGAAAACAGAGCCGCCTGAAAACAGAGCCGCCTGAAAACAAAGCCGGCTGAAAACAAAGCCGGCTGGTCGAGAGAACCACCCGCTGGGAAAGGATTCACGTCATGGCCGATCCGGCGACCGACGCCTTCGTCGCGCATCGCAACCTGCTCTTCACGGTCGCCTATGAGATGCTCGGTTCCGCCGCGGACGCCGAGGACGTCCTCCAGGAGACCTGGCTCCGCTGGGTCGACATCGATCACGACCACATTCAAGACCCCAGGGCCTATTTGGTACGGATCACCACCCGCCAGTCCCTGAACCGCCTCCGCACCGTGACCCGCCGCCGCGAGTCCTACGTCGGCCCCTGGCTCCCCGAGCCGATGCTGACCACCCCCGACGTAGCCGAGGACGTCGAGCTCGCGGAGAGCGTCTCGATAGCGTTGATGCTGGTCCTGGAGACCCTGTCGCCGACCGAGCGGGCGGTCTTCGTGCTCCGCGAGGCGTTCGACGTGCCGTACGGCGAGATCGCCGAGGCGGTCGGCAAGACGCCCGCCGCGGTCCGCCAGATCGCCCACCGTGCCCGCCTGCACGTGGACGAGCGCCGCCCCCGCACCCCGGTCCCGGCGAGCGAGGCCCGCGCCGTGCTGGACTCGTTCCGCCGCGCCCTGGACACCGGTGACCTGCAGCGACTGATGGACGTGCTGGCCCCGGACCTGGTCCTGATCGCGGACGGCGGCGGCATCAAGCAGGCGTCGGTGCGCCCGGTGACCGGCGCGAACAAGGTGGCCCGGTACCTGCTCGGCGGGATCGGCAAGACGGTCGAGACGGTCACCGTCGAGATCGTCCTGGCCAACGGCCACCCGGCGCTGCTGCTGCGGCTGAACGGCGAGCTCGACGGCATCCTGGCGGTCCGGGTGGAGGCGGGCCGGATCGCCGGGATGTACTACGTCCGGAACCCGGAGAAGCTCTCCCACGCGCGGGCCGCGACGCCACTCAGCCGCCGGTGAACGCGACGCCGCCCAGCAGCCGCCGCCCAGCCGACGCGGCCCAGCCGACGCCGCCCAGCTGAAGCCGCTCAGCCGCCGGTGGTCAGCCGGCTCTCCAGCTCCTCGGGGGCGCGCATCCGCCAGGCGTCGGTGATCAGCTCGGCGAGCCGGCCGACGGTGACCGGCGGCAGGCGGAGCATGACCAGCGGCAGGCCGTCGTAGCCCGGCGTGGTGAAGAACAGCTCCGGCTCGCCGAGCACCAGGGCCTGCTTCTCCGCCTCGTCGCCGACGTAGAGCACCGCGACGTCGGTGCGGATCACCCGCGGCTTGCCGGGCACGCGCTCCGGGTACGACCAGACGAAGCCCTTGTTCGCCACCCGGAAGTCGAAGCCGTCGCTCTCGATCTCGGCCACCTCCGGGAGCGCCAGGGCGAGCCGGCGTACGTCGTCCGCGTCAGCCATACCGCGAGCCTAGCGACCCGGTATGACAACTTCGACGAGCCGCGACTGATCGTTCACGGCGTTCCCGGCAAGCGTGACGATCCGCACCCCCGTCGTCCGCCGCGGCGCGAAGACCGACATTTTCCGATCAAGAGCATTTTCCCGTACGGACGTGACCGTCACCCAGCCACCCGGAAGAGCGACCTGCACGTCCCAGTCCCGCAACCCCCGGTCCCGGGTCGTGACGACCTCCACCCGGCTGATCGTGTGCGGCGCCGGCCAGTCCAGTTGCCACCAGTCCGGCCAGCGCTTGCCGGTGGCGTCGGTCCACATCGTGCCGGCGTCGCCGTCGACCGCGGCGCACGCGGAGCCACCGGCCCGGGCCGACGACGCGGTGACCGTCGACGCGAGCCGGATCAGTCCGGCGCCCGCGGGCGGGTCGGTGACCGTGACCGGCACGTCGACCGTCTCGCCACGGCTGGCCACGGTCAGGTGGTACGTGCCGGGACGCGTCCCGGTCGGCGCGGTGACCGCGACGGGGACGCTGCGGGTGTAGCCGGGCGGCAGCCAGGTGGCGATCAGGCTCCGCGGGAGGTGCAGCTCGGCGGGCGCGGTCAGGGTCCCGTACGCGTAAATCGGGTTGGGGGTGGGGTTTTTGAGGTTGATCGTGACGTCGCGACCGTTGCACTGCCCGGTCATGATCGCCGGCGTGGGCGGCTCGACGGTCAGCCCGCCGGTGGGCGGCGGGGACGGCGGGCCGCCGGGCAGGACCAGCAGGAGCGCGGCGAGCCGGATCATGCCGGCACCAGGCCCGGCCGGGTCCGCTCGGAGACGAACGACGCCCGCGTCGAGATCGTCCCGCCGTGCCGGGTGACCTGCGACATCACCCGGTAGTCGGCGCGCAGGGCATCGCGCCCGAGCGTGCACCGGACGTAGCCGCGCTGCCCGTTCGCGAGGCGCAGGTGCGGGTTGTACCGGCGCTGCAGGTCGAGCTGCGGGGTGGTGTCGGCGCCGTCGCCGCCGCTGGAGATCGACGTGCCGACCAGCTCGACCGCGACCGCCGCGGTCTCCGGCCGGCCGAAGTCGGGTCGCAGGTCCGCCGCGTAGTGGTAGTGGATGTCGCCGGAGATCACCACGGTTCCCGGCATCCGGGCGGCGGTTTCCAGAATGCGGCCGCGGTCGACGGTGTAGCCGTCCCACTTGTCCATGTCGAGGCGGTTGGCCGGACCGCCGTACCTGCACTCGGCCATCATGATCTGCTGCGCCAGGATGTTCCAGCGCGCCTCGGACCGGCCCATCCGGTCGAGCAGCCAGTCGCGCTGGCCGGCGCCGAGCAGGGTGCGATCCGGGTCGTTCCGGGCGTCGCAGCCGGCCCGAAGGTTGTCGCCGCAGGCCTGATCGGTCCGGTACTGCCGGGTGTCCAGGACGTAGGCGTGGGCCAGGTCCCCGAAGCGGAACCGGCGGTACAGCGACATGTCCGGCCCGATCGGCTGCCGGGGCCGGCGCAGCGGCTGGTTCTCCCAGTAGGCGCGATAGGCGTTCGCCCGGCGAACCAGAAAATCCGGCGACGGTACGGTCGCCGCCCGCGGCACCCCGTCCGCGTAGTTGTCCTGGACCTCATGGTCGTCCCAGGTCAGCACCCAGGGGAACGCCGCGTGGGCGGCCTGCAGGTCGGGATCGGTGCGGTAGAGCGCGTACCGCATCCGGTACAGGTCGAGCGTGTCGGTCTCCAGCTCGAACGTGTCCGGCAGCCGGAGCGCGGGATCCATCCGGTTCCCGCCGGCGCTGGTGATCGCGCCCTCGTAGATGTAGTCGCCGAGGAAGAACACCACGTCGAGGTCCTCCGCCGCGAGGTGCCGCCACGCGTCGTAGTACCCGTCGCCGTACGCCTGGCAGGACGCGATCGCGAACCGCAGCGCGTCGGGGGACGCCGCCCGGCCCGGCGCGGTGCGGGTCCGGCCGACCGGGCTCAGGTGCCCCTGGCTGCGGAACCGGTAGAAGTAGTCGCGGCCCGGGCGCAGGCCCTGGACGTCCACGTGCACCGAGTGGCCGTACTCCGGCGCGGCCGTGGCGGTGCCGGACCGGACCACCCGGGTGAACCGCTCGTCGTCGGCAACCTGCCACCGCACCGGGAACCGGACCGCCGGCAGGCCGCCGGCCGGCTCCAGGGGCTGCGGCGCCAGCCGGGTCCAGAGCAGCACGCCGTCCGGCAGCGGATCCCCGGAGGCGACGCCGAGCGTGAACGGGTCGCCGGTCCGCGGGGCGGGGATCGCTCCGATCAGCGCGGTGCCGCCGAGCGCGAACAGCCGCCGTCGAGTGACCCGCACGCCGTACCTCCAATGTCTTGATATTTCGGATAATGCTAGTGACCGCCGGGGGATTTATGCCGTTTGGTTAGCCCGTTGTACATGCGCTGGAAACCCCGGCGAATCGGTCTTCGCGCTCAGGCAACAAGAAGTTCACGGCAAAACCCATCCATGGATGTCGAATTCCCGTAATCCTTTGGTGTCCCGTTTCATCCCCGATGGGAGCACCACATGCGTACCGTCACCCGTCTCCTGGCCACGCTGGCGACCGCCGCGATCGCCGCCGGCCTGCTCGCGTCCCCGGCCCAGGCCACCCCGCCGAACATCCCCACCAAGGCCACCGCGCAGACCGAGCTGAACTCGCTCACCGTCGCCGCCGAGGCCAACGCGAGCACGTACGACCGGGACCTGTTCCCGCACTGGATCACCATCAGCGGCACCTGCAACACCCGCGAGACCGTCCTCAAGCGCGACGGCTCCAACGTGGTGGTCAGCTCGGCCTGCGCGGCGACCAGCGGTTCCTGGTTCTCGCCGTACGACGGCGCGACCTGGACCGCGGCGAGCGACCTGGACATCGACCACGTCGTCCCGCTCGCCGAGGCCTGGCGCTCCGGCGCCTCCGCGTGGACCACCGCCAAGCGGCAGAGCTTCGCGAACGACCTGACCCGCCCGCAGCTGATCGCGGTCACCGACAACGTCAACCAGTCCAAGAGCGACCAGGACCCGTCGACCTGGCAGCCGTCGGTGACGTCGTACCGGTGCACCTACGCCCGGATGTGGATCGCGGTCAAGTACTACTGGGCCCTGACCCTGCAGTCCACCGAGAAGACCGCGCTGCAGACCATGCTCAACACCTGCAGCTGACCGGTTCCGCTCGCGCTCCACACACGGCCGTCGCACTGCGTGCGGCGGCCGTGTCACCAACTCGTCTCCCGGTACGGCGGGAGCGGCCCGGCCCGGGTAGGGTCCCGGCTCGCGAAGCGGGACTTCCTCGCCGCGATCGAGCGGTTCCGGACCGTCAGCTACCGGCTCGACGTCTCCGCCGACCTGACCGGGGGCCAGCGAATCCACGCGTCCGGCGCCCACGATCCGAAGGCGCGGCGGCTCACCCGGACCGTCGAGGCCTCCGGTCGCACGACGAACCTCGTCATCTCCGGCAAGGACATCTATGTCCGGGACGGCAAGGACGAGCGGTGGATCCACGCCGTCGGCGGCGGGTCGAACCCGTCCGGACTCGATGTGGACGACCCGAGCGGGCTGGCCGCCTTCGGGAAGGCGCTGAACTGGATCGACCCGGACGGGCCGCACGCGTTCAAGGGCGCCTTCGACCCGATGGCGCGGCGCATCCTGCCGGTCGGGGCGCCCAGCCTGACCGCCATCGGGATGGGGGGCGGCTCGTTCACCGCCACCACCGACGACGCGGGCAACCTCACCTCGGTCGTGGTCACCCTCAAGACGGTCACCGGGACCTCGACGATGACCAGCAGGTTCAGCGATTTCGGCAAGCCGGTCAAGGTCACCGTGCCGAAGAACGCCGCGGAGGGCACGCTCTTCTGAGCCGCGCCGCGTATCGTATCGATGCTGATCATGGCGTTACGGGGGGACGATGCACGTACCGAAAGCGCTGTTCCTGGGTCTTGCCCTTGCCGGTGTGCTCGGCGGGTGTGCCGAGCCGGTCCGGCGGCCGCCGGACACGTCGTATGCCGAGGCCAGCGCGGCCGCGGCGGCGCACGCCGTGACGAAGGACGAGTTCGTCGCGGCGCTGGGGCGGTTCGCGAAGACCACCTACCGGTACACCGTCGAGGGCAACGTCACCGCCGACCAGCGGATCGACGTGACCGGCGCGCACGACCCGGGAGCCGGCGCGCTCAGCCGGACCATCAAGGTCACCGACGGCGCGACGACCGGCACCCGCGAGCTGATCCTCGTCGACAAGGCGCTCTACCTGCGGACCTCCGAGCGGAAGAGGTGGGCGCGGGTCGACCCGGACACGTTCGACCCGAAGAGCGTCTTCTTCCTGGTGAACCCGGCGGACCCGAACGGGCTGGGCGACTTCGCGGACGCGGTGGCCTGGGTGGAACAGACCGGGCCGGGCGCCTACGACGGCTCGTTCCGGGTGGCGAAGAAGGACGGCGGCGTCTTCATCCCGGTGGGCGCGCCGGCGCTGAGCCTGTCCGGATCGAGCGGCGCGCGGTTCACCGCGACGGCCGACACCGAGGGCAACGTCACGTCGATCGTGGTGATGCTCAGGACCTACACCGGCGACCTGACGCTGACCACCCGGTTCAGCGATTTCGGGAAGCCGGTCGTGGTCACCCGGCCGAAGGTCGCGGCCTGACGCCTTTTGGAGGGGGCCCGGGCGGGCGGGTAGCGTTCGAGGGGACATGCCAGACCTCACGCACGCCCATCTGTCGCGTCGGAGGCTGGCACTCGTCTTCGGCGTCGTCCTCGCGATTCTCGCCGCGGTCAACGTCGCCGACAAGTTCGGTCCGCACCACACCGGGCTGGTCGCCGGGCCGGTCGTCGCGCTGGCCCTGGTCCTGATCGCCCGCGGGGCCGGCCTCACCTGGCACGACCTGGGCCTGTCCCGGCGGACGTTCCTGCCCGGCCTGAAGTACGCGCTGGGCGCCGTCGTGATCGTCGCGGTGGTCTACACGGCCGGCGCCGCGATCCCGGCCACCCGGGTCGCCTTCCACGACGTCCGTTACCACCTGCACCCCGGGGCCGCCCTGCTCACCGCGTTCGTGGTGGTGCCGCTGGGCACGGTCCTGCTGGAGGAGGTGGCGTTCCGCGGCGTCCTGCTCGGCCTGGTCAACCGGCACCGCGGCGCGACCTGGGCGAGCATCACGTCGTCGGTCCTCTTCGGGCTCTGGCACATCCTGCCGTCGCTGCGCCTGGCCCAGGTCAACGCGGCGGTCGGGGCGACCCTGGGGGTCGGCGCCACCGGCCGGGTGCTGGCGATCCTCGGCGCGGTCGCCTTCACCGGGCTGGCCGGGCTGCTGCTCTGCGAGCTGCGCCGGCGGTCCGGCAGCCTGCTCGCGGCGGCGGCGCTGCACTGGGCCACGAACGGCCTGGGGCTGCTGATCGCCGCCGCGCTGGCCACCACCAGCTTCAGCTGACCACCCGCGGCGGTAGGGTCGGGGGCATGCGTGTTCCCACCGCGGTGATCACCGCAGGCTCTCTCATCGGCGGGTGGCAGATCGCCCGCCGGACCGGTGTCCGGCCGCTCGGCGGGGCGGTGCTCGCCGCCGGGGGTGTGGTCGCGGGGCGGGAGTGGGCCCGGCGCACCAGCCCGGTCGTGACGGCGGCGCTGGCCGCGACGTATGTCGGCGCCTTCGGTCTTTCGCATCCCCTGGCCAAGCGGATCGGCTCGTGGCCGGCGGTCCTGGCGGTGTCGGCCGTGACCGCCGCCGCCTCCTATCTCGCCGCCGACCGGAAGCCCTGAGGCCCGGCCGTGCGGGAGACGCCGGAGGAGATCGCTGAGCTGCAGCGACTGCTGGATGCCTCGCTGAGCGGGGCGACCGCGCACCTGCGGTCGATCGTGGCCGAGCGGACCATCACGGCCGAGCGGCTCGCCGGGGTGCTGACCGGGATGTGCGTGCTGTCGCTGGCCACCGTGACCGCGAAGGGGGAGCCGCGGATCAGTGCCGTCGACGGGCACTTCCTGCACGGGTGCTGGGTCTTCGGGACGGCCCGGACCGCGGCGAAGGCCCGTCATCTGGCCGCCCGCCCGGCCGCCAGCGTGTCGCATCTGCGCGGCGAGGACCTGGGCGTCTTCGTGCACGGGACGGCCGAGGCGATCGATCTGACCGTCGAGACCGGTCTGCTGGACTACTTCAAGGGGTTCTACGGCGACGACGCGTTCGACTGGGTGAACGAGGTCGTCTACTTCCGGCTGCGCCCGCACTTCGTCACGGTCTACGCGCCGGACGTCACCGAACTCCAGTGACCGCGGCAGGGCCTGGGGGAATGCCCTGCCGCGGATCATCTCACTGGTAGACGTGCACGTAGTCGACCAGCATCTGACTCGGGAACGGGGTGCTGGCGTCGATCGGGCCGGGGAAGTCGCCGCCGACCGCCAGGTTCAGGATCACGTAGAACTGGTGGTCGTAGATCCACGGGCCGCGGGTGTTCTCCACGGTGTCCTTGGCGGCGTTGAAGACCAGCGTGTTGTCGAGGAAGAAGCGCATCCCCTTGCTGTCCCACTCGACCGCGTAGACGTGGAAGTCCTGCGACAGGTCCGCGCCCGAGGTGTACTTCTGGCCGTAGCCGCCGGCCCCGTTGTACGCCGGCGCGTGCAGCGTCGTGTACAGCTCGTTGGTGTTCCGGCCGAGGATCTCCATGATGTCGATCTCCCCGTTGTACGGCCAGGGCCGTCCCTGCAGGAAGTCCGAGCCCATCATCCAGAAGGCCGGCCACAGGCCGTTGCCCTTCGGCACCTTGATCCGGGCCTCGACCCGGCCGTACTGGACGCTGAACTTGTTGCTGGTGTTCATCCGGGCCGAGGTGTACTGCCGGCCCTCGTAGTCCTGCTTCTTGGCCTGGATGACGAGTTGGCCGGCGCCGTTCATCGCGGCGTTCTCGCTGTTCGGCGTGTAGTACTGGACCTCGCCGTTCTGCGGGACGCCCGGGTCGTAGGTCCACTTAGCGGTGTCCGGCTTGGCGCCGTTCCCGCCGTTGAACTCGTCGGCGAAGACCAGGCGCGAGGCCGGGAAGCTCGGGTCGGCCGGCTTCGCGGGCGGGTCGACCGGGCTGCCGCCGGTGCCGTACACGCTGAACTCCCAGAGCGAGTAGCCGTACGGGCCGCTGCGCGCCGTGCCGTACATCCGCACGTAGCGCCCGGTCCCGGTGGCGTTGATGACGTCCTTGAGGCCGTCACCGGTGGTGGTCGAGTAGATGCTCGTCCAGTTCGTGGCGTCGTTGGAGACCTGGATCTGGTACGCCTTCGCGTACGCCGGGTCCCACTGCAGTACCACCTGGGTGACGTTCGCGGACGCGCCCAGGTCGACGTAGATCCAGCCCGGGTCGACCCAGCCGGTGGTCGAGCTGGTCGCCCAGCGGCTCGCCGGGTCGTTGTCGAACGCCTTGTCGGCCGTGCACGGGTTGCAGTTGACGTCGTTCTGCTCGGTCGAGGCGCGCGCCGGTTTGGCGTACGAAAGCAGCTTGTTCGTAGGGTTCGTCACGACGCTGCCGGAGAAGACCTGAAATTCCCAGAACGAGTATCCGTACGCCTCCAGGGCGCGCTGCGTGAGGTTGATCCGCACGTAGCGGGCGGTCCCGGAGACCGTGATGCTCTGCTGGCCGCCGGTCGCCGTGGTGGTCGCGTAGGCCTGCGTGTAGGTGCCGCCGTCGGCGGAGAACTGGATGGTGAACGCCTTGGCGTACGCGTTCTCCCAGTTGATCGCGATCCGGCTGACCGCGGTGGCCGCGCCGAGGTCGACCTGGAACCACTGCGACGCGGCGAACGCGCTGGACCAGCGGGTTCCGTTGTCACCGTCGACCGCGGCGGTGGCCGGCGTGCCGGCCCACTCGGACGACGAGGCGGTGACCGCCTTGTTCTGCGAGACGAGGGTCTCCGCGGCGCTGGCGCTGGTCGGCGCCACGCAGAGCGCGCCGAGCAGGCCGGCCGCGGCCGCCGCGACGAGCCATCTTCGGGGACGTTTCTGGGCAGGGGCCATCGACATGGGGGACTCCTGAAGGATGTGTCGAAGTCGTTTCCACCAGGGGAACAAGCTGTGAAAACGCTCTCTTGCGGGACACTGTGTCGCCGCCGTGAACAAGTGTCAATGGGTGCCCGGAACCGGTTCCGAGAGCGGTTCCGGCATCGGCGCAGGTCAGCGCGGAAGTCGGCGGCGGTACGGCTGGTAGGTTCCGGAACCGTCCGCCGTGGTGGGGTCATGTGTACGCTCGTACGCATGACCACGCCTGACACCCGCTCGATGCGCGAGCGGATGCTCGCCGGGGACCTCTACCTCGCCGACGACCCGGAGCTCGGCGAGGCGGCCCTGCGCGCATTCGACCTGATGGACGAGTACAACGCGACCCCGATCCGGAACGCAGGCGAGCGCCGGCGACTGCTGACCGACCTGCTCGGCGCGGTGGGTGAGGGCGTCGAGATCCGGCCGCCGCTGCGCGTCGACTACGGCACGAACCTCCGGATCGGCGCGCGGACCTTCGTTAACTTCGGGCTCGTCGCGCTGGACGTCGCGCCGATCACCATCGGCGCCGACGTGCAGATCGGGACGAACGTCCAGCTGCTCACCCCGACCCACCCGATCGAGCCCGGCCCGCGCCGCGACAAGTGGGAGGCGGCGAAACCGATCGTGATCGGCGACAACGTCTGGCTCGGCTCCGGCGCGATCGTCCTGCCCGGCGTGACCATCGGGGCGAACACCGTGGTCGGCGCCGGCTCGGTGGTGACCCGGGACCTGCCGGCCGACGTCGTCGCGGTCGGCAACCCGGCCCGCGTCATCCGTAGCATCGCGTGAGCGAGGTCCGGCGCACCCGGCGGCACGATCCGGGCCGGCGGGACCGGCTGATCGACGCGGCCCGGCGGGTGATCGCGGAGCGCGGCGTCGCCGGGACCACGCACCGGGAGATCGCCCGGGCCGCCGACGTCCCGCTCGGGTCGATGACCTACCACTTCGCGTCGCTCGACGAGGTGCTCGCCGAGGCGTTCAGCCGGCACGCCGCGGCCGCCGCCGACGTCTTCGACGAGCGGCTCGGCGCGGCCACCGACCGGGACGGCGCGATCGAGGCGGTCATCACGCTGATCCGCGACGACCTGATCGGGTCGCCGAACGACCTGGTGATGGCCGTCGAGCTGTACGTCGCGGCGGCCCGCAACCCGGCGCTGCGGGCGGTCACCCAGGGCTGGATGCAGCGCAGCCGGGACGCGCTGGAACGGCACTTCGACCCGACCACCGCCCGGGAGGTGGACGCGCTGATCGAGGGTCTGGTCCTGCACAGCGTGCTGTCCACCGACCCGATGACCCCGGAGCAGATCCGGCACGCGGTCGAGCGCTACCTCCGCTGACCGTCGTTTCCCGGCGGCACTGTGACGCCTGCTATTCCCGGCGTGTCCGGGCTGCCGGGCCCGGATCCCTTACTGCAATGATTGTTTAATGATCGCCTTCGAGCTCGCCGTTCAGGACGCGCATGGTCTCCACGTCGCCACCCGTCTCCGGGTGGACCGGGTCGAATTGTGCTCGGCACTGGCGCTCGGCGGCGTCACCCCGTCGTTCGGCCTGCTCGACGCGGCCGTGTCGACGCCGGGCGCGCCGCCGATGCACGTCCTGGTCCGGCCCCGGCCCGGCGACTTCGGCTACGCGCCGGACGAGCTGGCGATCATCGTCCGGGACGTGCGGCACGCGGTCGCGGCCGGCGCCGCCGGCGTGGTGGTCGGCGGCGTCCGCGACGGGCAGGTCGACACCGACCTGGTGGAACGCGTGATCGACGCCGCGGGCGGGGCGAGCGTCACCTTCCACCGGGCCTTCGACCTGCTGGCCGACCCGGAGAAGGCGATCGAGACGCTGCTCGGCCTCGGCGTCCGGCGGATCCTCACCGCGGGCGGCCCGACCACGGTCGGCGACTCGCTGCCCGGCCTGGCCCACCTGGTCGCGGTGGCCGGTGGCCGGCTGGAGGTGATGGCCGGCGGCGGCGTCCGGGCCGACCTGATCGAGCCGCTGGTCCGGCTCGGCGTCCCGGCCGTGCACGCCTCGGCGAAGCACACCGTGCCGGACGCCGCCGCGCTGACGCTGGGCACCGCCGCGCAGGGCGAGTCCGGCCGGGAGACCACCGACGAGCACGAGGTCGAGCGCATCCACGCCGCCCTGCGCGCCGCCGGCGCCCGCCCCTGACTCAGACCCTTCCGCCTGGCTCAGGCCCATCTGCCTGGCTCGGGCCCATCTGCCTGGCTCAGACCCATCTGCCTGGCTCAGGCCTTTCTGCCTGGCTCAGGCCCATCTGCCTGGCTCAGGCCCGGAAGGCGGCCAGCTCGCGGACGGCGGTGTCCAGGGCGGTGTCGGTGCCCGCGGTGATCATGCGGGCATAGGTGGGGTCGCCGCCGGCCGCCGTGGCGCGCAGGCGCCGGGCGGTGGCGGTCACCCGGGCGCGGATCAGGTCGACGAAGTCGCTCGGCGCGGAGGTCCAGCCGTAGGTGTCCAGGAACAGGCGCAGGCGGCGGGGCCGGTCCTCGAACGCGGTGAAGCCCTCGGCCGCGACCACGTGCCGGGCGTGCAGCGGGACCCAGCTGAACGCGATCATCGCCAGGTCGTCGCCGGCGGTGGCCGGGCCGGCCAGGTCCCAGTCGAAGAAGCCGGTGAGGTGGGTGCCGGACCAGGCCGCGTTGTACGGCGCGGCGTCGTTGTGGCCGATGATCAGATCCGGTCGCCAGGTGCCGCCCTCGCGCCAGACCGCGCCGGCCGGGGGCACGAAGCCGGCCACCGCGGCGTGATAGTCCCGGGCCCACCCGGCGACCTGCCGCAGGGCCTCGTCGCCGTGCGCCCAGGCCGGCCACGGGCGGCTCGCGCCGATCACCGTGCCGGGCAGGTACGACAGCATCTCGCGCCCCTGGTCGTCGAGGCCGAGGACGGTCGGGGCGCGCTCGAAGCCGGCCTCCGCGAGGTGTCTGAGCAGCGCGTGCACCGCCGGCGTCCACGGGCCGGCCTGCCGCCGCACGGTGTCGCCGACTCGCACCGCCCCGTTGTCGAAGCCGCCGGGCAGCCGGCCGCCCTGGACCTCAGCGGCGCCGGGTGCGGAAAGGCGGTCGGGCGGGGAGGCGGCGCCGGGTGCGGGGGTGGCGTCAGGCGAGGAAGGGGATGCCGGCATAGCCCAGGGCCTCCAGGAACAGGTCGGCCGGATCGCCGACGTCGGGCAGTTGCTGGTTGAGTTCCAGGTTGACCATCCCGTGGGTGACCGCCCACAGGTGCAGGGCGATCCGCTCCGGGTCGTCCCCGTGGAAGACCCCGGCCCGCTGGCAGCGGGCGACGGCCAGGACCAGGGGCTGGTAGGTGAGGTCGGCCGCGGTGCGGCTCTCGGTGTCCGGGCTGAACTCGGCGGTGATCCGGCCGAACATCAGGCCGTACAGGTTCGGGCTGGCCAGGGCCGCCGCCCGGTAGGCCACCCCGAGGGCGATCAGGTCGGTCATCGGGTCGTCGGTCGGCTCGACCGCGGCCAGTGCCGCGCCCAGGCGGCGGAAGCCCTCCCAGTGCATGGCGGCGAGCAGGCCCTGCTTGTCGCCGAACAGCGTGTACACCGGCATCGTCGACACCCCACAGGCCGCGGCGAGCTTGCGCAGGGACAACCCGGCCGGGCCCTGCTCGACGAGCATCCGCGCGGCCTCGTCGACGAGGCGGGCGGTCAGGTCCGGGCGATTGACGGGTGGCACGCGAGCGACTATAACAGCGTTATGGCGAATAACGTTGTTATCGCGCTGCACGCCGGCGGGGCCACGGTCGCGCTGGCGCTGGGGGCGTGGAACCTGCTCCGGCCGGTCAAGGGGGACCGGCCGCACCGCTGGGTGGGCCGGGTCTGGGTGGTCTCGATGTACTGGGTGGTGCTCAGCTCGTTCGTGATCAAGAAGCTGCGGCCCGGGCACTTCTCCTGGATCCACGGGCTGTCCGTGTTCACCTTCGTGACCCTGTCGATCGGGCTCTGGGCCGCCGTCACGCACCGGATCGACCTGCACCGGCAGTTCATGACCGGGTCCTATCTCGGGCTGGTCGGCGCCCTGATCGGCGCGGTCGTGGTCCCGCAGCGGGACATTCCGCAGTGGTTCCGGCACGAGCCGCTCGGGCTGGCGACCGGCGCGGCCCTCGCGCTCGGGCTGGCCGGCGCGGTGATCCTGCTGGCCCGGCGGCCCGCCCCGGTGGGAGCGGGCCGGCCGGAGCGCTGACCGGTCAGGCGGCGGCGGCCGGCTGGGGTTCGAGGGACTCCTGCCAGATCGCCCAGCGGGTCTGCGGGCCTAGTGCCTTGGCCCGGTACATGGCCAGGTCGGCGCGGTGCACGATCTCGTCGTGGGTGAGCTCGCCGGGCGCCGAGACGGCCACCCCGATGCTCGCCGCGAGCGGGATCAGCTTGTTGTCGATGGCGACCGGGCCCATCGCCGCGGCGATCCGGCCGGCCACGTCGTAGGCCTGCTCCGGGTAATCCAGATCGGTCAGCACGACGGAGAACTCGTCGCCGCCCATCCGGCACGGCAGGCCCGGCGCGGGGACGCACTGCTTGAGCACCTCGGCGAACTCGACCAGCACCAGGTCGCCGGACTTGTGGCCCAGGGTGTCGTTGACCTCCTTGAACCCGTTCATGTCGATGACCAGCACCGCGGACCAGCGCCCGGCCCGGGCGTTGCGGGCCAGGTTCCGGTACGACGTCGCCCGGAATCGCGAGCGGTTGGCCAGCCCGGTCAGCCCGTCGGTGAGCGCCCGCTCGTCGCTCTCCCGCTGGACCAGCATCTGGCGCCACAGCACGAGCGCGCTGAGCACCGTCGCGCCGATCGCCAGCCCGCCCCACGGGTAGAGGTTCTCCTCCTGGAGCGCGGCGGTCAGCATCAGCGCGTGCGCCATGGCGACCGCGGCCAGCGGCAGGTGGCGGCTGGCGCCCAGGTCGCCGCGCGCCTCCCGGCGGCCGGCCGAGATGGCCCGGCACTGTTCGGCGGCGGCCGCCGCGAGCAGGGCGTCGGTGGTGATCCAGCAGACGAACTGCCACGGCGAGTGCATCGAGATCTGGCCGTGCCCGTGCAGGTAGCCGTGCACCCCGTCGCCGGCGAACAGCACCAGCGTGCCGGCCGCGAGCAGCCGCAGCGGGCGGGTCGCGGACGGGTCGGAGCCGCGCAGCATGGCCCGGGCCACCACGAACAGCAGCGCCAGGTCGACGATCGGGTAGAAGCCGGCGGCGACGACGACGGCGAGGGACAGGCCGTGCGCGTCGACGTACGGGCCGAACGACACGTACCAGAGCAGCACCATGCCGCCGGTCAGCACCGTTCCGGCGTCCAGCGCCGCCTTCCACCGCTCCCGGCTGTTCGTCGCCGCGAGCGGGAAGCGCTGCAGGGCGACCAGCAGCGCCGCCACGAACGCGACGTGCGTGACGTCGTCGGCGGCCACGATCCCGGCCGCCCGCAGGCCGGCGACCAGCAGCGGGGACAGGATCAGCACGGCCAGGCTGACGGTGACCGCCCGCCACGCCTGCCGGAGCCGGGGGAGCAGGGCCGGGGCGCGGGCGGCGCGGATCGCGGCGACCATGCCGATCACCCCGAACACCACCCGGGCGCCCTCGGCGACCTGCTCGTAGGAGACCGAGCCGCCGCGCAGCGTTCCGGTGGACAGGGCCAGCACGGTGACATAGAGGACCCCGAGTGCGAGATGCACCGGTGGGACACGTCTGTTCCAGGCGTGCAAGACCCCTCCTCCGCCGTGACGAGCCGTGACGAGCCGTGATGACCCGCGATGACCTGCGTTTGATCGGTCGGCCCGCGGGCCACTTGAGGAACGGCGGAGCCCTACGATCGGTGAATGCCCGCCCCACAGACGCACGACGAGGCCGTCGCGGCCGCCCACCGGCTCGCCGCGGACCTCGCCCCCGGTGCGATCCAGCGCGATCGCGACGGCGCGACGGTGATCCCGTCCGCGGCCCTCGCCGCGCTCGACGCCTCCGGCCTGCTCGCGATCACCGTTCCGGCCGCCGACGGCGGGCCCGGGCTCGGCCCGCGCACGCTGGCCGAGGTGGCCCGGGTCGTCGCGGCCGCCGACCCGTCCGTCGCCCAGGTCCCGCAGGCGCACTTCCTGCTGGTCGACGTGCTCGCGGTGCACGGTTCCGCGGAGACCCGCAAGCGCCTGTTCGGCGAGGTCCTGGCCGGCCGCCGGTTCGGCAACGCGCTCGCGGAGCGCGGCGGAAAACATGCCCAGGACTTGCGTACGAAGATCAGCGCCGGTCGCCTGGACGGGGTGAAGTACTACACGACCGGGGCGCTGACCAGCGCCTGGATCGCGGTCAGCGCCCTGGACGAGGACGGCCGGCTGGTGCTCGCGTTCGTCGCCCGGGACGCCGACGGGGTGGCCGTCGACACCGACTGGGACGTGATCGGGCAGCGGGCCACGATCAGCGGCACGGCCACCTTCACCGGGGTGCCGGTCGAGCCGGGGCTGCGCCTGGACTACGCGCACGCCTACGAGCGGCCGCAGCAGCTCGGCGCCCGGGCGCAGCTCTACCACGCGGCGATCGAGGTGGGCATCGCCGGCGCGGCGCTGGCGGACGCGCGCGGCTATCTGCGGACGAAGGCCCGCCCGTCCACCGAGGCGGTCCGGGCCGGCGCGTCGTCGGCCGCCGAGGACCCGCACGTGCTGCACCGGTACGGCCGGCTCGCGGCGCGGGTGCGGGCGGCCGAGGCGTTGCTCGACTCCTCCGCCCGTACCCTCGAAGAAGTGACCCTGACCCCGGCGGACGCCGAGGCCGCGGCCCGGGGCTCACTCGCCGTCGCGGCCGCGAAGGCCTTCGGCAGTGAGGTCGCCGTGGAGGCCGGGTCGGAGCTGTTCCAGATGTGCGGGACCAGCGCGGCCGCCGCGAAGTACGACCTGGACCGGCACTGGCGCAACGCCCGCACGCACAGCGTCCACGACCCGCTGGACTGGAAGTACCACCACCTGGCGGCCTACGAGCTCGCCGACGTGCTGCCCCCGAACCACGGGCAGCTCTAGGCGGCCTCGCCGGTGTGGCGGAACGACGCGAAGACCACGTCGGCGTTGTGGTCGAAGCCGAGCCGGCCGTAGAGGCGGATCGCGTTCTCGTTGTCGTGCACCGCGTGCAGGAACGGCAGCTCGCCGCGGGCCAGGATGCCGGCCGACACGGCCAGGGTGAGCCGGGCGCCGAGGCCCTGGCCGCGGAACTCCGGGTCGGTGCAGACCGCGGAGACCTCGGTCCAGCCGGGCATCCGGAACCGCTCGCCGGCCATCGAGATCAGCCGGCCGTTCCGGGCGCGGATGCCCAGGTAGCGCCCGAGGTCGAGGGTGCGTTTGCGGAACGGGCCGGGTTGCGCGCGGGCGACCAGCTCCAGCATCTCGGGGACGTCGTGCTCGGTGAGCGGGATCGCCTCCGGGTCGCCGACCGCGGACATCGCGGTGCCGACCATCTGCACGCCCTTCATCCGGGACTCCTCGACCCAGCCGGCCGGCGGGCTGAGGGCGGGACCGGTGAGCAGCGCGTGATCGGTCAGCGTGGCCAGGTCGCGCCAGGCGGCCGGGTCGGCCGGGTCGCTCACGGCGCAGAACGGGGCGATGTCGGGCAGATATCGGGCGGCTTCTCCGGCGGCCTCGGCATAGCCGGCCTGCGGCCCGGAGAGGGCGGCCCACACGGGGTTGTTCAGCACCCCTGTGACCCTGCCCCCTCCCGGCCGGTCGCGCCAGTCGATAACCGCGGCGCTCACCCTGTGAGTGAGTGTTCGGTAACCGACAGTCAATAACAAATCGGATTTCCCGTACGTAAGGTGGATCGTTGCGTGGTCGGCAGGCTCAGCTCTCAGGCGCTGAGCGCGGCCGCCTCGCGCGGGGCCGAGGTGGTCAGCGCCGGGATCTCGGCCGGCCACAGCGGCTTGGCGAAGTGATAGCCCTGCCCGTAGTGGCAGCCCATGGTGTCCAGCGCGATCATCTGCCCGGCCTCCTCGATGCCCTCGGCGACGACGGCCAGGTCCAGGTTCCCGGCGAGCGTGACGATGGCGTCGACGAGCGCGTGCTGCTGCCGGCTGGTCAGAATGTCGTCGATGAACGACTTGTCCAGCTTCAGCACGTCCACCGGCATCTGCCGCAAGTAGCTGAGCGACGAGTACCCCGTACCGAAATCGTCGATCGCCACCCGGACCCCCATGGCGCGCAACGCGCGCAGATCCTGGACCACCTTGTCGGCGTCCTTGAGGACCAGGCTCTCGGTGATCTCCAGCAGCAGCCACTCCGGCCGGGCCCCGGCCGCCTCCAGTGCCTCGCGCACCTGCGCCACGAAGTCGGCCGCGCGGAACTGCAGCGGCGACACGTTCACGCTGACGTAGCGCAGCGTGGTCTCCGGGTCCTGCGCCTTCCACGCGGCGATCTGCCGCAGCGCCTCGCCCAGCACCCAGCTGCCGATGCCGACGATCGCGCCGTTCTCCTCGGCGGCCTCCACGAAGTGGAACGGGCCGAGCAGCCCGCGGGTCGGGTGCTGCCAGCGGACCAGCGCCTCGACGCCGGTGACCCGCTGGTCGGCGAGCTCGACGATCGGCTGGAACTGCAGCATGAACTGCTCGTCCTCGATCGCCTCGTGCAACTGGGTGCGCAGCTCCAGCCGCTGCACCATGGAGTGCGCCAGGTCGCTCTGGTAGCGCTGCCAGCCGCCCTTGCCCATCCCCTTGGCCAGGTAGAGCGCCAGGTCGGCGTGGCGCAGCAGCTCGGTGGCGTTGTCCGCGTCGCGGTTGATCGCGATGCCGACGCTGACCTTGCCGCTGACCATGTGCAGGCCGCCCTCGCCGTCCGGCACCTCCAGCGGGGTGGCCAGCTCGGCGACGATCCGGGCCGCGAGGTCCTCGGTGGCGTCCGCGCTGTTGCTCTGCTCGACCAGGATGGCGAACTCGTCGCCGCCCATCCGGGCCGCGGTGCTGCCGGCCCCGATGATCGAGGAGATCCGGTGGGCCACGGCGAGCAGCAGCTGGTCGCCGACGGCGTGCCCGAGCGTGTCGTTGACCTCCTTGAAGTCGTCCAGGTCGACGAAGAGCACACCGAGCGTCGCGGCGTCCCGCTGGGCGACGATGAAGGCCTGCTCGAGCCGGTTGCGGAAGAGCACCCGGTTGGCGAGCCCGGTCAGTGAGTCGTGGAACGCCTGGTGGGTCAGGTCGTCCTCGAGGCGGCGCTGCTCGGTGACGTCGCGCATGGTGACGACCAGCCCGGCCACGCTCTGGTCGTCGCGCAGGTCGCGCAGGTCGCACTCGACCAGCATGGTGCGCCGGCCGGCGCCCTGCGCGGTCAGCTCGACGCCGTCCAGCTCGCCCTGGGTGTGCCGGACCCGGGCCAGGGTGTCCCGCAGCGCGTCCTGGCCCTCCGGCGCGACCAGCAGCGACAGCGGCGTGTCGACCTCGACCGGGCCGCCGAACAGCTTGTCCGCGGACGGGCTGGCGTACCGGATGGTGTCGTCGTCGCCGATGATCAGGATGACGTCCGCGGTGCTCTGGATCAGGGTGCGGAAGTACGCCTCGCTGTCCCGCTGGTTGATCTCCGCGGTCAGCGAGATCCGCTCCAGCACCACCGCGACCTGCGCGGCCAGGGTCTGCAGCGACGGGCGTACGGCGTGCAGCACGTCCTCGGCCGCGCCCAGCACGGTCTGGCCCTGCCGGTGACCGGGCAGCGGCTGGGTGACGAACAGGGCCAGCGGGAAGCCGCCGGCGCCACCGGGCAGCTCCGCGGCGGTCCGCCAGTGCACGGCCAGCTCGGGGGCACCCGCCAGCGGCGGGCTCAGCTGCAGGTAGTACGGCGTGCCGACCGGCATCAGGCGCACGATCGCGTCGTGGACGGCGTTCTTCACCTCGTCCTCGGTGTTCGCCGCGAACAGCAGGGTGCCGGCCTCGCGCAGCGCCCGCTCCCGGGCGCCGGCCTGCCGCTGGGACAGGGCGAGATCCGCGACCCGGGCCAGGACCAGGACGAACATGACGGCGGCGGCGGCCGCGATGACCGGGGCGTCGACGATGCCGCCGCGGGCGATCTCGGCCGGCCGGCCCTGGATGTACTCCAGGCAGAGCACCGCCGGGGCGATCAGCGCGGCCGCGGCCAGCCAGATCAGCCGGGACTGGCCGATGATCGCGCGGGAGCGCTCGGCCGGCTCGGTCAGCTGGGCCATCGCCGGGCGCAGCGCGGTGTAGCCCATCGTGGTGTAGAAGACGATCCAGCCGAGGTCGACCGGGCCGCCCAGCGTCCAGTCGCTGCGCAGCTGGGACTGGCCGTAGAAGACGTCCGAGACGAGCAGGCCGACCATGGCCAGGCCGATGCTGGACAGCGCCTTGGGCCGCTTGCCGATCGCGGTCACCATCCGCAGGATCATCGCGAGCACCAGCACGTCGCCGAGCGGGTAGCCGATCGAGACGACCTTCTCCAGCACCGACAGGTCGGCCGCCCGGGTGAACGGGGCGATCCAGTAGACCCAGGCGAGCAGGCCCATCCCGACCGTCGGGACCAGCGCGTCGAGCAGCGCGGCCCGGTTGTCCCCGCGGCCCGAGCGGGCCCGGATGAACAGCGGGAACGCGCCGGTCAGCAGCGGGTAGACGAGCAGGTAGAACAGGTCGGCGAGGCCCGGGAAGCCGGGCTGCCGGCCGAGCGCCAGGATCAGGTTGTACCAGCTGTCGCCGGTGGTGAAGCAGGCCAGGGCGGCGCTGGTGAGATACCAGGGCAGCCGCTGGGCCGGCCGGTAGAGCCGCACCCCGACGAGGACCGCGACGGCGGACGAGTACCCGAGCAGGGCCCACGTGTACAGATGCGCTCCGGGGAACGCGTAGTACAGGGTGACCAGCGCCAGGGACCAGGCGCCGAAGCACGCGCGAGCGGTCCGCGTCGTCATGCGTACTCCGTTCGTGTGTTTGGTTCCGACGAACGCGATATCGGGCAGTCCGGCGCGGACCTGAGGGCCGGGGGCGGGGTCGCACCCGGTTGGCAATCAATAGACGTACGTCGTTACTTAACCTTTCGGCCACGTATCGTGTCGAAACTCGTCGATGATCTTGGCGAGGATGGTCGGTATGTCGTCCATCAGGCGTATCGGGACTGTGCTCGCGTCCCTCGCTCTCCTCGGCGCCGGCCTCACCGCCGCGTCCTCCCAGGCCCAGGCCGCGACCAGCGTGCCCGCCTTCGACCACATCGTGCTGGTGATGTTCGAGAACAAGGCGTCCTCGCAGATCACCGCGTCCTCGGCGGCGTACTTCACGTCGCTGGCGGCACAGGGCGCGAAGTTCACCCAGTCGTACGCGATCACCCACCCCAGCCAGCCCAACTACATCGCCCTGTTCTCCGGCGCGACCCAGGGCGTGACCAACGACGACTGCCCCAAGACGTTCACCACCGGCAACCTCGGCGCCCAGCTGATCTCGGCCGGTAGGACGTTCAAGGGCTACTCCGAGGCGATGCCGTCGGACGGCTACACCGGCTGCTCCAGCGGCACCTACCGGCGCAAGCACAACAGCTGGGTCGACTTCAGCACCGTGCCCGCCGCCGGCAACGTCCGGTACAGCACGTTCCCCACCGACTACACCAAGCTGCCGACGGTCTCGTTCGTGACCCCGGACATGTGCAACGACATGCACGACTGCTCGGTCGGCACCGGCAACACCTGGCTCAAGAACAACCTCGACGGGTACGCCCAGTGGGCCAAGACCCACAACAGCCTGCTGATCGTGACGTTCGACGAGGACAACTCGCTCTCGCTGAACCACATCTGGACCGCGTTCGTCGGCGCGAACGTCAAGACCGGCTCCTACACCGAGAAGATCACGCACTACACCGTGCTGCGCACCATCGAGTCCGCGTACGGGCTCGCCGCGCTGGGCGGCGCCGCGAGCGTCTCGCCGATCACGGACGTCTGGCAGTAACCGCATGTATCTAGCCTCGGTGGAACGGCCGGTCGCGGGGCGCGCCGACCGCACCAAGCGGGTCGCCGGCACGGTCCTCGCCCTCGGCACGGTCAGCCTGATCACCGACGTGTCCAGCGAGATGGTCTCGGCTATCCTGCCGCTGTACCTGGTCGCCGGACTGGGGCTCAGCCCCGCCGTCTACGGGCTGATCGACGGCCTCTACACCGGGGCGACCGCACTGCTGCGCCTGGTCGGCGGCTACGTCGCCGACCGGGCGCGGCGCCGCAAGACGGTCGCCGGGATCGGCTACGGACTCTCCGCGCTGATGAAGTTCGGCCTGCTCGCGGCCGGCACCTCGGTGCCCTGGCTGAGCGCCGCGATCATCGCCGACCGGGCCGGCAAGGGGCTGCGCACCGCGCCCCGCGACGCCCTGATCACCCTCGCCACCCCGGACGGGCAGCTCGGGCGGGCGTTCGGTGTGCACCGGGCGATGGACACCGCGGGCGCGTTCGCCGGCCCGCTCGTCGCGCTGGCCGTGCTCGCCGCGTCCGGCCAGGCCTACGACGCGGTCTTCGTGGTCAGCGGCTGCGTCGCGCTGATCGGCGTGCTCGTCCTCGTGCTGTTCGTCCGCGACCACCGGGCGCCGCGCCCGGCGTCCGGCACGGTCAGCCTGGGCGCGGCGTTCGCGCTGCTGCGCCGGCGGCCGATCCGGATGCTGCTGCTCGGCGCGGTGCTGCTCGGCCTGAGCACCATCGGCGACGGCTTCGTCTACCTGGTGATCCAGCGCCGGGAGGACCTCGCCACCGGGTGGTTCCCGCTGCTCGCGGTGGGCACCAGCCTGGCCTACCTGCTGCTCGCCGTGCCGCTGGGCAACCTCGCCGATCGGCTCGGCCGGGCCCCGGTCGTCGTCGGCGGCTACGCCGCCCTCCTGATCATCTACCTGCTGCTCGGGTCCGGCTGGGCGGGTCCGCTCGCGGTCAGCCTCGTTCTTCTGCTGTACGGCGTCTACTACGCGGCCACCGACGGCGTGCTGATGGCGCTCGCCGGGCCGTTGCTCCCCGCCGAGCTGCGGACCACCGGTCTCGCCCTGGTGCAGACCGGCCAGGCGCTCGCCTACCTGGTCTCCTCGGTGCTCTTCGGTCTCGCCTGGCAGTGGTGGGACGCGAGCGGGGCGATCCACGCGTTCGCCCTCGTTGCGGTCCTGGCGCTGCCGGTCTCCGCCGTCCTGCTGCGGGGTGCCCGCAACGTCGTGCCGTCGGGGGGTGCCGGTGTCCACTGACCTGTCCCTGCGCCGGCGGCTGCTGCTCGCGGCGCTGGTCTCGGTGGTGCTGATCGGCGGGGCGGTGGCCTACGTGGTGATCGCCGGGCACCGGGGGGACGCGCCGGCCGCGGCCGCCTCCGCGGTGGACGCCGGGCCGGGCGACCGGGTGCTGTTCCGGAGCACGGCGCCCGCCGGCTACGGCCGGGTCGGCACCGTGACCCGGACGGCGCCCGGCGGGCCGCGGGCGCTGTCCGCGCTCGACTGCGTGCGGGTCTACGCGGCCGCCGGCCGGGGCATCTGCCTGCGGCCGGACGGCCCGCTCGCCACCTACCAGCTGGCCGTGCTGGACGCGTCGCTGCGGGTCGGGGAGACCTATCCGGTGGTCGGGGTGCCGAACCGGGCGCGGGTGTCGCCGAGCGGGAACGTGCTGGCCTGGACGGTGTTCGTGACCGGCGACTCGTACAACGGGGGGAAGTTCTCCACCCGGGCCGGCATGATCAACTTTGCCACCGGGGAGACGGTCGACTCGCTCGAGCTGTTCTCGGTGACCCGGGACGGGCGCCCCTACCGGGCGGTGGACCTCAACTTCTGGGGCGTCACGTTCCTGGACGACCAGCACTTCTACGCGACCATGTCGACGGCCGGGAAACGCTATCTGGTCAGCGGGGACATCGGGGCGCAGACCGTGCGGACGCTCGCCGAGAACGTGGAGTGCCCGTCGCTGTCACCGGACCGGACCCGGATCGCCTTCAAGGAGGCGATCGGCGGGAACCCGGCCAAGGGCTGGCGGCTGACCGTGCTCGACCTGGCGACCATGCGGCGGACCCCGCTCGCCGAGACGCGCAGCGTCGACGATCAGGCGGCCTGGTTCGACGACCGGACAGTGATGTACGGGGTGCGGCGGGGGACCCGGGAGTCGGACGTGTGGGCCGTGCCGGCCGACGGGTCGGGCGCCGCCCGCCTGCTGATCCCGGACGCGGAGTCGCCGGCCGCGCTCGGGAACTGACTTTCGCACGCCGCGTTTCGTGGCATTCTCCGCCGGGCACAGCCACAGCATGTTCCCGGCGGAGAATCTGCGTGACTGGCGAGGCCAGAAGGTCATCGACCCGGACGGCGGCAAGATCGGCGACCTCGAGGCGGTGTACGTCGACACCGCCACCGACGAGCCGTCGTTCATCACCGTGCGGGTCGGCTTCATCGGCCGGCACCGGCTGATCTTCGTGCCGCTCGACGGCGCGACCGTCAAACCGGACGCGGTGCGGGTGCGGTACGACAAGAAGCTCGCCGGCGACGCGCCGGCCATCGACCTCGACGGCGAACTGGCGGCGGCCGACGAGCCGCGGGTGTTCGCGCACTACGGGGTGCCGTACGCGCCCGGGGCCGGCGGGGAACGCCGCCTCGCCCGGCGCTGACCGGGGTCGTCCGGACGATCCGAGGCGGCCGGACGAACGGCCAGTGGTGGTTCGTGGCCGTTGTCGGCGGTTCTGGTGCTTTGTACCGTGGACCGCCATGGAGTTGGATCTACTCGACAGTGCGTGCCTGGCCCTCGACCAGTGGGCCGGGCGGCTCGGCGTGCCCGTGGATCCGCCGCCGGGGCTGGTGGCGCTCGCCGACCGGCATGCCGCGCGGATCAGGGTGGCGATCGGCGCGGTGACGCCGGTGAATCTGGCCGCTTACGCGGACGGGGTGGCTGATGCGGCCGGGGCTCGGGGGTGGGTGCCGGGGCCGGTGGTGGACTGGCGGGTGGCGTCGTGGGCTTCGGTGCATCTGCTCGCGGTGTGCCTGATGGCTCGGGGGGTTTGCTGAGCTCGGGCGTGTCACTTGGCTGGTATTTGCTCGACGGGCGCTGCTCGGGTTCCCAAACTGCTGACCAGGTTGTTGGTCATTGTTGGCCGCCGTCGAACGGATGTACTATTCGCCGGGTGGCAACGAGGCGGCGGAGGAAGGCGTTGCGGCCGATCGCGGCGTCGTTCGTTGTCGCCGCGCCTGCGGGCACCCGCATTCGGACGAGGCTGCGGCCCAGCACCGGGGAGGCTGCTGTCCTGACACAGGTCGCAACCTTTTTGGGTGGGCTGTATCGGGCTGATCTGGCCGTCCGGGTCCGGCTCGGCAATGTGTCCGGCAAGGACACCCAGCGCGCGCGGCGTAAGCGGGAGTTGACCGCGGTGACGACCTCCCGGTGGGCCGGCTCGATCACCCGGGCCGCCGAAGACCAGTACCAGCTCGGGATGCGGGCTCTCAGAGCTGACGTGTCGAGCCTGGGTCAGGCCCTGATTACCTTGGACGCGCGGATCGGCGCCCCGGTCGGCGGCCGGGCCGGCCGGACATCCGGTTATGCCAGCCGCCGCGAGCGGGCCGCCAAGCAACAGCGCCGCCAAGTCCTCGCTGCCCGCCAGACCGCAGCACAAAACCGGCTGGCCGCCGGTCGCCCGGCGATCGTTGCGGGCGGACGGCGGCTGGCCAAGACCCGCCACCGGCTCGGCAGCGCCGGGCTCACCCAGGCGCAGTGGCGGGCCCGGTGGGACGCGGCCCGCATGTTCCTGACCGCCGACGGCGAGACCGGCGCCCCGCACGGCAACTACACCATCACCGTCACGCCCGGCGGCATCGTGTCAATCGCACTCCCGTCCCAGCTCAAGCATCTGGCGAACGCCGGACGCGGCAGATACCGCCTTGCCGAGCCGGTCGCGTTCACGCATCGGGCCGGGCAGTGGGCCGACCGGGTCACCGCCGACCAGTCGGTGCGCTACGACATCTGCTTCGATGCGGTGCGGGGCCGCTGGTACCTGGATGCATCCTGGACAGCCCCGGCCTACACGCCCGGCCTGGACGCGCTCGCCGGCGGCAGACTACTGGGCATCGACCTGAACGCCGACCACCTCGCCGCGCACGTCATCGACGCGCACGGCAACCCGGTCGGCACCCCGATCACCATCCCGCTCGACCTTTCCGGCCCGGCTTCACAGCGTGACGGACGGCTACGTGCCGGGATCAGCCACGCCCTGCACCTCGCGCACCTGCACGGCTGCCCGGCGATCGCGGTCGAGAACCTGGGCTTCGCCGACGCCCGTGCTACCGGCCGGGAGACCATGGGGCGCGGTGCGCGGGGTAAGCGGTTCCGGCGTACGGTCGCAGGGATCCCCACCGCACAGTTCCGGGATCGCCTTGCCGGCATGGCCTCCACCGCGGGGATCGCGGTGATCGCTGTCGACCCGGCCTATACCTCCAGGTGGGGCGGCCAGCATTGGAAGCCCGCTCTGACAACGAGGATTCCCACCGCGACCCGGCATCATGCCGCGGCGGTGGTGATCGCACGACGTGCCCACGGCTTCACGGCGCGGCGACGGTCAGGTGTCACCCGGACACGACCAGCGGATCGTGCCCGGGAAACTACCGGCCAGGCCGCACCCCACACCACGGGCGCGAGGGAACAACAGTTCGGGCTGGTCGAGACGGCACGCACCACACCCGTGGACAAGACGCGCCCGGCCCCGACCAGAGACCCCGGCGTTCCCCGGCCTCGAAGACCGCTCGCGAGGCCCCCGACCCCCCCGGTCGGGACCAACGCATTGACCAACTATGGCCAATACGCTGAGGAACGGTGTTTCTGCTTGGCGGGCGCGCTTGACCTCGTACCGAATAAATCGGTTTTGTCGTGAAAAAGCCCTGGCCGTTCGCAGCGGCCAGGGCTTTCACGTGGTGGTGGGTCAGCCGAGGCGGCCGTCCTCGGTGCGGTCCTCGCGGGGGGCCGGGATGTCGATCCGCTCCTGCTCGGTCGTCACGTAGCGGCGCAGGCCGGGCCGGTCGGAGCGCTCCTCGGGCCGGGTGACCCGCTCGTCGGCGTAGGAGGTCGGGTAGCGGCCGTTGCCCTGGCCGGCGCCGGCCTCGTAGTCGGTGCCGCGCGTCTCGTAGTGGGTGTCGTCATGCTTGGCGCCGATGACGCCGCTGGTCTCACCGGCGCTGTCGGAGCCGCGGGCGAAGTCGGCGTCGCGGCTGTGGTCGGCGCCGCGGCCGTAGCCGGACTCGCCGCCCGCGTAGTACTCGTTGCTCGCCGCCGCGCCGGCCTGATACGACTGGTAGCTGTCGTGCGGCTGCACGCCGTAGTAGGAGTAGAGCTGGGCCACCTCGGCCTGCGACAGCGGTTCGTCGTTCTCGGCGTCCACGTTCGGCGCGTCCTTGACCGTCGCCTTGTCGAACGGCACCACCAGGCGATCCTCGGCCAGATCCGCGTCCTGCAGCGGAACCAGCGACTCGTTCAGCCCGAAGAGTCCGGTCTTCACGCTCACCCAGGTGGGCATCCCGGCGGCGTCGGTCCACACCTGCCCGGCCGTACCGATCTTGTGGCCGTCCCGGTCGTGGACTTCCCGGCCCTGCAGCGTGTGAATGTGCTCCTGCGTGATCACGGAGGGTTCTCCCATCATCGGTTGCTCGTGCTTTTCACATCTTTTGTAGGGATGTGTTTGGGTTTGAGCACCCGGTCTGGTTCATGCCCGTTGCTGCCCGGTTCTAACAATTCAGCGGGACTCATTCACGGTTGGTTCACTTTCGAGCTACTCGGACCCGCGGCGCCGCGACGACGAACCCTGCTCGGGTGAGCCCGAGGGGCAGCTCCCGGCAGCCCGGCCCGGAGCCGCCGCCGATGACGATCGCGACCCGTTCAGTGTTTACGGATCTATGTTGCCCACCCGGGGGTGATCCACTCCGGTTGTCCACACTGGCGGGTTGTCCACAGGCCGCCGGCATGATCTTGAACTTTGCCGCCATACTGACCTCGGGGGGCGCCCCTGGGAGAAAGGTGCGCTCTGCCGAGATCGTCCAGGCGGTCGTCCCTGGTCAGCCCGCCGCCACGTCGACCTGCCGGCCCGCGGGTGAGCCGGCCGCGGGTGAGCCGGCCCCGTGTGAGCCGGCCCGCCTCAGCCCGGCCTGGGCCTGTGCGTCAGCCCGCCGGGAGCGTCAGCCCGCCGGGAGCGTCAGCCCGCCAGGGCGTCGACCAGGCGCCGGGCCGAGCCGGCCAGGTTCCAGCGCTCGGCCAGGGCCAGCAGCGCGTCCGGGTCGCGGGGCGCCGTCGGCAGGGCCGGGTCGAAGTCGGGCAGCTTCACGTCCAGCGCGACCAGGCACACCGGCAGCGCCCGCGACAGATACTCCCGGCCGGCTTCGAGCTTGGTGCGCACGCCCGGCGCGAACCCCGACGCCGGGTCGTCGAGCGCGGCCATGATCTCGGCGATCCCGCCGTACCGCTCGATCAGCCGGGCGGCGGTCTTCTCCCCGACCCCGGCCACGCCGGGCAGGCCGTCGCTGGCGTCGCCGCGCATCGCCGCGAAGTCCGCGTAGTGCCGCGCGGCCACCCCGTACTTCGCCTGCACCAGGGCCTCGTCGGCATCCTCCAGCTTCGCCACGCCGCGCCCGCAGTAGAGCAGCCGGGTCCGGCGTTCGTCGTCGACCAGCTGGAACAGGTCACGGTCGCCCGAGACGACCTCGACCGGCGCGGGCTGGGTCGCCGCGAGCGTGCCGAGCACGTCGTCCGCCTCGAAGCCCGGCACGCCGAAGGCCGGGATGCCGACCGCGGCGAGCACCTCGAGCAGGATCGGCACCTGCCGCTCGAGCGAGGCCGGCACCTCCTCGACCGCACCGTGCGCGACCCGGTGCGCCTTGTACGTCGGCACCAGCTCGACCCGCCAGGCCGGTCGCCAGTCCGCGTCCAGCGCGCAGACCAGGCGGTCGGGCCGCCTGGTCCGCACCAGCTGCGCGATCATGTCGAGGAACCCGCGGATCGCGTTGACCGGCTCACCGGCCTCGGTCTGCGCCGCCTTCTCCGGGATGCCGTGAAACGCCCGGAAGTACAAGCTCGGGGCGTCGACGGCCAGCAGTGGTCGAGTCACGCGTTCACCCTGCCACACCGGTACGACAACCTCGGGGATCGGCGGCGCGCTCACATCCCGAGCGGCTCCGGAGGGACGCTGCCCAGGCCGGCGCCGCCCGTGGGCGGCAGGTACTGCTGCTGCTGGGGACGTTTGTGGTCGCGCAGGTACTGCCGCAGCTGGTGGATCATGTCCTCGGGGGCGGGGAACTCCGGCGGCTGCCCGTTGGCGATCCGGAACCGGGCGTCGCCGGAGATGCCCATGACCATCTCGATGGCCGGCTGGCCGGAGACCATCAGGCGCAGCAACTGCCGCTGGGTGAACTCCACCGGTTTGTCGTCCTCGGAGCCCTCCTCGGTCAGGCCGGTCCGGTGCAGCGGGAAGCTGATCCGGTTGCTCTCCGTCTCCAGGCCGCCGACGTCCTGCAGGTGGTACTCCTTGGTGCCGTCGGCGATGGTCGCCCCGGTGCTCATCTCCCAGATGCACTCGTACGTCGAGAAGCGGTAGTTCGTCGCGAACACCACGAGGATCTTGTAATGCGAGGCCCGGACCGCGTTGTCGTCGCCGATCGCGAACCGCAGGTTGAAGCCGTTCGCCGAGGCCGGGAAGCCGGAGAAGACCAGCAGGTTCACGCCCCGCTGGATGGTGAGCTCGCCGCTGGGGTTGATCTTCAGCTGGCGGTGGGCGTTCCCCACCGCCAGGTTGGTGCCCTCGGTGAGGTAGCCGTCCATCTCCTCGTCGGTGGCGCGGGGGTACGCGCGGGCCATCGCCTCGTTGTACGCGTTGCGCCGGTTGATCAGGTCGCGGGCGCCGCGGAACCCGGCCACGCCGCCGGCGATGAGCATGACCAGGCCGAGGCAGGCGCCGCTGCCGGCGTTGCCGGCACTGGCCGTGATGATCCCGATCAGGACCAGCACCCCGCCACCGACGGCGAGGATCCCGGGCTTGGTGTAGTCGGGCGGCTGCGGAACGCGGACGAAGTACTTGTCGACCCGCTCGGCGCGGGCGGTCAGCTGCTGGGGGTACATATTGGTCCTCGTTCCCTAGTACCGGTGGAGAAGTTGCCAGACCCGGCATTCCTGCGCGGGTACGTGCCGTCGGATCTCGTCGGCGTGGGCGGTGTCGACCTGGCCGACGCCGGTCAGGTCGGGCCGTGGGCCGGGTACGTGGCCGCGGACGTAGTAGTCCTCGAACAGCAGCGCGAGCAGCGCCTTGGCGTGCGGCGAGCGCGGATCGCGCCGCAGGGCCGCGTTCAGGACCCGTTCAACCGCTTCGACGACGACGGCCGAGTGCTGTGCCGGACGGCGACCGCCGAGCATCGTGAGCGCCCAGTAGTAGTAGGTGTCCGAGGCCGTGCCGTGGCGGACCTCGACGCCGCGGAGCGTGTCGAGCGCCTCCGCGTACCGGCCGGCCCGCAGCTGATCGAGGAACCGGAGGAAGTCCGGATCGGTTCGCAGCGGGTCGCCGGTCACCGCGGCCACCCACGGTTCGTGGTCGATGACGGTGCTCAGCGGGATCAGCCAGGCCGCCGTCCCCGGCAGCGACGCGACGACCATGCCGATCACCCGGCCGGTCTCCTCCTCGACCACCGCGCCCCCGCTGAACCCCGGGTCGATCGGGCTGGTGTGCGCGTCGAGCGGGTCCATCTGCACCCATCGCCCGGTCGGGTCGGCGCCGGCCACCCGGGCGCGGGCCCACCGGCCGAAGTCGTCGCCCGCCCGCAACGGCAGGCCGAGCAGGCGCACCGTGCTGCCGATCCGGGGAGCGGACGGCGGGCCCATCGGGGCCAGCGCGCCGGTGTGCCCGGTGATGTCGATGACCGCGATGTCGGCCCGGGTGCCGGGGTCGCCGGGGTCGTAGGCCGAGCTGACCCGCACCTTGCGCTCGCCGAGCGACCTCACCACGCAGGTCGGCTCGGTCCCGACCACGTGCGCGCAGGTCAGGCCCTGAGTCGGGGTGACCGCGAAACCGCAGCCGGCGTTTTCGACGACCAGACGCCAGGACGCGTCCGGCGAGGTCATCGAGAGCCCTGCTTCCAGACCATCTCGACGCCGATGTTGGCCTCGACGCCGGTCCGGGCGATGACCGCCCCGGCCTCGGCGTTGAACTTGATCCCGAACACCAGCTTGATCTCGTCCGGCTGGGTGCCGGACCGCAGCGTCGCCAGCACGGTCCGGGTGGCGTCCCGGATCCGGACCAGGTTCTCGTCGAGGATCTGCTGGGCCTCGCGCATCTGATGACGCCCGCCGACCCGGACCGCACCCGCGTCGCGATCGTCCACCTCGACGATCACGGACTCCCCGTCGGAAAGTCGGAAACGTACTAGATCAACCGTAGTTTGATCACTCATCGGGGCCGCCTCCGTCGATATGAGTTACCAACTCGACGGCAAGTTACCAACGTGCAAAGTGGACGGAAACGGCTGACCGGACGACCTCCGGGGCGCGGCCGGTCAGCCCGGCACGGCCGCACGGTCCGATCGACCTTCTTAGCTGTCAGTCCGGTCGGCCGAACGGCGAACCTCGGGCGGCGGGTGGCCGTACGCGGCGTGTTCGCTCAGTGTCCGATCACGACGTGTGGCCGATGGCCGGCAGCGGTCGGGTCACGCGCCGGCGCATGTAAAAGGACCGGCGTCCACGGGGGGAGACGCCGGTCCGGGCACCAGAGTACACGGTGTTCATCGATAATCGGTTGTGGAGGGGCAGTCGCACGGAACCCGGCATCCGTTCGGGATGGACCGCCCCCGTTGTCAATGCGGCCATCCGGTCGCGGCGTGCCGTTCCGGCGAACGATCACGAAGAATGCCGCAGGGCGGCGACCGTCCGCCATGTCCGGTGTCGTCCGGTCTGTATCATCGCTGCTCGATCGAGGGTTCCCGGTTTTCCGGTCCGGATCCGGACCGGGCGGATCCGTCAGCGACAGAGGGGGGTCATGGGCGGGACGCAGCCGGACCCCGAGCCGCGGGCGGCCTTCGCCGAGCGCTTCGCGCTGCTGTACGCGCAGGCCGGAAATCCGACGCTGGCCCGGGTGGTCGCCTCCGTCACCCGCGCGCGATTCCTGGACGATCAGGGCCGGCCGATCCGGGTGTCGGTGCAGCGGGTCAGCGACTGGCGGCGCGGCACCAACGTCCCCGCCCGGTTCACGCCGCTCTCGGCCGTGCTGCGGATCCTCATCGGCGAGGCGCGCAAGAAGCGGCCGCAGCCCGTCGTCGAGAGCCTCTACGACATCCGGGACTGGCAGTCCCGGTGGGAGGACGCGCTGGCCAGCCCGGCCTCCGTCCCCGAATCCGACGTCTGCCCGTACCGTGGGCTCGCCGCCTTCCGCGAGGAGGACGCCGCGTGGTTCTTCGGCCGGGAGCGCAGCACGACGGCCCTGCTGGAACGGATCACCGACGCCGCCGGGTCCGGGGGCCTGGTGATGCTGGTCGGTCCGTCCGGCGCGGGCAAGTCCTCGCTGCTGCAGGCCGGTCTGGGCGCCTCCGTCCTGGGTGGCCGGCTCCCGCTGCCGGGGTCGAGCGGGTGGCCGGTCGTGGTGCTGACCCCGGGCGCCGATCCGCCGGCCGAGCTGGCGCGGCACATGCCGGAGGTCGCGGCGCTGGCCGAGGGGCCGACGGCCGATCGGCTCGCCGAGGCGATCGCCGCCTTCGGACGCCGGGCCGGTGGCGCCGAGGGCCGCACGGTGCTGGTGGTCGACCAGTTCGAGGAGGTGTTCACCCTCTGCGAGGACGAGCGGCTCCGGCGGTTGTTCATCACCGCCCTGGGTGTGGCGTCCACCGGGGACACGCTGGTGGTGCTCGGGGTGCGGGCGGATTTCTACGCCCGGTGCCTGGACCATCCCGTACTGTCATCGGCTCTTCAGCATCGGCAGATGGTCCTGGGGCCGATGGCCCCGGCCGAGCTCCGCGAGGCCGTTCTCGAGCCGGCCGGCGCGGCCGGTCTGCAGGTGGAGGCCGGCCTCCCCGAGCTGATCCTGCGGGATCTCTCGATCACCGGGGAACAGGCCGAGGCCACGTACGACGCCGGCGCCCTCCCGCTGCTGTCGCATTCGCTGCTCGCGACCTGGCAGCGACGCGAGGGCGGCCGGCTGACCGTGGCCGGGTACCGGGACGCGGGCGGGATCCAGGGCGCCGTCGCCACGACCGCCGAGCAGGCCTGGGCCGACCTGTCACCGGCCGGGCAGGCGGCCGCGCGCCGCATGCTCCTGCGCCTGGTCCGGGTCGGCAAGGACACCCGCGACACGCGCCGGCGGGCGACCCGGGACGAACTCGTCGAGTCGGCCGGGGACGGCGCGGCGGCCGCCGCCGCGCTGGAGGTCCTGGCCAAGGCCCGCCTGGTGACGCTGGACGCGGACGCCGTCGAGCTGACCCACGAGGCCCTGCTGTACGCGTGGCCCCGGCTGCGCGACTGGATCGAACAGGACCGCGCCGGCAACCTGGTCCGGCAGCGGCTGGAGGAGGACGCCGCGGTCTGGCACGACGAGGGCCGGGACGCCTCGCTGCTGTACCGGGGCATGCGCCTGGAGGCGGCCCGGCAGTGGGTGCGCGGCGAGGGGCTCGGGGGCCTGACCGCGGTCGCCCGCGACTTCGTCACCCGGTCCGGGCGGCAGTGGCGGCGGACCGGGTGGATCCGGCGCGCGGTGATCGCCGCCATCTCGGCCTTCGCCCTGCTCGCGGTCGGCGCCGCCGCGGTGGCGATCGACCAGCGGGACGACGCGCTGTTCGAGCAGTTGCTCGCGCAGACCGACCGGATGCAGCAGCCCGACCCGTCGCTGTCCGCGCAGCTGGCGCTGGCCGCCGACCAGTCGCGCCCGGACGACGGCCGGGCGCAGGCCAGGTTGCTGTCGACGCAGGACGCTCCGCTGGCCATGCCGCTGTCCGGGCACAGCGGCGCGGTGTACCTGACGTCCTTCAGCCCCGACGGTCGTACGCTGGCCAGCACCGGTTTCGACCGCACCGTCCGGCTGTGGGACGTCCGGGACCGCGGCCACCCGAAGCCCCTCGGCGAGCCCCTTCGCGGCCACACCAGCTGGGTGACCTCGGCGGTGTTCAGCCCGGACGGCCGGACCCTGGCCACCGCCGGGGACGACACGACGATCCGGCTCTGGGACGTGCGGGACCCGGCCCACCCGAGGGCGCTGGGCACGCTCGACGGCGCCGGCGGCACGATCTACCTGATCGCGTTCAGCCCGGACAGCCGGACCCTGGCCGCCGCCGACCAGGACCACACGGTCGGGCTCTGGGACCTGCACGACCCCGGCCGGCCGGTCCGGCTGCCGGCCCTGGCCGGGCACACCGCGGCGGTACGCGCGGTGGCGTTCAGCCCGGACGGGCGGACCCTGGCCAGCGGCAGCGACGACCGGACCGTCCGGCTGTGGAACGTCGGCGACCCGGCACACGCCCGCCCGGCCGGCTCCCCGCTGGTGGGACACGCGGACACGATCCACTCGGTGGCGTTCAGCCCGGACGGCCGCACCCTGGCCAGCGGCAGCGAGGACCGGACGATCCGGCTGTGGAACGTGGCCGACCCGGCCCGGCCGGTCGCCCTGCCGCAGAGCCTGACCGGGCACGACGGGCCGGTGTGGTCGGTCGCGTTCAGCCCCGGCGGCCGGGTGCTGGCCTCCGGCAGCAGCGACGGCACGGCCCGCCTGTGGACGGTCAACGACCCGGGCCGGCCGCAGCCGATGGGCCAGCCGCTCGCCGCCCGGTCCGGGATCGTCTACGCGGTGGCGTTCAGCCCCGACGGGGCGAGCCTGGCGACCGGCAGCGACGACGGCACCGTCCGGCTCTGGACCGTGCCGGCCCGGATCCTGATCGGGCACAGCGCCCGGGTGACGGCCACGACCTACCGCCCGGACGGGCAGCTGCTGGCCACCGCGGGCGCGGACGGCACGGCGCGGCTCTGGGACGTCCGCGATCCCGACCACCCGGTCGCGGCCGGGCCGCCGCTCACCGCCGGCGGGAGCGTCTCCGGGGTCGCCTTCAGCCCCGACGGCAACCTGCTCGCCATGGGCAGCACAGATCAAAAAGCCACCCTCTGGGACGTACGGGATCCGAGCCGCCCGCAGCGTGTCGGCACGCCGCTGACCGTGCACGCGGGTGGCCAGGTCGCGTTCAGCGCCGACGGGACGGTCCTGGCCACCCAGAACGAGGAGACCGTCCAACTCTGGGACATCCGCGACCCGGTGCACCCCCGGCCGCTGGGCGTGATCGAGACCGGGCACGCGGGATACGTCACGACTGTCGCGTTCAGCCCGGACCGGCACACCCTCGCCACCGCCAGCTTCGACAGCACGATCCGGCTCTGGGACGTCACCGACCCGGCCGCGCCGGCCGCGCTCGGGCCGGCGCTGACCGGCCACGACGGGCCGGTGTGGTCGGCGGCGTTCAGCCCGGACGGGCGGACCCTGGCCACGGCCGGCGGCGACAAGACCGTCCGGCTCTGGGACGTGCACCGCCCGGACCGGCCGGAACCGCTGGGCGCGCCGCTGACCGGGCACACCGACGCGGTCAGCGCGGTCGCGTTCAGCGCCGACGGGCGGACCCTGGCCAGCGCCGGCTACGACCGGACGATCCGGCTGTGGAACGTCGCGGACCCGGCCGAGCCGGCCGCCGCGCTCGACGGCCAGGCGCTGACCGGGCACAGCGGGGTCCTGCTCACGCTGGCCTTCAGCCCGGACGGACGGTCGCTGGCGGTCGGTGGCGCGGACACCACCGTGCGGCTCTGGCAGGTCGACCGGGACGCGGCCGAGCGGCGGATCTGCTCGACGACCCGGGGTGTGCTGACCGCCGCGCAGTGGGATCAGCTGCTGCCCCGGCTCGAGTACCGTCGGCCCTGTCCCGACTTGTCGTGAAATATGCCTCGTGCCGCTACCGTCGGCTGTCCGGGCTTCTCGTGAAAGGTGCCTCATGCCGCTGATCTCCGTCCTCACCCCGGTGCACGCGGACCGGGCGGAGTTCCTCGCCGAGGCGGGCGAGAGCCTCGCCGCGCAGGACCTGCCGGCCGGGTGGGAGCTGGAGTGGCTGGTCCAGGAGGACGGCCCGGCGTCGGAGTTGGCCGCCGTGCCCCGGCGGTTCCCGTTCGCCCGCTACCAGGCCAACGGCGAGACGCTGGGCGTCAACATCGCGCGCAACGTGGCCCTGGCCCGGGCGAACGGCTCGCTGGTGCACGTGCTCGACTCCGACGACCTGCTGCTGCCGGGCGCGTTGCGCACGGCGATCGCGGCGTTCGGCGCCCATCCGCGCATCCACTGGGTCAGTTCGCAGGCGTACGACCTGCTGCCGGACCTGACCCGGGTGTCGTTCCCGGCGCCGCTGGAGCCCGGGGTGATCGAGCCGGGTGTGCTGACCCAGCTGGTCCTGGACAGCGGGAAACCCGCGGCGCCGTGTGCCGGGCTGACCGCGCGCACCGACACCGTCCGGGCGTTCGGCGGCTGGGTGGCCACCGCGCGCGGCGGGGACCTGGCGCTGGTGGTGGCGCTGGGCGAGACGACGCCGGGTTACCTGCCGCCGGAGATCACCTGGTTGTACCGGCGGCACCCGGGCCAGATCACCGGCCAGGCTGGCTGGTCCCGGCTGCAGGACGAGTCGATGGCGCTGATCCGCCAGCGCATCGCCGCGCTGCGCCGCCTCAGCGTCTCCGTCGCCGGCGATTAGGCCGCCGCCCGGCCCCAGTTCTCCTTCACCGCCATCATCTGGGCGGTCTTGGCGGGGTCGCGGTCGACCAGGTCGCCGAGCACCGCGTCGATCTTGACGAGCAGGTCGTCGGACAGGCGGACGCCGGCCGCGGCGGCGTTCTCGGTGACCTGCTCCGGGCGGGTCGCGCCGATGATCGCCGAGCTGACGCCGTCCTGCCGCAGGGTCCAGGCGATCGCCAGCTGGGCCATCGACAACCCGGCCTCGTCGGCGAGCGGCCGCAGCTGCTGAACGCGTTCGAGCAGCTCGTCGCCGAGCACCCGGCGGATGAACCGGGGCGCCCGGCCGCCGCTGGAGGCGCGCGAACCTTCCGGCGGGGGCTGCCCGGGCAGGTACTTGCCGGTCAGCACGCCCTGGGCGAGCGGCTGGAAGACGATCTGCCCGAGGCCCTCGTCCCGGCAGAGCGGCAGGACCTCCGGCTCGATGACCCGCCAGAGCATGTTGTACTGCGGCTGGTTGGCGACGATCCGGCTGCGCAGGCCCATCCCCGCGGCGAGGTCGAGGGCGGCCCGGATCTGCGGCGCGGTCCATTCGGAGACGCCCAGATAGAGGACCTTGCCCTGACGTACGAGGTCGTCGAAGGCGATCAGCGTCTCGTCGAGCGGCGTCCGCTCGTCGAAGCGGTGCGCCTGGTAGAGGTCGACGTAGTCGGTGCCGAGCCGGCGCAGCGAGGCGTGACACGATTCCATGACGTGCTTGCGGGACAGGCCCCGGTCGTTCGGGCCGTCGCCGGTCGGCAGGCACACCTTCGTGGCGATCTCCACCGACGAGCGGCGGACCGGGCGCAGCGCCTCACCGAGGAGCTCCTCGGCCGCGCCGAGCGCGTAGACGTCGGCGGTGTCGAACGTGGAGATCCCGGCGTCCAGCGCGGCCCGGATGCACGTCATGGCCGAGTCGCGCCCCACCGACTCACCATGGGTCAGCCAGTTTCCGTACGTGATCTCACTGAGGTAGAGGCCGCTGCGCCCCAGGCGTCGGTGATCCATACGTTTCACCCTATTTGGTCATGGGCGTCGCCCGGCTGCCCGGTTTCTGCCGGGCGGCCGGGCGACTCGTCACTCGTTGTGCAGCACCTGGGCGATCGTCAGCCGGGCCGCCGACCGGGCCGGCAGCAGCGCCCCGAGCACCGCGATCAGCACCCCGGTGAGCACCAGCAGCGCGAGCATCCCCGGCCGCCAGACCTGCATCACCTCGGCCGGCAGCCGGATGCTGCTGGCCTTCGCCGCGAGCGGCACGACGAAGTGGTGGGCCACCATCCCCAGCGGGATTCCGATCAGGCCGCCGATCACCCCGAGCGCGGCCACCGAGGTCACCATCATGGTCACCACCTGCCGTGGGGTCATCCCGATCGACTTGAGCATGCCCAGGTCGCGGCGCCGGTCGAAGACGTTCAGCGCGACCGTGTTCAGCACGCCGAGCGCGGTGACCACGGCCAGCAGGATCGACAGGACGGTGGAGAACCCGCGCACGACGGTCGTGAGGTCGTTGCCGCCGGTGTTGTTCCAGGCGAACAGCCCCGGGTCGGCGGTCCGGACCGCGGCGGCGTACGCGTTCAGGTCGGTCCCCTCGACCGCCTGCACCTGGTAGAAGAAGTTCTCCGGGACGAGCTTGCGGCCGGGGTCGAGCCGGGTGAGCGCCGCCCGCTCGGCGAACAGCCCCTCCGGGCCGGGCACGCCCCGAACCGTCTCGCCGACCAGGGTGAACGTCGTGCGGGCGCCGCCGAGCTCGACGGTGAGCCGGTCGCCGAGCTTGAGGCCGCGCCGGGTCATCAGCTGGGTCGGCGCCACCACCTCGTCCGGCCCGGTGATCCAGTGCCCGTCCAGGAGCTGGGCCTCGTAGCCCATCGCCGCGACGTCGCCGCGACCGAAATTGATCGGAATCGGCTCGCTCAGCCCGGCGACCGAGACCGACACCCCGTAGAACACCGCGACCCGGGCGGTGCCGGGCAGCCCGCGCAACATCGCCTCGATCCCGGTCTCGCCGCGGGTGCTGGTCGGTCCGATCTGCGGCGAGGTCGGCCGCACCCCGATGTCGCCGCCGGAGCGGTTACCGATCTCGGCGACCCGCACGACCGAGCCGGACAGCCCGCTCGCGAAGGTCACCGTCAGGACGCCGAGCAGCAGCGTGGCCATGGTCAGCGCGGTCCGCCCGGGCCGGGCGAACGGCAGGCCGAGCCCGAGGCTGACCGACCGCGGCAGCCGGGAGCCGGTCAGCGCCCGCTGCGCCCGCAGGCCGCGGCCCGGCCGCTGGGTGGTGCCGGCCGAGATCGCCTCGGCGGCGGAGAGCCGGTGGGCGCGGCGGGCCGGCAGCAGCGCGGCCAGCACCACGATCACCGGCAGGCCGATCAGCCCGGCGGCCCACACCCAGGGCCGGGTCCCGGTGTCCTGGCCGAACCCCAGGCCGCGGAACGTGTCGCCGAGCATCGGCTGGGCCGCGAACGCCCCGAGCACCGTGCCCGGCACCGCGCCGATCACCGCCGGGACGGTCACCATGGTCAGGTACACCGTGACGACCTGGCGCGGGGTGAACCCGATCGCCTTGAGCACCCCGATGTGCCGGACGCCGGAGACCACCGCGCCGCTCACCACGTTGCCCACGATGATCACGGCCACCAGCAGGCCCAGCACCCCGAACGTGCCGAGGAACGGCAGGTACGTCCCGGGCTCGGCGGCCGCCTTGTCCTTGAGGACCAGGTACGGCTGGGCGGCGACGAGCGCGCCGCCGGGGAGCCCCGTGGTCACCCCGGCGAGTCGCGCCGCCACCGCCTCCTTCGACGAGACGTCACCCGCGAACCGGTAGAGCATCTGGGTCGCGGCCGGACGCATCGCGGTCATCTGCGCCGGGGCGACCCAGGCGTCGGCCGAGCCGCTGATGCTGAACGCCCAGCCGACCACGGTGAGCCGGGTCCCGTGCACGGTGAGCGTGGTGGTCCGGGCGAGCGGCCCGCTGTCGAAGTCGTCCGGGTGCGGCGCGGAGGCCAGCACCACCTCGCCCGGCGCGGTGGCCCAGCGGCCCCGCCAGACGTCCAGCCGGTCGACGGCCCCGCCCGGGTCGGCGCGACCCACCACGGTCAGCGGGCCGCCGGCGAGGAAGAGGTCGTCCTGCTCCTCGGCCTCGACCACGACCTGCGGGAACGGCCCGTTCAACGCGGTCACCCCGGCGGTCGCGCCGGACAGCTGGGCGTCGGTGACCTTCGCCGGGTCGAACGTGGCCACCGAGTGCGCGCCCCGCTGCGTCTCGAACGCGCGGTCGAACGGCGCGGACGCGGCGTCCAGCAGGGCGAGCGAGACCACCCCGGTGGCCGTGCAGAAGAGCGCCACCAGGGCGATCACGAAGGTCTGCAGCTTGCGCCGGCGGATCGCGGCCCGAGCCGCCCGCCACACGGCCGTCATGACGACGCTCCGCTTCGCTCCGCGTCATCATGACGTGAAGGACTGAGCTCGATGATGAACTCCCTTCGGTCGTTCATAGTCTCTCCAGCGTGGACTCGCGGGCCACCCGGCCGTCGCTCATCTCGATCAGGCGGCTCGCGCAGCGGTGCGCCAGCCGCTCGTCGTGCGTGACGATCAGCAGCGTCTGACCGATCTGGTTCAGATCCAGCAGCAGGTCCATCACCTGCTCGCCGGCCTTCGAGTCGAGCGCGCCGGTGGGCTCGTCGGCGAGCAGCAGCGCCGGCCGGTTCATCAGCGCCCGGGCCACCGCGACCCGCTGCCGCTCGCCGCCACTGAGGACGGCCGGGTACATGTTGCGGCGGTCGGCGATGCCCAGCTCGTCGAGCAGCTCCAGGGCCCGTTTGCGGGCCGGGCCGGCCTTGCTGCCGGTCAGCTGGGCGGCCAGGGCCACGTTGTCCAGCGCGGGCAGGTCGTCCAGCAGGTTGAAGAACTGGAAGATCATCCCGAGGTGGTGGCGGCGGAACAGCGCCAGCCGGGTCTCGTTCATCTCGTCGACGCGCTCGCCGTGCACCTCGATCGTGCCGGCGGTCGGCCGGTCCAGCCCGGCGATCATGTTGAGCAACGTGGACTTCCCGCACCCGGACGGGCCCATCACGGCCACCGCCTCGCCGGGCCGGATCTCCAGGGACACCCCGTCCAGCGCGACGGTCTCCCCGTACTCCTTGCGTACGCCGCCGAGGCGCACCACCGTCTCACTCGTCATGGCACGGAACGCTACAAACGTCGTACCGGAAAGGCATCGGACCGTGGTCTGACATCCTCGCGCCGTAGTCCTGGAGATGTAGGCGCCGTAGGCGCCCGGGATGATGTGCCGGTGGCCGCCGTCTGCCAAGGTGTGACGGGTGGGAACGGTGTGGCTGTCGAGCGCGCTGGCGGTGGCCTGCGCCATCGCCGCCGGCCTATGGGTCGCGCTGGTCCGCGTCCGCCGCCGGCACGCCCGTGACCTGGGCGAGCGCGGCTGGCTGCTGGAGCGGGAGCGGGAGATCGCGGCCCGCTCGGCGGTCGGTGAGGAACGCGCGCGGATCGCCCGGGAGCTGCACGACATCGTCAGTCACAACGTCAGCGTGATGATCGTGCAGACCGCCGCCGCGCGCGAGGTGATGGCCACGCTGCCGGCCACGGCGGACTCCGCGCTGGCCGAGGTGGAGAAGGCCGGCCGCACCACGATGACCGAGCTGCGGCACCTGCTGGGCCTGCTCGCGCCGCGCGCCGAGGGCGGCGAGACCGATGCTGATCTCGCGCCGCAGCCCACGTTGCGCAGCCTCGGCCCGCTCGTCGACCGGATCGCGTTCGCCGGCCTGCCGGTCGAGGTGCGGATCGCCGGCGAGCCGCGCCCGCTGCCGTCCGGCATCGACGTCACCGCCTATCGCATCGTCCAGGAGGCGCTGACCAACGCGCTGAAGCACGGCTCCGGCGGCAAGGCCGAGGTGACCATCCGCTACGCGGAGCACGCGCTGCGGGTCGAGGTGCTGACCACCGGCCCCAGCGTGCTGACCGGAAATGCCCTGCCGCGAAGCGGCGACGGGGAGGGCTCCGGCGCCGGTCGCGGTCTGCTCGGCTTGCGGCAGCGAGTTTCGCTGTACGGCGGTGACCTGGACGCCCGCCGCCGCCTGGGCGGTGGGTTCCGCGTCCGTGCCAGGATTCCCGTGGAGGGGCCATGACGTCGCCGCGCGTCCTGATCGTCGACGACCAGGAGCTCATCCGAGCCGGATTCCGGCTGATCCTGACCGCCCGCGGCATCGACGTGATCGGCGAGGCGGCCGACGGCGCCGAGGCGGTCGACGCGGAACGCCGGCTGCGGCCCGACGTCGTGCTGATGGACATCCGGATGCCGGCCATGGACGGCCTCGAGGCGACCCGGCGGATCCTGGCCCGCGGCACCCGGTGCAAGGTGCTCATGCTCACCACCTTCGACCTGGACCGGTACGTGTACTCGGCGCTCGCCCTGGGCGCCAGCGGCTTCCTCCTCAAGGACGTCACCGCCGACCACCTGGCCGCCGCGGTCCGCCTGATCGGGACCGGGGACGCGCTGCTCTCGCCGTCGATCACCCGGCGGCTGGTGCAGCGGTTCGCCACCGCGGAGCCGGCCGTGCACCGCGACCTGTCCCCGCTCACCCCGCGCGAGCTGGAGGTGCTGACGCTGCTCGGGCGCGGGCTGTCGAACGCCGAGCTGGCCGAGACCCTGACGCTGAGCGAGGCGACCGTGAAGACCCACGTGGCCCGCATCTTCGCGAAGCTGGAGCTGCGCGACCGGGCCCAGGCGGTCGTCCTGGCCTACGAGACCGGCCTGGTCACCCCGGGTTCCTGAGTTTTGTCGGACCCCTCGTCTAGGTTCCTGAGCCATGGGAAGCCTGGACTGGGACGTGCTCGACGAGCGGGCCCGCGGCGGTGACGCCGACGGGGTGCGGGACATGCTGTGCGCGGCCGCCGAGCCCGAGCGGGTCGCGTTCCTGATCCTGGCCGCCCGGCCCACCCCGTTCGCGGCCGAGGTCGGTCGTGACCTCGCTGACCTGGTCGCTCATGACCTGGTGAAACTGGGTCGGGTGGCGGTTCCGCTGAGTGACGCGCACCGGGCCGGAGCGTCCCGGGCCGTGTGGGAGCTGCTGCTCGCCGCACTGCCCACGCTGATTCCGCTTCGGCCGCGCGGACTGCCGGGCGTCCTCGAGCTCGGCACCCGGGTGGCGGTCGCGGTCGGCGCTCACGATGACCTTCCCGAGCTGGCCTCGGTGCGCGGGGGAGCCCGGCTGACGGCCGAGGCGAAGCGGCTGCGGGCGGTTCTGGTCCGATGATCGGGCGCGTGCCAGGAAAGCGGGTGGGGAGGTGAGCTGGGTGTCCCGGGAGTTGAACGAGCGTTAAGCTGACGGGGTGACCGTCGATCGACTGCTTCCCACCCCTGAGGCACATGACCTGCTCGACCTCACCAGTGAGCTCGCCACCCGTGAGCTGGCCGGCAAGGTCGACGACTACGAGGCGCGCGGCGAGTTCCCGAGAGAGGTCCTGCGTACGATAGGCCGCTCCGGGCTGCTCGGGTTGCCGTATGCGGAAAGCGACGGTGGCGCCGGACAGCCGTACGAAATCTATTTGCAGGTCCTGGAAATTCTCGCCGGAACCTGGTTGGGGATCGCCGAGGCGGTCAGCGTGCACACCCTGTCCTGTTTCCCGGTCGCGGCCTACGGCAGTGAGCGGCAGCGCAAGGCGTTGCCGGAGATGCTCGGCGGTGACCTGCTCGGCGCCTACTGCCTCTCCGAGCCGCAGGGTGGCTCGGACGCGGCGAACCTGACCACCCGCGCCGTGCCGGACGGTGAGGACTGGCTGGTCAACGGCACGAAGGCATGGATCACGCACGGCGGCTCGGCGGATTTCTACAACCTCTTCGTCCGCACCGGCGCGCCCGGCGCGAAGGGAATTTCCTGCCTGATCGCGGATGCGAACACGCCCGGGCTGCTGCCGCAGGCGCGCGAGCGGCTGATGGGCATGCGGTCCGCGGCGCCGGCGCAGATCGTCCTGGACAACGCGCGGATTCCGCACGATCGCCTGGTCGGCGACGAAGGCCAGGGCTTCGCCATCGCGATGAAGGCGCTCGACGCCGGGCGGCTGGGTATCGCGGCGTGCGCGGTCGGACTGGCCCAGGCGGCGACCGGCTATGCGGTCGCCTACGCGCGTGAGCGTGAGCAGTTCGGCCAGCCGATCGGGCGGTTCCAGGGCGTCGGCTTCATGCTCGCCGACATGGCCACCCAGGTCTCGGCGGCCCGGGCGCTGCTGCTCGCGGCGGCCCGCCTGAAGGACGCCGGCCGGCCGTTCTCGATCGAGGCGGCGAAGGCGAAACTTTTCGCCACCGATGCCGCGATGCGCGTGACCACGGACGCGGTGCAGGTGCTCGGCGGGTACGGGTACGTCGCGGATCACCCGGTCGAGCGCTGGTTCCGCGAGGCCAAGATGCTGCAGATCGTCGAGGGCACCAACCAGATCCAGCGGATGGTGATCGCCCGCTCGCTGACCGGCTGACAGCAATCGGTTGCCCGGTCGTTACTCTTACCGCGTGGAAGAGATCGACCGGGCGATCGTGTCAGCGCTCACCGTGGACGGGCGGCTGTCGTACACCGACCTGGCCGAACGGGTGGGCCTCAGTGTTTCCGCCGTGCACCAGCGGGTCCGCCGGCTGGAACAGCGCGGTGTGATCGCGGGGTACACGGCGAAAGTTTCCTACGAGGCGTTGCATCTGCCGTTGACCGCGTTCGTGGCGATCCGGCCGTTCGACCCGTCCCAGCCGGACGACGCGCCGGAGCGGCTGGCGCATCTCACCGAGATCGACTCCTGCTACTCGGTGGCGGGGGAGGACTTCTACATGCTGCTGGTGCGGGTGAAGAGCCCGGCTGACCTGGAGCGGTTGCTGCAGGACATCCGGACGGCGGCGAACGTGACGACGCGGACGACGGTGGTGCTGTCGACGCCGTATGAGAACCGGCCGCCGCGGATCGCGGCGTCTGCCGACGACGAATAGTTCCTTCGCTCGGTCCGTACCCCATGGTGTTGCGGGTCTTCTTTTGACCTAGCCTCCTAGGACGCCTAAGCCATGGTGTGCCTGGGCACTCCGAGACTGGCAAGCTGGAACGCATGGACGCGAGCGACGGTGACCTGCACAGCAGGCTGACACGGGACTGGGCGGCCGGCGGGAACGACCTGCTCGCCCGGCTCGACCTCGCTATCCCGGCCGCCCGCCCCGGACATCCCCGTCGCACCTCGTGGACCCCGCGGGCCGCCGTGGACTGACATCCGGACCCGTGTCGGGTCCGCCGGGCGCGCGTTGTCCTGACGACACGAGCGAAGGGCGGACGACATGCGACGACGTACCCTGCTGGCCGCGTCCGTGGTGGCGGCCTCGGCGGCGGCCGGCGCCTGGGCCTACGAGTCCACCCGCCCCGTCGTCGTCCCGCTGGCCGTGCCCTCGGTGCCGCCCGGCCCGGAACGCTGTGAGCTGCGGTATTCGAAGGCGCGGGGGACCACTGTCGACTTCTACACGGCGGTGCCGGCCGGGCACGGCGACGGCTCGGGGCTGCCGGTCTGTCTGGTGCTGCACGGCGGTTCGAAGCGGCCGGCCGACTTCGAGGGGCTCGGGCTGGGCCGGTTCCTGACCGACGCGGTGAACCGGGGCGCGGCGCCGTTCGTGCTGGCCGGGGCGACCGGGGACCGGCTCGCCTGGCAGCCGGACGGCCGGGACGACCCGCAGCGGATGCTGCACGAGGAGTTGCCGGTGTGGTGCGCGGCGCGCGGCTACGACACCGGGCGGCTGGCGGCGTGGGGCTGGTCGATGGGCGGTTACGGCTCGTTGTTGCTGGCCGAGGCGTTTCCGCGGTTCGTGCGGGTGGTGGCGGCGTTCTCGCCGGCGGTGGCGCCCGGGGACGCGGTGTTCCGCGACGCGGATCGGCTGGCGGGCACGCCGGTCGGGCTGTGGTGCGGCCGGTCGGATCCGCTGTTCGGAAACGTCCGTGCGCTGCGCCGGGAGTTGCCCGACGAGCCGATGGCCGGAACATTCGGACCGGGAAAACATAACTTCGATTATTGGAGTACGGCGATTCCGGCGGCTTTCGCGTTCATCGCCGCCCGATTGAGCGGGGTAACACCGAGTCCGGCGTGATCGGGGACGGGAATCGCCCCGTACTTTCGGCCCCGGTCGGAATGCGGAGGCGGATGGCGTCCCGGCTCGGATAGCGTGCGATGTATGAATGACAGCGGGAGCCGGGTGGTCGTACCGGAAGAATTCGCCCGGTGGCGGGCCCACCTGGACGGGGTCAGCGGCCGTGCGTGGGTCGCCGCCCTGCCCGCCCACGTCGAGCGTCTCCTCGCCCGGTGGCGCCTGACCCTCGACGAGGCCGCGCCCCGGCACGGCGGGCAGGCCCTGGTCCTGATGGTGACCCGCGACGACCGTCCGCTGGCGCTGAAACTGAGCGCGCCGCAGGACCCGGCGACCGCGCGGGAGGCGGCCGGCCTGCGTGCGTGGCGTGGTCGTGGCACCGTTGAGCTGCTGGAATCCGAGCCGGGCGCGGTGCTGCTGGAGCGGCTCGACCACACGCGGACGCTGCACGCGCTCCCGGTGCGGGAGGCGGCGGTCATCGCCGGCGGTCTCCTCCGCCTGCTGGCGATTCCGCCGCCGCCCGAGGTGCCGGCGTTGCCGGACATCGCGACGACCCTGCCCGAGCGCCATCGAAGGCTGGGCGATCCGGTTCCGGGCCGCTGGTTCTCCCAGGCTTTGGAGTACGCGGTGGACCTGCCCGGCGCCGGAGAGAATGTTTTGCTCCACGCGGATCTGCACTACGGAAACATTCTCGCCGGAATTCGATATCCGTGGCTCGCCATTGATCCGCGTCCGTTGTCCGGTCCACCGGAGTATTCCGTTCCCGAGCTGCTGTGGAGTCGAGTGGACGAGCTTCATTCGGCGGCCGAGATCCGCCGGCTGTGTGACCTTCTGGTCGACGCCGCCGGGCTGGATCCCGGCCTGGCTGTGGGCTGGGCCGTGACCCGCTGTGTCGATTACTGGCTGTGGGGCCTGGAGCGCGGTCTGACCATCGATCCCGTCCGCTGTTCGCGAGTCGTGGCCGCGTTGCTCCGCGACTAGCGCCCATCGTCCGGGATCAGCGCCGTGACCAGGTCACGCAGCGTGCGGTCGAGGCGGTCGCCCGCGCCGCTGGCGAGCACGCCGAGAACGGGCTCGCTGTGCACCGAGGCGAGCAGCACGTGGGCGAGCATGTCGGCGTCGAGGTCGGGGCGTTCCTGCCCGGCCAGCGCGGCGATGTGGCCGTGCCAGGCGCGGTAGACCGGATGTTCCTCGCGTGGCCCCTGGTCAGCCGGTGTCGCGATGGTGGTGCCGAGCGCCGCGAGCAGGCCCTTGTTGCGGGAGACCAGGTCGACGATCGCGCTGAGGAAGGCGAGCAGCCGGGCGCGCGCGGGGGCGCCGGGCCCGAGTGGGGGTGGCCCGTCGGCGATCGCCACGCCGAGGTCGTGGGCGCGCTCCTGGACGAGGGCCAGCATCAGCCCGTCGCGGCTGCCGAAGCGGTGGAACACGGTGCCTTTGCCGACGCCGGCGGTGGTCGCCACCAGATCCATGGAGATCTGTGCCGGGTGGTGGTGGGCCAACAGCTCCTCGACGGCCCGGAGCAGGGCGGTTCGGTTGCGGGCGGCGTCGGCGCGGAGGCCTTCGGATCGTGGCATGGCATCTCTCTCGACAAGTTGACCGGCGGTCCAGTAACGTCGGAGTCAAGTGGACTGCCGGTCAGTTTAGCGGGGGGAGGGCACGTGCGGCGAGTGCGATATCAGGAGTTCGGCGGCCCGGAGGTGCTGACCGTCGAGGAGGCCGAGCGTCCGGCTCCGGGCGAGGGCCAGGTGCTGATCCGGGCGGAGGCGATCGGGGTCAACTTCGTCGACACCCGGTTCCGTCGTGGCGGTGAGGGGATCTTTCGTCGGCCGTTGCCGGGTCGCCCCACCGGCGACGTCGCCGGGATCGTCGTCGAGGTGGGGCCGGGGGTGGATCCGGGGCTCGCCGGCCGCCGGGTGGCGGCTCTGGCCGAGGATGCTTATGCGGAGTTCGTTGTCGCGGAGGCGCGCTGGCTGGCCGACGTCCCGGCCGGGCTGAGTGCGGCTGATGCGGTGATGCTGCCGATGGCCGCTCCGGTGGCGCTGCGGGTGCTGCGGTCCGCGGGTCTGCGACGCGGCGAAAGTGTTCTGGTGCATTCCGCGGCCGGAGGGATCGGGCACCTGATCGTGCAGCTCGCGCGGGTCCTCGGCGCCGGTGTCGTGATCGGGGCGACCTCGGGTGACAAGGGGGATTTCGTTCGCTCGCTCGGTGCTGACCTGGCGGTGGACTATGCCGTGCCGGGTTGGGCAGGGCGAGTGCGGGAGGCGCTGCCGGCGGGCGTCGATGTCGTGCTGGACGCGGCCGGTGGGGTGCTGATGCGGGAGGGCGTGGCGTTGCTGGCGCCGTTCGGTAGGGCGGTGGCCTACGGCGCGGCGTCCGGCGATCCGGGTGAGGTGCCGGTCGGTTCGCTGTTTGCGCTGCGGACCATCTCTGGTTTCAACCTGACCGCCTGGCGCCGGGCGGCCCCGGATGTGGCCCGCCAGGAGATGGACGAGGTGGCGAATCTGTTCGCGGCCGGACGACTTCGGACCAGAGTGCATGCTGAATTGCCGCTGGCGGAGGCGGCAACGGCTCACAAGTTGATGGAGGAGCGCGCCCACAGTGGGCGGCTTCTGCTCCGCCCATGACTTGCGGTTCGCGGAGTCTGCATCGCTGCGCCCGTACCCGGGGTTCCCCGAGGTCCTGTTCCGGCGGCGGGTCTTGCGTCGCTGGGGGTGGGTGCTGCCGCGCTCGGGTCGTGGGTGTTCGCGGGCTGGTTCAGAGCGCGGGTGCTGCGCCGCGCGGGTGCGGGTCGTGGGTGTTCGCTGTTCGGCTTTGCCGCGGGGAGCTTCGTGCTCTTCGGCCGTCGGGGGAGGTGCTGCGGGTCGATTGTTCGGCGTGGGGCGAAGTGTTGCGGCTCTAGCGTGACCGGGTTGATGGCGCACGTGGGAGGGAAGACCGATGGCGGAACCGGGCCGCATGATTGAGCAGGCTGTTTCTCGCGCTCTGCACCTCGCGCAGAGCTGGACCGGGTGGGACGGGACGCCGATCCCGGTCGACGATCGGGTGTATACGCCGCACAAGGCGATTCGGCGGATCGGCGATCACCTGATCGATCATCTCGCCGAGGTGGAGGCGCGGCTGGCCGGGGTGCCGACGATCCCGGACCACTGGCACGCGTCGGCGATCACCACGCCGGGTGATCTGGCGCCGTTCACCGGGGAGGACCTGGCGGAGGCGACGAGCCGGCTGACCCGGTTGGCGCAGATCTGGGTGGTTCGGTTGGGGGCGCTGACCGAGGAGCAACTCGATCGGGCCTCACCGGGCGCGTGGACGATTCGTGAGATCGCGGGGCATTTGTCCGATACCTACTACGCCGATGCGGTCGGGGACCTGGCTTCCGTGCGCGGATAGCCCGGAGCGAGGCCACCTCGCATCGGCGGTCACCTTTGCCCTTGCCTGTTTTGTCCCCTGCTCGGGGCTTTCGCCCGCAGCGCTTGGTTGAGTGGGGGAGCGGCGGCCCGCCGGTGTGGGGCCGCCGCTCTTGGCTGGGGCTGCCAGCCGCTCTTGGCTGGGGCTGCCAGCCGCTTTGGAGGGGGCTGCCAGCTTTTGGAGGGCTGGCTATGTGATGGCGGGTGGCGACTTCAGATGGAGGACGGGGGTGGACCAGCCGTTGTCGGGGACGCCGGCGTCCAGGGCTTCGGCCAGGGCGCGTTCCTCGTAGCGGAAGTGGGACTCCATGATCGCGGCCAGGCCGTCCAGTTCCGGGGCGATCGCGGCTGGGGCGGAGGTGGTGAGATCCGCTATGCGGGTGAGGATTTCGGTGATCAGGCCGTGGTCCTCGACCAGCTTGTCGATCGTCGGCGCCAGGTCGGGGCGTTCGTGCAGCAGGGCGGCGAACAGGCCGCTGTCCTCGCCCTGGTGGTGCGTGGTCAGGGCACTGCAGAAGGCCAGGCAGTGCGTCCGCAGATCGGTCTGCGCCCAGTCGGCCGCGGCGGTCTCGCCGCGCGGAGCCGGGTGCGCTGGGTCGGCCGGGGCTGTCTTGCCGCGCGGAGCCGGGTGCGCTGGGTCGGCCGGGGCTGTCTTGCCGCGCGGAGCCGGGTGCGCTGGGTCGGCCGGGGCTGTCTTGCCGCGCGGAGCCGGGTGCGCTGGGTCGGCCGGGGCTGTCTTGCCGCGCGGAGCCGGGTGCGCTGGGTCGGCCGGGGCTGTCTTGCCGCGCGGAGCCGGGTGCGCTGGGTCGGCCGGGGCTGTCTTGCCGCGCGGAGCCGGGTGCGCTGGGTCGGCCGGGGCTGTCTTGCCGCGCGGAGCCGGGTGCGCTGGGTCGGCCGGGGCTGTCTTGCCGCGCGGAGCCGGGTGCGCTGGGTCGGCCGGGGCTGTCTTGCCGCGCGGAGCCGGGTGCGCTGGGTCGGCCGGGGCTGTCTTGCCGCGCGGAGCCGGGTGCGCTGGGTCGGCCGGGGCTGTCTGATCGCGCAGATCGGGGTGCGGGAGGTCGGCGGTGGTGGCCTTGTCGCGCGGGTCGGGGTGGGCCTGGGTGGCTGCGGTGGATCGGCTGCGTAGGGCAACCAGGCGCCGGCGCAGTTCCTGGTGGGTTTCGGCTAGTTGTCTGCTCAGCGCGGCGACTCGGTCGCCGGTGGGGGAGGCCACTTGGGCGGTCCTTCGGTTCCACACCTCCATGCCCGGCGTGGTCCGCCGCCGACACGCGATGCTCCCGCAATCCGATCACATCGGCTTTCGCCGGGGCAAACCCCAAATCCGATTTAGTACGACCTATGCCGCGGCCGCGAGGCAGGAGCGTGACGCTGGCCGGCGCCGGTGAGGCGGGGAGCGATGAGTCGCCGAGGCGCGGGCGTTGCCGGGGCCGGGTGCGACCGCGCGGGGCGGGCGCGGCCACGTGCGGCGCACGCTCTGGCGGGTGCGCCGGGTGCGCCGGGTGCGCCGGGTGCGGCGGGTGCGGCGGGTGCGGCGGGTGCGCCAGCCGCGCCAGCCGCGCCAGCCGCGGGCCGGGGCGTGGCTGGGTGCGGCGAGGCGCGGGCGGGGCTTGGTGCGGGCTGGTGGGTGTGGTGCGGTGGCGGTGGCTTGCGGGGTGCGGGTGGGTCAGGTGGGCTGCTGGGCCAGCCACTTCTCGTGGGCTGTGGAGAGGCGGGACCACAGGGCGTCGCGTTCGGTGGGGGTGGTGTCGGTGAAGGTGAGGCCGAAGACGTCGGCCATGGCGGTGAAATAGTCGGTTCGGGTGGTCAGTTCGGTGCGGTCGGGGTCGGTGCCGATTCGGGTCAGGACCAGGGTTCGGATCAGGTCTACGCCGGTGGCGTCTCGGCGGGCGGCGGTGGCGACCCGGACGAAGCCGGACTCCGGGGAGGTCGACAGGTGCTCGTGTTTGGCCTCGAAGGCGGACATCTCGGTGGCCGCGCCGCGGAAGTCCATGCCGAGGAACGAGCCGGTCGGGTCGTGGTCGAAGCGCCAGGCGCCGGGCTCCAGGTCGGAGGGGGACAGGCGGTAGCGGAACGGGCCCTGCTGGTACTCGCCGGCGACCAGTGGGAGCGGGCCGTGCAGGCCGTCGCCCATGCCGAGGTCGACGAGCCACTCGCCGGCCGGGGCTTCCGGGGCGGGCAGGCCGGTGACGGTCAGCACGAGATGGTTGGCGCTGAGCTCGGCCGGGGTCGAGGCGTTCCCCTGCACGCCGCCCACATGCCGGGTGACCTGGTATCCGAGCGCTCGCAGCAGCGCCGAGAACGCCCCGTTCAAGTGGTAGCAGTAGCCGCCGCGGCCGGCCAGGATCCGCCGGGTGGAGTCGGCCGGGTCGATGGTTGTCGGGCGGCCGAGCCAGATTTCCAGGCATTCGTAGGGCACCCGCTCGGCGTGTGCCGTGTGCAGCGCGTGCAAACCCGGCACGCTGGGGGCCTGACCGGCGAGTGACGAGAGCCCGAGCCGGTGAAGATACCCGTCGACGTCCATACCGGGACCCTATCGACCGGAGGCCACGTGATCATCATTGCCGGGGAGCTGCGCGTCGCGCCTGACGATCGCGACGACTATCTGACCGCGGTCGCCGGGGTGGCGCGGCTGGCCAGGCGGGCTCCGGGCTGTCACGACTTCACCCAGTCGGCCGATCCGATCGAGTCGGGCCGGATCCTGGTCTACGAGCGCTGGGAGTCCGACGACGACCTGCTCGCCTTCCGCGACTCCGGCGGCCCGGACCTGGACCTGCCTCCACTCCTGTCAGCAGATGTCCACAAATATCGGATTTCTGCCGTCGAAGCCCCCTGACCGCAACCCCGGCCGGCGCGGCCGTGAGCAGGACGTGGCCGCAAAAGCGGATCGGCCAAGGCGGCAGAGAGCCGAACCTCAGGCAGGCAACTCCGCGTAGGCGCACTGGGTCAGGTAGGGCAACGTGTACGAACTCCGGCCGACCAGCGCCGGATGCGTAGCCGTCAACTGCCGGACCTGCGCGAGCACCGCCGCCCGCTCGTCGACCGGCAGCAGGATCACCCGGCTGCGCGAGGCGACCAGGTCGAGCAGTTCCCCGGGCCGCATCGTGTGCGCCCACTCGAACGTCGACGTGGTGATCGGGCCGAGCGGCGGCCCCATCACCGTCGCCCGCCGGGCCTCGCGCCCGATGATCGTGCCGAGACGCTGCACCCAGTCGGTGCGCTCATCGCGCAGGTTCCAGATCAGGCCGAGGCGGCCGCCGGGCGTCAGCACGCGCGCGATCTCCGGCACGGCGCGCGCCGGGTCGACCCAGTGCCAGGCCTGCGCGACCAGGACCACGTCGACCGACGCGTCCGGCAGCGGGATCTGTTCCGCGGTGCCCTGGCGTGCGGAGACTTCCGGCACGGCCCGCCGCAGCTCGCCGAGCATGCCCTCGGACGGGTCGACGGCGATCACGTCGAGGCCGCGGGCCCGGATCTGCCGGGTCAGTTTCCCGGTGCCGGCGCCCAGGTCGAGGACGCGGGGCTGCCCAGCGGGCAGAAGAAAATCAAGGGCGTCTTCGGGGTACGGCGGACGGCCGCGCTCGTAGGCGCCGGCAGCCGTTCCGAAGGAGGTCGCGGCAACGGAGGGGGCATCCACGACCACGATCATATTCCGCGCCGGACGACCTCGCCGTACATCGAGTGCGATCACTCGCTGTTTCGGAATCGCGCCGATCGGGCACTTGATGGTCGAGGCGCTGAGCGAGGTTCGAGGCGCCGGACGACGACGAGCAGCACGGAGGGTTGACCGATGAGCTTCACCGACAAGGTCAAGAACAAGGCCGAGGAACTGTCCGGCAAGGCGAAGCAGGCCGTCGGCGACGCGACCGACAACCCGCGTCTGCAGGCCGAGGGCAAGGCCCAGGAGGCCGCCGCGCACGCCAAGCAGGCCGGTGAGCACGTCAAGGACGCGGGCCACGACGTCCGCGACACCTTCAGCTGAACCAGGCACGGCGAAAGCTGAACCAGGCACGGCGAAAGCCGAACCAGGTAGGGCGAAAGCCGAACCAGGCGAGGCGAAAGCTGAGCTGAGCTAGACAGCACGAAAAGGGCCCCCTCACCCGGGGGCCCCTTTCGTCTTACACCGCGACGACTTCCTGCTGCTTGCGCCACCAGTCCTGGCCGGCCTCGGGCAGCGTGTCGATCGGGTCGTAGTAGGCGTAGAGCTTCGACAACGCCTCGCTGTCGTCCTTCTCGATCGACGTCCGGTAGTTCTTCGTCCAGTACGAGATGCCGTGCTCCCGGTCGTACTCGGCGACCATGTGCACCCAGCGCTTGCCGACGAACGGCACGTCGCAGACGATCCGCGGCGTCGCGTAGCCCGGCAGGTACCCCATCAGGTCGTGCTGCAGCTGCTGGGCGTGCCAGACCGGCACGCGCCAGTGCTCCGCGTTCGGGATCATGTCGCACATGTAGAAGTAGTACGGCAGGATCCCGGCCTCGCCCTGCAGCCCGAAGCACAGGTCGAGCAGGTCGGCCGAGGTGTCGTTGATGCCGCGCATCAGCACGCCCTGGTTGCGCACGTCGCGCACGCCGATCTCGAGCAGCGTCTGGGCCGCCTTGGCGACCGACGGGGTCAGCGAGTTCACGTGGTTGACGTGGGTGTGCACGGCCAGGTTGACGCCGCGCCGCTGGGCGGTGACGGCGACCCGGTGCATGCCCTCGACGACGTCGTCCTGCAGCCAGTGCTGGGGGAGGCCCATCAGGGCTTTGGTCGCCAGCCGGATGTCCCGCACGGTCGGCACCGCGAGCAGGCCCATCAGGTACGCCTCGAGCTGCTTCCACGGGACGTTTGCCACGTCGCCGCCGGAGACGACCACGTCCCGTACGCCGGGATGGGTCTTCAGATAGTCGAGGTGGGCCGCGTAGCGATCCACGGGCTTCTGCAGGAGCTTGAGCTTCGGGACCGTGGGCGTGCTGTTGCCGACCAGGTCCATCCGGGTGCAGTGCCCGCAGTACTGCGGACAGGTCGACAGCAGTTCGGCGAGGACCTTGGTCGGGTAGCGATGGGTGAGGCCCTCGGCGACCCACATGTCGTGCTCGTGCAGTGAGTCGCGGCTGGCGTTCGGGTGCGACGGCCAGTCCAGGCGCCGGTCGGTGGCGATCGGGAGCATGTACTTGCGGACCGGGTCGGCGTAGAACGACGCCGTGTCCGGCACCTCGTGCGGCACCATCGTGTTGAGCATCTGCGGCGGGAGCAGCATCGACATGGTGGCCAGGCGCTGCTGGTCGGCCTCCAGGTCGGCGTAGAACGACTCGTCGACCAGGTCGCCGAGCACCGCCCGCAGCTGTTTCACGTTCTTCACACAGTTGACCCGCTGCCACTGGGCGGACTGCCACTGGGCGGGCGTGACGTCGCGCCAACCGGGGAACCGGGTCCAATCCGGCTCGACCAGCTCACGCCGCTGGTACTCGTATGGCTGTTCGGACACCGCGTCCTCCCGAAGTTTAAGATCCGTTCAGGTGCACTAACGTACTGGAGAATCTTCGGTCTAGAAACCCAGGCTACGGAAGATTTACGGTAGAGCGGCGTCTGTAGGCGAGTGTTTAACGTGAGGAGGCTGTTGATGGCGGGATCGGTGGGTCTGCACCGGGTGATCGAACCGGCCGGGGTGCTGCCCCAGGCCGCCTGGCGCCTGGACGCCTCCCCGGAGATCGGCCCGGACGAGGTGCGCATCCGCGTGCAACGGCTCAACCTCGACGCTGCCAGCTATCGGCAGCTCGCGCAGAAACATGCCGGAGACGGGGCGAAGATCCGCGCCGAGGTGCTGGAGATCGTCGGGACCCGCGGCAAGATGCACAATCCGGTCACCGGCTCCGGCGGCATGCTGATCGGCGTGGTCGAGGCGGTCGGCCCGGAGTCGCCGCTGCCGGTCAAGGCCGGCGACCGGGTCGCGACCCTGGTGAGCCTGACCCTGACGCCGCTGCGGATCACCGACGAGCTGCGGGGCTGGGACGGATTGTCCGAGCAGGTCCCGGCGGACGGGACGGCGATCCTGTTCGGCCGCTCGATCGTCGGGGTGCTGCCCGACGACCTGCCGCCGGAGCTGGCGCTGGCCGTCTACGACGTGTGCGGGGCGCCGGCGCTGGTCGACCGGGTCGCCCGGAGATATCGGGACCCGACCGTGCTGGTGCTCGGCGGGGCCGGCAAGAGCGGATCGCTGAGCCTCGCGGCCGCCAAGCGCGCGGGGGCCCGTACCAAAGCGATTGTCGTCTCCGAAGCGGAGCGCGACGCGCTGGCGCAAGCCGGAGTCGCGGATGAGATCGCGATCGCCGATGCCCGGAACCCGGTCGAGGTCGCCGGGAAAGCCGGCCCGGCGGACATCACGGTCGTCTGCGTGGACGTGCCCGGCTGCGAGCACGGCGCGATCCTGGCGACCGAGCCGGGCGGCACCGTGATCTTCTTCTCGATGGCGACCAGCTTCTCCGCGGCCGCGCTCGGCGCCGAGGGCCTGGCCGCCGACGTGACCATGCTGGTCGGCAACGGATACGTGCCCGGGCACGCGGAATTCGCGGTCGATCTGCTGCGCACGACACCCGCGGTGCGCTCGTTGTTCGAGAAGCGGATCGCGGGAGACTGACCGCATGACTAACCCCAAGGTCTGCTACACCAACGGTCGCTTCTACTCCGCCGCCGAGCCGCGCGCCACCGCGATGCTGGTCAGCGGCGGGACCATCGAGTGGCTCGGCGACACCGCCGACGCCCCGGCCGCCGACCGCACCGTCGACCTGGCGGGCGCGCTGGTCACCCCGGCGTTCGTCGACGCGCACCTGCACGCCACCGACACCGGCCTGGCGTTCGACGGCCTGGACCTGTCCGGGTCCGGCTCGGCCCGCGAGGTGCTCGACGCGGTCGCCGCGTTCGCGGCCGGCCGCCCGGCCGACGGCGTGGTGCACGGGCACGGCTGGGACGAGTCGACCTGGACCGACCAGACCCCGCCGACCGCGGGCGAGCTGGACCGGGCCGCCGGGGGCCGCAAGGTGTACCTGTCCCAGGCCTCGGTGCACTCCGCGCTGGTCAGCTCGGCGCTGCTGCCGGCCGCCGAGGGCGTCGACGGTCACCACCCGTCCGGCTGGGTGCGCGAGCACGCGCACCACGCGGTCCGGGCGGTCGCGCTTGGCGCGCTGACCGACGCGCAGCGGACCGCGGCGCAGCGGACCGCGCTGAGCCGGGCCGCCGCGATGGGGATCGCCGCGGTGCACGAGTGCGGCGGGCCGGGCACCTCCAGCGAGGCCGACTTCCGGTCGGTGCTCGCGCTGTCCGGGCAGGGGCTGCCGCAGGTCTTCGGCTACTGGGGTGAGCTCGGCGGCGCCGAGAAGGCGCGGGAGCTGGGCGCGGCCGGGGCGGCCGGCGACCTGTACGCGGACGGCGCGCTCGGCTCGCGGACCGCGTCGCTGCGCGCGCCGTACCACGACGGCGAGCACGGCTGCGGCGAGGCGTTCCTGACCGCCGAGCAGGCCGCCGAGCACCTGCTCGACTGCATCCGGGTCGGCTTCCAGGGCGGCTTCCACGCGATCGGCGACGCCGCCATCGAGACCGTGCTGGAGGGCTTCGCGCTCGCCGCCAAGCAGGTCGGCGTGGACAAGATCCGGGAGGGGAACCACCGGATCGAGCACGTCGAGCTGATCGACAAGGCGATGATCGCCCGGATGGTCGAGTTCGGCGTGATCGCCTCGGTGCAGCCGGTCTTCGACGCGCTGTGGGGCGGCAACGACCGGATGTACGCCCAGCGCCTCGGCGTCGACCGGGCCCTGACCAGCAACCCGATCGGGGCGATGCACGCCACCGGGGTGGCGCTGGCGTTCGGCTCGGACGCGCCGGTGACCGCGCTCGACCCGTGGTCGGTGGTGGTCGCCGCGTCCGCGCCGCGCAACCCGGTCTACCGGATGAAGGTGCGGGCGGCGTTCGCGGCCGCCAGCCGCGGCGGGTGGCGGGCCGCCGGCGTGAGCCGGGTCGGCGTGCTGGCCCCGGGCGCGTCGGCGACGTTCGCCGCCTGGGACACCCCGGGCGGGGTGCTGGAAGGACTGCCGGCGCTGCTGCCGGACATCGACGGCGTGGTGCCGGCGCGGCCGGTCTGCCGCCGCACGGTGCTGCACGGCGACACGATCTACGAGAGCTAGGGAGACTGGTCAGTTGGCCGGGAAGCTGGATCTGGACCCGCGGATCGTCGCGCGGGCGAGGGCGCTCGCCGCGAAGGCCGGGCAGCCCGTCGTCGACCTCGCGCGGTCGCACACCACCGTGTCGGTGGAGCGGGCGGTGCTGCGCCTGGCCGGGGTGCACGGCGCCGACTCCGACGGGATCCCCTGGGTGAACCGCCTGGTCGACGCCGTACGCGCGGACGTCGGGCTCGGGCACGGGGTGGCCGTGCCGGTGCTGCACGCCGCGCTGACCACGGGTGTCGAGGACCTCACGGTGCTCGCGCAGAAGGCGGCCGCGGGGTCGGTGCGCTTCGAACAACCGGAGAAGAAGGCCGAGGTGGCCGCCGCCCGGCGGCAGGCGAAGAAGGCCGCGGCCGGCGGTCTCAAGATCGTCGATCGGCGCCGGGCCGAGAGAGAAAAACTGATTCGACGGTACGGCGATCCGAAGCAGCGCCCGTGGATCTACCTGATCGTCGCGACCGGGGACATCTACGAGGACATCCCCCAGGCGCAGGCGGCGGCCCGAGCCGGCGCCGACGTGATCGCGGTGATCCGGTCGACCGGGCAGTCGCTGCTGGACTACGTGCCCGAGGGCGCGACCCGGGAGGGCTTCGCCGGCACCTACGCCACCCAGGAGAACTTCCGGCTGATGCGGGCGGCGCTCGACGAGACGTCCCGTGAGCTTGGCCGATACATCCGGCTGACCAACTACGCGTCCGGTCTGTGCATGCCGGAGATCGCCGCGCTGGCGGGCATGGAACGCCTGGACATGATGCTGAACGACTCGATGTACGGCATCCTGTTCCGCGACATCAACCCGATCCGGACCTTCGTCGACCAGCGGTTCAGTCGTCAGGTGCACGCCCGCGCCGGGATCATCATCAACACCGGTGAGGACAACTACCTGACTACGGCCGACGCCGTCGAGGCGGCCCACACCGTGACCGTGTCGCAGCTGCTCAACGAGTTCTTCGCGCACGAGGCCGGCCTCGAGGACTGGCAGCTCGGGCTCGGGCACGCCTTCGAGATCAACCCGGATCTGCCGGAGTCGTTCCGGATGGAGCTGGCGCACGCGCTGCTCGCCCGGGAGCTGTTCCCGGACGCCCCGCTCAAGTGGATGCCGCCGACCAAGCACATGACCGGCGACGTCTTCCGCGGCAACCTGCTCGACGGCTTCTTCAACCTGGTCGGCGCGCTGACCGGCCAGGGGATTTTGCTGGTCGGCATGATGACCGAGGCCGTGGTCACCCCGTGGCTGTCGGACCGCGACATCGCCCTGCAGAACGTCCGGTACGTGCTCGGCGCCGCCGGCAAGCTGCACGAGGACTTCGTGCCCGCGCCCGGCGGCTTCATCCGGGAACGCGCGAACCAGGTCCTCGGCGAGGGCATCGAGCTGCTCGAGCGGATCGTCGACGACACGCTGATGGACGCCATCGCCGACGGCACGTTCGGCCTGATGAAACGGCCCGCCGACCGGGGCAAGGGCCTCGACGGGGTGGCCCGGCACGACGAGGACTACTACAACCCCGTACAGGAGATGCTGTGATCGTCCGCCCTTACGGAGACACCACGGGCGACGGCATGGTGCAGCTCTCCTTCACCCTGCCGATCGTGCACGACAAGCGCGCCGAGGGCGCCGCGCTCCAGCTCGCCGGGAAGATGGGCATGGATCCGGCGATGCTCGTGCACGCCAAGCCGATGGGCGACGGCTTCACGTTCTTCGTCGTCTACGGCAAGGTCGGCCACCTCGTCGACACCGAGAAGGTGCAGATCGTCGAACGGGACTTCCCGCTGCTGAGCGCGAAGGAGGTGAACGCGGTGATCAAACGCCGCCTGCGCCGCCCGCTGAACGTGGTCGGCGCCTGCATCGGCACCGACGCGCACACCGTCGGCATCGACGCCATCCTCAACCTCAAGGGCATCGCCGGCGAGAAGGGCCTGGAGTACTACTCGGAGATGTCGGTGACCAACATGGGCGCCCAGGTGTCGGTGCCCGACCTGGTCGAGGAGGCCCGGGCGAAGAAGGCCGACGCGGTGCTGGTCTCGCAGGTGGTCACCCAGCGCGACGCGCACCTGCACAACACCCGGGCGATGTCCGCGGCGTTCCGCGAGGCGCTGCCGGCCGGCCGGCGCCCGCTCCTGATCATCGGCGGCCCGCGGTTCGACGAGCTGATGGCCGGCGAGCTCGGCGTCGACCGGATCTTCGGCCGCGGCACGACGCCGCGCGAGGTCGCCTCCTACCTGGTCCATGCCCTGACGGAGAAGAAACAATGATCACTGTTACGCACCGGCGGTATGTGCCGTACTCGCACGCGCACTACGCCGGGAACCTGGTCGACGGGGCGTACTCGCTCGGGCTGTTCGGCGACGTGGCCACCGAGGTCTGCATCCAGCTGGACGGGGACGAGGGGCTGTTCGCCTCCTACGACGACGTGCAGTTCAAAGCGCCGGTGCAGGCCGGCGACGTCCTGGAGATCACCGCCACGGTGGTGACGATGGGCACCCGCAGCCGGAAGATCGCGTTCACCTCGACGGTGGTCTGCCGGGGGACCGGGGGCTCGGCGGCGGCGGTGCTGGCCGAGCCGATCATCGCGGTGACCGCGGTGGGCACGGTCGTCGTGCCGCCGAAGGCGTGACCCGCGGGGACGTCGCCGTCTGCGTGGACGTCGGGTCGACGTACACCAAGGCCGCCTTGATCGATCTGAGCGGCGCGCGACTGATCAGCCGGGCCGAGGTGCCGACGACGTCCGGAACGGACGTCCTGGAGGGTCTGGACGCCGCCGTCGCCGCCGTGGGTGGCGACGGCGCCCCGCGCTACGTCTGCTCGTCGGCCGGTGGCGGGCTGCGGCTCGCGGTCGTCGGCTACGAGAGCCTGGTCACCGCGGAGGCCGGGCACCGCGTCGGGCTGTCCGCCGGCGCCCAGGTGGTCCACGTCGCGGCCGGTCCGCTGACCGGCGCGGCGATCGCCGCGCTGCGCGCGTCGCGCCCCGACGTGGTCCTGCTGGTCGGCGGCACCGACGGCGGCGACGGCGAGGTCCTGCTGCACAACGCCGGGCGCCTGGCCGCGAATCGCTTGCGGTTGCCGGTGGTCCTGGCCGGCAACGCGGACGTACGGGCGGAAGCCGCCCGTCTGCTCACCGAACGCCGGGTGCCGGTGACCGAGACCGGCAACGTGCTCCCCCGGATCGGGGTGCTCGACCCGCTGCCGGCCCGCGCCGCGATCCGCGAGGTGTTCCTGCGGCACGTGATCGGCGGCAAACGCCTGTCGAAGGGCACCCGGTTCGCCTCGCTGGTGCGCGCCGCGACGCCGGACGCGGTCCTGGCCGGGGTCGAGCTGCTCGCCGACCGCGCCGGATCCGGGGTCCTGGTGGTCGACGTGGGCGGCGCGACCACCGACGTGTACTCGGCGCTGCTGCCCGACGCGGAGGCGGAGACCGGCCCGCGCCGCGATGTGGCCGGAACGTTATGGAGATCGCGAACCGTCGAGGGCGACCTCGGCGTCGCGGTCGGCGCGGACGGCACCCGGCAGGCCGCGACCGCGGAGAAACTGGCCGAGCCGGGACCGGACCGCGAGCTCGCCGCGACCGCCGCCATGATCGCGCTGCGCCGGCACGCGCGGGGTTACTCGGCCGGGCCGGGACTACCCCGGACGGGTGGCCGTGACCTGCGCGATGTCCGCCTGGTGGTGGGCTCCGGCGGGGTGCTGCGGCACGGCGGCGGCGAGCACGTGCTCGGTGCCGTGCTGGGCGACACGGCCGGTGGCTGGGCCCTGCCGGACCGGGCCCGCGCGGTGATCGACCGGGAGTACGTGCTGGCCGCGGCGGGATTGCTGGCCGTCGATCAGCCGGCCGTCGCCGGGGCTCTCGCGGACACCCTGCTGGCCGCCGGGCGGGATCGATAGCGTACATTTTCGAACACGCCGGAGGACGCGACACGCCGGAACGGGCATCAGCCGGTTGACAGACCGCCCCCGTCCGGACGTACCGTCTTCAGGTCCTGTTTCACGGCAAGCGACTGTGATCCGCTTCGCTCCCTTACCCACTGGCCGCAGTGCCGTTCCCGCAGGGGTCGCGCGTTCAGCCAGGTCCAGGGGGTTCGGGTGCGCGGGCGGCGCGGACGGGTCGCACCACCGGGAGCCGAGACGAGCCGAGCCTGGCCAGTAGACAACGGCACGACGCGGGCAGCCAGCCCGCGGCGCGTCGGTCCGAAGGTCAGCGCGACGCACGCCTGGCGTAACGGCCGTGATGAGGGACAGAAGCACCCCGAGGGGCGCGGCCGCTGGACGCCGCGCCCCTCTGCCAGTTCTCCCCGTCCTTGCCGGCCCTTTTCCCAGCTCCCTCCTGGCCGGCTGATGCCGGATTGCCGCCGACTGCCTGGCCGGAACCGCGCGACCCGGCAGGTAGCCTGCCTGGCGTGGAAATGACGATGCCGCCACCCGAACTCGCCGAGCCCGGTCCCGGCGACCCGGCCCCCGCCGCGCCCGCACCCGCGCCGCTGCGGCTGCCGGTGGCCGTGGCGCTGGCCGTGGCCGCGGGGGCGGCGTTGCTGCTCGCCCTGCCGCCGTACGACCTGTGGTGGCTGGCCCCGGCCGGGGTGGCCCTGCTGACCGCGGCGGCGCACCGGCGGCGGCTGCGCGCCGGCCTGGGCCTCGGCTTCGTCACCGGCCTGGTGCTGTTCTTCCCGCTGCTGGAGTGGACCCGGATCGCGGCCGGCTGGCTGCCCTGGGCGCTGCTGTCCACCGCCCAGGCGGCCGTGCTCGGCCTGACCGGCCTGGCCGTCGCCGTGCTGTCCCCGCTGGCCGACCGGCGGCGGGCGCTCTGGCCCCTGCTGATCGGTCTGCTCTGGGTCGCCGACGAGGCGCTGCGCGACCGGGCCCCGTTCGGCGGCTTCCCGTGGGGGCGGCTCGCGTTCAGCCAGGGCGACGCCCCGTCGCTGCGCCTGGCGGCCTGGGGCGGCGCGCCCCTGGTCACGTTCGCGGTGGCCGCCGCCGGGGGCGCCCTGGTCGCGCTGGCCTGGCGGGACTGGCGCCGCCCGGCGTTGCTGCCGGTGGCCGGTTTCGCGGCCGCCCTCGGCGTGCTGGTCGCCGCGCCGGCCGCGGTGCCGCTGTCCGCGCCGACCGGCCCGGGCTACACCGTCGCGATCGTCCAGGGCAACGTGCCCCGCCTCGGGCTGGACTTCAACGCCCAGCGCCGCGCGGTGCTCGACAACCACGTCAGCGCGACCCGGCAGCTGGCCGCCGACGTGCTCGCCGGCAAGCAGCCGAAACCCGACCTGGTCGTCTGGCCGGAGAACTCCAGCGACATCGACCCGCTGCGCAACCAGGACGCCTCCGACGAGATCGCCGCGGCCGCCGCGGCGATCGGCGTGCCGATCCTGGTCGGCGCGGTGCTGCGCACCGACAACCCGAACGACATCAAGAACGCCGGGCTGCTCTGGATGCCCGTCACCGGGCCGGACCTGACCCAGACGTACGTCAAGCAGCACCCGGTCCCGTTCGCCGAGTACATGCCGCTGCGCCCGATCGCGCGCCTGGTCACCGACAAGGTCGACCTGGTTCGGAACATGCTGGCCGGCGACCACGCCGGCGTGATCGACACCGGCGCGCTGACGCTCGGCGACGTGATCTGCTTCGAGGTCGCCTACGACGGCATCGTCCGGGACACCGTGACCAAGGGCGCCCAGATCCTCGCCGTGCAGACCAACAACGCCACCTTCGACGAGGGCGAGGCCCGCCAGCAACTGGCCATGGTCCGGCTGCGCGCCGTCGAGCACGGTCTCGACGCGTTGATGGTGTCGACGGTCGGAGTGTCGGCTTTCGTGGATACGAGCGGCGGCGTGCACGGGGCGACGGCGTTCAACACGGCGGAGGTGGTGGTGCATAAGATGACCGCCGGGGGGACGCGTACGCTGGCGACTCGTTCGGGCATCTGGCCCGAGGCGACAGCGGTCGGGCTGACCGTGATCGCCCTGGCCGGCGCCGTTCTTCTGCGCCGCCGGCGGGTAAACCACATCACTGACGGCGACGAGAACGTGGAGGAAAGTTGAGCGAGGCGGAAGGCTACCCGGGAGTGGGGCGTGTCCTCGTGATCATCCCCACGTACAACGAGGCCGACAACGTACGGCTGATCACCGCCCGGGTGCGCGCGGCCGTGCCGGACGTCGACATCCTGGTCGCCGACGACAACTCACCGGACGGCACCGGCGCGATCGCGGACGAGCTGGCCCTGGCCGACGACCACATCTTCGTCCTGCACCGGCAGGGCAAGGAGGGGCTCGGCGCGGCGTACAAGGCCGGCTTCGCGTGGGCCAAGGACAAGGGCTACGACGCGGTCGTCGAGATGGACGCGGACGGCTCGCACGCCCCCGAGGAGCTGTCGAAACTGCTCGACGCGCTCGGCTCGGCGGACGCGGTGCTCGGCACCCGGTACATCCCCGGCGGCAGCGTGCACAACTGGCCGATGCACCGGCTGCTGCTCTCCCGCGGCGGCAACATCTACATCCGGATGGCGCTCGGCATGCCGTTCCGGGACGCGACCGGCGGCTACCGGGCGTACCGGATGACCGTGCTGGACGCGATCGACGTGGCGACCGTCGCCTCGACCGGCTACTCGTTCCAGGTGGAGCTGGCCTGGCGGACGTTCAAGGGCGGCTTCAAGCTCGTCGAGGTGCCGATCACGTTCACCGAGCGCGAGCACGGCGTCAGCAAGATGAGCGGCAACATCTTCAAGGAGCAGCTGCTCCGGGTCACCGTGTGGGGGGCGCAGGCCCGCAAGGAGTCGCTGCTCAACCTGCTCGGCCGCAAACCCAGGCAGGAGCAGCGGCAGACCTGGCCGTGAGCCTTGGCCTCGCCGGGAGGCTTGGGCTTGCCGTGCGGCTTGGTCTTGCCGTGCGGCTTGGTCTTGCCGTGAGCCCTGGTCTTGCCGTGCGGCTTGGTCTCGCCGTGCGGCTTGGTCTTGCCGTGAGCCCTGGTCTCGCCGTGCGGCTTGGTTGAGTGATGGTGGCCGTTTTCTGAGTGACGGTGGCCTCAGCGGGCACACAGGCAGGTCGCAGGTTCCGGTGTCATGCTGGAGTGGCACGCATGACACCGGAGGACTCCAATGCGCCGTAGCCGCTTGGCATATCTGCCTTTCGTCTTCCCGCTGCTCGCGATCGCCGAGATCTCGGCCTTCGTGGCGGTGGCCCACCTGATCGGGGCCGGCTGGGCGTTCCTGCTGCTCGCCGCGGTCACCCTGGCCGGCTTCTCGCTGCTGCGCCGGGAAGGGATCCGCGGCTGGCGGGCCTTTCAGCAGGCTGCCACGGCCGGCCGGCCGCCCGGCGCCGAGGTGGCCAACTCGCTGGTCGGGCTCGGCGGGGCGCTGCTGCTGGCCCTGCCCGGCTTCGTGACCGGCGTGATCGGGCTGCTCCTGCTGCTGCCGCCGGGCCGGGGGCTGGCCCGGGGTGGGGTGGAGCGCTTCGCGTCCCGTCGCCTCGGGGGCGCCGCGACCGGCGACCTGTTCGGGCCGCGCAAGGTCCGGGTCCGCGTCGACGACCCGGGCGTGGTCGACTCCACCGTGGTCAACGGGGAGACCCCGCCGGCCCAGCGCGAGCCGGCCGCCGCCATCGAGGGCGAGATCGTCCGCTAGCCCAGCCTCTGCCTGATTCGTCCTACCGCGGCCCGCGCCGGAGCCTTCCTCCGGCCCGGGCCGCTTTTTGCCCAGCGAGCCGCTCGGCAAGCTGGGCTCGGCGGGGCCCAGCCAACTCGGCGAGGCCCAGTCGTGCGGCGAGGCCCAGCCAGCGCGGCGAGGCCCGGTTTGTCCGGCGAGGCCAGCTTGCACGTGTCGCCCGGTTTGTCCGTCGAGGCCGGCCGCGCCCGCCGGCCTTCGCGTGGGAGCGCCCAGGCCCGAAATGCCCCGGCCGGGACCCGCTCGCGCCGGACCCGCTCGCGCCGGGTCCAGGCCCAGCCGGGTCCAGGCCCAGCCGGGTCCAGGCCCAGCCGGGTCCAGGCCCAGCCGGGTCCAGGCCCAGCCGGGTCCAGGCCCGGCCCGGGAGACGACGAAAGGGCCGCCCCCAGCCGGGGCGGCCCTTTCCGTGCCTGGTGTTGCGACCGGGACTAGCGGCCGCGGCGGGTGCGCACTTCCTGGAGGCGTTCGTTGAGAATGTCCTCCAGCTCGGCGATCGAGCGCCGCTCCAGGAGCATGTCCCAGTGGGTACGCGGCGGCTTCGCCTTCTTCGCTTCCGGCTCGCTGCCGTCGACCAGACGGGCCACGCTGCCGTCGAACTTGCACTCCCAGGTGGTGGGCACCTCGGCGTCGACGGCGAACGGAACCTCGAACTGGTGACCCTTGACGCACAGGTACTCACGGGTCTGTCGGGGCGCCAGCTCGGTGTTACGGTCGGACTCGTAGCTGACTGCGCCTAGACGGCTGCCGCGCAGCATGCGTTCGCCCATGATCGGCTTCCCCTCGCTCGTGGTGCTGCTCTCGTTGGTGTAACGAAAGGGGCGGCCGCCGGATTCCTGCGCCCGCCGAGTGTTCTATCGGTCTTTTACCCGCCTGGTAAAGGCGATGTAACGCTATGAGCGTAACCGGCCAGCGACCTTACCCTGCAAATTGAACGGTCGTGAAGTGGACCTTGGTCCAGTTTACGACCGTTTGACACATCTACGGGTGGTGCGATGTCGGTCACTCGGACGGTAACCGGCGGCCACATCGTGATCATGTTGTCGCTAATGGCCGCCGGGGGTGGCCTGGGCCGGAGCGGGAGCCCCCGCCGGCCGCGCCGAACCCAGTGCGGCCAGCGCCGAGGCCAGGTCACTGACCTGACTGGTGAGCTGCGCCACCCGCTGATGCGCGGAGTCCGCGTCGGCTCGCGCGGCGGCCAGGCGCCGCTCCAGGTCGACGCGTTCCTCGACGGCCCGATCAAGATCTTTGCGGGTCCGGTCGAAGTCCCCGGCCGTGCGCCGCAACTCGTCCCGATCGCCGGTCACCGCGGCGAGTTCCTGCCGCACCCCGGCCACCTCGGCCGCGGCCCGGTCGGCCCGGGCGGTCGCCTCGGTGGCCGCCTTCTCGGCGCGCGCGGTGGCCTCGGCGGTGGCCCGCTCGGCGGCCTTCGCCCGCAGCTCGGCCTGCTCGGCGGCGGCCCGCAGGGCGTCCGCGTCGGCGCGGGCGGCGGTCAGCGACTCCTCGGCGCGGGCGGCGGTCTGCTCCGCCGTACGCCGGAAGTCGTTGTGATCCCGCAAGGCCGCCGCAAGATCGCGTTCCGCGGCATCGCGCTGGGCCTTGGTCTCCTGGACCTGGTGCCGCGCGGCGGACAGCTCGTCGCCGGCCGCGTCGCGTTCCGCCTCGGCGCGTTCGCGCAGCGCGGCCGCCGCCGTCGCGGCCTTCACCGCCTCGTCGCGCGCCGTGAACGCCTCCTGCTCGCGCTTGCCGGCCTCCTCGGCCGCCCGCGTCGCCTCGGTGGCGCGCTGCCGGGACTCGTCGCGTTCCGCGGTCGCGGCCACCGCGATCTGCTGCGCCGCGGCGGTCGCGGTCGCCGCCTGCTCGGCGTCCCGGCGCGCGTCGTCCCGCTCGGCGTGCGCGGCGGCCACCGCCGACGACGTCTCCGCCCGCACCTCGGCGACCTGCCGCTCGACCCCGGCCGGCGACATCTCCGAGTGCAGCGCCTCGGTCAGCGTGCCGACCATCTGGTCGAGGCGGTCCACCACCTCCCAGGTGCGGGCCACCGAACCGGCCAGCCCGGGGGAGGAGCGGTGCCGCATCCGCACGTTGCGGTTGGCGCGCTGGCACTCGCCGTCGTTGTCCCGGCAGTACCGGAACGGCCGGCCGGCGGAGGAACGCTGCGGCACGGGGCGCCCGCAGTGGGCGCAGGGTCGGGTTTCCATCGCCTCGGCGGCGGAGTGGTCCTGCATCGTCATAGCAGGACCCACCCTAGGCCGAACAACGATCTTCCCGATGTCACCACACCGATGCCTTCCCCGAGCCGCGCATTGTTTCCCCTACTGTGCCCGCTCCACTCGCCCTGCCCCGGGCCCTCTCGGTCGATCAAGATCAAATTCTTCATTGCCTATGTCCGCCGGGGTACAGATCGTCGCTCCCGCGGGGACCCTTCCGGGCCTCGCAGGGCGCGGGGCGCCCAAGAACGCGAGGCCCTCCAGGGCGATGTCCGTGGGTGGTTGCGGTTCAAAAGAACCAACGCCAGCCGGCTGCCGCGCAGGGCCCAGCCGCGGCCCCGCTCCCGGCGGGTGGGATATCCGCGAGCGTCGTGGTGTCCCTGCTCGTCATGCTCGGAGCGAAGTTCGCGATCAAGCTGCGCCGCGGCCTTACCTCGCGGATTTGCGGCGTGGCCCGAAGAGTGTGGGCGCTGGGCAGCGGGGATCGCGGCGTGGCTGGGAGTGCGGTCCGGGGGAGTGGGGATCGCGGCGTGGCCGGGAGTGCGGTCCGGGGGAGTGGGGATCGCGGCGTGGCCGGGAGTGCGGTGCGGGGGAGTGGGGGTTCGGTTGGCTGAGCCGTTTCGGTGGGATCTGATCCGGCCGGATGAGCTGGGTTCGCTGCTCGACGGGGTCGAGCCGCCCGACCTGTGGTTCCTGGACGCGCTCACGGTCTGCGCCGGCAAGGTGCTGGCCCGCAGCGGCGACGGTGACCCGGTCTTCGTCGGCCGGTCGCTGGACTCGATGTTCGACCTGCTCAGCGGCGCCCTGGACGGCCTCGGGGAGCGCCGGCTGCACCGCCTGCCGATCTCGTTCACGCGGCCGTACCGCCGGGTGGGCCCCCGGCGCTGGGCGGAGCCGGCGCTGACCACCGCGGAGCGCGACGAGGCACGGCGGATGCTGGCCACGGCCGGGGTCACGCCCTACACCCTGGCCCGGCGCCGCCGCCCGGTCACGTTCGTCGACGTGGTCGACGGCGGCGGGACGTTCACCGAGCTGTACGACCTGCTCCGCACCTGGATCCGGGACGAGCGGGAGACCTGGCCGGTGATCCGGCGCAAGGTGCGCTTCGTCGGCGTGACGATCCAGCAGCGGACCAGCCCGAACACGTACCGCTGGGCGCAGGCGCGACAGTGGACCCGGGAGCTGCCGGCCGACGCGGTGCGGAGCGTGTCCCTGGACGTCGACACCTGGTCGTACCTCGGCAACACGCAGCAGAAGCTGACCCGTTCACTGCGCCCCGACCGCTGGCTGGCCGACGCGGACGGCCCGGACCGGGGCGAGCGGACCCGGCAGGCGCTGGCCGAGGCGGTCGCCCTGGTCGCCCACGGCCGCAGCCGAGCCGGCCGGCAGGCCCTCGCGCGGTCGATCGGCGAGCGAGCCCAGCCCTGGACCCGCACCCTGGTCACCGACCTGAACGCCGCCGCGGAGGGCCGATGAGACGAGTTGAGGCCCGGCGCAGATGGGCGACGTTCCAGCTGAGGTCGAGCGTCGCCGCGTCCTCGCCCGCGAGGCCCAGGAAGCACCACGCCTGAAAGGTCGGCACGAGCAGACTCCGCTCCAGTTCGGACAGCGGCCGCACCTCCTCGTACCCGCTGATCACCCCGTCCTGATACCCGCGCCAGGCCAGCGCGAAGTCGGCCACGAGATGGCTGACGTGGGTGAGCTCGAAGTCCAGCACCCCGGTCAGCCGATCGTTCTCGAACAGCAGGTTCCACGGCGTGAAATCGCCGTGGATCACCCCGCTCGGCGCCTCCACGACCGGGTTGGCCGCGAAGAACTCCACCGCCGCGGCCCGGCACGCGAGCAACTCGGCACCGTCGTCCGGATGGAGTTCCCGGTACGCCCGCAGCGTGCGCTCCAGCTCCGGATCGCCGACCATCGCCGCGGGAAACCCGAAGCCCTCGCGCTGCCCGGTGATCCCGGTCGCGGCCAGCGCGGCGTGCAATTCGGCGAGCAGCCGGCCCCGCCGACGCTGCTCGGCGGGACTGTCCGAGCCGGCCGTGACGTGCGGCCGGCCCGGCAACCGATCCGCCAACAGCCACACGCCGTCCGGCGTGACCAGGGGTTCCTCGGCCGGCTCGGGGGTCGGCCAGCCCTGCTCCCGGAGCGCGGCCGCGACCCGGAGCGAATACCGCCAGTCCGGGCTGTCCGCCGGGTTGATCCGCTGCACGACGTACTCCCGGCCGTCCCGGGCCGCCGCCCAGGTGTACGTGGACCGGGCGCCCAGCTGCGGGCCGACGGTCAGCCGCCAGCGATCGCGGACCTCCGGGTCCATCGTCACTCGCCGCCCAGGGTGCTGTCGCCGCTGTGGTAGTCGTAGTCGCGGTCCCGGCCGGGCGGGCGGATCTCGTGCACCGCCGACGGCGTGGCCAGCCGCAGGCCGTCCTCCGGCTCGGCCAGCTCCTTGGCCAGGTCGTTGGCGAAGCTCGCCGCCCACAGCCCGCCGACCAGCACGACCACCAGCAGCGCCAGCCCGGCGCCGCTCATCGTGGTCCCCTTCGCGGCCCCGTACGCGAACGCCCCGGCCGCCGCCACCAGCGCCAGCACCTGCCCGGCGCGGTAGGCGTACCTCGCGCGTCGCCTCCGGACCCGCCGCGAGTCCCGCAGGGCGGTGCTGGCCAGCAGGCAGTCGACCGTCTCGCCGCAGGTGCCGCAGTCGACCGGGGTGCCGGCCTCGCCCTCGGCCGGTCGCTCGGCCACGATCGGGTGCAGTTCGTACCACTGCAGAACCGGGGTTTCCGGCTCGGCGACCCCCTCCGGCCGCTGGGCCACCCGGTGCCCGAGCTCGAACGTCGGCCGGGTCTCGTCCGTCACACTCATCGATCCACCATGGGGTGACGCGTCAAGGTCGGTCGATCGGTGGACGCGTGGATGACTGTCCGGTCTGTGGAGATGATCAAAGAGTGATCGTACGGTGACGGTCATGTCCATACCGTTCGATCTCTGGGGCCAGCGTGGCTGGGCCTCCGCGGAAGTCGCCGGCGAGTCGCACTACCAGGCCGCGATCCGGTCGCTGTTCGGCGCGCGTCTCCCAGCCGGTGGCAGCGAGATCACGGTCGCCGCGCAGCTGCTGCCCGAGCCGCTCAACAAGCACGACCGCAACGCGGTGGCGGTGTTCGTCGGCCCGGCCCAGGTCGGCTACCTGCCACGGGAGACCGCGATGAGCTACGCGCCGACGCTGATCGGCCTGGTCGCGCGCGGGTGGACGCCACAGGTCGGCGCGCGGGTCTGGGGCTCGCAGTGGGGTCCCGGCGAGTTCAGCGTCTCGGTCCGCCTGGACCTGGCCGAGCCGCACATGATCATGCCGGCGAACCAGCCGCCGCCGGAGCCGCACCGGATGCTGCCGTCCGGCGGAGCCATCCAGGTCACCGGCGAGCAGCACCATCTCGACGCGCTCGCCACCTGGCTGCGCGCCGAGGGGGAGTGCTGGGTGCACGCCACCCTGCACGAGATCACCGAGCAGTCCGCCCGCAGCGCGCGGACGGTGGTCGAGGTGCGGATCGACGGCGCCCGGGTCGGGCAGCTCACCCCGCGGATGAGCGGTGAGGTGCTGGCCGCCGTCCGGCACCTCGCGGAGCGCGGCCTGGGCGCCTGCACGCGGGCGATCGTCAAGGGCAACAGGATCAAAACCGAGGTCATTGTGTACGCGGCCCGCGCGCACGAACTTCCGGACAGCTGGCTCGACCTCCCCTCCGAAACCGCGCCCCCGCCCGCCGCCTCCCCGGCCCCGCCGGCTCAGCTCGCGCCGGTCCCGATGCCCCGCCCGATCCCGATCGTGCCCGTCGCCGCGGAACCCTCAGCAGCCGAGACCGCGGTCCTGTCCGCCCCGGCGAGCCGGCCGGCGGCACCGGCACAGCCGCCGGCCCCGGTGATCCTGCCGGCGGTGCCGCCCGCGCCGATCGGCCAGATGCCGCCGCCCGAGCCGGCCGCCCAGACCGCCGTGCTCCCCGCCCCGGCCGGGCACACCACGGTGCCGATCACGCCGCCCGCCCCGCGGGGACCGCGTGCTCCCGACGTACCGGAAAGGCAATCGGACCCGGCGCAAGCCGCGGGACCACCGCAAGCACCGCATCGCCCGCGTTTCAACCCGCCGCCGAACTGGCCCGCCCCGCCGCCCGGATGGTCGCCGCCGCCGGGCTGGGCGCCGGATCCGGGCTGGGGACCGCCCCCGGCCGGTTGGCAGGTGTGGATCGAGGAGCCGCCGGTCGAGGAGCCGCGGCACGATCCGGAGATCCCGCTGTTCGGGGCGCGCGGGAAGGCCCGGGAGCTGGCGGCCGAGGTGGAGAAGCTGCGCGCCGAGCGGGAGGAGATGGCCCGGCTCGGGCTGTTCGACCTCAAGGACCTGATGGAGCAGCGGCAACGCCTGCAGCGCGACCTCACCGACCTGCGGCACCACCTCGACGGACTGCGCAAACAGGTGGTCGTCACCGAGGAGGAGGCGCTGCTGCAGGAGGCCGGGATCTACCGCTACCGGCATCCGCTCAGTGACGCGGTCGCCTACCAGGAGGCCCTCGCCCACCTGCAGGATCAGATCAAGGAGATGGCGAAACCGGACGGCGGCGCGGTGCTGGCCGCGGCCGGCTGGACGGTGAACGGCTCCGAGGCGCAGGGGCGGACGATGCTGCGCGACTACGCGAAGCTGATGCTGCGCGCCTACAACGCCGAGGCGGACAACCTGGTGCGGACGCTGAAGCCGTACAAACTGGATGCCGCGATCGAACGGCTCGGCAAGGTCGCCGGGACCATCGCGCGGCTCGGCAAGACGATGGACATCCGGATCTCCGAGCCGTACCACCGGCTGCGCGTGCAGGAGCTCGGGCTCACCGCCGACCACCAGGAGCGGCTCGCCGAGGAGAAGGCGCGCGAGCGGGAGGAGAAGGCCCGGCTGCGCGAGGAGCGGCAGCTGCAGCAGGAGATCGAGCGGGAGCGGGCCCGGCTGGACAAGGAGCGGCAGCACTACGCGAACGCGCTCGCCGCGCTGCGGGCCGGCGGGGACGTCGAGGGCGCCGCGCAGCTGCGGGACCGGCTCGCCGAGATCGACGCCGCGATCCAGGACGTCGACTACCGGGCCGCGAACGTCCGGGCCGGCTACGTCTACGTCATCTCGAACCTCGGCGCGTTCGGCGAGAACATGGTCAAGGTCGGGATGACCCGCCGGCTCGACCCGCTGGACCGGGTCCGCGAGCTCGGCGACGCGTCCGTCCCGTTCGTCTTCGACGTGCACGCGCTGTTCTTCGCCGAGGACGCGGTCGGCATCGAGGCGCAGATGCACGCCCGCCTCGCCGACCGCCGGGTCAACCTGGTCAACCAGCGGCGCGAGTTCTTCTACGCGACGCCCGCCGAGGCGAAACGTCACCTGATGGAACTGACCGGAAACCTGCTTCAGTACGAGGAGACGCCCGCCGCCCTGGAATACCGCCAGAGCCTCAACCAACCCCGCCGGAACGTCGTACCCGGGTGATAGACCTACGGGGTGGACGATCTGGAGCTGTTCACCGAGGAGGTGGCGGCACTCAACGGTGACCAGCCGGTGTTCCCCGCCCGCGAGGTGGTGGACCGGCCCGGCGACCCGGAGCGCTGGTTCCCGGGCTGGCCCGGGCCGGTGCTGCTGCTCTCGGTGGAGAATCAGGGCGTCTGCGCGTGGGGTGTCCCGCTCGACGATCCGGCCCCGCCGGTGCTGGTCGGCGGGCCGGCCGGCGCGACCCGGGTGTTCTCGCCGGACGTGGCCTCGTTCGTCGAGTTCCGGCGCTGGGCGGCGAGCTGCGAATGGGAGTTCGCGGCGCAGGCCGACGAACTGGACGAGGTGACCCTCAGCCACCTGCGCCGGCGGTACCGGGAGCGGCCCGGCCCGCGGGGCTGGCCGGGCCGGGCGACGTTCCGGTTCGAGGGGGCGGACGTGCGGATCATGCTGTGGGACGCGCCCGGCCAGTGCGACTGGTTCGTCGCCGGCGCCGGCGAGGCCGAGCTGCTGAACCTGCTCCCGTTCGCCGACCTGCGCACGTCGCTGTATGCCTACGACGCGTCCGGGGCCGCGGTGCTCGCCCGGGTCAGGGGGCGGGGCTGACCGGGGCGGGGGATCAGCAGGGCGCAGAGGACGGTGGCGGCGCCGGCGGCCGAGACGGCCAGGGGTGTGGTGGTGAGCTGGGCCGCCGCGCCCAGGATCACCGGGGAGAGGCCCTGGGCGGTCATCATGCCGGTGGAGAGCAGCGCGAACATCTGGCCCCGCCGCGCCTCCGGGGTGGCCTCCAGCAGCGGGCGCTGCAGCCCGAGTTGGTACGCGGCGCCCGCCCCGCACAGCACCAGCAGCGCGAGCGAACCACCCAGCGGCAACCCGGCGACGAGCAGCGCCAGCGGCCCGCCGGCCAGGACCACCAGCGGCCGGGAGAGGCGTTCGCGCATCGCCGGGCGGACCCAGCGGCCGACGATCAGGTCGCCGAGCAGCATGCCGACCGGGACCGCGGCCATCAGCGCGCCGGCCGAGCCGGCCGGGAAGCCCCGCGCGGTGGCGTACGCGACGAGCAGCGCCTCGGCGCCCGCGACGCACGCCGGCGGCAGCCAGTGCACCAGCATCAGCCGGCGGATCACCGGGTCGCCGAGCAGGTCCCGGACGCCGGTCAGGCTGGCCCGCACCGCCGAGCCGCCCTCGGCCCGCAGCCCGTCGAGATCGGGCAGGCCCAACCGGACGATCAGCGCCGCCAGCACCTGCCCGGCGGCCGCGACGAGCAGCGCCTGCCGGGGGCCGACCGCGGCGACCGTGACCCCGCCGACGGCCAGGCCGAGCAGTTGCGCGCCGGAGGACGCGGCGTTCATCACCGAGCGGCCCAGCACGTACGCGTCGCCGGTCAGGACGTCCGCGACCAGCCGCCCGGCCGCGCCCATGAAGATCGGCGTGCCGCAGGCGACCGCCGCGATGATCGTCAGCTGCGCGGCGACCGGCATCTCGACGGTGGCGATCAGCAGCGCGGCCGCGCCCCCGGACAGGTACCCGGCGACGATCAGCGGCCGGGGCCGGATCCGGTCGGTCAGCGCGCCCAGCAGCAGCCCCCCGGCCAGCTGCGGCAGGAACCCGGCGGCGAACGCGAGCGCGCTCAGCAGCGCCGACCCGGTCTGTTCGAAGACGAGCACGGAGAGCGCGAAGATCCGCAGGGATTCGGCCGCGATCGCGGCGGTGCGGGCGAAGAACAGCACCCGGAACTTCGGCTCGGCGAAGACCTCGCGGTAGGTCGCGCCCCGATCGGCAACAGTCACCCCGTCACGATGTCGGCCGGCGGGTCACCGGCGCGATTGATTCGCCAGGTGGCGTAACGTCGGGGTGGTGTTGCGGTTCGAGGTCGGTGCGGAGGATCTGCTGCGCACCCGGTTCGCGGTCTCGCCGATCTTCGAGCTGCACGACCTGCTGCGGGCGCTGGAGACCCCCGCGCCGGCCCTCCCGTCGTCCTGGCTCGCGCGCTTCCGGACCGGATTCGATCAGCTGCGGGAGCATCCGGGCCGGGACGCCGTCCGGGTGCTGAAGACCGCCCGCGAGGGTGCGAACTTCTTCGCCCCGCCGCCGCGCGGGATGGCGCAGACGATCGAGCAGGACCTGGCCGCGGTGCGGGCCTGGCCGCTCGGCGCGGCCCGTGAGGAGATCGACTACTACCTGGCCCGGCGGCGGGTCACGGCGGCGACCCGGGCCTTCCTGTACGACCCGGACGTCCTCGACCGCGTCGCCGACTTCCTGGAGCTGGCCTGGTCGGTCCTGCTCGCCGCGGAGTGGCCGCAGATGCGGGCGGTCTGCGAGCGGGACGTCGTGCACCGCGCCGCCGAGCTGGGCCGGGCCGGGTGGGAGGCGGCGCTGGCCGGCCTCGGCCCGCGGGTCCGCTGGCGGGACGGCGGGATCGAGCTGTCCGCGCACGGCGGGCCGGCCGGCGCGCTGGGCGGGGCCGGGCTGCTGCTCGTGCCGGCGGTGACGATCTGGCCCGGCACCGCGGTCTTCGGCGACGACCCGTGGCCGAAGGCGATCATATATCCGGCCCGCGGCGTGGGCGCGCTGTTCGAGCCGGCGCCGGCCGCGGTGCCGGACTCGCTGGCCGGGCTGCTCGGCCGGAGCCGGGCGCAGCTGCTGATCGGGCTGGGGGAGCCGGCCAGCACGACCCACCTCGCGGCGGTGTTCACGCTGGCCACCGGGGCGGTCGGCGACCATCTCGCGGTGCTGTACCGGGCCGGGCTGGTGACCCGGGCCCGGTCCGGGCGGTCGGTGCTCTACGCACGGACGCCGCTCGGCGACGCGCTGGTCCGGGCCGCGGGCTGAGCCGGGCGGGGTCAGGTGACCGCGTACCACCAGCGGTCGAGGTCGCTGTCCATCGCCTCGATCTCCTCCTCGCTCGGGCGGTAGCCGGGCGGCAGGTCGACCTCGAGCGCTCCGGTCCGCCGGACGATCTCGCGCAGCTCGGCCACGCCCGGGGTGGCCGGCAGCTCGTCGGCGTGCAGCGGATACCCGCCGACCAGGATCTCCGGGCCCAGCCCGTACCAGTGGGCGATCAGCTCGGCGTCGCCGTCCCGCTCCGCGGCGGCCGCGATCCGGGTGGCCACGTCGATCAGCCGGACCCGGTTCGGCGGGACCGCGGCGGCGCCGGTCAGTCGCCCGGCGCCGGCCATCCGCTGCCACAGCGCGCTGCCGGCCTCGGCGTAGAGCCAGGGTGGGTCGACGTACCCGGTCGCCAGCTCACGCTCCGGAAGCTCGTCGTCCTCGTGCAGGTCGGTGAAGTCGTCCAGCCCGTCGAAGAACGCGCGCCGCTCCGCGTAGTCGGGGTGCTCGGCGACCGGGAACCGGTAGGTGTGCCCCCGTCGCAGCAGGATGTCGCGCACCCGCCCCTGCGTGATCGAGCAGTCGAAGGTGAACTGGAACGCGTAGAGCGCGACGAACCAGTCGCGCAGCCGTCCGTCGTCCGCCGGGTGGTGCCGGTCCAGCGTCCGGACCGACTCGTACACCAGATCCTCGATCTCATGCATCGACACCCGGGCACCTTAGCCCGTCACCGACGCGCAACCGATGGTTGCATGTTGCGCCGGTCCGGGTTAGGTTAGGTGCAACCAAAGGTTGCAGGAGGAAGTCATGGAACTCGGAACCATCGAGCGCGAGATCTACGTCGACGCCACCCCCGAGGTCGTCTTCGAGGTGGTCAGCAGCGCGGAGCACCTCAAGGGCTGGTGGCCCGACGACGCCGACTACGCGGCCGTCGCCGGCGCCAGCGGGACGATCAGCTTCGGGAAGGGCGACGCCGAGGCGCAGGTCGAGCAGTTCACCGTCGTCGACGCCCAGCCGCCGCGGATGTTCTCGTTCCGCTGGACGCACCCGGCCGGCGAGACCGCGACCGCGGGGAACTCACTGCTGGTCACGTTCGACCTCACCCCGTCCGGCGGCGGCACGACGCTGCGGATGACCGAGACCGGGTTCCGCGAGCGGGGCTGGTCGCAGGCCGTGCTGGAGGAGTGCTACCGGGACCACGTGACCGGTTGGGATCACTTCATCCCGCGGCTCGCGCCCTACGTCGCCACCCTCCAGGTCCAGCCGTGACCACGGCCGTCGTCGACGACGATCTCTGGTCGGCGATCGGCGACCCGACCCGGCGGCGGATGCTGGACCTGCTGCTCACCGAGGGCGGCGGCACGGCCAGCACGCTGAGCCGGCAGATGACCGTGACCCGCCAGGCGGTCGCCAAGCACCTGACCGTGCTCGACCGGGTCGGGCTGGTCCGTGGCCGCCCGGCCGGCCGGGAGCGCCGCTACCAGGTCGACGAGGCGCAACTCGCCCGCGCGGTCGCCCAGCTCGCCGCGGTCGGCGCCGCCTGGGACGCCCGCCTGCAGCGCATCAAGCGCATCGCCGAGGCGATTCAACAAACCAGAAACACCTGATTTGGGTACGGGCGTGGCCCGCGCCCGCACGCAAGGCCGCCGGCGCGGGTGGGTCAGTCCAGGCAGAACTCGTTGCCCTCCGGGTCGGCCATCACGATGTGCCCGGCGTTCGGCGGCACCGGCTCGTGGCGTTCGAGCCGGGTCGCGCCGTGCCCGACCAGGCGCTCCGCCTCGGCCTCCAGCGCCGCCATCCGCTCGTCGCCGGTCAGCCCGGGCGCCGCCCGTACGTCGAGGTGCACCCGGTTCTTGCCGGTCTTGCCCTCCGGCACCTGCTGGAAGAACAGCCGCGGCCCGGTCCCCTTCGGGTCGACCACGGCCGACGCGCTGTTCCATTTGTCCTCCGGCACACCCCACGCCGCGAGGGCCTGCTCCCACGAGTCGAACCCGTCCGGCGGCGACTGCACCTGATAGCCCAGCGCCTCGGCCCAGAACGCGGACAGCGCGGCCGGGTCGGCGGCGTCGAAGGTGAACTGGACCTCGCGTGCGATCTCAAGAGTCATGCCCCCACCCTGCCGCAGATTGCGGACACGGGCTGACCGGAAATCGAACGAACCGGCGGATCACCCGGGCCGCGGCGTGGCCCGGGCGGCGCGAGCCGCGGGACCGGGCCTACTCCGCGGCGAGCGGCGGGCCGACCTGGTCGTCGAGCCAGTGCCGCAGCGGCAGGCCGGCGCGCAGGAAGTCGACCACCCGGGTCTTCGCCGCGGCCGTGCCCAGCCAGGCCGCCGGCGGCCACTCCCGCCAGGTGATCAGGCCCTTGTGCCGGAGCAGCTCGATCCGCGGATGGTCCTTCGGGTAGCCGCGCGGCGCGGTCTTCAACGTGTCCCGCCCGGTCACGGTGATCCCGGCTTTCTCGGCGTCCGCGATGAGCCCGAGCAGCACCGTGCCGCTGACGTCGTTGGCGACCGCCGTCCGGTAGCGGTCCAGCTGACCGGAGTCCATCTGGTAGTACCCCGACCCGGCGGCCAGCCCGTCCGCCGACAGCTGCAGATAGCCGCCGCCCTCCAGCCACGCCCCGAGGTGCGTCTTGTACGGCGTCTTGTCCTTGCTGAACCGCACGTCCCGGTACGGCCGGAAGACCTTCCCCGGCCCGAACTCCGGCTCGAGCGCGGCGAGCAGCTCCAGCATCGGCCCGCGCACCTGCTCCTCGTAGAACGGGAGGTGCCTGGTCCAGTACGTCTTCGAGTTGTCGGCGCTGAGCCCCTCGTAGAACTCCAGCGCCTCGACCGGCCAACCGCGGAACGTCACCCCACGATTCTGCGCCATCGCCCGCGGCCGCCTTGAGAAGGGTCGCGGATTCATATATTAGCTATAGAGGTGATAGGCGATCCGAGCGAGTTCCTGTGGTACATCCCCAACGAGGACCGGCCCGGCCACCGCGGCGACGACGTGGTCGCCGGGCACAACAGCCTGGACGCGCTGGTCAGCCAGGCGCAGGCGGTCGAGGCGCACGGCTGGGGCGGCGCGCTGATCGGCACCGGGTGGGGCCGGCCGGACACGTTCACGGTGGCGACCGCCCTGGCCGCGCGGACGACGACGTTCCGGCCGTTGATCGCGGCCCGGCCCGGTTACTGGCGGCCGGCGCACTTCGCCTCGGCCGCCGCGACGCTGCAGCACCTGAGCGGCGGGCGGGTGCTGATCAACATCGTGTCCGGGAAGGACAACCTCGCCGCCTACGGCGACGAGGAGGGCGATCAGATCCAGCGGTACGGCCGGACGCGCGAGTTCCTGCGGATCGTGCGCCGGTTGTGGGCCGAGGAGAACGTCACCTACCAGGGGGAACACTTCCGGGTCACCGATTCGACCGTGGTGCCGCGGTTGAGCCGGCCGCCGCGGCTGTACTTCGGCGGCGCGTCCGAGGCCGCCGAGCGGGTGTCCGCGGCCGAGGCGGACGTGCAGCTGTTCTGGGGCGAGACGCTCGACGGCGTACGGGAAAGGATCGAAAGGTTGAAAGCTCTGGAAAAGGAGCTGGGGCGGGAGCATCCGCCGCTGGAGTTCGGTCTGCGGATCACCACGGTGGTGCGCGAGACGACCGAGCGGGCCTGGGCGGACGCCGAGGCGAAGGTCGCCGCGACGTCCGAGGGTGATCAGTTGTTGCCGCTGCTCAGAGCGTGAAACCGGTGACCAGGTCGCGCAGCTCGCCGCTGGTCCGGGCCAGGCTCGCGGCGTTCTGCTGAGCCTGTCCGGCCACCGCCGTCGTGGTGCCGACCGCGCCGGCCACCCCGGCGATGCTGTCGGCGATGGTGGTGCTGCTGTCCGCGACCTCGGCCACGTTGCGGCCCATCTCGCTGGTGGTGGCGGTCTGCTCCTCGACGGCCGCCGCGATCAGCGTCTGGAAGTCGCTGATCCGGTTGACCACGTCGCCGATCCGGCCGATCGCGCCGGCCGCCTCGGACGAGTCGGACTGGATGGCCTGGACCAGCCGGCCGATCTCGGTGGTGGCCCGTGCCGTCTCCTGCGAGAGCTCCTTGACCTCGCCGGCCACCACCGCGAAGCCCTTGCCCAGGTCACCGGCGCGGGCGGCCTCGATCGTCGCGTTCAGCGCGAGCAGGTTGGTCTGCTCGGCGATCGCCGTGATCATGGCGACCACCTTGCCGATCTCGGCGGACGACGCGCCCAGCTTGCCGACCGTGCGGTTGGTCTGCTCGACCGCGCCGACCGCCTCGCCGGCCACCTGCGCGGCCTCGCCGGCGTTGCGGGCGATCTCGTCGATCGCCAGGGTCATCTCGGAGCTGCCGGCCTGCAGGGTCCGCACGTTGCCGGAGACGTGCCCGGCCGAGTCGGCGACCGCGGTGGCCTGGGCGTCGACCTCGGCGCTGGCCGCGGCGATCCGGGTGGACACCTCGGAGAGCTCGCCGGAGGCCGCGGAGACCGTCTCGGCGTGCCCGGCGATCGCGGCCACCGTCTCGCGCAGCGACGCGGCGGTCCGGTCCACCGCGTCGCTGAGGCTGCCCAGCTCGTCGCGGCGGTTCAGGCCGACCCGCACGGTCAGGTCGTGGTCGGCGAGCCGCTTGAGCGCGGCGACCACCTTCGCCAGCGGGCCGGTCACCGAGCGGGTCACCCAGATCCCCATCGTGATCGCCAGCGCGGTGGCCAGGATCAACGCCAGCACGAGCATCCGCAGCGCCGTGGTGCGGACCTTCTCCACCTCGGCGCGGAGCGCCTCGGCACGCTGGTCGACCGAGGCGTCGAGGCTTGCGGTCAGATCCAGGATCTTCCCGTACGAGGCCCCGGCCTCCCCACCGTTGATACTGGTCATCGCCGTGGCGCGACCGGCCCGGGTGTCCGTGGACAGCCACTGCATGACCTTGGCGTCCCAGGTGAAGAAGTCGTCCCAGGCCGGCTTGAGCTGGGCGAACTTCGCCCGCTCGGCCGCGGTCATGGCGCCGGTACGGGTGGCCGCCAGGTCGGTGTAGATGGTGTCCTTCGACTTCAGCTCGCCCTCGCGGTTGTAGCCGTCCGGGCCGGTGGCGTAGGCGTACCCGAAGGCGCCGGCGTCCGCCACGACCAGGCCCTGCCAGCCGGTGACGTCGGCCGCGTCGTACTTGATCGCCCCGATGTCGTCGCGGACCTGCTCCAGGGTCGCCAGCTCCTCCTCGGCGGAGACCTGCTGGCGCATTCCCCACCAGCCGACCCCGGCGGACGCGCCGATCAGGGCGGTCAGCACGAAAAAGGAGGCGCCGAGGCGCTTGCCGACATTGATGTCACTGATCCGCATGCCTCTGAGATCGGCGTACGCGGGCAGGGGTTGAAGGTTTGCGATGTGACCCTGGTCGCGGACGGTTGATGTTCGGTTGCTCTTCGCCGCCCGCGTTTTAATCCTATTCGGCCGATAGGAATTATGGTCTAATGGGACTCTGCTCGATCCGTTGCCGAAGGTGGTCCCCGATGCGTGGTGTTCCCGTCCTGCTCGCCCTGTCCGTCGGCGGGCCCGGCCTGCACTCCCTGGCCGACGCGGGGGAGATCGTGGCCGCCGCGGAGGAGGCCGGGGTCGCCGCGATCCGGCTCGCCGACCGGTCGCCGAACGGGACCGCGCTCGACCCGGCGGTCGTCGCCGCCTACCTGGCCGGCCGGCACGCCGGGATCGGATACCTGCCGGTGCTGCCGACCACCGGGAACCCGCCGCTGACCGCGGCCCGGCGGACGCTGTCGCTGGACACCGCCACCGGCGGGCGCTCCGGGGCGGTGCTGCGGCCGGGCGACTCGGTGCCCCGCTGGATCGAGTACGCCCGGGTGCTCACCCGGCTGTGGGAGTCGTTCCCCGGCGACGACCGCCCGGACGGGCCGGTGCTCGTGGCCGACCTCGGGGTGCTCGGGGTGGCGACGGTCGCGCCGCTGGCCGACATCGTCGTGGTCGACCTGGGGCAGGCCGGCGGGGCGGACGCGGACCTGAGCCAGGCCCTGCGGCTCGCCGGGCGGGAGCGCGGGGAGGTGGCGCTGCTCGGCCGGGTCACGGTGGCCAAGGGTGAGGTGGTGCCGGGCTTCGCGACCCGGCTGCGGTCCTGGGTCGACGAGCACCTGCTCGACGGGGTGGAGCTGGTGGCCGAGGGCGGGGTGGACGACGTGGTCAAGGTGCTGCGGGCGCTGACCCCCCGGCCGGTGGGCCGGACGCTGCGCGAGGCCTTCGAGCTGCGCCCGGCGGTCGCCCTCGCCGGCTGACGGGCCGGCGGGGCGCTCAGGACCGGGCGCTCAGGACTCCGCGTGGCCGACCGGGCCGACCCACTTGAGGTCCGGGAGGTTGACGACGATGGCCTCCTGGGTGGTGCGGGAGATGACCACCACGGCCTCGTTCGCCGGGTCCGGGTTCTCCTCGCGGTGCGGGACCCACGGCGGGACGTAGATGTAGTCGCCGGGCTTGGTGTCGACCCGGGTCTCGCCGTGCTCCTCGTCCAGGAAGACGAACGACGGGTGGCCGCTGACCACGTAGATCGCGGTCTCCGACGCGCCGTGGTGGTGGTTGCCGGAGGAGGTGGACGCGGCGACGTGGGTCTCGCCCATCCACAGGTTCCGGCTGCCGACGGTGGCGCCGCTGATCGCCTCGACGCGGCGCATGCCGGTGGTCTGCGCGGTGTCCGCGCTCAGGGAGCCGCCCGCGACGTGGTGCAGCCGGCGGTGGAACGGGTCTTCGTCTGCCATGCCCATGATCCTATCGATCCAGTAGGACTTTGTGCAGGGCCGCCGCGGTGCCGGTGACCAGGTCCGGCGGCAGGCCGCGGCGCGGCTGCACGGAGAGCGCGATCGGCCGCGGCGCCGGCAGGTCGTCCCGCTCGACCAGGCCGTCCGGGCGCTGGCCCTGGGTCGCCATCAGGCCGACGCCGAGCCCGGCCCGGACCGCGGCCTGCACCCCGGCCAGGTGCGCGGCCTCGCAGTCGACGTCGGCGGCCAGCCCGTGCGCGGCGAGCGTCTCCAGGGCCCGGGTGCGCAGCGCGCAGGGCGCGTCGAAGGCGACCAGCGGGATCGGCCGGCCGCTCGCCGGGGGCGTCCACTGTGGCGCCGAATACCAGGTCAGGTGCAGCTCGCCGACGGTCCGCGCGCTCTCGTCCTCGGCCGGGCCGAGCAGCAGGGCCAGGTCGATCCGCCCGTCCTGCAGGTCGGTGCGCAGCTGGCTGCCGCGGTCGATCCGGAACCGGATGCGCGCGTCCGGGAACGTGCCGGTCAGCGCGCCGGCCAGGTCGGGCAGCAGCTGGGCGGCGGCGTGCTCGGTGGAACCGATCAGCAGCACGCGTTCCGCGGTGGCGCCGAACGCGTGCAGCGTCTCGTCGTGCACCGCGAGCAGCCGGCGCGCGTGCAGGAGCAGCGCCTCGCCGTCGGCGGTGAAGCGGGAGCCGCGGCCGTCGCGTTCGACCAGGGTGCGGCCGAGGGTCGTCTCCAGCCGGCGCACGTGCTGACTGACCGCGCCCTGGCTCAGGTGCAGGGCGGTCGCGGCCCGTTGGAAGCCGCCGCAGTCGGCGACCGCGACCAGGCTGCGCAGCGGTGCGATGTCGAGAAAACGACTCATGCCTATCAGGTTACTAGGAATTGATTAGCCGTGGTGATGGCTCACATCACGATCTCTCGTTGGACACGACCGCCTACCCACCGTGATGCTCGTCTTGTTGAACCCTGCAATCCTATCGGAGAAGTAGAGATGACTCGAAGGAACCTGATACTCGGCGCCGTACTGCTCGGCGTCGGTGGACCGGGCCAGCATCACACCTGGCTGAGTCCCGAGATACCCGGTGACGCCAGCGTGGACATCCGCTGGTACATCGCCCGCGCGCAGCAGGCCGAGGCCGCCAAGTTCGACCACGTGTTCATCGTGGACAGCCAGTTCATCACGCCGGACTCGCCGAACCACTACCTGAACCGGCTCGAGCCGCTCACCCTGCTCTCCGCGGTCGCCGTGCACACCACCCACATCGGGCTGGTCGGGACGCTGACCACCTCGTACAACGACCCGTTCAACATCGCCCGGCGGCTGGCCTCGCTGGACGTGATCAGCGGCGGCCGGGCCGGCTGGAACGTGGTCGCGACCGGGGACGGCGGCACCGCCGGGAACTACGGGCGCGAGGAGCACTACGACTACTCCACCCGGTACGGCCGGGCCCTGGAACACGTCCGCGTGGTGCAGGGGCTGTGGGACTCGTACGAGGACGATGCCTTCCCCCGCGACAAGGAGCGCGGCGTCTTCTTCGACAAGGACAAGCAGCACGCCCTGAACCACGTCGGCGAGCACTTCTCCGTGGTCGGCCCGCTCAACCTGCAGCGCAGCCCGCAGGGCCAGCCGGTGATCTTCCAGGCCGGCGACTCGGACGAGGGCCGGGACCTGGGCGCGAGCATCGCCGACGCGATCTTCACGCACGCGCAGACGATCGAGCAGGGTCGAGCGTTCGCCGCCGACCTCCGCGCCCGCGCCGCCGCCAAGGGTCGCGACCCGGAGCAGATCCTGATCGTCCCGGGGATCAGCCCGATCATCGCCGACACCGACGAGGAGGCCCGGGCCAGGGAAGCCGAGATCGTCGGAGGCAAGGACTTCGACCGCGCGCTCAAGGAGCTGGGCCGGCCGTTCGGCTGGCACGACTTCACCCAGTACGACCTCGACGCCCCCTTCCCCGACCTGGGTGACCTGGGCGACCGCAGCTTCAAGACGCAGGCCGAGCGGATCAAGAAGCTGGCCGCCGACAACGGCTTCACGCTGCGCCAGGTGGTCCGGCACAGCATCGACTCGCGCCGCTCGCCGTTCGTCGGCTCGCCGCTGACCGTGGCGAACGAGATCCAGAAGTGGTTCGAGGCGGGCGCGTTCGACGGCGTCAACATCACCGTCACGGTGCCCAGCGAGTTCGCCCGGTTCACCGACGAGGTGCTGCCGATCCTGCGCGGGCGCGGCGTCGCGCGTGACGAGTACGGGTCCACCACCCTGCGCGGCAACCTCGGCCTGCCGGTGCCCCGCAACATCCACACCCGCGAGCTGGTCAAGTGAGGGGCACGGCGATGAGACGTACCAAATTTGCTGCCGCAGCCGTGGCCGCCACCCTGACCCTCGCGGGGTGCGCCGGAGGCGCGGCCGGCGCCGACAGCGGCGAGAGCACCCTGCGCTGGGCCGTCACCCTGCCGGCGCACTGGGACCCGGTGGTCAGCGGCAGCGGCGCGCAGTTCCGGATCCTGTCGCTGGCCTACGCCTCGCTGACCGACATCAACGAAAAAGGCGAGGCGGTCCCGAGCCTCGCGCAGAGCTGGGACTACAACGCCAAGGGCGACCAGGTCACCTTCCACCTGCGGCCGAACCTGAAGTTCACCGACGGGTCGGCGCTGGACGCGGCCGCGGTCAAGGCGTACCTGGAGCGGGCCAAGACGCAGAAGGACTCGGCGCTCTTCGGCGACCTCACCTCGATCAAGACGGTCACCGCGAAGAGCGCGACCGACGTGGTGATCGACCTGACCCAGGTGGACTACCAGATCCCGCTGCTGCTCGGCGAGCGCGTCGCGCAGATCACCAGCGCCACGGCCGCGCAGGACGCGAAGAAGCTGGACCAGTCGCCGGTCGGCGCCGGCCCGTTCGTGGTCACCGAGAACGTGCCCGGCTCGCACGTCTATCTCAAGAAGAACCCGGACTTCTGGGACGCCGCGAACATCCACGTCGACAAGGTCGAGCTGCTCGCCGCGCCGGAGGACGCGACCATCGTCTCCGGGCTGCAGACCGGCGTCTACGACCTGGCCAACCTGATCCCGAGCCAGGTCAAGGCGGCCGAGGCGGCGAACCTGGACGTGGTCCAGCAGCCCGGCTTCAACGCCTCGAACATCAGCCTCAACGTCAACAAGAAGCCGTTCGACAACCCGAAGGTGGTCGACGCGGTCCGCTACGCGATCAACCGCCAGGAGTTCGTCGACAAGGTCACCTTCGGGTACGGCAAAGCCACCGACCAGCCGTTCCCGTCCGAGTACCTGGCGTACGACCCGCAGTCGGCGAACAAGTACCCCTACGACGTGGCCAAGGCCAAGCAGCTGCTCGCCGAGTCCGGCGTCCCGGCGAGCGACCTGAAGCTCAACCTGGTCGTCCCGGCCCAGTCCACCGCGGCCGAGATCGTGCAGTCGCAGCTCGCCGCGATCGGCGTCCCGGTCACCATCAAGGTCGACCCGAACTGGGCCACCCCGTTCTTCGCCAAGGACCTGACGCTGTCGCTCTACGGCACCACCGGGCGCGAGTCGCCGGTGCAGACGCTGACCGCGCACTTCGGGCCGAACGGGCCGCTGAACCTGAGCACGCCGTACGAGCCGGAGGGCTTCGAGGCCGCGGTCGCCAAGGCCCGCCAGACCCCGCTGGACTCGCCGGACTACCAGGCGAACCTGCAGGCCGCGACCCGGGCCGGTCTGGACAGTCGGGCGCTGGTGTTCACGTACTCGCAGCCGAACCTGTTCGTGAAGAGCAAGAAGGTCTCCGCCCTGACCCCGATCCCGGGGCAGATCCACTGGACCGGGCTCACGGTCGGCTCATGACGAGACGCCTGCTGACCGGCCTGTTGCGTTCGATCGCGATCTTCGTACCGGTCTTCCTGGTCGCCACGTTCGTCACGTTCGCGCTGCGGGCGCTCAGCGGGCTCACCCCGGCCCACCTGCAGCTCGGTGAGTCGGCCACCCCGGAGGCGGTCGCCCAGATCGAGCACCAGTGGGGCCTGGACCGGCCGTTCCTCACCCAGTACCTCGACTGGTTCGGTCAACTGCTGCACGGCGACCTCGGGACCAGCTGGTACAACGGCGCGAACATCAGCCGGCTGCTGATCGAGGGCGCGGTGATCAGCCTCTCGGTGGCCGGCCTGGCCCTGGTCATCGGGGTGGTGTTCGGCTTCGGGTTCGGCGTGCTGGCCGCGGCCCGCCGGACCACCTGGGTGGACCGGGCGATCACCGGGTTCATGACGTTCATCTCGGTGATGCCGTCGTTCGTGGTCGGCATCGCCCTGGTGGTGGTGTTCGCGGTCGGGCTCGGCTGGTTCCCGTCGGCCGGCTACGTGCCGGCCGAGCGGGGGCTGGGCGTCTGGCTCGCGCACATCGTCCTGCCGGCCGTCGCGCTCAGCTTCGACACCGTCTCGGACGTGGCCCGGCAGTTGCGGTCCGGGCTGGTCGCGGCGTACCGGGAGAACTACGTGACCGGCGCGGTGGTCCGCGGCCTGAGCCCGCGCCGGATCTTCTTCCGGCACGTGCTGCGCAACGGGATGGGCCCGGCGCTGACCGTGCTCGGCATGAAGTTCCCGAACCTGCTCGGCGGCGCGGTCGTCACCGAGTCGATCTTCGGGATGGCCGGGTTCGGCAAGTTCGCCGCCGACTCCGCGCAGCGCGGCGACGTGCCGGCCGTGCAGGGCGTGCTGGTCGTCTCGGTGATCCTGGTCGTCGTCTTCAACCTGCTGGTCAACGTGATCCTGGTCCGGGTCACCCCGGCCTCGGCGAGAGGGGTCTGACATGGTCCGCCGCGTTCTCGGGCTGGCCACCGGGCGGATCGCCGCCGGCATCCTGCTCGCGGTCGTGCTGCTCGCGATCCTCGGCCCGCTGCTCGCCCCGCACGACCCGCTCGCGGGCGGCGCCGAGGTGCTCACCCCGCCCTCCGGCGCGCACTGGCTGGGCACCGACTACCTGGGCCGGGACGTGCTCAGCCGGCTGCTCGACGGCTCCCGGGTCAGCGTGCTCGGCTCGGTGCAGGTGGTGCTGGTCGCGCTGGTCGCCGGGGTGATCCCGGGGATCCTCAGCGTCTACCTCGGCACCGTCTTCGAGTGGCTCACGCTGCGCCTGGCCGACACCCTGATCGCGCTGCCGTTCCTGGTCTTCGCGGTCGCGGTGACCGCGCTGCTGGGCAACGGCATCCCGCAGGCGATGTTCACCGTCGGGATCCTGATCTCGCCGCTGTTCTACCGGGTGTCGCGGGCCGCGACGCTGTCGGTGGCGCGCTCGCCGTACGTCGAGGCGGCGATCATCGCCGGCGCCTCGGTCGGCTGGGTGGTCCGTAGGCACGTCTGGGTCAAGGTGCTGCCGCCGATCGCGGTCGCCCTGGCCAACACGGCCGGCGTCGGCTTCGTGGTGGTGTCCAGCCTGACCTTCCTCGGCATCGGGGTGCAGCCGCCCGCGCCGACCTGGGGCGGGGTGCTCGCCGCCGACCTCGGCTACCTGAGTTTCCGGCCGTGGGCGCCGCTGGTGCCGACCGCGCTGATCATGGCCACCGTGTGGGCCTGCAACCTGCTCGCCGACGCGATCCGGGACGTCTCCGGCGCGGCCGGGCGCGAGCTGCTGAGGAGGAAGCGTCATGTCCCTGCTTGAGCTCCAGGACGTCCGGATCGGGCGCGGCGCGGAGACGTTCGTGCGCGGGGTGTCGTTCGCCCTGGAACCCGGCGGCGTGGTCGGGATCGTCGGGGAGTCCGGCAGCGGCAAGACGCTGACCTGCCGGGCCGCCCTCGGCATCCTCCCCGAGGGGTTCACCGTGGACGGCCGGATCGAGCTCGACGGCCGGGACCTGGCCGGCCTCGGCCCGCGCGAGTGGACCGCCCTGCGCGGCTCGACGATCAGCGCGGTCTTCCAGGACCCGGCCTCCTACCTCAACCCCTCCCTGACGATCGGGTCCCAGATCGCCGAGGTGATCCAGGTCAAACTCAACACCAAAAGGCGGATTGCGAGGGTACGGGCGGTCGAGCTGCTCGACGCCGTCCGCCTCCGGAACCCCGCGACCGTGGCCGGCCAGTACCCGCACGAGCTCTCCGGCGGAATGCTGCAGCGCGCCCTGATCGCCACCGCCATCGCGGCCGAGCCCAAGATCCTGATCGCCGACGAGGCCACCACCGCGCTCGACGTGACCGTGCAGGCGGAGATCCTCGCGCTGCTGGCGTCGCTGCGCGCGGAGACGGGGCTGGCGCTCGTGGTGGTCTCGCACGACCTGGCCGTGGTCGCGCAGCTCTGCGAGGAGGTGCTGGTGATGCGGGCCGGCGAGGTGGTCGAGCAGGGGCCGGTGGAGCAGGTGCTGCACGCGCCGCGGCACGAGTACACCCGGCTCCTGATCGACGAGCACGAGTCGTACGGATTGGAGAAGTATCTTGTCTCTTCTTGAGATCAGCGATCTGAACGTCCACTACGGCAAGTTCCACGCGCTGCGTGGTGTCGATCTCGCGCTGGCGCCGGGGGAGACGGTCGGGGTCATCGGCGAGACCGGGTCCGGCAAGTCCACCCTGGCCCGCGCGATCCTCGGCCTGGTCCGGGTCTCGTCCGGCAAGATCGTTATCGACGGCGACGAGGTGAGCGCGTTCCGCCCGCGGCGGTGGCGGGCGTTCCGGCGTCGCGGTGTCCTGCAGTATGTCTTCCAGGACCCGCTGCGCAGTCTCGATCCGGATCTGACGGTTGCCGAGTCCTTGGCGGAACCGTTGCGGATTCAAGGTCGTACCGGAAATGTCGGTAAATATCTCGATCGGGTGCGCCTCGACGCCTCGCTGCTCGACCGCCTGCCCGCGGAGCTCTCCGGCGGCCAGCGGCAACGGGTGGCAGTGGCCCGGGCCCTGGTCAGCGAACCCCGGCTGATTCTGCTCGACGAGCCGGTCAGCGCGCTCGACTCGGCCAACCGGGTCCGCGTCCTGGAGCTGCTCAAGGAGCTGCGCGACGCCGGCACCGCGCTGCTGTTCATCTCGCACGACCTGGGCTCGGTGGCCGGGATCGCCGACCGGATCGCCGTCCTCTACCAGGGCGAGATCGTCGAGGACGGCCCCACCCGCCAGGTGATCACCGACCCCCGGCACGACTACACGAAGTTGCTGATCAATTCGGTCCCGACCCTGCGAAAGGCGGTCACCGCATGACGACCCGGAAGATCCATCTGGCGCTGCGCGCGTACGGCGTCGGCGGCCCCGGCCAGCACAGCCTGTGGAAGGACCCGCGGGTCCCGAACAACGCCAGCATCGACATCGACTGGTACATCGCCCAGGCCAGGGCGGCCGAGCACGCGAGGTTCGACGCGCTGTTCATCGTGGACAGCCAGTTCATCGACGCGACGTACCCGCCGCACTACCTGAACCGCCTGGAACCGCTCACCCTGCTGTCCGCGGTGGCCACCCACACCCGGCACATCGGGCTGGTCGGGACGCTCAGCTCGACGTACAACTCGCCGTTCAACGTGGCCCGCCGGTTCGCCTCGCTGGACCACATCAGCCACGGGCGGGCCGGCTGGAACGTGGTGACCAGCCTGGACTCCGGCACGTCGCGCAACTACGGGCTGGACGAGCACCTCGACTACGCGACCCGGTACGGCCGCGCGCTGGAGCACGTCCAGGTCGTACGCGGGCTCTGGGATTCCTATGAGGACGACGCGTTCCCGGCCGACGTCGAGCGGGACCTGTTCGTCGACCCGGCGAAGCTGCACGCGCTGAACCACGAGGGCGAGCACTTCCGGGTGGCCGGCCCGCTGAACCTCTCCCGGTCCGAGCAGGGCCAGCCGGTGATCTTCCAGGCCGGGGTGTCCGAGGAGGGCCGCAACCTGGCCGCCGAGGTCGCCGAGGGGATCTACGCGCCCGGCGGATCGCTCGACAAGGTCCAGGCGTATTACGCGGACATCAAGCGGCGCGCGCTCTCCAAGGGCCGGAACCCGGATCACGTGAAGATCTTCCTGGGCGCCCAGCCGGTGATCGCCGGCACCGACGAGGAGGCGCACCGGCTGTCCCGGGAGATCTTCGAGGCGGACAACGACTTCACCCGCAAGCTCGCCCAGTTCGGCCGCTCGTTCGGCGCCTACGACTTCGCCCGGCACGACCTGGACGCCCCGTTCCCGGACGTCGCCCACCTGGCCGAGAAGAGCGGCCGGACCCGCGGCGCCGCGATCGTCGAGCGCGCCCGCGCGGAGAACCTCACCCTGCGCGAGACGGTCCTGGCGTTCACCGAGTACCAGCCGTCCCCGTTCACCGGGGATCCGAAGACCGTGGCCGCGACGATCGCCGAGTGGTTCGCCGCGGGCACTTTCGACGGGCTCAACATCGGTTTCCGTACGAGTGAGGACCTGAACCGCTTCGTCGCCGACGTGGTCCCGCTGCTGCAGTCCGACGGCCTGTTCCGCACCGAGTACGAGTCGGCCACCCTCCGCGGCAACCTCGGGTTGCCGATCCCCGCGAACCGTTGGAGCACGGTATGAGCATCCGGCTCGGTTTCCTCACCCACGTCCAGGGCCGCGGCGAGCACGCCCAGGCCTACCGCGACGCGCAGGAGCTGTTCGTCGTCGCCGACGAGCTCGGCTTCGACGTCGGCTGGGTGGCCCAGCACCACCTGCCGATCCACGGCGGCGGGCTCTCCTCGCCGTGGACGTTCCTGGCCCACGCGGCCGCCCGGACCAAGCGGATCCGGCTGGCCACCGCGATCACCATCCTGCCGCTGGAACACCCGATCCGGCTCGCCGAGGACGTCGCCGTGGTCGACACGCTCAGCGGCGGCCGGGTCGAGATCGGCGTCGGCAGCGGCTCCGGCCCGCAGGAGTACGCGGCGTTCGGCGCCGACTTCGAGCACCGCCGCGAGCTGACCACCGAGCACTTCGCGGTGCTGCGCCGGGCGCTGGCGGGGGAGGAGGTCGGCACGCCCGGGTTCACCATCCAGCCGCCGATCGCCGGGGACTTCAGCGACCGGGTGTGGCAGGGCGTCTTCAGCGACGCCGGCGCCGGCTACGCGGCCGAGGCGGGCGCGAACCTGCTGCTCAACCGGGCGACCTACGGGTACGACGAGTCGACCGACGAGATCCAGCGCGGGTGGGCCGACACGTACCTCGGAAAATGGCGGCAACCGCGACCGCCGCGCATCGGTCTCTCCCGGTTCGTCTTCCCGGCCCGCGACAAGCGGGCGGCGCTGACCCAGATCGAGGAGGGCGTGCTGCGCGCCACCGCGAACTTCGTCTCCCGCGGCACGTTCCCGGCCGGGCAGACCCTGGAGGAGTACCTGCGCCGCTTCCACGCCTTCTACGGCCACCCGGACGAGATCGTCGCCGCGTTCCAGCAGGAGAAGGTCCTGCCGGTCGCCACCGACCTGATCACCCAGTTCAACCCGGGCGTGCCGGAGCTCGACGCGGCGATCCGCGCGCTGGAGCTGATCGCCACCGAGGTCGCCCCGGCCCTGGGCTGGAAACCCCAGCCCGCGGCCGACTAGGCCCGGCCCCGGCGTTCGCGCGCGTCTTGACCTCAAGCGACGTTGAGCTTGAACACTGTCCGGGATGCTGTCTCTTGGGGAGGGGCCCCGCGCATGCGCGCAATCCAGGTAGCCACGTTCGGCGGACCGGAAGTGCTGACGGTCGCGGAACTACCCGAACCGGTGCCCGGTCCCGGTCAGGTCGTCATCGGCATGGCGGCCGCCGACGTCATCTTCCTCGACACCCTGCTGCGCGGCGGCTGGGGACAGAACTTCTTCCCGCTGACGTTGCCCTACGTGCCGGGCGGTGGCGGAGCGGGCGTGGTGGTGGCGACCGGCGACGGGGTGGACCCGGCCTGGATCGATCGGCGGGTGGTGGTACGGGCCGGCGCCGGTTACGCCGAGCGCGTCGTCGCGGACGTCGGGGAGATCATGCCGGTGCCGGACGGCCTGTCCTTCGAGACGGCCGCGGCGCTGGTGCACGACGGTGTGACCGCGCTCGGCATGGACCGCCTGGGCATGCCGGAGAGGGGCGCCTGGGTGCTGGTCTCGGCGGCTGCCGGTGGCGCCGGATCACTGCTGGTGCAGCTGGCCGTCGACGCCGGAGCCCGGGTGGTGGCCGCCGCGTCCAGCGATGTCAAGCGGGCCCTCGCTCGCCGGCTGGGCGCGACGATCACCGTCGACTACACCCGGCCGGACTGGATCAGCCGGGTGCGGGAGGCCACCGGTGGCGGTGCCGCCCTGGTCTATGACGGGGCGGGTGGGCCGCTGGGCACGGCGACCTTGGACGCGGTGGCCGACGGCGGCCGGTTCATCACCTACGGCTCCGGCGACGGTTTGGCCGCCCCGGATTCCGAGGTGGCCGCGCGTCGCGGCATCCAGGTGTGCACTCCGCTGCTGGACGGCCCACCGAACCGGCAGACCGTCCGCGAACTGCTGGGTCTGGCCCTGGAGCGGGCCGCGCGGGGGCAGCTGCGCCCGGCGGTGGGCGCCACCTATCCACTGGAACGCGCCGCTGACGCGCACCGCGCACTCGCCTCGCGCGCCACAGTCGGCAAGTCGTTGTTGCTGGTCGGCGGCGCTCGAGCCGCCGGCTGACCTCGCTGCCGGACCCGGCCCAGGCCTACAGCGAGAGCAGGTCCGAGACCTGCGGCGAGTACGTCGTGTGCAGCACCAGCGCCGCCGCCCCGACCATCGCGGCGTCCGCGCCGAGCGGGGAGACCTCGACCCGCACGGTGCGGATGCTGCGGGCCAGCGGCCGGGTGGCGAGCGCCCGCGCGGTGGCGTCGCGGAAGCGGGTCTCCAGGTGGCGCAGCCCGTGGCCGCCGAGCACGACCAGGTCGATGTCGAGGATGTTGGCGACGTTGACGACCGCGGTGGCCAGGTGCGCCGCAGCCACCTCGACCACCTTGACGGCCATCGGATCGCCGTCGACCACGCCCTGCCGCAGCGCGGCGTAGGTGCCCAGCCCGCTCGCCGCGACCAGCGCGTTCGGGCTGATCAGGCTCTCCAGGCAGCCGTGGTTCCCGCAGTAGCACTCCGGGCCGTCCGGCTGGACCGACTGGTGGCCGAACTCGGCGGCGTTCATCGAGCCGCCCCGATAGACCTGGTTGTCCAGTATCAACCCGCCACCGACACCGGCGCCGAAGAAGAAGTAGGCGAAATCGGCCACGCCGCGGCCCGCGCCGGCCCAGCACTCGCCGATCGCCGCGGCGGTCGCGTCGTTGTCCAGGGTCACCGGCAGGCCGGTCGCCTCGACCAGCATGTCCTTGAGCGCGACCCGGGTCCAGCCCATCAGCTGCGGCGGCCCGACCAGCGCGCCGAGCGCCTGATCGATCGGGCCGGGGGTGGCCAGGCCGAGGCCGAGCACCCGGTCACGGGCCACGCCGGTGGTGGCCAGCATGTCCTCGACCAGGCCGGCGATGGTCGCGGTGATCTCCGCGGGGGAGGCCCCGGGCACCACCGGCTGCTGCAGCTTGACCAGCGGCCGGCCGAGCAGGTCGGTGACCACACAGGACAGTTGGAACGGGTCGAAGTGCACGCCGACCGCCAGGCCGGCGTCGGCGTTGACCCGCAGCCGGGTGCGCGGTTTACCGCCGCTGGACGCGGCCGCGCCGTCCTCCCGGACGATGCCCTCGGTGATCAGTCGCCGGACGATGCCGGAGACGGTCTGCGGGGTGAGCCCGGTGGACTCGGCGATCTCGACCCGGCTGATGCCGTCGGCGAGCTGGATCTGGTCGAGAACGACGGCCCGATTGTACTGGCCGACTTTCGGAAGGTTGGTTCCTGTACGCCGCACCGGAGTAGCGCCTCCCGGTCGTTACCTGATCGATGCCGACCATGATGCCACCTACCCGTTGACTTAGTAAATAAATAAGATTTACAGTCTGGAAACGCTGACGTCACGCATGTAGATATCTGCAAAAGACCTGTTGGGAGGCGGCATGAGCGCTGCTCCGCCACTGCTGGAGATGCGGTCTATTACCAAGACCTTCCCCGGCGTCAAGGCGTTGTCCGACGTGAACCTCACCGTCCGTGACGGTGAGATCCACGCGATCTGCGGGGAGAACGGCGCCGGCAAGTCGACCTTGATGAAGGTCCTCAGCGGCGTCTACGGGTTCGGGTCGTACGAGGGCTCGATCGTCTATCGGGGCGCCGAGGCGAGGTTCTCCGACATCCGCGCCAGTGAGCACGCCGGCATCGTGATCATCCACCAGGAGCTCGCGCTCGTCCCGGGGATGTCGATCACGGAGAACATCTTCCTGGGCAACGAGCCGCGCCGGTACGGCCGGATCGACTGGAAGGCCGCGAACAGCAAGGCCATCGAGCTGATGGCGATGGTCGGGCTGAAAGAGGACCCGGACACCCTGATCAAGGACATCGGGGTGGGCAAGCAGCAGCTCGTCGAGATCGCGAAGGCGTTCGCGAAGGACGTGCAGCTGCTGATCCTGGACGAGCCGACCGCCGCGCTGAACGAGAACGACTCGCAGCACCTGCTCGACCTGCTGCGCGGGTTCAAGCAGCGCGGCATCACCTCGATCATGATCTCGCACAAGCTGAACGAGATCGAGGCGATCGCCGACTCGATCACGATCCTGCGCGACGGGAAGACGATCGAGACGATCGACGTCAAGGGCGAGGGCGCCGACGAGGACCGGATCGTCCGCGGGATGGTCGGCCGCGACCTGAGCAGCCGCTTCCCGGACCACACGCCGAACATCGGCGAGGTGTTCTTCGAGGTGCGCGGCTGGACGGTCCGGCACCCGATCTCCGCCGACCGCCTGGTCTGCAAGAACTCGAACTTCACCGTGCGACGCGGGGAGATCGTCGGGTTCGCCGGTCTGATGGGTGCCGGGCGCACCGAGCTGGCGATGAGCCTTTTCGGTCGCTCCTACGGCGTCTACGAGAGCGGGCAGATCTTCAAGGACGGTAGGGAGATCCAGCTCAAGTCGGTCGCCGACGCGATCGCCAACGGTCTGGCCTACGTCAGCGAGGACCGCAAGGCGGTCGGCCTGAACCTGCTGGACGACATCAAGACCTCGGTCGTCGCCGCGAAGCTCTCGAAGATCACCCACAACGGGGTGCTGGACGAGGCCAAGGAGTACCGCGAGGCCGAGGCGTACCGCAAGAGCCTGCGGATCAAGACGCCCACCGTCGACGAGGGCGTCACCAAGCTCTCCGGCGGCAATCAGCAGAAGGTCGTCCTGGCGAAGTGGATGTTCACCGACCCGGACCTGCTGATCCTGGACGAGCCGACGCGCGGTATCGACGTCGGTGCGAAGTACGAGATCTACGGGATCATCCAGGAACTCGCGTCCGAGGGCCGCGGGGTCGTGGTGATCTCCTCCGAGTTGCCCGAGCTGATCGGGCTCTGCGACCGGATCTACACGGTCTTCGAGGGCACGATCACCGGCGAGATCTCGCGGGCTGACGCCAACCCGGAAACCCTCATGAAGCAGATGACCTCCACGAAGAAGCTGGCCACGTCATGAGTCGGATTAAAGAGCTACAGAAGAACCTCTTCGGGGGTACGACCTCGAACGCCCGCCAGTTCGGGATGATCTTCACGCTGGTGGCGATCATCCTGTTCTTCCAGGCCAAGACCGGCGGGTTGACCCTGCAGTCGGGCAACATGATCGCCCTGACCCAGCAGTACGCGTACATCTCGGTGCTGTCCATCGGCATGCTGATGGTGATCGTGGCCGGCCACATCGACCTGTCGGTCGGCTCGGTCGCCGCGTTCACCGGCATCGTGGTGGCCAAGGCGATCACCGAACACAACGTGCCGTGGCCGGTCGGCATCGTGCTCGGCCTGGTCGTCGGCGCGCTGATCGGCGCCTGGCAGGGCTTCTGGGTGGCGTACGTCGGGATTCCCGCCTTCATCGTCACGCTGGCCGGCATGCTGCTCTTCCGCGGCGGCAACCAGTACATCGGTAACGCCGACACCGTTCCGGTGCCGCAGGGCTTCCGGGAGATCGGCGCCGGTTACCTGCCCGAGGTCGGCCCGGATACCGGGTACAACAACCTCACGCTGCTGCTCGGCCTGCTCGCCTGCGTCGCGGTGGTCTGGCGTGAGCTGCGGTCCCGGCAGGTGCGCACGCAGATGGAGGGGGCCGAGCCCGCTCCGCTGTGGATCGCGATCCTGCGCATCGTGGTGATGATCGCCGTGATCGTCTTCGTCGCGCTGCGCTTCGCCGGTGGCCGGGTGGGCACCAGCTTCCCGATCTCCGGCATCATCCTCGCCGTCCTGGTTCTCGCGTACTCGTTCTACACCCGGAACACCGCGGGCGGCCGGCACATCTATGCGGTCGGCGGCAACTCGCGTGCCGCCGAGCTGTCCGGCGTGAAACTACGCCGGGTGAACTTCTTCGTCATGATGAACATGTCCGTCCTGGCCGCCCTGGCCGGCATGATCTTCGTGGCCCGGTCCGCGGCCTCCGGCCCGCAGGACGGACTCAGCTGGGAACTCGACGCGATCGCCGCGGTCTTCATCGGCGGCGCGGCGGTCTCGGGTGGTCTCGGGACGGTCGGCGGTTCCATCGTCGGCGGTCTCGTCATGGCCGTGCTCAACAACGGTCTGCAGTTGACGGGCACCGGCTCCGACATGGTCCAGATCATCAAGGGTCTGTTCCTGCTCGGCGCCGTCGCCCTGGATGTCTACAACAAGAAGCAGGGTCGTTTCTCGATCATCGGTTCACTGACGCGCAATTTCCGCTCCGGGCATGAGGCAGCGGCCGGCACGTCATCCGAACCGAGCATCGAGAAGCAGCCTGCGGCCCGCTCCTGAGAAGGGTATTAATTTCCATGCGTCGTAACTTTCTGATCAAGAGCGTTGCCGTCGGTGCGGCCGTCGCGCTCGCCATGACCGGCTGCTCCAGCGACCGTGAGGGCACCTCCAACGGTGACTCCGCCGCCCCGGCCGCGGGCTTCGCCAAGGACGCCCTGATCGGCGTGGCCCTGCCGTCGAAGACCTCGGAGAACTGGGTGCTCGCGGGTGACCTGTTCACCAACGGCCTCAAGGACGCCGGCTTCCAGTCCGACGTGCAGTACGCCGGCGCGTCGACCACGGTCGCCGACCAGCAGGCGCAGATCACCGCGATGGTGACCAAGGGCGCGAAGGTCATCGTCATCGGCGCGACCGACGCCGCCCAGCTGTCCACCCAGGTGTCGGCGGCCCACGCGGCCGGCGCGAAGGTCATCGCCTACGACCGCCTGATCACCAACACCGCGGACGTGGACTACTACATCGCGTTCGACAACTTCAAGGTCGGCCAGCTCCAGGGCCAGGCCCTGCTGGACGGCATGAAGGCCAAGAAGCCGACCGGCCCGTGGACCGTCGAGCTGTTCTCCGGCTCGCCGGACGACAACAACGCCGGAGTCTTCTTCAACGGCGCGATGGACGTGCTCAAGCCGCTGATCGACAAGGGTGACGTCGTCGTCGGCTCCGGCCAGAAGGACGTCAAGCAGACCGCGATCCAGGGCTGGAAGGCCGAGGGCGCGCAGAGCCGCATGGACTCGCTGCTGAACTCGACCTACAACGGCAGCAAGACCCTGGACGGCGTGCTCTCCCCGAACGACACCCTGGCCCGCGCCATCATCACCTCGGTCAAGGGTGCCGGCAAGCCGATCCCGGTCGTCACCGGCCAGGACTCCGAGGCCGAGTCGGTCAAGTCGATCATGGCTGGCGAGCAGTACTCCACGATCAACAAGGACACCCGCAAGCTGGTTGCCGAGACCATCAACATGGTCAAGACCCTGCAGACCGGTGCCACCCCGACCGTGAACGACGACAAGTCGTACAACAACGGCACCAAGGTCGTCCCGGCGTACCTGCTCCCGCCGGTCATCGTCACCAAGGCGAACGCCGCCGAGTCGTACGCCAACGACCCGAAGCTCGCGCCGCTCACCAAGTAAGACCGAGTAAGTAGATCGCGCAAGCGGGCGTCCCCGGGTTTCCGGGGGCGCCCGCTCCGTCTTATCCGGCGGCCGGCTTCTTATCCGGCGGCCGGCTCGACCATCGTGAACGGGGCGTTCAGCAGGCCCTTCGCCGTCCTGATCTGAAAGCGGGTGCGCCCCTGCTTGACGATCGTCCCGGTCAGCCCGCCGTACTTCCCGGCGCCGGTCAGCCGGACCTGGTCACCGATCCCGGGCTGACCGGAGGGCCGCGCGCCGCGCGACCGGATCCGGGTCAGCTCCGCCGCGTAGGCCGGGTGCAGCGCCGCCGGATGCCCCCGGTACGTCCAGGCGAACAGCGCGAACCGGTCGAACCGCGGCGAACACTCCCGGCACGACTTCACCCGGACCGGCTGCCGATGCGCGGTGGTGCGGTGACCGGACCGGCAGACCCCCAGCCAGGCCCCGTCCACCCGGGGCGCCTCGGCGGGCACACATCGCCGCCCCGAGCAGCCGATCCGGATCGCGGTGGCCCGCCACACCGCGTTGTGCCCGTGCCGCGGGCCGACCAGGGCGTGCGCGATCTCGTGCAGGATCGTCTCGATGACCTGCTCGGGCGCGTACAACTCGACCAGGGGGCGGGAGAGCCCGATCTCCTTGCGGTCGGCGCGGCACACACCGGCGCGGGTCTTGGCGTCGTCGAAGGTCAGGCGCCACGTGGTCAGGCCGTGCCGGGCCATCAGGGCGAGCGCCGTCTCCCGCGCGTCGTTCAGGTTCAACCGTGCTCCTCGTTGTCCTCCTAATCATGCCGCAGCCCTACGACAATCTCCCGGAGCAGCCATCCGGTCCGCGGCGGCCTCCTTCGCCCAGGGCGATGCCCGGAAACATCAAGATCAACTTCTTCATTGCCTACGCTGCGGCCAATAACTGATCGTCGCTCCCGCGGGGACCCTTCCGGGCTTCGCAGGGCGCGGGGCGCCCAGAACGCGAAGCCCTCCAGGGCGGCGTCCGAGGGTGGTTGCGGTTTCAAAGGACCCCCGCAAGCCGCCCGCCGGGTCAAGGCCCAGCCGCGCCTCCCGCTCCCGGCTGGTGCTGGGGGCTGCCTCCGGCACCCCGAAACAGCCCTGGCCGCCAGCCGAGTCCGCGACCGCCGCGCGCGCTGGGGTCGCGGCGTGGGTCGGGGCGGCGTGGGGGCCGGGATCGGCACGGAGGGCGGGGCTGTGCGGGTGTGGTCAGAGGAGTTTGTCGAGGCGGGCGGGGAGGTGGCGGATCCGGGTGCCGGTGGCGTGCCAGACGGCGTTGAGGATGGCGGCGGGGGAGCCGACGATGCCGACCTCGCCGATCCCCTTGCTGCCCATCGGGTTGAGGTCGTCCTCCGGGGCGTCGAGCCACCCGGCGTCGAACCACTCGACGTCGGCGTGCGTCGGGATGTGGTACTCCGCGAAGTCGTGGTTCACCCAGGTGCCCTGGGCCGGGTCCAGCACCGACTCCTCGTGCAGCGCCATCCCCATCCCCATGATCATGCCGCCGAGGAACTGGGACCGGGCGGTACGCGGGTTGAGGATGCGCCCGCCGTCGAACATCCCGAACAGGCGGGACACCCGGATCTCGCCGGTGACGGTGCTGACCCGTACCTCCGCGAAGTGCGCGCCGGAGGCGTGTCGCCCTTCCTTCTGCTCCCCGACCAGTTTCGTGGTGTCGAAAACGGCCACGTCCGCACCCGAGGAACGCAGCTCGCGGCAGGCCCCGGTGACCGCCCAGCCCCAGGACGCGCTGCCCGAGGAGCCGCCGGCGACCGAGGCCCGGGGCAGCGTGCTGTCGCCGATCAGGATGTGGATCCGCTCGATCGGCACGTCGAGCTCGTCCGCGGCGATCTGCGCGAGGATCGTCCGCGCGCCGGTGCCCAGGTCGGTGGCGGCGATCGCCACCTCGTACTCACCGTCGCCGAGTCCGCGCACCCGGGCGGTCGACGGCATCGCCATCGCCGGGTAGGTCGCGCCGGCCATCCCGGTGCCGGTCAGCCACTCGCCATCGGTGCGCTGCCGTGGCCGCGGATCCCGTCCCGACCAGCCGAACCGCTCCGCGCCGCCGCGCAGGCACTCGACGTAGCGGGGATTCTCCGGTGAGTTGCGGATCCGCAGCCCGACCGGGTCGACGCCGAGGCGGACCGCCAACTCGTCGAGCGCGCACTCCAGCCCGACCATCCCGGGCGCCTCGCCGGGCGCCCGCATCCAGCGCGGCGTCGGCACGTCGAGCCGGACGACCTGGTGACCGGTGCGCAGGTTCGGCACCGGGTACATGCTCCGGGTGACGACCGACGCCGACTCGACGAACTCGAACAGCCGGCTCGACTGCGTCCACGTCTGGTGATCGATCGCGGTCAGCGTGCCGTCCGCGGTCGCCCCGATCCGGAGCCGCTGGACGGTCGGCGCGCGATGGCCGACGACGCTGAACATCGCCTGGCGGGGCAGCGCCACCTGGACCGGCCGCCCGGTGACCAGTGAGCCGAGCGCGGCCAGCACGGCGTTCGGCCGGGCGCTGCCCTTGGCGCCGAAGCCGCCGCCGATGTGCTCGGCGACCACGTGGACCCGCTCGGCGGGCAGCCCGAAGATCGTGCCCAGGGTTTCCGCGATGCCGGACGGGTGCTGGTTGGCGTCGTACACCGTCAGGTCCGGACCGTCCCAGCGGGCGATCGTGGCGTGCGGCTCCATCGGGCTGTTGTGCACCGCCGGGGTGCTGTACGTGACGTCGATCGTCACCGGGGCGCCGGCCAGCGCCCGCGCCACGTCCCCGGTGTGCGACTCGGCGGGCACGCCCGGGACGACCGACTCCGGGGTGTACCGGTTCGGGTCGTCGGCGCGCAGATCGACCTCATGGTCGTCGACGGTGATGTCGAGCTGGATGTCCTGCGCGGCGCGGCGCGCGGCCTCCAGCGTGCCGGCGACCACCAGGGCGACCGGCTGGCCGCGGTAGCTGATCTGATCGGACCGCAGGACGGCGAGCTCGGGGTCGTCGGACGCCGCCAGGTGCGGGACGTTGCCGTGCCAGAGCACGACCAGCACGTCCTCGTCGGTGGGGTCGACCAGGACCGCGTCGAGCCGGCCACGGGCCACCGGGGACTGGACGATCCAGCCGTAGGCCATCCCGTCCTGGTGGTACTCCGCGGCGTACCGGGCCGCGCCGGAGACCTTCGCCGGCCCCTCCAGGCGCGCCACCGGTGCGCCGACGGCACGCGTCGCCATGCTCGTCATCGGACGTCTCCCGCCAGCGCGGCGAGCGTCGCCGCGGTCAGATTCCGGATCAGGACGATCTTGTACGCGTTGTCCCGCAACGGCTCCGCGTCCAGCAGCTCGGCGTCCGCCGCGGCCCGGAAGTGCTCCTCGGTCGCCGGCCGCCCGCGCAGCGTCTCCTCCGCGGCGAACGCCCGCCACGGCTTCGGCGCGACCGCCCCGAACGCCAGCCGCACGTCACGGACCAGGCCGTCTTCCACCCGCAGCGCCGCCGCGACGGAACCGACCGCGAACGCGAAGGACGCCCGGTCCCGCGCTTTCCGGTACCGCGAGCGGGCCGCGAACGGCAGCGCCGGCACGTCCACCGCGGTGATCAGCTCGCCGTGCTCCAGCACGGTGTCCCGCTCCGGGGTGTCGCCGGGCAGCCGGTACAGCTCGGTCACCGGGATCGACCGCGGCCCGGCCGGCCCGTCGACCTGGACGATCGCGCCGAGGGCCGCGAGCGCGACCGCCATGTCCGACGGGTGGGTCGCCACGCAGGCCGGCGAGCCGCCGAGGATCGCCAGGTTGCGGTGGTCGCCCTCGCGCGCCGGGCAGCCGGACCCGGGCAGGTGCTTGTTGCACGGCATCGTCGCGTCCATGAAGTACCGGCACCGGGTGCGCTGCAGCAGGTTCCCGCCGGTCGTCGCCATGTTCCGCAGCTGCCCGGACGCGCCGGACAGCAGGGCCTGACTGAGCATCGGGTAGGCGGTTCGCACCCGCTGATCGGCGGCAAGATCACTATTGCGTACGGCGGCGCCGATCCGGATCCCGCCGTCCGGGAGATCGGTCACCGCCCGCAGCGGCAGGGTGTTCACGTCGACGAGCACGTCCGGGGTGGCGACGCCGAGCTTCATCAGGTCGACCAGGTTCGTGCCGCCGGCCAGGAACACCGCGCCCGGTTCCAGTCCGGCGGCGGGGCCGGTGGCCGTACGGTAATCGAAGGTTTTCATCGGCCCGCCGCCTGCCGGATCGCCGGAACCATGTTCGGGTAGGCCCCGCAGCGGCACAGGTTGCCGCTCATCCGCTCGCGGATCTCGGCGTCGCTGAGCAGGTCGTCGGTCTCGGTCACCGCGCTCGGCCAGCCCTGGGCGGCCTCGTCGAGCATGCCGACCGCCGAGCAGATCTGGCCCGGCGTGCAGTACCCGCACTGGAACCCGTCGTGATCCAGGAACCCCTGCTGGACCGGGTGCGGCTCACCCATGTCGGCCAGCCCCTCGACCGTGGTCACCGCGGCGTCCTGCTGGGTGATCGCCAGGATCAGGCAGCTGTTGACCCGGCGGCCGTCGAGCAGGACCGTGCACGCGCCGCACTGGCCGTGGTCGCAGCCCTTCTTGGCGCCGGTCAGCCGCAGCCGCTCGCGCAGCGCGTCGAGCAGCGTGGTCCGCGGGTCCAGCCCGACGAGATGGTGCTGGGCACCGTTGACGGTGAGACGCATCCCCCGCCGATACCCGTCCACAGCGGGTTAAACCGGTTGGCCAGATCCCGTGGACACGGGGCATTCCGGCCACTGTTCGGGCCTGTCGATCCTTCCTAGATTCAGCCCATGTCTGTGCTAACGCCGCTGCTCATCGGGGTCGTCGCGGTCCTCGTCCTGTCGCTGGTCCCGGAACCGCACCGCCAGAAGATCAACGCGCTGGGGATCGCCGGGGCCGGCGCGGTCTACGTCAGCGGCGGCGGTTTCGGCCGGTGGGAACTCGCGTTCACCACGGTCATGACCGTCGTCGCCTATCTCGGGCTGCGCGGCTGGCGGTGGATCGGGGTCGGCTGGCTGCTGCACACCGGCTGGGACGTCCTGCACCACCTCAAGGGCAACCCGATCCTGCCGTTCGCGCACGACTCGTCGTTCGGCTGCGCGATCTGCGACCCGGTGATCGCGCTGTGGTGCTTCACCGGCGGCCGATCGTTGCTGGTCAGGCATCGTCCTCGGGCTCGTGCGGGCGCCGGGCTGCCTGATTCGCCACGTCCGGAATGATGTTGCTGTGATCGGCCTTGCCGGTCCCGTCCGCCGCGACATCCGGATGCACGGACCGCCGGTGGCCCTCGATCTCGTCGTCGGCGAAATCGGTGTGACAGAGGTTGCAGTTAGCCATCCCTCCACCGAACCAGACAACCCGGCCCGATGCCTCCTCTATCGGCCGTTCCCACCCAGATCTTTCGGCCTGCTCCCCGTTCGGGCGGCCGTTCGCCACGCGCCCCGAAAATCGCGGTCATAGGGTCAGGGCGTGGAAGCGCGGCAAGCGAGAGCCAACGTCGCGCGTTTCGTGGGCAACGGCGCGCTCGGGCTCGGCTTCGCCGTCGCGCTCGCGGCGGCGCTCTTCGGGATGGGCACGCCGATCGCGCCCTACGTCCTCGCCGGCCTCTTGGTGATCACGGGCGTAGGACTGCGGCTGGAAGGGGCGATCCTGGATCGCGGCTGACCGCGGGTCTCCGATGACCCGCACCTCAACTGCCGCCGCGAGCGGGCGCCTCGACGTCATTGTCTGGAGTGGATTGAACTTTTCCGGCCGGAATCCGTTGGAAGAATTGTCCGGGCGCGTGTGTCCCCAGCACCGCGCCCGGGCTTCAGGACGGGGCCTCGACGACCCGGGCGATCCGCGGGTCGGGGACGATCCACAGGACCGCTACGCCCGCGAAGCAGGCCAGCGCGACCCACACCGGGACCGGTGCCAGTGCGCTGAGCAGCCCGACCAGCAGCAGCGCCGTGGACACCTTGCCCTTGCGGTCGCGGCCGACCGCCCGGCGCAGCGGCGAGTCCGGTCCCTGGTGGCGCATCGCGACCGCTTGCAGGACGAAGTAGCCCGCGGCGGCGGCGAGCAGGTTTACGCCGTAGACGAAGACCGGGGTGTGCGCGAAGCGGGACTCGTCGACCCATGCGGTCGTGAACGGCAGCAGCGAGAGGGCGAACAGGAGCCCGAGGTTCGCCCACAGCACGCCCCCGTCCACCTGCTTGATCAGGTGAAACAGGTGGTGATGGTTGGTCCAGTAGATGCCGACGTAGACGAAGCTCAGCAGATACGTGAGGAGCCCGACCCCGGAGCTGCGGGCCAGGTCGGCGAGGCTGTGCCCGTCCGGGACCTTCAGCTCCAGCACCATGATCGTGATGATGATGGCGAGCACGCCGTCGCTGAGCGCCTCCAACCGGCCGGTCCTCACCGTGCTGCCGTCCGGCGCGGGGTCGTCAGGATCTGGCTCATGGTTCCTCCCCGGGGTGCGGTGTGGTCACGAGCTGAGACCGGACAGCCCCCGGATCTGTGACGTGGCGGACTCGCTGTCACAGATCCGGGGGCTGTCCGGTCCTTCTGGTGTGCGAACGATTCTGGTGGTCGGCGGCGGGTACGCCGGGTTCTACACAGCGTGGAAGCTGGAGAAGAAGCTCCGGCGCGGCGAGGCACGGGTCATCGTCATCGACCCGCGGCCCTACATGACGTATCAGCCGTTCCTGCCGGAGGTGCTGGCCGGCTCGGTGGAGGCCCGGCACGCCGCGGTCTCCCAACGGCGACACCTCAAGAAGACCAAGATCATTTCCGGTACGGTGGTGAAGATCGACCACGCCTCGCGAAGCGTGACCGTGCGCCCGGCCGAAGGACCCGAGTACGCCCTGGCCTACGACACGATCGTGGTGACGGCCGGCGCGGTCACCCGCAAGCTCGCCATCCCGGGCGTCGTCGAGCAGGCGATCGGTCTCAAGCACGTCGAAGAGGCCGTCGCGATCCGGGACCAGCTGCTCACCGCGTTCGACCGGGCGTCGACGCTGCCGCCCGGCCCGCGCCGGCGACGGCTGCTGACCGTCACGTTCGTCGGCGGCGGGTTCTCCGGGGTGGAGGGCTTCGGCGAGCTGTTGTCGCTGGCCACCGCGCTGGTGAAGAAGTATCCCGAGCTCGACCCGGCCGAGGTCGGTTTCCACCTGGTCGAGGCGCGGGACCGGATCCTGCCCGAGGTCAGCGAGAAGCAGGGGCGGTGGGTGGTCCGGGCGCTGGAGAAGCGCGGCGGCCACGTGCACCTCGGGGCGCTGGTCCGGTCCGCGCAGGACGGGCACGTGGTGCTGTCGACCGGGGTGGAGTTCGACTCCGACCTGATCGTGTGGACCGCGGGCAACGCGGCGAACCCGATGGTGCACAACCGCACCGACCTGCCGATCGACGCGCGCGGGCTGCTCGTGGTCCGGGCCGACCTGCGGGTCGGCACCGCGGACGCGCCGGTCCCGGACGCGTGGGGCGCCGGCGACGACGCGGCGGTGCCGGACCTGGCGCTCGGCGACGGGACGGCGACCGTGCCGAACGCGCAGCACGCCGTCCGGCAGGGCAAGCTGCTGGCCCGGAACCTGCTCGCCGACCTGCGCGGCGGCCGGGTCCGGGAGTACGTGCACCACAGCCTCGGCACCGTCGCCACGCTCGGCCTGGGGATCGGGATCTTCGAGTGGCGGGGGCTGGTGGTCAAGGGGTTCCCGGCGTGGCTGATGCACCGGGGTTACCACGTGCTCGCGGTGCCCAGCTGGGAGCGGAAGTTCCGGGTGCTGGCGATCTGGCTGATCGCGGCGGTGTTCGGGCGGGACATCGTGTCGCTCGCCTCGGTCCAGCACCCGCGGCACGCCTTCGTCACCGGCGGCGACCCGGCGGTCCTGACGATCGCGCCGGAGCCGGTCACGGATGCGGCCGAGCCGCTTCCGGATTTCGTGGGATAGGCCGACCGGTCCGCGATTTCGGGTTTTGTGGGGTAAACCGTGCCCACCCTCGGACGTCGCCCTGTAGGGTCTCGCGTTCTGGGCGCCCCGCGCCCTGCGAGGCCCGGAAGGGTCCCCGCGGGAGCGACGATCTGTACCCCGGCGGACCGGGGCAATGAAGATCTTTAATGGTTTTTTCTTGGTCGCATTGAACGGCCCGCTCCGGAGAGCGGGCCGTTTTTGCAGGTCAACCAGCTAGGAACAGGTCAGCCGGCTAGGAACGTGCGGAAGTCGGTCTTGGCGAGGTGGGCGCCCGGCTTGGCGATGATCGCGTCGCCGGCGACCGCGGCGAACATGCCGGCGGCCGGGTCGAGGACGACGGTTCGCTTGTCGTCCTTGGCCGCGAGGTAGACGCGGCCCAGCTCGTCGAGGGTGAAGACCTCCGGACCGGCGACGTCGCGGGTCGCGTTGAGCGGTGCGCCCGCGGCCACCTCGGCGACCGCCCGGGCCACGTCCGCCGAGGCCATCGGCTGGATCGGGGTGGCCGGCAGCCGGACCGTGTCGCCGTCGGTGGTCCAGGACAGGACCGCGCCGACGAACTCGAAGAACTGGGTGGCCCGGACGATCGACCACGGGATCGGCCCGGCCTTGAGGATGTCCTCCTGGAGCACCTTGGCCTGGTAGTAGACCAGGTCCGGCACCAGCTCGGCGCCGACGATGGACAGGATGACGGCGTGGCCGACCCCGGCGTCCTTCGCGGCGGCGAGCAGGGTGTCCATCGTGGCGCGGAAGAACTCGGGGGACGCCTCGTCGAAGGTCGGCGAGTTGGTCAGGTTGACCACGACGTCCGCGCCGGTCAGCGCCGCGGCCAGGCCCTTGCCGGTGAGCAGGTCCAGGCCGGTCGACGGGGAGTGCGGCACGGCCTCGTGCCCGGCGGCGTCGAGCAGGGTGACGACCTGCGAGCCGATCAGCCCGGTGCCCCCGATGACGGCGATCTTCATGGTGGTGCCTCTCTGTTGGGTTCACCGGCTATGACCGGACAGCCCCCGGATCTGTGACAGGTTCCGGATGCCGCGCTTACACGGGCCTTACACGGCGGGCCTAGCGTCGCCGCCATGACCGAGCGCACCCGGGTGTCGCACCTGCTCCGAAGGCTGACCTTCGGCCCGACCGCGGGCGAGGTGGACGCCGCGGTGAAGGTGGGCTTCGACGCCACGCTGCGGACGTTGATCCGCCCGCCGGGGCCGGTGCCGGAGCCGGAGCTGGGCGCCGAGCCCGACCCGAAGGACCGCCAGGCGCGGCAGAAGCAGGCGGCCGCGGCGCTCCGGTGGTGGCTGGGGCAACTGGCCGCCGGGGGAGCGGCGGAGAAGCTGACGTTCTTCTGGCACGGGCACTGGGCGACGAGCGTGCAGAAGGTGCGGTCGGGGCGGCTCATGCTCGGGCAGCTGGCGACCTTCCGGAAGTACGGCTTCGGGGACACGTCGCCGCTGGTCCGGGCGATGCTCCGGGATCCGGCCCTGATCCTGTGGCTGGACGGGCAGAAGAACACCCGCCGGGCGCCCAACGAGAACCTGGCCCGGGAGCTGATGGAGCTGTTCACGCTCGGGATCGGGGCGTACACCGAGGCCGATGTGAAGGCGGGCGCGAAGGTGCTCACCGGCTGGCGCGTAGACCGTAAAACCGGAAAGTCGGTATTTGTCGATAAAAAGGGTGCGGACGGGCCGGTCACGCTGCTCGGGCGGACCGGCACGTTCGACGTGGACGACTACGCCGGCCTGCTCGTCGACCACCCCGCCCACCTGCCGTTCCTGGCCCACCGGCTGTGGATCCGCTACGCCTCGGCGACCGCGCCCTCCGAAGCGGCCGTCGCCCGGATCACCGCCGCCGGGCGGAACGCCTCCGCCCTGCTCACCGCGCTGTGCGGCGATCCGGAATTCGAGGGCACCAACGGAACCCTGGTGAAGCAGCCGGTCGAGTGGCTGATCGGCGCCACCCGCCAGCTCGGCCTCCCGGTGCCCCAGCAGGCCCTGGCCGACCTGCGCGGACTCGGCCAGGTGCCGATGCGCCCGCCGTCGGTCGGCGGCTGGCCGGTCGGCGTCGCCTGGCTGACCACGTCGGCCACGGTGGCCCGGCTGCGCGCCGCGCAACGGCTCGCCGCCGCGGCGAAGACCGAGGTCAAGGATCCGGAGGCGCTGGCGAACCTGCTGGTCGTCGACGGGTGGAGCGACCGCACGCTGGCCGTGCTGCGCGGCGTCAAGGATCCGCGGAAGCTGCTCGCGATCGGCCTGGCCAGCCCCGAGTACACGGTTCACTGAGAGGGGTTGGGATGGACACGCTCACCCGCCGCCGGTTCCTGATCGCCAGCGGAGTCACCGTGGCGGCCGGGGCTGCCGCGTACGGCATCACCGATCTTCTGAAATCCGCCGGGGAACGCGATCCGGCGGCGAAAGTGCTGGTCCTGGTCACGCTCTACGGCGGGAACGACGGACTCAACACGCTGATTCCGTACGGCGATCCGGCCTACGCCACGGCCCGCGCGGACCTGGCCTACGACCCGGACAAGCTGCTGCACCTGGACGACCACTTCGCCCTGAACCCGGGCCTGACCGGCCTGCACCAGCTCTACCAGCGCGGCGGACTGGCGATCGTCCGGGGCGTCGGCTACCCGAAACCGGACCGCAGCCACTTCCGCTCGATGGACATCTGGCAGACCGCGCAGCCGCAACGGCCGGGCACCACCGGCTGGCTCGGCCGCTGGCTGGACGCCGCGGGCGGCGATCCGCGGCTGGCGGTCTCGTTCGAGCCGGTCCTGCCGCCGCTGCTGGCCGGCGCGACAAGTGCCGGCGCGACCGTGCCGGGCGGCAAGCTGACCCTGCCCGCCGTGATCACCCCCGCCCAGGTCGAGGCGCTGGGCGGGCCGGTGCCCGGCGAATCGCCGGCCCGGGCCCGGGCCGCGGCCTGCTTCGCGGACCTCATGCGGGTCCAGGACCTGATGGACGACACCATCGCCGAGGACGACGGGGCCGAGGACGACGACGCCCCGGCGACCGCGACCGGCGGCAGCGCCCCGCCGCTGGACCAGCAGCTCGCGCTGGTCGCCCGGTGCGTCGAGGCGGGCGTGCCGACCCGGGCCTACTCGGTCTCGCTCGGCGGCTTCGACCTGCACGCCGGCGGCCGGGACGCGCAGCAGTCGATCCTGGCCCGCCTGGACCGGCCGCTCGCCGCGTTCCAGCAGCGGATGGCCGGCAAGGGGGTGGTGGTCGCGGTCTACTCCGAGTTCGGCCGGCGGGTGCGGGCGAACGCCTCGGACGGCACCGACCACGGCACCGCCTCGGACCTGTTCCTGCTGGGGGACGGGGTGACGGGTGGGATGTACGGCGAGGCCCCGAGCCTGACCGACCTGGACGACGGCGACCTGAAGTACACCGTCGACTTCCGGGACGTGTACGCGGCGTTGCTGCACGACGTCCTCGACGGCGATCCGGCGCGTACCCTGGACGGCTGGGGCGGCCGTCTGGAAAAGGCGCTCTGAACTGTTCGTTCGTTGCTGTCGGGCAACTTCCGGCGAGGCCGGGCCCAGACTGGCGTGGGACAGTTCCGGCGTAGCGGAAAGGCTGCCCGATGGGGAAGCCAACGGCAACGGCACCGGACGTACGTGGGCGGCTGCGCACGCTGTACGTCCTGGTCTCGATGGTGTCGGTCACCGGGCTGGCCGTCGTGTCGGCGCTCCTGCCGGCGCGGACGCTGATCTTCGGCATGGTCGCGATCGGGCCCGCGCTGGCCGCGCCCGCGGCGAGTCCGGCCGCTGTGCTCGGGGTGGGTGGCTATGCGCTCGCGGCCGGCTTCGCGGTCTCGACGGCACAGGGCCTGCTCGGCACCGGGGCGCAGGTGGCCCGGCTCGGCTTCGTTGCGATCGCGACCGGGATCTGCTGGTTCCTGGCCCTGCACCATCGCCGCATGCTGCGGGTCTCGGCCGGGTCGGCACGGGAGCGGGAGATGCTGGGCGCGGTCGCCGAGCAGTCCGGCGACGCGATCATCGCCAGCACGCTCGACGGCCGGATCCTCGCCTGGAACGGCGGCGCCGAACGGATCTACGGGTGGACGGCGGCCGAGATGCTCGGCCGGTCGTTCGGCGAGATCCTCCCGGCGGATCGGGGGTCGGCGCTCGAGGACACCCTCGCCGAGCTGGCGCTGGGCCGCCGGATCCACCTCGACGAGACCCGCCGGATCCGCAAGGACGGCACGGCGTTCCTGGTCTCGGTGGACGTCTGGCCGGTCCGCGACGGGAACGGGATCGTCGTCGCGGCGGCCGCCACCGAGCGCGACATCACCGAGGAGAAGCAGGCCCGGGACCGGTCCGCGCGGACCGACCGGCTGGAGAGCCTGGGCCAGCTCGCCGGCGGGGTCGCGCACGACTTCAACAACCTGCTCGCGATCATCCTGAACTACGCGGACTTCCTCGCCGACGAGGTCACCGGGGCGGCCGCCGACGACCTGTCGCGGATCCGCAACGCCGCTGACCGGGCCAAGTCGCTGACCGGGCAACTGCTGCTGTTCGCCAAGGGCGAGCCCACCCAGGTGGAGATCATCGATCTGAACCGGGTGGTCACCGAGGCCGACGAGCTGCTTGGCCGGACCATCGGCGAGAACGTCCGGCTGATCTGCCGCCCGGCGGACGGGCTCATGCCGGTCCGCGCCAACCGCGGGCGGCTCGACCAGATCCTGCTCAACCTGGTGATCAACGCGCGGGACGCGATGCCCGAGGGCGGCGTCGTGGTGGTCGAGACCGACTACCTGGAGCTGGGCGCCGAGCCGGCCGCGCCGCTGCCGCCCGGCCGCTATGCCCGGCTGACGGTCAGCGACACCGGCTGCGGCATGACGCCCGAGGTTCGCGACCGGCTCTTCGAGCCGTTCTTCACCACCAAGACCCCCGATCGAGGTACGGGGTTGGGCCTCGCCACGGTCTACGGCATCGTCGGCGACGCGGGCGGCTCGATCGGCGTCGACTCGGCGCCCGGCATCGGCACCACGTTCCGGATCCTGCTGCCGGCCGCGACGTCCCAGGTGGAGGCGCCGGCCGGGCCGTCCGGCGAGCCGGCGCAGGGGCACGGCGAGCTGGTCTTGGTGGTCGAGGACGACGACTACGTCCGCGATCTGGTGATCCGCATCCTGCGGGACCACGGCTACCGGGCCACCGCGCTGGGCGAGTCGCTGGCCGGGATGGACCTGGACGACGTCGCGCTGGTGATCACCGACGTGGTGATGCGCGGCCGCTCCGGCCCGGCCCTGGCCGCCCGGCTCCGCGCCCGCCGGCCCGACCTGCGGGTGCTGTTCATGTCCGGCTACAGCGACGCCGAGGTGCGCGGGGAGTACGGCGTCAGCCCGGAGATCCCGATCCTGCAGAAGCCGTTCACCGCCGTCGAACTGCTCACCGGAGTGGGGGACGCCCTGTCGGCGGCTCACGCAAACGGGGCTTGACGTGCACACGATGTTGACATTGACTCGTCGGGCCGGGTGTACTTCCTTCCGACGCTGACCGGGCTCAATCGGATCACCGTCTTCGTCGCCGCCAATGTGGGAACGTGCACAGGCTCAGGAAGGTGGTACCGCCATGGGGCTGAGTCCGGCGGAGATCGACCGCGTCGCGTTCCGGCGCCCCCGTCCGGGTACGAACGGCTACAGCGAGGACCAGGTCGACGCGTTCCTCGACGACGTGGCCGGCGAGATGCGCCGGCTCGAGGCGGAGAACCGGGCGCTGAGCGAACGGCTCGCCCCGGACGATCCCGAAGACCTCGCCGAGCGGGTCCGTCGCGCCGAACTGGACCGCCTGCGGGCCGAGGAGCACGCCCGGGCGCTGCGCGACGAGCTCGCGTCGGCCAGACAGTCGGCCGGGCCGCCGGCCAAGTTGGACAACCCGCACATGCTGGAGCTGGCCCAGCGCAACGCCGACGAGTACGTCGCCGAGGCCCGCCGGGAGGCGGAAACCCTGCTCGAGCAGGCCGGTGCCAAGGCCGCGCACCTGCTCAGCGACGCGCAGCTGCGGGCCTCCACGATCGTGGCCGACGCGCGGCACGCGCACGCCGAGGCGATCGCCGGCATCGAGGCACAGCGGACCGCCACCCTCGACGAGCTCAGCGAGCTGGCCGCGCTGGCCGAACGTCAGCGGGCGTCGGTCCGCGGCGACATCACCGGCCGCCTGGGTGAGTTCACCGCCTGAAAAATCCGGGTCAATTTGTTGCAGACCGGCAAATACCACAGTTTTTTCGGCGCACACTTTTCTGGTGACGGTGAACGGAATGGTCGCCGGCCCGGCATGGACGGCGTCCCTGAACAGTGCGGCGCTGCTGGACAGCGTGCAGGAGGCGTTCCTGGCGGTGGACTCCGCCGGCCTGGTGCGCGGAGTCAACCGGTCGGCCCAGGAACTGCTCGGCTTCCCGGCCGAGGAGATCTGCGGCCGCCATATCGACGACACGCTGCGCCCGGAGCACGACGGCCCGACCGAGCCCGCGCTGGCCCGGCTGTTCGCCTCCGCCCCGCAGCGCCCGGTCGGGCGGGAGATCCGGGTCCGGCACCGGGACGGCCACCCGATGGCGGTCCGCGCCACGGTGTCGGTGATCCCGGCGGCCGGCGGCCCGGTCGCCTGCATCTTCCTCACCGACCTGTCCGGCCAGGCGGACGCGGAGGAACGCGCCGACCGCAACGACAGCTTCCTCGCCGCGCTGCTGGACAGCCTGTCGGTGGGCGTCACCGCCTGCGACGACGCCGGCCGGCTGGTGGTGCTGAACCGGGCCGCCCGGGACGACCTCGGGCTGCTCGCCGACGGCCCGGTCCCGCAGCCCGGCGCGATCACCGCCGGTGCGGTCATCCGCGACGACCGTGCGACGCCGCTGGACTGGGAGCAGACACCGCTGGCCCGGGCCTCCCGGGGCGAGCACGTCGACGTGACCGACGTGGTGGTCGAGGTGCCCGGCCGCAGCGCCCGGACGTTCGCCACCACCGCCCGGCCGATCCACGGCCCGGACCGGCGCCAGGTCGGCGCCGTCGCGGTGGCCCAGGACGTCACCGCGGTCCGCCGCCTGGAACGCTTCCGGGTCTGCCAGGACACCATCGACCAGATCCTGACCTCGTCCACGTCGATCGCCGAGGTGACCCCGGCCGTGCTGCGCGCCGTGGCCGGCACCCTGGGCTGGCCGGGCGCCGAGCTGTTCCTGCTCGACGAGGCGTCCGGCGTGCTGCGGCCGGCCGGGCACTGGGGCTCCGGCGACGAGATCTTCGGGCACCAGCCGATCTACGGCCAGGCCCTGACCGGGCGGGTCTGGGCGACCGGGCAGCCGATCCTGGTCCCGGACATCACCTCGCGGCGCGACCGGTTCACCGGGTACGAACGGGACCGGATGGAGGCCTGCCTGCGGAACGGGGTGCGCACCGCGCTGGCCGTCCCGGTCCGTGACAGCGGCACCCTGCTCGGGGTGCTGACCTGCTACGCCGCCGCCCCGGAACGGCACGAGGACCAGCTCGTGGTGCTGCTCAACGGGGTCGCGGCACAGATCGGCGCGTGCGTCGCGCTGCGCCGGTCCGAGCAACTCGCCCGGCAGCTCAGCCAGGTCCAGGAGGACTTCATCAACCTGGTCGGGCACGAGCTGCGGACCCCGCTCACCTCGATCACCGCGAACGCCCGGATGCTGGCCGAGGACGCCGGCCTGCTCGACGAGGAACATCGGCAGATGGTGACCGCTATTGATCGCAACGCGGGCATCCTGCAGAGCATCGTCGACGCGCTGCTCGACCTGGCCCACCTGGACTCCGGGCACAGCGACGTCCGGCTCGGCATCGTCGACCTGGCGGCGATCGTCGCCGACGCGATCACCGTGGCCCGGCACCCCGCGGCCGACGCCGGCGTGCGCCTGGAGGCCTGTCTCCCGGCCCGGCTGCCGATCGCCGGCGACGCCGCCCGGCTCCGGCAGGTCGTCGACGACCTGCTGGCCAACGCGATCCGGTACAGCCGGCCGGGCGAGCCGGTGCGGATCACGCTGATCGAGGACACGATCGCGGTCCGGCTCTGCGTGATCGACCTCGGCATCGGGGTGCCGGCCGGTGAGCACGGCCGGGTCTTCGACCGGTTCTTCCGCGGCAGCAACGTCCGCCACCACGGCATCGCCGGGCACGGGCTCGGCCTCAGCCTGGCCCGGGCGATCATCCGCCTGCACCACGGCACAATCTCGCTGTCCGACAACGATCCCACCGGCACGGTGGTCTGCGTGACGCTTCCGCTGCTCGCGGGACCGGATTCGGCACCCTGACCGTCCGCCGCCCGGAAGGATGACGGGTGTGCTGCTGCAACGCTGGTTCGCCGACCGCGGGGGTCTCCTCGATGGTGGTCAGCGCCGAGCAGGCCGCCCAGCTCTGCGCGGCGGCCTATCGACCTCGGCCGCGAGCCGCGACCCGGAGTGCGCGGGGAGGCAGCCGGACGCCGCCCAGAGTGTGGAGCGCGGCCGCCCCACGCCGCCGCGGCCGAACACCGGCCCGGGTGCCGGCAACCGCTGCGTCCAACGCGGCCACCTCGGCCTCGATCTCGGCATCGTCCTGGTCGCCGATCGTGGCCGCGGCCTCCTCGTCGGCCGCGGCTTCCGGGTCGGCCGCCGGCTCCGGGGTCGCCGCGTCGTCGGCTGCGGGCTCCGGGTCGTCGCCGGCGTCCGGGGCCTGCGGCGCGGCCGGCTCGCGGACCTGGATCTCGATGGTGTCGCGGGTCCGGACCTCGGCCTCGGCGAGCGGCGCGGCCAGCAGGAACGCCTCCGGCAGCCCGGCCGGCAGCGCCTCCGCGGCGACCCCGGCGGGCTCCGGCGTGAAGAGCATCTTCGCCGCACCCAGGTTCGCGGCGGCGAACAGCGCACTGACCGCGGCCAGGATCGGCGACGCGCTGACGGACGTGGCGACCAGCACCCCGGTCGCCGCCGCGGTGGCCAGCGCGGTCGTCGCGCCGGCCTGCCGGATCCGCTGCGTGCCCCGGGCCCCGATCAGGAACGCGGCCGCCGCGGCCGCCGACCCGAGCACCGCGGAAACTCCCCACACGGTGGCGATCGGCCAGATCGGCCCGACCGGGTAGTCCCCCTCGGAGAGGAAGAACAGCAGGAACGGCGCCCCGACCAACGCGGTCATCAGGAACACGACCGCGTCGACGGTGAGCACGATGGCCCCTCCGGTGATCGCGTCCATCCTGCGTGCCCAACCAGTGCTAACCATGGTGACCGCCCTCCCCGCGAGCTTTGATCAGGCACCGTACCTTATCGATCCGGTAACAGCTGCCGGGGATCGCGAGCCTGATCAATCTCCGACAAGCCGCCCTGCCGCCCGCGCGCGACCGCGGGCGTCCTGGATCCCGGCCGCGACCGCCGCGTACAGCGCGGCGCCCGAACCGACCCCGGCGATCAGCCCGACCACCCCGTCCGAGGCGCCGAGCCCGTGCGCCACGAAGCCGGCCACCCCGAGCAGTGTCATCGCCGCGCCCAGCCAGTGATAGACCGGCATCCGCCACGCCCAGGCCAGCGGGAAGAAGTGCACGCCGACCACCACGGCGACCCAGGCGACCGCGACCTCCGGCGCCGCCAGGACCTGATTGATCACGTAGAGCCCGCCGAACAGCGCGACGACCTCACCGGCCACCGCGTACCAGTACCGCCGGTCGGTGAACCCGACGACGTCGCCCGGCCGCGCCCCCACCGTCGCCAGGCGCGCCACCCGCAGCACCCCGGCGAACAGCGCGACCGCCACCAGCACCCCGGCCACCCGGATCACCAGCGGCCACGGGCCGGCCAACCCGCCACTGTTGACCATCACGAACACCGTGCCGAAGCTGAGCGCGATCATCGAGCCGGTCAGCAGCCCACTCGGCCGTCGGCGCACATCGCTGGTTGTCCCCGTCATGCGGACATCCTGCCGTCACCGGACATTCCGCGCTGTCCCGTCGGCCGCCGGCGCCGCTCGGCCGTCGCCGGCGAGGCTCGGCCGCCGTCGGCGACGCTCGGCCGCTGCCGGGGTCAGGGTGGGAGCTCGGCGCCCCAGCGGGCGAACTGCGCGCGGGCCTGCCGCTCGCCCCGGGTGAGCAGCCGCGCGCGTCCGCCGGGCAGGCGGCCGAGACCGTGGCTGAGCAGCAGGTTCACCCCGAGCCGGGACAGGCCGTACCACGGTGGACGGTGCGGGAGGCCCAGATCGCGCATCGCCGCGCGGCCGAGCAGCCAGGTGCTCACCGAGAGGGCGCGTTCGCGCTCGTAGCGGCGCCGCCAGCCGTGCGTGACCTCGTCGGTCATGGTGATCAGCGCGCGGGCCAGGGCGACACTGTTCGCGTCCGGCGGCGGATCGTGGGCGAGGAAGTGGTAGAGCAGCCGCCGACCCTGGCGCTCGGTGTGCGGCAGCCACCGCTCGTCGACGCCGAGCAGCCAGCCGACGTAGCACCAGAGGTGCATCACCGCCCGCGCGTCGTCCCGGGAGACGCGCACCCCGAGCAGCCGGAGGTGCAGCAGGAAGCTGGTCGAGAAGACGCCCAGCGTGCTGGCCTGGTCGTACTGGTTGATCGGGGTGCCACGGCCGGCGTGATCCCAGCCGGGGTCGTCCGTGAGCGAGGCGTTGACGAGGGCGTGCATCACCCGTACGTGCAGGGTGGTCCGGAATCCGGCGCCGTCCGGCGCCAGACCGCCCGGCGCGGTGACCGCACGCCACCAGATCGACGTCTCCCGGATCCGCCGCAGCGTCTCGCCGCCGGTCAGCCGGCCGGTCCGGACCAGCGGTTCGAGGGCCGCACCGGTGCGGTACCCGCCGAGCAGCGAACCGTAGGCCAGGACCAGCCCGGCGTCCATGCCGAACGCCCGGCAGGCCTCCGCCCCACGGGCGAGAAGATCGTCATCGACCCATCCGGGCCGCTTCCGGACCGCGGCGAGAAAGGCGGCGAAGATTTCCGGTACGTCGTCAGCCGGCCCCGCCGCGATCATCCGATGCAGGTCGCGACTGGTCAGCGACGGCGACTCCCGCACCGCCCGGACCAGCGCCGCGGCCGGTTCGTCGCACCGGCTCAGCCCGGCCTGGAGAGCGGCGATCTCCGGCCCGGTCGGTTCCGCGCCCGGCCCGGCGAGCAGCCGCAGCGGCCGGGCCGCGCGCTCGCCCCACGCCCGGTCCGCCCCGAACCTCGTCGGCACCATGCCCCGACCATAGGCACTCGGCGGCGCCAGCGGGAGAGCCGCGGCGCCCGGTGCTCGGGCAGCGGAAGCGGGAGAGCCCGCGGCGCCCGGTGCTCGGGCAGCGGAAGCGGGAGAGCCCGCGGCGCCCGGTGCTCGGGCAGCGGAAGCGGGAGAGCCCGAGCCCGCGGCATCCGGTGCTCGACAGCGGCAGCGGGACCCGTGCGTCAGGTCGGCCGGTTCAGCACCGAGCGCCAGTACCGCTGCCGGTCCTCGGGCGGCGTCAGCACGCAGTCGCCGCAGGTGCCGCCGCCGGGCACCCGGTAGTACAGGCAGCAGTTGCGCCGGACCAGGAACCAGCGTTCCCGCCCCGGATCGGGCCGGATCAGGTCCGCGGTGGCGCGCAGCGGCGGCCGGCACAGCGTGGCCTCGACGATCTCGGCGGCCCGCGCCGCGTGTTCGGGCGTCAGGTCCGCGATCATGCCGGCCGCGCCGCCCAGCGCCGAGGCGACGTTGCCCCACAACACGTGCGGCGACAGCGCGAACCGGCTGCGGAACACCTCGAGCAGCGGCTGGACCAGGCCGAACGTGGCGGTCTCGGTGAGCCGGTCGGCGATCACGTGGGACGGCTCGCCCGCGCAGGGGATCGAGGTCAGGTCCCGGTAGGCGATCGGAATCGGACCGCCGGGCACCGGCCGCCACCACAGCCGCGAGATCGCCGGCACCGGCAGGGCCTGGCCGGCGGCCGCCGCGCCGAGCAGGGGCGAGAGGAGCCGCGAGGCGAGCCCGAGAAAGGTGATCGACGCGACCGCGCGCTCCTCGATGGCTTCCCGATCAAGACCGGACATCCGTACGAGGGTGTTGCGCGCCGTCTCGACCCGGGCCGCGACCATCCGCTCGTCGAGCAGCGCGCTCAGCGGGAGCCACCCCGGTTCCGCGTCCCAGGGCTCCCACTCGAAGTAGGGGCCCAGCCGCGACGCGACTCGCAGCGCCTCCACCGATCCCACGCGGCCCAGCCTAGACGCCCGGTCCACGCCGAACGCCAACCCCCGGGATCAATACGACGACGATCCGCGCTCGCCGGACCGGCAGTCCGCCGTGGCCGGGGTTGACGACCTGCTCCGCCGTACGCCGCAGGAATTGACCGCAAGGGGAAGCGGCCGGGAGTTGAGCGGATGGTTGTCGGGTCAGCGGTCGCAGGCCTGGTCGGCGGCGGAGCGCCAGTCCTTCTCCGGGACCACGTGCTGCTCGGTGTAGCCGGTGACGGTCAGGACCTCGCCGGGCGCCATGGCGCGCAGCTGGGCCAGCGTGAAGGTCAGGCTGCCGGGGTTCGACAAGCCGCCGGACAGGTAGTACTCGACGCCGTCGCGCAGCTCGGGCAGGGTGTCGCGCTGGTTCAGCCACTCGGGTGGCGTTTCCAGCAGGGTGATCCGGGCGGGCGCCTCGACGGTGCTCACCCGGATCGTGCTCGACGGCAGCGGGCTGGTCGGCGCCTCGACGGACCACTCCACCCGCGTCGCGGGCGGTGCGGTGCTCGTGCCGCTCTCCCAGAGCGTCACGTAGTCGATCCCATCGCGGGCGCACTCCGCGATCAGGACGGTCGGCTTGCCGTCGGCCATCACCAGTGCGAAGTACGGATTCGCCTTGGGCCCGCAGGCGGTGAGGGAGAGCAGGCCGGCCACGCCGAGAAGCAGGCCCGCCCATCGCTTCGACATATGAACCCCCGTGAATATCGATCGTCCTCGCCGACGCTAGGGCCGCCCGGGGCGACGCACGGTGACGATCGGCTCACGAAAGGATCACGACCGCGGACGTCTCCGGGCGGCCGTCACGCGGCGCGCCGGAAAGATATGGTGAGGACTCCTAATTGGAACGGGGGCCATCCATGTCAGTCGCGAGCCGGTTCGCCGAGATCTCGACGTCCGCGCAGCCGACCGGCGCGCGGGTCCTGTTCCGGCAGGTGATCGTGCTGGGCGGGAGCGTGGCCGGGCTGATGGCCGCCCGGGTGCTCAGCGATCACGCCGAGTCGGTGCTGATCGTGGAGCGCGACGACCTCGCCGCGCTCGACGCCTCGGACGAGCAGATCGCCGCCGACCCGATCGGCGCGGTCGGCCCGCGGCCCGGCGTGCCGCAGGGCAGCCAGGTGCACGCGCTGCTGCCGTCCGGGCAGATGCAGCTGGAGCGGTGGTTCCCCGGGTTCGGGCAGCAGGCGCTGGCCGCCGGCGCGATCGACCCGCCGCTCGGGACGAACCGGTTCTACATGGACGGTGAGCTGCGCGACGACCCGCCGACCGGGCCGGCCGCGCAGGCGCTGATCTCCAGCCGGCCGTTCCTCGAGGCGCTGATCCGGAACCGGGTGCTGGCGCTGCCGAACGTCCGGACCGTCGTCGGCCGGGGTGAGGACCTGCTGATCGAGGACGGCACGGTGACCGGGGTGGTGGTCGACGGCGTCGCCGAGTCCGCCGACTTCGTGGTCGACGCGACCGGGCGATCGAGCCGGCTGGGCGACTGGCTGGAGGCGGCCGGCTTCCCGAAGCCGCCGATGCAGCGGATGGGCATCAAGCTGAACTACGCGACGAAGCTGTTCCGGCGGCCGGCCGACGCGCCGGTGTGGACGTGCATCTCGATCGCGAACCCGGGCCCGGGCAAGACCGCGCGGATCGGCGGATTCACCCCGATCGAGGGCGACCGCTGGACGATGCTGGTCTCCGGGTACGCCGACGACCGGCCCGGCCGCGACGACGAGGAGTACCGCGAGCGGTGCGTCCGGGACTTCCCGGCCGACTTCGGCGACGTCGCGACGACGGCCGGCTCGGCCGGTGCGGTGGTCACCTACCACCAGGCGGACAGCCGGCGCCGGGACTTCCACACGCTGCGCCGGTTCCCGGCCCGGCTGGTCGCCGCGGGGGACGCGGTGGCCTCCTTCAACCCGGTCTACGGCCAGGGCATGACCTCGGCGATGCTGCACGCGTCCTGCCTGTCGGAGTACCTGCGCGGCAACCCCGACCTGGCGAAGCCGGCCCTGTCCTACTTCGCCGACGTGAAGGTCGTGGTCGACGCGGCCTGGCAGGTCTCCACGATGGCCGACCTGGCGCTGCCGCACGTGGACGGCCCCTACCCGCGCGGCTACAAGATGATCCAGTGGGCGAGCGGGCTGATCTTCAAGGCGTCGATGCGGGACCCGGCGGTCAACCAGCGGCTCGGCCAGGTCACCACGATGCTCGCGCACCCCAGCGCCCTGACCAGCCCCGGTTTCCTGATCCGGGCCCTAGCCGTCGGAGCCCGTGCGTAGGGTGTGCAGCCCGTCCAGCAGGAAGCGCAGGCGGCGCTGATAGTCCGCCCGGGTCTGCTGGCTGCAGGCCTGGACGATCGCGCCGCGCTCCAGGATCAGGTAGTTGAGATCCTCGGGCGTGAGGTCGGCGCGGATCACGCCGGCCGCCTGCGCGTCCCGGAGCAGGCCGAACGCGAACTCCTGCGCCTTCGCGCACAGGTGCAGCAGCGGCTCGGAGTCCGGCAGCGCGCGGATCAGCACGTCGTTGGCGGCCGGCTCGTCGTACTGCAGCAGCCACATGCCGAGCAGGTACTCCTCGAACCGGGCGAGCGGGTCGCCCCGCTCGCCGGCCGCGGCGATGATGCCCTGGATCCGCTCGGCGACCAGCTCGTCGACGACCGCGTCGATCAGGCCGCGGCGGCTGCCGAACCGGTGGTAGATCGTGCCCTTGCTGACCCCGGCCGCCCGGGCGACCTCGTCCAGCGGGGTGGTCAGGCCGCCCGAGCGGAACACGTCGAGGGCGGCCCGGCGGATGCCCTCGACGTTGCGCCGGGCGTCGGCGCGCCGCGGCCGGTCCGGCCCGACCGGGCTTGCCGAGTCGCTCGCCGGCTCGCTCATGCCGGCTGGGCGGCGCGGTCCTGCCAAGCTTTGTCCAGCACCTGCCGGAACGCCTCGATCGGCTGGGCGCCGGAGATGCCGTACTTGTTGTCGAAGACGAAGAACGGGACCCCGGTGATCCCGTACGCCTGGGCCTGCGCGATGTCGGCCCGGATGTCGCCCTCGAACGCGCCGTTCGCCAGCGCCTCGACCGCCTTCGCCCGGTCCAGCCCCAGCTCGGCGGCGAGGTCGGCGAGCACCTCGTGGTCGGCCAGGTTGAGCCCGTCGGTGAACTCGGCCTTGAACAGCCGCATCACCATGTCGTGCTCGCGGCCGGCCGCCTTCGCCAGGTGGATGATCCGGTGCGCGTCGAGGGTGTTCACCATGATCGAGTCCTCGAACCGGTAGTCCAGCCCGGCCGCCGTGCCCTGCGCGGTCAGGTGGGCGTGCGACGCCTCCAGCTGGGCGGCCGGCATCTTGTAGTTCTGCGCCAGGTACTCGTCGGCCTTGATCGCCTCGCCGACCGGGAAGCCCGGGTTCAGCTGGAAGCTGTGATACCGGACCTCGACGGCGGAACCGTGCGGGAACTGCTCGATCGCCTGCTGCAGGACGCTGTCGCCGAGGTAGCAGAACGGGCAGACGACGTCGCTCCAGACGTCGATGACGATCGGCTCGGCCGTCCGGCCGAAAACGCTGGCGGTCATCAGTTGCACACCCCATCCACGTCGCACACGCCGGCGCCGTCCGCCGACTCCAGGAAGATCAGTGCCGGAACGACCGGCGCGGGCTGCTCGATCGCCGGGGCGTCCGGCTGCTCGGCGACCGGCTCGGCGGTGGCCGGCAGGGAAGTTGACTCCATGGTCAAGAAGCTAGCAACAACTTGACCCTACCGACAAGAACGGTGCGGCGAACGTCTCAGCCGATCGTCAGCCCGGCGATCCGGCCGTCCCGGAGGGTGAAGTGCTCGTCGACGTCGGCCACGCCACCCGGGAAGTCGCCCCGCAGGCGGACCGCGACGACCCAGCCGTCCGCGCCGTCCGGGCGGATCCCGGTGACCTCGGCGGTGTACGTGTACTTCGCCGCGACCTCCGCCCGCCAGGCGCGGATGGCGGTGTGGCCGACCCGGGTGCGGCCCTCGTCGACGACTGTCGCGTCCGGGGTGAACGCCTGGACGACGGCGTCGGGGCTGCCGCCGCTGTCGGCGGTCAGGTAGGCGCGGACGGGGGCGGGCAGGGTGCTCAGATCGATGCTCATCGGGCCATCGTGCGAGCTCCCGGCACGGGAGGGTCAAGCGCTGGACTCTCCCCCTGGGGGAGGGGCGAGGATAGGGCCCATGGCCGCCCTGCTGACCGTCGGTGAGTTCGCCCAGCTCACCCACCTGAGCATCCGGACCCTGCGCCGCTATCACGACTCCGGGCTGCTCACCCCGGCCCGGGTCGACGAGGCCACCGGGTATCGGTACTACGACGCCGGGCAGATCCCGGCCGCCCAGGTGATCCACCGCCTGCGCGAGCTGGACCTGCCGCTGGCCGAGGTGCGTCAGGTGCTGGCCACGCCGGACCAGGAGGAGCGGGCCGGCCTGATCGCCGCGCACCTCCGGCGGCTGGAGGACCAGCTGGAGCGCACCCGGGCGGCCGTCGCGTCGCTGCGGCAGTTGCTGCGGCCGCCGGCCACCGACCTGCCGGTGCGGGTCCACCGGGTCGGGGAGACGACGGTCGCCGGGATCGGGGCGGAGGTCGTGCTCGGCGACGTGCTCGCCTGGTATGCGGGGGCGATGGCCGAGCTCGACGCCGTGGTGGTGGAGCCGGCCGGGCCGCCCGGCGGGTCGTACGACAACGAGCTGTTCACCGACGGCCGGGGGCACGCCCTGGTCTACCTGCCGAGCGCCGCCCCGCCGTCGACCGGGCGGGTGCGACCGGTCGTGCTGCCGGCCGCGGAGCTGGCGGTCGCCACGCACGCCGGGGATCACGACACGATCGACGTGACCTACGGACGGCTGGGCCGGTGGGTCGCCGAGCATTCCCTCGCCGTGGGCGGCCCGGTCCGGGAGCACTACCTGTGCGGCCCCCGGGACACCGCGGACGCCGCGTCGTGGCGCACCGAGATCGCCTGGCCGGTCTTCGCGGCCGCCCCTCAGGCGTCCCCGACGCCCGGCAGCGGGATGTAGTGGCCGTTTCTCAGGCGTCCCCGGCGCCCGCGCCGCTTCTCAGGCGTCGCCGGGGCCCAGCAGCAGGGTGTAGACGCTGGTGATCTTGCCGCCGGCGACGTGCGCGACGTCGATGCCGCGCACCACCGGCGGCTCGCCCCGCGGGCCGAAACCCCAGGCCAGGTAGCCGAGATCCTGCACGACGTGGATCGGTCCGGTGGTCGTGAAGACGAAGCCGGGCGACCCGTCGAGGATCTGCTGCGCCTTGGCGTCGAGCGCCTCGTGCCCGGTCACCGTCTCGTCGGGGTCGGCGAACGTCACGCCGGGCGCGTAGACCCGGCCGATCGCGGCCCGGCGCCGGTCTCCGTCGCGCTCGTTGAAGACGTCCAGCAGGTTGGCTCGCATGAGCTCTTCGACGGTCACCTCGTGAGGTCCTTTCCGTGGGGCTTGCCAGGTTCGGGCGATGGGCTCGATGCTCGGGTGCCGCGGGCCTGGCGCGGGCTGATCGAGACGACGGCACTGCTGCGGCACCGCCCGGATCAGCGGCTGATCGAGACGACGGCACTGATTATCCGGTGCTGGTCACCCGGCACGAGCGCGGGGACACGTCATGCCCGGGCCGGGAGCGGCGCGGTAACCGGCAACCGGGGACCGGTGGTGGCCCCGTGGTGCGACGATGTCGACCATGACGGTCGACTACACCGTGCGGTTGCGGTTCTCCGACGACTCGCGGGCCGCGGCAACCCACACCAACCTTTCCGCCGTACGGCTTGACGGACGCGTCCTGTGGATCGCGGGCGACGAGACCGCGACCGTCGAACGGCTGCTCGCCGACTCCCCGGAACGGCCCGCCGAGTTCGGCGCGGAGGCCCGTTTCCGCCTCGCCGACCTGGTCGACCTGCCCGGTGCGGACGCCGACGAGGAGGCCGACGTGGAGGGGCTGGCCCGGAGCGGGGACTTCCTCTGGGCGGTCGGCTCGCACAGCCTGCGCCGCAAGCAGATCCGCGACCGGCACGACGGGCCGAAGGCGCTGAAGCGGCTGGCCCGGATCGAGGGTCAGGACAACAGGCAGATTTTGGTACGGCTGCCGATCGCCGACGTGGACGGCGTCCCCACGCCCGTCCGGGAGAAGGTGGTCGACGGGGTCACCCATCGGGCCGCGGCGCTGAGCGGGCGGGACGACCTGCGCCGGCTGCTGCGCGACGACGAGCACCTGGCGCCGTTCCTGCCGATCCCCGGCAAGGACAACGGGCTGGACATCGAGGGGATCGCGGTCGTCGGCGAGCGGGTCTACCTGGGGCTGCGCGGGCCGGTGCTGCGCGGGTGGGCGTTCGTGCTGGAGGTGCGGCCGTACGTGACGCCGGAGGAACCGGAGCGGTTGCGGCTGCGGTTGTTCGAGGACGGCCGGCCGTACCGTAAGCATGTCCTTGATCTGAACGGGCTCGGCGTGCGGGACCTCTGCCCGGACGGGGACGACCTGCTGGTGCTGGCCGGGCCGACGATGTCGCTGGACGGGCCGGTGTGGATCTACCGCTGGCACGGCGCGAGCCGGGTGGGGATGCCGTCGGTGGTCCGCGGCGAGCTGATCAGCCGGGAGCTGGAGCTGACCTTCGGCGAGGGCGACGACCACGCCGAGGGGATGAGCCTGTTCGGCGACGGCCGGGTGCTGGTGGTCTACGACAGCCCGGCCGCCGCGCGGCTCACCGAGGACGGCGCGGTCATCGCCGACGTGCTGAAGCTGCCGCCGCGCCGGCCTTAGTCCATCGTGATCGTGTTGAAGCGGGCCAGCAGCGTGGCCAGGGTGTGCACGTCCTCCCGCGGCCACGCACCGAGCCGGGCGCGCAGGCGCTGACTGCGGGCCGCGCGGGCCTGCAGCATCCGGCGCCGGCCCTCCTCGGTCAGCGCGACCAGGTGGGCGCGGCCGTCGGCCGGGTCGGGCAGCCGCTCGATCAGGCCCAGTGCCTCCAGCGGCTTGAGCTGCCGGGTGATGGTGGCCTTGCCGACGCCGAGGTCCTCGGCCACGTCGCTGGGCCGCCGCGGGCCCTGGTCGCGCAGGCGGACCAGCAGGCCGTAGGCCGACGCGTCCAGACCCGGGTGCACGCCGTGGCTCAGCCGCTGGGAGGCGGCGCGGGCCCGCCGGACGAAGACGGCGAACTCGCGCTCCAGGGCCGCGTAGTCGTCAGTCATCCCTTCGTCTGCAGGGCGCTCGTGGTGCGCAGCGGAACCTCCCGGATGAACACGATGCAGAGCAGCGCGACCAGCGCGAACGGGGCGGTGTACAGGAAGAGGTTACCGGTGGCGTGGCCGTACGCGTCCTGGACCACGGCGCGGACCGGGGCCGGCAGGTCGGCCAGCCGGGGGACTCCGGAGCTGCCGCCGGTGGGATGGATGCCGAGCCGGGCCAGGCCGTCGGTGGTGTACCGGGTGATCTGGCCGGCCAGCACGGCGCCCAGCGCGGAGACGCCGATCGTGCCGCCCAGCGAGCGGAAGAACGACACCGAGGTGCTGGCCGCGCCCAGGTCCTGCAGGCGGATCTGGTTCTGCACGGCGAGCACCAGGTTCTGCAGGGTGGTGCCCAGGCCGATGCCGAGCAGCGCCATCCCGATCGCGAGCTGCCAGTACGGCGTGGCGTGCCGGGTCAGGCCGAGCAGCCCGAGCCCGGCCGCGATCAGCACCGCGCCGCCGACCAGGTACGGCTTCCACCGGCCGGTCGCGGTGATGATCCGGCCGACCACCGCCGAGGCGAGCGCCAGGCCGAGGATCAGCGGCAGCGCCAGGATGCCGGCCAGGGTCGGCGACTTGCCCCGGGACAGCTGGAAGTACTGACTCAGGAACGTGGTGCCCGCGTACAGCGCGACGCCGATGACCAGGCTGGCCGCGATGGCCAGCACGACCGTGCGGTCGCGGAACAGCCACAGTGGCACGATCGGCTCCGCGGCCCGCCGCTCGACCAGCACGAACACCAGGGTGAGGGCGATCACGCCGGCGAGCATCAGGGCGGTCGGGCCGGACAGCCACGCGTACTTGTCACCGGCGAACGTCACCCAGACCAGCAGCAGCGACGCGGCCGCGGTGATCAGCGCGGCGCCCGCCCAGTCGATCCGGACCCGGCGGCCACCGGCCGGCAGGTGCAGCGTCCGCTGCAGCATGACCATCGCCAGCACGGCGAACGGCACGCCGACGAAGAAGCACCACCGCCAGCCCAGCCAGCTGGTGTCCACGATCACCCCGCCGATCAGCGGGCCGGCCGAGGTGGCGACGGCGAGCACGGCGCCGATGTAGCCCGAGTACTTCCCGCGCTCGCGCGGCGAGATGATCGTCGCCATCACCACCTGGGTGAGCGCGAGCATCCCGCCGGCGCCGACGCCCTGCAGCGCCCGGGCCGCGATGAGCAGCGCCGGGTCGGCCGCCAGCCCGGAGAGCACCGAGCCCGCGGTGAAGACGATCAGCGCGGCCTGGATCAGCAGTTTCTTGCTGACCAGGTCGGCGAGCTTGCCCCAGACCGGGCTGGACACCGTGGTGGTCAGCAGCGTCGCGATGATCACCCAGGTGTAGACGCTCTGGTCGGCGTGCAGGTCCGCCACGATCGTCGGCAGCGCGTTGGTGACGATCGTCGAGGACAGGATCGCCACGAACATGCCGGTGTAGAGCCCGGACATGATCTGCAGGATCTGCCGGTGCGACAGCGGCGCCGGCGCCTGTGTCGTGGTCATGCGATGGACTCCCATTCAGTTGCCTGGGGCAACTATATAGTGGGGGTCATGCGGATCGTCGTGCTGGATGACTATCAACGGGTGGCGCGCGGCTACGGGCCGTTCGACGCGCTGCCGGACGCCGACGTCGAGGTGCTGCACGAGCACCTCGACGACCCGGATGCGCTGGTGGCGGCGCTGCGGGGCGCGCAGGTGGTGGCGGCCATGCGGGAGCGCACCCCGTTCCCCGCGGCGCTCTTCGACCGGTTGCCCGACCTGCGCCTGCTGATCACCACCGGGATGGCGAACGCGTCGATCGACCTGGCCGCGGCCCGCGCGCACGGCGTCACGGTCTGCGGCACCAGCCTGAGCGGGTCGGCCCGGAGCTCGAACACCGCCGAGCTGACCTGGGCGCTGATCCTGGCCGTGCAGCGGCACGTGACCACCGAGGACCGGGCGCTGCGGGACGGGCGGTGGCAGACCACGATCGGCACCGATCTGAACGGGGCCACGCTCGGCGTGCTCGGGCTGGGCCGGCTCGGCACCCAGGTGGCCCGGATCGGGCAGGCCTTCGACATGCGGGTGATCGCCTGGAGCGCGAACCTGACGCCGGAGCGCGCCGCCGGGGCAGGCGTCGAGTACGTCGACCGGGACGAGTTGTTCGCCGACAGCGACGTGCTCACCGTCCACCTGAAACTCAGCGACCGGACGACCGGCCTGGTCGGCGCGGCCGAGCTGGCCCGGATGAAGCCGTCCGCGGTGCTGATCAACACCTCCCGCGGGCCGATCGTGGACCGGAACGCGCTGGTGAGCGCGCTGACCGCGGGCACGATCGCCGGGGCCGGCCTGGACGTCTACGACGTCGAGCCGCTGCCGGCCGGTGACCCGTTGCGCGGCGCGCCGAACACCGTGCTGCTGCCGCACCTCGGCTACGTCACCGACCGGACCTACCGGGTGATGTATCAGCAGATCGTCGAGGACATCGAGGCCTGGCGGGCCGGCGCGCCGCTGCGGGTGCTCAGCTGAGCTTGCGGCAGAGCAGCGCGTCCGGGGTGCGGGCCGAGCCGATCCGGCCGGTCCAGGCGATGCCGGCGACGTATTCGTCGTCGGCGCACTGGCCCTTGTACCGGCCGGTCGCGAAGTCACCGCCCGGGTTGCCGGCCGGCCGGTTGTCGCCGCGGTCGAACCAGACCGTGCGGCCGGCGTCGGCGGAGGCGGGCTGGCCGGTGGCGCACAGGGCGCTGGACATCGCGGCGCCCCGGACGGCGTAGCCGATCAGGCGGGCGGCGGCCGGGCACTCGAACTTGGTGTAGCCGGAGGCCCAGTCCCGGCTGACGTACCGCTCGTCGGTGACGACCTGGTACGACGTCCACGTGGTGGCGCCGGCTGTGTCCGTACACAAGCCGCGGTTTTGATTGTGGCTCAAACCGATCAAGCGCTGGCCGTCCGGGCAGGCGGCCTTGCGGGCGCCGGAATCCCAGTCGGGCCGGCCGCGCATCTGCAGGGAGGCGATGAAGTCGCCGTGGTCGGGGCTGAGCATCGAGTGCACCGGGACCGGATCGACGTGGCCGGACCGGCCGGTCGCGCCGAGCAGGCGTTGCCAGGCGGCCGACCGCCAGTCCGGGTCGTCGAGCAGGCCGGAGCGGTGCCCGGCGGCGTCGAAGAAGAGCAGGCCCCAGCCGTTGGCGGCGCGGGTCTCGGCCCAGCCGACCGCGGGCCAGTAGGCGAAGTCGGCGTCGGCCCGGATCAGCAGGTCGACGAAGTTCTCGAACCAGGCCCGCTGGGCGCTGCCGGGCGCGGCGTTGCCGTCGACGCCGAACTCGCTGATCCACACCGGCGCCGTGAAGTGGTTTCCGGGCTCGCCCGCGACGTAGAGGGCGTCGCGGTTGACGACGGCGGCCAGATCGGCCGGGCTCAGGTCGCGGTAGCGCGGGTCGCTGGTCTCGCCGATCCCGGTCGCGCCGCTGTGGTTCGGGCCGGTGTAGTCGTAGAAGTGCGCCGAGTAGACCAGCTTCCCGGACCGGACCAGCGTGTGCGAGAGCGTGCGGACCGGCTTGAGGGTGGGCCGCTCGTGCGCGAAGCCGTCCACCGGGATGCCGGTCCAGTTGATCCCCTCGACGATGATCAGCAGGTTCGGGTTGGCCTCGGCCAGGATCCGGTCGCCGGTGCGCTGCGAGGCGGCGAACCAGTCGTGCCCGTCGCCGCTGCCCCAGTTCGGGTCGTCGAGGACGTTGCGGCGCACCTCGTTGTAGAGATCGGCGCCGACCACGCGGGGGTTGTCCCGGTAGCGGCGGGCCATGAACAGCCAGTCGTCCGCCCACTGCTGCTCGGTCTGGGCGGTGTTCCAGCGCTCGTTGCCGTCGACCCCGCAGCACCATTTCGTGGTGGTGGTGTGGTTGTTCAGGATGACGGCGAGGCCGGCGCCGGTGAGTCCGGCGACCACCTGGTCGTACACCTGGAGTGGGGTGAGTCCGTGCAGTTGCGGGTTCGCGGCCGAGTCGGCGACCGGGGTCGCGTCGCGGATCATCTCGTTCGAGAACGGGAGCCGGACGCTGTTGAGGCCGAGTTGGCGGAAGCCGTCGACGATCGAGGCCAGGGGAGCGCGGTCGAGGCCGAGCGGCATCCGGCCGGAGTCCTCCCCGGCGTGGTGCGTGCCGTCGCCGTTCGAGGTGCCGCTCGCGCCGTGCCAGTTGGCCGAGCGCAGCTGGAAGCGGTCGCCGTCGGCGTCGACGATGTAGCGGCCCCGGGTGGAGAGCGGTCCGGTCCAGTCGGGGGCGGCCGGGGCGGCGGCAACCGCCGGAGCGAGCAGGAGCAAGGCGAGAATGATTCGCATTGACCCATGCTCGCAGAAAAGTGACGTACTTCAATATGCGCGACCGGTCAGACGATCGCGCCGGAGAGCACCGCCTCGGCCCGCCGGCAGGCCGCCCGCAGGTCATCCGGCGGGACCGGGTGGCTCAGCAGGTAGCCCTGGGCGAAGTCGCAGCCGATCTCCCGCAGCCGGGTGAGCGTCGCGAGGTCCTCCACCCCCTCGGCCACCACCTGGAGACCCAGGTTGTGGCCGAGGTCGGTGGCGCTCCGCACCATGATCGCGTCCGGCGTGCCCTCGGCCAGGTTCCGGACGAACGTCCGGTCGATCTTCAGCTCGTCGGCGGGCACGTCCCGCAGCTGGAGCAGCGACGAGAAGCCGGTGCCGAAGTCGTCGACCGACACCGCGACGCCGCTCTCGCTGATCCGGCGCAGCGTCCGCAGCGCCGAGCCGGAGTCGGCCATGATCCCGGTCTCGGTCAGCTCCAGGCAGAGCAGCTCGGCGGGCAGTCCGGCGGCGACGATCGTGGCCTGCACGGTCTCGGCGAAGCGGTCGTCGCCGAGCGCGCCGGGCGACACGTTGACCGAGACCCGGCACGACCAGCCGGTCGCCCGCCAGGCCGCGGCCTGCCGGGCGGCCACCGCCAGCAGGTGATAGGTGAGCGCGGTCTCCAGGCCGCCGCGCTCGGCGACCGGCAGCAGCGTGGCCGGCATGACCAGACCGTGGGTGGGGTGCTGCCAGCGGACCAGCGCCTCGACCGCGGTGACCTGCCCGTCCGAGAGCCGCACCTGCGGCTGGTACCAGAGCTGCAGCTGGCCGTCCGGGTCCCCGGTCTCGAGCAGCACCCGCAGATCCGCGAACAGGCGCATCCGGTCGTCCTGCTCGTTGACGTCGGTGCCCGGGTCGTAGACGGCGACCCCGCCGCCGCGGCGCTTGGCGCGGTACATCGCGGTGTCGGCGTGCCGGAACAGCTCGTCGGCGCTGTCCACCGGGCTGAGCGCGACGCCCACGCTGCCGCCGACCGCGGCCAGCTGGCCCTCCACCCGGAAGTCCCGGTTCAGCTCGGCCACCAGCCGGTCGGCGAGCCCGACGGCCTCCGGCAGGCCGGTCACGCTCGGGATCAGCACCGCGAACTCGTCGCCGCCCAGCCGGGCCACCACGCCGGGGGCGCCGACCTGCCCGGCCAGCCGCCGGCCCGCCTCGATCAGCACCTGGTCGCCGGCGTGATGGCCGATCGTGTCGTTCACCGCCTTGAACCCGTCCAGGTCGATCACCATCAGCGTCACCGGGTCGCCGGCCCGGTCCAGCGCCTCCTGCAGGTTCTGCTGGAACAGCGTGCGGTTGGGCAGCCCGGTCAGCGCGTCGTGCAGGGCCTGGTAGCGGCTGTCCGCGGCCCGCTCGACCAGCCGGCGCTGGTAGCCCAGGATCATCCGCATGATCATCGCGACCAGGGTCAGGCCGGCGCCGAACCCGATCGCGGTGCCGACCAGCAGCCGGCCCTGGGTGTTCCGCAGCATCGTCACCTGCTGCTGGGCGTACTCGTGGTACGAGCGGGCGATCGCGTCCACGTCGTTCTGCAGCGAGTAGTAGGCCGGCGTCAACTGGAGCCGGTCGAACTGCATGTAGTCCGGGTCGCTGCCGGCCACCTTGTCGATCAGCTGCTCGGCGAGCAGGCGGTACGCGACCTGCCCGGTCAGCAGGCTCCGGGCGTCCTGCCGGATCCGCTCGTCCGCCGACCGGCCGAGCTCGGTCAGGTTCCGTTCGGCGCTGTCGGCCACCTGCACGAACCGGCTGCGGACCGCCACCGACGGCTCGACCTGGTAGTGCCGCAGGTTCACCTCCTGCATCGCCACGGCGATCCGGGCCTCGGTGAACTTCTCGTCGACGACCAGGGCGGCGCTCTGCTGGCGGGTGGCCCGGGTCGTGCTGATCGTGCCCTGCAGCACATACCCCGCCAGGGCCAGCAGGACGACGGCCAGCGACACCGTCGTCAGAAGGCTGCGGCCACGGCCTCGCATGCGCCCCAACACATTCCCTGTTTCGGCAGCTTCCCCACCGGTTCAAGGAAAACGCTTCAGTTCCGGGCAGACGGCGTCGATCGGACCGTTGTGCGTTCAGGTTCTGTCTCGCGGATCGCGAGGGGCTACGGCGTGGCCCAGCCGGCGCCTGACGGCGTCCGGAGGAAGGCCACATACAACCCCGGTATGCGACCTTCCTCCGGCCGACGCCAGACACCACCTGGACCTCGCCTCGCTCCCGCGCGATCCGCGAGACAGAACCTGGGTGTCGTCGCGGCTGCCGTGCTGCTGGCCGGTCTGGCGGGCTGCTCGGAGTCCGGCAGCCCGGGCCCGGCCGTGTCGCCGGCCGACGTGATCCGGCTGGCCAGTGTGCTGCCGCTGACCGGGCGCAGCAGCCACACCGGCGAGTCGATGCTCAACGGGGCCAAGCTCGCGGTCGCCGAGGTCAACGCCGCCGGGGGAGTGCTCGGGCGCGACGTCGAGCTGATCACCGAGGACGACGCGTGCGATCCCGGCACCGCGGTCAGCGCCGCCCAGACCGTCATCAAGCAGGACGTGGCGGTGTCGGTCGGCGGGTACTGCAGCAGTGCCGTCGTACCCACGCTGAAGATCTTCCGTGACGCCGGGGTGCCGATGGTGATCGCGCAGGCGAACTCGACCGACCTGATCGCGCCGCACTACGACAGCGTGTTCCTGATCTGCGGCACGGTCACCGCCGAGGCGGTGTTCGCCGTCGACTGGATGAAGAAGCTCGGCGGCAAGCGCCTGTCGATCGTCCACGACGGCACCAGCTTCCCGATCACCCTGGCCGACGCGACCGCCGCCCGGGCCCGCGCCACCGGCGCGCTGACCGTGGCGAGCGAGCTGAAGCTGAGCCAGGGGGCCGCCGACTACCGGCGGATCGCCCAGGCGGTGGTCGCCGGCCGGGCCGACACCGTCTACTACACCGGCTACTACGGCGAGGCGAACCAGCTGATCAAGGATCTGCGGGGGAGCGGCTTCACCGGGCGGATCGTGGTCGGCGACGGCGCCACCGACGGGCCGCTGCTCACCGACCTGAGCCAGGAGCAGAGCAGCGACGTCTACGGCACCGCGCTGCTCGTCCCGGAGTTCATGCCCGAGCTGGCCGAGTGGTCGCAGCGCTATCAGCAGGCCTACGGCGTCGCGCCGGGCCCGTCCAGCGCCGAGTCCTACGACGCGGTGATGGTGGCGGTCGGCGCGATCAAGCGGGCCGGCGGCACCGGCCATGAGGCGCTGCGGGCCGCGCTGAGCGCCACCGACTACGCCGGCCTGTCCGGGACGGTCACGTTCAACGCCGACGGCACCCGGACCGTCCCCAAGTTTCTCCTGCTCAAGGCGGACGGTAAGCGGTTCCGGCTGGCGGGTGGATAAAAGGTGTCCGGGATCACGGCACTGTTCTGCGGTCGTACCCCGTCGTTATTGGTGACGGTCCAGAACGGGAGAACAGACGACGATGCGCAAGAACGCGACCTCCCTGCTGATCTGCGGCCTGCTCGGCGGGCTGGTGGTCGCCGCCGCGGCGTTCCCGGCGGCGGCGATCTCCGGCCTGACCGCGAAGGCCGGCGGCGACTCCTTCGACAGCCTGCCCAGCGAGCTGAAGGACTACAGCTCCCCGCAGATCACCCGGGTCTACGCCAGTGACGGCAAGACGCTGATCACCCAGTTCTACGACGAGTTCCGCAGCGACGTGCCGCTCAAGGACATCTCGACGAACATGCGGGCGGCGATCGTCGCGGCCGAGGACCGCAACTTCTACAAGCATCACGGCGTCGACTTCAAGGGCGTCGCGCGGGCCTTCGTCAACAACAGCGGCGGCAACGCCCAGCAGGGCGCCTCCACCCTGACGATGCAGTACGTGCGGATGTCGCTGGCCTACTCGGCGACGAACCCGCAGGAGATCGTCGACGCCACCAAGGACACCCCGAAACGCAAGATCACCGAGATGAAGTACGCGTTGCAGGTCGAGAAGGAGCTCACCAAGGACCAGATCCTGGAGCGCTACCTGAACATCGCCCCGTTCGGCAACCAGGCGTACGGCGTCTTCGCGGCCAGCCAGATCTACTTCAAGAAGCGCCCCAAGGACCTGACCGTCGGCGAGGCCGCCATGCTCGCCGGCATGGTCAAGGCGCCGACCAGCTTCAACCCGACGATCGCGACCGGGTACACGCAGATCAAGGAGCGGCGGGACAACTACGTCATCCCCGGCATGGTCACGATGGGCTCGATCACCCAGGCGCAGGCCGCCGCCGCGCTGAAGGAGCCGATCCCGCGGCAGGTGACCTCGATCGGCAACGGCTGCATCGCGGTCGCCAAGAGCTGGGGCTTCTTCTGCGACTACTTCTACCGCTGGTGGATGGGGCAGGAGACGTTCGGCGCCACCGCCTACGACCGGGAGCGGCAGCTCAAGAGCGGCGGCTATCAGGTGGTCACGTCGCTCGACATCGACGCGCAGAACGCCGCCCGCAAACGGATCAGCGAGCAGATCAGCGACAACACCCGGAACGCGATCCTGCTCGCCGGCGTCGAGCCGGGCACCGGCCGGGTGCGGCTGCTCGCCGCCAACCGCAAGTACAAGCTGGACGACCCGGCGCACCCGCAGAACCCGCTCTCGCCGAACCCGGCGCTGCGCAAGCAGAAGATCCGCGCGTCGTACCCGAACACCACCAACCCGCTGATCACCGGCGGCGGCGACATCGACGGCTACCAGGCCGGCTCGGTGTTCAAGATGTTCACGATGGTGGCCGCACTGGAGGCCGGCGTCCCGCTCAACCATACGATCAACACCCAGGTGCAGTACCACTCGCACTACCCGGTCGAGGCCGACTCGCCGTCGGCCTGCGCCGGCACCTCCGACTGGTGCCCGAAGAACGCCGGGGCCAAGGAGGCCGGGCCGTACAACATGTGGACCGGGTTCGGCATGTCGGTCAACACGTACTTCGTGCCGCTGGAGGAGCAGGTCGGGGCGGACAAGGTGGTCGCCGTCGCCAAACGGTTCGGCGTCCAGTTCCGCAACTCGCAGGACGCGACCTACGCGAAATCCGCCGCCACCTGGGGCGCCTTCACCCTGGGCGTGTCCGCGTCGACGCCGCTCGACATGGCCGACGCCTACGCCACCCTGGCCGGCGACGGCATGTACTGCACGCCCACCCCGATCCAGCAGATCACCAGCGCCGACGGCACCAAACTCGACGTCGGCAAGCCGGCCTGCACCAAGGCGACCACCCCGGACGTGGCCCGCGCGGCCCTCGACGCGGCCCGCTGCCCGGTCGGCGACGCCGCCCAGACCGGCGACTGCCACGGCAACGCCACCGCGCCCGCCGCGCACGGCCAGATCGGCCACCCGGTCTACGGCAAGACCGGCACCACCGACGCGAACAAGACCTCGTCCCTGATCGTCGGCACGACATCGCTGGTCATCGCCGGCTACATGGCCGACCCCGACTACCAGAACCACCCCGACCCGACCAACCACTACCAGGTCAACGGCGCGGTGATCGCCACCCTGGCCGACGCCCTGAAGGGCAAACCCAAAGTCCAGTTCAAACCCCCGACCAACACCCTTGCGTACGGCGGTTAGCCCCGCCCCCGGCGCCGGCGGCGGATCTACCGGTCGGCCCAGAGGGTGCGGAGCGCGGGCGCCTCGGCGGCGGCCTGGGCGCGGCCGGCCTCGGCGGCGGGGCCGCGGCGGGCCGGGTCGAGGGGGTTGGTGCCGAACGCGGCGCGGGTCGCCGTGTCCGGGGTGATCACCGTGCCGCGGACCTCCGGGCCCAGGGCCGCGAGCTGGGCGGCCGGGCGGCCGGACGGGCGGGCCGACTGCGACGACGGGGCGAGCACCACCACCCGGTCGGCGCCGGCGGCCAGGTCGACGTTGGCGATCGAGCGGATGCCGCCGTCGACGTATCGCGTGCCCTCGACCGTCGCCGGCGGCCAGGTCAGCGGGATCGCGCAGCTCGCCGCGACGGCGTCGATCAGCGGGACGCCGCTGGACGCGTCGAAGATCCGTACCTCGCCGGTCTCGGCCTCGACCGCCGGAATGAGCAACCGGACCGCCGGCCAGTCGGCGTCGCCGATCCGGGCGGCGATCGCCGCCCGGCGTTCCGCCTCGGAGACGGTGCGGGCGCGCAGCGCCTGCCGGCCCAGCCAGGCCCGGCCGCGCGCCGGATCGCCGGGCCAGAGCCCGGCGACCGCGAACTTCAGGAGATTCCCGAGACGCAGGCGGGCCGGGATCTCGCTGCCGGGGCCGGCCACCTGCGCCTCGAAAAGAGCTTTCAGCGGTACGCCGGAGAGCACCTGAGCCGCCGTCGACGAGCCCGCCGAGGTGCCGACGACCAGTCCCGCGCCGGTCAGGTCGACGCCGTGTTCGGCCAGCCCGTGGAGCAGGCCGATCTCCCAGGCGACGCCGGTGACGCCGCCTCCGCCCAGAACGAGTGCCTTCATGCCCGTGATCCCATCACACCGGGCCGGGAGCAGCATAGACAACAGTCGTTCGAGGCGGCCGTGACGAGGATCGCGAAGGTGTGTCGCCCGGTGCCGGCCGGTCTACGGTGGGGCCATGCTGGAGCTCATCGATCGGTTCGGCTATCTCGGCATCGGGGCGATCGTGTTCGTGGAGAGCTTCGGCATCCCGGCGCCGGGCGAGACGGTGATCATCGCGGGCGCGGCCTACGCCGGCCGGGGCCATCTCAGCATCGTCGCGGTCGCGCTGATCGCCTTCGTCGCCGCGGTGACCGGCGACAGCCTGGGCTACTGGATCGGCCGGCGCGGCGGGCGGCCGCTCGTGCACCGCTTCGGGCATTACGTCCGGCTGACCCCGGAACGTCTGGACAAGGTCGAGGGCTTCATGACCCGCCAGGGCCCGAAGGTCGTCGTGGTCGCCCGGTTCGTCGAGGGCCTGCGCCAGCTCAACGGCGTCGTCGCGGGCCTCACCGAGATGCCCTTCCCGCGCTTCCTGGCCTGGAACATCCTGGGCGCGGCCCTGTGGGTCGGCGTCTGGTCGACCGCCGCCTACCTGGCCGGCGACCACATCGAGCAGATCGCCGCGACCCTCAGCCGCTACCTGGTCATCGCCGTCGCGGTGGCGGCCGTCGCCCTGTTCCTGTTCTTCCGCCACCGCCTCCGCCGGTCAACCCCCAAATAAGATCAACCCCACCCTTCGCCGTACGGCGGTGAAGGCCGTCACAGGGTGGCGAAGTCCTCGTCGCCGCCGGTGGACTCGGTCATCCGGGTCAGCCAGGCGTGCACCGTGGCCAGCTGTTCCGGGGTGAAGCCGGCCGACAGCCTGGCCTCGACGGCCCGGACCGTGGGCAGCGCCTCGGCCAGCCGGGTGTGGCCCGCGTCGGTGAGGAAGACCTGCTGGGAGCGGCGGTCGGACGGGTGCGGGCGCCGCTCGACCAGGCCGGCGCGTTCCAGGCCGGTGAGCATCTCGTTGGCCGACTGCCGGGCGGTCGAGACGGCGCGGGCCACGTCGGCGACGGTCAGGCCGGGCTGCTGGCTCAGCATCAGCAGCGACGCGAACTGCGCGACGGTCAGGTCGTGCCGGACCAGATCCTCGGCGACCGCGCCGCGCAGGGACAGCCAGGCGTGCCGGACGAGGAAGGTCGAACATTCGGCGAGGTATTCCACCGGCCCATTGTGCTCCGGGCGGGATTGACAGGAACCTGTCATTCGGAGAAGAGTGACACCCATGACCGTCAGGGACCTGTCAAACAATCTAGCGCGGCAGCGCCGGGTGCTGGCCGTGCTCGTCTTCGCCGCGGTGCTGATCTGGATCGACACGAGCATCCTGGGCATCGCCCTGGAGCGGCTGGCCGACCCGGCGACCGGCCTCGACGCCACCCCCGGCCAGCTGCAGTGGGCCGTCGGGGCGTATTCACTGCTCTTCGCGACCGCACTGTTCGCCGCCGGCGCGCTCGGCGACCGCTACGGCCACCGCACGATCCTGGTGCTCGGCCTGATCTTCTTCGGCGCCGCCTCGGTCTGGGCGGCCTGGGCCGGCGGCGCCATCGGCCTGATCCTGGCCCGCGGCGTGATGGGCCTGGGCGGCGCGATGATGGTGCCCACCTCGATGGCGATCATCGGCGCCACCTTCCCGCAGGAGCGGCGGGCCGGGGCGATCGCCGCCTGGTCGGCCTCCAGCGGCGTCGGCGTCGCGCTCGGCCCGCTGCTCGGCGGCGTGCTGGTCGACCACTTCTGGTGGGGCTCGGTCTTCCTGGTGAACCTGCCGGTGGTGGCCGTCGCGCTGATCGGGATCGCGCTCGTGGTGCCCAACCCGCGGCAGGAGCATCGCCGCCGCCCCGACCCGGCCGGGCTGCTGCTGTCCACCGCCGGACTCGCCCTGCTGGCGTACGGGCTGATCGAAGCCGGTCAGGACACCGGCTGGTCCAGCCCCCGGGTCTGGGGAACGGTGCTGGCCGGACTGGCGCTGCTCACCGGGTTCACCGTCCTGGAGTGGCGGTCGAGCGAGCCGTCGTTCGACCCGCGGCTGTTCCGCAACGGGCGGTTCAGCGCCGGGAACGTCGCGATGGGCGCGCTGTTCTTCGCGATCACCGGGCAGATGTTCTACGGCAACTTCTACCTGCAGGGCGCGCGCGGGATGTCGGCGCTGCACACCGGGCTGGCCTTCCTGCCCGGCGCGATCGGCGTGGCGGTCGGCTCCGGGCTCGGCGCACGGCTGGCCAAGCGGTACGGCGTGGGCCGGGTCAGCGGCACCGGGCTGCTCGTGGTCGCGGCCGCCTTCCTGGCCAACCTCGGCTTCGGGCTGCACACCCCGCTCCTGCTGTTCTGCGCGGTGGGCCTGGTCAGCGGGGTGGCGATGGGCTGCGCGATCGCGCCGACGGTGGCCGCCGTCATCGCGGTGCTGCCGCAGGACCGGATGGGCGCCGGCTCGGCGGTGAACAACACGGTCCGGCAGGTGGGCAGCGTGCTCGGGATCGCGCTGCTCGGCACGATCCTGACCACGACGTACCGGAATCGGATCGAACCGTTCCTCGCGTCGCTGCCGGAACCGGTCCGGGCGGCCGCGTCACCCTCGGCCGAGCACACCCGGGCCGTCGCGGCCGGGCTCGGCCGGCCGGATCTGGCCGGGGCCGCGAACGACGCGTTCATCACGGCGATGCACGTCACGGCGGCTTCCGCCGCGTTCGCCGCGGCGCTGGGCGGCATCCTGCTGCTCACCGCGTTCCGGGCCCGCCGCCCGGCACCGGAGCCCGCACTCGCACCGGTGTGACACCCGGGGGAACCGGGGGCGCCGCGAGCGCGTCTTACCGGGATGAAGAGCCTCATCGCGGTGGCGCTGTCGGCGGCGATCCTGGCCGGGTGCGCGGGTCAGGCACCGGCCGCGGCGCCGGGGGCGTCCGACCGGGCGGCGGCACCGGGGGTGTCCGAGCCGGCGGCGGCGACCGTCGCGCTCGACCCGGTGGCGCTGGTCGGGCTCTGGCAGCTGTCCGCCGACGGCGCGCCGAAGAACGTGGTGCTGCGCATCGGCGGGCCGGGCGACCTGGAGCTGTTCCAGCCGTGCGCGGTGCTGACGGGCGACTGGCGGGCGGACGAGACCGGCCTCTTCGCCGGCCGCCTGGACAGCCGGTCCGGCCCGCCGCTGTGCGACGGCCCGGACCTCGGCGCGACCGTGGCCCGGGCCGCCGGCTACCGGATCGACGGGGCCGAGCGGGTCCTGGTCGACGACCGTGGCGCGACCGTCGCCCGGCTGCTGCCCGGTGCCGTGCCGGTGACCCGGCCGGACCTGGCGGCCGACGTCACCGGGGTGCCGCGGGTGACCGACGAGATCCGGCAGCGGCTCCGGGCCGCCGCCCCGCTGCCGGCCGGCCTGACCCCGGTCACCGCGCCGGTGCTGCTCGGCCGATGGCTGCCGGTGGACCGGCCGGCCCGGGCGAGCCGGGCGTACGTCGAGTTCCTGGCCGACGGGCGGTGGCAGGGCAGCGACGGGTGCAACGGTGCGGGCGGCGGCTGGGCGGCCGGGCCGGGCGGCTCGCTGGTGGCGACGGCCGGCGCGTCCACCGAGGTCGGCTGCGACAACGTGCCGGTCAACCGCGCGCTGGCCACGACCCGCCGGGCCGGCCTCGACGGCACGACGCTGGTCCTGCTGGACGTCACCGGCACGGAGCTGCTGCGCCTGACCCGACAGATCACTCCGCGACGGTGATGATGCGGCGCCGGCGGGTCGCGCGGAACAGGAACAGCCCCGCGGCCAGCAGGATCGCGCCGCCGGCGGCCAGCAGCCCGGTGGACGGGCCGGTGATCGGGAGGCTGGCGCCGGTGTCGACGGTCAGGTCGGCCTTGTCGTTGGTGTGGACGGTGTCCTGCACGCCGCCGTACGCCTGGACGTAGCCCCCGTCGTGCGCGCCGTCCTCGATCTCGACGGTGAAGGTGAACATCTGCTTGCCGCCCTTCGGCACCTGGTCGAGCACCAGGCACGCCCAGTCCCGGCCCGCAAAACCGTCAAAGTTGACGTCCGTGGGCGAGGTGCCCGGCAGGCACATCTGGTCGGAGGTGACCGGCTTGACCCCGGACGGCAGCTTGACCCGCACGTAGTTGAGCGACTGGGTGGACAGCCCGACCGTCGCGAACGGGCCGAGGTTCCGCATGCCGATCTGAGCCGTGACCCGCTCGCCGACCGCACCCTGGAAGACGCCGCCGACGGCCTTGCTGTCGGCGGGCGCGGTCGGGGTGGTGACGGTGAACAGGGCGACGTTGTCGTCCGGGTTCAGGTCGTCCTGGACGTCGTCGTCCTTGATGCTTGCGGCCGACGACATCTTCTGCAGCTTCAGCTCGTCGCCGGTCCGCCCGGCGTTGCGCTTGGTGAAGGCGGCCACGTACTTGTCGGTGAGGCCGACCACGACGGCGTTGGCGTAGTACTGCGCCGGGCCGGGGGCGTCCGCCTTGACCTTGATCTTCGCCGGGGTGGCGGCGGACAGGGCGGCGGTCTCGCCCGGGGCGAGCGAGTCGTCGAGGACGCAGATCACGCCGCCGACCTCGGCATCCGGCTCGCAGTTGCGGTAGCGGCCCAGGTCCGCCTCGAGGGTGTCCTGGCCGGCCACCGCCAGGCCGAGCGTGCCGGAGGTGGCGTTGCCGGTGTTCCGGACGGTCACCGGCAGGACGGCCGACTCGCCGCGGCCCAGCTTGACGTCCGGCAGGGCGCCGATCTCGAGGTCCACACCGGGCTTGGTGGTCCGGATCACCTGCACCTCGACGTCGTCCATCTCCTCGCCCTCGACCGCGACGGTCACGTGGAAGGACGAGGTCAGGCTGGTCGACGTGGTGGCCGGCTTGACGGTGAAGCTGAAGGGGCGGCGCTCACCGGCCGCCAGCTTGCTGATCTTGCAGGTGGTGGCCGAGCAGCCGGCCGGCGGCACGAAGCCGAGCGACGCCGGCACCGAGTCGAAGCCGATCACCACGTTCTCGGCGGCCCCGCCGCCGACGTTCCGCATCTCGAACGTGACCGTCTTGGACAGGCCGTCGACCACCGTGATCGACTCGGTGAGGTCGAGGAAGACGATCGGGAAGTCGAGGGCCGACTCCGCGTGAGCCGGCAGCGCGAGACCGGACAGGGCCAGACCCGCGGCCAGCGGGGGCAGCAGGAGGCGACGGAACAGGGCGCGCAGACTCATGATCACCGTTCTCGGAATGGGTCACCCGGGCCGAAGCCGGGCGAAGTCCGAGCAGCGTAAGCGGCCGAACCTGCAAGATCAACCAGCCGATCGCGTCGCCTTTCCGGCCGTCCGGTGCTTCTCGATCTCGCCGGCCGCGTCGGGGACCGTGCGCCCGTGGGCCGCCGGCCGGCCCCCGTACGGATCCGCCTCGCCCCACAACGACGTCGGCGCCGCCCGGCGGACCACCGGCAGCACCTCGGCGGCCAGCCGCTCCAACATGGTCAGCTGCTGCTCGTGCGGGATCATCGTCGGCAGGCTGAACGACTGCAGATCGTGCCCGAACGCCTCGTGGAACCAGAGGATCTTCTCGGCGATCTGCTGCGGCGACCCGACCAGCACCGGCCCCCGGGCGATCGCGTCGTCGATGCTCGCGAACGTCGACTCGTTGCCCGGCGTGTGGTTCCCCGGCCGGTTGAAGAACTCGATGATCTTCTCGTAGGTCGGCCCGAACGCCGCCCGCGCCTGCTGCGTGGTGTCGGCCAGGTAGAGGAACCCGGCGCCGGCCCCGACATAGGCGAACCGCGGGTCGTGCCCGTGCTCGGCATAGGTCCGCCGATAGTGGTCGATCAGCACGGTGTAGTTGTCCCGCGGCTGGATTGCGTTCGCCGAGAAGAGCGGGTCGCCCCACTTCCCGGCCAGCTCCGCCGAGGTCACCGTGGTCGCCGAGCCGTGCCAGACGCGCGGGGCGCCGGCGTAGGGCCGGGGCAGGCTGGTCACCTCGTCCAGCGGCCCGCGGAAACGCCCCTGCCAGGTGACCTGCTCCTCGCGCCAGAGGCGGCGCAGCAACTCGTACTTCTCCGCCAGCGCGTCCCACTGGTCGCCGTTCCCGATGCCGAACATCGGCAGCTGGCGCAGCTCGTTGCCCTTGCCGATGACCAGCTCGAGCCGCCCGCGGGACAGCTGGTCGACGGTCGCGTAGTCCTCCGCGACGCGCAGCGGATCGAGGATCGACAGCACCGACACCCCGGTCGAGATCCGCACCCGGCTGGTGCTCGCGGCAACCGCGCCGAGCAGCACGGACACGCCACTGGACAGGAACGCGCCGGCATGCCGCTCACCGATAGCCACCGCGTCGAACCCGAACTCCTCCGCATACCTCGCCGAGGTCAGCGCCTGCGCGAACCGCTCGTCGGGCCGGATCTCCCGCCCGGTCACCGGATTCGTCAGGTTCGGAAGAATGTCAAGGACCTGAAACCTCACGCGCTGCCTCCCGCCGGCCGACCTCGCCCCCGACCATACTCCGGATCGCCCATCGGCAAAGTAGTGATTAAGGTCAAATTCTTCATTGCCTCGGCTGCGGCCGATAACTGATCGTCGCTCCCGCGGGGACCCTTCCGGGCCTCGCAAGGGCGCGGAGCGCCCAGAACACGAGACCCGCAAGGGCGACGTCCGAGGGTGGGCACGGTTTACCCCAAACCCCGAACGGCCACCGAGGCTGTCTCGGCTCCGAGGGCGGTTGCTCTACCCCAAGATCTGGTCCCGTGGGAGTTGTCCACACTGCAGCGTCATCCACAGGCCACCAGCATGATCTTGCCGATTCACGCGACAATTACGTCAGCGGAGGTGGCCCCCCCTCAGGGAGGGTGGGACCTGCTCTTTTGGTGATCGACGGGCTTTCGGGGTGGGCTCGGCTCCGGTGTGGCTGAGGTGGCACGGATGGGCGAGGCCCGGCGGTGGGGCGGGCTCGGGACCCCTCGAACGGGGTGGCGGTCGATAGGGTGACGACTGTCGACAGTGGGGGCTCGGGGTGGAGGACGGATGTGGGATGCGCTGATCGCTGCCATCGCGGCCGCGGTGATGTCCCGGGCCAGTGAGGACATCGGTAACGCGGCGCAGTCCACCTGGACGATGCTGATCGGCCGGGTCAGGGCCCGCCTGGGGACCGGCGCGGCGCTGGTCGACACCGGTGACCGGGACGCGTTCGAGCGGGCGCTGCGCGAGCTCCTGGAGAGCGATCCGGAGTTCGCCGCCCGGGCCCAGGCGCTGGTCCAGCAGGCGCAGGGCGAGCTCGGCGCGGCGTCGCCGATCGCGGTGACGGTGCCCAGCCCGGCGCTTCCGGAGCGGCTCGCACCCCGGCTGCTGCCCAACGGGCCCGCGGACTTCGTCAACCGGACCGGAGCGCTCGCCGCGCTGGACGAGATCCACCGGACCGGGGCGCTCGCGGCGCCGGACGAGATCCACCGGACTGGGGCGACCGCGGTGCTGGACGAGATCCACGGGACCGGGGCGACCGCCGCGCTGGATGGGATCCGCGGCACGGGCCGGGCCGGCGCCACCCCGGTTGTCGTGCTGCGCGGCGCGCCCGGGATCGGGAAGAGCGCGCTCGCGCTGCGCTGGGGTCACCAGCGGCAGGAGTGGTTCGGCGGCGGGCAGCTCTACGCGGATGTCCGTGAGCTTCCGGACGCGCTGCTGACCAGCCCCGAGTCGACCGAGGCGGTGGTGACGACGTTCCTGGTGGCGATGGGCGTGCCGGTCGGGCTGCTGCCGGACAGCTTCGCGGCCCGGCTGTCGCTGTACCGGACGATGACCGCCGACCGGCCGGTCCTGCTGATGCTGCGCGGCGTCGCGCTGCCGGCGCAGGTCAGCCCGTTGATCCCGACCGCTCCCGGCAGCCTGGTGCTGGTGAGCACCCAGCACGACGTGAGGGGCATGGCCATGGACGGCGCGCAGTTCATCGACGTCGGCCCGCTCGACGACCCGGCCGCCCGGGAGTTGCTCGCCGCGGTCGCCGGCCGGGAGCGGATCGAGGCCGAGCCGGCCGCGGCGCAGCGGGTGATCGACCTGTGCGGGCACCTGCCGATCGCGCTGCGGATCGTCGCCGCGCGGCTGCGGCTGGACGCCACGACGACGGTCGCCGAGCTGGCGGGTGAGCTGACCGCGGAACCGTACCTGCTCGACGCACTGGCCCTGCCCGGTGCCGGCAACGCGGTCGAGCCGCTGTTCAACAACGTCTACCGGCACCTCGGGGTCAAGGCCCAGGGGCTCTACCGGGACCTCGGGGTGATCCCGGTCGCCGAGGTCACCGACGGTCTGCTGGAGCGGATCGGCTGGCGGGAGCGGGCCGCCCGGCGGTCCGCCGTCGACGAGTTGCTCGGCCTCAACCTGCTGGAACGGGCCGGCCGGGACCGGTACACGCTGCATCCGCTGATCCGGGCGCACGCGGCCCGGCTCGCGAGTGAGTCCGAGACCGGGGCCGAGACCGGGGCTGGGGCTGGGGCTGGGGCCGAGACCGGGGCTGGGGCTGGGGCTGGGGCCGAGACCGGGGCTGGGGCTGGGGCTGGGGCCGAGACCGGGGTCGGCTGGCCGGAGCGGGTGGTGGCGGAGACCGTCGACTACTTCTGCGACCTCGCCGAGTCCGCGGACCGGGCGATCATGGGGGAGCGGCGCCGCCTGATCACCGGCCCGGCGCGGGACGACGGCCCGTTCGACGGGCCCGGCCGGCGGGTCGAGGCCCTGCGGGCGCTGGACCGCGGCCGGGAGGACCTGCTGCGGGTGACCCGGGCCGGGCTCGCGATCGGCGCCGACACCCAGGTGGCGCGGCTCGCGACGGCCGCCCAGGCGCTGTACTTCAACCGGCCGTACCTGGCCGACCGGATCGCGATGTCCGAGTTGGGCATCACCGCGGCGCAACGGCTGGGCCGGGCCGACGTGGAGGTCCAGATCCGGTGCACGCTGTCCGCGGCGCACTCCGGCGCGGGTGACCTGACGCGGGCACGGGCCGAGATCGACCGGGCGCTCGCGCTGCTGCCGGCCGCCGATGACCGGGTCCTCGCCGGAACGGCCTGGGAGTTCTTCGCCCGCCTGCTCGACCGGGTGGCGCGCGCCGCCCCGGAACCGGAGCAGGCCGCCGCGCGCGAGGAGGCGGAGGCGGCCTTCCGGACGACGATCGACATCTACCGCGAGGTGGGCCTGAGCCGCGGCGTGGCGCTCGGGCAGCTCTACTACGGCGTCCACCTGGACGCCGCGGGCCGGTCGGCCGACGCGTTGCCGCTGCTCGAACAGGCGCGGGACGGTCTGAACCGGGCCGGCGACGACCGGAACGCGACCCGGGCCGGCGCGGCGATCGGGGCCGCGCACCTGCACCTGGGCCGGCATCGCCGGGCGTACGAGGAACTGGCCGCGGCCGCCGCCTACCTCGCCGTCGCCGAGCTGTGGAACTACGAGCTCGAGGTACGGGAGAACCTGATCGTCGCCGCCACCGCGCTCGGCGACCGGGTGTCGGCCGCCGAACACGCGTCCCGCGCCGCCGAGATCCGCCGCCGATCAGACCCCGCGAGCTAGCCACACCGCGTCGGGAGAGCCGCCGCCGGTCAGACCCCGCGAGCCAGCCACACCGCGACGGGAGAGCCGCCGCCGGTCAGACCCCGCGAGCCAGCCGCGCCGCGGTGGGAGAGTCAGCGGGGGTCAGATCCCGTGAACCAGGTGCACCGCGACGGGGTGGTCGGTGCCCGCGACGCGGAGGTGCCACCGGCCGTCGCCGAGACTTCCGGCGCGGGCCAGGGTGTACAGCGCGGCGACCAGCCCGGCCACGTCCGCGCTCCCGGCGATCTCGGCCCGGCGGCCGTCCCGGAACACCGCGACAGCCCCGCCGGCGACACCCGCGCCGGCCACGGCGGCCCCGGGGAACCGGGCGAGCGTCTCCTCGGCCCAGGACCGGGCCGCGGATCGCCCGGTGACCGCGGCCCGGGTCAGCACCTCGGCGGCCTGCAGCGTCCGCAGGTCCCACTCGTCGTCGCCCGCGTGGAGGTGACCGATCCAGCCGTCGACCGGCTCGGCCACGTGCCGGCGGACGGCCGCGGGATATCGCCGTACCCAAATAAGCTTGTCTTCGGTTTTGGTGTGGATCACGTGCGAGGCCACCGGGACGGTGTCCGGGATCGGCGGCGGCCAGACGGGCAGCGGGGCCGGCTCGGGCGGCTCCGGCAGGTCGAGCAGCTGGTAGAGGACCGTGCGGAGCGGGCGCGCCGCCGGCGGCCCGGCGAAGGTGGCGTCGACCGCGGGCGCGTACCGGCCGGGCACGTGACCCGCGATGGTCGCCTCGACCTGCTCGGCCGGTGAGCGGCGTGGGTCGAGGCGAGCGGCGAGCCGGCTCAGCGTGGTCATCGGCGTGCCGGGGATGACCTCGTCGCCGAGCGGGGCCAGCAGCAGTGGAACGTCGGCGCCGGCCGCGAGCAGGCTGACCGACGAGTGATCGCCGACCACGCAGTCGGCGGCCGCCAGCGTCGCCTGCCAGCCCTCGTCCGGCGGGATCATCAGCAGGCCGGCGTCGCGCGCGGCGGCCAGCCACATCCGCACCTGGAGTCCACCGTGGCCGCCGGTCACGTTCGGATGCAGCACGGTGGCCACCCGGTAGGCGTCGGCGTCCAGCTCGGCGAGCAGTCGCGCGGGCAGCTCCGGCCAGCGGCCGAACAGCGACTGCCGTCCCCAGGTCGAGGTGACCACGACCAGGCGGCGGTCGCCGAGGCCGAGCGCGGCCCGGTAGCGCTGCCGCAGCAGGCGGGCGGCCCGCAGCCGGTCCAGCATCGGATCGGCGATCAGCACCGTGCGCCCGGCCGCGGCCGGTTCCGCCGCGGCGAGCTGCGCGGCCTGCTGCGGATGGGTGACCGCGACGAGCACCCGGCGCCCGGTCAGGTCGTCGGCGCGGACCGTGCCGGTGACCCGGCGACCGTCACCGCGCGAGTCCGGCAGGCTCTTGTGGAAGCCGGCCCCGTGCTGCAGCACCAGGGTCGGCGCGTCGATCGTCCGCAGCTCGGTGTTCTCACTCGCGGTCAGCGCGGCGTCGAAGTCGAGCTCGGCCAGCTGCTCCCAGGGCACGATCTTGGCGCCGGCCCGCCGCAGCAGCTCGGGAACGCCGTCCCGGAACGGCGACGAGTCGTTGAACGCGAACACCACCTGGACCCGCGGGTCGTCTCGGAGCAGCTGGACCGCGTCGAGGACGCGGGCCGTGGAGGTGACCGTGCGGGCGATGGCGAGGAGGGTGCGCTCGGCGGCCACCGTCACCCACTGAGAGGCCTCGGCGCCGACCGGCACGCGGACGGAGTCCGGCCTCCGGCCTCCGGCCCCCGGCCCCCGGCCCCCGGCCCCCGGCCCCCGGCCCCCGGCACTTCCAACGAGTCGGGAGCGCCGATGGGTGCGGTTGAGGAATCGGTGCTGCTCACATCGCCGGCCGTGACCACGGGACGAAGCTAGTCGATGGCCGCGCCCCGCATCCAATCCGCCCGGGGAAGCGGCATCATCGTCACCGGGCCGGAGCCGGAGCCGAGGACGGGCGCGTGGGCTGACCCCGTACCTCCGAATTGGTCTTGATCTTGCGGGCTCGACGAGCACTGGTGAGCAGGCGTTCGCGGTCCGCCTCGGCGATCAGCTCGCGGCGGTGGTCGTTCGCCAGGCTCAGCATGACGTCCGGGTGCATCAACATGACTGGATCTCCTTCGTGGTAACCGCTGATGAGTCCATCCTCGGTTTCCGAAGGTCCGGTCACATCGGGAACACCTGTCTATCTTCGCTGCCCAGCAGGGTTTAGAGACAGCCCGCGACGCGCCTAGGCATACCTACGACCGGGGCCTCCCGCTCGAATGCCCGTTGACCTCACCTCTAGCGCAATGACAAGATGCTCCATAACGACTTGTCGTGGGACAATGAACTAGAGATGGGTAGGGCATGAAGTGGTCGGGTCAGTTGCTGTCGCCTGGACAGGCTTGGCATGGCACGCTGGAGGAAGGCAGGTGCCGGGAGGTGGAACAACCGATGAGCGCGACGATCCTGGAACACCCGGGACCCTGGAGCGAGGACGAGTACTTCGCTCTTGGCGAGACCATGAATCGGGTCGAGCTGGTCGACGGGAGTCTCTGGGTGAGCCCCTCACCAACCAATAGGCATCAGCACATCTCATTCCTGCTCGCGAGGGAGCTCTACGGCCCGGCTCAGCTTGCCGACCTCCTGGTCTTGCAAGATGTCAACCTGCGGTTGGCCAGCGCTCGCGTGTTGGAGCCGGACATCGTGGTGGCCAATGCCAGTGACCTGGCTCCGGCGGTCGATGCCGCGGACACGGTGCTCGTCGTCGAGATCGTTTCGCCGAGCAATGCCGGAATGGACCGCCTGCTCAAGCCGCAGTTGTACGCGGCCGCCGGGATCGGCTGGTACCTGCGGGTCGAGCAGCCGCAGGAATCGGTGGAGTTGCATCTCCAACGCCTGGTCGAGGGGCAGTATGTCTCGTTCGCGGTGGCCGGCCCGGGGGAGGAACTGGTCACCGAGGAGCCGTTCCCGTTCCGGCTGGAGATCGCCTCGCTACTGGGGCATCGCCGCCGCCGGTGACGGCGGTTTCGTGGCCGAGCGGATCGCCGGGGGCCGCGTGGTCGTAGAGCGGGACCGGGGGTGCCGGCTACCGGCCAGCCTTTTGTTTGATCCATTGACATTTGTTACCGGCGAGTGACAGCGTTGTCAGGGATAGATCTCATCGCCACCGATGGGGGTTTTCCTGTTGCGCGATCTTGTCCGTAGGAGGGTCGCCGCGGCGGCCGCCCTGACCCTGGTGACGGGCGGCCTCGCGCTGACCCCGTCCTCGCCCGCTCAGGCCCACACCAAAAATCCCCGGAGCGTCGTCTCCGGCAACGCCCGCTTCCAGGTCCTCTCGCCGACCCTGATCCGCACCGAGTACTCGGCGACCGGCCACTTCACCGACGCCGGCACCTTCAACGTGATCGGCCGCGACGACTTCGCGCCGGCCCGCTTCACGCAGAAGGTCGCGCACGGCTGGCTGACCATCGAGACGGGCGCTGCCACCTTGCGCTACCGGGTCGGTTCCGGTCCGTTCGGCAAAGACAATTTGACGGTACGACTCGAAACCGCCCGGCAAACCGTGACCGCCGCCCCCTGGTCGGGCACCGGCGCGCCGGACTGCGAGCCCGGCGCCCTCTGCGAGGCCGAGGCCCTGGCCCTGACCGGCCTGAGCACGGCCACCGACCACCGTGACTACACCGGCCAGGGCTTCGTCGCCGGTTTCGAGGGCACCGGCACCGCGCTCACCTTCGCCGTCACCCCGGCGAGCGCCGGCGCCCAGCAGCTCAGCGTCCGCTACGCGAACAGCACCGGCGGCGACGGCCAGAACGTGACCCGCACGCTGACCGTCACGGTCGACGGCGTCGCGGCCGGCACGCTGAGTCTGCCCCCGACCGGCGGCTGGGACACCTGGGCACTGGCGTCCGTGCCACTGAGCCTGACCACCGGCCGGCACCAGATCGCCCTGGTCCGGACGGCGACCGACACCGGCAACGTCAACGTGGACAGCCTGGCCGTGCTCGCGCCGGGCGCCGGGTATCCCGGCCCGGTGACGCCGGCTCCGCGGCCGTGCGCGTTCGGCACGGTGTGCGAGGCGGACACCGGCGCCCGGGCCGGCGGCGCCAGGCTGGCCGACGACCACAACGGCTACTCCGGCGAGGGCTTCCTGGCCGGGCTCGAACGCACCGGCGCGGGGGTGGCGCTGACCGTGACCGGGGTGCCGGCCGCGGGCACGTACCAGGTGCAGGTGCGGTACGCGAACGGCCAGGCCGGCAGTCAGCCGGTGCAGAGCCGGACGATGGCGGTGACGGCGAACGGGGATCCGGCGGTCACGGCCACCCTGCCGCCGACGAGCGGATGGGACTACTGGCGTACGCAATCGGTGTTGATCGGTTTGCAAGCCGGGACCAACACGGTGAGCCTCGGCTGCCCGACCGACCAGAGTTGCAACGTCAACGTGGACACCGTCGCGGTCACCGGGCGGACGGCACCGCTGCTGGCCGCGCACGCGCCGCTCGGCGGGTACCGGCGCGGGCTGGACAACGTGAACGGCGGCGCGCGGACCTACGCGGGGCTGCTGTACCAGGACGGCTGGTCCCTGGTCGACGATTCGGGCACCGGGCAGGACGGCTACGTCTTCGCCTACGGTCCGGATTACCGCCGCGCGCTGCGTGAGCTGTCCACCCTGACCGGCCCGACGAAGTTGCTGCCGAACTGGGCCTACGGCGTGTGGTACTCGGAGTATTACGACCGTACCGCCGCCGATCTTGAATCTCTGGTGGCGCGCTTCAAGAGCGAAGGCGTGCCCCTGGACTCGCTGGTCGTGGACACCGACTTCAAGGCGCCGGACCGGTGGAACGGCTGGTCGATCGATCCCACCCGGTTCCCGGACTGGACCGCGTTCGCGACGTTCCTGCGCGAACAGGGCGTGCACACCGGCCTGAACATCCACCCGAGCATCCTGGGCTCGGATCCGAGGTTCGCGCAGGCGCAGCAGATCGCGAAGGGCAAGCTGCAGCGGACCGGCTGCAACGGGGGAGCGGACTGCTACGTCTTCGACTTCGACGACGCCGACCAGCTCCAGGCGTACTTCTGGCTGCACGACCAGATGGGCGCGACCGGCGTCGACTTCTGGTGGCTGGACTGGTGCTGCGACGCGTCCCGTGGGGTGGACGCCCGGATCAACCAGGCGTACGCCGACAAGACCGGGTTCGCGTTCTCCCGGGCCTACGGCTCGCTGCAGGCCGGCGGTTACGGCAACCCGGGGCCGGTGCCGTCCGGTCCCTGGGCGGACAAGCGGACCACGCTGCACTTCACCGGGGACACCATCTCGAACTGGGAGACCCTGCGGTTCGAGGTCGGCTACACCCCGGGTGAGTCGGCGGCGACCGGGCTGGCCGCGGTCAGCCACGACATCGGCGGGCACACCGGCGGGCTGCAGGAACCGGGCAGCGAGCCGGGCAGCACGAAACTGCCCGACGACCTGTACGCGCGCTGGGTGCAGATGGGCACGTTCCAGCCGATCGACCGGCTGCACTCCAACCACAGCGACCGGTTGCCGTGGCAGTACGGCCCGGCCGCGAACGCGTCCGCGAAGAAGTTCCTCAACCTGCGGAAGAAACTGCAGCCCTACACGTACGCGGCGGCGAAGGAGGCCACCCGCACCGGCATGCCGATCGTCCGGGCGATGTATCTGGCCTACCCGGGCGAGCAGGAGGCCTACGCGACGTCCGGCAGCCAGTACCTGTACGGGCCGGACCTGCTGGTGGCGCCGGTGACCACGCCGGGCTCGACCGCGACCACGACGGTGTGGTTCCCGCCCGGCGACAGCTGGACGGACTACTTCACCGGCAGGCGGTACGCGGGTGGGACCAGCGCCGCGATCACCACGACGCTGGACACCATGCCGGTCTTCGTCCGCTCCGGCGCGAAGAAGCCGTAGCCGGACCGGGGGTGCCGGGCCGTGATCACGGCCCGGCACCCCCGGTCCACAGTGGCCGAAAGTCGGTTACCCGGGTGGTCACCGGACGGTACCTTTCGGTCACGGGCCGGCGACGGGGGAGCGACGATGACGATGCGCGAGTTGAAGCGGCTCGAGATGGAACGGCTCTGGGAGAGCACCCGGCGGTTGCGGATCTCGCTCCTGGTCACGCTGGCGGCCGTCGTGGTCCTGCTGGTGCTGCTGATCGTCGGCGATGTCGGCCTCCCGGTCTTCTTCGGCGCACCGATCGGCGTCGGCATCGGCCTGCTGCTGACCATCCCGAACCGTAAGGTCGTGGCCGAACTGGGCCTGACGCCCGCCGAGGCGCGCGTGATCGTGGAGGCCGAGCGGCTGCGGCGGAACGGCGTCGCCGACCTCCCGCCCGAGGCCCGGGCCGGGCGGGAGACGGTGCGCGGCCGCATCTGGCTCGCCGTCGCGCTGGTGAGCACCGTGATCCTGGTGGTGGCGGCGAAGTACTTCTTCGGCAAGGCCGGCCAGACGGTCGAGGAGGACGCCCCGACCGACATCTGGTTCGGGGTCAGCTTCTTCGCCGGTTTCGCCGCGCTCGTGCTGGCACCCACCGCGTTCTGGCAGGCGGGCAACCATCGGGAGGCCGCCCGCAGCTGGCAGCGGCGGGCCGGGGCCTGAGTCGTCAGCGCCGCACCGTGCACGTGGTGGTGACGGTCGCGGCCGGGTCGCTCTCCGAGGTGACCGTGACCCGGGTGGTGTGCTTGACGTAGACGTCCACCGACGCCGTCCGGTCGACGGCCACGACCTCCCGGGGCAGCGTCGCGCCGGGCGCCGCGATCCGGAAGACGTCGTCGCCGGTGCCGGTGTTGCGCAGCGGGATCGTGCACTTGCCGTCGCGCGCGATCGCCGGCGCTGCCTGCACGCCACGAGCGGCCGGCCCGGCGCCGTCCAGCGAGCGCACCGCCACCTGGTACGACAGCACCCCGCTCCGGTCCCGCTTCCGGTCCAGCACGTAGAACTGCAGCCGGTTGGCGGTGTCGGTGTACTCGAACTCGCTGCCCGACCCGGTCCCGGCGTGGAACAGCGCGTCCGACAACTGCCGGTAGTCCCCGATCGTCATCTTCTGCGGCGTCCCGTCCGGCAGCACGAAGTCCACCTTGTCGATGTCCTGCGGGTTGGCGTCGACGGTCCAGATGAACGGCGCGTTGTCCGCGTTCTTCGTCTTGGCCAGCAGCACCCCGGAGTCCGGCGTGAACGAGTCGAACCCCATCCGGTCGACCACTTCCAGGGTGTAGTTGTCGTACTTCCCGCCGTCGCAGAACGGATCCGTCGCGGTGTCGCAGGCCGGTGCACGGTCGCCGCCGTCGAGCGTCACGTTGATCCCGGCCAGGCCGCGCCCCTCCACCTCGCGGGCGGTCACCCGGGTCACCACCACCCCGGAGGTGGCCAGCGCGTCCCGGGACAGCTTGAGCACCGCGTCGTCGTCGACGATGCCGAGCTTCACCTTGTTGCGCAGCATGTGCTGGGCGCCCATCGACGACCCGGAGGTGCCCGGGATCAGCCACCGGCTGTGCGGCCCGCCCGGCCCGTTGAACGTGCCCCGGCTCAGCATCTCCCACGGCCCGCTGTAGTCGCGCCGGGCCGGCACACTGTACGGATTGTTGTAGTTGTCGCCGATGCCGAGAATGTGGCTGAACTCGTGCGCGTAGGTCGACATCCCCGAGCTCTCCGCCTGCAGCGAGCTGCCCTGGGTCGCGTTGGGCCAGACGTTCGACGACGCGGCCCACGAGGTCCAGTCGACGTACCGGGTCGCGTTCCAGTTCGGCAGCGCCGCGTCCGGCGGCCCGAAGTCGTCGGTGACGTCCTCCTTGGTCTGGAACTTCATCTGGCCGAACTCCTGCCAGGTGGACGACTCGTCCTGACCCGCGGACAGGAAGAACACGAAGTCGAACTTGGCCGCTTCGGCCTCACCCACCGCCGTGGTCCAGGCCGCCTTGGCGTCGGTACGGAGGTCGCGCCCGCACGTGTCGCCGGCCGGGCAGCCCTGGCCGCGCTGCATCGAGTTCTCGATGCCGTACTCATGACTCGACTCCGGCATCTGGTAGACGCCGAACGCGCTCAGCTCGATGCCGTACCGCCCGTTCGAGTCCTCCATCCAGTACTCGTGGATGGTGTGCCCGTGGTTGAGCGCGCCCGGCTTGTTGAGGAAGTCCCGGTAGAACGCCGGAACCGCGGCCCGGTCCAGGTTCTGCACGCCGTTCGGGTTGCCGTAGATCGTGGAGTTCGCCGGCTGGGTCACCACGAACGGCTGGTTCGGGTAGTCGACCAGCACGAGCGCGCCCTTGAAGTTCCGCTCCGAGCCGGGCACCGCCGGGTCCGCCCAGTTCGTCCCGGGCACCGCCCGGTAGTCCGACCAGGTCATCGTGTCCGGCAGTTCGTACCGCTGCGGGTCGATCGGCTGCGGGCCGCCGCCCGGCTTGGCCAGCGCGGCCGCCTGGTCGACCTGCCACGGCTGGGTCTGCGGCCAGTGCCGCATCCGCCACGGCGTCTCCGGGTCGACGCCGCCGGGCGGCGCGGCCGTCGCCGGGGTCGCGGCGAGCGCGCCGGACACCGCCAGGATCGTGACCGACAGGACCGAGAGCAACCGCCGCGCCGTCGTCATCCCGCCATCCTGCCAGTCCAATAGATGCTTATCAATTGGACTGGCGGTCGACAATGGACCGGATGAACCAGCGCCGACGCAAGAGACTGCAAGCCCGTCTGCTGGCCGCCGCCGGCTGGGGCAGCGCCCGGGAGGTCGCCGCGCTGCTGCGGGCCGGCGCCGACCCGAACCTGCCGGCCCCGGGCGGCAGCACCCCGCTGTACCGCGCGAGCGTGCAGAACCGTCCGGAGATCGTCCGGCTGCTCGCCGCGGCCGGCGCTGACCCGGACCGGGAGAGCGGCACGGGCGACGAGGGACTGCCGCTGACCGCCGCCGCCTGCTGGGGGCACGAGGCCGCGGTGCGCGAGCTGCTGGCCGCCGGCGCCGACCCGCACCGGCGCGAGGACGGCGGGAGCGGGCGCACCGCGATCGAGTGGGCCGAGGCCGGCGGGCACCTCCGGACCGTCGAAATCCTGACCGCGGGGGTGTGATCCCGGTTTCGTCCGGCCGGAGCGGGCGGTGCGGCGGCGTACAGTCGGAGACCGATTCGATCGGGGTGCTCTATGCCGCTAACGCCGGCCGACGTTCACAACATCAGCTTCCAGCGGGCCACCCTGGGCCGCCGGGGGTACGACACCGACGAGGTCGACGCGCTCCGGGAGGAGATCGGCCTGGAGATGGCCCGGCTCCTGGCCGAGCAGGACGCCCTGACCGACCAGCTCCGCCGCGGCGGCCCCGGTCCCGCCACCGGCCCCACCGAGGACGAGCTGGCCGAGGTCAGTGACGCGCTGGGCCGGGAGCTGCGGGCCCGCGACGAGTCGGCGCGGATCGCCGACGGTCTGCAGCGCCGGCTGCACGAGGTCCGCAACGCCGCTCCGGTCCCGGCGCCGCCGGCGCTCGACGAGCGGGTGCTGGCGATGGCCCAGCGCACCGCCGAGCAGCACGTGCAGGACGCGTTCCAGGAGTCGGAGCAGGTGCTCGGCGAGGCCCGGCAGGAGTCCGAGCAGCTGGTCGAGCAGGCCCGGTTGACCGCCCGCGACATCGAGCAGGACGCGCTGCGCCGCGACGGCGAGGCGGCCGCCGCGCTGACCGAGCGCCGGTCCGCGCTGCAGCACGAGGTCGCCGAGCTGACCGAGCTCGCCGAGAACTACCGGGCCGACCTGGCCGACGACGTCCGGCACCACGGCGCGATCTGACCTTACGGTCCTTGCCCGGAGCCCGGACGAGTTGATCGCCTTCGCCCGGGAGCGGCTCTCCGCGCACCAGGTGCCCAAGGCGGTGCACCTGGTCGACGCGCTCCCCAGGAACCCGTCCGGCAAGCTGCTCAAACGCGACCTGCGCGAGCGGTTCGGCGGCGCCGCCTCCGCGGTCGGCCGGTCAGGCTGACTGGCTCTGCTGGGCGGCCCACTCGGCGACCCGGCGGGCGCTCTCCTCCTCGGACAGGTCCTCGACCCGGGTCATGATCGACCAGCGGACGCCGAACGGGTCCCGGATGCTGGCGAACCGGTCGCCGGAGACGAACGTGGTCGGCGCCTCCCGGATGACCGCGCCGGCCGCCTCGGCCCGCGCGACCACCGCGTCCACGTCCGGGCAGTAGCGGCCCATCGAGTAGCAGTCCTGGTCCCCCTCCGGCGGCGCGACCAGGCCGTAGTCCGGCATCGGCTCGCCGAGCTGCAGCAGCCCGTCGCCGAAGTCGAGCACGGCGTGTGCCACCACCTTGCCGAACTCGGTCACGTCCACCACCCGTGCCCCGAAGATCTCGGTGTAGAAGTCGATCGCCCCGCGCGCGTCCGGAATGACCAGAAAGGGGGTCAGAGCGGTCGCGCCGTGCGGTGTGCCGTTCGTGGTGTGCCGGCCGTCCGCGGCCTTCGTCGTCTCGGTCATAGGACAGGATCGTAGGTATGACCAGCGGGAAGCGGCTTGAAGATTCGCGACATCCGCGGGGTGTCCTCTACCCGGCGCGGCTGCCCACCTTCGCGCGGATCCCGCCGCCCGAGCCGGTCGAGCAGTTCGTGCGGTGGTTCTGGATCCCGGAGTGGCAGCTCCAGCCGGGACGGTCGTCGCGCCAGCACCTGATCGCGTTCCCGGCCTGCAACCTGGTCGTCGAGCCGGACGGGGTCGGGCTCGCCGGGCCGACCACCCGCGCCTCGCACCGGGATTTGACCGGAACCGGCTGGGGCGTCGGCGCCCTGCTCCGGCCGGCCGCGGTGCCGCACCTGGTCGCGGACCCGGCCGCGGTGCGCGACACCTACCAGCGGATGGATCTTCCCGACCTGCACGACCTGGTGTGCCGGGCGATGACCGGGCCCGGCGACCGGCACCGGCACGCCGTCGACGCGTTCGCCGGGTGGCTCGCCGCCCGGATCCCGCCGCCGGACCGGGAGGCGCTGCTGGCCAACGAGATGGCCACGGTCATCGACTCCGATCCGGAGATCCGGACGGTCAAGGACGCGACGGTACGGCTGAGCATCCCGGCCCGATCCCTGCAACGGCTCGCCGGTCGCTACGTCGGGCTGACCCCGCTGGCGATGATCCGCCGGCGCCGCCTGCAGGAGGCCGCCGAACGCCTGCGCACCGACCCGGACACGGCCCTGGCCGACGTCGCCGCGGACCTCGGCTACAGCGACCACGCCCACCTGGCCAACGAGTTCCGCGCGGTCCTCGGCCTGACGCTCAGCGGCTATCGGCGCAGCGCCACCGAACCCTGACCGGGACCGATCAGGCCAGGTGATATCACCCGCCCGACTCGCCGGCTCGAACGTGGCGGAGACGCGACCGGCCTACGACCGGCGGGCCATCTGCCGGGCGGCGCGCAGGCCGAAGACGACCGCGGGACCGATCGTCGAGCCCGGCCCCGGATAGGTGCGGCCCATCACCGACGCGGAGTTGTTCCCGGCGGAGTAGAGGCCGTCGATGACCGTGCCGTCCTCGCGCAGCGCCCGGCCGTCCGGGTCGGTGACCACGCCACCCTTGGTCCCGAGGTCACCGATGACGATCCGGTACGCCGCGAACGGCCCCTTCTCCAGCGGCCCCAGGCAAGCGTTCGGGTGCACGGTCGGGTCGCCGTAGTACCGGTCGTAGGCGGAGTTCCCGCGCCCGAAGTCCCCGTCGACCCCGGACCGGGCGAACCCGTTGAACCGCTCGACGGTCGCCCGCAGCCGGGCCGCGTCCACGCCGATCCGTCCGGCGAGCTCGTCCAGGGTGCCGGCCTTCGCGGTGATCCCGGCCTCGCGCATGGCCTTGTTGTTCTTCGGGTCGAGCGCGAACGTACGCAGGTAGCGCCGCGCGTGCCGGGCGTCGGCGACCATCCAGTACACCCCGTCCTTGTCGTGTTCGAGCATGTGGTGCCCGAGGTCGACGTAGGACTCCGACTCGTTGGCGAACCGCTCGCCGTGCGCGTCCACGATGATCGAGTACGGCAGCGACCGCTCACCCACCAGGAACGCCGGCCCGTGCCCCGGCGCGCCCGCCAGCGACCCGCCCCACCAGGCGTCGTCCATCAGCTCGACCGCGGCGCCGGCCTTCTGTGCCAGCTCGATCGGGCGTCCCAGGTTCGCCGGGTTCCCGGAGGGCGAGCCGTCGATCCCGTGGTACCGCCGCCGCCACTCGGTGTTGTGGTCGAACCCGCCGCCGGCCAGCATCACGCCCCGCCCGGCGCCGACCGTCACCGACCGCCCGTCCCGGGTGATCCGGATCCCGGTGACCCGGTCGCCCTCGACGATCAGCTCCTCGAGCGGCGCGTCGAGCCACAGCGGCACCCGGCCGCGCAGCACCACCGCCCGCAGGAACGAGGTGGCCAGCCCGGCCCCGATGCCGGTCAGCCGCTGCCCGCGGACGACCCCGCCGAGCGCCCGGAACACGAACTTCGCGCCGCGCCCGAAGCCGGCCGGGGTCGACCAGGCCCGGCCCAGCAGCCACACGTCGTCGGTCTTGACCGGCATCGCGGCCGGCGCGTTGATCGTCTTCCACCAGTCGCCGATCGTGCGGGAGTTGACCGGCTCGACCTCGATCGCCCGGCCGATCTTCCCGCCGGGTAGCTCCGGGTAGTAGTCGGGGTAGTCGGCGGACCGGGCGAACACCATGCCGTGCTTCTCGGCGGTGGTGACGAAGTCGGTGACCCCGTCGACGAACGCCTCCTTGCGCTCCCGGGACGTGGACCGCCCGGTCTCGCCGACGGTCGCCTCCAGGTAGGTGAGCGCCTCCGCCCGGGAGTCGCCGGCCCCGGCGCGGCGCATCAGCGGGTTGTCCGGCAGCCACATGCCGCCGCCGGACATCGCGGTGCTGCCACCCCACTTGGCGCTGCCCTCGACGATCAGCACGCTGAGTCCCTCGTCGGCGGCGCCCAGCGCGGTGGCGAACCCGGCCGCGCCGCTGCCCACCACGACCACGTCGTAGGTGTGATCGAAGGTCATGGTCGGTCCCTCCCGGCTCCCGGCTCCCGGCAACCGGACAAGACTGTCCGGTTGTTAGGGTGCAGCATGCCCACCAGCAGCGGTCGCGTCAACCGTGGTCCGGCCGCGGCCTCGGAGAATCGGCAGGCGATCCTCGACTCGGCCCGCCGGCTGTTCACCGAGCGGGGCTATCACGTGCCGCTGAGCGCGATCGCCAAGGACGCCGGGGTCGGCCAGGGCGTGCTCTACCGGCACTTCCCGACCCGGCTCGACCTGGCGTTCACGGTCTTCGAGGAGAACTTCACCCAGCTCGAGGCGATCGCCGCGGAGCCCGGCCCGGACGCGTTCGGTCACCTCTGGGAGCGGATGGTCGAGCTGACCGTGGAGTCCGCCGCGTTCGTCGAGATGGCGGTCGACGCCCGCCGGGCCATGCCGGAGTACACCGGCGGCGAGCGCCTGCGGGTGCTGATCGGCGACACGCTGCCGCGGGCCCGGGCGGCCGGGCTGATCGATCCGGTCGTCACGGTCGCCGACGTGCTGCTGGCGCACCGGATGGTCTACGGCGTCATCGCGACCGTGATCGATCCGGCCGAGGCCGCGCCGGCCGCCCGTCGCGCGGTGGACCTCCTGCGCTGGGCGGCCAGAGATCAAAAGACGTAAATCCGATTTCCCGTACGCGGTGAGCCCGGTGGCCGGGCGAGCCTGAACCCGCCCGGCCGTACGGGTCAACCCCCGATGACCGCCTCGACCCGCACGGTCGCGCCCGCCGGGGCGAGCGGGATCAGCGCGCCGTCCACGCGTTCGCCGTCGACGAGCAGGTGGGTGACCCGCCCGCGGGCCCCGGCCGGCTTGCGGACGGTGATCTCGTAGGTGGCGCCGCGGAAGGCCCGGGTCGCCGAGAAGCCGGGCCATCCGTCCGGCAGCACCGGGTCGATCCGCAGGCCGGCCAACTCCGGCCGGATGCCCAGGATCCACTGGGTGATCGCCACGAAGTTCCACGCCGCGGTCCCGGTCAGCCAGGAGTTCTTGGCCTCGCCGTGGGTCGGCGCGTCCCGGCCGGCGATCATCTGGGCGTAGACGTACGGCTCGGACCGGTGCACCTCGCTGATCGCCTCCCGCGCCGACGGGTTGATCCGCCGGTAGTAGTCGAACGCGCGGTCGCCGTGGCCCAGGATCGTCTCGGCGATCATGATCCACGGGTTGGTGTGGCAGAAGATCCCGGCGTTCTCCTTGTACCCGGGCGGATACGTGGAGATCTCCCCGAGCTCGATCCGGTACGACGTGTACGCCGGCTGCTGCAGCACCACGCCGTGCGGGGTGGCCAGCCGCTCGGCGACGCTGTCCAGCGCGCGGGCGGCCAGCCCGTCGTCGAGCCCGACGCCGGCCAGCACGCACATGCCCTGCGGCTCGACGAAGATCTGGCCCTCGTCGTTCTCGCCGGAGCCGACCGGGTTGCCGTAGAAGTCGTACGCCCGGCGGAACCAGTCGCCGTCCCAGCCGTGCTCGGTGATCGTGCCGGTCATCTTCTCCGCGGCGGCCCGGTACTCGGCGGCCCGCTCGTCCCGCCCGCGCAGCTCGGCGATCCCGGCCAGCTCCTTCGCGGCCAGCACGAACTGCCCGGCGATGAAGACCGACTCGGCCTGCCCGCCGACCGCGTTCTCGGTGGTCTGGAACGGCTCGCCGGGCGTGTCCGAGAAGCAGTTCAGGTTCAGGCAGTCGTTCCAGTCGGCGCGGCCGATCAGCGGCAGGCCGTGCGGCCCGAGCCGGTCCAGGGTGTACGCCAGGGAGCGGGTCAGGTGCTCGTAGAGGGTGACCTCGCTGCCGGCCTCGTTGTCGAACGGCACCGGCTCGTCCAGGATCGTCGCGTCCCCGGTCTCCTTGAGGTAGGCCGCGACGCCCAGGATCAGCCACAGGGGATCGTCGTTGAAGCCGTCGCCGATGTCGTTGTTCCCGCGCTTGGTGAGCGGCTGGTACTGGTGGTACGCCCCGCCGGTGGCCAGCTGGGTGGCGGCGATGTCCAGGATCCGCTCCCGGGCCCGCTCCGGGATGACGTGCACGAAGCCGAGCAGGTCCTGATTGGAGTCCCGGAAGCCCATGCCGCGGCCGATGCCGGACTCGAAGAGCGACGCCGACCGGCTCAGGTTGAAGGTCACCATGCACTGGTACGCGTTCCAGATGTTGACCATCCGGTCGGTGTCCGGGTCCGGGGTGCTGACCTGCAGGTTGCCGAGCAGCCGGTCCCAGTGCTCGCGCAGGGTGGCGAAGCCCTCGGCGACGGCTTGCGACCGCAGCCAGTGGGCGATCACCGGTCGTACCCGAAGCTTGTTGAGGTTTTGTGATTGTGGGGGATCGAACTTCTGGTCGCGCGGGTTCTCGGCGTAACCGAGCACGAAGATCACCTCCCGGGACTCGCCCGGCGCCAGGGTGAGGCGGACGTGGTGGCTGCCGATCGGTGACCAGCCGTCGGCGATCGAGCCGGTGGCCGCGCCGTTCTCGACCGCGGCCGGGCGGTCCCAGCCGCGGTAGGCGCCGAGGAACGCCTCGCGCTGGGTGTCGAAGCCGGCCAGCGGCTCCGAGCAGGCGAAGTAGGCGAAGTGGTCGCGCCGCTCCCGGTACTCGGTCTTGTGGTAGATCACGCCGTCGTCCACCTCGACCTGCCCGGTGGAGAAGTTGCGCTGGAAGTTCGTCGCGTCGTCCTGGGCGTCCCAGAGGCAGAACTCGACCGAGGAGAAGAGCGACAGCTCGGCGGTGGTGTCGCGCTCGTTGGTGACCGTGGTCCGCCAGACCTCCAGGGTCTCGCCCAGCGGCACGAAGTACAGCGTCTCGGCGCGGACGCCGCCGCGGGCCGAGGAGATCCTGGTGTACGACAACCCGTGCCGGCACTCGTAGTCGTCGAGGTCCCGCTGGGTCGGCTGCCAGGACGGCGACCAGAAGTCACCGGTCGCGTCGTCGCGCAGGTACAGGTAGCGGCCGCCGAGGTCGAGCGGCGCGTTGTTGTAGCGGTAGCGGGTGAGCCGGCGCAGCCGTGCGTCGCGGTAGAACGAGTAGCCGCCCGCGGTGTTGGAGATCAGCCCGAAGTACTCCTCCGAGCCCAGGTAGTTGAGCCAGGGCAGCGGGGTGTCGGGCCGGTCGATGACGTACTCACGGGTCCGGTCGTCGAAGTGTCCGTAACGCACCATGCATCTCCTTCGGTTGGGAGCGCTCCCATTTCGGGATTGTAAACGCCGCCTGTGCCCGGGCTCACGTTTGATTGACGTGTCAATTACCTCGCGGCATAGTTGACACGTCAATCACGGGAGGCGGGGTCATGCGGGAACTGGAATTCGGGCTCGACACCTTCGGCGACGTGCCGGTCGGCGACACCGGCGCACCGGTGTCCTACGCCGCCGCGATCCGGCAGGTCACCGACGAGGCGGTGCTCGCCGACGGGCTCGGCGTCGACGTGATCGCGCTCGGCGAGCACCACCGCCCGGAGTACGCGATCTCCACCCCGGAGACGGTCCTCGCCGGCATCGCCGGCCGCACCTCGCGGATCCGGCTGGCCTCCGGCGTCACCGTGCTCAGCTCGGACGACCCGGTCCGCGTCTTCCAGCGCTTCGCCACCGTCGACGCGCTGTCCTCCGGCCGCGCCGAGGTGATCCTCGGCCGGGGCTCGTTCACCGAGTCGTTCCCGCTCTTCGGGTACGACCTGAGCGACTACGACGTGCTGTTCGAGGAGAAGCTCGACCTGTTCGTGCGGCTGCTCGACGAGCGGCCGGTCACCTGGACCGGCACCACCCGCGCCCCGCTGACCGACGCCGACGTGTTCCCGAAGACCGAGTCCGGCCGGCTGACCACCTGGGTCGGCGTCGGCGGCTCCCCGCAGTCGGTGGTCCGCACCGCCCGGCACGGCCTGCCCCTGATGCTCGCCGTGATCGGCGGCGCCCCGGACCGGTTCGCGCCCTACGTCAAGCTCTACCGCCAGGCCGCCGAGCAGCTCGGCACGGTCGCCCACCCGGTCGGCATGCACTCGCCGGGCTTCGTCGCCGACACCGACGAGGAGGCCAAGGAGATCTTCTACGCGCCGTACAAGGTGATCCGCGACCGGATCGGCGCCCTGCGCGGCTGGCCGCCGTTGCGCCGCAGCGAGTTCGAGGCCGAGGTCGAGAACGGCTCGCTCTACCTCGGCTCCCCGGAGACGGTGGCCCGCAAGATCGCTCGCGCGGTCCGGGCGCTGGACGTCGGCCGGTTCGACATGATCTACACTGCCGGGGCTCAGCCGGTCAGCGCCCGGCTGCGCTCGGTCGAGCTGTTCGGTGCGAAGGTGATGCCCATGGTCCGCGACATCCTGGCCGGCTGAACGATGACCACACTCGGCATCCTCGGCGCCGGCAAGGTCGGCACGGTCCTGGCGCGACTCGCGGTCGCCGCCGGCTACGACGTTCTGGTGGCCGCCTCGGGCGACCCCGCGAAGATCAAGCTCATCGTCGAGGTCCTCACCCCCGGCGCCCAGGCCGTCCCGGCGGCGGAAGCGGCCGCCCGGGCGGACATCGTCGTGCTCGCCCTGCCACTCGGCAAGCACCAGAACGTCCCGGTCCCGGCCCTGGCCGGCAAGCTGGTGATCGACGCGATGAACTACTGGTGGGAGGTCGACGGCATCCGCGACGACCTCACCGACCCGCGGACGTCCTCCACCGAGACCGTCCAGAGGTTCCTGCCGGCGTCCCGGGTGGTGAAGGCCTTCAACCACATGGGCTACCACGACCTGGAGGAGGGCGCCCGCCCGGCCGGCTCGCCGGGCCGGCGCGCGATCGCCCTGGCCGGCGACGACCCGGCCGACGTGGCGGCGGTGTCGGCGCTGATCGACGCGCTCGGCTTCGACCCGGTCGACGCCGGGCCGCTGGCCGAGGGCATCCGGATGGAACCGGGCGCCGAGCTGTTCGGCGCGAACGTGGCCGCCGACGAGGTCCGCGCCATGCTCGCCGGTTTCCCGGACTCCCCCCGCGGCCGAGCCGTCGCCGAAGCCCGCGCCTGACCCACCTCCCCGGGCCCCGAGAGCGTGGGTTCTTTTGAACCGTGCCCACCCGCGGACGTCGCCCTTGCGGGTCTCGCGTTCTGGGCGCCCCGCGCCCTTGCGAGGCCCGGAAGGGTCCCCGCGGGAGCGACGATCGGTTATTGGCCGCAGCATAGGCAATGATGAATTTGATGGGTCTCAATTGCCGGCGGCGCGGCGGAAGCGGTCGGCGAGCTGGGTGCAGGCGGCCTGGAGCTCGGGTGGGGCGACCGGCTCGAGGTCGGTGTCGTAGCGGGCGAAGGCCGCCGCCAGGCTGACCCAGGACCAGGAGCCGAGGGTGACCCGGCAGCGGTCCGGGCCGAGCTCCTCGACGATGCCCTCGTGGGTGAACCGGGCGATGTGCGCGGCCGGTTTGCCGAGGATCGCGGTTCCCTGGCACGGCCAGTTCCCGGAGGTCGAGCCGCGGAAGACGCCCAGGACGTAGCCGGTCACGTCGCCGCCGGGGAGTTCGCGCGGGGTGAAGCGGGGGCCGTTCGGGGTGCGCAGGGTCATCCGGTCGGCCCGGAACGTGCGCCAGTCGTCGCGGTCGAGGTCCCAGGCGATCAGGTACCACCGGCCGTCCCGGGTGATCACGTGGTGCGGCTCGGCCCGGCGCCGGTTGTCGCCGTAGTCGAAGCGGAGCACCTCCCGGGCGTGCACCGCGCCGCTCAGGGCCAGCAGGAGCTCGCCGTCGACCTCGGCGGCCGGGCGGCGTACCGCGGTCACCCGCAGCGCCTCGACCCGGTGCCGCAGCCGGGACGGCAGGACCTGCCGGATCGTGGTCAGCGCCCGGGTGGCCGCCTCGCCGCCCGCCACCTGCAGCGCCAGGACCAGCGCGACCGCCTGCTCGTCGTCGAAGAGCAGCGGCGGCAGGTCCTTGCCGGCGCTCAACCGGTAGCCGCCGTCGGGGCCCTTCACCGCGTCGATCGGATAGCCCAGCTCGCGCAGCCGGTCCACGTCCCGGCGGATGGTGCGCAGGCTGATCCCGAGCCGCTCGGCGAGCAGGCCACCGGGCCAGTCCCGTCGGGACTGCAGCAGGGACAGCAGGGCCAGCAGGCGGGCGGACGTGGTCGGCATGCTCCGGATTCTGCCCGGAGAAGGTGCCACAACCTGGCACCTACCCCTGCGAATCTTGCCGCACCTTCCGCTTACGAGCAGTTCGGAGACACCATCATGGGCGACGTCAACTGGATCGGGATCCTGGCCGGCTTCCTGGCTTTCACCGTGCTCGGCGGCGTGTGGTTCGCGCTGCTCTTCCCGCGGGCGTACAACCGCTCGCTCGGCCGGGAACCGGGGGCCAAGCCGGAGCCGTCGCCGCTGTTCTTCGCCGGGCCGGCGCTGACCAGCCTGGTCATCACGGTCACCAGTGCCTACCTGATGGCGGAACTGGGGATCGAGACGTACCGGGAAGCCCTGGTCTTCGGGTTGGTCGTGGGTGTCGGCTATCTCGCGGCGAACACCGTGAACATCGCGATCAACCCGAACTTTCCGCGGCCGCTGCTCTACGCGGCGATCTCCGGGGGCTACAACATCCTCGGCAGTGTGCTGGTGAGCGTGCTGCTGCTGTCGTTTTAGGACTCGCTTAGCGGGCGGTTAAGGGCGGACTCGGGATAGTCCTCGGCATGCGAAACAAGACTCTCGCGACCCTGACCGCGCTGGCCGCCGCCGTACCGCTGGCGGCGTTCACCGCGCCGACCGCGGTGCAGGCGGCCGGCTCCAAGTTCTGTGACGGCGGCAGCTACACCGTGCTCGGCAAGACCGGCGTCAAGGACCGGTTCCGGGGCACGGTGGCGGCGCCGGCCGGGCGCTTCACCGTGCAGGGAAAGTACACCCGGTTCAGCGTGGACCCGGCGACGTTCGCGATCTACGACTACACGTTCACCGGCGCGGCGAACGTCGGGGACATGACCGGGGGACAGGCCACCGCGGTCTACGCGAGCAAGGTGCCCGACCATCGGGGACTCGCCCTGACCAGTGGCATCAGCCTCGAGCTGCGGGACGGGGACATGACGATCTCCCGTACCGGGACCGGGGGTCTGAGCATGAAGATCCAGGCCAAGGACTGTGCGCAGGGCGGCATCTTCCAGATGGAGCCGGCGCGCGGTGACGGCACCCGGACCCGGATCGTGCACACGCTGGCGGACTCCGCGTTCTACTACGACAACCCGAACTTCCGCGCCAGGCTCGGCTCGTGGCTGGGCTCCGCCTGCGCCGACGAGGTTTCCGGGCCCTCCGGGCAATTTTGCGTACGGGTGAGCCCGCGCGTGAACATCGCCAGCGATGCCGCCCCGAAGCTGGTGCTGCGGGACAGCGCCCAGGTCGCCACGCGGGTTCGGCAGGCGTCGTGCGGGCCGGACTTCACCAACCCGCTGGGTCTGTCGGAGACGACGGATCACTGCGGGGCGACCAGCGTCTGGGATGTCGCCAGCGGTGGGCGGATGGGGATGGTGACCGGGGAGGACGCCACCGAGGTGGCCAACCCGCCGACCAACTGCACCGAGGACTGCGAGGCGGGGAACGGGGTCAACGGGCGGCTGGCGATCCTGGGGTTCCCGGCGGTGGTTCCGGCGGGGAGCCGGCTGGCGCCGCGGACGTCGGGGGACGGGCTGACGGCTCCGCTCACCGCGCCCTGAGGGTCATCCCACGGGGAGTGCTGAACGGGTGGTGAGGACGGTGCCGGCCAGGGTTCGGGTGGCCTGGTCGGCGCCGTGGTCCTGTTCGCCGCGGGCCAGGGCGATCGACTGGGTGATGCCCTCGCGGAGCTTGTCGAGGGCAGCGCGGTCGAAGGCCGTACCGGGAAGGGCTGTCATGGTTTTCAGTTCTTCCGCGGTGACCATGCCCGGCATCGGCATGCCCACGTGCGGATTGTCGGCCGGGAGGCCGGCCCGGTCGTGCAGGGCGCGCAGTTGGGGCAGCTCGGCGTCGGTGAGGGTGCGCACCTGGGCGGCGAGCGAGGTGACTGCGGGGGTCGCGGTGTGCGCCGGGATCGCGTCGAGCAGGGGGAGGAGCTGCTCGTCGAGGGCCAGGGCGACCTCGATCCAGGCCAGGTCGGTGCCGCCGAACGCCGGCTCCGTCGCGGTGGCGGTCGTGGTCGCGACGGCCGCGGTTGGCGTCGGCTCGGCGCAGCCGGCCAGCATCAGCGCCGCGGCCGCGATCGCGATCAGTCGCACGGTGGCTCCTTGCATACATGCGGAACATGACAGGTGATGCCCCTGCTGCTGGTCAGCAGGGGCATCGGTCCTACTCGGGTCGGGACGGTCAGCCGCCGGTGAAGGTCGGCGTCGAGCCGCACTTCGCCCCGGCGTTGATGCACACCTTGACCAGCGCGCCGATCTTCGCCGGCTCCCACGCGTTCATGAAGTCGCCGTGGATCGACGACGCCATCCCGGAGGACAGCGCCAGCCCGTCCCCGCCGAGCGAGTCGTAGCCGAGCATCAGCGACAGGCTCGGGATCGCCACCGGGAAGTCGCCCTTGCAGACGCCGTTGACCGACGGACCCATGTGCGACTTGTGGTCCGGCGAGTCGACGTGCTTGCCGTCCCAGCAGTCCTGGAACGTCAGCTGGTAGATCAGGTTGCCGCCGGCCGCACACTTCGGCCAGTTCCCGTCGGCGCTGCGGCCGGTCTCGGCGCTGCCCGCGCACCAGAACTGCGAGCTGGTGCCGGCCGGCGTGGCGACCTGCTTCTTCGGGTCACCCTGGACCATCACCAGGCCCGGCGGGAACGGCCGTACCGTCGCCGGGTCCTTGATCTTCGCCCCGTAGTACGCCCGGAAGTTCTTCATCTTGACCGGGGTGCCGTTCTTCAGCAGCGTCGGCGCCCAGTACGCGCTGTTGTCGCCGGGCGCCGTGCAGGTCGTCGACTCGGCGAGCAGGTCCTTGCCGGTGCTGCTGGCGGTGACCTTCGGGCCGAAGAACGTGTGCAGGTGGGACGCGCCGGGCAGGTTCGGGAAGACGATCGGGTCGTCGGGCGTCTCGCCGGAGACCGAGCAGTCGGTGTGGAACTCGGGGACCATGGTGATGCCGGCCGGGACCGGCTTCGAGGCCACCGCGTTGTACTGGGCGAGCGCCTTGTCCCACGCGGCCTGGTCGACGTCGACCCAGCCGCCGGGGGTGGCGGCGGGCGGGGTTGAGGTCGCGGCGCTCGACGGCGTCGCGGACGGGGTGCCGGCCGGCGGCTCGGTGGTCGTGGCGGGGGAGGCCGGCGGCGTGGTCGGGGTAGCGGAGCCCGACCCCAGCAGCAGGTAGTTGAGGTTGACGAAGTCCGAGCGGGACTTGCTCTTCATGACCAGGAACAGATTCTGCTTGCCGGCCGGCGCGGCGGCGGCCTTGGCGGTGACCGTCGTCCACTTCTGCCAGCCGCCGGTCTTCGCGACCGGGAACGTGGCCAGCAGCGGGCCGGCCGGGCTGCCCAGGCGTGCCTCGACCGCGCCGCCGTCGGCGTTGTTCGAGGCGATCCGGGCGCTCAGGGTGCCGCCGCCGATGGTGACGCCCTGGTACTTCAACCAGTCGCCGTTGGCCAGCCAGCCGACGTTCTTGCCGCCGCCGGTGTCCGAGGTCTTCTCGGTCTTGGCGCCGGACTGGGCGGTGAACGCCTCGGCCTGCAGCGCGCCCGGGACGGTGACCTCGCCGGCGTCCGCGGTCGCGATGTAGACGCCGCTCGCCCCGAGCGCCGCGACCACGGTCGCGCCCAGGATCACCCGGGTGGTCCGGCGTCGCCGCCGGGGATCCCCCGGAGCGACGTGCCTCGATTCATTAGACATGCGAAATCCTCAATCAACTGCCGAAGAATTGCTTCGGGACGAATTATGCGCACCTCTCACAGCTGATTCAATACGTCAAGAAAAAATTCATTTCCGCAGGTCAGAGGGGTGCTGGTGGCCGCGATCCGGCCTCTGAATAACAGTTTTTCCGAGCCGGTTCCTTAAGTTTTCTTTAAGGCTTACGGGTGGTTCGTGATTGCCCGGCGAAACGCGGGGTATCCGCTCGCCGTGTTGATCGAACTTCCGGATCTGCCCCTGCCCGGCCGCGGGGCGACCGCCGAACGTCTGCGCGGGCTGACCGCGCTGGGCCGGGCCGATCTCGTCGCCTGCCGGCTCGCCGAGGGGCACGCCGACGCCGTCGCGATCCGCGCCGAGCTCGGCGACGCCTGTCCTCCCGGCGATCAGGACCATGCGGTGGGCGAGGTCCGCTGGGGCGTCTGGGCCGCCACACCCGCTTCGGTACGGGCCGAGCCCGGCCCCGAGGGCTGGCTCCTCACCGGCGACCGCCCGTGGTGCTCCGGCGCGGCCTGGTGCACCGACGCGCTGGTGACCGCGGCAGCCGACGACGGGATCCGGCTGTTCGCGGTGCGCAACGACGGCCCGTACGCGCAGCCCCTGGACGGCACCTGGCCGGCGATCGGGATGTCCGGCAGTGACAGCCGGACGGTCCGCTTCACCGGCGTCCCGGCCCGCCCGGTCGGCGGCCCCGGCGACTACGTCGACCGTCCCGGCTTCTGGCACGGCGGCGTCGGCGTGGCCGCCTGCTGGTACGGCGGCGCGCTCGCGGTCGCCGACACCCTGCACGCCGCGGCCCGCGCCCGGGAGCTCGGCCCGCACGCGCTGGCGCACCTCGGCGCGATCGACGTCGCGGCCGGCGCGGTCCTCGACCAGGCGGCGGCCCGGATCGACGCGGAGCCCGGGGCCGACGCGCACCGGCTCGCCCTGCGGGTGCGCGCGACCGTCGAGCACGCCGCGACCGAGGTGATCGACCGGGTCGGCCGGGCGCTCGGCGCCGGGCCGCTCTGCCGCGACAACAACCACGCGCAGCGGATCGCCGACCTGACCGTCTACCTGCGCCAGAGCCACGCCGAGAGCGACCTGGAACAGCTCGGCCGGCTGCTGGCGACGGAGGAGTCACCGTGGTGAGACCGATCGCCGGGAACGGCACCACCGAGGAGCAGTGGCGGACCTGGACCGCGATGCGGCAGTGGCCCGAGCTCCGGCTCGACCCGCCCGGCCCGCCGCTGGTCGTCGCGCCGCACCCGGACGACGAGATCCTCGGCGTGGCCGGGCTGATGGCCATGCTCGGCGCGGCCGACCTGGCCGCGGTCACCGACGGCGAGGCGTCGCACCCCGGGTCGACCGTGCACACACCGGCCGCGCTCGCCGCGATCCGGCGCGCCGAGACCGCCGATGCGCTGAACCGGCTCGGGCTCGGCTCGGCGGTGACCCACCGGCTCGGGCACCCGGACGGCGGGATCGACGAGGACGTCCTGGCCGGGCAGCTGGCCGGGCTGCTCACCCCGGGCCGGTGGTGCCTGGTCACCTGGCGCGGGGACGGGCATCCGGACCACGAGGCGAGCGGGCGGGCGGCGGCGCGGGCGTGTGCCGAGACCGGCGCCCGGCTGCTCGAATACCCGATCTGGGCGTGGCACTGGGCGTCGCCGGACAGCCCCGACGTGCCGTGGGACCGGGCCCGGCGGGTCGATCTGCCGCCGGCCGCCCGGACCGCGAAATCCGCCGCGATAGCGGCTTTCCCGAGCCAGACCGTGCCGCTGGGCCCGGCCGAGGCGGACGCCGCGATCCTGCCGCCGCACGTCGTCGCCCGCTTCACCCGCCCGTTCGAGGTGATCTTCGCGTGACCACGCCGATCGCCTACTTCGAGCGGATGTACGCCGCCGACCCCGACCCGTGGAGCTTCGAGTCCCGCTGGTACGACGCCCGCAAGCACGCCCTGACCGTGGACGCGCTCCCGTCGCCGCGCTACCGGCGCGGGCTCGAGCCGGGCTGCTCCACCGGCCTGCTGACCGCACGGCTGGCCGCCCGCTGCGACCACCTGCTCGCGGTCGACGCGGTCGAGTCGGCGGTGCGGACCACCGCCGGGCGGCTCGCCGGCGACCGGCACGTGCGGGTGCGGGCCGCGCGGATGCCGGACGAGTGGCCGGAGGAGACGTTCGACCTGATCGTCCTCTCCGAGCTGGGCTACTACTTCGACGACGCCGACCTGGCGACGCTGCTCGCCCGGGCGGCCGGCTCCCTCGAGCCCGGTGGCGACCTGGTGGCCGTGCACTGGCGGTGGCCGGTCGGCGAGCACGCCCGCGGCGGCGACGAGGTGCACGCCGCCCTGGCCGGAGTCCCGGGCCTGCACCGGCTGGCCCGGCACGAGGAGGCGGACTTCCTCCTGGAGGTCTTCAGCCGCGACCCGGCCTCGGTCGCGCGCCGCTCCGGCCTGCGGTGATCGCCGTCGTCGTCCCGGCCCACGACGAGCGCGCGCGGCTGCCGGCCTGCCTCGCCGCGCTGCGGGCGGCTTTCCGCCGGTCACCCACGACGAGGACCGGGGCCTGGTCGACGCGGTCCGGGCGGCCGGCGGCCGGGTGGTGACCGACGCCCGCTGCCCGGTGCGGACCAGTGCCCGCCCGGACGGCCGCGCCCCGGACGGGTTTTCTGTTCACCTCAATAATCTTTACGACCGGTCGGTCTTTTTGTAGGGTCGAGGGCATGACCCAGGACGGCCGGCTGCTCCGCGGCGAACGCACCCGCACCGCGGTGCTCGACCAGGCGCTGCTGCTCGCCACCGTCGACGGGCTGGACGGGCTGTCGCTCGGCCAGGTCGCCGCGGCGCACGGGGTCAGCAAGTCCGGCCTGTTCGCGCACTGGCGCTCCAAGGAGTCGCTGCAGCTCGCGGTGATCGACCACGCCCGGGCGCAGTGGACCGAGCGGGTCATCCGGCCGGCGCTCGCCGAGCCGGCCGGGGTGCGCCAGGTGTGGTCCGTGCACGACCACCGGCTCGGGTTCTACGAGTCCGGGGCGCTGCCCGGCCGGTGCTTCTTCGCCAACGCGCACTTCGAGTTCAACGCCCGCCCGGGGGTGATCCGGGATCGGCTCGCCACCGAGCAGTCCGACTGGATGGCGTTCCTGACCCGGGTCGCCGCCGAGGGCGCCGACCTGCGGCCGGGCACCGATCCGGCACAGCTGGCGTATCTGATCGAGTCGCTCGGGGTGTGCGCGGTCATGCGCCCCTCGCCGGCGAGCTTCCGGCACGCGCGCCGGGTGCTGCACGACTTCCTCCGTACCGTCGCCATTGATCCTGATTCTCTCCCGGAGCTGACATGACAACCGTGACCGAAGCCGGCGCCATCATTCCCATGCCGGTGCACTTCGACGACCTGGACGCGATGGGGGTCCTGCACAACGCGCGCTACGCGGTGCTGGTCGAACGCGCCGTGATCCAGTGGTGGAACGAGCACGGCGTCTCGTTCTCCGGTGGCCGCCCGACCACGCCGGACGCGTTCAACGTGGTCCGGGAGTACGGGATCACCTTCCACCGCCCGGTGACCGGGACCGGCGACATCGTCGTCCACTTCTGGATCGACCACCTGGGCTCGACCAGTGCCACCTACGGTTTCCGGGTCACCTCCACCGACGGCGGGATCGTGCACGCCGAGGGCAAGCGGGTGAACGTCCGGCTGGACCCGGCCACCATGCGCCCGGCCCCGTGGACCGAGCCGGGCCGGGAGATCGCCGCGACCCTGCTGCGGCCCGGCAAGATGGGTGGATGAGCACCTTCGTCCTGATCCACGGCGCCGGCGACGTCGGCTGGTACTGGCACCTCGTCGAGGCCGAACTACGAGCGCGCGGCCACGACGTCGTCGCGCCGGACCTGCCCTGTGACGACGACACCGCCGGCCTGGTCGAGTACGCCGACGCCGTGGTCGCCGCGATCGGTGACCGGACGGACCTGGTCGTCGTCGGGCAGTCGCTGGGCGGCTTCATCGCGCCGCTGGTCTGCGCGCGCGTGCCGGTCGACCAGCTGATCCTGGTCGCGCCGATGATCCCGGCGCCGGGCGAGTCGCCCGCTGAGTACTGGTCGCACACCGGCTGGGACGTGCACGGCGACTTCGACGACTGGTTCTACCAGGATGTCCCGCCCGAGCTGGCCGCCGAGGCCCGCCGGCACGGGCGCGCCCAGTCCGAGGCCCGGCTGGGCGAGCCGTCGCCGCTGACCGCGTGGCCCGACGTGCCCACCCGGGTGCTGATCTGCCGCGACGACCGGATGTTCCCGCCCGACTACCTGCGCCGGGTCGCGCGGGAGCGGCTCGGCGTGGTGCCCGACGAGATCGACGGCGGTCACACGCCCGCGCTGAGCCGGCCGGTGGAATTGGCGGGGCGGCTCGACGCGTACGTCTCAATCCCGGTTTTGATCCGGACTTTTTTCGCGGCCTTCGCCTCCGGCGACGACCTCGACGAACGCCTCGGCGCGCTGCGCCGCGCTTTCCTGCCCGGTGCGATCATCGTCCGCACCTGCGGGTCAGAGCCTGAGGTGTACGACGTGGAAGGCTTCATCGCCCCACGCCGCGCCCTGCTGAGCGGCGACGGGCTGACCGGCTTCCGGGAGTGGGAGGTCACCGGCCGCACCGAGGTGTACGGCGACGTCGCCCAGCACTTCTGCACCTACGCGAAGTCGTGGACCCGGGACGGCGCCGAGCACACCGGCCGCGGCGCCAAGACGATGCAGTTCGCCCGGACAGCGGCCGGCTGGCGCCTTTCCGCGGTTGCCTGGGACGACGAACGTTAGGACGCGTCGATGCGCACGTCGTCGAACCAGACCGAGCCCAGGTTGTCGCCGGACTTCAGGTGCAGCTGGACGCCGGCCGCGTCGTCCGGCGCGACCGTCTCGACGGTCAGCCGGGTCCAGTCGGTGGTGCCCCGGGGCAGCCGCGCCGACCGGTCCTGACGGATCCAGCGGCCGTCGGCGTCGAACCAGCTCAGCGCGATCTCGGTGGTCCCGGTCGCGTCCGCGCCGCGGGCCCACGCCGACGCCGTCCAGGTCTGGCCGCCCACCACCGGGGTGACCGGGGAGATCCGCAGCGACGGCAGGCCGCGCGAGCTCCGGCCGGTGCCGGAGAACCGCACCGACCGGGAACCGGCGTGCGCGACCTCGTCGGTCTGCTGGGCGACCCCGCCCTCCGGGAAGTTGTCCCGCCACGGCGAGTCGGTGTTGTCCTGCTCGAAGCTGAGGTCCAGCACGTCCTCGGCGGATTCGGTGCCGGACCAGGCGGACCGGACCACGGCGGCGGCCGGCTTGGCGGTGCCGTCGGTGCGGTAGAGGCCGAACTGGTACTGCGCCGGCAGCGTCGCCACCATCGAGCCGGCCGGGATCGAGCCCTCGGTGAAGTCGGTCAGCGTCCACGGCGACACCGAGCGGACCCCGGCGACCGCCGCCGCCCGGAAGACCCGGGCCAGGTAGGCGGCCTGCTCGCCGGGACTGCCGACGCCGGTGCTCAGGCCGGTCTCGCCGATCACCATCAGGTTCGGCGCGACCGCGGCGCGGGCCCGCACGATGTCGGTGAGCGCCTTCTCGGACTCGCCGTAGAAGTGGAAGTCGTAGTAGTCCAGCGTCACGTCGCCGAGCACGTCGCGCAGCTCGGCCAGCCCGTCCGGGCCGGCGTGCCCGTCGACCGACACGGTCAGCGGCATCGTCGGCGCGAGCGCGCGGATCGCCGGGATCACGGTCCGGACCCAGCGCACGGCCGGCTCGTCCTCCGGCGACATCTCGTTCTTCACCTCGACCGCGATCACCCGCGGGTCGTCGGTGTACGGCCCGATCACGGCCCGCGCCCAGTCGACGCTCCCGCGCACGCTCTTGTAGTGCGACCACCAGTCGAACAGGGTCAGCTTCACGGCGAGCCCGTGCAGCGCCGCGATGCTGATGAAGTCGCTGAGCCTGTCCAGGTACTCGGGCCGCGGCGTGGGGAAGCCGAACACCCGGGGGAACACCACGATCCGCACGCTGTCCGCGCCGAGCGCGGCGATCCGGCCCAGGTCGCTGTCGACCTGCACCGCGTCGAACCGGGTCCACATCGCCGACCAGCCGGCGCCCGAGGGGTAGTAGTTCATGGTCTTCGCCCCGGCGACGGCGGCGAGCCGCCCGGCCAGGGTCGGAGCACCGTCGGCGGCGGCCGTCACGGGCGCGGTTCCGGCCTCCGGTTCGTCGGCGGAGGCGGGCACCGCTGGGGCGAGGACACCCACGGTCAGCAGGAAAGACAGGGCGAGGGCACGAAAGCGTTCACTGCTCATCGAGGTACGGCGTCCTTTCACGTCATCGTCGCGGCATGAACCGTTTCGGCCCGCCCGAGACGACGCGGAGTTCAGCCCGGTTGCCAACCGGACACCATCCGGTGCAGGGTCGTGCCGTGCCCCGGCTTGATCGCATCGCGCTCATCTCTGACGTCCACGGGAATCTGACCGCTCTGGAGGCCGTGCTCCGCGACATCGAGGACCGGGGGATCGAGCGGATCTACAACCTCGGCGACTTCGTCGGGAAGGGGCCGCGCGGCCGGGAGGTGATCGACCGCTGCCGGGAGCGGTGTCCGGTCAACATCCTCGGGAACTGGGACGACTTCCTGCCCGACCCGGCGCGGACCTACGACAACGAGGCGATGCGCTGGTGGCTGGCGCAGCTCGGCCCGGGCCAGGGCGACTGGCTGCGCGCCCTGCCGTTCTGCCACGACCTGCTGATGAGCGGCCGCCGGATCCGGCTCTTCCACGCCTCGGCGACGAGCGTGCACCACCGGGTCAGCTTCGACCACGACGGGGAGCAGTTCGCCGGCATGTTCGCCAACACCGCGGCGACCGGGGACCGGAATCCGGCGCCCACGGTCGTCGGCTACGGCGACACGCACGATCCGTTCTACGAGGTGGGGCCGGGTGGCCGGACGCTGTTCAACACCGGCAGCGTGGGCAACTCGATGGACGACCCGACCCCGGTCTACGCGATTCTCGAAGGGGTTCTCGACTCCCCGGAGCCGGCGTCGTTCGGCGTTCAGTTCGTCCGCGTGCCGTGCGACCTGGAGGCGGAGCTGGCCGAGGCGGCCCGGCTGGGCATGCCCGAGCTGGACGGCTACGTCTCCGAGCTGCGGCACGGCATCTATCGCGCCCGGAGCACGCCGGTCTATCACCGCAAGGGCTGAACTCCGGCCGGTCCCGTACGTTGTCCCCCGATGATGGACACTTCGGAGCGAGAACCGAGCCGCCTGCTCAGTCACGGCGGCCGGACCGCGCGGGCCGTGCTGCTGCTGCACGGATACACGCACGACCCGTCGCAGTTCGCCGGGCTCGGGGCGGAGCTGTTCGCGCGCGGTTACAACGTTTTCATCCCCAGGGCGCCGGGGCACGGTCTGCCCGATGCGCACGCTCACCGGTCGGTCACCCGAAGACAATTGACGACGTACGGCGAAGAAGCTCTTGATCTGGTGAAAACGCTCGGCGACGAGGTGGGCATCGCCGGCATCTCCGGTGGCGCGGTGCTCGCGGCCCGGCTGGCGACGCGCCGGGACAGCGAGGTCCGGCGGCTGTTGCTGCTGGCCCCGTTCTTCCGCCCGAGCCCGGCGCAGGCACCCGCCGCCCTGATCGACGCCATGACCGTCCTGTACGGCCGCGGCCTGCTCCCGGACCGGATCACCACCCGCGGCTATTCGCTGCGCGCGGTCGCCCAGTACCTGGCGCTCGCCCGCACGATCCGCCCCCGCAACGCCCGCCTCGACACCCTGGCGATGGTCCTCAGCCGGGGTGACACCGTCGTCGACCCCCGCCGCGCGATCGCGGTGGCGACCCGTCTGGCCGGCTCGAGTGGCATTCCGCTGACCCTGGAGAGCATCGAGGGAGCCGGGCACGACGTGCTGAAGGTCCCCGGTTCCGAGAAGCTCTACGCGGACCTCTACGAGGGTCGCCCCGGGCATGGACCAGGGCCGCACACGGGGGCGACCACCCCCTCCGCGACGGCAGAGTGATCCGTGGATGCCGACCGGGCATCCACACAGCGGAGGAGCTGACGATGGTGGACTTCCAGGTCGAGATCATGGTCCTGCCGGTTGCGGACGTGGACCGGGCCAAGGCCTTCTACGCGGGCCTCGGGTGGCGCGAGGACGTGGACTACGCGGGCCCCGACGACTTCCGGGTGGTGCACTTCACCCCGCCCGGATCGGCCGCGTCGATCATCATCGGCAGCGGGGTCACCGACGCCGTCCCGGGCTCCGAGCGCGGCGTGCACCTGGTGGTCGGCGACATCGAGGCGGCCCGCGCCGACCTGGTCGCCCGGGGCGCCGAGCCGAGCGAGATCTTCCACGACGCGGGTGGCGTGTTCCACCACGCCGGCACGGCCGCCCGGGTCGCCGGCCCGCACCCGGACCGCCAGTCGTACGGCTCGTTCCTGACCTTCAGCGACCCGGACGGCAACGTCTTCACGCTGCAGGAGGTCACCCGGCGCCGCCCGGGCCGGATCGATCACGTCGTCTACGGCTCGGCCGCCGAGCTGGAGGCGGCCCTGCGGGACGCGGCGATCGCGCACGGCAAGCACGAGGCCGAGGTGCTCGACGGCAAGTACGACGAGAACTGGCCGGCCTGGTACGCCCAGTTCATGGCCCGGGCCGCCGGCCTGGAGTCCTGAGCAACCCGCCACGAGAGCCGGCCCGGAACGCCCCGGGCCGGCTTTTCCGTGCTCAGCTCGGCCCATTTCCGTGGCGCCGGTTCAGCTCGGCCCGCTTCCGCGGCGTCGGCTCAGCTCGGCCCACTTCCGCGCCTCGGCGATCCGGTCCGCGCCGGCCGACAGTGCCGCCGCGAGCGCGTCCGCGCCCAGCGGCAACCGGCGCGGCGGGTCGTCGGCCGCCACCACCCGCACGATCGCCTCGGCCGCCCGCACCGGCTCGCACTCACCCAGCTCCACGAGGATCACCCGGATGCCGAGCGGCGCGACCCGCACCTCCAGGAAGCCCTCCGCCGCGATCCCGCCGGTCCGCCGGTCACCGGCGGAGACCTGCACGAACGTGCCGGCCCGCAGGACCGGCAGCGCGGCCTCGGTGACGTGCACAACGCCGAACAGGTCCGCCTCGATCTCGGCCCGCAGGCCGTCCGCATCCCCGGCCCGCAGGCTGTCCGCGTCCTCGGCCCGGAGTCGGTCCGCGTCCTCGGCCGGCGCGCCGGTGACCACCACGTCCAGGCGCCCGAACGCGTCGACCGTGTCCCGGACCGCCCGTCGCGCCGCGGCGGGGTTGGTGACGTCCAGCGCGACCGCCTCGACCCGCCCCGGAAACGCCGCGACCAGGTCTTTCAGCTCGTCCGGCCGGCGCGCGGCGGCCATCACCCGGGCGCCGGACTCGGCGGCCGCCACCACGACGGCCCGGCCGGGTGCCCGGTCACTCCCGGTCACCAGCCAGACCTTCGGCTCACTCATGCTGTCTCCCCTTCCCGGCGGTGGTCCCACCGGCCCACTGTCGCCCGCGGCCCCCGGGTGCGGGACCAGGGTCCGGCCCTGGCCCGGGGGACACCAGGGTTCGCGACCAGTGCGCCGCCCTGGGGCGCCGGGCGCCCCGGACGGAGCAGGTTGAACGGACTACCCGCTGCACTCCCTGCGCGCAGCGGTCGCCTGAGAGGGGTTCCATCGTGATCACCGCCCGGATCGCGCCGTTCGCCGTAGCCGCGGCGTTCGGCCTCGCCTTCGCCTCGGCCTGCGACGACGAGATGTCCGTCGCCGACGCCGTGGTCGCCGCGGCCGCCGGCCCGGACCGCCCCGCGCCGCCGCCCCCCATCCGCCAATGGGTGGAGTCGTCCCATCGGAGGGAATCCCTTCAGCCCGGAGAAGATCAAATTCTTTCTTGCCTCGGCTGCGGCCAATAACTGATCGTCGCTCCCGCGGGGACCCTTCCGGTCCTCGCAGGGCGCGGGGCGCCCAAAAACGCGAGGCCCTACAGGGCGACGTCCGCGGGTGGCTGCGGTTTCAAAGGACCCACGCGATCCGATCCGTGGTCCCGGCCCAGCCGCGTCTTCCGCCCCCTCGGGGCCGGGTTCAGTGTTGTGATGAAGTTCGCTCGATTGGCAAATATTGATTATAGTGGCCTATAAACTTCACCATGTCGAACGTTGTTGAATGGAACGATGCCGCGCAGGACGCCTTCGCGGGGGACCTCGTCACGATCTTCGCGTACACCACCCCGGCCGGCGGCGCGATCGCGATCCCGGTCTCCCCGACCGGCGGAGTGCACCGCCCGGCCGGCGAGCTCTCGGTGACCACGTCCCTGGCGTTCAACCGCAAACTGCGCCACCTGCTGCGCGACCCCCGGGTGGCGATGGCGTACCACACCCGCGACCACGGCTTCGCCACCGGCGACGACTTCGTGCTGGCCCAGGGCCTGGCCACGGTCCCGCTGGAGCCGTCCCCGGCCCGGCTCGCCGCGATCCAGCCGGACATGGACCGCTTCCTCGGCCCCGCCCCGACCGGCCCGATCTGGGACTGGCTGCTCCGGGAGTACCACCAGCAGCGCGTCGTCATCGACATCGCGGTCCGCCGGGTCGCGTCCTGGCCGGCCCTGGACGGCAGCGGCGCCCGCCAGGTCACCGGCGAGCCCTGGCCGGCGGCGAGCCCGGCCGCGCAGCAGCCGCCGGCCCGGGGCACCGCGCCCCGGGTCGACACCGCCAGGTTCCACAAGCAGATCCACCAGCTCCCGCACCAGCTGGTCGCGTTCCGCGGCGCGGACGGTTTCCCGGTGGTCGTGCCGGTCCGGGTCACCGCCCGGGACGAGCGCGGCCTGCACCTGGAGGCGCCGGCCGGCCTGCTCCCGGAGGGCGGCCGCCGAGCCGGTCTCGCCGCGCACTCGTTCGGCCCACAGGCGATCGGCCTGGCCACCCGCTGGGCCACCGGCTGGCTGGAGGTCACCGGCGGCGCCGCGGTCTACGCCCCGCACACCGCGGCCGGCTTCGTCGCCCCGCCGGTCAAGACCGTCCAGACGTTCGTCAACGGCGTGATGGCCAAGCAGGGCATCCGCAAGGCCCGCCGGGACGGCACGCTCACCGAGCTGGCCGCGCTGAAGGCCGCGCCGGTGGAATGAGGGAAGCCGCCGGTACGACCGCTACGATCCGTGATCGTGGCAGCGAACCGGTACAACTCGCCGCGGCGAGCCGACGCCGCGGCCGCGACCCGTGCCGAGATCCTGGCCGCCGCCCGCGAGCTGTTCGTGCGGGACGGCTACGCGGAGACCACGGTTCCGAAGATCGCCCGGGCCGCCGGCGTCGCGGTGCCGACCGTCTACACCAGCGCCGGCGGTAAGGCGGACATCCTGGCCGCGCTGCTGATGCCGATCATGGAGGATCCGGCGGCGACGGAGACCGCGTCGGCGGTCCGGGCGACCTCCGACGGCGCCGAGATCATCCGCCTGATCGGGTACGGAACGTGGCAGAACCACGCCCGGCACTGGGACACCGTCGTCGAGCTGTTCCCGCAGGCCCGCGCCGAGCCGGCCGCCGCCGCCGTGCACGACCGGATCCTGCGGGGCTATCAGCAGGCGGTCGGCGTGATCGCCGACCGCCTGGCCGAGTCCGGCACCCTGCGTGCCGGCCTGAGCCGGGACGACGCGCACGACATCCTGTGGTTCTACTTCGGCGCGGGCGCCTGGCCGGCCCTGGTCCGGGACCGCGGCTGGTCCCTGGAGCGCACCCGCGACTGGCTGATCGAGGCGGCGTCCAGGGACCTGCTCAGCGGCTGACCCCGCCGGCTCAGGTGTTGGCGTTCCGAGCGGCCACCCGCCAGCGGTCCACCTCCTGGCCCGCGGACACCACGACCAGCTCGTCGGCGAGGTTCACGGTCGTACACACGTGGTTGGGCACCACCCGCAGGACCTCGCCGAGCCCCGGCACCGCGGCCCCCTCGGGCACAACGACCGTGGCGTGGTGCTCGGACAGCGCGACGATCCGCGCCTCCGGCTGATCGATCAGCCGCCCGAACCCGGTCGCCCACGCCTGCTGGTCGGCCCCGAGCACCTTGCTCCCGGCGTCCACGATGATCCGGTTCCCGGACCGGCTGACCACCGTCGCCGTGACGGTCAGCGCCACGTCCGCCCACCCGCACGTGCCCAGCTCGACCTGCTGCGCGTCGCCGAACAGGTAGACCCCGGGCCGCATCTCGGTCACCACGCCCGGGCCGGTCAGCGCGGCGGTCGGGGTGGAGCCGCCGCTGCGGACGCCGGCGTCCAGGCCCGCCGCGGTCACCGCGGCCGCGGCCTCGGTCAGCGCGGACTCCTCTTCACCCGCGACCGGCCGCTGACGACCGGGACCGTAGGCGTGACCGGGGAACGTGAAGACCCCCCGTACGCGCAAGCCTGCTTTTTCTGCCTTTGCGGCAAGATCACCGGCCGCTGCCGGCGCCACGCCGCTGCGATGATGCCCGCTGTCCACCTCGACCAGCACCTCCAGGCCGGGCACCGCCGCGCCCAGCGCCGCGGCGCTCTCCGCCGAGTCGATCCCGACCCGCAGCGCCACCCGCGACGCGAGCTCCCGCAGCCGGGCGGCCCGCTGCGGCGAGGGCCAGACCGGATACGCGATGAACAGGTCGTCGAGCCCGGCCGCGGCGAAGACCTCGGCCTCGGCCACGGTGGCCACGGTCAGCCCGGCCGCGCCGAGCTCGACCTGCCGCCGGGCGATCTCCACGCACTTGTGCGTCTTGGCGTGCGGCCGCAGCGCGAACCCGCGGGCGGCGGCGCTCGACGCCATCGCCCGCAGATTCCGGTCGAGCACGCCCCCGTCCACGATCACGCTCGGGGTGGGCAGATCGACAACCACGACAACCTCCTGAGGTACGACTCGCCAGTAAAGATCACTCGGTCAGTTGCCCGTCGGCCAGGTGCAGCCGGCGCGTGATCCCGATCTCCGCCAGGAACCGCGCATCGTGGCTGACCACGACGAACGCTCCCCGATAGGCCCCGAGCGCCGCCTCCAGCTGCCCCACGCTGTCCAGGTCGAGGTTGTTGGTCGGCTCGTCGAGCAGCAACAACTGCGGCGCCGGCGCGCCGAACAGCACGCATGCCAGGGTCGCCCGCAACCGCTCGCCGCCGCTGAGCACCCCGACCGGCAGATGCGCCCGCGCGCCCCGGAACAGGAACCGTGCCAGCAGGTTCATCCGCTCGGCGTCCGGCAGGTCGGGCGCCCACGCGGCCAGGTTCCCGGCGACGGTCCGGGCCGGGTCGAGCAGGTCGAGCCGCTGCGACAGGTAGGCCACCCGCCCGTCGGCGCGCGTCGCCACCCCGGCGTCCGGCTCCCGATCCCCGCTGATCAGGCGCATCAGCGTGGACTTCCCGGCGCCGTTCGGGCCGGTCAGCGCGATCCGCTCGGGCCCGCGAACATCAAGATCAACATCATTCAGGACCCGATTGCTTCCGTACGAAATCCGCAGCTTCTCCCCGTGAAAAACCGTGCGCCCAGCCGGAACCGCGGTCCCCGGCAACTCGATGGCGATCCGGTCGTCCTGCCGGGCGGCCCGCGACGCCTGGTCGAGCCGCGTCCGGGCGTCCCCGACCCGGTTCGCGTGCACCTCGTTCGAGCGCGCCGCGGACACCTGCGCGTCCCGCTTGAGCCCACCGGCCACGATCCGGGCCAGCCCGGCGTCCGCGAGATTCCGCGACGCGTTCGAGGCCCGGCGCGCCGCCCGCTCCCGGGCCTGCTGCATCTCCCGCTTCTGCCGCTTGAGATCCTGCTCGGCGTTGCGGACCTGGCGCTCGGCGACGTCCCGCGCCTGGCTCCGCGCCTCGTCGAACGCGCTGAAGTTCCCGCCGTACCATCGGATCTCGCCGTGCTCCAGCGCCGCGATCCGATCCATCTCGTCGAGCAGCGCCCGGTCGTGGCTGACCACCAGCAGGCATCCGGTCCAGCTCCGCAGCACGTCGGTCAGCCGCTCGCGGGCCGCCCCGTCGAGGTTGTTGGTCGGCTCGTCGAGCAGCAGCACGTCCGGCCGTTTGAGCAGCTGGGCGGCGAGTCCGAGGGAGACCACCTGGCCGCCGCTGAGCGTGCCGAGCGGCCGATCCAGCCCGATCCCGCCGAGCCCGAGCCGCTCCAGCTCGGCGCGGGTCCGCTCCTCCACGTCCCAGTCGTTGCCGACCGCGGCGAAATGCTCCTCGGCGGCATCCCCGGACTCGATGGCATGCAGCGCGGCGATGACCGCCCCGACCCCGAGCACCTCGCCGACCGTCTGCCCGGCCAGAAACGGCAGATGCTGCGGCAGATACCCGAGCACCCCGTCGACGACGACGCTGCCCCCGCCCGGCCGCAACTCCCCGGTGATCAGCCGCAGCAGCGTGCTCTTCCCGGCCCCGTTCGCGGCGACCAGCCCAGCGCGCCCATCGGGCACGGACACCGACAGATCATCGAAAACCGGAGTGTCATCCGGCCAGGAAAACGACAGATTGGTGCAAATGAGAGACATCAAAAGGCCTTAGAGGTACGAAGGTGTCCCTGATCAGGGAATGACGACAGAGACCACGCGGACGGCGCCATCACACGCGCACGTCGGTGGCCGCATCAGGGCCGTAACCCCGAAACGTCGTCGTCCATAGACACCGGCACTCTCCGTCCTCCGGAACCGTCCCCCAGATTAGCGCGCGATCAGAGCCCGCCTCGCCGGTCAGCCCACACCAGCAGCGCCGGCCACCCGCCGTGCTCTGCCCCTGCCAGCAGGGCCGGCATCCGTCGCGGCCCGGCGGATACGTTTCGGTCGATACCCCAGGCGCGCATCGGCCCTGGGCTCCCGCAAACGCCGCGCTGGGATCTCCGATACAGCGTGTAACCGTAGTCGATCGAACGATGTGAGGCGGACGGTCGAGACATGAACCTCTCCCATGAACTCCGCCCCGCACCATGCGTCCCGCCGCCCTGCTCACCACCGCCGACGACCGCACCCGCCCGACGCACCGACCGGTCGAGTTGCGGGCGGTGGGCTCAGGCCGATCACATGTCTGGCCTGGCCCATGGCCGTGGCCGCAGCGCCGACCAGGTGATCATGGCCGGTCCGGTCAGCAGCAGGACGGCTGTGGCCACCGCGAGCATCGAGGGCGGCGGACTCGTGACGTTGTAGGAGCCGCAGCTCATGTCCAGGTCCTGGAACGGTTTCAGGAACTGGGTCTGCCGGTCGAGACCGGCCAGATTGTCCACCGCGGGCACCACGGCGAACACCAGCAGCATGGCGCCGGCGATGAGCAGGACGTTCTCCACCGGGCGGCCGCTGGTGCGGGTCATCGCGAGGACGACCGATACCGCCGCGGTCACCAAGGTCAGCATGCCCGGTGCGGTGACGATGAGCGGAGCCGGCGCGGCGACCCCCGGGTAATCGGGGAAAAGGCCGGTCAGGATCAGCGGAACGAGGACCACACCGAGAACGACGTGCCAGAGCCGGAGGCGTACCCCCGCAGCTCGGGGGAGGAGCCGCACCGCCGTCGTCGCACACACCAGGGCGAGAAAGCGCACGGCTTCGGCCGCCCAGCCGTAGTACAGCTGACCGCGCCGGTAGTCCCAGACCTCGGCCGACCGGTTCCCGCAGCCGCCCGCGCTCCAAAGATCGGGCACCGGAGTCCACTCGGCGATCAGATCGATCAGGACAGCCACGGCCAGCAGCAGGCAGAACGCCACCAGCGCGCCGCGCCGGAGCCGGGGCGCCGGGTGAACCGGCATCGCGGCGAACATCGCCAGGATCAGGAACGTCATGGCCTCGGCGCCGTGCCGAAACACAGTCGCGTCCGTCCTGATCGCGGCGCCCACGACTACCAGCGCGACGCCGTAGACAGCGATCACCGCGGCAAAGGGGCGCACGCGGACGAATTCTCCCCGCCACCCGTGACCGGATCAGCCGAAACGCGTTTCCGGGGCCAGGACGATGTCGAAGCGGACCCGGGTCCACGGGCGGTCGCCCAGGTCGCGGCCGTCCGGCGTCGGGGTGCCGGGCGCCTGCCGTTCGAAGTCCTTGACCAGGGAGTCGCGGACGCCGAAGACGCTGTCCCGGTCGAGCAGTTCGTCGCCCCGGACGAAGATGTGCGTGACAAGCGTCCGAAGGCCCGCCGCCTCGACCATGAAGTGCAGGTGGGACGCGCGCATCGGGGAGCGCCCGGTGGCGTCGAGCAGCTTGCCGACCGGCCCGTCGTGCGGGATCGGGTAGGGCGTGGGCACGATCGCCCAGAACCGGTACGCCCCGTCCGCGCCGGTGTGCAGATGACCGCGGGCGGCGACCCGGTCGTCCCCGTACTGCACGTCGTAGAAGCCGTCGTCGTCCGCCTCCCACACCTCGATCCGCGCCCCGGGCACCGGCTTGCCGTCGGTGTCGGTGACCACGCCCTCCACCCAGCACGGCTCCCCGGGTGCCCCGCCGGCGATGTCCCCACCATGCTCGATCGCGGGCGAGCCCTCGACGAAGAACGGCCCGAACACGGTCGCCTCGGTGGCGTCCCGGTAGGCCTCGTTGTTCACCGTCACGGTCTGCATGGACGCGCCGAGCACGTCGGAGAGCAGGATGAACTCCTGCCTGCGGTCGTCGGTGAGGTGCCCGGTCGCGGTGAGGAACGCGATCGCCTGCTGCCACTCCGCCTCGGTCAGCCGCACGTCGCGGACGAAGGCGTGCAGGTGCCGGGTGAGCGCCCGCATGATCTCCTTCAGCCGCGGATCGGGCGTCCCGTCGAAGGACGCGGTGACCCGTTCGATCAGCTGCTCCTCGCGAGCCTGCTGTTCAGCGCTCATCTCAGTTCCTCCCCGGCCCAGGCTCGGTGCAGCAGTTCGGTCAGGTTCTCGGCGGTGACCGGGACCGGGTTGCCGGCCGGCACCACCGGCAGGATCGCCTCGACGGCGGCCGGGACGTCGGTCTCCCGGAATCCGTAGTCGCGCAACGCGCGCGGGGCGCCGATCTCGTCGCGCAGGCCGTCCAGCGTCGCCGCGATGCGGGCGGAGACCCCCGGGGCGTTCAGCGCCATCACATACGGCAGGACCGTCGCGTGCGTCTGTGCGTGCGGAAGGTTGAACATCCCGCCGAGCACATGGCAGATCTTGTGATGGAGTCCTGAGCCGGCCGACGCGAACGCGACCGCGGCCAGGTGGGCGCCGTAGACCGTCTGCTCCCGGCCGTCGAGGTCGGGCCGGCGCAACCCGTCGCGCAACGCCCGGATGCCTTCGAGGGCGAGTGCCAGGTTGATCGGGTCGGCCCGTGGCGCCCACATCGAGTCGACGCAGTGCGCGAGCGCGTTCAGCCCGGACGCGGCGGCGAGCTCCGCCGGCAGCGTCAGGGTCAGCGCGGCGTCGTAGAGGACGGTCCGCGGCAGCACCCGCGGGTCGGAGCCGGTGGTCTTGCGGCCGTTCTCGGTCAGGCCCCACACGTTGGTGGCCTCCGAGCCGGCGAACGTGGTGGGCACCGCGACGATCGGCAGCCCGGTGGTCAGCGCGACCGCCTTGGCCAGCCCGGTGGTCGACCCGCCACCGACGCTGACCAGCACGTCGTGGCCGTCGGCGGCCTTGCGGGCCCGCTCGGCGACCTCGATCGGCACGTGCATCGCCACCTCGCGGTGGTGGGTCGCGCCGGGCAGCACGTCGGCTGCCCGGGTGGTGATCACCAGTGGTCGCCGGCCGAGCCGGGCGACCTCCTCGGGGAGGCGCTGGAACGCCTGGTGGGAGGCGAAGACCACGCGCTGCGGCAGGGTCTCGTGGGTGAAGTTCATGAGGTTCGCCCGAGGATCGTGGCCATTGCGCCGCGCAAGGCCCGGTGGGGGTCGCCGGGCAGGCTCATCGAGCGCCAGCCGATGTGCTTGTCCGGGCGGACCAGGATCGCTCCATCCTCCTCGACCTCCCGGACGCGCGCCCAGTCGTAGTACAGATCGGTGACCGCCCGGCCCGGCCCGATCACGATCGCCTCCAGGCCGATCCCGAACTCGGCCGCGACCTTCTCGGCGGCCTCCGCCCAGGTGCCGCCGGCGATGCCGGTGAGCAGGGTGAACCGGGTCATCGGGGCCAGGTCGAGGGTGGAGACCCGGTTCCGGGAGTCGCCGACCCAGACGTGCGGCAGCCGGGAGCCGGGCACCGTCGACGGCTGGTAGTACAGCTCCGGGTCCCGCACCGGCGCGGGCCGGGCCGAACCGTCCGGGACGACCGCCGCGGACGTGTAGAACTGGCCGAGCTCGACCCCGTGCGCGTTGAACTCGTAGTGCTTGAGCTCCATCGCGGACACCAGGGCGGCCCGTTTGGCGGCGCCGGCCGGGGTGTCCGCCTTGCGCTCCTCGATGCGGGCGGCCATCTCCGCCTCGTCCTTCGCGTCGAGCAGGCCGAGCACCTCGAAGAACTGGACGAACTCGCGGCTCGACCGGTTGGCGCGCAGGACGATCTGCTCGGCCACCGGGGCCCGCTCGGTGGTGTACGTGTCGAGCAGCCCCGGATCGGCCTGCCCGCGCAGCACGGCGGCGAGTTTCCAGGCCAGGTTGTAGGAGTCCTGGATCGACGTGTTCGACCCGAGACCGTTGGACGGCGGGTGCCGGTGCACGGCGTCGCCGGCGCAGAACACCCGCCCGTGGTGCAGACGCTCGGCATACATCTCGTTGTTGCCCCACAACGACGTGCCGGTGATCTCCACGTCCAGATCGGGCAGGCCGAGCAGGCTGCGGACGATCGCGACCGCGGCGGCGTCGTCGACGACCGGGGCCGGCTGGTTGATGTCGTACCCCCACACGACCAGCCACTCGTTCCACGGGCGGACCATCCGGACCAGCCCCGCGCCGATGCCACCGACGTTCGAACCGGGCTGGATGACCCAGTAGAGGACGGAAGGCCGATTACCCACGTACGGCGAAAGGTCTGCTTTGAAATTGATGTTCATCGAACCGGCGATGTCCATTGCACCGGCCATCGGCAGCCCGAGATCCTCGGCGACCTGGGAGCGTGCGCCATCCGCGCCGATCAGGTATTTCGCTCGGATCGTGTACTCCTGGCCGGTGACCCGGTCGCGCACCTCGACGTCGACGCCGTCCTCGTCCTGGTGGTGGCGCAGGTATTCGGTGGAGAACAGGGTCCGGGTGCCGCGCTCGGTCGCGTTGCGGACCAGGATCGGCTCGAGGTAGGTCTGCGGGATGTCGACCGGCAGGCAGGGGGAGGCCAGCTCGTAGTCGCCGTGCCGGCCCGGGTGGGTGCCCCAGGTCAGGATCCGGCCGATCTCCTCACCGGCGATCGCGGTGCAGAAGACGGTGTCGCCCATCAGATGGTGCGGCGTGGCGTCGGCGAGCACCTGCTCCTCGATGCCGGCGTCGCGGAACACCTCCATCGCGCGCTGGTTGGTGATGTGCGCGCGGGGGGTGTTCGCCGTCCAGCGGTACTTGGTGATCATGAGGTTCGGGATGCCGAGCGTGGACAGCAGCAATGCCGCGCCCGCGCCGGCCGGGCCCGATCCCACGACGAGAACATCGGTGGTCACCACCATGGTCCTGCCTCCTCCACAGCTGCGGTCCGGGCCAGTCTGGAGGTCTGCCCCAGGGGCAGAGCAAGCCCTCGGGAGGAAACACGGCGGAAATCAGAAAGCGTGGCGGAACTTCAAAATCAAAAAGATTGCGGCGTACGACGTACGTCCGCGGCCCTGATCCCGAACCGCGCCCGGAACGCCTGCGAGAAGTAGGTCGCCGAACCGAATCCGCACCGCGCGGCCGCCTCCGCGACGCTCGTGCCCGGTGCCGAGAGCAGCAGCGCGCGAGCCCGATCCAGGCGCCGGGCCAGCACGTACTGCGGAAGGCTGGTGTCCGTCGCGGCGAAGGCCCGGGACAGATGCCGCTCGCTGATCCCGATCCCGGTGGCGACCCGTGCCGCGTTCAGACCGGGATCGGTCAGATGGTCCTCGATGAAGGCGCGAGCGTTGGCCAGGTGCACCCGGCCCGGGTCGGCCGGGGTCCGCCCGAGCAGCGCGGCGACCAGGTGCAGCAGGGTCTCCTCGTCGACCGCCGGCTGATTCTGATCAGCTCGCACGGCGCGGTCGACCAGTGCGCTCAGCGTGCGCGCGGCCGGGGCGACCACCGGAGCGCGCAGCTCGTCCAGCCCGGTCACCTCGCGGAACGTCTCGCGCGGCACCTTGATCGCCAGCTCCTCCAGCCCCCGCGAGAAGCCGCGCATGAACGGCCGGTCCGCGTCGCAGACCAGCACCTGCCCCGGCCGCAGCGTGACCACGCCGTCGTCGTGATAGAAGAACGCCTCGCCCCGAACCGCCAGGTAGACCGCGATCGCGTCGGCCGGGCTGGTCCGGATCACCTCGGCCGGCCGCTCGACGACGTGCGAGTTCCCCCGCACCCGGGCTAGCTGGACCCGGTCGAGCCGCAGGTTCAGCTCGGTCCCGTCGAACGGCTCCTCGCCGAGCATGTGGCAGCGCAGACCGATCAGCGCATCCCGGTTGTGGTCCTCCCACAGCTCGATGCGCCGGGCGGTGGGCAGGCCGGCGGTGCTGAACCGGACCAGCCGCCGGGGCGGGGTCACGACGAGCAGCGTACGACGATGTCGGCCACCTGACGAACCGCCGGCGAGCTCTCCGCGGCCCGGGTCGCGATCGCCAGGTCGATCGTCGGCGCCTGGTTGATCGGGACGTATTCGACACCCTCCAGGTCGAGGCTGCGGACCGCCTCCGGGACCAGGGCGACGCCGAGCCCGGCGGCGACGAAGACGACCAGCGTCGCGGTCTCGCCGACCTCCATGATCGACGACGGTTGGAAGCCCGCGGCGGCGCACGCGGCCAGCACGTGCTCGTGCATCGACGAGCGGTGCCCGGAGAAGTGCGTCACGAACGGGTCGCCGGCCAGCTCGGCCAGGTCGATGCTCGCCCGGTCGGCCAGGTCGTGCCAGTCGGGCAGGACCGCGATCAGCCGCTCGGTGCGCAGCACGCGGACGTCGAGCTCCGGCCGGACGACGCCGTCGGGACGCAGGACCACCAGGTCGTACGTGCCGTCCAGCAGACCGTCCAGCAGCGCCGGGCTGAGCGACTCGCCGTGCAGCTCCAGGCGGACGTCCGGCAGCAGCCGGCGCACCTCCCGGGCGGCCTGGGGGAGCAGGTCGTAGGTCGCGGTGCCGATGAAGCCGACCGACACCCGCCCGGCGTGCCCGGACGCGACCAGGGACATGTCGGTGGCGGCGCGCTCGACCGAGCCGAGCACCGCGCGGGCGTGCTCGGCGAAGCGCAGACCCGCCCCGGTCAGCTCGACCCGCCGCGTGGTGCGGCTGACCAGCTCCACGCCGAACTCCCGCTCCAGCTGCTTGACCTGCTGCGACAATGCCGGTTGGGCGAGGTGCAGGCGCTCGGCGGCCCGGCCGAAGTGCCGCTCCTCGGCGAGCGCCACGAACGAGCGCAGGTGCCTCAGTTCCATGCATCCACGTTATCAATCGAGCTTTATTCAGTATTGGCCACGATCGGTGTGGTCGGCCTAGGTTGGTGGCATGACTTCCGCGTACCTCTTCGCCGCGACCCGGACGCCGTTCGGGCGATTCAACGGGGCCCTCGCCGAGAGCCGTCCGGACGATCTGGCCGCCGCCGCCGTCCAAGGCGTGCTGAGAAAGACCCCCGACCTGGATCCGGCCGCGATCGGCGACGTCGTGTGGGGCTGTGCGAACCAGGCCGGCGAGGACAACCGTAACGTCGGCCGGATGGCCGTGCTCCTCGCCGGCCTCCCCGTCTCGGTTCCGGCCACCACGGTCAACCGGCTCTGCGGCTCGTCGCTGGACGCCGCGATCATCGGCTCCCGGGCGATCGAGACCGGTGACGCCGACGTGGTGCTGGTCGGCGGCGTCGAGTCGATGACCCGCGCCCCGTGGGTGCTGCCGAAACCGTCGAAGGCGTTCCCGGTGGGGAACGTGACCGCCGTGTCGACCACGCTCGGCTGGCGGCTGGTCAACGACAACATGCCGAAGGAGTGGACGATCTCGCTGGGCGAGTGCAACGAGCTGCTCGGGGAGAAGTTCGGGATCTCCCGCGAGCGGCAGGACGCGTTCGCCGCCCGATCGCACGTCCTCGCTGCCGCGGCGTGGGATGCCGGCTTCTACGACGATCTGACCGTTGCCGTCGGCGACCTGGTCCGGGACGAGGGCCTCCGGCCGGACAGCACCGCCGGGAAACTGGCCAAGCTCAAGCCGTCGTTCCGCCCGGACGGCACGATCACGGCCGGCAACGCGTCCCCGTTGAACGACGGCGCGTCCGCGGTCCTGCTCGGCTCCGAGGCGGCCGCTGACCGGATCGGATCAGCCCCGATCGCCCGGGTCGCCGGCCGCGGGGTGTCCGCGGTCGACCCGGTGATGTTCGGTTACGCGCCGGTCGAGGCCGCCGACCGGGCGCTCGCCCGCGCCGGCATCACCTGGGCCGACGTCTCCGCGGTCGAGCTCAACGAGGCGTTCGCGGTGCAGTCCCTCGCCTGCGTCGACGCCTGGGACATCGACCCGGAGATCGTGAACGCCAAGGGCGGCGCGATCGCCATCGGCCACCCGCTCGGCGCGTCCGGCGGCCGCATCCTCGGCACGCTCGCCGCGCGGCTCAAGGAGTCCGGCGGCCGTTACGGCGTCGCCGCCATCTGTATCGGCGTCGGTCAGGCCCTCGCCGTCGTCCTGGAGAACGTGGCATGAGCGCCGTCAAGATCTGCGACAGTACGACGGAGGCCGTCGCCGGGATCGCGGACGGCTCGACCGTCCTGATCGGCGGGTTCGGGCTGGCCGGGATGCCGGTGCAGCTCATCGACGCGCTGATCGAGCAGGGCGCCACCGACCTGACCGTGGTGTCCAACAACGCCGGCAACGGTGACACCGGGCTCGCCGCGCTGCTGGCGAAAGGCCGCGTCCGCAAGGTGATCTGCTCGTTCCCCCGGCAGTCCGACTCGTGGGTCTTCGACGGGCTCTACCGGTCCGGCAAGATCGAGCTGGAGGTCGTGCCGCAGGGCAACCTCGCCGAGCGGATGCGGGCCGCCGGGGCCGGCATCGGCGCGTTCTACAGCCCGACCGCGGTCGGCACGCCGCTCGCCGAGGGCAAGGAGACTCGCGAGATCGACGGCCGGACCTACGTTCTGGAGTTCCCGATCAAGGGGGACGTCGCACTGATCGGCGCGCACCGGTCGGACCGGATGGGCAACCTGGTCTACCGCAAGACCGCCCGCAACTTCGGCCCGGTGATGGCCACCGCCGGCCGGCTCGTGATCGCCCAGGTCAGCGAGGTGGTCGACACCGGCGCACTGGACCCGGAAGCGATCGTGACCCCGAGCATCTACGTCGACCGGGTGGTGGCGGTATGAGCCTGAACAAACACGAGATGGCCGCGCTGGTGGCCCGGGACATCGAGGCCGGCTCGTTCGTCAACCTCGGGATCGGCCAGCCGACCCTGGTCGCGGATCATCTACCGGCCGACGCGGGCATCGTGCTGCACACCGAGAACGGCATGCTCAACATGGGTCCGGCCGCGACCGGCGACCAGATCGACCCGGATCTGATCAACGCGGGCAAGGTGCCGGTGACCGAGCTGCCCGGCTCGGCGTATTTCCACCACGCCGACTCGTTCGCCATGATGCGCGGCGGCCACCTGGACGTCTGCGTGCTCGGGGCGTTCCAGGTCTCCGCGCGGGGCGACCTGGCCAACTGGCACACCGGCGAGCCGGACGCGATCCCCGCGGTCGGCGGCGCGATGGATCTGGCGGTCGGTGCGAAGAGCGTCTACGTGATGATGACCCTGTTCACGAAGGACGGCACGCCGAAGCTCGTGCCGGACTGCACCTATCCGCTGACCGGCCTGCGCTGCGTCAACCGCGTCTACACCGACCTGGCGACCTTCGTCATCACGCCCGAGGGCGTGCGAGTCCGCGAGACCTTCGGCATCTCGTTCGACGAGCTCAGCGCCCGCCTGCCGATCCCACTCCTGAGCGGAGACTCTGTCCCGGCGCGGTGACAGCGAGGGTCGGCGCCCGGCCCGCGGCCTTCGTAACCGCACCGTCGCTCGGGAGGGTGGCGCGATCCGTCCTCCGTGAGGGGCGCTGTCCTCTTTCGCGAGGGCGCAGGTCGGGGCGATCTGCCGAGCGAGACCGGCCACCGGTGGTGGGCAGGGGAGCCGGCCCGGGCAGGGAGTCGGTTCGGGCCGTTGGCAGTGGGCCGGGGAGTTGGTCCGAGTCGTTGGTGGTGGGCCGGGGAGTTGGTCCGGGCCGTTGGTGGTGGGCCGGGGAGTTGGTCCGGGCCGTTGGTGTGGGCTGGGGAACTGGTCCGGGCCGTTGGCGGTGGGTCAGTTCGGGTGGGCCCAGGCGAAGGCGGCGATGATGCCGAGGGCGAGGGCGACGTTGAGCCAGCGGATCCGGCGGACGTGCAGGCCGTCGTCGGGGAGGGCGCCCACCTGCTGGAGCGCCTCCACCAGCCACCATGGGCCCTCGCGCATCGGCTGGTGATTGAACGTGGTGTGGAAGGCGGCGATGTCCACGGACGGGTAGCCCTTGATCGGCAGCGACGTGTCCAACTCGTCGTGGTGCGGGTCGCGCGGAATGACCAGGCTGCGTGCGACTCGCCAGCTGCGGAAGAAGTTGCGGATCACCACGGCGTCCGGGGTCACGACCACGCTGGTGCCGGGTCCGCCCAGATAGACCGCAACGGCCAGCGCGACCAGCATCAGCGAGAACGTCGCCGAACTGGCCGGCCAGGTCAGCCAGGTCACGACCGGAATGAGCCCCAACGCCAGCCCGATGATCGCCAGCCCCTGCCAATCACGTTGGCGATAGATCATCCGGCGTGGTGACACGGCGACAGCATAGATGCCGTGCGCGGGCATCCCGGTCGGCCTGGGCGTCCTCTCCGTGGCCGCCTTCTTCATGGGCCGGAGGAAGGCCGAGGGCTACTTCGTGTGGATCTCGGTGCCGGCGACGACGGAGCCGGTGACCGGGCTCTGGGCGGCTTCGACCACGCAGAGGACCACGTGGTCCTCGGGCCACGATTCGGCCGACGGGGAGTACTGCCAGGTCTTCCAGCCGTCGACGGCCGGTGAGTCGTATTGGTCGAAGGCCTCGGCACAGAACTTCTCGGACTGCTGCTTGACGGCCTCGTCGCCGGGGTAGGCGCCGTCGGGCAGGGTGGTGACCGCGTATACCTCGGCCTGGTGGCTCTTGGCGCAGTCGGTCACCGGCAGCGCGTAGGCCGTTTCGTCGTCGAGGTCGGAGATGCAGTGTCCCGCCTGGACCTCCGCGACGTTGACCATCTCGAAGTCGTCGTTCCCGAAGTGGCGGGGCAGCCAGAAGAAGAGTCCCCACACGATCGCGCCGAACGTCACCGCCAGGGCGACGTAGCCGGGCCATTTCCGTTTCGGGCCGCCCAGGTAGGAGTGGTTCGCATCGCTCTCGGTCACGAATCGGAACGGTACCGGTCGATGACCCGATCGCGATGCCCCGGTCCGCGAAAATGATCAAGGCGCGGGGCGCGGGGCGCGGGGCGCGGGGCGCGGGGCGCGGGGCGCGGGGCGGGGCGAGGGCGCGCGGCGGGGCGCGTGGGCGCGAGGGCGTGGCGCAGCGGGGGCGAGGGTGTGGGCGCGGGGCTGGGCGTGGCCCGGGATCGAGCGCGGGGGTGGGGCAGGGCGCGGGGGTGGGGCGGGGCGAGGCGCGATCAGTAGCGGAACGTGCCGATGATGTCCTGGAGCTGCGTCGAGATCCGCGCCAGGTCCGTGGCGGCGTGTTCCGTGGCGTTCGCCGCGTTCCGCGTAGTCGACGTCACGTTCACTACCTCGGCCAGCTGCGAGCTGATGTTCGACGTTCCGTCCGCAGCCCGCCCCAGGTCGTCGGTCATGCCCTTGGTCGTGGCGCTCTGCTCCTCGACCGCCGACGCGATCGTGTTCTGGAAGTCGTTGATGTTGCCGATGATCTGGCCGATCCCGGCGATCGACTCGACGGCCTCCTTGGCGTCCCGCTGGATCGCCTCGACCCGGTGCGAGATGTCCTCGGTGGCTTTAGCCGTCTCCTGGGCGAGGTCCTTGACCTCGGACGCCACCACCGCGAAGCCTTTGCCCAGCTCACCGGCCCGGGCCGCCTCGATCGTCGCGTTGAGGGCGAGCAGGTTCGTCTGCTCGGCGATCGCCGTGATCGTCTTGACCACGCTGTCGATCTCGCCGGACGACACGTCCAGCTTGGTCATCAGTTTCTCGGCTTCGGCGGCGACCTCGACCGCACTCGACGCGACCGCCGCGGCCTGGCTGGCGCTGATCGCGATCTCCCGGATCGCCGCGCCCATCTCCTGCGCACCCCCGGCGACCGCCTGCACCCCCGCGGTCACCGCCTCGGCGGCCTGGTCGATCGAGTGGACCCGGCTGGAGGTCTGGTCGACGCCGCCGGACAGGTTCCGGCTGGCCTCCTGCATGTCCTCGGATCGCTGGGCGAGCCCGGAACTCGCCTCGGAGAGCGTCTGCATCACGGTCCGCATGTGGTCGACCGCCGCGCCGGCCGAGCGGGACATCCGCCCGATCTCGTCGGTGCCCTGGTCGGCCGGGCTGTCCCGCAGGTCGCCGGCGGCCATCGCGGACATCACCGCTTCGAGCGCGGCCAGCCGGCGGGCGAACATCCGGGCGACCAGGAGGGCGATCGCGCCGGCCAGCAGGACGCCGACGACGAGCGTGGCGATGATGGTGACCCGGGCGCGGGAGGCGGCGTCGGCGGCGGCTTTCGCGGCGGCGGCGGCGTTGGTCTGCGAGAGGGACTTGAGTTCTTCGATGTGTTTGACGGCTTCGACGATGGCCGGGTTCATCTTGGTGGTGCGCAGGTTCTGCCACTCGTCGAGGTTGCCGGCGTCTTTCGCGGCGACCGCCTGGGCGCGATATTTGAGGTATTCCTCCCACGACGTCTGGACCTGGGCCATCCCGGCCTTCTCGCCCGAGCTGACGTCCAGCGCGCTGTAGTCGGTGATCTGCTGCGACACCTGGTCGATCATCGTCGCCGAGTCCGCGCTGTAGGCCTTGGCCTTGACCGGGTCGGTCGAGGTGGTGCCGGACAGCCCGGCCCACCGGGAGTGCCAGATCAGCTGCTGGATGTCGAGCACCGCGGTGATCGGCTTCAGGGCCTGCCGGTAGATCGCGTCGGCCCGCCCGGCGATCGTCGACATCCGGGTGATCCCGACGACGCCGACCACGACCGCCACCACCAGGCCGACGGTCGCCGCCAGCAGCAGGTTCGACCGCATGCTCATCGAGCTCAGACGCTTGCCGTTGGACGCCACGGAACCACCGTAAAAGCCCGGAGCGGCCGGAAGTTCCCACTTCCGAATGTCCGTAACGTCAGACTTAAAAACACCAAACCCTTAAATGCGATTGGGGTACGGGATCAGCCGACCACCCACCACCCCACCAGGCATCGGAGAAACAGTGGGTGGTGGATCCTCCGCGCGGATGATCAACGGCGGCGACCCTCCTCAATGGAGAAACTCGCCGTTAGGCTGCACGCCATGCGGCTGGGTGTGAATCTTCCACAGAATGATCGATACGATCTCGCGCACGACGTGACCGCGTTCGCCCGCGCGGCCGAGGAGATCGGCTTCGACAGCCTGTGGGCGTACGAGCGGATTCTCGCCCCGGAGGACACCAGCGGCGCCCACGGCCTCTACGGCATCCCGGACCTGCCGTGGCCGGCGAGCTATTCGCACACCACGGATGCCCTGGTCACGCTGACCCTGGCGGCGGCCGTCACCGGCCGGGTCGAGCTCGGCACGAGTGTGCTGGTGCCCGGCCTGCACCTGCCGTTCCGGCTGGCCCGGAGCCTGGCCGCGCTGGACGCGGCGAGCGGCGGCCGGCTGATCGCCGGGCTGGGCAGCGGCTGGTCGATCGACGAGTTCGAGGCCACCGCGCCGCGGCCGATCGCCGAGCGGGGCCGGGCGCTCGACGAGTTCCTGGACTACGCGGCCGCGGCCTGGGGGCCGGACCCGGTCTCGTTCGAGAACGACCGCTACCGGCTGGCGCCGAGCCGGGTGAACCCGAAGCCGAAGCGCCGGATCCCGATCCTGCTGGCCGCCTCGAACCGGACGGCGCTGGGGCGGATCGCCCGCCGGGGCGACGGCTGGCTGCCCACCGGCGTCCCGCCCCGGCGGGCCGGCGAGGTGCTGGCCGGGATCCGGGCGCAGGCCGCCGAGCTGGGCCGGGATCCCGCCGCGATCGGCTGCGTCTTCCAGCTGGGGATGCGCAGCCTGGCGGAGGTGCCGGCGGCGGGCCGGCAGCCGTACACCGGAAGCGTCAAGCAGGTCGTCGCGGACCTCGAGGCGCTGGCCGAGGCCGGCGTGGACCACGTGTACGTGACGCTCGCCTCGGCGGCCCGCGGCCTCGACGAACTGATCGACGCCGCCCGGACCCTGCACGCGGAGGTCCGGGCCGCGGGCCTCTGACCAGCGATTCCCGCGTGGCGGGTCAGGGGATCCCGGGGAGCGCGCCGGCACCCCATTCGCGGCACCCCATTCGCGGCGCACGATCTCGGCGAACGCCGCGCGGAAGTACACGTCCTCGTACGCCCACGCCGGGTCCTGGTAACCGGGCAGGGGATAGGGGTAGAGCGATTCCCCGAGGGCGATGAAGGCTTGCAGGATCAGGTGTGGAAGTCGCATCGGATTACCTCCTGGAGAAGAGCCGGAGCCCGGTGGCGGGCCGGACGGCTCCGCCACCGGTGCCGGGGATCAGCTGTGCTCGCGGGCCGCGCGCTCGATCACGGCCGCGGTCTTCTCCGGCTGCGACGCCAGGACCAGGTGCGACGCGCCCTTCGCGACGGTCACCTCGGCGTGCGCCCGGGCCGCCATCCAGTACTGCGCGGCCGCCGGGATGTTCTTGTCGGCGGTCGGGATCAGCGCGTAGCTGGGGATCGTCTTCCACGCCGGGGTGCCGGTCTCCGGCTCGGCGAGCGCGGCCGCGTCGATCGGGCGCTGGCTGACCGCGAGCAGCCGCGCGGTGCGGGCCGGCACGTCCGCCGCGAATTGCTGCGGGAACTTCGCCTGGTCGATGTAGAGGTCGGAGCCGATCTGGTGCAGGGTCGGCGCGAGCGTGCTGCCCGGGAACTTGTTCGACAGCTCACCGGCCGACTCACCGGTGTCCGGCAGGAACGCGGCCACATAGACCAGGGCCGTCACCTTCGGGTCGCCGCTGGCCGCCTCGGTGATCACGTTGCCGGCGTAGGAGTGCCCGACCAGCACGACCGGGCCGTCGACGTCGTCCACGACCGACCGGACCACCGCGGCGTCCGAGGCGACGCCGCGTAGCGGGTTCGCCACCGCGACGACCGGGTAGCCGTCGTCCTGCAGCCGGCGGACCACGTCGTTCCAGCCGCTGGAGTCGGCGAACGCGCCGTGCACCAGGACCACGGTCGGTTTCGCCCGGTGGCCGCCGGCGTGCGCTTCGGCGATCGACGGGCCGAGGCCGTAGACGGCGCCGGCGGCGAGCACGACGCCCGCGGTGGTGGTGGCGATGACGCGCGACTTCTTGTTCATGGCAACTCTCCTCAGCAGGGGTTCTGCCGAGAAGCCTGTCCGCGGCCGGGGGTCGGGCGCCCCCGGGAACGGCCCTGGTGCCCACCGCCCCGTGCCCTGGCCGGGACAGGACCCGGCCCCGATCTCGGAGGGGAAGGTGAGATCGGGGCCGGGACGACGTACCGGAAAAGTGGTTTTTATGGGGTTGAATTGATCGGCTCGCGGCGGCGGACCGCGCGTTGCAGGGGCTCCCATCGGGTGCGGAGGCCGGCGAGCCCGCCCGGGACGAAGTAGACGGCCAGGATGAACAGCGTGCCCAGGATGAACAGCGGCTCGCTGAGCGGGCCGGGGAGCTGCCCGCCGAGACGGGCCAGGCGCTGGTCGAGGTAGGCGTAGAGCAGGCCGCCGGCCAGCGCGCCCCACCGCGTGCCGGCGCCGCCGAGGACCGCCATCACGATCAGGGCCAGGGTGAAGTCCGACGAGGCCACGTGCGGCGACGCGCCGCCGACCACCAGGGCGTAGACCACGCCGCCGAGCGCTGCCAGAGCGCCGGCAAGAACAAAGGCGACAAGCTTCACACGGTACGGCGACAGCCCCACCACCGCGATCCGACGCTCGTCGTCGCGCAGTCCGATCAGCGTGCGGCCCAGCGGCGCCCGGTCGACGGCGTGCACGACCAGGACCACGACGACCAGGACGGCCAGGGCCAGCCAGTACAGGTTGACCGTGTTCGTCACGCCGACCAGCGCGTCCGGCAGCGACCCGGTGCGCATCGGCAGGCCCTCCTCGCCGCCGGTCAGGCCGCCCGGGTCCCGGTTCACCAGGATATAGCCGACCTGCGCGAACGCGAGCGTGACCATCGAGAACGCGATCCCCGAGGTGCGCAGCGCGACCGAGCCGAGCAGTCCGGCCAGGGCCGCCGCGGCGAGCACGGTGACCAGCGTCGCCGACCACAGCGACCAGGCGTAGTGGCTGACCAGGATGTCGACGCCGTAGGCGCCGGCCGCGATGTAGAGCGCGTGCCCGAACGACAGCAGCCCGGCCCGGCCGAACAGCAGGTCGTAGCCGAGCGCGAGCGCCCCGAAGACCAGGCAGACGGCCAGCAGCTGGAGCGTGCCGGGCGAGTTGAGCGGCCCCTCGAAGAGCCCGGGCAGCGACAGCGTCGACCACGGCAGCACCGCCGCGAGCAGCAGCAACGCCAGGGGAACGAACCGTTTCACGCGGCGACCGCCTTTCCCGCGATGCCGGCCGGGCGCAGCAGCAGCACGACGGCGAGCAGCACCACCACGCTGACGTCCCCGGCGCCGGCCGCGCCGTAGTAGTTGACGAACTGCTGGAGCAGGCCGACCCCGACCGCGGCGATCGCCGAGCCGTTGATCGAGCCGAGGCCGCCGATCACCACCACGATGAACGCGAAGATCAGCAGCGAGCCGCCCTGACCGGGGGAGACCGAGGTGAAGTACATCCCGCCGAGGATCCCGGCCAGCCCGGCGAGGGCCCCGCCGATCGCGAAGACCAGCGTGAACGCGTTGCGCACGTCGATGCCGAGCGCCCGGACCATGGCCCGGTTCTCCACCCCGGCCCGGATGATCAGGCCGTACCGGGTCCAGCGCAGGAACGCCAGCAGCCCGCCGAGCACCAGCACCGCGGCGCCGATCAGCAGGAACCGGTCGTCGGGCACGGTCGCGCCGAGGATCCCGGTCACGTGCGACGCCCATTGCGGGCGCGGGAAGACCCGGGCGTCGGCGCCCCAGACCGACTGCAGCAGCGCCACCCCGGCCAGCGACAGACCGACGGTGACCAGCACCTGCTCGGTGTGCCGGGCGTAGAGCGGCCGGATCAGCACCAGCTCGACCAGCGCGCCGGTGGCGGCGGCCGCGACGATGCCGAAGACCACCGCGAGCGGCAGGCCCACGTGCGGGGCGGACCACCAGGTGGCGTAGGCGCCGACCGACAGGAACAGGCCGTGCGCGAAGTTCAGGACTCCGGCCAGGCCGAAGACCAGTGACAGTCCGGAAGCGATCAGGAAGTAGAGCGCCGCCAGGCCGAGCCCGGTCAGCGTCAGCAGAACCACCGTCGACATTCAGTGCCTCCCGACGCCGAGCAGGGCCCGCGTCGTCTCGTTGTTGCCGAGCAGGTCGCTCGCGGCGCCGCGCCAGGCGACCCGGCCGGCCTCGATCACCACGGCGTCGGCGGCCAGCTTGCGGACCACCGCCAGGTTCTGCTCGACCAGCAGCACCGGCACGCGTTCGGCGACCCGGCCGAGCACGGTCGCGACCGCGGTGACCACGGCCGGGGCCAGGCCCTTGGTCGGCTCGTCGACCAGCAGCAACCGGTTCGGGTTGAGCAGCACGCGGGCGATCGCGACCATCTGCTGCTGCCCGCCGGACAGTGTCCCGGCGCGCTGCGCGGCCCGCTGTTCCAGTTCCGGGAACAGCTCGTGGACCAGGGCATAGTCCGGTTCCGGGGTGCGCTCGGCGAGCCGCAGGTTCTCCGCGACGGTCAACCCCGCGAAGACACAACGATCTTCCGGTACGTACCCGAGCCCGTCCCGCACCAGCCGGTGCGTGGCCCGCCCGAGGGCCGGCTTCCCGTCGTACTCGACGCTGCCCTCGGCCGGGAGCTCGCCGAGGATCGCGCGCAGCGTGGTGGTCTTGCCGACGCCGTTGCGCCCGAGCAGCGCGGTGACGCCGGTCGCGGCCACGTCGAAGGTCACGCCCTGCAGGATGTGGGACCCGCCGAGGCGTACCGAGAGATCCCTGATCGTCAGAATCGAATTCACAACCCCTCCCCGAGGTACGCCTCCTGGACGAACGCGTCGGCCATCACCGCGTCCGGGGTGTCGCAGGCGAGCAACGCCCCGTGGTGCAGGACCGCCACCCGGTCGGCCAGGTCGAGGACCACGTCCATGTGGTGTTCCACCATGAGCACGCTGCGGCCGGTGCCGGCGGTCAGCCCGCGGATCACCTCGACCAGGGCGGGCACGTCCTCGGTGCTCACGCCGGCCATCGGCTCGTCGAGCAGCAGCACGCGCGGGTCGCCGGCGAGCAGCAGCGCGATCTCGAGCTTGCGTTTCTCGCCGTGCGCGAGGGAGCCGGCGGTGCGGTCGGCGCGGTGCTCAAGACGTACCTCCGCAAGAATTTCCGCGACGCGGACCGTGATGTCGCGGTCGGAGCGGCGACGCCAGGCGCGCATCGCGCCGCCCTTGCGGGCCTGCACGGCGAGCGCGACATTGTCGGTGACGGTGAGCGAGCCGAAGACCGCGGAGGTCTGGAAGGTCCGGCCCAGGCCGTTGCGGGCGCGGCGGTGCGGCGCGAGCCGGGTGATGTCGTCGCCGCCCAGCAGGATCCGGCCGGAGCTGGGCCGGCGCAGGCCGCTGATCAGGTTGAACAGCGAGGTCTTGCCGGCGCCGTTCGGGCCGATCAGGGCGACGAACTCGTCCGGATCGAGGTGCAGGGTGACGTCGTGGACGATCGGCACGGCGCCGATCGTCCACGAGACACCCTCGACGGTGAGGGCGGGCACGCTCAGCCCTTCATCGCGGCGACCGGCGGCGCGGCGGCGCCCGGGTCGATGGTGCCGGTCAGCGCCGCGCCGGTGCTGGTCAGCTTCGCCTGGAACATCGGCTGGAGCAGCGCGTGGTCCTCGGCGCGGACGGTGAGCGTGCCCTTGACCGAGTCGAAGCTCCAGCCCTCCAGCGCGCTGACCATCTTGCCGGCGTCGTCCGGGCTCGCGGTGAGCGCGTGCACGATCATCTGCGCGGCGGCGAAGCCGTCCGGGTGGAACAGGTCGGTCTTCCCGCCCGGCACCGCGGCCTTGAGCGCCTGGTAGGCCGGGTTCTCGGCGGCCCCGTCGAAGTAGTGCGCGAGCAGGTTCAGCTTGTCCGCGGCCGGGCCGAAGCCGGCCCAGGCGGCCCGGATGTCCAGGCCGGTGACGACCTTCGTGCTGGTCAGCACGCCTTGCTGGTCGAGGGCCTGCCACATCGCGCCGGCCGTGGCGCCGGCCCAGGCGACGAAGACCAGGTCCGGCTTGGCGGCCTTGATCTGGCTGGCGAACGGGGTGAAGTCGGTGGCGCTGGCCGGCACGGCGATGCTGGTGACCGTCGCGCTGCTGCCGACCACCTTGGTGACCGCGTCGACGTTCGACTTGCCGAACGCCGAGTCGGGCGCGAAGACCACGACCTTCTTACCGTCGCCGAGATAGGCCTTGGCGGTCAGGACGTCCTGGTACGACTGCCGCCCCGACCGGAACGTGTACTTGTTCGCCCCGGTGATCGCGTCGCTCGCGGCCGGCCCGGAGACGAACAGCACCTTGTTCTCCGCGGCGAGCGGCGCCACCTGCAGCGCCACGCCCGAGGACGTCGAACCGGCGAGCACCTTGTACCCCTTGCCGATCAGGTCCTTGGCCGCCGACACCGCCTTGACCGGGTCACCGGCGTCGTCGGTCCAGCTGACGTTGATCGTGCGGGCGCCGATCTTGCCGGTGTTGTTGGTCGCGTACGCGAGCCCGGCCTTGAACCCCTCGGCGTACTGCGCGCCGTAGCTGGCCAGCGGCCCGGACTGGGAGTAGACCACGCCGACGTTGATCGACGAGTCGTCCCCGGCCGCCTGTTGCGGGCTGCCGCATCCGCTCACGGTGACCACGGCGACGGTCAGCGCGGCGCCGAGCCACGCACGCCGGGATGTCGACAAGGACCTCATCGAATGCCTTCCGTTAAGAAACTGTTTCGTGTGGCCACCAGCTAAGAGTGTCGATGTGACGTAGACCATCCGGGTTGATCACAGGGGTTTCTCGTCTCTTGTGTGGCGTGGCCACATACTCGGCGCGGTCGCCGATCCGTACGGTCACCGGCATGACGACGGCACGGGTGGTCGACCTCGACCTGACAGGACGTACCGCGCTGGTGACCGGCGCGGGCAGCGGCATCGGACGCGCCTGCGCCGAACGCCTGGCCGCGGCGGGCGCCGAGGTGATCGCGGTGGACATCGACGAACGCTCGGCGAAGGAGGTGGCCGCGGCGATCGGCGGGCGGGCGATCTGCGCCGACCTGTCCGACCCGGACGCGGTCGACGCGCTGCCGGCCGAGGTGGACGTGCTGGTCAACAACGCCGGCCTGCAGGTGGTGGCGCCGCTGCCGGACTTCCCGGCGGACAAGTTCGCGCTGATCCAGCGGGTCATGGTGGAAGCGCCGTTCCGGCTCGTGAAACTGGTGCTTCCGCACATGTACGACCGGGGCTGGGGGAGGGTCGTCAACATCTCCTCGGTGCACGGGCTGGTCGCCTCGCCGTACAAGGTCGCCTACGTGACCGCCAAGCACGGCCTGGAAGGGCTCTCCAAGGTGACCGCGCTGGAGGGCGCGCCGCACGGGGTGACCTCGAACTGCGTCAACCCGGCCTTCGTCCGGACGCCGCTGGTCGACAAGCAGATCGCCGACCAGGCTCTCGCGAACGGCATCCCCGAGGCCGACGTGGTTGAGAAGATCATGCTGGACCGGGCGGCGATCAAGAAGCTGATCGAGCCGGAGCAGGTCGCCGAGCTCGTCGCGTATCTGTGCAGCCCGCCGGCCTCGTTCATCACCGGATCATCGATCGTCATCGACGGCGGCTGGACCGCTCACTGAGGAGTCGCACGTGCAGGAGATCGAGATCCCGGTGGCCGGTGGCACGCTGCGGGCACTGAGCTGGCCGGGGCCCGGGCCGGTGGTTGTCGCGGCGCACGGGATCACCGCGAACGCACTGTCCTGGGCCGCGGTCGCCCGCGCGCTGGCCGGCCGGGTGCATCTCGTCGCGGTGGACCTGCGCGGGCGGGCGGGGAGTGCCGGCCTGCCCGCGCCGTTCGGGATGGCCGCGCACGCGGACGACCTGGTCGCGGTCCTCGATCATCTGGGGGTCGGGAAGGCGCCGCTGGTGGGGCACTCGATGGGGGCGTTCGTGGTGGCGGCGACCGCGTTTCATCATCCCGGGCGTGTGGGGCCGGTGTTGATGGTGGACGGTGGGGTGTCGCTCGGTGTGCCCTTGACCGTCGAGGTGGACGTGGCGCTGGAGGCGGTCATCGGCCCGGCGATGCGACGACTCTCGATGAAATTTGAGTCAGCAGCGGATTATGTCGCTTATTTCACGGCGAATCCGGCATTGGGTCGCTACTGGTCGGCGGACCTGGAAGCCTACGTCCTGCGCGACTTCACCGGCACCGGCTCGACCTGCAACGTCGACGCGATCCGCGCCGACGCCACCGACATGCTCCGCGACCCGCTGCCGGCCCCGTTCCCGCTGCTCTGGGCCCCCCGCGGCCTGATGGACGAGGACCAGGGCCTCTACCGCGCCGACCAGCTCACCGACGTCGACGCCGAGCTCGTCCCGGACGTCAACCACTACACGATCCTGCTCGGCGCCGGCGCCTCCCGGGTCGCCGACCGGATCGCCGCGCTGGTCTGACGGCGGATCGGGCGGACCAGCAGCAGGGCGGCCACCACGGCCAGGCTGACCGCCGCGGAGAGCAGCAGCAGGTGACGGGCCGCCACCACCTCGGCGGTCAACCTCCGCCGCCGCTTCCGCGCCGCCTACGCCACGACCCCGGCCGCTTACCGCAGCACGTTCCGCGCACGGTAGGCGGCGCGGGCCCGGGCCGCGGGTGGGCCGGTCAGCTGGAGCCGCGGACGGTCAGGGCGGTGGGCAGGCGGGGCGGCGGGGGCAGGGCCGGGTCGAGCAGGTGCCGGATCGCCGAGGCCGCTTCCTCCTCGACCGGCATGAAGATCGAGGACAGGTCGGCGGCCTCGGCCAGGGCGCTGCCGTCGAAGCCGACGACGGCGACGTCGTCCGGCACGCGGCGGCCGGCCTCGCGCAGCGCCTGCAGCACGCCCATCGCCGACACGTCGCAGGCGGCGAAGACCGCGTCCAGCCGGGGTTCGCGGGCCAGCAGGTCCTTGGCCGCGGCGTAGGCGGTGGCCCGGGTGAAGTCGCCGTGCGTGGCGACCACGGTGAGCCCGGCGCCGGCCATCACCCGCAGGAAGCCGGCCCGGCGTTCCCGGGCGCACGGCGTGTCCGGGCCGAAGACCGCGCCGACCCGGCGCCGGCCGGTCGTCACCAGGTGGACGGCGGCCTGGTGGCCGCCGCTCTCGTTGTCCGGCGCGACGAACGGGACGCCGGGCGCCGACTCGCCCAGCGCGATGGTGCGGCCGCGCCGGGCGTAGGCCGCACCGGGAGCCGCCGGCACGTTGATCAGCACGCGGCCGAACGGCGGGTCCGGGTCGGCCGGCGGCGGGGCCGGGACCAGCTTCACTTCGAGGGCGACGTCCTGCCCGGCGAGCGCGTGGGCCGCCCCGGTCAGCACCCGGCCGTAGAACGGCTTCGCGCTCAGCGCCTGCGGGTCCGGGTCGACGATCAGGATCTCGATGCGCTCCCGGACGCCGGTGCGGGCCCGGCCGGTCGCCAGGGCGCGGGCCGCGCCGTGCGGCTCGAAGCCGAGCCGGTCGGCGACCGCGAGCACCCGGCGGCGCACCTCCTCCGAGACGCCGTAACCGTCGTTGATCGCCCGGGACGCGGCGGTCTTCGACACCCCGGCGACCCGCGCCACGTCGGCCAGTCTGGGACGTCGCTCCTGCATGGATCAACGATATCTGACGATGGGAGCGCTCTCCGCGGTCACGCGGGCCGGATCTCGACCAGGGGGCTCCCGGCGATCCAGCTCTCCAGCGTGCCGGCCCAGGTGAGGGCCGGCACGATCTCGCCGAAGATCCGGGCGCGTTCGTCCGGATCGGTGACCGGCCGCCCGCGTACCCTCAGATCCTGATCTTTCAGGTGGATGGTGAACGCGGGGTCGGCCAGCACGTTGGCGTACCAGTCGCGAGACCCCGGGCTGCCGGTCAGCCAGTAGCGGCCGGCCGCCCGGTAGCGCCAGGTCTCGATCCGTCGTGGCTGCCCGCTCCGGCGCCCGATCGTGGTGATCTCGACGGTCTGTTGCTGGTCCAGCGGTGCCAGGGTCTCGTCCATCGCGGTCATGGACCCATCCTGATACCTCAACCAGGCTTCACCTCAAGAGCGGGCTGTGGTCGGGCGGGTTCCGAGCGCCTCGGCCTTGATCTGCTCGAACTCGGCGGTGTCGATGGCGCCGGAGTCGAGCAGCGCCTTGGCCGAGGTGATCTGCTCGGCGGCGCTCGCCGGGGCGGTCTCCTTGGCGGCGACCGACCGGATGTAGTCGTCCTGCCGCGCCCGCATCTCGGCCTGGGCCTCCATCGAACGCGTGGACATGCCGTGGCCCCGGGCGATCACGTAGACCAGCGACCCGATGATCGGCAGGAAGATCAGGAACAGCGACCAGATCGTCTTGCCCCAGCCGCCGAGGTCCCGGCTGCGGAACAGGTCGCCGAAGATCCAGAACAGGCACATGAACCAGGCACAGAAGATGAAGAACTCGATCGTCGCCAGCAGGAACGATCCGTTGTCGTTGAACACGCGGTACTCCTTCGATAGGTGGGGTGGGCACTCAGAACGGGGTGGGGATGAGCCGGCCGCCGACCGGCGGTTCCGCGTGCCCGTCCTTCACCGATCGCCGGGGGAGCTTCACGTCCCGGTGCGGCGTCGGCTCGTAGGGCACCATGCTGAGCAGGTGGGTGAGGACGTTGAGCCGGCCGCGCCGCTTGTCGTCGGTGCCGGCGATGAACCACGGCGCCCAGTCGGTGTCGGTCGCCTTGAACATCTCGTCCCGGGCGCGGGAGTAGTCCCGCCACTTGCTGTACGACTCGAGATCCAGATCGGACAGCTTCCAGGTCTTGCGGGGGTCGTTGATCCGGTTCTTCAGGCGCCGGGTCTGCTCCTCCGGGCTGACCTCCAGCCAGTACTTGACCAGGATCACGCCGGAGTCCACGATCGCGCGCTCGACGCCGGGCACGAGCGCCAGGAACTGCTGGGCCTGCTCCTCGGTGCAGAACCCGAGGACCCGTTCGACGCCGGCCCGGTTGTACCAGCTGCGATCGAAGATCACCACGTCGCCGGCGCCGGGCAGGTGCGGCACGTAGCGCTGCAGGTACATCTGGGACCGTTCCCGATCGGTCGGGGCGGGCAGCGCGACGACGCGGAACACCCGGGAGCTGACCCGCTCGGTGAGCGCCTTGATGGTGCCGCCCTTGCCCGCGGTGTCCCGACCCTCGAAGACGATGCAGATCTTGGCTCCGGTGGCCTTCACCCACTGCTGCATCGCGACGAGCTCGCCGTGCAGCACTCGTAGTTTCCGCTGGTATTCCTTCTCCGTCATGCGGACCGGAGCGGGCCGTTCCTCGCTCGGCTGTTTGTGCTTCGCCATGACGTCAAGAGTTCGGTCACGGCCGCGGCGGCGCATCGTCCGGTGAGGATGAACGAACCCGGTGGCGGACCTGCCGGAGCAGGCCCGCCACCGGGCTCCGATCAGCCGAAGGCCTTCACCTCCAGCAGTCCCACCGAGGCCGTCCCGCTGGTCAGGGCCACCCGCAGGCGGGTCGTGCTGAGCTGCGGGAAGGTCACCTCGTTGTATTGATTGGCGACCACCGGGTAGCCGCTCGCCGACGGCACGTCGGCATACGCGGTGCCGGTCCAGTACTGGAGTTTCCAGGACGCCGGCAGGTCGATGCCCTGGCCGTCGTCGAAGAAGTAGACCTGGGCCGACTTGAGGGTCTGCGCCGTGGGCCAGGTGAGCTCGGCCCACTGCTGGCCGGTGTTCGGCCAGGTGCCCCAGCGCGGGTTGACCGTGTCGTTGGACGACGGCGGGTCGATCCCGTCGTTGAGCGCGGCCACCGACTCCCACGACGAGGTGTACGACGCGCTCGGCGTCGCCGTCAGCGCCAGGTTCGACGACACCGGCGGTACGACCGTGCCCCGCTGGTACAGCTTGAGCTCGGTCAGCCCGGTCTTCGCGGTCCCGGTCGGCTGGGTCACCTGGATCCGCAGCCGGGTCGTGCTGACCGGGGTGAAGTTGACCTTGTTGTAGTTGGACTGCGGCGCGGCCGGCGACTTGACCTGCGAGGTCGCGGCGACGAAGGCCGAGCCGTTCCAGTACTGGACGGTGTAGGCCGACGGCGGCCGGTAGTGGTTGGTGGCCCGGTCGTTGCGGAAGTAGAGCCGGGCCTCGTCGACCGTCCTGGCCGAGCCGAAGTTGACCTCGTACCAGTCGGTCGCGTTCGCGCTGCCGTAACTACCCCACAGCGGCGAGTTGGTCGGCAGCCCGTCGACGGCGGCCGCGGTGGTCGTCCCCGAGGCGGTGTACGACGCCGACGTCGTCGCCCCCGCGGCCAGGTTGGTGGCGGTCGAGGTCAGGTCGACCCCGGCCTTGGCGAACACGTCGGTGATCCGGTCCCCGCCGAGCACCACGTTCTGCGGCGCCTGCAGCGACGAGAACGCCGCGCTGTACGCGACCGTCCCGCTGCTGCCCGACGGGAAGGTGACCGCCCCGGTCGCCGGGTTGTAGGTGAACGGCGTGAGCTGGTTGACCGTGGCCACCCGGGTCCCGTTCAGGAAGATCGAGTAGCCCTGCGGGACGCCGCTGTACTTGACCACCCCGTCGGCCGGGTCGTCCCAGACCACCGAGAGGTCCGCGTTGCGGTAGCGCAGGTTGTTGACCGCGAAGTTCGGCCAGCCGATGTTGATCGGGGACAGCTCGATCTGCGCGTCGTTGCGCGGGCGCAGCCCGGCCACGTCCTCGATGATCGTCCAGTTGCTGCTGCCCAGGATGTTGTGGTGGATCCAGGACCGGTAGGTGATCGCGCTGCCGTTCCAGTCCGCCCAGAACTCGTTGGCGTCCGGCCAGTCGGTGCTGCCGTTGATGTACTGCGCCCAGGTGTTCCAGTAGAGCAGCTTCTTGTAGTCGTCCGCGCTCATCCACTGGTTGGGGTAGTTGCGCAGCACCGACGAGTAGAGCCGGAACTGCACCGTCGAGTTGATCGTGGAGAAGTTGTTGCTGCCCGGGCTTCCGGCGGCCGCGGCGGCCGCCTTGTCGACCTGGTTCGCGGTGTAGAACGGGAAGATCGGGTACTGCGCCGGGTCGGCGAACAGCCGCAGCGCCTGACGGTAGTCGGCGGTGTTCGGCATCAGCCCCACCGCGTACGGATAATAGTTGTTGATCTCTTTCCAGGGGACGAACGTGTTGGTGGCGACGTGCTTGTGCTCCAACAACTGGTCGGCCGGGTTCCAGAGGGTGGTGACCACGCCGTTCTTGATCCGGTCGGCGAGGGTCTGCATCTCGGTCGCCTTTGCGGTGTTCCCGGCCAGGGTGTAGGCGTCCCGGGCGGCGTTCGCCGCGGACCAGACGTACGCCGTCTCGGCCCGGTCCAGGTTGCCGGCCTTCCAGTGGAACGACACCGCGTCGGCGTCGTTGCCGGTCATCGCGCCCCAGTCGTACTCGATCACGCCGTTGTTGTTGGTGTCGTAGGTGGCCAGCTGCCCCTTGGCGTCGCCCTCGGCGTACCGGGCGAAGTTGTTCAGCATGGCCGGCTGACCGCCGTGGATCTGGTACGCCCGCCACGCCGCCTCGGCGATGTACTGCGTGTACGAGTTCGACCAGTTCTCCGGGTCACCCGGGTTGTCGACGAACCGGCCGTTCGCCGAGTACTGCCCGACCGCGAGGTACGGCCCGTACGAGTACTCCGCGTTGCGCAGGTACTTCAGGTCGTCGATGTGCATCGGCTGGGTCAGCGCGATCGCGTTGTTGTACCCGGTCGCGCCCTCGACCGACTGCGGGAACTGGAAGTCCTGCCCGGGGATGTCCGCGTCCAGGTAGTTGAAGCGCATCAGCCACCAGCGGTAGTAGATGTTCTTCTTGATCGCCGGGTCCGGCACGTCGATGTACGGGACGTTGTCGGCCCACCACTTGTTGTACGCCCGCACGTGCGTCGCGAACGCGTCGGCCGCACTCAACGCGCGGTAGGTGTTGTAGTCGGTCAGCGACGCCGGGATCTCGGTCGCGACCATGCCCAGCTGCACCTTCGTGGTGACGGTGGCCCCGGCCGCGACGGTCACCGACCGGGACAGCGCGCCGCTCGCCGCGGTGAACCCGTCCCCGGAGAACCGCGGGTAGATCGTGGTCAGGCTGTTCTTCACCGCGCGGGTGCCGGTCAGCTCGGTGCCGCTGACCGTGGTCGCGTACGGCGAGGTCGCGTTCAGCGTGACGGTCGCCGACGCGGTCCCGGAGTTCACCACCGCCAGGTTGGTGACCAGGACGTTGTTGTTGGTGATGTACCGGGTGGCCTCCACGCGCAGCGTGCCGCTGGTGTGCACGGTCTTCGCATAGCTCGGGGTCTGCTTGCGCTGGGCGGCCTGCTCGGTGAACGTGCCGGGCGAGGCGGTCACCGCGTACGCGTTCTGGCTGCTGATGTTGTCCCAGTAGGCGGCGTTCCCGCCGAAGCCGATCACCGCCGGGTTGTAGGTGTACATGAACGCCGCGCGCCCACGGGTCATCAGGAAGTTGCCGGCCGGGTCACTGCCGGTGCGGGTGAGCAGGCGGTCCATCCAGAAGTCGGTGCCGCCGGACTCCGCGTCGTAGATGGCCTTCATGGTGTCGCCGGTGGTGTAGGCGACCGGCGGCTGCGGGATCGCCGAGCCGCTGAACGTGGGCAGGCCGATCGTCTGCGCGGCCTGCGCCGCCGTCGCCGGCAGGCTGAGCACGGCCGCGACCAGGAGCAGGGTCATACCGTAGGCGCGCCTCATGACTGGAACGCCTTCCACTCGAGGATGCCGGTGGAGTAGCCGGTGCGCGAGGTGACCTGCAGACGTAGACGTGTTGAGTTGACTTGACTGAAGTTGACGACATTCTCAACATTGCCGGAGACTCCACATGTTGACTGCATTGATACGTCAACATATGCACTGCCGTTCCAGTACTGCAGTTTGCAGGAGGCGGGCAGGTCGATGCCCTGGTTGTCGTCGAACCAGTAGATCGACGACTTGTTGATCGACTGCGCGGTGGGCCACTGGTACTCGACCCATTGCGTGCCCTGTTGCGGCCAGTTGCCGTACGCCAAATTGGTTCTGTCCTGTGAATTCGCCGGTGTGCCGCCGTTGTTGATCGCCGCCAGCGACTCCCACGACGACACGTAGGAGGTGGACGCCGTCGCATTCGGTGCGAGATTGGTGCCGCTGCCGGAACTGCCGCCACCGACGGTCGGAATGACCTTCTGGATCGTGCCGTCGGCGTTCCAGTACAACTTGTCCACCGCCACCGACCGGCGGAAATTACCGCCGCCGGGCGCGTCCGCGGTGTGGTAGACCAGGTAGGACTGGCCGTTGAAGTCGACGATCCCGGCGTGGTTGGTCGTCGACGACACCTGCCCGAGCACGATCCCGCGCTCGGTCCACGGCCCCAGCGGATTCGCCGCGGTCGCGTACCGCTGGCAGGCGTAATTCGAATTGGTCACGCAGCCGTTGGTGTCGTTGGCCGCGTACATCAGGTAGTAGGTGCCGTTGCGTTTGAACATCCACGGCGCCTCCCAGTAATTGGTGAGCCCCGACGGTGTGACCACCGATCCGACCGTGCTGATCATGTCGGCGCCGAGTTTGACCGCGCGCGGCCCCCAGTACCCGCCCCAGTACATGTAGGCCTGGCCGTCGTCGTCCACGAACACCGTCGGGTCGATGTTCAGCCCGGACGAGTTCGCCGTGCTGTCGCTGATCAGCGGCCCGCCCTTGGCGTCGGTGAACGGCCCGAGCGGGCTGCTGCCGACCGCCACGCCGATGTCCATCCACCCGGCGCCGTTGCCGTTGACCGAGGTGTACCAGTAGTACTTGCCGTTGCGCGGCTCGACCTCGCCGGCCCACGCGTCCGCCCCGGCCCACGCGAACGTGCCGATGTTCGCCTTCGCGCCGTTGTCGGTCCAGGTATTCGCGTCGGTGGAGGACAGCACGTGCCACTCACGCATGACGAAGTTGGTGCCACCGGTCGGCGCCTCGTCGCGCCCGGCGTAGATGTACATGGTGTTGCCGACGACCAGCGGGGCCGGGTCGGCGGTGTAGATCGCGGTGATGATCGGATTGGCGGCGGCCGCCGGGGTGGCCACCGCGGCGACCGCGGTGATCACGCCGCAGGCGGCAGCCACCCATTTTCGTACGGACATCTGGGCTCCTCTGCTACTGAACCTGGGAAACCTCGGACGCGGACAGCGCCCGGCTGAAGATCCGGAAGTTGTCCACGGCCGCGGCGAGGTAGGGATCGCCGGCGTACTGCGAGCGGCCGATCCAGTTCTGGGTGGTGGCGCCGAGCGCGCTCGGCCGGACGGTGAGCGCGCTGTTGCGGGCCACCTCGGCGCCGTTCACGTAGAGCACGCCGAGGTTGCCGGTGTGGGTGACCGCCACGTGCGTCCACACCCCGGTGGGCAGGGCGGCCGGGGCGTTGATCTGCTGCTCGGCGCCGGCGCCTCCGGTGGTGATCGCGTACCGGGCGGTGCCGGCGCTGCTGCGCGGCGTCAGGAACAGGTACGAGCCGGTGCCGCTGCCGAAGTCGAAGACGCGCGTCCACGTCGTGGCGGCGTCGACCCGTACCCAGAAAGCGATGGAGAACGAGGTCGCGCCGCTCACAATTCCGGAAGGCAGATTGACGTACGCGGTGGAGCCGTTCAGCAGCACCGCATTGCCCGCGCGCCCGGCCGTCCGGGTGGCGCTCCCGGCCAGCGTCCCGTTGCGCCCGCCGCCCCCGGTGTCGAGCACGGTGCTGCCCGATGCCTCGTCGAACGGGTAGTGGATCTCCGCGGCCGGCGTTCCGGTCACCGTCCAGTAGACCGAGTACCGCTGCCCGTGCGTCTTGTAGAACGGCCGCAGCAGCACCGACCCGCTGGTGTACTCCAGGGGCACGCCGGTGGCCTGCAACGAGGCCGGGTCGAGGGTCGGCAGCGCGGTCAGGTTCTGGGTGCCGAACTGGCCGGCGAGCACGATCGGCCCGTGCTTCACCGCCCGTACCGTCGCGTTGTCCGGGGTTGGTTCTTGAGTGAGTGCCATCGGCAGGCTGATGTCGACGGTGTCGCCGCTCGCCCAGGTCCGGTTGATCGCCAGGTACGTGCCGGGTGTCGCGGTGCCGGTCACCGTCCCGTTGACCCGGACCTGCGCGCCGGTGGTCCACGACGGGATCCGGATCCGCAGGTCGATCGCCCCGGCGCCGGTCACGGTCAGCCGGGACGTGGACGTCTCCGGGTACGTGGTGGCCTGCTGGACGGTGATCCCGCGCCCCGGCCAGGTCAGCGTGGAGGCGATGAACAGGTTCACGTACAGCGTGTTGCCGTTGACGAAGTAGATGCTGTCGCCGAACTTGGTGTTCGTCTCCATCCCGGTGCCGTGGCAGCAGGTGAAGTTGTCGTAGTCGTTGCTGTAGCTCTTGATCCCGCCGGCCCGCAACGGCACGTAGTAGCAGTGGAAACCGTGCGCCGAGCTCGGGTTCTGCGCGCCGAGCAGGTGGTTGTAGAGCGCCTTCTCGTAGAAGTCCATCCACTCGGCGGCCCGGCCCGGATCGGTGAAGAACAACTGCCGGGTCAACTTCAACATGTTGTACGAGTTGCAGCACTCGCAGGTGGTGTCGGACAGTTGGCTCGCGATCTGGTTCGGCGTCTGGAAGTACTCGCCGTTGGAGTTGCCGCCGATCGCGTACGAGTGCTGCCGCACCACGAAGTTCCAGAAGTTGACCGCGATGTCGCGGTACCGGGTGGTGCCGGTCGCGTGGAACCCGCGGATCGCCGCGATCGCCTTCGGGATCTGCGTGTTCGCGTGGAACCCGGCCAGCGCGTCGGTGTTCGCGGCGAGCGGGTCGAGGATCTGGGCGTGGTCGAAGTACTGCGCCGTGGTCAGGTGCGCGGCGTTCTCGGTGACCTGGTACAGGTTGAACAGGGTCTCGCCGATGCCCCCGAACTCGGTGCGCAGGATCTGCTGGCGCTGGGCGTACGTCAGCGGGCTGTTTCTGCTCTGGACCCAGCCGGCCTTGCGCTCCAGCACCGTCCTGGCCTGCGCGTTCCCGGCGAGCTGGTACTGATCGAGCAGTCCCGCCACGATCTTGTGGAGCGTGTAGTAGGGCGCCCAGACGCTCTGCCCCGCTTCGAGACGATCAAAAAAGCTTTCCGGGTACGCGGACAGGTAGCCGCTCGGCTTCTGGCAGAGCGCGAGCTGAGCGACCAGGTAGTCGCCCTTGGTCTTGAACGCGGCCTCGCCGGTGCTCGCATACGCCTGGGCCAGCGCGGAGAGCACGTGCCCGATCGAGTGCCCGCGCAGCTCGGTGGCCGGGGACTCCCAGCCGCCGCACGGGGTGGCCGACGAGGACAGTCCGGCGGTGACCCGGAACATGTGCAGCAGCCGGTCGGCGTCGAGGAACCGCAGGTACTCCTGGGTCCGGCCGGCGTTGTCGGCGAACGGGCCGGCGCCGAGCCGGACCGCGGTGAGCGGGAACGGGTAGGCCGAGACCCCGGTGTCCGGGCGGGCCAGGGCGGGGGTGGGCAACAACGCGCCGGCCGCGCCGGCGGCGCCGGTCATCAGCAGGGTGCGCCGGGAGAGGGGCATGGGGGATCGCCTTTCTATCGATAAGTGTCGATTTATACGCGGGGAGTCGACCCCTTCCGTGCGGCGGTGCGGGAGGGTGCGCGGCGTTTCCGGACAGCCGGAATCGGCCGCCGGGAGGGCGGATCGAGGGTGCTTTTCCCGAGGCGGCCACGGCCCGGGCTGACTTCTCCGGACCGGGGGTGCAGGTCACCTCGGAGGCCAGCGTTCCTTACGAAAACGTTTTCGGCAAGATGTCAGCCAGGTTACGAATAGAAACTCATCGACGGCCAATCACCCTGGTAGCGCCCCTGCGAGGGGTTACTCACGCCGAAACTCCCAGGTTGCCGACCGAAACCGGCGGCGTTCAGGGGCGGTCTTTGCGCTAGCCCGGTTTGGCTCTAAGGGCCTCTCCGCGCCTGCTTTGGGAGGCCGCGAATGCTTGCCGGCGTGTTCCGCGAAAGTTTGCTGACCCTGATCGGGCGGTCAGCTGGTAGAAGCCCTGCTGCTCAGGCCGATGTCGCTGTCATAACGTGCACGTACGGGATCTTGCCGCTCGAAAGTCCGATTTCTTGGGCGTCGGTGGTTTTGCTCAGCGCGATCCATGGCTGACCGCGGGCTCAATCTGCCGATGCCCTGATCGGGTATAGCAGGTGTTTTCGGGGCGACTCGCGCGCTTGGTTGTCGTGTCACCTGAGAATGTTGGCGACCAGCGAACATGAGGTGACCAGCAGTGCGAGTACGGCGGCCCGTTCCCCGACGGTCCACGTGGTCCAGCCGTGGCCCGGTATCGGCCCATCGATCCACAGAACGGTTTGGTTGCCTCGTTCCCGGTAGCGGCCGATCAAGAAGCCGACGATCGTACTGACGATGACGGTCAGTGCGGCTGTCGCGACCGAGCTAGGACGGCCGTCGACAACTCCGGCTGTGGCCAGCAGTACGACGATCATTGTTGAAGTCAGCAGACTGGCGCCGGACAGCCGTGCGGTGCACCATCGGCGCAGTTCGGGCGAGCCGTCGGCGTATCGGAGAATTTTACGGAATTGCTCTCCTCGGCCGATTGCCCAGGCGCTGTCGGCCGACTCTATGGTGATGACGGCCGACTGTGCATCGATGTCGACGGCCACTTTGTGTCTGTCGTCGCCGGCGCGGATCTGTAAATTTTCGAGCTGGCGCGGGTCGCCCGGCTCGAGGCGGTTCTCTGTTGCGGTTCGCAATCCACTCAACGATCTGCTGCGGAGTCGGGCGCCGTTCCAGATCGTGGTGATCTCTGGAGTGGACAATGTAATGCCGTCGGCAGACGCCCGGATCAACTTGCTGATCTTGTCCTCGTCGAGCTGTGGACCGTATACCGTAATTTTTACGACCGTTGTTTCCTCTGCCGAAGCGTCAGGAGTCGGGGGGATCACCACTGCATTCTCCTCTTGGCCGGGCGGGTGGATGCCGAGGTGCAAGTCGGTAGGAAACTCGCCGGCGACCCCTAGATCTCTTGTGGTGAGAGACCTGAGATCGCTTCTTGATCCGCTTGCCCGGTGAGCGTAATTGATGTATGTGTGCTGTCACTTCCTCCAATGACACTGTATGGACTGTAGTTCAACGGAGTTTGGGGTGGAGGGCAGCCAGATGACCAAATTGACAAAATTAGCCAGTGTCTGAACGAGCCGGAGTGAGTGGGTGCAGGGGAACTCCGTTTCTACATCGGACACGGCATTTTCGGTCATCAGGTGCCGTTGATGATGAGGTTGAGGAGTGCGCTACGCCGGACTTCGGCGCCGATTTTATTTTTCCTTGAGATCATCACAACTGGCTTGACAAAATTAGCCAGCATTTGGGTTGAAGTCGAGGTGCGGTTGATGCGGGGTCAGTTCATTCTTGCGATGGGCCGGGTGCTTGCGCAGATCGACTGCTGTTGGCCAACTCCGCGGACCCTGTCATGTGGTCGTTCAACTTGGGGCCTGTGGGCCGACGGCCGACCGGAGACGGTGAAGGCCGGCGTGCGACGCACGCCGGCCTTCGATGAGCAACGGTCAGGACAGGGCGAACTTCTGGGCGGCCGAGCCGTTGCAGTCGTAGATCTGCAGGCGGGTGCCGTTGGTGGTGGCGCCGTTCGGGGCGTCCAGGCAGCGACCCGACTGCGGGTTGCGCAGGGAGCCGTCGGCCTGCTGCTGCCAGACCTGGCCGGCGACGCCGTTGCAGTCGTAGAGCTCGACCTGCGTACCGTTGGCGGTGCCGTTGCCGTTGATGTCGAGGCAGCGGCCCAGGGTGCGCAGCGCGCCGTTGGACTGGTGGAACCAGTGCTGGTCGGTGCCGAAGGTCTGGCAGTCCCACAGTTGCACGGCGGTCAGGTTGCCGCCGTTGTCGTCACCGGCCACGTCGACGCACTTGCCGCCGGGGCCGGCCGTGACGCCGCCGCCGTTGACCGCGAACTTCTGCGCGGCCGCGCCGTTGCAGTCCCACAGCTGCAGCCGGGTGCCGTTGGCGGTGTTGCCGTTCGGCGAGTCGACGCAGCGGCCGGACTGCGGGTTGCGCAGCGAGCCGTCGGCCTGCTGGACGAACTTCTGGGCGCCGCCGCCGTTGCAGTCCCACAGTTCCAGCAGCGTGCCGTTGGCGGTGCCGTTGCCGGTCGCGTCCAGGCAGCGGTTCAGCGTGCGCAGCGAGTTGTCCGGGAAGTGCGTCCAGTGCTGGTCCTCGGCGTAGTTCTGGCAGTCCCACAGGGACACCGCGGCGCCGTTCGCGCCGGTGTCGTCGGCGGCCACGTCCACGCACTTGCCGCCGGGGCCGGTGACCGTGCCGGCCGGGCCGTTCGGCACGTTCGTCTGGCCGCCGTAGCCGACGGCGACCACGTTGGCCTGCACCGCGTTCTCGGCCGCGTCGGTCGGGTAGCCGTAGGTCATCGCGCCCTCGAACCAGGTGCCCCGGTTGCGGTTGCTGTTGTCGCCACCGATCCCGAGGATGATCCCGCCCTCCTGGTGCATCGGCTTGTAGCCCTGCTTGTCGGTCGGCAGCGAGCCGTTCCACCACGTGCTCAGGCCACCCGACTGGGCATTTCCACCCTTGAGGGCGTACGTCGTCTGGCCGTTGTTCTTCAGCACCGCGGTGACGAACGGCGAGCTGTTGCCCGGGTTCGGGTTCGAGCCGTTGGCGCCCTGGAACATGCCGTTCTCCAGGTCCGCCTCGATCCACGGGCCGGAGCCCTGGCACGGCGCGAAGTAGCAGGTGGTGGCGATGCTGACGGCGTCCATGTGGCCGTTGCCGGTGTCGTACGGGGTGGACTCGGCGTTGCCGTAGTCGAAGCAGCAGTCGGAGCCGACGTGGGTGCCGCTGGCCACCATGTAGACGCCCTCGGGCTGGCCGTTGACCGCCACGCCGGACGCGACCCCGTTGTAGCGGTAGCCGACGCCGGGGGAGACCCAGAGTCCGTACACCTTGTGGCCGCCGGCCGTCACCGCGATCTCGCTCGCGTCCGCGCCCCGGTCGCCGCTGCCGGCGCCGCCGTCCGGCGCGACCGTCAGGTCGTTGTGCCGGCTGCTCTGGTCCCAGACCTTGGTGATCCGGCAGGTCGTGCCGTTGCAGAAGGCGTCCTGGTCGGCCGCGTTCGCGTAGCCGCCGGCGGCGAGCGTGCCGACGTCGTGGGTGGCGCCGTCGGAGGCCCGGGTGACCTGGTAGAGCCGGCCGCTGTAGGCGCCGAACAGCGCGCGGGTGGTGCTGTGCGCGGCGACGCAGGCGGTGCCGGCCGCGGCGTAGATGTCGCAGGGCAGGGTGCCGGCCGCGCTGGCCGGCGTGGGTGCGGCGAGCAGTCCGGCGATCAGGCTGATCGCCGCCGCGGCGAGCAGCGTGAGAGAGCGTTTTCTTGGCATGGCGAAGGTGCTCCTCGCGGAGGGGGATGGGAGCGGATGACATCGACCGACGTCGTGTCATCTATGTTTCGGAAGTTACGCCCGCTGATCGAACACGTCAATATGCGATTACAAATGTGCGGTTCTGTTGGAAGCCGCGCCGACCCGCCACTGTGCACAAGCTTTTGCAGGTCAGCGTGGTCGGGAATACTCACCGGCATGACTTCCGCGTGGCGCCGATGGGCGTGGGTTCCGGTACTCCTGATCGGGGTGGCGCTGTTCGTCCTGGTGCTGGTGACCCTGGTGGACACCCAGAACCTCAACTACGTGCCGTCGATGATCCTGCTCGGCGCGAGCATCGCCCCGGCGACGTTCCTGACCTTCGCGCAGGGCCGCTCCGGCCGGTGGCAGGTCCCGGCGTCCACGCTCGCGGTGACCGCGTTCTTCGGCGGCGTGATCGGCGTGGTCGCGGCCGGCTGGCTGGAGTACGACGCGCTCCACAAGCTCGGCGTGCTCCCGATGGTGTTCGTCGGCCTGATCGAGGAGACCGCGAAGCTGCTGGTGCCCGTGGTCGCGCTGGCCTTCCTCTGGCGCCGGCGCCCGACGCCGGCCGACGGCCTGGTGATCGGGGTCGCCAGCGGCGCCGGCTTCGCCGCGCTCGAGACGATGGGGTACGGGTTCAGCGCGCTGCTCGCCTCCAACGGCAACATCGGCGACGTCGAGCAGACCCTCTTCGTCCGCGGCGTCACCGCCCCCGCCGCGCACCTGGCCTGGACCGGCCTGACCAGCGGCGCGCTGTTCGCGTTCGCCGCCGCGCCGGGTCTGCGGCGGCTGTTCGGGTTCGTGCTGACCTTCCTGGCGGCGGTCGGCCTGCACGCGGCGTGGGACAGCTTCGGCACCGAGATCGCGTACATCGTGGTCGGCGGGGTCAGCATGGGCTGGGTCCTGCTGGAGCTGCACCGGTACCGGCGGTTCACCCCGAACCCGGTGCCCGTGCCGGCCTGACCGGTGCTCACCCCGCGGGCAGCAGGGTGGCGGCGAGGAGCGTGGCCGTCCGCTGCCCCCACTGCGCCGGGGTCCACCCGCACAGATCGCTGAACTGCAGATACGTTTCGACGTTGCCGATCACGAACGCGATGTCCCGGGCCTGCTCGACGTCCAGCTCGGGCTTCAGCGCGCCCCGCTCCGCGAGCAGCTGGACCAGAGCGCCGTATGCCGTCCGGGTCTGCTCCTGATTGACCGCCCACTGTGCGGCCAGCTCCGGGTCGGTGCCGGTGGCCCCGCGGACCACCCGCATCAGCGGCGCCACCCGCTCGACGATCGACCGGCCGCCCTCCTGCCACAGCGCGATGACCCGCCGGGGGTCGGGCTCCGCGTGGATCTGCCGCACCCACGGCCGGTCGAGCAGCGGCACCGGCTCGTCGTCACCGACCGCCGCCTCGTCGAGGGCCTGTTTGAGCAGGGTGCGCTTGTTGGCGAAGTGGAAGTAGACAGTCTGCACCGCCACCCCGGCCTGCTCGGCGATCTGGTCGAGCCGGGTCGGCGCGTAACCGTGCGCGACGAATTGCTCGGCCGCCGCCGCCACGATCCGGCGCCGGGTGGCCCGCGCCTGCTCCGCCCGGGTCCCGGACTTTCGCTCTGCCGGGGTGCCAGATTTTCGCGGGCGCTTGACAGGGTCGGCCATTCGCTAGAGCCTACTCTAGTGACTGGCTAGAGTTGATTCTAGCGAAATGAGCGGAGCTCACGATGACCGAGCTGTCCGGGATCCATCACGTCAAAATTCCCGTCGCCGACCTCGATCGCAGCCGCGACTGGTACACCACCGTGCTCGGGTTGCGGGTGGCGATCGAGTTCGCGGAGGACCGGGTGCTCCACGGCCTTGCCCTGGTCGACCCGGCCGGCACCCTCAGCCTGGCGTTGCGGCTGGACCCGGCGCGGGCCGCCGGGCTGGCCGGGTTCGACCTGGTCGCACTTCGTGTGCCGACCCGGGACGCCGTCCAGGGCTGGAGTCGTCGGCTGACCGAGATCGGCCAGCCGCACGGCGGCGTGGTGACCGGGCACGACGGCGGCTCGGTCCTGATCGGCCTGCACGACCCGGACGGCATCGAGATCCGCCTGTACGCCGACTGACCACCGCCGTCGGGCCGGTCTTTGTGCTGGCTGACCGCGGCCTTCGGGCCTGACCCCGGGCCGGCTGACCACGACCCTTGCGTCAGGCGGCCGCGACCGAGAGGAACGATCATGATGGACCAACTTGCCTGGACCGACACCGGTGGCGACGGGCCAGTGCTACTGCTGATCCACGCCGGTGGCTTCGCCGACTGGCTCGTGCCGCTCGCGGCCGAGCCCGCGCTGGACGGCCTCCGGGTGATCCGGCTGACCCGGGCCGGTTACACCGGGGTGGAACCGCCGCCCGGCCTGACCGTTGCCGATCACGCGGGGCACGCGGCCGCGCTGCTGCGTCACCTCGGTGCGGTTCCCGCGCACGTGGTCGCCCACTCGTCCGGCACCACGATCGCGCTGCAGTTGGCGTTCGACCATCCTGACCTGGTCAGCGGGCTGACGCTGAGTGAGCCGCCACTGGTGGACACCCTGGTCGACCCGGTGGACCTGGGGTTCCTGCACGCGACGATCGGGCCGGCGATCGGCGCGGCGATGGGCGCGATGGCGCACGGGGACCGGCCGGGCGCGTTCGGCGCGTTCATGACCGCGGTGTGCGGGCCTGAGTACCGCGAGGTGATGACCCGCGTGCTGGGCGCCGAGGGGCTGTCGCACGCGGAACGGGACTGCGGATACTTCTTCACCGCCGAGCTGCCCGCGGTCGCCGGGTGGACGCTGGACCCGGCGATCGCCGGGCGCCTGGCGAAGCCGGTGCTGCTGATCGAAGGTGGCCGGAGCCCGGCGCCGACCCACCGCCTGGTGGCCCGCCTGGCCGGCCTCTTCCCGCAGGCGACGACCGCGACCGTCGAGAATGCGAACCACCTGCTGCCACTTACCGCGCCGGCCGAGCTCGCCGACCTGATCGCGGCCGGGTTGCGCGTCACAACGCACCGATCGTGACCGTGTCCGCCCGGTCCGAAAGCAACGTGACAACGGGCCGGTGGGAAACGTGACGGCGGGCTGGGGTGCGCGGTCCGCCGCGCACCCCAGCCCCTCAGGTCAGCTTCCGGAGAAGGTGAACTGCGAGCCCGGCTGGGTGACGATGTTGCCGTCGGCCGAGTTGGTGACGGTGACGCCGGAGAGGACCGCGTTGCCGCGCGCCCCGCTCATCGCCAGGATGCCGGCGCCGTTGTTCGACTTGTCGATCCGGACGTTCGTGATGGCGACGTTCGGCATGTTCCCGCCGCCGTTCTTGAACTGGATCCCGTCGTACGTCGAGTCGATGATGTCGGTGTCCCGGATGGTGACGCCGGTGATGTCCTTCGTGGAGGGGAACAGGGTGATCGCCCCGAACTCCTGGTCCTCGTTCCAGAACGCCCCGCCGGTGCGGTAGAGGCCGTTGTTGGCGATCAGCGTGGTGCCGGAGAACGGCAGCGGGCTGTGGTCGGTCGCCAGCATGATGCCCGGGTAGTTCGCCGTGTCGGAGACCAGGTTGTTCTCCGCCGAGTTGCCGTAGCCGCCGTAGATCGCGATGCCGTTGGCCCGCCACGGCAGCTGCACGGTGTTGTTCACGAAGTGGTCGTCGTGGTCGATGTCGACGTTCTGGTCCTTGACGTACGGGTTGGCCCAGATCGCCAGCGCGTCGTCGCCGGTGGTCCGGAACGAGGAGTTGAAGACCCGGGAGTTGCGCGTGCCGTTGGAGAAGTTGATCCCGTCGGCGTACGTGTCGCGGATCCGCATGCCGCTGAACTCGACCCCGTCACCCGGGTTCCAGTAGGCCGGCGTGTCCGAGTAGTCCCGGCCGACCCAGGCGCCGACGTTGACGTGCTCGATCCACACGTTGCTGATCTTCGTGTTCTTGCCGAACCGGCCGTTGAGGCCGTGGCCCCGGTTGGCCCGGTTCTGCGTGTTGCCGAAGATCGCCAGGTCGGAGATCTGGGTGTTGTCGTCGATGTCGAAGCCGACGTTGCCCTCGTGCGGGTGGTTGATGTTGCCGACCACGTTCTGCGGCTGGGTGTTCGTGTAGAGCTGGGTGTGCCACATGCCGGCGCCGCGGATCACGGCGTTCCGGATGCCCTTCTGGTTGTACTGGTTGCGGGTCGGGTCGGGCGAGAGGATCTTCTGCTCCTGCCGCCACTGCCCGGCCGGGATCCAGACGCAGGGGATCACGCCGTTCTCGTCGTCGGTGACCGCCCGCTGGATCGCGGAGGTGTCGTCGAGCCCGTCGTTCGGCACCGCGCCGTACGTGGTGATCGAGACGCAGCCGGCCGGCTGGCTCAGCGGCGCCGCGACCTGCTCCAGGTCGATCAGGTCGATGACGTAGAAGCTGGCCGAGTCGCCCGAGTCGCGCTGCAGCTTGAACCGGGTGCCGGCCGGGTAGGACGTGCCCAGCAGCGCGTTCGACTCGTCGAACAGCCGGCGCGCGTCGGCCGACGGGGTGTTCGACAGCGACTCGGTGTCGTCGGTGGTGCCGTACAGCCAGCTGTTGCGCGAGCTGAGGGTGAGCTTGCGGTTGAAGACGTCGTTGACGTACAGGCTGATCGTCCAGTCCTGGCCGCCACCGCCGGCGGCGTCCGGCACCGAGTTGCGGACCACGATCGAGTTGGCCTGGTTCGCCGAGGTGAACTCGACGAACTGGCCGGTGCTGCCCAGCCGGACCGACTGCCGGCCGGAGGACTCCGAGGCGAAGTTGGTGTGCCCGAACGTCCGCAGCGCGTCCGGCTGCAGCAGCGTGCCGGTGTAGCGGGCGGCCTCGGCCTCGTACTCCGAGTACGGCACCGCGGCGCCGCGCCCGACCACGATCGACTTCGACAGCGTGTTGTTGCCCTCGTTGGTCTCGGCGACCACGCCGGCCGAGTCCGTGGTCGCGACGGCGGTGGCGCCCCCGCTGGTCGCGGTCCAGGTCCCGCCGATGGTGACGGTCGTGGTGGCGCCGGCCGCGATCGCCGGGGTGGCACCGGTGAGCGTGCTGGAACCGACGACGACGCGGGTGGTGCTGGCGGCCGCGGCGCTGGTGCCCCGGTTCTGCACGCCGACGGTGAAGCTGACCGCCGCGCCGACCGCCGGGTTGGCCGGGGTCAGGTTGACCGCGGTGACCAGCAGGTCCGGGCCCGGCGCCTGGGCGACCACGAGCTGGGTGCTCGCGGTGAACGTGTTGTTGTCGTTGTTCGACTCGGCCACGGTGTTGGCCGGGTCGACCGTCGAGGCGACGGTGTAGGTGCCCTGCGCCCGGGCGCTGACCGCGCCGGTCACGGTGGCCGTCGCGCCGGCCGCCAGGGCCGGGACGTTCGCGCTGGCCACGACGGCGCCGTTGAGCTTGAAGTCGAGCGTGGTGGCGGCCGAGGCGACGGTGCCCGAGTTACGGACGCCGGCGGTCAGGGTCAGCGCCGACGTCTCGTCCGGGCTCGCCGGGCTCCACGTGGTCGAGGTGACCACCAGGTCCGGCGCCGGCGCCCAGGCGCCGATCACCTGCAGCTCGGCGACCTGCCCGCCGGGCGCTCCGCTGTTGGTGAAGAACTGCAGCCGTACGTCGGAAGCCTTGCCGCTGACCGGGATGGTCACCGTGTTCTGGCTGTTCGACGGGCTGAAGCTGTAGTCGGCACGGGCCTTGAGCTCGGTGAACGCGGTGGCCGTGCCGGCCCGGCCGAGCACCTGGACGGCCTGCGTCCGCGGGCCCCAGGCGGCGTCCGGGTTGAGCTTGACGACGACGCCGGTGACGTTCGCGTCCGCGCCGAGCTTCACGGTCAGCGTGGACGGGAAGCCGGCCGACTCCCAGTACGTGCTCAGGTTGCCGTCGTTGGCGTTGGTCGCCACGAAGTTGAACGTCGCCGAGGACGCCTCGATCGCCTTGCCGCCGGCCAGGTCGGTGCCGGTCGGCGGGTTCGGGTCGGGATCCGGGTCGGGGTCGGTCGTCCCGCCCACGCCGTAGACCTCCAGCTCGGACAGCTGCCCGGCCGGCCAGCCGGTGTTCGCGGTGATGTTCACGCGGACGAACCGTACCGAAGCGGAAGTGAAGTTGATCGTGACGGTGTTGCCGGTGGCCGGGTCGAACACCCGGCCGGCGGACGCCGAGAGATCGCTGAACGTCGAGCCGTTGGCGCTGCCCTGCACGCTCAGCGTCTGCGTGCGGGTGGCCCACGCGGTCGCCGGCGGCAGCTTCAGCGCGACCTGGTCGATCGCGACACTGCTGCCGAGGTCGACCTGGATCCACTGCGGAAAGGCGTTGTTCGGGCTCTCCCAGTAGGAATTCGGGTTGTTGTCGTTGACCGCGGCGGCGGGCTGCGCGCCGAGGGAACCGCTGGCCGAGACGACCTTGCCGAGCGCGAGGTTGGCGCCGCCGGCGGCGTGCGCGGCCACGGGGGACAGGCCGAGGACGGTCAGGCCGGCCACCAGGGCGACGCTGACCAGTCTTCGACCGAGAGCTTTCGGATTCATGGGGGTCCGTTCTGGGACGGGAGCGGAGCGGACGGGTTTTACAGCTCGCACACGGAAAATTTCGGAGATCTGCCGAGTTCTTGCGAGCGAGGACATTCAATGTTTCAGATATGTCACTGGTTCGTCAACGCTCGTTCTCCAGAACACGTCAGCACGGAAAAGGCCGGGCGCTCGGCGCCCGGCCTTCACCTGTCAGAAGCGGTCAGCAGCGGTCAGACGGTCGAGGTGAACGTGTAGGTCCCGGCGCCGACCACGTAGGACGTGCCGCCGACCGGCACCGCCTCGGCCGGCGCGGAGGTCACCGTGGCGCCCGGAACCCGTACCGTCGCCGAGGTGTTCGGAGCGACGACGACCTGCAGCGTGATCGTGGACCCGGACCGGCTCCACGCGCTGCGGACCCGGCCGAAGGCCGTGGTCAGCTCGGACGACGCCGAGGTCAGCGTCCCGCCCGGCTTCGGCGCGAGCAGCACCTGGGCATACCCGGGCGCGGCCGGCGCGACCCCGCCGACCTGGCGGTAGAGCCAGTCGCCGACCGAGCCGAGCCCGTAGTGGTTGAACGAGTTCATGCCCGGGTCCTGCAGGCTGCCGTCCGGGCGGATGCCGTCCCAGCGCTCCCAGATCGTGGTCGCGCCCTTCGCGATCATGTAGCCCCAGCCGGGGTAGTCCGGCTGCTGCAGGATCTGGTACGCGACGTCCACATGCCCGTGGTCGGCGAGCACCGGCAGCAGGTTCTCCACCCCCATGAAGCCGACCGACAGGTGACCGCCGCGGGCCGCCACCTTCGCGGCCAGCTTGTCCGCGGCCGCCTGCACCCGGTTCGCCGGGACCAGGCCGAACGCGAGGGCCAGCACGTACCCGGTCTGGCTGTTGTTCCCGATCGTGCCGTCGGCCGCGACGAACCGGCCGGCGAACGCGGCCGCGACCTGGTCGGCCAGCGCGCCGTAGGACGCGGCCTGCGCGGTGCGGCCGGTGGCCGCCGCCATCCGCGACACCAGCCGCGCCGACCAGCCGAAGTACGCCGTGCTGGTCAGGTCGTTCGCGGTGCCGTCGTCGACGTTGAGCCAGTCGCCGTAGGTGTCCTGGTTGCGGATCAGGTCGGTGCCGGACGTGCCGCGCAGGTAGTCGACCCAGCGGGCCATCGCGTCGAACGTGCGGTCGGCCGGTCCGAGGTCGCCGTAGCGCTGCCAGATCGTGTACGGCACGATCACGCCCGCGTCGCCCCAGCCGGCCTTGCCCGCGCCGCCGAGCACGTCCGGCGCCACGTCGGTGAACGCCCCGTCCGCGTGCTGCGCGTCGACCAGGTCGGTGGCGAACTTGTTGAGCAGCCCGTACGTGTCGAAGTTGAACGTCGACGTCGCCCCGAACGCGGCGATGTCCCCGGTCCAGCCGAGCCGCTCGTCGCGCTGCGGGCAGTCGGTCGGGATGGAGAGCAGGTTCGACCGGGCGCCCCAGAGGATCGCCTGCTGGACCTTGTTGAGGGTGGCGTCCGAGCTGGTGAACGTGCCGGTGGCGGCGCCGTCGGTCCAGGCCGCGAGCCCGGTCAGGCTGTCCGCGGTCGGGGTGCCGGGGAAGCCGGTGAGCTCGACGTACCGGTAGCCGTGCACGGTGAACCGCGGTTCGAACGTTTCAGTGCCGCCGGTGCCGGCCAGGGTGAACCGGTCGGTGGCCTGCGCGGCCCGCAGGTTCGTGGTGTAGAGCGTGCCGTCGGCGTTGAGGATCTCGCCGTGCCGCAGGGTGACCGTGGTGCCGGCCGGGCCGGTCACCCGCAGCCGGTCCCAGCCGGTGAAGTTCTGCCCGAGGTCGGCGATGAACACGCCGGGCTTGGGCTGGGTGATCGCGACCGGGCGCAGCTCCTGGTGGACGGCCACCCCCGGGTCGACCTGCGGGACCAGGGTGGGCCGGGTGCCGGTCCTGACGGTCACCGCGGTCCAGCCGCTGTCGTTGAAGCCCGGGGCGGTCCAGCCGGCGATCGCCTGGCGGGCGTCCTGGGTCTCACCGGCGTACAGGTCGTCGGCGCGGACGTTGCCCGGCGCGGTCCGCCAGCTGCCGTCGGTCTGCACGGTGGTCGAGGTGCCGTCGGTGAACTCGACCACCAGCTGGGCGGCGTACCAGGGCTGGGTGCCGTACCGCTGGCTGCCGGCGAAGCCGATGTTCCCCGAGTACCAGCCGCGGCCGAGCTGCGCCGCGAGCGCGTTGTCCCCCTGCCGGATCGACGAGGTGACGTCGAAACCCCGGTACTGCAGCCGCTTGGTGTAGTCGGTCCAGCCCGGCGCGAGCCGCTCGGCGCCGACCCGCGTGCCGTTCAGATAGGTGTCGTGCAGACCCAGCGCGGTGGTGAACAGCCGCGCCCGGGCCACCGGCTTCGCGATCGGAAAACCCTTGCGGAGGTACGGCGCCGGGCCCGGCACCAGCACCTGGCTGCCCCACTGGCCGCCGCCGTAGCCGGCCAGCACCTGTGCCGACGCCCATCCGGAGTCGTCGAACCCGGGCTGCTGCCAGCCGCTGGGCGCGGTGGTGAACGCCTTCCACGACCCGTCGGTGACCGTCGAGCCGAGCTTGGCGATCACCCCGGCCGGGCCGGCCGCGGTGTTCGTGGCGGCGATCGCGATCGTGCTGGTCCCGGCCGGGATGGTCACCGCGGCCGCGGTCTTCCACGAGTCGGTCACCCGGGGGCTGGCCGAGACCTGCGTCCCGTTGACCCACACGTCCGCGGTGTCGTCACCGGTCACCACCATCGTGGTGCTCGCGGCCAGGCTGACTGTCCTGCGGAAGTACCGGGTGGCGGCGGGAGCGCTGTTCGCCGGGTCGCCCTCCGGGTACCAGATCCAGTTCGCGCCGCTCAGGTCGCCGGCCGGGGGTGCGCCGACGAACGGCGCGGTCAGGGTGATGCCGGTGTCGAAGTGGGCACTCGGGCTCCACCCGCTCGGCCGGCCCTGCGCGTCCCAGACCCGGACCCGCCAGTGGTAGGTCTTGTTGGGGGCGAGCGCGGTTCCGCCGTACCCTAAGTCGGTTGATTGTGATGTTGCGACCGTGCCGCTGTCCCAGACGTCGGCGGCGCCCGGCGTGCTGCCCACGGTGATCTGGTAACGGCCCTGCATCTGCCCGCCGGTGCCGGACGCGAGCCGCCAGCCGAACCGCGGACTGTCCACGCCGACCGGGTTGACCTGCCGATTCACCGTCAGGTCGGTGACGCTCACCGGCGAGGCCGCGGCCGGGTCGGGCAACGCGACACCATTGCCCCACGGCCCGGCGCCAAGATCTTTCGCGGTGGTCCAGGAGGCGTCGGAAAAGGCCGGGTCAGACCAATTTTCCGGTACGGCGGTAGCCACCCGCCACGAGGTGTCGGTGACCAGGTCCACCGACCCGGCGTGCAGATGCCCCAGGACGCCGGCCGGTCCGCCGGTGTTGCGGGCCGCGATCGCGACCGTGTTCGACCCGGCGTGCAGCGCGCCGGCCAGGTCGACGTAGATCGCCTTCTGCCAGGAGTCGGCCACCCGCGGCGAGCCGGCCAGCCGGGTGCCGTTGACCCAGACGTCGACGGTGTCGTCGCCGGTCACGACGAACTGGGCAGTCGCGATGTCGGCGGCGGTGACGGTGAACGTGCGGCGCAGGTAGCGGGTGGCGGCCGGAGCGCTGTTCGCCGGATCGCCCTCCGGATACCAGATCCAGTGCGCCCCGGTCAGGCTCACCGGCGGATCCGCCGCCACGGCCTGAATCGATATCGGTGCCAGCAGGAGCGCGGCTGTCATGGCCGCGATTGAACCGTTCATTCGGACCTCCTGAGCGCGTGAAACGTTTCATAACGACGCTCATCGATCCTATGGTTGTTAACGCGCACGAAACAAGAACCTTGTCTATTTCCGCAACTCGAACTCGGCCCCGATCGGCTCAGCGGCTCAGCCGATCGCTCGTCGCGCCGATAGGGCGGACGAGCGGGAGGAGTCGTGGGTGCGGGTCATGACGGCTGCGGCCGGGGCCGGGAGCGATGACCGGTCCCTGCGCGAGCACCCCCGGACGATCGGCTGGTTCGGCACCACGGCGCTGGCCATGGGCGGGTCGAACCAGAGCCTGTTCCTGATCCCCGCGCTGGTCGTCTCGCAGGGCAGCGCGGCCGTGCCGCTGCTCGTGGTCGGGCTGCTGCTGTCCTGGGCGGCCGCGCCGGGCTGGCTGGAACTGGTCCTGATGTGGCCGAACCGGGTCGGCGGGATCGCCGCGACCTGCGCCGAGGCGTTCCGGCCGTACAGCGCGGTGCTGGCCAACCTGACCGGCGTCTGTTACTGGTGGGGCTGGGTCCCGACCTGCGGTCTCACCGCGATCCTGTCCGGTTCCGCGATCCACCAGTGGGTGCTGCCGCAGGTGCCGGTGACGGTGCTGGCGGTGACGATCGTGGTGCTGTTCACCGCGGTCAACCTGGCCGGCGTCCGCTGGGTGACCCGGCTGGCCAGCCCGATCGCGATCGGCTCGGCGCTGCTGGCCTTCCTCTCGGTGATCGGGCCGGTGGTCACCGGCCGGACGGACTGGCACCAGGCGGCCTCGTTCCACCTGGTCTCGCCGTTCGCCGGGGTCTTCGGCGAGATCACCAGCGCGATGGCCGGGCTCTACCTGATCGGCTTCGCCGCGCCGGCCTTCGAGGCGGCCACCTGCCACGTCGGCGAGACCAAGGATCCGGTCCGCAACGTCAAGCGCGCGATGATCGCCAGCGGCGGGATGGCCGGGGTCTACTTCCTGCTGGTCCCGGTCGTCTGGCTCGGGGTGATCGGCACCGACGGGCTCAGCGGCGAACTGGCGGTCAGCCTCGGCCCGGTGTACGGCACGGTGCTCGGCGCGGCGGCCAAGTCGGCCGCGATCATGTTCATGATCTTCAACATGTTCCACGGGACGCTGCAGCCGCTGGCCGGCGCCGCCCGGACGCTGTCGCAGCTGTCCGAGGACGGGCTGCTGCCCCGGGTGCTGTCCGCGCGCTCGCGCACCGACACCCCGTGGGTGGCCACCACCCTGACCGCGGTGCTGGCGATCGCGTTCCTGCTGGCCGGCGACCCGGTCTGGATGATCGCCGCGGCGAACTTCACCTACCTGATCGGGATCGGCCTGCCGAGCGTCGCGGTCTGGCTGCTGCGCCGGCAGGCCCCGGACCAGCACCGGCCGTGGCGCGCGCCGCGGGGCACGGTGATGCTGGGCGTGTGCGCGGCCGCCGTCTGGGGATTGTCGACGGTGCTCGGCTTCGAGCAGTACGGCCTGCCCACCGTGCTGTTCGGCCTGGCGCTGGCCTACTCCGGCGCGGTGTTCTACACCTGGCGGGTGGTGCGCGACCGCCGCGCGGCCGGCCTGCCGGTCTACTTCCGCTCGATGCACATGAAGCTGACCGGCGCGATGCTCGCGGTGATGGTGCTCGACGGCGCCGGCTACCTGCTCGCCGTGCAGACCGTGGACCGCGGCCAGCTGATGCTGACCACGGTGCTGCAGGACATCTTCGTCGCGGTCGCGATCCTGACCGTCACCGTCGGGCTGGTGCTGCCCGGCACCATCGCGCAGGCCGCCGGGCAGCTCGCGGCCAGCGCCGACCGGCTGGCCCAGGGCACCCTCGCCGACCTGACCAAGGCGATGGAGGCGCTGGCCGGCGGCCGGTTGGAGGACGCGCACGCCCAGGTCGACGAGACCCCGGTGGCGGTGCACACCCGCGACGAGATCGGCACCATGGCCGAGAGCTTCAACGTCATGCAGCGCCAGATCGCCAAGGCCGCGATTGCGCTCGACGTGGCCCGCGAGGAGCTGCGCGACCACCGCGACCACCTGGAGGACCTGGTCGCCCGGCGCACCGTGGCGCTGGAGGCGGCCAACCGGGAGATCGAGCAGCGCGCGGCCGAGCTGGCCGAGCAGGGCCAGCAGCTCGAACGGACCCTGCACGACCTGGAGAGCGTGGAACGGGAGCGCCGGCAGCTGCTGGCCCAGACCATCCGCGGCCGGGAGGACGAGCGCACCTGGCTGGCCGCGGAGCTGCACGACGGCCCGATCCAGCGGCTCACCGCGGTGCGCTACGGCTTCGAGGAGGCCTCGCTCGCGCTGGAGTACGACGACGTCGCGGACAGCAAGGCGCTGCTGCTGGAGTCGCAGCAGCGGCTCGAACAGGAGATCCGGGACCTGCGGAGCCTGATGACCGAGCTGCGCCCGCCGGCCCTCAACGAGCAGGGGCTCGAACCGGCCCTGCGGGACCTGGCCTCCTCGTTCACCCGGCGCACCGGCCTGGAGTGCCCGGTGTCGGTGGCCACCACGCGGCGGATGACGCCGGAGGCCGAGACGGTGCTCTACCGCGTGGTGCAGGAGGCGCTGACCAATGTGGCCAACCACGCGCACGCCGGTCGTGCTCGTGTGGAGCTGGTCGACGCGTACGGCGGCGAAGGGGTTGATCTGACCATCGACGACGACGGGGTCGGTTTCGCGCTGGAGGACATGCCGTCGTTCGTCGCCGGCGGGCACTTCGGGCTGGCCGGGATGCGGGAGCGGGCCGAGTTGACCGCCGGGCGGTACACGATCACGTCGACGCCCGGGCACGGCACCCGGGTGCAGATCTGGATGCCGGCGTCCGAACGTGAGGTGGCGGCGTCATGATCGACCGGCAGCGGCCGGACCGCGGCTCCGGCGAGGCGGGCGCGTCCACCATCCCGATCGTCCGGACCCTGGTCGTCGACGACGTGGACGAGGTGCGCGACGGGCTGATCCGGCTGATGGCCCGGGTGCCGGGCATCGAGGTGGTCGGCGCGGCCCGGGACGGCGCCGAGGCGGTGGCGCTGGCGACCGAGCTGCGGCCGGCCGTGGTCCTGATGGACATGCGGATGCCCGGGATGGACGGGCTGACCGCGACCAAGAAGATCACCGCGCTGCCGGACGCGCCCGCGGTCATCGTGCTCTCCGCCTACGGCGACGAGTCGCTGGTGATCGAGGCGCTGCTCTCCGGGGCGTGCGGTTACCTGGTCAAGGGCACCAGCGGGGTGGCCCTGGCCGAGGCGGTGCAGGCGGCCGCGCGCGGCGAGGCCCGGCTGGCCGGTTCGGTGACCCGGCCGCTGGTCCAGCGGCTGGTGGAGTCGCTGACCGCCGAGCGCGGCCTGCGGACCGCGGCGGAGCAGGCCCAGCGCAGCGCCACCGAACGGGAGTCGGAGAACCGGGCGATGGCCACCCGGCTGGCCGGGCTCCTCGACTCCGCGCCGGTCGGCATCATCGAGACCGACCCGACCGGCCGGGTGCTGCGGTGGAACCGGGCCGCCGAGGGCATCTACGGCTGGACCGAGGCCGAGGTGCTGGGCCGGGTGGACCCCAGTCTCACCGACCCGGGCAGTTCCTCCGCCCAGCACCTGCGCAGCGACGGCTCGATCGTCGAGGTGGAGGTCGCGCAGGCGCCGCTGGTCGACGAGGACGAGCGGCTCACCGGCGGGATCCGGATCGTCACCGACGTGACCGAGCGCCGGCTGCTCGAGGACCGGCTGCACCACCAGGCCTTCCACGACCTGCTGACCGGCCTGCCGAACCGGGCGCTGTTCCTGGACCGGGCCGAGACCGCGCTGGCCCGGGCCCGCGTCAGCGGGCAGCCGGTGCTGGTCTTCCTGCTGGACCTGGACGGGTTCAAGACCGTCAACGACAGCCTGGGCCACCTGGCCGGCGACGAGCTGCTGACCATCGCCGCGTCCCGGCTCGCCCAGTGCATCGGGGCCGACGACACCGTGGCCCGGCTGGGCGGCGACGAGTTCGCCGTGCTGGTCGAGCGGTTCGACGATCCGGGCGTCGCCGAGGCGCTGGCCGAGCGGATGCTGGCCGCCCTGCTGGAGCCGACCTGGCTCGAGGGCCGCCCGCTGACCGTCGACACCAGCATCGGCGTGGTCGAGTCGTCCGGCGCCGAGGACGAGAACGCGCTGAGCCTGCTGCGCGACGCCGACCTGGCGATGTACGCGGCCAAGACCGGCGGCAAGGCGCGCTTCGCGCGGTTCGAGCCGCAGATGCGCATCGCCGTCATGGAGCGCGCGATCGTCGAGTCGGATCTGCGGGCCGCGCTCAAGCTCGACCAGCTGCGGCTGGTCTACCAGCCGATCGTGGACATCCGGACCCGCCGGATGCAGGGCGCGGAGGCGCTGCTGCGCTGGTACCACCCGGAACGCGGGGTGATCCCGCCGGTCAGCTTCATCCCGCTCGCCGAGGACCTCGGGCTGATGACCGAGCTCGGCGCGTGGGTCATGCGCAGCGCCTGCCGGCAGCTCGGGGCCTGGCGCCGGCAGCTGCCGGACGGCCGCAACCTGTACGTGAGCGTCAACCTGTCGCCGACCCAGTTCGCCGACCCCGGCCTGCTCGACCACGTCCAGGACTGCCTGCGGGAGTCCGACCTGGCGCCGGAGAACCTGGTCCTGGAGATCACCGAGCAGGTGCTGGTCGACCAGTACGGGCGGGCCCGCGCGGTGCTCGCCGAGCTGAACCGGCTCGGCGTCCGGGTCGCGATCGACGACTTCGGCAGCGGCTACAGCTCGCTGGCCTACCTGCTGGAGCTCGACGTCGACATCCTCAAGATCGACAAGTCGTTCATCGACGCGCTGGCGCTGCGCCCGAAGGCCGCGGTCCTGGTCGGCAGCATCCTGCACATGGCGTCCGCGCTCGGACTCCGGCCGATCGCCGAGGGGATCGAGGACGAGGAGCAGCTGGCCTACCTGCTCGCCGCGAACTGCCCGTCCGGCCAGGGCTACCTGTTCTCCACCCCGGTCGACCCGGACCAGATCGCCGCGATCGCCATCGCCCCCTGATCCGGGCCGGTCGCACCCGACCGGCACCCGTTCCGGTACCGGGCCGGCGGCCGGCATCGGATTCCCTTGTGCCCGTGACAGACGCCCCGCGGAACGACCCGCCGACTCGGCAGCCCGCCAAGCACGCGTGGTGGCTGTACCTGACCGCATTCGTTCTCGGGCTGATCCCGTACGTCTTCCTGCCGCCCGGTCCGCTCTTCGGCGTCTGGTTCGAGGTGTTCGCCTGGTCCGGGGTGGCCGCGATGGCCTACCGCCTGCTGCGTTACCGGCGCGCCGGAACGGGCCCGCTCTGGCTGATCACGTTCTGGGCCGCCTGCGGGGCCGCCGGCGTGCTCGTCCTCTCGATGCTGGAGCGGCCGCCGTCACCGGGCCCGCAGGACGCGGTCTTCCTGCTGGGCAGCACCGCGCAGATCGTCGGCATGATCTGGCTGGTCCGCCGCCGGGTGCCGGCCCGCAACCGGGAGCGGCTGCTCGACTCGGCCGTGATCAGCTGCGGGTACGCCCTGGTGGTGGCGATCTTCCTGATCAAGCCGGCGGTCGTGCAGGCCGGCTCGGTGCCCGCCGCGATCACCCTGGCCGCCTACCCGATGGCCGACCTGTTCATCTTCGCCCTGCTGGTCAGCCTGCTGCTCAGCGGCGGCCTCGGCGGCCGGGCGATGCGGCTGCTCGTGCTCGCCCAGCTGGCCCTGCTGGTCTACGACCTGGCCTACGCGTTCGTCCCGGAGCTGCTGTTCCAGAGCTCGCTGTTCGCCGGCGTGGCCAACGCGGTCTCGCTGCTCGTCTACGGGCTGCTCGGCGCCGCCGCGCTGCACCCGGGCTTCGTCGAGCTGACCACCGCCTCGACCCGCAGCCGCCCGGACCTGCCCTGGCTGCGCACCCCGCTGCTGTGGACCGCCACGATGGCCGGGCCGGTGCTGCTGGCCTGGGAGGCGTGGCGCTACGACTCGCGGGTGCCGGACGCCGTCGTGATCGCGGTCGGCTGCACCCTGATCTTCGGCCTGGTCGTGGGCCGGCTGCAGATCCTCGTCGCCCGGGTCAACTCGCAGACCGCGGAGCTGGCCGAGCAGGCCCGGACCCTGGAGGTGCTGGCGTCCTCGGACGGGCTCACCGGTCTGGCCAACCGCCGCACCTGGGACGACCTGCTGGCCGCCGGGCTCGACCAGGCCGGCCGGCGGCACCTCACCACGACCGTGGCGATCCTCGACATCGACCACTTCAAGCAGTTCAACGACGTGCACGGCCACCAGGCCGGGGATCGCCTGCTCAAGACCGCGGCCGCGAACTGGACCGCGCAGATCCGCAATCAAGACCTTCTTGCCCGGTACGGCGGTGAGGAGTTCATCCTCCTGCTGCCGGACTGCGACGCGGCCACCGCGACCGAGATCCTGCACCGGCTGCGCGCCGTCACCCCGGACGCCCAGACGTTCTCCGCCGGCGTCGCCACCTGGGACCACCACGAGTCCGCCGACGACCTGGTCGCCCGGGCCGACGCCGCCCTCTACGCGGCCAAACACGCCGGGCGGGACCGCTCGGTCGTCGCCGAGCCCGGCCACGCCGTACCGGTCTGAGCGTCGCGGCGTCTTCACATGCCGCGACGAGCGGCCATGGAGTCGATCGGCCCGGAGTGGAAGCATCCGAATCGAAAGAGTCGAATGCGATGGCGCCCGGATCGAGAGGACAACAGCGACATGACCACGATCGAGCAGCACGCCGGTGACTCCGCCTGGCCGTTCACGGTGCAGATCCCCAAGGACGCGCTCGACGATCTGGGCCGCCGCCTGGCGGGCACGCGCTGGCCGGGCAAGGAGGTCGTCGGGGACCGGACGCAGGGCGTGCAACTGGCCACCATGCGGGCGCTGCACCAGTACTGGACGACCGAGTACGACGGCCGCCGGATCGAGACCCGGCTGAACGCGTTGCCGCAGTTCACCATGGCGATCGACGGCGTCGACATCCACTTCGTGCACGTCCGGTCGCGGCATCCGGAGGCGCTGCCGCTGATCATGACGCACGGCTGGCCGGGCTCGGTGATCGAGCTGCTCGACGCGGTCGGCCCGCTCACCGACCCGACCGCCCACGGTGGCGGCGCCGCGGACGCCTTCCACCTGGTGCTGCCGTCCCTGCCCGGGTACGGCTTCTCCGGTGAGCCGGCCGAGACCGGATGGGATCTCGCCCGCACCGCGCGCGCCTGGGCCGAGCTCATGCGCCGGCTCGGCTACCAGCACTACGTGGCCCAGGGCGGGGACGTCGGCGCCGGCGTGACCGACACGATGGGCCGGCTGGGCCCGGACGGGCTGGCCGGCATCCACACCAACCTGCTCGTGCCGGCGCTCAACGACCCGGCGTCGCTGCCCAGCGGCACGGACGCCGAGCGGGCCGCGCTGGCCGCCATCAAGACGTTCCAGAGCAGCGGGAACGGGTACTTCGTGGAGATGGCGACCCGGCCGCAGACGATCGGGTACGCCCTGCTGGACTCGCCGGCCGCGCTCGCCGCCTGGATGATCGACCACGACACCGACGCCTACTACAAGATCGCCCGCGCGTTCGTCGACGGGCAGCCGTCCGGCAACCTCACCCGGGACCACATCCTCGACAACATCACCGCCTACTGGCTGACCGGCACCGGCGCCTCGGCGGCGAGGTCCTACTGGGAGGCGTACGGGCCGGACGCGCCCGCCGCCGGTGGCCGGCCGCTCCCGCCGCCGCGGATCCCGGTCGGTTTCAGCGCGTTCCCCGGCGAGATCTGGCGGACGCCGCGCAGCTGGGCCGAGCAGTCCTACCCGACGCTCACCTACTTCGGTGAGGCCGAGCGCGGTGGCCACTTCGCCGCCTGGGAGGAGCCGGAGCTGTTCGCGGCCGAGCTACGGGCCGCGTTCCGCTCGTTGCGCTGACCGGTGACCCGGCCCTGACCAGCGGGAACGCCGGTAGGCTGGGCAACCGATGAGTACTCTGCTGCTGCGCGACGCCACCGTCGTCGACACCCGGGCCGGCGGTCTGCGGCCGGGCACCGACGTCCTGATCGAAAACGGCCGGATCGCCGCGGTCGGTCCCGGTCTGCCGGCGCCGCCCGGCGCCGAGGTGGTCCAGGCCTCCGCACGGTACGTCGTGCCCGGCTACAACGACATGCACGCGCACCCGCTCGGCCAGCGGGCCGGCGTCGACGCCACGCTGGAGCTGATGCTCGCGCACGGCATCACCGGCTTCCGCCAGATGCACGGCGACCTCGGCCTGCTCCGGGCCCGCGCGGCCGGGACGCTGCGTCTCCCGGCCGCGTCCCCGGCCCTGCTGGCGCTGCCCGGACCGCTGCTGACCATGCTGAACACCGCGACTCCGGAGGCCGCCGCGACGGCGGTCCGCGAGCAGGTCACGGCCGGCGCCGACTTCGTGAAGTCGGCGGCGATGACCCCGGACGGGTTCTTCGACGCGCAGGCCGAGGCGCTGCGGCTGGGCGTGCCGATCGTCGGTCACCTGCCGGCCGGCCTCGACGTGGTGCGCGCCTCGAAGCTCGGCGTCCGGTCGGTCGAGCACTTCGGGGCGGGCCTGGGCGTGCTCGGCTGCTGCTCGGGCCACGACGAGATCCCGGCGACCGGCGAGCAGCGGCTCCGGCTGCCGTCGGTCCGGCTGCCGTTCATGGACCGGATCCTGGCGGCGGTGCTGCGCCGGATCGTGCTCAACCCGGTCCAGCTGAACAAGCCGGCCGATCTCGCGCTGCTCGACGAGGCGATCCACGAGTACGACGAAGGCCACGCGCACCGGCTGGGCGAGCGGTTCGCCGCGGACGGCACCTGGCACGTGCCGACGCTGATCCGGCAGAAGACCAGCAAACTCTGCGACGACCCGGGTTTCCCGGCCGATCCGGACCTGCGCTACATGACCCCGGCGACCCGCCGGACGTGGGACGGCGCGGTCAAGCGGTTCGCCCGGTTCACGCCGGCCCAGCGGGCGACCCTGGCCGCCTCGCACCGGCTCGAGTATCACCTGGCCAGGACATTCGACCAGGCCGGCGTACGGATGCTGGCCGGCACCGACTCGTCCGGCGCGGTCTGGATCGTCCCCGGCGCCGGCCTGCACGACGAGATCGACCTGCTCGCCGAGGCCGGCATCGCCCCGCTGCGCCTGCTGCAGATGCTCACCCTGAACGCCGCCGAGTTCCTGGACGCCACCGCGACGATGGGCACCGTCGAGCCGGGCCGCGACGCCGACCTGGTGCTGCTCGGCGCGAACCCGCTCGACGACACCGCCAACCTGCACCGGGTGACCGGGGTGATCCGCTCCGGGACGCTCTACCCGGAGCAGCGGCTGACCGCGATGAAGGACCGGCTCGTCCGTACCGTCGGCTGATTTTGATCTTCTAGGCACCGGCCAGCGTCCGGGTGATCAGGCCGGCCCCGAGCACGACCACCACCGCGGCGCTGACCAGCGGGAGCAGGCGGGCCCACCGGGCCGGCGCGCCGCCGGAGAACCGGCCGGTGAGCGCGGCGAACCGGCGGGCCCGGACGAGCAGGACCCCGATGCCGATCAGGACCGCGGCCAGGCCGGCGCTGAACGACACGATCAGCAGCAGGCCGACGGCGATGTGGCCCAGGCCGATCGCCAGGATCATCACGCCGAGCGCCTCGGGACACGGCACCAGGCCGCCGGAGATCCCGAGCGCCACCACCGACGCCAGTCCCACCCGCCCGGCCGGCGGATGGTCATGGTGATGGTCGGGCCCGTGGTCGTGGTCGTGCCCATGGGCGTGCGCGTGGGCGTGGACCCGGGCGAGCACCGTGCGGCGCTGCCAGAGCAACCGCAGGCCCAGACCCAGCACGAGGACGCCGGAGATCAGCTCCAGCGCCGGGACCAGGACGTCCGGCATCGCGAACCGGGTGGTCAGCAACGCGGTCAGGCCGATCACGAAGACCGACGACGTGTGCGTGACGGTGACCGACGCGCCCAGCGCCAGCGCGTCGCGGACCCGGGCGCCGCCGCCGACCAGGTAGGCGGCCATCATCGTCTTGCCGTGCCCCGGGCTGAGCGCGTGGAACGCGCCGAGCAGCATGGCCAGTGCGACGGCGGCGAGCGTGACCCCGGCCGAGCGGGCCGGATCCTGGGTCATCGACAGCAGGCGCTCGACGCCCCAGCCGGTGCCCCCGGTGTCCGGCGCGGCCGCCGGGGCGGTGTCGCCGAGCACCGTGAACGTCGTGCTGACCTGCCGCTGGGCCTCGTCGTGCCGCTGTTCGCCGACCCGGATCGGCGCCTTCTTCGGGGTCAGGACGGCGACCTGGTACTGCGGCTTGGCCGGGGCGAAGTCGTTGCGGAAGAACAGCGCGTGGTCGCCGGCCGCCGGGGTGAGCGGGGCCGTGGCGGTGACGTGCAGAACGCCGTACCCGGCCTGGGCCTGGAGGTAGGTCGGCAGCTCCACGCCGGTCAGCCGGAGCGGCACCGGGACGTCGTCCACCCGCAGGGCGACGCCGGCGAGCAGGCGCCGGGCGTAGGCGTCGCCCTCGGCCGGGCTGAACGCCCGGTCGTGATCGGTGTCCAGGTCGGCGAGGAAGGCCGGGGCGACCAGGACGCCGGCCGCCAGCTCGACCTCGACGGTCACCGTGTCGGTGCCGACGGTGACGTACGAGGTCTGCCGGGAGACGTCCAGCGGATGGGCCGAGGCGGCGCCCGCCGGGAGCAGGATGAGGGCCGTCGCCACGAGGGGCGCCAGCAGCCGGGCCGGCGCCCTCCGTGCACGGCCCGGGGCCGTGGTCGTCATCAGGAGATCGCTGCCCCGTAGTCGTTCTCCGGATCGCGGTAGATGCCGTGGATGTGGTTCGCGGCGGTCCCGCCCATGGCCTGCGGCGAGTACTCGATGATCACCCGCGGGCCGGTCACCCGGAAGTACGCGGCGCCGGTGCTGGTGGTCGGCCCGTACCAGGCGAAATAGGTCTGATCCAGGGTGGCCTGGACCTCCGCCAGCCGGCTCGCCGCGTCCTCGGCGTTGACCAGGTTGCCGTACTTGCCGATCAGGGTCAGCAGCGTGGCCTTCTGCGCGGCGGTCAGCGACGAGCCGGGGACGCCCTCGTAGATCGGCGCGCGGGCGTCCTGGCCGGGGCCGTACAGCAGGTCGATGTACGTGCTGCCGCGCACCGCCTGCGCCTTCTGCGCCGTGGTCAGCGAGCTGACCAGCGTGTACGCCGAGGTCCAGATGTCCCCGAGCGGCTTGACCGCGACGCCGGCGTCGGTGTAGCTGCCCGGCTGCGCCCCGATGAAGCTCGGGTAGAGGGCGACCTCGGTGCCGGACACCGTGGCGTTGACGGTCACGTGGTGCCCGCCCCACTGCCACTGCCACGGGGTGGTCGCCGACGGGCTGCCGATCAGCGCGATCCAGTAGTACTTCTGGCCGTACAGCAGGCCGCCGCCGCTGGTCAGGAAGTCGTCGGCGCGCCACTCCTGGCGGACCCGCTGGTAGCCCTCCGGGCTCAGGGTCGCCTGCATCACCGCCAGCCAGGCGTTCTGCTGGGGGGTGGTCAGGTTGCCCCACATCAGGCCGCTGCGGGTGTAGAGGCCCTGGGGCAGGTTGGACCACTTCTGCTTCTGGGCGGTGTTGGTCCAGGCGTACTGCACCGCGGTCTTCTGCGCGGCGGTCAGGGTGGCGAGGAACGCGTTCGCCGCGCTGACGATGGCCGGGGTGGTGTCGGCCACGGCGACGGCCGGTGGTGGCACGGGCGCCGGGCCGGCGGCGGACGCGTCGACCGCGCCGCCGGTGACCAGCGCGAGGGTCACGCCGGTGGCGAGGAGAGCGGATCTCGTTCTCAAGGAGGCTGCCTTTCCTGGGTGCGGGTGGCTGCACGTTCAGCTCGTCGATCGATCGAGGTGAATGAGAGTAGAGCACATTCCCGCACCGGGTGATACATCACGCCGACTACATACCATCGGGGTGTCTGTGCAGCTCAGGGCGTTGCAGAATGGTATTCCGTGCCGCTTTTCGATCGTATTTGACAATGGCTCGCCATGGCATTCCGTGCAATTCTTCGCGACCGGCTCGCGGGGCCTCCGGCCTGCGGGTTCACGGGGTCGGGCGCGGCTGGGGGATCGTCACCAGCATTGTCGACAAAATGGCGCGCAATATGGTCGACGGGCGGCCTGTGCGGAAGGACACGGCGGCCCGGGACGAGGCGCCGGGCCGGGTGGTTCCTAGGATGGTCGCCATGAGTGACGAAACGACGCCCGAGCAGCTGCGCCAGCACATCAAGGACCTGGACGCCGAGATCGCCGAGCTCCGCCGGCTGGACGGCGACGCCCAGGCCCGCCGCGGTGAGGACGGCGGCGAGTCCGAGGGCAACGTCGAGAACGAGGAGCTCGCCACCGAGCTGACCGGGATCGCCGAGAACGAGGCCGTCATCGACGTCCTGGTCCAGCGCCGGGAGAGCCTCGAAACCCGGCTGCGCGCCGCGGAGTAGGTGCTACGCCGCCCCGGTGGAAGCGGTGTAGGAGCAGCCGGGGATATCCATCTTCATCATGGAAAAAGCCTACGAAGGCGACCGGGGGAGCGGTATACGTCGGGTGACGTAACTAGCCGCGATCCCCGGGTACCAGGTCGCGGAGCTGGGCGCGGGATGTCACGCCCAGCTTCGGGAACGCCTTGTAGAGGTGGGTGGAGACGGTCCGGGCGGACAGGAACAGCGATGCGCCGATCTCGCGGTTGGTCAGGCCGGCCGCGGCCAGGCGGACCACTTCGCGTTCCTGACCGGTCAGGGTGGTCCAGGCCGAGGTGGCCGGTTCGAAGGCGGTGACTCCGGCGGCGCGCAGTTCGGCGGCGGCCAGGTCGGCCCAGGGGCGGGCGTCCATCCGTACGAAAGCGATCGAGGCCGCGTGCAGCTCAGCGCGAGCGTCCCGGGATCGTTGGCGCCGGCGGAGCCAGGCGCCGTATTCCAGGCGGGCGCAGGCGAGTTCGAAGGGCCATTGCGCCGCGGCCGGATCGGCGGTCGCCGCCAGGTGGAACGGCTCGGCGCCGTCCCCGGCCAGCTGCGCCCGCGCCCGGGCCAGCTGGAACCGCAGTCGTGGCGCCGCCCCGGCCAGGCGCTTGCCGGCCCGGTCGACCACCGGCCGGAGCTCGTCGAGAAGGCCGGCCCGGACCCCGGTGACAACATAAAGAGCGATTTCCCGGTACGACATGTGCGGGTGCAGTGGCTCCCCGGAAGCGTCGAAGAGCGGTTGCAACGCACTCCAGGCCCCGTCCGCGTCCCGCTCGGCGACCGCGATGTACGCCCGGGTGACATGGCTGGTCACCTCGAGGACCCGGTACTCACCGGGAGTGAGGGTCCGCAGCCCGGTGCCGCACATCTCCCGGGCCAGCTCGACCTGACCGCGCACGGCCGCCGCCCGCGCGCCCAGCTCGAAGCCGTGCTCGCCGGCGAACGCGTGCCCGATCGTCGCGGCCAGGTCGACCAGCAGCCGGCTGGACTGCTCCGCCGCGTCGAAGTCCCCGAGGTCCAGCTGCACCTGGGCCAGCGTCATCAGGGTGTTCGTCATGTTGGCCGGGCCGCCCTTACGGAACAGCTCGACGGCCCGCCCGAGCCGGATCAGCGCGGTGCGCGAGTCGTCCAGGACCCAGGCCGCGGCGCCCAGCATCATCTCGTGGTTGGCCATCTCGGTCGGCGGACCGTCCGGGACCGGGTCGTCGTGGATCAGGTCCAGGATGTCGGGCGGCCGGTCGAACGGGTCGATCTCGGCCCGGATCCAGGCCCGGCAGGCGACGATCGGGGCCGGCAGCGGGCCGCGCCGGGCGGAGATCCGGTCGTAGCGGTCCAGCCAGCGCTCTACCAGGGGCCCGTCGGAACCGCGGCGGTAGGCCAGCACCGCGAGCGTGGTCAACGACGACCAGCCCCAGTGCGGCTCCTCGTCCTGGACCAGCTCCAGGGCCGCCAGGACGGCGCCCCAGGCGTCGCGCTGGCGGCTGGTCTGGGAGATCGCGTAGGCCAGCATGTGGCTGGCGATCGCGCGGGTGGACCGGTCGGTGGACCGGTCGTGCAGCGGGCCGGCCAGCTGGATGATCCACTCGAAGAAGCCGCCGCCGGAGGCGGTCCAGGCGGCGTTCAGGGTGCGGCGCTCGCGGTCGGCGGGGGCCGGGCTCAGCTCGGCCGCCCGGATCAGCGAGCGGGTGGCCTCGGCGTAGGCGCCCCGGCGCTGGGCGCGTTCGGCGGTCTGTTCCAGGGCGGCGGCGACCGATTCGTCGGTGACGATGGTGGCCTCGGCCAGGTGCCAGACCCGGCGGTCCGGGTCGTCGTGGTGCGCGTCGGCGAGGCGGCGGTGCGCCCGGACCCGGTCCTCGGTGGTGCCCAGTTGGTAGGCGGCCGAGCGGGCCAGCGGATGCTGGAAGCGGACCGTGTGCCCGGCGACGGTGACCAGGCCGGCCGCCTCGGCCGGCCCCAGCCGGCGTAGCAGCGCCGCCGGGTCCTCGGCCCGGCCGACCGTGCGCAGGTCGCCGTCGCCGGCCGCGACCAGCAGCAGGGTTGCCCGGGTGGCGGCCGGTAGCGCGCGGAAGCGGGCGGCGAAGGCCAGCTCCACGGTGGTCGGCTCGCTGTCCGCGGTGGCCGCCCGGCCCAGCTCCAGCAGGGCCAGGGGGTTGCCGGCGGCCCGGTCCAGGATCCGCGGCAGGGTGGCCCCGGCCAGGTCCACCCCGGCCTGTTTGAGCAGCCGGATCGCGTCGTGCTCGCCCAGCGGTGGCAGGGCGACCGCGGGCAGGCCGGCCAGCGCGGCCGGGATCTCGTTGTCGCGGCAGGCGGCCAGGAACGCGACGTTCGTGCCGCGCAGCCGGCGGGCGATGAAGCCCAGCACGGACAGGGACGTCTCGTCGCACCACTGGGCGTCGTCGAGGGTGATCAGAAGCGGACCGGACTCGGCCTCGGACTCCAGCCAGGCCAGCACGTCCAGCCGTAGCCGCAGCGGGTGCGGCGACTCACCGGCCACCGCCGCCAGCAGCTGGTCGTCGGTGATCAGGTCGGCCAGGGCGGTGTAGGGCAGATGCCGGTCACTCAGCGCGCCGGTGGCGGCCAGCGTCCGGCCGCCGGCCGCCCGGACCGCGTCCAGCACGGCGGTCTTGCCGGCACCGGGGATACCGGTCAGCAGGGCGACGGCGCCGGGAGCGGCGAGCAGGTCCGACACCTGACGCAGCGTGTCCGCACGGCCGATCAACATCCGGCCATCCTAGGGACGCGGTCGGGCTTTGCCGGTGGGAGCGGGTAGGTTCGGTCCCGGCCGCACGACTGACGACAGGGGGCTGCCGGTGAGCGCACCGACGACCACGAGCACGAAGAAGAGCGCGCCGAGCCCGGAGAAGGGTGCCACGATCGGCTCGCTCGAGGTGCTCGCCGTGCTGCTCGTGCTGCTGGTGCTCGCCCGCGGCAGCATCGCCGGGATGATCTCCGGGGCGGCCCTGCAGACCTGGTCGACCGTGTTCGTGTCGGTGCTGGTGCAGGCGGTGCCGTTCCTGGTCTTCGGGGTGGTGCTCTCGGCGGTCATCGCGGTCTTCGTGCCGCGCAGCTTCTGGGCGCGGGCGCTGCCCAGCCATCCCGCGCTCGCCGTGCCCGCCGCCGGGATCGCCGGCGTCATCCTGCCCGGCTGCGAGTGCGGCAGCGTGCCGATCGCCGGCTCGCTGATCCGGCGCGGTGTCACCCCGGCGGCCGCGCTCGCGTTCCTGCTGGCCGCGCCCGCGATCAACCCGATCGTGCTGACCGCCACGGTGATCGCGTTCCCCGGCGAGCCGATGATGGCCGTCGCCCGCGGCGTGGCCAGCCTGGTCGTCGCGGTCACCATGGGCTGGCTCTGGCTCCGGATCGGCAAACCGGAGTGGATCAAGCTGCCGCACCGGCCCGACCTGGACGACGAGTCGCGCTGGCGGGCGTTCTGGGCGGCGTGCCGGCACGACATCATGCACGCCGGCGGCTTCCTGGTGCTGGGCGCGGCCGCCGCGGCGACGATCAACGTGGTGATCCCGGCGTCCTGGCTGCAGAGCCTCGCGGCGTACCCGGTGGTCTCGGTGATCGCGCTGGCCACCCTCGCCGTCCTGCTCAGCATCTGCAGCGAGGCGGACGCGTTCGTCGCCGCGTCGCTGTCCCAGTTCTCGCTGACCTCGCGCCTGGTCTTCCTGGTCGTCGGCCCGATGGTGGACCTCAAACTGATCTCCATGCAGACCGGGGTGTTCGGCCGCCGCTTCGCGATGCGGTTCGCGCCCGCGACGTTCGTGGCCGCGATCCTGGTCGGGTCCGCGTTCGGGGTGGTGCTGCTGTGAGCGCATTCGTTTCCGCGGTCCGGGCCGGCCGGGCGGTGCCGCGATGAGCCGGATGGCACAGGCGGTGATCATGCTGCTGTTCGGTGGCGCGATCATCAAGGCGACGGTCACCGATGTGTTCCTGCGCTATGTCAAGGAGGGCCTTCGGCCCTTCCTGCTGGTCGCGGGAATCCTGCTGGTCGCGGCGGCGATCATGACGATTTGGTACGACCTTCGCGCGTCCCGTCACGGCGCGGAGGAGCACCCCGAGGAGCATGACGACGGGCACGGTCACGGCCACCACGAGCCGCGCGTCGGCTGGCTGCTGCTCCTGCCGGTGCTCGGCCTGCTGCTGATCTCGCCGCCGGCGCTGGGCTCGTTCGCGGCCGGGCAGGCCGGCAGCGTCGGGCTCTCCGCCGCCTCGGACTATCCGCCGCTGCCGGCCGGCGATCCGATCGAGCTGAGCCTGCTCGACTACGCGTCCCGGGCGGTCTTCGACAGCGGCCGCAGCCTGGCCGGGCGCAACGTGAAGATGACCGGCTTCATCACGCCCGGGCCGGACGGCAAGCCGATGCTCGCCCGGATCGTGCTGACCTGCTGCGCGGCCGACGGCCGGCCGATCAAAGTCGGTCTGACCGGTGTCCCGCTGGACGCGCCGCCGGACGCCTGGATCCAGGTGGTCGGCGTCTACAGCACCGAGGTGGGCACCGACCCGGTGAACCAGGCGCAGGTCGCCTACCTCGAGGTCAAGTCCTGGCAGGAGATCGACCAGCCCAAACAGCCCTACGCCTGATCGGCCGGGTCAGATGGTGCGCAGGTCCAGGCTGTTCCGGACGAACGAGGACTGGTCGCCGGTCGACCACCACAGCACCCCGGCGCGGTAGGCGATGTTCCCCGCGTCCGGGCTGATCAGCACCAGGTGCCGGTTCGTCAGGTCGTAGATCAGCAGCTGCTGGTTGCCGGTCAGCTCGGACTGGGTGGTGATCTTCGCCAGCACCTCGAACCGGTCCAGCACCGCCACGTCGGTGATCGCCGTGGCGACGTTGCCCTCCAGCACCTTGCGGCGGGCCGAGCCGTCCGGGTGCGACAGATCGATCCGCGAATACCCATCCTCGTTGATCGACACGACCTGGCACCAGGCGGTGCTGCACGCCGTCACGGTCCGGTCCGCCGACGGCACCGCGACACTCGCGCCGGTCGTCAGGTTGCGCAGCGCGGTCGCCCCGCGCGCCGAGGTCTGCCCGTCGACCGCCCACGGCCACCCGGACAGCCCCCAGGTGCCCTTCTCCCGGGTGACGGCGACCGGCCCGCCGGTGAGCGCCACCGACCGGAACTCGGTCTGATCCCCGGCCCCGCTCGCCACCCAGTGCACCGTGCCGTCCGCGACGATCAGGTCGTGCTCGGAGTCGTAGAACCGCATCGCCCCGACATCGGCGGTCAGCATCCGCGCCGACTTCGGCGCCCGCCGGTCGGCGGACCACAACTGCTGCTTGCCCTGGACGCTCTCCACCCAGATCAGGGTGTCCCCGCTGCTGGTCACGGCGGCGAACGGGGCCCGGTGCTCGGCCGGCACCCGGCGCAGCTCGGTCACCTTGCCGTCACCGTCGCGGACGATCAGGCGCAGGGTCTTGGCGTCGGCGCTCTGCGTGGTGCCGATCGCGGTGCGGGCGTCCAGGAACAGCGCGGGGGAGAACTCGCTGCCGTCCGGAAGCTTGGACGGGGCGCTGCCGCGTGCCGCGTTCGGCCAGGCGGTGGCGAGCGGGATCGGCTGCGGCTCACCGGACTGCGCGGGCGAGCCGAACAGCAGCGCCGCGCCTGCGGCGAGCGCCACACCGAGGCCGATCACCGTACGCGCGTTGCGCCCCCGCCGTGACATCACGCGATGTTAGCTCGGGTCGCTGCGCGGGCCGGATCGCGCGTAGCAGATTCCGGCCGTCAGGTGGCGTTTTCCACAGCAACGGTCCGTCCACAGCCCGCCGACATGATCTTGCTCGTTCCTGCCAAACTTCTCGGTGTGGAGGTGGCCCCCCTTTGGGAGGGTGGGTTTTTTTTTTTTTTACGTAGGCCGCTCCCGGTGCAGGCCGCCGGCAGGGCTCCACCGAGCCTGCCGTGGGCGTCGGCCGCGTCGATGGCATCCGCCGGGACCACGGTTGCCGCGCCGACATCCCGGCCACTCCCGTCCCGCCGCCGGCGGCTCAGGTCGTCCGGTGCGGGCATCGCCCCACGTGGACCTTGGCGAGCAGGCCGGCGAACTGCTCCTGGTCGTCCGGGGTGAGCGCGCCGAGCAGGTCGGGCAGGCGGGCGTCGACGTCCTCGTACAGCGCACGCCCGATTTTTTGTCCCTCGGGGGTGGCGTGCAGCATGACCACGCGCCGATCCTGCTCGGACGTCGTGCGGCGGACCAGCCCGCGGGCCTCGATGCGGTCGATGAGCTGGCTGAGCGCGGGCTTGGCCATGCCGAGCTGGGCGGCGAGGTCGACCATCCGCCGGGGCTGGTCCTTGATCGTGCACAGCAGCTGGGACTGCGCGGGGGTGAGGTCGTGCTCGGCGCAGATCTGCGCGTGGCGGCGCTGGATCGTGGCGGAGAGCCCCAGCAGCATGTCGCCGAGTCCGGGGTGTGGTTTCACCTGCCCATTCTCCTTCATCGAGGTGCGGTGAGCGCCATCGTACTTGCGGACGTTCACGTGATGAACTAACTTCGTTCACGGCGTGAACCGTTTATCGGATGAAGGATTCAGAATCATGGCAACCGCATTTGACGCGTACGACCTCGGTGGCACCAAGCTCAGCAACCGCATCGCGATGTCCCCGATGACCCGTAACCGCGCGTTCGGTCCGGGCCTGAGCCCGACCGAGCTGAACGCGGAGTACTACGCGCAACGGGCCGGCGCCGGCCTGATCATCACCGAGGGCACCCAGCCGGCGGAGGGTGGCCAGGGCTACCTGAACACGCCGGGCCTGCACTCCGACGAGCAGATCGCCGGCTGGCGCACGGTCACCGACGCGGTGCACGCGAACGGCGGCGTGATCTTCGCGCAGCTGATGCACACCGGCCGGATCGGGCACCCGAGCATGCTCCCGGGCGAGCTCGGCCCGGTCGCGCCGTCCGCGGTGCCGGCCGCCGGCCAGGTCTTCACCCACGACGGGCTGCAGGACCTGGTCACCCCGAAGGAGCTGACCGAGGCGGAGATCGCCGAGGTGATCGCCGGGTTCGCCGCGGCGGCCCGCAACGCGATCGCGGCCGGGTTCGACGGCGTCGAGATCCACGGGGCGAACGGCTACCTGGTGCACCAGTTCCTGTCGACGAACGCGAACCGGCGCACCGACGGCTGGGGCGGCGACATCGAGGGCCGGACCCGGTTCGCCACCGAGGTGGCCACGGCGGTGGCCGAGGCCGTCGGCGCCAACCGGGTCGGCATCCGGCTCTCGCCCGGGAACACGTACAACGACATCGCCGAGGAGTCCGTCGAGGAGCTCTACACGGCGCTGCTCGCCCGGCTCGCCCCGCTGAACCTCGCCTACCTGCACATCGCCGAGAGCGCCGGCCGGGAGCTGACCACCAAGCTGCGCGCCCAGTGGCCGGGCACGTTCGTGCTGAACCCGGGCACCTACCCGAACCCGACCGGCCCGGACGCGCTCGCGCTGATCGAGGACGGGACCGCGGACCTGGTCTCGTACGGCGTCCTGTTCCTGGCCAACCCGGACCTGCCGGCCCGGCTGCGGGCCGGCGGCCCGTTCAACACCCCGGACATGGCCAAGGCCTACGGCGGCGACCACACCGGCTACATCGACTACCCGCCGCTCGGCGCCTGACCGACCCCGGCGGGGCGGGACTCGCTGTCCGCTCCGCCGATCGGGCGGAATGAATCCGGCTGTTTCGCCGGAAGTCTTGTCACCCAGCGTGCTGCCTCGATAGCGTTCGGTCCTCCGTCTGTCTCTTGAGGAAGGTGGACGTGACCGGACGCGCCGCCCTGCTCATCGGTGTCCCCTCCTATCAGAGCGAGCTCTTCGAGGCGTTCCCGCACGTCGTCGAGGCCGACGTCAAGCTTATGGGTGACGTTCTCAAGAAGTCCGACTATGCCGTCACCACCTGCGGGGTCGGCGGCACGGCCAACGGCTTCGGGTCGCTCAGCCAGATCCGCCAGGCCATGAAGAAGGCGTTCCGGGAGGCACCCCCAGGCGGCACCCTGATCGTCTACTACTCCGGCCACGGCGTGGTCATCGGGGACAGGAGCTACCTGGTTCCCGGGGACGCGTTCACCGAGCCGGAGGGCCTCGACGTGGACAGCCTCATCCCGCTCCTGCCAAGCAGCCTCGCCCGGCTGGTGTTGTTCTTCGTCGATGCCTGCCGGAACAATGTCTCCGGCGCGCTTGTGCTGCCGGAGAACGCCTCGCGCCCCAGCCCGCCGAACGGCGATTTCGTGATCGTGAACAGCTGTAGCCCGGGTGAGGTGAGCAGCTACAGCGAGGATGGCAGCTACTTCACCCAGATGCTGGCAGAGGCACTCGACACCGGCACTCCGGCTCAGACGGTCGAAGAGGTCGTCCAGACCGTGATCCAGCGCATGCGGCAGCGCAACGAGCTCAGCGACGGGATCCGGCAGACGCCGAAAGCCAGTCTCTCCCAGCACGACATGATGGCGAGCCCGGTCGGGAAGGTCGAGATCTGTCTGGGTGAGCGGGTTGGGATGGCCTGGCACGACGCTGTCGCGGAGAGCCCGCTCTGGGCCCGATCGTCGGCCGATGCGGAGACCACGGCCGTGACCCGCGAGGTCGTCCTGCAGGTGATCGCCGACTGCGCGGAGATCTGGCGGGAGGGTCGGCAGCGGCTGCAGGACGAGGCCGCGCTCGCCGACCCCTGGTCCACCCCGGACCACGCGGTGCGGGTGCTGGACCGGCTCACCCAATTGCTGCCCGAGGGTGCCCAGCTCACCGTCACCGAGCTGGCGGCGGCCGTGTCCGCCCCGTTCCTACGGGAGGTGATGCTCAGCGCCGGCTTGAAGATCGCGGCCGGTATCAATCCGCAGACCTTCGCGATGAAGTACAGCCAGCGTGCGCGCCGGGACTTGGAGATCACCCATGACCAACACGAACATGTCTGGCGGCGCGCCGAGGGCCTGGGTAAGCGAGGCCGGATCGACGTCCGGGACACCCTTGCGATGTGGCTGGTCCACCGCTGGCTCGGGAGCCGCCCTACCCTGGCGGAGGAGGACGAGGTCAACCGGCTGATCGAGAAGATCGGTGAAGTTGTGTGTGCCGGGCCGGGGCCGACCCGCCGAGAGCTGCCCAGCCAGTTCCGTGTATTGCTGCACTGCGCGGACGGCGGCAAGACGAACGACGCCCTGGTGACTGAACTGAAGGACGTCGCCCACTCGCCCCGCTTCCGGACTCTGGGCGGACTGCTCTGGCTCGCCGGCGTTCTCGCGGTGGACGCCCGACGGATGCCGAGCCTGATCGTCGACCATATCGGAGTGATTGAGGAACTCTCGCTAGTCACCCTGCACCACGAGATCGCGAAGGTGCAGTGGGCGCTGGACGAGGAGGGAGCGCTCGGGCTCAACGCCGTTTGCGATCACCCGGCGTGGTACACGCTGCTGGAAGGGGTCCTGGAGCGCTCCGGCAAGATTCACCGTGCGCTGCGCGCGCTGGAACTCGACCTGAACCTGGCCGGCGGGCTGCCCGCCGCGATCGTCGCCGGGGACTTCCGTCCGGAGAAGGAGGACGACGGCACAGATCGGTTCACCGCTCCCGTGCTTCGGTTCCGGCTCTCCGATGAGAAGGTCCGAGAGCTGCTGATGGGCCGACAGCTCTACGGGGAACCGGACTTGGCCATCCGCGAGCTGTACCAGAACGCCCTCGATGCGTGCCGCTATCGCTGGACCCGACGGGAGTTCCGGCGTCGCCGCAACCAGGACGTCGGAACCTGGTCCGGGAAGATCTCGATCCGGCAGGGCCGGGACGAGGACAACGGGCGCCGCTACATCGAGTGTCAGGACAACGGCGTCGGGATGGGCGAGGAGGTCTTGAAGAAGATCTTCGCCAACGCCGGAGAACGGTTCACCTACCAGCCGGCGTTCCGTTCCGAGTTCGCCGCATGGCAGAACCTCGATCCGCCCCTCGACCTGACCCCGAACAGCCAATTCGGCGTAGGCGTGTTCAGCTACTTCATGATCGCCGAAGAGATCGAGATCTGGACCTGGCCGGCGAACGCCAACGACGCGACCGACGTGCACGGCTATTGCGTGCGGATCGCCAGTAGCGGCAGCCTGTTCCAGATCGCCAAGGCCTCGGAGCCGCACGGCGGCGGCACGCGGGTCCGGCTCTACCTCACCGAGGACAACGTGTCGGTGGTGAATACCATGCGGCGGTTGCTCTGGATCTCCGAGTTCGAGGTCGAGGTCCTAGAGGACCAGACCGCGCCGGTGCGGTGGGAACCGAACACCTTGCGTTATGACGGAACCTCGGTGACGCCATTGCCCTACGGCAGTGATTTTTGGTGGGTGCCGGGTGAAGGCGGTCTGATAGCTGACGGCATCCGGACGAACGAGGAGCGGTTCGGGCTCGTCGTGAACCTGCGCGGGGAACACCGGCCGCGGTTCACGGTCGACCGCAACCGGCTGCGCCAGTGGGACCAGGAGTGGATCGATCAGCAGATCGAGGCGTCCCTTCCACAGCTCGCGACGTGGCCCGGGCTCACTTTCAACTGGCTGTGGGAACTCACCGAGAACTCGCCGGTCGTCGGCGAGACGGTCTTTGACTGGCTGGTGAAGCACAGCCGGACCTTGCGGGTGGAGGGTCCCGCGAGTCAGGAGAACGACCCCGCGGTGGCCCGGATCGGCTGCCTCTCTGTGGATCAGAAGCTGTTCAGCGGCGAGTTGAACGGCTGGACCGGCGGGTATGACTGGCTGGTGGCGTGGCGTGCGGCCGTGTGGCGCAGCTACACCAATCACTTGGTCGTCGATGAGATCGCGGTGGCCGATCGGGCCGGCGGTTTCCCGCTTGTCCGGCCGATGGACTCCGCCGTGTTCAACAGCCTCTACGACCAGAGCGGATGGACGGCCAGCGACGGCATGCCGTCGCTGGAGACACTGCTCATGGTTGCAACGGACCGCCAGGAGTCGCCTCGGGTGCGGCTGCAGAGACTTCGGCGCTTTGCGGTCACGGGCCTGGATTTGCGATCGGCGCGAGCCATCCCGCCGGTGGAGCACCGCTTCCACGAGGACTGGGAATCGCCGGACGACGGAACGGAGGACGCCCGCCTTCTGCTGGCGACCCCGGCCTGGACCCGGCCGGGCGCCGTCCCTCGGCCCGATGCGGCCAGCTGGCTTGCGCTGGCGTCGCAGAAGACGCGTCTACCGCTGCGCGAAGTGGTGGAGCGTGTCTCGGCCTTGATTCCGTCCGATTGGACTCCACCTGACGATGAATTGGTCTCGGCATTGGGGCAGCGGCTTTTCGAGTTCACCGACATCGCGCTGATCGAGCAGAAAGGGCTCAGTGCCCAGCGCTGGATCGACCCGCAGGTTCAGCCGTACCAGGTCGTCCAGTTGAGTGCACGCCTCGGCCGGACGGTCGCGGAGATCCTGAATTCCCTCGACACGCTGGCCCCGCTCGGATATGTCGTGCAGAAGCGTGATCGGATTCCGGCCGAAATTACGGCGATCGAGCGCGATGCGCTGCTGACAGTTCACGAATTCAATGTCGGCCTGGGGGTGCCCGACATGATGGTTCTGGCGAATCGGTACGGCACCGATCTTCCGGGCGTGTTCGACGGTCTCCGCCGGATCACCTCAGCCGGATTGATATCGGTCCCCGATTTCGATGAACGTCATCGGGGCGTAGTGCCCACCGACGAAGAGATCAGCATCATCAAGGATCAACTGAACGCCTACGACCTGCGGACCCGTAGCCGACGGCCACCGACCGGGATGAGGGCCCTGTTCTCCCTGGCCGTATATGTGACCGTCGACGATGGCCAGGTCGAGGAGGAACGGCTCGCGGCGTGCCGTCGCCTGATCGACCTGGTGGACCCGCGGCGACCGATCACGATCCCAGAGACCATTTTTCTCGCGACGTGCATCGGCGGCACGCTGAAGCGTGCGATCGAATTCTATCGCGAGATATTGCCGCTGACGGCGGACATTTCATTGATTCCCGGAAAGATATCTGATTCGCCGGTGAGAATGCGATGGCAGACGGTGAACATGCTGCTGAACCGCTTTCGGTTCATTGAGTTTCTGGACGAAGAGGTGACTTGGTCCGACGGTCCGTCCGGAATCGTGCGGATGGGATCGTATTGGCAGTTCACCGTGCCGAGATGCCTCGACATGATGGAGCCCTTCCGAGAGTATGGAGCACCGGTCGGATCGATTGATGCCGAGTCCCGGGCGGAGGCCTCGACGCATCGGATGGATGTCTTCGACACGGCGATTCTGAGCCGTTCGGGCGACTACCGAAACGAGGAACCGATCAGGGTGGTCACCCCGCTCTATCTCGTGCAGACCGCTGGGCGGTTCGGATGGACGCTGGCCGAGGCGCGGCTGCGGTTTGCGCGGTTCGAGCCGCTCGGCCTCAAGATCCCCATCTCGGCCGAGCTCTGCGATGACCTGATCGTGTGCTGGCAGGACCTTCTGGTCCTCACCACGTTCCTGGACGGGCAGGAGCCGGCACTCTCCGGTCCGGTGTCCGGGCAACACCTGCGGGATGCCGCCGAGGAGATCGAGGAGACGGTCGGCCAGGTGCGTGCGCGTCTCGAACGGTTCGCGGACCTGTTCGGATTCTCCCTGGAACCGGAGTTCGACGTCGACGAAGGGAACCAACCGGATGCCTGACGCCCAACCGGTCGAGAACCATCGGACCATCGACTACGCCCTGAACTTCCACGATGACCAGGCCCAGTTCTTCCGGGTGGAACCCGAACCGGACGGGCGAAAGGTGATCGTCCGCGGGATCTGCCCGGGGTGCGGCGGCCGGACCCGGACGGTGTGGCCGACCGGCATCGGTTCCGGTTCCAAGGGGACTTTCACCGGCTCGGGGGAGGAGGCCGCAGCACGGATCCCGGACCGGAATCGTCTGGTCAGGTGTGAGTGCGGGCTCTCCCACCCGAACCGCCCGGCCACCGAGCTCTTCACCGGCTGCGGCGCCAACTGGCACGTGGAGATGCCGTGAGCGGGGACGCGCTGTGGTGGACAGATCGGGCTCGTCAGCTCGAGTACGGGCAGCTGGACGCGGTACGGAAGCAGGCGGAGTCCTGGCGGACCGGCCTGACCGGGGTGACCGCCCTGATCGGCGCGGTTCTCGTGGTCAAGGGCAAGGACGACTTCACACGGCTGGACACCGCGTACGCGGTCCTGGTCCCGGTGCTGCTCGGCCTGGCGCTGCTCGCACTGCTGACTGCGACCGTCGCCGCCCTGCGTGCCGCCGCCGGCGCGCCGAAGGACGACATCCTGCTGAACGGCGAGAATCTCAAGGCCTGGACCGAGACGGAGGTCGGGAACGCCCAGCGGGCCATCCGGCTGGCGCAGCTGCTCACCGCTGTGGGCGTGGTGCTCATCCTGGGCGGCGCCGTGCTGACCTGGTTCGCGCCGGCCAAGCCCGCCGACACGCCGCTGGTGCGTGTCGACGTGGCTGGCCAGCGATTCTGCGGGAAGTTGCTCCAGCAGGACGGCTCCGTGCTGCGGATCGGTGAGCAGGACCTCTACCGGATCGTCCCGATCACCGGCCCGGTCACGGTCGAGACGGTGAAATCCTGCTGAGTGGCTAGTCGCCCTTGACGTTGACCAGCTGACGCAGGGTGTGGCGGATCGTGACCAGGTCCGCCGCGTCCCGCATCACCACGTCGATCGGCTTGTAGGCCTGCGGGATCTCGTCCAGGAACGCGTCGGTGTCGCGGTACTCGATGCCCTTCATCGCGGTGCGCAGCTGCTCCCGGGTGAAGGTCTTGCGGGCCTTCGAGCGCGAGTACGCCCGGCCGGCCCCGTGCGGTGACGAGTTCAGCGCCTCGGCGTTGCCCTTGCCGACGACCACGTAGGACGCGTCGCCCATCGACCCGGGGATCAGGCCGGGCACGCCGGCGGCCGCGTTGATCGCGCCCTTGCGGGACAGCCACACCGTCTCGCCGTAGTGGGTCTCCCGCTCGGTGTAGTTGTGGTGGCACTGCACCCGCTCCAGCTCGCGCACCGGCCCGCCGGCGAACGCGGCGAAGCACGCCACCACGCGGTCCATCATCTCGTCGCGGTTGGCCAGCGCGAAGTCCTGCGCCCAGCGCAGCTCGCGCAGGTACGCGTCGAACTCCTCGGTGCCCTCCTCGAGGTAGGCGAGGTCGCGGTCCGGCAGTTCGATCCCGCGCTCGGCCATCAGCTTGCGCGCGACCTCGATGTGATGGCTCGCGATCTTGTTGCCGACGCCGCGCGAGCCGGAGTGCAGGAACAGCCAGACCCGGCCGTGCTCGTCCCGGCACACCTCGATGAAGTGGTTGCCGCTGCCCAGCGAGCCGAGCTGCAGCCGCCAGTTCGGCGCGTAGCCGGCCGGGTCGAAGGGCGCCTGCGCGGCGAGCCGGTCGACGCGGCGGCGGGCGGACTCGGTCAGCACGGTGTTGTAGCCGCCGGCCGAGAGCGGGACCGCCCGCTCGATCGCGGTGCGCAAGCCGCTGAGGTCCGGGTGCAGGTCCTCGACCCGGTACTGGGTGCGGACGGCGGCCATCCCGCAGCCGATGTCGACGCCGACCGCGGCCGGGATCAGCGCGCCCCGGGTCGGGATCACCGACCCGACCGTGGCGCCCTTGCCGAGGTGCGCGTCCGGCATCAGCGCGATGTGCGGGTGGATGAAGGGCATCCGGGACGCCTTCTCGGCCTGCTTCAGCGTCTCGTCCTCGAGCAGGCTCGCCCAGTTGATCAGTCGCTCGTTGATCTGCCGCACGTCAGGTTCCTCCCGGTGAAATCGAGAGGATCCTGACACGTACCTCAGGAATCGGCCGTTGATTTAAACCGGGACCGCAGGGTGCCGACCGCTCCGGTGCAGCCCAGCGCCCAGGCCACCAGCAGCGGCTGGAACGCCAGCCGCACCGCCCGCTTGGCGTCGGTGTCCAGCCCGAAGCCGTCCTTGTGCTCGGCGAACTGGGCGATGTTGCCGGGGAAGACGGCCACGAAGAAGGCCGCCGCGGCCGCCCCGACGAGCCCCCGGGCCGGCTGTTTCCAGACGCTGAGCAGCGCCACCCCCAGGCTGATCTCGGCCGCGCCGGAGGCGAGCACCACGAAGTCCGGGTCGAGCGGCAGCCAGGCCGGGACCTGCGCCTGGAACTCCTGCCGGGCGACGGTCAGGTGGGAGGTGCCGGCGAAGGCCAGGAAGGCGCCGAGCGCGACCTGTCCGGCGCCGGCCGCGACGCGCAGTGCGCGAGAACTCGTCATTCGGGATTCGTACCCCGAAGACCGCCCGGAAGCCGAGTCGGATATGTCACCCGGACGAGGGTGATAAAGCCTGGCCGGTTGGGTAATCCGCCCGGATGACCACCGCTCGAGCCCTGCACGTGCTTCTCGTCGACGACGACGAGGCGGACGTCCTGATGGTCGAGGAGGCGCTCGAGACGGCCGACGTCCCGCCGATCGTGACCCGGGTCGCGGACGGGCGGCAGGCGCTCGACTTCCTGCGCAACCGGGGCGTCTACGCCGAGGCGCACCGCCCTGACCTGGTGCTTCTCGACCTGAACATGCCGCGGATGAACGGTCACGAGGTGCTCGCCGCGATGAAGCAGGACGAGGAGCTGCGGACCATCCCGGTGGTCGTGCTGACCACCTCGTCGGCGCGCGAGGACGTGACGGCCAGTTACCGCGAGCACGCCAGCGCGTTCGTGACCAAGCCGATGGACTACCCGTCGTTCGAGATCGCGGTGCGGACGATCAGCGACTTCTTCCAGTCGGCCGCGCTGGCCGAGCAGGAGCGGAGCGCGGTCATCCTGCCGTTCCGGCCCCGGCGTTGATCAACGGTTGTTAGGGTTGCCGCCGCGCTCGGAAGGAGCCCACACCGTGACCGACCTGCCGACCCGGCTCATCGACCTGCTCGAGGCACCCAGCCCGTGCCTGATCGCCACCACCAACCCGGACGGATCGCCGCAGCTCACCCAGACCTGGGTGGACACCGACGGCAAGCACGTCCTGATCAACACCGTGCGGGGTTTCCGCAAGCTGCGCAACATCGAGCGGGACCCGCGGGTCGCGGTCAGCGTGCTCGACGGCGCCGACCCGTCCAACTACTACTCGCTGGCCGGCACGGTGATCAGCACGGACACCGAGGGCGCCCGGGAGAGCATCGACCGGATCTCGCGGAAGTACACCGGCGGGCCCTACCAGAACTACGGCGGCGGCGAGCAGACCCGCGTGCTGCTGACGATCCGGGTCGACCGCGTGGTCCACGCGCCCTGGCACTGATTTTTGACGATCAACATCATTGCGCCGTACGTCGTCCGTACGGCGCAATGATGTTGATCGTGATGTTGATCTAGCTGTTGGTGGCGGGCTCGCCGGTCAGCACCTCTTCGAGGTGGGTGACCTGCAGCAGCATGCGCACCATCGGGCCGAACTCGGTCAGCCGGAACGTGATCCCGCGGGCCAGGGCGGCCTTGCGGGTGGCGACGAGCGCGCCGAGCCCGGTCGAGTCCAGGAACGCGACCTGGTGCATGTCGACCTCGAGCTGGGTGAAGCCGGGGGTCTCGATCGTCTGGCGGAGGACCTGGCGCAGTGCGCCGACGGTGTCCGCGTCGATGTCGCCCTCGGGCACGATGACGACCCGATCGTCGTGCCGTTCGATCGTGCATCCGAATTCCATGTCGTCTCCCTGTCGCGGTGTGCCCGCCGCGATGCCCATATCGGTATCCGGCCAAACACATAACGCGTCACACGTTCCGGTGGTATACCCGACCCACCTGGACCGATTAGTACTTTCGGCTGGCAAGATCCGGGCCGTACGGCTAGGGTTCCGTCATCGGTCAAACAGTGCGCCGAGATTCCGTCCAGATGTGCGTCAGGGCATCGGGGGTGCGATTCTCGCCTGCGCGTGGCCTCCCCCGCCCGGTGAAGGGGACCGTCATGCGCTACGCAGCGATCGACAACGAGACCGAGCCGGCCACCACGCTGGTCGAGACCCCGCGCGACGACCCGTCCTGGTCGTGGAAGCGCGGCGAGGCGATCACCGCGTGGCTGCCGATGGCCCGCCGGCTGGCCCGGCGCTACGCCAGCCGCGGCGTCGAGCTGGAGGACCTGGTCCAGGTCGCCACGGTCGGTCTGATCAAGGCGATCGACGGTTTCGCGCCGGACCGCGGCGCCGAGTTCACCGGCTACGCGATCCCGACCATCCTCGGCGAGCTGCGCCGGCACTTCCGGGACCGGATGTGGAACATCCGGGTGCCGCGCCGCCTGCAGGAACTCAACATGGGGATCAACCGGGCGCGCACCGAGCTGATCCAGACGCTCGGCCGGGTCCCGACCGTCGCCGACATCGCCCGGCACCTGGGGGTCGGCGAGGAAGCGGTGATCGAGGGGCTGGAGGGGGCGTACGCGTACCGCCCCACCTCGCTGTCCACCCCGATCACCGCGGACGGCGACGCCGAGCTCGGCGACACCCTCGGCGCCCCCGACCCCGGGTTCGAGGAGGCCGAGCTGCACCTCGCGCTCGGTCCCGCGCTGGCCGTCCTGACCGAGCGCGAACGGACGATCGTCACGCTGCGCTTCTACGGCAACCTGACCCAGAGCCAGATCGGCGAGCAGGTCGGGGTGTCCCAGATGCACGTGTCCCGGCTGCTCACCCAGGCGCTCGTCAAGCTGCGCGGCCATCTGGGGCCGGACACTCACTAAGGTCCGACCGTCCGTGGACGATCTACGGCGACGTGCCCGACATCCACGAAGTGCTCGACCGGCGACTGATCACACCGGTGTTCCAGCCCCTGGTCGACCTGACCTTCGGTCGGGTGCTCGGGTTCGAGGCGCTCAGCCGGGGCCCGGCCGGCACCCCGCTGGAGATGCCGACGGCGCTGTTCGCCGCGGCGCGCGCGGCCGGCCGGGAGGCCGAGCTCGACTGGATCTGCCGGGCCGCCGCCTACCGGGTGGCGCTGCGGGCCGGGTTCGGGCCGGAGCTGAACCTGTTCGTCAACATGGAGCCGACCGCGTGGCGCGCGGACTGCCCGGCCGACCTCGCGCCGATCGTCGCGCAGGCCCGGCATCGGCTGCGGGTGGTCACCGAGATGACCGAGCGGGTCATCGCGCACGACCCGGCGGCGCTGCTCGCGGCGACCGCGAGCTGCCGGGAGAGCGGGTGGGGCGTCGCCCTCGACGACGTCGGCGCCGACCCGATGTCGCTGGCGCTGATGCCGTTCGTGCACCCGGACGTGGTGAAGCTGGACATGCAGCTGCTGCGGGCGCCGGACGACCCGAACACCGCCCGGGTGGTGGCCGCGGTCGCCGCGTACGCCGAGTCCAGCGGCGCGATCGTGCTCGCCGAGGGGATCGAGACGATCGAGCAGGTGGCGGTCGCGCGGAGCATGGGCGCGACGGTCGGGCAGGGCTTCTGGTTCGGCGTGCCCGGACCGTTGCCGGCCGACCTGCCGTACGCCAGCGCGCTGCCGAACGTGCCCAGGTCGACGGGGGACGCGCGGACGCCGTTCCAGGTGGTGGCGGCGGAGCGGCCGGTCACCCGGACGTCGAAGGCCCAGTTGATGTCGATGAGCCGGCACCTGGAAGCGCTGGCCGGCGACGGCCCGGAGCCACCGGTCCTGCTCGCCTGCTTCCAGGACGCCCGGCACTTCACGCCGGCGACCGCCACCCGGTTCACCCGGATCGCCGCGCACAGCCCGTTCGTCGCCGCGGTCGGCTCCGGGCTCAGCGACGAGCCGGCCCCGGGCGTCCGCGGCGCGCACCTCGACGCCGCGGACACCATGCACGGCGAGTGGAACGTGATCGTGGTCGGTCCGCACCGGGCGGCCGCCCTGGTCGCCCGGGACCTGGGCGACGACGGTCCGGACCGGAGTCGGCGGTTCGACTTCGCGCTCACCCACGACCGCCGGCTGGTCGTCGCGGCGGCCCGCTCGCTGCTGCGCTGCCTGGCGCCGGTGCCCGTGCTCAGCGGGCCGGGCTAGCCGCCGCCCCGCGCACCGGTCGCTGTCCTCGGCGGGCAGGACTAGTCTCTATCCCGAAGAGCGGTGGTGGGGAGGAGGACCCGATGAGCGGTACGGTCCCGGACCCCGGACGGCCCGATGTGGAGTCCGGCGCGTGAGGGACCACCCAGCGCTGCTCTACCAGGACATCGACGACTTCCTCCGAGGCGCCACGGCGTTCGCGCGGGCCGCGGTGACGGCCGGCGAGGCGGTGCTGGCCGCGGTGCCGGACAAGAACCTGGCCGCCCTGCAGGACGCCCTCGCCGACCTGGACGGTGAGATCCGCTACGTCGACATGACGGTCGCCGGCCGCAACCCCGGGCGGATCATCCCCGGGACCCTGCTGCCGTTCGCCGCCCTGCACGCCGGCCGGCCGGTGGCGATCATCCAGGAGGTGGTCTGGCCGGGTCGGACCGCCGTCGAATACCCGGCCTGCCTCCAGCACGAGGCGCTGCTCGACCTGGTCGTGCCCGGTGCGGTGCTGTGCCCGTACGACGCGGCCGGTCTGCCGGACGCGTGGGTGCGGGACGTGTGGTGCACCCATCCGGCGATCATCGCGGCGGGGGAGCGGCGGGCCAGCGCGCTCTACAACCCGGCGGCCGGTCTCGGCGAGCCACTCCCGCCGGTGCCGGCCGGCGCGGCGACGACCGCCTTCGCGACGGTGGCGGACCTGACCGCGGTCCGGGGCTTCACCGGGTGGCACGCCCGGCAGGCCGGCCTCTCCGAGATCCGGGCCGAGGACCTGGTCGTCGCGGTCAACGAGCTGGCCGAGAACACCATCCTGCACAGTCCCGGCGGCGGGGTGGTCGCGGTCTGGTCCGAGCCGCACGTGCTGGTCTGCCAGGTCGACGACGGCGGTCAGATCATCGACCCGCTGGCCGGCCGGATCCCGCCGTCGGCGACCAGCGAGGGCGGGCGCGGCCTGCTGCTGGCCAACCAGCTGTGCGACTTCGTCCGGATCGACACGCGCCCGGGCGCGACGAGCATCCGCCTGCACATGGACTCGGTGCGGTGAGCCCGCTCAGGTGAGCAGGGCGCGGGCGAAGCGGGCCTCGAGCCGGGCCGCGGCGCCCACCACCGCGGGCAGCGTGCCGGCGAAGAAGAACGCCACCGCCAGGTAGAAGATCACGATGGTCAGGTAGGAGTCGCCGAGCCCGAGCAGCTCCGGCAGCTCGACGTCGTGGCTCGGCAGCGCCCAGCCCCACAGTCCCCAGGTCAGACCGCCGAGCAGGCCGGCCCACCAGGTCATGGTCAGCGTGACCGAGAGCGTGTTCGGCAGCCAGCGCAGCCCGGCGTGCGCGAGGTCCCGCCAGGTCTGCCGGTCGCCGAGCGCGGTCAGCAGCCGGATCAGCACGTTGCGGGACTCGGTGGTGCGGTACCCGGGCCGGGCGACCGGCTCGCCGAGCACGGCCGCGATCCGCCCGCGCTCACTCTCCGCGAAACCCCGGGACATGCCCAGGGCAAAGATCATCAGGGGTACGCCGAGCCAGACGACCGCCAGCCCGAGCCCGGCCGTGAAGCCGGTGACACAGACCGTGAACGCGGCCATGGCCAGCGGAAACCCGGTCAGCACGTACCGGGTGTCGAGCCCGGCCCGCGGCACGAACCGCAGAGCCGGCCCGGGAACGAGCACGGGGTCCAGCTGCGTCGTCGTCATGCCTGTGACGCTATTCATCGACGCCCGCGTGTTCGATGGGGCGAGCTGGTCGTTCCATGGTGGGGCTAGCCCCACCATGGAACGGTCGCTACGAGTGCAGGCGCAGGATGACGTTGGCGATCAGGACCAGGGCGACGAAGCCGATGCTGAACGCCCAGACCGACTTCTGGGCGGCCGACTTCTGCTGGCCGGGGGCGCCCAGGTTGCCCTTGGCGAAGGTGAACGACGGCGCCATGTACTCCAGCGCGACGCCCTCCTCCGGGACCATGAAGTCGAGCTTGGCGCGGCCGACCCGGCGCGGGAACATGTACGGCACGAAGATCTCGAGGTGGTGCGGCCCACCCGGGATCAGCTCGTAGTACTGCTGCCCCCAGTCGTGCACCACCACGTCGTGGCCGTCGATGGTCAGGCGGGGCTTGGTCATGTTGTAGAGGAAAGCGCCCGGGGGACGCCGGAAGTTGAGGGCGAGAGCAGCCATCGTCGGGCTCACAAACGGGGGTCGGCGGCAAAGAATTGTGCGCACTCTATGTGAGGGCGATGGGCCCCGCCACCCCGGATTGACCTTGGGCGGGATCGTTTGTCCGGGGTGGCCCGGGGTACTCGACACACCGGTCGAATAAACCTTATTGAGGGAGTTTGTCCGGATGGCATCACCGAACCCGGCCGAGTCCGGCCAGCAGGGCGAGTACCTGACCACCGCGCAGGGGGCGCGGCTGCGCGACACCGACCACTCACTGAAGGCCGGCCCACGCGGCCCGATCCTGCTGCAGGACCACCACTTCCGCGAGAAGATCACGCACTTCGACCACGAGCGCATCCCGGAGCGGGTGGTGCACGCCCGCGGCGCCGGCGCGCACGGCACGTTCGTCGGTTACGGCGCGGCTGACGGCCTGACCCGCGCCGGGTTCCTCAAGAAGAACAAGAAGACCGAGGTTTTCGTACGATTCTCGACCGTGCTCGGCTCCCGCGGCTCCGCCGACACCGTCCGGGACACCCGCGGCTTCGCGACCAAGTTCTACACCGACGAGGGCACGTTCGACCTGGTCGGCAACAACATGCCGGTGTTCTTCATCCAGGACGCGATCAAGTTCCCGGACCTGATCCACGCCGCCAAGCCGCACCCGGACCGGGAGATCCCGCAGGCGCAGAGCGCGCACGACACGTTCTGGGACTTCGTCACGCTGCACACCGAGGCGCAGCACCACACCCTGTGGAACATGTCGGATCGGGGCCTGGCCCGGTCGTACCGGATGATGGAAGGCTTCGGGGTCCACACGTTCCGCCTGGTCAACGACGCCGGCGCGACCGTCCTGGTGAAGTTCCACTGGAAGCCGAAGCTCGGTGTGCACTCGCTGGTCTGGGAGGAGGCGCAGCTCGCCTGCGGGCTGGACCCGGACTTCCACCGCCGCGACCTGTACGACGCGATCGAGGCCGGCGCCCACCCGGAGTGGGAGCTCGGGCTGCAGGTCTTCCCGGACACCCCGGAGGAGACGTTCGCCGGGATCGACCTGCTCGACCCGACCAAGCTGGTGCCGGAGGAGCTCGCCCCGGTGCAGCCGGTCGGCAGACTCGTGCTGAACCGGGCGCCGGCGAACTTCCACGCCGAGGTCGAGCAGGTCGCGTTCCACCTCGGGAACCTGGTGCCCGGCATCGACGTCACCAACGATCCGCTGCTGCAGGGGCGGCTCTTCTCCTACGTGGACACCCAGCTGACCCGGCTGTCCGGGCCGAACTTCCACCAGATCCCGGTCAACCGGCCGCACGCGCCGGTCAACGACCTGCTCCGGGACGGCGCCCACCAGCACGCGGTGCACGCCGGGATCGCGGCGTACCACCCGAACTCGCTCGGCGGCGGGAATCCGCACCCGACCGAGGAGGGCGCGTTCGTCGACGTGCCGGTCACCGTGGCCGAAGCACCCAAGATCCGGCAGAACCCGGCGTCGTTCGACGACCACTACAGCCAGGCGCGGCTGTTCTGGCAGAGCATGACGCCGGTCGAGCGGGACCACATCGTCCGGGCGTACACGTTCGAGCTCAGCAAGATCCTGCGTTCGGAGATCAAGGAACGGCAGCTGCGGTGCCTGGCCGAGATCGACCCGGTGCTCTGCTCGTCGGTGGCCACCGGGCTGGGGCTGCCCGCGCCGGAGCCGGCGGCCGCGTTGCCCGAGGTCACGCCGAGTCCGGCGCTGTCCCAGCTCGGGCGAGAGTGGCCGGCCGACGGGCGGGTGGTCGGGATCGTCGTCGGGGACACCGAGCCGGACGGGGTCGCCGAACTCCGCACGGCGATCCTGGCGGCCGGGATGGTTCCGCTGGTCATCGGGCCGCACGGGGGCGAGATCGGCGGGCTGGCCGTGCAGCGGACGTTCGCGACCGCGCGCTCGATCGAGTTCGACGCGGTCCTGCTGGCCGCCGCGCCCGCCCCGGCGCCGGACGCGACCCCGGTTCCGGCTGCGGCCGCGGCTCCGGGTTCGGGCCGCGACAAAAAAGCCGGGCCTTCGGGTACGGCGTCGGTCGACCCCCGGGTGCGCCTGCTGATCGACGAGTCCTGGCGGCACGCCAAGGCGCTCGGCGGCTGGGGCCCGGGCGCCGAGCTGCTGCGCGAGACCGGCCTGGCGGACACCCCGGGCGTCGTCACGCACGACACCGCGGCCGGCGTGCTGACGGCCGTCCAGCAGTTGATGGCGTCACACCGGGTCTGGGAGCGTTTCCCCGCCTGACCGCCGTTTTGTTTTTTGAAACCGCAACCACCCGCGGACGTCGCCCTGGAGGGTCTCGCGTTCTGGGCGCCCTGCGCCCTGCGAGGCCCGGAAGGGTCCCCGCGGGAGCGACGATCAGTTATTGGCCGCAGCGTAGGCAATGAAGAATTTGACGTTGTTCGGTCCGGACATCGGCAGATGTGGTCGCGAACCCGGCGGTCGGCGCGGGCGAAGATGACCTAGCGGCGTAAGGTCGTTGGGCAAGCTGCTCAAGGATGCCTCGCCCGAGCCGATGAGAGCGCCGTGACGAATCAGCCGGTTGTCCCGCCGTGGCGGCTGACTCGTACGCTCGTGCTCTCCGGTGGTCTGGTCGTGGTCGCCGCGATCTGGTTCTCGATCGGCCTGATGGTCCGCACCCCGCCCGCGATCGGCTGGCTGCCGCTGCTGGTGGCCGTGCCGGTCGCGATGGTCACCTCGTGGCGGGCCTCCGCGCAGGGGCGCACGATGTGGCGCTACAACGCGGTCGGCATCGTGCTGATCGGGCTCGGCGCGGCCGGCAACGCCTATGACTACTTCAGCGGCAACCAGGAGGGCCAGCACATCAGTGGCTGGACCGCCGGGCTCTACATCGCCGGCCTGGCCGCGATCATGTGGGGCCTGCTGCGGATCCCCGGGGTGTACCGCTCCCGGATCGAGTGGGTCCGGTTCGGCCTGGACAACGCCACGATGATCGTCACCGTGCTGACGTTCTGCTGGCACCTGATCTATCCGCGCTGGCACAGCTGGCTCGGCGACAGCGTGGCCGGCGCGATCACCGTGCTGATCGTGGTCGGCGCCGGCTTCATCTGTGTCTTCGCGTTCATCAAGGTGGCGTTCACCGGGACCGGGCCGATCGACCGGCGGGCGCTGCACCTGCTGGCGCTGACCGGCGCGGTCGGGGCCGGGGGCGGGTCGCTGGCGCCGCTGCTGGCCTCGCACCCGTACCTGAACACCGCGCACGTCCTGCTCCCGAGCACCTGTTTCTGCCTGTGCATCGCCGCCGACCGGCAGCTGCGCGCGAACCGGGCCGGCCCGCCGCAGCCGCGCGAGGTCACCCGCCGGTTGAGCCTGGTGCCGTACGCGGCGGTGCTGGCCACCGGCGGTCTGCTGCTGTTCAGCGCGCTCACCCACACCGCCGATCTGATCGCCATCGCGATCGGCTCGGTCACCGTCACCGTGCTGGTCGCGGCCCGTCAGCTGGTCGCGCTGCGGGACAACATGCTGCTGCTCGACGACCTCGACGCCCGCCAGCGCGAGCTCGCCCACCGGGCCACCCACGACGTGCTGACCGGGCTGCCGAACCGGGCCGTCCTGGTCGAGGAGATCGACGCCGCGCTCGCCGAGGACCCGTCGGCGATCAGCGCCGCCCTGGTCGACCTCGACGACTTCAAGGAGATCAACGACGACCTCGGGCACGCGGTCGGCGACGCGCTGCTGATCGCGGTCGCCGACCGGATCGCCGCGTGGCTGCCGCCCGACGCGGTCGTCGCCCGGCTCGGCGGCGACGAGTACGCGCTGCTGCTGCGCTCCGGCGAGCACGCCGCGATCCTCGGCGTGATCGCCGCCCAGCTGCGGCTGCCGCTGCGGGCCGCCGGGCACGAGCTGGTCGTCGAGGCCAGCTTCGGCCTGGCCCCGGCGCGCGGCGGCGACACCGCCGACGAGCTGCTGCGCCGCGCCGACGTGGCGATGTACGAGGCGAAGGGCCAGGGCAAGGGCCGGCAGGTCGGCTACACCGCGGAGATGGACCAGCGGACCGCCGAGCAGTCCCGGCTCTCCGCCGACCTGCGGACCGCGCTCGACACCGACCAGCTGTACCTGCTCTACCAGCCGATCGTCGAGATCCCCGGCGGCGAGCTGTTCGGCGTCGAGGCGCTGGTCCGCTGGAACCATCCGGAGCGGGGCACGGTCAGCCCGGGCGTGTTCATCCCGGCCGCCGAGCGCACCGGCCTGATCGTGCCGCTCGGCGCGTGGATCCTCGAGGACGCCTGCCGCCAGGCCGCCGCCTGGCTCTACGAGCTGGGCGACGCCGCTCCGAAGACGGTCACCGTGAACGTGTCGGCCCGCCAGCTGCGCGAGGCCGGCTTCGCCCGGGACGTCGACGCGGTCCTGCGGCGCACCGGCCTGCCCGCGCACGTGCTGACCGTCGAGGTCACCGAGACCGCGGTCTTCGACGGCGGCGCGGCCCTCGCCGAGCTGAAGGCGATCGCGGCGCTCGGCGTCAACATCGCGCTCGACGACTTCGGCACCGGCCACTCGTCGCTCAGCCTGCTGCGCACCTGCCCGGCCGACATCCTCAAGGTCGACAAGTCGTTCGTCGACGACATCACCGAGGGCGGTCAGCACGCGGTGGTGACGGCCGCGCTGATCCACATCTGCGACGGGCTGCACCTGCGGGCCGTCGCCGAGGGGGTGGAGACGGCCGCCCAGGCGGCGGAGTTGCATCGGCTGGGCTATCGGTACGCGCAGGGCTACCACTACGCGAGGCCGATGCCGGCCGCGGAGGTGCCCGCGTATCAGCCTCCGCTGCGGGTCGCGGTCTAACCCGATTCTTGGGTACGGCGTGGGCCCCGGCCCCGCCGCGCGGGTCGGATCGGGCTGACGCCGTACGGCGAAGTCCCGGTTTTCTGATCTTGGGGTCTTCTAGAGGCGCGTCGCGGTGCGGACCAGGGCGGCCAGCGCGCGCGAGCGGCTGTGCGGCGGCCAGGCGATCACCGTGGTCACCGGCGGGGCGTCGAGGACCGGGACCGCGGCCACCCCCTCCGGCAGGTGCAGCCGGCTCGACTCCGGCGCGACCATGCACGCCCGGCCGAGCGACACCAGCTGCAGCACCTGCAGGCTGTCGCGGACCTGCGGGCCGGGCCCGTCCGGGAAGCTGCCGTCGCGGGCCCGGAAGCGCGGCAGCGGCAGCCCCGGCAGACTCTGCACCTCGGCCAGCCGCAGGTGCTCCCGCGTGGTCAGCGGATGCCCGGCCGGCAGCAGCGCCACCTGCCGTTCCGTGCCCAACTCCTCGGTGTCGAACCCGGCCGTCGAGTCGAACGGCAGGTGCAGCAGCGCCACGTCGGCCCGCCCGTCGCGCAGCATCCGCTCCTGCTCGGCGATGCCGCAGAGGACCACTTCCAGGGGTGCGGAGTCCGGCTCCGCCTCGTAGGCGTCGAGCAGCTTGGCCAGCAGCTCCGTCGACGCGCCGGCCTTGGTGACCAGGATCAGCCCGGCCTGCTCGGTCGCGGCCCGCCGGGTGCGCCGCTCGGCTGCCTCGACCGCGTCCAGCGCCACCCGGGCCTCGCGCAGCAGCACCGACCCGGCCTCGGTCAGCGTCGCCCCGCGGCTGGACCGCTCCAGCAGCGTGACGCCGAGCCGCCGCTCCAGCTGGCTGATCGCCCGGGACAGCGGCGGCTGCGCCATCCCGAGCCGCTGGGCGGCCCGCACGAAGCCGAGCTCCTCGGCGACCGCCACGAAGTACCGCAACTCCCGCGTCTCCATACCGTCAGGGTATCGCCGGTGCACCTGATCGGTCTTGGCCCGTTCGTGCCGTCCGGGACAGGCTGGGTGACATGAGCGAACAGACAATTGCACTGGTCACCGGGGCGAACAAGGGCATCGGCTACGAGATCGCGGCCGGGCTCGGCGCCCTCGGGGTGACCGTCGGCGTCGGCGCGCGCGACGACACCCGCCGGGAGGAGGCCGTCGCCAAGCTGCGGGCGGCCGGCGTCGACGCGTTCGGCGTGGCGCTGGACGTGACCGACGACGCCAGTGTCGCCGCCGCCGCGGCGCTGATCGAGGAGCGTTACGGTCGCCTCGACGTCCTGGTCAACAACGCCGGCATCACCGGGGGCCGGGAGCAGGAGCCGACCACGGCCGACCTGGACATCATCCGCACGGTCGTCGAGACCAACGTCATCGGCGTGGTCCGGGTGACCAACGCGCTGCTCCCGCTGCTGCGCCGGGCCCCGTCGCCGCGGATCGTGAACATGTCCAGCAGCGTCGGCTCGCTGACGCGGCAGTCCACCCCGGGCGGCGAGCTCGGGCCGATCGCGGCGGCGTACTCCCCGTCGAAGACGTTCCTGAACGCGGTCACCGTGCAGTACGCGCGGGAGCTCGCCGGCACGAACATCCTGATCAACCTGGCCTGCCCGGGGTACTGCGCGACCGATCTGAACGGCTACCGCGGGCACCGTACCGCCGAGCAGGGGGCGGCCACCGCGATCCGGTTGGCGACCCTGCCGGACGGCGGGCCGACCGGGGCCTTCTTCGAGGACGACGGTTCCGTCCCCTGGTGACTGCCGATCTTTCCGGCCCGCACGTCTTTCTGACACGCACGTCTTTCTGACACGCACGAAGCGGGGCCTCCTTTGCGGAAGCCCCGCCCCGGCTCGCTGGTCAGGAGACGCTGGTGATCTCGTTGACCTTGGCCTTCACGGTCAGGGTCCTGGTCTTCGTGCCGTTCGGACCGGACGCGGTCAGCAGATACTTGTGGGACTGGTAGGAACCCGGGTCCCCGCTGCACGGAAAGCTCAGCGTCGCCGAGTCCTTCGCGTCATAGGCCGCGTAGATGCCGGGTCCGTCGACCGACAGCGTGACCGTGTCGGCGCCGGTGACCTTCCACTCCAGGGTCACGTCCTCACCCGGGAACTTGGCCTGGTCGGTGCCGGACGGGCAGGACGGCTTGCCGGAGACCCGGTAGTAGGAGATCACCGGGCCGGCCGGGGCCGTGGTGGTGGTCGTCGTGTGGGTGCTGGTGGGCCGCGTCGTGTGGCTGCTCGCCGGTTCCGCCGGAGCGGAGTCGGACGGGTCGGAGCCGGCCGGAGCGGAGTCGAGGACGACCGGATCCGACCCGGCGACCGGATCCGAGCTGGTGGACGGATCGGGAGTGGACCCGGCCTCGGCCGCCCGCAGGCGGGACAGCGCGAGCCCGGCGGCCACGGCGGCGATCACCATGACGATAAGAGCAGTGACGAACCAACGACGTCGAGCCGCACCCTGTGCCGGCAACGTGTCCTCCCTGGTAAGGCTGGCTTCCGGGGGGAACTTTACGAGCGCGCCGGACGGTCCGGTACCACCGTGCGGACGGTGTGGCACGAAGCCGGTACAACGCGTTGCGGCCGGGTCACGGCCGGGGTCGCGGCACTGCTTGGATCAGGCGCGCGGGCGCCCGGCCCGGTCAGTGCTGCGCCCGTCAGCACCAGGCCGAGCCGGATCAGGCGCGGGCGCCCGGCCCGGTCAGTGCTGCGCCCGTCAGCGCCGGGCCGAGCCGGATCAGGCGCGCGGGCGGCGGCGGCGCTCGAAGCCCGGCAGCTCGATGTGCGGGTCGAGGTCGTCGCCGGAGGAGACCTGCGAGGCCAGGCGCTGGGTGACGCGCCGTGCCCCGGGCCGGCGACGGCCGTTGGCGTCCGGGACCTCGGGCTGGCTGAGCAGCTCCGCCATGTCACCCATCGAGCGGGCGATCTCGTCGAACGGGATGTACAGCGCGCGGTTCGCGGCCGAGCCCAGGTACTCGAACGGCTCCGAGCCGGCCATCGGGACGAAACGTACGCCGAGCATGTCGAGGTTGCGGAAGGCCGCCGAGTCCAGCATGCAGACCACGTGGCGGACGTTCCAGCGGTGCCCGGCGTTGATGAACGCGCGGTAGAGCATGCCGCTGACGGTCAGGCCGTTGCGGTCGGCGCGGTAGCGGGGGAGCACCGCGAGCGTGGCGTAGTCCCAGATCTTCCCGCCGTCGTGCATGCCGTGCATGTCGACGATCACCGACAGTGAGTGGCCGATCAGGTCGGGCGCGTCGTCGAGGGTCTTGCCGCCACCCTCGATCGCGCGGGCGGCGCCGGCCGGCAACCCGGTCTCCCGGTCGAGGATCAAGAAGAAATAGCTTTGTTCCTCGTACGGCGTGTACTCCGCCAGCATCGCGGCCTCGCCCAGGCCGAACGACTCCTCGAACACCATGCGCTCGACGGTTCGCGCGACGTCGGCCATCGGATCGTGGGTGGCCAGGGCCAGTGCGACGAAGCGGTTCGTCGACGTGTGCTCGCTCAGTGCCTTGGCGCACAGATCGGCGATGGTCGCGTCGTCGAGAGCGTAGGTCATCTGGGGGACTCCTTCAGCGGTGCCGGCGAGTGGGGATGTGCTCGGCGCACCAGGCATACCGGGGGAATCGGACTTATGCAGCATTGGCCAAAAATGCCGCGTAGTCAAAGCTAGAAAAGTCACAGGCGGTAATGCTCGGGTGGACCCCGGGATGGTCACCTGCCGGATGTACTTTCGGCCGCTCGGCGGGCTGCTGTTGGTTGACCGCCGCCGCCGCCGCCGCCGCCGCCGCCGCCGCCGCTGCCGCTGCTGCCGCTGCCGCGAGCGTGGGCCTGCCCAGCCGACCACATGATGACCGAACGTGATCACGTCTGGCTGGCGGGCTCGGCCGGCTGCCGCCTGATCGGGTCTCGCGGCGTGGCCTCTAGGCTGGGCGGATGAAGGTTCTGTCCATCCAGTCGGCGGTGGCCCACGGGCACGTCGGCAACTCCGCGGCCGTGTTCCCGTTGCAGCGCATCGGTGTCGAGGTCGTTCCGGTGTACACGGTGAACTTCTCCAACCACACCGGTTACGGCGCCTGGCGCGGCCCGCTCATCCCGCCGTCGGACGTGGCCGAGATCCTGCTCGGGGTGGAGGAGCGCGGGGTGTTCCCGGAGATCGACGTCGTGCTCTCCGGCTACCAGGGCGGCGTCGGCATCGGCGACGTGATCATCGACGCCGTGCGCCGGGTGAAGGCCGCGAACCCGGCCGCCCTTTACGCCTGCGATCCGGTCATGGGCAACGCCAAGTCCGGTTGCTTCGTCGCCCCCGAGATCCCCGAGCTGCTGCGGGACCGGGTCGTGCCGGTCGCCGACATCATCACGCCGAACCAGTTCGAGCTGGGCTTCCTGACCGGCACCGAGCCGGCGAGCATCGAGTCGACCCTCGAGTCGGCCGACCTCGCCCGGGCCATGGGCCCCTCGACCGTGCTGGTCACGAGCGTCGAACGGCCCGACCGCGAGGAGGGCACGATCGAGATGCTCGTCGTGGACCCCACCGGCGCCTGGCTGGTGACCACCCCACACCTGCCGTTCAAGGCAAACGGCTCCGGCGACGTCACGGCCGCCCTGTTCGCGGCCCACTACGTCGCCACCAAGGACGCGGCGCTGGCCCTGGAACGAACGGCCTCCAGCGTCTTCGACCTGATCGAGACCACGTACCGCTCCGGCCTGCGGGAACTCCAGCTGGTCCAGGCCCAGGAGTTCTACGCCACCCCCCGCATGCAGTTCAAGGCCAAACAGGTCCGCTGAGCACGCCCTCGTCTCCCGCGCGGGCGCCCACCCCCAGCGCCCGCGCGCCGACACCCACCACTGGCATCCGCGCGCCGACGCCCACCGCCCGCACCCACGCCCGCCGCCGCTGCCAGCACCAACGCCCATGCGAGCACCCGCCTCCGCAGCAGTGCCGCTGCAGGCGCCCGCGCAACGCCCCGCGCAGCGCCCGCGTCCGCAGCTGGCGCCCGCCGCCCGCGCAACGCCCCGCGCGGCCTCCGCGCCCGCGCAGCTTCCGCGCCCGCGCCGCGTCCGCGCAACGCCCGCGCTAGCGACAGCGCTTGCGCCCGCTGCCTGCGCCCGCTGTCAGCGCCAGCACCCCGGCCGGGCAGGACTCCGTCTGCGAAGCCCTGCCCGGCCGGCCTTCACGCGTAGGGATCGAAGGCGATGCCGGCCGGCTTCGCCGCGTTGAGCAGATACTCGAACGACCCGTCCTTGATCTTGATAGTCGCCGATCCGAAGTCAGCGGCCATCAACTTGTCCCGCAGCTCGACGCTGGGGTAGCCGTTCCAGTCGACCAGCGGCGGGTACCGCCAGTTGTGGTAGTGGTTCTCCGGCGGCTCGTCGTTGCTGTTGGCGAGCCGGAAGAAGTGGGTCGACGCCCCGTCCTTGTGGTAGACGGTCTTGGGGTGACTGCCGTCGAAGCGCACCTGCGGCCGGGCATAGGTCACCTGCGAGCTGTGCTGCGTGGTGCTGACGTATTCGACCTGGTTGGATGCCTGGTTCACCCAGGAGATCACGTGCTCCCAGTCGTGCCGATGGCCGCCGAGGCCGCTGCCGGCGACAGCCTGGTCCTTCTCGAAGTAGCTGGCGTAGACGATCGCGCACCAGCCGTTGTTGCACTTCGACCGGGCATACGTCTGGGAGTTGTCCAGGTCGGACTGGTCGCGGCAGCTGCCGTTGACCGCGCCGGTGGTCTTCAGCCCGGGCGCGATGGTGCCGTCGGGGCTGATCGCCGGCGTGGCGTAACAGCCGTCGGTGTCGTAGTCGTAGGCGGGGGAGAACGACTGCTCGTACCCACCCGCGTTCTGCGGAAGGTTGTGGGGTGGGTCGGCGAAGGCCGGTGCGGCCGAGGCCACGAGCAGGAGCGCGGTCAGGCCGGACGCGGTGGCGATCCGGGCCAGGGGACGGTTACGACGCATGAGTCGTCGGCCCTTCGTGTCGTCACGCCATGGGGCTGGCGGTTCGCAGTGATCTTCACTGTCGCGATAGAGGCCGGTCAATAGCTCCCGGTTCCGGAATCCGGATGTGCGGGTGGATCCCAGGCGGGATCCACCCGCAGTTAACTCACCGGCCGTACGCCACCAGACGCCCGGAGGCCGGCACCAGCAGAACCCCCTGCCCGGCGGCCAGGCCGGTCAGCGGTGTCGAGACGTTCTGCTCGTCCGGCGGCCGGATCTCGGCGCCGGTGTCGGCCGACCACACCTCGGTGCCGGTGACCGGATCGACCGCGTACACCCGGCCGCTCTGCGAGCCGACGTAGACGTAGCCGTTGACCACGATCGGCGCGCTGCGCAGCTGGCCGCCGTCCCCGGTGAAGGTCCAGATCGGCTGGTCCGGCGTGGCCGCGGCCGCCGCGTGCAGCACACCGCCGACCACGAAGAACCCGGTCCTGCCGGAGAACGCCGGCGCCGGCATGCCCCACGAGCCGAAGCGGGTCTTCACCGCACCGGTGTTGAGGTTGAGCACCGGCAGCGACCCGTCGAACGACTCACGCACCCACAGCCCGCCGGCCGCGACCACCGGTGTCTTGCCGCCGCCGCCCGAGCATCCGGTGGAGTGCACCCAGACGCTGGCGCCGGTCGCCGGGTCGAACCGGTAGGACTGCTCGCACGCGTACGACACGTAGACGCCGGTGGCGGTCACCGCGGGCGAGCTGTTGTCGCCGTTCGCCACCGGTGCGGTCCAGACCACCGCGCCGGTCGCGGCGTTCACCGCGTACACCGTCCCGCCCGAGCCGGCGCCGCCGGTGTAGACCATGCCGGCGCGGAACGTCGGCGCCGAGCTGAACGAATACTGCCCCGGCAGGTCGGTCTGCCACAGCTGGCGACCGGTCTGCACGGCGAACGCGGTCAGCCGGCCGTCGCCGTTGATCGCGTAGACCCGCCCGGCGCCGAGGGTCAGCGCCGACCAGTAGTAGGTGCCGCCGAGCGCGACCGGACCCCACACGTCCTTGCCGGTGCGGGTGTCGATCGCGTACAGCGAAGTGCCGTAGTCGTCCCCGGTGCGGACCGTGACGAAGGCCCGGTTGTTGGCGATGACCGGATAGGACACCGCCTGGCCGAGGTCGCGCCGCCACTTCTCGGTGAGCGGAGGCGCGCCCACACCGGCGGCCGAGAGCCCGTCGTGCCGGGCGTTGATCTGATAGGCCACCGCGACGCCGGTCGTATCGGCGGCCTCGGCGGGCGTCGCGACGACGACCGTGACGAGCACGGCGGCGGCAGCGGCGGCGATCGCCCTGCGCAGTCTGTTCACAGTGGATCCCTTCCCCGTGTGGCATCCCCGTCGATGTTCGGAAATGCCGATGGGGGAGACCCTAGATTCGGGCTACGACACTTTGCCGCCCCGCCGCCGGCGGACCACTCACACCCCCCGCCGCCCAGGACCGATTCTGATCTCACCGTCGTCGGTCCGTCCGCGATCCCATCGTCGCCAGACCGATTTCGATCAATTTCGCGATCAGTCATCCCGCCCAGCGCCCAGCAGCCCCGCTGCCCAGCGCCCAGCAGCCCCGCTGCCCAGGGCCCAGCCGCCCAGCGCCCAGGGCTCAAGCCCACCGAGCCGCCCAGCCGCCCGCAACTCCCGTCGCCCGCACCGCCCCGCCGCCCAGTCCACCGAGCCGATCGAGCCGCCCAGCCGGTCGGGATTTCGGCCGATCGGGGATTCGCCCCGGGCCAACGGAGATGCTGGCCAGCCCCGATCTGGTCGCCGCTGGCCAGACGTCCGACGCGGCTCGGGCCGCATGTAGCGCAGATCGCCTTGGCGCCACCACGGCCCTCATGATTGAGTACCGCCGTGATCAAAGAGTCGGAGCGCAGTCTCGGGGTCAGCCTGACCCTCGCTGTGCTGGTGGCGGCGGCCCTCGGACTGGTGGACACGTTCTGGGGCCTGGGCCGCCACGTGCCACCGTGGCTGGTTCGAACCGCCTGCTCGGCCACCGGCTGCGGCAACCGGTCGATGGCCGTGCTCGGCTGGGCGATGTGCGCCCTGGTGATCACGGTCTCGTTCGCGATGTGGCTGCTGTGGCGCCGCAGAGAAATGCGCCTGTTCGCCCGGCTACTCCCCGGCGCGGTCCTGCTCGTCCTGCTCGGCCTGATCACCACCACCAGCAAGGACAAACTGGGCGGCGGCCCCACCCTGGCCGAAGTCCTGGCCACCCAGCCCGGCGCCCCCGCCTACCTGACCGGCGTACACGTCGGCCTGTGGTCAGCCGCAATCATCATCCTGGCCGAGCTGGTCCTGTGGATCTGCCGAGACCGCGCCGCCCCGTCCTACATCTGGATGTGGCAGGCAGCCCAACTGGCCACCCCACCCACCATCCTCATCGGCGCCCTTTTCACCACCCTGCTGAACCCCCTCTCCTAACCCCCGCCCGCCCGCCCGCGCCGCTCGCGCCCGCGCTGCTCGCGCCCGCGCCGCCCGCGCCGCTCGCTCGCACGCCGCCCGTGCCCCCGCGCCGCTCGTCCGCCCGCACGTCGCCCGCACGTCGCCCGCACGCGCCGCGCGCCCGCCCGTGCCGTGTGCCTGCGTCTGGGGCTGCATGCACGCCGCCCCCTCGCGCCGTGTCGCCCGCCCGGGGCGCACCCCCTCAAGCGGTGTCGCCAAGCCCGCGCCCCTCACGCGGAGCCGACAGCCGCCCGCCCGCGCGCGGCTCGCTGCCAGCCCTGCTGGAATACCGGCTCAGCTGGTGAAGTGGACCGGATTCACCAGGTCGGCGTAGGCGAGCAGAGCGGCCATGGCGACCATGACCAGAGCAGCGGCCGAGGTCAGCGGAATCGTCCTGGCCACGTCGACCGGCCTGGTCCACCGCCGGCCGAAGAGACGGCCGATGCCACGCTTCATACCCTCCAGCAGAGCAGCGGCGATGTGGCCACCGTCCAGCGGCAGCAGCGGGATCAGGTTGAAGACGCCGATCGCGATGTTGAACGAACCCAGCAACTCCAGCAGGAACAACAGCCGGTCGGCGACCGGCAGATCGGACGCGGCAACATCCCCGCCGAGCCGGGTGGCACCGACGACACCGATCGGCCCGTCGACCGCCCGCGGCGCGTCACTGAAGGCGGCCTGCCACACGCCGACCATCCGCTCGGGAAGGTGGAAGACACCGACCGCGACCTCTTTACCGGCGGCCCTGACCACACCGGCGACCTCGACCGGTGTCATGTGCTCGCGGGCATATGCCGGCTGGACGCCGAGGAAGCCGCCCTGACCGTTGACGCCCATGATCAGCGGCACCTTTTCGGTCACGCCGTCGCGCATGATGGTCAGCGTGACCGGCTGACCGGCATCGGCGCGGATCATCCCGGTCAGCTCGTCCCACGAGCGGACGGACGCATCGCCGTACCCAATGATCTTGTCGCCCGGTTGGAGACCGGCCGTGACCGCCGGACTGGCCGCGACCACCGCCTGGATGGTGGGTTGAGCGGTGTTGACGCCGATGCCGGTGAGCGCGATCGACAGGAAGACGAAGCCGAGCAGCATGTTCATCGCCGGACCGCCGGTCATGATGATCACGCGCTGCCACCAGGGGCGCTGGTAGAACAGCCGGCCGTGATCGCGCGGGCCGACGTCCTCCCAGGCGGCCTCGCGGGCGCCCTCGATCAGCGACCGCAGCGGACCGGTCGACCATCGGCGCACCTTGCCGGGCGGCGTACCCGGAGCCGGCGGCAGCATGCCGACCATCCGGATGTACCCGCCGAACGGCAGCCACTTGATGCCGAATTCGGTCTCACCCCGACGGGTGGACCAGGCGGTCGGCCCGATTCCGACCATCCACTGAGTCACCTTGACGTTGAATCTGCGGGCTGGCGCGTAGTGACCGACCTCGTGCAGGGCGATCGACAGCAACAGGCCGAGCAGAAAGACCACAGCACCGAGGAGCCACGTCATGCCGGGCAGTCTAGGGGCACTCACCGGCAATTCCAGGGTGGTCGGCACGCCTCGTTCCAATGACCGGCCGGAGTCTGCCCTCTTAAGGGCAGAACCGCGCCCGAATTCCCGGGCGTCGGCCCGGGCGGCCGATCCGGACCGCCCTCGAGATCGGCGCGGAGACGGGCAAGGCGACCCGTCTCTTTCGAGTCCTGCGTGCCCTGCCGGACGAGGTGGACCTGACCTCCGACATCACCCTTCACCTGTCCCGCCGTCACTGACCCGCCTCCCGTCTCCATCCGGCGCTTGTTGATCGGCAGCGTCTCCACTGCCGCTGGTGTCCGCTTTCGATCCCTCAGACGCGGGTGGCGAGCGGCCCACCGTTGTAGGCGACCGCATCGGTGAACGCGGCGATCAGATCCAGCTCGGTGCCGTGGTGGTCGGCATAGAACCGATGCAGGTTCAGCACCAGCCGCTCGGCATCTGCCCACCCGGCGAACTCACCCAGCTCCACTCCACGAGCGGCGTCGAGCGGCGAGAGCCCTCGCTCGACCCCGTCCGCGCCGGCCCGCATCACCAGCCGGTAGTACCGCCGGTGCTCGTCCAGCACCCGCGCGATGTCGTCACCGCTCAGGATCGGCCCGTGCCCGGGAACCACCACCTCCGGCCCGAAACCGGCCAGCCAGTCGACCGCGGCCAGCGCCCCAGGCAGCGAACCCATGAACACCAGCGGCGTCAGCCCGGCGAAGACCAGGTCATCGGTGAACAGCACGCGCTCGTCCGGGACCCAGGCGATCAGGTCGCCGGTGGTGTGCGCCGGCCCGCCGGGGTGCCGCAGCTCGACCCGCCGCTCGCCGAGATGAACGGTGAGCGCGTCGCCGACGGTGACGTCCGGCAGGCGGCGCTCGACGTCACCCCAGTCCGGCACCGGGCTCCAGAACGGCGGACATCCGTCGATGATCGGATCGACCCGTAGGCCCTCCCGCATCTTCTCCTGCCCGATGATCACGGTCGGCAAAGGCAGAAGACTGTTCCCGTACGTGTGGTCCCCGTGCTGATGGGTGTTCACCGCCAGCTTCGGAGCCTGCCCGGTCGCTGCCTGCAACGCATCCAGGAATCGCCGGGCCCGCGTAGCGGTAGCGCACGTGTCCACCACGAGCTGCCCCGCCGCGGTGGTGATCGCCCCCGCGTTGTTCAGCCACCACGATCCGTCCGGCTGCACCCAGGCGTGAATCCCCGCCCGGACCTCGACCAGCCGCGCTCCATCTTCCACTGCTGCATTCATGGCCTGAGGGTACCGTCCTGTTTTGTGGGCATTTGATCTGCCGATGACGTGGTGATCCTGCGCCCGAGATGATGTCGTCTCATAGGTCTGCCTGTGGGGAATGCAGCGCGGGCGCGCGCAGCATCCGTCGGGTGGGCAGGGCCCCGGCAACCAGCGCGAGCAGCAGACACGAGCCGATCACCCCGGCGACGACCGGCCACGGCACCACCAGCGGGACTGCCGCGCCGGTCTGCTCGCTCAGCCCGGCACGGATGGCCAGCAGCGCCCCGAGAGCGACCACCCCGCCCAGCACCGCCCCGATCGCCACCACCAGCGTGGACTCCGCCGCGACGTACCCGGCGACCTGCCGTCGGGTCGCCCCGGCCAGGCGCACCACCCGGAGGTCGGGTGCACGCCCCTCGGCCGCCATCATCAGCGTGTTGGCGACGGCGATCGCGCCGTATCCGGCCGACACCCCGATCAACATCAACGTGAACATCCACACCAGCCGGTCCTCGCTGCTGTCGGCCTCCGCAGCCCAGGCGGCCGTGTCGATCACCCGGGCACCGAGGCCGGCCGGAACGTCGCGGTCCAGGTAAACGGCAGAGGTCAGCGCGGACGGGTCGTGCCGGCGCACGGTCTCGCGGGACAGTAGGAGGTCACCCCGGATCGACCCGTCGGCGACCACGGCGACGATCCGCAGCGCGATCCGCTGCCCGTCGGCGAAGACCACCGGACACGTTCCTCCCGGAGACAGGTGCGCGGACTCGGTGACCACGACGGTGTCCGTGTCGCGAAGGCCGTTCGCCGAACCCGAGACCACTCGTGCGCCCCGATCCGCCTCGGCGAACGTGGCTGGCTCGACGCCGAGGGCGAGAAGGGCCCGTTGATCCGGCCCGAACACCGTGGTCGGCAGGATCGCTGCGCCGGTCGCGGCGCTCACCGTGGCGTCGGACAGCCCCGGCGTCCGGTCCGGCACCATCACCCGGCCGGCCGCGACATCTGCCGCCCGGCCCGCCGCGTAGGCCGCCGTCGACGTTCGGACCATGCCTGAGACGAGCACCGCGAACGCGACGGTCAGCAGCACCGGCGCGGCCGTGGACGCGGTTCGCCGTGCCGCGCTCAGCGCGCCCTCACGAACCAGGAGGCCGATCGTGCCACCGCCGCGCCGCATCGGGAGCCGCAATAGCCGGACGAGCAGCGGAATCGCTGCGGGCGCGAGCGCGACCATCCCGGTGACCAGCGCCATCGCCCCGTACAGCGCGAACGTCGCACCATCCTGGGCGTCGTCCGAGGTCGCGGTGCCGACGGCCAGCGCAACACCGGCCGCCATCAGCAGACCGCCCGTGATCCAACGCAGCCGCCCCATCGAGCGTTGCTCGACGGCAGCCTCGCGCAGCGCCTCCAGCGGTCGCACCCGGGAGGCCCGGCGCGCAGCGGTCCAAGCGCCGGCGAGAGCCACCAGCGGACCGAGCACGAGCGCGCCCAGCAGCGGCAACGCGCTGTACCGCACTTCATACGTCGCCGGCTCGAACCCCACGTCGATGAGAATCCGTGCGGCCATCGGAGCCACGGCGGCACCGATGATCGCGCCGAGGACCGCTCCGACGCTGCCGACCAGCAACGCTTCGCCGTACACCATCCGCCGCACCTGCCGAGGCGTAGCCCCGACCGCCCGCAGCAGGCCCATCTCCCGCCGTCGCTGGGTGACGGTGAAGGCGAACGTGGACGCGACGACGAACACCGTGACGAAGCCGGCCAGCGCCGCCACCCCGGTGAGGACCTGCATCCCGATCCAGCGTGTCCGGGCGTCCGCACCCGGCTCCAGCGCTCCCCGCTCGTCGCCGGTCAGCACCGTCCCCGCCGCCCCGCCGCTGTCGCGCGCGGCCTTCGCCACCGAACCGGCATCCGCGCCCGGCGCCAGGACCAGCCCGATCGCGCCGACACCCGGGGACAGTCGCGCGGCCGCTTCGTCCGAGACCAAAATGCCCGGAGCATCGATCAAACCCGTCACTGTGTACGCCGTGGGCCCCGCCGCCGTCAGCACCGTGACCGTGCTTCCGGCCCGAAGGCCCAGGGCCCTGTCCAGCACCACCTCGCCCGGTCGCCTGGGCGGCTCGCCGGCCACCAGGCGCCCACCCCCGAGGCGGGCCGATGACCAGCCATGACCTTGCACGACGGTCTCGGACGGCTCCCCGCCGACGACGGCCTGGGCGTAGAAGGAACGGTCCGCCACCGCGGCCGCGACCCCCGGAAGGGCCGCGAGTCGACTGCCCATCTCCTCGGCTCGCGCACCCGGCCACGGAATCGCCGGTGAGAACTGATCGGCGGGGCTGTGGCTCGCCGGCGCCTGAACGATCACCGCGGCGGCGGCGAGCCGGTCAGGGATCTTCGGCCGGCCCGCGACGATCAACAACAGGGCGAGGGTGACCAGCGCGATCCCGACCACCACGGCGACCAGCGCACCGATCGTCCGGCGCAGCCTCAGCACGGCTCCTCCACCAACTGCGTGGTGTGAGCGGCGATCTGCTCCGGCGCCAGCGGCCCCTGGACGTCGTCGGCGATCCGGCCGTCGGCGAGGAACACGATCCGATCGGCACGGGCGGCGGCGACCGGATCATGGGTCACCATGACCACCGTCTGCTGATGCTCGTCGACCAGCGTCCGCAGCAGGTCGAGGATCTGCCGCGAGGTCGCACTGTCCAGAGCACCGGTCGGCTCGTCCGCGAACACCACCGCGGGACGGCTGATCAGCGCGCGAGCGACCGCGACACGCTGCTGCTCGCCGCCGGAGAGCTCGCTCGGGCGGTGCCGGAGGCGCCCGGCCAGCCCGACCGCGGTCAGCGCCTCGGCGATGTCGCCGGGTGGTGTGCGGCGGCCGGCCAACCGGGCCGGCAACGCCACGTTCTGCTCAGCGGTCAGAGAGGAGACCAGATTGAAGGACTGGAACACGAAGCCGATCCGGTCCCGCCGCAGCCTCGTGAGCTGATCCTCGGTCAGCGGGTCGAGCACGACACCGTCGACGGCGATCGAGCCGCTGATCGGGCGGTCGAGCCCGGCCGCGCAGTGCAGCAGGGTCGACTTGCCGGACCCCGAAGGGCCCATCACCGCCGAGAACGTGCCGCGCTCGAAGGACACCGAGATGCCGTCGAGCGCGACCACCTGCCGGTCGCCCGTGCCGTAGGCGGCTCGGACGTCCTCCAGAACAACCGTCTGCGTCGTCATGGCGGCAACGATCCCGCGCCGGGGCCGGGTGGCGCATCGGACCAGGATGGACACTTCGCGTTCCGACCAGCGTGGTACGTCGTACCCAATAATCGGTCTTTCCTCATCCCTGGGGATGACAGCTTGTGGGCCGACGCGCGGCGCTGCCGCACCGGATACCGTCTTGCGCATGGACGCGGCTCAGGTGATCAGGCGCCTCCGCCCGGTCGAGCTCTACGTTCTCGACGCGGTCGGAGCGGCCTTCGTCGTGCTGATCTGTCTGGCGGGGGCGATCGAGGCGCCGCCGGGCGGTCAGCCCACCGAGCCGGGCTGGGTGTCGGCGCTGACTGCCCTGGTGATCGGCCTGCCGATCGCGGTCCGCCGCCGCTGGCCCACCACGGTGGCGATCACCGTGACGGTGGCTTCCTCCCTCGCGCTGGGGTCGGAGGTCATCCCATCCTTCGCGGCACCGGGGCCGGCCTGCGGGCTCGTCCTGGCCTTTTATACCTTCGGCGCCGCCGTGCGAGACACCCGAGCATTTCTGATCCAGGGGGTCTGCTGCTTCCTGATCAGTGCCGGTATGGGCGCGCCGATGTTCTTCGCGGACCACAGCGTTCCGGCGCCGGACAGCCCGCCGCCGCTGCTGACCTTGTTCTTCGGCGCTCTGATGATCGCGCCGTCCGCGATCCTCGGGTTCGCCATCGGCGAGCGACGGGAACAGAATGCCCAGCGCAGCGAGCAGTTGCGGCGCGAGGCCGCGATCGAGGAACGACTGCGGATCGCGCGGGAGTTGCACGACATCATCGCGCACACGATGACCCTGATCGTGGTGAAGGCATCGATCGGCAACCACGTCGCGGAATCCCAGCCGGACGCGGCACGCGACGCGCTGCGGGTCATCGAGAAAACCGGACGGGCCGCGATGTACGAGGTCCGCAAGGTGCTGGACATGCTGCGGGCGGACACCCCGTATACGCCTACGCCCGGCATCGACGACCTGCCGAGACTGGTCGAGATGGCCTCGGCGGGCGACGCGTCCGTGACACTCACGGTGGACTGCCCGGAGGAGACGGCCGTCGACACGATCGCCGAGTCGGTGCAGCTGACGGTGTATCGGATCGTTCAGGAAGCGGTGACCAACGTGGTGAAACACGCGGCGCCGGCACATTGCCAGGTCACCGTGCTCGTCGGTGCGGATGACATCCGGGTCGAGGTCAACGACGACGGGCAGCGGCCGGTGCGCGCCGGTAAGAGCGGGCAGGGGCTGATCGGGATGCGCGAGCGGGCGGCACTGCACGGCGGAACACTCAGCGCTGGGCCACGGGACGGCGGTGGATTCGCCGTGACGGCCTTGCTTCCGGTCGACGGCGCGGCGAGCGGCGGTGGCCGGTGATCCGGGTGCTGATCGTCGAGGACGTGGCGCTGGTGCGGGAGAGCTTCCAGATGCTGGTCAACTCCAGCGAGGGGTGCACGGCGGTGGGGGAGGCGGCCACCGGCCTCGAAGCTGTTCGGCTCGCCGGCGAGCTCCAGCCGGACGTGGTGCTCATGGACGTGCGGATGCCGGAGATGGACGGCATCGAGGCCACCCGCCTGATCTGCCGAAATCCCGCGCTCAGCGGTGTGCACGTGTTGATTTTGACGACGTTCGACCACGATGAATATGTGTATGGGGCGCTGCAGGCGGGCGCGAGCGGCTTCCTACTCAAGGACAGTCCGGCGGGGGAATTGCTCAACGCCATCCAGGTGGTTGCCGCCGGGGAGGCGCTGCTGTCGCCGAAGGTGACGCGGAAACTGGTGTCGGAGTTCGCCCGGCAACCGCGGCCCGGAAAGCCGATCCCGGGTTCGCTGGACGGTGTGACCGAGCGTGAACGCGAAGTGCTGACGCTCGTCGGCCGCGGGCTGTCGAACGACGAGATCGCCGCGCACCTGGGGTTGAGCGTGGCCACGGTGAAAACGCACGTGGGACGAATCCTGGCGAAGCTGCCCGTCCGCGACCGCGCCCAGCTGGTGATCGTCGCCTACGAGACGGGGCTGATCAACGTGGCTTCCTGACAATCGCTGCCTGCGCTGCCTGCGCTGCCTGCGCTGCCTGCGCTGCCTGCGCGTCGGCTGGTGGGCCGGGGCTGGTGAGAGCAGTGAGCGGGGCGAGCGATTGGTTCAAGACTGAGCGGGGGTGTGCGGCTGAGACTTCGGGCATGAGTGAGAGCGGTTTTACCCCGGCGCTCGGGCGGTTTGCGCCGACGCGGTTCTACGATCCGGTGATTGCGCTGACGCGGGAGCGGCTGTGGCGGGCGGTGACCGTCGCGCACGTGGCGCCGCGGCCTGGTGACGTGATTGTCGACGTTGGCTGTGGCACCGGCTCGCTGGCGTCGATGCTGGTGCGGGCCGAGCCGGAAGCTCGGATCGTCGGGGTGGATCCCGACCCCGAGGTGCTTGCGATCGCGGAGCGGAAGACGCGCGCCGTGCGGTGGGTTTCGGGCCGGGGTGATGCGCTGGCGGGGCTGCTCGGGGAGGGTACTGCGGACATCGTCGTTTCCAGTCTTGTGCTGCATCAGTGCCCGATGCCGATGAAGCGGGCCATGCTCGCGTCGATGGCCGCGGTTCTGCGGCCTGGTGGCCGATTGGTGATCACCGACTACGGGCTTCAGCGGACCGCCCTGATGCGGCTGGCGTTTCGGACGGTGCAGTTCGCGGACGGCAAGGCAGACACCCAGCCGAATGCCGATGGGGTATTGCCGGAGCTGATCACCGCGGCCGGCTTCGAGGATGTCCGCGAAGCTGACGTCATCCGAACGATCACCGGATCAATCTCGGTCTACGTGGCTGAGCGGGGCTGATCGCGGGGCCGGAACCTGCGGTGCGGGGCTGATCGCGGGGCCGGAACCTGCGGTGCGGGGCTGATCGCGGGGCCGGAACCTGCGGTGCGGGGCTGATCGCGGGGCCGGAACCTGCGGTGCGGGGCTGATCGCGGGGCCGGAACCTGCGGTGCGGGGCTGATCGCGGGGCCGGAACCTGCGGTGCGGGGCTGATCGCGGGGCCGGAACCTGCGGTGCGGGGCTGATCGCGGGGCCGGAACCTGCGGTGCGGGGCTGATCGCGGGGCCGGAACCTGCGGTGCGGGGCTGATCGCGGGGCCGGAACCTGCGGTGCGGGGCTGATCGCGGGGCCGGAACCTGCGGTGCGGGGCTGATCGCGGGGCCGGAACCTGCGGTGCGGGGCTGATCGCGGGGCCGGAGCCCGCAGCGCGGGGCTGATCGCGGGGCCGGAGCCCGCAGCGCGGAGCTGATCGCGGGGCCGGAGCCCGCAGCGCGGAGCTGATCGCGGGGCCGGAGCCCGCAGCGCGGAGCTGATCGCGGGGCCGGAGCCCGCGGGGCGGAGCCGATCGTTGGCCGGAGTCTGCTGCACTCCGTGATGCGAGGTCCGATCGATTCGGCCTGGCTCAGTTGCGCGGCGGTCGGAGCGACCGCGTTTACGGTGCCGGGTGCGGGTGGGCGCGGAGGATCGGGAGGACTGCGGCTGGAGTCAGGCCGACCATTTCGCGCATGCGGCGAGTCAGATGGGCCTGGTCGGCGAAGCCCGCGGTGACGGCGGCCTCCGCCGGGGACTGACCGGCCCGCAGAGCTTCGGCGGCGCGGCGCAGTTCGGCCCATACCCGCCAGCGGGGGAGCGGCATGCCGACCTGCTGCCGAGCCAGGGCACGAAGGCGCTGCGGGGAGAGCCCGACCTCGGCGGCCAGTTCCGGCATCGACAGGTTCCGCTCCGACAGCAGCCGCATCGCTCGGACCAGCCGAGGATCGAGCGCCCGGGATCGCCCTTCGCCGATCTCGCGCAGGTCGTGCAGTTCGGGCGCGGCGGCGATCCCGTCCCGGTAGCGTGCGCGCAGGTCGTCCGCGAACACCGAGTGCGGCTCGACATAGAACGTCACCAGGTCCGCGGCGGGTAGCAGCCGATGCCGCACCATCGGCGGCACGACGAGGGCCACCCCTCGATGCTCGATCCCCGCATCGTCAACCACCCCCACATCGCCTTGCGAAGCCGCCGAACTGACACCAGGGCGCGCGGGCGGCGAGGCACCGTCGACCACCGCGCTGCCGGCCACATTGAGTGGTGGGGCGCTGACGTCCTGGGGGACGGTGTGGCGGTGGGCCGCGTCGCCGGGCGGGTTGAGCTGCGCGGCGATGACGATCTGGAAAGCGGCGTGACGATGGGCCGCGCCGTCGGTGGCCGGTCCCCGGTACTCCGCATACCCGTCACCGACCGTAAACCGCCCCCTGCTCACCCCGAGATGATGGCAGGAACCCGCCGCGACCGGCTCCGCAGCACCGCTCGGCGGCATACCTGGCCGGCCAAAACTTGGTCGTCGACGGTGGCGTTACCGTCCGCGGCCCGTTCACCTGATCCGATTCCGGTGCCCACGGCAGGCGATCACTCGCGGTCAGCCCATTTCCCGGTACGGCGTTAGATGGTGATCCACCGCAGCCCGGCCCTCGCCGGCAGCGGGTACGCGACCTGTCAAGCCTGCCTGTGGACAACCGGCCATTGTGGATAACCCGAACCCGCCCCCGCGCCGGGTCTAGGCTAAATCCGGCGAAGCAGCAACCAGGCGTCGGCAGGGAACAGCCGGCGCGCGACGTTCCAGGCGAACCGGGAGTAATACGGACGCGCGGCCGCCGCATCGATGATCCTCGGATCGTCCATCCGATGTTCGACGCCTCGCCAGCGGATCGTGCACCCGCCGGCCGCTACGACGTTCCGCACCCAGTTCGTCCGCGCACCCCAGGGGAGGTTGATGACGAAGCCGTCCGATGTGGCGACCACGGCGACCGGCACGGTCAGGTCCCGTCCGCTGACCCGCCCGCGGTGGTGCACCACCGCCCAGGCCGGGAACCAGCGCCGCCCAGCGAGCACCCGCACGGCGGGCGCGGTGGCGCGGGCGAACCGCCACGAAGTGTTGTCCGGAGTCGTAGCCGAGGAGGTCATACCCCAGATCGTGCGCCGCTGATCCGTCCGCCACATCCAGGAGATCCGTCATTCGTGATGGCGGTTTTCCGTCATCCCGCGCAGCGCATAAGCGACCGCGTCGGCCCGGCCACGAGCCCCGATCTTGCGATAGACGTTGCCGAGGTGGCGCTCGACCGTGTGCACCGCGATCCCGAGCCGCCGAGCGATCTCGGAGTTGGAGTCCCCACCCGCAACCAGCCCCAGCACCTCCACCTCCCGAGGCGTGAGCTCCCCACCCGAGCCCCGGCGGCCACCAACGCCCGGCGCGAGGGGAAAGCGCGGCGCAGCGACATCGCGCGGCGCGGTGGCCGGGCCGAGCGGGCGTGCGGGGCCGAGCGGCCGTTCGGGGTTGGGCGGCGGCCCGGTGTCGCGCGGCGCGGTGGCGGTGTCGCGCGGCGCGGTGGCGGTGTCGCGCGGCGCGGTGGCGGTGTCGCGCGGCGCGGTGGCGGTGTCGCGCGACGCGGTGGCCGGGCTGGGCGGGGTGCTGACCAGGCTGGATGGCGCGGTGGTGGGGCTGGGCGGCGAGGCGGTGGCGGAGGAGGCGGTGGCGGCGGGGAGGGTGGAAGGGTGGGGCGGGGTGGCTGGCGCCGGGCGGTTGCCGGCGGTGGGTGGGGGCGGTTCCGTGGTGCCGAGGACGAAATCGGTCACCAGGCGGACGTCCTGCTCCGGGTTCTCCAGGAACAGCGTCGGTGTGGTGCCGGGCAACTCCACCAGCCGTGCGTCCGGGAGGCCGTCGGCCAGGCGCCGGAAGACCTCCACCGGGATCTGCTGTTCGCTCTGCCGGTGCAGGACCAGGGCCGGCGCCTGGACCAGGCGCAACTCCGCGGTCACGTCGATCTCCTCGGCCGCCGAGAACCAGGCTCGGGCCACCGGGGCGGTGGTCGCCGTGCGGAAGGCCTCCGCTGTCCAGCGCCCGGACGGCGCCGAGTCCCAGCCCAGCCAGGCCGCCGCCGCGGCGTCCGCGAACAGGCCCCAGTCCTGATCGACAAGGGACAGCAGCGCCTGGGTCTGCGCCGGCCGCATCGCCTCGCGCATCCGGGCGGCGCCGCCGAACAGCACGAGCCGGTCGACCCGGGACGGCTCCCGGGCGGCGAAAGCGATCGCGGTGGCCGCCGCGTGGTAATAGCCGAGAAGTGACGCCGATTGGATTCCGGCGTCGTCCAGAACGGCCCGCAGATCGCGCAGATGCGCGTCGACGCCGAGATCGTCGAGGTCGATCCGGCGGTCGGACGCGCCCATCCCGCGGCCGTCGTACAGCACGATCGTCAATTCCCGGGCCAGCGCCTCATACGCCGCCCGCATCGCCGGAATCCGCCACTGCGCGGCGATGTTGCTGAGCGACGGCATCCACACCAGCACCGGACCCCGCCCGAAGACCTGGTAACCGATCGTCACGCCGTCCGCGGTCCGCGCGTAGTGCATCTCCACCCGCCCATTATCCCTGCGGCCGCGAATTCTGTCGTACCGGGAAGGCCTTTCAAAAGATTATATTGCCTTTCCCATACGGTGTGGGCGCTGGCAGGATGAGCCCTATGCGCCGTATTTCTGAACGAATCTCCGGCATCGCGGAATCCGCCACGCTGGCCGTCGACGCCAAAGCAAAAGCCCTGCGCGCCGCCGGTCGGCCGGTGATCGGATTCGGGGCCGGGGAGCCCGATTTCCCCACGCCGGAGCACATCGTCGAGGCCGCGATCGAGGCCTGTCGCGACCCGCGGAACCACAAGTACACGCCGGCCGGCGGGCTGCCCGAGCTGCGCGAGGCGATCGCCCGCCAGTCCGGCCACCCGGTCGAGCCCAGTCAGGTGATCGTCACGAACGGCGGCAAGCAGGGCGTCTACCAGGCGTTCGCCGCGCTGCTCGACCCGGGCGACGAGGTGCTGATCCCGGCGCCGTTCTGGACCACCTACCCGGAGGCGGTCCGGCTGGCGGGCGGCGTCCCGGTCGCGGTGAACTCCGACGAGTCGACCGGCTACCTGGTGAGCGCCGACCGGCTGGAGGCCGCGCGAACCCCTCGTACCAAAGTGTTGTTGATGTGTTCTCCGTCGAACCCGACGGGCGCGGTCTATGCACGCGAGCAATTGTCGGAAATCGGCAACTGGGCCTTGGAAAATGAGCTTTTCGTCGTCACCGACGAGATTTACAAGAATTTGGTGTACGGCGACGCCCAGTTCCATTCGCTGCCCGCGCTCGTCCCCGGCCTCGCCGACCGGACGATCGTGCTCGACGGTGTGTCGAAGACGTTCGCGATGACCGGCTGGCGGGTCGGCTGGATGACCGGGCCGAAGGATCTGATCGGCGCGGCGCTGAATCTGCAGTCCCATCTGACATCGAATGTCAGCAATGTGTCGCAGGTCGCCGGGCTCGCCGCGGTGAGTGGTGACCGCACCGCCGCGGCGCGGATGCGGGCGGCTTTCGATCGGCGCCGCCGCACGATCGTCGACCTGCTGAACGACATTCCCGGGGTGGTCTGCCCGGAGCCGCAGGGCGCGTTCTACGTCTATCCGTCGGTGAAGGGGCTGCTCGGGCGTCCGTTGCGCGGCCGCATTCCGGCGACGTCCGCGGAACTCGCCGCGATCGTGCTGGACGAGGCGGAAGTGGCGGTGGTTCCCGGGGAGGCGTTCGGCACGCCGGGTTACCTGCGTTTCTCGTACGCATTGAGCGACGCCGACCTGGCCGAAGGCGTGCACCGTTTCGCGAAGCTGGTGAGCGAGGCGGGGTAAGTGACGTCCACGCCGCGCCCGCTGTCCGAGGACCCGCCGGCCCCGGTGAAGCGGCGCCGCTGGGCCCCGGTCGCGGCCGGGGCGGCGCTGGTGCTGCCGTGGAGGACGTCGCGGGCGGGCTCGGCGCCGATTACCTGATCGAGAACGATCTGCTCTACAAATCCACCGGCAAGGACTGGGCCTGGCAGGCGATCACCGGGGCGAATCCGCTGGTGTCCAGCTCCGGGAAGGTCTATCGGTGGCGGGTGCGGCCCGGGCTCGGTGGACGGCGGGTGCTGTTCGACGCGGCGACGGCGAACGGTGCCGAGGTGGGTAGCGCGGTCATTCCGGTGAAGCGGTGCTGACGCCGTACCGTCGCCAATAAAAGCGTGCCCACCTGCCGAGGGCAGGTGGGCAGCGAAGGCCGAGCCGGGAATTCAGCGTTTCTTCTTGCGGTCCCGGTCGGAGGCGATGTCCTCGGAGTACGACGCCCCGCCGTCGGATTCCTTGCGAAGCGGCCGCGCGCCGCCCTCCGGCGGACCGGCCAGGGATTGCTCACCGGCCGCGAGGTGCGGGAATTTCAGGTCGAAAGCCGGCCGCTCGGAACGGATCCGCGGCATCCGGTCGAAGTTGCGCAGCGGCGGCGGGCTGGACGTGGCCCATTCCAGCGAGTTGCCGTAACCCCACGGGTCGTCCGCGATGACCGTCTTGCCGAACTTGTAGGACTTCCACACGTTGTAGAGGAACGGCAGCGTGGCCGCGCCGAGAATGAACGAGCCGATCGACGAGATCGTGTTCAGCGTGGTGAAGCCGTCGGTCGGCAGATAGTCCGCGTAACGGCGGGGCATGCCCTGGGTGCCGACCCAGTGCTGCACCAGGAACGTCATGTGGAAGCCGATGAACGTCAGCCAGAAGTGCAGCTTGCCGAGGCGTTCGTCGAGCATCCGGCCGAACATCTTCGGAAACCAGAAGTAGATGCCGGCGAAGACCGCGAACACGATCGTGCCGAACAGTACGTAGTGGAAGTGCGCCACCACGAAATACGAGTCGGAGACGTGGAAGTCCATCGGCGGCGAGGCCAGGATGATGCCGGAGAGGCCACCGAAGAGGAACGTCACCAGGAAGCCGATCGCCCACACCATCGGCGTCTCGAAACTGACCTGGCCGCGCCACATGGTGCCGATCCAGGTGAAGAACTTCATGCCGGTCGGCACGCCGATCATGAAGGTGAGGAAGCTGAAGAACGGCAGCAGCACCTGGCCGGTGGCATACATGTGGTGCGCCCAGACGCTCATCGACAGGGCGGCGATCGCAATGGTCGCGCCGACCAGGCCCTTGTAGCCGAAGAGCGGTTTCCGGCTGAACACCGGAATGACTTCGGTGATGATGCCGAAGAACGGCAGGGCGATGATGTACACCTCGGGATGACCGAAGAACCAGAACAGATGCTGCCAGAGCATCGGGCCGCCGGTGTCGACGTCGAACACGTGCGCGCCGAGCACCCGGTCGGCCGCGAGCGCGAACAGCGCGGCCGCGAAGAACGGGAACACCATGATCGCCAGCAGGGCGGTGACCAGCATGTTCCAGCACATGATCGGCATCCGGAACATGGTCATGCCGGGCGCGCGCAGGGTCAGGATCGTGGTGATCAGGTTGACCGAGCCGAGGATCGTGCCCAGGCCGGAGATGGCCAGGCCGACCACCCAGCAGTTGCCGCCGATGCCCGGCGAGTGCACCGAGTCGCTGAGCGGGGTGTAGGCGAACCAGCCGAAGTCGGCCGCGCCGCCCGGGGTGAAGAAGCCGCTGATCGCGATCAGCGTGCCGAACAGGTAGAGCCAGTAGGCGAACGCGTTGAGCCGCGGGAACGCGACGTCGGGGGCGCCGATCTGGATCGGGACCACGAAGTTGCCGAACGCGAACACGATCGGCGTCGCGAAGAACAGCAGCATGGCCGTGCCGTGCATGGTGAAGAGCTGGTTGAACTGCTCCGGGGACAGGATCTGCATGCCCGGGCGGGCCAGTTCGGCGCGCATCAGCAGCGCCATCACGCCACCGACCATGTAGAAGACGATCGAGGTGATCATGTACATGATCCCGATCTGCTTCGCGTCGGTGGTGCGCAGAGTCCGGCCCAGCGCGGACCCTCTGATCTGCCGGCGGACCGGATGGGGTCTGACGGGGGTCGGCCTCGGGGCGACGGTGGTCATCCAGCCTCCTCGGCTGCGCATACGGAGAACTACTGCTCACCCTCTGTTATAGGCTGCTAGTGCTTCAATTCGTGCCAGATCGGCTATTCCTCTTATGTCCGGACGGGGGAGCGGGTGCTGGAGGAGAAGGACCGTCGCGTGCTCGCGGACATCGAAGAGCGGCTCTGCGCCGGGGACCCGGCGTTCGCCCGGCGGATGCGATCGGCGCCCTGCCCGTTCCCGACGTTGTCGGTGCTGTGCGTGGTCGCGTTCCTGTCGCTGCCGTTCCTGGGGTTGTTCCTGGGACCGGGGGCGGTGCTGCTGGCGATCAACGTGACGGCGGCCGTGGTGATCCTGGTCCTGGCGTTCCGGGGGCGGCGGCGCTGGGCGGGCCCGGGGTCGCAGTGACCGATTCCGATATTGTGCGGCGATGGATGCACGGGGACGCCGGATCGAGACCTCCCGCACGCTCGGGAACCTTTGCCTGATCATCGGCTTCGGTACGGCGGCCGTGATCGGCCTGGCTTCGGTGGCGTCGGTCGCGCCCTACCTCTTTGCCATCCTGTTCGTGATGACCGGTCTCGGTCTCCGCATCGAGGCGATCGTCCTCGACGCCGGCAAGAGTTCCTGACCGAGCAGGGCCGAGCAGGGCCGGGCCGAGCCGAGCCGAGCAGGGCCGAGCCGAGCCGGGCCGGGCCGAGCCGGGCCAGGCCGAGCGGCTTGAGGCTTTAAAAGCGCTTTTATCCGGACTTATGGGCGCAGCATTGCGGAGATCAGCCGCTCGACCCGCGGGGTCAGCTCCGACTCCTCAGCCGCGGCGAGCGGCTCCACCCCCGCCGACCGCAGGATCGTCAGCCCCAGCATCGCGGCCAGCACGAACTGCGCGTCGAGCTCGTCCGCCCCACTCAGCCGAGCCAGCCGCTCCGCGAACGAGTGCAGCGTCCCGATCCGGATCTCCTCGGCCCGCGGATCCCCGGACGAGCGCAACAGCATCATGATCCGTGTCTGATACTGCCCATCCCGCGCGTCGCTGAGGTGCCGTGCCATCACCGCCGGCAGCTGCTGGAGCGCCACCTCGTCGGTGACCGTGCGCTCCAGCTCGTCGGCGGACCCGGCCAGGCACGCCCGGAACAGCCCTTCCTTGTTGCCGAAGTACCGGGCGATCAGCGCCACGTTCACCCCGGCATCGGCGGCGATGTCCCGGATGAACGTCGCGGCGTACCCGTCCCCGGCGAAGCGCCGCCGGGCCGCTTCGAGCAGGAGCTGCTTGGTGGCGGCCGAGTCCCGACGTCTCATGTGACCACCGTAACTGATGTAATCGCTGGATGACTTAGTCGCCTTGGTCTCATAATGTCGATAAGTAATCCAGGGCTTACATCCACTCTCCCCGGGGGATCCGTGACGACAACAACCGAGCAGCGCCCACGCGTGAACTCCACGCTGCTGGTGCTCTACCTGTCCCTGGGCGGCCTGGCCTTCGCCGTCCTGCAGTCGCTGGTCGCGCCCGCGCTGTCGACCATCGCCCGGGACCTCGGGGTCTCCGCCGCCGACGGCAGCTGGGTGATCACCGCGTACCTGCTGGCGGCGTCGGTGCTCACGCCGATCCTCGGCCGCCTCGGCGACATGGTCGGCAAGCGCCGCGTCCTGATCGGCGTCCTCACCACCCTCGCCGCCGGCACGCTGCTCGCCGCCCTCGCGCCGAACCTGTCCGTGCTGATCGTCGCCCGGGTCCTGCAGGGCGCGGCCGGCGCGATCCTCCCGCTGTCGATCGGCATCGTCCGCGACGAGCTGCCCCGGGAGAAGGTCGGCGTCATCGTCGGCCTGCTCTCCGCGATCTTCGGCATCGGCGCCGGGGTCGGCATCGTCGGCGCCGGCCCGATCGTCGAGCACCTCACCTGGCACTGGCTGTTCTGGCTGCCCCTGGTCCTGGTCGTGATCGCCCTGCTCGGCGCGATCTTCGGGATGCGCGAGTCGCCGGTCCGCACCCCGGGCCGCCTCGACTGGGCGGGTGCCGGCATCCTCTCGGTCGGCCTGGTCGCGCTGCTGCTGGCGATCAGCAAGGGCCAGAGCTGGGGCTGGGGCTCCGGCGACACGATCGGCCTGCTCGCCGCCGGTGTCGTACTGCTGGTGGTGTTCGTCCTGGTCGAGCTGCGGGTCGCCGAGCCGCTGGTGGACATGCGCCTGATGAAGCTGCGCGCGGTCTGGTCCACCGACCTGGTCGCGATGATCCTCGGCTTCGCCATGTTCGGCACGTTCCTGCTGGTCCCGACGCTGCTGCAGCTGCCCGCGGCGACCGGTTACGGCTTCGGCAAGTCGGTCTCCCAGTCCGGCCTGTTCCTGCTGCCCACGGTCGTCATGATGGTCGTCTTCGGACCGCTCGCCGGCCTGCTGTCCAAGCGTTACGGCCCGAAACTGCCGATGTTCCTCGGCACCGTCGCGGTCGTCGCCGCGTTCGCCCTGCCGGCCCTCGGGCACGGCGCGATCTGGCAGGTCCTGGCGTCCGGCGTGCTGACCGGCACCGGCATCGGCCTGTCCTTCGCGGCCATGTCGAACGCCATCATCGAGGCCGTCCCGTCCGCCCAGACCGGCGAGGCGACCAGCGTCAACACCATCGCCCGCACGATCGGCAGCAGCATCGGCACGGCCGTCGTCGCCGCGGTGATCACCTCGCACACCACGGCCCAGGGCCTGCCCACCGACGACGCGTTCACGATGGGCTTCTGGACCTGCGCCCTGGTCGGCGTCCTCGCGGTCGCCGCCGCCCTCGCGTTCCCCTCCGCCCACCGCCGCCACGAAGAGGCGGTCGCGACGGGCGTCACGGACCTTCCGGACGAGCCGGAGGAGATCCACCTCCCCCACCTGCACCACGTGGACAAGTAACCCGCCGCCCCGGGCAGCTCGGTAGCGCTGCTGCTCCGGTGATCAGAGCCTCCCCGGCAAAGTCGCCGGGGAGGCTCTGACTTTTTTGGGGGGCCGGGTTAGAGGCGGGGGTCCTCCTGGACCTTCAGGGCGTTGAGGATCGGGTCGGCTTCGTCTTTTTCTCGGGTGAAGGTGAGGGTCAGGTCGCCGCCGGTGTGGGTGACGGTGACGGTGTTCGGGTCGGCGGTCAGGGCGCCGGCCTTTGCCTGGACGTCGTGGTCGTAGAGGGCGATCTTGCCGTCCGCCAGCACGTCGAAGGCGCGCTTGCCCGGCTTGACCTTCTCGAACTCCGCGAAGTCGAGCTCGATCCGGTACGTCCCGGCCGGGGCGTTCTTGAACACGTACTTGAACGTCTCGCCGGTCCGCTGGGTGCGGTACACCGCGTCGTCCCTGGTGCCGGCGATGTCGGCACGGGTGGTGGTGACCTTGCCGCCGACGTAGTTCTGGTCGGGTGACCAGACGAAGCCGTCGGCGCCTACGGCTCCGGGGCCGCCGGCGTCGATGCCCTTCCAGTAGGCGGACGTCGCGAGGCGGACCGGTTTGAGCTGGGTGTCGCCCTTGCCGGCGTTGGACGCGACGAGCAGGTTCCCGGTGAGCACGCCGGGTTTGAGGCCGGTGTTGTCGGCCGTCACGGTGACGGTGGTGGACTTGCCGGCCGCGAGCGTGACCTTGCCGGCCCCGGTGAGGGTCAGCCACGGGAGCTCGGCCTGCTCGCTGATCTGGACGTCGAGCGGGGCGGAGCCGCTGTTGGTGACGGTGACCTTGGTGGTCGCCTTCTGGCCTTTGTCGAGCAGCCAGTCGAGGTCGCCGGCGGTGACGGTGGCGATGCCCGTGGTCAGGGCGGTGTTCCGTACCTCGGCCTGGTCTTTCTTGGTGATGGTGACCGTCTGACTGGTGGTGATGTAGTTCGGCGCCTCGATCTTCACGGTGTTCTCGCCGATCAGTGCCTGGGCCTTCCACCGGCCCTTCACATCCGTCGTGATGACTCTCTCGCCGAGTGTGACAATCGCGCCCTCGATCGGCTTGCCGTCGTTGAAGTCGGTGACCGTGCCCTCGATTGTTCCCGAGGCCGGGATGCTGTACTCCAGGCCCATGCCGGCCTTGAGGACGGGCTGGTCGACGGAGTACTGACCGGCGGGGTTGTGGTTCAGGCTCTCCACCCCGATCGTCGCCGACGACCCCTGGGTGAGCGGGTTCTCGCCGCCGACCCCGTCGCCGTAACCGATCTGGATCCGGCCGTCGGCGATCAGCGTGACCGAGAAGCTGACCCGAGCCGTCCGGTCGCTGTAGAAGGTGACGTTGCGCCACTCGACGACCTGCGCCGACACCCCGTCCACCTCGGTCGTGCCGAAGTAGATGCCCGCCTCGTCGTCGACGACCAGGTCGTCCCAGAACGGGTGGATCGCGTCGATCGGGGACGAGGACGGCAGCGCCGTGTTGTTCCCCGACGTGTCGGCGCGGTCGAAGGCCAGCGTGCCGTTGGTCGTCACGCACACGCCGTCCCAGGCGCTGTCGTAGAACGGCTGCAGGTAGCCGGCGTCGAACCACAGCGGGCCGCAGAGGTCGTCGCCGTGCCAGCCGGATTCCTGCGTGCCCTGGCGGTAGAGCCCGTCGGTCACCTTCATCGTGTACGAGCGACCGGCGGGAGCCACCGGGACGGGACCCGGGTCCGGCTGCTCGGGCTGTTCCTCCGGCGGCGCCGCGTCGGCGCGCGGGTCGAGCGTCACCCGCAGCGCCGCGATGCTCGGGGGCTTCAGGCCCTTCGAGCCGCGCAGCTCCACGGTCAGCGGACCGCCCGCGTGCGTGATGACGGCCTTGCGCCAGTCGGCGGTGTCCGGCCCGACGGCCGCGGTCGGATCGTAGGCGTAATCGGTCAGCGCTCCGTCCACGAGCACGTCGAACACCCGCTTGCCCCGACCTGTCCTGTCGATCTCGGCAAAACCGAGATCGATCGCGTACGTGCCCTTGGGGGCGTCCGGGAAGCGGTAGAACAGTGACTTGTCCGACGTGGTGCGCTGCGACTGGAACAGCGCGTCATCCGTCGTACGGGCAATCGGGGTTTTGGTGAAGTTGATCTTTGTCTTGCCCTGGTAGCCCCAGGACTTCTTGCTCGCGGCCTGGTCGGCGGACCAGATGAAGCCGGAGCCGTCGGTCAGCTTGGCGCCGCCGGAGTTCACGCCGACCTGGTACTTCGTGGTCGTGAGCGTCACCGGGACGTAGCTCTTGGACTGCCGGCCGGAGTCGGAGCGAACCACAATGTTCGCGCCCTGGACGCCGGGCTCGGCGCCCTTCGAGGTGATCGAGACCTGCACGGTCGTCGACTGGCCGGGGGCGAGGGTGCCACCGGTCGAGGAGAGCGACAGCCACGGCAGGTCGGTGAACAGGTCGTCCTCGACGTCGACGAGCACGACGTCGTCGGCGAGCTGGTCGACCGCCCACAGCGCCCCGGTGGCGTCGGTCTCGAGGCCGCCGCCCTGGCCGGCCTTCTGACCCGGGAACCACCACGCGTTGACCAGCGAGCAGTCGTCCGGGTCGACCTGCAGCAGGCGGGTCGGCCGGTTGGAGGTGAGGTCGGTGTACCAGATCGTGTCCGACGCCTGGTTGTAGGCCAGACCCATCACCTCGGGCAGCGGCGGGGCGCAGAAGGACAGCAGCGCGCCCGCGTTGTCGTGCGACGTGCCGGCGACGGTCCCGATCATGCCGTTCGCGCGGCCGCCGACGTAGAAGACGTCCTCGGCCGGGTTGTAGGCGAGACCGGTCAGCTGCAGCGTGGACCAGTCACCCTTGATCTGCCGCGTCTCCTTGCCGGTGTCCCGGTTGAAGCAGTGGATGTAGCTGGCCGGGCTGTCCTCCATCTGGCACATGTCACCGGTCTTGGTGTCCAGCGCCATGTCGAACGCCCGGTAGTCGGGGTTCCACGACGCGTCGAAGACCTTCCCGGTCTTCTTGCCGGTCACCGTGTAGGCGGTGTTGGTGCGCTTGTCGTAGTCGTGGACCCAGACGTCGCCGTCGTAGCCGAGGCCGGAAGGCTCCTTCTCCGCGATCGTGCCGGGGATCGGGATCCGGGTGATGACGTCGCCGCCGGCGGTCGGGCCGACCTTGGCGGCCGCCTGCGCCTCCGCGGTGCTCGACGTGGCCGGCTTGCCGTCGACGGTCGACGGCTTCATGCCGCTCGCGCCGGCCTTCCACGCGGCGAGGTCGATCTTGCTGGCCGCGCCCGTGCCGGTGCGCGCGGTGGCGCCGGCGGCGTCGAGCTCGGGGTGCCGCGCGGCCTCACCCAGGTTGTACGTGAGGGGAGCGGAGCCGTTGTTGGTCAGCGTGAGCGTGCCGGTGCCGTTCTGGCCGGTGCCCAGCAGCGCGTCCAGGCCGTCGGCCTTCAGCCCGGCGGCGCCCGTGGTCAGACGCGCGTCGATGGTGGCTTTCGCGTAGAGCTGCTTCAGCGCGAAGGGATACGTCGCGGTCGGGTAGTTCGTCGCCTCGACCGTCATGGTGTAGTCGCCGACCGGGAGCTGCCGGTGCACGATGCCGGTCCCGTTGGTGGTGACCGCCTCGACCAGCCCGTCCTTGGTGCTGAAGGAAACCTTCGCGCCGGCGACCGGCAGCCCGTCGTTCTGGTCGGCGACGGTCGCGTCCAGGTACCCGAAGTCCGGCATGTCGTAGGTGACGATCATGCCGTCGTGCAGCACCGGGGCGTGGTCGGAGAACCGGATGCCGTCGACGCCGGCCCAGCCCTGGATGCCGGTGACGGCCTGCTCGCCGGCGGTCACCGGGTCGTCGGAACCGACGCCGTCGCCGTACCCGAAGATCATCGTGCCGGAGCGGGTGAGGGTGGCCGAGAAGTTCACCGGCTCGGTGTACTCGGCCCGGGTCGGCCAGGCCCAGAGCTTGGCGTTGCGGTACTCGACGACGAACGCGTCCTCGCCGTTGACCTTGGTGGCCGCGGTGAAGACACCGCCGCCGGCGGCGAACTCGACCGGGGTCTGGACGTAGAACGGGAAGATGCCCGCACCGCCGTAGCCCGGTCCGGTGGCGCCGTCCGGAGCGATGACGCCACGCAGGCCGACGCCGAGGGTGTCGTGGGTGCCGTTGTAGAGCGCGATCGGGAACGGCAGTTTCACCGTGGCCCAGACCCCGCTGTCGAAGGTGACCGGGTCGGTGCCGCGCAGGTACTCGCCCGCGGTGACGGCGCAGCGGTAGCCGCCCTTGTCGACGACCAGCCCGACCGGGATCTCGGCCGGCTGGTTCTGCGCGCCGACGGTCAGCGGGACCGTGGTGGGGGAGAAGCAGGCGTTGGGCTGGACGGCCAGGCCGTACGCGCCCTCGGGGACAGCGGCGATCGTGAAGGCGCCGTCGGCGTCTGTCCGTACCGTCTTCAGGGGGGTGTCCTTGACGGTGACGTCGGCGTTCGGGACCGGCCGCTTCTGGTCGTCGACGACCCGGCCGCTGATGTCGTGCTTCGCGGCGGCGGTCAGCGGCAACGTGACGGCGGTGTCCTCGCCGAGGCTGATCGTGACGGTGGCCGTCGCGGTCAGGTAGCCGAAGACCTTGGTGGTGAGCTGGTAGTCACCGGCCGGCAGGCTCGTGGTGAACCGGCCGTCCTGATCGGTGCCGATCGACCGGCTGAACGGGCCGCTGATCGTCACGTCGGCCGCCGGGACCGGGGCGCCGCCGGCGGTGACCACACCGGTGAGGGTGCCGCCCTTGCGGGGCGCGAGCGCCAGCAGGCGGACCAGGTCGAGCCGGCCCTCGCCGTACTTGTTGTTGATCTCGGCGGTGCCGCCGCACTCGGTGTCGTCGACGTCCACGGCCGACTCGCCCAGCAGGCGCCGGGTCTCGTCGACCTGCCCGATCAGGGTCGGGTCGTAGCTCCAGAGGTCGGCGACGGCGCCGGCGATGTGCGGCGCCGCCATCGACGTGCCGGACATCTCGATGTAGCTGTTGTTCGGGTACGACGAGCGGACGGCGTCACCCGGAGCGGAGATCTCGGGCTTGATCTTGCCGCCCTCGCCCTCGCCCTTGCGGGAGAACGACGCGAGCGTGCCGTCCGACGAGTAGGCGCCGACGGAGTACGCGTCCTCGGCCGAGCCGGGCGAGGAGACGCTGTCGCAGTCCGCGTACGGCGAGGTGTTCCCGGACGACCAGACGCTGAAGATGCCCGCCGCGGTCCAGGCCTCGTCGACGGCCTGGAAGAAGTTGTCGAAGTTGTGCTCGACGGTCTGACCCCACGAGTTGTTGACCACGTGCGGGCGCTTGGCCGGATCGGGGTTGTTCCCCTGCAGGTCGGTCGGGGCGAGCAGCCACCAGCCGGACCGCAGCAGCGACTCGACGCCGGTGCTGTCGCAGCAGCCGTTCGTCGCGATCCACTGCGCGTCCGGTGCGACGCCGATGTGGTCGGCGCCGTCGGAGCCGACCATGGTGCCCATGGTGTGCGTGCCGTGGCCGTTGTCGTCGCAGGGCGCGCCGGTGCACGAGCCGCGGGTGGCCATCCAGTTGTAGTTGTGGTCGACGGTGCCGTCCGGCTTCGTGCCCCGGTACTGGTGCAGCAGGGCCGGGTGGTCGAACTGCACGCCCGAGTCGAGGTTGGACACGGTGATGCCGGCGCCGGTGGCGCCCATCGCCCAGGCCTGCGGGGCGTGGATGGACTCCAGTCCCCAGGTGACGGTCTGGTCCTCGGCGGCCCTCGACGCGGCGGGGGCCTTTTCGTCCACCGGCGTGACGAGCGCGACCTGCGGCGTGGTGTGGATCTCGGCGACCTGCACGCGGGACGCCACGGTCAGGGCGAGCTTCTCGGTGCCGCCCTTGACGAGTACGGCGTTGGCGATCGGGTATGAGGTGTACTTGACGCCGGCCCGGTCGAGGTCGGGGGAGACGGATGCCACCGAGGTCTTCGCCGCCGCGGTCAGCGCGTCGTAGACGAACCTGCCACGGGCGGTCCAGTCGGCGATCTTCTTCGCCGGGGCGAGGTCGGCCTTGGCGGCGAAGGTGATCCAGAAGTCGGCGGACGGCTGCGTACGGAATCGGTCGGTCAGGTCGGACGCGATCTTGCCGGCCGGTGTGCCGGGATCGGGCGCCGCGGACGCCGGTAGTTGCTGGAGCATGCTCAGGCCGGCCGCGATGGCCAGCGAAGCCGCGAGGGTCTTGAGTCTCATGGGGGTCTCTTCCGCCTACAGGGGTTGGTAGGGGTCGTGGCTCTCGTCGTCGGCGTCGCCGGCGCTGTCGTGGGGCTCGAGAGGTGGCGGTTCCTCGACGGGCGCGGAGTCGTCACGCGCGACGGGTGGCTCAGACATGCATCGGCAACTGGCTATGGATCATGTGGCCATGCTCGGGCGGGACGAGGGGCCTTAGCTATCCGGCGGATACGTCAAACATCACGGCTCGGCGAAGACGCCGGCCTCGACGGCCTTGACCGCGAGGGCGGTCCGGGAGTTCACCTGCAGCTTGCGCATCGCCGCGCGCAGCTGCTGGTCCACCGTGGCCGGGGACTTGGACAGGATCCGGCTGATCTCCCGGTTCGTCTTGCCGGCGACGACCAGCTGGACCACGTCGAGCTCGCGCGGGGAGAGCTGGTCGCCGTACCCGCGCCGGCCGCCGCGCCACAGTCGCGGGACCTCGGCGCCGTGCTCGCGCAGCCGCTGGGCGACCCGGTCCGCGTCGCCGCGGGCGCCCAGCCGGAACAGCTGCTCGTACTGCTCGGCCAGCAGCTCGCGGCCCGGCTCGATCGAGCCCTGCGCGAGGAGCGCCTCGGCCTGGCGCTCGCGGGCGCGCATGGCGTCGTAGGGGCGGGGCAACGCGCTCCAGGCACGCGCCGCCCGGCCATGGGCCGTCGCCGCCCGGGCGTGGTCGCCGGCCGCGTCGAGCAGCAGGGCCCGGCACACCGCGAGCGCGGCGCGCGGCGCGGGCGCCGTGCGGCCACGCAGCCCCCGGGCGAACTGGTCGACCAGGCGGGTCGCGGCCGCCGGCTCGCCTTCGGCCAGGAGCGCCTCGATCCGGGCCGGAACAAGATCTGCGGCCCAGACCCAAATTCCCTTTCGCCGTACGGTGTCCAACGGCTCGTCGGTGATCCGCAACGCCCGGCGGCTGTTCCCGTCGGTCAGCCACAGCCGGGCCAGCGCGGCGGCGGCCTCCATCGTGTCGTCGGCCGCGCCGAGCCGGGCCGACTCCTCCAGGACCAGCCGGAACTGCTCCTCCGCGGCGCGCCGCCGGCCGGCCGTGGCGGCCAGCCGAGCGGCGAGGCGAATGCTGCCGAGGTAGTGGGCCGGCCGGTCCCGGTCGGCCTCGGCGAGGGCCACGGCCGTCTCCGCGAGACCGTCCCACCGGCCGGTGTGCCACGCCAGGTTGGCCTGTTCGAGCCGGACGTTGTGCTGCAACCGGGACGCCTGCTCGGCCTCGGCGAGGCGCATGGCCACGGCGAGGTGCTCCTCGGCGTCGGCGTACCGGCCCCAGATCAGCGCGCCGGTGCCGATGTTCACGTGGATCCGGGCCACGTCGAGCCGCTCCGCCGCCGTGGTGCCGTCGACCGGCAGGCCGGCGACGACGTCCCAGGCCTCCTCCTCGCCCAGCATGAGCAGGGCGGCGGCCCGGTTCCCGGCCAGGTTCAGCCGCTGCGCGGGGGAGTCGATCCGGTCGGTCAGCGCGGCGGCGCGATCCAGCCAGCGCCGGTGCGTCGAGGCCGGCCACGGCCCCGCGTACGCCCAGCCGAGGTAGGTCATCGCCCGGGCCGCCTCGACCGGGTCGTGGTCGAGGTTGGTCACCGCCTGCTCCAGCTCGCTGAGGGCGGCCTGCGCCTCGCCCCCGGTGATCAGGAGCCGGCCCAGGGGGTTGCGGATCTCGGCCTGCTGGCGGGCGGAGAGGCCGGGGGTGTCCAGCACCGAGCGCAGGGTCCGGATCACCCGGTGGTAGACCGCGTCGACCGGTTCCCGGCGGCCCAGCGCGGCGACGCCGGCGATGCGCGCGACCCGCGCCCGGTCCGCCGGCGGCAGCACGGCCCGGGACAGCAGATCGACCAGCAGGTCGACGGCCTTGGTGTGGTCCCCCGAGGCGATGGCCAGCTCGGCGCCCTGCTCGGCGTAGCGCGCCCAGGATGCCGTCTCGCCGGCCTCGCGGAAGTGGTGGGCGAGGCGGGCCACCGGCGGCGGACTCAGGTGTTCCAGGGCCCGGCCGGCCAGCAGGTGGAGGTGCCGGCGGTCGATCAGCGGGATCGCCTCGTAGACGGCGGTGGCGGCCAGCACGTGCCGGAAGCGCCACCGGTCGCGGTCGTCGCCGTCCAGGACACCGGCGGTGGCGGCCTCCACGATGGCGCCCCGGCACGCGTCGGGGGACAGGCCGGCGGTCATCGCGATCGTCGCCACCGAGGACGGCTCGGCCAGCGTGGCCGCCGCGCGCAACGCCTGCTGTGCGGCCGGCGACAGCCGGCTCACCCGCTCCCGGGTGGAGTCGCGCACCGTCGGCGGGACCCGGAGCTCGCGCAGCTTCAGCCGGACCCACTGCCCGTCGCGGAAGACCAGGTCGGCCCGGTCGCACATGAGGCGGACCGACTCCTCCACGGCCAGCGGGACGCCGCCGGTCCGGTCGTGCATGAACGTGGTGAACTCCTGCGAGATCGGGTTGCCGTCCAGCATCGAGGAGACCAGCGCCGCCGTGTCGCCGGGTGGCATCGGCGCCAGGGCGATCCGCAGCTGGGTCACGCCGGCCGGCAACCGGGACGTCAGCCGCAGCAGCAGCGAGCCGTCGCCGACCTCCTCCGGCCGGTAGGAGATCACCAGGCTGGGCCCGTCGGACCGCTGCCGGGAGCTGACGAACAGCAGGAACTCGCAGGTCACCTCGTCGGCCCAGTGCGCGTCCTCGAGCACGAGGACGTCGACGCGCAGCGCCCGCAGCAACTCGTGCAGGGCCCGGAACAGGCGGTGCCGGGCCGCCTTCGCGTCGTCCAGGGGCGGCAGGGCGGGCGGCAGATGCGCGGACCATTCCGGGAACAGTGGCCGTAACGCGCCCGCCAGCTCGGTGAGCCGGAGGCCCGCCATCGGATGCTCGATCCCGAGGAACGCGTCGACGATCGGCCCCAGCGTCAGCGACTCACGAAGCGGCGGGCACACCGACACCAGGGCGGTGTGCCGGTCCGGCGCGGCCAGCCACTCGCGCAGCAGCCGGCTCTTGCCGATCCCGGCCTCGCCCTCCACCAGCACGATCGCCGGTGGCCGGGCCAGCGCGTCGCGCAGCGCCGCCATCTCCCGATCGCGGCCGACGAAACGCGGCGTGGAAACGGGCGACGCATCGAGCATGCGCGATGATCTCGCTTTTCGGCCTCCCGGCACAAGACCGTCGTGGCACCCACGTTCCCGGCTGGCGCTTACGGCTCTTTTCCGGCCAGGAAAGGACCGTGAGTGCCAGCCGGGACCGCGAGGCGCGGCTGGGCCCTGACCCGATGACCGGCTCGCGTGGTCCTTTGAAACCGTGACCACCCGCGGACGTCGCCCTGGAGGGGCTCGCGTTCTGGGCGCGCAGCGCCCTGCGAGGCCCGGAAGGGTCCCCGCGGGAGCGACGATCAGTTATTGGCCGCAGCCGAGGCAAAAAAGATCTTTAAGTTGATCTTTCAGGCGTCGGTGTCGGCCTGCCAGAGGTCCGGGCCGAACATCTCGTACTGGATGTCGCGCGGGGCGACGCCGCGTTCCAGCAGCGTGCCGCGCACCATCTCGAGGAACGGCAGCGGCCCGCACAGGTAGTACAGCGCGCGTTTCGGCCGGGGCACCTCGCCGAGGTCGAGGGTGCCGCTGTGCGCCGAGGTGACCGGCAGGGTTTCCGGGCCGCCGTGCTCGTACCAGACGTGCAGCTCGGATTTGGGCAGGTGGGCGAGGTCGTCGACGATCTGGCGGCGGAGCGGGAAGGTGGCCTCGCTGGTGTCGGCGTGCAGCAGCATGACCGGCAGGCGGGAGCCGGCGGCCACCAGGTGGGAAATCATGCCGGCCATCGGGGTGACACCGATGCCCGCGGAGATGAAGATGACCGGCCGGCCGCTGTCGTCGAGGACCACGTCGCCGTACGGGATGCTGAGGGTCAGCTCGTCGCCGGGCTGGACGTGGTCGTGCAGGAAGTTGGAGACCTCGCCGTCGCGTTTGACCGCGAAGTACCGGTGCTCGCCGTCGTCGGCCCGGATCAGGCTGTACTGCCGCGGCTGCCGGTTGCCGTCCGGCATCGGCGCCTGGACCGTCACGTACTGGCCGGGCAGGGACGTCTTGACCAGGCGATCGTCCATCCGGCGCATGACGAAGACGACCACGTCCCCGGTCTCGTTGATCTTCTCGGCGACCCGCCAGCGCCGCCAGACCCGTTCCGCGGTGACGCCGCGCGCCGAGTAGAGGCCGCGCTCCCGGTTGATCAGCGCGTAGGCCATCAACCAGTACACCTCGTCCCAGGCCAGCAGCGTCTCGGGGGTGATCAGCGGCCCGAGCACGTCCCGCATCGCCCACATCAGGTGTTCGTGCACGATCTGGTACTGCTCGGGACGGATGCCGAGCGACGCGTGCTTGTGCGCGACCCGGGTGAGCAGCCGGCCGGGCAGCCGCCCCGGGTTGGTGACCAGGGCCTCGGCGAAGACGATCACCGACAGGGCGAGCGACTTGGGCTGGCTGCCCTCGGCATGGTGACCGCGATTGAACACCCCGTCGTGCAGCTCGGGGTGCGCCTCGAACATGTGCGCGTAGAAGCGTTCGGCGATCGTGTGAATGTTCGCGCCGACGGTCGGAAGGGTCTGCTGGACGAGCGGCCGAGCGGTCTTGGACAGCACAGACCGACGATAATCGCAGCTCAGGCCGCCTCGACGGGGATCCGGGCAAGCCGCCGGTAACCGACCTGCCAGAGCGCCAGCATCAGCAGGCCGCCGACCAGCACCCAGGCCGCCAGATGCCCGCCGAACGCGCCGAGCAGGACCGCGCCGGCGGCGGCCGGCAGGGCCCAGCCGAGCGTCCACCGGCGGGCCGCGCCGGAGAACCCGATCGGGCCCGCGACCAGGTAATACATCGCCGCGCCGCCGCACAGCACCCAGCGGATGCTCGCGCCGGCGTGCTCGGACTCGCCGGCCAGGCCGCCCAGTCCGGCGGCGATCGCGACGATCGCGGCGGTGGTCAGGTAGTGCGCCGGCATGGTCAGCCGCAGTGCCCGCGACAGCGCGCCGGAGAGCGGCACCGCGGCCGAGCCGTACTGCAGGGTCAGCCACCAGAGGGCGACGAGAAGACCGAAACCGATCAAACCCAGGGCCCAGATTTCGTACGACCAGTGCGCCACCCCGGCAGCCGAGTTCACCAGCTGGGCGACCGCCTCCCCGAGCACGATGATCACGAAGAGTCCCAGCCGTTCGCCGAGGTGCGGGCGGTCCGCCGCGGCGGCCTGCGGAGCCGGGTCGGCCTCGTGCCAGGGCGCGAACCGGCGGACCAGCCGGGTCGTCCACCGGCGCTGGTCGCGCTCGTAGTCGCGGCGCTCGGCGGCCAGCAGCCGCTCCGGCGAGCGTGAGGCCAGCAGCGAGAACCCGACGTCGAAGACGATGCCGAGCGCCCACAGCCAGTACCGCGCGGGCGTGCCGAAGCCGAGCGAGGCGATCCACGGGATCAGGCCGAGCGCCTGGTGCACGCCGGGCCACTCGGTCATCACCTCGTTCTCCCGCTTCCAGGACGCGATCGCGAGCATCCGGCAGGCGACGTACGCGATGATGAACGGCTGCGGCCGGTCGTGCTCGGCCAGCTGCGGCACCGAGGCGGCCATCACCGCGATGCCGAACATCGCGGCCAGCATGGTGACCAGCCGGGTCTGCGTGGCCGCGACGTTGGCGTAGAGGGTGAAGCCGGTCCAGACGCTCCACATCGCGTAGTAGAGCACCGCGAAGATCAGCAGCCGCCGCCCGTCCGGCTCGGCGTGCAGCAGGTGGGCGAGCTGTGCCACGGCGGCCACGATCACCAGGTCGAAGAAGAGCTCCAGCCAGGTGGCGTGCCGCTCCTCGGCGGCCGTTTGCGACATGGCCGGAAATCTATCCTTCGGCGGCCGCCATCGTGGGGGCCGGGGCCGGGGCCTTTCCGGGGAGCAGGACGGAGAGCGCGACGGCGACCGCGGTGAAGCCGATCGACCACCAGAACGCGGTGTCGAACGCGGTGACCAGCGAGCCGGTCCGCCGCGCCGTGCTGGCCAGGATGACGGTCAGCAGCGCCACCCCGACCGAGCCGCCGACCTGCTGGCCGATCCGCAGCACGATGCTGGCGTGCGGGACCCGTTCCCGGTCCAGGCCGACGAAGGCGACCGTCATCAGCGGGATCACCACCATGCCCAGCCCGAGGCCGCGGACGAACAGGGCGACCAGCAGCGGCCAGGTCGCGGTGTCCGCCCCGACGAACCCGAACGGCACGGTGGCCAGCCCGGTCAGCGCGAACCCGAGCAGCGCCACGCCGCGCCCGCCGACCCGGTCCAGCAGCCGGCTCGCGACCGAGCGGCTCAGCAGCGAGCCGACGCCCTGCGGGATCAGCAGCAGGCCGGCGCCGAGCGCGTCCGCGCCGCGGACCTCCTGCCAGTAGAGCGGGAGCAGGATCATCGCGCCGTAGAGCGCGGCGCCGGAGAGGAACATCAGCGCGGTCGACGCCCAGGTCGGCCGGGAGCGCAGCACCGCCAGGTCGACCAGCGCGGTGTCCGGCCGGCGCACCGCCCAGAGCACGAACGCGACCAGCAGCGCCGCCCCGCCGAGCATCGGGACCAGCGCGCCGGCGCTCGCGAAGCCGTGCTCGCCGGACACCTTGGACAGGCCGTAGAGCAGGGCGACCAGCGCGGGGGAGAGCAGCACCAGGCCGACCACGTCGAGACGGATGCGCCGGCCCGGCTCGTCGGCCGGGATCAGCCGGACCGCGAGGGCCAGGCCGATCAGGCAGAGCGGCACGTTCACCAGGAACAGCCAGCGCCAGCTGCCGGCGCCGAGGATCAGCCCGCCGATCACCGGGCCGAGGATCGGCCCGAGCGCGGCCGGCAGCGCGACCAGCGACATCAGCCGGCCGATGTCCTTACCCCGGACCTGCTGCATGATCATGGTCATCATCAGCGGCATCATCGCGCCGCCGCCGAGGCCCTGCAGGACCCGGAAGCCGATCAGGCTCGGCGCGTCCCAGGCGAACGAGCAGAGCACCGAGCCGAGCAGGAACACGGTCAGCGCCGCGATCCACAGCCGCTTGCCGCCGAGGCGGCTCTGCAGCCAGCCGACCACCGGGATGACCACGCCCAGGGCCAGCAGGTACGCCGTGCTCACCCACTGGATGGTGGCGACGTCGGCGTGCAGGTCGGTGGCGAGCTCGTGCAGCGCCACGCTGACGATCGTCGAGTCGAGGATGACCGTGATGCCGCCGGCGAGCACCGCGATCGCGGTGCGCAGGGCTGTCGGGTCGATGCGGGATTCGGACATCGTGCGCCGCCTTAAGGTACGCGTGCGTATCTAACTTTGGCCACGGTACGACGCCGCGATAAGATACGCAAGTGACTCTTAAGGGCACCCGGCGGCGCGGTGACGAGCTCGAGGAAGCGATCCTCGACGCGGCCTGGGGCGTGCTGATCGAGCAGGGCTACCCGGCCTTCACCTACGAGGCGGTCGCGGCCCGGGCCGGCACCAGCCGCCCGGTGCTCTACCGCCGCTGGCCGCAGCGCGAGGACATGCTGCTCGCGGTGCTCCGCAAGCACTGGTGGTCGCACCCCATCCCGGTCCCGGACGCCGGCAACCTGCGCGACGACGTGATCGGCTTCCTGCGCCGCGCCAGCACCGAGCGGACCCGGATGGTCGCCCTGCTCAGCGTGCAGATCATGGACTACATGCGGGAGACCGGGAGCAGCTTCGCCCAGCTGCGCGACAGCCTGCGCCCGCCGGGCCTGCCGAACGCGTTCGAGCGGATGATCGCCCGCGCGGTCGAGCGCGGCGAGGTGCCCGACGTGCCGCGCCTGCCCCGGCTGGTGAACCTGCCGTTCGACCTGTTCCGCAACGAGCTGCTGATGACCATGAAGGCGATCCCGGACGAGACGATCATCGAGATCGTCGACGGGCTGTGGCTGCCGCTGCTGGGTTACCGCGCCGGTCCGCCGTCACCCGCAGCGCCGCTGCCGGCGCCGGCCGCGGGCCGCTCGGCCGCCGGGCCTCCGGCGCCAGCGGCAGACGGACCGTGAAGACCGCGCCCGTGCCCGGGTGACCGTCCGCGGTGATCGTGCCGCCGTGCCCGTGCACCACCTCGCGCAGCAGCGCCAGGCCCAGGCCGAACCGGCGGTCCCCGGCGCCCGCGTCCCGGTGGAACCGGTCGAAGATCCGCTCGGCGTCCGCCGGGTCGAACCCGTCGCCGGTGTCCGCCACCACCAGCTCGGCCGCGCCGCCGCGGAACGCCCGGCTCGCCGCGACGGTCCGGACGGTGAGCCGGATCTGCCCGCCGGCGGTGTGCGTGAGCGCGTTCGTCAGCAGCTCGCTGACCACCCGCCGCAGCGCCGACTCCACCCCGGGCACCAGCACCGGCCACGCCGGGACCGCCAGCTCGATCGGTGCCGCGGTCACCCGCTCGGCCTCCTCGGCGGCCAGCCGGGCCAGGTTCACCGGCGCCCCCGGCGGCAGGTTGCCGCGGTCCGCGGCCAGCCGCGCGGAGAGCAGCAGCTCGTCGACGATCTCGCCGAGCCGGCGGGTCGTGCTGACCAGCCGATCCAGCTCGCGGTGGTCGGCGCCGGACTGCGCCGCGCGCCGGGCCAGCAGCTGGGCGCGGGTGTGCACCTGGGCGATCGGGGTGCGCAGCTCGTGGCTGGCGTCGGCGACGAACCGCCGCTGCCGGCCGAGCGCCTCGGCCAGCGGGGCGACCGCGCGGTGGCCGGCCATCGTCGCGGTCAGCACCGCCGCGAGCAGGCCGGCCCCGGCCGCCAGCAGGAACGCGGTCAGCAGGTGCCGCCGGTCGGCGAGTTGGAAGCGGGCGTCGAAGACGGCCTGCCGGATGGTGCCGTCGCGGGCCTCGGTGCGGATCCAGTAGGTGGTTCCGTCCCGGTCGACCTGGCGGGTCCGCGCGCCGCTGCCGGCGAGCACCCGGTCGACGTCGTCGCGCAGTGGGAGGCCCGGGGGAGTGGCGCGGTCGGCCCGCACCCCGGATCCGTCGGCGGCGTAGCGCAGGATCCACGAGCAGGCGGGTGGACCGGCGACGGTGCCGTACCGTACGCCGTAATCGAGCTCTTGATTTATCTGTTTTTCCTGGCTGTGCCGGAGCATTTCGTAGGAGATCGCGCCGGCCATCGCCAGCAGCACCCCGATCGACAGGCCGACCAGCAGCCCGATCCGCCAGCGGGCCCGGCGCACCGCCTTGAGCTCGAGGACCTGACTCACAGCGCGCCCAGCCGGTAACCGAGCCCGTGCACGGTCTGCACCGCCCGGCGGCCCAGCTTGCGGCGCAGGTAGTAGACGTAGGTGTCCACGATCGACGCCGCCGACGCCTCGTCGAAGACCCGGCTGCGCAGCGCCGCCCGCGGATGCACGGCGGTGGGCCGGGCGGCCAGCACGCGCAGCAGCTCGAACTCGCGCGCCGACAGCGCCACCCGGGTGCCGTCGGCGAGCACCGCGTCCCGGGCGCCGAGGTCGAGATGCCCGTCGCCGAGCCGCAGCAGCTCGGTCGCGTCCGAGGTGCGCCGGCACAGTGCCCGGATCCGCGCGCTCAGCTCGTCCAGATCGAACGGTTTGACCAGGTAGTCGTCGGCGCCCGCGTCGAGCCCGGCGATCCGGTCGTCGACCGTGCCGAGCGCGGTCAGCATCAGCGCCCGGGCGGCCACCGCCCGTGCCCGCAGCCGGGTGATCAGGGCCAGGCCGTCGAGCGCCGGCAACCGCCGATCGATGACCAGCACGTCGTAGGGCCGGGTCAGGCCCAGGTGCAGTCCGCGCTGTCCGTCCGGGGCCTGGTCGACGTGATACCCCTCGTCGACCAGCGTCTCGGTGACCATCTCGCGCAGATCCGAGTCGTCCTCGACCACCAGAAGTCGGCGCATGACATCGAAGATCTCATATGAATGGACGTTCCGGGAGAAAAAGACAAGATCTTTCTTAAGGTACGTCGTGAGCATGGTCCTCAGCCCACCGGCACCGGCTCGGGCTCGCCGCTCGGCGCGGGCGCGCGCCGCGCCTCCAGCCGCTCCACCAGCGTCAGCAGCGGCGTCGTCATCAACGTCGTGACCAGCGCGACCAGCACCAGCACGGTGAACAGCGAGGAGTTCACGATGCCCGCCTCGAGACCCACGTTCAGCGCGATCAGCTGCATCAGCCCGCGCGCGTTCATCAGGATCCCGACCCGCAGCGCCACCCCGCCCGGCTCGCCGCGCAGCCGGGCCGCGGCCCAGCACGCCCCGAACTTACCGACGATCGCCAGCGCCACGCACGCCCCCGCGAACATCAGCACCCGCACGTCGCCGAGCAGCCCGAACTCGGTCCGCAGCCCGGAGAACGTGAAGAACAGCGGCAGGAACACCGCCGAGGCGACCGGGGTGAGCGTCTCGATCACCTGATCGGTGCGCTCGGCGCGGGGCATCACCACGCCGACCGCGAACGCCCCGAACACCGCGTACAGCCCGATCTCGTCGGTGTACCAGGCGACCAGGAACAGCAGCGCGACCGTGCCGAGCAGCCGGGTCCGGCCGTCCAGCCGCCCGCTGCGCATCAGCGCGCCGGACACCCGGCCGCCACCCAGCCAGAGGGCCAGGAAGAACAGCACCGCGCCGCCGGCCGTGACGACCGCCGGCCCGGCCTCGCCGGACGCGAACGCCAGCACCACGGCCAGCATGATCCACGCGACCAGGTCGTCGATCGCGCCGCTGGCCAGGGCGAGCGAGCCGTGCCGGGTGCCGGCGTGCCCGCGCTCGGTGATGATCCGGGCCAGCATCGGGAACGCGGTGATGGCCAGCGCCACGCCGACGAACGCGGCCGACACCCCGATCGCCACGCCGGCCGGGCGGATCGGCACGGCGTCCGCGGTGACCAGCACCAGCAGCACGCCGAGCAGCAGCGGGACGGTGATCCCGGCGAGCGAGACCGCGCCCGCGGTGCCGGCCAGCCGGGTGACCCGGTGCGCCTTGAAGGCGTACCCGGCCTGGAACATGAACAGCACCAGGCCGACCTGGCCGACCACGTAGAGGACGGGCAGCAGCGGCGCCGGGAACAGCCACGCCTGGACCTGCGGGAACAACAGCCCGAGCAGCGACGGGCCGAGCAGCACCCCGGCCAGCATCTCGCTCACCACCGGTGGCTGCCCGGCCTTGCCGAGCAGCCAGGAGGCGAGCCGGCAGAACAGCAGGATGACCGCGACCGCGATGAAGAACCGCGGCGCGAGCTCGGTGGGGGTCACGGGCAGGCCTCCTCGAAATAGGTGGTGCAGAGCTTCTGGCGGCGGGCGTCGAGCACCATCCACGTGCCCAGCACCAGCTGCTTGACGGAGCGGCCGGCGTCGGCGATCCGGTCGGCCCGGCGCAGCGCGACCAGCCGGCCGGTGCCCGGCCCGGCCTGGCCGATCGGGGTGAGGTAGGCCGGACCACGGCTGGGCAGCGAGCGGGTGTGCGTGACCGAGGACGCGAGGGTGAACCGGCGCAGCACCGCACGGGTGGCGGCGCGCAGCATCACCGGGGCGGCGCCGCGGGCCGGGCAGGCCCGGTTCGCGGTTATCCCGTACGGGATGAAGTTGGCATCCTTTTTCGGCAATGTCCGCCACCGATCAGGGTCGAAGGTGTCGTCGGCGGCCGGGCCGGTGCGCTGGAACGCCAGGTAGTTGAAGAGCAGCACCGAGCCGGTGGGCAGCGTGACGTCGCCGACCGGGATCGGCGCCGAGGTGATCCGGTGCGCGATGCCGAACAGCGGGTGCACCCGCAGGGTCTCGTCGATCAGCCGGTCGAGGGCGTCGTCGGCGAGGTCGCCGGCGCCGGACTGGGCCGCGCACAGCAGGATGTGGGCCATCGCCTCGGACATCTGCACGACGGCGGTGTTGAAGAACGCGCCCTGCAGGTACCAGGCCGTCTCCCGGGCGGTGAACGGTGGCGGCAGCACCACCGGGCAGGTGTCGTCCGCGAGGCGGGCGAGCAGGTACCGGGTCAGGCGGTCCCGGCGGCGCATGTGCCGCAGGCTCAGTCCCTTCAACGCGGTGACGACGTCGTCGGCGTTGGCGACGATGAGTTCCTTCGCCTCCGGCGGGCACTTTTCTTCGAAGACCAGCTCGAAGAAAACTTCCGCCCAGACCGGCATCATCAGGTCGCGGAGCCGGACGAAGGAGGTTTTCTTCGTCGGCAACTCGTCCAGGGCGCGCCGGGTGGCGGCGGTCGCCAACTCGTCGGAGCGGGCGTGCGGCACCGCGAGCACCTTCCGGGTGGTCCGCGCGACTGTCTGATAGCGATCACCCGGCTCCAGGTGCTCCTGGTGCATCTGCGGGCCAGGCGCCAGCCAGTACCAGAACAGGTCGGAGAGCCCGGCGCCGCGGCTGCGCCCGTCCGCCGCCGGATCGCTGTAGACCCGCTCGAAGTGCTCCGCGCCGACCAGCGGCCCCGGCACCGGGATGCCCTCCGCCCCGTTCACCCGCCGGAAGATCCACTCGCGGAGCCGGACCACCGCGGTCATCCGGCCACCACCAGGTCCGGGCTCAACTCGGCCGGTCGCTTCGCTCCGGCCAGCGCCATCGCGTGGTCCAGGTCCGCCGTCAGCCTGCGCAGTTCATCGCGTACGCCGTCCGCCCCGCCGGCGGCGAGCGCGTCCAGCACCGGCCGGCCGAGCAGCACCGCGTCGGCGCCCCGGGCCAGCGCGATCAGCACGTCCGTCCCGCGCCGGATCCCGCCGTCGACCAGCACCGGAACTCGTCCGCCGACGGCGGCCACCACGGCCGGCAGCGCGTCGATCGTGGCGACCGCCCCGTCCAGCTGCCGCCCGCCGTGATTCGACACGATCAGGGCGTCCACCCCGTGCTCCACCGCCAGCCGCGCGTCGGCCGGATGCAGCACCCCCTTGAGCACGATCGGCAGCCCGGTCACCCCACGCAGCCAGCCGATCCGATCCCAGCCGAGCGTCGCGTCCATCTCGATGCTCCGCACCCGGCCGGTGTCGTCGCGCATGTTCTCGCAGGCCAGCCCGGCCGGCAGGTCGGTGAAGCCGTGGCGCCGGTCCCGCTCGCGACGCCCGAACACCGGGGAGTCCACGGTCACCACCAGGGCCCGGCAGCCGGCCCGCTCGGCCCGCCCGATCAGCGCCGCGGTGAACGCCAGGTCCGGCTGCGGATAGAGCTGGAACCACAGTGGGCCACCGGCCTCGGCGATCCGCTCGACCGGCTGGGTCGCCGCCATGCTGACCACCAGCACGGTTCCGGCCGCGCCCGCCCCCTGCGCGGTCGCGGCCTCCCCGCCCGGGTGGGCCAACAGGTGGAACGCGGTCGGCGCGACCAGGATCGGGGTGGCCAGCTCGGCGCCGAACAGGGTGGTGCGCAGATCCCGGTCGCCGGTGGCGCGCAGCACCCGGGGCACGATCCGCAACCGGTCGAAGGCCGCCAGGTTGGCCCGCAGCGTCCGCTCCTCGCCGGCCCCACCGGCGAAGTAGTCGGCGTGCACCGGGTTCATGACAGGCTGCGGGCGACGAATGTTGTCAGCGGGGCCACGTGCGCGTCCGGGCGGTCCCACCGGTTCTCCAGGTTCTCGGCCACGTGGTGGGTGCCGGCCAGGGCGCCGTCGCGGAAGTGGCGGACCACCGGGTGCAGGTAGGCCGCGTCGTGTGCCTGGCCGGGCACGTCCTGCATCACCCGGGTGACCGTGACGTCGAACGGGTCGACCTGGTCGTGCTCCGGGCCGTACTCCAGGGTGACCACGAACGCGTGCCGGTAGGCGTGGTCCGCGGTGGCCAGGCCGTGCTCGGCGAACCAGTCCACCGGCACCTCGTCGTGGTACCGCGCGCCGCTCTCGCCGACCGTCACCACGTCGGCCAGGAAACCGAACTGCTGCCAGAGCGCCGAGGTCCGGTTCACCCGGGCGATGATCGCGTCGGTGACGGCGGCCGGGGTGACGTCGAGTTTCCCGGCGGGCCACGGGGTTTCGCCGTACGAAAGCTCGAGGATTTTGTGCAGCGCGCGCACGGCGTAGCGGAAGCCATGGATGAAACCGCTGGTGGATTTCTTGAAATCCCGCACCTGGGAGATCGTGCCGGCGAAGAACAGGCCGGGCACGTTCACCGATTCCCACGACGCGGTCTGCGCCGGGAAACGGTCCCGGATGGTCAGCTCGGGGCGGCACGAATCGTCGAAGATCGACGCGTCGAAACGGAATCCGGTGCAGGCCAGCACCCGGTCGTAACGCAGTTCCTTGACCACCTCGTGCACCCGGGAGAAGCTGAACGTCACGGTGAAGCCGTCGCCGTCGCGCTCGATGCTCCTGATGCTCCCGTCCAGGATCGCGTTCGCCGACTTCAGCTGGTACGTGTCCAGGAAATTGTTGTTGACCGCGCGCAGATGGCCGACGTAATGCGTGCGCCAGGCCAGCCGCACCGAACTCGGCCCGGCCACGTGAATGACCGTGGTCGTCTCCATCAGGTTGTCCGCGGTCTCGAACGCGGAGTTCCCCTTGCCGATGATCAGCACCCGTTGGTCCAGGTAGTCGCGCGGGTCGACGGACATGTCGGCATAACTCTCGGCCAGCTCGAGACCCGGGATGTCCGGCCGGTAGGCCTGCGAGACGCCGGTCGCCACGACAATTCTCCGGGCCCGGTACGTCTTGTCGCCGGCCGTTATCGCGAAGCCGTCGCCGTCCCTGCTGATCCGCGTGACCCGGGTGTCGTACTCGATCCGCAGACCCTTGCCGAAGTCGGCGAGATAGCGCACGTAGTCGTCGGCCGACGGGAAATAACGGTCGGTGTACTTCGTGAACAGCAGCTCCGGATCGTCGCTGAGCAGCGAGTTCCAGTCCAGCCGCAGATTCAGCTCCGGATCGTCGGTGCCGGTGCGCGGCTTGTTGACCGAGATCAGGGTCCGGTGCCGGGGAAACCGTTCGAAGAACGCCCCGGGCGCGCCGGTTCCCTCCAGCACCAGATAGTCGCGCTTGCCGTCGGCCTCCAGCAGTCGGGCGAGCTGCAGACCGGCCGGCCCGGCCCCGATGATCACGTAATCAAGCGGCATGCCGCCGACGCTACGAAGCAGAACTCAGCGAAATTTCAGAGCATCCCGTCCGCCCCGGATCTGTCGTAGGGTCGGCGGATGCTTGAGACGCAGCGCGAGCGGGTGCCGCTCAACGACGGCGGCGAGCTGGACACGGCACTGGCGTTCCTGACCTTCGCCCGGTCCTGCGTGCTGAAGAAGACCGACGGCCTGGACGAGGCGCTGCTGCGGCGGCGCCTGGTCGTGTCCGACACCACGCTGCTGGGGCTGGTGCAGCACCTGACCGACGCCGAGCGGTACTGGTTCGGGTACACGTTCGCCGGTGACAAGCGGTGGGCCGACGTCGACTTCGACATGGCGGTGCCCGCCGGCCGGAGCGTGCAGCAGGTCCTCGCCGACTACCGGACGGCGATCGCGGAGAGCGACGCGCACATCCGGGCGGCGGCGGACCCGGCGGCGCTCACCGCGCAACCGGTGCACGACGAGCCGCGGACCTTGCGGTGGGTGCTCGCGCACATGACCGGCGAGACCGTCCGGCACGCCGGTCACGCCGACATCCTGCGCGAGCTGATCGACGGGGTCACCGGCCGCTGATCGGCCCGGCCGGCTCACTGGCCGCGGATCAGGCGGGCGCTGGCGGCCACCGTCTCCTCGGTCTGGGCGCGCCGACCGGCCTCGTAGGCGGCGAAGGCGGTCGCGGGATCGGCGTGCTCGCGCAGGGCCGCGGCGAGGGCGACCGCGTCCTCCAGGGCCATCGACGCGCCCTGGGCGGCGGCCGGGGTGGCGGCGTGCGCGGAGTCGCCGGCCAGCACCATCCGGTCGTTGTGCCAGCGCGGCGTGGTCGGGATGTCGTAGGAGTCGCCGCCCACCACGTCCGCGGTCGCCGCGATGATCGCCGCGGCCGGCGTCGGATCGTCCCGGAACATCGCCAACGTTTCTTCCCGCGGCCGGTCGACGGTCCGCTGCTCACGGCCGATCCGGGCGAACCACCAGGTGCGGCCCTCCCCGGCCGGCACGGTGAAGCCGAAGAACGCCCGGCTGCCGCGGACCATGTGGTACTCGTCCTCGTCGACGCCGGCCGGATTCCCCGGGGCGTAGCCGTAGACGACGTGCTGCCCGGAGTAGCGGGGCTCGGGCGCTTCCGGATCGATCAGCCGCCGGGTGCGCGAGTGGATCCCGTCCGCCCCGACCAGGACGTCCCCGGCGACCGTGCTGCCGTCGGCGAACGTCACCTCGACCCCTGTCCCGGTGATCGCGGCCCCGGTCATCCGCTTGCCGTGCCGCACCGGGATGCCCCGCGCGACCGCGAGCTCCTGCAACGCCCGGTAGAGCGCCGCCCGGGTCATCGACCGGGCCGCCCCCTCGATCGGCCGCCGCCCCAGGTGCTGCCCCTGGGCGTCCCAGAGTGCCACCGCCCGTGCCGGGAACGACACCGCCGCCACCGCCTCGGCCGCACCGAGCTCGGCGAGCGCGCCCATCCCGTTGCCCATCACGGTCAGGAACGCGCCCGCGTCGTCCCCGCCGGACTCGTGCGCCTCGAACACCTCGGCCGCGATCCCGGCCCGGTGCAGCGCCAACGCGGTCGCGGCCCCGGCCACCCCGCCCCCGGCGACGATCACTCTGTCCACAGTCATGGGTCACATGCTGCCAGGGGCGGTCGGGAGCACCACTCCTGCGACGGCGCCGTCAGTTTCTGCTTCACCGGCGACGAGGCCGCGCAACTGCTGTTCGGGGTGGGCGCCGCGCTCCTGCTGATGTCGCTGCTCGGGTCGCTGATCAGCGCCGCGCCGCTGGTGCGCCGGATGCGGTCGGCGGCGCTGGCCGGCACCGTGTCCGCCCTGACCGGCGTCGGCGCGGTCCTGGCCGTGGTGATCGTGCTGTTCCTCGCCAACGCCCTGATGTGATCAGCTCGGCGCCGGCGTGTAGCTGGTGACGACGATCCGGCCGTCGACCAGCCGGGACCGGGCGGCCCGCAGGTTCAGCCGCTGCTTCGGCTCGCCGAACAGGCGCCGGCCGCCGCCGAGGACGACCGGGTGGACGGCGATGTGGAACTCGTCGATCAGGTTCAGCTCGGTCAGGGCGGCGGCCAGCCCGGCGCCACCGGTCAGCAGGATGTCTCCGCCCGGCTGCGCCTTCAGGGCGGTGACTTCCGTCGCCAGGTTGTCGTGGACGACCCGGCTGGTCCAGTCGTCACCGGGGAAGGTCCGGGAGAACACGATCTTCGGGGTGGCCCGCCAGAACGGCGCGAAACTGGCGACGTGCGAATCGGGGGAGACCGACTCGGCCTCCGGCCAGAAGCCGACCATCATCTCCCAGACCGGCCGGCCGTAGATCAGCGTGTCGACCGTGCGGTTGAGCCCCTCCGAGTACGCCGACAGCTCCGGCCCCATCACCGGCCAGTCGAACTCCCCGTTCGGCCCGTCGACAAACCCGTCGACCGACGTGTGCACCCAGTAGACGATCTTCCGCATGATGGCTCCCTCAGACAGCGTGCCGGCAACGTGCTCACCGGTCAGTCGGAGCCGGCCGCCGCGTTTGAACATGCCGCGCGGAAACGATTCTCAGCCGGCTTGCCGCCGGTTCCGGCGCCGGCGTCGACGGTATCGCTCAGCCAGCCCGCCCCGCATATGACTCCAGGGGATCAGCGGCAGTCCGACCGGCGCGACGGCCGCGGCGACACCGATGAGCAATCCGTGCGGGTCGAACTTCGGAACGGCTTCGAAGCCGAGCAGCCCGGGCATCCGGAACGAGGTCCGGCTGCCGGCCTGAGTCCGGAACGGCGCCCTGGGCCGGATCGTGAGCGACGCGGTGATCCGCCCGTCCTGATGCTGCAGCTCGCCGGTGATGGTCAAGCTCTGGTGGTCGTGGACGTGATCCGGCGGCGAGCGCGATCGAGGAGGCGATCAGAGCGGCGCCCGCGACGGCGCGGGCTCGTCGGCCGCGGCGCGCCCGTTCGGCGGCGAGTTCCTGGTCCGCTCGGGCGCGAGCCGCCTCGATCCGGTGCCGTCTCCGCTTGACCTGGGTGAACCAGGCGGAGGTTCGGGCCGGGGAGGAGGCGGAAAGGCGAGGACGCCGGTTGGGGCCGGCCACGGGCGGTGCGTTCCTCGTGCGGTCGGCCTCGGCCGGTCTCCCGGCGAGCCAGGACCGCACCGCGCTGACGGCGCTGCTGAACCTCATGCGTCATCGGCTTTCACCCCGACAATGATGCGTCCAAGTCAGAGTGTGCGCAGGGGCGCCGGTGCGAGGCTCTCGACGATTGCGGCGGCGCGGCGGACGTCGTCCTCCAGCGGGCGGTCCGGGTCGATCGGTGGGATGGCTTCGGTGAGGGCGTCCAGGAGGCGGGCGCACTCCGGGGCGGTCGGCGGGCGGGCGCCGACGTGCAGGGCCTGGCGCAGGCCGAGGGCCAGGGAGCCGGTGATCAGGGACAGCAGGCGGGACTGGTCCAGGGCGCGCAGGGCGGACTGCGTACCCAAGGGGATGATGTCTTGATTGTGAAGGTTTGTCGGCAGGCTCTGGATGCTGGCCGGCATCGCGTCGCGGCGGATCTCCGCGATCAGGGCGGTCGAGGCCAGCTGGACGCCCTGCAGGCCGTGCTGGCGGCCCGGGCCGGCGGCGAGCATCGGTGGGAGGCCGCCGTTGCGGACCGGGTCGACCAGCAGGTCGAGCTGGCGTTCGGCGAGGTTGCCGAGCTGGGCGAGGACCGTGGTGAGCAGGTCCGCGGCGAAGGCGGCGGGTTGTCCGAAGAAATTTCCGCCGTGTACGACGCGGTCACCGTCGGGAAAGAACAACGGGTTGTCGCTGACCCCGCGCAGGTCGGCCGCGACGACGCCGTCGGCGTAGCGCAGCGCGTCCTCGGCCGCGCCGAGCAGCTGTGGCGTGCAGCGGATCGAGTACGGCTCCTGCAGCGGGCGCTGCCCGGACGGCGTCGTCCCGGCGAGCACCGCGCGCATCGTGTCGCCCACCGCGACCGTGCCGGCGTGGCCGTACGCGTCCAGCAGCGCGGCGTCGAGGAACTGCGGATCACAGCCGAGCAGGTCCGCCAGCACGCAGGTGAGCAGCTGGATCACCCGGTGCGACGTGCGCACCCGGTCCAGGGCCAGCGCGGCCGCCGCGGTGGTCAGCGACGTGCCGTTGACCAGCGCGAGCGCGTCCCGGCCGTCCAGCGGTAGCGGGGTGAGGCCGGCCTTGTGCAACGCCTCCGCGGCGGGCAGTCGATCGCCGTACACATAGGCGTGTCCCCGGCCCCGCAGTGCCTGCGCCGCGGCACCCAGCGGAATCAGGTCGCCGCTCGCGCCCACCGAGCCGAGCCGGGGCATGGCCGGCGCGAACGTGGTGCCCAGCGCGTCCGCGAGCGCGTCGACGACGTGCGGCGACACGCCCGAGGCGCCGCGGGCCAGGGAGTGCGCGCGGACCAGCAGGGTGGCCCGGGCCAGGTCCGGATCGAGGTCCGGGCCGTGGCCGGCGCCCAGGTGCGCGAGCGTGTTGTCGGCCTGATCGCGCTGGTCGGCGCGGCCCGGGTAGCCGACCAGCGCGCCGAAACCGGTGGTCGCGCCGTAGACCGCCCGGTCGTCGCCGAGCACCTCGGCCAGGAAGGCCCGCCCGGCCGTCAGCCGCTCGCGCACCTCCGGAGTGATCCGCACGGTGATCGGCTCGCGGGCGGCGCGCAGGTCCGCGATGCGCAGCGGGGCCGCCAGATCCACCTCGATCGTCATGGCTCGGGACGCTAATGAGGAGTTCTCAGAACCCTCTGAAATCGCGTCCGTAGCTTGCGGCCTATGACGCACGACTACCTGATCATCGGCGCCGGGCCGGCCGGCTTGCAGCTCGCCGCGCTGCTGGAGCGCGACGGTCATGACTACGTCGTTCTGGAAGCGGGTGCGGCGGCGGGAACTTTCTTCACCCGCTATCCGCGGCACCGCACGCTGATCTCGATCAACAAGGTCTTCACCGGTTCCGAGGACCCGGAGTTCAATCTGCGGTCGGACTGGAACTCGCTGCTCACCGACGACCCGGCGCTGCTGTTCAAGAACTACAGCCGAAGGTATTTTCCGTCGGCCGACGACCTGGTGCGCTACCTGAAGGACTTTGCCGACGGTTTGAAAGTTTCCTACGGCAGGAAAGTCCAGCGGGTGTCCCGGGCGGAAGGAATCTTCACCGTCGAGACCTCGGTGGAGACTTTCACCGCGCGGCGGGTCGTCGTCGCCACCGGTGTCCCACAGCTCTATGTGCCGCCGATCGAGGGCGCCGAGCTGTGCGAGCGCTACGACACGGTCAGCGTCGACCCGGCCGGCTTCGAGAACCAGCGGGTGCTGATCATCGGCAAGGGGAACTCCGCCTTCGAGACCGCGGACGCCCTGGTGGAGTCCGCCGCGGTGATCCACGTCGCCGGGCCGCACGCGATCCGGCTGGCCTGGCAGACGCACTACGTCGGGCACCTGCGGGCGGTCAACAACAACTTCCTCGACACCTACCAGCTGAAATCGCAGAACGCGGTGCTGGACGGCACCGTCGAAAGCATCGTGCGCCGGGACGACGGCGGCTTCCGGATCGTCTTCCGCTACGCCCGGACCAGCGAACGGCTGCGCGAGATCGACTACGACCGGGTCATCCTGGCCACCGGCTTCCGGTTCGACGCGTCCATCTTCGACGAGTCGGCGCGGCCCGAACTGGCGATCAACGACCGGTTCCCGGCGCAGACCCCGGCCTTCGAGTCGGTCAACGTGCCCGGGCTCTACTTCGCCGGCACGCTCTCCCAGCAGCGCGACTTCAAGAAGTCGACGAACGGGTTCATCCACGGTTTCCGGTACGGCGTCCGCGCCCTCCACCGGATCCTGCGCAGCCGCCACCACGACATCCCGTGGCCGTCGGCGCCGGTGGAGGCCACCCCGGAGGCGATCACCGACGCGATCATCGCCCGGATCAACGTGTCCTCCGCGCTGTGGCAGCAGTTCGGCGTGCTCGCCGACGTGGTCACGGTCTCCGGCGGCGCGGCGCGCTACCACCAGGAGGTGCCGGTCGCCTACCTCGGACCGGAGCCGCTCGCGCTCGTGGTCACCCTCGAATACGGCCCCGGCCACGACCAGGTCGACCCGTTCGACATCACGGTGCCGCGGATCGCCGAGAACGACGCCGCCACCGCGCACCGGGCCAGCTACCTGCACCCGGTGGTCCGCTGCCTGCGCGACGGTGTGCTGCACAAGACCCACCACCTCGCCGAGAACCTGGAGAACCACTGGAACCTCCCGGCGGTGCACCAGGAGCCGCTGGCCCGCTTCGTCAAGGATGTCCTCTGACGATGTGGCCCGATCCGGTGCTCGAACTGCTCGCCGACGGCGGTGACCGGCCGGTCTTCGAGGACGGTGACCGGGTGGTCACCGCCGCGGAGATGGCCACCCTGGTCCGGCGGATCGCGGCGGGGCTGCGGCACCACGGGATCGGCCCCGGTCGCGGGGTGGCGTTGCGGCTCGGGGTGAACGCGCCCGCCTTCGCGGCGACCATCGCCGCCTTCGCGGTCGGGGCGCGGGTCTCCGGACTCCCGGCCGGGCTCGCCCCGGGGCAGCTGTCGTACCTGCTGGAACGGGACGACGCGGTGCTGATCGACGACGACGGGGTGCGGTCGCTGGCCGACTTCGCCGACCAGCCGCTGTCGGCGGCCGGGCGTGGGGACGACGTGGCCCGCGTCATCTACACCAGTGGGAGCACCGGCAACCCCAAGGGCTGCGCCCAGACGTACGCCGCGATGTCCGCCGGCTGGGCCCCGTACCCGGACCGCTGGCCGCCGGTGGTCGCCGCGCTCGCCGAACGACTCGACCGCTACCTGGTCTTCGGCTCGCTGAACAGCCAGGTCATGCTGGAGTACGGCATCCTGACGCTCGCCGCCGGCGGCACCCTGGTCGCCGCGCACCCGCCCGTCTTCCCGGCCGCGATCGTCCGGCACCGGGCCACCGCGAGCGTGATCACCGTCGGAAAGTTGCACCAACTGGTCCGCGCCCAGCGCGCCGAACCGGCCGATCTGAGCAGCCTGAAGGCCCTGATGGTGTCCGGCTCGCCGCTGGAACCGGGGCGGTTGCGGGAGGCGCTCGACGTGCTCGGGCCGGTGGTCTTCCACGGCTACGGGCAGACCGAGACCGGCATGATCTCGATGGCGCTGCCGGGGGAGCGGCCGGACACGGTCGGCCGGCCGCCGGCGGTCACGAGGATCAAGATCAAGGACGGCGAGCTGTACGTACGGACCCCGGCGCAGGCCGGCTCGTACTGGCAGGACCCGGACGAGTCGGCGAAAGTTTTCGTCGACGGCTGGGTGCGGACCCGGGACCTGGCCGCGCTCGACGCCGACGGCTACCTGCGGCTGCTCGGCCGGGCCCGCGACGTGATCATCGTGCAGGCGACGCTGGTCTACGCCGGGCCGATCGAACGGGTGCTCGCCACCGATCCGTCGGTTGCCGAGGCCTACGTCGTCGGGCGTGCGGACGACGAGACGGGAGAGGCGATCCACGCGTACGTCGTCCCGGCCACCAACCGCACCCCCGACCCGGCCGCCCTGCGCGACCTGGTCGCCGCGCACCTCGGCACCTCATCGGTCCCGAAAACCGTGACCGTCATCGATCAGGTCCCGCTGGCCCCGAGCGGCAAGCCTGACAAATCCGCGCTGCCGCGCTAGCCCGCGCCGCAAGCCCGGCAATCCGCGCTGCCGCGCCGCAAGGCCCGGCCGGCGCTGGGGCTGCTCCACCGCCGGCCGGCTCGCGTGCGATGCCAGCCGGCGGTAAGCGCATGTTCAGGGCCGGATTGCGGCCCTCAGCGCCAGCCGGAAGCGGTCAGGCCTGCTTGGTCTCCCAGAAGATCTTGGAGATTTCCTCGATCTTCGCCAGGAGCTGGTCGGCGATCGCCGGGTCGACCGAGCCCTTGGCGCCGCCGGCGCCGGCGAGCTTGGTGGCCTCGTTGAAGAGCTGGTGCAGCTGCGGATACTTCTCGAAATGCGGCGCCTTGAAGTAGTCGGTCCACAGCACCCACAGGTGGTGCTTGACCAGCTCGGCGCGCTGCTCCTTGATCAGGATCGCCCGGGTCCGGAACTCCGGATCCGCGCTGGCCTGGTACTTCTCGGCGATCGCCTTGATCGACTCGGCTTCGATGCGGGCCTGGGCGGGGTCGTAGACGCCGCAGGGCAGGTCGCAGTGGGCGCTCACGACGGTGCGCGGGAGCAGGAGACGCGGCAGGCGCATCAGGATTCCTCCGAGGTCACGAACTTGCGGGAATGGTGGATCAGCGGGCGGTCCGCCGGGCCGTGGAACACCTCGACGACGGTCGCGACGACCAGCGTCGAATCGCCGACCGGCACCAGGTGCAGGGGCTCGGCCCGTAGCGCGGCGACCGCGTCGAGCAGGATCGGCTCGCCGGTCGGCAGCGTGCTCCACCCCTGGTCAGGGGTGAAACGTTCGCCGCCGGAGCGGGCGAAGTGCCCGGCCAGCCCGGCGTGCCGGATGCCGAGGAGATGCACCACGAAGCTCGGCGCGGCCAGCAAGATCCGCGCCGAGTAGGTACCCATGACCGAAAATGACAAGGCCGGCGGGTCGACCCCGACCGATGCGACGCTGGAGGCGGTCAGGCCGACCGGGCCGTCCGGGCCGGCGCCGGTGATCACCGCGACGCCGGTCGGGTACTGCCGGAACGCACCTTTCATCCGCTCGCCGACACCGTTCAGGGTTCCTAGATCCACCGCCCCACGCTAAAACCTCAAGTCAACTTCATGTCAAACGCCCCTGACCAGGCAGTTCGTCATCCAGTTCTCGCTTCTGTGGAGTTCCGGGGCAGTATGAGGACATGAACCAAGGACCTTCGAACCACGATTTCGGTACGGCGTCAGCCGACGCCCCGGAAGGCCACGAGGTCCCCGCCCCGCAGCCCGGCGAGGCGAGCCGGCAGCTCGGCGAGGTGAGCCGGCAGCCCGGCGAGGCGGGCCGGGGGTTCACCGGAGCGCCGGCCGTGGAGGTGGTCCGCGACCGGGACGCCGCCGGCCGTGCCCGCAACGCCCGCCCGCGCGACGGTCTCGGCCGCCCCCTGCCGCACGGCATGACCGGCATCCCGACCACCCCGGAGGACCTGGTGCTCCCGCCCGCGGAGGCGCTGCGCGAGGCCGAGCACCTGCTCGCCGCCGGCCGGCCGTTCCACGCCCACGAGGTGCTCGAAGGGGCGTGGAAGGCCTGCGACGACGACACCCGGGAACTGTGGAAGGGGCTGGCCCAGCTGGCGGTCGGCGTCACCCATCTGCGGCGGGGCAACGAGGTCGGCGCGGTGCGGTTGCTGTCCCGCGCCGGGGACCGGATCTCGGCGTACGCCGAAATCTCTCCGCACGGGATTCCGGTGGCCGCGCTGACCACCTGGACCCGGGATCTCGCCGCGCGCATCGGCCATGGGCCGATCCCGGAGGAGATGCTCGCGCCGCGGCTCAGATCTTCGGAATGATCACCTTCGCGACCTTCGTGGCGGTGACGATGTTCTGCTCCTCGGCGTCGCCGCGCGAGTAGACGTCGATCTGCACCGTGCCGTACAGCACGTAGAGGTGCCCGCTGGCCGAGTACGCGTCCTCGCCGACCCCGTCCACCCTCGTCGCGTCGGCCGTCGTCACCTTGAACTCGGCCTCGGTGGTGCGGCTCAGGAACACCGCGAGCTGACCGTCGTTCTGCTGCCACTGGCAGAAGCGGGTGACGTCGCCGTCGTCCGCGCCGTCCTCGTCGATCTGGGTGATGGTCCGGCCGGTCAGGCTGGTCACCTCGGCCTTGGACAGCAGCGTGCAGGGGTTCGGGATGTCGCCCTGGTCCTTCACGGAGCCGGTGGCGCCGGTGTCCTCGGTCGGTTTCGCCGTGGCCGGCGTCGCCTGCGCGGTCGCGGCGGGCTCGGCGGACTTGTCGCTGTCGGCGTTGTTTAGCACGCCGCAGCCCCCGATCCCGAGCGCGGCGATCGAGACAAGTGCGACCAGGGGGTATTTCACGGGTGCTCCTTCTGGGGGCGGGGGAAAGTCCCAGCTGAATCGCATCATGAGCGAGGTGGTCAACCCCAGAGGAGAAGCGCTGAAGTCACCCGTCAGCGTCGGGCCGCGCCGTGCTGGACCGCCTCAGGGCAGGGGCAGCGGGGACTGCGGTTTCGTCACGGCGAACGCGAACGTCGTCTTGATCGACGCGAAGGCCGGGATCGGCCGGATCTCCCGCCGCAGCAGCTCCTCGTAGGCGGCGAACGACGGGATGACGATCTTCACGAGGTAGTCGTCGTCGCCGGCCAGCAGGTACGCCTCGACCACCTCGGGGATCGCCCGCAGCTTCGCCTCGACCTCGTCGACCACCGCCGACGCGTGCGAGAGCAGGGTCAGCCGGGCGAACGCGGTGATCGGCAGCCCGACCGCGTCCTGGGACAGGACGGCCGCGTAGCGCTCGATCACCCCGGACTCCTGCAACTGCCGGACCCGGCGCAGGCACGGCGACGGGGAGAGCCCGACCCGGTCGGCCAGCTCCTGATTGGTCAGCCGGCCGTCGCGCTGCAGTTCGAGCAGAATCCGCCGGTCGATCGAGTCCAAGGTCGTCACGTGGCAGATTCTGCCACTGCGGGACGGGATCCTGGCAGAATACGCAATCGCGTGCCCCGTGGATCTTCATAGCCTTGCCCGCATGCATCGTCGAAGCGGCCTGGCCGCGCTAGCGGTCGCCGTCGTTCTGTGGGCGACGTTCGCCCTGACCATCCGCGGGATCGGCGGCTCCGGCCTGACCCCGGTCGACGCCGCCGTCCTGCGCTTCAGCACGCCCGCGCTGCTGCTGGCGCCGTGGCTGCCCCGGGCGTTCCGGGCGGTGCGCCGGGAGCGGGCCGGCACGATCCTGGCGATCAGTCTCGCCGGGCTGCCGCACTTCCTGCTCTCCGCGTTCGGCGGGAGCCTGACCTCGGCGGCGCTGGTCGGGCTGCTGCTGCCCGGCTCGGTGCCGCTGTTCGTCGCGGTGATCCTGGCCGTGCGGGGCGGCGACCGGCCGACCGGCCGGCGGTTGCTCGCGCTGGTGGCGATCACCCTCGGGGTCGCGGCGACCGCGGTGCTGACCAGGTCGGCGGGGACCGTCGCGGGGATCGGGATCCTGCTCGCGGCCGGGTGCGCGTGGGCGGTCTACACGATCGCGCTGCGGCACACGCGACTGGATCTGATCAGCGTGGTGCTGGTCGTGTGCGTGCCGTCCGCGCTGGCGGCGCTGGCCCTGGAGGTCAGCGGGGTGCTGCCGGCGCATCTGGGGGCGGCGCCCCGGTCGTACGTCGCAATCTTTGTGGTTTTGCAGGGAATCGGCACCGGGATCTTTTCCACGTTCAGCTACGTCTACGCGGTCCGCTGCCTGGGCAGCGGCATCCCGGCGGTGACCGGCGCGCTGAGCCCCGTGCTGACCACGCTGCTGGCCGTGCCGATCTTCGGCGAGCCGGTCACCGCCGGGATCCTTGTCGCGTTGACGCTGGTCACCGGCGGTGTCGTCACCTACAACCGGGCATCGGCCCGGGCCGCAGAGCGAGCCTCGGCCCGGGCGTCAGTGCGGGCCTCAGTGCGGGCTGACGCGGACCTCCGGCCGGGGCAGGCCGTCGAACCAGGAGGCCTCCCGCAGCGTGTCTAGCAGGCGCTGCCGGCCCGCCTCGTCCTGCCGGTCGATGAACAGGATGCCGTCCAGGTGGTCGGTCTCGTGCTGCATGCAGCGGGACAGGATGCCGTCGCCGACCACCTGGACCGGGTCGCCCTTCTTCGTGTAGCCCTTGGCCAGCACGTTTGTCCGGCGGCGGGTGTCCAGGTAGATGCCGGGGATGGACAGGCAGCCCTCCGGGCCGGACTGCTCCGCCTCGTCCGGGAACTCCAGCACCGGGTTGACCAGATGATCCAGCCGCAGGTCGTTGCCGGGCAGCTCCGGGCTGATCGCGAAGACCCGCAGGCCGACCCCGATCTGCGGCGCGGCCAGGCCGGCGCCGCCCGACCGGGTCAGGGTCTCGGTCAGATCCTGGACCAGCCTGTCCAACTCGGCGTCGAAATCGATCACCGGGGCCGCGACCTGGCGCAACACCGGGTCACCGACCTTCCGGATGGGAACTACGGTCACAGCGGGCCTCCAGGAATCACCGTCGATGGTTCCACTATTTCGTACGCCCTCCGATGGTCCCGCGACCAGTCGGCGCCGTTCTCTTCGTGGCACGTCCTTTGCTGAACCGGTCCCGGCGGGCAGGCGTAGTCGCAGAGGACAGGGGAGAGGTGAGCGTCGATGTTGGTATATGCGTGGCGTGTCCTGATCGTGCTGGCCGGGGTCGCGGGGCTGTATGCGGGTGACTACGGGGTCGTCGCCTACACGACCCAGAGCGCGCTCATCGCGGTCGGTTACTACCTTGCGGTTCTCTATCTGATGGGCCATCGGCGTACGACCGAGGCGGCCGCTCCGAGGCTACGCGCCGCGGTGCTGTCCTGGCTGCTGCTCAGCGGCCTGGTCCTGCACTTCGTGCTGGCCGGCGGGGCGAACCCGCTGCCCGGCCTGACCGGGCCGGACCCGATCGCCGACTGGTCGTCGTTCCTGCTGCACTACGTGCTCCCGGCGATGGTGCTGGTGGACTGGCTGCTCTTCCGGCCGTACGGCGTGACGCGGTGGGGCGATGTGCTCCTGTGGATGCTGTATCCGCTGGGGTATGCCGGGATCGCGCTGGGGCGAGGGCAGCTCGGGTTCCCGTATCCGTATACGTTCCTCAACCCGGAGCGTCTGGGGTGGCCCGGCGTCGGGATGTGGATCGGGGGCCTGGCTGCGGGATTCGGGGTGCTCGGGACCCTGCTGATCGGGCTGGACCGGCTGCGGCGCCCGCGGGTCCGGCCCGCCCCGCCGGTCACGAACCCGAACTGGCCCGACCCGCCGACCCCGCCGGTCACCGACTTCGGCGCCCTCGGGGCCCCGCCCGCGCCCGCGTCCGCGCTTGGTCCCGCGCTTGGTCCGGCGGCGCCGGTCTGGTCCGAGACCACCCGGCCCACCCTGTTCAACCCGGCGCCGTCGGCCTGGCCCCCGCCTCCTCCGCCGTCGCCGTCGGCCTGGTCGCCGTCGCCGGAGCGGCCGCCCGGGGTCTGGCAGCCCCGCCGGCCGGCCTGAGCGTCCAGCCGGCGACGTCGCCCTGACCGTGCCCGTTGCTGCCGGCGGCCACGACCCGGCCGGCCGCAGTGACGCCGACGGTGTGGTGGCTGCCCGCGGCCGGTGCCTGAGCTACCGGAGCGGGTCGGGGATGGTCGCCGCCAGGAAGCTGGAGCCGGACAACAGCTCTTCGGTCAGGGGAACACCGGTGAGCCTTTCGGTGAGCACCAGCGCGGCCTCGTTGTAGTCCCGGCGGGACGAGTCGGCCCAGCCCAGCCCGGCCATTTCGGCGCGGATCCGGTCCGGGGCGGATCCGGACATCGGCTCCGGGACGGCGGGCTCGAAGTCGGCGACGATGACGCCGTCGTCGGCCAGCACGAAGCGGCCGTCGTCCTCGACGTTCCGATAGTTCGCGACCAGGCGCGTGCCGGCCGACAGCCTTCGCAGGAGGTCGTCGTCGATGGCCGTGACCCCGTTGTACTCGACCATCAGACTCCAGTGGCCGGTGTCGGTGATGGCCAGCATCGCGTCGTCGTCACCCGGCCCGGGCACCGAATCCCAGGGATGGATGCCCTTGTCATGGGCCGCCATCCGGTCGGCGAGCTCGGCGGGAGTGACGGCGCGCAGCCAGGCAATACCCCATGCCGGTGAATCCGGGATCCCCGACCAGCCACGCGTAGTCCGCCGGCACCGCCGCGGCGCCCCGCGGCGGCCAGGGCGTGAACGAAGCCGCCGCGACCGCAGGTTCTGCCGGATCTACCGGCGACGGCGAGGACCCGGCCGGTGGGGGCGTTTTGGTGCAGCCGGCGACAGGCAGCCCGGCGAGGATGGCCAGCAGACTGCGTCTGCGCATGTTGACCAGTAAAGCAGCCCCACCGATTGTGACCAGCGCGACGCGAAAACCCACCGCCGGAGCCATCCGAGCTGGGCATCGGACCGGCTCCAGCGCTCCCCGAAAGCCGCCGTGCGCGGCTCACCGCAGTCTGCCGGGGAAGCGTCCACCCTGCTATCCCGGCGGCAGGCCGGGGAGGATGTGCGAATGCTCTGTGTCGCAGAGTTCGTCCCCAGGCCCCGTACCGACCGGATGCATACAAGAACTGCTGCGTCGGCCAATTGGCCCCGGACCGCAGCTTGCCGATCAGGTCGATGACGGCGGCCGGACCGCATTCGCGCTAACCCACCTGCTGACCAGGTCTCCCGCCTGAAGACATCGCCGACTGGTGCCGCATGCCGTAGCAGTATGCCGGTCCTCGCACATGACCAGTCACGCTTGCTCGTAGGTAGATTGCAGCGATTTCGGTCGAGGCCGGTTGCAGGTAGCAAGCATCGTCGGTGACGAGCACCGCCAGCCTTTCGCCGAACCACTGCGGTACTTTGCCGCGTGCGGGCCGGAGACGCTGATGGAATTCGCATGTAACAGCTAGTGGCTGGCGATCGTCGCGTTGATCCCGGCCGGCGACAGCGTGAGCGATCAACTGCGTCGCGCGGCTCTTTCCCGCCGCCGCCGAGGCGGCGATAGCAGGATGCCGTGGAGCAGATCAGTACGGGTGAGTTGCTGAGGCGGGAGCCGTAGAAGCTCGCGGTACGCCGGTCGGCGTCGTCGATCAGCGGGGATCGTCCCGGTCCGCGTAGAGGCCGGTCTGCAGCGATGTGAGGCCGTAGCACTGGGAACATACGGTGGCCGCCAACCCGGGCACCGCAGCCGCGGACGCGACCCACCGATAGCGAGGGCCATGACAACGGCCACGGTGATCTACCGGAGTCGTCGCACGTCGAGATCGTAGTTGCCCCTGGCGAATCAATCGGTGCGGTTGGCCCGGGCAGATCCTTCGTCCGGCTCCGTGATGGACATCTGGCGGAAGAACACCAGTCATCGCCTGTGAAGCACGAGGTACCGGTCTGAGCGCTGACGGCGGCTACATGCGAGTGGACCAAGGTCGACCGTCTTGCGCGGGGGAAACGTCTCCGGGACAATGCAGCCGGCCGCAAGACCAGATTTAAGTTGGGGGTCCTGGAGTCGTGTCGACTGGCAGCAGAGATAGTGGTCGCCCATTTGCAGATCTTGAGGCGGAGTTCGAGTCGGTCTGTAATGCTGCGATCGACGCCTGCCGGCACCTCTCTCCGCCATATCACCCTACTGTGTGGATAGGAATGATCGCGAATCTGCACGCGGCGGAGGCTGCCCGCCGTCTCGTTGTTAGCGGAGACATTCAGGCTGGCTTCGGCCGCCTTGTTGAAGCGGGGCGACCGGAACTCACCATCGAATGGGAGATCCTCAACTCAAGGTGGGATCCGCTGTTCAGCGAACAGCATCGAGAGGCTGCGCGCTGGCGGCTCCGCCAGGCAGGCGTCGAGCCGCCTCGGTAGCGCTGAAACCCGTTCGGTACCCAAAACGGCGAACCTATCACCTTATCTGCAGCCCGGCGCATGAACGGTGGCATGAGAATATTCTTGCGTTTAGGCATGCGCTAGAATATTTCTGCTAACGGCTCACGTCGTAATAGCGAAATCAAATGCCGGAAGGATGTCCCTTTGGCGAAGCTTCGGCCGAAGTTGTCAACGGTCGAGATCAGGGATCTCGCCTGGTGGTTCTCTGCCGCGCTTGTTGGTGGCGGCATTCCAAACATTATTGAAGGGCTCCCCAAAGGTCTTTCTATCCTCACCGCCGTAGCTTTTATAGGTGCGGCTATTCTCGTAATACAATACTTCAGAAATCGCCGCCGAAGCGGGGTCGCGGTCTTTGTTCACCTGCCCAGCCCGGGGGATAAAGAGTTAGAAAGGCCGGCTCTTTCCCAAGTTGACAAGTGGATGCAGTCTCGGCATCGGACATGGTTTCGAACTGGTCCCATGCGAGATGATCTCGTCGGAAAGCCTGCTAGTCGAGCCGAGTGGGCGTTGAAAACTATGCGCTTCCGGCTCGATGAGGCGGAGTTGCTTACGAACGACGACACTAGTTTATTCTTGTACTTCCTTGCTCGCAATCCGGACGCTTTTGCGCTAGGGTCACTACTTCGGAATGTTATTCCTCCGGCATCGCGCCCTGGAATTCAAGCACTTTCTTCGGTCCTAACAACAGATTTTCGGGTGCAGGTCATAGTCCATCAGGTTTCTATCTATGATGGCACCGTAAATCTCAATGAGACGAACCTTTCTGATGTTATGTCGTCGCCGAGACCTGAACGAATATCAGATGTGATGGTCGTTGGGAGGGAGCAACTTTCTGGTACTACGGAGCGACTGGCCCTCATCGTTTACGCGGCCTCAGATCGAAACGAGGTCGACGATCGCCAGGCTGCATTCTTTAGCGATGCGCGCCGCGCCGCCTCAGGGGCCCCTGGCACACGGTACCTGACAGAGGCAGACGATGTTTGCGACCGTACGCTTGAGGTCGTGGTCGATTGGACTGCGTTGGCAGAGGGCATGAAAGATGGGACATCTGGGCGAAGCATTGCCGCCTTGAGGGAGGCCTGGCTGCGATACTGTGTCGAGCAGTACGGTCGACAAGAAGTCCCTGTTCGACTTTTCCTGAACGGATCGTCGCTCGTTTCCTTCACGGCTGGCGCGTTCTTGCCTAATGGTAGTCGCCTAGTTCCACACGACAATGGAGTACCGCGAAAAACGCAGCCTTCTTCAGGCTTGCAAGCGTCAGTCATGGCGATTTTGGATGGCGATAATGTAGGCCAGGCGATCGAGAACCGAATGCTTCAAAACGATACTAACGGTGTGCTCGACGCAAGTGCGGCGGTAGGTGACGCGCTGGAGTTACTCAGTCGGCGCCTGTCAGCCGTCTCTGGCGTTAAACAACTTTCTTTCGGCGGCGACAGTGCGCTATTTGAGATCGATGGGAATGCTGTCGAAATTTTCCTTCGTGAACTGGAAATTTCACGGACGTGCATTGACTTTCACTTCTCGTGCGGGTATGGACCGGATATTCGGAGTGCCTTCATTGCGTTAAGGTCCGCCAAAACTTCCGGAAAGAACGTAACCAAGTCTTATCGGTCCCTGTGACTAGAATAAACTAAGTGCGGCAATTCTTTACTCATCGAATTCTCGGTGAGGGGTCAGCAATCTCCACCGGCAGTTGAGCCTGCCGGTGGAGATGTGCGTGGTAGCTGGCTGGCACATGAGATTGATGGGTCGTCCCGCTGGAGAGCGGTCGGTTCAGGCCGGGCCGTCAGAGTTGGGGTAATGGCCTTCAGACGCAGAACAAAGTCGTCGAGTAGGGGCTCTGGCGCCGGATGGTTGCTGCCGCCCGTTCTCTGTCCGAGGTGCTCACGGGCGAGTGCGGCTAATGCACTGGTGAGGGGGTGCGTGCGGTGATGGCGACGCACGCGACCGGCATCGGTCCGTCGCTCGACGGCGATGGTCGCATCGTCAGGATCTGGATGCCGGCGTCGGCGATCTCGATTCCGGCCTCCAGTTCGATCAACCGGTGACCGGCGTGCGCCAGCAGTGGGCGTAGGTCCTCGATCGTCAGCGGATAGGCGGGGATCGGGTTGATTCCGTCCAGCAGAACGTCGCCCCCGAAGGTCACGAAGATGCGGTTGGCCCGGAGGTCGGGGCCGTACTGGACCACCAGACGGCCCTCGAAGAATTGGTCCTCCGCCGATTCTCGGGAGCCGGCCGTGTGCAGCCAACTGAGGCCATCGTTCAGCTGGCGCCGGACCTCGTCGCGGTCCTGTCCCAGCATGATCGAACCGACGCCTGTTCCTGGGGTGACGAGGTACGCCGAGGTCGTCGGCCTCGCGTCCGCACCGGCCGGAAAGGAGCTCATCTCGCCACGCATCTCATGTCCCGGCCCAACCGCCGTGACGGCCTGGACCTCGGCATTCGACCCTGCTCATCGGCTGGTCAGAACGTCGGCGAGAGGATCTTGCTCCCGGAGAGCGGCATGTGCGTCCCGGGATGACAGATGTCATCGACGGGGCGTGACGATCAGCCTCGGGGGACAGCGATGGTCGTCCATAGTGTCGTGGGTATGGATCACACGGATTCGCCGGCGTTCAGTGGCCGGGACGGGGCAGCCTGGTACGTCTCACTCTTCGGTGGGCTCAAGCGCCGCGGCGGCTGGAAGATGCCGCGTGACATGCGGTTCGTGGGCACGGTCGGCGGGCTCAACCTGGACCTCAGCGGGGCCGGCCTGGTGCCCGGGGAGCCGTACTGGATCACCAAGTTCAGCCTGGTCGGTGGGGTGTCGTTGCAGGTCCCGGCCGGGGTGAGCGTGGTGCCCGAGGGGTTCCGGATCTTCGGCCCGGTGCGGAACGCGGCGCCGGTCACCGGTGGGGACGAGATCGTCGTGAAGGTGCGGGCGTTCGGGCTGGTCGGCGGCATTCACGTGGAGCGCGTCTGATCGGCAAGTGTGCGCTTCCGGTGGGCCGGGTATCGGCGCACTCGTGGACAACAGCGCGGGCGACGGCCGTACCGAAGAAGAAGGTAATAAGGAAAAAGGCAGCGCCTGGACGGTGATCGTGGCGGTGTCCGCCAACCTGGCCATCGCGATCGCGAAGATCGTCGCCGGGTTCCTGACCGGGTCCGCGTCGATGTGGGCGGAGGCCGCGCACTCGGTCGCGGACACCGGCAACGAGGTGTTGTTGCTGGTCGGCCTGCGGAAGTCGCGGAAGGGGCCGGATGCGCGGCATCCCTTCGGGTACGGGCAGGAGCGGTACTTCTGGACGTTCCTGGCCGCGCTGGGCATCTTCCTGGTCGGCGGCGTGCTGTCGATCGGCGAGGGGGTGCGCAGCCTGATGAACCCGGAGCCGGTCGAGTCGCTCTGGGTCGGTGTCGGTGTGCTCGTGGTGGCCGCCGGGTTCGAGAGCTACTCCTGGTACACCGCGCACAAGCAGCTGCGCGAGGAGGCCCGCGAGCAGGACCGGTCGATGCGGCATCACCTGCGGCACTCCTCGGATCCGAGCGCGACCACCGTCTTCCTGGAGGACACCGCGGCCCTGATCGGCCTGGCGGTGGCGCTGGCCGCGCTGGTCCTGCACGCGGTGACCGGGTGGGCCGGTTGGGACGCGGTCGGCAGCATGACGATCGGCCTGCTGCTGATCGGGGTCGCGTTCCTGCTGGCCCGACGGTCGAAGGGGCTGCTGCTGGACGAGTCGGCGCCGGCCGACGTGCTCGATCCGATCCGCGAGCGGGTCGCGGCCGAGGACTGGGTGGCCGAGATCCGGGATCTGCACGCGGTCTGGGTCGGGCCGTCGCAGCTGCTGGTCAACCTGCGGGTGACGCCGACCGGCGAGCGGGATCTGGTGAGCCGGGTGACGGGCTTGCGGCATGCTCTTCTGGATGACGAGTCGATCACCCAGGTGACGGTCACTCTGGAGTGATTGCGGCCCGGGAATGGGCACGGCAATGGCCGATGAATTGCGGTCTCCGCATTGCCTACCGGGCCGATCAGAACGACCGAATAGGTGGCCGGTTACTGTCTCTACATCGTAACAAAAGGTGCATAAAAGTACCCAGGCTGCATTTTCCGTAAACCCCAGCGAAGCGGGCTTTCTCCGGTCCAGGCTTATGGGCGCGTCAGGCCACCCCCGGCCGGCGCCGAACCGAGCGCCCGGCCACCCCCGGCCGGCGCCGAGCCAACGACCGAGAGGGTGCGCGGAGATGAGTGCGGTTGCCGCAGAGGCGGCGCGGCGGACCACCGGCACGCTGCAGGACCTGGTCTCGCCACTGGGCGGCCTGATAACCACCGTCACGCAGCTGGCGGTCGAACCGTCGAACCCGCCGCTGCAGGTGTTCTCCGCCGACCTCGGCGACGTGTCGACGGTGATCACCAACCTGTGCGGGCCGGAGTGCCTGGGCAGCCTCGACGGCACCGGGACCGGGGTGGACCCGGAACTCGCCCGGATCGTCGGGATCGCCGAGGCGCTGGAACGGTACGCCAACTGCATCTTCGACGAGAAGCAGATCCGCTGGGCGTCCGCCGAGGAACTCGGGGACGAGGCGCTCGACCTGGACGCGCTGCCCCGGGTGTCGGCGACCGAGCTCGCCGACCCGCACTGCGGGATCGCCGTGCCCGACAAAACCGCGCAGATGCGCTGGGTGCGGGGGATGAATCTGCGTACCCGGAAATTGTCCTGGATTCCGGCGGTCCTCGTTTACATGCACTTTTCCGCGCACGGGGCGGAAAGCATCACCAACCCGATCTCGACCGGCGCGGCGGCGCATTACGACCCGGCGCGGGCGATCTGCGGCGCGCTCTGCGAGGTGATCGAGCGCGACGCGATCAGCCTGATCTGGCTGCAGCGGCTCGCCCTGCCGCGGCTCGAACTCGACGTGGTCGGGCCGCAGCTGCGGCGCTTCCTGGATCTGTGCGCGGACCGGGACGTGACCGTCGAGCTGTTCGACGCGACCACCGACCTCGGGATCCCGACCGTGTACGCGGTCTCGATCGCGCGCGAGCACCCGACCTGCCGTACCGTCGTCGCCTGCGCCACCGGCCTCGACCCGCAGGCCGCCGCCGCGAAGGCGATCTCCGAGACGGTGTCGGTGCGGATCGCCCTGCAGGGTGACCGGGCGCCGGACGACGTGCACGACTTCACCGGGGTGTCCGACGGCGCGATCTACATGGCCGCCCCGGAGCGGGCCGACGCGTTCGACTTCCTGCTGAACAGCCCGGCGCGGCGCCGGCTGTCCGAGATGCCGACGCTGACCGCCGGCGACTCGACCGCGGACCTGCGGCTGGTGCTCGATCGGCTGGACGCGAGCGGGCTGGACTCGTACCTCGTCGATCTGACCCCGGACGAGGCCCTGCGCGTCGGGATGACCGTGGTCCGCGCGGTGATCCCCGGGCTGCTGCCGCTCTCCTTCACCTACCGCTCGCGCTTCCTCGGCAGTCCCCGGCTCTACGAGGCGCCGGTCCGGATGGGTCACCCGAGCCGGGCGGAGCACGAGCTCAACTCATGGCCGCAGCCGTTCGCCTGATGTCACCGGGAGCCAGCATGTACCACCTGATCGTCACTCCGGTCGGTCCGTTCGGGTTCGCGGTCGCCGAGCGGCTGCGTGACCTGTGCACCGACGTCTCGATCGTCGACGCGCCGGGCTTTTCAAAGACCAAGACCGATTTATCCGTACGTAGTGTGAAAGTGCTCGCCTCCTGGCGCCGAACGCCGCGCCTGGAGCGCGAGTTCGACGACGAGTCGTTCCGCACCGGACAGCCCTGGCTGCCGGTGATCCTCGACCACCCGCAACTGGAGATCGGCCCGGCCGTCGTCCCCGGCCTGGGCGCGTGCCACGACTGCTACCGCCGCCGGCTCGCGCAGCACGACAACGCCCGGGTGATCCGCGCGGCCATCGGCGACCACTACGACGCGCACCCGGAGTCCGGGCCGGACGGCTACCTGCCGTCGACGGCGCTGCTCGCGGCGGCCGTCGTGGCCGACGTGGTGGACCGGCTGCGGACCGACGCGGCGGCCGAGGCCGGCCGGGTCCGCCAGATCGAGGTGCCGACCCAGCAGGTACGGACCGGACGGGCGGTCGGCGTGCACGGCTGCCCCCGGTGCGGGCTGGGGCGGGACGAGACGACGCGGTCGTACGAACGGCTGCCCGAGATGCTGCAGGGAGTCTGGCGATGATCCAGGTCGAGGAGGCCACCCGGTCCGAGGGCCGGTTGACCGCAACCACCATGGCGTACGCCGTCGCCGCCGACCCCCAGTTCAGCGTGCCGGTCCGGCCCTGCCTGGCGGCCGGTCTGGTCGAGGTGCCGCTGGTCGACGGGGTCGCGTTCCCGGGCACCGGCAACCGGCAGACGGTCCTGCGTGGCCGGTCGGCGGTCCAGCTGATCCCGCGGCTGCTGCCGCACCTGGACGGCACCCGCACCGTCGAGGAGCTGGCCGAGGTGATCCCCGGCGTGCCGGTGAGCACGCTGCGTGCCTGCGTGTCGCTGCTCTACGTGAGCGGGTTGCTGCAGGACGGGCCGGTCGGCGCGCCCGTCGAGGTGATCCCGGCCGAGGTCGCCGGATACCTCGGCCGCAACCTGGACACCACCCGGGTCAACCGCAGCCGCGACGAGGCCTGCGAACGGCTCGCCCGGACCCGGGTGCTGGTCGCCGGCACCGGGCCGCTGGCCGCGACGCTCCGCACCGAGCTGGCCGGAGCCGGCGCCGACGCGCACGCCTGGACCGGCGAGCCGCTGACCGTCGGGGACTTCCTGGTCGCCGTCGACAACGGGGACGCGGCCGCGATGGCCGAGGTCGACGCGGCCTGCCGCGCGGCCGGGACCGGCTGGCTGCGTACCGCGGCCGGCACGGACACCGCCGAGATCGGGCCACTGTTCGACGCCCGCTACACCTGCTGCCACGACTGCTTCTCGCGCTGTCGTCCGGAACTGTCCGGCGAGCCGACGCCGGCGCGGGCCGCGATGTGGGCGGCGCTGGCCGCGACCGAGGTCGTGCACCTGCTGTCCCGGGTCGGCCAGGTCGCGTCGATGCAGGTCTGCACGGTCTACGACCTCGCCGGGTGGTCGCAGCGGGCGGTCGGCGCCTACCGCCGGCCGGGCTGCCCGAACTGCCTGCCCACCGACCCACGGGCGGAATCGGACACGCCGCCGCTGGCGCACCGTTACGAGCAGGCCGTCGCGTTCCCGCCCCGCGAATGGCTCAACCCCAAGGAGCACCAGGCGCACTACCGGCCCGCGAACCACGCACTGCAGCGCTACAACAAGGAATATCAGGCCGCTGCGCGCCTCGCGCTGGGCGCCGGGTCACTGTCAGACCTTCTTCGCCGTACGGCGGGATTGCGTGACCTGGGTGACAAGGGCAGTCCCGGTCAGATCAGCCGGTGGTCGCCGACCGGGGGGAACCTCGGCTCGGTGCAGGCCTACCTGCTCGCCCGGGACATCCCCGGGGTGGATCCGGGCTGGTACTTCTACCAGCGCGCCGACCACAGCCTGGGCCGGATCCGGGCTGCCTCGGCCGGGGTCTGCCCGGAGCTCGAGGACACCGATCCGTCCGCGCTGCTGGTCCTCACCGGCACGCTCGACGTGGTCGCCGCCAAGTACCACGACTTCGCGTACCGGATCCTCTGCCTCGACGCCGGGGTCGCGCTCGCCCAGCTCGCCGCGGTCGCCGCCACCCACGGCATGACCAGCCGCTTCGCCGACCGCTGGGACGACACCGCCATCTACGACGCGCTGCGGCTGGACCCCGCGGCCGAGCCGGTGACCGCCGTGGTCGCCCTGAAGGGGATCCGATGACCACGACCGTCGACGAGGACCGCTACCAGTTGCTGGACGGACTGCTGGCCGACACCCGGCTCGACGCGGCGGCGGCCCGCCGCCCGCTGCGTCCGGCACCCGCCCACCTGCTGACCGTCTCCGATCAGGGGCCGGTCATCGCGCTGCCCGACCCGGCGCCGCCCCGCGCCGAGCTGGACGACGTGCTGGCCGACCGGGTCGCCGTCCGCGACTACGCGCCCACCCCGCTGACCACCGCCGAGGTCTCGGCGATCTGCGCGGCCGCCGACCTGATGGACGTCGAGGCGTGGCCGCGCGAGCAGCAGGCCGGGCTCGGGCTGGAGCTCTACCTGGCGGCCTGGCGGGTGGACGGCGTGGACACCGGGCTCTACCGCTACCTGCCCGAGCAGCGCGCGCTGCGCCGGGTCGCCGACCTGCCGTCCGGGGCCGAGGCCGCCGAACTGGTCATGCAGGAGGAGTTCGCCGAGGCGGCCGCGCTGCTGCTGATCACCGGGAACCTGGCCGGCGCGATCGACCGGCACGGCAGCCACGGCCACCGGCTCCTGCTGACCCGCGGCGGCGCGGCCGGGCACGCCGCCTGGCTGGCCGCCCTGCGCCTGCGCCTGGTCGGCACCGTCTTCGCCGGCCTGCTGCCGCACGTGCTGCGCGAACGCGCCGGCGCCGACGGCTATCACCGGGCCCCGCTGCTCGCCTTCGCCGCCGGTCGCGCCGCGGCGGACGCGACGGCCTGACGCCCGGTCCACAGTCTGGGGTCCGCGCTTCCGGCGTCCGGGCCCCGGCCGGAAGGCCCACTGGCCGGACGGCATCCGCATGACAACGACACATCGAAGGAGCTGAGTCGCCATGCACACTGAACTGAATGGACCCGAGGTCTTCGAGGAACTCGACCTCTGGCTCGAGGACGACCTGACCGCTGAGCAGCTGCCGATCGTGGTCAGCGCGTCCCTGCTGGGAACCGGCGGGTGCAACGGCTGCGGCCCGTGCCGCGGTTGTGGCCCGTGCCGTGGCTGTGGCCCGTGCCGCGGTTGTGGCCCGTGCCGTGGTTGCGGCCCGTGCCGCGGCTGTGGCCCGTGCGGCGGCTGTGGCAGCGGCGGTTCGTGCGCCAGCTGCCGCTGACGCCCGTGCAGCAGCTGCGTCGGCGTCTCGTGCGCCAGCGGCAGCTGACGCGCTGACGCCCTGCGCAGCTGAACTCGGCCGGGGGTGCGCCACCCGGCGTGCCTCCGGCCGGCCCGTCACCTCCGACGGGGGTGCGCCACCCGGCGTGCCTCCGGGCCGGCCCCGTCACCTCCGATCTCTTCGGCTTTTTCTCCGGGAAGCGACCATGACCACCACTGACTGGCTCGAAGGGCCTGTCGCCCTGGCCCCCCAGGTCACCCTCATCGACGGCGCCGACGGGCACCCGCTGCTCTTCGACCCGGAGACCGGCACCTACGTCCGGATCAGCCCGACCGGCGCGCGCCTGGTCCCGCTGCTCGACGGCAGCCGCACCGGAACCGCTCTGCTGGACGCCGCCCGTCGCTCGCGCGGCCCCGAAGGCGTCCGTGATCGTGCCCCTGTGCTGTTGTCATTTCTCACCGATCTGCGGGCGGCCGGCGTGCTCTCCGTGCCGCCCGAACCACTGGGTGGCCGGGACCTGTTCATCGCCCGCTTCTTCCGCCTCACACCGCGCATCCGGATCCCGGCCCGGCACCTCAACCGGATCCTGCGCCCGCCGTCGATGGTGCTGGCCCGCTTCCCCCGCACGATCACCTCGCTCCTGCTCCTGGCCGCGGTGGCGTCCGTGGTCACCATCGCGCTGGCGCTGACCCTGCCCGCCCCGCTCGACTTCGTCGGCCCGCCCTGGCTGCTCACCGTAGCCGTGCTGCTGGTCCAGGCCACCGTGCACGAGATGGGCCACGCCGCGGTCTGCCAGGCACTCGGCGTGCCGGTGCGGGAGGCCGGGGTGAAGCTGTTCTGCTTCCTGATCCCGTTGACCTACGTGGACCGGACCGACGCCTACCGCGTCCGCTCCCGCTTCGGCCGCAGCGCGGTGGCCCTGGTCGGCCCGCTGATCGACGTGGCCGCGGCCGGCCTGTCCGGTCTGCTGATCGCCATCGACCCGGTCCGCTTCGGCGACGTGCGCTGGCTCCTGGGTATGCAGTTGTTCGTCATCTTCAACAACCTCAACCCGCTGCTCCCGGTGACCGACGGTCACCACGCGATGGAAGCGGCGATGGGCGAGATCAACCTGCGCGACCGAGCCTTCCGCTACATGGGCCACGTCCTGTTCCGCATGCCACTGCCCGCCGCCCACCGGGCGGTCTCCACCGCCCGGCGCCGCGTCTACCTGGCCTACGGCCTGATCAGCACGGTCTTCGTAGCGCTACTCCTCACCATGATCTCGATGAACTACTACCACCTGATCACCCAATTCCTGTCCTGACCCGCCTCCGCGCCTCCGCGCCTCCGCGCCTCCCAGCTCGGCCCAGCCCAGCTCGGCTCGGCCCGGCTGGTCAGGCGGCGCCGAGGCCCTGCTTGTTGAGCCAGTCCAGGGACGTCTGGGCGACCTCGCGCCACCCGTGGTCAATCGTCAGCGAGTGACCGCGGTCGGCGAACTGGATCAGGTCGGTGACCGCCGAGGACTTCCGGTACTGCTTGGCGGTCGCGCGGGTGATCACCTCCGGGACGGTGTGGTCCTTGCCGCCGGCGATCAGCAGCAGCGGGCCGCGGTCCTCGTTGCCGGTGTTCACCTCGGCGGGGGAGTGCAGCGAGAAGTTCGCCGCGGCGGCCTCGAACAGCGGCTTGCCCGGCGCCGGGATCGTCCAGCGCTCGTGCAGCTCGTCGGACTCCTCGGCCGGCAGCGTGTTGCCGAAGCTGTACCGGAACTGCTCGGCGGTCAGCGACACCGCGCGGTGCCGGTTCGCCGGGTTCCGGAAGACCGGCAGCGTCGAGTGCAGCGCGGACAGCGGCAGCGGCAGCACGCCCTTGATCTGCGCGGCGTCGATCGCCACCGCGCCGGCGCCGTGGCCCAGGCCGAGCAGTTTCTCCGAGATCATGCCGCCGAACGAGTGACCGATCAGGATCGGCGCCTCGTCCAGACCCTCGATGATCCGCGCGTAGTGCTGGGTGACATCGTCGATGCCGTGGTCGGCGATCGAGTCCGGATCGGTCCGGGCCGCGGCGACCGTGTCCGGCGTGCCCGGCCACTCGGGGGCGAGCGTGCGGTAGCCCGCCGCCTCGAAGAACTCCTGCCAGGGGGTCCAGGAGGTGGAGTGCAGCCAGAGCCCGTGAATGAAGACAACTGTGGACATCGACGTTCCCTTCGCTTGGTGACAGCCTCATCCTGCCGGTCCGGGCACCCGCCGCGCTTCCGTCCTTCGACTGTGGAGCGATTAGTTCTTTGGTAGGAAGCGGCGGGCTCCCGCGGCCCTCTAACGTTCCGGGCACAACGACGGCGAGCGAGGAGCAGACATGGAACTCCATCTGACCGGGCGGAACATCGTGGTGACCGGCGCCGGCCTCGGCCCGGCCGTCACCCAGGCGTTCGTGGCCGAGGGCGGCCGGCAACGTCACCAGCGGCGAGTTCGGGATCGACGGGGAATGATCACGACAGGGCGCGGAAGGAGCGGTAGTCTTCGGTTCGCCGTGGCACTACCGGAGGAGGTGAGACCCATGACCGATGTTTCGAGGTGGGTGCTCCCTCGCTCCGTCACGGCCGGCGTCTGAAGCCGGGGGAGCGCCTCGACAAAGGCAACCCCCGAAAGGCAAAACCATGGATTCTGTACGTTTCCTCGCCGACTCCTCGTCGGACGGGGTCCGCGAGCGTGACTTCATCGTCGGCGAGATCCCCGGCGTTCTCTGGTCACCGGCCGTCGCCGGCGGTCCCACCCCGCTGGTCCTGATGGGTCACGGTGGCGGGCAGCACAAGAAGACGCCGGCCCAGGTGGCCCGGGCCCGGGACAACGTGGTCAAGTGGGGCTTCAGCGTGGTCGCGATCGACGCGCCGGGGCACGGCGATCGCCCGCGCCGGGCCGTGGACGATCAGGCCCGCGCCGAGCTGCGGCAGGCGATGACGGACGGGGACTCCGCCGGTGTCGCGTCGGTGAGCGCCCGCTACGGGGCGACGCTGGCGGAGCAGGCCGTACCCGAATGGCAATTGATCTTGAAGGTTTTTCAGGATCTTCCGGAGATCGGGCCGGAGGCGCCGATCGGGTACGGCGGTGGGATCACGCTCGGCACCGGGATCGGGATTCCGCTGGTCGCGGCCGAGCCCCGGATCCGGGCGGCGATCTTCGGTGGCGGGTTCGTGGTCGGTGAGTCGCTGATCGAGGCGGCGCGCAGGATCACCGTGCCGGTGCAGTTCCTGCTGCCGTGGGACGACCAGCACGTGGACCGGCAGTCGGCGCTGGACCTGTTCGACGCGTTCGGCTCGGCGGAGAAGACGCTGCACGCCAACCCGGGCGATCACCGCAACATCCGGTGGTACGGCCTCGACGAGGCGTTCCTGTCCCGGCACCTGTAATCGGGACGTCGCCGCTGAGCGGGCCGACCTGGGCTGAGCGGGCGGGCCGCGCCTGGATGGGCGGCCTGGGCTGGGCGGACGGGCCGGGCCCATCGGGCGGGCTGCGGCTCAGCGTGCGCGTCGGGCTGGGCTCAGCGGGCGGGCGGGCTGCGGCTCGGTGGGCGCGTCGGGCTGGGCTGAGCGGGCGGCCGGGCCGCGGCTCGGCGGGCGCGTCGGGCTGGGCTCGGCGGGCGGGCTGCGGCTCGGTGGGCGGATCGGCCTGGGCTGAGTGGGTGGATCGGGAAGGGCGGGGGCGGCGTCCGGCGGGGGCCGGACGCCGACTCCGGTGTCAGGAGGCGTAGGTCTCGAACTCGGCGACCTGCGGCGTACCGGAAGCGCTGGTGATTTTGAAGGTGATCTTTGTTGTTGATGTTGCGGTGAAGGTGATCACGCCGGCGCCGGTGCCGGACTTCAGGACGGTGCCGGTGGCGCCGTTGAGGACCTGGTAGGCGCCGATCACGCCGGAGGTGATCTCGCGGATGTTGATGCGGGAGACCGTGGTGGCCGAGCCCCACTTGATCGAGATGTCGCCGGTGGTGCCGCTCGGTGACCAGTACGTGCTCAGGCTGCCGTCCTTGACGTTGCCGTAGCTCGTGCCGCTCGCCTTGCTGGAGCCGTCCGCTCCCGCGCCGGAGGCCAGGCTCAGGTTGGTGCCGGTCGGCTGCGACGTGGTCGGGGTCGGGCTGCTCGGCGTGCTGGGCGTCGGGCTGCTCGACGTCGTCGGGCTCGGGCTGCTCGTGGTGGTCGCGCACGTCCCGGTCGACGTCTTCAGGCCGGTGTCCGCGCCGGCGGTCGCCTTGACCACGGCCGGCACGCAGGAGGTGCCGTCCAGGGTGTACGAGTACGGGATGCTCACGGTCGTGTTGGAGACCGGGTTCGGGCCGGCCGGGTTGGTGTCCGTGCCCGGCGCCGACCAGGTCACGTTGTCGAACGTGTTCCCGCTGACCTGCCAGTAACCGGGCAGGTCGGTGTAGAACGTGCCGAGCACGTCCTTCGAGTCCTGGAAGTAGTTGTTGTCGACCTTCGCCTTGCCGCCGGCCCGCGGGTTGATCCCGGACTCGTTGAGGCTGTGGTAGTAGTTGTTGTAGATGTGCGCGGTCGCGCCACGCAGCAGCGGCGTGCGGGAGTCGATGTTCTCGTACCAGTTGTGGTGGAACGTGATCGGCCCGTTGGCGAGGTCGCTGTCGCTCGAGCCGACCAGCCCGCCGCGGCCGGAGTTCCGCAGGATGCTGTAGGACAACGTGACGTAATTCGTGTTGTCCTTCATGTCGAACAGGCCGTCGTAACCGGCGTCCTCGCCGCCCGAGGCGATCAGCGTGGCGTGGTCGACCCAGACGTTGTGCACGTCGGTCTCCATGCCGATCGCGTCGCCGCCGTTCGACGTCGGGGAGCCGGACTTCTTCACGTTCTGGACCGTCACGTTCTGGATGATGATGTTGCTGGCGTTCCGGAGGTGGATGCCCAGCTGGTCGAAGACGGCGCCGCCGACGCCGACGATCGTGACGTTCGAGATGTCCTTCAGCTCGATCTTGTCGGCGGCGGTGTTGCAGCTGTCGCCGGAGACCTTCGTCGTGTTGCCGTGGTTGATCGTGCCGGTGACCTCGATGATGATCGGCGTGCTGGCACTGGCCCGGCCGCACAGGGCCTGGTGGATCTGGGTGCCGGTGGTCGCCCGGACGGTCGTCCCGCCGGCGCCGCCGGTGGTGCCGCCGTTCTGGGTGGCGAAGCCGCTGGCCGAGCCGGCGACCGCGGCGGACGCCTGGGGGAGTGGCAGGGCGATGGCGATGGCGCCCGCGGCTACCGCGGTGCCCGCGACGGCGATGAATCGGGTTTTCCTCATGATCGGCGCTCCTTGGGGATGGGGTGCAGGAAAGCGCTTTCCTATGGTTCTCTGCCGAGCATAGGAGGACGTCGATTAACACACAAGAAACTTCGCCGTTTGCATTTTGTTGCAGTTCCCGGCGGCTCTCGACGGCCGACTCCGGCCGCTGTCCAGGGGGTTCCCGGCTACCCGCGCTCCGGCCGGCCCCCGCGGGCCCCGGCGGCCTGCGGAGAGCGGCACCCCGCAGGTTCCCCGCGCCGGCCGCCGGTCGTCCTCGCCGGCCGGAGAATAGGGGCATGAGCTCCTACTTCAAGGTCGTCCCGGAGGTGTCGGCACCGTCCGCGGCGGCCTCCCCGGACAAGTTCGACGGCGGCGTCTGGCAGGCCGACATCCTCGCCCGGCAACGGCCCGACGGCCTGCGCGGCAACCGCTTCTCGTACGCGCCGGGCGGCCGCTCCCACTGGCACGTCCACACCGGTGAGCAGGCGCTGGTCGTGGTCTCCGGCCGCGGACTGATCCAATGGGAGGGCCTGGCGGAGCCGATCGTCCTCGGCCCGGGCGACTGGGTGCACGTCGAGCCCGGCGTCCCGCACTGGCACGGCGCCACCGACGACAGCACGTTCGTCCACCTCGCGGTCACCGCCACCGGCGAGACCGAGTGGGGCGACCCGGTCACCTGACAACCCGAGGTCCGCTCCGGCCGCACGCGACGCAGATCCGGCCGGCACGCGACGCGAGGTCCGCTCCGGCCGGCACGCGACGCAGATCCGGCCGGCACGCGACGCGAGGGCCGGTCCGGCCGGCACGCGGCGCGAGGTCCGCTTCGGGCAGGCTTCACCCATTTCCCGGTACGGCGGTAGCCGCCGCCCCGCAGCCCGGAGCCCATCCGGCGCTACCGGGAGCGCGGCCGTGCACCGCCGCGGCGGTCGTTGTCCATGCGACGCGCCGGAGGTTCCGCGCTTCGGGCACCGGGACCGGCGAAGCGGCCGAGTTGTCGGCTGGAACGACCGATGGCCGCCCCGGTTCCCCCGGCCGTAACGTCCGGTTTCCACCTTCCACCGAAGATTCGGAGTTCCATGCTCGACAAGATCGCGCGAGGTCTGCTGGTCGGCGCGCTCGCGTTCGCGGGCGCCACGGCCGTCACCGTCACCCCGGCCCAGGCGGCGGCGAAGACGTACAAGAACTGCACCGCCCTGAACAAGGTGTACAAGCACGGCGTGGGCAAGAAGGGCGCCAAGGACAAGGTTCGGGGCACCACGAAGAAGGTCACCAACTTCAAGGTGTCGAACGCGCTCTACCAGGCGAACAAGAAGTCCGACCGGGACAAGGACGGCATCGCCTGCGAGAAGCGCTGACCTCGCGCACGCCGGGGCGCCCGACCCACCCGGGCCGGGCGCCGCAGCCGGAGCGGGCGCCAATCCCGCGTCCGTGGCCGGGACCGCAGGCTGGAGCGGGCGCCGACCCGCGTCCGAGGCCGGGAGCGGGGGGCTGGAGTGGGTGCCGACCCGCGCCCGAGGACCGGGGGCGGTGGCCACCGCCGTACGGCGAAAAAGGCCGCCGGAACCACCGGCGGCCTTTCGCGTGCAGGAAAAGCGTGCAGGAAAAGCGTGCAGGAAAAGCGTGTTGGAAAGCGTGCCGAAAATCCCGCAGGAAAGCGCGAGAAAAGGCGGAAATCAGCGCTTGCCGCGTTTGGCGGCGGTTTTCTCGTCGTGCACGCCGGCCGTCGACAGCACCCCCTGAGCGTTCTCCAGGTGGGCCCGGACGAACCAGTGATACTGCTCCAGCTTGCCCGCCTGGCCGATCAGCAGATCCTGCGTCACCGGATCCGGCTCGTCGGTCTTCTCGATCGCCGCCCGGTGCGACTCGATCACGCCGCTGTAGACGATGTCCAGCGCGGCCAGGTGCGAGTTCGTGTCGGCCCGGCCGATCGAGTAGTCGTCCCAGGTGCGATGGGCGACCAGTGCGCCCGGCGTGCCGACCGGGGATCCGCCCAGCGTGGCGATCCGCTCGGCGATCGCGTCCACCATTTCGCGGACCGAGTCGACCTGCGGGTCGAGCATCTGGTGCACGGCGATGAAATGTGGGCCGACCACATTCCAGTGCACGTGTTTGAGCGTCAGCGCGAGATCGTTGAGCGCGTTGAGCCGCTCCTGCAGCACCGCGATGACCTCACCCGCGACGTCGGGCTTGACCCCGGGCACCGTGTAGCTCGGGCTCGTGGCGGTGGTGGCTGTCGCTCGCTTGCGCGGTGGCATTTCTCATCACTCCTTCACCGATGGACTCGGTTTCTCGCAATTCCCGGGTTCGGCGTGCGCAAACCCGACCGGGCACACTGCCGGGCCGGAATGGCGGCACGATTCTGGCGCGCTATCCGGCGGCCGCGGTCTGTGCCCGCCTCGCCGACGAGGGCGCCTGGCCTCTTCGTGGTGGCGGGCCTGTTCACCACCCGGGACCGGGAGGCCCCGCCGGAGCCGCGCACTCAGGTGTGCACGCTCGGCGCGGGGTTTCATCGTGGTCGCGATCGCCACGGCACCCTGCTGCCGGTGACACGGAGTCGCCGCCCGGCTGAGGGCGGCGGCTCCGGGAACGTCAGACCCGCTGGGTCTCCGTCGTCGACGGATGCAGCTCCGTCGTGGTCTTCTTGACGAAGCGTCCGGTCGCCGTGCTGCGGTGCACCTCGTGGTCACCGCGGCTCTTGCCCACGTGCTCGGTGGTCGTGGTCTTGGGCTGCCGCGCGGTGGTGGACTCCTTGACGAAGCGTCCGCTCCGCGCGCTGCGATTCACGTCGTGTTCCTTGCCGGCCATCTCGGGCGACCTCCTGTCGTCTCGTCGTACTCCTGTCGATGTGCCCATCGACGGCGAGCGAAAACATGACGGGCGATGTGCCCATCGACGGGACGGGAAACATGACGGGCGCGGCCGGTGTGTCGATTGAATATCATCACTGGATGTCGGTCGTCCTGTTGATCCCCGGTCACAGCTACTCCGCCGAGCGGCCGCTGCTGCACTTCGCCGGCGAGGTGTTCGCGAAGCACGGCTGGACGGTCCGGGAGGTCCGCTGGCCGTCGCTGCTGCCGCACCGGGGTGACGATCCGGACCTGTGGAACCGGCAGTTGCGGTCCTACGTGCACGACCATCTGGGCCGGGTGCTGGCGCGGGAGACCGACCCGCGGATCGCGCTGGTCGGCAAGTCGATGGGCTGCTTCGCGGCCGCCCACGCCGCGGACCGGGGCCTGCCCGCGGTCTGGCTGACCCCGATCCTGCGCCTGCCCGAGCTGCCGGCCGATCTGCACCGCAGCCCGGCCCCGTTCCTGCTGGCCGGCGGCACGGCCGACCCGGCCTGGGACCCGGCGGTGGTCCGGGGGCTGCGCCGCCCGTTCTACGAGGCGGAGGGTGCCGATCACGGCCTGGAGATCACCGGTGACCCGGTGAGCTCGGTGGAGATCCTGCGCCAGGTCACCGCCGCGGTGGACGACTTCGCCGGCACGCTGTAGACGCCCGTTTCCGCCGGTTCCGTTCGGGAGCAGGATGACGGGATGGACACTCCCGCGCTACGGCTCGTGGTGGGAATGCGTGTGGTCCCGGACGCTCCGGACGGAATCCTGTGCTGGTCGGGACGCCTGGGTGACGAGTCCGGGGTTCCGGTGAACGTCATCCTCGACGACGAGCCGATGACGGCGATCGATGTCGCGTTCATCGACCGGATCTGTGCGGACGCCGATCGTCTCCTGGCCGTCGCGGCCGGGGCCGCCGGGCTGACCGGCGACCCCGGGCACTGGGATCCGGAGATGACGTTCCGGTCCGGGGAGAACTGGGAGGTGCGGTTCACCGAGGCGCCCGCCCCCACCGAACTGGGCCTGCTGGTGGTCTTCGCCGGCGATCGGGTGACCGAGATCGACGATCTGGCCGACTGGGACGACGCGTGACCTCTCACATCGCGGCCAGGTAGTCGGCGACCCGGCCGACGGTGAGCAGTCCGCTGGCCGCGCCGGCCCACTCCGCCGCGGCCGGGGCGAGCGCGGCCCGGGCCCGGGCCATCGCCACCCGGTCGCCGGCCAGCGTCGCGGCCCGCGCGAACAGGCACCACAACGCCTCGGCGAGCAGGTCGGCCGGCGGGTCCGGGACGTCGGCCAGCACGGTCTCGCCCGGCCGGGTCACCAGGCGCGCCCACATCGCATAGGGCCCCCAGGCGTCCTCGTAGAGCACCGGCAGGCCGAGCCGCAGCCGCCGGCCCAGCCGCGCCAGCGGCAGCAGCCCGGCCCGCACCCCGGGCATCCCGGCCCCGTCCAGCCGCTCGGCCGCTGTCCGATACGGATCGTCGGAGACCGCCCCGGTCAGGTCCGCCCGCAGCGCCCGGTACCACTCGGTGAACACCGTCGCGAGCGGCAGCTCGTGCCGCTCGGCCAGCCGGTCGGCCGCCGCCGCGTGCCGGTCCCCGTCGTCGAACCGGCCGGTCGCGCTCGCCGCCTGCAACCGGATCAGGTGCCCCAGGATCTCCGCGGTGACCAGCCCGTGCCGGGCGGACAGGGCGACCAGCTCGGCGCCGATCGCGTCCCGGCCCGCGGAGTTCCCGGTCCGGTGGCAGCTCTGCATGAACGTGCCGTTCAGCGCGAACGCCAGCAGCGCCGGGTCGTCCAGGTCCCGGGCGATCGCCTCGGCCCGCCGGGCGCACTCGCCCGGCCGCGGGTCCCGGGTGCCGCGCGACTCGACCGCGATCGTGGCGAGGAGCCGGACCCGGGCCGCGTCGTGCCCGGCGGCCGGCAGCACGGCGAGCGCCCGCTCGGCCGCGGCGACGATCTCCGCGGACTGCGCCGGGTCGTCGGCCCGGGTCCAGATCGCCGGTACGTCGTAGGCGCCGATCACCCGCGCGGTCAGCTCCGGGTCGCCGAGCTGCTCGGCTGCCCGGACCGCCGCGGCCCGCTGCTCCCGGGCCACCTCCAGACCGTCCGGGCCGGTCACCGCGAGGTTGCGCAGCAGCCCGACCGCGGACTCCAGCCGGCCCCGCGAGCCGCTCGGCACCAGCCGCTCGTAGGCCGTGGCGGCGTGCGTGAAGACCGATTCGGACAGGTGATCCAGGCGGGGTTCCTGGCGCAGCACGTCGATTTCGAGGGCGCGCAGCTCGGCGCCCGGCTCCACGCCGAGCTGCCCGGCGAGCAGCTCCCGGGCCCGCCGCAGCACCGCCAGCGCGTCGCCCTGCCGGCCCGCGCGGTACAGCGCCAGGGCGAGCAGCCGCCACCCCGGCTCGCGCCAGGGGTGCGCGGTCACGTGCTCGTCGAGGTCCGGCACCGCGTCCGCGGGGCGGCCCAGGTCCAGCAGCGTCTCGGCGCGCAGCTCGACCGCGCGCAGGCGCAGCTCGGTGAGCCGGGACCGTTCGGCGCGCGGCCACGCGGCGTCCGGGAAGTCCGCGTACGCCGGCCCGCGCCACCACCCGAGCGCCCGGTCCAGTGCGGCGAGCGTCGCCGTCGCGCCGACCACCTGCTCGAACCGCCACGCGTCGACCTGGTCGGGGGTGGCCGCCAGGGCGTAACCCGAGCCCCGGCTGACCAGCAGTCGCGCCGGCGCGCGGGGCGGCCGGTCGGGTTCGACGGCACGGCGCAGGGCGGCGACAAACGTCCGTACCGTCGCAATCGCTTTCGCCGGAGGCGAAACCCACAGGTCGTCGACGAGATCGGTGACCGGAACGACGCGGCCCCGGGCGACCAGGAGCCGGCCCAGCACGGCGCGGTGCATCGGCCCCTTGAGCGGGATCGGGCGGCCGTCCGCGTCCTCGGCGGTCACCGGGCCGAGCACCCCGAACCGGATCAGCACCGTGCTGACGCTACCGGGCTGCTCGTCCGCTGTTCACCCGGCCTGGGCACGGAGCACCTGGTGAATGTCCGGGGGGGAGCCCTATGATCCATGATCATCTTGCTGCGGGGGCGGAAAACATGGGTCAGGGCAAACGGGCGATCGGTCCGATGGAGATCGCCGGCATCGCGATCGTCGCGATCCTGGTGGCGGTGGCCGTCTTCCACCGGATGAACGCCGGGCCGGAGGGCAACGCCGCGGACGCGGCCTACCCGGCGCCGAGCGGCTACTCCGGACTTCCGGCCAAGCGGACCGGCACACCGGCGCCGAGCGCGGCGAACGCCGGCCCGTTCGCGGGCACCCCGGCCGGCAACTACGCGAAGGGCGAGGCCGGGCTGGTCATGCCGGCCGCGAAGGCGGTCCCCGGCTTCACCGTCGCCGAGGTGCGGGCCGGCCTGGCGGACGTGCGCGCCGCGATGATCGCCGGCCGGCTGGACCAGCGGATGCTGGTCCAGCACGAGCCGTCGGTGTTCCTCGGCCTGGTCGCGCCGTCCAGCCGGTCCCACCTCGAGCCGGCGTTCAAGGACGGCGGGCAGATGACGCTCGCCACCTACATCGATCCGGCCGTGAAGCTGGACCCGGCCGAGCAGCCCCGGGTCAACGGCACGGTGACGTTCACCTCGGTGCAGAGCGGTGGCGTGCCGACCCTGCAGGTCAAGACGAACTTCCTCTGGGTGTACGCGTTCATCGGCGGCTACCCCCGCATCGCGGCCGTGCACGACGAGATCACCTGGCAGCTGCCGAGCGCGAAGAACCTGGCCGCGGCCGACAAGGGCCTGTGGATCCGGGAGTCCAGCGGGTACACCGCCTGGATGGACTGCGAGGCGTCGAAGAAGGGCCTGCTCCGGCCGGGCGTCTCGACCGACCCCGAGCAGACCGGCGCCACCGAGGACCCGGAGGCGGCGCTCGACTCGGCCCACTCGCTGGATGTCGGGAGCAGCTGCAACTAACCCTTCAGCTGCTGGATCTTGTCCTTGAACAGGGTGGTCGCGATCGCCGCCTGGTGCGGCTGGCCCTTCAGCCACGAGGCGGCGAACTTCTTCGCCTGGTCGTAGGAGACCTTCCCGGGCAGTGGCGGCTCGTCCGGGTTCACCGCGACGTCCAGCAGGGCCGGGCCGGGGTACGCGAGCGCCTCCGCCAGGGCGTTCGGGAGGTCGGCGGACTTGTCGATCCGTACCCCGAAAGCACCGCAACCGGAAGCCCAGCCGGCATAGTCCGGCAGCGGTTCCCCGAAGCGGACCCCGTGCTCGGGATAGCCGAGCACCATCTGCTCCCAGAGGATCTGCCCGAGCGAATTGTTGTTGTTGATGACCACCTTGATCGGCAGCCGATAGCGGACCGCGGTGTGGAATTCGGCCATCAGCATCGCGAAACCGCCGTCCCCGACATAGGCGATCACCTGCCGCCCCGGATACGCGTGCTGCATCGCCATCGCATAGGGCAGCCCCGGCGCCATGCTGGCCAGCGTCCCGGACAGATAGAACTCGCGATTCCCGCGGATCTGCCAGTGCCGCGCCGCCCAGGTCGCGATGGTGCCGGAATCGCACGCCATGATCGCGTCGTCGGCGCACTGCAGGTCCAACCGGTGCGCGAGATATTGCGGGGCGATCGGATCCCGGTCCGACGATTCCAGCGCGGCCATCGCGGCCTTCCAGTCCGCGAACTTCGCCCGGTACTCCCGCAGCAGGTCGCCCTTCTTCGGCTCCAGCAACGGCAGCAGCGCGGTCAGGGTCGCGCCGACGTCGCCGACCAGCGGCACCTCGGTCGGAATGCGCGTGCCGGCCCGGGTGGCATCGATGTCGACCTGGACGACCCGCGCCTTTCCGGGCTCCGGAAGGAACTTCGTGTACGGGAAGTTCGTCCCCAGCATCAGGAGCGTGTCGGCCTCCTCCATCAGCTCCTCACTCGGCCTGGTGCCGAGCAGCCCGAGACCACCGATCACGTACGGTGAGTCGTCGGCCACCACCATCTTCCCGAGCAGCGACTTCACGATCGGCGCGTCCAGCCGCGCCGCCACCTCCTCGACCAGCGCGCCGGCGCCCCGCGCGCCGATCCCGGCCAGGATCGCCACCTTCGAGCCCGCGTTCAGCACGTCGGCGGCCCGGCGCAGGTCCTCGTCGCGCGGCCGGACGTCCGGCGCCAGGTAGATCGGTGCGGTCGCCGGCGATCGCACCGGCGCGACCGTCTGATACGGATCCGCGTGGGCCGGCGCGATCTGGATGTCGTTCGGAATGGTCAGGTGGGCCACGCCCCGGCGCGCGTACGCGGTCCGGATCGCGATGTCCACCACCGCCGGCACCTGCGCCGGATTCATGATCACCTGGTTGTACTCGGCGACGTCCTCGAAGAGCCGGTCCAGCGCCACCTCCTGCTGGTAGGCGGTGCCGAGCACACTGCTCTCCTGCAGCCCGGTGATCGCCAGCACCGGCACGTGGTCCAGCTTCGCGTCGTAGAGCCCGTTCGCCAGATGGATCCCGCCGGGCCCGGAGGTGGCCAGGCAGACCCCGATCTTCCCGGTCGCCTTGGCGTAGCCGGTCGCCATGAACGCGGCCGCCTCCTCATGGTGCACCAGCACGAACCGGATCTTGTCCGCGTGCCGGCGCAGACCCTCCATGATCCCGTTGATCCCGTCCCCGGGCAGGCCGAACACGGTGTCGACGCCCCAGGCGGCGAGCCGCTCGATCAGAACCTCAGCAGTAATCTCGGTCACCCCGACGAGCTACCCGCATTCCGCCTGCCCAATCACGCCACCTCGCCCCGAGCACGGCCTTCGGCCTCTTCAAGATCAAAACCAGAGAGGCCCATTTCCCGTACGTCGTGAAGCCCAGCGCTCGGCAGGATGTTCTCGACGGCCGCGCGAGCCGCATCGGGGGCGACCGGATTCGGGTCAGCGGATCAGGCGGCCGGCGAAGGCGGACATCTGGGCGTGCTGCTCGGCGGGGTCATCAGCGGTCGCGCTCACCACGACCCGTGTCACGCCCTCGGCGGCCAGGGCCTCGGCGCGCTCCGCGGACATCGTGATCGAGCCCCACCGGGTGTACTCCAGCGCGCCCGGATCGCGCCCGGCCGTGACCGCTTCGGATCGGGCCAGGGCGAGTTGGGCGGCGCGTTCGTCGGGCAGCAGCATCCCGCCCGGGAAGAAGCCGTCCCCGCGCCGGCCGGCGCGGCGGGCGGCGGCGCGGCTCGATCCGCCGACGTGGATCGGCAGCGGCGCGAGCGGCTGCGGGAAGCTGCACAGCGCGTCGAAGTCGAAGAACTCGCCGTGGAACCCCACCCCCTCCGCGCCGCCGGACCAGAGCAGCCGCAGCACGTCGATCGCCTCGTCGGCGCGCCGCCCGCGGGACGCGAAGTCGACGCCGACCGCCGCGGCCTCGCCCGGCAGGCTGCCCAGCCCGACCGTGACCAGCCGCATCCGGCCCTTCGACAGCACGTCGATGGTGGCCAGGCGCTTCGCCAGCACCACCGGGTGCTGGTAGGGCAGCAGCAGCACCCCGGTCCCGAGCAGCAGCCGGCTGGTCGCCGCCGCCACGAAGCTCAGCGCGTCCAGCGGATCCACCAGCGGCAGCGACGCCGGGATCGGCATCGCCCCGAGCGTCGCTCCCGGGTACAGCACGATGTGCTCCGGCAGGTAGAGGCCCTCGAACCCGCACGCCTCGGCATGCCGCGCGTAGGCCACCAGATGGTCCGGATCCACCCCGAACGACCCCGTGCTGTAGCTGATCGCGAATCGCATGCGGGTCACGCTAAACGTTCACGCCGGTGTCAAGGCCAGCCGGCGGGCGAGCTCGGCCGGCTCGGAGAACATCGGCCAGTGTCCGGTTCTGATCTCATGGTAGGTCCAGCCGTCGCCGGCCATCAGGCCGAAGGCGGGCACGGTCGCGGCCAGCTCACGCAGCTGCGTCTCGGGGAAAGAGCAAAGGATTCCGGTACGGGGGATGCCCCGCCACGCCCCGCCGTGCCGCACCGGATCGGTGGCCGTCGCGACCGGCTGCGGCCGCCCCCGCTCCCGGACGACCGACCAGTCGAACCCGGTCGCCGACGGTGGCGCCTCGTCGGGCACCGGCAGCATGCCGTCCACCGGCTCCGGTCGCGACCCGTCGAAGTCGGCCTGGGACATGCCGTCCGGCATCGGGCCCGAGTCGACGTAGACCAGCCGGGCGACCCGGGACGGCACCCGGTCGGCGGCCGCCGTGATGATCAGCCCGCCGTAGCTGTGCCCGACCAGCACCACGTCGTCCAGCGTGGTCAGCAGCCCGGTGAGCTGGTCGACGTGGTCCGCGACCCCGGTTCCCGGGTCGAGGTCGAGGGATACCGGTCGTACGTCGTGGCCCTGATCTTTGAGCGGTGAGGCGACCGCCTCCCATGCCCAACCGCCCAGCCAGAACCCCGGGACCAGCACATATGTCGTCATGCGGGCCACGGTAGGCGGGATACCGGGCAGGTTCCGCCCGGTATAAGGTGTGGCCCATGCCACAGTCGCTCGGAAAGGTGCTCGGGCTCCTGGAGTTGCTCCAGGCCGCCCCCGCGGGTGTCACCGTCGGTCACCTCGCCGCCCGGCTGGGAGTCGACGAGCGCACCGTCCGGCGGTATGCCGCGCACCTCGCCGACCTGGGCATCCCGGTCGAGGGCCGGCGCGGGCGGTATGGCGGGTACGCGCTCGCCCCCGGTTACCGGCTGCCACCGCTGATGCTGACCGACGAGGAGACCCTCGCGGTGCTGCTCGGCCTGATCGCCGGGCGGCGCACCGGCCTGGCGACGACCGCGGCGGCCGGGGAGACCGCGCTCGCCAAGATCCAGCGGGTGCTGCCGGCCACGTTGCGCGCCCGCACGGACGCGCTGCTGGCCACCCTCGAGTTCGCCACCACCCGCCCAGCGCCGGCTGCCGCCCCGGCCCGCGACCGGCAGCCGGCCACGGCCCCGCCGCCCCGCGACCGGCCGCCGGCCACCGAGACGCTGCTGACGATGGCCGCCGCGGCCCGCGACCGGTCCCCGATCGCCTTCACCTACGCCAAACCCACCGCCAAACCCACCGCCGAGCCAACCGAGCCCGCCGCCAAGGCCAGCGCCAAGCCCGCCGCCGAGCCAGTCGAGCCCGCCGCCAAGGCAACCGTCAAGCCCGCCGCCGAGCCGGCCGAGCGCCGCCTGGACCCCTTCGGCCTGGTCTTCCACGCCGGAAAATGGTTCGTGACCGGTCGTGATCACGACCGCGCCGCGGTGCGCACCTTCCGCCTCGACCGGGTCAGCGACCCCCGGGTCCTGCCCGGCACGTTCGAGGTCCCACCCGGCTTCGACCCGGCCGCCCAGGTCGCCGCCGGCCTGGCCACCGCCGCCTGGCGCCACGAGGTGTCCGTGCTCCTGCACGCCGACCTGGACGAGCTGCGCCGCCAGATCCCGCCCACCGCCGCCACCCTGGCCCGCGCCGGCGACGACGTCCGCCTGACCGCCCGCGCCGAACGCCTGGACGGCATGGCCCGCCTGCTGGCCGGCCTGGGCTGCGACTTCACCGTCGAGACCCCGGACGCCCTCCGCACCGAACTCACCACCCTGGCCACCCGCCTCCGGTCCGCCGCCACCCGCCGGTGACCGCGGACGCACTCAAGAGTCCCGGCCTGACCTGCGACGGTCGCCGCTCGCCGGTGACCGCGAACCCATCCGGGAGCCCCGGCACGACCCGGGGCGGCAGCGGCCGGGCCGGTGCCGGCGGCCCCGCGTTGCTACCGGCCGGTACAAGGTCGGACGTTAAAACGCGGTTGAGCTGGGCATCGAGACGCCGTGGCGACCATTGTCATAGCTGAGGATGACCCGGACATCCGCGAGATCTCCGCGCTGCTCCTGCGCAAGGCCGGACACACGACCATCCCCGCCGGCGACGGCGCGGAAGGCTGGCAGGCCGTGCTCAACTACTCCCCGGACCTGGTGATCAGCGACATCGACATGCCGGAGACCGACGGACTCGCGCTCTGTGCGCAGATCCGGGCCCATCCGGCGACCGCGCGGGTACCGGTCATCTGCATCAGCGGCGTGCTCATGCCCGGCGACACCTGCGTCGAGCAGGCCGGTGGCACCGCGCTGTTGCACAAGCCGTTCGCCTCGGCCGACCTCCTGGACCAGGTCCGCTCCGTCCTGACCACCACGCTCGGCGCGGAGAGCCCCTGACCACCGGGGGAATCGCGCCGAACCCACCGGTGCCGCGATTCCCCCGCCGCGCCGCTGCTCAGCTGTACTGACCGGGCACGTAGTCCCCGGCCGGCCGCAGCGTCACGACGCTCAGCCGGTTCCAGGTGTTGATCAGCGCGATCAACGCCACCAGCGCCCCGAGCTGCTCCTCGTCGAAGTGCTTGGCCGCGTTCGCCCACACCTCGTCCGGGACGCCGCCGGCCGTGTCCGCGATCCGGGTGCCCTGCTCGGCCAGCTCCAGGGCGGCCCGCTCGGCCTCGGTGAAGACGGTGGCCTCGCGCCAGACGGCGATCAGGTTCAGCCGGGTCGCGGTCTCGCCCTGGTGCGCGGCGTCCTTGGTGTGCATGTCGACGCAGAACCCACAGCCGTTGATCTGGCTGGCCCGGATCTCGACGAGGTGCGCCGTGGTGTGCGGCAGTGGCGACGCCGCGATCGCCTTGCTCGCGCCGAACAGCTGCTTGACGACCTTGCCGCCGATCTCGGTGTTCTGAAAGTCCAGCCGAGCGCTCATGATGTCCTCCTCGTAGGTGGTGACTCCGACACCACTACGACACCCGGCCCCGGCCGAATGTGACGTGACCCGCGTCTCTCCCCGGCCATCGAAAGGACGGGGCCGGGCGACGCTCGCGGTTTCGGCTGTTCGCGCGGGGCGGGGTCAGCGGAGGAGCTGCTGGCCTCCGTCGATGTCGTAGACGGCGCCGGTCAGCACCTCGTTGGTCATCAGGTGCAGGATCAGGTCGGCCACGTCGTCCGGGCCGACCACCCGGCCGACCGGCAGGGTGGCCCGCAGCTCGGCGCGGCGCTCCTCGATCCGGTCCCCGAGGAGCCGGGCCGACAGCGGGGTGTCGACGAACCCGGCGGCGACCGTGTTGACCCGCAGCGGCGCCAGTTCCAGGGCGGCGTTCGCGGTGATCGAGGAGAGCGCCGCGGTCCCGATGCCGATCAGGGCCAGGCCGTGGCCGGGCCGCCGGGCGCCGGTGCCCGAGATCAGGGTGAGCGACCCGCCCGGCCGGACCCGCGCCGCGCATTCCCGGGCGACCCGCAGCGGGCCGAGCAGGTGCAGGTCGAGCGAGCGCGCGGCCTCGTCGAAGTCGATCTCGGAGATCGGCCCGTAGGCCGGCCCGGGCCCGCTGAGCAGCACGTGGTCGACGGTCGCCGGCAGCCCGGCGAAGAACGCGCTCAGCGCGGCGGGGTCGGCCAGGTCGAGGACGGCGGTGGCGGCGCCGAGTTCCGCCTGCGCCGCCTTCAGGCGCTGTTCGTCGCGGCCGGTGACCAGTACGTTCGCACCGGCCGCGCGGGCCCGGCGGGCGGTCGACAGGCCGATGCCCGCGGTGCCGCCGAGGACGACGACGGTGGTGCCGGAGAGAGAGCTCATCGGTTCGCGCTCCTTCGCAACAGGGGACTTCCGCCTCCTGTGGTACCACCTTCCGGCGCGCGGCAGGGAGACGTCGGCCGGGCGGCAGGGAAACCCCGGCGGGGCGGCGGGGGAACGCCGGGTGGGTGGGCGGGCGACAATGGGGCGATGGGGCAGCGGATCCTGACCGCCGGCGGGCCGGGTGGGGCGCGGATCGCCTACGCGGTCAGCGGGGACGGTCCGCCGCTGGTCTACGTCTCCGGCTGGCTCAGTCATCTGGAGCTGAGCTGGGCGCTGCCCGCCGAGCGCGGCTTCTACGAGGCGCTCTCCGACGGGCGGCGGCTGATCCGGTACGACAAGCCGGGCTGCGGCCTGTCCCCGGCGGCGGACGAGCCGTTCTCGTTCGGGCAGGAGCTCGACACGCTGCGGGCGGTCCTCGCGGCGGCCGGAATTGATCGGTTCGATCTGATCGGGATCTCCAGCGGGGCGGCGGTCGCGGCGGCGTGGGCGGCCGAGCACCCGGCGAGCGTGTCGCGGCTGATCCTCTACGGCGGGTGGGCCTTCGGGCCGGACGTGGCCGCCCCGGAGATCCAGACGCACGTGCTCGGGCTGGTCCGGCAGCACTGGGGACTCGCCTCCGACCTGCTCGGGAACGTGTTCGCGCCGGACGCGGACGCGGGCAGCCGGGCGGCGTTCACCCGCTACCAGCGGGAGGCGGCGAGCGCGGAGACCGCCGCGGCGATGCTGCTCACGGCGTACCGGACAGATGTTCTTGATCTTCTCGGCCGGATCGCGGCGCCGGCGCTGGTGGTGCACCGGGAGCGGGACCGGGCGGCGCCGGTGCGGGAGGGGCGGCGGCTCGCGGACGGGATCCCGGGCGCGCGGTTCGTGGTGCTTCCGGGGCGGTCGCACCTGCCGTACATCGGGGAGGTGGAACCGCTGGTCCGGGAGATCCGGCGGTTCCTCGGGCTGCCGGTGCGGCGGCGCGGGACGGTGCCGGCGCTGACCGCGCGGCAGCGGGAGGTGGCCGCGCTGATCGCGGCGGGCTGCACGAACCGGGAGATCGGCGCGCGGCTCGGCATCGCGGAACGGTCCGCGGAGGCCCACGTGGAGCGGATCCGGCTGCGGATGGACTTCCGGTCCCGCGCGCAGATCGCCGCCTGGTACGTGGCGACCGCCGGCCCGGAGTGAGCCGCCGGCCCGAACTGAGGTATTTCCCGGCCTGTCCGCCCGGTCCGCGGCCGCGACGATGGACCGATGATTGTTCTGGGGTACGCCGTTCTCGCCTATGCGGCTTTCCTGTCCAGCACGGCCTGGTCGATCTGGTTCCTGGCCGGTCCGATCGATGATCCGGCATCCCGGCCGGCCGGGATCAGCCTGGTGATCGACGGCGCGCTGCTGATGCTTTTCGCGGTGCAGCACACCGTGATGGCCCGCGCCGGATTCAAGAAGCGCTTGACCCGGCTGATTCCGGAGGCGGCCGAACGCAGCACCTTCGTCCTGGCCGCCAGCCTGACCCAGTTCGCCCTGCTGCTCTGGTGGCAGCCGGTCCCGCACGTGCTCTGGCAGGTCAGCGGTCTGCTGTGGGTGGTCTACGCGGCCGGCTGGGCGCTGGCGATCTGGTCCACCTACCTGATCGACCACGCCGACCTGGTCGGGTTGAAGCAGGCCTGGCGGCATCTGCGCGGCCAGGAATATCATCCGCCGGAATTCCGGGCGCCCTGGCTGTACCGGTGGTGCCGGCATCCGATGATGCTCGGTCTGGTGATCGCATTCTGGGCGACGCCGACAATGAGCGTCGGGCATCTTTTCTTCGCGCTCGCCGGAACCGGTTACATCCTGATCGGGATCAGATTCGAGGAACGGGATCTGCGGGCCCGGTTCGGCGCTGATTATCAGCAGTACGCGAAGCGAGTCCCGTCGATCGTGCCGGGGCCGATTCGGCGCTAGGATGGCGCGCGTGTCCGCGCCCCTCGACCGACACCGCGACCAGCGCCAGCAGCTCCTCGCCGGCGTGACCGAACGGCTGCGCCGGCTCGGTATCCCCGCCTCGTTCGGCCAGCTCACGCCCTACTACGACTTCTACGGCCAGATTCCCGACGGGCTCACCGGCCTGGTCGTCGACGAGCCGGTCGGCCCGGGCAGCATGCAGGTCACCGTGGTGGCCGCGCACCGCACGGGTGAATCTTCGACCGATCCGCACCTGTGGGTCCGCGAGGTCGACCTGGAGTACGACCTGGACGGTGACGTCTACTTCGAGGTGAGCACGCTCGACGACGCCGGTGACGGCAGCGCGGTGTGGGCGCCCCGGCAACTGGTCGGCAGCGAGGAGGGGGTGGTCGACGCGATCCGCCTCTGGCACGGGTACCGGGACATGCTGCGCGCCACCCCGCCGCCGCCGGACGCCCGGCGGTCCGGGCGCCGGGCGAAGCAGCTGGCCGCCCGGCACACGGCGGCCGGCGCGGCCCGGGTCCGGTTCGCGGTCGACGAGTCCGAGGTGCCGGTCGAGTTCCGGCCGGCCCTCGGCGCGCACCTGACCGATCTCGATCACGCCCAGCTCTGCTTTCAGTTCCCCCGCGACAAGACCGGGCGGTACAGCCGGAGCGCGGTGGTCGCGCTCAGCGGCTACGGCGTCGTGCTCGGCAAGCGCGGCCCGTGGCTGTCCGTCCGGGCGGCCGGCGACGAGCTGGTCCTCGGCGTCGAGGCGCTGATCGACGTGAACCAGGACCACCGGTGGGACCGGCTGCCCTGGCTGTGGCGGACGTCCGCGCGCGACACCGGCCCGGAGGAGCGGTGGCAGACGCCGTCGGCCGAGCACGTGCGCCCGATCGCCGACCTGCTGGAGCGCAACGCGCTGACCGACGCGCTCACGCTCTCCGGCGTCGAGGTCGACGGTGACCTGGCCGCCCTGCTGCTGGGGTACCCGATCAGCTACTCGTTCGCGCGGTACACCGAGACCTGGGTCCGGACCCTCTACGACCAGCTGGCCGGGTGCGCGCCGTGGCGGTTCGCCGCCGCGTTCCGGGCCTGGCAGGACGAGCGGCGCACGGCCGGGCGCACGCCGCAGCACGAGGTCGCGCTGTTCGGCCTGAAGGGGCTCAACCAGCAGTCGAAGCCGATGGTCGCGCTCACCGCCGAGGGCGGCGTGTCCCGCCTGACGATGATCTGGAGCGCGAGCAACGCCCGGCTGCCCCGGGCGCTGTGGGAGCTGCCGGCCGACCTCGGCTAGCGGATGACGGCCCGGCCGGGGCCGCTGGTCGCCTCGAACAGGGCGGTCGCGGTGCCGTCGGCGGTGGTCACCACCCAGACGTGGCCGGTGTAGGTCGGCTGCAGGTATTCCTGTCCCGGCTGCAGGTCCTGGTAGTGGACCCGCTTGTGGTCGTAGTCGAGCCACCACACGCTGACCGGGCCGGCCGTGGTGTTGACGAAGGCGACCGAGGTCGCGGCGCCGTCGGTCGCGTCCGCGGCGGTGGCCTCCGCGCTCGGCGGCAGGGGCGGCAGCTCCGCCCAGCCGGCCACCGGGGTGGGCGCCAGGGTGACCGAGACGACCGGGGCGGGCACGGCCGCGGACTCCGCCGACTCCGGGTCGCCGTCGCGGGTCATGGCGATCGCGAAGGAGATCACGAAGACCAGCACCGTCCCGCCCACGAACAGGAACACCCGGCGGCCCCGGTTCTTCGGGAGCTGCGGGTAGAACGCCGGCTGCGCGGGATAGAAGGGCTGCTGGTACGGGTTCGGCTGATAGGCCGGAACGACGGTGGGCTCGTAGGGGTCGGCCGGCTGGCTCACCGGCGGCTGGTACGCCTGCGGGACGTTCGGCAGCTCTTCGGTCACGGGATCACGGTAGTGACCACGCGCTCGTCTCAGGCCTCCGCTTTCCGGGCCCGGAAAGCGATCATGTTCATCCGGTTTCCACAGCGGACCGTGCAGAACCGCTTCGAGCCGTTGCGGGACAGGTCGATGAAGATGCCGGTGCAGTCGTCGGCGTCGCAGACCCGCAGGCGGCCCATCTCGTTCATCCGGATCACGTCGATCAGGGCGAGCGCGGCCTCGGCCCGGATCCGCTCGGCGAGCGGCGCGTCCGGCGCGGTCGCGTGGATGTGCCAGTCCGAGTCGTCGTGCCGGGTCAGGTACGGCAACGCGCGCGCCTCCCGGAGCATCCGGTTGACCACCTCGACGGCCTCGTCCCGGTCCAGCGTCCAGACCGCGCGGATCTGCTCGCGGGCCTGCCGCACCTCGCGCAGCTCGGCGGCGTCGTGGTCGAGGCGTCCCGAGTACGGGTTCGCCGCCAGCAGCGCGGCGAGCTGTTCGACGGTGGACAGCTCGTCGAGGCCGGAGCGGGACGCGCCGGCGGCGGTGTTGGCGAGGATCGCGGCGAACTCCAGCGCCTCCTCGGTGTCAGGGGCAAAAAGCAATTTGACTCCTCACTCAGGCGAGCCTAGCGTCAGGGACGTAACCAATTTAGTCCATGACGGAGGAGTCGCCGTGAAGCTCTCCCACCAGTCCACCGGGTTGGCCGCCGCGGTGATCTCCGCCGCCTCGTTCGGCACCTCCGGCGCGTTCATCAAGCCGCTGCTGGAGGCGGGCTGGTCGCCGGCCGCCGCGGTCACCGCCCGGGCGCTCACCGCCGGGCTCCTGCTGCTGCCGTTCGTGCTGCTCTCGCTGCGCGGCAACTGGGGCGCGCTGTGGCGCGGCCGGTGGCGGCTGTTCGGGATGGGCGTGATCGCGGTCGCGTTCACCCAGCTCACCTACTTCGCGGCGATCAGCCGGGTGCCGGTCTCCACGGCCCTGCTGGTGGAGTACCTGGCGCCGCTGCTGCTCGTGCTCTGGGCCTGGGCGGTCACCCGGCACCTGCCGCGGCCGGCCGTGCTGGTCGGCTCGGTGCTGGCGATCGGCGGGCTGGTCCTGGTGATCGGGCCGGGCGCGCTGCAGGCGGTGGACCCGGTCGGGCTCGCGCTGGCGTTCGCCGCCGCGATCGGCTGCGCGGTCTACTTCGTGGTCGCCGCCCGGCCCGCCGACGGGCTGCCGCCGGTCGCGCTGGCCGGGGTCGGGCTGCTGCTCGGCGGGGTGGTGCTGGGGCTGGCCGGGGCGGTCCGGGCGGTGCCGATGACCGCGACGTTCGGGGAGGTTCCGCTGCTCGGGGCGGTCGTGCCGTGGTGGGTGCCGCTGGGCGTGGTCGCGGTGTTCGGGACGGCCATCGCGTACGCCTCAGGGATTTTCGGGTCCGGACGGCTCGGCTCGCGCCTCGCGTCCTTCGTGGGCCTGCTCGAGGTGGTCTTCGCCTCGATCCTGGCCTGGATCGTGGTGGGGGAGCGGCTCACCCCGCTGCAGATGCTCGGCGGCGTGCTGATCCTGGCCGGCATCGCGTCGGTCCCGGCCGAGCCGCCGGTCGTGGTGGCCGAGCCCGAGGTCCCCGAGGTGCCCGAGGACGCGCGCCCACTGTTTGCCCACTGAGGTCTTCCTAGCCTGAAGCCGCTTTCGAGGCATCAAGGCTAGGGAGACCCAGAAGTGTCCATACCTGTCATCTTCATCCACGGCCTGTGGCTGCACGCGTCGTCGTGGGAGCCCTGGATCGAGCTGTTCACCGAGCGCGGCTACCGCGCCACCGCGCCCGGCTGGCCCGGGGACGCCGACACCGTCGAGGCGACCCGGGCGAACCCGGACGCCCTCGCCGGACACGGCATCGACGACGTCGTCGACCACTTCGCGAAGATCATCGAGGGCCTGGACCAGAAGCCGATCCTGATCGGCCACTCGTTCGGCGGCATGATCGCCCAGAAGCTGCTCGGCCTGGACCTGGGCGTGGCCGCGGTCGCCGTGGACGCCGCCCAGATCAAGGGCGTGCTGCCGCTGCCGCTGTCCACGCTGCGCTCGGGCTTCCCGGTGCTCGGCAACCCGGCGAACGCCAAGCGCGCGGTCTCGCTGACCCCGGAGCAGTTCCGGTACGCCTTCGGCAACGCGGTCTCCGAGCAGGAGTCCCGCGAGCTGTTCGACCGCTGGTCGATCCCGGCGCCGGGCAAGCCGCTGTTCGAGGCCGCGGCCGCGAACTTCAACCCGCACTCGCCGGCGAAGGTGGACACCGCCAACGAGTCGCGCGGCCCGCTGCTGCTGATGGCCGGCGGCAAAGACCACACCGTGCCCGAGGTGGTGGTGCGCTCGACGCTCAAGCAGTACCGGCACTCGCAGGCGGTGACCGACATCGTCGACTTCCCGGCCAAGGCGCACTCGCTGACCATCGACGCCGGCTGGCAAGAGGTCGCCGAGACCGCGCTGACCTGGCTGAAGGCGCAGGGCCTCTGATGCGCGCGATGACGAAGGTGATCGCCGCGGCAGTGGTCGCGGTGGTGGCGCTCAGCGGACCGGTGGTGGCCGACGCGCACGACCGGGGGACGGCCGACAGCCGCCTGCCGAAGGGCTTCACCGAGCAGAAGGTCCGGGTCGGCGACGTCGGCATCAACTACGTGCGCGGCGGCCACGGCCCGGTGCTCGTGCTGATCCACGGCTACCCGGAGACCTGGTTCGAGTGGCACAAGGTGATGCCGGAGCTGGCCGAGCACTACACGATCGTGGCGCCCGACCTGCGCGGCGCGGGCAAGAGTGACGCCCCGGCCGGTGGCTACGACAAGAAGACGATGGCCGCCGACATCCACGGGCTGCTGGTCAAGCTCGGGCTGAACAGGAACGTCCGGGTGGTCGGGCACGACATCGGCACGATGGTCGCCTACGCGTACGCCGCGGCGAACCCGACCGAGGTCAAGAAGCTGGTGCTGAGCGAGGCGCCGGTCCCGGACAAGTCGATCTACTCCTACCCGGCGCTGCCCGAGGTCGGCCGCGGCGTGTGGAACTTCGGGTTCTTCTCGCTCACCAACGGCCTGCCCGAGCAGATGGTCGACGGCAAGGAGGAGACCTGGGTCCGGCTCTTCACCGACCAGCTGATGGACGTCAAGGGCTCGATCGGCACCGACGACGTCAAGGTCTTCGCGAAGTACCTGAAGGACGACGCGCACCTGCGGGCCAGCTTCGAGTGGTTCCGCGCGTTCCCGAAGGACGTCAAGGACAACGAGGTCAACATCAAGACCCCGCTGCCGATGCCGGTCCTGGCGATCGGCGCCGACGGCAGCCTCGGGGCGAACATCGAGACCCAGGTCGATCAGTACGCGACGAACGTCCAGGGCAAGGTGATCAAGGGCTCCGGCCACTGGATCTACGAGGAGCACCCGGACGAGATGACCGGGATCCTGCTGACCTTCCTCGGCGGGGCGTCCTAGTGGATCTCCGACTCTCCGGCCGGACCGCGCTGGTCACCGGGGCCAGCAAGGGCATCGGGCTGGCGATCGTGCGGGCCCTGGCCGGCGAGGGCGTCCGCGTCGTCGCCGGCGCCCGGACCACCACCCCGGAGCTCGCCGCGCTGGCCGCCGAAGGGCTGGTGCACCCGGTCAACGCCGACCTGGGCACCGCCGAGGGCGCCGCCACCCTGGTCGAGCGGGCCGCGGCCGAGCTCGGCCGGCTGGACATCCTGGTCAACAACGTGGGCGGGGTCCGGCCCCGGGTCGGCGGGTTCCTCTCGGTCACCGACCAGGACTGGCTGGACTCGCTGACCATCAACCTGCTGGCCGCGGTCCGGGTCACCCGGGCCGCCCTGCCGCTGCTCCTGGAGCGCGGCGGGAACATCGTCACGATCAACTCGGTGAACTCGTCGCTGCCCGATCCGCTGGTGATCGACTACAGCGCGAGCAAGGCCGCGCTGGCGAACTTCTCCAAGTCGCTGTCGAAAGAGGTCGGCCCGCGCGGCATCCGGGTCAACACGATCAGTCCCGGACCGGTCGAGACCGACCTGTGGCTCGGGGCCGGCGGGGTCGCCGAGACCGTGGGCGCGGCCGGCGGCAGCTCGCCCGAGGACGTCGCCAAGGGCGCCGTCGGCGGCACCGCGACCGGGCGGTTCACCCGCCCCGACGAGGTGGCCGACCTGGTCCTGCTGCTGGCCGGGGATCGCGCCGGGAACGTCACGGGCGCCGACATCGTCATCGACGGCGGGTTGATCAGCACGCTGTGAGCGGGCTGCCGTCGTACCAAGGAAAGGTTTTGATCTTGAATCTCGACACGCTTCGGGCGACCGTCGCCGGACCCGTCCTGCTGCCCGGCGACCCCGGGTACGCGGACGAGCTGGCCACCTACAACCTGACCGTGGTGCACACCCCGGCCGTCGTCGTCGGCGCGCGGACCGCGGCGGACGTGCAGGCCGCGGTGCGGTACGCCGCCGGCGCGAACCTCCCGGTCGCGATCCTCGGCGCCGGGCACGGCAGCTCGGTCTCCGACGAGGGCGCGGTGCTGATCACCACCCGGCGGCTGACCGGGCTGGTGATCGACAAGGAAGCCCGGACCGCGCGGGTCGAGGCCGGCGTGCGGTGGGCCGAGTTCATCGAGGAGGCGAACAAGGCCGGGCTGGCCGGGCTGAACGGCTCATCGCCGACGGTGACCGTGGTCAGCTACACCCTCGGCGGCGGGCTCGGGCCGTTCGGCCGCAAGTACGGCTACGCCGCCGACCACGTCACCGCGCTGGACGTGGTCACCGCCGACGGCGAACTGCGGCACGTCACCGCGGCGAGCGAGCCGGACCTGTTCTGGGCGCTGCGCGGCGGCAAGGGCAACTTCGGCGTGGTGATCGCGATCGAGTTCACGCTCTTCCCGATCCCGGCGTTCTACGGTGGCGGGATCTTCTTCCCGGGCGAGCTCGCCGCCGACGTGCTGCACCTGTTCCAGGAGTGGACCCAGGACCTGCCCGAGGAGATGTCCGCCTCGGTGGGGCTGCTGCACCTGCCGCCGCTGCCGTTCGTGCCGGAGCCGCTGCGCGACCGGCTCGTGGCCCACCTGCGGATCACCTACCTGGGCAGCCCGTCCGAGGGGGCGGTGCTGGTGCAGCCGTTCCGGGAGCTGGGCACGCCGATCATCGACGCGGTGGGGATCCTGCCGTACGCGGCGATCGCCTCGGTGCACAACGACCCGGTCGAGCCGCTGCCGCTCTACGAGCACGGCGCGCTGCTGCGTGAGCTGCCGAAGGAGGCGGTCGACACGGTGCTCAAGTTCGCCGGGCCGGGGTCCGCGTCGCCGCTGGTGCTGGCCGAGATCCGGCACATGGGCGGGGCGCTGAGCCGGGCGCCGGAGGTGCCCAACGCGGTCGGCAACCGGGACGAGACGCTCTACAACGTGTTCCTGGTGGCGGCGGGCGGCCCGCCGGCCGCGGCCGCCCTGCACGGTTACGAGCAGGAGCTGATCGACGCGCTGGCGCCCTGGTCGACCGGCCGGCGGTACCTGAACTTCATGTTCGCCGGGGACGCCGCCCCGGGTGCCGCGGCGCTCGCCTTCGCGCCGGAGTCCTACGAGCGGCTGACCGGGATCAAGCGGCGCTTCGACCCGGCCAACCTGTTCCGGATCAACCACAACATCGCGCCGGCGGCCTGACCGGCCGTTATTCCCGGGCGAGCGCCTCGCGCAGCGCCGCCCGGGCGGTGATGCCCAGCTTCGGGAAGATCCGGTGCAGGTGGGTGCTGACCGTGCGGTGCGACACGTAGAGGCGCTGGCCGATCTCCCGGTTGGTCAGCCCGTCCGCCGCCAGCTGGGCGATCTGCAGCTCCTGCGGGGTGAGCCGGTCCAGCGCGTCCATCGCCCGGTGGGTGCTGGTCTCGCCGGAGGCGCGCAGCTCCTGCCGGGCGCGTTCGCTCCACGGGACGGCGCCCAGCGCGTCGAACGCCTCCCGGGCGGCGCGCAGCACCACCCGGGACTCGGCCCGGCGCCGGTGGCGGCGCAGCCAGCTGCCGTAGACCAGCTGGGCCCGGGCCCGGACGAACGGCCACCCGGCCAGCTCGGTGCCGAGGAAGTCGACCAGCGACTGCTCGGCGTCGTCGGCGCGGGCCAGCATCGCCCGGGCGTAGCCGAGCCCGACCCGCAACGCGGTGGTCGGCATCCGCTCGGCCACCCGTTCCAGGTCGGCCACGATCGCGACCACCTGCGGCCGGGCCGGCCCGCGGGCGGCGGCCTCGGCCAGGTCGCCGATCGCGTCCCAGCCGTGCAGCAGGTGGTACGCCGGATCGCCGGGCCGGAAGATCCGCAGCAGCGGCTCGACGGCCTCCCGGTGCCGCCCGGCGGCCAGCTCGGCGAGCCCGCGGGCATGCTGCACGGTGGCCAGCGCGGTGGCGGCGCGCAGCGGGGTGGCCAGCAGCTCGGCCTGCGCGGCGCACTCCTCGAACTCGCGCAACCGCCCGCGCAACGCCGCTACCTGCGCGTTCTGCGCCCAGCCGAGCGCCTCGACCGGCGGCACCGAGGTCTCCCGGGACAGCCGGATGGTCTCCTCCACGGCCGGGACCGCGATGCTCAGGTTCATCAGGTTCACCGCCGCGCGGCCCTGCACCGCCAATGCCCGGGCGAGCAGGCCCAGCCGGCCCTGACCGCGCAGGTGGGCCAGCGCCGGGGCGGCGAAGGCCAGGCACAGCTCGAACTCGCCGATCGCGTTCGCGCTGGTGGCCAGCGCCCGGTAGGACGACTCGTCGGTGACCCCGGCGGCCGCCCAGCCGCGCAGCCGGTCCAGCACCTCGGCGCCGCAGGCCACCGGATGGGCGAACGCGAGCACCAGCAGCAGCCGCGGGTCGTCGGCGGCCACGTCGATCCGGCGGGCGGCGGCCACCACCGAGTCCCGGATCTCGCTGCCCGGCTCGGTGTACGCGCAGGCCAGCCCGACCGCGTAGAGCAGGTCCAAGGCCAGGTCGGTCTCGCCTCGGGCGATCGCGTCCCGCGCGAACACGACCAGCGTCCGGACCCCCGGAAGGCTCTCCGCCAGGTGATTGTCGAACCGGCCGCGCACCCAGGCGGTCCGGGCCTGCTGGGCCGGGCTGATCTCGGCCGGCCCGATCAGCCCGAGCAGCCGGTCCACCTCGTCGCGCCGGCCCAGCTCGGTGGCCCAGGCCGCCGCGCGCAGCAGGCGTTCCACCCGGGCCGGCTGGTCGGTGCTCAGCCGGGCGGCCAGTTCCAGGGCGCGGACCGCGCCGGCCACCGCGCCGCGCCGCTGGGCCTGCTGGGCGGAGTCGTCCAGGTCCGCGGCGATCCGCTCGTCCGGGCCCTCGCTGGCCGCGGCCCGGTGCCACAGCCGCCGCTCGGCCCGGTCGCCGATCACCCGGGCCAGGGCGGTGTGCACGGCCAGCCGCCGGACCCCGTCGATCCGGTGCCGGATCGCGGACCGGATCAGCGGGTGCCGGAACCGCAGCCGGCCCTCGTCGACGGTGACCAGCCGGGCGTCGATCGCCGGCTGCAGGACGGCGGCGGCGACCGGGCGCCCGGCGAGCAGCCCGGCCGCGGCCAGCGTCTCGGCCAGGCCGTCGCCGTCGTTGAGCGCGGCCACCTCCAGCGCGGTCACGGTCACCGGGGCCAGGTCACCGAGCCGGCCGGCGAACGCCCGCTCCAGGCGGTCGGTCAGCGGCAGCCGGTCGCCGTCCGGGTCGAGCGGCAACTCGGCCAGGGCCAGCGGGTTGCCCTCGGCGGTGGCCAGCACCCGGGCCCGGACGGCCGGCGCCAGGTCCGGCGCCCGCGCGTCGAGCACCTCCTCGGCCGACTCCGGGTCGAGCGGCCACAGGTCCAGCACCGGCAGGCCGGCGCCGTCCAGGGCGGTCTCGAAGCCGTCCCGGGCCGCGGCGACCAGGCCGATCGGCTCGGCGGCGATCCGGCGGGCGACGAAGGCCAGCACCGCGCCGCTGGCCGGGTCCAGCCAGTGCGCGTCGTCGACGGTGACCAGCACCGGCGCCCGGCCGCTCGCCTCGGCGAGCAGGTTCAGCGAGGCCAGGGCGATCAGGAACGGCTCCGGCGGTGGGGCCTCGGCCAGCCCGAACGCGGTCAGGATCGCGGTCCGCTGCGGGACCGGCAGCGCCCCGGCCAGCCCGAGCAGCGGCGCGAGCAGCTGGTGCAGGCCGGCGAAGTCGAGATGGCTCTCCGCCTCGACGCCGGTGGTGGTCAGGACCCGCAGGCCGGCGCGCCGGGCGTCGGCGGCGGCCCGGTGCAGCAGGGCGGACTTGCCGATGCCGGCCTCACCGCGGACGATCAGCGCGGCGCCGCCGCCGGCCAGGCCGCCGAGCAGGGCGGTGATCCTGCGGATCTCGTCCGAGCGCCCGGACAGACTCGCCATCGGGGCGTCTCACCTCGGTCCGGTTAGTCAGCGGGCCGATCATACGGGCCGCAGCGCGCGTTCGGCGCGGGCCAGCCACGGGTGTGCGCCGGATCGCTCGAACACCGCTGCGGCGCTGGTCAGGACGGGTCGGGCGGCGGCGTCGCGGCTGTGGCGGTGCAGCCATTCGCCGTACAGCAGGTGGGTCCTCGCGGTCTGCAGCGGATACTCGCCGGCTACCGCGAGGCGGAAGTTGGCCTCCGGATCCTCGCCCAGGACGGCGCGGGCGCGGTGGGCCAGCGCCCGGATCAGCGGCGAGCCGGTCGCCTCGGCCAGCCGCCCGGCGTCGTCGACGGCGGCCCGCACCGCGTCGGCGTGCCCGGTGCCGGCCGCGGCCTCGGCCAGGTCCGCGATCGCCGCCATCGCGACGTCGGCCTGCACCGCGGTGCCGCACAGCGCCTCGTACGCCGCCGGCAGATCGCCCCCGGCCAGCGCGGACAGCCCGATCGCCCAGGCGCGCAGCGCGTCGATGTCGCCCCGGATCGGATCCGCGGCGGTGACCGGCCGGCCCTGCCAGGCGTGCGTGTGGGCGATGACCGCCTCGGCGAGCCCGGCGGCGATCGCCAGGTCACCGTCGCGGGCCGCGTCGCGCACCCGCTCGGCCTCGGCGAGCGCCTCGTCGAGGCGGCCCCGGACCCCGAGGGTGAAGGCCACCTCGGCCCGGACGGCGACCGAGTCGGCCAGGTAGCCACGCTCCCGGAACCCCTCGGCGGCGGCGGTGAAGAACCGGGCGGCCAGCGGCCAGTCCTGCAGGGCCTGCGCGGCGCTGCCCAGACCCGACCGGAAGGCCACCGGGAGCTGGTCCAGGCCGGCGGCGTACGCGTGCACCAGCGGCAGCACGGCCGGGGCGTGCCGCTCGGGCGCCAGCACACACAGCGAGATCGCGACCCGCGGATCGGTGGCCGGCACGCCCAGCTCGGCGAGCGCCCGGCCGATCCGGTCCCGCGCCGCCTGCGGGGTGGCCCGGCGCCGGCTCAGGTAGGCGGCCGCGCCCAGCAGCTGCAGGGCCATGTCGAGATGGCCCTCGGCGGCGGTGGCGCGGCCCTGGTCGTACAGCTCCTCGGGGGTGCAGGCCCGGATGCCGGAGTTGAGGTCGATGCCGAGCCGGATCACCGCCAGGTCGCCCCGGACCAGCGTGTCGGTGGCCACCTCGCCGGCCCGGTCGGCGAGCCGCCGGGACTCGGTGGCCATCCCGGCCAGGCGCGCCGCCTCGGACGCGAGGATCAGCCGCCGGGCCTGCCCGTCGGGGTCGCGGGTGAGGGCGGCGGCCCGTTCCAGCGCGCGCATCGCGGCGCCGTGCAGGCCGCGCAGGCGGTCGCCGGCGGCGGCGTCCTCCAGCTCCTGGGCGACGGTGTCGTCGTACCCGATGGTCGCCGCGGCCCGGTGCCAGGCCGCCTGGGACGGCTGGCCCCGCTCGGTCAGCGTCTCGGCCAGCGCCTCGTGGGTGCGGACCCGCCGGTGCAGGCCGGCCGCCTGGTAGACCGCCGACCGGATCAGCGGGTGCCGGAAGGTCACCGACCCACCGGTCAGGGCGACCAGGCCGGACCGCTCGGCCTCGGCCAGCGCGCCGAGGTCGAGGCCCAGCCGGCCGGCCGCGCCGGTCAGCTCCGGGATCGACGAGGTGTTGGCGGCGGCGGTCAGCAGCAGCAGATCCTGGGCGGCCGGGGAGAGCGCGGCGAGCTGCGCGGCGTACCCACGTTCCAGCCGGGCGCGCAGCGACGTGCCGCCCGCGTCGGGCCGGCCGCTGGCCGCCTCGCGGGCCAGCTCGATCAGGGCGAGCGGGTTGCCCTCGGCCTCGTCGAGCACCTGCCGCAGCGCGTGGCCCGGGATGTCCGGGTGCCGCCGGGACACCAGGGCGCGGGCGTCGGTGTCGCTCAGCCGGTCCAGGACGATCTCGTCGAGCCCGATCGGGTCCAGCGCGGTCGCCCCGTCCGGGCGCCGGCCCACCACCATCACGATCGGCGCGGCCGACACCCGCTGCACCAGGAAGGCGATCATGCTGAGCGTCGGCTGATCCATCCAGTGCGCGTCGTCCAGCACGATCATCAGCGGCTGTTCGGCGGCGAGCGCGGTCAGCAGGCCGATCACCGCGGCGGAGAGCCGCAGCCGGTCCACCTCGACCCGGGGGCCGAGGCCGAACACGCTGAACAGCACGTCACGGTCCTCGACCGGCAGGATCTCGGCCCGGTCGATGATCAGCCGGAACAGCTCGTGCAGCCCGGCCAGGCCGATCTGCGTCTCGCCCTCGACGCCGGAGCAGGTCAGGACCCGGAAGCCGGCGGTCCGGGCGACGTCGGCGCCCGCCCCGATCAGGGTGGATTTGCCGACGCCGGTCTCGCCGGTGATCAGGATCGCGCCGCCGCCCGCGGGCGCCCGGCCGATCAGCCCGGCGAGGCGGGACAGGGGCTCCGCGCGGCCGATCATCTCGTGCACCATCGAACCGTAGGGCCGATGGGAGCGCGCCCGCGTACGTCACCTGACGGACGACGACGCGATCATTCAGGGTCAAAAACCTTAAAACCGACAAATCTTGCTTGGGTACGACATGAGCCGCGCCGACCGCAGATTCCGCGCCCGCCCCGGCGCCCGTCGGACCGCGCCCGTGGTGGCGGCGATCTCCGGGCGGAGATTTTGTGGCCGCAGCACCGGAGCGAGGGTGGCGCCGACCTCCGGGTCGCGGTCTCGTGGCCGCAGCACCGCGTCGCGGGCCGCGTCCACCTCCGGACCGGGGGAGATGCCCAGCTCGTCGGCGAGGCGCCGGCGCAGGGTCTGATAGGTCTGCAGCGCCCGCGCCTGCTGCCCGGCCGCCGCCAGCAGCCGGATCAGCCGCCCGTGCAGCGGCTCGTCGAACGGCGCCCGCCCGGCCGCCTGCTCCACCACGTCGGCCAGCTCGCTCGCGCCCCCGGCGGCCAGGGCCGCGTCGGCGGCGTCCCGGGCCACGGTGGACAGCTCCTGGCCGAGCCGGGTGAAGACGGCGTCGCCGCGCACCCGCGGGTCGAGCCCCTCGCCGCCGGCGCCGGCCCACAACCGCAGCGCCTCCCGGTAGCGCGCGACCGCGACCCGGCCGCCGGCGGCCCGGGCCTGGCCCACCAGCGCGCGGAACCGCAGCAGGTCGAGACTGTCGCCGCCGACGTCGAGCCGGTAGCCGCCGGACGACCGGATCAGCCAGCCGCCGATGTGCCGGGCCGGCAGCTCCGGTTCGAGCGTGCGGCGCAGCAGGCCGACGTTGCGGTGGATCGCGTTCACCGCGGTCGCCGGTGGATCCTCGCCCCACAGCGTGTCCACCAGCTGCGCCACGCTGACCGTCTGGCCGCCGTGCGCCAGCAGCAGCGCGATCAGCGCCCGGGCCTGCGGCGCGCCCAGGTCCACCTCGTGGTCGCCGTGCCAGGCGCGGACCGGCCCGAGCACGGTGAACCGGATCGGTCGCCGGTCCCGTCGTTGTGTCAAGACTTCTTGTGGTGTCAAGACTTCCCCCCTCGTACCGCTCCGAGTCTTCGCAGCGGCCGTGAGCAGGGCATCGGTCAGGTGACTGCGGTATGGGGGGACCGGGGCGCCGATGACTTAGGACATCCGGCGATAGGGTCTGCGGATGCACGGTCGGGGGCGGGAACAGGCGGTACTGCGCGGGCTGCTGGCGCAGGCCGGTCAGCGCGGCAGTGCCCTGATCATCCGGGGCCCCGCCGGGATCGGCAAGTCGACGCTGGTCGACGACGCGCGGGCGACCGCGCTGGCGTCCGGGTTCCGGGTGCTGACCTGCGCCGGCGTGCAGCGGGAGAGCAGCTCCGGGCTGGCCGGTCTGCAGCAGCTGCTGCACGTCGTGGTGGACCGGGCCGACCAGCTGCCGGACCGGCAGCGCGCCGCCCTGCACAGCGTGTTCGGCCTCGGCCCGGGCACCTCGCCGGACCCGCTGGTGCTCGCGGTGGCGGTGCTGGCCCTGCTCGAGGACCTCGCCCAGGAGCAGCCCCTGCTGCTGATCGTCGAGGACGTGCAGTGGCTGGACGAGCCGACCGCGAACCTGATCGGCTTCGTCGGCCGCCGGCTGCGCGACTCGGCGATCGTCATGCTGCTGACCCGCCGCTCCGAGGCCGGCGACCCGGGCACCGATCCGGGCCTGCCCGAGGTGGTGCTCGACCGGCTGACCGACGGCGACGCCATCGCCCTGCTCGCCGAGCTCGACCCGGGGATGCGCCGCGAGGTCCGGGACCGGATCCTGGACGAGGCCGAGGGCAACCCGCTGGCCCTGGTCGAACTGTCCCGCGGCCTGATCGAACGCGGCCTGCACGACGCCGGCGGCCTGCCCACCCGGCTGCCGCTGAGCGCCCGCCTGGAGAACGTCTTCGCCGACCAGGTGGCCCGGCTGTCGCTGCCGGCGCAGGACCTGCTGCTGCTCGCCGCGGCCGGTACCGGGGTCACCCTGACCGAGCTCGGCAAGGCCGCCCGGGAGCTCGGCATCGACGAGCCCGAGCAGCGACTGCGCGAGGCCGAGCGGGCCGAGCTGGTCCGCCCGGCCGGCGACGAGCTGTCGTTCCGGCACCCGCTGATCCGCTCGGCCATCCACGGCGCGGCCTCGTTCCCCCGCCGGATCGCCGCGCACCGGGCGCTCGCCGAGGTGTTCGCCGGTGATCCGGAACGGTCGGCGTGGCACCGCTCGGCCGGGACCGTCGGCCGCGACGAGCTCGTCGCCCGGGACCTGGAGACCGCCGCCGAGCTGGCCCGGACCCGGGGCGCGCTGGGCGGCGCGATGCGCTACCTGGAACGGGCCGCCGAGCTGTCGCCGGACCCGGGGCAGACGGCCCGCCGGCTGGCCCGGGCGGCCGACGCGGCCCGGCAGAGCGGCCTGCCCGACGCCGCGCTGCGCCTGATCGCCGCGGCCAAGAAGCACGCCGATCCGCTGGTGGTGGCCGACCTGGCGGTCACCGAGTCGTTCCTGGCGATCACCACCGGCGCCGGCGGGCTGGACATCGGCGGGCTGCTGGAGAGCGCCGAGCGGGCCGCGCCGGTGGACCGGGACACCGCGGCCAGCCTGCTGATGTTCGCGGCGATCCGGTGCCGCCAGGAGGCGCCCGGGTCGGCCACCGCCGGCCACGTCCTCGACCGGGTCCGGGAGCTGCTGCCCGGCGACGACCCGCGGGTCACCATGGCGACCGCCTACCTCGCGCCCACCCGGGACGCCGAGCGGCTGGTCACCGCCGTCCGGGCGGCGACCCGGCACCTGGCGGTGCTGCCGGCCGCGGCGGCCACCGGCCTGGCGATGGCCGCGGAGCAGCTCTACGACTGGCCCCTGGCCGGCTCCTGCTGGGCGGTCGGCGCCGAGGGGCACCGGCGGGCCGGCACCCTCACCGACCTGGCCGGCGTGCAGGTCCAGCAGGCCCGCAACCTGCTGGTGCGCGGGCGGCTGGCCGAGGCTGTGGTGGTCGCCGACGAGGCCCGGCGGCTCGGGACCGACCGGGGCCTGCCGCTGGTCGTCGCGGCCGTCGACGTCCTCGACGCGCAGCTCGCGGCCTGGCGCCAGGCCGACGGGCCGGTCCCCGTCACGGTCCCGGAGAACCGGGTGGACCTGCGCTTCCACCTCGGCTGGGCGCACGGGCTGGCGGCGCTCGCCGCGGGCCGGCCCGCGGACGCGCTGGGCGAGCTGATCGAGGCGGCCGGGCATCCCGACCTCGGCCCGCTGGCGGTGGCCGACCTGGCCGAGGCGGGGGTGCGAGCCGGCGCCGCCGACCGGGTCGCGCCGGTGGTGGCCGCGATCGAGGAGCGGACCCGGGCGTTCGACTCCCGCCTGCTGCGCGGCCTGACCGAGCGGGCCCGGGGCCTGCTCGCCGGGGACGACGACCGGGCCGAGGAGCACTTCCGGGCCGCGCTCGGCCTGACCGGGGCGGCCGGTCCCGGCGGGCCCGAGGCGGCCGGCGAGTTCCCGCTGCAGGTGGCGCGCACCCGGCTGGTCTACGGCGAGTGGCTGCGCCGGCAGCGCCGGACCGCCGACGCGCGCGCCGAGCTGGCCGTCGCGGCGACCACGTTCGAGCACGCCGGGGCACATCCGTGGGCGGCCCGGGCGCAGGCCGAGCTGCGATCCGCCGGGGTCGCCGTCGACTCGGCGGCGGCGCTCACCGGCGCCGCCCTGCTCACCGCCCAGGAGCTGCAGATCGCCCGGCTCGCGGCGGGCGGCCTGACCAACAAGGAGATCGCCGACCAGCTGTTCCTGTCGCACCGTACGGTCGGGGCGCATCTCTACCGGATCTTCCCGAAGCTGGGTATCACCAGCCGGGCGGCGCTCACCGGCCTGCTCGGCGACCTCGCCTGATTCGGTACGGTCCATGCCGTGATCGGTCGTGAACGGGAACTCGCCGCACTGCTGGAGCTGTTGTCCGAGGCCCGGGCCGGCCGGGCCGCCGCCGTGGTGCTGCGCGGCGAGGCCGGCATCGGCAAGTCCACCCTGCTCGCCGCGCTGGAGCGGGCCGCCGCCGACACCGGCTTCCAGGCGCTGACCTGCGCCGGCGTGCAGAGCGAGGCGTCGATCGGGATGGCCGGCCTGCACCAGCTGCTGCACGGCGCGTTCGACCGGGTCACCGCCCTGCCCCCGCAGCAGCGCGACGCCCTGCGCAGCGCGTTCGGGATCGGCCCGGACGTGTCGCCGGACCGGCTGGTGCTGTCGGTGGCGGTGCTGAGCCTGCTGGAGGACCTGGCCGGGGACCGGCCGCTGCTGCTGGTGCTGGAGGACGTGCAGTGGCTCGACGAGCCGAGCCTCGGCATGATCGCGTTCGTCGCCCGCCGGCTGCGGGACGTGCCGGTCCTGATCGTCGCCACCTGTCGCGCCGAGCCGCCCGGCCCGCTCGGCACGCTGCGCCTGCCGGAGATGGTGCTGGACCGGCTGCCGGACGCGGCCGCGGCCCAGGTGCTCGGCGCGGCGAACCCGGCGCTCGGTTCGCGGGCCCGGGCGCTGGTGCTCGACGAGGCCGAGGGCAATCCGCTGGCCCTGATCGAGCTGGCCCGGGGCCTGGCCGGGCGCGACCCGGCCGAGGTGAGCGGGGTGCATCCCCGGCTGCCGCTGTCCGCGCGGCTCGAGCGGGTCTTCGCCGGGCAGGTCGCCGCCCTGCCCGGGCCGGCCCAGGACGTGCTGCTGATCGCCGCGGCGATCACCGGCTCGCGGCTGGACGAGCTGGCCGCGGTGGCCGAGCGGCTGGGCCTCGGCCTGGCCGACCTGGCGCCCGCCGAGGAGGCCGGCCTGGTCCGGGCGGACGAGGCCGAGCTGCGGTTCCGGCACCCGCTGGTCCGCTCGGCGGTGTACGAGGCGGCCGCCCGGGACCGGCGGGTCGCCGTCCACGAGGCCGTCGCCGACGTGCTCACCGCCGGTGGGGACCAGCCCGGCGCCGCCTGGCATCGCGCCGCCGCCACCACCGGGGCCGACGAGGCGGTCGCCGCGGATCTCGAGCAAGCGGCCGCGACCCTGACCACCCGGGGCGACACCGGCGCCGCGGCCCGCTCCTGGGCGCGCGCCGCCGACCTGTCGGCCACCGACGCGGACCGGGCCCGCCGGTTCGCCCACGCCGCCGAGACCGGCCGGATGGCGGGGCTCAACGCGGCCGCGGCTCGGCTGGCCGCCGCCGCGATCCAGACCTCGGACGACCCGGTCGTGCTGGCCCGGGCGGCCCTCGCCGAGGAGGTCATCGGCATGATCACCGGGGTGGTCAACCGCGATCCGCTGCAGGTGGGCTCGATCGCCCGGCGGGCCGCGGCGGGCGCGACCGCCGAGCGGCCCGAGGGTGCGTACCTGGCGCTGGCCCTGCTGTTCAGCACCGCGATGTACTGCGCCGCCTACGGCGTCGGGCCGGACGTGCGCCGGCGGATCGTCGAGGACGTGCGGGCGGTGGCCGGCCCGGTGGCGAGCCAGATCTCGATCGGCGCTCTCGCCCTGCTCGACCCGGTGGCGTACGGCGAGGCCGCCCTGACGCACCTGCGCGAGATCCCCGCGACGTCCAGCCCGACCCTGGTGCTGAGCCTGGCCCTGGCCGCCGAGCCGGCCCACGACTGGGTGCTCGCCGCCCGGCACATCGCCACCGGCCGGGAGCGGGCCCGGGAGATGCGCGCGGTCGGTGACCTGACCACCGGCGGCGTCCTGCTCGGCCGGGCGCTCGCCGTGCAGGGCCGGCTCACCGAGGCGCTGGCCGCCGCCGAGGAGGGCAACCGCCTCGCCGCCGACCTCGGTGAGCACTTCCTGAACGCGCTGGGCGAGTCGATCGTCGCGAACGTCCACGCGTGGCGCGGCGAGACCGAGGAGCTCGCGGCGGCGCTGGCCCGCAGCCGGGCGCTGGGCACCCCGATCCGGGTGGACATGACCGTGTGGCAGCGCTGGAGCCAGGGTCTGGCCGAGCTCGGCGCGGGCCGGCACTGGCACGCGTACATCGAGCTGACCGCGGCCTGCGAGATCCCGAACCTGGGGCTGCTGGCGATCGCCGATCTGGCCGAGGCGGCCTGCCGGGCCGGCTACGCGCGGCCGTTCGCCGAACGTCTCGCGGAGGCCCGGGAGCAGACCGCCTCGTTCTCCAGCCCGCTGCTGCGGTCGTTGCTGCTGCGCGCGGAGGGGCTGCTGGCCGAGGACGACGGCGAGCCGTGCTTCCGCGACGCGCTCGCGGTCCCGGGGGCGGCCGACTATCCGCTGCAGATCGCCCGGACCCGGCTGGTCTACGGCGAGTGGCTGCGCCGGCAGCGCCGGATCAACGAGGCCCGGGCCGAGCTGGCCGCCGCGGCCGACGCGTTCCGGGCGGCCGGCGCCCGGCCGTGGCTGGCCCGGGCCGACGCCGAGGCGCGCGCCGCCGGGGTGGCCGTGCCGGAGACCGCGGACCTGCCCCGCGGCGCCGCGCTGACCGCGCAGGAGCTGCAGATCGCCCGGCTCGCCGCCGAGGGCCGGACCAACAAGGAGATCGCCGACCACCTGTTCCTGTCGCACCGCACGGTCGGCGCCCATCTGTACCGGGTCTACCCGAAGCTCGGCATCAGCGGCCGCGGCGCGCTGCGCGAGGCGATCGCCGGGCTCGGCTGACGCCCACTGTTTCTCCACAAACGGCCCCCTACGGTCGCCGCCAGGCGAGGTCCGCCGAACGGGAGGAGCAGACATGTCGGGGATCGGGAACGAGCCGGTCGTGGTGCTGGTGCACGGGGCGTTCGCGGAGTCGGCCAGCTGGGACGGGGTGCTCGAGCGGCTGGCCGAGCAGGGGGTGACCGCGGTGGCGGCGGCCAACCCGCTGCGGAGCCTGGAGCGCGACGCCGCGTACGTCCGGGACGTGGTCGCGTCGCTCGAACGGCCGGTGGTGCTGGCCGGGCACTCCTACGGGGGTCAGGTCATCACGCAGGCGGCGGGGCGGAATCCGTACGTCAAAGGCCTGGTCTTCGTCTCTGCCTTTGCCCCGGACACCGGGGAGAGCGCCCTGGAGCTCTCCGGGAGGTTCCCCGGCAGCACCCTCGGGGACGCGGTGACCGCGCGGCCGCTGACCGAGGGCGGGGTCGAGCTGTCGATCGACGTGGCCAGGTTCCCGGAGCAGTTCGCCGCGGACGTCGACCCCGAGGTGGCGGCGCTGATGGCCGCGACGCAGCGGCCGGTGGCCGAGCGGGCGCTGGCCGCCGGCCTGGTCGGCGAGCCGGCCTGGCGGACGCTGCCCAGCTGGTTCGTCTGGGGCGACGCGGACCGCAACATCCCGGCGGCGGCGCTGCGGTTCATGGCCGAGCGCGCTCAGGGCCGGGAGCTGCGCGAGATCGCCGGTGCCGGGCACGCCCTGACCGTCTCGCAGCCGGGCGCGGTCGCCGAGACGATCCTCAAGGCGGTCGCCGGCTGACCCCTGCGCCGGGGTGCGGGCGGGTCCGGAGCGGCCGGCGTGTCGATCCGGGCCGCCCCGGCGTCTTCGGCCACTATCTTTGCGGTGCAGCGTGTTGCGGGTGAGGCCACCCGTGTCACGCTTCGTTCGTGTGGTTCCCGGGCGGGCCGAGCGGCGGTCCGCTACTGTGCGCGCCGGGACTGCCGATTGACGGTGGAGGGGCCACCGGACGCACCGAGGAGAGAAGATCGTGACCACCGAGCATCCCCAGCGGGGAACCCTCGGCGCAGGTGACCGGCAGGTCGCGCGACTGCACCCGTTGATCTTCACCGCCCCGGAACCGGAAATGCCGCATCACCTGCGGTCCGAGCTGAACACGTTCCTGATGGTGTACCGGTTCGGCCTGGCCGAGATCGGCACGAAGATCAACATCCTGGCCGAGGAGCTCGCGCACCGCGGTCGCGGCAACCCGATCGAGCACGTCAGCCCGCGCCTGAAGACCCTGGGCAGCATCGCCGCCAAGGCGCGCCGGATCGACTGCCCGCTGACCATCGACGACCTGCGGTCCCGGGTCCGCGACATCGCCGGCATCCGGATCGTCTGCGGCTTCGTGCCGGACGTCTACACGGTCGCCCGGATGCTGACCCAGCAGCCGGACATCCACCTGGTCACGACGAAGGACTACATCGCCGAGCCGAAGGCGAACGGCTACCGCAGCCTGCACCTGATCGTGGAGATCCCGGTGTTCCTCTCCGACCAGGTCGTCGCGGTCCCGGTGGAGGTCCAGCTGCGCACGGTCGCGATGGACTTCTGGGCGAGCCTGGAACACAAGATCTACTACAAGCACGACGCCGACGTGCCGCCCGCGCTGCGCGCCGAGCTGGCCGCCGCGGCCGAGGACGCGGCCCGCCTGGACCAGCGGATGGAGCGCCTGCACCAGGAGATCCACGGCCCCCGGCACTGATCACTTCCAGTTGTAGTTCCGTTTCAGGATCGCCGCGACCCGGGCGAAGCGCATCGGGTCCAGGATCGCGCCCTCGCGGCGGATGCCGGTCTCCTCGACCTCCAGGACCCGGTCCAGCCGCAGCCAGCTGGGCCGCTTGTCGCGGTCCCACTCGCCGGGGCCGAGCGCCAGCCAGTGCCGCCGGCCGTTGCGCTCGTCCTGGCTGGAGAGCATCAGGCCGAGCAGGGTGCGCCCGTCCCGCCCGACGACCAGGACCGGGCGGTCCTTGCCCTTGCTCGCGTCCTCCTCGTACTCCACCCAGGTCCAGACGATCTCGCCCGGGTCGGCGTCGCCGTCCAGGTTCGGCGCGTAGACCAGGTGCCGGCCGCGCTCGCGGGTGGGCACCAGCCGCTTGTCGGTCGGGACCGGACCGGTCCGCCGGCCGCTGACCCGCCGCAACGTGCCCGAGATGCCCGTGAGGATTCTGCCCATCGCGGCACCGTACCGGATCATGCGGCGGCGTCGTAAGGTGTGCGGGAACGACCACTATGGACTGTTCGGGAGGGCTCGTGTCCGATTCGAGGCTGGACACCAGCCGGCCGCATCCGGCCCGGCGCTACGACTACTGGCTGGGCGGCAAGGACAACTTCGAGGCCGACCGGGAGTCCGCGCGCCAGATCGAGGAGCGGATGCCGCTGGTCCGCCTCACCGTGCACGAGAACCGCTGGTTCCTGCACCGCGCCGTGCGCTTCCTGGCCCGGCAGGGTATCCGGCAGTTCCTGGACATCGGCACCGGCATCCCGACCTCGCCGAACACCCACGAGATCGCCCAGGAGATCGACCCCACCAGCCGGATCGTCTACGCCGACAACGATCCGCTGGTGCTCGCCCACGCCCGCGCGCTGCTGGCCGGCGACCCGCGCGGCAGGACCGCCTACCTCGACGCCGACCTGCGCGACCCGGCCCGGATCCTCGGCGACGCGGACCTGCGGCAGACCCTGGACCTGACCCGGCCGGTCGCGCTGATGCTGATCGCGATCCTGCACTTCATCCGGGACGCGGAGGACCCGCGCGGCATCCTCGACACGCTGATCGACGCGCTGCCCGACGGCAGCTACGTGGTCGCCACACACGTCACCCTCGAATACATGACCCCGGAGGAGTACAAGGCGGTCCGCGCGGTCGCCGAGGCGCAGTCGCAGTCGCGCAGCGGGGTGGAGCTGGCCGAGCTCTTCGCCCGCCCCGACCTGACGCCGGTCGGCCCGGGCGTGCAGTCGGTCTCGCAGTGGTGGGCCGAGGACGCCCCCGGCCCGCGCCCGCGCGTCGAGGACGTCGCCTGCAACGGCCTGATCGCCCGGGTGACCAGGGTTAATCGGTCAGCGCGGCGGGCAGCTCGGCGCGAGTGGTGACGCCCAGCTTCGGGAAGATCCGGTAGAGGTGGCTGCTGACCGTGCGCGGCGACAGGAACAGGCGCTGGGCGATCTCCTTGTTGGTCAGCCCCCGCGCGGCCAGCTCGGCGATCCGGGTCTCCTGCGCGGTCAGCGCCTCCCGGTCCGGCCGGCCGACGGACTCGCCGGTGGCGCGCAGCTCCAGGCGGGCGCGGGCGGCCCAGGCGGTGGCGCCGTGCGCGTCGAACAGGCTGGCGGCGGCCCGCAGGTACGGGCGGGCCTCGGCGCTCCGGCGGTCGCGGCGCAGGCTCACGCCGTACGCGAGATCCGCCCGCGCCTTGTCGAAGGGATGCGCCGGCAGCACCTCGGCGACCTGCTCGGGCGAGTGCCCGGCCGGCGACCGGTGCAGCCGCAGCAGCACCCGGGCGGCGAACAGGCCCCGGACCAGCGCCGGTGAGCCGCTGCCGGCCTCCGCGTCCAGCTCGGTGAGCAGCGGCTCGAGCTCGGCGGTCCGGCCGGAGAGCACGGCGGCCTCGGCGAGCGAGCCGAGCGCCCAGAAGCGGACCGTCGGGTGGCAGGCGATGTCGCCGCGGTCGAACATCCGCCCCAGATGATCGAACGCGGCCACCGCGTCGCCGACCGCGAGCGCGGCCGTGCCCCGCACGAGCTGACCGAGGCAGATCAGGTGCGCGCCGTTCGGCAGCAGCTCCCGGACCGAGGCGTCGGCGATCGCCTCGGCCGCCGCCCGGTCGCCCCGCAGGGCCGCGGCCATGCCCCGGGCCAGCCGCGCGAGGATCGCCCACCACGGCTGCGCGGTCTGCCCGGCGAGCGTGATCGCCTCGTCCGCGGCGCGCTCGATCGCGTGCGCGTCGGCCCGGAAGACGCCGATCCACGCGTCGGTGACCAGCGCCTCGGTGAGCCGGCCGAGTCGCTGCTGGGCGCGGCACCGGGCGATCCCGGCGGCGATCAGGGTCCGGGCCGGGGCCACCGCGCCGGCCGCGAGCGCGGCCCAGGCCAGCATGATCTGCTCGGGCGCGTCGACGTACGCGGTGGACAGGAACCGCGCCAGCCCGGCCCGCAGCTCCGCGCCGTGCTCGACCGGGCCGGCCAGCGCGGGCAGGGCGGCGGCCCGGGCGGCCGGCAGCCCGGGGCGGCGCGCCGACCCGGCGATCGCCGCGCGGACGGCCGGCGTCAGCGGCACGAAGAAGAGCTGCAGGACCACCTCGCCGGCGAGGTCGAACGCCGCGTCGGCGACCCGCGCGAAGGCGAGCAGCCGGGTGCCGGTGACCTCGAGGTCCGCCCCGGCGCCACTGTCGTGCCAGGTCAGCCACAGCTGCTCGGGCTCGCCGAGCCGGCCGCGATCGACCAGGTCGAGCATCTCCCGGACGACCTCGGCCGCCCCGGCGTCCCGTGCGCACACCGCCGCCTGGAAGTACCGGTACGCCCGCCGCTGCGGGTCCGCGGAGAGCCGCCCGGCCCGCCCCCACGCGACGGCCGCGTCCCGGGTCGCCCCACGCCGCCACGCCTGCCGCGCCACCGCCTCGCACCGCTCGGCGCCGGTCTCGTCCGGCCCGAGCACGCGCAGGCCGGAGCCGTCGAGCCGGCGCCTGGCCGGGGCGTCGTCCGGCATGCCGAGCAGCAGGGACGCGTCGCCGAGCCGCCGCCCGGCGATCGTCAGGACCTGCCAGGTCTCCTCGTCGAGCCACTGCGCCTGGCCGGCGACCAGCAGCGTGCCCGGTTCGAGCCGGTCCAGCATCGCCAGCGCGACCCGGTAGGCCCGCCGGTCCGGGTGGTCACCGGCCAGGACCTGGTCGATCAGGCGGTCCGCGGCGGCCGGCACCAGCGGGCGGAGCAGCCGCTCCAGCCCGGCGTAGGCGAGGCCGGCCTCCGCCTCGACGCCGGTCACCCGCAGCACCGGGCGCCCGAGCCGGGTGGCCTCGGCGGCCGCGTCGTCCAGCACGGCCCCGGCGTCGTCCCCGACGATCACCAGTGCCGGGCCGGGCTCGTCGAGCGGGTGCGCGCGTGTCACCCGCCGAAAGGTACCTAAATCCGGCTCCCGGCGGGCCGCGAGATCCGTCACGTGACTGCGGAATGACCCAAACGGCCGCCGGGCGCCCGGCCCCCCTTCAAGATCGACATAGGGTCGGGGCATGACCAGGGCGATTCTTCTCGACGGCTATGGACCTCCGGACGTGCTGCGGCTCGGTGAGATCGAGGTGGGCGCGCCGGACGCCGGGCAGATCCGGGTCGCCGTGCGTGCCGCCGGGGTCGGCCCGACCGACCTGGCCATCCGGTCCGGCAAGCTCGGGGCGCGATTCCCCGGCAGCGTGCTCGGATTCGAGGCCGCGGGCGTGGTGGAGAGCGTCGGGCTCGGGGTGGATGACGTCGCGGCCGGGGACGAGGTGGCGGTCCTGCTGCCGGAGCTGGGCGGCTATGCGGAACTGGTGGTCGCCGACCACTGGACGCTCAAGCCGCCGGCCGTCTCGTGGGCCGAGGCCGCCGCGCTGCCCGCCTCCGGGGAGGCCGCGGTCCGGGTGCTCGACCAGCTCGCGGTGGTGGCGGGGGAGACGATGCTGCTGCTGGGCGCGGCCGGCTCGGTCGGGCTGATCGCGACCCAGCTCGCGGTGGCCCGCGGCATCACGGTGGTGGCGGCGGTCCGGCCGGACGACTTCGCGCTGGTCGAGGGGCTCGGCGCGACGCCGGTGGACTATCACGCGGTGGCGGCCGGGCCCGTCGACGCGGTGTTCGACGCGTCCGGCCGCGCCGATCTGCCCGCGATGATCGAGCTGGCCGGTGGGCCGGAGCGGGTGATCACGCTGTCCGACCACCGGGCCGCGGCGCTCGGGGTGGTGCTGTCCGAGATCGAGCCGTCGCGGGTGCGGGCGGCGCTGGCGACGGTGTTCGGGGCCGGGCTCACCCCGCAGGCGCGGACCGTGGTGCCGCTGGCCGAGGCCGGGTCGGCACACGCGCGGCTGGAGAGTGGCTCCGTCCGTACCAAATTCGTTCTTGAGGTCTGAGGGTCTTCAGCGGGGGACGGCGCGCAGGGCCAGGTCGACCGTGGCGTGCAGGGCGGCGCGGCCGACTCCCGCGGTGGCGTGCACGGCGTTGCCCTCGCTGACCACCATCACGTAGCGGGCCAGGGCGACCGGATCCGTCCCGGCGGGCAGGTCGCCCTCGGTCACCGCGCGGGTGAGGCGCTCGGCCAGGGCCGCCTCACCGGCCAGCCGGCTCGCGGCCAGGAACTGCGCGATGTGGCCGTCGTCGCTGCCGCAGGCCAGCCCGCCCTGGATCGACAGGCATCCGGCGGGGCGATCTTCCCTGGTCAGCGCGTCGGCGTTGGCTCGGAGAAAGGCTTCGATCACGGTGTACGCGGTGGGCTGCGCCAGGGCGGCCCGCGCGTAGGCCATGTCGAACTCGGCGTAGCGGGTGACCGCGCGCCGGAACAGCTCGTCCTTGTTGCCGTACGCCGCGTACATGCTCGTGCGGTTGATGCCCATCGCCGCGGTCAGGTCGCTGAGCGACGCGCCCTCGTAGCCCTGGCGCCAGAACACCTCGACGGCCCGGTCCAGGGCCGCGTCGGCGTCGAAGCCCCGCGGCCGTCCGCGCTCCCTGGTGGTCATCCCGGTGCCTCCCCGTCGTCGTGACGCACCTCATCTTAACCGATCGGTACAGAAATAACCGGTCGCGTGCTAGCGTTCCGTCATTCGGTACCGAGCGGTACGGAAATGGGGGGCAGGATCATGGAGACTCTGGGGCGCGTCGGCGTCTGGAGCATGGAGTTACGCGGCGCCGGGCGACCGGCGGTGCGGGACGCCGCGGCCGAGCTGGACCAGCTCGGGTGGCGCACGATCTGGCTGCCCGGCCTGGACGGGGCCGGCGTCCTCGACGACGTCGACCACCTGCTGGCCGCCGCGCCGCACAGCCAGGTGGTCACCGGGGTCCTGAACATCTGGGGACAGCCGGCCGCGGACCTGGCCCCGTGGGCCGCGGCCCGCGCGGACCGGGTCCTGCTCGGACTCGGCATCGGCAGTCCCGCCGGGGCGGCCGCGCACGGGCAGGACTACGGCAGCCCGGTCGCCTCGATGCGGCACTACCTGGACCGGCTCGGGCCGGGCCGGCAGCTGCTCGGGGCACTCGGGCCGAAGATGGTCGACCTGGCGGTCACCCGCACCGCCGGCTGGCATCCGTTCCTGGTGACCCCGGACTACGTGTCGGCGTACCGGGGGCAGGTCGGACCGAGCCCGCTGATCGCGCCGCATCAGGCGGTCTTCCTCGGCACGGACGTCGCCGAGGCGCGGGCGGCGGCCCGGGCCGGCATCGGGATGTTCCTGGGCTTCCCGACCTACCGCGCCAACCTCAAACGCCTGGGCTTCACCGACGACGACCTGGTGCCCGGCGGGAGCGACCGGCTCATCGACGCGCTGGTCGCGCACGGGACCGCCGACGACATCGCCCGGCGGGTCCGCGAACACCTCGACGCGGGGGCGGACCACGTCGCCGTACACGTGCTCGGATCCGCTGTTCCTCCCCTCACGCAGTGGCGTGAGCTGGCATTTCTTTCGAAGGAGAACTGATCATGACCAAGACCGCACTCGTCACCGGCGCCACCTCCGGCATCGGCCTGGCCGCCGCCCGCCGCCTGGCCGCGGACGGCACGCACGTCTTCCTGACCGGCCGCCGGCAGGACGCGCTCGACGAGGCCGTCGCCTCGATCGGCGCGAACGCCACCGGGATCCGCGCCGACGTGGCGAACCTGGACGACCTCGCCCGGGTCGCCGACGAGATCCGGCGCCGCGGCGACGGGCTCGACGTGCTGTTCGCCAACGCCGGCGGGGGCGAGTTCGCCGGGCTCGGGGACATCACCTGGCAGCACTACGCGGACACGTTCAACACCAACGTGGGCGGCACGCTGTTCACCGTGCAGACCGTGCTGCCGCTGCTCAACCGGGGTGCGTCGGTGATCATCACGAGCTCGAACATCGACGTGAAGGGGGCCGCGTCGTTCAGCGTCTACGCGGCCAGCAAGGCGGCGCTGCGCTCGTTCACCCGCAGCTGGGCGGCGGAGCTGGTGGGCCGGGAGATCCGGGTCAACAGCATCGCGCCCGGACCGATCGAGACGCCCGGCCTCAGCGGCCTGGCCCCCGACCCGGCCGCCGCCGAGCAGCTGCTCAAGGGGCTGGCCAGCGGGGTGCCGATGAACCGCCTGGGCAAGCCGTCGGAGATCGCCGACGTGGTCGCGTTCCTGGCCTCGGACGCCAGCTCGTTCATGACCGGCGCGGAGGTCTACGTGGACGGCGGCGCCAGCCAGGTCTGACCGGCCCGGGACCCCGGCCCGGGCGCGGACCGGGGTCCCGCCTCGACCACGGGTGGCAATATTGCCGATCGTGGATGCCAGACAGCTCATGCCGATCGACGTCGACCTCACCCTCCCCACCGGAGTGCCGGTCGAGCTGGTCGACGTGACCGCGGCGGGTTTCGAGCCCGGCCGGCTCGCGGGCGCGCCGGAGCTCGCCTATCTCAGCCTGGCCGGCAACACCGAGCCGGTCCGGATCGCCGGGCTGGCCGCGGTGCCCGGCCTGCTCCGGCTGGACGTCTCCGGCGCGGCCGTCGCCGACCTGCCCGCGATCGCGGCGTTCCCGGCGCTGCGGGTGCTGTCGCTCAACGGCGCTCAGTGGCAGACCCTGCTGGACTCCGGGTGGAGCCCGCGCGGGCTGGCCGCCGCGCGACTCACCGGCCCGCGCACCGCGGCGCAGGTGGCGATCTTCCAGAAGGCGACCGGGCAGGCCGGTTGAGTCAGCGCAGGCTCAGCCGGAACGACCGGGCCCCGGCGGCCCAGGCCAGGTGCAGGTCGGCCGGCTCCGGTTCGCCCTGGTCGTCGAGGCCGATGTGGTTGAAGCCGGCGAAGTTGTGGTTGTCGCGCGCGATGATCGCGTAGTCCGCGACCACCTCGGCCTCGCCGGTGTGCACGACCACGTCGGCCCGGCGTTTGCGGCCCTTGAACCGGACCTCGACCGGCTCGCCGGTGCGCAGATTCCGGCCCCACCCGAACGGCGACCCGATCAGCAGGGTCCCCTCGTGCCGCGTGTAGGCGACCGGGACGGTGTACCGCTTACCGGACTTGCGACCGACCACGTACAGCGTGATCAGGCGCCGGCCGATGCCGCGCGAGATCAGCGGCGTCCGCAGCAGCCCGCGGACGATCCGGTTCGCGACGCCCTGCAGGGCGAGGGTCTGCGCCCGGCCCGCCTGCTCCTCGGCCATACCGCGACTCTTCCGGACCTCCGCCGCCGCCGCAAGACCCGATCAAAATCTTGCGACGGTACGGCGTAAGACCCGCCCCGCCCGCCGGAGTCCGCTCAGGTCAGCAGCCGGATCCGCGGTGTCTCGTGGTCGGTGGCGATCGGCTCCCCGCACTGCGCGCAGCCGACCGTGTGCGGCCGGCCCAGGTTCGTCTGGGTGGAGAAGGTGCCGGCCCCGAGCGGCTCCGGGCACAGGTACCCGAGGTGCAGCCGCACCCACGGCCTCGCGGTCAGGGCGAGCGCCGGCTCGTCCCGCTTGGCGTCGTGGAACGGCGCCCACCACTGGTCCACCACGGCACGCAGGACGGTCCGCCCGGATTCCCCGCTTCCTTCGAGATCGGTGCTGTCGAAAGCGGACACCCGCACCGGCGCCGGGTGCCGCGCGATCCACCCGGGCCGCCCGTCGCCGGAGCAGCTGCCCTCCTCGTCGCCGTGCTGCACCTCGGTGGTGCGCCCGTTGCGCCGGCAGACGAAGCAGTCGAGGCTGATCTCGATCCGCCCGGTCCAGTGCACGTTGTGGGACCGGGCGCCGCCGAGCCCGAGGACGGCCGTCACTTCGATGGATCGCACCATGGGTGGATCCTGGCACGCCGGTCCGCCCGGCTCAGCCCGGGCCGCCGCGCTCGGCGGCGACCAGCTCGCGCACGGCCGGGGCGACGTCCCCGGCGAACTCCTCGATCGCCGCCGGGTCGTCGCCGGCCAGGATGAACGTGCTGATCCCGTGTTCCAGGACCAGCCCGGCGAGGTCCTCGGCCCACTGCTCGGCCGGCCCGTTCAGGAACGAGCGCCCGAACCCGCTGAACGTCCCGTTGATGTTGAGCAGCCGGCGGACCTGCGCCGGGTCCCGGCCGGCCTCCCTGGCGCTGTCGTCGATGTGCTTGTTGATCGTGGCGTAGTCGCCCGGCCCGCCCTCCAGGTACGACAGCGACGGCAGCACCCCGTCCGCGGCCCGCCCGATCAGCCGCAGCATCCGCGGCTTGTACGCGCCGATCCAGATGCTCATGTCGTGCGCCGGCGCCGGCCCCCGCTTGAGCCCCTCGACCTGGTAGTACTCGCCGTGCACGTTGACCGGCCCGGGCCGGTCGGCGTCCCAGACCGCGCGGATCACCTTGATCGCCTCGCCGAGCGCGGAGACCGCCTGGCCGGGGGTGAGCCGCCGGGCGCCCATCGCCTCGATGCCGTCCCAGAACGCGCCGGCACCCAGCCCCAGCTCGATCCGCCCGCCGGTGAGCCGGTCCAGGCTCGCGTGGCTGCGGGCCAGCACGGCCGGCTGCCGCAGCGGCAGGCTGAGCACGTTGCCGCTGAGCCGGATGCGCTCGGTGCGCGCCGCCACGTACGAGATCAGCGTCCAGGTGTCGTGGAACTTCGGCAGGTACGGATGGTCCTGGAAAGTCGCCAGGTCGAGCCCGGCCCGGTCGGCGACGACGGCCAGCTCGACCGCCTGGTGCACCGGCTGCGCGGTGGGCGTGATGAACGTTCCGAAGAGCAGATCGTGGCCGTAGTCGGTCATCGGGTCGCCGCCTTGATGTTGAAGTTGTCGCGGAACAGGTTGCCCGGGTCGTAGCGGTGCTTGAGCTCGCGCAGTCGGTCGAGGGTGGCCGGCGGGAACGCGGCCTCGACGGTCGCCACGCTCTGATCGGTGTCGAAGCTCAGATAGAGACCCTCGAAATGACCGGCCAGGGTGGCCCAGCCGGCGTCCACCCGGCGCTTCGAGGAGCCCATCACGATCACCGAGAAGTTCGCCGAGCGATGGGCGTAGGCGGTCTCCTCCGGCGCGACGTCGGCCACCGCGCCACCGACCGTGCGGATCTGGAACCAGTGCACCGCCCCACTGGCCAGCAGGTCCATCGCGGCCCGCGCGAACTCCGGGGTGAGGTGCTCGATCAGGCCGGACCGGGAGACCGGCTCGCCCGCCCCCTGGTGGTAGCCGCCGTCGGCGGCGTTCGAGATCACCCCGGTGTACGGCGTGAGCACCACGTTCTGCTGGTACAGCGGCGCGATCTGCGCGATCGGCTGCAGCTGCTCGATGATCGTCTCCGGGTCGTCGTTGTCGACCACAGCCATCAGCTGCGCGAACGCCGGCTGCCCGGGCCGCGGCGGCCCCATGATCAGCTGGCCGCTGACGTCGCGCGGCGCCTCCTCGATCGCCCGGCCCCACTTGACCAGCAGCTCGGCCGGGTCGTCGGCGGCCATCACGAGCTGGGCGAAGCCGACGTTGCCGACCTCGTACACCTCGAACTCGAACGAGGTGACCACGCCGAAGTTCGCGCCGGCGCCGCGGACCGCCCAGAACAGGTCGGCGTTCTCGCTCGCCGAGGCGCGCACCACGCGGCCGTCGGCGAGCACCATCTCCACCGCGGTCAGGTGATCGATGGTCAGCCCGTGCTTGCGGGCCAGCCAGCCGACCCCGCCGGCGGTGGCCAGCCCGCCGACGCCGACGCCGCCGTAGTCGCCGGAGCTCAGCGCCCAGCCGAACGGGTCGAGGGCCTGCGCGACGTCCATCCAGCGGGCGCCCGGACCGACTCTGATCAGCCGCCGGGACTCGTCGAGGATCTCGATCGTGTTCATCGCGGCGAGGCTGACCACGATGCCGCCGTCGTTCGTGGACCGGCCGCTGACCCCGTGCCCGGCACTGCGCAGGCCGAACGGCAGGTCCGGGTGCGCGCGGACGAACGCCAGCGCGTCGATGACCTCGGCGGTCGTGCGCGGGCGCAGGACCAGGCCGGGGGAGCCGCCCCGCATGTAGGTCGAGCGGACCCGCGGGTAGTCCAGGTCGCCGGGCTCGACCGCGGTGGCGGCCAGGCTCGCGGGCACGCCGTCGTAGTCGATGCCGGGGCGGCGCTTCGCCCGTACCGAAGCGGGTCTGAAAAGCTCTGAGCCGGCGCCGGACCGCATGGTCTCCCAGGGAGTCAGCTCGGGCAGTTCGTCCGCGCGCACCAGGAAGGTGTCCGCGCCGAGCGCGGCGAGCTCGGCCGGGCCGAGGCCCGGACCGACGATCAGAACCCGCCGGATTTCCCCAGGGTCACGGTCCGCCTCGATCGCCGCCGCATCAATTGACTTGTACGCCGTGGCCAACTCATCCGCGCTGATCAGGTCGAGGTCGGCAACCCAGGCATCGGCCGTGCGCCCGGCCAGCCGCAGCGACCGCTGATCGCTCCCGGTCAGCCAGAGCGGGATGCGGTGCGCCGGCAGCGGCCCGCGCTGGGCCTTGGGCACGTGGTGGTGCGCCCCGGCGAAGCGCAGCGGCCCGGCCTCCCCGGCGTCCAGCACCCCGCGCACGATCGCGGCCACCTCGTCCAGGTGCTCGCCGGTCAGCGCCAGGCTCAGCCGCCCGCCGGAGAGCAGGTCGAGGCTGGCCGCGGCGCGGGCGAGCACGGCCGGCTCCCGGCTCGCGACGCTCAGCCCGGTCGCGACCAGGCCGATCGTGGCGGTGTGGCCGGCGATCCAGGTCAGCAGCGTCCAGTCGTCACCGCCGTCGGGTGCCCCGGGGACCGCGACCAGGTCGTAGCCCAGCTCCTCGGCCCGGCGCGCCCCGGCCACCGAGGTGACCAGCGCGCCGAATCGGGTTGGATGTGTCATCGCGGTCCTCCACGGGTTGATGCGTCAACTAGTTGATACATCAACCCGGACCTGATCTGCAAACGGACGTAGGATTCCGATCGTGACCCCCGATGTTCTCAGCACCTGGCAGGCGTACCAGCGCATGCGGGTGCTGCTCAACGGCCAGATCAACCGGGAGCTGGGCCGCTCGACCGGCCTGTCGGAAGCCGACTTCGACATCCTGTTCTTCATCGAGCAGTCCGGCGAGACCAGCGTCCGCTCGGTCGCCCTGCGCTGCGGCCTGGCCTGGGAGAAGTCACGCCTGTCCCACCAGCTGCGCCGGATGGAGCAGCGCGGCCTGATCGAGAAGGCCCCCGGCGCGGTCATCCACCTGACCGAAAAGGGTCGCGCCCAGATCACCGCCGCGCGGGACTGCCACGAGGCCGCGGTCCGCCGCTACTTCGGCGACGTGCTGACCGCCGAGCAGCTCGCCACCCTGGCCACCATCTCCGAACGGGTGGTCGCCGGCCTGCCCCGTTCGCACAGCGGACACTAGCGCGGCGCCGCCGGCAGCGCCGGCGGCGGACCTCAGCGCGGCGCCACCAGCAGCGGCTGCGCGATCCGGCACAGCAGGCCGTGGTCGTCGCTCATCGTGCCGCCGGCGATGCCGGTGCCGTCCGGCCCGATCGTGGTCGCCACGTCCAGGAACATCCACGGCGACGCGGGCGCCCGCTGCACGGTGACGGTCAGCGTCGGCGGGATGAACAGCCACCCGGTCAGCGGCACCTCGCCGGACAGCCCGTTCGCCGAGTCAGCGACCACCAGCATCCGCTGCAGTGCCCCGGTCTCCTCGCCGTCGACCAGCGGAATCCGCACCCGGGTCCAGACCTGCGCCGGGCCGAGCCGGTTGAAGCCGCTCTCGACGAACCGCCACTCGATGGCCTCGCCGTAGCCCCACCCGGCGCCGACCCCCTCGAAGTAGACCTCCGGCGCCGGCGTCGCCCCCGGCAGCGGCGGTGGCGTCAGGGCCGGCGTCGCCACGTGCGCGGTCGCCCCCGGCTGCTGCCGGATCCGCCACGCGGACGCCTGCACGGCGAGCTTGCCGTTCGCGTACAGCTTCGCCTCGACCAGCTCGACCCGCCGCCCGGGCCGCACCACCCGCGCCTCGGTCCGGATCCGCCCCTGCGGAATCCCGCCGAGAAAGTCCACGCTGATCCGCGCGATCGGCAGCCCCTCGTCCGGGTCGCACCGCTCGATCGCCCGGGCCAGCAGCGCGGCCGGCGGCCCACCGTGCTGCAGGCTGAAGTCCCACGGGCTGGCGGTCGCCGGCGTCGACTCGAACTCGTCGTCCCCCACCGGCAGATAGAACGCCTTCTCGCTCATCCCCCGACTCTAGATCCCGGCCCCGTTGCCGGCTCCGGCTCGTTCCCGGCCCGTCTCAGTGGCCGGGCGCCAGGTCAGGCGATCAGATCCTTGAACCCGCTCGATGTGGAGACGCACACCACCGGCCCGTCGAAGGGGCCGACGCTGCGCAGCCCGGCCAGGCCGGCGGCGCTGGAGAGCTCGGTCCACAGGCCGGCGCGCGCGAGTTCCGCCTGGGCCGCCCGCAACCGGGTGTCGTCGACGGCGAGCGCCCGGCCGCCGCTGCCACGGACGGCCAGCAGGCCGCGATAGCCGCTGACCGGAGACACGATCGAGTGGGCGTCGGTCGGGCCGACCTCGACCCGGGCCGCCGGGACGTTCTGCCGGATCGCCTTGACCAGCGGTGCGGCCGCGGCCGGCTCGCAGGCGATCATGCGCGGTGTCCGATCCGCGAGCCCCAGTCGTTCGAGCTCGGCGAAGCCCTTCCACACACCGAAGAGAAGCTCGCCGTAGCCGGTCGGGACGAAGACAGCCGCGGGCGTGCCCAGGTCGGCGTGGATCTCGTAGGCGATCGTCTTGTACCCCTCCGGACCGAAGGGGTGGCCGGTGTGGGTGACCGTCGTGCTGCTGACCGGATGTAGCCCGTCCCGTTCGGCCATCTGCCGCATCAACGGCCAGCGATCCTCCCAGGGCACGCTGACGACGGTCGCACCGTAGGCACGCAGGAACGCGGCCACCGCCGGCTGCGGATCGGGCCCGGTGATCACCACGCACGACAGGCCGGCGCGGGCCGCGTACGCCGCCGCGGAAGCCCCGTGGTTGCCGGACGAGGCGACCACGACACCCGGCGCGCCCACCCCGACCGCGGCGCTGATCGCGCAACGGTTGAGGCGGTCCTTGTGGCTCCAGGTGGGGTTGCGGGACTCGTCCTTGACGAATATCCCCGGCTCCAACTCGATCAGCGGGGTGCCGCCCTCACCCAGTCCCGGCGCGAGCAGCGGGGGCAGGAGCGCCGCGTAGCGGTCCGGCCGGAACTCGCCCACCAGCTCGTAGTCGTAGTCGACGTCGACCGGGTAGGCGATCTCCGCACTGCTCGTCGCCGGGCAACCGCTGGTCAGCGGCGGCCAGAGCGGAAACCTGATCCGGGTGTCACCCAGCGATCGCTGTCCGATCGCGAGCGAGATCACCTTTCGACCTTAGTACGACCATGGCGAGGCGCGCCGCCACGAAGGTGCCTGGATAGGCTCAAGGCGGTCGCGCTCGCCGTCCTCGGCGATGGCCTCCTGCCGGACGGATACGCGATCCAGGACGTCGACTCCGACGGCCTGTGGGTGGAACGTGGCGGCCACCGGTTCCCGTTGCGGGAGATGAGCGACGGCTATCGTACGGTGGCCGCGCTGGTCGTGGACCTGCTGAAGCAGATCCACGAGGCCTACGGGAGCCTTGAGGTCGCGGAGGCGGACGGATCCTCGCTGCCCAGGCCCGCAAGCGATCTTAGTGGTAGCCGTGGTAGCCAGCTCGTCCCGCTCGGCTTGTCGTCATGGCTGTTCCGGGCACCTTCGGCAGCCGTGGTCACCAGCTCGTCCGCCCCGGCTGGTCGTGAGGGCTGTTCAAGCGCGCCGGGACTGCCCTGAGTGCCAGCCGGGCGGTTGCGGCTGGTGGTCAGGGGTGACTCGACCGGGCTGAGGCGCACCTGTGGGCCAGCCGGGGGCTTGCGGCGTCGGCGGGGCGGGCCCACGGCGTACCTCCGAAGGCACCGCGAGCGGCAACCGCCTGCAGTGGCGGCCGCAGCGGTGACCGGCAGCGGGCGGGGCCTGGCAAGCAAAACAGTGAGCAGGCCGCCGCCGCGACCGGCCGACGGGCAGCGGTGCCAGGCAAGCCGGCAGTGGAGCCACTGGAAGCCCGGTGCCGGGACCGTCTTCGCCGACGTGCCCGATGTCGTGGAGCTGCTGCGGAATCGGCAGGTCCGGCGGGAGCTACTGCTGGGTTCCTGACCGGAGCTGCTGGGTGAGGAGCAGGGCGGCGTGGTCGAGGGCGTAGTCGGCCTCGGGGCGGGGCTGCCCCGTACGTAATAGATGTCTTGGAAGTATATTCCTTGGCAACCAATGTAGGATACCTTCCGTGGCATCGACAACCGCGCTCTTCGACGACCTCGTGCGCTGTGAGACCCGGCTCTACAACGCCGCCAACGACCGGCTGCGGGACCGGCACGGGATCGTGACGTCGCAGTTCGAGTTCCTGCGGTTCGTGCGGGACCATGCCGGGTGCCGGGTCGCCGACATCGCGGCCACGTTCGCCATCGGGATCGGCGCGACCAGCAAGGGGATCGACCGGCTGGAGGCGCGCGGGCTGGTCGTGCGGCAGCCGAATCCGGTGGATCGGCGGTCGTCGCTGCTCGCGCTCACTCCCGAGGGCGCCGAGCTGGCCACGGCGGCCGAGCAGACCGTCGACGCGGTGCTGACCGAGCTGCTGGAGCGGAACCTGGCGCCGGGTGCGATCAGCGCGGTCGCACAGGCGATGGCCGACCTGCGGGCGGCTCTGGAGCGCGACCAGATCGGACTGCCGACCGGCTGACCTTTTCCGGCCGTGATGCGAGTCTGTCCAGGAAAGACCGGATCCTGGCGGCCGGCCAGGAGCAGACCGCCCACGACGCCTGGGTGATCCGGATACGGCACCTGCCCGCGACCGTCGCGCGGCTCAAGGTGGAGTCGGACGTGCCGCTGCGGTCGCACGGCCGCACCCAGGAGCTCATCCACCGCCCGAGCCCGCACGCGTGGGGTCGCGCAGCAGGTCGGCGACGGCGCTCAGGCCGGCCTCGATCTCGTGCCGGGACGTGTTGCCGAAGCCGAGGATCAGCCGCGGAGGCGGGTCGGTGACGGTCCGGTGCAGGGCGGCCATGCCGTAGAGGCCGACCCCGCGCCGCGCGGCCGCCGCGACGAAGGCCGCCTCGGACGTGCCGGCCGGCAGGTGCAGGATCGCGTGGAAGCCGGCGGCCAGTCCGGTCACCGGAAGGCCCGGGGCGAGCCGCGACAACGTCGTGACCAGGGTTTCCCGTCGGGCGGCGTACTCCGCGCGGACCTTGCGCAGGTGACGGTCGTAGCGGCCGGACTCCAGCAGCAGGGCCAGGGCCAGCTGGTCCAGGCCGGGGCTGCCCCGATCGGCGAGGTTTTTGACCCTGGTCAGCGGGGCCAGGAGCCGTGCCGGGGCGACGATCCAGCCCAGGCGCAGAGCCGGCGTCAGGGACTTGCTGACCGTGCCGAGCGAGATGACCCGGTCCGGCGCGAGGCCCTGCAGCGAGCCGACCGGATCCCGGTCGTAGCGGAACTCGGCGTCGTAGTCGTCCTCGATGACGAAGCCGTCGCAGTCCCGCGCCCAGCTGATCAGTTCCAGCCGGCGTTCGCCGGAGAGCACGACGCCGGTCGGCCACTGGTGCGCCGGCGTCACCAGCACCGCGCGGGCGCCGCGGCGCCGCAGCGCGGCCACGTCCAGACCGTGCTCGTCCACCGGCACCGGCGTCCCGGCCAGGCCGGCGAAGCTGCCCGGGTCCTCGAAGGCGACCGTGCCGATGCCCTCGGCGGCGAGCACGGTCGTGACCAGGCTCAGCGCCTGCTGCATCCCGGCGCAGACGAGCAGGTCGCCGGGGGTGGCGACGACCGCCCGGACCCGGGTCAGGTAGGACGCCAGCACCGCGCGCAGCCGCGGCCGGCCGGCGGCCTCGCCGTAGTCGAAGGCGGTGTCCGGCGCGGTCCGGCACACCTCGCGCATCGCCCACGCCCAGGCCTCGCGCGGGGCCAGGCCCAGGTCGGGCACGCCGTGCCGGAAGTCGGCGACCCGATGCCGGTCGGGTGGCCCGGCCGGCTCCGGCGACGCGGCGGCCGGCGTGGCGGCCGCCGCCGCGACCCGGGTGGCCGATCCCGGCCGGCTGGTCAGATAGCCCTCGGCCTGCAGCTGCGCGTACGCGTCCTGGACCAGCCCGCGCGACAGGCCGAGCGCGCGGGCGAGCTCCCGCGACGACGGCAGCGGCTCGCCGCCGGCCAGCCGACCGGCCCGGATCGCCGCGCGTAACTGGTCCTCCAGCTGGGTCCGCAGCCCGGTGGCACCGCCCCGGTCGATCGTCACCAGCAGCTCCGGACCGGAACCGGCCCACTCCACGCGCATGGAACCGGACCTTATCAATGGTCCGGTTGGTGCCTAGCGTCGTCGACATGAGCATCGACGCACCCGCCCGGATCGTCACCCGGTCCCTTCTGATCCGATTGCTCTCGGTCATGGGAGCGGCGATCGGCTTCTACCTGCCGCTGTCGGTGGTGCCGCTGTTCGCCAAGCAGTCCGGTTCGGATCTGGCGGCCGGCCTTGCCACGGTCGCGCTGCTGGTCGCCACCGTGCTGGGCGAGCTGGGCACGCCGCGCCTGACCGCCCGGCTCGGCTACCGGCGGTCACTGGCGCTCGGGCTGACGCTGCTCGGGCTACCGACGGTGATCCTGATCGCCGACGCGAGCCCGGCCACCATCCTCACGGTGAGTGTGGTTCGCGGGCTCGGGTTCGCGATCTGCACGGTCGCCGGCGGGGCGCTCACCGCGGAGAGCGTGCCCGCGGATCGCCGCGGCGAGGGGCTCGCGGTCGTCGGGCTGGTCAGCGGCATGACCAGCATCGTCGCGCTGCCGGCCGGGGTGTGGGCGGCCGCACGCTGGGGATTCGCGCCGGTGTTCGCGGCGACCGCGGTGCTGACCCTCGCGGCGCTGGCGTCGATCCCCGCGCTGCCGGGCCGGGCGGCCCCGGACGGCACCGAGCGGAACAGCGGCGTCCTCGCCGGACTTCTGCGGCGGGACCTGCGCCGGCCGGCGGCGGTCTTCGCCTTTTCGACCGCGGCGGTCGGCGTGCTCGTGACGTTTCTTCCGCTGGCCCTGATCGGCCGGCCGGCCTGGGTCGCCGCGACCGCGCTGCTGGTCCAGCCGACCGCGGCCACCGCCGCGCGCTGGGTCGCCGGCCGGCTCGGCGACCGCGGGGGAGCGGCCCGGCTGCTGGCGTCCGGGCTGGTCCTCGCGGTGCTGGGGATGGCGGCGCTGGCGCTGACCGGATCGCCGGCGGCGGTCGTCGGCGGGGCGCTGGCGTTCGGGATCGGTTTCGGTCTGCTGCAGAACACCACACTGACGCTGATGTACGACCGGGCGCCGGACCAGGCGCTCACCGTCAGCGCGATCTGGAATTCCGCCTACGACCTCGGGATGGCCGCCGGCGCGCTGGTTGCCGGGTTCCTCGTCACGGCGTACGGATATCAGTGGGTCTTCGTGCTGACCGCGGCGTCGATGCTGCCCGCCTTCGCCCTGCTGCGAGGGGCACCGCGCTGATCAAAAAGTTCCGGAACCGGTGTCGACCAGGTGTTTTCCGACATGTGACGGGTGTCCTAGTTGTCACCCCGTGCGTGGTCCGTTAGGTTCCTCGCGTTGTCCTGATCGGCGGGCGCCGATGTCCTGCGCCGTCGATTCTGCAACGGGTGGAAAGACGGGGGAAACGCGCGTGAATGGCCCGAAGCAGCGCCGCCGGATCTGTCTGGTGGTGCCGACCAACCGTGAGTGCGTCGCGACGCTCGCCGAAGTCGTCGCCGAGGCGGAATACGCCGCCGCGCGTTTCGGCGTCGACGTGCAACTGCTGGTGCTGGACTCCTCGGACCATTTCGCGGCGCACGCGGCGGCGCTGTCCGCAGCCGCGCACGTCTGGCATCTCGACGACGCCCGCCAGCGGGAGTTCCTGCGCCGGGTGATCGCCACGGCCGACGTCGCCAAGCCGGATCTGCTGCTCGACCTGATGCAGCCGCGCGGCGTCTCCTACGGCGCCTGCACCAACCGCGCGTTCCTGATCGCGGCCGCGCTGGGCTGCGACTCCGTGCACCGCCGCGACTCGGATCTGTACTTCCAGACGTACGCGGGGGAGAAGGTCTTCCCGATCGACGCCGAGCTCTCCGCGCTGGGGAGACCGGCCGGGGAGGTCGCGGCCACCGAGATCCGCCTCGACGACCGGCTCCGGGACCTGCCGGTGGCGATGGCCGGCGCCTCGTTCGTCGGGGAGATGTCCGTCGACATCGAGGACATCCGGGACCACGACGCCTATTACGACCTGGTCAGCCTCTGGGCCGCGCCGGGCAGCACCGACGAGGAGAAGCGGGCCCTCGTCGACGACTCGTTCACCGGCAGCGCGCCGTTCGACGGCGACCACGCGATTCTCTCCGTGGTCGACCCGATGCGCGTCGACATGCACAACATCAGCTTTTACGGATTGCACGAGCGGGTGCCGCTGCCGACCGCCACGGACACCATCGGCAGCGACTATTTTCTCATTCACGTCGCCGACAAGGGCGGCCTGCCCGGGCTTCTGCACAATCGGCACATCGTCAATTTCCACACCGCCGAGCGCAAGAGCGACGCGGGTTTCCTCGCCTATCAGATGCGGTTCGCCAAGTTCATCCTGTCGATGTACTACCTGCACTTCGTCTACCAGCGGATGACCACCGACGACCCGGCCGATATCGCCGCCCTGGTGCGGGCGAGCACCTGGCAGCCGCGCGAGCCGAACGAGGCGACCGCCGACGCGATGGAGGCCGCGTACCGGCGGCTCGGCGGCCGGTTCACCCAGGTCGCCGACCAGGTCCGGGCCCGCCGGGACACGCTGCTGATCGAGGCGCGCCGGGACATGGACGACTACGCGCTGCTGATCGACGACTGGGCGGCGTTGATCGCGGCCGCCCGCGTGACGTCCGTCTGAGATGCCGCCCGCCCCGCACCTGAGCGCCGCGCTGGCCGCGGCCGACACCGACCGGATCGTCTACGACCTGACCGGCATCGAGAACCAGTACCGGCGGCTGCTCGCCGAGCTGCCCGGCGCCGACGTGCGGTTCGCGATGAAGGCGTGCCCGGTCGACGACGTGCTGACCGGCCTCGCCGACCTGGGCGCGGGCTTCGACGCCGCCAGCCCCGGCGAGATCCGGCAGGCGCTGCGGACCGGGGTGCGCCCGCGCCGGGTGCACTACGGCAACACCGTCAAGTCGGACGCCGACATCGCGGCGGCGTACCGGCTCGGGATCGGCACCTACGCCACCGACTGTGCCGAGGACGTGCGGGCGATCGCCGCGCACGCGCCGGGCAGCCGGGTGTTCTGCCGGGTGACGACCACCGGGGCCGGGGCGGTGTGGGGGCTGACCGGCAAGTGCGGCAGCGGCGACCCGGTGTCGGTGCTCGTGCTGGCGCGCTCGCTCGGACTCGTGCCGGCCGGACTGTCGCTGCACGTGGGGTCGCAGCAGATGACCGTACGCGGATGGCAATTGGCTTTTGATTCTCTGGCCGAACTCCTGCCGCGGCTGCGTGACCAGGGGATCCGTCTCGACCACGTGAATCTCGGGGGTGGGCTGCCGGCCGCCGGGTACCCGGGGCTGACCCCGCCGACCGCGGAGATCTTCGCGGCGATCCGGGCCGGCATGCGGCGGCTGCGCGAGCTGGCCGGCGGCGACCTGGGGTTCGTCGTGGAGCCCGGCCGTTACCTGGTCGCCGACCACGGTGTGATCCGGGCGCGGGTGGCGCGGCTGACCGTCCGGGACGAGGCCTGGCTCTATCTGAGCTGCGGGCGGTTCAACGGCCTGTACGAGGGTGACCAGCTGCGCTACCGCCTGGAGTTCCCGACCCGGGCCGGTGGTCCGGCGGTGCCGGCGGTGGTGGCCGGGCCCAGCTGCGACAGCGACGACGTGCTCGGCGGGGGCGTCGCGGTGCCGGTCCCGGCCGCGCTGACCTCGGGCGATCCGGTCTGGATCCACGCGGCCGGGGCGTATGCCACCAGCTACACCACGGTCGGTTTCAACGGATTCGACCCGCTGCCGTGCGAGACCGTGCGCGCCGAGCGGATCCGCCCGATCGAGCCGGGCGACTGGCCGGCGATCGTCACGCTCGAGGCCGAGGCCTACGGCAAGCAGGAACTCTCCGAGACCCCGGAGGCGCTGCGCTCGCGGGCGCACCCGGCGACGTCGTTCGCGCTCGACCTGGGCGACCGGATCGGCGGCTACCTGCTCGCGCTGCCGTACCCGCCGGGCCGTTTCCCCGACCTCGCCCGGGCCGAGACCACGGCGTTCCGCTCCACCGATCTGCACCTGCACGACATGGTCATCGACCCCGATCTCCGCGGCCGCGGGTGGGGACGGCGGCTGGCGCAACACCTGATCAAAACCGGGCAATTGCTTTCGTACGAAGGAATCTCGCTCGTCGCCGTCGACGGCGCCGCCGGGTTCTGGTCGTCACTGGGTTTCCGCGTTCAGCCGCGGGTGACGCTGCCCGCCCGGTACGGCCCGGACGCCGTCTACATGTCCCGCGACCTGAAGGAATAGCCCCGTGTCGTTTCGCCGCGCCCAGTTGTCGGTCGCCGCCCTGTTCGGCTCGCTCGGTTTCCAGTACTCCACCTGGGCCGCCCGGATCCCGGCGCTGACCGAGCGGCTGCACCTGTCCTCCGCCGAGGTCGGCGTGCTGCTGCTGGCCGCCGGCGTGGGCGCGGTGCTGTCCGCCCCGCTGGTGCCCAGGCTGATGGCCGCGCTCGGCTCCCGCACCCTCGCGGTCACCGCGGTGTTCGTGCTGGTCGCGGCGCTGGCCGGGCTGGCCGTCGTGCCGGGCTACCCGCTCGCGCTGGGCGTGCTGCTGATCGACGGCGTCGCGGTCGGCTGCCTGAACGTGGCGATGAACGCGCAGGGCGCCGCGCTGGAGAGCACGTTCGAGCGGACCACGATGGCGAAGCTGCACGCCACGTTCAGCGGTGGCATCTTCGGCGGGGCGCTGCTCGCCTCGGCGGTCACCTCGGCGACCGGGTCGGTCCCGGTGCACTTCGCGGTGGCCGGCGCGATCCTGCTGGTCCTGGCGCTGTCGGCGCGCCCGGCGTTGCTGCCCGAGGACCTGCCGTCGCCGGCCGCGGCGACCGGGCGCAAGTGGAGCCTGCCGACCGGCGCGGTGCTCTGGCTCGGCCTGGCCATGCTGCTGGCCACGATCACCGAGGGCGCGATGACCGACTGGTCGGCCCTGTACCTCAAGGACGTCGCGCACGCGGCCGACCACCTGCTGCCGCTGGGCATCGCGGTGACCTCGGGCATGATGCTGCTCGCCCGCCTGTTCGCCGACGGCTGGCGGGACCACTGGGGCGACCGGAGCGTCGTCGTGGCCGGTGGCACGCTCGCCGCCGCGGGCCTGGCCGCCGGGCTGCTGGGCGGTGGCGCCTACGCCGCGCTGGCCGGGTTTGCCTGCGTCGGCCTGGGCATGGCCGCGGTCAGCCCGTGCCTGTACATGGCCGCCGCCCGGCACGGTACGACCGCACTGACCGCGGCCGCCACGATGAGCACGACCGGGCTGCTGGTCGGGCCGCCGGCGATCGGGTTCGTCGCCCAGGGTGTCGGCCTGACCTGGAGCATGGCGGTGGTGGCCGGTACGGCCGCCCTCACCGCCCTCTGCGCGACGGCGATCCGCTGGCCGTCCCGCGCGGCCGTCGCGGTGAGTTGAGCCCCGGCCGCCCGCCGGTCCCGTGCGGGCGGCCGGACCCCTACCAGTTCAGCCGCGGCGCCACTTCTGGTTGGCGCCGCCGAGGCAGTCCCACAGGAGCAGCTTCGCGCCGTTGCCGTTCACCCAGCCCCCGATGTCCAGGCACTTGTTGGCCTGCGGGTTGACCAGGTCGCCGGCCGCGCTGAGCACCCACTGCTGGGCCGGGTTGCCGCTGCACGTGGCGATCTGGATGACCGCGCCGTTGGTGGTCGAGCCCCACGGCACGTCCAGGCACATGTTGTTGCCGGTGCGCAGGGCGCCGCCGGTGGCCTCCCACTTCTGGGCGCCGCTGCCGTTGCAGTCCCACGTCTGCACCTGCACGCCGTCGGCGAAGTTGCCGTTCGGCACGTCGAGGCAGAGGTTGTTCCAGTTACTGACGATCGCCGTGCCGCCGCTGCCGCCGGCGGTGGTCAGCGACAGGCCGTAGACCGACAGGATCTCGTTGACCGGCTGGAACCACATCGTGCCGCCGCTGGTGCAGTTGCCGGTGCCGCCGGAGGTGACGCCCTGCGCCTGGTTGCCGGAGATCCACGAGCCGCCGGAGTCGCCCGGCTCGGCGCACGCGTTGCTGCGGTTCAGGCCGGAGACCGCGCCCTGGGCGTAGTTGATCGTCTCGTTCTTGCCGAGCAGCGTGCCGCAGCGCCAGCCGGTGGTCCGCCCGGACCGGCAGATCGAGCTGCCGACCGCGGCCTCCGACGATCCGCTGACCAGCACGTTCCCGCCGGCGTAGTTGTTCACCCAGGGCTGCGAGACCCAGTTGCCGTTGGTCCGCACCCAGGCGTAGTCGTTGCCGGGGAACGACGAACCGGCGAACGTCCCCTGGGCGACGTTGTTGTAGCCGAGCGTCGGGCTGCCCGCGCCGCCGCAGTGCCCGGCGGTGACGAAGCCGCCGGCGACCGGGAAGCCGACCGAGCAGAGCGTGTTGCCGTTGATCACGTACTGGTCGCCGCCGCGCGTGTCGTACATCGGCTTCGGCTGCTCGGCGGCGGTCCGCACGGTGACCGCGCCGGCGCCGGCGGCCGCCGCGAACGCGCGGGCCCGGGCCTCGGTGCCCGGCTCGGTGGTGATCACGACGCGGTTGGCGGCCGGGTCGACGTACCAGCTGCGGATCGCGTCCGGGGCCGATGCCGCGCGGCGGTCGAGTTTGGCGCGGGCGGCGTCGAGGTCGCTCTCGGCGCGGGCCACGACGACCGGGTCGGCGCCCTCCGCGCGGACCTTCGCGGCGTCGTCCTTGCTGGTCACGGCGACCGTCAGGCGGCCGGCGCCGGTCGGGATCCAGGCGCCGCCGAAGTGTTTGCCGAGCTGGGCGCGCAGCCGCTTCTCGACGACCGGGGCGGCGGCCTCGGTGGTGAGCCGGGCGGCGATCTGGGCGTCGTCGAGGTGCAGGTCACGGCGCATCGCGTCGAGCATGCCGGGCGCGAGATCGAGTCGGGTGGCCGGCGACGAGGCGGCCGGGGACGACGGGGCGGGGGCGGCGTGCCCGGCGGGTGGGCTCACCGTGACCGCGGCGACGGCGACCGCGCCGGCCAGTAGCGACTTGAGGATACGGGGCATCCGGACGTCCTTCCAGACATGTTGGGGGATGTGGAAGAGAGCGCTCTCAGGCTTGATTCTTTACAGGTGTCCGCTCTACTGTCAACAAACCTCAACAATTACGCTCGTCAATGAAAATCCCCCGGGAGCAGCCATGCGAAGAGTGCTCGCCGCATTGACTCTGATCATTTCCGTCCTTGTCGCACCGGTTCCGGCCGACGCGGGACAGACCAGCCTGCGGGCCGCCGACCCGAGCGTGCTGCGCGTCGGCGGGACCTACGTCGGCGTGCAGTCGACGGGCGCGGGCATCGCCGTACGGCAAGCCTCTTCGCCTGATGGTCTGGCTTCTGCCGCAGGCCGCACGGTCTGGACCGACACCGGGAACCTCGGTGAGGTGTGGGCGCCGGAGGTGCACTTCGACGGTGGGCGGTACTACATCTATTTCACCGCCGGACGCGGTTCGGCCCATCGGATGTACGTGATCAGCTCCGCGACCGCCGCGTCGGGCTACGGCGGCGCGACCCGGCTGGTGTTGCCCGACGACAAATGGGCGATCGACGGGACCATGTTCGTGTTCAACGGGCAGCGCTGGTTCGTCTGGTCCGGGTGGGCCGGCGACACCAACGTCGAGCAGAACCTCTACATCGCCCGGATGAGCAGCCCGACCGCGACGACCGGGGCGCGCTACGTGATCTCGCAGCCGCGGGAGGGCTGGGAGCGGGTGGTCGGCAATCCGTACATCAACGAGGGGCCGGAGGCGATCCGGGACCCGAACGGGCAGCTGCACATCGTCTACTCCGCGAACGGCAGCTGGAGCGAGCAGTACTGCCTCGGTGAGCTGCGGCTGCGGGCCGGCGGGGATCCGGCCTACGTCTGGGACTGGTACAAGTCGAACGGCTGCCTGTTCGGCTCGAACCGCGCCACGATGATGGCCGGCTGGGATCCGACGGTGACTGTCAACGGACCTGGGCACAACACGTTCGTGCTGCTCAACGGGGATATCGCGACCAGTCCGCCGGCCGGGCCGCGATTTCCGCTGATGTATCACGCGGTGCCGAAGGGGACGCCGTACGCGTGGGCGAACCGCTACTGGTACACCGGCACGTTCTGCTGGTGGGGCAACACGACGTACTCCCGGGCGAACGTGCCGGGCGCGACCACCGACACCGGCTTCAGCCTCAAGTTCTTCGAATAGCCCCCGGCCGGGAAGATCGTCGGCTGACGATATGGTGGCGGCTCCTGGCCTTGCGGTGTAACGGGGGTTGACGCATGCCGGTGAATCGAGGCCGACTGTGGGCCGTGCTGATCATTGTCGTCGGGGTGCTGGTCGCGGCCGTGGTCGTCGCGGTGCTCGTCGGCGGGTCGGACGGCCCGGACACGACGCCGGTCACGTCCGGCAGCGCCGGCGGCACGGCCGTCCGGAAGACGGCGGCGGCCGGCCCGGACGGTGACGGCGGCACGGTCGCGTGGACCACCGACACCAAGACCGGCTCCTGGACCGCGGAGGTGGTCGGCGACACGGCCGTGCTGCTGGACGGCACAGCGCTGCTCGGCCTGAACGTCGCCGACGGCAGCCGGCGGTGGCGGTTGCCGTATGCGAGCAAGGACACCACGTTCGTCGTGGCCGGCGCCATGGTCGTCGTGCAGCAGGGCAACGACGGCCCGCTCGACGTGATCGAGCCGGCTACCGGCCGCATCGCCTGGTCCACCGCCGGTCCGGCCCGGATGGTGGCTCGGGCCGACGCGCTCTACCTGGATCCGTGCCCGCGCCGGCCGGGCCCGGACGACTCCTGCGTCACGGTGAAACGGCGGGTCACCGACGGCGCCACGCTCTGGTCCGTCAAGGACCCCGGCTTCTTCCTGCAGGACAACGTGATCGGCGGGCGATCGCCGCTGGCGCCGGCCGCGACCGCTTATCTGCCGGTCACGACCTCGGCCAAGGGCCCGGCCCGGGGCGCGCTGCTGGACACGGCCTCGGGCCGCCTGCTCGCCGGCCGGATCGCGCCGCACGCCTGGTACCTGCTCGCGGCCGGGCACACCCTGGTCGCCACCGACCATGATCCGGCGCCCGGCGACGACGACTGCACGGTGCGGGTCGACGCGGTCGACGCCGTCACCGGGAAGCCCGCCTGGCACGGCGCGGTCTACAGCGGCCGTAAGGCGAACGGCGAGTGCGCGAAGCAGCTCAGCTCGGCCTACTCCGGCACCGTGCTGCTCGGCTCGGGCAGCGACGTGGCCGCGGTGAGCCGGAACGGTCGCGCGACGCTGACCGACGTCACCACCGGCAAGGTCCGCTGGACCGCCGCGGAACCGGGCGTGCCGATCGCCGGCGACGACCGGAGCCTGCTGGTCCGCGACAACGCGGAGACCGGGCCGATCGCACTGCTCGACCTGGCGACCGGCCGGAAGCTCTGGGCCGCACCGGATCCCGGCCTGCCCGGCTCGTCGGCCAGTTGGGCGGCGGTCGTCGCGGGTGACCTGGTCGCGGTGATGGGCGCGACCGGCGACCGGCCCTACGTGCTGGTCTACGACGCGCGGACCGGCCGGCTGCTGGCCCGGCGCGGTGGCTGGCTCACCGGGATCGGCGACGGCTGGGTGATGGTGTCAACCACGGTGGGCGCCGGAGCGGGCGGCCTGAAGGTCCAGATGCTGAGGTTCTGAGAGCAGCGCGGCCATCTCCGCGAGGTGGAAGAACTCTGCCGTCGGCACGGCGGAGGCGGGGTCGGCGCCGGCCGCGAGCAGCGCCCGCACGATCTCCCCGCGCTGCCGGAACACCGCGGCCGCGAGGGCCGTCTGACCGCGATCGTTCACCCGTTCCGGGTCGGCGCCGTGCTCCAGCAGCGCCGCGACCGTGTCCGGATGACAGTGGTAGGCGGCGAGGATCAGCAGCGTGTCGCCTTTGTCGTTGGTGAGGTTCACCGGAAGGCCCGCGGCCACACCGGCGGCCAGCTCCTCGGTGTCACCGGAGCGCGCCAGGTCGAACATGCGGTGCGCGAAGGCGGGCGTCGCGTCGTCCAGGTCGGTCATGGGCGGTGCGATACCCACTCCCCGCCACTACCAACATATAGCGTGACCCGGGGCTTGCGGCAAGCCCCCCAGCAGGGCGCAGAATCGCTGGTCGAACGCCGGGACCAGGGAAAACGGGAGTTGCTGGATGCGAGTTCTGCTGACGTCATGGGGATCACGCGGGGACATCGAGCCGCTGGCCGGGCTGGCGGTGGCGATCCAGCGGCGCGGCGGCGAGGCGGTGATCGCCGCCCCGCCGGACGACGACTTCGCGGTGCTGCTCGAGCGCGCCGGCGTGCCGATGATCGGGCTGGGCCCGTCGGTGAAGTCGGTGGTCGCCGCGCCGAAGCCGCCCGGCGCGCAGGCCGCGTTCCAGCTGGCGCCGGCGCTGGTCGCGGCCCGGTTCGAGACGCTGATGACGGCCGGGCGGGGCTGTGACGCGCTGCTGGCGACCGGCCTGATGCCGGCCGGCGCCCGCGACGTGGCCGACAAGCTGGGGATCCGCTACGTGCTGGCGTGTTTCCACACGCTCGGGCTGCCGTCGCGGACCGAGGCCCCGGGTCGCCGCCCGGGCACGCCGTCGCTGCCCGGTGCGGACCTGAAGACCCAGTGGGCGCAGGACGCCGAGCGGGTGAACGCGCTCTACGGCGCGGCGGTCAACACCCACCGGGCCGCGATCGGGCTGCCGCCGATCGACAACGTCCGCGACTACGTGTTCGGTGACCGCCCCTGGCTGGCGGCCGACCCGGTGCTCTGGCCGGCCGCCGGCACGACCGAATTCGATCTGGTGCAGACCGGCGCGTGGTTCCTGCCCGACGACCGTCCGCTGCCGGCCGGCCTGGAGTCGTTCCTGGACGCCGGCGAGCCGCCGGTCTACGTCGGTTTCGGCAGCATGGCGTCGTACACCTCGAAGGACCTCGCTCAGGTGTCGATCGGATCGGTCCGCGCGCAGGGCCGCCGGATCGTGCTCGCCAGCGGCTGGGCCGGGCTGACCGGCATCGACGACGCCCCGGACTGCTTCGTCGTCGGGGACGTCAACCAGCAGGCGCTGTTCCCCCGGATGGCCGCGATCGTTCACCACGGCGGCGCCGGCACCACGCACACCGCGGCCCGCTCCGGCACGCCGCAGGTCATCGTGCCGCACATCGCCGACCAGCCGCGCTGGGCCGCCCGGATCGCCGAGCTGGGCATCGGCGTCGCCCACGACGGCTCGGCGCCGGCGGTCGACTCACTCTCCGCCGCGCTCACGGCCGCCATGAAACCCGATTTGCGGGTACGGGCGCAGGCCGTCGCCGCCACGATCACCGCCGACGGCGCGGACGCCGCCGCGAAGCTGCTCCTGAATCCGTGATCAGGGGGCCCGCGAGCCGCGGGCCCTCTCCTGTGCCAGCAGAACGTCCAGGTCGGCGAGCCGGTGCAGGCCCCGCAGCGGCTGCCGCATCCGATGGTTGGCGGCGAACGTCTTCTCGTGCCGGGCCAGGAAGGCCCAGTAGCCGGCCGTGTACGGGCAGGCGTCGTCCCCGGTCCGCGACGTCGGCCGGTAGCGGCAGCCACCGCAGTAGTCGCTCATCCGATGCAGGTAGGCGCCGCCGGCCGCGTACGGCTTGGTGCTCATCCGGCCGGCGTCGGCGAACTGGCTCATGCCGATCACATTGGCCGTCATCACCCACTCGTAGCCGTCGACGAAGCACCGGTGGAACCAGTCGGCGACCGCGCCCGGGCGCCAGCCCCGCTGCATGGCGTAGTTGCCGAGGACCATCAGGCGGGGGATGTGGTGGACCCAGCCGCGGTCGCGGACCCCGGCCAGCACGTCCGACAGGCACCGCGCCTCGACCGCGTCCGCGTTGAGCTCCGCGAACCACTTCGGCAGCTCGTGCCGGGCGCGCAGTTCGTTCCGGGCCCGGTACTCCGGTTCGAAATACCAGTACAGGTGCCAGACGAAATCCCGCCAGCCGAGGATCTGGCGGATGATTCCCTCCGCGCTCGCCAGCGGAACCGAGCCGTCCCGGTACGCCCGCTCGACGCGCTCGACCACCTCCAGCGGGTCGAGCAGCCCGAGATTGATCGCCGGGCTGAGCAGGCTGTGCGCCATCAGCGGGTCCCCGGCGAGCATCGCGTCCTCGTACGGCCCGAACGCCGGCAGCCGGTGGGTGACGAAGTGCCGGAGCCGGGCGAGCGCCTCGGCCCGGGTCGCCGGGAACATCCGCGGCCCGTCGTTGCCGACGAACGTGATGCCGTCCTCGCGCTCCCACCGGTCCAGGTCGGCGCGGACCTCCGCGTCGATCTCGTCCTCGGTGATCACCGGCGGCGCCGGGACGTCCAGGCGGGTCGCACCGCGCGGTGGCGGCTCACGGTTCTCGGCGTCCAGGTTCCACCGGCCGTCGGCCGGCTCGGCACCGTCCATCAGGATGTCGTGTCGTTCCCGGGCGTGCCGGTAGAAGTCCTCCAGCCGCAGGTGATCGCGGCCGCGCGCCCAGGCGACGAAGTCCTCCGGGGCGGTGATGAAGCCCCGCGGCGGCAGCATCTCGACGTCCGGCAGCCGCCGGACCAGGCCGCGGGCGGCCCGGGAGGTCGGATGGCACACGGTGAGCGGTTCGTCGACGGCTTCGGCGTACGTCTCGGCCCGCACCAGCCGCACGTTCTCGTCCCGGGCCCGGTGGCGCAGCGCGGAGAGCACGAGGTGGGCCTTCTGCCGATGGAACGCCCGCCGCCGGAACACCGCCTTCGACTCGACGAGCAGGACGGGCTGCCCGGGAGCGTCGAGGAAGTGCGGGCCCAGTTGATCGGCGAACAGCCAGCGGCGGCGCATACCGCCCATCCTGCCGCCCGGAAGCGGCCGCGATGGGCCGGCCGCGGGAAACCAGCCGGACGGTGACTACGACGCGGTGCGCAGGCAGCGACCGTCGTCCCGGACGCCGACCGGGTGCATCGTGCCGAGACCCAGACCCATGCACCGCCACCAGGACGATCGCGGCCCGCAGACCGAAGGGACGCGAGGAGCGATCCTCGTCACCGAAGACGAACACGCCGCCAAGGTAGCCGCTCGCGGGTGCGCCCCGGTTGCCGTGCGGGTGCGCCGCTCAACCGGGCTGGGACTGGGCGTGGGCGACGAAGTCGCGGACCCGCCGTACGTCGGAAATGTCCCAAAGAATCGGAGTGAAGGAGGGTTCGGCCGCCCAGGTGCGCCACACCATCCGGCGAGCGCCGACGAACGGTTCGGTGAGGGCCGGGAACGCGCCGAACGCCAGGTCGCCGGAGCCGTCCGGGCGCTCGGTGATCACCGGCGGGGGCAGGATCCGCAGGTATTCGGTGGTGACCCGGGTGCCGGTCCAGCCGCCGTGGACCAGGAGACGCCGATTGGTGATGGTGTACCGGGTGCGCTTGATCGCGACCCCGCGCACCAGGAACCGGCCGGCGACGAAGTAGATGCCGATCAGGATGAACGGCACGCCCCACAGCACGGCGAACAGCGGAGCGCCGTCGGCGAGCACCTGGCTCTCCCAGAAGATCACGAACCCGCACCACACCAGACTGAACGGGATCAGCAGCGTGTCGGACCGCCGGATCACGCGGGTCCGCCGCGGACGCCCCTCCCACAGCACCCGCTCATCCGGGAGCAACGGGAGCTGCGGGAGTAGATGGTTCTCCATACCTGCAGCATGATCTTCGTGTACAGGCGACGCCACCCCGTTCCCGGCGAGGAAGCCAGGTTTGCCGGCCGTTCCATCGGGAATCGGTGATGTCCGTGGACTCGGGAGATCTCATAGCGGACCGGTATCGACTGCGGGAGCGGGTCGGTCGCGGCGGAATGTCGGTGGTGTGGCGCGCCGACGACGAGGTGCTCGGCCGCGAGGTGGCGGTCAAGGTGCTCTCCGCCGCGCTGGCCGCCGACCCGGAGCTGCGCCGGCAGATCCGGGACGAGGCCCGGACCGCCGCGCGGCTGCGGCACCCGGCGGTCGTCGCGGTCCACGACTACGGCGAGTTCACCGACCGCGGGCGGACACTGTCCTATGTCGTGATGGAGCTCGTCGACGGCCGGACCCTGGCCGACATGCTGACCGGCGGCAGCCTGCCGTGGAAGGTGGCGGTCCTGGTCGGCGCCCAGGTCGCGTCGGCGCTGGCCGCGGCGCACGCGGCCGGGATCGTGCACCGGGACGTGAAACCGGCCAACGTCATGGTCACCAGCGTCGGGGTGAAGCTCGTCGACTTCGGCATCTCGGCCACCGTGGGAGCGCTCGACGGGCGGGCCGGCCAGATCCTCGGAACGCCCGCCTACCTGGCCCCGGAGCGGATCGCGGGCGGCCCGGTGCGGCCGGCCACCGATGTGTACGCCGTCGGCCTGCTGCTGTACCTGGCCCTGTGCGGCCGGATGCCGTGGGACGCCTCGACGGTCACCCAGATGGTCCGCGCCCACGTGTACGCGCGCCCGGCCGCGCTGCCGGCCATCCCCGGCCTGCCCGCGCCGGTCGTCCACCTGGTGTCGCGCTGCCTGGCCAAGCAGCCCGCCGACCGGCCGTCGGCGATCGAGGTCGCCGAGCGGCTCGGCGAGATCGCCGGCCTGCCGTCGGCCCGGGTGATGCGCAGCGCCGCCGCGGCCCCGACGCTCGGCCTGCCGGAGGCGGCCGCCCGCCGGCCCCGGCGTGCGCTGCTCGTCGCCGCCGGCGCGGCCGCGGTGCTGCTGAGCGCCGGCGGCGCCTGGTGGGGCCGGGACACGCCGGCCGGTCCGGTGGCGTCGACCGGCAGCACCAGCCCGTCGACGTCGGCGACCGTCCCGCCGGTCACCACCGTCCAGACCACCACCGTCCGGGCCACGTCCGTCGTTCAGCGGACCACCGACCCGGTCGCGCGGATCCCGGCCGCGGCCCCGGTGGCGCCGGCGCCGAAAGGGAAGGCCGCGAAACCGAAGGTCAAGGCCGAGAAGCCGGCCAAGCCACCGAAGAAACCGTGAGCGCCCGGCACTGTCGCCAAGGACACTGATCACCTCCGCCCGGCCGGCGTTATGGTTGACGCGTCAATCAAGGAGGTGGCGCATGGCCGGGTCACGACGACTGCCCACCCGCGAGGAGCTGCGCGTCTGGCGCGACTTCGTGGAGACCACCGACGCGCTCCGGGGCCGGGTCGCCGGCCGGCTGCAGACCGACACCGGGCTCTCGACCAGCGACTATCCGGTGCTGCTCGCGCTCAGCGAGGCCCCCGGGAGCCGGCTGCGGTCGTCCGACCTGGCCGTGCGGATCGGCTGGGAGCGCAGCCGCCTGTCGCACCACCTGGGCCGGATGGAGCGCCGCGGGCTGATCCGCCGGGAGGACTGCCCGACCGACAGCCGGGGCGCCGAGATCGTCCTCGCGCCCGACGGTGACCAGGCGTTCCGGGCCGCCACCGTGCCGCATCTGCGGGCCGTGCGGGAGCTGTTCGTCGACGCGCTGACGCCCGCGCAGCTGGCCGCGGCCGAGGAGATCGCGGCGGCGCTGCGGGCCCATCTGGCGGTGCCCGATGCCGATCGCTGAGCGCCGGGCCACGGTGGTGGTCATCGGCGGCGGCCAGGCCGGCCTCTCGGCCGCCTATCACCTGAAGCGGCGCGGCTTCGCCGACGCGATCACCAACCCTTCCGGCCGTACGTTCGTGGTCCTGGACGCCGCCGCGAAACCGGGCGGCGCGTGGAGTCACCGGTGGGAGTCGCTGCACATGGCGACGGTCAACGGGATCTTCGACCTGCCCCGCTTCCCGAAGCCGCCGATCGATCCCGGTGAGCCCAGTCGCACGGCCGTGCCACGGTATTTCGCCGACTTCGAGCGGGTCGCCGCATTGCCGATCCTGCGCCCGGTGACGGTTGAGGCCGTACGGGAAAATGGGTCTGATCTTGTCGTTGAGACCGATCAGGGGGAGTGGGTCACCCAGGCGATCGTCAATGCGACAGGCACCTGGACGAATCCGGTGCGGCCCCACTACCCGGGCCAGGAAACGTTCACCGGGCTGCAGCTGCACACGAGTGAATACGTGTCGGCGTCGCAATTCGCGGGCCGGCGGGTCGCGGTCGTCGGCGGCGGAATCTCGGCGGTCCAATTGCTGGAGGAGATCTCCCGGACGGCGACGACGTACTGGTACACGCGGCGCGAGCCGGTTTTCCGGACCGACGGCTTCGAGCCCGAGGTGGCCGGCCGGGAAACGATCGCCAGGGTCGTCGCGGACGTCGAGGCGGGCCGCCCGACCGGAAGTGTGGTCTCCTACACCGGGCTGGCCTGGACGCCCTATGCGATCGCGGCGAAAGCGCGCGGCGCGCTGGAACGGCGGCCGATGTTCACCGCGATCGAGCCGTTCGGGGTGCGCGAGGCGGACGGCTCGTTCACCGGCGTGGACGTGATCCTGTGGGCGACCGGATTCAAGGCCGCACTGGCTCATCTCGACCCGCTGGGCCTGCGGAACGAGCACGGCGGCATTCAGCTGATCGGCACCCAGGTGGCCGGCGAACCCCGGGTGCACCTGATCGGTTTCGGTCCGTCGCAGTCGACGGTCGGCGCCAACCGGGCCGGCCGGGAAGCGGTCGGCGCGCTGATCAAACACCTCGCACCGGCCCCGGTCCGGGGCTGAGGGAGTCACTCCGAAGGGGACCCGTGCCGCGGCGGTTCCGCCCCTCGGGGCCGCTAGGCTCGCCCGGTGACATCGCGGACCGTGGTGACGGTGGACGGGATCGACCTGGCGGCGACGGTGTGGCCGGGCGCGGCCGGGCAGCGGCGCCCGGGGCTGCTGTTCCTCCACGGCATGCACAGTGACCAGGGCGGATATCAGGAACGGGCGCGCGCGGTCGTCGAGGAACTCGGCCTCACCTGCCTGACTCTCGACCTGGGCGGGCACGGCGAGTCCGGCGGCGACCTCACCCGGCTGACTCCGCGTGACCACATCGAGCAGGTCACCGCGGCCTACGACGTGCTGGCCGGGCAGCCCACCGTCGACCCGGACGCGATCGGGGTGTGCGGCGCGAGCTACGGCGCCTTCCTCGCGTCGATCCTGGCCGGGCGCCGGCCGGTCAGCAAACTGCTGCTCCGCGCCCCGGGCCTGTACGGCGACGACATGCTCGACCGGTTCCTCGGCCCGCCCGTGCACTCGGAGGCGGTCCCCTCCCCGGCGACGCGAAGCCTGCGGGGGTACGGCGGTGACACGCTGATCGTCGAGTCCGGCGCCGACGAGGTGATCCCGCCCGAGGTGATCGCCGCGTACCTGGCGGCCTGCCCGCGCGCCCGCCGGGTGGCGATCCCGGGCGCCGCGCACGCGCTCACCGACGCGGTGTGGCGCCGCCGCTTCCTGGACGAGATCCTCGGCTTCTTCGACGACCGCCCGGCCGGCACCCGCCGCACCGTCGGGCGATCAGCCGCGTCCCCCGAGCCGGTCCCGGCCGCCCCGGGCCGCCACCGCGCCGCCGGCTGAGCGTCCCGGGTAGATCGTCATGATCACCCGCCACTGTGGGTAAGTCGCTGCCGAGGTGCAATGGCTGCGCTCGGTGGGAGGATGGGGCGATGCTCGCGTCGATGGAGGCTGTGCGGCGGCTCATGGACCTGCGGCACCGGGGCCGGGCCGAGGACCTGCCGGAGGTGCTCGCGGCCGCCGCCCCGCTGCTCGACGCGGAGGCCGCGACCGTGCTGCTGGTCGACTACGGGCAGCTGGCGCTGCATCCGCTGCGGCCGAACCCGCTGGATCCCTCGACCCCGCACCGGGTCGAGGACACCCGGGCCGGGCGGGCCTTCACCACCGCGCGGGAGCAGTGGCACGACGGGACGCTGTGGATGCCGCTGCTGCACGGCGCGGAGCGGCTCGGCGTCCTGGAGCTGCGGTTGAAGGCATATCCGGACGACGCCGACCGGGCCGATCTCGCGGTGATCGCCGCCCTGATCGCCGAGTTGATCGCGAGCCGGCGCTTCTACGGGGACGCGGTCGAGCACACCCGGCGACGGCTGCCGATGCAGCTGGCGGCGGAGATTATCTGGAATCAGCTGCCGCCGCTGACGTTCGCGGTCGACGGGACCGTCATCACGGCGGTGCTCGAACCCTGCTACGAGGTGGGCGGGGACGCGTTCGACTATGCGGCCAACGCCGACGTGCTGCACGTGGCGCTCTTCGACACGGTCGGGCACGGGATCAGTGCCAGCGCTCTCACGACACTCGCGCTGAATACGTACCGTAATGCCCGTCGTTCCGGTCTTTCCCTGATCGACAGCTGCCGGTCGATCGACAAGTGGATCCGCTCGCAGCACCCGGGGGCGTTCGTCACGGCGCTGCTGGCCGAGCTGGAGATCACGACGGGGGCGTACCGGCGGATCAGCGCCGGTCATCCGGCCGAGTTGTTCCTGCGGGGCGGCCGGGCGCTGCCGCAGCTGCCGACGCCGAACACGCTGCCGCTCGGGCTCGGGCACATGCTGACCCGGTTGCCCGAGGTGATCGAGCAGCAGCTGGAGCCGGGGGACACGCTGGTCTTCTACACCGACGGGATCACCGAGGCGCGGGACGTGACGGGTGCGCTGTTCGGGGTGGACCGGCTCAGCGCGTTCCTGCTGGAGAACCTGGATGCCGACGTCCCGCCGCCGGAGGTGATGCGCCGCCTGATCCACACGATCATCTCGTACGAGGAGGGCGAACTGCGCGACGACGCGACCGCCGCGATGCTCCAGTGGCGCCGCCGGTAACCGTCCGACAACCGGGATCCGGTCAGATCGCCGTGTTTTGTGGGCAATCATGCGAGGGTGACGATCCTCAATCGGGTACGGCTGGGCACGCGGTTGACCACCGCTTTCGCGCTCGTCGTCGTGCTGCTGCTGGTGGTGATGGCGACCGCGCTCACCACCGCCAAGCACCAGGGTGACGCGGCGGACCGGATGGCCCGGGCACAGCGGTTCGCCGGGCTGATGCAGGACGCCAAGTACTCGGCCGCCGACTTCAACGGCTGGCAGACGGCGTACGCCTTCGACGCCCACCGCGGGGTCGCCGACGCCGCCACGGACACCGGCGCGTCCCGCGCGTCCTTCCTCGAGTCGATCAAGACGTTCCAGACCACGGTCACCGCCGCGTCCGAGGCCGCCAACACCGCGACCGAACGGGACGAACTGGCGCAGATCGCCACGCTCGCCGACGACTTCCTGACCGTCGACACTCAGATCGCCGGACTCTACGGCCGCGCCACCACCGCCGCGATCAAGCAGGCCGACGGGCTGGTGATCGGCAAGGAGATCCAGATCTTCCAGGAGATCAGCACGAACCTCGACAAGATCGTCGTGGTGGCCGTCGCCGACTTCGCCGCCGCGCGGGCCAGCGCCGCCACCTCGCAGAGCAACGGCTCGACGCTGATCTGGATCGCCGGGTCGGCGGCGGCGCTGATCGCGATCCTGCTGGCGATCGCCGTCACCCGCTCGGTGACCGGGCCGGTCGACCAGGTGCGCCGGCGTCTCGACCTGCTGGCCGACGGCGATCTGGCCACCGCGGTGTCGGTGGTCGGCCGGGACGAGATCGCCGCGATGGCCACCGCGCTGGGCCGCAGCATGGACGCGCTCGGCGGGGCGATGCACACCATCGACGACTCGGCGACGTCGCTCGCGGCCGCCGCCGAGGAGATGACCAACACGTCCGTCCAGATCGCCGCGTCGGCCGAGGAGTCCGCGGTCCAGGCGCAGGCGGTGGCCGGCGCGGCCGGTCAGGTGTCGCTGAACGTGCAGACCGTCTCGGCCGGCAGCGAGCAGATGGGCGCCTCGATCCGCGAGATCGCGCACTCCACCACCGAGGCCAGCGCCGTGGTCACCTCGGCGGTGGAGGCCGCGCGGGCGGCGAACACCACGATCGCCGCGCTCGGCCAGTCGTCGCGGGAGATCGGCGAGGTGGTCGAGGCGATCACGTCGATCGCCGAGCAGACGAATCTGCTGGCGCTGAACGCAACGATCGAGGCGGCCCGGGCCGGTGAGCTGGGCAAGGGCTTCGCCGTGGTGGCCGGTGAGGTGAAGGAGCTGGCCCAGGAGACGGCCCGGGCGACCGAGGACGTCACCCGCCGGGTCGACGCGATCCGCGACGGCACCGAGAAGGCGGTTTCCGCGATCGGCCAGATCGCCTCGATCATCGCCCGGGTCAGCGATTACCAGACCACGATCGCCTCCGCGCTCGAGGAGCAGACCTCCACGACCGCGGAGATGAATCGCAGCATCTCGGACACCGCGGTCAACGCCGAGCAGATCGCCTCGAACGTCGCCACGGTCGCCCTCGCCGCCCAGCAGACCACCGAGGGCGTCACCCAGGCCCAGCAGGCCACCGCGGAGCTCGCCCGGATGTCCAGCGACCTGCGCAATCTGGTCTCCCGGTTCCACTACGCCGCCTGAGGATCAAGTTCTCCAAGATCAAAATCAAGAGACGATTGCGACGGTACGGGCGGTCAGAGCGTCACCTGCGCCGGGGCGAGGCGTTGCGTGGTGGTCCCGTCGCCGAGCTGACCGTTGGCGTTGTTGCCCCAGCACCACAGGCTCGCGTCGGTGCGGGCCGCGCACGTGTGGTACCCGGTCACGTGATCGCTGGTCCAGGTGGTGGCGGTGCCGACCCGTACCGGAACGCTCTGGTTCGTGGTCGTTCCGTTGCCGACCGCGCCGGCCATGTTGTTGCCCCAGCACCACAACGAGCCGCCGGTCTGGTTCGCGCACACCGTGTTGAAGCCGGCGTCCGCCCGCGCCCAGTCGGTGCCCGTGCCGACCTGCACCGGCGCGGTCTGGTAGGTGGTGCCGGTGCCCAGCTGGCCGTACCCGTTGTCGCCCCAGCACCACAGCGTCCCGTCGGTGCGGGTCGCGCAGTTGAAGGCGTAGCCCGCGGTCACGTTCGCCCAGGTGGTCGCGGTGCCGACCTGCGCCGGAGTCGTCGACGCGAGCCGGTTGCCCAGGCCGAGCTGCCCGTCGCCGTTGTCGCCCCAGCACCACAGCGTGTGGTCGGTGCGGGTGGCGCAGCTGTGCCCGAAGCCGGTGCTCACGTTCGCCCAGCTGGTCGCGGTGCCGACCTGCCGCGGCGCGGTCGCGTAGTAGACGTCGGACGGGTCGGTGCCGATCTGCCCGAGCCGGTTGAAGCCCCAGCACCACAGCGTGCCGTCGGTCCGCGTCGCGCAGGTGTGCGCGTCGCCGGCGCTCACCGTCGCCCAGGTGGTCGCGGTGCCGACCTGGGTCGGGACGTTGCGGCTGGTGGTGGTGCCGTCGCCGAGCTGCCCGCGGCTGTTGGCGCCCCAGCACCACAGCGTCCCGGTGGTCTGGGTCGCGCAGGTGTAGCTGGTGCCGGCGTCGACGGTGGCCCAGGTGGTGGCGGTGCCGACGCGGGCCGGTGCGGTGCGGCCGGTGGTGGTGCCGTCGCCGAGCTGGCCGCTGTAGTTGCCGCCCCAGCAGGACAGCGCGCCGCTCTTGATCGCGCAGGTGTGGGCGTAGCCGGCGCCTGAGGCGGCCGAGGCCGGCCCGGCCATGGCGAGCACGGCCAGTCCGGCGGTGATCGCCGCCGCGAGGAGTGCTTTCACGTGTGGTTCTCCCGGTCTCTGATTGGGAGCGCTCCCAGCGCGCTCTGTAAGTTTCCTATCATTGATGAACGACGCTGGCTAGAAACAATCGAGAAACATCTGTACCGTCCGCTGGGAGCGCTCCCAAGCCTTGAAAGGTTGCTCCCCATGAGACGTTCGCTCCGTGCACTGCTCGCGGCCGGCCTGCTCGCCGCCGCGGGACTCACCGGTGTCGCCCTGGCCGGGCCGGCCCAGGCCGACACCCAGATCTGCGACCAGTACGGTTCCACCACGGTCGGTGGCCGGTACGTGGTCATGAACAACCGCTGGGGCACCAGCGCCCAGCAGTGCATCAACGTCACCGGCAGCGGCTTCGCCATCACCAGCCAGCAGGGCGTCGGCAACACCAGCGGCGCCCCGGTGTCGTACCCGGCGATCTACCTCGGTTGCCACTACACCAACTGCTCGCCCGGCACCAACCTGCCGATGCAGGTCAGCGCGATCTCCAGCGCGACCAGCAACATCAGTTACAGCTACGTGTCCGGGGCGACCTACGACGCGGCGTACGACATCTGGCTCGACCCGTCGCCGCGCAAGGACGGGGTCAACGCCCAGGAGATCATGATCTGGTTCAACCGGCAGGGCTCGATCCAGCCGATCGGCTCCAAGGTCGGCTCGGCCACGATCGGCGGCCGGACCTGGGACGTGTGGCAGGGCAGCAACGGGTCCAACGCGGTGGTCTCGTACGTGGCGCCGTCGGCGATCAGCAGCTGGAACTTCAGCGTGCTCGACTTCGTCAACGACGTGAAGAACCGCGGCGCGATCACCAGCTCGTGGTACCTGACCAGCATCCAGGCCGGGTTCGAGCCGTGGATCGGCGGCGCCGGCCTGGCCGTCACCGACTTCTCCGCCGCGGTCAACGGTGGCGGCGGCACCTCGACCCCGCCCTCGACCCCGCCCACCGGGACGGCCGCCTGCCGGGTCACCTACGGGACCAACGTCTGGAACACCGGGTTCACCGCGACCGTGACCGTGGCCAACACCGGCACCGGCGCGATCGACGGCTGGGCACTCGGCTTCACGCTGCCCGGCGGCCAGTCGATCACCGGCTCCTGGAACGCCGCGCTGAGCGGCACCTCCGGCGCGATCATCGCCCGCAACGCGGCCCACAACGGCAGCATCCCGGCCGGGGGCAGCACCTCGTTCGGCTTCCAGGGCACCTACAGCGGATCGTTCGCCGGCCCGGCGGCGTTCACGCTCAACGGCGCGGCCTGCACCCGGGCCTGACCGCCGGCGACCGGGCCCGGAACGTCCACCGGGCCCGGTCCACCCCGTCCGGCTGACACCTGAACGGATGCTGTCGTCTTCCGGCACGCCGCAAATGCCCTGGTGAGCGCGGTGTGCCGAGTTCATCCCCTCATCGGCCGCTTTCCCGGCCCGGCCCCGGCCGCAACCCTGTCACAGGCCTGACCGGCTCCTTCCCGGGGCCGGAACCGGCTCCTCTGCCGGGTGGCCCGGCCCAGCGTTGCCGACGAGAGAAGACGATGAACACCTTTCACCAGCAGTTCAACACGACCGGGAACGCCGCCGTCGGCGTCCAGATCGGCCAGCTGAGCGGCGACCTCCACCAGGGCGCCGGCGTGCTGGTGGGCGTCGCCGCCGACCTCGACCGGCTGCGGACCGCGCTGAGCCGGGCGCACCAGCGCGGCGAGATCGACACGGCCACCCTGGACGGTGCCCGGCAGGAGCTCGACGTGGCCGGGGCGGCCCTCCCGGCCACCGACGACGAGCGGCGCGGACAGGTCCGCCGGGCGCTGCACAACCTCTTCGGCCTGCTCGCCGGGGTGGCCGGGTTCGGCGCCCAGATCGCCGCGATCGTGTCCGCCGTCGAAGGCCACGGCGCATGACCACCTGGGACACCGGCGCCGACCAGATCTTCCACACCGACGGGCAGGCGTACGTCGGCAGCCAGATCGGCGTGCTGCACGGTGACGCCCACATCTACCAGGTGGCCGGGAACGCCGCGCCGGGGGAGCAGTTCCGGGTGGCGGTCAACTACCTGCGCGCCGGCCTGCCCGGCGAGGCCCGCCGGCTGATCCGGGCCGCCGTGATGGAGGGTGGGCTGGACGCCCCGGAGGTCGCCTACTACTGGGCGCTGGCCGTGCTCAGCGGCCGCCGGCTGGCCGCGCTCGACCGGGACGACTTCGCCGCCCTGGAACACGCCTTCGCGATGGCCGCCGCCCGGCCCAGCGGACGTTACTGGCGGTGCACGCTGGTCATCCAGCTCTTCGTCGACGCGCTCAGCGAGATCGGGCCGGACGGGCAGCCGAACCCGGTCGCCTGCGCCGAGGCGCTGCGCCACCACGCCGAACTGCCCGGCAGCGACCGGCAGGAGATCGAACGCCACCTCGATCAGCTCCTGGCGCACCTGGTCGAGGACGACGCCGACCAGTCCGGCAGGGAACGCATCCGGGCCGAGCGGATGGCCGGGGACCGCCGTAGCCGGGTGCCGAAGTTCTTCGAACCGGACCCGGCGCCGCCGGTCCGCAAGGTGCCCGTGCTCACCCCGCCCGGCGCGGCCTGGCGCCCGGTCGCAGGCGGCGCCGGGATCGCGCTGCTCGGACTCTGGATCCTGCTGGCCGCGCTGGCCGAGGTGAGCGTGCTCGCCGTCCTGCTGGTCCCGGTGCTGCTCGGGGCCGGCGGCTGGTACGCCGGCCGGCACCTGATGGAACGCGTCTACCTGCGCAGCCGCCGCGACGCCCAGGAGGCCGAACTGACCCGGGGCGAACGGCCCGCGATCGTGCGGCCCGGCAACTCCGCGCCCGAGGAGGGCTTCACCGACGCGGTCACCGCGATGATCGACGCGGCCTTCGCCCAGCGGCAGCCCGCCGACCAGAGCCGGGAGGCGTACTGGCGGGAGACCTGGGGACTGCGGTCGGCCCTCTACGGCGACCTGGTCGACCTCTACGCCTACGCCGGGGTGCCGGCCGCCGCGATCAACTGGCTGGTCAACCACCACGCCGACGACATCGCCCGGCGCTGGAAGGCCGGCGGCCTCGACGAGTTCCGCCGCGACCGGGCCACCGCACCCGTCGCGCCGCCCGCCTTCCTCGGCGGCCTCGCGGCGCTCGCGGCGGCCGCCGTGCTGTCCGTGCTGACCCTGCTGACGCTGGAGAACGGCAGCCAGTTCTTCTCGCTCGTGGTCGCCGTCGGCATGCTGTACGCCGCCGCCCGGGTCGCCCGCGGCGGCGCCATGGTGCTGTACGGCGAACGCCGCCGGGTCGTCCTCGACACCGCCGAGTTCGACCGCCGGTGGGACACCGAGCGGGCCGCCCACCAGCGGCGGGTCGCCTGGCTCGCGGACCGGCCGAGCGACGTCGAGATGGGGCAGTGGCTGGCGCTCGACCTCGCGTACTTCAAACGGGGGGTGATGATCGACGGGCGCCTCACCAGCCACGAGGTGTTCACGCACGTGATCCTGACCGAGGCGGCGCCGGGCAGCGTCCGGGCCCGGTTCGTCGGCGGGCCGTTCCGGCACTCGGCGTACACGGTGCTGCTCTTCCTGCTGACCGCCGGTGGGGTCCGCAAGGTGCAGGCCCGCCTGGAGTTCGCCGCCGGCAAGTTCGTCGGCGAGCAGCGCGACAACTTCCAGTACCGGGCGATCGTCTCGGCCAAGGTGAAGGAGGTGGGCGTCCGGTTCGACGACGGCCAACCGCGGGTGCTCAGCGACGACGAGTCCGCGGTGCAGCGGGACAAGGTGGTGCGGCGGGAGGCGCTCGAGCTGGCCCTGGTGGACGGGTCGAAGATCCGGGTGCTGGTGGACCACTTCGCGCTGGAGACGATCGACGGGCGCCGGGAGTCCCCGGACGAGCTGGCCGGGCTGGCCCGGGACAGCTCGGGAGTGTCCGGCGCCCTCCGGGTCCTGGAAGCGGTGGCGGCCGAGGGGCGGGAGTGGATCGGGCTCGAACTCAACCGGATGTATCGCCGCTCGCCTCGCCGGCGGCCCTCGCTGCCCTCGTCGTCGCTGCCGCCCCCGCCCGTGTCGTTGCCGCCCTCGCAGCCCTCGCAGCCCTCGCAGCCCTCGCAGCCGCGGCCCTCGCAGCCCTCGCCGCCGCGGCCCTCGCAGCCCTCGCCGCCGCGGCCCTCGCAGCCCTCGCCGCCGCGGCCCTCGCGGCCCTCGCAGCCCTCGCAGCCCTCGCAGCCCTCGTGGCCCTCGCCGCCGCGGCCCTCGCAGCCCGCGCCGCCGCCGTCTTCGTCGCCGTTGCCGGCGCCGTTGCGGCCCTCGCCGCCTGCGTCGTCGCCGTTGCTGCCCTCGCCGCCGCCCTCGCCGTCATTTCCCGGGCAGAACCGGCATAACTCCACGCCGGGTGGCCACGCGACGGTCTACGGCACCGGTCAGGACCGCTGATTCACGGTCCGGCCGGTTCGCGTCTCAGGCCTGATCAACTCCGGGCTTGCGCAGGTATGGCGTCGTGGTGCCGAGCGCCTCGAACCCGAGCCGCTGCAGGATCGGGCGGCTCTGGTCCGACGCGTCGACCTGCAGATACTCGTACCCGTGGTCGGCCGCGATCCGGGCGCGATGGGTCACGAGCGCCCGGTAGATGCCCCGCCCGCGCCACTCGGCCACCGTGCCGCCGCCCCAGAGGCTGGCGAACGCGGTGCCCTCGTGCAGGTCCATCCGCGCCCCGGAGACCGGCACGTCACCGGCCATCGCCACGACGGCCCGGGTGCCCTCCGGGTCCTCGCGGAGCTTCGCCAGCACCTGGTCGCGCAGCGAGCCGCTCGAATGCCCGAACGCCGCCTCGGTGGCCCGGAACATCAGATCCACCCCGGCCTCGTCGGTCACCGGCACCAGCCGGATCCCGTCCGGCGTGGCGAAGTCCAGATCCAACTCACTGATCTGCGCGACCATCAGCGTCTCCGGCTCGTCCGGCACGAACCCGGCCTTGACCAGCCGCTCCCCGAGATCCGCCGGCCGATCATGGCTGTAGAGCTTCCACTCCACCTCGACCCCGAGCCCGCCGAAGTACCGAGCCTGCTCGGCGATCACCGCATCCGCAGTGTCCTCATCAAGATCCGACCACAGCACGGCGTTCCAGGCATCCGCCGCCCCCACATGCCGAACAACCCGCTCCCCACGCTCCATCCGCGTCGAGACGCCCCCGACCACAGCATCCCGCCGCATCTGCCGATCAAACAGCCCAACCACGTCACCAAGATTCACGCGCTCACCCAACACCCCCACCCCACCCCAGCAAAGCCATTTTTCTCCCCAAGACCCCCAACCAACCTCTCCAACCATCGCCCTGCAGCCCTGCAGCCCTGCAGCCCTGCAGCCCGTCGGCCCGTCGGCTCTTGGCCGCGCTGCCGCCCGGCCGCTCGGCCCGTCGGCCCCTTGGCCGCTCTGTCGCTCGGCTACTCTGCCGCTGGGCAGATCGGCGGTGGAGACTTTCCGTCTACACCAGCAGGTCAGGTGTTTGAAATCTTCAACGGCGCCGCCTATCCCGGGACGTCCATGCGCTGGGTTCCGATCACCGAGAGGAGGCGGAGGGCCTGCTCGGAAGGGGAACCGGGGACGGCGGTGTAGATGATCAGGCGCTGGTCCTGGGCGGTGATGTCGAGGACGTCGCAGTTCACCGTGACCGGGCCGACCAGTGGGTGCTGGAACGTCTTGACCAGGGTGGGGTCCTCCGCGACGTCGTGGGAGGACCACAGCTCACGGAACTCGGGGCTGCCGGCGGACAGGTCGCTGATCAGTGCGGCCAGCTCGGGATCGTCGGGATAACGGGCGGCTGCCGCCCGCAGGCGACGGGCCGAGGAACGGGCGTAGGCGGGGGCGTCGGAAACGCCGTACAGTCGCCGGCCTTTGGGGTTTGGGCCTAGGAAGACCCGGCGGACCAGGTTGCGGTCGCGGCGGGGGATGGCGGAGAAGTCCTCCAGGAGGGCGGCGGCCAGATCGTTCCAGGCGAGCACCTCGAAGGTGGCGGAGATGACCGTGGCGGCCGCGTGGGGGAGGCGGCTGATCAGGTCGAGGATGCTCTGGCGGACCTCGCGGGACGGGCCGGCCGGGGGCAGCGGCGGCTCGCCGGCGAGGTGGTGCAGGTGGACGCGCTCGGCGTCGGTCAGGCGCAGGGCCCGGGCCAGGCCGGAGAGCACCTCGCGGGACGGGCGCGGGCCTCGGGCCTGCTCCAGGCGGGCGTAATACTCCGTGGAGATGTGGGCCAGCTGGGCTGCCTCCTCACGGCGCAGGCCAGGGGTGCGGCGGCGCGAACCGGCGGGCAGGCCGGCGTCGGCCGGGCTGATGCGCTCACGCCGGCTTCTCAGGAAGTCGGCCAGTTCCCGTCGATCCATGCCTCGATTCTGCTCGCCTCGCGAGGTCTTAAACAGGGAGCGACGCTCCCTGGCAACGGCGCTCGGGGCGGGGCAACCTTGCCGGCATGACCGATCTGCTCAGCGACAAAGTTGCTTTCATCAGTGGCGCCGGGCGGGGCATCGGGGCCGCCGCGGCCCGGCTGTTCGCCCGCGAGGGGGCCCGGGTGGTGCTGACCGCGCGCACCGAGGCCCAGCTCAAAGCCGTTACCGAGGAGATCCGCTCGGCCGGCGGGACAGCTGACTACATAACCTGCGACCTCGCCGACCCCGAGTCGATCAAGGCGGCCGTGGCGCATGCGGTCGATCGGTTCGGGCGGCTCGACGTGGCGTTCAACAACGGCGCGACGATCACGCCGCCCGGGCCGATCGACCAGGTCGGTGAGGAGGATTTCGACCGGCTCTACACGGTCAATCTGAAGAGCGTCTGGCTGGCGATGAACGCACAGGTCGCGGCGATCCGGGCGACGGCCGGCCGGGGCGCGATCGTGAACAACTCCAGCGTCGGGAGCTTGGCGGGCAATCCGGCGCTGCCGGCGTACGGGGCGATGAAGCGCGCGGTGAACAGCCTCACCGAGTCGGCGGCGATCACGTTCGGGCCGGAGGGCATCCGGGTCAACGCGGTGGCACCGGGCAACACCCGGACCGAAATGATCGAGACGTGGGAGTCGGAGTCGCCGGGCCTGACCGCCCGCCTGATCGCGGCGACCCCGCTCGGCCGGCAGGCCGAGCCGGAGGAGATCGCGCAGGCGGTGGCTTGGCTGCTCAGCGACCACGCGTCGTTCGTGACCGGCACGGTCCTGCGCGTGGACGGCGGCGCGCGGGCATGACCGGTCAGCAGCGGTATTGGAGGTGCGGCGAAGGAGGCTGACGAGGACGGGCATGATGCGAGCCCGGTCGCGCTGCGGCGGTGCTCGGGCGGGTGCGGCGTGATGCTCGGCTGGAGCGGCGGGGCTTGGGCGCGGCTGGGGCCGGGGCTGTGTGGCTGGGGTTGAGGCTGTGTTGCTGGGTGGTGCCCGGTATGGCCGGAAAACTCGGTCGTGGGGGCTGGTGTGAGCGTAGCGTCGCGTTGTGAGGTGGGATGGCCTGTTCGGGAGGCGGGCCGCCGGTGAGGAGTGGGCCCGGCCGGTCTCGCGTCGTTCGTTGCTCGTGCTGCTGCTCGTCGCGGCGCTCGGGGTCTCCGGGACGTTGCTTGCCGCCACCGCGCTGCGTCGCGGTGAGCACCGGTTCGGCGAGCGCGCCGCGGACCAGCAGGCGGCCTCCGCGGCGCAGGCGATCTCCGACGGCGTCCGGCGGTACAGCGACTACCTGACCGGCCTCGCCGCCGCGGTCGGCGCCCAGCAGCAGCTGGAGGCGGCCGAGTTCGAGGCGATCACCGCGCCTGTCGGGCGGCGGATGCTGGCCGGGGTCGCCGGTGTCGCCTACGTCGTGCCGGTCACCACCGCCGAGATCCCGCGCGTCCAGCAGTACTGGCGGGACCGGGGCGCGCACGGCCTGACCCTGCGCTCCGCGCCGGCCTCGGACACCCACCACCTGTTCATCATCCTGGGCCGGTCACCGGAGACCATCCCGACGCCGCTCGGCGTGGACCTGTCGACGGTGAGCGCGGCCCGCGCGGCCATGCGCACGTCGGAGGCCGCCCGCGAGGTCGTCATCAGCGCCGCCTACCAGCTGCGCAAGGACCTGGTGCTGCCGCCGGCCGACCGCCGGGCCGGGTTCGTGCTGGCGGTTCCCGTGCACGCGACCGCGCCGTCCGCGGACGCCGGGCATCTCCGGGGCTGGCTGCTGCTCGGCATGCGCGGCGGGGAGTTCCTGGCCGGCGCGGTCGGTCACGTCGCCGGCCGGGCCGCGTCGGTCGGGCTGTCCGACGACGGGCAGCCGATCGCGCGGTGGCGCCCGGACGTACCGGCCGATCCGCGGCTGGCCGTGCGGACGCTGCCGATCGTGGTACCCGGCCGGACCTGGCAGTTGACCGTCCGCCCGACCGTCCAGCTGATCGATCGTCGGGGCGCCCGGGCCAGCCTGGTCGCGCTGGCCGTCGGCGCCGTCTTCACGTTGCTGCTCACCGCGCTGACCGCGTCGATCGCCACCTCCCGGGACCGGGCCCGCCGCCGGGTCGAGGTCGCGACCGCGGCGCTGCACGCGGACATCCGGCACCGGGAGGCGGTTGAGCAGCAGCTGCGCCGCCGGGAGGCGGAGCTGGTCGGTTTCGCCGGGGTGATCGCGCACGACCTGCGCAATCCGCTGGCCCGGATCGCCGGCTACACCGATTTCCTGCGCGAGGAGGCGACCCGCTACCTGGAGAGCGAGCACCGCGACTACCTGGAGCGGGTGTACACCTGCGGGCAGCAGATGACCGTGCTCATCGACGACCTGCTGGACTACGCGACCGCCGACAACCGGCCGCTGCGGGCCCGCCCGGTCGACCTGCACGCCCTGGTCGAGCAGGTGGCCCGGGATCGCGGGGAGGCGCCGCACGGCCGGACGGCGCTGGTCACGGTGGGTCCGCTGCCGTCCGTGGACGGCGATCCGACGTTGCTGCACCAGCTGTTCGACAACCTGATCGGGAACGCGATCAAGTACACCGCGCCGGACCGGACGCCGAAGGTGCGGGTCAGTGGCCGGCCGGAGGGCGACGACCGGTGGCGGATCGAGGTGTCCGACAACGGCATCGGCATTCCGGAGCGGCAGCGCGAGGCGGTCTTCGACGCGTTCACCCGGGCCGACGGCAGCGAGGGCTTTCCGGGTACCGGCCTGGGCCTGGCCATCGTCCACCGGATCGTCGAACGCCACCACGGCACGATCGGGGTGGACGCCGCCGCGGAGGGCGGCAGCTGCTTCTGGATCGTCCTGCCGGCCACCGGCGTGCGGCCGGCCCCGGCGGTGGCGGGTCACGGATCGGCTGTCACATAGACTCCGGTGAGCGCCCCGGCATCCGTAGAGTTGGCCCATGGGTATCGCCTTCGCCCCATCGGTCAGATCGCGTCTAGGGATCGAGTGGGAGATAGCCTGTGTCGATCGCCGCAGTGGTGAGCTCACCGCCGCGGCCCCGGAGCTCCTCGCCAAGCTCGGCGCCGCGGAAGGGTTTCCGCACGTCACGAACGAGCTGCTGACCAACACCGTGGAACTCGTCAGCGCGCCGCACCACCGGGCGCGGGACGCCGTCGCCGACCTCACCCACCTCGTCGAGCGGGTCGCCGCGGTCGCCGAGCCGATGGGCGTCGAGCTCATCTCGTCCGGCACGCACCCGTTCAGCCAGTGGTTCCGGCAGCAGGTGACGCCGGGCAAGCCACGCTACGACACCCTGATCGACCGGACCCAGTGGTGGGGCCGGCAGATGATGATCTGGGGTGTGCACGTGCACGTCGCGGTCGACGACCGGCGCAAGGTGCTGCCGATCATCGGCGGGCTGCTCACCTATCTGCCGCACTTCCAGGCGCTCAGCGCGTCGAGCCCGTTCTGGGCGGGGGAGCGGACCGGGTACGCCTCCAACCGCGCCCTGATGTTCCAGCAGCTCCCGACGGCCGGGCTGCCCCCGCAGCTGAGCGACTGGGCGGCGTACGAGGCACTGGTCGCCGACCTCACCCACACCGGCGTGATCGAGGAGCTGAACGAGCTGCGCTGGGACATCCGCCCGTCCCCGAAGTGGGGCACGATCGAGATCCGGACGTTCGACGGCATCTCCTCGGCCTGGGAGATCGGGGCGATCGCCGCCTTGACCCAGTGCCTGGTCGAGCACTTCTCCCGGGAGCTGGACGCCGGCCGGGAGGTGCCGCGGATGCAGCCGTGGTTCGTCCGGGAGAACAAGTGGCGGGCCGCCCGGTACGGCCTGGACGCGATCATCATCCGGAACACGGCCGGCGACGAACGCCTGGTCACCAAGGATCTGGAGGAGCTGCTGCCGCGGCTGGCGCCGGTCGCCGAGGCGCTGGACTGCGTGGCCGAGCTGGAGCGGCTGCGGGACATCGTCGACGGGGGTGCCAGCTATCAGCGCCAGCTGCGGGTGGCGTCGGCCAGTCAGGGCAGCCTGAAGGCCGTGGTCTCGGCCCTGGTGCGGGAACTGCGGGAGGGATGCTGATTCCGCCCGTACGGCAAACTGGTTTTGATCTTGGGGATAATGCCGAAGTGAACCAGGTGCGGGCGGTGGACGAGGTCGTCGGGTTCGCCGCCGACCTGATCGCGATCGACACCACCAACGCCAGCGACTCCGGCGGGCCGGGCACCGAGCGGCCCGCCGCCGAGTACGTGGCGGAGAAGCTGACCGAGGTCGGCTACGACGTCACCTACGTGGAGTCCGGCGCGCCCGGCCGCGGCAACGTGATCGCCCGCCTGCCCGGCGCCGATCCCGCCCGCGGCGCGCTGCTGGTGCACGGGCACCTGGACGTGGTGCCCGCCGACGCCGCGGAATGGTCGGTGCACCCGTTCGCCGGCGAGGTGCGCGACGGCTATGTGTGGGGTCGCGGCGCGGTCGACATGAAGGGCACGCTGGCGATGTCGCTGGCCGTCGCCCGGCAGCTCAAGCGGGACGCCGTGGTCCCGAACCGGGACCTGATCTTCGCCTATGTCGCGGACGAGGAGGCCGGCGGCTTCAACGGCGCCCGCTGGCTGGTCGACCACCGGCCGGAGCTGTTCGAGGGCGCGACCGAGGCGATCAGCGAGGTCGGCGGCTTCTCGGTGACCGTCGGTGACGGCGCCCGGGCCTACCTGGTGGAGACCGCCGAGAAGGGCGTCGCCTGGCTGCGGCTGACCGCACGCGGGACCGCCGGGCACGCCTCGCTGCTGCACACCGACAACGCGGTGGCGAAGCTGGCCGCCGCGATCACCCGGCTCGAGCAGCACGAGTTCCCGCTGGTGCTGACCGGGCCGGTCGCCGAGCTGCTGGAAGGGCTCGCCGAGATGACCGGGGTGCCGTTCGACCCGGACCGGCCGGAGGCGGCCGTGGCCCGGCTCGGGCACCTGGCCCGGCTGGTCGGGGCGACGCTGCGGGACACCGCGACGGTCACCATGTTCGAGGCCGGCTACAAGGGGAACGTGGTGCCGTCGACCGCCCGGGCGACCGTCGACGGGCGGATGCTGCCGGGGCGCGAGGCGGTGTTCGAGGCCTCGCTGGCCGAGATCCTCGGGCCGGGGATCGAGCGGGAGTACCTGCACATGCCGGGGGTGGCGACGACGTTCGACGGGTCGCTGGTCGACGCGATGGCGGCGGCGATCGGGGCGGAGGATCCGGGGGCGCGGCTGCTGCCGTACATGCTCTCGGCCAGCACCGACGCCAAGTCGTTCCAGCGGCTCGGGATCCGGCACTTCGGCTTCTCGCCGCTGCGGCTGCCGCCGGATCTGGACTTCACGTCGCTGTTCCACGGGGTCGACGAACGGGTCCCGGTGGACGGGCTGAAGTTCGGCGTGCGCGTGCTGGACCGGCTGCTGCGGGGTCCGATCTAATGTTAGCGTTCACACTCCGATAACCCCGGCCTGCTTGAGGTAGAAACATGACCATGACGGATGCGTTGCGCGAGGCGATCGAGCAGGGGCACACCGCCCTCGGGATCGAGCTGGGGTCCACCCGGATCAAGGCCGTGCTGATCGGCCCGGATCACGAGGCCATCGCCACCGGCGCGCACGACTGGGAGAACCAGTTCGTCGACCGCGTCTGGACGTATTCGCTCGACGCCGTCTGGTCCGGCCTGCGGGCCTGCTACGCCGCGCTCGCCGCCGACGTCCGCGAGCGCTACGGCGTCGAGCTGCGCACCACCGGCGGCCTCGGCGTCTCCGCGATGATGCACGGCTACCTGGCCTTCGACGGCGCGGGCGAGCTGCTCACCCCGTTCCGCACCTGGCGCAACACCAACACCGGCGACGCGTCCGAGCAGCTCAGCGAGATCTTCGACTACAACATCCCGCACCGCTGGAGCATCGCCCACCTCTACCAGGCGGTGCTCAACGGCGAGGAGCACATCCCGCATCTCGCCCATTTCACCACCCTCGCCGGGTACGTGCACTGGAAGCTCACCGGCCGTCAGGTCCTCGGCGTCGGCGACGCCAGCGGCATGTTCCCGATCGACGTCGCCACCGGCGGCTACGACACCCGCCTGCTCGCCCGGTTCGACGAGCTGGCCACCGGCCGCGGCCTGCCGCTGAAGCTCGAGGAGCTGCTCCCCGCGGTGCTCCCGGCCGGCGCCGAGGCCGGCACGCTCACCGAGGCCGGCGCCGCGCTGCTCGACCCGTCCGGCACGCTCCAGCCCGGCGTCGCGGTCTGCCCGCCCGAGGGCGACGCCGGCACCGGCATGGTCGCCACCAACTCGGTCGCCCGCCGCACCGGCAACGTCAGCGCCGGCACCAGCATCTTCGCCATGATCGTGCTGGACGGCCCGCTCAGCCGCATGCACCCCGAGGTCGACCTGGTCACCACTCCGGCCGGCGACCTGGTCGCGATGGTCCACTGCAACAACGGCGCCAGCGAATTGAACTCGTGGGCCGGCCTGTTCGCCTCCTTTGCGTCCGCGCTGGGGGTGACTGTCGATTCGAACACGATCTTCGAGACACTGTTCCGTTCCGCGCTGGACGGTGCCCCGGACGGCGGCGGCCTGATGGCTTTCAATTACCTTTCCGGCGAGCCGATCACCAAACTCCACGAGGGCCGCCCGCTGTTCCTGCGCGAGCCGGGCAGCACGCTCTCCCTCGCCACCTTCATGCGCGTCCAGCTCTATTCCGCGCTGGCCACGCTGCGCATCGGCATGGACGTCCTGCAGAAGGCCGAATCGGTCCAGCTCGACCGGATGTTCGCCCACGGCGGCCTGTTCAAGACCGCGGGCGTCGCCCAGAACCTGCTGGCCGCGGCGATCAACACCCCGGTCTCGGTGGGCAATCTGGCCGCCGAGGGCGGCGCCTGGGGGATCGCGATTCTGGCCGCTTTCCAGGCCACCAAGCAGCCGGGTCAGACCCTGGACAACTTCCTGACGACATCGGTCTTCGCCAATGCGGAATTGGAGACGGCCGCGCCGGATCCGGCGGATGTGGCCGGTTTCGACGCCTTCATGCGGCGGTATGTCGCCGCGCTGCCGATCGAGCAGGCCGCGGTAGAAAACAGCTGACCCTGGAGGCCGGCGGGGCATTTCCGGCTTCGCCGGCATTTCGCATTCTTTTATTACCTGTGTCCGCCGGGGTACAGATCGTCGCTCCCGCGGGGACCCTTGCGGGCTTCGCTGGCCGCTGGCGCGTCCATAACGCGAAGCCCTCCAGGGCGACGTCCGCGGATGGGCACGGTTTACCCCAAAACCCCCGCCGCCGCCTGCCGCCGCCTGCCGCCGCCTGCCGCCGCCCGCGCTGGCCGCCTGCCGCCCGCTGCCGCTGCCTGCCGCCCGCTGCGCCGCGGCCCGGGGCGCCGTGTGCCGAGCGCCACGACTTCGATAGAAACCGCAGGTCGCGGCCCATGCGCGGCACCTGACGGTTATCCACAGCAGCGCGCCGTCCACAGGCCGCCAGCTGCCGCCTGCACGATCTTGGAGTTCCTCGCCAAAATAGGGAAGTGGGCGGATTGCCCCCGGTGGGTGGGGCCATTTGCGGTTGGTGGTGGGCTTGGGCCGGCTTGCCAGGCGGCGTGATCGGTGGTTGCGGCAGGTGGGGCCGGATCCGGTTCGTGCTGGCTGATTTCCTGCCTGAGGTGAGGTGGTCATTTACTTGAGTGTGCCGATGGGAAATAGTTTCTATCGGGACTGTGGAGCTTGTAAGTAAATGACAGAGAATGGCATGATCAGGTACTGACATGAGGGGTTCCGCGGCCGCGATAATTGTTGTATGAGTCAGATGTCGCTGTTCAGTCGAAGCGAGACCAGCAGGTTGCGGGATCGGACCCGTGCCCGCAATTATTCAGCGGCCCGCGACGAGTTTCGCCGCGAGCATGAAAGGCACCGTGCGTGGGGCCTGAAACGGCGACACGCCGAGCGTATGCGCCAGATCAGAGAGCGAGAGGCAGCGTCCTCGGCGGTCTCTGGCCCCGCGTCACGCTCCGACCCCGCCTTGCCCGCTTGCCCCGCGCCAACCTCGGCACCCGAACCAACCTCGGCCCTCGCGCCGAATCCGGGCCTTGCCCCAGGCCTGGGCCCTGCGCCGGAGCTGGGCCCTGCGCCGGGTTTGGGCCGTGAGCCGGACTTGGGCCTCGAGCCAGGTCTGAGCCCTGCGCCGGGCCTGGGCCGTGAGCCGGGTTTGGGCCGTGAGCCGGACTTGGGCCTCGAGCCAGGTCTGAGCCCTGCGCCGGAGCTGGGCCGTGAGCCGGACCTGGACCTCGAGCCGGACCTGGGGCCCGCGCCAGAGCTGGGCCCTGCGCAAGTATCGGGCGGTGCGCCACTTTCGCGGCCTTCGCGGGGTTTGGCTGCCACGCCACATTCGCAGCCTGCGGAAGCCTTTGGCCTGGCCTCAGCTCGGGGCCGAGGCCCGTGAGGGAGTGGTGGGCGCTCGGCCGAGATGCCGTGCGCCGAGTGGGTGAGACGGGGGCGAGGGTGAGCCAGGCGCGGGTGAGTCGGGCTGCCGGACTGCCTAGGTGGGCTGGCCCGCCCGCGTCGAGTGGCTCGTCGCGCGGCGGACTCCAGGGTCCGGGTGGGCCGGGCTGCTGAACTGCCCGGGTGGGCCGGAGCGCCCGGGGTGCGGGTGGGCCGGGGTGCCGGGGTAGGCCGGAGCGCCCGGGGTGCAGGTGTGCCGGGGTGCCGGGGTGGGCCGGGGGTGCCGGGGCGCCCGGGGTGCAGGTGTGCCGGGGTGCCGGGGCGCCCGGGGTGCCGGGGTGGGCCGGAGCGCCCGGGGTGCGGGGGTGCCGGGGTGGGCTGGAGTGCTGGGGCGGGTGAGCCCGGCCGGAGTGTGGGTGGGCCGGGGTATGTGGTGGGGGTGTTCGCAGCGTGATGGCGGAGAATCGGGCGCATGTACTTGATCAGGGAGCGGTTCTTCGCCATCGGTGACGACTTCGACGTGCTCGACGAGGACGGCAACAAGGTTTTTCGCGTCGACGGTAAGGCGTTTAGCCTCCGGGACAAGCTGGTCATCGAGGATCGGAACGGGGACGAGGTGGCGACCGTGCACCGCCATCTGATCGCCCTCCGGCCGACCTACGAGGTGCGGATCGGTGGGGAGGAGGCGGCCGAGGTCCGGAAGAACCTGTTCACGCCGTTCCGCGACAAGTTCACCATCGACGTGCCCGGCGACGACGACCTGGTGATGAAGGGCGACCTGCTGGATCACGAGTACGTGATCGAGCAGGACGGGGACGAGGTCGCCGCGGTCTCGAAGCGCTGGCTGACGGTTCGGGACACCTACGCCGTACAGATCAAATCGGGGGTTGATCCGCTTTTGATCCTCTGCAGTGTGCTCGCGCTGGACCTGGCCATGGACCGGGAGGCCGAGAAGAAGGACAAGGAGCAGCGCAAGGACGAGGACTGAGGCGCGGGTCTCAGAAATCCTCCGGCGCGGAATCGGCAACATCGCCGCAGACCGGTCGATGGGGTGGCAACTCAGCAATCGGGAGGGTCTCATGCTCGCCGAGCACTCCATCGCTCACCCCGTCGACTGGTGGCGGCAGTTCGAGACCGCGACCGAGCGCTTCGACGAGGCGATCCTCACGACCGGTATGACCGAGTTGCTGCTGCCGAAGATCACTTCGCAGTTGTTGCAGCGGGAAGCGGACATCGCCGCCGACATCACCATCCTGTACCGGAACCGGCCCGCCAGTGAGGGACTGCAGGATCGCTACAACGGCGCCCGGAGCCGGCTGCGGGAGACGATCGAGCGCCTCGCGGCGCGGGACGTCGACCCGAACGCGCTGGTCGAGGCCGAGGTGGTGTCCTGGGTCCTGGACGGCGACTACGCCCGGGCCGCGGCGGAGATCGAGCCCCGGGTCGGCGCGGTGGTGCTGCTGCGGATGTTCGTGGCCGCGCTCCGCGTCGCCCACCTGAACGTGAACGTCACCGCCCAGCTGCTCAACGCCGGCCGCACCCCGGCCGAGTCGATCTACGCCGGGAAGATCGTCGGCAAGTACGGCTACTGGCCGGACTGGCTCCGAGACCTGGTCGTCGAGCACGCCCAGGCCGGCACCCTGACCGACGAGTTCGTCGCCGCGCTGGACCTGTGCGCGTTCGCGACCCTGCGTTCGACCCAGTCGCGGCTGGCCCGGCAGTTGCTGCGGCGCGACCCGGTGGCGATCAACTCGGCGGCCCGCACCCTGGAGACGATCGGCGAGATCGAGATCGCCGCGCGCCTGCGCGAGGGTGACATGGGGGCGGTGGCGTTCGCCGCCCGTTTCGCGTCCGTGTAAGCGCGGGAACTTTCCGCGGCCGGTTCCTCTCCTACTCGTGACTTCGTCCGAAGGAGAGGAACCGACATGCGCATCATCAAGGCAGCCGTCGCCGCCGCGGCCCTGGCCGTCACCCTGCTCGCCGCGCCCGGCGCCGCCCACGCCGCCGCCGGCGCCCAGGTCTGGTACCACCCGGGTGACCAGTATCTGCCCGCCACCATCTGGCACTTCGACGCCGACGGGACCGGCTATCTCCGCAGCTACAGCCCCAGCCTGACCGGCTGGGCACTGCAGCGGCAGACCGGCTTCACGTTCGAGCGGTCCGACACCGGGTTCACCCTGCACACCGTCTACGGCGGCACCCGGCGGATCACCGGTGTCAGCTACGCGGCGGGCACCGACGTCTGGGCGGTCAGCAACGACGGCTGGAACGAGACCTGGTACGGCTGCCGCTCGGCGGGCCGCCCGCTCTACGCGGCGGTCGCCTGCTGACGGCCGAGCAGCCAGACCGCGGTGTCCGGCGGCACGAGACCACCCTCGACCGGCCCGCTGGCCAGCAGCAACTCGCCGGCCGGCAGCGTCACCGGCTCGGCCGACAGGTTGGCCAGGAAGGTGAAGCCGCCGGGCCGCGTGAACGCCAGCACCTCCGGATCACCGGGCAGCCAGGCCAGCGTGCCCGCCCCCAGCCGCTCGCGCCGCAACCGGATCGCCGTGCGGTACAGCGTCAGCATCGACCCCGGATCCCGGTCCTGGAGGTCGGGGGTCCGCCGGAACCAGGAGGCCGGCCGGGGCAGCCAGGACGGCGTGTCCTGTTCCCCGGCCCAGGGCAGCGGCACCCGGCAGCCGTCCCGCCCGACGTCCAGGCCGCCGGTCCGGTGGAAGATCGGGTCCTGGCGCAGCTCATCCGGGATGTCCTCCACCTCCTCGAGCCCGAGCTCCTCGCCCTGGTAGAGGTAGACCGACCCGGGCAGCGCCAGGTTGAGCAGCAGCGCGGCCCGGGCCCGGCGGGCGCCGAGCGCCAGGTCCACGGACGCGCCGTGCTGGCGCCCGGCGTGGCTGAACGAGGTGTTGACCCGGCCGTAGCGGGTGACGTGCCGGGTCACGTCGTGGTTGGACAGCACCCAGGTCGCGGGCGCGCCGACCGGGGCGTGCGCGGCCAGCGTGGCGTCGATGACGTGCCGCAGCGCCTTGGGTTCCCAGGCGCAGTTCAGGTAGTCGAAGTTGAACGCGGTGTGCATCTCGTCCGGCCGCAGGTACAGGGCCAGCCGGTCCGGCTGGTCCAGCCACACCTCGCCGATCAGGGCGCGCGGCGGCGAGTACGCGTCGGCCACCGCCCGCCACCCGCGGTAGATGTCGTGCACCGCGTCCCGGTCGACGTACGGGTGCGCCGGCGGCGGGTCGGCCGGGTCGAAGTCGGCCAGCGCCGGGTCCTTGGCCGGCATGGTCGCCGAGTCGATGCGGACCCCGTCGGCGCCCAGGTCGAACCAGAACCGCAGCACGTCCTCGTGCTCGGCGACCACGTCCGGGCTGGTCCAGTTGAGGTCGGGCTGTCCGGGGTCGAACAGGTGCAGGTACCACTCGCCGTCCGCGACCCGGGTCCAGGCCGGCCCGCCGAAGACCGACTGCCAGTTGTTCGGCGGGAGATCCCCGCGGCCGGGCCGGAACCAGAACCGTTCCCGCTCCGGCGAGCCCGGTCCGGCGGCCAGCGCCGCGGCGAACCAGGCGTGCTGGTCGGAGACGTGGTTCGGGACGATGTCGATGATCACTTTCAGCCCGAGCGCGTGCGCCTCGGTGATCAGCGCGGCGGCCTCGTCCAGGGTGCCGAAGAGCGGGTCGATCGCCCGGTAGTCGGCCACGTCGTAGCCGGCGTCGGCCTGCGGCGAGGCGTACCAGGGGTTGAACCAGAGCGCGTCCACGCCCAGCCCGGCCAGGTGCGGCAGGCGCTGCCGGACCCCGGCGAGGTCGCCGACGCCGTCGCCGTTCGCGTCGGCGAACGAACGCACATAGACCTGGTAAATGACGGCGTCACGCCACCATTCGTCGTTCACGAGAAGCTCCCCGATGGAAGAAGTGGTCAGCCTTTGACGGCGCCGGCGGAGAGGCCGCCGAGAATGTGACGCTGGAAGATCACGAAGATGACGATCATCGGGAGGGCCGCGAGGGTCATCCCGGCGATCATCTCGGTCGGCGGCACCTGACTGCTGGCCGACAACCGCTGGAGCGCGACCGACAGGGTCTGCCGCTCCGGGTCCTGCATGATCAGCATCGGCCAGAGGAAGTCCTTCCACATGCCGATGATCGAGAAGATCGAGATGACCGCGAGGACCGGCCGCGACAGCGGCAGCACGATCCGGGTCAGGGTGGTGCCCCGGGTGGCGCCGTCGATCGCGGCGGCTTCCAGGATGTCGTTCGGAATGTTGTCGAAGAACCGTTTCAGCACGTAGATGTTGAACCCGTTGGCCGCCGCCGGAAGCCACAGCCCCCACGGCGAGTTCAGCAGGTTGAGGTGCAGGATCGGCAGATCGGTCACGGTCAGATAGGCCGGCACCAGCAATGCGGCGACCGGCAGCATCAGCGTGGCCAGCATCAGAGCAAAAACCAGTTTCCCCAGTACGGGACGAAGCCGCGACAGCGAATAGGCCGCGCTCACGTCGACGGCCAACTGCACCAGCCACCCGCCGAGCGCGTAGTAGACGGTGTTCAGAAAGAAATGCGGGATCCGCAAGTGATCCCAGGCGTCCCGATAGGCGGCGAGACTCGGATGCTCCGGCACCACGGTGACCGACTGCGCCGCGAACTCGGCGGGGGTCTTCAGGCCGGCCGTCGCCATCCAGTAGACCGGGTACAGGAAGACCGCGGCGACGACGATCGTGGTCACGGCGAGCACGGTGAGATAGACCGTACGGCCGACCGGGGTTTTCAAAGCGATGCCGGAGACCAGCGTCCGCTGAGCCATCAGGCGCTCCTCTCCCGGGTGATGCGCAGGTAGATCGCCGCGAACGCGGAGAGCACCACGAACAGCAGCACGCTGAGCGCGGCGGCGAGCCCGAAGTCCTGATTGACCGCGAACGCGTACCGATAGATCAGCGTCATCACGGTGATGGTGTCCGGATTGGTGAAGCCGGTCAGCTGGAACGGCTCGATGAACACCTGCATCGTCGCGGTGATCTGCAGCAGGAGCATCACCAGCATGATGAACCGCAGCTGCGGCAGGGTGACCCGCCGGATCCGCTGCCACAGCCCGGCGCCGTCCAGCTCGGCGGCCTCGTACAGTTCCGGCGGCAGCGATTGCAGCGCGGCCAGATACATCAGCGTCGAGCCGCCCAGATTCGCCCAGGTCGACACCAGTACCAGCGACAACATCGCGGTACGCGGTGACTGCACCCATTGCGACTCGGGCAGGTGCGCGCCGTGCAGCAGCGTGTTGAACAGCCCCTGCCCGGGGTCGTAGAAGAACTGCCAGAGCATCGCGCTGACGATCGGCGGCAGCATCACCGGCAGGTAGACGGCGAGCCGGAAATACGTCGTGAAGTGCCGCAGTTCGTTGAGCAGGATCGCCAGCCCGATCGGCACCGCATAGCCGAAGATCAGTGCCAGGCCGGTGAACTCGGCGGTGTTGCGGATCGCGGTCAGGAACAGCGGATCGGCGAAGAGCGCCCGGTAGTTGTCCAGCCCGACCCATTGCGGGTCGGTGACCAGGTTGTCCTGCTGGAAGCTCAGCGTGATGCTGCGGACCAGCGGGTACCAGGAGAACAGCGCGAAACAGAGCAGGCCGGCGGCGAGAAAGCCGTACGCCATGAGGTTGTCGCCGAGCCGGCGGCGGAAACCGCCGGCCCGCAACCGCAACGGCGCGACCAGAGTGGCGGCCGTCATTGTTGAACGGTCGCCAGGATCGCGTTGACCTGCTTCTCGGCGTCGGCGAGCAGCTTGGTGACATCCGCGTCCGGCTTGGTCAGCGCGGCCGCCATCATCGGGTCCAGAATCGCGTAGATCTTCTGCGCGTCCGGCGGCTCCAGCTTCAGCGGAATGCTCGCCTGGGCGGCCACGAACGGCGCGAAGTTCTGGGTCGGCACGTTGGCGTACTTCTTGCTCGCCGCGTCGTAGGCCTGGCCGGCGGCGCCGGTGAAGATGTTCGGCTCGGGCAGGCCGACCGGCTGCTTGTCCGCCGCGTCGCGCTGCTTGCCGAACTCGATCCGGTCCGGGTTGGCGTGCCGGAACAGCACCCACGCCATCGCGGCCTTGACCTGCGCCGGGGTGCTCTTCGGCGAGAACATGTAGCCGCCGCCCCCGCCGAGCGTGCCCTGCCCGCCGGGCACCGGGCCGAAGCCGTAGTCCTCGGCTTTGCCCTTGTACTGCGCGACGATGGTCGGGATGTTGTCGGCGGTCGCCAGGTACATGCCGAGCTTTCCGGCGCCCATCTGCTGCAGCAGGTCGGCCCATTCCAGGAGCTGCCGCTCACCCATCGACTTGTCGGCGAACCGCATGTCGTGCAACTGCTGCAGAACGGCCCGGCCGGTGTCGTTGTTGAACGCCGCGGTCCATTTCCCGTCCGCGCCTCTGGCCGCCACGTCGCCGCCGCGGGTGTACATCTCCGCGGTGAAGTGCCAGCCGCCGGTGTTGTTCTTGCTGTAGTCGCCGTAGCCGTTCACGCCACCGCCGAGCGCGGCGATCTTCTTGGCGTAGTCGCGGACCTCGTCCCAGGTGGCCGGCGGCTTGTCCGGGTCGAGTCCGGCCTTCTGGAACAGCGCCCGGTTGTAGACCAGACCCATCGTGTAATTGCCCTCGGGCAGCCCGAACGTCCTGCCTTTCCCGTCCCCGAAGACGTCCAGCAGATTCGGCTTGATCTGCGAGACGGACGGAAATTCCTTGAGGTACGGCGTGATGTCCGCGGCCTGTTTCCGGGCGATCAACCCGGCCGGGTCGGTGAAGTAGACGTAGAACGCGTTCTCCAACTGCCCACCGGCGAGCCGGGCGGAGAACGTCGCCGGATCCATCTTCCCCTCCTTGGGGTCGATCGTGATGTCGGTGTGCAGCTTCTCGAACTCGGCGACGTCGGCCAGGAAGTTCTTGCGCTGCAGCGCCTCGGTCTCCGGCGGCATGTTGTTGACGGTGATCGTCACCGGCCCGCTGGTCTGCGCGGGCGCGGAGTCACCGCAGGCGCCGGCGGTCAGGGCGAGACCCGCGATGCTGGTCAGGGCGAGAAGACGCCGTCTCTTCATGCTGGCTCCTGGTCTATATATGCAGGTCAGAGGCGTGACCTGAGGACGTGGAGGACAAGTTACGGGCCGCCGTAACGTGAGCGCAACAGACCGACAACTACTTGCAAGAACTGTCGAATATCGCGCAAGTAATTCTGCAATCTGGCGTCGTAAAGGCGACCGCCACTACGCTCCGGCCATGACACGCAAGATCGCCGAGGTGGCGTCGAAGGTCGGGGTCAGCGAGGCGACGGTCAGCCGGGTGCTCAACAGCAAGCCCGGCGTCTCGGCCGCCACCCGCCAGTCCGTGCTCACCGCCCTGGACGTGCTCGGCTACGAGCGGCCCACCAAGCTGCGCGGGGTCCGCGCGCGACTGGTCGGCATGGTGCTGCCCGAGCTGCAGAACCCGATCTTCCCGGCCCTCGCCGAGGCGGTCGGCGGCTCCCTGGTGCAGCTCGGCTTCACGCCGGTGATGTGCACCCGGACGGTCGGCGGGCTGACCGAGGCGGAGTACGCCACGATGCTCTTCGACCAGCAGGTCTCCGGTGTGGTGTTCTGCGGCGGGCTCACCGAGAAGGAGCACGAGCAGCTGATGCAGCGCGGCGTGCCGGTGGTGATGCTCAACGCCGCGAACGCGTACCCGGGGTTCCCGCGGGTGTCCACCGACGACGTCGCGGCCGTGCAGATGGCCTACCGGCACCTGACCTCGCTGGGCCACCGGCGGATCGGGCTGCTGGTCGGGCCGGAGGGCCACGAGCCCTCACACCGCAAGGTCGCCTCGATGCGCGCGGCCACCGCCCGCTCCGACGGGGCGGTCACCGGGCTGATCTCGCACGCGATGTTCTCGTTCGAGGGCGGTCACGCCGCCGCGACCGACCTGATCGAGGCCGGCGCGACCGGGCTGATCTGCGGCAGCGACGTGCTGGCGCTCGGCGCGACCCGGGCCGCGCGGCGGCTCGGCAAGCGCGTCCCGGACGACGTGTCGGTGGTCGGCTTCGACGACTCGGCGTTCATGAACTACGCCGACCCGCCGCTGACCACGCTGCGGCAGCCGATCGAGTCGATGGCCCGGGCCGCGGTGACGCTGCTGGTCAACCAGATCGGCAGCCGGACCACCGCGACCGGGCCGAAGGAGTTGCTGCACGAGCCGGAACTGGTCGTGCGGGGCTCGACCGGCCCGGCGCCGGTTGCGGAATCCGAGTAAGAACGCGAAATTTTCCGGTTCCCGCTTGCCGGGCTTCCTTGGCGGCGGCCACCCGCATCGAGGGCTTTCTCCAGCTCAGCAAGCCCGTCACGAACCTGCTGCTTTTCCGACAATTGAAAGTCGCAGAAATTCTCCAAGATCGTCCAAATCTTGCAGGCCGGAAGGGGTGCGGACTAGCGTCCCGGCGCAGTCCATCCCCTTTGGAGTCCACATGCGCAGACCTCCCGTCCTCCTCCTGGTCGCCGCACTCGTCACCGCGTTCACGGCGACCGTCCCCGCCGTTTCCGCACAGGCCGCCACCTCGGTGCTGGAAGCCGAGTCGGCCACCCTGTCCGGCGGCGCCCGGACCGAAACCGATCACACCGGATACACCGGAACCGGATTCGTCGGCGGTTACACCGACGGCAACAAGGGCGCCGCGGCCACCGCCTTCGCCGTGACCTCCGCGACCGCCGGCAGTGCGCCGCTCACCTTGCGGTTCGCCAACGGCACCGGTTCCCCCAAAACCCTTTCCCTGTACGTCAACGGAGTCCGCGCCCAGCAGTTCACCCTCGCCGTCACCGCGAACTGGGACAGCTGGGCGACCCAGGGCCTGACCGCGAGCCTCGCGGCGGGCGCCAACACCGTCACGATCAGGTTCGACGCCACCGACTCGGGCAACGTCAACCTGGACAGCCTCACGGCCGGCACCCCGGACACCGGTGGGACCGACACCGAGGCCGAGACCAGCTTCCACGCCGGCGGGCCGGTGGTCAGCACGGCGATCGCCGGGTACTCCGGGAGCGGCCACCTCACCGGGTTCACCGCCACCGGCGCCCGGGTCGTGTTCACCGCGAACCTGCCGTCGGCCGGCAGCCGGGCGACCACCCTGCGGTACGGCAACGGCAGCGGGGCCACCCGGACGTTGTCCGTTTATGCCAACGGGCTCAAGGCCGGGCAGATCAGCCTCCCGGCCGGCAGCGGCTGGCGGACGGTGAGCACCGCGCTGACGCTGCGGGCCGGGCTCAACACCATCACCTACCAGCGCGACGCCGCCGACAGCGGGGACGTGGCGATCGACCGGATCGACGTGGCCGGCGGCCAGGCGCTCGCGGCCCGCGGGGCGACGCTGCCCTATACCGAGTACGAGGCGGAGAACGGGACCACGAACGGGACCGTGCTCGCGGCGGATCGGACCTACCAGACGATCGCCTCGGAATCGTCCGGGCGCCGGGCCGTCCAGTTGAGCGCGACCGGGTCGTACCTGCAAATGGTGTTGACCCGCCCGGCGAATGCGCTGACCGTGCGCTATTCGATTCCCGACAATGCCGCCGGGACCGGGATCGACGCCTCGCTGTCGCTCTACGCCAATGGCACGCAGGTCAAGGATCTGGCGCTGACCTCGCGGTACTCGTGGGTCTACGGGGACTATCCGTACACCAACAATCCGGCGAGCGGGAACGCGCACCGGTTCTACGACGAGGCCCGGGTCCTGATCGGGGACTGGCCGGCCGGGACCGTGCTGAAACTGCAGAAGGATTCCGGGGACACCGCCGCGTCGTACACCATTGATCTGATCGACGCCGAGCAGGCCGTGCCGGAGAGCATGCCGGCCGGATTCGTGGCCGCGTCCGGTTCCATCGCCGACTCGGTCACCGCGGCGAAAGCGGCCGGAAAGGGTTTGTGGATCCCGGCCGGGACCTATCCGATCACCGGGCGGATCAACGTCCAGGGCGTGACGATTCGCGGGGCCGGGCCGTGGTACACGACCCTGAGGGGAACCGGCGGGAAGGGCGGGTTCTTCGCGACCGGAAACGACGTGCGGATCAGTGACCTGGCGATTTCCGGCGATTCTACGGTCCGGAACGACAGCGGGGACGACGCCGCCTTCGAGGGCAATTTCGGGACCGGGTCGATGCTGCAGAACGTGCTGGTCTTCCACTCGAAGGTCGGCCTGTGGGCGGACCACGGGACCGACGGTCTGTACGTGATCGGCGTGCGCATTCGCGACACGTACGCGGACGGGGTGAATCTGCACGGCAACGTGCGCAACACCCGCATCGACCAGTCGTCGGTCCGCAACACCGGCGACGACGCGCTGGCGATGTGGTCGGACGGCGCCGCGGTGACCGATTCGGCGTTCACCTTCAACACCGTCCAGCTGCCGATGCTGGCGAACACCGCCGCGATCTACGGCGGCAGCGGCAACCGGATCGCCGACAACCTGCTCGCCGACACGGTCACCGCCTCGGCCGGGATCGCGGTCGGCACCCGCTTCAACCCGGTGCCGCTGTCCGGGACCACGGTGCTCGCCCGCAACACGCTGACCCGCACCGGCGGCTACGAGCCGAACTGGGCGAGCCGGCTGGGCGCCCTGTGGATCTATGCCGACACGGCGGACATCACCACGCCGATCCAGGTCACGGACACCACGATCGCCGACAGCACGTACCAGGGCGTGCTGCTGAGCTGGGGCCGGACGATCACCGGCGTGACGTTCGACCGGGTCACGATCGCGGGCGCCGGCACGTACGGCATCGCCGTCGACAACGTCTCCGGCAGTGCCGCCCTCGCGAACACCGCGGTGACCGGCGCGGCCGCGGGCGGCCTGGACAACCCCGGCACCGCGTTCACCATCGTCCGAGGTCCCGGCAACTCGGGCTTCTGATCGCCTTGACTTCGTTGGAATGTCGTTCCATCCTTGGACTGGAACGGCATTCCAACGTGGGAGGTAGTGCCATGATCACGATCATCGGAGCCGGGCTCGGCGGGCTCACCCTGGCCCGGGTGCTGCACGTGCACGGCATCGCGGCCACCGTCTACGAGGCCGACGCCTCCGCGCGGGCTCGCACGCAGGGCGGCCAGCTCGACATCCACGAGCACAACGGCCAGGTCGCGCTGCGCGACGCCGGGCTGTTCGACGAGTTCCGCGCGCTGATCCACGCGGGCGCCGAGGCCACCCGGGTGCTCGCCCCGGACGGGACGGTCCTGCTCGACCAGCCCGACGACGGCACCGGCCACCGGCCCGAGGTGCTGCGCGGCGACCTGCGGCAACTGCTGCTCGACGCGCTCCCGGCCGGCACGGTCCGGTGGGGCCACAAGGTGACCGCGGTCCGGCCGCTGGGCGACGGGCGGCACGAGGTGACCTTCGCCGGCGGTGCCACGGTGACCGCCGACCTGCTGGTCGGGGCGGACGGCGCCTGGTCCCGGGTCCGGCCGCTGGTCTCCGCGGCCACGCCGGAGTACTACGGGACGTCTTTTATCGAGACCTATCTGTACGACGTGGACCGGCGGCACCCGGCGACGGCGGCGGCGGTCGGCGCCGGCGGGATGGCCGCGCCCGTTCCCGGCAAGGGGATCCAGGCGCACCGGGAGGCCGGCGCGGTGCTGCACACCTACGTGGCGCTGACCCGCCCGCTGGACTGGTTCACCGATATCACCACCGAGCGGGTCGCCGCCGAGTTCACCGGCTGGGCGCCGGAGCTGACCGCGCTGATCACCGGCGGGGAGACCGCGCCGGTGGTGCGGGCCCTGCACACGCTGCCGATCGGGCACTGCTGGCCGCGCGTGCCCGGGGTGACCCTGCTCGGCGACGCCGCGCACCTGTCACCGCCGAACGGCGAGGGCGCCAACCTCGCCATGCTCGACGGGGCCGAGCTGGGCCGGGCGCTCGCCGCGCACCCCGGTGACGTGGAGGCGGCGCTCACGGCGTACGAGAAGGAATTGTTCGTCCGCAGTGCCGAGGAGAGCGCCGAGGCGGTGCGGGACTTCGAGGTCTGCTTCGGCGCCGGCACCCCGGCGAGCCTGCTCACCCTGTTCAGCTCGGCGACGGCAGCGGACCCCGGTCCACGAAGCTGAAGCTGCCCAGGGGTGCGGCGTCGCCGAGCTCCTGGACATACAGGATCTTGTCGTCGACGCTCCACTGCACGGCCCCGTAGGCGTCGCTGTAGAGCCCGTACGTCGGGCGCTTCTTGTCGTCGAACTCTCCGGTGGGCACCAGCGAGAAGACCGTCGCCTTGGTGTTGACGCACTCCGCCGCGACCAGTCGCGCCAGGTCCTGGTCCTGGGGGATCTTCACGCCGAGGCACACCTCGCGCCCCGGGGCCGGGTCGTAGAGCGCGCGGATCAGGAAGTCGACACCCAGCGGCACCAGGGCGAACTCGGACCGGGCGCCGGTGCCGTCGCCGCCGATGACCTCGCTGTAGTGCTGCTCCAGGGCCAGGTCGCGGTCGGCCTCGACGATGTGGATCAGGGTCTTGTGGGTGCCGCGCATGATCGCCGACTGCTTCTGGGCGGCGGTGAGCGCGGCGGCCGCCGAGGCCGCCGGCGACGCCGGCCCCGCGGAGGCGGCCACGGAGGGCCCGGGCCCGCGGCTGATGCTGACGTTGACGTCGGTCGGGGGAGCCTCGGCCAGGTAGTGCGCGGTGAGCACCCCGGCCCCGGCCAGCAGCACGGTGCCGGCCGCGGTGACCGCCAGCAGCCGGGACCGCCGCCGCGGCGCCGGCGCCGGCGCGGGCACCAGTTCGGTGTCCGCCTCGACCGGGCGCACCGCGAGCGCCGGCGACTGCCCGCCGGCCAGCAGCAGGTCGAGCAGCTCCCGCGCGGTCGGCCGCCGCGCCGGCTCCTTGTCCAGGGAGCGCTCGACCAGCCCGCGCAACGAGTCCGGCAGCCCGGACAGGTCCGGCGGCTGGGTCAGGATGCGCACCGCGGTGGCGGCCGCGGAGTCGGCGGCGAACGGCGTCTTCCCGTTGGCCGCGAACGCGACCACGGCACCCCACGCGAAGATGTCCGCGGCCGAGGTCACCGGCCGCCCGTCCGCCGGGTCGAAGCGCTCCGGCGCCATGTAGGCCACCGTGCCGACCATCTGATCGGTACGGGTGTGCTGGCTGGTCGCCTCGAACGCGCGGGCGATCCCGAAGTCGATCACCTTGATGCCGCCCCGGGCGAACAGCACGTTGCCCGGCTTGAGATCGCGGTGGATCACCCCGGCGCCGTGGATCGCGGTCAGCGCGGTCGCGATCCCGACCGCCACGCTGTGCAGCGCCGCCCCGGACAGCGGGCCGGTGTCGCGCACCTCCGCGGCCAGGCTCGGGCCGTCGACGAACTCGACCACCAGGTACGGCGGCTCGTGCTCCGGATCGGCGTCGAGCACCTCGGCGGTGGAGAACGGCGGCACCTGCTTGGCCCGGTTCACCTCGCTGCGGAAGCGGGCCCGGAACTCCGGCTCGTGCGCGAACTCGGGCCGGACCATCTTGATCGCGACGAGCCGGCCGTCCGGGTCGCGGCCCTGGAAGACCGTGCCCATGCCGCCCTCGCCGAGACGGCCGACCAGCTCGTAGCGGCCCAGCCGGGTCGCGTCGTTCGGGCGCAGCGGCATGCTCATGTCGACTTCGTTCTCCCTCTGTCGGCATCGATCACCGCGATCCGGAAGTTTACCCATGCCGATCGAGCGGACTGCTCAAGACCGTGCCTCCCTGGACGATGAGCCCGGACATGGACCCGAGGACCCTGAACGTGGAGCTGACCGCGCTCGAGGAGCAACCGAGGTACGGCATGGACCTGGACGAGTGGTTCACCAGGGCGGCCGGCATCGAGGCGGCGGCCGCCGCGATCGGGGCCACCGATCTGGAGCTGCGGGCCCGGCTGCTGCGGGCCGACCTGGTCGGGCGGCGCGGCGACGTGATCACCAGCGGGCAGATCTGCCGCTCGGTGAACGCGTGGGCCGCCGACCACGGGCACCATCTGCTGCTGGCGCTCAGTCACCTGCGGTTGTCGCCGTACTTCGGCCAGCTCGGCGACTATCCGACCGCGCTGGAGCACGCGCTGGAGGCGATCCGGGCGCTCGCCGAGATGGGCGACTCGGCGTCGGCGTACCTGCGCTGGCGTTGCGTGATGGCGCTCGCCGACGCCCTGGCCGACGTGGAGGACATCGCCGCCGCGCGGCAGCGCTACGCCGAGGCGGAGCGTCTGTCGGCGACCCTCGGGGACGTGCGGGCGCGGATCCGGGTCTTCAACAATCTGGCGTACACCGAGCACGACGTCGGTGACAGCGAGAAGGCCGAGCACGCGGTCGAGCGGATCCTGCGGCTCGCCGCCGAGCACGAGCTGACCCTCGACTACAACACCCTCGACACGGTGGCGACCGTGCAGCTGGCCGCGGGCCGGTTCCAGGACGCGATCACCACGCTGCTGCCGGCGCTCGACGACGAGTACGCGATCGCCTACGAGGAGGTCGGCTCCCGCGCGCAGAGCCTGGTCACCCTCTCCGAGGTGCACCGGCGGGCCGGGAACCTGGCCGGCGCGCAGGACGCCGTCGACCGCTGCCGCCTGCTCTGCGAGGACCGCCGGCTCTCCGGGGTCGCGGTCGACGTGCGGCGCGAGCAGGCCGAGATCTGGGCGGACGCCGGTCGCCTGGCCGAGGCGCTCACCGAGTACAAGGCGTTCCACGCCGCGGCCATGGCGCTGACCTCCAGCGAGCGCGACGCACGGGCGAAGACCCTGCATGCGATGTACGAGGCGGACGAGGCCCGCCGAGCCGGCGCCCGCGCCCAGGAGCTGTCCCTGCGCGACCCGCTGACCGGCCTGTTCAACCGCCGCTTCGTCGACGTGGAGCTGCCGGTCCTGCTCGGTCAGGCGGAGGAGGCGCACGCCCCGCTGTCGATCGCGCTGATCGACCTCGACCACTTCAAGCGGGTCAACGACACCTGCTCGCACGAGGTCGGCGACCAGGTGCTGCGGGCGATCGCGGAAATGATCACCGACGCGGCGGCGGCCGGCCGGGACGCGTTCGCGGCCCGCCTGGGCGGCGAGGAGTTCCTGCTGGTCCTGCCGGGCGCCGGCCCGGACGCGGCGTTCGCCTGGGCGGAGCGGCTGCGGCTGGCGATCCGCGGGCACGACTGGCGGCCGACGACCGGGACGCTGCCGGTGACCGCCAGCATCGGCGTGGCCTCCTGGGCGGCGGACTGCCGCACCCAGGAGGCGCTGCTCAGGCGCGCGGACACACATCTGTACGCGGCCAAGGAGGGCGGCCGCGACCAGACCTCGGACGGGCCGTTCCGACTGTTGAAACAGGCTTCCTGAGTCCGGCACCTATCCCATGGTCAGCACGATCCGGCCGTGCGCCAGACCCGCGGCCTGCCGCTCCCAGGCCGCGGTGACCTGCTCGAACGGCACGACCTCGTGATCGACGGTCAGCCGGCCGGCCGCGGCGTGCCGGGCGATCCCGGTCAGCAGCTCCGCGCGCTCGGCCGCCGACAGCGAGTTGTTGGTGTAGCCGATGATCCGCAACGATCCGCCGCGCAGCGTGGCCGAGTCGATCGGCGCGGTCGCGCCCGCCGACGAGCCGAGGTTGACCAGGCGTCCGCCGGGGCGCAGCACTCGCAGGGCAGTCGCCGCCGGCGCCCCGAAGATCGGGTCGAGGATCAGGTCGACCGGCCCGTCCGCGGCCGCGCGCAGGCGCTGCTCGAACCCGTCGGGCAGCAGCGGCACGATCGCGTCCGCGCCGAGTTCGGCCGCTCTGGCCAGCGATTCCGCGCCCCGGGCGACGGCGATCACCCGCCGGGCGCCGCCGAGCCGGGCCAACTGCACGGCGGCCTGGCCGACCACGCCGCCGGCGCCGAGCACGACGACGTGCTCGCCCGCGGCGAGATCACCCGCCCGGTACAGGGCCGCCTGCGCGGCCATGGCCGACAACCCCAGAGCAGAGATCAATTCCAGGGGTACGTCGTCAGGCAGGCGCACCACGTCGGCCGCCGGAACCGTCACGACCGTCGCCATGCTCCCGTCGCCCGGCCGCATCCCGGCCGGCGTCGCGAACCACACCGGCGACCCGTCGGCCAGTCGCCCCACGCCCTGCACACCCGGCACGTACGGGGTCACCGGCGTACCGAAATAGCTTTTTCCCGAAGCGCAGAGCAGGTCGAGCGGGGTGATCGGGACGGCCGCGACGGCGACCGTCAGGTCGTCGTCGCCCGGCACCGGAGCCGGTCGCTGGGCGAGCACCGGCGCCGTGCCGCACATGGTCAGGACCGCCGCGGTGATCATGTCGCGATGTCGGGGTAGGGCAGGGTGAGGTGGGCGAGCGCCGCGCCGTACGCCTTCTGGTACTCGAGCGGCTCGGTGTTGTCCCGCTCGAACAACGCGATGAACAGCGTCAGCGTCAGGAACGGGTGCGCCCCGAGCTCGAAGAGCGCCACGTGATCGTGCCCGACCAGCGCGGCCCGCTCGCCGTCGGTGAACGCCTGCCACGTGCTCGCCTCGCCGGTGTGACTGTTCAGCAGCGCGTTCGCGACGTTCGCCTCCCACCAGCCGACCAGCTCGGCGGGCTCGTGGCGGTAGCGCTCCACCAGCTCCGGGTCGCGGTCCACGGTGAACAGGAACTTGTTCAGCAGATACTTGCTCACGCCGGGCCTCCGTCCGGGTACCAGGTGAAGTACGCCTCCATGGTGTGGAACAGGTCGAGCGTGTCGACGTAGTCGGCCTTCACGCCGGCCCCGGCCACGCCCATCATCAGCATGAAGTCCATGAAGCCGTGGGTGGCGTTGCCGGGGGAGTGCAGGCTGTCCAGGGTCACCTCGCGCAGGCAGCCGTCGAGGTCCCCGTTGGCGATCCACCCGACCGCCCGCTCGTCGAAGGCCGGGTCGGGCCCGTGCGGCCCGAACTGGCGCGGCCCGCCCAGCTCCAGCGACAGGTGACCGGTGCCGATCACGGCGACCCGCAGGTGCGACGGCCACTGCTCGATGATCTTCCGGATCGACTCGCCGAGCTGCACGAACCGTTTCGGCTGCGGCAGCGGCGGCGCGAAGATGTTGGTGTAGATCGGCACGATCGGCAGGTCCGCCTCGGGCCGCAGCGTGATGATCGGGCAGGTGATGCTGTGGTCGATCCGCAGCTCGTTGCTGAACGCCAGGTCGAAGCCGTCGTCCAGGCCGGCCCGCAGGATGTGCGTGGAGAGGTCCTCCTGGCCCTTGAGGGTCATCCGGGGCAGGCCGAACTCGCGCTCCTCGTTGTACCAGTTCGCGTCGTACATCGGCGCCTTGCCGACCAGGAACTGCGGCATGTTGTCCAGCCACAGCTGGTGGAAGTGGTCCGAGCCGACCATCACCAGGACGTCCGGGTTCGCCCTGGTCAGCGTCTCGCGGAAGGCGAGGATCTTCCGCGTCCACTCGTCCGCGAACGGCGGCCGGTCCGCGCCGGTCGCGGTGCTGGCCCGGTAGTAGAAGGGGTGGTGCGTCGAGGCGATGACCGCGACGATGCTGGCCATGGGCAGTCCTTAAGGCTCGTAGACGGCGTTATCAGGGCTCGTAGACGGCGTTCCGGTCGACCGTGAGGTAGATCTGGTTGGCGATCGGGCGGCGCTGTTCCTCGGCGATCTGCCCGAGCAGGCCGGCGGCGCGGGCCAGCAGCGCGAACCCGCGCAACATCTCGACCGGAAAGCCCAGGTCGGCCAGGGCGGCACCACATACCCCGGCACCATTCAAAGGCAAATTCTTTCCGTGTACGCGTCCAATCGCCTCGAACAGGCGAAGGTGGCGACCGTAGAGACCCTCGTCCTTGGCGATCCGGATGAGCACCGGAGTGCGGGGGTCCTGGACTTTGTGGACGGGATGACCGAGGCCCGGAATCCGGCCGTTGGCACCGGCGATCGCCTGCCGCGCGATCTCGTCGAAGTCGTCGCCCTCGGCGTCTCTCAGCGCTGCCGCCAGAAACTTTCCACAGTCCTCGGTGACGCCGAGGAAGCGCGAGCCGCCGCCGAGCAGCCCGGCCGCGAGCGCGCCCTGCAGCGAGTCCGGCGCGGACAGGTACGTGAGCCGGGCCGCGATCGCGGTCGGCGTGAACCCGTGATCGGCCAGCGCCACCAGCACGGCCTCGAACAGCCGCACCTCGCCGGCGTTCGGACGGCGGCCGGCGACCAGCCAGAACGCCAGCTCGCCGAAGCCGACCTTGCCCATCAGATCCGCGGCCAGATCCTGCCCGAGCAGCGAGATGGTGTCGGCATCCGACGTACCCAGGCCGGTGGGAAATTTTAGTTCTGGGTTTGAATTCAGCTCAGTAGCCATGCGCGGATCTCCTCGCCGTGTTCGTCCAGTCCGGGCGGCGGCAGGTGGTACGCGGCCGGCGTCTCCGAGAACGTGATCGGGTTGCGCACGCTCGGCACCCCGCCGACCGTGACCACCGGCTCCAGGCCCAGTTCCGCGGCGAGCGCCACCCCGCCGTCGATGGTGTTGATCGGCGCGCACGGCACCCCGGCCGCGATCAGGTCGCGGAACCACTCGTCCTTGGTCCGCTTGGTGAGGCGTTCCACCAGAAGCGGCCGCAGCTCCTCGCGATTGGCCGTACGGTCCTGATTGCGCCCGAAGCGCGGATCGTCCGGCAGGTCCGGCAGGTCGAGGACCTGGCAGAGCTTGCGGAACTGCCCGTCGTTGCCGGCGATCACGATCAGCTCGCCGTCGGCGGTGGGCAGCGGCTCGTACGGGAAGAGGCTGGGGTGCGCGTTGCCCATCCGGTAGGGGACGGTGCCGCCGGCGACGTACCCGCTGGAGTGGTTGACCAGGCCGGACAGCGCCGAGCTGAGCAGGTTGACCTCCACGTGCTGGCCGCGTCCGGTCTCGGCCCGGCGGTGCAGCGCGGCCAGGATGCCCAGGCTCGCGTGCAGGCCGGCCATCACGTCGAAGACCGAGATCCCGGCCCGGAACGGCGAGCCGTCCGGGTCGCCGGTGAGGCTCATCAGGCCGGAGATCGCCTGGACCATCAGGTCGTACCCGGGCATCGACGCGCCCGCGCCGGTCCCGAAGCCGCTGATGCTCGCGTAGATGATCTTCTCGTTGCCGGCCGCGACGGTGTCGTAGTCGAGGCCGAACCGGGTCAGGCCGCCCGGGCGCATGTTCTCGATCATCACGTCGGCGCGGCGGGCCAGCTCCTGGGCGGCCGCGCGGTCGTCGTCGTCCTTGAGGTCCAGCACCACCGACCGCTTGTTCCGGTTGATGCCGAGGTAGTACGTCGAGACGCCGTCCCGTACCGGGGGCATCCAGGTGCGGGTGTCGTCGCCGGCCGGCCCCTCCACCTTGATCACCTGGGCGCCGAGGTCGGCGAGCAGCATCGTCGCGTACGGCCCGGCGAGAACCCGGGAGAAGTCCGCGACGAGCAGCCCGGCCAGCGGGCCCGTGTGGTGCTCGGTCATGTGTACCGCCCGTTCTGCGGACACATGTCCGCTCGGCACAGCTTTCGCGTTAACGGCCGTGCTGTCAACGACTTGGTCATCGCGGCGAAACATTTCCTTGACACCAGAAGTGACCGGGCACACTGTTGAGCGATCCGCGCTGCCCGCACAGCGGACAGGCGTCCGAAAAGAGGTGACGATGAGCGCTATTTTCCGGAACGGCCTGGTGCTCACCATGGACGACGCGCACACGGTGCTGCCCGGCGCCGACGTCCTGGTGATCGACGACCGCATCGCCGAGGTGGGACACGGCCTCACCGCGCCGGACGGCGCCGAGGAGATCGACGCGTCCGGCGGCATCGTGATGCCCGGCATGATCGACACGCACCGGCACATGTGGCAGACCGCGATGCGCGGCTACGGTGCCGACTGGACCCTTTCGCAATACTTCGTCTGGTACTACCTGGAGTCCGGCAAACTTTTCCGCCCGGAGGACGTGTACGCCGGAAACCTCCTGTCCGCGATCGAGGCGATCGACTCCGGGGTGACCACCACCGTCGACTGGTCGCACGGGCTGCAGACCCCGCAGCACGCCGACGCCGCGGTCGACGCCCTGGAGGCGGTGCCCGGCCGGTTCGTGCTGGCCTACGGCAACATCCAGCAGGGCCCGTGGCAGTGGACCACCTCGGACGGCTTCCGGGACTTCGTGCGCCGCCGGATCGACGGCGGCAAACTCGCCGGGTTCCAGCTGGCGTTCGACGTCACCGGCGACCCGGCGTTCCCGGAGAAGGCGGCCTTCGAGGCGGCCCGCGAACTGGGCGTCGCGGTCACCACGCACGCCGGGGTGTGGGGCGCGACCAACGACGACGGCATCCGGCTGATGTACGAGAACGGCTTCATGACCCCCGGCACCGTCTACGTGCACGCCGCGACGCTCAGCTCCGACTCGTACCACCGGATCGCCGCGACCGGCGGTTCCGTCTCGGTCTCGACCGAGAGCGAGCAGAGCGCGGGGCAGGGCTACCCGCCCACCTGGCAGCTGCGCCGGCACGGCATCCCGGTGTCGCTGTCGATGGACACCAGCGTCTGGTGGAGCGGCGACCTGTTCTCCGCGATGCGCACCACGCTCAGCGCCGACCGCTCCCGCGAGCACCTGGAGGCGCACGCCCAGCAGCAGACGATCACCAACCACCACCTGCGCGCCGAGCAGGTGGTGGACTGGGCGACCCGCGGCGGCGCCCGGGCGCTCGGGATGGATTCGAAGGTCGGCGCGCTGACCCCGGGCCGGCAGGCGGACATCGTGCTGCTGAAGAACGACGCCTCGCCGGTGATGTTCCCGGTCCTGCACCCGTACGGCCACGTCGCGTTCCAGGCGCAGCGCGGCGACGTGCACACCGTGCTGGTCGGCGGCAAGGTCGTCAAGCGCGACGGCAAGCTGGTCGGCGTGGACCTGGCCGCGGCCCGGGCCAAGGTCGAGGCGACGGTTTCTTTCCTGCGCGAGACGCTGGGCGAGGAGGCCTGGCTGCGCGGCATGAATCCGGACATCCCGGCGGCGGAACTTTTCGACAACCCCTACCAGTACACCCAGTGGGACGCGGGTTCCGCGCAATGGAAGCATTGACCACGTGACAGACATCGGAAGGAGCGACTTCATCGAGGCGCTCGCACGCGGCCTCGACGTCCTGCGCTCCTTCCGGCCCGGCACCCCGGCGATGACGCTCAGCGAGATCGCCGGGCAGACCGGGCTGGCGCGACCCACGGTGCGGCGGATTCTGATCACCCTGGAGACGCTCGGGTACGTGCGCGGGGCGGGCCGTGGCTACGCGCTCACCCCGCGCGTGCTCGAGCTGGGCATGGCCTACGTGAACGCGCTGAGTATGTGGGACGTGGCCCGCCCGCACATGGAGAAGCTGGTCGCCGAGACCAACGAGTCCACGTCGATGGCCCAGCTCGACGGCAGCGACATCGTCTACGTGGCCCGCGTCGCCGTCCCGAAGATCGTCACCCTGGCCGTCACCATCGGCACCCGCTTCCCGGCCCCGGCCACGTCGATGGGCAAGGTCCTGCTCGCCGCGCTCCCGCCGGGCGCGGTCGAGACGGTCCTGGCCGAGGCGTCCCGCTCGGGCATCACCGCGCGCTGGCAGCCGACGCCGGCCGAGCTGGAGGCGGCGCTGCGCGAGGTCCGGGCCAAGGGCTGGGCCCTCGCGGATCAGGACCTGGCGCCGGGCGTGCGCTCGGTGGCGACCGGCGTCCGCGACGGCGACGGCCGGGTGATCGCGGCGATCAACGTGACCGTCCACGCGGCGGAGACGTCGCTGGAAACCCTGCTCGACGAGCATCTGCCGAAGCTGCTGCGCACGGCCGCCGACATCGGCCACGACTGGGCTCTCACCGCAGCAGTTCCCTCAACCACGATCTAAATCATTTCTTCGGTACGGCGTCAGCCCCGGTCGCGGGCCCGCTGGTCAGGGCTTGCGGGCGACCGCGCCGTATTCGTCGACCGCGCGCAGGTCGTCGCCGGTGGCGTCCGGGGACGGGCGCCACTGTGAGCACGGGACCAGGCCCGGATCGAGGAGCTCCAGGCCGTCGAGGAAGCGGGCGATCTCGTCCGGGTGGCGCAGGTGGTAGCTGAGCGGCGCGTTCGCGTTCCACACCCCGATCGCCTCCTCGAAGGCCGGGCCGTCGATCACGTTCGTGCCGTCCGCGGTGATCAGGTAGCTGCCCGCCGGCAGCGCGGCCAGCAACTCCCGGACGATCGCCACCGCCCGGTCGAGATCGGGCACGTGGCCGAGAATGTTCATCAGGATCAACCCGACCGGCTGGGTCAGGTCGAGCGTCGCCCCGGCGGCCGCGAGGATGGTCGCCGGCTCGTGCAGGTTCGCGTCGACGTAGTCGGTCCTGCCCTCGCGCGTGCTGGTCAGCAGCGCCCGGGCGTGCGCCAGGACGAGCGGGTCGTTGTCGACGTAGACGATCTTCGCGTCGGCGGCCGCGGCCTGCGCCACCTGGTGGGTGTTCTCCGCGGTGGGCATGCCGGTGCCGATGTCCAGGAACTGCCGGATGCCGGCCTCGTCCACCAGGAAGGTGACCGCCCGCCTCAGGAAGGCCCGCGAGTGTCGCGCCACCACCTTGATGTCCGGGTACAGCTTCGCGAAGTCGTCGCCGACCGCACGGTCGACCGGGAAGTTGTCCTTGCCGCCCAGCCAGTAGTTCCACACCCGCGCCGAGTGCGGCACGCTGGTGTCCAGTCCGGCGGTGGCATCACTGTCGGTCATGCGCCCGAGCCTACGCCGGATCGTCGCGATTCCACATGGGACGGTGCTAATTTCCGCCGTACGGGATACCGATTCTGATCTGTCCCGGCGAAGCCCGCGGTGGGCCTGGGATGTTGACATCGGTCGATCGAAGCGATGGGGTGATCTCACGTCCTTCTATGCCCAGGAGGCTTGATGTCGCTCCGAGTCCGCTGGGTGGCCACCGCCGCCCTCCTCGTTCTGGGTTCCTCGTACGCCGCGACCCCGGCGCACGCCGAACCCGTCACCGCCGCAGCTCCGGCCATCTCGCTCAGTGCCGGCGAGCATGCGCTGATCAGATTCCGCCTGCCCGATGCCGCCGCGCTGGACCGCCTCGTCGCCCAGGGCGCCGATCTCGCGGCCCGGCCCAAGACCGACGCCGGCGCCGTCCTCGCCGATGTCGTCGTCGACGACACGCAGCTCGCCGACCTGGTGAAGACCGGGGCGGTGCCGGTGCAGCTGATCCAGGCCGAGTCGGCCGCGCCGGCCCGGCGATCGTCGCTCGCGGCGACCGCCGACACCCTGCAGTTCCTGCAGTCCTACTGGTGGACGACGAACGGCCGGACGTTCCTGCAGACCGAGGTGGCGACGACCGCGACCGACGACCCGGACGTCGAGATCACCGTCACCTGGACCACCGCCGACGGCACGACCGGCACGTATCCGCTGATCCGCTTCGAGGACTCCGGCGAGTACCAGTACCACTACGCGTTGCCGCAGCCGCTGCCCGCGAAGCCGGTGAAGGTCACCGCGTCGTCCAGCCTCGGTGGCGTGTCCCGCGCGGTCACCCCGTCCGCCTGGCCGGCCGCGACGCCGCCGCCCACGCCGGCCGGGTACCAGAAGGATTTTGTCGCCGCGTACATGACCCCGACCGATATCGCCGCCCGGATCAAGCGGCTGGCCCGGCAGTACCCGAAGCTCGTCGACGTCCTCAACTTGCCGAACAAGACCCAGGGCTATCGGCGTACGGCGGTGGCCTACCTCGGTGACCCGAACGCGGCGGCCGTCGTGGTCGAGTCGGTCAAGTTCGGTGACCAGGGCTGGAACGGCGTGCAGGTGCGCACCGTCGACCCGGGCGCGGTCAACCGCCCGCTCGCCGCGTCCTACGCCGACCGGGTGCTGACCGTCCGGCTCGCCACCGACAACGCCGGCAAGACGATCAGCACCACCGACGACGTGGCCGCGTTCATCATCGCGAAGTACCCGCAGAAGTTCCGTGCGACGGTCGAGGCCGGCTCGGCCGGGCTGCCGATGCCGGTGGTCGCGCCGGTCCGGCTCGACGACGGGCTCAAGGGCACCGAGGTGTCGAAGAAGCCGTGGACCGTGCAGGCGCTGCGGATCGGCAAGGTGCGCGACGGCTCCAAGATCGGGGTGCTGGCGTACTCCCAGGAGCACGCCCGGGAGTGGGCGACGCCGCTGGTCACGCTGGAGTTCGCCGAGCGGCTGCTGGCGAACTACGCCACCGACCCGGCGACGAAGGAACTTGTCGACAACGTCGACGTGTTCGTGATTCCGGTGGTCAACCCGGACGGGGCGAACTATTCCTTCAACGACTTCAACTTCCAGCGGAAGAATCTTGTCAACCACTGCACCGGCGCCAACCGGGACCCGCGGTACCGCGACTCGTGGGGCGTGGACGTGAACCGCAACTACACGGTGGGATCTTTCTTCGACGGCTACGTCGGTGGTAGCGGAAATTGTCTTTCCGGCACGTATGCCGGCACCGCGGAGCTCTCCGAGGCGGAAAGTTCCAACGTGATCGCGCTGGCGTCGGCGCACGCCAACATCCGGTTCGCGATGAACGTGCACTCCTACGGCGGCTACTTCATGTGGCCGCCCGGGTCGTACAAGGCCGACGGCCGGGTCACGCTGCCCCGCCCGTCGATCGACGAGTCCAAGTTCTTCCTGGACAGCGCGCGGCGCATCGTCGGTGCCATCGCCTCCTCGCGCGGCACGGTCACCTGGCCGGCGTACACCGGGCCGGTCGCCGACGTGCTCTACTCGGCCGCGGGCAACTCGGCCGACCAGCTCTACTACGAGCTGGGCATCGACGCGTGGGACTTCGAGGTCGGCAACGACATCTGGAACGACGCGACCCAGGAGTGGGAAGGGGTGGGCTTCCAGCCCCCGTTCGACGAGGCGCACGCCGAGTCGCAGGAGTATGCCGGGGGTCTGCTGGAGCTGGTCCGGGTGGCCAGGGACAAGCAGGCCGAGGAGTCCGCAACAGTCCGCTGACCGTTGATCCTGGGAGTGGGTTGGTGCCCACTCCCAGGATTCCCTGGCCCAGCGAGTGACCCGCGCGCCTGAGCCGCGGCCACGGTCGGTCCGGCCCGGAGCGCGGCGGCGGCGTGTGCCGGCTTCGCGCGCCTGAGCCGCGGTCGCGGTCGGTCCGGCCCGGAGCGCGGCGGCGGCGTGTGCCGGCTTCGCGCGCCTGAGCCGCGGCCACGGTCGGTCCCGCCCGGAGCGCGGCGGCGTGTGTCGGCTTCGCGCGTCTTGGCCGCGGTCGCGGTTCGGCCTGGCGTGCGGCGGCGTGTGTCGGCTTCGCGCCTCAGCCGCGGTAGCGCTCCGCCCGCAGCTCGGCGGCTTCCGCGAGCATGGCCTCGGCGTCCCGCGATTGTTCCTCGGTGACATCCGGCCGGGCCTGGATGCGGTCGGCCTGCTCGGTCAGCGCCGTCGCCAGGCCCAGCAGCTCCCGTCGCCGGTTCGCGGCCAGGCTCTCGCGGGCCGCCGCGATCGCCTGCGTGCCCAGGTCGGTGGCGGCCGTCGGCTGCCCGGCCGCGTCCAGCCGCCGGGCGTGGCGCCGCAGGATGAAGGCGTAGTGGGGCAGGAACGCGGCCCGGTTCGCGGCGAGTGCTTCCTGCGCCAGGTCGACTGCCTCGCGGCCCGCGGCGAGCGCTTCCTGCGCCAGGTCGACCGCCTCGCGGCCCGCGTCGAGCGCTGGGCCGGATCGGTCGAGGGCGGCGAGCCGGTCGGCGAGCAGGTTGAGGGCCCGGGCCAGCCACGGTAGCTGGGCGGCCCGGTTGCGGCCGATCAGTTCCCGGCGCAGGCGCACGGCCTCCTCGTAGAGCGGCACCGCCTCCGCGTCGGTCTCGGCCAGCGCCGCTCGATTACTCACCGCCTCGGCAAGTTTGCCCAGGTAGGCGTCCCGATCGGCGGCGGCCAGCGCCCGGAACACCGCCAGCGACTCGGTCATCGCGGCCCGGGCCTCGTCGGCCCGGTCCGCCGCGGACAGCCCGGTGGCGTACGCGGACAGCGCCGAGGCCAGCCCGGCCCGGCCGGCGACCGGGTCGGTCGTGCTGATCTCGCGCTGGAGCGTGACCGATTCCTCGGCCGCGGCCAGCGACTCCGGCCAGCGGGACACCTTCGACAGCGCCAGGGCCTGGTTGCTCAGGGCCTTGGCCAGGGAGGGGAGTCGTCCGGGACGGTCCTGCCGGACCAGTGCGCGATGGCGGGCGACGGACTCGGTCGCGGTCTGTGCCGCCTCCGCCCAGCGGCCCGCCCGCATGAGCCGGTTGGCCTGGTTGAGCAGCGCCCGGGCCTGCTCGACGGCCAGCTCGACCCCGGCCGGCGTCGCAGTTCGCTGCCGGGCCGCGGGGTCGCCGCCCCGCAGCCGATGAAGCCAGTCCATGGCGGCAATCTACGACGACCGATCAATCCCTGCCACCCGCGGCGGCGGGCGGGGAGCGACCCTGGCCGGCGGGGCAGGCGGGGAGGGCCCGGCAGCGGCGGGGCAGGCGGGGAGGGCCCGGCGGCGGCGCAGGCGGGGAGGGCCCGGCGGCGGCGCAGGCGGGGAGGGCCCGGCGGCGGGGCAGCGGCTGTGGCCGGCGGGAGAGGGGGCCGGCCGCGGCGGGGGAGTGGCCGCGGCCGGCGGGATTGTCGGTCAGTGGCCGGCGGGGGCCGGACTGACCGGGATGTTCGGGGTACGGCGGCGTCGGAGCGTGGTGAGGATCAGGTCGAGGGCCAGGAACGCCAGCAGCGGGATGCCGAACAGCGGCAGGAACCAGCCGACCGCGAAGAGCACCGGCAGGCCGACCGCGATCGACCAGGCCGGAAGGCCGGTCCAGTTGCCGCCGGCCGGTGCGGCGCCGGCCAGGGCGCGGCGGTCGGTGCGGGTGGGGCGGCGCTGCCACCACATCCGGTAGCCCCAGATGATCACGCAGATCAGGCCCAGGGCCAGCGCGGCGAGCAGGATCTGGTTGGGCAGGCCGAACAGCTGGCCCATGTGGGCGTAGATGCCCCACTGGGTCAGCTTGGCCAGCAGCGGCCAGTCCGCGAAGTCGATCCGCTCGACGATCTTCCCGGTCGAGTCGACGGCGACCGCGTCCCGGCCGACCGGCCAGAGGCTGTCGTTGCCGGTGACGCTCCAGGCCGTGCCCGCGTCGGCCGGGACGGCGATCGACACCGCGCCGGTCAGCCCGGCGTCGCGGGCGGACTGGTAGACCGTGGTGATCGCGCCCGGGTCGACCGCGGCGGCCTCGGCGGCGCCGCCCATGGTCATGCCGTCGTGGTGCCCGCCGGAGGTGGCCGCGGCCGTGCCGGTCAGCGACGTGGAGACGGCCGGGCGGCTGGCGTCGAACGAGTCGATGATCGCGTCGAAGTTCGCGCCGGCGTGGTTCGACCAGGTCAGCCCGGTCGCGGAGAGGAACAGCAGGCCGACCGCGATCCACAGGCCGGTCGCCGCGTGCCAGCCCCGGGTGCGGCGGACGCCCTTGCGGGCGGCCAGGTCCGGGACGAGCATGCGCCGCCTGGCCGTGGCGTGCCGGCGCCACCACAGGAGCACGCCGCCGAGCGCGAGGACCCACAGCCAACTCGCGGCCAGCTCGGAGTAGAGCGCGCCGGTCTCGCCGAGGTGAAGGTTGGCGTGCAGGTTGTCCAGCCACTCGTTGAGCGGGGTCGCGGTCCACCAGGTGGTCAGCTCGCCGGTGACCTTGCCGGTGTACGGGTCGACATACACCGTCCGCTGGTGGTCGGCGTCCAGCGCCGGGTCGGAGAAGTCGACCTGGGTGGTGACGGAGCGGTCTCCCGGTCGTACCGTCAGCAATTGTCCCCCGGGATGAGCGGCCCGGGCCGCGGCAACCTGATCGGCCAGCGGCAAGGCCGCGGCCCCGGGGTTCTCGACCGTCAACTCGGTGCTGTAGATAATTTTCTCCAGCTGCGGAGTGAACGCGTAGAGCATCCCGGTGGTGGCCGCGACCAGTAGGAACGGCGCGACCAGCAGGCCGGCGTAGAAGTGCAGGCGCAGCAGCAGACCGCCGAACGCGGACGGCGTGCGCGCGAGTCGCGGCAGCGGGGTGGGGGTGCTGAGCTCGGGGTGCACGGCCATCGGCTGTCCTCGTCGAGGTGTCGGCGGCGCGGTGGGTGCGCCGGCATCCGGGGTTGCAGTCGACGCGCCGGGATTCCGGTCGGAGCGTCGCCCGGATAGTCGCCGGAAGCGTCCCGCTGGTTCCCAGCGACTTTTCAGCCGGCGATGGGTGACGTACGGCACGAGGTGAGAAGCGCCCCTGGGCATCGTTGGACGGATTGTGGGAACTCACATGGTCATGACGGGGTGGGCGATGCGACGGCCGCCGGTTTTCGACGAGGAACTCGCCCGGTGGACCATCGCCGGCGCGCCCGAGCTGCAGTTTCTGCGAGCGGAGCTGCAGCGGGCGGCGATGAGCCGGTCGGCGACCGCGGCCGACGGGGAGGACCTGGCGGAACGGTTGCAGATCGTCGCGACCGAGCTGGCCGGGAACGCGCTGCGGCACGGCCGGCCGCCGACCGTGGTGGTGCTGCACCGCTCGAACGGAAAGCTGGTCATCGATGTCCTGGACGGCGACGCCGAGTCCGGCCCGGCGGTGGCCGACCGGCGTGCGGCGGGCGCCGGCGGGCTCGGGCTGCTGCTCAGCGAGCGCCTGGCCGAGCAGGTCGGCTGGTACCCGACCGGGGACGGCAAGCTGGTCTGGGCGTCGTTCGCGCTCCCGGCCCGCTGAGATGTACTGCTGGTACACCCATCACCGGTGACTTCTTCCCGCTGGAGCGGGTAGGTGTGATGGAGCAGTATTCATCCGTTCTGGGAGGGCATCATTCTCACCGTCAACGCGATCGCCGCGATCTCCGCCACCGAGCCGCTCGTGCGCACCACGATCCAGCGGCGCGACCTCGGGGCGCGCGACGTTCTCATCGAGATTCGCTACGCCGGGATCTGCCACTCCGACATCCACACGGTGCGCGAGGAGTGGGGCAAGGTCCAGTACCCGCTGACCGTCGGGCACGAGATCGTCGGCGTCGTCGCCGAGGTCGGTGCCGAGGTCACCCGGCACGCGGTCGGGGACCGGGTCGGCGTCGGCTGCATGGTCAACTCGTGCCGGGAGTGCGACAACTGCAAGGCCGGGCTGGAGCAGTACTGCAGCGGCGGGAACGTCGGCACGTACTCGAGCAAGGACCGGGACGGCACGATCACGCAGGGTGGTTACTCGACGCACGTCGTGGTCGACGAGGACTTCGTGCTGCGGGTTCCGGAGGCCATTCCGTACGAGGCGGCGGCGCCGCTGCTGTGTGCGGGGATCACCACGTACTCGCCGCTCGCCCACTGGAACGCCGGGCCCGGCAAGAAGGTGGCCGTCGTCGGCATGGGCGGTCTCGGTCACATGGCCGTCAAGATCGCGGCCGCGATGGGCGCCGAGGTGACCGTGCTCTCGCAGACCCTCGGCAAGAAGGACGACGGGCTCGGGTTCGGGGCCGCGCACTACTACGCGACCAGCGACGACGCCACGTTCACGACGCTGAAGAACAGCTTCGACCTGATCATCAACACCGTCAGCGCGCCCATCGACATGCGGTCCTACCTGGGGCTTCTCCGGCTCGACGGCACGCTCGTCAGCGTCGGCGCGCCGCCGGAGCCGCTGGCCGTGCCGGTCTTCGCGCTGTTCGGGCAGCGGCGTTCGTTCGCCGGGTCGAGCATCGGCGGGATCGCCGAGACCCAGGAGATGCTGGACTTCTGCGCGGAGCACAACGTCGCGCCGGAGGTCGAGGTGATCAGTGCGGAATCGGTCAACGAGGCGTATGAGCGGGTGCTCAAGTCGGACGTGCGGTACCGCTTCGTGATCGACGTGGACACCCTGCGCTGATCCCGCGCGCGCCGGCTCTTTGCCACGGTGGCGGCGGTCGCTTGCGCTGATCCGCTGGTCACGGTGGCTTGCCAGGCGGCGTCCGCGGCCGCTTGCGGTTGCGGCCGCCGCTTTTTGCGGCGGCCGCTTGCGATTGCTTCGGAGGTACGTCGTGGGCCCGGTCCGCTCGCGGCGCAGCGCCCCGGCTGGTGCTCAGGGCTGCTTCGGCGCGCGCGAAGCGCTCTCAGTGCCAGCCGGGCTGAATGAGCTGGTGTTCAGGGCTGTTTCGGCGTGGTTGAGGCGCCACTGACGACCAGCCGGGGCAGTCAGCTCGGTTTGGGGAGCGGGACGACCAGCGGGGTGCCGGTGGCGGGGTCCGGGACGACCATCGCGGACAGGCCGAAGACCTCGGCGAGCAGGTCGACGGTGAAGACCTCGGCGGGCGGGCCCTGGGCGACGATCCGGCCGGCGTGCATCGCGATCACGTGCTCGGCGTAGCGGGCGGCCAGGTTCAGGTCGTGCAGGACCATCACGATCGTCCGGTCGCGCTCGCGGTGCAGGCGCCCGACCAGGTCCAGCACGTCGATCTGGTGGGCCAGGTCCAGGAACGTCGTCGGTTCGTCGAGCAGCAGCACGTCGGTGCCCTGGGCCAGGGCCATCGAGATCCAGGCGCGCTGACGCTGGCCGCCGGAGAGCGCCTCGACCGGGCGGTCCGCGAAGTCGCGCATGTCGGTCCAGGCGAGCGCCTCGGTGACGATCTCCTGGTCGGCCGGGGACCACTGCCGGAACCAGGTCTGGTGCGGGTGCCGGCCGCGCATCACCAGGTCGGCGACGGTGAGCCCGTCCGGCGCCACCGGGGACTGGGGGAGCATGCCGACGATCCGGGCCACCTCGCGGGTGGGCACCCGGTCGATCCGCCGGCCGTCGAGCAGGACCTCGCCGGCGAACGGCTTGAGCAGCCGGCCGAGCGCACGCAGCAGGGTCGACTTGCCGCAGCCGTTCGGGCCGACGACGGCGGTCACCGCGCGATCCGGGATGTCCAGGTCGAGGCCGTCCACCACGATGTCGTCGCCGTAGCCGAGCCGCAGCCCGCGCGCCTGCAGCCGGCTCGTGCGGGTGACGGTGCGCAAGCCGGTCATGTCGTCCTCCGATTGGTGCGGATCAACAGCCAGAGCAGGTAGGGCGCGCCGACGATCGCGGTGACCAGGCCGACCGGCAGTTCGCGCGACGGCAGGACGGTGCGGGCCACCAGGTCGGCCGCGGAGACGAGCAGGGCGCCGAGGATCGCGGAGACGACCAGGGGCGGGCGGGAGCCGCCGCACAGGCGCAGCGCGATCTGCGGGACGACGAACGCGACGAACTCGATCGGCCCGGCGGCGGCGACCGCTGCGGCGGCCAGCGCGACGGCGGTGAGCACCACTGCCAACTGCGCCAACTGCAGACGTACGCCGAGGGACCGCGCCACGTCGTCGCCGAACTGCAGCGCCTGCAACGTGAAGGCGGTGGCGACCGCCAGCGGCAGCAGCACTGTGAGCGCGAGGGCGAGCGGCCGGACCTGCACCCAGTCGGCGCCGGCGACCGAGCCGTTGAGCCACACGGTGGCCCGGGCGGCGTCGACGATCTCGGCGCGGATCAGGAACCAGGAGACGCCGCCGCTGACCACCTCGCCGACGCCGATGCCGATCAGTACCAGGCGGTAGCCGTCCACGCCGCGCCGCCAGGCCAGCAGGTACACGGCGGCGGCCGTGACCAGGCCGCCGGCCAGCGCGGCCAGCGGCACCCCGGTGGCCGCGGATCCGCCGAGCACGATCAGCGCGACCGCGCCGAGCGAGGCGCCGTTGGTGACGCCGAGCACGTCCGGGCTGGCGAGCGGGTTGCGGGCGAACGTCTGGGTCAGCGCGCCGGAGACGGCCAGGGCCGCGCCGACCATCAGCGCCACCAGGATGCGCGGCAGCCGCAGGTCGAGGATCACCAGTTGCTGCGCCGCGGTGCCCCCGCCGAGCAGGGTGCCGACCACGTCGCCGGGCGCGATCGTGAAGCTGCCGTGCCCGATGCTGACCACCGTGACCGCGATCGTGGCGGCGATCCCGGCCAGCCCGACGGCCACGCCGCGCGGCGACAGGGTCCCGCCGAAGCGCCCGGCGCTGAGCACTCTGCGCCCGGCCGGCCGCACCGGGGTGGTCGGGGTAAGAAGGGTCACAGCTTGACCGTCCCGGCTCGGCGGCGGACCAGGGCGATGAAGAACGGCGCGCCGACCGCGGCCAGCACGATGCCGGTCTGCAGTTCGGCGGGTCGCAGCACGACCCGGCCGACGGTGTCCGCGGCCAGCAGCAGGACCGCGCCGGTCAGCGCCGAGCAGGGGATCAGCCAGCGATGATCGGGACCGGTCATCGAGCGGGCCACGTGCGGCACGATCAGGCCCAGGAAGATGATCGGCCCGCAGGCCGCGGTCGCCGCCCCGGCCAGCAGCACGATCGCGGTCACGCCGATCACCCGGGCCGACAGGATCCGCTGGCCGAGGGCCCGGGCGACGTCGTCGCCGAGGCCGAGCGCGTTCAGCGCGGGCGCGTTGACCAGCGCGAGCACCAGCCCGGCCAGGATGAACGGCGCGACCTGGGCGGCCACCCGGGCGTCCCGGCCGGAGAGCGAGCCGACCACCCAGAACCGGAAGACGTTCAGGCTGGCGTCGTCGCTGAGCAGCAGGGCCTGGGTGAACGAGCTGAGCAGGGCGCTCATCGCGAGCCCGGCCAGTGCGAGGGTGACCGGGGTCGGCCCGCCGCGCCCGCCGGTCGCGACCGCGAAGACGGCGAGGCTGGCCAGCAGCGCGCCGGCGAACGCGAACCAGATGTAGCCGCTGAGCCCGCCGACGCCGAGCTGGATGCCGATCACCACGCAGAACGACGCGCCGGCCGAGATGCCGAGCAGGCCGGGGTCGGCGAGCGGGTTGCGGGTGTGGCCCTGCATCAGGGCGCCGGCCGCGCCGAGCGCGAGTCCGGCCAGGACGCCGAGGACGGTCCGGGGCAGCCGGAGTTCGCGGACGATCGCGGTGGCCTGGGCGGCCGGGTCCGGGTCGGTCAGGGCGTGCCAGATCTCGGCCGGGCTCAGGGTCTGCGCGCCGATCGACAGGCTCAGCACGACCGCCATCGCGACCGCCGCGACCAGGCCGATCAGCGTCCGGCCAGGACGGTGCGCGACCGGTGCCGGGCGGCCGGCCCGGAGAGTGGTCACCATCTATTTTCCTTCTCGCCCATTGCCGAAATCCTATGGAAGGTTAGCCTTACCGAAACAAGGACCCCGTATTGCCTCCGTAGCGGAGCGTCGCTTAGCTTAGCCTCACCTAACTTCGCGATCGAGAGGTCCCACATGTCCTTCCCCATCCCCGTTTCCCGCCGCACCTTCGCGGCCGGACTCGCTGTCGCGGCCGGGCTCGCCCTGCTCAGCGGCTGCGGCGGCGACGACGGTGACGACGCGGCGGCGCCGGCCTCCTCGACCGCCGCGGCCGCGAGCTTCCCGGTCACGCTGACGCACAAGCTGGGCACGGCCGAGGTCAAGGCCGCCCCGCAGCGGGTCGTCGCGCTGTCCGACGCCGACCTGGACGCGCTGCTGCTGCTCGGCGTGCAGCCGGTCGGCGTGGCCGAGTCCTCCGGCGAGGGTGGCGTCACCGACTGGGCCCGGCCGCTGCTGACCGGCAAGCCGACCGTGCTGACCGCGGGCGACACCGGCTTCGACGTGGAGAAGATCGCCGCGCTGGCGCCGGACCTGATCCTGGCCGGCGGCGACTACTACATCGCCGACGAGTACGCCAAGCTCAGCAAGCTCGCCCCGACCACCGCGTACGAGACCACCGGCGCGTTCGAGGACCCGTGGCAGACCACGCTGCGCCAGGTCGGCAAGGCGGTCGGCCAGGGCGCGAAGGCCGAGCAGGTGGTCACCGACGTCGAGGCCAAGGTGGCCAAGGCCAAGACCGATCACCCGGAGCTGACCGGTAGGGAGTTCACCCTCAGCCAGATGTGGGAGGCCGGCTCGATCGGCGTGCTGCGCTCCGACAAGGACGCCGGCGTGAAGATGCTCAACGACTTCGGGATGAAGCTGGCGCCGGCGGTGGCCGCGCTCAAGGGCGACGAGTTCGCCGTGCAGCTGAGCCTGGAGAAGGTCAGCGTGCTGGACTCGAACGTGACGCTGGTCTACTACGCCGACCCGGCGCTGCAGCCCGGCCTGGAGGGCAACAGCCTGTTCAAGGGCCTGGCCTCGGTCCAGCGTGGCTCGTACAAGGCGCTGACCGGTACGCAGTTCTCGGCGCTGCGCTCGCCGACGGCGCTGTCGGTGCAGTACCTCATCGACAACGTCCTGCCGGTGATCTCGGACGCGGCCAAGAAGGCCGCCTGAGTGTCGGCCCGCGAGGTGACCGACGGTCTCGCCGCGGCGGTTGTCGCGGCGGGGCCGCCGCCCCTGCCGGTGCTCGCGGCGCCCTGGTCGATCCGGGTGCTGGAGGCCAAGGGGGACGATCCGGAGCTGGTCAGCCGCTGGATGAACGAGCCGCACGTGGAGCTGTTCTGGGAGCAGGCGTGGCCGCCGCAGCGCTGGGCGGACGCGATCGCCGGGCAGCTGGCCGGGGAGTGCTCCCGGCCGTGCCTGGTGTCCTACCGGGACGAGCCGCTGGCGTACGTGGAGATCTACCGCACACCCCGGGACGTCGTCGGCCTGCGCTACGACGCGGATCCGTACGACCTGGGTATCCATCTCGCGATCGGCGACCGCGGCCGGACCGGGCGGGGCCTGGGCCGGGCGATGGTCCGGGCGGTCGCGGACGGGCTGGCCATCGCGGACCCGCGGGTGCGCCGGGTGCTGGCCGATCCGGACGAGCGGCACGCGATGGCGCGCCACATGTTCGCCGGCGCCGGATTCCGGCTGCTGGGCGTTCGTGATCTTGGTCATAAACGCGCTGCCCTCTATTTCTATGAGATTTCAGGAAATGACCCCGAGCGCGCCTTTACCGACTCGTGGGAATAAGGTAAGCCTTACCTAACTAACTAATCGGACCACTACCGAAGGACCCCCGCAGATGACCGCACCCCTGAGCCTCGAACGTCTGCGCAGCGACGTCGCCGAGGTGCTGGCCGAGGAGCCGGGCAGTTTCGCCGACGACGAGAACCTGATCGATCTCGGTCTCGACTCGATCCGGTTGATGAGCCTCGCCACCCGCTGGCGGGAAGCCGGATACCAGGCCGGATACCTCGACCTGGCCAAGGAGCCGACGGTCACCGCGTGGTGGAACCTGCTGGAGGGGAAGCGTTGAGCCCGATCATCGAAAGCGCCGACGTCGTCGTCATCGGCGGCGGCCCGGGTGGGTCCACCACCGCCACGCTGCTCGCCAAGCGCGGGCACCGGGTCGTGCTGCTGGAGAAGGAGACCTTCCCCCGCTACCAGATCGGCGAGTCGCTGCTGCCGTCCACGGTGCACGGCATCGGCCGGATCCTGGGCGTGACCGAGGAGCTGGAGAAGGCGTCCTTCATGGTCAAGCGGGGCGGCAGCTTCCGCTGGGGCACCAACCCGGTGCCGTGGAACTTCCTGTTCGCGGTGGCCCCCGAGCTGTCCGGCCCGACCTCGTACGCCTACCAGGTCGAGCGGATGAAGTTCGACGACATCCTGCTGCGCAACGCGGCGAAGAACGGCGTCGACGTACGGGAGAACAGCCCGGTCACCGAGGTCGTCAGCGACGACGAGCGGGTCCGCGGGGTGCGCTACACCGGCCCGGACGGCGTCGAGCACGAGATCCGCGCGACGTTCGTGGTGGACGCCTCCGGCAACCGCAGCCGGGTCCACCAGAACGTCGGCGGCGAGCGGCTCTACTCCGACTTCTTCCAGAACATCGCGCTGTTCGGCTACTTCGAGGGCGGCAAGCGGCTGCCCGCGCCGGACAGCGGCAACATCCTCTGCGCCGCCTTCGACGAGGGCTGGATGTGGTACATCCCGCTCTCCGACACGCTGACCAGCGTCGGCGCGGTGATCAGCCGGGAGCACGCGGCCAAGCTGCAGGGCGACCAGGAGCAGGCGCTGCTCGGCTTCGTCGACCGCTGCGAGATCGTCAAGGGCTTCCTGTCCGAGGCGACCCGGGTCACCGAGGGCACCTACGGCGAGATCCGCACCCGCAAGGACTACTCGTACACCAACTCGACGTTCCACCGGCCCGGCATGGTGCTGGTCGGCGACGCGGCCTGCTTCATCGACCCGGTCTTCTCCACCGGCGTGCACCTGGCCACCTACGCCGGTCTGCTCGCCGCCCGGTCGATCAACAGCGTGCTGGCCGGCGACGTCACCGAGGAGCGCGCGTTCGGCGAGTTCGAGGGCCGCTACCGCCGCGAGTACCGGGTCTTCTACGAGTTCCTCTCGGCGTTCTACGACATGCAGAGCAACGAGGAGTCGTACTTCTGGAAGGCCCGCAAGGTCACCAACTTCAACGCCACCGACCTGGAGGCGTTCGTCAGCCTGGTCGGCGGCGTGCACTCCGGTGAGCAGGCCTTCACCAACGCCGACCAGCTGGTCGGCGACTTCCGGGAGTCGTCCGGCGCGCTCGCCGACGCGGTCGAGCGCACCGGAAGCATGGAGACCGAGACCGGCGACAAGATGCACCACCTCTTCGGTACGCCGGTGGTCCAGGAAGTGATGACCGAGATGAACAACGTGCAGGTGCGCGGCGTGCTCGGGGAAGCCGCGCGGGAGCTGCCGCTGCTGGCCGACGGCCTGGTCCCGTCCGCCGACGGCCTGGCCTGGAGGGAGACCGCGTGACGACCAACCCGTTCGAGGACGAGGACGGCCGGTACCTGGTGCTGGTCAACGACGAGCGCCAGCACTCGCTCTGGCCGGCGTTCGCCGACGTGCCGGCCGGCTGGACGGTCGCGTTCGGCGAGGACAGCCGGGCCGCCTGCTTCGATTACGTCGAGAAGAACTGGACCGACATGCGGCCCGCGTCGCTCGTCGCCCAGATGGACGCCGCAGCCGGCTGATCGCCGCCGCTCCACCCGTGGACCGCCGCGCCTTGCCGGGCGCGGCGGTCACCACCCTGCACAAGTACGGAGTACGCCAGTGCCCGACCGTCTCGAGCTCACCGCGGCCCAGGCCGGTGTCTGGTTCGCCCAGCACCTGGACCCGGGGCCGGCGTTCACCACGGCCGCCTGCGTCGACATCGACGGCGAGATCGACCCGGTGGTGTTCGAACGGGCGCTGCGCCGCACCCTCACCGACGCCGAGGCGCTGCGCGCCCGGTTCACCGTCGCTGACGCCGTACCCCAGCAGGAAGTTGTCGATGATCCGCAGTGGGCCCTCGCGGTCCTGGAGCTGGACGACGACGCCCTCGACCGGTGGGTTCGCGACGACCTGGCCACGCCGATCGACCTGGCCGAGGGGCCGGTCTTCGCGCAGGCGCTGATCCGGCGCGGCCCCGGCCGCTGGACCTGGTACCAGCGCTGCCACCACATCGTCATGGACGCCTACACCTCGGCGCTGGTCGCCCGCCGGCTCGCCGACGTCTACACCGCGTTGATCGCCGGGGAGCAGGCGCCGGCGAACCCGTTCGGTACGCTCGCCGAGGTGGTCGCCGAGGACGCCGCCTACCGCGCCTCCGCCAAGCGGGCGAGCGACCGCGAGTTCTGGCGCGAGCACCTGGCCGGCCTGGAAGTGCCCGATCTTTCCGCGGGTCCGGTCCGGCCCAGCCCGACGTTCCTGCGCCGCCGCGTCGAGCTGCCCGCGGACGCCGGTCGCGGCCTGACCGCACTGGGCACCGCCGCCGGGGCCACCCGGGTCGAGGCGGTGCTCGCCGCGACCGCGCTCTACGTGCACCGGCTGACCGGCGCGCCCGAGGTGGTGCTCGGCCTGCCGATGATGGGCCGGCTCGGCTCGGTCACCGCGCGCGTGCCGGTCACCGCCGTCAACGTGCTGCCGCTGCGCCTGGCCGTCGCCCCGGCCGACACCGTCGCCGAGCTGATCACCCGGGTCGCCGCCGAGATCAGGGCGATCCGGCGGCACCAGCGCTACCGGGGCGAGGACATCCGGCGTGACCTGGGGCTGATCGGCGGCGAGCGGCGGCTGGCCGGGCCGTGGGTCAACATCAAGCCGTTCGGGTCCACGCTGGACTTCGGCGGGCACCAGGGCACCCCGCGGTACGTGTCGCCGGGGCCGGTCGACGACCTGTCGATCACCCTCGACGACCGGGGCGGCGACGTCCTGGAACTCGCCGTCGACGCGAACCCGGCCCGCTACACCGAGGCCGAGCTGGACGGGCACGCGAACCGGCTGGCCGGGCTGCTCACCACGATGGCCGTGATCGCGCCCGGGACGAGCACCGGCCGGCTCGGACTCGTGGCGGCACCGGTCGTCGACGACACCGTCCGGGAACTGCCCGCGGCGGGACTCGTCGAGCTGTGGCGCGCGCAGGTACGCCGTACGCCTCAGGCAGTTGCCTTGATCGAACCTGACGGCGCGTCGCTCACCCATGCCGACCTCGAACGCCGCGTCGCGCACCGCGCGGCCGAGCTCGCCGCAGGCGGCGCGGCACCCGGCCGGATCGTCGCCGTCCGCCTCCCGCGCACCGCCGAACTGCTGGTCACCCTGCTCGCGGTGCAGGCGACCGGCGCCACCTACCTGCCGCTCGACCCGGACTTCCCGGCCGATCGCCTGGCCTGGATGATCGAGGACAGCCGGCCGGCGCTGCTGGTCACCGCGGACGGCATCGAGTCGCGGCCGGCACCCTCCGGGCAGAGTGAGGGCGCGGCCTACGTCCTCTACACCTCCGGCTCCACCGGCAAGCCCAAGGGCGTGGTCGTGACCGGGGCGAACCTGGTCAACTTCCTGCTCGCGATGCGCGCGGAGGTGCCGCTCGGCGCGAGCGACCGGCTGCTCGCGGTGACCACGGTCAGCTTCGACATCTCCGGGCTGGAGCTCTACCTGCCGCTGCTGTGCGGCGCGGCGGTCGTGCTCGCCGCCAAGGAGTCCGTACAGGACCCGGAGGTGCTGGCCGCGCTGGTGCGGCGCACCGGGGCGACAGTCGTGCAGGCCACCCCGACGCTGTGGCGGGCCCTGGCCGACGTGCCGGGTGGCGCGGCCGCGCTGAGCGGGCTGCGGGTCCTGGTCGGCGGCGAGGCACTGCCCCCGGAGCTCGCGGCCGAGCTGCGCAAACACGCGGCCGAGGTGACCAACCTGTACGGGCCGACCGAGACCACCATCTGGTCGACCGCGCACCGGTTGAGCTGCGACACGGTCAGCGTCGGGCGTCCGATCTGGAACACCCGGGCGTACGTGCTGGACGCGGCGCTGCGGCCGGTGCCGGACGGCTTCCCGGGCGAGCTGTACCTGGGCGGGGCGGGCGTGGCCCGCGGCTATCTGAACCGGCCCGGGCTGACCGCGTCCCGGTTCGTGGCCGACCCGTGGGCGCCGGGGGAGCGGATGTACCGCACCGGGGACCTGGCCCGGCGCCTCGACGACGGCAGCTTCGACGTGCTCGGGCGGGTGGACCACCAGGTCAAGCTGCGGGGCTTCCGGATCGAGTTGGGCGAGGTCGAGGCGGTCCTGGAAGGGGAACCGGGGGTGACCCGGGCGGTGGCGATCATCCGCGAGGACCGGCCCGGTGACCGGCGTCTGGTGGCCTATCTCGTGGGCAACGCCGACCTGGAGTCGCTGCGTCGCCGGGCGGCCGGGGCGCTGCCCGACTACATGGTGCCGGCCGCGTTCGTGCCGCTGACCTCGCTGCCGACCACGCCGAACGGCAAGCTCGACCGCAACGCGCTGCCGGCGCCGGATTACGCGGCGGCTGCGGTGGAGACCGCCCGGACGCCTGAGGAGGAGATCCTTGCCGGGGTCTTTGCCGAGGTGCTGGGGGTGCCGTCGGTCGGGGTGCGGGACGACTTCTTCGCGCTGGGTGGGCATTCGCTGCTCGCTGCTCGGGTGGCGGCGCGGGTGCGGACGGTTCTGGGCGCCGAGCTGACGTTGCGGGATGTGTTCGAGGCGCCGTCGGTTGCCGCGCTGGCGAGCCGACTTAAGCCGATAAATCGCCCAATGTTGCTCCCTGGCGCGGGTCCGGATGTTATGTCGGCAGCCCAGCGACGCATGTGGTTCCTGACCCAGTTGGACGGGCCGAATCCGACCTACAACCTGCCGCTGGCTCTCGACGTCGAGGGCGACCTGGATCTGGCCGCGCTGCGGGCTGCCCTGAACGACCTGGTCACCCGCCATGATCCATTGCGGACGATCTTCGTGGAGAGAAGCGGCGAGCCGCGTCCTGTTCTGCTTGACCCGCGCGTTGATCTTCAGGTGGCAACCGGCGGCGATCTTGGAGACGCCGTCCGGGAGCCGTTCGACATCACCACCGAGGCGCCGCTGCGCGCCCGCTGGTTCCCGCAGCAACGCGTGCTGCTGCTGGTCGTGCACCACATCGCCGGTGACGAGTGGTCGCTCACCCCGATGCTCGACGACCTGGCCACCGCGTACACCGCCCGCCTGGCCGGCGCCGCGCCCGCCTTCGCCCCGCTGCCGGTCCGCTACGCCGACTACGCCGCCTGGCACTCCTTCACCGACGCCGACCTCGACTTCTGGCGTACGAACCTGGCCGGCGCCCCCGAGGTGCTGCGCCTGCCCACCGACCGGCCGCGCCCGGCGCGGGCCGCGGACGCCGGCGGCACGGTCACCTTCCCGATCGGGGACGATCTGGCCGAGCGGTTGCGGCGGCTGGCCCGCGAGCACGGCGTCACCCTGTTCATGACCCTGCAGGCGGCGGTCGCGGCGCTGCTCGGCCGGCTCGGCGCCGGCGACGACATCCCGCTGGGCACCCCGGTGGCCGGGCGCGGCGACGAGGCCCTCGAACGGCTCGTCGGCTTCTTCGTGAACACGGTCGTGCTGCGGACCGACGTCTCCGGCGACCCCACCTTCGGCGAGTTGCTGCAGCGGGTGCGCGCCGCCGACCTGACCGCGCTGGCCCATCAGGACGTGCCGTTCGAGCGCCTGGTCGAGGAGCTCAACCCGCGCCGCTCGCTCGGGCACCACCCGCTGTTCCAGGTGATGGTCTCCTACCAGGCCGCGCTGCCCGAGGTGGCCGGCTTCCCGGGCGTCCGGGTCACGCCGCGGCTGGTGGCGACCGGCACCGCCAAGTTCGATCTGACCGTGGACGTCGCCGAGCGGCCCGCGGGGCTGACCGGCAGCGTCGAGTACCGCGCCGACCTGTTCGACCGCGGCACCGTGACCGCTTTCGCCCAGCGTCTGGTGCGGCTGCTGCGGGCCGTCGCCGACGACGCGTCGACGGCGATCTCCGCGGTGGACCTGTTGGACGAGACCGAGCGGGCGCCTCTGCGTGGGGTCCGCCGCGAGATCGCGCCGCGCACGCTCGGCGAGCTGTTCGCCGGTCCGTCCGACGTGGTCGCGATCGAGGACGGCGACCGCCTGCTCACCTACGCTGAGCTGGACATTCTCGCCAATCGGCTGGCGCACCGGCTGATCGCGGCCGGAGCCGGCCCGGAGCGGGTGGTGGCCGTCCGGCTGCCCCGTTCCGCGGATCTCGTCATCGCCATGCTCGCGATCGCGAGGACCGGCGCGGCGATCCTGCCGCTCGACCCGAACCATCCGGCGAGCCGGCACGAGCTGCAGATCGCCGACGCCCGGCCGATCCTGGTGCTGACCGATATCAGGGAGATGTCGGACAACGACAGCGACCCGGGCGTGGTGATCCACCCCGACCACCCGGCGTATGTCATCTACACCTCGGGCTCCACCGGCCGCCCCAAGGGTGTCGTCGTGCCGCACCGGGGCCTGGCCGCGCTGGTCGAGGGTGTGCGCGCCGGTTTCGGGGCCGGACCCGGCACCCGGGCGTCGCAGTTCGTGTCGCCGGGCGTGGACGTGGCGTTCAGCGAGCTGGCCGCGACCATCCTCTCCGGCGGGACGCTCGTGATCGTCCCCGAGGACGTGCGCCTGGGCGCCGGGCTGGGCGCGTTCGTCGCCGAGCGCGGGCTGACCCACGTGGACCTGCCGCCCGCGCTGCTCGCGGCGCTGCCCGCCGCGGACTTCCCGGCCGGCGTGACGATCGTGGTGGGCGGCGAGGCGACCTCGGCCGACCAGGTGCGGCTCTGGTCGCGCGGGCGGCGGCTGATCAACGCGTACGGGCCGACCGAGACCACGATCACCGCGACCAGCTGGGTCGCGACCGATGACTTCGACACCGTCCTGATCGGGCGGCCGGAGCTGAACCGGACCGCGTACGTGCTCGACGCCCGGCTGCGCCCGGTGCCGCCGAACGTGCCCGGCGAGCTGTACCTGGGCGGGGACGGCCTGGCCCGCGGCTACCTGAACCGGGCCGGCCTGACCGCGTCCCGGTTCGTCGCCGACCCGTTCGACGCGCCCGGCGCCCGGATGTACCGCACCGGCGACCTGGTCCGGCGCACCGTCACCGGGGAGATCGAGTTCCTCGGCCGCACCGACGACCAGGTGCAGCTGCGCGGCTTCCGCGTCGAGCCCGGCGAGGTCGAGGCGGCCCTCACCGACCATCCCGCGGTCACCCAGGCGTCGGTCATCGTCCGACAAAACCGCCTTCTTGGGTACGTCGTCAGCACCGTCCCCGGCGAAAATCTCCGTTCCTACCTCGGGGCCCGGCTGCCCGCCCCGCTGGTGCCCGCCGCGATCCTGGTGCTCGACAGCCTCCCGCTCACCGCCAGTGGCAAGGTCGACAAGGCGGCCCTGCCGGCCGTCGAGCTCACCACCGGCACCGGCGAGCGGCCGGTGACCGCGGTCGAGCGCACCCTGGCCGGCCTCTTCGCCGGGCTGCTCGGGCTCGACGAGGAGGCGGTCGGCCGGCACGACGGGTTCTTCGCGCTCGGCGGCGACAGCATCCTCGCCATCCAGCTGGTCGCCCGGGCCCGCGCGGCCGGTCTGAACTTCGCGCCCCGCCAGGTCTTCGAGCACCAGAGCGTCGCCGAACTGGCCCGGGTCGCGGTCGCGGTCCGGGCCGAGCCGGCCGAGTCCGGTGTCGGGGTCGCCCCGGAGACGCCGATCATCGCCTGGTTGCGCGGGCTCGCCGCCCCGATCGACCGTTACTCCCAGGCCCTGCTGCTGCGCACCCCCGCCGGTGCCACCGGCGACGAGATCGCCACGGTCGTGCGGGCCGCGCTCGCCCCGCACGACGTGCTGCGCGCCCGGCTGGTCACCACCGGCGACGGCCGCTGGGCGCTCGACGTCCCGCCCGGCGACCTGGCCCTGGACCTGAGGGTCGCCGGCGACGACCTCGAGATCGAACGGGAGGCCGCCGCCGACCGCCTCGACCCGGCCGCCGGGATCATGGTCCAGGCCGTCTGGTTCGACCGGGGTAGGCGCCCCGGCCGCCTGCTGCTCGTCGCCCACCACCTGGTCGTCGACGGCGTCTCCTGGCGGATCCTCGCCGAGGACCTGGCCGCCGCCGCGCGCGGCGAAACCCCGGCCGCCGCCGGCACCTCGTTCCGTGGTTGGGCACTGGGGCTGCGGACCGTCCACCCTGATCGCGACCTCTGGCAGCGGATCACCGAGGGCCCGGCGGGCAACCCGCTGGACCCGGCCCGGGACACCGCCGCAACGCTGCGCCGAATCACCGTCACCGTCGACGCGGGCCTGACCGGACCGCTGCTGTCCACGGTTCCGGACACCTTCCGGGCCGGGGTGCAGGACGTGTTGCTGGCAGGCCTCGCGTTGGCCTTGGCCCGCCGCTCGGGTAGCCACGTCGAGAACCTCGTCGGTTTGGAGGGCCACGGCCGCGAGGAACAGGTCGTGCCCGGCGCCGACCTGGTTCGCACGGTCGGCTGGTTCACCAGCGAATACCCGGTCCGTCTCCCGGCCGCCGCCGGTGGCCCGGCCGCGGTGCTCCGCGGCGTCAAGGAACGCCTGCGCGCGATCCCGGACGGCGGCATCGGCTACGGCCTGCTGGCCGACCAGGACCGGACCGCGCGGCCCGAGGTGCTCTTCAACTACCTGGGGCGGTTCACCGGGCCCGGGACCGACGCCGACTGGGCGATCGCCCCGGAACTGCCCGCCGCGCACGCCGTCGCCGACCCGCGCATGCCGGTCAGTCACCGCCTGGCCGTCAACGTCGCCACCGTCGACAGCGACGCCGGCCCGGTCCTGCGCGCCGAGTTCAGCTACCCGTCCCACGCGCTCGGCGACGCCGAGGCCCGCCGGGTCGCCGACGACTGGCTCGCCGCCCTGGTCGCGCTGCTCGCCGCCGCGAACGAGCCGGGCGCGAACGCGCTCACCCCCACCGACGTCCCGCTCGCCGGCCTCACCGCAGCCGACCTGGCCGAGCTGGCCGCGCGCCAGCCGGACCTGGCCGACGTACTGCCGCTGTCGCCGCTGCAGGAGGGTCTCTACTACCTGTCCGATCTCGATCAGGACACCGACGTCTACACCGTCCAGCAGGTCTTCACCCTCACCGGCACGGTCGACCCGGCCCGGTTGACGCGGGCGGCCGGCGCGCTGCTGGATCGCTACCCGAACCTGCGCGGCGGCTTCACCCGCACCGCCGGGGGCGCCGCCGTCCAGGTGATCCCGGCCGTGGCCGAGGTGCCGTTCACCCAGGTCACCGTGGACGCCGACGGCTTCGACCGGCTGGTCGCGGACGAGCGCGGCCGCCGCTTCGACCTGAGCGAGCCGCCGCTGCTGCGATTCGTCCTGGCCACCCTCGGCGACGGCGACCACCGGCTCGTCCTGACCCAGCACCACCTGCTGATGGACGGCTGGTCCGGGCCGCTCGCGATGCGGGACCTGTTCGCCGCGTACGCCGGAATCGGTCGGGAGAAGCCCCGCCCGTTCACCGACTACCTCGCCTGGCTGGCGGCCCAGGACGACGCGGCCGGCGAGATCGCCTGGCGCACCGCGCTGGCCGGCGTCGACGAGCCGACCCTGGTCGCTCCGGACGCGCCCGCCACCGCCGTCCTGCCCCGGGTCGCCGAGATCGTGCTGACCGAAAACGACACCGCGCGGCTGACCGCTGCGGCCCGTCGCCAGGGACTGACCCTGAACACCGTCGTGCAGGGCGGCTGGGCGCTGCTGCTGTCCGCGCTGACCGGCCGCGACGACGTCGTCTTCGGCGCGACCGTGTCCGGCCGCCCGGCCGCGCTGCCCGGCGTCGAGGACATGGTCGGCCTGTTCATCAACACCGTCCCGGTCCGGATCCGGCTGGATCCCGCGGAGAGCTGGACCGAGTTGCTGCGCCGGGTGCAGGGCGAGCAGGCCGCGCTCCTCGATCACCAGCACCTCGGGCTGGCCACCATCCAGCGGCTCGCCGGGGTCGGCGAGCTGTTCGACACGCTGACCGTTTTTGAGAGCTACCCGGTCGGCGCGGGCCTGCCCGTGGTCGAGGGACTGACGATCGGCGGCGGCATCCCGGTGGACGCCACCCACTACCCGCTCAGCCTGGTCGTCGTCCCGCACGCGAGCTTGCGGCTGCGGCTCGAACACCGTCCCGATCTCTATGACGAGGGCGCTGCGCTGCGGATTCTCGGTCAGTTCCGGTCGTTGCTGGACGCCTTCGTCGCGGACACGCCGCCGCTGTCGGCCCGGCCGGTGGGCTCGCTGCAGGCGGCCGGACCGGCTGTCATCGTGCCTTCCGGCACGATCCTCGACGAGTTCGAGGCCGCTGTTCGCCAGGCGCCCAGCGCGGTTGCTGTCCGATTCAGATCCGATTCGCTGACGTACGGCGATCTGTCCGCGCGTGTCGATCGTCTCGCCCGGGTGCTGGTTGCTCGGGGTGCGGGGCCGGAGAAGGTCGTGGCGGTTCTGTTGCCGCGGTCCGAGGATGCGATCGTGGCGTGGCTGGCGGCGTTGCGATCGGGTGGGATCTATCTGCCGATCGACGTCGACTATCCGGCGGAGCGGATCGAGTATCTGCTGGCTGACGCGTCGCCTGTGGTGGTGGTGACGCCGGAGTTGCTGGCGCTCGCCGTGAGCGCGGAGGCCAGCGCGGATGTTTCCGCGGACGCTGTCGGCGTGCTGCCGCATGTCGTCGGCGCAAATGGGGCGTATCTGATTTATACGTCGGGGTCGACGGGTCGGCCGAAGGGTGTCGTGGTCGAGCACCGCAGTTTGCTCAACTTCTATCGGCACCACCGTGAGCATTTGATCACCGGGGAGCGGACCCGGGCTGCGTTGTCGGCGGCGTTGGTTTTCGACACGTCGTGGGAGGGTGTGCTGTGGCTGCTCGCCGGTCACGAGCTGCATTTGCTCGACGACGACACGCGCCGGGATCCGGCGTTGTTCGTCGACTATGTGCGGCGGCATCGGATCGACTTCCTGGATGTGACGCCGTCGCTGGCCGGTCCGTTGGTGGATGCGGGTCTGTTGGAAGGAAATTTCCGTCCGGCTCTGGTGGCGCTCGGTGGTGAGGCTGCTGATCCGCGGATCTGGCAGGCGTTGCGTGACGCCGACGGCGTGACCGGCGTGAACCTGTACGGACCGACCGAGTGCACGGTCGACACGCTGATGGCGTGGGTCGCGGACAGTGCTTCGCCGCTGGTCGGCCGCCCGATCGGCAACACCTCGGCGTATGTGCTGGATGGCTGGTTGCGGCCGGTTCTGCCGGGCGTCGCCGGTGAGTTGTATCTTTCGGGCGCTCAGCTCAGCCGTGGTTACCTGGACCGGCCGGGACTGACCGCTACCCGCTTCGTTGCCGACCCGTTCGTCGCCGGCGAGCGGATGTACCGCACCGGTGACGTCGCGCGCTGGACCGCCGAGGGCACGCTGGAGTTCGTCGGTCGCGCCGACGACCAGGTGAAGATCCGCGGGTTCCGGGTCGAGCCCGGTGAGGTCGCCGCGGCGTTGCAGGAAAATTCCGCCGTCCGGCAGGCGGTAGTCGTCGCCCACCAGGGGCACCTGGTCGCGTATGTCCTCGGCAAAGCCCCCGGCCTGCGCGAATGGGCCGCCGAACGTCTCCCGGACCATCTCGTCCCCGCCGCCGTCGTCGAGCTGGACGCGTTCCCGCTGACCGTCGCCGGCAAGCTGGACCGGCGCGCCCTTCCCGAGCCGGACTTCGCCGGGATCGCCGGCGCCGCCGCCCCGCGGACCGCGACCGAGGAGATCCTCTGCGGACTCTTCGCCGAGGTTCTGTCGCTACCGGTGATCGGCGCGGCGGATGATTTCTTCGCGCTCGGCGGCCACTCGCTGACCGCCACCGCCCTCGCCGCCCGGGTCCGCGCCGTCTTCGGCAACGCCCTGCCGATCCGGGCCGTCTTCGACCAGCCCACCCCGGCCGCGCTCGCCGCCTACCTGGACCGGGCCGGCGCCGGAGCGGACCTGCCGGAACTGACCGTCGCCGAGCGGCCCGACCCGCTGCCGCTCGCGCCCGCCCAGCACCGCCTCTGGCTGCACCACCAGCTCAACGGCCCCGCCCCGACCTACAACGTGGCGTTCGCGCTGCGCCTGGACGGGCCGCTCGACGCGGGCGCGCTGCGACTGGCCCTGGACGACGTGCTGGCCCGGCACGAGAGCCTGCGCACGGTGTTCCCGACCGTCGACGGCCAGCCGGTACAGCGGATCCTCGACCGTCCTCAGGTGACCTGGCACTCCGCCGAGTTCAGCGACGCGGCGCTCGCCGAGGCCAGCCGATACGGCTTCGACTTGGCCGATGAACTGCTGATTCGTCCCTACCTGTTCACCGACGTCACACCGGCAGCGGCCGGCCACGGGCTGGAGCGGCACGCGCTGCCCGACCCGTTCACCGACGGCGCACCGGCGATGGCGGGGCGCGGGCCGGAGCGGCACGTGCTGCTGCTCCTGCTGCACCACATCGTCACCGACGAGTGGTCCGAGGGGCGGCTGATCGCCGACCTGGGCGCCGCCTACGCCGCCCGCACCGACGGGCACGCCCCGGACTGGGCGCCGCTGCCGGTGCAGTACGCCGACTACGCACTCTGGCAGCGTGACCTGCTCGACCGGGTGCAGGACGGGCAGCTCGCGTTCTGGCGGGACACGCTCGCCGGCGTCCCGACCGAGCTGGCCCTGCCGGTCGACCGGCCGCGCCCGGCGGTGCCCAGCCACGCGGGTGGCATCGTGCCGTTCGCGATCGGCGAGCGGACCCATGGGCAGGTCCGGGAACTGGCCCGCCGGACCGGGAGCACGGTCTTCATGGTGGTCCAGGCCGCCCTGTCGGCACTGCTCGGACGGCTCGGGGCGGGCGACGACATCCCGCTCGGCAGCCCGGTCGCCGGCCGCGGTGACCAGCGGCTCGACGCGCTCGCCGGGTTCTTCGTGAACACCCTGGTGCTGCGCGCCGACCTGAGCGGCGACCCGTCCTTCGCGGACCTGGTGACCCGGCTGCGGACCGTCGACCTGGCCGCGTTCGGGAACGCCGACGTGCCGTTCGAGAAGGTCGTCGAGGCGGTCAACCCGGAGCGGTCGCTCGCCCGGAACCCGCTCTTCCAGGTGATGGTCGCGTTCCAGCACGTGCCGGCCGAGACGCCCGGGCTGCCGGGCCTGGTCACCACGCCGGTGCCGATCGACACCGGGGTGGCGCAGTTCGACCTCGGTGTGGTGGTGACCGAGGAGGAGGACGTGGCCGGGCTGCGCGGCGTGATCGAGTACTCCGCCGACCTGTTCGACCGCGTAACGGCGGAATCTTTCGCCGACCGATTCGTCCGGCTGCTGGAGTCGGCGGCCGGTCACCCGCAGCAGCGGCTCTCCGAATTGGAGGTGCTTTCCGCCGTCGAGCGGGAAGCGTTGGAAAGTGACTGGCAGGGAAGGCGGGCACCGACGGTGCCGCGCACCATGGCGGAACTTTTCGCCGCCGCGGTCGAAGCGGATCCGGCGGCGCCGGCACTGCAGGAAGGAAATTTCCTTCTCAGCTACGCCGAGCTGGATCGGCGGACGAACCAGCTGGCCCGGCGGCTGATCCGAGCCGGCGCCGGCCCGGACCGGATAGTGATGGTGCTGCTGCCACGCTCGGCGAATCTTTTCGTCACCGAGCTGGCCGTGGCCAAGGCCGGCGCCGCCTACCTACCGGTCGACCCGTCCTACCCGGCCGAGCGCATCGCCGGCCTGATCGCCGACGCGAACCCGGTCCTGATCGTCACCGCCGACGCCACCGATCGGCCGCTCGACCTCGGGGTTGCGCCAACTCTCGGGGCTGGGCCTGGGCTTGGGGCTGGGGCTGGGCTTGGGGCTGGGGCTGGGCTTGGGGCTGCGCCCGATCTCGGGACCACGACCGGCGGCCTCCCGGCGCGGTTCGGCGGATTGCCGGTGCTCAGCCCGGGCGACGGCGCAGGCGAGGAGGACTCGGCGATCACCGATGCCGACCGGATCGCGCCGCTCAGGGCCGAGCATGCGGCCTACGTCATCTACACGTCCGGCTCTACCGGGCGGCCCAAGGGTGTCGTCGTCCCGCACACCGGCCTGGCCGACCTCTCCGACACGTTCGCCGAGCTCTGGCGGGTCACCCCCGGGCACCGGATCGGCCAGTTCGCCTCGCCGAGCTTCGACGTCACCGTCGCCGAGCTGGCGGTCACCCTGCTGCGCGGCGCCACCCTGGTGATCACCCCGGAGGAGTCCCGGCTCGGCGAGGACTTCGCCGCGTTCGTCCGCGAGCAGCGGATCACCCACTTCGCGCTGCCACCGGCCGCCCTCAGCGCGGTCCCGCCCGACGGCATCCCGGCCGGGGTGACCGTGATCTCCGGCGCCGACCGGCTCTCGCCCGAACTGCTGGCCCGCTGGACCGCCACCCACCGGCTGCTCAACGCGTACGGCCCGACCGAGGCGACGGTAAATTCCACCTACTGGGAGTGCGAGCCCGCAGGACCGGTGCTGATCGGCCGCCCGGACCGCAACAGGCGCGCCTACGTGCTGGACGCCGCGCTGCGCCCGGTCCCGCCCGGCGTCCCCGGCGAGCTGTACCTGGCCGGCGCCGGCCTGGCACGCGGCTACCTGGGCCGGGCCGCGCTGACCGCCGAACGGTTCGTCGCCGACCCGCACGCCGCCGGCGAGCGGATGTACCGCACCGGCGACCTGGTCCGCCGCACCCGCGACGGGCAGCTGGAGTTCCTCGGCCGCGCCGACGACCAGGTCAAGATCCGCGGCTTCCGGATCGAGCCGGGCGAGGTCGCCGCCGCGCTCGCCGAGCACCCGGACGTCCGGCACGCCTACGTCCTGGCCCGCGACGGGCACCTGATCGGCTACGCCGAGGGAACGACCGACCCGGCCGACGTACGGGCGTGGCTCGCGCACCGCCTCCCGGACCACCTGGTCCCGGCCGCCGTGGTGATGCTCGACGCGCTCCCGCTGAACGCCGCCGGCAAGGTCGACCGCACCGCCCTGCCCGAGCCGACCGTCGACCGGCACGTCGAGCGGCCCACGACCGTACTGCAGGAATTTTTCTCCGGTCTTTTCTCGGAGGTTCTCGATCTGGATCGGGTCGGTATCGACGAGGGATTCTTCGCCCTCGGCGGCGACAGCATCGTGGCGCTGCAGCTGGTGTCGCGGGCCCGCGCGGCCGGCCTGGAGCTCAGCGCCCGCCAGGTGTTCGAGCACCAGACCGTCGCCGCCCTGGCCGCGGTCGTCACCTCGGCCGGCGGCACCACCGCCGAGCCGCCCGGCGCCGGGCTGGGCGCGGTGCCGATCACCCCGATCCAGGCGTGGCTGCGCGACCAGCACGCCCCGATCGACACGTTCGCCCAGTCGGTGGTGCTGACCGTGCCGGCCGCCCTGGACCGGGACCGGCTGGTCCGGCTGGTGCAGGCGATTCTGGACCGGCACGACGCGCTGCGGGCCCGGTGGACGCCGGACGGACTGGTCGTTCCGGACCGGGGATCCGCCGACGCCGCCGAGATGGTCCGGGTCGGTGCCGGGCCGCTCGCCGCGGAACATCTGGCGGCCGTACGGCGGCTCGCCCCGGCCGAGGGCCGCATGCTGCAGGCCGTGCTGTTCCCAGGGCGCCTGCTGCTGGTCGGGCACCACCTGGCGGTCGACGGCGTCTCCTGGCGGATCATCGCCGGGGACCTGGCCACCGCCTGGCGGGGTGGCGAGCTGCCGCCGGTCGGCACGTCGCTGCGCAGCTGGGCCCGCGGCCTGACCCGCGCCGCCCGGGACCGCGCCGGCGAGCTGCCCCGCTGGGAGAACGCGCTGGCCGGCGCCGAGCCGATCTTCGGTGCGGCCCGGGCGACCGTCGCCGACCAGCGGGAACACACCCTGCGGCTGACCGCCGAGCAGACCCGGCCGCTGCTGACCACGGTGCCCGAGGCGTTCCACGCCGGGGTGCAGGACGTGCTGCTCACCGGCCTGGCACTGGCCGTCCGCGCCTGGCGCCCGGCCACCGCCGCGCACGGTCTGCTGCTGCGGCTGGAGGGGCACGGCCGGGAGGAGCACCTGGTCCCGGGCAGCGACCTGACCCGGACCGTGGGCTGGTTCACCACCGAGCACCCGGTCCGGATCGACCCCGGCGGGGACGATCCGGCGACCGCGCTGAAGCAGGTCAAGGAGCAGTTGCGGGCGATCCCGGACGCCGGGGCCGGCTACGGGCTGCTGCGCTACCTGAATGCGGAGACCGCGCCGAAACTTTCCGCCGCGCCGCAGCCGGAGGTTCTTTTCAACTACCTGGGCCGGATGGCCGCCTCGGGCGCCGACGACGGCGAATGGGTCGCCGCGGCCGAGAACGACACGCTCGGCGACGGGCTCGACCCGGCCTTCCCGGTGGCGCACGCGCTGGAGATCAACGCGGCCACCGCCGACCTGCCGACCGGCCCCGAACTGGACATCCGCTTCTCCTACGTGGACGGCGCGCTGACCGCGGCCGACCTGGAAGAACTGGGCCGCCACTGGTCGGCGGCCCTGGACCGACTGCGCGACGCCGCCACCGGTGGCGGCGGGCACACCCCCTCCGACCTGCTGGTGCAGCTCAGCCAGGACGAGATCGACGAGTTCGAAGACGAATGGAGACTCTAGTGACGACGCCCAGCGGGTTGCAGGACATCCTGCCCCTGTCGCCGCTCCAGGAGGGTCTCTACTTCCTGTCCGCGTACGCCTCCGGGGACGCCCCCGACGTGTACGTGGTCCAGCAGGTGCTCACCCTGGACGGGGACCTCGACGCGGGCCGGTTGCGGGCCGCGGCGCAGGGGTTGCTCGACCGGCACGCGAATCTGCGGGCCGCGTTCCGGCCGCGCAAGGCCGGCCAGCCGGTGCAGTTGATCCCGGCCGCGGTCCCGGTGGACTGGACCGAGACCGACCTGACCTCTGCCTTCGCCGGGGCCGGCCCAGCCGGTTTTGTCGGGGCGGGCCCCGATGGTGACCTTGAGGGCGCGGCCGATCGGATCGCTGACACGGCTCGTGCGAAGCCGTTCGACCTGGCCCGGCCGCCGCTGCTGCGGTGGAACCTGATCCGGCTCGGCGCAAGCCGCCACCGGCTCGTGCTGACCAGCCACCACATCCTGCTGGACGGCTGGTCGGCGCCGCTGCTCGTGCGCGACCTGCTGCTGCTCTACGCCGGCCGCCCGGTGCCGGCGGTCCGCCCGTACAAGGACTACCTGGCCTGGGTGGCGAAGCAGGACCGGTCCGCCGGCGAGAACGCCTGGAAGCAGGCGCTCGCCGGAGTCGAGGAGCCGACCCTGCTCGGCGACGGCGCGACCGCGGCGGCCACGCCCGAGGCGATCGAGCACGTCATCGACGCGGTCCGGCTCGCCGAGACCGCCCGCGCGCACGGCCTCACCCTGAACACCGTGGTCCAGGGCGCGTGGGCGCTGGTCCTGGCCGAGTTGACCGGCCGCGACGACATCGTTTTCGGCAGCACCGTCTCCGGCCGCCCGGCGACCCTGCCCGGCGCCGAGGACATGGTCGGCCTGTTCATCAACACCGTCCCTGTCCGAGTTCGACCACTGCCCGGCGACACCTGGACCGGGTACCTGAGCCGCCTCCAGGCCGAGCAGGCGACGCTGCTCGACCACCAGCACGTCGGCCTCTCGACGATCCAGCGGCTCGGCGGGATCGGGCCGCTCTTCGACACGCTGCTCGTCTTCGAGAGCTACCCGCTCGACGCCGACGGACTGCGCGCGCTGGAGGACGCGGCCGGGCTGCGGCTCGCCGAGGTCACCGGCAAGGACGCCACGCACTACCCGCTGACCTTGACCGTCATCCCGGGGGAGCGGCTCACGCTCGGTGCCGAGTACCGCGCCGACGTGATCTCCCGCGAGTCCGCGAGCCGGCTGCTCGGCCGTCTCGAAGCGCTGCTCGTTCGTTTCGCGGACGAGCCCGGCGCGCGCCTGGCCGCACTGCCGTCCGGCGGATCCCGGCGGGCTCCCGGGCCGGTCGTCGACGTGCCTTCCGGCACGATCCTCGATGAGTTCGAGGCCGCTGTTCGCCAGACGCCCAGCGCGGTTGCTGTCCGATTCAGATCCCATTCGCTGACGTACGGCGATCTGTCCGCCCGGGTCGATCGGCTCGCCCGTGTTCTGGTTGCTCGGGGTGCGGGGCCGGAGAAGGTCGTGGCGGTTCTGTTGCCGCGGTCTGAGGATGCGATCGTGGCGTGGCTGGCCGCGTTGCGATCGGGTGGAATCTATCTGCCGATCGACGTCGACTATCCGGCGGAGCGGATCGAGTATCTGCTGGCTGACGCGTCGCCCGCGGTGGTGGTCACGCCGGAGTTGCTGGCGCTCGCCGCGAGCGCGGAGGCCAGCGCGGATGTTTCCGCGGACGCTGTCGTCGTGCTGCCGTCGGTCGTCGCGACAAATGGGGCGTATCTGATTTATACGTCGGGCTCGACGGGTCGGCCGAAGGGTGTCGTGGTCGAGCACCGCAGTTTGCTCAACTTCTATCGGCACCACCGTGAGCATTTGATCACCGGGGAGCGGACCCGGGCTGCGTTGTCGGCGGCGTTGGTTTTCGACACGTCGTGGGAGGGCGTGCTGTGGCTGCTCGCCGGCCACGAACTGCACCTGCTCGACGACGACACCCGCCGGGATCCGGCGTTGTTCGTCGACTATGTGCGGCGGCATCGGATCGACTTCCTGGATGTGACGCCGTCGCTGGCCGGTCCGTTGGTGGATGCGGGTCTGTTGGAAGGAAATTTCCGTCCGGCTCTGGTGGCGCTCGGTGGTGAGGCTGCTGATCCGCGGATCTGGCAGGCGTTGCGTGACGCCGACGGCGTGACCGGCGTGAACCTGTACGGACCGACCGAGTGCACGGTCGACACCCTGATGGCGTGGGTCGCCGACAGCGCTGAACCGCTGGTCGGCCATCCGATCGGCAACACCCGGGCATACGTCCTGGACGGCTGGCTGCGGCCGGTCGCCGACGGCGTAGCGGGGGAGCTGTACCTGTCCGGTGCCCAGCTCGGCCGTGGTTACCTGGACCGGCCGGGGCTGACCGCTGCCCGCTTCGTCGCCGACCCGTTCGTCGCCGGCGAGCGGATGTACCGCACCGGCGACCTGGTCCGCTGGACCGCCGACGCCGGCCTGGAGTTCGTCGGGCGCGCCGACGACCAGGTCAAGATCCGCGGCTTCCGGGTCGAACCCGGCGAGGTCGCGGCCGCCCTCACCGAGCACCCCGACGTGCGGCACGCCGCGGTGGTGGCCCGAGACGGGCGGCTCGTGGCGTACATCGTCGGCGAAGCCCCCGGCCTGCGCGAGTGGGCCGCCGAACGTCTCCCGGATCATCTCGTCCCCGCCGCCGTGGTCGCCCTGGACCGCCTGCCGGTAACCGTCGCCGGCAAGCTCGACCGGCGCGCCCTGCCGGCGCCCGACTTCGGCGCGCTGACCGGCGACGCCGCACCCCGCACGCCCGCCGAGCAGACCCTCGCGGCCCTGTTCGGCACGCTGCTGGGCCTGCCGTCGGTCGGCGTGGACGACAGCTTCTTCAGCCTCGGCGGCGACAGCATCGTGTCGCTGCAACTGGTCGCCCGCGCTCGGGCCGCCGGCCTGCGGATCACGCCGCGCCAGATCTTCGAGCTGCGGACGGTGGCCGCCCTGGCCGCGGTCGCCGTGCCCGCCGACGCACGACGCCCGGCGGCCGAAGCCGGCGCGGCGATCGGCGACGTGCCGTTCACCCCGGCGCTGACCTGGTTGCGCGACGCCGGCCCGGCCGGAAATTACCACCAGAGCATGGTGCTGCGCGCCCCCGCGGATCTCACCGTGGAGCGGCTGCACGCGGTGGTCCAGGCCCTGCTCGACCGCCACGACCTGCTGCGCGCCCGCTGGACCGGCACCACCCTGACGGTTCCGCCGCCCGGTTCGCTGAACGCGAAGGATGTTGTCACCACCGGCACCACCCTGACGGTTCCGCCGCCCGGTTCGCTGAACGCGAAGGATGTTGTCACCACCGGCGCGGCCCGGCTTCGGCCGGCCGATGGCGTACCGGTTCAGGTGGTGTGGCGCGGCGACGAGATCGAGTTCGTGATCCATCACAGCGTCGTGGACGGCGTCTCCTGGCGGATCCTGCTGCCGGACCTGGCCGCGGCCTGGACCGACGTGGTCGCCGGCCGGGCTCCGCAGCTACCGCCCGGGGGCACGTCGTTCCGGGAGTGGGCGCTCGCCCTGCAGGCGGCCGCGGGGGACACCGCGCAGGCCGGCTACTGGACCTCGGTGCTGTCCGGCGACGCCGAGCCGCCGCTGGGCGCCCGGTCCGTCGACCCGGCTCGCGACACCGTGTCCACCGCGCGGACGGTCACCGTCACGCTCGACCCGGCCCGCACCGCGCCGCTGGTCGGGGACGTCCCGGCCGCGTTCCACGCCTCGGTGCCGGAGGTACTGCTCACCGGGCTCGCCCTCGCGCTCGGCGGGGACTCGCTGCTGGTCGAACTGGAAGGCCACGGCCGCGAGGACAGCCTGCTCCCGGGCGCGGATCTTTCTCGGACGGTCGGCTGGTTCACCAGCGAATATCCGGTTCGGCTGACCCCGGGCACCGGGGGACCGGCCGCCGCGCTCAAGCGGATCAAGGAGCAGTTGCGGGCGGTCCCGGAGAACGGCGCTCGGTTCGGATTGCTGCGCCACCTCAACGCTGCGACGCGCGACGGGCTCGCCGCCCGCCCGGAGCCGCAGATCGTCGTCAACTACCTGGGCCGATTCGACACGCCGGGCGCGCGGGCGCTGGGCGGATTCGACACGCCGGGCGCGCGGGCGGCGGACGCCGCGGGTGCCTGGACGGCGATCGACGGGCTGGGCGGTGGCGCGGACCCGGACATGCCGCTGAGTCGCGCGCTGGAGATCAACGCGTCCGTGGTGGACGGCAGCCTGACCGTCTCGCTGACCTACCCGGACGGCGTGCTCACCGAGGCCGAGGTCCGGAAAATCGCGGACGACTGGTTCGCCGCACTCGACGGCCTGATCGCCGCGCCGGGCGGGCACACCCCGTCCGACCTGCTGCTTCCCGGAATCAGCCAGGACGAGATCACCGCGCTGGAGGCCCTCCCGGCCGGCCTCGACGACGTGTGGCCGCTGACCCCGCTGCAGGAGGGCCTGGTCTTCCTCGCCGCGGTCGCCGAGGACGTCGACCCCTACGTGGTCCAGCAGGTACTCGACCTGGCCGGCCCGCTCGACCCGGCCCGGCTGCGCGCGGCCGGCCAGGCGCTGCTCGACCGGCACGCCGCCCTGCGGGTCAGCTTCCCGTCCGGCCCCGGCGGCGTGATCCGCCAGGTCGTCGCCGCCCACACCGACCTGCCCTGGTCCGAAGTCGACCTGTCGTCATCCCCGGCCGCGTCCTCGCCGCCGGCCGCGTCCTCCTCGCCCTCAGCCGCGTCCTCCTCGCCCTCGGCCGCGTTCGACGAGTCCACTGCCGCCTCTTCGGCCGCGTTCGACGAGTTGGCTGCCGCGGACCGGCACATGCCGTTCGATCTGTCCGGGGCTCCGCTGCTGCGGCTGACGCTGGTCGAGGTCGGCCCAGAGCGGCACCGGCTGATCCTCACCAACCACCACGTGCTGCTGGACGGCTGGTCCACGCCGCTCGCCGTACGCGAGCTGTTCGACCTCTACAACGGTCACGAGCTGCCCGCGCCGCGCCCGTACCAGGACTACCTGCGCTGGCTGATGCGCGCCGACCGACCCGCCGCCGAGCGAGCCTGGCGCGACCACCTGGCCGGAATCGATCAGCCCACCCTGGTCGCTCCGGGCGTCGGCCCGGTCCTCGACGCCCGGCCCGGCAAGCTCGAACGGGAGCTGCCCCGCGAGGTCACCGAGCGCCTCACCGCGCTGGCCCGCACCCACCAGGTCACCCTCAACACGGTCGTCCAGGCCGGCTGGGCGGTGCTCCTGGCGCACCTGACCGGCCGTACCGACGTGGTCTTCGGCACCACCGTGAGCGGCCGCCCGCCGCAGGTTCCCGGCGTCGAGGACATGATCGGCTTCTTCATCAACACGCTGCCGGTGCGGGTGCCGCTCGACCCGGCGCAGACCTGGTCCGGCCTACTCGAACGGCTCCGCGCCGACCAGGCTGAGCTGCTCGAACACCAGCATCTGCCGCTCCGCGACATCCAGCGGCTCGGCGGCATCGGCGAGCTCTTCGACACGCTCACGATCTTCGAGAGCTACCCGCTCGACACCGGCGCGCTGCACTCCTCGACCGGCGCCGCCGGCCTGCGGATGACCGACGTGACCGGTGACGACGCGCCGCACTACCCGCTGACCCTGGCGGTCGCGCCGGACGAGCGTTTGCGACTCGGCCTCGCGTACCGAAAGGATGTTTTTTCCGCGGAGACCGCCGAGGAGATCCTCGATCGCTTCGGCGCCCTGCTGGCCGAGCTGGCCGCCACCCCGGATCGCCCGGTCGGCCGAGCCCTCCCGGCCCCCGCGCTGATGTCCGAAACCGCACACCCCATCCCGGCCGCCACCCTGCCCAGGCTCTTCGCCGAGGCCATCAAGATCAACCCCAACAAAACCGCGCTTGTGTACGAGGGAAGCAGCCTCACCTACGCGGAACTGGACGACCGAGCGGGCCGCCTCGCCGCGAAGCTGGTCACGGACGGCGTCCGCCCGGGTGACGTGGTGGCCGTCGGCATCCCGCGCTCGCTGGACCTGGTCGTCGCGCTCTACGCGGTCCAGCGCGCCGGAGCGGCCTACCTGCCGATCGACCCGTCGCACCCGAAGGACCGCAACGACTACCTGCTGACGGATTCCGGCGCCACGATCCTGCTGACCTCAGCCGATCCCGGCAACCACGAGCCCATCCCGGCCGTGGACGTGCCGGCCGATGCCGCCGCCTACGTCATCTACACCTCCGGCTCCACCGGTAGGCCCAAGGGCGCGATCGTCTCTCACCGCTCGATCGTCAACCGCTTGCTGTGGATGCAGCACGAGTACCGTCTCCAGCCCGGTGAACGCGTCCTGCAGAAAACCCCGGCCGGCTTCGACGTCTCGGTCTGGGAGTTCTTCTGGCCCTTGATCACCGGCGCCACGCTGGTCGTAGCCCGCCCCGACGGCCACCGGGACCCGTCCTACCTGGCCACGTTGATCGCCACCGAGCAGATCTCCACCATCCACTTCGTCCCCTCGATGCTCCGAGCCTTCCTCGCCGACCCATCCGCAATCGCCGCCGTGACCCCCTCCGCATCCTCGGGCAGGCCGGCAGTCCAGGCAGCCGCATCCTCGGGCGGGCTGGCAGTCCAGGCAGCCGCACGCTCTGCCGTGGCCGCCGAATCGGCCGAGGTCGCGGGAGCCGGCGGGCTGCGGCGGGTGATCTGTTCCGGCGAAGCGCTCCCGGCTGACCTGGCGGAACTCTTCCGCGAGCTGTTGCCCGGCGTCGAGCTGCACAACCTCTACGGCCCCACCGAGGCCGCCGTGGACGTCACCTACCACCGGGTCGACACCACGGCCCCCGGCCCGGTCCCGATCGGCTGCCCGGTCTGGAACACCCAGGTGTATGTCCTGGACCCATGGCTGCGCCCGGTCCCACCCGGCATCACCGGCGAGCTGTACCTGGGCGGCGTCCAGCTGGCCCGCGGCTACCTGAACCGCCCGTCCCTGACCGCGTCCCGCTTCGTCGCCGACCCGTTCGGCACCCCCGGCAGCCGCCTCTACCGCACCGGCGACCTGGCCCGCCAGCGCCCCGACGGCACAGTCGAGTACGCCGGCCGCACCGACGACCAGGTAAAGATCCGCGGCCTACGAGTCGAACCCGGCGAGATCGAAGCCGCCCTCCTGGCCCTCCCCGGCATCACCGCCGCCGCCGTGGTCGCCCGCGAGGACGGCCCGGCCACGCGCTTGGTCGCCTACCTGGTCGGCACCCCGACCGCCCCCGCCCCCGCAGCCCCGTCCGCCTCCCCGGTGCCCACTCTCGATCCGCCTGCCGATCGCAATCCGGCCGTTGCGCCTGGCCCGGTTGCCGGCCGCACCCCGGCCGTTGCTCTCGACCCGGCGGCGCTGCTCGCGGTGACCCTGCCCGAGCACCTGGTCCCGGCCGCGTTCGTCACCCTCGACGAGCTGCCGCTGAGCCCGAACGGCAAACTCGACCGCCGCCGCCTCCCCGCCCCGGACTTCGCCGCCCGAGCCGGCGACGACCACCCCCGCAACCCCACCGAGGAGTACTTCGCCACCCTGGTAGCCGCCGTACTCGGCCTGCCCCGAGCCGGCATCCGCGACAGCTTCTTCTCCCTCGGCGGCGACAGCATCCTGGCCCTGCAACTGACCGCCCGCGCCCGTGCGGCCGGCTGGCAGCTGACCGCCCGCGACGTCTTCACCCACCCGACCGTCGAAGCTCTCGCCCAGGCCGCGACCCCGCTGGCCCCCGCGGTCGCCCAGGACGCCACCGAGGGCTGGGGCATCATCCCAGCCACCCCGATCATGCGCGACCTCGCCGTCACCGACCCGAAGCTGAGCCAGTCGATGCTGCTGCCGGCCGGACTCGTGCCGGCCGGCCCGGTGCCGGCCGGAGCCGTGCCCGCGGAAGCCGAGCCGACCGGTGCCGGGCCGACCGGTGCCGGGCCGACCGGTGCCGGGCTGGCCGGTGCCGGGCTGGTCGAGCGACTGCAGGCGCTGCTGGACCGCCACGACGTGCTCCGTGCGCGGTGGACCGGCGACGGCCTGCACGTGCCCGCGCCCGGCACGGTCCGCGCCGAGGATCTGATCGACAGCGGTCCGCTCGACCCGGCGGCCGGGCGCATGCTCCGCGCCGAACTCCGCGGCGACCAGGTCCTCCTGGAGATCCACCACCTGGCGGTCGATGCGGTCTCGTGGCCGATCCTGATCAGCGACCTGTCCGGCGGCGATCCCGGCCCGGCGGGTACCCCGTTCCGCACCTGGGCCCTCGCCCTGCAACAACTCGCCACGGAGCGCTCCGGGGAACTCGACCACTGGCTCGAGGTCCTCGGCGGGCCGACCGCCTACCTGGGCGACGTCGTGCTCGACCCGGCCGTCGACACGCTCGGAACGCTCGACCAGGTAACCGTGCGTCTCGGCGTCGAGCAGACCGCCCCGCTGCTCACGTCGATCCCGGCTGCCTACCGCGCGAACGTCCAGGACGTGCTCCTGTCGGCGCTCACCGCGGCTGTCGACGACGACCTGCTGATCGAACTCGAAGGCCACGGCCGCGAAGAGCATCTGCTCCCCGGCGCGGACCTGTCCCGCACCGTCGGCTGGTTCACCACCTCCCATCCCGTGCGATTTTACGCTGGTCAGAAGGCCCTTCCGGAGTTGTCCACAGCAGAGACTCATCCACAGGGCGCCCCGCGGACGCCGGCGAATTCTGGGACAATGGTTGGTGGAGGATCCCCCTGGGAGGGTGGGTCCTGCTCGGCGGGGGGCGGGGCCGGATCGACCGGGGCTGGACCGGCCGCGAGCTGGGAAAACGTCGCCGCGGCGCCAGGCCGCGAGGCCGGCTGGGAGAGCGCCGACTCGGCGCCGGGCCGTGAGGCCGGCTGGGAGAGCGCCGGCTCCGCGCCGGGCCGTGAGGTCGGCCGGGGGAGCGCCGGCTCGGCACTGGGCCGCGAGGCTGATCCGGTCACCCTGCTCAAGCGGGTCAAGGAGATGCTGCGCGCGGCGCCGGACGCCGGGATCGGCTACGGCCTGCTGCGGCATCTGAACCCCGCGACGGCCGAGCGCCTCGCGCCGCTGCCCCAGCCGGTGGTCCTGTTCAACTACCTCGGCCGGATCGGTGAGGGCGGCCGCGGCCGGATTGGCGAGGGCGGCGACGACGGGCTGCGCGGCGACGCCGGGCTCCGGGGTGACGCCGGGCTCCGGGGTGACGACGGGCTCCGGGGCGACGCCGGGGATGACATCGCCGCGCGGCACGTGCTGAACATCGAGGCCTCCGTGCAGGGCGGCGAGCTGCTGCTCTCCGTCGCCTATCCGCGGCGGGTGCTCGGCGAGGCGGCCGTGCGGGAGCTGCTGGACCGCTGGACCGCCGCGCTGATCGCGCTGGCCGAACGCCCCGGGCCAGGCGGGCTCACCCCGTCCGACGTGCTCGCGCCGGCATCCCAGGATGACCTTGACGAACTCGCCGGGCGCTACCCCGGGCTGGTCGACGTGCTGCCGCTGACACCGCTGCAGGAGGGCCTCTTCTACCTGCACGCGCTGGACGGCACCGACGTCTACACCGTGCAGCAGCGCCTCGACCTGGACGGCGACGTGAACCCGGAGCGCCTGCGGGCCGCCGCGAGGGCGCTGCTGCGCCGGCACCCGAACCTGCGCGCCGCGTTCACCACCACCGCCGCGGGGACTCCGGTGCAGGTCATTCCGGCCGAGTTGGACCCGGTGTGGGACTACCGGGAGGTCAGCGGGGACGAGGCCGACCGGCTCGCCGACGAGCAGCGTGAAGCGCCTTTCGACCTGGAGCGCGCGCCGCTGCTGCGGTTCCTGCTGCTGCGGCTGGGCGAGGCCGAGTACCGCCTGGTGTTGACCCAGCATCACCTGCTGGTCGACGGCTGGTCCGGGCCGCTTATCGCGCGGGAGCTGTTCACCGCGTACGCCGGGAATCAGCCCACGCCGAGCCGCGCCTACCGGGACTTTCTCGCCTGGCTGGGGCAGGCCGACGCCGAGGCGGCACGCGAGGCGTGGCGGCGGTCGCTGGCTGGACTCGCCGAGCCCACCCTGGTGGCCCCCGGTGGCCGCGCCGGGTTGCCGGCCGAGGTCACCGATCGGCTGCCGACGGCCGCGGCCGAGCTGGCGCGCGGTCTCGGCATCACGCCGAACACGCTGGTCCGGGCATTGTGGGCGGTGCTGCTGGGGCGGCTCACCGGGCGGGCCGACGTGGTGTTCGGCGCGACCGTGGCGGGGCGGCCGGCGGAGCTGGCCGGGGTCGAGGAGACGATCGGGCTTTTCATCAACACCCTTCCGATCAGGGTACGGCTTCTGCCCGGCGAGACCTGGCGCGACTTCCTCGCCCGGTTGCAGCACGAGCAGGCCGTCCTGCTGCCGCACGAGCATCTCGGGCTGGCCGCGATCCAGCAGTTGGCCGGGATCGGCGAGCTGTTCGACACGCTCGTGGTGTTCGAGAGCTACCCGGTGGACGCCGACCGGCTCGACGACAGCCAGCGCGCGGCCGGCGTGAAGCTGGCCGGGGTCGAGAGCCGGGACGCCACGCACTACCCGTTGACACTGGTCGCGGCGGAGGACGACGGGCTGCACCTGGCCCTGGAGTATCAGCCGTCGCGCTTCGACGAGGCGACCGCGCGGCTGCTGCTGGACCGGCTGGTGGCGCTGGCCGGCGAGGTGGCCGCGGATCCGGCGCGGGCGGTGGACCGGGCCGACGCGCTGACCGCGGGGGAGCGGCGGCGGATGCTCGTGGACTGGAACGCGGGGGCGGTGCCGGTGCCCGCGGCGACGCTGCCGGGGCTGGTGCGGGGCTGGGCCGAGCGGACGCCCGGGGCGACGGCGCTTGTGGTCGGTGACCGGAAATGGACGTACGCCGAATTGGTGGAAAGGGCCGAAGGCCTTGCTCTTGATCTTCGGGAGCGGGGGGCCGGGCCCGGGCGGATCGTGGCGCTGGTGTTGCCGCGCGGGGAGCAGATCGTGCCGGCGATCCTCGCGGCGATGATGTCCGGCGCCGCCTATCTGCCGATCGATCCGGAATATCCCCCGGCACGCATCGCGGCGATGATCGAGGACGCGCGGCCAGTGGTCACGATCGTGGTGGACGAAACTGCAAATCTCCTCCCAGAGACGCCAACAATAAAAGCAAATATCGGAAATATACGGAACGGCGGCACGCTGCCGGCGATCAGCCCCGACCAGCCCGCCTACGTGATCTACACGTCCGGCTCCACGGGGCGGCCCAAGGGCGTGCTGGTCCCGCATCGGACCGTGGTCAACCTGTTCGCCAGCCATCATCACCGCATCCTCGGCCCGGCCGCGGAACGACTGGGCCGTCCGATGCGGATCGCCCACAACTGGTCGTTCGCGTTCGACGCCTCCTGGCAACCGCTGCTCGCCCTGCTCGGCGGCGACGAGCTGCACCTGGTCACCGACGAGCCGCGCAAGGACCCGGACCTGCTGGCGGCGCTGCTGCGCGACAACGGCATCGACATGATCGAGGTCGCGCCCTCGCACCTGGACCAGCTCGTCGCGTCCGGTTTCGACGCGGCCGGGCTGGCCGTGCTCGGGGTCGGCGGCGAGGCCGTTCCTGATCAGTTGTGGGCGGCGATGGCGGCGCTGCCGGAGACCGAGTCGTACAACTTCTACGGCCCGACCGAGTGCACCGTCGACGCGCTCGTGCAGCGGGTCAAGGAGGTGCCGCGCGCGCTGATCGGCCGGCCGGTCGCCAACACCGCGCTGTACATCCTGGACGCCCGGCTGCGGCCGGTGCCGCCCGGGGTGGCCGGCGAGCTGTATCTCGGCGGCGCCGGGGTGGCCTACGGCTACCTGCGGCAACCGGCGCTGACCGCGACCCGGTTCGTCGCCGACCCCTGGTCGCCGGGGCAGCGGATGTACCGCACCGGCGACGTGGTCCGGTGGACCGCGGACGGGCGGGTCGACTATCTCGGGCGCACAGACGACCAGGTCAAGATCCGTGGGCACCGGGTCGAGCTGGGCGAGGTCGGCACCGTTCTCAGCGAGCACCCGGAGGTGGGGCAGGCCGTGGTGATCGCCGACGGGGGGCGGTTGGTGGCGTACGCCGTGACCGCTCTTGATCCCGCCCAGCTGCGGGCGTGGGCCGCCGGTCGGCTCCCGGCCTACCTGGTCCCGGCCGCGGTCGTCGCGCTGGACGCGCTGCCGCTGACCGTCAACGGCAAGCTCGACCGGGCCGCCCTGCCCAAGCCGTCGTTCGCGCTCACCGGTCGCGCCCCCGAGGGCCCGGCCGAGGAGCGGATCGCCGCCCTGTTCGCCGAGGTGCTGGGCCTCGACGCGGTCGGCGCGCAGGACAGCTTCTTCGACCTGGGCGGCGACAGCATCGCCGCGATGCGCCTGGTCAGCCGGGCCCGGACGGCCGGCGTGGACCTGCGGTTGCGCGACCTGGTGTCGACGCCGACCGTGGCCGCGCTGGCGGAGGTGACCCGGTGACCCGCGGTGAGCTGCTGAGCTGGGCGGCCCGGCAGTCCCGGGCCGGATTGCTCGCGTCGTGGATCGGCGGGCTCGGCTACCAGGGTGGGCTGCTCGCCCTGCCGTGGGCGATGGGCCACGGCGTCGACGCGGTCCGCACCGGCGACCGGCCGGCCCTGCTGCTGTGGGCCGGCGCCACCCTGGCCGTCTCGGTCGCGCTGACCGGCGCCGAGTGGGCGATGCGCTGGTGGTCGACGCTCGCCGGGGTCCGCACCGGCAACGCGCTGCTGCTGCGCCTGGCCGGGCGGGTGCTCGGCTGGGACGCCGCGACCGCGCACCGGTTCAGCTCCGGTGACCTGGTGGTCCGCGGCACCCGCGACGCCGAGCAGGTCACCGTCTGGCTGTCCACGGTGCCGTCGCTGGCCAGCGGAGTGCTCGGGATGATCACCGTGCTGGTCCTGATCGCCACGCTGGACCCGCTGCTCGCGGTGATCGGGCTGGCCGCGCTGCCGCTGCTGGTGCTGGTCAACCTCTGGTACCCGCGCCGCTACGAGCGGGCCAACGAGCAGCTCTCCGCCGCGCACGGCGCCCGCGCCGATGCCGTCGAGGACCTGCTCTCGGCCAGCACCGCGGTCCGTGGCCTGGGCGGCGAGGCGGTGCTGATCGAGCGGCACCACGCGGCCAGCCGGACCGTCCGGGACCGCACCCTGGCGGTGGCCCGGGTCGCGGCCGGCTGGTCGGCGCACGCCCCGTTCGTCCCCTGGCTGGCGACCGCGGCCGGGGTCGCCGTCGGTGGTCTCGCGGTGCTCGACGGGCGGCTCTCGGTCGGCGGCCTGACCGTCTTCGCCGGCTGGATGGCGCTGCTCGGCCGGCAGGTGATGATGCTGACGCTGCGGTTCAGCCAGTTCGGCGACGCGTGGACGGCGGCCGGCCGGATCGCCGAGGTCCTCGAAGCGTCCCCGGAGCTGGTCGCCCCGGCGGATCCGAAGCCGGTGCCCGAGGGGTCGTTGCGGACCGCCGGGATCACCGTGCGCGACGGCTTCGCGCTGCCGGACCTCGCCGTCGCGCCCGGCGAGTTCGTCGCGGTGATGGGGCCGGTCGGCAGCGGCAAGTCCACGCTGCTGCGGCTGCTCGCCCGGCTCGCCGACCCGGCCACCGGCGCGGTCACGCTCGGCGGGACCGACCTGCGCGAACTGGACCTGGACCAGCTGCGCGGCGCGGTCACCCTGGTCGGGCAGCGGCCGCTGCTGCTGTCCGGGACGATCGCCGACAACCTGCGGCTGGGCCGGCCCGGGGTCACCGACGAGCGGATCCGCGAGGCCTGCCGGCACGCCGCGATCCTCGCGCACGTCGAGTCGCTGCCCGCCGGGTTCGGCACCGAGCTCGGCGAACGCGGCGCGGGCGTCTCCGGTGGCCAGGCGCAGCGGCTCGCGCTCGCCCGCGGCCTGCTGCGCGACGCCCGGGTGCTGCTGCTCGACGACGTGACCTCGGCCGTCGACGCCGGCACCGAGCAACGCATCCTCGACGGCCTCCGTGCGCAGGGGTGCACGGTCGTCTTCGCCACCTCGCGCCCGGCGGTCGCCGCGCGCGCCGACCGGGTCATCCACCTGGGCGTGCACGACGGGGAGCTGGTCCATGGCTGACGTACGGATGCTGACCGAGGAGCCCGACCAGCGGCACGTGCTGCGCCGGTTCTGGCCGCACCTGCGCCGGCACCGGGCCGCGATGGCCGGTGCGGTCGCGGTGAATCTGCTGGCCACCCTGGCGCTGACGCTGGTGCCGGTGGCCGTCGGCCGGGCGGTCGACGCGGTGCTGGACAAAAACCGGCAAGGGCTTATCGCGTACGCCGCAATGGTCTTGATCCTGGTTGTCGCCCGCACGGTCCTGCTGCGGTGGTCGGAGCTGCTGCTGACCCGGGCCGGCGAGCGGGTCGTGCACGACCTGCGCGACCTGGTGGTGGAGCGGCTCGGCGGGACACCGTTGCGGTTCCTGGAGGCGCATCGCGGCGGTGACCTGCTGCAACGGGCGACCGTCGAGATCGCCGAGCTGGCCACCTTCGTCCGCGGGCAGCTGCCCGACCTGATCTCGCTCGCCGGGTACGTGGTGTTCGCCACGGTCGTCCTGCTCACCTCGTCCTGGCAGCTGTTCCTGCTGCTGGTGCTGGTGTTCGCGCCGCCGATGTGGCTGTTGGCCCGGATCGTGCGGCGGGCCGCCGAGCGCGCCTACCCGGCCGAGGCCGCGGCCCGCTCGACGCTGACCGCGACGTTCTCGGAGAGCCTGCTGGCCCGGGAGCAGCTGCAGATCGACGGGGCGACCGGGACGTGGCTGGCCCGGCTGCGCGGGGACACCGAGGGGTACTACCGGCGGGCCCGGGCCGCGCAGGGGGCGGCGACCTGGATCGACGCCACCTGGGTGGTGCAGGGGTTCACCAGCGCGGCGCTGCTGGTCGCCGGTGGGATCCTCGCCGCGAACGGGCACGTCACGGTCGGTGTGGTGGTCACGTTCGTGCTGGCCAGCCGGGATCTGTTCAGTTCGGTCGACGATCTGACCCTGGTGGTCGGGGAGCTGCTGGAGACCCGGGTCGGGCTCGCGCGCCTGCTGGATCTGCTGGAGGCGACCCGGCCGGTTTCCACGCTGATCAAGGCTGATAAATCGGATGCACGCGGTCTGTCGGCCGACCGGGTCACCTACAGCTACGCCGCCGGGGAACCGGTCCTGCACGGCGTCACCGTCCACTTCGCGCCCGGCGAGCACGTCGGCCTGGCCGGCGAGACCGGCTCCGGCAAGACCACCCTGGCCAAGCTGCTCTGCGGCCTCTACCTGCCGGACTCCGGCACGGTCCGGCTCGGCGGCGTCGACCTGGCCGACCTGGACGCGGCCGACCTGCGCCAACGCCTGGTCCTGATCCCGCAGCAGGTGCACATGATCGCCGGCACGCTCGCCGACAACCTGGCCCTGACCCCGGGCGGCAAGACCCACGACGACTTCGCCGCGGCCGCCGGCGCGCTGGGGCTGGCCGGCTGGATCGACGCGCTGCCGGCCGGCTTCGACACCGACCTGGGCCGGCGCGGCGAGCGCTTCTCGGCCGGGGAACGGCAGCTGGTCGGCCTGATCCGGGCCGCGATGACCGACCCCGAGGTGCTGATCCTCGACGAGGCCACCGCCGACCTCGACCCGGGCACCGCCGAGCGGATCGAGCAGGCCCTGGCCCGGCTCCGGGACGGCCGCACGGTCCTGGTCATCGCCCACCGCCCCGCCACCATCGCCCGCCTGCCCCGGGTGGTGCGACTGCACGCCGGTCGCCTGGCAACTCCCGGCCCGGAGAAAGACGAGGAACCATGCCCCTGATCGATATCGGCGGGGTCCGCCTGAACTACGACGAACGTGGCGCCGGCCCGGCGGTGCTGTTGCTGGCCGGCACCGGCGCCCGCGGCCGCACCTGGCACCTGCACCAGGTCCCGGCCCTGGTCAAGGCCGGTTTCCGGGTGGTCACGTTCGACACCCGGGGGATCGCGCCGTCGGACACCCCGCCGGTGGTGACCATGCCGGACCTGGTCGCGGACGCGGCCGGGCTGATCGAGCGGCTCGGACTCGGGCCGTGCCGGGTGGCCGGCTCGTCGATGGGCGCGCGGGTCGCCGCCGAGCTGTGCCTGCGCCGGCCCGAGCTGGTCGACCGGGCGGTGCTGATGGCGACGTTCGGCAGGCCGAGCGCGTTCCTGAGCGCGCTGACCGCGGGGGAGCGGGCGCTGCGCGAGAGCGGGGCGAAGCTGCCGGAGGAGTACCTGGGCGCGGTGCGGGCGATGCTCAACCTGTCGCCGCGGACGCTCGCCGACGACCGGGTCGCGCAGGACTGGCTGGACATCTTCCGGCTGCCGGTGCCGGGGGAGCCGGACGGCGAGGCCAGCCGGCTGGAGGCCGAGTCGGAAGTGGACCGGTTCACGGCGTACGCCGAAATCTCTGTTCCTTGTCTTGTCCTCGGCTTCGCCGACGACCTGATCGCCCCCGCCCGCGGTAATCGCGCCGTCGCGGCGGCCATCCCCGGTGCCCGGTACGCGGAGATCCCCGACGCCGGTCACTACGGCTATCTGGAGCAGCCCGAGCCGGTCAACGCCGAGCTCATCCGGTTCCTGACAGAGGAGAAATCATGATCACCGCCCGCGAGGTCGAACTGGTCTGGCACGACCTGACCCCCAGGCTGCTCGAGGTGGTCCGCACCGAGGCGGTCAGCCCGCGCATGCTGCGCGTCACCCTCGGCGGCGAGCAGCTCGACGGGTTCCGCTACGGCGCGCCGGACGACCACGTCAAGGTGTTCTTCCCGGAGCCGGGCGCCGAGCTGCCGGTGATGCCGACGCTCGGCGAGGACGGCCTGGAGCCGCCGCCGCCCGGCTCGCCGCTGCCGACGTTCCGCGACTACACGATCCGCTACCTGCGGCCCGAGCAGCGCGAACTCGACATCGACTTCGCGCTGCACGGGCACGGCCCGGGCGGGTCCTGGGCGGCGAAGGCGCAGCCCGGCGACCGGGTCGGCATCCTCGGGCCGCGCGGCTCGACGGTGGTCCCGCTGACCTTCGACTGGTACCTGCTCGGCGCCGACGAGACCGCGCTGCCGGCCCTGGGCGCCTGGCTGGAGCAGCTGCCGGCCGGCGCGACCGTGCTCGCCTTCGCCGAGGTCGCCGACGCCGCCGAGCAGCAGCCGCTGGCCCGGCCGGCGACCTGGCTGCACCGCGACCGCGGGCAGTCCCTGCAGGCGGCGATCCTCGCGGCCGAGCTGCCCACCGGCGACGGCTACGTCTGGGTCGCCGGCGAGGCCACCGGGCTCAAGCCGATCCGCCGGCACATCCGGTCGCGGGGCCTGAACCGGGACTGGACCGAGATCGACGGCTACTGGAAGCGCGGCGTCGTGAACCTGGACCACCACGAGGACGAGAATGAGTGAGTCACTGCCCGGCCTGGACCCGCACGTGCTGCTGGTCTTCCTGCTGCAGGTGTCGCTGCTGCTGCTGATCGCGTTCGCGCTGGGCCGGCTCGCGGTCCGGATCGGGCTGCCCGCGCTGGTCGGTGAGCTGCTCACCGGGGTCCTGCTCGGGCCCTCGCTGCTCGGCGCGCTGACCCCGGAGCTGTTCTCCTGGGTGCTGCCGAACGACGCGGACCAGTTGCACCTGGTCGACGCGGTCGGCCAGATCGGCGTGCTGCTGCTGGTCGGCGTCACCGGCATCCAGCTCGACGGGCGGATGCTGCGCAAACGCGGCTCGACCGGGCTCAAGGTCAGCCTCGCCGGGCTGCTGCTGCCGCTCGCGCTCGGCATCGGCGCCGGCTTCCTGGTGCCCGCCGCGCTGCTCGCCGACGGCAGCGACCGCGGCGTGTTCGCGCTGTTCCTGGGCGTCGCGATGTGCGTCACGGCGATCCCGGTGATCGCCAAGATCCTGGCCGACATGGGTCTGCTGCACCGCGACATCGGCCAGCTGACCCTGGCGGCCGGCACGGTCGACGACGCCGTCGGCTGGTTCCTGCTGTCGGTGGTCTCGGCCGCGGCCACCACCGGGGTACGCGCCGGCACCGTCTCGATGTCGGTGCTGTACCTGGTCCTGTTCGTCGCCGCCGCGTTCCTGCTCGGCCGCCCGGCCGTGCGCTGGGTGATGCGGCGCGTGCACGGCGGCCCGCGGGTCACCGTCGCCGTGGTGGTGATGCTGCTCGGCGCGGCCGTGACGCAGTCGATGAGGATGGAGGCGATGTTCGGCGCCTTCATCGCCGGCATCCTGATCGGCCAGGCCCGCGACGACGAGGGCATCCTCTGGCGGGACCTCACGCCGCTGCGCACCGTGGTGCTCAGCGTGCTCGCGCCGATCTTCATGGCCACCGCCGGCCTACGGATGGACCTGACCGCGCTGGCCGACCCGAAGGTGCTGCTCGCCGGGTTCGCCCTGCTGCTGGTGGCGATCGTCGGCAAGTTCGCCGGGGCGTACCTCGGCGCCCGGGCCAGCCGCCTCTCGCACTGGGAGGGGATCGCGCTCGGCGCCGGGATGAACGCGCGCGGCGTCGTCGAGGTGGTGGTCGCCACCACCGGCCTGCGGCTGGGCGTGCTGACCATCGCGACGTACACGATCGTGGTGCTGATCGCCGTGGTCACCTCGGTGATGGGCCCGCCGATCCTGCGCCTGGCCATGTCCCGGATCGAACCGACCCCCGACGAGCGGGACCGTGAGCTCGTGCTGGCCGGAACGGCGGTGCGCCGATGACCGCCGTCTCCACCGCCACCACCGGCGCCGAGCTGCTCGCCGGCTACCAGCCCGGGGAGTCCTCGCTGTTCGCGTCGCCGCGGGGCACGCTGCTCGCCGAGGGCACCTGGTTCGCGGTGCCGCCGTCCGGCCGTCCGGACGGCCACGCCGACCTGGCCCGCCGGGTCGAGGCGGTGCTCGGCGTGGCCGAGGCGGCCGGGCACGAGGTGCGGACCGTGGTCGGCGCCGTGCCGTTCGCCCCGGGCGCCGACGCCCGCCTGATCGTTCCGCAGCGGCTGCGCCGCGGTGGCGCCCCGGTGGCCGCTGATCATCGGCGGTCGGCGCTCGGCATCGCCGGGCTGCGGCCGGTGCCGACGCCGGAGGGCTACCGCGCGTCGGTGGCCCGGGCGGTCGCCGAGATCCGGGCCGGGCAGTACACCAAGGTCGTGCTGGCCCGTTCGCTGCACGCCGAGGTGACCGGTTTCGATCCGGCGCCGGTGGTCCGCGCGCTGGCCGGCCGGGACCCGGGCGGCTACACCTTCGCCGTCGACCTGGGCGCTGGGCGCACGCTCTTCGGGGCCAGTCCGGAGCTGCTGGTGGCCCGGCACGGGCGGACCGTGACCGCCAATCCGCTGGCCGGTTCGGCGGCCCGCAGCGCGGACCCGGCCGAGGACCGGCGCCGGGCCGCGGCGCTGCTCGCCTCGGCCAAGGACCGCCACGAGCACGCCGTGGTCAGCGAGCAGGTGGCCTCGGTGCTGCGCACCTACTGCACGGACCTGGACGTGCCGGCCGAGCCGTCGCTGGTCGCGACGGCCACCATGTGGCACCTGTCCACGCTGGTCACCGGGGAGATCGCCGACCCGGCGGTCTCCGCGCTGGAACTGGCGACCGCGCTGCACCCGACGCCGGCGGTCTGCGGCACGCCGACCCCGGCCGCGCGCGCCGCGATCGGCCGGCTGGAGGAGTTCGACCGGGGCTTCTACACCGGGATGGTCGGCTGGGTGGACGCGTCCGGCGACGGCGAGTGGGCGGTCACCATCCGCTGCGCGACCGCCTCGCCCGAGGGCCTGGACATCTACGCGGGCGCCGGCGTGGTCGGCGACTCGGATCCGCGGGCCGAGCTCGCCGAGACCACCGCCAAGCTCGGCACCATGCTCACCGCGCTGGGAGTGGAGAACGCCGATGTGGCCTGACGACTTCGCCGAGCGCTACCGCAAGCTCGGCTACTGGACCGGCCAGACGCTCTTCGAGCTGCTGTCCGATTCTGACCGGATCGCCGTGGGCGCGCTCACCTATCGGCAGCTCCGGGCGAGATCTCTGCGGCTTGCCGCCGGGTTCCATCAATGGGGGGTACGGCCGGGAGACCGTGTCGTGGTCCAACTGCCGAACGTCACCGAGTACTTCGAGGTGATCTTCGCGCTGTTCCGGCTCGGCGCCCTGCCGGTCTTCGCCCTCCCGGCCCACCGCAGCTCGGAGATCGGCTACTTCTGTTCGCACACCTCCGCGGTCGCGTTCATCACCGAGCACGCCGAGCTGGCCGCCGCGGCCGGTGACGCCAAGGTGATCCTGATCGGCGAGCTGGCCGGCATCGACGGCGACCCGGCCACCCTGCCGCCCGGCCCGCAGCCCTCGGACCTGGCATTCCTGCAGCTCTCCGGCGGCAGCACCGGCCTGCCGAAGCTGATCCCGCGCACCCACGACGACTACCTCTACAGCGTCCGGGAGAGCGCCACCATCTGCGGCCTGACCGAGGACAGCGTCTACCTGGCGGTGCTGCCGGTCGCGCACAACTTCACCATGTCCTCGCCGGGCGTGCTCGGCGTCTTCCACGCCGGCGGCCGGGTCGTGCTGTCGCCCCGGCCGGACCCGGCGACGGTGTTCCCGCTGATCGAGCGGGAGCGGGTCACGATCACCGCGGTCGTGCCGCCGCTGGCGCACCTGTGGCTGGAGGGCAGTTCGCTGGCGTCCGATCTGTCCAGCCTGGAAGTGCTGCAGGTGGGCGGCGCCAAACTCGCCGACACCGTCGCCGAGCGGGTGCGGCCGGTGCTCGGCTGCCAGTTGCAGCAGGTCTTCGGGATGGCCGAGGGCCTGGTCAACTACACCCGGCTGGACGACCCGGACGAGATCGTGCTGCACACCCAGGGGCGGCCGATCTCGCCCGACGACGAGGTGCTGATCGTCGACGACGACGATCGGCCCGTGCCGGACGGGACCGTGGGGCATCTGCTGACCCGGGGTCCGTACACCATCCGGGGTTACTGGCACGCGGAAGAGCACAACAAGACCGCGTTCACCGAGGACGGCTTCTACCGCACCGGCGATCTGGTGCGCCGGGTCGACGGCGGCTACCTGGTCGTCGAGGGCCGGGCCAAGGACCAGATCAACCGTGGCGGCGAGAAGATCGCCGCCGAGGAGGTGGAGAACCACCTGCTCACCCACCCGGCGGTGCACGACGTCGCGGTCGTCGCGGTGCCCGATGTGTACCTCGGCGAGCGCACCTGCGCGTTCGTCGTGCCCAGGACCGGGGCGACCGCCCCGAAGCTTGCCGAGGTCCGCGCCTACCTGCGCGACCGCGGCCTGGCCGAGTACAAGATCCCGGACCGGGTCCGGGTGCTCGACACGTTTCCCGTCACCGGCGTCGGCAAGGTCAGCCGGCGCGAGCTGCGCGCGGCGTTGCGTGCCAGTGCCCGCTGAGTCAATGGAGGCCACCACCATGCAGGACAACGACGTGTACGACCTGGTCGGCATCGGCTTCGGACCCTCGAACCTGGCCCTGGCCATCGCGATCGAGGAACACAACAACGGCTGCCCGCCCGCCGAGCGGCTGCGCGCGGTCTTCCTGGAGAAGCAGGACGACTTCGGCTGGCACCGCGGGATGCTCTTCGAGGACGCGACCATGCAGGTCTCGTTCCTCAAGGACCTGGTCACCATGCGCAACCCGAACAGCGACTACAGCTTCGTGTCGTACCTGCACGCCAACGGGCGGCTGGCCGACTTCATCAACTACAAGAGCATGTATCCGCTGCGGGTGGAGTTCCACGACTACCTGTACTGGGCGGCGAGCCGGGTCAAGGACAGCGTGCACTACGGCCACACCGTCACCGACGTCGTTCCGGTGCGGGGCGGCGCTCTGCTCGATGTGACGGCGGGCGCGCGGACGTTCCGTACCCGCAATGTCTCGGTCGCCGTCGGCCTGGAGTCGAGTCTGCCGCCGGGAGTGGCATCGGCCGAACGCGTCTGGCACAACCTGGACATCCTGCACCGGGCGGCCGCGTTCGAGGTGGCCGAGCCGCGGCGCTTCGTGGTGGTCGGTGCCGGGCAGAGCGCCGCCGAGTCGGTGTCGTTCCTGCACGAGCGCTACCCGAGCGCCGAGGTCTGCGCGGTCTTCTTCCGCTACGGCTACAGCCCGGCCGACGACAGCAACTTCGCCAACGGGATCTTCGACCCGGAGGCCGTCGACCTGTACTTCGACGCGCCCGCCGACGTCAAGCGGATGCTCTTCGACTACCACCGCAACACCAACTACTCGGTGGTCGACGGCGACCTGATCGAGGACCTGTACCGGCGCGCCTACCGGGAGAAGGTGCTCGGCCGGACCCGGCTGCGGATGCTCAACGCGTCCCGGATCGCCGACCTGACCGCCGTCCCGGACGGGATCACCGTGGTCGTCGAGCACCTGCCGACCGGCGAGCGCACGCCGCTGGACGCGGACGCGATCGTGTTCGCCACCGGCTACCGGCCGGTCGACGTCACCCGGATGCTCGGCGCGGCCGGCGAGCACTGCCTGCGCGACGAGCAGAACCTGCTGCGGGTCACCCGGGACTACCGGATGGTGACCGATGATGATCTGCGGGCGGGCATCTACCTGCAGGGTGGGACCGAGCACGTGCACGGGATAACGTCCACGCTGCTCTCCGCCGTCGCGGTCCGCTCCGGCGAGATCGTGGCCTCGCTCGCCGCCTCGCCCCGCGATGTCGCGGACCGTCCGCTGGCCCTGATCGGGGACCGCTGACCTGGAAGTATTGTCGGCCGATGGGTAACGGCCGGATGCTTGCCAAAAATCAGAAATGCCGGATTTTTACGTACGACGTGGGCACCGGTGCCGTGGCGCCGGTGCACACCGGCGCGGACGTGCTGTTCGAGGCGCCGAACTGGACCCGGGACGGCGAGCTGATCGTCAACGGCGACGGGCTGCTGTGGCGGCTCACCTCGGGCGGGCCGATTCTGATCCCGCTCGAGGGGGTGCCCGACCTGAACAACGACCACGTGCTCGGGCCGGGGGACTCGATCTTCCTGTCCGCGAACGACGGGCACCTCTACGAGGCGTCGCTGCGCGGGGGCGCCGCGCGGCGGATCACGCACGAGGATCGGATGCACTTCCTGCACGGGGTCAGCCCGGACGGGACGACGCTTGCGTACGTGGGGATCGAGAATCAGCGCTGGGACGCCGGGAACCTGTGGACGATCGGGGCCGCGGGCGGGCCGTCGACCCGGCTCACCTTCGACGGCGGGCCCGACGACGGCCCGGAGTACACGCCGGACGGTGCGTGGATCTACTTCAACACCGAGCGGTTCTCGGCCAACGCGCAGATCGCCCGGATCCGCCCCGACGGGACCGGGCTTGAGCAGCTCACCTTCGACGAGCGGGTGAACTGGTTCCCGCACTTCTCGCCGGACGGCAGCCGTGCCGTGTACCTGAGCTACCCGCCCGGGACCCAGGGGCATCCGGCCGACCGGCCCGTCGAGTTGCGGCTGGTGACCGGTGGGGACTGGGGGTCGGCGCGGACCGTGGTGTCACTGGCCGGTGGTCAGGGGACGATCAACGTCAACAGTTGGTCGCCCGATTCGCGCAGTTTCGCGTACGTCGACTATCCGTTCCTCTCGCTGTCGTAGCGACCGGCGCGGTGGGCAATCCTGGTTGTCCAGGGTTGTCGAGTTCTTCGAGGTTCTTCGGGGGGCGCACGTGGAAATCACCGGCATCTTCACCGCGATCATCATCGGCCTGGTCGTCGGCGCGCTCGGGCGCCTCGTCGTGCCCGGCAAGCAGGCCATCCCGATCTGGCTGACCATCGTCATCGGCATCGTGGCCGCGCTGATCGGCACGTTCATCGCGGCCGCCATCAACGTCGACGACACCAAGGGCATCGACTGGATCGAGCTCTTCCTGCAGATCGGCCTCGCCGCCATCGGGGTCGCCCTCGCGGCGGGCGCCCGCGCCCGCCGCTGACTCCCGCCGTCGCTGCTTGCTCTTGCCGTCGCGCGCCTGATCAGTCGCATGATCGTTGATCATGCGACTGATCGGACTCGGTGCGGCGTGGGCCGCAGGAGGCGGACAACAGCGTGACGCGGTCAACGGACGACGACGCCCAGATCGAACAGCAGGAGCCGGCCCCTTCGCCTTCGCCGGCCCCTTCGCCTTCGGCAGTCCCTTCGCCTTCGGCAGTCCCTTCGCCTTCGGCAGAACCGGCGCCGGAGGCTCGCCGGAACCGGCTGGCCGATCGGGTGCGGCGGTTGCTCAAGCACGTGGAGGGCCAGGTCAGCTCGGACGGCATCGCCGTGACCGGGCTCGGCAAGGTCGGGGTGGCCGTGGTCCTGGTCTTCCTGGTCGGCGTCGGCGGCTACTGGGTCTTTCAGCAGCTGCAGAAGTCGCAGGTGCCGCCGCTGGTCGGGGTGTCCCGGGCCGAGGCGGAGAAGCAGCTCACACGGGCCCACCTGGTGCTGGGCGGATTCCGTGAGGAGGAATCCGGCGAGCCGAAGGGCACCGTGCTGCGCACCGAACCGGGCATCGGCAGCAACCTGGCGTACGGCACCGGGGTGACGCTGGTGCTGGCCAAGCCCGTCGAGCAGCCGGCCCCGCAGATCGGCATCGCGCAGCTCAAGGCGGGGACGGCCGGACTGCCTCAGCTCCCCGGCCGCGGCGCCGGCCCGCACGTCGACGTCCGGGTGATCCCGGCGCCCGCCGGCCCGGTGAGCCGCCGGACTCTCCCGCCGGCCACCCGGCCGATCGGCACGTCACCGCCGGAGTCGTCGCAGCCGCCGGTCCCGCCGGTGCCGGAGGTGTGGCTCGACGAGGGATCGGCCGAAACGGCTCCGGAGTCGCCCGACTGCCAGTCCGGGCTGCTGACCGTCGTCACCCAGCGGGTCTCGATGAGTGGGCCCGGCGCGCTGACCTTCCAATGGGTCGGCTCGGACGGCACGACGACCCCGGCCGAGACCCGCGAGATCGGCGCCGCCTCGACCACGGTCGTCCGCGGCGAATGGCGGCGCACCGGCCTGCCCGGCGACACGCTGACCGGCTGGCGGCGACTGGCGATCCTGAGCCCGAAGCAGCTGACCGGCGACCCGCTCACCGACGACCACGTGTGCCCCCAGCCGGCGACCTGATCGGGTCGGGTCAGCGGGTGGGGTCGATCATGGTCATGCCGGCGACCGTGGCGCGGTCGAAGGTGGGCAGCAGCGCCGCCGCCTCGTCGAGGCCGACGGTGCGCTCGATCAGCCGCTGCGGCTGCAGCGAGCCGTCCGCGATCAGGGCCATCATCGCCGGATAGTCGGCCGCCGCCATGCCGTGACTGCCCAGCACGTCCAGCTCCCACCCGATCACCCGGGCCATCGGCACCCGCGGGTGCCCGCCGACCGGCGGCAGCAGGCCGATCTGCACGTGCCGGCCGCGCCGGCGCAGGCTCAGGATCGCGTCCGAGCAGGTCTGCTCGCTGCCGACCGCGTCGACCGCGACGTGCGAGCCCCCGCCGGTGAGCCCGGCGACCGCGGCCGGGATGTCCGAGCCGTCGGCGAGCACCACCCGTTCCGCACCGAGCGCGGAGGCGACGGCGAGCGCCTCCGGATTCCGGTCCACCGCGATCACCCGGCCACCCAGCGCCCGGGCGATCATCACGGCGCTCAGCCCGACCCCGCCGGCGCCGACCACGGTCACCCACTCACCCTCGACGACCCGGGCCCGGCCGGCGAGCGCCCGGAACGCGGTCGCGAACCGGCACCCGAGCGCGGCCGCGGTCGCGAAGTCCACCCGCTCGGGCAGCGCGACCAGATTGGTGTCGGCGGCGTGCAGCACGACCAGCTCCGCGAACGACCCCCAGTGGGTGAACCCGGGCTGCTGCTGATCCGGACAGACCTGGCCCTGCCCGGACCGGCACCACTCACACCGCCCGCACGCGCACACGAACGGCACGGTCACCCGGTCACCGGCCGCCCACCGGGTCACCCCGGCGCCCACCTCGGCCACCACGCCGGCCAGCTCATGCCCCGGCACGTGCGGGAACACGATCTCGTCGTCGTGCCCGGCCCAGCCGTGCCAGTCGCTGCGGCAGAGCCCGGTCGCCATCACCCGCACCACCACCGCGCCGGGCGGGGCGACCGGATCGGCCACCTTCCGGACCTCGGGCTGGGCTCGGACGGCATCGAGGACCACGGCACGCATCCCGTCATCCTGTCAGGCCGGGGCGGTACGGTGCGCAGATGTCCGACGTCGTGATCGTCGAGCACGGATCGGTGACCGAGATCCGGCTCAACCGGGTCGCCGCCCGCAACGCGCTCTCCACCGGGCTGGCCGAGCGGCTCGCGGCGGAGGCCGCGGCGGTGGGGGAGTCCGGGGCTCGCGCGGTGGTGCTCAGCTCGGCGGCGCCCGGCGCGTTCTGTGTCGGCGCCGACCTGAAAGAGCGGGACGGTCTGGACGATGCCGGCTTCCTGGCCCAGCGGGTGGTGTTCCGGCGGCTCTTCGCGAGCATCCTGCACCTGTGCGTTCCGGTGGTGGCGGCGGTGCACGGTTACGCGCTCGGCGGTGGGTACGAGCTGGCGCTGTCCTGCGATCTGATCGTCGCGGACGAGACCGCCGTGGTCGGGCTGCCCGAGGTGCGGGTCGGCATCGTGCCCGGTGGTGGCGGCACCCAGCTGTTGCCGCGCCGCGTCGGGCAGGGGATCGCCACCGATCTGATCCTGACCGGCCGGCATGTTCGGGCGGCCGAGGCGGAGCGGTTGCGTCTGGTCGACCGGGTGGTCCCGGCCGGTTCCGCGACCTCGGCGGCCCTTGAGCTGGCCGCTCAGATCGCCGGGAACTCGCCGGTGGCGGTCACGAACGCGCGCACGGCGATTCGCCGGGGTCTCGACGTCGACCTGTCGTCGGGCCTGGAGATCGAGGATGCGGCGTGGCGTTCGGCGGTGCTCTCCAACGATCGGCGCGAGGGCGTCCGCGCCTTCGTCGAACGCCGCCCACCGGTCTGGCCGACCTGACCCTGCTGACCTGACCTGACCGCCTGCCGGCCTGGCCGAGCTGACCGGCCGTGCGGGGCCGGTCTGCGGTGATCGGCCCGCGTCTTTGTTGCCTTTGTTGCCTTTGTTGCCGACCCGGCGGGCGTGGGTCTACCGCCGTACCGAAATGATTTGCTCTTAAATGGTCTTGGGTGTTGCCGAACGACGCAGAGTGACTGCCGCCGCGACCACCGGGATCATGCAGACCGCCTGGGCGATCGTGTACCAGATCGGGCATACGCCGGGGATCAGATCGACCCCGACGATCGCGATCGGCATGATGACCGTCACCGTGCGGACCCGATCGACCGCTCCCGCCCTGGTCATCACATACAGCGTGACGGCGACGGCCGGCAGGAGGAACCCGCGAACCCACATGAACGTGTTGACGGTGTGACCACTCGCGGCCATCGCGATCACCGCCCCGAGGGCGAAGACACTGAGCGCGGCGAATTCCTTGAAGTACTGCTTGGCGTTGTTCATGCCGATAACGCTACGGAGCGTGAAGCCTCTCCAGAATCCGTCTGGCCGCCCGTCCGGGTGGGCCTGGACCCACTCCCGCCCCGGACCAGGATCAGGTCTGTTGGGCCCGTCTTACGACGCAGTCCCGGTCGGCGCTGAGCGAGCCGATGGCCGCAACAGCGTTGTGCGGCATGCGCCACGAGCACGGAGAACTTCGCGGCCGACGGTCAGGCCATCGCAACTGCTCGACGGCCAGCAGAGCTGCCAACGCAATCATCTGCCGATGAGCGGATGCCGCTCGGAGGCCGGCAGGCGGGTGAAGGTGGCCCTGCGCTCACACCTGGGGCCGACGCACATGAGATGACAATCGCGCCCCGGGAGCGAGGTCGTCTCGCCAATAGCGATAGACGAGGCCCATCACGACCTCGGCTGTTTCTGCCGCGATGAGACAGGGGAGAAGGCCCTCCCACTCCAACGACTCGACGTCGAAGGCCACGATCACCGGTGGTTCCTCGCCGACATAGCGACGCACCAACGTGCGTTCGGCCAGAGTAGGTTGCCGGAATTGAGGGTCAGAGAACTGCGTCGGACATGCCAGGTAAGCGACGTCGGTGAAGATGACCTCGAGGCCGTGGTGATATGTCAGGTCGTTGTCGGCGGCCAGCAGTAGTCGCGAGCCGTCGAAATCATGAATATCCCAGTCCCACGTGGACGCACCCTCGGGAAGATCAAGCACGCCATGATTGTCGCATCGACGATCATGGCGCCACGCCGAGGGAACGTCCGGATCTGCCGCGGAGCGGGCGCTGCTGAGGGCACCAGTCGACCCAGGCGGTCGGACCGTGCCGGCGAGTTGGTTGTACAGGTGCTTTCACTCGCAGACGCAGAGTTGAAGCGGCGAATCCCTGGCAAATGGCCGACGCGTCCAGTCGCCGAAGCGCTCGACGAGCCGAAGGCCGCCGAGCGAGACGAGCAGCGGCAACTCCTGCGGGAAGATGCTCCTGATCTCAATCGATGCGACCACGAAATCAGGCTCGGCGTCGGTCGAGAGGTACCACGTTCCGCGGGTCACTTGCGCGGACGCATCGTAGATCTCGGCGACATCGACGCTGACATTGCCACGGTCAGGATCCACGAACGACAGCGACTCCCGGGTGCGCCGCACGCCATCGGCGTCTGCAAGGAGGCACACGCTCGGGTTGAATACATCAAGGACGAACCGTGCTCCGGGCGCCAGGTGTCGTCGAATCGACCGGAAGCAGCTCGCCAGATCCTCAGTTTCATGCAGATGCAGCAGGGAATTGGCCGCGATGAACACGAAGTCGAAGGTGCGGCCGAGATCGAAGGCCCGCATGTCGCCCTGCACCCATTCCACTGTTACACCGCGCTCTTCCGCTTTACGCTGAGCCTCAGCCAGCATCTCCGCCGAGAAATCCAGGCCGACACACGAACGCCCGTCGGACGCGATGGGGATCAGCTTGTGCCCCGTGCCGCACCCGAGTTCCAACACGCTCCCGCCCTGCCGGAGGGCCTCGGCGCGGTAGAAGTCGACTGCGGGCCCGCCGCCCGGAAACATCAAGTCGTACAGCCTCGCCTGCGAGTAGAACGCTTCGCTCATCCAGCGCCCGTCCTTTCCGACGATGTTCCTGCCAGCACACGATGATTGCTTGGCTCATCCTGGCTGACACCAATGTTTTGGCACCATCGGTTAACGGTGAACGGCTCCCACAAGCAATCCCGGGTGACGCCGCGGCGCATCCGCTCGTGCCGCGGTGAGTGGCGCTGCGTTTGCCCTGCCTGGGTGCTATGTAGGAGTGAGCAGGGTTTGGTGAGTCGGTCGGGCGTCGGCCAGCGCGTTGGCGGCGGCGTCGTGAACACGTTGCGGCGGCTCGCGGGGGCTGGTAGTTTCCGAGCGAGCCCCGTATGGGCCTACGCATGGAGGTAGTGGCTTTCCAGCCCCTCACAGGACCGGCATCTGTCGGCACCTGATCGCAGACGTTGACTCCTGATCCACAGGTGAAGTCTGCGTTTGCCACCGCGTACGGCTTGCGGGGTTTCTTTGTGCCTGTCCCGGGCTGGGAGTCGTCCTCCATCCGACCACACATGAGGATGGGAATCGCATGACGGAAACGTACGGTAATTTCGATGTCAATGAATTTCAGCGGCGCATCATCGAGGAGTTTCGCGAGAACGGCGGCAAGGTCGGCGGAATGTTCCAGGACGCCACGCTGGCGCTGCTGACGACCATCGGCGCGCGGACGGGTGAGCAGCGCACCGTGCCGCTCGGCTATCTGGAGATCGACGGGAAATCGATCGTTGTGGCCTCGGCCATGGGCGCTCCGAAGAATCCGGGCTGGTACCACAACATCCGGCACGACCCGGCGGTGACCGTCGAATTCGGAACGGACAGGTACCGCGCGATGGCGGCAATTCCGGACGGCGACGAGTACGAGAAGCTGTGGGGCAAGGTGGTGGAGCAGGCACCCGGCTACGGTGACTACCAGGCTCGGACGACCCGCCGGATCCCGGTCGTGGTGTTGCACCGACTCGACCCCGACCACTCGTGATCCCGATGCCCTGAAACGGGCCGAGGGGCCGCGATCTGCGCAACATTCTCGCCTTACGTGATCCCAGCGGCCGACTGGAGGGATGCTCGATATGGCCGTCCGGTTGTCCGCTGTGGAGATCCTCGACCAAGCCTGGCCGGGCCGCGGTCGATAGACAGCGCTTCTACCACTGGTCGGTGGGTGCGTCGCGTTCGACGAGCGAGGCGAACCGCTCCTCTTCCTCGGCGCTCTTGACGCGGAACCCGGGTATCCCACGCTCACTTTCCCAGCTCAGATCACGGGCAAGGCCCGTCAGCGATGCCGCCACCCGTTCCCCGGACAGCCGAGCCCTGTCCCGCAGGGCGATCCAGTGATCCACCCCATCGTGGGAGCGGGCGATGTCCATGACATCTTCGCCCTGTAGCCGCATCTCCTGCTTCTGGAAGTGGTTCTCCTCAAAATTCACTGAAGTGGACTCGCCGCAAACGGAATCAATATTTGACCACACATTGGAGGTTGTGAAGGTGATTCCAGGCGCGTTCAGGGGGTGCGGCGGTTCGTCACCGCCAACCATCAGTGCGATCTCGATGGATGCGCTCTGATAATACTTGATCAGCGCGACGTCATCGCCGAAGAAGAAACTCCTGGAACGAATCAGAAGCTTGCGATCATCAGGGCTCCTGCGCGATCGTTCGAACAACCCGTCAAGATAGCGATCGAGTGGTTCCCGATACTCGAAATCACCAAGTGTGCCTACTCTTGCCAGGCGCACGGAGCAGAGAGCTCCATACATTTGGAGCCCCAGCGGACTACGAATTTCTTCGAGCTCTGGCAATTTCATCGCGGTTCCCACCATAGCTGCCGAAACATCCAGCCGGCCGGGGCAACGAACATAATGATCTACCGCCGACAATGCTCGCGGATGGCGACCTTCTTGTGGCGCAGCCCGGCGGCCACCGCCGTGCACGAGCGGCCCGGTCTGCTGTGGCGTGATCCCCGCCCCCGGGTCGTCAAGAGCACTCAGGCGACCACCCGTAGGAAAATCGCGTCGCCGGCAGCCGCTGCGGCGGCGAAGAGGTCCGCGACCTCTTGAACGTCCCGCCCGACGCCCTCCACGACGTCGTCGTGCAGTTCCGGCTGGTGGAACTCCGCTGCGAGCGCGCCCCGAAAACGTTCGGCCCACTCCTCAAGAGGAGAATCAACGAGCAAACCCGATATTTCCCGTACGTCGTCAGCCCCGATAATCGACGTCATGAGGTCCTCGTCCCACCTGGACGGCCACACGAGCCTCGCCGCCGGATGGTCGGGTGCCGCGATCTGCACCAGCGCCGGAATCATCTCGCCGAAGTCCTCCGATCCGACAAGCAGCCCGGCCTCGACCGCTTCGGAATAGCCGTCCTCGGCGAAATGAGGCGCGAGCGCCCGAACCTCCGCCATCGACCCGGGCGCCACGAACCCGTCCCCGCTGACCCGCCGCCAGAAAACATCCACACCCGCCATGAACAGGCAATCTATCCACCCTCGGCCGCGAAAGCGTCCAGACCGTCTGCTGCCGACCCGTTCGGCGTACCGGGCGGCCGTGGCGACCGGTTCCGCAGCGTCGTGCGGCTGGAAGGCGTCACCGACAGCCGGCAACAGTTCCGCCCGGGGCAGTGCGGAGTCCGGCTGAGCGGCGGCTACGAGAAGCTCCGGCCAGGACAGCGCCGGCCCCTGGAACCCTTTCTCCAACGCGGCGAGCGTGATGACCGAGTCGGAGCCGGAGAAGAGGGCATGCCTGGAAGCCGAGGAAAACGGCGATGCGTGACGATCAGCAGTCGCGTTAGGGTCTCCGGATGATGGGTCTCCCCGGTGCCACGAAACAGTCCTTCGCGGGCCTCGACTTGCGACACCGGAGCTTCGAACAGCACTTCTTCAAGCTCTGCGACTTCCGAGGAGCCGACCTCCGAGGCGCTTCCCTGAGGGGTGCACGGTTCGCCGGATGCGACCTCCGGAACGCTGATCTGCGCGACACGGACCTGTCCTACGCGGAGTTCAGCAGCGTTCGCACCCACGATCCTTCGTATGGCCGTACCGACGTCACGGGCGCGTTGTGGCAAGGAGCGAACCTACGAGGAGTCGATGCCGAGGATGTCATCGGATGGCCGGACCAGCCGTGAGGTAAGGGCGCTGGATCGTCGGCCGGGATCGCCCGGTCAGGTGCGGGTGGCGTGCAGGTCGGGGACCGTCGGCAGGGTCTGTCTCGTCTCCTCCATGGCGGCCAGCGTCCGCGCGATCCGCCGACTCTTGGCCAGGTGCGGATACTGCCGCTGAGCGTGCCGCAAATCCGCCGCCGCGATCGTCAGCAGCCCCCGATGCCGGAGTGGATCGTTGTCGCCCACCGGAGTGAGCCGCGCGTAGAGCCTCGTCCCGTGATCCACCCGCCGATCGCTGACCTGGATCAGCGCCAGGTCGAAGTGCGCCCCACCGGTCCGTTGTTGCAGGCTGATCGCTTCATAGAGGGTCTGTGCCGCCGCGTCCAGGTTCCCGAGCCGGTACTGACACCAGCCGGCCAGGCTCAGGTCGTGCTTGCTCCGGAAGCTCAGCGCCTCGTCGAGCGACCGCTGGTAGAGCCCCTCGGCCTCCGAACCCGGCGGCCGTCCGAGCGAGAGCACGTTGGCCAGGTTCTTGCGATACCACCGGGTGTCCTTGTTCCGCACCGCCTCCCGCAGGGCGGCTTCGGCGCCGTCGAGGTCCGGCGGGTCGAGGTGGTACAGGCACCACCCCAGCACGTTCCACGTGTCCGCGTGTTCCGGGTGCTCGTCGAGCAGCCGCCGGGACAGCCGGATCGCCGGCTCGAAGGTCCCGGTGTCGGCCAGCGTCCAGATCAGCGTCCCCATCACCCACGGGTTGCGGGGCGCCTCGCTCGTCGCGTGGTCGAGCATCCGGAACGCGTCCCGGTACCGGTCGAGCGAGACGTACGTCTGAGCCAGCCGGGTGGTCGTCGCCGCGTCCCGCGGATAGGCCTCCCGCGCCTGCTCGAAGACGTTCGCGGCGCCCTTGTGGTCGCCGGCGCTCTGCAGCAGCAGCCCGAGCGTGGCCAGTGCGCCGTAGTGGTTCGGCGCCTCGCCCAGCACCTGCTGGCTGCCTTTGATCGCCGCGGTGGTGTTGCCGAGCAGCCGGTGCGCCTCCGCCTTGAGCGCCTCCGCGTCCGGCGTGCCGGCCGGGCCGAGCACGTCCAGCGCGGCCTGGTAGGCCCCGTTGTCGATCTCGAGCTGGCCCCGGGCGATCACGATGTCGACGTTCTGCGGATCGGTGGTTGCCAGCTCGGCCAGTGCCGCGCGGGCGTCGTCGGGCCGGCTCCGGCCGATCAGCTGGGCGTTCAGCAACCGGGCCCGGAGGTCGTCGGGGTCTTGTTCGAGCACCGTCGCGATGTTCGCCGCGGCCTCGTCCGGCTTTCCGGCGAGCAGCAGGGCGGCGGCGAGTTCGTTGCGGGCGTCGTGGCCGGGGGCGTGCCGGCGGATCGCCTGCCGGGCGTAGCCGATGGCGGCCGACGCGTCGCCGACGGTGCGGGCCACGACGGCCTGCCGGATCAGGATGTCGGACCGCTTGGGGTCCAGCTCGGCGGCTTCCCGCAGCGTTCGCGCGGCGTCGGTGAACCGGCCGACGGCGCTCTCCACGCCGGCGCGCAGCAGCAGTGAGTCCGGTGTGGTCGTGACGTCCGGGGCGGACAGCGCCTCGAGCGCCTCGTCGTTGCGGCCCTGGCGGGTCAGGATCCGGGCGAGCCGGATCACGTCCCGGGCCTCGGATCCGGACTCGATCAGCAGGTCCCGGGCTTCCTCCTCGGCCTCGGCGAGGTCGTCGCCGGCGGCCACGCAGATGTCCACCCAGAGCCGGCGCGCCTCGCGGTGCTGGGGCTCGCGCGAGCGCACCTCGGCCAGCGCGGCCCGGGCGCCGTCGAGGTCGCCGCCGGCGAACAGGATCTGGGCGCGCAGCCACCACGGCTCGGCCCATTCGGGGGCCAGTTCGGTGCAGCGGTCGACGGCCCGGAGCGCGTCGGCGCGGCGTTTGTCGGTGGGGGTGCCCTTGAACAGCGCCGTCGCGACGAGCAGGTGGGCCATCGCGTTCGCCGGATGCCGGCGGGCCACCGACCGGGCCTTGGTCAGCGCCGTCCGGGTCTCGCCGCGCGCGGTCATCAGCTCGACCTCGAGCGCCTGCAGGTACAGGTCGTCCGGCCACGCCGTCAGGCCCTGCTCGACCACCGCCCGGGCCTCGTCCGGGCGGCCGGACACCAGCAGGGTGTCCGCGTACTCGAACCAGTCCCCGGCCTGTGACCGCGGGCTGGCGTGCAGTCGTTCGTACTGGTCGATCGCCTCGTCGACCAGGCCCAGCTGCTGGGCCGTCGCGGCGTGCAGGCGCAGCACGTCGGGCTGGCTGCGGGCGTCCAGCGGAACGGCCCGGAGCACGGTGAGCGCGCCCGCGGGGTCGCCGGCGTCGCGCAGGGCGGACGCTTCCAGCACGGCGGCGGGCCAGGCGCCCGGGTCGAGGTCGCGCGCCTGCCGGGCCAGCCGGGCCGCCTCGTCGACCTCGCTCTGGGCCAGTCGCGTCTCCCCGGCCCGCAGCAGCACGTCGACGTCGTCCGGCGCCGCGGCCAGGGCGGCTTGCAGGTCGGCGGAGGCGTGGGCCGAGTCACCGGCGACGGCGTACGCCATCGCCCGCCGCACCAGGAGCCGGGCGTTGCCGGGATCGTTCAGCAGCGCGAGGTCGAACGCCTCGACGGCCTCCTGATGACGGCCCAGCAGCACCAGGGCTTCCGCGCGCACACCGGCGGCCACGCCCGGTTGCTCCCGGTCGGCCTGTTCCAGGGCGGGCAGCGCCTGGCCGGGCCGGCCCGCGGCGAGCAGCAGCCGGGCCGCGTCGATCATCAGGGGCAACGCCGCCGGATCGCGCTGGGCCCGCAGCACTTCGGCGCGCAGCAGGCAGAGTTCCGGATCGGCCGGCAACGCGAGCAAGGCGGATCGGATGATTGCCGCGGCTTCCGGCACGCGGTCGGCCGCGATCAAAGCCCGGGCCAGGGTACGGGCGTGTTCCGGCGCCCCGGCGTCCGCCGTCACGGCGGCCAGCAGGTGCGGCAGAGCCTCCGTCAGGCGCCCCTGACCGGCCAGCGCGATCCCGAAGTCGCCCCGGTCGCGTGCCGACATGGTGGTCGCCGGCTCCCCCTCGAAGATCGCGACCGCCTGGCCGAACAGGTCGGCCGCCCGCGCGTCCTGTCCCCGGTGCCGGGCGGTCTCGCCGCGCAGCGTCAGGATGACCGCTTCGACGACCCGCCCCGTCCCGGCCGGTGCCGGAGCGTCCGCGGACCCGGCGGGCTCGGTGATCCGCTGCGCGGCGGCGGTCAGCAGGGTGTCGCAGCCGGCCAGGTTGTCCAGCCGCAGTTCGGTCCGGGCCCGTTCGACCACCGCCCGCAGCATCAGGTCCGGTACGAGATCACGCATGGGGGAGAAGCCGGCGGAGGCGCGGAGCCACTGCAGCGCCAGCGGAACTTCGATCAGACCCATGTCCGGCCGTCCTCCTGGGGATCGCGGCCCACCTGGATCGGCGGGCCGAACGGGATCTTCGACGCCGAGTCCTTCGCCCGGGTGTGGATCACCTGCGCTTTCTCCGGATCGTTGAGCCGGGCGATCCACATCGCGCTCATCAGATCGCGCAGCTGCATCGGGTCCACCGGCTTCTCCTCGTCCGTCAGCTCGGCGGCCGCGTCGTGCAGCATCGCGATCGTGTCGAGCGGATAGCCGACCGTGCGCATGGTCTTGACCCGGACCAGGTCCTTGCCGAAGCGATCGACGACCTCCTGGTCACCGGGTTCCAGCGGGCGCTCCTCCCCGCCGGCCGCGGCACGGGCCAGGTGCCATGCGGCCTCCACCCGGTCGGCCGCCTGCTCCAGCCGCGCCCGCTGCGGGGTGTCCCGCTCGGCGGACCACGCCCGCAGCTGTCGCAGCAACAGGGCGGCGCGCTGGACGTCCGAGGGCCGGTCGTCGGGCTTGGCCTCGGTGACCGGTTCGGCCATCGGGTCGAATTCCAGGAACACCGTGGCGTACAGATAGCTCGGGCCCAGCGCGTGCAGCGCGTAGAGGTCGGCGCAGAGCAACCGCTGACCGGGCGTCAGCGTGACCTTCTGCGGCTGCCAGACGCTCGCGACCGCCTTGCCGGCGCGCCGGCCGACCAGGGGCAGCGCCCACAGACTCCACTGCGGATACCCCAGCGGCAGGTGCCGGCGCCCGAGCGAGCTCATCAGCGCCAGCGGGGATCGGCGTGGATCCTCCCGGTGGCGCAGCGGCACCGGGCCCATCAGGTGCCCGACCAGTGCCTCGTACGCGGCCATCAGCGTGGCGTCGAGGTCGAATCGGACCAGCGCGGGATGGGCGGACATGCCGTCGGTGTCCACCGGCAGCCCGCGCACCGCCATGCCGGCCAGCAGTTCCAGGTAGCGGCTCAGCAGTTCGTGACCGCGGCGCGGCATCTCGGCCCGGTACCGCTGCCACGGCTCGTCGGACTCACCCAGGTCGCTCAGCAGCTCCTGGTAGTCCTCCTTGGCATCGGTCAACGCCTGGACCGGCAACGCCGCCACCGACCAGCGCCGGACGTCCTGGAACGAGTCGTACACGCCGAGTCGTTCCTCGCTGAGCTTCTTGAGTTCGGCGTCGGCGTCGCGCAGGTGCCGCCGGACCTCTTCCACCCGGGAGATCCGGTCGTTCTCCGGGGCGGCGTCGTAGCGGGGCGCGGGCAGGCCCGGCCGGGGCAGGCCGGTGCGGGGCCGCGCCGGCCGGCCGAGCAGCCCGTCGAGTCGCCGGCGGATCACCGCGATGTGCACGGCGAGGTCGTTCTCCGCGCCGGCCAGGCGCCCGTCCTCGGACAGGAAGCCCTCCACGTCGGTGAGCCGCCGGTTCTGCTCGGCCATCGCGCTGATCACGCTGGTGACCTCCTCCAGCGCCTGGTTCAGCACGTCGAGCCGGGTCTGCAGGATCAGGTCGGCGGGCATGGCGGGTCTCCTTCCCGGCTGCGGATCAGATCAGGGCGCGCGCCCAGGTCTCCAGGTGCTCGGGGGCCGGGCGTGCGCCGGTGGCGTCCAGCCGGGACAGCCAGGCCACGGTGAGCACGTCACGGATCTGATAGCCGGTCTCGGTGTCCGGCTTGCCGCCCGCGGCGAGGGCCTGGTCCAGCTGCCGGAGTACGGCGTTGCGCCACTCGTAGCGCAGCGGCTGGGCCCGCCGCCCCAGCAGGCCGAGGGTGCCGGTCACCTGGAGCCGGACGGTGGACTCCTGAGCGGTGGACAGCTTGGCGGACGCCGAGACGTGCTCGCGCAGGGCGTTCCACGCCGAGGTCAGCTGCTCGTGGGCCATCCGGTAGCGCCCCTCGGCCGGTTCCCGCACGGTGAGCTGGTGCAGCGTCTCCAGCACGACGGCCGCCCGGACCGCGTCCGGCGGGTGGGTCCCGGCCGGCCCGCCCGTCGCGTCGGAGACCGGATCCAGCCGGTGCAGGATCATGGTGCACGGGTACGCGGGCCCGGTCGCGTAGGTGGCGAAGATGTCACAGAACAGCTCCTCGGCCTGCTGGGCGGAGTAGCCCGGCCAGGTCCCGAGCGCCTCCGCGCCCAGCGGCCGGGCGGTGTTGGTCACCGGGTCGTAGAGGTCGAACTGCATGGTCAGCACGTGACCGAACTCGTGGGCCATCACCGGCAGGTCCCACACCCCGTGGTCGGGCACCCGCCGGCGGATGACGTACGCGGCCCGGTGCAGGAACTCCACGTCGCCCGGCACGGTCGGCCGGGCCAGGCCGTTGTCGAGCCGGCCGGCCAGCTCGGCGATCAGTCGATCCGCCTCGGTGCAGGCGCCGTCGTCGAGTCCCCAGCTGCGGGCCAGGGTCCCGGTGGCCAGCGCGAACGCCTCGTCGACCACCCGGGTGGTGGCTTCGGTCCGGGCGGCCGCCTCTTCCAGCCGGGCGGTGTTCACCCCGTAGCGGCGGGCCCGGCCGGCCAGCGCGTCCAGCTCGCCGTCGGCCTGCCCGATCGTGGTCATGATCTGCGGGTGCACGGCCCGGCCGAGGTCGGGCAGCTGCGCGAGCAGGCCGTCCATCGCCTGCCGGGCCCGTCGCAGCCGGTAGCGCTCACGCTCGATGCGCGCCAGCAGGACCTCGGTGTCGGTGGGCATGGCTAACCGCCGAGCGCCGGGGTGCCGGTGGCGTGGGCGACGACCAGGCGTACCCCCGGCACCCGCTCGAACGGGACGCCGGTGTCCAGATAGTCGCGCCCGATCCAGACGGTGATGCCGAGCGCCGTCACCATGCCGCCCCCACCGGCGGCGAGGATCCACGGTGCGATCGGCGGGAACGCCGCGGCCACCGGGGCGATCACCCGGCCCAGCGCCCGCACGATCCGGGCGAGGGCGTCGACGATCCGGCCGTGCCGCTGGTCCAGGTCCTTCAACCGGTCGGCGCCCTCGCGCAGCGAGCTGTCCAGGTCGGCGCGGAAGCGGGCCGCCTCGACCGCCCCGGCGATCCGGGCCTCCAGCTCGCCGACCGCCAGCACGCGCCGGGACAGCTGCTCGGCGATCGTGTCGGCGTGCCCGTCCCACCACTTGCGGGCCCAGCCGCTCACCTGGTCACGCAGGTTGTCCGGGACCAGCTGGGCCAGCGCCCGCAGCGCCCGCATGACGGCCCGCATCCCGGCGCGGGCCAGGGCGGCAATCTGGTCGCCGGTGTGCAGCAGGGCCTCGGCGGTGCTCAGCGCCGCGCCGAACAGTGGCTCGACCTGCGACACCGGAATGGTGGCCAGCCCGGCGACGGTGTCGGTGCCGACCGCCGCGGTACGCCGCACGACGCCGCCGACCGTGGCCGGCAGGTCGGTGAAGAACTCCAGCGGATCGGCGGTGGCGCCGCCGAACAGGTTGGTGACCGCGGACGAGCCGGCCTCCTGGAGCCGGTCGGCGGCGCTCAGCCCGTCCACCGCGCCGGCCAGCAGGCCGATCGAGCCCGGATCCGGTTCGTCCGGCATGGTCGCGGCGGCCGAGGTGAGCAGCACCTCGCCCACCTCGAGTTCGGTGAGCGCGAGGGTCAGCTCGTCCTCGGCGCTGGGCGCCGGCACTCCCTCGGCGGCCGGCGCGGCCTGCTCCTGGAAACCGGCCACCGCCCCGGCCGACTCCCGGGCCAGCGCGGCCGAGAGCAGGTCGCCGGCCAGGGCGTACACCTCGTTCTCGTCGCCCTTGCCGACGACCTCCTCGAGGTTGCGGGCGGCGATCAGGACGCCGCGGACGTTCTGCCGGTAGATGGGTGACGCGGACATGGGACCTCGCCTCGCTGCGGCTGACGTGGATGCCCCCGTGCGGCATTCAGCGAGTGTGCGGTGGCCGGGCCCGGCGGAACTGTCGGGTTGCGGTTTCTGTCAGAACGGACGCTCCGGGCAGCCGGCATGCCGCCGGATCCGGTCTATCGCGGGGTGAGGACCGTGCTGAAGGCGGCGCGGACCTGGTCACGCAGCCAGGCGTGGGCCGGGTCGGTGTCGTAGCGCTGGTGCCATCCGCAGACGATCGGCGCCGCCGGCAACGGGACCGGCAGCGGGACCGTGACCAGGCCGAACGCGTCCAGCATCGGCCGGCAGGTCAGCTCCGGGGCGGTCAGCAGCGCGTCGCCGCGGGCGATCACGTTCGCCGCCGTGCCGGTGGTGCCGACCGAGGCCAGCACGCGCCGGTGCAGCCCGTGCGACTCCAGGATCGCGTCGACCGGATCGGTCAATCGACCGCGCCGAGAGATCAAAACATGAGATTCATCGGCGTACGAGATCAGATCGAGCCCACCCGCGTACCGATGCCCGCCCCGCATGACCACGACGAACCGATCGTTGCCCACGGCCTCGTGCCGGATCTCCGGCAGCGCCGGCACCGAGGCCCCGATCTCCAGGTCGACCCGTCCGTGCCGCAGCTCGTCGGTGTCGACCGCGGCCTCGGCCAGGAAGCGCAGCCGCACGCCCGGCGCCGCCGCGGCGATCCGGTCCAGCAGTGCCGGCGCGAGCGCGGTCGCCAGGCTGTCGTGGCACTGCAGGGTGAACACCCGGTCGAGCCCGTCCAGGTCGAGCTCGCGGCTCGGCGCGAGCACCCCCTGCGCCTGGCGCAGCAGCTCACCGACCTGCTCGCGGATCCGCAGCGCGTACGGCGTCGGCGTCATCGCCCGCCCGGTGCGCACCAGGATGTCGTCGCCGGTGAGCCGTCGCAGCCGGCCGAGACTGCGGCTGATCGCGGGGGAGGACAGGCGCAGCCGCTGGGCTGCCCCGGCCACGCTGCCCTCTTCGAGCAGCGCGTCGAGGACGGTGAGCAGATTCAGATCCAGTTGCATGACGGTAAATCGTACGGTAACAAGGTTGCATTGGACTTAATGGTCCGTCGCGGAGATAGTTACTGCATGACCACTGAGCAGCAGTTACTCGCCACCGTGACGACGACCGTGCACGCGGCGGCCGCGCGTGTCGTGCGGCCGGAGAAGACCCCCACCACCGCGCCGGAGCTGTTCGCGGCGCTCGGCGCCAACGACGAGGCGGTCACCGAGGTGCTGCGGCCGGCCCTGCTCGAGGCGCTGCCGGGCTCGCGATGGACCTCCGACGAGCACGGCTCGGGCCCGATGCCGGCCGGCGACTGGTGGGTCGTCGACCCGGTCGGCGGCAACATGAACGCGGTGCAGGGCATGCCGGACTGGAACGTCGGCGTCAGCCTGGTCCGCGACGGCGAGCCGGTGCTCGCGGTGCTCTACGCGCCGGTGGCCGACGAGACGTTCACCGCGATCGCCGGCGTCGGCACGTTCCTGAACGGCGTGCCGGTGCGGGCCTCGGCGAAGACCGACCTGTCGCTCGCGCTGACCGGAACCGGTCAGGCCAAGCCCAACCGCGACGCGGCCCACGCCGAGCGCGCCGGCGCCGCCGTCGGGGCGATGCTGCAGCACGCGCTGTACGTGCGGGCCTCGGTCCCGGTCGGGCACCAGCTCGCGCAGGTCGCGGCCGGGCGGATGGACGTGCACTGGCAGTTCGACAACCTGCGCTCGCACATCGCGCCGGTCCTGCTCGCCCGGGAGGCCGGTGCGGTGGTGACCGATCTCGACGGCAAGCCGTGGGAGATCGCCAGCGACGGCTACCTGGCCGCCGCCCCCGGTGTCCACCAGGCCGCCCTCGACGTGCTGCGGGCGGTGCGTTGATCATGGAGATCACCGTGCTGGCCGCGTCCGGGGCGACCGGGCTGGAACTGACCCGTCAGGCCCTCGAGCGTGGGCACGAGGTGGTCGCGATCGCCCGTACGCCGGAAAAAATCGCCCTGCCGGACTCGCCCCGCCTGCGCAGGATCGCAGCGGATGTGCGAGATCCCGGCGGCATCGCCGCCGCCCTGGCCGGGCGCGCGATCGTGGTCTCCGGGCTGGGCATCGCGGGCCCCGACAGGCCGGGCGCGCTGACCGCGGGCGCCCGGGCGCTGGCCGCCGCCGGTCCGGAACGGGCGGTCTGGCTCGGCGCGTTCGGGACCGGGCCGTCCGCGCCGGCCGCGGGCTGGTTCACCCGCACCGTGCTGCGGATGCTCGGCGATCAGCTCGGCGACAAGGTGGCCGCCGACGCGATCATGCTGGCGGCCGGTGCGACCGTTTTCCACGCCGGTCCGCTGTCGGCCGGCGAGCTCAGCCCGACGCGCCGGACCGTCGGCCTGCGCGACGCGCCGCGCGGCCTGCTCCCGTCGCGGGTCAGCCGCGCGACGGTGGCCGCCGCGATGCTCGACGAGGCGGAGCAGCCCGGGTACGCGGGCGGGATCGCGCTCCCGCTGACGCGCTGACCCGGAACGGGTGGACGAAGCGCCGTCCACCCGTCCGCCCGGCGCTAGCCGCCGATCCTGCTCAGCACGAAGTCCTCGGCGACCTTGTTGTACTTGCGGGTGTAGCTCAGGTGCACCGCGACGCTCGCCCCGCTCGCGCAGAACGTGTCACCGGTGTCGCAGTAGGACTGGGTGCGGTCCGCGAAGGCGTCCAGTGCCGCGTCGTTCCCCCGGGCGAAAAGGCCTTTGGTACGGGAGGTGCCGGCGTTGAACGACTTGCCCGGCACGTACCGTGGATCGCCCATCAGGATCACCGCGACCACCTTGTCGGACACGCCCGTGCCGATCGCCGCGCTCGGCGTGAACCCGGCCACTCGCCCGGTCCCGGCCAGCACGTCGCCGATCACGTGCGCGCCCTGCGAGTAGCCCATCACCACGATCTTGGTAGCCGGGCAGTTGGTGGCCTCATTCGTCAGCTGCGCGGTCAGCGCCTGGGTCCCGGCCGCGACGCTCGGCGGGTACGGGTTGAGCGCCGCCGGATAGTCGGTCGCCTCGACCGTGATCGTCTGGTCGCTGGCCCGGGTGACCGCGGTCGCCAGCGAGCCGATGATCCCGGTGCCGGGCGCCTCGGTCGAGGCCCGGGTGACCACGATGTGCGCGTCCGGGCAGTTCCCGGCCTTGTCGCCGGTAGACGCGACCCGGGTGCTGCCGCCGATCCCGGCGAACCGCAGCCCACTGCCGGCGGCGCCGAACCCGGTCCCGGTCTGGGCGCCCTGGCGGGAAGCGCCCAACCCGGGAATCGTCGCGGCGAAGCTGTTCTGCACGATCAGCAGCGCGCCGACCGTCACGGCGGCGACCGCCGCCCCCAGCGCGACACGCTTGCGCGCCGACCGTGGGCCACTGCGTTTGCTCGACCTCCTGGGAGACATCGACACTCCTCTCGGCCTGTTTGCACTCGGTGTGCAAATACCTGCCCGTAGATACGGCCGCCTGTCGATATCGGTTGAATGCTTCCGAATATTTGATCTACATCGATGTAGAAGATCGAGTCTGGCGTCGCCGGAACGGCGGCGAGCTTCGCGGGACGGTAGTTAGCGTTAACAAAGTTGCCTCTTGACATCCCCGAAACAGCCACGAAAATCGATGTTAACTTTCACATCTGTGGATCCCCAGGCGGTCAACCGCCCCACATGCACGCGAAAGGTTCCCCCATGATCCGTCGATTTCTCGCGGTCGCGGCGACCGCCGTTCTGGCCGCCGCCGCCCTCGTCGCGGGCGGCGGTGCGGCCAATGCGGCCGGCACCCTGCCGTGTGACCTCTACGCCAGCGGCGGCACGCCCTGCGTCGCCGCGCACAGCACCACCCGCGCCCTGTTCGGCGCCTACAGTGGCTCGCTCTACCAGGTGAAACGCTGGTCGGACAGCGCCACCACCAACATCGGCACGCTCGCCGCCGGTGGCTACGCCAACGCCGCCGCGCAGGACACGTTCTGCTCCGGGACGTACTGCACGATCGTCAAGATCTACGACCAGACGTCGAAGCACAACGACCTGACGATCGCTCCCGGCGGCGGCGCCAACCCGACCGCCGACCAGGGCGCGAACGCGGCTGCGCTGCCGGTGACGGCCGGCGGCCACAAGGTCTACGGCGTCTACATCTCGGCCGGCAACGGCTACCGCAACAACGCGACCAGCGGCATCGCCACCGGCAGCGCGGCCGAGGGCATGTACATGGTCACCGAGGGCACGCACGTCAACGACCGGTGCTGTTTCGACTACGGCAACGCCGAGACGAACAACCTGGACACCGGCAACGGCGACATGGACGCGATCTACTTCGGCAACCTGTGCTGGTTCTCGCCCTGCGCGGCCGGCCCGCGGGTCGCCGCCGACCTGGAGAACGGCCTGTTCGCCGGCGGCAACGGCTCGAACACCGCGAACACCGGCCGCAGCAGTGCGTTCGTCACCGCGGTGCTGAAGAACAACGGCACCTCGACGTACGCGATCAAGGACGGCAACGCGCAGTCCGGCAGCCTGGCGACCAGGTACAACGGGTCGCTGCCGACGCAGTCCGGGTACATCCCGATGACCAAGCAGGGCGCGATCATCCTGGGCATCGGCGGGGACAACAGCAACGGCTCGGTCGGCTCGTTCTTCGAGGGCGTGATGACCAGCGGCTACCCGAGCGACGCCACGGAGAACTCGGTCCAGGCGAACATCGTCTCGGTCGGCTACACCAAGAGCGTCACGTTCCCGGTCAGCGGCTCGACCTACCGGCTGACCAACGCGCAGAGCGGCAAGGTGCTCGACGCGGTCAACTGCGGCACCGCCAACGGCACCGCGGTCGACCAGTGGGCGGCTCTGGGCAACACCTGCCAGCAGTGGAAGTTCACCAGCGTCGGCGCGAACAAGTGGACGCTGACCAACGTCAACGCCGGCAAGGTCCTCGACGCGGTGAACTGCGGACTGGCCCTGGGCACCGCGGTCGACCTGTGGCAGTCGCTGGGCAACACCTGCCAGCAGTGGGCGGTCATCCCGGCCGGCAACGGCAAGTACGAGCTCGTCGTCGAGAACAGCGGCATGGTCCTGGACGACCAGGACTGCGGCACCGCGAACGGCACCCCGGCCCGTCTCTGGATGTGGCTGAACAACCCGTGCCAGCTCTGGAGCATCGCCTCGTAGGAACGAACGCGGGGCCGCCGGCAACGGCGGTCCCGCTACGGCACGTCGCCCTGGAGCGCCGCCTGGGTGAACCAGTCGGCGCCGGCGGTCGGCACCCAGGTCGTCGTGGTCCAGAACTGGCGGATCCGGGTCTCCTGCTCGGGCGACGCCGCGGTCCCGGTGAGCCAGATCGAGGCGTGGGTGAGGCTGGGCGCTTCCGCGGTCGTGACGCCGACCTTGGTGTCCCGCAGGCACGTCTGGTCGCCGCACGGATGATCGCCCGGGTCGGCGGTGTACCGGACGACGACCTTCAGCTCACCGTACGAGTAGATGTCCGTCACGCCCTGCCAGTCCGGCCCTTCCACCGGCGCCAGCAGCACCAACTCGGGTGGCAGCGCCTTCGGTACCACCGCGAAGTGCGTCGTCGCGCCGGTCCGGCGCTGGCGCTCGATCTCGGAGGCGGTCCGCTGCAACGGGGTGCGGGCGGCCCGCTTCTGCTCCTTGAGCTGCTCCAGATAGGTTTCCCGGTGATGCCGGCGCACCTGGCCGTAGACGCCGATCCCGCCGCACACCGCGACGACGAGTACGACCAGGCCGGTCAGGGCACGCTTCATCACGATCCGGGACCCTAACATTCCCGCTGGTCGATTCAGTCGTGCCGGGCGAGCAGCCCCGAGATGGTCACTTCCAGCGACGACCGCAGGATGTCGGTGAACTCCATCCGCATCGCCCCCACCGCCGGGTCGGCGGCGTAGGCGGCGAGCAGCGCCTCGGACGGCTGGCTGTAGGGCCACGCCGCCGCCGTGATCAGGGTCGCCGTCGCGGCCAGCTGACTCGCCCCCGCCGCGCCGAGCTCGGGCACGCATCGCAGGAACAGCCGCATCTGCTCCTGGAAGGTCCGCCCGGTCGCCCGCTTGTGCGCCAGCGCGACCTCGGTGGAGATGTTGTGCTCCAGCACCCCGGCGTGCGCGCTGGCCAGGTCGCACAGCGCCGGCCGCTTGGCCAGGGACTCGGCCAGCACGGCGGCGAGCCGGTCCCCGCGCTCGCGGGGGGTGCCGTCGCCGGCCTCGAGGACGCCGTCCAGGTGGGCCAGCCACTCCCACTGCTCGACGTCGAGCAGTTCGAGCAGCACCGCCTCGCGGGACTCGAAGTAGCGCAGCACGTTCGACTTGGCCAGCCCGACGCGGCGGCTCAGCTCGTTGAGGCTCAGTTTCGCGACCGGCATCTCGGTCAGCATCGTGGCCGCGGTCGCCAGGATCCGCCGTCGCCGCTCCTCGCGCTGCTCGTCGGTCCGGGCGCGTTTGAACTCCATGCCGTGAGCCTACCTTGTCGATTAGACCGGTGGTCTGTTAGCTTGGTGGAAGCAAACAGACCGCCGGTCTCTTAGGAGTGCGTCATGTACCAGGTACCCGCTCAGCACGGCCGTCTCGCCGTCGTGACCGGCGCGAACAGCGGCACCGGCAAGGAGGCCGCCAAGCGCCTGGCCGGCGCCGGCGCGGACGTGATCCTCGCGGTGCGCACCCCGGCCAAGGGCGAGCAGGCCCGCGCCGAGATCCTCGCCGCCCACCCCGCGGCCACCGTCCGGGTGCGCCGGCTCGACCTGGCCGACCAGTCCTCGGTCCGGGAGTTCGCCGACGGCCTGATCGCCGACGGCCGGCCGCTGGACCTGCTGCTCAACAACGCCGGCGTGATGTGGCTGCCGCAGCGCACCGAGACCGCCGACGGCTTCGAGACGCAGCTGGCCAGCAACTATCTCGGCCCGTTCGCGCTGACCACCCGTCTGCTGCCGCTGCTGCTGGCCGCGCCCGCCCCGCGGGTGGCGACGATGAGCAGCGGCACCGCCGCCCAGGGCCGGATCAACCTCGACGACCTGCAGCAGCGCGAGCGGTACAGCCCGACCGGCGCCTACGCCCAGTCGAAGCTCGCCGACCTGATGCTGATGCTGCAGCTCGCCGACATCGCCGCCGAGCGCGGCTGGGCACTGCTGTCGACCGGCGCGCACCCCGGCTACACCCGGACCAATCTGCAGACCGCCGGCCCGAACCAGGGCGGTGACCGGGCGAGCCTGGCGATGCGGATCGGCTTCAAGGTCGTCCCGAGCCAGGGGGTCGAGCAGGGCGCCGAGCCGCTGCTGTACGCGGCGACCAGCCCGGACGCGGTCGCCGGCGGCTACTACGGCCCGCGCTGGCTCTCGCTGGTCGGCCCGGCCGCGGTCGCCCGGCCGACCCGCCGCGCGCTCGACCGGCAGGTGCGCGCCCGCCTGTGGCGTGAATCGGAGCGGCTCACCGGGGTGACCGCGGCCGCGGCGGGATGAGAAAAGACCGGCTTCCTCCGTACGGGAAGCCGGTCTTTCCGATTTTGATCTGTCTTTTGGGTTAGCGGACCTGTCTTTTTGGTTAGCGGACCTGGATCCGGACCGCGTCCATGGCCGGGGTCTGGTTGGCCCGCTCCATCATCGGGATGCGGTGCGAGCCGTCACCCGCCCAGGAGGCGCACTGCGCGGTGCCGGCCTGCGGCAGGCCAGGGACCTGGATGGTCACCGAGTCGGGCGTCTTGCCGCCCTTGCTGTCCTCGGTGGCCACGAAGAACGCGGGCACCGGGTCCGGCGCGGGGGCGGTGTTGGTGCTCTGCAGGATCCGGCACGCGGTGTGGAAGTGTCCGCGAACGATCCCGTTCTGCAGCACGCTCGACTCCACATAGTACCCGCCCTGGCCGGCCGCCAGGAAGCGGTCGCGGATCAGGTTCCGGGTGCTCACCGTCAGCGTGAACGCCTGGTTGACGCGCACCTGGCGCGGCGCCGAGGTGATCAGCAGCGAGGCGTCGTTGGCCGCCGAGGCGACCTCGCCGAACTCGGTGGTGACGCAGCGGTCACCCTTCTGGAAACCGTCGTGCCGCGGCAGATTGCTCTTGTCGCAGTTGTTGGTGAGGATCCCGAGGTTGCCGCCGGGCGCGGTGGTCGCCGCCGCGGTGGTCGGCGCGGCCGTGGCCCCACCGCCGCCGTTCTGGTTCAGCGTGCAGGCCGCCAGGCCCTCCGCGTTCAGGTTCGGCTTCGCGGCGTTCCGGCCGATCGCGGTCTCGATCCGGTTGATCGTGGCGAAGCGCTTGTCCTTCAGCGGGCCGAGGATCGCGTTCTGGATGAAGTTCGCGCCGCCCTGGCCGGTGCTCGACGCGATCCGCTTGTTGGCCTCGTCGATCTGCGTCTTGAGCAGGGTGAGGTTCTGGTTGACCTCGTTCTGCGCCTGCGCCGGGACGGCTACGGTGATCTTGACTTCGGGGCAGTTGACGGTCGGTGTGGACTCCGCCGCCGAGGCGACGCCGAGGCCGATGCCGGCCAGGGTCACGGCGACCCCGACCACCGCGACGATCTGCCAGCGCCGCGACTTGTTGATCTTTGACCGATACATGGCCGGTGCCTTCCCCAATGGCATGAAAATGCGTTCCGGTCATCGATACGGGAACGCTCCCACAAAGGATCAACCCCTCGCACATCTTCTTCCCGCCCGTTTTTCGCCCGTCCCTCGGCCGGGCAAAACCAAGATCAACTTCGCTCCTTGGGTACGGCGTCAGCCCCCGCTCCCCATGCCGCGCCGCCTCGGCCACAGCCCCGGCTGTGTCCCCTTCTCGTGGGCTTTTCGGCCCGGCCTGACCGACTACAGTGCTGGATGTCGTTCTCCCCGATGACTGCGAGGTGCCGCGATGCCCCCGGAACCGGATATCAGCGGCCTGAACACCTCGCGCCGTTACAACCAGTGGCTGGGCGGCAAGGACAACTACTCCGCGGAACGCGAGTCCACCGCGACCATCATCAGCGTCCTCCCGAACATGATGGCGGCCGCCCGCGAAGGCCGAGCCGTAGTCATGCGAATCGTCCACCACCTGGTGGCCGACCACGGAATCCGGCAGATCCTCGACGTCGGAGCCGGCCGCCCGCTGTCACCCAACGTGCACGAGGTCGCCCAACAGGCAAACCCGAAAACCCGGATTGTGTACGTCGACAACGACCCCCTCGTCGGCGTCCAGCACCGAGGCACCACCGTCGGCAACCCACAGGGCGTCACCGAGTTCGTAGACGGCGACCTCCTGAACACCGCCCACCTACTCGCCGACGAGCACCTCCTGGAAGTGATCGACTTCAGCCGGCCGGTAGCCGTTCTGCTGGGCAGCGTCCTACACCTGATCGACGACGACGAGCGCGCCTACGAGGCAGTCCGCACCGTGGTAGCGGCCCTGTCCCCGGGCAGCTACTTGGTGATCGTCCACGGCACGTTCGACACCCTGCCCGGCACCACCCAGCTCAAGGTCCGCGACCTGATCGGCAGCGGCCGGCACGGCACCTACCACGCCCGAACCCGAGCCGAGATATCCCACTTCTTCACCGGCCTGGACCTGCTACCCCCAGGCATAGTCTCCAGCGTCGAATGGCACCCCACCCCCGAAACAACCACCACCGTCCCCGACGCCATGTGCTGGACCGCCGTCGCCCGCATCCCTTAGCCGCCGCCTCGACTCGCCCCGCCTCGCCTCGCGCCGCGCCGCCTCGCCTCGCCTCGCCTCGCGCCGCGCCGCGCCGCCTCGCCTCGCCTCGCCTCGCGCCGCGCCGCGCCGCCTCGCCTCGCCTCGCGCCGCGCCGCCCCGTCGCCAGCCCGCCGGGCCGCCGCACGTCAGGCCGCAGAGCGCCGGTGCCGCGCCGTCAGCGCACCGTCTGGCCACCGGGTCGCATTTCCAGCCGCGCGCCGCGCCTCACCCGGTGCCTCGTGCTGAGGCCCCGCCGGACCGCATCACCTCCGCACCCGATCACCCCTCCCGCACGCCGGCCCGGACCAGCCCGCACTCGTAGGAGAACACCACCGCCTGCACCCGATCCCGCAGTCCGATCTTGGCCAGGAGCCGGCTGACGTGCCCTTTCACCGTCCCCTCGCTGAGGAACAGCCGCCCGGCAATCTCCGCGTTGGACAGCCCGCGGGCGATCAGCTCCAGCACGTCCCGTTCCCGCTCGGTGAGCGTGTCCAGCACCGCCGGGCTCTGTGTCATCGGATCGTCGGACGTACCGATGTGCCGCTCGATCAACCGCCGGGTGACCGACGGCGCCACGATCGCGTCGCCCTTGGCCACCACCCGGATCGCGGACAGCAGGTCGGCGGCGAGGGTGTCCTTGAGCAGAAACCCGCTCGCCCCGGCCCGAAGCGCCGAATACACGTACTCATCGAGATCAAAAGTGGTCAGGACCAGAATCCGCGGCCCGTCGGGCATCTCCGCCCGAATACGCCGGGTCGCCTCCAGCCCATCGACCCCGGGCATCCGGATGTCCATCAGGACCACGTCAGGCTCGGTCGCCACCGCCAGCTCGGCAGCCGCGGCACCGTCGTCGGCCTCCCCGGCCACCACCATGTCACCGGCGTTCTCCAGGATCATCCGCAGACCAGCCCGGATCAGATCCTGATCGTCGACCAGCAGCACCCGGATCACGTGGCCTCCTCCGCCCGGTCGAGCGGGATCCGCGCCCGCACCACGTAGCCACCCTCCGGCCCGGGCCCGGCGTCCACCTCGCCGCCCAGCAGCGCCACCCGCTCCCGCATACCGCGCAGCCCGTTGCCGCGTATCCCGCTGCCGTGCAGCCCATCGCCGTGCGGCCCGTTGCCCTGCAGCCCATCGCCGTGCGGCCCGTTTCCCTGCAGACCGTCGCCATGCGGGCTGTTGCCGCGAAGGGCACCGCCCTGCTGGCCGTTGCCGCGAAGGCCACCGCCGTGCAGCCCACTGCCGCGGTGGCCGGTGCCGGTGCCCTCGGCAGCTCTGTCCCCGATGCCGTTGTCGCTGGCGTCGATCTCCAGCTCCCCACTCCGATACGCCACCACGACCTGGGCGCAGGCGCCGGCCCCACCGTGCTTCATCGTGTTGGTCAACGCCTCCTGCACGATCCGGTACGCCGACACGTCGACCGAGGTCGGCACCGGCCCCGGTGTCCCGTCGATGTGCAGCCGCACCGGGGTGCCCGCCTGCCGGACCTGCTCGACGAGCCGCGGAAGCTGCGCCAGGCCCGGCACCGGCCGCGTCCCGTCGTCGATCTGCCCGGCCGCGGACAGCACCTGCCGCATGTCGGCGAGCGACGCCCGCCCGGTCGCCACGATGGTGTCCAGCGCGGCGAGCGTGTCCGCCGGCCGTTTCGCGAACGCCGCCGCGCCACCCTGCGCCTGCATCACGATCACCGCCAGGCCGTGTGCCACCACGTCGTGCAGCTCCCGGGTGATCCGCGCCCGCTCGGCCGCCACGGCCAGGGCGGCCTGCTGATCTCGTTCGCGCTCCAGGTCGCGGGCCCGTGCCTCGAGTTCGCCCAGGTAGGCCTGGCGACTCCGGATGCCCCACCCGACCGCCCACGCGACGATCAGTAGCAGGCCGAGAACGAGGATGCCGCCCCAGTCCGTCGGCCCGAGCACCGTCTGCCCTGGCGGCCCGGCCGTATCCCCGCCGCGCCCGGGCCCGTCCGCGTCCTCCGAATCGCGGGCCTGCCCGCCGCTGGCGGCCTGCTCGAAGCGCCACCCGTCGAACGCCACATAGGCCGACCAGCTCACCGCCACGGTCAGCGTGACGCCGAGCAGAGCCAGCGACACCGCACGTCGTCGTTGCGCGGCGACCGCATAGAGCAGCACGGGAACCGCCACATCGGCGGCGACCGGCCCGGCCGCCGCGGCCATCTGGGCCACGGTGGCGACCGTCGCCACGGCCAGCGCCGGGATCGGCCACCTGCGGCCGACCGCCACGGCGGCGACGCACAGTCCGATCAGGAGCAGCCTGATCCGCGGCCAGGCCTCGGCGAGCGAACCGTCCAGCACCGGGGTCACGCCGGCGGCCCGTCCCGATCGGCCGCCGCCGAACGCGGGTGCGCTGGCGGCGAGCAGCAGGACGGCGAGGCCGGCATCCTGCCAACCCGCTCTGCGCACCGCATCCGTGAAGCTCACGCGAAGAAACGTAAGCCCCGGCGCCGCCGCTCGGACACTGCCAAAAGTATGTATTGCAAACCAGACTTCAGGCAGATGCGCGCCGGGCCCGGCGCCGAGGAGCCTGGGCCGCATGACGAGAACACCGCTCATCCTGCTGGCGGTCCTGGCTCTGGTGCTGGCCGGCTGCAGGAGCACGAACACGGCGAGCACGGCGCTCACGGGCACGCACACGGCGATGGAGTGGACCCGGGTCGCCGCCCCGCAGGGCGATTGCCACTGCGCCGACGGCAGCCCCTTCGCCTTCTGGGAGAGGCGCGCCGACCCGACCAGAGTGGTCTTCTTCCTCAACGGCGGCGGCGTCTGCTGGTCCGCGGCGACCTGTGCCTTCACCAGCACCGACTCCGAGGGCGAGAACGACGACTACGCCTGGAATCTGAGCAGTGTCGACCCCGGGAACCGCAGCGGGATGTTCGACACCACCCACTCCGGCAACCCGTTCGCCGACTACTCGTTCCTCTACGTCAGCTCCTGCACCGGCGACGCGCACCTGGGAAAGTCCGTGCAGAAGTATTCGCCTCAGCTGACCGTCGATCACAACGGTCTCGCCAACGGCACGGCCGCGATCGACTATCTCGCCGCCCACTATCCCGACGTCAAACAGGTCGTCGTCATCGGGAAGACGGCCGGCTCGGTCGCCGCGCCCCTCTACGGTGGCCTGATCGCCGACAAGCTCCCCAAGGCCCAGGTCGTCGTGTTCGGTGCACAGTCCGGCGCTTGGCCGGACAATGCGAAATTCAACACCGACATCTTGGGTACGACGTGGGGCGCCTACGCCGCGATGCCCGGCTGGGCGATCCAGGGGCTGACCGTCGACCGATGGGCCGTGCCCACGTTCTGGATCCAGGCCGGCCGGCACGACCCCGAGCTGGTCCTGGCCCGCTTCGACTTCGCCTACGACCCGCACGCGTATGTGGAGGTGACCAACTGGACGCATGGCGACCCGACCGGCCTGCTGGCGCTGACCGACGCCAACGAGAAGGCGATCGAGGCCGCCGGGATAACCCTGCACAGCTACACCGCGCCGGGCGCCGACCACCAGATCTTCGAGCCCGACAAGTTCTACTCCCTGGCGGTGAACGGCGTTCATCTCTCCGACTGGCTCGGCAAGCTGGTCACCGATGATCCGCCCGCCGACGTCCACTGCACACAGTGCGGGCCGTGAGATGTCACCGCAACGCTGCTGCCAGCAGGTCATACGTCTGCTGCACCGCGTCCTCCGCGGAGAGGATCACGACCGTTGCCGGGCGCAGGCGCACGACGTCCATCAGGTTGTCGTACATCCCGCCGAGCACGACCGGCCCGCCGGCCGCCTCGACGAGGTGGTGATGGTGCCGGATCCACGGGTCGTCACTGTCCCGGGCCCGGCGGCCGAACCGCTCGATCGCCGCGTCCCGGTCGTCGACCAGCACGACCGTGCGGAAGTCGGCTCCGTGCTCGTGGGCGAGCTTCTCGAACCCGGCGATCTCGTCGTCGGTGGCGACGAACTGCGGCAGGATCACGTCGTGCCCGCCGTCCAGATGGGTCGCCACCATCGCCCGGACCAGCGCCCACACGGCCGGCCAGGTGTCGGTCTCCTCGCTCTGCCACCCGCCGATCAGGTGGTGCAGGGTGTCGACGTCGAGGTTCAGGGCGCCGGGGTTCCGGCCGGCCCAGAGCGCCGACAGGGTGGACTTACCGATTCCCGGCGGGCCGTTCAGGTGTACGAATCGGGGCATCCCGTCACGCTATCGAAAACGGTCGCCGATCCTGACGGGTCGCGCCCGATGCTCGGCCCGATCCCGCCAGGAGCGGCTACCTTCCGCCGTACCTCAGAAGGCTTTGAATTCCAGCAGGCCGACCGAGGAGGTGCCGCTGGCGGTGAGCGCGACCCGCAGCCGTGTCGTGCTGACCGCGGTGAAGGTCACCGTGTTGTAGCCGTTGGCCGCGACCGGATATCCGCCCGCCCCGGGCACGTCGGCGTAGGCGCTGCCGGTCCAGTACTGGAGCTTCCAGGACGCGGGCAGCCGCACCCCGTCGTTGTCGTCGAACAGGTAGACCTGCGCCTTCTTGACGGTGACCGGGTTCGGCCAGGTCAGCTCGGCCCACTGCGCGCCGCTGTTCGGCCAGGTGCCCCACCGCGGGTTGACGGTGTCGTTGGAACTGGCGGGCTCGACCCCGTCGTTGATCGCGGCCAGCGATTCCCACGGCGAAGTGTAGGACGCGGCCGGGGTCGCGGAACGGGCCAGGTTGGTCTCGGCCGGCGTGGTGGTGCCGTCGATGGCCAGATCAGCGCTGGCGAATGTGCCGTGCGACGGGTTGACGTCCGACTCGCCACCGGCGCCGTCGCAGCCGCGGTCCGGGTTGAACTGGAGATATGTTCCGGAGCTGCACGAGATGGCGAGCTCGGCGTCACCGCCGACCACGATGTTGCCGGAGAGATTCGCGCCGCCCTGGATCAGGGCGTTGTCCTTGACCACCGCGTTGCCGCCGACAGTGCCGCCGTTGACCCAGCCCAGCCCCTCGATGCGGGCGTTGCCGCTGACCGTCCCGGCGTAAACGGCCGCTTTCGGGCCGACATAGGCGGTCGACGCGACGCTGGCGCTGCCGGAGACCCAGCCGCCGCCGTTGCTGTGCCAGTGACCGCCGTTGGTCGCGGCCGGTTTCACGTAACCGGGCTCGAAGCCCGACGGTGTGGCGCCGGTGAGGCGGAACTCGTACGGGAAGCGCCGTGCCTTGGTGTATCCGTCGAGGAACGCGTAGTGCGGCACCGCGCTGGGCGTCGCGGTCACCACCAGCCACGCCTCGGTCTCGCCGGCCTGCAGCTGGAAGTCGAGGCGCCCGTCGGTGCCGGTCACCAGCGTGGAGTAACGGGCGGTGCCGCTGCTGTTCTTCGCGACCAGGCCGAACGTCCAGCCGGTCGCGCCGGTCTCGCTGTGGCCCTTGAGCCGCAGCTTGATCAGCGCGCCGCTGCTGGCCGGCACCAGTTTGATCTTGTTGAAGCCGTAGTCCGCGGGCGCCATCCGGTCGTTGATGCGGTAGTGGCCGAGGCTCTGGTCGACGGCCTCGACGCCACCGCCGTTGTAGGCGTTGTTGAGGAACCCGGCGCCGTAGACGTTGGTGATGAACGGCATCAGCGTCGACCGGTTGCCGAAGTCGTAGGTGACCGTCCGGGTGGCGTATTCACCGACCCGGCGGTTGAGCTCGGCCTGGGTGATCCCGGCGATCCGGCGGTAGGTCTCGAGCGGGTGTTCGTTGCTGCGCGCCTCGTTCCAGATCCGGTTGAACATCGCGAGCCCGTCGCGGTCCTTGATGTATTGCGCCAGCATCCAGTTGCCGTAGTGGTGCCGGCTGGAGCTGTAGTACAGGTTCTCCGAGCGCAGCCACCGGGACAGGTCGCCGGCCGCGGTGGTGGGCAGCGCCTGCATCGCCATGAACTCGGCGCTGGTCTCCCAGAACGTGCCCGCGGACGCGTCGGTGAAGCCGTATCCGGAGCGCCCCAGGAACGTGTAGTTCTGGAACACGTGTCCCAGCTCGTGGGCAAGCCCCCAGGAGCCGGGCAGCGCCGCCCGGGGGTCGATGTTGATCACGCCGACCGTGCCGTCGACCGAGCCGCCGGTGGCCCAGGCGTTCAGCTCGGCGCGGTTCCAGGTGTTCGTGACGATCACGATGATCTTGTATTGGGCGAGCAGCCCGGTCTCCGGGGTGAACTGCATGGTGTTCACGTAGAACGAGTACAGGTTCTCGAGCTGCGTGATGATGCTGTTCGGGTCGAAGTTGTACGGCGATGGCGCGCTGGTCGGGCTGGTCCCGGACTTCTCACCCCAGAGCAGGATGAAGTTGTTCGACTGCTGACTGCGGCTCGACGACCACGGGACCTCGCCGGTCTGGGTCCAGTAAGCGGGGATGTAGACGGACTTGGTGGCCGCGGACGCCGGGGATTGCGGCGCGACCAGACTGACGCCCAGCAGGGCGAACACCATCGCGAACGCGAGGCGCCAGGTGCGGGGATGGCTCACGGAACTCACCTGCCATAGATCGGGGGATATCTATGGCAGGCCACGCTCGGGCATGAAAACGGTTTCGGCAAGGTTTCCCGTCGATTAATTTCAGCGAGTGAAGAAAGTCCGGGACGGCAATCGGCCGCGCCCGGACCGCGTGAGCTCAGGACGACGACTCGCGGATGACCAGCCGGCAGTCCACCTTCTCCACCCCGCCGGCCAGCTTGCCGTCGATCGCCGCGAACAGGCGTTGCGCGGCGAGCCGGCCAAGTTGCTCCAGGTTCATGTCCACGGTCGACAGCGGCGGCCGGGCGTTCGCCGCGAGGATGTTCCAGTTGTCGAAGCCGATCACCGCGACCTGCCCCGGCACGTCAAGTCCTTCCTGGTGGAGCGCGTCGAGGACACCCCGGGCGATCTCGTCCGAGCCGGCGAAGATCGCGTCGATGTCCGGGCTGCGCTGCAGCACCATCCGGGTCGCCCCGCGGCCCCAGGCCTCCGACCAGGAACCGAACCAGACCTGATCGCCGGCCAGTTCCAGCCCCTCCTCGTCCAGCCGCGACAGCGCGCCCCGCGCCCGGTCCTGCGCCGCGCCGTAGGTGGCGTCGCCGGTGACGTGCGCGATCCGTCGCCGCCCGTGCCGGATCAGATGGTCCACCGCCAGCCGCCCCCCGCCCACGTTGTCGGTGACCAGCGAAAGGTCGCCGGGGTCGTCCGAGGGGGAGTAGGCGTAGATCACCGGCACAGGAAGGTCGCGCCCGAGCGACGGCCGGGCGTCCGGTCGCGCTCCCACGACAATCAGCCCGTCCACCTTGCGCGAGAGCAGCGCCCGCAGGTGGTGCTTCTCCCGGACGGTGTCCCCGCGCGCGTCGCAGAGAAACACCGAGGTCTGGTCCGATCCGAACGCGTCCTCGGCGCCCATCAGGATCGGTATGGAGAATCGGCCCTCCAGATCGGACGTCAGCAGCCCGACTGTCCCGCTACGCTGCGTGATCAATCCTTGGGCCAGCGTGTTCGGTGAGAACGACAACTGCTCGGCTGCCTTGATCACCCGGGCTCGCGTCTCGGCCCGGACCTGCGGCTGATTGTTCAGGGCCTTCGACGCGGTCGCGATCGAGACGCCGGCGAGCTTCGCGACATCACGCAGGGTGACGGCTCGGTTGGCGCTCTGCGGCGGTTCCGGCCCGGTCGACGGGTCCATCGAAGCTCTTGACAACGGTTTTTCCTCCGTATTACGTTCTCGAAAACGTTTTCGGCTGCGCGGTGAGCAAGCCGCCCAGCTCAATCTCCGCTGTTCAACGAGCAGTTCAACGTCTTCTCCCTGAGGGAGGAGGCTAACCGAAACATACCAGTACCGAAAACCCCGAAAATCCCTGACTGGGAGGCTGTTTTGCGTACCCGGATGGTCCGGCGGGTGATCGCCGGCGTGGCCGCGATCGGCCTGGCGGTGGCGATGGCCGCCTGCGGCGGAAGCGACGACAGCAAGACCGAGGCACCCACCGCGGCCGGCGTCGACGGCGTCGACGACGGCGCGGAACTGACATTGTGGACCCGGGCGCCGCTGGAGTTCCAGGCGAAGGCGCTGGTCGACGCGTACAACAAGGCGCACAAGAACCAGGTCAAGCTGACCATCGTCCCGAACGACGACTACGTCGCGAAGGTCGGCGCCGCGGCCGGTGCCGGCCAACTGCCCGACCTGTTCGCGGCGGACATCGTCTACGTGCCGAACTGGACCAAGGCCGGCCTGTTCTCCGACCTGACCGACAGCATCGGCAAGCTCCCGTACGCCGACAAGATCAACCAGGGGCATCTGCAGGCCGGCACCTACGAGGGCAAGAAGTACGTGCTCCCGTTCGTGCTCGACCTGTCGGTGATCTTCTGGAACAAGAAGCTCTACAAGGAGGCCGGCCTCGACCCGGAGAAGGGCCCGACCACCCTCGACGAATTCAAGCAGCAGGCCCTCGCCGTGCAGAAGCTGAACAAGCCGGGCGTCTACGGCAGCTACTTCGGCGGCAACTGCGGCGGCTGCAACGTCTTCACCTGGTTCCCGATGATCTGGGCCTCGGGCGAGGAGGTGATGAACCCGGAGGGCACCTCGTCGCTGCTCAACGGACCCGCCGCGCAGAAGGTCTACAGCACCTGGCGGGACCTGCAGACCGCCGGCGCGCTCGCGCCCGGCTCCAAGGACGAGACCGGCGCCACCTGGGTCGCCGCGTTCCAGCAGAACAAGATCGGCGTGATGCCGTACCCGGCGACGTTGCTTTCCACCGCGGCGAAAACTGTCGACGTCGGCGTCACCGCGATCCCCGGCGTCAGCGGCGGCAGCTCCACCTTCGTCGGCGGTGACGGCATCGGCATCTCGAAGGACTCCAAGAAGGCCCAGCAGTCCTGGAACTTCATGTCCTGGCTGATGTCCGAGGACGCGCAGGTCAACGTGCTCGCCGCGAACAACAGCAGCGTCGCGCGCACCGACCTGTCCGACAATCAGTACGCCGCCAAGGACCCGCGCCTGGTCACGATCAACAAGGCCGCGGCGTCCCCGCAGAGCAAGACGCCGGTGTCGGTTAATTTCCAACAGGCCTTCAACGCCCCCGGCAGCCCGTGGGTCACCCTGCTGCGCAACCAGGTCTACGGCGACGCCGGCGCCCTCGAGAAGGACAACCAGGCGCTGACGCAGGTGCTGGGTCAGTGACCGCGCTGCAGAGCCAGGGCGAGATGGCAATGACGAAAAAATTCAACACCAAGAGGCGGACGTACGGCCATGGCTGGGTCTACGCCGTACCGACCGCGGTGTTCGTGTTGATATTTTTCGTCATCCCGATCGGGATCGTCGGGCGGATGTCGGTCTCCGACTGGGGACTGTTCGCCGGCTATCGCGGCATCAACGCCCCGGAGAACTTCCAGGACGTGCTCGACGACCGGCTGTTCTGGCCGGCCGTCGGGTTCACGGTCAAGTACACCCTGGTCACGACCGTGATCCTGCTGGCTCTCGCCCTCGGCCTGGCTCTGCTGGTGCAGGAATCAAACCGATGGACCGGATTCCTGCGTACGTCGTTCCTGATCCCGTCCGCACTGGGCCTGGCCTCGGCGTCGCTGCTGTTCTACGCGCTCTACTCACCGCAGAGCAGCCCGTTCGGCGAGATCTCGTTCCTCGGCACGCCGAGTTCGGCGCTCTGGTCCACCGTCGCCCTGATCGTCTGGCGGTACGCCGGCTTCTACATGCTCCTGCTGCTGGTCGGGCTGCAGGGCATCCCCGGCGACGTGTACGAGGCCGCCCGCCTCGACGGCGCCGGCCGGTTCCAGACGTTCTGGCACGTCACCGTCCCACTGATCCGCTCGTCGCTGGCGCTGTGCACGATCCTGTGCGTCACCGGCTCGCTGCTGGCCTTCGACCAGTTCTACATCCTCACCAAGGGCGGCCCGGACAACAGCACGATCACCATCGTCCAGCTGATCTACAACATGGCGTTCCAGGGACAGAACAACCTCGGCCGGGCCGCCGCGCTGTCGATCCTGGTGCTGGCCGCTCTGCTGGTGCTCAACCTCGCGCAGTTCCGGGGCCTTCGCGGAAAGGAGAGCTGATGCTCCGTACGCCGAAATTCGTTCTGACCGGAGGTCTGGCTCTTCTGTTTCTCTTCCCGATGGCGTGGGCCTCGGTCGCGTCGGTCAGCCCGCAGGCCGGCACCCGGCAGGTCACCGGCTGGGGCTTCGGCAACTACACCACGCTGGCCCACTACCAGGCCGGGATCTGGCAGTACCTGCTCAACTCGGTGGCGGTCTCGGGGATGACGGTAATTTTCACCCTCGCCGTGTCGCTGCTCGGCGGCTACGCCTTCGCGAACTTCGCGTTCCCCGGCAAGAACATTCTTTTCCTGGTCACCCTCGCGATCCTGATGGTGCCCTACGCGACCCTGCTGATCCCGCTCTACGTGCTGCTCAACCAGCTCGGGCTGCAGAACTCGCTGGTCGGGCTGTCGCTGGTGCTGACCATGTTCCAGCTGCCGTTCGCCACGTTCCTGATGCGCATCTCGTTCGAGGCCGTACCGAAGGATCTCGCCGAGTCCGCGCAGGTCGACGGCTGCGGAAGCTTCCGCACGCTGCGGCACATCCTGGTGCCCGCGGTGAAACCCGGCCTGATCACCGTCGGGCTGTTCGCGTTCCTGGCCGCTTGGAACGATTTCATCACCCCGCTGGTCCTGATCAGCGACTCCGCCAAGCTGCCCCTCCCGCTGGCCGTGGCCAACATGCGCCAGCAGGTGATGGGCATCGTCGACTACGGCGCCACCGAAGCCGGCGTGGTCGTGCTCGCGCTTCCCTGCATCGTCCTGTTCCTCGCACTGCAGCGGCACTACGTCCGCGGCTTCATGTCCGGCGCACTCAAGGGCTGATCGTCAACGTGACCATTGAAGAAGCACTGACCACCGCGGAGTCCCGGACCTGGATCGAGCGTGGCGGCACCCCCGCCGCGCCCGGAAACGGCCGGCTGCGACCGCTGGGCCTGCGCGAGGTGACCCTGCGCGACGGCTTCTGGCGGCAGCGCCAGCAGACCAACCGGGCGAAAAGTTTCGCCCACATCGAGTACTGGCTGGAGAAAGCCGGCTGGCTGAACAATTTCTCCGCCCCGCCGGAGGAACGCAGCGGGCGGGAATTCTCCGACACCGAGGTCTACAAGTTCCTCGAGGCGATGGCCTGGGAGTACGGCCGCACCCGTGACCCCGCGGTGGAGCAGCGGTACCGGCGCATCGTCGCCCGGGTCGTGGCCGCCCAGCAGCCCGACGGCTACCTCAACACCAACTTCGGGCGGCCCGGTCAGCAGCCGCGCTACACCGACCTGGAATGGGGCCACGAGCTCTACTCCTTCGGCCACTTCATCCAAGCCGGGGTGGCCGCGGCGCGCACGTTCGGCGACGACGAACTCGTCGCCGCGGCGGTGCGCGCCGCCGACCACGTCTGCGACGTCTTCGGCCCGGGCGGCATCGCCTCGGTCTGCGGGCACGCCGAGATCGAGCCGGCGCTCGCCGAGCTCTACCGGGTCACCGGCAACCGCCGCTACCTCGACCAGGCGAAACTTTTCGTCAACCGGCGCGGGCACAAGACGCTGGCCGACATCGAGTTCGGCCGGGCGTACTTCCAGGACGACGTGCCGATCCGCGAGGCCACGTCGCTGCGCGGGCACGCCGTGCGCGCCGTCTATCTCGCCGCGGGCGCCGTCGACGTCGCGGTGGAGACCGGCGACGGCGAGCTGCTCGGCGCGGTCGCCCGGCAGTGGCGCCACGCCGTGGCCCGGCGTACCTACCTGACCGGCGGCATCGGGTCGCGGCATCAGGACGAGGCGTTCGGCGAAGATTTCTTTCTTCCGCCGGACCGCGCCTACTCGGAGACCTGCGCCAGCGTCGGTTCGGTCATGCTGGCCTGGCGGCTGCTGCTCGCGCAGGGCGACCCCCGCTACGCCGACCTGATCGAGCGGATCCTGTTCAACGTCATCGCCACCTCGCCGGCCGACGACGGCACCCGGTTCTTCTACGCCAACACCCTGCACCAGCGGGTTCTCGGCACCGAGCCGTCCGCCGACACCCAGGTGCCGCGCGCGGCGTCCACCCTGCGCGCCTCCTGGTTCGAGGTTTCCTGCTGCCCGACCAACTTGGCGAGAACTTTCGCCAGCCTCGCCGCCTACGTCGCCACCACCGACGACGACGGCGTGCAGATCCACCAGTACACCCCGTCGAGCATCACCACCACGCTGCCCGACGGCCGCGAGATCGGCCTGGAGATCGACACCGAGTACCCGGCCGACGGGCGCATCACGATCCGCGTCGTGACCAGCCCGGACACGCCATGGACGCTGTCGCTGCGGGTACCGGACTGGGCCGCCGGAGCCACCCTGGACGGTCTCGCGATCACCCGCGGTCTGGTCCAGTCCCGGCGCCGTTTCACGGCCGGCGACACGCTGGTGCTCCAGCTCCCGGTCCGCCCACGGTTGGTCGCTGCCGACGACCGGATCGATTCGGTACGGGGTCAGGTCGCTCTCGTGCGCGGCCCGGTCGTCTACTGCCTGGAGTCCGTCGACGTGCCCCGGGGCGTCGACTTCGGGTCCCTGCGCCTGGACCCGCACACCGAGCCGGTCGACCGGGACGGCGCGGTCGTCGTGGGTTGCCGCTCCGCGACCCCGGCCGATCACGACTGGCCGTACCAGCCGGTGGCCGCCGCCCCCGGGACCGGGCCCCTGCTGAAGATTCCGCTGCGGCCCTACCACCGGTGGGCCCGCCGCGGACCGTCCACCATGCGCGTCTGGATGCCCTTAACGTCCGAAAGGTGATTCCCAGACAATGATCGACAACTCGATGTCCCGTCGTCGGCTGATGCAGTCCGCGGCCGTCGTCGCCGGCACCACCGTGGCCGGTTCGATGGTGAATGTTTCCGCCGCGGTCGCCTCCCCAGGTCTTGCTTCCGCAGGTGTGGCCGCCAGCCCCCGCGTCAACGGCCTGCCCGTTCCGTCCTCCTGGCGGGCGGTGCCGTTCAACCTCGACCAGGTCACTCTGCAGCCGAGCATCTTCACCGAGAAGCGCGACCGGATCCTCGCCTACGCCCGCGCCTACCCGGCGGATCGGATCCTCAGCAACTTCCGGGCCGCCGCCGGCCTGGACACTCTCGGCGCCCAGCCGCCCGGCGGGTGGGATGACGCCACCGGCAACCTGCGCGGGCACTACAGCGGGCACTTCATCTCGATGCTGGCCCAGGCATGGGCGGGCACCGGTGAGGCCGTCTTCAAGGACAAGCTCGACTACGTCGTGGGCGCGCTCAAGCAGTGCCAGGACACGTGGACCGCGCAGGTCGGCGTGCCCGGCACGCCGCCACCGGCGCCGACCTGGGCCGGTGGGCTGGTGCTCTCCGGCGACGGCCAGTACGTCGGCCTGCCGGACGCCACCGTCGACGGGTTGAAAGAAATCACCATCGCGATCCGGGTGCAGCTTTCCGAGCTCCGCACCTGGTCGAGAGTCTTCGACTTCGGCACCGGGACCACGGTCAACATGTTCCTGACCGTGGACGCCGGCAGCGGACCACGATTCGCCATCACCACCGGCGGCAGCGGCAACGAGCAGCGGATCAGCGGGACCACGCCGCTGCCGGAGAACCAGTGGGTCCATCTGGCGGTCACCCTCGGCGGCGGTGTCGGCACCCTGTACGTGGACGGCGCGGTTGCCGGCACCAACACCGCGATGACCCTGACGCCGGCCGACCTGGGCGCCCCGAAGAACAACTGGATCGGCCGCTCCCAGTACGGCGACGCCCTGCTCAAGGGCACCGTCGACGAGTTCCACCTGTTCGACCGCGCCCTGACCGCGGCGGACATCACCACCCTGGCCACCACCCCAACCGGTGCCGGCAGCGCCATCGCCCCGGCCGTCATCTCAGGCGGCGCCGGCAACGCCCCGGGCACCACCTCAGGCGGCGCTGGGAGCCGCACTTCGGCCGTCGCTTCAGCCGCCATCCCGGCCGGTGCCGGCAGCGCCACCTTGGCCGCCGCTTCAGTCGGCGCCGGGAGCGCCACCCTGGCCGCCGCTTCAGTCGGCGCCGGGAGCGCCACCCCGGCGGCCGTTTCAGCCGGCGGCGGCAGCGCCGCCCCGGCCGCGGATGACGGCGTGCACGGAAACCTTGCCTGGTACCGGTTCGACGAGACGTCCGGCACCGTCGTTGCGGACTCCTCCGGCCGGCACTGGGACGCGGCGGTCGTCACCGGCCCGGGCGGCGCGCCCGGCCCGAGCCACGCCGGCTTCCTCGCGGCGTACCCGGAAACGCAGTTCATCCAGCTCGAGCAGTACACGACCTACCCGGCGATCTGGGCGCCCTACTACACCTGCCACAAGATCATGCGGGGCCTGCTGGACGCGCACACCCTGACCGGCAACGCGGTCGCCCTGGAGATCGCCCGCGGCATGGGCGACTGGGTGCACAGCCGCCTGTCGGTGCTGCCCCGCGAACAGCTCGACCGGATGTGGGCGCTCTACATCGCCGGCGAGTACGGCGGCATGAACGAGGTGATGGCGGATCTTTTCGCCCTCACCGGCGACGAAAAGTTCCTTCAGACCGCCCGCTGCTTCGACAACACCGCGCTGCTCGCCGCGTGCGTGGCCAGCACCGACGCCCTCGACGGTCGGCACGCCAACCAGCACATCCCGCAGTTCCTCGGCTACCTGCGGATGTACGAGAACGGCGACGGCCGGGACTACCGCACGGCGGCGAAGAACTTCTTCGGCATGGTCGTGCCGCACCGCACCTACGTGCACGGCGGAACCGGCCAGGGTGAGGTGTTCCGCAAGCGCGACGCGATCGCCGCGACCATCGTGACCAGCACGAACGCCGAGTCCTGCGCGGCGTACAACATGCTCAAGGTGGCGCGTAACCTGTTCCTGCACGCGCCGGACGCGGACTTCTTCGACTACTACGAGAAGGCGCTGGTCAACCAGATCCTCGCGTCCCGCCGGGACGCCGAGAGCACCACGAACCCGCTGGTCACCTACATGGTGCCGGTCGGTCCCGGTGCCCGCCGCGACTACGGCAACATCGGTACCTGCTGTGGTGGCACCGGGTTGGAGAACCACACCAAGTACCAGGACTCCATCTACTTCGCCTCACCCCGTGGCGACGTGCTCTACGTCAATCTGTACATACCGTCCACATTGGACTGGAAAGCGCGCGGCCTCACTGTCACCCAGGCCGGTGACTATCCACGCGCCGAGAGCAGCACGCTGACCATCACCGGCCACGGCCGGCTCGACCTGCGGCTGCGTGTGCCGTCCTGGGCCGCCGCCGGGTTCGCCGTGAAGATCAACGGCCGCGCGGTGAAGGCGTCCGGATGCGGCTCCGACGGGTACCTCAGTCTCGCGCGGACCTGGCGTTCCGGCGACCGGGTGGAGATTTCCTTCCCCTATGCGCTGCACGTCGAGAAGGCCCTGGACGACCCGACCCTGCAAGCCCTGATGAACGGCCCGATCGCGCTGATCGCCAAGTCGGCGCAGACCGATTACGTGTCCCGGTCCTGGTACTCGTCGCTGCCGCTGTCCGGCGACCTGACCCCGGTCGCGGGCGGGTTCACGCCGTTCCACTCCGGCGACACCGATGCCTACCACGCGTACTTCCGCCGCGCGGAACCACGGATCGTCTTCGACGGCCAGGACTCCGGCGTCCCCAACCGCGCCGACTCCGCGGGCACGACGTTCCTGGACCGGCTCTGGGCGGGCGCGCCGTTCGCCGACCGGCGGGCCTTCGAGCGAGCGGTCAACTCCACCGCCCGCGTGTGGTCCAAGAGCGGTCTGCTCAGCCGTACCGAAATCTCCGAAGTCTCCGCAGCCGCCGGAAGGGCCTATCGGTGAGAAAGTTTCCTTTGGTCGTGGCGGCAGGTTTGTTGCTGACCGTCCTGTCGCCGGTGGCCGCGGACGCGGCGCCGAACGCCGACACCCCCTATCCCACCTTCAAGGGCGCCGCTGACCCGGTGCCGGACGAGCGCACCGGCTACCACGTCCGCAACCAGCTGCAGGCGATCTTCGACGCCGACGTCGCGGCCGGCGCCGGATCGAGCACCGACGACGACTTCTGGATCGACCGGATGCTGGCCCGCACCGGCAACGCGCCCGGCGGCTCCAACGGCGACGCGAACCAGTACCTGTTCAGCCGCGGTCGCGCGGTGTTCATGAAGACCCACCAGCCCGGCACGCTCGGGTTCGGCGGCGAGGTCGCCTACATCGAGACGATCGCCGGCGGACAGGGTGCCTACACGATCACCGCCTCGGTCGGCGGCGCCGACGTGTCGCTCGCCGAGGACGCCGCGCAGCGCAAGCAGACGCCGAGCTACTGGCGCGGTGTGTTCACCGGCGGCGGGCTCAAGGTGGTGGAGACCAAGTACCTCACCGACGACAATGTCGCGGTCACCGGCCTGGACCTGACCAGCACGACCGGGTCCGCGAAGGACGTCACGCTGACGGCGACATCTTCCTTCGCCAAGACGGCGGCCGACGGCAACGAGCTCACCGGCGCGGCCCGTGCGTTCAACCAGCTGACCACGGTCTTCCCGCGGTTCTCCGGGGACGGCTTCGCGCCGGTGGACGGGACGCTGCGCCGTACCGTCGCGGTTCCGGCCGAGGGAACCGCCCGGACCAAGGTGCAGCTCGGCTTCGTGACCAGGGAGAACCCGGGGGCGGGGACCGAGTACGAGCACTACCGCGATCTCACGCCGGGCGCGGCGTACTCCGAGCACGTCACGGCCTACAACCGGTGGTGGGCCGACAACGTGCCCTACCTGGACACGCCGGAGAACAACATCGACAAGACGCTGTTCTACCGCTGGTGGCTGATGCGCTACAACTTCCTCGACGCCGACCTGCCCGGCAACGACTACCAGTTCCCGACGTCGATGGAGGGCGTGCTCGGCTACAACAACGCGATCGTGCTGACCACCGGCATGTTCGTCGACGACCTCAAGTACTTCCGCGACCCGGTCTACTCCTATGGCCCGTGGGTGTCCGCCGGCGAGGTGGCGAAAAGTTCCAAATACGTCGACAACCCCGGCGACCCGGCGAACTGGTCCAACAGCTACACCGAGTACATCTCCGAGGCGGCGTGGCGGTCCTACCAGCTGCACGGCGGGCCGGCGGCGATCGCCGGCAACCTGGCCAGGTACGCCGAGAACGACGTCAAGGGACTGCAGCAGGCCTACGACTTCGACGGCAACGGCCTGATCGAGTACAACTGGGGCGCGATGACCGGCAACGACGCCGACGCGGTGTCGTTCCACTGGAAACCCGGCTACATGGACCGCACCGAGAACGCCTACCTCTACTCAAACGCGCTCGCCTCGGCGAACGCCTACCGGACCGCGGGGAACACCGCGAAGGCCGCCGAGATGGAAAGTTTCGCCGCGAGCATCAAGGCCGCGGTCCTGAAGTACCTGTGGGAACCCAAGCGCAGCGCCCCGGACCAGATGGGCCTGGACGGCAACCTGCTCAAGCACCGGTTGGTTTCCTCCAACGAACTGGTCCCGTGGAAGGAAATCAACAACTACTACCCGTTCTCGGTCGGCCTGATGCCCAAGCCCGGCGACGCCGACTACACCCAGCCCTACGTCGAGGCGCTGCGCCTGTTCGCCGACGACACGCAGTACCCGATCTTCCCGTTCACCACGGCCAACCAGGCCGACAAGGCCGCCGCGGCGGCCGCCGGTGAGCCCGGCAGCAACAACTTCTCGATCATCAACTCGACCGTGACGTTCCGGATGCTCTCCTCGGTGCTGCGCAACTACCCGAACCAGTACATCGACGCCGAGTGGTACAAGAAGCTGCTCTACTGGAACGCCTGGGCCCAGTACCAGGGCAACGGCGACAACCGGTACCCGGACCAGAACGAGTTCTGGGCCGACGGCTCACCCGCGAACGGCGGGAGCGTCGACTACCGCTCGTGGATCCACCACACCATCCTCGGCGCCACCAACTTCACCATGATCGAGGACGCGATGGGCCTGCGCCCGCGCGACGACGCCAAGGTGGAGCTCGACCCGATCGACATCGGCTGGGACCACTTCACCGCCAACAACATCCGCTACCGCGACAAGGACCTGACGATCGTCTGGGACAAGCCCGGTGGCACCCGCCACTACGGCGCCGACGTCCCCGAGGGCTACTCGGTCTACCTCGACGGCAAGCTCGCCTTCACCGCCGACAAGCTGGGCAAACTCGTCTACGACCCGGCCACCGGCGAGGTTCAGGCGGCCGCCGGGGTGACCGTCACGTCCACGGCGAAAATTTCCGTCAAGGCGCCGGCCGACGTGCGGTTCGCGGCCGACGACCGGATCGTCGACGTGATGGCGAAGGCGGGCGCCGACATCGCGCCGGAAAGCACCGGCAGCGCCGACGTCGCCCAGGGCCGCCCGGCCACCGCCACCTTCTCGGCCGCGGGCCGGGCACCGCAGGGCGCGGTCGACGGCACCACCGTCAACGAGCCGTTCTGGGGCACCGCCGGCTCACCGAACGCCACCGACGCGATCGACCTCGATCTGCAGGGCGAACGCGACATCGACGACGTGCGCGTGTACTTCTACAACACCTCGACCAGCGCCACCGTCGCCGGCTACGCGCCACCCGCGCAGTTCACGGTCGGCTACGACGACGGCGACGGCTGGAAGACCGTGCCCGGCCAGAGCCGCAGCCCGGCCTACCCGCGCGGCAACCTCAACCGGATCCGCTTCCCGTCGCTGAAGGCCACCAAGCTGCGGATCACCGTCCAGCACGCGCCCGGGGCCAAAACCGGAATCAAAGAAATCCAGGCTTACGGTACGGGCGTTGCCGCGCCCGCCGCGAGCGACAAGCCGCCCCTGGCCGACGCGTGGCTCGACTCGAGCTACAACCAGGCCGGATCCGCCCGCCTGATCGGGCTCGCCCAGGACGACGGGAACCCCGGCGGGAACCTGACCGTGGCCTGGTCCGTTGTGGACGCCCCGGACGGCGGCGCGGTCGCCTTCGACCCGGCGAGCACGCCCACCACGGTTGCCCGGTTCACCAAGTCCGGCCGCTACACGCTGCGGCTGAGCGTCACCAGCGGGGACCAGACGGCGTACCAGGACGTCGTGGTCAACGGCACCGCACTGGCCGAGGGGCAGATCAACGTGGCGGCCACCGCCACCGCGTCGGCCAGCTTCACGGCCGGCTGGAACGCGGTCGGCGCGGTCAACGACGGCAAGCCGGCGCTGTTCACCGGCGGCGCGCAGACCGATCTGTGGGGCACCTGGACCGGGAGCGAGCCGGCGACCCGCTGGCTGCAGTACGACTTCCCGTCCGCGGTGCGCGTCGACCGTGCCTCGATCGACTTCTGGTCGGACAGCACCACCGGAGGCAGCGGCGTCTCGGTCCCGAAGTCCTGGAAACTCCAGTACTGGGACGGGACCACCTTCAAGGACGTGACCGGTGCGAACGGGTTCGATCCGGCGGTCCGGGGCAGCACCAACCAGGTGTCGTTCGACCCGGTCACCACCACCCGGCTGCGGGCCACGTTCAACGCGCTGCCGAACGCGGCCGGGACCGCGTACTCCGCGGTCGGCGTCTCCGAATGGCGGGTGTTCGCCTCGGCCGCCTCGTCGATCGCCGGATATGACGCGCGTACCCAGGTCGGCGTCCTGCCCACGCTGCCCGCGACGGTCGAGGTGACCTACGCGGACGGCGCCCGGCTGCCGATGGCGGTCGCGTGGGGGACAGTTTCCGCCGACCAGGTCAAGGCGGTGGGAGATTTCACCGTCGCCGGCTTCGTGGCCGGCACCACGCTGACCGCGACCGCACACGTCTGGGTCCGGGGCAGCGATCCGGTGCAGATCAACACGGTCGACCCGGTGGCGGTCGCCACCGCGGTCGGCGTTGCGCCGGTGCTCCCCGCCGGGGTGACGGTGGGCTACAACGACGGGTCGCGCCAGAGCGGGATCGCGGTCACCTGGGCCACCATCGATCCGGCGAAATATTCCGCCGCGGGCACGTTCGACGTGGCCGGAACCGTTGCCGGCACGGACAAGCCGGCCACCGCGACCGTCACGGTCGGGGCCGGCGGGCCCTCGGACAGCTCGCCACCGGTCGCCGCGGTGACTCTGGATCCCGATCCGGCCAGTGGCTGGGCCCGCACCGACGTGAAGGTTTCGGTCAGCGCCACCGACAACCGCGACGACAGCCCGAAGCTGGAGGTTTCCGTCGGCACCGGGGACTGGCAGAACTACACCGCGCCGGTCACCGTGACGACGGAAGGTTCCACCACGGTCAAGGGGCGGGCCACCGATGACGCCGGCAACGTCTCGGCGGTCACCGACCGTACCGTCAGAATTGATCGGACCGCGCCCACCGCGAACGCCGCGCTGAACGCCGCGACCCGGACCGTCACCATCACCGGGACCGACGCGCTCTCCGGCATCGGCGCCGCCCAGTACCGGCTGACCGTCGGCGGCGTCGTCACCCAGGACTGGACCGCCGCGAGCGGCGGCGTGCCGATCGGCTCGGCGGCGACCACGGTCGGCTACCGGACGGTCGACCTGGCCGGCAACGTCTCCACCGAGGGCAGTCTGGACGTGGCGGCCGGGCAGGCGCCGGTGAACGTGGCCCGGACCGGCACGGCGTCCGCGTCCTACACGCCGGGCTGGCTCACCGCCGACAACCTCGCCGACGGCGTCCAGCCGACCGGCGCGACCGGGCCGAACACCGACGTCTGGAACACCTGGCCGCAGGTCGGTGAGCAGTGGATCCAGCTCGACTGGGGGTCGCCGGTGACCGTCGACCACAGCCGGATCTGGTTCACCCAGGACCTCGACGACTCGGGCGCCGGGGTCGCGCCACCCCAGTCGTGGAAGCTGCAGTACTGGGCGGCCGACGGCACCTGGCAGGACGTGGCGGAACCTTCCGCCTACGGCACGTCGGCCACGGCGTGGAACACGGTGAATTTTTCCGCCGTCACCACGACCAAGCTGCGGGCGCTGCTGACGGCCAGCGGGACCGAGGAGGGCAAGGGCGCTCCGGGGGTGCAGGAGTGGGAGGTCTACGACGTCCCGGGCATGCCGCAGCCGCAGTTCAAGGTGAACGTCGAGGCGAAGACGCAGTGCCTGGCCGGTAAGGCGTATGTCGCGGTCAACGCCGTGAACGCGGACGACAAGTCGCTGGAGATAGGCCTGAGCACGTCCTACGGCTCGCGGAAGGCGGCGGCGATCGCCCCGGGCAAGGCCGCCTACCAGTCGTTCAACAGCCGCACGGCCGTCATCCAGGCGGGCGCGGCGACGGTGACGGTCACGAGCGGCTCGACCACGGAGACACTGACGGCCCCATACGGCGCCATCAGCTGTTCCTGATCAGGTGGCGGCGTCCTCGACCCCCTCGGGGCGCCGCCACCGCTCACCTCCCCGTCCGCGTTCACCACCAGCTGCGATGCGGTTGCCGACAACCGTTTGTTGCCGAGCGTCAGTCGCCCAGCGGGACCGCCCGGTGGCAGCGCTGACCTGCAGTTACTCGTGACCGACCCTTGCCGACCAGCGATCCGGCCGCGCCGTCGGCCACCGACTGCTCGCACCGCTCATCGCCGGGCGACCCAGCCACTGCCATCGCCTTCTGACCCCGTCCGGCTGCGTCCGGTGCCGCGCACGTCGCGTCGCCCGGCGCGCTTCGTGCCAGCCCCATCCGAACTCGTTCCTACGGCTGTCCGTCGCGTCCCACCCCGCTGGGCGCCGCTTCTGTCCCCGAGGAGATCAGCACGATGAGAGCCATTCGCAGCGCGGTTGTCGCCGTGCTGGTCGCGGCGGGAATTTTCGCCGTGCCGGCCGGGGCGGCGCTTGCTGCTGATTCCATCACCTTCACGCACCAGGGCAATCCGATCCTGGCCGACGGCAGCTACTACTCGGCCGACCCGGCGCCGCTCGTGGCCGGGAGCCAGCTGTACATCTACACCGGGCACGACGAGGCCGGACCCGCGGTCAACGACTTCGTCATGAACGAGTGGGGCGCGTTCCGTACCGGAAATGTCGCCGCAGGCGAATGGTCGCATTTTCCTTCGCTCATGCGTCCGGAGAATGTCTTCGCCTGGGCCTCGACCGGGCGCGCCTACGCCGGCCAGGTCGTCCAAGGACCTGACGGAAAGTTCTACTGGTACGTCCCGGTCAGCGAGAAGGAAAGCACCGCCGCCGACAAGTTCGCCATCGGCGTCGCCGTCTCGAGCACCCCGACCGGGCCGTGGACCGACTACCTCGGCGGCCCGCTGATCTCGCAGCGGGTGCCGACCGCCAACACGATCCAGAACATCGACCCGACGATCCTGGTCGAGGGTCAGCGGGTCTTCCTCTACTGGGGGACATTCGGGCAGCTCAGATACCTGGAACTGCAGGCCGACATGAGGACCCCGGTCGGCACCCAGACGTCGATCACCGGCTTGCCCGGCTACTTCGAGGCGCCGTGGATCTTCAAGCGGGGGAGCACGTACTACCTGGCCTACGCCGGTAACAACGCCGGACCGGCCTCGGCGTGCACGCCGGCGAACTACCACGCCTGCATCGCCTACGCGACCGCCCCGGCGCCGCAGGGCCCGTGGACCTACCGCGGCACCGTGCTCACGCCGGTCTCGTCGACCACCAGCCATCCGGGAATCGTCGAGTTCGACGGGCAGTGGTACCTCACCTACCACACCGCGGACGCCGTCGGCGGTGGACATTTCCGCCGCTCGGTCGCGATCGACAAGGTCGAGTGGGACGACACCCAGTCGCCGCCGCGGATGAAACAGGTCGTGCAGACACCGGTCAAGCAGCGCGATCGCACCCCGCGGCCCAACATCGCCCAGGAGGCGGCGGTAACGGTTTCCAACGACCCGGTGCCGACGCAGTACTGGGTGAAAGCGCTCAACGACGAGATCGTGCGCGCCAACCCGCTGCCGCCGGACATGTGGGGGACCTGGACCGGCAGCAACCCGGCGCAGCAGTGGGTCCAGTACACCTGGGACCAGCCGATGCGGATCGGCGGCTCGCAGATCGACTTCTGGAACGATCAGCCGCAGGGCAGCGGGGTAGGTGTGGCCGCGCCGACGAAGTGGCGCATCCAGTACTGGGACCCCACCGCCGCGAAGTGGGCGGACGTCGCCAACGCGTCCGGCTATCCGACCGGCACCCAGGGCCTGCAGAGCACCACCTTCGATCCGGTGACGACCACGCAGGTCCGGGCGGTCTTCGACGCGTCGACCAACGGGAGTACGTACTCGGCGGTCGCGGTCGAGGAATGGAAGGTTCTTTCCGCCCAACCGTCGTCGATCAGCTCGCCGGCGGTCACCGTCGAGGTCGGGGAGACGGAGCTGCCCGCCACGGTGGCGGTTTCCTACGACGGCGACATTCTTCAGGTGCCGGTCTACTGGGACCCGGTCACCGCCGCCGATGTGGCCGCACCCGGGCACCTCACCGTCCGGGGCACTGTGCTCGGCTACGCCGCCGCCCAGATCTCCGCGCAGGTCACGGTCATCTCGCCGGAGGACACCGAGGGCGACAGCACCGCGCCGGCACTGACCCTCACGCCCAGCGGCAGCGCCGGCACCGCCGGTTGGTTCCGCTCCGCGGTGAAGGTCCGGGCGGCTGCCACCGACGACCGCGGCGGCCGGATGAAACTTTCCACCAAGGTGGACGGCGGCGAGCCGGTCGTCGCGAACCCGGTCCGCTACACGGACGTGACCGTCTCCGGGGACGGCAGGCACACCGTCACCGCTACCGCGACCGACCGCGCCGGCAACGTCTCGACAGCCGCGAACCTGCCGGTCGACATCGACACCACCGCGCCGACCACCAGCGCCGCCGTCGGTGACGACCGCGCGGTGACGGTCACCGGGACCGATGCGACCTCCGGGCTGTCCGGGATCGAGTACGCCATCGACACCGGCGCCTGGCAGACCTACGCCGGCCCGGTCACGGCACCGGATGCGGCCAGGCACACGGTGTCCTACCGGGCCACCGACCGGGCCGGCAACGTCGCCACCAGTAAGAGCGTCACTGTCCCGGCTGACCTGTCCGCGCCGCTGACCGGCAACGTCGGGCCGATCGGGACGGCCACCGCGTCGTACACCGCGGGCTGGAACAGCGTGGCCGCGCTCAACGACGACGCCGACCCGGCGAACCCGGCGCAGGCGCAGATCTGGGGCACCTGGTCCGGCACGCGCCCGGCCACGCAGTGGATCCAGTACGACTGGGCGCGTCCGATCAGGATCACCAGCGCCGAGCTCAAGTTCTGGCGCGACTCGGACCGGGGCACCGGCGACGGGGTCGCCGAGCCGGACGGCTGGAAGCTGCAGTACTGGGACGGCACGGCGTGGCAGGACGTCAGCGGCGCCTCCGCGTACGGCACCAGCAGCACCGCCTTCAACCAGGTCACGTTCGACCCGGTCACGACGTCCCGGCTGCGGGCGACGATCAGCGCCAACGGGAACGGGAGCACCTACTCCGCGGTCGCTGTCACCGAATGGCGGGTTCTCGCCGACGAGGCATCGGCCCCGGTGACCGTCACCGCCCAGGCCAGGTGCATCGCCGGGAAGGCGTATGTCGCGGTCCAGGCCGGCAACGAGGGGAGCTCGGCGCTCGACGTCACGTTGCTGACGCCGTACGGAAGCAGAAATTTTCCTTCGGTTGCCCCCGGCGCGAATGCTTACCAGTCCTTTCCGGTCCGCGCCGGGTCGGTCCCGGCCGGCACCGCCACCGCACGGTCCGGATCCAGTTCCGTGACCGCCGCCTATCCCGCCCTCACCTGCTAGGAGCTGATATGAGACCCCGCATCCAACCTCGCATCGACCGGCCGGGCGGTGGAATGTTCCGCCCCGCGGCCGTGGCGCTGACCGCGACCGTGGCCGTCGCGGTGGGCCTGCCGGCCGCGGCGCTCGCCGATCCCGGTGACACCGCCGGCGTCCAGGTGACCGTGGACATCACCGAGATCAAGGAGCCCGGCGTGCTCGCACTGACCGTCGCCGGCAACGCCGTCAGTCTGAAGGAGAACGGCTCCGACCTGCTGGTCCGGCAGTTCACCGGCACGCTGCCGACGGTGACCGTCACCGACACCCGGACCGCGGCGGAAATTCCCGCCGGCTCGAGCTGGGCGGTGCTCGGCAGCTCCAGCGACTTCACCGGCGACGCCGGCCAGGCACCGATCTCGGCCGGCAACCTCGGCTGGAAACCGCGCCTGATCAACGGCGGCAGCACCGGTGAGGTGACCGAGGGGGAGGAGGTCGTGACCGTTCTTGACGATCCGACCCAGCCCGGGAACAACGTCGGCCTCACCGACCAGGAGTTGCTGGTCTCCACATACGACTCCGCGACGGTGACCGGCGGCGCCTACTCGGTCGACGCGAACCTGTTCCTGCGGGCTCCGGCCGCTGTCGCCGCCGGTTCCTACCATTCCACCCTGACCCTCTCGCTGTTCGAATGAAACGGCTGCTCCTCGCGGTTGTCGTCGCGGCGCTCGGCATCGGTGCCGAGCCCACGGCGGCGACCGCCGCACCCGCTTCCCTCACCAGGGCGGTCGAGCCGGCCGTCGCCGCTGCACCTGCCCCGTATGCCTGGGCGGCCGAGCCGGTTACTGCTGCCACACCTGCCACGCGTGCCCGAGCCGTCGCTGCCGTGGCCGCCTCGCGTGCCCGGGCCGTCGCTTCCGTCGCCGCCTTCCCTGCCTGGCGGGTCGAGTCGACCGTGGCTGCCGCGCCTGCCTCCCTCACCTGGACCGTGCAGCCGGCCACTGCTGCCGGCCCGGACGGGCGTCGCTGGATCGAGCGCACCCTCGACCCGGGCCAGCAGGTCACCGAGTACCTGGCCGTGCGGAACTTCAGCGACGTCGCCGGGACGTTCGCGCTGAAGGCTGCCGACGGCTACCTGACCGAAAATGGTCGCTTCAACATGCTTCCGTCGAGCACTCCGTCGAAGGACGGCGGAACCTGGATCAAGGTGCCGGCGAAAATTTCCGTCGCCGCGAAGGCGACAGCGTTGGTGCCTTTCACCATCACCGTGCCCCAGGGCGCTGCGCCGGGTGATCACCCGGCCGGGATCGCCGCCACGGTTCTCAGTAACAGCGGCACGGTCCAGGTCGAGAGCCGCGTCGGCTTCCGGGTACTCCTACGAGCCAGCGGCGCCGTTCGAAGGGAACTTTCCGCCACTTCCGTCAGCGTGCACTACAAGCGCTCCTGGAATCCGCTGCGCCCTGGCCGGATGGAGATTTCCTACACAACGATCAACAGCGGAAACATCCAAGTGGACGGCCAAGCCCGGGTGAAAGTTTCCACCCCGTTCGGCAGCACGGCCACCGAAACGAACCTCGGCCCGATGTTGCCTGGCAACACCCGCACCATCCAGGCCGAGATCACCAAGGTTTGGGCAGTCGGTCGTGTCCGCACAACGCTGAGCCTCGTCCCGGCCACTGCGGCCGCAGCCACCACTACAGCCGATGGCGCAGCCACCGCTGCATCCGCTGACGCAGCCAACACCACAGCTGCTGACGCAACCGCGCTCGCCGGCGCAGCCGCGACCGTCACGACCTGGGTCATGCCGTGGCCGCAGTTGCTGCTGTTGGGAGCAGCGATCGGCCTGCTCCTGCTGCTGCGCCGGGTTATCCGTCAACGTCGAGCGCGCCTTCACCGCCTGCTCGAACAGGCCCGGCTCGAAGGGCGCCGCTCAGCCACTGACCCCGCCTGAGACGCCGACGGATCGATCGGCCTACCGCGAACGACCGCGCCGATGGTATTCGCGGGCTGGGTCGGTCGATGGGCTGAAGGCTGAACGGATTGATCCTGCGGCGAGGGGGATCGAAGGATGAAACGGGGAGGGCCGAGGCGAGGCGGGGCGAGGCGGGGCGAGGCGGGGCGAGGCGGGGCGAGGCGGGGCGAGGCGGGGCGAGGCGGGGCGAGGCGAGGGCTGGGGTGAGGCGGGTCCACGGGCGTGGCGGTGTGAGGTGTGGCGGTGTGAGGCGAGGCGGTACGAGGTGTGGGCCGGTTGGTAGGACAAATCGGTAGGGCTGCCGGAGGTGGGCCGAAACGGCGGCCGGGCTCAGCCCGGGGACGGATCTTCCGATAGGGCGACCGGAGTCCCGAAAACGGAAGGAGCTCAGCGATGGCATCGTTGCCTGCTGCCGAGCCGCGTCGTCCCGGCGTTCTGAGCTTCTTCAGCGACCTCCGGGTCGGGGTGAAGATAACTTTCGCCGTTGCCGTGGCGCTGCTCGCCGGGGTCGCGGTGGCGGTCGCCGGGCTGGTCGGGCTGAGCGCCGCGGACCACCATGCCCGGGCGATCTACGAGGAGAACCTGCAGCCGTCGCAGACGCTCGCCGCCGCCCAGGGTGCGTTCGACGATGAGCTGCTCGACCTGGCCCGGATGAACATCGCGGTCGCCGACGCCGATACCGAGCGGTTCCGGCAGGCGGCCCTCGCGGCGCACGACCTCGCCGCGCAGGGTGTCCAGTCGTACGCCGGGCTCGGCCTGGCCGACGCGCAGCAGAGCGCCGTCGGCCAGATCACCGACGGGCTCACGCAACTTGTCGACGTCCGGGACAAGCAGCTGGTCGCCGCCGCGCGGGCGAGCAACAACGCGGTGTACGCGGCGGCCTACAACACGAGCGCCGAGCCGATCGTCGGCCGGATCAACGCCGGGTTCGACGCGTTGAGCGACTACGAGGCGACCAGTGCCGGCGCGGCCGCCCGGGCCAACACGGACTCCTACCATCACAGCCGTACCCTCATGTTTCTGATCTTGATCGTGGGTTTTCTGATCGCGGCGCTGCTCGGGTGGGCTACGGTGCGCCGGATCACCCGCCCGCTCGCCGCGGTCAACGACACCCTCGCCCAGGTCGCCGGCGGGGATCTGACCGGGATCGTCGTGGTCCGGTCGCGGGACGAGGTCGGCGCCATGGGCAGTGCGCTGAACCGGGCCACCGCCAACATGCGCGGCACCGTCGAGGCGCTCGGCACCGCCTCGCAGTCGCTGGCCGCCGCGGCCGAGCAGCTCTCGGTCACCAGCGGCCAGATCGCCGAGAACGCCGGGCAGGCGAACGCGCAGGCCGGCACGGTCGCCTCCGCTGCCGAGGACGTGCGCCGCAACGTCGACACCGTCTCGGCGGGCTCGGAGGAGATGGGCGCCTCGATCCGGGAGATCTCGCAGAACGCCAACCAGGCCGCGGCGGTGGCGGGCGAGGCCGTGTCGATGGCGGAAAGCACCAACCGGACCGTCACACAGCTCGGTGTCTCCTCCGCCGAGATCGGCGACGTGATCAAGTTGATCACCAGCATCGCCGAGCAGACCAACCTGCTGGCGCTGAACGCCACCATCGAAGCGGCACGCGCCGGCGACCTGGGGAAAGGTTTCGCCGTCGTCGCCAGCGAGGTGAAAGATCTCGCCCAGGAGACCGCGAAGGCGACCGAGGACATCGGCTCCCGGGTCGCCGCGATCCAGGCCGACACCGGCACGGCGATCACCGCGATCGGGGAGATCGGCGAGATCATCGCGCGGATCAGCGACTACCAGACCACGATCGCGGCCGCGGTCGAGGAGCAGACGGCGACCACCGGCGAGATGAACCGCGGCGTCAGCGAGGCCGCCGGCGGGGTCCGCGAGATCGCCGACGGGATCGAGGCCCTGGCCACGGCCACCCGCCTCACCAACGAGAACGTCGCCGACGCCCAGCGCGCGGCGGCCGAGCTGGCGCAGATGTCCGGCGACCTGCGCACCCTGGTCGGCACTTTCCGCGTCTGACGCCGGCCAGCCGGAGCGAACGCCGGCCCGCCGGAGCGACCGTCGAACGGCCGCCCGCCGGAGCGACCGTCTGACGGCGGCCGGCCGGAGCGAGGGTCCGGCGGCAGTCCGCCAGAGCGCCGATTTGACGGTGGCAGGCCAGAGCGACCGCCGGGCGGCGGCCTGCCTGGACGGCGGAAATTTCCTTCAAGGCCGCTGATCGCCGATTCGGCTTTCGAGAGGACGAGCGGGACCGCGACGAGCAGGAGTGCTCTCGCCCCGCCAGCGCAGGATCTCCAGAGCCGCCGCCACGGCCAGCAGGTTCTCGGCGAGAGGCCGGGGGAGCAGCCGGTCGGCGCGAGCCAGGCGGCGGACCACGGTGTTGCGATGCGTGAAGAGCCGCTCCGCCGTACGCAGGGTGTTGCACTGCTCGCCGACATAGACCGCCACCGTCTCGCGAGTCTCCGCGTCCGCGTGCAGCAGCTCGCCAAGGGTCTCGGCAAGGAACTCCTCGCTCTGCGCCGGGTCGGCGGTGAGCAGCGCGGCCAACTGGATGTCCCGGTAGTGGGCGATCCGCTGCGCCGACGTGAGCCGGGTCAGCATGCGTTGAGTGGCCAGCGCGTCCAGGTGGCTGCCGCGGAAACCGGCGATGTCGCTGCCCGGCCGGCCGATCGCGACCCGTACCTCCGGATCGATCCCGTCGGCGGCGGGCGTCCTGGTGAGAGTGGCGGGCAACCAGAGCCACAATGCGGTCGGGCCGGCGAGAACCGTCAGGCGACGGGTGGCGCCGGCGATCCGCGTCAGGGTCTCGGCGGCGGCTTCCAGGGGCGCGGACGCGGACGTCGTCCAGACGATCGCCGCGGTGTGCGGGCCGGTCAGCCGGTAACCCAGCTGCGCCTCCGCCCGTGCCCGGCTGATCGGCGCGCCCTCCAGCAACAAGGTCACCGCCGCTCGCCGCTCCGCGTGGGCGCCACGGGTCAGCTCGGCGTGCTCGACCTCCATCCGCGCGGACACCGCCGCGATGGTGTCCTCGATGAACGCCGAGATCGACAGCAACGAGACGTCGAGCAGTGCCCGCAGTTCGCCCGGCGTCGCGCCGAGGTCGAAACAAATCTCCATCCAGCGCCGCCAGGCGACGGTCTGCCCGGTCCGGTACGAGTCGAGCGCCCGCTGATCGAGCCCGCGCCGCACCATGTCGCGCGCGGTTTCGAGAACTTCCGGCCCGAGGTTCGCCGGCACCCGCCGGCCCGGATGCCGGACGTTGGCCTCGGCCCATTGCCGCAGGTTGGCCAGGTTGCTGCGGCGGACCGCCGCGGCCAGCACCGGGTCGTCGGCGACCGGGCGCATCCGTTCGCCGCTGAGCGACGCCGCGTGCAGGCCCTCGATCCAGTCGGCCGGCGGGTCGAGCGCGGCCCGCGCGCCGAGCCGGAAGAGTTCCGCGATCCGCGGCGGGACGGCCGGCCAGGCGGCGACATTCTGCACCATGAATCCGATGATGATGGTGCGTTTCGCGCTAGCGCAACCGGACCCGGGGACGGATCCTTGACGGCGTGGAGCACATGGACGTCCTGATCGTCGGTGCCGGGATCTCCGGCATCGGCGCCGCGCGGTACTTGAAGACCGAGCTTCCGGCGAAAACTTTCGCCATCCTGGAGGCCCGGGCCGCCTCCGGCGGCACCTGGGACCTGTTCCGCTATCCGGGCATCCGCTCCGACTCCGACCTGCACACCTTCGGGTACGAGTTCAAGCCCTGGCGCGACGAGCAGTCGATCGCCGACGCGCCGCGCATCCTGGAGTACCTGCGCGAGACCGTGACCGAGAATGATCTGGATCGGCACATCCGTTTCCACCACCGGGTGCTCGCCGCGTCGTGGTCGAGCGGCGACGCCCGCTGGACCGTCGAGGTGCAGCGGGCCGACACCGGCGAGCGGATCACGCTGACCTGCGGCTGGATCTTCTGTGCCAGTGGCTACTACCGCTACGACGAGGGCTTCACGCCGGAGTTCCCCGGTCGTGAGCTGTTCGGCGGCACGATTGTGCATCCGCAGCACTGGCCGGACGATCTCGATCACCGCGGCAAGCGGGTCGTGGTGATCGGCAGCGGCGCGACCGCGGTCACCATCGTCCCGGCGATGGCCGGCGACGCGGCGCACGTGACGATGCTGCAGCGCACCCCGACCTACATCATGCCGGTCGGCCGGAAGGACCCGGTCGCGAACGCGCTCAAGAAGTACCTCGGCCCGGAGCGCGGCTACGCCTGGACCCGGCGCAAGAACATCGCCCAGCAGAAGGCGGTCTGGACGTTCTGCCGGCGCTGGCCGTCGGCCGCGCGAAAGATCATCCGGTGGGTCAATGCCCGGCAGCTACCCGCCGGCTTCCCGGTGGACGAGCACTTCCATCCCCCGTACGACCCGTGGGACCAGCGGTTGTGTGCCGTCCCCGACGGCGACCTGTTCAAGGCGATTCGTCGCGGCCAGGCGTCGGTGGTTACCGCCAGGATCGCCGGCTTCACCGAAAAAGGAATCCAACTGGAGTCCGGCGAGCATCTCGACGCGGACATCATCGTCACCGCCACCGGCCTGAACGTGCAGGCGTTCGGCGGTGTGCCGGTCACCGTCGACGGTGCCGAGGTCAAGCTGCCCGAGACGGTCTCCTACAAGGGCATGATGCTCTCCGGCGTGCCGAACTTCGCCTACGCCATCGGATACACCAACTCGTCCTGGACGTTGAAGATCGGCCTGCTCTGCGAGCACTTCTGCCGACTGCTCAAACACATGCAGGACCAGGGGTACGACATCTGCCGTCCCGAGGTGGCCGATCCGTCGATGCCGACCCGGCCGTTCCTGGACTTCGGCGCCGGCTACATCCGGCGGGCCGTCGGCCAACTGCCCCGCCAGGGCGACCGCATGCCGTGGCTGACCTCGATGAACTACCAGTCGGACGTGAAGCTGCTGCGCGCCGACGACGTGACCGATCCGGAACTGCACTTCGCATGATCTCTATGTGATGAAATAAGGCGATATGCCCGCGCGGCTCGCGGCCGCTGCTCCTCGAAGTTTCGACACTTGACCTGTTCAGGCAGGGTCGACGAGGAGAGTGCATGCGAGAACGACCAGGCGAGACGATCTCGTGGTGGCAGGCCGTCCGCGCCCCGGTGGGTCTGATGGGGCTGGCCTGCGCGATGGCCTTCGGCGGCTACCTGCTGACCGGTCCGGCCCAGGTGCGGGCGGAGCCGGCCGCGGCCGGCATCGCCGAGGCGGAGCAGATCGGCCGGGCGCTGACCGCGACCCGCCCGCCGCTGCCGGCCGGGATGCCGACCGGGCGCCCGGCACGGCTCGGCAAGCCGTTCGACGCGCTGACGGCCGGCGAGATCGGCTACGCCCGGTGGCTCGCGGTGCGGCACCAGCGGAACCCGGGCCGGCGGGTGGACGGCTCGCCCGGCTACGAGTTCCTGTCCGCCACGCTCCCCGCCGACCAGGCCGGGCGCCGGGTCGCCGTCACCTCCTACGACTACGCCGCGAACGCCCAGGTCCTGCAGGTCGTCGACCTCGCCGCCGGCACGGTCACCGAGCGCAGCGCCCGCGGCGTGCAGGCGCCACCGTCGGAGACCGAGAAGATCCACGCGCTGCACCTGCTGATCGGCTCGCCGGCCGCGGCGCCGATCCGCGGCGCCTACCGCACGGCGACCGGACGTGAGCTGACCAGCCCGGCGCAGCTCGACGTGAACGCGGGCGCCCTGCTCAACCCGCCGGCGACCGGGGACGGCGCGGCGTGCGCGATCGACCGGTGCGTCACGTTCCAGGGCCGGGCCCGCGACGGCGTCTGGCTCTACTTCGGAAACCTCGCCGTGGACCTGACCGCCAGGACCGTCCGGACGTTGTCGTGAGGCGGAAACTTGCCGCCGTGGCCGCTGCGCTGCTGGTCACGCTGGGCCCGGCCGGGCGGCCGGCGTCCGCCGAGGCGGTCTCCACCTACTGCTCCGGTGATTCCCTGGTCAGCAGGAAACTTTCCGCCGGCACCACGTGGCAGTTGTGCTGGCACATCGACGACTTCAAGGGCCTGGTCCTGGACAAAATTTCCTTCCAGGGTACGAAGGACGCGGTGCCCGTGCCGGTGCTCAACTCGATCGCCCCGGTGCAGATGCAGGTCCCCTACGACATCGGCACCGCCGAGTTCGAGGACCTGATCGGGTTCGGCTTCGGCCGGCACGCCAGCGACATGACCAAGGCGGAGTGCCCCGGCGGCCGGATCGTGAGCACCCACCGCGCGTACACCGACATGGAGGGGCGCTGGGTGGAGAAGGACCAGCCGGTGCTGTGCGTGCGGGAGATGAGCAAGGGCCTGGCCTACCGCTCGATGTGGCACACCGGCGAAGGCCGGCCGCTGGTCACCGCGCAGGGCACGGTCCTGGCGGTCAGCTTCATCGCGGCGGTCGGCAACTACGAGTACGAGACGAACTACCAGTTCGCCGACAACGGGCAGATCGACGTGGCGATGGGCGCGACCGGCGAGGTCAACCCGAGCATGTGGGCCGACGGCGGGACGGACGCGCAGGCGCGCGACTACGGCTGGCCGATCGGCGAGGGCGACCGGGACTACTCCGCCTCGCACTACCACAGCGCGGTGTGGCGGGTGGATTTCGGCATCGGCGGCCGGTCCGACCTCAAGGTCGAGCAGAGCGACACCGCCTGGACCGGCAAGCGCGGCGGCCAGTCCGCGGTGCTGGTGACCAAACGCCGGACGATCGGCACCGAGTCACTGGTGAACATCGCCGACCGGCGCGAGTGGCGGGTCTACAGCCCGTCCAGCCGCAACAGCGACGGGCATCCGCGCGGCTACGACATCGTCTTCGGCAAGAACGACGTGTATCCGGCGCATCCGAGCCTGCGCAACGCGCTCGCCTTCACCCGGCGCAAGCCCTGTGAGCAGCTGCCGATGTACAACAACGACGTCTCGTGCGCCAACGAGACGGTGATGGACTACGCCGACGGGGAGAAACTTGTCGACCCGATCGCGTGGGTCAACGTCGGTTTCCACCACATCGTCCGCGACGAGGACCAGAGCCCGATGCCGGTGCACTGGCAGGGCTTCACGCTGTACCCGCACGACTTCTCCGCGCAGTCACCGATCACGCCGCCGAACCGGGCCACCCGCAACGGCTTCGTCGCCGCCGAGAACGAGCAGGCGCGCGGCGTCACCCGCAGCCAGGGCTCGACGACCACGCTGCGGCTGGCCGAGTCCGCGGTCGTCGCCGGCCGGCGGGCGACGATCACGGTCCGGGTGACGCCGAAGGATCCCGGGCAGATCGCCGCCGGGGTGCTGACCGTCCGGGACGGGCGCCGGACGCTGGTCGTCTCCGACATCCGCAAGACCGACCACGGGAGCAGGGCGATCACGTTGCCCGCGCTGCCGGCCGGGCAGCACGCGCTGACTGTGGCCTACGGCGGATCGGCGCAGGTCGACACCAGCACGTCGGCGGCGGCGATCCTGACGGTCGGCAAGCCGTGACCGCGGCCGGTGCGCTGCGGGCGGTCATCGGCGTGGTGACGGTGCTGGCGCTGGCGGCGTGCGACCCGCCTGCGCCGCCGGCCGGCACGCCGATGACCAGGCCGCCGGTTTCCGTGCCGATCGCCCCGGACGCCGATGAGCTCGCCTACCTGGCTCACATGATCGAACATCATCGACAGGCACTGCGGATGGCGGCGATGCTTTGCGGAGACGGCCAGGTGCCGTACCGGATAAAAAATATCGCCGACCACATGGCGGCGACGCAGGCCGCCGAGATCACGGACATGACGGAGTTCCTGAATGCGTGGGCCAAGCCGGTGCGCGTGCACCCGGGCGGCATGCTGACCGAGGCGCAGCTGAGTTCGTTGAAAGTTTCCTCCGGTCCGGCCGCCGGCCGGCGCTTCCTCGAACTCATGATCATTCACCATGAGGACGCCGCCGAGATGTCCGTGGCGATGCTGCCGCAAGCGCGCAACCCGTGGGTGATCAGCCTGGCCCGGCACGTCATCGCCGATCAGCGGCCCGAGATCGCCACCATGCGCCGAGTCCTGACCGCCGGCGGCGGCGCGGCTCCCGCTCCGGGAAAGGTGGTCCGACCAGGTGTCGCGTGAGGCCCAGGGCCATTGCCAGCTGCTTCATAGGGCGAATGTAGAAATTCGCTGGTCCATCGATATAGTCCAGTTGTATGCCGGATCAATGGGCCAGTAGCGGTCTGGATCTTCATCTCGTCGTCGATCGGGCGCACGGTCTTCGGGCCGGCCTGGAGCGGGCCCTTCGCGAGGCGATCCGCGAGGGCCGGCTCACGCCCGGCGACGCGCTGCCCTCCTCCCGCGCGCTGGCGCACCAGCTCGGCGTGGCCCGCGGCACGGTCACCCAGGTGTTCGAGCAGCTCACCGCGGAGGGTCACCTGGTGTCGCGGCCGCGTTCCGGGGTACGGGTCGCGCCGCGGACCCCGGCTGCGGCGGCGCCGGTCCTGGCGCCGGCGCCGGCGTTCCGGCCGGCGACGGACGGCTTCGACCTTCGTCCCGGCCTGCCGGACCTGTCGATGTTTCCGCGCCGCCAGTGGCTTGCGGCCACCCGCCACGTCCTGCAGAAAATTCCCAACACCGCTTTGGCGTACGGGGATCCGACCGGCGACCTGGCGCTGCGCACCGCACTGGCCGACTACCTCGGCCGGTCCCGCGGCGTGATCACCACCCCGGAGCACCTCGTCGTCTGCGCCGGATACACCCACGCCCTGCGCATCATCTGCCAGGCGCTGCAGGGCACGATCGCGTTCGAGGACCCGACCCTGCAGGACTATCCGGCGCTCGCCGCGCGGCTGGGCCTGCGGGTCAGCCGGATCCCGGTCGACGGCGACGGCCTGGTCGCCGGCCAGCTCACCGACGAGGCGGCCGCCGTGATCACCCCGGCCCACCAGTTCCCGATGGGCGTCACGCTCAGCCCGCAGCGGCGCCGTGAGCTGCTGGACTGGGCGCGGCGCACCGGCGCGGTGGTCATCGAGGACGACTACGACGGCGAGTTCCGCTACGACCGCCAGCCGGTCGGCGTGCTGCAGGGACTGGGACCCGAGCAGGTCGTCTACACCGGGACGGTCAGCAAGACGATCGCCCCGGCGCTGCGGATCGCGTGGATCGCCGCGCCCACCCGGCTCGTCCCGATGCTGCGCTCGGCGCTGGCCTTCGACGAGGCCTACGTCAACGTCATCGACCAGTTGGTGCTCGCCCACCTGATCCGCCACGGCGAGCTCGACCGGCACCTGCGCCGCTGCCGGAGCCGGTACCGGCAGCGGCGCGACCGGCTCGGCCGGGCCGTGGCCGAGCATCTGCCGGGCGCCCGGCTCTCCGGCATCGCGGCGGGCCTGCACGCGGTGCTGCACGTCCCCGGCGCCACCGAGGCGGACCTGCTCGGCCGGCTGGCCGCGCGCGGCGTGGCGGTGGACGGTCTCAGCCGCTTCTATCAGGATCCGCGGGCGGCGCCGCCCGGTGTCGTCGTCGGTTACGCCACGCCGGCGCAGCACGCCTTCGACGGCGCGATCGGCGAACTGGTCGCCGCGCTGGTCTGACCTGCGCTTACTCGGCCGTCTGCGGGGTGTTGGAAAGTTTCTGCCGCGACGCCGGGTGCGCCTGCTCTCGGCGGCGGAAGGTTTCTGTCGCGACGACGGCGGGCCTGCTCTGCACGGCGGAAAGTTTCTGCTCTGCGCGGCGGAATGTTTCTGCCGCACCGCACTCCGTCCGGGACGGCTGACCGTTACACCTGGCGGGCGGCTTTGCGGGCGCGGTACTCCCGGGCCTTGACCCGGTTGCCGCACTCGGCCATGCCGCACCAGGACCGGGTGCCGGCCCGGGAACGATCGACGAAGACGCGGGTGCACTCGGGGCGTTCACATTCCCGTACCCGAAGCGGGGTTGGTTTTCGCATTTCGTCGAGGAAGGAAATTGCCGACCGGGCCACTTCGGCGGTCACCGCGTCCAGGGTGCCGGCGCGGTGGGCGCCGTGCGCGGTCAGGGTCAGCGCGGGCAGCGGCCGGTTCGCCGCGGCGTTGAGTATGCCCAGGTCAGAACCAGGACCATCGGCTCCGGTCCGGGCCGCTTCGACCAGACGATAAATCGCTTCCCGTACGGCGATGAGCCGCGCGAAATCGTCCGCGTCCCCGGGCGGCGCCTGACTGAGCAGGCCGGCGTCGACCGCCCACCGCCCCGCCTCGGCCGGTGTGAGCAGGCCTTCCTCGGGGCGGGTGCGGCGCCACTTGAGGGTGCCGAGCAGGTCCAGGGCGAGGTTGCCGCTGACGAAGACGAACTCCACGTCACCACCTTGACAGGTGACGGGGTGATTCGGCAAGGTCCACCACGTCACCTGCTGAGGGGGTGACGGAATGGAGGATGTGGACGTGATCGCCAAGGACGACTACCTGTACTTCGCGCAGCGGGCGCTCGACGAGATGGCCGGCATCGTGGCCGGGCTCGGCGACGAGCTGGCCAACACGCGGCCCGCACTGCCCGGGGCGAACTCGCCGTTCGCGCTGCTCACCCACTGTGTGGGCGTGATCGACTACTGGTCCGGCACGCTTGTCGCCGGGCGGCGGAGCGACCGGGACCGGGCGGCCGAGTTCGTCGCGGCCGGGCCGATCGCGCCGCTGCTGGACGAGGTGGCGGCGGTCCGCGCGCGGCTCGCGGACGACGTGCGCGAGGCGTCCGGCGACGCGCCGCTGCGGGCCGAGCCGGACCGGTCGTTTCAAGGGCCGGGCCGTGGTCTGACCTGCGGCGGGGCGCTGCTGCACGTCTACGAGGAACTGGCCCAGCACCACGGTCAGATGCAGATCCTGCGCGACGTGATCCGGGCCGGGTCCACCAAAGTTCGGGCCGAGCCCGGGGCGGCGTCGTGACCGCGGCTTTCGACTCGCGGGTCGATATCGGGCGGTTGCGCTCCGGGCACGGCGTGAAGTGGGGCGCGCTGCCGCCCGGCACGCTCGGCGCCTGGGTGGCCGACATGGACTTCCCGGTCGCGCCGGCGATCCTGGCCCGGCTGCGAGCGGTGACCGATTTCGGGTATCCGCACTGGCCGGGCGGCGATCCGGTGGTGGCCGCGTTCGAGGAGCGGATGGCGCACCGGCACGGCTGGTCGCCGGAACCCGGGCGGACCAGGGTGTTCACCGATCTGATCCAGGTGTTGCAGGTGATGATCGAGACGGCCACCGCGCCCGGCGACGGCATCGCCGTGCACGTGCCGAACTATCCGCCGTTTCTGGCCAGCATCGTCCGGGCCGGGCGCCGGATCGTGCCGCTGGACCCGGACGCCTTCGACCCGGGTGCGCTGCGTGACTGCACGATGCTGGTGCTGGTCAATCCGCACAACCCGACCGGCCGGGTGTTCCGCCCGGAGGAACTTTCCGCCATGGCCGAGGCCGCGCGCGAGCACGACGTGACGGTGCTTTCCGACGAGATCCACGCCGACCTGGTCTACGCCGGGCACCGGCACATCCCGTTCGCCTCGCTCGGCCCGGACGCGGCGGCGCGCACCGTCACCACCACGTCGGCGACGAAAAGTTTCAACATCGCCGGGCTGCGCTGCGCGGTGGCGCACATCGGCCCGGATCGGATCCGGGCGGCGCTGGACCGGCAGCCGCTGGACATCTTCGGCCAGCCGGGCACGCCGGGCCGGGTCGCCACGGTCGCCGCCTGGCGCGAGGCCGACGACTGGCTCGACGGACTGCTCGGCACCCTGGCCGCGAACCGCGACCGGGTGACGCGGTGGGTGGCCACGCTGCCCTGGGACAGCGGGTTCCGCGCGCCGGAGGGCACCTATCTGGCCTGGCTGGACTGCGCGGGCGGGCCGTTCGGCCCGGATCCGGCCGCATTCCTGGAGAAGGCCGCCGGCGTACGGCTCGGGCGCGGCGCCGAGTTCGCCGAGCACACCGCGTCGTACGTCCGGATCAACTTCGCCACCAGCCCGCAGGTGCTCACCGAGATCCTGGAGCGAATCACCGGTGCATTGACATGATTCTCTGCCTGGCCGGATAGTGGGAGCGCTCCCACTATCCCCGTCCTCGTGGAGACCCCCATGTATGTCTCGCTCACCCGGCGAGCCGTCGCGAGCACCGTCCTGCTCGCGCTGGTCACCGCCGTCGCCGGCACCCCACCGGCCGCCCAGGCGGCCGCGGCCGCCACCGATGTCCGCGTCGACGTCGACGCCCGCGCCGGCCTGGCCACCGTCGGGTCCACCGCCCTCGGTGTCAACCACGCCATCTGGGACTCCCAGCTGGGCACCCCCGCCGTCACCGGCCTGCTGAAGGACGCCGGGGTGCAGATGGTCCGCTACCCCGGCGGCTCCTACGCCGACATCTACCACTGGAAGGACCACACCGCGCCCGGCGGCTACGTCGCGCCCAACACCGACTTCGACACGTTCATGGCCGGCGCCCAGCGGACGGGGGCGTCGCCGATGATCATCGCGAACTACGGCACCGGGACCGCGCAGGAAGCCGCCGACTGGGTGCGCTACGCCAACGTCACCAAGGGCTACGGCGCCAAGTACTGGACCATCGGCAACGAGAACTACGGCAACGGGCACTACGGCTCCGCATGGGAGGCCGACGACCACGCGGACAAGAGCCCGAAGGAATATTCCGACAACGTGATCGCCTACGCCAAGGCGATGAAGGCCGTGGACCCGAGCGTCAAGATCGGCGCGGTGCTGACCATGCCCGGGAACTGGCCGGACGGCATCGTCGCGGCCGGCGACTCCGGCACCTGGAACCAGGAGGTGCTCACCCGGGCCGGGTCGGCCATCGACTTCGTCGATGTTCACTGGTACCCCGGCGGCGCCGGCCCGGCCGAGACCCTCGGCAAGACCGCGCAGCTGCAGGATGCGGCCTACTTGCTGCGGCGGCAGATTTCGACGTACGGCGGGGACAGCGCCGGCCGGATCGGCATCAGCATGACCGAGACGAACGTCGACGCCGGACGCAACACCCAGCCGGGCGCGCTGTTCCTCGCCGACGCCTACAGCGGCCTGCTCGCCCAGGGCGTGTTCACCGTGCAGTGGTGGAACGTGCACAACGGGCCGGACAAGGCGAGCACCGTGGCCGGGCAGACCGACTACAACGACTTCGGGCTGCTCTCGAGCGGGACCTGCACCGCCGACGGCAGCGCCTGCGAGCCGCCGTTGAACACGCCGTTCGCGCCGTACCACGCGTTGTCGCTGATGGGCGACTTCGCGCGGACCGGGGATCAGTTCGTCGGGACCGGCAGTGACAACGCGCTGGTCGGCGCGCACGCCGTGCGCCGGGCCGACGGCGACCTGGCGGTCCTGCTGATCAACAAGGACCCGGACGCGGCGCACACGGTCGCGCTCAACTACCAGGGCTTCACGGCGGGAACGGCGGTTCCGGTCGTCGAGACGTTCACCAACGGGGCTGCCGGGCTGGTCACGGCGCCGGGCGGGACCGCGGCGGCGCAGACGCTCGCGCCGTACTCGATCGCGCTGGTCACGCTGCATCCCGACCATGTCGTGGCGGGCGCGCCGAAAGCGCCCGGTCAGCCCACCGCGACGGTGACCGACCGGACGGCGAAGATCTCCTGGCCGTCCGCCGGGGCCGGGCTCAAGTACGAGGTGTACCGGCAGAACGGCGGGATCAGCGAGCAGCTCGGCGAGACCACCGGTACCTCGCTGACCGTCGGAAACCTTCTGCCGGGGCAGCGGTACACGGTCAATGTGCTCGCGCGCGACGGCGCCGGGCGGGTCTCCAGCGCGTCGCCGCCGTTGACGTTCACCACCGGGACGCCGGCGAGCTCATCGTGCACGGTCACGTTGCGGGACACCAACGACTGGGGCAGCGGGTACGTCGGGTCGATCGACATCACCAACAACGGTGCCGGGGCGATCGGCGGATGGACGCTGGCCTTCACCTGGCCGACCGGGTGGCAGAGCCTGGGCAGCGGGTGGGGCGCCACCTGGGAGCAGAGCGGGCGCACGGTTCGGGTCACCAGTGACACCGCGCTGGCCGCCGGGGCGTCGACGAACGTCGGGTTCGTCGGCAACTACAGCGGGCCCAACGTGCTGCCGGCGGTGTTCACGCTGAACGGCACGGTCTGCACGAGCGCGTAGCCGGGCTCGCGTCGCGGCCGCCTGCTCGGCCGGCGTCAGCCCGCCGAGACGTCGGCCGGGGCGGGACAAGCGGCCTGGTAGCGCCCACCGCGCGGTTCGTGCGGTGGGCGCCCCGCGCCGGGCCCGGACTTTGTCGCGCCCGGCCTTGGATCTGTCGGGCCGGCCTCGGGTCTTTTGGGGTAACCGTGCCCACCCGCGGACATCGCCCTTGTGGGATTCGCGTTCTGGGCGCCCCGGCGCCCTTGCGAAGCCCGCAAGGGTCCCCGCGGGAGCGGCGGTCTGTACCCCGGCGGACGTCGGACATCGATTTCTGGAATTTGATGTTGATCTTCCGGATTCGCCCGTTCGGTGCCGATGTGCGGCATCGCGGGGGATGGCGGCGTCGATGGCCGGCTCGTAGTCTGCGCGGCGTGCGGGGATTCGGGGCGGTGCTGGCGGTAACTTTCCTGCTGGTGGCGGGATGTGGTGCCGGGCCGCGGGCGCACGCCGCCGCGGTGGGGGGTGGACCGCGGGTGCTCAGCCGCGTCGTGCAGTTGGCGCGAGCGAAGGACCGTCCGATTCCGACCACGGTCTGGTTTCTCAGTGGGCCGGCCGGCACCGGCATGGCGGCCGGGCGGCACCCGATCGTGCTGTTCAGCCATGGGCTCGGCGGGCTGCCCGAGCAGTTCACGCCGCTGGCGACCGGCTGGGCGGAGGCGGGCTACGTCGTCGCGGCGCCCACCTATCCGCGCACGAACGGGCACGTGAAGCAACCCGACGCCGGCGACATCCACAACCAGCCCGCGGACGCGGCATATGTGCTGCGCAAACTCGTCGGCGGCACGCTGGCGCCGCATTTGGACGGTGAGCACGTCGCGGTCGTCGGATTCTCGGCCGGCGCCACCACCACGCTCGGAATGTTCCGCAAGGGGCACTCGCCGTCGCTGCGAGCGGCCGTCTCGATCGCCGGGCGCCGGCCGTCCACCGGCTTCGGCGGGCCGGCGGCGCCGATGCTCTTCCTGCACGGCGACGAGGATCCGGTCGTGCCGATCGAGGCCGGCCGCGCCGCCTACGATGCCGTCCCGTGGCCGAAAACGTTCATCCCGGTGCACGGCGCGGGCCACGGCCAGTACCTGAACCCGGGCCACCCGGACTACCCGGCGACCTCCGCCCGGATCCTGGACTTCCTCGAGGCGAACGTGCCCGTGCCTCGGTGAGTGCTCAGTGCCAGGGGTGGTAGTTCGGGTTGTCCCGGCAGTCGCTCATGATCTCGGTCTTGGTGGTCTTGTCGACCGGGCAGACGCCGATGACGTATTCGCGCCGGATCCCGCCGGGGAATGCGACCTCCAACTGGTCGGCGTATTTGTGCTTGCTGCCGATCGTCTTGTTGACGTCCACGCCGCCGGGCGCGTCGATGTAGTAGTTGAATCCGGACTTGTACCAGGATTTGTAGAGGTCGTGGTCGTAGGTGGTGGAGACGTAGGGGGAGGGCTGGTTGACCAGGACGTACTGGGCGACGTCGTATTGGCCGTGGTCGACGTCCTTGGCGCTGAACCCTTGCTCGAAAATGGTCTCCGGCCCGCGGCTGTCGCTGCGGTAAAGGGTGCCGCAGCTCTTGCGCCAGACCGGCTTCGGCGTGATCCGGTCGAGGTGCACGTCGTGGTCGGTGGCTGCCTGCACCCGGTCCTTGACCAGCGGACACGCCGGCGCGGCGGCGGTCGCGGTGGTCGGCGTGGAGGCCGAGGTCGCGAGGGCGGCGCCGAGGGTGAGCACGGCGGCAGCGAGTCGCTTAGTGATCATGGCCAGAACGATGGCGGGCGGCCCGCGAGCCGCGCTGAATCCTCACTCCATCAGTGGCGTGTCCTGCGGTTTCTCGGTCGGGGTGACCGTTGGTGTGGCAGCGGGCGAACTCAGAGAGGGACGGGCGGGAGTCGGCGGAGGAATATTTCCGCCGCCTGCGCCGCCCGTCCGCCGAGACCACGCCGTGCCGTCAGGCGCAGCACCGTCTGAAGAAAACTTTCCCACCGTCCGCAGGCACCCCGGCGCGGCTCGGCGCCTCAGTCGGCCTGGTGGTCCAGCAGGCGTAGCGCCTGATGGACGTGGCCATCGGTTTCGGCCAAGGCGTGCCCGGCCGCCTGCACCGTCGCTCCGGAGATCAGCGTGACCAGCGCGACCTTGGCGTCCCCGCCGGTGGCCAGCAGCACCTGCCGGCACTGCGCCGGATCCGCCCCGGTCGCCTCGGACAGGATCCGCAGCTGCCGGTCGCGCAACTTGGCGTTGCTGGCCAGCATGTCGGTCATCAGGTTGGAGTAGGTCCGGCCCAGGCGCACCATCGTCGCCGTCGAGAAGGCGTTGAGCACCAGCTTCTGCGCCGTGCCCGCCTTCATCCGGGTGGACCCGGTGACCACCTCGGGCCCGGTGTCCGGTGCGACGTGCACGTCCACCCCGGACGCGATCGGCGAGGCCGGGTTCGCCGAGACCAGGACCGTGTGGGCGCCGCGGGCCCGGGCGGTGACCAGGGCGGCGCGCACATACGGCGTACGCCCGCTGGCGGTGACCCCGACCGCGACGTCGCCGGCGGCCACGTCGCCGGCCGCCGCCGCACCGGCGGTCTCGTCGTCCTCCGCGTCCTCCGACGGGTTGGTCAGCGACCGCGACCCACCGGCGATGTGCGCGACCACCCGCCCCGGTTCCAGGCCGAACGTCGGGATCAGCTCGGCCGCGTCGAGCACCGCGATCCGCCCGGAGGTCCCGGCGCCGAAGTAGTGCACGCGGCACCCGGCGGAAAGCGCCGCCACCGCCAGGTCGACCGCGACGGAAAGTTCCGGCAGCACGTCCGCGACCGCGTCCGGAACCTGCCGGTCCTCGGTGTTGATCAGGCGGAGCAGGTCCAGCGTGGGCATCCGGTCGATCGCGGCGCTGCGCGGGTTGCGCTGCTCGGTGCGCGAGAGCGGCGCCTCGTCCACGGGCCTCACCCGCGCCGCCGGGCGGTGCTGCTGCTGCTGCTGGTGGTCGTCGGCGAAGACTTTCTTCGGGCGGGCGGCGCCACGCGGCGCCCACGGACCGCCTCGTAGGTCGCGTCCAGCGCCGTCCGGGTCTCCTGATAGGTGCGCTGGGCGACGCCGACGAACACGCAGTCGATCACGGTGAGCTGGGCGAGCCGGCTGGCCATCGCGCCGGACCGGAACGTCGTCTCCCGCGCGGCGGTGGTCAGCACCAGGTCGGCGACCTTGGCGATCGGCGACTTCGGGAAGTTGGTCAGCGCGACGGTGACCGCGCCGTGCCGCTTGGCCTCGGTGAACGCCTCGATGGTGTCGGTGGTCGTGCCGGTGTGCGAGATGCCGAACGCCACGTCGCGTTTGTCGAGCAGGGCGGCGCTGGTCAGGGCCCGGTGCATGTCGCTCCACGCGTACGAGATCCGGCCGATGCGGTGCAGTTTCTGCTGGAAGTCGTCGGCGACGAAGGCACTGGCGCCCACGCCGTAGATGTCCACCCGCCGGGAGTCGGCCACCACCTCGACGACGTGCTCGAGGACCGCGATGTCGATCTGTGCGGCGGTGTCCTCGACCGCGCGGGCGTCGGCGAAGGCAATTTTCTTCACCACCTGGGCGAGGTCGTCGCCCGGGCTGATGTCGCTGCCCACCGGCGTGTCGTCGGCGCCGGCCTCGGCGGCCCGCCCGGCCTCGGCGGCGAGGGTCAGGCGCAGCTGGGGGTAGCCGGTGAAGCCCATCGCCCGGCAGAATCTGATTACCGTGGTCTCGCTGGACGCGGCCCGTTCGGCCAGCTCGGTGATGGTGAGCCGGGCCGCGGTGGCGGCCTGGTCGATGATCACCTGGGCCACCCGCCGCTCGGCGGGCGACAGCGCCGGCAGCAGGCCCCGCGCCCGGACCACCGTCTCGGCCAGTGGCGGGCCGGCCGGTGGCGGCGGGGGTGGGGTGGTGCGTTTGCGGCTCGTCATGAAGAGAGCCTCCGGCCAGTCATGGAGAAAAGTTTCCTTTGCTTGCTGCGGACGGTCAATATTCTTCACCCATGGGTGCAGCCATGGTGATCGGCGTCGACGCGGGGGCGACGACCACGCGGTGTGTGCTCGCCACCCTCGGCGGAGTGGTGGTGGGCCGGGGTACGGCCGGCGGAGCGAACCGTAACAGCAGTGCGGGCAAGGTCGCCGAGACCCTGTGGACAGCGCTCACCGAGGCCCTGGGGAAAACCGACCGGGCCGCGGTGGGCTTGGGAATGCTGGGCGGCGCGGGTTCGTCCGGGGCCGGGCGAGAGGCTTTCCGTACGGCGGCGCAGCGCGCCTGGCAGGACGCCGGACTGCGCGGCGAGGTGGTGACCGTGACCGATCTCGAGGTCGCGTACGCGGCCGGCACCGCCGCCCCGGACGGTGTCCTGCTGCTGTCCGGCACCGGTGCTCTCGCCGCCCGTTTCAGCGGCGGTGAGCTGCGAAAACGCTGCGACGGATACGGGTGGCTGCTGGGCGACGAGGGCTCCGCGGTGTGGATCGGGGTGCGGGCGCTCCGTGCGGTCCTGGCCGCTCTCGACGGTCGCGGCGAGCCGACGAGCCTGGTCGAGGCGGCCCGCCGGCATTTCCACGTGGCCGCGTCGCTGCCGGCCGAGGACACGGCGCAGGCTCTGCTGGCGGCCGCGTTCGCCGTCGCACCGGCGGAACTGGGGCGGCTGGCGCCCACGATAAGCGCCGCCGCCGACGAGGAGAAAGACCCGATCGCCGTACGGATTTGTGCCGCGGCCGCCGACCGCCTGCTGCATACGTTCGACAGCGTCCAGCCGCCGCCGGGCGCGGTGCCGGTGTTGGCCGGCTCGGTACTGCTCAACGATGGACCGGTCAGCCGGGCGGTGCGCGCCGGTCTCCTGGCACGCACCGGCACCGAGCCACGCCCGGCACGCGACGGCGCCGCCGGCGCTGCCGCGTTGGCCATAGCCCGGGTCACCGGCGCCCCCGTGTCGCCGGTGGTGCACTCCCGGCTGACCGGCAGTCTTGTTCCAACCTCCGCCGAAACCCCCACCCCGCCACCTGGGATCGGCTAGCCCGCCGACCTCATCCGGCGCCGGCCGGCCCTGATCCGGGACCCGACGGCGCCGCGTCCCCGGATTGTCCCCACGCTTCCTGCACGAAGCGGCAATCCTCGCCGGGCGGTTACCGGCAGCGCGGTGCTGCCGGCATTCGCCGGATGGGTCGGCGGTCGTGCGGTGGCGGCTGGTGGCGTCCCTGCTCTGCCTGCGGTCGTAGGGTGTCTCGGTGGTCTTGCCGCGGCGATCGCCGGCGCCCCCTCGCCGCCGGCGATCGCCGCGTAGATCGGCCGTCACGGTGTGGCTCCGGCTACCGTTTCGGCGGGGATTGCCGCATCGGCCTGACTTGTCGTGCCGGGCGCAATCGCCGTGCCGATGGCGCCCGTGCGGCTGGTCGGCGGCCCGCTCCGGGAGCACCGCCGACGACGGTTCGACCGCCGTGACCCGGGGACAGGCACGGCGGGCGCGGATGGTCGGGGCTCTCATGCGCCGGGCCGCGGGTAGAGCAGGTAGGGCCGCCGCCGCTGCTCGAAGGCGGCGAGCTCCGCGGACCACGCTCCGACGACCTCGGCGGCCGAGGCGCCGGCGTCGACCATTGTGCGGAGCCGGGCCGAGCCGGTGAGCAGGTCGATCCAGTAGCGGGCACCGTCCAGCCGCCAGGCGAAGGACGTTTCCTTCCGGGCCTCGACCAGCATCGACACCGCGGTGCTGATCGGGTCGTAGCGGCTCTGGTCGGAAACTTTCACCTCGATCCCGGCACACGGCCGGCCGGCGAACTTGTTGAACGTCGGCGTGAAGTACGCCTCGCGGAACTGCGCACCCGGCAGCTTCAGCGCCGCCATCCGGTCGCACCAGTGGTAGTCGAGGCCCGGTCCGCCGATCAGCTCGAACGGGCGGGTGGTGCCGCGCCCCTCGGACAGCGACGACACACCCTCGAACAGGCCGGTGCCGGGATAGACGACCGCGGTGTCCGGGGTGGGCATGTTCGGGCTCGGCAGCACCCAGGGAAGGTCGGTGTCGCCGGCGAACAGGTGCCCGTGCCATCCGCTGCAGGAAATTACCTTCAGGTCGGCCTTGCGTCCCGCGTCGGTGGGTAGGAATTCTCCGTTGTAGAAGCGCGCCAGTTCGCCGACCGTCATACCGTGCTGCTGGACGATCTTCAGGCGGCCCACGCCGGAGGTGTAGCCGTCGGTCATCATCGGTCCGTACGCGCGCCCGCCGATCGGGTTCGGCCGGTCCAGGACCAGGTAGCGCAGGCCGAGCCGGGCGGCCGCGGCCATCGAGTCGTAGAGCGTGTAGATGTAGGTGTAGAACCGGGCGCCGACGTCCTGAATGTCGAACACGACGGTCTGCACGCCGGCAGCGGTGAAGATTTGCTTCCACCTGTCCTGGGTCGCGCCGTAGGCGTCGTAGACGGTCAGCCCGGTGCGCGCGTCGATGCCGGTGCCCTCGCTGCCGCCGGCCTGCGCGGAACCACGGAAGCCGTGCTCGGGGCCGAAGACGCCACCGATGGTGACCCCGGCGGCGTGCATCCGGTCGACCAGGTGCCGGTACTCCCGGTCCACCCCGGTCGGGTTGGAGACCACGCCGATGCGCTCACCCTTGATCGCGTCCCAGCCGCTGGCGGCGAGCTTGTCCATCCCGGTCCGGATCGGGATGCGGGGGAGCAGGCCGGGCTTTCCGGCTGCGGGTACGGCACCGGCTGCCCCGGCGGCCGGTCCTCGGGCACCGCCGGCCACGTCCGCTGCGCGCGACGCGGGCGAGCTCAGCCCGGCGCCGGTCATCCCGGCCGCGCCGGCCACACCCGCTGCGAGCAGAGCGCGCCGGTTCATGGGACCCGCCAGGTGAGACCGTAGCCGTACGGGTAGTGGCCGGGAATTTCCACCGGAAGCTTGCCGCGCGGTGGTACGGCGCCCAGCAGCACCTTGGCCAGCGACTTCATGGACACTTCCGTGTAGCTGTAGGTGGCCAGATAGGTGGTGACCCCGGGAAGGCTCGCGAGGTCGTACGGATCGCGAACCGCCACCACTACCACCGGTCTACCCGTTGCGATCAGTGCTTTCACGAGAGCTTGCTGCCGGCCACCCGGATCGGTGACAGTGGTGTCCCACGCTTTGCTGGTCAGCACCACGGTGAGGTCGACTGCCGAGGCCGCGGTCACCGCCTCGGCGATCTTCTTGTCGTCCGGCAGATTGGTGATCAGCGAGGTGGCGCCGAGCTCCCTGGCCAGCACCGGAACCGTGTTGTAGGCGCTGGAGTTCCAGCCGGTGACGAAAATCTTCTTTCCCGCCGCGGCGTAGGGCAGCAGACCGGTGTCGTTGCGGATCGCGGTGACGGTGCGGTCGGTGACCGACTGGGCCACTCGCAGGTGCTCGGCCGATCCGACGGAAAGCTCCGCCGCCGCCGGATCCACCGGGGTCCAGCTCAGCAGTCCGCGCTTCTGCTTGAGCGCGAGAACGCGCCGGACCGACTCGTCGATGCGCGCCTCGGTGAGCTCGCCGGAGGCGACCGCGCCGAGCACCGCGTCGAACGCGACCTGCGGATCCGGCGGCATCAGCAGCATGTCGACCCCGGCCTTGAGCGCCAGCACCGGCACCCGGTCGTCGCCGTATTTCTGCCGAACCCCCGCCATTTCGAGGGAATCGCTGACGATCACCCCGCGGTAGCCGAGCTCGCCGCGCAACAGTCCAGTGATGATCGGCTTGGACAGGGTGGCCGGGTCGCCGGCCGGATCGAGCGCCGGCACCACGATGTGCGCGCTCATGATGGCGTCGACCCCGGCCGCGATCGCGGCCTTGAACGGGGGTGCGTCGATGCGCTGCCACTGCTCGCGGGTGTGCGTGATGACCGGCAGACCGGTGTGACTGTCCGTGGCGGTGTCGCCGTGGCCGGGGAAGTGCTTGGCGGCGGCCGACGTGTTGGCGCCGAGCTGGAAGCCGAGCACCTGACTGGCCGTCAGCGAGGCGACCAGACCGGGGTCGCTGCCGAACGAGCGCACTCCGATGACTGGATTCGCCGGGTTCACATTGACGTCGGCGTCCGGCGCCCAGGCCTGGGTGATGCCGACCGCGCGCAGTTCGGCGCCGGTGACCTGCCCGGTGCGGTAGGCATCGGCCGGGTTGCGCCCGGCGCCGAGCGCCATGCCGCCGGGGAACTGGGTGGCCGGCGCCGGCATCCGGGAGACCACGCCGTGTTCCTGGTCGGTGGAGATTTCCAACGGGACGCCGGTGGCGGCGGTGGCGGCGGCCTGAAGCCCGTTGCTGAGCGCCGCGATCTGCCGCGGGTTCTGCAGGCTGTTCGTCCAGGTGAAGTAGATGACGCCGCCGAGGTGGTACTTCGCGACGACCTCGGCCGGGGTGTCGACGCCGTACAGCCGGCGGTTGTCGGCCGAAGCCGTGGTCGCGTCGCTGCCGTAGACGTAGCCGGTGAACAACTGGCCGACCTTCTCCGGCAGCGTCATCCGCCGCAGGATCTTGTCGACCGGCGATGCGGCGGCGGCCGGCGCGGCGAACAGGGTGCCACCCAGCGCGGCGAGAGCGAGAAGAGCGACGGAACGCGTTCGCATGGTGCCCGAAGGTAGCCGGGTCGCCGAGTCATGGCAATAACCTTCGCTCCCCTTGCGAGTCGCGAAGGAAACATTCATCCTCTACCAATCGACGTATGGAGAGGCGTTGATGATCAGTCTGCTGTTTTACGTGGTCGCGGGCCTGGCTGTCCTGCCGGTGGCCGTTCCGGGGCGCGCCGGGTCACCGACACCGGACCCTGGGATCGGTGATCTGTCAGCGGGCGTTTCGCGCTTCGAGGCCTTTCCCGTGGTCACGCCGACCGACATCGTGTTCCGACAGGACGTGCTGCGCCCGGGCACCGCGCGCCAGGCCGGCCTGGTCCCGAAAGATATTTCCGCCCTGCCCGGCATCGCCGCGTCCTACCTGCGGCCCACGCCGGATCATCCCGGACATCCGGCGTACGCCGGTGCCACCGTGCTGGCCGCACACCACGGGATCGTGGTGTCGCGGTTCGCGGTCGGCGACGCGGTCCGCTACACCGCCGGCGCCACCGGAATCGTCGAGCTGCCCCCGGAGCAGCGCATTCCGGCCCGCACCGACACCCTGTGGGATCTCGCCTCGATCTCGAAGCTGTTCACCACGATCGTGGTGCTGCAGCAGGTCGAGGCCGGCCGGGTCGCTCTGGACGCGCCGGTCGCCACCTACGTGCCGGAGTTCGCCGCGGGCGGCAAGGCTTCGGTGACGGTCCGGAACCTGCTCACCCACACCTCCGGGCTGCCGGCGTTCCTGCCGCTGTACTCCACCTATCCGACCCCGCAGCAGCGGCTCGCGGCGGCCCTGAGCACGCCGGTCGTCGCCGGGAGCACACCGGGCGGGCAGTACGTCTACTCCGACATCGGGCTGATCGCGCTCGGCGTGCTGATCCAGCGGGTCACCGGAAAGCCGCTCGCCGACGCCGTGCGCGACGCGGTGACCGGCCCGCTCGGCATGCGCGACACCGGCTACAACCCGGCGCCGTCACTGCGCAGCCGGACCGCCGCGACCGAGTACGAACCGTACGTGAACCGGGGGATGGTCTGGGGCTCGGTGCACGACGAGAACTCCTGGGCCCTGGGCGGCGCCGCCGGGCACGCGGGCGTCTTCTCCACCGCGGATGACCTGGCGATTCTCTGCCAGACGCTGCTCAACGGGGGCAGGTACCGCCACCACCGGATCCTGTCCGAAGACATGGTTCGCCAGGCGCTGGTCAACTACAACGCGGAGCTGCTGCCGGCGTTCCCGGACAGCGCCCGCGGACTCGGCTTCGAGCTGGCCAGGTACCGGTACATGGACGCGATGACCTCACCGGTCACCTTCGGGCACACCGGCTTCACCGGTACGTCGGTTGTGATCGACCCACTGGGCCAGTCGTTCCTGATCCTGCTCAGCAACCGGGTCCACCCGGATCGCGCCTGGGGCACCAACGACGTCGCTCGCAACGCTCTGGCCCGGACATTCGCGGCCGCCCACCCCATCGGCATCCCGCCGGGCAGCGGAGAAGTGTGGCGCACCGAGCTGCGCGACAGCGCCGTGATGAGCCTGATCGCCCCGCTGGCTCGCCCGGTCGGCGAGAAGGCGAAAGGTTCCTTCCGCATCTGGTACGACACCGAGCCGCTGCACGACACGCTGCGCCTGGAGTCCTCCTCGGACGGCCAGACCTGGATCCCGGTGCCGATGACACTGCGCCCTGCCAAGGACACGTCCTCGAACGAGGCGCCGGGCGGCGCCGGGCCGGACCGCGGCGATCCGGGCGCGTATGTCGTGCAAGCGGGCGACGGCGTGCTCACCGGATTCGGTGGGCGTCGGTGGTGGTCGGCCGGTGTGAACCTGCCGACCGGTACGACGCGGCTGCGCTTCACCTATCGGACCGACGGCGCCGCGCAGGGGCGGGGTGTCCTGCTCGGCCGCCTGCGGGTGGCCGACGCCGGCGGGACTCTCGTCGACGGCAGCACGGCCTTGGCCACCGACGGCTGGAATCCCTACGAGAACACATAAAACGGGAGCGGATCATGCATAGATTGAGCCGGCGCGGATTACTCCAAGGCGCGGCGGGCGTCGCCGCCACGGGGGCGCTCGGCGGCTGCGCCATGGGTGGTGACGACGCCAAGGGCGACAGTGCCAAGGGCGCGACCAGCGCGAACAATCCGCTCGGCGTCAAGGAGGACGCGCCGCTCGAGGTGGTCATCTTCAACGGTGGCTTCGGCGAGGAGTACGCCAAGGCCCACGAGGCGCTGTACCAGCAGCGCTACCCGAAGGCCGAGATCAAGCACTCGGCGACCCAGCAGATCGCCGAGACCCTGCAGCCCCGGTTCGTCGCCGGCGACCCGCCGGACGTGATCGACAACTCGGGCGGCAGCCAGATCGACTTCAACGGCCTGGTCTCCCAGGGCGCGCTGACCGACCTCGGTGAGCTGCTCGACGCGCCCAGCCTCGACGACCCGAACAAGAAGGTCCGCGACACGCTGCTGCCGGGAATCGTCGACGTAGGCACGTACGACGGAAAGTTTCTGACCTTGAACTACGCCTACTCGGCGTACGGCATCTGGTACTCGAAGAAACTTTTCGACGCGAAGGGCTGGCAGTACCCGAAGACCTGGGACGAGATGATCGCCCTCTGCAAGACGATCAAAGCGGCCGGGATCTCGCCGTGGACCTACACCGGCGTGCACGCCCGCTACATGAGCTGGCCGATCCTGGCCGCGGCCGCCAAGCTCGGCGGCCTCGACGTGATCAAGGCGATCGACAATCTGGAGCCGAACGCCTGGAAGCACGACGCGGTCAAGGCCGCCGCCGAGGCCTACTACCAGCTCGCCGTCGACGGATATCTGCAACCGGGCGCCGAGGGCATGGACCACATCCAGGCGCAGACCGAATGGTGTCGCGGCCACGCCGCATTCGTCTCCTGCGGGTCGTGGCTGGAGAACGAGCAGAAGTCGGTCACCCCGCCCGGCTTCGACATGGCCGTGGCGCCCACGCCCAGCCTCACCACCAGCGACAAGATGCCGTTCGAGGCGTTTCGCGGCACCGGCAGTGAACCGTTCATCGTCCCGGCCAAAGGCCAGAATGTCCGGGGTGGAATGGAATACCTTCGGGTCATGCTCTCCACGAAGGCCGCCGCCGACTTCACCACGAAGGTCAGCAGCCTCACCGCCGTGACCGGCGCGGCCGCGGGGCTCGCACTCGGCCCCGGGCTGACCTCGGTGACCAAGCTGATCGACGCGTCCCAGGGCGCCGCGTTCACGTGGCTGTACTCGACCTACTACCGCAAGCTGGAACGCGAGCGGGTGAACGCGGCCTCGTTGGAGCTTTTCACCAAGCGGATCAACGCCGCACAGTGGTGCGACAAGGTGCAGAAGTCCGCCGACGAGTTCGCCAAGGATCCCGCGATCAAGAAGTACAAGCGGGCCTGACGTGTGGGGAAAACGGCTGTTCATCGCGGTCTTCCTGCTCCCACCGCTGCTGCTGTACGGGATCTTCGTCGTCTCGCCGTACGCGCAGGCGTTCCAGATCTCCGGCACCAACTGGAGCGGGTTGTCCCCGACGTTCGAGTTCGTCGGTTTGGACAACTTCCGCCGGCTGCTCGGCGACGGCTACTTCTGGACCGCGATCAGGCACAACGGCCTGCTCCTGCTGCTGCTCCCGGTGGCGACGATCGGGTTGGGACTGTTCTTCGCCTCGATGATCAGTGTGGGCGGCCGCGCGGACCGGGCCGGTGTGCACGGCGTACGCGGAGCAGGTTTTTATCGGGTGGTTTATTTCTTTCCTCAGGTGTTGTCGGTGGCGATCATCGGCGTGCTGTGGAAGCAGATGTACGCCCCGCACACCGGCATGATCAACGGGTTCCTGCGGGGCATCGGGCTGGACGCGCTGGCGGTGGCCTGGCTCGGCGACCCGCGCTTCTCGTTCTGGTGCGTGCTGGCCGTGCTCATCTGGATGAACGTCGGCTTCTACGTCGTGCTCTTCGGCGCGGCCATGCAGTCGATCCCGCGTGACCTGTACGAGGCGGCGCTGCTCGACGGCGCCAGCCGGGTCACCACGCTGGTCCGGATCACCGTGCCGCTGCTCTGGGACACCATCCAGGTGGCCTGGGTGTATCTGGCGATCGTCGCGATCGACGGGTTCGCGATCGTGCAGATCATCACCGACGGCGGGCCGAGCTCGTCGTCGGACGTGGTCGGGCTACGGCTGTACAAGACCGCGTTCGCCGACGGGCAGTTCGGCTACGCGTCGGCGATCGGCGTGGCGATGTTCTTCCTGACGCTCACCGTGGCGGCCATGTTCCTGCGAGTGACCCGTCGCGACCGGGTGGAGCTGTGATGGCGCTTCTCACCGAAACCCGCCCGGAGTCACCGCCGGAAACTTTCCCCCAAAAGGCCCAGCGCACGGTGCCGGTGATTTCCCACGTGTTCCTGGTCGGCTGGGCGCTGCTCACCACGCTCCCGCTGGTCTGGGCGGTGCTGAGCTCGTTCAAGAGCGACAACGAGATCCTCACCGACCCGTGGAGCCTGCCGTCGAGACTGCGCTGGGAGAACTGGGCCCGCGCCTGGGGCCAGGCGCACATCGGGCGCTACTTCCTCAACAGCGCGATCGTGGTCACCGGCGCGCTGGCCATCACCATGCTGTTCGGGGCGATGGCCGCCTACGTCCTGGCCCGCTACAAGTTCCGCGGCAGCCGGATCATCTACTTCGCCTTCACCGGCGGCATGATGTTTCCGGTCTTCCTCGCGCTCGTGCCGCTTTTCTTCGTGGTCCGCAATCTCGGCCTGCTCGGCACACTGCCCGGCCTGACCCTGGTCTACGCGGCGTATTCGCTGCCGTTCACGGTGTTCTTCCTGACCGCGTTCTTCCGCACGCTGCCGACCTCGGTCGCCGAGGCCGCGATGGTCGACGGCTGCGGCCATTTCCGGCTGTTCTTCCGCGTCATGCTGCCGATGGCCCGCCCCGGTCTGGTCAGCGTCGCCATCTTCAATTTCCTGTTCCAGTGGAATCAGTACGTCCTGCCGATCGTGCTGATGCAGGGTGAGGGCGCCGAGCGCAGATGGGTGCTGGCCCAGGGGCTGACGGCGCTCGCGGTCAACGAGGGCTACCGCGGGGACTTCAGCGGCCTGTTCGCCGGCATGACCATCGCCATGCTGCCGGTGCTCGCCGCCTACCTGCTGTTCCACCGCCAATTCCAGAGTGGCCTGGCCGCCGGCCAACTCCGGTAGCTCGCCGATGATGCGGGATCGGATCGTGGCCGGGCTCGGTGCCGGAACCGCTATCGTCGCGAGATGACCGCCGAGTGCCCGCTGTCGCGGGAATACGTGGGCATCATCTGGATCGGAGACCGGCCCGGCATCCGTTTCTGCATTCTTGCGGCCTCCTTCGGGGACGCGAAAGCCTTGCTGGCCGAGGAGTACGGCGAAGGGCACGTCATCTCCATGTGGAACGAGAAAGCCGCCTCGCGGCCACGCGAATGACACGCACCCTGATCACCGGAATGTCGGGGGCCGGCAAGAGCACGCTGCTCGCCGAGTTGGCGCGGCGCGGGCACGACGTCGTCGACACCGACTACGACGGCTGGACGCTGCCGGACGGGGATTGGGACGAGCCCCGCATGGCGGCACTGCTGGCGCAGATGAAGGAACTTTTTGTCTCGGGGACGGTGGCGAACCAGGGCCTCTTCTACGACCGGTTCGATCACGTCGTGCTGCTCAGCGCGCCCCTCGGCGTACTTCTCGAACGGGTGGCCAAGCGTTGCGGCAATCCGTACGGAAACAGCGAACGTGACCGAGCCGAGATCGAGCGGTACCTGCGCGAGGTCGAACCGCTGCTGCGGCGCGGCGCCACCCTCGAACTCGACGGGCGCCGGTCGCTGACCGACCTGGCCGACGTCGTCGAGCGGCTGCATCGCCGGTGACGGCAATGGCCGGCGCCGTGCCGGGCTCAGGAATGTGTGATCGGGGTCCGCGTCTGCGGTTCCAGGGGCAGGGTGGCCCGCACCTCGAACACCTCGCCGGAGCGCAGGCCGGCCGAGAACCGCCCGCCGGCCGACTCGGCCCGTTCCCGCATTCCGATCATGCCGTGGCCGGTGCCCGGACCGCGGTGCCCGGCTCGCGCGGCGTTGGTGACCACGATCTCCAGGACGTCGCCGAGGTAGGAAAGTTCCAGGTCCGCGCGGCGCTCGACGCCGTGCTTTCCCGCGTTGGTGAGCGCCTCCTGCACGATCCGGTAGGCGGCCAGCCCGGCCGCCGCCACCAGCGGCCGGGCCGCACCTGCGCCGCTGACCTGGACGTCGAATCCGCTCTGGCGGAAAGTTTCCACCAACTCGTCGAGTTGCTCGAAGGCCGGCGTCGGTTGCCGGCTCTCCGGCTCGTCGTCGGAGCGCAGCAGCCCCACGGTGGCGCGTAGTTCGTCCAGGGCGGTGCGGCTGGTCTCCTGGATACCGGCGAGCGCCTGGTACGCCCGGTCCGGGTCGGTGCGCATCAGATGGTGCGCGACTCCGGCTTGGGCGTTGACCAGGGTGATGTGGTGGGCGACGACGTCGTGCAGGTCCCGGGCGATGCGGATGCGCTCCTCGCGCACCTGCCGGCGGGCCTCCGCCTCCCGGCTCTGCTCGGCCTCGACCGCGCGCTGCCGCTGCTCGTGCAGCATGGCCCGCTGATTGCGGATTGAGGAGCCGACGGCGACCGCCGCGGCGACATAGTTGATCGGCACGACCACGTGGATGTCACCGAAGTGGTCCGGCAGCCAGATCGCGGAACTGGCGGTGAGCAGCACCGCCGCGACGGTGGCGAGGATCGTCGCGGTGCGCCGGTCGGTGTGGCGGGCCACGGTATAGAGCGCGACCATGGTGGCGACGTCCGGGATGATCAGGTGCGGCGCGGCGGCGGGAAAGGCGGCTCCGCACACCATGGCGGCGACCGCGGACGTACGCGGAAATCGCCGCCGCCAGAACAACGCGCCCGCCCCGGCCACCAGGAAGATCAACTGCCAGGTGGTGGGGGCGTGCAGGCCCGTGCCCTGTCCCCAGGCCACCTCGGCCATGAAGACAAGCACCACCAACAGCGGCACCATGTCAGGTGCCCGAGCGTGGCGCGACGAGACCGGTCTCGTAGGCGAAAACCACCAACTGCGCGCGGTCGCGGGAGCCGGTCTTCATCATCGCCCGGTTGATATGGGTCTTCGCGGTGGCGGTGCTGATCGTGAGCCGGTCCGCGATCTCCTGGTTGGACAGCCCGGCACCGGCCAGCACGGTGATCTCCCGTTCCCGCGTGGTGAGGTCGGCCAGCGCCCGGGCGTACTGCGGGGCGCCGACGAGGGGCCGGGCCGGCGCGGGCTGCGCGAGGAAGCGCCCGATCAGCGCGGTCGTCGCGGCGGGCGACAGAAGGGAATCTCCGGCGGCCACCGTCCGTACGGCGGAAATGAGCTCCTCGGGGTTGACGCCCTTGCCGAGGAAACCGCTGGCGCCGGCGCGCAGCGCGGAGACGACGAACTCGTCGGTCTCGAACGTGGTCAGAATCAGCACCCGGACCCCGGCCAGGGCCTCGTCGCCGCTGATCCGTCGGGTCGCCTCGATGCCGTCCATGTCCGGCATGCGGATGTCCATCAGGATCACGTCGGCGCGCAGCTCGCGGGCCAGGGTCACGGCCTCGGCGCCGGTGGCGGCCTCCCCGACGACCTCGATGCCGGGCTGGGCGTCGAGCAGCAGGCGGAAGGTCGCGCGCAGCAGCGCCTGGTCGTCGGCGAGCAGCAGTCGGATGGTCACCGGATCATTCTCCGCATTCGAAAGTGGCCCGCGTGGCGACCGAACACTTTCGGTCACCGCAGGTTGTCGGGCGAGGGCCGCCGGCCCGGAGCAACGATGCGAAGGTGGCCACCGACGGAACTTTTCGGCGTGGTGGGATCCAGGGTGCCGTGACTGTGGGATCCACGTCGTCAACCCGGTGCCGCATCCATAGGTACCGCGGATGCGTTACGGCTGCGGCCGCGACGCCGGGCATACCGCGATCACGGTACGGCGGGTGTGCGCGGGCGGGGATGCGGTCTGCGCGGGCGGGGGTGCGGGTCTGCGTGGGCGCGTCGGTCGACTCCGCCCCGCGACGGGCGGTGGGCTCGTGGCCGGCCGATGTCGCCGGGACGGCTCTGCTGCCCGGGCGCCGGCTCGGCGCCAGCCGCTGTGGGCGCGACGGATCTGCTGTTCGGGCGTTGTGACGCTCGCGCTGTTTGCGCAGGTCCGGACTCACCAGCCGAAGCTCGTGGCGGCGTTGCCGACCAGCGGCACCGCCTCTCCCGGCCGGGTGATCGGTGCCACCAGCATCCCGGCCGCCGCGTCGCAAAGGAAATTTCCGACGGCGGCCCACTCCGGATCCCGCCCGTCGCGTTCCGCGCGAGCCTCCACCTCCGCGGCCGTGCTCACCGCCATCCTCGTGATCAGCGCGGCCCGCGCGGTCACCACGTCGTGGTCCAGGTGCGCGAGGCGCCCGGCCAGCGACCGCAGGATCCGCGTCGTGGTCGGCGCCAGGTCCGCGTTCACCGACATCAGCGCCCGCGTGGCGGGATCGTGCAGCGCCTGCCCGAGGAACCGGGCCCGCCAGGTCGGCTGGGGGAGCGCTGCCAGCACCGTCGTCGTCGGCACCACCAGGCTGCGGATGTCGTCGAGCACCGAGCCGGAACTTTCCGACATCGCCCGACGTGGCTCCTCGACCGCGGCCGCGTGCCGCGCGATCAGGGCCCGCAGCAGGCCTTCCCGGCCACCGAAGTAGTAGCGCACCGCGGAATGGTTGGTGTTGCCGGCGGCCTCGGCGACCCGGCGGTCGGAGACCTGGGCGATGCCGGCCTCGGCGAAGAGCCGCTCGGCCGCGTCGAGCAGGGCGTCGGTCATCGGCGGGGTTCCCCTTCTAAGGCACGTGACTTACGATCCTAAGCCACGTGACTTACGTGAGTGCGGCAGGATCGAGGAACCGATGAGATCAGTGATCGTGACCGGCCCGGGGCAGACCGCCGTCGTCGAGGTGGCGAAACCTTCCGCCGGCCCGGCCGACGTGCTCGTCCGGATGCGGGCCTGCGGCATCTGCGGCTCCGACGGCATGTACATCGCGGTCGGCGGCATTCCGCCGCGGCAGGGCGCGACGCCGCTCGGGCACGAGCCGGCCGGCGAGATCGTCGAGGTCGGCGCGGAGGTGACCGGGCTCGCCGTCGGTGACCACGTGGTGCTGAACCCGATGGCCTCCGCCGACGGCATCATCGGCAGCGGCGGCGCCCAGGGCGGGCTCTCCGAGTTCGTCGTCATCCGCGACGCGGTGGTCGGCGTCCACCTGGTCACCGTCCCGAAGCACATCCCGTTCGAGGTGATGGCGCTTAACGAGCCGATGGCGGTCGCCACTCACGCCGTCAACCGGCTCGAGCCGAAACCCGGCCAGACGGCGGTAATTTTCGGCGCCGGCCCGATCGGGCTGGGCGCGGCGATCGGGCTGAAGCTGCGCGGTGCCGCGCACGTGGTCGTCGTCGACGTCGTTGCCAACCGGCTGGAGAAGGCCCTGCGGATCGGCGCCGACGCGGTGATCAACTCGGCGCAGGAGGATGTCGCCGCTCGGCTGCGCGAGCTGCACGGTGAGGCGCCGCGCTACTTCGGCCGCGCCGGCAAGCCCGCGACCGAGCTGTACCTCGACGCCGCCGGCGCTCCCGCGGTGATCGACACCGTCCTCGCCTCGGCCCGGCACGGCGCCCGTCTGAGCATCGTCGCCGTGCACAAGAAACCGGTCAGCGTCGACTTCGGCGCCCTGCTGACCAGCGAGATCACGATCGCGCTCGCGATGGGCTACCCGACGGAAATTTTCGACGTCACCAAGGATCTGGTCGAGCACTGGGAGAAGTACGCCCTGATCGTCAGTGACGTCGTCCCGTACGCCGAGGTCGACCGGGCACTCACTCTCGCGGCCACTCCGGGTGCGGCGGAGAAAGTTGTCGTCACCCTGCCCTGAGCCGCCGTCGGGTCATTTCCTACGGGAACACAAAACCGTTCGCCGTACGGCGGGAGTCACCTGCCTGCGGTAAGTCGTTGCGCGGTGCGTTGCGGGGTCGGCACGGATGTGGCCATGGTGGGTGCGCGGGTGAGGCTGCAGGCGCGCCATCGCTTCGAGGAGCAGGAGCAGCATGAACGAGACGGCCCAGCGACCCGGATTGTGAGGCCGTGCGGCGGATCGACGGCTGGGCGGCCGGCTTGCTGGGCTCGTTCGCCCGTCCGCCCGTCCGCCCGTCCGCCCGCCGGCCCGGTTCGCGAGGCCGTGTGGTGAATTGATGGCTCGGCGTTCGGCTACCTGGGCTCGTTCGCTCACCGGTTCGATTCGCGAGGCTGTGCGGTGATACGACGGGCGGTCTTCTGCTTGCCGGGTCATTGCGAGGTGGGCCGGGCGCCGCGGCGCCCGGCGATCAGCCTGCGAACTCCGGGTGTGCCAGGAAGAAGTCGTTGATGGTGCGGCTGTCCTCGGGCGTGAATGCCGCCCGCGGAATCACGAAAGCCAATGCGCCGAATTCGCCTTTGACGGACCAGGCATGCCGGCCCCGGTGCACGCGCGCGACGTTCGCCCATTCGACCCGTTTGGTGCCGGTCGACGAGTGCACCGCCGCGCCCTCGTTCGTCACCTCGTAGCGGACCGGCTCGGCGTATTGGCGGCGCTGCAGGCGCCAGGTCAACGCGAGAAGTCCCTCCTGAAGGCCGATGATGCCGGCGCCGAAGAGGACCGCGTAGACCGAATTGATGGTGAATGCGCCGTTCAGCGCCCACCACACGCCGGATCCGGCGATGAACAGGGCGAAGAGGCGGCCGACGATGAGCCGGATGAGAGGCCGGGGCTCGTTGAGCTCCATGCGGCGGTATGTGGCGTAGTCGATGAGCAGTTCCCCGTGCATGCGCGGCATTCTGCCACGGCGATCAACGGCGGTCGATCTTGGTGGTACGGCATCGTGTGGGACGCGTTCCCGGCGTCGCGTCCTCCGTATCGGGGTGCGATTACCAGTTGGTCTGCTCGTCGCTCTGGTGCGGGCGGGCGACGGTCGGCGGGTGCAGGACGTAGCAGATGCCGCGGCTGGTCGACAGCCAGGAGTGTTCGAAATCGGACCTCGGGACGGTGCGGCGAACGTCGGCGTCGGCGTTCGCGGCGGGGTCGTTGAGGACCGGATCGCCGCCGGTGGTGAAGCCGGCCAGGACGACCACGTGACCGTTGGAGGACAGGATCAGGGGCACTCCGGCGGCGATGAACTTCTCCGCCTCGGTGAGCGAACCCAGTCGGGTGACGAAGGCGATCAGGCCGCGGCGGGCGGCGTGGGCGACGTTGAAGGACCAGTTCCCGAATCCGTACGCGGGGTCGTGCACGTGCGCGGCGGCGTGATCCACCTGTGGGTCGGGGTGGTCGGCCGGCAGGTCGAGCAGTTCCTCGGGGCCGGGGCCGACGCCCCAGAAGTCCAGCACCATCGCGATCGACGTCGGACTGCACCAGCCGCGGCCGCCGTGGTCGGCGTGCAGGTACTGGGCGTAGGCGGGGACGTCCAGCACGACGCCGTGCGCCCGTCCGGAGTCGTCGGCGGAAGATTCCTGCGCCACGGCTCCGGAATGCGGTGCCTCGGACAGCGTCCTGGAAAACGATGCTCCGGGAAGCGGCACCCTCGTCGGCGGGGACGCGGAGTTCGACGCTCGGGACATCAGCAGGCCCGCCCGATGCAGGACGGGAATTTCCTTCGAGCCGTGCGGCCGCAGCAGAGTGATTCGCATCTGCACGGACTGCCACCCGTCGCCGGCCGCGATCAGCGTGTCGGTGTCGACTCGTCCGTCCTGGTCACCTTGGCCGGTGATCGAGGTTCGCTCGTGCTCGGACCAGTGCCCGAGGTTGTACCACCGGGTGAGCGTGCCGCCCGTGGCTACCCCGCGCGCCTCGACCCGGAGTCGGCTCGAGCCGGGCGTATGGGCCGCCCATGACGGCACCAGCTCGCCCACGGCGAACCCCGGGCTGATCAGCGCTGAGGTCCAGTGAAGAAAATCTTCGCCGTCCTCAACGCCGTCCGGGGCGTCCAGGCGTACGCCGTAGCCGTCGCCGCTGCTCAGCTCTGCCGCGGTCCACTCCCGATAGGAGGCAGTGGGACCGGTCCTGGTGGAAACTTTCACCCGTGCTCCTTCGAGATTGCGAAGGAAAGTTTCGATCAGAGTGGCCCAACCGTGGAACATTTTCAATACCGACGCGCCGTCCACGCTGTCGCGCCGATGCCGGGCCGGCCCCGCCGCTCGTGCTGCCGGTTCCGCCTGCGGGCTGCGCGGGGCGGCCCCGCGGTCCGCTCGCTGTCTGTGCAGTGCGCGGCGCCACCCGCACCGTCCGCGCACTGCACGCGCCGTGCCCGCGATCCGTGTGTTGCCACCGCCGTCAAGGTGGCGCGCGGCCGGTGCGTTGTGTGGGCCGGTGGCCGGGCCGCTCGCGGCCGGCGCGCTGTGCGGGTCGCTGGGCGGGGTCGCCCGCGGCCGTGCCCTGTCGCGTCGGTGGGCTGTGCGGGTCGCTGGGCGGGGTCGCCCGCGGCCGTGCCCTGTCGCGTCGGTGGGCTGTGCGGGTCGCTGGGCGGGGTCGCCCGCGGCCGTGCCCTGTCGCGTCGGTGGGCTGTGCGGGTCGCTGGGCGGGGTCGCCCGCGGCCGTGCCCTGTTCGCGTCGCTGGGCCGGGTCGCTCGCGGCGGTGCGCTGTGTGGGTTGGTGGGCTGTGCGGGTCGGTGGGCGGGTTGCTCGTGGTCGGTGCGCTGCCGGTGCGCTCGCGGCATGCGAGCCGTTTGCCGAGTCGTCGGTCTTTGGAGCGGCCTGCCTGCCGGCCTGCCGGGCGCATGGTGGTCCTTAGGGTGCCGACGACAGTCGTTTGTGGATTATCGTTTCCTGCGTGGACGAGATCGACCCGACTGTCGCGCATCCCGCCCGGCGCTACAACTACTGGCTGGGCGGTACCGACAACTTCGCCGCGGACCGGGCCTCCGGGGACGAATTGGAGAAACTTTTTCCCAAGGTGCGTCTCGGGGCGCTTGCCAACCGGGCGCTCCTGGGCCGGGCCACGCGGTTCCTGGCCGCCGACGCCGGGATTCGGCAGTTTCTCGACATCGGGACCGGGCTGCCGACCGTGGACAACACGCACGAGGTGGCGCAGCGACACGCCCCGTCGAGCCGGGTGGTGTACGTCGACAACGACCCGCTGGTCGCGGTCCACGCGCAGTCCTTGCTGAACAGCAGTTCGGCGGGGCGAACGTCGTACATCGAATCGGATTTGAATGATCCTGAAGCGATCCTCGGTCACCCGGCGCTGCAGGCGACGCTCGATCTGACGCAGCCGGTCGGGCTGATGCTGATCGCGGTGCTGCACTTCATCCACGGCGACGGGGCCGCCAAGCCGATCGTCGAGCACCTGCTCGACGCGCTGCCCGCGGGCAGCTATCTGGTCGCCACGCACGCCACCTCGGACTTCGGCACGCCGCAGCAGCAGGCCCTCTACCGTCAGTTGGTCGAGCAGGGCCGCTCGGACGTGTGGACCCGGCCTCGGGACGAGTTCGCCGGCCTCTTCGACGGCCTGGAACTGGTCGATCCCGGTGTGGTTCCGGCGAGCGAGTGGCGCCCGGAGCCCGGCACGGACATTCCCGATCGTTCCGACATCAACGTGTGGACCGCCGTGGGCCGCAAGCCCTGACAAGCGGTCGGGTTCGAGCCTTTTCGATCGTGCCGTGTGACATTCAATTGCAATTTCTGTGACCGACCTCCTCGTTACTTCCGGACAAGGCGGAGCGTGCTTTATCCAGCTATCGGCTGGGGGTACAATGGGCGAGGTGAAGACGTTCCTGATTCTTTTACGCGGCATCAATGTCGGCGGCAAGAACAAGGTTCCGATGGCTGACCTGAGAAATTTCCTGGAAGGGCTCGGGTTTCTCGACGTCTCAACCTATATCGCCAGTGGCAACGTGGTCTTGACGTCGGACCTGAAGGCTGACCAGGTGGCGGACCGGATCGAAGCGACCCTGCCCGGGGCTTTCAAGCTTGACAGCGAACTGATCAAAGTCCTGGTCCTCACGCGTGATCAACTCCAGGCCGTCGTGGACGACAGGCCGAAGGGCTTCGGCGACCAGCCGGACAAGTACCACAGCGACGCGATTTTTCTGATGGGCATCAAGTCCGCCGAGGCGATGCCCATATTCAATCCACGCGAAGGCGTCGACAGGGTCTGGCCGGGTAATGGTGTCGTCTATTCGGAGCGTCTCAGCGCGCAGCGAACAAAGAGCCGGCTGAGCTCGATGATGGCGTCGCCGCTCTACAAGTCGATGACTGTTCGCAACTGGAACACCACGGTCAAATTGCTGGAGATGCTCAATGCCAGAGGTGCGCAGGAGGGGAATTAGCGCAGCCCTTCACCCATTGCAGGATCCCGGATCTGCCGGAGACGAGTGCCCGAGCTCTGGGCCGGTCCGAAGGAGAATTCCTTCGGCAGTCCCGGGCGCTGTTGGTGGACGTCAGCCGATGAGGCGGTTGCGGCCGGCGAGGTAGCCGAAGGCGATCAGGATCGCCTCCAGGGCGATGATGGTGATCAGGGCCGGAGTCCAGGAGCCGGTGGCGTCGTGGAGGGCGCCGACGGCGATCGGGCCGGCGGCCGCGACCAGGTAGCCGATCGACTGGGCCATTCCGGACAGCGCCGCGGCCTGGGTGTGGTGGGCGGTGCGCAGGCCGAAGAACGACAGGGCCAGCACGATGGCGGCGCCGCCGGCGATGCCCGCCAGGCTGGTCCAGATCGCCGCCTGGTGCGGTGCGGCGAGGATGCCGGCGGTCGCGATCAGGAACATCGCCGGCGCGAGGATGCCCAGCAGGCGCTGGTCGCGGAACCGGGGGATCAGCCTGGAGCAGGCGAGGCTGCCGGCGATGCCGAAACCGTTGAGCAGTAGTTGATGCACGCCCGCGGCGGTCTCGCTGATGCCCGCCGAGTTCTCGATCGACGGCAGCCAGGTGATGAAGACGTAGTAGCCGGTGGACTGCAGGGCCATGAAGGCGGTGACCTGCCAGCCCAGCGCGGTGCGCCACGGGCTGCGCCCGGGCGCGACGACGGCCGGCTCCGGGGTGCGGTCGTCGTGGGTGGGTGGCAGCTCCGTGCGCCGCCGCAACTGCGGGGCGAGCACACCCAGCCCGATCAGGGCCAGGCCGGCCCACATGCCCATCGGCACCCGCCAACCGGCCGCGGTCAGCCCGGCGATCGGCACGGCCAGGCCGGCGGCGATCGCGGCGAAGACCGCCTGCACGGCCGAATACGTCCCGGTGACCTGGCCGATCCGGGTCGGGAAGTCCCGCTTGACCAGCGCCGGGAGCACCACGTTCACCACCGCGACGGCGACGCCGAGCAGCACGGTGCCGATCCACAGCAGCGGCTGCCCGGGCAGCGACCGGACGACCAGCCCGATCGCGAGCACCGCGAGGCCCGAGCCCAGCGCGCGTTCCAGGCCGATGCGCCGGGCCAGGCCGGGCGCGATCGGGGAGACCACGGCGAACGCGATCAGCGGCAGGCTGATCAGGGCGGACGCGGTCAGTGCGGACAGGCCCAGGTCGTGGCGCAACTGTTCGAGGACCGGGCCGACGGTGGTGATGCCGGCCCGCAGGTTCGCCGCGACCAGCAGCAGGCCGGTCAGGACCAGGGCGGGGCTCAGCGTGCGGGTCCGGTGCTCAGTGATGATCATTTTCGTCTTCCTGTACGAGCTGGACCATGTGTTCGGCGGCGGAGGCGGCGGCGCCCGGATCGCGGGCCGCGATCGCCGCCACGATCGCGGCGTGCGCGGCGTCGACGTCGCGCAGCCCAGGCCGGGCGGCCGCGAAGTCGACGCCGGGCGCGTGGAAGTGCAGCAGCGCCTGCTCGTTGCCGCCGGAGCCCCGGTACAGCTCGGCGAGCAGGGCGTTGCCGGAGGCCTCGAGCAGCAGCCGGTGGAACGCGATGTCGGCACTGGCGTAACCCGGGCCGTCGGTCGCGGCCAGGCGCGCGGCCAGCGCCGCGCGCAGGTCCTCGATCTGCTGCTCGGTGGCGCGCGTGGCGGCCAGCCGGGCGCCCTCGCGCTCCAGCAGCAGGCGCACCTCCGCGACGTCGGCGCGGCGGTCCTGCTCCATCCGGCGGGCCAGGGTCGGGGCGAGATCGCTGGTGGCGGTCACGAACGTGCCGTAGCCGGCCTTCGCGCCCAGCAGGCCGGCGTGCACGAGCGCGCGCAGACCCTCCCGGACGCTGTTGCGGCTGACGCCGAGCTCCTGGGTCAGCTCCATCTCGGTGGGCAGCAGGGCGCCGACCGGGAACTCGCCGTCGGCGATGCGGCGGCGCAGTTGGTCGGCGACCTGCTGCGCCAGGGAGGTGCTGCGATTCAGGCTCGGCATGCCCTCACCCTGCCATTGAGCCAAATGTAGGACAAGCGGTTGTGGCCGGGCTCGCAGACGGTGGCGCGTTTGCCGGGCGGCCTATGCGGAGGCGGCGGGGAAGTCGACCTCCACGCGCAGGCCGTCGCGGCCGGTGGACGTCGCCGCGATCGTGCCGTCGTGTGCCCGGGTGATCGAGCGGGCGATCGCCAGCCCCAGGCCCGCTCCGCCGCTGTGGTCGATGCGGGCGGCCGAGCGCCGGCGGAACGGCTCGAAGAGGGCGGAAATTTCCTCCGGCGGGATGTCGTCGCCGGTGTTGACGATGGTCAGCGCGGGGGCCGCTCCGACCCGTACGTCGATGGTTCCTTCTGTTCTGTTGTATTTGACGGAATTTTGCACCAGGTTCGTGACCAGGCGTTCCAGCAGGACCTGCTCGCCGAGAACCACCCGGGGCAGCAACGTCGTGGTGATGGTGAGGCCCGCCTCGGCGGCGCGTTTCCGATGCGCGTCGACGACCGCCTCGGTGATCCGGTCGAGCCGCAGCGGCGTCCGCGACATCAGGCCGCGGTCGCTCTCGCTGAGCACGAGCAGGCCCTCGATCAGGCGTTCGTTGCGCTCGTTGGTCTCCAGCAGCTGCGCGGTCAGCAGCGCCATCTGCTCGGCGGTCAGGGTGTGCGCCATGCTGACCTCGATCAGCGTGCGCTGCACGGCCAGGGGCGTGCGCAGCTCGTGCGAGGCGTCCGCGGCGAACCGGCGCTGCGCCTCGTAGCCGACCGCGATCCGGTCCATCATCTCGTCGATGGCGCGGCCGAGCCGGGCCACGTCGTCGCCGTCGGCGCCGGGCCGCAGGCGGTGCCCGAGATTCTGCGGGCCGACATCGGCGATCAGCGGCACCAGGTCGCGCACCGGCCGCAGGCACCAGCGGATCAGCGGGACGCAGCAGGCCACCAGCCCGGCGAGCAACAACAGGCGCACCAGCGTGGTCGGGATGCTCGGATGCCGGAAGAACTGCGTGCACAGGTACGACGAGTCGGCGCCGGGCGAGCCGTTCACCGGCAGGGCACACGGCGACGGGATGAACGTCGACGCCAGCCTGAGCACCCGCTCCGCGACCCACGGCAGGATCTGCGCCGCCGTCAGAAGGAAAATTCCGACGAGCAGCATCCGCCGGGCCGGCGAGCCGATGTTCACGAGCCGAGCCGGTAGCCGACGCGGGGAACGGTGTGGATCAGCGGCGGGTCGCCGAGCTTGCGGCGCAACGTCATGATCGTTACCCGGACGGTGTTGGTGAACGGGTCGGCGTGTTCGTCCCAGGCCTGTTCGAGCAGGTCCTCGGCGCTGACGAGCCGGCCCTCGGCGCGCAGCAGCACGTGCAGGACGGCAAATTCCTTCGGGGACAGTGCCAGCACCAGCCCGTCGCGGGTGGCGGTGTGCCGGGTGACGTCGAGCACCACGCCGTCCTGCTCCAGCACCGGCGGCAGCGCGGTGACCGAGCGTCGCGACAACGCCTGCAGGCGGGCGACCAGCTCGGCGAAGGCGAAAGGTTTCGTCAGGTAGTCGTCGGCGCCCAGCCCCAGGCCCTCGACGCGGTCGCGGATGCCGACGGCGGCGGTCAGCATCAGCACCCGGGTGCCGGTGCCCGAGCCGGCGATCATCCGGCAGACGTCGTCGCCGCTGCGCCCGGGCAGGTCGCGGTCGAGGACGGCGACGTCATAACGGTTGACGCCGAGCCGTTCGGCGGCGCTGTCACCGTCGTAGACGACGTCGACGGCCATCGAGAACCGGCGCAGCCCTTCGGCGACCGTGTCGGCCAGAATCCGCTCGTCCTCGGCGACCAGTACCCGCACGCCGTGCCCCCTCTACGGTCAGTCTGCGTGCCGCAGAAGAAACCCGGCCGCTGGAGGTCTTCGCCGCTCGGCAGCCGACGAGCCCTCCCGACCGACAGCGTCTCAGATCAGCTCCACCGGACAGCCTCGCAGCGCACGAATAAAACTTTCATAAGCACGCCGATGACAGCCGTTGAACAGCCACTTTCGGAGCATGGGCAGGTCCCGTCCCTGCGCAAGCTTTCGGTGGTGCCGCTGTGCCCCGTCTTTTGGCGACCCTGCTCATAACCGCGCTGATCGTGCTGACCGGTGCCGAGCCGGCCTCGGCGATCGCCTACGGCGAGAACGTCAGCGACGGCGCCTACGCGTTCTCGGCCCGGCTGACCATGACCGGCATCCCGACCGACGACCACGGCAGCCGCGACAGCTGGTGCTCGGGTGCGCTGATCGCCCCCACGTGGGTGATCACCGCCGGGCACTGTTTCCGGGACGCCGGTGGCAAGCGGGTGAGCCGCACCGTCGCGGTGCGCACGACCGTGACCGTCGGGCGGACGGTGCTCGGGAAATCCGGCGGCCACGAGGTCGGCGTCGTCGCGGTCCGCCAATCGGAGAGCGCCGACGTCGCGCTGGTAAAACTTTCCGCCGCCATCACCGACATCGAGCCGCTCCGGGTCGGCGACACGCCGCCGGCGCCGGGGGAGAAGGTCCGGCTGACCGGGTACGGCCTGGCGGACACCGGATCCACCACCCCTGATCGTCTGCAGACCGGGCGGTTCGCCGTCGACCGGGTCGGCGACGCCGTCCTGGAGATCTCCGGCCGGGCGCCGCAGCGAGCCACCAGCGCCTGCCCGCACGACTCCGGTGGCCCGTACTTCCGGGAGAACCCGCCGGTGCTGGTGGCCGTGGTGAGCAGCGGTCCCACCTGCCCGCACGAGGGGCCGGATCTGAGCGCGCGGACCGACAACCTGGCCGGCTGGATCACCGGGACGACCACCGCCGAACCGGGTTTCTTCGACAACATGGTGGTCCGCCTCGCCGGCGTCGCGCTGCTGATCGTCATCGCAGCCGTGCTGCTTGTCCGGTCACGGCGGGCGGGCGTGCGTGACGGGCGACGGCGGCACCGCGCTCCGGCCGGAGTCTGATCCATCGGCAGCGGGCCTGCGGTCGTGCCGTCATAGAGATGCGCGGCATCTCGCTACGCGCCGTGCTGCTGGTCGAACGCCCGGTCGCACGGCGCGCCCGTCGGGCCGCGGCCGAGCTGGGCCGCGACCCGTGCCCGGCGTCAACCCTCGTCGGTGCCGAAGATGTCGAGCTCCAGCGCGTCCGCGTGCAACGCCACCTGGTAACAATGTGCGGCCAGCTGCTGACTGGTGGCACCGGCCAGCGGCGTGAACGACTGGGTGACAATTTTCGGCACGCCGGTCTCCCCGGTGACCAGGGCGACCCGGCCGTACCCGGGCCGCGCGATGCCGGCCAGCAACTTCTCCGGGGTGATCAGCGCGGATGTCGGCCCGACCTCGGCCTCCATCCCGCACAGCGCGACCCCCTCGCTGAACGGGTCGGCGCCGTCGACGGTGAACACCCGCACCACGTGACTGCGCCCGCCGGGCAGCGGGACGGTGACGGCGTAGTGGTGATCATCCTTTGCGAACGCGGCGCCGAGGTGTGCCGCGAAAGTTTCCACCGGCCGCTTGAGCCGCCGGATCCGCCCACCCGTCACGGCGGCCGGCGCGAGGCCCCGCACGGTCGGCGGCGGTGGGATCGGCGTGTCGGTCAGCAGCCAGCGCTCGATCAGGTCGTCCAGGCCGACGTCGGGCCGCTCGCCGTCCTCGAGGAAGTCGACGGCCCGCTCCAGCGTGACCGGCCGTCCCCAGCCCGCCACCAGGGGATGTCCGCCGAGAGCCGCCCGCCAGGCCGGCGCCCAGGCACCGGTGTAACAGGCGCCGAGCACCGCCAGGCGCAGGCCGGGCGTCACGGTCGCCGGGTCCAGGTCGGCCGGCGAGACCAGATCGCCGTCGCAGCACTGGAGCCGGCCGTCCTCGGCGCCGTGCGAGCTCCAGTAGAAGCCCGCGGTGCCCTCGGCGGCCACCGCTTCCAGCAGGTCCTGCCGGGTGGCCTGCCGGTCGACGACGACCGTGTAACCGGCGCCGCGCAGCACCGCGACGTCGTCGTCGATGTGCGCGAGCTCCTGGGCCAGCATCGACCGGTCCTTCTCGCTGGCGGTCTTGTAGCCGAAGAGGAAGTGAAAGAACTTTCCTTCACCCGGGCCCGTGCCGGTCGGCTCGTGCACCTCCCGCGCGCCCGGGTCGTCGCCGCGCCCGTCCGCGGACCAGTGCTTCGGGCCGGGCGTGGCGTTCGCCCAGTCCGCGGGGAGGAACACCGCTTCGGTCATCAGTACGCGTCCTTGGCGGTGTGCTCGTCCTCGAAACGGTCCGCGATCAGCGCGATCGCCTGCAGCGGCAGCGCGAATTCCTGCTGGTCCAGAGTGGCGATCGCCGCACGATGGATCAGCGAATAGTCCCCGTCCTTGTCGAGGGCGAGCGCACCGATGTTGAGCGAGTCGTTCTTGCGCAACGCCACCCGAGGGCTCATCTCGCTCTCGGCACAGAGATAACTGCGAAATTCAACCCATTCTTGCTCGTACGCCTCGTAGCGGCTGACCACGATGCGCTGCGTGCGGCCCTCGGCGTTCAGCGACCACAGCACGCTGAACCAGTCGTCCTCCATCTTGTCCACCTGGTACTGCGTGCGCGCGTGCTCACGAAGCTCGTGCCAACTCGGCATGGGCGGTTCCGTTCTGCTGTCGGTGCGGTGTCCTCATTCATGACGGTCACGGGGTCCCCGGGGTTCGATCCGATGCGGGACCTCTGACGTCGTACCGGAGAATAGGTTTTGTGGATAAACGCTGGATCGTCGGGAGGATGCGGGGCGGCGTCGATGCGCTCAAGCACCTCGGCGGCGGTCTGGGCACCTCGTTGCTGGCGCTCGCGACGCTGATCGGGCTGGTCCCGGTGGCGCTCGGCTGCCTGCTCGGACTGGGGCGGCTGCTGGTGCCGCGCGCGCTGCCGGCGGTGCGCTTCGTGGCTGATCGGGAACGGACACGACTGACCCGCTGGGGACCGGCGATCATCGGGGCGCCGCCACTGCCGGCGACCGCCCGTGAGGCGTTGCGCGACAGCACTGTGCGGCGCGAGGTCGCGTGGCTGGCCGTCCACGGCACGCTGGGGTTTCTGCTCGGCGTGGCGGGGATCTCGCTGCCGGTCTACGTGATCGAGGACGTGACGTTTCCGTTGTGGTACCGGGCGATCGATGCGTCGGTGGGCGGGCCCGGGATGATCTGGTGGCGGATCGGCGGGCTTGCCGACGCGCTCGGGGTGCTGCTGGTCGGCGTGGTGTGCGCGGTGCTCGCCGTGACGCTGGGGCCGAGCCTCGCGCGGCTGCAGGCGGCACCGGGCCGGCGACTGCTCCCGCCGACCGGGGACGTCGACCTGGCGCTGCGGGTCGCCGAGCTCACTGCCACCCGCGCCGGGGCCCTCGACGCGCACGCCGCCGAGCTGCGCCGCATCGAGCGGTCCCTGCACGACGGTACGCAGAATCGCCTGGTCGCGCTGAATGTGCTGGTCGGCGCGGCCCGCCGGGCGCTGGACCGCAACCCGGACGCGGCCGCGGACATTCTCGACCGGGCGCAGGACGCCGCCGAGCTCGCGCTGTCCGAACTGCGGGCGGTGGTGCGGGCGATCCTGCCGCCGGTGCTCGACGACCGGGGCCTGGCCGGCGCGCTCGACGGCCTCGCCGGGACGTGCGCGGTGCCGTGCCGGCTCGAGGTCGACGTGCCCGGCCGATGTGCGGTTTCGGTCGAGGCGACGGCGTACTTCGTGGTTGCCGAGGCGCTGACCAACGTGGTCAAACACAGCGGCGCGGCGGAAGTTTCCGTCACCGTGCGGCGCGACGGCGATCGGCTGCGCGTGCGGATCGTCGACGACGGGCGCGGCGGCGCGGCCGAGGCCGACGGCACCGGGCTCGCCGGGATCCGGCGGCGCGTCGAGGCCTACGATGGCGACTTCCGGCTGATCAGCCCGGCGGGCGGGCCGACGACGATGGACGTGGAGCTGCCGTGCGGATCGTGATCGCCGAGGACGACGCCCTGCTGCGCGAGGGTTTGGCGCTGCTGCTGCGGGCCGAGGGCCTCACGGTCGTCGCGACCGCGGAGAACCCGGGTGCGTTTCTTTCCGCCATCGACGAGCATCGCCCGGATGTCGCCATCGTCGACGTGCGGATGCCGCCGACCCATACCGACGAGGGGATCGTCGCGGCGGTCGAGGCCCGCCGCCGGCTTCCGGAGCTGGCGGTGCTGGTGCTTTCCGCGTACGTCGAGCCGGCGTTCGCCACGGATCTGCTGGCGCAGGGCTCGGCGAAGGTCGGCTACCTGCTGAAGGAACGGGTCGGGCGGGTCGGGGAGTTCCTGGACGCGCTGCACCGGGTGGTGTCCGGTGGGACGGCGGTCGATCCGGAGGTGATCGGGCAGTTGCTGGCGCGGTCCCGGCCGGACGGATCGCTGGCGCGGCTCAGTCCGCGGGAGCGGGACGTGCTCGCGTTGATGGCCGAAGGGCTGGGGAATACTGCGATCGCGGAGAAGCTCGTGATTACCGAGGGTGCGGTTCACAAACACATTCGCAGTATTTTCTCGAAGTTGGGGCTGGCTCCGGACGATCGCGCTGATCGGCGGGTGACCGCGGTTCTGCGGTTTTTGGACGCTGCACGCTGAATGGGGGGCGCGGTTTCCGGCGGTGCGCTGATTCTCCGGATGTGGCCTGCCGGCCGTGTTCACTCGGTCTGCTGAACGCTGCTGCTGGACGTGCTCGTTCCGGTCTGCTGAACGCTGCCGCTTCGTTCGGTTTTTTCGAACGCTGCCGCCGCGCTCGGTTTTCTGAACGCTGCCGGCCTCTCTCTGGGCGGCGTTTCCTCTCGGGTGCGGTACAGCCTGCTGTACCTGGGTTGGGCAGGTGGCTTCATTTTCCCCGGCGGTCGAAACCAGAAGACTTCTCAGTGCGCGCAAATGACCACAGCTTGCACATGGAGAGGCAACGGCATGTCCGCGGTTCGCGTTCAGGGGCTCACTCGTATCTATCCGTCCGACGGTGAACCGGTGACGGCGCTCGCCGGTGTCGACGCGGCATTCGAGCGCGGGACGTTCACCGCGGTGATGGGGCCGTCCGGGTCCGGCAAGAGCACGTTGTTGCAGGCCGCGGCCGGGCTCGACCGGCCCTCGTCGGGCAGCGTGTGGATCGGGGGCACCGAGCTGTCGAAACTTTCCGAGACGAAGCTGACCGAGCTTCGGCGGGGGCGGATCGGGTTCATCTTTCAGGCGTTCAACCTGATCGGGGCGCTCACTGTTGAAGAAAATATTCTTCTGCCGCTCAAGCTTTCCGGCACGCGGCCCGATCGTGCCTGGATCAGCCAGGTCGTCGACCGGGTCGGTCTCGGGGCGCGTCTCAAGCACCGGCCGTCGGCGCTTTCCGGCGGTCAGCAGCAGCGGGTGGCGATTGCTCGGGCGCTTGCCTCGCAGCCGGAGGTAATTTTCTGCGACGAGCCGACCGGGGCGCTCGACACCAACACGGCCGCGGAGGTCCTGGATCTCTTGCGCGGGGTCGTCGACGAGCACGGCCAGACCGTCATCATGGTCACCCACGATCCGGTGGCCGCGTCCTATGCCGACCGGGTGATCGTGCTCGCCGACGGCCGGATCGTCCATGACATGCCGCAGCCGGGAGCCGAGCGCATCGCGGAACATCTGGCCGCCCTGGGTCGTCGCCCCACCGGCCGGTCCGCGAGCCGAGGTCAGGGCGTGGCCAGTTCGGCAACGAGCTGGGCTGACACGACTGACGGCGTTGCGAGCCACGGCCCGCTGAACGAGGGAGTCGTCCGATGACCTCGCTGGCCGCCCGCATGCTCCGGCACCGCCCCGGGGCCTCGTTCGCCACGCTGCTGGCCCTGGCGCTCGGCGCCCTGATCCTCACGGCGATGGGCATCCTGGTCGAATCCGGTCTGGTGTATCACCCCGCGCCGGGCCGCTATGCCGCCGCTGACCTGGTCGTCGCTCGCCCGGACACCACGTTCGTGACCAAGGACTTCACCGGCGAGGTCATCCGGAGCACGGTCGCCCTTCCCGAGGGCGGCACCGTCTCCGCCGATCTGGCCGCGAAGATCCGGGGCTTGCCCGGTGTTGCCGCCGTCGCGACGGACGAGAACATCGCCGTGGCTGTGACCGGCGAGAACGTCCCGGCCGGGCCGCAGCTGAGTGGCCGGGGCTGGTCGAGCGCCGTGCTGACGCCGTATCACCTGACCGCGGGCAAGGCTCCGGCCGCCGACGACCAGGTCGTGCTCGACGAGTCGGTGGCTGGCGGGGCCAAGCCGGGCGACACGGTGCGGCTGCTCGTCGGTGGCGCGCTCCGCCCGTACCAGATCAGCGGTCTTGCGAAGGGAAGCGCAACGGCGGCAATTTTCTTCACCGATGCCCACGCCGCGGCCCGTGCCCCGCATCCCGGCGCGGTGAGCGCCGTCGGCGTCCTGGCGGCGCCGGGCACCGACCTGGCCCAGCTTCAGACCCGGATCGCCGAGCTCGCCGGCGGGGCGAAAGTTTTCACCCATGCCGACAGCGGTCTGGCGGAAGGTTCCGCCGACAAGGGCGCCGCCACCCTGTTGATCCAGGTGGGGGCATCTTTCGGCGGCTACGTCGTGCTGTTGATTGTCTTCGTCGTTGCCGCCACCATCGGCCTCTCGGTGCGGCACCGCCGCCGCGACCTCGCTCTGATCCGTGCCGTGGCCGCCACCCCGGGCCAGGTCCGCCGCATGATCATGGCCGAATCGGGCCTGCTCGGCCTGGTCGCCGCGGCGATCGGCGTGCCGTCCGGCCTGGCCGCCGCCCACTGGCTGACCGCCGAACTCACCCACCGCGGCTTCCTGCCGGAGGGCTTCCCGATGGCGCCCGGCGCGCTCGCCGGCCCGGCTGCCGCAGGAATTGTCCTGCTGTCCGCGGTACTCGCCGGTCTCGTTGCCGCCCGGCGCGTCACCGGCATCAAACCCGCCGAGGCGCTCGGTGAGGCCGCCGCCGAACCCACCACCGCAGGAAAGTTCCGCCGCATCAGTGGCCTGATCGCGCTGGCCTCGGCGTTCGCGTCGGCCTTCGCCGCGGTCGCGGCCAGCGGGCAGACCGCGCTCGGCGCGGCACTCGGCATGCTCTACCTGTTCGTCCTCGCGGTCGCCCTGCTGGCGCCGTGGATCAACAACGCGGCGGCTCGTCTGCTCGCGCCGGCGCTGCGCACGATCTTCGGCACCAGCGGCTACCTCGCCGCCGCCAACCTGCGCGCCAATGCCCGCGGCACCGCGACCGTGCTGACCTCGCTGGTGCTCGCGGTCGGTTTCGGCGGTTCGGTGTGGTTCCTGCAGAACAACCTGGAGCGCCAGGCGGTCGCCCAGAGCCGCGCCGGCCTGACGGCCGAGCGGGCGCTGGTCGCTCCGGCGGGCCTGTCCAAGTCCGCGGTGGCCGAGGTCAGAGCGATTTCCGGGGTACGGGCGGTGACGCCCGTGCGGCACACCACGGTGGTGGCAGCGCTGATGGGTGACGGCGAGTCGATCGGCGCCCGCGCCGTCGACCCGGCCAGCCTGACCGACACTATCGACCTCGGCGTGCGCGACGGCAGCCTGGCCGATCTGACCGACGGCACGGTCGCCGTCTCCGGCACGCAGGCGTCCACGTTCAGCTGGAAACTCGGCGCGACCGTGGACCTGCGCCTCGGCGACGGCACCGCGGTGAAACCCAAGGTCGTTGCCATCTACCAGCGCGGACTCGGTTTCGGCGACATTATCCTTCCGCTGTCGACGGTCGCCGGGCACACCACGACGAACCTCGACGACGAGCTGCTGATCAGTGCCCCGGCCTCGGCCGATGCCGCACTGCGCGGCGTCGCGGCCGCGCACCCGGGCAGCGCCCTGGTCGACACCGCCACGCTGACCGGCGGCCTCGCGAAGGATCTCGCGCTCAGTGCCTGGCTGAACCGTCTGCTGATCGCCGTGATGGTCGGCTACACCGTGGTCGCGGCCGCCAACACGATGGTGATGGCCGCGCTTGCCCGCCGTCGTGAGCTGGCCCTGCTGCGGCTGACCGGGGTGACCCGGCGGCAGGTCAGGCGGATGGTCAACGCGGAGCAACTCGGTCTGCTCGGCACCGCGGTGATCCTCGGCGGGGCGATCGCGGCGCTGACGTTGAGCAGTGTGGTCCGGGCGCTGACCGGCAGCCTGGTGCCCTACGTGCCGCCGCTGGGCGGGGCGATCGTCCTCGGGGGCACGGCGGTGCTGGCCCTGGCCACGACGGTGCTGCCGATCGCCCGGCTGCTGCGGGTGCCGCCGGTCGAGCACATCGGCATCAAGGAGTGATCCGCGAGTCGGTGCGCGCCTCTGCATCGGCGCGCATCGACTGCCGGCGGTGGGCTCGTCGGAAAGTTTCGTGTTTCGCCGCGGATGACCCACCGGCGGTCATGGCGAGCGCGTGGCAGTGTTGGGGAAATGATCAAAGATGTCGGTGCGGAGCTGACCGAGGCGGCGTTCATGTACGACTACGTGACCGGCACGCCGGAGCCCGCCCGCACACACCTCGGCGCGGCGTCAGCACGGATCGGTGGGGCTGTGGTGCTGGCCTTGCCGGGCAGCGCCTCGATGTACTGGAACAAGGCGCTCGGATTCGGTGTCGCCGAACCGTTCACCCTGGGCATGCTGGACGAGGTCGTCGATTTCTACCGTGCGCAGGGCGTCGAGCAGGCGGTGCTGCAGATCGTTCCGGAGGTGCTGCCGGAAGGTTTTACCGGGGCGGCTGCTCGGTTGGGTCTCGAGCGTGGCAATCCGTGGGTCAAGCTGAGCGGTGACCCCGACGAGATGGCTGCGGGGAAGACCGAACTTCGGGTCGGGCCGGTGGCCGCCGAGCAGGCTGGGGCATGGGCCGATCTGGTGTTGGAGACTTTCGGCATGCCGCGCGGGGATTTGACCGCGATGCTCGCCTCCACCGTGGGGCGTCCCGGTTGGCATCCGTTCGCCGCGTGGGACGGGGCCGAGATCGTGGCCGGTGGCAATGTGTATGTGAGTGGTGAGAACGCTGCGCTGAACGCCGCTGCCACTCGGCCTACGCACCGTGGTCGTGGGGCGCAGTCGGCTTTGATCGCGGCCCGGGCCGCTGCGGCTGCCGAGGCCGGGGCGCGGCGGGTGTACGCGGAGACCGGGAAGCCGGCCGTCGGCGCACACAATCCGTCGCTGGCCAACATGGTTCGTGCGGGCCTTACCCCTCGATACGAGCGTGACAACTGGGTGTGGCGGCCCTGATCGGTCGGTTGTCTCCCCGACGGGTCCGCCTGGCCTGTCGCCGGATCCGTCGGGCGCGCCACAGGAGGTGTCACTACTGACGGCCTGCGTGCAGGGAGGCACGATCCTACGAGAGTTCCCGGATCGAGATTTCGCGCATCTCCACCTTGCGGACCTTTCCGGTGATCGTCATCGGGAAGTCGTCGACGATGCGGACGTAGCGCGGAATCTTGTAGTGCGCGAGCTTGCCGGCGCAGAACGCGCGCAGGCTTTCCGCGTCCAGCGGGATCGTGGCCGGCTTCATCCGGATCCAGGCCATGACCTCCTCGCCGTACTTCTCGTCCGGTACGCCGATCACCTGGACGTCGAGCACGTCGCCGTGGGTGAGAAGGAATTCTTCGACCTCGCGTGGCGAGATGTTTTCGCCACCACGGATGACCAGGTCCTTGATCCGGCCGGTGATCTTCAGATACCCGTCGCTGTCCATCACCGCGAGGTCGCCGGTGTGCATCCATCCTTCGGCATCGACGGCTTCGGCGGTTTTTTCCGCCTGCTCCCAGTACCCGAGCATCACCGAGTACCCGCGGGTGCACAGTTCGCCGGTGGACCCGATCGGGGTGGTCGCGCCCTCGGCGTCGACAATTTTCACTTCCAGGTGCGGCCCGACCCGGCCGACCGTGGACACCCGCCGCTCCAGACTGTCGTCGGTGCGGGTCTGGCAGGAGACCGGCGACGTCTCGGTCATGCCGTAGCAGATCGACACCTCGGTCATCCCCATCCGATCGATGACCTGCTTCATCGTCTCCACCGGACACGGCGAGCCGGCCATGATCCCGGTGCGCAGCGAGGACAGGTCGAAGGAGGTGAACTGGGGATGGTTGAGCATGGCGATGAACATCGTCGGCACGCCGTACAGCGAGGTGCAACTTTCCTTCGCCACTGCCTGCAGCGTCAGCCCGGGGTCGAACCCGGGCGCCGGGATCACCATCGTGGCGCCGTGGCTGGTGGCCGCGAGATTGCCCAGCACCATGCCGAAGCAGTGGTAGAACGGCACGGGGATGCAGATCCGGTCCGCCTCGGTGTAGTCGATCAACTCACCGACGAAGTAGCCGTTGTTCAGGATGTTGCGGTGCGAGAGCGTCGCGCCCTTGGGGAAACCGGTGGTCCCGGACGTGTACTGGATGTTGATCGGATCCGCCGGCCGCAGCGTGGACTCGATCTCGTCGAGAACAGCCGGGTCGTCGGAGGTTTCCGTCAGCGAGTTCCAGGACGGCTCGCCGATCAGGACCACATCGCGCAGGTCCGGGCACTCCGGGCGAACCTCGGCGATCATTGCCGCGTAGTCCGAGGTCTTGAAGGAAGAAACCGCCACCAGGGTGCGCACGCCGGATTGCCGCAGCACATACCGCAACTCGTGGCTGCGATATGCCGGGTTGACCGTGACCAGGATCGCGCCGAGGCGGGCCGTCGCGTACTGCACCAGCACCCACTCCGCGCAGTTCGGCGCCCAGATTCCGACCCGGTCGCCCTTGGCGATGCCGAGTCGTCGCAGGCCCAGCGCCACCCGATCCACTGAGGCCTTGAGCTGCGAGTACGTCCAGCGTAGGCCGGAGGCGCAGTCGACCAGGGCTTCCCGATCCCCGTGCCGGGCGACGGTGGCCAGCAGGTCGGCGCTGATGGTGCTTTCCAACAACGGCGGCTTGCTCGGCCCGGCGCTGATGCTGAGTTCCACGGTGACCTCCCCAGGTTCCACGGTGACCTCCCCGTCATGCGTATATGACCCGGAGCGCATCTTCACCCGGATTGCCGACACTGCCAGGCCGATGTGGACCGGCGGTTGGATTTGGGAGGATCAATCCTCGTGACGTATCTCGTGCGCCGGATCGATCCTGAAGAGTGGCGTGAGCTGCGGGCGATCAGGCTCGAGGCGTTGCGCGACACGCCGACCGCGTTCAGCTCGTCATACGCCGAGGTCGCCGCGCGGTCCGACGCGTTCTGGCAGGAAATGGCGACCGTCGAGGCGACCTCAGACAGTTCCGCGACCTTTGTCGCGTGCGACGGCGGTGACGGCGGTAGCGGCCACGGTGAGAGTGGCGGTCGCGGCGGTGACGGCTGTAGCAGCCAGGGTGAGAGCGGTTGTCACAGTGGCGATTGCGGTGGCGGTTGCTGTGGGCGTGGCGGCTATGGCGGCGGTCGCGGGCACGGCGGCGATGGCGGTCACGGTCACGGAGGCGATGGCGGTCATGGTGGCGGCGATGGCGGTCGCGATGGCGGTCGTGGTGACGGCGATTGGGTGGGGGTGGCGAGTGCTGGGCCATTGGTGGAGGTTTTCGACCATGCGCACGTCCATGCGGTCTACGTCAGCCCGGCGCACCGTGGGTCGGGTGGGCCGGCCGTCCACCTGATGGAGGCGGCGATCCGTTTCGCGAAGGAAAATATCGACGTCTCGCGGCTGACGCTCGGTGTCCATGAGGACAACGGGCGAGCGCTCGCGTTCTACCGGCGAATCGGTTTCGAGATGACCAGCAAGGTGATCCCATACCGCCCGAACCCGTCGGAGCGTTGCTTGATCATGGAGTACGTCGGCCGGTCGCCGACCTGGTCGCGTCCAGAGCCGTCAGCAACGGCGGCACCCGCGCCGCCATCCACGGAAGGATCCGCTGGAGACCAGCGATGACCGGGGCTCCGCTGCCAGGGCCAGAACCTGAACCCGGCCGGCCCGAGGCGGCCGCTGAGCTGCTTGAAGGAGAACGGTCCCGGCCGCGTGGGGCGAGTCTTCGGGCGTAGGGCCGATTCCGGGCGTGGGGCGGGTCTTCGGGCGTAGGGCCGATTCCGGGCGTGGGGCGGGTCTTCGGGCGTAGGGCCGATTCCGGGCGTGGGGCGGGTCTCCGGGTGCGGGCCCGATCGCGGGCGTGGGGTGGCCTTCGGGTGCGGGTCCGATCGCGGGCGTTCGTGCGATTTCGAACAGGAACGGGCAGATTTCCCGGAATCGCGCCGCGCCGGTCCGGGGAGTCGTGCCGCTCCGGGCTGGCGAGCAGCAGTGCGCCGGCGGCGCTGAGCGCGACCAGCAGAGCGACTCCGGCCCGAAGCGCGGCCATTTGCAGAAAGGTACCCGCAGTCGAACTCCTCGGTTAATGCTCATATTTCGACTTGCGCATGGAAGGAAAGCATTGTCAGTTCGCTATTAGACGATAATTTTCGAATACGAATACCGTTTCACTCCTCAGCGACAGGAGCGAAATGATGAAGCACGCACAGCGCATGCTCTGGGCCGCGACCGCCCTTGCCGTCCTTGCCGGATGTAGCTCGACGGCGTCGGGCGGCGAGAAGACCACGACCGGAACGGCGAAACTTTCCGTCGTGGCGACCACCCCGGAAGTGGCCGATTTCGTCCGCAACATCGGCGGCTCCGACGTCGACGTAACGCAGATCATCAAGCCGAACGTCGACCCTCACGAGTACGAGCCGACCCCCGCCGACCTGCAGGCCATCGCGGTGGCGAAAGTTGTCGTCAAGAACGGGGTCGATCTGGAGAAGTGGCTCGACGGCACGATCGAGTCGGCCGGCTTCAAGGGCGCGGTCGTCGACTCCAGCCAGGGTGTCACCCTGCGCAAGGGTGCGGAGGAGGGCGAGGAGAGCGACCCGCACATCTGGCACGACCCCCGCAACGCCAAGATCATGGTGACCAACATCGAGAAGGGGCTGGCCGCCGCGGATCCGGCCCGGGCCAGCACGTTCGAGGCCAACCTCACCAGCTACGCCGCGTCGATCGACAAGCTCGACGCGGACAACGAGGCCGCGTTCGGCAAGCTGCCGCAGGCTGACCGCGAACTGGTCACCAACCATGACGCGTTCGGGTACTACGTCCAGCGCTACGGCCTGCAGTTCGTCGGCTCGGTGATCCCCAGTATGGACACCTCGGCGGAACTTTCCGCCAAGCAGCTCACCGACCTGGTGGCGAAGATCAAGGCGACCGGTACGAAGGCAATTTTCACCGAGAGCTCGCTGCCGCCGAAGACTGCCGAGGCCATCGCCCAGCAGGCCGGGGTCAAAGTCGTCGCCGGTGAGGACGCGCTGTTCGGCGACAGCCTCGGTGCGGCGGGCACGCCGGAGGGCACCTATCTCGGCGCCGAGCAGCACAACACCAAGGTCATCGTCGAAGCCCTGGCCGGCTGACATGGAGCACCGTTCGCCGGCCGTGCCGGACCGGCGGGTACCAGGCGTGCCGGATCAGCGGTCGCCGGCCCCGCCGGATCAGCGGGTGCCGGCCGTGCCGGACCAGCGGCCGCCGGCCGAAGCCGGCCCGCGGCCTGCCGTGGACAACGACCGGCCACCGCCGGCCGAGCCAGGCTCCGTTGCCTCCCGCCCGGACTCGCGTTCCGCGACCGGTGATCCCCAGCAGCCGTCGGCGGAGATCAGATCCACCGGCCTCGGCGCGGGCCCGAGCCCCGGCCCGGAAAACGGCCGGCGGTTGGTGGCCGAGTCCATTGCCCTGCGCTACGACCAGGTCAGCGTCGGCTACCAGGGCACTCCGGTGCTCACCGACATCGAACTGGAGCTGCGGGCCGGCGAACGCCTGGCGCTGGTCGGCCCGAACGGCGCCGGCAAGTCCACACTGATCAAGTCGATGCTCGGACTCACCCAGATCCTCGGCGGGACGGCGACCGTGCTCGGCCGCCACCCGGCGCGGGCCCGCGGCTCGGCCGGCTACGTGCCGCAGACCGACCGCCTCGACGCCGACTTCCCGGTCACCGTCCGCCAGGTCGTGATGATGGGCCGCTACCGCCAACTCGGCTGGTGGCGGCCTGCCCGGGCCACCGACCGCCAGGCTGTCACCGACGCGCTCGAACGGGTCGGGCTGGCCGGCCGCGCGAAGGAACGTTTCGGCACGCTCTCCGGCGGCCAGCGCCAGCGCGTGCTGCTGGCCCGCGCGATCGCGTCCGCACCCCGGCTGCTGCTGCTCGACGAGCCGTTCAACGGCGTCGACGCGATCAGCCAGGACGCCATCGTCCGGGTACTGCAGGAACTTTCCTTCGAAGGCACCGCGCTGGTGATCAGCACCCACGACCTGGCCGTTGCCTGGGACCTCGCCGATCAGGTCTGCCTGATCAACCGGCGGCAGTGGGCGGTGGGCCCGGCAGGCGAGACCCTCACGGCAAAAACCTTGAGGCTTGCGTACGGCAGTGCCGCCATCGAGGTGGCCGAGGGCCGGATGGTCGTGGTCGAGCCGTGATCGAGCCGTTCGCCGTGCCGTTCATGGGCCGCGCCCTCGCCGAGATCGCCCTGCTGGCGCTGATCTGTGGCCCGATCAGCGTGTTCGTCTTCGTGCGCGGCCTGTCGTTCGTCTCCGACGCGCTCACCCACACGGTCTTCCCCGGCGTGGTCATCGGTTTCGTCGCCGGGGGAGTGGAGGGACTTTTCGCCGGCGCCCTGATCGCCGGCGTGGTCACGGCGGTGGTGCTGACGGTGCTGACCCGCGGCGCCCGGCTCTCCGACGACGCGGCCACCGCGGTGGTGCTCACCGCCATGTTCTCCGTCGGGGTGGTGCTCGTGTCGCGGCGCTCGTCGTACACCGCGGATCTGACGTCGTTCCTGTTCGGGCGCCTGCTGACGGTGACGCCGCGGCAGCTCGCCGAGACCGCGGTGCTCGCCGTGATCATCCTGGTGGCGCTGCTGTTCGCCGCCCGCCCACTGCTGTTCCGCGCGTTCGACCCGGCCGGCGCCGCGGCCGCGGGACTACGGCTCGGCTGGCTCGACCTGTGGCTGAACGTGCTGCTCGCGCTGGTCGTGGTCGCCGCGGTCCGGGCGGTCGGCACGATCCTGGTGGTCGCGCTGCTGATCGTCCCGGCCGCGGCCGCCCGCATGGTCACCGAGCGTCTGGCCGCGATGGCGGTGCTCGGCACGGCGCTGGTCGTCGCGGCGGGGTACGGCGGCCTGCTGCTGAGCTGGACCGCCTCCGTCCACTACGGCGTGGCCCTGACGTCGGCGTCGGCTGTCGTGCTGCTGCTCGTGCTGGCCTATCTGGTACTGCTGCCGATCCGGTGGCTGCGCCGCGTACCTCGGAAGGGTTTTCAAAGCTTGGAAAGGACGTCACCACATGAGCTGGTGGGATGACGTGATGCACCGCGCCGTCGCCGAGGTGATCCTGGTCGGGGCGCTCGCCGGGCTGATCGGGGTGCAGGTGGTGCTGCGGCGGCTGTCGTTCTTCACGATGGCGCTGACCCATGCGAGCTTCCCGGGGGTCGTCGCCGCGTCGATCATCGGGGTGAATATTTTCTTCGGCGGCGTGCTGGCCGGCGGCGTGGTGGCGCTCGGGGTGGCCGCGCTGAGCCGCCGTCGCGGGCAGGACGCGGCCGCGGCGACCGGAGTGCTGCTCTCCGGCGGGTTCGCGCTCGGTGCCGCGCTGGTGGCCACGCAGAACGGGTTCAGCCGGGAACTTTCCGCCTTCCTGGTCGGGTCGATTCTTACCGTCAGCGTTTCCGATCTGACGACAACCGCTGTCGTGCTGGTCGTGGTGACTCTGCTGCTGACGGTGTGCGCCCGGCCGTTGCTGTTCACCGGCTTCGACCGGTCCGGTGCCGAGGCGGCGGGAGTTTCCACCGGTGTCTGGGACGTGGTCCTGCTGCTCACCGTCGAGGTGGTCGTGGTGACCGTGGTCCCGGCGGCCGGCACGATCCTCGCGTTGTCGCTGATCGTCGCCCCGGCGGCCGCGGCACGCATGTGGTCCGACCGGATGACGGTAATTTCCGCCGTCGCGGTGCTGCTGGCGGTGACCAGTGGGCTGCTCGGGCTGTATGCGTCGACCAGGTGGAACGTCGCCGCCGGCGCGGCCATCTCGTTGACCGCGACCGGCGTCCTGCTGGTCTCGTGGGCTCTGGCCAAGGCCGTCCGCACCATGACCCCTGCCGGTGCCGTCCCGGCATGACCTCGAACACGGGCAGCGGGGCGCCCCAGCAGCGCGGAGGGCCCACGTGGCCAGGAGCGCACCCAACCGGTGGCCAAGCGGGCTGTTCCCAGCGGTCAGGTGGGCGCTCACGGCGCTCACGGCGGTCAGGTGGGCGCTCACGGCGCTCACGGCGGTCAGGTGGGCGCTCACGGCGCTCACGGCGGTCAGGTGGGCGCTCACGGCGGCCAAACCGGGGTGCTCCCAGCGCGGTCAGGTGGGCACCCACGGCGCTCAGGAGGGTGCCCATGGGCGGTCAGAAGGGCGCATCCGGTGCTCAGGTGGGCGTTCGCAGCGCGGTCAGGAGCGGTGCCCGTAGGCGGTCAGGAGAGCGCCCGCGGCGGGCGGGAAGGCGCTCACCATGGTTCAGCAGGGCGGCAACGGCCGGAGATGTCTCTACGAGGTGAACTGCCCGACGTAGACAACGCCTCCCGGCAAACGACTTGATGATCTTGGTTAAGGTGGCGCGATGAGTGTTGCCGCCCCGGTCGCCGAGCCCGCCCGCACCCGGCGCCGCCCGCGCCTGGCGGTTCTGGTGCCGGTCGTCGTGGCGGCGGCGCTCACCGCCCTGCTGGCGGGCCATCGATGGGCGCCCGGCTCGGTCGGCTCCGGCCTGGACAGCGGGCTGCCGTGGCTGGCCGTGCCGATCCTGGCCCTGCTCGGCGCCACGATCCTGGTGCGCCGGATCGTGGCGGTCGGGGTTGCCCTCGTACCGTTGCTGATCTGGACCTTGATGTTCGGCCCGGCCCTCGGTGACCGAGCTGTTGACGGTCGTCGTGATCTGCGGGTCGCCTCGCTGAATCTGGGTCCGGCCACCGCGGGCAGCGCGCTGGACTCGTTGCTGGCCGCCGCGCCCGATCTGATCGTGCTGCAGGAAATTACCGCCGCCAACCGGCCGGCGGTGACCGCCGAGCTCGGTGCGCGGTATCCGTTTCAGGCGAACGCCGGAACGGTGGCGCTGTTCAGCCGCTTGCCGCTGTCCGGCACCGAGCCGGTCGACATCCAGATCGGCTGGACCCGGGCGTTGCGCACCACCGTGACCACGCCCTCCGGCCAGGTCCGGGTCTACGCCGCGCACCTGGCCTCGGCGCGGGCGGGCCGGACCGCCGGGCGCAACCGCACGCTGTCGGCCCTGGCCGGTCTGATCCGCGCCGATCCGGCCCCGCGCCTGCTGCTGGCCGGTGATCTGAACACCGCCACCAGCGACCGGCACTTCGACGTGCTGGCGCCGCTGACCGACACCCAGCAGGAGGCCGGCGCCGGGTTCGGGTTCACCTGGCCGGCCCGGTTTCCGCTGGTCCGCCCAGACCACCTGCTGCAACGTGGCATGACCACCCGGCACGCGTGGGTGCTTTCGGTGCCCGGCAGCGACCACCGCGCCGTGCTGGCGGATCTGGACAGCACGGCCGGATAGCCTCGATTCGGACGGCACCAGCGGATAGCGGCGATTCCGGCGGCACCGGCGGAAACGCCCGCTGTCAGAGCTGGTAGGTCGCCACCGTCGCCTGCAGCTCGGCGGCGGTCCCGGCCAGCTGTGCCGCGGTCTGCTGCGTCTCGGTCGCGCCCTCGGTGACCTGCCGGGACGCCTCGGCCACCATCGCGATCGTCTCCGCGATGCTCTCCGAGCCCTCGGCGGCGTGGCCCACGCTGCGGGAGATCTCCGCGGTCGTCGCGGTCTGCTCCTCCACGGCCGCCGCGATCGTCGTGGTGTAGTCGTTGATCGTGGCGATGACCTGGCCGATCTCCCGGATCGCGGTCACCGCCGCGCCGCTCTCCGACTGGATCGCCGACACCTGGGCGGTGATCGCCTGGGTGGCCCGGGCGGTCTCCTCGGCCAGGTCCTTGACCTCGGAGGCGACGATCGCGAAGCCGCGCCCCGCCTCGCCGGCGCGGGCCGCCTCGATGGTGGCGTTGAGCGCGAGCAGGTTGGTCTGCTCGGCGATCGAGGTGATCAGGGCGACGACCGTGCCGATCTGGGTGGAGGCCTCGCCGAGGCGCGCCACGCTGGCGTTGGTGGTTTCCGCCGCCCGCGCCGCCTCGGCGGCCACGCCGGCGGCCTCGTTCGCGTTGCTGGCGATCTCCCGGATCGAGGCGCCCAGTTCGTCGGCGCCGGCCGAGACCGTACGCACGCCGTGCGAGACCTGCCCGGCGGCCTCGGACACCGAACCGACCTGGGCGGAAGTTTCCTCCGCGGACAGTGACAGCTGCGCCGACACCGCCGACAGCTCCTCGGCCGCCGAGGTCAGCAGCTCCGAGCTGGTGTTGATCCGGCCGACCATGCCGCCCATCGCCTCCGCGGTCTCGTTGAGCGCTCCGGACATCCGCCCCACCTCGTCGGCGCTGTCGACGCTCACGCGGGCGGTCAGGTCGCCCTTGGCAATGCGGTGCAGCGCGTCCACGCACCGCGACAGCGGCTTGACGATCAGCCGGGAGATGGCGGCGGCCAGCACCAGCCCGAGTACGGTGCTCAGTGCCAGCAGGGTGATCACCAGGCGCTTGGTCGAGCGGTAGCGGTCCTCGGCGACCTTCGCGTCGGCCGCGCCGGCCTGCACGGTCAGCTCGGCGAGGGTGGTCAGGTCGGCCCGGACCGCCGTCATCGCGGTGGCCAGGTCACCGGCGCGCATCTTGTTCAGCGCGGCCCGGTCGCCGTCGGCGGCCAGCGGCAGCACGCGGCTGCCGACCAGGTCGCCGAAGCTCTGCCAGTGCGCTTGGAACGAGGCGACCGAGGTACGGGCCTCGGCGTCGAGCGGGTAGGTCTGATATGCCTTCACGTACTCGGTGACCTGCGCCTGCGCGGTGCTCAGCGAGGTGCCCGCGGAACTCCGCTCGGCCGAGCCGGCCGCCAGCAGGTAGTCGTCCATCGCCAGCCAGGACCGGTTGACGGCCGAGCGCAGGTTGCCGATGGTGTTGAGTTCGCCGTTCATCCGGTAGCCGATCTTGACCTGCTGGTTCGTGGCGCCCAGCTGGTCCAGCGAGTACAGGCCGTCGACCATCCCGAAGAGCGTGACGACCCCGACCGCCGCCATGATCTTCGTACCGACACGCCGGTCGGTAAGCAGCTGTCGTGCACCCACTGGTTCTCCCCACCGTCGACCGTCCCTGCCGGGGTGCCGTTCGGCAGCGGGCCCGGCCGGCGGATGGTCAGACGGTTGCATCCGCGGCAGGAACCGGGTGCGACCGCATCAGCGCCCAGACGATCTTGCCGCCGGGCGTCATCGTGACGCCCCAGTGCGCGCTGGCCGCGGTGATCATCCGCAGGCCGCGGCCGGAGCCCGGCGCCATGATCGCGCCGGTGACCGGTGGTCCGCCGGTCACCCGGGGGATCACCCGGCTGCCGTCCTTCACCGCGATCCGCAGATACTGCCCGGTGTACGCGGTGATCACGTGGAAGTCCGTGCCGGCGTGCTGGATCGCGTTGTTGGCCAGCTCGGAGGCGACCAGGCGGGCCGGGTCGTGCAGGTGCGGCAGTTGCCAGCTCGCGCACGCGGCGCCGACCAGCGCCCGGGCGTGGTGCGGGCTCTCCGGTTCCGGAGGAAACTTTTGCCGGATCCAGCGCGGCACGTGGGCCCGGATCGCCAGCATCGCGAGCTGCTCGTCCTCGTAGAGCGCCACGTGTGAGCGGAACCCGGCGAGGCCGTCGGTAACCTCCTGCGTGGCCCGGCACAGCATGACCGGAACACCCCAGTGGGCCTGTGCCTCGTAGGTCGCGGTGGCGAAAATTCCCAACTGGGCCGGGTCGGTGTGGCTGAACCAGGCGAGATCGACGATCACCGCCGCCGGGCACTCGGCGGCGGCCTTGCTCACGGCATGGTGCACCTCCCGGATGCCGGACAAGGTCAGCTCGCCGATGAGCCGCACGGTGGTGACACCGCTGTCCAGGCTCCGGTCGGTGCTTGATCGCAGCTTGGCGTGAAGGGTTCGTCGCACACCGCTATACCCAACGCTGCCGGGGGTGACGACCGCAATCCTCCGGGCCGTTCTATCACCCGTACCGGGGAATGCTTTGGCGTAGGTCGATGCGTTGACAGCCCCGTAACGGCAGTGTTTCAATCGGCGAGGCACCTCCTGTGAGCGGTAACACACCAAGGTCATCGCTGTAGCGCGGCCCTCGATCCCGTGCTGGAGCCGCCTTATCCATGTGCGTCAAAACCCATCCACCCGGGCTTTGTCGTGCATTTGTTAACGCTCACAACATCCCCGCTCCCTGCAGAAAGAGTCCTGCCGTGAAAGTCAGAAGCCTCGCCGTCGTGAGCGTCGTCGCCGCGGGTGTCCTGCTCAACGCCGGTCCGTCGCAGGCGGCCGTCACCGGGCCCTGTGACATCTACGCCTCCGGCGGCACCCCCTGCGTCGCCGCGCACAGCACCACCCGCGCCCTCTACGGCGCCTTCACCGGCTCGCTCTACCAGGTGAAGCGCAACTCCGACGGCGCCACCACGAACATCGCCCCGCTCAGTGCCGGCGGTGTCGCCAACGCCGCCGCGCAGGATAGTTTCTGCGCCGGCACCACCTGTCTGATCACCGTGATCTACGACCAGTCCGGGCGCGGCAACCACCTGACCCAGGCGCCGCCCGGCGGCTTCCAGGGCCCGGACGTCAATGGTTACGACAACCTGGCCAGCGCCACCGGCGCGCCGGTCACCGTCGGCGGGAAGAAGGCCTACGGCGTCTGGATCTCGCCCGGCACCGGTTACCGCAACAACAACACCAACGGGATCGCCACCGGCGACGCCGCCGAGGGGATGTACGCGATCTTCGACGGCACCCACTACAACGGCGGCTGCTGCTTCGACTACGGCAACGCCGAGACCAACAGCCTGGACACCGGCAACGGCCACATGGAAGCGCTGTACTTCGGCAACAGCACCGGCTGGGGCAGCGGCGCCGGCAGCGGCCCGTGGATCATGGCGGACCTGGAGAACGGGCTGTTCAGCGGCTACAACGCCGGCAACAACTCGGGCGACCCGACGATCACCCACCGGTTCCTCACCGCGACGCTCAAGGGCGGCCCGAACCAGTGGTCGATCCGCGGCGGAAACGCGCAGTCCGGCGGCTTGTCGACGTTCTACAGCGGCGTGCGGCCGAACAAGTCCGGCTACAACCCGATGCACAAGGAGGGCGCGATCATCCTCGGCATCGGCGGCGACAACAGCGTCAGCGCGCAGGGAAGTTTCTACGAGGGCGTGATGACCTCCGGCTACCCGTCGGACGCGACGGAAAATTCCGTCCAGGCCAACATCGCCGCCGCCGGCTACGCCACCACGTCGCTGACCAGCGGCCCGGCGGTCACCGTCGGCTCCTCGGTGTCGCTGCGCGCCACCACCGCGTGCTGCACCACCCGGTACCTCGCGCACTCCGGCACCAGCGTCGCCACGCAGGTCGTCACGTCGTCGAGCACCGCGGCGCTCAAGGCGCAGGCATCTTTCACCGTTCGCGCCGGGCTGGCGAACAGTTCCTGCGTCTCCTTCGAGTCGAAGGACACCGCAGGAAGTTTCCTTCGGCACAACGGCTTCCAGCTCTACCTGAACGCCAATGACAACAGCACATTGTTCAAGCAGGACGCCACGTTCTGCCCGCAGTCCGGGCTCAACGGGCAGGGCAACGCGCTGCGCTCGTTCAACTATCCGACCCGGTACGTGCGGCACTACAACAACACCGGCTACATCGCCAGCCAGGGCGGCGTGCACACCTTCGACGCCGCGAGCGCCTTCGCCGACGACGTGAGCTGGGTCGTCGGCGCCGGCTGGACCTCCTGATCCGGCAAGACCGACCCTGGAAAACCGATCCTTGAAACCGTGCGCCGGGCGGGCTTGCCATTCCGCCCGGCGCAGCTTTCTTTCAAGATCAAAACCATTTCCCGGTACGGTCGGTGGAGCGCTGTTCGCGGGCCTCGCGGCCGGTTTCTCGCGCTGGTCCGCCGCGCTGGCTTCTCGCGCCCGGCTTCTCGCGCTGGTCCGCCGGGCTGGTCCGCCGTGTTGGCTTCTCGCGCCCGGCTTGTCGCGCTGGTCCGCCGGGCTGGTCCGCCGTGTTGGCTTCTCGCGCCCGGCTTGTCGCGCTGGTCCGCCGGGCTGGTCCGCCGTGTTGGCTTCTCGCGCCCGGCTCCTCGTTTCCAGGCTTCGAGCTCTGGGTTCGGGCCCAAGTCCCGTGCGGCTCCGGCGACGCAGAGCCGAGTCCGACGCGCCGCCGAGCCCGGACCGAATCGCGCCCGGAAGCGGTCGCTGGCGGTGTGTCACAGGATCCAGATCTGAATCTGGCCCGCGGAAAGTCGCCACCGGCGGTGCGTCATGGAGCCCGGACCTGAATCGCGCTCGAAAGCGGCCACCGGCGGTGCGCCCCGGCTTCAGCCAGAGCGCGCTCCCGGCCGGTTCACGCCGTGGGAGTCACCCGCTCCTCGACCACATATGACCTGGTCAGCGCCCGCTGAAGGAACTTTTCTTCATCCTCGGCGACACCCGACCCCGGCGCATACATCGCCGCCACCCAGCTCTGGTAAGCCGCCCGATCGGCGAACACGAGCTCGGTGATCACATCCACGTCATCCCGCTGACCGCCATTCGCGCTCTGTGCGATGAAGTTCCGCTTGTAACTCACCGGCCCGGGCGCGAGCCCGAGAATCAACGGAACATGACGATTCTCGTAGTAATCGGCGAAATCAGAAAAATCGAGCTCCGGCCTTTTGACCAGAAAAGCCATCACCTTGAGCACGACCGCCCCCCACTCCCAGCAAATGCGTCCACCTTCACCTACGCACCCACGTGCCCGGAGTTCACCGCGACGGCCGCGAACTCAAGGGCGGTGGCCCGCCTCCCGGCGAATCCGGCGAACGACAAGGACGACCCGGACCGCGTAAAACGGGGCCAGAACGGCGCTGAGCACGACCATGAGCAGGTTCCGCTGAACAATGCCGGACACCACCAGGATCGCAAACCCCACAGAGGTCACCACGAACCCGCCGGTCCGCAGCGCCACCTCAGCCGCGAACGGCAGCCCGCCCGATTCCCGCCCCGGCGCAGACCCCAGCTCTTCCACGTCACTCATTCCGATCCGGCCGATATGGTGATGCCGATCCGGCCACGACAGGGCCGATCAACAAAATGCTCCCACCGAACCCGCCGTCCGGCCAGGCCCGACATCGGCGCGAATCGCATACCGGATCCGCAATCCCGATCGATCCACGCCGGAGCCGCACATCCGCCGCCCGGCATAGCACCCAACTCGACGACCCGGACGATGGCCGCCTCACTCCCGCATCAGCGCCAGCTCATCTCCCCCAGGACTCGATGACGGGGTGAGAACCGGCGAGACTTGCCACCGTCAACCCCGCACAGCTGCTCGACCCGCCGAAACGTCTCCCGGAGCGCCGCCGGATCCCCATCCAGAGCGGCGGTCGTCAATACCAGCAACTCATCCGCTGACCATTCAAGTGTCGGATGCTCGTGAAGTTCCTACGGAAGATATTTATCGTACGGACGCACCCACCCGGCCAGCGAGACGATCACGGCCAGCAGCCAGGGCGCCACCGGAACCACCATCTACCGCTCCCGAACGGCGGCACCCGCTCCAACTACGCAGCGTGCCGTCCGAGCCGGAGCCGCCCGTCGCGCCGGGGACGTCCGGCCGGCTCGTGGGCGCTTGGGGCGGCGGCTGTCGCGGTGGTCCTGGCGGGACCTTTCTTCGGTTGCGCGATTGTCGATGGTGACCCGCATACGTACCGATTTGCTGGAATCTCTAAGATCGCCCGAATGACTACGGCGGTGACCGGTCCGGCGGTGCGTTCCAGCGTGCCCGACATCGTCCGGCGGCGGCTGGCGACGCTCGAGAACTGGCTTGATCCGTACTCCTGGCTGGTTACCGCGGTCATCACGGTGACCGCCGGAATCATGCGGCTCGCCGGGGTCAGCGATCCCAAGGGGTACGTCTTCGACGAGGTCTACTATCCGACCGACGCCTGGGACATGCTGCAGCACGGCGTGGAGTGGGACGAGAAGTCGGACTCCGCCGGCTACGTGGTCCATCCGCCGCTGGGCAAGTGGCTGATCGCGGCCGGGGAGAAGATTTTCGGCAACACCGAGCTCGGGTGGCGCTTCACCGCGGCGCTCGCCGGCACGCTGATGATCCTCATCCTGATCCGGGTCGCGTATCGGATGTTCCACTCGATCGTGCTCGCCGGGCTGGCCGGTCTACTGATGACCCTCGACGGCTTCCAACTGGTGCTATCGCGGACGTCGCTGTTGGATATTTTCCTCGGCTTGTTCGTGTTGGCATCTTTCGCCGCCATGCTGCTCGACCGGGACCATTACCGGCGGCGCCTGCTGCGGGCGCTGGAGAACAGCGCGCTGGAGCGCGGCGGGACGGAGAACGGCAGGCTGGAGCGCGGCGGGCTGGGCGGCCTGGAGAACGGCGGGCTGGCGAGCGGCGGGCTGGCGAGCGGCGGGCTGGCGGGCGGCGGGCTGGAGAGGGCGCCGCGGGTTGTGCCGTGGTGGCTGTTGGGTGCCGGGGTGCTGTTCGGCCTGGCCTGCGGGGTGAAGTGGAGCGGGCTGTTCTTCCTGCCGTTCTTCGCCGCGCTGATCGTGGTCTGGCGGGTTCAGGCCCGCCGGTCGGCCGGGATCCCCGCCCCGTTCGCCGGGTTGCTCGGGGACCTGGGCTGGGGGCTGCTCAGCTTCGTCCTGAGCTTCATCTTCTACCTGGCGACGTGGACCGGGTGGTTTCTTACCGACACCGGCTGGGACCGGCACTACCGCGCGCAGCAGGGCATGAGCGAGCCGCCGATCCTGGGTGCGCTGCTCAACCTGCTGCACTACCACCAGGGCGCGTACGGCTTCCACAGCGGCCTGACCAAGACACACAACTACCAGTCCTGGCCGTGGCAGTGGCTGCTGCTGGGCCGCCCGGTCGCCTTCTACTGGCCGCCGAACCCCGGCACCGGCTGCGGCGCCACGAGCTGCATCCGCGAGATTCTGCTGCTCGGCACACCTGTGCTGTGGTGGTCGTTCCTGCCCGCGCTGCTGGCTCTGCTCTGGTTGGGAATTTCCCGCCGGGACTGGCGTGCGTACGCGATCCTGACCGGCGCCGTCGCGGGCCTGGCCCCGTGGTTCTATTTTGCGTGGGCCGACAGCCGCACGATGTTTTCCTTCTACGTGCTGCCGGCGCTGCCGTTCCTGATCCTCGCGGTGGTCTACGTCCTCGGCGCCCTGATGACGTCGCCGCGGGGCCAGGTGACCGGCACGGTGATCGCCGGGATCTACGTGGCCCTGGTGGCGATCTGTTTCGCCTACTTCTACCCGATCTTCGTGGGGCAATTGATTCCGTACGATTCCTGGATGTCCCGGATGTGGCTGGGCAATCGCTGGATCTGACGGCGCCCCGGGGTGCCGGTGGCTCTACCGCCCGATCACCTGCACGTCGGGCGGTGCTTGGCCGTATTACGGCTCTACGGCCGGGCTGACCAGGATGCCCACGTCGCGGGGCGTCTCGTCGCCTTCCGCGGTCGGCTCCGGCCGTTCGCGGAAGACCCACCAGCGCGACGCCGAATACGTGAACGCGGCCACGAACATCGACGCGATCACGCGGGCGACCGGGAACGGGAGACCCAGCATGGTCAATCCGGTGGAGGCTCCGACGGTGATGGCGTAGTCGCCGACGAGCACGACCGCGTAGCGCAGGGCCTGGGGACCGGCCGGCGCGTGGGAGCGGAAGTTGACCGTGCGATTGAGCACGAAGTTCAGGGCGAAAGCGGTCAGGTACGCGATCGACACCGCGACCGGCAAGGGCAGCGAAGTTCCGTACCGCAGAGCCGTGAGCAGTCCGAGGTCCACGGTGAACGTGAACGCGCCCAGGATGGCGAAACCGGCCAGTTCTCGCGACACGATCCGGCGCAGACCCGGTGGCAACCGGTCCACCCAGGCGGTCAGCAAGTTTCCGGCCCGGTCCGGCCATCGGACGTTCTTTTCCTGCACCGCCGGCCCCGCATCGTTGACGTCGTGCGACGCTCGGAGACGCGTCTGCCCGGCCGCAACAGTACTGGCCGGTTTTCGCTGCGCGTACCCCGCCGACCGCCGCACCCCTCGGCGATCCGAATGCGATATCTGCTCGCATGGTGGCTGATGCGCAGGTCACCCGCCAGATCCGGGCGTTCTCGCCACCGCGGGTAAACAGCCGGTTGTCCCGCTGGTTGATCGGCATTCGCCCACCATTCCGATCCACGTTCAAACCCGATCGAGGCACAGCGGGCGGCGGGGCAGAGAGGGCGAGGCGGTGGGGCTTAGAGGGCGGTTGGGGCTTAGCGGGCGGTGGGGCACAGCCGGGCGTGGGGCAGAGAGGGCGGTGGGGCAGAGAGGGCGAGGCGGTGGGGCTTAGTGCTTCAGTTCGTAAGTCCTTCGGGGGTTGACGGTTCGGTGCTGGGATGCGGCCAGTCGGTGATCGGATTGATGAGGACCTCGCAGACGAAGTCGAGGGCGTCTTCGGTGGTGCCGCTGAACCAGTACTGGGCTTCGTAGGTGTTGTTGCTGGCCCGGTAGGTGGCCAGGCTCCAGCGGTGGGCGGAGCCGCTGTAACGCAGTCTCATCACCGGTAGCTGCTGCCCGCCGGTCAACTCGACGCTGACGTAGGCGAAATGGCCGTGGTAGCGCACGTGCACTGCGGCCAGCTGTGGCCATCTCTGCTTGGCCTGTGCCCGCAGCCGCTGGGGCAGGGACGTCTTGGTGGAGGCAGGAATGACCGGCATAGGGTCACATCCTGCCTCTGCGGCGTGTCCTGCCGGGCCGCGGCACGCCCGTCCGGCATTCTCGACCGGCCCTCAAGCGAGATCATCTTCGATGGAAGCTGGCCGGTGCCCGTCCCTCACGCACGCCCGATCACCCTGACTGCCGCGGAACGACGCACGCTCACCGCTCTGGCCTACTCGCACACCGCCGCATATCAGCAGGTCATCCGAGCCCGGATCGTTCGCGATGCGGCCCGCGGACACTCCAATGACGCGATCGCTCGCCGGCACGATCTCTCGGTCGACACGGTACGGCGCTGGCGCGGCCGGTTCGCCGACGAAGGCTTCGCCGGCCTCGCGGACCGGTCCCGCCCGGGACGGCCGCCGCGGCTCACTCCGGTCCAGGTCGCCGAGGTCACGGCCCTGGCCTGCCAGCTTCCGGCCGAAACCGGCATACCCCTGTCGAAATGGAGCTGCCCGGAACTGGCCGGCGAAGCCGTCGACCGCAACATCGTCACAGCGATCTCCGCGTCGACCATCCGGCGGATCCTCGCCCGGGACACGATCAAACCCTGGCAGCATCAGTCCTGGATTTTCATCCGCGACCCGCAGTTCGCCGTCAAAGCGAACCGGGTGCTCGGCCTCTACGCCCGCGAATACGACGGCGTCGCGCTCGGTTCCGACGAGTACGTGATCTCCAGCGACGAGAAGACCAGCATCCAAGCCCGCTGCCGTTGCCACCCCACCCTGGCACCCGGCGTCGCCCGCATCATGCGGGTCAACCACGAGTACCAGCGCAAAGGCGCGCTGGCTTACCTGGCCGCCTACGACGTCCACCAGGCCCAGGTGTTCTCCCACCGCAACGCGAAAACCGGCATCCTGCCGTTCATGACCTTGGCCGAGCAGGTCATGACCCGCGAGCCTTACGCCTCGGCGAAACGGGTGTTCTGGGTCGTCGACAACGGCTCATCGCATCGTGGTCAGGCCGCGTCCGACCGCCTCACGAAACGGTTCCCGAACGCGGTCATGATTCATACCCCGATCCACGCGTCATGGCTGAATCAGGTCGAGATCTACTTCTCGATCATCCAGCGCAAAGTCCTGACCCCCAACGACTTCACCAGCCTTGAACAGGTCGAAAACCGGCTCACCGCCTTCGAGCAGCGCTACAACGCGACTGCCCGGCCCTTCAGATGGAAGTTCACCCCGGTCGACCTCGAGAGCCTGATGGCCCGGATCGAGCGACACAAACAGAAAGAGCAGAACCTCCAGCAACCCGCCGGCTGCGATCACCAGCCTGCCGCACTGGCCCTGGCCGCATAACCCCCGAAGGACTTACGAACTCAAGCACTTAGCGGGCGGTGGGACACAGCCGGGCGGTGGGGCTCAGAGGGCGGCCGCTACGGCGGCGCCGACGAAAACCACCTGCATGGCGGTTCGTAGGGGGAGCGGGGTTACCGGGCGGCCGCCGAGGGTGAGGTGGCGGCGGGCGGCGGAGATGTTCGCCGGGAACATGGCGAGCATCAGCAGCGCGAGGCAGATCGCCGCGGCCGGCGCCAGCGGTGGGATCAGCAGGCCGGCGGCGGCGGCCAACTCCAGGATCCCGGTGGCGGTGACCAGCAGATCCGGGCGGGGGAAGCGCGGCGGGACCATCGCGATCAGGTCCTGGCGCCAGCCCGGGCGGAAGTGCGGCATGGCGGTGAACAGCAGCATCAGGGCCAAGCCGCCGCGCAGCGCGGGCTGCCAGGCGTCGAGGGCGTCCACGCCGGCCAGACCCAGCAGGCGCAGGACGGCGGAGCCGGCGATCAGGGCGATGAACGGAACCATGAGCGTCACCTTTCCAGTGGAAACTTTCCAACGGAAAGATAGCTCCTCCGGCGCGATATTGCCAGTGGAAAGATAGGGTGGGTGGATGGAGCAGCACGGGTATCACCACGGAAACCTGCGCCGGGTCATGCTCGACGCCGCGCTGCAGGCGATCGGCGAGTCCGGGCCGACCGGCTGGAGCCTGCGCGAGCTGGCCCGACGCGCGGGGGTGTCGCACACCGCGCCCGCGCACCACTTCGGCGACAAGACCGGGCTGTTGACCGCGGTCGCCGCCGAGGGGTTCGAGCTGTTCGCGGCGGCGTTGGAAGATGTCGGCGGCGCAGCGGAGTCGGAAAATGCCGGTGGAGATTTCCTTCAGGTGGGGGTGGCCTATGTGCGGTTTGCCGTCACGCACCGGGCGCACTTCCAGGTGATGTTCCGGCCCGAGCTGTATCGGCCCGATGACCCCGCGGTCGCGCCGGCTCGCGGCCGGGCCGCCGCCATTCTCGCGGCGGGCGGGCGTGAATTGTCCCCGGATCCGGCCCGGGCCCGGCTGACCACGATCGCGGCCTGGTCGATGGCGCACGGGTTCGCCGAGCTGTGGCTCAGCGGCGCGCTCGCGGACGCCGCGGAGATCGACCCGGAGGCCTACACCCGCGACCTCATCGAGCTGACCTTCGGCCACCTCCGCTGACCGCCCCCGAGCTGAGCAGCGGACTCGCCGTCGGCCCTGGTCGCGGCAGTATTTGCCGACCGCTTCGCCGGCTGGTCGGTGGTTCTGGTTGTGGCGGTGTTTGCTGACCGCTTCACCGGCTGGGCGGTGGGCTGGTTTGTTGGTTCTGGTCGTAGTGGTGTTCGCTCGCCGGTCTCGCCGGGCTGTCGACGTGGGCTCAGATGCCGCCGCCGGGCTGCCGGGCTGCTGGGTTACAGGGCTGCTGGGTTACAGGGCTGCCGGGCTGCCGGGCTGCCGGGCTGCGGGGCTGCTGGGTTGCCGGGCTGCCGGGCTGGTCACCGTGGCGTCGTCGGAAACCGCTGGGGAGCGCGCCTATCGCAGCTGCGCGGCCCGCGACTCCAAATAGCGCTGCTCGGGGCGGCTGAGCGTCAGCCGCGCCGCCAGCCGGTACTGCTCCTGCGCGCCGGCCCGGTCGCCGGTCAGCTCCAGCAGGTGGGCGCGGACCGCCGCGGTCCGGTGGTGCCGGGCCAGCACCGGATCCCCGACGACCCGGTCCAGGGCAGCCAGCCCGGCCACCGGGCCGTCGACCATGGCCTGTGCCACGATTCGGTTCAGGGTGACCATCGGGCTCGGGGCGAGCGTGTGCAACAACCCGTACAGCGAAAGAATTTGTCGCCAATCGGTCTCCTCGGGCCGCGCAGCCTCGTCGTGCACCGCGGCGATCGCGGCCTGCAGCTGAAACGGGCCGATCGGGGCGGTGGCCAGGCTGTCGGTGATGATCGCGACGCCTTCGGCGATCGCGGCCGCGTCCCAGCGTTTGCGGTCCTGTTCGGCGAGCGGGATCAAGGTGCCGTCCGGGCCGGTGCGTGCGGGCCGGCGCGCGTCGGTGAGCAGCATCAGCGCGAGCAGGCCGGCGACCTCGCCGTCGCCGGGCAGGCGCCGGCGCAGCTGCCGGGTCAGGCGGATCGCCTCCCGGGTCAGCTCCACCCGGTTGACGGTGTCGCCGGAGCTGGCCGTGTAGCCCTCGTTGAAAATCAGGTACAGCACGTGGCGGACCGCGGTGAGCCGCTCGCCCGGCGCGGGCATGTCGAATCGGGTGCCGGTGTCGCGGATGCGCTGCTTGGCCCGGCTGATCCGCTGGCCCACGGTCGCCTCCGGCAACAGCAGCGCCCGGGCGATCTCCGCGGTGGTCAGGCCGCCGACCGCCCGCAGGGTGAGCGTGATCTGCGCCGGCACGCTGAGCGCGGGATGGCAGCAGAGCAGCAGCAACGCCAGCTCGTCGTCGCCGCGGACCTGTGGTTCCGGCTGGTGCTGGACGGTCTCCTCGCGGCGCCGGCGGGCCGTCTCGTTGCGCAGCAGCTCCACCCGCCGGCGGCTCGCCACGGTGATCAGCCAGTTGCGCGGCTGGTCGGGGATGCCGGTTTCCGGCCACTGCTGGGCGGCCGCGATCAGCGCCTCCTGGACCGCGTCCTCGGATGCCTCGAAGTCGCCGTAGCGGCGCACCACGGCCGCCAGGACCTGCGGCGCGCAGTCGCGCAGCAGGTCCGGCAGCCCGGTCAGATCTCCCACGCGCTCATGTCCAGCACCGGGCGGACCTCGACCCGGGTGTACGCGGCGTCCGGCGCCTTCGCGGCCCAGGCGACCGCTTCGCCGAGGTCCTCGACGTCGATCAGGTAGAAGCCGGCCAGGTGCTCCTTGACCTCGGCATACGGGCCGTCGGAGGTGATCGTCTCGCCGTCGCGGACGGAGACCTGGGTGGCCACGGCCGGATCGCCCAGCCCCTCGCTGACCACCAGCACGCCGGCCTCGCGCATCTGCTCGGTCAGCCGGAAATGGCCGACGCCGAAGTCCTTCCGCTGCTGCTCGTCCAGCGTCTCCCAGACGGCGAGGGACTGGGGGTTGGACTGGATCAGGATCAGGTACTTCACGGCTTCTCCTTCGTGGCTGGCGGAAACTTTCTCGCCGGGATGTCGAAACCGGCCGCCCCGGCTTCGACATCCCGGGCATGAACGAGATCCAGGAAGTTGTCGAACGCAAAGCAGCACTGCTGGAGACCGGTGACGCCAGGGCCATCCTGTCGCACTACGCGCCCGGTTTCGTCGAGTACAGCCTCGCCCCGCCGCTGCGCCAGCCCGGGGACGTCCGGGACCCGGCCGCGCTCCAGGCCTGGCTGGACACCTTCGCGGCGCCACCGCGGCGCGAGGTGACCCGGCTGGAGATCACCACGGACGGGGACGTGGCGTTCACGACCAGCCTCGACCGCATGACCGCGGTTCCGCGCGGCTCGACGGAAAGTTTCTGCCTGTGGTTCCGGGTGACGCTGGGGCTGCGCCGCATTGACGGACGCTGGCTGGTGACGCATGAGCACGAGTCGGTGCCGTTCGAGATGGACGGCTCGTTCCGGGCCTCGACCGGGCTGACCCCTACCGACTGAGGTGATCGGGCGCCCGGCGGCGCCCGATCAGGGCCTTCGCCAGGCGATGGCGGTGGGGGCGGTCCAGTGCCGGACCATGGCGAGGATGCGGAACAGGAAGACGGCGACCGCGGCAGCGGTCGCGACCACCGGCATCGGCAGTAGGTCGACGCGGTGGGCCAGGGCGACGACGGCCGCGCCGGCGGCGGCGGGGATGGCGTAGAGGTCGGTTTCGACGCGGACCAGCGCCGGGGTCTCGCGGGCGGTGATGTCGCGCAGCACGCCGCCGCCGACCGCGGTGACCACGCCCAGCAGCACCGCCTGGACCGGGCCGAGGCCGTGGTCGAGCGCCTTGAGGGTGCCGGTCACGCAGAACAGGCCCAGTCCGGCGGCGTCGAAAACCAGCACCGGGAACGTCAGCCGGTGCACCAGTGGGTGGGCGAAGAAAGTTACCGCCGCGGCGGCGAGCGGGATGATCAGGTAGATGACGTTGCTGAAGGCGGCCGGCGGGGTGCTGCCGATGATCACGTCGCGGACGATGCCGCCGCCCAGTGCGGTCAGCAGGGCGAGGATGACGATGCCGACGACGTCGAACTTCTTCTGGATCGCCATCAGGGCGCCGGACGTGGCGAAAACGTAGAGGCCGATCAGCTCGAGGACGCTGACCACGGTGCTTGCGGACATTCCGGAAGCTTGTCAGGGCGCTGCCGAGGTTCTTGCGGGACTAGAGCTTTCCCCGATGCGAGGGCGGCCGGATCGGGACCACCCTGTTCTGGCCGGTATCGATGGCCTGGGGAGGCCGGGCGGCAGGGGGAGGGAGGATCCGGTGTTCACGCGGAATTCGGGAACGTCGGCGGAGGTGGGTAGCGAATGGCCGGCCGTCGTGGTGGCCGTGGGGATCCTGGTGCTGCTCGGAAGTGTGCTGGTCACGGCCACGGCCCGGTGGACGGCCGCGGATCTGAAGGACATCATCGGCTCGCTGTCACCGGTTCTCGGGGTGATCACGGGCGCGTTCGTCACCTACTTCTTCACCCGCCAGGCCGCGGCCTCGGCCAACGGCGCCGCCCGGGACGCCGCGGACAACGCGGCGAAGGCGGCCGAGACGACTCGTACGCAGCTGGAGTCGCGGACCGAGGAGTTGCAGACGCAGTTGCAGCGGACCCAAGCGCTGCACAACGCGCTGAGTGTGGCGCTCGGGCTGGCCGACGAGACGGCCGGTCAGAAGATGCGCGAGGATCCGGCGATTTCGGCGGTGCTGGAGCAGCGCTGACCGACGGGTTGATGACCCTGCTCGCTCAGTGGTGAGCATGCCCGGTCAACGCCGGTCACCGGCGGCGGAATCGTCAGAAGGCCGTGGCGGCGGCCGATGAGACATACATGTCGCACGTCACGCTTCCCACGCGCCCGGCCGACCCGCTGGCGACCATCTCCGCGGACGGCCGATGGTTCGGCGCCGGCCGCAGCGGCGCCGAGGACGGATTCACGGCCGGAGCCGAGGCGACCGTCGCGGCCATCGCCGGCCGGCCGGAGCCGGGACTTCTGCTGGTCTTCGCCCGGGACTGTGTCGACATGCCGTCGCTGCTCGACGGGGTCAGGTCGCAGTGCGGGCCGAACGTCAAGATCGCCGGGTGTTCGACCATCGAGCCGATGGCGGCCTCGGCAGATCCGGCGACGTTCTCGGTGTCCGTCGTGGCGTTCGGTGGCGGCTTCGGCTACGAGATCGACGTGGCACGCGAGGTCGAGGGCACGGAACGGGCCGCCGGCAAGCTGGCCGCCGCGGGACTGGCCCGGCTGAGCCAGCCCAACAAGGTTCTCGTGCTGTTGATCGACCCCGCCCTCGACGACAACGTGGAGATCGTGCGCGGCGCCTACAGCACCGCCGGCGCTGCCGTGCCGCTGGTCGGCGGCCTGGCCAGCGACGACTGGAAGTTCGACCGGACCTGCCAGTTCGCCGGTGACAGCAACGGCGTGCAGGTGCTCCACAACGCTGTCGTCGGCATCGCCATCGGGTCGCCGCAGCCGGTCGGTCTGGGCATCGCCCACGGCTGGCGCCGGGCGGGCGATCCGATGGTCGTCACCGACAGCAGCGGCCTGAAGGTGTACGAGTTCGACAACGAGCCGGCCCTCGACGTCTTCCTCGCGCGGGTGGGCCTGGACGAGTCGGCGCTCACCGGCTCGGACTCGTTCCGGCTGGCGGCGCTGGAGTATCCGCTGGGCGTGGCGACCCGCTCCGGCGAGGAGATCCGTGTCATCCAGGGGGTGGACCTCGCGGACCGTTCGGTGTGGTGTTCGGCCGACATCCCGCAGGGCGGACTGGCCTGGCTGATGGAAGGCGACCCCGACTCCCTGGTGGCCGGCGGCGCCGAGTCGTGCCAGCAGGCGGTACGCACCCTCGGCGGCGCCACGCCGATCGGCTTGCTGACCTTCGACTGCGCGGTGCGCCGGCGCGAACTCGGCCCGGCCGGGGTGCGCCGCGAGTTCGCCGAGATCGAGCGCATCTTCCCGGGCGTACCCTTCGGTGGCTTCTATTCTTACGGCGAGATCGCCCGATACCGTGGCGCCACCGGCATGCATCACCTGACGATGGTCTGTCTTGCTCTCGCCTGAGCCGAGCCCGGCACCGCACCAGTGGTCGACGCTGCAGCTCACCGAGTTCTGCGCCGTTCTGACCGGCAGCGCGCACGAGGACGACGTGCTGCAACTGGCCGTCGAACGCGCGTGCGAGGCCCTGGAGGCGGAGATCGCCGCGGTGGTCATCGACGGCCGGGTGCGTGCCCATTGGGGCCTGGCCGAGGCCGCGGCCGGAAGCGAGGCGCTGCGCACGGTCGGTTCGGCTCGGTCGCTGCAGCTGCCGGAGCTGGGAACGGTGCACACGTTCGCGGCCCGGCTCGGCCGGGGCACCCGGGATTTCCTGGTCGTCGGCCGGCTCGACCTGGCCCTGGCCGGACCGGAACGCCAGACCGTGCAGGCCATGGCCCAGCTGCTGAGCCTGGTGTTGCGGAATCTGCGCGCGCTGACCGCCGAACGGGGGCTGCGCGAGCAGGAACAGGTTCTGCTGCGGGAGAAGGAACGCGAGGCCGCGGAGCGGCTGCGGCTGCTGGAGGAGGTACGCAACCAGCAGCGCCTGCTCGAGCAACTGCTGACCATCCAGCAGGCGGTGTCCGCCCGGCACCCGCTCGCCGAGGTTCTCGACGCGGTCACCGCCGGCGCGGCCGAACTGCTCAATCACCGTCCCGTCCTGCTGGTCCTCGCCGACTCCTCGGACGGCGGGTCGCTGAGCGTGGTCTCCGGCGACGACTCGGCCGCGGCGGCCGATCCCGAAGCTGTTCTGAAGGTCGCCGGCAAGTCGATAGCCAGCCGGTCGCACGTGTCCGCCGATGCGGTCGTGCAGACCCGGGCCGGACGAATCCGGCTGACCGCCGCGCCCGTGTCGGTCGGCGGCGAGATCACCGGAAGCCTGGTCGCCGTGCTCGACGAGGACACCGGCGCCGCTGGGCTGGCCGAGCAGCAGGACCTGTTGGTGGCGTTCGCCCAGCAGGCCAGTCTGGCGCTCACCGACGCCCGGACCGTCGAGGCGGTCACGCAGGCGCACCACGATCCGGTGACCGGCCTGCCGAACCGGACGGTGTTCCTGGAGCGGCTCCGCGAGGCCCTGGCCGAGCGCCGCGACGACATGGTGCTGTTCATCGACCTGGACCGGTTCAAAGCGGTGAACGACAGTCTCGGTCATCGCGCCGGCGACGCCCTGCTGGCCGCCGTGTCGCGCCGCATCAGCCAGCGGCTCAGGCCGGTGGACCTGGCCGCACGCATCGGCGGCGACGAGTTCGCCGTGCTGCTACGCGACATCACCATGACCGGCGCCGTCACGGTGGCCGAGAGTCTCATCGACGCGCTGCGCCAGCCGTTCCGCATCGGTTCCCACGACGCCCTGATCGGGGCCAGCGTGGGTGTGGCCGATCACGCGTCCGCCGGCGGCTCGGCCGAGGACCTGCTCAGCAACGCCGATGTGGCCATGTACATCGCCAAGAAACGCGGCACCTCGCAGGTGGTGGTCTTCGAACCACAGATGCTCGCGGAGACCGTCGCGCGACTCGACCTGGTCGCCGACCTGCGGCGCGCGCTGCACCACGGCGATCTGCGCCTGCACTACCAGCCGCTGATCGACCTCCGCACCCTGCAGCCGGTCGGCGTCGAGGCGCTCATGCGGTGGACCTGCCCGAAACGCGGAGCCGTGCCGCCGGTCGAGTTCATCGCCATCGCCCAGGAGAGTGACCTCATCGTCGACATGGGGCTCTGGGCCCTGCGCGAGGGCATCCGCCAGCTGGCCCGGTGGCGACGAGACTTCCCCGAACTCCGGCTCAACCTCAACATCGCGCCACGACAACTGCTCGACCGGGACTTCGTCTCCCACGTGGCCGAGACGCTGCTCATCGAGGAGGTCCCGGCCACCGCCCTGACCCTGGAGCTGACCGAGACCGCCATGATCAGAGACCCGGAGACCTCCGGGCACCAGATGCGCCGGCTCAAGGAGCTCGGGATCAGGGTCGCGGTGGACGATTTCGGAACGGGCTACTCATCGCTGGCCTACCTGCGTAACTTCCCGGTCGACGAACTCAAGATCGACCGGTCGTTCATCGGCTCCATGAACAGCAGCGCCGAGGATCTGGCCGTGGTGCGGGCGGTCATCGATCTCGCCGAGGCCCTGAAGCTGCAGATCGTCGCCGAAGGGATCGAGGACGCCGGGCAGCTGGCCACGCTACGCCGGCTCGGCTGCCGTTTCGGGCAGGGCTTTCACCTGAGCCGGCCGCTGGATCCCGATGCGGCCTGGCAGCACCTGGCCGCCGCCCGGCACGGCCGGCTCCCGGAGACCGTGCCGGCCGCCGCGGGCATCTCGCACGCCGAGCACCCGACCTGATCGACGTTTCGCCGGCCCGGGTCACGTCGGCGCGATGCCCGAGCCTGCCGTGCGGCCGTCGGCGGGCTGCGGCGTCACCCGGACCGGATCGAGAGCATCGGCGGGCTTCGCGGTCACGGGCGTGCCGGCGGCGTACCGTCGCAATTGTCTTGTGGGTTTGATCTGGAGAACGGCGACGCAGGTCAGCACCAGGGCGCCGCCCAGCAACTGGGTCGGCGTCAGGGACTCGTGCAGGGTCAGGGCTGCCAGCGCGGTGGTGACCAGCGGCTCGAACGTGGACAGGATGGCGGCGGTCGACGGGCCGGTCCGTTTCAGGCCGGCGAAAAATGCCAACATCGCGGCGACGGTGGAAATTACTGCTATGCAGGCCAGCCACAGCCAGGCCGCGGGTGGGAAACGCAGGTCGACGCCGCCGGTGAGGGCCGCCCGCAGCGCCAGGGTCGCGGCGGCGCCGGTCATCACCAGGGTGGACAGCACCAGCGGGGCCATCCGGTGCACGACGGTGTCGGCGACCAGGATGTAGACGGTGTAGGTGAGCGCGGCGCCGAATCCGAGCAGCGCGCCGATCGGGTGGATATTTCCGCCGCCGGCGCCGAGCAGGACCAGCAAGGTTCCGGCGGATGCGGCCAGCAGCGCGGCGATTCTTGCCGGCGTCAGCCGGTCGCGGCCGAGCAGCACGGCGGCGACGGTGACCGTTACCGGATAGGTGTAGAGGATCAGGGACAGCAGTGAGGCGTCCATCCTCCGCAGCGCCGAGAAATACAGGCTCGCCTGGGTGGCGTAGCCGATCGCGCCCAGTGCGAGGGCGGTGGCCGGCACCCGGAATCGGCCGGGCCGCACGTCGCTGACCGGGGCACCGCTGCGGCGCAGGTTCGGGCGGACCAGCAGGACCGCTGCCAGCAGCAACGCGGCCAGGGTGAATCGCACCAGCAACAGTGCGGCGGGCGTGACGCCGGCGTCGTAGGCGAATTTGCCGAAGATCGCCATGGCGCCGAAACAGGCGGCGGAGAGCAGACACAGAATCGGGCCCATGCCGTTCAGGCTCCGGCACCCGATCGAACAGGTCCAGCGATGATTTCCGCAGGTGATTCGTTAGGATTTTCGCATGGTCGCGTTGGATCTACGGCGGCTCGGCTTCCTGCGCGAGTTCGAGGAGCGCGGCACGCTCGGCGCGGTCGCCGCCGCCCTCGGCTACAGCCCGTCGACAATTTCCCAGCAACTCGCGCTGTTGGAGAAAGATGCCGGCACCCGGCTGTTCGAGAAGGCCGGGCGGGGTCTGCGGCTCAACGACGCCGGGCGGTTGCTCGCCCAGCACGCGCGGATCCTGCTGTCGGCGGCCGAAGCGGCCGAGGCGGATCTGGCCGCGCTCAGCGGAGACGTTCGCGGGACGGTGCGCGCCGGCGGGTTGCAGTCGGCGGCGCGACGGCTGCTGGTGCCGGCGGTGGCGCGGATGATGGTCGAGCATCCACGGGTGCGGGTGGAAATTTTCGAACTCGAACTCGAACAGTCACTGCCGGGGCTGCGGCTCGGGGCGGTCGATCTGGTGATCGGCGACGAGTACGACGGGCATCCGCGGCCCCGGCCCGACGGGCTGCGGTACACGATCGCCCTCGAGGAGGCGATCAAGGTGATCCTGCCCGCGGCGCATCCGCTCGCGCGGGACGGGCGTCCGGTTCCGATCACCGGTTTGCGCTCCGACATCTGGACCGCCTCGGCGGAAGGTACCGGGCATCACGCGATGGTGGTGGGAACTTGCCGCACGTTCGGCGGCTACGAGCCGGACCTGCGGCATCGCTCCAACGACGCGGATGTTCAGCTGGAGCTCGTCCGGGCCGGGGCGGCGGTGGCGCTGATGCCGCCGCTCGCGCTGCCTGCCGAGGATCAATTCATTGCGGTACGGGACATCGCGGAGACCAACCTCAAGCGGCGTCTGGTCGTGGTGACCCGGGAGACGCCGGCCGCGCCCGCGTTGACCGCCCTGCTCAGCGCGGTGCGGCGGGGTGCGGCGGAAGCGCGGTGAGGTCGTGCGCTGCGCGGTGGAGGTGAGGCGGGGCGCGCCGCGCTGCGCCGGCGCGGTCGGTGCTGACCAGAGGCTCACGGCGGCGGCTGCTGCTGGACGCCTACCCGGGTGGGGTTCGGCTGACCTGACCATAATGGGCGCGTGATCGAGAAGGCGGCCGATGACGGGAATCTCGACCTGCTGCGCGACCTGATCGACGCCGATCCGCCGCCACCCGACGTGCTGCTGCGGGCCATGGCGACGGCCCGTGCCTGGTTCGGCCGCGACCCGGCGACCGAACTGCGCGAACGGCTCGGCGCGCCGGACGCGACGGTCGAGACCGGGGTGCTGACTTTCGAGGATTACCTGCCGACCGTGCGGTGGGTCCGAGTCGTCGCGCCGGACGGCCGCCGGGTCGAGGTGCGGCTCGCGCACCGGGCGATCGTCACGTTCCTCGAGCGGGCCATCGGCCTCCGGGTGCCTCCGGATGAGCTGCTCGAACGTGCGCTCTGGTCGGGTGACCCGGAGTCGCAGGACTGGTCGCAGGCGGATCTCACGATCCGCCGCCGGGTGCCGATCGAGGAGAGCGCTCAGTGGGCGATCGGCCGGCTCGGCGATCCGGAGCCGCTGGTGCGACGGTTCGCCGCCGGGCTGTTGCATTTGATGAGTTTCGACATCGAGGGGGAGGAGTATGTCGGCGCGCTGCGCGACCGTCTCGGGGTGGAGTCCGACGGTGCGACGCTCTCCTCGGTGATCGGCGCGTACTCCGGCTTCCTCGACGACCGGGTGCTGCCCGAGCTGATCCCGTTCGCCCGCGATCCCCGCGTTGACGTGCGGTGCCGGGTCGCCGGCGAGCTCATGACCGATTCTGACGGGCAGCCGGCCGAGATGCTCGCGGCGCAGTTCGACCTGACCCGGGACGAGGATCCGACCGTGCGACGGGTGGCGCTGGCTGCGCTGATCCACGGCCCGGTCGACGTGCCCGTGATCCGCGAGCTGCTCGCCGTCCACCTGGCCGGCGACGATCGGCAGCTGCGGATCGAAGCGGCGTTCGGCCTCGCGCGGCGCGGGGACGGTCCGGCGTTGGCGGAGTTGCGGCGGCTGGCTCAGGAAGATGGCGACGAGTCGTCGACATGGCACTCCTATTGGGGCGTACTCAATATTCTCGGCCAGCGCTGAGCAGCGGATCGCCGCTGGTCAGAGCCCGCTCGTGGGCACCGCCCGCGAAATTGGCCGGAGAGAGCAGCGAGACCGCTTGTTCCGTGCTGCGCCGGGCCGAGGTGGTCAGTCGAGGCGGGGCGGGTCGGGGCGCGGGGAGTCGAAGAGCGCCCGCAGCGCCGCCACATGCCGGTGATACGCCGCCCGGCCGCCGGGCGTCAGGCTGACCCACGTCCGCACCCGGCCGCGCCCGGTCGGCTTCGACACCTCGATGTGGCCGGCGTCCTGCAGCACCTTCAGATGCTTGCTCAGCACCGAGTCGGCCACCCCGAGCAGGTCGCGCAGGACGCCGAACTCGGTGCTGCTCGTAGCGTCGAGGAACGCGCAGATCCGCAGCCGGTTCGGCGCGTGGATCGTCTCGTCGAACTCCTCGCTCATCCCGCCGTCCGCAGCTGAGCGCGCAATGCGCTGTCGAACCGGCGACCGAGAACGATCGTGCCCACCAGGCCGGCCGCGGCGAGCGGCCACACCGGCCACCGCAGCTCCGTGTACGACCCGAGCAGCCAGGCGGCGACCGCGATGACCCCGATCAGCGCACCCAGCGCGTTCGCCCAGCGACCGGCGCGGCCCGCGTCGAAACCGGACACCCAGACGCCGGTGAGGCTCTTGTACGCCCGGGCGAGCGCGGCCGCACCGGCGACGAAAAGCACCACCGTGACCAGCCGGAGTGCGGTGTTGCCCAGGCCCATGCCGACCACATAGCCGGCGATCAGCAGGCCGAGGATCGGGTGATACCACCACGGAGTCACGAGCCGGTCGGCGACGGCGGCACGGGTGTTGGCGATGGCGTCGAGCTGCTCAGCCGCATTACTTTCCATGCCGGAAAGTCAATCACATTCCAAGACGGAAAACAATTGAGGGTACGGCGTGAGCACCGTCCCCAAGGGATCCGGCGGCGCAGCGCCCCCCGTGTCGCTGCGTGGTCAGGGACCGGGTGGCGCTGCGTGGCCAGAGACCAGGTGGGCGCTGCGTGGCCGGAGGCAGGGTGGCGCTGCGTGGCCAGGGATCAAACGGTGTTGCGTCGCCGGGGATCAGGCGGTGCTGCGCCCCATGGGGATCAGCCGGCCAGGTTCGTCGCGTAGAAGCCGGCGATCTCCTTGACGGCCGGGTCGACGTACTCCGGCTTGTCGTACAGGTCGACGTGGCTGGCGCCCTCGATCCAGACCAGCCGCTTCGGGCCGGTCGCCCGCTGGAACGCCTCGATGGCCATCCACGCGGTGACGGCGCGCCGGCCGACGATGGACAGCAGCGGGCGGTCGCCGAGCAGCGGAACCGCGGCCCACGCGTCGAACAGGGCCAGGTGGTCGATGCTCTGCCAGGGCATCGCCTTGGTCGAGCGGGGATGTTCGCCGCGCGGCGTGCAGTAGTACTCGACGCCTTCGAAGCCGTGCTCGCCGCCCAGCTCACGGCCCTGCTCGGGAGTGGGCGGGAACAGCGGGAAGCTCTGCGGACCGGCGCCGCGGGCCTCGGCGGTGCGGGCCGCCGCAGCCGCGTCCAGCATGCCCTGGAAGACGGCCGGGTCCTGGTCACCATCGGCGCCGAAGCGGAACTGGCGGGCGATGTCGACACCGCTGACCGTGGCGACCGCCTTGATGCGGTGATCGGTAGCGGTCGCGTTCAGGACGTAGCCGCCGGAGGCGCAGATGCCCAGCGCGCCGATCCGGTCGGCGTCGACCTCGGCGCGGGTGGTCAGGTGGCTCACGGCCGCTTTGAGGTCCTCGATGCGGTGCGCCGGGTCCTCCAGGCCGCGCGGCAGGCCCTCGGACTCGCCCTGGTACGCGGCGTCGAAGGCGAGCGCCGCGTAGCCGTGCTCGGCGAGCTTGCCGGCGTAGAGACCGGCAGCCTGCTCCTTCACACCGCTGCCGGGGTGCCCGACCACGACCGCAGGAAACTTCCCGCCGCCGTCGGGCAGGTAAAGATTTCCGGCGATCTGCAGGCCCTGACTGTCGAACGTCACGTCGATTTTGTGCATGGCAAAGCCACCTCTCGTGCGGGTTGGTTTCTTTCCTGCGGTCGGAAACTTTCTTACGGCCGGTTTCTTTCCTTCATCCAGATTCGCTGAAGCCGCGGCCGCGCGCCCCAGGGACGATCCCTGGGCGAGACACCGGGCATGCCCCGGGCGCGGCAACGGCGGGCCGGTGCACCTGGGCGGAACGACGGTCAACAGCCCGGGTGAAGGCGGCGGTCGTAGCCCGGACGGAAATGGCGAGCGGGGGGCACACCGGATGGGCGCGTGGCGCTGGATGGGCGTGGCCCTAGATGGGCGCGTGGTGCTGGATGGGCGTGGCGCCGGAAGGGCGGGGTGACTTGGTGGCTCGGGCGGAGATGGTGGGCGGGGTGCGCTGGATGGGCGGGGCGCCGGAAGGGCGGGGTGATTTGGTGGCTCGGGCGGAAACGGTGGGTGAGAACGCTGGGTGGGCGCGGTGGGTGGGAACGGTGGGTGGGTGCGGTCGTTGGTGGGTCTGGCTGGAGGTGGTGGGTGGTGGGTGATGCGCGGGGCGCGGGGGAGCCGGCTGGGCTGTTGGGTGGTTTTCGGGCCGGCAGGTTTGGATGCGGTCGGGAACTGGCCGCAATGGGGGTGAGCATGGGGGTATGACAGCTACGTGGAAGATCGAGCTCATTCCGGTGCCGGTCACTGACGTGGACCGGGCGAAGGCGTTCTACGAGCGGATCGGGTTCAGCGCCGACATTGACAGTCAGGTGCATGAGGGGCTGCGGTTTGTGCAGTTCACCCCGCCGGGGTCGGCGTGTTCGATTGCGCTGGGGGTGGGCATCACCGACAAGACTCCCGGTACTCAGGAGATTCAGGTCGTGGTGCCGGATGCTCACGACGCGCGCAAGCATCTGCTGGCGGCTGGAGTGGAGGCCAGCGAGGTCGACGCTCAGCCGTGGGGAAATTTCGTGCACTTCCGGGATCCGGATGGCAACAAGTGGTCGCTGCAGGCCATCGCGTCACGACCGAACGGCTGACGGTGTGACTGCGGCGGAGCCGGGGTCAGCGGCGGGCGGCTGACGGTGTGACTGCGGCGGAGCTGGGGTCAGCGGCGGGCGACTGAGCGCGTTTCGGTGGTGCGGCGGGCGATCATCCAGACGGCCTGGGTGAGCAGTACGCCGGCGGCCGCTGTGCCGAATGCGGCGGCGATGCCGAGTGGGGTGAGCAGGACCGCGATCAGGAAGCAGAAGACGGCGAAGCCGGTCAGGCCTCTCATCACGCCGGCCATGGTGCGGATCGCGGCCGGTGAGCCCTGCTGAGCGAGGGCGAACGTGGCGACCACCGTCGTGGCGATCGGGAACGGTGCCAGGATGCCGGTGACCACCGGACCCGCGGCGGCGGCGATCCCGGTGACGAACAGGACCAGGACGGCGGTGGCCGCAGCCCGGCTGGGCAGGTCCCACCACGGCGGCGCCACCGCGCCGGGTTGCGCGACTGCGCCGCGTTGCGCGACTGCGCCCGGTTCCGCGAGCGAGCCCGGTTCCGCGACTGTGCTTGGTTCGGCGACCGCGCCGGGTTGCGCGACTGCGCCGGGTTGCGCGACTGCGCCGGGCTTCGGGAATGCGCCGAGTTCCGCCATCGCGCCGGGTTCCGACGTCGCGCCGGGTGCGGCGGCCGGGTTGTCGACGGCCGCGATCAGTCGGCGGCCGGCCCAGATCGCGGCCAGTACCAGGGCGAGCGCCAAGCCGACCGGTACCGTCCGGCCGGCGGCCAGGACATCGGCCAGGCCGGTCGCCAGCCACGAGAGAGCGAGCGCCGCGGGCCAGCGCCGGCGGCGGCTCGCGTAGGCGAAGACCACGGCGAACACCGCCAGCGACACCAGCCCGAGCAGCGACGCCGATGCTGCCCGGGCGCCGAAGCGCACGCCCTGCTCCAGGCAGGTGATCAGCAGGATCGGCCCGGCCACGATCGGGAACGCCACCAGCATCCCGGCGACCTGACCACCCCAGCGGCGGCCGGCCAGGGACGAGACGACGACCAGCAGCGGTGCGAGCGCGACCTTGAGCAGCAGCGTCACCGTCATGCCGAGACGCCGACGGCCAGAAACCTGAAGATCACCCGGGGAGTCTAGTGGCCCGGGCCAATGGTCAACCTGGACGGGAGCAGGTGCCCAGCAGGCGGGTCAGGTGGGTGCGGACGGCGTCGGCGGGGGAGCCGTCGGCGATCATCCCCCAGGTGATCAGGGCGCCGTTGTAGGCCGCGTGCACCGCCCGGGGCAGCTCCGGGTCCGACGATCGCAGCACGCCGGCGATCGCCCGCTCGACGGCCCGCGCGTACCCCCGGGTGACCTCCCGGAACTCCGGATCCGACACATCCAGCAGCAGGAACTGCAGGTGGTTGGCGAACTCGGCGGGACTGGTGATCGTCGCGGCCAGCCCGGCGAACAACTCGATCAGGGCGGGCGTGTCCGGCACCGCGGCGATCCGGGCGGGCAGCTCGGCGGCGCTGCGCCGGGCCAGGGCCAGCAGCAGCCCGCGTTTGGAGCCGAACCGTTGGGACAGCGCGGCGGCGGTCACCCCGGCGCGGGCGCCGATCCGGGCGAGGGTGACCGCGGCCGGGCCGGATTCGGCGACGGCGGCCGCGGCGGCGTCGAGGAGGGCGTCGTCGGTGACGGTGCGGGGGCGAACCATGTTCCGCATATTACTAAATGGTGGTTCACTAACTCCATGACTACAGCAAAACTTCAGGGGCGCGTGGCGCTCGTGGCCGGTGCGACCCGGGGCGCCGGCCGGGGGATCGCGGTCGAACTGGGTACGGCCGGAGCCGTCGTCTACGTGAGCGGGCGCAGCACCCGGGCGTCGCGTTCGGACCTGGACCGGCCGGAGACCATCGAGGAGACCGCCGAGCTGGTCACCGCGGCCGGCGGGCAGGGCATCCCGGTGCGCTGCGACCACGAGGACGAGGAGCAGGTGCAGGCGCTGGTCGGACGGGTCGAGGCCGGGCACGGGCGGCTCGACGTCCTGGTCAACGACGTGTGGGGCGGGGATCCGCTGAGCGAGTGGGGCACACCGTTCTGGGAGATGGACCTGGGCAAGGCCCGGGCCATGTGGGTACGGGCGGTGTTCACGCACATGGTGACCAGCCGATACACGGTGCCGCTGATGCTGCGGACCCGGGGTGGCCTGCTCGTCGAGATCACCGACGGGGTCGGCCGCGAATATCGGGGCAATCTTGCGTACGACCTGGCCAAGACCGCCGTGAACCGGCTCGCCCTGGCGCAGGCCGAGGAGTTGCGCGAGCACGGGATCACCGCGCTCGCGGTGACCCCCGGCTTCCTGCGCAGCGAGGCGATGCTCGACATCTTCGGCGTCACCGAGCAGAACTGGCGCGACGGCGGCCGGCGGGATCCGCACTTCCTGGCCTCGGAGACGCCGCGGTACGTGGGCCGGGCGGTCGCCGCGCTGGCCGGCGATCCCGCGGTGGCGAAACGGGCCGGCCAGGTCCTCACGTCATGGGACCTGGCCGAGGAGTACGGCTTCACCGACCTCGACGGCCGCCAGCCCCACTGGGACCGCCACATGCGCGGCGAATAACCGAGCCGGTAACCGAGCCGGTCAGGCGCTGGCGGCGGCCTGCTGAGCCTGCCAGATCGCGATCTGGACGCCGACCACGAAGACCTGCAACGGCAGCGACAGCCCGGGCAACTCGGCCTCGACACCACCGGACCAGGCGCTCGTGCGATGCATCGACCCGGTCGGCACCCCGTCGGTCAGCAACTCCTGACGATTGCCGAAAAAAGAGGCACGGCGGAATTCATACGTACGGCCGTCGGCCCGCATCGTCCAGTGTTTCCGGCCGGCCCGCTCGACCAGGGCGACCTCGGTGCCGGTCTGATCGAACATCCGGTACTTGGTGCCCCAGCCGTTCGCCCGCACCTGGAAACGGCGGCCGTCGATCTCGAAGTCGCCACCGTTGCGCCACCACGACGGATCCCAGACGGTGACCGGGCGGCCGTCCGACTCGATCTCGTAGCGGCCGCGCCACATGCTTGCTCTCCTGGCGGTCAACATAGCCCGAGCGTAAACCGGGTCTGCCAGCCCAGCGGGCGGCGCGGATGCGGTTGGGGCGGGGCTCCGGCCGTACCCAAGCAAGGGTAATCGGCTGTGGAGGGTTTCGCTAAGCGATCTTGTGTTTTATTGTGCTGGTGTGTCTCGACTTCGTATTGGTCCTGCTGCCGCGTATCTGGGTGTGCATCCGGTGACATTGCGCCGGTGGGCGAACGAGGACCGGATTGGGTTCGTGTGGGTGGGTCGGGAACGACGGTTCGACACCGAGGTCCTGGATGCGTTCAGCGGGGTTCGTCCTGAGGATGGTGTCCGGCGGGAGGTGTTGTATCTGCGGGTGTCGGGGTCTTCGGGTCAGGAGACGTCGCTGGTGTCGCAGGAGACCGAGTTGCGGGCGTCGTCGAGGGGCGAGGTAGTTGCGGTGTTTAAAGACCGGGCGTCGGGGCTGCGGGAGAACCGTCCCGGTCTGGGTAGGCTGCTGGCCGCGGCGGCTGGGGGTGAGTTCACGGTGGTTCGGGTGACGCACGAGGACAGGCTTGCCCGGTTCGGGGTGGGCTGGCTGCGCATGTTGTTGTCGCGTGATGGTGTGGCCGTGGAGGTTTTGCATCCGAAGGGGTCAGCCGGGGGCCGGGAGGAACTGCTGGCTGATTTCATGGCGTTGGTCGCGACGTTTGCGGGCCGGTTGTACGGCATCCGGTCGCGGGAGACCCGCCAGCGGCTACTCGCTGAAGCTGCCGGAGACCGGCCCTGAAACCGGCCGTGGTGTCGGTGACCGCGACGGCGACGTGCACCGCGTTGCGAGGCACCGTCGTCACCGGGACGCCGGACAAGCCAGGCACGACCGCGCCGGTCACGGCACGGATCCTCGCCGAGCGGGTCGGATGGCTGGCTGGCCTGGTGCAGAAGATGGCGTCCGAGAGTCTTTCGCGGGTGTGGACGGACACCTGCCTGGCCGAGGTGGAAACTGGCGTGGACGCGGTCGGTCGTCGTCTGCCGTCGCATGGGTATAAGGCGGTCCGGCGTCTCGGGTGGGCCGCGTCCGCTGCGGCCGGGGTGTACACCTGCGATCGGGTGCGGTGTGTCGCGGACGAGGAAGTCGCGCGGGCGATGCGGCTGGCCGTGCACCGCCGGGCGGTTCTCGCCGCTCTCGTCGGCAGCTGGCCGGCGGACCCAGCGCGGCGGACAGCCGAGGAGTGGAAGACTCTGCGCGCCGTCCTGCCGGCCGGCGTCGACAACGCGACGATCCGTAACCGCACCAGGCAGATCGTTGCGTTCACCGGTGAGCACGCACGGCTGCCCGGTTCGGTGTGCGAGCTCGAGGCGCCGCCTCGGGTAGCGGCCCAGGTGCTGCTCGCCGCGGCGGACAAGCAACTCGTGCGGGTGCACCGCGATGATGCGTCGAGCGTGCGGGTGTGGGTTCAGCTGCCGACCGTTGCAGCCCCGGTCTCGCGCCGGGACTGGGCGTGGCATGCCTTGCAGGTCAAGCTCCCGCCGACCGTTGCTGCCGGGGTGAAGCTGAGCCCGCCGACGCTGCGCGTGCGCGCCGATCGTGTGCGGGTGGATCTGCCGTTCACCCAGCCTGTCGCGGTGGCGCCGCTGACCGGGCACACCCGGGCGGTGGCCGCGGACTGGGGCCTCAACACTCTGCTCACCGCCACCTACGGCACCCTCGACCCTGACGGCACGGTCGTGTCGTCGGGCCGGGCGTTGCGATACGACGCCGCCGGTGTGTCCCGCAAACTCGACCGGCTCCGCCACGAACGTGAACACCTGAAGACCCGGATCGTGCACCAGCAGAAACTCGCCGCCCGCCGGAACACCACCGACCAGGCCCTGACGGACAAACTCGCCACACTCGAGACAGAACACGACCGGGTTTGCCGCAAGATCCGCAAGATCGGTAACGAACTTGCCTGGTCCGCGGCGCGCTGGCTGATCGACCAGGCCCTGGCCACTGGCGCGAGCGTTGTCTACCTGGAGGACCTGACCGACCTGCAAGCCGGTGGCCTGTCCCGCAGCTGGAACCGCAGGATGTCCGGTGCGACCCGGGGAACCCTCGTCGACGCGCTGCGGCACCTCGGACAGAAAGATCGGGTAGCCGTCGTCACCGTGCCCGCGCGCGGCACCAGCTCAGGGTGCCCACGATGCGAGGCAAAGGTCAAACACGTCAAGGCCCCGGATCGCCCAGCGGTCCGCGGGTACCGTTGGGCGCTCTGCGGGTGCGGGCACAGCACCGACCGGGACTTCTCCGCCGCCCAGCGGATCCTCGCCCGCGGCCTCGCCGGCCAGGCGCAGACCCGCCGGAACAGGGCCGGGCACCCCAGTATTCGTGAAACCGTCGACCGGCCGGTCCTGCGCCGCAACACACCGACGGTCCGTCCCGCTCTACGCGCCCCGTACTCCCGGGACAAATCCGGGCCGACTCCGCGGCGGGTACCACGCCGCGGCCGAAGTTTCACCCCTGACGCCCAGGCGGCGCAGGGATCCCGCCCCACACCATCATCGGTGGCCGGTGTGTCGAACCGTCCGGCGGGACGGGCACCCCAGAACCCCACCCCGGTGGATGTTCAGGTCCCGGCAACGATTCCTTCCAACCCACCACGCACCCACAAAGTGCGCGGGGCCGTCCTCGGCAGAGGCTTCCACTACCACGTGACCAGCACCCCTATCCAAGGACGTGCACAACGGTCACGCGGTCATGGAACACCCGGTTCGCTGAAGATCGCACAAGGAATCTGAGACGGTTTAGGACCGCAGGTCGTGGATCAGGCCGGCGAGGGTGTCGACCTCGGGCGCCGGGCCGTTGTGCAGCTCGATCGCCTCGATGAAGGTGGACCACAGGTCCGGCGCCGGCGAACGGTCCATGACGGTGATCAGGTTGACGACCCGGTAGTGCAGCGAGTCGTTGCCGTCGGAGGCCAGCGCGTTGCGGACCCGGGCCGGCAGCTCGGCGATGATGCGGTCGAGGCGCGCGCCGTTGCTGACATAGGGGACGGCGAGCACGGCCTCCGCCAGGTCACGGCGTTCCGTCCGGGTCAGCGGGCGATGCCCGTTGGTCGCCGCCTTGGCCACGGCGGGAACCGGAGGCGGCGAGGGAGCAGAAACCGGCGGCGCCGGGATGGGGGCCGGCTTCAGGATGTGGACGGTGACCGGGTTCAGGGTGGGGCCGTCGGCGAGGTAGCGGGTCGCGGCCTGAGCGGCCAGCGCGAAATACCACCAGGCCGCCTCCGGATCGCCCGGCTGGGCCCGCGGGACGAACATCAGCGCGCAGCCGACCAGCGCGAGCAACTGCTCGACCTGCCAGTCGTCGCCACGCTCCCCGTCGGCGTAGGCGTCCGCGCCGCCGAGCCGGATGTTCTCCACCGCGCTGACCAGCGTCGCCGGGAGCCGCTCGCCGCCGGTCCCGTCGACCAGGAACACGGCGAGCCGGTGCCGGGCCGCGTTGTCGAGCTTCGGCAGGTGCAGGTCGACGATCGACAGCAGCAGGTGCATCGGGTCGCGGGCCAGCGGGGCGTCGGTCGCGAAGGTGGTCAGATCGATGAACCGGAAGAGCTCCGGCGCCGAGCCGTCGCGCGGCACGATCACGTTGTCGATGTGCAGGTCGCCGTGGCACAGCCCGGTGGTCAGCGGCACCCGGAGCCGGGCCACCGAGCCCACGTCGCGCAGCAGGGCGATCGGGTTGACCAGCGGATCCTGGAACCGGGACAGGCTCAGGTGCAGCGAGCGCGGCCGGGCGATCTCCGGCTGGTCGTCCAGCCAGCGGGTCAGCCGGTGCCCGGGGCGCAGGCGGTAGCCGAGCACCGTGGACAGGAACTCGCCCGGCGAGACCGGCCGGGTGCTCAGCGGGCTGCGGGCGGCCGGGGCGTTCCAGTCGGCGAGCGCCGCGCGGACGATCTCGCGGACCGCGGGGCCGATCGCGGCGCTGTCGTGGTGCCGGCGCAGGCCCGCGTGCCCGGTCAGGCTGCCGTTGGCGACGCCCTGGAACAGCAGCATGCCGCCGTCGGCCATCACGATCGGGTCGTAGACGATCTCGACCAGGTGCAGGTCCCGGAACGCCGGGGGCGACACGTGCAGGGCCCGGTTGTGCGCGCCCGGCTCGCGGGCCGGGCCGTCCGGCTCCGGTGGGCAGAACTTGAGGACGGCGGCCTGCACGCGGCCGCGGTCGTGGACCCGGACGGGCAGCAGTGCCGCGCCGCTCAGGCCGCTCATCGGGTCGCCGGCGGGCACCACCCGCCGGTTCGTCGATTTCTCCCACATCGAGAGCGCGTGCTGGGCCCGCTCGCCCAGGACGGTACGGATCGGATCTGTCATCGCACCTCCCCAAAGGCCTCAACGAACGCGCCGACCGGGCGTCACTGTGGGATGTCCCGATCATAGGGAACACATGCCGGTCGTTCCGAACGCATCGACGAAGCGGTCCGGTGAAGTAGGATTTCGGTGTCCGTGGATGGGTGGGAGCCGCGCACATCCATGTCGGACCGGTGAGGCGAAACGGCGCGGCCGCCGGAGGCGACTGTGGATCAGCTCGAACAGGGCGTCGAACCAGGCCTGCCCGACCTCAGCACGACGTCACTCGACCTGGTGCTGCACAGTGAGAACCCGGTTCTCGCCTACCAGCTGCGCCGGATCGAACGCGAGATGCAGGACGAGGGGGAGATTCTCGCGGCCGGCTTCCAGTCAGCTCTCTGACGTCATGCGTGCCGCCGACGGGACCTTGGGGCAGTTCGTGCTCAAGGTGGCGAGCCGGTGTGACCTGGGCTGCGACTACTGCTACGTGTACCGGATGGCGGATCGGTCGTACGCCCGGCAGCCGCGTTTCATGAGCCGGGCGACGCTGGGCCGCACCGCCGAGCGGATCGCCGAGCACGCCGCGGCCCATCGGCTGCGCCGGGTGCGGATGGTCTTCCACGGTGGCGAGCCGATGCTGGCCGGCCCGGCGTATCTGGCCGAGGCAGCTCGTACGCTGCGGGCCGCCCTGCCGCCGGGCGTCGAGGCCGAGCTGTCGGTGCAGACCCACGGCGGGTTGCTCGACGAGCCGTTCCTCGAGGTGCTCGACGAGCACCGGATCCGGGTCGGGGTGAGCCTGGACGGCGACGCCCGCCACCACGACCGGCACCGGCTGCTGCGCACCGGGCAGGGCAGCTACGAGCAGACCGCGCGCGGGTTGCGGCTGCTGACCTCGGAGCGGTTCCGGCATCTGTTCGCCGGCCTGTTGTGCGTGGTGGATCTGGCCAACGACCCGATTGAGGTGTACCGGGCGCTGCTGGCGTTCCGGCCACCGGTGGTGGACTTCCTGCTGCCGCACGCCAACTGGACCCGGCCACCACCCGGGCTCGCCGGGGCCGGGCCCGCGCCGTACGGGAAATGGTTGTGCAAGGTTTTTGATCGTTGGTACGACGCGCCCGCGCCGGAGACGACGGTTCGCCTGTTCAGCGACCTGATCCGGGGCTACACCGGGCGCCCGGCCCGCAGCGAGCAGATCGGGCTGAGCCCACCGGGGTTCGCCGTGATCGACACCGACGGCGCGTTGCAGCAGGTGGACACGCTGAAGTCGGTGCGCCCGGGGGCGGCCGACACCGGCCTGCACGTCGCGACGCACAGCATGGACGAGGTGGCCGGGCATCCCGACGTGCGCGCCCGCGGCCGGGGCCTGGCCGGTTTGTGCGCCACCTGCCGGTCCTGCCCGCTGGTCCGGATCTGCGGGGGAGGGGCCTACGTGCATCGTTTCGGCCCGGCCGGTGACTTCGGCAATCCCTCGGTCTACTGCCACGACATGGCCGCTCTGATCCGGCACGCTGTTCGGCGCCTCGCCGCCGACCTCGGGCCGGCCGCATGACCGGCGTCCACCGGATCGCGCCGCCCGCTCTCACCGCTCTGGCCTCGGCCTCGCCCGTGCTGGCCGGTCTGGGCCCGGCCCGGCTCAGCCGGCATCTGGTGCAGATCCGGGCGCTGGCCGACCAGGTGCGCGCGAGCGCGGCCGGCGCGGGGGAGCGGGCCGGGCTCGACGGCAGCCTGGCCGCGCTGGTCACCATCCAGCGGGCCGCCGAGGGCCCGGTCGCCGAGCTGCTCGGCGCGCCCGAGGTCGGGGCCTGGTCGGCGTGGTGCCTGCGCCGGCTGTTCGGGACGGTCAGCGACGCCGAGCCGCTGGTGACCGATCTTGCCCATCTCGGCGCGCTCGCGGTCACCGCCGCCGTGATCACCGGGCGGCGTGCCGAGGTGGTGGTGCCGGTGCGGGCCGGGTGGCTGGTGCTGCCGTCGCTGGGCCGGTTCCGGGTGACCCGGGCGCCGGGGTCCGCGCTGGCGCGGGCGCGGCGCGACGACTCCGGGCTGACCGTGGACGGCCCGGACGGCACGATGCACCTGGCCGTGGAGCGGGGCCGGCCGGCCGGCGCCGGGTGGGAGCCGATGCACCGGGTCCGCCTGGACGCCGACCCGCCGGTCGGCCTGGTGATCGACGACATCACGCCGTACCGGCGGCTCTACGGCTATCCGGCCAGCGACCGGCTGCCGCCGGAGGAGCTGGACCTGTGGCGCGACCTGGTGCACCGGGCGTGGCACCGGCTGCGCGGCCGGCACCGGCCGTGGGCCACCGCGTTCGGCCGGCTGATCAGCGTGCTGGCGCCGCTGGCCCCGCGCGCCACCGCGGAGGGGATCAGCTCCACCGCCCGCGACAGCATCGGCGCGATCGCGCTGACCCGGCCGGTCGATCCGCGCGAGCTGGCGGTGACGTTCGTGCACGAGCTGCAGCACAACTACGTCAACATCCTGCACGACATCGGGCCGCTGTTCCGGGCCGGCGGCGCCGAACGGCTCTACTCGCCGTGGCGTGACGACCCGCGCCCGGTCGCCGGGCTGCTGCACGGCGCGGTCGCGTTCCTCGGCGTGGCCGACTTCTGGCGGCGCGAGCTCGGCGCCGGCGACCGGGTGGCCGAGCTGGAGTTCGCGGTGACGGCCGCGCAGGTCCGGATCGGGCACCGGACGCTGATGGGCTCGGCCGGTGACCTGACCGACGCCGGGCGGGCGCTGGCCGGCTCGATCGGGGCGACGCTCGACGAGCTGGAGGCGCAGCCGGTCGGCCCGGCGGTCCGGCGGGTCACCCGGGACATCGTCCGCGAGCACCGGGCGGCCTGGCAGGTCGCGCACCTGCCGCCGGCCGAGGACGAGGTGCTCGCGCTGCTGGCCGGCCGGGCGGTCGCGCCCGGGTGGGAGCGGCCGGGGACGGTCTCCGACCAGCCGCTGGTGCCGAGCCGGCTGCGGCAGCTGGCGCAGCGGTGGCTGACCCACGCGGACGTGAGCGGGGAGCGGGACTCGGCGATGGACGTGGCGGCGATCGCCGGGCGCTACCGCGAGGCCGCGCGCGGCTACGCGGCGCGGCTGACCGTCGACCCCGCCGACGTGCGGGCGATCGCCGGGCTGGTGGTCAGCGCCGAGCGGCTCGGGCCGGCGCCGGTGCACCCGCAGGTGCTGGCCCAGGCGCTGCGCCGCACCGACGAGGCCGGGCGGGCCGAGATCCTGCGCCGGTGGACGGCGCCGGGGTGAGGCTCAGAGCGCCGGCGGCTCGATGTCGGCGTCGGTGCGGGTGCTGAGACCGACGTTGATCACCTCGGGGTGCCGGTCGCCGAGCACCATCCGCAGCCGGGTGATCGCGCCGCGGCGGCCGGCGCTGGCCTCGATGTGCTCGCCCTTGGCCTCCAGGTCCAGCGACAGGTTCGCCCGGGCCGCCAGCGTGTACGGATGATCTTCGCCGCGCACCCGCTCGGATCGGCTGCAGACGTCGCGGGAGAGCCGCAGCGCCTCGTCGACCCGGCCCTGATCGGCGTAGAGCCCGGCCTGGTTGGCCAGCGCGCACAGCCGCCACTGGTGGTCGAGGCCGAGCTTGTCGCCCATCGTCTCCAGCGCCTGGCCGTTGACCTTCAGCGCCTCGTCCAGCCGGCCCTGGAGCCGGTGGATGATCGCGACGTCGACCATCGCGGCGAGCGTGAACGGGTGACTGCCGCCCAGGTTGATCCGGTACGCCTCGGCGGCGGACAGCGCGTACTCCTCGGCCTCGTCGAGCTTGCCCGCCACGCGCAGCGTGTTGGCCAGCGTCAGCCGGGCGGCGAAGGTGTGGTCGTGGGTCTCGCCGAACTTCGCCTGGCAGGCCAGCAGCGCCGACTCGGCGGTCTCCAGCGCCTGGCCGTACAGGCCGTTCTTGCGCAGCAGGATGGCCTCGTTGCGCCGGCCCCGCAGCACGTCCAGGTGGCCCAGGTCGACCAGGCTCTCGTGGATGCGCAGCTTGCTGATCTGCAACGACAGCGCCTCGGCGTAGCGGCCCAGGCCGTACAGGTCGCGGGCCACGCCGGAGTAGGCCCACAGCATCCGTACGTCGTCCTCGCCGAACATGTCCGACAGCGTCCGCACGATCGACTCGTCCAGCTGGCGGGCGTCCTCGAACCGGCCGAGCAGCCGCAGGTCCACCGCCAGGTTGTTCGCCGAGCGCTGGGTGGCCGGATCGTTGTCGCCGAACTTCTCCTGGTAGGCGGCCAGGTTCGCCTCGTCGCGCTCGCGGGCCCGGCGGAAGTCACCGGCGATGCGCAGGTCGGCGCCGACGCTGTTGGCGGTGGCCAGGGTGTGCTCGTGGGTGGCCCCGAGCAGCTCGGTCATCCGTTCCAGGGTGTCCTTGTTGATCGCCGCGGCCCGGGGGAACTCGCCCTGCGCGCGCAGCGAGTTGGCCAGGTGCCGGTTGGCGACCAGCGTCATGATGTCGTTCACGCCGAGCATCTGGCTCCACGTGGTGACCGCCATCTCGCCCAGCGTCTGGCTCGCGGCGTAGTCGCCGACCGAGTACAGATAGCGGATCTGGTCCAGGAAGACCGTGCGGGCCTCCGGGTCCGGCGAGAACAGGATGCCGCTGGGGACCACGTGCGGGCTGATCTGGCGCAGCGACTGCCAGTTCTCCGGCACGTCCGGCTCGCCGGGGTTGGCCAGCGCCAGGATGCTGTGCGCGCCGCTGGTGTAGACCTGCCGATCCTGCTCGGACAGCTCGTCGCGCAGCAGATCGCGTACCAAAGAATGCACTTGAATGAGATTGCGTCCCGGGTCGAGGGTGGCCAGCGCGTGCCCGGCCATGTCCCGGATCGCGTTGCGCCGGGTCATCTCGGTGCGCACCTCGGTGGCCAGCGGCGCCGGCAGTTGCGCGCCGCGCCCGCGGATCAGCATCGGCACCGAGATCGGCTGCGAGCTCATCAGCGCGCAGATCGCGAACAGCTGCGCGGCGGCCGGCGACTTCGAGGCCAGCTCGCGGTAGGCGATCTGGAACGTCAGCGCGACCGACGACGAATACCCCTCCGGGGTGCCCTCGCGCAGCACCCGGGTGGGTGTCTCGTCGAGCGCGGTCAGATACTCCTCGAGGGTCATGCCGCTCTCGATGTGCACCGCGGCGGCCTGCTCCAGCGCGAGCGGCAGGTGCCCCAGCCGCCCGGCGAGCCGGCGGGCCTGGTCGTCGCTGAGGTCCGGCCACCGCTTGCGCAGCATCTGGACGCTCTCCGGCTCGGTGAACACGTCCACCGAGACCGTGGCGTCGTGACCCAGCCAGCGGTTCGACCGGGAGGTGACCAGCACGTGCCCGCGACCGGCGCGGGGACGGTACTCCTGGATGGTGTCCGGGGCGCCGGCGTTGTCGAAGATCAACAGCCAGCGTTCGTGGGTCTCGCCCTGGCGCAGCGCGTCCAGCACGGCGCCGATGGTGTCCTCGGCGTCGACGCTCTCCGGCAGGCCGAGCCGGCGCGCCAGCGACACCAGCGAGCGGCGGATCGAGCTCGGCTCGTCCGCGGGGACCCACCAGACCAGGTCGTACTCGTCGGCGTAGCGGTACGCGTACTCGGTGGCGATCTGGGTCTTGCCGACGCCGCCGTAGCCGTGCACGGCCTGCAGCACCAGCGCCGGGGACGCCTCGTCGTGCAGCGAGCGCCGGATCGCCTCGAAGATCGAGTCCCGGCCGGCGAAGTGGCTGTTGCGGGGCGCGACACCACCCCAGACGGACACGGTGGAGCGCGGCGTCCGACGAACCCTGTCGTCCGACTCCTGCAGCGTCAAAGTGATCATCTTGCCGTCTCCATCTGCAGGGCGCGTTGGTGTCTCGCCGGGTGGCTCGGGCGTCACTTCCTCCGGACCGTCGTCCGCCGCCGCGGGCACCGTCAGCGAGGCACGGAAATCGGTGAGGGCGTCGCCCAGCTCGGGATCGTCGACAACTACGCGGTCGAGCGCGCCGAGGATCAAAGCGGACGTGTTCTGGTCCGAGAGCCGGCCGGCCAGCTCGACGTAGCGCACCGCGTCCAGCGTCCAGCCGCCGGCGCGGGTCAGCCGATCGAGCGCCTCCCGGGCGCCGGAGCAGCCGGCCAGCGGCCCGGCCAGCTCGGCCATGCCCGGCTGCGCGAGCACCTCGGCGTGCACCGAGGCGGGCAGCTGCGCGAGCAGACGGCGCAGCCGGTCCAGCGGGGTGGCCGGCGCCTCGTCGCTCTGCAAGGTCTTCACCAGGTCAGTGAACGTCACATAACCCGGGGTGCGGCCCAAAACGAGCCGGATGCCCATCGCCAGGTCGACCAGGCCACGCTCGGTCTCGATCGCGGCCTCGAGAATGTCGAAAGTGCGATAGGCCGGGGCGAAATGTTGCGGATGCAGGCTGCCGTGCGCGGTCTTGACCTGGTTGAGCACTTTGCGCCAGGTGCCCGGTTCCTCGAGCTCGGTGATCGCGTCGAGCGCGTCCCGCAGTTGCGAGCGCTGCTCCAGCGACAGCTCAGCGGCGGTCGGCGGGTCGCCGTCCGGGTTCGCGGCCGCATGCTGATCGCTCACAACCCAGCCCTTTGCCCTCTCGCTTCGCGGTTGGCCCCTATCCATCGCACCCTATCGAAGCGACACTGCCACGCCATCCGGCGTTCGTCCCAACCGCTCGAGCACCCGCGTAATAGTAGGGGGACCGACCAGCCGGACAAACCCGACACGTTCCCCTAACCGGTGATTCTCCACAGGAGAGCTTTTGAAGATCAACTTCAAGGTCTTCATTGCCTCGGTCCGCCGGGGTACAGATCGTCGCTCCCGCGGGGACCCTTGCGGGCTTCGCAAGGGCGCGGGGCGCCCAGAACACGAAACCCACAAGGGCGACGTCCGAGGGTGGTCGCGGTTTCAAAGAACCCACCCCCGGTTCACGGCATCCGCCGGTGACCGGCGTGTCTGGTTTGATGGCAGAGCCGCACCCGCCGCCTACGGAGGACTGATGGGGAACCACACCGAACCGGTGCTGCTGGACCGGAGCGGCACCACCTACCCGGTCAGCGACCGGCGCTGGCGCGGCGACGACGGCAGCCCGCTCATGCTGTCACCCCTTGCCGGGCTGACGCCGGATCAGATCGACCAGGGCGAGCGGTCACTGTGGCGCTACCGGGCCGTCCTGCCCGTCGATCCTGGTCACCGCGTGAGTCTCGGCGAGGGCCTCACCCCGTTGATCGCGCTGGCGTGGGGTGGGCACCGGGTGCACTTCAAGCTGGAGTGGTTCAACCCCACGTCGTCGTTCAAGGACCGCGGCGTGTCGGTGATGGTGTCGCACCTGCGCGCACAGGGCGCCGACCGGGTGCTCGAGGACAGCTCCGGCAACGGCGGTGCCGCGGTCGCCGCCTACGCCGCCGCGGCCGGCCTCCGCGCGAAGATCATCGTGCCGGCGGCGACCAGCGCCCCGAAGATCCTGCAGGCACGGGCCTTCGGCGCGGAGATCGAGCTCGTCGGCGGCACCCGCGACGAGGTCGGCGCCGAGGCCGTCCGGCAGTCGGCGCGGATCCCGTACGCCAGCCACAACTGGCACCCGATGTTCCTCCAGGGCACCAAGACGATCGCGTACGAGATCTGGGAGAGCCTCGGCTTCACCGCCCCGGACAACGTGGTGCTCGTCGCCGGCGCCGGCAGCCAGATCCTCGGCTGCGACATCGCCTTCGCCGAGCTGCTCGCCGCCGGACAGATCGACCGGCTGCCCCGGCTGCTCGTCGGGCAGCCCGAGCACTGGGCCACCATCGCCGACACCGTCAACGGCGTCGACCGGGCCGGGCGCGGCGAGCGCGCGCCGACCGTCGCCGAAGGGGCGGCCATCGCCACCCCGGTACGGCTGCCGGAGGCCGTCGAGGCCCTGCGTCGCTGCGGCGGCGCGGCCGTCGCCGTTTCCGAGGAGCAGATCCAGGGTGCGGTCCGCACCCTGGCCGCCCGCGGCCTGTACGCCGAGCCGACCAGCGCCGTCGCGGCCGCCACGCTCGACCACTTCATCGCCGACGGCACGGTCACTCCCGATCAGACGACCGTCGTCGTGCTCACCGGCTCAGGACTCAAGTCGGCCGACAAGATGGCCGACCTGATTCCGGCCTGAACCGGACGCTCCGTCTGTCCGCTGTGGTGGCGGACGGCGTCTTCGGGGCGGAGGGGAGGACCTTGGAGGTCATATGATCGTCGGGCCTCGATGAAGGGATTCCACAATGGATATCCGCCAAGCCGACCGGACCCGTCCCGTACCGCCGGCCGTGCCCGCCTCGCCGTCCTGGGCCTTACGAGCCCGCGTTCTGGCGCCGGCGCTCGCGCTCGCCGCCCTGATCGCCGCGCTGCTGCCCGGACAGCCGGCGTCAGCGGCACCGCCGACCATCCCCCCGAACTACCTGACGGCTGCGGCCGGCACCACCGTGTCGACCTCCATCAGTTCCGCCGTCGGCCTCGCGCAACTCGGTGTCACCGCGAATCTCAGTGAGACCAACGCGCCCCTGCAAGCCCGCTCGACCGACCCCGGACTGTGGGAACGATTCACCTTCGTTTCCCAGGGAAGCGGCGCGTGGGCCATCCGCTCGGACGCCAACAACAAGTATGTGACGGCCAACCTCAGCGTTGCCAGCACGGATGCTCCGCTGCAGGCCCGCGCCACCACCGTCGGCTCGTGGGAGAAGTTCTACGTCTACGACAACGGTGACGCGACGAAGTCCCTCGTCTCGGAGGGGGCCCACCTGTTCGTCAGCGCGAACTACAGCGTGACCAACAACCCGTTGAGGGCTCGGGCCAACATCGTTGGATCATGGGAGAAGTTCTTCATCCCCGGCGTCCCCACCTCCTGACAACGAATCCGCCGCCCGGCCTGCCTCGCCACCGTGGACAGGCCGGGCGGCGGAGTCAGTGGCCGCGGAAGGCCGCTTCCCGGGTCCGGTCGCGGCTGTTCAGGATGCCGATCGCGCATCACGCCTACGACCGCCCCGCGGTCGCCTCGTACTACTGCCGGTTCGGCCTACAGCCTCGGGCGCCCCGGCGCGCCTGTTGTCGGGAACGAGCGAATGTCGCATGTTGCCCGGCAATCCAAGGGGTCACCTTCTCGCCGTTCCTGGCCGCCCTGTCGGCGGCAAATGAGTAAACCCGCGATACGAGGCCTGGCTTGACGACGATGGTCAACCAGTCCTGGCTGAGTCCTGCATTGCTTGATATTTATTGCGCTCGGGGCCTGCCGGGAGCGGATATTCTGGCAGACCCCGCAGCGGGTGCTTGAAACCAGTTCCGATGCTGGACGCAAACCTCAGAGACCGACCTTCTTTACGCCGTACCTGGCCTGCGCCGGGGTGAACCCCTCGAATTCCAACTGGTCGATGAGGCCCTGGCGTGAGAACGGCATAGTATTAAGGTAGGACGCCGCCATCCTGGCGGCCTGGGTGTTCCAGTTCGCATGCTGCTTGTCGACACCATAGGTCGCGATCTTGGTGCTAAAACCCTCGTACACCAGCTGGTGGATAAGGCCTTTGCGTGAGAACGGCATAGTCTTGAGGTAGGATGCCGCCATGCGCCGGGCGTTCTGCTGTGCGACTGACTCACTGGCCGCAGAATACGAAACAGGAGCGACCACGGATTTTGAAACTGTGGTGACAGCGCTGGTCACGACCGTATGAGCGGCGATGGGCTGGGCCTGCGCCGGCGCCGCGGCGCCGATGAGCCCCACGGCGAGAAATGCTGTCGACACGGAGACCAAAACCTTCTTCAAAACCAGCTCCTAAAATGACTTGGTGTGGTGTGCGCTGCTCCGCCTTAATCGGAGGCACTTGGACTGAGTTGAGGTTCGCTGCAGGGATGTCGCGGGAATAGGCGAAGATCGCATCTACGAGGGTGCGGCCGGAGGTGCGCAACACCAATGCTTCTGGCAGGAGTGTGCCCGGAAGAAGGCCGATGGCGGCGCGAACTCACTCATCGGCACCTGCTGGGCGCAGACTGACTTGCCAGGCGCGAGACGCCGCTTGGCTACGACGGAACGGTAGCGGCGACGTCAGCTCGCCTGCCCTACCGCGGAAACGAGCACACTACGGCGGCGAGAACACCTGGCGGCCCCGGGCGCGGACTGGCGGTTCTGTGGTGGCGTCCGCGAAGCCGAAGTCGTTCATCCGGAGTCCTAAAGAGGGCCGGCATGGGCCCGATGGCGAGAGCATCGACTCGACAACCGGGAGGTCCGTTATGAGCAACATCTCGCCGTGGGATGTGGATGTCCAACGGTCTACGGGCGGTGCCGCCGTAGTGACTGCGCAGGCTGCTCGAGAGACTGCGCCTGCCGGTTGGTACGCCGATCCAAGTGGGGTTTTCGCACAGCGGTGGTGGGATGGACAACAGTGGACCGAATCCGTTCAGCCTGTGCCGGAAACGGTCGGAGTGCATCCCCACCAACCGACAGCGACCGGCCCTATAGGGCAGAATTTCCAACAGGTACCCGCTGATCCCGCACTGCAGCCGGCAGGCCCATCACAATATGTGCGGTCCTTTGGGCTCCAGGAGGAACCGAGCCCGCCGTTGGCTCTCAGCGGGACGATGGCGGGCGTATCACACGAGCGCATTGATGTTGCAGGCTTAACGCTGCCGGAAGTTTCGCGCAAGCGCCGGGGTAGGGCCATGGCGATTGCCGGCGCCGTCGCGGCGGTGCTCGTCGGCGGCCCAGGTGCCTACATCACCTACAACTACACGGGCCTTGAAGACAGCTGCCAGGACGCCATCAGGATCTACGCAAACAATCAAACGATCAGGATGACCAAGATGTCGGCCGACGCAGCCGCCGATGGCATCGCGCTTTCGACGGTTCTCAAGGAAATTCAGTTTTTGCCAGCTCAGAAAGACGGACTGACTGAGGCATCGATGCGGGCGTCCCTGATTTTTTCGTCGACCGTAGGCAACGGCGCCGTTTCATTCGGTCAGGATAATGCGATGCAGGTGGTCTGCAACGCTACCTTTGGATATCGCTGGAACGCCACGGCTAAAGGCATTGACATCGACGACCTCTGACGCTTTCCGGTGGCCACATCGGTCTAACGACGTATCACGCACTCAACTCGGCGGATCCGTGCGTTCGTAGAGCCCCTCCGGTCTGGCCGACGGTGACCGAGCGTCATCCGGTGCGAATGGGCGCATCTGGCACCTATCGACGCTCGTTGTGGCGGTCACGACGGACGGGGTGGAAGCGATCGAGGTGTTGGCGGATTTCGTGAGCAGTTCTACCGATGCATGACCAGGCGGGCCGACGCCTTGTTCGAGCTGACGGACGCCCTGCTGTGCACCGACGTGCCGGTCAGGACGCTGGTCGGGTTGTATCTGGCTCCGCAGCACCGGCGCGGCCACGGCGCCAAATGACAAGCGTACGGCTCCGGCTGGTCGTCCCGGGGTGTCGGAGGCATCCCGGGGGAACCCGTCAGAATCGGCCGGCGACCGTCGCGATCGCGCCGATGGCGAGCACGACCAGCAGCACCGTCGCCGCCCACTTCAGCGACCGCACCGCCGCCCGCAACTGGGTGTACCGATGCCGGTGCTGCCGAATCCCGAAATACAGCTCCACCTGCGCCGCCTCCACCCGATCGGCGTCGGTCTGCGCGGCCACCGCGGCCCGGAACGCGTCATAGGTGTCCGCGACCGCGGCCGTATACGTCCCGTTGAACAGCAGCGCCGGCGGCGGCTTCTGGTCCTCGCTGAACATCGCCGCGCTCGGCCGCGGGGTCACCAGCGAACTGGCCGCCTGCAGCAGCGCCCGCACCACCAGCCCCACACTGGCCAGCACCACAAGCGCGAACAGCGCGACCAGCCACCGGTTGAGCCGGTCGAACCCGCCGTTGAGGATCTGCGCCAGCACCACGGCGTTGCCGGCCGACAGGATGGCGCCGGCGCTCAGGACCACGGCGGCGCGGCTGGCGGTCGAGGCCCGCATCCGGTCGTAGCGCTCGATGTGCCAGCGCAGCGCCGGCAGCCTGTCGTCGGCGGGATCCGGCACGGGGGCGGGTTTACGGCGGCTGGCCGGCACGGCCCGTTTGGCGGGTTCGGTCACCTGACCTCCCTGTTCGGGCCTTCAGCCTAGTGCCGCCCGGCAACCGCCGCCGGTCAGTCGTCCGCGGGATGGTCCCCGTTGGAGACGTCCGCGATGAACTCGGCCCAGAAGCCACCCGTGGCCCGGGCGTCGATCGCCCGCAGCCCCTCCGCGAGCACCTCGGCGGCCTCGATCGACTCGTCGATGTCGCCGTCCTCCGAATAGAACGGCAGCCGCCCGGCGCTGAACTCCAGCGAGCGCGCGAACGCGTCCAGGCTCGCGTTGACGACGCTCACCACCTCGCCGTCGTCGACCAGCACGACCTCGCCGGTGGCGCCGTCGAGGCAGATGCTCTCGCCCTCGCGGGCGAAACCGATCCTGGTCAGCTCGTCCCGGTCACCGGACTGCACCTGCGCGAAGTCCGGATCCTTGCGAAAGATCGTCAGGAAGCCGTCGGGCAGGGACGCCTCCCGCAGCACGGCGCGAGCCTGTTCGGGCACGATCAAACCTCCGGATTGTCAGGCAGCGGGCCAGACCCGCTTGAAGCCGACCCCATCCTGCCCGCTCAGCGCGTCGACGAGACGCTGGGTGCAGAACAGCGTCTGCCGCGGCACCTGCGGAATGCGGAACACGGTCCGATCGGCCAGCCGGTCGGCGTGGAACTCGTACCCGCTGACGTGCATCACCCGCCCGCTCGAGAAGCGCGTCACGGTGGACGCCGCCTCGTCGAGTACGTCACAGACGTCCGGCACGAACATCCAGAAGTCCCCGTCGCCGGACCGCAGCGGGATGACGAGGCCCTGCCCCTCCAGCAGCGGGCCGATCGAGTCCCGCACGGCTGCCGTCATCGTCAGGACGTAGGAGGCCAGATGCGGCAGACCCGTCTCTCGCAGCGCCGCGCCACGCTCGGTCTCGGTGACCAGCCGCACCCCCAGAGGCAGCAGCTCACCCCAGCTCAGCGCCCGGAAGTCCGCCTCGTCCACGCACTGCAGCCACCGATGCGTCTCCGAGGCGACCGGAACGTAGACCGGGCCGTCACCCAGCACAGCAGATCTCCTGTCCAGAGCGGGGTCGAGGAAAGCGCGGGCGCTGAATGCCAGGTCCTCCGCTCGCGCGGAGGTACCGAATCGAACGGATAGAAGGAAGCGCCCGCATGGCCTCGACTGTCGCCATTATCCAGGGATCAGCTCACTGAACCGATCCAGCGTGTACACCTGCGACCCCGCCGGCAGCCCCTCGGGCGCGGTGATGCCGACGAACGTGACCGGCTCGGCCGGCAGCCCACCGTCCCAGACCAGCACCGGCGCCCGTTCGCGCCAGCGGTCGATCAGGTACGCCATGGTCAGGTACCGCCGCTCCATCAGCGCCCGCACCCGGTCGGCCGTGGTGTACGCGTTGCCCTCCACCCGGTTGAACCGCGGCGTGCCCCGCAGGTACAGGTGCAGCCAGACGGCCTCCCAGCCGCTCTCGCCGCGGGCGAACACCATCGGCAGCGCGACCCGGCCCGGCCCGCGCATCTGCGAGCGCGCCCGCACGGTCCGGGCGTCGAACGGCGCCCCACCCTGCCCGGCGGCCCGGACCTGGTAGCCGAACATCGACTCGGCCACGTCGTCGAACGACTCGCCCGCGAAGATGTTGACCTGCGGCACCAGGTAGTGCCCGGTCAGGTTCAGCGGCACGTCGATGAACTCGGTCGCACCCTCCGGCGCCTCGGTCAGGTCCCCGGAGTGCACCACCCCGTCGTGGTGGAAGTTGGTCCAGGACACCTGCCCGGCGCTGTGGAACTGCTCGTCGAGCAGCAGCAGCGACAGGTCGTAGTCGGTGCGCCGGCTGCTCTGCCGCCAGTACGTGAAGAACCGCAGCAGCTCACCCGGCACCGGCGCCCGCGAGCCGCGCGGCAGCACCGCGAACCCGCCCTCGGCCGCCTTGCCGGACAGCGGCAGCGCCACGTCGAGCACCTCCGGGTCGACCAGCAGCGGCTGGTCGAGCTCCGGCAGCCGGGCGCTGATCTCCGCGTCCAGCAGCGCGGACAGCTCGGCGACCAGCTCGGCCGGCAGCGGCGCCCGCTCGTCCGGCCCGACCCACGCGCGCCGCGACCGGCTCGCGTACATCCGCAGCGACGCCGGCGCCAGCCGGTTGCCGACATGCTCGCGCAGCGACAGCAGCACCCGCCCGGACGCCGAGCCGAGCGCGCCGGTGACCGCGCCGACCACCGCGTCGCGTTCGTCGGCCGGGGCCAGGCGCAGCAGCCGGTCCGCCGAGCGCAGCAGCAGGCCCGGCGCCGCGGACAGCACCGCGGCGGCCGGTCCGATCTCCCCGGAACGGATCTTCGACTCGGCCCGCCCGGCCAGGTTGGGCACCTTGCGCTCGCCGCGGGCGACGTCGAACACCGCCCGGGCGTGCGGCCACTGCGCGTACTCGTGCGGGTGCAGCCGCTCGCCGAGCCGCTTCCACCGCTCCGCGTAGCGGGCGATGTCGCCGAGCTTGGCCGGGCTCGCGCCGACGACCGCGTCGAGCGCGCCCAGCAGCGAACGCCGCTCCGCGCGCCGGAACGCCCGGAACCGGGTCGGCTCGGCCAGCGACACGTCGCCGCCGGAGACCTGGCAGGCCAGGCGCAGCACGTCGGTGGTGGTGTCCACGGCGACCAGCGGCCGGCCCAGCACCAGCCGCACGCCGTTGAGCACGGCCCGGTTCTCCCGCACCGGGATCTCGGCCGGCTGCGGCCCGTCGGCGCAGAGAACCGCCAGCTCGCTCAGGATCGCCAGGTCCGCCTCGCCGAGCGGGGTGCTGCCCCCGGCCAGCGCCAGGTAGAGCCGCTCGGCCTCGGCCTCGGCGGAGTCGCCCAGGTGCAGCACGGTCAGCCGGTCCCCGGCGGCGGCGATCAGCTCGTCGTGGGCGGCCAGCAGCTCGTCGTAGGTGTGCTGGTACGTCCCGTACCCCGGCAGTTCGAGCAGGTTGACCCCGCGCACGTCGACCGGCGCCGCCCCGCCGGCGGTCACGGCCGCGCGCAGGCGCTCGGTCCAGAACTCGAGCGTGTCCGGCACGTCGTGCGGGAAGCCGATGAAGTAGGCGTTGTGCCGCACGTGGTCGCCGACCAGCTCGCGCACCGCGGCCACCACGGTCGCGGCCAGGTCCATCGCCGGCCCCGGCCCGAGCCCGCCGACGTGCTCCAGCAGGGCCCGCGACGCGCTGAACCCGGCATCGAGCAGCGTCGCGTCCAACTGCCGCGCCACCGCCGCACCGTCGCCGGCCACCCCGGCGCTCGCCGGGACACGCAGGGTCTTCTGGATGATCAGCTTCTCGAGCACGCGCCCCTCCCTCTCCTCCGCCGCGCCGACAACAAAGTGGGCCGCCGGGGACTCGAACCCCGAACCGTTCGATCCAAAAGGGAGAAGGAAGCGCCCCCATGCCCACTTGCGGCGGTGGGCGGACGCGCTGACCATTCGAATGCTCTGCCCTTGAGCTAACGGCCCGCGAAGGATCATTCCACCGCCTGCCCCCGCGCTGCCATCGAGTTTCAACCCCAAGATCAAAACCCAATTGCTTCGGTACGGACGAAGCCCCGCCCCTGACGTTCGCGCCGCCGGTCGCGGGCTACCGCCGTACGGCGAAATCGGTTTTGTCGTTGAAGAAGTGCCCGGGGCCCAGCAGGCCCCGGGCAATGATCGGAATCAGTCGGTGAGGGTGCCGTCGGCGAAGCCGACGTCGGCCGGGCGGCTGAAGTCCGGCGGGTAGAGCTGGGCCCGGAGATGCACGTGCTCGGCGCCCTCGGGCAGGCTGTCGGCGATCGTCGGGATGGTGATCTCGCCCGACGTCACCCCCGGCTCGAAGGCGATGAACAGCTGCACCGCGGTGCTCGACAGTGGCCGGGACGGCAGCGGATCCTCCCCGGTGAACGTGCTGAACCACTCCGGATCGACGTCGGTCGACGACAGCTCCGGCCCGCTGACCGGCGCCAACGGCGTGAAGACCACGTAGAGGTAGTCGTCAGCGGCCGGCCCGGACAGCTGAACCTGCCAGGTCAGCGCCGCCCCCTCGGTCGCCGTCGCCACCGCCGGGGTGATCGTGACGGTCGGCATCGGCTCGTCCTCGATCGAGTGGACGCCGCCGATCCAGCCGCCGACCACCGCGTTGCCGGCCGCCTTCGCGGTCAGCGGGTACGCCCGGTCCCCGCCATAGGTGTCATTTCCGGTCACCGAGATCGGCACGGTCAGCGTGCTGTGACCCGGCTTCACCGACGTCACCCACGACTTGCCGTTCAGGAACAGCCGAACCTTCGCCGCCTTGGCACCGTAGGCCGTGACCGGCACCCGGTAGGTCCGGGTGCCCGAGTCGCCCTCGGGGACGCGCAGGTCACCGACGTCGACCCGGTCCAGCGCGGCGGCCTTGACCGCCGGGGTGCCGGCCCGCCAGCCCCACGCGTCGATCAGCCAGGCCGGCCCGGCACCGCCGGTGGTGAGATCGACCTGCCGCACCGCGCGGATGCCGCGCGGCAGCGCCAGCCGGACCTCCTGCCCCCAGTACGACGTGGTCCGGTCGGTGCCGGGCACCCCGGTGACCGTCGCCGTGCCCAGCTCGGTGCGCCGGCCGCGCTCGTCGGTGACCGCGACGGTGACCGGCGTGGCCCCCGCGTTCGGCGCCACGATCAGCCGCAGCGCGAGCGCCCGCGACCCGGTCACCGGCATCGCGTTGGCCGGCCGCAGCCGCGCCGTCGTGCCGCCGGTGAGCGCGACCGCCCAGCGCCCGGGCTCGGGATTCTCGAACGGCACGAAGTGCGGCGAGTCCGTCCCGTACTCACCGGCGCGCCGGCAGGCGGCCGCCGGGTCGGCGGGCACCTGCTCGCACAGCCGGGCGCCGCGCACGCCGAGCGCCGGCTCCGGAACGATCACCGGGCTGCGGTTCGCGCCGATCGCGTGCGCCAGCACCGTGGCCGGTCCGGCCGACGGCGCGCGGACGCCGGTGCCGTCGAGCAGCGGCCGGGCCCGGTCGTCGCCGCCGACGAACAGCCGCGCCGCGGTCGCGATGTAGGTCGCGCCGACCTGCTGCTCCTGCTGCGGGGTGAGCCGCTGCGGTGAGACTCCCGGCGTACACAAGGGGTCGGGGTTTTCCGGGTCGTCGAAGAAGTCGTCGGCGGCCGGTCCGGCCGACTGCCCGGGCGTCCACTCGGTGTTGAAGTAGTTGTGGTTGGCGCCGATCACGTACAGCGCGCTGTGCAGCGCGGTGCCGGCGCCGAGGCCGCGGGACTCGTCGACGTACATCTGGCCCTGCAGGTCGGAGACGTCACCGTCGCAGCCGGGCAGGATCGTCGCCGACGGCACGTTCGGCTGCGGGTTCTGCCCGAACGCGGTCGGCCCGATCAGCAGCAGCCCGCGGATCGTCCAGCGCACCTTGCCGTGGTAGTCGTCGGTGCCGGCCGGCGGCGGGTTCAGGCTGTCCAGCGCGGCCCGGCTGACGCCCTCGCCGCCGCGCGAGTGCCCCATCAAGAAAACTTTCGACAGGTCGGCCGGCGGTGCGGCCCGGACGATCGCCGGCGCGCTCTTGCGTTTGGCGCCGGCCCAGTCGGCCCAGTGCGCGAGATGCGTGCGGACCAGCGCGGACCGGGCCTGCCCGCCGAGGTCGGCGACGTCGTTGTCCTGCGCGCTGATGGCGTTCGCGGAGATCGACACGGTGACGTAGCCCTGCGAGGCGAGCAACTGCTGCGCCTGCAGGTAGCCGCGGTAGCTGGCGACCGGCTGGGCGCCGGGCGCGCACGGCCAGTCCAGGCTGATCGTGCTCAGCTCGGTGCCGCTGTAACAGGTCCAGTGCCGCCCGTGCAGGAACAGCGCGAGCGGCCGTTTGCCCGGGGCCTTGGTCGGGACGACCACGACGGCCCGCATCTCGATCGGGGTGGGATAGCCGGTCAGTTTCAGGCCGGGCAGCGTGTACTCGCCGGTCGTCGTCGCATACGGGCCGCTTACGCCGGGGTCGACCGGGTTCGCCGGCGCGGTGGCCGGTGGGCTCGTCACCCGGCGCTGCAGCGATGTCGGCGCGGTCGCGTCGACCCGCTTGCCGCCGATCCGGACCTGCAGATCGGTCAGTTTGCCGGTGGAAACTTCCGGCAGGACGAACGTCTGTAGGTCGGTGGTGCTTTTCGCCCTGCCCAGCAGGGTGTCGCCGGACCAGAACTCGACCGCCGCGTCGCCCGGCGGGATCACCCGGTCGCTGCGCCAGGTCAGCGACCGGTCGCCGACGGTCCAGCCGGGTTGCGGCGCGCCCGCCGCCGGGGCCGGTGGATCGGCCCAGGCCGGCACCGGTGCACCCAGCAGCAGTACGCTCGTCGCGATTGCGGAGACCATGATTCTTCGCATGCGCCCGTGTCTAGTCGACGCATGCAAATACACCGATGCTGCGGCCTGCTTCAGGCGCGCGCCGGCTCCGGGCCCGCTTCGGCAAGATCAATTGCTTGCGGTACGGCCGTAGCCGCGCGCCCGCCGTCGCTTGCCTCGTGCTTCTCGGGTGCCGCAACAGCCGCGCGGTTGCCGTCGATGAACAGCAGCACCAGGGCGCCGCCGACCGCGAACACGATCGCGCCCAGCGCGTAGCTGATCCGGTAGGCGTTCTCGGTCGGCAGCGCGACCTTGCCGACCAGGTGCGTCTGTCCGGCCAGGATCGTGATCACCAGCGCGCTGCCGATCGTCCCGCCGATGGTCCGCATGATCGAGTTCACCGAGTTGGCGATCCCGGTGTCGTGCGGGTCGACGTGCGCGACCAGCAGGGCCGGCATCGAGGCGTACGCCATCGCGATCGCGCAGCTGGCCACCACGAACCCGGCGATCACCGCGCCCTTGCTGTCGTGCAGGAACGCCAGCGACGCGGTGGACAGCGCGGCGATGCCGCAGGCCAGGGCGAGCACCAGGCGCGGGCCGATCCGCCCGACCAGGCGACCGGCGAGCGGGCCGACGACGATGCTGGCCGCGGCGCCCGGCAGCAGGAAGACCACGCTGGTCTGCAGCACCGTGGCGGTGAAGCCGAACCCGGTGTACGCCCGCGGGCTCTGCACGAAGTAGCTGGTCGCCAGCTGCAGCGCGAACATCGCGAAGCCGACCGACATGGCCGCCAGGTTGGTGATCAGAATCGGCCGGTGGCGCAGCAGCTGCACCGAGACCAGCGGCGCGGCCAGGCGCCGCTCCAGCAGCAGGAAGCCGGCCAGGATGACGATCGCCGCGGCGAACAGCACCAGCACCCGCGGCGAGCTCCAGCCCCAGGTGTGCCCCTGCGAGATCGGCAGCAGCAGACTGACCAGCCCGGCCGAGAGCACGACCGCGCCGAGCACGTCGACGCGCCCACCGCCGCCGGCCCGCTTCGGCAGGGTCAGCGACAGGGCCAGGGCCAGCGCGCTGACCAGCACACACAGCCAGAAGACCCGGCGGTAGTCGGCGCCGTTCTGGGTCAGCAGACCGGCCGCGACCAGGGCGACACCGCCGCCGACCCCGAGCGTGGAGGCGACCACCGCCATCGCGTTGGTGAGCTTGTGCGCGGGCAGCTCGTGGCGCAGCAGGCTGATGCCCAGCGGGAACAGGCCGAAGCTGGTGCCCTGCAGGATCCGGGCGGCGATCAGCCAGCCGATGTCGTGCACGGTCGCGGCCAGCACGCTGCCGATCAGGGTCAGGATCAGGGTGCCGACGAAGACCGGCTTGATGCCGAGCACGTGCCCGAGCCGGCCGAGCAGGGGCGTGCAGGCGGACGCGGCGAGCAGGGTCGCGGTGGTCACCCACCCGACGGTGGTGGCGTCGACGCCGAGCTGCGACGCGATCTGCGGCAGCACCGGAACCGGCACGGACTGAATCATGGAGAGCAGGAAACTGCCGGCCGCGGCCGCGATGAGCAGCAGCGCCGGGCGTACGGGGCGAGTCACGGCGCTATGCTAGATCCACAAGTTGACAGACTGTCGAATTTTTCCGTCAAGCGTCGAGTATCACACCGGTAGGGTTGCGGATCATGGGTCAGAACAGGCGCACCGGGCCGTCCAAGGGCGATCTGCGGGAGGCCGCGATCCTCGAGGCGGCGCGCGAGCTGTTCGCCGAGCAGCCGTACGACGCGGTCACCATCGACGACCTGGCCCGGGCGGCCGGCCTGTCGCGGACCGGCTTCTACTTCTACTTCCGTACCAAGGACGCGGTGCTGACCGCGCTGATGGCCCGCTTCTGGGACCAGCTGGGCGACTCGCACGTCTGGTTCGACAGCACCGGCCCGTCGCCGGCGCTGCTGCGCGAGCAGTTGCGCGCGTCGGCCCGGCTCTGGCGCGAGCACGCCGGCATCCTGTCCTGCGCGCCCACCTCGGGCGAGCTGCGCGAGTTCACCGCCAAGGTGAAGGCCCGCTACGACGAACGAGCCGCCGACAAGATCCGCCGAGACCAGGACTCGGGCACGGCGACCAAGGCCCTGACCGCCCCACGCCTGGCCGAAATGATCTCCGCGATCCGGGACGCCCGCTACGACCAGCTGGCCCGCGCGACCGACGACGAGCTGGAGCAGGCGGTCACCGACCTGGCCGAAGCCATCCAGCGCCTGGTCTACGCCTGACCGGCCTTCGCAGCGATCCAGCACTCGATGTCGCTCGCCCGCCAGAGGCGGCCCATCATCAGGACCTGGTAAGGCTCGGGAAAGTCGTCCCGCTCGGCCAGCTGCTGCACGCGCTGACGGGAGACCCCGAGGCGTTCCCGGATCTCACCCTGGCCGACCAATCGCGGTTCGCCATTGCTGCGTACGCCCATGACCGCCCGCTCAATCGCCGGCGGACGGAAGGATCGGCTCGTAGTGCCCGCGCGCGTTGCGCCGCACCGCGTAGCCCTGCTGATGCCCGGCCGCAATCAATCCCTCACTGGTGATCACGTTTTCCCCGTTCCGTCACAGGTCGAGCAATCGCGAGTGCGGCCGCATCCCGGGCACCAGCGGGCCGAGGCATTGGCGAGCTTCATGCCGGACACGTATCCGATGATCAATGCCACGACGACCGCCAGGATTCCGGCCGCGATCATGATTCGTCACCTCCGCCGTCGTTCATCCGTCGCGCCGGGCGGTGCCCTGATCCACACGAATTCAGGCTGACAAGGGCACCGCCGTCAATCCCAGCGGGCGACCCGCCGGGACGAATGTTGCCCGCGAGGACTGGTCGCCACAACGGTTTGGCGGCAGACTCTCGCAAGTAGAGACCTTCGGCCGACACCGGTTACACAACGGCGGAATACGGAGTTACGCGAAGGTCCTGGAGAGGGTTACGCCGTGACGACTTCGGAGATTGGATCGACGGTTCCGCGAAGGCAACTGGGCCGGAAATTGAAGAATCTTCGTGAAGACGCTGGGTTGACCATGGTGGAGGCGTTCACCGCGCTGGAGTGGTCGAAGCCCCGGCTCTGGCGCTACGAGACTGGTCAGGTGCCTATCCACCCGAACCTCGTCGAGATCATGTGCCGGCTGTACGGCGCCGACGACGAGACCATCGAAGGCTTGAAGGCGCTGGCCCGCGAGACCAAGACCAAGGGCTGGTGGCACGCCTACTCCGACATCCCCGAGTGGATCGGGTTGTTCCTGGGCATGGAAGCTGCCGCCTCTCGGGTGCGCAGCTATCAAGCGGAACTGATTCCCGGACTGCTTCAGTCTCCGCGCTACGCGGAGGCGATTGTCAGTCTTGGCCCGAAGGCTCTCTCGCCGGAGGCCGTGGGCCGAATTGTGGAATCGAGAATCCGGCGCCAGCGGATCCTGACCCGTCGTGCCCCGAAGGCGGCCGACCAGGAGTTCATCCTGAACGAGGCGGCCCTGGTTCGCGGGTTCAGTCCGGAGATAATTTCAGACCAGCTGCAGCGGCTGAACTCGTTGTCCGATCTGCCGAACGTTTCGGTCCGGGTGATTCCGTTCAAAGCTGGAATGCACCTGGCCAATCAAGGACCTTTCGTCATGATGGACTTTCCTCGGGAGTCGCGGATACGTGATCCGGAGCCGACGACGGTCTATGACGACAGGCCTACCGGCGCGCTGTACCTTGATCGCCCGAATGAGGTGAAGACCTATTCGGTCATCTGGGATTTTCTGGATAAAAAGGCGCTCGATCAGTCGGCTTCCAGGGCTCTGATCAGCCAAAAGGCGGAGGAGTGGGCAAGGTGATTCCTGAACTCGGCGGCGCGATCTTCCGAAAGTCGACTCGGAGCAATCAGGGCGAATGTGTCGAGGTGGCGACCAACTTGCCGGGCGTCGTGGTGGTTCGCGACTCTAAGGACCGTGACGGGGGAAGGCTGACCATTGACCCCGCGACCTGGGCCGCGTTCATCGAGGACATCAAGGGCGGCGGGTTTCTGGCCTGACCGGGTTGTCCTCAGGTCGCCGACCAGTTGATCATGGGATGATGGGGATCGATCTGGAGCTGGCTGACTCGGCGGCCGCGGTGTATCGGCTGCGGGCTTGCGCTGACGCGGGGCCGGCGTGCGTTCATGACCCGGACTGCGGGGAGAACGTGCAGCGGATCCGGGCCGCGGCCGCCGCGGATCGGCCGGACGAGGTGTATCCGTGGGAGTTCCGTTATCGCCGGTTCGCTGACATCAACGTGGCCATGCGGCTGGCCGGGATGGGCTACGCCGGTGAATCCGAGCCGGGACGGCCCGGCATCCCGGCCCGCAACCTGGAGTCCAACGATCGCACGCTGGTGACCGCGCGGGAGATCGACGAGGCACTGGCCGCCTACGCGGTCGCGCCGGTGGAGTTCCGCACGGCGCTGGAAGCCGACCGGAAATGGGTGGCCTGGCTGGCGTGGCTGGCCGTGGCCCGCAAGCACGGCGGCTTCGAGGCGGAGTAGCCGGTCAGGTCCACATCAGCGGATTGCCGGTCTCGATCGAGGCGGCGCACAGGCGGCGCAGGGCGCCGAGCAGGTGATCCCATTCGGACGCCGACTGCGGGCGGGTCTGGACCACCAGGTGCTCGGCGGGCGACCCGAGCGGCATGATCGGGAGCACCGTCGAGCGGCCGGCGCCGGTCAGCTCCACGCGCTTGTCGTCCAGGATGCGCTGAGTGAAGCGGGTCGCCCGGAACAGCGTCACCGGTGGATCGGACGGGGCATTGACGAAGAAGCCGCCCGGGTCGACACCGGCCCGGAAGTCCGGACCCAGCATCATCACGCCGTCGTAGGCGGCGATGTAGCGCATCAGGAGCTCGCCGGTCGCTTCGTCGAGCAGCACCACCTCGTCCGGCAGCCGGGCCTCGTGTTCGAAGTAGTCCAGCTCGGCAAGGATCAGCGCGGCCGCCGCCGGGCCGGTCGAGCCGCCGTTGGCGTTGGGCAGCTCGGCGCGCAGGGTGGGGAAATGCTCCCCGCCGGCCGCGGCCATCGTCTGCTGGAAGAGCCGCACCCCAGCCCAGTTGGCGACCCGCTCGGTGGCGACCTCCATCTGCGGGTGCGGGCAGGCCCGCGTCTGCCACGACCAGAATTCGTGGTGGGCGTCCTCGTTCCCTTCATACGGCAGCAGCAGGCCGAAGAAGCCGTCCTCGTCGAGACCAGCCGGCCCGGGCGGCGGCGCGGTGATCAGACCGTCCTGCCAGCAGCGGCAGTTCACATACGCGTCGAGTCCCACGCGGGCCAGGTTATCGGTCGCCCGGCGGCCCGGCGCGGCATTAAAGTGCGCGAATGTCTTCGCAACCGGTGCTGCTGCCGCGCTCGACTCCGGCGGCTGCGGGTGTCTCGTCCCTGGCGATCGGGGCTCTGCTGGATCGGCTGGAGGGGGTGGCTGTTGAGCTGCACTCGATCATGGTGGTTCGGCGGGGACATGTTGTCGCCGAGGGGTGGTGGGCGCCGTATTCGGCTGGGCGGCCGCATCTGCTCTACTCGCTGACCAAGTCGTTCACCTCGGTGGCCGTGGGGCTGGCGATCGGGGACGGGCTGCTCTCGCTGGACGACCGGGTCGTCGACGTGCTGCCGGATCGGGTGCCGGCGGGTGTGACGGAGCAAGCGCGCCGGCTGACCGTGCACCATCTGCTGTCGATGACGGCCGGGCATTCCACCGACAGCCTCGGCGAGGCCTGGGAGCTGGAGCCGGACGACCTGGTCAAGGGGTTCCTGCGGGTGCCGTTCGCCGAGGTCGAGGGGGTCTGGCACACCTATGACAACTCGACGACCTATGTGCTGGCTCGGATGGTGGAGCGGGTCACCGGGCGGGATCTGCCGGGGCTGCTCGACGACCGGCTGTTCAAGCCGATGGGTATTGACCACGCCGAGTGGGATCGGGTCGCGAGCGGGGCTGCCTTCGGGTTTCACGGGCTGCATCTGACGACCGAGGCCGTCGCCGCGTTCGGGGAGTTGCTGCGGTGCGGTGGGGCGTGGAGTGACCGGCAGCTCGTGCCGCGTGAGTGGGTGGAGCTCGCGACGCGCAAGCATGTGGCGACCAGTCAGGTCGAGGGCTGGACGGAGAATCCGGACGCGCTGGTCGGGTACGGCTACCAGTTCTGGATGTCGCGGCACGGCTACCGCGGCGACGGCGCTTTCGGTCAGCAGTGCATCGTCGTGCCGTCGCACGAGCTCGTGGTCGCGGTGACCGCGGCGATCTGTCCCGAGGAGGACATGCCCGGTGCGGTGTGGGATTGCCTGCTGCCCGGCATCGGGGCGCCGGCCGGCGAGCGGGACGACCAGCGGCTTGCCGAGCGGCTGCGCGGGCTGGCGCTGCCGGTCGTGACCGGGTCGGCGGATCCGGGGCGGTCCGCGGTGGCGCGGGTCGACGCCGGGGTCGAGGGGTCGGCGCTGCCCGGCGGCGGCGTGGTCGTCGTCGAGCCGTCCGACGGTGGGTGGAGCGCCCGGCTGGGGGAGTCGGTCACGATCGAGATCGGTCACGGGGACTGGCGGGAGAGTGCGCCGCTTGGGCGTCCGGTCGTCGCGGCCGGGGCGTGGCAGGGGGACACGTTCGTCGCCGAGCTCTACGTGATCACCACGCCGCACCGGGTCCGGCTGGTGGTCGACGCGGTCGCGGGGACCGCCGTGGCGACCTGGAACCTGGTGCCGCTGACCGGCCCGATCCTCGAGCGGCACCTGCGGTCGCCGTTGATGACCCGCCCGGACGTGGCCTGACGCGGCGGCCAGGCCGGGGGACGGTGCTCACGCCGTACCAAATAATTGTCTTGAATCTTTTCAAAATAGTGCGTGGGCAGTTGACCGTGTTGTTGACAACACGCGCGGCAATTCTGCTGCGGAAATCGGGTTTGTCATTTTCTGGGCTGTGCTGTCAAGTATCCGACCAGGTGGAGGGCGGTCCGGGCGGCCATTTCGGGGCTCAAGGGTGTCGATTTTCGAGAGACATTCGCATCACCTCACGTGAATTTCACTCTCTATTTGGGAGTGTCCGTCGCGCATCGACGAACGACGGAGGGGAATGCCGACAGTGGATCGATACCGAAAATGGGGCTGGGGCCTGGGCATCGCGACGGTGACCGCGGTGACCGCCTACAGCCTCGCGTCCTGGCAGGCGAACGCCGCGCCCAGCGCGCCGCCGGCCAGCCCGGCCGCCGCCGAGCAGGCGCGGGTCTCCGACCCCAGCCCGGTGCCGGAGGCCGCGACCGGCACCGGAAGTGACCCGCTGACCAGCACCGAGGTCGACAAGGCCCGGGCCATCGCGCTCACCCCGCAGCTCGCCGCGAACGCCCGGGACGTGACCGGCAAGGCCGGTCCGGAATACCTGGCCGCCGAGCTGGACGAGGAGACCGGCCGGCAGGCCGAGGTGTACTACTACGACTACCAGGCGGGCAAGCTGTACAAGCAGGTCGTCGACCTGAAGACCGGCAAGCTGGCCAAGTCCTACTCCGCGGCCGGCATGCAACCGCCGGCGTCCCCGCAGGAGGCGAAGACCGCCCTGGAGCTGTTCGTCGCGAACCCGCTCAGCGCGGACTTCAAGGCGGCGTTCCGCAAGGCGACGGGCAAAACCTTTGCGGGTACGGACGGCATCGAGCCGATCGCGCACATCTACACCTCCAAGCCCGCCGACCGGGGCGCGACCCAGTGCGGCAAGAGCCGGTGCGTGCAGCTGATCGTCAAGACCGCCGACGGTCACTTCATCAACGTCACCGAGATCGTCATCGACCTGTCCGGGCGCACGGTCGCCCGCCTCAAGTGAACGGGGTTCGCCGCAGCATGACGTACCGAACGCTCGCCGGAGCCGCCGCGCTCCTGACCGCGACCGTGCTGGCGGTGACCGCGCCCGTCGCCGCCCAGGCGGCCCCGGCGGCCGCGGCGACACCCTGCGGCGCCTCGGCGATGGTCAAGGAGACGCTGCCGAACGGGACGACCTGGCAGATGTGCTGGCGCATCAACGACAAGGCCGGGCTGGTCCTGGACCACGTCTTCGTCGCCACCAAGCGCTACCCGCAGCCGGTGCAGGTGCTCGACTCGATCCGGCTCGCGCAGCTCAACGTGCCCTACGACACCGGTGACACCGAGTACAACGACCTCACCGCGATCGGCATGGGCGGCTACGGCCTGGAGACGCTGACCGGCGACGACTGCAAGGGCGGCTCGATCCGGCTCGGCTCCGACGGCGGCGGCGACCCGACCCAGCGCAAGGTGCTGTGCGTCAGCGCCGAGCCGCGCGGGCTGGCGTACCGGCTGCACAGCTACGAGTGGGACGAGGGCACCGAGGAGTCGAAGGAGACCGTCTACTCCCAGCAGGGCCACGACCTGGTGCTGCGGACGATCAGCAAGCTCGGCTGGTACGAGTACGTCACCGAGTACCGCCTGCACGACGACGGCCAGATCACGGCCCGCCTCGGCGCGACCGGCGACCTGGCCCCGAGCGAGTACTCGACCAGCAGCAACGGCTGGCCGATCGGCAAGGCCGCCCGCGACTACGCGACCATGCACTACCACAACGCGTTCTGGCGGGTCGACTTCAACATCGCCGGCAAGGGCGGCGAGAAGGTCGAGCAGTACGACACCACGCTCAACGGCCGCGGCAGCATGACCGCCAAGCTGAACACCAAGAAGACCGCGATCGCCAAGGAGGGCACCTTCTCCAAGGTGAACCAGCGGTGGTGGCGGATGGTCAGCCCGACCAGCAAGAACGCCGACGGGCACAACCGCTCCTACGAGATCGTCACCACCGGCGGCGACAAGTACGAGGGGCACCCGGAGACCAAGCCGGACATCACGTTCTCGCAGAAGAACGGATGCGAGAAGTGGGCCAGCGACAACGCCTCCGACCCGGAGTGCCCGCTGAACATCCAGACGGTCGTCGACTTCGTCAAGAACAAGGAGACGCTGACCGATCCGGTGGCCTGGGTCCGGGTGGGCTTCCACCACGTGCCGCGGGACGAGGACCAGAGCCCGATGCCGATGCACTGGCAGGGCTTCGAGCTGGTGCCGCGCGACTTCACCGAGATGAACCCGCTGACCCCGGCCGCGCTGGCCGGCGCGAACGGCAACACCAGCGGTAACACGAGCGGCAACTGATCGATGGGGCCGGCCCGGTGCCTGTGGCGCTGGGCCGGCCTCGCGCCACCCAACGGAGGGACCTGTTTTGATCATCCGTCGTGTCGCTGCGGCGCTCGTTCTCGTGCTCGCCGGGGCCGCCGTGCTGCTGCTGCGCTTCTCCGCGGGCGCGGCCGACGAGAAGCAGCCGGTCGCCGCCGTGCAGGCCGGGCCGTCCGGCGTCGACGTGCACTTCGCGCAGATGATGGTGCTGCACCACGAGCAGGCCGTCGCGATGAGCCGCACCCTGCTCGCCAAGGGCGCGGTCCCCGAGCGGATCCGCCTGATCGCCGACTTCATCGTCCACGACCAGCAGCGTGAGATCGACGCGACGAACGAGTGGCTGACCGCGTGGGATCAGCCGACCGCGGATCCCGCCGACAGCGGCGCCGAGCACGGCATGCTGAGCGCGGCCCAGGTCGGCGAACTCGACCGGGCCGGCGCCAAGGCCGCGCCCAAGGTCTTCCTGCGGTTGATGATCGAGCACCACAACGGGGCGATCACCATGTCCCGGTCGCTGCTCGACGGGCCGGACGGCAATCCGTACCTTCGCAGCCTGGCCAAACACGTCATCAACGAACAGACCGCGGAGAACGACGCGATGACCGCGCTGCTCTGACCCCCGACTTCGCGAATCCGGCGTGCCTGCAACGGAGCGTCCGTAACGTCCCGGCCGAGCCATCGTCCGTCTCGACGCGAACCGGAGCCCCGCCATGACCCGCATCGGCATCATCCTCGGCAGCACCCGTCCCAACCGCAACGGCGAGGCGGTCGCCGGCTGGGTGCTCGACCACGCCAAGCAGCGCAGCGACGCCCAGTTCGAGCTCGTCGACCTGCGCGACTACCCGCTGCCGCACCTCGACGAGCCGGTCCCGCCGTCGATGGGCCAGTACCAGAACGACCACACCAAGCAGTGGGCCGCGAAGATCGGCTCGTTCGACGGGTTCGTCATCGTCACCCCGGAGTACAACCACAGCACCTCCGGCGTGCTCAAGAACGCCATCGACTACCTGTTCGCCGAATGGAACAACAAGGCGGTCGGCTTCGTCTCCTACGGCTCGGTGGGCGGGGCGCGGGCCGTCGAACACCTGCGGCTGGTCGCCGGGGAGCTCAAGATGGCTGACGTGCGGCAGCAGGTGACGCTGGCGCTCAGCACCGAGTTCGAGAACTACAGCGTGTTCAAGCCGGGCGACTACCAGATTCCGCAGCTGACGACGCTGCTCGACGAGGTGGTCGCCTGGAGCGTGGCCCTGTCCAGCCTGCGAAAGGGATAGCCCGCGAAACGGGTGGGGTGGCGTGACTGATTCCCTCGTCGCGCCTCGGGGCTCGGACTCGAGGCGCTTCACCCGCGCGTGGATCGCGGGCCTTGCGGCAGTTGCGCTTTCCGGGCTCGCATTTCTGGTGATCGGTGGGCGCATCCCGGGGATTCCCTGCCTGCCGGGGCCGCTCGAAGGGGCGAGCGGAGTTTCGGTCACGGTTCCGCTGAGGCCATCGGATACCGGTGCTCTGTGGGGTGCGCTGATACTCCACAACGCGGCGGTCGACGGACTCGTTCTGGAATCCGTCTCCCTCGCTGACAATCCCGATGGTCTGGCGCCGTCGCGTTCGCCCTACATCTGGGACGACAGCCGGGTGGCCATGTTGGGTTTTGCCTCGGTGGCCGCGTACAACCTTCCGCTCCCGGCTTCCTGGAGGATTCCCGTGGAGCAGAGCTTGGCGGGATACCGGATGCGTAAGAGCGAGGACGCGACGGTCGAGGTGTTGGTGGAGTTCGCGCCACCAGAAAAGGCGTCCACGGTGTCGGGGATTGCCGTGCGGTATCGCGTCGGATGGCGCACGTACCGCAAAGTATTCGACCTCGCGGTGACCCTGTGCCCGCCCGCAGACACCAAACCCTGCTCCTGACGGCCGCTCGGACATCGCTATTCCAGCTGCATGGCGACGGCGCGGACCGGGGCGCCGTCGGCGTTCTCCAGGGCGATCGGCAAGCACGAGATAAGCGGATCGGGAAAGTCGACCAGCTCCAGGTTGCGGAAGTTCTCCCCGATCACCCCGCCCGCCCCGGCGATCAGATGATGCACCGGATAGCCCACCCCGGGATGCGTTTCATCCGGCGTCTCGTCAATGTTGATCGCGTCGACGCAGAACGTCCGCACCCCGAGATCGAGCATCCGCCGGCACGCATCCGCGCCGAGATAGGGATGGTCGAAATAGGCCTCGGTGCCGTAATGCGCCGACCACCCGGTGCAGATCAAAACCACAATTCCAGGACCAAGACGATTTGCGTACGGCGCCACGCGCTCCCACCCGATCGGCTCCCGGGCGCCCGTGCCACGCACGTCGACCAGCACGCCCGGCCCGGTGAACAACCCCAGGTCCAGCTCGTGCAGCCGGGGCGCGTCATCCTGGAAATGGTAGGGCGCGTCGACATGCGTCCCGGTCTGCGAGCCCATGTCCAGCCGCAGCAGGTTGAAGCCGTCGCGCCGGACGGTCGCGTGCACGGATGCCCGGGGGACCGGATCACCCGGATAGACCTGCGTGCCCGGGCCGACGGGAACGGACAGGTCGACGATCCGGCGTACGCGCATGACTCTGAAATCTACGCGGGAGTACGGTCGTTTCGGAGATCATCCGAGCAGGGAGGCAACATGAGCGCAGGGACCGTACGACTTCTGCACGGCGCCGAGCTGCCGCGGATCGGCGCCGGCACCTGGCCGCTGAAGGACGCCGACGCCGAGCGGGTCGTCGCCGACGCGCTGCAGGCCGGCTACCGCCTGATCGACACCGCGCAGGCCTACGGCAATGAGCTCGGCGTCGGCCGCGGGCTGAAGGCCTCCGGCGTCGACCGCGCCGACGTCTTCGTCACCTCGAAGTTCAACAAGCAGTGGCACGGCCGGGACCTGGTCGCCCAGGCCGCGCAGCACAGCCTGGACACGCTCGGCCTGGACTACCTGGACCTGTTCCTGATCCACTGGCCGAACCCGGCGTACGACCGCTACGTCGAGGCCTGGGAGGGCCTGGCCCGGCTGCTGGAGTCCGGCCGGGTCCGGGCGATCGGCACCAGCAACTTCAAGCCGGCCCACCTGGAGCGGATCATCAAGGCGACCGGTGTGGTCCCGGACGTCAACCAGATCCAGCTCAGCCCCGCCTCGACCCGCAACGAGGCCCGCGCCTTCCACGCCGGGCACGGCATCGTCACCGAGAGCTGGTCACCGATCGGCGGCCAGGGCGTCGCGGTCCTGGACCTGCCGGCGGTCGGCCAGGTCGCCGAGGAGACCGGGCGGACTCCGGCGCAGGTGGTGTTGCGCTGGCACGTACAGCTGGGTCTGGTTCCGATTCCGAAATCGGCCGACCCGAAGCGCCTTCGCGAGAACCTGGACGTCTTCTCCTTCGACCTCACCGACGATCAGATGACCACGCTGTCGGCCCTCGACCGCGGCGAGTCCGCGGTCGAGGACTCGGACGTCTTCGGGCACTGAGTGAGCGACCAGGGCAACGATGAGCTCGATGGCGCGCGTGTGCTGGCGTCGCTCCTCGAGGCTCTCGCACGGTGGCCGGACATCGGGAGCCAGCCCCGCCTCAGCATCGAGCGATGGAACAGCCTCACCGCCGACGAAGTGAAGACCCATCAAGACAAAAGCATTTCCGCCGTACGGGTTGTCGCCGACTGCCAGTCGGTGGCCGAACAGATCCGGGTGCTCGGCCGGCTGCGGTATGAGCCGGCCGTTCCCACCCTGATCGGGCTGTGGGAGCAGTGCCCCGTCAAGCCGGTCGAGGTGGCCGCCGCCCACGCGCTCTTCGCGATCGGGACCGCCGAGGCCCGCGACGTACTGCGGCAGGCGATCCATGACCACGAGCACCTCGGTCGTTTCATGGCCGTGCGGGTCATGTTCACCGACGACGGCACGGCCTGGGACAACGCCGGCCACCTGTTCTCCGACGAAGGCCTGGCCACCCCGGCCGGGTTGACGGCCGCGGCGCAGGCTCTCGGCCTGCTGGGCCCGCGATCGTTCTCCCCGGAGGGCCCCGAGTGGTACCCGGCGGAACTGCGCGATCTGGTGTCGCGGGACCACCGCTGGCTGGACCTGTGCGTCGGCCTTCGCGACCACGAAGCCCTGGGCCGGGCGGCGCGCCACGTGCTCGCGTACGCCGATTCCGCCGTCACCGGCCCGGCACTGGACGCTGCCGCAGCCGTGCGGACGGGAACACCTGCCGGTCGGCACTTGCGACCGGGGGATCTCGTGGCCCGCTATCAGGACGGGGACCACCGCGGGGTGTGGCGCGATCTCGGGGCGGTCGCCCACCTCGACGCCCTGTGGCGGGCGGAGGCCGAGCAGGTGGCCGCACTGACCATGGATCGGGTCCGGCGAAACGCCGCCGGCCTGACCGCTGCTCTTGTCGCCCGCGGCTGGCCGGTCACCGCCGAGCAGGCGCTACCCGGCCCCGCCGCGGATGTCGAGGACCGGCTGCGAGAACTGGAGCAGCTCACCGGATCGGCGGTGCCGCCCGCGCTGGCCGCCTTCTGGCGCATCGTCGGAACGATCGACCTCGTTCCGCGTGGCACCTGGAACGGCGCGTTCCCGCCCGGCGTACCCGAGCAGCTGACCGTCGCCGACCCGCTGGAGATCATCGACCTCAGCACCGGATGGTTCTCGGTCGAGGAATGGCAGGAGGAATCGGAGGAACTGCATCCCGAGCTCGCCGGGCCGGTGGAGATCACCATCGCCGCCGACTACCTGCACAAGGCCAACATCAGCGGCGGCGCGCCGTACTCCGTGTGGCTGCCCCACGCCGGCGCGGATCCGCTGGTCCGCGACGAGGTGCACGGCCTGGCCTTCACCGACTATCTGCGGCGTGCCTTCGCGGGCAAGGGCTTCCTGCGGCTCGATCACCAGGACGAATGGGTCGCCCGCGGCCTCACCCGCGACCAACTCGCCGACCTGACCGCCTGGCTGGAAACCATCGAATACGACCACCTGGACTTCTGACTCGAACAGGCTCCAACGCCTGGTTCCCGAACCGGGGCTCGGGACGTACTCGATGAGCGGAGTGCCACTCAGCATGGAAGACCGGATGACGACCGTGTCACGACTTTGGGGGGAACACCTCAAGCAGCCTTTCCCGAGTCGGCTGAGGTCGGTCGAGGTAGCAGGCGTCGAGATGGTGATGCTTGATGCGAACGTCGCGGGGTGTGTCAGCACCTGGCTGAACAATGGCGGCGACCTTGATGGATGGCGGCGGGATGCGCTTGCGACCTGCGAGCGTCAGCTCGAGCGGGTGGTCCCAGAGCTCGCTGATCGTGAAGCCGCCTACTACCAGAGGTTGCTGGACATGACAGTGCTGGTTCTGGGCTAGTGCTCCGGCCGGGCGGGTTCACCAGGTCGTTGGCACGTTGAAAGGCCGGGCCTGGCGGTGGAAACTAGTTGCGGGGCCGGGGTGTGCCTGAGACCGTGCGGGTTCCCGTAGCACCCGTGAGGTTTCCGTGACGATTTTCTTCTATGGCGCCGACGAAGTTCCCTATGGATGCTTCTCGAACTTCTCCGAGCACGGCTTCGACCTCGACGGGGTCTGGTGGCCGACCTCGGAGCACTACTTCCAGGCGCAGAAATTCAAGGGCACTCGTCACGCGGATCTCGTCCGGCGTGCCCGCACCCCGCTGCGGGCCGCGGAGCTGGGCCGTGACTCGGCAAAGCCGCTGCGGAGGGACTGGGAACGGGTCAAGGACGACGTCATGCGCCGTGCGGTGGCGACCAAGTTCCGCGCGCATGCCGATATCCGCGACATTCTGTTGTCCACCGGCGATGAAGAGATCGTCGAGGACACCACCACCGATCACTACTGGGGTCGGGGCCGGACCGGGAACGGCAAGAACATGCTCGGGCGGATCCTGGTGCGCACCCGCAACCAGTTGCTCGCCGAAGCTCCCGACAGCGATGGCCGCCGCCCGGCGCGATGATCCCGACAGATAGGTCGAGTGGACGGGGAACCGCAGCCCGGGCTTCGTAGTCTCACCGGTATGCGGATCTGGTTGCTCGGCGCAGCAGTGCTCGTGACGTTCACGGCGGGCTGTGCCCGCGAGGCGCCGGCGGCGCCGGCGCCGTCCCCCAGCAGCGCCTCCACCGGCGCGGCCGCCACGGTGCGGACCGACCCGGTCGCGCTGATCGGGCTCTGGAAACTCTCCGGCGCCGAGGTGCCCAAGGACGCGGTGCTGCGGATCGGGACGGACGACGACATCACGCTGTTCCGGCCCTGCGCGGCGCTGATGGGCAACTGGCGGGCCGACACCGCAGGCCTGTTCCTGAGCAGCTTCGACAGCTACTCGCCGGGGCCCGGCAAGCCGAGCTGCGAGCCGTCCGGCCCGCGGGTCCAGCCGGCCTGGATGACCCGGATCGCCGGCTACCGGGTCGACGGCACCGCGCCGCTGCTGCTCGACGCGGCCGGCGCGACCGTCGTCCGGCTGCTGCCCGGCGCCGCCCCGGTGGTCCGCGACGACATGGTGCCCGAGTTGTCCGGCAAGCCGGTCGTCACCGACGAGACCCGGCAGCGGCTGGGCGCGGTCGCCGCCGCGCTGCCGGCCGGTCTGGTCCCGGCGACCCGGGCGCAGCTGCTCGGCCGGTGGCTGCCCGCGGACCGCACGGCCGGCGCCTTCGCCGAGCTGCGGGCCGACGGGCAGTGGCAGGGCAGCGACGGCTGCAACGGCCTGTCCGGCGGGTGGACCTCGGGTCCGGACGGATCCCTGCTGGCGGTCTCCGGCCCGACCACCCTGATCGGCTGCGCCAGCGCCCCGATCGGCTCCTGGCTGACCGCGGCCCGCCGCGCCGGCCTGGCCGGCGACGCCCTGGTCCTGCTGGACGCCACCGGCAAGGAACTCGGCCGCCTGATCCGCTGACCAGCGGACCAGGCGCCCGGCTTACAGGTTGTTGATCCGGGCCAGCAGCTCTGCCTCGGTCAGGTTCTCCAGGACCGCGTCCTGCTTGCGGCCCAGGACGGCGACCAGCTTCTCCTTCTCCAGCTTCTTGGCCGCCGCCGCCTTCGCCGCCTGGTCCTCCGCGATGCGGACGGCGATGACGTGCTTGACGACCTCCAGCTTGGTCTCCAGGGTCGCCTTGGCCGGATTGGTCTCGGTGGCCACGAACGACTCGGTGGTGACCGCCTTCAGTTCGGCGTTGACGGCCTTGGCCACGTCATCGAGGCTGAAGCCGGACTTGGCGGTGAGCGGAAGCTCCCACAGCTGTTCGGTGGTCAGCAGGCCCTTGGTCGACGGGTAGCGGAACTTCTCCCGCGTGGCCGTTTCGAAAATGGTCACGGTGGCCTCTCTCGGATGTCCGGGTAGGAAGTCAGAACTGGATGCTGATGAGGTGGCGCCGCCCGCCGGTCATGGTCACCTTGGCGACCACCGAGTTGCGGACCGTGGAGCTGAAGCCGAGGCCGGACAGCTGGTCCGGGGACGGCTCGCACTTGGTGCGGTCGCCGAGCACCTCGAACACCTTGCGGTGCGGCTGCAGGTCGCGGCGGAGGAACTCGTTGTAGATCCCCCGGGTCGGCTGGTCGTTCACGCACCCCTTCAGCATGAAGAAGTAGTGGCGGTTGCCGACCTCGCTGTCGTCGAAGTAGTTCGGCGAGTACATGACGGTGGACACCGGCACGAACTGTTCGGTGGTGATGCCCCACAGGTCCTTGCCGGCGCTGCCCGAGCGCATGTCCTTACCCGGCCGGAACGCGGTGATCACCTCGCCGGCGACCGTCATCCGGCCCACCTCGACGGTGTCCTTGTGGCCGACCGCCTGCTCGTGGCTGTAGTGCTCGATCTTCCCGTCGTTCTCGGTCTCGATCACGAAGCCGACCCCGGCGCTCTCCCGCTTGTTGAACTGGTTCACCTCGATCCGGTACTCCCCGTCGGGGACGTGGCCGGTCCAGGTGACGTTCTCCACCGGCTCGCGGGAGAACGACCCGCCCGCGTTCATGTCGACGTCCAGCTTGTTGCGCTTGTCCTTGTACCAGATGTGGTCGCCGTTGGGTTCGAACACGTGCAGGTCGAGGTCGTCGTGGTTGAACCAGGACAGGCTCACCCGCAGCTTGCCGGTGACGTTGCCGCCGGCCCGCTTGACCTTCTCCTTGATCGAGTCGGTGACGTTGCCGCCGTAGGACCAGGCGAAATCGTTGTCCCAGGTGAACAGCCGCGGGGCGTCCGGGTGCCGGCCGGTGGTGAGGCTGACGAAGTGCGGTTCGTGGCTGTTGGCGACCCACAGGTCGATGCTCGCGGCGCCGGGCAGGATGTCCTTCATGAAGGCGACCACCGGGATCTCCTCCGGCTTCGCCTCACGACGGCGCGCATCCGCCGACCCGGTGGTGGCCGCCCGCATGAGCAGCCCTTCGATGCCGTCCTTCATCCGCGACTGGGTGTCGTTGTCGACCCACAGCACGTTGGTGACCGACACGTCGGAGAGCCGGGCGAAGCGTCGCTGCAACGACTCCTCGATGCCCAGCTCGTCGATGGTCTTCATGGCGGCCTTGACCATGGCCGGGGTGATCAACGCGGTGGGGCGCTGGTAGTTCTGCGGCGCCACCTTCGTCTCGAACGACCGGACCGCCCGCTCCAGGTCGACGCCGTCGGAGAGATCCTGGACGAGGGTGCCGATCACCGTGTTGCGGAACCGGGCCGCCGGGTTCATCGCGTTGGCGAAGATGAAGGTCCGTCCGTCGGTCGCCTGCGTCCACTGGTTGCGCAGCGACCGGAACTCGGTCACCGCCTGACGATGCTCGGTGCCTCGGTAGAGGGCGTTGTCGTCGATCAGGTCGGCGACGGTGTCCAGCGCGTCCTGGGTCAGCTCGGCCAGGCCACGCTGGAACACCTGCACCGCGGCGTCGAAGGTGCCCCGTGCCGCGCCGACGTCCGTGAGCCGATGCCGCTTCTCCACCCGGCCGTGCAGGTGGTGCCACACCTCGACCTGGCCGTCGCGCAGCGTCCGGGTCGTCTTCGCCCCGTACTGCGCCTCGGTGGACCGGAAAATGGTGGACAGTGGCAGCGTGCCGACGAATTCGTCCATCGCGGCGGCGACGACCGAGAAGACCGGGTCGGATGCCGACACCCCGGACCAGAGGGTGCGGATCTGCCCGTTGTGGATCTCGACGACGTTGCCGAAGTTCTTGACGAACCCGCGGCAGGTCGAGCAGTCGAACTCGGTCCGCTCACGGAACCGGGGATTGGTGCCGGCGGGGAAGGAATCGAGAAAGGTGAGCCAGAGCGAATCCCGGTCGAGACCGTCGCCGACGACGAACAACTCGCCCTTGGACATCGCGGACAGCCGGGTGGTCACATCCGCCACGAACTGCTGGAAATCGCTCACTGTGTCATCCCCCTTGATCACCGAAGATCCTAGGGAGCGCACGCCATCGGTGAAACGTATTTCCGGCGACCAGGCGACCGGATCCGGGTACGGCGGCAGGTGCCGAGCCGGCGGACAGCAGGGGAGCCTGACGATGGTCAGGTGACCAGTTCGCAGGTGCCGAACGACAGGCAGCCGCAGCCTGCGCAGGCCGTGAACCGCTCACGGTCGCGTTCCAGGCGGGCGATGCGTTCATCGACGGCCTTGCCCCAGCACTGGGAAGCGCGTTGCCAGAACGCGCGGGTCGGGGCAATGCCCTCGGGCAGGAACGCCAGGACCTCTCTGATCTGAGCGAGGCTCATGCCGACGCGCTGCGAGGCCCGCACGAACGCCACCCGGCGCAGCGCGTTGTCGTCGTAGCGGCGCTGGTTGCCCGCAGTGCGATGGCTGCTGATCAGGCCCTGCCGCTCGTAGAAGCGCAGCGTCGAGGCGGCTACCACGCTTCGGCGCGACAATTCGCCGATCGTGAGCATCGGCATGGTGTCGGCCGTCACCGGGCCAGCGTAGACATTTTTCAGCGTCAGCGTCAGCGTCAGCGTCAGGGCCTGGGTCTGGCCGGTGTTGGTGGATATAGATTTGTTTCGATGAAGTAGCCGTGGATCAGGCCGCTGCGGTATTGCCTGCGTTTGGGGGCGGTTCTTCACCGCAGTGGTGAGCTCGCTGGCGGCCCGGACGGCGAGGTCGGCCAGGCGACGGGGATGTTCGGCCGTGACGCCGAGCTGCTGGCAGGTCGGTCAGGCTCAGGGGTTCCAGTAGACGAGGACCTGGGCGCGGTCGAACCGGAGCGCGATCAGGTCGTCGCGCTGGATCGTCCAGTAAATGGTCGCGCCGGCCCCGGGCCGGTCGACACTCGCCTCGGCCAGCAGCACCCAGTTGTCGGCGCGGGGTGCGGTCGGGCCAGCCTTCACCTGCTCGACCGCCAACTTCGCGGCGATGTCGAGTGGATCGGAGCCGTTGTAGTCGGTGCCGTAGCCGCCGAACAGCAGCAGGGCACCACCCCATTGGTCCTCCCACACCTCGGCCAGCGCTTCGGAGTGCGGGTGTCCCGGCAGCGATTCGGCCCACGGCGGCCCGGGCAGATCCACCGTGCCGACGAAGGGCAGCGAAATGTCGGCCGTGAGGTGCATCTCGCCGTCGGGCAGTTCCTTGTAGATCGCGGCGTTCTCCGGCTTGTCGGGCGGGAGCCACTGCGGGAACCGGCTTCGTTCGGTGACGGCCGCGCCCGCCGGGATGTACACCACGTTGCCCATGCCGTTCTCCTCGGGATATCCGAAGAACAGCAGCCGGCCGTCGGCCGGCAGCGGCAGGTCGGTCACGTCCGGGGGCAGGGCCGCACAGTCGATGGTCGCGATCAGTGGGTACGCCGGATCCTCGACGTCGGGCGGCAGCAGCACGGGACCGCCGAACCGGCCGACGACCGGCCCGTCACCGCCGTCATCCAACAGCGCGCACGGGCGGACAAGGCCCATCCACCGATCCACGTCGTCAGCCGGGATTCCCCGGTCGAGCGCCTCGGCGCGGATCTGATCCAGGATGGTCTGGTTCCGGGAAGTCACCGGCAAACCCTAGGACATGGGTGCTACCTCAGGAATAGCCGACCGACGCGGTGTGACACCGCCGAGTTCGTGATCGGCGGCGCCGGGAAACCGGATCAGTTCCGCTCCCGGAATCCTTTCGGCCCGCCATTACGCGCCTGGTCAACGCCGCCGCCGTCGCCGTATCGCCTACCGGTCAGCAGACCGGACGGCCAGCCACCCGGACCATCGCCCACAAGCATCACAGTGGATCGGACCGGACCTCCAACTCGAAAGGTATCCAGCGCTTGACTTGAACCTTGGTTCACCACGAAGCATGGCCGTCATGACAGACATCAAGCAGACCCTGGTGATCGGGGCGACCGGCAACATCGGCCGGCACGTGGTGCGGACGTTGCGCGACCGAGGTCTGGCGGTGCGCGGGCTGGCCCGGGACGTGAGCGAGCTGCCCGAGGGCGTCGACCGGGTGAGCGCGGACGTGCGGGACCTCGACGCGCTTCGCACGGCGGTCCGCGACATCGACGCCGTACTGCTGGTGTGGCCCTTCATGACGGCCGACGGCATCGACGAGGTCGCGGCCGTGCTCGGCGGGTCGGGCCGGCGGGTCGTCTACGTGTCGGCGATGAGCGTGCGCGACGACGCCGCGCCCGAGGCCAACGGCGTGTGGGGCCAGGTCGAGGACGCGATCCGGCGCAGCGGCGCCGACTGGACGTTCCTGCGGGCGAGCGGCTTCGCGACCAACACCCTGCAGTGGGCGCCGGCGATCCGGGCCGGGCGTCCGGTCCGGATCCCGTACCTGGGTGCGGCCCGCTCGCTCATCGACGAGCGGGACATCGCCGACGTCGCGGTCCTGGCGATGACATCGCCCGGCCACGCCGGGCGGGCCTACACCCTCACCGGGCCGGCCGCGGTCACGCAGGTCGAGCAGGTACGGCTGCTCGGGGCGGCGGCCGGTCTGCCGGTGTCGGCGGAAGAGGCTGGGCACGACGAGGCCAGGGCGCAGATGCTGAGCTGGGCGGAGCCCGGCTTCGCCGATGCTGCCCTGGCCTACTGGGCCTCGCTGGTCACCACGCCGGAGCCGGTGACCGACACGGTACGACAGTTGACCGGCTCGCCGGCCCGGCCGTTCGCGTCGTGGGCCCGCGACCACGCCGCCGACTTCCGTCCGCTGCCGGTCGAGGAGATCGCCCGGCGCTACGTCCAGGCGTACCGCGTCGGGCGGATGGACCGCGCGCTGACGCTGATCGACCCGGGCCTGGTCCGCGTCGCGCCCGCCGAGACCGGCGGCGAGCGCACGGAGGTGCGCGGCCTGCCCGACATCATGGCCAACGCCGAGCGGCTGACCGCTGACCTGGAGATCCACGCCGTGACCGCGGAGGGTCCGTTCGTCGGCGGCGATCGCTTCGCCGTCCGGTTCACCTTCGACCAGACCCACCGCCCGACCGGGCGGCGCACGGAGGCGACGAAGCTGTCGCTGTACACCGTTGCCGGCGGCGCGATCGTCCGCGAGGAGGTCAGCTACTTCGATCCGCCGGCCGAGCCGAGCTGACCGGCACGGCTCCGGCTTTGTGCGCTTCGCGATGACGGGGAAGCCGTCCACGGCCCGCACGATCCCACTGAGGTCGGGCCGCCTGACCCGGTGACCGGCGTGCGTCCCCGGGGGCCGGCGCGGCCCGACGACGGTGGCGTCCGGCGCGGACGCCGATCAGCCGAGCATGGCCGGGTCGATCACCTGGATGGGGTTGGTGCCGTCCCAGTGTCGCGCGGCCATTCGTACGTACTCGAAGAGTTTGGCCTTGCTGCCACCCAGGTCGGAGATCTCGACGACGGTGCCGGGGTGATGTTCGGTGCGAAGGTAGGCGAACCTGCCGGTGGGCCCGCCGAGCTGCCCCTGCTGCCCGACGGTGAAGCCGGCGGCCAGGGCCCGGTCGTAGAGGTCCTGGTAGTTCTCCGACCAGTAGGCGATGTGCTGCAGGCCTTCGTGCCCGGCGGCGAGGAAGTCGCGGTACATGGAGGGTTCGTCATCGGCCGGGGAGATGATCTCGATCTGCAGGTCGCCGCTGTTGGCCACGGCGACGTGCATGCGCATGCCGGACGGCTCGCCGTCGTAGGTGAAGTTCTCCGGGGCGACGTCGCGCAGGTAGAACCAGGGTCCGATGCCGCAGGCGAGGAAGCCGCGCATGGACGCCTCGACATCGTGGACGACGTAGCCGAGCTGCGCAATGCCGCCGAAGAAGTTCGCGACGGGCTCCCGGGCGGGTTCCGGGGCGGTGCCGGCGAAGGACAGCACGATCTTCCCGGCGGCCGTGTTGGCGCGCAGCCGCTCGGCGGCGGACGCGGCCTGTTCCGGGGAGAAGATCTGGTCGACGCGGGCGGTGATCTTCCCGGCGGCGACCGCCGGGATCACCTCGGCAAGCAGTGCGGCGCAGACGGCGCCGAGTTCCTCCGGCGTACGTACGCTGAAGGTGGTCCCGATCAACCGCTGCCTCCGGTAGGACACCTCGTCCAGGTTCAGTTCGGTGGCCGGTCCGGCCAGGCGGCCGATGTTGACGATGGTGCCGCCGACGCGGGTGGCGCCGGGCAGTGACGCGAACAGCGTGCCACCGACGTGGTCGAGGGTGATGTCGGCGCCCCGGCCGCCGGTCGCCTCCAGCACGGACTTGGTCAGATCCTCGGTGCGGGTGTCGACGATGTGGTCGGCGCCGGCTTCGGCGAGCAGGTGCCGCCGGTTCGCGCTGGTGGTCGTGGCGATCACGGTGGCGGCGCCGAGGGCCTTGGCGAGTTGGATGGCGAGCAGGCCGATGCCGGTGGTGCCGCCGATGACGAGCACGGTGTCACCGGGGGTGAATCCGGCCAGGGTGACCAGGGCGTCGTGCTCGGTGGCCAGGCCGACGGGCAGGGCTGCGGCGTCGGTCAGGGACAACCCTTCGGGTACGGGCAGCAGCGTCCGTGGATCGCAGAGGGCGTAGTCGGCGAAAGCCCCCATGGTCACGCCCATCACCCGGGTGCCGACGGGAAGATGCGGGGCGAGCGGGCTGGAGGTCTCGACGACGCCGGCGAACTCCATGCCGGCCGGATAGACGTCGCCGGTCTTCATGTTCGGGTGGTAGGTGCCCTCGAGCATGTACAGGTCGGCGCGGTTGAGGGCGGCAGCCACCACCCGGACCCGGACGGCGCCCAGGCGCATGGCCGGCAGATCGGCGTCGGCACGCAGGACCCAGTCGGGTCCGAGGCCGCCGATGAGCGTACGCATGGTCATTTGTTGTCCTTCGTGGCCGTGAGCAGCCGGGGGTCGGGTTCGGCGCCGGCCGCGGTGAGCAGGCCACGCACGGCCCGCAGCAGCGTGATCAGGTCGCGCGGGTTGCGCTTGTTCAAACCGGCGAGCAATTGCCGTACGACGGTGAGCTGGTCGAAGTAGATGCGTTCGGTGACCAGGTTCTCGTTCTCGTCGAAGATGAAGTACGCGGTCATCCGGGTGCGGTGCCGGCTGCCGGTGGCCGGGATCCCGCCGAGCCGGCCGAGGTGCGTGCCGAGCAGCCAGAACTCGACGATCACGGCGTCGTGGCTGTGCCGCAGCGCGATGATCTCGTGGTTCTGGTCGGGGAACGCGACGCGGGTGTCGTGGTAGTAGCCGCGCACCTCACCGTCGCCGTCGTGCACGGTCATCGAGGCGATCAGCTCGTAGTGCGGGTGCGGGAAGGTCGACAGCACGTCGTCCCACTCCTGGCTGACCTCGTCGTGGAAGTGGTCGAGGACGAGCTTTTCGCGCGCCTGCAGGACGTGCTCGGGTGGCATGGCGTACGGCATGGTGGGGGTCTCCTCAGATCCGGCCGTGCGTGAAGGTGGGGCGGGTGCCCGGATTCGTCCATTGCGCGGTGAGCTCGCTGGACGGCAGGAACTGCAGGAATCGCGGATCCCGCTGGGAGACGTCCACCAGCGACTTCTCGAGGATCAGCGAGTTGTACTGCTCGGCGGCGGTCTCCAGGGTGTTGGCGTTGAGGATCAATTCCTGTCCCCAGGTACGCGACCAGGCGGCGAGACCCGGCAGCCGGGAGTGCTCGGGGGTGAGGCATTCGGCGGCGATCACGTTCTCGCTGCTGGCCCAGATGCCGGTCGCGGTGTTGAGCAGCAGGCTCTGGTTGCCGAGCACGTGCCCGGGGGTCGACACGGCGGCCACGCCCGGGCCGAGCAGCACGGAGCCCTCGATCGGCAGCAACTTCTCCGGGTCGAGGTCGGTGAACGCCTCCGGTTGGTACCAGGGCCGCTGCAGCGGATGCAGGTCGGCCATGGCGGTCAGTTCGTCGCGCTGCACGATCACCCGGGCGTTGGGAAACAGCGCGGGTGGGTCGCCGGCGCGGGTGGTGCCGATCCAGCGGCGCAGGTCCTGGGTGTGCAGGTGGTCGAACATCAGGTAGTCGACCTGCTCCGGTGCGATCCCGAGCCGTCGCAGGTGACCGGGGACGTCGCCGTGCTCGCGAACGGCGATCGACCGCAGTGCGGCGGGAAACTTGGCGGCCAGGGCGGCGAAGTACGGGGTGTTGCGGCCCGATTCGACGTCGCTGGGCTCGAACAGCAGGATCTTTCCCGCCCAGCGGATCACCAGCATCCGGTTGGTGATGGCCAGGAACGGGGCGAGCGCGCGGCTGGCCCGGAACAGGCCCATCCGCGTCGGGTAGGGCAGCGTGACCAGGTCGCAGGTGGTGATGCTGTCCGGGACGCCGGTGGAGGCGAACTCGGGCCGGAAGGCCGCCGCGCGCTGCCGGGCCCAGGTGAGCTTGGGGCCGAAGCCGCCGGTGACGGCGGCGAGCCCGTCGAGGGTGTCGATGCGGGTGCCGATGGTCGGCATGTCGTGGACGGCCATGAGCGGACCTCCATAAACCTACTCCGTAGGAATCTGTTTCCGAACGGTAAAACTGCGGTGTAGGTTTTGTCCATGCCTTCACCATCGCCATCTCGCCGCGGCCGGCCGCCGGTCGGCACCGAGACCCTCAACCGGCCGCGCATCGTCGCCGAGGCGATGGCGATGGCCGAGGAGAGCGGGCTCGACGCGGTCACCTGGCGCGGCCTGGCCCGGCGGCTCGGCGCCGACCCGATGAGCCTCTACCGGCACGTCGACGGCCGTGAGGCGCTGCTCGACGCGATCACCGAGTTCGTCCTGGCCGAGATGGAGCTGCCGGCGGCCACCGGCCGTTTCCGGGCTGATGTCCATGCGCTGGCCGGGTCGTTCCGGGCCGCGGCCATCCGTTATCCGCGCTGCGCTCCGCTCGTGCTGACCCGGCAGCTCGGCTCGTTCGCCGCGCTTGCCCCGGTCGAGCGGGTGCTCGCCGTCCTGCACGCCGCCGGGCTGCCGCCGGAGCGGGCGGTGCCCACGCTGCGGGCGGTGCTGGCCTACCTGATCGGCACCCTGCTGCGCGAACTCGACGCCGCGCCCACCGCCGGCGGCACGGCGGAACGCCTCGGCGAGCTGACCGCCGCGGGGCTGCCCCACGTGGCCGAGGCCGCGCCGTACCTGTCGGTCATCGACCACCGGGCCGAGTTCGACTACGGCCTCGACCTGCTCATCGACGCCATCATGGCGCGGCACGACCTGGCGGCGCGGGCATGAAGGTCCATCACCTCAACTGCGGCAGCATGCGTCCGCCGGCCACCCCGGAGGGGCTGGTCTGCCACGTCCTGCTGATCGAGACCGGCGGTGGTCTCACCCTGGTCGACTCCGGGTTCGGCCTGCACGACGTGGCCCGGCCCGGTCGCCGGATCGGCCCAGCCCGCTTCTTCATCCGGCCCGCCCTCGACCCCGGGCAGACGGCGATCCGTCAGGTGCAGCGGCTCGGGTATGCCGCGACCGACGTCCGCGACATCGTGCTGACCCACTTCGACGCCGACCACACCGGCGGGCTCGCCGACTTTCCCGGGGCTCGGGTACACCTGACCGCGGCGGAGTCCTCCGCGGCCCGGCACCCCGGCACGTTCAACGAGCGCAGCCGATATCTGCCGGCGCAGCGCGAGCACGGCCCGAACCTGGTCGAGCACCGCCCTTCGGCGGGTGAGCGCTGGCGTGGCTTCCCGGCCGCCGTCGAGGTGCTGCCCGGTGTGGTGCTGGTCGCTCTACCCGGTCACACCAGGGGACACGCCGCCGTCGCGGTCGACGCCGGTGACCGCTGGATCCTGCACGCCGGTGACGCGTTCTACCACCGCGGCCAGGTCGACGGCAGCGGCCGGGCGCCACGCACGATGACCACGATGGAGCGGCTGCTGGCCCATGACCGGCCGATGGTTCGCGCCAACCACGAACGCCTGGCCGAGCTGTGGTCCGCGGCCGATCCGGCCCTGGCCCTGGTCAACGCCCACGACCCGGAACTGCTGCGCCGGGCGCAGGCAAGCTGCTGGTGACCGCCGCGCGGCGCGGCTGGCCGCAACCGGCCGGCCGCTCGCCGTGTCGAGCCCGGCCCCGCCAATTCACGCCGGTCGCGCGACCTGGGCACGGTGCTCCGGACGCCGACCCACATGGCCGGCGCTCGCCGGCGAAATGGGCCCCCGATGATTCGGCTCCGTGCGCGTGGCAGGTCATGCCTCCGGCGTGACATTCGCTCGCGTGTGTCCATCGTGGCCGATGCCGTCATCGTTTTGTCCTCGGTGCTCCTCGTAGACTGGCCGGGAGGTTGATCCGGGTGGGGGAGCGGCATGGAGTTCGGGATCCTCGGGCCGCTCGAAGTCCGCGACCACGACAGCCGGACAGCGCTCGGCGGGACGAAGCAGCGGCGTATCGTCGCCACTCTGGTGCTCAACGCCGGCCGGGTGGTCTCGCTGAATGAGCTGGTCGATGCGGTGTGGGACGGCGAGCCACCGGCCACGGCCCGCAAGCAGATCCAGAACGCGGTCTCCGCGCTGCGGCGTACGCCGGTGGGTCAAGCGCTGTCGGCGGCCGGCCCCGGGTACGTGTTGCGAGTCCCGGCCGAGCAGGTGGACGCCGGGCGATTCGAGCACTGCCTGACTCAGGCGCATGCGGCCCGGACCCGCCACGATCTGATGCACGCCGCCGAGACGTTGCGGGCCGGGCTGGCGATCTGGCGCGGGCCCGCTCTTGCCGGCGTCGGGGGTCGAACCGTCTCGGCAGCCGCGGGCAAGCTCGAGGCCAGACGGCTGTCGGCAGTGATCGCGTGGGCCGAGATCTCTCTCGAGCTGGGTTCGCACGCCGCCGTCGCCGAACAGCTGAGCGCCGAACCCGATCGGTATCCGCTGTGCGAGCCACTGGCCGGCCTGCTGATGCTGGCGCTGTACCGCACCGGCCGGGTGGCCGAGTCGCTGGTGTGCTACCAGCGGATTCGCCACACGATAGCCGAGGACCTGGGGGTGGATCCCGGCCCCGAGCTGCAGGACCGGTACCGGCGGATCCTGGCCGCCGACCCGGCGCTGAACTACCAGGCCGTGCCGCCGCGCAACTATCTGCCCCGGGACGTCGGGCACTTCACCGGCCGCCGGGCCGAACTGGACCGGCTGATGTCCCTCGCGGACGGTGGCGGCGTGACCGTGATCCAGGCCATCGACGGCATGTCCGGGGTCGGCAAGACCGCCATGGCGGTGCATGCGGCACACCGGCTCGCCGGGCGCTTCGGTGACGGCCGGCTGTTCGTGGACCTGCACGGGCACACCGCCGGCCGCGATCCGTTGACCGCCGGCGAGGCCCTCGACGTACTGTTGCGCGCCGTCGGGGTTTCCGACGCCCGCATCCCGCAGAGCCTGGACGAGAAGGCCGCGATGTGGCGGGCCGAGCTCGCCGACCGGCGGGTCCTGGTGGTCCTCGACAACGCGCTGAATTCCGCCCAGGTCATGCCGCTGCTGCCGGGTTCGGCCAGCTGCGCCGTCATGATCACCAGCCGGCGCCGGTTGGCCGGACTGACCAGCGCGGAGGTGCTGTCGGTGGACACGCTGCCTCCGGACGACGCCGTCGCCCTGTTCCGTGCGGTCGCCGGGCCGGACCGGTGCGCGGCCGAACCACTGGCGGTCGTCAAGGCGGTCCAGCTCTGCGGCCATTTGCCACTCGCGATCAGCATCGCTGCCGCCCGGCTACGCGTACGTCCGCAATGGAAGGTTTTTGATCTGGTCGAGCGGCTGACCGATGACCGTGGCCGGGCGAAGCTGCTGCAGGCGGAGGACTGGGGCGTCACCGCCGCCTTCGCGCTGTCATATCAGCATCTTGTCGAGGCTGAGCAGCGCATGTTCCGTCTGCTCGGCCTGCATCCGGGCGCCGACATCGACGTCTTCGCCGCGGCGGCGCTGGCCGGCCTGCCCGCGGACGAGGCCGAGCACCTGCTCGACGCCCTGTGCGACATACACCTGCTGATTGCGCATCTGCCCGGCCGGTACCGGCTGCACGACCTGGTGCGCGACTTCGCCCGGGCCAGTGTCGAAGCCGATGAGCCGGTTTCGCGTCGGTCGGCCGCATACGACCGCCTGCTGGACTACTACCTGCACGTCACCTACCTGGCCATCGAGCTGGACAACCCCAGCCGGCCGCGCCTCGGCGCGAGCCCGCGGTACCTGCCCGGCGCCGTCCCGCGGTTGTCCAGGACGTCCGAGGTCCGGTCGTGGGTCGACGCCGAACACGCCAACCTCCCGGCGCTCGCCCGGCTCGCCGCGCAGCACCGGGCCGGCGGCGAGGGCTGGCAGCTCGCCCGCAACGTGGGCTCGCTGCTGTACGAGAACGGTCAGCTCGCGGCGAGCCTGGAGGTCTTCACGATCGCGCTGGCCGCGTGCGGGCCCGGCACCCCGTCCGCGGTGCGGTCCGCCTGCCTGCTGGACGTCGGCCTGATGCACAAGGTGCTGGGCCGGTACCGGATCGCACTCGACTTCCTCGATCAGGGCACCGCCCAGGCCGCGCTCTCCGGCGATCACGACAGCGTCAACCGCTCGCTGATCCACAAGGCCGATCTGAGCAACCACATCGGGCCGTTCACCGATGCCGTCACGTACGCCACCCGCAGCATGGAGCTCAACCGTGAGCGGGGCGAGGTGTGGCGGGAAGCGGTGGCCCTGACCGTGCTCATGGACGCGCTGAGCCGGCTCGGCCGCGACCGGGAGGCGATCGAGGCCGCGGATCGGGCCGCGCTGCCTCTCGACGGGTTCGCGAACCTGCGACAGGCGAGCGCGGTGCTCAGCCGCCGCGGCACCGCCCACAGCCAGCTGGGCGACCACGACAGCGCGATCGGGCTGCTTCGCCAGAGCCTGGAGCTGGCCCGCCAGGGTGAGGACCGGCGCTTCGAGGCCGACTATCTGCACCGGCTCGCCGAGGCGGTCCGGCGGTCCGGCGATCCGCGCGCGGCACTGAAACCCGCGCACGCGGCGCTGGCCATTCTCGACGACATTCCCGACCCGGTGGATCTGGCCGAGACCCACAATGTGCTGGGCGCGATCCACAGCGATCTGCATGAATTCGAGGTCGCGCGCACGCATTTCCGGCAGACCTTGGAACTCACGACGAATGTCGACTACCGGGTGGCCCGGGCGCACGCTCACCACGGGATCAGCCGGTGCCTGAGCGCGCTCGGTCACCCCGGCGAGGCGGAAATTCAACGGCAACAAGCGATTGCGACGTACGTCGAACTGGGCGTCCCGGACGCCGAATCCGCACTCTCCCGCGCCATGCCGACGGTTGCGCTCGACGATCAGCCGGCATCCTCGGGGTACCAGCGCAGCTCGACGGTGTTGCCGTCGGGATCCTGAACGTAGATCGAGATGGCGTCGCCGCGGGCGCCGTACCGCCCGACCGGCCCCTCCAGCACGGTGAACACCCCGGAGGCGATCACCTGCGCCCAGTCCAGCGGCGCGACGACCAGGCAGATGTGGTCGACGTTGGAGCCGGCCCGCTCGCGCCGGACCAGGTCGATGACGGTGTCCGGGGTGACCCGCACGGACGGGAAGCCGGCCTTGCCGTCCCGCCACTGCTCGACCCGGACCGGGGCCAGGCCCAGCACCCCGCAGTAGAACGACAGGGAACGCTCGATGTCCTCGACGTTGAGGACGAGATGGTCGAACTCGGTGATCCGCACGATGCTCATGCCGTTGACGATTCCCGGATCGGCCGCGCCGACCAAGACACCATCGGCATACGATCGTTGACCGTGAGTCAACGAAGGGGGGCGGCGTGCTGGAGCGGCACGAGGTCGAGACGTTCCTGACGCTCGCCACCGAGCTGCACTTCGGGCGTACCGCCGAGCGGCTGCGGGTGACCACCGGCCGGATCAGCCACGTCATCAAGAAGCTGGAGCGGCGCATCGGCGCCCCGCTGTTCGAGCGCACCAGCCGGCAGGTCCGGATCACCGCGATCGGCCGGCAGCTGGCCGACGAGTTGGCGCCGCTGGTCGAGCAGATGGACGCGGCCGTGCTGCGCGCGGTCAGCGCCGGGCGCGGGGTGACCGGCCGGCTGCGGGTGGCGTTCCTCGGCGAGTACGTCGCGCCGGTGCTGTCGAAAGCGGTCGCCCTGTTCACCACGCGCTACCCGGACTGCGACGTCGAGGTGCACGAGGTGCAGCTCTACAACTCGCGGGCCAGCCTGCTCGACGGCTCGATCGACGTGCTGATCGCCGCGTACCCGTTCGACGGCATGTCCTGCGGCCCGGCGCTGATGGTGGAGCGGCGCATGCTGGCGGTGGCCGCCACCGACGCCCTGGCGGGCCGCGAGTCGGTGTCGCTGGAGGTGCTCGCCGAGCGGCCGGTGATCCAATACCCGGAGATGACCTCGGCCGAGTTCAAGCGCGACCGCACGCCCGACCGCACCCCGTCCGGGCGGCCCGTGCCGCGCGGGCCGGCCGGGCGCACGTTCACCGAGATGCTGTCGCTGGTCGCGCTGGGCCGGGGCGTGCTGCCGGTCGGCGAGCTGACCCGGGCCTACCATCCGCGGCCGGACATCGCCTACCTGCCGATCCGCGACGCGCCGCCGATCGAGCGCGGCCCGGTGTGGCTGCCGGCCAACACGACCGCGCGGGTGCTGGAATTCGTCCGGGCCGCGGCGGACGCCAACAGTATTTCCGCAGGCGGGTCCGGGGCGGCTTCGGCGTAGGTCAGCTGCTCACAGACAGTGGATGGCGACCACGACGCGGTAGGTGGCTCCGGACAACTCGGCGGAGATCACGTCGATCTCGGCGGGGCGCCGATCGGTGCGGACCAGCGAACCCTTCTTCGGCGCCAGACAGCTCGGCCAGTGACCGACCGTACGGACCTGCTTCGCGTCCACCCATTCGGTGATCGCCGTCTGATACTCCCCGCTGTCCGCGCTCTTGCCGGCCTCGAAGACGAGCCGCTGAGCGTCCTCGTTCGACCAGGTCACCGTGCCCTTGATCCGCCGAGGCGCGGCCGTGTGATCCCGCCAGGCCCACGCCGCCCCGAACCCCACACCGACCGCCACGACCAGCCCGGCCACGATCGGCGCTCGCAGTCCCGTCACAAGATCACGCTACTGCCGCCACCCGGGCCTCGGAGGGCGATCATCCGAGCGCGGAAGAACTCATCGGCCACGCCGGCCCCGGCGGTCCTTAGTGCTTGAGTTCGTAAGTCCTTCGGGGGTTATGCGGCCAGGGCCAGTGCGGCAGGCTGGTGATCGCAGCCGGCGGGTTGCTGGAGGTTCTGCTCTTTCTGTTTGTGTCGCTCGATCCGGGCCATCAGGCTCTCGAGGTCGACCGGGGTGAACTTCCATCTGAAGGGCCGGGCAGTCGCGTTGTAGCGCTGCTCGAAGGCGGTGAGCCGGTTTTCGACCTGTTCAAGGCTGGTGAAGTCGTTGGGGGTCAGGACTTTGCGCTGGATGATCGAGAAGTAGATCTCGACCTGATTCAGCCATGACGCGTGGATCGGGGTATGAATCATGACCGCGTTCGGGAACCGTTTCGTGAGGCGGTCGGACGCGGCCTGACCACGATGCGATGAGCCGTTGTCGACGACCCAGAACACCCGTTTCGCCGAGGCGTAAGGCTCGCGGGTCATGACCTGCTCGGCCAAGGTCATGAACGGCAGGATGCCGGTTTTCGCGTTGCGGTGGGAGAACACCTGGGCCTGGTGGACGTCGTAGGCGGCCAGGTAAGCCAGCGCGCCTTTGCGCTGGTACTCGTGGTTGACCCGCATGATGCGGGCGACGCCGGGTGCCAGGGTGGGGTGGCAACGGCAGCGGGCTTGGATGCTGGTCTTCTCGTCGCTGGAGATCACGTACTCGTCGGAACCGAGCGCGACGCCGTCGTATTCGCGGGCGTAGAGGCCGAGCACCCGGTTCGCTTTGACGGCGAACTGCGGGTCGCGGATGAAAATCCAGGACTGATGCTGCCAGGGTTTGATCGTGTCCCGGGCGAGGATCCGCCGGATGGTCGACGCGGAGATCGCTGTGACGATGTTGCGGTCGACGGCTTCGCCGGCCAGTTCCGGGCAGCTCCATTTTGACAGGGGTATGCCGGTTTCGGCCGGAAGCTGGCAGGCCAGGGCCGTGACCTCGGCGACCTGGACCGGAGTGAGCCGCGGCGGCCGTCCCGGGCGGGACCGGTCCGCGAGGCCGGCGAAGCCTTCGTCGGCGAACCGGCCGCGCCAGCGCCGTACCGTGTCGACCGAGAGATCGTGCCGGCGAGCGATCGCGTCATTGGAGTGTCCGCGGGCCGCATCGCGAACGATCCGGGCTCGGATGACCTGCTGATATGCGGCGGTGTGCGAGTAGGCCAGAGCGGTGAGCGTGCGTCGTTCCGCGGCAGTCAGGGTGATCGGGCGTGCGTGAGGGACGGGCACCGGCCAGCTTCCATCGAAGATGATCTCGCTTGAGGGCCGGTCGAGAATGCCGGACGGGCGTGCCGCGGCCCGGCAGGACACGCCGCAGAGGCAGGATGTGACCCTATGCCGGTCATTCCTGCCTCCACCAAGACGTCCCTGCCCCAGCGGCTGCGGGCACAGGCCAAGCAGAGATGGCCACAGCTGGCCGCAGTGCACGTGCGCTACCACGGCCATTTCGCCTACGTCAGCGTCGAGTTGACCGGCGGGCAGCAGCTACCGGTGATGAGACTGCGTTACAGCGGCTCCGCCCACCGCTGGAGCCTGGCCACCTACCGGGCCAGCAACAACACCTACGAAGCCCAGTACTGGTTCAGCGGCACCACCGAAGACGCCCTCGACTTCGTCTGCGAGGTCCTCATCAATCCGATCACCGACTGGCCGCATCCCAGCACCGAACCGTCAACCCCCGAAGGACTTACGAACTGAAGCACTTAGCTTCGCTGGGCGAGTGCTCGCTCCGCCGCGCTACTCGGCCGTAGATCCGGATAACAGCTGGCGGTCCGGTGGCCTGGCGCGTCAGGGTGAACCGTGATCAGTATTCAACGGGTGCGCGTGCGCTGGAGTGCGGCAGCACGCGGAGCGCCGGCGGCGAACGCCCGGCGGGGTCTGTGCCGCGCCGCGGTGCTTCCGCCGTCGATGCCGGCCGGTGATGTGGTCATTCACGACGTGCTCGCGGATGAGGCGACCCGGTACGCACGTCGTGACGGCGTGGTCGGTGGTGGCCTGGATCGAGCCAAGGACCTCGACCTGTGGTTGTCGGTGGAGAGCGGGAGGTTGGTCGTCGACCGGTTGCCGGGCTGGGCCGCCTATCCGCGGCAGAGTGGCCCGGCCCGTCTCTTCGCGCTCGAGCCCGGGGAACTCGGCCGGTATCGGGCGAACTTTCGTTTCACCGCCACCACCTGCGCCTGCGATCCCAGCTGGTACTACGAGGACTGGCTGATACTGATCGCGAACGGCGAGATGAAGACCGACGGGTTCGTCGCACGTCGGCCGGACCACGATGTCGACCGCCGAGTCCACCTCTACGGCGGATCGAGACGGCCACGCCGGTGACAAGGCAAGTGCTTGCGGAGGCGGCCGACGCGCACGATCGGTCTGGCGCTTCGCAGGTGCACTGTGATCTCTTTGTGCTGCGTCCCCGATCGGGGGCCGGATCGGGGGAGAACATGACGGCAATTCCGGCGAAGGTGCAGACCGGCGCGGAGGGCGCGGAACTCGGCGTGCTGATCGTCCGGATGCGTCACCCCAACGCCAAGGGCTACGCGTTCGCCTACGGACTATGGCTGGCGCTGCTGGGCAGCTACTTGATCGGCCTGACCGTGATACTCGTCGCCGGCAACTCGAAGCCGGTGTGGGCGGTCACCGTACCGCTGTTCGCGGCGCTGATCGCGCTGCTCGTCTGGCTCGCGGCGGGCATGATCGGCAGCCTGACCCGGCGCGCCTTCTATCTCTACGAGAAGGGTTACGTCGTCACGACGTCGCTGGGCCGTGCGGCCCGCGTGGCACGCTGGACGGACGTGACCGAGATCCAGGGAGCCACCGGACCATACGTCACCGCCGGTTTCGGGCGGCGGCGCGTGCTGTGCCGGATCGTCAACCGTTACGGCCGAGCCGTAAGGTTCGCCGAACCACTCGGCCACCAGGAACTGGCGCCGCTGGCCGAGCGGCTGCGCAGGCATGCCACCGGCGCGGCGGTCTGAGCGAGCCTTCGACCTGGCCAGGAGCGGGCGCGCGGCGACCCCTGGGCTGAGCGCGAGCCAACACCTTCACCAGCTGATCCCGGTAGCACCCGCGCCCAGTAGCCAACCGCCACCGTCGGGCACCACCCGGACTACGACTTGTGCGCTGGAGGATCATGGCTAGGTGAACGCCTTCGCTGCCTCGTCCTTCAGCCCGTCGGGCGGAACGACTTCGAGTCCCCTGGACGTACCGCCGCTGTTCGCCGCTCTAGAGGGAACTCGCAGCGTGCTCTTAGCCGGCGCCGGCGGAGGATTCGACGTATACGGCGCCTTACCGTTGGCCATCACGCTGTGGAACCGCGGCATTGCGGTACACCTGGCGAATCTGTCGTTCACCCCGCTGGAGATGTTGGACCTGGACGCATGGCTGGCACCCGATGTGGCCGTCGTCGCGCCGGACACCAACGGACCAGATGACTATTTCCCGGAAAGGACCCTTGCCCGCTGGCTGGCCGCCCACGATCTCCCGTCGACGGTGTATGCCTTCGCCAAGACCGGCGTACAACCGTTGCGGGCCGCCTATCGGCACTTGGCCGCCGAACTCGGCATCGACGCGATCGTGCTGATCGACGGCGGCCCGGACATTTTGTTGCGTGGCGACGAGACCGGCCTGGGTACGCCCGTGGAGGACATCACCAGCCTGGCCGCGGTCGCCGGCGTGGACGTACCGATAAAGCTGGTGAGCTGCCTCGGCTTCGGCATCGACGCCTACCACGGGGTCGTCCACAGCCAGGTCCTGGAGAACCTCGCCGCTCTTGACCGTGACGGCGGCTATCTGGGCGCACTATCCATCCCCGGCGCCAGCCGGGAGGCGGTGCTGTACCGCGACGCCGTCGCTGACGCTCAGCGGGCGACTCCGATACGGCCCAGTATCGTGCAGGGCCAGATCGCCGCGGCAACCCAAGGAGCTTTCGGCGACGTGCAGTTCACCCGCCGGACCGCCGGCAGCACGCTGTTCGTCAACGCATTGATGGCCGCTTACTTCACGGTCGATCTGGGCAAGCTGGCCGACCGATGCCTCTACCTCGATCGCATCGAACAAACCGTCGACATGTGTCAAGTGGCGACACGGATCGAGACGTTCCGCGATGCGATCACCGTTCGCACGCCTCAGATCTTTCCGCACTGACAGCAGCCCATCAGGAAGCCGTCAACGCACGGAGCCGGCGCCCGGTCGGCGGCAGTTGAGGGCACCGCGCTGACCGGGTCGGCTCGCACGACGAGCTGGGCCCGGACCTGCCGCCGCGAGCTCCTCGACCAAACCTTGATCTCAACCAGCGGCATCTGCTGCGCGTGCTACGCAACACCGCCCACATCAGGGCCTCGGCAACGCCCGGCCACTGGTCCCGCTACCCGAGCCGATCACCGAAGCCTCCGAGATTCGGATCGACTCCTGTCATCGGCGGCATCTATAGTCCCCGACATCGATCTTGGGGGGCCGAACGATGAAGAATCGGCCATGGGGTTTGTGCACGGCCGCGCTGACGGCCGGCCTGCTGTTGGCCGCCTGCCAGGCGCCGGATCCCGCCGAGCCCTCGTCCCCGCCGGCGTCCGTGGCGCCGGTGTCGGTGGCGCCGTCCAGCAACGGCGTCGACATCGCCGCTCCTGACCAGACGCTGAAGCGGGCCCAAACCCTGCTGCGAGAAGCGACCTCGTTCCGTTTCGACGGCTGCCGCGGCCATCGCATCGACGGACCGTGGGACTGCGCCGAATACCGCACCGCCGGTGCCGACTTCGTCGGCACACTGAAACCGCACAAAGGCAGCCCGGCGAAGGGCCGGGCCGAGATCCTGTCGGTCGGCGGCCGGTACTACATCCGACCGGACGCGGCCTGGTGGGACGAGGCCTTCGGCAAGACCGTGGACAAGGCCGGGGCCGCCGCGATCGTCGAGCACGTGGGCGACCGATGGGTCGACACGGCCAAGGTTCCCTCCTACGGTGCCGTGTTCCGCCCGGCAGCGGTCATCGCTGACCTGGACGGCATCGACACGGTCGTCAAGGGCGGACCGACAGAGTTCGCCGGCCAGCCCGCCTTCACCTTCGGCATCAGAGGGAGTTTCGACTCCATCATCGTCGCCGCGACCGGCGAGCCCTACCCGGTCCGGCTCAACATGGTCACCACCGAGGCCGATCTCAGCGACTTCGGCGCCGCACCTCCGAGGATCGAAGCACCCCGCGCCGACTCGGTCGTGGACCTGATGAACGTCCTGCTCTGGGCCACCCGCCCCCGGAGGATCCCGGCCTGACGCTGAGCGGACCGCGGTCGCCGCCATCGGCGCACGTCACCGGACCGCGGGTGAACAGACCTGACGCTGCCAGGGTCGGGTATTTGCCGTCCCTGTCGCGGATCAGGTACTTCACCGGGGTCACCTCATGTCTGGGTCTGGGCGCAACCGTTCGGCCGTTCGGTAGGTGCATCGCCTGGTCCCCTGATCGAGGTTGGCTCGATCCTCGGAGGCATTGGGCCACTATGGCGCTGGCCGACCCGATTCACGACTGCTACGTCGACGGGAGCCGGACAGGCATCGGTGGTGAGGTCTCCTACAGCGCAGATGCCCGGCGTGACATCTCGTCGGCAGTGGTGGCGCTGGTGACCGCGGCAGCCATCGCCGAGCTCACCGACGCCGATCTGCTCGACTCAGGCAGGATCACCGGGCGGGACAGCTGGAGACCGGCCGAGCTGCTGGCCCCGATCGAGACGTTGCCGCCGGTGGCGGGCGAAGCGCTGCCGGACACGGCACGGCACGTCGCATTGCCGCAGCCGTGGGCGCCGGGCTCGGGGAACTGTAGGGCAACGTCGCCCCGACACGATGAGCATGAGAACACGCAACCCTGCGCACACCTGGGTCGGCTGGCTGACTCGTTCAGCTCGGCTGTGGCCGCGATGGGGCAGGCTGTGGGCATGACCGACTACGCGTACTCGACGGCGGCGGACCTGGCCGCGGCGATGGAGAAGGGTGAGGTTTCGGCGGTCGAGCTCACCACCGCCGTGATCGCCCGGATCGAACGGCTCGACGGCGACATCAACGCGATCTGCGTGCCCGACTTCGACCGGGCACTAGCGGCCGCGGGCGAGGCCGACGCGACGCGCGCCCGGGGCGAGGCCGGGCCGGTGCTCGGCGTCCCGATCACCATCAAGGACTCGATCGACATCGCCGGGCTGCCCACGACCTGGGGTTTCCCGCCGTTCAAGGACAATGTGGCGGCCGCCGACGCGGTCGTGGTCGCCCGGCTCAGAGCGGCCGGTGCCGTCGTCCTCGGCAAGACGAACGTGCCGCTCGCGCTCGGCGACTACCAGTCCTACAACGCGATCTACGGCACCACGAACAACCCGTGGGACCTCGGACGCACGCCGGGTGGCTCGTCCGGCGGTTCGTCCGCCGCCCTCGCCGCCGGTTTCGGCGCCCTGTCGATGGGTTCGGACATCGGCGGCTCGCTGCGGGTGCCGGCGCACTTCTGCGGGGTGTACGCGCACAAACCCTCGATCGGCCTGCTCCCGTTGCGCGGGCACACGTTCCCGGGCACCCCGCCGCTGCCCGAGCTCGGCGGCGACCTGGGCGTGGTCGGGCCGATGGCGCGCAGCGCGGCCGACCTCGCGATGATGGTTCGCTTGCTCGCCGATGCGGACGAGGCCGGCCTCGGTCTGGCCTACCGGACCGCGCTGCGTCCGGCCCGGCACGACGACCTGGGCGCGTTCCGGGTCCTGGTTCTGGACGCGCATCCGCTGGTCCCGGTCTCGTCCGAGGTGAGCGCCGCGATCGACGAGCTGGCCACGCGGCTGGCGGCGGCCGGGGTGACGGTGCGGCGGCAGAGCCGGCACCTGCCCGATCTGGCCGAGGGCGCCCGCTCCTACATGCGCCTGCTCCAGGCGAGCCTCGCGGCCGGCTTCCCGCCCGAGGTCTACGCGGCGGCCGTGACGGCGGCGGCCGGCCTCGACCCGTCGGACACGTCGCTGTCCGCCGAGCGGGCCCGGGGTGTGGTCCTGAGCCATCGTGACTGGGTCGCGGCCGACACCGTCCGCGCGGTGCAGCGGGCCCAGTGGGCCGGGCTGTTCACCGACGTCGACGTCGTGATCGCGCCGGTGTCCTCGACCCCGGCCTTCCCGCACGACCACAGAGAGCCGATGCGGATGCGCACGCTCCCGATCGACGGCGCGCAACACGACTACCTCGACCAGTTGGCGTGGGGCGGCATCGCGACGGCGCCCGGCCTGCCGTCGACTGCCGTGCCGGTCGCCCGTTCGGCGCGGGGGCTGCCCATCGGCGTCCAGCTGATCGGCCCGCTGTTCGAGGACCACACCCCGATCCGCTTCGCCGAGCTGCTCGAACGCGAGTTCGGCGGCTTCACCGCACCGCCGCTCGGGGCGCCCGCGTAGCGCCGCCGCAGCCGGCGGGCGCTCCGATGGCGGGCCCGAACTACGCTGTCGATCATGGAACCGGTCCGGACCAGGCGTGCCTTCACGGCGCTTGCCGTCTGGTACGCGGTGGTCTGGTGCCTGCCGGGCGCCCTTGCCGCGGTGGTCAACGCGTCGACGGCCGGCAGCATGCCGGGTTACACCGAGGTCAACGGCCGCCTGGAGAAGTGCGGCGGCATGTTCTGCCCGACGGCGCCGGCCGACGTGCCGTCGGTGCTCGTGACCACGGCTCTGGTGCTGGCGCCGAGCCTGCTGGTGGCGGTGCCGCTCTGCGCGTACCTGACCCGCCGGTGGGAGATGCCGCGCCTGGCCGGATTCGTCTCCGCCCTGCTCGGCTGGGTCGCCCTCTGCGCCGGCTACGGGATCTGGTTGAGCCTCCGGACGTCCTGACGCCGTGGGACGCCGCACCGGCCGCTCGCCTCGGCGGCAGGGCCGGGGTCAGCGGTTGCCGCCCCGGAAGATCCGGAGGAAGAACAGGAAGACGTTGAGGATGTCGAGGAAGATGGAGGCCGCCAGCAGCGGTGCCGATGCGACGTCGGACGAGCGCCGCAGCCGCTGGAAGTCGAACATGATGAAACCCGCGAAGATCACCAGCCCGAGTACGGAGTAGATCAGCGCACCGTTCGGGATGTTCACGAAGATCAGCAGGATGCCGAAGCCGATCAGGGCCACCAGCGCCCAGAAGCAGATCCGGGCGAGCGCGGTGAGGTCACGGCGGGTGGCGAATCCGGCCGCGCCGAACCCGGCGACGAACAGTGCGGTGGCGGCGCCGGCCTGCCAGAGTGCCTGCGGGTCGGCGCTGGCGTAGTAGACCAGCGTCGGCGCGACCGCGACGCCCATCAGCAGCCCGAACGCGCCGAGCAGGGCGACCGTTGCCGGCTGGGACCGGCGGACGGTGAACTGCATGGCGATCAGGACGGCGAACGACGCGAGGTAGGCGAGGAAGGCCGCGCCGCCGGGCAGGTCGCGGCCGAGGTAGGCACCGAGGGCGAACAGGCCGGTGGTGGCCGAGACGTAGCCCATCGTGCGGGCGAACAGGGTGTGGCCCTGGGCGGCGAGGCGTGCCGCCTGGTACGGGTAGGTGTCGTCCATCGATAGTCCCTGCGATCGAGGTGTATTCGCTGCCACTCTGGACCCGTACGGCGATCGGGGCACCGCCCGCCAGGGGTGAGATACGCGCCCCGCGAGCCGGGTCAGTCGCCGACGTCGAGGCGCAGGATCTGGGCGATGCCGGGCTGATCAGGGTCGTCGGTGATGTCGCGGCCGTCGAGCCAGCAGCCGATGATGTGGGCGAGCTCGCCGGGATGGCTGAAATTCATCGCGTGGGCCGCGCCCTCGATGACCGCGATCGTGACCCGTGGCGGCGCGAGCCGGCCCACCTCCCGCACCCGCCACAGCGGCGGCATCAGCGGATCGCGGGAGCCGAGCACGGCCAGGGTGGGCACCGGGGTGCGCAGAATGCGTTCCAGCGACGGGAACCGCATCAGCTCGCTGAACAGTTGCAGCGCGTTGAGCGGCCCGAAGCGCAGATAGTCCGGCAGCACGACGCGGACCATCCGGGGGCTCTCGCGCCAGGCGTCGCGCACCAACTGGCCGAGGGCCCGGGCCAGCGGCTGGTTGTGCACGCCGCCGGCCGGCGAGGCCAGCACGATGCCGGCCACCCGCTCGGGGGCGCTGTGCGCGACTTCCAGGCAGACCGGCGCGCCCATCGAGTTGCCGACCAGGGTCGCCCGGGCGAGGCCGAGCGCGTCGAGCGTCTCGAGCAGCGCCCAGGCCAGCGACGAGATGCCCAGCACGTGTCCCCAGCCTCGGCTGCGGCCGTAGCCGGGCAGGTCCGGGACCAGACTGGTGGCCCGGTGCGCGAGCGCTTCGGCGGTCGGCATCAGATAGGTCCCGGAAACCGCGAAGCCATGCACGTGTACGAGGGGGATCGTGCCCGGCACCTCGGGCCCGAGGCGCACGAAGACGCGACGTCCCTGCACCGTGACGTACCGCTCCCGCCAGCCCGGCGCCGTCGTCACGGCCGTGGCGGGGTGATCGTGGCCGGGCGCGGGTCAGCCCAGCTCATCGGCGGCGGGTGAGCGGTCGAGGAGGCGGTCGAGGGTGATCGCGGCGTCGATCAGGGACAGGTGGGTGAAGGCTTGCGGGAAGTTGCCGATCTGCTCGCCGGTCAGCGCGATCTCCTCCGAGTAGAGACCGACGTGATTGGCGTACGTCAGCATCTTCTCGAATGTCACCCGGGCCTTGTCGAGCTGGCCGGCCCGGGCCAGCGAGGTGACGTAGGCGAACGTGCACAGCGAGAAGGTGCCCTCGCTGCCGCGCAGACCGTCCGGTGACGCCGACGGGTCGTAGCGGTACATCAGGCTGTCGGTGACCAGTTCGGCGTCCATCGCCTGCAGCGTGGACAGCCACATCGGATCGGTCGGGGCGATGAACCCGGTCGTGGACATCCGCAGCAGCGACGAGTCGAGCACGTCGGTGTCGTAGTGCTGCCGGAACGCCCGCCGGGTCGGACTCCAGCCGCGGTCCATGATCTGGTGGTAGATCGCGTCGCGGGCCTGCTGCCAGCGCTCCAGCGCGGCCGGGCGCCCGTGCCTGGTCGCCAGGCGGATGCCGCGGTCCAGGGCGACCCAGCACATCAGCCGGCCGTAGGTGAAGTTCTGCCGCCCGCCGCGGGTCTCCCAGATGCCCTCCTCGGGCTGGTCCCAGTTCTCGGTCACCCAGTCGAGCAGTTCACCAACGCGCATCCAGCCGTGGTGGCCGACCGCGACCCCGTTCCGGTCGGCGGCGTAGACGCTGTCCAGCGCCTCGCCGTAGATGTCGAGTTGCAGCTGGTCGGAGGCGGCGTTGCCGATGCGGACCGGGGAGGATCCGCGGTAGCCCTCCCAATGGTCGAGCACCTCCTCGGTCAGATCGCTGGAGCCGTCGACGCGGTACATGATCTGGAGTGGACCGCTGCCGTTCTTGGCATCGCGGTCCTCGTCGACCCGGTCGCGCAGCCAGCCGCCCAGAGCCGCCGCCTCCTCGGTGAAACCCAGGCCGAGCAGCGAATACACCGAGAAGGACGCGTCCCGGACCCAGGTGTAGCGGTAGTCCCAGTTGCGTTCGCCGCCGATCTGTTCGGGCAGCCCGGCGGTCGGTGCCGCGATCAGGGCGCCGCTGGGTGCGTACGTCATGAGTTTGAGGGTGATCGCCGAGCGGTTGACCATCTCGCGCCAGCGGCCGGAGTAGGTGGACTTGCCCAGCCAGGCCCGCCAGAAGGCGACCGTGTCGTCGAACAGCCGCTGGGCCTCGGCCACCCGGACCGGGCGCAGCGGCCCGGCGACGCCGGTCTGCAGCACCATGCCGCGCATCTGCCCGGACTCCAGGGACAGCTCGGCGTGCAGGTCGCCGTCGGTGTCCAGCAGCGTGCGGGCCCGGCGGTCGTCCTCGGGTTCGCGGACCAGGTTGACCGTCATCGAGGTGCGGCTGCCCTGGAAGACGACGCCGTCCTCGGCCACGTGGGTCTCGTGTGGTTCCCGTCCGTAGTCGAACCGGGGAGCGATCTCGATCGCGAACGTCATCCGGCCCCGGACGCACCGCATGATGCGGACCAGCCGGTGGGTGCCCGAGGCGACCTCGCCGCCGGCGCCCGGCATGAAGTCGATGACCTCGCCGACGCCGTCCTCGGTCATGAAGCGGGTGACCAGGATCGCGGTGTCCGGGAAGTAGAGCTGCTTGGTGTTGAACACGTTCACGGTGGGGCGCACCCGGCAGTGCCCGCCCCGCTCGTGATCGAGCAGGGCGCCGAAGACGCTCGGTGAGTCGAACCGGGGAGCGCAGAACCAGTCGATCGTCCCGTCCGTGGCGACCAGCGCCGCGGTCTGGAGATCTCCGATGAGGCCGTGGTCGGCGATGAGCGGGTAGCCGGGCATGCGGCCAAGCGTCGGCCTCCGTCGATCGGCGCGCATCATGCCCGGCGGATGAGATCGGCCCTTCTGCCGAGCCGACCTCACCCGGGTCACCTGTCAGTGCGGGAGCTGCCGCAGGTCGTAGGACCAGATGCCGCGCCCGTGGGTGGCCGCGTACAGGCGCCGCCCGTCCGGATCGGTGCGGATCTGCAGGGTGGTCGTGGTGGGCAGGTTGCGGCCGAGCACGGACCAGCCGCGCGCGTGCGGGGGCCGGTAGAAGACCGCGTTGTCGGTGGCCGCCACCAGGCCGCCGCCGCGCACCAGCTTGAGCGAGTCGGCCGGGATGTCGGGCAGGTTCGCGGAGATGTCGCTCCAGTGCTCGCCGGCGTCGGTGGACTCGAAGACGTGGCCGATCCCGGCGCCGGGCCCCTCGGTCCAGCGGCGCGAGAAGCCGTTGATGGCGACGACCACGTGCCGCGGGTTCGCCGGGTCGACGTCGAAGCCGGAGATGAAGCGGTTCGGGATGGTGCCGTCGACCGGCAGGGTGAGCTGGTGCCATCCGGTGCCGTCGGTGCGCCCGACCGCGATGCCGCGGGTGAAGCCCTGGTTGTTGCAGGGCCCGCACCAGCCGGCGTAGACCAGGCCGCCGGTGGTGACCACGGCGGTGGCGGTGTGCCCCGCGCCCAGGTCGAACAGGTTGATCCAGTCCCCGGAGGAGCGGATCGCGTACCCCTTGGTGTTGAGCCAGACGTGCCGGCCGCCGGCGACCCAGGTCGCCGCGGTGCGCGGGTCGGCGTTGAGCGGGGCGATGAACCGGGCCTCGCCGGTCTCGTTGTCCGGCGGCGGGACGTGGTAGCTGGTCGCCAGGGCCGGGTCGGTGGTCCACCGGCCGTCGTTGACCGCGCAGTTGTTGGTCACCCAGACGTCGAGGTAGACGTACTCCTCGGCGATGTTGCAGCCGTTGCCCGGGTCGACGATGGTGTCGCCGCCGTCCCCGCCGAAGTTGGAGCCCATCACCCGGTCGCCGGGGCGCAGGATGGACTGGCCGTTGTCCTGCAGGCCGCCGGAGACCGCGACGCCGCCGCGATCCCGGCCGACGCCGACCGAGTAGTACTGCAACACGTCGATGGTGCCGTCGTTGAGCGGCGTCCAGTCGGTGGCGTGCCCGGCGGCGTCCGCGGACCCGCGCAGCGGCCGGCGGTAGGCGCCGCCGTCGTCGCCGATCACCACGTACGGCTTGCCGTGCCGCGAGCCGATCGCCACCGAGTGCTGATCCGGGTGGGTGGTCTGGTGGCAGTCGCCGGTCTGCTTGCCGGGGTCGATGCTCCAGCAGTCGAACCCGAAGTTCCAGTACGGACCCGGCGTCGTCCAGGTCGTCCCGGCGTCGGTGGTCTCGAAGACCTCCTCGAGCCCCAGGTACACGTGATCCGGATCGGTCGGGTCGACCTGCAGGAACTGGTTGTACCAGGCCTGCACGCCGGGCATGTATCCCGGATCGGTCAGCGCCGAGCCGGACGCGGCCAGCTTGTGATAGTCGGCCGCCAGCGTCCACGGGCCGAACGGCGAGCCGGAGCGCGAAACGTAGACGCCCTGCAGGTTGCTGTCCGGGTTGGTGGCGAGCTGGGTCGGCGACTGCTCGATGGCGTAGTAGCGCGAGCCGTCCGCCGCGGCGGCGAAGGTCACGGTGCCGACGTCGGCGGCGTCCGAGGCGATGTCACCGGCCAGCGTGACGCGCTGCCAGGTGCCACCGACGCGGCTGTAGAAGCCGTTGTACGTGTCGCCGCTGCGCCACCCGGCCGCGATGATCACCCGGGCCGGGTCCGCCGGATCGGCCGCGACGTCGTTGATGATGTTCTTGTACGGCGCATTCGGGTCGCTCGCCTGCGCGCCGCCGGGCAGGAAGTCCGGGTTCGGGACGAACTCGCGCGTCCACGGCCCGGACAGGTCGGTGATCGAGTGGCGGTACGCGCCCCGGTTGGTCGCCACCCACGCGGTGGTGCCGAGGATCCGCAGCTTGCGGATGATCGTGCTCTCCAACTCGGTGCCACCCACCCGGTCGCGGACCGAGAAGGCGCCGTCGCGGGGGTTGCGCAGCACGTAGACGCCGCTGCCGACGAACGAGCTGGCGCTGGTGTTGCCCTCGCCGGTCGCGTACCAGAGCCGCCCGGACCGGTCCAGGCGCAGGTCGCCGGTCGACGGCGACGGCAGGTTCGCCGCGATCGGCTGCCAGTGGCCGCCGCCGGTGCGCGAGCGCCAGACCCCGCCGTTGGCGGCGCCGGCCCAGACGTATCCGGCGTCGTCGGCGGCCAGCCCGGTGATGCGCCCGGTGACCAGGCCGGCGCCGCCGGAGGAGTTGCTGTTGACGTCGCGGTAGCGCGGGTCGTCGGAGTTGTACCGAAGGTCGGTGACCGGCTGCCAGCGTCCCGGGGTGTGGGGCATCGCCTGCAGTTCGCGCCACGCGGCGGTGTAGGCGCCCGGGGCGACGATGCCCGGGGCGGAACGGGCTTCGGCGTACTGCTCGGCCTGCTCGGCGATCTCCTCGGGATCCTCGCCCTCGTCCTGGTCGGCCGCGGATGGGGCGGCCTTGGCCCGGCCCGCTTGCGCTACGCGATCCTGGGCGACCTGCAGGTGGCGCCGGTATGGTGCGGGACGGGAGTCGTCGCCGGGCGCGGCCGCGGCGCCGGCCGGGACGAGCCCGATCACGGTGATCACGGCGGCTCCGGCGGCCAGGAACCTCCGGTGCATGCTGAGTCTGTGTTGAGGCAACACTGCCTGAACCTCCCCAAAGGACGTCCCGCGGTCCCGCGGGAACCCTCCGGTGAAATCTTCAGGACCGGATCACCCGGCGCAATCATCAGGATTCGTCTATGTGTGAATTGAGGAAACCGGCACAGCGGCCCATGCGTCGCATCTGTATGCGTAAGTGTCGTCCTGCTCTCGGCCTGCTGCTGGCCCTGTCCCTGGCCGCCTGCGGCGGCACCTCAACTCCCGCGCCCGCCACCACCGCACCGTCGGCCGGCCGCCGGATCGAGCCGTCGCCGGGCGGGTCCCGCGGCGATCCGGACAATCCCGTGGACCGCGTCGGCGCGCCGATCGTGCTGACCGGCACGGTCGGCACCGCCGGCGGCTGTGTCGTGCTCACCGAGAACGGCCGCCGGTGGGCGCTGGTCGGCGCCGCGGCCGCCCGGCTCGCCGACGGGCAGAGCGTCACGGTACGGGGGCGGCCCGTCCCGGTGCCGGCCGGCTGCGACGCCGCGGCGGCCCTGGCCGTGCGCACGGTCGGCTGAGGCGGGGCCGACAATATTTTCGCGGACGATGTCGGATCGCGGAGGCGGCGTTCGTTGAGGATGAAACGAGCCTGAAGGAGCTGACATGCAATATCTGTTCTCGGTGGTCCACGACTCGGACAGCCTGGCCACCGACGAAGAGATGGCCGACATCGACGTGTTCAACGAGCGCCTGCAGGCCGACGGCAACTGGGTCTTCGCCGGCGGCCTCGGCATGCCGGCCACGGCGACCGTGATCGACAACCGGGGTGCCGAGACGCTGTTCACCGACGGGCCGTTCGTCGAGTCGAAGGAGTACCTGGCCGGCTTCTGGATCATCGAGGCCGCCGACCTCGACGTGGCCCTCAAGCTGGCCGCCGCGGGCTCGCGGGCCTGCAACCGCAAGGTGGAGGTCCGGCCGTTTCTGTGACCGTCGCCGAGGCGATCACCCGGGCGCACCACGGCGAGTGGGCGCGCATCGTCGCCGCCCTGACCCGGCGATTCGGTGACCTCGACATCGCCGAGGAGGCGGCGGCCGAGGCGTTCGCGACGGCCGTGGAGCGGTGGCCGGCCGACGGCGTACCCCCGAATCCCGGCGCCTGGCTGACCACGACCGCCAATCGCAAGGCCATCGATCGGCTCCGGCGCGAGAGCAAGCGGGATGACAAACAGAGAGAGGCCCAGGTGCTTCGGTACGACGATGAGCCGCCCGGCCCGGTCGACGACGAGCGCCTGCGGCTGATCTTCACGTGCTGTCACCCGGCGCTGGCGTTGCAGACCCGGGTCGCGCTGACACTGCGGATGGTCGGCGGGCTGACCGCGGCCGAGATCGCCCGCGCGTTCCTGGTCCGGGAGACCGCGATGGAGCAGCGGATCACCCGCGCCAAAGCCAAGATCAAGCAGGCCGGGATCCCGTACCGGGTGCCGTCGGCGGAGGATCTGCCGGTGCGCGTCGCCGGGGTGCTCACCGTGCTGTTCCTGGTCTTCAACGAGGGCTACCTGGCCACCGGGCCGGACACCGACCCGGTCCGGCACGAGCTGACCGCCGAGGCGATCCGGCTGACCCGGCTGATCCACGCGCTGCTGCCCGGCGACGGCGAGACCGCCGGGCTGCTGGCGCTGATGCTGCTCACCGAGGCCCGCCGCGGCGCCCGGGTGTCGGCGACCGGCGAGCTGGTCACGCTGGCCGAGCAGGATCGCGGGGCGTGGGACGCGGCGCTGATCGCCGAGGGACATCAGCTGGTCCTGGAGCGGCTGGCCACCGGGGTGGCGCCGGGCCGCTACCAGATCCTGGCCGCGGTCAACGCCGTGCACACCTCGGCCCGCGACGTGCGCGACACCGGCTGGTCGCAGATCGTCGCCCTCTACGACCAGCTGGTCCGCCTGGACCCGTCACCGATCGTCGCGCTGAACCGGGCGATCGCGGTCGCCGAGCTGGACGGCCCGGACGTCGCCCTGGCCATCGTCGACCGGCTCGGCGACCGGCTGGCCGGCTACCACGCCTACTTCGCGACCCGGGCCGACCTGCTGCGCCGGCTGGGCCGCGGCGCGGAGGCGCGGGCGGCCTACGACACGGCGATCGAGCTGGCCGGCAACACCGCCGAGATCGCCTACCTCACGCGCCGCCGTGATCAGCTGGGCTGACGCCGTACCCGTCAGGAGATCGTCAGGTTTTTCGTCGAGTCGCCGAAAGGCGCGTCCGCTCTGATGGGTGGGGTGAGACGACGGCGACGATCGGAGACGTGGTGGTGATGGGCGAGCGTTCCCTGCGCCGGCGGGTGCTGCTGGGTGCCGGGGTGGCGGCGGCGGTGGCCGCGGTCGCCGGCGGGACCGGGCTGGCGGTGCTCAAATACCAGATCGACCACTACCGGGATCCGGGCCGGCAGCGGATCGCGGCGGCCGGCTACCGGCAGCGGGTCGCGCGGGTCGGCGAGGTGGCGTTCAGCTACGCCGAGGGTCCGGACAACGGGCCGCCGCTGGTGCTGCTGCACGCCCAGCACATGGACTGGTACAGCTACCACCTGGTGCTGCCGGCGCTGGCCGAGTCGTTCCACGTCTTCGACGTCGACTATCCGGGTCACGGCGGTACCGTCTGCCCGGCCGGATATCCGATGACCGCCGAGCGGATCGGCGCGGACCTGGCCGGCTTCCTCGAGTCCGTGGTGGGGCAGCCGGCGCACGTCAGCGGCAACTCCTCCGGCGGGTTGCTGGCGATCTGGCTGGCGGCGAACCGGCCGCGGCTGGTGCGCAGCGTGGTCCTGGAGGATCCGCCGCTGTTCTCCGCCGAGTACCCGCGCATCGCCCGGACGATCGCCGACCGCTCGTTCCGGACCTGCGCCAACGCGGTGCGTGAGGGGACCGGCGACTTCCTGCTCTACTGGATCCGGGCCAGCAAGCCGTTCTTCGACAAGAACGTCGGCCCGGGCGCGGCCCGGCTGCTGATCGAGGCGATCAAGGAGTTCCGCCGGGCGCGCCCGGGGGAGCCGGTCGAGATCGGGCTGCTGCCCAACGACACGGTCCGGCAGTTCCTGCGGGGGCTTGATCAGTTCGATCCGCGTTTCGGCGCGGCGTTTCACGACGGCAGCTGGCACGCCGGCTTCGACCACGCGTCGGCGCTGGGCCGGGTCGGCTGCCCGGCGCTGCTGATCCAGGCGAACTTCAGCGTGCTCGCCGACGGCACCCTCGACGGCGCGATGACCGGCGACGACGCGGCCCGGGCGCTGGCGTTGCTGCGCCGGGGCACCTACCGCCGCATCGACGCGACTCATGTGGTCCACTTGGACAAACCCCAGGATTTCGTACGGATGGTCACAGGTTTTGTCGTGACCGGAAACCAGTAGGTGTCGATGACGGTGCAGGTCCTGGTCGTGGACGACGACGAGGAGATCCGCGAGGTGCTCGCCGCCGGCCTGACCTTCGCCGGGTTCGCGGTGACCCTGGCGGCGAACGCCACCGAGGCCTACGCCGCGCTGCGCGAGCACCCGGCCGACGTGGTCGTGCTCGACGTGATGATGCCCGGCCAGGACGGCTTCGACGTGGTGCAGCTGATCCGCCGGCAGCATCCGGACCTGCCGGTGCTGTTCCTGTCGGCCCGTGACGCGGTCGAGGACAAGGTGCGTGGCCTGCGGCTGGGCGGCGACGACTACATGGCCAAGCCGTTCAGCGCGGTCGAGCTGGTGACCCGGATCGAGGTGCTGGTGCGCCGGTCGGCCCGTGGTGAGCGGACCGCGCCGGGCGGGGTGCTGCGCTGCGCCGACCTGGAGCTCGATCCGGGCCGGCACGTGGTGCGCCGCGGCGGCGCCGGGGTCGAGCTGTCGCCGACCGAGTTCCGGCTGCTGCACCTGCTGCTGATCAATGCCGGTCAGGTGCTGTCGAAGGGGCAGATCCTGGACGCGCTCTGGCAGTACGACTTCGGCGGCAGCGCCAACCTGGTCGAGCGGTTCGTCTCCAGTCTGCGGCGCAAGGTCGACGACGGGCGCCCGGCGCTGATCCGCACGGTTCGCGGCTTCGGCTACAGCATTCGCGAGCCGCAGTGAGGCCGCGGTCGATCCGGGCCCGGCTGACCGTGACGCTGTCGGTCGTGACGGTGCTGGTGATCGGGCTGTCCGCGCTGGCCGGCATCACCGTGGTGTCGCGGTGGCTGAGCGCTCGCGACGCCGGGCAGCTGGCGAATCTGTCGGCGCGGGTGGCCGCGAGTCTGCGGGCCGCCGGCGGGGTGCGGCTGGATCGGGCGACGCTGCGCGAGACCGTCGGGCCGGCCTATCAGGTGGTGCTGGTGACCGGCGACGGCCGTACCGTCAATGAGGGTTTGTCCGCGCAGGATGCCGCCGGCCTGGCCGCGGTGGTCTCCCCGGACCCGGTCGAGGCCGGCGGGGACCGGCTGGCCGTCGCCATCGACACCAGCGGCCTGGCCGTGACCTACCGGCCCGACGAGGGCGGCACGCTGACCGTGGCGCGGATCGTGTTCGTCGCCGGCTACCGGGACCGGGCCACGACCGTGGCCACCGTCGCCGCGACCGTGGTCTCGGTCGCGACGGTGAGCATCGCGCTGCTGATCGGCACCGCGGTGCTGGTGGTCGGCCGGGGCCTGCGCCCGCTGCGGGTGATGGCGGATCGGGCCGGGCAGGTGGCCGACGGCGACCGCACCCGCCGGCTGCCGCGCGACGACCGTGGTGATCCGGCGATCAGCCGGCTGGCCCGCACGGTCAACGCGGCCTTCGACGCCCAGCAGGACGCGGAGAACCGGATGCGGGCGTTCATCGCCGATGCCTCGCACGAGCTGCGCTCGCCGCTGACCGCCGCGCACGGCTGGGTGGAGCTGTATCTGCGCGGTGGCCTCGACGACCCGGGCCGGCTGGACGCGGCCCTGGCCCGGGTGGACACCCAGCTGGTGCGGATGCGCTCACTGGTCGACGACCTCGCGCTGCTGGCCCGCGGCGACGCCGGGCTGCCGGTCGAGCAGGAGCCGGTCGATCTGGACGTGCTCGCCGGCGAGACGGTCGCCGACGCGCGGATCCTGGCGCCCGAGCGCGAGCTGCGCTATCGCGGTGCGCCGGCGGTGGTGCTCGGGGACGCCGGCCGGCTCGCGCAGGTGCTGCGCAACCTGGTCGGCAACGCCCTGCAGCACACGCCGGCCGGCGGGGCGGTCTCGGTGACGGTGCTCGCCGGGGCGGGCGCGCACACCGTGCTGGTCACCGACAGCGGCCCGGGCATCCCGGTGCAGGACCTGCCGCACCTGTTCGAACGGTTCTGGCGGGCCGACCCGGCGCGGTCCGCGCCGGGTGGCTCCGGGCTGGGGCTGGCGATCGCGCAGTCGCTGGTGGCGATGCACCACGGCACGATCGCGGTCCGCAGCGCGGCGGGCTCGGGCACCACGTTCACGGTGACCCTGCCCGCGTTGCGCGAGGGTCAGGCGCCGTACTTGTCGAACGAGACGGTCCAGTCGCCGAGGCCGTTGTAGATCGGCAGCTTGCGGGGGCTGTTGGTGACGTCGACGACATCGCCGAGGATGAAGTTCTCATACACCCACTTGGCGTCGCTCATGCTCAGGTTGACGCAGCCGTGCGACAGGTTGGCCCGGCCGAGCGAACCGTTCCACGGGGCGGCGTGCAGGAACTCGCCGGAGTAGGTGATGCGGGTGCAGTACTCCACGTTGTCGGAGACGTAGTAGTTCGGGTTGCTCGGGTCGGCGACACCGTAGCTGGCCGAGCTCATCGTGTGGAAACGCTCCTTGGAGAGCACCACGTGCGGGCCGCCGGCGGTCCAGAAGCTGATCTTCTCGCCGTTGGCGCCGGTGGTGCCGCCGCCGCGGCCGAAGCTGCTCTTCATGGTGCGCACGAGCTTGCCGTTGACGTACACCTTCGTCACGTGCTTCTTGTTGTCGGCGATCGCGATGAGCTGGCGGCCGACCTTGAAGTTGGTGGAGGCGTTCTTCTCGCCGTACATCCCCTTGCCCAGGTTGAGGCCGAAGATGTTGACGTTGACCTTGATCGTGGAGTTGGCGGCCCAGTACTTCGCCGGGCGCCAGTGCACGGTCATGTTGTTGGCCCAGTAGAACTTGCCCTCGACCGACGGCGACGTGGTGATCTCGATCGCCTTCTCCGCCTTCTCCTTGTCGACGGCGCGGCTGAACGAGATGATCACCGGCTGCCCGGCGCCATAGGTCTTGCCGGTCTTCAGCGAGGTCATCGAGTTGGCCTGGAAGTTCACCTTGACCACGTGCTTGGGGTCGATGGTGGCGAACGTGGTGGTCTGCGAGGAGGCGGTGCCCACCTTGTCGGCGGCGGTGACGACCACCTTGTACGTCTTGTCGTAGGCCAGGTCGTCGGTCGACTGCCACGAGCCGTCGGCCTGCACGGTGCCGTCGACCTTCGTCTTGCCGGCGGTGACGGTGACCGTCTGGATCGTGCCGTCCTGCACCGTGACGGTGATCGGCTTGGTCAGCGACACCCCGGTGGCCTTGTCGGCCGGGCTCACGGTCACCTGGACCGGCGCCGGCGCCTCGTTGTTCGCCACCGACTCGGTCAGCACGGTCGAGCCGGTGCCGGTCGAGTCGCTCTTGGGCGAAGAGGAGGAGGAACAGCCGGCCGCCCCGGCAGCCGTGGCAGCGGCGGCCACGCCGAGGGTCCCGATGATGACCTTACGTCGCTGAATCATGGCTCTCACAATCGAGGGGGGTCACGGCCGGCACCATTGTGGCCGCACTAGACAAGACGCCGCCGCGGCCCGAAAAGTTGCCTGCCAAGTCGATCAATTTAATTGAGGCGGAGAGCCTTGACAATCCGGTTGTTGGTCACTTTCGGTCAGTGTCTCGCCGCACCGAAACGGGCCGAGTGCATTGATTCCGGACATAAGTCCACTGCCGGTAATTATCGCAATACTCTCGGTTATCGCAACGGCGCATGGCGAAACTGAAAAGCGGACTATCCGACAGCTCCGGGAAAGATATTGCCATTCATGCCGAAAGGTCCAGCTCGGTGCCGATGCCCCGCGCCCGGGCCCGGGTGATCAGCAGGTCGGCGGTGACCAGGTCCTGCAGGCCGAGCCCGACCGAGTTGAACAGCGTGATGCCGGCCGGCGAGGTGCGCCCCGGCGCGCGGCCGGCGATCACCGCGCCCAGCTCGGTGCCCACGTCGTCGAGGCGCACCGCCCCCTCGGCCAGCGCGAGCAGCACCTCGCCGGACTTGGCCAGCGCGGTCGGCAGCGAGTCGACGACCACCCGGGCCCGGCGCAGCCCCTCGCCGTCGATCTCCCGGTGATCCGGGCGCGGCGGGGCGCCGACCGCGTTGACGTGCAGGCCGGGGTGGAACCAGGCGCCGCGCACGATCGGCTCCCGCGACGGGGTCAGCGTGCACAGCACGTCGGCGGCGCGGACCACGTCCTCGACGCCCGCGCCCGCCTCGACGCGCACCCCGAGCCCGGCGACGGCGGCCCGGAACCGGTCCAGCGTCGCCGCCGAGCGCGACCACACCACGACCGTGCGCAGGTCCAGCACCTCGGCGATCGCGCGGGTGTGCTCGACGGCCAGCGCGCCGGCGCCGACCAGGCCCAGCACCGTGCTGCCGGGCGCGGCCAGGTGGGCGGTGGCCACCGCGCTGGCCGCGGCGGTCCGGACCGCGGTGATCAGCCGGCCGTCGATGATCGCCTGGCACTCGCCGGTACGGGCCGAGCTGACCAGGATCGTCGAGCGCTGCACCGGCAGGCCGCGCTCGGCGTTGCCGGGGATGTCGGCGAGCAGCTTGACCGCGGCTCGCCCGGTGGCCCGGTCGGCGGCGACCATCGGGATGATCGACGCGTCGTCCAGGGTCATCGCCGGGGGCGCGGGCACGACGGCGCGGCCCAGGGCCAGGTCGGTGTGGGCGCGCTCGACCGCGGTGCGTACCTCGCGCAGGGTTTTCTCGTCGTGCAGCAGGCGACTGACGTCGGAGTGGGTCAGGACCAGGGTCATGGAGTTTCCTTCAGGCGCGGGCGAACGGGACGGTCAGGCCGGAGGGTGAGCGGCTGGCGCCGGCCAGGCCACTGACCGCGACGACGGCGGCCAGGTACGGGATCATCGTCAGCACCGCCGGTGGAATGGCGGCGCCGAGCGCGGGCAGGGCGTACTGCAGCGCCTGGGCCAGGCCGAACAGCACCGCCGCGAGCACGGTCGCGCCCGGGCGCCAGCGCCCGGCGATCACCGCGACCACGGCGAGGTAGCCGATCCCGGCGGTCATGTTGTCGCTGAACGCCCGGACCTCGGAGAGCGCCAGCTGCGCCCCGGCCAGGCCGGACAGCGCCGCGGTGAGCAGCACGCAGGCGGCCCGCAGCCGGGCCACCGGCAGTCCGGTGCGGTCGGCGGCCACCGCGTCCTCGCCGACGGCGTCGATGCGCAGCCCGGCGGCGGTGCGCCGGGACAGCAGCAGCGCGGTGCCGGCCGCGGCCAGCACGCACAGGTAGCCGAGCGCGGTCTGCCCGAACAGCGCCGGCCCGAGCGCCGGGATCCGGTGCAGCAGCGGCACCTCGATCCGGTCGAACGCCGGGATGCCCTGGTTGCGGCCGTGGTTGAGCCAGAGCCGCGCGCCGAACGTGGTCACCGCCAGGGCCAGGGCGTTGAGCGCGATGCCGGTGACGATCTGGTCGGCCAGCGCGCGCACGCTCAGCAGCGCCTGGCAGCCGCCGACGAGCAGGCCACCGGCGACGCCGGCGAGCGCGCCGAGCCAGGGCGAGCCGGTCAGCACCGCGCCGAGCGCGGCGGTGAACGCGCCGGTGAGCATCATCGCCTCGACGCTGAGGTTGAGCACGCCGGCGCGTTCGCTGATCAGCTCGCCGACGGCGGCCAGCAGCAGCGGCAGGGCGAAGGCGAATCCGCTGACCAGGATCGGGGTGAGCGCGCTCATCGGGCTGCCCCGATCGGGGCAGCCAGGGCACCGCGGCGGCGGGCCGCCCACCCGGCGGTGCCGGCGATGAACAGGATGATCAGGCTCTCCACCACCGACACCGTGGTGGCCGGGACCGCCGCGACCAGTTGCAGGTTGATCCCGCCGGAGGTGAGCAACGCCAGCAGCAGCGCGGTGGCGGCCAGAGCGAGCATCGAGCCGCGGGCGAGCAGCCCGACGACCAGCCCGGCGAAGCCGTACCCGGAGGTGAGGCCCTCGGCCAGCACGAACGGGGCGGTCGCGGTGAGCACCCCGCCGGCCAGTCCGGCGAAGCCGCCGGCCGAGGCCAGCGCCAGGAACCGGGTCCGGGCGACCGGCACGCCGAGCCGGGCGGCGGCCTGCGGGGCGAAGCCGAGCGCGCTCAGGCGCACTCCGGCGCCGGTGTGCCGCAGCAGCACCCCGACCAGCAGCACGGCGATCCCGGCGAGCACGACGGCCACGGTCGCGGGGGAGCGCGACAGTCCCAGCGAGGGCAGGTGCGCGCCCTCGATCAGCGGTGCGGACTGCGGCAGCGTCTCCGAGGAGGTGACCGGCTGGCGCAGCAGGCCCGGCTCGTGCACGCTCAGCGACAGCAGGGCCAGGCCGACGAAGTTGAGCAGCAGCGTGGTGATGATCTCGCTGGTGCCGGCCCAGGCCCGGAGCGCCGCGGCGATGCCGGCCCAGCCGAACCCGGCGATCGCGGCGGCGGCCAGCACCAGCGGCAGCGCCAGCGCGGGCGGTGTGGAGGCCGGCAGGGTGGTGCCGACCGCGGTCGCGGCGATCGCCCCCAGGCACAGTTGCCCCTCGCCGCCGACGTTGACCAGCCCGGCCTTGTAGGCGACGACGAATCCGGCGGCGACCAGCATCAGCACGGCGCTCGCGTTGATCGACTTGCCGATCGCGTACGGCGTACCGACCATCCCCTCGACCAGCGCGGTGATCGTGGTGCCCGGTGCCGCGCCGGCCACCGCGGCGAGCGCCAGTCCGGCCAGCGCCGCCGCGACGACCGCGAGGCCGGCCACGGTGACCGGGTGCAGTCCGGCCCGGCGCAGCCGGTCGAGGCCGTTCACGCCGCGGTTCCGGTCATCAGGGCGCCGATCTCGGCGGGCGCGGCGGACGAGCCGGCCGGGATCGGCCCGAGCAGCCGGCCCCGGTAGCTGACCAGGATCCGGTCGCAGAGCGCGAGCAGCTGTTCGACCTCGCTGGAGACGACCAGGATCGCCACGCCCCGGTCGGCGGCCTCGCGCAGCCGGGTCAGCACCTGCCCGACCGCGCCGACGTCGAGCCCGCGGGTCGGCTGGGCGGCGATCAGCACGCGCAGCCCGTCGATCGACAGCTCCCGGGCCAGCACCACCTTCTGCTGGTTGCCGCCCGACAGCGAGCCGAGTCCGGCCCGGGGCCCCGGCGTGCGTACCGCGTAGGCCGCGATGACCTCGGCCGCGGCGGCGTCCATCGCCTTGCGATCGAGCAGGCCGCGGCGGCGGAACCCGCCGAGCCGGCCCAGGAACAGGTTCTCGGCCACCGACATCGCGCCGACCATCCCCTCCTGGTGCCGGTCTTCAGGAACAACCCCCAAACCCGCTGACGTACGGGCCGCCGGCGTGGCCGTGGTCAGCTCGTCCGCGCCCACATGGACCGTTCCGCTGTCGGCGCGCAGCGCCCCGGACAGCACCCGGACCAGTTCGCTCTGCCCGTTGCCCTCGACCCCGGCGATCCCGACGATCTCCCCGGCCCGCACCTGCAGATCCACGCCGTCGAGCGCCCGGGTCCCGTCGCGCCGGGTGAGCCTCAGCCGCTCGGCGCGCAGCACCGCCGGCCCGGGCGCGGCGGTGCCGGTGGCCCGCCGGACCCGGCCGGTGTCGGCGCCGGCCACGGTCGCCTCCAGCTCGCCGGCGTCGTGCCCGAGCATCAGCGCCAGCAGCCGGGGCACCGGCACGTCGGCGAGCCGGCCGCCGCCGGCGACCGTGCCGGCGCGCAGCACGGTGGCCACGTCGGCGGCCCGCGACACCTCGCCCAGCTTGTGCGTGACCAGCACCACCGACCGGCCGGAGGCGGCCATCGCCCGGCACACCCCGATCAGCGCGTCGATCCCGGCGCCGTCGAGCACCCCGGTCGGCTCGTCGAGCAGCACCAGGTCCGGATCCGGCAGCAGCGCCTTGACGATCTCCACCCGCTGCCGGTCGCCGACCGGCAGCTCGGCGACCCGCTGGTCGAGCCGGACCCGCAGGCCGTACTCGTCGGCGATGCGCGCCAGCCGCCCGGTCAGCGTGGCGGTGCGCCCGCGCAGGCCGGTGCCGCCGGTGGTGGCCAGCAGCAGGTTCTCCCGCACGGTCAGCGTCGGGACCAGCGAGAAGTGCTGGTGCACCATCGCCACCCCGCGGCCCAGCGCGGCGGCCGGCGAGCCCGGCGCGTACGCGCGCCCGTGCAGGCGCATCGTGCCGCCGCTGGGCCGGACACTGCCGTTGATCAGGTTGCACAGCGTCGACTTGCCGGCGCCGTTCTCGCCGAGCACACAGTGCACGGTGCCGGGCGCGATCGACAGCGACACGTCGTGCAGCGCGCTCACCGCGCCGTAGCGTTTGCCGAGGCCGTCCAGGTGCAGCAGGCTGGTCATCGCGGCCTCCGTCAGTAGGGCTTGATCGCGCCGGACGCCAGCTGCGCCGTGGCCCGGTCGAGGACCGACGTCACCGCGGCGTCGGTGCCGCAGGGCACGAAGGCGGTGCCGCCGTTGCCGGAGGACAGCCCGAACCGCACCTGCTCGGCCTTGAACGTGCCGGCCTGCACCGCGGCCACCGCGTACTCGATCTCCTTGCCGAGGTCGGTGTGCACGTAACCGACGTACGGGCCCTGGCAGTCGCCGGGGATCGGCCCGCCGACCATCCGGGCGCCGGCGTCCTGGGCGGCCTGCTGGATGCCCTGTTTGCCGAGGTTGACGATCTGGCCGAGCACGTCCGCGCCGGCGCCGAAGTCGGCCGCGGCCGCCTGCTTGGCCTTGGCCGGGTCGTTGAAGTCGCCGACGTACTGCGGGGTGAGCACCTTGATGCCGGGCTTGGCGAACGCGGCGCCGTTGCCGTACGCCTTGGCCGCGTTCACGATCGCCGGCAGCTCGACCCCGCCGACGAACCCGACGGTGTTCTTCTTCGAGGTGACCGCGGAGACCGCGCCGGACAGGAACTCCGCCTCGGCCTGCTGCGGGTCGTAGTAGGCCAGGTTGGCCAGCGGCACGGCGTCGGCCGGCCCGCCGATCTCGACGAACGTCACGTCCGGGAACTGCGGGGCGACCTTGCGGACGTCGGCGTCGGTCTGCCCGCCCAGCGACACGACCAGCTTGTTGGCCGAGGCGAAGCGCACCAGCGCCTGCTCGTAGTCGGCGGCCTGGACCTGCTCGACGTAGCTGAGCTCGACCTTGCCGGCCTGCGCCGCCTTGATCCGCTCGTAGCCCAGGTAGCCCGACTGCATGAAGCCGGTGTCGGAGATCGAGCCGGGGAAGAACACCCCGACCTTCAGGACGTCGCCCGAGCCGGCCGACGCGCTGTCGGCGCCGCAGCCGGACAGCAGCAGCGCGGCGGTCGCCCCGAGTGCGCTGATGCAGAGACGTGTACGAGACATATGAGTGCCAGCCCTTCGCTGTTAGCGGTATACCACTAACGGAAGGCTGGCGGCGAACCATGTCCCCGCGATTACGCCGCCGTTACAGCCGTCGAAGAGACTCCTCACCACGCACGGCCCGCCCGTCCCGGCGGCCCCGGCGCCGCCTACGGTGTGAGCCATGACAGCGACCAGCACCGGCGCGGCGCCCTCGCTGCGAGACAGCGCCTACGCCGAACTGCGCCGCCGGATCATCGACGTGGTCTACCGCCCCGGCGAGCGGCTCTTCGAGCGCGACCTCGCCGACGAGCTGCAGGTCTCGCGCATTCCGCTGCGCGAGGCGCTGCAACTGCTGCAGAACGACGGCCTGGTCGTGCTGGTGCCCCGCCAGGGCGCGCTGGTCGCCCCGTTCACCGCCGCCGACGTGCGGGATCTGTTCGACGTGCGCGAGTCGCTGGAGGTGCTGGCCGCCCGGCTGGCCGCCGAACGCATCGACGACGCCGGCCTGACCCGGCTGCGCGAGCGGATGACCGCCGCCCGCGACGCGCTGGCCCGCGCGGACGACCCGGCGACCGCCGCCGCCAACTCCGAGTTCCACCGGCTGATCGTCACGGTCGCGGCGAACCCGCTGCTGTCGGCGATGATGCGCCCGCTGGAAGCCAAGACCCAGTGGCTGTTCAACCTCACCCGCCGGCGCGACCTGATCCAGCAGTGCGACGAGCACGAGGAGATGTACGAGGCGATCGCCGCCCACGACGCGGTCCGGGCGGCGGAGACGGCCTACGAGCACATCGCCTCGGGCCGCGCCGAGAGCATCACCCTGGCCCGCGAGTGGTCGGCCGCCACCATCGACCCGGTCGAGGCCACCCGCACCCGCCGCCGCTGACCGGCCCCGCTCAGCCCAGCGAGCGAACCGGCAGCGTCGTGATCCCGGAGGGCACGAATCCCGCCCAGGCCGCCGCGCCGCCGGTGTGCAGGATCTGCACCCGGGGGGATCCGGTGAACACCCGGGCGCCCTGCACCGGCGGCCGCGCGCCGAACACCACCCGGGTCAGCGCCGGGTCGCCCGAGATCGAGTCGTCGCGGGCCGCCCGCAACAGCGGCAGGTACAGGGTGCGCAGCCGGGCGAAACCCACGATCGCGTTCTTGTCGATCTCGGTCACCGCAGGCAGCCGCAGCACGGTCATCGCCCCGTTGAGATCGAAGCAGTTGATCCCCAGGTATCGCAGCCGCGGCAGGTTCACCGCGACCAGGGCGTGACTGTCGTTGAGCGCGTTGCGCCCCAGCCGGGTCAGCCGCGGCGCGGTGAAGTACCGCAACCGTGACGCGTCGTCGAAGGCGTAGTCGTCCACCCGCGTGGCCCGCGGCAGGTTGACCTTCGTCAGGTACTGATTGCGCCGGAACGCGTCCCGCCCGACCGTCGTCACGCTGGGCAGATACAAGACCGAGAGCTTTGCGTACGGCCCGTGGCCGAACCCCATCACCCCGATCGTGCGCGCCGCCCGCAGGCTCACGTCGGCGAACCCGTGGTTGCTGAACGCCCCGTCCGGCACCGCGGTCAGGTCGTCCAGGACCAGATGCCGGACCCAGCTGTCCCACCAGCCGTTGAACCACAGGTAGGGAAAGGTCCCGCCGCGCGCGGTCCGCCCGGCGCAGGCCAGCCCGGAGTCCGGCGTGCAGGCCACGCCGCCCTGGATGGTGCGCAGGTTGTAGACGTAGAGCCGGGACAGGTTCGTCAGCCCGAGATCGCGGTGCACCTGCTGCAGGGCGGCCAGATCGGAATCGGTCAGCGCGGTCCCGCCGCTGAGATACAGCGCGATCCCGGTCGCCCCGGCCAGCGCGGCCTTGCGGGCGGCCAGTTCGGCCTTGAGCCGGTGCGTGGTCACGTCGTACCGCAGGGCCAGGGTGCCGGCCGCCAGCCGATGATCGCCGGGCTCGCTGTGCCGGTACACGTACGTCTCGGTGCGCCGCAGATCGGCGTCGCGGGCGAAGACCGGGTCGGCGCCCGGATCACCCGGCGCGCTCGCGGTCGTCGCGACCCCGGCGGCCGGGCTCGTCGCCGCGACACCGGCCGGCGCGCTCGCCGAGACCGAGACCGCGGCCGACGACGGGGCCGTGGGCGACACCGCGGGCGACACCGGGACGCCGCGGGCCACCGGGGCGCCGCCGCACCCGGCCAGGGCGAGCGTGAGAACGGCCGGAATGATCCGGATCGAGATGGCAGACATGCCCCGGTGACCCGGCCGCCCGCTCACGGATAACAAAAACGGTCAGACCCGCGACTGCCGGCGCGCGAGCGCCGGGTCCGCGCCGCGGGTCACGAACTGCGGGACCGGGGCGGCATCGGTGCCGGTGTCGCGAGTCAGGCCGTAGCGCACCGCGCCACCGGCGGCCGGCGCGGTGGTGATGTCATCGACGATCGTCTGCCGGTCGACCAGGTGCACGTACAGGTTGTAGTCCCCGCCGGACTCGCGCTGGGTGAGCGTCACCGTCCCGTCGAGGTAGTAGTACTCGCTCGCCCAGAACTGCTGCACCCCCGTGACCAGCGTCGATGTGCCCTGTTGCGGGTTGCCGAGAAAGGTGTGCCCGGGCGCCTCACCCGGGATCGGGTCGTCCATCCGGTGCCCGCCGCCGGACGCGACGTGGAACAGCTTGCCGCGCAGCCCGCTCCAGGCCGGCGTCACGATCGCGCCGGCGCGCACCTGGAACGGCACCTGCCATTCGGCGCGCAGATAGCCGCGACCGCTGAGCGTGACCCGTTCCCCGCGATGCACCAGGCTGATCACTTCCGGCCGTGGATCGTTGTCGGCGCTGTCGGCGATCCGCAGCGTCCCGGCCGGCCGCCGGGGCAGCGTCGCGGGCCGCCGGTCCTTCGGCGGTGCCGCGTCCACGACGTCCACGACCTGCCCGTAGCGCGGCCCGGCAACGGCGGAGGGCGATGCGGTGGCCGAGGCGGTCGCGACGGCTGCGGGTTCGCTGCTGACCACGACCGGCGCCTGCGGCGCTTTTTGGGCCTCCGGCCGATTTTCGCGTACGACCACGAGCCCGCCCGCCGCGACCACCCCGGCCGCCGCGACCCCCAGGATCAGCTTGACCACCACGGACGTGCCACCGGCGGCCGCGCCCGCGACGGCCCCGCCGGCCGGGGCGAGCAGCTGCCCGGACAGTGCGGCCACCAGCAGTTTCGGCGCCGGGACCAGGCCCAGCCCGGCGAGCAGCCGTTCGGCCGGGATCTGTCCGGTCCACGCCCCGTGGCAGCGCACGCAGTCACGGGTGTGCCGGGCGATCCGCTTGCGCCAGCGTCCGCCGGGCACCCCGTCCCAGCCGCTGACCTCCTCGGCCAGCTGCGGGCAGCGGGGCCGCTCGTCCAGCGCGCCGGTCACCGCGCGGGCGGCGTCGAGCTGGGCGCGCATCCGCTGCACGCGGACCGCGGTGTGCGCGAGCGACAGGCCGATCGCGACGGCCAGCTCGGCCCGGTCGATCTCGCCGGCCGCCTCCAGCCACCACAGCGCGAGCAGTTCCCGGTCGGCCTGGTCCAGCCAGCGGGTCGCCTCGGCCACCCGCCGGCGTTCCCCGGACAGCCCGAGCCGCAGGATGGTCAGGTCGGCGAAGTCGGCGCCGGGATCGGCCGCCTCGGCCGCGTCCTCGATCGGCCCCGCGCGCCCGGCCGACGCCTGCCGGGCGGCGACGCTGTCGCGGATCTCGCGCACCGCGATGGCGATCAGCCAGGACCGGAACCGCTGCGGCTCGCGCAGCCCGGGCAGGCCCCGGACCATCCGGATCATGGTTTCCTGCACCACGTCGTCGACGTCGGCGTGCCCGGACAGCGCCCGCCCGGCCACGTTGTAGAGCAGCGGCAGGTACGCCGCGATCAGCTCGTCGAGCGCCCGCTGATCCCCGGCGCGGGCGGCCACGACCAGCGCCGTGTCGGTCTGCTCGCGCCGCATGCCCCGCTCCCCGTCGTCCCCGGTCATGATTCTGGCCGCCGGACGGATCATCCCTGGTCGCCGTCGCGGCGCCGGGCCCGGCGCACGATCAGCCCACCGGCGAGCGCGGTCGCCAGCGCGCCCGCGCCGATCAGCCCGGGCAGGCCGGCGCCGGTGCTCGCGGCGGCCGGGACCGCGGGCTCGGCGGCCGCGCTGGTCACGACCGGTTCGGCCGGTGCGACAGCCGACGTGGTGGCGGCCCGGCTCGACGGTTTGACGGTGCCGGTGGCCGAGGCCGACGGGGTCGCGCTGGTGCGGGCCGGCGACGCGAGCGAGGTCGCGGCGACCGGCTCCCGGGTGTAGAGCAGCGTGCCGAACCCGAGCGCGTCGAAACCGCCGCTGGCCAGCCCGTAGTCGCCGCCACCGCCCTCGGCCCGGTCGCGCGCCGCGATCGCCGCGACGTTCGGCGCGGCCAGGCCCCGCCGCGACACGTAGTGGTGCAGGATCATCTCCCAGATCGGCCGCACCGAGCCGCGGCCGGCCGCGGCGATCACGGTCTGCTCGCGCGGCGCGCAGTTCTGCCCGTTGCCCCATCGGTAGGTGGTGAACGGCACGTCGCGGCCCAGGTTGTAGCGGGCCACGTACTCGGCGCCCTTGAGGAACCGGTCGTCGTCGTGACCGTACAGGTCGATGCCCTGGTTGAAGGCCATCTCGCAGATGCTGGCCAGCAGCCCCACGCCCATCAGCGAGTGCCCCTGGTCGCGGCCGCTCTCCTGCCACTGCCCGAGCGCGCCGTGCAGGATCGGCACCGCGTTGCCGATCGCCCCGTTGCCGGCACCGCCGCGGGCGTAGGCGACCGCCCGGTCCACCAGCGCCCGGTCGTCGCAGAGGATGCCGATCGCCAGCACCGACGCGATCGTGCACAGATCCCAGTTCGCCCAGTAGTTGGTGATGCACGCCCCGTTGTGATGGGCCAGGAAGTCCTCGTTGAGCGGCAGGAACACGGTGCGCAGCAGCCGCTGCGCGCGGGCCAGGTCGAACCCGTCGTAGCCGCGCATCAGCTCGGCCGCGTTGGCGAACTGGTAGCCGTAGATGCCGGCGGCCAGGAACCGGTCGGCGTTGCCGGTGACCGTGGTCAGCGTCCGCGACCAGGCGTTGAGGATGTCGCGGGCGGCGTCACCGTGCGCGCGCTCGCCGCTGATTCGCCAGCGCAGCGCGTTCTGATACGCGGCGTGCACGTCGCGGTAGAAGTGCACGTAGTCCTGCCCGGTCCCGCCCCGGACCACGGTCGCGGTGGCCAGCGGCGGCCAGGTGCTGCGCGCGTGCGGGTTGGCGGTCAGCCGCTGCCAGCCCGCGGTCACGACGGCGTCCCCGGCGGCCAGCCGGGCCTGGATCCGTACAAAATCCGCCTGGGTGTGCAACATCCCCGGGTGCCGCATCGCCGCGGCGGCGCTCGCTCCCGCCGCGGGACCGGCCGCCGCGCCCGCCGCCGCCAGCCCGATCGTGGAGAGAAATGCCCGCCGGCTCACCATCGCCATGTCGCTGCCCACCTTCGCCGAAGATCCGATTCGAGCGGAGACCCCGGCCACGACGCCGGGATAACAGAAACGCCGCCGGTAGGCTGAGATCGGTGCGCCGGGAAGTCTGGTCGGCAACGGAACCTGATCCGACGGTAGAAACGGGAGCCGCTCGTGCCGGACACACCCCGCTCGGTCCCGAGGCTGTTCGGCCGGGGCACCTGGGCCGAGGCCCGCCGCGTCGCCGACGTGCTGCGCAAGGAGACCGTCGGCGGCATGCTGCTGCTGGCCGGCACCCTGATCGCGCTGACCTGGGCGAACTCACGCTGGTCGAGCGGGTACGCGACGATGACCGGCTTGCGGATCGGGCCGGCCGCGCTGCACCTGGACCTGACGCTGGCCACCTGGGCGGCCGACGGCCTGCTGGCGATCTTCTTCTTCGTCGCCGGGCTCGAGCTCAAACGCGAGTTCGTCGCCGGCGACCTGCGCGACCCGCGGCGCGCGGCGGTGCCGGTGGCCGCCGCGGCCGGCGGGGTGATCGTGCCGGCGCTGGTCTACACGCTGGTCAATCTGGGCGGCGAGGTCCGCGGCTGGGCGATCCCGACCGCCACCGACATCGCGTTCGCGCTGGCCGTGCTCGCCGTGATCGGCCGCTGGCTGCCGTCCGGGCTGCGCACGTTCCTGCTCACCCTGGCCGTGGTCGACGACCTGCTGGCCATCGTGATCATCGCGGTGTTCTACACCGCGCACCTGTCGGTGCTGCCGCTGCTGGCCGCGCTGGTGCCGCTCGGGCTGTTCACCGTGCTGGTGCAGCGGCGGGTGCGGTCCTGGTGGCTGCTGCTGCCGCTGGCGTTCGCGGCGTGGGCGCTGGTGCACGCGTCCGGGGTGCACGCGACGGTGGCCGGGGTGCTGCTCGGGTTCGCGGTGCCGGTACTGCGCTCGCACCGCGCGCCCGGTCCCGGCCCGGGCCTGGCCGAGCACTTCGAGCACCGGTTCCGGCCGATCTCGGCCGGGTTCGCGGTGCCGGTGTTCGCGCTGATGTCGGCCGGCGTGACGATCGGCGGCTTGCACGGGCTGGCCGCCGCGCTCAGCGACCCGATCGCGGTCGGCGTGATGGCCGGGCTGGTGGCCGGCAAGCCGATCGGCATCCTGCTCGCCACCTGGCTGACCGCCCGGTTCACCCGGGCCGAGATCGACGACGGGCTGGCCTGGATCGACGTGGCCGGGCTGGCGGTGCTCGGCGGGATCGGGTTCACCGTGTCGCTGCTGATCGGCGAGCTGGCCTTCGGTGCCGGTGACGCCCGTGACGATCACGCGAAGGTGGCGGTGCTGATCGGGTCGCTGACCGCGGCGCTGCTGGCCACGGTGGTGTTGCGGATGCGCAACCGGACCTATCGCCGGTTGTACGAGGCCGAGCGGGTGGACCGCGACGGCGACGACATCCCGGACGTCTACCAGAGTTAGAGGATCGACATCGGGTCGGGCGGGAACAGGTCGTGACCGGCCCAGGGATCGACCGCCTCCGGGTATTCGGACTTGGCCGCCGGCTCGACCCGCTGGGTCGCCGCCGCGGCCGGCTCGATCCGGGTGGGCGGCATCTCGGCCCGGGTGGGTGGCGTCTCGACCCTGGTGGGCGGCATCTCGACTCGGGTGGGCGCGGGCTCGACCCGGGTGGGAGCCGGCGCGGGTGCCTCGATGCGGGTCGGCGCCGGCTCGATGCGGGTGGGTGCCGGCTCGGCCGCGACCGGCGGTGGGGGAGTGGGGGTGGCCAGCAGTTGCGAGGCGGTGGCGTGCTCCTGTTTCAACCGGGCCCGGGTCGACTCGAAGACCGCTCCCGTCAGGCCGGCGAGGGGCTCGTCCTGCCAGAGCCCGAGCACCTGGTGCACGGCCACGACCGCGGTGTCGAGGTTGCCGGTCTGGTGCTCGGCCCGCGCCTGCGCGAGGGCCATCCGGAACTGGGCCGCGTCGATCGACCGCTCGTCGACCCGCAGCAGGTAGCCACCGTCGGTCAGGGTCAGCAGCGAGGTGCGTTCCGGGTCGAGGGCCTTGCGCAGCCCGCCGATGCACCGCTGCACCACGTCGACGCCGTTGGGTGGCGGGTCGCCGTCCCACAGCGCTGACACGAGGCGCTCGATCGGTACGGGCTTGCCGGTGCGCAGCAGCAGGATGGCGAGCACCGCCTGCTGCAGCCGGGAGCCGAGGTCGACCGGCTGCCCGTCGCGGTAGGCGCGGACGGGACCCAGGATCTCGAACCGCAGGGCGACCGATGGCGGGCCGTCGGTCATCGTGAGTGTCCCCATCATGCGGTTCGGGTGGTCACGGGCAGCTTAGCGATGGGCTCCGCCGTACACCCCAGGGGTTTGGCCCTTGAAGTTGAGCCAATCACCTGAGCGCATGACATCTGTCATGGGTTCGACACGGTCGTGTCAATTAGGAAACTTTATTAAAGATGCGCATGCGTCGATCCCCCTTGGAGATCCCCATGAAAAGACTGCTCGTCGCCGCGGCCGGTGCCGTGGCCCTGGTCGCCGGCGGGATCGCGGTGGCCGGCCAGGCCGACGCCGCGACGCTGGCCAGCAACTGGTACGCCTCCGCCCCCTACCTGATGCCGTTCGACAACAGCCCGCCCGACCCGGTCGAGGTCATGAACGCCACCGGGCAGAAGGCGTTCCAGCTCGCCTTCATCCTGGCGCCCAACGGCGGCGGCTGCACGCCCACCTGGGACGGCACCCGGTCGGTGGCCGACGACAGCACCGCGACCGCGCTGATCGCCAAGATCCGCGCCAACGGCGGCGACGTCAGTGTCTCGATCGGCGGCTACGGCGGCACCAAGCTCGGCCAGACCTGCGGCACCCCGGAGGCGACCGCGGCCGCCTACCAGCAGGTGGTCACCAAGTACGGCCTCAAGGCGATGGACTTCGACCTGGAGGAGCCGGAGTACGAGAACACCGCGGCCGTGCACAACGAGGTCGGCGCCGCGCGCATCCTGCAGAACAACAACCCCGGCCTGTACGTGTCGATCACGACGGCCGGGACCGCGGCCGGCACCGGCTGGTTCGGCACGCAGATGCTGCTGGAGGCCAAGTCGCAGGGCTTCACCCCGGCCAACTACTCGATCATGCCGTTCGACGGCGGGTTCAACGGCGGCAGCTCGCAGACCGCGGCGCTGGAGGCGTTCCACACGCTGCTGATGAACACGTTCGGGTGGGACAGCGCGACCGCGTACGCCCATGAAGGTATTTCCCAGATGAACGGGCGCAGCGACGCCGGCGAGTACTTCCGGCAGGCCGACTTCCAGACCACCCTGGACTACGCGCTCAACCACAAGCTGGCCCGCTACACCAACTGGTCGGTCAACCGGGACCGCCAGTGCGCCGACCCGAACCAGAGCACCACCTCCGGCACCTGCAGCAGCGTGCCGCAGACCGCGTGGGAGTTCACCAAGTACTCGGCCCGCTTCGCCGGCGCCACCCCGCCCACCTCGACGCCGTCGGCGACCGCGACCACCAGCGCCCCGCCGACCGGCACCTGCACGATCGCGGCGTGGAGCGCGACGGCGGTCTACACCCAGGGCAACCAGGCCAGCCAGAACGGCCACAAGTACACCGCGAAGTGGTGGACCCAGGGCGAGTCGCCGGCCACGCACAGCGGCCAGTGGGACGTCTGGGCAGACAACGGCACCTGCTGATTTTTTTTAGGCCGCTCGCCCACGCCCCTCCCGGCGTGGGCGAGCGGCGTCTCATCGACCGGGACGGATGTCGCCCGCCGTTCCGCGAGCGTTCAACCAGTGGTTCACGACTGTGACATGCATCTATACCTACGGTTTGTGGGAGCCGATTTAGGGAGACGCATGGGCACACTGCTCGCGGTCCGGGCGCGCGGGATCATGAAGTGCTTCCGCGAGGTCGTCGCACTCGACGGTGTCGATCTCGATGTCGGGTACGGGCAGATCCACGGCCTGGTCGGGCCGAACGGCGCCGGCAAGACCACCCTGCTCGGGCTGCTGCTGGGCCTGTCGGTCGCCGACCGCGGCAGCATCGAGATGCTGGGTGCGCCGGTCCGGCGGGTGCTCGACGCGCCCGACGGGGTCGCCGGCTTCGTCGACGGTCCCGGCCTGTACCCGACGTTGACCGCCCGCCAGAACCTCGCCGCCCTGGCTCGGCTGCGCGGTCTCGGCCCCGATACGGCCGGGATCGACGACGTGCTCGGCGAGGTCGGGCTCACCGACGTCGCCGACGACCGGACCCAGGGCTTCTCCCTGGGCATGCGTCAGCGGCTCGGGCTCGCCGCGGCCCTGCTGACCCGGCCCCGGCTGCTGGTGCTCGACGAGCCGTCCAACGGCCTGGACCCGACCGGCAAACGCGACGTCCACCGGGTCCTCACCCGGCTCGCCGCGGACGGGGTGAGCGTCGTGCTCTCCAGCCACCGGATGGACGACGTCGAGGCACTGTGCTCCGAGGTCACCATCCTGGCCGCCGGCCGCGTCGTGTTCTCCGGGCCCCTGGGCAAGCTGGCCGCGGAGAACAGCGTGCTCGACTACCGGGTGGTCACCGCCGACCCGCCGGCCGCCCGCCGGGCGGCAGCGGAGACGGCCGGGATCGCCGTGCTGAACGACGGCGACGTGCTGATCGTGCGCACCCGGGTGTCCGCGCTCGACGACCTGGTCGTCCGGCTGGTCCGGGACAGCATCGCGATCCGCGAGCTCGCCCCGGTCGTCTCGCCGCTGGAGGCGGCGTTCCTCGCCCTGACCGGCAGCGAAGCCGACGCCCTGACCGACCGCGAGGCCGCCCGATGACCGCGACCGTGGCGGCCGGAGTGACCCGGCGCGTCCCGATCGCCCGTGCCTACCGCTTCGAACTGGTCAAACTGATCTCCCAATGGCGGATCCGGATCCTGCTCGGCGCCTGCTGGATCGCGCCGGCGCTGTTCGTGGCCGCCGTGAGCCGGCAGAGCACCCTGCCGGTCGACACCCTGTTCGGCCGGTCGATGCTCGCCACCGGATGGGCCGGGTCGCTGGTGACGCTCGGCTTCGCCGGCACCTGGGCGCTGCCGCTGCTGACCTCGGTCGTGGCCGGCGACGTGTTCGCCGCCGAGGACCGCCTCGGCACCTGGCGCCACCTGCTGATCGCGGTGCGCTCGCCGCGGCGGATCTTCGTGGCCAAGACCCTGGCCAGCCTGACCGTCATCCTGTCGCTGGTGGCCGGGCTCGCGGTGTCCAGCACGGCCGGCGGCCTGCTCGCGGTCGGCGACCAGCCACTGATCGGCCTCGACGGTCACCTGCTCGGGCCGGCCGACGCCGCCGGGACGGTGCTGCTGGCCTGGCTCTGCGTGCTCGCGCCGACGCTCGCGCTGGCCGGGATCGGCCTGCTCGGCTCGGTCACGCTGGGCCGCTCCCCGATGGGGCTGCTGCTGCCCGCGCTGGTCGCGCTCGCGTTCCAGCTGGCCCAGATGCTGCCGCTGCCGGTCACGGTGCGGATGGCCCTGCCGGGCTACGCCTTCATCTCCTGGTACGGGCTGTTCACCCGCCCGTACCAACTGGCCCCGCTGCTGATCGGCGTGGCCGTCAGCCTGCTGTGGTCGGCGCTCGCGACCCTGCTGGCCTACCTGATCTTCGTGCGCCGCGACTTCACCGGCCTCGGGTACGAGGGCGGGGCCCGCCGGGCGGTCACCGCCGGGCTGCTGCCGATCGCCGGCCTGCTGGCGGTGACCGTCGCGGTGCTGGCCACGACGACCGGAGCGACCACCTCCGGGATCGACCAGGACAAGGTGCAGCGCTCGATCGCCACCGCGTTCGCCCACCTCTACCGCCTGCAGACCGACCAGCTCAACCGGCCACCGGTGACCGAAGAACAGCTGCGGACCACGGCGGCGTGCACCAGGGGCGGCGGCCGGCTCGACCCGATCGGAGCGGGCAACGACTGGCGGTGCGTCGTCGCCTGGCATCTGCCCGGCACCGAGGCCGCCGGGCAGGCCATCTACCAGCTCGACCTCACCCCCGACGGGCGCTACATGGCCGATGGTGACGGGCCCAAGGAAGTCAACGGCTACTTCCTGGTCCGCACCCCGGCCGGGGACGCCCCCAACCCGCTCTGGCAGTTCGACGGCAACGTCGACCTGCTTCCCGCGAAGGGATAGACAATGCAGGTAAAACGCGTACGACGCCCGGTCGCCCACCGGAGCCGGCTGGTCGCCGTCACCGCGGGCGTCACCGCCCTGGTCCTCACCGGCGGGGGAGCCGCCTTCGCCGCGACCTACCAGTTCGGCACCGACCAGGTCGGCCAGCTCACCCGGCGCGGTCAGGTGGTCTCCGCCGACCAGTACCTCGATCCGATCGGCACCCGCCTCGTCATCAACAACGGCAAGATCATGTCGTCGGTGGTGAGCCCGGACGGCACCCACCTCGCCGCCGCGGTCGCCGACGGCGGGATGGCCCTGGCCATCGTGGACCTGAAGAGCTGGAAGGTGCAGCAGCTGATCGGCAACAACGCCGCGGCGGACCTGCGGATCAGCGGTAACGACGTGGGCCAGGAAGGCCCGGTGTACTCGCCGGACGGCACGCAGCTGTGGCTGGGCCAGGCCGACGGCTACCGCCGATTCACCGTCAATCCGGACGGCACCCTCGCCGCCCCGGTGTTCGTCGCGATCCCGGCCGACAGCGGCAAGCGGGCGCTCGCCGCCCAGGCGGTGTTCTCGCCCGACGGCGCCACCGTCTACGGCGCGGTCAACGGCCAGAACCGGGTCGTGGCCATCGACGCGGCGACCGGGACCGTGCGGCAGAGCTGGCCGGTGGGCATCGCCCCGCGCGACCTGGCCCTGGCCGGCGACCGGCTCTACGTCAGCAACGAGGGCGGCCGTACCGCCCGGGCCGGTGACACCACGATCAACTCGTACCAGACCCCGGTGCCGGCCGACCCGGTGACCGCCGCCACCACGACCGGCACCGTCAGCGTCATCGACCTGGCGAACCCGGCCGCCGCGGTCGCCAGCATCGGCGTCGGACTGCACCCGACCGCGCTGTACGCCAACGGCCGGGCGCTGTTCGTCACCAACACGGCCAGCAACGACGTGTCGGTCATCGACACCGCGCGCGACACCGTCGTGCAGACCATCGCCACCCAGCCGTGGCCGGAGGCGTCGGTCGGCTACGAGCCCGACGCGGTGACCCTCACCGGCGACGGGCACCTGCTGGTGACGCTCGGCCGGGCCAACGCGATCGCGGTCTACCGCTACGTCAGCCCGCTCGAGCCGGTCAGCTACGTGGGCCTGCTCCCGGCCGACTACTTCCCCGCCGAGATCGCCACCGTCGGCAACGAGGTGCTGGTCTCGAACACCCGGGGCATCGACGCGCGCCGGCCCACCACCAAGGCCGGGCACGGCACCCACGACACCACGTCGAGCCTGGTGCGCTTCACGCTGCCGAGCGATCGGGTGATCCGGGCGTCGACCGCGAAGGTGTTCGCCCAGAACGGCTGGACTCCCGGATCGGTCGCCGTGGTCCGCGGGCATGCCACCGCGAAACCGGTGCCCGTGCCGGTCCGGCTCGGTGACCCGTCGACCATCAAGCACGTCTTCCTGGTGGTCAAGGAGAACCGCACGTACGACCAGGTGCTCGGCGACGACGCCCGCGGCCTGGGTGATCCGGCCCTCGCCGAGTTCGGTGCGAACGTGACACCCAACCAGCACGCCCTGGCGCAGCAGTTCGGGCTCTTCGACAACACCTACGACATCGGCACCAACTCGGCCGAGGGACACAACTGGCTGATGCAGGCCGACGACCCCGAGTACACCGAGTCCTCGGCCGGCGAGTACATCCGCAGCTACGACACCGAGGACGACGCGCTCGGCCACCAGCGCACCGGGTTCATCTGGACCGGCGCGCAGGCCGCCGGCCGGACCGTGCGCGACTTCGGTGAGTTCCACCAGTTCCTGACCAAACCGGCCGGGGCGACCTGGCAGAACCTGTACTGCGACACCAGGAACATGACCGCGACCGGGGCGGACACGGCGTACCCGATGGTCTCGTCCTCGCCGATCCCGTCGTTGAACAGTGTCTCGGTCGCCGGGTTCCCGAAGTTCGACACCGACGTGCCGGACATCTACCGCTACGAGATCTGGAAGAAGGACTTCGCCAAGAACGGGCCGGCCGACCTGAACATGTTCTGGTTCTCCAGCGACCACACCGGCGGCCCGCCCAACGCGGCCGCCCAGGTCGCCGACAACGACCTGGCGGTCGGCAAGCTGGTCGACACGATCTCGCACAGCAAATACTGGAAGGACTCGGCCATCTTCGTGGTCGAGGACGACTCGCAGGCCGGCCTCGACCACATCGACGGCCACCGGGCGCCGATCCAGATCATCAGCCCGTACGCCCGGCGCGGTCTGGTCGACAACCACTACTACTCGCAGATCACGATGATCCGGACCATCGAGCAGATCCTCGGGATCCACCCGATGAACCAGAAGGACAGCGCGGCCACCCCGATGCGCGCGGCCTTCACCACCAAACCCAAATTCACGCCGTACGTCGTACTGCCCAACCGCACGTCGCTGACGCTCGGGCTGTCCACCCTGCCGCCCTGCGGCGCGGACGTCCCGGCGCCGGCCGACGTGAATGCCGCGCCGGTCCCGACCGGAACGGTCCCGGCCGCCCAGCAGGCGGTCGCGGCCCAGTGGGAGGCGTGGAAGTCGCGGCAGCGGCTGACCGGCCCCGGCGCCCGCGCCGACTTCGCGAACCCGGCCCAGATGAACCACTTCACCTGGTACCAGTCGCATGACTGGCGAACGCCGTACCCCGGGGAGAAGGCCATCGTCGCCCCGGCGAGCGTGCCGGGCGCCAACCTCCCACCGGCCGAGACCGACTGACGCCGGGCGCGGGCGGCACCGGATCGTTTGCCGCGTTGACAGACCCTCCGAGATCTAGCATTTGTGCAGGTCACAACGATTTTCGGGGGTAGTCATGGGCAGGTTGGACAACACTGTCGCGGTGGTGGCCGCGTTCACCGCCGTGGCCGTCGGGGCCACGGCGCTACCGGCGGCGGCATTCGTCACTCCGGTCCTGGGAATGGACTGCGACACCTCGGTCTCCACGAACGAGGCGGGCAACTATCAGGGGGTGGCGCGCTGCACCGCGCACTCCGAGGGCTTCTTCCTGATCGAGGTGAGCTGCAAGTACGGGCTCACCTCGAGATCGAAGCCGGTCGGCGTCAGTGACGGCGACACGAAGACCGTCTCGGCGGGCGACTGCTGGTTCGGGGTGGCGGAGGCCCGGATCCTGGAGAGCGACACGTGGGCGAGCGGCCCGTACCACAGCCTCAGCTGAGGATGTCGGTGTAGACCACCCGGCGCAGCTCGGTGTCGCCGGTGGTGTGCGGCTCGTACTCCTGGACGACGATCCGGTGTTCGTCGTCCAGGCAGGGCAGCCGGCCGGTCCAGGTGACGTGGTCGGCCTCCGCGACTACCGCGGTGAGCTCCACCACCGGCTCGACCTGCGCCCAGCCCAGCTCCGGGTCGGCCACCCGGGTGCGCCGCTCCAGGAACGCGCAGACGCGCGAGGCCCGCTCGGTGCCGATCAGCGCGGCGTAGCCGGAGACCGTGATCAGATAGTCGTCGCCGTGCACCGCGACCGAGGCGGTCCGGCCGCTGACCAGCTGGATGAAGTCGGCGGTGACAATGCTGGACAGGTGGCAGCCGGGCACCGAGTTCGGCTGGTACCGCGCCAGCGCCAGCCGCACGAACGGCAGGTAGGCGGCCAGTTCCACGTCGTCGTGGTCGGTGATCCGGATGTCGGCGTACCAGAGGTCCCGGGTCTTGTCGAAGGTGACCTGGTGCCCGGCCACGTCCACCGGCACGGCCACGCCCGGGTCCGGGACCCCGGCTGCCTTCGCGGCCGCCAGCGGGAACGAGGCCAGGATCGGCCCGTCCGTGATCAGCCCCGAGGTGTTGGCCGGGTCGGCACCCCAGTTCGTGACGTACGGCGACAGCGCCGCGGCCGGGGAGGCCCCGGAGTCGCTCATGATCACCACGCCGAGCAGCTCACCGTCACCGGAGGACCACCACGGCCGCTCCAGGTAGACGCGCAGGCCGCCGCCCAGCCGCCGGCTCGTGCCGGCCACCGGGTCGTCCCAGGCGAAGGCCGGCACCACGTACCGGATCCGGGGCGGGGCCGGCACGGCCGAGTTGAGCACGTCGACCTGGGTGGCCGGGCCCTCCGCGGTCAGCGGCCCGCGGACCAGGCTGACCACCACGCGGGCCCCCTCGGCGATCCGGCCGCCGGCCGTGCGGTGCAGCGTCCGGCCGTCCGGGTCGACCAGGAAGTCGCCGTCGGCGGTGGCCGCGGTGGTGGCGCCGCTGCCGGCCGGCGCGAAGACCGCCCCGGTCACCGCGTCGCGCACCCGGAGGGTAGCCGGATCGGTGTCGGCGGGCAGCCGGGCCGGGGCGGTCGCGGACAGCCGTACGATCGCCTCTTCCCGGAAATGCTCGACGAACGGTGACGTCGCGACGGCGGTGTAGGCGACGCGCCGGTAGCGATGGTCGGGCAACTGGTGCGCGCCGTTGACCGGGATCCGGGCCAGGTCCGGCGCCGGTCCCTCCGGATGGGTCACCTTGACCGAGAACGCGGTGTTGCGGAAGTGCTGCACCGCCGTGGGATCGCCCGGCGTGCCCGGTCCGGCGTCCACCGGCATCTGCCACGCGGCGCGTACGTCGAGGGTCGCGGTGCTCTTCTGGCTGATCTGCATGGCCGAGGTGACCGCGACCGGGGTGGCCCCCGGCTCGCGATGGACCCGCAGCTCGGCCCAGGCCGGGGCGCGCAACGGGGTGCGGACCGCGTGGACCAGCATCAGGTCGCGGGCCGGGGTGAGCGTCCACAGCCGGCCCTCGCACGCGTCGCGGCGCAGCGCGTCCAGATCGATCTTGTTATTTTTCGCCCAGTCCGCCATCCAGCTCCAGACGCCCATCAGTTCCAGGTCGTCGGGGTCGAACCGGGACGAGATCCGCAGCCGGTAGACGTCTCCCGGCTCCAGGCCCACCTCGAGGACCCGGCCGCGGGCCCGCCAGCCGGATCCGCCGGGCGGCACCCGGCGCAGGTCGATCCGGAACGGGCCGTCGAGGTCGACGACCGTCTCCCGGGTCCGTCCCGGCAGGCCGCGCACCAGCGCGGCGCGGGCCAGGACATCGACCAGGTACGGCGGGTCCAGCAGCTCCTGCGGGTACCAGTCCGCGCCCCGGGGCCGCAGGTCGGCGAGGTCGGCCGCGTCGCGCGCATTCAGCATCTGCCAGGCCCGCGGGTCCGGGGCCTGGCCGCGAGCGCGGTCCAGTTCGCCGTGCCACTCGAGCATGGACTGCGCGGTCCGCGGCGGCACCACGTGCCGGGAGGCGAGCGAACGGTCCTCGTGTACGACGGCGTACAGCGGCCCCTCGGCCGGACCGGCCGGCTGGCGCGGCAGCACCGCGGGCGCCTCGACCGGGTCGTAGCGCAGGTAGGCGGCCGCCGGGGTCACCGTGTCCGGCTCGCCGAGGTCGTCCTCGGTGGCCGCCAGCCCGGAGTTGCCCAGGTCGACGGTGCGGGCCCGGAACTGGTACTCGTGCCCGAACCGCAGCCGCGGCAGGCACCCGGGCGGCACCGCGAAACTCGTGCCGAACCGGCACAACGGGTCGATGTCGTCGGCGGGATCCTGGACCGTGTTGTTCGCGCCCACCGGCCGGGTGAGCGGCTCGACGGCCAGACTCCAGCCGCTCCACGAGAGCATCGACTCGGTGATCAGGTGATCGCCGGGCACGTCGTGCGGCACCTGCTGCTCGTCCAGCCGCCGGCCCTGGGTGGTGGCGGTGACCACCGCGGCCTCGTCGGTCACCGGGATGTCGTGCCTGCCGGGTAGCCGGTGCAGTTCGTAGCGGCCCTGCCGCCACATCAGGCTGCGCCAGGGCCCGTCGGCGCCGTCCCGGACGTCCCAGCGCAGGCCGCGCATCAGGTCCTCGGCGTACAGCTCCTGGTCCACCGCGGCCCGGCCGCTCGCCTGAGCGTGCCAGGCCGCATGCAGCTCCAGGGCGGTCTTGAGCCGGCCCGCGAGGTCGGCGGCGCGGTTGTCCTTGGCCACCGTCATCGGGCCGGTACGCAGCGCCGGCAGGGCGAACCCCGCCGGGGTGGCGGGATCTTCGGACTCGCGCCGCGCGTTGCCGCCGCTGACCCGTCGCACCGGTGCGTTGGCCAGCGTGGTGGCGAACTGCACCGCCGCCTTCGCCCCGGCGTCCGGGTCGAGGCACGTCACGCTGTAGCTGTCGGCGCCGAACCGGAGCAGCCCGGCCCCGATCCCGTCACCCTTGCCGGCGGCCTCGAACCGGCCCCCGCCGAGCAGGCAGACCACCGTGGGCAGGTTCAGCGTGATCGCCGGCAGCGCATCCGCCGCGATCGTCAGGGTGACCCGGTAGTCGTTGTGCGGCGGACCGGTCAGGGCCGCGGTCAGGCCAGCGGCCGGCTCGGTCTCGAACTCCAGCACCAGGCCGAGCAACCGCTGCAGCGGGCCGTGGCTCGCGGTCAGCGCCACCGCGTCGTGGAAGTCCCGGTCCTGCTGTGCCGGGGCGCCGCTACGGCGCCGGGGTGACCGGGCGATGTGCGGCGGGCGTTCCTCGCCGAGCGGGGTCAGCACGCCGCTGTGGAAGTCGTCGACCTGCACGAAGGCGCGCCCGATGGCGTCCTCGTCGCCCAGCTGCTCCAGGTTGGTGGTGATCACGCCACCGTTGGTCAGGTACCGCTCCCGCAGCGAACGGCGGTGTCCGTCACGCACCCGCGAACCGCGCCTGGGTGACCCGTCGGTCAGGGCCAGCTGCCGGAACGGCGTGTCGATCAGCGTCTCGTAGCGGGGCAGTTCCTGGGCGCACGTGGCGCCGTGCTGACCCCACTGCTGGGTCAGGAAGTGCACCACGTGCCGGATCGGATACGACCCGACGCGCAGCCGGCTCGACGCCTCCGGCCTCATCGGCGTACGCACCGGGGTCTGCGGGGTGAACATGGCCGTCCACACCCGGCTGTCCGGCGTGGAGAGCCGCCGGCCCGGCGCGGCCAGCAGGTCGACCTCGCCCGGAGCCGTACGGGACACGGTGAGCGACACGCTGAGCCGGGCGGCCACGGCCGGCCAGTCGACGAAACCGGGGAACTGCCCGCCCAGCGTCGCATCCGCGCCGTCGGGGATCAACCGCGGTGCGACATGCACGTCGAAGCGCAGTCCGCCGTGCCGGCCGGCGCCCCGGGGCAGCACGGTGCAGGTCAGAGTCTGGGTTGCCATACGAATCCTCGAATGGGTGCGAGCGCTCAGGCCGGCGCGAAGGCGGCGCAGTGCTGCGCCCACAGGTCGGGGGTGAAGACGTCGCCGAACCGCACCGGCTCGGCGGTCAGCGCGGGCGCCTGCCGGCCGAACGGCAGGCTGTCGCGGTTCAGCTCCCGCCGGCAGGTGATCGACACGGACGTGCTGAACAGGAACAGGTCGATGGAGACGGTCATGGTGGCCTCCCCGATCAGACTGTTCCGGTCGAAGTTGTAGGTGAGCCCGAGGTAGAACTCGACGGTCACGGTGATCAGCCCGAGCACCGACACCGACCCGCGCAGCCGCATGTAGGCGGTCAGCGCGATGGTGGTGCCCCGGTCCCCGTTGTCGATGTTGAAGTGGATGCCCGCCATCATCTCGACGCAGCCGCTGGCCACGCCGAGGTCGATGCTCACCCCCGCGCCGAACTCCAGGGCGAACTCGAAGGACAGCAGCTTCTGCGAGCTCATCGACAGCGCGGCGAACCCGCCGCCGCGCAGGATCCCGACGCCGATGACGAACTTGTTCTCCCTGGTCGCGAAGCTCGCCTCGAACACCACCGGGGTGCCGTCGAAGGGCAGCACCAGGCCGACGTGCACGGTGATGTTCGACAGCGCGAGCACGCCCACCGCCAGGCTCGGCACGGCGACGTTCAGCGCCACGGTCACCCGGTCGCCGGCCGGCACGATCGAGACGCCGTTGCCCTTGCCGAAGCCGATCAGGCTGGACAACTCCTTGACGAACGCCAGCGCACCCAGGAATTCCACGTCGCCGATGTCGCAGTGCAGGTCGGGCTTGGCCCCGCTGCTGTCGGTGAACCGGAGCGTCTTGACCTGCACCCGCAGCAGCAGGTCGGGCCCCTTTTCAGCGAAGAATGCCAGATGTACGCCGCTGAGCGTGCCGCGCGTGTCATGGGTGGGCGGCTTGCCGATCCGGGCCGTCATCCGGATGTCGAGCTCCAGCGTGCTGCCGTCGTCGACCTGCAGGATGGACACCGACTTCAGCTTCGGCTTCCACACCATCGTCGTCTCGACGCCGTCCGGCAGGTCCCGGGTGGTGATCTTCAGGGCCTGCTCGGGATTGGGCGTCTCCTGCTTCGGGAGCAGGCCGGCCAGCACCTCGTGCAGCGTCAGGTCGCCCAGCAGTTTGGCGTCCGGCGTGAAGACCGCCGACGGGTCGAAGAGCCCCTTCGCCGCACTCTCCACATCGCCGGCCACCGGTCCCAGGGAGCGCGACAGCCCCACGATGGCCATCTGCGGGGTGGCCACCCCGGTCGCCTCGGCCGGCACCGCCAACGTCGGGCCGGTACCCACGGCCGCCAGAAAGACTTCGCCGGGTGCCTTGAAGCCGTCGTTCACGTAGCCGGAGAAGTACCGGTAATCGCTGGTGATCGCCTCGGAGGCGCCGCTGAGCGCCGCGACGTGCGGCAACTCCACCTGAAAGCTCTGCACCGAGGGGAACGGCAGGTCACCGGAGGCCGGGCCGCCCAGCAGCATCTCGTGGACCACCACCCGGGTGGCCGCCGGGTCGTCCGACAACGGTGCCACCGAGATCGGTACCCCGCCCACAGCCGCCGTCCGAAACTTCTTGTCAGCCTTGTCGTACCACTCGGACAGGGCGCTGAGCGCGGCCCCGGCCGCTGCCGGCCGCCGGCCCATCCCGGTGGGCCGGGCGCCCGCCACAAAGAACGCGGGTGCCTGGAAGTCGGCCTGCCCCTTGCCGTGGTCGGTTCCCCGCCAGGGGAACTGGACCGGCGTTCCGTCCACCGCGACCACGAGTCGCCCGCCCGCGAAGACTTTCGGGTCCGGGCCCAGGTCCGGGGTGGTCTCCAGCATCGCGCGCAGCCGGGTGAACGGCATCGCGCGTCCCCCGGCGGGCGTTTCCGGGTCCGCGCCGTAGTCGCGCTCCCGCTCCAGGATCATGATGAATTCGCGCTTGCGCAGATAGCCGCGCCGGCCGTGCCCACCCTGAAGGATCTTGCGTTCGCTCACCGTGACCAGAGCCGCCCGGTGCCCGAACGGGAACAGGTAGCCCTCATCGACCACCCGCACGTAGTGGTCGCGGCCGAGCGTCGCCCGGTGCTGCCAGCCGACCACGGACGGGTCGTCCGTGGCCGGCGGCGGCCAGCTCGCATCGCTGATCAGCCAGCCGCCGAGGCTGGTCAGCATCAGCGTGTTCACGTCGATCGGCGCACGATCCAGCGTCCAGGTCGGCCGCGGGTCACAGGTCCGGCGCACGATGCCCAGCCGATCGGCGGCCGACATGGCCGGGCTCGGCAATTCGTCCGGTGGGTCCGGCGGCAACGTGGGCGGTGCCTGGATCCACGCCGGCATCTGCTCGTACCGGGCCCAGACAGCGCGGACGGTCCGGCCCGCGGGATCGCTCTCGTCGACGCCGCCCGGCGCTGTCGCCTCCCGTACGCCCAGCCGGGTGTGCCACAACTCGGTCCAGCCGTCGCGGGCGGTGCCCGGGCGGACCCGGTGCGCCCAGCCGGCGTTGTGGTGCGGCGACAGCTGCAGTCGGTACGGGATCTCCAGGCAGGTCTCGGTGTCACCGGGAGCACGCGGGAGCGTCCCCGCCGGGAACACCAGCGGCCCACGCGGCGTGGCCAGCGGCACCACCCGCGGTATCCACCGATTCCAGTCCAGCAGCCAGTCGAGCGTCGCGGGGCACGGCAGCGCGCCGGTCACCTCGAACGCGAGCCGGCTCGGCTCGGCGGCCCTGGTCCGCATCGGCTCATCCGGCACCGCCGGGTTGTCCGGCGAGGTCTGCTCGGCGATCGACTGGGTCGGGAACCGGACCACCACGTAGGACGGCTCGTCCCCGTCCACCGCGACCAGCCGGGCGCTCGACCTGTCGAGCCGGATGTTGTGCAGGTCGAAGGCCAGCTCGGCGAAGTCGAGCCGGCGCCGCCAGGTCAGCGTCAGGATCCCCGGGCCGGCCGGCGGCTGCGCCGGCCTTTCCCCGCCCGGCAGCGGCAGGCCCGGAAGAGCCGGCACCGCCGATTCTGGATTCGGCACCGTACCGGCGAGCAATCCGCCCGCCATCCCGAGTAAACCTCGCCGACTGAGACTCACCGATCGCCACCGTTCACCGACGCCCATGACCGATCCTCAGAATGATCAACGGCCCGCGCCCGCCATGGCGGATTTCCCCGAACCTCGCCCGATCGAGCGGAGTCACCGCTGTCAGGGACAGCCGGGTGCTCAGTCCTCGAGCAGCTCTCGCAACGCCGCCTCGGCCAGCGTGTCCCCGCCCGCCGCGGCCTGCCGGAAGTGTCGCTCGGCACCGGCGAGGTCACCGTGGCGTTCGAGCAGAACCGCGAGGTTGTGATGTGCGTGCCGATCGCCGAGCTCCGCGCCGGCGCGGTAGGCGGCTTCCGCGGCGGCGTCGTCGCCGAGCACATCGGCGTAGAGGTTGCCCAGCGGCACCATGCTCTCGGTCTCGCCCAGCTCCATGCCACGCAGGAACACCAGGCGCCCCTCCTCGACCCGCCCCGTGGTCACCAGCAGGGCGCCGAGGTCCGCGCGGGCCGACGGGTACAGCTCCGCTCCGGCCCGCAGGTCAGGCTCGAGGGCCGGGTCGAGGCTCTCGTCCCACCGCCAGCAGGCCAGCACCGCCGCGGCCCGCTCGTGGCCCGCGGCACTGGCGCGTTCGACCGCCGCCAGGGCCGCGCCATGCTCGCCCAGTTCCCGCAGGCAGAAGGCGAGCATCAGCGGGCCGCCGCTGTCGCCGGCCCGCTCGGCCTGCTGGTAGGCGCGCATCTCGCCGGCCAGGTCGCCGAGTTCGTGCAACACCATGCCCAGGTTCAGCCACGCATCGGTTACGCCGCGATCGAGGGCAAGCTGGTAGGCGGCCACCGCCTCGGGAAAGCGTCCCAGCCCGAACAGGGTGTTGCCGAGGTTGAAGGCGCCGTCGCCGTCGCCGAGCTCCGAGGCCCGCCGGAAGCAGTACTCCGCGCCCTCGGCCTGGCCGCTGTCCGCGAGGTCGCACCCGATGTCGACCAGCTCGTCGACGTCGGCGGTCGCGTGCGCCCTGCGCAGCAACCGAGCTGATGCCGTCTCCACGATCTTGATCGTCCTCAGTTGCGTTGACCGGTACCGCGGAGAGGGGCGCTCTGCGATAGCGTCCACGGCTCGTGGATCAAGTAGAGCATGCGGCGCCGGCCCGGCGCGGACTGTGGCAGTCCAAAACCTTCCTGGCCGGTGCCGTCATCGCCGGGTTCCTGGTGCTGGTCGCCGGCCTGGGGCCGCTGCTCACCGCGATGACCGGGCAGGACTACCTCAGCTTTCACCTCGACAGCATCGATACCGACGGGATGCCGCGGGGTGACTTCGGCGGGATCAGCGGCGAGCACTGGCTCGGCGTCGAGCCGGCGACCGGCCGCGACCTGTTCGCCCAGGTCGTGGACAGCCTGCGGTTCTCGCTCGCCGTGGCGCTGGGCGCGGCTGCCGTCGAGGTGCTGATCGGCGTGCTGGTAGTCGCCGCGGTGACCCGCCGCAACGTTCGCCGCCTGCTGGGGCCGGCCCTGGTGTACGGGGCACTGCTCGTGCCCGTCGACCTGATCATCGAGGTCAGGACCGCGTTCCTGGGATTCGGTCTTCGCCGGCCGCCGGCCCCGTCGTGGGGCGGGATGCTGTTCAGCGCAACGTCCTGGTACGGCACCGACCCCGCTTTCCTGCTCGTGCCCGGCCTGTTGCTGGTCGTGACCGTGCTGGCGTTCCTGCTGCTCGGCGCCGGGCTGTACCGCCGGTTCGTCGCCTGATCAGGCTTCGTGCAGCTGTTGGTGCGCCACCCGGGCAGGTGCCGCGTAGCCGGCCGAGATGAAGGTCGTATCCGCGCCGCTGTAGATGTGCAGATCGGTGCCGGCGAACCGCATCAACAGGCCTTGGGTGATCCAGCCCTGCACCTCGTCCATCGGCAGTTCCCCGGTGAGGTCGGCCTCGCCGGGGAAGTACGGATCTTCGGTCGCCGCCCACCCGGTCAGGACACGGCCCGCGACGGCGGCGAGCGCGGGCGGCTGCGACGGACGCCACTCGTGCGGTCGGTCGACAAGCGTGGCTGGCGTCAGCAGATCAATGGTGTTCCAGGTGACCGACAATTCGTCCCAGCCCTGCCAGGCGAGCTCCAGCTGAACACCGTTGTCGAACACCAGCACCACCGGAAGAACCGGTTGCCATCGATCCCGCACCGGATCCCAGCCGACCCAGCCCTCCCGCAGCCTGCGGCCGACAAGCCCGAGCAGCCCGGACCGCTGGCGGTGCAACTGCTCCGGCGCGGCCACGAAGTCCGACCGCCATCCGGAGATCGCCTCGTCCCAGCGCGCCTTTCCGCCGCCGTGTTCCACAACGCGATCATACGAATCTCATAGCTGTCGCACCCGCCCGCGTCACCCGGCGTTGGCGAGCGGCGTCTCGTCGAGCGAATCGAAAACGCGTACCGCTCCGGCATTTTCTAATTCCTCAACCACAAAACCCCCTGTGCGTACGGCGTTGGAGTCCCAGGTGGAGTCGCCGACCGTCACCCCGGCGGCCGATGTGAGATCGATCATTGTCGTGGTGAGGCACCAAACGGCGCCGGTGAACGTCTATCTCAATGGACGACAGCGCACCTCGGTGGCTGATCGGCCAGGCTGCCCGGTGCGGGCGGCGCGGACCTGGCGGCAGCCGCCCAGATGCCCCCCATGCGGGCGGCTGCCGCCGGCTCTGCCCGCCGGTATCCCGGTGGCCCAGCGCGGATGCTCCGGGCATGATCGTCGAGGTGACGAATCGGGGTGCCGCGGAGTCGGCGATGCGGGGTCTGGCGCTGGGTGACGCGTTCGGCGAGACGTGGCTGCTGCGGCCGGCCGCGACGGTGCAAACCGATCTGGATCAGCGTGTGCTCGCCGACGGGCCGTGGTCGTGGACCGACGACACCGCGATGGCGCTGTCGCTGCTGCGGATCCTGGACCGGCACGGGCACGTCGAGCAGGACGCGCTGGCGGAGGCGTTCGCCGAGTCGTACGCCGCTGATCCCTATCGGTCCTACGGCGGTTCCATGCACGAGGTGCTGCGCTCGATCGGCGCGGGCCAGGCCTGGCCGCAGGTGACCCGGCGCAAGTTCGACGGGATGGGCTCGTGGGGCAACGGTGCGGCGATGCGGGTGGCCCCGCTGGGCGCGTGGTTCGCCGGCGACCTGGACACGGTGGTGGCCGAGGCGGCCCGCTCGGCGGAGGTGACCCACGCGCACCCGGAGGCGATCGCCGGCGCGGTGGCGGTCGCGGTCGCGGCGGCGCTGGCCGTCACCGGGATCGCCGGCGGCGAGCTGGTCGCCGCGGTCGCCGCCCGCACGCCGGACGGTGAGGTCGCCTCGCGCCTGCGCCGGGTGGCCCGGGTGGCGCCCTCCGCCGACCCGCGGCACGTGGCCGGGATGGTCGGCTGCGGCGAGCTGATCTCGGCCGCCGACACCGTCCCGTTCGCGCTCTGGTGCGCCGCCGCCCACCTCGACGAGCTGACCGAGGCACTGTGGGCGACCGCACTGCCCGGCGGCGACACCGACACCACGTGCGCGATCGTCGGCGGCATCGTCGCCGCCCGCACCGGCGTGACCGGCGTGGCCGCCGAGTGGGCTGCCCTCTGCGAGCCGCTGCCGGACTGGGTGATCGGGGCAGGCCGGTCGCGGTCTCGGTGACACCCGGGGACAGGCACCGGGTGAACGTTTTAACGGCCGGGCATTCACGGGGGAGAATGCCCGGCCTGGGTAGATCAAAGCACACGACCACAGCTCCCCGCCATCCGGTCCCTCCTGGTGTGTGGCAAAAGTCCGCTCGCTTTACCTGTGGACCGCCGCCATGGAGAATCAGCCCCCGCTGATCACGTCAACCGCAGGAACAGTCATGCCATTCGATGGGTTCATCTCCTACAGTCACGCCGCCGACGGGCGGCTGGCACCGGCTGTTCAGCGCGGTCTGCACCGCTTGGCCAAGCCGTGGCACCAGCGGCGCGCACTGTGGATCTTTCGGGATCAGACCGGCCTGGCGGTGACCCCCAAGCTGTGGACCTCCATTCAGGAGGCGCTGGACGGCTCGAACCACTTCGTGCTGCTGGCCTCGCCGGAGGCGGCCGCCTCCCCGTGGGTGAACCGGGAGATCGAGCACTGGCTGGCGACCAAGTCGGCCGATCACATCCTGCCGGTGGTGACCGACGGCGAGTGGCGCTGGGATGCGGCGGCGCGCGACTTCACCGAGGGCTCCACCGCGGTGCCGGCCGCGCTGCGGGGCGTGTTCGCCGAGGAGCCGCTGTTCCTGGACCTGCGCTGGGCCCGCGACGACCTGCATCTGAGCCTGCAGCACGTCCGCTTCCGCGACGCCATCGCGCAGCTGGCCGCGCCGATGCACGGGGTGAGCAAGGACGAGCTGGAGGGCGAGGACGTCCGCCAGCACCAGCGGGCCCGCCGGTTGTGGACGGTGGCCACGGCGATGCTGGTGCTGCTGACCGTGGTCGCGTCGCTGACCGGGGTGGTCGCGGTCCACAACGCCGAGCGGGCCACCGCCGCGGCGGCCGATGCCCGTCAGCAGCAGCAGGTCGCCTCGCAGCAGCGCGGCAACGCCGAGCGGGCCACCCAGGAGTCGCAGCGCCAGCAGGAGAACGCCCAGGTCCAGGAGGACCGGGCGCGGGTGGCGAAGGCCGAGACGCAGCGCCAGACCCAGCTCGCCCACGATCAGCGGGCGCTGGCCGAGGACGCGTCCGCCGAGGCCAAGCGCGAGCAGGCCGAAGCCGGCGTGTACCGGGCCGCCGCGCTGCGTGAGAAGGCCAACGCCGAGCAGCAGCAGGCACTGGCCAAGAGCGCCGGCGCGGAGGCCGAGCGGCAGAAGGCCAACGCGGCGCGGCAGATGGCCAACGCCCGCCGGCAGCAGGCGCTGGCGGATCAGGCGAGCGCGCGGGCGGCCGAGCAGAAGAAGCTCGCCGAGGCGTACCTGGTGCTGGCCGATCAGGCCGAGGCCGAGCGCAAGCGGCAGGAGAAGCTGGCCCAGGAGGCGGCCGAGGAGGCCCGCCGCCAGCGGGAGGCGGCGGCCCTGCAGCAGCGTGTCGAGATCAGCGGCCGGCTGCTGCGCCGGGCCCGCGCGATGATCACCGACGATCCGAAGAAGGCGCTGATGCTGGGGGTGGCCGCGCAGCGGCTGAACCCGGACGCGCGCACCGGCGAGCAGCTCAGTCACCTGATCATGGCGACGCACTATGCCGGGGTGCTCGGCGACGTGAGCCAGGTCGAGGGCATCGCCGGGCAGGCGGTCGCGGCCGTCGGCACGGCCGGGGCGGTGTCGTTGTGGAGCACGGCCGACCCGGCGAAACCGGTCCGGCTGGCCACCCTGCCCGGTGCCACGAGCGGCGCCACCACGCTGGCGGCCGGCCCCAACGGACGTACGCTCGCGGTTTTGGATCGTGGTCCGGAGGCGACGCTGTGGGACGTGAGCGATCCGGCGCACCCCACGTTGAAGGCGACGCTGAGTGACGCGGCGGGGATCACGGCGGTGAACCTGAGCCCGGACGGGCACACCGTCGCGGTCAGCGACCAGGATCAGCAGACCGTGCTGTGGGATCTGGCCGGGGCCGAGCCGGTCATGCTCGCGACGCTGCCCGCGGCGTACCCGCTGATGTTCAGTCCGGACGGGCGGACCGGGGTGAGCAGCGGCGCCGCGGTGACCGTCTGGGACCTGAGCGATCCGGCGCACCCGGTGGCGGGCGCCAAGCTCGCGCTGACCTGGGGCGATCAGATCACCGACGCGATCATCGCGGTCAACCCGGCGCTGCCGATGGTGGCGGTCGAGGGGGCCAACGACTACGTGTGGATGTGGAACCTGCAGGATCCGGCCTCGCCGCAGCTGGGTGGCTCGCAGCTGGCCGCGCCCGGCGACGCCCGGCTGAGCGCGATGTCGTTCAGCCCGGACGGGAGCACGCTGGCGATGGCCGACACCGACGGCAGCGTCACCTGGTGGGCCGTCGAGGACGACGCGTGGCCGTGGCTGTCGACCGTGCTGGCCAGCGTGACCACCCGCGACGGCCCGATCAAGTCGATGAGCTTCGGCACCGACGGGCGCACCCTGGCCACCGTCGGCAGCCGTCGCTCGGCGATGACGCTGTGGAGCACCCAGGGCCGCTACCCCCGCAAGGCGACCGCGACGCTGCCCGGGCCGTTCCCCGGGCCGATCGTGGGCCTGGCGTTCGGGGCCGGCGATCGTTCGCTGATCACCGCGGGCTATCAGGGCAGCGAGGTGCCGTGGGACCTGAGCGATCCGGCCGCCCCGGTCCGCGGTGCCACCGTGCCGCTGACCGACGGCACGGCCGAGGGGATCACGCTCAGCCCGGACGGCCGGATCCTGGCCGTCACCGGCACCGACAAGAAGGTCACGCTGCTCGATATGAGCAACCCCGCCGAGCCGGTACAACTGGCCACCGTCGACGACGGCGGGGACATCGTGCGCTCGGTGCGCTTCAGCCCGGACAGCCGGACCCTGATCGTCGGGCGCCGCGACGGCAAGACCACCTGGTGGGACCTGACCGATCCGCGCAATCCCGACAAGCTGACCGATCTGACGCTGCACAACCCGGTGCCGGCCATCGCGTTCAGCCCGGACGGGCACACGGTGGCCTTCTCCGAGGGCTACGCGGTGTCGCTGTGGGACATCACCGACCGGACCGCCCCGGCCGAGATCACCTCGATCGCGCTCAACGACTTCATCAGCTACAGCGCGACCTCGCTGGCGTTCAGCCCGGACGGGCGCACCCTGGCCGCCGGCACCGACAACTCGACCATCCTGCTGTGGGACGTCGCCGACCCGGCGCAGCCCAGCCAGGTCGCCGTACTGACCGGGCACAGCAACACGGTGCGCTGGGTGGCCTTCGGCGCGGACGGGACCACGCTGGCCAGCGTGAGCTTCGAGAACGCGATGATGCTCTGGGACATCGCCGACCCGGCCAGCCCGGTCCGGTTCGCCACCATGAAGACCCCGGATCTGCAGAGCTACAACGTGGCGATCAGCGCGGACGGGCGGACCCTGGCGGCCGGCGGCACCTACGGCGCGGCGAGCAAGAGCGTCACGCTCTGGGACACCACCGTGCCCGCCGAGCTGGCCGCCGATCCGGGTGGGCAGGCCTGCGCGATCAGCGGCCGGGGGCTGACCGCGACCGAGTGGAGCCAGTACATTCCGGAACTGCCCCACCAGTCCACCTGCTGAAGGGAATCGATGTGCGGTTCGGTATCACGGGTCACCGGACGCTGCCGCCGCGCATCGCCGACCGCGCGCGCGAGCACTGGCGCCGGGTGCTGCCCGAGGGCGCCGGCCTGCTCGGGGTCTCCTGCCTGGCCGACGGCGCCGACCAGCTGTTCGCCGCGCACGTGCTGGCCACCGGCGGCACCCTCGAGGCGGTGCTGCCCGCGCCGTGCGGGCCGTATGCCGGCACGCTGAGCGCCGACGGCGGCCAGGCCCGGTTCGAGACGTACGTGCGGGCCGCGGCGACGGTGCTCACCATGCCGTTCCCGCAGCCGTGCGACCAGGGCTATCTGGCCGCCGGGCAGGCCGTGGTGGACCGCTGCGACCACCTGTTCGCGCTCTGGGACGGGCTGCCCGCCCGCGGGCTGGGCGGCACCGCCGACATCGTCGCCTACGCCCGCTCCCGGGACCGCCCGGTCACCGTGCTGTGGATCGACGGGGTGCGCCGGGCCTGATCACCGCGCGGCCGGCACCGGGACCCGCAGCTCGGCGAAGAGCTGACCGGCCCGCTGCTGGTGCGACCGCGCCCGGTCGAGGTCGCCGGCCTCGCGCAGCGCCGCGGCGATGCCGTCGTGCGCGCGGGCCGTCTCGTACCGGTCGCCGATCTCCTCGGACAGCTCCAGGGCCTGGCCGTGCTGCACCCGGGCCTCGCCGATGTCGCCGCCGGCGCGCAGCACCCGGCCCAGGTCGTTGAGCGCCTCGGCCTCGCTGGCCCGGTCGCCGATGCGCCGGTGCAGCACCAGGGCCGCGCGCAGGTGCCCGGCCGCCTCGGCCAGCCGGTCCTGACCGGCGAGCACCGCGGCCAGGTCGCTCAGCACGTACGCCTCGGCGGTCCGGTCGCCGGATCGCCGCACCGTGCCCAGGCTCTGCTCCAGCGCGGCGGCGGCCTGCTCGAGCGGCGCCGGGCGGTGCGGCAGCCGGGCCAGCAGCGAGAGCACGTACGCCTCGCTGAACGGGTCCCCGAGCGCCGTGTACAGCTCCAGCGCCGAGGTGAACCGCTGCTCCGCCTGCTTCTCGTCGCCCAGGCGCGCGTCGATGAGCCCGAGCCGCACCAGCGCGTCGGCCTGCCCGGCGTCGTCGGCCAGCTGCTCGTACCGCGTCCAGGCCCGCTGATAGTGCTCGGCGGCCTGCCGGTAGTCGCCCAGCAACCAGTCCACACTGCCCAGGTTGCGCAGCACCATCGCCTCGGCCGCCGGCTCACCCAGCTGCGCATAAAGATCCAAGGCTTGCCGGTACGTCTCGGCGGCCTTGTGTGGCCGGCCCTGTCGCCGGTGCAGCCGCCCCAGGTGCGACAGCGCCCGGGCCTGCGCCGCCCGGTCGCCGCCGGCCTGCGCCGCGGCCACCGCGGAGGCCGTGACGGTGACCGCCTCGACGGCCGGCCCGCCCGCGTCCAGATACCGGAACAGCGTCTCGGCCAGCTCGACGGTGTGCCGGTACCAGCCGTGCGCGGTCGCATACGTGCAGACCACCGCCAGGTTGGGCCGTTCCGCCTCGATCCAGGCCCGGGCCGCGTCCGGATCGCCGTCCACGGCGGCGCCGTCCTGCGGATACAGCGTGGCCGTCGCCGCCACCGACCCGGCCAGATAGTGGTCGAACAGCCGGGTCAGCGCGGCCCGCCGCTCCGGCTCCGGGTCGTGACCGGCGGCCAGCTCACCGGCGTAGGCGCGCAGCAGGTCGTGCATGCTGTAGCGGCCACCGCGGCCGGCCTGCACCAGGCTGGCACGCACCAGCACACCGAGCAGCCGGCGCGCCTCACCGGGATCGGTATCGGTCAGCGCGGCCACCGCGTCGACGTGCGCGGTCTCGCCCGGGTGCAGCCCGAGCAGCCGGAACACCCGGGCCGCGGCGGCCGGCAGGTTCCGGTACGACCAGGAGAACACCGCCCGTACCTCGGCCCTGGGGTCGCCGCCGGCATCCAGCAGATCCAGGCGCACCCGGTGATCGCCCAGCTCGGCGACCAGCTCGGTCAGCGGCACGTCACCGCGGTCGGCGGCCAGCTCGGCGGCGATCCGCAGGGCCAGCGGCAGCCGCGCGCACGAGCGGGCCAGCACCTCGGCGGCGGCCGGCTCCTCGTCCACCCGTACCCCGATGAGCCTGCGCAGCAGCCCCAGCGCGTCGCCCAGCGGAAGCAGATCGAGGTTGACCCGTTCGGCGCCGTGCACGGCCACCATGCCGGGCAGCGAGTCGCGGCTGGTGATCAGTACCAGACAGGAGCCGGTGCCCGGCAGCAGCGGCCGGACCTGCTCCACCGAGGACGCGTTGTCCAGCAGCACCAGCATCCGCCGCCCGGTGACCTCGGAGCGGTACCGTCCGGCGCGCTCGTCGGTGCCCGCCGGGATCTCCGGCCCGCGTATCCCGAGCGCGCTGAGGAACCCGGCCAGCGCGTCCCCGACGGCGACCGGCTGCTCGGCGTCGTAACCGCGCAGATTCACATACAGCTGCCCGTCGGGAAACGCGTCGCGGACCCGGTGCGCCCACCGCACGGCCAGCGCCGACTTGCCCACCCCGGCGGTGCCCGAGAGCAGGGCGACGGTCAGCGGCGGCTCGTCCCCACCGGGCGAAACCAAAAGACGATCAAGAGCGGCGAGCTCTTCGGTACGGCCGGTGAACGCGCGCACGTCGGCCGGCAGTTGGGCGGGCACCTGCACCGGTGCGGCGACCGGCGCCCCGGGTCCACCGGCGGGCACCTCCAGCGCGGGCTCGGCCGCCAGGATCTGCTCGTGCAGCCGGCGCAGCGCCGCCCCCGGATCACTGCCGAGCTCGTCGGCCAGGCCGCGGCGGATCCGCCGGTACTGCTCGTCGGCGTCGGCCTGGCGCCCGCACCGGTACAGCGCCAGCATCGCCTGCCCGGCCAGCCGCTCGTCGAGGGGATGCTCGGCGACCGCGGCCAGCAGGCCCGCCAGCAGCTCCCCGTGCCGGCCCAGCCGCAGCAGCACGTCGTTGCGGTCCAGCTCGGCGGCGAACCGCTCGCCGAGCAGCGTGCGCCGCATCCCGTCCAGCCAGGGCGTGTCCAGCCCGGCGAACGGGTCGGCGCGCCACAGCCCCAGCGCCTGGGTGATCAGGTCGGCGGCGGCCCGGTCCGGCTCGGCGGCCCGGGCCTGGGTCATCAGCCGGCGGAACCGGTGCAGGTCGACCGTCTGCGGATCCACGGTGAGCAGGTAGCCGCCCGGCTCGCGCCGGATCTCCACCCGGTCGGCGCCGGCGATCGCACCCCGCAGCCGCGACAGGTAGCTGTAGAGCGCGCCGGCCGCCCGCTGCGGCGCGTGCCCGCCCCACACCCGGTCGATCAACTGGTCCACAGTGACCGGCCGGCCCGCCTCCACCAGCAGGATGCCCAGCACGGAGCGCTGCCGCGCGTGCCCCAGCTCGGCGAGCCGCCCGTCGATCCGGGCCTGCACCACACCGAGCACACCGAACTCCGCCGCCAACTGACCTCCGCACGCCCGTCGCCCACCAGGCGATTCAAGAAATCCACAAGGAAAGTACGAGTCTCCCACGCTTCGTACAAGGTCCACCGGCGAGCATGGACATCGTTGCAGGGAGGCAGGTCGCTCTCGCCCGGTTACGCATGCGTACGGGGGAATCGGGAACGCCACCCGAAGGCGATGGGTGACCTGCCCTGCAACGGCCCTACTGCGGATGGAAGCCGCGGCGGTAGGCGACGAGCTTGGCGGTGGAGCCGAGCACCGCCGAGAGCACGAACGCCAGGTAGATGACGTTGGCGATCCAGAAGTAGCCGACCTCGGCCAGCGCCAGCAGCATCGCGGCCAGCGCTCCGGCCACGACCAGCGACTGCCCGATGTGCTCGCCGAACCGGCCGATCTCACGGTCGCGCTGGTCGCGCCGGCCGTCCCCGCTGAAGAACGTGGCGACGGCGATGTTGACGACGATCGCGCCGCCGACCGTCCAGAGCAGCGCCGGCGCGTAGTCCAGCCCGGCCGCGAGCAGCACCAGATAGCTCACGTACGCCACCACGCTGGTCACTGCCAGGGACCAGGCCCGCCGTTCCTCAGTGGTCATGCCGTACAAGGTAAAACATCTTTTACATCGAGTCAAAGATTCTTGACATGATCCCGTGCGACAGAATGGGTGATCACGGGGGAGAGGTGGACCGATGCGGGAACCAGCGGTGTTCACGGCGGCGCGCGCCGGTGACCTGCCGGCGCTGCGGTGGGTGCTGGACGAGGATCCGGCGGCAGCGACCGCGCGTGGCTGGATGGGCGAGACGCCGCTGCACTGCGCGGTCCGGTCCGGCGACGTCGAGATGGTCGCGCTGCTGCTGGCGGCGGGCGCCGATGCGTCCGTATGCGACAATGGCGGCAGTAGCCCGGCGCACCTCGCGCGTGCCCGCGGCCTGGCCCTGGATGCTCCGCTCACCGAGCCCATGGATCCGGGCACCGTGGTCGCGAGCGCGCAGTCCGCGTTGCGTGTCAGCGGCGCCGGGCGCACCGCCTTCGACGTCGCCGGGCACGCGACCCTGGTCCGCTGGGGCCTCGACAAGATGTGGCCGGAAGTGATCGTCGCGACCGAGCACGCCGCGATCGGCGACCTCGCGGTTCATCCGAGCCGCCCACTGGTCGCGGTCGCGCCGACCGAGGGCCCGGTCGAGCTGCGCGGCGACGACTTCGCGAACCCGCAGCTGATCCACGAGCTGTGCGACATCACCGCCCTGGCGTTCTCGCCCGACGGCCGGCTGCTGGCCGCGGCCGGGGGCCTCGAACGGATCATGCTGTTCGACCTGCAGACGCGGAGGATCACCGCCGACGCGGAGGCCGGCGAGCGCAACGGCTCGGTGGCGTTCTCGCCCGACGGGACGCTGCTCGCGACGACCTGCTCATTTCAAACCGGGGCGCACGTACGCGTCGACCGGGTCACCGACGACGGCGCCCTGGAGCCCCTCGCGCGGATCGAGCGGGCGGCCCGCGACACGATCCCGGCCGCCGTCTTCGCGCCGGACGGCCGCTACCTGGTGATCTGGGAGACCTCCGGAATCATCGACAAGCGGGACACCTCCGGCTACCGCGGCGACCTGCTGCTGACCGACACCGACGGGTTCGTCGTCTGGCAGCGCCGGGTCGAGGTCGACGGCGGGCCGCAGTACTGGATCACCACACCGTGCCTGAGTCGCGACGGCGCGAGCATCGCACTCGGGCTCGACGGCGTGCTCCTGCGGTTCCGGACCAACGACGGCACGCCGTTGCCGTCCCGGCGCATCGACGGCAACGCCATCGCGGTGGCTACCGCCGGTCGGCGCCTGATCGTCGCCACCGACCGGTCCCTGCTGTCGATCAAGGCGAGCTAGGGGTCACCTGGCCGATCAGCATGGTGAGCAGTTCGTCGCCGGTGACCTGCCACTTCTCGGCGGTCAGGTGGCCGTTGTTCTCCATCGCGACCACGCCCTGCACGCCGGCCATCAGCAGCGCGCCGATCGGGCGGGCCCGCTGCGGATCGCCGACCACGTCCGCGACCAGCGACAGGAACAGGTCGTGGGTGCGCGAGACCGCGGCCATCGCGTCGGGGGTCTCCGCGGTCGGCGCGGTGAACATCAGCGCGTAGGCGTGCGGGCGGGCCCGGCCGACCTGCATCAGCCCGGCCAGCGCCCGGTGCAGCCGCTCGGCCGGCGATCCGCCCTGCTCGGCGAGCAGGGCGTCGAGCTGCGCGCCGATCGCCTCCCAGCTCTCGGTCGCCACCGCGGCGAGCAGGTGGTCCTTGTCCGGGAAGTGCCCGTAGGGCGCGCTGCGCGACACCCCGGCGCGGGCGCCCACCGCCCGCAGGGTCACCGCGTCGGGTCCGCCCTCGTCGAGCAGGTCGGCCGCCGCGTCGATCAACGTGCGCCGCGTGGCCGCCGCGCTCTCCACCCTGGTCACCACGCCGGCAAATCTACCTGACGTTGTCAGACGTCTCACTTGACATTGTCAGCTGAAAAGCTAGTCTCGTTCATATGACAACGTCAGATGAACAGCTGATCCTGATCACCGGCGCCTCCACCGGCATGGGCGCCGCCACCGCCCGCGAGCTGGCCCGGCGCGGCTACCACGTGCTGGCCGGCGTCCGCCGCCAGGCCGACGCCGACGCGCTGCGCACCACCGGCGTGGAGCCGGTACTGCTCGACATCACCGAGCCGGAGCAGATCGAGGCGATCACCCGCCGCATCGCCGACGACCCGGCGGGCCGCCCGCTGCGCGCCGTGATCAACAACGCCGGGATCGCGGTCAACGCACCCGTCGAGCTGCTGTCCATGCCCGAGTGGCGGCACCAGTTCGAGGTGAACCTCTTCGGGCACATCGCGGTCACCAAGGCCGTGCTGCCCGCCCTGCACGCCAGCTCCGGGCGGGTGGTGAACATCAGCTCGATCGGCGGCAAGGTGGCGATGCCGACCTACGGGGCCTATGCCGGGGCCAAGTTCGCGATGGAGGCGATGAGTGATGCGCTGCGCCGCGAACTCGCCCCGCATGGGGTGCAGGTCGTGGTCGTGGAACCCGGCGGGGTGCGCACCGAGATGACCGGGCGTGGCATCGAGCGGATGAACGAGACCGTCGCCGCGATGACCGCCGTCGAGCGCGGGCGCTACGGCGGGCTGCTGCAGGCGGTCATCAGCCACGCTACGGCGTTCACCAAGTCGGGGCTGTCCGCCGAGGCCGCCGGCCGGATCATCGCCGAGGCCGCGACGGCTCGCCGCCCGCGCACCCGCTACACGATCGGCCGCGACGCCGCCATGCTCACCCGCCTGTCCCGGATCCTCTCCGACCGACTGCTCGACCGGCTGCTGGCCGCCGACCTGCGCCCACACTTCCCGAAGGGACAGCAGGCCACCGCGGTCGCCCACTGAACCACCGATGCCGGCCGCGATGGATGCTCACGTTGCCGAGCAGCGCCTGGCATTCTCGTCACCGGAGGAAGGTGAACCAGTGGCGGCCGGGTTCGAACGGGCGCGGTGCGGTGGCGAGTCGATGGACGCCGACCGACCAGGTCTCGTTCTCCGGGGCGACGAAGGCGACCTCGTCGAAGCCCGCACCCGCGAACCAATCCCGGATGGCGGGCGTGAGGTCGGGTTCGCGGCGGTGGCGGGTCCACACCACTTCGGCTCCGGGGGCGCACAGCTCGGGCGCTGCCTCGATGGTTGCCCGCACGTCGGCGTCGCTGATGTTGCCGAAGATGCCGCAGAGCAGCACCAGGTCGGCGGGGACGGCGTGCGCGTAGACGTCGCTGCGGGCCGCGTCGGCCCGCACGACCTCGATCGCTGACGGCAGGGGCTCGGCGGCTTCCCGGGCTCGGGCTGCCAGGGTGGCGTCGTATTCGACCAGCAGGGCGCTGACCCGAGCGGCGTCCTTGCGCCCGGCCAGAACGCCGAGCAGATCGCGGCCGTCGCCGGCACAGGCGCTGATTACTCGTACCGAATCGGGGTTGGTGTTGGTTAAATGCCTTTCGATCTGGTTTTGGACGGCGGTGAGTCGGCCGGCCAGGCCGGCGTAGGCGTCGTGCCACTGCAACCAGTCGGTGCTCATGAGGAGCTGCTCACCAGCCTTCATCGTCGATCAATAGGACGCCGCTTCACGCATGATGACAGGTCACGAGTCGTGCGAGCATGGGCCGGTGAGCGAGTTGGCGCGGCAGGTTGCGGCGGCCGTCGGCCGGTTGTCGTCCGGCCATGGAGTCGTTCCGTTTGCACAGTTCCGAACGGCTCTCGCTCGGCGTACGTGCCGGCCGGCACCGGGGTAGCGCTTTCCGCTGGTGGGGATGTGACGGTGTAGTGCGCCGGTGGCTCGTGGCGGTCCTGCGTCGGGCTCGGAACGCCGCAGGTCAGTGGAAGGTCCTGACGTGCGCGCCGACTGCCTCCGAGTCGGTGGGGCTGTTGTTCTTTCTCGCCTTTAGCATCCATGCGTGGTCAACAGCCCTGACAGACCCGGCCCAACTGACGGCCAGGTTGAGGTGCCCGATCCGGTGGCGGTACTCCGGAGCACCCAGTGGGCCGCTCTGGAGCATGCTCGGGGCCGTGCCGATGGCGTTGTCACCCTGTTGAGGCAGCTGATCGACGAGGACCCTGACATCCGAACGGCCGCTTTGGAGGTGCTTGAGCTGGTCACCCATCAGAACAGCATCTACTCGGCGACCGCGCCCGTGGCCCTCTATGTCGCCGGGATCCTGGGTGACGCACGGACCGTGCCTGTCATTAAGACCTATCCCGCCTGGCGCGACGAGTCCGGCTGCCTTCGTGTCGTTCTGTTGGACTTTCTCGGCGGCGTGGCGGAGGACGTCGGCGACGAGACAGTAGGAGCTGCAGCCGGAGCCGGCTATCGGATGGAGGACGATCCGGCAGTCACCGCCGGTTTGCTCGTTGTCGGCGTAGGACGGCGTGCACCGTGGAGGCGGCCATGCCGACCTGGTCGGCGATCGGGACTGGGCCCAGGCGGCGTTTGCGGCGCAGGTGCATGATCTTGCGGACCATCGGCGCGGGCATGAGGTTCGGTTGCCGGTGCGGCCGCGACGACCGGTCGGCCATGCCGGCAGCGCCTTCGGCACGGTAACGGGCGGCCCATTTCGCGGCGGTACGCCAGGACACGAAGGCCTCCGGTGCTGATCAGTGGTTTCTCGACAACTCCACTGCAGCGCGGGAGGCCTTCATCGTTCATAAAACCAGGCCATGATCGTCAGATCGAGTGGTCACACTTCCTCGACCAACGTCCCCGGACATCACACCTAGAAGCACGCGCTACTGCCGTTTGCGCGACGGCGGCACGAAGATCAGATGGCGTCTCGTCGCTTCCAATTACGACCGTGACGCCTGCCAGAATGCCCTAATCCCTATCCTCGTCGGCACCACCTGGCGAAAGATCAAATAAGACTTGAATCGAGTTCCACCTGAGGCCAGGAATTCACCCTGGAGCTACTGCTGTTGTTCAACAGTGCCACAATGGAGGTGAGCCTACTGAGGGGTTTTACCGCATGCGGTCGAATATCATCAAACTGGCAATCTATCTTGCCGCCGTAATGGCAATCCTCGTTTTCCTATTTCCGGTTTACGGCGAGTTCGTTAGGATTGACGAGCCGCGACGCTGGGAGGCCGGGGACGGAGTCTACTTGATCGTGCCTGATCCACTCTTGTACTCGCACGTTGAAATGACGTTTGACTATGTTCCTTCCAGCAATAGTGACGCCGATCGAGACCTCTCGGGCGTCGACAATTTGACCATCTCGGTCGGTGGCCTATGGAATAAAGGCGTAACACTTCCGGACCTGCCCCTAGCTTTTTCCGGGCAGGCGGCAAACCTGGTTGACGAGTGTCATGCATCGCTGGGACTTGGGGCGAAGATCGGGCAGCGAGGGAGCCGGACCAACGAAGCTTCGATCGTTGCTGCAGCCTCGGAGGATCCTACTGGCCAAAAGCCGGTTCGCTGGCTCTCCATCAGAGTCGATGATCCGAACTCTGACCCTCTCGTTGCCGGTGCCACTTCGGCAACCTTCGATGCGGTTGTCGAGTGTCCGATCAGAACACATGAAGTATGGCGACAGAGTAGCGGCAAGCTAAATCTCTACGCTCCGCCAGCGCAAGTACTGACCCTCGAGCCAATCGGAATCGGCGAGAGCCGGGCGGTCAAACGCAAGGTGGGCGTTCGCCACTGCGTGAGCGTTAACTACGTCGAGCGCCCGGGCGTCGTTCCGGTTTACCTCTTCCCGCAACGCTTGCAGAAGGAGGAGCGAGACCGGGTATCGTGGCGAAACTGCAAGACGAATAAATTCGCGGAGCGTGAAGATGGCGACTTTGTAGATACGCTCGAGACCGTCCATTCGGTCGGTAGCAACCCCAACGTCAATGTGTATGGGACACAGGCGGTCGCTGTTCGCGTCTCGATAGAGGAGACCGCTCGGCAGGATTGGCTCAATCGGAATCTATTTCTGGCCGGCATCGGTTTGGGCATCGCAGGCAACTTCCTCGCGGAGGCCTTCGGCCTCCTAATCGCGATTGTCGAAGAGATTGCGCCCCCGACATGGAGAAAGCTCCGCGTCCAGGCTTTTGCACTGCGTTCCCGGCTCCACCAGAGCCTTAGCCAAGCGGCCAGGGCATTTCCGCATCGGCTTGGCTCGTTTTGGCGCAGGATTACTAGTCGCAAGAAAGACAAATGACTCTTCCGTCAAACCTTGCTGGATTTAGTCGCGTGCACTCTCGTAGCCGCAGAGCGGGCGCGCCGGTCTACCGGACTCGAACCGGCTCATGCCTCCGCGGGCGAACCCGCCTCTTGGGCAACATGATTGAACATGACGCACCCTTCCCATGTGCCTTTGCCCGGCGCGCGGAAGGACGGTACCGCATGGTGCGACGGGGAGCGCCAGCCCATCTGAGCGGCGTCCTCTTCTGCCGCGATCCGCGCGCAAGAAACTTCTCCAATCCGTAGCTCAGCATAGTCATCGCAGACTTATTGCCTGGCGTTGATCCACCAGGTCACAACGTCGCTTCCTGCCGGGTGCGGCCCCGTTTGCCGGCAGCAGGTGAAGTCATCACTTCTTCGGCGCACTGGGAGAAGGGGTTCCGTGGCAAACGGACAGACCTCATTGGCAACGGACAAGTCGGCTCTGGGACGAATACAGTGATTGAGGTCCTGCGGTGGGTGCCGCTACCGTGGCGTGATGATCGACCTGCAGGTGCGCAGCGAATCTGACCAGATCTTGGCCAGTTCACCAGGATTCGAATGGACCCAAGAGCTCATCGATCTGGATCCTGCGGCGTTTCCGATGCTCGCTGGGCTCTGCGCTTACCTCGATACTGTCTTCAACCAGCGCCAGATCCCCCTCCTGCTGGCAGAGTTGGAGCAGCTCCCGAACGGCCTGATTCCTGAACCCGCTCGTGCCGTGGTCCGCCGGTTCTCGACCGTGGTCATGGAAGGCCAACATCTGTACCTGTGGTTCTGCGGCGACTGATCGGACGCTTCGCTCCGAAGTGCGTCAATCCTGCACGAGCGCGAACCACTGCCCGGAGACCACTTCCCGAAGCGCCCCGGCTTCGGCCAGATAGCGGCACGCCGCAATCACGTCCGTATTCTGCAGCCCGCCATCGTCGGCTTCGCCAAGGAACCATCTAACGCGCCAAGCGTCGAACGCCTCCACCTGGTCGCCCGTCGCCGGATCGACAACCAGATCGACATCGACTTCGCGCCCGTCATCAGCAATCATCCGGCAACCTACACCGTGAACGGCATACTGGATGCCGCCACGGGTCACCCCTTCGCGGGGCAATTCCCGAGCCGACCGAACCGCAGAGAGCAGGGTCGCCACGTCCGCGATCGGCGCTAAATCTTGGAACAGACGTCCTCGAATCTCACGCAGGGCGTCAGCGAATCGCCGAACCTCCCGGATGGCAGCAACATCGTCGATCACATACCTGAGTATGCGAGGTCAACGGATCAGCGCCGGACGCCGCCCAAGAACCCAGCGCTCCTTGACGAAGACCGCGCAGCTATTGATCTGGCTGGCGCTGCTCGGGGATCGAGCTGCGGGCATGATGTTGCGATGCAACCTGTAGTGCTTGACGGATTTTTCCAACTTTGGACGTACGGCGTGGGGCACTCTCAGCTCGTACTTCGCGCGCAGGTGCCCGGGCGCGACGAGGACGAGATCGACGTGCTGTTCGAAGGGGTGCGAGCCATCAAGCTGCGCATGTCGTACAAGGGGCTGGTGATCCGGACGGCCGATGCGTCCACCCGTGCTCGGATGCTGGACTACGCCGGCGTGCCGGAGTTTCTGCGGCAGAGGGAGCTCTGCCTGACCCTGCCGGCGGAGGACGATGGATTCGTTGTCTGCGCCAAGGCCACGGTTCTTACGGGCAAGCGGTCAGGTGATCAGTCCGGTTGGCGCTTGCCGGAGCCGGCCACGGTTCTGCACACATTGACCAGCCCGGATCAGGTACCGACCGAATAGCAGGCGAGCAGTACACATTTCGCATCCGGGTGGCCAGGCTTGACGCCACAGAACGAGCGTAAGGCCGGGTATCCGCGCCGCTTACTGCGGCGGGTTCTGGCCGATGTGTTGTGTAGTGGCCGGTGATCCGGAGGTGGCAGGGGGCGGCGGCGCGGTTGTCTCGACTCGGCAGTCACGGGTGTCCGAGCCGATCACGACGATGTTCTCGCTCGCGGCGAGTGTGGTGCCCGGTTCCGGTGCCCCAAGGGGCGTGCCGGTCAGCGCGTCCCAGCGGTACACCAGGTCAGCCTGGCACGACAGGAGGATCACCGGTCGTCCGCCGGGCAGGTAGGCCGCCACGTCGACCATGTCGGACGGACCGGGGAGCGGCTGTCCGATCGGCTCGCCCGACCACAGGTCCCATCGCGTGACTCCGCTGGTGTGGCTGGCGGCGATGAGGAGGTGGCCGTTTCGATACGGCACGGTGGCCAGCGGAATTCGGCCGCCGTCGGACTCGACGAACAAGGACTCGCCGATCGGCACTCCGGTGACCGCGTCGCTGCGGACGATCCGGCCGCTCTCGTCCGAGGAAATCAATATCGGGCTTCCGGCGCGGGACGTTGCCATGACCAGGTTGTGGACGATGCCGTCATGTCCGGCGCCCGGCCCCAACTGGGCGGAGGGCTCGCCGGTCAGGATGTCCCACCGGCTTATCGCACCACGGCCGCACTGGCCGGCGGCGGCGAGCAGCCGGCCGTGCATGGCCAGCGACCAGTATTGATCGGATCCGAAGTCGTCCGCGTGGGCGAGCGGCTGCCCGGTGGCGATATCCCAGCGCTCGATCCAGCCGTCACCGCATGCGGCCGCCACCAGCCGGCCGTCGGAAAGCCGGCCCGCGGTGAGGCCGTTCAGGCCGGCTGTCGTCAACTCGGGGTGCTGGCTGAGCAGCTTGCCGGTGCTGACATCCCAGGCGGCGATCGGACCATTGTCGGTGGTGCCGGCCACCAGCACGGGAGGTCCGCAGGCATCGGTCACGAGGGCCATCGGCCACCAGGGCCGCAACGCCTCACCGCCGATGATCATGGGCGCATCGTACGGCTTCAACCGCGTGTCGCCCGGACGGTTGGCCTCGCGCGCGAGTGCTGGCCCAGCTCACCGTAGGATCGGGTCCCACCTCTCGAACGCCTACCCACGTTCCCGTGGATAGCCGATCTCGGCCAGGTCTTCGGCCAGATCGGCGAGCCTGGCGTCGGGGTTCAGGCGTTGCACCAGCTCGTCGGTGAGCGGGCTCAGTGCGAAGATCTCAGCGATGGCGTCGCCGTGGACCGCGGTCTCGTAGTAGTCCTCCGCGAAGCTCTGGTAGGCCAGGCCGGTTCCGTCGAGCAGGGTCTCGAACAGCCAGTTGGCTCCGTCGGGATCATCGCCGTCGGGCAGCACGACATCGCCGGCGTGCCAGTGGTCGTCACCGTGCTGGCGCCACAGGCAAACCGTGGCCTCCAAGACGCCGCCTTTGTGGCTGAAGGCGGGTTCGTTGAGGCTGCCGGCGAACACGTCCGGGACGGTCGCGACCAGTCCGGGCCACACCTGCCCGCTGCGGTAGGGGGTCATCACCGATTCGTGGTCGAAGCCCCGGATGAACGCTCCGGCCGGCGAGAACACGATCGAGTAGGCGTCACCGGAACCGTTCCTCATCGAGGCCATCTCCTCCTCCGGCCCCCATCGGGAGTCGAAGGAGAAGTACCGCGGTTCCCAGTCCGGGCTCATGATCGCGTCGAGTGTTGCCAGCGCTTGAGATCGCCGTCGCAGCGTCGCGATGTCCGGCAGGGCAAGCACTACCTGGTGAACTGACACCTGAACATCTAACCCCTTTGCTCAGACTCGCCATGATCCGGTTAAGCCGATCTTGCGCGCGGATCTGGAAGCGCCCCCGTAACCAGTGATCGCAGGACAGGTCACGGCCATTAGTTGGCAGAGGTGGTCCGTCTGCGACTGCTCTACGATGCCGTGGTGAACGGGCACGACGCGGAGCGGTACTGGGATCCGATGCCGCACCTCGACGCGCGGCTTGACCTGGCGGCCACGTTCCGGGGCAGGTGGCACGAGCGCAACTGGCGCAACGTTCCGGGACCGGTGTACGGCGCCGAGACCGACAACTGCTGGGTCGGCCGGCTGCATGCGCCGCGGCACGTGCTCTACGGCGACGACAATGACTACGGGCAAGAGTTTCTCTATCGCCAGCCAAACAGCATCGACGAACTGCGCGCGGTGGTCGACGCGGTGCAGGCGGATCCCGTTGCCGGCTGGGCCTGCGACGGTGACGATCATTGGACACCGGCCCTGGTGCGTCAGTGGTGGCGCGACCGCAGCCGGCTGCGGGATTGGATCACGGCAGAACTCGGCCGATGCTCTGTCTCGGACCGCGCCGATGAACGCGAAGTCGCGACCGGTCTCGCCGACTACCTCGCCTACCTGGACGGTGACCTGGAAGGTCATCTGTGGGCGTACTGCGAATTCCTCGACCACCGAGCCGGCCGGTGACCTACGGCGATTCGGATGCGGGCGCGACACCGTGACGTGCGGTTTGCTGTGGGAGGCCGTGGCGAGGTCAGAACTCGCGCCATTGGTCGAACAACTCGTCGGCGTGGTTGGTGGAGAGCTCGGCGCGGATGGCGAGGCCGGCAAAGGCGTCGCCGGCCTCTTCGCGACGCAAGGTGTCGATCAGTTCGTACCGCTGATCGATGCGGTTGAGCTGCGAGACGAAGTTGCGCAGGATCAACTCGGCGGCAGCGGTGCGATCCGGCGCGTCATTGGGCAGGGCGTCGATTGAGCGTACGGCCGCCGCGTACGCCTTGCAGGCGGCTGCGCCGGCGCGCGGATCGTCGTCGGCCCAGTCACGAAACGGGTTGGTGAGGTTGGCGGCCAGCCAGGTGTCGTTCTTGGCTCCCGTGATGCTCACGTGGACGGCGACGCGCCGGTAGCGGGCCTTGACGGCGGTCGCCGCCGTGCGGCGCAGGCCGTCGATGGTCAACGCGGTCAGCGCGGGCAAGTCCGGCAGCGTGCCGGCGTCGAGACCGTACGCGTCGGTCAGAGTGAGGTGGGCCAGGTGGGGCAACCCGCTCAGTGCCGCGGCGTCACGGAGGTCGCCGGGTGCGTCGCGCCAGGCCAACCACAGCGACTCCAGCTGCCGCAGACCGGACAGCGGTGCGGCGCTGATCGTTCCCTTGCCGACATAGCGCAGGTCGCGCAGCCGGTCGAGCCCGGACGGCAGGCTGCCGCCGGGTTCGTCACTGGTGACCGTCAGTCTCAGCCGCGCGCCCTGGCCGGTGACGGAGACCGTTTCGACTCTAGCGCCGGCCATCAGGTGCAGGGAGGCCAGGCCGGCGGGCAGGTGCAGCACACCGACGGGCCCGTCGACGGCCAAGCTGGTCAGGCCGGTACCACGCAGGTCCAGGCCGGAGGTGGCGTCGGTCCATGTCAGGTCCTGCACGATCGGGTGATCGCGAGTGCGGCGACCAGCCCGCGGTCGGGGCCTGACCAGGTGAGCGAGGTGCAGCACGCCAGCTGGTCCAGCGCCGACCAGCGCACGGGTCCGACCGGTGGTGGACTGACACGGCCCGTGCCGGTCAGATCCAGTCGCCCGATCGCCGCTCCGAGGGTCACCGGGCCGGCGCCGAAGTCGACGTCGATCTGGCCGCGGGTCGCTGCCGCCCGGTACGCCTGTTTCGCCGCAGCGGGTAGATCGCGATCCCAGCGCCGCTGCGCGGCGATCTGGACTGGCAACCACTCCCACCCCGAGTAGCTGTTGCTTGTGCCCGACATCGCCGTGGGGACCGGCAGCCGGCCGAGCCAGGTCCAGCCAGGCGGAGGCGGCTGCTCGCTGCCGATGCTGATTCGCGCCAGCCCGTTCTGGTGGCCGTGATGATCCAGAATCAGCGGCGGCGTATCGGCAAGCTGCCCCAGCCCGGGCAGGTCGTCCGACTCCCACGCCAACGCGTGAACCGTGATCGCGTCCTTGTCGATCCCGGAGACTTGGCAAGCGCCGTATCCGCCTACCGGCACCGGTATCACCGCGACATCTCCGACCGCAGGCGCTGCCCTCATCACCTGGGGAGGTTAGCCCGCAACTATGCAGCCTGGGGGGCCGGCAACCCAGCGGCCGACTCACGACGCTGGGCCTGCCGACATCGTCAGGGGTAGCCTGACAAATGTCAGGTGCGGCCTGACAGTTCGCTGCCGTTGGGAGACGACATGTCGAGCGAAACCAGTGGCGCCGCGACGGCCGTCCAGTTGTGCTGCTCCTTCTGTGCCAAGCCGAGCTCGGAAGTGGAGAAGATGATTGCCGGGCCGGGCGTGTACATCTGCAACGAGTGCGTCGATCTGTGCAATGACGTCCTCCGATCGGATGGGGACGACCCGCTCGAATCGGGCGAGCGTATGTCAGCCCGGGAGAACGGGATGTCCGATGAGCAGATCCTCGAACAGCTTCCGCGCCTCTTGACGGTCGGAGTTCAGACCGAGGCGAGCCTCCAAAGGCTGGTCAACATCTTGCGTGAGCGAAGGGTGACCTGGGCGCGCATCGGCACCGCCCTGGGGATCACCAGGCAATCGGCGTGGGAGCGATTCTCAGGTGATGAGTGACTGCCCGGTTCCGCTGTGCGCGGCTGTGTGATCGTTATTGGCGGGTTTGTTTGATGAGTAGGGCTACGAATCGGGCCAGGGCTTCGGCGGCGCGGGGGTCGGCGGCCGGCCAGCGGGTCATCAGCAGGGGTGCGGCTCGGGACAGGATTATGTCCTCGCGGGCCAGGACGAAGTAGAGCGCGAGCGCTGCTGATCGTGCGTTGCCGTCGGCGAACGGGTGGAAGTGCAGCACGTCGAGGTAGACCCGGGCGGCTCGTGACGGCAGTGGTACGGCCGGGTCGGTGGCCTCGGTGAGGCATGCGTCGAACACCTCCGGCAGGTAGGCGCTGTAGGCGTACCGTTCCTGGCCGGCCCTCGACCAGGCGGACGTGGTGCGGAACCAGGCGTTGGCCACGTCGAGCACCTCGCGTTGCCACGCCTCGAGGCGCTCGAACGTGAGGGGGCCGCCCTCGGCCGCGTCCGCGCGCACCAGATCGAGCGCGGCGAGAATGCGGGCGGCGGGGTACTTCTGTCGGGACAGGTGCTCGGCGATGCCGTCGCGTGCGGTGCGTGCCGGGCCGGTGACGTGTTCGGTGGCGTGCTCCCAGCGGGCGGCCTGCCGGATCCGCCGCCAGGACGCGAGAGTGTCGGGGATCGCTGGTGAATAGACCCGGGGCACCCGCGTGGCGGTGGGCAGTTCGGTGCTGCGCCAGCTCGGCCAGTCCTGGGGCCAGGTGTCGGGCCACACGTCGTCGGGTTGCGGCGTGATGCCGGTCAACGTCGCCGCCAGGGATTCCGCGGCGTCGGCGACCTCGGCGCCCAGCGGGGAGACCGAGCTCGAGAACCGTCCGCCGATCGCGGTGTCGATGAGCGCCTCGTGGTTCTCGCCCGGTACCTCGGCGACGGTGAGGAACCAGGTGAGGGCCAGGGCGCAGATGGAATACCAGTCCTCGTCGTCACCGGAGCGCGCGGCCACGGTCGCGACCAGGGAAGCTGTCGTGGCTTCCCAGGCGGCCGCCGCCGCGCGGGGCTCGGCCGGCAGCGGCAGGTGCACGGTGAAGAGTTCGGCCAGGTCGTCGAGGAAGGTCCGCCAGTCCAGCAGCGCCCCGGCGACGGCGTCGAGCGTCTCCTCCGGCGTGGCGATCGAATCACGAGCGCCGTGCCAGCGCAGCACCAGCACACCGTCCGTTGTGCGGCCGGGCATCTGGGCGCTCCAGCCGCAGGCCCAGGCGCCGTAGTGCTCGACGAGGGCGACGGTCATCGCCTGCTGCCAGTTCCAGCGCGCGGTCTCCGCCGCGTGGTCGAAGACCTGGTCGCGGACGTACCGGTAAGGCGCCGGCACGCCGCCGGCCGGGGCCACCGCTCGCACCACGTCGAGCACCGTGCCCGGATCGAACGGGTGCCGGTCCGGGTCGACGTCCGACCAGGTGAGTGCCTTCAATCGCAGCTGTGGATCGTCGTAGTCGATCGTCATCGGCGGCCATCGTGCCACGATGGCCGCCGGCCGGGCGACCCTGTTATCGCGCGGCTGGACCGTTCAGGGTTGCGCGTATCCCACGCGGGTGTCGCCGGAGCGGGCGTCCGCGGTGATGCTTCTCGGGGCGGCCGCGTCCTGGGTCACGTCGATCGACCTGCTTCCCGAGAGGGTGCTGCCCTGCACGCGGTAGGCGTCGGCGGGCGGCACCGAGATGCTCAGATCACCCGAGGTCGTGCTTGCCCGTACCGAGTCGGGAGCTGTGGAGAACGACAGCCGCACGTTTCCCGACTTCGCTGTGACGGTCGCGTTGGGCGCGTCCAGGCGCAGCGCCACGACGGCTCCGGACGTGGCCTGCGCGCTGAGGTCGCCCTGACCATCTCGTACGTCGATGTCTCCGGAAGTTGTTTGAAAGGTCTTGGTGCCGTTGTTGCCGCGGGACGCGATCGCACCGGATCGGACGGTCGCGTTGATCGTGACGCCGGCCGGCACCGTGACCTCGTAGTGGATCCGGCAGCCGGGCAGCCGCAGGTGGTCGCCGCATGATGCGCTCAGTGTCACCGCGTCGGCTGATCCGCGGTCGTTCGTGACGGGCTTGTCGTAGGCCCAGGTCAGGGTCCGCTTCACGAGGATCCGGTGGTCCGTGGCGGCCAGAAACGTCACGTCGCCGTTGCTGAGGTCCAGGTCGACATGTCGCACCGGTTGGTCGAAGCTCTGTTGCTCGACCAGCGTCCGTTCTCCGAACCAGCCCCAGAGGTAGACGCTGGCCAGGATCACCATCACCACGGTCAGAGCGCTTCCGGCGCCGACCCACAGGTTGCGCCTTTGCCGGCCGTTCACCGTGGCTACCTCATCCCTGCGCGAAGGTACTTGAGCACGGCCAGCACCCGTCGGTGGCCGCTTTCCGCAGCCGACAGGCCCAGCTTGGTGAAGATGCTGCTCACGTGCTTGGCCACGGCGCTCTCGCTGACCACCAGGCGCTGCGCCACGCCGGCGTTCGACTTGCCCTCGGCCATCAGGCTCAGCACGGCCGCCTCCCGGGCGGTGAGCAGAGCCAGCGGGTCGCCGCGGTGGCGCACCAGCAGCTGCGAGACGACCTCGGGGTCGAACGCGGTGCCGCCGTCGGCGACCCGCCGGGCGGTCAGCAGAAAGTCGTCGACGTCGGCGACCCGGTCCTTGAGCAGGTAGCCGACGCCGGTGGTGTCGCCGGAGAGCAGCTCGGTGGCGTAGCGCTCCTCGACGTACTGCGACAGCACGAGGACCGCGATTCCCGGCTTGCGCTCGCGCAACGTCAAGGCGGCCCGCAAACCCTCATCAGAAAAACCAGGCGGCATCCGTACGTCGGTGATCACCAGGTCGAGTTGGTGATCGTCGGCCACCCGGTGCAGTTGTTCGGCGTCGCCCACCGCGGCCACCACGTCGAATCCGGCCCCGCGCAACAGCCGGACCAGGCCCTCGCGGAGCAGGACCGAGTCCTCGGCGATCACGATCCGCACGGCAGCTCCACCTCGACGGTCGTGCCACGGCCTGAAGCGCTGTCGATGCGCAGGGTCCCGTCGACGGCCTGCACGCGGGCGCCGAGTCCGCGCAGGCCGGTGCCGTTCGCGCTGTCGGCCCCGCCCCGGCCGTCATCCGAGACGGTGATCAACAGCTGGCCGGCCACCAGCCGGACCCGCAGCGCGATGCGGCTGGCCTCGGCGTGCTTGGCGGCATTCGCCAGCAGCTCGCAGATCACGAAGTACGCGACGGTTTCGATGCTCGGGTCGATGCGGGTGGGCAGCTCGGCCGTGACCCGCACCGGCACCGGTGATCTGGCCGCGAGGCCCGACAGCGCGGCGTCGAGGCCGCGGTCGTCGAGCACCGCCGGATGCAGTCCACGCACGAGCGCCCGGATCTCGGCCGACGCGCTCTTGGCCAGTTCGTGGGCGTCGACGACCAGGTCACGAATCTCCGCCGGCCCGTCGCGCAGGGCGCTGCGGGCCATGCCCAGGTTCAGGGCGAGCGCGGTCAGCTGCAGTTGGGCGCCGTCGTGCAGGTCGCGTTCGATGCGCCGCCGTTCCGCTTCGGCTGCCGCCACCGCCGCGGCCCGGCTCTGCGACAGGGCGACGACCTGCCGCTTGAGCTGCTCGGCGGGGGAGCGGCCCAGCAGCCGGCGGGCCAGCCGGACGTCGACCGCCGCGCAGGCCGCCGCGACCAGCGGGGCGGCGAGCAGCGCGGCGACCCCACCGAGGACGGCGAGCAGCCGGATCCGGCCGTCCACGGCGAGGCCGAAGAAGGTGAATCCGGCCGGCCCGGTGACGCCGACCAGCAAAGATGTCAAGCCCACCGCGGCGGGCACGAGCACCGGGATCAGCAGCAGCGGGCCGAGTAAACCCTCGACCAGGTGGTAGCCGAGGTGCCGCCAGGTGGTGCCACTGCGCAGCCGCGGCTTCTCCGGTGGGCCGGGGTCGGGGATGTCGACGCCGAGCAGCACGTGCAGCCGGGTGCGGTGCAGACGGGCCATTGTGGTGGAGAGATCCGACGTCCATCGCAGCAGCGCCAGGCTGGGCCAGACCGTGGGCGCGAGGACGATGCCGAGCGTGGCGAGGGCGACGACCAGCACGCAACCGACGGCGCCGGTCACCGCGCCGATCGCCACGGCGGCCATGGCGCTCAGCCCCGTGCGCCAGGTGGTCGACACCCGCTGCAAGCTCACTCGATCGACGCTAGTGAGGATGGCGGTGCCGGCACCATGAAGCCTGCACCACCATCGAGCTGTACCCAGCACTACCCCAAGTCGGGTCTGTACGTGACTGACTCACCGGCCGGCCGCGCCGAGGATTTGCCGCATGCTTTCTCGAGTCGGACACTTCTGCTTCCGCCGCCGCTGGATCGTGCTGATCGGCTGGCTCATCGTCATCATCTCGGGCGGCCTGGCCATCGGGCCGGTGCTGTCGTCGCTGGCGGCCAACCGGCCGTCGCAGGGCATGGAATCGAACAACGGCCGGCAGGTGCTGGCCGCCGAGGGGGACTCCTACAACCGGCTCTACGTTGTGGTGGACGGCATTCGGGGTGATGAGAGCCGGGCCCGGCAGGCGGTCTCGTCAGCGGCGGCCGACCTGCACGACATTCCGGGAATCGTCCGCGTCGATGCGCCGGTGTCGTCGAAGGACGGCGACGGGCTCGAAGTCACCGTCACCATGGCGAAACTCGACCGGGGCGCGAAGAAGGCGACGCTGACGGCGGCTTCCGAACGGGTCAACCGTATTGCTGACGACGTACCCGGAAGCAAGGTTTTGATCGGGGGTGATGAGCCTCAGGCGAAGGAGACGAATTCTCGGTCGCAGGGTGATCTGCTGCGCGCCGAGGTTCTTGCTCTGCCGGTCACGCTGATTCTGCTGGTCGTGGTCTTCGGGGGTCTCGTCGCGGCGTTGCTGCCGCTCACCGCGGCGATCGGGGCGATCACCGGGTCGTTTCTCGGGGTCATGGTTTTTCTGCGGTTCGTTCCGATGGACAGCACCGTGATGAATGTCGTGATGGTCATCGGTCTGGGGCTGTCGATCGACTACGGGCTGCTGCTGATCGCCCGGTTCCGTGACGAATTGGCCGGCGGGCATCCTGCGGACCTGGCGATTCGGCGCACCTGGGCGTCGGCCGGGCGGACCATTGTGTTCTCCGGGCTGACGGTCATGGCGGCGCTGGCCGGGATGCTCGCGTTCGACATTCCGCGGCTGCAGACGATGGGGGCCGCGGGGATTTCCGCGACGTTGATCGCGATGCTTGCGGCGCTTTCGCTGCCGGCGGCGCTGATCGGGGTGTTCGGGCGGTTCGTCAGGCCGTCGCCGCGGGCCGTCGCCAGGCTGCGGCGGCGGGAGAACAATCTGCACAACGGCTTTTTCTACGGGCTGGCTCGGTTTGTTCAGAAGTGGGCTCGCCTGGTGGCGCTTGTTGCGATTCTCGTTCTTGTCGTGGCCTGTCTTCCGCTGTTGGGGGCGCGGTCGAGGCTGCCGCAGCTCGACGGACTTCCGCAGGACATGCGGAGTGTGCAGGCGGCTCGGGTGCTTTCCGCTGAGTATCAGATCGAGGTGCAACCCGCGGTTTTTGTCCTGGCTCGCAGTGCGCCCGGCGACTTGGACGCCTGGGCTGCTCGGCTGGCGACCGTGTCGGGAGTGACTGCGATCGGCGTGGCCCGGCAGGTGGGGCCTGGGCTGTCCACGATCTCGTTCCGGGTCGCGGGGGAGGCCCAGGGGGCGAACGCGCAGTCCTTGGTGCACGAGATCAAGGCCGAGCGGCCGCCGGGTGGGCAGTCCTGGGTGATGGGTGATGCTGCTGTGCTGCTCGATCTCAACGAGAAGGTGCGGCAGGGGCTGCCCTGGATGATCCTGGTGATGCTTGTGTCGATGGTTGTGCTGCTGTTCCTCATGACCGGGTCGGTGGTTGCGCCGGTCAAGGCGATTCTGGCGAATCTGCTTTCGATCGGGGCGACGTTCGGTGTCCTGGTGGCGGTCGTTCAGTTCGGTTGGTTGGCGGGGCCGTTGGGGACACTCACGCTTGGCGGGATTTCGCCGTACACCATTGTGGTGGTTTTTGCCTTTGCCTTTGGGTTTTCGATGGATTACGAGATCTTTTTGCTCTCGCGGATCAAGGAATTCGTGGACGACGGGCATGACACCGAGTCGGCGGTGCGGCTCGGGCTGCAGCGGTCCGGGTCGATCATTACCTCGGCTGCGTTGCTTATGCTTGTGGTTTTCGCTGGGTTTGCCAGTGCTCAGCTTGCTGATATCGAGGAGTTGGGGATTGGTTTGTTCGTGGCGGTTGCCGTGGACAGCACCCTTATTCGGTGTGTGCTCGTGCCGGCGGTGATGACGCTGCTCGGCCGGTGGAACTGGTGGGCGCCGCGGCCGCTGCGGCGGCTGCACGACCGGTATGGAGTGACTGAGCAGGTCGGGAGTCCCCGGGATCTGGCAGCCGCGAGGTGAGCCGGCCAGCCATCGCCGCAGGGTTGAAAGCACTGATCGTTACAGGGCCGGCCAAACCACCTGCTGAGCGATGAACGTCGTTGGACGGCGTACCGTCGATTGCCGGCGGCCGGATACCAGCCGGACCGGCCGCCCCCTGACCGGCTACCAGGGGGTAGGACATGAACGCGGCATTCGCCGGCGAACTCCGTCGGCTCCGTGAACTCAGCGGGCTGTCCTATCGACAGCTCGCCAGCCTCTCCACCGTCAGCCACACGCAGATCAGCGACCTGGAGCACGCCCGGCGCCGCCCCACACCCGACATCGCCCGGGCGCTGGACGAGGCGCTGCACGCCTGCGGCCGGCTCACCGCGATGCTGCGTACCCCTGCCCCGCAGGACGTCGAGGGTGAGCTGGAGGCGATCGAGCTGGCGCAACGTTCGGCCGCCTCGGACGTCAGTGATGGCACCCTGACCCGGCTGGAACGAGCCTTCGACGAGACGGCGCGGGGGTACGCCACCGTTCCGCCCGCTGACCTGTTGCCCCGGGTGCGGCGCCACCTGCGCTACGTCGAGCAGCTCCTGGCCGGGCGTGCCACGCTCGGCCGGCACCGGCGGCTGCTGGTGGTCGGCGGCTGGCTGTCGCTGCTGCGCGCCACGCTGCACATCGACCTGCAGCAGCGAACGGCTGCCGGGGCGCACCTGAGCACGGCGGCCGAATTGTCCGGGCAGTCCGGGCACGCGGAGATCGCCGCGTGGTGCCTGGAGACGCGGGCGTGGGACCGGCTGACGCGCGGTGACTTCCGCCGGGCCGTCGAGCTGTCCCAGCACGCGCAGGCCATCGCTCCGGCGGACGGGTCGGCGATCGTGCAGGCGACCGCGCAGGAGGGGCGGGCGTGGGCGCGGCTCGGCGATGCGCAGGCGACCCGGGATGCGCTGGGCCGGGTGGGGCGCATGGCGGAGCATCGGGAGATGCCGGAGCATCCGGAGCACCACTACCGGTACGACCCGGCCAAGGCGCACAGCTACGCGGCGACGACGCTGGCGTGGGCGGGGGATCCGGCGGCCGAACAGGTCGCGCGGGACGTGATCACCGAGCTGGAGGCGGAGGGCGCCCGGCCGCGTCGGATCGCGTCGGCCCGGCTCGACCTCGGCCTGGCGCTGCTGGCCGGGAAGCCGCGGCCGGAGGAGGCGGCGCAGCAGGCCCGGGTGGCGATGCGGTCGGGCCGGATCGTGCCGTCGAACTGGTGGCGGGTGGTCGAGGTGGTCGACGGCGTGACGGCGAGCGGCGTGCCGGAGGCCGGTGACCTGCGGGAGGAGTGCGAGGCGCTTCGGCCGGCCGACGAGGGCTGACCTTGCTGTACGCAGGTCTGCGTACGCCCCGCTGGCTGCTGCGTACATCCGCCTTCTACACCACGCGTGATCGTTCCGTAACGATCGGAGCAGCGGCGGCGGTAGGTAGAGATTTTGCTGGCCTGTCTGGCCTCCTTCGTTCACCGGCCTGCCCCGCCGTGCCAACCGCTCGGAGCGGCTCAGATGTGGAGGCGATGACGATGCATGGGCGACGGCGATTCCTCGGGCTGATCCCGCTGCCACAAGTGGACGGCTGGGCGATCCCCAACAGCGGCAGCATGCAGTTCGCGCCATGCGCGGGCCGGTCGCTGTTGTGCTAGTGCCGCGCACGGATCATCAGGGCGAACGCCCCGGCTGGAGTTGCCGGGTGTGCGGCCAGGTGTGGCCGTGCGCGGTCGCCAAGGTCGAGCTTGCCGAGCAGTACCAGCGGTTCCCGCATGGACTCGTCGTCTATCTCAGCTCGTGCCTGATCGATGCGATCGACGACTGGGCGGCCGGCTCGGGCGGGCTGCCGCCGGACCTGTACGAGCGGTTCCTCGGCTGGTCGGACAAGCCAGGGCTTGCCGCATGACAGCGGAAAGGCATCACGCAGGTAACGGGGCCGACAGCGAGGGGCCGATATGCGATACGACCGGAGGCAACGATGACCGACGCGGCAGCCGATTCCGCATTCATGGGCGCCCGGGAGATTGCCGTCCGGATGGGCCTTTCGCGCCAGCGCGTCCAGCAACTTGCCGAACGCGCCGACTTTCCGGCCCCCGTGGTGTCGCTGTGCATGGGACGGGTCTGGCGAGCCGCCGAGATTGAATTCTGGTTACACACCTATCGAGACTCGGATGAGGGGAAGTGAGCGCTGATGCCGATCGACCAACCGCTGTGGCGGGCCGCCAGCAACGTCGCCGACCTACTGCTCGCCGACGACTACGCCTCGATCGAGGAACGCGAGGTCGAACCACTCGCCAGGACCATCTGGCAGTTCCTGATCGACCACGGCATACCGGTCCCCGGCGACTCGGAAGCAAACCCGTACACCGACACCTGCGACCCCGTTGAAATCGGCCGATCCAGCTGATCCTGATGGGCCGGAACGCCCCCGTTTCCGCTCCGAAAGCCAACTCGGTGGCTATCGCAGAATCGGGGACCATTCTCGCTGCCGCACTATCGTCACGCCCGGCGTCGCGTAATACGGGTCCGCGCCGACGAGCGCATCGAGCTCGGCGGTGTCAGCCACGTCGAAGACCAGAAGGGCGCCGGAGTCGTCGGCGAACGGCCCGGCCATCACGATTTTACCGGCCGCATGCAGGACCTTCAGGCGCTCCCGGTGGGCGGGCCGAGCCGCGAGCCGATCGGGGGTGTCCTGGAAAGCGAGTTCCACCAGATACATCGGAATCCTCGTCTCGTTCGTCAATGGACGCAGTCTAGAACCAGTTGTGCCAGGCGACGACGATGCCCGACAAAGCAAATTCAAAAACAGAAAGACGATTTGCGTACGCCGTGACAGCCCGTCACCGAGCCCACAGCGAACCATCCGGGCGCCCCCGGTCAGCGCGAAGCGGCTCGGCGATACAGCTGTCGCTGTGGGGATCCCCGGAACAGAAGTTCCATCCGGTCGGGTGTGAAACGTACGCGCATTCCGTCGTTGCCGTCCGCACCGTAGAGACCGTCGGTGGTGAGCGGAACCAGCCGAAAGTCTCGCCGACTCGGCCGGCTGAGCCACAACTCGCCGGCGCGGACGGCGACCTCGGCGGGGTCATACGATCCGGCATACGCCGCGACGGCGGCGGGATCCGGCGACGGTGGTTGCCGGCGCGCATCGACTGCCACCAGCGCCCATTCGTACTCGGCGCGCAGCTCGTCGGTTGTCGCCGCGGCGATCATCCGCTGCAGGGCTGCCGCGTGCGCGACGTCGAGCGCCTGTGCCGGCGCCGCCGCGATGGTGGGCGGGACACCCACGCCCTCCCAGTTCGTGCCGGTGACCGGATGCACCGGGCGACCGTGGGAGATGCTCACCACGAAGTCGGATCCGACAGGCAACAGCTCGTTCAGGTTCGCGGCTCCGGCCGTGTCCGCGCCGACAAGCTCGCCCAAGCCGAAATGCCGTACGTGATAGGCGAACGCCTCGCCGGCGGAGTAGGTGTTGCCGTCGATGAGGACGGACAGGGGAATGCCGGAGAGCCGGCCGGCGGGCAGATGGGCCAGCGCCCGGGACTGCACCGCGGCGGTGCTTCCTTCGCGGAAGGTCATCAGTAGCTTGTCCGGTTCGAGGAAGTGGCTCACCAGGTACTGCACGGCCGGGGGTTCGCCGCCTCGGTTGCCGCGCACGTCGATGAGAATCGCGTCGGCACCACTGAGGAAGCGGGCCGCGGCATCGTAGCTGGCGGCCGTCGCGTCCGGAACCCAGTCGAAATCGGTGATCCGCAGGTAGCGGACGTTGCCTTCCAGGATTCGCTGCTCGACGAGCCCGTAATGGATACGCGCCGCCGCGCGGGCGGCGGATTCCTGGAGACCGTTGTCGCGGTCGTGAGATTTCCGCAGTGCGGCGTTCGCGTCGGGATCAACCCGCAGGCCGAGGTGCTTGTCGGCCGCGGCCTCGCGCATATCCGCGCCGATCAGCTCAGCGAGAACGCTCCGGCTGTCGGTCCGGTAGCGGCCTGCTCGCTCGGACGACTCGAGGCGATCAACGATCGCCGGCACGATGTCGGGGAAGACGTAGTGATCGTGCAGCAGATCACCGACCGCTTTGCGGATTTCTTCGCGCTGGGCGGCATCAACTTGATCAGCTGGCATCGAGCGATCATAGATGTGCATCGCAGCCTGCCGGGCCCTCGCGGCTCAGATAGCGAACCGGCTTGCCGAGCGACTCCGCGTAGGCGATCTCCCGTCGGGTCGACTCACCCAGGTAGCCGCCCGGATCCACGATATACACCTCGTCAGCCATGCGAATCTTCTGGAAGTGCACGCCGCCGAGCCGCCCCTTCAGATTCGAACTGTCGATCGTCCAGTCGTAGCCCGGCAGCTCGGGCAGGCGGAACATGCCGAGGCTGATCACGACGCAGCCTTCCATCGTGAGCCGCTGGTTGACCTGCGCGAACTCCGCCTCGAACCTGGTCGAGCCGCAGAGCGTGACAACCTTCGCCTCGGCCGACCGCTGGTTCTCCATGAGGTTCATGATCGGTGAACGGGCCGGACAAGTCGATCGCTCAGGTCAGCATCCCGGCGATCAGCCGTGCCGCGACCGACGCCGCCGCGGCAACGGTTGAGATGATCACCGCCACGGTCGCGGCGCGCCGGGCCCGGCTACCCAGCCACGCGGCGGCAGCCAGCCCACCGCCACACGGCAACCCGATGGAGAGAAGTCCCTCTCCGGCGCCGGTCAGCATCTCCCCAGGGTTGCCGGCCAGCAGACCCGGTGTGATCGACGCGATCATGAACACCACACCGATGACCAGCAGCCGGGCCCGCCGCGGGCGCCAGGCTTCCCATCCACGCTGCGGTTCCCGCCACAGCAGGGCGACCGCTACGCACGCCGCGACCGTGCCCACCAGCGCAACTACCCCCGCGAACGTGACCCGGCTGGCCATCTCGTACGGCGCCAGCCCGAACAGCCAGGCGCCCTGAGCGTTGAACAGGTCCCGGATGGCGACCGTGCCGTACCCGGCGACCTGAGCGGCGAACACCATGCCGGCCGCGGCGGCCGGCCGGCGCAACTGAGGCCACCATCCCACCGCCACGCCCGCACCGGCCATCCCGGCGATGTACAACCACAACGCTGCGGACCAGTACGGCTCCTCGGTCAGGAGCACCGCGACGGTGGCCGGCACCGCGCAGAGTACGAGCACGAGCCCTGCCACGGTCGTTGTGACGCTTCTCTGCATGTCCTCTCAACGGTCCATGCCATCGTCAGGTATCGCCTGATAGCACGGCCGTCGTAACAGTCGCCCCGTACCTTGGAATGGATCTTAAAACGCTTTCTCTCCTCGGCTGGGATGTGAGACATGAGCACGCCGGACATTCCGCTCTTCGACATCAGCGCTTGGCGGGACGCCGGCATCCAGGAGCGCGCCGCACTCGCCGCCCGCCTCGACCGTGCCATGCAGGACTCCGGGTTCTTCATGGTCAGCGGGCACGGCATCGCCGATTTACTCAAAGAGAACATCCGGGAGTCGTCCCGCGCGTTCTTCGCGCTGCCCGACACCGTCAAGCAGGCGTACGCGACGGGTGTCGGTGGGCGGGGATGGATTGCTTCCGGCCGCGAGGCGAACGCGTTCTACGGGGAGGTCGCCGATGCGGACAAGGCCGACCTGAAGGAGACCTTCACGCTCGGGCGTGACGACCCGGCCGGTGACCCCGCCTGGTGCATGGCGAACATCTGGCCGGCCGAGGTGCCCGCCCTGCGCGAGCCGGTGACCGAGTACGCCGCGCAGATTCAGGACCTGTATCGGGAGTTGCTGGAGGTGCTGGCCACCGCGCTCGGGCTGGAACCCGGCTACTTCGTCGAGCGGACCAGGAACGCGCCGCACACGTTCAACATCAACCGCTATCCGGCGCTGTCGGTCACCGGGGCGCCGCTGGAGGGTCAATTCCGGGTCGCACCGCATACCGACTGGGGGATCCTCACCATTCTCGACCGGCAGCCGGGGTACGGCGGCCTGCAGGTGCAGACCCTCGACGGCGAGTGGGCGGACGCGCCGTACGTCCCGGGTGCCTTCACGGTCAACATCGCCGACCTGCTCGCCCGGTGGACCGGCGACCGGTGGCGGTCCACCCGGCACCGGGTGCTGCCGCCGTCGGAGGCCGACCCGGACGAGGAACTGATCAGCCTCATCGTCTTCTGCGAATCGGACATGGATCGGGTCGTGACGCCTCTCGCGCCGCCGGTCGGTGGCGGCAAGGACTATCCGCCGGTGATCGCCGGCGACTACTACCGGGAGCGGGAGGCCGCGGCGTCGGTCGACTGACGCCAACCGGTCGGGCCTGCGCGGATCTGCTTGATCTCCGCGGCCGGTTCTCTGGCAAGGCCGTCCGCCGGATTTTTCTCCGGACCAGGATCAAGCGTTGCCGGCGGGCGACTCGACGCTGCCGATCCAGACTGTGCCGTAGTTCGGCGGTAGGGCCTGGACCGCGGCGGCGATTGCCGCATCGGGGTCGTCGGTGTCCAGAAGTGCCGGCGGCAGGGGTTCGGCGATATTCCCTTGGAGGCCGGCGGGATGCGGTGCGTAGGTGATGAAGCGGGGCCCGCGGTCGAACCAGATCCAGGGGCAGTCGTGCGTGAACGGATAGTGGGAGCAGCGGCTGAAGTGCAGGGTGTTGTGACTGGTGTAGGGAAACAGGTTTCGTAGCGGGGTGCTCTGCGCCGCCGAAGTCAGTTGACGAACCCGCATCGCGACCCACCCGTCGCCGGCCCGGCCGAGTGTGCCATTCCACGTTGCGTCGCGGACCTCATCGAGGGTGGGCATGAGCCCATTGTGGTTGTTGTTGGTGAAGGACGTCATCCGAGTGCGCGTTGTTCGTCCCCGACCCAACAAACCGCAGGCCAGGCGGGTCAGGGTGTCACCGTTACGCAGGTGCGCGAGAGCGAGCAGGGCTTGCCGGCCGGGGTCGAGACGCCGCCACCGGGACCGGCGCTGGTTGCGGTGGGCTCGGATGAGGTCGGCGAGGTGGTTCAGGCTGCGAGTGGACAACGGAATCGCGGCAGGGTAAGACAGCACAGCGAGGCCCCCGGTTGGGGCATCGGATCTTGGTCGACTGCTGTCTTACCGGGAGCCTCGTCCTATGTCGACTCCGGGGCTCTGCCCCTGCCGTGACCTGCACCGTCACGATGAAAAAGGCTCATATATCTAATCTTCCCCATTGCGTTTACCGACCTGTAGTTAATGTGACATCCTTTGATGCATGGGAACGGACGCATGGCGAAACTGGCGCGCTTTCGATGAAGCGGGTTACAGCCCCGAAGAGTACGATGATGAGCTGCATTCCGATGTTCCGTTTTATGGCGGTAAAGTCACTTTCGGGCCCTACTCTCTAGCGACAATTATCCGCGCATCTGAATTGGTTGGACCTGCAGTTATCGTGCATGGCAGCACGCACACTAATCTGATTCCGGAGGTTATTGTCGATGGCAAGCTCGCGAAGTCTGATTCGAGCGCCTACCACGGCGGCACAATAGCTGACGAGATTGCAGCGTTAGTATCTCTTGAATTAGGCGTACGCCTTCGTTTTGCTGGCACCCTTCGTGTCTCGGGGATTTATAAACATGGGGAGCCTAAAGAGCCGCCGCTTTATTTTGAGGTTCCGCGCTTGGCAAGTCCGGGCCGGCCGAATCGAGAGCTTGTACCGATGTCGAAGGTGCGGCGGGCTGACTTGGGGCAACTGTACCGCCTTGGCTCGTTCCCTAGGATCGAAGAGGTCGCACAGGCTGAGCTTGTTCGCGCAGCACGCTCCTACTCTTCGGCCTTATGGTGGGCAAACGAAGATCCAAATCAATCTTGGCTGCAGCTTGTTACTGCAGCCGAGACTGCGGCGACATGTCGGCAACTACTAACCGCCGAATCAACGGACCTGCTTCAGGAGATCTGGCCTGAAATGTGGTCCGCGATCCAATCAGCGGATTCTGAGGGTAGGGCAGATGTTGCTGAACTGCTGGCGGAGCAGATGAAGGCTACGCGCAAGTTCATCGACTTCTTGACCGACTGCGCCCCTGATGAACCTGAACATCGACCGCAGTTCGATAGACTTGACTGGACTAAAATTCGGAAGCATGCCTCGACCATCTATCGCTATCGCTCCAAGGCTCTGCATGAGGGAAAACCTTTCCCTTTACCAATGCTCGAAGCGCCGCGGATTGACCCTAATGGCGCCCCTCAAGAAGTGCCATCAGGGCTCAATTCTGGCGGCCAAGGTGGAGTATGGAAGGCATCCGAAACTCCGATGCTGCTGTCGACCTTCGAGTACATCGTGCGTGGTGCACTCCTGCGCTGGTGGGACGAGCTCGCGGCGACAGGGCAGAGTGGGCCAGCTGATACCGAATAGCCGAGTTGTTTTGTGACGACAAATGTTCGCTCGGGGCCAAGTAGTGTGCCTCACCTTGCCGGGGAGGTTCCGTCTGCTCCGCGGTGTGTAGACGAAGGTTGACGGGATGACAACGCCAATGCTGTTACGTTTGCGGCGGGGCGACGTTCCCTTACTTGGAGGGGTTCCACAGTCGCCGCCGTCGGATCAACGTGCGGGTTGCAAGGGGCTCGATGACGAGAAATACAAAAGCAATAGCGGTGGCGACGACCACCTTTGCTGCGCCCGAGATAGAGGATGACAATGGTATCGCGGCAATGGAGAAGCCGAGGATTAAAGGCATCCCGAACCACATGAAGCGATCGAATGCAAGCAATTCGCCTTCTGGGCCTGAGCCTGGCGGATATGGAAGGCTCGCTCGTCGCTTCGGAGTGACGTGCTCTATCCTGCCTTCAATCAAAACGGATGACGCGCGCCCTGCTGTCAGAAATTGCAGCTCCATCATGTCTCCAGGGTTCAACAACATGCCCGGGAGAGTGGCCTTGTCACCCTTGACCTGAATCGCTGGGGAGAGGTCACGCGGTTTGGTTGCGGTCGGCCACGCTTGAAGTATCTCGTTCACGTCACAAAGATGCACGGACAAATCAGTTTTGAACTGATCGGCCAAGATGGCTTCATAGCCGGTGTTCGCAATTCGGATCACGGTGATAGCTGCATTATCGACAAGCGCACTCCTGAATGTGACGGCGAGATCCGGATTTTCGGGATTCCGCATAACATGCGAACTGCTCATCACAATGTATTCAAGTCGATACTTCTTGCGTTGGCTCAGGAAAGCAACGACGCTTAATGCTGCGCCGACAAGCGAAACGGCAACTGCCACCCATGAAGACACTGTCCCCATCGCTTATTCCACCTTCTTTCGTAAGACACGATCAAACTTTGGGGGGCAGCGGATAAGCCGACCTGTACCGAAGCTTTTCACCTCGTTGGACTGCTGAATTGATCTCTTCTGGATCAAGGCGCCGCGCAAGCGCGGCGCGGGCTGACGGCGCTCGGCCTGCTGGCGGCGTTCGGCTGGCATCGACCGGCGCTGGAGAGGGAGGAGAGCCCACGCACATAATTGGCGTGCGGCATGGTTACATGCCAAGTCGGAAGTCTTCGATACGTTGCCGGACCAGGTCAGCAGGATCTCCGCCGGCTCGGTGTGTAAGCAACATCTGGCGATAGTCGTCATCGCTGAGCCCAACGATGAGCTTGTTGTAGAGCAACCACTGCTCCCGACTGGTCCAGCGTGCGCTGGATGCCATGCCTGTGCGGGTAAGTAGCAGGCCGACGAGACCAGTGCCGTGATGGCTGAGGTAGTTGGCGATCTGAAGGACCTCTGCCTTGCCGATCTGCGCGCGATAGTTTTTCGCGTCAGCAACGATGAAGTCGCCCCGATAGTGGATCCGCGCAAAGCCCCAGAAGCTATCTGCTGGCGCATAGTTTGGCAGGATGAAGTCACGGCGGTTCACACCGTTTTCGGTACTGCTCTGCGTGACAACCGGGTTCAGCGGTGGCACAAAGAGGAGGTTGAGCAGGTCCTCGATGAACTGCTCAAAGGCCTGCCAGTCCCGTTTTCCTCGTCGGATTCCCGTTAGCCGGGCCAGTAGCTCGTCCGCCGGCCGGCGTCGGATGGGCGGCTCCTCCCCTTCAGGAATAGCGAGGAACATAGGCGCAAACACGTTGTAAAGGCGAGCCATGCGCTGCAACTCGATGCCGTCCCATATCTGGACGTCGGCACCCTGGACCACCGCCCGGCGTTGCTCCGAGAGCACACCCGGAAATGCGATAACGAGTCGTGGCGGGCGATCGAGCTGCCGAGCCTGTTGGTACGCCACCGAGGCCTGCTTGAGCTTCTCGATGACTGCCAGCAGACGAGACGTCGTCTGCGGTGTCTGGAACTGGGCCTCAACCAGCAACGGTCTACCTTCGTACCAGGCCACGAAGTCGACACCGATGTCAGCGGACTCGTTGCCGTCGCGCTCTGCCTCAAGACCGCTGATGGCGGACGAAGCCTTGAGCAGGTCTCGTATGAAGTTGTCGAACAACCAACCGTTGCCCTCCGGCCCTCGCTCGTCCACAGGGCTGCTCCTCCTCGATCGGCCAACGTCCGCGATAATGCTGACAGCAGACGACCAGCGTCGAGTCGCAACTGGACGTCGCTGTAGAAGGCTGCTGGCACCATAGCGCCCCGGAATGATCTCTGGGCCTGCCCCGTTTTGACGGACATCCAAGATCAGGGGACCTGGGGTCTCCGGGAGGATGTCCAGCATCATGGAGAACGTGGAAAAGAAGCGATCGAGGCCGCGGCGGGCGTTCACGCCGGAGTTCAAGGCCGAGATCGTGGAGTTGTGTCAGCGTGGTGACCGTGCGGTCGGGCAGGTGGCCAGGGATTTCGATCTGACCGAGACCGCGGTGCGCGCGTGGGTCAAGCAGGCTGAGCTTGACGCCGCTACCCGCTCGGATGCCCTGACTTCGGATGAGCGCTCCGAGCTGGCCCGGCTGCGGGCGGAGAACCGGCGGCTGCAGCAGGACGTCGATATCCTCAAGCGGGCCACGGCTTTCTTCGCCCGGGAGACCCGCTGAACGTGTATCCGTTCATCGAGGCGGAGCAGGCCGGCAAGCACAACGTCAAGCGTGCGTGTGAGCTACTTCAGGTCTCCCGGTCCGCCTATTACCAGCACGCCGGCGGCGAGCAGTCCGCCCGTGATCGGGTCGACGCTCAGATGCGCGAGCGGGGCAGCAGTAGGCCAATTCGATGGGGGAGCGCAGCCATGGGCGCACTGATCCGATTCCGTCTTGCGTCGCCGTTCATCCTCATCTCAATGCTGTTCCTGCTCTTCACCGGCGCCGGGATCTGGATCAACTGGAACATGCTCAGCCCGATCCATCACGCGCTGTCGGCCGTCATGTGCCTGATGTTCGCCGTCGCGGTGGGGTACAGCATCTCCATCGGTTTCGATCGCAGCGGCCGTATCCCCTGGTGGAGGATGGGTGTCGTAGTGGTGGTCATCGCGATGGCGCTTGGCGTGGCCTGGGTCAGAGACATGGTCTGACTTGAGAAGCCCTGAACGTTCGAGGCTTTCACCAAGTCGGTCCGGGCTGGCTGCCGCGCTGGGAAGGGCAGGCGAGCTGCTGGTCAATCATCATCGGTCGATCTGCATCCGCCAGGGGCGAGGCCATCCGCGCGGCCGAAGACGCTGCCGGAGAAGTGGCCGTTCGCGATGATCGGCTCGGGGCGGTGCAGCAGGTCGGTGCGAACTCTGGACGCGAGCCGGCTGTCGTAGTCGGAGCGAAACCTCCAACCGAAGTTCTCCAACTGGGCCCGGGTATGGATCGCGTCGCCCAGGATGAGTACCTTCTCCTCGGTCGCCGGATCGGTGACGAGAAAACTGGTGTGCCCGGGCGTGTGGCCGGGTGTCGGCAGCGCGCGGATCCCGGGCACGGGCGGCCGGCCGTCGAAGAACTCGATCGCCGGGGCCAGCGGCGCGAGGACCGTCGCCGGATCCGGGCCGGTCGGGTCATCGTGTGCCTGCCAGTAGTTCCACTCCCGCTCGTCGACGATGTGACGGGCGTTGTGGAAGGCCCCGGCCCACCCGACATGGTCGCGATGCATGTGGGTGAACAGGACGACGTCGATGTCGGCGGGAGACAGATGTTCGGCGCTCAAGCTGGTCAGCAACTGCCCACTGTCGGCGGCGGCGGTTCTCCCCAGACCCAGGTCTATCAGGGTCAGACCGGCGTCGTTGCGGATCAGGAACGAACCGACGCTGACCACCAGCCGGCCGTCGCTGTCGAACAGATCCGGATAGGAGTCCCAGTCGGATTGTGTCGTGTCCGGAAATGCGGTGAGCGGATCGGCCCGCACCACGCCGTCCGGCAGGTAGATAACCGTGGTCCCGCCGAGCTGGACCTGGCTGATAGGTGCGGGCTCCACCATGACTTTCTCCGATGTCCGACGTTCACGGCCGTCTCTACCGTCGGCGAGCCCAGCCGCTGGATCAAGTACGTACTTGCAAGTGCGCGCGTTAATCTCACGCCATGTCGTCACAGCCGAGGACCCGGCCGCGGCCGGGCAGTCGCCGGTCGGCCGGTAGCCGCTCCGAGGCCGCGCCGCCCACCCTGAGCTGCCCGACCCGCCAGACGCTCGACCGACTGGCCGACCGCTGGACGGTAGTGCTGATCGGACAGTTGGAGAGCGGCCCGCGACGATTCGGGCAACTGCGCGACGCGGCCGCCGGCATCAGCGAGAAAATGCTCACGCAGACCTTGCGAAGTCTGGAACGAGACGGTTTCGTCACCCGCCGCTCGGACGCGGCAAAAGTGCCGCAGGACGCGGCGAAAGTGCCGCAGGTCTGGTACCTGCTCACCCCGCTGGGCCACTCCGTGCTGGAACCCTTGGCCGCGGTCCGTTCCTGGGCCCACCAGAACATCGAGGGCATCGAAAGATCCCGCCTGACCTTCGACGACCAACAACGCTGACAAAGCAGACGCAGAAGCGACGCACGCGACCTGCCAGCCAACCACGGGGCATAGCCCCTCGCGACCGGCACGGGGCTGAGGGCCGCCCAGCGCCCGCTCAGCCCCGCCGACCCCAGGTCAGACCGCGGTCCGCCCACCGTCAACCGGCACGACCGCGCCGTGCACGAACGACGCCTCGTCCCCGGCAAGGAACGCGATCGCCGCCGCGATCTCCTCCGGCCCGGCCGCCCGCCCGGCCGGAGCCGTCGCGGCAAGCTCCCCGAGACTCGACCCCATCGCGGCGGTCCCCTCGGTACGCGTCGGCCCAGGACTGACCGCGTTCACCCGCACCCCGCTGGGCCCGAACTCGGCCGCCCACGACTTGGTCAGCAACACCATCGCGGCCTTGCTCGACCCGTACAGTCCCATCCCGGCCATCCCGATCTCGGCCACCATCGTGGTCACGTTCACGATCGCCCCGTGCCCGCGCGCCGCCATCCCCGGCGCGAGCTCGGCGACCAGGAAGTACGGCACCTTCACGTTCAGCGCGTACACCTGCTCGAAGGTCTCCTCGTCGGTCTTCTCGGTCGGCCCGAACGGGAACACGCCGGCGCTGTTGACCAGGATGTCGACCGGCCCGGCCAGCTCCGCCGCCCGCACCGCCAGGGCCCGCGCGGACCGCTCGTCGCCCAGGTCCGCCGCGACGAAGAACGCCGTGCCGCCGGCCTGCTCGATCTGCCGCACCGCCTGCGCCCCGCGCTCGGCGTCGCGCCCGGCGATCACCACGGTCGCCCCGCGCGCGGCCAGCGCCGCCGCGGTGGCCCGGCCGATGCCCCCGGTGACCAGGCCGGTCCTGCCGGAAAGTGTTGTCGCCATGTCCGTTCACCTTCTCTGTCCGCGACCCCCGGGCGGGGCTCGCGGAAGGTGTAAGCCGCCGGCCCCGTCCCGGCCATCCCGGCCGCGATAAGCCCTGCTTATCGGCCGCCATCAGGGCGTATGTGGTGCGATACGCACGTGGATCTCCGGGAGTTCAGGGTCTTTCTGGCCATCGCCGAGCAGGGCAGTGTGTCCGGCGCGGCCCGCCGGCTGCGGGTGAGTCAGCCGGCGGTGTCGCAGACGGTCGCCGCGCTGGAGCAGCAGGTCGGCGCGGAGTTGCTGATCCGCACCAGCACCGGCGTGCAGCTGACCGAGGCGGGCGCGGTGCTGGCCGCCGAGGCCCGGGCGGTGCTGGCCCGCTACGAGCAGGCGCTGCTGGCGGTCGGCCGGTTCGCGGTCACCGGCGACGCGCGGTTGCGCATCGGCGTACCCCTGGAATTTCCGCCGGATCTGCTGCCGCCGGCCCTCAAAGCCCTCGCCGAGGCCTTTCCGCAGACCAGGGCGGAGGTCCGCCATCTGACCTCGGCCGCGCAGCTGGCCGCGCTGCGCGACGGCGACCTGGAGCTGGGCCTGCTGCGCGGGCGCCCCCGCGACGGCGATCTCGACGCCACCCTGGTGGTCGAGGAGCAGCTCGGCGTCCTGCTGGCCGCCGAAAACCAAGACCGGCCGGCCGCCGAAAACCAACACCGGCTGGCCGCCGAAAACCAAGATCAAGATCAAACCCGGCTTGGCGTACGGCTGGAAAAGCTCGCCGGCCTGGACTGGCTCGCGTTCGCCCGCGCCGACAGCCCGCAGTGGTTCGACGAGGTCACCGCGGTGCTGCGCAGTCACGGCCTGAGCCCGGGCCCGGCCGCGGTGCCCGGCCGCTTCCTGATCGCCGAGGTGAAGTTCGCGGCGGTCAGTTCCGGTCAGGCGTTCGCGTTCGCCCCGCGCGGCTGGTCCCAGCCCCTGCCGCCCGGCGTGGTGTGGCGCCCGCTGCTCGGCACCCCGCTGATCCGTCGTACCTGGGCGGTCTGGTCTTCTGATTCTCGCCGCCGCGACCTGGCCACTCTGATCGCGCACCTGGAGCCGGCCGATCAGTAGCGGGCAGCGCCGCGGCTCCGGTCAGCCGTCCTGATCGACCATGGCGACGTAGCGGGCCAGGTAGAGCGGCCATCCCTCGGCGTTGTCGACGCCGTCGCGCAGCGACTCCCAGCCGGGGCCGTGCCGGTCGAGGTGGCGGTGCTCGAGCTCGACGCGGGTGCGGTGCGGGGTCTCGGCGATGAACCGGACCTCGACCTCACTGGTGTTGGCCAGGTCGGTCTCGAGCTGCCACCGCGGACCGATGTCCCAGCTGAACACGACCCGGTCCGGCGGTTCGTAGGCCAGCACCCGGGCCCAGTGGCATTCGCTGCCGTCGGTGGCGCGGTCGTAGATGTGCCCGCCGACCTTGCGCTCGAACACGGTCTCGGCGAGCGGCGCGCCGAGCAGGTTGTGCTCCGGCGGCTTGATCTCGCCGAACCGCTCGGTGAACACGGCGAACGCGCGCTCGATCGGCGCCGCGATGATGACCTGCCGCTGCACCGTCAGGTTTGTCGCCTCGGTCATGATCTCTCCTCGCCCGGCGGGCCGCCGGTGTCGGTTTGCTCGACGATGTCCTGGTAGTTGCTCAGCGCGCGGTTCCAGAAGGTGTCCAGCTGGTCGCGCAGCGCGGCCACGGCGGCCGGATCGAGCCGGTAGACCCGGCGGGTGCCGACGGCTTCGTCGGTGACCAGACCGGCATCCTTGAGCACCTTCAGGTGCTGGGACACCGCGGGCCGGCTGATCGGCAACTCGTCGGCGAGATCACCGACGGCCCGCGGCCGCGCGGCCAGCAGCGTGACGATGGACCGCCGCGACGGGTCCGCCAGGACCTCCCAGCCGTCATCGTCTTGGTAAGTTGCCACGAACGGTAAGTTAGAACTTACCGAAGGCTCCGTCAACCCCTGTCACGGCGATGGCATTTTCACGCTTGGCGCACGAGTCCTGAAGCGACGATCCGGCGTTCGTAAGATGTGCCCGACAACGGGAGGCGTCGATGCGTGCTGTGGTGGTCACCGCCCCGGGCGGGCCGGAGGTTCTGCGACTGGTCGAGCTGCCCGATCCGGCGCCGGGCCCCGGCCAGGTGCTGGTCCGGGTCCGGGCCGCCGCCGTGCACCCGGCGGACCTGGCCGCGCGCACCGGGCACCTGCCGGGCGGTCCGGTCCCGCCGCCGTTCGTGCCCGGCTGGGACATCGCCGGCGACGTGCTGGCGGTCGGTGACCGCGTCTCCGGCCTGGCCGTCGGCGACCGCGTCGCCGGGATGATCCCGTGGTTCCTGACCCGCGGCACGCCCGGCGGCTACGCCGAGCTGGTCGCGGCGGACGCCGAGTGGCTGGCGCCGATCCCGGCCGGCCTCGACCCGGTCGTCGCCGCGACCGTGCCGCTCAACGCGCTGACCGCGCACCGCGCGCTGCAGATCATGGCGCTGCCCGGCCCGGCCACCGTGCTGGTGACCGGGGCCAGCGGCGGGGTCGGCGGGTTCGGCGCGCAGCTGGCGGTCCAGGCCGGGCACACCGTTCTCGCCTCGGCCACGCACGGCGACGAGGACTGGGTCGCCGGGCTCGGCGTGCACACCGTGCTGCCCCGGTCGGCCGCTTTCGACCTCGATCCCGTGCCGGCCGTGCTCGACGCCGTACCCCTGGGTGATCTTGCCGGTTTGCAGGCCGCCGCAGGCGGTGTGTCGGTGAGCACCCGGCCGGTGCCGGCACTCGATCCGGCCCGCAAGGTGCGCCAGGAGCTCGTGCTGGTGCGCACCGACCGACTCGCCCTCGGCGACCTGCTCGAAGCGGTCGCCGACGGCCGCCTGCGCACCCGCGTCGCAGCGACGTTACCGCTGGCCGGCGCCGCGGAAGCGCACCGGCGTGTCGAAGCCGGCGGCCTGCTCGGCAAGATCGTCCTGGTGCCGTAGCCCGGCGCGGAAAATCAAGATCAAACCCTTGCTTGGGTACGGCCGGAGCAAGCGCGCCGAAACTGTCGTACCCAAGAAGTAGGTTGTGGCCATGACGGACTCCGCCCTCACCGAAGCCGGTTTCGCTGCCGCTGTCGACCAGGTTCAGGCCGCCGCGAAGTCGTATTACGACACCGGCGACGTGTTGATCACCGACGGCGAGTACGACGTGCTGCTCGACCGCATCGCCGAGGCCAAGAAGCTGCATCCGGACTGGGACGACCGCGGGGTCACCACGCGGGTCGCCGCGGGCGTGTCCGGCGGCGGCGACGTGCGGCACCCGGTGCCGATGATGTCGCTGGACAAGGTCACCGGGGAGGACGAGGTCCGCGCGTTCGTCGCGAGCCTCGGCGGCGAGCCGTGCCTGGTCGAGGTCAAGCTCGACGGGCTGGCGATCCGGGTGGAGTATGCCTCGGGCCGGCTCACCCTGGCCGCGCTGCGCGGCGACGGCAGCACCGGTGAGGACGTCACCGCCCAGGTGCTGCGCGGGGTCGCCGGCCTGCCCGCCCAGCTCGGCGACGCGTGGACGGGGGAGGTGCGCGGCGAGGTGTACATGACCGTCGGTGACTTCGAGACGGCCAGCGCCAACCGGGTCGAGGCCGGTGGCAAGGCGTTCATCAACTCGCGGGGCGCGGTCGCCGGTTCGATCCGCAGCGTGGACCGCACCTATGACACCCCGATGACCTTCGCGGCCTACGACATCTCCGGTGAGTTCGCCGCCCACCAGCAGCGGATGGCGCGCGCCGTCGAGCTGGGCTTCCCGGTGGCCGGGCGGCTGGCCACCGGCGAGATCCAGGTCGCGCTCGACGCGGACGCCGCGCTGGCGGCGATCGCGCGCATCGGCGAGCTGCGCCGCGGGCTGGAGTTCCCGATCGACGGCGCGGTGATCACCGCCGACCTGGAGTCGACGCGCCGGCGGCTCGGCTCCGGCAGCCGCACCCCGCACTGGGCGGCCGCGTTCAAGTATCCGGCCGACACCGGCTCGACGGTGCTGCGCGACATCGAGGTCCGGGTCGGGCGCACCGGCCGGATCTCGCTGCGCGCGGTGCTCGACCCGGTCTTCGTCGACGGCACCACGATCACCTACGCGACGCTGCACAACCCGCGCTTCGTCGAGGAGCAGGGCCTGGCCATCGGGCAGACCGTCGCGGTCTGGCGCGCCGGCGACGTGATCCCGCGGGTCACCGCGCCGATCGGCGAGCAGCCGCACGGGCTGACCCCGTGGACACCGCCGGAGACCTGCCCGCAGTGCGGCGAGCCGTGGGACAAGTCGAGCCTGCTCTGGCGCTGCCACACCGCCTCGTGCAGCGCCACCAACGCCCTCGAATACTGGTGCAGCCGCGAGGCGATGGACGTCGAGGGCGCCGGCGAGGCGCTGTGTGTCGCCCTGGTCAACGCCGGTCTCGCCAACGACGTCGCCGACCTGTACGTGCTCACCGCGGACCAACTGGCCGAGCTGCCGGTGGGCACCACCAAGGCCGGCGGCGTGGTCCTGCTCGGCAAGCTCAACGCCGCCAAGGTGATCGCCTCGCTCGAGCACAGCAAGGCCCAGGCGTTCAACCGGGTCATCACCGGCCTGGGCATCCGGATGACCGGGCGCAGCGTCGGGCGCTGGCTGGCGGCCCGCTTCAAGAACATGGACGCGCTGCGCGCCGCCACGGTCGAGGAGATCGCCGAGATCGACAAGATGGGCCTGATCAAGGCCCAGCACGTGGTCGACGGCCTGACCGCGATGGCCGGGGTGATCGACCGGCTCGCCGCCGCCGGCGTCACCATGAGCGTGCCGGAGACCACCGGCGACAAGCCGCTGGACGGTAAGACGTACGTGGTCAGCGGCAGCGTCCCCGGCTACACCCGCACCACGGTCAGCGAGCGCATCGAGGAGCTCGGCGGCCGGGCCAGCGGCAGCGTCTCGGCGAACACCACCGCCCTGGTCACCGCCGAGACGACCACGGCCAAGGCGGTGAAAGCGGCCAAACTCGGCGTTCCGATCATCGACCCGGCTGAGTTCGCGCAGCTGCTCGCGGACTGACCGCAGGCCGGGTGTCGCTCCTCGTGCTCGCCGCCTAACCTATGGCCATGATGATCAACCTCCTGGAGTGGGTGTCTCGGCGGCGGCTGCCGGTGCTGATCCTGGCGCTGGTGACCGCCGTCGCGCTTCAGGTGCTTTTCCAGGCCACCGGGGATGATCACTCGCTGCTCGTCGACTTCGCGGTCAACGTCCTGCCGTGGTTTGCGCTGCTGGTGTACTCGAACGGCGCCGCCCGCGCCTTTCACCCGGTGCGGCTGGTGGCTCGGCCCGAGGTTCGCGCCCTCGAGACTGCGGCGGACCCGAGCGCCGTGCTCACCGCTGCGGCATTCACCTTCCTCGGCGCCTACCTGGTGGGCTCGTGGGTTCCCGGCATCGAGGCGAGGATGCACCGCGGGTTTGCGGCGACCTTGGCGGTGCTGCTCCTCGGTCAGCTGGTCCTCTACTGGTGGTCGGCGCTGGGCCGGTTCGGGGTGCGGCTGACCCCGGACGGGATCGTCTACCGACAGCTGTTCGGGTCTCTGCACGTGCCCTGGGAGGCTCTGGCGACACCGTATGCGGCCTACCCGCGCGACGCACGGCAGGTGAACCTCTACCTCGCGCGCCCCGAGCTGGTGCGCAAGCGTGTTTTTCGGACGCAACGCCCGCAGCCGCTGCCGGCCACGGGCGTCGACGCGGAGCTGCTGGCCCGCGCGATTCACGAGTACGCCAACCACCCCGATCTTCGTCCGGCGATCGGCTCGGAGCAGGAGCTGGCCCGTTTCATGGCGATCCCGGAGCTCGTCGCCCTCGCGAACCGGAGCTGACCCGCTCTCGTCAGGATTGGCGGACCGGGCCCTCCATGATGTGCAGGGTCTCCACCGGGCGGAAACCGAATCGCCGGTTGGTGGCGATCATCGCGTCGTTGTCGTCGGCGGTCCAGGAGTGCAGGTGCCGTACGCCGGGGAACCGCGCCGCGAGCTGGGCGAGGTTGGCCGACTTCAGCACGGCGCCGAGGCGGCGGCCGCGGTGCGCGCGCAGCACGAACGTGTCGTCCTGCTGGGCGTGCAGGCGGTCGGAGTTGACGAACAGCCGGGTGTAGCCGGCCGGCGTGCCGTCGGGCGCGCGCAGCAGCGTCGTGACCAGCCCCCAGCCCGCGGTGGCCAGCCGCTCGTCGCTGCGCAGCACCTGGGCGGCGGTGACGACGGCCGGCTCGTGGTCGCGTTCGCCGATCGGGACGTCCTGCTCCATCAGCGTGCACATCGCCGCGAAGTCGGCTGCCGACTCGGCCGCCACCGGCCCGATCCAGGCGTGCAGCTGATATCCGGTCGGCACGTCGGTGGCCACCGGCTCGGCGGGTAGCCCGAGCAGGTAGCGGCTCTCCGTCAGCTTGCTGTCGAAGCCGCGGGCCAGGGCGAAGCGGCCGCCGGTGTGCTCGGCCAGCGACTGGGTCAGCGGCACGTGGAGCTCGGTCGAGACGACTCGGCGCCCGTGCGCCCGGGCCAGCGTGAGACCTGCCTCGTACAGCGCGGTGCCGGCGCCGCGGCGGCGATGCTGCGGCGCCACGGCCAGTTCGAACTCGGTGGTGTGTGCGTTCGCGGTCCGGGGCAGGTTCACGATGACACCGCCGAGGCACTCGTCGCCGTCCCATGCGCCGTACGCCTGGCGGTTGAGGTTGGTGTTGCCGGCCGTGGTGCGCAGCGACGTCAGCGTCGACTCGGCACTGGCCACGGTCGGCTCCTCACGGCCGGCGACGCTACCGGCTCGAAAAGCCGCGTACCACCGGTCGGCTTCGGGGGCATGCGGATCGAGCGCGCGCAGCTGCATCCGGCCAGTCTGGACATGATCAAGCAGCCGGGCAACCCGTTCGCCGCGCGGGATCAGGCACCGGATTGGTTGCCGCCGGCCAGGCCGGGGTACCGCAGGCCCTATGACGGAGTACGGAATCCATGCGTCACACGAGCAGATCCCGCCCGCCGATCTTCTTGCCGCGGTGATCGCGGCCGAGCGGAACGGCTTTGAAGCCGCGATGTGTTCCGACCATTTCTCGCCGTGGAGCAGCCGGCAGGGCCAGTCCGCTTTCGCCTGGTCGTGGCTGGGCGCGGCGCTGCAGGCCACGAACCTGTCGTTCGGCGTGGTCAACGCGCCGGGCCAGCGTTATCACCCGGCGATCGTCGCGCAGGCGATCGGGACGCTCGGCGCCATGTTCCCGGGGCGGTTCTGGGCGGCGCTGGGCAGCGGGGAGTACAGCAACGAGCACATCACCGGCGGGCCGTGGCCCCGCAAGGAGGTACGCGAGGCGCGGCTGCTGGAGTCGGTGCAGGTCATGCGGGCCCTGCTGGCCGGCGACGAGGTCACCCGGGACGGACTGGTCACCGTGGACCGGGCCCGGTTGTGGACCCGGCCGGCCGAGGCGCCGCCGCTGATCGGGGCCGCGGTGAGCACGAAGACCGCCGCCTGGTGCGCGGGGTGGGCCGACGGGCTGGTCACCGTCAATGCGCCGACCGAGCACCTGCGCGCGATGATCGCGTCCTACCGGGACGCCGGTGGCCGCGGGCCGGTCTGCCTGCAGGTGCATCTGAGCTGGGCGCCGACCGAGGACGAGGCCGAGGCGATCGCCTACGACCAGTGGCGCAGCAACGTCTTCCGGCCGCCGGTCTGCTGGGATCTGGAGACGGTGGAACAGCTCGACGTGATCAGCGAGCACGTGACGATGGAGCAGGTCCGCCAGGTGGTCAACGTCTCGGCCGACCTCGAGGCGCACACCGCATGGCTGCGCGAGTACGCGTCACTCGGCTTCGACCGCATCTACCTGCATCACGTCGGGCAGGACCTGATGCCGTTCATCGAGACGTTCGGCGCCAAAGTGCTGCCGGCGCTGCGGTAGTCATTGGGCGTAGTAGGTCTCGCTGAGCGTGAGCAGTTTCTGCTGGGTGGCGAGGTCGTGGGAGATCGCCGGCGTGGCCGCGGCCGTGCCCTGGTTGAAGTAGCGGCCGGTGACGCCTTCGATCCGGGGATCGATGGCGATGCGCAACGCGGTTCCGGCACCGTCGGCGGGGGTGAGCATGGTGCGGCGGATGATGCCGCCGAACGGGCGTAGCGGTGCCGGGACGAGGTCGTCGATGATGTCGGTGGCGACGATGCCCGGGTGCACGGCGTTGAGGGTGACGCCGTCGGGGGCGAACGATCGCGCCAGGGCGTAGCCGGCGGTGACGGTCATGAGCTTGGCCCGCGCGTACGCCTCGAAGGCAACGAATCCGTCCCGCGGGTTGAGGTCGGCCAGGCTGTCGACGTGGGTCAGGTCGAGGGTTGCCGGTCGCGGTCTCCCGGCGAGTTTGACCCGGCGGGTGTCGTTGAGGGTGTCGCTGGCGACGTTGACGATGCGGGCCCGGCCGCGCCGCAGCGGGGTGTCCAGGCGGGTCATCAGGCCGTAGGCGGCGAGGTAGTCCAGGGCGATGTGCATCTCGATGCCCTCGGGTGAGACCCGGTGGTCGGGGAAGTGCGCGCCGGCGTTGTTGACCAGGATGTGGATCTGCTCGTAGCGGTCCTCGATGATCTGCGCCGCCGTGCGCAGGTCTTCGCGCCGGGACAGGTCACCGGCGATGATGTCGAGCCGGTGTCGGCGGTCCTGGCCGACACGGGCGCGCAGAGCATCGGCGCGGGCGGGGTTGCGGGCGATGGTCACGACGTGCGCGCCCGCGTCGAGGAGCGCGGCGGCGATGATCTGTCCCATGCCGCCGGTTGCCCCGGTGACGACCGCGGTGTGACGGGTGAGGTCGGTCATCGGGTGATCCTGGGGTAGGCCCGGACAAAGCGCGGGGTCTCGGCTTCGTCGATCAGGAAGGCGGCCAGGTCGGCGCGGCCGATCGAGCTCCACACGTGGATCGGCAGGTCGGTGCCGATCCGGCTGTTCGCGGTGGCCGGCCGGTCTGACAGCTTCGGCGGCCGCGCGATCGTCCAGTCGAGATCGGAGCGGGTGATCAGCGGTTCCATCGTCTCCTTGTCGCGCATCCGGTCGGCCACGCCGGCCCACACCGCGAGCGAGTAGAGCGACCTGTCGTGCGTCTCCAGGACCCCGTGTGCGCTGACGGCGATCAAGCGGGTCAGCCCGGTCGCCGTCATCGCCGCCAGCGTCGTGCGGATGCCGTCGGTGCACACCGTCGTGGGGCCACTGTCGGCGCCGCCCAGGGTGCTGATCACGACGTCCGCACCGATCAGGGCGCCGGTCAGGGCCGGGATGTCGTTGACGTCCGGCCAGATCGCCTCGGTCAGACGCTCGCGCTCGGCGAACGTGGCGTTGCGGCGCACGCAAGCCGTCACGGAGTGCCCGCGATCGAGCGCCGCGTGCACCACGTGCCGTCCGGTCGCACCGGAGGCGCCGAGCACGGCGACCCGCAACCTCTGTGATACATCCTGTCTCATAGTCGAAGTATGCGCGGCGGCTATCTATGAGTCAAGCTGTCTCGTAAGCTGGGCTGGTGAACACCGAGACGGATCCGCGCTACCAGCGCAGCCGGCAGGCCATCCTCACCGCCGCTCGCGAGCTGCTGCTCGAGAAGGGCCCGGTCGCGGTGACTCACGCGCAGGTCGCCGAGCGCTCCGGGGTGGGGCGGGCGACCGTCTACCGGCATTGGCCGCGGGCCGATCAGCTGCTCGCCGAGGCGATGGCCACCGTCCCGATGCCGTTGCTCGACAACCCGACCATCCCGACCCGGACGTGGCTGACCCGTGAGTTGACCGCGCTCGCCCGGCAGCTCGACCTGGTCGATGTGCGCGCCGTGGCAGCCACGCTGGCCAGCACCGCGCTCTGGGACGAGCAGATGGACGCTCGGCGCGCGCAGTTCGCCACGATCCTGGCCGAGCGCCTCGCCGGCGCGCTCGATGCGGCCCAGGCCCGCGGCGAGGTCAGTCTCGCCATGCCCAGCCGCGACGCCGCGGCGCTGGTCATCGGCCCGCTCTACTACCGCAGCACGATCGAACACCGTCCCGCCGAGTCAACGCTCATCGAAACCGCGATCACCGCCATCGGAACCTGGACCACGCCGGCAACCCCGCTCCTCGATCAGATCCACTGATCTCGGCTACCTGTCCGGACCTCAATGAGGCAACGTCCGGCGTTCACGCTGTGCCACCGGATGAGAGGCGCTGACGACGCGGATCGCGGCAGCTCAGTGCATTGTTCCGTTGGCAAGGCTGGATGTCGTCCAGCTGGAGTTGCGCTCCGGAGATCCCAGGACTTCGATGGTGAACGGCGCGAAGTTGGTCACCACCTCGATCATGGCCATGTTCATACCAGGTCACACCAGGCAAAATGCGTCATTCGTCAGCGTGGAGTCCGCGCCGCGTCATCCCTCGTTGCGGCCCAAATAGGCTGATCTCGTGGAACAGCCCGGCCCCAGATTCGTTGCTGCTTTCGTCCGTTGTGTCGCCGTGCTTGCCTTGGAGGCCGACGCGCAGATCGCATGGCTCCGAGAAAGGGGTCTCCCGCTGGTGGATGAGCTGGCGCTGGAGTTCGACGACGGTTTCCGGCTGGTACCGACCTTCATCGAGCGTGGCTGGTTGGACGCTGTGGCGCTACCCGTGCTGGCCGAGATCGATCAATACCTCAGTTCGATGAGCGGGGAGCACAACACCGACCTGTGGCAAGTCGAGGCCTTGGCCAGGAGAGCGGAATGGGGTCAGATCAGGACGTTGGCAAGGGCGGCATTGATGCTTTTGGCCTGACCGACGCACTGCTTTCGGTGCGATCGGTAGCCGATGTCGACTGGAGTGCCGATCAAGCGGGTGCGAAATTCCATTGGGCCGGCAGCGCGCTGTCGCACAGGGCGCAGGTGAAGTCCGCGTCACGGACGATGTTGCGCTCGCCGCAGGAAAGGCATCTACGGAAGACGATCTTGACGGCGAAGTCACCTGGGTGGTCCAGGCCGAGGCCGTCGAGGGCTTCACCCACTGCCGGCCAGCAGTCAGGGTCGGGGCAGTAGCCGGTCGATTGATTGGTCACCTCAAGTACGCCGCGAACACCGGCATTGTGCAAGAACGTCATCTCGCCCGCGGCGAGCACTTCCCGGCCGGCGGCGAGTGCGACGTGTTCGCTACGGCGCGGAGCGAGCCCGAGGCGACCATCGAGCGTCACGACGAAGGTGAACGGCTCGTCCAACTCGGCGGGTATACGCCCGGCGAGCCAGCGGTCGAGGGCCTCGCGGGATTGGACGATGATCGCATCCGGTGCCGGGAGCTCGTCGTGAAGTTCCGCCGGCCCGACGTAGCGGTACCGACGCAGGTGGTTCATCGCGCGACGATAACCAGCCGTAGCGTAACTTGTCGATCCGTTTCCGCTCGCCACCGCCGACGGCATCCATGTCCCGGTCAATCAAGGACGTCAGTTGGTGATGCGGCCTTCGGAGGTGTCGACCACGAAACAGGCGCACTGCAGAATTTCCAGGAGTGCGGCTCGAAGCAGGCGGATTGCATCGTCGCTCACGTCGAGCTGCAGGCGGCAGTCACGCGGGAAGTCGAGGGCCGCGGCGCTTCGTGGACCGAATTCAAGGGACAGTTCGTGGCCGATGAGGGTCCAGGCACCCGGACCGGGCGCGACCGATCCAGCACCGTTGATCACCTCATCCACCCACCCGTCGAAGCGCAACCGGATCAACATGATGTGAACGCCTGCGGCACCGAGGGCTACCGTGAGCTCGTCGTCGGTCTGCCAGACGTCGACCCGGTCGACGCGCAGTTGCGTGCTGTTCACGTGCGGACCGTACAGCGAGGCCGCCCACAACGCGCCGGTAAAACGCGGGAGCATGCACGCTCTCCGGCACGACCGCGGCCCGGAGGGCGTAACGATTTGCACGCAGTGTGACGACTGGTGCTACGACCGCGTGCGACCGGCGGCAAATTCAAATCGCCTCAGGTCCGGAGTCCGGACCGATATAGATCTCGCTTCCGTCGGACCGCCATGCGGAACCTCCGCTGGGCACGTGTACGACCATGTCACCAGCTTCCAGGCTGACTGCGCCATCATCCGCGCCATCGGTCCATTCCACGGCGATCTCTCCGCGCGCTCAGCGGATAGACCTCCGTGGTTGGCTCGAACGCTACTGCGATCGCGACATCCGATGTGCAGTCCGTTCGTACCGACGAAATTTGTTGTTGGATTCGTGCAACAGTTCGGGCCCGGCGAGCGTGTTGGTACGTCGGGGGAGGTGGGAGTGGTCGAGGACTTCGGGTCGTTCGTCCGTGACCGTACGTCTGCGCTGCTGCGTTATGGCTTCGTCCTGTCGGGCAATCCCCATGACGCCGCCGATCTGGCGCAGGAGGCGCTGGTCCGGTTGGGCGAGCGGTGGTTGAAGGTCAGCGCGCAGGGCGATCCGGAGGGCTACGTTCGCACGACGATGGCGCGGCTGCACATCAGTTGGTGGCGTCGTCGCCGGCGGGAGCATCCGGTGCTGGTCCTGCCGGAGCAGAGCTACGTCGACGCCGGCATCGCCGAGGCCGAGGGCGATCTCGGTCTGTGGCATGCGGTGACCGCCCTGCCGCCCCGCCAGCGGGCGGTTCTCATGCTGCGCTACCACGAGCAGCTCAGCGACGAGGAGATCGCCCGGTTGCTGGGGGTTTCCCGGGGAACGGTGCGCAGCCAGGCCGCTCGGGGCCTGGACAAGCTGCGCGAGGTTGCCGAGTCGCGGGTGGACGGGGCAGCGGTGCGCGGTCCGGCCGCTCGGGGCCGGGACCAGGTGCGCGAGGTCGCCGAGTCGCCGGTTGCCAGACAAGTCAGTGGGAGGTAGCCGCGCATGCGCGACTTGGAGGACGATCTGACCCGTACGTTCCGGGCGGCCGGCGTGGCCGCTCCGGACTCCGGGCCGGGTTTTTCGGCGGCGCTGAGCGCCCGCCGGCGCCGGCGTACCCGGACCAGGACGGCCACGATGGTCGGCGCCTTCGCGGCGGTGGTCGCGGTTGCGGCCGGGGTGGCGGTCTTCGCCGCACCCGTCGCCCGGCAGCCGGACCTGGCGCAGTCACTCGATCCGGCGCCGCTGCCGACCGGATCATTGCCCACCGTTGCCCTGTCCGCGGCCAAGCCGTTTCGCGACCTGTGGCCGGACGCGCTGGTCGAGCTGCCGCTGCGGTTGCCGGGCGGGCGGCGGTACTCCGTCGTGGCGCCATTGGACGGCGACGAGTACCTGGTAGCGCCGCGGGACGACCTGACGAGGCCCCTGCCGGTGGTGCTCAACGCCCGGACCGGTGCGGCACGGAAGCTGGGAACGGTTCCGAGTTCCGGCTACGCCGCCTACGACCAGGCCGGCACCTACCTGACCGAGCACTACATCGTGTGGGTGGTGGCGGCTCAGCAGAAGGGCGGCGCCATGTATCACGAGGTGTGGAGCGCGCCCAGGGACGGCGGCACGGCCGTGCGCCGGGCCAGGTTCGGCCCGGGCGACATGACGGTGTCGGTCGCCGAGGCCGGCGGGGTCTTCTACGCCAGTACCGAGCCCGCTGCGGGGGGCGGGGCGGTCTACCGGATTCCGGATGGCGGCGAGCCGCAGAAGGTGGCCGGTAGTGAGGGGTACGTTCTGCGATACGGGTCGTGGGCCGTGCGAAACCCGGTGCGGTCGACGGAAGATTCGGCACCGGCGGCGGTGGAGGCTCCCCGGTTCTGGAACGTGGCCACCGGTGAGCGCCGCACACCGCGCACCCTGACCGGGGTCACCCTGATCGACTGCAATCCGAGCATCTGCGTCGGGCGGGCCGCGGGGAGCCTGGTGAGCTATGGCATCGACGGCAGTCGACCGCTGCGGACGTCCGGCGACGCGGTGGACCCGACCGGCGCTGACACGTGCGGCTCGTGCCTGCCAGGAATCAATGTGTTCTACGACGACAGCTACGGCCGATTCCTCCAGCTCCGGCTCAAGTCCGGCGTCTACCTGTGGGACCGGAACACCAACACCCTCGGTACGCAGCAGGACGGGTCCTCCGGGGACGGAGATGTGATCGACGTGGGTCAGCCCGGCGGCAAGCAACACCTGCTCCTTCTCAGCAGGATCCGCTGAGCCCGGCACGCCGAGCGTGAGTACCGGATAGCTCCGCGACGCCGCCCGGCCTGACGCGACCCGGGCTCTACACCAACCTCACACCCCCGACGGGCTGGCCGCAGGCCATGCCCGTGACTGGCGCGTGCCCGAAGACAGGAGCAGATCTTGAGTGCCGCCGCTGCCCTCGCGCCGCGCGTCGACCACCGGATTCCCGGGCTGGACGGGCTGCGCGGTCTGGCCGCCGGCTACGTCGTGCTGCATCACTGCTGGCTGCTGGCCTTCCCCGGCTATCCGGCCAACACCGGCCCGGGCTGGCTCGGATGGCTGGTCCACGGCCGGCTCGCGGTCGTCGTGTTCATCACCCTGTCGGGCTTCTCCCTGGCGATCTCGCCGGCCCGCAACGCCTGGCGCCTCGGCGGCGCGCTGCAATACGCCCGGCGCCGCGCCCGCCGAATTTTGCCGGCCTATTGGGCGGCCCTCGCCGCCAGCGCGCTGATCGCGACCATCGTGCCGGCCCTGCCGCTCAGCGCCCCGCCGACGCTACGGTCGGCCATCGTCTACGGCCTGCTGCTGCAAGACGTCGTCGCCGCGCCCGCCCCCAACGGCGCCTTCTGGTCGATCGCGGTGGAAGCCGGCCTGTACCTGGCCTTCCCGCTCGTGTTGCTGACCCGCCGGCGGTTCGGGGCGACAGCCACGCTCGCCGCCGTCACGGTGCCGGTGGTGACCGCCGGACTGCTCGTGCCCGAGCTGTCCCTCGGGCCCCGAGCGACCGGTTACACGCTGGAACTGGCGCCGCTGTTCACCGTGGGTGTGCTGGCGGCCGGCATCGTCTCCGCCGGCGCCCGGATCCGACGCCTGCCCTGGCTCGCCCTGGCCACGATGGCCGGCGCACCGGTCCTGATGCTGATCGCGTTTCGCGGCTCAGCGTGGACGGCCGGTCACTACTACTGGCTGGACCTTGCCGTCGGGCCGGCCATCGGCCTGTTCCTCGCGGCCCTGGCCACCCACCGACCGGTCCGGCTGATAAGCCTGCTGAGCTGCGCGCCGTTGCAGAAGCTCGGCGGGTTCTCCTACAGCCTCTACCTGATCCACATGCCGATCGTCGCCCTGATCAGCACCCTGATCGTGAAGCCCCGCACCAGTTCACACCTGACAACCTTCGCAGTCACCGCAGTCCTGGTGATTCCCGTCTGCTTGGCAACGGCACGGTTGTTCGCAGCCGTCTTCGAAATCCCGTTCCAACGCCGCGACGCCCGTCTCCGGGGCAGCCCCATCACGGCAGCAACGCTGCGTGGTGTCTCCATGCGGGGACGAGACTCGCCACCCGTTCCAATTGCTGGTGTTGCGAGCGTAGGCCGAGCCCGCCGAGCCGGACGACGATGTGGCGGGCCCCGGCGTCGATGTACTGGTTGACGGCGGCGCGAACCCGATCGGGCGAGCCGGCGACGACGGCCTGGATCTTGTTGAGTTCGGTGAGCGGCATGCCGTAGGTAGTGGTGGCGTACTGCTCGATCTGCCTGCCGGCGCGGTCCTCGTCCTCGTCGATCAGCGCGGTCACGAACAGCGCGGGCGTGATCGCCCCGGTCGCGCGGCCGGCGTCGGTCGCCGCCTTGTGGATCTCGAGCAGGCCGGCGGCGTAGTCGGCCGGGTCGGGCGGATACGGCAACCATCCGTCGTAGCCTCGCCCGGTGCGCACCAGCGCGGCAGGTGTGGCACCACCGAGCCAGATCGGCGGTCCCCCGGCGCGGAACGGCTGGGTCGCCGGCGGGATGTCGTCGTACCGGAAGAACTCGCCGTGGAATTCGGTGGCCCCGGCCCACAGCGCGCGCCACAGCGCGACGGTCTCGTCCAGCCGGGCGAAGCGCCGCTGCCACGGAACCTCGGACAGGGTGTAGAACGGTCGCCCGAAGCGGCCGGGGAAACCGGCACCGACCGCCACGGCCAGCCGGCCACCGGAGAGAAGATCGATCGATGCCAGCGCCTGTGCGGCCTGTATCGGCCGGCGCAGGAACGGAAGTAGCGCACCGGTGCCCAGCGTCGCGGTGGCCGTGGTCGCGGCCAGCGCGGCCAGCATCGTCAGGGCCTCGATGCGCGGGCTGATCAGGGAGTCGTTGACGAACAGCGAGGAAAGTCCGAACCCCTCGGCCGTACGACCGAAGGCGATCAGCTCACGCGGGTCGTCGCCGGCGCCCGCTGCAATACCGGTCGGAAGTAGTACACCTATGTCCACGGCGATGATGCTCACCGGTGGCCGTACCACTCGGCAATTCCCTGCAGGGTATGGCCGGCAGGCCCCGGTTGCGACTAAATACAGGCCTATGGACTTTCCCCGGGTGCTGCGGGAACGGCGTACCGAGCGGCGCATCAGCCAGCTCGAGATGGCCTCCCGGGCCGGTACCACCCAGCGGCACCTGAGCTTCATCGAGTCGGGCCGGTCGGTTCCGGGCCGCGCCATGGTGGTGCGTCTCGCGGAAACGCTGAATCTGTCGCTGCGGGAGCGTAACGAGTTGTTGCTGGCCGCGGGCTACGCGCCGGCCTACCCGCAGACGCCGCTCGACGATGCCGCGCTGGCGCCGGTGCGGGCCGCGCTCGGGCACATCCTTGCCGGGCACCAGCCGTACCCGGCGCTGATCGTCGACCGTAGCGGGGCCATGGTCGCGGCGAACGACGCGTTCGGCCTGATCGTCGCGGGTGCCTCAGCCGATCTGGTCGGCCCGGGTCGCAACGTGTACCGCTTGGCGCTGCACCCGGACGGTATCGCGCCGCGCATCCGCAACCTCGCCGAATGGGGGCGCCACATTCTGGACCGCCTCGGGCATGCGACGGAGCTTCGCGACGAGCTGTCGAAGTATGTGCCCGAGCTGGAACCGTCCTCCGGGCAGCTGGGGTTCGCGGTACCGCTGCAACTGGACTCGCCCTACGGCCTGCTGCATCTGATCACCACCGTGATGACATTCGCGACGGCGACCGACATCACGCTCGCGGAACTCAAGATCGAAGCGTTCCTGCCGGCTGACGCCGCCACCGCGAAGGCGTTGCATGAGGCGTCGCTCGCCCTCGTCAAGGGTCACGAGGGGCGCGGTGACCCTTGACGGGGTGAACGAAGCCAGGGTGGATCAAGGGTCAGACCCGGGACAGGGCGCGGTCGCTGACCGCGCAGTGCATGCCGAACTGGCGGGCCCGGCGCACCGCCCAGTCCGTCAGCCCGGGACTGTCGGCGTAGTCGAGCGCGTACAGATCCACCTGCAACTGCAGCAGCTGCTCGGCGATCTGCGCGTGGAACTCCAGCACGTCCGGCGGCCACGGCGCGTACCCGTCGTCGGTCCAGCGCGCCGAGAACGACTCGAACAGCACCCCGTCGACCAGCTCGCCCAGCTGTGGCAGCATGCCGAAACCGCGGTTGGCCAGCAGGTACCCGGGTTTGGCCTCGTTGCGGATCGCGGCGATCAGGGTGAGCAGGTGCGGCACGTCCTCCGGGAAGGTCAGCTCGACGTTGAGCTGGTCCAGGAACAGCCCGTCGAAGCCGGCGTCGATCGCGGCCCGGGCCTTGCCGACCACCTGTTCGACCCACTGCGGGTGCCCGACGTGCACGTAGGCCCCACCCCAGTCCGGGTTGCGTTCCGCGCGGTGCCACGGCGCGGGCGGCCCGTGGTCCTCCGACAGCGACAGGTAGCCCAGGGTCCGCACGCCCTGCCCGGCCAGGTAGGCCAGCTCGGCCGGGTTGTAGAACTCCGGCTGTAGCACCACTTTCGAGTAGCCGGCCAGGTCGACCAGCCGGCCCTCGCCGTAGTAGAACCAGATCGGCGGCCGCTCGGTCATGACGGGGCCCCGTTCGCGCGGTACCAGGCGAACGTCGAGCGGACACCCTCCTCGAGGGTGACGGCCGGCTCGTAGCCGGTCAGCCGGCGCAGCTTGCTCAGGTCGGGGCAGCGCCGGTGCACCGAGCCGGGCGGCGCCGGGCTGGTCTCGATCGCCGGGCCGGCCTGGGCCACCCGCAGCACCAGTTTGGCCAGGTCGCCGATGTTGGTCTCCTCGCGGTCGTTGCCGATGTGCACGATCTGCCCGGCCGCCTCGGGGGTGGCCATCAGCCGCAGCATCGCCTCGACCGCGTCGTCGACGTGGCAGAACGCCCGGTACTGGTCGGCGCCGGGCACCCGGAACGGGTCCTCGCCGCCGGCCGCGCGCAGCGACATCTCCGGTACGACGTGGTCGGCGCCCATCCGTGGCCCGTACACGTTGTGGAAGCGCCCGACCACCGCGTCGAAGCCGCGGGCCCGGGCGGTGTGCAGGAACGCGGCTTCGCCGAGCAGCTTGCTGACCGCGTACGCGAATCGGGGCGCCGTGATGTCGGAGATCATCGCCGGGACGTCCTCGGCGGTGGGCACGCCGACCACGCCGGCGTCCACGCCACCGGCGTAGACCTCGCTGGTGGAGGCGAAGAAGACCCGTTCGCCGGGGGCCACCCAGTCGAGCAGGTGCATCGCCACCAGCGTGTTGACCCGGACCACCCGGGCCGGGTCCTGTTCCACGTTGCGGACCCCGACCACGGCCGCGAGCAGGTAGATCTGGTCCCAGCCGTGCGGCAGGGCGGCGTACGTGCCGGGGTCGGTCAGGTCCGCCGAGATCACCCGCAGGTTCGGGTGGGCGCGCGCCGCGTCCAGGTCGCTGTCGCGCCGGCCGCGGGAGAAGTCGTCGACGATGGTGACCTGGTGGCCGTCGGCGAGCAGCCGGCGGGCCAGGTGCAGGCCGATGAACCCGGCGCCGCCGAGCAGCAGGGCGCTCACGCGGCCGCCTCCTCGAACCGCGGCAGGTAGCCCAGGGCGGCGTAGCGGATGCCGGCCGCGCGGATCGCCGCGGCGTCGAGGATCCGCCACGAGTCGAAGATCAGCGCCGGGCGGGCGTCGCCGAGCATCCGGGTCACGTCGATGGCCCGGTAGTCGGGGTGGTCGTTGATCACCAGGATCGCGTCGCTGTCGGTGAACGCCTTGTCGAGGCTGACCGGCTCACCGCCGTACAGTCGAATGGTTTTGGGGTTGACCATGGGGTCATGGCCGGTGACCGTGATGCCGGCGGCGGTCAGGATCGGCATCATCGCGGCGATCGGGGTGCCGCGCATGTCGTCGGTGGGCGGCCAGCCCTTGTACGCCCAGCCGAGCACCGCCAGCCGCGTGCCGCGGGTGTCCCCGCGGGCCTCGCGCAGCAGCCGCACGACGGTGCCGGCCACGTGCACCGGCAGGAACTCGTTGAGCTCGCGCGCCCGGCCGATCAGGAACGGCTGGTAGTCGCCGGCGCTCTCCAGCATGATGTACGGATCCTTGGACAGGCAGCCGCCGCCGACGTATCCGGGTTTGGCCAGGTCGGGCCGCGGATAGTCGAGGTTGGTGGCGCGCAGCACCTCCAGCGGGTCCAGGCCGTGCTGTTCGGCGATCAGCGCGACCTCGTTGCCGTACGAATAGATCAGGTCGGTGTGGCAGTTGTTGCTGAGCTTGACCAGTTCGGCGGCCTCCAGGCTGGACACCTCGACGATGCTTTGGGCGAGCCCGGCGAAGAACTCGACGCCGGCCCGCAGCGACGCCGCGTCCAGCCCGCCGATCACCTGCGGCAGCTCGACCAGCTCCCGCAGCGCCTGGCCCTGGATGGTGCGCTCGGGCGCCATCACCAGCCTGACGTCCTCGCCCCAGGCGGCGCGCAGCTCGGGCAGCACGATCCGGCGGCTGGTGCCGACCGGCACGGTGCTGCGGACCACGACCAGGGTGCCGGGCCGGCAGCTGGCCGCGACGGCGCGCGCCGCGGCGGCCAGGTTGGTCAGGTCGGGGCGGCGGGTCGCGTCGTCGACGGGGGTGGACACGCTGATCACGGCGACGTCCACGACTCCGCGGGGAAGTTCCGCGGCGACGTGGATCCGACGGCCCACCTCGGAGGCGAAAATTTCCTCCACACCGGGTTCGAAGATGTGCGAGCGGCCCTGGGACAGGGTGTCGATCACCTGCGGTGACGCGTCCGCGCCGTACACGGTGAAATCTTTTGCCGCGAGAGCGGCGGTGAGCGTGAGGCCGACGTAGCCGAGGCCGACGACCCCGATCGTCATGGGCATGTGAGTTTCCTCCAGAGTGGCGTTTACGTGCACGGCGGGGCGGTGCGGTCGAGGTCGACGACGGTGACCGTCCCGGTGAAGTGCTCGGCCCGGTAGTGGGCGCAGGCGGCGCGCACGTCGGCGGGCCGGGTGGCGTAGTCGACGCTGAGCACGAACTTGCCGTCGTCGCGCAGGGCGCGGGTCTCGGCGAGGTTCTCGGCGCAGTAGTCCTCGGTGCAGCGTTCGTCGGTGGCTTCGAAGAAAAGTTCCTCCATGCCGATGCCGTCGACCGCCGCGGTGTATCCGGGCTGGTGGCGCAGCTCGGGGGAGTTCTGCGGGACGATCAGGAATCCGGGCCGAAGGTTTTTTGCGTACCGGCTGATGTGTTCCACCAGGTCGGCCATCGCCCGCGCCAGCTCGTCGCGATCACGCCCTTGCGCGGCGGAGAGCGCCAGCTGCTCGTAGGCCAGCGGAGTGTCCAGGTAGACCCCGTCGAAACCGGCCCGCAGCGCCCGGTCCACCCGCGGCCGCACCACCCGGTCCCACCAGCGCTGATCCCAGTAGCGGACGAAATATTCCCCCGGCCACTCGGCCCACTCGTTGGCGATCAGGTCGCCGGCCTGGCGCCGCAGCAGCGGATATTCCGGCCGGAAGTCCTCGATGCTGCCGATCTCGAAATACGCCAGGACCCGTTTGCCGGTGGCGCGCACCCGGGCGATCTCGGCGGCGCTGAACCAGTCGCTGCCCGCGTCCCGGGCCAGGTCGACCACGACGATCTGGAACGGCCCCGCGGCGAGCTGGTCGAGCCGGCCATCCGGGTAACCCTGCAGCTGATAGGCCCAGGAGCCCACCTTCAAAGGCAAAGAAAAAGACAAAGACGATTGCGACGGTACGGCCGTGGGAGCCCCGCCGCGCCCGGCCGCCCGCGGTGACGGCCGGACGGCGAGCGCCACCACGGCCACCACCAACGTGACGGCCGAGGCGATCAGCAGGGCGACCCGGGCCCGGCTCACCCCGGTGCCCCCGCGGCCCAGATGTCCTTGATCGTGGTGGCCAGGCCGACGGCCGGTGCCCAGCCCAGCTCGCCGGCGGCCCGGCTGATGTCGGCCTGGATCCAGTCCACCGCCGCCGAGCGCTGCGGCCCGCTGCCGTGCTCGCGGATCTCCCCGGTGAACCCGGCCTGCTCGGCCAGCAACTGCACGGCCGTGCGGACCTGGGCCGCCTCCCCGCTGCCGGCGTTGTAGACCCGGCTCGGCAGGCTCGGCGCCAGCACCACCGAGCACAGCAGGGCGGCCAGGTCGCGCACGTCGACGAAGTCGCGGTAGGCGCCCAGCGGCCCGAGCACGATCTCCGACGCGCCCAGCTGCGCCGCCTCGCGCAGCCGCAGCTGGGCGCGGCCCAGCACGTTCTCCGCGGACTGACCGGGACCGATCGGGTTGAACACGCGCACCGAGACCGCGTCGACCCGGCCGGTGCGCGCGGCCAGCTCGAACAGCCGGGTGCCGGCCAGGTGGCTGATCCCGTACGCGCCGATCGGCTCGGTGGGATCGTTCTCGGTCACCGCGTGGCCGTGCGCGACCACGCCGTACTCGCCGGCCGAGCCGAGCCGCACCAGCCGGGTGCCCGGCGCGGCGGCCTCGACCGCGTCCAGCAACTTCGCCGCGACCAGCGTGTTCGCGCGGGTCAACTCCTCGTTGGTGCCGCCGAGGCGGCCCACGCAGCAGATCACCGCGTCCGGCGCGGTCTCGCGCAGCAGCCCGGTCAACCCGTCGCGGTCGCCCTCGACCAGGTCGTAGCGGTCGCGGCCCGGGCTGATCAGCTCACCCACCCCGGGATCGGCGGCCAGCGCGGCGCGCACGTGCGCGCCGATGAAACCCGATGATCCGAACAGCAATACTCGCGACATCACACCGGCTCCTCCTGGCGCTGACGGAACAAGACTGGTCTGAGCTCGGCCAGGCGGCGATTGGCCTCGTCGTAGTCCTCGGGCCGGCCGATGTCGAGCCAGAACCCGGTGAACGGGTAGGTGTCCGGGTGCTCCCCGCGGGCCAGCAGGTCCAGCACCAGCTGGTCGAAGCCGAACGGGCGCCCGGGCGGATACGGCGCGAGGGTGCGCCGGGACATCCCGTACACGCCCATGCTGACCTGATAGCGCAGGTGCGGCTTCTCCCGGAAGCCGACGATCCGGGCCGACTCCACGTCCAGCACCCCGAAGTCGATCTTGTGGGTGCGCTCGGCGACCGCCACGGTCAGCCCGGTGCGGGCCAGCTCGTGCTGGTGCAGCAGATCCCCGTAGTCGAGATCGGTGAGCACGTCGCCGTTCATCACCAGGAAGTGCTCGGGCAGGCTGTCGCGGATGTTGAACAGCGGACCCACCGTGGACAGCGGGCGGTCCTCCTCGACGTAGTCGACGCGCAGCCCCCAGCGGGCGCCGTCGCCGACGTACGCCCGGATCAGCGGGCCGAGGTGGTTGATCGCCAGCGTGACCGAGCGGAACCCGCAGTCGGCCAGCTGGTTGAGCACGATCTCGAGGATCGCGTGGTGGTCGCCGATCGGCATCAGCGGCTTCGGCAGCGTGGTCGTGTACGGCCGCAGCCGTACCCCCTTGCCGCCCGCGAGAATGACCGCGTGCATCGCAGATCTACCTCCCAGTCGAAGAGCTAGCGGTAGTGCCGGGCCTGGCTCACCAGGGGCGCCAGGCCGATCAGGAACAGGGCCTGCAGCCCGAGGACGCTGCCCAGGAACAGCGCCGTGTCGACGGTGGCCGCGCCGGAACCCGGGCCGGCGCCGAGCAGCAGGCCGCCGCCCACGTGCACCGCGATCGCGGCCAGCAGGCTCAGGCACAGCCACAGGTGCCGCTCGAAGCCGGCCAGCAGGAACGCGGCCAGATAGGCGCCGCCGAGCACGACGTGCGCCGCGGTCATCAGCACGCCGGCGGTGGTGAGCCGGCCGATCGCGGCCAGCCAGGCGAGCAGCCCGGCCGCCGGGACCGTGGTCACCGCCAGGCAGGCGAGGGTGTCGGCGAGGATGCGCCGCCAGACCGCCGCCCGGAAGTGCGCCGGCCGCCCGATGCGGTGGGTCAGCCCGACGACCGTGCCGCGGAAGTGCTCGGCGCGCCATTCGACGAAGCCCATCACCAGGATCAGCGGCGCGGCCGCGGCCGCCACGTCGAAGCGGGTCAGCAGGTACGGCGCCTGCGCGTGCAGCAGCAGTGCCGCCGAGCACAGCCCGTAGCAGCTCACCCCGGCCAGGCCGGTCCGCCAGGCGCGCAGCACCGGGGCGCCGGGCAGCTCGTCGCGCGGTCCGCGGCCGCGGGTCGTCCACAGGGCCACCGCGAACGCCGCCAGCACCCCGGCGGTCGCCGTCGCGATCGCCGCCGGTCGCGCCGCCGGCCCGACGATCAGGTAGAGGCCACCGGCGGCGGCCGCGGGCAGCATGGTCGCGGCCAGCCGGCCCTCCCGGCGGTAGAAGACCAGCACGGTGCCGGCCATCTGGTAGGCGAGCTGACCGGCGGTGAGCAGGATCAGCTCGGCCCCGCCGCCGGTGACGGCGACGACCGTGGCGCCGGCGCCCGCGCCGATCAGCGGCCCGGCCAGGATGGTCAGCGCCAGCAGGACGGCCGCCGCGCGGGGCCGGTCCGCGCCCAGCAGCTTGTAGGCCGCGTACGCCGCGGTGCCCGAGTACATCCAGCCCAGCCCGCCGGCGAGCGCCAGCGCGAGCACCAGCGAGCGCTGCCCGAGCACCGCGAGCACCGCCGGGAACACCACGCTGGGCAGGGCGTAGAGCGGCCCGTGCGCGAGCACCCGCGGGGTCTGCCAGCGGGTGCGGGCCGCGACCGGCGGCACGGTGTCCTCGTGCGCCTGCGGGCCCAGACCCCGGAACACCGCGTCGGCCAGCACGAACACGTCGGTGAAGCCGTACTCGACCCGGGCGATCCGGTCGGTGCAGCCGTCGGCCTCCAGCGCGGCGGCCACCTGCAGCCCGTCGACGGCCCGGCGCAACCTGGGCCGCAGCCGGTCGACCAGCTCGTCGAGCGGGTCGGTGGAGATCTGTGGCAGCACCACCGGGTGCAGCACCGGCGCCGGGTGCTCGCCGGCGGCGAACCGGCGCCCGGCCGGATGCTGCTTCGGTGGCTTCTTCCCGGCCGTGACCTGTGGAGTCTTGATCTCTCCGGTGCTCATCGCGTCACCTCGGCTTCGCTCCGGCGTCGCGATGAGCTGAACACTGTGCCGATTGATTCGCTCGCAAGCTCGCTCATCGGGAAACCTCGCCGATGTCGCGCAGGTGCCGCGGCTCCGGCTTGGCGGTCAGCGGGGCGACCAGTCCCTCGTAGACGTTGCGGTACATCTGCAGCGACTGGCTGAGCGTGAAGTGGTCGAGGACCCGCTGGCGGGCCGCCGCGCCGAGCCGGCGGCGCCGCTCGTCGTCGCGCAGCAGGGCCAGGCAGGCCTGGGCGACCGCGGCGTGATCGCGCGGCGCGACCACGATGCCGGTGTCGCCGACCGCCTCGGCCACCCCGCCGACGTTGGTGCACACGGTCGGGCGCCCGCACGCCATGGCCTCCACCACGGTGTACGGGAAGCCCTCGGAGATGCTGGTCAGCGCCACGATGCTGCCGGCGTGGTAGGCGTCGACGGCATTGCCGATCCGCCCCTCCAGCACCGCCGCGCCGGTGAGCCCGAGCTCGTCGATCAGCTGCGCGCACGACTCGTGGTAGAACCGGTTGACCGCCGGGGTGCCGCCGAAGATCCGCAGCCGCGCCGCCGGCATCTCCGCCCGGACCAGGGCGAACGCGCGGATCAGGGTGTGCAGGTCCTTGAGCGGGTCGATCCGGCCCATGAACGCGATCGTCGGCGTCGCCGGCTCGCCGATGGCCGCCGGGAACTCGGCCGGTTCGACCCCGTTGTACATGGTCCACATGCGTTCCGGCTCGGCGCCGTTCTGCAACTGCCAGCGCCGGTTGTACGCCGAGTGCGGGGCCAGCACGTCGGAGGTCAGGTACGCCGCCCCGGCCAGCGACCGGAAGAAGCTGAGCACCAGCACCCGCACCGCGTGCGAGGCGTCGCCCTCCAGGTACGACATCTAGCGTTCGCGCAGGTAGATGCCGTGCTCGCTCATCACCGACGGGGTCTCGTAGCGCCACTTGGCGGTCATCGCGACAAGCGTGGACAGCCCGTTCATCGAGCAGTGCACGATGTCCGCCTCGACCACCGGCGCGCTCAGCGGCCGCAGCATGTGCTCGATGAGCCAGGTGGCCCGCAGCGCGTCGGCCAGCGTCGGCGCCGGCCCGGTCTCGGCCACCCGCAGCTCCCGCCAGGCGTCGATCATCATGCCGAGCGCCTGGTTGGACATCAACGCCGCGCCCAGGTCACCACCGGCGGCGGCGTACTCGTAGAAGCCGCGCAGGGCGAGCAGGAACAGCCCGCGGTTGGCCGCGCCCTGCTCGGGGGAGGTGGTCTCCAGCGGGGTGACCAGCGCGCGCAGGAACACCTCGTAGGAGTCGGTGAAGGCGGCGCCGGGCCGTCCCCGGCCGGCCCGCCGGGGGCGGTGCTCGTCGAGAGCACCGCCCCACAGCGGGATGGACTGCACCCGGTCGAGGTTGGCCGGAACCGGGAAGACCGGCTCCTCGCTGCCGTCCACGGTCAGCGCCACGACCTGCCAGCGGTAGTCCGGCATGCCGCGGATGAGCTGCTCACACCAGATGCTGACGCCACCCATGGCGAACGGGTAGGTGCCCTCCGACACCAGTGCGATGCGCACGTGCGGCCCCCGTTCCCGCGCCGGCGCCCGATCAGGCCCGCGGCGCCGCGGGCAGCGTCACGGCGGTGCCGGCGGTGAGCGTCACCTCGGTGGTGCGGTCACTGCCGTACGTCGTCGTGCCGGTGGTCTGCACGCCGCCGGCCTGCAGCGTCCCGCTCAGCGGCGAGCTGAGCGTGACCGTGCCGGCCACCCGGTCGTAGACCGCGTCGGCGCCGGCCGCAAGCTGCGCGAAGTGCGCGGTCCGCACGCTGGTGTACGCCCCGATCTGCGACCAGTTCCAGTTGAGCAGCGGCACCGAGTAGTACGCGCTGTACTTGGCGGCCACGGCCGTCACCCAGTCGTTGAGCAGGCTCTGCCCGCTGCCGTAGTCGTGCACGTTGGCGATGTGGAACGTGTGGGTGTTGAGCCCGCCCGCTGCCACGTGCTGCAGACCGATGCCGGCCTCGTAGTCGACGATCTGCGCGTACGTGCGGTTGGTCGGCCAGTACGGGAACCGGCCGCCGGGGCCGTAGAAGGAGTTGTAGAACGCGGTCTCCTCCTCCGGTGTGGTGACGAAGTAGGCGATGTTGGTCGGCCAGTCCGGCACCACCGACAGGCTCGGCTCCAGCGGGTGCACGATGCCGGCGTTCAGGTGCGCCGGCTGGTGGCTGGCGAACGACATGTTGCCGTGCAGGTACTTCACGCCCAGGTCCTTGGCGGCCTGCAGCAGGTTCGGGTTCGACCCGGCCAGGCCGTGATCCACCGGGACGCCGGTGTCGTCGTTGGGGTCCACCGTGTAGACGCCCAGCCCCGAGTACTCCGGTGTCTTGAGCACGTCGTCGGGCGCGGTCAGGCCGATTGCCGCGCCGGCGTTGCGATTGTCAAGAATTTCGGCGTACGTCGTGGCGTAGTCGGTCTGGTTCAGCTCGGGATGATTGAGCGTGTGGTTGATCCAGCGGAAGTCGCCGGCCAGGCATTTGGTCGTCGCGGTCAGCTCGGCGATCCCGCCGTCCGGGCTGCACGTGTTGCCGGCGAACGGGTCGATGTCGGCGCCGTTGAACGCCACGTTGTAGGTGAAGCCGGCGGCCAGCGGGTAGTTCGTGCGCAGCGCGCTCTGCTGGGTGTCGAGGTTGACCGCCTCGTGCGCGGAGACCTGGTAGCCGGGGGTGTACTCGATGTGCCCGTCCGGGTAGTAGTGGTCCGCGGTGTTGAACCAGTCGTCGACGTCGACGTTGAGGTGATGGCGCTGCTCGCCGAGGAACAGGCCCTTGCTCGTCCACCGGAACAGCCCGTACACCAGCAGGTCGGACTGCAGCAGGTACTGGTTGGAGGTGAACGTGAGCGCGATGCGCTCGCGGCCGTCGGTCGAGGTGCTGCGCACGCCCAGCACGTCACTGCCGCTGGTGGCGATCGCGTCGGCGGCGCACCCGGTGGCGATCGAGGTGCGGTACACGTACGACTGGGTCACCGGGACGGTGACGTCGCTGCGCAGGTAGTCGAAGACGCCGGCGCCGGCCGCGCTCAGGTTGAGGTTCAGCGGGGTGTCGCCGACCGAGGTCTCGCCGGCCGAGCGCAGGCAGTAGTCCTCCGGCCAGGTGCCGTAGCTGGTGTAGAGCGCGGCCTGGCGTACGCCGAAGTTGCGCTCGTAGGCCCACAGCAGGTTCCACTCCGTGCTGTCCAGGCCGTTGAGGTAGGCGCCGCCGGAGGAGTACAGCAGCATGCTGTTGGTCAGCAGGATCGCGTTGTACCGGCCGGTCCCGTCGGCGCGCACCAGGGTGTCGGCGGTCACCGCGGTGTCGGCGCTGTAGAGCACGTCGTAGGCGGCGCCGACCCGATCGAGGGTGGTCTTCCAGGTGGGCACGCCGAAGTCGTCGGCGTTGGTGGCCACCACCAGCGCCCGCAGCGCCACCCGGTCGGTGCCGGCCGCCGCGGCGGCGGTGCGCGCGCTCAGCGTGCTCGCGGCCTGCACGGCCACCTTGCCGGAGCGTCGTGGCAGCGGGGCCGGGCGAGACGCCGGCGGGCGGGCGACCTCGCCGAAGCCGGGCACGTGCGGGGCGGCCTTGCGCGGTGGGGCGGCGGGCTGCGCGGCGGCCGGCGTGGGCAGCGCGGCCACCAGAAGGCCGGCGCAGAGCGCGGCGAGCAGCGTGCGCAACGGCCTGCGAGGCGTGCGAAGGGCAGGAGTCATCGGGCGTCCTCCAGGACGGGTCAGACGAGTGAGCGGGGCCCCGGCGAGGGCGTGCGGGGGCGGGCTCAGACGTCCGGAGGGATGGGCCGACGGCGAGTCTAAGCAAGAATTAAGGACTTTCTGTCGGCTGCTCGACCGCATTTTGTTGCCCGTAGGAAACCGTTGACGACAGGTGCCGGGCGGTGCTAGCGGATCCCCTGAAGATCGTCGAAGATCGATTTGTTAACAGTTTTGTGACCGCCGGGTAGCGCACTGACGTGCCATTTCCGTGTTTGATCCGTAACGGACCGCAAGCAGACTCGTGACAAGCGCTGCAGCGCTGAAGGGTGCGGTGATTTACCCGTATTAATGCGGCTTTTGGTCGAGACGCCATGGCTCGCGAGCTTTCCCGTAAAGCGAACAAAAGTCCCTTAGCGGAACCTTAACGCCACCGCAGGTGAATGCCTTTCGAATGCGCCGCCGAACTCGTACTAATGGGCCACCATTGTGGATAGATGCCCTATTGAAATAGCCTGCGCATTGATGTATGGCAATTGCAGAGGGCTGTTAGCTCAACAGCAGGTCGCCTGATCTCCGGCAGGTCCGGAAAGTCCGGTCGGCAGATCTGATCACCGGCCTGGTCGCCGATCGCCGGCCCGGCGAGGAACGCGAACTCGACTTCACACCGCGGGGCGGCGCCTACTACGCACGGCCGGTCCAAGCCGGGGCTACTGGAGCCGGTCGGGGCGGATGACGACGGTGCTTACGGTGGCGTCGCCCCAGACGGTCGTGTTCAGGATCATTTTCTGGTCAGTGGACAGCATGGCGAACTCCAGGACGAAACGTTCGATGGGGGCGTCCATGTACACGCAGCCCAGGGCGGTCGAGCCGCTGCCGGCCAGGTTCCACGTCTCGGTCAGGCGCACGCGAACCCAGCGGTGGTCGGACTCGTCGGCCTCCGGCCCGGCGTAGTCGACGGAGAGCAGGAATTCCTGCCGGTCGTCGAGGAGATCGAACTCCTGCGCCATGCGCCACCAGCCCGCGTTGACCTTGGCCGGCATGTCCGGATCCTCGATCTTGACGGCCTCGGAGTCGAAGCGCCCGTCCTCGGTCCGGCAGGACGCGGGCCATCGCCCGGGAGCCGGCAGCGGGAGGGAGACGTCCGTCGTGATCGGCTCGATGAACTCGATACCGGCCGAGGCCAGGTCAGCGGCGATCTCGGCATCGGTCCGTGCCACGCGCGCACGACGCTCCTGGTAACCGCGGTCGTGGACCGGCGTGAACTGCCGGACCGTGTCGCGGATCCATCGGTCGATGGCGTCCGGTGACTGCCTGATCGCGACGACGAGATCTGACACGGCTTCCCGCGTGGCGGGGCCCACGTGCCGGTCCAGGTCTGCCTCGGTCACTTCCTGGTAGGACATGCTGAGCTGCCACCAGAAATTCATCAGAACTCGGCATTCCTCCTGATCACGATCGTCGGCCAGGTAGTCCATGACAATTTCCCGGACCGTCGAGAGCTGCTCCTCGTCACGGAAGCCACGATGCAAATCCGTCAGGGACACGCAGGGATTCTAGGCGCCGGAGAAAGGGGAACCTGGCCGCCGGAGGGCCGGCCTGGTCGAAGCGAGCCAAGCACGTAGTCAACGGTTCTGGACGTGACCTGCTCGGTTCGAGGGACTGCGAATGCCCTGGACAGGTCCGAGATCATGGCCGGGTGGAGTATCTGGATCTGACGGAATACGCGTATGCGGAGTCGGTACTGCCGATGAAGGCGGTCGGCTGGCTGGGCACCGAACATGGCATTCAGGGCGGCACCGCAGCGCCGCTGGCAAGCGCTGAGCTGCGACTGCTCAACGCGGCCTCGACTCGTGGTCGCAGATTGATGCTGGGGCGGCACCGGTGTGAGTTCTGCCAGTTGGATGAGAGCAGTGGAGAGTTCAGCTATTACCTACCCTCGGGTGACATCCACGCTGCGCCGACGATGATCCTGCATTACGCCGAGAAGCACAGCTATCGGCCCCCGGCAGAGCTGCTCGACAACCTGGCCGAGTCGATGCGGCCGCAGTGGGACTGGCGTGCGGAGTATCTGTGCGCCCTCCTGCTCGACGAGTCCGCGGACTTCGGGGCCAGGGCCGAGGCAGTCATTGATCTTTCGCTCTGGCGGGATCGCCGTGCTTTTGACGCCTTGTGGAGCGCCATGGACGACGAGGAAATGGTGGATCTCGCGGGCGACGAGCTCGGACATTCCCTGGCGACTTCCGCCGGCGAGCCCTACGCCGGTGGCCTGACCGACAGCCGCCTGCATCACCGGGTGCGACTCGGCATCGGGTACGGCCTCAAATAGCGCCCAGGACGACTGCTGTCTGCTCGGGCCAATACTCCAGCAGGAGATCCGTTTCAGGGTTCCGTGCGGGCCTGCTGGGCCGTTGTCGCTGCGGGCCTTCCGGCTCTGAGATCTGCTCTGGGCTGGACCATCCTGGTGTCATCCGGCGAGCAGCAGGCCGGCATCTCGACGGAGCGCATTCGGGATGGCATGCTCGCCCGCGTGTCGATCAACGATGAACAGTTGCAGGTGAGCCGCTCACAACCGTCGTACCGAGCCGGCGTATGGGCCCTCCGTGCGATGGTCGCGATCCTGGTTCTCTACGTCGCTTGCGGGCTTGCGCGCGTCGACGGGACCGGCTGGCTGCTGCTGGCGTATTTGGTGGCGATGACCAGCGGGTTCGTGCTGCTTGAGCGTGCGGGTGTCCGCATCTTCGGGTTTTCGCAAGGAATCTGGAGCCGCCGCAAGATGGTCTACCGCGATGTTTTCGCTCTCGGCCGATCGCACACCTAGCCCTGGAACGGGTGCGGCAGATTGCCGGGACGATCCTGCATCCGGAACGGTGAATCGGTTGGTCAGCGGTCCTGGCATGATCGCTGGGGTGAGGGACTGGGCGCGTTTCGTCGACGAGGTCTCCTGGTTCGTTGAGCCGGGACAGGCCGTCGTGGTGGGGGAGGCGCTGCCCTGGAGCCGCCCGCCGATCGCGGCGTTGCCGGTGTTGTCCGGGCTGCTCCGGTCGGCGACCCTGACGCCGGTCTCGGTCGCGGATACACCGTACGAACTGCTGGCGTGGGGTCCGCCGGATGACCGGCGAGGCTGGCTGTGCCGCGCGCCGCACCCCGTCGACGGCGGCCCGGTCGCCGAGGTCCACCAGCTTTTCTGGCAGGTGTGCGGCGGCATCGTGGAGACGTTCGGCGCGCCCGACACGTGGTGGAGCAATCAGAACGAGGTGCTCACCGCCGAGGCGCAGCGGGTCCGGGTCGCCGACGTTCTCCGCGACTATGCGTGGCTCTGGGCCGACGACGGCCTGACGATTCCGATCGACGCCGACGAGTATTACGCCGCTGCCGTCGAGGCCAACGGCAATCTCACGCTGGTGCGCCGCGAGGACGGCCGGCTGCTGCTCTTCGCGCCCGATCACGCGTTCTCCGGGGTCACCCCGTTGCCCGGATGCCCGCCGTACTCGCTGCTCACCATCGACGAGATACCTGACCTCGCGACCTGGATCGAGGTCTGCGCCGCAGCCTTCCAGCAGCCCTGAGCCGGGCCTCAGGCGTCGCGGCGGTGCAGGACGGCGGTGGCGGCGGCCAGCAGCAGCACCGTCCAGGCGACCATGACCAGCGCTCCCGGCACCGCGCCGAGGCCGCCGTCGACGGTGTGGGCACCGTCCAGCAGCCGGCGCCCGGCCATGTCCGGCAGCCAGAAGCCGACCGGGCTGACCTTGCTCAGCAGCAGGGAGAACGACACCAGGGACCCGTTCACGATCAGCACCACCAGCGGGACGACGCCGTTGCGCGCGAAGACCGTGATCGCCAGCGCGATCAGACCGCTGAGCAGCCAGTAGAGGGCCGCGCCGAGGCACTGGATCACCGCCGTGGGAACGCTGACGGCCCCGCCGACCAGCAGGCGGGCGGCACCGATCGTGACCGGCATGGTGACCGCGGCGACCACGACGACGAACAGCACCACGACGATCGCCTTGGCCGCCAGCAGCAGGACCCGGTTGGGCACCGCCGCGAGCGTCGTCGTGATCTGACGCTCGCCGGTGTACTCGCTGCTGAACACGATCACCCCGAGCACGCTCGCCCCGACCGTGCCCAGCGGCGCCGCGGCGAACGCGATGTCCAGCGGTGCGATGAACGCCGATCCGGCCGGGTCGGCGTGCACCGCGTACCCGTTGAGCAGGGTGATCAGCAGCGAGCCGAGCAGCGTCACGGCGGCGGCCACCCATGAGGCGGGCAGCGTGATCGTCTTGCGCACCTCGGCCGAGAGGACCCGGGACAGGCTCATCACCGGCCCCCGGTCGCGGTCAGGGCGAAGAACGCGTCCTCGAGCGTGGCGTAGCCGGCGGTGACCCGGGCCAGCGGCCCGGCCGCCACGATCCGGCCCGCGGCGATCACGACCAGGTCGTCGGCGACCGCGGCGACCTCGGTCATCAGGTGACTCGACAGCAGCACCGTGCCACCGGCGGCGGCCTGCTCGCGCACCACGGTGCGCATCCAGCGGATGCCGTCGGGATCCAGGCCGTTGGTGGGTTCGTCGAGCACCAGGGCGGCCGGTTCGCCGAGCAGCGCGGTCGCCAGCGCGAGGCGCTGCCGCAAACCCAACGACAAACGACCGATTAAGGTACGGCCGTTGGCCGCCAGCCCGACCTGATCCAGCACCTCGCGCACCCGCCGGGCCGGGATGCCGTGCGAGGCGGCCACCCAGCCCAGGTGCGCCCGGGCGGTGTGCGAACGGTGCGCGCCGCAGCCGTCGAGCATCGAGCCCACCGTGCGCAACGGGTCGCGAAGGCTGCGGTAGGCACGCGCGCCGACCAGTGCGATGCCCGCGGTGGGCCGGTCCAGGCCGAGCAGGATCCGCAGCGTGGAGGACTTGCCGGCCGCGTTCGGACCGAGGAAGCCGGTCACCCGGCCCGGCTCGGTGCGGAAACTGACATCGCGAAGAACGGTGCGATCGCCGTACGTCTTAATCAGGTTTTTGATCTCGAACATGCCGCCATTGCAGCCGGACGTCGCCCGCCGCGCATCGGACCTGGGTCTGTCAGACCGTGGTCCGATGTGCGCCGCGACGCGCGACCCTAAAATCCGAGCATGAATTCACCGCGGCCGTCGTGGCGCTCGCGCGTGTGGGCCATCGCCTGCACCGTGCTGGGCGTGTTCGCGCTGCTGCTCGCCGCGACCGGGGTCCAGGGGCCGGGCCAGGCCCGCGCGGTGTTCGCGGTGGCCGTCACCGTGACCGTGTCGACGCTGCTCTGGGCGCTGCTGCGCACGCGGGCCCAACGCCGAAGACATGAGCACGAGCTGGCGGCCTGGGCGGCGGAACGAGCGACCCAGGCCGAGCGGCTGCGGATCGCCGCCGACCTGCACGACCTGGTCTCGCACGGGCTCGGGCTGATCACCGTGCGCGCCGCCGCCGCGCGCAGCCTGCGCGGCCCGGCCGGCGAGGCCGAACGGGCGAGCGCCCTGACCGATATTGAGCGCACCAGCCGCGAGACCACCACCGAGCTGCGCCGGATGCTCACCGTCCTGCGGGCGCCCGGCGCGGCACCGCTGCGCCCGGCCGAGACCCTGGCGGACCTGCCCGCGGTCGTGGCCGCCTCGCGGGCCGCCGGCCTGACCGTGTCCCTGCGCCTGGGCGAGGTCGGCGCGGTGTCCGCCGGCACCCAGCTGACCGTCTGCGCCGTGGTTCGCGAGGCGCTGACCAACACCGCCCGGCACGCCGGCCCGGTCAGCTCGCAGGTCAGTGTCGACCGCGAGGGCGAGGCGATCGTCGTGCAGGTCGAGGACGGCGGGCCCCGCGAGGGCTGGCGCTCCCAGCCGGGCGCCGGTCACGGGCTCGGCAGCCTGCGCGAACGCGTGAGCGCCGTCGGCGGGATCCTGCACGCCGGCCCGGAGCAGGGCCGGTTCCGCGTGAGCGCCCGCATTCCGGACCGGGCAGGCCGGTGAGCGCCGCATTCCGGACCGGGCGGGCCGGTGCGCGCCCGCATTCCGGACCGGACGAGCCGGTGAGCGCCCGCATCTCGGGCCGGGCGTGCCGGTGAGTGCCCGCATCCCGGGCCGGGCGTGCCGGTGAGTGCCGCGATCCGCGTCCTGATCGCTGACGATCAGCCGCTGATGCGGCACAGTCTGGCCATTCTGGTCGACGGCGACCCGGCGCTGACCACCGTGGCGCAGGCCGCCACCGGCGGGGAGGCGGTGAGCCTGGCCCGGCAGGTCATCCCCGACGTGATCCTGATGGACATCCGGATGCCCGGCGGTGACGGCATCGAGGCCACCCGCGAGATCACCGCCGATCCCCGGCTGAGCACCTGCCGCATCCTGGTGCTGAGCATGTACGAGCTGGACGAGTACGTTTACGGCGCGCTGCGGGCCGGCGCCAGCGGCTTCCTGCTCAAGGACGCCCACCCCGGCGAACTGGTGGACGCGGTGCGTCGCACGCACGCCGGCGAGTCGCTGTTCGCGCCGGCCATCCTGACCCGCCTGGTCGACCACTACGTGCGCGGCCCGGCCGGCCGCCCCGGCACCGACCTGCGGATGCTCACCGACCGCGAGACGCAGGTGCTGGTCCTGATCGCCCGGGGCCTGTCCAACCAGGAGATCGTCGCCAACCTCGCCATCTCGATCAAGACGGTCAAGACCCACGTCGGCAGCCTGCTGGCCAAGCTGCAGGCCCGCGACCGCGCCCAACTCGTGATCGCCGCCTACGAGAGCGGCCTGGTCGGTCCCGGCGACCGTTGAGCGCACCCTCTGGTCGACGCCGTTGTGGTAACAGTCAGACATGGTTCGACTCGAGGCTCCGACGACCCTGGTGCACGCGTCCTTTCTCGCGGCCATGGCCGAGTTCCGTGACGAGGGGCGCGGGGCGCCCGGCGACCCGACCGAAATCGGGCGGGAGATCCGCACCCTCGCAACGTCCTGGACCTCGCCCGAGGGCTTCGACGCGTACGTGCGATGGCTGGTCGAGCAGGCCCGCGAGGACTCGCCGCGGCCCGCCGGCTACGTTCCGGCGACGAACCTGTGGCTGGTCGACGACACCGCGTACCTGGGTCGCATCGCGATCCGGCATCGCCTGACCGACCGCCTGCGGGAGGCCGGCGGGCACATCGGCTACGACGTGCGGCCGTCGGCCCGCGGCAGGGGACACGCCACCTGGATGTTGCGGGAGGCGCTGAGCGTCGCGCGTGGTCTGGGCATCACCTCGGCGCTGCTGACCTGCGACCTGGACAACGCGGCGTCCCGGACGGTGATCGAACGCAACGGCGGCGTGCTGCAGGACCGGTACCGCGACAAATGGCGGTACTGGGTGCCGACAGCTGCTACTCCGACTGCACCACGGTGAACGGTGCCCGCACGCCCTCGGTGAGCTCGGCCGCCGCCTCCAGCGCCATCACCGCGCGTTGCCGGCTGCTGATCGGCGACCTGGCCGTGGAGTGCAGCGAGCCCAGGGCCACCAGGTAGCCGGAGCCCACCGCGGCATAGCCGGAGATCGTGTGGCCGATCTGATAGTCGTCGCCGACGACGTAGAGGCGGCCGTGAATGCCGACCAGGAACTGTCCGCCCTGTTCCTGGCCGTCCTCGGTCTTCGCATAGCCGCCGGTGGACAGGCACGCGCGGACCGCGTCGATGAACGTGGTCACCATGAACCGGTCGACGTCCCAGGTGTCGGGCTCGCCGACCTCCAGCGAGTAGCGCAGCAGCTGACCCATCCGGTAGCTGGTGGTGAAGCCCATCAGGTAGGGCCCGACCTGGAACACCTTGGAATCCGAGCGCACCGCGACGTGCCATCCGTCGCTGCCCGCCGAGTCGCCACCGATGGTGACGACCTTTCCATCCGTAATCCCGACGATGCACGTCATGCAGGCCACTCTTCCGGGCCGGCGATCTCATGCCAACCGATCACTTTTGGTGATCGGCGACATCCAGGTCGACGAGGAAGCCTCGGGCCTGCCACTGCTCTGTCGGCAGCTGGTCGCCGGCCAGCCGGAAGTACTTCTCGGGGCTGAGGATCTGCATCGTGCCGGGCTCAGGTTCCCAGTCGTCCGGGACCGTCTCCTCGAATGACGGATCGTCGCGCAGGTGGGTGGGGCCGGCGTCGGGGACGTCGGTCAAGCGCACCGCCCCGGGCCGGCGGATCCACTCGCTGGTGCCGCGATCGTGCAGGTCATGGATGACCCGGACGCGCCGGACGATGCCCACCGCGGCAGGCAGCTCACCGATGATCCGCAGGAACGCGTCGAAGCCCAGGCATCCGTCGAGCGTGACCGCACCTGTCCGGTGATCGTCTTCCCGCACCGCGCGCAGGTCGCCGGCCTCGATGAGTTGCGCCCAGGGCTGCCCGTCGGCGGCGAGCAACGTGCTGGCCCGCACGGCGACCTGGCGCAGCACCAGCTCGTCGGGAAGATCCGGGTCGTCGAGCCATCTCAGACGGGTCGAGACGCGTTCGCCCACGGACCATGCGGTGTCGCGGGGAGTGGAGTCGAGCAGAACCGGCCAGAGCATCCCCGCATCGTGTCACTCACCGTGATTGTCCTGGTGGCGAAGGGCCGGAATCGCGGGCGCAGGTTGCTGCGACCGGATGATCAAGGTCAGCCGATCGGCTCTTCGGGGCACACTTTCGGTACCACGCGTTCGAGGCGGGCTCAACTAGGGTGAAGCGCATCATGCGAGGCAATGAGTCAACCACCGTCAACCGAATCGACCTGCTCGTTCCCGCGCATCTGGTGGCCGGCCTGCGGATTCCCGCGCTGGCCATCACCGACGGCACGGCGGATCCGGACTGGGTCGAGGTGTCGTTGAGCCGATTGCGATACCGGCGGCAGCCGTCGCAGTTGGTTCCCATGGATTCGCGGTCGGCCGGCAGGGTTCGCCGGTACGCGCGGCTCGAGCCGTGGGCACTGGTGGCGCAGCTGGTGGGCCTGTCCGCGTGGTCGATCGTGGCTTTCGGTGACCTGTCCGGGGCCGCCCGTACGGTGACGCCCGCGCTGGCATGTGGCACCTGGCTGTTGTCGATGCTGGCGCTGCGGGGGCTACCTCGGGATCTGCCGTTTCGCACCCGCGACGGTGACCTGCGCATTCCCCAGGTGCCGATCGAGGTCGCCCACCAATGGGTCGGGCAGAACCCGGGCGTGATCGCCACCGCCGAACCGGCGCCGCGCCGGCATTCCCGGCGCTTCTACGCCCGCTGGGCCATCGGATTGCCGGTGGCGGCAGCCGTGCTGGCCGTGGTGCTGGCCAACGATCGGCGAGAAGACCCCATCCTGCTCTGGATGCTGCTGCCCGCGTTCCTGCTCACCGGCATCGTCATGCTGGTCAAGACGCTGCCGCTCGCCCGGCCCGGCGCCGTGCGGACGTGGCCACCCGGAGCCCTGTAAGCGCCTGGCCACGCTTGCGCGCGGACGGATTTGTCGCTCCACTCTGGAGCTGGTCGACCTCGGCATGGAGGGAGGGTGCTGTTACCGTCACTGCACCTTTCTCCCGACACCTTGGAATGTCATGGAATTCCACCGCGATACCGGCAAAGTGCTCCGCGTTGTCCTCCTGATCACCCTGCTCGGTGTTGCGCTGTTCGCTTCGCCGATGTTGCTGGATCTCATCGGCTTCGAGTTCACCCTCGGGCCGTGGATTGCCTACGCGATGGGCGCGATCTGCATCTTCTTCGGCGTGGCCCGGACCTATCAACTCGTCCGCTACCCGTTCCGGCTGGCGGTCGGTGAGGCCGGCCTGTCCATCCGCTGCGACGGCCTCAGCGCGGACATTCCGTGGGCAGCGTTGGAGGAGGTCACCGTCGAACGAGTCCACTTCGTCGGCCCATCGTCGGCCCCGCACCTGATCGTCTGGCCCGCGCCGGGCTCCGACCTCGGTTTCAAGGCCGGCTACCGCCGTAAGGGGGACGAGCGTCCCGGCAGATTGGTGATCCAGCTCAGTGAGCTCCGCGAGCCGCTTGCTCAGGTGGCCGCCGTGCTGCAGGCGTACGCAGGAGGTAGGTTCAGCGTCCGCGACCTGCCCGCGTCAGCCGCATGACCGGCCAGGGTGGACGAGGCGGCATCGGTGAAGAAGCCGCCGAGTAGGCGTTGAACGTGAGCCGGTCGGCGATCGCCTTGCAGAGGCGGGTATCGGTGCGAGTGCGATGCCATTCCGATGACCGCATAGAGCCAGAAGAAGTTCGGCTGCTCGGGCCGGAAATACCTCTTCACCTCAAGCGACATTCATGCCGGTCGTCGTCGGCAGCCCATATCTTTCAGGTGCAGCTACAGATCTTCGGGGAATCTGAGAGGAGCGAGAGTTTCGTTGTCGCGCAATGCGGGCGAGTGAGAGACCAGTACCCGGTACGCCTCAGTTGCGAACAAGCGCAGCGCCGCGATCACTTCGTCCTTGTCGGCGGTGGCCGATAGTGGCAAAACCGATGACGAGACGCTCACCTGGTCGCCGGCCGGGCGAAATTCGATAACCTCTGGGTTCTCCGTGAAGCCGAGACCGCCAGGCAGGCCGCTCTCAAGACGTCGCGCGGTACCTGCCGCCCCCAGCGCCATGTTGACAAAGGTCGCCGATCCTTCGGGGGTCATGAAGGCCACGCCGGAAACGATCAGTTCGACGTGAACCAGAAATAGCTTGTAGTGCAAATCGATATCGCTGGCGGGCGCGACATCGAATTGGCGAGCCGACGGCCAGCTCTCCACCAGCGGCGGGTCAGACTGCGGGACAGTGAACCTGAAGATCACCAACTTGACGATCACATCCATTTCGGAAACGCGGTGGTGAGCTTGCCGTATTTGACGATGGCAGTCCGGGTAATCGCCTCATCGCCACCGCCGACATCGTGATGGTGGCCAAGATCCTGCCGCCCGCGCGAGCCGGCACCGTGCGGACGTGGCCACCCGGAGCACTGTAGGCGCCTGGCCGCACTTGCTGCCGGCCGGTCTTGTCGTACGGCCCTGCTAGGTTCCGTCGATGCCGATCATTGCGATCTCGGATGAGACGACGACAGGGCCGAAGACGCCGGCCTGGGCTATGGAGATCCTTGAGGAGAGGGTTCGGCTCGATGAGCTGATTCGGCGGCGGATATTTCAGGAGGTCGCTGAGTCCGGCACCGGGGCTGATCCGCAGGAGCGGACCAGGACGACGCTTGCCGCGTTCGGTCGTAATGCCTTTGTGGTGCTGGTTGACGACCGGCAGGTGACCGAACTGGACGAGGAGGTTCACCTGCGTGCGGGGTCGCGGGTCACCTTTCTCAAGCTTGTGCCGCTGGTGGGTGGCTGATGGCGGTCTTCGACCCGGAGGCGATGATGCGGCTGGTCGCCGGCAGCATCGCCGTCATGCAGGAACGGCGCCGCTGGGAGTATCACGCCTCCGACAGTGAGCTGCGGCAGTTCGCCGAGCACGTGGCCATGGTGTGCGGCTGGGCGCCGACCGGCGTGGGCGAGCGGCTGCTGGACGAGCTGGGCGAGACCGAGCCGGACGTGACCGAGCCGGGCGAGACCGGGCTGGACCAGGGCGGGGCGTATCCGCTGATGCCGGTGCAGCGTGAGGTGCTGCCCGAGGCGCAGCGGCTGGCGCGTCAGCTGCTGGACGCGGTGGCGGTGCTGGAGGGCGACGACGCCGACCATGACCAGCGGGTGGCCGCGGCGCAGACCGCGGTCGGGCACCTGAGCACCGGGCTGCTCGGCAGCGCCTACTATCCGGAGGACCGGCAGTGGTGGGCCGCCGCGGACGGCATGCACGTGCGGGCCCGGCAGATTCTGCGGGCGCAGCCTGCCGACGTACGGCAAACGCTTTTTGATCTTTGGACGGCGACCGACGGGCCCGGCTATCCCGGTGGTGGTTCGCTGGCCCGGCTGGTCGGCGGGCTGCTGGAGGCCGGTGGGGTGGACGGCCGGGGCTGGTTGGATCGGCTCGGTGACTTCTTCTATCTCAACTGTGGTGACTGGACCGGTGACCTGCTCAGGGCCGAGGATGCCGCCGGGCGGCCGCATCCGTGGGCGCTGGCCACCTGGCGCCGGGTGCAGATCGAGAGTTGGAACGCCGACACCGGTGCGACGCTGTGGCCGGTGCCGAGCCCGGGGGAGCCGTGGGCGGACCGGGCGATCGCGCAGATCGAGGCGATGCCGGGGGAGCGGCGGGCCGCCTGGCACGCGCTGCTGACCCACTGCGTGCCCGACAAGGATCAGGCGCGGCCGTCGGCGGCCTGGCGCAAGCAGGCCGGGCCGCTGCTGGCCGCGGTCGGCGCCGTCGAGTTCGCCGAGCGGCTCGACGGCTGGCTGGAGCTGGTCGGCGCGCCGCGCAGCCGGCCGGCGCAGGTGGTCACGGACTATTCGAGCTTCAGGTTCGCCGCGGGGGAGCCGCGGATGCCGGATCGCTACAACGTGCGGCTGGTGTCCGGGCTGCTGTGGGTGCGCGGCATGTGCCCGCCGTCGGAGCAGGCCGTGCGGCAGCTGGGGCAGATCGCCGAGCGGGCCACCCGCAAGATCTCCGGGCACGGTCCGGCCAGTCCGAAACTGGCCAATGCGGCGGTGGCCGCGCTGGCCGATACCGATCATCCGGCCGCGGTGGCGCAGCTGGCCCGGCTGGCGTCGCGGCTGACGTACAAGAGCACGTTGCGGCTGGTGGAGAAGGGGCTCGACGCGCGGGCTGGCGCGCTGGGCATCGCCCGCGAGGACGTCGAGGAGATGGCGCTGCCCGGGTTCGGGCTGCCGCTGGCCGACAAGCTCGGCGACTGCGCGTTCGAGGTCGAGATTCACGGTACGGATGCGGTCGTGAGCTGGCGTAATGCGGTTGGTAAGCCGGTCAAGGCCGTACCGTCGCAGGTTCGTGCCGATCATCGCGAGGAGTTCAAGGAGCTCACGGCGGCGGTCAAGGACATCGGCGCCACGCTGATCGCCACCCGCGACCGGCTCGACGGGCTGCTGCGCCGCGACCGGCAGTGGCCGGCCGATCAGTGGCGCGAGCGGTTGCTGGATCATCCGTTGGCGCGCACCCTGGCGCGCCGGCTGATCTGGACGGTCGACGGTGTCGCCTGCTGCTGGGCCGCGGACACCCTGCGTACCGTCAATGATCAGATTTTAAAGATCAACGACGATGCGACGGTACGTCTTTGGCACCCGGCCGGCGAGGACCCGGAGACGGTTGCCGCCTGGCGGGCCTTCCTGGTCCGGCACCAGATCACGCAGCCGTTCAAGCAGGCGCACCGCGAGCAGTACCTGCTCACCGACGCGGAGCGGGCCACCGGCACGTATTCGAACCGGTTCGCCGCGCACGTGGTCCAGCAGCACCGGCTCAACGCGCTGCTGTCGCGGCGCGGCTGGTCGCATCAGCAGTGGCGCAACGACGCGTACTCGCGGGAACCACCGCGGCTGGCCCTGCCCGAGCACGGGTTGCGGGCCGAGCTGAGCATCGCTGGGATCGACGAGCGTGACGACATGGTGTTCGACACGATGGCCACCGACCAGCTGCGGTTTCTTTCCCAGGACGGCACACCGCTCGCGTTGGAGCAGGTCCCGGCGGTCGTGCTCAGCGAGGTGATGCGCGACGTGGACCTGTTCGTCGCGGTCGCCGGGGTCGGCAGCGATCCGAACTGGTTCGACGGCGGGCCGCACGGGCGTTACCGCGAGTACTGGGCGCGGACCAGTTTCGGCGAGCTCACCCCGCCCGGCGAGACCCGGCGGGAGGTGCTGGCCGGGCTGATCCCGCGGCTGGCGATCGCCGGGCGGTGCACGCTCACCGACCGGTTCCTCGAGGTCCGCGGTGACCTGCACACCTATCGGATCCACTACGGGTCGGGCAACATCCTGATCGCGCCCGAAGGCCGGTATCTGTGCATCATCCCGGCGTCGGCGAAGCGGGCGGCCGAGCCGGAGCTGTTCCTGCCGTTCGAGGGCGACAGCCGGCTCTCCGAGATCATCAGCAAGGCGTTGCTGCTGGCCGCGGACCAGAAGATCAAGGATCCGGTGATCCTGCACCAACTCTGAGGCGGCGTCCGATAGATTGGCGTCAGTCGATCTATGGAGGACAGTGTGGTCCCGTTTCGCCGAGCTCTGACGGTTGTCGTCGCCGCCGTGGTCGCGCTGGTCGTTGTCAGCGCGCCCGCGGCCGCGCACGGCCCGACCGCCGGGCCCTGTTCGTACACGCCGACGCCGGACGAGCCCGCCGCCCGTCCGGTGCCGTTGCCGCGCGACCCGCGGCACACCCCCGATCGGGGCACCGTGACCGTGCTGCTGCGCACCAACCTGGGGGACATCCCGCTGGTGCTGGACCGGGCGGCGGCGCCGTGCACGGTGCAGAGCTTCGTGCACCTGACGCGGCACCGGTTCTACGACCGGACGATCTGTCACCGGCTCACGGCGTACCCGACCTTGAAGGTCTTGCAGTGCGGCGACCCGAGCGGTACCGGCGAGGGTGGGCCGGGCTACCGCTACCGCGACGAACTGCCGACGAACCTGCCGCCGGCGCCGACCGATCCGACCGGGGTGCGCCGGCTTTACGCGCGCGGGGTGCTGGCGATGGCCAACGCGGGCCCGGACACCAACGGCAGTCAATTCTTTCTGGTGTACGGCGATTCGGCGCTGCGCCCCAACTACTCGATCTTCGGGCAGGTGACGGCGCGCGGCCTGCGCACGCTGGACCGGGTCGCGGCCGGCGGCATCGAGGCGACCGCTGATGATCCGGCTCCGGTGGACGGGGCGCCGGCGCTGCGCACCGAGATCCGCAAGGCGACCGTCCGGCACTGATCGGCGGGGCGCTGCAGGAGTGGGTCCGCCCCGGCGGACTCACTCGTCCGGGCGGTGGATTGCCAGGCACCGCCCGGACGGCCTTATATGGTCGCAGTCAGCGTCCGATTCCGAGAGGTGTCCTACGTGGCAAGTCCGCAAGGGATCGAGCGGCTGCGGGTGAAGTACGGGGAGCTGTTCGATCCCGACGCGCCGGCCACCGACCACTGGATCGAGATCGATCCGGCGAAGCCGCCCAGCATTCCGTCGCTGGCTGCCAAGATCGCTGCCGAGCTGGACGGGTCCGGGGCAGCCGCGGTCGAGGTGCGGGTGGCCGGGACGGCGCTGGGCGCCGGCACCCGGGCAACTCTGGACGCCCTCGACGGCACGGCGGCGGGGGAGAGCACCCCGGTGGGCAGTGGCGATCGGGCCTCGCTGGCCGGCGAGTCCACCCAGTTCCGGGCGTTGCGCTATGTCTGTCGCACGCCCGGGTGCGGCGGGGAGGCGTTCCGGTCCTTCCACGACCCGCGGTTCGTGCCGGCCTGCGGGCAGACCGGTCACCAGGCGATGGAGTTGCGCGGATGGATCTGAGCTCGGTGAGCAGCCCCCTCGACGGGCTGCGGTCGGGACGCTTCCTGACCGTCGGCTACCTGCCGGCGGCCGCGTCGGCGATCTTCCTGCTGGTGCTCGTGTGGTCGGGAGCGCCGCTGTGGCTGCGCCACGGCGACCACCTGTCCTTCACCGCCGCCTGGAAGGTCGCCAAGGATCTCGGCGCGGGCGAGATCGTGCTGCTCACCGTGGTCGTGACCCTGATCGCGGTGGTCCTGGTGCCGCTGCAACTGGCGATGATGCGGGTGCTCGAGGGCGGCTGGCCGGTCGCGCTCGGCTCGGGGCTCGGCCGCCGGTGCCAGGTGGCACGCAAACGGCGGCTGGCCGCGAAGGCGGTGCTGCCGCAGGAACGCGGCGAGCTCACCGACGATGTGGTGCAGAAGGCCGGACGCCACGGGGCCCGGCTGCGCCGGCGGTACCCGCTGCCCGAGCATCTGATGCGGGCGACCGCGCTGGGCAACGCGCTGGCGGCGATGGAGGACACCGCCGGGCGTGACTACGGGCTGGACGCGGTTGTCGCCTGGCCGCGGCTCTACCCGTTGCTGGGCGACAAGGTCCGGCTGGTCGTCGATGACCGGCGCGATGTGCTCGACGGTGCCGGCCGGATGGCGGTCACCGCCGCCCTCACCACGGTTGCCGCCCTGGGGCTGCTCTGGGGCGCGGGCTGGTGGCCGTTGCTGGCGATCGTGCCCGCGGTGCTCGCGGCCGTGTCCTACACCGGGGCGGTCGCGGCTGCCGTCGCGTACGGGGAAGCCGTCGGTTCGGCCTTTGATCTGCACCGTTTCGATCTGCTCAAGGCGCTCAAGCTGCGCCTGCCGAAGAGCCCGGAGGCGGAGCGTCTGCAGAACGAGGCGTTGTGCGCGATGTGGCGCCAGGGTGTTCCGATGGAACAGAACTACGAGCAGGACAGGGCGGCGCCATGACGGCCGAGGACGTCCCGATTCTTCCGTACGCGATGGTGGTCGGCCAGGACGAGCTGAAACGGGCACTGGAGATCGCGTACGTGGTCCCGGAGGTCAAGGGTGTGCTGGCGACCGGCCAGCGCGGCACCGCCAAGTCGACGACCGTGCGGGCGTTCGCCAAGATGGTGCTCAAGGCACTGCCGGTGACGCTGCCGATCGGTGCCACCGACGACCGGGTGCTCGGTGGCTGGAACGTCGAGGAGCTGCTCAAGGGCGGTTCCGGCACGCGGGACGGCCTGTTGCTCCAGGCGCAGAAGACCGGCCAGGGGCTGCTCTACATCGACGAGGTGAACCTGCTCGACGACTACCTCGTCAACATCATCCTGGACGCGGCCGCGGGCGAGGTGCTGCCGATCGAGCGCGAGGGCATCGACGAACCCAACGTGCCGGTCAAGATCACGCTGATCGGCACGATGAACCCGGAGGAGGGCAATCTGCGCCCCCAGCTGCTCGACCGGTTCGGACTGGTCGCGACGATCACCGGGGACGACAGCGCCAAGGCGCGCCTGCAGATCCTGCGTAACGTGCTGGCCTTCGACGCCGAACGCGAAGGCCACGCCTCGGCCGAGATCCAGGCGGCCCGGCAGGCCGACACGATCCTCGGCACGAAACTCGAGGACGCTCGCGAGACGGCCAAGGGCCTGGTCTGCTCGGACCACATCCTGAAACTGTGCGCCCAGATCGCCTGGACGTTCCGGACCGCCGGGCACCGCGGCGAACTCTGCATCGCCAACGCGGCCCGGGCGGCCGCAGCGATCGACGGCGACACGCGGGTGCGACCCGGGCACGTCCTGGCGGTGACGCCGATGGCCCTGGTGCACCGGCGGGCCTCCGCCGACACCGGCGGGATCCTGCCGTGGACCGACGAGGACGCCGCGACGCTGGCCGCGCTCGTCACCGAATTTTAGTGGTCTCGATGACCTCCGCGGCCCAGCGGCGCATCGCGACGTTGCTGCGGTGCGTCGCGATCGACCACCGGATCGGCCCGCTGCTCGTTCTCGACGCCCCGCCAGGCCTGCTCGCCGCGATGGCGCGCGCGCTCACCACCCTGATGTCCGTCTCCGGCGCCCCGCGGCCGGAGACCGTCGTGGCCGGGTCCTGGCTGGGTGAGGACGACCTCTGGGTACGGCTACGGCTGGCCGACGGGCAGTTCCGGATGGCGCCCGGCATCCTGGTCGAGCCGGGCACCGCGCCGATCGTGCTGGTGCCCGAGCTCAGCCGGGCCGGGACCGCGGTCACCCGGGCGGCGGTCACCCTGCTCGGCGCCGAGGTCGCCACCGTCGAACGGCACGGGCACAGCGGCACCTGGCAGCCACGGGCCCGTTGGCTGGCCGGCGCCGACCGCTCCGCTCTGGCCGGTCTGTCGCCGCACCTGCTGGACCGGTTCCCGATCCGGGTCGACGCCGCCGAAATCATCGCCGGCGACCTGGTCGTCGCGCCGATCGAGCCGCTGACCGGGGACTGGCCGCAGGTCACCGAGGACGCGCTGGCCGAGGTGCTGCGCACGGTCGGTCGCGGCGCGCGGCTCGGCCTCGCGCTGGCCCGGACGGCACGTGCGCTGGCCCGGTTGTCGCATGCCGCCGCGACGACGGCCACCCATGTCCGGGCGGCCGCGGAGATCATGGGCCTGGTCACTCTCGCTTCGACGGCCGAGGCGCAACCCGAGACCGAAGCATCCGAGCCCGGCGAGGGTGTCGCCGCCGACCCGGTCGAGCAGGCACCCGCGGCCGCGCCACTGGTCGAGGTCCAGGAGTCCGACGAGCCCGCCACCGTCGAGGCGGTCGTCGCGGCCGGGCTCTACCCCGAGGCTTCCCCGGGCGCGCTGCCCGAGATCACCCCGCTGCGCAATCCCTGGGCGGGCACGACCCTGCGGCGCGAGTTGCGCGGCGCCAAGATCGGCACCGAGCGGGCCCGGTCGCGTTTCGACCTCGCCCCGGTGCCGACCCTGCTGGAGGCGGTCAAACATCGGCGGGTGCGCCCGCCCGCCGATCGTCTGGAGATCCGGCCCGAGGACTGGCGCCGGTACCGCCGCGGCTGGACCCCGGGCAAGCTGCTGGTCCTGGTGCTCGACCACAGCTGCCACCGCGGCTGGGACTGGACCCCGGCGCTCGCGCCCTACCTGCGGTGGGCCTACGCCGAACGGGCCGCGGTCAGCGTGGTCGACCTCGGCCACGACAAGGCCGCCGACTGGCTGCGGGCCGAGCGGTACCGGGCGAGCAGCGTGCGCGATTCCCGGGTCCTGCGATCGCTGCGGCACACCCCGGGCCGGGCCACCCCGCTGGCCTCCGGGATCGAGCTCGCCGCCCAGGAACTGCTGCGGCATCTGCGGCGCAGCCGGGTGTACACCGACCGGGCCTGGCTGGTCGTGGTCACCGACGGGCGCGGCAACGTCCCGCTGGAGGCCAGCGCGCGCGGCACGGTCGCGGGCCCGATCGCGCGGCAAGGCATCGACGACGCGCTCGCCGCCGCGGCGGCGATCCGGCCGCTCGCCGGCCTGCGGACCATCGTGGTCGCGCCCGAGGCCGGCGCGTACGCGATGCTGCCCTTCGACCTGGCCGACGCGCTCGGCGGGGTTGTGGTCGCCACCGGGGAGCCGCGATGAACCCCCAGGAACTGGCCGTGACGGTGCGGGGCGGGCGCTCCCCGGAACCGGCGTTTGCCGCGGCCGCCCGCCCGGCCCGGTTCGAGGCCGAGGACGCGCTCGCCTCCGCCGAGGTGCCGATCACCACGGCGCCGGCGCCGATCCCGGCCGCGGCCCCGGCCGGAACCGCGCTGCTGCGGGTGACCCGGGAGACCTACGAGGGGGAGGAGTGCTTCCATCTCGAACTGCAGTCCGACGCCGCATTGCGGATCTCGGTCACCGCGCAGGACCTGCGCAACCAGCGGCGGCCCCGGCTCGGCCTGGCCGGCATCGCCGCCGCCGGCACCTGGCGGCAGGGCCTGGACGCGCTGCACAGTTGGTCGGTCACCAAGGTCGCGCTGCGGCAGTGGCTGACCGCGCTCCGGCGACAGCACGGCCGCGGGCTGCGCCTGATCGTCTGGGACGAGACCGACTTCCAGATCCCCTGGGAGCTCTTCTTCCACGAGACCGACGACCCGGGTGATCACGGCTGGCTGGGCGCCGACGTCGAAGTGATCAGATGGACGACGGTGTTCACCGAGACGCCGATCGACTGGTCGAGCGGCGGCGCCACGGTCTGCGAAGGCCCGGTCCTGAGCTATGTCGAGAAGAGCTTCCCGGCGCTCGACACCCGGTTCGGTGCGCTCGTCCACGACAAGGCCGCCAGCATGGCCGACCTGCTGAGCAAGCTCGACGCACGCAACCAGCGCTTCGGGCTGGTACATCTGTGGGGCCACGGCACCGTCGGCACCGACGGCGCGCAGGCCACCCTCGGCGGACTTTCGATGGACCAGCTCGGCCGGCACCGGATGCGGGCGCTGCGCGCGGCCCGCACGCTGGTGCTGCTCAACGCGTGCAGCAGCGCGCTGCTGATGAACGACGACCGGTTCGGTGAGCGGGCGACGCGGACCTTCGCCGAGATCTTCCTGCGGCGCGGCGCCCGCGGCGTCATCGCCACCGCCGGCGAGGTCGGCAAACTCGACTCCCTCGAGTTCGTCGACCGGCTGCTGGAGGTCGCCCGGGACCGGTCGGTCAGCGTGCCGGCCGCGCTGCGCGACTACCGGGCCGCGCTCGTCGAAGAACTGCCCGCCGATCCGTCCACCGCCGATCCGGCCCTGCTCAAAGCATTCTTCTACGGCTTCATGTATCTCTACGTCGGCCATCTCGACACCGCTCTGTACATGCCGCCGCGCGAGGGTGCCCGATGAGTGTCGAATCCATCGCGCTGCAACCGCTGGTGGGCTGGCCGCGCCAGGTCGCGCCCGGCGGGCGCCATCTGGTCACCGTCGACCTGCGACCGGGCGATCCGCACGCCGACTGGCCGTACGAGGATGAGGAGTATCCGGTCGGGCTGATGCTCAGCGGCCAGATCGGGCTGACGGTGGAGAGCCTGGGCCAGAGCAGTGTGGTGCTGCACCGCTTCGGCGGGACCTATGGTCCGGCTCGATTCGTGGTGACCGTTGATGACGGCCTCGCCGACGGCACCGAGACGGCGCTGTGGCTGACGCTGATCAGTGCGGGCGGTGTCCCGTTCCATACCGCCCGGCTTGCGGTGACGGTGACCGGTGATCCGCCGGTCCGCCCGGTCGCCGATGTGCCGCCGGGGTCCGTACCTCAATCGTCTTTTGATCTTGAATTGCGACCGCCGGTTTCGATTGAGTCGGAGATCGGGTCGATGGTGGCGGTCACCGTCGACGGTCGTGCGACGCTGGCCCTGGGCTGCGAGGACGGCGTCGTGCGGCTCTGGACGCCCGGTGCGCCGATGCGCAAGCGGCGCATCGGCAGTGGGCCGGCCAAGGTCGCCGGCTTCCCCACCGGGAGCCGGACGCTGGTGGCGGTGGCCGCCGGTGACTCGGTGACGATTCTCGACCCGGCGACTGACAAGATCTTTGGGCAGGGGTTCTTCGGTGGCCCGGAGACCGCGGTGCCGACCGCAGCGACGTCGCTGCTCGTGGTGCCGGTCCAGGACCGCCTGATGATCGCGCTGGGCACCGCGGACGGGCGGGTGCAGCTGTTCGATCACCGTGGCAGCTCTCTGGTCCATGTCCGCGACATCGAGGTTCTCGACGGGCCGGTGCTGGCCATGTGCCTGGTCGAGGGCGACGGGCGACCAGTGCTGGTGGTGGGCGGGACGGACCCGGCCCTGAACGTGGTCGATGTCGTGCCCGGGCTGTCAGTTCGCCGGCTTGCGGTCGGGACGGCCAGGGTCAACCAGCTGACAACCTTCGGCGGCTCCGGGGGACCGCCCTCGATCGTCGCCGCCTGCGACGACGGGCTCCGGACCTGGGAACTGCCCGGCTACCAGCTCTCATATGAGTACAGCTATCGTCGCGCGGCCCGGGTCACGGCCGTCACCGATGTGCCACGCAGCGGGGTTGTCTGGGGCGACAGTGATGGGACTCTCGGCAACCTGATCGAGGCTGGACGTTACGCATTCCGGGGCAGTGCCGGTGCGGTGACCGCGCTGGCCGCGTTCGAGCGCGACGGCCGTCAGATGCTCGCCATCGCCCAGCGAGGACGCACGCTGTCTTTTCTGGATCTGACCGAGGTGGCACCGCCGCGGGCCGCGCCCAGGGACAGCGGCCCGCGCCGTGATTCGGGATCGGCCCGCGACGCGGTCGTCTTCATCCCCGGATTCATGGGCAGCGAACTCGTCGATATCGCGACCGGTGAATCGCTGTGGGGCACGTCTGATATGAGGTGGTATATCAGGGCGGCGGCCAGTGGTGCCGTGCTCGACCGTTTGCGTCCCACCGCGGAGGAGCTGGCGGGTCGTAACGAGCGGGTCCGGGCCAAAGGTCTGCTCCGGGCGCCCGGGTGGGCGCCGCTCTTCGGTGGCATCGAGCCCTACACCGCCCTGCTCAAGGCGATCGACCGGGCGGTCCCGCACCCTGACGCGGTGTTGACCTTCCCCTACGATTGGCGCCTTTCCGTCAAGCACAACGCCGGCCTGCTGGCCGAAGCGGCACAGCAGCACCTGGAGCAGTGGCGCCGGCACCACTTCGGTAGCCGGGAGGCTCGCCTGGTGCTGGTCGGCTCGAGCATGGGCGGACTCATCGCGCGGTACTTCACCGGTCTGCTGGGCGGAGCGGACTACACCCGCTTGACCATCGGCATCGGGGTTCCGTACCGGGGGACAGTGGCGGCGTTCGAGAATCTCGCGGGCCGAAGACCGACGATCCCGTTGCCGCGGGCCAGATTCGCCGCCCTGTTCCGGGCGATGCCCGGCACGTACGACCTGCTGCCGTTCTATCGCTGCGTGATCGAGGAGGGTGGTCTGCGGCGGATCACTCCTCGCCATGTCGCCGAGATCGGCGGGGATGCCGGCCTGGCCGCTGAGGCGATGGAGACCAACGAACGTCTCTGGACGGTCGCCACCGGCCGTACCTTCAGCATCGTCGGGATCGACCAGCCCACCTATCAGGGTCTCCAGGTGGAAGATGGGCAGCTGCGGGCGGTGCGGTTGCTGCCCGGGCTCGACAGTGATTTCGGCGGGGACGGAACGGTGCCGCGGTTCTCCGCCCTGCCGCCGGGGGGCGAGGCTCAGGCGCTCTATCTGTCGCAGTCGGCCAGCGGCCTGCTGAGAGATCAGGCGGTGCTGGACTCGGTGCGAGGCATCCTGGCCGGAACCGGCACGGGGAGTTCGCTGTGATGCAACGGCATGGCATCGGTGTCGATGCGCCCGAGGTCGTGACGGCCGGCCGGGAGTTCGCCGTGATCGTTCTCGGGGTTTCGAGCCCGGCCGAGATCGTGGTGCGCATCGTCGAGGTGGATTCCGGCCGCAGGTTCTTTGTCGCACCGGTTCGTCGGACCGGCGTCGCTGAGCTGACGGCCGGCGTGCGTCTCGACGCCCCCGGCCTGTTCCGGATCGAGGTCAGCGACGGTCGGTACCCAGTTGAGCGCCTGCTGCTGGTCGTTCCGGACGCCGAGGAGTGATCTCGCGCTGAGCTTGCGGGCATGGAAATACCCTTGCGCAATGGTCAAGAAACGTTGACCATTGAGCGCATGCCTGCCGATGAGCTTCCCGAGACGTTCCATGTCACCACCGACGAGCAGCTACGTGCCGTCTCCAACCTCACCCGCCACCGGATCATGGCGGTGCTGCGCTTCGAGCCCGCGACGATCACGCAGATCGCCGACCGGGTGGGCCTGGCGAAGGGAAGTTCGAGCTACCACGTGCGGCTGCTCGAACGCGCCGGCCTGGTGAAGGTGGTCCGCACGCGCAAGGTCCGCGGGGTCGTCGAGCGGTACTACGCGATGGCCGCGCGCTCCATCGAGCTGCCGGATCCGGGCGAGGGCGGCCCCGATGTGCTGATGCGGCACGCGGTGGCGGACCTGGAGGCCGCGCCGGCCGACGGCGAGCGGCACGTCCGGATGGCGCACCTGCGGCTGACCGAGGAGCAGTTCGCGCAGCTGGGTGCGCGGCTGGAGGCCCTGGCCGATGAGTACCGGCAGCTGTCCGATGCGTCGCTGCCGGACGTGTCCCTGGTCTTCGCGCTGTTCCGGCCGGCGCAGCCCGGCCGGGTCGAGGGGGACGCGAAATGACCACCGACGCTCGCACGTTGCCGACCGGGTTCGGCCGGCTGTGGACCGCGCAGACGATCTCTTCGCTCGGTGACGGGGTGACCCACGCCGCGCTGCCGCTGCTCGCGTTGACGCTGACCCGGGATCCGATGGGGCTGGCGGTGGTCACGGCCGCCGGGACGCTGCCGTGGCTGATGTTCGGGGTGCTCGGCGGTGCGCTGGTGGACCGCTGGGACCGGCGGCGCACGATGTGGGTCACCGACGCGGCGCGTGCCGTGCTGCTGGCGATACCGGCGGTCGCGGCCGGGCTCGACGTGCTGAGCATTCCGCTGCTCGCGGCCGTCGCCTTCCTGCTCGGCCTCGGTGGACTCTTCTTCGACACGGCCGCGTCGGCCTATCTGCCGGATCTGCTCGGGCGCGACCCCGCGCTGCTGGAGCGCGCCAACGCCCGCCTGCGCGGCGCCCAGACCGCCGCGTCCGGCTTCGTGGGGCCGCCGGCGGGCAGCGTCCTGCTCGCGCTCGGGCGGGCGGTGCCGCTGTTCGCCGACGCGATCTCGTTCGCGCTGTCCGCGCTGCTCGTGCGGTCGCTGCCGGCCGCGCCCAAGCCCGCAGCGCAGGCGCGGGAGTCGCTGCTGCGGCAGGCGCGGGCCGGCGCCTCGTACGTCTTCCGGGATCGGTTGCTGCTCGGGCTCGCGCTGCGCCCGGCGGTCGGGAACATCGCCTTCGTCGCGGTGGAGACCGTGCTCGCGCTGTTCGCGCACGACCGGCTCGGGCTGGCCACCTTCGGCTTCGGCCTGCTGCTGACGGCGGAGGCCACCGGTGGTCTGCTCGGCGCCGGCATCGCTTCGCTGCTCAGCCGGCGACTGGGCACCGGGACCGCGCTGACCTGCACGGCCGCGGTCGAGGGGCTGGCCATCCTCGGGCTGGCCGCCGCGCCGAATCCGTACGTCGCCGGGCTCGCGCTCGCCGTCTGCGGAGCGGGCATGGGCGCCACCATGGTGCTGGTGCCCTCCCTGCGGCAGGCGATCGTGCCCGCGCACCTGATGGGCCGGGTCACCTCCACCTCCCGGATGCTCGCCATGTGCGCCGCGCCGTTCGGCGCCTTCCTCGGTGGCTGGCTGGCCTCCGCGTTCGACGTGCGCACCCCGCTTTATGTCGCCGCCGGCCTGCTGCTGACCATGACGGCCGTCACGACGAGCATGACCAACAACCGCCGGGTCGAGGCGGCGCTGCGCGACGCTGCCTCGACCGACGACCGCGATGCCACCGGATCGCACCCGGGATTACTTGCAGCTTGAAGTGATTCGGTACTACCTTTCACTTAAGGCTTTAACTCATGACCGATCGCGAAGGTGCGCAGATGGCCCCGACGTCGCTTGACGAGATGTTCAATCCGGTACGTCCGGCCGGCGCCTACGACGCGCTGCTGGCCCGGGTGCTGCCGCAGGCGCGTGACCAGCGTCAGTGGGAGCCGGCCGACGGGGCGCTGCCCTCGCTGTTCGTCAGCCACGGCGCCCCGCCGACGCTCGACGACGCGCAGTGGCTCGACGAGCTGTTCGCCTGGGGCCAGTCGATGCCCAAGCCGCGGGGGATCGTGGTGGTCTCGGCGCACTGGGAGAACGCGCCGGCCGCGCTGTCCGGATCGGCGGCCGGTACCCCGCTCTACTACGACTTCGGCGGGTTCCACCCGCGGTACTACACGTTGCCGTACGCCAGCCCGGACGCCACCGACCTGGCCCACCGCATCGCCGGCACGATCGCGACCACCGGCCCGGTGCACCAGTTCGTCGACCGCGGCCTCGACCACGGCGCCTTCATCCCGCTGATGGCGATGTACCCGGCCGCCGACGTGCCCGTGGTGCAGCTGTCCATGCCCAGCCTCGAACCCGAGGCGCTGCTCGCGCTCGGCCGGCGCCTGCGCGGGCTGCGCGAGGAGGGCATCCTGGTGCTCGGCTCCGGCTTCATGACGCACAGCTTCGCCGTCATGCGCCGGCCGGCGCTGGCCGGGCACACCAAGGCCTTCGACGAGTGGGCGGTCGACGCGCTGGCCCGCGGTGACGTCGACGCGCTCGCCGACTACCGGGCCAAGGCGCCCGGCGCCGACGTCGCGCACCCGACCGCGGACCACTACGTGCCGCTGCTGCTCACCCTGGGTGCCGCCAACGATCCGGCCAGTGCGGTCTCGGCGATCGACCGTCAGTACTTCGGCAACTCCATCCGCTCGATCCGGGTGAATTGAGTCGTTAACACTCTTGACTGATTGACGTAACTCGATGTCGAATGTGACAACGTTGTCGTCGGTCGGGTCTTTCGTCGGGGGTGGGCATGATTTCTCGAGCTCTGGTGGCGGCCGTGCTCGCCGCCGGCGCGGTCGCGCCGGCCACCTCGGCGCAGGCTGCGCCGGCCGCGATCTGCAACCGCTACTGCGACGGGCGCGACGCGGGCGCCGCGCCGGCCGACCGGGTCGCGGTGGCCAGCAGCCTCTACGGGCGCACGTTCCGGCTGCACGTCAACGACACCGACGCGATGGCCTGGGCCACCATCGAGGGCGGCCAGGGCTCCGACGAGGTGTGGCTGGACCGGTCCTTCGACGGCGGCCGCACCTGGAGCGACAGCAAACTCGGCGACACCACGGTGCCGGCCGGCTCGACCGGCTGGCGCACCGGCCAGTACAACGTCGACGACTGGAACACCTCCGGCGTCGGCGCGCTGCGCGCCTGCGGCAAAGCCGGCGACCGCCCCGAGATCAGCTGCACCGCCTGGGCCCGCAGCACCTGGAACGCCTGGGACCGCCGGACCGCCGCGGCCACCGCGCTGATGATGCGCTTCGACCGCGGCACCGGCCTGTTCGACGGCAACGGCTGGTGGACCGGCGCGAACGCGCTCACCGCCGTCATCGACAACATCAAAAAAAGCGGAATGCACAGCTATCAGTACGTCGTTGCCGGCACCTACGACAAGAACGTCAACGCCCGGCAGGGACAGTTCCGCAACGAGTACCTCGACGACACCGGCTGGTGGGGGCTGGCGTGGGTGGCCGCCTATGACCTCACCGGGGACAGCCGGTATCTGAGCACCGCGCGGGCGGACGCGGACTACATGTACAGCTACTGGGATGCGACCTGTGGCGGCGGGGTGTGGTGGAAGACCGACCGCAAGAACAAGAATGCCATCGAGAACAGTTTGTACATCCAGCTCAACGCGATGATCAGTCAGCGGGTCGCGGGGGACAGTGTGTATCGGGGGCGGGCTCAGCAGGCGTGGACGTGGTTCCAGGGCACCGGGATGCTGAACGGGTCGAGCCTGGTCAACGACGGGGTCAACCTGAGCACCTGTAAGAACAACGGGGACGTGACCTGGACGTACAATCAAGGGGCTTTGATCAATGCCTTGGTGCAGCTGAACAAGGTGACCGGGGATGCGAACGCGTTGAGCACCGCGCGGCGTGTCGGCGATGCGATGACTGCCAGCGGTTACCTGTCGCCGGGTGGGATTCTGCGGGAGCCGAACGAGCCGGATGGTTGCAGTGGGGACGGGGCGTCGTTCAAGGGGGCGGCGATTCGGGGGCTCGGGGTGCTGAACGCGGCGGTCGGCGGGGCCTACAACGGCTATCTGACGCGTAACGCGGACAGTGCCTACGGGCGGGATCGCGACAGTCTGGACATGTATGGGTCGCACTGGGCCGGGCCGTTCGCCGGGACCAACCACAGTTGCCAGCACAGCGCGCTCGACCTGCTCAACGCCGCCCCCTGAACCCGGGCGGCGGTGCCTGCGGATCAGAGGACGATTTCTGGATCAGGGTGTGTTCCAGCTCGAACCCGGGTGGCGGGCCGAGCAGGTGGCGCTCGACAAGAGCATCCAGGGGAAGAACCTATGCCCGACATCGACGACGCCGCCCTCGCGGCCACCCTGCCGTTCAGCTCGATCGGCGCGCTGCCGGGCGACGCTGTGCCGGTGGCGTGGACGGCGATCGCGGCCGCCGACGGTCCCACCGAACGGGTCGCGGTGGCCCGGCGAGCGTGGCCGGCCGGCTGGCTGGAACAGATCCCGCAGTTCGCGGAGGTACTGAACACCCGGCTCGTCGACGTGCGCCTCGTGTCGGCGAACGACGTGCCCGCACTGATGTACGTGATCGACCACTCCCGCGCCGATCGGGTGGTCACCTGGCTCGGCTACGAACCCGCAGCCTTCGGCGAGCCGCCCCAGTTCTGGAACTCGTTCCCGGAGCCGCTGCAGGACTTCCTGCGGCACACGCATGCCGGGTTCGTCTCACACGACAACTACTCGTTCGGCCTGTTCCGGCCCAGCGAGATGGTGACCATGGCGGAAACCGCCGGCAGCCCCGACGGCATCGACTTCTGGGACGAGATCCAGCCCTACCCGTCCACCCGGCTGCTGCAGATTGCCGCCAACGGCCCAGGCACGATGTATTGCGTGTGCCCGGACGTTCCCGTGGGCGAACTGGTCCTCGCCGACGAGGCGGAGGCAGAGGTGCTCGAACTCGGCCCAGCCCTCGATGACCTGATGATGGCCCGCTTCAGTCTCACAAGCTGACGAATCCGCGATCGAAAGCGGGACGACGGTGGTGAAGCCGACACACCTGCCCCGTTCACCGGGACGGCCTCCGGGTCGGCGTTGACGCTTACGTTCAGCGGGCCGTTCGGATCTCAGACGTCGCTGTCAGGAACCCTCACCGACGACAACATGTCGATCACGGTGCCGCAATCCGACGGGACGATGTCAGGTGTGACCCGGCAACCCTCGACCGTCGATCACTTCAACGACCTCGTCGCTGAACTGCAAACTTCGGCGCAGAATACCGCCGATACGCAAGCATCCGAAAAAAGCAGCCCGGGACGCCACCGCGGCGGCCGTAGCCGCTTCCGGGAAAGTCGCCGAGGACATGGAAGCGCTCCAGGCGGCGGTCACCACCGTTCCGGACCTGAAGGGGCTCGGCACTGCCCTGAACGACGCCGGCGCCTATCTCGGCAAGGCATGTAAGGACATAGCCGCCGCCGGAGCTCAGAGCGACACGATTGCACGGTGCGAAATGGTGATAGCGGCTGCCGATAATTCGACAGCAGTTCACGATGCCGCGTTCGAGCTGCAGGGAACCGCCGGCGAAATCGACGCGGCGGCCGTCGCCGTCCCCGACGCGCTCAGCGTCCTCGACGACGATTTGGCCGCGTATCGCGCAACGCAGGTCCAGGCGCCGGACTACACCGATGGCGGGGACCCGAACGACGCCGCGATCAACGAGCTGCGAACCCGGGCCCAGAAACTCGCCACGTCATGGAAATCGCAGGCGGGCCTCGCGCGGAAGAAGATGGACAAGCCGGCGTGCGCCTGCCCATCCGGGCGGCCGCACACCGGGCGAGCGCTTTATATCAGTGTGGCCGCTCACCGCGTCAGCTTCACATCGGTGCCGACCTACTCCTCGATGCGGCCAGTTCCTCACGCGGGGTAGCGCAGAGTGTTCGAGATAGGACACTCTGTCTCTCTTCGTCAACCGGGGGTGTGAAGGCGTGGCAAGAAGCTCGGCCGAGAAGCAGCGTATGGACGGATTCGCGCTCGTGCTGTTCGGCCTACCGGCAGTAGTCGAACCCGCCCTGGTGGCGGTCGCAGCGACCGCATTCCCGGAGATCGCCGACGCGTCACCGTACGGGCGCACAGGCACCCTCGTCATCGGCTTGCTGGCCGCGACCGTGTCCGCCGTCGGAGTGATCCTGGCCTGGCGTGGCATTTCCGGTACGCCCCGAGCCGCTACCGCAGTCCTGCTCGGCGTCGCTGCCGGGCTGGTGGGGCTACTCGCGTTCACGCTTCTGCTCGGCGGCGGGATGCTGCTCATCTTCGCCATCCTCCTGATCCACGGCACGTTCTCGATCTGCGTGATCGCCCGCGAGGTTCTCCGGTCGGCGCCGACAGCGGAAGGGAGATGAGGGCCCGATGCGGCCTGAAGCCATCCACCGCATACATGAGTACGCCGAAAGTGTCGGGAAGTTGGCGAGCGAGCCGGCTGCGGAGACCCCGCAGCACACGGAGCGAACCGACGCGACCGGCCGGGTGATCGTCGTGCTCGCCGGCGATGGGCTGCCGACGGAGATCCGCGTGCGCGACGACTGGCCGCAGGACGCCACGGCCGACCCGTACGACGACGCCGCCGACTCCGGATCAGAAGGTTAGCGGTTCGAGTCCCTTCGGGCGTACTTATGTGAAAGGCCGTGACCTGCGGAAACAAGGGTCCCGGCCGTTTTCGTTCCCCTTTCCGACCGGTCAAATCCCGAGTCTTGGGGCTGGCCTCCAGGCGCCGTTAGGGTGTTCTCCCCGACCCGGCGCGGCCTTTCGTCACAGCCCGTTGCGGAGTGCGGCGAAGAGTCGCTGAAGGCGAGCGCGATGGTCCTCGGCCGTCGTGGGCTGCCCTGCGATGCAGCGTCGCGCGTTTTCGGTCAGCACTGTGGCGTAGCCGGCCACGAAGAATGCGGCGAGCAGGACGCTGTCGCCTTGGAAGCGTGGATCACGGTCGAGCTCCTCGGCCAGAACCTGCTGAAGTTCAGCGGCAAGCTCCCGGGCTCGCGCGATGAGGGGTGCGGAAGCGGCCACGGTGCGGAAGAACGGGGCGGATCTGTCGTCCAGCCCTGACAGGCCGTGCCGGTCATCGGCGAGCCGGAACGCCAGGTCGTGCAGCGACGCCAGCACGTCGAAGTCGGCTGGACGCTCGCGAACGGCGGATCGCAGCAACTGCACGGCATCGTCGACTCGATCGAGGAGCAGGTCTTCCTTGCGGGGAAAGTGCTTGAACACGGTCACGCTCGAGACGCCCGCTTCGCGCGCCACGTCGGCGACCGTGACGGCATCGAATCCCCGGTCCAGGAACAACCGAGTCGCGACCTCGGAAATTCGAGCGCGTGTCAACGGCCCGCCCCGTGTGTCCGTGCGTGCCATGCGACTCCCTCCGTGGATCAGCCGATCCTAGCTGGGTTGTGTCACTAAGTTTAGTCAGTTAGTGTAGGGTATCCGTCACCGACCAGGAGGAGACCTGGAATGCCTGACCTCATGTCGCGCCCACCTTTCGATCCCGAGTTGGGAGCCGTCCTGGCCGTGTTGCAACAGCGGGGGTCCTTCACCCTGACGACCGAGATGCTTCCGCGGATGCGGCAGCTGGAGATCACGGAGCAAGAACTCGACGAGCGTCTGCGCAGCCGAGGGCTGGAGCGCCGTACCGTGACCGTTCCCGGTCACCAGGGGGACCCCATCGATCTTGCGATCATCCAGCGCGCGGGACGCACCGGTCCGGCGGCATGCTTCTACACCGTGCACGGCGGGGGCATGATGTTCGGCCACTACCTCGGCAACCTCGATTCGTACGACGACTGGCTGCTGACCCACGACGTGGTTCTGGTGAGCGTCGACTACCGCCTCGCGCCGGAGCACCCCGACCCCTATCCCGTCGAGGACTGCTATGCCGGACTGGTGTGGACGGCGGCACACGCGGACAGCCTCGGCATCGATCCGGCCCGCGTCGTCCTGGTCGGCCAGAGCGCCGGCGGTGGCCTCGCCGCGGGAACCGCCCTGCTGGCCCGGGACCGCCAAGGCCCCCGCCTGTTCGGGCAGATCCTCATCTCCCCGATGCTCGACGACAGTGACTCCACCGTCTCGACCCGGCAGATCGACGGAGTCGGCGTCGCGGACCGCGCCATGACCAGGTTCGGGTGGAACGCCTACCTCGGCGAGCGGCGTGGCGGGGACGACGTCACCAGCTACGCGGCACCAGCGCGGGCGACCGACCTCACGGGCCTCCCCGCTACCTACATCGACTGCGGCAGCGCCGAAGTGTTCCGGGACGAGACGGTGGCCTATGCCAGCCGACTCTGGGAAGCCGGCGTCAATGCCGAACTCCACGTCTGGCCGGGCGCCTTCCACGGCTTCACCAGCATGGCGCCGCAGGCGGCGCTCTCCCGGACCGCCATCGCGGCCCTGACGGATTGGACCAACCGGCTCCTCGCCGCGTGAAGATTCACGCGAGCGCAGGGAAATGTCCACTGAAGCGCTTCCGCCCTCGCGGAGAGCAGCCGCCGCCCTGACCCGGCGCCGGCCCGCCGGCGGTCTCGTCTTTCATTCCGATCGCGGCGTCCAAGATGCTCCGCACATGCACGCTGCGTACTCACCGGCCGGTCCAATGCCCGCAGCGACTTTAGGTAACCGGGGGCCTCACGATGCAACGCGTAGCCCTCGTCAATCACCACCCAATCGGTGGAACCTCGGGCACGAATGTCCCGCTCAGAGCAAAAACGTCGAGGCAGTGCCGCTGAGCTGACAGACGTAACCGACACCGGGCAGATACCTTCCGGAGGTGACCTCAAAGGACCGTCCATGCCCTCCGTAACTGACGATCTGGAACTACAGAAGGTAACGTTTATCCTGATCGATTTTGAGGGCACTACGCCGAAGAATCACCCGGCGGAGCCGATCGAAGTAGGCGCCGTGATGCTGCGCCCGGCTGGCGCGGTTCTGGCGGAGGTCGGCCGATTCACGGCGCTGATGCGCCCGCCCGCACACGCGCCGGTCACCGCCCGGCAGGTTGGGATCACCGCGGCGATGGTCGCCGACCGGCCGCCCGCCGGCGTCGTGCTCGCCGAACTCGACTCCGGTCTGCGTGAGCCGCCGTACGTGGCGGTCGCCCATCACGCCTCGACCGAGGCGAACATCCTCGCTCGGTACGCCGCCGCCTGCCCCGTTCTGGCGGCGGCGCCGATGCTGTGCACCCGGCGGCTGGCCCAGCACACCTACCCCGGGCTGACGTCGTACAACCTGGACGCGCTGCTGGCCCACACGCGCATCCCGGTGCCGGCTGACCGGCACCGGGCGTTGCCCGACGCACTGGTCACCGCCGCGCTGCTGCAGCGGCTACTCACCGACGGCGCAGCCCGGCACGGGTGGTCCCGGCTGAGTCAGCTCACGCAACTGGCTGGCCGGCCAGCATCCGGCGGTGCCGATACCACCCAAGACGCCCTGTTCTGAGCACGCCTGCCCGTACCCGCCAGGAGGAGACAACTTGAGCACCCCGCACCAACCCGAACAGACTGGCTCGCCCCAGCACCCCGTGGACGTCTTCCTGCTACTGCTCGACGGTGAGCAGGTGCTGCTCGCCTTGCGCGAGGGCACGGGATACGCCGACGGGCAGTGGAACGCGCCGTCCGGCAAACTCGAGCTCGGTGAGACCGCCGTTGCCGGGATCCGCCGCGAGGCTGCCGAGGAAGTCGGCGTGCGCCTTGACGGCGACGAGCCATACCTCGCCGCCACCGTGCACCATCGCAACCGTGACGGGCAGGGCCGGATCGGCCTGGTCTTCACCGCCGTTTTCGATGCCGGCCGGCACGGCGAACCGATCAACGCCGAACCGCACAAGTGCGCGAAAGTCGGATGGTTTCCGCTCGCCGAACTTCCGGCCGAGACAGATCGGTACACCCGAGCCTGCATCACCGCCTGGCGCACCCGCACCCCGCTGTACCTGAGCGGATGGCAATAGCGACTACCGCAACCGGCTGGCGCGACCATGACGACGGTGCCGGGCGCCGCCGACCTGGTTCCCAACACGAGCACCGACTGCCCCGGCTGGGATCTACGCGTCGCGCTGCCCGGCGTCGTCCCGGCGCCGCGGGCCGCTGTCGGGCAGCCCCGTGCTGCCCGGCCGGAGCCGGCATGACCCCGGAAGAACTCGCCAGCCGACAGGCCGCCCGCACCCGCCCGAACGGAGACACGATGAGCCCGCCGCCATTCGCCGCCGGCACGACAGTGGTACGCCGAGACGTCCTCAACAAACGTGTCTTCAGTGCGGTGGCGCACCGCGTCATCGGCGACGACGGTGAGCACCTCACCCTGGCCTCCTGGCCCGGCACCATCACCTACGCGCTCACCACCTGGATCGCCTGGCTCGGCACCGGCGACGACACGACTCGTAAACAAAGCATTCCCGACCTGGCCTGCGGCCGGTGGGACCTCGGCGAGTGGACCTGGCGCGACACCGCGGTACTGACCTGGGTCGGACTCGACGCCGACTTCAACGTGCAGCGCTACCTGCCGATCACCGGCGGCACCGACCATTGGAAGATCAACTTCGAGCGGCCGGTCACCCGGACCACCCTCGGCATCGACACGTGCGACCTGCTGCTGGACCTCATCGTCGAGCCGGACACGATGCGGTGGCGGTGGAAGGACGAGGACGAGTACGCCCAGGCCAGGCGCCTCGGCATGATCACCGACGCTGACCACCGCCGGGTGGACCAGGCCCGGCAACGGGCCGTCGCCTTCGTCGGAAACCGCTCCGGTCCCCTCGCGCAGGACTGGTCCAGCTGGCAGGTGCCCGCCGACTGGGCGCTGCCCGTTCTGCCGCTGCACGCGTTGAACCAAGGAGAACGCGGATGAGCATCACCGCTGAGAACTCAACGCCAGCCGCACTACGCGCCCGGCTCACCGCCGCACTGGTCGAGAAGGCCTGGATCAACACGCCGGCGGTGCGGGCCGCGTTCGAGGCCGTACCCCGGCACCTGTTCGTGCCGGACACCGTGGCGCCGGCTGCCGCGTTGATCACCGCCTGGGACCGTGACTACCGTGACGGCCCGACCCCGGAGATCACCGTGCACCCCACCGGCACCCCGCTGCCCGGCGCGGGCGGGCTCCAGCTCCTGGTTCCCGCCGGCACACCACCATCGCCGTGACCTGGCCCAACCCGGAGAACCGGCGATGACCTCGACCGAGCACCATGACGCGCCTCGATTGGTGATCATTCGGGGCAACAGCGGAAGCGGCAAGAGTACGGCCGCGGCGCAGGTCCGCAAGAGGTACGGGAGAGGTGCCGCCCTTATTGGGCAGGACTATGTGAGAAGAGTGCTCTTACGAGAGCACGGTGGAAGCAGCATGGACCCGGTCGCGCCCCAGTTCATCGCGACGATGGCCCAAGCCGCGCTCGACGCCGGCTACCACGTCGTTCTGGAAGGCATCCTCGACGGCCGCGGCCACGGCGATATCCTGCGCCGTCTCATCGCGCACCATCAGGGCCCGTCCGCGGTCTTCTACCTCCAGGTCAGCTTCGACGAAACCGTGCGCCGTCACGCCCAGCGCGCCGAGCCGATCGAGGTCACCGCCGAGCAGATGCGCGATTGGTACATCGACCGGGATCTCCTGGGTGTTCCCGGCGAACGGGTGATCGGAGAATCAGCGTCGTTCGAGAAGGTCGTCTCCACGATCCTGCACGACAGCGGCCTCGCCGGCGCTGTGCCGCTGACCCCGTGCCCCACCCGCTGCCCACGATGCGCGTAGAAAGCCGCCGCCGCCGGACACCCGGTCGGCGACTACCCTGATCCACTCGACGGCGTTTCCGCCCGAGGACCCAGCGGCCAGCAAGGCGGGCGTCAGTGAGCGGGTGGTTGCGGCCCGAGCCGTACGGCGATCGCGTCTGACTACGACAACCGGCACCGGGCGACGAACCGGCAGTGATCGAGATGGCCACCGACCCGCGGGTGCGCCGCCGTATCGGCGGGTTGTCCGGCCCCGCCAACGCTGCGGTCCGTCGACTGCGGGCTACCTCATGATCTCGACCGGCTCATAGTTAGATGTTGACCATGAGATTCGCTATCAGGTCGGATGTCGCGATCACGGTGGCGTTCGAGCCAACCGCGGAGATCTATCCGCTGAGCGCAGGCGAAGAGATCGCCGTGGAATGGACCGATGGCGCAGATGACGGCGCAGTCACCCTGGAAGCTGGTGACATGGTCGTACACGTGCCCAGCGGGGGTTCCAGGATGAGAGCGTGGCGGTCCGACGGAAGCGAGATCTATATCGGTCCGGACTCCGGACCTGAGGCGATGTGAATCACCGTCGACCCGGACTCGATCCGGAGCATCCTGGCTGCCGTTGCTGCGGACCGCAGGCAAGGACAGGCGCACTTGTTTGCCGCGCGGCGCTCACTGCGAAGCACTATGCAACCGGGGGTCGCTGAGCCTCGGTACGGGCTTACTTCACGCCCGCCTGAACGCCTGGTTACCGGCGAGGAACTTCGAAAGCGGAGTGCCCCCAGCCGGGCATGCTTGGATCCCTAGTCATGACCCCTCCTTTGCAGCGCCGTGTCGGTCACCCCGGATCGCGGATCCTGAGCGTGGCCTCCTACCGCCCGCGAACCGAGGTGGGCAACGAGGCGATCGCCGACCTGATCGACTCGAGCGACGAATGGATCCGCCGCCGCTGCGGCATCGAGTCTCGCCGGCGCGCCGCACCCGACGAGGACCTGGTCATGATGGCCACGGCGGCCGCCTCCAAGGCCCTGGCCGATGCGGGCGTCGACCCGTACGACGTCTCGGCCGTCCTGGTGGCGACGATGTCCCACCGGGGCCGCGCGACCACCACAGCACCCCTGGTCGCCAACGCGTTGGGAGCCACCCAGGCTGCCGCGATGGATCTGGGAGCGGCATGCGCCGGATTCCCGTACGCCCTGGCGACCGCCGACGCGCTCATCCGCAGCGGCTCGGCCGGCTACGTGGTCCTGGTCGGCACCGAGCGCATGCTCGACATCGTCGACGAACGTGACCGCGGCACGGCGTTCCTGTTCGGCGACGGCGCCGGCGCGGTGGTCATCGGTCCGGCACAGACGTGCGACATCGGCCCGGTGGTGTGGGGCGCTGACGGCTCCGGGAGCGAGTTGCTGCGGTACGACGAAGCGGGCATCCTGCGCATGGCCGGCCCCGAGGTGTTCCGCTGGGCGACCTCCATCGTTCCCGACCTGGCCAGGCGCGCGCTGGACGCGGCGGGCATCTCGGCGGACGACCTCGCGGCTTTCATCCCCCACCAGGCGAATATGCGCATCATCTCGGCCACCGCGAAGGCCCTGGAACTCGGAGCGCACGTGCGCGTGGCCACGGACATCACGACCAACGGCAACACCGGCGCGGCTTCCATCCCCCAGGCCATGGCAGCCCTGCCCGACACGACGGGGCCGGCCCTGCTCGTCGGCTTCGGCGCCGGCCTCTCGTACGCGGCTCAGGTCGTGATCTTGCCCTGACCCCGTGGTTGCGATGGCCGTTGGTGACGCCTGGTTCACGCAATCGGTCATGGAACAGAGCATTTTGGCCGCACTCGTCTGCCGGCAGTCGCGCGGGCGGCCGGCTCAATCGCCGATGAACACCAGTTCGCCGTGCTGCTCCGCGCAGTGCTCCGCCATCGATCGAAGCCGCATCAGCCCGCGGTGCTCAGCGCCCGCCTTCGCCAGCGTGAGCAGCAGCTCGACCTCGGCGATGAGCTGCTGCATCTGGCCAGCGCCGAAACGGGTCTCGCCATGAGGATCAAGCCGGCCCAACAGCCCGAGTGCCGAATTCTCGTGGAGCACCAGCCGATCGAAGTCGCCAGCGGCATCGAAGGATCCGCCGGCCGGGTCCGGTAGTCGTTGGATCCGCTTGCCGGCCACACGCAGCTCGGCCTGAATGCCCATCCCCTGATGATCCACGATGCCGGGCCGGCGCCCTCATCGGCGGCCACAAGGAACTGCTCGACAGGCGTCCCGTCTGATCGTCGTGGCGTGCCGCCGCTCGCTTTCCGGTCAGCAGCGCGGCTGCGCGGCCAACCGGTGGGAGACAAAGACACCGATGCCGGTCGTAATGCCGACCATCGAACCGGTGGTCCAATCATGCTGAGTGGCACCGAGGGCCAGCGTGAAGACCACCGAGGTTGCGAACCCGGTGAGCGCCGCGCCCCGCTTGGTGAAAGGGGTTCGGTTTGTCGTGCCCATGACCCGAGTGTGCGACCGGTTGCAGCACGTGTGCGAGAGCGTTCGGAGACGCACTCGGATGACGCATAAAGTCGGCGCACCGAGTAGGCCAGATCGGGTGCACTTACCTGCCGCGATCCGCGTCGGCGTTGTCACTCACCCGGTGACACAGCGTAAATCCTCGACTTCGAGGCGCCGGCCGCTGATCCTGGAGCTCGACAGACGACCGGAACCGGCGTAGCTCCTCCGCGCGCTGTCGAGCCGTCACGCAACCACCTCACCCAATTCCGGCCGGGGCGGCATCCGGACGGCGCCGACGTTGGCGGCGATGACCAGCGTGATGGCCAGCCCTTCGAGCACGGTGAGCTGCTGGTGCAGGACGACGTAGCCGGCGAGCGCGGCGACGGCGGGCACAAGGCTCATCAGCACGGCGAAGGTCGTGGTGGGCATGCGGCGCAGTGCCAGCAACTCCAGGGTGTAGGGCAGCGCGGAGGACAACAGCGCCACCGCGGCGCCCATCGCCAGGACGTACGGATTCAGCAGCGTGATTCCTGCTGTGCCGGCGCCGAACGGAAGAGTGATGACCGCGGCGGCGGTCATGGCCAGGGCCAGGCCGTCAGCCCTGGGAAAGCGTTGCCCGACCCGGGCACTGGCCATGATGTACCCGGCCCAGACAGCGCCCGCCGCGACCGCGAAGCCGATCCCGGCCGGGGTGAGCCGATCGAATCCGGTGCTGCTCAGCAGTGCCACCCCGGCTGCGGCCAGGCCGGCCCACAGCCAGCTCGCCGCGCGGCGGGTGGTCACCACCGACAGTACGAGCGGCCCCAGCACCTCCAGCATCACCACGGGACCGAGCGGGATCAGCGCGATCGCGTGGTAGGCCAGCGTGTTCATGCCGGCCAGTGCCGTACCGAATCCGCCGATCAGCAACCAGTCCGTGCGCCGATATCCCCGCACGCGGGGCCGGCACACGGCCAGCAGCACGAGCGCCGCGATCGTCAGCCGCAACGTCACGACTCCGTCCACGCCGACCCGGGGGAACAACAGCGCCGCTACCGCGCCGCCGAACGGACCCGACAGCAAGGCCCCCAGTACGAGCCCTACCGCGCCGGCGCGTCGTGTCGGGGCAGCGGTGACGGCGGACGGGGCGGGGTGCAGAGCGTTGGCCATGCGGCCGAGGTTAGGAGTCGGCCTTCGGGCACGGAAATGCCGAATGTGCTGCGGTTATGCTCTGTCGTTATGACCGTGGAGCTGCGGCATCTGCGCGCCTTCCTCGCCATCGCCGCCGAAGGCACCATCACCCGGGCCGCGGCCCGGCTGCACGTGACGCAGCCCGCGCTCTCTCGCACCCTGCGTCAGCTGGAAACCCACCTCGGTGCTCGCCTGATCGACCGGTCCACCCATCACCTGCAGCTCACCGCCGCCGGACTCGCGTTCCAGCCGCGAGCCGCCGCGGCGGTCACGGCCGTCGACGAGGCGCTCGACCCGGGGCGCGTCGGGACCTGGCCCCTGCGCCTGGGCCACGCCTGGTCGGCGCTGGGCGAACACACCACGCCACTGCTGCGCGGCTGGAAGCAGGAGCACCCGGACACGCCCCTGCAACTGCTGCGCGTCGACGATCGCAGCGCCGGGCTCGAGCACGGCAGCGTCGACGTCGCCGTCATCCGGGGCGAGGTCGACCTGCCCGCCGAGGTGAACACCGTGGTGCTGCTGCTCGAGCCGCGCGTCGCCGCCGTCGCCGCGGACAGCCCGCTGGCCCGCAAAGCCCGGCTCACCCTGCACGATCTGATCGCCAAGCCGGTCGCCGTCAACACCATCGCCGGCACCACGGCCCTCGGCCTCTGGCCTGCCGATGACACGCCGAACGACATCGTCGAGGTCGCCAACACCGACGACTGGATCGCTGCCATCGCCGCCGGCCACGCTGTCGGCGTCACCACCACCGCGACCGCGGCCACCTACCCGAACCCGGCCGTCGCCTACCTTCCGCTCGTCGACGTGCCGGCCGTCACGGTTCACCTGGCCTGGAAGCAAACCCCGAGCCATCCCGCCGTACCGGATTTCATCGCCTTCGCCCGGCGGTTCATCTCAACTCCACACGGCCCAGTCTCGGGACGAAGTCCGAGTGGCGGAGCAGGAAGCCAATGACGGAGTGGGTGGGCTCGACGGCGGAATGCGTCGCGGCGTACGTTGATCCTTGCCGCCGGCGAAGGTTCGCGGGAATGGCGCTACGGGTGCCTACCTTGCGAATGCTCGGTTCGCTGACGACGTAGTGAGCTTCACGGTCACCCTTCAGGGTCGCTGGCGTCAAGGCGGCTGAGGCCACCAAGGTCCAGCGGATCGTTGCGAGCGCCACCTAAGAATTATTTGGAATTCCCGGTAGATCTGTAGGGATTCCTTTACCACTTCGTGGAGTCATGGATCTCTGTTATTCGGATCAGGGCGCCCGCGACTGTAGGTCAAGGCTCCTGGTGTCAGCTTCCCGACCGTGACCCTAAGGGAAGGATCTTCATGTTCAGTGAACCCCATGAGCCGCGCAGGCGTTGATATCGTTGCGCGTCAACGTCTGGAGGTTTTTTGTGTCAGTGCCACGGGCCATTGAGGCACGACGACTCGCCGGCAAGTTCGTGCTCCTGGTCGCGGGTGTCTGGATCATGGGCCTGGTGGCGTTCATCGCCGCAGGCGCTCAGGGGTCCTGGCTGCCGCTACCGAATCTCTTGATCTACCTGGCTTCTGGCGCCGCATTGATCCCGGCGGGGTACTTCTCCGTCCGGCTGCATGCCACAGACGATCGAGAGGTTTTAGATCAACTTTTTCCTAGAGCTGTCTGGTGTTGTCTCGCAGGCGTTGCGATCTTCGCAGCCGGCTTCTTCCTGGTCCTCCAACTTGGCGGTGCTAAATGACCTTCAGTGTAGAACCTGCCGACATGCGGGCGTACGCCGCGAAACTTCTTGACCTTTCTGATGACGCCATCGAAGGCAAGGCCTACACCCACCGCTACGGCGACATTGGGATTACGGAGAACGGCATCTTCGGAGCACTCCTGATGAGTCATTCCAGATTCATGACTCGCCTTGACGACATGTCCAGCCATCTTAAAAAGTTGACTGACAGCAATCATCAATCACTGATGCAGATCGCTAGAGGGTATGAGGCTATCGATCACAGGTCGGCTGCGGAAATTGATGATTCGTATCCGACGACTCAGCGCCCGATGGTTTTTAAGGGCTAGCCAGCACGGGGGAAGCGATGAGCGAGGCAGTAAACCTTCTGGTGGCTCCAGGTGAGCCCGACGACAGCATGACTGAGGGTTTTTGGGATCCTGGGGACCTGTTCAACTACTTGTCGCCTTCGGCGTATATCTCTTCGATGATCGAAAGTGTCACCGGCGTTGACGTTTTCGGCACCGTGACCGACGCCTTAGCTGGCGATTGGGCGTCATTTTACAGGTTTGGCGATGCTCTAATCAGCATGGCGGACTTCCTTCAGGAAATTGGGGTGCAAATCCAGTCTGGGTTCCTGGATCTTGACAGAACCTGGAACGGGAACGCCGACGATTCAGTATTCGTCTACTTCAGCAACCTGGCGTCTGCCGTGAGTCGGCAGCAAGACGCACTTCACCAGGCATCCGACGGCTACCACGAAGCAGCCAAGGGTGCATACCAGTTTTCGAAGCAATTAGGGAATGTACTCCAAGCCCTCGTTGATTCAGCAATTTTGATGGCCGCGTCTGCTGCAATCGGTACCGCAACCGCCGAAACCGGGGTGGGCCTCCTCGTCGGCTACGGCCTTGCCGCCTCCCAAGTCCTCCGTGTCCTGGAACTAGCCAATAAGGCGGCCATCATCGTTTCCACCGCTTGGACAGCAATTTTCGGCAGCTTTGGGCTTATTGTGGACCTGGCGAGCCAGGGTGGCGACTTGTCGCAGGTTCCACTACCCGCGAACACGTTCGCTCTCCCGGAGAACTAGTCATGACTGATCACGTGAGCGAACAGCTGGAACAGATGACCGACAATCCCCGCATGGTCCGAGCCATGCGAGACACCTTTCATCAGCTCAGTAAGGGGGTAGCCGGCCCCGACCTTGCGGAGATGGCTGAGGGCGTCCTCAAGGGCGACGTTCCGATCCGAGACCTTGCCCGTACCTCCGCGTACGGCGACGCACTGGGCGCGGCCTTCGAGCGCTATCGCGAGTGGGAGGCGAAGCTCGAACCTGAAGAACGTCAGCGGCTGATGGACGAGACGCGCAAGACACTCGAAGGTGATCCGCAAGGTGACAAAGGCACCCGGCGCTGAGACTTCTTGTGACCCCCGAGGAAGCGGGGGTCACAAGAACGGGTAGGCACCATGGGCGGTGAATTGCATGTCGATCCGCCGAGTCCCTCCGGGGGTACCGGACCTTGCTTCTGTCGGCGCTTGGTGCCGTACGCGAGCAATCCTTTGATCTTGATCGGGTTTTCAGAAGGGAGTGGCCGCGGGCGGTTCGGTGACTGCGAGGTTCGTTTGCCGAGCAGGGCGAACCGGTCCGAGGTGGTGTGGTCGGTCAGGTGCGGCAGGATCGGGGGCGGCGAACACGGTGCGGGAGAAAGCCGGCGTCGCGCATCGCGCAGTTTCGTCCGGACGGCCCGCGTCGCCGGTAGGTGACCCCGTAGGGCGGTGCGCCGCGGTTGCCCGGACCCGTGATGATGGGTGGATGCCGATCATTCGGGGTGGGTCCGGTTCAGTGCGTTCGGGCTGGAAAGTGGCCGGGTTTCTGGCGCTGTGCGGAGCGTCGGTCATGGCCGCCGCCGTGCTGATCGGGATGTTCGCGCCGCCGTGGGCGTCCAGGGATGGGCAGGCCTGGCCGGTTGTTGCCCTGGCCGCGGTGTTCATCCTTGCCAGCACGCGGCTGTGCCTGCGGCTGGAGGGTCGCCGGGCGGTTTCGTTCCGGCCTCAGGTCGCTCGCCTGGGCATCGGTCTTGTCGTCGGCGTGGGGCTGGTCGGCCTGCTGGCCTGGGGTCTGATGCTCGCCGGGGTGCTCTACTGGCAGCCCAACCGGGGCTTCAGCGCCTCGCTGATGCTCAGCGGCACCGTCTATTTCTGCTGCGCCGTCCTGGTCGAGGAAATGACCTTCCGGGGGTACGCCCTGCAACGGCTGGCCGAACGCATCGGGGCGCGCGCGGCGGTCGCCGTGCTCGCCGTCGCGTTCGGTGGCTATCACCTGCTGAGCCTGGGGGCCAACCCGTCGGTGAAGACCGGCGGCGCCGATCTGCTCTGGATCGCGGCCGGCCCGGCCATCGGCGCGATCGTCTTCGGTGTCGCGGCCCTGCGGACCGGTGGCATCGGCCTGCCGCTGGGATTGCATCTGGGCTGGAACTGGACCCAGTGGCACTTCTTCACGTTCGCGGCCGACGACAATCCGGTCGGTCTGTGGAATCCGCTGGTCATGCCGTGGTACACGGAGCATCCGGCGGCGTTTCGAATCGGCTACGTCGCGGCGATGGCACTGGCGCTGCTGATCGTGCTGCTCACCACCCGGCGCCCGGGGGCCGACCCGCTGTTTCCGGCCAGTCGGCCCGCGGCCGTCATAGGCTGACCTGTCCGGGCTTGCGTCAGTCGCACAAATGGGGCGCGATGGGAGAGGCCGTGACACACGATCGTGCCGCCGGCGACATCGCGACGCTGAGACTGCCCGGGATCGGGTGGCTGCTGCAGTGGCGTGGCGACGGCTTCTGGCGAGAGCTGAACGACGCCCAACATCACGACGAGCTGGCCGGCTCGTTCATGCCGTCCGAGGATGAGTGGGTGCGCTGGACCGGGCGTTCCCGGCCGCAGGCGCGAGGCGGCGCATGGGGTGGGGTCGCGACGTGGTGGCTGGTCTACGGAGAACTGCCCGGCGAAGCCACGCCCAGCGTCGGGCTCGCCGACGGCACCTGTCCGCCGGTTCTCCGGCTGGGGCGGGTGTGGGCTTGTGAGTGGCGATCCGTGGCCCAGCCGGTGACGGTCAGCGTCGCAAGCGAACGATTCGACTTTGCTTTCGCCGAGCCGCAGTACCGGCGGTCGCTCGGCTGACCTCATCGAGGTGGGTCCGATGCCGGCGAGGTGCGGCGCCACTGGTGGAAGGTGCCGGCTGTGGGAAGAGATTGCGGCTAACGGGTGCGGGAACGGTGCCGAATGGTTAGTTGTGCACCGAATGACGATCCGTTCCCGGCTCGTGCTCAGTGTGACCGCGTTGCTGATCGTTTCGGTGGCAGTGCTGGTCACGGTGCTCGTGGCCGGGGCGTCCAGCAGACTCAAGACGGCCGCCTTCAGCGACGCCGAGCATCAGGCCGAGGCGAGTGCCGCGCAGGTGGAGCGGCGGTTCGACACCGCGTTCACCACCGCGCGGGATCTGGCCGGGTCGCTGGAGTCGATCGCGGTCAAGGATCAGTCGCGGACCGTCGCCGATCAGGTGCAGGCGACGCTGCTGGCGGCGCACCCGGAGTACATGGCGGTGTGGTCGGCGTGGGAGCCCAACGCGTTCGACTCGCGTGACCGCCGGTTCCGTAACACCACCGGCACCGACAAGAGCGGGCGTTACATCCCGTACTGGCATCGCACCGAGACGGGCGGGGTGGCGCTGGAGGCGCTGGCCGGGCTCGACGACACGACGAGCAACTCCTGGTACGAGAACCCGAAGAAGACCGGGCAGGAGATGGTGCTGGAGCCGTACTCCTACAAGGTGGGCGGCAAGGACACGCTGATGACCTCGGCCGAGATGCCGATCATGCGGGACGGCACGTTCGTCGGCCTGGCCGGTGTCGACATCACCCTCGACTCGCTGAGCGGCATCGTCAGCGGGATGAAGCCGTTCGGGACCGGTGCGGCGACGCTGGTCAGCTCCGCCGGGAACGTGGTCGCCGGCGGGAAGGCCGACCAGTTGACCAAGCCGCTGGGCGGGGCGCTGGGCGTCCTGGCGGGCAAGGCGGTGCTGGGCGCCAACACCCGGGCGGTCACCTCGTCGCAGCTGCGGGTCGCGGTGCCGCTGGCGATCGGCGCGAAGGCGACCTGGGCCCTGGTCGTGACGATCCCGGACGCTACGGTGCTGGCGCCCGCGCACCGGCTGCGGAACCTGGCGATCCTGCTCGCGGTGCTCGCGATCGGGGTCAGCGCGATCGCGGCGCTGCTGCTCGGGCGGGCGATCGTGGCGCCGATCAAAGCGCTGCGTGACCGGATGGCCGACATCGCCGACGGCGACGGCGATCTCACCCAGCGCGTGGACGAGTCGCCGTACCACGAGGTCGGCCAGCTCGGTGCGGCGTTCAACCGGTTCGTGCTCAAGGTCGCCGGGACGGTGCGGGGCATCGCCGGCGCGGCCGAGGAACTGGGCGGGGTCAGCGGCACCATCACCGACGTGTCGGGGCGACTGGCCGGCAGTGCGCGTACCTCGGCCGAGCAGGCCGCCGTGGTCACGGATTCGGCCGGGCGTGTCTCGGCGAACGTGGAGACGGTCGCGGCCGGCGCGGGGGAGATGGGCGCGTCGATCCGGGAGATCGCCGAGAACGCCTCGGAGGCCGCCCGGGTGACCGCGTCGGCGGTGGAGACCGCGCACCGCACCGGGGCGGCGATGACCCGGCTCGGCGAGTCCAGCGCGGAGATCGGCGCGGTCCTGCAGGCGATCACCTCGATCGCCGAGCAGACGAACCTGCTCGCGCTGAACGCGACGATCGAGTCGGCGCGCGCCGGGGAGGCCGGCAAGGGGTTCGCGGTGGTCGCCTCCGAGGTCAAGGAGCTGGCGCAGGAGACCGCGCGGGCGACCGAGGACATCAGCGGGCGGATCGGCACGATCAAGGCGGCCACCGCCGAGGCGGTCGCCGCGATCAGCGCGATCACCGAGGTCATCGGGCTGATCAGCGGGTATTCGACGACGATCGCGTCGGCCGTCGAGGAGCAGACCGCGACCACGAACGAGATGAGCCGGTCGGTCGGGGACGCGGCCCAGGGCTCCCGGGAGATCGCCGCGGTGATCGCCGGGGTCGCCGACGCGGCCGAGAACACCACGGCCAGCGCGACCGAGACCCAGCAGGCGGCCGCCCAGCTGGCCGAACTGTCCGAGCGGCTGCGCATGCTGGTGGGCTCGTTCCGCTACTGACGCGGACCGCTACCGGCGTACGGCGATGATGGTCTTGCCCTTGATCCGTTCGGTCGGGTTGAGGGCGGCGACCGCGTCGTCGAGCGCGGCGACGGTGCCGATGTTGGTTCGCAGTCGCCCGTCGCGGACCCGCTGGACGATCTGGCTCAGCTGAGCCCGGTCGGACTCGACGACGAAGTCGACGGCCGAGCCGTCGGCGGGGCGGGACTCGACCGGCCCGACGACCGACACCAATGTGCCGCCGGTGCGGATCAGGGGTGCGGACTGCTTCTGGATGTCGCCGCCGATGAGGTCGAAGACCAGGTCGACGCCGCCGATGTCGGCCAGCATGTCGCTCTGCAGGTCGACGAACTCCTGGGCGCCGAAGTCGAGGGCCTTCTGCCGGTCGCCGGTGCGTCCGGTGCCGATCACGTAGGCGCCGAACTCGCGGGCCAGCTGCGTCACCATCGTGCCGACCGCGCCGGCCGCGCCGTGCACCAGCACGCTCTGCCCCGCCCGCAGCCGGCCGTGGTCGAACAGGCCCTGCCACGCGGTCAGACCCGAGATCGGCAGGCTCGCGCCGACGCTGAAGTCGACGTCGCCGGGCAGGGGCGCGAGGTTGCGGGCCTCGACGGCCACATACTCGGCGAGCGTGCCGTCGCGGTGCCAGTCGGTGAGGCCGAACACCCGCTGCCCGACCGACAGGCCGGTCGTGCCGTAGCCCAGGGCGCTGACCACGCCGGCCAGCTCGTGTCCGGGGATCGACGGGGTGCGGTCCAGGCCGCGCCGGTCGGTCCAGGTCGAGGGCCAGTCCGTCTCGGTGGGGACGAAGCCCGACGCGTGGACCTCGACGATGACGTCGTTGATCGCCGCGGACGGCGCGGGCCGCTCGGTCAGCGTCATCCCGGCGGTTCCGGCGCTCTGGTCGGTCACCACGATCGCTTTCATGCGGACTTCTCCTCGTTGAGGTGGTGGAAACCAACGTCCAGCCGGACGTTGTGCTTGTCGGCGCTTGGTGCCGTACCCAAGCAATGTTTTGATCTTGATCGGGGTTTTCAGAAGAGGGTGGGCGCGGGCGGATCGGTGGCCGCCGGGGTTCGTTTGCCGAGCAGGGCGAACCGGTCCGAGGTGTCGTGGTCGGGCAGCGGCAGGCCGTGGCGGCGCAGCGCCTGGTTGACCCGGGCGCGGATGAGGTCCTGGTGGGCGCGCGGGATGCGGGATCCGGCGGCGTACAGGTCGGCGTAGGCCGGCACGAGGTTCGGGTGTTCGTGGTGCAGCCAGGTGAAGAAAAGTTCCTTCACGCCGCGCATCAGGTACAGCGGGGTCGGCAGGATGTTGGCGGCGCCGGCCTCGGCGAGCGTGCCGATCAGGGCGTCGAGCTGCTCGGCGCTGTCGGAGAGATGCGGCAGGATCGGCGCGACGAACACGGTGGGGGAGAAGCCGGCGTCGCGCATCGCGCGCAGGGTCGCCAGCCGGGCGGCGGTCGAGGGCGCGCCGGGCTCGAGCGTGTGCTGCACGGCCTCGTCGAGGAACGCGATCGACATGCCGAGCTCGACGTTGACCCGCCGGGCGGCGCCCGCGAGCCGGTCCAGGTCGCGGCGGATCATCGAGCCCTTGGTGAGGATCGAGAACGGGATGCCGGCGCCGGTCAGCGCGTCGATGATCGGCGGCATCAGCTGGTAGCGGCCCTCGGCGCGCTGGTAGGGGTCGGTGTTGGTGCCGAAGGCCACCCGCGGCGGCAGCGTGCGCTTGCTGGCCAGCTCGCGGCGCAGCACGTCGGGGATGTTGACCTTGACGATGAGCTGGTTGTCGAAGTCGGCGCCCAGGTTGAGGCCCAGGTGTTCGTGGGTGGGCCGGGCGAAACAGTAGGCGCAGGCGTGGGTGCAGCCCCGATACGGGTTGATGGTCCACTCGCCGGGCAGCATGGCGCTGGTCGCCGGCACGTGGTTGAGCGCGCTCCTGGTCAGCACCTCGTGCAGGGTGATGCCGTCGAACTCCGGCGTGCGCACGCTGCGGACCAGGTTGTTGAGCCGGGTCAGGCCGGGCAGGGCGCCCGGCTCGATCGCGTCGATGCGCTGCCCGGCCCAGCGGATGTCGCTCAGGTGCGCGTGATGCTGGCTCTCGGCCTGGTCACTGGGTGAGGTCATGGTGGGGGAGCACTTCCGGGTCGGCAGGTTTCCCCGACCCTCTCATGCCCGGACCAAATAGTCCACTAAACGATCTCTTGAAACCAAGAAGAACCAGATCAAATGCGCATTGAGCGTACGGACAACTGGCCTGTATAGTCCATGCAGGCGCGTGATCGGGCGCGGATGGGAGCGACGGGTGAGTGACGAGCAGAAGCCGCGGCGGATCAGCCGGCGGGGGATCGCGACCCGGGAGCGGATCGTCGAGGCGGCCAACCAGCTGATGTTCGTCCGGGGGGTCAACGCGACCACGCTCGATGATGTGCGGGAGGCCAGTCAGACCAGCAAGTCGCAGTTCTACCACCACTTCGAGGACAAGAATGCCCTGGTCCGCGCGGTGGTGAGGTTCCGTGGCGCTCTGGTGCTGGAGCGTGAGCACGATCGTCTGGAGCGGCTGCGCACGTACTCCGGGCTGGTTCGCTGGCGTAACGCGCTGGTGCAGGCCAATGCTCTGCAGAACGGTGCCTACGGGTGCGGGCTGGGCAACATGGCCGTCGAATTGTCCGACCAGGACGAGCCGTCGCGGTCGATGCTGTCCGAGGCGTTCGCCGCGTGGGAGAAGCTGATCAGTGACGGGCTGCAGCGGATGAAGGACAGCGGTGCGCTGCGAAGCGAGGCTGATCCGGCGGGGCTGGCGACCGGGCTGATGGCCGCGTTGCAGGGCGGCTACCTGCTGGCTAACGCCGCGCACGACGTGAAGCCGATGGAGATCGCGCTGGACATGGCGCTGGCGCAGATCAAGTCGTACGTCGTCGGTTAGTTCTTCGTCATGCCTGCTGCGTCCGGTGGTATGCCTCGAGGACGGGCGCGATGCCGTCGGTGAGCATCTTCTTGCGCACCGAGCCGAGCAGCTTCGCCATCGCAAACCCACCGGCGCCGGTGAAGCCGGTGTGCTTCCAGGTGAACCGGGTGCCGCCGGGGACGGGTTCGAGCAGATAAGTCACGTCGGTGACGTTGGTGGTTTCCTCGTCGCCCCGCCACGTGTAATGCAGAGAATGTGGGGCGGTCACGGCGATCACTTCGCAGTAGACGATGCCGGCCCAGCCGATGACCGGCTTGCCCACGAACCGGAACTTCGTGCCGGGCACGGGGGCGTAGTTCTCCGGGCGGCCGCCCTGGCCCGTGGTGGTCCACTGCGCGACCTGTTCCGGATCGGTGAGGACCTGCCACACCTCCGCCACGGGATACGGGTACTCGCGGACCACGGTGTACTCGCTCATGAACAAACTCCTCGAGATCGATCGACTCAGCCCGGCAGCAGTAACCTACCTAACGGTAGGTAGGTAGTCAACCGGTCGTTAGGTAGGGTGGCCGCATGGCTGATCCGCACCTGACCCGCACGGCGGGGCGTCGCGACGGAGCGGAGACCCGGGCGCTCGCCCGCCGCGCCGCGCTGCGTCTGTTCACCGAGCAGGGCTACGAGGCGACGTCGCTGCGGCAGATCGCCGATGAGCTCGGCATCAACAAGGCGTCCCTGTACTACTACTTCGACAACAAAGAAGCGATCCTGCAGTCGCTGTTCGACGAGCGCGGCAGCGAGGCCGAGCAACTGCTGAGCTGGCTGCGGGAGCAGCCGCACACCCCCGAACTGCTGTCCGCCGCGGTGCTGCGCTGGGTGGACTCCTCAACCGCCGAGAAGCTGCAGGGCATCCGGTTCGTGAGCGCCAACCCGCTCATCGCCCGTCACCTGACCAGCCGGCCGGGCGGCGGTCGGATCGGGACGAGCCTGAACCTCGTCGTCGACGAGCTGACGACCCTGTTGCCGGACCCGTCGCCGCAGAACGTAATGCTGCTGCGCATGGCGATGCTCAGCATCAACGCTGCGGTCCAGGCCGCCCCGCCCGCCGATGGCGGCGATGAGGCCGTCATCGCCGCCGCCCGGCGGGCCGCACGAGCTGTCCTGAGCGAACTTACGAAGTGAACTGAAGACTTGCGGAAGCAATCGGCGGCGTCTCGCACGTAGGCGATCGGGCCCGCCTGCGCGGGCCCGTTGTCATGGCTTTCCGTCGTCCGCCATTTCGCTCATGTCCTGATATGACCGTCGCGGTGGCCGGGTTCCCGTCCGGTTCTGCGGCGGACCGTTTTCGGCCGAGGCGGTGGGGCCGGCTATCCGCAGGTGGCCGTGGCGGGTGATCTTCAAGCAAGCCCGTCGGCCAGGCGAATGGCCAGCTCGGTGTGCCATCGGGTCTTCATGCGCTCCGAGCGTGGATCGGTGAGGTATTCCTCGTACCGGCAGCCGAAGTGGTCGCCTTTGGGGCTTGTCGTGCAGTCCAGCGGGTGGCCGTGTTGCTGGGCCCAGTCTCGTAGCGTGCCGTTGGCGCGTCGGCCGTGGTTGATGTAGGTCAAGGTCGCGTATCGGCCGGCGGGCAGCACTCCGGGGCGGATCCGGCCGTCGCCCTGGACTTCCTTCTCCGTGATGACTCCGACCTCGACGTCCATGGGGCCGTCCATGTCCACCACGTGGAGACGGAAGAACGTGTGACCGTACGCGATGGATTGGTCGTCCGCCCAGGAGTACAGCTGCTGCATGAGCTGGTCGCGGACCGCGAACATGCCGCGGAACGGCGTGACGAGGCGGATGCCGATGCAGTGCCGGTCGGGCTTGGTGACGGTCTTCGGGCCATCGATGATTTCCACTGGCACCTCCAGGTGGATCGGGCCATGTCGGTAAGTCCGGGCCGTCGTGCGGTCAGAACAGTTCGCACTCCCACGACTGCAGGGCGGCCTGTCCGGGCGGAAGTTCGCCGGTGCAGTACTTGTACAGCCAGGTGGCGGCTCGGCGTTCGGCGTACTTCTCGTTGGTCGGCTCGCCTGCGTCGTCGAGTTCGAGGGCGAAGTCATTCCGGCCCGTGATAGGCGATAGACAGCACGTCTTGCCGCCGCTGGCCGAGATACCAGTCTCCCACCTGGGTCAGATCGAGAGTTTGCTTGAGCAGCCCCGGAGCCCCGTTGGGAAGCTCGCCCATCACTTCGCCCCGCGGAGACACCACCATGCTCGGACAATGTTGGTCGGGGTGAGCGATATTGGCGGAGACGACGAAGCGTTGGTTCTCCGCGGCGCGGCTGATCAGGTGGCTGCGCCATACGCCGTCAACCTCGCGTGTGTTGGCAGCGTTGGTCATGTAGACGAACAACTCCGCTCCGGCGCTGGCCAAGTGCTGCCACTGTTCCGGGAAGCGGATCTCCCGGCACAACTGCACACCTACGGTGAGCTTCCCCTGGGGTCGCGAAATATTCACGGTCGACAGACCGGTCCCGGGATGCAGCCGGCCGCGTTCGTTCATGGCGAGATTGATCTTCCGGTATACGTAGTGGTCGCCGGCGGCAGTGAAGGTCAGTCCGGCATTGCACCATCCGCCACGCCACGGCAGGAGCGATCCGCAGAAGATCTGCACCTGTCGCTGGACGGCAAGCGCGCCTACCTGTGCGACGGCGTCATCGATCAGGGCACGGTCGACGGCTTCCAGAGGTGTCAGATCCTCGCCATAGCCGGACAGCATGCCTTCGGGCAGGACGACAAGGTCGCCGGGCTGCGCTTCATCGACGACGTCCCGCAAGGTTCCGAGATTGGCCTCGACGTCCCAGGTGACAGGAACTTGCCCGATCAGAATGGAAATCTGCATCAGACGATCTTCGAGGGCCGGTGGGCAGCACGCCGTCGTGGGGTCGGGAACCATGTCTGCGCATCCGCTTCTGCCGCATCAAGTACGCGCCGGTTTGGCGGGTTCGGCACCCTGCATGCCAGGCGCTGGAACGTTATCGCTTCTCGGTCGTCCGGTGTTGCGGAACCGCAGAGGGTAGCGTCGATGTGGTGGAGGCGTTTTCCCGCGACGGCATGTGGTTCGACGTGTCGGACGAGGGGCCGGTGGATGCGGAGACGGTCGTGCTCCTGCACGGGTTTCCGCAGAGTGCGCGTTCGTGGATCGGCGTTTCCCGGCGGCTGCTCGCGGCCGGTTACCGGGTCATCGCGCCGGACCAGCGCGGCTACACCCCGCGGGCCCGGCCTCGGTCCCGGCGGGCTTACCGGCTCAACGAGCTCGTGGCTGACGTCGTGGCCCTCGTCGATGCCGCCGGCGCCGAGCGGGTTCACCTGGTGGGCCACGACTGGGGCGGCGGGGTTGCCTGGATGTTCGCCGCCACGAGACCGGATCGCCTGCACACCCTGACCGCCGTTTCCGCGCCGCACCCGCGTGCGGTGGTAACGGCCATGCTGACCAGTCGGCAGCTCTGGCAGGCGTGGCACGTCGGATTCTTCCAGGTGCCGTGGCTTCCCGAGGCCGCCATCCGGTCGCAGGGTGGCCGGTTCGCGGTGGCCATGCTCGAGCGATCCGGTCTCGGTGCTGAGCTGGCGAGGGCGTACGCCGAGCGGCTCATCAACGACCCCGGCGGTCTGGCCGGCGCGTTGCGCTGGTACCGGGGCATGCCGCTGGACACCGCCGTCGGACTCCGGACCGGCGCGGTCACCGTCCCGACGACCTACGTCTGGAGCACCGACGACATCGCCATCGGTCGCCGTGCCGCGGAGCTGACCAGCCGGTGGGTGACCGGCCCGTTCGACTTCAAGGTGCTCGAAGGCGTTTCGCACTGGATCCCCGAACAGGCACCCGATGAGCTGGCCGCGTACATCCTGGAGCGGATCAGAAGCATTTCGCCGACGACCTGAAAGGCGCGCCGCCGAGGTCGGCCGACTCGGCATGCCTTATGCCGTCAGGAGGCGTTCTGATAGACGTGCCTTCGCCGCGGGCCACTGAGCCCGGAGCATCGAGTACAACAGCAGGTTCGACTCGCCGGTGACTGTCGGGTCGGAGTCGATGAGGGTGGCGCCGACGCGGAGGATCGCCTCCCGTGAGCGGGTGTTCGCCGGGCTGATGCGCCAGAGGACGGCGGCATAGTCGAGCGTCTCGAAGGCGTAGGTCATCGTCAGCAGCTTCGTTTCGGTATTCGCCGCGGTACGCCACCACCTTCGTCCGAACCAGGTACCGCCGATCTCGATGCGTCCGTCGCCGCGCTGCCAGCTGTGCAGATTCGTGGTGCCGATCGCCGTTCCCCGGTCGCGGGCAACAACCGCGAACGTGACGCGCTTCCGGTCGTCGACGTCCTTGAGGCGTCGGGCCACGATCTCTCTCAGGTCGGCTTCGGTACGGGGAGTGGGCGCGCTCAGCCAGCGCCAGACTTCGTCGTCTTGGCCGCCCGCGTCGAACAGGGCGGGTACGTGCGACTCGGCAAGCGGCTCGAGACGTACGTAGCGGCCTTCAAGGACGATTGAACGGGGAACCGACGACATGGCGGGCGACGCTACGCTATCCAACATCCGCGCGTGCCGCGATCCGGACCATGCCGGTAAGTCCGTGCCGTCGTGCGGTCAGAACAGCTGGCACTCCCACGATTGCAGGGCGGCCTGTCCGGGTGGAAGTTCGCCGGTGCAGTGCTTGTACAGCCAGGTGGCGGCTCGGCGTTCGGCGTACTTCTCGTTGGTCGGCTCGCCTGCGTCGTCGAGTTCGAGGACGTTGGCGAAGATCGCGAAGCAGGTCTCCATCTGCGACGGTGAGTCCTTCAACTCGTCCCAGTAGTTGATGCCGTCGAGCATGGGGTGGCCGACGCAGCCGCGGGCCACCCATCCGGCGAAGCGTCGGATCGCGCCCGACGCTCCGTGGCTCATCTGGTTGACCATGCCGGAAACCTACCGGGAGTGCCGATGTCGCTCGTCGGCATCGGCACGAGCGAGCAGCCGGCTGACCGCAAGTCGGACGAGAGTTGCCGGTGAACGGCGGGGGGCATCGCCATCACGTCCTTTAGCGGCGGCTGAACCCGCCGGCCGCGTGCGGGGTACACGGGATCGAGGTAGTTCGAAGTCGTGTGGGTCGCCGAGGCGGGGATGACCGATGTTTGATGATCGTATGGCGGTGTTGGCCGGCCTACGGGACGACGGTGAGGCGCTACTGCGACGGGCCAGGTCCGCAGCCCGGGCTTCGGGCGAACCGGGATCGGACTCGACCGGTTCGGTGACGGTGACCCTGGACGAGCACGGCCGGGTCGTAGCAGCGACCGTATCGGACCGGTGGCGGTCGCGCCTTACCGGCGAACGGTTGGGCGCCGCGGTCGTTGACGCGGTCCGGGACGCCTCGATCCGACGGCTGACCGCGTGGGGCGTGGCGTACAGCGAACCGGATCGGCCGCAGCCGCTTTCATCCGCGAACGGAATGCGGCAGCAGTTGGATTTGATCACCTCTGCTGCGCTGTCCGACGCTGACCGGGAAGCCGCGTTGGTGGCGTTGCTGGAGGTAGTCGAGTCGATCGAGCGTGGCCTCGACGAGGTCTCCGGCAGGCTGCAGCAGACCCTGGATGCGACCCATGTCGGGCACAGCCGGCACCGCGAGGTGAGCGTTGAGTTGACCGGAGGTGGTGAGGTGGTGGCTGTGCGATTCGACCGGCGATGGCTGCGGGATGCTCATCATGCCAACCTGACGCGGCAGCTGTCCGCGGCGTTCCGGGCGGCCTACGAGCAGGTCGCGGCACACGGGGTGCAGCGACTGATCGCTGACAGTCCGCTGGGCGAGGCGCAGTGGGTGATGCAGGATCCGTTCGGGTTCGCCCGTCGGTTCGGGATGGCCGGCCGATGACCTTGAAAGTCGCGCTGGACGCGTTGCGCAGCGATGCCGCCTCATGGGAGCAGGTCGCGGCGGTGACTCGACAGGCCGCGCACGAGGCGAGTCTGCTGACCTTGGGGTCCGGGGAGATGTCCTGGGCGTCGTTGTCGACCGGGCTGCTCGACACCTACACAGAGCTTCAGCTCAAGGTGGTGACCTTGCTGCAGGAGGCGAGTGAGGTGTACAGCGGGTTGAGCACCAAACTCGACAAGGTCGCCTACGAGTACGAGACGAACGACGAACGTGCCGCACGAGACCTCAAGGGAGTGTGGGAAGTCCGTGAGTAGCAGCATGCAGCCCGTCCTTCTCGAACGCATCCATTCGACGATCAACCGCATCGATGGCAAGACGACCGAGCTGCAGAGCTCGATCGACGACAAGGTGGGTTACCTCCCGGGCCCGATGCAGGCAACGATTCGCAAGGGCTGGGACGACTTCTGTGCGTTCCTGCGGCGCATCTGGGACAACCTCGGCATCGTGCTGTCCAACATGGGTTCGCTGTCCGCCCTGTCGACGACCGCGACTGCCTGGACCGAACGGGTCGGGGTGCCGGTCAGTGGCCAGGTCCAGGCCGCCGACGCCGGCCTGCTCATCGTCGACGACAAATGGGACGGGGACGCCGCGAACGCGTACCGCCAGATGCTGCCGCTGCAGAAAGCCGCGCTTGAGAAGATCAAGACGACCATCACCGACGGCCTGTCCACGGCGCTGGACCAACTGCACGGCGGAATCTTCCTGTTCTGGACCGGCCTGGCCGGAGCCCTGGTCGCGCTGGCAATCGGCCTGATCAGCGCGTTGGCCTCCAGCGCCACGATCATCGGCCTGCCGGCGGCGCCGTTCATCGCGGCCGGCGCGGCCGTGACCGCCTCCGTGGCGCTGATCGTCGGCTGCGAGACCCTCCGACGGACGTGCACCTCAGCCAACAACACGCTGCGGCAGAAGTTCGACGACAGCGGCTTCTTCCACAAGCACTGGCCGCCGGCGGGCACCGCATGACGGCCTCGCGCACCGAGAACGGTCGAAACACGCTGCTCGCGGTCATGATTGCCGCGGCCGCGCTGGCCGATGCCCTGCTTGCCTGGCTGGGTGCGACGGCGTGGATCAGCTACCGCGACGGCGGTTTCACCGCCGCGCAGGCCGCGCCGTTCGCCGTGATGGGTGTGTCGGCCGTTGTCGGCGTCGTGCTTACGCTGTTGGCGATGATTGCCCTGATGCGTGGCCATCACGGTCTCGCCCGCGTCGCCGGCGTCCTGACCTGGCTGCGGTTGGGCGCGGTGACCGTGGCGTTGGCGGTCGTCACGCTCGGCCTCGGCGTCGCCGGGATGTTCTCGGTGTTCGGCGTCGTGCTGGCCGTGGGCGATGCCCTCGGTGGCTTCGTCATCACCGCAGCGGCGGCTCGCCGGACCCGCGGTGGATGAGTCGATCATTGCCCTGGGCAGCCTGCTCTGCGTGTTGATGATCGCGCTCGTCGCCGTGGTCGCGGTGATCCAGCGTCGTCATGGCCGCCGGGAGCGCCAGCGGTGGCAGCGGTGGGCCGACCAGCGTGGTTGGATCTTCGCCGACCGGCCCGTGGTCTCCTGGCACCGGAACGTGCCGGGAGAACTGCGATTCGCCGTGTCCGGTGTGGCGCAGGGCCGTCGCGTGATGGTGGCGGAGTGCGCGGTGACCGACGCCGACACGAACACCACCTTCTTCGTGGCGGCGGTGGCCGTCCTGCGGCTCTCGCTGCCGGACACCGAGGTGGAGCCGCGGGCAACGGTGTCTCGGCTGCTCGGCACCGGTGCCACGACCGGACGGCCCGACTTCGACCGGGCCTTCCGGGTCCGGACCGCCGATCCACGATGGCTTCCGCCGGCCCTGATCGAAGCACATCTGGCCGGCACCGTGCCGTCGTCCTGGCGGGTGCGGGGCACTGATCTGATCATCGTGCGGCGCGGGCGCGTCAATCCCGGTCAGGTATCCGGAATCATTGCCCAGGTGTTGCCGCTGGCGGCCGCGCTCGATCCCCCACCGGAGCCCTCCCGGACCCGTTGATTTTTCGAACGTTTTCTCCAACTCAGTGAACGTTAGTGGAGACGCACTAGCTGGGCTTTCGGGCTGGGGTGCAGGTCCAGTGGCCGTCGTGCCAGGTGCAGGTCTGTTCGTAGCCGGAGCGGAACGAGCCGAGCCAGGCGATGTCGTCCTGGTAGCGGGTGGGCGGCGGGGCCGGTGCGAAGTTCGCCGCGTCGTCGGTGCTGCCGGTGCCGTCGTAGCGGGCGACAGTCGGATAGGGGTAGACCGGCCGAGTCCGTACGGCAAGGTCGTCCTGGTTTTTCGTGGCGACCAGCCGGCTGGGGGCGACGCCGGTCTCGACCCAGGCGAGGGTGGGGGTGAGCGCGTCGATCGTGTCCGGTCCCTGACCGCCGCCGCAGTGGGCGACGCCGGGCAGCATGAACAGCCGGGCGAAGCGTTGGGTGGCGGCGGTCCCGCCCATGCGCTCGGTCAGGGCGTGGTAGTAGGCGATCGTGCCGTAGGGCGAGATCGCCGGGTCGGCCCAGCCGTGCCAGAGCAGGAGTTTGCCGCCGGCGGCGCGGAAGGCCGTCAGGTCGGGGTCGCTCGCGTCGTAGATGCCGGCCCGCTGGTAGATCTCGTGGAACGTCGCCGCGTCGAAACGCAGGTCCTGCAGGGTCGCCGTCGGCCGGGCCGACGGGTAGGCGAGGTATTTCAGCGCGTTGGTCGCGTTGGCCTCGGCCACGGCCGGGGCGCCGGCGGCGGTCGGGGTGACCCAGTGGGCCCAGTTGGCTTCCGAGCCGACGGGCTCGCCGCCCGGGTACATCCGCCGGTTGTGTTCGTCGCGGGGCCCGTCGTACAGCTTGCGTACGGCCTCGATCTGCGCGTCGGTGAGGCAGGTGTCGCTGTCGGTTCCGGTCGGGCAGCGCAGGCTGCGCGGGTCGAAGGCGCAGGCCCGCGGGTCGTCGATCTGGCCGTCGGTCAGGCCGTCGCGGGCGTCGCATTCGCGCAGCACGGCCTCGTGCAGGGCGGGCAGCTTGGCGGCGGTCAGGATGGGCCGGCCCTGCGCGTCGGTGTTCGCGGTGGCGTGCCAGCCGGTGGACCAGACGATGAGCGAGGTGAGCAGCGACGCCGGGGCGCCGGCGACGATGCCGTCGAAGTCGTGCGGGTAGCGCTGCGCCTCGGTCAGCCCCTGGTGGCCGCCTTGCGAGCAGCCGTCGAAGTACGAGTAGCGCGGGCCCTGTCCGTAGAAGAGCGTGATGAGTCGTTTGGCGACGAGCGCGACGACGTGGTCGGACCGGTAGCCGAAGTCGACGCGCAGCTGCGGGTCGGCGCCGAAGGTGGCGTCGAAGCCGGCGACGCCGACGTGGCCCTCGTTGTTGGTGGCCAGGACGAAGTCGCCGCGGTTGAGCGGCACGCACCCGTCGGCCGCGTCGGCGTAGAAGTCGATGTTTCCGCAGAGCGAGGCGCATCCCAGCTGCAGGTACCGCTGCCGCCAGGTGGTGGTGGGCAGGAAGACGTCGAACTGGATCTGTGGCGCCACGGTGCCCTTGACCTCGCAGGCCGGTGAGCCGTCCGGCGAGGTCGCCTCGGTCGCGGAGCCGATGACCGCCGGCGCCTCGGGCGTTGTCGACAGGTCCTGCCCGGCGAGGGCCGCGCAGTCGATCTTCGGCAGCACGACGGCCGGGCCGTCGGCCTTGGTGGATGCCCCGGCGACGGCCATGCGGGGCGCGGCCTGGGCGCCGCCGGTCGTGACGAGCACGGCGAGGACGGCGAGCGCCCGGAATCCGGCCTTGCCGATGACGTGTCCCGGCGTGCGACCCCGTAGACGAGCGCGCATGCGTGTCCTCCCCGTTTCGCGGCGTACGCGTAATCGCGGGATGTCGGTGACGCCTGCGACTGCACGACAGGAGCACGGAAAGCTAAATCTGGCCGCGCATAGGTGTCAATACCGAATCGGACACTCGGAGATCGCGCCGGCGCCCGACGACAGCTGTGGTGCCCGGGGTTGCGGCGCACGGCGTTGCGGTGTTCTCTGAATGCTGCGCCACGGTGCGTCCGTCGTGACCGTGCGCGGTGCCCGTCCGGACACCGGTGACCTCTCACTTGTTGGGAAGTGACTCCGGTTGGCTTCGGGCGCGTTCCGCACTGTTCTCCGCCGGCCCGGCGTGCGCCGGCCGACCGCCGGCGCGGTGATCGCATCCATGCCGATCGGCATGCTCAATCTTGCGGTGCTGCTGCTGGTGCAGCGTTCGCAAGGGCGATTCGCGACGGCGGGTCTGGCAGTCGGCATGCTCGGCGCGGGGACTGCTGTCGGCATGGTGGTTCAGGGCCGGTTGATCGATCGGTTCGGGCAGACCTGGGTGCTGCTCGCGGCAACCGGTGCGCAATCGTTCGCGATGATCGGCCTGGTGGTTGCCGGTCGCTCTGGTGCGGTCCCCACGGTGTTGGTGTGTGCCTTCCTGAGCGGTGCCTGCGAGCCGCAGGTGAATGCAAGTCTGCGTGCGTTGTGGCCTGGGCTGGTGCCCCCGCGGTTGCTTCCCGCGGCGATGACCCTGTCGTCCGTGCTGTTCGAGGCACCTGTGCTGCTGGGCCCGCTGCTGCTGACGGCGATCGTGCCGGCCACCGGTCCGGCTGTGGCGATCCTGCTGTGTGCGGTGCTTTTCGCTGCCGGCACCGTGATCCTGGCGACCAGCAGCGCTTCTCGAGCCTGGCGTGGCGAAGGCCGCCGCGATGATCTGGCCGGTGCGCTGGCCAGCCCCGGAGTACGCACGGCGCTACTGTTCGCCGTCGGGCACGGAGTGATCTTCGGGGTGGTCCAGGTGTCGGCTGCCGCGCGCTTCACCGGCTATGCCGGTTTCATGTACGCGGCAGTTTCCGCCGGCAGCCTTTCGGGGGCCATGCTGGCCGGCACCCGGCTGCAGGGCGGTCGTCCGGCCGTGCGGATGGCCGTACTGACGGTCCTTTGTGCGGTTGCGCTCGGTGCGGCATCGCAGGCGGCCACGCCCGTCACGTTTGCTGTCTCGCTGCTCGCCCTCGGGAGCTGTCTCGGCCCGGCGGGCGTGCTCGGATACAGCCTGGTCGGACGTCTGGCTCCGCCCGGTCACACGGTCGAGGCGTTCACCACGATCACCGCGGCCGGGCTGGGCGCCGTGGCCGTCGGTGCATCCGTGGCGGGCGCGGTGGCGGACCGGTTCGGCACGGCCGATGCTCTCCTGGCTACCGCGGCGGGGGCTCCACTGCTGGCGTTGCTGCTGATCGCGCGGCGACGCTCGTTGCCTCCAGCGGGATGCTGACACGCGCGACGGAAGAACTGCCGGATGTGTTCTGGTTCATAACCGGGGCCGCCTTGACTTTCGTTCCGGTAATAAACAAGCATCGATTGCGCGTGGGTCCCGCGGATCATTGATCCGGCGTGGCGGACTTCGCCGAATTCATCCATGCGCCGTCATCGAGAAATGTCGTGGCTGGATCCCGGAAGTGCGGAAATGCCGCCTTCTGAACCGCATTGCCGACGATCGAGGAGAGACGTGTCCGAAACGATGAGGGTTGTGCAGACCAGCGCTGTCGGGGGCCCCGAGGTGTTGCGCCTGGCCGAGGTTGACCGGCCCGTGCCGCTGCCGACGGAGGTGCTGGTCAAGGTGCACGCGGCCGGGGTCAACCCGGTCGACTGGAAGATCCGCGCGGGGGTCTTTCCGCCCGGTGGGCTGGGGGAGCCGCCGTTCGTGCAGGGCTGGGACGTGGCCGGTGTGGTGGTGGACGGGCCGCGGGTCACCCGGTTCGAGCCGGGCGACGAGGTGTACGGGCTGCTGTGGTTCCCGCGGCAGGCCGGTGGCTACGGCGAGTACGTGACGGCGCCGGCGCGTCAGCTGGCCCGCAAGCCGGCCGGATTGTCGTTCGTGCAGGCGGCGGCGCTGCCGCTGGCCGGGCTGACCGCCTGGCAGACGCTGGTCGAGGTGGCCGACGTCCGCCCTGGTCAGAACGTTCTGGTGACGGCCGCGGCCGGTGGTGTCGGGCACCTGGCGTGCCAGCTGGCCAAGCATCTGGGTGCCGAGGTGACCGGTACGGCCTCCGCGGGCAAGCACGACTTTCTCGCCGGGGTGGGCGTGGATCACGCGGTCGACTACCGCACGGCCGAGGTCGGGTCGGTGGTGCGTGACCAGGACGTGGTGCTCGACCTGCTCGGCGGGGCGAACACCGCGCCGCTGCTGGCGACGCTGCGGCCGGGCGGCCTGCTGATCACCGTGATCGGCCGGCTCGGCGACGATCTGATCGCCGCCGCGCAGCAGCGTGGCGTACGGGTGAAGTCGTTTCTGGTCGAGCCGGACCGGGTGGGTCTGGAGGCGCTCAGCGCCCTGGTCGAGTCCGGTGCGCTGCGGGTGCACGTCGACCAGGTCTTCCCGCTGGCCGAGGCGGCCAAGGCGCACGCGGTCGGCCAGGGCGGCCGGACCACCGGAAAATTGGTGCTGAACGTCGTCGAATGAGCGTCGAGCCGGGCGGGGTAGCCGATCAGCTACCCCGCCCGGCGGCCTCTTTTTGAGTCGTTGACCCATTGTCCGAATGCCCTTTACGGTGCTCCTCGAAGCATTAAAGAAGCGACGTCCACCATTTTCGGTGAGTCGCTCGGACGGGTATTTATAGTCGGGGGAGTGGGTCGGCTGTGCGAGTCCTGGTGACCAGTTGTCCCAATTACGGACATCTTTTTCCGATGGTTCCGCTGGCGTGGGCGTTGCGCAACGCCGGCCACGACGTGCTCGCCGCGGTGCCGGCCTCGCTGGTTGCGGCGGCGGTCGGCGCGGGTCTTCCGGCGATCTCGATCGGTGACGTGCTGATCCAGTCGGCGCACGACGATCCGGCGCCGGCGCACCAGAGCCAGACGACCGAGGCCCTGGTCGAGCACGTGCTCGAGTTCTACGTGCCGCTGGCCGAGGCGAGCGTCGACAAGGTCCTCGAGACGGCCCTGGCCTGGCGCGCCGACCTGATCGTGCATCCGTCCTGGGATTACGCCGCGCCGCTGGCCGCGGCCGCGCTCGGCATTCCCTCGATCCTGCACAGCTGGGGCCTGCTGCCCCCGCCGGAGATCGATCTGGCGGCGTTCGACGCGCTGGCGGGCCTGCGCGGCAAACTCGGCGGCGACCCGGTCGGGGATCCGCGGTGGATCGATGTCTGCCCGCCCGGGCTGGCCGTGCAGTCGCCGCCCGGCGCCCTGCCGATGCGCTACGTGGCCTACAACGGATCGGTGGAGCTGCAGCCCTGGCTGCTGCGGGAGCCGGAACGCCCGCGCATCTGCGTGACGCTGGGCAACATCCCGATCCTGGGTGAGCACAACGATGTGGTCTCCACGGTGATCGAGGCGCTGGCCGGCACCGAGGTCGAGCTGGTGGTCGCGGCGGCGGATCGGCTCAGCGTCGGCACCGACCTGCCGGGCAACGTGCGGGTCGAGCGCCGCCTGCCGTTGCGCCAGCTGCTGCCCACCTGTGCGCTGGCCATCCACCACGGTGGCGCGGGCAGCACGATGGCCTCGATCGTCACCGGCCTGCCGCAGCTGGTGCTGCCGCAGATGTGTGTGCAGTACCAGCACGCCCAGCAGATCGCCGCGGTCGGCGCCGGCGAGTGGCTGGCCCCGGCGCAGGTCGGCGTCGACAGCGTGCGCAGCGCGGTGCGGCGGCTGCTGGGCGATCCGGCGCCGGCGCAGGTCTCGCGGAGTCTGCGCGACGAACTGGCCGAGCGGCCCGGCGTCGCCGCGGTCGCCGCCACCGTGGCCGCGCTGTTGCCCGCGGCCAGTCCCGTCACTGTCTGAACGCCCGCCCGAGCCAGAGGAGATTCCGATGATCGAGGACGGATATCAGGACGTCCTGGAGGCAGTCCGCAAGTACCACCAGACCGCCGATGTGCAAGAGCAGTTCGTGCCGGGCGTCACCCCGCTGCTGACCGGTGGCGCGGTGCTCGACGAGGACGACCGGGTCGCGCTGGTCGAGGCGGCCCTGCAACTGCGGATCGTGGCCGGTCCGGCCAGCCAGCGCTTCGAGCGCGAGTTCGCCCGCACGCTGGGTCTGCGCAAGGCCCACCTGACCAACTCGGGGTCGTCGGCGAACCTGCTCGCGGTGACCAGCCTGACCTCGCCGGCGCTGGGCGAGCGGCGCCTGCGCCCCGGTGACGAGGTGGTGACGGTCGCGGCCGGGTTCCCGACCACGGTCAATCCGATCCTGCAGAACGGCATGGTGCCGGTCTTCGTCGATGTGGAGCTGGGCACCTACAACACGACACCGGAGCTGGTGCAGGCGGCGATCACGCCGCGGACCAGAGCGATCGTGCTGGCACACACGCTCGGGAACCCGTACGCCGCGCAAGAGATCAAGGACATCAGCGCGGCGCACGGACTCTGGCTGGTCGAGGACAACTGCGACGCACTGGACTCGACCTACCGCGGCCGGCTGACCGGCACGTTCGGTGACGTGTCGACGTGCAGCTTCTACCCCGCGCACCACATCACCACCGGCGAGGGCGGCTGTGTGACGACCAACAATGTGCGCCTGGCCCGGGTGATCGAGTCGATCCGGGACTGGGGCCGCGACTGCTGGTGCCCGCCGGCCGAGGACGACACCTGCCGCCGGCGCTTCGAGTGGACGATGGGGACCCTGCCGCCGGGCTACGACCACAAGTACACCTACTCGCACATCGGCTACAACCTGAAGTCCTCGGACCTGCAGGCCGCTCTCGGTCTCACCCAGCTGGCCAAGCTGCCGCGGCTCAGTGAGGCGCGCCGGCGCAACTGGAAGCAGCTGCGCGGCGCGCTCGAGGGCACCCCGCACCTGCTGCTGCCGCAGGCCACCGAGGGCAGCGATCCGAGCTGGTTCGGGTTCGTCATCACGATCGCGCCGGGCGCGCCGTTCGAGCGCGGCGAGCTGGTGGCTTTCCTGGAGTCGCGGCGCATCGCCACCCGGCTGCTGTTCGGCGGCAACCTGACCCGTCATCCGGCCTACCGCGACGCCGAGTACCGGATCAGCGGTGAGCTGACCAACAGTGACGTCATCACCGAGCAGACGTTCTGGGTGGGCGTACACCCGCGGTTGACCGCCGAGATGGTCGACTACATGGCCGAGAGCATCCGGGCGTTCGCGAGCTCGCCGTCGATGGTGTGAGCGGCGCCGCTCAGCCCGCGGCCGGGTCCGGGGTCGCCAGCCGGCGGGCCGCGGTGATCAGCGACTGGCGTTGCTGGGCGCGCTCGGCGGCGCTGTCGCCGGCGCCGCCGGTGAGCATGGCGATCACCTGGGGTGCGGCGAACCACCACGCGGCCAGGGCGATCACCATGAACACCAGGTGGGCGGTCTCGATGTCGACGGCGAGCCGGCCCTGGCTCTGGCCGGCCGCGAAGGCCTCGACCTTCTCCCGGTAGTAGCGGGTGCGCTCGGCGTGCCCGGCCGTGGAGCCGGTGTAGGTCAGGCCCTCCCAGTGCAGCAGCCGCACCAGTTGCGGGTGCTGCAGGTGGTAGTCGAAGACCAGGCCGGCGAACTCGCCCACGTCCTGGTCGCGCACCGACGCCAGCGGCACGGCCTTGGCGATGCGGGCCAGTTCGTCCTGCAGCACCAGCTCGAAGAGCTTTTCCTTGTCCCCGAAGTAGTGGTAGAGCCGCTCCTTGTTGACCCCGGCTCGTCGCGCGATCCGATCCACCGTCGTACCGGAGAGGCCGTGTTCGGCGAACTCCTCGGTAGCGGCTGCCTGCAGCCGCCGACGGGTCTCAGCAATGTCCCAGGCCATCTCCGAACTCTAACTCCAACGGTGTCGTTGACAGCCGCTCAGGTGCGTCTCTAGGCTAACTCCAACGTTGGAGATGGAATTTTGTTCGGGAGGCCGGCCGATCGATCCAGGAGTGATCCCAGTGAAATCGCATCGAAGGTCTCTGCTCAAAGGCGCGGCGGCCAGTGGCGGCGCCGTCGTCGCCGGGCTCGCGGGTCTGCCGCGGGCCGGACAGGCCGCGCAGCCGGGCGGGCCCACCGCCGGCTCGGCGCGCGCGTTCGCCGATCCGGTCCAGCGCGCCGCGGCCGGGCGGGCGCTGCGGATCGAGGCGGCGGCCCGTGACTACCCACACCGCTTCCCGGCGCACCCCGACAACGGTGACGAGCAGGCCCATCCGTACCTGGCGACCTACACCAAGGGGTTGCCGCACAACGAGCTCGGCGAGGTGCAGCACCAGGCGCACGACGCGCTGCTGCACGCGCTGGCCACCGGTGAGCCCGCGCAGTTCGCCGCGGTGCCGGCCGGCGCCGCCAACGCGCGCAAGCAGCTCGGTCCGCAGGGCGCCTTCTCCTTCGAGCTGATGGGCGCCGACACCCACGGCCTGGTGGTGCCGCCCGCGCCGGGCGTCGCCGGCGCCGAGACCGCCGCCGAGCTGGCCGAGCTCTACTGGCTGGCCCTGCTGCGCGACCTGCCCTTCACCGAGTACGAGGGTTCGTCGCTGGCCGCCGAGGCAGCCGGTGATCTGTCGCGCTACGCGGGCTTTCGCGGTCCGCGCAGCGGTGGCCGGGTGACCCCCGGCACGCTGTTCCGCTCCGGGCTGCCCGGTGCCGAGGCCGGGCCGTTCATCTCCCAGTTCCTGCTCAAGCCGGTGCAGTTCGGCATCTCACGCATCCCGCAGCTGCACGACACGGTGGCGCCCGGGGTGGACTACCTGGGCTCGTTCGCCGAGTGGCTCGCGGTGCAGAACGGCGCGAACGTGGCGACGGTGCGCGACTTCGCCCACCAGCGGTACGTGTTCAACGGCCGGGACATGGCCCACTACACCCACTTCGACGTGCTCTACCAGGCGTACCTGTTCGCCGCCCTGATCCTGCTCGGCTCCACCGACTACCCGGCGAGCCTGCAGGACGCGGGCAACCCGTACTTCCGGTCGGCGAACCAGATGGGCTTCAACTCCTTCGGTACCCCGCATCTGACCAGCCTGCTCGCCGACGTGGCGATCCGGGCCATCAAGCACACCGAGTTCCAGCAGTTCAAGGTGCACCGCCGGATCCGCCCGGAGGAGCTGTGCGGGCGCGTCGACGTGCACCTGCGGCAGGGCCGCTACCCCGGGCTGGTCCACGACGACCTGCTCACCTCGCCGGTGCTGCAGCGCAGCCGCGCCAAGTACGGGTCGTACCTGCTCACCCAGTCGTTCCCGGAGGGCTCGCCGATGAGCCCGGCCTATCAGAGCGGGCACTCCACGGTGGCCGGCGCCTGCGTGACGGTGCTCAAGGCCTGGTTCAACGAGTCGTACGTGCTGTCCGACCCGGTGGTGCCCGGGCCGGACGGGACGAGTCTGGTGCCGTATGAGGGAGCCGACCGCGACCGGCTCACCGTCGGCGGCGAGCTCAACAAGCTGGCCGGCAACATCGGTGCGGGCCGCAGCTCGGCCGGGGTGCACTACCGCTCCGACAACGCGGCCGCCTTCACCTTCGGCGAACAGATCGCCATCGACCTGATGCGCGAACAGCGTGCGCTCTACCTGGAGAAGAGCGCCATCACCGTCACCCGCTTCGACGGGACGACGGTGACGATCTGACCGTGACACGGCGGATCGCGACACCACCACAGAAGGAGTAAGACAGTGCGTCGACAGTTGCTGGGCACGCAGGGCCTGGAGGTCTCGGCCCTGGGCCTCGGCTGCATGGGGCTGACCTTCGGGTACGGCACCATCGGCGAGGACCGGGCGATCGCCACCGTGCATCGTGCGCTGGACCGCGGGATCACCTTCTTCGACAGTTCCGATCATTACGGGCCGAAGACGAACGAGGTGCTGCTCGGCAAGGCCCTGGCCGGCCGGCGCGAGCAGGTGCAGCTGGCCACGAAGTTCGGCACCTACTCCTGGGAGCAGCCGCCGCGGGTGCCCGACGGCCGGCCCGAGCACGTCCGGGAAGCCGTCGACGCTTCCCTGACCCGGCTCGGCACCGACTACATCGACCTGTACTACCAGCATCGGGTCGACCCGCAGGTGCCGATCGAGGAGACGGTCGGCGCGATGGCCGAGCTGGTCACCGCTGGCAAGGTTCGCTACCTGGGGCTCAGTGAGGCCTCCGGGGAGACGATCCGCCGGGCCCACCGGGTGCACCCGATCGCGGCGATCCAGCCGGAGCACTCGTTGTGGAGCCGGGAGGTGGAGGCCGAGGTCGTGCCGGTGATCCAGGAACTCGGCATCGGTTTCACGCCGTACGCGCCGCTCGGGCGCGGATTCCTGACCGGTGCCATCAATTCGCTGCAGGACCTGGCGGAAAATGATTTCCGGCGGGTCGCACCCCGTTTCCAGGGGGACAATTTCGCGCACAACTGGGAAATGGTGGAGCGGGTCAAGACGGTGGCCGCGCGCCACGATGCCACGTCGGCTCAGGTCGCCCTGGCCTGGGTGCTGCAGGCCGTCGAGGGGTCGGTCCCGATTCCGGGCACCACCCGCCCGGAGCGGATCGACGAGAACGTCAAGGCGCTGGACCTGGTGCTCAGCGACGACGACCGCAAGCTGCTGGAAGCCGACTTCGAGGCGGCCGGCACGCGGTGGCCGGCGCCGATGATGGCGTTCGTGAACGGCTGACGACTCGCGTCGGAAATGGGCGGGTCACCGGATGGAACCGGTGGCCCGCCCGTTCGGCTTGCCGTGTGCGAATGCCGCCGGGGTAGCCGTTCGGCTATCCCACCGGGAGTCTCCCCAAAGGCGAACTGATAGTCATTGTGGCCGATCGATCGTCACCGGTAATTTTTCCACGAGGCGCTCGACGATTTCGACACCTTGGGGAGTTCGTAGTGAATGATTCATTCCTGGACCGACTGAAACGCTTCGACGCGGCCGATGCCGTGGTCTTCGACCAGCCGGCCAGCTATACCGAGTTGCTCGACGCCGTGCGGAACTGGCGGGAGTTCCTGAGCGCGCACGGCGTGCGCGCCGGTGACGTGGTGACGCTTGAGGGCTCGTCGTCGCTGCATACCTGCGCGGGGATGCTGGCACTGATCGACCTGGACACCGTGGTGGTGCCGCTGACGAGTCTGCCGGCGGCCAAGCGGGCCGAGTTTCTGGACGTGGCCCAAGCCGAGGTAACCATCACGGTCGACACGACCGGCGAGCGGGTCCTGCAGCGCACCGGCCGGCGCGCCGACCACGAGTGGTACCGCAGGTTGCGCCAGGCCGGCCGCCCGGGGCTGGTCCTGTTCAGCTCCGGGACCACCGGGCGCAGCAAGGCCTCGGTCCTGGACTTCGGCAAGGTCCTGGCCCGCTACGGCGAACCCCGGCGGGCGCAGCGGATCCTGTCGTTTCTCAACCTCGACCACATCGGGGGCATCAACACGCTGTTTCACACCCTCAGCCAGGGCGGCGCGGTGGTGACCGTCGCGCAGCGCACCCCGGACAGCATCTTCGCCGCCATCGCCGCCCAGCGCGTCGAGGTGCTGCCGACCACGCCGACGTTTCTGAACATGGTGCTGATCTCCGGGGCGCTGGAGCGCTACGACACCTCGTCGCTGCGCCTGATCACCTACGGCACCGAGCCGATGCCGCTGCCGACGCTGCAGCGGCTGCGCGCGGCCCTGCCGCAGGTGCGCCTCAAGCAGACGTACGGGCTCTCCGAGGTGGGTATCGTGCCGACCCGGTCCCGTGACGACGGCACGCTGTGGGTCAAGCTCGGGGCCAGCGCCGGGTTCGCGTACAAGATCGTCGACGACATCCTGTGGGTGAAGTCGGACATGGCCATGCTCGGCTATCTCAACGCGCCGGCGCCCTTCGACGACGAGGGCTACTTCAACACCCAGGACGTCGTCGAGGTGGACGGGGAGTACGTGCACATCCTCGGGCGCCGTTCCGAGATCATCAATGTCGGCGGCGAGAAGGTGTACCCCACCGAGGTGGAGAACGTCCTGCTCGAGGTGCCCAACGTCGCCGACGCCACGGTCAGCGGGCAGCCCAGCCCGGTCACCGGCATGGTGGTCAAGGCCGTGCTGCGCCTGGCCGAGCCGGAGGACCCGCAGGCGGTGCGCGCCCGGGTGCGCGCGCACTGCCGCAGCCGGCTCGAACGCTTCAAGGTGCCGCAACTGATCGAGGTCTCCGGCGCGGACCAGCACTCGGAGCGGTTCAAGAAGATCCGGGTGGCGCGGTGAGCGCGCCCGACCGGCCCCGTACGGCGCTGATCAGCGGCGGCAGCCGGGGTCTCGGGCTGGCCGTGGCCGAGCGACTGCTGGCCGAGGGCACCCGGGTGGCGACCTTCAGCCGCTCCAGCACGCCGGCGCTGGAGGAACTGCGCGACAAGTACCCCGACGAGCTCTGGTGGTCGCCGGCGGACCTGCGCGACACCGGCGAGCTGCACCGGGTGGTCGCCCGGGCGGCCGAGCACTTCGGCGGCCTGGACATCCTGGTCAACAACGGCGGCCTGCTGCATCAGGAGCTGCTGCTCACCCACGCCACCGCGCGCGTGGAGGAACTGGTCGCGGTGAACCTGGTGGCGCCGATGGTGCTGGCCCAGGCGGCGGCCCGGGTGATGAGCCGCACCGGCGGCGGCGCGATCGTCAACGTCTCGTCCATCAACGCGATCCGCGGCTTTCGCGGCGTCTCGGTCTACGCCGGCGCCAAGGCCGGCCTGGACGGCTTCGGCCGCAGCCTGGCCCGCGAGCTCGGGCCGCTCGGGATCCGGGTCAACTCGGTGGTCCCCGGGTTCTTCGACACCGACATGACCGCCGCGGTGAGCGCGCAGAACCGCGAGCGGATCACCCGCCGTACCCCGCTGGGCCGATTGGCCTCGGTCGCCGAGATCGCCGAGGTCGTGCTCTTCCTCTGTTCCGCACCCTCTTCGTTCATCACCGGTCAGACGCTCGTCGTCGATGGAGGCATCACATGCTGAAGATCACTGAGGTACGCGCCGCGGTCGTCGCCGAGATCGAGGCCCTTCTCCTGGAGGAGGACGAGGACACCGCGCAGGTGCGCGGCACGGCCCGCCTGCACGACATCGGCCTCAACTCGCTGATGCTCGCGCGGCTGATCGTGCAGCTGGAGGGCGTGGTCGGCGGCGACCCGTTCGTGGCCGGGCTCGCCGAGATCGCCGACGTGCGCACCGTCGACGACCTGGTCGCGGCGTACGAGCGGGTGGCCGGCGCGCTGGGCGTACCGGTCGGGAGCCCGTCATGACCGCGGCGGTGGGCATGCTGCTGCGACTCGACGACGTGGACGACTACCTGGGCCCGGCGCACGGGCGTTTCTTCGCCAGCGGGTACCGGCGGGCGACGTACGGCGTCCGCGGTGTTGATGTCAATGTCGGTGGGCCCGGGACCGGTGGCACGAGCGCGCGCGTCGACGTCGCCTACCCCAGTGACTGGTCGCGCAAGGCCGACGCCGATCTGCGCCCGCACCTGAGCACGATGGACATGCTGGTGCTGGGCGCGCAGCTGAGCGAGGCGCACCTGACCCAGGCCTACGGGCTGGACGCGACGATGCAGCGCCAGGCCTGGATCCGGAAGGTGACCCTGCGCGCCGGCAGTGAGCCGCAGGAGGAGTTGACCGGCCTGGCCGGGTCGGCGGAGCTGATCGGCTGCGCGGCCTCCGGCGACGGCACCGCGGTCTCGACCTATCAGAGCCGGATCGGGGCGATGAGCGCGCGCTACGAGATCGTGCACCCGGTGGCCCGCCACGACGCCTCCGGCGGCCGGTTCGACGACCTGAGCGCCGTGCTCGGCGATGCCGGCGACCGGTACTACGGCGAAGGCTTCCAGGCGCAGCGGCACCGCATCGAGAACGTCGAGGTGGATCTGGCCGGCCTGCGCTCCACCGCCCGGGTCACGCTGGAGCAGACCGGGCCGCGGCGCCCGAGCGAGGGGCTCGAGGGCGACTACCAGCCGAGCTGGTCGCTGCTGGACTGCTTCGTGGTCAACCTGCAGCTGGCCCAGATCATGATGTACGAACTCGACAGCCTGCGCCGCCAGGACAGCAACACGCTGTGGATGGTCAAGACCGTGCTGCGCGCCGAGCGGCCGCAGCGGCCGATCGCCGGGCCGGTCACCACCCAGGCGGCGGTGACCGGCAAACACCTGGTCGACCTGCGTGGTGGCCGCTGGCGTGAGGTCGCGGTGACCGCCAACTGCGCCGGCGTGGCCCTGCGCGCGTCCTTCGCCCATGAGCTTCCCGCAGGCAACGTCGCCGCGTCGTGAGCACTGCCCACCACAGGAGAGTGTCAATGAAGATCGCCGTGTCAGGTACCTATTCGTCCGGCAAGACCCGGACCGTGATGGCTCTGTCGCACTACACCGGAGTGCCGCGCACGCTCGCCAAGGCGATCCGGGAGATCATGCCCGAGGCGGTGCCCGGCAAGGCGCTGGCCGAGGTCACCCCGGCCGAGTTCGTGCAGCTGATGATGCGCCGGCACGTCGGGCGGGCGGTGCACGAGGCGCTGCTGGGCGAGCGCTTCATCTCCGACGGCTCGTCGTTGCAGGAGTGGCTCTACGGCGCCGCGCGGGTGCTGCACGGGATGAACCCGAACGCCACCGCGGCGGGCGGTGTCGCGCCGGCGACCAGTGCGGCCGAGATGGCGTTCTTCGAACAGGTCGTGGCGCAGTTCGGGTTTGCCTTCAAACAGCACGTTAAGAAGACCTACGACTCTTTCGTCCATTTACGACATGAGTTGCCCATCGCCGACGACGGGCATCGGCCGATGAACGAGAAGTTCCGCTCGACCATCGATGAGATGCTGCTCACGACGCTGCAGGAGCTCGACATCCCGGTGTACGTCGTGGGCGGCTCCTTCGAGGAGCGGCTGGACCGGATCGTCGAGATCTTCGCACTACCGACAGTGATCAGTCGGGAACAGGCCATCGAGCGCGCCAATGCCGACTACGCAGCCCTCGATCTGCGCCTGGAGAAGGAGCGTGCGCGAAGCGTCGCGGTCTGAGCGATAACGGATTGTGAAGCCGGCCGGGAAACCGGTCGGCTCCGGGCCGCCCCGATCACGGGGCGGCCATTCGTGCGTGCCGGAAACGGCGCGTCGCGATGGCGCCGGCCCTTCTTTCGGCGGAAATGTTTTCTCGTAGACTCCGGGTCTGATGCTGATCGATGGTGGTGCGTTTTCGTATCCGCCGTCGACGGGGGAACAGTGACTGCGGGGAAACTTTCTTGAGTGAGCAAATATCGCGATTGCATCCATCTCTCGATCATCGTCCGGGAAATGATCTCGCGGTGGTCGTCTCGGTGGCCAACGAGTTGCAGCGCCTCGGTATCGGACGCCTGGTGGAATCGCTCGGTCCGCGGTTCCGGGTCCGCACCGAGCCGGACCTGCCGCGGGCGCTGCGCTCGGCGGTGGCCGATGCGTCGAGCGTGTTGATCGTGGCGCTGCCGGACGTGCTGGTCGACGCGGGGCGGGCGGTGTCGGCCGCGACGGCGGCCGGGGCGAAGGTGCTGATCCTGTTCGAGGGCGACGACCCGCGCCGGCTCACCGAGCTCTCCCAGGCCAGGAGCTGCGGATATCTGGACGTGGGGGAGCTGGACGCGGCGGCGGTCGGCGAGGCTCTGCTACGTACCCGGCGCGGGGAGATCGTCATTCCGCCGGCGCTCGCGGCGAGCCTGCTGGCCGCGGTGCGCGAGCCGCCGCCGGCCGCGCACCCGGTGCGGATGACCCCGCGCGAGCGGCAGGTGCTGCATCTGCTCGTCGGGGGGCTGAGCAACAAGCAGATCGCGCGCCAGTTGGAGATCTCCGAGCACGGTGCCAAAAGGATTGTCGCCAATATTATGGCCAAGATGGATTGCCCCACTCGCACGCTGGTCGTTTCCAAAGCCATTAGGATCGGCATGCTGCACGCCCCGGGTACGGAAGCCTGAGGGGTCACCGTAATGCCGCAATACTTCGATCATGTTTTTAACTACATGTTCACGGAATGGAGCCTCCGGAAACAGGGGCGGCGGCTAGAGTCGACGACGGTGAATGGGTTTCTTCCTGTCGGGGCGCCGGATTCGGCGGAAGGTGCGTCGGCGTCGTCGTACCTTCATCGCGCGGACCTAGCGCGGGCTTCGGCACCTGAAAGACGGGGTGTAAACAATGCATTCATTAGATGAGGACACGCCGGGTGTCATCGTCGGGTTACGCAACGAGCTGCGCCGCGCCGGGCTCGGACGGATGCTCGACTCGGTCGGCGGCTCCGGGTCGTACCGGCTGATCGGCAGCCTGCACCAGGCCATCGACGCGGCCGCCGCGATCGCCTCGGCCATCCTGATCATCGCACTCGGCGAGCTCGACCCCGCCGACCTGGCGCTGCTGATTCCGCTGGCGTCCTCGGTGCGGATCCTGACCCTGGTCGACGACACCGAGCTGCACCTGCTCGGCCCGCTCGCCGGGCGCAGCACCGGGGTGCTTCCGCTGGCCGATCTCGACACCGAAACCCTGCGCGACGCGGTGCGCCGCGCCGAGCGCGGCGAGTTCTCCATGCCGCAGCGCATCGCCGTCAAGCTCGTCGCGCAGCACCGCCCGGCCGGTACGCCGACGCCGCTGCCGAGAATGACCACGCGCGAGGAGCAGGCCGCTCAACTGCTGGTCGACGGCCTGACCAACAAACAGATCGCCCGCCGGCTCGGCATCTCCGAACACGGCGCGAAACGACTGCTGGCCAACGTCATGGCCAAGCTCGACTGCCCGAACCGCACGCTCGCGGTCGCCAAACTGCTGCAGGACCGCAGCCCCGAGCCCGCCCTGCAGCACTGAGAGGAATCCGGATGACGTTCGTGTCCACCGAACAGGCCCGGTTGGTGACCGAGATCGCCGAGGCGCTGATCGATCGCGACGAACAGGTCGCGATCGCCGAGAGCAGCACCGGCGGCCTGGTCAGCGCCTGCCTGCTCACCTATCCGGGGGCGTCGCGGTTCGTGGTCGGCGCCGGCGTGCTCTACAGCTATCCGATCCGCGAGGCGCTGCTCGGCATGGGCGAGGCCGAGCACAAGCCGTACGGCGGCTCCACCCCGGAGCTGGTGCTGCGCCTGGCCGAGCTGTTCCGCGACCGGGTCGGCGCGCAGTGGGGCATCGGCGAGGGCGGCGCGGCCGGGCCGGCGCTGAGCCCGTACGGGCATCCGGCCGGATACACCGCGCTGGCGATCGCCGGGCCGGGGACCATCCGTACCGAAATCGTGGAGACCGGATCCGATCAGCGGGCGCAGAACATGTCGGCGTTCACCACCGCACTGCTGGATCTGTTCGCCCGCACACTGCGCGAGACCACGTGAGCCCAGAAGGAGAACCCATCGTGACCGCACCGGCCGACCAGGACTCGCCGCAGCTGCGGGGCATGCGACTGCTGAGCGAGATCGCCGGTACCGAACGGCCGGCGATCCTCGACGCGCTCGCGCCGATCGCGCCCGACCTGGGCCGCTACATCGTCGAGTTCGCCTACGGCGAGGTCTACCACCGGCCCGGTCTCAGCCTGGCGACCCGGCAGCTGGTGACCGTGGCCGTGCTGGCCGCGCTCGGCACCGCGGGCCCCCAGTTCGGCTTCCACGTCAACGGCGCGCTGAACGTCGGCTGCGACCCGCACGACATCCTCGCGAGCGTGCTGGAGTCGGCCGCGCCGGCCGGCGACGCGGCAGTGATCAGCGGGTTGACGGTGACGCTCGATGTTTTCGACGCTCGCGGGATCACCTCGGTGTCCGCCGCTGCCGGGGCGCCGGTCGTGGCGCTCGCCGGGGCACCGGAGCTGGGCCGGCGCCTGGCCGACCTCGGCTTCGGCGGCCGTGACCTCGAAGCGCGCACCCGGGCGCTGATCGGCATCGCGGCGCACGGGGTGCACGGCCCCGCCACGGCGCAGGGCCGCGCCCAGGTGCGCGAGCTGCTGGCCAGTGGCGGGCAGGCGCAGGAAGCGGTGGAGGCGGCGATGCAGATCGCGGTCTACGCCGGCTTCCCCGCGGCGATCAACACGATCACGGTGATCGGCCAGACCCTCGCGGCAAGCGCGGCCGAACCCCGGGCCTGAACCCGCGTCGACAAAGCCGCCGGGATCAGATCAAGACCATTGAAACCGACAAGCTCGCTTTGGTACGTCGATGCCAATCGGTGCACCAGAGGTTGGTCCTCAAAGGCGAAGTGGCGTCCCGCTCGCCATCCGGGCGATCGGGGTTCTCGTCAGGGTCCGGCCCACCCCGGGAGGTGGGCCGGACCGTGGTTGCCGGCGTCGGTCAGGAGCGGTGCATCGCGAACGCGCGGTTGTTCCCGTCGGCCGATACGGTGTTGCCGACCGACCAGAGCTCGCTCGCCGAACCGGGCACGGCGGTGATGCCACGCAACGTGGTCGAGCCGGCCGGGCCGGTCGGGACGGTGGTGTCCTGAGCCCACGCCGTGCCGTTCCAGTGCAGCACGGTCCCGGGATCACCCGGGCCGCCGACCGCCCAGACACTCGTCGGCGAGTTGGCGGTGACCGACGCGATCCCGCCGTTGCCGATGTTCGGCAGCGTCGTCAGCGACCACGTGGTGCCGTTCCAGTGCATCGCGATCGGCCGGGGCGGCTGGAAGCCGGAGATGTCGCTGGTGCCGCCGACCGCCCAGGCGTCGTTGGCCGAGATCGACACGACGCTGTTGAGAACCTGGGTGGTTCCGGCCGGGGTCGCAATCGCCGGGTTCGGGCTGGGCACGACCGTCCAGGCCGAGCCGTTCCAGTGCATGGTGAGCGTGAACTTGTTGGCGTTGGTGCCCTGCGCGCCCTGGGTGTAGCCGACCGCCCAGATGTCGTTCGCGGACCGTGCCGAGATCCCGGTCAGCGTGGTGCCGACGAACGTGTTGCCGGCCGGCACGGTGGGAACCGGTGCCGCGATGATCGTCCAGGCAGATCCGTTCCAGTGCTCGATCAGCGCCCGGTTGGCCTCGCTGCGCCCGACCGCCCAGACGTTGCCGCCGCCCAGGTTGGCCACGCCGAACAGGATCGACTTCGACCCGCCGGTGGTGGCCGGGACCGGCACCAGGCTCCAGGCCTGCCCGTCGTAGTGCGCGGTGATCGGGTCGGTGTGCGCGAACCCGGTCATGTTGGTGGAGCCGACCGCCCAGACGTCGTTCGCGGCCGAGGCGGACACGGCGTTCAGATTCTCGTTGAACCGGACGACGTTGGGCGTGGGCAGCGCCGTCCACGCCGTGCCGTCCCAGTGCTCGGCCAGGATGGCCGAGCCGTCGTCGTCGTTGGCCCGTTCGAAGGTGCCGACCGCCCACGCGTCGGTGCCGGTCCGGGCGGTGACGGCGCGGAACACGTTGTTGAACGGCACGCCGTCCGGCACCTGGTCCGGGGTCGGTGTCGCGACCCAGGCCGGTGCGGCGAGCGCACTGCCCGCGGTCAGGGCCAGAACGGCGGCGACCGCCGGGAGCACCACGGCGAGGCGCGGGCCGATGGCTGATTTCATGGTCTTGTCTCCTCTCCTGGCTCAGCCCACGACGCGGAAGGCGATCGAGGACGACTGCCCGGTGGTGCTCTCCCACTGGCTGCCCACCGCCCATTCGGTGGTGGCGTCGGCGGTCGTGATCGCGCCGAGCGTGGGAACGCCGACGCCGCCGGTCACGGTCACCGCGGTGACCGTCCATGTGGTTCCGTCCCAGTGGGCCAGGGCGGGCTTGCCCGGGTCGTCGGAGGCTGCCCCGGTGACCCAGACGTCGGTGGCGGACCGGGCGGTCACTCCACCGAGGTTCACCAGCGGCGGCGCCGCGACGGTGTGCCACGAGGTGCCGTCCCACCGTACGACCAGAGCCGCGCCGCTGGTGCCGACGCCGACCGCCCACACGTCCGTCGCCGAGAGCGCTGCCACGTCGTAGAGGAAGGTGCTGCCGTTGTTGGGGCTGGCGACCTGGGTCCAGGCCGTGCCGTCCCAGTGCAGGATCTGCGACTGCCGGACCCGGTTGCCGTACGGCAGGTTCAGCGAATATCCGACGGCCCAGACGTCCCGGGACGAGACGCCGTCGACCGCGGTCAGGAAGTTGGTGCGGGTGCCCGCGCTGGGTGTCGGCACGGCGCTCCAGGAGGTGCCGTCGTAGTGCATCGCCAGGGTCTTGCGGAACGTCGAGCCGGCGGAGGCCGTCTGCCCGACCGCCCAGGCGTCGCTCGCCGAGAACGCCTTGACCGCGGCGAGCTCGGTGTCCGTGCCGGCCGGCTTGGGCAGCGTCTGCCGGCTCCAGGCCGTGCCGTTCCAGCGCAGCGCGACGGCCGACTTGGCCCCGCCGCTGGCCGCCGTCGTGTTGCCGACGGCGATCGCCGACCCGGCCGAGGTCGCGTCGACCCCGCTCAGGTCGGCCCAGCTGTTCGCGCCGCCGCCGAGCAGGTCCGGACTCGGGAACACGCTCCATCTCGTACCGTTGAAGCGCTGGATCATTCCGTTGCCGTCGCCCCCGACGGCCCACCCGTCGGACGGCGAGACGGCGTCCACCCCGAGGAACCCGCCGAAGAAGCCGGTCGACGCCACCGGTACCTGGGTCGCGGTGGCGGCCCACGCGGGACCACCGGTCGCGGCCACCAGGCCGAGGGCCACCGCCGAACCGGCGGCGGCCATGAGTGTCTTTCTCACGTTTCCCCCTTACGTTCGATAGCCGGACGGTGCCACCGCGCGCTGAAGGGAGCCTGACGCGGCGCTGAAACGCCCGCGGCCGTCGTGCCCGGTTCGGGCCGCAGGGCACCTGGCCGCTGCCCGGCGTCACCATGGGGTGCAGCCACGGCGCCGGGATCAGATCAAGACCAGCAAAACCGACAAGTTCGCTTTGGTACGTCGATGCCAATCGGTGCACCTGGCGCCAAGTCCGATGGAGAACTCACATCACGCTCGGCCGGCCCCGATCAAACGGAAAGACCGGACCGCTCACGCGCCGAGTCCACGACGCCGAAGCTCAGAACGGATGTCCGACGACGACCTCAGCCCCGCAATCGGCATGGAGAAGCGCAGTCGATCACCCCGGCACTTACGCAACGGACGACGGCCACGGCGGTCAAGGCGCATCACGCGCGATTCGTCAGCGGAACCTACGACAACGTCGAGCATCGCGACGGGCCACACCCACCGGACCCGGGCACTGGTCACGGCCGCATAGGGCACCACGACCACATCGCGCCGCTCAGCAGCCAGCTCGACCCAGTCGCCGCCGAACCTCAACCCAGCCGGGCGCGCGCGGGAGAACAGCAGGGAGAACACGGCGAAGAGAATCGTATAGACAGTTACAAAAACGGCAGCGTTGATGATGACGAGGTTGCCCGGCCCGCCGACGGGTGCCGGAAGCAGCAGGGACACGGACTCCGACCCGACCACACCGACTACCGCCCCGACGAAGCCCATCGCGGCTGCCGCGACCAGGTAACGCCACGGCGACCACCCGAACACCACATCACCCTGCACGGGGGCGTCGCCGTTCACCATAGGCTGATCATGGCAGCGGCTGCTGCGCCGATGCCAGACCAGATGGTCAACCCAACAGCGCCGCCGTCAGCGGAGTATTCGGCGCCCTTCGCGTCGTACGCCTTCTGCGACGTCGAATCCCAAGCCTCGACAGTCTTCGCGATGTTCTTGACGGTCACGTCGACAGGCAGAACTCGCCTTGCGCTTTTCGCCCGAAGTCGGTGCTGCCGACTCGCGACACATCGCAGTGCATCTCCGTGACCGTGAACTCGAACTTGCCGTCCTTGCTTGGCTTACCCCACTGGCCGGCGGCAGCGGTCAGTCCTCGATCTCGATAACCAGGTCGCCGCCGTTGATCCCCGCATACAAGCCGGCCTGCCGAGTCAGCACCCACCGGCCGGCCTCCATCGCCGCCGACGCGGCCGAAGCGGCATCAGGGCGGCCCACGATGTCCTGTGTCATCGAGTGTGCCCGCCACGACCACGGTTCGTCGGACACGATCTTGACCGCCGGATGGGTCACCAGGTAGTCGAGGCGGTCCAGGTCGGTGATCGCGGGCAACGCCGCGGACAGGCACAGGAACGGCATACCGGCGGCTGCGGCCTCAGCGTCAACTTCGACGAGCATTTCACCGACATGCACCGAGCCGCGGCAGTAGTCCACCACCGCGGACGTGTCGAGCACGATGCGAATCGGCCGGTAGCTCACGTGGTGCGCGGGCCGGTGAAACCGAGCCGTCGCCGGGTCGCCTCGAACGCCTCCGGGTCGCGGCGGGCTTTCGCTTCGTCGAGCTTGCGCCGGGCGCGGGCGCGGCCTTCGTCGGTGACGTGGATGCCGAGGCGGGCCAGGCCGTCGACCAGCGTTTCGTTGGTGCTGGCGTCCTGCTCCATGCCTTCGAAAGTAGCCGTTCCGGCATATCGGGTACACCAAGCGCCGGCGCTTCGAGGGCGAGATGCGAGATGGCCTATTCCGGTTGATCCTCTGCCGGCACAAACCCGCAGTCGACGTACACCACGTTGCCGGGCGCACCCCACGGCCCCGGATGGATCTCGTAATCGCAGACGAGCTGTAGTTCAACGAAATCGCCGCTGGTGTGGATGGCACCGGGGATCAGGGCGGTGTACCGCTCGCCGCCGCTGAGTTGCTTTCCGGCCGCTTGCGGGTTGAGCTCGCAGCGTTCCTTCCAATGCTCATAGGCTCGCTGTACCTCGCCCGAGGGCGGGCCGACATGCTCCGGGAACCCTTCGAGTTTCCACAGCCTGTCCGAGCCACTCATCATGGAGCCTCCCTGGCAAGGTGCAGCGGATTGGCACGTCAGCTGTTGCGGGCCCCCCACGTTGCCAGTTGCTTGCGGGTGGGCCGCTCGTCGGCCGGATCGTCGGTCTCGTCGGGCCGGGTGAACCAGTCCCGCAGCCAGGCCCATTCGATGCGAGGCTCTGATGGGATTTGCATGGCGGACTTCCAGGGGGCCGACGCGAGGACCAGGGTGCGCAGGTCGGCGGGGGAGAGGTCCGCGTACCGGGTCAGGACGCCCAGGATGGTGTTCACGGCGCCGGCATCAGGCGGCTCGAGTGCATCCGGCTCGACGCCTACGTCGTCAAGGTCTACGCCTCTGTCGGTGGCGAAGAGGGCTTCGGCGAACAGTGCGTCGCCGCCGAGGGCGAGGTAGTGGCCCTGGCAGAAGTAGAGCAGCAGGTTTCGTTTGGTGTCGGACAGACCCGGGCGGTTGATCTCTATGGTCTTGATGACGGAGTGGATGCTCGTGGTCATCGGCGGACGGTATCGCCACGTGTCGCCGAGGTCAGTCCCTCGATGCGGGGCTGTTATTCCAGTTGGCATGATCCCCTCCGCACCGTAGTCGCGAGAAATACTCACCGTAGTGGGTCCCGTGGCTGAGTCTTGTCCTCGATCTGACAACCCATCGATGTTCATCACGCAGCCGCCCTGGTGGCCGCCAGTGGATATTCGCGGACCCGCAGGTGGGCATTCCATCTGGTCAAGTCGCTACCGTGATCCCGACGCTGCGGCCGCAGAATGGCCCGGTTCGTCAGGACAACGTTGGCGCTCGGGCAGCGGCACCGTCTGTTCCCGCCCGCCCCGGCTCCACCTTGGCCGGGTTGGTCAATGATTGCCGGGTGGATCAGGCGTTTGCCCCGATGGGCAGGGCAACTGCGTGCGTCCACTCGTACATCCGCCGGTCCCGGTGAAAGTGCAGCAACTGCACGCGATCGAGGGTCACGGTGACCGGATCGAGGATCGGGAGGGCCGCGGCGATCGGGCTTGCCGGTTGCGGCCGGTTGGCGTAGGCGACGCTGACGTGTGGCGTGTAGGGCTGCGCCGGTTCGAGCGCTCCGACGATCCCGGACACCGCTGCCCGCACGATCTCGCGGATCGCGACGATCGCGCCGGCCGGCTCGACCGGCAGATACACGGCCTCGGGCCGGACCACCGCGCTGCCGAAGGTCACCACGGGGCGCTCGACTCGCCCCAGCCCGGCGGCGACCGCGTCGATGACCCGGCGCACCTGCTCGTCCGAGACTTCGTCGACAAAGCCGATTCCCTGCATCGTGAGGTGCAACCACGGCGCGGGGATGAGATCAAGACCATTAAAACCGACAAGTTCGCTTTGGTACGTCGAGACCAATCGGTGCACCAGAGGTTGGTCCTCAAAGGTGAAGTGGCAGGCGTAGAAGTGGCGTCCCGCGCGCCATCCGGGCCGCCACCACCAGTGATCACGCATCTGCTCGGCATGCTCGACGGTGTCGTCCATGGGTCAGCCGCTCCCTCAGATGTCGGAGAGGCCGGCAGCGTCCGAGGCGATCAGCTCGATACGATCGGCCGGCGAGATTGATTCGGACACCATGGCAGACGCCTGGCATCACGGTGCGGGAACTGCCGGCGCCTCCGACTCAGCGGTTCGCGGGAGATCGGGCCGCAGTTCGCCGAGCTATTCCTTCTCGTCCTCGTGAACCCGGTTGGGTCGGTTGGCGGCCCACTGCCGCACGTCAGAGGTCCGCCAGATCCGGCCCACAGATAGGTGGGCCATCGGGGCGGGAAAGTCGGGGCGTTCAACGAGTACTGCCACGCGCTGGCGGGACACGCCGAGGTAGTCGGCGATTTCAGCGGCGGCCATGACGTCGTCCATCGAACCAAACCTTGCCGCCCACGGGTCTTGGCGCAACACGGTGCGCAAAATCGTTGAGGCCGGTGCACCGGTCCTGGCCGCGTTCGTTGAGCGGCGCGAATGATTTGCTGCTGTTGCCGGTTGTTTTAGCAGCGCGAACGGTCACCAGAAGGTGGTGTTGGGCTGTTGGGGCTGTGTCGGGAAACTGGTGGCCAACCTGTTGGCGCTGTCGGGTGCGGTGTCGGCTGGGTGTGCGCGGATGGTGGTCTCGCACCGGCGACGGGCCGGGGCTGGATTCCATTCGTGAGGTTGGGATGTCTGGTGAGAGGTGGCCGTCGTCGCCGCTGGACGCGGCGCAGAAGGCGTTTTCGCTGCTGGTGATACCGCCGACGGTGCTGCTGTACGACACCGGCGGGATCGACGGGGTGGTGCCGTTGGATCGGCTTCGGGGGCTGCTGCTGAGCGCCCGGGCCGAGGCGGCAATGCGCGATGTCGTGTGGCGGGACCTGGTGCTGCGGGCGCGCGAGGACGGCCCGGGATGGGTGATCGGCGCGGTCGGCGTGGCGATGCCCGGGCTGCGGCGCGCGGCCGGGCGCCTTGCCGCCGGCTGGGCGGGCGACCGTGAGGATGTGGACGCCGAGCTGCTGGCCGGGTTCGTGGCGGCGCTGCCGAGGGTGGACCTGGACGCGCCCCGGATCTGCGGCCGGTTGATCGATGCCGGGGTTCGGGCGGCCCGCAAGGTCCGTGACGCGCAGGCGCAGCAGCCGGTGAGGATCACGGGTGTCCCCGGGCCGTCGGCTCCGGCGCGGGCTGCGGATCATCCCGATTTCGTGCTGGCGCGGGCGGTCGCCGCGGGCGTCGTCGACGCGGACGAGGCGAATCTGATCGCCGCGACGCGTCTCGAAGGCGCCACCCTGGCGGTGGCGGGGGAGCGGCTCGGTCTGCCGGCCCGGCTGGCCTCGGCGTGGCGGGCGCGGGCGGAGGTCCGGTTGCGGGAGGCGATCCGCGACGGCGAGCTGGCGTTCGTGGCGCTGCAACCGCGCCGGCCGGCGGCGTGACACAAGCGGGGGCCGGAGCCACAGTGGCCCGACAACTGCGGCCGCAGCGTAGTTCAAGACATGTTGGTCAGGACGCGTCCGCTGCGGCTCGGTTGTTCTCCAGGGTTCGGACGAGACGGGCTGCCTCGGTGGCGAGCCGGGTGGCGCCGCCCTGGGCGGCGATCGTCCTCACCTCGGGGATGTCGTCGGTGGCTTGAGTGGTGGCGGCTGCGGAGGCGGCGATCATCAGCAGATCCGGTGTGCCCGCGGCTGGGCGGGGTGGAGTCAGGACGGTCGGGAGCAGAGTGCGGGTGAGGTCCCAGACGGCCGAGGCGGCGCCGGCCCGCAGCGCCTGCTGGAGGCTGTCGACCACCCGTTTCAGGACGATGACCTGGGCGGCTTCCAGCATGCCGAGTTCGTGGCCGACGATGGTGCCGTCGAGCAGGTTGCGGGCGGCCAGCGACACGAAGGCATCCACCGTGACCATCCGGCCCGCGGGTCGCCCGGCGGCCAGGCCGTACGCGAGGCACAGGGCCATCGCCGGGCCGAACGGGCCGTTGCCGGCCGCGACGGCGGGCAGGACGTGGAGCTGGTTGGCGTAGTCGCCGTCGGCGGCCATGGTGAGCAGGGGCAGCGCGTGGGCGGCGACCAGTTCGCGGTGGCCGGGCAGGATCATCGGCCACATGGTGATCGACTCGTCGTCGGGCAGGTAGCCGTAGGCGCGCTCGCGGGCGCTGGTGGCCGGCAGGCTCAACAGCCCGTCGGGGACGGTCAGCGGCGGATGGGCGAACGCTTCGATGGCGACCGTACGTCGAAGTCGGGGTTGGTTGTAGCTGACGGGTCGTTCGGAGCTGATCGCCACGGCGGCCGGGTCGGGCAGGCCGCCGTCACGCAGCCATCCGGCGAACTGGCGGCCGGCGGGGGAGCGCAATCGCTCGGCCGCCGCCCGGGTCGGTGCGTCGACCTCGCGGGGCAGGCGGAGCAGGGCCTGTGCCAGGTCGTACGGGCCGGGCTGCCAGCCGTCGGATTCGGCGTTGGTGAGCAGGTCGAGGACGCGGTGGGGGTCGACGTGGCCGTCGACGGTGGCGGGGGTGGCCAGCAACGCGGGTGGTGGCGTGCCGTACAGCTGCCCGGTCAGTTCGGTGACCCGGGCGTTGATCATCGTCCAGGCGGGGCTGGACAGTGGCGCCCCGCCGAACGAGGAGACCTGGTGCCGGGGTGGGCGTGGGCCGCGGTGCACGATGCCGTAGATCAGCCGGTCGACCAGCCAGCCGCCGTATTCGTCGAGCATCGGGGTGAGGATCGCGGCGAGAGCGGGCCGGTCGCCGTACGCGAATCGGGTTAAAGCGTCGAAGACGCGTTCCATCAGGATCGGGTCGAATGTTTCCCAGCGGTTGGCGGCCGCGGTCTCGCCGGCGAGTTCGCCGAGTGATGCGATCGATGGTGGCATCGCCGCCACCGGCGCGGGCGCCGGCAGCAGGACCAGCGAATCCTGCTCCTCGACGGTGGCCCCGGCCTGGCGCAGCACCTCCTGCGCCTGGCGACGCAGATCCCCCGCCAGGATCGTGGCGGCCTGGGCGAGCGGCTCCGGGCCGTAGGCGGTCAGGTGGGCGGCGGCCAGGTGCAGCGTCTGCTCGGCGAGGTCGACCGCCTCGTTGCCCAGCCCGGCCAGCAACGCCTCGTAGAGATCCGGGTCGGACCGGTCGGTCAGCACCGCGCCGATCCATTCGAGCATGGCCCGGACCAGCTTCTTCTCCTTGCGCGGCAGGACGGCGTAGGCGGCCTCGACGATCAGCTCGGGTTCGGCCCGGCCGCCGGCCTCGGCGACGCGCAGCGCCGCGAGCGCCAGGTCGGCCACCGCGACCGGCGGGCTGGACAGCATCGCCAGGTATTCCTGCCGGTGCTCGGCGCATTCCTCGAGCGTCGGCGCGAGTGCGCGGTGCAGGTCGGCCATCGACTTGATCGACGCGGGGCGGTCCCCGGCACGTAGCCGCAGCAGGCAGCCGTCCAGGATCGTCCGGCGCGTCGCATCGTCGTCGGCGGCCAGCATGGTCAGGGCTTTCGGCCATTCCTCGTCGAGATGGGTGCCGAGGCGAGGAATGGCAAACAAATGCGGCAAAAGATCGGGGGTACGGGGATCAGCGCGCAAGCGATCGATCAACTCCTCGGACCAGGCGCGTCCCTGCTGCTGGATCCAGCCGGTCAGGGTGGCCTCGGTCGGCGGGACCGGCAGTTGCGCCGCGTCCAGCAGGGCGCTGACGACCGGCCATTGGTCGACGGTCGTCGGTCGCATTTTCTGGGCCATGGACGTGGCGACGGCGGCGATCGAGGGCCGGCCGGGGGCCTGCAGGACCCGCACCACCGACTCGGCGGACTCGGTATCGATGTGCAGCCAGGTGTCACGGAGCCGGGTGACGACGTCGGTGGCCCGGGGCAGCCCGGCGACGCAGGCCACCGCGAGCGCGATCTTGCGCCGGCGCAGCAGGTCCCGATGCTCGTCGAGCGCCCGGGAGTTGGCGTGGTAGTTGGTGAAGTAGTCGCCGGTCGGCAGCGGCTCGGGCAGATGAGCCAGCTGGTGGTCCTTGAACTGCCCGGCCAGGGCACGGCGCTCGGTCTCCTGGCCGGCCACCATCAGCGCCGCTACGCCCTTGATGTCGCCGGCCTCGATCCGCGCGAAGACCTCCTCGGCGTCGATCACGTGTCTTCCTTTCCGGTGAGCCTCACCGCTCTCGTGAGCGTCACCGCGAGGACATGTTTGCAAGGGCCGCGCGTGCCGCGGTGCTCGACCCACCAGCGGCAGGTGCAGCCCAGTTCGCCGCCGGCCGTCTCGTGGACCAGGTAGTCGCCCACGCTGGTGCCGGCCGGGCCCGGGTGTACCGCGCCTGCGGCGACCAGGGCGCGGGCGGCGACCAGCCGGGGGTTCAGGTCGGCGATCAACTCCGGCCGCAGGGGCAGCTCGCGATGGAAGTACGCGGCGTCGGCCCAGTCGTAGCCGACCTTGCCGGACATGGCCAGGGCGGCCAGGGCGCCGCGGACCTGCTCGGTGGTCATCCCGTTCGCCTGCGCGATCAGGTCCGGGTCGACGGTGCCGTCCCAGCCGAGCCGGTCGGCCAACTGTTCGGCTTCGTCCAGGCGGGTCAGCAGCGCGCCCTCGCCGGACAGGCCGCGGTCGACACCGGGGGAGAGCAGCAGGGAGAACCGGACGCCGGGCAGCTCCAGCTCCCAGCCGCTGGGGAAGGGAGGGCTGCCCGGGGTGGCCGGGGGACCGTAGAGGCGGACGAGTCGGGTCATCGGCAGCAGCGGGCGCAGGACGGCGACGCGGTGCGGGCCCGGCAGGCAGACCGCTGCGGGTGTGGCGCCGGTGGCGAGCCGGACCGAGCGGCCGGCGGGGACCAGCCATCGCACGTCGCGGTTCGGCCGCGGGGGCATCCGCTGCAGCAGTGAGGCCGCGGCGGCACCGGTCAACTCTGCGCGGGGATCGAGGCCTGACGCGATGAAACCGGCCTCGGCCAGCCCACGTAGCCAGCGGGACGGCAGCGGGACCTTCTTCTCGACGATGTGCGCGTCGAGGGTGGTGACCGTCAGGTCGTCCGGGCCGACCGACAGGCGTAGCGGGTCCTTGCCGCCGATGCGGGACAGGGCGCGATAGAGCTCGGGGTTGATGTCGACGTTTGTCGTGCCGCGGGCGTGGATCTCGCCGTCGAGAGCCTCGGGGAGCACGTCCAGCCGTGCGTATACGCCACAGCAGCCGGACAGCACCTCGAACCGCAGCCGGTCGCCGCCGCAGGTGACGACCGGGTCCCGCAGGTACCCGGTGTACTCCGGGCGGAAGTCGGCGGCGGCTACATCCGCCAGGACCGTCAGGCAGACCGCGGCTGGTCGCGCGGCGGTCAGGAAGCCGGTGAAGAACCGGGGGTGCAGGCCGGCGGTCTGCAATGACAGCAGACTGCCTACCAGCTCCGACGGGCGCCGATACGCGACCGCCAGGGACTCCCCGGCCACGAGGTCCGACCGTACCGGCCACGGCGTGGTGCCACTGGCAGTTCGGCCACACCGGTGGTCCGGGGGTCGGGGACCGGCGGATGTCGCTCGGCCGGACCGGCGAACTTACTGACCGTGCACGGCGAGGGGGACTCCGTGTAGTAGCCGCCGCCGCGGGCGCTAACCCGTTGTTGCGCCGGTTGCGGCCATGGGTCAGCCACGGAACATTGCATTTACTTCATCCTAGGGACCGCGTTGGTTCGGTGAGGTATGGGTTGGCGTTCCATCCGGTAACCGGTGGAACGTTCCGGCTCAATGTATATGGCGGGTCGATCGGGCCGGCTGGGACACTTGAAATTGGGGTTTCCAGGTCTGTTGACGCAGTGGAGGCGTGGCGCCTGAGCGGCACATAGTGGTCATGGTAATTGCGTTCTCGGGTAACTGCTGCCGTGACCTGCCCTCGGCAAGAAAGAACAACGCCGTTATGATCAGACGCATGCGAACGCTACTCGCCGCGATCGCCGCATTCGCCACCCTCACGGCTTGCACGTCGACACAGGACGCCGGAAACGACAAGCTCCGCGCCATCGAAGTACCCGCCGAATGGTCCGAGGGGGCGTGGGGCAGCGGCGGCGACTTCGGTCTCGGCTCGTCATACCGCATGTGGACCCTCGAATACGCGCCCACTGAACAAACAGGCGACCAGATCCGCCAGATATACGACTCCGCGCTGACAAATGCGGGCTGGACCTGGCACTCCACGTGCACGACAAAACGCCTCTACTCATCCGAGGTAAAGGACGGATGCTGGCAGTTGAAAGACTATATGCTGATCTACAGGGTTGAATCAAAAGTTGGCGACACCAAGCAATATGTAGACGCGACAATGTTCAAAGACGACTGATTCGCCGGATGGATGTGTGGATTCGGTGGCAGGCGCGCCATGGCCTTGGTACTGGACTTGGCGTGCGGTGGCCCGGACGACGGAGGAAGCCATGGCGGTGGCCCCGAAAGCTGCGGTGAGCAGCAGTGCTGGCGGGTCCGACCGTCTAGTCGACCTGTTGTCCCGGGCTGGCGCCCGGCACGGTGTCGTTCACGATCTGCTCCAGCTGGGTGCCCGTTTGGATGGCGCGGTTGCGGATCTGGTCGAGCACGTCCGGGTCCGGGGCGCGACGTTCCAGCGTCTCGAGGTCGCGCAGCAGGGCGGCCAGTTCGAACAGGGCACCGGGGCCGTACGGGGTTTCGCTGTGGTACCAGCGGTGGTAGGTGCTCATGATCTCGTACCCGTGGTGGATCGACAGCCGTGGCTGTTCGAGCAGGTCGGGGAGGTCCTGAACGAACGGCAGGACTGACGAGTCGACTTCCAGTATCGGGTCGTCGGGGTCGGTCGGGCCGTATGCGCGGAGCCGCTCGGCGATGCCGGCGGGGTCGGCGGACTGGCCGGCGCACCGGGCCCAGGCAAGGGTGAGGCCCTCGGCCGCGAGCGGCAGGACCGGGCGCCGCAGCTCGTTCTCCGTGGCGGAGCGGGCGAGCAGCGGCAGGCAGCGGTGGATGGCGGCGACGGAGAGGACACGCTGGGCCTCGGGGTCGAGACGGGTGGCCCGGTCGGTGAGATCCAGCAGCAGCCGGTAGTCGGGGTTCGTCACGGCCGGACGATACCGGGAGCGAAGAGCGAGGCACGGACGAGCCGTTTCGGTTTCACCGGTGGCTGTACCTGTGAGCCGAGGAGTCCTTCGACGAGGGCTTTGCAGGTCTGGGTCGTGGCGGTGCACGACCGTCGGGTCCCGGGCGGCCGTCGGCCAACGGATGGCCAACTGTCCGGCGGCGGTGGCCACCAGACTCGTCGACGCCGGCGAGGCGCATCTGATCGCGGTCACCCGCCGGCCTTCCAGCATCGTGGACGTTGTCGGCCGGCGTAGCGGGACAATGCCCTGGTGCAGACCGACGAGCCGTATTACCGCCGTGACCTTGCCTACGTCTTCGACCAAGGCTACGGCTTTCACGCCGACGCCTGTGCGCCCGGCATCCTGGCCCTTCTCGAGCCCGTCCGGACACGCCAAGGCTTGGTTCTGGAGATCGGGTGCGGGTCGGGCCTGCTCACCAAGCGCCTGACCGAAGCCGGTCATCGGGTGATCGCCACTGATGCCTCACCGGCGATGCTCGATCTCACCCGCACCGCCGTAGGGGGCGCCGCCGACGTGCGGACCTTGGTCCTGCCCGACGATCCGATTCCGGCGGTGGACGCGATCGTCGGGATCGGACACGCCCTCAACTATCTGTCCGATGCGGCCGCTGTCCGCCGTGGCCTGGTAGCGCTCGCCGACGCGTTGCTGCCCGGCGGTCTGCTGGCGGTGGATCTGTGCGACCTCGAATGGGGTACCGCGCGCGAGGGTGCCATGGCGCAAGGACGGGTCGGTGACGACTGGGCCATCATCACCAGGTTCAGCCGGCCGGCGCCGGACCGGTTCGACCGGGACCTCACCACGTTCGTCCGCGGCGTGGACGGCAGTTACCGTCGCGAGGACGAGCACCACGGCAACGTCCTGATCGACACCTCGTCGGTGCCGGAGCTGCTGCGCGAACGTGGCGTGACGGCCACGATCGGCGACTCGTTCAATGACGACCACCATCCGCTGCCCGTCGGGCTGCGTAGCATCGTCGGCCGCCGGTGAAGCGTGCCATCAGCCAGCCGTTCCACCGATAGCAGCGAGGACACGATCATCTTGATACATCCGGACGCCGCCTCCGCCCGCGGATACCAGCCCTGTAGTTGATGACCTCCAGGTGCGGATGTCGGCTCGACGCCGAGTCAGAGCGGATCCCAAACTGACGCCCGATGCCTCGCGCTCAGAACCACAGCGCTTCGCTGAGGCCGGCCGAAGCTGCGGGCGGCCGCGTGGAGCGCACGGCACCTAAGGGCCGGCCGAAAGCCACGTCGGACGGCCAACAAACAGCACGGAAGGCCAACCGAAACAGAACAGCGCTTCCGCCGTACGCAAGCGGTTGGCTCTTGTTGGGTTTTCGCCCGGTGGTGTCGGGCGGGCCGGAGCGCCCCTTGGTGGGTGCGGCATCGATCGGTGTCGCGCCCATCGTTGCGGTTCCGCGGCAGGCGGGACCGGGAGGTGCCCATGTTCCCCCGACGAACCATCGGACGGCTCGCCTGCGCGCTGGCCGCCGCCATCCTGATCCTCGGCATGGCCGAACCGGCACACGCCGCGCCGGCACACGCCGCGCCGGGCGTCGTGCTCGCCGTCTACCAGCTGCCGCAGATCATCGCCAACATCCGTAACTGGGTGATCGGGATCGCGGCCGCGGTCGCCACCCTGTTCCTGAGCGTCGCCGGCATCCGATACATGCTCGCCAACGGCGACGCCAGCGAGGTCGAGCGGGCCAAGACCGCGTTTCGCACCGCGCTGCTCGGCTACGCGATCGCGCTGCTCGCACCGGTGTTCCTGGCCGTCCTGCAGGGCCTGATCGGGGCGCGGTGATGGGCGGCGACTGGCTGCTGACCGGCCTGCTCGGCCCGCTGCTGGGCGCGGTGTCGGCGCTGGTGCTCGCCGGGCTGGACCTGGCCTGGCGGCTGTTGTCGCTGACCGTGCTGGTGGTCCCGGACGTGACCGCCCTGCCGCAGGTCACCGACCTGATGGCGACCTCGCTGGGGGTGGTCGACACGTGTTTCGTGCTGGCGTTCGTGTGGACCGGCGTGATGGTGATGAACCGGGAGTGGCTGGCCGCGCAGGCCGGGCTCGGTGAGCTGATCCCGCGCCTGGTGATCGCGCTGATCGCGGCGAACAGTGCCCGGCCGATCTGTTCGGCGGTGGTGGGCACGGCCAACGCGCTGACCGTCGCGCTGGCCGGGCGCCGGGGCGCGTCGCCGGTGCCGCAGTTGCGCACGGCGGTGGCCGCGGCGACCGACGGGCTCTCGGGCAGCCGCCCGGAGGACTTCCTGATCCTGATCATCGCGGCGGTGGTCGCGGTCCTCGCGGTGCTGCTGGTCGTCCAGTGGATCACCCGGGCCGGGCTGCTGATCCTGCTGGCCGGGATCGCCCCGATTGCGCTGGCGATGCACGCCACGATGCAGACCGAGCCGATCGCCAAGCTGTGGTGGCGCGCCGTCCTGGGCATGCCGGCCACCGTGGTGCTGCAGGCGGTCGCGTTGCACACCACGCTGCAACTGATGCTGGCGCCGGACTCGACGCTGCCGGCGCTGGGGCTGTCGGGCACGCCCGGCGCGGCGATGAACCTGCTGGTCGTCGCGTGTCTGTTGTGGGGCACGCTGCGGATCCCGGCGCTGATCGCCCGGTACGTGTTGCAGTCGCGGCCCGGCCGGATGCCGGGGCTGCTGCGGTTCGCGGTGATGCAGCAGGTGACCCGGATGATCCCGCTGCCCGGTCTGGACCGGCGCCGGCGATGACCGCGCGCTCATGTGCTGACCAGGTCGGCGACGACGCAGGCGATGTTGTCCGGCGCGCCCGCGGCGTAGGCGAGCTCGATCAGCCGTTGTGCGGTCGGTTCCGGCGCGCCGGTCTCGGCCAGCGCGGTGTGCAGCTCGCCGCGGCCCACGACCGCGGACAGCCCGTCGGAGCACAGCAGATACCGGTCACCGGCCAGGGCGGTGCGCAGCGCCAGGTCGGCCTCGACGGGCCGGCCGCCACCACCGAGCGCCCGGGTGAGCAGCGCGCGCCGCGGGTGAGCGGCGGCCTGATCGGGGCTGAGCTTGCCGTAGTCGACCTGCTCCTGAACCCAGGTGTGGTCCTGGGTGAGCTGCGCCAGCTCACCGCCGCGCAGCAGATAGGCGCGGGTGTCGCCGACGTGCACCAGGGCCAGTTGCGAGCCGCGGCGCAGCAGCGCGGTCACGGTGGTGGCCGGCTGGTCGTCGCCGGCGCCGGTGGCGTGCACCGCGCGATCGAGCTCGTCGACGGTCGCGGCCAGCATCGCGAGCAGCTCGACGGCCGGTTTGTCGGCCAGTTCGAGCGCCTTGAGCGCGTTCACGGCCGCGGCGCTGGCGGCACCGCCGGCTCCCCGGGTGCCGTCGGCGACGGCCAGCAGCCGGTCGCCGGCGTAGGCGACGTCCTCGTTGCTGTCCCGCCCGTGGCCGGGTTCGCAGCGCACGGCGTACCGAAAGGTCAGGGTTGGTCTGTTGGCGGACATGGTGGCGCCCTCCCGGGACAGCTGCTCGACGAGGCGGGTGACGCGGTGCGCGCGGGTCGCGGTGTCGGCGCTGACCTGCTGCCAGAAGGCGGTGACCGCAGTGGCCGCGGCGCCCGGCTCCAGCTCGCACACCACGCGGATGCTCGCCAGCGGCATGCCGATGCGGCGCAGCGCGGCGATCAGCCGGGCGTGCGCCAACTGCCGCGGCTCGTAGAACCGGTACCCGGACTCGGGGTCGACGGCCGCCGGCGCCAGCAGCCCCACCTCGGCATACAGGCGCAACGCCTTGGGTGTCAGCCGCGCCGCCCGGGCGAACGCGCCGATCGTCAGCAGCTGCACGCGGTCATCCTCCTCGCGCCGACCGGGTGGCCGGCACGCACCAGCCTGGGGTCTGCCCCAGGGGCAAGGTCAAGCCGATCGCAAACGGCCGGCCGCACCGGGCGCGGATCCCGACAGGGGCCTCGAAATGCCCTTTCTGCGGTGGTTGTCTGGGCGGTACGAGGCTGACCAGCTGCAGCGGTTTCTTTAGATCGGCAGCTGGTTGGCGCCCCGGCTCGAGGCTCCGAGCTGGGTGTGGCCTACGTCATAGTTGAGGTTGACCTTGGGTCAGGGTCGAAGCTCGCCGCAGCGGCACGACGCCGACCGGGCAGCACGGACTCAAGGAGCAACCAGCATGTCCATCGTCCTTTCCGAGCAGGACAAGAGCACCCTGCGGGCCGCCGCGTACGGCGCGGTGTCACTGGTGGCCGCCGCTACGGGCTCGCCCCAGAAGGCCGCCACAAATGCCGCGATCGTCCTGAGGTCGGCGACCGGTCTGGTCGGGCAGGCCTTCGCCACCGGCGCCAAGGACAGCGAGCTGACGGGCAGCACCGTCGCCGAACGGGTACTGCCGGCCCTGACCGCAGCCATGAAGCTGCTCGGTGCGCGCGCTCCGGCCGAGGCCGGCAACTTTTACGGCGCCGTCGTTCTCGCCATCGAAGCGGCTCAGATCGACCCGGACAACGCCAACACCGTCGCGGCCGAGATGGCCCGAAAGATCACCGCTGCCCTCGATGCCGGGGTAGCGCCGGCCACTGCTGCCGCCGGGCCGGACCGCCCGGAGTTGCAGAAGGCGATCGAGGAGATAGTCGATTCCGGGTTCGTCGGGGTCTCGCTGCGCGTGCACGACGAGCGAGGCGAGTGGGTCGGCAGCGCCGGGACGGCCGAGCTGGGCGAGACCGCGAAGCCGCCGGCCAACGGGTATCACCGCGTCGGCAGCAACACCAAGACGTTCACCGCGACCCTGGTGCTGCAGCTGGTGGCCGAAGGCAGGTTCGGGCTGGACGACCCGGTCGCCGAGCACCTGAGCGGGTTCGGGCTGGACGAGCGGATCACGGTGCGGATGCTGCTGCAGCACACCAGCGGGATGTTCAACTTCACCGGCGAGGTCTACGACGACGGGACGATCGCCACCGGGATCCCCATCCCCTACGGGACGACGAGTCAGCAATGGCTGGACAACCGGTTCAAGACCTATCGGCCGCAGGAACTGGTGGAGCTGGCGTTGGCCAAGCCGGCACGGTTCGAGCCGGGAACGGGCTGGAGCTACTCCAACACCAACTACGTGCTCGCTCGGCTGCTGATCGAGAAAGTCACCGGCCGTTCGTACGCCGCGGAGATGCGGCGGCTGATCCTCGGGCCGCTCGGGCTGTCCGGCACCGTGGTGCCCGACGCCTCGCCGGAGCTTCCCGAGCCGCACGCCCACGCCTACTACCGCCACGCCGCCACGACCGTCGATGTCACCCGCCAGAACCCGTCCTGGGTCTCCACCGGCGGCGACCTGATCTCGACCACCCAGGACCTGCATACGTTCATCGCCGCGCTGCTGGGTGGCAAGCTCCTGCCGGCACCGCTGCTGAGCGAGATGTGCGCACCGCACCCGACCGGCATCCCGAACATGGACTACGGCCTGGGAATATTCGTGGTGACCACGGACCGGGGCGACACCCTCCTGTCCCACAACGGCGCCGCCGTAGGCCACGCGGCGCTGATGTACAGCACACCCGGCGGACGCAAGACCCTCACCGCCGCGCTGAACTGCGTCGACGACGCCGATCTGTCCATCGGCGCAGCATTCCGCAACGCCCAGCAACGGCTCGTCAACGAGGTCTTCGGCGGCGGGCGGGCAGATCCGGGCCAGCCGGCGAGCTGAGCACCGGTGACGGATACGGGAACCGTCACCACGCCGAGCCGGCACACAAGGCAGGCTCGGCGGATGCGCAACGGAGTCACGATCGGGCAGGCGGCGGCGTTCGTCGGCGTCACCGTCAAGACAGTGCGGCACTACCACAAGCTCCGCCTGGTCGAGGAGCCGGAACGCGACAGCTCCGGCTACCGACGGTACGCATCGGCCGACCTGCTGCGGCTCGTGCAGATCCGGACTCTGGCCCAGGCGGGGGTGCCACTGGCCGAGATCAGGCCGATGCTCGACGGCGATGCCGCGCGATTCGCCACCGCGCTCGCCGACGTCGAGCGGCAGCTCACCGAACGGATCGACGAGCTGACCGCGCGACGGGACACGCTGCACCGCCTCGCCGACGGCGACCGGACCCTGCTGCCCGACCACGCGGTCGCGCTGCTGCAGCGAATGCCCGGCCTCGGCTACACCGCGGACGAGGTGGCCGCCACCAGGGACGGCTGGGTTCTGGCCAAGGCCCTGGTCCCGCAAGGCTTCGACGCCTACCTCACCTCGTTCGAACACGCCCTGCAGGACACCCAGCTGCTGGCCCTGGCCAGGCGCGCAGCCGACGCCGTGACCTGGGAACCGGACGACCCGCGCATCGCCGAACTCGCCACCGCCGCGGCCGAGCACTACCTGGCCGACCCCGTGCTGCTGAAGACCGTGACCGGCCTGCAAGCCCGCACCGACGCCGCGGCCCGGTACACGCTGATCGCCCACCACGGCGAACAGCAGACGCCCGCCGCAGCGCGCCTGAGCGCGCTCTTCGAAACCAGGCTCCGCGCCGCCGGCATCCGCATCCCCAGACCAGACCCGCACTGACCGCGGGTGCCGACCCGGCCCCGCACATGCCGCCCCACGCCCGCTGCGGGACCAACCGGCCGGGCTCGGTGAACGCGCGGACCACCCCAACGCCGGCCCGGTGCGCTCGCGCCGCGAAAACCGCACGGTCAAGCGCCGACCTTCGCATGCAGGGAAAGGGTGAGTGATCACCAATGAGTCCGAAGCGCACCTTGGCTGACGAGCCGTACACGGCGCGGATCCCGGCCGACATCGACACCCCCGACAAGATCGCCTACCACCTGACCGCCCGCCAGCTGGCGGTTCTCGCGGTCGCCGCGGTCTGCGGCTACGGCCTGTTCACCGCGCTCTCGCGGGCGCTACCGATCCCGGTCGCGGCCGGCGTGCTGATCCCACCGGCCGGCGCCGCGCTCGCGCTGGCACTGGGCCGCCGCGACGGCCTGCCGCTGGACGGCTGGCTGTGGGCCGGCCTGCGGTATCTGCGGCACCCGAAACGCTCCCGCCCGCAGCCGGCGATCGCGATCGACGACGACGGCGTGCTCGACACCGGCGCGCACCGGCTCGCCCTGGTCGCCTCGACCACGGTCAACATCGGTCTGCGCAGCCAGGACGAGCAGACCGCGCTGATCGCCGGGTTCGGCCGCTGGCTCAACAGCCTGTCCGCGCCGGTGCAGATCGTCGTCTCGACCCGCCGGGTCGACCTGTCCCGGCAGGCCCAGCGGGTCAGCGACACCGCGCGCACGATCACCGATCCGGGTCTGGCCGCGCTCGCCGGCGACTACGCCGCGTTCCTGGGCCAGTTGGCGCAGCAGCGCGATCCGCTGTGGCGCACCGTGACGATCGCCCATCCGGGCCCGCGGGCGCTGCGCGACGCCGAACACACCGCGACCGCGCTGGCCACCCTCGGCGCGAGCACCGCGGTCCTCGACGGCGGCGCCGCGCTCGCGGTGCTGACCTGCGCGATCGACCCGTTCACCCCGGCCGACACCGGCTGGCCCCGAGCGATCCCCAGCCGTGCGATCACCGGAGAAAAACCATGAAAAAATCAACGGCCTGCGACGGTACGGGCGTGAACCCGCTGCCCGCCCCGGCCGCGATCACCACGCACCCGGATCACGTCCAGGTCGCCGACGGCTACACCGCCACCCTGATCGTCACCGGCTACCCGGCGCAGGTCGGCCCGGCCTGGCTGGAACCCCTGCTGTCCTGGCCCGGCCGCCTGGACGTGGTGCTGTTCATCGACCCGCTGTCCGCACCGGCCGCCGCGACCCGGCTGCGCCGCCAGCGCGCCCGCCTGGAATCGAGCCGGCTCAGCGACGCCGGCCGTGGCCGGGTCAGCGATCCGCTCACCGACGCGGCCGCCGACGACGCCGCCGAACTCGCCGACCGGGTCGCCCGCGGCGAGTCCAAACTGTTCCGGGTCGGGCTGTACCTGTGCGTGACCGCATCCACCCCGCCGGAGCTGCGCGAAGCCCTCGCGCAGGTGCGCGCCACCGCCGCCGCCGTACTGCTGGACACCCAGCCGGCGACCTGGCGGCAGCTGGCGGGCTGGCAGTGCGGCCTGCCGCTGGCCACCGACGGCCTGCGGATGCGCCGGGTGATGGACACCGGCGCGCTGGCCGCCGCGTTCCCCCTGGCCGGCGCGGACCTGCCGGCGCCGCTGCCCGGCCGGCCGGGCCCGTCCGGCGGCGTGCTCTACGGACTCAACCGGGCCTCGCACGGCGTGGTCTGGTGGGATCGCTGGTCGCAGGACAACGCCAACGGGGTGGTGCTGGCCCGCAGCGGCAGCGGCAAGTCGTACTTCGTCAAACTCGAGATCCTGCGCTCGCTCGCCGACGGCGTGCACATCGCGGTCATCGACCCGGAGAACGAATACCTGCGCCTGGCCCAGGCGGTCGGCGGTGCAGGCATCGTGCTCGGCGCCGGCGGGGTGCGCCTGAACCCGCTGGACATTCCGGCCACCGACCGCCGCGATCAGGCCCGGACCCGGCGCGCACTGTTCCTGCACACCCTGGTCGCGGTGCTGCTCGGCGAGCAGCCACCCCCGGCGGAACGGGCGGCGCTGGACCGGGCGGTCGTCGACGCCTACGAGCGCGCCGGGATCAGCACCGACCCGGGCACCTGGCATCGCCCGGCACCGCTGCTGCGCGACGTCACCGCCGCCATGAGCCGCCAGCACGGCACGGCCGGGGAGAACCTGGCGGCCCGGCTGAGCCCGTGGACGCACGGCTCGTTCCGCGAACTGTTCGACGGGCCGACCAGCACCGTGCCGGCCGGACAGCTGGTCTGCTGGTCGACCCGGGCGCTGGCCGACGAGCTGCGCCCGGCCGCCATGCTGCTGGCCCTGGACGCGATCTGGCGCGACGTCGACAACCCGCTCGACGATCCGCCGCGCCGGCTGGTGGTCGTCGACGAGGCGTGGACGCTGATGCAGCACAGCGACGGCGCACGCTTCCTGGCCCGGCTGGCCAAACAGGCCCGCAAACGCCGTGCCGGTCTGCTGATCGCCTCCCAGGACGTGCTCGACGTGCTGGGCAGCGACCTGGGCCAGATCGTCATCGCGAACGCGGCCACCCAGGTCCTGCTGCGCCAGGCACCCCAGTCGATCGACCTGGTCACCACGGCGTTCGCACTCAGCGCCGGCGAGGCCCGCACCCTGCTGACCGCACGCCGCGGCGAGGCCCTGCTGCTCTCGGGCACCCACCGCGTCGGCTTCCAGGTGGTCGCCGCCCCCACCGAACACCGCCTCTGCACCGGCGACCACGACCGTTGACCGTGACCGTCCACCGGGGCTGGGCGGCCTTCGTTCGGGGCCGGACAGCTACAACGACGACGGAACTATCGGCCGCGGCCAGCGGAGGGGATGGGAATGGCGGGGCTGAGCCCGATCACGACCGTCAGGAGCAGTCCTGGCAGGACCGGCGTCGAGGCCAGCACGGGAACCGAGGTCGCCGCCAGCAGCGCGGCAATCCCTCGGGCCGGCGCCGTCCGCCCGGTCATGACCCGCTCGTACCATCCCGTGGCGGCCAGATGGACAGCGAGGCCGCCGCCGAGCGTGACAGCGCCGAAGGCACCGAGCGCGGCGGTTGCCTCGGCTTCGTGCATCGCCGTTGCCAGGCCGACGGCGACGATCAGAATGCCGCCGACGATGCCGGCGTGCAGGTAGGTGCCGACGGTGGCCAGGGAGGTCCGGCTCTCGCCGGCCCGGTCGGCCACCGCGCGTTGGGCCGCCCCCGCGAGGCGGGAGAAGTAGTTCCACCACATGGCCACGGACAGCCCGACGGCGAGCAGTGCCGCGGTCAAGACGCCCGCGTCGAGGTGGTGCGAGCGCGTACCGGAGCCGATCGAGATGATGGACTCGCCCAGGGCCAGGATCACGACGAGCTGGTGGCGCTCGGCGAAATGGGCAGCGGACGGTAGCCGCCAGGCACCGCCACGCGAGGTCAGTCGGATGGTCACCCCCTCGACCACCACTGCGGCGAGCCACAGCACGAGCTGCGGCGTGCCGGCGAGGAAGGCGCCGGCAAGCAGCGCCGCGGACACCGGGAGCATCGTGGCGCCCATGGTGCGCAGAACCTGCCGACGGAGCCGGGCGTCGGCGCCGGCTGCGACCAGCGTGACCACGGTGTAGACGACGGAGACCGCGATGAAGCCCACGGCGAAGATCAACGGTCCGGCGAGTCCGTGGAACGCCTCCGGAATGGCCAGGGCCAGCACGAAGACCAGCACGACCGCTGCCAGTGTCCCGAGCCTGCCGATGCCCCGACCGACGTGCACCTGATTCGCCAGCCAGGCGTAGGACGCCCACGACCACCACAGGACGCCGAAGACCGCCAGGGCCCGCAGCACGCCGAGCAGGTTCGCGTTCTCCACCGCCAGGTGGGTGACCTCGGTGAACGCGAACACGTAGACCACGTCGAGGAACAGTTCGAGCGGGGTGACCCGGTGTTCCTCCGAGATCGCCGGCGTCGAGGCTGATGTCGTCTGCATAGGCACGATGCCGAGTGTGGCCAGCACGGACGGGCGGGAGAAGGTCACCGCTTCCTGGGTGGCCCGCACCCCGGAAGACGCGACCTTCCCGGCCCGTGAGCCGAGCGCCAAGCTCGGCGCATGAACATTTCTGAGCAGCGGGTGACGGACTGGGTCGACGGATACCTCAAGGCGTGGCGCAGCACCGATGAGAAGGACATCGCCGCACTGTTCGCCGACGACGGCGAGTCGCACGAATGGCCGTACCAGACGGACTGGATCGGTCTGGACGCGATCGTCCGCGGCTGGCGGTCGCGGGCGGCCTGGCAGGAAGGTGGCTGGACGTTCACCTGGGAACTGCTCGCGATCAACGGCGACACGTTCGCGGTCAAGGGCACCGGCGCCTACCGGGAGCTCGGCAACTTCGACAACCTGTGGGTCGTGACCCTGAACGACGCCGGCAAGTGCACCGTCATGCGCATGTGGAACAACGAGACCAAGTAGCCGGTCGTGACCTACGCGGACGACCTTCTGGGCGCGCGCACCGTCCGGGAACTGGTCCGTGCCTTCACCGCCGTCTCGCCCGGGCTGTCGCTACACACGCTCGCAGCGACGGCTCGCAGGTCAGAGGCCGGGACTCTGCGTGCGCGCAGTGACCTGTTACAGCGAGCGTTGCTGGCCGATATTCCGCACGGATACGCCTCTCTGGCTGCGATCATCCGTTCGGCGCACCGGGCGCCGGTGCTGTTTCGGGGCTGGATGCTGCTGCCGGTCACCATGGCCGTCGCGGCGCGGGCGTGCCAGGACGGCACGCGGGCGGCCTACGACGACGCGATGGCCCTGCTCGGCGAGGTCTCGGGACGGTTCACGTCGGAGTTCGCGGTGCGGCCGATGCTCGTTCACGACCTGTCGCGTGGCCTGCGGATCGCGCGGGACTGGGCGCGGTCGCAGGATGAGGATGTGCGCCGGCTCGCGGTGGCTGGCACCCGCCCGCACCTACCCTGGGCTCAACGTGTGCCAGCGATCCTGGCCGATCCGGGTAGCACGGTACCGATCCTTGATCTGTTGCATCACGACCCGACCGAATATGTCCGCCGCTCAGTGGCCGATCACCTCGCCGATCTGGGCCGCCAGGATCCGCAGCTAGCGTTGCAGGTGGCGGGTCGGTGGCTGCGGAACCCGGATGACGACCTCCACCGCCTGGTCGCGCGAGGGTTGCGGCGGGTGCGTCACGCGGAAGCGTGCACCGAGCCGAGGTAGGTCAGGGCCTGTTCGCTGCGGCTGCCCGGTTGCGCCGTCCCCACCTGCAACTGCTGGCCGGGCGCGTCGCGGACATCGAAGGTCTGATAGACCAGTTCGATGCGGCCGGCCTCGGGATGGTGGAAGGTCTTGTCCATCCGCGGGAGCGCGCCGACGCGTTGCCGGCCCCAGCGCTGCGCGAATTCGGGGTTTTCCGCGAGGTCGTCCAGCACCGTGCGGACGTCCGGGTCGGCCGGGAACAGTCCGGCGTTGAGGCGCAGCGCGTGCACTACGGCGTCGGCGGCCGCCGGCCAGTCGTCGAAGAACGTTCTGGCCCGCGGGTCGGTGAACACGACCCGCACCATGCTGGGACGTTCCCCGAACTGGGCCAGCAGCGCCGCGCCGAGCGGGTTCGCTGCCAGCACGTCGAAGGCCGGCCCGAAGACGTAGGCGACCGCATGGGGGAAGCCGTCCATCAGATTCAGCAACGCCGGGTGCACCACATCGCCGGCCGCGGTCGGGGTGAGGCCCGGGTTGAGTCCGGCGAGCCGATAGAGGTGGCCCCGGGTATCCGCGTCGAATCGGAAGGCCCGCGCGATCGCGTCGAGGATCTGCGCCGAGGGGTTGCGCTCGCGGCCCTGCTCCAGCCTGGCGTAGTAGTCGGCGCTGACCCCGGCCAGCACGGCGACCTCTTCGCGCCGCAGCCCCGGCACCCGGCGATCCCCGCCCGTGAGCAGTCCGGTGTCAGCCGGGTCGACCTGCGCGCGACGCGTCCGCAGGAACTGCCCGAGAGGGCTCGCGTGTGCCATTCGACGAGCCTATTGCGGCTGCGCAGCGCCTGCCAGGGTGCGGCACTCCCTGGCAGGCGCGGGGTCTCTCAGGCGCGGGCGAAGGCCGTCGAGTTGACGCCGTTGATGGTGGTGTCGCCCTGTTGAAAGCCCAGGCCGAAGCTGCGGATGACGTTCATCGGGTACTCGAGAACCGGTTCGGTCAGCGCGGCGAGCCGGTCGATCTCCTGCTGCTCCAGCGAGAGGTCCGCCGAGGCCAGGTTGGCGTTCAGCTGCTCGATCGTCCGGGCGCCGATCAGCGTCGAGGTGACCTCCGAGCGCTGCCGGACCCAGGCCAGCGCGACCGCCGCGACGGCTGTCCGGTGCTCGGCGGCGATCTCGGCGAGCACCTCGAGCAAGACGAACGTGGACTCGGTCAGCTGCGGGGCGGCGTACCCCGCCCGGGAGGAATCCTCGACCGAGCGCACCTTGCGGGAGTACTTGCCGGACAGCACCCCGGAGGCGAGCGGGCTCCACGGGGTCACCCCGAGGCCGAGGGCACGGGCGGCGCCGAACTGCTCACCCTCGGGCGTTCGTGTCAGCAGGGAGTACTCGACCTGAAGTGCGGCGAGGCTTTCCCAGCCGCGGGAGCGGGCGATCCCGACGGCCTGGCCGACCCACCAGGCGGGAGTGTTGGAAACCCCTACCGCACGGATCTTTCCGGTGCGTACGAGATCGTCGAGCGTCGACATGGTCTCCTCGATCGGGGTGTGCCGGTCCCACTGATGCATCCAGTAGAGGTCGATGTAGTCAGTGTTGAGCCGGCGCAACGACTCGTCGAGCTGGGCGTGGATGGCCTTGCGGCCGGCGCCGCCCGCGTTCGGGTCGGTGGGATGGAGCGTGCCGCCGAACTTGGTGGCGAGCACGATCCGGTCGCGGCGGCTCGGCTGCTTGCCGAAGTACCGCCCGAGCGTCTCCTCCGACTTTCCGCCGTTGTACTGGTTGGCGGTGTCGATGAAGTTGCCGCCGGCGTCGAGGTAGCGCTCGAGGATCGCGAACGACGCCTCGGGCGTGGAACCCCAGCTGCCGTCGTCGAAGGTCATGGCGCCCAGCGCGAGCGGGCTGACACGCAGGCCGGAAGTCCCAAGGGTGCGGTATGCGGTGAGAGACATGAAAGGCAGTTTGCGGCCGGATTCGCACTCGTAGAAGGGCGCGTCTACCGGGGTGTGCGACACCTACTCGGAGTAGCCGTCAGCCGTGCAAGGACTTGGCGGCACGAACGTCCACCACAGCGACTCGGCGAGCTTGTGGGCCGGCCTTCCCCGGTGCGCCGCGCCCCGTCACTGGTCCAGCGTCACGAGGATGTCCGTCGCCCGGCGCCGCAGTGCCTCTCGTACACTGCCGGGGGTGAGGACCCGCAGCGGCGTCGCGAGGCCGAGCAGGTAACGGGCCAATTCGTCGGCGTCGTACCCGCCGATCTCCACGACGGTGGCGGTGCCGTCCGGTTCGTGCACGCCCATGGACGTCGGGATGAGCTTGCGGGCCTCGTCGAGTGGCAGTGCGAGGCGCACCGTGCAGTAGACGGGATACACCCCGGCGGGCAACGCGAGTCGGACGAGTTCGGCGGCGTCGGGCGGGTCACCCAGCTGCACGGGCCGGCCGGTGGCTTCGATCGCGGCCACCCGGTCGGCGCGGAACGTGCGCCATTGGCCCTTGGCGATGTCCCGGGCCACGAAATACCAGCGCCGTCCGGTCTGCACCAGACGATAGGGATCCACCTCGCGCACCGTCTCCCGGCCTTCCCGGTCCCGGTACGCCATCGTGGCGCGTTCGCCGCGGCGGCAGGCGGTGACGAGGTCGAGCAGGATCTCCAGGGCGATCTGCGGCATGACACGCCGGGGAGCGTGCGCCACGGTGACGTCCACGGCGGCGATCCGGTCGGCGATCCGGCGGGGCAGGACCTGCTGCAATTTGCTCAGCGCCGACAGGGCGGGCTGCTCACTGCCGAGCATCCCGCTGAGCGCCACCTCGCGCAGCGCCACTGCGACGGCGAACGCCTCGTCGTCGTCCAGCGCCAGCGGCGGCACCTTGTTGCCCACCTCGAGCCGATAGCCGCCCCAGGGACCGGGATCGGACTCGACGCCGTACCCGAGCTCGCGCAGTTTGGCCACGTCGCGGCGCACGGTGCGCTCGGTGACCGCCATGCGCGTGGCCAGTTCGGCGTTGGTCCACGACGGCCGTGACGACAACAGCGACAGCAGCCGCAGCAGGCGCGCAGAGGTGCTGATCACACATCCCAGCTTTCCCCGTGACCAGGACAGAAGCTGTCCTGGACCGATCGTAGCTTCGTCGGCACGAGGGCAGAGCGCCTTCACCAAGGAGCTCACGATCATGCAGCAACGCAAGCTCGGCCGTGACGGGCTGACCGTGTCGGCCATCGGTTACGGGGCGATGGGCATCACCACCGGTTATGGCGCCGCCGACGAGCAACAGGGCATCCGCGCGGTCCGACGTGCGTACGACCTCGGCGTCACCTTGTTCGACACCGCCGAGATGTACGGGTGGGGTGCCAACGAACAGGTTCTCGGGCGTGCCGTGCGCGACTTCCGCGACGACATCGTGCTCGCCACCAAGTTCGGCATCACCCCGGAGTACGGCGTCGACAGCCGGCCCGGCCACATCCGCGAGGTCGTCGACAACAGCCTGCGACACCTCGGCGTGGACAAGATCGACATCCTGTACCAACACCGTGTCGACCCGTCGGTGCCCATCGAGGACGTCGCCGGCACGGTCCGCGACCTGATCGCCGAGGGCAAGGTCGGCCACTTCGGTCTCAGCGAAGCCGGCCCGAAGACCGTCCGCCGGGCGCACGCCGTCCAGCCGGTCGCCGTGCTGCAGACCGAGTACTCGCTGTTCGCCCGCGATGTCGAGAAGCTGTTCCCGACACTCGACGAACTCGGCATCGGCCTGGTCGCGTACGCGCCGCTGGGCCGCGGCTTCCTGACCGGCGCCGCGGAGCCCGGCCCGTACCCGGACGGCGACTTCCGCGCCACCGATCCCAGGTGGCAGCCCGGCAACTTCGAGAAGAACCGTGCGGCCATGCTTGAGCTGGCCGGGCTGGCAGCGGCCAAGGGCGCCTCGGTGGCTCAGCTGGCGCTGGCCTGGATCCTGGCCCAGCGCGACGATGTCGTGCCGATCCCGGGCAGCCGCAACGCCGAGCGCATCGCGGAGAACCTGACGGCCGCCGGCCTCACCCTTACCGCCGACGACGGGGAGCGCATCGAGCGGATACTCCCCGGCGGTGGCTTCGGAGCACGGTACGAGCACAACGCCATGCCCGTCTGGGAGTGACCGAGCTGAAGGGGCCGTCCCTCCACATCCGTGGCGGGACGGCCCCTTCACGCTGCCCGCCCAGGTGCTCGGCCAACCCGTCACCGGTGGAGAACTGCGCAAACCCCGATCAAAACCTTCCTTGCGTACGACGGGAGCCAACAGTGATCACGATGTGTGTTGTGTTGTCCGGCGTGCTCGCGGCCCTGTTGGGTGCCGGCGCGCTGGTGTCGGGCCGGCGTCGGGTGTACCGGCTCGCCGCGGGTGGGCGTGAAGTGCTGATCAGTGCGCCGCCCGCGGTGGATGCGGCCGGGGCGGGCGTGTTCTGGGCGACGCTGACCGAAGTGTTGCGCACCGGATGGCGGCAACGGCTGCGGCATGGCCGCGGCTGGACCTGCTACGAATACCGCTGGGACGGGCGGCGGCTGCGCCTGGTGGTCTGGCTGCCCCGTACCGTCGCCATTGATCCTGTCCTTGCCGCGATTCGCGGCGCCTGGCCCGGCGCCGCCTGCACCGTGCAACCGGCGGCCGCGCCATTGCCGCAGGATGCCGCGGCGGCTGCCGGCGCATCGCTGGCCACCGCGCTGCCGGGCTGGTATCCGCTGCGCACCGAGCACCGCGACGATCCGCTGCGCACTCTGATCAGCGCGGCGTCCGCACTGCGCACCGGCGAGCAGGCGTGCGTGCAGATCCTGGCCCGGCCGGCCAGCGGCCGGGCCCGGCGGCGGCTGATCCGCGGCGTGCGGGCCCTGCGCGCCGGCCCGGGCGCGCGCGGGCTGCTCGACCCGGCCGGCTGGCTGCTGGAGGTTCTCGACCTGCTGACCGGCGCGCCGGCCCGGCCGCAGGCCAAGCCGCAGGCAAGCGCCGACCCGCAGCGCGAACGTGACGCCCGCGCCGGGCTCGACCAGCTCGCCGGGCCGCACTGGGAGGTCGCGGTGCGCTGCGCGGTCGCCTCCACCCGCGATGATCAGGCGCGGCTGAGCGTGCTGGCCCGTTCGATCGCGACCGCGTTCGGGCCGTTCACCGGCCGCAACCGGCTGCGGGCGCGCCGGCTGAGGCATCCGGTGGCGCTGGTCAACGGGCGGCGGCTGTGGCGCGGGTTCGTGCTCACCCCGGTCGAGCTGGCGATGCTGGCCGGGCTGCCGCGCGACATCGCCGTACCGGGAATGGAACGTGCCCGGGCCAAAGCGATGCCGGCGCCGGTGGGGATCGCGACCGGAGGTCGCGGCACGAAAGTCCTCGGCCGCGCCGAGGTCGGCGGGCACGCGGTCGCGTTGCGCGCCACTGATGCCCGCCATCACCTGCATGTGCTCGGCTCGACCGGCTCCGGCAAGAGCACGCTGCTGACCAACCTGATCCTCGACGACATCCACGCCGGCCGCGGCACGGTGGTCATCGACCCGAAAGGTGACCTGGTCACCGACCTGCTCGACCGGATCCCGGTCGCCTACGCGCGGCGGCTGGTGCTGCTCGACCCGGACCAGCCGGACGGGCCGACGCTCAATCCGTTGCAGGGCGACGACCATGATCTGCTGGTCGACAACGTGGTCAGCATCTTCGGCCGGATCTTCGCCAAACACTGGGGTCCGCGCATCGACGACACGCTGCGGGTGGCCTGCCTGACCCTGCTGCGGCTGCCGGGCGCCACCCTGACCATGGTGCCCCAGCTGCTCAACGAACACGGGTTCCGCCGCAAATACCTCCAGAACCTCGAGGATCCGGCCGGGCTCGGCGGCTACTGGAGCTGGTACGAGAGCAGCCCGCTGCCGCTGCGCTCGGCGGTGATCGCGCCGGTGCTGGCCCGGCTGCGCTCGCTGCTGCTGCGCGACTTCGTGCGGCACACGTTCGGCTCACCGCACTCCAGCTTCGACATGCGCCGGGTGCTCGACGGCGGGATCCTGCTGGCCCGGCTGCCCAAGGGCCAGCTCGGCGAGGAGGCCGCCCGGGTGATGGGCTCGTTCGTGCTGGCCAGCGCCTGGCAGGCGGCCACCGCCCGGGCCCGGCTGCCGCAGGACAAGCGCCGCGACGCGAGCGTGTACGTCGACGAGGCGCACAACTTTCTCAACCTGCCCGGCTCGGTGGCCGACATGCTCGCCGAAGCCCGCGGCTACGCGCTCGGGCTGGTGCTCGCGCACCAGAACCTGGCGCAGATGCCGCGCGACACGCAGCTGGCGGTCTCCGCGAACGCCCGCAACAAGGTGTTCTTCTCCTGCGCGCCCGAGGACGCCGTCCAGCTGGCCCGGCACACCGCGCCCGAACTCGACGAGCACGACCTGTCGCACCTGGACGCCTACACCGCCGGGTGCCGGCTGGTGGCCGGGGGACGGGAGACGGCCGCGTTCACACTGCGCAGCGCGCCGCCGCGGCCCGCGCTCGGCACCGCCGCCGCACTGCGGGAGGCCCTGGCCCAGGCTCGGTGATTTTTCGGCAGGCCCTGGCCCAGGCCCGGACCTGACCCCGGCCCGCACCCCGGCCGCGCCCCAGCCTCGTACGGCCGGGTCGCGGTCTGTTTCTTTTTGCCCAACACCACAGCTGGGAGGCCATCGTGAACGCGGCCATGCCGCCCCGACAGTTTCCTGAAGGGGAAACTCCCGAACGGGGGAGCAGCCTTCTCACCATTTCGCACCGCCTGCGGGTGCGCGACTACACCATCGCGAACCTGCTCGACGAACACACCACCCTGACCACCGACCAGCTCACCGCGCTGCTGTTCGAGCACCGCACCACCTGCCGGCACCGGCTGCACACGCTGCGCCGGATCGGCTTCATCGACCGGTTCGTGCGCAACCGGCCCGGCGAGCCGAACCCGGCCTGCTGGGTGCCGGGCACCCTGTCGGCCCGGTATGTGGCCCTGGCCCGCGACGAGAACCCGCCGAGCCCGCGGGCGTTGCGGGATCGGCAGGACCGCACGTACGCCAGCCCCTATCTGGATCACCTGCTGGAGGCCAACCAGTTCTTCGTCGAGCTGCTCCTCGACGCCCGCGAGCGGCCGGGGGTGGATCTGGTGCGCTGGTGGTCGGAGCGGACCACGGTGGCCGCGTTCGGGCGGCGCGTGCACCCGGACGGGCACGGGGTGTGGCGTGAACCGGCGGGGGAGACCGGGTTCTTCCTCGAACTCGACCGGGGGACCGAGTCGCTGACCCGGCTGGTCGACAAACTCGGCGCGTACCGGCGGTTGCGTGTCGACGGCGGGCCGGCGTATCCGGTGCTGTTCGCGTTGCCGAGCCGGGCCCGGGAGGAGCATCTGCACGCCAAGCTGGCCGGGCAGCTGCTGGGCGGGGTGCGCGTGGCGACGTGTGTGAGCACGCCGGGGGTGAGCCCGGCCGGGCCGGTGTGGCGGCTGGTCGGCGATGTCCGGCGGCGGCTCACGCTGGTGCAGATCCCGGGTGAGCACGGGGCGGCCGGTCCGCTGAGCCCGGGCCCGGCGGCGCCCGAGCACCACCCGCTCGCCCTGCTCACCGGGGTCCCGCTGCTGCCGTAGGCCGCACCGCTAAGGCCAGACGTACATGGTCACATTCTTCGGCTGGATGTCATGGTCTGCGAGCCTATGGAGATCATCGGCGCCGGGCTTGAGTCAACCGACGCTGAACGCCGCACCATGATCCGCAGTCGTCCGACTCAAGAAACGCGCTGACCTGGGCCCCAGACTCCGAAACCATGTATACCGACTTTGATCTGATGCCGCTGGCCGGCAAGTGGCGGCACGGTTCCTCGACCACCGTGCTGAACGACACCGACCCGTACCGTGGCGATCTTCTCCTGGAAATCCCGCAGGCAACCGTCGAGGACGTCGACGCGGCCTACACCGCCGCCCGCGAAGCGCAACCCGGCTGGGCCTCGACCCCCGCGTCCGAGCGCTCGGCGATCTTCCTGCGCGCCGCCGAGATCATCGACGCCCGCCAGGAGGAGCTGGTGGACTGGCTGACCCGCGAGGCCGGCACCACCCGCGTCCGTGCCCTGGTCGAGATCGGGATCGTGCGGGCCACCACGATGGCCGCCGTCACCCACACCAGCCTGGGTCGCGAGACCGTGGCCAGCGACGTGCCCGGCAAGGAGAACCGGGTCTACCGCCGGCCGGTCGGCGTCGTCGCGGTGATCAGCCCGTGGAACTTCCCGATGCACCTGTCCTACCGCACGGTCGCCCCGGCCCTGGCCGTCGGCAACACCGTGGTGCTCAAGCCGGCCGAGGACACCCCGGTCACCGGCGGCCTGCTGATCGCCAAGATCCTGGAGGAGGCCGGCCTGCCCGCGGGCGTGCTCAGCGTGCTGGTCGGCCCGGGCTCCGAGATCGGCGACGCGATAATCGAGCACCCGATCCCGCGGGTCATCTCGTTCACCGGCTCCACCGGCGTCGGCCAGGGCATCACCCGCAAGGCCGGCGTGAAACGGCTCGCCCTGGAGCTCGGCGGCAACGGCCCGTTCGTGGTGCTCGACGACGCCGACCTGGACCGGGCCGTGGAGGCCGCGGTGTTCAGCAGCTATTGGCACCAGGGCCAGATCTGCATGGCCACCAACCGGGTGATCGTCGACGCGGGCATCCACGACGAGTTCGTCGAGCGCTTCGTCGCCGCGGCCGGCGCGCTGGTCACCGGCGACCCCCGGCAGGCAACCACCCAGATCGGCCCGATAATCAACCACAAACAACTATTGAGCGTACGCAACAAGGTCGCCCGTTCGGTCGCGGCCGGCGCCCGCCTGCTGCTCTCCGGGGAGCCGCACGGCCCGACCGGACGGGTGCTGCCGCCACACGTGCTGCTGGGCACCAACGACGTGGCCACCGCCGCCGAGGAGGTGTTCGGCCCGGTCGCCACCATCATCAAGGCCGACGGGGAACAGGACGCCCTGCGCATCGCCAACGACACCACCTACGGGCTGTCCAGCGCGGTGTTCACCGAGGACGTCGAACGCGGGATCGCCTTCGCGCTGCGCGTCGAGGCCGGCATGACCCACGTCAACGACACCACCGTGCACGACGACGTGCACGTCGCCTTCGGCGGCGAGAAACAGTCCGGCCTGGGCCGCTTCGGCGGCGACTGGGTCCTCGACGACCTGACCACCCAGCACTGGATCAGCGTCCAGCACGTACGCCGCAATCTGCCGTACTGATCGGCAGTCCTTCGACGTAGGCCGCGGACGACACCCGCGGCCCAACGTCCCGGCCCCGGGCGAGCCAATGCCGGGCCGCCACCAATGTCTCCAGCAAACCCGGGGCGGACAGTGAGTTTGGGTCCCGAGGTCAGTTCGCGGAGGCGGGTATCGCCATGGTCACAGACTGTTGCTCGCGGATACGGGCGCGGTAGCGAAGCGGCGACTCACCGACCTCGCGTTTGAACGCTGTACTGAACGCACTCTCCGACGTGTAGCCCAGGTCTGCCGCGATAGTCCCCACCCGCACGTCGCGCTCGCCCAGCGCACGCTGGGCGAGCAGCATGCGCCAGCCGTTCAGGTAGGTCAGCGGCGGTACGCCCGCCACCGCCCGGAAGCGTTCCGCGAAGGAGGTGCGCGACATCGCCGCGGCGTGCGCCAACTCCGCCAGCTTCCAGGCCCTGCCCGGTTCGGCGTGCATGCGGCTGACCGCCGGGCGCAGGCGCGTGTCGGTCAACACCCGCAACCGTCCCGGTGGCAGCTGCGCCTGCCCCACATATGCCCGTAGCACTTCAAGGACCAGCAGTTGCGCGTACTGCCGGATGGCGAAGCCCGATCCCATCCGTGCGGCGCTCACCTCATCGACCAGCTGAGCGACGATGACACGTAGCCGGGTCGCCTCCGCAGCCTCCGCGCGGACATGCCCGACCGGCGGAAGCGCCTGCAGCAGCAAGTCCTCACCAGCCCGGTTGAGCAGCACCCGGCCACCCACGACAAGATCGCAATCCGGGTCGGTGCTCAGAACGCCGGTGGTCAGGTCCGTGATCTCCGGCTCGATCTCCCGCACCGGGCCGTCGCCGGTGCCGCCTTCGAGCTCAAGCCAGGAACGGCCGTTCAAGATGGCGACGTCGCCCTCTTCGAGGTACACGGGCGCCTCAAGGCCGTCGGCCGACAGCCGAGCACGCCCGCGCACCATCACCGCGAGCTTCAGCGGGGTCCGGCTGAACGAGCGGGCTACCCAACGCCCGCGCGCCGCGAACGCACCAGTCACCTGCCCGCGCGCCTCAACGACATCGAATACCTCGGAGAACTCGTCCATGCCCGGACTATCGCAAAGAAAAAATGAACTATCAACCATTCTCCGTACGGCGGATGCGCCTACCGTTGAATCATGACCATCGAACAGCAGCACCCCATCGAAACCCCGTTCACCGCCGCATCGACGGCGGACGACGTCTTGGCCGGCCTCGACCTGACCGGTAAGAACGTCATCATCACCGGGGGTGCCGGCGGCCTCGGCCTGGAGGTCACCCGCGCGCTGAGCAAGGCCGGCGCCTCGATCACCGTCGCTGCCCGCAACGCTGAACGAGCCACCGTCACCCTCGCCGGCATCGACCACGTCGAGGTCAGCGAACTGGACCTGCTCGAGCCCGCCTCAATCGACGCCTTCGCGAACCGCTACCTGGCCACCGGCCGCCCGCTGCACATCCTCATCAACAACGCCGGCAACGCCTACGGCAAGCTCACCCTCGACGCCCGCGGCTACGAGGCGGGTTTCGCGGCGTTCCATCTCGGCCACTTCCAGCTCACCCTTGCCCTGCACCCGGCGTTGCAGGCCGCGCACGGCGCCCGGATCGTCAACGTCTCCTCCGGCGCGCACCGCACCAGCGACATCCGCTGGGACGACCTGCACTTCTCGCAGGGCTACCACGGCAACCTCGCCTACGGGCAGGTCAAGACCGCCGGCGTCCTGTTCGCCGTCGAACTCGACCGGTGCTGGGCCGGCGAGGACATCCGCGCCTTCGCCGTGCATCCCGGCATCTCCGTCGCTTCGAACCTGGCCCACCTGGAACAGGGCACCTTCACCATGCGGCAGCTGCAGGCTATGGGCTTGGTCGATGAGAGCGAACAGCCGATCATCGACCCCGAACACGAGAAGAAGACACCCCAGCAGGCCGCCGCGACGATCGTGTTCGGCGCGACCAGCCCGCTGCTCGACGGCATCGGCGGCGTCTACCTGAAGAACAGCAATGTCGCGCCCGTGGACCCGACTCCGTGGGGACCCACCCCGGTGGGCGAGAAGCCGATCGTGCTGTCCGACGCCGCACCCCACGCGCTCGACCCGAAGTCCGCGCAGCGGCTCTGGGAACTCAGCGAGAAGCTGCTGACCAGGTAGCCCCATCATGCCGAGTAACGCGAGAAGCGATTGTCCAAGGTTCCAGTCGCCGTGTTGACAGCAACGTGGTTCCGTCGCGGATCTTGTCGTACCTCCCGAGCATGATCAACGTTGTGGATGACGATGCGCACTCGGGAAGACGGCCTCGAACGGAGGAGGAGTGGAAAGCGGCAGAGCAGCAGTGGGACGCGTTGAGTGTGGCCAACGATGTTCGCGTGTGGTCGGCCGGGTGGCGGGCGGCGGGTGATCCTGACCTCGAGCGGGTTGAGTGGGGCCGGTTCCATCACTGGCGCGGTCCTGCCGACGATGTGCCCGGCCTGCTGCGTTGCCTGGCCGGTCCGGATCCGCAAGAGGCCCGCCAGGCGCTGCGCGGGTTGCGGGATCGGTTGATCCAGGAGATGGCCACGTCGGCTCCGGCCGCGCTCGCGGTGCCGTTCTTGCTGCGGATGGCTGCCGACTCGGCCGCACACTGCCGCGCTGGAGCGTTGTATCTGGCGGCTTGGGCCGGGCATCGGGTGAACTTCGTCGTCGAGACCCGCTCGACGCTGTTCTGGGTGGAATGGCCGGTGGACGAGTTCACGTTCGGGCCGGGTGAGGCGGACCGCAGCGACTGGTCCATTCAGGCGGCGCGTGAGGCGCTCGGCGCTGATGCGGGGATTCTGATCGACCTTGTCGACGACGACGATCCGGAGGTGCGCATCGCTGCGGTGTTCGCGCTCGCCACTGCTCTGGATTTGCCGCGGTCCGCCGACGGCGCGCTGCGGGCCCGGCTGGCCGTCGAGCCTGATCCTGCCGTCCGGGTCAGTCTGGTACTGGCCATCGGGCAGCTCGGCGGCGACGCGGGCGAGGCCGAGCGACGCTGGCGCGATCCGGCCCTGCCCGGCGACGTCCGGTTCGCGGCGGCTCTCGCCTGGCTCTGTGTGACGGATCTGCCCGCACCCGCCGACCTGACCGGGCTGCTGACCGAGCTCACGACGCCCGAGACGGAGCAGGTAATGCTGCGCGTGCCATGGGCCGAGTTCACCTCGCTCGAGGCGCAACAGCGGCTCCCGGCCTCGCCCTGGCCGGCTGACAACCTCACCGGCGGGCTGGCCGGATGGCTGGCCGAGCTGCTCGCCGACGCGTTCGGAAAGCGGTATTGGGTGCCCTTCCCGCGTAAATGAGAGCGCGCCACAAATCAGGCAAGGACCACGGCACTGATTGAACGTGCGTTTCGGCATCGATTGTTTCGACACCATCGCTTGCCAAGGATGCGTTGGGTTGCTGGGCTGCATATAGCAGCCTTCGTGGCGGCATGCGTTATCGTCCGCTTTGGGTGGGTGTGCGATCATCTCTGCGGTTGGTGCAGGCAGTTGCCTGCGGTCGCGGAGACGGGTTTAGGGTGGGGCATGGCGGACAACGAGGCGGCTGGCGAGGTTGAACCCGTTTTTCGCCAGGACGTCACCGTGGAACTTGTGCGGGGCAGCGCCCAGGACGCCGATGTGCTTTTCGCGGCGCGGGTGTCGACGATGGGCGAGCAGTCCCTTGATGAGCTGCAGAAGGATCCCGAGCGTTCCCGGGGATTGATCAACTATCTGATGCGTGACCGGCATGGGACGCCGTTCGAGCACAACTCCATGACCTTCTTCGTCAGCGCGCCGATCTTTGTGTTCCGCGAGTTCCAGCGGCACCGTGTCGGCTTCTCCTACAACGAGGAAAGCGGCCGTTACCGGGAGCTGCAGCCGGTCTTCTACGTTCCCGGCCCGGATCGCAGGCTGGTCCAGCGTGGCCGCCCCGGTAAGTACGAGTTCTTCGAGGGTTCGGTTGAGCAGCACCAACTGGTGACCAAGACCATGGAAGCCTCCTATACCCAGGCTTACCTGGCTTATCAGGAGATGCTTGCCGCCGGCATCGCCCGTGAGGTGGCGCGGGCGGTGCTGCCGGTGGGCCTCTTCTCCTCGATGTATGTCACTTGCAACGCCCGATCGCTGATGGCGTTCCTCTCGTTGCGTACGAAGGACGATCGGGCGACCGTCCCGTCCTTCCCGCAGCGCGAGATCGAGATGGTCGCCGAGGCGATGGAAGCGCTCTGGGCCGAGAGGATGCCGTTGACGCACGCCGCGTTCAACGCCAACGGCCGCGTCGGACCATAGGCAGGCAGCGGACTCGGGCCGGGCCACCACGACGTCTCCGCCCTTTTGCGGACGGGCCGGCCGTACAAGGCGAGCTGGCGAAGTAGTGATCGACCGTCGACAGGATTGCCGCGGTTCGGGGGGCGTCGGGCGGGCCGAGGCCCTGTCACAATGTCCGGCGTGACACACCCCTCGGGGCACGAGCCGCCGGCCGGACAGCCGGCCGACTCTGCCTATTCACCGCCTGATCAATCGCCACCGCCCGGATACGCCCCGCCCGGATACGCCCCGCCCGGATACGCCCCGCCCGGTTATCCACCGCCTGGATATGGGCCGCCCGGATATGGGCCGCCCGGATATGGGCCGCCCGGTTATCCGCCGGGACCGGCGGGTGGATACGCGCCGCACGGTGGGTACTGGCCTTCGCCGGTCAGCCCGTCCGGTCAGCCGCTGAGCGACTTCGGTACGCGCTTGGTCGCGTACCTTATCGATTCGGTCGTTCTGGGTTTTGCTGTGGGCATCGTCGTCTTCCCGCTTCTGTTCCTGGTCGTCTTCCGGTTTGCCGACGGGATGGCGGACCCGGACCAGTTGGCAGACGATCAGTTCCCCGCGGCGTTCTTCATCACGGTCTTCGCTGCGGAGTTCGGGCTGTTCCTGTTCAGCCTGCTCTGTCAGTACCTCTATACGGTCGAGCTGCTGGTGCGCTGGAACGGCCAGACACTCGGCAAGCGGATCATGAAGATCCGGGTGGTCAGCCTCCACCCCGGCGTGCCATTGACCAGGGGCATCGCGGCCAGGCGTTTCCTGTTGGTCGTCGCCGGCGTCTTCGTGCCGGTGCTGCCGCTGCTCGACGGTCTGTGGCAGCTCTGGGACAAGCCGTTCCGGCAGTGCCTGCATGACAAGGCGGCCGAGACAGTGGTCGTCACGACCTCGGCGTGAGCTGACCGACCGTACCTCGGCAGGGTTTTTGTTGGTTGGTTTACCAATTTGCCAACGAGGCCTTGCCGAGGTGGTCAGCGCATCAGAGGGCGTCGAACGGGACTGATTCCCAGGCGTCGCGCAGCAGGGACACCAGTTTGTCGTCGGCCGGGAAGGGCATGCCGTCGATGCTGCCGATCGGCTGGGCCGGGCAGATCGAGTTGACCGCGGCCGCACCGGCCAGCAGCGGCAACTCGACCGCGTCGACGGGGCGCAGGGTCCACGGCGTCCCGTTCATGGTCAGCGCCAGCTGCAGCAGCACCATGGTCACGCCCTTGAGCATCGGCGCCTGCGGCCAGATCACCCGGTCGCCGTCGAAGAACGCCACGTTCCACGTTGTGCCCTCGCTGACCAGGTTGTCCGGGGCGACGAAGAGGGCATCGTCGTAGCCCGCCAGGCGCGCCTGCTGCACGGCGTACGTCAGTCCCATGGTCGCCGCGTGCTTCTGCGCCGGCCAATCGCGCCGATAGCCGTCGGTCCGGACCCGAAGCGGCGAGGCGGCGGTGTCGTCCCTGGGTTCGCTCACCGAGATCAGGATGTCCGGCGCTGCCCCGCGAGTGCTCGGCGGCACGAACCCGACCCGCACCGAGGCGTCCGTCTCGTCGCCGAGCGCGTGCCGGATGAGCGCGAGCAGCCGCTGCTCGTCGTCGATGCCCATCCGGTAGTTGAAGAATTCCTCGTTGCCGTCGGAGAGCCGGGCCAGGTGCAGGGCCAGACCGCGGACGGCCAGGCCACGCACCTGCATCGAGGTGAAATGTCCGTAGTTCGCGGACGTCAGTCGCTGGAGGTCGGCGATGTCGGACGGTACGCGGCCGTTCAGCTCGATGTTCAGCACAGCGTTCAGCCTAGGGGGAGCCAACCGATGAGGTTGTAGAGGAAGGCCACGCCCAGGTAGCCGAGGGCGGCCACGGTCGTGACCGTGTACGCCAGCCGGCCCTTGACCGTCCACCAGCCCCGGGTCCACGCCGCGCCGGTGCCCACGAGCAGCACCGCCGTGGTCCCGGCTGCGACCGTGTTCAGCGCGAGCATGGCCGTCAGCGCCGGCGTGCCCAGCAGGACCGTCTCGGTCAGCGCGTTGAAGTCCGTGGCCATCATCAGGAACCATCCGGTGAACCCGGCCGCGAGCGCGCCGGTGAGCCACGCCGCCAGCCGGGCTCCCTGCGCCCATCGCGAGTGGCGTTGCCGGCCCCGCGAGCGCCGCACCAGCGCCATGACCGGGAACCACACGACGGCAAGCAGCAGCACCAGCAGGCCGGTGACCAGCACGATCTGATGCGCGACGGGCGAGGAGTACCAGGCCAGTCGCTGGTACGCGACGCTCGGATCCTGCGTCGAGAACAGGTTGCCCTTGCCGTCGAAAGCGATCCGCGCCTGCCCGCCGACCTGCTGGAACAGCCGCGGCCCGATCGGATACCAACGCTGTTGCTGGGCGTTGGGGTCGAGCGCGATGCCGTCGGTGGTCACCGTGCCGTCGTCGTGCACGGCCACGGTGATCGGCGAGACGAGCGCGACGACCCGGGTCACCTGGGTGTGGCTGGTGCGGTCGATGCGGTACTGGCCGGCCAGACCCGACGTGTCGGTTCCGCTGACCGCTTTCGGCGCGGCGGGGCTGCCGGGCACGTACCGGTCAATGATCTGGTTTATGAGGTCTTTGCCGTCCCAATTGGCGAGGCCGCCGGTCCCGTCGCCGTTGTAGACCACGTAGACGCCCAGGTCCTGCTCGGGCAGCATCTCCAGATTGGTGTGGAAGCCCGGCAGGTCGCCGTCCTTGAACAGCAGGGGCCGGCCGTTGCGCGGCTCCTCCTGCAGCATCCACGCCATCCCGGGTAGCCGGGGATCCATCGTGAAATGCTGCTGCTTCACCGCCTGGGCGACGCCGGCGCCGAGGCTGGGGGAGTCGTCGAGCAGCGCGGTCATCAGGCGGCCGATGTCGGTCGCGGTGGCCACGGTGCCCGCCCCGGTCGGCGACCACGCGCCGTACTGGCCCTGCTCGGCGATCTGCTTGTCGCCCACCGGGCGGTAACCCTGGGCCAGGCGGGCCTGGATCGTGGCTGGATGCGGCTGTACGAAGGTGGTGTCGTTCATGGCCAGTGGCGTCAGGATGTGGTGCTGCACGTACTCGGCGAACGGCTCGCCGGAGACCGTTTCGACCAGGTAGCCGGCGAGGGCGACACCGTAGTTGTCGTACTGGGCCAGCAGCCCCGGCGGCCGGATCCGTTCGGGCTGGTGCGCGGCCAGGTAGGCGCCCAGCTCAGGCACGTCGGCCGGGTCGGCCACGGCGGCGCCGGTCGGTGCGTCGTCGAAGCCCGCGGTGTGGGTCAGCAGGCTCTGTGCCGTGACCGGATGCCCGGGAAAGGTGTTGCGCACCTGGAAGGTCTTCAAATACTTGTTCACGTCGGCGTCCGGGTCGATCCGGCCCTGCTGGATCAGCTGAGCCATGGCCGTCGCCGTGAACACCTTGGCCACCGAGGCGGTGAAGAACGCCGTCGAGTCCGCGTCGACCGGCGTCCCGGCGGCGACGTTCGACACGCCGTAGCCCTTGGCGAAGACCTGCTTGCCGCCGGCCACGACGACGACCGCGGCGCCGGGGATCCGGTCGCGGCTCAGCTGCTCGGCGACGACCCGGTCGACCAGCTGCCCGACGCCGGTCAGATCGGGGGTGACCGCCCTTGCCGGTGCCGCCGAGGCCGCCGGGACCGCCGCGACGGACAGCGCCGCGGCGAGCACGCCGATGGTCAGCGCCCGTTGAAGACCTACGTTTCGCATGACGAGAGCCTGTCGAAACGGCGGCCGGCTCTCGATCCCGCAGACACCCGGCCGCCAGGTAGGGCCAGCCTCACCTCGCACTCGCCGGTCCATGCCGCCCGACACCGCCGGCAAGACCCAAAAGATCAAAATCCGCTTACGGTACGACCGGTGCCCGCGCCCGGCCGACGCCGGAAATCGTGGGCCTGGGAGTGGGTGCCGATCCAAGGCTGGCCGCGGAGCCGGTCGGCTCGACGGATTGTGGCCTGGGTCACATCGCTTCGGCTATCCGTCGGGCGGCCGGCACCGTCCTACTGAGCGTGGATGATCGGGAAGCGGAGACCGAGGTGCAGCTGGTTCGCCGCTGCGCGCGCGGTGAGCATGCCGCTTTCGACGAGTTGTACCGGCGTACGGCGCCGTGGCTGGCCACCCGGTTGCGGCGGCGCTGTTCCGACGACGAGGTCGTGGCCGAGGTCCTGCAGGAGACCTACCTGGCGGTGTGGCGCTCGGCGGGCTCGTTCACCGGCACCGCGCAGAGCGGCGCGACCGGCTGGATCTGGACGATCGCGGCACGCCGGCTGGTGGACGCTTTCCGGCACCGGGCCCGCGCGGCCGAGCTCCCGGCGGCGATCGCCGCCGAGGCGCCGGCGCCCGCCGCCGAGGACGAGGTGCTGGCCGGCCGGGTCGAGGCGGACCTGCTGCGGGCCCTGCACACCCTGGCTCCGGAGGTCCGGCGGGTGCTGCAGGCGATGGTTCTGGACGGGCTCTCGGTCCGCGACACCTCGGCTCTGCTCGGCGTGCCGGAAAGCACCGTGAAGATGCGCGCCAGGATGGCACGCATCCGGCTTCGGGAGGCGCTGTCATGACCGCGCACATCGACGACGACCTGTTGGCGCGCTATGCCGGGATCAGCGAGAGCCTGCCGGATGCCGCCGTCTGGGACGTGGAGATGCACTTGGACACCTGCTCGGGCTGCCGTGGCCGGCTCGGCGCGGTCGTGCACCCCGGCACGGCGGCGATGGTCGCCCAGGTCGGTGGGGAACTGACCGGCTCGTTGCCCGCGGTGGTGCCGTACCGGCGGCTCGGGGCGTTGCGCCGGTGGTCGACCTGGTCGTTGGTGCCGCGGCTGATGGTCAGCGTCGGCGCGCTGCTGGCGGCGCTGCTGCTGCAGGTGGTCAATCCGCACTATCCGTCGCCGGTGCTGCTGATCGCCCCGGTCGTGCCGCTGTTCGGCGTCGCGGCGGCGTGCTCGCGCCGCGACGATCCGGCGTGGGAGCTCGTGGTCGCCTCCCCGCAGGGCGGCGTGCTGATGGTGCTGCGCCGCACCGTGACGGTGCTTGCCGCGCTGCTGCCGGTGCTCGCGCTGGTCGGCTGGGCGTCCGGGACCTCGGTGGCGTTGTGGCTGCTGCCCTGCCTGACCGTCACCTCGGCCACGATCGCGCTGGGCAGCCTGCTCGGCGTCCGGCGCGCTGCCGGTGTCGTCGCCGCCGCCTGGATCGCCGTGGTGACGGCGCCGGCGATGCTGACCCACCAGGTGCCCGGCGTGCTGGCCGCCGACAAGGCGCCGCTCTGGGCGATCACCGGACTGCTTCTGACCGCGCTGGCCTGGGCCCGCGCCGACACCTTCCAACGACTGGCCAGCGGCAACTGATCAACCTGCACCCGCTGTTGTCCCGCTGCCTGCCGGCAGCTGATGAGCCCTGCCCAAGGAGCGATTATGGTACGAAGTCTGTCCGAGCCCGAGGTGCGACCGGCCGCGTGGGCGCACGCGGTGCAGGCACACGGCCTGCAGGTGCGGGCCGGCCGGCACCTGGCGGTCACCGGCCTCGACCTGCGCCTCGGTGTCGGCGTCCACGGCCTGCTGGGCCCCAACGGCGCCGGAAAGACCACGCTGATGCGCGCGCTGGCCACCGTGCTGAGGCCGGCCGCCGGCCGCCTGGAACTGCTGGGCCGGCCGGTGCACGAGCGCCGGGCCGATCTGCGGCCGGTCCGGCGCATGACGGGCTATCTGCCGCAGGAGTTCGGCTATTACCCGAAGTTCACCGTCCGCGAGTTCGTCGAATACATGGCCTGGCTCAAGGAGATGCCCAGGGCCGGCGTCGCCGTGGCCGCCGAACGGGCGATCGCGCGGGTCGGGCTCACCGGCCGCGCCGACAGCAAGCTCAAACAGCTGTCCGGCGGGATGCTGCGCCGCGCCGGCGTCGCCCAGGCCATCGTCAACGACCCGGCGTTGCTGCTTCTCGACGAGCCCACCGTGGGTCTGGACCCGGAGCAGCGGCTGAGCTTCCGCGAGCTGCTGCGCGAGCTCGGCGCCGACACCTGCGTGCTGGTCTCCACCCACCTGGTCGAGGACGTGGTGGCCTCGTGCACCGAGGTGGTCGTCGTCCATACCGGCCGGCTGGTGTGGCAGGGCACGCCCGCCGAACTGGCCGACCGCGGCGGCACCGGTGACCCCGGGGACAGCGCCGCTGAACGTGGCTACTCCGCGCTGGTCGGCCAGGCCCGGCGGGAGGCCGGCGAATGATCCGCGCGCTCGCCATCGACCTGCGCCGCAGCGCCGCGCTCGGCAGCGGCCTGATCGTGCTTCTGCTCGGCCTGGCCGCGATGTATCTGCTCTTCGGAGTCGAGGCGTGGAGCAGCCGATGGTCCCCGCTGGCCGAGACACTGCGCAGTGCGATGGGCTTCACCTGGCCCCTCACCGTCGCCGCCGGCGCCTGGCTGAGCGACCGCGACCGGCGCGGGCGCGTCGGCGAGTTGTTCACCAGCACTGCCCGGCCCGGCTGGCAACGCGCCGCGTCCCCGGCTCTTGCGCTGAGTCTCACCGTCACCGTCGCCTACCTGCTGACGGTTTTCGCATGCCTGCCGCTGGTGGTCGGCTCGGCGACCTACTTCAACCCCGCCGCGATCGCCGTCATCGCCACCGGCCTGCCGATGCTGCTCGCCGCCGGCCTGCTCGGCATGGGTCTGGGCGTCGTCGTACCGTCGCGGTTCACCGCGCCCGCGCTGGCCATCGCCGGGCTGACGCTGGCCAGCGCCCCCGGTCTGCTGTCCGCCTACGACGCCGGCCGCATTCAGCAGTACGTCGCTCTGCTGTCGCCGGTGCTCGGCCAGAGCGGCGACTTCGTCATCGTGCCGGCCCGGTTGAGCCTGGCCCAGTCCATCTGGGCGCTCGCCCTGGCCGCCACCGGATTCCTGCTGCTGTCGGCCATCGGCGGGCGCGCCCGTACGGCTGCCGTTCTTCCGGCCGTGTCCGGTGCCGTGACCGCGCTGCTTCTGCTGGCCCCGACCGGACCGGCCAGCAGCGTCGACGCCGCCGACGCCGGTGCCCGCGAACTGGTCTGCGCCGACGCAACGCCGCGCGTCTGTGTCCGACGGGTACACGCCGGCATGCTCGCCGACGCGGTCGCACCCGCTCGCGACGCCCTGCACCGGCTCAGTCGCCTGCCGGATCCACCCACCGCCGTCGAAGAAGGCGTCGAGGTGATCAGCGGTGACCCCGACGAGCAGGACACGCCGTCCGCGCAGACCGCGCGGTTCTACCTGCAGACCGGACTGGCCGCGCAGATCGACGCCGAGCAGGTCAGGCTGCAACTGCTCAGCGGTGCCGGGGTCATCAGCTGCGGAGACACCGGCAACTGGGAGACGTACGCCGCCGCCCGGCTGGCCGCCGCGTACTGGCTGCTCGAAACCGCGCCACCGGCCACCGAGCCGAAAGCGGTCGAGGCGTGGCAGCGGCTGACCGCACTGCCCGCAGCCGAACAGCTGGCCCGCATCGGCGCGCTCCGTGAAGCCGGCCTCGCCTGCAACGCCGACGCCCTGTGGGGCATCCTGATGGACGGCCCGCGATGACGGGACTGGCCCACCACCTTCGAGCACGCCGGGTACCCGCCGCCATGATCGGCGCCGCGGGCCTGGTCTGGGGTCTCTGGGCGATCTGGACCGCGATCTCGCCGTCCGGATTCCTGCCGGCTCCACTGTCCATGGCCGCCATCGGCTTCGCGGCCATCGCGGTCGGCACCACGCTCACCGGTCCTGACCCCGACCTGGACCGCACCGCCGCACTGCCCTGGCCGACTCGGCGTGCCCTGCACCTGACGCTCGCCGCCCTCGCCATCCTCGCTCTGCTGTTGTCGGTGGCCGGCACGGCGCACGGATACGGCGAGCCGGTCGTGCTTGCGCGCAACTGCGCCGGGGCGCTCGGTCTGATCAGTCTTGGCGCCGCCACCCTTGGCAGCGCACGCACGTGGTTCTTCCTGGTCCCCTTCCTGACCATCCCGCCGTTTCTGCCGGTCACTCGCACCGCCGGCGACAGCGTCCTCGGCCAGATATTGAGCTGGCCGCTGCAGCCCGCCGAGTCCGGCGCAGCCGGCACGACCGCTGCGGTGCTGCTGGTCCTCGGCACAGCCGACTACATCCTGCGCGGATCACGGCCGACCACGTCACCACGAGCCGCCGTCTGACATCGCTGTCGGTCGCGTCGGCAATGCCGCAGATTCAATTGGACCGATAATCTTCCGCCTCGGTCTTGGCACCGAGAGGACCCAGCACTCCCAGCCCGCGGAACACCCGAAACCGCCCTCGATCCCACGTACCAAACGGGGCATCGAGGGTGTGCCGGCGGAGGTCATCTAGGTGCAGCTACGCCCGTCCGCCTCAACACGCGAGGCGTGTCCATCGCAGCTCCTCTGCATCGTTGGGGCGGTGCGTCAGGGCCGCTCGAAGCAGGGCGAATGGATGAGGACCGCGAAGCCGTCCGGGATGGCGCGCTCGATGTCCAGGTCGTAGCCGTCTGGGGTCTTGGCCGCGACAACGCCGTCATCCGTGCCGACAGTGCGGTCGTCGGTAATGGTGTAGCCCTTGGCCACCCAGTCGGCCTTGACTCTGGCCAGCGATGCCAGGTGTTGGTCCTTCTGCGGGGGATCGACGTTGTAGGCGCCCTGGACGGTGAAAATCTTGTCGCTGCTCTCGTCGCCTCGGCCGGTGCACCGGCGGGCACTGAGACTCGGGTTGACCAGCGGATTTCCCACAAGTGAGGCGATCGTCTCAGCGTGCTTCTGAACCTGAGCGTTCACGTCGTTCTCGGACTTGGTCTGCACGTCGTCTCCTGAGCAACTGGAAAGGAACAGCGTCGAGGCGGCCAGCACGAGAGCCGCTGATCGAACCTTGCTGCGAATAGTCATCGCCAGTCCTCCGGAACCTGACCACTGTCGGCAAAGGTGACCTTGTTGTAGGCACCAGCGAGGACGCGAGCCTGGTTGTTCAAGCTTTCGCTGCCGTTGTCCCAGTAGTGGGTGTGACCGGGAGTATCGGCCTTTCACACGTTGCCGCCGAAGGCCGAGTCGCTGGGTGCCAGCCCGTGTGTGGCATCGGCCTTGGTCTCCGCGAACTCGATCAATGGCGAGCTGTCTGTCACCTCGTTGTTGGAATCCAACCATGCACCGGCACGCGCAACCGGGTCGCTGTCGGAGGCGCCGGCCCAGACGTGCCGCGGGTCGTCCATGAGCTGACTCGCGGTATCGACATGCATACCGGGACTGCCGGCCACGACGATGTCGTCGACAGGGAGGCCGCCAGTCTTCGCCGCTTCACCGACCACGGTAGAGCCGTACGAGTGACCCATCGCTACGAGGTGGCCGACCGCGCCGGCCACGCCGTGGAGGTCTTGGTCAAGGTCAGGCCGGTCTTGGCTGGCTGTTGTGGCGCTGGGCCTGCAGCCGATGGTCGCGGATGGTCAGGTGAAGCAGGTCGCGGCACTCGGCCGGGCTGAGTACCGTGCCGGAGCGCTCGATGGCCCACAACAGGTGCGCCGGGCGGGTTCCGATGACGTTGACCGTGGGGTTGTCGCAGCGGCCGATGGTCGCCTGGTCGTGCATCAGCATCACCGCGGTGCGCACCGGAACCTGGTAGCCGTTGCGGGACAGCCAACTGGTGAGGTCGGCGGCGACGTCGAGGACCTGGCGGCCCCAGGTGCGGCCGGTGGCGTCGACCGCCCAGCCGCTGCCGACGGTGTGGCCCCGGGCGTCGAGTTTCTCGTACCACCACTGCTCGCCGGCCACGTGCAGGCGGACCCGGCGGCGTTTGACCTCGATGGCCCAGATGCCGGCCGGGCCGATCAGGACGTGGTCGGTTTCGCCGCGGCGGTTGTGGTAGCCGCGCAGCATCGTCCACGAGTCGTCCAGGGTGGCCAGGCCGTCGACCAGGGCCTGTTCGCCGAGCACTCCGGCGGCCTGCTGGCGGGCGCGGTCGGTGATCTGCTGGCGGTCCAGTTCGGCGTCGGTGACGCCCTGTGACGCGAACTGGATGCGGGCGGCGGCCTGCTGCTCGGCGCCGCTGTTCAGGTGCAGGGCCCGGCGCCACCAGGACTTCGTACGCCGCAATTGTTGTAGGTCTTGATAGGCGTCGTAGTACTCCTCGCGGGCGGCGGCAACCGTCGTTTCCGCGCTGCGCAGGCGGCGGACCAGGCGGTGCAGCTGCTCGCCGCCGTGGTCGGACAGGACGTGGATCTGCATCGGGGCGCTCCTCACGGGTGGGTGAAGGTCAGGTTCTGCAGCAGGGCGGCGGCGAACCGGTCGGTGTCGGTGTCCGCGTCGATGCCGGCGTCGGCGAGCGCGCGGTGCAGCTGCTCGCGGCGGTGCCGCACGCCGTCGGCGTCGCCGAGGTCGGCGGCGGCCTGCATGGCGTGCCGGGCGAGCTCTTCGGACATCGGGTCGTAGTCGCTGGCGGTCTCGTGCCACCCGCGGGCGGTCTGCGCGTCGGTGCCGGCGAGCAGGCCTGCGGCCTGCAGATGGATGCGGATCAGCAGGCGGCGGGCTCGCTCGCGGTCGGTGTCGATCCATTCGTACGCGGTGTCGGCGCCCAGCGTTCGCCCGGCGGCCGCGGTGATCGCCGTGCGCAGGTGCCGCAGCCGGGTCTGGTCGTCGCCGGCGGTGGTGGCGGCGCGGTGGGCGTCGACGATGCGCCACCAGTCGACGTCGACGAGTTCGGCGTTGAGGTGGTACCGGCCGCCGGTGTTGATCACCGGGTCGACGCGTGCGCCAGTGCGGTGGATCCCGCCGCGGATGATGTTGCGCAGGTTGGTGACGCAGGTGGAGAGCCGTTCGGTGGCGCGCGCGACGGTGACCTCGGGCCAGAGGGCTTCCATGATGTCGCCGAGGGCGATGCCGTCGCGGTTGAGCACCAGCAGCACGCACAGTTCGAGGCTTTTGGCGCGCAGGCCGCGCACCGGGTTGGCGTCGGCGCCCAGGATCGCGGGTTTGCCGAGGACCCGGATGCTGACCCGGTCCGGTGTGGGCGGCGGCGTGTGGACCGGGTCGGCGGGCGGCTTCGCGGCCTCGAGGAGGCCCGCGGCGGTGCCGGCGTCGAGCACGGCCAGTTCGCCGGCTTCGGTGCTGCCGTCGGCGGCGACGTTCAGGGTCAGCCCGGAGGGCCAGGCGCCGAGCAGGGTGACGTCGATGCCCAGCGGTTCGCCCTGGCGGGCGGCGGTGGCCAGCCGGGTGTGCCAGGCCGGGCCGGGCACCTCGGCCAGCAGCAGCATCGCCGGTGCGGGCGCGGCGCGCTCGTCGTCGCGTTCGTCGGCGAGCCGGGTGCGGCGGATGATCTCCTCGTCGAGCCGGGCCAGGGCGGCGGCGAAGTCGTCGGCGACGGTGATCCGGTCCGAGCTCGGGGCGTTGTCGAGCAGGCCGGCCAGCGTGGCGGTGGTGGTGACGGCGGTCGTGCCTTCCAGGGCGCCGGTGAGCACGGCGACCAGTGCGGCTCGGGCGGCGTCTTGGGCGCCGGGGCCGATCAGCGCGGTCGCCGGGTTGCGCGGCGGCAGGAACTGCGCCGGCCGGCCGGGTTCGCTCGGGACGGGCGTCTCGGGGGCCGGGTTCGCGGTGGTCGCGGTGGCTGCTTCGGCGGCGGGCCGTGGGCGGCGCCTGCGGCGCCAGAGCAGACCTGCGCCGTACGCGAAACCGGCCGTGAGCGTGAGTGCGGCGATGCTGGAGGTCGGCGCGGACCCGGTGTGGCTGCGGCCCGGCGATGCCGAAGGCGAGGCGGTCGTGGTCGTGGGTGCCGGGGTGGCCGGGGAGGCGTCGGGATCCGGCGTGTGCCGCGGTGGCTGGTGTGTGACGGTGGCGGGTTTGCCGGTGCAGTCGCCGGAGTCGGTGGTGGTGGCGCCGGTGGGCAGGCGCAGCTGCCAGCCGGGGTAGATCAGGTCCGGGTCGGTGAGCCGGCCGCCGACCGCCGGGAACTTCTTGCCGTGGTTGAGCTTGAAGATGGTCGGCCAGCGGTCCGGGTCGCCGAGGCGCTGTTTGGCGATCCTCGACAGGGTGTCGCCCTTGGTGACCGTGCAGGCCGGGTCGGTCTGGGCCTTCTCGACGGCCGGCGTGTGGAAGGTGGCGGGCGCCGTGGGTGCGGCGGTGGCCGTCGGCGGGGCAGCGGCCGCGGCGGGGGAGTAGCTGGCGGTGACCGCGGCGGCGCCGAGAACGGTGGCGGCCAGGCTCTGCAGCGGTCCCGGCAGCTGCTGGATCAGGCGGCTGAGCCGGCCGGCCGAGCGGGCCGCGGCGAGCCGGACGGTGCCGGCGGCGGCCAGGGCCCAGCACAGCCAGGCGAGGGTGGCCAGCAGCCCGGGCAGGAACTGCGTCGCGGTCGGGTTCGCCAGCCAGGCCTGCAGATCGGCCGAGGTGGGTGCACGGGCGGGCAGCGGTGAGCCGGCCAGCGCGACGAGCCCGGCCGGCAGACCGGTGAGGATGACGAACAGGGTCAGGCCGGTGCGCACGAGACGTTCCCCCCAGCGTCGGCGACCGGGGCCGCTTCGGCCCCGCCTAGCCGACGACGCTAGGTGCGGATCAGTCGTAATGGCTGGTCCGGGCACCTGACAGCACCCTTACAAACTGCCGGATCCGGTCCCCGTCACGCGGCGGTGTTCAGCGCGGGAAGCCGGGACAGCTCCAGGCGGCGAGCTGGTCCGCCTGCGGGGCGCGGCCCTGGGCTCGCAGTGCCAGGTAGACGGCACGCACCAGATCGGGACGGGTGGTCAAGGCGGTGGCGGCCGCCCGCTCGCCCAGTTCTCCGCAGGACAGTCCCAGGCCGGTCCACGACACGAGATCATCGGGGTCGGTGGTGATGCCGGTGAGAAACTCGGCTTTGGCGGCGGCGGCGTCGCCGGCGATGAGTGCGCCCACGGGTGTATCGGCGACCGTCGGCTCGATGACCGCCGCGCGCAGGGGCCGGCTCCAGGTTCGCGAAACCTGGGGCGCTTCGGTGGGCGCTTGGATGACGGCGGCGTCGGTATCGCTCTGGTCGGCCGGCTCGCCCGCCGACCAGCAGCGCACGAGTGCCGCGATCGCCTGCGGCGCGGGTCTTCGATGGTGCAGCAGCCACGTGCTGCGGTGCGCGTGCAGGGCCAGGGCGACCAGCCGGCTCACATCATCGGGTATCCGGTCGTCGAACCATGGGCGCATCGCTGCGGCCAGGCCGGCGAAGAATTGCTCGCCCACCTCGGTGAGCCCGCCCGAGCGCCGGGCGACCTCGAGGCCGGTGGCGGTCTGTGCTCGGCTGAGGGCGTAGGCGAACTGGGCCACCCGACGTTCGGGACCCTCGGTCACGCGGGTGTGCTTGCGGTAGAAGGCGGCGATGCCGTGGAACGCGAAGACCCCTTGGACCAGTCCGCCGAGCGGCCGGGGGTCGTCACGCCAGGGCGCATACAGCTCGGCGCGGCCCTCCTGGCGGTGCAGCGGGCACAAGTGCATGAGTCCACCCAGCTTGATGTGCTGGTATTCATGCACGAGCGTGGCTGCCAGATCAACCGGGTTGGTCGGCGATGACAGCACCACCGCGCCGAAGGCCTCCGCCGTGGAGGCACTACGGATCTCCTCGTCGTCGTCCTGATCGGCTCGGGCCAGCGGCGCGAAGGAGCGGACCCCGCACACGATGGCCTGGGCGGTCGGTGGATCGGTTTCGGACAGCAGGGTCCAGGCCTGGTCGAGCATCGTCTGCCAATGCGCGACCTCGTTCGCGGTCAGCCGTTCGGGTTCGACCGGATCGGCGAGATTGCGGAACGGGTCAAGATCATCCAGGACCAGCTCCAGGGTGGGCTTCGCGCCGGTGGTCAATCTGCGCAGCCCGTGCCAGCCGTCGTCGTCGCGTCGCGGATCGTCCGGTACCGCGACGGTCCTGGCGTCGTGGGTCAGCCGGATGCGTCCGCCGGAGGTCATCGCGGTGACCGAGTCCCAGGGTCGGTGCGTTTCGAAAGCGGCTTGCCCCAGACCGGGCAACGTCGCCCGGCCGCGGCGCAGTGGTATCCGGGTCCGCCAGCTCTGCCCGCAGCGGGCCGCCACGACCAGGGCGACGGCGTGGATCTGCCCGAAGTCCACCCAGGCCGGTGCCGGATCGGTTCCGGATCGTGCGTGCTGCTGGCGGATCGCATAGGCGGCCCAGTTGCCGATCTGGGGATGCATGAGAGCGGACCGGAAATTTTCCGGGTCGTCGGCCTTGGCCCGGTCCATGACCGCCCAGGCCTCGTCGATCGGGGGAAGCGGCCCGAGCAGCGCGGTCCCCATGTCGCGTACGGCCAGCAGCAGGAGCAGCCGGCGACTGTACTGGGTGTCGGCCAGGAACTGAACGGTCTGTGGGCTGCCGCCGCCAGTTGCAAGATCAGCCAGCAGTGCACGAGAGAGTCGATGGTTGGCCGGGGCAGCCCAATCATTGATCATCGTCACAGGTCCAATCTGCTGTTCAGCCGTTATTCGGTCATGTTTTCCGGCGCCTGATCACCGATCGTGATCGTACGGCTGGGCGAACTTTCTTCGACGATCATCCACGTCCGCCGGTACCGAATTGCGGAGGCGAAACGGGCGGCTGTCTTCGCTAGTCTGGGGCGATGGAGAAGTGAGCGGCATGTGATCTTGTTTTCGATGGAGTCGTGATGGTGCAGGTGACAAGATCCACCGATGGTGGCTTTGCCACGCCGCCATATTCCGAGGTCACGATCGGCATCGTCGCCGCGTTGTGGATCGAGGGGCTGGCGATGCGAGCGCTCATTCCGGACGTCATCCCGCTGCCTCCGATTGCCAGTGACCCGAATCATTATCACGTCGGCCGGCTGCCGAGCAGTCAGGGAAATCGTCAGCACACCGTTGTCCTGACCACGATGCCGCGCGACAGCACGCGCAATGCCGCGGCGATCTGTACGAACCTGATTCGCAGCTTTCCGCAGGTCCAGTGCGTGATAATGGTGGGTATCGCGGGTGGCATACCGGTGCCCGGCCGGCCGCACCGGCATGTGCGGCTGGGCGACATCGTGGTGGCCACCGACGGGGTGGTCGACTGCAGTCACGTCCGGCAGGTCGACGGCGTCGCCACGCCGCGTCGGCACCTGGAAGGCATGTCGGAGGCGATGGCGCGGGCCGTGATGGAGTTGCGCGGCGACGAGTTCCGCGGCGAACCGCGCTGGCGCACGTGGCTGGAGGTCGGGCACCGCCGCGACCTGATGAACTTCGCGCGGCCCAAACCCGGTACCGACGTGCTCAATGTGCGCGGGGAACGCGCGCGTCATCCCAGCCGGGCGGCTTCCGGCCATGAGCCCGGCTGGCCGAAGGTGCACTACGGCTCGATCGCCAGCGGCGACATCCTGCTGCGCGACGAGGTCAAACGTGACCAGCTGGCCGCCGAGCACGGTGTGCTGGCCGTCGAGATGGAAGCCTCGGGAATCGCGGCCGGCGCGGCCACCCTCGGCAAGCACTGGTTCATGATCAGAGGCGTCGTCGACTACTGCGACAACGCCGGCAAGAGCGATCTGTGGCATCCGTACGCGTCGCTGGCCGCCGCCGCCTATCTACGCGCGATGCTTGCTGCTTGCCACCCGTTCGAGTCGGGCGCGCCAACCGGGGCCGGCAACGGCGCCGAGATCGATGTGCTCGGTGAGCGACGCGTGGTGCGTACCGGCCTGCGTTGCCAGGACGCCGCCCAAGACCTGGTGAAGAGTGACTTCTGGGAGAGTCTGTCCAACCGGCGTAGCTTCATCAACGTCTTGCGCACCAAGGTCCCGCTCGACCTGCCCACGCTCGCGGAGTCCGACCCGGCCACCCACCTGAATACGGCGTTCACCCAGGCGCTGGACCGGCCCGAAGGGGTGGTGGCGGTCCTCGACTCGCTGGAGGCCATGCCGGCGCAGGCGCAGGTCGAGACGGCCGTGCACATCCTGGAGCAGTTGACTGTTCGGGATCTGCTACCCGGGCAGGCCGGGCCCGAGCTGATGCGTATCCTGTCCGAGGCTCCGCCGGTGGATATGACCGATGTTGCGGCGTCCCACAACGACGTCCAGGTGCATGCCGGTGCTGTGCCGGCGTCGCCACAAGCGGCGTTTGACCAGGTGCTGGACTCTTTCGCGCATCGAAGGAACGCCAGGACCCTGCTAGCGATGGCCGATCAGCTCGGCCAGGCGGTCAGCGATGAGGCGTTGCGCGCCAGGCTCGTTCGGTGGCGCAAACAGATCGCGACACACCTGGGTGTCGAGGGCGCCGTTGTCTGGAATCCGATCCACAGGGGCCGCCTGGTTTCCGCGTTGAGCGATCCCGGTACCCCTGCCGTAGATACGAGGGCCGTGGGAGTTGTCCAAGAGGTGACGGATATTATGGCAAAATCGGACGTTGTGCGCGAAACACAAGTCTCGACCCTCACGGCGGCGCCCGTCGACCTCCTCGGCCCCAACCCGGCCGAGGCAGCGATTCCGGCCGGAAGCCAGCCGCCTGGAATCGCACCGCGGGCGTTGCCGCCGGTTTGGGGAAATGTGCCCCCGAGAAATCCTCATTTCACCGGGCGGAGAGCCCTGCTCGATGATCTAGCCGACCGCTTGCGTAGAACCGAGATGACAGCGGTTCTCCCGCAAGCAATTCATGGCATGGGTGGCGTCGGTAAGTCGCAACTCGCCATTGAATACGTTTATCGCTACCAAAGCCAGTACGACGTCATCTGGTGGATTTCGGCCGAACAGCCGCAACAGATTCTTGCCGCGCTGACGGACCTGGCGCGATATCTCGACCTTCCGGTCGGGCCTGAGGCGAATGCGGCAGTTCCCGCTGTCCGGGAAGCGCTTCGTCTCGGCCGGCCGTACAGCAATTGGCTACTTGTCTTCGACAACGCCGAGGACCTGGACGCCGTCCAGAATGTTGTTCCCACCGGCGGCCGCGGGAAGGTGCTGGTCACCTCACGCAACGCCGACTGGTCACTGCAGGCCAACACCCTTGAGGTTGACGTCTTCGACCGCGACGAAAGCGTCAACCTGCTGCGCCGCCGCGATCCCGACATCACCGACAACGACGCCGTGCAGCTGGCTGAGGCGCTCGGCGACCTGCCGCTGGCCATCGAGCAGGCGGCCGCGTGGCGGGTCGCGACCGGAATGACCGCCGCCGAGTATCTGAGCCTGCTCAAGAGCCGGGTCGAGCTGCTCGGCGCCACCGCGTCACCCGGATACGAGCCGTCGGTCGCGGCAGCGTGGAAGATGTCGCTGGACCGGCTGCGCAACACCAGCCCGGCGGCCATGCGACTGCTGGAGATCTGCGCCTTCCTGGCTCCGGAGCCGATCATCCGGGCCCTGTTCTCCAACGCTGGAGCATCCGGGCGCGCCGATGACGCCGACGAGTTCGAGCTGGCGCTGCGGGACCCGATCAAACTCAACAAAGCCATCCGTGACATCCAGCGATATGCGCTGGCCCGGATCAATCACCGCGCGGGAACCATCGAGATCCACCGATTGGTGCAGGCCGTGGTTCGCGATGGCGTCGAGGCCGATCGCCTCGATGAGGTGCGCCACCGGGGACACCAGCTGCTCGCCGCCGCAGATCCGCGCGAGCCCGACACGGTCGCCCACTGGGACCGGTACCAGGCGCTGATCTCGCACGTGCTGGCCTCGAACGCGGTTCAGTGCGACGACCCGTGGGTTCGCGACCTCGTCTTCGACATCGTGAAATTCCTCTACCGGTGGGGAGATCACGAGGGCTGCGAACGACTGGCCCGAGACGTCTACGAGGCCTGGCGGATCAGTCTCGGCGCCGATTCGCCGGAAACGCTGAAGGTCGCGAAATACTACGGCTACATCCTGTGGGCGAACGGAAAATTCCGTGCGGCGCGAAAGATCGGAGAAGAGACGCTACGCCTGTATGAGGAGGGCGGTTTCGATCCCGGTGACGAGGACCTGATCGACGCAAAACTGCAGTTCGCCCGCGACCTGCACACTGCCGGCCGATTCGCCGAGGCGACCGCGGCGGTCCGCGAGGCGTTCGCCGCGGCCCGGCGCGCGTTGACCCCGGAGGACCCGAAGACCCTCTACGCCGCACACCAGCTGGGCCTCAGTCTCCGGCTCGAGGGCAGGTTCGAGGACGCGCGCGTGATCGATGAGGAGACCCTGCGCCTGCGTATCGAGGTGCTCGGCGCCGACGATTTCGAAACGCTGAATACGCACAATGGGCTGACCATCGACCAGCGCGAGTGCGGCGACTACACCGGTGCCCGGCAGAACCAGGAGAACGTGTTCGCCCAGCATCGCCTCAAATGGGGAGAATACAACCCCGCAACGACAAGAGCCGGCCGAAATCTGGCCGTTGCCCGGCGTAAGGCCGGCGAACACGCCAGTGCTCTTGAACTCAGCCGGGAAATCGAGAAACGCTTCCGCGACCGATATGGCGAGCGTTACCCCGACACCGTCGCCTCCGCCATGAATCTTGCCGTGGATCTACGGCAGAACGGCGACCTGATCGGAGCGAAAGCCCTCGGTGAAAAGACCCTGGGGATCTACGAGTCGCTGTTCAGCCGGGATCACCCGTTCGCGTTGTCGGCGCGTACCAACCTTGCCATCACCTTGCGGCTGCTCGGTGAGACCGCCAAAGCGAAGAGCTTTGACCACGAGGCGCTCGAAGGTCTGCAGGCCGCGATCGGCGCCGACCATCCGCTGGCCATCACCGCCGCCACCAACCTGGCCAGTGACCACTACGCGTTGGGTGAGTATCAGATCGCCTTCGAACTCGACACCGACACTCTTGATCATTCTCGCCGGGTTTCCGGCGACGAACATCCCTCGACCTTGGCGGTCATGGCCAACCTGGCCCTCGATCTGCGGGCGCTGGGTCGAGTCGGGGAAGCCGACGCGCAGCACCAGGATGTCGTCGACAAATACCGGCGCAAACTCGGTGTGGGGCACCCTGCCACGGTGGCGGTGAGCCGGCACCTGCGGGCGGACTGCGACATCGACCCGATGCCGATCTGACGGTATCGGTGGCGTGGTGCTGTCCCGGGCCGGTTCACACCAGTGTGAGCAGGCCCGGGCCCCACGCCGGATCAGTCCACCCGGCCCGGCGGGCCCGTGCTGAGGTTGTACCGCGGGCGGGTGACTTGCCGTAGAAGTTCTTCGAGGTACGGCTCGAACTGCGTGCGATCACGCTTGCTCAGCTCCCCGAGCGGGACATCTCGGATGTCAACCACCTGGGTCTCGATATCGGCTTGCGGCTCATCCACGCAGCTGCACCCTTCTACGTGACTGTCGTACTGCCCGCCTTCCCTAGCATCATGCCCACAACCACCGCGGTTGCGGTAGGTGCGGCTGCGCCGGCGACCGGCGGATCGATCCGGGCACCGGGCCTGACCTGGCATTCACGCTGGTGAACCTGGCTGCGTGGGGGCGCCCGACGATCGCGCCCGATCGCGATCGTCAGCTGTCGGGGTCCTTGCGGCGGCGAAGCCACCACGAACGGGAGCCGGCGACGACAGCAGCGGCCGGCGGCACCGGAACACCCGGTGCAACGTCGGCCGAGCGGACGATCTCGTAGGCCAGACCGAGAACGAACATCAACTCGGCGACCGAAATGCGCATCCTGCGCCCACGAATGCAGAACCCGGTGTCTACTCGATCGGTATTGCCGCGCGCAATGAACCGCCGGGTGGGCGCTCGGCCGGCGCGGGCCGCGATCCGCTGCTGTTGGTGCCTTGACCTGCGCAGAACTGGCTCTGCGACATTGCCGTGCACGGTTTGAGGAGATCACCAAGAGGAAGGCGGCGGTCGATCTCGGGACTGACGCCGGTGGCGTTCATCTGTTTGACTGTGATCTATGCAGTTCGGAGCGCCGCGTTTGGCGATCGACTACGGCACCGCCTGCACCCGTGCGGTTGTCGCCGGCCCGGACCGGTCCTGGCAGGCCCTCACGATCGACGGTGCGCCGGAACCGGCCAACGTCGCACACATCGATGCCGGCGGGCAGATCACCGTCGGCAACCCGGCCTGGCGGCTGGCGCTCAGCGACCCGGACGGTTTCGTCGGCGCCCCGCTGAGCGAGGGCAGCGCCACCATCACCCGCAACGGCCGCGAGGTCGAGGTGTGCGAGCTGGTCGCGGCGATGCTGCGGCTGGTCGCCGACGAGGCGACCCGGGTGCTGGGTGAGCTGCCCGCCGACATCCGGCTGACCGTGCCCGCCGGGTGGGGGCCGCGCCGGCGCACCTGGCTGCGCAAGGCCGCGTATCAGGCCGGACTCGGGCAGCCGAGCATGATCGAGGCGCCGGTCGCGGCCGCCAACCATCAGCTGCTGGCCGGCAACCAGCTGCCGGTCGGCGCGTTCGTGCTGGTCTGTGACCTGGGCGCGACGGCCGAGGCGAGCGTGTTGCGGCGCGGGCCGCTGGGCTTCGAGGTGCTCTCCACCCTGGCCGACGCGCACGCCGGCGGGCAGGCCATCGACGAACTGCTGGCCGGCGCGCTGCTCGTGCCGGCGGGCACGGCCAACGGCCGACCGTCGTGGCCGGTGCTGGCCAGTGTCCGTACGGGAAAGGAAGCTGTTTCTTTTGAAGCGGCCGTCAGCGTGCCGTTGCCGCCGCCGGATCCCGCCGTCGTGATCAACGCCGCGCAGGTCGAGCAGGTCGCCGAGCCGGTGCTGCGCCGCGCCGCCGACCTGGCCGCGGCCGCCGTGCAGGCCGCCGAGCTCACCACCGCCGACCTGGCCGCGGTCTACGCCGTCGGCGGCACCGCCACCATGCCGGCCACACAGCGGATCCTGCAAGAACGGCTCGCCGTCGCGGTGCAGACGGTGGCAATGCCGGGCGCGGCGGCCGTGCTCGGCGCCGCCGACGCGGCCGGCACCACCGCCGCGGCCGGCGACGTGGCGCCACCGCCGGCCCCGACGCTGCGCGGCCTGCTCGCCCTGCTGGTGCCCGGGGTGCTGTCGCTGACCCTGTTCACCCACTTCGTGTTCTCCGCCGAGTTCAGCGGCTCCCGGGTGCTGCACCTGCGGCCCTGGTGGGTGTGGGCCAACTACGGCGAACTGGCCATCGCCGGGCTGCTGGCGCTGATCGTGTGCCTGGGCTTCGGTCCGCTGGCCGGCACGATCCTGGCTCGCGACCAGCGGCTGCGGGGCCGCTTCGACGGCGCCGGGCAACTGTCGGCCGGCATGTTCACCGCGGTCGCCGTCACCGCGGCGATCTGCGCGGTGTACGCGGTGCTGGCCAGCCTGTACTTCGTCCTGCCGTTCGGCCTGCAACTGCGCTGGGCGCTGCTGCCGATCCTGCCGGCCGCGCTGCTCGCGCTCGCCGTCACCGTGCTGGTGCGCCGGCGCCCCGCCGTGCTCGCCGAGAGCTTCCCGATGCTGCCGGTCCTGCTGATCGGCGGCGGCGACCTGCTGTTCGCCTACACCATCAGCTCCCGGCATCTGCCCTGGCTGCACGTGCTGTACCTGGTCGGCGAACGCGCCGGCGTCGCCCTGGTCGGGGTCGGCATCGCGATCCTGCTGTTGCGGATCGTGCTGCTGCGCGCGATCGCGGCGGTGATCCTCGGCGGTCTGGGCTTCTTCATCGCCGACTACCGGATGAGCAACGTCCTGGGTGTCGCGGTCGCGCTCGCCGTCGCCGGCTGGTGGGCGCAGCGCCTGTGGAGCATGCTGCGGTGATCCGCGCCGTCCGCGGCATCGGCATCCTGCTGACCGCCCTCGCCGTCGTCGCCGGACCACCCGCGCTCGCCGCGCTCTGGTTGCTGCATCACCGGCCGCACTGGCCAGGCGCCGACGACCTGGCCACCGGCGGGCCGCTGAGCGCGAACACCATGCTGGCGCTGGGCGCCCTGCTGGCCACCCTGATCTGGGTGCTGATCAGCGCGGCCGTGCTGCGCCGCGGCATCCGGCAGGCCCGCGCCCACCTGCGCATGCCGACGCCTTCGCAGGTGACCGCCGGGTCGATGGCCGGCGCGATCGTGCTCGGCGGCCCGGCCGTCGTCGCGATCACCGCCCCGGCCACTCCGGCGGTCGCCGCGACCGAAGCCCAGGACACGCTCAGCGCACCCGGGGTGAACCTGCCCGACGGCGCCGGCTGGGTGCCGGTCGCGGTCGGGCAGGCGGTGGCCACCACCGCCGCCGCGCTCTGGCTGCGCCGGCGCCGCGACTACCGGCCCTCGACGCCCGAGAGCGGCGACCTGCAACCCCTGCCGGTCACCGTCAACGCGCTGACCACGCTCGTCGACCCCGCCGCGCCGGCCGGCGCGCTGGTCGAGCACCTGCCGGCCGGCGGTCTGGCCCTGACCGGTCCCGGCGCCCGCGACGCGCTGCGCGGACTGCTGATCAGCCAGCTGCTCGGCGGCCGCCCACTGGTCATGACCTGGGCCGATCTGGGCGAGCTGCTCGGTGACGCGTACCTGAGCGGGCCGCTGCCGGCCGGGCTGCGCGCCGTCGACGAACTCACCGGGATCGCCGCGGACGAGGTGGCGCTGGCGCTGCAGCCGCCGGCCGCGGCCGGGACCTGGGTGTGCGCGGGACCCGCGAGCGCCGCGACCAGCTGGCAGGTCGGCGCGGACGGTGTCGTCTGCGGCGCCCGGCGGCTGTGCATGCTCAACGTGCGGGCCGCGGCCGACCTGTTCGCCCTGCTCACCCTCGCCCGGCCGGAACCGGAACCGCCGATGGTCGCGGCAAGCCCGGCGGTGGCCCGGCTGCGGCTGCTCGGCGGCTGCGAACTGAGCATCGACGAGGTGCCGGTGACCGTGCGGCGCAGCGCCGGCCTGCAGGTGCTGGCCTATCTCGGCCTGCATCCGGGCGGGGCCGGCGGGCACGAGCTCACCGCCGCGATCTGGCCGGGTCTGCCGCCGGCCCGCATCGCCAACCGCCTGCACGTGACGGTCAGTGAACTTCGCAAAGACCTTATTTCCCGTACGGCGATCGAGCTGTTGCGTCACGAGCCGGGCCGATACGTGCTCACCGGCGCGGTCGAGGTCGACCTGAGCCGGGTGCGAGACGCCCTCGCCGCGCTGGAGCAGGCGGTCACGGCGGGACAGCGGCGGCAGGCGCAGCAGGCGATCGTGGACTCCTACACCGGGGAACTGGCCGCCGGCGGCGACTGGCCGTGGATCGTGCCGGCGCGCGAGAAGCTGCGCCGGCAGGTGCTGGCGGCCTGCGTGGAACTGGCCGACGGCGCCGCGCCGGCCGAGCAGGCGGTGCTGCTGCGCTCGGCGATGGCCGTCGACCCGTACAACGAGCAGGTCAGGTCCCGGGTCGCTGCCGTGCAGCAGCGGCGCCGGCCGCGCCCGCACGCCGCTCCCGAGTGAAACCAGGGCCCGGCTAGTGCGGTGTCCACCAACGTTCGCCGGGTTCGTTCTTGTCATACCCGCGTGCTGGAATACCGGGTATGCCCCGACGCCGGGATCCCGCGAGCCCACCCGTGGTGGTGCGCACCGCCCGGGTCGGGTTGCGCCTGACGCGTGGCCGGCGGGAACGCTGTTTCGGGTTGCTGCGCTCGGCCGGTGACGTGTGGGCCTGCGTCCTGGAACTCAACGGATGGCGGCGCCGTCGGCAGGACGCCCCGGTCGTGGGCTATCAGCAGTTGTGCCGGCTGTTGGCCGCGTCCGGGCCGGGCACCTTCGGTGAACTCGACTCCGCCGGTGCCCGGTCGGTGTTACGCCGGTATTCCGATGCGTGGTTCTCGGCGGCGGCCCGGCGTAAGGCCGGGCAGTCGGAGGTGCGGTTTCCGCGGCGGCGGCGCGGGCTGATGCCGGTCCGCTGGTATCACGGCACGTTCGGTCTCGATGGGCGCCGGTTGCGGCTGCCGACCGCTGCCGGGAGTCCGCCGTTGCTGCTGCGCCTGGACGGGATCGTCCCGTATCCGGGCGAGACGATCCGGTCGGTGACGCTGTTGTGGGATGCGGGCCGGTTGTGGATCGACGTCAGCGCCGAACTGCCCGTCGCCGCCTATCCGGTCGGGCAGGAACCGGATCCGGCCCGGGTCGCCGGTGTCGATCCCGGCATCATCCACCCGTATGCCGTCGCCACGCTGGACGGTCCGGCGCTGCTGGTGTCGGGGCGGGCGATCCGGGCCGAGCATCGCATGCACCTGGCCGACACGAAAGCCCGTCGCAAGGCCACCGCCGGCCGTGCCCCGAAACCCGGCCAGCGTGGGTCCCGGCGCTGGCGCAAGACCCGGCGCCGGGCCCGGCAGGTCGAGGCCGGCACCAGCGCCGGATCCGGCAGGCCCAGCACGAAGCCGCCAAGACGGTGATCGACTGGGCTGTCGACCAGCGGGTCGGGACGTTGACCGTCGGTGATCCGCGCGGGGTCCTCGATCTGCAGGCGGGGCGGCGGCACAACCTGCGGTTGCGGCAGTGGCAGATCGGCCGGTCCCTGCAGATCTTGCAGGACAAGGCCGCGTTGGCGGGGATCCGGGTGCATCTGGTCGACGAGCGGGGTTCGTCGTCGACCTGCCCGGCCTGCCGGCAGCGTATTGCGAAGCCGTCAGGCCGCAAGCTGGTCTGTAAGCATTGCCGGTTCGCCGGGCATCGTGATCTTGCCGCGGCGTTCACCATCGCCACCCGCACCCCGGGCGGCGCCTCCACCACCCCGCCAACAATGGTGGCCGGGGTGGTCACGCACCGTCGAGCCGGACGGCACCTACCCGGTGCCGGCCAGTCCCGGCGTGATCCACGCCGCCCCCGGACGGCACCAGGATCAGTTGGCCGGCTGAGGCCCGCCCCACCATTTGGTGGGGAGTCGCTCGCCCACATCCACCGGATGTGGGCGAGGATCCACAACGCGACCCGGGACAACCGGTGAACGTCGGTGGACACAGCACTAACCTGCTGGAGTGGCAGCCGAACTTCAAGAGTTGATCGTCGCGGACGCCGCGGAACTGCGGGCGTGGCTGCTGGGCAACCACGGCGCCTCGACCGGAGTGTGGCTGGCGCTGGGCCGCAAGGGCGGCACGGTCACGACGCTGACCTGGCAGCAGGCGGTCGACGAGGCGTTGTGCGTCGGCTGGATCGACGGGCAGGCCCGCAAGGGCGACCAGGACATCTCGTGGATCCGGTTCACCCCGCGTACGGCCCGCAGCTCCTGGTCGCAGCGCAACGTCGGGCACGTCGCCCGGCTGCAGGAGCAGGGCCGGATGCTGCCGGCCGGCCACGCCGCGGTGGAGGCCGCGAAAGCCGACGGGCGGTGGGCGGCCGCCTATGCGCCGCCGTCGGAAGCCGAAGTACCGGACGACCTGGCCGGCGCGATCGCCGCCGAACCGGCCGCCCAGGCCATGTTCGACGTGCTCACCAAGACCAACCGCTTCGCGTTCATCTACCGGATCAACGCGGTCAAACGGGCCGAGACCCGCGAGCGCAAGATCGGCGAGTTCGTCGCGATGCTGGCCCGGCACGAGACGTTCCACCCGCAGAAGGCCAGGCCGGCCGGCCCGCCTCAGCCAAGCTGACGATTCTGCCGGTTGGCGATGCCACGTCAAAGGTCGGCGACGGTCAGCCAGTCGGCCGACGCCGGGCGGTAGCCGTGGCGCGCGGCCAGGCCGTGCACCACGGCCGGCACGTGCCCCGCGCCGTACACAATCGCGATCTCGATCTTGTCGTTCTGTCGCTCGTCGTGCAGCCGGGTCAGCGCGTCGAGCAGGCGCTGGTCGCGGTCACCGAGCATCGCGTCGCCGAAGCCCGGATAGCGGTCGGCCAGCGCCTCGTCCTGCGCGCTGGGCAGGTCGCTGACCTCGACGGCCCGGGTCCAGATCACCCGGGTGCCGCCGAACAGCCGGACCACCAGCACGCCCGGCAGCACCAGCCAGAACAGCATCCGGTGCACGACCGGCATCCGCCGCCATCCATGGGTGAACTCGTCCTCGGTGACGTCCGGCTCGATCACCGGCACGCCCAGCGCGCCGTAGTCGATGTTCTGCTCGACCAGTCCGGCTCGCCGGTTGAACCGCAGGATCGAGTAGCTCATGGTGAGCGCGCCGGACAGCACCGAGGGACGGCTGCCGGCCCCGACGCCTTCGACCACGATCACGTCAGCCCGCTTGAGCCGCCGGGCGACCGCGGTGTAGAACGCCGGCTGCGCCATGTGGATCATCGGATAGAGCACGAACTGCATCGGCGAGTCGCGGCGGCGCAGCCGGATGACCGCCGAACGTACGCCAAGGTCAGTGAACTCGATGATCTGCATGCCTGCCTCCCCGCGCTCAGGGTGACAACCATCGACAACCGAGATCAGCAGGTCTTCATCGCCGCAGGGTTGTCGCGCACCTGCGGCAGGTAGACCTCCGGCACCCAGCCCCAGGTGCGAGGTTTGGTGTCACTTCTGGTGTAGGCCCACCAGGTGCTGGTCGTGCCGTCGCGTTGATACGGCGGGCCTTGTCGGTGGCATCGGAACCACTGGTCACCGGTGGATATCTGGAGCGATGCGAACGGCGCCGGCGAGGAGTCGGGGGAGCGAAAAACGGGAACCGTGTCGTTCACCCAGGTGACCTCGCACTGGAACGGCAACGACTGGTGCTGCTTGCCGCCCGGGTGAGCACAGGTCGAGGTGGGTGCAGGCGTGGCCGGCACAGTCAGCGATCGGCTTGGCGCTGCTTGAGGCGGGGCCGACTCGGGATCCGCATGGTCGCGGGTGGTCGACCAGACCCAGCCCAGTGCGACTGCGGTCACCAGGCACAGCACGGCTGCGAGCAGGAACCGGCGACGTCGTCGCGGTCCGGCGGCCGCACGGGCGGGCTGGTGGTAGCGCGTGGGCGGTACCGGCCGTGCCCGGTTCTGGTGTGCGCGGAAGATCTGGTCGCACCTCCGGCGCTCCTGCTGGATCCGCTCGATAACCTGCGGTGGGAGCCAGCCGGCGTAGAAGAGCTCTTCGACTTTGCGGTCGCCCGGGAACAGCTGCTGGCGTAACTGCAGTGCGGTGGGCCGGCGACCGGGCCGGCGGGCGAGGCAGTCGGCGAGCACGCGCAACTGCGCAGGAAAGCGGGCTTTGGCGGGCGGGTGACGTGGGTCGACGGTCTGGCCGGTCATCGCATACCAGACGACCGCGGCGATACCCCAGATGTCGCTCTTGTCAGTTTCACTGCTATTGCGGCGATATCTTTCCGGCGGGATGAAGCCGGGCGTGCCCCATCCGTCGCCCTCCGCGGTGACGGGCTTGGCCTTGAGCGGTCGTGAGATGCCGAAGTCGATGACGCGCGGGCCGGTCAGATCGAGCAGAACGTTGCCGGGTTTCAGGTCGCGGTGCACCAGGCCTTGGGCGTGGATGTCGATGAAGGCCTCGGCGAGACCGGCCGCCAGAGCTCGAAGGCCCTTGTCGTCGAAGCGGACCCTCCTGTGGACTACCTCCGCCAGCGACGGTCCCGCGACGTACTGCATGACGAAGTAGGGCGGCTCGCCGGTCGGGTCCGACTTGATGATCCTGGCCGTGAAGTGACTCGTGACGCGCTCAGCTGCCGCGATCTCAGCAGCGAACCGCTGGCGGGCGTCTGGCTGGTCCAGCAAGCCCGGGCTGATGACCTTCACGGCCACGACTTGCCCGTCCGGCGTCTGGGCCAGGAATACTTCGCCCATCCCGCCGCCGCCGAGCGGGGGACCGAGGCGAAGGTCGTCTCGGTTGAATCCGCCGGCGCGTCGATCCGACACCATGTCGCCCCTCCGGTTCTGACGAACGCGGTTGCAGCGTGGCAGGAAGCTATCGACACGAGTATTGGTCAGGACAGCGATCGTCCGCCAGCACGCAAGCTGAGTCCCGCCCCGAACGGTGAGCACAGTGTCATATGGCTGACCTGCTGCCTCCCGGGGCCGGTCGCTGGCGCACATTGGAGGAACTGATCTCGTTCTCGGTGTGCTTCCCGGGAGGCGGTTCGCCATGGAAGGACAAGCTCACCTTCGACTCACCATTCCGCTGGCGCCGTATGCGAGCAGCGGCGAGGCCTTCTTCAGCGGCGCCCGCGCCGGGTCGCCGGCAGGCGACGACGAGATCCTGACGGAGCTGCAGCGCCGGGCCGAGGCTGCGGGGGACTCGGCGGCGGCCGCGCACTACGCGGCTTTGGCCCTGCTGCGTTCCGGGCGTACGCCGCAGGCGGTGTCGATTCTTCAACAGCTGATCGCGGCATTTCCGGACGTCGACGGGTACCGGGTGAGCCTGTCGGTCGCGTACGTGCTGCTCGGCGAGCTGGATCTGGGTGAGTCGCAACTGAACGAGGTCGCCCGCACCAGCGCGGACCCCGGCGTGCTGGCCGACGTCCGGGCCAGGTTGGCCGACCTGTCGGCGGACCGCCGCCGCATGCAGGTCGAGGCGAAGCAGGCCTACCTGCAGGTGGCCGTACTGCGAAAGCGGGTGCGCGAGGGCACCGCGAGCCAGGAGCAGTTCCTGCTGCTGGCCCGCCACCTGGTCGCCGTCGCGGCGGGCGGCAGCGGGGAGAGCGGCTGGGACGAGGCCACTGGCTTGCTGACGAGTGCGGCCGAGCGCTTCCCGGACGACGTGCGGTTCCTCGAACTGCTGGCGACGTGCTATTTGTCCCAGTCGGATGACGAGCGGCTGGATCCGCTCATCTCGCAGATCGAGAGACTCTCGCCGGAGTCGCCCATGCTGCCCCGGCTGAAAGCCCTTTTCCAAGGGCGCAAGATGGAGGACGGGCCGATTCTGGGACCCAGCGAGCCGGAGGCCGAGGCGTGGCTGCAGCAGGCTGTCGAGGGCCGGCCGTCGGCGGAGTCGGCCGTGCAGGAACTGGGCCGGCTCGCGAACCGCTTTCCCGGCAATCTGCAGTATCGGGTGTTCTACGCCCTGGCCCTGTTCGTCAGGGGGCACGGTGACGAGGCCGTGCGCCAGGCGGATGCGCTGGCGCCGCTGGTGGGCAGGGACTACATCGGCAACTACAACGTGGGGCAGATCTACACCTTCTGCGGTCAGCCGGTGAAGGGTCGGCGCCACCTGGAGATCGCGTTGGCCGTGGCGCAGACGGACGGGGACCGTGCTGACGCCAGCGAGATGCTCGCCACGTCCCAGAAACTGTTCCCGGAGTGAACGGCGATGTCGTTTCCGGATGAGAAGCTCCTCGATCGGCTGATCTTCGCCGTCTCGGCGGCCGACCTGCAGGCCATCGTCGGGCAACTGGACCCGGATGCTCGTGCGAAGCTGCTGGCCGCAATACGTGACCGCGTCGCCGCCTACGAGCGCGACGATGCGGCTGAGGAACGCGACCTGGCCCGGTTCGTGCTCGAAGTCGCGCAGGGCGCGGACGGCGCGATCACGCCCGCGCCGGCGCCGATTGCCACCCGCGACGAGCTCGAGTCCGCCGGGGCGAGGTGCCCGACCCCTGACGCGGCGATCGAGCTCTTCCGGCAGAACGACGGCCTGCTCACACAGGACGAGCGGGCGAAGCTGGACGAGATCGCCGAGTCCCGGGCCGAGGCGCAACGACACCAGGATTCGGGAAGCCGGGCCGCGGCCGCCGTGGCCTTGCGCCGGGCCGCGGTGTTGTGTCTGGAACTGGGGTTGGGGCTCCCGGCTGCCGCCTTCGGGCTGACCGTGGCGCAGATCCGTAGTCGCTTGGGGTTGCTCCGCTCCGCCCTGGCCGACGCCCGCACGTGTGCCGCGATCGCGCAGGACGCCGGGCTCGATGAGCTGGCGTTGCGGGCGCGGCTGTTCGCCGCGGACATGCTGGAGGCGCTCGACCAAGGGGACGCGGCCGTGGCCGAGTACGACGAGGTCGCGGCCACGGCGTCGGCGAGGTTGTCGCGAGCCATCGAGCTGCGGGCGCGGTTCGGCTCGGCCAAGTCGTTCCACAATCGTGGTCTGCACCTGCAGGCGGCGTCGGTGCTGCGAAAGGCCCTGGAATCGGCCGGCTCGTGGGCGGTGCCGGACCAGCTTGCCGCGATTCGCAACAACCTGGGCCAGGAACTGCTGGCTCTGGGCCGTGCCGAGCAGGCCGCCGAACAGTTCCAGGCCGCCCTTGCCCTGCGGTCGAACGCGGATCTGCGCGACTACGGCCCGGTGCACAGCCTGTTCGGACTCGGTGACGTGCAGATGCTGCTCGGGGACCAGGACGCCGCGTACGAATATTGGCGCCAGGCCTATCAGCGGGGGTTCTTCTCGGGTGAGCTCGGGCGCCTGCTCACCGCAATCGCCGGCCGCATCGTCGCGCACCGCGTCGACCCGTCGGGCCGGGGCTTCGCCGTGATGGGCGAGATCCCGGACACCACCATCGGAATTCTCGGGATCGGTGTCTACCGGGCGGTCACCGACGACGATTCGGCCAATGCCTTGCTGTTCGCCTCGTGGTTGTCCCAGGAGCTCGCGGCGGCCGGCGACCTGCAGAAGGCTCTCGCACTGTGCCGCGACATCCTCACCCGGTACCAGGACGTCGATGCGCGTTCGACGATGTTGAAGTCGCTTCGGCTGAACTACGCCACCCTGCTGCTGCGCCAGGACGCCCCCGGCGACCGGCAGGAGGCTTTCGACCTGCTGTGGCACAGCTATACGAGCATCGACGCTCAGATGGAGCAGGCGCTGCTCGGCGAGCGGCGGGGCGAGTTCGTAGCCAAGTGGATCCAGATCGTCGAGATGCAGCTGTCCCTGCTTCTCGAGCACGGTGACACGCTCACGACTGCTCGCGCGGTCGACCCGCGATTGCTTGCGTTCGACCTTCATGAGGCGGCCAAGGCCAGGGGATTCCTTGCCGCCTTGGCCGACGTGGCAGTTGCGACACCGTCCGAGGTCGACCCGGACCTGGGCCGTCGTGAGGCCGAGCTCATCGGTCGCCGACGGGAGTTGCGGACCACGGTGGCCCTGGATGGATCGGGCGAGCCGCTCGCAAGGCTGCAGGACGTGCGGCGCCGCCTCGAGGACTGCTGGCAGGAGATGCAGAAAACCGCGCCGGCTTTCGTACGGCTGCGGCGCGGCATTCCGGCCGGCCTCGATGAGGCGCGACGGGCGCTGGCGCAGCAGGCCACCCGGCCGACGGCCATCGTGTCGTTCTTCTGCGCCGCGCAGCACACGTGGATCTTCGTGCTCCGCTCGGACGACGCGGCGATCGAGGTGGTCCGCGCCGAGGTGGGCCGGGCCGTGCTCGAGCCGGCGGTGCGGCGGCTGCGGCGCACGTTCAACACCGGGGAGTTCCCCGACCTCGGCCCGATCCGCCGCACGCACCCGTGGCGGCGCAGCCTGCGCTTCTTCGAGGACCTCGCGCCGGAGCTGCTCAAATTCCTGCCCCTGGTGTCCGGCGCCGAGCTGATCTGCATCGTCCCGCACGGCCCACTGCACGGACTGCCCGTGCATGCCCTGCCCGACGGCGACGGCCGCTACCTGATCGAGCGGGCCGGCACGGTGTACGCCCCGAGCATCAGTTCACTCTCCTACGTGCTGGGCACGACGTCGCCGTCGAACCAGCGGGCACCGACCGTGTACGCGGCGGGCGTGGCGGCCCGCGAGGATGCCCACCGCGACTTCCTGGAGCACGACGACGAACTGTTCGCCGACGGCCGATGGGAGGTGCTGGCCGAGCGCGGGCCGGCGGTCACCAAACAGCGGGTGCTGAGCTCGAGTCGCGGGCGTCGCATCCTGCATCTGACCTGCCACGGCTACTTCAACGAACGCTCGCCGCTGGACTCCGGGCTGCTGCTGGCCGACGGCTGGGAGCGGCCCTCCCGGATGATGGATCGGGTCTCGGCGCTCCAGCAGGCCCGAACCGTGCTGACGGCGCGCGAGGTGATGGCCACGCCGATGGACGCCGAGGTCGTGGTCCTGCGGGCCTGCTCGGGCTCCGTACATGCCGAGCGCAACGCCGGGGACGAGCTCGACGGGCTGAGCCGGGCCTTTCTGTACGCCGGTAACTCGGCGGTGATGGCCAGTCTGTGGAACGTCGATCAGCAGTCCTCCCAGGAGCTGCTGCGCGCCTTCTACCGGCACTGGTCCGATCCGGTCGAGCGGCCGCAGAAGTGGCAGGCGCTGCAGCGGGCCCAGCTGGAGTTTTTGCGCTCGGCCGAGGAACAGTACCTGCGTCATCCGTACCATTGGGCGCCTTTTGTTCTGCATGGAGATTGGAGATAGCACGTGGGAGAGCTTGATGAGCGGTCCATCCTGCTGGTGCTGCAGGAGATGGGCGCCCAGATGCGCGAGGATCTGCCGGTGGGGGAGGAGACGGTCCGGACCGAGGACGAGGCGCGGCTGCTGCTGGCGCAACTGGTCCGGGAGCATGGCGGCCGCGACATCGATCCCGCGGCGATCGCGGGCAATGAGCCGGATGCCGAGGTCCTGGCCCAGCGGTCGCTCGGCCTTTTTGCCGCTGACCCCGCCACCGCGCCGCTGGCTCAGGCTTTGGTCCAGGACCCGCCGCAGGACGAGCAGCTGGTCGTCGAGACGGCGATTCTTGCGGCCGTGGTGCTGGGGAGCCTGGTCACCTGGCTGCAGACCAAGGTGCACATCAAGGTCAAGCGGGCGGGCGGGAAGACCTCGTTCGAGTTCTCGCTTGACAAGGACGCCGCCGACGCCGAGACCGTCAAGGCCGTGGCGCAGCAGGTGGCGAAGCTTCTGCCCTGAGCGCGAAACTCGTTGAGCAGTTTCGTCATCAGGGACGTCTCCCGCGACGACCGCCTTCACCGGAGGATGACGTGTCGCTGTGCGAGTAGGTGTCCAGTAGTCGCCGGGTCTGCTCGTTGGCGAGCGAGACGGTGTACTGGTTGGCGTCGTACTCCTCGCGGGTGACCCAGCGGTGCCCGGCGTGCTCGGCCGAGAGCTGCACGGAGCTCGACGCCGCCGAAGCCACGTAGAACGCCACCAGGATGGGCTGGCCGCTGTCGTGCACATCGTATTTCAGATGGCACAGCGGGGAGACGTTGCTGATCTCGATGCCGGTCTCCTCTCGCACCTCGCGCCGCAGTCCCGCGATCGGGTCCTCGAACGGCTGAAGCGTTCCGCCCGGCAGGTCGAACATGTACTTGCGCCGGTCCGTCTGCTCCTGCAGCAGTAGGAAGCGGTCGGAGCCGTCGAACAGGAACGCGAAGGCTCCAGCGAGGTACTGGCCGCGTTCGTCGGGCGCGACGGACTCGGGTTCCGGCAAGGCGAACTCCTCTGTGAGAGGGCCTGGGAATCGGGATCTACTCGGCCCAGCGGACGGTCGTCAACGCCCCGAACGGTGGCCGGATTGCCATGAGCTTGCGGTGCTCGACGCGGGGCCCAGCGCCGTCCGGTACACGGGAAACTTGCCTGTGTCGTACTGAATCAGACGCCTTACCTCGCTGCGATCGCTCGACCAGAGGGTCGCATATCCGGGACAACGCGTCAGCAACGACAAGGTGTGTGGGCTTGACCTGAGCCGTCTGGCCGCCGATAAGGCGTTGACTGTAGCCGGGCCGGAATAGGGGACCTCGATGGCGAGTCTGGACCGCTGTCGCGAGGCTGTGAGAACGGCAGTCAGGCATCGAATCCGGTAGTCCCGTCGGTTTGTTCGCGCAGGATGTCCGCGTGGCCGGCGTGCCGGGCGGTCTCCTCGATCATGTGCACGTAGATCCATCGCAGGGAAACCTGTCCGAGCCGGGGCATCGCGACGGTGTCGTCGAGCGTGAACCGACTGGCCACCTGGCGGGAATCGGCGCAGGCATGTTGATATTCGGCAACGAGGTTGTCGATGGTGTCCGACGGGGCGACGTGCCAGCCGTCGGTTGTGACGTCTACGCCTGCCTCGGAAGCCGGCCGCCCGGTCAGAACACTGCCGAACCACTCCCTTTCGACAGAGGTCAGGTGTTTGACGATTCCGGCGAGCGTCGTCGACGAGCTGACCCGCCGGCGGCGGGCGTCAGCGTCCGATATGCCGTTGACCTTGCCGACGATGATGTCGCGGTACAGATCGAGAAATGCCTCCAGCACCTGGCGTTCGTTGCCCGCGCTGACCAGCTCGTCTCGGGTGCGCTTCGGGTCTGGAGACATCGACACGAAGCGGACCGTAGCAGGGCCCGCCGACACGCCAGCCGGACACCGACGCGAACAGCGTCGGCATCGCTGGTCGGATCACGGATGTCCTGACGGCTGGCGTTTGTCGCGTTGTTGGGCCTGGCCCCGGCGTCGTCGATAGTAGGCATAGGTGACCGCGGCGAGCAGGGGTCCCCACAGCAGCAGCGGGAGATAGCAGGCGTAGAAGACTCCGGCTTCCCAGGCGCTGCCCTGCGTGGGGAAGTCCGGAGCAACCGGCCTGCCCTGCAAGGTGACTCCCGCAAATACGGCGACGAACGCGATGATCCACATGACCGTCAGGACCACCGCGCCGAGCGCCGCGGGTAGGACGGCGGCCGAGGTCGGCACCCGGCGGCCGCGCAGCCGCGGTATCCATCTCGGGAACCGTTCTCCCCACGTGGCGACCAGCCCGACAGCGGTGAAGGCCAACAACTCCGCCACGATCGACAGGCAGACTATGTAGATCCGCTCGCCGGTCCCGGCTTCATCGCGGAAGGCTGCCGGCAGTCGCCAGAGGCCCGACGGCAACACGGTGAAAGGGACGGCGTAGGCGGCGATCCGTGCCCAGCGGGGGACTCCGGCCACCGGGGTATGGGCGGCCCTCCACGCGACACGAAACCGCGATTTGCCAGGTGGAACCGATGGGGTGGCGTCCTGGATCGCATCGATGGATCTCATGTGGCTCACGGTACGAACGAACGCGCCGGGCCACCTCCCTCCAGAGAGGGAAAGCCGCCCGCGGACATTCGGCCGGCGCAGTTGTCTTGAACGCCTTGTCGTCCCGGTTGCTTGATTGGTGGCATTTGTCCGGGGGGTTCATCGCGCTCCCGAGCATGTTCCTGTGGGCAGCAGCGGTGATGCCCTTCAGCGAGAAGCGTGCTCGGATTCGGCGGTTCGTCAGAGCTTGTGTTGAGCCACTTTGTGCATTCGGCGCCGTACTTCGGTTCGCGGTCTGCGTCGTTGTCGATCAGTTGGTCGGCGAGCCAGTGGTGCTCGCCGTCTCCGGACTCGACGTTCTTCATCTCGTACGATTCAAGATTCGATCGGTCTTTGCGTATCGTGAAGTTCTTTCCTCGGTGTGGTGCCAGTAGCTCAGATCGGTGCAGAATGTGACCGTCGTCTGGCTGTAGCCGGTTTGCTCGACTCCCATGACCTTGACCCAGATCGGGCCGATCAGCGGGTCTTCGACCGCCGACGACATCGCGAACGGGGCCAGGAATTTGTCGTAGTACGCCTCGGTGAAGACGAACCGCCCGATCGGGATGACCGGAGTCCGGTCGGTCGACTGCAGCTCCCAGTACGTGAACGCGATACTGCGCCGGGCTGCGATGATCTCGTCGGTGTCCGGGGCTCCAACCAGATCCCAGGTGATCGGCACATCCTTGATCCCGTCCATCGGGATCTTCCGGTACGCCTCCTCGAACGTCATAGAGGGTGCGGCAGCGCTGCTCGGCGTCGTCGGCGAAGCCCCTCCTGCGCCCGGATCGTCGTCGGTACAGGCCGCCGTGGCGAGACCCACGGTCACGGCGCCGCAGCGACCGCCTTCTCGTGCCACCAGTAGACGAGTAGCCGAGAACAGTGCGTCTGGTCAAAGCCGTGGAATGGCGCTTAGGCGGTGCTTGGCCGGGTCGTCGAGCCCTAAGCTGCTCTTCGTGTTTGATCAAAAACTGCCTGCTTCGCTGGCCTCGGCGCTCGCTGCCGTTGACTGTCAATGGCATGACTTCGAGCCGTTCGGCGAGTTCGACTCGGCGGATGAGACCACCGAATGGTGGCGTCGATGGACCGACAACGAGGACGCCGATGTGCCACCGCTTCGGTTCTTCGGCAAGAACGGCTGCGGTGATCACGCCGCGATCTGGTTGCAGGACCCGGATGCGGCGATTGAAGCTCAGCCGGTAGTGCTGCTTGGCTCCGAGGGCCAGCAGGCGGTGATCGCCCGGAACCTTGGCGATTATCTTTGTTTGCTGGTCACCGGGCTTGGACCGCTGGGCCATGCGGAGCCGATGGGCGCGCCGATCCCTGAGATCACTGCTCTCCTTCCCGGCAAGCCGCGTTCCGTTGAGGCCGTCGTCGCCGACGCCGAAATGCTTCGGCCCGACCTGGAGAAGTTTGTCGACGAGGTCTGCTGGGGTCCCTTCGACGATGACGAACCTTCGCGGTGAGTCGCCTGCTGACGAATTGAACTCGATGGTGTCGATGCGGCAGGCCAGGTAGAAGTGGCAGCTCAGCATGCTCGTGCCGAGAGGATTCTTCTCATCGCGTCGGCCGGCCAGGCTCAGCCGCCGGCGCCGTCGCCGGGGGAGGAGCCGGTGATGGCCTGCATTTCCTGCCCGATCATCTCGACCAGCGGCACATTGTCGCCGTTGGCGAGGATCACGCCGATCCAACCGGTGTCCGGATAACTGCTCCAGTTGGCGCAGACCCCGGGGTTGCCGCCGGCGCGCTGGATCGCCCACTGGCCGCCGATGATTTCGGCCGAAGGTCCGTAGGTGCCGAACGACGCCGGGCCCAACGGAACCTTGGCGGCGGTGAGTACCTCGGCCCAGGGCCGGTCCAGCAGGGTGCCGTCGCCCAGTGCACGAACGAAGCGGACCAGGTCCGGTGCGGTGGCGAAGCCGCCGTCGCCGATGGCGTCGATGAAGGCGCGTCCCGGGTTCCGGCCCAGGATGTAGTCGTACGGGCTGCCCTTGTCGAGGTTGCGCACGGCGTCGACCTGGCTTGCGTCGGCCAGTGTCATGTACGGGTGGGCGAGGCGCGGGTCGGTGAGCCACTGAGGCCTGGTGTAGAACGCCGAGCCGGTCATGCCGCAGCGCCGGAAGATGTTCTCCTCGACGTACTCCCAGTAGGTCTTGCCGCTCACGGCCTCCACGATCAGGGCGGGAATGGCGGTTTCGGCGCCGGCGTGGAATGCGTTGGGAAGCCCGGGAGTACCCACCAGTTTTGATCGCCGCGCCCACCGCTGCTGGTATTCGTGGACCTCCTGCCTGGTCTGAAAAACCCGGCGGATGTCCTCCTCCGGCGTGTTCATCCCGGAGGTGCCGGAGAGCATGTGATTGAGGGTCACCCGCTTGGCGATGTCGTCGGCGAATCCCGTCAGGTGCTGGCCTACCGTGTCGGTCAGCTTCAGCCGGCCCTGCTGGGCCAGTTGCAGGATGGCGATCGCGTTGAACGGCTTGCCCGCCGAGCTGAGCGTGAAGGCGATGCCCTCGTGGTTGCGGATCCCGCGGTCCCGGTCGGCCATGCCGTAGCTGCGCGAGAGCACCTTGTTGCCTCGGTGTGACAGCAGCACCACGCCGGAGAACTTGCCCGCGGCGGCCAGTTGGGCCACGTATCGGTCGTAGGCTCCGCCGGGCCGGGCCTCCGGCGGGATCAGGTCGGGTGCGACCGAGTCGGCATTGCCGATCCCGGCGCCCACCAGCGGCACCCCGGCCGCCACCGCACCGGCGGTGGCCAGCCCGCCCCATCTGAACAGTCGCCGCCGGCCGATACCCCGTGCCGCATCCACCATGATCATGATCTCTCTTCCGTCGACACCGCCTGTGTGTCCACAAAAGATGAATGACCGTTGCGGCGACGTATGCGTCTTCTTTACGCCCGCGATACACCTTTCGAACTCAGCATCGTAGTTGCCCACCTGGAGGTTGTGCCCCGCGCAGACCAGAGTCGGTTTCATGTCGGCGAGCCGCGAACCACCCAGATGTGGGGGTCGGGCTGCTCCGGCCGCTGCCGGATGGCAAGATCCTGCCCCATGATCGTTGATGCTGACCTATCCGGCACGCATGTGCGTGGTGGGGGCGCCGTGCGCAATCCGGATCTCGTGGAGGCCGGCCGGTGAGGGCGGTCATCGTCGCGGCGGCAGTCGCGTTCATCGTCTCGCTGTTCGTCACGCCGGTGGCGATCCGGGTCTTCGGCGCGCTCAAGGCCGGGCAGCCGATCCGTTCCCTCGGGCTCGCCTCGAACGAGGGCAAGAAGGGCACCCCGCCGATGGGTGGCGTGGTGTTCATCCTGGCCACCCTGGTCGCCTACGTCGCCGGGCACCTGGCGCTGACCACACTGCCCGAGCGGCAGATCGCGCAGGAGAAGCCGACCATGACGGCTCTCGTCCTGCTCGGCCTGTTCGTCTTCTGCGGCGCGATCGGCTTCGTCGACGACCTGCTCAAGGTCCGCAAGCGCAACTCCGACGGCCTGTCCGCCAAGGGCAAACTGATCGGCCAGGCGATCGTCAGCATCGGGTTCGGCATCGCCGCCCTCTACGCGACGAGCACCAACGGCCAGACCGTGATCAGCGAGCACATCTCGTTCATCCGGGACGTCAGCTGGCTGGATGTCGGCAAGGTCGGCGCGGTGATGGTGTTCGTCTTCGTGATCACGGCGATGTCCAACGGCGTGAACCTCACCGACGGCCTCGACGGCCTGGCCACCGGGGCGTCGATGCTGGTGCTCGGCGCGTACGCGCTGATCGGGTACTGGCAGTACCGGCACTGGTGCGCCGACGCGACGTACGCCAGCGGGAGCCAGTACTGCTACCAGGTCCGCGATCCCCTGGAGATCGCCATGATCGCGGCCGCGGCGGCCTGCGCCTGCCTGGGCTTCCTGTGGTGGAACACGTCCCCGGCGCGGATCTTCATGGGTGACGTGGGCGCGCTCGGACTCGGCGCCCTGATCGGCGGGCTCGCGGTGGCCACCCACACCACGCTGCTGTCGATCCTGATCGGCGGGCTCTTCGTCATCATCACGGTCACCTGGGTGATCCAGATCGTCTCGTACCGGACCACCGGTAAGCGGGTCTTCCGGATGGTGCCGCTGCACCACCACTTCGAGCTGGCCGGGTGGAGCGAGGTCAACATCGTGGTCCGGTTCTGGACCATTGCCGGCGTCTGCGTGGCGGCCGGGCTGGGCGTGTTCTACTCGGATTTCCTGGCGGCCGTCGGATAGCCCGGTGTCCCGCTGGGCCGATTGCCCAGCGGGACACCGGCCTCGCCGTCAGTGCCGGTCGGGGGATCGGCCCGCCCCGACCATAGATCCGCCGCTGACGGCGCGCTGATGTTCAAACGCGGGCTGTGCGCATCGCCTGCACCCTGGGCGGTGGGACCGTCAATAGCTCCCACGGCCGACGCCAAGCGCTGGGGCTTGGAATAATCGCGGCATGACGAAAGCGTCTGCTGCGGAGCCGCGTAGATCATTTGACAATGCCGCGGAGATCTACCACGAAATACGGCCCAATTACCCAGCGCCCATGTTCGCGGACCTGTTTCGACTCCTGCCTGACCAGCCGGCAATCCTGGAGGTCGGGCCGGGTACCGGCCAGGCGACCCGTGACCTTCTCGGCCGCGGGGCAACCGTGCACGCCGTCGAGCTCGGCCCCGCGATGGCCGCCAAGCTTCGCGAGGCACTCCCGTCACCCGCCCTGACCGTCACTGTTGGTGACTTCGAGGAGGTTGACGTGGGGGAGGACCGCTTCGATGCGGTGTTCGCGGCCACCGCTTACCACTGGATCTCCGAGAAAGCCCAGCTTGACAGGCCGGCCAGGATCTTGAAGCCCGGCGGCGTGATCGCGATCGTCGACCTCAACCAGGTCAGCTCGTCCGACGACAACGGGTTCTTCGCTGCGGCACAGCCCATCTTCGAGCGACACGGCGTGGGGCATGTCGGGCCGCAGGCTCCCGAGCGAAACGCGGTGGACCCGCCGATCCGCGGCGCGCTGAGCGACGACCCGCGGTTCGTGAACGTCGAGGTCGGCGCCTATGACTGGAACCAGACCTACACCGCGGCCGGCTACCGCAGGCTGATGCTCTCCAACTCCGGCACGCAGATGATGTCCCCGGTGGCCAGGCAGGGGCTGCTCGACGACATGGAGGACTTCGTCCGCAAACAGTTCGATGATCAGGTCACCAGGCCGCTTGTCGTCACGCTGACCACCGCGACAGCGATGTGACGCACCTGTACACAGCCATTTGACCGATCAATGGCAGGTCACTCGGGCCGGGCTGACCGGGCTGAGTCCCGGCACGCCCATCACGACCGAGATCTACGTCTTGGACCAATCGATGCCGGTCGGCAGCCGTTCGTCGAACGCCAGCTTCTCCTTGAACGTCTCCACGCCGTAATCAAGGCGCCGGGAGCAGGATGCCGGCCTCCGCCAGGTCACCCTTCAAATCGGTCCCGAACGGGCTCGAGTGCCACACCGTGTTCTTCCTCGGCCTCGACCACCAGCAGTGGCGGGCACGCGCCCGAGACTCGATCGAGTCGACCTCGACGTTCCTCGTAGGGTTGCAGAAGGTGACGTTGCTCGTTGCCGACCCGCGCCCCTCTCCTGCCTTTCCAGGACCAGCCCATACGCCCGCAGGGCCGCATCGCGGAGTTCTTCACGATGCTTGACCAGGAGGTGTGATCGAGACCTGCCGAGGCTGACCCCACTCAGGATGCAATGACGCTCGGTCGACGCAGCGTCCAGACCTCGAAGTTGATCACGCATTGAACCGACATGGTGACCGTCGGTGTACTATCCGGCGAGCCTGCCGACCGGCGGTTATCGATCTACGGGGGTCCCGTGTGGGACAACTAGCTGCACAGCTTGGGCGGATCAGTGTCGACGTCGCTTCGCCTGATGGTCGTCTACGCGCCGGCGTACACGGACGCCTGCAGCTGAGGCTCGAGTTCAGGGATCGTTCCTACGGCACCTACGACGACGCCGAGCTGGGCCAGCAACTCGGCCGGCTCGCGACGCTTGCCTGGGCGCGGTATCACCGGGAGTACACGGAGATCGAAGCGGCCTACCTGGACGGCTACGAGCCCGACCGTGATGCGTCGGACCAGGGTTTCGAGCAGGAGGCGCGAGAGTTGACCGTCACCGGCGTCTCGCCCGGCGGCTGGGTAGGTATCACCAGCCGCGCCCTCGCGACGTGGACGGTCACTATCAGGGGCGGCGCTCAGCGGCAGTTGGCTCAGGAGCGGTTCATCAGTGAGGCGATGGCCGCGGCCACCGCGACGATCGGCGCCTACCGGTCGTCGCGGGCCCAGCTCCTCGACCGGTACTACGACCTGTCGGCGAGCCTGCCCCCGTGGCGGCGTGGCGTGACCGCTGGCAATCGACGTTGGGAGCGCCGATGACTTCCCCTTCCTCTACGCCCGGTCGCCGCTGGTGGTGGATCGCTGTTGCCGTCCTCGTGCTGGCCGTTGCCGGTGTGCTGTTCGCCGTGAACAACGGTGACGGGAAGCCATCCGCTGGCGACACGACTCCGCTGTCCACCGCGAGTCCCGGGCCGCGTCCGTCCCGCAGCGGGCCGGCGTGTCTGCCGACGGTCATCGAGACCGGCTTCGCCGTCGTCGGGCAGGCCGTGCGGTACGGCGTCGAAGCCCGCAACGACTGCCCGGAAGCTGTATTCAACGCCGTCGTCAAGGTTCGGGTCGTCGATCCCTCAGGAGATCCGGTGGCCGGCACCGACGAACAGCTGCCGAAGTTGGTGGTCTTGCTGCCCGGGCAGCAAGTCGCGGGCGCGGGCCGCTTCTACCTGGACAAGCCGGGCAAGGTCGGCAAGGTCGAGGCCGCCTTCGTGGCCGCGACACCGGCCCCGACCGAGGCGTTCGACGGGTGGCCGCGTCAGGTCAGCGTCACCGACGTCACGGTCGGCAAACCGGACAGCCACGGCCGGTCGACCGTGACCGGCCGGATCACCACCGATCCGGCCGGAACGACGCTGTGTTCCCCTTCGGCCAGCCTGATCCTGCGCGACCACAGCGGAACGATCATCTACGGGATGACCGGTCCGATCCGTGACGACCAGGTCAGCTTCGAACTTGCCGTGCCCAAGGCCACCGATCGCAATGCGATCACCGTGGCGATCGCCCTGGGCCAGCCGGCGCTCACCCTCGACCCGGTACCCACCGCAGCCTGTACCGCCTGACTCGATACCGCCGACGACACGGGGAGAACCACCATGGCTGACAACCTCACCGCGGATATCACACCTAGCCGACGTCCCCGGCTACTTCACCGCGTTCTCCGTGCCCGACCCGGACAGCGTCAACGCGTCGCTCACCGGCCCGCTCTACCGCACCGCTGGAACCCTGATCCCGAGTCTGATGCTCACCCGCAAAGCGGGCGGGCAACTGTCGACGGACTCGCTGGCTGGTGCCGACTCAGCCGGTGAGACGATCGGTCAGCTCGTCGGACACATCACGAACATCCACATGAAGTACTGGACCGGCGACGCGGCGAACGCGTTCTCCGGCTACTGCGGCGCGCTGACGGACGCCGCCGGGATGCAGCACCAGTTGGCGACCGACCTCGCCGAGGTGATGGACGCCCACCTGGAGATCCGGCGCCGGCAACTCACCGACATCTGGATTATCGGCGAGACCACCATCAAGGTCCTCGACTCACTCGACCACTGGTGCACGAACCGCAAGAAGAGCACTCAGACCGTTCTCACGGTCGTCGGCGCGATCGCCGCGGTCGTGGTCGTCGCCCCGGAAACCCTTCCCGTCGGCTCCGCGGTCGACGCTGAAGCGATCCAGTCACTCGGGGCAATCCTCGGCACGGCCCCGGATAAGAAAGACGAAACTCTGTCGATCAGCGGCGCCACCGTTCAAGCGGTGATCCAGTCGATGACCGACACCCTACACAAGCTGTATGAATACGTCGATCAGCAGGAACAGCTGCTGGCACAGGCCCTCGGCGCCCTACGCAACGCGATCGACACCTATCGCCAGATGTTGCTGGTCCCACCACCCTCGGAGTTCACCGCACTGGCCGAGGCCGACATCGGCACCACGCGACGGGTGTTCTACGACCGCTGACCTTCGCCGACAGCGGCACAGCCACACCCGACATCAGCGAGCTTCATGTTGCGGATTTCGTCCGACCATCGCCGGCCGTTACCCCGTTCTCTGACTGACGGTTCTGGCTGGACCGGTCGGGTCCCTGCCATGCGCTCCAATTGGCCCAGCTTCAACGAAAGATCGAGGTTAGGGCAACTTTGAGCGGTTGCAGAGATCGGCGGCGTGGCTGGCCCAATCGCCTGCGGAGATCTGTTGCCAGCGGGTGGGGGCCAATCACTGGCAGGTCACTCGGGCCGGGCTGACCGGGCTGAGTCCCGGCACGCCCATCACGACCGAGATCTCCGTCTTGGACCAATCGATGCCGGTCGGCAGCCGTTCATCGAAGAACGGCTTCTCCTTGTACGTCTCCACGCCGTAGATCAAGGCGCCCGCGGTGTTGCGCAGCAACAGAAAGTACCGCGGATTGCACAGCTTTGCCGTGTTCGGCTCGGTGACCAGAACGCCGGTGACCTGGGTATGACCGGATGAATCCGGGCCCCGGTGCTTGATGTCGGTGACGTGCACGGCCGGCCACGACGAGAACGCGGACACCGGCATGTTCTGGGTGTCCGAGAAGCTGGCCCGGATGCTCTTGACCGACGCGTCGAAGCCGACGAGCAGCATGCCGCCGAGTCCGACACGCTGACCGGGCAGCACGGCCGGGAGCAGGATGCCGGCCTCCGCCTGGTCACCTTTGAGTACGGTCCCGTCGGCGCCGATCGCGACCACGTTCAGGAGGCCGGCGACCGTGGCCTGCGGGCAGTCGCTGGTGAGCACAATGCCGAAGCTGACCAGACCTTCCCGTTGGCTCTGGCCGGTCTCGGCCACCTCAGGTACGCAGACCGGACTCGCGGGGCTGCTCGCCGTGGGGGCGATGGTGACGCCGGCAGCCCGCACATCGGGGTCCTGGTCGCGGCGCAACACCGTGACCGCGGCGACGCCGACGACCAGCAGCGTGATGAGGCCGATCAGCAACCAGTGCCCTGGTTGCATCCGCTCCGGCTCGGGGTCGGTCACACGCGCTCCTCGGTGTTCCCGGCTGGTGTCCGGCTCGCGAGTTGGTCAGCAGGGTCGTCTGGCTTGGCGTTCGCGGAAGGGTGCTGATAAGAGAACGGTCGATGAGGCCGGTCAGGTTGGTGGCCTACGGCTTGTCGAATTCGCCGTTGCGGGCGCCGGCCAGGAATGCGCTCCACTCGGCGTCGGTGTAGACGATCACTTCGGCGCCCGGGCGCCGGCTGTGGCGGACCGCGACGTGGCCGGGTGCACTGGGCAGCTCCAGCGCAACCTCGACGCATTGCCCGCTGCCACCGGACTTGGACGACTTCCGCCAGATCGCGCCGGAAAGGTCAGGACTCACGATTGTTTAGCTCCTTCAATCTCTGGGACATCAACTCTACTGACGCGGGTTGGTCGAGCGCGGCGGCGTCGAGTGCTGCCCACACTTGCTCGTAGGACTCAATTTCCTGCTTCTTGTCCAGGTAGATCGCTCCGGTGTGACTCTCGCTGTAGACCAGGCTCGGCGGTGTGTTCCCGTTCTCTGTTGGAAACGTCAGCAGCGTGAAAGGGCCTGCGACTGAAGCTCGGTGCAGTCCGCCCGAGAGCGGCAGGATCCTCACCGATACATACGTGAGTTCGGTGGCCTTGAGAAGGTGCCAGAGCTGGGCTCGCATGACGCCGTTGGGCAGTTCAACGAGCAAGACAGGCTCGGCAAGGATCACCTCCAACCATGGAGGTTGCGGAAACGAACGGGTCAGCTGCCTTTGGCGCGAACGTCGCACCTCCGCGCGGGCCGCCACGTCCTCACTGGTGAGATCAGGCTCCACTGCCATGATCGCAGCCTCCATATATCCGGGTTCCTGCAGTAGTCCGGACACGAGCAACGGATCGAACGAGCGGATGCGGTCGGCGGTCTGCTCCAGTGCCACATACAGCTCGAACCAGGCCGGAACCGCATCGCCGTAGGAGTGCCACCAGCCCTTGGCTCTGGTCTCAGTGGCTAATTGCTCCAGGACGGCCCGGGTTGCCGGCGGCAGTCCATAGGTCAAGCAGAGGACGGTCACCTTGCCTTTGGGCGTGGAGACGGTGCCTTGCTCGATGCGTCGGAGACTCTGGACGGACTGACCGATCGCGTCTGCCGCCTCGATCATCGTGATTCCGGCGTCACCACGGGCCTTTTGCAGTGCCAGTCCGAGCGTCCGCCGAGGGATGGTGGAACCCGCGCCGTCGGTGGCTGTCACTTTCCTCCCCCTTCGATGTGGATTTGGCGAGGTCACAGATTGGTAGGTTCCGCCCGGCGTTCTGATACGTCAAGAGGTGATTTCTCTGATTTCTCTAGATCAATTCCAAAAACCCAGTTCGAGGCATTGCTGAGTGATACCTGACAGCGTGAGCATCGGTAGCCACAAGTGACAGCCGACTACGGGAGGGTCTGATGCTTGCCGTCACCGCCGTTGCGGGAGCCGTGATCGGATTGATCGGTGGGCTCCTGGTCGGACGGAATCGGGGCCGTTGGTGTACGCATTGCGGCCGCTCGCTCGACTGCTACGCCTGCCAGAGCCTGAGCATTGGGCCCCGGTCTTGAGTCTGCGGTTGGGGGCGGCCGCCGCCAACGAACTGTTGGCCGCGTTGGCCACCCTTCATCGGGGCGGTCCCGGAGGGTTGCGGGCCTGTCGGCCGCTGTTCGCTGATCTGTTGGGCTGGCCCGCCGGCGCGGTCGGCACCTGTGTCGCGCTTGAGCGGCAGTTTCCCGGCTGGCTGGTCTGGCATTGCCCGGCTTCGATGGCCTGGCCGGACAGTTGGGCTGCGGTTCGCGAGACCGGCGGCCAGGTGCCGGTCAGCGCGATCACGCCGGCCGAACTGCGGGACGCGATCCTGACCGAAGCGGCGGAAAGCCGTTGAACTCCCGCAGGCACCCGCGAGGGGGCGCATGGATGGCCGGCGACGAAGCTCGGCCGGTGGGGAACGCGTCGCTGCAGCCGCGGCTGATGGGTAGCCGTGAGATCGCCGAGCGGCTCGGCCTGTGCCGTCAGCGTGTTCAACAGTTGGCCGAGCGGGCCGACTTCCCGGCGCCCTATCAGGAGCTGCGGATGGGCCGGATCTGGTGGCAGAGCGAGGTCGAGACGTGGATCAGGGGCTGGCGCTCGGGTGTGGTGCTGAGCGTGCCCGGTGATGACGGCGCCGTTCGTGATCTGGCCGAGCGGCTGGCCGACCATCTCGCCGATCGTGGTTGTGCCTTCATCGAGAGCGACCAGATCGATTCGCTGGCGAAGGGTCTGCGGCTGGTGCTCGACGCGGTCGGCGTCACGTGGGTTCCGGGCGTGCCCTGGGACCGTTGAACCACTGGGGAGTGGGGCCGGCGCTATCTCGCGCCGGCCCGTCAGGACGAGCTGACGCACAGCTCAGCCGGCGACGCATGAGGTCGCCGCGCCGGCCCGGCGACGCGCGCGGAAGTCGCCGAGCCGGCCGGGCTCGCTAGGCCGTGGGCGTGGAAAGCACCGCGACCGGGTCGACCAGGCCCGTCTCCAGCCGGAGCACGTGGCCCGACACCGACGCGACGAGGTCGCTGGACAGCACCGGGTTGGCGAGCAGCTTGGCCACGTCCTCGCGCACGGTCTGCGCCGGGTCGGTCACCGCCTTCGCCGCCAAGACGGCGTCGTCGAGGCCGGCTCGATCGGCGAAGGACCGGCGGAACGCGGGGTCGGCCAGCAGCCCGGTTCCGCACTGTGTGTGGTGAATGACGACGACGTCGAGTCGTACGCCCAGCCTCATCCCGAGGAACGCGATGTCGTCCATCACCCGCTCGTCGACCCGGCCACCCGCATTGCGCAGCACCCCGGCGTCCCCGGTGCGCAGGCCGAGGAATCCCGCCGGTTCCACCCGAGGGTCTACACAGGTCAGGATCAGGGGCATCCGCTCGGGCATCGTCGCGGGCTCCGGCATGGCCAGGTACCTCAGATCGACGGTTGCCGCGAAGTCCCGGTTGCGCTCCAGCAGCTGACTGAACTCGGTCATCTCTACTCCTTGTGGGTGTCGGCGAATGCGGTGATCGCCCGGGCGAGCTCGTCGGGCGCTTCCAGCGGCAGCAGATGGCCGGTGTCCGCGATGACGGTGAACTCGGCGCGAGCCAGGTAGGGCAGCAGGTTCGTGCGGAGCACCCCGGCCGGCTCGACCGCGTCGTGCTCGCCGGCGATGACCAGCACGGGCACGTCGATGGCGCGGGCGGCGGCGGTGATGTCCTCGGCGATGCCGCGACGTGGCCACTCGGCGCGCGCCTCGGCCCCGGCGCTCAGGGAGTCGGCGACGATCTGCGCCTTGACTTCGTCGGTCAGGACGGTCGCGGTCAGCACGTGGTCACGGACGCCGGCGATGGACTCCGCCGAGTCGTACGCGTGCGACAGCTGCCGTTGATAGTCGGGTGTGACGACGGCCGCGGGCTTGGCGGGGCCGGATCCCACCAGGACCAGGCCGGTCAGGCCGTCCGGATGCGCGGCGGCGGCCAGCTGGGCCACCTTGCCGCCCATCGAGTGACCGACCAGCACGAATCGGGTCAGGCCGGCCTCGGCCACGACCCGGCCGACGTCGCGGGCCATCTGATCGAGCGAGTACGGGCCGGGCAGGTCGCGCGAGCGGCCCCAGCCACGCGCGTCGATGGTCAGGGTGGCCCGGCCGTCGAGGCGATCGATCACCGGCGTCCAGGTACCCGACGAACCGCCCCAGTAGTGCAGGAACACGAGCGTCGGCCCGGCGCCGGGCCGGTGGTGATAATGAGGCGTGCGGTTGTCTTCGGGCATGCCTCAACTTCACCACCGACCTGGCCCGACGGCATTGCTCGGCCGCGACAGGTCATGGTGAAAAATGGACACGTGACGACCATCCGGCAAGTGACCTATCGGCCCCGGAGCGCTGCGGACGTGGCCGTCGAAGTGCTGTCGTTCAGCACCCTGCGCGCCCGCTACGACGGGCGGCCCCAGCGGGCGGATTTTCACGTGCTGGCCTTCGTCCGGCGCGGGCAGGGCGAGGTGTCGATGGACTTCGCGTCGTACGCCCTCGGCCCGCGCTCGGTGGCGTGGATCCGGCCCGGCGTGGTGCACCGGTGGACCGACATCGAGCGTCTCGCCGGTGAACTGGTGCTGTTCGTGCCCACCGCGCCGGTCACCCCCACCAGCCAGGCGCTGGTCGCCGATCTGGGCGCCGCCGGGTGCTGGCCGGTCGAGGCGCCGGCCTGGCGGCACCTGATGGCGGCGCTGGGGCACCTGCGGCTCGAGTCGGGGCAGGCGGCCGTGCGCGAGTTGCCGGCGCTGCTGCTGTCGGCGTTGGTGCTGCGTCTCGATCCGCCGGCGGCCGGGCCACAGGCCGTCGACGAGACGTTTCGCCGCTTCCGCGCCGCTGTCGAGCAGGACTTCCGGAGCCGTCACGACGTCGGGCACTACGCCCGGACGCTGGGCTGGTCGGCCCGTACGCTCTCGCGCAGTTGCCGTGCGGCAACCGGCCGCACCGCCAAGGAGTTCGTCGCCGAACGACTCGTGCTCGAGGCGAAGCGGCTTCTGGTCCACGATGGGCTCAGCCCGGCCCGCTGCGGCGAACGGCTCGGATTCCCCGACCCCTCCAACTTCTCGGCGTTCTTCCTGCACGGCACCGGCCACCGCCCGGGCGCCTGGCAGACCGCCAACCGCTGACTCGGCAAACGCTCTGCGGATCCGGATCCGGCAGCTCGTGTTGGCCGACATTCGGGGACCTGAACAGGACGAACACCAGGTGTTGGGTGAGCGGGCTACGGTCGGGCCCATCACTTCTGTGATCGCGTAACGCACCACCCTCGCGGGCTTCGCCGCCCACGACCACGGCAGTCCTGCCCACCACCTGTCGAACCAGGTCGGTCGGCTCACGCCGTACGTCGGCAAGGGCGAACCGCAACCACCCCCGGCCTTGCCGGATGGCGCCTGCCGTGCGCACCGAATTCCCCTGTTCCTGATCCTGGAGGATCGCCATGCCCTGGACCACCCTTGTCTGCCTGCCGGCAGACGTCGCTCCGCGCGAGTTCGCCGCCGCGGCCGCCGCTCGCCTGGCCGCCGTCCAGCTCACCCCGACCAGCCTGATCCGGCACTTCCCGGCCGGCACCCGCTGGCGTCGCGGCACACTGCTGCTGCCGTATCAGGGCACCGCCGCCGGTGGCCCGATCGCCCGCCTCGACCTGAACACGATGCGCACCGCCGCGCACCGGCTGCACTGGTACCGCTGGCAGGTGTGGCATCAGGTCGTCACCGGTACGCCCAGTGCCCGCCCGTTCTGGATGTTCGTGGACCGGCACCGGGCCGCGCCCCGCCGCTACGAGCTGGCCAGGGCGCAGGCCGACTATCTGGCTCAGCCGCGGATCAACGCGATGCGGGTGTTCAACGCGTTGCCGCACCGTCCGGTCGATCTGCCGACCGGTCACCTGGAGGGTCTGCAGCTGGGCCGCGACGCCTACACCCACCTCGGCTGGCTGTCGGCGGTGCCGGGGCAGCTGCTGCTCTGCCCGGACGGCAGCACCCTGCTGGCCCAGCACAGCGACCGGCTCGACGTCCGGTTGTCGTATCTGGAGCAGGCCAACCGGTGCCTGAGCACGCTGGGGCGCCGGGACGTGCTGGTGGCCGCGGCGACCGAACCGGGAATCCGGTCGTGACCCGGTCCGCCCGGCGCGCGGTGGTCGCGGTCGTGGCCGCGGATCTGGTGTTGGCCGCCGGTGTCGGGTTCGCCGACCGGGTGTTGGGCGCGGGTGGGCCGGTGTTGGCCGCCTTGCTGCCGGCGCACGCCGCCTTGGTGGGTGCGCTGCTGGCGCAGGCCCGCGGCCGGCTGGCCGACGCCCGCCGCGACCCGGTCACCGGGGTGTGCGTGCGGCGCGTCGCCGAGGAGCACCTCGACCGGGCGACCGGCGAGGTGACGCTCGCGCTGATCGACGGCGACGACCTGCACGGGGTCAACGCGCGCTTCGGGCACGCCGGCGGTGACGCGCTGCTGGCCGCCCTGGCCGAGCGGCTGATGCGGGCGGCCGTGCCCGGCGATGTGGTGGCCCGGCTCGGCGGCGACGAGTTCGTGCTGATCAGCCGGCGTCCGGTCGACACCGTGCGCGAGGCGCTGGCCGTCGCGCTGAGCACGCCGATGGCGCTGTTCGGCACGGTGCTCGACGTCCGGTTCAGCGCCGGGATCGCCCGGGTGCCCGGCGGCCACCATCTGCGGGCTTTCGCCCTGGCAGACCAGCTGATGTACGCCGCGAAGGCTCGAGGCGGCGGCATCAGCTCCTGATCCACCCGTTCGAGGTCTCCTCCTGAGCTACCGCGCCGACGCGGACACCGGGAGTGGAGACCCCGGTGCGTCCTGCGCGCAGGAGAGGACCCCCATCCCTGGAGGACCACCATGCAGGCCTGTGACCACTGCGATCGACCCACGGCACAGACCACCCGGATCAGCAGCCGATCGCTGATCTGCGACGACTGCCGCAACACCTTCTTCGTCACCTGCGAGCACTGCCAGGACTGGCGACACCACGAGGACCGCTGCCCCAACGGCTGCGACGAGCGCGCCGAATCCGACTTCGACGACCTGGTCCACGACTACTTCTATCAGCCGATGCCGATCTTCCACGGCAACGGGCCGCTGTATCTGGGCCCGGAGATCGAGGTCGAGGTCGGCGACGGCGACCCGTACCGGTGCGCCGAGATCGCCCTGGACAGCCTCGGCGAGCTCGGCTATCTGAAACGCGACGGCTCGCTCAACGACGGGTTCGAGATCGTCACCCACCCGATGTCGTACGCGTGGGCGATCGAGCACTTCCCGTGGGACATGTTCGCCCGGCTGCGCGAGCACGGCTGCTTCGCCGGGGCTTCCACCGGCATCCACGTGCACCTGTCCAGGGCCGGGTTCTCCTCGACCGGGCATTCGTACCGCTGGATGAAGTTCATCTACCGCAACGAGCCGCAGGTGCTGCAGGTCGCACGGCGCCGATCGTTTCAGTGGGCGGCGTTTCGCGACGAGGATCGCCGCGCGGTCAAGGCGTACGTCAAAGGCGACTGCTACGGCGATCGCTACCGGGCGATCAACACCAACAACCCGATGACGTACGAGATAAGGGTCTTCGCCGGATCCCTGGACCCGGACACCGTGCGGGCCGCGTTCGCGTTCTCGGTCGCCACGGTCGAGTACACCCGTGAGCTGACCGTCGCGCAGATCGCCGCCGGCGGCTGGGAATGGCGCGCGTTCACCGGCTGGCTGCACGACCGGCCGCAGTACGCCCCGCTGGTACGACAGCTGCAGGCGCTGGCATGTGCCTGCTGAGCTTCCTGCCCGCCGGCGTCCAGCCGAACCTGCCGGCGCTGCGCAACGGCAGCCTGATCAACGACGACGGGCACGGCTTCGCGATCGTCGTGGCCGGCCGGCTGCTGGTACGGCACAGCATGAACGCCGACCAGCTGATCGACGAGTTCGCCGCGGCCCGGCACGCGTTCCCCGACGGCGACGCGCTGTTCCACTCCCGGCTGGCCACCGGCGGAACCAGCGATCTGGCCAACTGCCATCCGTACGCGGTGGGCGGCGACCAGCGCACGGTGCTGGCCCACAACGGGATCCTGCCGGTGCGGTTGCCGCGGCACGAAGCGCGCTCCGACACCCGGGTCGCCGCCGAGGACCTGATCCCGCGGATGGGCTCGCTGCGCTCGCGGCTGGTCCGGCTGCGGCTCGAACGGTGGATGGGCGCCGACAACAAGATCGTCATCCTGACCGTGGACCGCCGGTTCCGCCACACCTCCTACCTGCTCAACGAGCGGGCGGGGGAGTGGGCCGACGGGGTCTGGTACTCCAACAGCGGCTACCTGCCCTGGCCCGATCCCGAGCCCGGGTGGTGCGGCTACGACCTGGCCGGCACGTGTGGTGATTGCGGTCAACTCGATGGCTACTGCCTCTGCCGCCATCCGATGAGCCGCTTCTGAATCGCTTCTGAATCGCTTCTGCTCCACCCCTCGCCGGGGGAACTCGCGCACCCTCCCGGCGGATCAGCTGGGCGGCTGCCGCGTTCCCCCGCTTTCCTCAGGGAGAACCCGACATGGAACTTCGCATCACCAAACCGCAGGACGCGGCCGCGATCATCCCGTACCTGCTGGGCTACCAGCCGGCCGACAGCCTCGCCTTCGTCGCCGTCGAGAACCACCTGGTCGCCTGCACCGGATGCCAGCCGCTGCCCGAGGGCCCCGACTACCGGCCGCTCGCCCACCACCTGGCACAGGTGCTGCAGCTCAACAACCTGACCAGCGTGCTGCTGGTCGGCTACGGCCCGCGCGCCACCATGGTGGACGCCCTCGAACAGAGCATCGAAGTCTTCACCGAGGCGGGCGTGACCGTCCTGGACGCGATGCGCGTCGGCGAAGGCCAGGTCTGGCACATCGGCTGCGGCGAGCCGGACTGCGAGCGTCACGGCGAGCCGTTCGACCCGCTGAGCTCGGTCGCCGCCGCCACGGCCACGTTCGCCGGCCTGCAGGTCGCCCCGGACCGTGAAGCCCTCGCCGCCCGCCTGGCGCCGGTCACCGGCGCCGAACGGCACGCGATGCGCACCGCACTGGCCGCCGCCCGCAAGGCGTTCAAGCGGCCGATGCCGGCCCGGACCGCCGCCAAGATGATCAAAAGGCTGACCGCGCACGCCGTCGTGCTCGCCGACCACGACACCCGGTTGCCGCACGACCAGGCCGCGCACCTGTTGCTCCTGCTGAGCGTCCCGGACGTGATCGAGAGCGTGCTGGGCCTGGTGCACGGCACCGACCAGCAGGTGCGGGTGTGGACCGACCTGACCCGCCGGGCCGGGGCCGGTCGGCTCGCCTGCACCCCGGCGATGCTGCTCGCGGTGGCCGCGCTGCTGACCGGCGACGGGGTCACCGCCACGCTCGCGGCCGAGCGCGCCTGCCAGGCCGACCCGGACGACGAGCTCGCCGAGCTGCTGCACCGGGCCATCCAGAACGGGCTCAGCCCGCAGGCGCTGCACCGGACCCTGCACGGCTGAACGCCGCAGTCTCCCGGCCCTCTTTCTCTCGAAGGAAATCCTGATGGGATACACGCACTACTGGAGCCTGCTGGTCAACGACCCGGGCTACCGGACCCTCTGGCCGCAGATCGTCACCGACACCGCCCGCATCCTCGACGCGGTCCGCCGCGCCGGCATCGGCATCGCCGGACCGTACGGCTGGGGCCTGCCGATCCTCGACCCGGGCTGCGACATCAGCTTCAACGGCGCCGCCGGGCCCGGACTCGCCGCCGACACGTTCGCCCTGGCCCGGCCCGGCCTCGACGACGAGCGACCGGTGTGGGCGGTCAACTTCTGCAAGACCAAACGCCTTCCGTACGACGTGGCCGTCACCGCCACCCTGCTGCGCTGCCACCTGCTGGCCCCGCACGCACTGACCCTGAGCAGCGACGGCACCTGGAACCGGCAGTGGAAGTACGGCCGGAAACTTCCCGGCACCCGCCGCCGCGGCCCCAGCCCACGAGCCCTGATCACCGACCTGTTCGGCCCGATCCCGGCAACGGACCCGCTCACCGCGCTGCCCTCGCACACCTGGCGGCGGTGACCATGGACATCCCGGTTCACCTGCGGCACCGGCCGACCAGCAACGGCCTGGTCGTCCCGATCGCCACGCCACGCACTCCCGAGGGCCGCTTCCGGTTCGGACTGCTCGCCGACGAGCACCAGCGCGCCCTGCTGGTCGAGCACCGCTGCCAGATCTGCGGAAGCCCGCTCGGCAACCGGCTGATCCTGTTCGCCCGCCCGGCCGACCTACGGCTCGCCTGCACCAGCGAGCCCGCGCTGTGCCCGCCGTGCGCGGCCTACAGCACCCGGGCCTGCCCGATGCTCGCCGGCAGGATGGCCCGCTACCGCGACCGCCCCAGCGACGACCTGCGGCAACGACCCGCCGACGACTGGTTCGCGGTCTGGCTCGCCGACTACCGGGTGGTGGTGCACCCGGCCCGGCCGCAGGTGCTCGCCGCCTCCTGGCTCGACCACGAACCACTGACCATCCGCCCGATTCCGCCTCGATAGCCGACCGGGCTGGGTCGACGCCGGACGCCGGCCCAGCCCGTCCATTCCGAAAGGACTCTTCGCCCGATGTCTGTTCACGAGGACTACATCGTGCTCGGCTGGCTCTTCGAGCCGGGCACTGCCGCGATCACCCAACTGGTCGCCGAGCACGACGCCGACCAGGCCGTCAGCATCCTGGCCGAGCACCCGCTCGACCCGGCGCTGCTGCGCCGCGAACTGCGTCTGCTGCCCACCGGCCGGCTCTGGGATCAGGCGCGCCGGATCGCCGCCGACCCCGGCCGGGCCGTCACCCCGGTCAGCGCCGACTGGCCCGACGACCTCGGACCTGACCAGCCGCTGTGCCTGTGGGCCCGGGGACCGGGCCGGATACCACAGCCCGGCGGCTCGATCACCGTCAGCGGATCGCGCGCCTGCACCGCGTACGGCAGCCAGGTCGCCGCTGAGCTGGGACACGACCTGGCCGATCGCGGCCGCGAGGTCGTCGCCGACGGCGGCTTCGGGATCGCCTCCGCCGCCCTGCGGGGCGCGCTCACCACCAGCCGGCCGCCGATCGCGGTCATCCCCGCCGGCCTCGACCGCCTTTATCCGGCCGGCCAGAGTGACCTGCTCACGACCGTCGCCGCCGAGGGGCTGCTGCTCAGCGCGTATCCGGCGGGAGCTACCTGCACCCGCAGCCGATCCACCTACAACCGCAGGCTGCTGGCCGCCCTGACCGGAGCCACGGTCCTGGTCGAGGCCGTCAGGTTCAGCAGCGTGCTCGAAACGGCCCGAAACGCCCTGCACCTGGGCCGGCCCACATTCATCGTCCCCGGCCCGATCACGTCCGACCACTCGCGCGGCTGCCTCGCCCTACTGCGCGACGACCTGCGCACCCGCCCGATCGGCAGCGCCGCCGACATCCTCACCGACCTACAAGCGGATTGAAAACCCGCGGGCGGCCATCTCTGATGGCCGCCCGCTCTTTTTGCATGGAGGAAAACACAATTTGGGTACGGCGATGAGCGCGCGAGCCCTCACCATCGTCGCCATCCGCATCGGCCACGGTCATGGGCCTGTGCCGTCTCCCTCCCGCGAGGGAGTCGGCTCCCGCCCGGGAGGGAGGTGCCACGCCGTCAGGACCGGAATGGTCGGGGTCAATCGACGATTCTTCGGAGGTCCGTCATGACCTGGAAAACCTGGCCCGCGTACGCCTCGGTGGCCTGGCTGGTGGCGTTCGTCGGCTGGCACGCCCCGCTGCTGTTCGGCTGGGAACCGTTCCCGGCGACCGACGAGGTGAACCGGGCCGTCTTCGTCGCCTACGACTCCGCGCTGATCGCCATCGCGGCGATCGGGGCGGTGGTGGTCCTGGCCACGGTGCGCCCGTGGGGACGCCGCTTCCCGTTCCTGCTCCTGTTCGCTCCGCTGGCCTTCGGCAGTTTCCTGCTGTTGCTGCGCGGCGTGCCCGGCTTCGTGGAGTTCCTCGCCCAGGTCACCGGCCTGGCCCCGGCGGGCCTGGCGGGTCTGCTCGACAAGTCGGTCGCGGCGCCGACCGGCGCGCGGCTGTGGGCCTCCTATGCCATCAACGTCTACTTCTTCCTCGGCGCGGTGCTGCTGACCCCGGCCACGGTCCACTTCTGGCGAGGTGCCCGGCCGGGCGCGCCCAGCGGTGGGCCGGGCGACCCGCATCGCGTCGAGGCCCGGCCGGCGATCCGGTAGCCGGATCGCCCTGGTCGTCACTCGGGGGATCTCGGTCAGCTTCTCCGCCACGTCCTGAAGACGATGTCCTTGACGTGGTCCGGCTCGGCGCGGCGAATCTCATCGATGCCGAACGTGCATGCGCGTCGATGGCCGCCCGCGATGAATACGCCGCGGCCGCGGCAGCCGTCCTGCGAGGCGAACTCGCCACCGTCACCGGCGACTTGCGTCGACTTATCGGTGGTCCGAGCACCCCACTCACGACGGTCATCCGTGAAGCGCTCGAGGCGATCGGCGCCGAGGAGCACGCCGCTGCGTGCCGTCGCCATGGCTCGTGAGCGTGCGGACCTGGGTTCGTCAGGGGGACTGGAACAGTGCCGAACCTGCCTGGCGCTCCCGACAGCGGGGACCGCGGCTATCGTGTCGGCGGTGCTCCGGTGCCATCGGGTTCGCGAGTCCAGGGGAGGCGATCGATGACGAGTCCCGGCCCATTACCCGGCGCGGGCCGGGGCCCGGCGGGCGGTCTGTACGCCTGGCTGCTGGACGGCTCCCTGGACACCACCGGCGCGCGGGAGCTGCTCCCGGAGGACTTCACCGTGCTCGACGTCGCCACCGCGGTCATCCGGGTCGCGGTGCGCACCGGTGACGGCGGCAGTGCCGGACCGGACGGCGTACTCACCGTGCTGCGTGGCGTGCGCGACGCCGACCGGGCGGAGCGGGCTGCCCGGGCCCTGGCGAACGACTGGCACCTGGAGGATTACCGGTTCGCCGGGTGGGACCACCTTCCGTGGTCGCGTTCCCGGACCGCCCGCTACCGGCTCACCCAGGTCCGGCACGTCGTCCCGCGGCCGCAGGGACGCCGCTGGGCGCTGATCGCCGGGCCGGTGGTCCCGGACCTGCCGGGGGCGAGCGTGCGGACCCGGGTCCTGCGCGCACGGTGGACCGGGGAGAACGAGGAGATCCAGAAGGCCGGCGCCGTGTTCGACCGGCTCGTCGACCGGTTCGCCGGGCGGGCCCTGGACCCGGTTCTCGACGACCATCGGGCCGTGGTCGCAGGCGCTCGGCACCAGGCTCAAGATTTGGCGCAACTGGGCCGGGACCTGTCCCTGCCCGCTGTCGGGGCCCGCCAGGACGATCTCGTGGAGATCTTCGAGCGGCTCGGCGAGTGCCGCCGGATCGTGGTCACCGCGATCAGGCAGGTTTCTCAGCTATATCTGCAGATGGTCGGAGATCCCGGGCCGGCCGCGCTGGAGGCCGCCGAGCGGTTGCATCAGGTCGGTTCCGCGCTCGCCGAACTCACCGTCCCGCCGCCGGCCGGGACCTGATTTCCGCGCCTGCGCCAGGGGCAACGGCAAGGCCCGTGGTCCGGCCGGGTGCATGGCGATGTCCGATTCCCGCCAGCATCCGTGGCCGCCGGGCGGCACCGTTGAATCCGAACACATGCTGTGGAGGAGACGACATGACCGTCGGCACGACGATCCCCAGCCCGCTCGGAGAGCTGCTCCTGGTGGGTGCGCAGACCGACACCGGGTTCACCCTGACCTCGCTGTCCATGGGCGACCGGAGGGCCGGGCCGGCCGTCCGGGCCGCGGCGCCGTTCACGGACGTCGTCCGGCAGCTGGAGGCGTACTTCGCCGGTGAGCTCGAGCGTTTCGACATCGCGTTCACCGTCGGCGGGACCGAATTCCAGCAGCGCGTCTGGGCGGCGCTGGAGGACATCCCGTACGGCACGACGACCACGTACGGCGCTCTCGCGGCTCGACTCGGACTGCCCCGCGAGCGGGTTCAGGCCCTGGGCGCGGCGATCGGCGCCAACCCGCTGCTGCTGGTGCGCCCGTGTCACCGGGTGATCGGCGCGGACGGCACGATGCGCGGCTACGCCGGGGGTGTCGAGCGCAAGGTGCAGCTGCTCACCCACGAGGGAGCTCTGCAGCCCGCCCTGCTGTGACCGTTCCTCAGCGTATTGGCCATAGTTGGTCAATACGCTGGTCCCGACCGGGGGTCGGGGGCCTCGCGAGCGGTCTTCGAGGCCGGGGAACGCCGGAGTTTCTGGTCGAGGCCGGGCGTGTCTTGTCCACGGGTGTGGTGCGTGCCGTCTCGACCGGGCCTGGCTGTTCCCTGACGCCCGTGGTGTGGGGTGCGGCCTGGCCGGTAGTTTCCCGGGCGCGATCCGCTGGTCGTGTCCGGGTGACACCTGACCGTCGCCGCGCCGTGAAGCCGTGGGCGCGTCGTGCGATCACCACCGCCGCGGCGTGATGCCGGGTCGCGGCGGAAGTCTTCGTTGCTAGGGCGGGTTTCCAGTGCTGCCCGCCCCATTTGGAGGTGTATGCGGGGTCGACGGCGATCACTGCGATCCCGGCGGTGTAGGCCATGCCGGCGAGACGGTCGCGGAACTGTGCGGTGGGGATCCCGGCGACCGTGCGCCGGAACCGCTTGCCGCGCGCGCCGCGGCCGAGGGTCTCCCGGCCGGTAGTACGGGCGTCGGCGAAGCCCAGGTTCTCGACCGCGATCGCCGGGCAGCCGTGCAGGTGCGCGAAGTGCAGGGCGTGGCTGATCGCGGCGCGTAGCCGTCCGTCGCGCTGTGAAGCCGGGCCGGTCAGGTCGAGCCCGATCGTGATCGGGGCGCCGACCGGGTTGCCGTGCGCGTCGATGACATGCGCGGCGAGATGATCGGCGTTCAGGTCGATACCCAGCAGCCTGCCGCCGGCGAGCGCGTCCAGGCCGGGCGTGTAGGCCGGAACTGTCCAGGAGGCGTCCAGGTACCAGCGGCCCCGCACCGCATCGAAGCGGATGTCGTAGCGCACCGACTGGTCGGCGGTGACCCGGTCGGCCCACTGCCCGGCCCGGTGGGTGAACGCGACCGGTTCGGTGAGCCGGTATCGGCCGCGTCCGGCGTTCGCCAGATGCTTGAGCTGGGACGGGAGCGCGATTGACACGACGCCGCCGGGCGTGACGGTGATGGTGTAGTTGCCGTGCGGGGCGCCGGTCTCGCCGTCGGCGGTCAGGAACATGCGGGCCGCGTCCCACCGGGCCCGCCACTGCGCCGCGGTGAGCCCGGCGCTGCCGAGCCGGTGGCGGGTCTTGGCCAGCCGCCGTCCGCCCGCAACGATCGCCGGACGACCATCGGTCAGCCGATCTCGGGCGGCGGTGTGGCGGGCGGCCAAGGCTTGGCGGCGCTGTTGCTTGGCGGCCCGCTCGCGCCGGCTGGCGTAGCCGGATGTCCGGCCGGCCCGGCCGCCGACCGGGGCGCCGATCCGCCCGTCCAAGGTAATCAGGGCCTGACCCAGGCTCGACACGTCGGCTTTGAGAGCCCGCATCCCGAGTTGGTATTGGTCTTCGGCGGTCCGGGTGATCGAGCCGGCCCACCGGGAGGTCGTGACCGCGGTCAACTCCCGCTTACGCCGCGCGCGCTGGGCGTCCTTGCCGGACACATTGCCGAGCCGGACACGCCTGGCCAGATCAGCCCGATACAGCCCACCCAAAAAGGCTCCGACCTGTGCCAGGACAGCAGCCTCGCCGGTACTGGGCCGCAGCCTCGTCCGAATGCGGGTGCCCGCAGGCGCGGCGACAACGAACGACGCCGCGATCGGCCGCAACGCCTTCCTCCGACGCTTCGCCTTCACCCGGCGAATAGTACATCCGTTCGACGACGGCCAACAATGACCAACAACCTGGTCAGCTGTCGTGGACCCGCCGCCGTCGGCCGTCGTGGTGACCTTGTCGCCGGTGATCAGGGTGACTGTGGTGGCGGGACCGCCTTGACCGGTTCCGCCGCGGCCGCGGGTGGGCCGCAAGGACGGCGAGTGGGGCGGCACACCGGGCTATCAGCCCACATCCGCGTAATCGCGAACGGGCCGGAGTCAGCCGACCGGCTGTGCGGACTCGGCCGCGTTGCGCTCGGAGTTGATCCGCAGGAGTCCCTCGATGCCGCGCAGGAAGGTGTCGGCCACCAGTGCGGGGTCGTTGAGGCAGCCGGCCGCCATGGCGCCGTCGCGCAGCATCACGAAATGGCGGGCGGCGGGCTCCGCGGTCGCCGCGTGGACCTGTGCCATCAGCGTGGTGAGCGTGTCCAGGAACCACTGCCGGTGCGCGACGATCTCCCGGTGCACGGGGTGGTCCTTGTCCGGGTACTCCGCCGCGGCGTTGAGGAAGGCGCAGCCGCGGAAACCGGGGGACTGGATGCGGGCGGAGATGGCGGCGGCGATGGCCGTCAGCAGGTCGACCGGCGACCGGCCGCCGGCGGCGATGGCCGCGTCGACCTGGGTGCGATCCATCTGATGGACCTCACGCAGGTAGGCCAGGATCAGATCCTCCTTGCCGGGGAAGTGCCGGTAGAAGGTGGCCCGGGTCACCTTGGCCTCGGCGACGATCCGGTCGACGCCGACAGCGTGGATGCCCTCCGAGTAGAAGATCTTGGAGGCGGTGGTGAGGAGCCGGGTCCGGGCCTCGGAAGGACGGGAGTCGAGCGTCATCGCGCCATCGTAGCGACAGAACGTTCGCTCTCCTAGGCGTGCGGCCACGCCAGATCAGATAGAACGTTCGGTCTTGACATGTCGGCCGGCGGCTCCCATGCTGGGTCGTGACAGAACGTTCGGTCTCCCTAGCGCTTCCATCGAAGGGGTCATCGTGACCACCACCACCGCTGCTTCGCCCGGCATCTCCCAGACGGCGTCCGCGCTGCGCCGGCTGTACTTCATCCGCTTCGCGTTCGCCATCGTGTGGGCCATCGTGGCGACCACGACCGCGAAGGAGATCAACCCGCTCACGGTGACGCTGTTCGTGCTCTACCCGCTGTTCGACGTCGGCGCCGCGATCTACGACCTGCGCTCGTCGCGGACCACCAACTCGCCGGCCCTGCTCTACATCAACATCGCGGTCAGCCTGCTCACCGCGATCGGCCTCGGCGCCGCCGCCGCGTCCGGCATCCCGGCGATGCTGCGGGTCTGGGGCGCCTGGGCGATCGTGGCCGGTCTGGTCCAGCTGGTCGTGGCGATCCCGCGCCGCACGATGGGCGGCCAGTGGCCGATGATCATCAGCGGCGGCATCTCGGTGCTGGCCGGTGGCTCGTTCATCGCCGGCGCCGCCGCCGACAACCCGGCACTGACCAACGCGGCCGGCTACGCCGTCCCCGGCGCCATCTTCTTCCTCATCGCCGCCATCCGTCTCGGCCGCGCCGCGAAGGGCAAATGACCATGACCACCCTTGCGTACGACGTCATCGTGATCGGCGCCGGTCCGGTCGGGGAGAACGTGGCCGACCGGGCGGTGCAGGGCGGGCTGAGCGTCGCGATCGTGGAGCGGGAGCTGGTCGGCGGTGAGTGCTCGTACTGGGCGTGCATGCCGACGAAGGCGCTGCTGCGCAGCTCGGCGGCGTTGCGGGCGGTCCGAAAGTTGCCCGGAGCGCGCGAGGCGGTGACCGGGGACCTCGATGTGGCGGCGGTGCTGGCTCGCCGGGACTCGTTCTCCTCCTACTGGAAGGACGACGGTCAGGTCTCCTGGCTGGAGTCGGCCGGGATCGTCCTGCACCGGGGTCAGGGCCGGATCACCGCGGCCCGGACCGTCGAGGTGACCGGCGCGGACGGCGCCGCTGTCACGCTGAGCGCCCGGCACGCGGTGGTGGTGGCCACCGGCAGCAGCGCGCTGGTGCCGGACATCGCGGGTCTGCGGGAGTCGAACCCGTGGACGAGCCGGGAAGCGGCGTCGGCGAAGCAGGTGCCGGGCCGGCTGGTGGTCATCGGCGCCGGTGTGGTCGGTACGGAGATGGCGACCGCGTTCGCCGCTCTCGGCTCGTCGGTCACCCTGCTCGCCCGCGACGGGGTGCTGCCGCAGGCCGAACCGTTCGCCGGGGACCTGGTCGTCGAGTCGCTGCGCGAGGCCGGGGTGTCGGTCCGCATCGGCGCCGAAGCGCTCGCCGTCAAGCGCGACGAGTCCGGCACCGTGCACGTCGAGACCGCCGACGGCGAGCAGATCGAGGCCGACGAGGTCCTGGTCGCGATCGGCCGCACGCCGAACACCCGGGACCTCGGCCTGGACACCATCGGCCTGCAGCCGGGTGGCTGGCTGGCGGTCGACGAGGCACTGCGGGTGGCCGGTGCCGAGGACTGGCTGTACGCCGCGGGTGACGTCAACCGCCGGGTGCTGCTGACCCACCAGGGCAAATACCAGGCGCGTCAGTTGGGTGACGCGATCGTGGCCCGGGCCAAGGGCGAGCCGGCCGACACCGGCGCGTGGGGCCGGCACGCGGTCACGGCGGACGAACGGGCGGTGCCGCAGGTGGTGTTCACCGAGCCGGAGATCGCGTCGGTGGGCCTGACGGCGGCCGCGGCGCAGGCGGCCGGTCTGCGGACCCGGGTCGTCGACTACGACCTCGGCGCCGTCGCCGGATCGTCCCTGCACGCCGAGGGCTTCAAGGGCCAGGCCCGGATGGTCGTCGACGAGGACCGCAGCGTGATCGTCGGGTTCACCCTCGCCGGTCCGGACGTCGCCGAACTCCTGCACGCCGCCACGATCGCGATCGTCGGTGAGGTGCCGATCGACCGGTTGTGGCACGCGGTTCCGTCGTTCCCGACGGTCAGCGAGGTCTGGCTGCGACTGCTGGAGAGCTACGGGCGCTGACCGCCCGTACCCGCAAATCTTTTGATCCTGTCTTTATCAAGAGGAGAAAATCATGCCTACCAAGATCACTCTGGTCATCGACAACCCGGCCGACGCGGAGCAGTTCGAGAAGGTCTACGCCGAGATCAAGGCCGCCGCGGCGAAGTTCCCGAACCTGCGCCGGCTTGAGTCGGCCAAGGTGTGGCCGAAGGAGGACGGCACCGCGACCCCGGCCTACCGGACCCTCGACCTGTACTTCGACAGCTACGAGGACGCCTCGGCCGCGGTCGCCACCCCGGTCGCCGGCGAGGTGTTCGGCCCGCTGCTGGGCAGCCAGGTGCCGTTCAAGGGCCTGTTCTCCGACATCGAGGCGTGACAACCACGGGGCCCGCGGAAAGTTCCGCGGGCCCCGCAGCCTGTTCGTAAGCAATTCGTAAGCGACCGCACCAGTCAGCATTGGACACAATGCAGTCATGATCACTCTCGCCCTGATCGGATTCGTCGGAGGGCTGATCACCGGGATCTCGCCCTGCGTGCTCCCGGTCCTTCCGGTGATCTTCCTGTCCGCCGGAGCCGGTGGCGGTGCGCGCGACGCCCGCCGGCCGCTGCTGGTGGTGCTCGGGCTGACGCTGAGCTTCAGCGTCTTCACGGTGCTCGGGTCGCTGGTGCTGCGGGCGCTGCCGGTGCCGCAGGACATCATCCGCTGGGCCGGCATCGCGATCCTGGCCCTGCTGGGCGTCGGGATGATCGTGCCGCGGTTCGAGGCGCTGCTGGAGCGCCCGTTCGCCCGCCTCGCCCCGCAGGCCCCGGGCCGCGACCGCGGCGGGTTTCTGCTCGGGCTGGCCCTGGGCGCCGTCTACGTGCCCTGCGCCGGACCGGTGCTGGCCGCGATCACCGTGGCCGGGGCGACCGGCCGGTTCGGCCCGGCCACCCTGGCGTTGACCCTGGCGTTCGCGCTCGGCACGGCCATCCCGTTGCTGATCTTCGCGCTGGCCGGCTGGCGGATCACCGACCGGCTGCGGGCTTTCCGTACGCGCCAGCGCGGCATCCGCGTCGTCGCCGGCAGTGTCGTGGTCGCCCTCGCCGTGGCGCTGACGTTCAACGTGACCGACGCGGTGCAGCGCACGATCCCGGACTACACGAGCGCGCTCAACAGCCGGATCAGCCAGGCCGGCGACGTGGCCAGAGCGCTGGCCGGCGGGGAGCGGACGCCGGCCGCGCTGGCCGCCTGCCAGCAGCTCGCGGGCCAAGAAGCGCCGGAGCTGACCGACTGCGGGCCCGCTCCCCGGCTGACCGGTCTGAACGGCTGGCTCAACACGCCCGGGGGAGCGCCGGCCGACCTGACCGGCAAGGTGGTGCTGGTCGACTTCTGGGCGTACTCCTGCATCAACTGCCAGCGGGCCATTCCGCACGTCAATGCGTGGGCTCAGGCGTACGCGAAAAATGGTTTGGAAGTTGTCGGCGTGCACACGCCGGAGTATGCGTTCGAGCACGATGCCGGCAATGTCGCCGCCGGCGCGAAACGGCTCGACATCCGGTATCCGATCGCGTTGGACAACGATTTCCGGACCTGGGACGCGTTCCACAACCAGTCGTGGCCGGCCGACTATCTCATCGACAGCACCGGAAGGCTGCGGTACGTCGGGATCGGTGAAGGGCAGTATCCGGAGACCGAGCAGTTGATTCGTGAGCTGCTGACCAGCGCGTACCCGGACGTGACACTGCCGGCCGCGACCGATGTGCCCGACCGGACGCCGACGTCGTCATTCCAATCGGGGGAGACCTATCTGGGTGCGGCGCGCGCTCAGTACTACCGGGGCGACACTCCGCTGCGCCCGGGAACGGCCGACTACACGCTGCCGAAGGGGCTGGCCGACGAGCAGTACGAGTACGGACTGGCCGGCACGTGGACGGTCACCGGCGAGTCGATCACCGCGGCGAAGAACGCGGTGATCAGCCTGAACTACGCGGCCGCCGACATCTATCTGGATCTCAGCGGCACCGGGACGCTGACGGTCACGGCCGAGGGCAGGACGCGGACGTACGCGGTGGGCGGCGTCCCAAACCTCTACACCGTCCTGCACCGGCCGGGCCTGGGCGTCGGCACCCTGACCGCGTCGTTGTCGCCGGGCCTGAGCGCATACTCGTTCACCTTCGGGTGAGCGCGGCCCGCCGTTCAGCGGGCGAGCCACGATCACCCATCGACGTGCCGTACCCCATCGGTCTTTGATTGGTGAATCAGCCGTGCAACCAAACACCAGGTTCGCTCGTCTTGGTGCACATGAAACGTGGAGAGGCCTCCGATGGCGCGCGGTGACGACGACTTCATCGCGTTCGCCCAGGCGAGTTCCGCGCGGCTGCAGCGTGCGGCGTACCTGCTCACCGGCGACCAGCACCAGGCCGAGGAGGCGGCTCAGGCCACTTTGGTCCGGGTGTACGCCGCGTGGGGCAGGGTCAGACGCCGGGATCCCTACGCGTACGCCCGCACGGTGCTCACCAATCTGGTCACCGACCAGTGGCGCCGCCCGATGCGGGAGTACGCGACCGAGACCATGCCGGAGCAGCCGGTCCCGGACGACGTCGCCGACGTGGTGTCGAAACGGCGCTGGCTGATCGGTGTCCTGCAGGCGTTGTCACCGCGCGAACGGGCGGTGGTCGTGCTGCGGCACTTCTTCGACGCCAGTGAGGCGGAGGTGGCCCGCGAGCTCGACCTGTCCGCGGGCACGGTCAAGAGTCTGAACTCGCGAGCCCTGGCGAAACTGCGCATCACGGCCGGCCTGGTGCCGCCGCTACGAACCGAGACCGAAGCAGGAGTGGGGCTATGACACAGCTGGAAGATCTGAAGGACGCCATGCACTCGCCGCCCGACTTCCAGCCCGCCCCCGTGGACCTGCAGCAGGTGATGACCGCCGGAGGCCGGCTACGGCGCCGCCGCAGACTCGCCGTCGGCGGCGCGTCCGCGCTGACGGTGGCGGCCCTGCTGATCGGCGGCAGCCAGCTGGCCGGCGCCGGTGGCCCGGTCGGCTCGATCCCGGTGGCCGGCGTCTCGGCGCCGCTGCCGTCGGCCGGCAACTCGTCGGCGCCCGGGGTGCTCGGCACGATCGTCGAGACCGGCCGGCAGGTCGAGGGGCGACGGTGGATCCTCTACGTCGAGACGGTCGATCCGGACCGGCTCGACGAGACGTTCACGCTGGTTCTCGGGCGTACCAGGACCGGCACCGTCGACGACTTCCACCTCGAGATCGCGAGCAGCGACCCGGGCGCCGGGCGGATGACACCCGGCTTCCACGCGGTTCAGGCCGGTCGGGTGCTCGACGGCCGCACCACGCCGACCTTCGGCTACTACATCGGCGACGCCACCAGGATCACCGCCCGCGACGTCACCACCGGCAGGACGGTCGAGGCGACGCGGGCTGCCTGGACCGCCTTCGACGGGCCGGCCCAGGCGCAGATCTTCTGGTTCGATTTCACCGAAGGGCGGCCTGCGGCCACCTTGACCGACATCACCGCGTACGACGTGAACGGCGCCCAGCTGCAGGTCGGCGGCTGAAACCTGATTTCCCGTACGGGTGCGGCCCCGCGGCAGCCGCTGCCAGCTATGCGGTGGCGAGGCTGAGCGCGCCGAAGTCCGGCGAGTTCGACATCTGGGGTCTGGGCCACGACCGGGAGGGCAACACCACGCTCGTCGTCGAGGTCAAGGGCGGCGGCGCCGGGACCGAGGGCCGTGAGCACCTCAGCAGGGCAGTGGCCCGTACCTGGAGCGGGTCATGCAGCACTGCGATGGCGGTCGCGGTAAGCAGCGATCTTGGCGCGATTGCCGCAGTCGGTCATGTCGCACCAGCGTCGCGAGCAGTTGCGCGACCGGTCGAGGAAGACCCACCGGCAGTCGTCTCCGCGGCATGCCTTGAATCGTGACCAGCCGGCTCGGGCGGTGGCTCGCAGCAGAGCTGCGGCACCGGCGGCACAGATGTCGTGCGCGAGGTCGCCGGCCGGATCGGCGAGCAACGTCGGGGTGCCGCGCAGATCGAGGCGCAGTGGCAGCGCCTCGAGGCCGGCGAACTCGGCCGGGGCGGGCTCGACGCCGTTGTTGCGCAGGGCGAGGCCACGGATGAGTCCGCGCATCGTCCGCAGCATCGCGATGCTCCCGTCCGATGCCGGGCTGCCGCGATGGGTGGCCACCGGTGCGTCGAGCCCGGTCCACCAGGCGTTCAGGGTGTCGGTGTCGGCGAATTCGTCCTGGTCGGCGTGGGCCGTGTTGGCCACGGCGATGAGCAGCGCCTCGTCGCCGAGGCCCGGCCAGCCGGGCGCCTGTGTCATGTAACCACCGTAGCGTCTTTATCGGTTGACGGCTCTCGGTAACCGATGTGACCGTTTAGATGGTTACAGAGAGGAGGCGGTGATGGCCGATTCACGGCTACGTCCCGGCGAGCCGGCCCTGCTGCTGTCGGCCGCGGTCTACGGGGTGAGCACAATCGTCTCGGTGGTTGCGCTGCGCACCGTCCGCCCGGTCGATCTGCTGGTGGTGGAGATCTCCGGCGCGGCCGGTCTGCTGTTGATCACCGCGGCGGCGCAGGGACAACTTCGCCGTCGCGGCGCGCTTCGGCAGATGCTGGTCGGTTGCCTGGTGCCGGGTCTGGCGTTTCTGCTCGGCGACCTGGGGCTGGCTCGTACCAGTGCGTCCAGCGGCAGCCTGCTGCTGGCCGCCGATCCGCTGCTGTCGGTACTGCTGGCGATCGTCGTGCTGCGGGAGCGTCTGGCCGTCGGACTGATCGGCGCGGCGCTGGTCACCGTGCGGCCCGACGGTTCGGCCGGATCGGACACGGTGCTCGGCAATGTGCTGGTCCTGCTCGCGGTCGCGGCCTCGGCGGCGTACCTGGTCGCCACTCGCCGCCTCAACGGCGAGGATGACGGGCTCAACGCGAGTGCCTGGCAGGCCGTCGGCGGGGCGCTGGGCGTGGCGCCCTTCGTGGTCGCGTCCTGGTCGGCCGGTGGCAGCAGGCTCGGCGCGGCGGGTTTCGCGGGCTGGCTGGCCTGTCTCGCGGTGCTCGTGTGCGGGGCGCTCGGTAGCGTTCTGTTCAATCGGGGCATCGGCTCGGTGCCTGCGGCGCGGGCCGCGCAATTGGGCAACCTGACTCCGGTGATCGGCACGCTGACCGCGATCGTCTTTCTCGGTGACCGTCCCTCGCCACTTCAGGTCGTCGGGGGTTTCGCCATTCTCGGGGGCATCGCGCTGCTGTTACGCGGCCCGGAACCGCACTCGCGGAGGAGTATCGATGAACAATCGCACGTCACTGTTCTGTGACACCGTCCTGGCCGCCCGCGTCGAACGGGCCGAGGCGCAGCTGATCACCGCGTGGAACGAGTCCGCTCGAGGGCGGCGCGGTCACGCGCTGGGCTTCGCGATTCCCGTTGCCGGCGGGGTGGCCAGTTACGCCGAGCCCGACTCGCCGATCAACAAGATCGCCGGCCTCGGCTTCGCGGACCTGCCCGCGGCGGCCGATCTGGAGAAGATCGAGCAGGCGTACGCCGATCGCGGCGCGCCGATCCAGGCGGAAGTGGCCGGCCTCGCCGACCCCGCCCTGCTGGAGTTGCTGGCCGGGCGCGGCTACCGGCTGGCGTCGTTCGAGAACGTCCTCGGCCGGGCCCTCGGCGGCGCCGTCGAACCGGTCGTGCCGCCGGGCGTCGAGGTTCGCCCGTGCGGCGACGACGAGTTCGATGCCTGGCTGGAGGTCGTGGTCGAGGCGACGCTGCACCCGGACACGCAGGGTGTGCCGTGGGCGGAGCAGTTCCCGCGGGCGATCCTGGAGAACGCCGAGCGGGACACGCTCGGCCTGGTCTCGCGGTATCTGGCCACACTGGACGGGGTCCCGGCCGGCGGCGGCAGCATGCGCATCACCGATGGCGTCGCCCAGCTCACCGGGGCTGCCACGGCGCCCGCGTTCCGCCGCCGCGGGATCCAGAGCGCCCTGCTGGCCGCCCGGCTCGCCGATGCCACGGCAGCCGGCGGCGACGTCGCGGTCATCACCGTCCAGCCCGGATCCCGGTCCCAGCAGAACGCGCAGCGTCGCGGCTTCGACCTGCTCTACAGCCGGGCCGTGCTCACCCGGACGTCATGACCGGCCGGGACGCGAGTCGGCGAAGGCTCGCCTGGGACGGTGATCCCGGTTCGGCGGTGTAGGTGACCAGCGTCTGATCCGGGTCGTCGGGCGCGCGCAGGGCGTTCTGCGTCAGAACCATCGGGCCGGCGACGGGATGCCGGACCTCGTAGGCGGCCTGACTCTTGTCGCCGACCGGGTGTTGCGGCCACAGCTGCCGGAAGAGCGGGCTGTGCAGGGACAGCTCGCCGACCAGTTCGGCGAGCAGCGGGTCACCGGGGTGCCGGCCCGCGTCGAAGCGCAGGAATGCCACGACGTCGCGGGCCTTGCGGCGCCGGTCGGCGAACAGCGCTCCGACGTGCTCGTCGAGGAGGATCAGGCGGGCGAAGTTGCGCTGCGGTGGCGGCAACGCTCGGAAGTCGGCGACCAGGGCGGCGCCGAGCGGGTTCCAGGCCAGCACGTCGGTGCGGCGGCCGACGACGAACGCGGGGACCTCGGTCCAGGCGTCCAGCAGTTGACGCAGCTGGGGCCGCACTCGTTGCGGCCGGACCGGCCCGCGGTGGGACCGATCCGGGCGGGCGAGGTCACGAAGATGTGCGCGTTCGTCGCCGGCGAGCCGCAGCGCGTCGGCGACGGCGTCGAGCACGGAGTCGGAGACGTGGGTGCCGCGGCCCTGTTCGAGGCGGACGTAGTAGTCGACGCTGACGCCGGCCAACTGGGCGAGCTCTTCGCGGCGCAGACCGGGCACCCTGCGCCGCGGAAGCATCGGTTGCAGATCCACGTCCTCGGGACGCAGCCGTGCCCGCCGGGAGCGCAGGAACTCACCCAACGCGGTGTGCCGTTCCATGAGGCCCAGTATGACCCCGTCCGGGCGGGCCAGCCTGGTACCGCCAGACCTAGGTTGGCCCCGCCCAGGGTCGATCGGGGCTCTGGGTAACCCCGGCCGACCAGCGGAATCTGAGGAGAGAAGGACCTTATCGAGTACGGGATGGAGAAACCGTGGTGCGAACGACAGATGTGACAGCGCTGGTCACCGGGGCGAACCGGGGCATCGGGCGGGCGATCGTCGAGGCGCTGCTCGCCCGGGGCGCGCACAAGGTGTACGCGACCGCCCGCCGCCTCGAGACGTTGACCGGCCTTGCCGCCGACCCGCGCGTCGTGCCCTTGCGGCTGGACCTGCTCGACGCCGGCGAGGTTGCCGCGGCGGCCGCGACCGCCGGCGACGTCACGATGCTGGTGAACAACGGGGGCTCCCTGGCGTTCGCCGACCTGCTCGGCGGCGATCTCGCCGCGATCCGCTCGGATCTGGACACCAACTATTTCGGTACGCTCGCGATCACGCGCGCGTTCGTACCGGTGCTGCGGCGCAACGACGGTGGGGCGATCGTCAACCTACTCTCCCTGGTGGCGCTGGGTGCCGTGCGGGGGATGGGCGGTTACAGCGTCTCCAAGGCCGCCGCGGCGTCCATGACCCAGGCCGTCCGGGCGCAGGTGGCCGACCTGGGCATCACCGTGCACGGTGTGTTCCCCGGCGCGGTCGACACCGACATGATCCGGGCGTTCGACATGCCCAAGACCAGCCCGGAGGAGGTCGCCGCGGCGATCCTCGACGGCGTCGAGGCCGGCGAGGAGGACATCTTCCCGGACGCGCTGTCGCGCGCCGGCCGTCAGACGTGGCGCGACGACCCGAAGGCCCTGGAACGGCAGATGGCATCGATCTGACAATGACGCCACCGATCAAGGGTCACCTCGGCTCGTCCGGCGCTCGGCCGGGCCAGACCGAGCAGCAAGACGCGATGCTGCGCCGCGCCTGCATGGTCATCTAACCGCGTTCCGGGCGCTGACCGGGGCCCTCCAGGGTGTAGCGCACACCGGTGAGCTCTTCGGAGACCGTCCAGAGGCGGGTGCCCAGCGCCGTATCGCGGGCGTGGGCCGACGGCTCGACGAGCACCGGGTCGCCGCGCATCTCACCCGCCCCGGACGGACCGTAGAACTCTCCGCCGCGGACCGGCTCGGCGGTCGCGGCGTGCAGGATCGGTAGCGCGCCGCGCTCCGGACTCTGCGCCAGCAGCGGAGTGGTGAGGCGCAGCATCAGCCGGTTGACCCCGACGGTGCCGGCCTGCTGCAGGCCGGTTTTGACGAAGCCCGGGTGGGCGAGCACGCTGCGGATCAGCGACCCGGCCGCGGCCAGCCGGTGGTGCAGCTCCAGGCCGAACACCGCGTTGGCGAGTTTGGACTGGTTGTAGGCGGTCATCGGCTGGTATCCGGCCGCGCCGGTGAGGTCGTCGAACCGCAGCCTGCCCTTGCGGTGCAGATTCGACGAGACGGTCACGACACGGGGTTCGTGACCGGCGGCGAGCAGGTCGAGCAGCAGCCCGGTGAGCGCGAAGTGGCCCAGGTGGTTCACCCCGAATTGCAGCTCGTGGCCCTGGGCGGTCAGGGTGCGTGGCATCCCCATCACCCCGGCGTTGTTGATCAAGAGGTCCAGTCGGTGGTGGTCGGCGTGCAGGTCGGCCGCGAAGGCGCGGACCGAGTCGAGGTCGGCCAGGTCGAGGTGGCGGGCCTCGGCGCCGGGCAGCAGGCGGGTGGCCCGGTCCGGGTCGCGGACCGCCGCGATGACCCGGTGTCCGCGGTCGGCAAGAGCCCGGGCGGTGGCCAGGCCCAGTCCGCTGGTGGTGCCGGTGATCAACGTTACCGTCATGCGCCATAGAATGCCGTTGGTGGCACTAAGTGTCAACGTAGGCGCGTAGTATCGTGGCGTGGTGGATACCATGGCGGAGCGCAAGCGGCAGCTGGTGGCCGCCGAAATCACCGAGGCTGCGTTGCAGCTGTGCGCGGTGAAGGGTTTCGACACCACGACGGTCGACGAGATCGTGGTCGCGGCGGGCGTCTCCCGGCGTACCTTCTTCCGGTACTTCTCCTCGAAGGAGGACGTGGCCATCCAGCTGATGGCCTCGCTCGGCGCCGACATGCGCGACGAACTGCGTGCCCGGCCGGCCGACGAGCCGCCGGCCACGGCGCTACGCCACGCTGTGCGCAGGGCGATCGACCATTGCGTCGACGAGCCGCTCAAATCCTTGCGGGTGGTGCAGCTGATTCTGCGTACGCCGGTATTGCACGCCCGCATGCTGGAGCGCCAGGCCCAATGGCGCGAATTGCTGACCGCCGAGCTGGCCGCACGGCTCGGCCGGGATCCGGCCACCGACCTGTTCCCGGAGATGGCCGCGGGGATGGCGCTCGCCGCGTTCGAGGCGGCGATGCGGCGCTGGAGCGTCAGCGACGGCGTGACCGACCCGCATGACCTGACCGACCGTGCGTTCGCCGTGATCAGCCCAGCGCTCGATCAGGCTGGATAAGGCGCTCGATCAGGCCGGATGAGTGCCGCCCGGGTTCCTGGCCCGACGTCGCCGGACCGCTGCCTCCACCACGATCCAGCCGGCGGTCTGACCGACCGGGATCATGGCGGGAGAGTCCTCGGCGACGCTTCCCGCTCCCTCGCCGGTTGAACGGGATGCGCGCCAGCAGGAGCAGCGACACGAGAACCCGGGGCGGAACAGGCCCGGAAAGACTCGCCGGCGTCGGCTATTCCAGCTTGAGGCCCCAGTCGGCATCGCTGTCGTTGCTGGACAGCCTTCTCGATCACATGCTCGGGACCTGACTGCTGGCCGTCACGGGATCGACATGTGACCGCCGTGCCCGGGTCGGGCCGGCCCTAGCGTCGGGGCATGCGGCGAATTCCAGGTTCGATGGCCGTGATCGGGTGGTCGACCGTCGCGATGACGCTGATCGGTGGCCGCGGCTCCGCCCTGGCCGGAGTCGATGAAGCCGGCGCGTCGTCTCGGATTCCATCGCGGTCAGCGCCCGGCGGCTGATGTCCGCAACACGGCACGCCCGATGAGCAGGATCCACACGAATGCCGGCAGCAGACCGGCCGCGAAACCGGCGGCCAGGTTTGCTGACGTGAGCAACGAGATGGTGAGCGTCAGGACCACGGCGGCAGCGGCGAACAGCAGAACCGCGGTCACTGCGCGGGGTGCTCCACCAACCTGTCTCCAGGTGACGACGGCGCCGGCGCCGGCGATCACCGCGGCCGCGAGCGTCACGGCGATAGTTCCGGCGCGGCCGAACAGCGAAGCCTCTCCGATCTCGTCGACGGCCGTTGTCGCAGCGGCGACGCCGACCAGCTCCACCACGGTTGTCAGCAGCAGAAACAGCAACAAGAACCCGCTCGTGCGGGCAGCACCTACCGATGCCCTTGCCACATCATCACCCCGTTTCGTGAAGAACCAGAGTGTCCTTTCCCATCGACCCATGCGACCCCGATGGCACAGAAGGACTTGATCCGTACGGTCGCGCCGTCCGGCACCGCGGCCGGCGAACGCCATCATCGCCGGCAGATCGGCCTCTACTTCAGCTCTGGCGCCAGGCCAGGCAGGCCGCCGCCGACTCCGGCCAGATCAGCACGCCGGTCAGCCCCGACTGGCCCGACGACCTGTGAATCCCGCGGGCGGCCATCGCTGATGGCCGCCCGTTCTTCTCCCCCTTGGAGGCAAAACCATGATTTGGGTACGGCGATGAGCGCGCGAGCCTTGACCATCGTCGCCATCGGCATCGCCACGGTCATGGCGCTGTGCGTCGCCGGTGTCGGCGCCCTCGGCGGCGCGGCCCTCGGCGTGTGCCCCGGCCCGTCCACGGCCGGCGACCTCGACGCCGAGCAGCGGGCGAACGCGGCCCTGATCGCCCAGGTCGGCGCGGCCCGCGGCATCGCACCACGCGGCCGGGTCATCGCGGTCGCCACCGCGATCCAGGAGTCCGGCCTGCGCAACCTGGGAAATCTGGGCGCCCGCAACGACCACGACTCACTCGGACTGTTCCAGCAGCGCCCGAGCCAGGGCTGGGGTACGCCCGCCCAGCTGCTGAACCCGTCGTATGCGGCCACCGCGTTCTACCAGCGCCTGGTGACCGTCCCGCACTGGCAGACCCGCCCGTTGACCGAGGTCGCCCAGGCCGTCCAACGCAGCGCGTACCCCGACGCGTACGCGAAGTGGGAGCCGGTCGCGACAGCTCTGGTCGCAGCGGAGTGCGCCGAAGGCGCCTGGGTGAAGCCGGTCGACGGCCAGGTCGGCTCCGGATTCCGTACCGCAGAGCGTCCCGCTCACGACGGCGTCGACCTGATCGCTGCCCGGGGCACCCCGATCCACGCGGCTTCGGCAGGCACCGTGATCACCGTGCGCTGCAACGCCCATCGCCGCAACGGCGACGCGTACTCGTGCGACGTGGACGGCGACCCGGTCACGGTCCTGGGCTGCGGCTGGTACGCCGAGATCCTGCACGTCGACGGCACGGTCACCCGCTACTGCCACATGGCCCGGCAGCCGTCCGTGACAGTGGGGGAGCGGGTCACCGCCGGCCAGATCATCGGCACGGTCGGCAGCAGCGGCCATTCCTCCGGCCCGCACCTACACCTGGAAACCCACACCGCCCGCCCCGCCACCCGAGCAAACGCCGTCGAGCCGACGGCCTTTTTCCATGCCCGCGGCCTGGACCTGACCGTGGGGTAGGAGTTCGGTAGGGCATTGGTGCGTGACGGTAGATCGACTTCCGACCACGGACGCCGAGGATCCTGCGGAGGTCAGGCGGAATCGGACAGTGCTCGTACGAATCGGTTGGCCGCACTGACGTCGAGAGCGGCGAGCATCATCGCGAACGTCGAGCCGTCGGTGAAGGTCAGCTCGCACCGGCCCCATTGGAAGAACAGCTTGCTGTGCCGCCGGACGCTGCCGATGACCGATCGCGGCACCGCGTAGTGGACGGCGAACTTGGGCGGCTGCCCGGAGAGCCGGTTCAGGAACACCAGTCTGCGGTCGGTGACCACCCACTCCAGGGCGGCGGTCTCGACATCTCGAGTGCCTCGCCACAGGCGGCCCGCGACCGATTCCGGCGAACCGGAGCCGAGCGACCCCGAGATCAAACGCCGCGTCCGGTTCGGATTGAGCTGCAGGCCGGTCCAGCCGAAACCCTTGATCCAGCGACCCGACTGACCGGGGCGCCCACCGGTCTGGTGCAGCTGTTCGAGCTCGTGAGGGTCGAGCTCGTCGCTGGTGCGTTCCAGTCGGCTGCTGTCCCCGTACACGTCGGGGTTGAAGTAACCCATGGCGATGAGTCGCTCGCCCGGCTCCAGCACCTCAGCGACGAACTCTCCCCAGACCTTGACCAGGTTGAACAGCGGCACGACAGAAACCTATCGATACCTATAGGTCAAATCCAATCGCTTCTGTAGGCACCGCGTGTGCCCTCACGCAAGCAGACCACGAAGGCGGACGGCCTCGGCATGGATGCCCTCCGGGCACTCCTGCGCTGGCGGCGGCTGTCGAAATCTGTGACGTAGTGTCGATGTCGGCGGTCGATGGACGGTCCTGGCCGCCGCACCCTGTCCGCTATCAGGGAGCGCGATATGGCCGGCACGGTTGGCGAGCAGTTGTTCATCGGCGCGCAGGTGGCGTACTGGCGGCAGCGTCGGGGCAAGAGCCAGCGGGTGCTCGCCGGTCTGGCCGGCCTCAGCCAGCCGTATCTGAGCCAGATCGAGAACGGTGTCCGGCCGGTCGAGCGCCGGACGACGCTCGCGGCCCTGGCGAACGCCTTGAACGTGTCGATCGCCGATCTGACGGGCCAGCCCGGTGACCAAGCAGATGCGTAGTGCCGCGGCGGCCGTGAGTCTTCCGGTGAAGGACTGATAGCGGCCAGCAATGCCCCGGTTCGGCCTGCGCGGATAGCGTCCTCCGCCGAGGGTGCCAGGCGTGCATCCGCCAAGCCGCAAGAGCCGGACGCCGGTTCGTAGCACCGGCGTCCGGTATGTCGTTGCCGATGGGCCGGATTGCCGGGTCCTTGGTGAGGAGCCGTCCCGAGCCGGCCGTTCGCGCTGGGCTTGAAGTTGATCTGAATCGCATGTTCCAGCGATCGCGGACGCGGCCCGGCGCATTTGGTGGTGGCCTCCGCGAGATCGGTGCTCGCGGAGGCCTGTGGGCGGGTGAAGGGGTGAGGCCAGCGCGCGGCGCACTGGTGTGGCCGGCGGCCGCGCGACGGTCACATGACGATGTTGGCTTGGGGTCCGGCCTTGGTCTTGACCAGGTTGGGTACGTCGGCGGCCGCGTCGAGCGTGTAGGAGTAGAAGCTGCTCGGGGTGAACGCCGAACCCGAGGTCACCTGGTTGCCCGTGCAGTTGACGACGATGCTTCCGCTCTGCCTGAGCTGGGCGCCGTTGGCGGTGTCGGGGTAGTACGGGTCGTTGACATGATCGAAGTAGCTGTTCTCGAGCACCATCTTGGTCGCGCCGCGTGCGTAGTTGCCGTACGACGCCACGTTGTACAGATAGTTGTTGTACAGGTGGGCGTACGCCAGGTTGTCGGCGCTCGGGTTGCGCTGGTTGGTGTCGTGGATCCAGTTGTGGTGGATGGTCATCCGCGCGGTGACGTTGTCGGTCCAGCCGATGCCGAAGGTCTTGTTGTGGTTGCCCATGACATTCCAGGACACGGTGACGTACGAGGTGTCCTTGCGGGAGTCGATGTAGCCGTCGTTGATGTTGGTGAACGTGTTGTGGTCGATCCAGACGTGATCGGCGGTGTCCATCTGGATGCCGTCGTAGTCGAAGTCCTTGTCGTCCGGGTCGTCGGAGGCCACCGCGGTGTCGCCGATGGTCAGGTTGCGGATGATGATGTTGTGGATGCCGGTGCCGAGGAAGAAGCCGCCGTTCTTGATCCGGCCGGTGGTGCTCAGCCCGACGATCGTCTTGTTCGAGGTCACCGGGATCTCGTAACCGTAGGTCGGCACGGTGATCGTGCCACTTACCCTGATCACGTAGGCGGCGCTCGCCGTGGCGTACTTGAGCAGATCCGCGTACGTGCTGACGGTGACCACCGTCCCGCCGGCGCCACCGCTCGTGCCGCCGCCGGTGGAGGCGAAGCCGTCCGCGGTGTTCGACCACGGGCTGCTGCCGCCGGTTGGTCCGGTCGTCGGGCCGCTGACGTAGTTGAACGACCATTGCATCCGGGCGATGTCGGCGCAGGTCTCCTCGACGATCGGGTTGTTCCCGGCGGTGGAGCCGTCCTTGTCGCTGATGCACAACCCGGACGCGACGCTCTTGACCAGGTATTTCCCGGACGCTGTGGTGGAGGCGGTGAACGTCCACAACTGGTTGGACTTGGTGCCGTCGCCACATCCGTACTGCTGGAGCTGGGTTCCGGAAACGGTCGACGAACTCGGCACATCGATGCACCGGGTGCTGTTCACGCTGACCAGGTTGGCCTGGCCGGCGCCTTGTACCTTCCACTGCTGAGCGGTGGTGCCACTGGCGCAGGCGGTCTGGATCAGTAGAGCGCTGTTGGCGGTGGACGCCGCGGTGACGTCGACGCACTTGCCGCTGGCGCCGGACGCCAGCTGGTAGACGCCGTCGGTCACCGGGACGGTGGCCGCCTGCGACGGCATGATCGTCAGCCCCACCACGACGACGGGTACCGCAAGCGTGAGGGCTGCTGCGAGACGTCTCATGCGATCGGGCTCCATCCATCCGCGCCGGCCAGGTACTTCTGCGGGGTGTAGCTCGCTGCCTGCGCGTCGGTGAGCTGCGGCCGGTTGCTGTTGACGGTCGCGCCGGACCCGGTGTTCTTGTATTCGGAGAACCGGGCGTTCTGCCACGTGTTCGACGACATGTCCGTCCACGGCTGGGAGTACTTGATGCCGGCGGTCATGCTCGATTCGCGGTAGAGCACCTGCGCGTCGGCGCCCCACGGCCGGCCCAGGTTGGTGACGTTGGTGCCGCCGCCGTTGTTGATCGTGCACTTGTAGAACAGGTAGCCGTAGGTCTGCGAGGCAGCGGTGTTCGCCGCGGTGATGACGCCGCCGGTCGAGCTGATCTCGTGAATGGTGCTGTTGTGGAAGACCGCGACGGAGCCGCCGAAGATGAAGTCGGTGGTGCCTTCGACGTACGAGTTCACGACGTAGGCCCGGCCGGTGTTGGTCAGCAGGGTGTCCTGATTGCCGAGGACCCGTACGTTGTTGAGGATCTGCTTGTCGGCGTTGAGGTTCAGGGCGACTGCCTGGCTGCCCACCCCGTAGTCGTTGGCGATCGTCAGGTTCGTCGCGATGAAGTCGTGTCCGTTGGCGAAGAAGGTGGCGCTGCCGGAGGTGCCGTATCCGCCCGCCGAGCTGTGGTTGTTCACGATGACCACGCCGCTGGCCGAGGACCCGGCGCCTTGCAGGGTGATGTACGGCTTGTTCGAGGGGATGGTCACGATCTCCCGGTAGGTGCCGGCCTTGATGGTGATCGTCTGCCGGGTGGTGTTGTTGGCCGGCACCGCGTCGACGGCCGCCTGGACCGTCTTGTAGGTTCCGCTGCCGTCCGCGGCGACCGTGCAGGGGCAGGTGGCGCCGCCGCCGCTGACCGGGACGAACGACCATTGCTTGTTCGTGTTCGCGGTGCACGTCTCCTGGATGATCGCCGCCCCGGAGGCGGTGGAGGCGTCCTTGTCGCTCATGCACAGGCCACTGTTGACGCTGATCACCTGGAAGGTGTTGGTGCCGCTGGCGGTGAGCGTCCACAGCTGGTTGTTCTGGCTGGCGACGCAGGTGTACTGCTGCAGTTGCACACCGGAGGCGGTGGCGAAGTCCGGCACGTCGATGCACTTGCCGCTGTTGACGTTCACCAGCTGGTAGTTGGCGCCGACGGCCTTGAGCGTGAACTGCTGCCACTTGGCGCCGGCGGTGCAGCCCCACTGCTGCAGCAGCGTGCTGTTGCTGGTGGAGGCCGCGGGGACGTCGATGCACATGCCGCTCTTGGTGACGGCGAGCTGGTAGACGGCGCCGGCTGAGGGGAGCGTGGCCGCCACGGACGGCGTCGCCGGCAGCCCGACCACGGCGGCGGGGACCACCAGGGCGAGGGCGGCGAGAAGCAGCCGTGTTCTGCCTTTCAAGAATCTGGACACATGTGGTCCTTTCTCCGTGCTGACGTCGCCGTCACCGTGCTGGGGGAGGGCGGCCGACGCCGGGGGATGGGGTGGAGCGCGGCGGTGCGCGCAGAGTGACCGATACCGATGTTTCGGCGAGATTACGACCGGCCTCGATATTAAGTCAACCCATGAAATAAATATTGCTGAGCTGCGCCGCAAGCATTGACGAGCATCGTCGGACGTCTCTAGCGTGTGGCCCTGAGCCGAGCCTGGGCGCTGACTCACTGTCGCTGCGGCACGAGAGGACGCGCGTCTCGTGGCGGGCAGCGGATCGCCACATCACCGCAGAAGGGATCATCCGTGTCCGAGCTCGTCAGAGGCAGGAAACGGCTGCTGCTCGCAGCCCTCACGCTGGCGGTACCCGTCGTCGTGGTGGGGCTGACGATCATGCCGTCGCAGGCGGCCACCGTCCCGGTGACCGACGGCGTCTACCAGCTGGCGTCCGGCGCCAGCGGCAAGTGCGTCGACGTCACCGCGGCGTCCACCGCCAACAGCGCTCTACTGATCCAGACCGCCTGCGCCAGTGGCACCACCGCTCAGCAGTGGAAGGTACAAGGCGCCGGCCAGGCCAACCTGGTCAGCGTGAACAGCACCCGGTGCATCGATGTGCCGAGTTCGTCGACCGTTTCCGGAACCCAGCTCCAGCAGTACGGATGTGGCGACGGCACCAAGTCCAACCAGTTGTGGACGTTCACCGCCTCCACCACAGCGTCCGGGAAATACCTGGTCAAGAGCGTCGCGTCCGGGTTGTGCATCAGCGACAAGGACGGCTCCACCGCCGGGAACAACCCGATCGTCGAGGAGACCTGCGCCGACATCGCCCGGATGCAATGGTCGTTCAACTACGTCAGCGGCCCGACCAGCTCGCCGAGTTCCGGCACGGCCGCACGGCTGCCCTGCGACGCGTACGCCGCAGGCGGGACGCCCTGCGTGGCCGCGCACAGCACCACCCGAGCCCTGTACGCCGCCTATAGCGGAAGTCTTTACCAGGTCAAACGTGCCTCGGACGGCACGACGAAGAACATCACTCCGCTGGCCGCGGGCGGCGTGGCCAACGCTGCCCTGCAGGACTCGTTCTGCTCCGGCACCACCTGCCTGATCAGCATCATCTACGACCAGTCGGGTAAGGGGAACCACCTCTACCAGGCACCCCCGGGGCACTTCTCCGGCCCGGCCGCGGGCGGCTACGACAATCTCGCCGACGCCACCAAGGCGCCGACCACGCTCGGCGGGCACAAGGCGTACGGCGTCTACGTCGAACCCGGCGTCGGCTACCGCAACAACAACACCATCGGGATCGCCACCGGCGACAACCCGGAGGGCATGTACGACATCATCGACGGCACCCACTACAACGGCGGCTGCTGCTTCGACTACGGCAACGCGGAGACCAACGGCGAGGACAACGGCAACGGCACCATGGAGGCCATCTACTTCGGCAACACCACCAAGTGGGGGTCCGGCGCCGGTGACGGCCCGTGGGTCCTGGTCGACATGGAGAACGGCGTCTACGGCGGGTCGAAAGCCCAGGACAACACCAACGACCCGACCCTGACTCATCGCTACCTGACGGCCCTGGTCAAGGGCAAACCGCACAACTTCGCGATCCGCGCCGCCAACGCCCAGAGCGGCGCGGTGTCCACCTACTACAACGGTGTGCGCCCCACCGAGTCCGTCCTGGACCCCAGCGTCAGCGGCTACGACCCGATGCGCAAGGAAGGCGCGATCATCCTCGGCACCGGCGGTGACAACAGCATCAAGGGCGCCGGCACCTTCTACGAGGGCGCGATGACCAGCGGCTATCCCACCGACGCGGCCGAGAACGAGGTGCAGGCCAACATCGTCGCCGCGGGCTACAAGTAGGCGGACGAACACTCCGGAGCCGCCGCGGGCCGGCTCCGTCGGCACCGCCCTGACCTGGGTGTGCATCAGCGAGACGACTCGATCGTGCACAGTGCCGACGTGGCCGGCAGCGGTGTTGTGCGTGAGTTCCACGTGGACGAGGGCTGGGGTGTTGTCGACGGACCAGCCATCCCGGGCGGTTGCTGGGTGCATTTCTCGGCGATCGCGGTGGGCGGTTTTCGGCAACTTACAGAAGGCCAGCACGTGTGGTTCCGCGCCGAGGCCGCCGAGCAGGACGGGTTCAACTTCCGAGCGGTGAAAGTCTGGACGGAGAACGTCAAGCCGGCCGATCCGTCGAGGCCGTAACGCTCGTCCGAAGGCGCCTACCACAGCCACTTGGCTCTCACGTTCGACGAGCCGCAAGGGGCCAATGAGCCCGGCAATGAGTAACGCGTCGGGGACGTACATGAGCAGTCGGCGGCAGATCAGTGCATACGAGCTTGGGCGGGAGTGGTGGCTGACACCACCTGAACCGCCGCTATCCTGCTGCGAATGGAGCGCCGCCATGCCGTTCACGGGTAGCCACCCGGCGGCGATCTTGCCCTTTGTGCGCCGAGAAGGCACGGTGCCGTCCGCGCTGGTCATCGGCAGCGTTGTGCCGGACCTGCCGTACTACCTGCCCATCCCGGTCAGCGCTGGTGCGACGCACTCGCTCATCGGTACGCTGACCGTTGACGTCATGCTCGGTGGCGTGCTGTTCCTGCTATGGCACCTGCTGCTGGCGCCGTTCTCGGTTGCGGTGGCACCGGCGCCGGTGCGCGCACGGATCGACCTGGCTCACACGTCGCGGACCGGTCCGGTGACCGCTCGCGGCGTCACGCAGGTAGGTCTGTCGCTCGCCGTCGGTGCAGCGACGCACGCAATTTGGGACGCATTCACCCATGCCGACGGCTGGGGAACCAAGCACATCGATTGGCTCGGCGTACAGCCGACTGGCGGCTTACCCGGATACCGGTGGGCGCAATACGTAAGCGGCGTGATCGGTGCGGTCGTTATCGGTGTCTGGTTGTTGCGGTGGTGGCGTGTGACGCCTCGGGTCGCTCGACCGGGCGCCGGCCGGGTGGTGGCCGGTACGACATGGGCGCTCATGGCGGCTACCTCCGTGTGCGGTGCCCTGGCCCGGGCGTTGCCGGGCGCGGAGCCGCAGGTATCGACACGGACCGTCTTCCTGGCCGGAACCGGTGCGGCGGGTGCCGGGCTTGCTGCTGCCGTGTTGTGTGCCGGCTGGTTCGTCGTGCGCCGGCGCCGAGCTCAGTGTCTGCGTCCGCTCGACGGGAGTGCACGCCCATAGGCGCCCCTCATGCTCGGAATTGTTCGGAGAGCATTCCAGCTGTGACATCCCCTCTTCGGTAGATCCGCGCATGCACCCTCGGAGTGGCTTCATGATGCGGGCTGACCAGCGAGCGAGCAGGTCGGCACTACGCTTTCTCGATGCGCTATCTCACCCGGCAGTTCGCGATCGGTGCCCTGCGTCGGGGCCACGGCATTGAACAGTTTCTCGGCGGCGTCGAGATCGGCGGCGGAGGAGCCATCCGCTGGGTGGAGATCAGCCCCATGAACAGGCAATACCGGATCTCACTTCACACCGTGCAAGACCCCGATGACGACCGGGTAGGCGACCTACCCAACCTCATCTCGCTCGACCCAGTCGACGAGGCGTACGTCGGCGAAGGCCGCGAGTTGGCCCGCAGCGAAGACGCGGAAGAGGCGATGGCGCTCGCCGAGCGCCTCGCCGACGCGGACGCCCAGCGCTGGGTCAACCACGCGGTGGCCGGCGAGGAATACATGGACTACGTCAGAAGCCGACGAAGCCCTGATCAACGGCCATAGCCAGCAAGATCAATCACAGAGCTCGTGCCAGAGTCTGGAACTCGCGAACATCGAAACCACCCGATCGAGGACATGGTCGCGGGTGGCGCTCGAAAAGATGAACAAAAATCGGGCCGGAGCCCGTCGGATCGGCTATTGGCAAACCACTCAGCAGACATCAGGCCGATACACATCCGTGCTGATGCGGCACCGGAACGCACGTCCCGAGGGAGATGCCGATGATCACTGATCGAACGCTCATCCGGATCGGGGAGGCAGCACAACTGCACCACCATCAAGGTCAACGTGACACCGCTCGCCACCTGCTCAGCCAGATCTGGGACGAGATCGGAGGCGAGCAAGGAAATCCGCTGCACGTCTGCGTGCTCGCGCACACGATGGCCGACGTCCAAGACGACGCGCACCAGGAACTGCTGTGGGACCAGCTGGCCCTCGCCGCGGCCTACCTTCTCAATGACGAACGGACAGCCCAGGCCGGCGTAGCCCTCCCTGTCGCCGGCCTGTACCCGTCCCTGCACCTCAACCTCGCTGACTGCTACCGCAAACTTGGCGACCTCGACCGCGCCCGCGAACATCTGCACCACGCCCAAGCCGGCATCGACGCACTCGGCGACGACGAGTACGGACAGCTCATCAGGAACGGCCTGAATACCCTGACGCAGCAGTTGACCACCCAGTAAGCGCGTGCCGCCGCGACCGCAACCAGGTGGCCGAAAACTCGCGAACACAGAAACACCGATCAGCCGTGGATCCACGGTCACGAATACTCGGCGCCCGAACCGGGCTCTGCGCAAGTTCCGTGATGGTGGCCAAGCGGTCGCGCGCCGGCTCCTAGCTGTCGCCGGGATGACCTGCGCGAGCTTCGCAGTCCTGCCCGCAGAGATCATTCACGCAATACGCGCCAGACCTTTACCTGGCCACGGTCGCCATTGCATCGATCATGGTCTGACTCCGCGCGAAACGTGACCGAGACCGGCCATGATCCCTCAGATGCGCTTTAGCTGAAGTCTTGCCCCGTGCGGGTTGCCCGGGGATCGGGTCACGCGGTGGCGTGGTCTGGTGGAGCTTGGCGTCGCCGGAGCTGGCGGAGTGCGAGACAGCATGGGCGCTCGAGTGGTTCGCTGGGCTAGGGGGTCTTGGATTTGGTGATGCGGGATTCAACTCGGTTCAGCGAGGTCTTGATGGACGTTCGCCGTGCCCACGCCTGAGCAACTCGCAGCTCAGCAGCGGATGAATGACGAGCGCCGTGCCGTTCGAGAGCTGGGGTTTGCGCGGCTCGCCCGGCCGCGTCGGCCGGCCGGAACGCTCGCCGGCCCGGTGATGCCGCTGTCGGCTGTTCCGATCCTGCAGTGCTGTGACCTGGACCGGACCATCGCGTTCTACGAGTTCCTGGGATTCGCGTCCGATCAGCTGCCCGGCTATGTGATCGCCGTCGCCGGCGATGCCGAGATCCATGTTTCGGAAACCGGGACCGTGCTCGACCCAGGGGCGTGCTTTCTCCACGTCAGCGACGTCTCGACCCCTCACACCGCGCTGGCGGACCGCAACACAAAGCAGTTGAGCGCCATCGAGCAGTCCGGCCGGCCAGGTCGCGGGATTCAAAGCTTCACCGTCAAAGACCCGGACGGCAACGAGATCCGGTTGGCCGGCCCGTGGCGTTAGCGGATTGCCGCGCTCCCGGTATGCGCGCCCGCCGCCTCCATCGCGCGACCCTCGCCGGGCTGCTTGTATTGCCGCTTCTCGGTGTCGCCGGATGCGGGACCGATCACCCGGCACTGACCCGTGACGAGGCGACACAGCAATCGCAAAGGCTGGTGCAAGACATCGCACAGGTCTTCGGGCAGGCTGAAGTGATCAACCCGAAGACGCTGTCGGTTTCCTGCGACAGTCTCTTCGGGAATTCAGGAGAGGTTCGCTATATATCCGGAGCGTTCAACATCCAGCTCTCCCTCGAAGCTGACGCCGCAACCTTCCGAACCGTCCGGGACCACTGGACCGGACTCGGCTGGAAGGTCGTCGAGGACCAGTACAAACAAGAAACACGGTCAGGCGCCGTATCGCTGAAAGATCCCGACGACGGAACCAACTTCACACTGGTCAGTACGAATTCGCCGCACCTTCTCGCCGTCCTTTCCTCATCCGCCTGCTACCGGGAGACGGACCGCGGGGACAGGAATTAGCGCCCCCAGTGCGGCCGTCGCCATTGCCCCTTCCAGGCAACTTGGCGTTCTCCGCTCGCTCTCGGTGCTCCGGCGGCATGATCGGGTGATGGCTGATCAGGTACCCGCGCTCTGGGGAGAGATCATTACCTGGCTGCGGCGACATGCGCCGGCCGACGCCGGGCGGCTTCGTCCGCCGGCCTCGGGCTCATTGATCGACGAGGTGCAGGCTGCTGTCGGTTGCCCGCTCCCGGAGGACGTGCGGCAGTGGTGGCAGCAGGCCGACGGCGCCGTCCGCGTTGCCGGCGTCTACCTGATGCCTTCGGGATTTGCCCCGATGTCCTGCCGAGACGCGCTGGAGGACCGCGCGACGCGGTTGCAGATGACCGCGGAGCTGGCGCTTGACGATGAGAACGATCCCGACGACGAAGAGTGGGATGACGAGGACCCTGACGACGAGGACGCCGATGAGCTCGAGTTCGTCGGGTTCCATCCGCATTTCCTGCCGATCGGTGATGACCACTGCGGCAACTGTCTGTACGTAGACCTGCGCGACGGCCCGGAGCGCGGCTATGTCAAGTACTTCGATCACGAGGACCTCTACAACCCGTCCGGCTTCCTCTGGAGCAGCGTCACCGAGATGCTTATCGAGATACGGGACGCCTTGATCGACCACGAGACGGGCGTGATCGACGAGGCGCCGCGGCGACCGATGGGCACACGAGATCGTCAGGCCTACCGGGCAACGGTCACCGCGGAGGGAGGACTGTGCTGGGTACCCGCGGAATCACGTCCGCCGCACCTGCCCCTGCCAGCTGCGAGGCGTCACCCTGGTCGCGGGTACGACGATGTGCTCCGCCACTACCGCGACCTGCTTGCGGCACCGTATCCGCAGATCACCGCAGCGATGTCGTGGAGCGTGATTACCGGGCAGACCGACCTGGCGGCAGTCATCCGGCGCCTCGGCGGCGACCCGGACAAGGTCCGGGAGCAACGGCCGATCGACGACGACCCCAAGCAGCCGTGCTGGTACCTCGACGACGTCTCGGGCACCGTCACGCTGCTCGAGGTCAACGGGATGCAGGCTCGCCGGCCGGAAGTACTGCAACGGCTCAGCGGCAGGTCCAACCAGATGGTCAGCGCGTGGTGGGGCCCCAAGAGCACAGCGTTCTGGAACGTCAGGGGTAGAAGCACATTCAGCTACGCGGCTGCCGGCGAGGTCATCACACAATTCGAGGGGCGGAATCCGGTACGGCGGTCAGGATCCGAACCGGACGCGCTGCGAGCCGAGCAGGAGCCGCTCTGGGTGCCAGCCGGCGGATCGTGGCAGGCTGCCATGCTTGCACTGGCGGAGCTCCGGACCGGTATCCGGCTCGACGCCACCTGGTTCGAGCACCCGCACCCGGTCGTGATCACTGCAGAGATCCCCGACGGCGCGTCGGTAACCAGGCTGAACGGTGAAATCGTCGTGCTGCTGCGCCAGAAGGAGAACACCCGGCGTCACACCGCGCTGGCCTGGCTGACGCAGGCACTCGCCGAACGCTTCGACCTCAACGATCCGGCGCTTCAGCGAGCGATCGAGGCACGCCGCGCAAACGTGCCTGTCGACGCCGAGACCGAGAACCAGGTTCGTGCCATGACGCGCGACCTTGCCCGGCAAGCGCTCGCCCGCGACGAGACGGTGCCGCAGCATGCGGACCCGGTCTGGCGTCGAGGCCAGGCAGCCATGGCCGCCGTCGAGGTTCTCGACCTCTTCGACACCTCGATCCTCATCCTGCACGCGGAAAACGCTTTCGCTGACGACTGGCACCTGATCGCGACACAACTGCGTGCGCGCCTCTGAACCGGGTGCCTCTGCTCAGCGTGCCATCGCCGGCTCCCTACGCCTCTGACCGGCGCCAACTTGCTGATGCGTGGCCCCGGTGGGAAGTGGAGGCGGAACCTCTCGGCATCGGCCCCGTTGTGCATGTCGACACCCGTGGTGTGGTTGATCTGGCCGAGGTCGCAGGACAGATTGCGAAGGCCAGGACCCAGGAATGGGGTCGGGTGATCGGGAGACACACTTCAGTGGCACACGGACACACCTCGATGGCAAAGGACAGTGCCGAAAGTCGCGAACATCTGGCGCCCAAACCCGCGAACGAAGCCACTCCGTCGTCAGCCGGCGGCCGCTCGTTGGCGGCGGCGGGCCAGCCAGGGATTGGGGTCGCGGCGCACCCGGTCGACGGCGCTCAGCGCCGCGCCGATCACGGCGGCGTCGGGCCCGAGCGGCGCCGGTCGCACCTCGATCGCCGTCCAGCTCGCGGTCCGGACCCGGTGGTCCAGCTCCCGCTGGATGCCGTCGGCCAGCCAGGACGTCAGCAGCGAGTAGTTGCCGCCGAGCAGGACGGTGCGCACGTTGACCAGGTTGAGCACTGCCGAGATGGCGACGCCGAGCGCGGTCGCGGCCCGGTCCAGCGCGGTCATGATCTGCGGTGAGCCGGCCGAGACAAGGGCGTCGATCGCCACGGCGTACGGCTGGCCGCTCACCTCGTTGCCCGGGACCGCGGCCAGGATCTGCTGCAGGCCGGCGTAGCACTGCAGGCAGCCGGTGGCGCCGCAGACGCAGGCCGGCCCGGCGCTGTCCACCATGACGTGGCCCAGTTCGCCGGCCCAGCCGCGGGCCGCGCCCAGCGGTGTGCCGCCGAGCACCAGGCCCGCGCCGATGTCGAATTCGCCGGTGACGCACACGAAGTCGCGCAGCTCCGGACCGGCGGCGTACAGCTCGCCGAGCGCGGCCAGGCTCGCGTCCTTGTCGACCAGCACCGGCAGATCGTCAGCCGCGATCAGGCGGCTCAGCGCCGCCCCGGCGTCCACGTCGTGCCAACCCAACGCGGGCGCGGAGCGGATCACCCCGGCCTCGACCGCCCCGGGGACGGCCAGGGTGGCGCCGACGACGGTGAGCTGCTCGGCCGCCGCCGCGGTGATGGCGTCCCCGGCCATGGCGGCGAGGTCGCGCAGCGTCTGCTCCGGCTGTGGCCGGTGGTGCGGGCGGGCGGCGAAGTCGAGGTGGCGCACGGTGCCGGTGAGATCGACGACGCAGACCGACAGGGCATCGGCGCGGATGTCGAGACCGAGCCCGGCCGGGCCGGTGCGGGCCAGGCCGAGCCCTACCCGGGGCCGGCCGCTGTTGCCGGAGCGGGCCGGTTCGGTCTCGACGATCAGGCCGGCGGTGAGCAGCTCGTCGACGATGCGGGAGATCGTCGGGCGGGTCAGCCCGGTGGTGGCGGCCAGTTCGCTGCGCGAGACGGGGGTCTGTTGCGCGCCGACGATCTGCTGGAACGTCAGGATCAGGTTGTGGGCTCGCAGGCTGTCCTGGCGGATGGGGGCGTCGGTGGCGGGTGCGACCCGGTGCACCGGCCGGGTCATGCGGCGCCGGCCCGGAGCGCGGGCGGTGTGGCGGGGCGCCGCCGGTTGCGCCGGATCATGCGGTGAGGTCGTCGGCGTAGGCGGCGGCGCGCTCGGGGGTGATCTCGCCGTCGGCGATCACGGTGACGATCCGCCGGCTCACGGTGGCTCCGGAGGCCATCAGTAGCGGCTGGTCCCAGGACAGGGCCGAACCGATGCCCAGGTAGTCGCGGGTTCGCACGAACCAGCGGTCGTCGCGGGTCTCGGCGGTGGCTCCGAGGAACACCAGGGTCCAGCCGTCGCCGTGTACCGAGAGCCAGCGGGCGCGCCGGCCGTGCACGGCCTGGAATCCGGCACCGGCTTCGGAGTCGATGCGGCAGTCGCCGACGGCGGGGGCCCGCCAGAAGAATCCGCCGTACCCGGCGCCGGGCCGGCCATGCACGGCCGGGCTGCGGATCGGCAGCTCCCGGTCGGTCTCGTTGGTCAGGGTGAAGGTGAAGCTCAGGGCCCAGGCGTCGGCGCCGACGCTGCGGCAGGACAGCTCACGGCGTTCGCCGAGCAGCGGGTCGCCGTTGAAGCCGGTCCAGCGCAGGGTGTGGCTGAGCAGCTCGGGGGTTCGCCGCACCCACCGGAGGTGTTCCTGGGTGCCCTGGTTGTCCAGCCAGGCGGGGCCGTGTCCGGGGATGAAGGTGCGGCCACCCCAGAAGTTGGCGTCGCCGACCTCGGCGACCGCGACGCTGACGCCGAGATGGTGCCGGTGCGAGGCGGGCATCAGCTCGGTGACGGTGGTGCCGGCCAACGTCCGCACCGGGTGCAGGTATGGCCGTGGTGCCAGGGCGACCGGCAGGTCGGGGCGCCACGTGTACTCGGCGACGGCCCGGTCACCGAGACGCAGGACGGCGGGGGCGTCACCGGTCACGGGGCCTCCGGGCGGGTCGGGCGACATCTGAGCAGGATAGCCACCACGGTGCTCAGACGTGCGGACGCCACCGGCCCAGATAGGCGGCGGCGGTGTACCGGCGGGCCTGCGCGCGGGACAGCTGCGGACGGCCGGCACCGAACTGGGCGCCGGGGCCGGTGTTGGCGTATTCGGCGAAGCGGGCGAGCGGAGCGGCCCAGCCCTGGGCGGCAAGCCGCGGGCCGAGGGTGGACCCACGGACGACGACCTGGGCGCCGGGTCCGATGGCCCGGCCGAGATGGGCGCCGTCGAGGACGCACCCGGTGAGTAGGAATCCGTAGGGCTGGCGCTGCGGGGTGCTGGCCGCGGTGATCGCCCCGGTGTCGCCCGCGGAGATCGTGCATCCGTCGAGGACCGCGACGCCCGGCCCGCTGATCAGGTCGCCGTCGCCCGCGACGGTGCACCCGCGCAGGTAGCTGCGTCCGGCCGCGGCCAGCAACGACGTGAGGTGAGTGCCGTCGAGGGTGGCCCGGTCACCGGCGGCGCGTACCGCTGCGGCGCTGGTCGCGGTGACGGTCAGGCCGTGGATGCTCGTTCCGGTTCCGCGCAGGGTGAGCGTGGCCGCGTCGTCGCCGAGGACGCCGCCGTAGAACTTCTGCCCCGCTGCCGAGAGGTCGTAGGCGACGATCGCGTCGCTGGGGCCGGTGATGGTCACGTCGGACTGGCTGGGCCAGACGCGGACCTGTTCGCGGTAGAAGCCGGGTCGTACCTGGATGGTGACCGGGCCGCGCGCGTCGCGGGTGGCGCCGAGGGCCGCCAGCAGGCTGGCGTAGTCGCCGGTGCCGTCCAGGGCGACGGTGATCGTCGACGGGGTCCGGTGCGCGACCGGCTGCGGTCCGGCATACCGGGTGACCAGGTCGCGGACCCGGGCGGCCGGGTCGGGGGAGTAGGCGTACGGAACGTCGAACGGCTCGCCGGTGCTGTCGAGCCGGCCCGGGCTGGCGGTGAACAGGTTGCGCCGCTGGGCGAGCTGCGAGCCGGCGTCCTTGGCCACCAGCGGGTCGTTGACGTGGTCGAACGCCGAGTCCTCGACGAGCACCCGGGCGTTGTTGCGGCTCATCGTGCCGTACTGGGTGATGTTCTGCAGGTAGTTGTCGTACAGGTGCGCGGCGGCGGTGTTGTCCAGACTCCAGTTGCGTTGCACGGTGTTGCGGATCCAGTTGTGGTGCGCGGTCAGCCTGGTCACCACGTTGGCGGTCCAGCCGACGCCGAGCGCCTTGTTGATGTCGCTGATCACGTTCCAGGACAGGGTGATGTAGTCGCTGTCCTTGCGGATGTCGATGCCGCCGTCGCCGACGCGTTCGATGCGGGTGTGGTCGATCCAGACGTGGTCGGCGGTGTCGAGCCGGATGCCGTCGTTGTCGTTGTCGGCGCGTTTGCCGTCGAAGTCGCCCGGGATGTACGAGTCACGGATGGTCAGGTTCCGGATGATCACGTTGTGGGTGCCGCTGAGGAACAGTCCACCGCCGACCAGTTCGGCCCCCGGCCCGTACCCGATGATGGTCTTGTCGGAAGCGACCCGGATCATGTCGCCGAACGGGTCCACCCGGATGCTGCCGGCGACCTGGACGACCAGTGGTTCGGTCGCGGCGGCGTAGGTCCGTAGCTGGTCGAGAGTGCCGGCGCGCACGGTCCGCCCGCTCGCGCCGCCGGTGGTGATCCGGCCGTCCGGGCCGGGCACGGCGGCGAAGCCGGTCGGCTGCCCGGCCCGGTCCGCGCGGTCGGGTTCGGCGGCGTGCGCCGGATTGGCCGCTGTGGTGGCCAGCAGTGCGGCCGCCACGATGACTACCTTGATCATTGGTCCTCCGCCGTGATGGACAAGGGGTCGAAGTCGGCGTGGCCGTCGGTTCCGATGGCGAACAGGCCGAGGGCGGCGCCGATCCAGCCGCCGCCGGTGGCGGTGAACGGCGGGCCGCTCTCCCACCGTTCACCGCCGATGTCCGCGGCGAACCGGATCACTGCCGTGCCGGTGACGGTCACGACGAGCCGCACCCCTGCGCCCGCCGGGACCTCGACCGGGTCCGCCACGTCCTGTTCCGCTTCGCCTTCCTCGGCGAACCGGCAGGTCAGAAAGGTGCCGTCGGTCCGTTTTTCCAGACCGATCCAGGCGTACGTACGTCCGCGCACCACCAGCCCGGCCCGCGCACCGGGGCCGGCGTCCAGCCGCACCCCGGTCGCGGCGCGCAACCGTGGCCCGGGCAGCCGCTGGCCGAGCACATGAGGTGCTTGGCGCAGGTCGCCGCCGGGGTGCGCCACGCAGGCCAGCCGCAGGCCGTCGCCCGGGTGCTGGAGCACCCGGCCCGGTTCGGGGTTGGCCGGCCAGCTCCATTGGGGCCCGGGCCGCCCGCCGGGGAACCGGTCGGCCACCGGGGGCGTGCTGGTCCACGCCGGCCCGGTCGCCGGCTTGCGGAAGCCGGGCACGGGGGCGCCGCGGTCGCCGATGACCGGCCAGCCCTGGTCGTCCCAGCGCATCGGTTGCAGGTGCACGACGCGCCCGAACGCGCCGAGGTCCTGGAAGTGCAGGAACCAGTCCTCGCCGGCGCCGGTGTCCACCCAGGCGCCCTGATGCGGTCCGTTGACGCCGGTGCTGCCCTGGGCGAGCACGATTCGCGGCTCGTACGGGCCGAACACGTGCCGCGAGCGCATCGCGTACTGCCAGCCGCCGGCGACACCACCGGCCGGCGCGAAGATCCAGTACCAGTCGTCGTGCCGGTACCACTTCGGTCCCTCCAGGGTGCGGCATCCGTCGATGTCGCCGCCGTCGACGATCACGGTGGCGGGGCCGATCGGGGCTTCCAGGTCGGGTTTCATCGCGTACGCGGTCAGGCGGTTGTTGAATCCGGCGCGGCTCTTGGCCCAGCCGTGCACCAGGTAGGCGCTGCCGTCGGCGTCCCACAGCGGGCACGGGTCGATCAGGCCGCGGCCCGGCAGGACCAGGCGTGGTTCGCTCCACGGGCCGGCCGGGTCGTCCGCGGTGGTGACGTAGATGCCGTGGTCCGGGTCGGGGTAGACGATCCAGAACCGTCCGTCGTGGAGACGAAGTGCGGGCGCCCAGACGCCGCAGCCGGGCCGGACAACGGCGTACTCGTCGGGCAGCCGCCGCAGCGCGTGCCCGATCAGCGCCCAGTTGACCAGGTCGGTGGAGTGCAGCAGGGGCAGGCCGGGCACCCGGTTGAAGCTGGAGGCGGTCAGGTAGAAGTCGTCGCCGGCGCGCACGACGTCCGGATCGGACCAGTCGGCGAACAGCACCGGGTTGCGGTAGTGCCCGTCGCCGGTGTCGGCGGTCCACGGATTGTTCACGAGTTGCCCTCCTGGCCGGCGGCGACGGCGGCCTCCACGGTGGCGCCGGTAGGCGGCCCATCGGCGATCACGACCGACAGCCGGCGGGTGAACACCTGGCCGGGCGCGATCACGAGGCGCCGCTTCCACGCGATGGCCGAGCAGACGCCGGCGTAGTCGCTGGACCGGACGAACCACGGGTCGGTGATCGGTGTCGCGGCCAGAAAGATCAGTGTCCAGGCGGCGGTGTCGTGGTGGCTGCCGGTGAGCACCACGTACGGGTCGCGGCTGCCGTGCACGTCGATGCCGGGCTGCCGGCCGAAGGCGTGCACCCGGTCGAGGCCGGCCGGCGCCCGCCAGAAGAATCCGCCGTAACCGGCGCCGTCGCGTCCGCGGACCGCGGGGCTGTCGATGCGCAGCGGGTCGGTGGTGGCGCTGCTCAGCGCGAAGTCGATACGCAGTATCCAGGCGTCGTCGGTGAGCGTCTCGACGCTCAGCGCGCGTTGTTCATGGGCGAGTGTCCGGCCGTCGCGGCCGGTCCACCGTAGTTGCTGGGTGAGCCGGTCGTCGGATCGATGCAGCCAGCGGTCGTGGCGCTGATGTCCGTGGTTGTCCAGCGAGACCGGCCCGCGCCCGGCGACGTAGGTGCGCCCGCCCCAGAAGTTCGCCTCGTTGACGACCGGGACCGCGATGCTGGCGCCCAGGTGGTGCAGGTGGTCGTCGGGCATGAACCCGGTGACGGCGGTGCCGCCGAGGGTGGTCACCGGATGCAGGTACGGGCGGGGCGAGACGGTCTCGGGTAGTTGCGAGTCCCAGACATAGCGGGCGACGACGCGGCCTGCGCAGCACAGATCATGTGCCTGAACGTTCGGCATGAGCGGCAAGCTACCGACGTCGCAGCAGTTACGTCAACATCTGCAACAAATTAGCGTTTCTTGCGGAAGTCCAGGCGGAGCAGCTGTTGACATGCACCGCACTCGATAGATAAAACACTGAAACAAACCGCCTCGCCGGGTCGGAGGATCCATCGTGAACACAGAGACCACCACCGCCGGACTCGGTCGCCGCCAGGCACTGCGACTGGCCGGGCTCGCCGGGCTCGCCGCCGCCCTGCCCGGCTGCGGCCGCGGCTTCGGCGGCAAGAACGACGACGACGGCAAGATCGAACTCAACATGGTCTGGTGGGGAGACGCGCAACGCGCCCAGTTCACCCAGAAGACCCTGGAGCTGTTCCACGCCGCCAACCCGGACATCCGGGTCCGCACCGAATACCAGGACAGTTCGCCCTACAAGGACAAGCTCGCCGCCCGCTTCGCGGCAAGCGACCCGCCCGACCTGATGGCGATGCGCTTCGACAGCCTGCGCGAATACGCCGACCGCGGCACCCTGCTGGACCTGGCCACCCACACCGACCGGCTGGACCTGAGCGGGCTGACCCCGCAGGCCACCGCCCTCGGCCAGGTCGGCAACCAGAACTTCGGCGTGCCCTCGGGGCTCAACACCATCGGCTTCGTCATCGACAAGAGCCTCACTGACAAGTACGGCGTGCGCATCCCGGACGGCGACACCTGGAGCTGGACCGACCTGGCCACCTTCGCCCAGCAGGTCAGCAAGGCCAGCAAAGGCAAGGTCTACGGCACCAACTTCGAAGCGTTCACCGTCGCCAACCTGCTGGTCTTCGCCCGCCAGCGCGGCGAGGACTTCTTCACCGCCGACGGCCGGCTCGGCGCCACCGCCGCCACCGTCACCGCCTGGTACCAGATGATCGAGAGCCTGCGCGCGGCCGGAGGGTTCCCGCCGGCCGGCTTCATCGACCAGAACAACGGCACCTCACCCGCCCAGTCCTACCTGGCCAAGAAACAGATCGCGTCGCAGATCATCCCCACCAACAACCTGCTCGGCTACAACCAGGCCTGCGGTGGCGCCCTGCAGTTGCTGCGCATCCCCGGCGAGACCCAGGCGACCCGTCGTGGCCAATCCGTCGACACCCCGGCGCTCTGGTCGATCGCCGCGAAGTCGAAGCATCCGCAGGAGACGCTGAAACTGCTCAACTTCCTGGTCAACGACGTGCAGGCCGGCAAGGCCGCGGGCGCGACCCGGGGCGTGCCGCCCAGCACCAAGGTCGCCGAGCAGATCACCGCCACCCTGGAGCCCGACAACCGGCGTTCCAACGAGTTCCTGGCCGCGCTGCAGAAGGAGAAGCTGCCGGCCTCGTACCCCTATCCGGTGGGCGCCAGCAAACTCACCAACATCCTCAAGACGATCAGCACCGAGGTCGAGTTCAAGCGGATGACCCCGGCCGCGGCCGGCGAGAAGTTCATGACCGACGCCCGCAAGGCGATAGCCGGGTGACCACACTCGCCCCGGCCCGCACCCGGCGGCGGCAGGACCGGGCCGGATACCTGTTCCTGCTGCCGTGGTTCGGCGGCCTGCTCTTCATGGTCGTGCCGTTCTTCGCCTCGCTCTACCTGGCCTTCACCCACTACGACCTGCTCACCGCGCCACGCTGGGCCGGGCTGGCCAACTTCCGCCAGATGCTCGGCGACGCCACCCTGCACCAGTCGTTGCGGGTCACCCTCGTCTACACGGTGGTCTCGGTGCCGCTGTCGCTGATCGTCGCGCTGGCCGTGGCCATGATCCTCGACCGCGGCGTACGCGGCCTGGCGATCTACCGCAGCATCTACTACCTGCCCTCGCTGCTGGCCGGCAGCGTCGCCATCGTCATGCTCTGGCGCTACATCTTCTCCTACCACGGCATCGTCAACGACGCCCTGGCCTGGTTCGGCATCCAGGGCCCCGGCTGGGCCACCGATCCCCGCTACGCGCTGGGCACCCTGATCCTGCTGCACGTGTGGACCTTCGGCTCACCCATGGTCATCTTCCTGGCCGGCCTGCGGCAGATCCCCGCGATGTACTACGAGGCCGCGTCCATGGACGGCGCGTCGCCCTGGCGGCAGTTCCGCTCGGTCACCCTGCCGCTGCTGAGCCCGATCATCTTCTTCAACCTGGTGCAGGCGCTGATCGCCTCATTCCAGACCTTCACCCAGGGGTACGTGATCAGCAACGGCACCGGCGGCCCGGGCCAGTCCACCCTGTTCTACAACCTGTACCTGTACCAGAAAGGCTTCGCCGAATTCGACATGGGTTACGCCTCGTCGATGGCCTGGCTGCTGCTGGTGATCATCGCCGGGTTCACCGGCATCAACTTCCTCGCCGCCCGCTTCTGGGTCTTCTACGACAACTGAGGAGGCCCGATGACACTCACCGCACCCCGGACCACGCCTGCCGAGCCGGAGATCCGGCCCGTACCACCGAGGAAGCCACGCCCCCGCTTCCTGCGGCACGTGCTGCTCTGCGCCGTCGGCGCGATCATGCTCTACCCGCTGCTCTGGATGATCTCCAGCTCGCTCAAACCCAGCAACTCGGTCTTCACCGACGAATCGCTGTGGCCGGCCGCCTTCGACTTCGGCAACTACGCCCGGGGCTGGACCTCGCTGAGCGAACCGTTCCAGACCTACCTGGTCAACTCGCTGATCATCGTCATCCTCAGCATCATCGGCAACCTGCTGTCCTGCTCGCTTGCGGCCTACGCGTTCGCCCGGCTGCGCTTCCGCGGCCGCAAACTGTTCTTCGCGCTGATGCTCGGCACCATGATGCTGCCCGGCCACGTCCTGGTCGTCCCGCAGTACGTGCTCTTCGACAAACTCGGCTGGCTCAACACCTACTACCCGCTGCTGGTCCCGCACTTCCTGGCCACCAACGGCTTCTACATCTTCCTGATGGTCCAGTTCATGCGCTCGCTGCCCACCGAGCTCGACGACGCCGCCCGCATCGACGGGTGCGGGCCGTTCCGTACCTTCTGGAAAGTGATCCTGCCGCTGTGCCTGCCGGCCTTCGCCACCACGGCGATCTTCACCTTCATCTCGGTCTGGAACGAGTTCTTCGGCCCCCTGCTGTACCTCACCGACCCGCAGCTCTACACCGTCCCGCTCGCCCTGCGCCAGTTCATGGACTCCGAGGGACAGAGCCAATGGGGCGAGATGTTCGCGATGTCGTTCCTGTCGCTGGCCCCGGTCATCGGCTTCTTCATCGCCGGCCAGAAATACCTCGTCAAAGGCATCGCCACCACCGGATTGAGGTGAGCTCGTGTTCCGCATCGCCGCCTCCCTGGCCGCCACCGTCACCGGCCTGGCCCTGGCCACCGTGCCGGCCGCCGCCGACGAGACCCCGATCTACCTGGACCGCGCCTACTCGCCGGCCGAACGCGCCGCCGACCTGGTCGCCCGGATGACCCTGGCCGAAAAAGCCACCCAGCTCACCAGCAGCCAGGCCGCGGCCATCCCGCGACTGGGCATCGCCGCCTACGGCTGGTGGAACGAGGCCGGGCACGGCGTCGCCCGGGAGGGCACCCGCAACGGCGGCGGCCCACCCACACTGATCAACACCACGTCGTATCCGGTCTCGCTGTCGCTGGGCTCGACCTGGAACCCGGACCTGGTCTACCGGGAGGCCACGATGATCTCCGACGAGACCCGCGACGTCTTCCGGCAGAACAAGCTCGACCTCGGCCTGTACTCACCGACCGTCAACCTGGCCCGGGACCCGCGCTGGGGCCGCAACGACGAGACCTTCAGCGAGGACCCGGTGCTGACCACCGCCCTGGCCGCGCAGTTCGTCAACGGCCTGCAGGGCCAGACCACGACCGGCGAACCGCTGCCGGAGTCCGGCGGATACCTCAAGACCGTCGCCACCCTCAAGCACTTCGCCGCCAACAACAGCGAGTTCAACCGGACCACCGGCAGCTCCGACGTCGACGAACGCACCCTGCGCGAGTACTACACCGCCCAGTTCCGCGACATCGTCGCGCGCAGCCGGCCCGGCTCGATCATGAGCGCCTACAACGAGCTCAACGGAGTGCCCGCACCCGCGAACCTGCATCTGCACGACACGCTCGCCCGGCAGACGTTCGGCTTCGGCGGCTTCTTCACCTCCGACTGCGACGCGGTCTACATCATGCAGTCCGGCCACCACTGGCAACCGTCCAACGCGAGCGCGCCGGTCGACGAGTTCAGCCGCACCGCCTACGCGCAGTCAGCCGGTGAAGACCTCAACTGCAACGCCGGTTACAAGGACGGCAAGAACTACGCCAACACCATCCCGGCCGCCATCGACAAGAAGATCACCACGTTCACCGGTGTCTACAACGAGAACGACGTCGACGTCTCGGCCGTACGGCTGTTCACCGCCCGCATCGCCACCGGCGAGTTCGACGCCGAGGCACAGGTGCCGTGGATCGCCGCCGCGCGCGCCCGGCTGGCCCCCGGCACCTGGACCAACACCGAGGCCAACAACGCCGTGACCGAAACCCCGCAACGGCTGGCGATGGCCCGCCAGGTCGCCGCCGAGAGCCTCGTGCTGCTCAAGAACGACCACGACACACTGCCGCTGCGGGTACCGGCCGGCGGCGGCTACCGGGTCGCGGTGATCGGCGCTTACGCCCAGCCGGTCACCATGTTCCTCGGCGGGTACAGCAGCGTCCAGGGCGCCGCCGGCCAGGCCAACTCGGTCAGCGGATACGCCGGCCTCACAGCAGCGATCCAGGCGATCAACCCGGCCGCCGCCGTCGACCTGCTACCCGCCACCGCCGACGGCATCGCGGCGGCAGCCGGCTACGACACCGCGATCGTGTACGCCGGCACCGACGACACCACCGCCCGGGAGTCGCACGACCGTATCGACCTTGCCCTGCCCGGGGGCCAGGCGCAGCTCATCGACCAGGTCGCCGCGGTCAACCCGCACACCGTCGTCTACCTGGAGACGGTCGGGCAGGTCGACCTCGCACCGTTCGCGGCGAAAGTGCCGGCGATCCTGTGGAGTTCCTACAACGGCCAGCAGAAGGGCGCCGCCCTCGCCGACGTCGTTACCGGCGCCGTCGACCCCAGCGGGCACCTGCCCTTCACCTGGTACGCCGACGCCGCCCAACTGCCGCCGATCGGTGACTACGCGATCCGGCCCACCGCCACCACCCTCGGCCGCACCTACCAGTACTTCACCGGCGACGTCGCCTACCCGTTCGGCCACGGCCTCAGTTACACCCACTTCCGCTATACACACCTGCGCGCCGACGACCGCCATGTGGACGCCGACGGCACGATCCGGGTCACCGCCGAGGTCACCAACACCGGTCGGGTCACCGGCGCCGAGGTCGCCCAGCTCTACGCGGCCACCCCGCAGGCCGCCGACCGGCCGCGCCAGCGCCTCGCCGGCTTCCGGAAGATCACTCTCGAACCCGGTCAAACCCAGAAGATCACCTTTCCCGTACGGGTGAGCGACCTCGCCTACTTCGACGAGTCCAGCGGCCGCGTCCGCGTCGACACCGGCCGTTGCGAGCTGAGGCTCGGCTCGTCCAGCGGCGACATCCGCGCTCGCACCGCGGTCACCGTGACCGGGCGGCTGCACGCGACACCCACCTTCGTCACCGCCCGGCCGGTCGTGGTCGGCGACGCGGCCACCGGCGTCTCGCAGCGGGTGTTCTTCCCGGCGGGCAGCCGTATCGACCCGCAACTGACCGTCGCGTTCAGCGACGACACCCTGGTCGGCTACCGCGGCCTCGGCGCCGGCACGCCGCTGCCCGCGGGCATGCGGATCCGGTACGCGACCAACCGTCCCGCCGTGGTCACCGCCGGCCGAGACGGCCTCACGGCCACCGGACCCGGGGTGGCCACCGTAACCGTCACCATCCGCTACCACGGCGCTACCACCTCCGGAACGTTCGTCGTCCTCGTCCGCGACACCCCCGCCGAGCCGGTTCGGTGATGCCGGCCCCCCGTTCCGTGCTCGCGCGCCGGTCGAGGTATTCCAGCAATTGCCGGGCAGCTGAAGACGTCCGCCTACACTGCCAGGCGTGACGCCGCGACCCGTTCGCCGGCGCCCGGCCGCAGCCTGGCACCTACGCGCCGTGGATGCGCCGGCGGCGCTGTTTGTCGCCGCGACTCAGGTCTTGTGGTGGCCGCTCGGGCCGTCCTGGCTGGGAGCGCCCCTCCCGCAACTTCATCTGTGGCGCGCCCTTCCGCTGCTCTGTCTTGCCGCCGTTGCCGCGGGTCTGCGTCGCTGCGCTCCCGGGCCGGCACTTGCGATGGCACTGGCGTGCGCGATATCGGGGGGCGGGCCTGAACGCCGCCGGGTTGGAGGCAGCCGACCTGGTGTGTGGCCCGGCTGCGGTGTTGCTTTCGGTGTATGCGCTCGCGGCGCACCGAACCGCCCCGGTTTCGGTGTTCGGAGCGGCGGTGGTTCCCGTCGCCGGGGCGGCCGGCGTCCTGGCGACCGGAGCCGGTATCCGAACCGCGGGCCGACTGCATCGCCGGTCGCGGGCCCGCCGCCGCGCTGTCCGCGAGTACCGCGCCGCAGCCCACACACTGCTGCCGGCGCCGCCGTACACCGGTGACCTGGCCCCCACAGGCTGACCGGGTACTTGTCGCGGCCGGCTTGGGCTTTGGCCGGTGGGAAGCGTTGCTCAGCCGTCGAGCAGCGCCGTGGCCAGGTTCTCCATGGCGAGGTAGCGGTTGAACATGGGATGCCGGCTGCCGACGGCCACGTCGCGCCAGAACCGTTGCAGGGGATGGGCCGCCGCGAACCCGGCTGTGCCGTGCAGATCCAGCAGGTAGTCGATGGCGGCCTGGCAGTCGCGGGCGGCGCCGGCCATCGCGAGCAACCCGCCGGCCGGGTCGGAGCCGTCGGCGCGGGCGATGTCGAGCATGGCGCGTTCGGCTCGGTCGACGAGGCGTCCGGCTTCGGCGAGCCAGTGCCGGGCACCCGGGGAGTCGCCCATCCGTGCGTACGCGGTCATGAAGGGTTTGCGGTCGGTGGCGAACATCGCGATGACCACGTCGAGGGCGCCGCGCGCCGCGCCGGCCATCGGGGCCAGCAACGTGAGACCGAAGAAGAGACGAGCGGCGGGGCCCGGCGGCGCGGCCGGCCGCACCATCTCCTCCGGCACGCTCAGGTCGTCGGCGACCAGGGTGTGGCTGCCGGTGCCACGCATGCCGGCCGCGTCCCAGGTGTGCTCGACGCTCAGATCCCGCAGCGGAACGGCCATGATCGCGTACGTGCCGTCGAGCATGACGCCGAGACTGGCCCACGCGGCGTCCGCGCAGCCGGAGACGTACTGCCAGCGGCCGGTCACCCGCAGTCCCGCGCCGGTTCGCACGGCGCGCCCGCCCGGCTGGCCGGAACCACAGGTCAGAGCGTCCGGGTCGGCGAAGACCCGGGCCGCGGCCCGCTCGCCGAGCTGGGCGGCGAGCATGGTTTTCGAGGTGGCGCAGGTGCCGGCCACCCAGGCGGTCGACGGGCAGGCGCGCCCCAGCCGGGCCAGGTGCAGCGCGGTCCGCTCGGCGTCGGCCCACGTTCCGCCGTACGCGATGGGGGTTCGTAGCGCGAAAGCGCCGTCCTTGCGGGCGGCCTCGATGCTCGCGGGCGCCGGGCGCAGCAGTGCCTCGGTCTCGGCGGCGTGAGCGAGCAGGATGTCGTGTGTCGCGGTAGTCACAGTCATCGAGCCAACCAGGGCGAACCGGGGCAAGCCATACGCCAGTGACGCGTTCCGATAATCGCGTGTGCTCTAGCCTTCGCCCGTGGATGTGATCACCGAGGCGCTCCGCTCGGTCAAGTCGGGCTTCTCCGGCGCCCGGCTGATCCGCTGCTCGGGCACCTGGGGCATGCGGTTCCAGGCGTTCGAGGGCATCGGTTTCCACATCGTGCTCGAGGGCGAGGGCTGGCTGATCGAGCCGGATGGCCGGCACACGCCGGTCGGGCCCGGCGACGCGGTGCTGATTCCCGGCGGCGCCGAACACGGGCTGAGCCACACGCGGGCCCCGCTCGCCGGTCTGACGGACCTGCGGATGGGCCCGATTCCCGCCGAACCGGGGCCGGCCGACTTCGCCTTCCTGTGCGGCGCGCACCGTCTCGACCGTGGCCGCGCCCACCCGTACCTGCGGGCCATGCCCGACGTCGTGGTGGTCCGTCCCGACTACGACGCCGATCTGCGGCTGCGGTCGCTGGCCGACCTGCTCGGCGCCGATGTCGCCGAGCGCGGCCCCGGCGCCGAGACCACCCAGAAGGCCCTGATCGACCTGATGATCGTGCACGCGTTGCGGCGGTGGCAGGCGGAGAACGCGCCGAGCTGGCCGGCGGTCAGCGACGACGCGGTGTCGGCGGCGCTGAGCGAGATCCACCGCAATCCGCAGCGGCCGTGGACGGTGCAGGATCTCAGCGCGAAGGCCGGGCTGTCGCGGGCCGCGTTCACCCGCCGGTTCACCGCGCTGGTCGGCCAGCCCCCGATGGCCTACCTCACCCAGTGGCGGCTGGGTCGCGGCGCCCGGCTGCTGCGGGAGACCGGCGAGCCGCTGGCGGCCATCGCCCGGCAGGTGGGGTACGGGTCCGAGTTCGCTTTCGCGGGCGCGTTCCGCCGGGCGTACGGGATCGCGCCCGGCCGGTTCCGGTCGGAGCCGCTGGGGGACCGGCCGGGCGGTTGACCCGGGACGGCCGCCTCTGCTGGCCGCTTACGGAGCCACGGGCGTCCGGCAAACCCTGCCCGCACTGGCTTCGCGCTCGGGTCGGCCATCAAACCGATCACCGCTTTTCTCCCCCAGGATCGTGGGCCACGCCGGCTTTCCCCGTCGAACCCGGCCGTCGATCTTCGATACGATGCGATCGATATCTGCCCGTTGTCCGTGAAGGAGCCGTGGTGAGCAGCGAAGACGCACCGTTCAAAGTGGATGCTACGACGCCCCACCCGGCGCGGCGCTACGACTACTGGCTCGGCGGGAAGGACAATTTCCAGGTCGACCGGGATGCCGCGGACGCGATCGAGAAGCACTTTCCGACGGTACGGCTGCTCGCCCAAGAGAACCGCTGGTTTCTGCACCGCGCCGTGCGTTTCGCCGGCCGGGAGCTCGGCATCCGGCAGTTCCTGGACATCGGCACCGGCATCCCGACCAGTCCCAACACGCACCAGGTCGCGCAGGAGATCGATCCGGCGGCCCGGATCGTGTACGTCGACAACGACCCGCTCGTGCTCACCCACGCCCGCGCCCTGCTGACCGGCACCCCGCAGGGCCGGACCGCCTACATCGATGCCGACCTGCGCGAACCACGCAAGATCCTGGACCACGCGGACACCGTGGCCGCGCTGGACTTCACCCAGCCGGTGGCCCTGATCATGCTCGCGGTGCTGCACTTCATCAAGGACGAGGAGAATCCGCGGGCCATCGTCGACACCCTGGTCGACGCTCTCCCGGACGGCAGCCTGGTCGTCGTCTCGCACGGCACGCCCGAGCACGTGACCGCGGAGCAGGCCGCCAAGATCGGCCGGGCCGACGCCAGTCAGGCGCGGGTGCGTTCCGGGACCGAGCTGGCCGCGCTGTTCACCCGCCCCGACCTGCGGTTTGTCGCGCCGGTCACCTCGATCTCGCAGTGGTGGCCGCAGGACGCACCCCAGCCGCGCCCGTCGGTCGCCGACGTGGCGATGAACGGCCTCGTGGCTCGGGTCGTCCGGCACTGACCGGCACCGCCGGCGCGGTTCGTGACACCGCCCGGCGATATGACCCATCAGGGATGACAGGTTGTATAGACAGGCAGAAGGAATCTTATAGATTTAGATTAATTGATGTACTTGCATCGACTCCCGCCCTATTGATCCCGATGGGGCGTCCCCCTGAGAGTCGATGGCCGAGAAAGGACCTCACGTGCGCATCTCTCGACCCCCGCTCTGGGCGGCATCCCTCGCTGTCGCGCTCGCCATTCCGGTGGCCGCCACCGTCGGCGCGAGCGCGGCCGCGGCCGCCGGCACCGCCGGTCTCACCGCGACCGTCCAGGTCGGCCAGGTGACCGGCAGCGCGTTCACCGTGCGTGTCACGGTGCGGAACACGTCGTCGTCGGCGGTCAACGTGCTCTCCCGGGACCTGCCGCAGGCCCGCGAGTCCAAAGCCGTCCTGGCCGTGACCAGGGACGGTGTGCCGGTTCCCTACCGCGGCAAGGTGGCCAAGCTCGCGGCGCCGACCGCGGCCGACTACACCCGCATCCCCGCCGGTGGCGCCTACAGCGCGACCGTGAACCTGGCGGACGACTACGACCTGTCGAAGCCGGGAACGCTCGCCGTCACGCTGGCGTCGACCCAGGTGCGGGCCTCGACCGGGGCGACGACGCTCCGGGTCACCGATCGGGCCACCGTCCGCACCACGGCGGCTATCCGGGGCGCCGGCACCCGGTCCAGCGTCGCGTCGACCACCACCGAGAAGGTGCAGATCTCCGCCGTCGCGGCGGTCAGCATCACCTACCGCAGTTGCACCACGAGTGAGAAGACCTCGCTGGCGACGGCCGTCACCAACGCCGCGACGATGTCGCAGAAGTCCACCACCTGGCTCACGGCGAACCCGTCCGGCGGCGGCGCCTACGCCACCTGGTTCGGCACCTACAGCTCGTCGCGGTTCTCCCGGGTGAGCTCGGCCTACACCAAGATCACCAGCGAGCTGACCAGCAAGGCCATCACGCTCGACTGCACCAGCAACGAGGACTACTACGCCTACGTCTACCCGGACGAGCCCTACATCATCTACCTCTGCAACGCGTTCTGGACGGCGCCGGCCACCGGTACCGACTCCAAGGCCGGAACCCTGATCCACGAGTCGAGCCACTTCACCGTCAACGGTGGTACCGACGACCACGTGTACGGCCAGACCGCGGCGAAGTCGCTCGCCATCTCGAGCCCGGCCAACGCCGTCGACAACGCCGACAACTACGAGTACTTCGCCGAGAGCCGCTGACCAAGGGTTCAGCTCGCTCCGACTCGCAGCCCGTTCCAGCGTCCTCGGGACGTCGTGGCGCATCGTCCACGGCACCCTGGCTGGGGCGGGCTGCCCCGTGCCCACCCGGAAGACGACCAGCCGTGGGTGAAGGCCTACCGGAGCGGGTTCTACTGCCCACTCGGCGATGGCCTCGACATCGAGGTGAACTACCGAACCGCCTCCGCGCTGCTCGACACCACACAGGCGGGCGTCGCATCTTGGTGAGTACTTTCCGCCGCCGTACGGAAAGGGCAATTGTGATCGGCAAAAGCGATCTCAACGCGGCACTGGGAGCGCCCGGAATGGACCTCGAGGTGCGGATGCTCGGGGTCAGCCGGCAGTGAATCCAGCAGTGGCCGAGCGGGAGGATGCGCGCGATGTGCCGCTGGGGCGGTGACGATCGTGCTGGCCAGGCCCCACCTGAGCCGGGTGTCGGCAGGCCCGGCGGCACCACGGCGCGGTATTCGTCGGAGGTTTGGGAAACCGCGAACAATAGTCACTGCGCGTAGTAATGCGACTACTATTCGGTTCGGTGTCGTGTTGTGATCGGTCCGGGAGGATGTCGGTGAGCGTGACCGAGGCTGCGTCTGATCGGGTTGCCGTTCCGGTACCCGAGCCGGTCGGGGTCCTCGAGGGGATCGGCCTGTCCCGGCTCGGCCACGATGTGCGCAGTCCCTTGGGCAGCATCATCAGTCTCACCGCCCTGATGAGCCGCAAGATTGCCAACGGCACCACGGACCCGGCTCAGCAGCTCCACCAGTTACGTCTGCTGAACCGTAGCGCGACCGGGCTGCTGGGCTTCTTCGAGCGGTTCGTGATGCTGGTGAGGTTGGAAAGCGGCGAGTTCGATTTCCCGAACGTGACCGTCGACTGCGCCCTCATCGCCCATCAGGTGGTGGCCGATCTTTCCCCCGCGGCATCCGGGCCCGGTCGTCACCTCAAGCTCGAAGTGCACGACGGCCCGGCGCTTGCGGCGGGCCCGGCGGGCACTGCCGAGCTGATCATCATGGAACTGGCGGACAACGCCATGAAACACGGCGTGGCTGACGCGGTGGTTCGAGTCGACGCTCCGGCCGGATCCGGTCAGACCGTGATCAGTGTCGCCGATCACGGGCCCGGCCTGTCCGCCGAAGATCTCCCTCGGATCTTCCGGCCGTTCGAACGCGGGGCGGCCGCCAGCGGGCACGACGACAACGGAGCCGGGCTCGGCCTGCCACTGGTACTGCGGGCCGCCTTGCGGCACGGCGGAACGTTGCAGGTGGCCACCGGTCCGTCCGGCAGCGTCTTCACCGTGTCGGTGCCGGCGGCGTGAAAGCCCCGAGGGGAGAAGCCCGGATGGTCACTGTTCTCGTGGTGGACGACCGTGCCACCAACCGGGAAATCGCCCGCATGACCTTGGACGATGCCGGCTACGACGTGATCGAGGCCGCGGAGGGTCAGCCGGCGCTGGAACTGGCTCGCCGATGGCACCCGGACCTCGTGCTCACCGACATGATCATGCCGGGCATGGACGGCTACGAGTTCGTCAGCGAGCTACGCGCCGATACTCGGACCGCGGACATCCCGGTGCTGCTGTACACCGCCAACTACGCCCCGTCAGAGGCGGAGCCGCTGGCTGTCGCGTACGGGGTGACCACGATCGTGCCCAAGTCCGCCGAACCCGATGTGCTGCTGGCCGCCGTGCGTGAGGCGGTGCAGGCGCGGCCGCAACCGGTCGAGAGCCCCCCGGTCACCGCGGAACATTTGCGCACGCTCAACGCCAAGCTGGTCGAGAAGGTGCTGGCGCTGGACGAGAGCCAGGCCCGGTTCCAGGCGCTGGCCGACGTGTCGCCGGTCGGTATCGCGGCCGGCTCGATCGACCTCACCGCCGGCTACACCAATCCACGTCTGTCGGAGATCACCGGCTTGGCCGCGAACCAGTTGCACGGGCACGGGTGGCTGCGGTGCGTGCCGCCCGGCGAACGGGTGTCCCTGCTGCGCCAGGGCTTGCCCGGCAGTCACGCCGGCGACTACTACGGCCGGATCGATCTCGACGGTGACGGCCGGACCCGGTGGCTGCACACCCGGGTCCGCACGACGTTCGAGGACGGTGACGCCACGGGTTTCGTCGCCACCATCGACGACGTCACCGCCGTCGTCGATGCCGAGGAGCAACGGCACGAGCAGCAGCGCCAGTACGAGATCGCCGAGCGGCGCCGGATCGCCGAACGCTTCGAAAGCCTCGCGCGACTCAGCGGCGCGATCGCGCACGACTTCAACAACATGCTCAACGTCATCCTGTCGTTCAGCGAGTTCGCCCAGGAGTCACTGCGCGATGCCGTGGGTAGCGAACTGGGCACCGCCGAGGCCGAACCGATGCTCGCCGACCTGGCCACTATTCACCGGGCCGGGCAGCGCGCCGCGCAGCTGGCCCATCAGCTGCTCACCTTCGGCGGCCGGGAAGTCGTGCAGCCGACCGTGGTCGACCCGAACGCCCTGGTGGCGGAGGTGGGCGAGCTCGCCGAGGCGACCATCGGCACCCAGATCACCATCGTCACCGACCTGGACCCCGGGGTCAGCAACACGCTGATCGACGGCAACCAGCTCAGCCAGGTGTTGCTGAACCTCGCCATCAACGCCCGCGACGCGATGCCAGACGGCGGCACGCTGCGGCTGCGGGCGCACAACGCCGGCCCCGATGTTCCCGTCGCGCTGGCGGCCGGCGACTACATCCGCATCGCGGTCCAGGACAACGGGGTCGGGATGTCGCCCGAGGTCATCGACCGCGCGGTGGAGCCGTTCTTCACCACCAAGCCCAACGGTCAGGGCACCGGACTCGGTCTGGCGACCGCCTTCGGCATCACCCGGCAAGCCGGTGGTGACCTGGTCATCGAATCGTCACCCGGGTGCGGGACGACCGTCAGCCTCTACCTGCCGGCGACCGATCAGCCGCTACCGGTTCCCGCGGCCGAGGTCACCGTCGAGACCCGCGCGACGCATACGATCCTGCTGGCCGAGGACGAGGACGGCGTGCGCGAAGTAGCCGCCCGGATCCTGGCCAAGAACGGATACCGAGTCCTGGCCGCCGCGCACGGCCAGGAGGCGCTCGAGATCGCTCGACACCACGCCGGTCCGATCCATGCTGTCCTGTCCGACGTCGTCATGCCCCACATGAATGGCCCCGAGCTCGCCGAACAGTTGCGCACCGTGCTGCCCGGCGTACCGGTGTTGTTCATGTCCGGCTTCGCGGGACCGTTGATGAGCGAGCAGGGTCTGCTCGATCCGGGGGTCACCGTCGTCGGCAAGCCGTTCACCCAGCCGGAACTGCTCGCGGCCGTCCAGGAGACGATCACCGTGTCCGCCGCTCGCGATCTGTCCACTGCCGGCGGGAGCCGTTGACCGGGCGCGGCCGGCTGCTCGCCCCGGTGTGCGGAGCACGGCTGACCGTGGCGCTGTGTTGTGCCGTCACACTGCTGATCGGCATCACCTGTCTGGCCGGATACGTGCTGGGCATACGAGCGCTGACCGGGCTGGCGCCGGCGCTGCCGGTCACGTCGGTGATCACCTCCGTGCTGCTGTGCCTGTTCGCCGTCGGGCTTGCCAGCCGGATGCTGCCGGGCTCGCCCATTGCCCGGCGGGTCGGCTCGATCTGCATCGGCGCCGCGCTGGCGATCGAAGGCACGGTCATCACCGAGTACCTGACCGGCCGGAGTTTCGGCATCGACCAGATGCTGTTCGCCGACCGGGTCCAGCAGTGGATGCCGGGCCCGCAGCCCGGCCGGCAGTCCCCGCATACCGCGGCCTTCTTCCTCATCCTCGGTGCCGGCCTTCTGCTGATCGACGCCACCATCGCGGGCTTCGAACCGTTCCGGCTGTTCGCGCCGCTGATCGTCGTGCTCGCGCTGGCATCGGCGCTCGGACAGATATATGGCGTCTCCTATCTGTACGGCACCGGCACGGTCAACGGCACCAGCGTGCCCAGCGTTGCCGGGTTCCTGCTGCTGGCGACCGCCTACGTGATGCTGCGTACCGGCCGTTACCCGGTGAGCCTGCTGTTCTCCCTCGGGGTCGGGGGACGCATGACCCGCCGCCTGATCCCGTCAGCGGTGACGGTGATCGCCGTCGTCGGAGCGCTGGTCGCACTCACCGGCCGATGGGGCGGCGCGCTGCGCGGCCTGGACGTCATGGCGGCCATCGCGGTTCTGCTGATCGTCATGTACGTCGCGCTGGTCCGCGCCGCCCGGCTGCTGGAGTCCATCGGAGTGCAGCAAGACGAACTCAACAGCACCCTCACCTGGGAACGGGACCTGAACAACACCATCCTCGGCGCGTTGCACGACGGGGTGGTCACCAGCGACGCCGACGGCGTGATCGTCGCGGCCAACGACCGGTTCTCCGACATGATCGGCCTACCGGCCGACGAAATCCTCGGGCAACGGCCGCCCTACAGCTGGTGGACACCCGAACAGCGAAACCAGGCGATCACCCCACCCCAGAGATCCGCCCTCCGAGCCCGGGTAACGACCGAAACGGAGATCCTGCGGGGCGACGGCAGCCGGCTCGCGGTCGCCCGCGCGACGTCAGCCGCCTACACCGCCGATCACGATGTCGCGGTCTACGTGGTTACCTACACCGACCTCACCGAACGCAACGAAGTCCGGGCCGAGCGCCGCACCCTGCTCGAACGTCTCGACCACTTCTTCGACATCTCCGGCGACCTGATGTGCGTGGCCGGCATGGACGGCTACTTCAAACACCTCAACCCGGCCTGGGAACGCACCCTCGGCTACCCTCTTCAGCAGGTATTCGACATCCCCTATATGCAGTGCGTCCATCCCGACGACCGCCAGGACGCGCAACACAACCTCCAGGCGTTGGTCAACGCCGAAGGGGGATCGTTCTCCTTCGAAACCCGCTTCCGGCACGCCAACGGTCAGTACCGGTGGCTGAGCTGGACCGCCACCCCATCACCGGCCGAGCGGCTGATCTACGCGGTGGCCCGCGACATCACCGACGAGCGCGCCGACCGTGACGCCCGCGCCCAACTGGCCGCCATCGTCGAATCTACCGACGACGCGGTCCTCACCAAGAGCCCGGACGGCATCATCACCGGCTGGAACGCCGGCGCCGAACACATCTACGGCTACACCGCCGACGAAGCGATCGGCCGGCCACTCTCGCTCATCTACCCACCCGAGCAACTCGCCACCGCCCACGCGAGCCTCGCCCAGGCCCTGCGCGGCGAAGCAGTCAAAGACCACGAACACATCGGTCAGACCAAGGACCGCGCACCGGTGCACCTGTCCGTCACCATCTCGGCGCTGCGCGACCTCGAGGGCACCATCACCGGCGTCTCCTGCATCGCCCGTGACATCACCGACCGCATCCGCGAACAAGCGGACCTGGCCACCGCACGCGACCAGGCCCAAGCGGCCGACCGCGCCAAAAGCGAATTCGTCGCCACGGTCAGCCACGAAATCCGCACCCCGCTCAACGGCATCATCGGACTCAACACCCTGATGCTCGGCACCGACCTGCAGCCCAGCCAGCGACGATTCGCCACCGGCATCAACACCTCCGCCGAAACTCTGCTGGCGATCATCAACGACGTCCTCGACTTCTCCAAGATCGAAGCCGGCAAGGTCCTGGCCGACGACGTCGACTTCGACCTCACCAACGTCATCGCCGACGCGCTGCGCATCGCCGCCGAGAGCGCCCGCGGCAAGGACATCGACGTGATCGCCGGCTACCCACCAGACCTGCAACCGGTCCGGTACGGCGACCCCGGCCGCCTCCGGCAGGTATTGATCAACCTGCTCGGCAACGCCGTCAAATTCACCCACCGTGGCCAGGTCCGGCTGAATGTGACGGAGCAGCATCAGGACGGCCGGTGTCAGTTCACGATCAGCGACACCGGCATCGGCATCGCGCCGGACGTCCTGGCGAAGCTGTTCGAGCCGTTCGTCCAGGCCGAGCAGAGCGACAACCGAACCTATGGCGGCACCGGGCTGGGACTGGCCATCAGCTACAAACTGGTCACCGTGCTGGGCGGCCACCTGGACGCTCGCAGCACCCCCGGCGTCGGCAGCACCTTCTCCTTCACCCTGCCACTGCCGACCGGCACCGCACCCAACGCGCCGGCCCGATCTGCCAGCACCCTGCTCGTCGGCCGGCGCCTACTGATTGCCAGCAACAACAGCGCCCAAGCCGAACTGCTCACCGAACACGCCCGCTTCTGGGGCATGGCAGTCACCACCACCAACGCTGACGCATTGCTCACCGACACACCCGCCAGCGGCGCCATCAGCTACGACATCGTCGCCGTCGACGCTGACGCGGCGACGCCCCTGGAACCTATTGCGAGCATCGCGCGGCGGGTTCGGCTGGTCCTGCTGGCCGGTGATCCGGCCGATACCGAACGCCTCGCCGAGCGCGCCGGTGCGGTAGACGTACTGCACAGGCCGGTCGACCCGTCCAGCTTCCTCGACTGCCTCCTTCGGCTCTTCTCCTCCGGAACCGAAACCCTCACCGTGCCCGCCCTTCAGCCGCAACATCACGGGCGTGTGCTGGTCGCCGAGGACAATGAGATCAACCAGCTGGTCGCCGAGGAGTTTCTGACCGAGCTCGGCTACCAGGTCGACATCGCACACAACGGGCAGCAGGCAATCGACATGGCAGATCAGAACGAGTACGTCGCTGTGCTCATGGACTGCCAGATGCCGAAGGTCGACGGCTACCAAGCCACCGTCCAGCTCCGCGCAAGCGAACCGCCGGACCGGCACGTTCCCATCATCGCGATGACCGCCAGCGCGATGGCCGCCGACCGTCAGCGCTGCCTCGACGCCGGCATGGACGACTGCATCACCAAACCCGTCGACCTGCACGGACTCGGCGAAACTCTTGCCGAATGGATTCAGCGCAGCCGATAGGATCGCGATCCGTACGAGACCGCAAAAGGGATTGTCAAGATATTCGTACCGGCCCGAGGGACTGAGCCGGGTCACATTCCTTTCTGTACCTTGATCAGGCCGTCGCGGACGGCTTGTTCGAGCCGGCGGAAGTCCTGGTCGTTGAGGTCGGCGTAGGCTTCGGCGAAGTCGGCGACGGCGTTCTCGAAGCGGTCGCTGGAGCCGAGGTAGGACGCGATGGCGACGCGGTCGCCGGAGCGCGCGTGCGCCCGCGCCAGCGTCCAGCCGCACACCGAGGCGTAGGCCACGAGGCCGCTCGACCGGATGCCCTCGATCTCCACCGAGCCTTTCCAGTCCCGTAGCTGACGTACGTAGAAGTCGCGTTCCTTGCCGTCGATGCCGTTGACCCGCTGGGTGCCCAGGAAGATGTCGCTGCTGGCCTGCATGGTGCGCTGTCCGGCCACGACCCGCTCACCGTGGTGCTCGAACTCGCTGGCGCCGACGTACTCCTCCAGCACCGACGCTCCCGCCTCCTTGGCCTGCAGGAACAGCGGGTCGGAGTCGTCGCGGCCGATCATCAGCAGTACCCAGGACCGGGTTCCGACGCTGCCGACACCGACGACCTTGCGAGCCATGTGCACGAGCCGGTACTGCCCCAGCAGCAGGCGCCGGTCGGGCGACAACGACCGGCCGTACCCCTCGAGCAGGTCCTGCATGGCGTCGAAGAGCTGATCGGCCGACGCGTCCGGCAGTAGATCCTCGACGGGCACCACGACCGGTGGTGTGGCGACGATGCGGCGCTCGCCGGCGACGACGGCGGAGAGCTTGGCCATGGCCTGCGCGCTGTTGCGGGTCCGCGCCTTGTCCATCATCGCTTTCGTGCTCGCCATCTGCTCGGCGGTCAGCGTCGAACTCAAGCGGTCGAGCAGGTGGTCCACGTCGAGCTGGGCGTACCAGACCTGAAAGTTGGTCTGTTTCGCGAAGTCGCGCAGCGCCGTGCGATAGGTGGTGGCGGCCGAGAGCACCGCGCGGCGGCTCTGCTTCGCGTTGTGCCCGTTCGCCCGGCTGGCCACCGCGACACTGGCGGCCAGCCGTTTGACATCCCATTCCCAGGGGCCCGGCAGGGTCTCGTCGAAGTCGTTGATGTCGAACACCAAGGCGCGCTCGGCCGAGGCGAAGAAGCCGAAGTTCGACAGGTGGGCGTCTCCGCAGGTCTGTGCCCGGAAGCCGGACACCGGTGTCGGCGCCAGGTCGGCGGCCATCACCCTCGCCGCGCCGCGATAGAACGTGAACGGCGAGACCAGCATCCGCCCGTAGCGGATCGGGACCAGCTCCGGCACCCGGGCGGCGTCGTCGGCCGTCATGGTGGTGACCGGATCCCGTTTCGCGGCCGGCGAGAGCTCGGCGTGCGAGTCCAGGGGCGCGATCCGGCGAGCCTCCTTACCGAGCCGGGCCCGTTCGGCCGGGCTCAGGTGCGCGGTACGACGGCGCTTGGTGCTCTGTTCCGGGCTGGTCATCCCCTCAGACTGCGCCGGTCGGCGCGGGCCGGCATCACCTGCTACGCATGAGCCGGTCGTGCCGCCGGCCGATCCGGAACACCAGCAGCCCGAGGCCGGCCAGACCGATCAGGCCGGATGAGATCACCAGGACGACGGTCGCCGTACGGTGGCGCCGGCAGTCGTCGAGCGGATCGTCGTGGGTGAGCGCGCAAATCATCAGAGCCGCCCTCGTCCTGCCGTAGCCGGCCTGCAGCGCTGCCCGGAACTCCTGCCACTGATGCCGGGTCTCCACGATGGCCCCGGTGACGGCCCTGGCGAAGTTGTCGGCCAGTCTGCCTCGCGGTGTCGTCGGCGCCGTGACGCCGCCGGTGCCGGGATCGACGGTGCCGTTGTCCTTGTTGAGGCCGGCGTGGGTGACACGACCGGTGCAGGCCTCGACCCCGGGAATCCGGTCGCGCAGGACGAAGCAGCCGGTGGACAGGGCGGCGGGAACGGTCGGTGTGCCGGTGCCGCGCAGCTCCAGGACCGGACTCGGCGCGGGCAGACCCAGGCCCGGCGGGTTGTCGGCGCCGAGCGGCCGGGACGGGTCCGCGACATCGGCCCAGTTGCTGTGCGAATAGAAGTCCTGCGCGCCGTGCAGAGCCCGGCCGAAGGCCTCGATGGTCTGGCACTTGGCACGCTGCTCGGAGCCGGCGTCCAGCACACAGTCGACACCCAGATCCACCTCGGCGCCCACCAGAGCGTCTGCCTCGTCGAGCAGGCCCGCGGCCCGTTCGACCGCCTCGCGGAAGCGTCCGCGCAGATGGTCGACACAGTCGAGGAGCCGTTTGGTGGCCTGCGTGCGCGTGCGTGGGTAGCCGCCGTCGAGATAGTCGGCGTCGTCGCAGTGCGCGCTCGGGTCGGACACCTCGGTCAGGTCGGGCGCCCCTACCGCGCCGAACGACTTGTGATGGCCCGCGAGCTGGTCCGACGACTTCGGTTCGAAGCAGCCGTCGGACGACACGGCACCGGACCGGCAGGCCAGAGCGGCACGGGTAATCCGCTCGTGCTCCCGGTGCTGCCCGCCGCCCTCGATCGTGCCGAACGCCGTGGCCGGAGCCGGCGCCGACAGCAGGCAGCTCACGAGAAGCACCGCCACCAGTTCGGCCCTACGCCACACGCTGTCCCGCCTCGGATGGGGGCGTCTCACCCGGATGCCGCCGGCGGGTGAGCAGCGGCTCGCCGCCGGGGATCGCGAAGGCACGCTTGTCGCGTGTCTCTGCCGGCGTAGGTCCGCATGGTCCTACGTTGCCGGAGGGCCCGTGGTCGAGAATCCTCCACCACGGATGACGGCCTCGCTCGCCGGCCGTGAGTCGTCATGGCCCCTGGTGACCGAGCAGGCCATGGCGGTCCTCGCTCGTGGTCGACCGTCGCCGTGGCGGACTTCGACCTGTCGGCGCTTCGTGCCCGAGCACGGACCACGGCTGCTGCGGGTCGCGCGCGACCATCCCGCGCGGATGACGACGACGGTGGCGCCGGCCCGGCAGGGTTGGCCGCAACGTCACGCGAGACCCCTGATGGGTCCGGCGTGCACGAGAGGGGGTCTGGTTATGACGTGGTCGGATCCCCGGCCCGCGGAACCGCCGGAGCATGCGCCGGCAAACGTCGCGGCGAGGACGCCGGCTGACCGGTGACCACCGTCGCGAGGAACTGATGAAGGAGACGCCGATGCCGCTGACAGGCCTCCCGTCGCCGGCCACCGGCAACGGGCGGACGCCCGAGCCGCGACCGGTGACCGCGTTTACGCCGATCCCGGATCTCGCCGAGGCGTACCAGCAGGCCCAGCGGGAGCTCGAGGCGCTCAAGCGGGATCACCGGCGAGTCGCCCGCAAACTGCGGGCGGAGAAGCAGCTCCGCCCCTGGCAGGTGGAACTGCTCAAGCTGCAAAGGCATCTCGAGGCCCATCGGATGCGGATGATCGTGCTGTTCGAGGGGCGCGACGCGGCCGGCAAGGGCGGCACCATCCGGCGAGCCACCCGCTACATGAACGAAAAGCACTACCGGGTGGTCGCGCTCGGCAAGCCCACCGAGGAGCAGCGATCCGAATGGTACTTCCAGCGCTATGTGGCGCAGCTGCCCGCTGGTGGGGAGATCGTGCTGTTCGACCGCAGCTGGTACAACCGCGCCATGGTCGAGCCGGTGTTCGGCTTCTGCACCGAACAGGAGTACGAGCACTTCATGCTCGGGGTCACCGGGTTCGAGAAGGATCTCGTCCGCCAGGGCACCATCCTGGTCAAGCTCTACTTCAGCGTGACCAGGGAGGAACAGCGCCGGCGGTTCGCGCGCCGTCTCGACGACCCGCTGCGGCAGTGGAAGTTCAGTGAGATCGACATGCAGGCACAGGACCGCTGGGACGACTTCACCACCCGCAAGTACGAGATGCTCAAGCACACCGGCACACCCAGCGCACCATGGGTGATCATCCGGTCCGGTGACAAGCAGCGCGCCCGGATCAACGCGATCAAAGTCGTGCTCAACGCGGTCGACTACGACGACCGTGACCCCGGTCTGGACTTCGAGCCGGACCGCGACGTGGTGCTCTCCGACACCGAGGAGATCATGCTGATGGAGGCCGAACGCACCCGCCGCGGCAGCTTCACCAGTTGACGGTGCCGCCGCCATCGACCGCACCGGCGCTCATCGGCCGGGCTCCGGGCCCGGAGGTCTCGTCCCGGCGCCCGGATGGCGGTGCAGAAGACCACGTACCGGCAGCTCGGTCTCCGGCCCGGAGCCCGGGGCCGGGACGAGCGGATCGGCGTACCGGTTCGCGAGGGGTTTCGCGCTCAGGCCGTGGCCGAACACGCTCAGCAGCACAGTCATGCCGATCACCGCCACCGCGCGCTCGGCGCCGGCGTGCAGGTCCTCCAGAGCGATCAACGCGAAGATGATCGAAGCCAGACCGCGGGGCCCGAACCAGCCGATGAACGCCACCGTCCGCGCCGGCAGCCCGGTTCCGATCAGCACCAGCGCGACCGGCACCATCCGGACCACGGTCAGGCTCAGCACCGCGTAGACGACCACCTGCCAGTCGGCGTGCGCCAGCACCACCGGGACGGCGACCGCACCGAACAGCAGCCACGTCAGCAGCGACACCAGCCCGGCGGTCTGCTCCACGTAGAAGACCTCCCGGGCTCCGCCGCGACCGGCCGTGTTACCGAACGCGAGCCCGGCCACGAAGGCGGCCACGAACCCGTTGCCGTCGAGCCACAGCGTGGCCGTGTACGCCAGCACCGCGAGCGCCAGCACGCCCGGCCCGGCGAAGTCCTCCGACATCCATCCGCGGCGCCGGGCCTGACGCATCGCTACCCCGCCGGCCAGCCCGATCACCATCCCGGCCGCCGCACCGATCGCCAGATCGAGCAGGGCGGCACCCGGGCCGACGCCGCTGTGGCTGCTCTCCGCGGCCGCGGCACCGGCGATCGCCACCGTCACGACCGGGGTGGCGATGCCGTCGTTGAGCCCGCTCTCCACGTTCAGAACGCGCCGGACCCGCTCCGGAACCTTCGGGTCGGACATCACCGCCGCGCCCAGCGCCGCATCGGTCGGCGCCAGCGCGGCACCGATCAGCAGCACCAGCCACACGCCCAGGCCGTCGAACAACCACGACGCCAGCAGCGCCCCCGCCGCGATCGTCAACGGAAGCCCGACCGCGAGCAGCCGCGTGTACAGGCCCAGATCCGCGCGAAACTCCCGCACGCCCACCCGGGAGGCATCGGCGAACAGCACCCACACCAGGGTGAGCTCGGCGAGCACCCGGACCGCCTCCTGCGACGGGGTCAGCTCCAGCACGTGCAGCGCCTCGGCGAACAGCAGCCCGACCGTGACGAACACGATCGGCGCGCTCAGATCGGCCCGGCCGAGCCGGACCGAGAACAGCCCCCAGCCGAAGACGACCAGCGCGACCAGGGCCAGGGCTGCCGCGTCCATGGTCACTCCCGCCCAGCGATAAGGATCAACGCGGCCACCGTCGGAGTTGCCGGCAGCGGGCACCGGCCCGTACGACTTCCACGCTCGACCATCGAGGCCGGTCACGCCTCATCCGTGCGGAGTGAAGCGCACCGCCCGGTCCGTAAAACGTCGAGATCAAGGTGCCGGCCGCAGGGTTCCTGGACGCCCGGCCGACCGTGACGTGACAGGGCACCGAAAACGTTTCGGTGCCGCCTGGGCATTGACAACTGTGGATGAAATGTTACGTTCCTAAAAGGTTTTCGGCCTCGCGCCGACTCCCAACTCCATCCCCCAGCGCCAACCGCCACGGACGTTCCCCGCGTCTGTGGCATCCGGCCCGAAGCCTCGGACCGCACGGTGGCAAATCCCCATCCCCGTGGCGTCCGCTCGATGTCCGCGGCCGGTGGCGCGCCATCCCCGAAAGGACATCTCCGTGACCGCAGAGATGACCGAGCCACCCACGACGGCTCGCCCGCCCCGGCGTATTCGCATTCTGCGCAGCCTTGCCGGGCTGTTCGTACTGCTCGTCGCCGCCGGTTTTGTCACCGTCGCGGCGAACCCCGCCGTCGCGGCGGCCGGTTGCCGGGTCGACTATTCGGTCAACCAGTGGAGTACCGGCTTCACCGGCAACGTCACCATCACCAACCTGGGCGACGCCATCAACGGCTGGACCCTGCAGTTCGACTACCCCGGAAACCAGCAGATCAGCCAGAGCTGGAACAGCACCTTCGTCCAATCCGGGCAGCACGTCACGCTGCGCGATGCCGGCTACAACGCCGCGATCGCGACCAACGCCGGCGTCACGGCGGGCTTCAATGCCACCTTCTCCGGCAGCAACCCCGCTCCCACGGCGTTCACCCTCAACGGCGTGGCCTGCACCGGCGCCACGGCGCCGACAACGCCGGCGACGACCACCCCCACGACGACCACCCCCACCACCGCGCCGCCGGCCGGCGACCCGTGGAACCCGCCGTCGCAGTACGTCGCGCCGCTCGCGTCCACCTGGAAGCATCAGGAGGACACCTACGCCGACCTGTACGGTTTCAAGAATTACCTGTTCGACCAGGTGATGGCGGCCAAGGGCAGCATCAATTACTGCGTCCGCTGGGAATCGACCGCGACGGTCACGGCTGCGCTGCGCGATCAGATCCAGACCGCGCTGCAGGGGCAGTTCCAGAAATGGGTCGATCAGCTCACCGAGAACGGCGCCGGCTGGAACGGATGGCCGTACAAGCAGATTCCGGTCAAGGTCGTCGGCTGGGCCGTGCGCGACCGCAACCAGCTGCAGTGGTCGGACAGCTCGGTGGACATCTACGTCAATGACATCAACGAGGGTGCGCCGCAGTGCAGCCCGCCCTGTGGACGGTTCTTCCACCAGGACGGCAACTATTCCGGTTGCCCCGGCGGAGCGTCACACCACTACGACCTGTCGCTCTGGCTCACCCAGGGAATGGGCCTGGGCGGCGCCGGCGGTGACTGGGGTCAGCGCATCGACAAGGACTACTTCGTCAACGCGCTGGGCTCGGCCGACATCCACATCCTGCTACACGAAATGGGGCACAGCTGGGGCCTCAACGACTTCTACGACTTCGACCCGCTGCCCAGCGAGGGCTTCGTCATGAAGGCCGGAAGCGCCACCCAGATCACCGCATTCGACAAATGGATGCTGCGCGACTTCTGGCGCCATCTCAAGAACCGCTATGGCTTGTAAAAAGGGCCACGCGGCCGCGTTGGCGAGCAGATAGCGACGGTTGCCGGTCGGCCTTGCCGGCCGGCAACCCCAAAACCAAGAAACAATCGATTTGCGTACGCGATGAGCCACCCACTTCAGTGACCGGACGCCGCACCGGGGGCGGTCGACTGTACGCAGGCCGGGTCCGAACACCAGCACCCGCAAGAGGGGATGGCACCCCCGGCCGCGTCAGACCGCGCCGAGCACGTGCCCGAGGGCCCGAGCGGCACCGCCACCGGCTGGAACGTGTTGCGTCAGTCCGACGGCAGCCTGCCCGAGCTGACCGCTCTGCACCTGTCGCCGGGCAGCACCCTGATCGACAAGGGCACGGACGTCGGCCTGGCCTTCAACGGCTCGGCCCCCGACCTGGGCGCTTTCGAGACCGACTGATTGTCTGAGGTGAGGGGCGACGCCGGCCGCTCAGCCGGCGTCGCCCCGGGCCGGACTCACGGCACCTGGAACATCCACAGCTGGGGGTCGTTGCCCTGGCAGGTGTACTGCATCAGCGAGCTCGTCGCCCCGCCGACCGTGTCCAGGCACTGGTTGACCGCGTAGTGCTGCGGATCCCGCCAGAGCCGGCCGTCGTTGCCCAGTACCACCCCGACACTCCACTGCTGCGCGAAAGTGCTGTTGCAGGTGTACTGCTGGACGACAGCGAACGGTGACTGGGAGTTTCCGCGGACGTCGATGCACTTGTTGCTGTGCACGTTCCGGAACCGGGTGGCGCCCAGCCCGATGTCCTCCAGCCACCATTTCTGGGCGTCGGTGCCGTTGCAGGGCCAGATCCGCAGCTGTACGGAGTCGGCGGTGGAGCCGCCTGGCACGTCGACACACTGCCCGTACGCCTTGTTGTAGATCTGGAACGGCCCGGCGGTGGCAGCCTGCGCCGGGGTGGCGATGGTGGCGATTCCGGCCACCAGGGCCAGCACCGCCACGATCCTCATCAGGTTTCGTATCAACGTTCTTCCCCTCGTCAGCGGGGTTGTCCCCGTTAGTTCTGACGGTAGGGAGAGCGCGAGACCCGGGCATCGGCATCGATACCCATCTTTAGTACGCGGTGGCCGGGCGCGCCGATTCGTACGTACCAAATCGTGGTCTTGATTTTCGTCGGTTGCCGGGGCCGGTCCGGTAACGAGTGATGGTCCTACCAGCCCGTACGCTAGGTGCTGATGGCTACGCGAGGTGTTGAAGGTGCTTACCAGGGGGCGCTCCGGGCGTTTCAGAATCCGATGCTCGCCTTGCTGCACCAGACGCACGCGCCGTTCGTGGTGACCGTGTTGGCGATGGTTTTCACCGCCGAGCGTCCGACGGTTGTCGTGGCGGACGCGCACGCGGAGATCAACGACGCTCTCAAGCAGTTGCGGGCGGCCGGGTACGGCGACGAGGACAGTCAGCCGCTGCCCGTGGGGAACGCGCGTGATCTCTGCCGGCAGTGGGTGCAGGCCGGGTGGCTGGTGCGGCAGGTGTCCGACGACGCCGAGGTGTATCGGCTTTCGGCGTACGGCGTCGGCGCGCTGGAGGTCGCCGGCCGGGTCGGCGGCGCGCGCACGCGGGTGTCGGAGTCACGGGTCAGGACGTTGCTGGAGGCGATCGAGCGACTGGCGCAGGACGCCGATCCGGACCTGATGTCGCGCATGGTGCGCCTGCACGAGGAGATCCAGCTGCGGCAGAGGGAGCTGACCCGGCTCGAGAAGGGTGGCGCCGTTGAGACCGCCGACGACGAGCAGCTTCTCGAGGCGGCCGAGAACGTGCTGCACCTGGCCCGGGAGCTGCCGGCGGACTTCGCCCGGGTGGCCGAGTCGATCAAAGCGATTCAGCGTGACGTCGTCGCGGAGTTGCGGCACGACGTCCGGCCGACCGGTGAGGTGCTGCGGGAGTACCTCGCGCGGGGCCAGCGGATCCTGGACGCGACCCCCGAAGGCCGCGCGTTCGCGGGGGCGTTGCGCCTGATCGGGGACCCGGGGCAGATCGACAACCTGTGGGGTCAGCTGCGGATCGTGCTGCGGCACCGGTTCACCGGCCTGCTGCCGGAGCAGCAACGCCGCGAGCTGACCGACATCTCCCGGCGGATCGAGCAGGGCGTCCGGGAGGTGCTGGCCGCCCAGCGGCAGGCGTCGCATGTCATCACCACCCAGGTCCGCAATCACGATCCGATGCGGGACCGCCAGGTCGACGAACTGCTGCGGGACGTGATGTCCGGCCTGCACAAATGGGTGTCCGGTTCGCGCCGCGGCGAGGCCGTCGAGCCGTTGCGCCGCCTGCCGGTCGCCGACGTCGGGCATCTGCGTCAGCGGATGAGTGACCTGCGGCCTCAGCAGCCGCCCGCGCCGCTGCGGGACTGGGACGAGTCCGAGGACATGCCGGCCGCGGACACCCGGGCCTGGGGCGGTCCCCGGTACGCCGAGCTGCGCGCGCACCTGGAAGCGTTCGCGGACGGCGCGGCCAGCGTCGACGTGGTGGCCGCGTTCCGCGCCGGGGGCGCGGAGATCCAGCGGCCGGTTGACCTGCTCGGCCTGCTGGAGGTCGCCGACGGCGCCGGGATGACCGAGACCGACGAGGTCGCGCTGGTCGACACGGTGCGACCGGATCGGACCCGGCGCCGATTCGCCCTCGGCAATGTGGTGGCATCGAACCCCTTGCTCGCGGACGGGAGTGGTAGTGATGAGTGAGCCGGAAGGCTTGGCGGCCGGGTTCATCGATCCCGTTTCCATGGAGGAGGATCCGGCCGAGCTGTTCGCCGGTGACGCCGGCACGCTGGACGTGGAGATACGCCGGGTGCTGGTCCAGTTGCTGCGGCGTAAGTTCCTGCTCGCCGAGAAGAGCCCGGCGCAGTGGCGCACGTTGCTGGAGAACCAGCAGATCATCGAGTCGCGTCTGCACGACCTGTTCGTGCGTCTCGTGGTCGACCACGACCGGGGTGTCGCCTACAAGCAGCAGGTGCGGTCGGTCGAGCTGGACGTGCCGATCCTGCTCAAGGACGACCCCTACAACCGGGCCGAGACGCTGGTCCTGGTGCATCTGCGGACCGTCTTCCAGCGGGAACGCGGCACGGGTGAGACGTCCGCGCGGGTGGACATCGAGGAGTTGGAGCAGACCGTGCTGACCTACTTCGACCCGCACGACCTCAACCTGGCCCGGCGCCAGCAGGAGGTCCGCAACGCGGTGCAGCGACTGGTGACCGAGGGTCTGCTCGCGGAGGAGTCCGCCGGCCGGTACCGGATCACCCCGATGGTGGAGGTCGTCCTGAGCACGGAAAAGCTGGCCGAAATGAACCAGTGGCTGCGGGAACAGAACGAGGCCGCCGCGTGAGCATGATCGACACGCTGTTCGGGCTGATCCCGGTGGCGTCCCGGGGTCAGCAGTGGGTGGCGCGGGACCTGCAACTGGTCAACTGGGGCGGCTACGACGGATACCACCACCTGCGGCTCGCGTCGGGCGCGACGCTGCTCAGCGGAGGTTCCGGATCGGGCAAGTCGACGCTGATGGACTCGTACATCGCGCTGCTCATGCCGCACACCACGCCGTTCAACGGGGCGTCCAACGGCGGCGTCGTCGGCCGGCCGAGAGGCAAAGATCAAAGAAACATTCTTTCGTACGCACGGGGCAAGCTCGACGAGTCGCGAACCGACGGTGAGACGAAGGTGCGGGTGTTGCGCGGCGACGGCCGTGACACCTGGTCGGCGATCGCGTTGACCTGGGTGGACCACACCGGCGCCGAGTTCACCGCGTTGCGGGCCTGGTACGTCCCGTCGTCCGCGCGCACCCTGGACGACGTCGTCGCGGTCCGCGCCACCTGCGACCGCGGCTATCAGCTGCGGGCGCTGGAAGGCCCGGCCGGTGCGAAGTTCGCCCGGGCCGAGGTCGTGGCCACCGGCTTGAACTGGTGTGAGACCGACCGCGATTTCACCGCCCGCCTGCACACGACGCTCGGTATCGGCGCCGCCGGTGACGGGAACAAGGCGGTCGCACTGCTGGGACGGATCCAGGCCGGCCAGCAGATCACCACGGTCGACGCCCTCTACAAGACGATGGTCCTCGAGGAGCCGTCCACGCTGGCCACCTCGGACGCGGTGGTGCAGCAGTTCGACGAGCTGTCCGGCACCCGCGCCCGGATGATCACCGCCCGCCAGCAGGTGAAGGCCCTGACCCCGATCCGCGGGCACCGGCAGACCATCGACGACGCGGTGGACCGGTTGCGCTCGATCGACGAGATCGGATCCTTCAGCGACGCGGCGTCGCCGGCCGCCCTGTGGCGTCATCAACGCCGGCTCGACCTGTTGCGCTCGGCCGAAGAGGACCTGGGTCAGCGGCACCGCCGGGCCCAGGAAGAACTGTCGGAGACGAACACCCTGGTCACAGCGGCCGAGACGCGGCGCGACGGGGTGTCCGACACCATCCGTGCCTCCGGCGGCGACCGCATGGACACCGCGCAGCGGGAGATCCGCGTCGTCGAGCAGCGGCTGGGTCACGTCGAACGCGCCCGGGAACGCCTGGACCGGGGACTGGTCACGCTCGGCGCCCCGGTCACGACCGCCGACGACTTCGCCGCCCTGATCGACGACGCGCACCGGACTCTGGCCGACGTCGACGCGCGGAAGACCGCGCAAACCACGTACGCCGAAGCGGTTTTGATCAGAAAAGAAGCGGAGCGCGAGCTGGAAGCGTTGCGCGCCGAACACAAGGCGGTCAAGGCGCGGCGCGGCAACATCTCCACCGACCTGCACGCGGCCCGCGCGGCGCTGGCCGAGGCGGCCGGGCTCACCCCCGATGACCTGCCGTTCGTCGGCGAGCTGATCGAGGTGCGGACGGAGTTCGAGCCGTGGCGCGACGCGTTCAACCTGGCGCTCGGCGGATTCGCGACCCGGATGCTGATCGACATCGGACGGTTGAACGCGTTCCGCGAGGCGATCAACGCGGTGCCGACCGCCCGGCGGATCCAGTTCGAGGGCGTACGCACCGGACAGCGGGACGAGGTCGGACTGGACGGCAACACGCTCCCGGGCCGCCTCGACTACCGGCCGTCGCCGTTCACCGCCTGGCTCAGGAGCGAACTCGCCCGCCGGTTCGCCTTCGTCTGCGTCGACACGCCCCGGCTGCTGCCGCAGTACTCCAAAGCGTTGACGATCACCGGCCAGACCTCGGAAGGCGGCCGGGGCGCACACGGCGGCCAGGGCCGGGCCAACGTGCTCGGCTTCACCAACAGCCGGACGCTCGCCGACCTGGAGACCCGGATCGGTCTCGCCCGCCAGCGCCATGACGACGCGGTCGCTGAGGTAACGCGAGCGGAGGAGGACCTCAACTCGCTCGAAGCCCGGCGCGCGGTCTACCAGTCCCTGACCGAGCTGACCTGGGACCAGGTGGATGTCGACGCCGTCCGCGCGGAACAGCAGCGCTGGAACGATGTCGTCGACGAGATCCGCGCCGGCAACCCGGAGATCGACCAGCTGCAGGGTCAGCTCGACACCCTGAAACAGCAGGTGCGAGACCTGACCGAGCGGGTCGGCCGGCAGAAGGACGCCGTGGAAGCGCTCGGGAAGTCGTGGGCGTCGATCGTCGACGAGGTGGATCGCGCCCAGACGGCGCTGGACACGGCCGCCGAGTCCGGCGTCGAGGTCAGCGAGGAGCACCGGCACTACCTGGAGACGCTGTTCGACGGTGACACCGACGGGCTCGAACAGTTCGACGCGGCGGCGAAAAACGCCGGCGCGCGGCTCGACACCGACCGGCGAGCCGCGACGGAGTCGATCGGCCGATCACGGAAAGCGCTGGTCGACACGTTCTCCACGTTCCTCGAACGCTGGCCGAACCCGAACCTCGGCGACGACCCGGACGCCTCCTACCGCGACTTCGACCGCCTGCTCACCGACCTGGAGACCAGCGGCCTGCACGAACTCGAAACGGAGTGGCGCGACAGCCTGCTCAACCTGTCCGGCAACGACCTGACCGGACTGGACAGCGAACTCGCGGCCGCCGTCCGGGAGATCCGCGACCGGATCGACCCGGTCAACCGCATCCTGGCCGAACTGCCGTTCGCCGACGACAACCACCGGCTGCGCATCGACCCGCAGGAGAGCCACTCCACGGCCCGCGCCCGCTTCCGCAAGGAACTACGCGACGTACGGGCCGTCATCGACAAGGCGGCGACCGACGACGAGCGGGAACGCGCCTACCACCGGATGGTCAAGGTGATCGACCGGATCCGCCGTACCGCGCCGGACTTCGCCGACCTCGTCGACGTACGCAACCACGTCCGGATCAGCGCCGAGAAGATCGACCTCGACGGCCGGCACGTCGCCGTCTACGACCACATCGGCGAGAAGTCCGGCGGCGAATCGCAGGAACTCGTCGCGTTCATCGTCGGCGCCGCCCTGCGCTACCAGTTGGGTGACGCCGGCGCCGCCCGGCCCCGCTACGCCCCGGTCTTCCTGGACGAGGCGCTGATCAAGGCGGACGCGCACTTCACCGGCCGGGCCATCGGCGCGTGGCGCGGCCTGGGCTTCCAACTGATCATCGGCGCCCCGAACGACAAGCACAGCGCGATCGAACCGCACGTCGACGCCGAGTACGTGATCCTCAAGAACCCGCACGGTCGGTCCCGGGCGAAGCTCCTGGTCGGGGTTGCGTGAGCGGGCTCGTCGACCCGGACGACGCCGTCGCGGCCGTTCGCCGCCAGATCGAGCAGAAGTGGGCGGCGGCGGTCTGTGGGGAGCCGGTCGAATTCTCCGTCCGGCTCCGGCCCGGAGTGCGGACGGGCAAGGCCGTCGAACAGATCGGGCACGCCACCTGGCACGGGTGGAACATGCGGTGGCGCGCCTTCGGTGACCGGCTTCCGGCCGGTGTGGAGGTCGTCCGCGCTTGCGTGACCGTACGGGGAGTCGCCGGTGACTTCCCGGTCGCGCTCACCGCGGATCTGGACGGCGCCGTCGCCCTCGCCGCTGCGGCCGTGGACATCGGCCGGGCCCGTGCGCTGGCCGCGGCCCTGCAGTCCGCCGGGGCGGTCCTCACCCCGGCCACGCTGCGGGCCGTCTACGGTCTGCCCGCCAACGACGTGGACGTGCTGATCAGCGCGGTGACCTGGCTCCGCGAGCATCCCGACGCCGGGGGCTGGACGCTGCGGCAACTTCCCGTGCCCGGGATGCACACCAAATGGCTCGACACCCACGGCGCGCTGCTGCGCGACGTCACCGCACGCGACGTCCGCGACGAGGTCCGGCCCCGGCTGACCGTCATGCACCTGACCTATGTCGATCCGCGCCACGCCGCGTCGGGCCGCCGTCGGCACGATGCCTGGACCAGCGGGGACGTGCACGACATCGCCTACCAGCCGCGCGTCGTCCTGGTCGTCGAGAACCGCGACTCGCGCCTGTGGTTCCCGCCGATCAGCGACACCATCGTGGTCGAAGGAGGAGGGAAGGCCGCGGCGGCGCTCCTCGCGAACGTGCCGTGGATCCGGGCAGCGGAACACGTCGTCTATTGGGGTGACATCGACGCGGACGGGTACGCGATCCTCGACCACTTCCGTGCCGCGCTCGCCAAACCGGTCGCCTCCATCCTCATGGACGCCGCCGACCTGCACCGTTACGCCCGGCACGGCGTCAACCACGACAAGGCCGGTCGAGCCATCAAACCGTCGTCGGCGGTCCTGGCGCACCTGACCGAGGCCGAGAGCATCGCGTACAACACCATCGCCACCGCGGGTCCCACCCCGTTCCGCCGCATCGAGCAGGAAGCCGTCCCGCTGACACACGCCGCGACTCGGCTGCTAGAGATCGTGGACGGTTCGGTACGGCAATGAACACCGCGTCACGGTGTCTTGTGCGCGACGGCCAGCCGAGTCCGGTACTGCTTGGTGATCTGCCCACCGTAGACGTCATCGATCAGGTGGGTGAGGCACGCGAACAGTCCGTTACGGGCCTGCGGTTCCAGGGCTCGATTGCCGGAGTAGGTCATGAGCAGGTTCAGGTATTTGTCGGCCGTGTAGCTCTGCTGCCATTCGTAGCGACGGAACTCCACCGGGCCGAACCGTCCCGAACGCTCGAACTCCGCCGCCTCGTCCGGGGTCTCGTCATCGTCAGTCAGGCGCAGGTCCGGCGGTGTCGTGGGGTCGAAGCGTTCGTAGCATCGTTGCGCGTCGGCGAAGAAGGCGTTCGTCCCGCCGGCGATGTGGTGGGTCGAGACGATGCCGAGGGCTCCGCCGGGCCGCAACAGGTCAGCCACCTTGATCATCCGGACGTCGGGGTCGAGCCAGTGGAACGCCGTCGCGGACAACACCGCGTCGAAAGTTCCGTTTGACGCTTGCCAGTCCTCGAACGCGGATGCGACGACGGTGACGTCCGGGAACTGTGTGAGATTGCGCCGGGCGATGCCGGCCATTTCCGGGCTTAGGTCCATCGCGACGACGGCGCATCCGAGTCGCGCCAGGGGCAGTGTCGCCTGGCCGGTGCCGCACCCGATCTCCAGCACCCGGGCGTGTGGCCCGAGACCGGCGAGTCCGGCGAGGTCGGCGAACATCCGCGGTGGATAACCGGGACGGCATCGGTCGTAGAGTTCGGCGTCCTCGCCGAACGTGGTGCGCAGCATTTCCCGATCGGTGTCGGTCATGATGGCCGGTTATCCCTTTCAGACCGCGCCGAGCACGTGCTGGATGCCGGTCACGGCTGCGCCCTGCGCCCAGTCGTTGAAGGTGTAAGGGGTGACGGTGATGTCGAGGCGGCAGCGCTGTGTCTCGTGCGGCCCGGGCCGAAGCCGGTCGGCGACGGTCTCGGCCATTGCCGGGGACGCGGCGAACGTCGCGACGTCCTCGCCGGCGAGGACGATCCGGGTGGTCTGCAGGGCGCCGGCGAAGGTGGCGGCGAGGTGCCCGAGGGCCCGGGCGGCGCCGTCGATGAGAGTGATCGCGGTGTCGTCGCCGGCTGTCCGGCGCTCGACGAGCTGGGCCAGCGTGACCTGCCGTCCGGCTCGGGCGGACGCATGTCGTTCCAGGTCGTCGCGGTTGAGGTGGGCCGCCACGCAGCCGGAGTGCCCGAGGCCGCAGAGCGGGCCGTGTCCGTCCACGGGCGCGTGGGCGAGCAGGTGGCCGTTGTCGATGAGTTGTTCGACGACCTGACCCTCGCGGACGACGCCGAAGCCCAGACCGGCGCCCACGGTGATGACACCGAAGGTCGCATGGGTACGTCCGGCGCCGAACCACAGCTGTTCGCGCGCCAGGGCCGTCACATCGTTGGTGATGACCACCGGCAGACCGGTTCGTTGCCGTACCGCGGTGGCCAGGTCGACGTCCCGCCAGCCCAGGAAGGTTCCCTCGCGCACGACGGACCGGTTGTCGACCACGCCGCCGAGCGAGACGCCGATGCCGTCCAGGGAGGGGACCCGGCGGCGCAGCCGGGCGACCAGCTGGGCGAGCACCTGCACGGTTGCCGTGACCGGGACCGTGCCGTCGGCCAGCCGCGCGGGCAGGGCGGCCCGCGCGGTGGCCTTGACATCGCCGAGCATGTCGCACACCACGCCGTACGCCGTGGTGTCGGTGATCTTGCAGCCGGCGACGTGCCGGGCGCCCGGCACCACGGACAGGATCTGGCGGGGCCGGCCGACCCCGGGAACCGGCTCGACCTCCTCGGCGACCAGACCTTCCTCGACCAGGACGCGAGCCAGCCGCGACATCGAGGCGGGGGAGACCCGCAGGTAGTCGCCGAGGTCGCCGCGAGTGGCCGGCCCGTGGGTGAGGAGATGGCGGGTCACCGCCAGCGCGCCGGTGGACAGGCGTGCGTCCGCCGCGGACGGCGCGGTGCTGCTCGTGGTCACGACCTCCAGGTTACGGATCGACTCTTGCCAGTGGATGGAGATGTGATTAGTTTCAATCTGATTGAAAATAATTGATGTTGGGGGTGTCGTCATGCCACGTCCACCAAATCGACCCCTGCTGATGGTCCTCGCCCTGCTCGCCGGCACCGTCCTCGCCGGCTGTTCGGGCGACAGCCGCACCACCCTCACGTTCTTCCAGTTCAAGCCCGAGGCCCAGCAGTACTTCCAGGACCTCGCCGCGCAGTTCGAGCGGGCCAATCCGGACATCCGGATCGTGGTCGACAACCCGGCCGACCCCGAGACCGCGCTGCGAACTCGGCTGGTCAAGAACGACGTGCCGGACGTCATGACGTTGAACGCCAACGGCACGTTCGGCGAGTTCGCCAGCGCTCGGATCTTCCGCGACTTCCGCGACGACCCGGTGCTGACGAACGTCACCCCGGCCTACCTGTCGGTGATCGGCAATCTCGGCGCCGGCTCCAAAGGTGAGGTCAACGGCGTTCCGTTCGCCGCCAACGCCAGCGGCCTGCTCTACAACGAGGAGCTGTTCGCCCAGCACGGCGTGGCCGTGCCGACCACCTTCGACGAGCTGATCGCGGCCGCCGAGAAGTTCAAGGCGGCCGGCGTCACACCGTTCTACGGCATGCTGGCCGACGCCTGGACCGCTCAGTCCCCGCTCGCCCCGCTGTCGGCCCAGCTACAACCGGCCGACTTCTTCCAGCAGCGCTTCCAGGATCGGACGACGTTCGCGGCCGGCTGGCGCGAGACCGCCGAGAAGCTCGCCCGGCTCTACCAGTTCACCCAGCCGGACCCGCTGTCCAAGGGCTACGAGGACGGCACCGCCGCGTTCGCCCGCGGTGAGTCGGCGATGCTGCTGCTGGGCAGCTACGCGGTGCCGCAGATCCGCGACTCCAAGCCCGGCTTCACGGTGGGCAGCATGGCCCTGCCGGCCAGCGACGACCCGGCCAGAACCACACTGGTCTCCGGCGTCGACGTCGTGATCACCGCCTCCCGTGCGGGGGCACACCCGGCCGAGTCGAGCAAGTTCATCGACTTCCTCATGGGCCAGAAGGTGATGCAGGACTACTGCAAGGCGCAGGTGGCCATCCCCACCCTGAAAGGGCTCAGCAACAGCGACCCGGCCCTGTCCGGGGTGCAGAACTACATCGACTCCGGCCGCATCGTCGGTTTCACCGACCACCAGTTCATCCAGGCCATCCCGCTCAGCGCGCTACTGCAGGAGTTCCTGATCGGCGGCGGCGAGGACAACTTCCTGCGCAAGCTCGACGACGACTGGAACAAGGTGGCCAAGCGGCGCACCTGGGGCCTGGGAGCGGTGATCGCGTCATGACCATGCAGACACCCACCCGGCCGGACACCCGTGCCGGCCAGGACGAGCCACCCCGCAGGACCGGGGTGCGGCTGGCGAACGCGTACTACCTGATGGTTTTGCCGGCGTTCCTGCTGTTCTTCGTCTTTCACACGATCCCGGTGATCCAGGGCGTCTACTACAGCTTCACCGACTCGCCCGGGTACGGCCCGGCGAACTTCGTCGGCTTTCGCAACTACCTCGCCCTGTTCACCGATCCGCGGGTGCTGCACGCGTACTGGTTCACGTTCCTGATCGCGGCGGTGGCGACCGTCCTGGTCAACATCGTGTCGCTGGGCATCGCGATCGGTCTCAACGGGCGGATCAAGTTCAAGAACGGGCTGCGCGGCATCTACTTCATCCCGAACGTGCTGGCCATCCTGGTCGTCGGGTACATCTTCAACTACCTGTTCTCCAACTCGCTGCCCGCACTGGCCGAGAAGATCGGCATCGACGCGCTGTCGACGTCGCTGCTGACCAAGGCCAGCACCGCCTGGATCGCCATCGTGATCCTCGCGGTCTGGCAGTCGGCCGCCTTCAACATCATCATCTACATCGCCGGGCTGCAGACCGTGCCGACCGAGATGTACGAGGCGGCCAACCTCGACGGGGCGTCCGCATGGCGGCAGTTCCGCAGCATCACGTTCCCGATGATCGCCGGCTTCTTCACCATCAACATGGTGCTCTCGCTCAAGGGCTTCCTGCAGATCTTCGACCACATCGTCGCGCTCACCGGCGGCGGCCCGGGCACCGATACCGAATCGGTCGCCCTGCTCATCTACAAGGGCGGGTTCCAGGGCGGCGAGTACGGCTACCAGAGCGCCAACTCGGTCATCTTCTTCATCGTGATCGTCGGGTTCTCCATCGTTCAGCTCCGCGTGCTGCGACGCCGGGAGGTAGAGGTCTGATGTCCACCACGGCCACGGAAACCAGAGACCTCATCGGGCGCGACCGCCGCCGGCGCCGCCGGGAGGGCGGTGGCACGAGCGTCAACTGGTGGCTCACGGCACTGCTCAGCGTGCTGGCGCTGACCATCGCGATCCCGCTCTACTTCGCTGTCGTCACCGCGCTCAAGACCACCGACCAGCTCGGCGGAACCGGCTTCGGCCTGCCCACCGACATCCGCTGGAGCAACTTCGCCGACGCGTGGCACCTGACCGATTTCCCGACCACCGCTCTCAACAGCGCGATCATCACGGTCGGCGCGGTCGTGCTGACCCTGCTGACCAACTCGATGGTCGCGTACGCCATCGCCCGCAACATGAACCGGCGCCTGTTCAAGGGCCTCTACTTCTATTTCGTCTCGGCGCTGTTCGTGCCGTTCCCGATCATCATGCTGCCGGTCGCCAAGGAGACGGCGATCCTGCACCTGGACAACCGGGTCGGGCTCATCCTGCTGTACGTGGTGTACGGGCTGGCGTTCAACATCTTCATCTTCACCGCCTACATCAACAGCATCCCGGTGGCGCTGGAGGAGGCGGCGTCGATCGACGGCGCGTCCACCTGGGCGGTGTTCTGGAAAGTCATCTTCCCGCTGCTGGCCCCGATGAACGCCACCGTCGGCATCCTGACCTGCCTGTGGGCCTGGAACGACTTCCTGCTGCCGCTGGTCATCCTCTCCGATCCCGGGTCGGCGACGTTGCCGCTGGTGCAGTACGTGTTCCAGTCGCAGTTCCAGACCAACTATCCGGCCGCCTTCGCCAGCTACCTGATGGCGATGGCGCCGCTGCTCATCGTCTACGTGTTCGCCCAGCGCTGGGTCATCTCCGGGGTCACCCGCGGGGCGGTCAAGTGACCTCGCACCTGATCGGGACGCCCGGCGCCACCGGCATGGTCCTGACCGAGCACCACGACCGGCTGCCGACCGTCGCCTGGTGCGGCGTGGCCGACCCGGCGCTCACCGCCGGCGACCTCGCCGCACTGGGCCCGGCCGGGCTGTCGATGCTGCCCGAAGGCTCGCACGTCTGGTACGGGCGGGCCGGACTGTCCGGCCACCGCGGCGCCGGCGAGCCGGGAGCCTGGTCGACCCGGTTCACGCCGGCGTCGCTGCGGGTCACCGCGGACGGCGCGACGTGCGAAGCGAGCGACAAGCAGGCCGGTCTGGCCCTGCTCACCCAGGTGCAGGTGGTGCCCGGCGGTCTGCTGCGGATCCGGCACACGCTGACCAACACCGGCGCCACCGACTACCTGCTCGAGGCACTGGACGTCGTGATCCCGGTCCCGGAACACGCCGCCGAGTCGCTCGACTTCACCGGCCGGTGGGCCCGCGAACGGATCCCGCAACGGCGGCCCATCACCGACGGGCTGTGGCTGCGGGAGAACCGCCGGGGCAAGACCGGCCACGACGCGGCCACGGTGCTCGTCGCCGGCACGCCGGGGTTCGCCTTCGGCGCAGGCCAGGTGTGGGGTGTGCACGTGGCCTGGAGCGGCAATCACCGGCATCGGCTCGAACGTGTCCCGCTCGCCGACGGCAGCGCGAGCGTCACCGCCATCGGCGGGGGCGAGTTGCTCCTGCCGGGCGAGGTGACACTGTCGCCGGGGGCCAGCTACGCGACGCCGTGGGTGTACCTCGGCGCCGCCGACGACGGGCTCGACGGGCTCGCCGCCCGCTTCCACGACTATCTGCGCTCGCTGCCGGCCCACCCGCAGGGCGAACGGCCGGTGACCCTGAACGTGTGGGAGGCCGTCTACTTCGACCATCGGCTGCCCGTGCTGCGCGAGCTGGCCGACCGGGCGGCCGGCATCGGAGTGGAACGCTTCGTGCTCGACGACGGCTGGTTCGGCGGGCGCCGCCACGACCGCGCCGGCCTCGGCGACTGGACCGTCGCGCCGGACGTCTGGCCCGACGGCCTGGCCCCGATCTGCGACCACGTCCACGCTCTCGGCATGCAGTTCGGGCTCTGGTTCGAGCCCGAGATGGTCAACCCCGACTCCGAGCTGTTCCGGGCCCACCCCGACTGGATCCTCGCCACCGCCGGCCGCCGGCCGCCGCAGGAACGGCACCAGCAGATCCTCGACCTGGCCCAGCCGCAGGCGTACGCCCACGTGCTCGAGCAGATGACCGCGGTGCTCAGCGCTCACCGGATCGACTACGTCAAGTGGGACCACAACCGCGACGCCGTCGACGCCGGCTCGGCCGTCGTCGACGGGCGGCCGGGCGTGCACGCGCAGACCGCCGCCTTCTACCGGCTGCTCGACAACCTTCAAGACCGATTCCCGTACGTCGAATGGGAGAGCTGCGCCTCCGGCGGCGGCCGGATCGACCTGGAGGTGCTGCAGCGCGCCCAGCGGGTGTGGACCTCCGACCAGAACGACGCGCTGGCCCGCCAGGCCATCCAGCGGTGGACGACCCAGCTCGTCGCGCCCGAATACCTCGGTGCGCACGTCAGCGCCCCGCGGTCACACCAGAGCGGCCGGACCCTGCCGCTCGACTTCCGGGCCGCCACCGCCCTGTTCGGCCACTTCGGCATCGAGTGGGACCTGACCGCCGCCACCGCCGCCGAGCTGGCCACGCTGGGCCGCTGGATCGAGCTCTACAAGACCCACCGCCGGCTGCTGCACACCGGCAGGACCGTCCGCCTCGACAGCGCCGTCACCGATGCCTGGGTGTACGGCGTGGTCGCGCCGGACCGATCCTCGGCCGTCATGGCCTACGTCCAGCTCGACGAACTGCCCCGGGAACCGCCGAGGTTCCGGATTCCGGGTCTGTCCCGGACGGCCCGCTACCGCGCCGAGCGCATCGACCCGGCCACCCGGCCCGCGTACGAGCTGCCCTCGGTTCTGGTCAGCGGCGCGGCCTTGGGCGACATCGGTCTTGCGGGCCCGCCGCCGGCCCCGCTGTCCTCGGTAGTCGTCCTCCTGACGGCGCAGCACTGACGCGGCGGACGAGGTGCTCGGCGCGGCGAGAACGATCTCGCCCAGATCGTCCACGCCGCGATCCACGACATCCGGCCGGCCCGCACCTGCACGCCGAGGTCACCGGGCCCGGCAGGTACCGGCAGTGGCTACTGCTGCGATGGACGCTGTACGCGCTGGTCAGCGGCGGTAGAAGCGGAACCAACCGCGCAGGGCCCAGGCGGCGCGGGCGGCGGGGAAGGCCAGCAGGACGAGCAGGGTGGGGAGATTGTCGATCGGGTGGGAGCCGGACAGGGCCTGCAGTTCGGCCGGGTCGACGACGCCGGTGGTCAGGGCGGCAATGATGCCCAGGCAGGCGAGCACGTTGAGGAGATACCCTAGCGGGCTCCTGCTGAACGGTGACCCGAGGCGGTCCGGGCCGGCGGTCGTGCCCGATGGGTTGATGGTGGGAAGCCGCAGCCGGGGCCGCGGGATGCTCGTCGGGTCGCGCGGCGCCATCTCTTCCCGCCGGCCGGCCGGGATGCGCTGGTCGAGAGCCGGGATCGCGGTGGCCAGGCGGTGGAACAGGGTCGGTTCGAGGTGGAGCTGGACGCCGTCGGCGCCGATCAGGTGGCGGGCGCCGTCGGGCCAGGCGCGGACGGTGGCGCAGTCATCGAAACGTACGGTGGCGATCGTGTCGCCTTCGATGATGCTGGCGCTGTCGTCTCCGACGACGGCCCGGCTGCCGGCCGGGTTGGCGAGCGAGGGATACATGGTCATACGGCCTCTCCCGTCTAGTACGTGACGTAGCGGCGGACGATGCTGACGGCCGGGCCGGCCGCGCCCAGCAGGGCGTCCGCGATGCCGGGCAGCCCGGCGGACAGGCCGTTGGCCCGCAGCCGCGACCGCCGGAACGAGCCTGAGGCGTCGTCGGACGAGTAGGCCCACGGAAGCTCGGACGCGTACGGGCCGAGCATGGCGAACATCTGTTTCGCGGCGACGCGGTCGCCGGCCAGGCTGAACGCCATCGCGAAGGAGTTGACCACCTGGACCCAGCCGATCGTGCGCTGGAACGCGGGGTGACGTACCGAGCGGTCGGCGGCCTCCTCGATCTCGGTGCGGATCGGCGCGCCGCGCAGACCGTGGCCGTCCAGCACCAGCTCCAGGTAGTAGTCGACGATGAGCACCGCGCTGTGGGCGCCGTCCGGGGCGGCGCCACCGGCGGTCCGGGCGAACTGCTGCGCCGCGGCCCAGCTGCCGCCCCACTTCGGGCACAGCTGCTGCAGCAGCTGGGACTGGCCCGGCAGGTGGTGCGGGTCGAACGCGGCCAGGCAGTCGTACCGGTACCGGGCGTGGTGGATGCCCATCTCCAGGCCGCGGACGGTGAGCAGGCCGGCCGTCCACAGCGCGGGATCGTGAGCGGTCCGGGTGAGCCCGGCGTGCAGAACGCGCTCGGCCTCACCCAGATAGCGGTGGAACACCTTGAACTGCCGCGCGGACACGTGCCGGGCCCGGGCGCCGCTGCGGACCTGCCAGCCCTGGCGGATCAGCTGGAACGCCCGGGTCGCGGCCGCGGTGGCATCGTCCGGGTCGGCGTCCAGGGCCCGCACGGCGAGGTCACCGAGCCGGTCGTCGCCGGCGAGCAGCCGGATCAGGTGGGTGCGCGCCTGCGGTTCGGCGCCGTCGACGGCCCGGCGCACACCGGCCCAGTCGTCGGCAGCCGCGGCCTTCACCAGGGCTTTCGCCTCCGGGTAGGGCGCGGTGGGGGAGAGTCGCACGGCGAACTTGTCGAGCACGAGCGCAGAGCATAGGCGACCAAGATCAAGTCCGGTACCCCCATCCGGCGGCCGCCCGCAGCGCGGCTTGCCGGGCGGGCCGGACAGGCTGCGGGTGCGCGGGCAGGTAGACGCCCGCATTGAAGCCGGCGATGGTGGTGCTGCTCGACCACGGCTGGTTGCCGGGGATCTGGTGCGTCCAGTCGCCGCTCGCGTTGCCCACCACCAGCAGGCGCCCGCCGACCCCGAGAAGATCCATGCTTTGGGTACGGGCGTCGCCGCCGGCCGGGTCGACGATCACGTCGAATTTCTCCCCGTCCTCAGACCTGCCGCCGGTCTGCCCGCGACGACTGGACCTCAGGTCCTGGAACGTTCATTTTCCTGCGCGTATGCAGTCATCGTCGTGCACACGTCGTCGAGGAAGCGGCTGAACTCGGCCAGCAACTCGGGCGGATATCTGCTCATCATCGTGCCCATGCGCTCGGTGAGCGGGTCGAAGAAGCGATCGACCATCGCGTCGACGCCCGCGGTGGGGCGCAGCGTGACCACCCGCCGGTCCGCGCTGTCTCGTGTGCGCGTCACGTGGCCGGCGGCTTCGAGCCGGTTGAGCAGTGCCGAGGTCGCTCCCGGGGTCAGGCCGATGTGCTGACTGAGCTCGACCTGGGTCAGCGGTGCGCCGCGGTCCTGCGCCGCGAGGATCTCCACCAGCGCCGCGGCGTCGGTGGTGTGCAGCCCCGTCCGCGCGCCGAACTGGCGACCGAGCTCCCCGAAGACCGTCCCGTGCTCCCGTAGCCCCAGCAGCAGCCGATCGCGCTGCTCGTCAGTGGGGTTCGAAGCCTCGGGCACTGGCGTCTCCTCTGTTCCCGGCCGGGCAAGTCACGAAATGGTATCACCGCAATATAGTTCTACCGTGTGATAGTTTCACCGTAGAACTAGTGGGGGAGATGGCTCATGGCAGCACAAGCAGCGGCCCGCAAGTGGTGGGGCCTGATCGGGATCGCACCCGGGTCGTACCTCGCCGCCGGGTTGCTTGTTCTCGGCGTCGTGGCGACCCTGCTCATCCCGGCGGCTCACCCCGTCCCGGAGCTGCAGCTGAGTGGGGAGCGGGCATGACACGCCGGCCAACCGTGCTCATCGCCGGCGCGAGTATCGCCGGACCTGCCCTGGCCTACTGGCTCGATCGCTACGGCTGGGCGACCACTGTTGTCGAACGTGCTCCTGAGTTCCGGACCGGCGGCCAGAACATCGATGTCCGCGGTGCCGCCCGTGAGGTGCTGCGCCGGGCCGGGATCGAGGACGCCGTCCGGGCAGCCACCACCGGTGAGCTCGGCACCCGGTTTCTCAGTGAGCACGGCAAACTGATCGCCGAATTCCCCGTCCAGCGTTCGGATACCGCGGGTGCCACCGCGGAGGTCGAGATCCTGCGTGGGGACCTGGCCCGGATTCTGGTCGACGCGACCGCCGGGCGGACCGAATACCGCTACGGGGACGAGGTCACCGCGCGCCGACACCGGATCGGAGGTCGACGTGACGTTCGCGAGTGGGCGGCAGGACCGCTTCGACCTGGTCGTCGCGGCGGACGGCCTGCGGTCATCTACCCGGCGACTCGTCCTTGATCCTGCCGACGTCTCCATCCGGCCGCTCGGGATGGAGGTGGCATACCTGAGCATCGCGCGCCGGCCCGACGACACCGACTGGTGGAACTGGTACAGCGCGCCCGGCGGCCTCGCCATCACCCTGCGCCCCGACCGGCACGGCACGACCCGGGCCGTACTTTCCGCCGTCATTTACGACCGTCCCGACGCCGGCGGCCGTTCCCTCGCGGAACAGAAGGACCGGCTGCGCCGGCAGTTCCGGGGCGTTGCGGGACCGGCACAGCGAGTCCTCGACGCCCTCGATGACTCCGCCGACCTGTACTTCGAGTCCCTCGCCCAGATCAAGGCGACCCGCTGGTCGCGTGGCCGTGTCGCGCTCACCGGCGACGCAGCATGGTGCGCAGCCCCGGTGAGCGGGATGGGTACCACGCTGTCCATCGTCGGCGCCTATGTCCTCGCCGGGGAGATCGCCGGCCACGCCGAGCACCGCGAGGCGTTCACCGCCTACGAACGGGTCATGCGGCCCTTCGTCGACCGGGCTCAGCGGCTTCCGCCCGGTGTGCCGCGGATCGCGAATCCGCGTACCTCGGCCGGGCTCGCGGTCCTCCGCGCGGGACTCCGGCTCGCCGCTACCCCGCTGGCCGCCAAGATCGGCGGTCGCGTTTTCACCCCGCCGGCCGACCGGATTGACCTGCCTGACTACTCACATCTCGATCAGGGCCGATGATGGGGGCCGCGTCGGTGGTCGTTGCCTGGGATCGCGAAGAGTCAGGCTGATCCGACGGTGTCCGCACGACCCGGATCCCGAGGCAGGCATCCCTCCGGGCGATCTCGAACCGCCCGCTGAGGATAGGCTGACCGGGGTGTGGACTGAAGAACATGGCGGTTACCCGGCCTTCGATCACGTTGACCCGACCTCGATCGAGGTAGCCCTCAAGAAGGGCATGGAGCTCAGTAGAGCCGAGATCGCGCAAATCGCGGGCGCGGCCGAGGCGCCGACCTTCGCCAACACGATCGCCGCGCTGGAGGACAGCGGCCGGGACCTCGGCCGCGCTCAGACGTTCTTCTACATCTTCACCTCGGCGATGAACGACCGGGCGATGCAGGTGCTGCAGACCGAGATGTCGCCCGTGCTCTCGGCCTTCGACGACGAGATCATTCAGGACTCCCGGCTCTTCGCCCGGATCAAGGCGGTCCATGACGGCCGGGAGACGGCCGGCCTGTCGCCGGAGCAGACACGCCTGGTCGAGAGCTACTACCGCAAGTTCACCCGGGAGGGCGCGGCGCTCGACGACGTCGACCAGGCCACCCTGAAGGACCTCAATCAGAGGCTCGCCTCGCTCTACACCAGGTTCAGTCAGAACGAGTTGGCCGACGAGGAGAACTACCGGCTCACCATCGAGACCGAGGCGGACCTCGAGGGGCTGCCCGCATCGGTGCGTGCGGCCGCCGCGGTGGCCGCCGAGGCGCACGGGGTCAAGGGCAAGTGGGTCTTCACCAACACGCGTTCCTCGATGGAGCCGTTCCTGTCCTACTCCGCCCGGCGCGACCTGCGGGAGCAGGGCTGGCGCATGTGGATCATGCGCGGGGGCAACGGCACGGCCACCGACAACAAGGCCGTGATCAGCGAGATCCTCCAGCTGCGAAGCCAGCGGGCCCGGCTGCTCGGTTTCCAGACGCACGCCCACTGGGCTGTCGAGAACAGCATGGCCAGGACCCCGCAGGCCGCCATGGATCTGATGCTGAAGCTCTGGGGCCCGGCTCTGCGGCGCGCCCAGGAGGAGATCGCCGACATGCAGGCGATCGCCGACCAGGCCGGCGACGGCATCACGATCGAGGCCTGGGATCACCGGTTCTATTCGGAGAAGGTGCGCAAGGCGAGGTACGACCTCGACCACAACGAGGTGAAGCTCTACCTGCAGCTCGACAACGTCCGTGACGGCATGTTCTGGGCCGCCGAAAAGCTCTACGGCCTGCAGTTCGCCGAGCTCGACGGTCTGCCGGTCTACCACGACGACATGTCGGTGTACGAGGTGACGCGCGACGGCAAGCGGGTGGGCCTGTGGTACTTCGACCCCTATGCCCGCGCCGGCAAGAGCTCCGGTGCGTGGATGAACGAGTACCGCACCCAGGAACGGTTCACGACCGAGATCACCCCGATCGTCTCCAACAACGCGAACTTCGTGAAGTCCGGCCCCGGCCCCGTCCTCATCTCCTGGGACGACGCCGTCACCATGTTCCACGAGTTCGGCCACGCCCTGCACGGCCTCAGCTCGGACGTCACCTATCCGCGCCTGGCCGGCACGTCGGTCAAACGTGACTTCGTCGAGTTCCCCAGTCAGATCAACGAGCACTGGTTCCCGACGCCGCAGGTGCTCAACCGGTTCGCCCTGCACGTCGAGACCGGCCAGCCGATTACCGCCGACCTGCTCGCCAAGATCCAGAACTCGCTGACGTTCAACCAGGGCTTCAGCACGGTCGAATACCTGGCCTCGGCGATCTACGACATGAAGATCCACTTGGCCGCGACGCCGGACGACACGATCGATCCGGACGCCTTCGAGAACAGCTGCATGGCCGAGATCGGGCTGCCGAGGGAAATCGTCATGCGCCACCGCCCGACCCATTTCGGGCACATCTTCGCGGGCGACGGATACGCGGCCGGGTACTACGTCTATCTCTGGGCCGATGCGCTCAGCGCCGACGCGTGGGAGCTGTTCGAACAGCAGGGTGTCTGGGACCCGGCCACCGCCAAGGCGTTTCTCGACGACATCCTGTCCGTCGGCGATGCCGTTGCGCCGGACGAGGCGTTCCGCAGATTCCGCGGCCGCGACGTCGACACCGAGGCCCTGATGCGGTTGCGCGGCTTCGCCTGACCGCTCTGCGGGCTTACCGCTGCCGCGACCGTCGCTCTGGCCTGCACGCCGTTGGATCCGGTCGGCGGTTGGCACATGCATCCAAGACGTGGTTGATGGCCGAGATGCGCAAAATTCGCGCAGCGATGAATCATCGTGGCCGTTCTCGCGACCTCGAAGCCGTCGTGACGGCAATCCGTGGGTGCGGGACCTGGCCGATCGGCGCCGCGGCTTTGCGTCGCGCGCGTGTGCACGCCGCTGCGGGAGCAACGGCGTGCACCGCGTCGGCGGTCAGTAGAACAGCTGGTTGCCCGCGTCCAGGCAGTTCCAGATCTGCAGGGCGCTGCCGTCGGCGGTCCCGTAGTCCTTCACGTCGAGGCAGTAGTAGTCGCTGTAGGTGCGGAAGTTGTAGACCGTCTGGGCACCGTTCGGCGTACTGGCGCTGCCGTACTTCCTGATTCCCCACAACTGGCTTCCGACCGTGGAGTCGGACAGCGACTTGCACGTCCACATCCACACCGGGTCACCGGCGTACTGGTTGTCGTCCTGCACGTCCAGGCACAGGCCGGTTTGGAGATTGCGCACCTGATACGAGTACGAGAGATCGTTGTTCTGATGGGTTCCGAGGCACCACCGCTGGTTGTTCGTCGGGCCGTTGGAGTGCCACATGTGCACGTAGCCGGGTGCGACGGTCTGGTACGGCGAAGCCTGGTCGATCACCACCGCCCGCCCCTGGGCGTTGCTGGCGGACAGGCCCGCGTAGAAGAAGGGACCGCGATTCCAGTACGAGCCGTAGGTGCTGCAAGCGGTGGCCGCCTGCGCCGCCGTCGCCGGGACGATGGCGAGCCCGGCGAGCGCGATGATGATGGCCAGCAACCTGACCGTGCGACTTCGGATGACACCTGACATTTCTTCCCCCGATCAGAGATGGATGGACTGGCGGGAATGCCGGAGTTTGGCGCGTACGACATCCCCTTCGGGATGGCGTAGGTCGGTGAGGATGTCCAGGGCACGCTGCCAGGCGACCCGGGCGTCGGTCAGGCGGCCGCTGTCGCGGTAGGTGTCGCCCAGCGCGGCGAGACACCGGCCCTCGTAGTAGCGCTCGCCGGCGTGATGCAGCAGGTCGGCGGAGCGTTCGTAGTAGGACACGGCGTTCTCGACCTCGTCGAGGTACTGGTGGATGTTGGCGACCATGGCCAGCGTGATGGCCTCCCCGCGCTGGTTGCCCAGCCGCCGGTGCAGCGCCAACCCCCGCAGGGACTTGTCGAGCGCCGCCCGGGGCCGGCCCACCTTGGCCTCGTGATAACCCAGCCGGGCCAGCGCGTCGGCCACGCCGGGCCGGACGCCGGCCTGCTCGTAGCAGTGCAGCGCCTGGCGGATGCGGTCGTACGCCTCCTGGTGCCGGTCCCATCTGTCCAGCAGCCAGGCCAGGTGGCTGTGGACGGTGGCCTGCCCGACCCGGTCGCCGATCTCGGTGAAGCCCGCCAGGGCGCGCTCGAACTCGGCGATGGCGTCGTCGTGGCGGCCGAGCCATCCGTGAGCGCGGCCCAGCCCGGCCGACGCGTGTGCCCGCCCGAGCCGGTCGCCGTGCGCGTCGGCGGCGTCGAGGGCCAGGCGCGCGACAACGGTCCAGTCCTGCCAGTGCCCGCGCCGGTCGAGATAGGTGGCGATGGCCCAGGCGAGCTGCCAGCAGGCGGCGGGCCGGTCGTGGTCGGCCGCGTACCGGATCGCGGCGAGCAGACCGGCGTGCTCCCGCCCGAACCAGACCAGCGCGGCCGCCGGATCGGCGTGCTGCTCGGTCACCACCGCCGGCGGCGGCGCCGGCAGGACGACCGGATCCCGGTACGGGTTGAGCTGCCGGTCCGCGGCGTGCGCGGTGTGCAGGTAATGCGCCAGCAGGCGGCGGACGCTCTGGTCCCGGTCGCCGTCGGCGAGCCGGGCCCGGGCCTGCTCGTGGGCGTACGCCCGCAGCAGGTCGTGGATGACGAACCGGCCGGGAAAGGGCTCGCTGAGCAGGCTGGCGCGGGTCAGCTCGGCCAGCAGCGCGAGGGCCTCGGGCGCTGTCCCGGCGGCCAGGCTGGCCGCGGCGGCGGCCGAGATCTCCGGGCCCGGATGCAGGCCGAGCAGCAGGAACATCCGCGCCGCCGCCGGGCTGAGGGCCGCGTACGAGCAGGAGAACACCGCGCGGATCTGACCCATCCGGTCGCCCGCGTCCAGCACGTCGAGCAGGCGGCTCGAGTCCGCGAGCTCGGCGGCGACCGCGGCCAGGGGAAAGCCGGTGACCTGTACGCGGGCAGCCGCGAGGGTCAGCGCGAGGGGCAGCCGGGCGCAGGCGCCGACGATCCGGGCGACCGCGGCCCGGTCGGTGTCGGCGGCCGCGGCTCCCAGCCGGGCCGCCAGCAGCTCGCGGGCCTCCCCGGCGGACAACACGTCGAGGGTGAGCGGGCGGGCGCCGTCCACGGCGACCAGGCCGGTCAGCTGGCTGCGGCTGGTCACCACCACGATGCCGGCGTCACCCGGCAGCAGCGGGCGTACCTGCTCGGCATCGCGGGCGTTGTCCAGCACGACCAGCATCCGCCGGCCGGCCAGCACGCTGCGGTAGAGGCCGGCCTGGGCCTGCACGCCCTCCGGGATCCGCTCGGCGGCCACGCCCAGCGCGTACAGGAAACCGCGCAGCGCCTCGCCCGGGTCCATCGTCTGTCCGCCGTCGTCGTAGCCGCGCAGGTTCACGTACAGCTGGCCGTCCGGGAAGCGGTGCCGCACGCGATGCGCCCAGTGCACCGCCAGAGCGGTCTTTCCCACCCCGGCCGTACCGGACACCGCGGTGATCACGATGGCCGGAGGGTGCCGGTCGGTGGCGAGCATGTCGTCGAGCCGGGCGATGTCGGCGGGAAGCAGGGCGGGCCGATCATCGGCAGCCCGCGCCGGGGGCGGGGACTCCTGGCGCAGGACCCGGCGATGCGCCTGCACCAGCTCCGGCCCTGGTTCGATCCCCAGCTCCTCGACGAGCCGGCGGCGGATCTCGGCGTACGCCTGGAGCGCGGAGGCCTGAAGACTGCCGGCCGCGAGGGCGGCGATGAGCCGGGCGTGCACCGGCTCGTGCAGCGGGCTCGTGGAGGCGAGCTCGCGCAGGCGGGGCAGGCACCGGCCGGCCTGCCCGGACGCGAGGGCCAGGTCGGCGAAGCGCAGGGTCGCCGCGATCCGCTCCTCGACCACGGCGGTGACGAGCGGATGATCGCGCAACTGCGCGACGTCGGAGAGCGGGCTGCCGCGCCAGAGCGCCAGCGCGTCGTCCAACAGATCGAGGGCCCGGACCGGCTCGGCGGCACGCGCCTGGCCGATCCGCCGGCGGAAGTCGGCCAGGTCGAGCCGGCCGTCGGCGAGGTTGAGCTGGTACCCGCCGGAGGTCCGGCTGATGATGTCGTCCGGCCCGGACCGCAACGCCGTGCGCAGCCGCGACAGGTACGTGTGCAACGCGTGTCTCGGGTCGGGTGGGATCCGGCCACCCCACAGCACGTCGGTCAGGTCCGAGGGGGAGACCGGGGTGTTGGCCGACAGCGCGAGCCGGCCCAGCACGGCCCGGCGCATGCTGCGCCCCACCGCCACGTCGGCCGTGCCGCGGCTCACCCGCAACGGTCCCAGCACGCGTACCCGTACCGGGTGGACAGTGCCGGTCTCCTCGGCGGCCCGGCGCAGTGTCATCTCGGTGTCGCCGGTCAGGCACAGGACGGCGACGATCGCGTCCACCGAATCTCGCTGCGGTCTCCTGGTTCGCCCCTGCTCCAGGTCGCGAATCGCCGCCACGCTGAGGCCGACCCGATCGGCCAGGCATTGCTGGCTCAGCCCGGCCGCCCGGCGCGAGGTACGCAGCAGCGCGCCGAACCCGCCCTGACCCAAGGTCTCGTCCACGCTGTACGTGCCCCCGCTTCGCCAGCCGCCGGGCACCCACCCTAATGGGTCTGGGTCGCAGGCTGTCGCGATGCGAGACTGACTACGCACGAGCTATGCACTCCCATACCTCGGGCTGCCATTCGATCGACGTCGATGCTACGAGGGTCTGCTCGCACTCGTCTGACAGTTCGCTACCCGTACCGTTCCTTGCGGCACCGAGGCTCTGATGTGGTTGCGTGGTGGCGTCGCCCGGCTTTTCTCCAGCGTCATGGCGTAGGCGCAGGAGGTGCGCCCGGCTCTCCTCACGCCCGGATCGGCCCCTGGCCGCGGCCGCCCTCGGGGGACGGCATCGCGGTCAGGGCCGGTGTGGGCGTGCGAACCGCGGACCCATGTTTTGTACCGATCGGTTGGAGGCAGCCTAGCCGGGTTTTGTACCGATCGGTAGAGACCTGGATCGCGTTTTGTACCGAGCGGTAGGATCGACGGGTGAGCGCCGAACAGCAGACCACCGGACGACCGCGGGCCTTCGACGAGCAGGCTGTCCTGCACCGCGCCGCCGAGGTCTTCTGGCGGCACGGCTACGACGGCACGTCGCTGCGCGCGCTGACCGACGCGATGGGCATCAACCGCCCCAGCCTGTATGCCACTTTCGGCAGCAAGGAGCAGCTGTTCAAGCGGGCCTTCGACCGCTATCACGACACCCAGGTGGCCACCGCCCGCGCCGCACTCGACCAGCCCAGCGCGTTCGCGTCCATCGAGGCGTTCCTGCGCTCCAGCGCCGACGGTCTCACCGCCGACGGCAAACCCGCCGGCTGCTTCTCCATCCAGGGCGGCCTGGCCTGCTCCCCGGAGAACGCGCGCATCTCCGAGGCGTTGGCCGCCGGCCGCGCCGCCACCGAGGCCGCGCTGCGGGAGCGCCTGTCCCGCGCGGCCGCTGAGGGCGACCTCCCGGCCGGCGTCGACCCCGCTGCGCTGGCCCGCTTCGTCATGGCGCTCAGCGAAGGCCATGCCGTCCACGCGGGCGCCGGTGCCAGCCGCGCCGACCTGCACGCCTCGGTCGACATCGCCATGCGCGTGCTGGCCCGAAGCGAACAGTGACGTCGATCCACCTCCCGGCGTTGCGCGGGTACTGACGTACGGGATTCGTCAGGATGCGTCGTCGATGGTGTGCCATCCGTTGGTGGCGCACTGCGTCTGCAGCGCCGTCGTAGAGCTGCTGCTGTCCCCGGCGGCTGAACAGGGGGCCGGGGAGCTGACCAGGGGAAAGGTGCGGGGACGCCGGGATCGGGCGCCCCTGCACCGGATCGGTAGAACGCTGGGTGCGCATCGGCCGCGGGCGATCGGCGGTGTCCGATGGGGCGGCTGCTGCGCGTTGCCGTGGCCACCTGCGTACCCGGAAATCGTCGTTTGATTTTGATCGGGTCTTGGTGTGCCTCGCCACGTGCCGCGGTTCCGCTTATGACCTGTTCGACCGATGGCGGCGCAATGCGTGTTCGTCCGCATTGGAGTGAAGGTTCTTGCAGCCGGGCGGTGACATCGGCCGATGGGCTGATGTGGCGCGCCGCCGGGGCGCTCGTAGCGTTGCATGCGGTCATGCTTCCGTCACCCCGGGGGAGGATCCGTGTTGAAGAACGATTCATCACCCAGCTACGAGCAGCTGTTCGGCGAGTTGAACTTCAGGACGGACGACGACGCGCGATCCGTCTGTTCCCCGGCGGCCTACCTGGTCGAGCTGCTCGGGCTGATCGAGGAGTCCTTCGACCGGCCGTCGCTGCTGGAGCGCCGGCCGGACCTGCGCAGTGTGGTGCTCGACGCGGACAACACGTTCGTCGAGACGCCCTATCTGGACATCGTCAACGAGGTCCTGGAGCGGCTGGTCGGCACCGACCCCTACCAGACGCTGCGCACCGGCATTCACCCGTTCGGGCTGCCGTTCTCGTTGCGCAACGAGCGGCTGCGCAGCTGCCTGAGCTATCTGCGGGTGACGCCCGAGGAGCTGTACCGGCTGTTCGCGGCCGAGGCGGACCACGACCTGGTGGCCCGGGAGTACCTGCGCCTGTCCGCCGAGGACGTCGCGGTGGTGACCACGCAGCTGCCGGACGAGGCCGCCGTCCGGACCGCCTACGGGCTGCCCGCCGACGGCGTCCTCGCCGACCTGCAGGACGTCGTGCGGTTCAGCGCGGCTACCGGCCTGCCCGGCGCCCAGGTGCGGGAGCTGGTCGCGATCAGCCCGCAGGCGGTGACGATGGCCGCCGACGGCACGCGGATCGAGCCGGCCGCCGGGGCGGGCGCCGTCGGGGTGGACTGGTTCGAGCCGGCCCACCGGCTGATCCGGCTGGCGCGGATGAGCGGGCTGAGCCTGACCGACCTCGGCCTGGTCGTGACGAACTGCTGCGCCGGGCGCATCGACGCGGCGGCGCTGCGCACCGTCGCCGTCGCGGTGCGGCTGCGGCGCGAGCACGACCTGACCGCTGAGCAGGTCTGCGAGCTGGCCGGTGCGGTGGACCCGGCGGTGATCGAGGGGTGCGCGGGGGACCTGATGGCGCCCCGCAACCGCGACTACCGGGCCCGGCTGGCCGCAGCCGTCGAGGTCGCCGAGCGCGACATCGCCACGATCGTGCGGCGCTACCGCGAGCGGTACAGCGCGCAGCAGCCGAGCCCGTTCGACCGGGGGGAGATCGGGCAGGCGGAGATCACGCTGCTGCGCCGGGTGGCCCGGCTCGCCACGGCACTCGGCATCGCCGTCGACGAGCTGTTCGACGTGCTGGTGGCGCTGGAGAGCGACCCGTCGCTGCCGCGTTACAGCACGTTCGTGGTGCTGGGCGCGGCGCCGGCCGGCACGCGCGACTACTACCGGGTGCTCTCGGGCGGCGATCCGGCGGCCGGGCTGTGGCTTTCCCAGGTGCTGTTCGCCGTGGTGAGCTGGATGCAGGCCACCGGGTTCGCCGCGAGCGAGCTGGCCGAGATCCTCGGCGGGCGCCCGGAGCCGGCCGACGGCGAGCAGGTCGCGGTGCTGGAGACGATCCGGCGCGCCTTCGACCCGGTGGCGTTGAGCGCCGAGGTGTTCGTCTCGGATCGGTTCTCCGAACGCGCCGCGACGGTGATCCACGACGTGCTGACCGCCTACGACACGGCCGTGGTCTCCGGCCGCGACGACCGGCTGCTGCGCCTGGACCCGGCGGGGGTGCCGGCCGCGGCCTACGACGCGGTACGCGACCTGGGCGTGCTGGCCGCGGAGGACTTCACCGGGCTGGGCCTGGACCAGCGGCTCACCGCGAAGATCTACGCCAACCTGGTGCACCTCGGGGTGTTGCGGGCCGACGGCACTCTCGCCGTCGAGTCCACCGCCGGCCTGCGTCTGGCCAGCGACTTCAGCGTGTGCGCCGAGATGCTGTTCAAGACGATCAGCTCGGTGGTCAACGGAACCGCGTCGCTGTTCCCGTCGGACCTGGTGGCGCTGGACAACCTGACGCCGCCACAACAGGCCGAGCTCTACCACAACCTGATCTTCAACGGCTACCTGGACGAGGCCGGCGACCTGCGGCAACCCGACTTCTTCCTGGACGCCGCGAACCTCGCGCAATTCGCCGTCAACGTCGACCTCGACGACGTCGCCGCATCGGTGTGGCAGCTGCTCGACGCCCGGATGGCCGGCTTCCGCGCGCAGCCGCTGCTGATCGACCCGCAGATCTTCGCCGACCTGCGGCTGAGCGGGGCGCAGCTGGCGGCGCTGACCGAGAGCCTGCGGTTCAACGGCTACCTCGACGAGGCCGGCGCCTACCGGGACAAGCCGGCCCTGCAGCGGCTGGCCGTCGCCGACTTCCGGCTCGCCCTGGCGTTCTATCCGCACCGTAGGGCCGTCCTGGACGCGATGCGGGCGCAGATCGCCGCGTTGCGGGCCGAGCTGTACACGTTCACCCCGGACGACTTCGTGCCGCTCGCCGACGCCGCGATGGGCCAGCGGGTGCTCACGGCGCTGCAAGCCACCTGTCTGAGCGACGATCGGGTGCGCGACGAGGCGCTGTTCGCCGACCCGGACGCGGTGCTCGACCTCGGCGCCGGCTTCACCGACGGGGAACAGCGGACCGTCTTCGATCAGATCGCCACGGTGCTCGACGACCAGCGGCCGTACCGGATCAGCGGCGAGGCGCTCGCCGAGCTCGGCCTCACCGGCGACGAGCAGGATCAGCTCGTCGCGCAGCTGACCGGCATGGGCCTGCTCGACGAGGCCCGTGCGGTGGCGCCGGACTGGCTGGCGTACTTCGGCAACGCCGGCAACGCGCTGGACTTCGCGCTGCCCGGGCTGGAGGACTACCGCACCGACATCTTCTTCGTGCTGCACGCCGTGGCGGGCGAACAGCAGGCGGCGATCACCGAGATCGGCGCGCGCCTGACCGACTGCGCGCAGGCGCAGCGCGACGCCTTCGCCGGTGCGCTGGCCGACGCGTTCGGCGTGCCGGCCGGCCCGGCCGCCGCGATCGCCGAGGCGGTGACCGGCGGCCCGGCGCAGGCGCTCGACGTCCTGCTGGCACCGGTGCTGGCGGCCGCCGACGCCGCCGGCGGCCAGGTGCGGGCGGTCCCGGCCGATCCGCACTTCCGGTTCGCTTTCCGGCGGGTGCGCCGGTTCGCGTTGCTGGCCGGCAAGCTCGGCCTGGATCCGGCCGAGATCGCCGCCGTGTTCACCGACCAGGACCTGGTGGGCAAGTTCGGCGAGCATCTGGTGCTGCCGCCCGGGGTGACCCGCTTCGACACGGTGCTGGACAGCTTCGACGGCACGATCTACGCGTTCAGCGCCGGGGCCTACTGGACCTACTCGGCGAGCACCTACGCCCTGGCCGACCCGGCGCCCAAGCCGCTGCCGCAGCTGTCGGCCCGGTTCGAACCGCTGGTGCGGATGGACGCCGCGTTCCGCTACGACGCCGGCACCGAATGGCTGGTCGGCCGGGACGCGCAGGGCGCCTCGCACGCGTTCACCCGCGCGAAGGGCAGCACCCGCTGGGTGCCGCGCGAGCAGCTCTGGGGCCGGATCCGCAACAACTTCGACGACCCGGCGCGCCTCGACGCCGGCTTCGTCGACGCCGACGGCCACACCTACCTGTTCTGCGGCGACCAGTACGTGCGCTACTCGGGCACCGACTTCGACGTGGTCGACGAGGGCTACCCGCGCGACACCGCGCAGTGGTGGGAGCGGGAGGAGCTGGGCGCGCCGTTGCCGGCGGCCTTCCGCGCCGCGATCGACGCCTGTTTCCAGGACCGCGACAACCGGATCCACCTGTTCGCCGGCGACCAGTGGCTGGCCGGCGGGTCCGGCCGGCCGCCGCAGCCGATCGCCGAGTTCTGGGGAAAGGTCCGCAACAACTTCGAGCACGCGAGCCGGATCGACGCCGCCGCGGCCGACGGGCCGGTGGTCCGGTTGTTCGCCGGTGACCAGCAGCTCGCGTACTCCGACTGCGTCGAGAACGACGGCGTCCGGGCCGACGAGGGCTACCCGCGCCGGATCGCCGACGTCCCGCCGGCGTTCGAAAGCCGGGTCGACGCGGCGTTCGTCGACGCCGAGGGCGTGACCCACCTGTTCAAGGACGACCGGACGGTCGCGCTGGGCGGCTCGGACGCCGCGGTGGTGCCCACCGCGCAACGGTGGGGTGTGCTGCGCCCGGCACTGCCCGGCGGCAAGGTGGACGCCGGCTTCGTGGGGCTCGACGGCAAGACGTACGTGTTCAGCGGCGAGACCTATCTGCGCTACTCCAGCGCCGACTACGCCGTGGTCGACTCCGGCTATCCGCGCCTGATCCGCCGGGACTGGGGCGGGCTGGACCGGGTGGACGCGTCGGTGGTGCTCGACGGCCGGGCCTACCTGTTCGGCGTGGGCGGGCTGCTGTTCGACCTGCCGCCGGGGCTGGACCCGAGCACAGTGACCCCGGCGCTGCGCAACCGGCTCGCCGAGTACGGGCTCACCCCCGCCGACGCGCAGGGCGCGGCGCCCGAGTGGCGCATCCGCACCGAGCAGGGCATCACCTTGACCGTGCGGCAGGAAGGCAAACGCACCAAGGTCTTCGGCGACGGCTCCCGGTTCTACGTGCGCTACTCCTCCGCCGACTACACCACCGCCGACGCCGGCTACCCCAAGCCGCAGACCGACAACTGGTGGAACCTGCCCGACGGCATCGAGTTCGGACCGGTCGACGCGGTCTTCACCGGCCGCGACGAGCGCACCTACCTGTTCTCCGAGGGCCGGTTCATCGTCTTCGACGCCCGGCACCGCTGGTGGTCCGAGCCGCAGCGCCTGCTCGCGCATTGGGACAGCCTGCCGTTCACCGCGGTCGACGCCGCGTTCGTGGCTCCGGACGGGCGCACCTACCTGTTCCACGACGACCAGTACGTGCGCTACTCGGGCAGCGACTACACCCAGGTCGACGACGGCTATCCACGTACGACCGGCACGTTCTTCGGCCACGTCGTCAACCACATCGGGCGCACCGGCCGGGTGGACGCCGCGCTGGTCACCGACGTGACCGAGAGCGTCGACGGGGTCGACGTGCCCCGCAGCTACACCTACCTGTTCTCCGGCGACCAGTACGTGCGCTACGGCGGCGGCGACTATGCGGTGGTGCAGGACGGGTACCCGCGCGCGCTCGGGCAGCTCAGCTCCGAACCGGGGCTGGCCGCGCTCGACGTGACGCTGGACGCGGTGGACGCCGCCTTCGCCGACCGGCGCAACACCTACCTGGTACGCGGTGGCACCTGCCACGTGGTGTCGGCCAGCGCCTACCGCCGCTACGACGACATCGCGTGCCTGCCGGGCATGAGCTGCGCCTTCCTCGAGAACGGCTCGGTGCTGGTGCAGAAGCCGGAGGGCTGGATGCGCCGCTCCGCCCTGGAAGGGCGCTCGGTCAGCGCGACACCGTTCAGGCCGCGCACGCTGCGCACCGTGCCGGCGAAGTTCCGCACCGGCCTGGACGCGGTGCTGACCGGCGCGGACGGCAACACCTACCTGTTCCAGGGGCCGTCGTGCTTCAACGTCCGGCTCAACCGGGAGTACCCGATCACCGAGGAGTGGGGCCGGCCCCGCAACACGATCTTCCAGAACAACGTGGTGGACGCGGCGTTCGTGGGGCGTGACGGGAAGACCTACCTGTTCAGCGACGACCAGTTCGTGGTGTATCCGGACGCGGCCGCCACCACGATCGAGGGCGACCCGCGGCCGATCGGTGAATGGGCCGGGCTGACCAGCGTGGGCCTGGCCTACGTACGGGCCGGCGTGACGTACCTGTTCGAGAAGCCCGACGACGCGGGGCGGATGCGGTGCGTGGCCTACTCCGGCTGCGACTATCGCAGGCCCGACGACGGCTACCCGATCAGCGTCGACGCCGGTCACTGGCAGGCGCCCGGGGACTTCGGCATTCCCGACGCGGTGCTGTTCGAGGGCGAGACCATGCTGCTGCTGCGGGACCGGCAGTGCCTGTCCTACAACGAGAAGACCGACGCGTGGTCCTATCCGCGCCCGATCGAGCGGGTGTGGCCCGGCTTCGGCCAGCTGTTGGCCGGCCGGCCCGAGGACCGGTTGCGTACCGCCTTCACGGCGGCCGACGGCGCGACCTACTTCTTCGCCGGCGAGCGCTACGCCCGCTACGCCGACGGGGTTTTCGCGCCGCCGGCGCAGGTGCGCGAGCGCTGGGGGCTCTCGCGTAACCCGTTCATCCCGGCCGGCGGCGGCGCGACGGTGGATGCCGCGTTCGTGTGGCGCGGCGAGCACACCTACCTGTTCTCGCGGGAGAACTATGTCCGCTACACCGGGCCCGACTACCAATACGTCGACCCCGGCTATCCCAAGCGCATCGCCGGCAACCTGCGCACCGAGGAGCCGTTCGCCAACCTGCCCGAGTCGTTCGAGGACGCCCTCGATGGCATCGACGCGGTGGTGGCCAACGACCGCACCGTGTACCTGTTCATCGGCGGGGTCTGCCACGTCGTCTCGCACCGGATGAGCGGCACCGTCGGCATCGCCGCGCTGGGCCGGGTGCGCAACACCATCGCCGAGCGGCAGCGGGTCGACGCCGCGCTGGTCGCCGACGGGCGCACCTACCTGTTCTCGGGCGACCAGTACGTGCGCTACTCCGGCCCCGACCAGACGAGCGTCGACGACGGCTACCCGAAGTCGATCGGCGACGCCCTGCCGCACGAGCTGGGCCTGCCGCCGCTGCCGGACGAGTTCGCCGACGGCCTGGACGCCGCGATCCACCTGCCGGACAACCGGAGCTACCTGTTCAAGGGCCGGGACTTCCTCGACCGGGGCAAGCTGCTGCCGGTCAAGGGCGCCTGGGGCACCGTCGGCAACGCGTTCACCACCGGCGCGCCCGGCATCGACGCCGCCTTCGTGGCACCGGCCGGCGAGCTGTACGCGTTCCGCGCAGGCCAGTACGTGCGGTATCCGGCCGGCGCGCTCACCGCAGCCGAGCAGGACCGGCCGGCCCTGGCCGAGGAGGGCTTCCCGCGCACCGTCGTCGACGACTGGGGTGAGCTGCCGGACGACTTCGAGCAGGGCCCGGACGGCGCCTTCACCTTCGAGGGCCGCACCTACCTGGTCAAGGGCGAGCGTTACGTGCGCTACGCCGAGGGCCGCTACGACCGCATCGAGCGCACCTTCCCGCAACAGTTCGCGCACCGCTGGTCGTCCACGGCCGACTACCGGCTCAGCGACGTGCACACCATCGCCCGGTTCGTGCAACTGGCCCGGGCCCACCCGGACGGGCTCGCCACGGTGCTGAGCGACGGGGCCGAGGACCCGTACGCGTACCTGTCACAGCTGTTCGGCTGGGACGCCGAGCAGCTGCGCTGGGCCCGCCGCAACAGCGCCCTGTTCACCCGGGCCACCGGCGAGGAACCCCGGTTCGAGATCGAGTTCCTGCTCGCGCTGGCCGACGCGTTCGCGCTCACCGACCGGCTGGGCGCGCCGCTGAGCCAGGTGCACGCCGAGGTCTGGTCGAAGCTCTACGGCAGCACCGTGGACGTGGACGCCGCCGCGGACGCACTGCAGCGGATGCTGCAGCGCCGCACCGGCGCCGCCGACTGGGTCACCCTGTCCGCGCAGATGCACAATGAGCTCAACGTGCTCAAGCGTGACGCCCTGGTCCCCGCGGTGATCCAGCAGCACCCGGAATTCAGCTCCTCGCGGGAGCTGTTCGAGCGGCTGCTCATCGACGTCGACATGGGCAGCGCCGGCACCACCTCCCGGGTGCGGGAGGCGATCGCGGCGACCCAGCTGTTCCTGCACCGCTGTCTGCTCGACCTGGAGGCGGTCACGCTGCCCGCCGGCACCGACCCGGACGCGGTGCGGCAGCGGTTGAAGCGCTGGTGGAGCTGGATGCGCAACTACCGGGTCTGGGAGGCCAACCGCAAGGTCTTCCTCTACCCGGAGAACTACCTGCGCCCCGAGCTGCGCGATCACCAGACGCCGGCCTTCCACGCGCTGGCCAACGACCTGCTGCAGGGCGAGATCACCGACGCGGCGGTCCGCACGGCGTACAAACGCTACCTGGACGAATACACCGAGGTCTCCCGGCTGGCGATCGCCGGTGGCTACGTGTACGTCCCCGACGACGTGCCGGCCGGTACCCGGCGGCTGGTGCTGTTCGGCCGCACCCGCACCGAGCCGCGGCGCTACTACTACCGCAGCGCCGAGTTCCGCGACGGGGACAAGATCTCCGCCTCCTGGGATCCGTGGCTCAAGGTCGACGTGCAGATCGACGCGGAGCGGGTCGACCCGGTCCACGCGTTCGGCCGGGTGTTCGTCTTCTGGCCGGTGATCGAGACGGTGCTGCCCGACGACCCGGCCAAGACCGTCATCGTCGCCACCCACGACGGCGACGCGCAGAAGGTGACGGCGCCGCCGCCGAAGTACCGGGTCCGGATCCTCTACTCGTTCGGCAACCTCAACCAGCAGTGGGTGCCGGCCCAGGTGCTCGCGATCGACACGGCCCAGGACGGTCCGATCTCCGAGGTCAACCTCAACGTGCAGGCGTCGCGGTCGGTGCCGGGCGGTCCGCCCGGTGACCACGACGCGATCGTGGTCTCCTGCTCCTACACCGTGGCGGGCGCGAGCGTCGGCTCGTGCTTCACGCTGACCCCCGAGCTGTACGGGCTGCGCTCGGGCGACCCGGTGTTCCCGCCCAAGACCGCCGACCTGAGCCGGATCTTCGCCGAGCCGGACACCAGCCCGATCGATCTTCGGGTGGTGCGGTTCAACGCCCCGGCCGACTCCGAGGACGGGCCGTGGGTCAGCGTCGACCACAAGGGTGGCAGTTTCCTGTGCCGGCCGATCATCTCGCCGGCCGAGCCGGCGACCCTGCAGCAGCTGCGCGGCAACGAGCTGCGGCTGCCGACCACCTGGGAGCGCATCGACGCGGCGTTCGAGCTGGCCGGCACGTATCTGGTGTGCTTCGACAACACCGGCCGGCGCTTCGTCACCGCGCCGCCGGGCAAGGCGAGCACCGGCCGGGCCACCCAGGCGATCGGCGAACGGTGGGGTCTGATCGACACCAACCTGATTCGCACCGGAAAGGTGGACGCCGTACTGGCCCGCCGCGATCACCTGTTCGTGTTCTCCGGCTCGGAGTACTACCGCTACCCGGCCGACGCCCTGGGCCAGCTCGACCCCGGCTATCCCCGACGCATCGCCGCCAACACGGAGAACCTGCCACCCTGGTCGCGGATCGACATCGCCTGCACCGATGCCGACGGCACCGAATACTTCTACTCGCGGACCGCGAACGTGGTGTCCACCTCGGCCGACCTGACGGTCGGGCGCGAACTGAGCCTGGTGTGGCCGATCGCCCCCGAGCTTCGGCCGGACACCGCCGCGTACGCCGGCAATCGGGCCTTTTTGATCTTCGGCGACCAGTACCTGGCGGTGGCACCCGGCGGTGAGGCCACCCTGCTGCCGCTGGCCGGCAACGAGATCGGCCTGCCCCAGACGCCGTCCGGGCCGTCCATGCCCTACGCCAATGGCCTGGTGCAGTTCAGCAGCACCGAGAACCTGCACGTCGTGCTGGCCCCGGGCCAGGACGACCACCAGCGACCGAACTTCAGCCTGGGCATCGTCGCGACCACCATCAACCGCGCCAACCGGGTGGACGCGGCCTACCGCGACGGTGAACACCTCTACCTGACCGCGGGCGACGAGTTCGTCCGGTACACGGTGACCGCGGACGCGGTCCCCGACTTCATCGACGACGGCTACCCGAAGAAGATGGCCCAGCCGATCACCGGGGCGTTTCGCCGCAACGGGCAGCGCTACGTGCTCAGCGGATCCCGGTACGCGCCGCTGCCGGAGGGCGCCGAGCTGGACACGCCGCTGTCGTTCGCGCCGATCCGGGGCAGCTGGCGAGGGCTGCCGGCGGAGATCCCCGCGCTGCTGGCCGGCACCATGGACACCGACGACGTGCTGTACTTCTTCGTCGCCGGCGGCCGGTACGCCGCCTATCCGGCATCGAGCACATCGCCCTACGAGATCGCGGCGCTGCCGCACGAGATCATCCGGCTGACCTCCAGCACCGCGTACGAGTTGAACCGCCGGCTGCTGGTCGGCGGGGTGGACGCGCTGCTCACCCCGCAGACCCAGCAGATCGACGAGCTGCCCGGGTTCAGCGCGACCCACTCCGACGCCACCACGATCCGGGTCACCTCGTCGGCGCTGACCACCGGGGTGCCGGCCAGCTCCCACCTGGACTTCACCAGCGCCAACGGCGGCTACTACTGGGAGATCTTCTTCCACGCGCCGCTGCTGATCGCCCAGGCGCTCAACGGCGCCCAGCGCTTCGCCGAGGCGCGCCGCTGGTACGAGTACGTCTTCGACCCGACCGAGCGCACCGACTACTGGCGGTTCCTGCCGTTCCTGGCCGTCGACGTGGACGCCCTGGTGGCCGGCTGCCGCGGCGACCTGGACGAGCTGGGCGACGACGCGGTGCGCGGCGCGCTGGAACCGGTGCTGCGCACGGTGGCCTCGATGGCCCCGGCCTTCAACCAGGCCCGGGAGCTGACCGCCGCCGAACTGGCCGCCCTCGACGAGCTGGCCGGTGCCGGGCTGGACGCGGTGAGCGCGGCGCTGGCCGTGCCGGCACCCACCGAGGTGGTGCGCAGCCTGGGCGAGCGGGTCGCGCTGATCGCCCGGCTCGGCCGCCAGTACGACCTGATGGGCGACCGGGGGAGCCTGGTCAAGGCCTACCTGGACGACCCGTTCGACCCGCACGCGATCGCCGAGCTGCGCCCGGGCGCCTACCGGCGTTCGGTGGTGATGGCCTACATCGACAACGTGCTCGACTGGGCCGACCTGCTGTTCCGCCAATACACCGCGGAAAGCCTCGACGAGGCGCGGATGCTCTACATCCTCGCCTACGACCTGCTCGGCCCTCGACCCTACGACCTGGGCGCGCGGGCGTTGCCGCCGGCGGCCAGCGTGGCAGTACTCGACCCCGCGCCGGCCGATCAGCCGGCCGCGCTCGACCACCTGACCGGCGGCGGCACGTTGCTGCAGGGCGCCGGATCGGTGCACGCGGGCGTGGCCAACCCCTACTTCTACGTGCCGGACAACAGCACGTTCTTCGAGTACTGGACCCGGGTCGAGGACCGGCTGCGCAAGATCCGGCAGTCGCTGGACATCATGGGCGTCAGCCGTCCCGTACCCCTGTTCGAGCCGCCGGCGGACGTGCTGGCGCTGGTGCGCGGCGCGGCCGCCGGCCTGGCGCCGGACGAGGTGGCGACCGGCCCGGCCGTGCCACTGCCGCACTACCGGTTCGACGTGCTGCTGCGTAAGGCCCAGGACCTGGTCGAGCGGCTGCGCCAGTTCGGTGGCGACCTGCTGGCCACGACGGAGAAGCGCGACGCCGAGGAGCTGGCGTTGCTGCAGCAGCGCCACGAGGCGGCGATCCTGGCCCTCAACCGCGGCACCAAACAGGCCGAGGTGAGCATCGCCGCGCAGCACCTGCTGGAGATGCGGGCCGCGCGCGACGGTGCCGCCGGCCGCGTCCAGCACTACGAACAGTTGCTGGCGGCCGGGCTGTCCGCGGTGCAGCAGGCGCAGATCGAGATGATGTCCGCCGGCGCCAACGCCCACCTCGCCGCCAGCGGGCTCAAGATCGGTGCCGCGATCGCCAAGGGCGTGCCGGAGACGCTGATCGGGCCGTTCATCATGGGCCTCAAGGAGGGCGGCGAGGAGTTCGGCGGCGCGCTGGAGGTCGGGGCGGACGTCGCCTCGACGCTGGGCGAGGGCCTGAGCATGCTCGGCGAGATCCTCGGCATCCAGGCCGACCAGGCCCGCACGGTCGAGGACTGGACCGTGCAGCTGGCCACCGCGCGCACCGACGTGGTCCAGACCGGCTACCAGGTGGCGGTGGCCGAGCAGCAGGTGGCGATCGCGCAGCGCGAGCTCGACATCCTCGACCTGCAGGCGGCCAACAACGAGGCGGTCGCCACGTTCCTGACCGGCAAGTTCGCCGGTGCCCAGCTCTACCAGTGGATGGCCGGCCGGCTCTCCGGCATGTATTTCCAGACCTACCACCTTGCGTACGAGACGGCCCGCGCCGCCGAGCGCGCGTACCAGTTCGAGCAGGGCGCCGACGACGGCGACGGCGGCTTCATCCGGCCCACCTCCTGGGAGAGCCGGCGCCAGGGCCTGCTCGCCGGCGAGAACCTGGCACTGGATCTGGAGCGGCTGGCGAAGGCGTACGCCGACGGCAACCGCCGGGGCCTGGAGATCACCAAGCGGGTCTCGCTGCTCGACCTGGACCCGCTGGCCCTGCTGGCGCTGAAGAACACCGGGCGCTGCGAGTTCGCCCTCACTGAGGCGCTGTTCGACCGGGACTTCCCCGGCCACTACCGGCGTCAGATCCGTACGCTCAGCGTCTCGTTCGACACCGACCAGGGGCCCGTGGGGATCAACGCCACCCTCACCCAACTGGACAACCGGACGGTGACCGGGCCCGACCCGAGGGCGGTCAAATTCCTGCTGGAGCCGCAGGGCTCGCCGCCGGCGACGCTGCGCAGCGACTGGCGGGCCAGCCAGCAGATCGCCCTGTCCGACCTCGAGCCGGGCCGGGACAACAACGGCCTGTTCGAGCTGCGTTTCGACGACGAGCGCTATCTGCCGTTCGAGGGCACCGGGGTGGTCTCCCGGTGGCGGCTGGACACCGGCGGGCACCGGCCACCGGCCGAACTGCTGGACGTGAGCGTCACCGTCAAATACAGCGCCGAAACCGGCGGGGAGAGCTTCGCCACCGCGGTCAAGGGCATGCTCAAGCCGCATCCGGCGGCCCGCTACTTCGACGTGGCCACCGACTTCCCGGACGCCTGGCAGCAGTTCCAGGGCGACGGCACCGACGAGCTGGTGCTGCCGATCACCGCGGACCTGCTGCCGGAGATCAGCGGCCGGCAGATCACCGGCATCTACGCCCGTTACCAGCTGACCCCGGGCGGAGCCGCCCGGTTCCTGCTCGACGGGGACCGGCAGACCGCGCTGCCCGACGGCAAGCTGCTGACGACATCCGGGCTGTCCCTAGGCGTGAACGGGCTGACGCTGCGGCTGGACGGCGACAAGAGCGCGCTCACCGGCGTCGGCCTGGTACTGGCCTACCGGGCCGGCGTCTGAGCAACGGAGGAATCGGCATGTCATACGACTCGCTACGCAAGGCGCTGTCCCGGAAGAAGAAGCGCACCACGCCGGCCAAGAAGCTCGCCGCCGACCCGGTGCCGCCCGTGGCCACGGCCGCATCCACGGTCAGGCAATCGCCGAGCCGGCCGCCGGTGGTGCCGCCGGTGCCGCAGTCGCCGTTGACCCGGACCAGACGTACGCAGGACCCGCCGGTCACCCAGGTCTCCACCGCGGCCCGCACGATCGTCACCAAGACGCAGAACGACATCCGGGCGATCAACGCGACCCGGTCGAATCATGCCGAGGAGATCGCGCGGGTGCTGACCGCCGAGCTCACCGACCTGGCGGGTCGAAGAACCCAGATGAGCCCCGCCGCATGGGAGGAGGCGATCCGGGTGTCCTCGATCAGGGCCAAGGAGATCAACGGACTGCTCCCGGAGGTCCTCGGCTACCTCAAGGACCGTCCGCTGGACCACGACCGGATTCTCGCGGCGCTGATGAAGGTCAAGAACCCGGAGGGGGCCGCTCGCCTGCGCCAGGGTCTCGACCGGCTCCGAGCCGCCGCGGTTCAGGACTGCGCCGCCGCCGTGACCGACATCGAGAGCGACCCTACGGGCGTAAAGCTCGCCAGGATGTCCTTCGAGGAGAAGGCCCAGATGCTCATCGCCCTGCGTTCCGGGGTGCTCTACCGGCCGGCGCAGCGGCGCAAGGCGGCCTTGGACATGCTGTACAAACAGCTCCCACTCGACCCGGTCTTCGCCGCCCGCGACCAGCAGATGCGCAACCAGGTCCTGAACCGGTTGCGAAACACACTGTCGCAGGAAAACCGGGATTGGGAGACAAAGTCGACCGCCGAGCGCGTCGACGCCCTGGAATGGGCCATCGAGCTGCAGTGCAATGTGATGGGTCTGCCGAGGGATGCGCGACCGACCCTTCGCCTCTTCCATGCCGAACCGGTGCGGGGCAGCGACGGCAAGGTGGCGTACCGCACTGGCGGGTTCCTGCCCAGCCAAGGCGTCATCGAGGTCAGCGACCGCCATCTGGACAAGTTCGATCAGGTTCTGAAGACCGTGATTCACGAGAACACGCACAACTACCAGTTCTGGCTGATCAAGCAACTCGAACAGGGGAAGATCGGACCGAACCACCCGGACTACAATCAGGCCTGCATGTTCCTGCTGAACCGGGACGCCTATCAGAAGGACGGCACGGGGGTCAACCGCCCCGTCTACCTCGGACAGCCGGTCGAAAAGCACGCCTGGCTGGCCGGTCTGGAGGCCGCGCGTCTGTTCCGTGCGGACGCCCGCGTGCAGGCCATCGAACTGGTGAAGCGGATGCAGGACTTCTCGAAGCAGGCCACCCCCGCTCAGCGGGCCAGGTTGGACGTCTGCCGACAGCAGCTCATCGACCTGCTCCTGCGGGCCGCTGCGAAGCCCGATGACAAGTCGGAGGTCACCTCGACCGAGATCTTCGCCTTGGTGGACACGTACGGCGAGGAGTTCCGTGCGATGAGCCCGCCGCCGGCCACCACGACACCTGTCCGGCCCAATACTTCCCCGGACATTCTCGACTCGCTCCAGCTTCGTCTCAACTGAGGACACGCACATGGCAGACGAAACCGCAACAGCCAGCGTCTACGGCGTTCAGCGCATCGATCAGTGGGGTGGTCAGAATATTGACATCGGTGCGCTCCGCTACGACGGTGGGCGCCTCGAAGTGGTGTCCGCAGACCCGGATTACCAGAGCTACCTGGCCGATGTCGTCGAGACCGTGAACGCGACCGAGGAGTTCTCGATCGCGGTTGCGCCGCCCGCGGACGCCGAAGAGTTCAGCCTGTGGTCTCGCGACGTCGACCGCACGGATCCGGACTATCTCGACGCGCTACGCACGTACCTCGAGCAGGATTTCGCCCTGCTCCTGGCAACCGAACCATCGCCCGGCGGGTGAGGCGACGCCCTCGAAACCCTGTCGTCCCCTTCTCCTTGGCCGGGACGTGGTGGTCACCACACTCGCGCCGGTGCACGGATGTTCGAAGATCGTCTGCATTGAAGGGTGGGCTCAGGGTCGCCTGTTCGGGTGACGGCGCGTTGTAGGCGGGTCGGTACGGTGGTCCGGGACTGGCCCGCAGTGGGGTGCGCTGTTTCCGGGAGGTACTGGGGTGCCGGTGGTGGAGGCTTCGGTGGTTGCCGGGATGGCGATCGCGTGGGCGGTGCGGAAGGCACGGCGTGCGGCGGGCCGGGTGGATGAGACGGTCGATGCGGCGATCGACGCGAGCGCAGACCGCTTGCACGAGATCGTCCTGGCCAAGTTGGGTGAGCCGGTGCTCGAGGATCTCGCGCAGGAGGCGGCTGACGGGTCGGGGCAGGTCAGTGAGCTGACGCGGCAGCAGGTCGAGTTGGCGGTGGCGGCGGCCGCGCGTCGGGACGAGGCGTTCGCGCAGACGGTGACCGCGTTGGTGGAGCAGATCCGCCGGGCGGAGCCGGCGACGGGTACGCAGGTGCTGGCCGCGCCGGGTTCGGCGGTGTTCACCGGTGGGGTGACCGCGACCGCGCATGATGCCGCTACCGCGATCGGGCAGGCCGGCACCGTGAACATCGGCCGCCGGCCGTGGGAGGAGCCGGACCCTCACCGGCCGGGTCGGCCCGGCCACTGACCGGACCCGGTGATCCCGGCGCTCTCTCTGGGGTGCCGTGGTGGCAGGACACGCCCGGGTCGGGAGTAGTCGGGCATGGTGAGCAGGGCGGGGTTGGGATCGGTACGGCCGGGACGGTGAATGTTTTCCTGTCCAGATCGAGGCCGTCGGCGGCGCCGCGGTCGGCGTATCTGGAGCAGGTCCGCCGGATCGTCCCACCCTGGCTGCAGGACCGGGACCCGGAGTTGGCGGAGTTGGCCGGGTTCTGCCTGCAGGAACAGCGGGGCCCGTATGTGTGGTGGCAGGCGGGGCCGTGGGCGGGTAAGTCGGCGTTGTTGTCGACGTTCGTGCTGAACCCGCCGGATCAAGTCCGGTCGCGGGTGGAGATGGTGGCGTTTTTCATCACTGCCCGATTGGCCGGCTCAGATACCAGGACGGCGTTCACGGAAGCGGTGAGCGAGCAGCTGACCGCACTGACCGGCGAGCAGCGGCCGACGGTGGTCGACGAGGGGTTGCGGGAGGCCTGGCTGCTGGACCTGCTCGCCCAGGCCGCGCGGGCTTGTCGGCAGCGGGGGGTACGGCTGGTGTTGCTGGTCGACGGCCTGGACGAGGACCGCAGCACGATCAGCGGTCCGGGCTCGCACAGCATTGCCGGGCTCCTGCCGGCGGACCCGCCGGCCGGGATGCGGGTGGTCGTGGCCGGTCGGCCGAACCCGCCGATCCCCGACGATGTGCCGGACTGGCATCCGCTACGAAATCCGGGGATCGTGCGGGAACTCGGCATGTCCCCGCACGCGCGGGATCTGCAACGGCTGGGCCAAGCCGAACTCAAGCGTCTACTCCTCAAGGGCACAGATGTTGAGCAAGACCTTGTCGGGCTGCTGGCGACGGCCCGGGGTGGGCTGTCGGGGGATGATCTAGGCGAACTGACCGGCGCCGGTCTGGTCGAGATCGAGGAGGTGCTGAATACCGTGACGGGGCGTACGTTCACCCGCCGGGGGGCGCAGTGGGCGACGGACCAGGGTTCTGTGGTGTATCTGCTCGGTCACGAAGAACTGCAGCAGGCCGCCGTCCGCTATCTCGGCCAGTCGCGGCTGACCAGCTATGGAGACCGGATCCACGCCTGGGCTCGGACATACCGTGACGGCCACGACGGGCAGGCGGCGTGGCCGCAAAGGACTCCGGAATATCTGCTGCGTGGCTATCCACGGATGCTCGCCGACACTGGTGACCTTCCCCGACTGGTTGCCTTGGCCATCGACAGCGCCCGCCACGACCGGATGCTGGACCTGACTGGCGGCGACGTCATCGCATTGGAAGAGATCACCACCGCTCAAACTCTGGTGCTGGCGCAAAATCAGCCTGACCTGGCAGCCATGGCCCTGCTCTCAGCCCGCCGCCACAGCCTGACCGACCGCAACACCAACATCCCCACCGACCTGCCAGCTGTCTGGGTGCGGCTGGGACAACCTGTGCGCGCTGAAGCCCTTGCCCGCTCCATCACCGGCCGTTACCAGCGTGCGCGGGCGTTGATCGCGCTGGCCGAGGCGGCGGCCATGGCCGGTGACTTCGACCGTGCGAGGCGGCTGACGGCAGACGCCGAGCAGATCGCCCACTTGCTCGTCAGACCGGACGAGCAGGCGCGGGCGTTGACCGCACTGGCCGAGGCGGCGGCCGCGACAGGTGACTGCGACCGCGCCGAGCAGATCGCCCGATCCATCACCTACCCGGACGAGCAGGCGCGGGCGTTGATCGCGCTGACTCAGGCGGCGACCGAGGCAGGTGACTTCGACCGTGGCCGGCGGCTGACGGTAGATGCCGAGCAGATCGCCTGCTCCATCACCGTCCCGAAGGAGCGAGCGCAGGCGTTGACCGCGCTCGCCGAGGCGGCGGCTGTGGCTGGTGACCTCGACCGCGCCGAGCAGATCGCCCGCTGCCTCAGCGGCCCGAACCACCAGGAGCAGGTGCTCGCCAAGGTGGTGGCTGCGGCCGGTGACAGCGACCGCGCCGAGCAGATCGCTCGGTCTCTCACCGATCGGGTACTGCGGGCGAAGGCGTTGACCGCGCTCGCCGTGGCCGTGGCAGTGGCCGGAGACCGGGATCGCGCCGAGCAGATCACCTGCTCCATCACCAGGCCGTACCAGCGGGCGCGGGCATCCGCCGCGCTCGCCAAGGCGGTGGCGGCCGGTGACCCTGAGCACGGCCGGCGGCTGGCGATGGACGCCGAGCAGATCGCCCGCTCCCTCACCGACCCGGTTCAGCGGGCGCAGGCGTTGATCGCGCTGGCCGAGGCGGCGGCGGTGGCCGGTGATTTCGACCGTGGCCGGCAGATGGCGGTGGACGCGGAGCAGATCGTCCGCTCCTATTCCCAGCCGGAGGTGCGGGCGCGGGCATTGACCGCGCTGGCCGAGGCGGCGGCGGTGGCCGGTGATTTCGACCGTGCCGAGCAGATCGCCCGCTGCCTCAGCGGGCCGAAGGATCAGGTGCGGGCGTTGACCGCGCTGGCCGAGGCGGCGGTGGTAGCCGGTGATTTCGACCGTGGCCGGCAGATGGCGGTGAATGCGGAGCAGATCGCTCGCTCCATCACCTACCCGGACGAGCAGGCGTGGGCATTGATCGCGGTGACCGAGGTGCTGGCCGCTGCCGGTGATTTCGACCGTGCCGGGCGGATCGCCTGCTCCATCACCGAGCCGAAGGATCAGGTGCGGGCGTTGACCGCGCTGGCCGAGGCGGCGGTGGTGGCCGGTGACTTGGACCGTGGCCGGCGGCTGGCGGTGGACGCCGAGCAGATCGCCCGCTCCCTCATCGGCCCGGTTCAGCGGACGCGGGCGTTGGTCGCGCTTGCTGAGGCGGTGGCCGCTGCCGGTGATTTCGACCGTGCCGGGCGGATCGCCTGCTCCATCACCGAGCCGAAGGATCAGGTGCGGGCGTTGACCGCGCTGGCCGAGGCGGCGGCGGTGGCCGGTGACTTGGACCGTGGCCGGCGGCTGGCGGCGGACGCCGAGCAGATCGCCCGCTCGCTCGTCCGGCCGGACGAGCAGGCACAGGTGTTGATCGCGGTGACCGAGGCGGTGGTCGCGGCAGGTGACTTCGACCGCGCCGAGCAGATTGCCCGCTCCCACGTCCGGCCGGACGAGCAGGCGCGGGCGTTGACCGCGCTCGCCGAGGCGGCGACCGCGGCCGGTGACGTCGACCGTGGCCAGCAACTGACGGTCGACGCCGACCTGATCGCCCGCTCCCACACCAGGCTGGTGCACCAGGTGTGGGTGTCAAATACGCTGGCCGACGCGCCGGCCACCGCCGACGTCACCCGCCGCGGCCGGCAGCTGGCGGTAGACGCCGAGCAGATCGCCCGCTCCATCACCGAACCGGTACAGCAGGCACGGGCGTTAACTGCGCTTGTTGAGGCGGTGGCCGCGGTCGGTGACTTCGACCGCGCCGAGCAGATCGCCTGCTCCATCACCGACCCGGTACAGCAGGCGCGGGTGTTGGCCAAGGTGTTGGCCGCGGCAGGTGACTTCGACCGCGCCGAGCAGATCGCCCGCTCCATCACCTACCCGGAGGAGCGTGGGCGGATGTTGGCCGCGCTGGCCGAGGCGGCGGCCGCGGCCGGTGACTTCGCCCGTGGCCGGCAGTTGGCGGTGGACGCCGAACAGATCGCCCGCTCCCACTTCTGGCCGGGAGAACAGACGCAGGTGTTGACCGCGGTGGCCAAGGTATTCGCCGCGGGCGGTGACTTCGACCGCGCCGAGCAGATCGCCCGCAGCCTCTACCCGGACGGGCAGGCGCAGGTGTTGGCCGCGCTGGCCGAGGCGGCGGCCGCGGCCGGTGACTTCGCCCGTGGCCGGCAGTTGGCGGTGGACGCCGAACAGATCGCCCGCTCCCACTTCTGGCCGGGAGAGCAGACGCAGGTGTTGACCGCGGTGGCCAAGGTGTTGGCCGTGACAGGTGACTTCGACCGTGCTGAGCAGATCGCCCGCTCCATCACCAGGCCGGACGGGCGGGCGCGGGCGTTGACCGCGCTGACTCAGGCGGCGGCGGTGGCCGGTGACTTCGACCGTGGCCGGCGGCTGGCGGTAGACGCCGAGCAGATCGCCCGCTCCCTCTTCTTGCCGGGTGGGCGAGCGAACGTGTTGATCACGCTGGCCGAGGCGGTGGTCGCGGCCGGTGACTTCGACCGCGCCGAGCAGATCGCCCGCTCCATCACCGACCCGGGCGAGGAGGAACAGATGTTGACCACGCTGGCCCGGGCCGTGGCCGTAGCCGGTGACTTCGACCGCGCCGAGCAGATCGCCCGCTCCATCACCAGGCCGGACGGGCAGGCGCGGGCGTTGACCGCTCTGACCGCGGTAGTTACCTCCACGAGGGTTGGCCGGTTGTTGGGGGAGGCTTTCGCGGTGGGCGAATGGTGGACACCGCTGTCGGTGATGGCGCGTGAGGCACCAGCAGTGGTGCTCCGGATGGCGGATGTGGCGTTGGACAGCGAACGTTCGCGAGACACTCCGACCGGCCCACGCCCGAGCGACCTCCCGGTGCACCGGCGACAAGCGCAGGTACCGCGACCGCAGCGTCTCCCGTAGAAACCATCTCGACTGCCTCCGGCAACCGGCCGCCGCCAGGGCGGCCTACCAGCAGATCCGACACCGGCCCGAACCGTCACGCCACTGCCGCACCCGCGAAGACGCCCGATGCCGGGAAATCCCGAGCTCGTCCGCGGCCTCCACGGTCACCCGATCGGTCTGGACCAGCCGACCGAGCACCGTAGCCCGCTCGACCACCACCGCCCACGCGGCGTCCGGCGGCTGACAACACGCCACGCTCAACCAGACGCTCGGCACAACTCAAGTGGGTACCTCGACCGCCCGCTTGAGAAGCGTTCGGCCGCCCTCGACGGAGAAGGGGGCGGTGATGACACCATTTACGGCAAATTTGTCCGGCCTACGTTGGTGTCTGCGACGATCCAGGCGTGAAGCTGCGCCAGAGATTCGCGAGCATCGCCATGCTTGCGACGGTCACGGTGCTCGTGGCGGCACCCGCTGCGGCGGTCCTGCCCGCCCCGGCCGGAGCCGGGACCGCGAGGGCCGCCGCCGACTGCGCCGACGTCCAGTTCTTCGGGCTGAAAGGCTCCGGCGAGGGCGGAGCCGGGGGGAGCACCGCCGTCAAGATGGGGCCCGAGGTCGGGTCCACCTTCACGTTCTTCACCGAGGAAATGGCCGATAAGGGTCTCCGCGTCACCGGCACACCAATCGAGTACCAGGCGCCACCAGTCAGCATCGACAGCCTGCTACATGCCGAAGAGAATGCGACGGCTGGCGCACTTGCACTGCGCGCCGCGCTCAACAAGGCGGCAGCAACGGACTGCGAAAACCTGGAGTTCGTCCTGTCCGGATACTCACTTGGCGCGTTCGCCGTCCATCTCGCACTCGATTCCGGTTTGACCGGCAAGCCGGCCCTCACCGAACAGGCCCGGCGCAGGATCAAGGCCGTCGTGCTCTATGCCAGCCCGATGTTCGATCCCTCGGACCCCCACGCTGAGGGCGACTTCAATCCGCTTTTTGGCGGTCTGGCCGGTAGGAATAGGCTGCCAACCCTGCCCAACGCCGTCACTGTCTGCCTGCACGACGACCCGATCTGCAACGTCATGGGGGGCACCAGCTTGGGATTGGGGTGTCTGGTCATGCCGGACTCCCGCGCCTGCGCGCATGTCCGGTACAACAGGTACCTGGCCACCTACGCGACCTGGCTGACCGGCCTCTTCCACGCGCCCGAACCACCGGTGTCTGAACCGCAGGCCCCTGTGATCGTGAGTACCAGCACCTATCAGGAGGGTGTACTCGTCTATGCGCGAGCCAACTACACCGACGTGAACGGCGATGCGGAAGGTTTCGGGTTTCGCTGGCAGCCGGGCATGGAAAGCCATCCGTTCTCAAGTCCTTCCTACGGCCGCGTGTCAGCCGGCCGCGTGGATTACCCCTTCAACCTTGGGTGCGGGCAGCCGAAGCAGTCTGAGGTCGAGGTCCAAATGTGGATCTATGACAAGGGCGGGCTCAAGAGCCGGCATGCCAGCGTGCACCTGAAATGCCAGCCCGGTCCTGGCTGGTGATCAGAACGCCGGCGCTGGCCAAGGTGCCGGCGATGCCTACGACGATCAGATCGGGCATCGACCAGATGCGCGCCGGGCGTGAACGGCTGGCCGGCAGCCAGATACAACGCCACGATTCGCTTACGCGCCGACTCCGGTGACTCGCACGGAGGCCCATGACGAGGCCAGCGCCTTCCCGTGGTGCCAAATCCAACCGCAGTCTTGAACAGCCGCCGGAGCGGAGCGTCGCCGAGTCCGGTGCGGGCAGAGCGAGCTCCTTCACGGCTGCGGTCAGCTTGGCCCCGGAAGCCCGCGCGGCCTCGTCAGCTGTCCGGCACGCCTGCTGTCGCCTCACCACGCAGGAAAGCTGCAAGGACCTCGACGAACCGCGCCGGCTGTTCCTCGGCCGGGTAGTGCCCGCAGTCGTCGAGGACCACCTCGGTGACGGCATCAGCCGCCAGCCGCATCGTCTGGGCGGCATTCGCGCCGCTCCACAGTGCGCCGCCGACGGCGAGCACCGGCAGCGTCAGCCGGGTTCGGGCGCGTCGCTCGTTCTGCGCGATCGTCTCGTCCAGCGCCCGGTAGTAGGCAAAACTCGCCCCCAGTGCGCGCGGGTCCGCGGTGATCGCGTTCACGTATACGTCGACGGCGTACGCAGGAATGGTGGTTGGGGTGGCGGCCTTGGTGGCGAACTGCCACCCGAAGAAGATCCGCTCGCGCCCGCGGACCAGTTCCTCGTTGAGATCGGTGAGCCGGTTGAAGCCGAACTGCCAGAGTTTCTGATTGAGCCCGGCCGGGCCGAACGCCGGCGGGGACGGCGTGAGCCCGGGGATCACCGCTTCGACGACGGCGAGCCGGCCCACCCGCTCGGGGTGGTCGGCGGCCAGCGCGTACGCGGTCCACGTGCCGATGTCGTGGCCGACCACGTCGAAGCGGTCGTGCCCGAGGGCGGACATCAGCGCGACCAGATCGGCGGCCAGCGTGCCGGCGTCGTACCCGTCGTCGGGTTTGTCGGAGAGCCCGGCCCCGCGCGAGTCGACGGCGACGACGGTGTGCTCGCGAGCGAGCGCGGGCATCACTTCCCGCCAGGCATACCAGGTCTGCGGCCATCCGCCGACCAGCAGCAACGCCGGGCCGTGGCCGCCGGTGACCGCGTGCAGTCGCAGCCCGTCCACCTCCACGAGGCGGCTGGTGAAGACGTCGGTGAACCGGTCGGGCAACCGCAGCGAACGCAAAGTTGTCATGCCGGGGACCATACCCATGTTGGAACGACCATTACAAGATACTTGGAACGATCAGTCCAAGACGAGTAGGCTGACCCGTATGGCGGGACGCAAGCAGTTCGACGTGGACGAGGCGCTCCGGCGTGCGATGGACGTCTTCTGGCGCTGGGGCTACTCGGAGGCCTCGATCGAGCGCCTGACCGAGGGCACCGGCCTGGGCCGGGGCTCGCTCTACGGCACGTTCGGCGACAAGAGCACCCTCTTCCGGAAAAGCCTTCTTCGGTACGCGGAGACCTACCACCCGCTGTACGACCAGGCACTGTCCGGCCCCCACCCGAACCCGAGCGCCGTGGTGGCCGCCTACCTGCGGGTCACCCTGAACCGGATCGCCGACCCCGCGGTCCCGGACGGCTGCCTGCTCACGATGTCGGCCGCGCAACTGCAGGCCCTCGACGCGGAGAGCCAGGCGCTGGTCCGCGCCATGATCGCCGGCCTGCGGGCGATGCTGGAGCAGGCCATGCGGGCGGCAGGCGCCGATGACCAGGCCGCGGCCGAGCTGGCGCTGTGCACATTGGCGACCAACAAGTCCCTGGCGGTGCTGAGCCGCGCCGGCTTCACCGGCGACGACCTGGCAACCGTCGCCGCGTCCGCCGCCCGTATCCCGGACGGACCGCATTCCTCAAGTCAGGCGGTGCAACCCGGCTGAATGCCCGCTGCGGCCCACGACGGCATCGACGCAACGCCACGCGACGATGACTCCAGGTTTCGTGCCTGCCGAGCGAGCGTCACAACCCGGTCGGCAGCATCTCGACTTCACTGTGGACCATGAGCTTTGCGTCTCGCCCTGGCAAACCGCTGGGCCGCGGTCCGGTGGCGTACCTGATCGTTTCCGCTTCCGCCGTCCTGCTGGGCGTCGTCACCGGCCCGCTCGGGATCGGCCCGGCCCACGCGGCGGTCGGGGCGCTGTTCTTCTGGGTTCTGATGGCTGCGGCCGCGGAGATCGTCGTCGGTGCTCCGCGGCGGCTGGGTGTGCTGCCCTGGGCGATCGGCGCCACGGTAGCTGCCGCGTTCTGCGGCCCGGGCGCGATCATGGCCGTGCTCGGTGCCGCGGCCGCCGGCTACGGGCTGCGGACCATCGCGATGGTGATGCCGGTCAGGCGCTTCTCGCTGGTGCTGCCCGGCGTCGAGACCGCGGCGCCGTCGGGCGCCCGGAGGTTCGGCATCGCCACCGATCTCAACGGAAGACCGGCCTCGAATCCGGCCACCACCGGCGCCATCCTGGCACTGACTCTGTCCTGAAGCGTCTGCCGGAGCCCGGACCCTAATCGGCAGTGCCGTGTCGCAGGGCGAGAGTGGCGTGGACCTGGGCGAGCTGCGTGGTGGCGGTGAGCATGGCGAGGTCGGCGCCGGGCACGTACGGCTCGTTGGAGTGGTCGTCCTCGTTGATGTTGGTCTGGTAGTCGACCAGGCAGATCTGGTACAGGCGTTCGGCCTCGGCGGCGAGTTCGGTGGCGCGCGCGGCGTGTTCATCAGCGGTCATGCCGATCATGGTGTCATCCCGGCCGGATCGATCCCGCTGACGGCTGCGCTTCCATACTCGGGCGGCTGCTGCGACCGCGGCGAAATAGATCTTGGTCGGTATCCGTGTCGAGCAACGAGTAAAGGGTTGATCTCGATCAATGTGTTGACCACTGTTGTCGAGGTTGGCCCCGAGCGTACGGAGGAGCAGATGAGGCACCTCAAGCGTCTCGCGGCGGCCGCACTCCCGGCCGCTCTCGCCCTGTCGGCCCCGGTGCCCGCCGACGCGGCACCCGCTATCTACACGCTCGCTCAGATCCAGGCCAAGTTCGGCTTGGCCGCGGCGGCATTCCCGACTCTGCCCAGCTACGTGACCAATACGATCTACAACCAGCCGTCCAGCCAGGCGGCCGGTATGGGAGTGTTCGTCCCGAACAGCAGCCAGACCTACGACCAGGTCCTGCCGGTCGGCTACTACAGCTACCAGCGGTTCGGCTGGAACACCACCGGCGGCTGGTACACCGGCTCCGGCTGGTGCACGTGGCAGCTGCGCTCCGACGATCGCGGCAAGAACTGGTCGTACCAGAAACCCGATCTCGGCCCGGGTCGGCACGCCATCGGCAGAACCACCAGCTACATCATCGCCAGCTACCGCCAGTTCGACGGCAAGTGCTCGGACACCTGACCGGCAAGGCCGGCGCGACGACAAGGCGCAGCGGGCCGGGCGCCCAGGGGCGGCGCTATCGCCGAGCTGCCACCGCGCTCGTGATTCGCCCGCAGGCCGGTCTCGGGTGAATGCTGGCCGTACATCCTTGCCGGTTGCAAGGTCTACGACTGCAACGCCGGCCCCGCCCAGCGGTTCCGGCTGGGCTGACCCCGGCGCCGTTGGGGCGGGTACCCCTCCAGCTGCTCTGACGCGTGACGCCCCGGCGACGATGCCGCCGGGGCGTTCCGACCCCGCAGAGCCGAGGTGAGTTGGGGGCTGAAGGACGCCGATGCGGTTGGGGCCCGTGCCTTATCGGCGTCCCGATGTTGCTGTGAACTCCAGTTCGTCGTCGTGTTGCTCGGGCGGGTTGATGGGCAGGCCGGCGGTACTCAGGAATGCCCGTAGCGTGGCGGCCAGCGCTTCGACACGGTCGTTCTCGACGAAGGCGAAGCCGCGGTCGGCCATCAGATCAGCGACGGCGCCGGCCATTTCTTTGAGCTTTGTCTTCTTCACCGGATTCTCCTTGTCGAATGGCTCGTTGGAGCCCATTGAGCTGCACAAAGATGGAGCGGCGGCGCAGGGCGTCGCCCGCTGGGTCGATCTCGTAGCCGTCGAGCCAGATCCAACCCACGTAGGTCTGCCAGTCGTGCGCCCGGATGACCCGGAACAGAATCGGCTGCGCGAATTGGATGCTGGCGGCCCTGCCGACCAGCACCACATCACCGGATCGGGGCAGCGTCATCTGATCTCGAGCGGACACCCCGTAGTAGGTGCTGCCGGACACTCTTACTCCCCGCGTGAGCGAGCGGTTTTGCCCGGGCCGCTTACGTCCAGGTAGTGCTTACCAGCGACGGCCGCTCGTGTGCACAGGAGTGCAACCCGTCGCATCGACGGCGGTAGGCAGCCTCAAGAGATGCCGTCCGTTGCCGCTGGTTCGATCGTTGCCTGCGGCGACCCTGTCTTGAAGGGACGTCATGGCGTCGTTGGCGTGCGGCTGTGCCCCACGAAGGAGGGCGTGTTGTCCTCGTTCGATCAGCGTTGGGCGAGTGCGCGGACGAGTTCGCGCATCGACGGGGTCAGCCTCGCGCGCCGTTCGCAGATCTCGAAGACCAGGTTGCGGGCCGCGACCTGGTGCCGGAACCACACCGGAGCGATGCTCTTCGCCCTGCTGAGCGTGTCGACCGCCTCGGCGTCCCGACGAAGGTCGGCCTGCGCCAGCGCGACGTCCAGCAGGTGCCGACCGTAAGAGATCGGCCGGAGGTCGTCCGGGCGCACCCGCTTGGCCGCGGTGAGTGCACGTTCCGGTCGCTCGAGACAAATCTGCGCGTACGTGTCCTGCATGGCCACCTGGGTGGGTCCGAAGTTGATGGCGCGATCGAGCCGATCTGCGTTCATCCGTACTGCACCAGCCCTGGCCAGGCCGAGGTAGTGATCGGTTTCGTCGGCACGACCGGCAGCGCACGCCGCTGCCATCGCCCACAGCGCCATCCCACCCCAGACGGTCAGATGTTCGGGCGTTGCGCTACTCAGACGCGGCTCGATCCGAGCGGCCACCTGAGCCGCGAGCCGTTCCGCTTCCGCGTTGCGCGCCTGGTTCATCAGGATCCAGACGTAGGTGCCGTGCGCAGTAGCCCACTGCAGCTCGTCGGAGGCAGCGGAAGCCGCCGAGATGGCTCGCTCGGCGCCGATCAGCGCAAGGTCATCGCGACCGAACTGGCCGAGTAGACAGGCCGCGAGCTGATAGGCCTGCGCCAGAACCAGCGCGCTGCCGGCAACGTCGGCACGTCGCGCGTGGCGGGCTTCTTCTATCAGTCCCGGCGCACGGCGTGCCACCTCCGCGAACCGGCCGGACCAATAGTCCTCCCAGGTCGCGTTGAGCGTCGTAGCCAGCCGCTGCGAGGGAACGGGTTCTTCACCGTCCTCGGGATCTATCCCCGGCAACAGCTTCGGTGACAGCAGCACGTCACGCAGGTTGAGGACCAGCCGGTCGCCGGTCGCATCAAGACGTGGCCGCTTGTCGGTCAATTCCGACAGTGGGACATCCAGCGCGTCAGCAAGGGCGGCCAGCGACGTCAGTCGCGCCGACTCCCGCTTGCCCTGCTCCAGTTTCTTCACCAGGTCCACGCTCACCGACGCAAGGCCGGCGAGGTCCTCCTGGGTCAGACCGCGCTCGCCGCGGAGTCGGCGAAGCCGTTCGCCGATGGTGTCTCCAGCAGTGCCGGAAGGCGTCATCGTCCACCATCCCTGCGATAGGGGGTCGGGCATGGCTGGCCGGAAGGCGCAGCAGCCAATAATCGACATTACGCCGTCCTGCCCCTGTTCCCTGCCGCCATGAGTTGGCGGGCGGGCACGCCGGATTGCACAGGCGGCCGCAGAGGAGCCGCTGCCGAGAAACGGGTCAGCGACCAGGTCACCCAAGCGGGTCGTCGACCGGATCATCCGGGACGCCAGAGCCGGGTGCAGCGCGTTGTCGTAGCGCAGCAGCCCAGGCCGGCGTTCCTCCGGGATGTCGCTCCATACGTCCACGGCGTAGATCTCGCCGCCGCGGCCGCGCGGCATCTCCTCAGGCCGCTGGAAGAATCGGTGCCGTGAGTCAAGCGGCCCGCGGGTCAGCAGGTCACCGTGTTGTGCTGGTGTGCGTACCGGCGGGTCGTGAACATGCCAAACCGGCGGGCCACCGCGATCGAGTTCACGTAGGTCAGACCAGCCGCGTCCTTGGCTGCGGTCCGCACCCTCGCGGCCTGCTGCGGGCCCGTAACCACCGCGAGGTAGCCGCCGTGCCGCAGAGACTGCCCCACAGCGGTGATCCATTCGGCGGTGAAGTCCGCGTAGGCCTAAATCGACGTGCAGTGTGCAAGGGCGGACAAGGTCCCGTACTAGCGCCGGACCCCGTGCCCGCGACAGCATCCCCCTTCCCGTGATTGCAGATGGCGGCAGCGCAGAGACGCTGCTCGGCGCGCATCAGGAAACGGTGGGTGAGTACATCGCTTCTCCGACTGCTGGGTAGCGGTTCATGCTCATGGCCGACGTTAGTATGCCCGCCCTGCGGCCGAATTCTGGCTAAATTGATTGTTGATGATTAAATGCTATGAATGTAAGTGGTGCGAATCGTGCTATTTGGACCAGTCATGCCGGGCCAGCGGGGTTCCCCTGTTGCGATCAACTTCGCGATTTCCCACGGCCTCGACCATTCACATGCAGCAGAGGTTGTCATCCCGAGTCAAATTCCCGACAAATGATTGCGAACCCGCCGCGTCGGCCAGTGTGGTTTCGGTGCGCCAATCATGCTCCGGAATCACGAGGGAAGGGCCAACGCGTGAATCTTTCAAAGAAACTTGCCGCCCGATTTTTCCGCGGAAACCTGATACGGTCGAGGGTTATCGCTGCATCAAAGTCTGGCTCATTCACAGATGAGATGGTAAAAGGTTACCTCGAGATGTTAGCGCGTCGCATGGAAGACATCGGTTCTGTCCTACGCAAGCTAACGCTATCAATCAACTCCGTTGCAGGTTTAACGGCAGCGATCTTTATTAATCACGTGACCGAGGTGAGCTTTCTGGGAGCAAAATTCGATAATGCGACAGACTTGCTCCCATGGATTGGAGTTTTGTCTGCTTTCCTCTGTTACCGCTACACGGTTACCTTTAATCGCTTAGCACTCCTGTGGCAGATCCAACACGAAATGATTCGACTTCGCCTCCGACCGTTCTGCGACCAAGGGCTGGATGAGGCCGTAGCACCAACGGCCTTTCAGGGACCTTATGCAGCTCGCTGGTCTGACTTCCTGGCCGAAAATAGATACTCCGCCCGGGTGAGGGTGTGGCTCGGAAAGGTTTTTAGCACGTTCCCGGCCTCGATAGCAGGAGCAATCGCAGCTTCTGTGCTTGTATTCGGAGTAGATCAGCCGATATCGAAGTTCTGGCCATTTTGGTTGGCGACAACATTCTTCGCATTTCTGGTTACACTGGAATACATTCCGTTAAACCCGCGAATATAGACTGACGGATAGCTTGGCGCCGCGATTTGGCATCGTCTCGTCTGCTTGGCGCCCGCGTTGTTCGATGCTAACGACAATGAGCACCGCGATCGACAGGACGGCAGCTGCCAGAGTGGACCAAGTTTCGAGCCAGTCGGCGGGCGCCGGAAGGGTCGGCCGCGTATAAGAGCATCGCAACCAGTGTAAGGAGCATTCGCGAGGGACGAGAAGTCTCGGTGCGGGGTGAGCGGCTCGGCATCTTTCGATGAAGACCGCAGGCATCGCTCAGTCTTCGCTGGCGCGGCATGACCGGATGGGTCAGGCAAGGTCCTGGGGGTGCAGCACGATGCGCCCGTGCGTCTTGCGGCCGGACAGGGCCCGGTAGGCGTCTTGTACATCGGTGAGCGGGTAGGTTGCGGCGATCGGGATGTGCAGGTCGCCGCCGGCGGCGAGGGCGGCCAGTTCGGCCAGTGCCGGGGTGCCGCCGGCATCGGTCGTACCGAAGGCTTTGACGCCCTTTTCCTTGGCTCCGCGATAGTCGACGACGGTGTCGATGCGGTCGGCCGGGACGCCGAGGTCGAGGGCGAGATCGATGTACCCGCCACCGACGGTGTCGATGAACGCGTTGACGCGGTCGGCCGTGGCACGGATCCTCTCCTGCTCGCCGTCGCCGTACCGGACGGGCTCGATGCCGTAGTTCCGGAGCAGGTCGAAGTGCGCGGCGCTGGTCAGGCCGATCACGGTTGCGCCGGCCCGGACCGCGAGCTGGGCGGCGGTGAAGCCGACGCCACCCGACGCGCCCGAGATGACGACGGTTTCGCCGGGCCGGGGGTCCACCGCCCGGATGGCGCCGAGGCCCGCCATCGGTGTGGTGTAGAGCGAGCCGGCCACGTCCCAGGGCAGAGCCTGCGGCTTGCTCACGAGTTGGGCGGCGGGGATGGCGACGAGCTGGGCGTGGGCGTCCCAGCTCTGGAGCCAGCCGAGGACCGCGTCATCGACGGTGAGGCTGTGCACGTCGGCGCCGACCGCGACGACTTCACCGGCCAGATCGCGGCCCGGCGTGTACGAGCTGCCGTGCAGTGCCGGTAACGCCCCGGGGTTCAGTGCGCCGGCCACGACCCGCACGACCACCTCGCCGGGGCCGGGCGCGGGTGCGGGTAGGTCGGCGAGATAGATCCCGTCGATGCCCGCAAAACGGTCATAACGCACTGCCTTCATGGTCTCTCCTGTGTTGTGAGTGGTTCCAGGCGCGTGCGAGCGATCAGGCCGGGCGCAGGAGCGGCATGAGGATGTCGTCGACGAGATGGGCCGCGAAGGCAGCGTCGCACGGCTCGCCCGCGACCACGATGCGATGCACGATTACCGCCGGAGCGACCTCGGCGAACAGCGTTGCCGACCCGGGCACCAGCTGCTCGGCTGCGTGGCGAACCAGCCCGTCTGTCATCGCGGTCTGGTCACGCCGCAGGATCCGGCGCATCTCCTCGGCGAGCCGCGCGTCAGTTCGCATGCCGGAGAACAGGGCTCCGAGCAGACCCACCTCCTGCTCGGCGATGCTGCGCGCGAGCCACGTCACCAGGGCGAGCAGATCCTCGCGGAGGTTCTCGCCGCCGGGCTGCGGAGGCGTGGCGGGCGCGCGGTACTCAACCGCGGCGGCGACCAGCGCGGCCTTGTCGCGGTACCGGCGGTAGATCGTTGTCTTGGCCGCGCCGGAACGGCCGGCCACAGCTTCCATGGAGAGCTGCTCGTAGCCCAACTCGGTCAGCAGTGCCAGCGTGGCGTCCAGGATGGCTGAGTCACGCCCGGAATCCCGGGGCCGGCCCATGGCCGGGGACTGACGGACGCCACGAGGTCCCGAAACCTCCATCGCGCTCACCGTCTCTCGACCGACTTCCGCTACGCTACGGTAGCGTATCGAAAATAGCTCGGTCTGTCCCGGTCCGCAAGCTCACCGTGACCCGGGGCGGTGCTGTTCGCGGTTGCCGGCGTCGTCGAGGAGCTCGATGAGGCGGGCGGCGAAGGCTCGCGGGTGGGTGAGGTTGCCGTTACCGCTCGGCGGCCACCGTCAGATGCCCGGCCAGCGCCACTGGCCGACGTCCTCGCCGCGCTGGAGGTGCTGGCCCGGCAGCTCACCCCCGGCTCGATCGCCCGCCTCGCGAGCGGTCAGCCACCGGCGAACTAACGCGCCGTTCGACGGGAGGCTATCGGCTGTTGTGCCCGGAGCTGACGCCTTGGACCAGGTAAAGCATGGCGAGGGCGGTGGCCAGAGTCCCGAGGAGCAGCCGCAGAGCCCGCTCCGGCAGGTAGGGCTGCAAGCGGGCGCCGAGGTGACCGCCGATGAGCCCGCCGGCTCCGCACAGCACACCCAGCGCCCAGTGCGGTGCTATGTCGCCACTGGTGGTCAGCGCGAGTACGCCGTAGGTCGCGGCGCCGGCGATTGACGTGACGAACGTGGCGGCCAGGGCCGCGGGTGCGATCTGGGCCATCGGGGTGCCACGGCCGGCGAGGACGGGGCCCAGGATCGAGCCGCCGCCGATGCCGTAGATGCCGCCGACAGTGCCGGTGACCAGACTGAGCCCGACAACCACCCGGCGGGACAGCGGCGGGCGGTCGGGTAGTCCCGGCCGTGCCGCGCGGGCACACAGCCACAGCCCGAGGGGGAACAGCACCGCGGCGGCCACGAGCCGGAAGACCCGGGGCCCGGGAATCGCGAAGACCCGGATGACCGCGCCGAGCACGACACCGGGGACCGTGCCGGCGATCAGCAACCGCGCCAGCGATCCGGTCAGTTGACCGTTGCGGCGATAGCGGGCCAGGGCGCCCGGGCCGGAGACCACGTTGAACAGCAGGTTGGTGGGGGTGACCGCCGGACTGGGCACATGCAGAACACTGAGCTGGACCGGGAGCAGGAACACCGCGCCGGAGACGCCGACCGGTGCGGTGACGACCGCGATCAGCAGCCCGGCGGTGAAGCCGGCCAGCCCGGTCTCCCAGCTCACGACATTCATGATCGAAACCCTATGGCCGCCGCCGCGGTCTCCTCGATCGGTACCACGTGCTGGTACGACACGAGGACCCGGTCGTCACCACCAGATCATCTGATCTGGCTCAGGCCGCCTGGTCGAGGCCGGGCGGGGGACCGCTGTGCGCGGCGTCGGCCATCAGCAGGCTCAGTCCCTGGATCAGCTCGTCCATGGGCTGGCCGGTCTGGGCCCGGACCAGAGCGAGGGACAGCTCGGCGAACAGGCAGAAGCCGCGGGCCTGGGCGCGCTCGTCGCCCATCGCGATCAGCAGCTGCTCGGCGCCGGCGAAGTCGCCGCGGTGCTTGGCGGCGATGACGCCGGCGGCCTGCTGGGCGCCGAGGAAGGCCGGCCCGGGGCCGGTGTGCGCGGGGGTGCCGGACCCGGACCCCGCGGTGTCGTCGTGCTCCGGGCCGGTGCCGGTCACGGGGCGAGAATGATCGGGTTGCCGGCGGCGCGGGCCGCGTCGAAACGCCGCGTCACGTCGGTCCAGTTGACCAGGTTCCACAGCCGGTCGACGTAGTCCGGGCGCACGTTCTTGTACTGCAGGTAGTAGGCGTGCTCCCAGGCGTCGAAGACCAGGATCGGCGTGGAGCCCTGCCCGATGACCAGCGAAGATGGGGGAAGGTCTATGGAATTGTCTCGCCCGCAATAATGTGCGCTCTCACGGGCGAGGTTCCATCTTAGCTGGTCAGAATCTCAGCTACTCAGCGTGACATCGACGCCTACGGCGTCGCCCTGGTCGGCACGGTCAAGAACGGCACCTCAGCGAACGGTGCCAATCCCGAGGTGCCGGTCAAGAAGGCGCAGCCAGATCGACGACTCAACGATTCCCGCCACACTTCCGACGGCATAGGTGTACTGCCCGATCGTCTCCGACTTGACCGGTCGCCGCCGTTGGGCAGTGTGGCGTTTGTCGATCAGCAGGAGATAGCCCAGCTCGTAGACGGCGCTGGTGTAGAGCAGCCGCCCTCGCGTGCAGCCAGAGCTTTACGAAGTAGCCGACCGGAGGGTCTGCACAACGTTATTTCAACGCGCGGATGGAAAATGGACAGCGGGCATCGGAGTCGGCACTAACCCGGACCACGCGGACTATCTACTCCACTGGACTAGAGAGACCGAAGAAGAAGTCAGGGTAGAACTTGAGGGCTACTTGGCGGGGCTTCTCCCGCCCTCCAATAGGAAGAACTGGGACCAGATCGCGAGGGTTGGTTTGAGCGGCGGCGTCAGCCGCTAGGAAAGAGCACGGGTGGGCGGAGCCGGGGCGGATCGATCCGCCCCGGCTCCGCTGCTCCAGTGCGGACCTAAGCAGTCGCCAAGGTGACAGGTCGAGCCTTGAACCAGCCTCAATCCACCGGCGTTGATACGGTGAGACCGGCTTCAGCGAGCGGGGGAGAGGCTAGTGATCAAAGAAGATGCTCTACGGGTCAGGCGAGCTACAGCAAGACTCGCCCTATTCCCTGGCGTCGCATGGGTGTTCGTCCTGGTGGTGGTCTTGGCGGGCGTCGCACAAGGCGTGTCGGCACCCCTGGTCAACATCCTGGTCATGCTGATCCCCGCCTTGGGCTTCGTTCCGGCGTTCTACTTCGCGGTCAAGCTCCATCGAGCGACGGACACCGACACCGCTGCACGAGAGTGGCGAAAGACGGTGGGGCTTGCGGTCGTCGGGCTGGTCCTGTTCGCTGTGGCGTCGCTCATCGTCTTCCAGGCGGGTGCGTGATGACCTTCCACGTTGAACCGGTGGCGCTGCGCGATTTCAGCGCGGAGTTGTCCACGGCTCGCTACGACGAAATCACGCGCGCGGAGCTGTACGTCAAGCTGTGGGGCGATCTCAGTCTTCACCAGCAGGGCGTCATCGGCGCGGTTATCGGGCAGCATCGTCGGCTCATGGATCAGCTTGTGGACATGTTCGATGCGCTGGAAACATTGGCGATCCGCAATTCCGAGTCGCTCCAGACCATCGCGGGTGTCTATGAGGTGATGGATGCCCAAGCGGCGGCGGAGATCGATGCGAGTCTCCCGCCGACACCTCGCCCATTGAACACGCCGATCTGACCGGGGGAATCAGATGAGCGTTGATGCACACGGCTACAGCATCGCCTCCAGCTATTTGGTTCCGCCGGGGGAGCCAGAAGAGTCCATGGACAATGGGATGTTCAATCCCGGCGACTTTTTCAACTACCTCAGCCCATCAGCGTGGATCAACGACATCATCGAGCGCGCGAGCGGCATCGACATCTTCGGCTACGCCACCGACACACTGACCGGCGAGTGGGACGCGCTCTACAAATTCGGGACAGCGCTGGAGAACCTCGCGCCGTGTTTGCAGCAGATCGGTGTCAACATCCAGCAGAGCGCAGAAAAGATGGATAACCACTGGTCTGGCAACGGGGCTGATTCGGCGTTCGCCTACTACACCAACCTCGCCCAAGCGATCAGCCGGAAACAGGACGTGCTGATGGAGGCTGCGCACAGCTATAAAGAAGCTGCCAAAGGCGCGTGGGAGCTGTCCACGCAGATCGGCAACCTGTTACAGGCTGCCATCGATGACGCGATTATCGCCGGATTGGCTGCCGCGTTCGGAACCGCCACGGTCGAAACAGGAATTGGTCCGCTGGCGGGGTACGGCTACGCGGCGTACCAGGCGACGCAGATCGCCATCAAAATCAACATGGCGTCAAAGATCATCAACACTGCCTTGACGTTCATCATGGGAATCTTCGGTGCCGGGGTGACCTTCTTCAATCGCGGCGCTGATCTCTCCGAATTCCCTTTGCCTGCGACCAGCTTCGTACTTCCAGGGGGAGCGTGACATGGAAAACAATTCCCTTGACGACGAACTGGAACGGCTGACCCGAAATCCCCGGGCGGCGCGCGGTCTCAAGGACGGACTGGAACGGCTCGCGCGCGGCGAAAATGGACCCGTGTTCTCCGAAATGGCGAAGGATTTACTGAGCGGGCGAATCGATTTGCGCAGCGTTGCCCAGAGTTCGGCGTACGGGCGGGAATTCGGCGCTGCCTACGCGGACTTCGAGCGATGGCAGGAAAACCTGAGCGATGAGGAGCGGCAAAAGACGCTGCGTGACGTGAAATCGATCCTGGACGGCGATCCGCCCCAGAAATAGAACAGCCGCTCGATCGAGACGCGATCAAGCGGCTGTTTTTGGTGCTATCTAGATTTTGTCGCCCATGCCCGTAGCTCTGGCAGCGTCCAAAGCCCGCTGAGTTGCCCGTGCGCGCCCGTAAACCTCGCCCGCCATCGTCGATGAGGCTGCCCAGCCGAACGTGCGGTTCATGTCGGCAACGTTCATTCCTGCCGATAGCGCCCGGTCGGCTGCGGTGTGCCGGATCTCCTTCGGTTCGACGTGACCGATCCCCGCTTTGTGTGCCCGCCGATCGACCATCTCGCCCAGGGCGCGGCGACTCATTCCCTTGGAGTCGCGCCGACCGGTGAGCCAGAACCACGGGCTCTGGGCGTACCGGTGCCGATCTCGGATAGCGACGTACCGCTCCATGGCGTCCATGGTTCGGTCCGACAGGCTGATCAGTCTCGATCCGGTTTTGCCGGATACCTCAACGAGTTGATTCACCCAATCGATGTCCACGTTCTTGATGAGACGGACTTCGGTGGCACGCATTCCGCCGGGCTCGGACATGCACCTGATGATCGCTTCGTCTCGCCGGTCCGCCAGAGTCCGCCCTTTGCACGCGGCTACGAGCAGGCGCAGTTGTTCCAGGGTGAGAACGCGCGGCGGAACATCCTGGACGGAGGATTTCGGAATCTCCGTGAGCGGATTCGACGCGATGAAGCCCCGGCGCATGCACCAGAGGTAGAAGACTCGGAGATTGATCCAGGTCTGCTGTCGGGTGGTGGCTGCGTACCGGTCAATCCAACTGGCGAACAGTTCCTCCAATTGGAGCGTGGTCGCGGTGTGCGCCGGGGCGTCGATAAAACGACTGACCTTGTCGATGCTGATCCGGTAGTTGAGGATCGTGAATGCCGACAGCTCAGCCAGTCGGAGGTGCCGTTCGTAACTGGCTGTAACCGGGTCGGTCGGGCGTTCCATGTGCTCTCCGTGGGGGTAGTGAGACCTTCCCCCACGTCGCTGCTCAGCAGAGCCGGATCACCATCGACGGACGTCCTTGTCGACGCGGCACGCCTGATCAGCTCAACAACGGCTTGACCAGGCGTGCCGCGTCGAACCGCTTGGTCACGTCGGACCAGTTCACCAGGTTCCACAGGCGGTCGACGTAGTCCGGGCGCACGTTCTTGTACTGCAGGTAGTAGGCGTGTTCCCAGGCGTCGAAGACCAGGATCGGCGTGGAGCCCTGCCCGACGTTGCCGTGGTGGTCGTAGATCTGCTCGACGATCAGCCGCTGCGAGAGCGGTTCCCAGGCCAGCACGCCCCAGCCGGAGCCCTGCACGCCCTTGGTCGCCGTGGACAGTTGCGCCGCGAACGCCTCGAACGATCCGAAGTGCTCGGCGATCGCCGCGGACAGTTCCCCGTCGGGGCGGTCGGCGCTGCTGCCGGGGCGCAGGTTGTTCCAGAAGATCGAGTGCAGGACGTGCCCGGAGAGGTTGAACGCCAGAGTCTTCTCCAGGCCGACCAGCGCGGAGTAGTCGCCCTTGTCGCGGGCCTCGGCGAGCTGATCGAGGGTGTCGTTGCTGCCCTTGACGTACGCGGCGTGGTGCTTGCTGTGGTGCAGCTCGAGGATCTGGCCGCTCATCGCGGGCTCGAGTGCGCCGTAGTCGTAGGGCATGTCGGGAAGCGTGTAGATCGCCATGCCGCTCAGTATGTCTTATTGCAAACTCTTGGCAACTGCGGAATAGTGACATCAAGGGGCGGGGGAGTTGCGTGGCCGTGACCCACCGAACCTGGGCGGTGCTTGCACCGTGTCGACACCGAGAGGCGCTCCGGCCCGCGACGATCCACGCCACCGGAGCGCCTCTCGCATGCACCTGCCGGCGAGCGGAACGTCCGTGCGCCGGACGGCGCTGTCGGCAAGGCGACGTACGAATCAGGCACCCACCGCCGTCTCCATGGCGACCCTTCCGTTAGGGGGAGCGATGGGTACAGCGCAACGTCCGGTGCGGCAGGTAGATGCCCGATCACCCGGTCCGCCGGTGAGGACCGCCAAGGCTTCGACAATGTCGCCGACCGCCGCCTGGGCGGTAAGCCTGGCGGCCACCGCGGCGTCCACCTACGCGTTGGACGCCTGGGCGGCAGCCGTCGGCGCCGCTCTGGTCGCCTCCGGATGGCTCGCCGACCTCGATCATCGAGCGGTCGTGGCGTTCCTGCTGGCGAGCTACGCGGTCTGGGCGTTCGGGCTGCGCGCCAACCTGAGAGCGAACGCAAGTCTGCTGGCAGCGACCGGGACCAGCACCAACGTGCTGTCCAAACTGGCCCACGACCTCACCCGGCGCCGCTTCGGTGACAGGCCCGCCCGGCTGGCCGCCGCCGTGGCATACACCGGCACCGAGCTCGCCAAGGAACTGCCCTACTACCTGGCCGCGTTCGGTGCCGCCGTCGCGACCGACTCGATCACCACCGACCAGGCACTGATCTTCCTCGGCGGCGCCAACCTCGGCGCCGCGTTCTACGAAGGCGCGCTCGCCCGCCTCACCCGCACCGTCCTGCGCCGGCGCCGGCGGCACGCCTCGTTCGACACCGACTGGGTGCCGGCCGAGTACCTCACCGACTACTACCGCAGCGTCGAACCGGACGAGATCGCCACCATCGCGTTCCTCGTCGACGCGATGCGCCAGGCCGAACGTGACCAGCCGATCCTGTACTTCGGGACCGGCCCGACCCTGCACCACGTGTTCGCGTGCGCGGAGAGGGCCTCCGAGATCCACCTGGGCGACTATCTCCCCGAGAACCTGGCCGAGATCCGGCGGTGGATCGAGCGGGCCCCGGGCGCCCACGACTGGCGGCCGTTCGTCCGCTACACCCTGCAGTGCGAGGGCAACACCTGTCCGACCGACGACGAGGTGACCGCGCGCGAAGACCTCACCCGGGCAAAGATCACCACCCTCGTGCGGGTGGACGCCCGCCATCCCCGCCCGGTGAACCGGAGCTACCCGACGGTGGTCAGTGCCTACTGCGCGGACTCGGCGACCGGCGACCGCGCCACCTGGCACCTGTTCATGCGCCACATCACCGGCCTGGTCCAGCCCGGCGGCCTGTTCCTGACCGCGGCGCTGCGCCGCTGCCGCGGCTACACCGTCGGCGGCAAGACCTTCCCCGGCGCCGACATCGACGAACGCGACCTACGAGGCGCCCTGCGACCCGACTTCGAGCCGCTGCACGAGGGCATCGAGGTCATCCCGACCGCCCAGCACGGCTCGCACGGCTACGCCGCGATCCTGCTCTGCCAGGCCCGCCGCGCCTGATCCGATCTGCTCAACCTTTGTCCAGCTGGCTCAGCGCCGAGGCTGCCCAGCCGGTCGGGTCGGCGCCGGGCGGCACGAAGGTCAGGGTCTGCCAGAGCACCACGATGTCCCACCAGGCCGCCTCCACCGGGCTGAACCGGCGCACGGACTCGTAGCCGGCGCGGAACCGCGCGTGCACCGCGACCGGCACCGGGCCCCAGTCGTGGTAGCGGGTGCCGAGCAGGACCGCCGACCGAGCCGCCTCGACGACCCGGTGGTCCTGCCGGGCCTCCTCGAAGTCCAGAACCGCGACGATCTCGGTTCCGGCGCACAGGATGTTGGCCGCCCGGAAGTCGGAGTGCAGGAGCTGCCGGGGCAGCGGGTCGGCGGGCGCGGCGGCGACCAGGGCACGCAGGGCGTCGCGGGCGCTCGCCGGCACCTGCCCGGCGTCTGTGTCGAGCCAGCCGGTGACCCGAGCCGTCAGCGGTTTGCCGGGAACGGAGTAGGTGGAGGCGGGATCCGGGTCGGGCTGCGGGCAGGCTGCCAGTTCCTGCTGCAGCCGGGCCAGCAGCGCGCCGGCCGCCCACACCTGGGCCGGGTCGGCGGTGTCGAGGAGCTCGCCCGCGATCACCCGCTGCAGGCCCATCGAGACTCGACCGGCCTCGACCTGAAGGCGGCCGTCCCGCGCCGGGACGGGTGCCGAGACCGGCAGGCCCTGGCCGTCCAGCCAACTCGTGAGCCGCGCGATCGCCGCCAGCCGCGGGAAGCGGTCGGGCACCACCGACCATTTCGCGAGCATCCGGCCGCCCGGCGTGCCGACCCAGGCGAGCGCGTTGCCGCTGCTCATCACGATCCGCTCGCAGGAATCGACCCGGACACCCCAGTGCTCGCCGAGCATGTCGGCGACCCATCGGCCGGCCGACTCGCCGTCGCCGAAGCCGAACCTTCGATCCAGGGTGTCGCCGGGGTCGTGCGCCTCCCACAACATCTCCAGCGCCGGGGCGTGCGATTCGGCCATGCGCGACATCCCATCACACCGTGTCCACGGTGCGGCCACGGTGCACGGCGCCCGGAACGAAGGGGCGCCGTGCACGTGGTCGTCACATGACGATGTCGGCCTGCGGGCCCGAATACGTCTTGACCAGCGCGGGAACGTCCGCGGCGGCGTCGAGCGTGTACGGGTAGAACGCGCTCGGCGTGAACGCCGAACCCCCGGTCACCTGCTTGCCGGTCGAGTTGACCACGATGCTGCCGCTCTGCTTGAGCTGCCCCTTCGTAGTGTCGTCGATGTTGTACGGATTGTTGACGCCATCGAAGTAGCTGTTCTCCAGCACCATTTTCGTGCTGCCGCGCGACAGATTTCCGTACGAAGAAATGTTTTGCAGGTAATTGTTGTAGAGATGCGCGTATTGCAGGTTGTCCGCGCTCGGATTGCGCTGGTTGGTGTTGAAGAACCAGTTGTGGTGGATCGTCTCGCGGGCGGTCACGTTGTCGGTCCAGCCGATGCCGAACGTCTTGTTGTGATTGCCCAGCCGATTCCAGGAAACGGTCACATACGTCGTGTCCTTGCGCGAGTCGATGTAGCCGTCGTTGATGTTCTGGAACGTGTTGTGGTCGATCCACACGTGGTCGGCGGTGTCCATCTGAATGCCGTCGTAGTCGTAGGTCTTGTCGTCCGGGTCGTCGTCGGTCATCGCGGTGTCCCCGATGGTCAGGTTCCGGATGATCACGTTGTGCACGCCCGTGGCCAGGAAGAACCCGCCCGCCTTGATCCGGCCGGTGGTGCCGAGCCCGACGATCGTCTTGTTCGAGGTCACCCGCAGCTCATAGCCGTAGGTGGGATAGGTGATCGTGCCGCTGACCCGGATCACGTAGGGCTCGGCCGCGGTCGCATATTTCAACAGATCCGCGTACGTCGTGACGGTCACCGCCGCCCCGGCCGCGCCCCCGGTGGTCCCGCCGTCGGTCGAGGCGAACCCGTCCGCCGTGTTCGTCCAGCGCGAGCCGCTGAGCTGGGTGAACGACCACTGCATGCGGGCGATGTCGGAGCAGGTCTCCTCGACGATCGGGTTGTTGCCGGCGGTGGAGCCGTCCTTGTCGCTGACGCACATGCCGGTGGCGACGCTCTTGACCAGGTACTTTCCGCTGGCCGCGGTGGAGGCGGTGAACGTCCAGAGCTGGTTGTTCTTGGTGGCGTCGCCGCAGCTGTACTGCTGCAGCTGGGTGCCGGAGACACTCGACGAGCTGGGTACGTCGACGCACTTGCCGCTGTTGGCGTTGACCAGCTGGAACTGGCCGGTGTTCTGCTGTTTCGCGGTCCACTGCTGGTCTTTCGCGGTGGCGTTGCAGGCGACCTGGATCAGCAGGGCGCTGCTGGCGGTGGACGCGCCGGTCACGTCGACGCACTTGCCGCTCGCGCCCGAGGCCAGGGTGTACACGCCGGAGGCGACCGGGGTGGCGGCCTCGGACGGCAGGACCGCCCAGCCGATGATCGCCGCCGGGACGGCCGCTATGACCGTACCGAAGAAAATGGTCTTGTTTTTCATGGTCAGCCCACCGGATTCCAGTTGTCCGAGCCCGCCAGGTACTTCTGCGGGGTGTAATTGGCGGCCTGCGAATCGCTGAGCTGCGGCCGGTTGCTGTTGGTGGTCGCGCCCGCGCCGGTGTTCTTGTATTCGTAGAAGCGGGCGTTCTGCCAGGTCGCGTCGCCCATGTTGATCCACGGCTGGGCGGTCGCGATGGTCGCGCTCAGCGACGATTCGCGGTAAAGGACCTGCGCGTCCTGCCGCCACGGCCGGCCGAGCTGGGTGGTGTTGCTGGTCGCGCCGGTGATCGTCGACTTGTAGAACAGGAATCCGTAGGTCTGCTCGGCCGGGGTCGCCGCCGCGGTGATCGGGCCGCCGGTGCTGCGCTTCTCGTAGATGCTGCACGCGGTGAACACCGCGGTTCCGGTGCCGTAGATGAAGTCGACGGTCCCCTCGACATAGGAATTCGCGACGTACGCCCGGATCCCGCCGCCCTGAATAAGAAGCGTGTCCTGATCGGCAAGAACACGAACATTCTTGAGTACGGCCTTGTCCCCGTAAAGCGCGAGCGCCAGCGCCTGCGACGAACCGCTCGCGGCCTCGTCATAGTCGTTGGTAAATGTCAGGTTGGTCGCCTGAAATTCTTTCGCCTGTACGTAGACGGTGGCCGAACCGGTCGTGCCGTAGGTCGCCGCGTCCTTGTTCGCCACGATCACCGTGCCCGAGGAGGCCGAGCCGAGACCCTGGAACGTGATGTACGGCTTGGTCGACGGGATCACCACGTTCTCCCGGTACGTGCCGGCCTTGATCGCGATGGTCACCCGGCTGGTGTTGCCGGCCGGCACCGCGTTCACCGCCGCCTGCACTGTCGTGTACTGCCCACTGCCGTCCTTGGCGACGACCAGACTCCCGGCCGGAGCGCCGGCGACGTCGTTGAACGACCACTGCATGCGGGCGATATCGGAGCAGCTCTCCTCGACGATCGGGTTGTTGCCGGCGGTGGAGCCGTCCTTGTCGCTGACGCACATGCCGGTGGCGACGCTCTTGACCAGGTACTTTCCGCTGGCCGCGGTGGAGGCGGTGAACGTCCAGAGCTGGTTGTTCTTGGTCGCGTCGCCGCAGCTGTACTGCTGCAGCTGGGTGCCGGAGACGCTCGACGAGCTGGGCACGTCGACGCACTTGCCGCTGTTGCCGTTGACCAGCTGGAACTGGCCGGTGTTCTGCTGTTTCGCGGTCCACTGCTGGTCTTTCGCGGTGGCGTTGCAGGCGACCTGGATCAGCAGGGCTGAGCTTGCGGTGGACGCGCCGGTCACGTCGACGCACTTGCCGCTCGCGCCCGAGGCGAGGGTGTACACGCCGGAGGCGACGGGAACGGTCGCCGCCTCGGAGGGCAGGGTGACCGCGACGACCGCGGCGGACAGAGCGATCGCGACGCCGGCGCCGAACAGCCGGCGGCGTTGTCGCTGGGAGGTCTCGGACATCGAGATCCCCTTCCTGAGGACACGCCAGGTGAGGACGCACCTGGCTCTTCAGCAAGTGGATGCGCGACGAGCCCGGCGACAACAGAAACTCACTGATCTACATATCTGCGATTGCTCGGCCGCGCAGGCAGGGCGGCACCACCACCGCCAGCACCTTGACGACGTGACCGTCGCTATGCAGGTCTGGTATCCAGCTGCATGATTCAGGTGCTGGCGGCAGCAGGCCTACTCCGGCGCCGTGACCCGGTTGAACGGGCAACGTCAGATCAAGAAGGCCAGATGTGCATGGTCACGGCGCTGGACCCGATGTCCGGGGGCAGCCAGGTGGGCAGCGTGTGCCGGCTCGCGCCGCGGGGATATCGGTCGGTTTCGCCCTTGGGCAGCTTCGACGTGAAGTGGAGGAAGTTTGCCCTGTCGACGAACCATCCGCCGATCAGCTTCCCCTCGGGGGAGCGGTACACCAGGCTGTAGTTCGGCTCGGCGAAGGTGCCGCCGGGGTTGTCGACGTCGAACGCGACGTAGTCCCATTCGTCGGTCGGAGCCGACCGGGGTTTCAGCTCGGCGATCGTAGCTGGGAGCAGCACGGATTGATTCGTCGGTTGTCCGTTCACATACAGCTTGATACCGGCGACCCGGGCCGCCTCGTCCGCGTCGACCTGCAGGATGCCGCCGAGCTCGACGCTCTGCCCGGCCGGCAGATGCGCCCAGCCGGCGTTCAGGATCGCCGCCCAGTCGTTCAGCTGTGCTGACTGCCAGCCGTGCCCCGCCTGGTCCACGAACCGGAAGCGGACGTGCAGTTGCATCGGCTGGCTGGTGGTGTTGCGCAGAACCGTGGCCGCGCCGACGATGCGCCGGGTGGCCGGGCCGCCGGGCACCGGGAAGGTCGCGAACCCGCGCTCCTCAGCCGTGATGCCCTCGGCGATGTCGTCCTGCAACAGCGATGCGTCCGTGCTCGGCGACGGTACAGGCGGATCGTTGTCCTCAGGGGCCCCGTCGCAGCCCGCGGTCGTCCCGGAGGCCACTGCGAGTGCGGCCAGCATCAGGTTTCGCCGTGACAGGTGCCGGTTGCGCATCAACGTTCCCTGTCCTTGTATTTGAGATACAGCTCGTGCCGCAGGGCGCTGTGTACCCGTTGATAGTCCGCGCGCATGTCGTTCATCGCCTGGTCGGCCAGCTGCATGAAGGCCTTCTCGCCGTGGTGGTCGAGTACCTCTGGCTTGATGCTGACGTGGAACTCGACGAGCCCGACAGTGCTGGCCTGGATCTCCCGTCCCGACGATTCGCCCCGCGCGGTGATCTGCGCGCCGCGTTCCAGGTACTCGCGGTGCCGGGACGTGAACGGCGGTTCCATGACGCTGGAACGCTCGAACTCGTGCGCGAGCATGACCTCACGTCGCGCCTTCTGGTACGCCGTGGACATCAAGGTCGCTGTGCGTCCCAGCTGATGTGCCAGAAGCTCGGGGTCACGGTTGCGATAGTAGTGCTCGTAGCTGTCGTGCAAAAACCGCAGCGAGAGGTACTGCAGCGACTCGGCCCGCCCGTCGAGGTGCCCGTCGGGGGATGTCACCGTCACCGCTATCGCGCTGAGATCAGGTCCGATGCTGTCAAGCCCCGGGTTTGATGGAGAGCTTTGATGGTCCCCGGGTTTTGTGGGCGCCCGGAGGTGAAACTCCTCCGGGCGACCCGACCCTGCTGCCACGAGGCGTGCTCCGATCTGCCCGGCGGGCAGGTTGCCCGAGCCGTCGACGGTCGCCGCTATCGTTGAGCCGGTGATCGGCAACCTTGAGACGTTCCAGGACGAGCTGGCCGCCACCGGGTTTCCGCCGCTGGCCAACAAGCTGGCCGGGGCCGACTTCCGGGGCCGGATCGCCACCCGTGACCTCGGGCCGTTGCGGCTGGTCTCCCTGGATACGCCGGAGAGCGCCTGTGTCGGGCGCGAGCGCGACGCCGCCGACGGCGAGCACCTGGCGATCAAGGTGATGACCCGCGGCCGGACGCGGATCGAGCAGGGCCGTGGCGACGCCGAACTCGGGCCGGCCGACCTGATGCTGCTCGATCCCACGCGCACGATCCGGTTCGAGAGCACCGCCGCGACGCACGTCACCATCCTGGTTCCGCGCCGGGAGATTCGGATCCGGCCCGCGCAGATCGACCGGCTCGTCGGCAAACGCATCGACGGCAACCACGGTCCGGGCGCGCTGGTCTCCGTGCTGGCCCGCGACGTGCTGGCCCGCGACGTGCTGGCTCGCGAATCAGCGCGCTCGGCGACCGAGTTCCGCGAGGTGGAGGCGCTGCGGTCGGCGGCGGCCGTCATCGAGCTGATCGCGGTCGCCCTGGAGGCCCGGCTCGGCGACGAGCAACCGGCCCCGGACGAGTGGCTGCGCAACCGGATCGCCGGCTACATCGAGGCCCGGCTGGCCGATCCCGATCTGTCTCCGCTGGGCATTGCAACTGCCCATCACATTTCCGTACGCCGTTTGCACAAGCTGTTCGAGGACCAGCCGCTGACCGTCGCGGCTCTGATCCGGCGTCGCCGCCTCGAGCGCTGCCGGGCCGAGCTGACCGGCGGCGGACGTACGGTCACCGCCGTGGCCGCCCGGTGGGGGTTCTCCGATCCCACCCATTTCAGCAAGCTTTTCAAGACGACGTTCGGCTACACCGCCCGCGCACTGGTGACCAGCAACCGTGCGCTGACGACCAAGACGCGTACGGCCGGCCCGGAACAGGATGGTGATCACCAAGGCACGTAAGAGCAAATAGGAGAAGTCGTGGCGAAGGTCAACATCGTCCGCCCCGGTGAGGGCGAGATCCTCGGCAGCGGGGCGCAGCAGATCCGCATCCTGGAGAACGGCGAGCACACCGACCACCGGCTGGGGTTCGCCGAGGTCACCATTCCGCCGGGCACCCCGAGCCCGTTGCAGCACCGCCACGCCCAGCACGACGAGGGCTTCTACGTGCTGGCCGGAACGTTCCGGTTCACCGTCGGCGAGGACCACTACGACGCCGGGCCGGGCACCTGGGTCATCGTGCCGACCGGGGCGCCGCACACCTTCGCCAACATCGGCGACGTGAACGCGGTCATGCTCAACACGTTCACCCCGGACCTGTACGTGCAGTACTTCCGCGACTTCAAAGCCATGATCGATTCCGGGCAGCCGGTCAACGCCGAGACCATGAAACCGCTGTGGAAGAACTACGCCACCGAGATCTCGAACGAATACGCCTCGTGAAGCGCCTGCAGTACGACCGCTACGGCGCCCCGGAGGTGATGCGGCTCGCCGAGTTCGAGCCAGCGCCGCCGGGTCCGGGTGAGGTTCTCGTCCGGGTCCGGGCGGCGGCTTGCAGCGCGCTGGACTGGAGGATGCGCAACGGCGAGATGAAGCTGATGACCGGCCGCTCTTTTCCCCGGGCGATGGGACACGACTTCGCCGGGGTCGTCGAGGCGGTCGGCGCCGGTGTCACCCGGGTGAAGGCCGGCGACGCGGTGCTCGGCGGGGCTCGGTTCCGGCAGGCGGGGGCGTTCGCCAAAATGATCAGGAGCGCACTGCCCGGCCCGTTCCGGGCGATGATGGGCCGGCCGGTGACCGCCGACCTGACGGAGGTGGCCCGGACCTTGCGCGTGCCGATCGCCGGTACGGTCGCGTTGGCCGAGGCGATTCCCGCCCTGACCGAGCTGGAGCGCGAGCAGCGCCCGAAGGGCGGCAAACTGGTCATCATCATGGGATGACCTAGTCATGCCCCGTCCGTCCGGCCGCTTGATCACGACGCGATGCGAAGATCATTTTCGGTACGGTGCACGCCATGCGTTTACGATGGCGGCAGCTCACGGCGTCCGAACACCTCGGACTCTGGCTCAGCACGGTGCTGGCGCTGGTGTCGCTGGCCGGCTTCGCCACCGATCCCCGGTCGGCGACGCTCTGCCTGCTCTTCTTCGGCGGCGGCGCCGTCTTTATGCTCCACCTCTGGCGCCGCGAGGCCGTCACCGAGGCGACCGCCGAGATCGCTGCCCTGGTGCTCAGCACCGGCCGGCACGACCTGCCCGGATACCAGCGCCTGATCCCCGCGCTGACCCCGTTGCGCGGGGCGCGCGCCGCCGCCGCTCTCGCCGGGCTGCAGGACTGCGCCAAGTCGCTGGACGGCCTGTTCCTGCACGCCCGCCGCCGCGAGCTCGCCGGGCTGCCCGAGCCCGGCGACACCCCGCTGAGCTGGGCACTGGCCAGTCTGCATCCGGACGGCCACGTCCGTGAGGCAGCGGTGAACGCGATGGGCCGCCAGCCGCAGAGCGTGTTCGCGCCGTTTCTGGTCGAACGCGCGGTGGACCATGTCGGCGCGGTGCGGTCGGCGGCGCTGGCCGGGCTGCGCGCGCTGCTGGCCGACGAGTCCGCCTGGATGCCGGTCGCCCGCTCCTATCGCCGGGTGGCCGGCCGGCGGCATGCCGACGCGCTGGCCGAGCTGCTCGGCCCGCAGGTGCGGGTGCACGATCTGGCGCCGGTCTGTTGCCGGTTCCAGGGCGTGTACTGCGGCATTTCCTTCGGCCAGTCCTGCGATTTCGTGGACCGCCAGCCGGCGGCGGGTTCAGCCGGGCGCGGGTAGACCTCGTCGAGGCGATCCTGCGGGTCCCACTGCTCGCCGATCTTCTCGAAGCCGAAGCCCACTACGTCAACTGGCCGACGACGGCGCCGAACAGCCGGCGGCGTTGTCGCTCAGGGCCCGGTCCGGGCGGTGGCGATCCGTAGCACCTGGTGCAGTTCCAGGTCGGCGAAGCCGGCCGCGGTGGCCAGGGCGGCCCGTTCCACCGCCTCGGCCGCGGCGGCCGGAAGCTGCCGGATCGCCGCGCCCGCCGACTGCCCGCGGATCCAGCGCCACCACTGATGTTCGTCGGTGAAGCGGAACACCAGCGTCTCCTCGGCTGTCTCGACGTCGACGAAGCCGGCGTCGGCGAGCAGTTCGGTCAGCGGGACCGGCCGGGGGAGCGACCCGCGCGGCGGGCCGGCCGGTGCCCGCCGCGCGGCGCGACGCACCAGATCGGCGAGGAAGAGCCATTTGCGGTCGACGCCGCCGAGTTCGGACAGCACGACCGTGCCGCCCGGGCGCAGCACCCGGCCCAGTTCGGCCGCGGCCCGCCGGGGCTGGTCGAAGAATCGCACGCTGGTCGCGGAGCCGGCCACCTCGGCGCAGCGGTCCGGCAGTGGCAGGTCTGCGGCGTCGCCGAGGACCGGGAGCACCCGGTCGTCGTGGCGGCCGGCGGCGCGCAGCATGCCCAGGGAGATGTCCACGGCGATCACCCGTTCCGGCCGCAGCGCCTCGCGCAGGGCCGCGGCGAGCGCTCCGGTCCCCGCTCCGACGTCCACGGCGGTGCGGATCCGGCCGGATCCGTGGCGGGCCGCCGCGCCGGCCGCGGTCCGCGCCGCGATCGTGGTGAAGAAGGCGATCTCCGCGTCGTATGTGGTCGCGGTGTCGCCGAAGGCCGCCTCCATCAGGCGCCGATGCTCGCCGTCCCGACCCATCCGGCGCGTCCTTTCCGTGAGCATTGATCGATGGTGATCAGCATGCCAGAGTGGGGACACGGGTGCGGGCGTCGTGACGTCCGCCGACCGAGAGGCCATGGATGGACCTGGGAGATCCCGACCTCTACCGGGACGAGACGCGATTCGCGTCCTGGCGCGCGTTCGTCGCCGAGGACGCCGTGGTGTTCAGCGAGCCGGGCGCGTCCCCATCCGGGTTCTGGTCGGTGTTCTCGCACCGCGCCTGCCGGCAGGTGCTGGCCGCGGGCGGCCCGTTCACCTCCGAGTACGGCATGCTCATCGGTTTCGACGCCGACCACCCGGACCGCGGCGGCGGCAAGATGATCGTGGCTACGGACGGTCCGGCGCACACCCGGCTGCGCCGGATCCTGGGCCGCTTCCTGAGCCCGGGTGAGCTGGCCGGCCTGGGCCGGTTCATCGACGACGAGATCGGCCGCCAGTTGGCCGTGCTGCGGTCGTCGGGCGACGCGCCGGTCGATGTGGCGACCGGCATCGGGCCCCGGCTGCCCGCGGCGGTGGTGTGTCAGCTGCTGGGCGTGCCGCAGTCGGACCGCGACGAGCTGATCCGGCTGACCGACTCGGCCTTCGCCAGCCCGGACAGCGACTCGTCGGCGTCGCAGACCGCCGACGCGCACACCGAGATCTTCTTCTACTTCCACGACCGGATCGAGCAGTGCCGGCGGAGTCCGGGCTCCGATCTGATCAGCGCGCTGCTCACCGCGGACGGGCTGAGCACCGACGAGGTGCTGGCCAACTGCTACAACCTGCTGATCGGCGGGAACCAGACCTCCCGCCACCTGATCACCGGTGCCTTCCTGGCGCTGGCCCGGCACCCGGTCCTGCCGGCGGACGGTTCCCGGGCCGTCGACGAGCTGGCCCGCTGGCTGTCGCCGGGCATGCACGTGCTGCGGGTGGCCACCGACGACGTGAACGTCAGCGGGCGGCGGATCCGGCGGGGCGAGGCGGTGGTGGCCTGGCTGGCCGCGGCGAACCGGGATCCTGCGGTGTTCGACGCGCCCGGCGAGCTTCGCTGGGATCGGGCGCCCAACCCCCATCTGAGCTTCGGGCACGGCGTGCACCACTGCATGGGGGCCCAGCTGGCTCGGATGGAGGCCGGCCGGCTGCTGACCGCGCTGGCCCGGCAGACGGCCGGGATCAGCTGCGGCGAGCCGGTCACCACCCGGTCGAATCTGATCCAGGGGTTCCGCAGCCTGCCGGTATCGATCGACTGGCGTGCCTCGGTGCCGGTCTGAGCCCGGTGGTCACTGTGGCGGTGCGGCGTGGAACTCGCGTACCGAGCGGGGTCGCAGGTCGGTCCAGATTTCGGCGATGTGGTCGAGGCAGTGCTCGCGGTCGCCCCGGAATCCGGTGGCCTGCCACCCGGCCGGCACCGGGGTCGCCGCCGGCCACACCGAGTACTGCTGCTCGTCGTTGCGTACCACCAGGTGTTCCGGCATCTTCGCCCTCCGTCTCGCCGGGGATCCGGTCCGACCATATATATCATGATCGATGAGGAGGTGCGCGTGCCGCCGAACCCGTGGCTGGTGACGTGGGCGCCGCGCCCGGCGGCGACGCTGCGCCTGCTGTGCCTGGCCCCGGCCGGCGGTGCGGCCACCGCGTTCCGGGACTGGCCGGCCGAGCTGCCCCCGCACGTCGAGGTCGTGGCGGTCGAGCTGCCCGGCCGGGGTCTGCGGCACCGGGAAGCGCCGCCGGCGGCGATGGAGCCGGTGGTCGCCGAGTTGTGTGCGGCGGTCCGGCCGCTGTCGGACCGGCCGCTCGCGGTGTTCGGGCACAGCCTCGGCGCGCTGATCGGCCTGGAACTCGCGCACGGCCTGCGGGCGGCCGGTCTGCCCGAGCCCCGGTTGCTGACGGTGGCCGCCTGCCCGGCTCCGCAGCGCGCCTACGCCCGGCCCCGCCGGCCTGAGCCGTCCGAACAGGAGCTGGTCGCCGCGCTGCGGGAACAGGGCGGCGTGCCGGCGCGGATCCTGGCCGACGACCGGTACCGGGCCCGGCTGCTGGGCCCGCTACGGGCCGACGTCGCGCTGGTGGAGACGTTCACGCCACCGCGCCGGCCACCGCTGACCGCTCGCCTGCACGCCTACTGGGCGGCCGACGACGCCGGGGCCGGTGCGGCGGAGGTCGCCGGGTGGCAGGCCGAGACCAGCGGGGACTTCGGCACGCGCCGGTTTCCGGGTGGTCATCTGTTCCCGGTGAGCGCCCGGGCGCAGCTGCTGGGCGAACTCGCCGGCGACCTGCGGGCGATCCTCAGCTGACCCGCACCGGCAGGCTCGCCAGGATGCGCAGTTCGGCCGAGGGCCGGTGGACGGCCGGTCCCGCCGCAACCAGCGCACGCGTGCGGCCGGCCAGATGTTCGGCCACGGCGCCGGCCTGCAACCGGGCCAGGTGCACGCCCAGACATCGGTGGCGGCCGGCGCCGAACGCCAGATGCGCCTCGGAGCGCCCCGGCCGGAACCGGTCGGGCTGGTCGTGGACGCGCGGGTCCCGGTTGGCCGAGGCCAGCGAGAGCACCGCCATCCGGTTCGCCGGCACCACTCCGGACGGCGTCTCGATCTCCGCGGTGATCCACCGGTTCGCCGACTTGATCGGGCTCTCCCGGCGCAGCACCTCGTCGACCAGGGCGATCGCGGCATCACCGTCGGCGCGTACCGCGTCCAGCCGGTGCGGCTCGCGCAGTACCGACCGGACCAGCGCGGCGATCAGCGCCGTGGTCTCCTCGGCTCCGGCCGGGAACAGCCCGACCGCGTTGTCGCGCAGATCGTCGCGGGTCAGCCCGTGCGGCACCGCCGCGCCGCAGGCCGCGAGCGCGCCGCCAGGGACCGGGGACAACCGGTCCACGTAGCCCCGGAACGCCTCGATCGCCGCGTCGCTGCCGGCGCGGGCCGACCGGGGCGACGAGGGCCGCGCGGCCTGTTCGATCGCCGCCATCCACGGACGGAGAGTCTCGTAGGCCGCGGTCGGCACCCCCAGAATCCGGCAATTGACCAGGTACGGCAGATCGTGCGCGACGTCGGCGACCACGTCGAAGCTCCCGCCGCCGGCCCGCTCGGCGCGGGCGAATTGCCGGTCGACGAGTTCGCGGACGTCGTCGGACAGGCCGGCCACCGCGGCCCGCGAGTAGTACGGCGCCACCAGCCGGCGCAGCGCGGTGTGTGCCGGCGGGTCCCGGCTGACCAGGGCCCGGGCGAACGCCTGCGCTGAGGCCCCGGCCCGGCCGGCCAGCGCGTACCGGTGTGCCGGGAACTCGTTGGCGCTGCGGGTGTCGCGCAGCAGCAGGCGCACGTCCGCGTGCCGGGTCACCAGCACCGGCCCGCGACCTCGTACCCGGATGGGCTCGCTCTCGCGGAGCGCGGCGAGCAGCGGATACGGCTCGGCCAAAAAGTCCGGGTCGTCGAGTTGCTCGCCGGTCATCGGGGCACCCGCGGACCGGCCGGGACGGCCCGGCTCAGGGCCCGGCCGATCGCTTCGGCGGCGTCCGGGCTGATCCGGCCGGGCCGGAACGTGACCCGGGCCAGATAGCCGCCCTCCGGTGTGGGCCAGAGTGCGGCGCCGAGATCGGTCATCGACTCCGGCGGGTCGACGCGGTACCCGCGAGCCCGGACGCCGGGCAGTTCGAGCAGCGGCACGTCGTGCGGCTGGACGGTGAACATCACCCGGTAGGGCGGCCCGCCGGTGAGACCGGCCAGCCGGACCACCTCGCCGAGCGCCACGTCCCGCGCCGCCATCGCCGCGTTCAGGGCGGTGGCCGTGGCGGTCACCGCGGCGAGCGGCGCGGCGCCGGGATCCGGGCGCAGGCGTACGCAGAGCACGTCGATCAGGCATCCGAGTGCCCGCTCGAGCAGGGGGTCGGCGCGCTTGTCGATCGGTACGCCCACCACGAAGTCGGCCGCTCCGGTGGCCCGGGCGACCGCCTGCGCGAACACCGTGAGCAGCACCGCGAACCGGGTGCCGCCGACCCGGGCGGCCAGGTCGTCGGCGGCCCGGACGGCCGCCGACGGCACGGACTCCTCGACGATGACCGCCACGTCCGGCGGGGCCTGCTCGTCGGTGTCCGGCGGGCCGGGAAACGGCGGCAGACCGGCCAACGCGGTCCGCCAGAAAGCGCGTTGCCCGGCCGGCCGGGCCGAGGCCAGCCGGTCCACGCAGCGCAGCGCCACCTCGGCCACGCCCGGGGCGTCCGGCAGTTCCGGGGCCGGCCCGCGGTCACCGCGGCGCCGGTAGTGCGCGCTCAACTCGGCCACGGCCTGCCGCTCGGAGCTCGCGTCCCAGGTGACGTGGTGCACGACCAGCCCGGCGAACACGCCGCGGGGCGCGGCCACCGGGCAGACGACGAACCGGGACACCTGGCCGGTACCCGGGTCCAGGGGCTCCATCAGGGCCGAGGTGACCGCCGCGACGGCGGCGGCCTCGGCACCGACCGGATTGAGCCGGCGCACGTCCGGCGCGGGCGGCCGGGGCAGCGGTTCGGCGCGCGGCGGGTCGGTGAACACGTACGCGCAGCGCAGTGCCTCGTGCCGGGCCAGCAGGTCACCGTAGGCCCCGGTCAGCGCGTCGATGTCGACCTCGCCGGTCAGCATCCAGCCGAGCGCGCAGTGTGCGGCGCTGCCACCGCTGAGTTCGCCGGCCAGCAGCATCCCGACCTGCATCGGCAGCAGCGGCGCCGGGCCCGTCCGGGGTCCGCCGGGCCGGGCCGCACCGGCGACGGACAGGTGCCGGGCCAGGTCGGCCCGGGTGACCGAGGCGGTCAGCAGGGCGAGCGGGACCGGCCGGCCGAGCCGCTGCCCGAGCCGGGTGCCGATCCGGATCAGTTCGAGCGAGGTCACCCCGGCGTGCCCGAACGGTGTCGTCCACGAGGGTGTCCGGTCGCCGAGAATCTCCCGGACCGTGTGGTCGGCCGGGCTCGCGGACGCCACGACCGGATCCGGCCGGTCGCCGCGGTCGCCGGCCAGGGCCGGGTGGTCCAGCTTCCCGTTGCTCAGCAGCGGCAGCGCGGCCAGGTGCCGTACCTCGTCCGGCAGCAGGTGGGCGGGGAGCCGGTCGGCCAGGTCGGCCCGCAGGTCCAGTGGCACGCCGTCGCGGGTGGTGTACCAGGCGACGAGCCGGTCCCGGACCGCGCCCACCGCGCACCGGGCCACCCCCGGCAGGCCCGCGACCGCCGTCTCGATCTCTTCCGGAGCGATCCGGAAGCCCCGGATCTTGAGTTGGCGGTCGGCCCGGCCGGCGAAGCGCAGCAGGCCGTCCGGCGTACGGCGCCCGAGGTCCCCGGTGCGGTACAGCGGTCGCCCCCGGTACCGGACGAAGCGTTGCGCGGTCGCGTCCGGGTCGCCGAGGTAGCCGAGCCCGACCCGGGGCCCGCCGACGCAGATCTCGCGTAGGTCACCCGGCGGGCCCGCCGGGCGGTCCGGCTCGAGCAGGACCAGGTCGGTGCCGGCGACCGCCCGGCCGAGCGGGATGCCGTCGGGGTGTTCGCAGTCGTCCGGCGTGACCGGATGCACGGCGACGAAGACCGTGCACTCGACCGGGCCGTACCCGTTGATCAGGCGGATCGCCGGGTGCTCGCGCAGAAAGCGGCGCACGTGCCCGGTCGAGAGCCGTTCCCCGCCGGTGAAGAGCCGGTGCAGGCCGGCGAAGGCGCCCGGGTCCTCGTCGACGATCACGTTGAACAGCGCCGCGCCCAGCCACGCGGTGTTCACCCCGTGCTCGCGGATGCCGGCCCGCAGGGCGCCCGGATCCAGCGTGGGAGCGTCGAGGACCACCGCGGTGCCACCGGCCAGCAACGGCCCCCACAGCTCCAGGGCGAACGCGTCCCAGGCGGCGGGCGCGCCCAGCGGCATCACCGTGTGCGGGCCGAAGCTCGCGAACTCGGGGTCGTCGAGCAGCCGGGTCATCGCGGCGTGCGGGGTGATCGCGGCCTTCGGCCGGCCGGTGCTGCCCGAGGTGAAGAAGATCTGGGCCGGGTCGGTCCCGGTCACCGTGTCGGGCGGGACCGGCCGGTCCTGGGCGGTCCGGGCCGGGTCGACGGTGACCAGCGGGCCGCCGAGGAGCTCGCGGGCCTGCTCCCGGCGGGCCAGGGGCCAGGCCGGATCGAGCACCGCGTACGCGGCTCCGGCCTTGAGCACGCCGAGCAGCAGCGCGGGCAGCTGCGGTCCGCGGCCGGCCAGCACGCCGACCCGGTCCCCGGCGCGTACCCCGTCGGCGTGCAACCCGGCGGCGATCCGGTCGGAGTCGGTGTCGAGGCGCCGGTAGCTGATCGTCGCGCCGCTTCCGGTGATCGCGGGCGCGTCCGGGTACGCGCGGGCCCGGGCCCGGAACCGGCCGTGAATGGTCGACGTCATCGCGCGCCCGGCGCGCGGTAGAGCCGGCCGTCGTGCCAGATGTGCTCGGCGCCGCCCCAGGCGGCCGCGGCGGCGACGTCCGGGAAGAAGCCGCGTCCGGGCCGGTTGGCGCTGGTGTTCGCGAGCACCGGCACGCCGGTCGACGCCGCGTACCGGCGCAGCACCTCGGTCAGCACCGGCTCGGCGGTGGCCGAGATGGTCTGCAGGCGGGCGGTGCCGTCCAGGTGCACCACCGCCGGCACCCGAGCCGCCCAGCCGGGGCGCAGCCGGTGCTCGAAGAGCATGTAGGGGTCGGTGCCGCCGGGCGTGAAGACCTCCGCCGCGCGCTCCTCCAGGCAGATCGGCGCCACCGGCCGGTACGACTCGCGGCCCTTCATCCGGTTCAGCCGGTCCTTCATCGCCGCGTCGGTGGCCGGTGCCAGGATGCTGCGATGCCCCAGTGCCCGCGGGCCCAGCTCGGCCCGCCCGTGCATCACGATCACCGGTTCACCGGTCTCGGCCAGCAGGTCACCGAGCCCGGCCGGGGAACAGGGCGCGCACGTCCAGCCCGGCGGCAGGGCGCCGACGGTGGCCTCGGCGCCGGAGTAGACGTTCCAGCGCACCTCGGGGGTGGCGGCGTGCCGGGCGTGGTGGCTCATCGCCGCGCCCAGCGCGGAGCCGGCGTCGTTCGGGAACGGTGGCACCCACACCTGCTCGAACAGGCCGCTGCGGCGCAGCGCGGAGTTCCACTTGATGTTGAGCGCGCAGCCGCCGGCCAGGCACAGGTTGCGCGCCGCGTCGGCCGGCAGGCCCGGCACCAGCTCCTTGAACGCCTCGACCAGACAGGCGCCGAGATAGTCCTGGAACGTGGCGATCAGGTCCGCGTCGGAGAGCCCGGGCGCCAGCCGGTCCCGCTCGGACAGCAGCCGCCGGGCCACCCGGGCGCCGCCGTCGATCGCCATCGGCGCGACGGTGTCGAGCAGCGCGCCGATCGGGCCGTGCAGCTCCGGGACGTCGGTGCCCAGGCCGGCGTACGCCATCGCCTTGCCGGCGACCGCCGACGGCCGGGTCCGTCCCCAGCGCCGCTGCTCGGTCGCGAACTCGTCGGCGAACTCGGCGAACTGGCCGCAGAACTCGGCGAACGCGTTGCCGTAGACGGGCAGCAGCGGACCGTGGCTGATCACCCGGACCGGGCCGGGGCGCACCTCGTACAGAAGTGGCAGCATGCCGCCGTCCCAGACCAGCACCAGCGCCGGCTGGCCGGCCGCGGCGAACGGGCTGGCGCAGTAGGCGGAGAACAGGTGGTCGGTGGCGTGGTGATAGCTGACGTAGCGGCGCGGACGTCCGCCGACCGGCAGCCCGTCGAACTCGTACGCCTGATCGGCGCGCTGCGCCGCTGTCCGTTCGTGATAGGGCGCGACCGCGATCGGAACGTCGGTGCCGCCGAGCGAGAGCGTGAGCTCGCCGGCATGCCAGCCGTCCACCGCGAAGACGTCCACGTCGTCGGCGCCGTACCCGAGCTCGGCCAGGATCTCGGTGATCGTCTCGGCCCGGTCGAGCGGGGCGTGCCGCGGGTTGTTGTCGCGCTTCTCGAGTTCGGCGACCGCGACCAGCCGGCCGTCCTCGAGCACGGCCAGCCCACCGTCGTGGGTCAGCTTGAGACCGCAAATGATCATGACTGCTCCAGGGCCGGATCGATGACGCGGGCCAGGGCGGCGACGGTGTCGCCGACGAGTTCGTCCGGGCGTGCGGCGACGGCGGCGAGCGCGTGCGGGAGCACGGCCAGCAGCCGTGCGGCGAACGCCGGGTCCACCTCGCGCGGATCGGTGAGCGCCTGCACCCGGTAACCGTCGCCGTCGGCGTTGACGATGACCGCGAGCGGGACCCGGGACTCGGGAATCGGCACCCGGATCGGGGTCGCCGCGAGCCCGAGATCCGGCAGCTCCGGCGGCTTGTCGACAAAATTCAACACCAATTGGGTGTACGGCGCCCGAGCGCGCCCGCCGCGCGGTGGCTTCAGTTCCCGCACGATGCGGTCGAACGGCACCGCCTGGTGGGCGACCGCGCCGGTGACCGCCTGCCCGACGGCCGCGGTCAGGCCGGCGAGCCGGTCGGTGTCGCCGAGCCGGACCCGGATCGGCAGCAGGTGCGCGAACAGCCCGATCACCGACTCCGCCGCGGCGCCGCGGCGACCGGCGTTCGGGCAGGCCACCACCACGTCGTCCACCCCGCAGAGCACCCGGAGCGACAGCGCGAACCCGGTCAGCAGCAGGGTGAACGGGCTGTGCCCGCGGTCGAGGGCAGCGTGCCGGATCGCCGTGCCGGCGGCTGGCGCGATGGTGGCGTCCGTCTGCACGGCCGCGCCCTCGGCCGCCTCCGGGTCGCCGGATGGCAGCGCGACGGCCGGGGGAGCGCCGTCGAGGGCGCGTCGCCAGTGCTCCAGCTGAACCTCCAGCTCGCCGGCGCCCAGCGCGGTGGCCTCCGCGGCGAGCACCTCGGCGTAGCGGTGTCGCGGCGCGGGCAGCGCGCCGGGCTCGCCGCGGGCGAACGCGCGGTACAACTCGCCCAGCTCACGGACGAAGATGTCGTGGGATCCGCCGTCGAAGACGATGTGGTGCACCACGATGAGCAGCACGTCGTCGCCGTCCGGCAGCCGCAGCAGGTGCGCGCGCAGCAGCGGCCCGACGGCCAGGTCGAACGGCTGCTCGCGCAGGCCGGACAACCGCGCGACGACCGGCCCCGGCGCGGCCGTGCCGAACTGCTCGACCTCGACGGCCGGCACGTACGCGGGCGCCACGTCGACCCGCGGGCGGCCCCGCTCGGCCGGGAACCGCCAGCGCAGCACTTCGTGCCGGGTCACCAGCTCGGCGAGCGCCCGGCGCAGCAGAGCGGGGTCGAGCCGTCCGTGGATCCGTACGGCGATCGGGCTGTGATAGTCGGCCCGGGCCGGGTGGAGCCGGTCGAGGAACCACAGTTCCCGCTGGGCCGCCGCCGGCTCGGCCGGCGCGTCGGCCACGGCGGCGCCGGCCGGCGGGGTGATCCGCGTGGCGACGGCCCGGGCCAGGTCCCGCAGGGTGCGCGCGCCGAACAGGGTGCGCAGCGGCAGCCGGGTCCCGAACGTCTCCTCGATCCGGGCCACCAGCCGGGCGGCGAGCAGGGAGTATCCGCCGAGGGCGAAGAACGAGTCGGTCGGCGCGACCGAGCGCAGGTCCAGCAGCTCGCACCAGAGCGCGGCCAGCCGGGTCTCCACGTCGGCGTCCGCGCCGGGCGTCGCGCCGGTGTGCCGGTCCCGGGGCAGGGCGGGCAGCGCCCGTACGTCGATCTTGCGGTTGGGCAGCAGCGGCAGGGCCGGCAGCGAGACGTACGCGGCCGGCGCCATGTAGTCCGGCAGCACGGCGGCGACCCGGGTGGCGATCGCCGCCCGGTCCATCGCGCCGACGACGTACGCGACGAGCTGGCGTACCCCGGGAGTGAGATCGTCGCGGGCGACCACGGCGACGCCGGTGACTCCGGGCACCTGCCGGATCACGGCGGCGACCTCGGCCGGTTCCACCCGGTAGCCACGGATCTTGACCTGCTCGTCGGCGCGTCCCACGAACGCCAGTTCGCCGTCGGGCCGGGTGCGGACCAGGTCGCCGGTGCGGTACATCCGGGAGCCGTCGGCCGCGAACGGGTCGGGCAGGAAACGTTCGGCGGTGGCGCGCGGGTCGCCGAGGAAGCCGCGGGTCACCTGCGGGCCACCCAGGTACAGCTCGCCCACCTCACCGGCCGCGGCCGGGGTCAGGCCGGCATCGAGCACGTGCAGTCGTACGCCGGGCACCGCGCGCCCGATCGGCAACACCGGCCGCTGCGTGTCGGCCGCCGTGACCAGGTGCACCGTGGCGATCGAGGTGCACTCGGCCGGGCCGTAGTGGTGGACCACCTCGTGCCCGGGCGCGAGCAGCCGGACGGCCGCGGCCGACTCGGCGGCCTCGCCGCCGAACCACACCCGGCGCGGGCGGGCCGCCTGCCCGGGCCGCAGCTCGACGATCTGATGCATCAGGGAGCTGGTGATCGGCAGGGTGGTCGGGCGGGCCCGGGCCACCTCGTCGAGCAGGTGCCCGGGCGAACGCAGCACCTGGTCGGAGCCGAGCCAGACGGTCGCGCCGTTGATCAGGGCGCCGAACACGTCGAGCACGACCGCGTCGAACGAGCTGCTCAGCACGTGCGCGACCAGGTCGCCGGGCCGGTGCCGGAGCAGGTCCTCGGTGGTGGCCATGGTGATCAGGTTCCGATGGGTGGACAGCACGCCCTTCGGCTGCCCGGTGGAGCCGGAGGTGTGCAGGATCAGCGCCAGCGCGTCGGCCGCAACCGCGGCCGGAGCGACCCCGCCGGTCACCGGGGCCGCCGGCGTGCTCACGTCGATCGTCTCGACACCGGCCGGCAGCCGTTCGCGACTGTCCGCGTCGGTCAGCGCCAGCCGGCAGCCGCTGCCGGCCAGCATCCGGGTGATGCGCTCGCCCGGATAGCCGGGGTCGACCGGGACGCAGGCCGCGCCGGCCCGCAGCACCGCCAGCATGGCGACCACCAGGTTCGGCGTGCGGCGGGTGCAGACGGCGATCGGGGACTCCGGCGGCACGGCGAGGCGGGCGGCCAGCGCGGCGGAGGCGGCCTCGAGGCCGGCATAGCTCAGCCGGCTGTTGCCGGCGATCACCGCTGTCGTGTCCGGGCGCTGCGCGGCCTGGCGCCCGATCAGCGTCGCGACGTCGCTCATCGGTCCCCCTCGCTGCCGTCCGGGACCAGGTGGAAGATCACCGACTGGGGCGGCAGCCGCAGCGGGTGCTCGTGCGCGATGCGCCAGCCCGAGTCCGGCAGCACCGCGCGCCACTCGGCCAGCGTCGGGATCTGCTGGCCCATCAGGGCGTGGACGTACTCGAAGCCGAGAGTCAGGATCGGCAGGTCCGCACCGGCCGGCTGCTCGGCGCGGTAGGTGTCGCAGAGCGCGAAGTCGGTCGCCGCGGGGAAGGCCCGGCGCAGGCCGCGCAGCACCTGACGGCACCGGTCCCGGGGCCAGAAGTCGTGGCCCATCAGGAAGCTGGTGACGAAGTCGACGCGCTGGAACTGCGGGTGGCGGGGCAGGTCGTGCACGTCGGCCTCGATCACGACCGCCCGGTCGGCCAGCCCGGCCTCGGCCAGCCGCTCCCGAGCCTCGGCGACCGCGGCCGGCGCCAGGTCGACGCCGATGCCGGTGGCCCGCGGATCGGCCCGCAGCGCGCGGATCAGCCGGGCGCCGGCTCCGCAGCCGAGGTCGGCGACGCAGCGGAATCGGCGGCCGCCGAACGCCTGGTCGAAGACCGGGTCGATGAACCGGGCGCCGAAGTCGCCGCAGCCCTCGGCGATCGCCCGGGCGTCGCGGGTGATGAACCGGCCGGTGCGCCCCGCGTTGCGGCTGACCGCGCCGGTGGTGCGCAGCAGTTCACCGCAGCCGCCGAGCAGCCAGGTGAAGAAGCCCTTGGTCGCGTGCACCTCGGCGAAGGCCGGGCCGGGCTCGGCCAGGTCGCAGTCGATGACCAGGACGCCGGCGCCGGCCAGCGCGGTCGCCACCGCCCGCACCGAGGGTTCGTGCAGGTCCTCCTGCTTGGCGAAGGTGCTCAGGTCGACCGGGTCGCCCCGGCCGGCCGCCGCCAGCAGGCCGATCTCGTCCGCGGCGACCACCGCGAAGGCCGCGATCGAGGCGTTGAACAGCTGCGCGGCGGACCCGCCGGCCGCACCCGTGGTCAGTCCCGGCTCGCCGATCATCGGCCGGCCGCCGATCCGGGCAACTGGTCGAGGTACTCGGCCAGCTCACGCAGGGAATCCCGGTCGAACACCTCGCGCAGTGGCAGCTCGATGCCGAACTCGTCCTCGATCTCGGCGGCCAGCTCGGTGGCCATCAGCGAATGCCCGCCGAGCTCGAAGAAGCTGTCGCCCGGGGTCACGGCCGTGACCTGCAACAGCTCGACCCAGATCTTGATCAGCCGGGACTCGGTCGCGGTGAGGTCGGCCGGCTCGGCGTGCGGTGCGGGCGCCCGCTCGGCGAGGTAGCGCTCGGTGAGCGCGCGCAGATCCGGTTTGCCCGAGGCGAGTCGGGGGATGGCCGGCACCGTCACCACCACCGGGATCATCGCGGCGGGCAGGTGCTCCTCGAGGCGGCGCGCCGCGCCGGTGGTGTCGGCTCCGGCCACGAACGCGACCAGCCGGGGACCGTCCGGTCCGGCGACCGGGGCGACCGCCGCGGTGGCCTGCGGCCACGCCGCCCGGACGGCGGCGAGCACCGCGGCCGGCTCCACCCGGACCCCGTTGACCTTCACCTGCTCATCGGTACGCCCGGCGAACTCCCATCCGTCGCGGGCGGCACTGCGGACGAGGTCGCCGGTGCGGTACAGACGGGCGCCCGGTGGCCCGTCGGGGTCCGGTACGAACCGGTCGGCGGTCGCCCGTGGGTCACCGAGATAGCCGCGGGCGAGCCCGGCTCCGCCCACCCCCAGGGCGACGGTGCCGGTGCCGGGATCGACCGGGCCCAGCGGGCGCAGCACGGTGCCGTCGATCGGCCATCCGATCGGCACCACCGCGGCCGGGCCGGCGTCGGTGGCGTCGAACCAGGTGGAGTCGATGCATGTCTCGGCCGGGCCGTACTGGTTGAGCACGCGCGGCCCGGGCGCCTCCCGCAGCCGCTCCAGCAGGTCCGTGTCGAACTGCTCGCCACCGACCAGCAGCAGCCGCAGGCCGGCCAGCGAGGCGGCGCCCTCCTGTCGCAGATGCGCCCGCAGGGCCGAGGGCACGAAATGGGCCACGGTCACCCGGTCATGCCGCAGCCGTCGCGCGGTCTCGCGCGGGTCCCGCTGGCCGAGATCACCGGCGACCACGACGCACGCCCCGTCGCGCAGCGGCGCCAGCATCTCCCAGAACGCGAAGTCGAAGCCCGGCTCGGCCTGCCACAGCACCCGGTCGTCCGGAGTCAGCGGGTAGGCCCGCCGGCTCCAGTCCAGCCGGGCCCGCAGCGCCCCGTGCGGCACGCCGACCCAGCGGGGCTCGCCGGTGGAGCCGGAGGTGTGGCACACGTAGGCCAGCGCGCCCGGCGGCAGCCGCCGGGGCGGCGATCCGGTGACCTCCGGGCCGGTGGCCGCGGCGCGTACCGGCTGCGGACCCAGCCGCAGCACCGGGGCGCCGATCCGGTGCAGGTGCCGGCGCAGCGCCGGGTCGCACAGCACCGGCACGGCGCCGGCGTGCAGCACCCCGAGGACCGCGGCCAGCAGGTCCCGCCCGCGCGGCAGCTCGATGCCGACCAGCGACTCGGCCGCGGCGGGCAGGAGCGGGGCGAGCCGGCGGGCCCACCCGGCCAGCGCGCCGTAGGTGAGCGGGCCGGCGTCGTCGGCGAGCGCGGTGCGCTGTGGCTCGGCGGCGGCCCGGGCGAAGAACTCCGCGACGACGGTGGCGATCGGCTCGGTCACAGCGTCTCCAGGATCTCGTCGATGGCCCGGAACGCGGCCGTCACGTCCTCCGGTTCGGTGTAGAGATACGTCGACAGGCGCAGCACCTGGTCGCCGGCGAGCGCGGACACCAGCGGCTGGGCGCAGAGATGCCCGCTGCGGCACATCACCCCGTAGGAGTCGCTGAGCGCACGGGCGACGTGATCCAGCCGTGCGACGCCGTGCAGCGCGATCGAGACCAGGCCGGCCCGGTCGAGCGCGGGATCGTCGCCGAGCAGGCTCACCCGGGGCCGGCTGCGGCACTCGGCCACCAGGTGCGCGGCCATCCGGGCGTCGTGGCCGGCCAGCGCCGGTGCGCCGATCTCGTCCAGATAGTCGACCGCCGCCCCGAGTCCCAGCACGGCGGCGATGTCCGGGGTGCCGTACTCCAGCCGGTGCGGGAGCTTGCGCAGGCGGACCGACTCGGCGTCGACCCAGTCGACCGTGCCGCCGCCGTACATCATCGGGGTTAATCTCTCCAGGGAATCGGCCTTGCCGCAAAGCACCCCGACCCCGGTCGGCCCGCACATCTTGTGGGCCGAGAAGGCCACGAAGTCGGCGCCCCAGGCATCGATCCGGCCGCGGTGCGGCACGTGCTGCGCGGCGTCCACCAGGACCAGCGCGCCGGCCTGCCGGGCGAGTTCGGCCAGGCGGGCCACCGGCTGGTACACGCCGGTGACGTTGGAGCAGGCGGTCAGGGCGACCACGGCCGGGCCGGCGCGCAGCGCGTCGGCGTACGCGTCCAGGTCCAGCTCGCCGCCGGGCAGCACCGGTACGACGCGGACCCGGCTGCGGGCCCGCCAGGGCAGCAGGTTGGAGTGGTGGGCGTCGAGCGTGGTCACCACCAGGTCGTCCGGGCCGAGCCCGAGGCCGCCGGCGACCAGGTTGATCGCCTCGGTGGTGTTGCGGACGAACACCACCTCGCCCGCGCGTACCCCGATGAACTCGGCGACCTTGAGCCGGGCGTCCTCGAAGGCGGTGGACGCCTCCTCGGACAGGGCGTGCTTGCCCCGGTGGATGTTCGCGCCGTTGTCGCTGTGGTAGCGGGTCATCGCCTCGATGACCGGCCGGGGCCGCAGCGAGGTGGCCGCGCTGTCCAGGTAGTTCACCGGTCGCCCGGCGATCCGGCGGCCCAGCACCGGGAAGTCGTCGCGGATCGTGGCCGCGAGGCTGATCGTCATCGCTGCGCCGGCACGTCGTCGGCGCGCACACAGGACAGGAACTTGCCGGTCTGCTGCGAGGCCAGGTGCTCGACGGCCTCGGCGCGCAGCTCGGCGCCCGGCCCGAGCAGCTGCTCGACCCGACGGCACAGCGCCGCCGCGGCCTCGGGCGCCGCTCCGGGCGCGGGGATCCAGCCGAACCGGAACCGGCGTCCGGTGCGCTGCCGCATCCGGTACGCGATCACCGCCGGATCCGGGCCGATCACCTCGTCGAACGCTTTGGGCGAGATCCGGCGGCCGTCCGGCGTCAGCAGGTAGTGCGCGGCGCGGCCCTCGTGGCGGACCGCCGGGAAGGCCGATCCGCACGGGCAGCCGGGCTGCCGGCGGTACAGGTCGCCGGTGCGGTAGCGCACGTGCGGCAGCAGCCGGTCGCCGATCGAGGTCACCACCAGTTCACCCACCTCACCCGGGCCGGCCGGGGCCAGCGTCCGCGGGTCGAGCAGCTCGGGGTGTAAGGCGGCCGCGTTCAGGTGCAGGGTTTGCCGCGGGCACTCCATCGCGACCCAGCCGAGCTCGGACATCGACACGACCTCGGCCATCGGCGGGTCGTCGCCCAGCAGCTCCCGGATCTGGCGCCGGGCCACCCCGGTGGCCAGCGTGTACGTGAGGACCACCGCGCCCGGCGCCGGCGGCGGCAGGCCGCGCGCCCGGTACTGCCGCAGCAGGAACGCGAAGTGGGTGGCGTCGGTGTAGAACCAGTCCGGCCGCCAGGCGGCGATCTCCTCGATCGCCTGGTCGACCAGGGCCGCGCTGGTGGCCAGCAGGTCGTGCCCGACCGGCAGCACCAGTGTGCCGTCGCGCAGGGTCCGGCTGGCCATCGTGGTCTGCGGGGCGGCGCACTCGACGTCCGAGCAGTTGGGTGCGGCGTACCGGGCGACGCGCTGGGACCGGGCGCTGAGCAGCCGGCCGCGCAGTTCCGGGTGCACCGAGGTGGTCCGCGACATCCGGCGGGCCAGGTCGTAGGTGTAGGCGGCGGTGGTGAGCCGGTCTCCGCCGGTGCCGGAGCTGTGACTGATCAGCACGTGCCGCTCGGCCGAGAGCGGGTGCCCGGCCGCGACCACCCCGGCCGGGTAGTGCGAGCGGTAGAACTCCTTGTCGGTCAGCGGCAGGCGGCGCAGAGCCGCCTCGGCCTCGTCGTGACCCGGCTCGCCCGGCCCGGTGGCCACCTCCCGCGCGGGCGGCCCGGCCCGCTCGACGAGCGTGCGATAGGCGGACGTGTGGCGATATGCGAATCGCGCCTCGTGAATCGCTTTGAGTGCGGTGGAGATATGCGGTCGAGCCTGCGCAGTCACCAAAGAATTTCCCCGTTTCGCGCACGGGCAATCGACACGTGATGTCGCTGTTTCGCGAGCGGTATCGCATTGCTCCGACGTCGCCGAGCATTCCACGATCCATCGATGTCGGCAAGTGTGACGCATCCGTCCATATCTATGCGCTGTCAGGTCCAGCGAATCACCGTGCCGGGGTCGGCGAATCCGGTCAGCGCGGCGGCGGTCGCGCGGTAGCCGCCGTGGCGCTCGACGGCGTGCACGTGCCCGCTGTTGAAGACGTACAGATCGCCGGGCCCGGGCGTCAGCCGCAGGGACCGGTGCGAGGCCAGGGATCGCTCCGGATAGGGGCCGCCGTCCAGGGTGGTCCCGAGCCGTGCGCGGGAGGCCTCGTCGGGCCGGATGTTCCACACCCGGAGCCCGCCGCCGTCCCCGTTGGCCAGGCAGAGATTGACCGCGCACACCCGGCCGGCCACCTCGGTGATCTCGAAACCGGCCTGCCCGGGCTCCCGGCACTGGGCCGAGTCCTCGTGCGGGACCAGCGCGAACCGGCCCGATGAGACCCAGGAGCGGACCAGTCCCCGGCACGCCTCGCGCCCGTCGTGGACGGCGGGCCGCACGGTGACCCCGCGGGGCGCGAACCGGTCACCGAGCTCGTCCCAGAACCGGGCCCACGCGTTGCCGGGCAACCCCAGGACCGACTCGACGGCGCCGGCCTCGTCGGCCGCGGATGCCACGTACTCGGCCGGTGGGCGGTGGTAGTGGTAGGTGCCCAGGTACTCGCTGGGGGCCTCCGCGCTGCGCCGGCGGCGGGCCGGGGAGGACCTGAACCGCTCAAGGATCCCGGCCGCCTCGGCGGCGTCGGCGAATCCGCGCAGCGCCGCGCCGAGACGCCTTTGTTCGAGCACGTCGATCACCAGATCGAGGTCGGCAGGGCCGCCTTCCGCGATGGTGAAGAAATGGTCGTCGGCTACCTCGCCGGTCAATGCGGTGACGGCTTCGACTGTCATCGGTATCTCCGTCCGGTGCGGCCGGATGCCTCCGGCGACAGCTGCTCAGAAACGGTGGAAAGCGGCGCTCAGCGGCACCTGTCGAGCGCCGCGCCGCCGTTTGGTGGCGTCGTCGCCCAGCCCGTGGACCAAGGCGGTCACCCCCAGCCCGGGCGCCGCCGCGGCCGGCGCGTAGAACATGGTCTGGAAATGGGCGACCGAGGCGTGCGGGTGGCCGTACCGGGTGCCGGTGAGCACCAGGACGAGTTCGCCGCCGCAGCGCACGAACAGCGCGAACGCCAGCGGCCCGTCCTCCGACTCGGCCACGAACAGCACCGGGCCGTCCGGACCGAAGGTCTCGCGTACCCGCTCGAGCAGCGCCGCCGCCCCGGCCTCGCTCTGCGGGGTGCCGTGCCTGCGGGCGTGCAGCATCAGCAGCTCGACCAGGTGGGGCTCGGTGTCCTGCAGCGGGCGGATCCGCAGTCTGGCCCCGGACTCGGTGAACCGGCGCATCTCGTACCGGGCGATGTTGCGGTGTTTGTAGGGCAGGCCCGCGACGTAGCCTTCCGGGTCGGTCCAGGTCACCTCGATCACGTTGGCGCTGCCCAGTGGCACCGAGCCGAAGCCCGCGGCGGCCAGCCGGTCGGCCAGCAGCGCCGCGCCCGGCCCGAGGTACAGCGCGCTGAGACTGCGCAGCGACTCGGCACGGGCCCAGGCGCACAGGCCGGCGACGAAGTGCTCCACCTCGCTCGGATCGGCCGCGCCCGGGCCGGTCAGCGCGGTCTCGTACTCCGGGGCCAGCAGCACCGCGGCGGGCAGCACGTCGTCCGGGGTCAGCCCCTGCCACGGCGCCGGTGGCCCGGACTCGCCCGGCACCCCGTCGCGCAGCACGAGCAGGGGATCGGCGAACCGGCGCGGGGACGCCTCGGTGAGCCGGGCGCCCACCGACGCCACCACCGGTCGCCCGTCGCGGATCAGCGCGAACGTGTGCAGCGGTCCCGGCAGGCGATCCGGCTCGTAGGACAGCCAGGCCGGGCGCAGGCAGCGGGGCCCGTCCCCGGCCACCGCCGCCCACCAGTCGGGCAGGCCCGGGGTCACCTCGAAGGACGTACTCAATCGCTTCCCCCTCTCGGCCGGACCCGCAGCAGCGTAGCGAGATCCGCCCCCGAGGTGAAGATCCCCATCGATGCATGGATGCGGGATCGGCGGCCGCCCGCGGGTCGCCGCCGGTCCGGTACGCTGGCCCGCATGTCGACGCAACGTCCTATTGTTCCCGATTCGCCAGTTCTCGACGGACTTGAGGCGCGTTGGGGTGCGGTATGGAAGGAACAGGGCACCTACACCTTCGACGGTGACCGCCCGCGCGAGCAGATCTTCGCGATCGACACGCCGCCGCCCACGGTCAGCGGATCGCTGCACATGGGACACGTCTTCTCGTTCACGCACACCGACACGGTCGCCCGCTTCCAGCGCATGCGCGGCAAGTCGGTGTTCTACCCGATCGGGTGGGACGACAACGGCCTGCCCACCGAGCGCCGGGTGCAGAACTACTACGGCGTGCGCTGCGAGCCCGCGCTGCCGTACGTCGCGGACTTCACGCCGCCGGCGACACCGGACCCGAAACGGCCGGTCCCGATCTCCCGGCCCAACTTCATCGAGCTCTGCGAACGCCTCACCGCCATCGACGAGAAGGAGTTCGAGGCCGCGTGGCGCCACCTCGGGCTCTCGGTGGACTGGGACCTGACCTACACCACCATCGACGACGACTCGCGGGCCACCTCGCAGCGGGCCTTCCTGGACAACCTGGCCCGCGGCGAGGCGTTCATGTCCGAGGCGCCGACCCTGTGGGACGTGACGTTCCGGACCGCGGTCGCCCAGGCCGAGTTGGAGGACCGGGACTGGCCCGGGGCGTTCCACCGCATCGCCTTCCAGCGCGCCGACGGCCGGCCGGTGCACATCGAGACCACCCGGCCCGAACTGCTGCCCGCCTGTGTCGCCCTGGTCGCGCACCCCGACGACGAGCGCTACCAGGAGCTGTTCGGCACCACCGTGCGTACCCCGGTCTTCGGGGTGCGGGTGCCGGTCGTCGCGCATCGGCTGGCCGAGCCGGGCAAGGGTTCCGGGATCGCGATGATCTGCACGTTCGGCGACCTCACCGACGTGATCTGGTGGCGCGAGCTCAACCTGCCGACCCGCCCGGTGGTCGGCCGGGACGGCCGGATGGTGGCCGAGGCGCCGACCGGCCTCGATTCGGACGGCCGGGTCGCGTACGCGGAGCTGGCCGGCAAGACCCTGCACAGCGCCCGCGAGCGGGTCGTCGCCCTGCTGCGCGAGGCGGGCGCCCTGGACGGCGAGCCGCGGCCGCTGACCCGGCCGGTCAAGTTCTACGAGCGCGGCGACCGCCCGCTGGAGATCGTCACCACCCGGCAGTGGTACATCCGCAACGGCGGCCGGGACGCCGAGTTGCGCGACCGGTTGCTGGCTCGCGGCCGGGAGCTGCGCTGGCACCCGGAGCACATGCGGGTCCGCTACGAGCACTGGGTCGAGGGGCTCAACGGGGACTGGCTGGTCAGCCGGCAGCGATACTTCGGCGTGCCGATCCCGGTGTGGTACCCGCTGGGCGCCGACGGCGAGCCGCGCTACGACGAGCCGATCGCGCCGGCGCACGCCACGCTGCCGATCGACCCCAGCACGATGACCCCGCCCGGGTACCGCGAGGACCAGCGGGGTGAGCCCGGCGGTTTCATCGGTGACCCGGACGTGATGGACACCTGGGCCACCTCGTCGCTGACCCCGCAGATCGCCGCCGGCCGGCTGCGCGACCCGCAGCTGTTCGCCCGGGTCTTCCCGATGGATCTGCGCCCGCAGGCCCACGAGATCATCCGGACCTGGCTGTTCGCCACCGTGCTGCGCGCCCACCTGGCCCACGGCAGCCTGCCCTGGAGCGACGTGGCGATCTCCGGCTGGATCCTCGATCCCGACCACAAGAAGATGTCCAAGTCCAAGGGCAACGTGGTCACCCCGATGGCCCTGCTGACCGAGTACGGCACCGACGCGGTGCGGTACTGGGCGGCCAAGGGCCGTCCCGGCGCGGACACCGCCTTCGACACCGGCCAGATCAAGGTCGGCCGCCGGCTCAGCGTCAAGATCCTCAACGCCAGCAAGTTCGTCCTGAGCCTGGGCGACGTCGCCGACGACGCGGCGATCACCGAGCCGGTCGACCGGGCCGTGCTGGCCGAGCTGGCCGCCGTGGTGGCGGACGCGACCGCCGGGTTCGAGCAGTTCGAGTACACCACCGCCCTGGAGCGCACCGAGCGGTTCTTCTGGCAGCTCTGCGACGACTACCTGGAACTGGTGAAGTCGCGGGCGTACGCCTCGGGCCCGGCCACCGACTCGGCGCGGGCGGCCCTGCGGCGTGCGCTGTCGGTGCTGCTGCGGCTGTTCGCCCCGTTCCTGCCGTACGTGACCGAGGAGGTCTGGTCGTGGTGGCAGCAGGGGTCGGTGCATCGTGCCCCGTGGCCGGTGGTGGCCGAGCTGGGCCATACCGCCGCCGATGACCCCGCGCTACTGGCCACGGTGGCCGAGGTGCTGCGGGCCGTCCGCAAGGCCAAGTCCACGGCGAAGGTGTCGATGCGCGCCGAGGTCGGCCGGGTGGTGGTGAGCGGACCCGTCGATCGGGCCCGGGTCGCCGCCGCCGACCTGCGCGCGGCCGGTGTCATCGCCGATCTGGTCCTCACGCCGGGCCCGGGTGAGCTGAGCGTCGACGTCTCGCTGGAGCCGGTCGGGTCCGCGAACTGACCGCGTCCGGAGCGAGGTACATCGATCCGCGGCGTGCGCCGGACTGTCCACTAGGGTGGTTCCGGCGCCGCCGCGGCGATGGAAATACACCGGTATTTCCGCTACGGTGAGCCCGGCCCCTGATCGAGCGGAGTAAAAATGCCGCAATCCTCCAGCGAGCCGACCGTCGCGGAACTTCTCGCGGGTCTGCGCTCCGCGGAAGCGCTCCAGAGTCTGCTCACCGAGTACGACCTCACCGAGGACGACGTGCTGGCCCAGGCGCGCCGGCTGTCGCGCGAACTCGCCGAGGCGCTCGACGCTCGAGGCGGCCGGTGAGCGCACCCACGACCGACCGTTCCGCGCTCACCCCGGTCTTCTGGGTCTTCTGGACCGGCACGCTGATCAACCGGGCGGCGACCTTCGCCGGAACGTTCCTGGTGCTGTACCTGACCACCGACCGGGGGATGTCGGCGACCGCCGCCGGTGCGGTGCTCGCCCTGCAGGGCGCCGGGATGGCCTTCTCCAATCTGCTCGGTGGCTGGCTGGCCGACCGCTGGGGCCGCCGATCCACCATGCTCGTCGGTTTGAGCCTGACCGCCGTGATGGTGCTGGCGCTCGCCGAGGTCCGGTCCCCGGTGCTGATCGCGCCCCTGGTCGCGCTCATGGGCCTGGCCGCGGACCTGCACCGCCCCGCCCTGAGCGCGTTCATCGCCGACGCGGTCCCGGAAGGCGACCGGGCGCGCGCCTACAGCCTGCTGCACTGGGCCACCAACCTGGGCATCTCGATCGCCATGGTGGCCGGCGGCCTGCTGGCCGAGGTCGGATACGCCTGGCTGTTCCGGCTGGACGCGCTGGCCACGGTCATCTTCGTCGCGCTGATCTGGCGGCTGGTCCCGGCCGACGCCGCCCAGCCGGCCCCGGTGGCCGCCGAGCACGAACCACCGCCCGGGACGCCCTGGTGGCGGGACCGGTCCATGGTGGTCTTCGCCGCGGTGACCACGCTGATCTTCGTGATCTACTTCCAGGCGTACGCTACCCTGCCGCTCGCGGTGACCGACGCCGGGCACAGCCCGGCCGACTACGGCCTGGTGCTCGCGGTCAACGGCGGCACGGTCGCGGTGCTGCAACCACTTCTGGTGCGCTATCTGGGCCGGCTGCCCCAGCGGCCCGGGCTGGCCGGCGGCTATCTGCTGATCGGGATCGGGTACGGCCTGGTCGCGTTCACCGACAATCTCGCCACCCTGGCCGGCACGGTGTTGCTGTGGAGTCTCGGCGAGATCGTGGTGATCGCCATCGGCTCCGCCTTCGTCGCCGGCCTGGCCCCGGCCGACGCCCGGGGCCGATACATGGGCGCCTACGGGATGTCGATCGCCGCGGCCGGCGCGGTCGCGCCGCTGCTGGGCACCGCGGTGTACGCCTGGAATCAGAATCTGCTCTGGCTCGGGTCCTTCCTGGCCAGCGTCCTGGCGGCGGGGTTGCAGCTGACCGTGCGGCCCCGGCCGGCGGCGGTGGTGCCGGTGGCGATCCGGGAAGAGGGAGAGAAGGGCCGAGGATGAGCATCCGTACCGCCGGACGTATCGCGGAGATCGCCGACGACTGGTCGGCGACCGTCGCGCGGCCCTCACTGCTCACCCTGCCGCCCTGGCTGGCCACCGACGACGAGGGCCGGACCACACCGATCCGGTACGCGGTGACCGGTCCGCCCGGCGCCGGAGCGGGCCTGATCGCGACGTTGACCGAGGCCGGTTCCTTCCCCACCAACGATCCGCTGGCGCTGCTGCTGACCGGGGAGCTGGAAGCCGGACCGGAGCCGGCCGCGCTGACCGCGATCGAGGCGGCCCGGGCCGGGCTGGCCGAGGAGTTGACGGCGGCCGGCTATCCCGCGGTGACCTCGACGCTGCCCGGCGGGTACCTGCCCGGACTGGTCGGCGACCTCACGCCGGCTCGCACCGGCGAGCTGCTGGACACGCTGACCGCAACCGCCCGGGAGTGGGGCTGCCCGGTGGTCTCGGTACTGCACGTGCCGGACGGCAGCCCGCTGACCGCGGAGCTGGAGCGGCGAGGCTTCGTGGGTGCCGCGTTCCTGGCCCAGGCCACGCTGCAGCTGTCCGCCACCGACTTCGACGGTTACCTCGCCGGGCTGCCGAAGCGCCGCCGCAACAAGATCCGCCGGGAGCGGCGGGCGTTCGCCGAGGCCGGGCTGAAAGTGAGCGTCGACGGGATCGGTTCACGCGGTGCGCAGATGGCCGCCCTGCACGCCGATCAGCTCAACCGGTACGGCTACCAGATCACCACCGAGCGGCTGCTCGGCCTGATGGACCGCATCGAGCGCCACCTCGCGCCGTGGTGCCGGATCCTGGTCGCCGAACGCGACGGCGAGCTGGAGGCGTTCGCCCTGGCCTATGAGTACGGTGGCGAGCTGCACCTGAAGATGACCGGCTTCTCCGGGTACGCCCAGGACAACTTCGGCTACTTCGCGATGTCCTACTACGCGCTGATCGACTACGCGTTGCAGGCCGGCTACACCTCCATCGTGTACGGACCGCTGGCGTACCCGGCGAAGGTGTTCCGTGGCTGCACGCTCGCGCCGCGCAGCAGCTACCTGCTGGTGCCCGAGCCGCTGCGCGAGCGGGTCCGGCACCTGGCCGCGCTGATCGACGAGCATCAGCGCGCGGCGTTCGCGGCGATGGGCGCCGGCGACCGCTGAGCCCTCGTCCGGCCGGACCGTGTCTCAGGCCGGCCGGACGATTTCGAAGAGCCAGACCGGGGTACGCCCGCGGCCCTGCTCGTCGAAGTGCACATGGGCCAGTCGCAGCAGGTGGTGCAGCAGCGGGTCGGCGTCCGCGGGTGGGGCGGTCCACTCGATCGCCCCGCGCACCGCGATCTCGGTGACGCCGGTCGAGCGCAGGTGCTGTGCGGTGCTCGGGTTGGCCACCGCGATGCGGGCGGTGCCGCCGGGCCGCAGCACCCGCCGCACCTCGGCCAGCCCGGACGTGCCGCCGCGCTCCTCGGAGACCTGGTAGGCGCCGTGCGAGACGACCAGGTCGACCGAGCAGTCCGGTAACGGCAGCCGGTCGAAGCCACCCTCGTGCAGGACCGCGCCGGGCACCTTCGTGGCGGCGATCGCGAGCAGCGGGCGGCACGGGTCGACCCCGTACAGCCGCGCGGCGTGCCCGTCGAGGTGCGCCAGGACCCGGCCACCGCCGGTGCCCACGTCCAGCACGGTCCGGTCGTGGACGCCGGTGACCGGGAACAGCTCGGCCAGCGGCGGCTGCTGCCGGGCCGAGAACTGCTCGTAGACCTCCGGGCGGCCGTGGTAGGCCATCTCCCAGAAGTAGACGGTGGCCACGGTCAGTTGCGCCTGCCGGATCTGGGCCCGGTCGACGTCCTCGGCGCCGTGCTCGCGCACGGCCGTGGTCAGCTCCGGTGCGGCGTGGCCGAGCACGTGCTCGGCGACCTCCGGTGCGGCCCCGCGCAGTGCCCGGGCCAGCACCCGCGGCGAGATGCCCTGCGCCTGCGGGCGGAAGTACCGGGCGAGGTATTCCGGGCTCAGATGCCGCAGGTCGTCGATCCAGAGCAGGCTGCGGCCGGGGAGCGCCGGAAGGTCGACGGCCTGCCAGAGCGGCGTCACGCGTAGAACCAGAAATGTACGAGGTCGACCGGGACCGCGCTGGTGCGCCGCGCCACCGCCTCGCGCCACCGGCCCCGCAGGTCGAACCAGGAGAACGAGTTGCGGGTCAACGGTATGCGGCGCGGGGTGTTGTCGTGGCCGTACAGCGTCAGCAGCAGGTCCTCGCCGGGATCGGCGGTCAGCGGCAGGTGTGCGGTGAGCACCCGGTCCAGCCGGTTCTGGTGGTGGTCGCCGATGAAGTCGCCGGGGCCGAACCGGCGCAGCACGCACCGGATCTTGCCCAGGTCGTAGCCGGTTCCGGCGCGGGCGAACTCCAGCAGCGCGGCCATCTCGGCGAGGTCGAACGGGCAGCTCGCGTCGAGCCGGGTCTGCCCCGGCCGGTAGGACCAGAACCGGCTGCTGGCGAAGCGGTAGTAGTGCTGCGCCTCCGGGGCCGCCTCGTACTCGGCGCGGGTCACGTGCCGGCCGCGGGTCTCGGCCCAGCCCTCGTCGTCGTCCGGGGTCAGCCCGTACTCCACGGCGTAGTCGTCGTGGCGGGCGGCGTGCGCGGCGAGCCGGTCGATCCGCTCCGCGGTCAGGAAGTCGTCGAGCACCACCAGCAGCCGGTCGTCGTCCAGGAACCTGCGACGGGTCTCGGGCAGGGCCGCGAAGTGCCGCTCGGCGACCAGGGTCACGGCCACAGACCGGAGTAGCTGCTGCCCCGGGCCACCCGGCGGCGGCGGCCCTCGTCGAGCCGACCGGCCCGGTGGATGGTGTCGGTGGTGAAGACGATCATCGAGCCGGCCGGCGCGTGCACCTTGACGCTGTGTGTCGCCAGGAACGGCTTGAAGTGCCCGAAGAGCGTGTAGAACAGGTCGTCGGAAAAATCTTCGAAGACCCTGATGTGTACGGCGTTGAAGTCGCCCGTGCGCAGCCACTCGCTCACCCGGATCTGCGCGCCCTGGTGCTGGGTGCCCGGAATGATCTCGAAGGCGCCGTTGCCGGCGTCGACGTCGTCGAGGTAGATCAGGAACTTCAGCGAGCGGATCTCGTCGAAGTGGTACGAGATGACCTCTTTGCCGGCCAGGTGATCGTCGGTCAGGATGACGTGCCGGTTCAGCGTCGACGGCCGCCCCAGGTACGCGTCGGTCACCGACCGCATGAACGGGTCGTTGAAGACGTCGTGCGCCACCGGCAGACCGGCACGCAGTTCGGCGTTGCCGTACTTGAGGTGCGTGCCGGTGGTGGTCCGGCCGTAGTGGCGGGACAGGTCCTTGCCGGTGTCGGTCAGCTCGTCGGGCTCCGACTGCGCCGCGGCGAACGAGGCCTCGAACTCCGCGGCGAGCGCCGCGGTCCGGGTCGGATCGAGCCAGCCGGGCAGCACGGCGACACCGTGCTCGGTCAGCCTCCGCACCACCGGATCCACCTCGGACCCGGAGACCCGCAGGTCGTCGATGGTCACCCGCGAGCTTGCCGTCGTGGCGCTCATACCACCCCTATGAACAGCAGTTTCCCCGCATTCCAGCGAGCCTTTCCCAAAATTAACACACATTGATCAGCATGCAAGATCCCGTTCCATCCTGTGAATGCGGACAAGTCGTTGATGGATGGTGGGCGCGCTGCTACCTTGGCTCAAGGCTGTGATCACGGCCTATGTCCGAACAGAGGAGAGCGGTATGAAGACCGAACTGGACGTCGACGCCGAGCTGCTGCTCGAGGCGCTCAACGACGCCGACAAGGCCCAGGCCCTGATGGCCGAGCGGGGCTGGACCGAGGAGGACCTGGTGGCGCGCGCCGAGGCCCTCAACAAGTCCCTGGTCGAGTCGATGGCGTCGGTAAACGTCGTCTGACCTGCACAAATCTAGGTTAGTTGACACGGGGAGGGGTGGGCACATGCTGCGGATGACTTCCCTGACGGAAGTGATCACGGTGTTGCGCGATGCCGGCGACAACGACTTCCGGGCCAGGTGTGTGGAAGCGCTGTCTGCCCCGATCGACTGGGCGGCCGCAGTGCGTGACCACCTCGCCGCCGTCACCGACGATTCATTCGCGGACGGCACCAAAAAGATTTTCGTCGAGGGCGTCGAGCCCAAGACCCTGCTTCTGCACGACGAGCCGGACAAATTCCGGATCGTTCTCAACCATTTCGACAAAGCGAGTTTCCTCGCCCATCAGCGCGAGGGACGGATCACGCCGCACTATCACCATTTCGATTTCGCGACCCGGGTCATCGGTGGCAGCTATCACCATTTGCTCTTCGACAACGACGGCGATCTGGCCGCCCCCCGGCTCTCGCTGCGGCACCGCACCAAGGACGACGCCGGGCACGTGTACGTGCTGCCCTGGGACGAGTTCCACTGCGTGCTCGCGCCCGAACCGCAGACGATGTCACTGCAGATCCGTAGCCCGGCCCGATGCCGTCCGAATCGGCGCCCGCTGCGGACAACCACCCGGGACCTGTTGGTCGCACGGGACACCGCACTGGACGCACTGGACGATCTGCCGAGCACCGCCGAGAACGGCCGGGTGCCCGATTTCGCCCGATGCTGGCTGTGATTCGGCCCGCTTTCCGACTTTGTGTACGGGGGACAATTCGTGACGTCCAGCGTGGAAATTGCTCAACCTGTCGTACCGGGTAGCGATCCGGAGATCCGCTCACGGCACGCTTTCCGTCGTTATGCGGGCGAGGTGCTCGGCCTGATCGCCGGGGACGCCACGCTGACCGTGGACGGCCGGGACGTGCATCCGACCGGATTCCGGCTGCGCTCGCACACCGGCGACCGGGAGGTGGACCCGATCCTCGCGCGGCACCCCGCCGGCGGGCTGCTGCAGGCGCAGGTCGCCGCACTGACTGCCGCGACCTTCCCACAGGTCGACGGCGAGATGCGGCCCTCCGCGCGGTGGACCGCGACGGACGGCGCCCACGGCGACTGGGCGGTGCCGGCCGCGCCCCGCCCGGCCGACTTCGCGTTCGGCTATCCGATCCCGCCGGCGCCACCGGTGAGCGCCGACCGGCCCGGCCTGCACGCCGCCGTGCTCGGCGTCCTGCTCGACGTCGTCGAACTGCTGGACGGCGCGAGCGTGCTGCCGGTCGACGGGGTCCGGGCCGGCGACCGGCACGAGCCGCTGCCGGCGGTCGAACCGGAGACCCACCCCGATCTGGGCGGGCGCCTGGAGCTGCCGGGTGGAAAGCTTCAACCGCTGCACACGGTGGCCGCCACCGAGCCGAGCATCGTGGCGCTGGCCCGGCACTGGAGCATCGTGGCCGCGCTGCTGGTGGTGGCGCCGGACCCGATGCGCCTGCCGCTGGCCGACGCGCCGGCGCCGGGCCGGCTGACCGGTTTCGTGCTGCGCGACCTGTCCGAGTGGCAGGTCGAGGCGGAATGCCACCCGTCGGAGATCTACGAGTACCTGGCCCGGGTCTGCAACGTCGCCTGCCAGTTCTGCTACCTGTTCGGCAACCCCGACGACCTCGCGGTCGCCCGGGGCAAGAAGGTCATCGCCGCCGACGAGATGGACACCCGGCTGCGGTACTTCGACCCGGAGGGCAGCCGGACCCTGTTCAAGTCGCAGTGGGAGATCAACGAGTTCCTGGTCGATCCCAAGCTGCCGCAGGTGCTGCGCGCCCTGCGGGCGGTCAGCGATCGCGAGTTCTACTTCATCACCAACGGCAGCCCGCTGCTGCCGCGGGTCATCGACCTGCTCGACGAGGTCCGCCCGGTCACGCTGGTGATCTCCACGAACACGGTCGACGCACCGCTGCGGCAGCAGGTGATGAACGAACGCCGTACCCAGACCGAGACCGCCCTGACCTGTCTGCAACAGCTCTCCGAGCGGCGGATCCCGTTCGGCCTGAGTTTCGTGGCGACCCCCGAGCTGCCGATCGAGCGGCTGGCCGAGGCGCTCGACAAGATCGAGCCGCTGCGGCCGGCGATGGTCCGGGTCAACCTGCCGGGCTTCACCCGCAGCCATCCGTACGCGTTGCCGTTCGACATCACGCAGGCCTGGGAACGTTCCGCGCGCGACATCGCCGACCTGCGCAAGCGGTACCGCACGCCGATCGTGATCATCCCGAGCGCCTTCGAGGCGAACACCCTCTTCGACGATCCGCACGAGCCGCGGATCGCCGGCACCGTGCCCGGCTCGCCCGCCGCGGCCGCCGGGTTCGAGCCCGGCGACGTGGTGGAGAAGATCGGCATGTTCACCATCTCGTCGCGCGCCCAGATCCAGTCGCTGATCATGACGTTGCGCCGGCCGTCCCGGATCGTGGTCCGCCGCGGCGACCAGCGGCTGGAGCTGACCCTCGACCCGGACGCGCCGACCGAGTACCCGTACACCGGCCACCTGATCGGCAAGTACGTGGTGCCCTACGGGGTGGTCGTCGCGCCGTCGCTGAGCATGGGCGACGCCCGGGGGATCGAGGCCGCCGTCGCCGCCACCGGGGCACGCCGGCCCTGGCTGCTCACCTCACCGCTGATGGAGGTGCAGGCCCGCAGCTTCATCGCGCGGTGGTTGCCCGCCCTCGCCGGCGACCTGCACTACACCGTCGTGGCCAACGAGTACCTGGGCGGCAACATCCAGGTCCTCGACATGGCGACGGTCGGCGACATGCACCGGGCGATCCGTGCCGACATCGACCGCAGCGGCACCCGGCCGGACCTGATCCTGCTGCCGGGCACCGGCTTCAACCAGGAGGGCCGCGACATCGCCGGCCGGCACTGGGGCGACCTCGAGCGGGCGCTGCGGGTGCCGGTCCGCCTGCTGGACGTGACCACCCAGTTCCTTTTCTAGAGGGGAGGCTGAATCCATGTCCCTGACGGTTGCCCTGATTCGTCCGCCGGTGAATGTCCTGCACAAGTTCTCCAAGCCGGTGGAATGCCTGGCCCTCGGCTATCTCGGCGCGGCGGTGCGCCACGCGGGACACGAGGCGGTGCTGCTCGACGGGATGATGCACGACTGGTCGGTCCAGGAGTCCGCCGACCGGATCCTCGCCACCGACCCGGACATCGTCGGCTTCACCGTGGTGCTCAACCATCTGCCGCCGCAGGTCGAGCAGATCGCCCTGCTGCTGCGCGAGGCCGGGTTCACCGGCCCGGTACTGGTCGGCGGCCACGCGGTGTCGTTCTTCCCGGAGCGGGTGCTCGCCGCGACCCGGGCGGTCGACGGGGTCGTCTGCGGCGAGGGCGAGGTGCCGATGCAGGACGTGGTCGTGGCCGTCGCCGCCGGCCGCCGCTGGCAGGAGGCCCCGGGCGTGGTCTCCCGCGACGGCGACGGGTTCCGCCGCAACGGCGTACGGCGCCTGGCCGATCTTGAATTGCTGGCCCATCCGGCGCGGGACCTGACCGCGGACATCATCGACAACGACGGCCTGGCGGCGATGGCGACCAGCCGTGGCTGCTACGCCCGGTGCACGTTCTGCAGCATCCCGCGCTTCTACGGCCTGGAGCGCGGCGGCAAGGGCCTGGCCTCCGGGGACTGGCTCGGCCGCGACCCGGCCGGGATGGTCGCCGAGGTGCTCGACCTGCACGAGCGTTTCGGGCTGCTCGAACTGCTCATCGTCGACGACGAGTTCTTCGGCGGCCACGCGGCGGGGCTGGAGCGCGCGCTGCGGTTCGCCGACCTGCTGGCCGACGCCGGCTCCCCGGTCGGGCTGGCGATGTCGTTCCGGGCCGAGAACGCCGACCCCGAGGTGCTGTCCCGGCTGTACGCGGGCGGCCTGCGGCACTGCTTCATCGGCCTGGAGTCCGGCCTGGACAGCGACCTCAAGCTCTACGGCAAGGCGCACTCCGCCCAGCAGAACAGCCGTGCCGTGCAGGTGGTCAAGGAACTGGGCATGTCCTTCCAGCCCGGTTTCATGATGTTCAACTACGACTCCACGGTCGACCAGCTACGCCGCAACATGGACTTCCTGCGCGAGATCGGCGAGTGCAAGCCGGTCACCGTGAACAGCGCGGTCGATCCGCACTTCGGCACGCCACTGCTGCGGGTGATGAAGCGGGAGAACGTGGTGACCGATCACGGCACCTCGATGACCATGCGCTTCAAGGACCCGCGGGTCGCGGTGGCCAAGGACATCGCGCAGGAGGCGGCGACCGGATTCCAGGAGTTCATGAACGTCATCGCCGGTGTCCAGTCGGCCATCACCTACGAGTGGCGCCGCCCGATGCCGCACCGCACCCCCGAGGTGCGCCGGGTCGTCGACACCTTCGAGAACCGGGTGAACGACAGCTTCGTGGCGATCGTCGAACAGGCCCTGCAGCAGCTGGCCGGCCCGGCCGATCCGGCCGAGGTGGTCCTGTCCGCCCGCGAGCACCTGGCCAAGGTGCACGGGCAGCTCTCGGTGGCCCGCTCGCTGCTGATGCTCTTCCTGCAGCAGAAGGAGGGCGGCGTCGCCTATCAGACCCAGCGGGACCTGATGGCGGCCCGGCTTGCCTCCGCCTGACGGCCCGCGCCCCTGGGCGGACCGGGTGGTGCTGGGCACGTGGGGCCTCAGCGGTCCGGTACCGACGGCGGCCGGGCCGGGCGGCTATCCCGGCCTGCGAGCTGCCGAGACGGACGCGGTGCTCGACGCGGCCTGGGCGGCCGGGGTCCGCTGGATCGACACCGCCGGGGCGTACGGCGCGGGCGAGGGCCTGCGCCGGGTCGCGGACTGGGAGCGCCGGCGCGCCCGGCGATGGCGCGTGGTGGTCAAGCCCGGCCGGCCGGGCGGTGCCGACGGCCCGCGCAGCGAACTCGACCCGGACGGCATCCGTGCCGAGCTCGCCGGGCAGCCGGTGCACGCGCCGGCGGCCGTGCTGATCAAGGACCCGCCGGAGGCCGCCATCCGCGACGGCACGGTACGGCGGCTGCTCGGCACGCTGCGGGCCGACGGGCACCGGCTGGTCGGCGTGGCCACCCACCGGCTGGACCTGGTCGCCGAACTCGGCGAACCCCCGCCCGGCGGGGGTGTGCTGCAACTGGAGTTCAATCTGCTCAACCGGGTGACCGCGGTCCCCGCCGCCCGGCTGGCCGCCGCCGCGGGCTGGGCGGTCTGGGGCATGCAGCCGCTGGCGTACGGCTTCCTCGGCGGACGGCACGGCGCGGGCACCACCTTCGCCGCCGACGACTGGCGGGTGCGGATTCCGCCGGCCGCCCGGGCGGCGTTCGAGGCCGGCGCCCGCAGCCTGGGCTCATGGCTGCCGCCCGGCGCCCGGCGACACCCACTGGCCGAGGCCGCCCTGGCCTGGTGCCTCGCCCATCCGGCGCTGTCGCGCACCGTGGTCGGTCCCCGGTCGGCCGAGCAGCTCGGTTCCCTGGACGGGGCCTGGGAACTGGCCACCGACCCGGACTTCGCACGACTCACCGCGCTGCAGCCGGCCGTCTAGTGGTCTCTCCCTGCCGCTACGCCGGCCAAGTAGATCCCGGCGGGGACGGTAGATCTGTCGCCGGATATCGACTGTCAACGTGTGATGCCAGGACGTCCCAGGTGGTGCGTGGAAACGCTGCGCAGTCAGCACCGCGGGCGCATAACTGCCCAGGCGAAGCTCGTCCGCAGCGCTTCGACCAGGGTGTTCTTCGCGTGTGCGCGAAGACTCCGATCACTCGGAGGGCAGCTGACCGGCGGATTCGTGACGCTCGGCGGTGGCCGCCCAACTGGCCAGCAGGCGTAGCTTGTCGGCGGCGGGGGTGCCGGGCTCGGCGCTGTAGGCGGTCAGCGTGAGCCCCGGATCGGCCGGCATCGGCATCGCCTCGAAGCCCAGGTCGAGGCGTCCGACCGCCGGGTGCCGGAACTGTTTGACGCCGGTGTGGTGCAGGCGCACATCGTGGGCGCCCCACCGGATGCGGAAGTCGTCACTGCGAGTGGCAAGCTCACCCACAAGATCGGTCAAACCCTTGTCGTACGGATCCCGGCCCGCCTCGGTGCGCAGCAACGCCACGGTGGTGTCCGCCGCCTCCTCCCAGCCCGGATAGAACTGCTCGGCGCGCGCATCCAGGAAGCAGAACCGGGCCAGGTTGACCGGCCGGGCGGTGCTCTCGAACGCGGGGGAGTAGAGCGCCCGGCCGAGCCGGTTGACCGCCAGGATGTCCAGGCGGCCGTTGCGGACGAACGCGGGGGCGTCGGTCATCGCCTCGAGCAGGTGCCGGGTGCCGGGCCGGACCTGCTGCTTGACGGTGCGGCGGCGCGCGTTCGATCCGGTGCTCGCGGCGCGGGCCAGGTCGTACAGGTGGGAGCGCTCGGCCTCGTCGAGCCTGAGGGCCCGGCACAGCGCGTCCAGGACGCTGTCGGAGACGCCGGACAGGTTGCCGCGTTCCAGCCGGGTGTAGTAGTCGGGGCTGACGCCGGCCAGCATCGCCACCTCGGCCCGGCGCAGCCCGGCGACGCGGCGGCTGCCGCCGAAGTTCGGCAGGCCGGCGTCGGCGGGCGTGATCCTGGCCCGCCGGCTGGCCAGGAACTCGCGGATGTCGTCCCGGTTGTCCACGACAACCACGGTAGGACCTCGGCGGACCCGCAAGGGGGTCCTGTCATTACCTGCTTCGCCAGGCCCTCCCGCCGGCCTGACCGGCCCGCTTTCATGGGTGAGGTGAACCCCTCCAACGAACACCGAGCAGCTCACCTTCCACCTCGCCTTCGCCGAGCGCAACGGCCTGACCGAGACCGAGCTCAAGGCCGCGATCACCCACCTGGCCTTCTACGCCGGCTGGCCCAAGGCGATGTCCGCGATGGGCGTCGCCAAGCAGGTATTCGAGTCCTAGGAGAAAACTCATGCAGCTCAAGCACGTCAACGCCACGGTCAGGACGCCGGCGTCCGCGTTCACCGGCGCCGTCTACATGACGCCGATCGTCAGCGGCACCGGGCCGTCGCGGATGACCGTCGCCCTGGTCCGGTTCACCCCCGGCGCCCGGACGAACTGGCACTCGCACGCCGTCGGTCAGACCCTGCACGTCACCGAGGGTGTCGCCCTGGTCGGCACCCGCGACGGCCAGGTCGTCCGGGCCCGCGCCGGCGACACCGTGCTCTGCCTGCCCGGCGAGGAGCACTGGCACGGCGGCACCGAGGACACCTTCATGAGCCACCTGGCGATGCTCGAGGCCGAGCCGGACGGCGGCGACCCGACCACCTGGCTCGAGCCGGTCACCGACGAGCACTACCAGACCGCGAACCAGACGACAACGGATCCTTCCTGACACTTCTGCCGGGCTGCCGTCGGCGGTGCACGGCCACCGGCGGCGTTCCTGCTCGTCCGACGCGATGGCCGAGCCGATCTAGTGTTGATCCATGGCCACCGCGCATGACCGGGTCACCGCCTCCGGCTCGATCGAGCGGCTGGCGTTCTCGCCGGACGGGACGCTGCTGGCGGCGGCCCGCGAATACGCCGTCGAGCTGCGCGACGGGACGACCGGCCGACCGTTGCGCGTCCTGGCCGGTCACACCGCCGAGGTGCAGGGCGTGGCCTTCGCACCCGACGGCAAGCGACTGGCCTCCGCCTGCTGGGACGACACCGTACGGATCTGGGACGTGTCGACCGGAACGGCCGGCCGGGTGCTCGCCGTCGACACCCCGGCCGCGGTGCGGTTCAGCCCCGACGGCGCCCGGCTGGGCGTGGCCGGCCGGCCGGGCCTGTTCGTGTTCGACGCGGTCCCGGGCGTCACCGCCGGCGAGAGCAGGGTGCTGTCGCCGGACACCAAGTTCGACTCGGTGGCGTTCTCACCCGACGGCAGCCTGATCGCTGCGCTCGAACACGACGGCCGATGCCACGTCTTCGACGCGGCCACCGGCGCGCTCCGGCTCCACCTGCCCGGGCCGGGCGAGAGCGCGTGGCGCCGGCTGCGCAACCGGGCCTGGAGCCGCCGGCTCGCGGAGGCGGACTTCACCGGCGAAGGCTCCGAACTGGCGACCGTGGGCCGCGACGGCGCGATCCGGGTGTGGGACGCGGCCACCGGCGAGCTGCGCACCTCCGCCCCACCGCTGCCGAGGCCGGACCGGCCGGTCGAGGTCGCGATCGTGCTACCGGATCCGGTTCGGGTGGTGGCCGCGCCCAGCGAGGTGGTCGACTCGCTGGCCGTCCGGGCGGCCGCGACCGGCGCCGTCGTGGCGGAGCTGCACGTCAACGGCCTGCCGACGTCGTTTGCCGTCGCGCTCGGCGGGCGGCGGATCGCGGTCGGCACGAGCGAGGGCGACCTGCATCTGTGGGCCGAGCCGGGCGGCGCGGCCGTCACCGTTGCCGACAAGGCGTACAACCCGCTGTGGGACGTGTCCTTCTCGCCGGACGGACGGCTGCTGGCCACCGTCGACAACAACGGCGACGCGCTGCTGTGGGAGGTGGCCACCGGCCAGGTCCGCAAACGCTTCAAGGGCAAGCCGCACCGGCAGGTCGCCGTCGCGTTCACCCCCGAGGGTCTCGGCGTCGCGCTGGCCGGACCGCGCCACGCGCCGCAGATCCGCGACCTCGACGGCCGTCAGGTCCGGCTGACCCTGGATCGCCCGGCCGGCAAGACGAAGGCGCTGGCGCTCTCACCCGACGGACGGCGGCTGGTCACCGTCGACAAGGACCGTCGCGTACGCCTGTGGGAGGTCAGCGACGGCACGCTGCGGCACGAGGTCGAGGCCGTCGCCGATCGCGCGGTGTTCGCCCCGGACGGCGAGACGATCGCGCTGGTCGGCTCGCACGACGTGACGATGTGGCACCCGGCCTCCGGCGGTCTGAGCCCGGCGTTCCCGGACGGCGAGGGTGGTAGCCGGTTGCGGGAGGCGATCGCTTTCTCCCCCGACGGGCGCCTCGCCGCCGCGCCGGCCGACCTGGACAAGGTCCTGATCTGGGACCTCGGCACGGCCGAAGTGGTGCGCACCCTGTCCGGCGTGGACTCGGGGTGCGCGGTCGCCTTCTCCTGGTTCGGTGGCCTGCTCGCCGTCGCCCCGTTCGACGGCGCGCCCCTGGTCTACGACGTGGCGACCGGCACCCGGCGGCACGAGCTGATCGGCCACCTCGCCGGAGTCGCCGCGCTCGCCTTCGGCCCGGACGGCACCACCCTGGTCACCGCCTCCACCGACGGTGCCGCCCGGATCTGGGACACCGACACCGGTGCACTGCTCTCGACATTCGTCCGGTGAGTCACCGTCAGCCGCCGGCCTCGCCGTGGTGCGGCCGAGCAGCTTGAAGATCGTGGGTAGCCTGGCGGGCGGCTCTGATCGGAAAGGCGGCCGGCATGGCTGATGCGGAGATCGAACGCTCTGATGTCATTCGCGTACGCCTGGCGTGGGAGCGGCCCGGGCGCAGGCTGCCGCTGAGCGGCACGCTCGCCGCCGCCGCCGAGGTGGCGGTCGCCGTCCCGGTCGGTGCCGGTCGTACGCTGCTGGCGGTCGCCGATGATCGGGACGGTCCGCCCGCGGTCGTGTCGCTGTGGGACCCGGCGACCGCCGAGCAGGTCGGCGGGCCGCTGACCTATCCGGCGGAGGCCGTCGAGGCGATGATCGCGCTGCCGGCGCCGGACGGCACGGCCCTGCTGGCGGTCGCCTACCAGGACGTCGACGGTTCGCTGGTGCAGGTGTGGGATCCGGTGGCGGGGGAGCGGGTCGGCGAGCCGCTGCCCGGCCCGTACGACGGGTCCGGCCTGGCCGCCGTGCCGGTGCCGGGCGGCCGTCACCTGCTGGCCGTCATCGACGAGTCCAACGGCGCGCTGCGACTGTGGGATCCGGTCACCGGCGAGCCGAGGCTCGGTCCACTCGGCGCCGGCTCGGTGCCGAAGAAGCTGGACGCCTGGGCCGTCACGGCCATGATCACGCCGGACGGCCGCTCGCTGCTGTTGACCCTGCACGGCGACGACAAGGAGGCCGTGGTCCGGTCGTGGGATCCGGTGAGTGGGCAGGAGCTGCGCCCGTTGCTGCGGACCCGGCACGACGAGGCCAACCCGTACCGGATGGCGGTGTTGCCGCTACCGGACGGCCGCCTCGTCCTGGCCCTGTCACGTGGCCACGAGGACGACGGTTTCGTGGTGCGGTTGTGGGACACCGCGACCGGCGACATGATCGGCGATCCCCTGCGGGGCGACGGCCTGATGCCGGTGCCGGCGGCCGACGGCACGGTCCCGCTGCTGGCGGTCGGCGACGGGCTGTGGGATCCGGGCTCGGGCCGGCGGGTCGGTGACGCCGGCACGAACGGCGTGCCGGCGCCCATCGCGGCGGTGCCGTCCCCGGACGGCCCGACCCTGCTGGCCGGTCCCGGACCGGACGGCAGGCTCTGGCTGTGGGATCCCGCCGCGGTACGGCCGCTGCCGGCCGGTGAACGCGTCGGCCCGGTCGCCTTGCTGACGCCGGTGACGCTGCCCGGCGGCCGCACGCTGCTGGCCACGTGCGGCACCTCCGAGTTCGGCGGTCCGGTGGACGAGGCCGTCCGGTTCTGGGACGCGCTCACCGGTGAGCCGGTCGCGCCGACGCTGACCGGCCATGCCAGGGGCGTCAGCGCGATGGCGTCGGCGCCGTTGCCCGACGGGCGGGTGGTCGTGGTGACGTGTGACGCGGCCGGCACCATCCGTTCCTGGGACCCGGTGACCGGGCAGCTTCTCGTCGCGACGCCGACCGCCCGCGCGAACGCGATCCGCTCGATGACGGCGATCGGCCTGCCGGACGGGCGGACACTGCTGGCCACCGGCAACGACATGAACGTCCTGCGGCTGCGCGACCCGGCGACCGGAGGCAGCGCCGGCGACATGTTCACCCGGCTCGACCGGCCTCGGCTGCGGGCTCTCGCCGCGGTGCCCATGCCCGACGGCCGGGTATTGCTGGCCGCCGGCAACGCCACCCCGGCGCGCGGCGGAAGCTGGGCGCCACGGCTGTGGGATCCGGCGACCGGCCTGCCGGTCGGTGAGCCGTTCGGGGCGGACATCCGGGTGTGGTCGCTGGCGGCGACGCCGGCCGGCCACGACCGGGTGCTGCTGGCCGTCGCAACCGAGACCGGCACGGTCCAGGTCCACGACGTCATCGGCCGCGAGGTGCTCGGCGAGCTCGCCGGAAAGCACCCGTGCCTGCTCACCGGGTCCGACGGTCGGCCGGTGCTGGCCGTCGGACGCCGCGACGAGGTCCAGTTCTGGGATCCGATCGGCTGGCGCCACCTGACCTCCGTCCGGATGGCAACCGAGGTCAAGGCGCTGGCCGCGGCGGGCTCCCGGCTGGCCGTCGGTTGTGCGCACGGCCTGGCCGTCCTCGACCTGGGCGAGCCCTACTGAAAAGCCGAATAGTAGGGATCCGTGGGCGGCCGGTCGCCGGTGACCGGCGCCGATGGGGGCAGTGACACCGCGACCTCCTGCCCCCACGGCATCCGCAGCACCGCGACGTCGGCCGCCGTGAACCCGACGGCATCCTCGGTGTCCCAATCCATGTACTCGTGGGGGTAGGCGGACACCGGCATCTCGACGCCGACGTCGACCCAGTGCAGTTCCTGGTCGGGTAACCGCAGCGCGCGCAGCCTCGCCCAGTCGAGCGTGACCCGGGCGCCGGACCGCTTGTCGAACAGGTCGGTGAAGTGCCGGCCGGTGCCGCGCACCCGGTAGCCGTCCGCGACGAACCCGACGAGCCAGCGGCTGTCCGGCGAGAACACCGGCGGATGCCCGTCGCCCGGCAGCGCGGGCAACCCACCGATGTGCCGGAACTCGGGCCGCACCTCGAACAGCTCGAAGCCGTGCGTGTCGTGCGGGTAGTGCCGGTCGTGGCCCGAATCGATGAACAGTGCCACGTAGCGTTCGTCGGGGGAGACCACGAACGCGTACTCATCGACCGGGATGCTCGGCGCGAACGGCGCCACCTGGTCGGGCGCGCCCGGCGTGACCAGCGTGAGCGCGGACTCGCCGGCACGCCACTCGACGACGCCGGCACCGGCGTGAGCGGTGGGCGGCGGTGGCGGGGCGTTGCACTCGGCCACGATCTCGTCGAGCAGCCGCCCCCGGCCGTCGACGTCCTCGTCGGTCCAGCTGTGCCTCGCGGGGCAGAACCAGTCCGGCTGCCCCGGCTCGATCATGCAGCCGCCGAGGCTGACGCGGCCGGCCTTGGCGGCGTCGGCCAACGCGGGACCGGGCAAACCGTAGACGAGCATCGTGCCGGGCTCACCGCACTCCGGGCAGTTTTCGATCATATGTTCAGCTCCTCGCGCCGTGTCCGAGGTTAGGCCACGTCGGCCAACACCCGCCGTGGCGAGGTAATTCGTGCCCGACGTCCCTCTCGCGAGCCGGCCGGCCACTTAGTTGTCGCGCCCCAGATCCGACACCACCCCACACAGGCACTGGCGCGCCGGGCGCCGCGGCTCCGCCTGACGAAACCGCGGCCCGATCGAGCTGTGCAACCGGTTCAACTCACCAGGCAACCGGTCAACGCCAACATCCATCGCGGACAGCCCCACGAACATGGACGGAAGCCAATTCGCCCCACTGCTGCTTCAGTGTCAGCCCGCCGTCAGTGGCCGGTGTATCGGTCTCGGCCGCTTGAAGGCCAACGCTCCGTGCGGGGTGCCGAGGCCGGTCGGCCCGTCCCAGCCGGTGCCTGCGTCGCAGATCGGCGTGCCGCAGCTGCCGTTGCTGCCCGAGGTCACGTCGTTCAACCCGTGCTGGTGCGCGTACGGGTACGAGGCCGGGTAATCCAACCTGCCCGGCGTGCCGGCAAGAGCGTAAACACCCGCGATGATCGGTGCCGCGGCGCTGGTGCCGCCGCCGATCCACCAGCCGGACTCGCCGTACGTCTGGTAGACCGCGACCCCGTTCATGGGGTCGGCAACTGCGGAAACGTCCGCTGCGGCCCGCCCTGCGCAGCCGGTTGTGACGGCCTGCCAAGGCGGCTTTGCTTCGTAGGCGGAGCAGCCCGATTCAGCAATCATCCAGGCGCTCTCGGTCCATCCGCGCCTCGTTGACGGGGACGGGTTCAGCGACGTGCCGCCGACGGCTGTCACGTACGGCGAGGTGGCCGGGTACTGGGCTGCCCCGAAACCGTCCCCGGTACTCACGGTGATGGCCACGCCTGGGTGGTCGAGGTAACTGTCGTAACTCGTCTCGCCGCTGAACTCGGGGCTTCCCCAGGAGTTCGAGACGAACTTGGCGCCCAGTGACACCGCGGTGTTGATGGCACCGAACATGTCGGCGTATTCCGGTGAGTCGGCCTCGACGAGCAGGATATGGCATTTCGGGCAGACCGCCGACACCATGTCGAGGTCGAGCGAGATCTCGGCGGCCCAGAAGCTGTCAGCGATCGGCAACGGGCTGGTTTGGCCTCTCCCGTTCACCTTTTTGAAGCAGCGGTTGGCGGTTGTGCAGGGCGGTAGGCCGTACTGCGAGCGGTAGGTGGCCAGATCGGACTCGGCGTTCGGGTTGTCATATGCGTCTACGACCGCGACGGTGGCGCCGCGACCGCCCGAGGGCAGGGAGTAGGCGCTTTTCAGGTCCGAAGGGCCAAGGCCGGGTGGGGTCGCCCCGGCCTTGAGCGTCCGAACCGACTTCAGGTCGGTGCGGCGCAGCGCGAAGCACTGCACCAGACCGGGCGTGTTGACTGCGGCGCACGCGGGCGCGACTGTCGGGGTCGCTGCTTGTGCGGGCAGCGCTGTGGCGGTCACTGTGCCGGCGGCGACGGTGAGCGCCGCCAGTGCAGCAACGAGTTGCTTCATCAAACGTGACTCCCGGCTGTTGCGTTGCTTCGGCAATGCCACAGCCCTGAGGCAACCCGAAGCGGCGGCTGAAGGATGCGGGAACAGTCAACACGACGATGAAAGTCGATGGAAGGGTGATTCCCTGCCGTCTCCATCGATCGAACATCATCTAGATGTTTCGTACGGCTCACGTCGCCGCGAGCGGCCGTTCTCGCATGTGGACCGTCGGCTCCGCGTTCGGGGAAAGCGCGGCCACCGCGATCCGCAGCACCACCTCTTCCGCCCGTCGAGCGGGTGCCCACTTGCAAAACCCGGTTTCCCCCCAGCACTGCGAGGTGGCTGGACAGGCGGTCCGGCACACCCGTCGCACGGAAGGTTCCGCATATAGATACGGCGTGTATAGTGGCGCCGTGGACAACACGACTGCGCTTCTTGGCTTGCTGGGGACCGGTGCTAGCTACGGCTATGACCTGAAGAACAGCTACGACCGCTGGTTCGGCGTCAAAAAGCCACTCGCGTTCGGGCAGGTGTACTCAACGCTGATGCGGCTGAGCCGAAACGGCTGGATCGAGATGATCGGCGCGGAGGCGGGGTCCGGACCGGACCGCAAGCGGTACGAGATCACGCTGGCCGGCCGTAGCCGTGTCCAGGAGTGGATGTTCACGGCCGAGATGCCGTCCGAAACCCTGCAGAGCAACCTTTTCGCCAAGACGATCATCGCGCTGCTGCTCGGCGACCCCGCCAACCGCGTGCTCGACCTGCAGCGCAGCCGACACATGGCCGAGATGCGCGAGCTGACCAAAGAAAAGCAGGGCGCACCTCTGGAGACCGTGTTCGCGTGCGACTACGCGCTGTTCCACATCGAGGCCGACCTGCGCTGGATCGATCTGGCCGTGTCGCGACTCTCCGAGCTGCAGGCGGCGGTGGCGAGATGAGTGAGACCGAGGTGATGGGCGTGCCGTCGCTGGGCGCCGGAGGACGGCGGGCGCCGTTGCTGCGGGCGCGCGGGCTGCGGCTGGCATTCGGGTTGACCGAGGCCTTGCGCGGGATCGACATGGATGTGCATGCCGGCGAGATCGTGGCGATCACCGGACCGTCGGGCTCCGGCAAGTCCACCCTGCTGCACGTGCTTGCCGGTGTGCTGGTGCCTGACCACGGCACCGTCGACTACAAGCAGGTCAGGCTGACCGCGCTCAACGAGGCGGACCGCTCGCGGCTACGGCTGGGCGAATTCGGGTTCGTATTTCAGTACGGCCAGCTCCTGCCAGATCTGTCCGCCGTCGACAACGTGACGATTCCACTGCTGCTGGGCGGCATGAAACGTCGGGAAGCGGTGCGCTCGGCGCGCGCGTGGCTCGATCGGCTCGGACTGGCCGAACACTCGGGCAAGCTGCCGACGCAATTGTCCGGCGGCCAGGCACAGCGCGTCGCGGTGGCCCGCGCGCTGATCACTGAGCCGGCCGTGCTGTTCGCCGACGAGCCGACCGGATCACTGGACTCCCTCGCTGCGGAGAAGGTGATGCTCGCGCTCACGCAGGCGGCGCGGTCGACCGGCACCACGGTCGTGCTCATCACTCACGACCCGCGCACGGCCGCGTACGCCGACCGGGCAGTGGTCGTCCGCGATGGGGAGATCACTTTCAAAGGGCCGACGGAATGAGTCTGTTTTCGCTGGCGAGGCTGGTGACGGCCGGTGGCCGAGGTGCGCGGGGCCGGCTGGCCGGCATGGCCGGGGGTGTCGCGGTCGGCGTCGCCTTGCTGCTGTTGTTGTTGAGCGCCTATCACGGCCTCGCGTCGCGCACGGAACGCTCGACCTGGACCGCGTTGGACCTCGGGGTGGCGGCCAGACAAGTCGGCGACCCCGCAGCGACTGCACCAGACGACGACACGGTGCTGGCGTCGACCACCTCGGACTACTTCATGGGACGCACGATCACCCGGGTCGACGTCGCCGCCCCGCCGACCTCGACCGTGACCGTGCCCGGGGTTGGTCGCGCTCCGCGGCCCGGTACGTACTACGCGTCGCCGGCGTTGACCGCCCTCATCGACGGCCATCCGGCCAACGAGCTCGGCGCCCGCTACGGCACGCGGGCAGGAGTCATCGACGACGCGGGACTGGCGAGCCCCGACTCACTGGTCGTTGTCACGGGAACCGCGGCCGGCGTCCTGGACCCGGCGCGAGGCGGCAGCGCGTCGGGCGATTCCCAATTCGGCGTCTGGTCCGTCGCCGGGTTCCGTGGCTCCGCATATCCGAGCATCGCCTATCGAACGGTCGCGATCATCGGAGCGATCGCCATCCTGCTGCCGATCCTGATCTTGGTCGGAATCGTTACCCGCCTCGGAGCGGCCGAACGTGCCGAGCGTTTCGCCGCGCTGCGCCTGATCGGCGCCACCCCCCGCCGGGTCGCCGACATCGCCGCCGCCGAGACCGGGGTGACCAGTCTCGTCGGAGCCCTTGCGGGCGCCGCCCTGGCTTGGTCGCTCCTTCCGGTGGCCACCAGGATCGAGGTGGGTGACGGCCGATTCTTCCGTACGGACCTGAGCATGGCAGCCATCCCCGTGATAGCCGTCGTCACGGGCGTTGTCGCCGTCTCCACCGCTGTCGCGTGGGTGCGCACCAATCGCGCCGGGATCGGGCCGCTGGGCGCGAGCCGGGAACAGTCCGAACGCCGTCCCACCGCCCGCGCTGTCGTACCGCTGGTCGCCGGCGCGGCGCTGATGCTGGGCGTCACGCTCAAGGCAGTGCTCGGCTCACCGTTCGACCGCACGGATGTTCTCCTCGTCATGGGCTTCTTGTTGGTCTCGCTCGGACTGGTGACCTCCGGACCAGTGCTGACATTCTGGGTGGCGCACCTGGCGGCCCGCACGGCCCGGAGTACGGCCGGAGTCATCGCGATGAACCGGATCTGCCGGCATCCACGGGCTACGTTCCGTGCGGTCAGCGGCCTGGTCGCAGCGGTCTTCATGGTTTCGGTGTTCTCCGCGGCCGTCACCGCCGTCGCCAGCGAATCCGCCCGCGCTGATAGCCCCGACCTGTTGCCCAAGTCCACACTGCTCGCCCACCTCGCCACCCGGCCGGCCGAGAAGGAAGCGGCGATCGCGCAAGCCTCCCAAGTCGCCGGCACCGCCGGAGTCACGGTCGCAGCGATCGGCTACTACCACCCGGAGGAAGGAGTCGTCTTCACCGCGTCCGACGCCGCACGGCTCGGGCTGCCAGTGCCCACCGGAGCCGGCTATGTGCGAGTCGTCAGTGATTACTTCGAAGGCGGACCCCCGGTCGTCTCGGCGACGGCGGCTCCCCGCACCACCCCGGCAGTTCTCCTGGTCGCCACCGATGGCACGGCGGGCTCGATCGAACGCGCCCGTACCGCGATTCTCGGCAGCGGACTGCGCCTGGCATTGCCACCGACGACCCGTACCGACCTGGCGGCCTCCGCGCTGGAGACGACGGCGAACCGCTACGCCGGCCTGGCGGGACTGGGCGTGCTGGTCGCCACCATCATCTCCGCAGTCTCGCTGGCGGTATCGACCATCGCCGCCATCCTCGACCGCAGGCGGGTGCTCGGGCTGCTCCGACTGATGGGCATGCCCGCGTCAACCCTGCGGCGTGTCATCTTCGCCGAGGCCGCGCTTCCGCTCGCCACGGTCTTCGCGCTCTGCGTGGGGCTCGGGTTCTTGGTTGCCTGGTGCGTGGTCGCGGGACTCACCGAGGGACGCCGTACCGTTTCCTGGCCTGACCAGTCGTATTTCCTCGCCTTGGTCGCGAGTCTCCTACTCGCCGCCGCCGCGGTCGCGGGTACCTACCGTGCGGCGCGCAAGAACACTGAACTGTCAACGACCCGCTTCGATTGATCGGGCCAAATACTGATCGACCTCGCCTTGCTGATCACCGGCGGCGGGCAGCGATCCGCGACATTGATGTATCGCGCCGCCAGAGCGTGGTGTTCGGGCCGATCTCCTCGAAACATCGGATCATTGCGATCCCGGCACCCGGCCGACCCCGTATCAGCCTCGACCCTACGACCAAGAAACGCCAGGAGACCACGACTGTCGCCTCGACAGACGGCCTGCGACCATACTCGGATCAAACCCGTCCGCATTGATCAATCAGATTAATCGATCAATAGAGCAGTCGGGCCGGCCCGTCGGCTCGTCACCAATAAGTCATTGTCGATCATCAATCCCCTCTTGACGGCGTTGGTGAGATTCGAGATAGTCCCCTATGGACGTCCGGACACCACAGTCTCAGCTAGAGAACGGGGAAAATCTTGCTGATCAACCGCACGTCGCTCAAAGCCGGAGCCAAGAAGACCGCGGCCATTGCTTCACTGGCCGGTTTTATCCTGGTGGGATCCGCCTCCAGTGCGCAAGCCGCCTCTGGCGGCGGCGCGTTGCCGACTTCGTCCGGCGGTGTCTCGCCCGCCGCCTGTTCGCAGGTTTCGGGCGGCACATGGTGTCGTGGCTCGGAGGCCAGCGGTGTTCTGAAGCACTGCTACTCCAACTACTCGCACCCCACCAACTACCACAGCTCGACCACGGTCATGGGCTCGGCCACGGATAAGGGCTACGCCAATGCGGGGTACTTCTCGTACTCCGGCGCAACCGGTGGATGGGCCTACACCTGCTACGCCTACTACAACTCCAACGCCTGATCTTGGCATGACGGCGGACTAAAGCCACATCGGATCCGGTGACGACCGGGTCCGATGTGGTTTCGTTACATGGCAGCTCTGACATCGGGGACGCTACATTTGAGAGCCATATTCACCTGTCTTTTAGCGGGGATCTTTCTGGCCACCGGATCGGTCGTCTTCGCGGACAAAGTCTCGGATGAGCAGGTGCACAGCGAGATCGCGGCGAGCCGGATCGGCGTCCCGTTCATCTGGCCGGACGGCAATCGCGCGGCCGATCCGGAGGTTGCGCTACGCATTCTTGCCGAAGCCAGCGAGGCAACCGCCTCCAACGTGTTACGGACAACGGTCGGCACCGCCGCGTCCGGGCGCACCCAGATTACCCACTACATCTTCATGAGCCGCAACCGAACCCGCCTATTCGACGACTTCACGCTCGGCGATGGCCGCTGGCTGACTCCCGCCGAGTCGCGCTCGTCGGAGGCGACCGTTTCCTCGGCTCGCGTCGGCAGCCTCGGTAACGTCGGGGTGCCCGCAGTCGTCGCGCACCGGTACGACCTCACGTTTGCGCCACTGCGGCAGGCCTTCGACTCACTACCGACTGTCGGACAGTACGTTATCGAGCCTCCTGACCGAGCCATTGTGAGTCGTTTTCTCGCCATTGTCCGCAAGCTACTGATCGAAGCGGGAGTGCAAGGCCTGACCATGGATGATTTGACTGCGGTCCACGTCCAGGCGGTACCCGGTGGTACGAGCCCGGAAATCCTGGCGTACGTCCTCGCCGGCCTGGCCACGCTGGTCGCCACGACCCTGGGCCTGCGGGAAGGAAAACGCATCGGTGTGCTGCGATTGATGGGTCACTCGGGACCGCGTATCTGGTACCTGGTCGTGGGGAGACTGCAATTGAGCTCCACCACCGTCGCCCTATGTGCATGCCTCGTCGCCTCGTCCGCAGTTGCCGACGTCGATGTCTCATTTCTGCGCACCCTCGGGGCCGCGCTCGTCGAGGTGGCGGCGCTCGGCTTCGCAGCCACGGCCGGCGTCGGACTCCTCCTCATCCGGCGCATCCATATCGTTGACCTCGTCAAAGGAAGCCTGCAGTGAGCACTCCGACGCGTACCAGGAACCCCGCTTCGGCGCGAACCCGTGGCTTCGGTGCGGCGGTCGCGGTGTCCGCGGCGGCGAAGGCCCTCTTCGGAGCACTGCTGGCTGTCCTGCTGGTGGTAGCGTGGCAGCAATTCGACAATCTGCGAGAACAGCAGAGTCTGAATGCGGGCTGGAAAGACCTTTCGGACTATGCCGTCTTCTATCCGCTGGCGGTGGGCAACGACCGCGACAATCTGGCGTCCGGAAGCGACGAGTTGAGCATCGCCATAGCGCGCGACCTCTACCCTGCTCTCGACAAAGCCGGGGCTTTGTACGTCGATGCCATCAACTACGTGCCTGACGCGCCGAAGCAGCCCGTGCCGCCGTGGCCGACCAGGCCGATTCGAGTGAACACCAACTATCTTAAAAAATACCCGATTCTGGACGAGTCCGGGAAGCCGATCTCCATTGATGACTCTGAACAGTCATGGGTCGTCGCCGTGCCCATTCAGTTCAAGTCACGGGAGGCGGAGTTCAAAGCATATTTGCAGGAGCAGCGAACGGGTGGCGAGAGGGTACAAGGTGCCGTTCAGGCGTACGGCAAAATGCTTGGCGAACCTGCACCGGCACAGTTTGCCCACCAATCGGTTCGCATCGTGTGGATGGCACCCGGCCAAGAGGTTTTCAGCTTCAACTCGCTCGTGAACCCCGACGGCGGAAACATGATTGAGGATCCTGTAATCGAAATCATGACGCCAGCGAACAGCCTTTTTGTTGATCGGCTCAACGCGATTCCCGGCGCACTGAACCCACCCTTGAAGGTTTTAGTCAATGGCGATCCCCAGGCTGTGTTCCGCGATGTCACTCCCCAGTTGAAAGAGCTCAAACTCGACGACAATCTGCAGCACCTCGTGAGCGGCTACGAAGCTGTGAACACGGAGAACGCCAAGGTTCGCAGCGCCATAAACTGGCTCGCGGTGTTCGCCGGCGCGGCCTTGGTCGTCATGCTCCTGCTGAATGCCACGATGGTGCTCATCGCGTCCGACCGGCAGCGGAAAAGGATCACCGTGCGCCGGCTGCACGGCATGGGAGTTGTACGGTCCTACCGGGAGTTGTTCACTTTTCTTGGGGTGGCGGCATTGTGGCAAGCCATCTTGGCCGGCGCGCTTCTCGGCATACTGATGGCCTTGGGGGTGACGGCTGGTGCCGCCCTGAATCCCATGCTCATGCTTGTGGTGGTCATCGTCGCATCGCTACTGCTCGAATCCCCGTTCTTGCTCGTGCTCGTCAACGTGACGGAACGCCGGAATGCGGTCCGACGACTGAAGGAACTCTAGCAATGGACTACAGTGTCGAACTCCTGGGAATCCATAAGGACTACGGCCACCGACGCATCCTGAACGACTTTACCCTTCAGGTGAAGACCGGGGAAATGCTGGCATTGATGGGCCCGAGTGGGGCAGGAAAATCGACGATCCTGAACATGGTCGGGCTGCTGGACTCCCCGGACGTCGGCGAGGTCCGCGTGATGGGAGGCAAGGCGCCTCGGCCGCGCAGCCGTGCCGCGAACCGAATGCGGCGCCTGCACCTGGGATATCTATTCCAAAACTTCGCCCTCATCGATAACGAGTCGGTCCAGTACAACCTTGAAATCGCATTCGTTGATTCAACCCACCGTAAATCGAAGGGGCGAAGCATCGCGGCGGCGCTCGACCACGTCGGGTTGCCGGGATCGGAGAATCGGAAGGTCTCCTCCCTTTCTGGCGGCGAACAGCAGCGAGTCGCTGTAGCGCGGCTCCTGCTGAAGCCATGCGATATAGTCCTGGCTGACGAACCGACGGGCTCGCTTGACAGCGAAAATAGTGACATCGTCATCGGCCTGCTACGTGGGCTCAACGAAGCGGGCAAGACCGTCATCCTCGCGACGCACGACGACGATGTCGCCAGAAGATGCACCAACACGGTGATTCTCGCAAGAGAATAGCGATCGCTGTCCCGGAGAAACAGATTCTGGGCCAACCTGGCCAAGGCCGTCGAGAAGACAGTGATCGCCCACAGCGGCTGCCGGCGTGAGCTGCAGTTGAACTAGGGCTGCTGTTCAGGGAGCGTCTCGAGGTCGGCCAGGAATCTCTCGGCGCGGCGGGCGAAGAGGTGGGCACCCCGCTCGCCAGACCGGAGGCGGGCTTCGTCGGCGGCGGCTCGTACGACGCCGAGGGGTTCGCCGCGGGCGTGCAGCAGACGCGCGCGCAGCAACAGCAGCAATCCTTCGGCATAGCGCTGGCCGTGGGCCTGTATGGCCTGGTCGGCCTGGTCGAGGGCGGTCGCGGCGCGGTCGGGTACGTCGGCCGCCAGCCACATCTCGGCGACCAGTCCGTACCAGTAGGCCAGGCCCCATCGTGGCGGGTCGCGCAGGGTCGCGGCCAGCAGATGTTCGGCCTTGGCGGCGTTGCCGGCCGGGTCGTCGCCGGTGAGGGCGCGGGCCCAGTGCCAGTCCAGCCGGATGTAGGCCTCCTGCGCGACGCCGGGAAGGTCGGCGTCGGCCGCGGCCCACCGCTCGGTCGCATGCATCGCCCAGGCCGCGTCACCGGCCATCGAGGCCGCCATCGTCTGGTAGCGGGTCCAGCCCGACATCTCGAAAGTGTCCCCCTCGGCCTGGTACACCGTGCCGAGCAGGGACCGCCCCGTCTCGGCGTCGCCGTGCAGCGCGGTGATCACGGCCAGGTAGCCGAACCACTCGTCCGGGATCCGCCAACGCCCGAGGTCGTGGCGGCGTCGAATCGGGGCACCCCCGAGCTGGCCGGCGAGGTGGTACAGGCTCTGCTGAGCCGGCCCCGGGTCCGGGTCGGCCGAGTTCGCCAGCAGCGAGGCGACGCCGTCCACGGTGGTATTGCTCAGCCAGCTGAAACACTCATACGCCGCGCTGATGTCGCCGATGTCCCAGCTACGCAGCCCCCAGGCCTGCTGGCCGTACGCCTGGATGATCGGGTCCTCGGACGCCTGGCCTTGTTCGTAGAGCCGGCGAGCCCACCTCCCACGGTCTTTGTCGGTGTTGACATAGGCCCCGGTCATGCGAAAGAAGAGGAACTCGGCGGCGGCCGTCTCGCGGCCGAGCTGGCCGGCGAGATAGGCGCCCCGTTCCAACAGGTCGAATGTCGAGCCGCCCATTCCCGGGGGCTCGACGGCGAGCAGGTTGAGCAGCGACAGGACGGACAGCTCCAACTCCAGCAGCCCCGCCGTGCGGGCGATCCGGATTGCCGACTCCAGGTTGCGGTAGGCGGCTGCGAACGCGAGCTTGGTCGCCGCGCGGCGCCCGGCGCGCGCCAGTGCCTTCGCGGTGCGACCCGGGTCGGCCAGCGGGCCGGCGCACCGCAGGTGGTAGGCGAGACGTTCGGCGACGGACTCGTCGTCCGGATGAATGTGTTCGAGGGCGTCGGCCACGCGCAGATGTAGCTGGACGGCATGCTGCTGCGTGGTGGTCTCGGTGACCGACTCGCGAACCAGGTCATGCGCGAAGCGCCACGAGAACGGATCTCCCGGCCTGGTCTCCAGGAGACCGAGTGCCTGCAGGGGTTCGAGGCGTTCGAGGCAATCCTCGATGTCGACGCCGCTCGCGCGGGCGAGCAGGTCGAGGTCCACATCGCGGCCGATGAGCGCGGCGACGCGCAGCAGGCTGTGAGCGCGGTCGTCGAGACCGGCCATCCGATCGCGGACGACGTCTCGCACGGTGGCCGGCACTCCGGTCCGGGTTGCCGCGCCGCCGTCGCTGAGCAGCCGGGACAGCTCCTGGACGAAGAACGGATTGCCGGCCGTGCGGACATGGATGTCGCGGGCGACCTCGGCACCGGGATCGTGGCCGGTTTCGCGGCGGATGAGCTCGCTCACCTCGGTCAGGCCGAGTGGACCGAGCCGGATCCTGCGGTGGTCGGCCTGCCGGCTGACCTCGGCGAGCACCCGCGACAGGCTGGAGCCGGGGGTGGGTGCGCGATCGCGCAGCACACCGATGATCACCGTGCCGGCGGGTAAGCGGCCCGCCAGGTGGCCGAACAGCTGGAGCGAGGCAGCGTCGGCCCACTGCAGGTCATCGACGATCAGCACCATGGGCCGTAGCGCCGAGGCCTGCCCGACGACGGCGACGACCTGCTCGAACAGTCGGAACTGCGCACCGCTGTCAAGAAACGACGGCTCGGCCGCATAATCGCCGTCTCGCGTTTCGAGGAGGCCGGCGACCTCACTGCCGAGCCACTTCTCCCGCTGCGGCGCGGGCAGACTGTCGAGAATCGGGCGGAGCGTCTGTTCCCAGGGCCACATCGACGGTGTTCCGTCGCCCTCCAGACACGAACCCCACACGACCAGCGCGCCACGCCGGCCGGCTTCGGCGGCGATCTCTCGTACCAGGCGGGTCTTGCCCACGCCCGGCTCGCCTTGGACGATGCGGCGCGTGGGGCTGCCGGCAAATGCCAACTCGACGGATTGCCGCAACAGGGCGAGTTCCTCGGCCCGGCCGACCAGCCCGTCTGCTGTACGACTCGCCGCGCCGTCACCCCCCTCGTCCGTGCGCACCACGGGTGGCGACGCCGGGAGCTGCGACAGCACTCGCACGTGTGCGTCTTGCAGGTCCGGGCCGGGATCGATGCCGAGCTCGTCGGCAAGGCGGGCACGGACCTCGCGGAACAACGACAGTGCCTCCGCCTGACGTCCCGCTGCCCCGAGGACGCGGATGAGGCCGGCCTGGACGGGTTCGTGCAACGGCGCCATCGACGCGGCCATCCGCAACGCCGCCAGCACCCGTGCCGGGCTGTGCAGCGACACGGCCAGTTCGGCCGCTTCAGCGCACGCGGCGTAGAACTCGTCGTCGATGCCGGCGAAGATCGGCAGTGCGGTCGACCGGTGCGTGAACCCGTCGCCCGCATGGCCCCGCCAGACGCCGAGCGATTCGACATAGCGATCGAGCGCGAGTTCCCGGCGCTGTTGGGCGAGGGCGTCCTTGGCCGCCTCGACGAGTTCTCGGAAGATGACCAGATCCAGGGTGCCGGGGGCCGCGGTGAACAGGTAGGCGTTTCCGCGGCGGTGCAGGTAGGAACCCGGTGAACGGGCGGGAACCGCGGGTTCGAGCAGCCTGCGCAGCGCGCCGACGTACTTCTGGATGACGTTGAGTGCACTGCTGGGGGCCTCGTCGTCCCAGATCAGGTCGGTCAGCTCGCTGGTGCTGACCTGCCTGCCCACCCGAGCCAGTAGCAAGGCCAGCAGATAAGCCTGTTGCCGGGGACCGGCATCCACTTCGACACCGTCGTACCACACCCGCAACGGGCCAAGGACCTGAAGGCGTACGAGAGCTCCACCGGTCGGCCGGTCTTCGTTTCCCGGCCGGACCGGATGAACGGGTAGGGCCACGCCGACTCCCAGGAGAAACGACAGACTACCGGCTGATCGAACGCCAAAATCGCGATGGTAGCAGCGCGAACCTGCCAGATCGTGGGGAGCCGCAGCTCGGCGGCCGCAGCCGAGTGCCCGAGCCGCCGCGGGCATTGCCGTCACCCGGCTCGCGAGCGAGGCAACCCGGCCATCCCGAGCGTGACCAGCGCGAACACGGTGACGGCCGCGCAGACCAGAAACACCGCGCCGTAGCCGAACCGGGTCGCCGAGCCGACCGCGATGATCGGCCCGGCCACGATCGCGCCGACGCGGCGGGTGTTCACGTACAGCCCGGAAGCCAGCCCCGGACGCGGAATGATCTCCTGGAACAGGGTCAGCCCGACGCCCGCGACCGCCGCGAAGAACCACGCATTGAGCACTTGCAAACCGATCAACACCACCGGACCTTTCGCGTACGGCATGGCCAGGTAATAGGCGATGCCGGCCAGGCAACCGGCCGCGATCAGAGCGGTCGCCGAGAAGCGGCGGCTCAACCGCCCGATGGCCAGCAGCGCCGGGATCTCCAGCGCCGCGGCCGCCCCCAGCGCAAGGCCGGCCCACGCGACGTCGAGGCGCATCCGCTCGGCGACGAACAACGCCATGACCGACACGACGGCGCTGTTGGTGGCCTGCAGCGCGACGAAGACGACCAGGATCGTGGCGACCCGGCCCCGGGGCATCGGCGCGCGGCCACCGCCCGCACCGTCGCGGATCGGGGTCGATACCGGACCCGCACGCAGCAGCCCGGCCGTCGCGGTGATGGTGAGCACGGCGACCGCGGCCAGCAGCACCAGCACCGCCTTGGGCCCGGATCCGGTGAGGACGAACGCGGCCAGCGGCGGCCCGGCGACCCAGGCGAACGAGACGACCGCCCGGGTACGGACCACCTCGGCCGCATCGGCGCCACTGTGCTTGAGGTGGGCGAACAGCAGCGAGTTGCCGACCCCGGCCGGGCCGCCGAGCACGACCAGGGCGCACACCGCGGCCGGCAGCGACGTGATCAGCGCCAGCAGCGCGGCCAGGGCGAGCGTGAGCACCGCACAGGCCAGCATCGGCCGTACGTAATCGTGGTTTTTGTCCGCGTAAGCGGGCAGGATCAGGGACGCGACGAAACCACTGGCGTTGTAGACCGCGAGCGCGCCCCCGACCTGGGCCGCGGACGCGCCGAAAACACCGGCGAGCAGCACCGCCAGGACCGGGTTGAACAGGGCGAACTGCAGACCCCAGAGCAGCGCGGCGGACGGGACGAGCAGCCGCCGGCGAGCCGCCACGAGATGATCCATGCGGCCGACGGTACGGCCGGGGGCCCGCCGCAGGGAGGTTCTGCCAGTACCGGTGTCCCGCTCAGGCCGCGGCCGGGACCTGAGGAAAGGTCGAGCCGGGGCGTGGATGATTTTGCCGGTGCGGGCGTGTCACAGTGACCGCGTGAACGTCAAAGACCGGTTCATCGCGGGCGGTTACGCGGCCGCCTGGTCATTGATCAGGGCCATGCCGGAGAAAACGGCCTACCGCCTGTTCGACCGCATCGCCGATCGGGTCTGGAAGCGGCGCGGCCCGCAGGTCCTGCAGTTGGAGGCCAACCTGCTCAGGGTCCTGGGCAAGGACACCACGCCGGAGTCGCTGGCCGCTACGTCGCGCAAGGGGATGCGATCGGCGATGCGGTACTACTGCGAGGCCTTCCGGCTCAACGGCTGGGACCGGCGCCGCCTCGTGGACAGCGTCGACATCGCGGACGAAGACCGGGCACGCCTGGCCGAAGCGGTCCGCCCGGAGCGCGGCGCGGTGCTGGCGCTGGGCCACACCGGAAACTACGACCACGCCGGGGCCTGGCTCGTCGCGACCTTCTCGATCGGGTTCACCACGGTCGCCGAGAACCTCAAGCCCGAGGCGGTCGCCGAGCGGTTCTGGGCCTATCGGCGCAAGCTCGGCATGGAGGTGCTGCCGCACGACGGCGGACCCGCTGTCTTCGGAACCCTGGCGCGGCGGCTGCGCGAGGGTGGCACCGTCTGCCTGGTCGCGGATCGCGACCTGGGCGCCTCCGGAGTCCCGGTGGACTTCTTCGGCGAGACCACCCGGATCGCCGCCGGACCGGCGGCGCTCGCGGTGCAGACCGGGTGCCGGGTGTATCCGGCGAGCCTCTGGTATCCGGGCCCGGGCCGGCTGGGGATCAGAATCCACCCGGAGATCCCGGTGCCGCCCGACGGCACCCGGCGGGAGAAGATCGCCCGGATGACGCAGACGCTCGCGGACGCCTACGCCGAGGGGATCGCCGCGCATCCCGAGGACTGGCACATGCTGCAGAAGTACTTCCTGGCCGACCTGGATCCCGGCAAGCCGCCGGCACCGGACGGGCGGCCGTCGCCGAGGGGCCACGATCAGGACAGCCCGGTCTGATCCGCCTCGGCGGCCCGGTCCGCCGGGTGCGGCTCGCACCCGGCGGATCCCCCCGTCATCCGGCGGTCACCACCGGATGGTCCATTCCTCCCAGATGCCCGGGGATGTCGATCGGGCCCTGAGCATCGCGTACTGGCTGCCGGTGTAGTCCAGCTCGGCGGCGACGTAGAGCCGGGCTGCGCCGTACTGCATCCGGTGCGCGTCACCGCCGCCGGTCCACACGAACGACTCCCATTGACCGATCGAGGTGGACCGGGCCCGCAGCATGCCCTTGCGGCTGCCCGCGTAGTCGAACTCGGCCGCCACATACCGGTTGTTGGTCGTGGCGAGCAGAGCGACGGTGGTGAACCCGTCCTGCGAGCAGAGGCGGAAGTCCTCCCACGGTCCGACGGAATCCGCCCGGGCACGGAGCATGGCGTAGTTGGTGCCGGTGTAGTCCTTCTCCACCGAGACGTACTTCAGATTTCGGGACGACTGGAGCGTGACCTGCTGCGGCAGGCAGCTGACGGCGGCCACGCTCGGCGACCGGCCGGCACTGCCCGCCCGCGCGTCCGCGGGCGTCGCCACCACGGCCATGACGGCCGCGCTCAGCACCGCGACGAGAATTCTGCCGCTACGCACGATGCTGTCCCGGGTGGTGTTCGCCCGATGCTGCGATGACGTTCCGTTCGAGGTCGCGCCGGCGGCGCGGGGCATGGTTTTTCGCATGTGATCCTCCGATGGATGCTCGATTCGTTGCCTGGGTGACGGGGGAGTGAAGGGGTTGGTCAGCCCCAGCGCTGGCGGCTGCTCGCGGCGGCGCAGGTCGCGGTTCCGCGCCGGGGTGCCCGGATGTCGTCACCCACGTCGCGCAGGCAGCGCCCGGTCTGCTTGTTCTCGAAGCCGATCAGGCCGTAGGCACGGCTGATCCACCACTGCTGGTTGTTGCCGCCGTTGCACGAATGCCCGTACACCGCCTGGGTGTCGTTGTTGTCGAGGCAGAGTCCGGTCGCGACGTTGCGGAATGTCCGGCTTCCGTCGCTGTTGGCGATCACGTCCCAGCTCTGGAACGATCCGCCGTTGCAGGCGAGCGGGTAGATCTCGCCGCCCCCGTCGCCGTCGAGGCAGTTGCCCGTGTAGGCGTTCTTGTACGTTTCCGAGGCAGCCTGAGCGGGCGCGGCCACGGTGAGCGCCGTGGCGACAGCGGCGAGAACAACCGCCGTTCTGCCCATTGTCGTGAGGCCCTTGCGCATCTTCGGTTCCTTCCCGTTGCGGTGATCGAGCCGGATGTGGTGCCGGGATAGACGCTGACCGGCGGCAGCCAGGCGGTGGAAGAGCTGCGGGATGAGGTCGAACAATGGGCGTGTTCGCGCAGGTCAACGAATTGTTCGACGGCTGCGGCGAACAATGCTGCGGAGGTCGGCGCGCGACATTTGACGGGCAGGCGACATCGGTACATCGCGCCGAGGGCTAAGATTTACGTCGATCAACCCGACGGTGGGGGGCTGTCGCGTGGCCGAGATCCCTGACGTTTCGCGGCGGGGACGTCGCGAGGACCTGCTGGACGCCGCGTTGCCCGCGCATCGGCTCGCCTTCGCCACCCGGCTCCGCGAGCTGCGGCGCGAGTGCGGCCAGCCGCCCTACCGCACGCTCAGTCGGCTCGCGCACTGCGGCTCGGGCTCGCTGTCCGAGGCCGCGAGCGGCCGCAGATTGCCGACCTGGGAGACGACCCGCGGGTACGTGACCGGGTGCCTGCGCCACGCCGGCCGGGAGAGCGAAATAGACCGCTCGCTGCCCCGGTGGCGCCGGCTGTGGGAGGACACCGAGGTCCGCGACAAGGCGCACCGCCTCGACCTCCCGGCGACACCGGTGCCCGCGGCGGCTGCCCCAGCGGCCCCGGGGCGCGGCCGATCACGACGGCCGATCGCCGCCGTCGTCGCCGTACTGGTGCTGATAGCGACCATGGCTGCCAGCGGCGCGAGGCCGTCCGCACCGACGGCCATGACCGGCCTGTTCAACATCCTGATGGTGCCGTTCGAAGGATTCCCGGCCACGGCCGGCGGGCTGGAGCGCACGCTGGCCCGCGAGCTGGAGCAGTGGGCGCGCGGCGAGACCGCCGTGCAGACGCGTGGCCCGGCCCAGGTCGCCCGGGTGGCTGCCCGGGACGCACACGCCCGAGAACTGGCCCTGACCAGGCTCGGCACGGACCACAACGCCGACGTCGTGCTGACCGCTCTGCTGCGACCGGACGGCGACACCTGGACCGTGGTGATCGACATCGTGCTCACCGAGCGGGTCTTCGCCGAGACGCCCGAGTTCGTCGGCCGCCACGAGCTCACCCTGACCGAGCCGCCCGATGTGATCCGGGGCAACCTCGAGGTCAACCAGCAGTTGGCGGACGATGCGGTCCGCTACGTGCAGGCCGTGGTGGCGTTCGTCCGCGGGCTGGGCCGGTACGCGCTCGACGACTATCCCGGCGCCGAGCGTGAGTTCCGGACGGCCGACGGCGGGCTGGCCGAGCCGGTCCGGCCGATCACCGGGCACGCCGCGGTGATCCTGCTGATGCTGGGCAACGCCGTCGGCCGCACCGGGCGGTACACGGAGGCAGCGGAGACCTTCCGGCGGGCGTTGGCGCGCAGCCCGGGATACCCGCGCGCCACGATCGGCCTGGCCGAGGCGCTGCGGGCCGGAACGACCTGCGGCACGGGCGACGACGCGCCGCTGCGGCGCGCGCTGGAGCTCTACGAGCGGGCGCTACCGGCCTCCGGTGGCGCCCTGATCGAGATGAAGACGCGGCTCGGGCTGGGGCTGGCGTACCAGTGCCTGAGCCTGGGCGCGACACCGCACTGGGCGCAAGCCGACGAGCAGTTCGCGGGGGTGCTGCGAGCCCACCGGGGCTGGGCAGCGGGCGGGGAGGCGCGCCGGCAGTCGCAGCGGCTGGCGGCGGAGGCCAGAGCCGGGCAGGCCCTGACGGCCTGGCGCACCGGGCACCTGACCGCCGCCGCGGCAGCCTACGAGGAGGCGGTGAGCATGCTGCACGCCATCGGCGTGGTCCGGCCCACCATCCAGGACCGTGAACGGATCTTCCTGCGGAACCTGCGCGACACGTACCTGGCGATGAACGCGACCCGTCAGGCCGAAGCGGTCAACGCCCGGCTGATCCGTGCCGGCGGGGTGCCATGATCCCCGCCCGTGTGGTGCGCCGCGCCGCCGTCCCGGTGCTCGTCATCCTCACCGCCGCAACCGCCTTCGTGATCCAGCGGACCGGCGAGCATCCGGATCAGCGGTCGCCCGCCATCGAGGCCCGTACGCCCCGGCCCACCCCGCCCGGCACGCCCACCGCGTCGCCGGCGGCTACCCCCGTGGCCTTCCCGTCCTCCTCCACCGGCAGTCCGGCGACCTCTACCGGGAGTCCCGCGACTACCGGGAGTCCCGCGACGCGAACGTCGTCGCCGTCGTCGACGGGGCCGGCACCGCCTGCGAGATCGACCGGACCGGTGGCACCTCCCTCGCTGGCCCAGTCCGCTTCCCTCGACGGCCTCCTGCAGCAGGAGGGGCCCGTACCGGAGGGCGTACCTGCCCAGCTCGACCTCTTCATGGGTGGTGGACCGACCTGCTCGGAAGTGCCGTCTTCCGATGCCCGCGTCACGGTGCCGTCCGAACCTGTCGTGATCCCGAGCGTGCCGGTCTTCTGCCTCAAAGGCTTCGACCCGCAGCACAAGGTGACAGTCGTCGTCACCGCACCCGACGGCACCAAGGACACCGTCACCGTCCCCGCCCGGGCGCGGCACTACGACGGGCTGTACTACCCGGTCCGGCCCGGCAGTCAGGCGGGACGCTATCGCGTACGAGCCACCCAGGGCTCGACGACAGCGACCGCCCAGTTCCAGGCCGTCCGGGCAAGTAAGCCGCATCTGTGGATATACCCGAGAAACGCCGACGTGGGCGCCACCATCGACGTGTACCTCGGCGGCTTTCCCTCCGGCCGCCCGGCCGATCTGCACCTGTACGTGTGCCCACAGCAGATCTACCGGGCCACCTTCACGGTCGCGGTCGACGCACGAGGCGAAGCCCACCTCGCCCTGCGGACCACCGCCACCACGGAGCCAACCTGCTACGCCCTGAACAGCCCCCTGGTATACCTCCCACCGGACCCGCCCGACATGCCGCACAGCCCCGACAACCAGCTCTTCTGGCTGCACGCTCCCAGCCCGCCCGAACAGCCACCCGACTGCGAGTCCGCGGCGCTGCGCTGCTGAAGGGACGCCACCTACACGGCCACGACCGGCTCACTGTTGTGGTGCGCCGCGGGGTCCTCGACGCGACCACAGCCGGACCCGCCAGACGGGCGAATCGCGGTAGATCCCGACGACATCTACATCCTGCCCGGCGACGGCGACAGCTACGCCGCCGCGCCTCTACCCTCCGGGCCGGGCGCATCGGTATGCCGGGCGAGTCAGCAACTGGACAGCCCGGGAGGCGTCAACCGAGCCGAACACGTGGTGCAAACGATCACCCAACGTGACAACAATATCGAGGGCGGCACGGCGGGAGGTTCCGGGCATGCCGATCGGGAGTCTTCAACAGGGCCGCTTCCAGCGACTCGTCGGGCGTGCGGCGCAGCGTGCCTGCCTCGACCGGCTGGTCGGCGGCCTGCGGTCCGGGCAGGGCCAGGCGCTGATGATCACCGGCGAGGCCGGGACGGGCAAGTCCGCGCTGCTCGGCTATCTGATGAGGCGCGCCGGTGACCTGACCGTGCTGGCCACCCGCGGCATCGAGTCGGAGGCGGCGCTGGCGTACGCCGGACTCGGCGACCTGCTGCGACCGCTCCAAAATCTGTTCGCCACGCTACCAACGCCGCAGGCAGCGGCGTTGCGTACCGCGCTGGCCCTCGAGCAGGCCGCCGCCGAGTTCAGTCGGTACGCCGTTTGTCTCGGCACCTTGACCGCGCTGACCACCGAGGCCGAGCGGCGCGCGGTTCTGGTCGTGGTGGACGACGCGCACTGGCTCGACCAACCGTCGCTGACCGCCCTGCTGTTCGCGGCGCGCCGAATTCAGGCCGACGCGGTCAGTGTCGTGCTCGCCGTGCGGGACGCCTCGGCGGCCGATGTCGAGGATGCGGCCATCGAGATCATGCCGGTGCCGGGGCTGAGCCCGGCGGAAACCGCCGAACTGCTGGGCCGGTTGCGCACCGACCCGATTGCACCGATGGTTGCCGACGAGTTGTGGCGGGCCACCCGGGGCAATCCGCTGGCCGTGACCGATGTCTGCGCCCGGCTCAGCGCCGCTCAGCTGGCCGGCCGCGAGCTGCTCGGAGACCGGTTGCCGCTCAGCGCCGACCTGCAGAGCTCGTTCGCCGCGCGACTGACGCCGCTGGCGCCGCAGACCCGGACGGCGTTGCTGGTCGCCGCGCTGTGTGCGGCCGATACCGACGCGCTCGCGCCGGCGTTGGATGCGCTCGGCGTCGATGCCACGGCGCTCGACCAGGCGGAGACCGCGGGCTTGATCGCGTACGAAAATTGTCGTCTGGTCTTTGTGCACCCATTGATGCGCTCGGCGATCCATCGGGAGGCACCCGGCTGGGCCCGTCGCCAGGCCTACGACGCTCTGGCCGCGACCGGCTCCGGCGAAGCCCGGGCCTGGTATCGCGCGGCCGGCGCGGCGGGCCCGGACGAGGAGGTGGCCGCCGAACTGGAGGCCGCGGGCGGATGGGCGCGCGGACGCACCGGATATGCCGCCGCCTCGCGGGCCCTGCACCGCGCCGCCGAGCTGACCGAACCGGGCGCCGAGCGGGCCCGCCGGTTGGCCGCCGCGGCCGCCGACGCGCAGCTGGCCGGGCACGCGGCCGCCGCGGCGCAGTGGCTCGACCAGGCGTGGACGATGACCAGCGATCCGCTGCTACTGGCCGATATCGATCTGGCCCGCGGGCGGTTGCTCACCCAGCGGGGCACGCCGTCGATCGCGCAGCAGGTCCTGCTCGGCGCGGCAAGCGCGGTCGAGCAGGCTGATCCGTTGCGCGCGGCCCGGCTGATGTGCGAGGCGATCTATCCGAGTCTCACTGAGGGGCGGGTGGCGGATTCCGTGCGGTATGCCCGGCGCGCCGTCCAACTCGCAGGGGTCGCCGGTGACGACGACGCACGCCGCGACGCGCGGACGCATCTCGCGCAGGCGCTCACCATCGGCGGCCGGACCGCGCAGGCCCGGCGGCTGCTCATCGCCGCCCGCCGGTACGTCGACGCGCTCGACCCGACCGGCAGTGAGCACAAGGTCGCGCTGCTGGCGCTCTGCTGGGCCTGGCTGGAGGACTACGGGATGGCCACGGCGCTGATCGAGCGGGTGGTCGGCGCGGCCCGCCGTTCGGGCGCGCTCGGTGCGCTGGTGCGGGCGCTCAGCTTCCAGTGCGAGATCGGCCGCTGCACCGGTGACTGGGCCGCCGCGTACGCGGTCGCGGAGGAGTCCTTGCATTTGGCCCGCGAGATCCGCGACGTCTCGAACGTGGGTTTCGCCCTGACCTGCCTGGCCCGTTTCGACGCTGTCCAGGGCCGCGGCGACCTGCTGCACGAGCGGCTGGCCGAGGCCCGCAAGTTGTCCGGGCCGCTCGGCACCGGCGGGCTGCTGCTGTTCGAAGCCAGCGCGCGCGGCCTGTTCCACCTGACCGACGGGGCTCCCGATGAGGCGATCACCTGCCTGGAGACGGTGCGTGACTTCAGCGACCGGATGGGAATCGACAATCCGAACATCGTGGGCTGGGAGGCCGACCTGGTGGAGGCGTACTGGCGGGCCGGTCGTCCGGACGATGTCCGGGCCCAGCTGCGCACCCTGGAGGAGAAGGCACGCGTCACCGGGCTCAGCCGACCGCGGGCCGCGGCCGCCCGCAGCCGAGGTTTGCTGGCGTCGACGCCGACCGAGGCGGAGACCCATTTCCGGTCTGCCCTGAGTCTGCACGCCGAGTGCCCACAACCGTTCGAGCAGGCCCGCACCGCGCTCGCCTTCGGTGAGGTGCTGCGCCGCCGGCAGCGCCGCGCCGAGGCCCGGCCGTTCCTGCGCGACGCGCTCGAGGTCTTCCGCCGGCTGGGCGCCGAGCCGTACGCGCGCCGCGCCGCCGCCGAACTGGAGGCCACTGGGGCCCATCCCAGCCCGTCCGGACTGGTCAACGGCGTGCAGCGGTTGACCCCACAGGAGTTGCAGGTCGCCCGGGCGGTCGCCGACGGCATGAGCAACCCGGAGGTCGCGGCGGCGCTGTTCATCTCACGCAAGACCGTCGAAGCGCACCTGTCCAGCGCTTATCGCAAGCTGGGCGTGCATTCGAGGACTCAGCTCGTGCGGCACGTGGTCGAGGCGGCCCGGCCCTGGGTGGTCACAGCGGAGGGCTCGGGTCCGGCAGACCGGCCGCGGTGATCGGATCGGTGTAGGCGTCGACCACGAGGCGGCGCAGATCGTCGCGGAAGGCCGGATCCTGCTCGGCGTACCGGTGAACCGCGCGGGCCAGAGCCTCCACCCGGCCCGGCCCGGCACCGGCCGCGCCCATCCCGGCCAGCGCGAGCAGCGCGGCCTGATCGCCGGAGAACCGGGCCCGCACCAGTTGGCGCAGCGTGGTCCGGCCCGGCCAGCCCGGCGGCTCCGGAACGGAGTCGAGCAGCAGTGCCGCCACGAACGACACGAACATCAGGTCGATCTCGATCACCTCCCGTCCGTTCTAGCCGGTGCGGGCTGCCTCGCGCCTCGGGGAACTCCCGCGCCCTGCGACAGGGGAATCACCCCGGCCGGCCCGGGTGACGGGTTCACGCGGATCAGGGAGATCCCGGTAGCCGCGCCGCACCGGCAGGCACGACGCTGGTCGGTGTTGCGGCGGGTGAACCGCGCCGCTGGAGGGCGACGAAGGGCTTGCACGGTGGACGTCGGTGGACTGATCGGCAGCATCCTGGCGAACCCGGTCGGGATCACAGAACGCGTACTCGACGAGACGTACGGCCGGTTGGCCGAGAGCAACGCCTTCGGCGACGTCACGGACCTCGCGCCGGAGGAGATCGTCGCCACGGCGCTCGGCTCCTGGCTGGCCCGCAAGTTCGTCGGCGATCAGCCGGAGGCCGGCCCGAGCGCCGCGGAGCAAGTGACCGCCGACCGGGATCGGATGCTGGCCGCCGCACTCGGCGCCTGCCTCTGCTGGGGACGCGATCCCGGCTGTCCGGTGTGCGCGGGCGCCGGCACGCCCGGCTGGGCAGTGCCGCACCGCGAGCTGTTCGATCTGTTCGTCGACCCCGCCGTGAACGCCAGGGCGCGTGCCGCCGGCGCCGGCGCAGAACCCGAGGAGTGATCAGCATGACCAGCCCCACCCCGTCGACGGCGCCCGCGCCGGCCATGGAGGACTACCTTTCCCCGGCCGGGCGGATGCCCATCACCGACCCCGCCACCGCGGCACGCATGATGGCCGCCAAACAAGCCCACCTGGCCGACAGCCAAGGACGTCGTTCCAGCGGTGTCGAATGGGCTCTGGTCGGCACGGTGGTCGAACGTCAGGTACGCGAGTCGCTGAAGCCGTGGCTGGGCAACGTCGATCCGTTCATCGACGCCGGGCTGCGCTGGCTGCCGTTGCTGCTGTTGCAGCCCGCGAAGCGCGGCAACGGCATCTCCGGCCTGGTGACCGACCCGCGGGTGATCTCCTTCGTCGCGATGGCGGGCCTGGTCGGTGGCGGCCAACTGCTGAAAAAGGCCGAGGAGGAGCGCCGACGGGTCCGGGATCTGAGTATCGTGCGGTACCCGACGGAGTTGACCATCGGCGAGTCGTTCAAGCTGCGCACCGATGCGCCGGCCGACGAGCCCCTGGAGTGGCGATCCAGCCACGACGAGGTGGCCGCGGTCGACCCGGCCGGTGTGCTCACCGCCAAATCCTCCGGCGCGACCACCATCACTGTGTCGCGAGACGGCAAGTCCGATCTCGTGTCGCTGCGCGTCCGGGACTGACATGCCGGCCTGGGACGACGGCGGCTGGGCGCCGTCCGACGAGGAACTGCTGACCGCCCTCTGGCAGAGCACCGAGGCCGGCGCGGAGCCAGGTGCGCAGCTGGTGCCCGAGGACCTTTCCGATGAGGAACCGGTGGAATCCGCCGCGACCCGGGCCCGGCGCGCGTTCGCCGGGTTCCTGCCCAGCCGCTACCCCGCCGCCGAGCGGGCCAGACCCAACTATCTGGGGCCGGACGACGACCTGATCGGTACCACGACCGCGCTGCTCGGCAAGGGGGTCGACGACCTGCGCGCGTCGGAGCCGAAGCGGTCGGTGCGGCTCAGCCTCAACGATGGCCTACGGACGATGCTGACCCCCGACCAGGCCGGCGTGATCGATCTCGGACAACTGATCGAACGACTGGCCGCCGGTCTCGGCGGTGGGCTGACCGGCTCGACCGATCCGGCCGTCACCGCATGTGAGGCCACGCTGGAGGCCGAGCGGCGGATCGAGGAGATCCTGCGGACCGCCGACGGGCTGGACGACGGGGCTTCCCCGGGTGGGCACCGCGCTCCGCCGGGCACGCACGGCGGGTGGGCCTCCCCTGCGGCGCTGGTTGCCGACCAGGTGGACCGGCAGATGGGCAGTGCCATGTCACCGGAGGGCCCGCTGGCCTTCAACGTGCCGGACCGATCGGACGGTGCCCGGGTCACCCGGCACATCGATACGTTCGAGCTGCGCGACGGCCCCTCCGACGTGACGTCGTACCACGATTTCAGCAGCCTCCAGATCGCGTTCGAGCACGTCTGGACCGAGGTGTTCGACGGACGGCTACGGACGCTGGGCGAGGATCTCTACCACCAGTACGTCCTGCTCAAGCAGATCACCGGCACCGACGACGGCGACCGTCGGATCAGCACGCTCGACGACCTCAGCCAGCTGCTGGCCGAGATCCGCGAACTCAGCCGGATGGTGCCCGAAGAAGAGGCGGACGCGTCCGCGGGTACCGGCGGTGATGCGACGAACGGCAACGATGTGGTCAGTGGTATCGCCCGTACCGCTCTCGAGGCCGATCCGCTCAAGGACATCCCCAAGCCGATCCGGGCGGTCGCCGATCCCGGCGGCTTCCTGATCAGGTCCCTTCTCGACATCGCCGCAGGCAAGGACCAGATCACCTGGGCGTCCTTCGCCGGCCCGCTGCGCCAGGGTGACGTCATCCGGGTGGATATCCAGCCGAACGCCGTACCGGCCGGCAGCGTCGAGATCGTGGTTCGCAACACCGATGACACCTGGTGGTGGAAGGGCATCGAGTTCACGGAAGCCGGCGCGGCCGGGCAGGTCCTCGACGACCGGCAGATCTCCACCGACGGTCCGTCGTCCTTGCGGGTCAGGCCGGCCCAGCTGCGCAACGGCGTCCTGGAGTTCCAGAAACGGAACACGATCCTCAACGATCACACCGGCTTCTACCTGCTCGGGAAGCTCGACGAGCGGCTCAAGGACCGGGCTCGGGTCACGTTCACCTGGATCAGGGACTGACATGGCACGCAACGAGGGCACACGATCCGGGCAACTCGGCACCAGGACGACCACCGGCCCCAGGAAGACGTCGCCGACCGCGGCGCCGACGGGACCAGACCAGCTCGACGCGCCGGCGAAGAAGGCTCCAGCGACAGTCCCGCTTCCGGTGAACCTGGATGCCGTACCCAAAAGCACCCCAGCCAGGACCACACCGGCCAAGACCGGTGCGCCGGCGGGATCCGACAGCTCCAGTGTGCCGCACCGCCTGCGCCAGTTGCTGAGCACGATGGAGAGGCTGCTCGCCGAGAAGTACGCCTTCCACGTCTTCGCCGCCAACTCGATCAACTTCGGGTTCCAGGTGACCTATCGGCAGACCTGGGTGCCGCACAGCTACCAGGTCGGTGACCTGGTCTCGACGATCCCGCTGGCACCGAAGGAGGTCCGCCGGTACACCACCAAACGGGTCACCAAGAAGACCCGCACGGTCAAGGAGCTCGAGGACAACCTGCAAACCCGCAAGACCGACCGCAGCGACACCGCCCGCGCCGACGCCGAGATCGTCGACAAGGCACATCAGAAGACCAACTTCACGCTGACCGCGAACGAGTCGTTCGGCGGCCAGGGCTGGACTGCGAACACCACCCAGACCGTCGGCGGCGATCAGGGCAAGGAGTCGGAGCGGGTGAAGAAGGAGTTCCGGGAGAGCGTGGTCAAGAGTGCGCAGGAGTACCGGCAGCAGCACCGCACGGAGATCGACACGAGTGCCGTCGACGAGAACGAAGAGACCGGGTTCCACGAGATCCAGAACCCGAACGACGAGCTGACCGTCACCTACCTGTTCTACGAGCTCCAGCGCACGTACCGGATCAGTGAGCGCATCCACCAGCTCACCCCCGTCATCCTGGTCGCCAACGAGGTGCCGGCACCGCACGAGATCGACGACGCCTGGCTGCTGCAACACGACTGGATCCTGCGCCGGGTCGTCCTGGACGATTCGTTCCGCCCGGCGCTGCGCTACCTCACCGAGAGCTTCGTCGGCGCCGAGACCAACATCCGCATCCTGGAGAACAACGCCCTCGGCCAGAAGCAGATCACCGACTCACTGCGCCAGCAGGTGCGCAGGCAGGCCGGCATTCTCTCCGCCGACGAGGCCGACGTGCTCAGCGCGGTCCGCGCGGTGGCCGACGGCAAACGAGAGGAAGGCCTGCTCACCACGGTCAAGCGCGTCTTCGACCCGCTCGGCATCACTGGCGGGGCGGACACCGGCAAGGTCAGCGCCGCGGAGGCAATGGTCGATTACGCCAAGGAGGCCCGCGATCGTGCCGACCGCGAACGCGACCGCCTTGCCTCGCAGCTCGAGGTCGCCACCACCGCCCTGCAAGCCGCGGTCGACCGGTTGTCGGCGGCGGTGCGCGAGCACTACGACAAGGTCGCCGAGATCGATCGGCTCCGGCTGCACGTCAAGGAGAACATCCTCTACTACATGCAGGCGATCTGGGACCACGAACCGCCTGACCAGCGCTTCCTGCGGCTCTACAACGTGGACGTGCCGTTCCTTGAGGTCGCCGAGGCAGCCGCCGTGCCGGTCAGCCTGCGGACCGTGCGCAGCATCCTCGATGTGCTGCGCGGCGACCGGTCCGCGCAAGCGACCATCCCCATGCCGCCGGCCACCGTGACGGTCAAGAAGCTGGTCGAGGTCGCCGAGCTGGATACCCTGCTCGGTTACAAGGGCAACTACTCGATCTTCCCACTCAAGGAGAACAACCAGATCACCCTGCACATGATGCAGGACTACCTGAAGGTCGGTGAGGAGCTGCTGTTGCACGACCCCGACGAGCTGGCCGACTACACCGTGGAGGACCTGCAACGCCTTGCCAGCTGCTTGTACCGGCGCAGCCCCGCCTTGTTCGAGAAGCACCGGGAGGAGTTCAAACAGCTGCTCATCGACCGGCTCAGCTCAGCGCGCAAGGACGACGACCTGGTCGTGGTGCCGACCTCGGCGCTCTACATCGAGGCGCTGACCGGCACGCACCCGCTGCTGGAGGACTTCAAGCTGATCCATCGCGCGCTCGACGTCAAGAAGGTACAGGCCGAGGTGCGGCACGCCGAACTGGAGAACGTCCGTCTTGCGGCCCGGGCGCTCAAGGGCAAGGACGAGGATCCCGACATCGACCGGAAGATCGTCATCACCGACGCGGACGCGGACGTGACGATCGCCGACACCTAGGCGCGCTGCCGCCATGGCGACGAGTCTGCGGCAGGCCGCCACCGATCTCGGCCGGCTGTGGTACGCGCTGGACTTCTACGGCGAACGGCCGATCGGCAGCTGGATCTACCCGGAGAAGCTCAGTGGCCGCCTGATCCGGCCCCAGCTGTTTGCCTACGTCGACACCGCGAGCGGTCCCGACCTGCCGGACCGGCGCGCCCTCGGTCAGGTGCGGGCGCTGTACCGGCGCGACTGGGACCTCATCGTGCCGCGCCTCCAGAATGCCTCGGTGAGCTGGTTGAACGCCACGCTCGGCCGCGAGCGGGACGTGGTGGAGATGATCGGTCAGCGGCTGCTGGCACCGGGTGCCGCCGCGCGGCTGCACGACATGGCGAAGCCGGTCATGAGAGAGGTACGCGGCAAGGGCTTCCAGGAGGCCGCGCCCTGGCAGCGCCCGGACGAGACCGCGAGTCAGGTGATCGACCGGCTGCAACGCCGCCGCCTGGTCTGGGCCACCTCGCGAAGCGTGCCGTACTCCAGCGAGCACGCCGAGATCTTCCGGCTGCTCGTCCAGCATCCGCACGGGGTCGGCCTGATCGAGGCGTTCGAGGAGTCACCGAAGGCCGGCCTCGACGCGGCCCTGCGGCGGATCGCCGACGCGATCGACTCGATCCTGGAGTTCCGTGGCGACATCACCGGCGATCCGGCACACGTATGGCGCTACCCGCCGATCATCCTGGGCGGCATGGCGACGCTCGGGCTGGCCGACGTGCCACTGTTCGCCGACTTCGCCACCGCCCTGGGAGCCTTCCTGGGCAAAGGCTGGTTCAGCAGCGCGGTGGAGGCGACGCAAATGGTCCTGCTCTGCGTCGGCCTGGTGACCGGGCCGGTCGGCCTCGCCGTGATCGGCGTGCTCGACCTGGCCCTGACCGGAGCCACCGCGGTCGCCACCTACGTTCGCGAGCGGGAGCAGGAGATGGCCGCCGGCGCGCTGGCGTTCGCGCCGCAGAAAACCCGCCTCGCCGATGAGCCGACCTACCGGGAGACGGCGTTCGCGGGGGCGGCGACGCTGGTGAGCTCATGGCTGGCGTGGAAGGGTGTGACCCACGCGCTGACCGACGTGGGCGCACGGGCCGCGGATCGGGCCGCCGAGGCGACCCGGTTGCGGGCCTTCGAGCAGAACGCCGCCCGGGCCGAAGGCCTGACCGCCGAAAGGGCGGCCGGGCGCACGGCCGGCAGTCCGGTGGCTGACCCGATCGGCTCGCGCGGACTCGACGCCCGGACAGCCTCGCCAGGGCTCGACGCGCCCCCCGGCGAGGTCGCGCGCCTCCGCGAACGTGGGACCGGCAGTCCCGGGATCGACTCGGGCGCAGGAGCCGGTCCGGCCGCCCGCACCGAACCGGCGGCGGTACGCCGGCCGCAGCGGGGAACGCCGGCGTCGCCCACCCGGCGGCGGCGAACCGAGCCGACCATGCCCAGCCGGCACAGGGCCGCCGCCTCGGCCGGGGCACCGGCCCCGCCGGCCGACGCTGTCGGCCAGGTCGTCGAGATCAGGCCGACGACGCGGCCGTCGACGGAGCCGATCGTGGCCGGTCCCGGCAGACGGAGTTCCGGCGGGCGGGCAACCGATGGCCGACAGGCCTCGGGCACGTCGACGCTGCGCGAGCCCGTGGCGGGATCGCGAGAGATCAAGAACCCGGGCGTGGCCAACCGATCGGTGGCCGAGTCACCGGCCGCCCGCGGCCTGCTGGCCACCGCCGGCAAAGGATTTCACCTGGCGATACGCGGCTACGGCGCGACGCCGGCCAGCCTGATGGCTCAGGCCATGCGGCTGAAGCTCAAGCTGCGCCTCGGCGGCAACGTCGCCGTTTTCGAGTTCACCGAACTCACCGAGGACCTTCTGCTGGTGCTGCGCAGTGGCCGGGGACACGTACTGACGCCGGCCGACCTCGCCTCCGGCCTCCCGGACTCCTTCCGGACTCTGCTGCGTGGTCAGGGTGTGGAGCGGAGCAACTTCGTGGCCTTCCAGAACTTCAGCGGCTTCGACCACTCCGAGCAACTGGGGGACCGGCTCATCAGCGAGGCGCGCAAGGTCAGCTCGGTACGGGCGATCTATACCGAGTTCAGTCCCTGCAAGGAGATCTGCCTTCCGATCCTCCGGCGGAGATACCCGGTGGACGTGACCTACTCGTTCCGGTACGAGAACGCGATGCGCGAGACCTGGAAGCGTGACCTGGCCGTCGATGAACTCTTCGCCACCTACGGCATCAAGTAGGCGGCGGCTCAAGGCGAGGGCCGGCGCCTCGTCCTAGACCGTCACCTTGTCCTGGGTGGCGGCCCAGGCGGCGAGTAGTTCGAGGCCGTCGCCGGAGGGGGTGCCGGGTTCGGCGGAGTAGGTGAGCATCGTCAGGTTGTCCTCGCCGGTCAGTTCGAAGCCCTCGAAGGCCAGCTCCAGGTCGCCGACGGCGGGGTGGCGGAAGCGTTTGACGCCGTGCCGGTGCACGTACACGTCCTGGGTGGCCCACCAGCCGCGGAACGGTTCGCTGCGCATGGACAGTTCGCCGATGAGGTTCATCAGTTGCTGGTCGTCGGGGTGCCGGGCGGCGGCGATGCGCAGCGCGGCGACGGCAGACTGAGCGACCTGCGGCCAGTCCGGGTAGAACGCCTGGGCCTGCGGGTTCAGGAAGTTGAATCGCATCGAGTTCACCGCCGTCGTCGCGCCGGCGGTGTACATCGGTGCGTAGAGGGCCAGCCCGAGCGGGTTGGTGGCCAGCAGGTCGAAGCGGTGGTTGCGCAGGAACGCGGGAACCCCGGTCATCGAGTCCAGGACGCGGCGCACGGCTGGGCGGATCTCGGGTACCCGGTCGCGGCGGGTCCGCAGCCGGGCGGGGGTGGGGCCGGCGGCGCGGGCCAGGTGGTGCAGGTGGGTGGTTTCGGTGTCGTCGAGGCGCAGCGCGCGGGCCACGGCGTCCAGGACGCTGTCGGAGACGCCGGCCAGGTTGCCGCGTTCCAGGCGGGTGTAGTACTCGACGCTGACGCCGGCGAGGGCGGCGACCTCGCCGCGGCGTAGTCCGGCGACGCGGCGGCTGCCGTAGGCGGGGATGCCGGCCTGTTCGGGGCTGACCTTGGCCCGGCGGGAGGTGAGGAACGCCCGTACCTCGTCGCGGTTGTCCATGAACCCACGTTAGGCATCCGGCCTCGGGTGAGGGGGTCCCTGCTGGTACCCCTTTGCGCGGTGGCTCCCGGCCCGCCGCGGCCGGGGGTTTTCCTCGACAGTGTGCCGGCGCATCGAGCGGGTACTGCCAGCGGTGTGTTCGACACCTTCCGGCGGACGGGCGGCTCGCCGCTCGTCGTCCGCACCGCCGCCGCCGGCCTGGCGCTGCGTGGCAGCACCGATGTGCCCGGATCGCGGTGACCGGCTCCGTCCGTACCGAATCCGGGTTAAGGATTGTGAAAGGAATTTTGTGATGGCTGAACCGATGATGACCACCTGGACCGGCGAGGAGCTGACCGCCATCGGCGGCGCCGAGGAACTGGGGCTGGCCACGCCGCGTCGTGACGGGACGCTGCGGCCCTACGTGACGATGTGGGTGGTGCGCACCGGTGACGAGCTGTACGTGCGCTCGGCTCGCGGCCCGGCCAACGGCTGGTACGTGCGCGCGCTGCGCGCCGGGGCGGGCCGGATCCGCGCCGGCGGCCTGGAACGCGAGGTCAGCTTCGCGTCGGCCGCGCCGGACGTCCACCCGGGCATCGACGCCGCCTACCACGCCAAATACGACCGTTACGGGCCCGCGATCGTGGGTTCCGTCGTGGGGGAGCAGGCCCGTGAGGTCACCGTCCGCCTGCTGCCCCGTGTCTGAGAGGAACCGCGTCGTCGCGGACCGCGGACCCGCCGATCGCGTCGAATCCGGCGCGATCGGCGGTGTGGTGCCGGTCAGCCGGCCGGGCTGGTCCAGCCGGCCGGGACGTGGGCGAGGCGGACCCGCTGCGGGTGGTCACCGACCGGAACCGAGACGACCTTCTGTCCGGTGGCGAAGTCGATGGCGGTGACCTGGTCGGCGCCGCTCTCGGAGATGACGCAGTCGCGCCCGTCGCCGCTGACCGTCGCCCAGTACGGCTTGACGGCCGGAACCAGCGTTCCCTCCTGCAGGCTCGCGCGGTCCACGACGGTGGCGTAGTCGTCCATCGTCCCGGCGACGCACAGTTTGCTGCCGTCCGGGCTCATGGACAGCCCGTGGTGGCGCGAGTCGTTGACGAACGTGGTGCGGTCGTCGCTGGTGGCCGGATTCTTCGGCAGCGTCTTCACTCGGGTGATCTTGTCGGTGGCGACGTCGTACTCGATGAAGCCGTTGAAGAACGACACCTGGAAGTACAGCTTGCCGAAGTCCGGGCTGAAGACCGCCGGACGTACGGCATTGGACAGATCGGAGCGGCCGAACGCGTCGAGCCGCGCCCGCATGTCGATCGTCTTGACCACCCGGTACGTGCTGGTGTCGACCACGGTGATGTGCCGATCGCCCTTGGTCCAGTCCTGCTGCGGGCTGTCCAGGTCGGTCTCGACGTTGCCGATCGACATGTTCCACAGGTACCGGCCGCCGTCGGTGTAGACGTTCTCGTGCGGCTTGTCGCCGGTCGCGAACGAGCCGAGCTGGGCGCCGGTGTTGATGTCGAGCACCTGCACGGTGTTGGCGGTCGAGGCGGAGACCGCGACCTTGGTGCCGTCGGGGGAGACCGCCATGTGGTCGGCGCGGTAACCGGCGACCGCGAACCGCCACTTGAGCTTCCCGGTGGCCAGGTCGATGGAGACGACGTCGGCGAAACTGGGCCGCGACGCCACCAGCGCGGTGCCGTCCGGCGTGGAGTAGAGATCGTCGACGAGCTGGTCGTGGCCCTCGCCGGGGCCGTTGCGGATGCCGAGGAAGTAGATCAGCTTGATCGGGTTGAGGTAGATCTCGGCGAGCCGGCGATCCTTGTCCGGCACGACGTTGACCCGCCCGATCTTGGCGAAGTCGCCGTGCGAGTCGATGACGTCGGCGGTGCCCTCCCAGTTGTTGCCGACGAACATGACCTCGCGCAGCGCGGCGGCGGTGGATGCCGGGCCGGCGGCGGCGACCGAGGTGGTGGCGCCGGCGGTGAGCGCGGTGGCTGCGGCCGCCGCGCCCAGCAGTCGCCAGAGGCGACCGGTGATGCTGGAGCGCATGTCTTCTCCCGATGGGTGAGCAGGACGAATGCTCGGAATGCGAAACCCCGCGGTGTTCCCATTGACGCACCTGGATGGTAGGTCCCGAGTGGCTCAGATCACAATGCGCCCGAGTGAAAACTATTCGCGTCCCTGTTGCGGTGCGTGACAGCGGGAGCGGCGCACATCCGCTGCGGAGCGGTCAGCAGTCCGCCTCGTCGGGGGCGAGTGACTCCCGCTGGGCGGTCTGCGCGACCCGCGAGAGCAGCGTGCGCAACTGCTCCGAGTCCTGCTCGTCGAGATCGGCGAGCAGGCGTGCCTCGGCGGCGGCGAGGCTGAGCCGGACCTGCTGGAGGCGAGTGCGTCCGGTGTCGGTGAGGAGAACCTGGCGTGCACGCCGGTCCCGCGGGTCGGGGCGCCGGGTCACCAGCTGGTGCGCTTCCAGGTCGTCGAGCAGGTAGGTCATCACGGTGCGGTCGAGGCTGACCTCCTTGGCCAGCGACAGCTGTGAGGGCGGCTCCCCGCCGGCCAGGGCCATCAGGACCAGGTAGCCCCGCGGTCCGCCGGGCAGCCCGGCGACGGACTCGGTGGCGACGCGACTGAATGCCGCCGAGACCAGGCGGATCGCCCAGCCCAGATCGGTCCCCAGGGTCAGGTCGTCGGCCGCGCCGCGAGGTTTGTCACTCACCCGGGCATCGTAACACCATGCGCTTGTCGGCAGATGTTCTTGCGGGCAGAACATCTGCCATGCATAGTTGTTGAGTCAGGCCGTACGGCATGACGACGACAGCAGGGGAGACGGCGATGACCATCAGCACCGGTTTGCACGGAAAGACCGCACTGGTGACCGGGGCGACCTCAGGGATCGGCAAGGCCATCGCGCAACACCTGGCCCGGCTGGGGGCCGACGTCGTGCTGCACGGGCGAGACCACGCCCGCGGCGAGGCACTGGTGAAGGAGATCGCGGCCGACGGCGGCACGGCCCGGTTCGTTGCGGCCGACCTCGCCGACGCCCAGGACACGCTGCGCCTGGCCGCCGCGGCCGGCGAGGTGGACATCCTGGTCAGCAGCGCCGGGCTGTACGAGTTCGCCCCCACCGCGGCCACCGATGCCGCCAGCTTCGATCGGCACGTCGCGGTCAACACCCGCGCCCCGTTCCTGCTCGTCGGAGCTTTGGCGCCCGCCATGGCCCGGCGCGGGCACGGCTCGATCGTGCTGGTCGGTTCGAGCGCGGCGCGTCAGCCCGCCGCGATCGGCGCCGCCTACGCGGCGTCCAAGGCCGGCGCGGAGATCCTGACCCGCTACTGGGCGACCGAGTTCGGCCCGTCCGGCGTGCGGGTCAACGCGGTCTCGCCCGGCCCGGTGCACACCGAGGGCACGGTGGCGATGCTCGGCGAGCACATCGGAGCCCTGGACAAGACCAACGCGCGCGGCCGGGCCGGGCGCCCCGAGGAGATCGCCGACGTCGTCTCGTTCCTGGTCAGCGACGTCAGCAGCTACGTCAACGGCGCGATCCTGTTCGCCGACGGCGGCGAGCTCAGCACCCTGCCCGGCTGAGGGGCGGCGCCGTGAAGGCCTTCGTCATCGGCCTTCTTGAGGTCAGCTCGCGGCCGCCCGCGACCTTACGCTTCACACGGTCGGCGACGCGCTCTGCAGGAATCGCAGCACGGCCAGGACCCGCCGGTGATCGCCCTCCGCGGCGGGCAGGTCGAACTTGGTGAAGATGCTGTTGATGTGCTTGGCCACGGCGCTCTCGCTGACCACGAGCTTGTCCGCGATCCCGGCGTTGGACCGCCCCTCGGCCATCAGCCCGAGCACCTCCCGCTCCCGCCCGGTGAGCCGGTCCAGCGGGGTGTCCTGCCGCCGCACCAGCAGCTGCGCCACCACCTCGGGGTCCAGTGCGGTGCCGCCGGCGGCCACCCGGCGCAGCGACTCCAGGAAGACGTCCACGTCCGCGACCCGGTCCTTGAGCAGGTAGCCGACGCCGGTGGTGCTCGTGGAGAGCAGGTCGGCGGCGTAGCGCTCCTCGACGTACTGGGACAGCACCATGATCGCCACCTCGGGCCACTGCCGCCGGACCACCAGGGCGGCGCGGATCCCCTCGTCGGTGAAGGTCGGCGGCATCCGTACGTCCACGATCACCAGTTCCGGGCGGTGCCGCTGCACCGCGGCCAGCAGCCCGGCGGCGTCGTCGACCGCGGCGGCCACCTCGAAGCCGGTCGTCTCCAGCAGTTTGGTCAGCCCGGCGCGCAGCAGCACCGAGTCCTCGGCGATCACAGTTCGCACGGAAGCTCCACCCTGATCGTGGTCGGCCCACCGACCGGGCTGACCATCTCGAACCTGCCGTCCACCGAGGCCGCGCGCTGCGCCAGGCCGGTCAGCCCGGAGCCGCGGGCGGCGTCGGCGCCGCCGATCCCGTCGTCCGCGACGGACAGCCGCAGCCGGGCGCCGTCGAGCCACACGTCCACCCGGGCCGCGGACGCCCGGGCGTGCTTGGCCACGTTGGCCAGGGCCTCCGCGACCATGAAGTACGCCACCGCCTCGACCGTCGGCGCGACCCGCCGGGGCACGTCCACCGCCAACCGCACCGGCACCGGGGAGCGGGCCGCGATGCCGGAGAGCGCCGCGTCCAGGCCGCGGTCCTCCAGGACCACCGGGTGCAGGCCGCGCACCAGGTTGCGCAGCTCGCCCAGGGCCTCCTTGGCCTGCTCGTGCGCCTCGGCCAGCGCGGTCCGGGCGTCCTCGGGCAGGTCCTTCAGGGTCGCCCGGGCCAGGCCCAGGTTCATCGCCAGGGACACCAGCCGCTGCTGGGCGCCGTCGTGCAGGTCGCGTTCGATCCGGCGACGCTCGGCGTCGGCGGCCTCCACCACCGCGGCCCGGCTCTCGGTCAGGTCGGTCACCCGCCGGGCCAGCCGCTCCGCCCGGCTGGGGCCGAGCAGGTCGGTGGCGACCTTCAGATCCCAGCGCACCGAGGCCATGACCAGCCAGGGCATGAGGTAGACCACCACCAGGCACCCGAGCGCCAGCCACAGGGCCAGGGACGTCGCCATGGACAGCCACTTCCAGTCCGGGCCGAAGGCGATCGCCGCGCTCAGCCAGCCGAAGCAGATCAGCCCGCAGACCCACATGGTGCCCGCGATCACGCCGACCAGGTTGGCCGCCGGCCCCGCGATCAGGTGGTAGCAGGCCTGCCGCCAGGTGCGCGGGTTGCGCAGCCGCGCGCTCATCCGCGGGAGGAACGGCGCCTCCGCGGACGCGGCGTCGCGGGCGGTGTGCGGAGCCCGGGGGATCTGGGCGCCCCGGATCTCGTAGTACACGGACCGGCGCAGCGTCGTGAGCTGCGGGCCCAGCAGCACCGCCGCCAGCGGCGGGAGGACGGCGCAGGCCAGGATCGACGGCAGGTGGACGGGGGCGAAGAACGCCCACGGCAGCCCGATCAAACCCAGCGGCAGCAGGCTCAGCGCCGAGCCGAGGATCACGAACCACAGGTCGCGCCACGGCCGCCCGCGCCAGGGTGCCAGCAGGAAGTGGCCGATCGGCGCCAGGACGGCGTTCATGGCCCCTACGGTATTCGGCCACGTGACCGGCGCTCCATGGCGCTGGTGCCCGCATCGGCCTGTACCTGGCACCACCCCCGGAACGGAAAGCCGCACTACTGATTCGCCGGGCCGCGGCGGCCAGAGTGGTGATCGTGCCCGGCGCACCACCAGACGCCGGGCCGAGAGGGGACGACCGCCATGCTTGCCGTCACGTACCACCTCGACCGCGGCCCCGCCGGACGCCGGTCGAGCGGGCTCGGCGCCGCCTTCGTGCTGGCCGGGCTCGCGATGATCCCGTGGCTGTGCTACCTCTCGGTCACCCTGCCGGCCAGCGCGTGGGACGCGCACTGGTCGCTCGCCTGGGTCGGCCTGGACGGCTGCGAGGCGCTGGCGCTGTTCGCCACCGGCCGGTTCCTGCTGCGGCGGGACAACCGGTGCGTGCTGAGCGCGGTCGGCGCCGCGGTGCTGCTGCTCGTGGACGCCTGGTTCGACGTCACGGCGGCCGCGCCCGGCCCGGATCTGGCCGCTGCGATCGTCATGGCGGTCTTCGCCGAGATCCCGATCGCACTGGTCTGCGCCGTGCTCGCCGCGCGCGTCCTGCGCACCCCGTTCCCGCACGGCTGAGCGGCCGCCGCGTGCCCGTTTCGTCCGCGCCCTGTCGCGCGTCACCGACCTGGCGCAAGACCGTCCTCGCCACCACCGGAGCCGCTGCCGACGGCCGGCGCGACGAGACGCTTGCTCAATCAGGCGAGACGAACAAGCATTTCGCGTCTCACCACCGCTTCTTACCGTGAACCGGTGCAGAAAATTGTTCTCGGTAAGGTCGAAGTCATCCGGGTCGTCGAGTGGCACGGTGGCTTCAGCGCGACCAACGTCCTGTTCCCGACCGTGCCCGGTGAGCTGTGGCGGCGGCACGAATCCTGGCTGGCGCCGGATTTCCTGAACGCCGCGACCGGCGAGTGGCAGACCACCATCCAGACCTGGGTGCTGCGTAGCGCCGGCCGCACGGTGCTCATCGACAGCGGGCTGGGCCGGGGCAAGCACGGTGTGCCCGAGCAGTTCGAGCGCGGCGACCTGCTCGACCTGCTGGCCGCGGCGGGGGTCCGGCCGCAGGACGTGGACCTCGTGGTCAACACGCACCTGCACAGCGACCACGTGGGCGGCAACACGCGGTTGGCCGGCGGCGAGTGGATTCCGGCATTTCCCAACGCCCGGTACCTGATCAGCCGTGCCGATTTCGACTACTGGAATCCGGCCAACGGCCATGTTCCTCGGTCGCCGTTGCACTCCGTGCCCGAGGTCGCGGCCGTGTTCGAGCAGAGTGTGCTGCCCGTGCACCGGGCCGGGCAGGCGGTGCTGTGGGACGGCGACAGCCACCGCATCGACGGGGACCTGGTGCTGGAACTGGCGTCCGGTCACACGCCCGGCTCGGCCGTGCTCCGGCTCGAGTCCGGCACGGATCGGGCGCTGTTCGTCGGCGACCTGATCCACAGCCCGCTGCAGGTGATCGAGCCCGATCACGAGATCTGCGTGAGTGAGGATCCGGCCGAGGCGATCCGGACCCGGCGCCGCGTCCTGGCCCGGGCGGCGGCGACCAACAGCCTGGTGGTGCCCGCCCACTTCGGCATTCACCGGGCTTGACGCGCGGCAACCGGGACGAGCCGCTCAGCGTTGCCCTGAGCCGGTCGACCCGACCCACAGGCGAACCAAAGATCAAATGCGAATTCCTGGGTACGGCCGGCAGCCCCGGCTCATCGTCGGATGCTCGCGCCGGTCCACGACGTGAGCGCTCCCCGACCCCGCTTTGATACAGGTTTCGCTGAATACAGCCGACGCTGTATTGTCGGGCCATGGAGACGGTGACACACGGCCAGGTCCTCGCCCGCTTCGGGCATGCCCTGTCGGACGCGACCCGTGCCCGGCTGCTGCTGGCGCTGCGTGACGCGCCCGGCTACCCGGCCGAGCTGGCCGACCTGCTCGGGGTGACCCGGCAGAACCTGTCGAACCATCTGGCCTGCCTGCGCGGTTGCGGTCTGGTCGTCGCCGTCCCGGAGGGCCGCCGCACCCGTTACGAGCTGTCCGACCTCCGGATCCGGCACGCCCTCGACGACCTGCTCGGCCTGGTCCTCGCGGTCGACCCGACCGCCTGCCCCGACGCGGCCGACAAGGACTGCTGCTGATGAACCTGCCGCTTGCTCCGCTCACGCCGGCCGGGCCGGGCGCTCAGCGCCGGGCGGTGCTCACCCGGCGGATCCGGCTGCTGGTCGCCGCGACCATCACCTACAACGTGATCGAGGCGGTCGTCGCGATCAGCGCCGGCACCCTCGCGAACTCCACCGCGCTGATCGGCTTCGGTCTCGACTCGGTCATCGAGGTGTCCTCCGCCGCTGCGGTCGCCTGGCAGTTCGCCGGCGCCGACCCCGAGAAGCGGGAGAAGACCGCGCTGCGGGTCATCGCGATCTCGTTCTTCGCGCTCGCCGCGTACGTCACCGTCGAATCGGTGCGAGCCCTGCTCGGCGGTGCCGAAGCCGGACACTCCACGGTCGGCATCGTCCTGGCTGCCGTCTCGCTCGCCGTGATGCCCGGCCTGTCCTACGCCCAGCGCCGCGCCGGCCGCGAACTCGGCTCCCGCACCGCGGTCGCCGACTCGAAACAAACCTTGCTGTGCACCTACCTCTCCGGGGTGCTGCTCGTCGGCCTCCTGGTCAACAGCCTGTTCGGCTGGAGCTGGGCCGACCCGATCGCCGCGCTGGTCATCGCCGCGGTGGCCGTCAAGGAAGGCCGCGAAGCCTGGCGCGGCGACGCCTGCTGCGCCCCCACCCCGCCCGCCGGCACCAGGGCGGGCGACGCCGGGACCTGTGCCGACGGCTGCTGCGCCGGGCAGCCTTCCCCGTGATCCGGTGCCGCCGCGATGGCCGCAATCCGCTCACCGCGCAACCCGGCGACCGCTACGAGCAGCTACGTCGCCGCCCACCGGTGAGCTGAGCAGGTACTACGACCACCATCATCAGCATGACCCGGTTGCGCCCAGCGGAGAGGCTGAAGGCATGGAGCACCCACACGACCACGACGAACACCGGCAGGACGGGCACGGTCACGACAATCATGACCACAGCGGCCACGGACCCGACGAACACGGCCACTCCGGGCACAGCCACGGGGTCTCCGCCGACGCCGACCGCCGCTGGCTGACCCTGGCACTCGCGCTGATCGCCACCTTCATGGCCGGCGAAGTCGTCGTCGGTCTGATCGCCCGATCGCTCGCGCTGCTCTCCGACGCGGCGCACATGCTCACCGACGCCGGCGCGATCGTGCTCGCCCTGGTCGCCATGCGACTGGCCGCCCGCCCGCCGAAGGGCGGATTCACCTTCGGCCTCAAACGCGCCGAGATCCTGTCCGCCCAGGCCAACGGCCTGTCCATGCTCCTGCTCGGCGGCTGGCTGGCTTTCGAGGCTGTCAAACGGCTGATCGACCCGCCTGACGTGACCGGCGGACTGGTGCTGGTCACCGCCCTGGCCGGGATCGTCGTCAACCTGGCGGCGGCCTGGGCGATGAGTCGCGCCAACCGATCGAGCCTCAACGTCGAGGGCGCCTTCCAGCACGTCCTCAACGACCTGTTCGCGTTCATCGCCACCGCGATCGCCGGCGCCGTCATGGTGCTGACCGGATTCACCCGCGCCGACCCGATCGCCACCCTGATCGTCGTCGTCCTGATGGTCAAAGCCGGCCTCGGTCTGATCCGCGACTCCGGCCGGATCTTCCTGGAAGCGGCACCGACCGGCATCGACCCACCCGCGCTCGGCGCCCGCCTGACCGGTGTGAACGGCGTCGTGGAAATCCACGACCTGCACGTCTGGCAGATCACCTCCGGGCAACCGGCGCTCTCGGCCCACATCCTGGTCGCCGAAGGCCTCGACTGCCACGCCGTGCGCGCGAACATCGAGGACCTGCTGCGCCGCGACTACCAGATCACCCACAGCACGCTGCAGGTCGACCACGCCGACACCGACCCGACCCGGTCCACCGGTTACGAGATCAACCTCGACGATCCGAACAGCCACTGCGACGACGCGCACGGCGCCTCCTACCGGGCGGCCGCACCCGACCGCGCAGAGCAGCCGGGTTGAACGACGGACCGATGGTGATGCGGACCGCCGCTATCGTGAATGACCGAACCGATCAAGCGATGGAGGATCCCGCGCATGGCCGACCCGTTGAAGCCCACGCTCGTCACGAAGCTGCGGGCATCGCTCAGCGGGGAACGCGACGCCGCTCTGCTCGAAGCGCTACGCGCCGCCGGCCGGGTCGCCTACGACGAGCTGATGGCCGCGGAGAAGGTCCGCACCGAGCTCGCCGCCGCCGGCTTGACGCTGTGGGACGCCCCGGTCGCCGTCAGCAGCCAACTCCTCGCCGCGTGGAACGCGTTCGTCCTGCAGACGCTCGGCGAAACGTTCCTCGACGCCGACTACACCGCCAACCCCGGCACCGTCGGCTATGTCCCGCAGGTCACCTACGACCAGACCGCACGCTGGCTCGCCGCCGTCGAAGGCTGGGTGTCGCGGGCCCGCCAGGCCAGGGTCAACCCCGACTACGACATCAGCGGCGAACTCGCCCTCCCGGCAAGCCTGCCGCCCTGGGCCGAGGTGGAACCGTGCCCGCCCGAACATTTGAGCGCTCTGCTGGCCGCGATCCCGCCGGTGCGTGAGCACGTCGACGTCGCGCTGTACGCGCTGGAGCGAGCCGGTGTCCCGGAACAACGCCGTAAGGCGGTCAACCGGATCAAGCAGCTGGCCGCCGAGGCGGCCGCAGCCACCGACTACGCGATGGGCCTGCGCACCCAGCGACACAACGCCACCCTGCACGAACTGATCGAGAACAACCTCAAGCAGGCCCTGGAACTGTGGTTCCACGCCGGCCAGCTCGCCGCCATGCCCAAACTGCTCGACAACTACCGGGCCCTGCGCCCGGCCGCCCGCCCCGACATCGCCACCCTGCCCGGCGGCGCCCGCTTCGACCCCTGGTGCCTGACCGACCCGGCAACCCTGCGCCGCTGGCAACACGACCGCCGCGCCGTGCAGGCAATCCAGGAACTGTGGGAATGGGACCCGGACCCCGCCGCCACCATGGCCCTGAAAGCCGAGGTGGATGCTGCCGTCGCAGCCGGCGACGTCGCCTTCCTCAACGCGCCCAGGGGCGGCACCTGCTACTACGAGTGTCCCTGGGCGCCGCTCTACGAGGTCCGTCGACCGGTGACCATCGCCGGCCGCTCGATGCAGACCCTGCAACAGTTCACCCTCGAAATCGCCGCCGACGACATGCCCCGCGGACTGCCGTTCCGCCGCGGCGTCCTGCTCGGCCCGTTCCGGCTGACCAACGAGGTCGAATACTGCGACCCCGACGGACAACACTGACGGGATCCGGCAGCGGCCCCCACTCCGCAGCGGTCAACCGGACCGTACGCCCGCAGGAGGCCTGGAATGCGAAGCCCGAGCCGAGCCGGGACTCAGGCGCGGCGCTCGTCGAGCTGGTTTCCGCCGTCGACGACGAGCACCTGGCCGGTGATGTAGGCGGCCTTGGCCGAGGCGAGGAAGCCGACCGCGGCCGCCACCTCGTCGGGCCGGCCCGGCCGGCCCACCGGGGTCGCGGCCCCGGCCCGCAGTTCGTCCGGGGTGCTGGACGCGGTGGCGATCCAGCCCGGCGCGACGCTGTTGACGGTCACGCCGGCCGGCCCGGCCTCCAGCGCCCACGTGCGGGTCAGCCCGTCCATGCCGGCTTTGGCCGCGGCGTACGCCGATTGGCCCGGAACGCTGACCAGCGGCCCGGTCACCGAGGAGATGTTGACGACCCGCCCGTATCCGCGCGCGATCATCCGCGGCAGCACCAGGCGGGTGACGTTGAAGCAGGTGGTCAGGCTGACGGCCAGCTGCCGGTCGAATTCGGCGGGGTCGAGGTCGCCGAGCTCGGCGGACCGGTCGCCGTGCCCGGTCTGGGCCATCCCGGCGTTGTTGACCAGCACGTCCAGGTCGCCGACCGTGGCGTGGACGTCGTCGATCAGGCGTTGTGCCTGCTCCCGGTCGCGCAGGTCGGCGACCAGCCCGACGGTGTCGTTGCCGAGCTCGGCGGCCCGTTCGTGCACGCGCGCGGTGGTGGCCGTGATCGCGACCCGCAAGCCGGCCGCGATCAGTTCCGTCGCGATCGCCAAGCCGATGCCCTCCGGGCTGCCGACCCCGGTCACCAAAGCCGCCCCGGTCCGGTCGTTCGATTTCGTCACGATCGTCCATCATCCGCGAGCCGTACCCGACAGGTCGTCGATTCCCGAATGATCGCCGCTCCCGAGCCGCCGCTGGATGGACCGGGCCTTGGCAGGCGTGGGCCGCGAACAGGCAGGGGGAGCCGGACTCCGTCACCGGGCCGAAATCGGAATGACAGCCCTCGCCGGGCTCCATAGTGTTGCGATCATGACTGTTGAATCGCGGAACCTCAGTTGGCGCCCGATGGCCGTGTCCGACGGCGCGGCGATGGCCGACCTGCTGAACGCGATCGACGCGGAGGACCACGTCTGGGGGCAGTACACCGTGCAGGACGCGACCGAGGAGCTGGACTCACCGGTCGACGACCTCCCGGCGTCCACGCTGGCGGTCTTCGACGGCGCGACGATGCTCGGCTTCTCGGCGGTCCACTACAAGCCGGCAGCCGAGATCGTCCACCGGGTGCATGCGGCCGGCGCCGTCCGCCCCACCCATCGTCGCCAGGGCCTCGGGACGAAGCTAATGCAACACGGGCTGACGACCGCCGAGGCGCTGCACGCACTGCATCACCCCACGCTCGAACTGGTCGTCGAATCGATCTACGGCGAGCATGTGCACGGGGCCGTCGCCCTGTACCGTGCGGCCGGCATGACGGCGACGAAGTGGAGCCGGCACATGCGGCATCCGCTCGGCGCCGCCATTGCGGGCGCCCCTGTCCCCGACGGCCTGCGGATCGAGGGCTACACGGCCGAGACCGACGAGCAGTTCCGCGCGGTCCGCAACGAGGCCGCCCAGGACGTGGGCGGGTCGCCGCTCACCGCCGAGCAGTGGAAGATCTGGGCCGTGAACGCGAACTTCCGGCCCGAGTCGAGCTTTCTGCTCCGTGACGTCGAGACCGGGACGGCGGCCGGCGTCCTGCTGGTCGTCTCGTGGGAGGCGGAGACGGCGGCGACCGGCATCCGCGACGCCTACTTCCGGGTCATCGCCACGCGGCCCGCGTACCAGCAGCGCGGCGTGGCCGAAGCCCTGATCTCACACACGCTCCGGGCCGCGCAGGACCAGGGCTACGGACGGGCCAGCCTCCGGGTCGACGCCGATGGTTCGAGCAAAGAGTTCGGCGTCTACGAGAGCGCCGGGTTCGTCACCCACGACACCCAGGTCCACTACTCCATCGCACGCTGACTGAGGGTCGCGGCGCTACCGCTGGTAGAGCAGGATCGAGTAGCCGACGTTGCCGATCTGCAAGCTGGTGGCCAGCAGCTCGTTGAACTGCCGGCGCGCGGCCTTGCGGTCACCGTCGACCGGCAGGCAGGAGTTCGGGGTGGCGATACAACGCCCGGAGATCGCGATGGTGCCGTGCACCTGATCGAGCGGCACCCCGAACGGATCCCGCGCGTTGATGTTGTGGCCGGCGGGTTCCCCGCGACCCTTGTAGATCAGCCAGATCGGCCGGCCCGGGTACTTCTTACCGAGCCGGGCCAAATCCTGGCCCCAGTCAACGTTGGAGTCGGTGAGCTGGGTATAGGTCCGGCTCGGCCCGCCGAACGCCTCGTTGGAGTAGGGCAGATAGTACGGAAACGCCCGCACCGAACTGACCGCGACGAACACGGCGAGCAGCCCAGCGGTCACATGCAGCCAGCGGCTGCGGTACGCGGCCACCGAAGCCGCCGCAACAGCCAGGATCACCGGGATGAAGATCGTGTACCGGACACCCCAGTTGCGGGCCCCGGTCATCGCGATGAGTGTCAGCAACAGGGTCGGGAGCAGCAGATACGCGGCGGCGGCACGCAGCCGCGGGCTGATCAGCAGGCCGGCCGCCCCGATCAGCCACAGCCCGAGCATCCCGAGCGGCTCCTTGATCAGCAGAGCGCCGGGCACGTAGTACCACCGCGTACCGATATAGGCCTTACCGAAAATGTAGCCGGAGTAGTCGCCGTCCTCGAGCTTGAACTGGAACCGCATGCCGTCGCGGAACGGCCGCGGAAACGGCAGCAGATCGACCACGTGCGCCTTGACACCGCTGATCGCCGCCAGCCCCGGCGGGGTGCTCCAGCGCAGCCGCGGGTCCACGATCAGGTAGCTGACCCAGACCACGACGATCGCGACAGCCACCACCCCGGCCGCCGCCGCGACCCCGGTCACCAGCAGCCGGACGACCGAAGGCCGGCCCTCGACCCGGAGCCGGCCGGCGTGCCACACCGACAGCACCACGAGCAGGGCGGCGATCGGCAGCGCGGGCAGGGCGCTCATCTTGGTGGCGGCCGCGGCGCCGAGCGCGATCCCGGACAAAGGCAGATTGAGGTACGGCCGTGAGCGCGCCCGCCACAACAGCCACAACCCGGTCAGCAGAAACCCGGCGGTCGGCAGGTCCACGCCGGCCAGGGACCCGTAGGCCAGGACATCCGGCGAGAACGCGTACAGCGCGAGCGCGAGCAGCCCACCGGACGACCCGGTCAGATCCCGCGCGAACGCGAAGACGACCAGCCCGAACAGCAACGTCAGCACGATCATCGGCAGCCGCGCGGCGAACAGCACGTGCTGGGGATCGTTGCCGTTCTCGTAGAGCATCGCGTGCCCGAGCGCCCACTGCTCCTGCGGGTACGGCTTGCTGACATGCACATCGGCGAAGACCATCCCGGTCGCGATGATCAGCTTCGCCAGCGGCGGATGCTCATAGTTGTAGGCAAGACGGTGATCCCGCACGTACGTGACCGCGGTGCCCAGATACACCGGCTCATCAATGGTCGTGGACTGCTCACGGGCCGCGGTGATCATCCCCACCGCCATCTGACCGAGGAAGAGCAGAACGACCAGCACGGTCATCCACGGCCGCCACCGAGCCTTCGGCGCCGGTACGGATGCTGTCTGCCCTTCCGGGGTCTGCCGCTGAGCCGGCACGCCCGACGCACGTGTCCCGTCGGCCACCAGGTCGTGGTTCATCACCAGACCTCTCGGATCGGTACCAACCACCATGTGCGGTGCCCATGATGGCACGACAATTCCGGCCGGTAATGACAGAAAAAGTGAATCTGAAACGAATGTTCAGGCGGCCGGCCGGCTACGACTGCCCCCATTTGGATCACGAAAGAGTGCCGTGGCCTGATTCGGCTCAGCTTTGTCGTTCGCCGAGTACGGCGGTGAACATGTCGAGGTAGCTGTCGTGGGCCAGTCGTAGTTGACCGAGTTCGGCTCTGCTGAACCACCCGATGGCGTCGTGCTCGTCCGGAGCCGCGTTCACCGGAGTTCCGGCCCAGGCCTCCACCAGCCAGATCTGCATGTCGAACGTGTCAGCGCCGACCTCGCGCATCGCCGGCCCCGAAGGCTGAGCCACGGTGACTCCCAACTCCTCCCGCAGTTCGCGCACGAGCGCGGTGGGCGGATCCTCAGCCTCCTCCACATGACCGCCGGGCAGATCCCACACGTCGGGGTACCAGCGGCGGCCGGCGGTTCGGTGGCACAGCAGTATCCGATCGCCGTCGCGCAGCACGGCCGCCACGATGCGCGCTCTCTCCCGAGAACCGTCCGTCGAGATCGTCATCCCTGCATGATGCTCGACGGGCCGCTCAGGTCTTCGGCAGGCGGCGTGCACCCGGGCCCTCGCGGCCCAGCAGGTCGCGCGGGTTGACCAGATGGCATACCCGCAGGGTGAGGCAACCGCACCCGATGCAATCGGTGAGGTCATCCCGGAGCGCCTGCAACTGCGCGATGCGGGCGTCGAGCTCGGCCTGCCAGAGCCCGGACAGGTGAGCCCAGTCCTCCCGGTTCGGAGTGCGTTCGCTCGGCAGCTGGTCCAAGGCCTGCCGGATCGCGGCGAGCGAGATGCCGACGTGCTGGGATGCCCGGATGAACGCGACCCGGCGCAGCACGTCGCGGGTGTAGCGGCGCTGGTTGCTCGCGGTCCGGGTGCTGCTGATCAGGCCTTCGCGCTCGTAGAAGTGCAGTGCGGAGATCGCGACGCCGCTGCGGTCGGCGACCTGTCCGACGGTGAGCTCGTGGAACGTGGTGCGCGGTCGGGGCATGCGCCGATCCTAGGTTGACCTCAACCAATGTTGAGGCCAGAGGATGGGCTGCGTTCACGACTGCGACCGAGGAGCTCACCCATGACCACCGTTCTCGTCATCGGCGCCACCGGCAAACAGGGCGGTGCGGTCGCCGAGCTGTTGCTGCGGCACGGCCACGAGGTCACCGCCTACGTGCGCTCGTCCGGGTCGCCGCCCGCCCGGGCGCTGTCCGCCGCCGGTGCCCGGCTGTTCGTCGGCGACCTGTCGGACCCCGCGGCGCTTGCCGGGGCGGCCCGGGGCGCCGACGCGGTGTTCGCTCTGTCCGTGCCGTTCGGAGCAGGCGGCGCCGAAGAGGAAGCCGCCCAGGGCCGCCTGCTGGTCGATGCCGCCGCGCGGGCCGGGGCGCACCTGGTCTACTCCTCGGTGCGCGGCGCCGACCGGATGGTGGCGACCGGCATCGACCATGCCGACAGCAAGCAGCTCACCGAGGCGTACCTGCGTGCTCAGGAGGTCCGGGCGACCGTCCTCGGCCCGGTGTACTTCATGGAGAACGTCCTCAACCTCGGCTTCAGCCGACTCGGCGACGGGATCCTGGCCAATCCGCTCTCCGCCGGCAAACCGCTGGACCAGGTGACCGTCCGGGACATCGCCGGCCTCGCCGTGGCCGCCATCGAACACCCGGACCGGTTCGTGGGCCGGCGCATCGACGTCGTCTCCAACCGGGTCACCGGGCAGGAGGCGGCCCGGATCCTCGGCGAGGTGCTGGGCCGCGAGATCCCGTACCGGCGGCTGCCCCTGGACCAGGTCCGCCAGTGGGCCGGTGCCGAGATCGCCGACATGTTCCAGCGGTTCGAGGACAACACCGACTTCCTCGACGTGGATGGCTTGCACGCCGCCTACCCGGGGGTGGCCTGGCACAGCTACGCCGACTGGGCTCGGACCGTCGACTGGGACCTCGTGCTGCGGGCCCAGCCGACGGCACGGTAGCCGGGAACGGGTGGTCAGCGGGCGCGCAGAGCGTCGGCGAGCAGGCCGAGCATGCGGCTGGTGCGCTGTGGGTCGTGGCCGGCGGTCAGGAAGATGCCGTGCAGCATGCCGGCGGCGTCGTCCGGGTCGACGTCGTCGCGCAGCGTACCGGCCCGCGCCCCGCTGTCGAGAAGGGCGCGGAACGCGCCGGTGACCTGCTCGCGGGTGTGCGGACCCATCCGCCCGGCGGCGAAGCTGCTGCGCAGGGCGTCCATCATGCTGCGCTTGGTGGCCAGGAACGCCGCGTACCGCTCGAGCCAGGCGCGCAGCGCGGCCTCCGGCGGCAGCTGTTCCAGCAGGGTTGTCGCGCTGGTGGTGACGTCGTCGAGCTCGGCGGCGTAGACCGCCTCGACCAGCGCCTCCCGGGTCGGGAAGTGCCGGTAGAGCGTGCCGACCCCGACCCCGGCGTCGCGGGCGACCGACACCATCGCCAGGGACTCGTCGCCGCCGGCGAGCGACGCGCGGGCGGCGGCGAGCACCTTGTCCCGGTTGCGCCGGGCGTCGGCACGCCCCTTGGCCGGCTCGGCGGCCGGGGTGGGATCAGTCAAAGCGGAAGGCCTTCCGTTTCGTGCTACCGTCGCAAGCGGAAACCCTTCCGCTTCGGTATTCTCGCACGAGAGCAGGTCCGCATGCCCTTCGCCTTCGCCGGCCGTCCGGTCGCCCGCATCGGTTACGGCGCGATGCAGCTGTCCCGCCTGCGCGATGACCGCGCCGCCGGGATCGCGCTGCTGCGCCGCGCCGTGGAGCTCGGCGTCAACCACGTCGACACCGCGCAGTTCTACGGCTTCGGCCTCGTCAACGAGCTGTTGCGGGAGGCGCTGCGCCCCGAGGACGGCGTGCTGATCGTCAGCAAGGTCGGGGCCGCGCCGAACCCCGGCGGCCAGTTCCCGCTCCGGTTCGCGCAGCGGCCCGAGGAGCTACGGGCCGCCGTCGAGGAGAACCTGACCACCCTGGGCCTGGAACAGATCCCGGTGGTGAACCTGCGCCGCGCCGACAGCGGCCCGGTCGGGCTGCAGCTCCCGGACGACCAGGTCGTGGACGCCGACGACCAGCTCGCCGAGATGATCGCCCTGCGCGACGAGGGCAAGATCGGCGCGATCGGCCTGAGCAGCGTCTCCCTGGAGGTGCTGCGCCGCGCGCTGCCGGTGGGCATCGACTGCGTGCAGAACGCGTACAGCCTGGTCGATCGCCGCGACGAGCAGATGCTGGAACTCTGCCTGGCCGAGAACATCGCCTGGGTTCCGTACTTCCCGCTCGGCAGCGCCGCCCCGCACCTGCCGAAGGTGACCGACGCGCCGGCGGTGATCGCCGCCGCCGAGTCCTCCGGGTTCACCCCGGCGCAGGTCGGTCTCGCCTGGCTGCTGCACCGCGCCCCGAACGTGCTGCTCATCCCGGGCACCGCCACCCTGGCCCACCTGGAGGCGAACATGGCGGCGGGCGACGTCCCGGCCGACGTCATGGATGCCCTTTCCGCGATGATCTAGATTCATCCGGGTCGACGCGCGGGGGCGGCATGACGATTTTCGGGTGCCGGGCCTGCGGGGCCACGCTGACGGTTCCACTGTCCAGGGTGGCGTTTCCGGTGCACGCGTATCAGAAGTACGGCAACGGGCCCGGCTCGCTCGACCCGGCGCTGGAGCCCGGCACCTTCGCGGTGGATCCGCTACCGGCCGGTGCACCGTGGCGCTGGTCGGTCGAGTCCGAAGACAGCGAGGCGCTCGGGGGATCGGACGCTGCGGTGCTGCTCGCCCCGGGGGATGTCCGTGGCGCTGTCGTCGACCCGGCGCTGGTCGGTGACTCCGGATGCTGCGGCCTCGGCGGCGGCCCACCCAACATGGTCTGTGTCGCCTGCGGTACGCCGGTCGCCACCCGGATCGACGACTGCGGTCTGCGGCAGGCGGTCTGGCTGGCCTCGCTGGCGACCAAGGTGATCGAGGACGGTCCCGGCCGGGCCCCGGAGTTCGGTTGGACGGACCTGAGCGACCAGTGGCCCGGCATCGCACCGATCGAACCGGACGGCCGGTGGAATCCGATGTGGGAGGCCGCCGCCGCTTCGGCGCTCGCGCATCTGCTGGCCGTCTCGGGCGGCGACCCGATCCTGATCCCCGATCACCGGGTCGCCGCGATTTTCCGGCCCCTGCTCGACCGTCTCGTCGACCCGGTCGGCGCGGGACCGGAGCGCACCCTTGTCCTGGCCGGACCGGGCCTCGCGGCGGCGGGCGGCGACCTGGCCCTGGTTCCGGTGCACCCTCAGACGGGCGAGGTGTGGCCGGTGGCCGCGCCGATGCGGCCGGTCCCGCTGGCCTGGGACGCCTGGGCGCACCTGGCGGCGCACCGCGATGCGAAGCCGATCGGACGCTCGGTCCCGATCCTGCCGGAGGCCCTGCCGGAACGGCTCCCGGGTTACCGGCTCCTGCCGGACGGCCGGATCTTCCTCTGTGTGCTGGCTCTCCAGCCCGAGGTCAGGCAGCCCTGGCTGCGCGCCATCTACGAACGAGGCCGCCCGTTCAGCTACGGCTACTTCCCGTTCTGACCGGCCGCCCGATGCTTCACCAGCGTGCACCCGCCCTGATCCGCGAGCACAACATGTAGCCGGGCGCAGCTGCCCCGCTCCTGCCGCCGATCCGCCAGAGCCAGACCACATTCAAGATCAAGATCGGTTTCCGGTACGGCGAAGAGCCCGCTCCCGCCACCTGTGGCGCAACGCCGCGTCGACACCCGCGTCCGCCGCGATCTCCCGAATGGTCGCCGCGGCGTAGCCGTCCGCGGCGAAGCGGGCCCGCGCCGCGTTCAGCATCCGCTGCCGGGAATCGCTCCCGCCGGGACGGCGCCCCCGGCGAGGCCGTGCCACAGCGTTGCTCGCATCCGGGGACATGCGGCGTTCTACTGACAGCGGCGGCCGAGTTGCGTTGCTCCCGACCCCCTCCATGATCATGAAGGGGGACTCACTTCATCGCCGCGGCCACCCTGGTCAGGCCGGCACCGGAGCGGCCGCGGGGCCGCGGCCTGCTCGTCAGGCCGGTCCGGTCACTCCGTGCCGGCCATGACGCCGGTGTCGGACTGCAGGGCATCCGGATCGATACCGAGGGTCCGCAAGATCGACGCATGCGTGCTCGTGTCGATCACCGCGGGCAGATCCCTCTCGACCCAATCGGCCCTGGATCCGAGCCCGCGTGAGCGGAGCTCCGCCACCACGGTGGTCTTCTCGACGTAAGCCTTCGTAGCGATGGTGTCTCCCTCTCGCCCTGGCGGTCTGGATTCTCCGGATGGGGAGAGGCGCCGGCAGGACTGATTCTCTAACGTACCCGTACAGCTTTGGCGCAACCCGGCGACCTGCTGCGGATCAGCGGCGTCACCGGGACTCGCCGGCCCCCGGCGGGCGGCGCGGATCGATTTCAGGGCTGCCGACGACGCCTTTCCTGGGCGGTTGAAGTCCCATGGGCGGGTGAGCGCGGTGGCAGTGCCGCGCGGCCGGCACGCGAGACCCTCACCTGATCAGGTGAGGAGACCAGCACCCAAGCCCGGTTGACTGACGCCGTGACCGTATCCCCGTCGCCCGACTACCTCCCGAGCCGCAGCCCACGGGCGCGCGACCAGGTCGCCCGCTTCGAGGCGACGGATGGCGCCGAAGCCAACACGCTGGACGGGCGGCCGGTCGTCGTCCTGACGATGACCGGTGCGCGCACCGGCAGGGTCCGCAAGACGCCGGTGATGCGCGTGGTCCGGGACGGCACGTACGTCGCGGTGGCCTCCGCCGGTGGCCAGCCGGACAATCCCGCCTGGTATCACAACCTGGTCGCCCACCCCGTGATCGAGCTGCAGGACGGCGCTGAACGGCGCACCGTGCGAGCCCGCGAGATCCATGGCGCCGAGAAGCGGCGTTGGTGGTCCATCGCCGATTCCTTCTGGCCGCCGTACGCCGACTACCGCGCCCGTTCGCCCCGCGACATCCCACTGTTCCTCCTCGAGCCGGTGGGCTCGGGGAGCCAGGGGAGTGACTGAGGGCACGTTGTTTTTTAGACAGACCTGTCTAATCTCGTTTTAGACAGACCGGTCTAAACAAGGGAGAGAATGATGAACGAGCTCGCGAACAAGATCGCGCTGGTCACCGGTGCCACCTCGGGCATCGGCAAAGCCACGGCCCTGGCGCTCGCGGCCGAGGGTGCGGAGGTCGTCGTGCACGGGCGAGACGCCGAACGTGGCGCCGAGACCGTCGCCGAGATCGAGGCCGGCGGCGGCAAGGCCCGCTTCGTCGCGGCCGACCTGCGTGATCCGGCCGGCGCCGCGGACCTGGCGCGGGCGGCCGGGGACGTGGACATTCTGGTCAACAACGCCGGGTCGTCCTGGTTCGGACCCAGCGACCAGCTCGACGTGGAGGGCTACGACGCGATGTTCGACGGCAATGTCCGCGCGGCCTACCTGCTGACCGCGGCGCTGGCGCCCGCGATGGCGGCCCGCGGCGAGGGCAGCATCGTCAATCTGAGCAGCATGGCCGCGGCGGTCGGCCTGCCCGGCGGTGCGGCGTACAGCGCCACCAAGGCTTCGCTCAACGCCCTGACCCGGGCCTGGGCGGCCGAGTTCAGCCCGTCCGGGGTCCGGGTGAACAGCGTGGCTCCCGGTCCGGTGGCCACCGCCGGGGCCCGGGCCGAGGTGATCGACGGCCTGGCCAAGACCACCCTGCTCGGCCGGGCGGCGCGGCCCGAGGAGATCGGTGCCGTCATCGCCTTTCTCTCGGGGCCGCGGGCGGCGTACGTGACCGGGGCGACCATCCCGGTCGACGGTGGGCGTACCGCCGTGTGATCGAAGGTACGTACAGTTAGTGCATGACATCGTCGGCCGGTTCGAGCAGGCGCTCCGCCCGTGAGCGCCTGCTCGAGGCCGCTGACCGGCTGTTCTACACCGAGGGCGTGCACACCGTCGGCATCGACCGGGTTCTTGACGAAGCGGGAGTCGCCAAGGGCTCGCTCTACTACAACTTCGGCGGCAAGGACGACCTGGTCCGGGCCTACCTGCAGAACAGGCACGCCCGCTGGGCCGCCCGGCTGGACGAGCGCACGGCCGGCGTGCCCGCGCCGCGGGCGAAGATTCTGGCGATCTTCGACGCTCTGGGTGACCTGTTCGCCGAGCCGGACTTCCGGGGTTGCGCCTTCCACAACGCGGCGGCTGAGGCGGCGCCCGGCAGCGCCGAAGAACTCGCGGTGAAGGATTTCCGCACCTGGCTGCACGCCCTGTTCGCGGACCTGCTGACCGAGGCGGGCTACCCGGACACTCAACGGCTGACCAGGCAACTTGTCATGCTCTACGACGGCGCGAACATCGCCGCGGCGATGGATGCCGACGGGCACGCCGCCGAGGCGGCCCGCGCGGCCGCCGACGCCCTGCTGCCGCCTGAGGCCTGACGCTCTGGCTTCGGCGCCGATCGAGCTGGCGCCGGCATCGCCACCCAGGTTCGGCTCAGCCGATCCGGTCGCGCAGCACGTTCGTCAACTGCACCCGTGAACGCACCCCGAGCTTGGCGTACGCCGAACGGATGTGGGTGCCCACGGTGTTGGGGGACAGCCCCAGTTCAGCGGCGGCCGCCCGGTTGGTCAGGCCGGAACCGATCAGCCGGGCCACGGTCCGCTCGCTGTGGGTCAGCGATTCCCAGCCGCCGACTGCCCGGTCCGGCTTGAGCGGCCAGTAGTCGCGTCGCAGGCCCAGGCCGCTGAGCACGGTACGGATGCGATCGGCCGCGGCCTGGAATTCGCCCTCGTGAAACACCTGCCACGCCCGGTCCAACTGGGCGATTGCCTCGACCCGGGCGCCGTCTCGTAGCAGTGCCGTGCCCAGATCGTCGGCGGCGCCCGCGCGCAGCTCTGCCCGCGGAGCGGACGCCAGCACGTCGCAGGCCTCGCGCAGCAGGCGCACGTCGGTGCCGGCCAGCCCTCTGACCTGCAGTGCGATCCCGGCATAGGTGGCGATGCCCGGGTTGCGGTCCGCGGCCTGCCCGGCGAACCGAACGGCGAGCCCGACGACCTCGGCATCCCCGGCGCTCATCGCCGCGCGGGCGAAGGCCGGCATCCAGCCGGGCCACCACGGCCAATAGGAACGGTCGTCCAGCGCGGCGTGCAGTTTCGCCCGGATCACCGCCAGCGCCGGGGCGAGCCGGCCCCGGGCGATCAGCAGCTGGGCTCCCATCAGCTCGTTGCTGTCCGCCTGAATCGCGTCGCCTGCGGGCGCGGTGGTCACGCATCCGTCGAGCCAGGACTGGGCCAGATCCAGGTCGCCGCGGGCGAGGGTGATGCCGAACAAGGTGCGCCGGGCGTCCTGCGCCGCCGCTTCGTTGCCGAACTCCTCGGCGGCTCCCAGCACGGTGTGGGCCTGGGCCTCGGCGTCGGCGAGCCGGCCGAAATACAGGTGCTGTGCCATGCGCGCGTGCGGGACCCAGGCGGCCCCGCCGGCAGCCGCCAGCATGGTGTCGGCCTCGCCGACCCGGTCGAGCAGCTGCAGTGCCTGCACTTCCTGGCCCAGGTACGCCTCGCCGGCCGCCGCCCGCAGGTCGCGCAGGCGCCGCAGGGTTTCGCCGTGGCGGCCCTGGTTCATCGCCAGCACGGCCAGCGAGTAGTCCGCCATGGACCGTGATGCCGGATCGTGCGCGCGTTCGGCGAGCAGATGTGCCTTCGCGGCGAATGCCCGGACCTGCTCGGCCGGTCGGGTGCCGATCGAGGCCAGCGCGAGGTTGGCGGTCAGCCGGGCGCGTGACAGGTCGCTGACGGCAACGTCGGCGAGACGGTCCGAGGCGCGCCGCGTGATGTCGTTGAGCCGGCCGGTGTGCCACAGTGCCCGCGCGACGGTGATCTCGATCTGTGCCATCCGCTCGGGATCCGTCGAGTGGGCCAGCATGGCGTCGGCCAGGTGCACTGCGCCGGCTATCCGTTGGGCGGCGACAAGTGCCTGGATCGCACGTACGCCGGTGTCGTGCCATCGCTCGTGCCGGGGTGCGAGCAGATCGAAGGCCTCGCCGGCGAGGTCGGCCGCATCGCCGGCGACGGCCTCGTCGGCCGCCGCGAGCAGGACCGTGGCCGCGGACTCATCGCCGGGGGTGGCCGAGGCGCGGATGTGCCCGGCCACGGCCAGCGGCCCGGCGCCGTCGGTGAGCAGCATCTGGGCACAGCGCCGATGCAGGCGCCGCCGCGTGCCCGGGCTCAGGTCGGCGTACACCGCTTCGCGGACGAGGTCGTGCCGGAACGCCAGTTCGGGGTGCTCCGGTGCGAGAAGTCCCGCCACGGCAAGCGCGTCCACGGCTGCGGAGAGGTCCTCGCGTCCGTCGTCGGGCAACAACGCGCAGCACTCGGCGAAGGTCGCTGCCCGCCCCAGCACCGCCAGAACCTGGATCATGCGTACGGCGGTGTCGGGAAGCACGGCGAGCCGGCGGCGCAGCCCGGCGGCGAACCCGGTCGGCAACGGCGCGAGGCTCGCGCCCTGCTCTCGGGCCCGCAGCGCGTCCTCGATCACCTGGACGGCGAGGAACGGATTGCCGCCGACGCGGGCCAGCAGACCGGTGGTGGCTTCGTCGAGATCGTCGCCCAACAGGTCGGCCGCGATGTTCAGCAGGTCATCGGTCGGCAGCGGATCGAGGGCGACGGCATGCGACGCGAGCTCGGCCGGCGTCTCCCGGACCGTGTAGAGCCAGGCCACCGGCGCCTCGGCCAGGCGCTGCGGCAGAACCCGGGCGGCGGTGCGGCTGAGCGGATCGGCCCACTGCAGGTCGTCCACGGCGATCACGACCGGCCCGCGCTGGACGGACTCGGCGATGAGGGCGGCGAGCCGGTCCAGGAAGACGGCCGGCTGCCCGGCGAGGCCGCTGAGAGTCGCCGTCTGGTCCGCGGTGAGGACCGGGTCGGCGCCGGCGCGCAGGGCCAGCAGGATCGTCAGGCCGGGAGCGAGCTGATCGGCCACGGTCGCCCGGGTCGAGCCCGAGCGCCAGCCCGTCGCCGACGCTTCGTGCAGCAGCCGGGTCAGCACGGCCGTCTTGCCGATTCCGGGGTCTCCGGAGATGACCGTGACCGTGCCCCGGCCGGTACGGCGCACGCCGCGCAGCTTGGCGAGAGCGTCGGCGACGAACCTCGACCGGCCACGCAGAACAGGAGGTGCCGCCACGTTCGAGGAGTTTAGTGAGCGATCACCAGGCGGCCGGCAGCCGCGCGCATGATCGACGTCACGTTGCCGTTTAGACAGGTCTGTCTAATACTCGCTTTAGACAGACCTGTCTAAAGGCTGGACCACCTGTTCGGGTGACGAATCCAGCATGATCCGTCCGTAGAAAGAGCAACCATGTCCGACACCCACAACACCGCACCCACCCGGCACGCCGAGGCGAACGGCATCAGCTTCGCCTACCGCCGCTTCGGCGCCGGCCCGGGCGTGCCGGTGGTCTTCCTCCAGCACTTCATGGGAAACCTCGACGACCACGATCCGGCCATCACCGACGCCCTGGCCGCCGGCCGCGAGGTCATCCTGTTCAACAACGCCGGCGTCGCCTCGTCGACCGGCACCACGGCGGACACCGTCGAGCAGACCGCCCGCGACGCCGAGTCCTTCATCGACGCTCTCGGCCTCGAGCAGGTGGATCTGCTCGCCCACTCGATGGGTGGCCTGGTCGCCCAGCAGATCGCCACCGACCGGCCGGAACTGATTCGCAAACTGATCCTGGTCGGCACCGGGCCACGCGGCGGCGAGGGCATCGGCGAGATGGCGCCGCAGACCGCCGCGTTGTTCACCGTCGTCCTGGAACACCAGGAGCAGATGTGGCTGCCGATCCTGTTCTCGCCCAGCAAGGCGAGCCAGATCGCCGGCCGTGACTTCCTCGAACGCATCATGGCCCGCCCGGACCGGGACGCACCCGTCACGGCGGCCACCGTGCAGGCCCAAGGGGCTGCCATCCATTCGTACGGCACCCGCAAGGATCCGTCCTACGCCCACCTCGCCGACCTGCGCCAGCCGACCCTGGTGGTCAACGGCAACAACGACATCATCATCGCGACGATCAACTCGTACATCCTGCAGCAGCACCTGCCCGACGCCACGCTCGTGCTCTACCCGGACGCCAACCACGGCGCCCACTTCCAGTACCCCGGGCGGTTCGTCGAGCAGGTCCGGATGTTCCTGGACGACTGATCCGATGTCGAGGCTCCGACCCTCCTGGCTCGCCGTGTACGCGGTGGCGCTGGGTACGTTCACCCTGGTCACCAACGAGTTTCTCCCGGTCGGCCTGCTCACCGCGATCGGCGCCGACCTGCACGTCTCCGAGGGCGTCGCGGGCACCACGATGACCGTGCCCGGCGTCGTGGCCGCGGTCGCCGCGCCCACCCTGACCGTGGCGGCCGGTCGGCTCGACCGCCGGATCGCCCTGCTCGCCATGACCGCCCTGTTCACCGTCTCGGACCTGCTCGCCGCGGCGGCGTCCGGGTTCGCCATGATGCTGCTCGCCAGGTTCCTGCTCGGCCTGGGCATCGGCGGATTCTGGGCGATCGGCGCCGGCGTCGGCGGACGGCTCGCCGGACAACGCGCCGCGGTGACCGCCACCTCGGTGATCTTCGCCGGGGTGTCGGTGGCCAGCGTGATCGGCGTGCCGGCGGGCGCGTTCATCGGCGGGCACTTCGGCTGGCGTACGGCGTTCGTCGCCGCCGCCGTGCTCGGCGTCCTCGCCCTGGTGCTGCAGCTGGCGCTGCTGCCCCGGATGGGCGTCGATCAGCCGGTGACCTGGCGCTCGCTGGCGACCGTGCTGCGCGGCCCGAACGCCCGGGTCGGCCTGGCCACCACGCTGCTGCTGGTGATCGGCCAGTTCACCGCGTACACCTATGTGCAGCCGTTCCTCGAGCGGCACACCGGCGCCTCGCCCACCACGGTCAGCACGCTGCTGCTGGTCTACGGGATCGCCGGAATCGCCGGAAGTCTGGCGGCCGGTGCCGCCCTCGAGCGACGGCTCTACGCCGCGATCGTCACGATCATCGCCACGCTCGGGCTCGCCGCGCTGGCGATGACCGTCCTCGGCACGACGACCGCCGGGGCGATCATCGTGCTGGCGATCTGGGGTCTGGTCTACGGCACCGTCCCGGTCGCGATGCAGACCTGGATCTTCACCGCCGACCGGAGCACACCCGAGGGCGGTTCGGCCCTCTACATCTCCGCGTTCCAGATCTCGGTCGCCGGCGGATCACTGCTCGGCGGACGCATCGTCGACGGCACCGGCGGCAGCGTCGCGGCCATGCTCACCGGCGGCCTGCTCGCGCTCACCGCGCTGGCCCTTTTCGTCAGTCTCGCCCGGCGGCCCGCCGCCGATCTCCAGCCTGTCATCTGACCCACGAAAGGTTCCACCATGACCATCTCCTGGTACGCCGTCGCGATCGACTGCGTCGATGCCCGTACGGTCGCCGCGTTCTGGCACGACGCGACCGGGTGGCCGATCGCCGCCGAGTCCAGCGACACCCGGGTCGTCCTGCATCCCGGCGGTGGCCTCCCGCAGGTCACCTTCAACACGGTGCCCGAGCCGAAGGCGACCAAGAATCGCCTGCACCTCGATGTCACCACCGACGACTTCACGGCCGAGGCCGACCGGCTCGTCAAGCTCGGGGCGACCCGCCTGCGTGACTTCGACGGCTGGTCCACCTTCGCCGACGTCGAGAACAACGAGTTCGACCTGATCGGCTCGTAAGCACCCGCCTCACCTGTCGATGGGGGGACCCCTGGGACAACGGCCCCGAGGCCGAGCTGCCCGGGGTCCCCCCCGTAGCGACGGCGGGCGGATTTCCGAGGATGCCCGGGATCCGTCAGCGGCTGTACACCCGACTCGCCAACGGGCCGGATGCCGGTGCCGCCGCCGGCACGATGGACTACCCGTTCACGCGGTCGACATCGCCTGATCGATCGGGGACGCCCCGGTCATGGTTCCTGGGCGCGCAGGAGGCGGGCCTCGCGCGTACCGATGAGAATGGTCTGCACGGCGAGGAAGACGGCGCCGGTCGCCAGCAGCGCGTCGTAGACGAACGGCACCGGCCCGGTGAAAAAGCCGGCGAGTCCGAAGACGACCAGGCCGACGTGTGCCTCGGTGGGGCCGAGGCGGCCGAACGACAGCCGGAACTCGCCGAAGATTACCGTGCGCAGCAGGACCAGGATGTTCAGCGACTGCAGCGCCACCAGCGTGAGGCAGGCGACGCTCAGCGAGGCCAGCGGCGAGAGCCCCAGCCCGATGAAGAGCAGCACCTGGGACACGGTGTCCAGGAAGTGGTCGACGAAGAAGCCGTACCGGGGCCGGTCCTCGCCGCGCAGCCGGGCCACCGTGCCGTCGAGCGCGTCGCCGAACCAGTGCAGCGCCACGCCGGCCACCGCCAGCAGGATGAACCCGCGGTGATAGTTGCTCAGCGCGTAGCCGGCGCAGCAGAGGATCGCACCGGCCAGCCCGGCCAGCGAGCAGGCGTCCGCGGTGACGCGCGGGGCGAGCACGGCGGCGAGGCGATCGAGCAGCCGCCGTTCCGCGACCGCGAGCAGGCTGTCGTTGACCCGCTCGATCACCGGGTCAGGGCCTTCTCCAGCGCCACCACGATGCGTGCGCACTCCTCGGCGCCGCGGACCGCGACCCGGACGATCCGGCCCTCGAACAGCGCGGACATCGGGGACAGATCGCGCAGGAAGACGTCGTAGCGCCGGCACCTGTCGACCACCAGCGCGGCGCTCGGCCCGCCGGTCGGCAGCGTGACCAGCAGGTAGTTGGCCGCGGCCTCGTCCACCGCCTCGACGCCGGGCAGTTCGCGCAGCGAGTCCGCCAGCCGCGAGCGCAGCAGGTGCGTCTGCTCCCACCGTGCCGCGTAGTAGTCCGGGCTGTCGAGCGCGCGGATCGCGGCGACCTGCGCGGGCATGCCGAGCACCCACGGCGGCGTCCATCGGCGCAGCGTGGCCGCGGTCGCCGGGTCGGTGATCAGGTAGGCGGCCCGCGCGCCGGACAGCGCGTACATCTTCGACATCGACGTGCAGACCGCGACGCGGGGATGGTCGCCGATCAGCGGCACCGCCGACTCCCGCAGGCCGGCATATCCGATGTAGGCCTCGTCGATCCAGAGCCGGGTGTGCGCCGGCAGCGCCGCCGCGATCCGCCGCACGTCGGCCAGCGGCAGGTGCCGTCCGGTCGGATTGTTCGGGTTGACCAGCACCACCAGGTCGTAGCGCTCGGCCGTGACCTGCGCGATCAGCCGGTCCACGTCGATCCGCCAGCCGTCCTCGCGCCGCACCGCGAACCGGTCCACCCGCGCGCCCACCACCTCCTCGGTGACGTGCGCGTACTCGCCGTAGCTCGGCTCGATCAGCAGGACCCGGCTCTGCGGGCGCAGCCACTCCCGGAACGCGCGGAAGATCAGATCGGAGGAGCCGGCGCCCAGGCTGACGGACGCCTCCGGCACATCACGGTGCGCGGCGATCGCGCGCACCACGCCGTCGGCCGTGGTCGGCGGCGAGGAACGCGCGATCCAGCCGGCGTGCGTGCTCAGCGCGTCGAGCACCTCCGGCGCCGGGTCGAACCAGGCGTCGAGCACGTCCGCGGTGACCACCGAGTGGCGCCGGTCCATCTCGCGCAGGTCGGTGCCGATCGCGGCGAACGAGGCCCCGCCGTGCTCGCAGCCGTCGCGGTCCGCGGCGAGCGGCATGTCCAGCCGCCAGTCCAGGTTCAGCTGCGCGATCTGGCGCAGGCATCTGCGCCGTACGGTGGCGGGCATCTGGGTGCTGCTCATGATCTCGAAATCGACCTGGCCGGAGCGCACGGTGCGACCGGCCGGGGTCAGGCCCATCGCCCGGTACATGGCGGTCAGGTCGGCGCGGCCCATCGCCACCGCGGTGCGCCCGCCACGCGACTCCACCCAGCGCATCGCCGCGTACATCAGCAGCGCGGCGAGCGGCGTGCGGCGCTCCTCCGGGGTCACGGTCAGCAGCCGCACCTCGAACGTGTCGTGCGCGTCCAGGACCGGCAGGTCCGCGCGGGTCACATACTTGTCCAGCGACCAGCGGCCGGCCCACGGCGGCGTCACGCTGACGAACCCGGCGGGCCGCCCGTCGCGGACTGCCACCAGGTAGACCACACCCAGCTCGTCCATCGCGTCGCGCAGCTCACCGGCGGCGTTGGTGCGGTGCTGGCCCAGTTCCTCGCCGTAGACGCGGTGGCGCAGCCGATAGATCCACTCCCGATCACCGGGTACGCCCTCGCGCAGTTCCACATGCAGGTCGCTCATGTGGATGATCCTTCCGCCGGACCGCCCCGCACACCTGAGCATCGATACTCAGACGGGATCCGGCCGCACCCAGTCCTGGCCGAGCAGCTGTTCGGCCAGACACGCTAACACGCTCTCGGGCCGGACCTTCGCCGGCTGACCGTTGGTCGCGGTCCTGATCTCGGTCAGCGGCGGGCAGCCTGCCGGTAGGCGTCGGTGAGCGGCAGGCCGCGGAAGGCCTGCTCGGCGGCGGCGTCCAGGACGTCCTGGCCGATGCCGCCCTTGGCCATCACGTCCATGCCGCGGTTGAGCGCCAGGACCAGGCAGGCGATGGCGCAGCCGTCGGCGTCCGGGGCGAGGTCGCCGTGGCGCTGAGCGGCGGCGACGCAGTCGGCCAGCGCCCGCTGCTGCTGGGAGAAGACGTCCAGGATGACGTCGTGGGCCTCGGTGTCGCGGTCGCCGACCTCGAGGGCGAACTTGCCGGCCATGCAGCCGAAGTGTTCGTCGTCGCGCAGCACGAAACCGGCGCCGGCCAGGATCCAGGTGTGCAGGCGGTCGATGGCGCTCTCGTCCGGGCCGTCGAGTTCGTCGTGCGTCTGGATCAGGGCCTGCCGTACGTACTCGTGCAGGGCTTTGATGAAAACGGTGTGTTTGTCGCCGAACGAGGCGTAGAGGCTGCCGCGGCCCACGCCGGTGGCCGCGGAGATGTCGTCGAGGCTGGTGCCGGCGTAGCCGCCGGTGCGGAACTGGCGGACGGCGGCGTCCAGGACGCTCTGCTCGTCGAATGCGCGTGGTCGGGCCATGACGCCCAGGATAGCGCGTTCTTGACGGTGTAGTACAGAACACATCTCCCGTTCTTGACGTCTCAGTAGAGAACCGAGGTATGTTTTTGACGCACCAGTACAGAACGTCGTTCACCAGGGAGTTCGTCATGAGCGACACGCTCACCGGCAAGATCGCACTCGTCACCGGCGGCAGCACCGGCATCGGCCTGGCCACCGCCAAACGCTTCGTCGACGAGGGCGCGTACGTCTGGATCACCGGCCGCCGTCAGGCCGAGCTGGACAAGGCGGTCGCCGAGATCGGCCGCAACGTCCGCGCGGTGACCGGCGACATCGCGAACCTCGACGACCTCGACCGGCTCTACGCGCTCATCGCACAGGAACAGGGCCGCCTGGACATCCTGGTCGCCAACGCCGGCACCGTCGAACTGCGCCCGACCGCGCTCGCCGACGCCGAGCACTTCGACAAGACCTTCGGCACCAACGCCCGCGGAACCTACTTCACCGTCCAGAAGGCGCTGCCGCTGTTCGTCGACGGCGGCAGCATCGTGCTGGTCTCCTCCGGGATGAACGTCAAGGGCTTCCCCGCATACGGCACCTACGCCGGCACCAAGGCGGCGATCCGCTCGTTCGCCCGCACCTGGGCCGCCGAGTTCAAGGACCAGGGCATCCGCGTCAACGTGCTCAGCCCCGGCGTCATCGAGACCCCGATCATCGACGTCCAGTTCACCACGCCCGAGGCGGTCGAGGCCGGCCTGGCGATGTTCAAGTCGATGATCCCGCTCGGCCGGCTCGGGCGCCCCGAGGAGATGGCCAACGCCGTCTACTACCTGGCCTCCGACCAGAGCAGCTACACCACCGGTTTCGAGCTCGTCGCCGACGGCGGCGTCACCGAGATCTGACCGCCGGGCCGGCTGACCCGCCCGCCGGCACGGCTGGCGCCTGCTCGGGCTGGCCGGCGAACTACCCGAGATCGGCCGGGAGCCCGAAGCGCGGGAATAGCCGCCGGTGTCGAGGAAGTTGGTGATCCGGCGATCCGTCCCGCTGAGATCTCCAGCACGATCAGCGCCTACGGCTCGTGCCCGGTGCCGGTGAGGCCGGGCCGGTACTGCCCGAACGCGGGCAGGCCGTTGGCCACCACCGGCATCAGGCGGGAACCGCGGCAGCCACGGCCCGTGTCGGCCATCCAAGCGGCGACGTCGTCGCGGCCGTGCAGCCACATTGGCAGCGGCGGCATCGACAGCTTCGCGTCGTCGTGCAGCAGCCGTGAATCGATCGAGCCAGCCCGAAGATCAAAAGACGATTTCGACGTACGGCCGAAGCACCGACCACCGCATCCGCGATGTGGCAGGCGATGCTGACCGCGCTCCGGCAGCCGCCGGTTCCACTGTGAGCGGTGCCGTACCATGCCGTCATGCGGGGCCACCGGCGGAAACTCCTGGTCAGTGCGCTTCTCGCCGGCACCGTGGCCGCGCTGACCTTGCTTGCCCGGGAAATGACCAGCGGCGACCTCGACCGAGCCGACAAGGTCGCCAGCGTCACCGGGCTCCTGGTCGCCCTCCTCGGCCTGGCCCTGACCCTCCGCGAGCCACTGACCGCCTGGCTTGCCCCGTCGCACGCCGCGACCCTGGCAAGGCTGTCCACGGATGAGGCCGCGACCGCCGCCGACGAACTGGCCCGCAGTGTTCGGATCGGCTGGGAGCAGGAGGCCGCGCGGCGAGGTCTGTTCGATCCGGTGCCGATCACCCTGCACTGGCGGAGCACCGCGCGGCCGGTGTCGGCACCCGTCACGGCGATCACGGCCGGCGAGGTCGGCGGACACCCGACCGGGCTGAGGCTGAGCGGTGACCTCAACAGGATCGTGGAGACCCTGGACGGCCTGCCCCGGCACCGGTTGGTCATCCTCGGCGACGCCGGCACCGGTAAGACCGCGCTCGCCATCGTTGCCCTGCTCCGGGTCCTGCGGGAGCGGTCACCAGGCGAACCGGTGCCGGTGCTCGTTCCGATGGCGTCGTGGGATCCCGGCGAGTCGTCGGTCCGCGAATGGATTGGGGCGCAGCTGGCCGACGGCTACTACCGCGGCCAGCCGGAGGTCCCAGAGGACCTGCTCGCCGAGGGGCTCATCATGCCGATCCTGGACGGTCTGGACGAGATGCCGGAGTCGGTGCGGCCGGCGGCGATCCGGAATCTGACCAGATTCCTCGACGGGCAGCCGCTGGTCCTCACCTCGCGTGGACCCGAATTCGAGCAGGCCGTCACCGCGGCGCGGGCTGTGGTGGCCGAGGCCGCGGTCGTCGAGCTCGAACGGATCAGCACCGGCGACGCGCTCGACTACCTGGCCCGCGCCGGCGACGTGGAGGGCGACTCCTGGTCGAAGATCACCGCCGAGCTTGCCCGGGACCCAGCCGGGCGGGTCGCGGTCGCGCTGGACACCCCGCTGATGCTCAACCTTGCGCGGGCCGTGCACGCCGCCAAACCGGCCCGGGTCGACGAGATCCTCGACGCGACCCGGTTCCCGGATGCTTCGGCGATCCGGGAATGGCTCACCGATCAATTGATTCCGGCAGCGTACGGGCCGACGGACGCGGGGCGGGCCCGGCGCTGGCTCACTTTCCTGGCCCGGGAGATGACTCGGCGAGGCACCACCGTGCTGACCTGGTGGCAGCTGCCGCAGGCACTTCCGGCGGCCGTGCTCGCGGCCGGATACGGCATCGTTGCCACCTTCTGCGCCTATTTCTCCTTGGTCGACACCTACGGCTGGGGTGGAGCCGTACGAGTCAGCCTTCTACTGGGACTGATCGCCGCCGTGGCGATCACCTTCGCCCCCGCGCCGGCCCCGGCTCGGGTCGACGGCTACCTGCGAGCTCGGCTCCCCGGTGCCCTCATCGCGATGCTCCGAGGCCTGGGAATCGGTACGGCCTGCGGTTTCGTGGCCGGTCTGGTCCTCGGAGTGGCCTACTCGGGTCCGCTCTTCGCCACATATCCCACCATGGTGCATTCCTGGCTCGAGAACACCCACTGGCTTCTGGCGTCGGCCGCGATCGGCCTCTATTTCGGCACGACGACGGGCGGCCTCACCGGGATCATCGTCGGACTGATCATCGGGGTCTCCCGCGGTGCCGCCGCCGGCCTTCGCGGTGGTGGCAAGGTGGCGCTCGTCATGGCCGGAGTCATCGCTCTGGCCATCGGGAAAGCGGCCTCGGAGTCGGCAGCGGAGCGGCACACGTTGATATTCCGGGTCTTCACGCAGTTCGACTACCGCCCGGCGCCGACTTTCATTCGCGACCTGGCCCTCCAGATAGCCGGCGACCATGGGGAGTTCCCTCCCTGGGAGGTCCTGCTCATGTACATTCCCCAGCTCACCGCCTTCCTGGGTCTGTTCGGAGCGGTCTTCGGAGTCGTGCTGGCACTCCGGCGGGTTACCGGCTCACCGCTCGACGTCACGCTGGTCACCAGCCCGCAGGTCGCCTGGAAGGCCGACCGCAAAGCGGCCCTCACTCGCTTCCTGGTCGTCATCACAGCACTCGGACTGATGTATGCCGGGTTGCAGGTCGTCGCGACGGGGCACGCCTTCTGGAATGCGACCGCGTATCCGACCGTGTTCATGATCGCCGTTTTCACGGCGTCGGTCTCCGCCTACGGCCGATTCGTGATCGCTACCGTCATCCTCTGGATGGCCGGGCGCATGCCGTTGTCCGGCATCGCCTTCCTGGAGAGCGCCCGGCGGCGGGGCGTCCTGCGACTGTCCGGTGCGTCGTACCAGTTCCGGCACGAAGTGCTGCAGGCGCAGCTCAGTCGTCGCTGATGTCGGTGTCGAAGCGAGGAATCCACACACGGTCGTTTCCCGGTGCTGGACCGGAGTGTCCGAGCCGACGGTGAGGCGGCGGGCCGGGGTCGCCGGCCCGCCGCGTCGGGGGATCAGCTGCAGGCGGCGCCGTTGAGCCGGAACCCGGTGGGGGCGGCCGCGTTGCCGGTGTGGGTGGCCTGATAGCCGATGGTGGTCGAGGCACCCGCCGCGATGGTGCCGTTGTAGCTGACATTGGTCGCGGTGACCGCGCCGCTGGCCGGGCTGTAGGTGGCGCTCCAGCCGGAGGTGATGCTCTGGCCGGCGGCCAGGGTGAATGCCAGCGTCCAGCCGCTGACCGCGGTGGTGCCGGTGTTGGTGATGGTGATGCTGTTGGTCAGCCCGGTGTTCCAGGCGTTCACCGCGTTGGTGACCCGGCAGGCGCCGGCCGGGGTGGACGTCGACGGGCTGGCCGACGGGCTCGCCGAGGCGCTGGTGGGCGGCGTGCTGGTGGGGGTGCCGCCCGCGGCGCTGACGATGGCGTCGATGATGGTTTGCTGGGTGACGGTGGCGGAGCTGCGGTCGAACAGGCCGAACCCGTACGCCCCGTTGTAGCCGTTGTCCCAGTAGGCGGTCGCCGCGCCGTACTTCTTGGCGGCGGAGACCAGGGTGCGCGCGTAGTCGGCCCGGAACTTGTTGTTCGTGGAGTCGGCGGCCGTCTTGTCGATCGACCCGTACTCACCGACGAGCACCGGATAGCCGCGGGCGACGAAGGTGTCGTACACCTTCTTCAGTTGCCCGTCGAGATAGTCCGCCTGCCCCCAGGTCGAGGTCTTCGCCGCGTTGGTGGCGTTCGGGCCCCACTGGGTGATGTTGCCGTCCTCCTGGCCGGTGAAGTCCCAGGGGTCGTAGTAGTGGACGGAGATCATGATGCGCTGCTCGGCGCTGGGGACGGACGCCGAGCGGTACTGATCGGTCGGCAGCGTGAAGCCGTAGCTTCCGACGGTGTAGTCGATGTTGGTGTTCCAGCCGGGCACGAGCAGCCAGCGCGAGGCGTTGGTGCCGCCGGTCTGGCGTACGGTGTCGACGAACGTCTGGTTGTAGGCGTTGATGTTGGAGTAGCACGGCTGGGTCGGGTTGCCGTACTGGCCGTCGAACTCCTCGTTCATCGACTCGAGGATCAGGTGCTCGTTGTAGGCCGCGAACTTCGTCGCGACCTGCTGCCACACCTTCTGGTACTTGGCCTTGATCGTGGTCTGGTCGGTCGCGTCGCAGATCAACCAGGAGCCGGCGACGGACTTGTAGCCGTCGCCGTGCATGTTGATCACGACGTACAGGCCCTGGTTGTAGGCGTAGTTGACGACTTCCTGGATCCGGGTCAGCCAGGCGGCGTCGACCGTGTAGCTCGGGCCGGCGCCGATCTTGCCCAGGTAGGAGACCGGGATGCGGATCGTCTTGAAGCCCGCGGCCTTGACCTTGTTGATCAGGGCTTGGGTGATGACCGGGTTGCCCCACGCCGTCTCGCTGGGGATGCCGTTGTTGCTGGCCTCCAGCTGGTTGCCCAGGTTCCATCCGGCTCCCATGTCGGCTACCAGCTGAGGGGCGGTCAGCTGGGCGGTGACGTCGGCCGAGGCTGACGTCACGCCGTACACGGCTCCGGCCAGGGCCAGGCCGGCGGCGGCGAACGCGAGCCCGGCCTTCCTTGCCATCGAACTCATCGGGGGTTCCTCTCGTGCGGTCTACGCGGGAACCGGCGGTGAATCCGGTCCGCGCCCGCCGAGAAGTCTTGTATGGGAACGCTCCCACGTCAATCGAACCGCTTCGATAGACAGCGAGAAACCTGCGAATGGCACCTGGCCCGGGTATCTGCCGCGGACGGACCTCGGGCGGCGCGGTCAAGCTTGGGCGAGGCGCCCGATCATGGCGTGTGCGGCGGCGGTGACCAGCGCCTGGTCGTAGCTGACGACGAACTCGAACTGCCGGTCGGGGTCCGGGCCGATGTCGCCGAGGTCGCGGGCCATCAGGGCTGCCGCGGTGTGGGCACCCAGCACGACGACGGTCCATTCGCTGGCCAGCGGATCCTGGATCGACAGAGCGCCACCGCGCACGCCGGGGGCGGGAGCGGGCGGCATGCCGACCCCGAGCGCGGCGACGAACGGCAGACGCTCGGCGAGTTCGGTGAAGCGCCGGGTGGTCGACGGGCGGAAGAACCGGACGTGCTCGAAGGCGGCGAGCAGCACCGGCGGGATCGCCGCCTGCAGCGCCATGAGTTCGAGGGTCTTCGACACCGGGACCAGCAGATGCTTGGGCGCGTGCCGGATGCGTCTGCCGCCGCCGATCAGTTCGTAGGGCGTCGTGTTCAGGGCGGCGCCGATCGGACGGGCGGCGAATCGTTCCGGCCGGAACGTCGAGGGCGGGAACCGGCGTTCACCGCGGCTCCACAACCAGCCCTGGCCGAGGGTGGCACCCAGGACAAGTGCCCGGGTCAGGTCCTGCGGGGTCTCGATGCCCTCGGCGACGACTTCGGCGCCGGCTTGTTCGGCATAGGCGCGTACCGCCCCGGCGACCGCCACCGTGGCGGGATCCGTGACGGTCCGCAACAGCTTCAGATCGAGCTTGACCACCTCAGGGCGCAGCAGGGGGATGAACGCCAGGGACTCGGGGTGCACGCCGACATCGTCCAGGGCGATGGCGCAGCCGGCGGCGCGCAACTGCTCGGCGCCGGCCAGCACCCCGGCGAGGTCCTCGGCCAGCGCCCGCTCGGTGATCTCGACGACCACCTGCACATGTGCGGCCCGCGCGCTCAGCGCGTCGAGCACGACGTCGCGCCGCCGGGTCAGGGTGGTGGGCTCGAGATTGACGAACAACGTCACCGGGCGTCCGTGCGAGAGCTCCGCCGCATCCCGCAGCGACGCGCGTAGCGCGGCCTGTTCCAACTCGGCGAGCCGGTCGGCGGCCCGGGCGGCGTCGAGCAGCGCCATCGGCGACTGCAGGCCGGAACCGGCCGGCCCGCGCATCAGCGCCTCGAAGGCCAGCACCGCGGCGGTGTCCACGTCGACGAACGGCTGGTACACGCAGTGCAGGCCGTCGTTGAGCACGTCGTCGAGGGTCGGCTCGCTGTCTCGCGCTGTCGCGTGCCGCGCATTGATGGCACCCACGACCAACCGTTCGGCAGTCCGTTCTCGTTGCTGAGCCGCCGGTTGACGGCGAGATTACGCCGCCGGACGGGCGGGCGTGCCGGTGGCGTGCGCGTCGGCGAAGGCCCAGACGGTCTTGATGAGCGCGTCGGGGGTTTCGATCTGCGGCAGGTGACCGGCTCCGGGAAGCACGGTGAACTCGGCGCCGGGGATGGCGCCGGCGAAGGCCCGGCCGAAGTCGAGGTCGCCGATCCGGTCGGCCTCGCCCCAGACCACCAGGGTCGGCGTGCTCACCCCGCTGAGCCGGCCGGCCAGCGTCGGGTCGGTCATCGCACGGCCGGCATAGGCCCCGAGGGTCACCCGGTTGCCGGCCATCGCCGCACGAACCTGCGGGGGCAGCTTGGCCGGGTCGACACCGTAGGTCTGCGGGTCGTGGTAGCTGCGCGCGGCGAGCTCGGCGGGCGTGAGCGCGAAGAAGTCGGGGACCGGGTGGCCGGGCACCTCGATGCCGACCGCGTCGACGAGCACGTAGCCGCTGACCCGGGGTGAGTGCAGCAGCGCCATCTCGGCGGTGATCCAGCCACCGATCGAGTTGCCGACCACCGTGACATTTTCCAGATCAAGGGCATCGAGCAGAGCGACGTACGTCGCGGCCAGCCCGCCGATCGTGTCGAGCGCGGCGGGCCGCGCCGTGCCGTTGAAGCCGGGGTGCACCGGGGTGAGCACCCGCGCGGGCTCGGCCTCGGCGAGCCGGTCGGCCCAGGGGTTGACGGTGAGCGGTCCACCGCCGCCGTGCAGCAGCAGGACGGGGTGGCCCTGGCCGCGCTCGGTGACGGTGAGCTCGACGGCGCCGATGCCCGCGACGGTGAGTGCGTGGATGGTCATGTGAGTACTCCTGGAGCCGATGGCGTGACTGCGTATATAAGGAACCTTAGACAAGGTTCCTTATATACGCAACCTTGCGATAGCCTGCGTGGATGAGCACCTCTCTGCAGCAGGTCGGCCTGGCCGTCAAGCGGCTCCAATGGCGGCATCACCGCGAGGCCAATCGCCGCCTGGCCCCGCTGGGCCTGTCGCTGGTGCAGTGGGACACCCTGCGCCACCTGCACGCCAACCCCGGCGCCTCGCTGCATCGGCTGGCCGAGCTGACCTTCCAGACCGATCAGTCCATGGGCGAGCTGGCCCGGCGGATGGTCGACCGCGGGCTCATCGAGCGGGTTGAGGGGCCGGGCCGCAAGGTCCAGCACCAGCTCACCACGACCGGCGACGACCTGCGCCGGGCCGGCGGCGAAGCGGTCGACGGCGTGCTGACCGAGTCCCTCGGCCAGCTCAGCGCCGACGAACGGGAAACCCTGCACCAGCTGCTGCGCAAAGCGACCGGCTCGCCCTGAGCACGATCTCGGCACCGGGTACGTCGCGCGGACCGGCCGGTCCGTTACCGGGTCCGGCTCGTGCGCTCGAGTCCACGCCGCCCACCCCGAGCGGGTCGCCCGCGGCGCCCGCGCCGACCACCGATCCGGCCGCCGGCCTGGTCCGGCAGCGCGCCACCTCGCCGGCGCTGGGCGGCGCCGCGGCCACCGCGTACTGCGAAGATCTTGATCTGGGTGGTCGTTCCTGGCGGCTGCCCAGCCTGGGCTTCCTGTTCAGCCGGCCGCCGCCGGAGGGGATGGGATGTCGCGGGTTGCCGGGCGACGACTGGCCTCGGCTAGAGTGTGGCGATGGCGGCACGCAAGCCTCGGGGTAGCTACTCGGTCGGGCGAGCGCGCCGGGAGCAGATCCTGGACGCGGCCACCGCCAATTTCGCGAGCCTGGGCTACACGCAGACGTCCATGGCCCGGATCGCGCAGGACGTGGGGCTGACCGGCCCCGGTCTGATGCACTACTTCCCGACCAAGAAGCACCTGCTGGTGGCGGTCGCGGAACGACGCTTCGACATTCTCGGCGAATGGGCCGAGGACGCCGCCGAGGACACCGACGGCACCGGGCCGCTGCGGCAGATGATGCGGCTGGCCGGCCTGTTCGCGGCCCAGCCCGGGCTGATCGAGCTGTTCGTCCTGGTCACCGCGGAGGCTGCCGATCCGACCAGCGCGGCGCATGAGTTGTATGTGGCCCGTTACGAGCGGGTCGTGGTGGCGTTGACCGACGGTTTCGAGCGTGGCGTGCAGGCCGGGTTCCTGCACGCCGATCTCGACTACGAGTCGATCGCGCGCGAGTGCGTCGCGGTGGCCGACGGTCTGCAACTGCAGTGGGTGCTCACCGGTGGCCGGATCGATCTGACGGCGTTGATCAGGAATCACCTGGAGCGGCTCGCGCCGACGATCCTGCGGTCGGGGCGACGCGTGGACCTGTCCGATGAGATCGATCGTTCGCTGCTGCCCGCCGGGTAGTCGTCGTCGCGGAGCCCGGCCGTCGCAGCGGTCACGCGGTCCATCGTGGTAGGTCGATACGGGACAGGCCGTGCGAGATCTCCTGAGTCGCGGGGTGGGTGGTCACCGCCGTGGCGGCCGGCTCGCCCGAACCCGGGTTGCGGGCGTAGCGCGGGTGGGCGCCCGAGCTGATCTGCAGGCCGATCCGGTGGCCGGGCGCGAACCGGTGGAAGGCCGGCCACAGCCGTACCTCGATCTCGCGGAACCCGTCGGCGTCCGGCTGGGGATCGGTGCCGGTGGTGGCGATGCCGCCGATGCGGCGGATGCCGTCGCAGACCGTCATCGACCGGCCGTCCGGGTGCACGTCGCAGATCCGGACGAACAGGTCGGCGCTGGGCTGCGACGACCGGAACCGGATCCGGGCCACCGGCACGCCGGCGATGGTGGTGTCCGCGGCGAGCGGTTCGCTGCGGAACACGATCACGTCGGCGCGTTTCTCGTGCTCGGCGTTGTCCACCGGGCCGGAGTTCGGCTGCAGGCTCGGGCCGCCGACCGCCGGCGTGGGATCGGCGGGGTCGTAGACGTAGCTGGTCACCCCGTCGCCGGCGGGCTCCGGTGCCAGCCGGCTCGACGCGTGCACGGACCAGGACTCCACGGTGACCCCGGCCGGCGGCCAGGACGCCAGGTCCTGCCACCGATCCGCGCCGGTCAGGTAGGCCCGCACGGGCGCGACCCGGTTGCTCGTCTCGCCCAGGAAGTGCTCCTTGAGGAAGGCGATGCTCTCGCCGACGGCCGGGCCGCCCATGCCCCGCGACGTGTGGCCCCACGGGCCGAGGGTCAGCCGCGGCGGCCGGCCGGCCGCGACGAGCTGCGCGTAGTTGTCGAGCTGCCAGGGCAGGAAGATGTCGTACCAGCCGGTGACCATGTAGACCGGAGCGGTCACCTCGGGCACCGAGGCGGTGTGCGACTGCTGGGTCCAGAACTCGTCGGTGAGCCGCTCATGGGCGACCCAGTCCTGATACCAGGGCACCGGGTGGCCGGCCGCGACGGTGTCGCCGCCGCTGAGCGGGAGCACGTCGAAACCCTTCTTGAGCTTGGGGTCGGGCCGCAGCATGCCGAGCAGCAGCGGGAGCAGGTCGCGCCGGCCCATCCGGTCCATCATCTGTGACCAGCCCAGCGCGTTGCGCAGCGAGAACGCCGCGTTGTCCCAGGTGATCGCGCCGAAGTCGGGCATCGTGGTGATCAGGCACAGGGCTTGCGGCGCGTTCTGCGGATCCTCGCGCTGCAGCTTCCCGGCCACCGCCCACTGGGTGTAACCCAGGTAGCTCTGTCCGAAGGTGGCCACGCTGCCGGTGCACCACGGCTGCTTACGCACCCAGCGGTGGGTGGCGATGCCGTCGCGCTGATCGTCGAGCTGCGGCCGGAACTCGCCGGGGGAGCCCCAGGTGCCTCGGCAGCTCTGGATCAGGACGGTGAATCCTTCGCGGACCAGGGCCTTGGCCTGACCGGTACCCGGACCACGCCGGCCGTAGGGGCTGCGCATCACGATCGTGGGCAGCCGCGGGTCGCTCCCGCCGATCGGGGTGAGCAGGTCCGCGAGCAGCTCGACACCGTCGTCCATGGGAACCCGCAGGTCCTGCTGGATGGCCACGTCGTACGGGCCGGGCGTGAGTCCCGCGATGGTCCGCGACTGCAGCCATCGCGAGAAGCGCTGGCGGAGCGTGCTCATGAGACCTCCTGGAGGCTCGGGGTTCGGGTACCGGTCAGGTTATCTCCGAAAACCTTGAGCGCAAGGTTTTGCGGCCGCAGGTGGTCCGGCAAGTAGAAAACCGGCAACACAAGGTTTTCGCGCCAGAAACCTTGTGTCTTAGGTTTTCAGCTCCTACCGTGAGCCGCACCACAGTCCAATCCGCTACTCGCGGTGAGCAAGGCGGGGTGCCGGCATGTCTGAGCAGCGGTGTTACGACCTGCGGGTGGAGTATCTGGCCCAGCCCATCGGTGTCGGCGAGCATCAGCCACGTTTCAGCTGGATGACCAACGGCGTCATGCATGCCTGCGAGATCAGAGTCGATCGAGCCGGCGGCGGCGCCGCGGTCTGGGACAGCGGGCGGGTCACCGATCGCGACCTGCCCGCGATCGAGTACGCCGGGGCGCCCCTGGCATCGAATCAGGCCTACCACTGGCAGGTCCGGGTCTGGCTCGACGGCGCGACCGAACCCGGCGAGTGGGCCACCTCGACCTTCGAGACCGGACTGCTGAGCCCGGGTGACTGGCACGCCGCCTGGATCCGCCCCGAGCAGGAACCCACCACGACCGAGCGGTGGACCCTGCTCGACTGGATCGTCGGCAACCGCCCCGACAGCCCGCCCGAGCAGCGGCTGCGCCCGGCGCAACTGCTGCGCCAGCGGTTCCACCTGCGCGACCGGGTGAGCCGCGCCCGCCTGTACGCGACCGCGCACGGCGTCTACACCGCGCAGCTCAACGGCCACGACGCCGGCGACCAGGTCCTCGCCCCCGGCTTCGACAGCTACCCGCACCGGATCTCGGTGCAGTGCTACGACGTCACCGGCCTGCTCGCGCCCGGCGAGAACGTGCTCGGCGTCGCGCTCGCCGACGGCTGGTGGGCCGGCCGGATCGGGATCAGCGGCTCCAGCGCCCAGTTCGGCACCGAGACCGGAGCCACCTGGCAGCTGCACCTCGACTACGCCGACGGCCGCACCGAACTGGTCTGCTCGGGACCGGACGTGTCCAGCTCGCCGGGGCCGTGGGCGTACGCCGACCTGTTCGTCGGCGAGCGATACGACCGTCGTGCCGAGCCGGCCGGCTGGAATGCGCCCGGCTTCGACGACACCGCCTGGACGCCGGCAACGCTGACCGGCCGGAGCACGAGCACCCTGCGGCCGTTCACCGGCGAACCGGTGCGACGGGTGCTGGAACTGCCCGCCCGCCACCTCACCGGCGACGCCGAGGCGGGCTGGATCGTCGACTTCGGGCAGGTGATCGCCGGCCGGGTCCGGCTGACCGTCCGAAACCCGGCCCCCGGCCAGACGGTCACCCTGGAACACACCGAGACCCTGGGACCCGGCGGTGCCTGGTTCGACAACATCGCCGGGATCAACAAGGAACAGACCGATACGTACGTCGCCGCCGGACTGCCCGGCGCCGAGACCTACGAGCCGACCTTCACCTTCCACGGCTTCCGCTACACCCGCATCCGTGGCCTGGCCGAGGCGCCCGCGCTGGACGACGTGATCGCCGTCGTGCTCGGCAGCGACCTCGAATGGACCGGATCGTTCGAGACCTCCGACGCCCGCCTCGACCGGCTGCACCGCAACGTGGTGTGGAGCCAGCGCGCCAACTTCCTGTCCGTGCCGACCGACTGCCCGCAACGCGAACGGGCCGGCTGGACCGGCGACATCCAGGTCTTCGCCCCGGCCGCGGCGAGCAACGCGCAGGTCGTCCCGTTCCTGCGTCGCTGGCTGAGCAACCTGCGCGCCGACCAGCTGCCCGACGGCCGGGTGCCGATCATGTCGCCGTACTCGCCCTACGACGCCGAGTCCGCCGCCGCGGCGACCGGGATCGGCGGACTCGTCGTCGCCGCCGGGTGGAGCGACGCGATCGCCCTGGTCCCGTGGACGCTCTACGAGCGCACCGGCGACCGGCGCGTGCTCGAGGAGAACCTCGACGCGATGCTCGCCTGGATCGGATACCAGCGGGCGCAAGCGGGGGAGTCGCTGCTCTACCGCCCGGCCGGGCAATTCGGCGACTGGCTCACCCCGAGCACGATGGAAGGCCGGCCGTTGCACGAGGCGATCGGCATCGCGCCCGCCCTGACCAGCGAGATCGTGGGGCCGATGTGCCAGGCCCGGACGCTGAGCGTCACCGCGTCGGCCGCCCGGGTCCTGGGGCGGCACCCCCTCGCCGACGACCTGGAACGCCGGGCCGCCGCGGTGCGTGCCGCCTTCGCCGCCGAGTACGTCGGCGCCGACGGGCGACTGCCGGTGGATCTGCAGGGCCCGTATGCTCTGGCGCTCGCCTTCGACATGATTCCCGGCCCGCTGCGTCGCGCCGCCGCGGCCCGCCTGGCCGGGCTGGTCGAGGCCCGCGGCCAACGGCTCGACACGGGGTTCCTCTCGACACCCCACCTGCTCGACGCCCTCTGGGACAACGGCTACCCCGACCTCGCCCGCCGCGTGCTCCGCCAGTCGGAGATGCCGTCCTGGCTCTACCAGGTGGACCACGGCGCCACCACGATCTGGGAGTCCTGGGACGCGATCGCGCCGGACGGCACCGTCCGCGCGGTGTCGCTCAACCACTACGCGTCCGGCTGCGTCGACGACTGGCTCTACCGGCGGGTGGCCGGGATCCGGCCCACCGCACCCGGATACCGCACCGCCACGTTCGAGCCCGATCTCGCCGCCGGCGTCGACGACGTGCGGGCGCACGTCGGCACCCCGTACGGCCGGCTCGCCATCGCCTGGCACCGCGCCGGCGACACCGCCGAGATCCAGGTGACCGTGCCCTACGGCGTCACCGCGACGCTGGCCACCACGGCCGGGGAGGTGCCGCTTGCTCCTGGGCAGAGCTTTCACCGCGTACGCCAAGCCGGTCTTTCTTCTCCGCAAAGCGCAGACAGGAGCTTCTCGTGACCGTGTCCCCGCAGGAAAGCCCCGAACTCGGCTCGCCTACCGGGCCCGGATCGGGCGCACCGCCGGGCGGCTGGCGCAACCCGCGTGGCAGCTTCACCTTCTTCTTCCTCTTCGCGATCGCGGCCACCGCGGGCGCCCTGCTCTCCGACGCCATCCTCACGCTCGCCCTCAAAGCCGACCGCATCGACGCGCAGCGGGCCACCACCATCCTGTCCATCGTGGTCGCGGTCGGCGGCCTCTGCTCGCTCGTCGCGTTCCCGCTGATCGGAAGGCTCAGCGACCGCAGCACCTCGCGACTGGGCCGGCGCCGGCCGTTCCTGCTGGCCGCGGCCGTGCTGATCGCCGCCGGCTCGCTGCTGATCGTCGCCGCCACCGACGTGCTCATGCTGACCGTCGCCTACACCGTCGTGGGCACCGGAGCCGTCGCGGCCATGGTCGCCACCTCGGCGATCGTGCCGGACCAGTTCGAACCGGACCGCCGGGGAACGCCGTCGAGCATGGTCGGGCTGGGCAGCCCGATCGGCGCCGTCCTCGGCCTGTTCCTGGCCCAGTTGGTCCAGCCGCACCTGACCGCGATGATCCTGCTGCCGGCCGGGGTCGCCGTGCTCGCCCTGCTGCTGCTCACCGCCGTACTGAAGGACCGTCCGCAGAGCCCGCAGGAGCGACCCCCGTTCGTACTGCGGGAGTTCCTCGGCACCTTCTGGGTCAGCCCGCGGCGATACCCGAGCTTCGCCCTCGCCTGGGCCAGTCGTCTGTTCATCTTCTTCGGCGTCGCCGCGGTGAACGCCTACCAGGCCTTCTACCTGATCGACGTGCAGCACGTCGACACCGCGACGGTCGGCACCACGATTTTCCTGGCCACCCTCATCCTCACCGTCGTCTCGCTGATCTTCGCGCCGGTCGCCGGCCAGATCTCCGACCGGATCGGGCGCCGCAAGCCGTTCGTCGTCGTCGCCGCGCTGATCTTCGCGATCGGGCTCGGCCTGGTCGCCGCGGCCCCCAGCATCCCGGCGTTCTTCCTGGCCATCGCGGTCATGGGGCTCGGCCAGGGGGTCTACTTCGCCGTCGACTTCGCGCTGATCACCGAGGTGCTGCCGGACCCGGCCAACCCCGGGAAGGACATCGGCATCATGAGCCTGGCCAACAACCTGCCCGTCATGATCGTCCCCGCGGTGGCCCCGGCCCTGCTGGCCATCGGCGCCTCCACCGCGACACCGCAGAACTTCGTGGTGCTGTTCGCGGCCGGCGCGATCGCCGCGGTCATCAGCGCGGTGTTCATCCTGCCGATCCGCGGGGTGCGCTGACATGATCCGTCGACGGACCAGCTCCCTGCCGCGCAGAGCCTTTCCGGACCATCGGTCCCGGGTCGTGCCACCCACCATGCCGGCCAGGTGACCGTGCGCCCGGAGCTCGAGTTCCTGGCCGACGCCGAGATCACCCTCGGCCCGGTCCAGGAACTGGGCCGGACACCGGCGGGCCGACGCCGGATCATCCCGATCACCGGCGGCGTCTTCCGCGGGCCGGGCCTCGACGGCGAAGTCCTGGCCGGCGGCGCGGACTGGCAAGTGATCCGGCCCGACGGGGTCGCCGTGATCGACACCCGGTACACCCTCGCCGCGACCGGCGGCGACCTCATCTACGTCCGCACCCGCGGCTACCGGCACGGACCGGCCGACGTGATCGACCGGCTCGCCGCCGGCCGGCCGGTCGACCCCGCCGAGTACTACTTCCGCCTGACCGTGTGCCTCGAAGCCCCGGCTGGGCGGCACGAGCACCTCAACCGGTCCGTCATCGTGGCCACCGCGGCCCGCCTGCCGAACGCGGTGCGCTACGCCGCCTACCTGATCCGATGAGCAACGGAGTGCACGCTGCGAGGGTGGCGATCGCGGCGAGCGGCGTTGTTCGTTCTTGGCGGGGTAGAGCCTGATCGGCGGTCGGTCAGGCCGGCAGGTCGAATTCGCCGTCTTTGACGCCGCCGATGAAGGCCTGCCATTCGGCGAGCGTGTAGACGTGCGGAGCCTTGGCGCGGTCCTTGGTGTCGCGCACCGCGACACCCTCGTCGGTGATCGCCACCTCGACGCAGTTGCCGTTTGCTCCGCTGCGGGTGCTTTTATGCCAGCGTGCGTTGGTGAGGTCCACGCCTGGTCCTTCCTCTATCAGCCAGCTGACGCTGCCCGTTCGATCCATGTCGTCGTGTCCTGCGGACTCAGTGCCTCGGCCGCGAGTCGCAGGAAGCTGTTGCGGTACCAGGCTATTTCACTGTCTGTCTCGACGAAGAGCCCGCCGCCCGCATTCTCCATGTAGACCAGTGGCGGGTCAGGTTCCGGGAACTCGAGCGTCGCGAACGCGCCGGGCATCCCGAGGTGCGCGCCGGTGCTGAACGGGATGACCTGGATCGTGATGTTGGGACGCTGGCCTGCGGCCAGCAGATGTTCCAGCTGATCAAGGTAGATCTGGTTGCCGCCGACACGCCGCCTCATCGCGGCCTCGTCAAGGATTGCCCAGAGCGAGGCGGGATGTGGCTTGGTGAGGGTCTCCTGCCGGCGCATCCGGATGTCGAGCCGCTGTTCGATCTCCTCGTGCGGTGCCTCCGGCAGCAACGTGCGAATAATCGTCTCGGTGTAGGCGCGGGTCTGCAGAAGCCCGGGGATGAACAGGCTCTCGTAGTCGGAGATCCGGATCGCATCAGCCTCGAACGAGGCCAGTGTTCGGTAGCTGTCCGGCAGGTCGCCGCCCTCGAACAGTTCCAGCCACTTCAACTGCTTTGAACGCTTGCGCAGCTCTTGCATGGCGGCGCGCTGCTCGGGGTCGGTCACTCCGTAGTAGTCCATCAGGTGGTTGAGAGTGCCGGCCTGCGGCGTCGTCTTTGCCGTCTCGATCCGATGCAGGGCGCCCTGCGACAAGCCGGTGTCCGAACTGACGGCTTCGCGGCTGCGGCCGGAGGTGGTGCGTAGTTCGAGCATCTCCGCGGCGAGGCGTCGGCGGGCGACGGTTGGTGCTTGCCTGCGAACCGGCATGGGCTGCGACTCCATCCGTAGGACTCCCGTCATGAGTCTCCCGCGCTCGCGAGCCGTGACCGAGGGAGGGATCATCTTTTGCCGGTTGCAAAAGTACATCATGTACTTGTACCTTCGGTTGAAGTATTCCGGCCGTTACAGAAGGTGATCTTCTCTTCCGGTTGGCCGCCTGGTCCGACTCTCGGAGGCTGCGGTGATGCACAGCCACATGCAAACTTCTGGGCCCGACGCGATGAGCGGGGGCGTCACGCGCCTGGGCCCGGCCGCCAGTGACGCGGTGCTCGGGGCGTTCGCGAGGCTGAACCGGCACGGGCCGAGCGGCCTGCGCCAGGCTCGGCTGCTGCTGGTCGACGTGCTCGGCTGGCCGCCCGGGGCGCTGGAGAAGTGCGTCGCGATCGAGCGTGACTTCCCCGGCTGGGTGGCCTGGTATTACCCCGCCGACGACGCCCGCCCGGAGTTTTGGGCGGCAACTCGCGAGGCCGGCGAAACCCGGCTGTTGAGCTGCGCCGATGCCGACGGTCTGCGGGCCGCGATCGGGTCGGCCTGATGCGCCGTTCGTGCGGACGTTCAGCCCGCAGGATCCACATTCAAACCCGGATTGCGAGGTACGGGTCGGCGAGCCCGACCGTCCGTACCGGAAAGGGGTGGTGGTGTTTTTGCAGAGTGAGCTGGTCGCGGCATTGGTCGCGCTCGGGGTCGATGCCGAAGTGCAGATCAGCCTGGACGGCATTCCGTTGGACATCAACGGTTTGAGTCTCGATGAGCGCCGTGGCGTGATCTTTCTGCGGCCGCATCCGGAAAAGGTCCCTGATGCGCTGCGCCGATTCGTCGCCGCGGTGATTGCTGTGCACGACGCCGGGCGCCAGCAGGCCGCGGTCCGCCACAACGCTCGCGGTCACTACGCCCGCTGCCGGTCGATCGGCAGGCGGCGCCGATGAACAGTCGGCGGCTGAGCGAATTCCTGCCGCTGGTCGGCGCCCGGGAGATCGCGGTCCGGCTCGGCGTTTCCCGGCAGCGGGTCCAGCAACTGGCCGACCGCGACGATTTTCCCGAGCCGTTTCATGAGCTGAGCATGGGGCGGATCTGGTGGCGGCACGAGGTCGAGGAATGGATCGTTCGCTGGCATGCCGGCGAACGAAGGTGCGGGGCGCCCGCCGACGATTCCGGCCGCGACGGGTTCCGGCCGGTGGCGGAACGGATCGCCGACCATCTGGCCGAACGTGGTGACGCTTTCATCGAGGGCGAGGCCATCGACGTACTGGGAGATCTGATCCTGGTTTTTCTGAAGAATGCCGGCGTGACGCATCGGCGAAGCCGATCATTCTGAGGCCGGTCTATCGGTCCGCCCGGCACAGGTGCAGCGCGCTGGTCCGAAACGCCTGGCGGGCCTGCGTCGTGGAGATCCGGCCGGCCGCCATCTCGGCCGCCGCCACGTGGATGAGCCCGATCACCGCTGCGGCGAGCCACGCCGGCGGGACCCGGTCGTCGAATTCGCCGGCGGCCTGTCCGCGTTCGATCAGCCGGGTCAGCCGGTCGATGATCGGTTCGTGTCGCCGCGGATCGAGTTCGGGTGCGCCTTTGAGCGCGTCGGTGTGCAGGATCGGATATTTCGTCAGGACGTCCCAGAGCACGTCCAGCCAGTGTCCGAGCGTCTCGCCCGGCGGTCCCTGCTCCGGGTCGAGCCGGTCCACCTGGGAGGTCAGGTCGGCGGCGATGTGGCCGATCACCGCGGCGATCAACTGCTCGCGGGTCGAATAGTGGGCATAAACGGTCTGGCGGGCCACCCGCGCCGCGGTCGCGATGTCACCCATGCTGGCCTGCGGCCGTTCGGCCAGCAGATCGATCGCGGCCTGTCGCACGGCCGCGCGGCTGCGTTCGGCATCCGATCGCCGGGCTCTTATCTCTGACACAGTTGTCAAGGATAGCGGTCGTGGTTATCTTGGACAACAGTGTCAGAGATAACGGGGGTTTCGCTGATGGAGCCATTGATCGTTCTCGTCGTGGTGACCGCGATCCAGTCCGCCGTCCGAGGGTGGCGATCGTGGCCCCTGCCGTTGCGGGACGGCCTCGCCGCGATGTTCCTGATGACCGGGGTCGCGCACTTCGTCGGCCTGCGCGCCACGATGATCGCCATGGTGCCGCCCGGCCTGCCGGCCCCGGCCGCGCTGGTCTCGATCACCGGGGTGCTCGAGGTGCTGGGTGCGCTCGGCCTGCTCTGGTCGCGGACCAGACCCTGGGCCGGCCTCGGTCTGTTCCTGCTGCTGCTCGCGGTCTTCCCGGCCAACGTCCACGCCGCCCGCGCCGGCATCGCGACCAGTCCCGGCGACTCCCTGCTGCCTCGTACCCTGATCCAATTGGTCTTCCTGGCGGCGACGCTCACGATCCCCGTCGCGCATTGGCGCTCGCGTCGCCGCACGGCGCAGCGCGGCGCCTACGGGGTCGACGGCGATTTCAGCCGGGTGTCCGCGGGCACGCAGCTCGCGATCTTCGTCCTGGTCTGGCTCGCTCTGCTCGCTCTCACCGTGACCGCCCTGGCCCGGGGCTGGATCGTGGTCGCCGTGCTCGCCGGGGCGGTCGCGCTCTGGCTGCTGTTCGCGATCGGCACCTACGTCTACACGACCCGGGCCGGCAAGTTCCGGGTCTGGGCCGACCTGCTCACCGGCCTGCGGCTGCACGGCGACGAGGAACTGCTCGACCTGGGCTGCGGTCGAGGCGCCGTCCTGCTGGCCGCGGCCAGGCTCCTGCCGCACGGGCACGCGACCGGTATTGATCGGTGGCAGGCCGACCAGACCGGCAACTGCGCCGACGCGACCGACCGCAACGCCCGGCGCGAAGGCGTCGCCGAGCGGGTCCGGCTGTTCACCGGCGACATCCGCCGCCTGCCCTTCGACGACGACAGCTTCGACGTCGTCGTCAGCAGCCTGGTCATCCACAACATCCACGACGCCGAGGGCCGGCGGGCGGCCATCGACGAGTCGGTGCGCGTCCTGCGTCCCGGCGGCCGCCTGCTGATCGCCGACCTGGCCCACACCGGTGACTACCTGGCCCGCCTGCGACACCACGGGCTGACCGCCGAGCGCCGCAACCTGGGCCCCCGCATGTGGTGGACCGGCCCCTGGGGCCCGACCCACCTGGTGACGGCCACCGCCACGTCCTGACGAGCAAAGATCAAGACCATGTGCGGGTACGGGTTGGGGGGCCCAAGCTGGGTGACCTCGTAGTGCCGGCACTGCTTGCGGGTGGAGCGGTGAACGTCGTGCTCAGCGAGCCGGCGACCGGTCCGGCGGGTCCAGGTCGCTGATGTAGGTGTGCATGGTCGAGCGGATGCGGCTGACGATGGACTCGGTGCGCGCCAGCTCGGCGGGGGAGTAGTCGCCGAGCGTGGCGCCGAGCAGCCGGCTGAGCGGTTCGTAGAACTCGGTGGCCGCGGCGTGGATGCCGGGCGTGGAGCGAAGCGTGACAATCCGCCGGTCGCTGTGCTCCCGGGTCCGCACGACGTGGCCCGCTTGCTCGAGCCGGTTCAGCAGGATCGAGGTCGCCCCGGTGGTGAGACCGATCCGTTCGGCCAGGCGTGCGGGCGTCAACGGCTGACCGCGCCCCTCCGCGTTGATGATCTCCACGATCGCGACCGCGTCAGTGCCGTGCATGCGCATGCTGCGCGCGAACACGCGCCCCAGTTCGCTCTGCGCGGCGGCCAGGCCACGAAGGCCCTCGATGACCTCGTGCGCCCGCTGGTCCGTCACGTCGTCGCCCACCGCACCACCTTTGCTGTCCGGGTTGCAAAATATCAGATCAGCAAAGTAACTTTGCTGCAAAGCTACTTTGAGGGAAAGTCAGATGACGGGGAGGGCGGAATGGGCAGCACCGGCGTCATCGCGGCGCACGTGACCTCGCGTGACGGCACCCGGATCGGCTACCTGCGCCGGGGCGCCGGCCCCGGGCTGGTTCTGATCCAAGGCGCGATGGGCACCGCGTACCACTACCACGACCTTGCCAACGCACTCGCGCCGGATTTCACCGTCTACACCCCCGACCGCCGTGGTCGCGGCCTGAGCCCGAAGCCCTACGACGACGGCCACGACATCGCCCGCGACGTCGAGGACGTGGCGGCGCTGCTGACCGAGGCGGACACCGGAGATCTGTTCGGCCTCAGCTCAGGTGCCATGATCACCCTGGAGGCGGCCAGGACCCTGCGCCGGGTCACCCGGGCCGCGGTGTACGAACCGCCGTTCTACCGCGACGGCATCTCCCACGACGGCATCCGGCAGCTCGGCGCCGACCTCGAACACGGGCACCTGGCGGCCGCCCTGGCGGGTTCGCTGCGTACCGCCCGGACCGCCCCGGCGCCCCTGCGGATGCTGCCCCGGCCCGCCGCCCGGCTGCTGGCCGCTGCCGTGCTCAGCGTCGACGCCCGCAGGGCCGGTCCGGCCCCGAAACTTCGCGACCTGCTCCCCGGCATCCGCTACGACTTCAACGTCGTCGCCGGCATGGACGCAAAGATGGCGAGCTTCGGCTCCATCGACCAGCCCATGCTGCTGCTCAGCGGCACGAAGAGCCCCGGCTTCCTCCGGCAGGCCATCCACGACCTGTCCGGCGTGCTGCCCCGGGCGACGACCGTCGAGTTCGACGGCCTCGACCACGCCGGCTCCTGGAACACCGGGCGCGGCAGCGGCCCGCGGCTCGTCGCGGCAGCCCTGCGTGCCTTCTTCACCTGAGCGCCGCAACCCTCGGAAAACCTGAGCGCCGCAACCCTCGGAAAACCTGAGCGCCGCAACCCTCGGACAAACGGAGAACCCCATGCGTCTCAACCACCTCAACCTCTGCGCCAGCGACGTCACCGCGCTCACCGGCACACTCGTCACGCACTTCGGCTACCGGATCATCGACTCGGGTCAGGTTCCCGCGGCGGCCGGCGGCGGCTCCTTCGCCGCGGTCGCCGGCACCGACGGCTCCGAGTTGGTCATCACCCAGATCGATCCGGTGCCGCACGGCAGGTCCGCGTACCCGAAGGGCTTTCACTTCGGCCTCATTCAAGACTCCCGCGAGGCCGTGTACGCCAAACACGACGAGCTGACCGCGGCCGGGCTGCACCCCGGCAAGATCAGCGACGGATTCCAGGTGTGGGGAGCAACCTGGACCGCGTTCTACTGTCCCCTCGGCGACGGCCTCGACATCGAGGTGAACTACCGAACCCCCGGCACGCTGGACGGCTTGCTCGACTGAATTCCTCGCTCCCTGGACAGGTGGGGTCAGTTGCCGAATCGCGTGGCGAACCTCGCGGTGAACAGGTCGGCGCCCTTGCGCTCCTGGACCGTCTGCGCGGTGGCCGCGACGGCACCCTCGGGCGTGGGGAGCTGGCCGACTCCGCCGTGCGTGCCCAGCGGGAGCAGGATCCTGCGCTCGGCCGCCGGCGACCAGACGGCGTCCGGCTGATCGCCGCCCAGTTGGGACCTGATGTTGCGCACCACGATCTCGGCATGGGTCATCGAGTAGGACGCCATTTTCGGGTCGGGCAGCGCGGTGATGTCGCCGATGGCGTAGACGCGCTCGTAGCCCGCGACGTTCAGGCGCTCGGTGACCGGAACGGCTGCCTGCTCGGTCAGCGGCGTGAGCTTGCCGTCCGCCAGATAGCCGGTGTTGATCCGGACCCCGAAAGCGCGGAACCAGATGTCCGCCACGATCTGGTCGCCGTGCTCGGTGGTGACCGCGACGCGACCGGCCCGGCCGGCCTCGATCGCCGGCAGCGCGCTCAGACCGGTGCCCAGGTGCAGCTCGATGCCGAGCCGGTCCAGCTGGCGGCGCAGGTCGGCCTGCACCTGCGGCAGGAAGCCGGGTAGCAGCCGGTCGGTCCGGTCGACGATGGCCACCTGCTTGTCCGGCCAGACCTGCTTGATCTCCCCGGCGAGCTCCAGGCCGACCGGGCCGGCGCCGAGGATGAGCACGCGGTGGGCGCCGGCCAGCTCCTTGTGGGTCTCGCGAAGATCGCCCAGTTGCTCGGCGATGCCCGTTGCGCCATCGTTCGGCTTGGCCGGATAGGGGTAGCCGGAACCGGTGGCCAGGACCAGATAGTCGGCCTCGACCCGCGCACCGGAAGCCAGCGTGACGCCGTTCGGGTCCACCGAAGCGGCCCGGTCGCGGATCACCCGTCCGCGGTGGAGCAGGGTGTCGAACGAGAAGAAGGCGCTGGGCGCCCAGTCCGGCTGCGTCAGTGCTCGCAGCGAGGCTGCCGCGTTGACGAACGCTTCCCGGGGGTCGATGAGGATGACGTTCGCGTCGGCGTCCAGCTCCTTGGCGACCAGCGATCCGCCGTAGCCACCGCCGACGACCGCGACCGTGCGATTCATAACTGCTCCCGTGCCGAAGGGTGCTCCAGGAGCCGCACCCGGCCCCGGAGTTGACACGACAACTGTAGCGCGGGAAGTTGTCGCGTCAACTCCCTTGCCGGTACGGTTTCGCCATGACGATGCCTCGCGCCCTGGAGCCGGCCGAGTGGGAGCTCTGGCACATCTGGATGCAGGCCCAGCGCCTGCTGGCCCGCGAACTGGACCGCCAACTCCAGCAGGACTACGGCATCTCCAAGGCCGAGTTCAGCGTGCTCGTGTCACTGCACCAGGCGGCCGGCGGCCAGTTGCGGGTCGGCGAGCTCGCCGACTCGCTGGCCTGGGACAAGGGCCGGGTGGCCCACCAGCTCACCCGGATGGAAGGCCGCGACCTGGTGACGCGCATCGAGAGCGGGTCCGCCGGTCGCCGGACCGGGGTCGCGCTGACCGCCAAGGGCCGCAGTGCCGTGCGCCAGGCCATCCAGGGTCACGAAGGCAACATCCGCCGATACTTTTTCGACCAGCTCGCGCCCGAGCAGGCCGCCGCCATCAAGGCGTGGAGTCGGCAAACGCTCGACCGGATCGACGCGGCCGGCGACCAGGCCGGCGCTCCTGCCGTCGACTGAGCTCAGTTGCCGGCGCTCGATCGGAGCGGGCAAACAACCCAGGTTCCTAGGATGGCTTACGCCTGGTGTGCGGGGTCATCGGCACCTGCGGTCGCTTCGGTGACTCCGATCTGTTCGACGCTCGTCCATGTCTTGCAAAGGTAATACGTATGCTCTTATATTTCGTGGCGATGAACTCCCCGGCAACAGGTTGGCCCGACAAAGGATGTCGATATGGGTGGAATGTTCAGCCAGCGACGAGGCCGCCACGTCCTGACCACCGCGAAGGGTGCCGGCCTGCTGGTTCTCGCCCTGACCCTGAGCGCCTGCGGAAACGCCGGCGGCGCGGAGACCTCGACCGGCTCCTACGGCTTCCCGCAGGTCGCGCAGGACGACAAGGCCGAGCTCACGGTCTGGGTGGACGCGGACCGGGCGGGCGCGGTCAAAGCCTTCCAGAAGGCCAATCCCGCGGTTGCGGTCAAGGTGGTCACCTATGACGGCTCGGCGAACGGTTCGAACTCCTTCCGTACCAAGATGCAGTTGTTCGATCGGGCCGGCAGCGGCTGGCCGGACGTGGTGTTCTCGACGCAGAACAACGACGCGGCCTGGGCGAGCCAGAGCAGCGGCGGCAAGCAGGCGTTCGCGGCCGTGCTCGGCGCGGGCCTGGTCGACAAGGCGACGCTGGACGGTTTCACGCCCGGCTCGTTGAATCCGTGCACGGTCGAGGGCAAGGTCTACTGCCTGCGCAACGACCTGGCGCAGGTGGTGCTCTGGTACAACAAGAGCCTGCTGGCCAAGCTCGGGCTGTCGCTGCCGACGACCTGGCCGGAGTATCAGGCGCTGGGGGAGAAGGTCGCCGCACAGCACCCCGGGTACATCGTCGGCACGGTCGGCGACGCCTGGACCCCGGAGACGTTCTTCTGGGCCAGCAAGTGTCAGGCCAACGGCATCACCGGCGCGAAGACGGTCACCGTCGACACCGGCAGCACCCAATGCCGGCGCGCCGCGTCGATGCTGGACACGCTGATCAAGAACGGAACCACACCCAACGTCAGCGTCTTCACGCCCGAGTTCGTGCGCAAGTACGCCGACAAGGTGCTGCTCATGCCGGGCCCGGCCTGGTACGCCGGCGCCATCTTCAACAACCCGCAGTCGCTGAACGTCGCGAAAGGACAGCTCGGTGTCGCCGCGCCACTGGCCTGGCCGGGGGAGCCCGCGGTGACCGGCAACGTCGGCGGCGGCACCTGGTTCATCAGCAGCCATTCCAAGAACCTCGCGGCGGCCGGTAAGTTCGCCACGTTCGTCACGACCGCCGACGACTACCAGGTCAACGTCGCCCCCGGCTATCCCGCGTTCGCCGCGGCCGGCGACAAGTGGATCAAGAAGCAGGAGTTGAGCGGCTACTACGCGAGCGACCTGCAAGCGGTCGTCACGGCCGGCACCGAGATCTGGGACGGCTGGGGATCGGGGATCTTCAGCCAGGAGGCGATCTGGGCCAAGACCATGACGCCGGGCATCGCCAGTGGCAAGAGCCTGGTCGATCTGCTGCCGGCCTGGCAGGCCGCGATCAAGAACCAGGCCCAGGTCGACGGTTACACGGTCAAGTGACCACAACGGAGGCGGCCCGGCCGGCGGTGGGCACCCGCCGCTGGGCCGGCCGCGCGCACCCCGGTGGTTCCGGCAGCGCGATGAGCTACGGCTTCGTGGCCCTGTACGCGGCGCTGACCGTCGCCTTCGGCGTGCTGCCCGCCGGCTACGCGTTCTACCTGGCCTTCACCGACGCGGACGGCGCCTTTGCCGGGCTCGCCAACTTCGCCAAGGTCACCGGCGACTTCCGGTTCCTGCCGGCGGCCGGGCACGTCGCGCTCTACCTGGTGATCTGGCTGGTCGCGCTGCTCGTGCTGGTCACCGCGCTGGCGATCGTGGTGCACACGATCCGGCTGCGCCGGGTCAGCAGCGGCCTGCGGCTGATCTTCTATCTGCCCGGGGCGCTGGCCGGGGCGTCGAGTGTGCTGCTCTGGCTGTTCCTGCTGGACCCGACGGCCAGCCCGATCGGCGCCCTGCTGCGGTTGTTCGGACTCGCCAGCTTCGTGCAGGTCATCGTGCCGGGAAACCTGCCGCCGGTCTTCGCCGTCATCGCGTTCTGGACCGGCGCCGGCGGCTGGATCGTGATCATGTACGGCGCGCTCAACAACATCAGCGCCGAGGTGATCGAAGCCGCCCGCATCGACGGGGCCGGTCGATGGCAGATCGCCTGGCGGATCCAGCTGCCGCTGCTGCGCAAGTGGATCTCGTACATGGCCATCATGTCGCTGGCCGCGGGCACCCAGCTGTTCGTCGAACCGCAACTGCTGTCGCAGGCGAGCAACGCGATCGTGCCCAACGACTACTCGCTCAACCAGCTGGCCTACCAGTACGCGTTCCAGCAGAACGACTTCAACGGTGCGGCGGCCATCTCCCTGATCCTGCTGGTGATCGCCCTCGCGCTGTCGGCGGTGTTCGTGCTGCGCGGCGGCCTGTTCGAGACGGACTGATCGATGCGCACACCCGGCACGAGCCGGCCCGGGTTCGGCGGCTGGAGCACTCGTACGATCGCCTCGGTCTTTGTGGTGTTCTTTGTGTTGTTTTTCGGCATCCCGATCGTCTGGTTGCTGCTGGCGACGACGAAGTCGGCACGGGAACTGACCACCGGCAGTCCCTTCGCCGCCGGCAGCCTCGGCGGCCTGCGGGCCAACGGGGAGCAGCTGTTCGGCTTCCAGGACGGGGCGGTCATCGCCTGGATCGGCAACTCGGCGCTGTACGCGGCCGGCGCGCTGGTGATCGCCCTGATCGCCGGCATCCCGGCCGGTTACGCCCTGGCGCTGACCCGGTTCCGGTTCCGGCGGCTGCTGCTGGTGCTCACGCTGATCGTCATGCTGATCCCGAACACCGCGCTGGTGCTGCCGATCTTTCTGGAACTGAGCGAGGTGGGCCTGATCGGCAGCCCGTTGTCGGTGATCCTGCCGATGTCGTTCTTCCCGTTCGGGGTCTACCTGACCTACATCTACTTCTCCACCAGCATTTCCCGGGACCTGCTGGCCGCCGCCCGCATCGACGGCTGCCACGAGTTCCAGGTGTTCAGCAAGGTCGCGTTGCCGCTGGCCGCGCCGATCGTCGCGCTGGTGGCGTTCTTCAGCTTCGTGCAGAGCTGGAACAACTTCTTCCTGCCGTTCGTGATGCTGCCCGCCAGCGAGGGCTATCCGATCCAGGTGGGCCTGACCTCGCTGCTCGCCTCGACCCCGGCGTTCAACCCGAGCTCGGCCGGCACGCAGTCGGTGCAACTGCCGACGCTCGCGCTGGCCACCGTGGTCTCGGTGCTGCCGGTGCTGATCGTCTTCCTGTTCGCCCAGCGGTTCCTGGTCGCCGGCCTGACGGCGGGCGGGACCAAGGAGTGAGCCGCGTGCCACCGACAAGGAGCCGACGTTGAAGGTCACCGGCTACCGCAGCCTGACCACCGAGCACGACTGGGGCCGCTCGACCGGCGACGCCAACGGGGTGCTGCCCGGACCGCGCACCGACGTGCACGTGCTGATCCTGGAGACCGATGCCGGGCTCGAGGGCGTGGGCCTGGGCGCGCACGGCGAGCTCGAGCGGGTCTTCGGCGCGGTCGAGGGCCAGGACCCGCGGGGCGTGACGGCGCTCTACGACCGGATGCTCGACCGGGTCTTCAAGACCGGGCACACCGGGGCGACCTTCGGCGCGATCGGCGCGATCGACATGGCGCTGTGGGATCTGAAGGCCAAGGCCGCCGGTGAGCCGCTGTGGCGGACCCTCGGCGCGCTCGACCGCTTCGTTCCCGGGTACGCCTCCGGGCTGGACATCGCGCTCGACGACGACGCGCTCGTGCGGCTGTACCAGCAGTTCGCCGACCGGGGTTTCACCGCGGGCAAGCTCAAGGGCGGCCGGGATCTGCCGCACGACCTGCGCCGGCTGCAGGCGCTGCGCGACGTGCTGGGCCGCAACTCGTCGCAACCGGCGCTGATGTTCGACGCCAACGAGTGCTGGAACCGGACCCAGGCGGTGCGGTATGTGAGCGCGCTGGAACGCGTCATCGATCTGACCTGGGTCGAGGAGCCGGTGCGCCGCTGGGACGCCGCCGGGCTCGCCGCCGTCCGGCAGGGGGTGCGCGCCGCGGTGGCCACCGGGGAGAACCTGACCGGTCTCGAGCAGTACCGTCCGCTGCTGGACGCCGATGCGATCGACATCGTGCAGGTCGGCAACGTCTGGGGGATCACCCACTTCCTGCGGGTGGCGACCCTGGCCCACAGCCGGGACCTGCCGGTGAGCCCGGTGGCCTACCACGGCAACCCGGTGGCGCACGCCGCCGCCGCGGTGCCCAACCATCTGGCCTTCGAGGTGCAGGCGCTGACCTCGCCGATCGGCCTGACGGTGGATCAGCAGTACCGCGACGGTGGCATCGTGCTGGGCGACGAGCCGGGTCTGGGCATCCGGGTCGACGAGAGTCTGATCCGCGCAGCCCGGGCCGCCGATGCGCCGGCGGCGGCCGCCGGCCCGCACGTCCGGCCGCGGCGGGCCGGGCTGCGACTGGTTCCCGACGCCGCGGCGAGCTCGTGAGCGGGGTGACGCGCCTGGATGCCCACGTGCATCTCTGGGATCGGGCCACCGACCCGCAGCCGTGGATCGAGCCGGCGACGATGGCCGCGATCGACCGCGACTTCGGCCTCACCGACCTCGACCGGATGCTGGCCGCCACCGGGATGGACGCGGCCGTGCTCGTGCAGTCCAGCAACAGTCTGCCCGAGACCCGACGGCTGCTGGCGCACCGCAGCGCGCGCGTGGCCGGAGTGGTCGGCTGGATCGACCTGACCATCGAGCCGGACCGCCAACTCGACACCCTGGACACCGGCGGGTTCGCCCGCCTGGTCGGCCTGCGGCATCTGGTGCACCTGGATCCGGATCCGGGCTGGCTGGACCGGCCCGAGGTCACCGCCGCGCTGATCCGGGCCGGTGCGCGCGGCCTGGGCTTCGACCTGGTCGTGCGGGCCGGGCAGCTGGCGGCGGCCGCGGCGCTGGCGGCGCGCTGCGCCGACGTGCGCTTGGTCGTGGACCACCTCGGCGGCATCGCCGAGGCCGGCGACCCGCGGGCCTGGGCGCTGGACCTGCGGGAGCTGGCCCGCCGCCCCAACACCTGGGCGAAGCTGTCCGGCCTGGCCGGCGCCGACCCGCTGCGGGTGCGGCAGGCCTTCGACGTCGCGCTCGAGGTGTTCGGCCCGGACCGGCTGATGTACGGCTCGGACTGGCCGGTCGCCGAGCTGGGCCGGGGCGCGTTCGGCTGGCGGGTCACGGTGGACGCGCTGCTCGCGCGGCTGAGCCGGGCCGAACGTGAGGCGATCCTGTCCGGGACCGGGTCGGCCTTCTACCGCATCGGGCGCTGAGCGGGGCCGGGCCGGCTCAGTCCGGCGGATCGGCGGGCAGCGGCTCGAAACGGCGCCGCCGCCAGGAGCCGATGATGTGCTCGCGCATCGCGTGTTCGGCGACGGCGGCGTCCTGGCGTTTGATCGCGTCCAGCACGACGGCGTGCTCGTCGAGGGTGGAGCGGAACGCGTCCTGGTAGCGCAGGCCCTGGAACCGGCTGCTCTCCAGCGCGCGCAGGTACAGCCGCTTGGCGATGTTCTCGGCCAGCCGGTTGCCGGAGAGCTCCATCACGGTCAGGTGGAAGACCACGTCGGCCTGCCGGAACGAATCGCTCTCGTGCCGCATCTCCTGCATCACCGCCAGCGCGTGCTCGAGGCGCACCAGCTGCTCCGGGGTGCGACTGGCGGCCACCGCGCCGGCCATGGCCGACTCCAGGTTGCCGCGCACGACGGTGAGCTCGTCCAGGATCCCCAGCGACTCGTCGTTGTCGATGAGCGCGGACAGCACGACCGGGTCCAGCATGTTCCACAGCCCGGAGCGGGCCACCTGCGTACCCCGGCCCTGCGCGATGATCACCAGGCCCTTCTCCTCGAGCCGTTTGGCCGACTCGCGGATCACCGTGCGGCTGACCCCGAAGTGCTCGCTCAACGGTCCCTCGGGCGGCAGCAGCTGACCCTCGGCGAGCTGGCCGGTGACGATCAGCTCGACCAGCTCGGTGACGACGGCGACGCTCAACCGCTCGGCGCGGCGGCGGGGCGGGAGACTGAACGCGTCGGGCTGAGCCGTCATGCCCGAAATCCTACCGAGCAGCCATTGACCGCATCGAAATGGTTCGTCCGGCACCCATGATAATTATTTGTAGAAATTGTTATGTGGGCATCGTCGGGAAAGTCGAAACATTAAAAACTAATTGATGTACGTCATTTGACCGGTCGCCCGGGAAACGTTAATTTAACGTTTGTGTAATCGCCTCGGCCGAAGGGACCGTGTTCATGACGATGCGATCGAGCTGGAGATCCCGCTACCGGGCCGGGGCCGCGGCACTGCTGCTGACGCTGGCCGGCGTGCTGGTCGTGCCGCCTGCACCGGCCCGGGCCGCGACGGCGATCACCATCAACGGCGCGTCCGGCGGGCGGGTCTTCGACGGCGTCGGTGCGATCAGCGGCGGCGGTGGCAACAGCCGCCTGCTGGCCGACTATCCGGAACCGCAGCGCAGCGACATTCTCGATTATCTGTTCAAGCCGGGCTACGGCGCGGCCATGCAGATCATGAAGGTGGAGATCGGCGGGGACACGAACTCGACCTCCGGCGCCGAGCCGAGCCACGAGCACACCCGGGGTGCCGTGAATTGCGACCGGGGCTACGAGTGGTGGTTGATGGGTCAGGCCAAGGCCCGTAACCCGAGCATCAAACTCGTCGGATTGTCGTGGGGCGCACCCGGCTGGATCGGCAACGGCAATTTCTGGTCCAGCGACTCCATCGACTACCTGATCGCCTGGCTCGGGTGCGCCACCTCCCACGGGCTGAGCATCGACTACCTCGGCGGCTGGAACGAACGCGGCCGTGATCTGTCCTGGTACAAGAACCTGCGCTCGGCGCTGAACTCGCGCGGGTACGCCGGCGTGAAGATCGTGGCCTCGGACGAGTTCGGCTGGGGCTCGGCCGACGACGTGCTGCGCGACTCCGCGTTCGCGGCCGCCGTCTCGGTGGTCGGCAGTCACTACGTCTGCGGCTACCGCAGCGCGCAGACCAGCTGCCCGAGCTCGAGCAACGCGGTGAACTCCGGCAAGACGCTGTGGGCCAGCGAGAACGGCTCCGACGACGACAACGCCGGGGCGCCGGCGCTGGCCCGGGGCATCAACCGTGACTACCTCGACGGGAAGATGACCGCGTACCTGAACTGGCCGGTGATCGCCGCGGTCACGCCGAACATCCCCTGGTCGACCACCGGGGTGGCGGTGGCGCCGCAGCCCTGGTCGGGCTACTACGCGATCGGCCGCAACACCTGGGTGATGGCCCAGACGACCCAGTTCACCGCGCCCGGCTGGCGCTATCTGGACAGTTCCAGCGGATATCTGGGCGGCAACCGCACCAACGGCAGTTACGTGTCGCTGCGGTCGCCGGCCACCGGCGACTACAGCACCGTCATCGAGACGATGGACGCCGGATCGGCCCAGGACCTGCAGTTCAGCGTCACCGGCGGGCTCTCGGCCGGGACCGTGCACGTGTGGTCGACCAACGTGCGGTCGAGCAACCCGGCCGAGCACTTCGTCCGCGGCGCCGACATCACCGCCGCCAACGGCTCGTTCGCGCTGAGCGTCCAGCCCGGCTACGTGTACAGCCTGACCACCACGACCGGGCAGGGCAAGGGCACCGCGAGCAGTCCCGCCCAGGGTGCGCTGGCGCTGCCCTACCGCGACGACTTCGACGGCTACCCGAGCGGGCGGGAAGCCAGGTACCTGGCCGACCATCAGGGCTCGTTCGAGGTGACCGGGTGCGGGGCCGGCCGCTCGGGTCAATGCGTACGGCAGATGTCGGAACAGGCCCCGATCTTCTGGACCACCGGTCACGCCGAGCCGTTCACCCTGCTCGGCGACCTCAACTGGCGCAACTACAGCGTCGCCACCGACGTGCTGCTGGAGAAGAGCGGCTACGTCCAGCTGATCGGGCGGGCCGGCAACTACAACCACGACGGCCCGCAGAACCTGAGCGCCTACTACCTGCGGGTGGCCGACAACGGGGCCTGGTCGATCCGCAGCAACGACACCGGCGGCAACCAGCGCACGCTGGCGGCCGGGACCAGCACGGCGCTGGGCACCGGCCGCTGGCACCGGCTGTCGCTCACCCTCGACGGCAGCACCCTGACCGCGGCGATCGACGGCGCCGCGGTGGGCAGTGCCACGGACGCCACGTGGATCGCCGGCCAGATCGGGTACGCCACCGGGCAGGGCGTGCCGGCCCAGTTCGACAACCTGTCGGTCACCGCGCTCGGCGGCGGGTCCAGCCCTACCGGCGAGATCCGCGGCGCGGGGGCCAACCGCTGCCTGGACGTCACCGGCCAGAGCCAGGCCGACGGGACGCTCGTGCAGATCTGGGACTGCAACGGCGGCGCCAACCAGCGCTGGACGGCCACCTCCGGCAACCAGCTGACCGTGTACGCCACCAAGTGTCTCGACGCCCCGAACACCTCGGCCGGCACCCAGGTCCGGATCGGCTCGTGCACCGGGGGAGCGGGCCAGCAGTGGCGGCTCAACGCCGACGGGACGATCACCGACGTCCGGTCGGGCCTGTGCCTGGACGTGACCGGCGCCGGGACGGCCAACGGCACCGCCGTGGTGCTGTGGACCTGCAACGGCGGCAGCAACCAGCGCTGGATCCGATCGTGACGACCCGTACGGCAAATGTGGTCTTGATCTGATGCGACCTGGCGAACGGAACGTCGTGATGACGAGCCCAGCGATACATCCCATGAATGTGATCAGGGGTTGCCGCAGGGATCCCGTCTAACCAGGTGATAAGGACGCTTGATGTTTCCGATTCGTTGCCTAACCGGGTGTTGTCGACTATGGACATGGGATCAATCGGGAGTTAGATTGCCACTGTCCAGTGAGACCAGCATCGCCCGGCCACGGTGGGAATCCCGATGGCACCCGACGCCACCGAGCGCGACGTCTGCCCCGTGACGCGCATCCGCCCGCACCGGCTCAGCTCCGCATATGCCACACCCCGGCCGCCGACACCCCGGTGGTCCGCACGGGTGCGCCCACCCACCGCTTCGGCGTGGCTCGCGGAAAGACCGACAGGAGGATCGCGACATGGCTGACATCTCCCGGGTCGTCGAGCAGGCGGCCGACCGGCTCGATCCGCGTGGGACGACCCGGCGCCGGCTGCTGGCCGGCACCGGGCTGGCCAGCGCCTCGCTGGCCGCGACCGGGCTGCTCGCGGCGTGCGCCAAGGACAGCAAGAGCAGCGCGGGCGCGATCGGGAACTTCCCGAAGACCCCGAACTGGAAGTTCGTCTTCGTCAACCACGTCACCACCAACCCGTTCTTCACCGCCACCCAGTACGGCGCCGAGGACGCGTGCAAGCTGCTCGGCTGCTCCTATCAGTGGACCGGCTCGCAGAACTCGGTGGTGGCCGAGATGGTCAACGCCACCAACACCGCGATCAGCGGCAAGGCCGACGGGCTGGCGATCGCGGTGGTCGACAAGGCGGCCTTCAAAGCGCCCGTCGACCAGGCCCTGGACGCGGGCATCCCGGTGGTCTCGTACAACGCCGACGGTGCCCGCGACGATCCGGGCACCAACCGCCTCGCGTACGTCGGGCAGGGTCTTTATGAATCCGGTTATGCCCTCGGGCAGCGGGCGCTGACGCAGGTGCAGTCCGGCGAGGTGGTGGCCTTCATCGCCACGCCCGGGCAGCTCAACATCCAGCCGCGCATCGACGGCGCGCAGCAGGCGTTCAAGGATGCCGGCGGCGCGGTGCGCTTCACCGCGGTGGCCACCAACGCCGACGTCACCAAGGGCCTGTCCATCGTCGACGCCTACGTGCAGGGCCACGCCGGCCTGGCCGGCATGCTGGCCGTGGACGCCGGGTCGACCCAGGCGATCGGCCAGACGGTCAAGAAGTACGCCCTGCGCGGCAAGGGCCTCAAGGCGGCCGGCGGCTTCGACCTGATCCCGGAGACCCTCGCCTCGATCAACTCCGGCGACCTCGACTACACCATCGACCAGCAGCCCTACCTGCAAGGCTTCCTGCCGGTCCTCTACCTGTACCTGTACAAGATCTCCGGCGGCCTGCTGTCGCCGGCGCAGACCAACACCGGCCTGCTGTTCGTGACCAAGGACAACGTCGGGACCTATCAAGCCAACCAGACCCGGTACGAGGGCTCGTCGCCGGACGTGAAACTCGTCGACCGCTCCGGCGCCATCGCCCACCAGTGACGGGACCAGCGATGCCGGCAACAGTCGACAAGCACCGGCCGCTGCCGATGCTGCGCCGCGGCGGCACGGTGCTGGTGCGCTGGCGCGAGGCCAGCGTGCTGATCGTCGCGATCGTGATGGCGATCTACTTCCGGGCCTCCGACGAGGTGTTCCTGACCCCCGGCAACCTGCGCAACATCGCGCAGGCCACCGCGCCGGTCGCGATCGTCGCGGTGGGCGTGGTGCTGCTGCTGGTCAGCGGCGAGATCGACCTGTCCGTCGGGGTGGTCGCGGCGTTCGCGCCGTTCCTGGTGCACTACGCCGTCGACCTGTACGGCTTCCCGGTGTTCCCGGCGTTCCTGCTGGCGTTCGCGATCTCGGCGTTCATCGGATTCTGCAACGGCTTCATCGTGACCAAGCTGAAGGTGCCCTCGCTGGTGGCCACGCTGGGCTCCTACTACCTGCTGCTCGGCGTGCTGCTGACCACCTCGCACGCCTACCCGGCACAGATCCCGCAGGCGGCGCAGGGCCGCATCCAGCAGGTCTTCGGCGCGGCCGACTGGTCGTCGCTGATCTGGTGCCTGGCCGTGGTGCTGGTCTTCCACGTGGTGCTCACCCGGACCCGCTGGGGCCTGCACACCATCTCGGTGGGCGGCAACCTGATCGGCGCCACCGAGGCCGGCATCCGGGTGCACCGCATCAAGATCGGCAACTTCGTGATCGCCGCCATGCTCGGCGCGCTCGCCGGCCTGCTGGAGGCGTTCCGGATCAACAGCATCGACCCGAACATCGGCGGCGGCACCGCCCTGACCTTCACCGCCATCTCGGCGGCGGTCATCGGCGGCACCGCCCTCGCGGGCGGGTCGGGCACCGTGATCGGCGCGCTGCTGGGCGCGCTGATCCTGGCCGAGCTGCAGAACGGCTTCAACCTGATCGGTGTCAGCGCCAACCCGTTCAGCATCATCCTGGGCAGCGCGATCCTGCTGTCGATGATCGCCAACCAGTATCTGTCGCGGTTGCGCCGCACCGGAGGTTCCTGATGCCCGCCGAGCCCGCGCTGCTGGTCGAACACGTCGTCAAACGCTTCGGCGCGCTGACCGCCCTGCGCGACGTCAGCCTGCGCCTGAACCAGGGCGAGGTGCTCGGCCTCATCGGCGACAACGGCGCCGGCAAGTCCACGCTGATCAAGACCATCTGCGGCTATCACCGCCCGGACGCCGGGCGCCTGGTGGTCAACGGCCGCGAGGTCGTGCTGCGTAGCGTCGACCATGCCCGCTCGCTGGGCATCGACGCGGTCTACCAGGGGCTCGCGCTGGTCAACGAGCTGTCGGTCTATCACAACATGTTCCTCAACCGGGAGCTGCGCGTCGGGCCGCTGCTCAACAACCGGGCCATGCGCCGGCTGGCCCGCGAACACCTGGCCGACATGGGCGTCAACATCCCCGACGTCGGCGCCGAGGTGGCCAAACTCTCCGGCGGGCAGCGCCAGGCGGTCGCGGTCGCCCGGGCCGTGTACTCCGACGCGCGGATCCTGCTGCTCGACGAGCCGCTCGCCGCGATGGGCGCCAAGGAAGGCGCGCTGATCCTCGACCTGATCCGCGACCTCAAGGCCCGCGGCGACGTCTCGGTGATCATCATCGCGCACAACTACGCCCAGGTCCTCGACGTCTGCGACCGGGTCAACCTGCTCCAGCACGGCACCATCACCTTCGACGAACCGACCTCGCAGGTGTCGCTCGAGCGGCTGACCGACCTGGTGGTCGCCGAGTACCGCAACCGTCGCCTGCCCGGAAGGGACCTGTGATGAAGCACCTGGTCGTCCGCTGCGCCGCCGCCGCGCTCCTGCTCGCCGCGATCAGCGCCTGCAACCGCGACAACACCGCCACCGACACCGGCAAACCCGTGATCGGCGTCGACTATCCACGCTCGGACACCGACTTCTGGAACTCCTTCATCAAGTACACGCCGCAGTTCGGCGACCAGCTCGGGCTCACGCTCAAGACCACCAACTCGCAGAACGACGTGGCCAAGCTGACCGCCAACGTGCAGACCTTCATGAGCCAGGGCGTCCAGGGCGTGGTGATGGCCCCGCAGGACACCGCCGCGATCGCACCGGCGCTCGACCAGCTGGCCGCCAAGAAGATCCCGGTGGTCACCGTGGACACCCGGCCCGACTCGGGCAGCGTCGCCATGGTGGTCCGGGCCGACAACCGGGCGTACGGCACGAAGGCCTGCCAGTTCCTGGGCACCGAGCTCGCCGGCGCGGGCAAGGTCGTGATGCTGCAGGGCGGCCTCGACTCGATCAACGGCCGGGACCGCACCGAGGCGTTCAACGAGTGCATGACGGCCACGTTCCCGCGGATCAAGGTGTTCGGGGAGGCCACCAACTGGGACGGTGCGATCGCCGCGCAGAAACTGCAGACCGACCTGACCGCCAACCCCGACATCCGCGGGGTCTACATGCAGTCCAGCTTCGCGCTCTCCGGCACCCTGCAGGTGCTCAAGCAGAAGGGCCTGCTGGTCGGCCCGGACGACCCGAAACACGTCTTCGTGGTCTCCAACGACGGCATCCCGGAAGAGCTCAAGGACATCGCGGCCGGGCAGATCGACGCCACCGTCTCGCAGCCGGCCGACCTCTACGCCAAGTACGCGCTCTCGTACGTCAAGGACGCGATCGCCGGCAAGAGCTTCCAACCCGGGCCGACCGACCACCACAGCACGATCATCCAGGTCCGCGACGGGCTGCTGGAGGACCAGCTCTCCGCGCCGCTGGTGACCCGCGACGGCGCGACCTACGGCGACGTGCCCAGCCTCAAGAGCAGCGACACCTCACTGTGGGGCAACGCCGGCTGATGACCACCGCAACCAACGACCGGGACCGGCTCGTCGTCGAGGCGACGGGCATCACCAAACGGTTCGGCCCGACCGTCGCGCTCGACCGGGCCGGCCTGCGGGTCGCCGCCGGGCAGACGCACGCGCTGGTCGGCCGCAACGGCGCCGGCAAGTCGACGCTGGTCTCGATCCTGACCGGTCTGCTGGCACCCGACCAGGGCACGGTGAGCTTCAGCGGGCGGCGCGCGCCGCGACTCGCCGACCGCGACGCGTGGCGCCGGCAGGTCGCGTGCGTCTACCAGCAGTCGACGATCATCCCGGCGCTGACGGTCGCCGAGAATCTGTTCCTCAACCGGCACGACCGTGGCCGGGCCGGCCTGATCGACTGGTCCGCGCTGCGCCGGCGCGCCGCCGACCTGCTGGCGACCTGGTCGGTGGAGGTCGATCCGCGGACCCTGGCCGGCGAGCTCACCGTGGAGCAGCGGCAGTTCGTGGAGATCGCCCGCGCGCTGTCGTTCGGCGCGCGGTTCATCATCCTCGACGAGCCCACCGCCCGGCTCGACGCGGCGGCGATCCACCGGCTGTTCGACCGGATCCGGGACCTGCAACGCCAGGATGTGACGTTCCTGTTCATCAGCCACCACCTGCAGGAGATCTACCAGATCTGCGACACCGTGACGGTCTTCCGCGACGCCCGGCACGTGGTGACCGCCCCGGTGGCCGCGCTGCCCCGGGCCGAGCTGGTCGCCGCGATGACCGGGGACACGGCCGCCGCCCGGCGCCGCGAATCCGGGCGGGTGGTGCACGCCGGCGCGGTGAGCGCGCTGAGCGTGCGCGACCTGAGCGACGGCGACGGCGCCTACCGGCAGGTGAGCTTCACGATCGCCCCGGGGGAGATCGTCGGGCTCGCCGGGGCCGCCGGCAGCGGCCGTACCGAGGTGGCCGAGACCATCGCCGGGCTGCGCGCGCCCGCCGGCGGCCGGATCGAGATCGCCGGCCGCCGGCCGCGGCCCGGCAGCGTGCCCGCCGCCCTGGCGGCCGGCGCCGGCTTCGTTCCCCAGGACCGGCACCGGCAGGGCCTGGTCCCGGACATGTCGATCGCCGACAACGGCACCCTGACGGTGCCGGCGCGGCTCGGCCCGCACGGCCTGATCAGCGCCCGTCGCCGGGACGCGATCGCGGACGACCTGATCGAGCAACTGGCGATCAAGACGCCCAGCCCGTACCTGGCCGTCTCCGGGCTCTCCGGCGGCAACCAGCAGAAGGTGGTGCTGGCCCGGGCGCTGGCCGACACCCCGCGGCTGCTGGTGCTGATCAACCCCACGTCCGGTGTCGACGTGCGGTCCAAGGAGTTCCTGCTGGACAAGGTCGAGCAGACCGCCCGATCCGGCGCCGGCGTGCTGATCGCCTCCGACGAGCTCGACGACCTGCGCGGATGTGACCGGGTGCTGGTGATGTTCCGGGCCCGCACCACCACCGAACTCGCCCGCGGCTGGCACGACCACGAACTGGTGGCCGCGATGGAAGGGGTGGACCTCGATGCCTGAGACCGCGCTCACCGACAGCCGGCCGGCTCCGGCGCGGCCGCGGCCGGGGCTGCTCGGCGGGCGGATACCGCTGGCCCGGCTGCGCGACCTGGCCCTGGTCCCGGCGATCGTGATCATCGCGATCGTCGGGCAGATCGTCAGCCCGGTCTTCCTGCAGCCGGACAACCTGCTCAACGTGCTGCAGACGATGTCCGAGATCGCGCTGCTGGTGCTGGCCGAGGCGATGATCCTGATCGTGCGGAAGATGGACCTGTCGCTGGAATCGACCATGGGCCTGGCCCCGGGCGTGGCGGCGTGGCTGGTCGTCCCGGTCGGCACCGGTCACGGGCTGGGCCTGCTGCCCGGCGGGTGGGCGATCCCGATCACCCTGGCCGTGGGCGCGCTCATCGGGGTGGTCAACGCGGTGCTGATCATCCGGTTCGGGCTCAACGGCTTCATCGTCACCCTCGGGATGCTCATCGTGTTGCGCGGCACGCTGACCGGCATCTCCGGCGGCCAGACGTTCTTCCGCCTGCCGCCCTCGATGCTCTACCTGGGCACTGCCCAGTGGCTGGGCGTGCCCGCGTCCATCTGGCTGTGCCTGACCCTGTTCGCGGTGGCCGTGCTCGTGCTGGGCTGGACCAGTTTCGGACGCTCGCTCTACGCGATCGGGGGCAACCTCGACGCGGCCCGGGCCGCGGGCATCCGCACCGGGCGCGTGCTGTGGACCGTGATCGTCACCGGTAGCGTGCTGGCCGCGCTGGCCGGGCTGCTGCTGTCCGGGCGGCTCGCCTCGGTCGCCTCGGCACAGGGCAACGGCTACATCTTCACCGTCTTCGCGGCGGCCGTCATCGGCGGCATCAGCCTCGACGGCGGCAAGGGCACCATGGTCGGCGCGTTCACCGGGATCCTGCTGCTGTTCATGATCCAGAACGTGCTCACCCTGGCCGGCATCCCCGCGCAGTGGATCGGGGCGCTCAACGGGCTGATCATTCTCGGCGCGCTGATCGTCTCGCGGATCACCGGTGGCAAGGCCCAGGACTGAGCTCGCGACAGGAGTAGTCACCATGGCCGGTTCGGCGCGCATCACCGCCCTGGACGTCCTCGACGTGCGCTTCCCGACCTCCGATCAGCTGGACGGATCGGACGCGATGAATCCGGAACCGGACTATTCGGCCGCCTACGTCCGGCTGCGCACCGACGCCGGCGACGACGCGGACGGGCACGCGCTGACCTTCACCACCGGGCGGGGCAACGACGTGCAGGCCAACGCGATCGCCGCGCTGGCCCCGTACGTGGTCGGGCGCCCGGTCGCCCAGGTGTGCGACGACCTCGGCGGCTTCGCCCGCGCACTGATCCACGATCCGCAACTGCGCTGGCTCGGCCCGGAGAAGGGCGTCATCCACATGGCCACCGGCGCGGTCGTCAACGCCGCCTGGGACCTGGCCGCCAAGCGGGCCGGCAAGCCGGTCTGGCGCCACCTCGCCGACATGTCACCGGCCGAGCTCGTCGCCCAGATCGACTTCCGCTGGCTCTCCGACGCGCTGACCCCCGGCGAGGCGCTCGACCTGCTGCGCCGGGCCCGAGCGGGCCGCGACGAGCGGATCGCGACGCTGCTCGAACACGGCTACCCCGCGTACACCAGCACGCCCGGCTGGCTGGGCTACTCCGACGAGAAACTCGCCCGGCTCGCGCGGCAGGCCGTCGCCGACGGCTTCGCCCAGATCAAGCTGAAGGTCGGCGCCTCGGTCGAGGACGACGTGCGGCGCATGCGCGCGGCCCGGGCGGCGGTCGGCGACGACGTGCGCATCGCCGTCGACGCCAACCAGCGCTGGGACGTGCAGCCGGCCATCGACTGGATGCGGCGGCTCGCGCCGTACGACCCGTACTGGATCGAGGAGCCCACCTCGCCCGACGACGTGCTCGGGCACGCCGCCGTGCGCCGGGCGCTGCACCCGATCAAGGTCGCCACCGGCGAGCACGGGGCCAACCGGGTGGTCTTCAAGCAGCTGTTGCAGGCCGGCGCGGTCGACATCGTCCAGATCGACGCGTCCCGGGTCGGCGGGATCAACGAGAACCTCGCGATCCTGCTGCTCGCCGCGAAGTTCGGGGTGCCGGTCTGCCCGCACGCCGGCGGCGTCGGACTGTGCGAGATGGTCCAGCACCTGGCGATGTTCGACTTCGTCGCGGTCTCCGCGACCATGCGCGACCGGGTCATCGAGTACGTCGACCACCTGCACGAGCACTTCCTGCACCCGGCGCGCGTGCTGGCCGGGCGCTATGTCGCGCCGGCCGCACCCGGACTGCACGCGCAGATGCACCCGGCCTCCCTGGCGCGCTACGCCTATCCCGCCGGACCCGTGTGGGCCGGTCGTGCCTGAGCGCGCCGGGACCCGGCGCAGAATGATCCGGCCGATGACCACCGGCCCGAGCCGGGAGATCCATGAAGGAGTCACCGTGTCGCTTACCGACAAGGCCATCGCCCGCATCCGCGAGCGGATCCAGTCCGGTGAGCTGGCCCCCGGATCGAAACTGCCGGCCGAGCCGGAACTGGCCGTCCAGTTGGGGTTGTCGCGCAACCTCATGCGCGAGGCGGTCAAGGCCCTGCAGGTGGCCCACGTACTGGAGGTACGCCGCGGCGACGGCACCTACGTCACCAGCCTGCAGCCGGACATGCTGCTGGGCGGCCTCGGCGGAGCGGTCGAGCTGCTGCAGGGCGACGCCGGCACGCTGCTGGACCTGATGGAGGTGCGGCGGCTGTTCGAGCCGGCGGCCTCCGCGCTGGCCGCCACCCGGATCGCCGAGCCGGGACTGGCCGAGGTGAAACGGCACCTCGACGCGATGCGCCGCGCCGGCGACGACGTCGAACTGCTCAACCTGCACGACGCCGCATTCCACCGCGCGGTCATCGCGGCCACCGGCAACGACACCCTGGTCAGCCTGCTGGAGGGCATCTCCGGCAAGACCCTGCGCGCGCGCATCTGGCGCGGACTGGTCGACGGCGACGCCGCCGGCCGCACGGTGGCCGAACACGAGGCGATCTACCAGGCGCTGGTCACGCGGGACGGTCCGCTCGCGCAGGCGGCGGCCCTGCTGCACGTCAGCAACACCGAGAGCTGGCTGCGCGAACACCTGCGCCAGTGAGTTCCCGACCAGATCAAGATCAAAATCAAGCGCTGACGGTACGGCGTCAGGGACGCAAACTGTCGATGATGGCCAGGACGTCGCCCGCGCCCGCGCCGGCGGGCACCTCGGCCGTCGTCCCGTCCCCGGAGGTCGTGAGGATGCCGGCCGGCTGCCCGGGGCCGAGCCAGGCGCGGAACCAGGCGAACATGGCGGCGGCCTCGATCCCGGTTCCGGACTGGATGCTGAACGAGCCGTCGCCGTCCGGTTCGACCGACAGGGTGCAGCTGAGCGGCCGCCCGTCGCCGACCGGGGTGCTCAGCATGACGCCGGTGTTGCCGCTGCCCATCACGATCTCGGCGCTGAGCTCGGCGCCGGGCCAGTCCCGCGCGGCGGCGCTGCGGAAAGCGGCGGCATCCAGCTGCCAGCGGCTGCCGGGACGGGGGACGAGCATGACGTCGAAGCTCACGGCACGGCCCTTTCCAGAGAGCGGCAGGAGCGTCTGGGGGATGACAACGATACGGCCGCGGGTGTGGTGACCGGCTCCGCTCAGCGGCGAGGCAGCACCTGCGCGCCGAGCTGCGAGGTCAGCAGCGCATCGGTCGCGTCGTCGACCAGCGTCTCGCCGTGCGCCGGCGTGATCCGCCGCGACGTGATCAGGGCGGCCGTGCCCTGCATCGACGCGGCGAACAGCAGCTTGAACCGCTCCCGGGCGCCATCGTCGGCCCGGCCGCCGGCGGAATCGGCCAGCGTGCCGTCGAGCAGCGTGAACAGCCGGACCGCGGCGTCGTTGACCGGCCCGGCCGGGTCGTTCGACTTGGCCGCGAACATCAGCTCCATCAGCGCCGCGTTGTCGACGGCGAAGCCGACGTAGGCCCGCCCCACCAGGCGGATCCGCTCCCGGATCGGGCCCGGGGTGCGCAGCGCGGCCCCCACCTGCTCGGCCATCCGGTCGAAGCCCTGCTCGGCGAGGGCGTCGAGCAGCGCCTGCCGATCGATGAAGTGGCTGCGCGGCGCGCCGTGGCTGACCCCGGCCTGCCGGGCGAGCTCGCGCAGCGACAGCCCGTCGACGCCGCTCTCGCGCAGCATCGCCTCGGCCTGTTCGAGCAGGACCGCCCGCAGGTTGCCGTGGTGGAAGGGCCGCCTCATCCGCTGATCATACCGCAGCGGTAGACGCCGACTAGATTCTAGACGTTGACTATTTTCTAGACACTGCCTAGCTTGGTGGCATGACCTCGAAGCCTTTCCCACTTCCGGACCTGACCGGGCGAACCGTCGTCGTGACCGGGGCGACCAGCGGCATCGGCCTGTCCACCGCACGAGCCTTCGGCGCCGCGCACGCCCGGGTCGTGCTGGCCGTGCGTGACCCGGCCAAGGGGGCCGCCGCCGCGGCCTCGATCCCCGGCGGGGCGATCGTGCGAGCGCTCGACCTGGCCGACCTGAGTTCCGTGCGCCGGTTCGCCGACGACTGGCAGGGCCCGATCGACGTGCTGGTCAACAACGCCGGCGTCTCCTCGCCGACCCGGCAGCGCACCACCGACGGCTTCGAGCTGCAGTTGGGCACCAACCACCTCGGCCCGTTCGCGTTGACCAACCTGCTGCTGCCGCACGTCACCGGGCGCGTCGTCGCGCTGTCCTCGCAGGCCGAGCGGGCCGCCCGGATCAACCTCGACGACCTGTTCCAGGAGCGCACGCCGTACCGGGAATCCCGGGTCTACGCCGCGTCCAAGCTGGCCAACCTGCTGTTCATCACCGAGCTGCAGCGCCGGCTGGCCGCCGCCGGCTCCGCGGTGCTGGCCGCCGCCGCGCATCCGGGCCTGGTCGCCACCGACATGACCCGCGGCAGTGGCGGCACGCTGAGCCGGCTCGCCGTGCGCTACCTGGCCCAGAGTCCGGAGCAGGGCGCGCTGCCGGTGCTGTTCGCCGCCACCGCCGACATTCCGCCGGGCGCCTTCACCGGCCCCGAGCACGCGTTGCACATGCGCGGCGGGGCCGAACTGATCGGCCGCTCCAAACGTTCCCGCGACCCCGAACTGGCGCGCCGGCTGTGGATCGCGTCCGAGAAATTGACCGGAGTCACCTTCGGCCTGCACGCCGACATGGAGAAATGATGCGGCAGAAGACGTTCCTGGTATTCGGCGCCACCGGCCAGACGGGTCAGCACTTCGTCGCCCTCGCCCTGAAAGCGGGACACAAAGTCAGAGCCCTGGCCCGCAATCCCGAGAAGCTCACCTCGACCGGCGCCGATCTGCGGGTGCACCCGGGATCCATCCACACCGCCGCCGACTGGGCGGGCCTGGTACCCGGCGCCGACTACGTGGTCGCCATGCTCGGCGACCGGAAAACCCAGGAAAAGCACAACATCAACACCGCTTTTGTACGGTCGTTGATCCCGGCCATGCGTGCACACGGCGTCAAACGATTGCTCTACCAGGCGGGCGGCTTGACCCGAGTCCCGGGCCGGCGCCTCTCGCCGGTTGTCTGGACGATCCGCAAGAGCGTGGCCCGCGGCTACGAGGGCCAGCACCGCGACAACGAAGCGGTCCTGCGGTACCTGATGCAGGACGCCGGCGACATCGAATGGATGGTGCACCGGGCCGGCATCGGCTCGAACGGCCCGTCCCGCGGAGTCCTGCAGCGCTCCGCGAGCAAGATCAGCATCGCGACCTTCCAGGATTGCGCCGCGTACAACTACCGCACGGTCCTGGACCCCGCCGCCGTCCACACCTACGACATGAGCAAATACCAGAAGTGACCGAACGCGTCGATCGATCGGCGTAACAGGGACTTGGACGCGAGACGGGCCACTGGTACTAGTTGGGTGTGTTGAGGGCCATCGCGTGGGCCGTGCTGGGAATCGGTAGCACGACCGCCATCGTTTACGGGGTCCGTCGCCACCGGCCGGCCCGGAGCGGACCCTGGCTGCTGCTGGCCGGCGCCATCGCGGCGAGCACCGCCGGCGACGTGCTGACCGCGCTCAACCGGCCCGGCCTGGCCGATGTCTGCTTCTACGTCATGATCGTGCTGGTCGCCGGCTGTCTGCTGCAGCTGACCCGGGTCGGCGCGATCCTGGTCGACCGGGCCCGGCTGATCGACCTGCTCGCGCTGGCGTGCTCGACGCTGCTGGCGGTCTGGGTGTTCGTCATCGGCGACGCGGGCCAGATCGGCGAAGTCTCCGGGGCGTACGTCATCGGCGCCCTGCTGCTGCTCGCGGTCGTCGTCCGGCTGCTGGTCGCCGTGGGCCGCAACCTCTCGGCCGTGCTGCTGGTCATCGGCGCGGTGGGGGTGCTGGTCAGCGACATCGCGCAGCCGCTGTGGCCGGGCCGGCTCAGCGAGTCCGGGTTCGTGGTGCTCTACCTGGCCTGGGGCGCCGCCGCGCTGCACCCGTCGATGCTGCGGCTCACCGACCCGGTGACGCCGCGGCCGAGCCCGTGGCGGGTGCGCTGGGCGGCGCTGCTGGGCATCTCGGTCGCCACCCCGCCGGTCGTGCTGATGATCGAGGCGGTCAACGGGACGGTCGGCGACGGCGTGGTGATCGCCGTGGCCGGTGCGATCACGCTGCTGCTGACCATCACGCGGCTGGCCGACTCGGTGACCCTCAACGGCCAGGCCCTGACCCGTGAGCGCGGCCTGCGCCAGGCCAGCGCCGCGCTGGTCGCCGCCGCCGACACCGCGGCCGTGGACCGGGCCGTGCGCGCCGCGATCGCCGAGCTGATGCCACCGGCCGCGATCCGCAGCACCGACTTCGCCGTCGAGGACCGCCAGCTCACGCCGGAAGCGGTGCCCGGCGCCGGCCCACCACGCCGCAGCTGGTGGGCCGGGAGCGTGCAGGGCGACTACGCCACGCTGGTCTGTCCGCTCTGGCTGGAGCCGCTCGACGTCGCCCGGCCCAGCGGCGGCGCCCTGACCCTGGTCGGCCGCCGCGACACCCTGAGCGCCACCCGCGACACCCTGGAGGTGTTGGCCGGTCAGGCGGCGCTCGCGCTCGATCGCATCTGCCTCGTGGAGGCGGTCGGGCGCCGCGACAGCGACCTCTATCTGCGCGCGGTGATCCGCAACAGCGCGGACATCATGGTGGTGATCGACCCGGACCGGCGCGTCCGCTACGCCAGTCCGTCGCTGCGCGAGCTGCTCGGCGTCGATGACCTGCCACCACTGGCCACCCTCGACGACCTGGTCGATCCCGACGATCGCGGTCAGCTGCGCCAGGCCTTCGACAGCGCGGGCGACGGCGTGGTGTTCTGCTCGCTGCGGCGCGCCGACGACAGCCAGGTGATGGTCGAAGCCACCTACCGCGACCTGCGCGAGGACCGTCTGGTCCAAGGCTTCGTCGTAACCATGCGGCGTTTCCCCCAGGGCCATGAGCCGAACGAGCAGCTGCGCCATGGCGACAACCTGGACGACCTACCGGCTCGGTTGAACCGGCGCAGCTCCCGAGACAAGTTCCGCTACTGACTCCGGAACCCGGCGACTCGAGCTACCGGGTCGCCGACACCACCGTCCGCACCCACGAGGCGGCGAACCAGACCGAGGCGGCCGCGGTCGAGCTGGCCACCCTCTCGCACCAGCTCCGGCTGGTCTCCGACCGCTTCCGTCTCTGACCCGGCCCCGCCGCTCGCCCACGTCGATCCAGGGTTGTTCAGGCGCGCATGGTGGTGCCGCCGTCGACGTTGAAGACCTGGCCGGTGGTCCAGGCGGACAAATCGGAGAGCAGGAACGCCGCGGTGGCGCCCAGGTCGGCCGGTTCGCCGTTTCGCCAGGACGGGGTCTGCTGCAAGATCAGTTCCCGGTACGCCTCGGGCAGGTTGAGCTTGGTCTGCTCGGTGAGCACCAGGCCGGGGGAGAGGCTGTTGGCTCGGATCCGGTCCTTGCCGTAGCGGCGCGCGACGTGCCGGGTGAGCGCGCTCACGCCCGCCTTGGTGACCTGGTAGGCCACCTTGTCGGGCATCCCGGCGTAGACGGCGTTGGAGATGGTGTTGACCACCGAGCCGCCCCCGCCGGCGATCATGTGCGGCAGCGCGTGCTTGAGGGTGAACAGGTAGCCGGTGAGGTTGACGTCGATGGTGCGCTGCCACGCCTGCAGGTCGATCGTGGTCACGTCGGTGTCCCGGGCGACCTGCTCGGGGCTGATGTTGGCGGCCACGTTGAACAGGCCGTCGATCCGGCCGTACTCCTTGATCGCCAGCTCGATCTGCGCGACGACCTGATCCTCGTCCGAGATGTCGGCAACCGTGGCGATCGCCTGGCCGCCGGCGTCGCGGGCCGCCTGCGCGGTGAAGGCGGCCGACGCCTCGACGATGTCGCTCACCACGATCTTCGCGCCGCCCGCGCCGAGCAGGGCGGCGGTCGCGGTAGCGATGCCCCCGGCGCCGGCGAAGACGACGACCTTGTCTTTCAGACCTTCCATGACACCCATCTCCGTTTCGTACGCGTTACCGAATACGAAACGTACATCTGTGTACGGATAGTTGCCAGGGCGGAAACGGCCTCAGTGCTGAGCGGCGGCGCCGACCTGCTCCCAGTCGGCCCAGGTCGCCAGCCGGTCGGCGTAGACGTGCTGGACCATCGGGGCCAGGCCGGTGCCGAACAGGACCCGCAACGGCGGCTGATCGGCGTCGACGACGCGCAGCAGAGCGGCTGCGGCAGCGGCCGGATCGCCCGCCTGTTGGTTGGCGTTGCCGGCGAAGAAGACGGCCCGGACCTGGTCGTAGGCGGGCAGCGGGTCGGCGCGCACGTTGGCGGCCATGCCGCCGGTGTCGAACAGGCCGGGCTCGATCAGGGTGACGTCGATGCCGAAGGGGGCGACCTCGCGGGCCAGGGCTTCGCTGAGGCCCTCCAGGGCCCACTTGGAGGCGTAATAGCCGCCGAGGTACGGAAACGCGGTGACGCCCCCGACCGACGAGATCTGCACCAGGTGGCCGTGGCCCTGGGCGCGCAGGATCGGCAGCACGGCCTGGGTGACCCGGAACGCGCCGAAGAAATTGGTCTCCAGTTGGTCGCGCAACTGCGTCTCGGAGACCTCCTCGATCATGCCGAGCAGCCCGTAGCCGGCGTTGTTGACCACGACGTCCAGCCGCCCGAAGTGGGCGTGGGCCGCCGTGACCGCGGCGTCGATCGAGGTGCGGTCGGTGACGTCCAGGGGCAGCGCCAGGACCGCGTCGCCGAACGCGTCGACCAGGCCGGCCAGCGCCGCGGTGTTGCGCGCGGTGGCCGCGACCCGGTCGCCGCGTTCGAGGGCGGCCTGGGTGAAGGCGCGGCCGAGCCCGCGCGAGGTGCCGGTGATGAACCAGGTCTTGCTCACAGTTGCTCCGTTTTCGATCGGTTGACCAGTTCGCGGAAGGCGGGGGCCGGGGTGCCCGCGGTGTCGGCCAGGTGCAGCAGCTCCTGGCTGATCAGCTCGACCTCGTCGCGCATGCTGTTGATCTGGCTGGTGCCCAGTTCCCAGGCGGCGCTGTCGAGGAAGCGGCCGAACGAGAACTCGATGGCGCGCCGGGGCAGTCGCTGCCAGAGCCGGAACCAGCCGGGCAGCACCGGCACGCGCAGGGCGTCGAGGGTCGCGTACAGCTCCTGGATGGACCGCACGCACAGCCGTAGCAGCTCCGGGTCGTGTGCGAGCCGGTGCGCGTCGCCGCCGGCCGCGTAGGTCGCGTTCGCGGTCGCGGCGACGAAGCTCTCGTGCGACTTGAGCCAGGCGTCGAGGTCGGGGCAGACCGCGGCGGAGAAGCCCGCCGCGTCGAACATCGAGGCCAGTTGCCGGACCCGGTCCGAACGCGACCCGTCGGGCTCGCCCAGCATCGTCTGCTGCATGAACCTGGGCGGAATGCGGTATCGCACGACGTGCCCGGCGCGCTCGCCACCGGCCCCCGGGAAGCCGGCCAGGGCGCGCTCGCCCACGGCGTCGACCAGCACGCGCGGGCCCTGTGCGTTGCTCACCATGAACAGCAGCGTGGGGATCGGGGTGGGGGCGAGCTCGGCCAGCACGGCGTCGAGGTGGGGCTTGCGGACGATCGCGATGGCCACGTCGAACTCGGCGCCGGCGTCGATGCGGTCGAGCGCCGGGACACGTACGCAATCCTGTCTGTCTTCGCCGATCTTCTCGATCACCAGGCCGTGCTCGCGGATCTGGGCCAGCCGTTGCGGTGACCGCTCGACGACCGTCACGTCCTGCCCGGCCTGCGCGAGCTTGGCCGCGTAGGCCGTGCCGAGCACGCCGGCGCCGATCACGAGCACTCTCATCTGTCGGTCCTCCCTCGATGCGGAACAGTAAACGTACAATAGTGTACGTTTATTGGGCAAGAACTTGACCATGGAGGTACGTCGATGAAGAGCGTGACTGTCACCGGGCCCGGCCGGCTCGCGACGATCGAGGTCGAGCGGCCGGTTGCCGGGCCGCGGGACGTGCTGGTGCGGATGAAGGCGTGCGGCATCTGCGGCGCCGACCCACACGCGCTGGCGCAGGGCGGCATCATGCCCGGCGCGGCCTCCTCGCCGATGGGACACGAGCCCGCGGGCGAGATCGTCGAGGTCGGCGCCGAGGTCACCGGCCTGGCCGTCGGCGACCACGTGGTGATCGACCCGACCGGGGTGGCCGACGCGATCATCGGCGGGGGCGGGCCGCAGGGTGCGCTCAGCGAGTTCCTGGCCGTGCGGGCGGCGGTCGCCGGCAAGAACGTGATCGTGCTGCCCGACCACGTTCCGTGGCACGTCGCCGCGCTGACCGAGCCGCTGGCGGTCGCCCGTCGCGCGGTCGACCGGACGAACCCCAAGCCTGAGCACACGGCGATCGTGTTCGGGGCCGGGCCGGTCGGGCTGGGCGCGCTGCTGGCGTTCAAGGCCCACGGCGTACGGCACGTGGTCGTCGCCGACGTGCAGCCGAGCCGGCTGGAGAAGGCGTTGCAGCTCGGCGCGGACGCGGTCATCGACTCCAGCACCGAGGACGTCCGGGCGCGGCTGGTCGAGCTGCACGGCGAGGGCACCGACGCCTTCGGGCGCCCGGGGCTGCCGGGCACCGACATCTACCTGGACGCGGCCGGGGTGCCGGCGGTGGCCCGCACGGTCTTCGCCGGGCCCAAGCTGGGCGCGGTGTTCGGCATCGTCGGGATCTACCACCAGAGCGTCGAGGTCGACTTCCAGCAGCTGATCCCGTCCGAGCTGACCATCGTGCACTCGATGGGCCACCCGAGCGAGATGGCCGAGGTGGCCGCGGACATCGCCGCCAACACCGACAAGTACGCGCTGATCGTCAGCGATCTGGTGCCCTTCGCCGAGACGGCCCGCGCCATCGACCTGGCCGGGCGCCCCGGCGCCACCGACAAGGTGGTCGTCACCTTCGACTGACCGGCGCCGGGGCCGCCGTCGCGAACGACGGCGGCCCCGGCCTCGGATCGTCGATGCGGCAGTCGCTGTGTCAGTGCGCGAGAATGCGGGCCGGGTTGTCGACGACCAGCGTGCGGTAGACGTCGTCGCCGAACCCGGCCCGCGTCAGAACCGGCGGCAGGAACTGCGGGAAGCGGGTGTAGCCGTAATAGCCGTAGGCCTTGCCGTTGACCTTGCTGGCGGTGTCGTGACCCAGGACGATCTGGTCGCCGTAGCCGGCGCGCAGCAACTGCACGAGTCCTTTGGCGCGGTCGTAGTCGTCGGGCAGGATCGCGGTGGTCGCCGACCAGGAGTCGAAGCCGATGTTGACGCCGTGGTCGAGGACCTTGCGCTGCAGCTCGGTCGAGACGGTGCGCACCGCGTCGGGATCGGCGACGTAGGAGTCGAGCGCGTCCCAGGGCCGCAGGAACGAGTCCATGTGGATCATGACGAGCCGGTCCGGGGACATGCCGGTGGCCAGGGCGATCTCGAGGCCGCGCAGAACCTGCTCGGACGACATCGGGAACGCGGTGTGCACGTGCAGACTCAGGCCCGTCTCGGCGGACAGCCGGCCCAGCGCGCGCAGGGTCGTCACCTCACTGGCGTGCAGGGGCGCGGCCGGGTCGACGGCCGACAGCGCGCACTTGAGCATGCCGGGTCGCAGGCCGGTGTCCTCGACTCCGGTGCTCACTTCGCGGGAGAAGAAGGCGTACAGGTCGTGCTCGTCGCGGTTCTCGAAGCCGGCGGGGCGGGCGTCGGCGACGTAGAGGCCGGTGGCGAACACGACGTGCACGTCGGCGCGCTCGGACGCGGCGAGCAGCTCGCGCACGTCGCCGCGCAGCCCGATCGGTGAGGCGTCGCAGATGGCCGAGCCGCCGACCTGCTTGAAGTAGGTGAGCTCGGCGGCGGTGAACTCGACGTCGCCGGCGGTGGCGCAGGCCGGCGACATGATCGCGCCGAAGTCGCGCAGGAAGGCCAGGTTGTCGGTGCGCAGCTCGAGCAGGGCCGCGGGCACCTCGGGCGCGCCGTAGCGTTTGATCAGGTTCGCCATCAGCGAGAACTCGGCGTTGAGGTGCTCGTGCATGCTGGTGTAACCGAGCTGCTCCGGGGCGATGTCGCCCCGGACCGTCGTCACTGCGCTCATGCGCGTGGTCCTTTCCGGTGCCATTGCCGATCGGTGAATCGGCGCAGTTCGCGGGTGCGGTCGTCGCTCTCGGGAGCGCCGATGAAGCCGATGTGGGTGGCGGCGTCGAAGACGTGCAGCTGCGCGTCGACGTCCGCTCGGCGCAGGGCGCGGTGCATGTTGACGGTGTTGGACAGGAACAGGTCCCGGGTGCCGCTGACCAGCAAGGTCGGCGGGAAGCCCGTGGTGAAGTCGCCGAACAGCGGGGACACGTACGGGTCGGTGAGCTCGTGCCCGCCGGCGTAGAGCAGGTTCGCCGGCATGAGGCGGCTGGTCAGCCCGGTGTCGAGGCCCATCAGGGTGCTGAACGAGTCGCCGGACTCGGTGAGGTCGATCTCGGGGGTCATCAGCACGGCGCCGGCCGGGAGCGGGAATCCTTCGTCGCGGGCCTTGAGGATGGCGGCCGCGGCCAGGTTCCCGCCGGCTGAGCTGCCGCCGATGATGATGTTCTCCGGCCCGGTTTCGCGCAGCAGGGCGCGGTAGACGGTGATGCAGTCGTCGACCCCGGCGGGGTAGGGGTGGTCGGGCGGCATCCGGTAGTCGACGGCCCACACCGTGGCGCCGACCATGCCGGCGGTGATGATGCCCAGCGCCCGGCAGCTCTCGCCGCCGCCCCAGAGCAGTGCGCCGCCGTGGACATCGAGGTAGACGGCCGGGTCGTCGGGCGCGAGGCCGTCGGGGGTCACGACATACACCCGTACGCCGTCGATGTTGATTTCTTTGGTCTTGGCCGGAATGTGCTGGGCCATCATCGACAGTCCGGCCACACCGATCCGATCCATCTGCGTGATCAGGGCCCGCCAGGCCTCGATGTCGTCCTGGGCGGGCCAGGGCGGATTCGAGATGCCGGCATTCTGGGTGAGCTGGGCTTGCGCCTCGGGGCTGAGCAGCGACGGAACCGGGATGTCGCGCGCGGGCAGGTGCATGGTCATCGAATGCCTTCCGTGGAAACCCCCGGCTTCGGCCGTGGGAGGAAACGGATCCGCTGCGGAGTGGGTCAGGGTGGTGGGTGCTCGCCGGAAGGCCTTGGCGGCTTCGTTTCCCCGGCGTTACAGAAACGTACACCCGTGTACGGATCGTGGCTAGGTTTCTGCCAGGGGCTGCGGCACGGTGATCGTGAGAATGCGTACATTAATGTACGGATAGTGACTAGTAAGGTGCTGAGCATGTCGGACCAGGTGCAGCGCACGATGCGGCGAGACGCCGTGCAGAATCGCGAGCGGCTGCTGGACGCGGCTCGCCAGGTCTTCGCCGAGCGCGGCGCCGATGTCGCCCTCGAAGAGGTCGCGCGACTGGCCGAGGTCAGCCGCACGACGCTCTACCGGCACTTCACGACGCGCGAACAGCTGGCAGTGACGATCTTCGAGGAGAACGTCGCCCTGATCGAACAGCGCTCGGCCGAGCTGCGCGAGACCGCGGGCGGCATCGTGATCCTGTTCGACTTCGTGCTCGATCAGCAGATGGCGAACCGGAGTCTGTCGCGGCTGCTGTCCGCGGCCGACCTGACCTGGCTCACCGGCCTGTCGGCCCGCACGATCGCGGCATTCGAGCCGCTGCTGCGCCGCGGTCTCGACGCCGGGCTGGTGCACCCGCAGGTCGCGATGGAGGACGTGATGCTGGCGTTCCCGATGGCGGCGGGCGCCATGGCCGACGGCGACATGGTGGGCCGGGCGGGCGCGGGGGACCGGGTGCGCGCGATGCTGCACCGGGCGTTGTTCACCGCCCGGGCGGCATAGTCATCACGCCGGTCGGCGCAGTAGTCGATTCCAGGGGTTGAAAATGATCAGTCCTTACGGGCAGATCTGGAACGAGGCCCTTCTGGTGGCCTCTGCCGGCAATGCCGGCGAGAGTGTGCCGCGTGGCCTGCTCATGCTTTCCCGCATCCAGCGAGTTTTTGGTGCGGTCGAGAGCGACGGCATCATCCACGCAATGGAGACCAACAGCGACGATCAGGTCCGGCATGCGATCGAGGCGTATCGCTACTTCGAACTTCCTGAGGAGGCAGAACTCCTCGAGGACTTGAGGGCACATCGGGGCGACGACGAATACATGAATGACAAAGAACCCGAGGTCGACCGCGTTCTGGATAGCGAGAGCCTAGACCGGGCGGTAAAAGGAAGAATCGCTGCGTGGCCGCACGATTTCAACGTGGCGTCTTGACAATTGGTCGAGACGAGGTTGATGGATCGCGTCCGACGGTCGCGCCGGGCCGATGGCCGGACGCATGTCCGGCCATCGGCCCGGTTCAGGCTCGTCCGACCAGTGTCTTGGCCGCCGAGCCGACCTGCGAAAACCCGCGGGTCAACGGCGTGACTAGCTTGTGACCAGGGTGGACGTGCCGGATTCGACGGTGTACGAGGCGGTGGTGGTGACCGGAGCCTCCCGTACGGCGATCGTCTCGACCGTGCGTGCGTCGGTGCGCCACTCGTGGCGGTTGACCGCGCACCGCAGGTATCCACGGCGGGAACCGTCGAAATACCGTACGTGCGGGTTGAGAATGGGGTTTAGAGCTTTGATCGGCGCATCGTAGGCGGCGGGGAAGTCGGAGCTGATCGAGGTGGCCGTGAACTCGACCGCCACGGAGGCCTGCTCGGGCCGGTCGAAGTCGAGCTTGAGCTCGCTGAACCAGCTCGAGTGGATGTCGCCGGCGAGCACCACCGGGTTGGCGACCTTGGCGTCGTGCAGGTGCTGCAGCAGCCGGGTGCGCTGCGGCGCGTAACCGTCCCACTGGTCGAGGTTGGCCAGCGTGGTGGGCCCGGCGCCGGTCGGGTTGGGGAACTTGGTGCGGCTCATCATCACCTGCTGGGCGATGACGTTCCACCGGGCGGGGCTGCGGTCGAGGCCGTGCAGCAGCCAGCGCTCCTGGTCCTCACCGGTCAGCGTGCCGGTGGTGTTGGCGAGCCCGGCCTCGGCCAGGCCGAAGTCGCCGGAGAAGCCGCCGGGCTGGTCGGTCCGGTACTGCCGGGTGTCGAGCACGTTGAAGCGCACCAGCCGCCCGTAGTCGAAGCGGCGGAAGATGCGCAGATCGGCGCTGCCAGGGTGCAGGTTGGCGCGGATCGGCATGTGCTCGTAGTACGCCTGGTACGCGGCCGCCCGCTGCTTGGCGAACTCCGCCGGGGTCTGCCGCTTGGCGCCGGTGTCGTCGACCTCGTCGGTCAGGGTGGCGTAGTTGTTCTCGGTCTCGTGGTCGTCCCAGGTGACGATCCACGGGAACGCCGCGTGGGCCGCCTGCAGCGCCGGGTCGCCCTTGTACTGGGTGTGCCGGGCCCGGTAGTCGTCGAGCGTGACGAGCTGGTCGAGGCCGAGGGTCGCCGGGGTGGTGTGCCGGCGATCGGCGTACACGCTGGACGGGTCGTACTCGTAGATGTAGTCGCCCAGGTGGAAGACGACGTCGAGGTCCTCGTCCGCCAGTCCCCGGTACGCTGGCCAGTAGCCGTTCTGCAGGTCCTGGCAGTTGACGATGCCGAAGCGCAGCGAGCTGGCCGCGGACGCGGTCTTGGTTCGGCCGGTGGGGCTGATCCGCCCCAGCGCCCGGAAGCGGTAGAAGTACTCGTGGCCGGCGTCCAGGCCGCGGGCGTCGACGTGCACCGAGTGTGCGAGCTCGGGACGAGCGTAGGTGCGTCCCGAGCGGACGACCCGCCGGAAGTGCTCGTCGCGGGCGACCTGCCAGTCGACCTCGATGGCCTTGTGCGGCAGGCCACCCTCCTTGATCAGGCGGGTCCAGAGGATCACGGCGTCGGGCAGCGGGTCGCCGCTGGCCACACCGATGGGGAACAGGTCGGCCGGCGCGGACGCGTACGCGGCGCCGCCGCCGGGCAGTGCGATGGCACCGGCGGCGATGGCGGCGCCGGAGAGAAGTTGACGACGAGTGGGCATGTCGATCAGCCAATCCGCCGTCCGTGACCACAGGGTGACGCCGAAGTGGATGCCGCACTACCCATTGACGGCGCTGGCTGGCCGAGAAGTGGACGGGCGTTTGTCAGGTCGGCACGTCGAACGGTGTCGTCAGAAATGCTCGGCAGAACGAGGCGCAGCCAACGGAACCTGGGTGCCCGGTGAGGACCCACATCTGGGGCCCCGTCACGCAGCGTGGCCGCCGGTGTTCGGCGGGCCACGTCCTGGTGGCGGGTATGCCGCGCGGTCGAGCTAGTGCCTCGTCTTTGACCGTTGGCGGTGTAGTCCGTCGGTTCTGAGGCTGCTTAGGGCCGGCTGTTGCTCTCGCTGTTGTGTGGGAGGTTATGGCTTGAGCAGCGAAAACGTTGCGGTACGCGCATGCAACCGCACTGACGGTCTCAGCGGTCGCGGAAGGGCGCGTCCGGACCGTACGCCTCTCTGGTTTCCCGCTCGAACTCCGCACGCTGCTCCTCGGAAAGGCCGGCCTCCCAGTCCTTGTACCGCTGAAACTGATCCATGAACACGCCCGAGTAGATCGAGGTTCGCGTCAGGTCCCGCAGCGTGATGCTGCCGTCAAGAAGGCCACGGGCGATCTCTTGAAGTTCTGGGCCGCCGTTGCCGTTCTTCAACCGTTCTAGGCTGTCCTTGACGGTGCGCGCCACCCGCGGTGAGCTGACCGTCGTCTCGATCTGACGTTCTAATTCATCATTCATTGATTCACATCTCAGGTGAGACGTAGGGGGCATTAGGAAGTGGAACGCTCGACAGGTCGCCACCCTGGTAAGCGAGCGACATGCCTTCCCCGAGGAGTCCGAGAATAACCGTTCCGGCAGTGTTGATGATCGTAGAAGCCCTGTTGATGAGCGTGAGCATATCCAGAACGATCAGGGCGGCGGCTCCCATGCCCGCACCACCAACGACAGCACCGACACCGGTCCCCATGAGAGCGCCGCTTGCGCCCACAGTTAGGCCGAACAAAATGGCGTTATCCGCAAGAGCCTGGAAAACGTTGCCAAGCTGATTGGAAACCTGCCACGCCCCTGTCGCTGCTTTATGGTACGTCTCCCCACCGGGATAGATCGCTACCTGCTGACCGCTCGTCTTGGTGGCTAGATTCGAGAAGTAGGCGTAGGCGGCATCGCTTGCATTCCCGTCCCAGACACCATCGACCTGACTAAAACCGGCCTGAATATCGACGCCGATCTGCTGCATGCACCCAGCAAGATTGGTCATAGCGTCGCCGAACTTCCAGACTCCCTCCCAGTCCCCGGCAAGCCATTCGGTGAACCATCCGAAGACGTCAACTCCAGTGATTCCTTCGATAGCCTCATTGAGCCAGGCTGAAGGGCTGATAGCGTTGAAAAGGTCGAGCGGGTTGACGAATCCGTTGCTGATTGATTCGTCAGGTTCGCCAGGTTCGACGAGGTAGTCAGTAGGGTCTCTCCACCCCGGTACAGTTAGCGCCTGAGAGTTGTCATCCTGCACTGAATTCCCCGTTCAGTGACGGCTAGTCCCGTGAAGGATTAGCTCTCGCCCCAGGTGGATTAGCTTTCGCCCTAGGTATCTGTGGAAGTGAATCATCGATCTGAGACGCCGACCATCTATCAGTGTTCTCATAGCTGGCGGCTGACTTCGTCAGCGCACCACCGGAGGATTCGAGAAGTTTGGCGAGCTGGTCGAGCATCTTGTTCAGATCGTCGACATAGTTGTCATGAAAGCCAACCAGTTTTCCAATTAGACCTTGCTGATGAACGTTCAGTGCGCCGTACTTGTTGACATAATCTTTCGCCCTTTGGGCCGCTTGATTAAGCCCAGCAAGGTGGGTCGCGTAGATTCTCAATGCTTCCGGATCGACATTGAGCGTCATGACCCGTTCACCGCAATGATGGAGTAGGCGGTAGCGATGAGGAGAACCAGCCCGATCACGGTGTAAAGGGCGCAATGCCGCCAGAGCGGCTTCAGGCTATCGGGATCAGACGTTCTGTGAAGCTTGACCGCATCGATCATCGCCGGAACAAACGCTGCCGCCGGCAGCAAGAACAAACCCCAAACCACAGGGTTGGTCTCCACCCCACTTACCAGCCTTGCCGCACCACTTATCAGGATCATGATGTAAATGAAAGTGAGCAGGAACGCGACTTTGCCCACAAGTCGCTGCATCCTGATCGTTGCTTCCTGTGGAGTCTCCACATTTCCTCCGCCTGGTAACGAACCGCGTGAGGGTATCAATAATCGTCCATCGATGTTGCCCTGCCCGCCTCGCACCGAGTGATACAGCCGTCATTCGCCCCGGGTTCACCCGCAGGCGTCAACAGTCGGCAAGCCGACAGAGTCGACCTTGGCCGGTGGCATCAGCATGTAAGCGTGACGCTCGCCGCGGATACGACCTCAGGCGGGTCCAACGTGACGTTGATCATTGCGGTGATCGGCGTCCTTGGGACTCGCGCCGGCGATCTTGTCACGCAGTGGCTTACGGACCGCAGAGAAGAACGCCGATGGGCTCGTGAGCGCGAGCAAGAGGCAAAACGCTGGGAGCGCGAACGCCAGGAGCGCAAAGAGCAGCGGCAGCGCGAGGATTCCGCGCGCCCTATCACGACAGCCAATCGAAGCCGAGAAGGAAGCGGTTGACGCCATCGGGGATCTGCCAAGGTGAACGGCCTTTTTGTGGGACTTACTGATCGCGGTCTCGCTCGCTAGCCCACCTGGTTCAAGCGGCACAGATCCGCAAACTTCCAGACAGCGCAAGAACTACGACTAAATCTTTTGGCCTCTTTAACGATCTCTACATATTCGATGTGAAGTCGGGGTCGTTGCTGGCCTTGCAGGTCTTCGGCTGCTGCCAGGTGACGCCGCGTTCGTGCAGGATCCGCCGGACGGTCTCGGTGCTGATCGCGTCAAGGTAGCCGGAGTCGATCAGGTAGTCACGCAGCTTGGACAGTGACCAGGTGGAGAACTGCTGGCCGAGGGGTCGGGGGCACACCGGGCGATCACGCAGATCCGGTCGCGGGTCTGCTCATTGACCTTGTTCGGTGTGCCCCTCTCCATTTTGGGTCCAGAGCGTCGGCCCACCCGGCATCACCTCTCGCACCACAGCGAGAGGAACAGCCTGCCCCGAAGCGGCCTCAGAACCGACGGATTACACGGCCAACATTCAACGGCGAGTAATTAGCCGGCCGCTGGGGTCAAGCCGTACAGGTCGCCGATGCTGCCGGAGAGGGCGGCCTTGACCGCGACCGCCCGGTCGTCGGCCAGCACCTCGTGCTCGCCGTTCTCCAGGCCGTCGAAGCCGGCGCGCACGATGTCGGCCGGGTCGTTCTTCTCGTCGGTGACCATGGAGATCATCGGGGTGTCGGTGTAGCCCAGGTGCAGCCCGACGACCTGGGTGTGCTGGGCGGCGAGCTCGACCCGGAAACTGTTGGTGGCCGACCAGAAGGCGGCTTTGGCGGCGCTGTAGCCGCCGGCGACGCCCAGCCAGCTCAGCACCGAGTGCACGTCGAGGAAGGCGCCGCCGCCGTTGGCGCCCAGGATCGGGGCGAAGGCCCGGTTGACCAGGACGGCGCCGAAGAAGTTGGTCTCGAAGATCTCCCGGATCCGCTGCATCGAGGTGCCGGTGATGGTGTCGCCGTGGGTGTAGATGCCGGCGTTGTTGATGACCACGGTGGTGTCCCCGGCCGCGGCGACCGCGGCGGCGACCGACTCCTCGCTGGTGACGTCGAGCCGCAGTGGCACGACGCGCTCGTCGTGCCACTGCCGCGGCGTACGGGCGGTGGCGTAGACCTTGGCCGCGCCACGCTCGAGTGCCTGCTTGACGAACTGCTGGCCGAGGCCGCCGTTGGCGCCGGTCACGAAGACGACAGCGTCCTTGATGCTGGTCATGAAGCCCTCCCAGGCTGAATTGGTAAACACAACCTAGCAGTGGATCGGTCGCCGGAGAGCGCTTTGTGGCCGCCGCCTCATCTGGGTTGCAAAAACCAACTCAGGGGCTATTTTGAGCGATGACCAACGCCGCGATCGGATCAGGAAGGCCCCTCATGACCATTGCCAAGCTCGCGGACTCCAGCTGTGCGGTCTCGCGCAGCCTGGCCGTCCTCGGCGAACGCTGGACGCTGCTGATCGTCCGGGACGCGCTGGCCGGCACCACGAAGTTCGACGCGTTCCGCGAGTCGTTGCGCATCGGCGCCGACGTGCTCACCGAGCGGCTGGCCACCCTGGTGGACTCCGGCGTGCTGGAGAAGGTCGCCTACCGGGAACCGGGGCACCGCGGACACTTCGAGTACCACCTGACCGAGGCCGGGCGGCAACTGCACGTGGTGATCGGCGGCCTGCAGCTGTGGGGCGACGCGAACCTGCCCCGGCCGTCCGGGCCGGCCACACAGCGCCTCGACCGGCGCACCGGCAAGCCCGTCCGCGTCGCGTTCGTCGACGAGGACGGGCGTCAGCTGCCCGACGAGAAGATCGACGTCGTGTACCGCAACGGCTTTCCGAACCGTTCTGCCTGACGGGGCCGGGTCAGGCGCTGACCGTGCGCAGCGCGGCGTGTACCGAGCTGACCGCGCTGGCACCTTCACCGACCGCGGCGGCCACCCGCTTCATCGACCCGGCGCGGACATCGCCGGCGGCGAAGACGCGGGGCAGGCTGGTCTCGAACGGCAGCGGCCGGCGGTCCAGCTCGGTCCACCGCTGACCCAGCTCGGCGTCGTGCAGCTGGGAATCCGTACGCAAGAAGCCGTTTTTATCGGTTGCCAGCCCGGCGAGCCAGGCGGTGGCCGGGGTCGCGCCGATGAAGCAGAACAGGCCCGCGCATTCCTGCGCCGGCGTGCCGGTGAGGGTGATCTGCCGCAGGTGGCTGTCGCCATGCAGGGCGGTGACCTCGGTGCCGGTGCGCACGGTGATGGCGGGGTCGGCCAGGATCCGATCGGCCAGGTAGGACGACATGCCGGCGCGCAGGTCGGCTCCGCGGACGACCAGGGTGACCCGGCTGCCGCGGGCGGCCAGGTAGAGCGCGGCCTGACCGGCCGAGTTGGCCCCGCCGACCACCGCTACCGGCTGTCGGCCGCAGGCGCGGGCCTCGATCTCGGTCGCGGCGTAGTAGATGCCGGCGCCCTCGAAGTCGGCCCAGCGCTGCAGCGGCAGTGCCCGGTATCTCGCGCCGGTGGCGATCACCGCGGCGCGGGCGCGGATGGTGGTGGCGTCGGCGAGCACGACGCGGACCCGGTCCGGTTCGGAGTGCAGCTCGGCGACCTGGCAGGGGCTGGCGATCCGGGCGCCGAACTTCTGCGCCTGTACGGCGGCGGCCGCGGTGAGGTCGTTGCCGCTGATGCCCGAGGTGAAGCCGAGGTAGTTCTCGATCCGGGAGCTGGCCGCGGCCTGCCCGCCGGCGGCGACCGAGTCGAGCACCAGGGTGCGCAGGCCCTCGGAGGCGCCGTAGACGCCGGCGGCCAGCCCGGCCGGTCCGGCGCCGATGACCACCAGATCCACCTCTTCGTCGCTGCGGGGCCGGTAGGACAGGCCCAGATGTTCGGCGAGCAGGCTGGTCGTCGCGTGCCGCAGCACCGCGCCGGGCGTGATGACCACGGGCAGGTCGCCGGTCGAGGCGTCGACGGCCCGGGCGAGCGCGGCCCCGGCCGGGCTGGCGATGTCGTTCCAGGTGTGCGGGAGCTGGAGCCGGGCGGCGTAGGTCCGCAGGGCGAGCGCGGCCGCGGAGGCGTCACTGCCGACGATCTCCAGGGTGCGCGCGGCCTGCCCGTCGCGCAGATCGCGGCGCCGGGCGATCAGGGCGCGCAGGACGATGTCGGACAGCTCCGGGTCGCGGTCCATCAGCGCCCGGAAGGCGCCGGCGTCGAGCCGGCGCACCAGCGACGCCTCGGTGGCGCGCGCGCCCAGATAGGCCGACTGCTGGGTGAGCAGGTTGAGCTCGCCGGTGAACTGGCGCGGGCCGTAGGTCGCGACGATCGCCTCGTCGTCGTCGGCCGTCGCGGGCCGCACGATGGCCACCGCGCCCGACTCGATCAGGATCATGTCGCTGTCGTCGCCGGCGCGGAAGATCCACGTGCCGGCCGGCGCGTCGGCCGCGATGCCGTAGGCGCTCAATCGCTGCCACTGCTCGCCGGTGAGCCGGGGGCGCGCCTCGCTCGTGATCGGTGCGGTCATCGTTGCTCCTTCACGTACCTGGATTGTGAAAAACAACGTAGCAGGTGCATCTGAATTGTTTTTTCCAACCTAGAGTGTCAGAGTGGGCACCCGACGGCGCCCGCCGTCATCCCGCGAGGAGAGCTGATGTCCGCACCACACGTTCCGGTCAAACCGGTGGTATTCATCCACGGGCTGTGGATCCACAGCGCCGCCTGGCAGCCCTGGCATCAGGTGTTCGCCGACGCCGGCTACCAACCGCACGCGCCCGGCTGGACCGGCGACGCCGCCACCGCCGCGGCCACCCGCAACCGGCCCGAGGCGCTGGCCGGGCTCGGCGTCGCCGAACTCACCGCCGGCTACGCCCGATACATCGAGACACTCCCGGTGAAGCCGATCGTCGTCGGCCACTCGTTCGGCGGACTGATCGCGCAGAAACTGCTGGCCGACGGGCTGGTCGAGGCCGCCGCCGCGCTGAGCCCGGCGCCGATCAAGGGGGCCACCAAGCTGCCGCTGGCGCAGATCCGCTCCGCCCTGCCGGTGCTGCGCAACCCGAAGAACAAGACCCGTGCCGTCGCGCTGACCGCGCGGCAGTTCCGGTACGGCTTCGGCAACGCGATCGGCAAGGACGAGGCCCGCAAGCTGTACGACACGTACGCGATCCCCGGCCCCGGACGGCCGATCTTCGAACTCACCGCCGCCAAGAAGGACCCGCAGTCGCCGACCGCGGTCGACCTGACCGCCGTCCGCGGACCGCTGCTGATCACCGGGGCCAGCCACGACCACACGGTCCCGGAAGTCGTCAGCCGGCAGGCGTTCGACCTCTACGCCGGATCGCCCTCGGTCACCGACTACCACGCCTTCGACGGCCGCGGTCACTCCCTGGTCTTCGACAGCGGCTGGGCGGACGTCGCCCAGTACGTGGTGCGCTGGTTCACCCGCCTGCACCGATCGGAAAGGGACGGCTCATGAGCTTCCTCGAGGACTTCACGCCCACCCACCTGAAGCTGACCGTCGAATCGCCGACGTTCTGGCGGGTGAGCTTCGACAACCCGCCGGTCAACGTGATCGGCCCGCCGCTGATCAGCGACCTCAAGACGCTGCTCACCGAGTTGGAGGGCAACGACACCGTCAACGTCGTGCTCTTCGACAGCGCCGACCCCGACTTCTTCCTGGCCCACTGGGACCTGGCCGCCGACCCGGCGCAGGCCGAGGCGCTGCCCAGCCCGACCGGATACGCCGCCTGGGCCGACGTCACCGTGCGCCTGAGCAAGCTCGCCGCGGTCACGATCAGCGCGATCCGGGGCATCGCCCGCGGCGCCGGCAGCGAGTTCGCCCTGGCCACCGACATGCGTTTTGCCAGCCTGGAGAAAGCCGTCCTCGGCCAGATGGAGGTCGGCTTCGCCGCGGTCGCCGGCGGCGGCGCCGGCGGGCGTCTTCCCGCCCTGGTCGGCCGGGGCCGCGCCTTCGAGATCCTGCTCGGCGGCACCGACTACGACGGGGCCACCGCCGAGAAGTACGGCTACGTCAACCGCGCGATCCCGGACGAGGCGTTCGAGGCGTTCGTCACCGCGTACGCCACCCGCGTCGCGGGCTGGAACCACCAGGCGCTCGCCGAGATCAAGTCCTTCGTCAACAAGTACACCCGGCTGCCCGACGCCGAGTTTCCGCTGCACTCCGACGCGTTCTGGAGCGCCGCGGCCAACCGCCCCGAGTTCCGCACCACCGCCACCCGGCTGTTCGACAAGGGACTGCAGCAGCGCGCAGCACTGGAATACCACCTCGGCGAGGACATCGCCGGCATCGCCCAGAGCTGACCCACCCGACGCCAAGGAGCATCCATGTCTGCCACCGTCCTACTCGTGCACGGCGCGTTCGCCGATGGATCGTCCTGGAACCAGGTCATCGCCCGGCTCCAGCGCCAGGGCATCACGGCGCGCGCCGTCGCCAATCCGCTGCGCGGACTCACCGCCGACGGCTCCTACGTCGCCGGCCTGATCGCGCAGACCGACGGCGACGTCGTGCTGGTCGGCCACAGCTACGGCGGCGCGGTCGCCACGTACGCGGCAAGCAACGCGACAAACGTCAAGGCGCTGGTGTTCGTCGGCGCCTTCGGCCTCGACCAGGGCGAGTCGGCGCAGACCGCGACCGGCGGCTACCCGGAACCGGACCTGATCGCGGCGCTGCGGCCGCAGGCCGTCCCGGGCAGCGACCTGCCGGAGCTCACCATCGACTCCGGGCGCTATCACGACGTGTTCGCCGCCGACCTGCCCGCCGATCAGGCCGCCCTGGGCGCCGCCACCCAGCGGCCGATCTCGGCGGCCGGGCTGGGCGAGCCGCTCGCGGTCGAACCGGCCTGGCGGCGGGTGCCCAGCTGGTGGGTGTTCGGCAGCGCGGACCGGTCGATCGATCCCGGCTACCAGCGCGACACCGCCACGAAGATCGGTGCCACCACCACCGAACTCGACGGTGGTTCGCACAGCATCGCCGTCTCACGCCCCGACGAGGTCGCCGCCGTGATCGCCGACGCCGTGCGTTCCCTCAGGTCCTGAGAGCCTGATCAGGTCGGCCAGGGTGAACGCGGCGGGCCGGGCCGGCTGCCATCGCGGTTGCCGGCCCAGGTAGCTCGCCGGATCGGCGCGCAGCAGACCGATCAGGACCTCGGCGACGATGCGAGCGCCGACCCGGCCGAGCCGATCACCGCCGCCTCGTTCTGTGACACCGCGGGCTGGGCGACCGGACCGAGCCCCCGGCTCAGCGGTGCCAGGCCCGCAGTTTGGCCGGATTCAGCACCACCCACACGGCCGTGACCTGGCTCTGAACGCAGGTCACGGCGATCACGGCGAGCGCCCGCCCGGCCCGGCGCAACACCAGCCCCGCCCGCCCGTTGACGCTCTGCACCGCCAGATCATTCCCGGGCAGCAGCGACCGCAGCAGCCAGGCCACCTCACCGGCTCCACGCAACGGCAGCAGCGGAGCAGGTACCCGCCCACCGCTGTCACACACCGCGACCACGTCCGGGCTCAGGACAGCCGCGATCGTCTCGGCGTCGCCGGTCCGGCAGGCCGCGGCGAGCCGGTGCACGACCTCGTCAGGACCGGGCATCGCCGGCCGGAACGGCCTCGATCGTCCGCACCCGGGCCCCCTGCCTCTCGCTGTCTCGAGTACAGACCGCGAGGGCGGCTATTTTGTGACAGCGACCGCAGCGCCGAGCTTGGCCGGGTTCATCATCCACAGCACCTGCTCGATGCCGTCCGCGGAGGCGTCGACGGTGACCACCCCGAGCAGCGTGTCACCGCGGCGCAGGACGGCCGCCGGCCACCCGTTGGCGGTCACCCATTGCACGTCGACGCCGTCCCAGTACCAGGACGAGAACGCCGCGATGAACGTCGCCACCCGCCCGGCACCCACGACGATCTTGCGGGCGATGTGCTTGGCGCCGTTGCCGTCGGAGACACTTGCCACGTCGGCGGCGAACAGCTGCTCCAACGCCTCGAGATCGCCGGAGCGGGCCGCCTCGAGGAAGGTCGCCAGCAGTTGGCGCTGCGCCGTCTCCGGCACCGGGATCTTCCGGTCGCCGGCCACGTGCTTGCGGGCCCGGCTGACCTGCTGGCGTACGGCCGCCTCGGTGGACTGCAGAATGTCGGCGATCTGAGCGTACGGATAGTCGAAGGCCTCCCGCAGCACGTACGCGGCCCGCTCCTGCGGGGTGAGCCGTTCCATCAGCATCAGCACCGCCAGATCCAGCGCCTCCCCGCGCTCGGCCCCCAGGAACGGATCGGCGCTGGTGTCGACCGGCTCGGGCAGCCACGGCCCGATGTAGACCTCGCGGCGCGCCCGCGCCGACTGCAGCTCGTTGATGGCCAGCCGGGTCGTGGTCGTGGCCAGGAACGCGCCCGGATTGTGCACCACGCTGCGGTCGGTGGCCTGCCAGCGCAACCAGACATCCTGCACCAGGTCCTCGGCCTCGGCGGCGCTGCCGAGCATGCGGTAGGCGATCCCGAACAGGCGCGGCCGCACCCCCGTGAAGATCGACGCTGCCTCGTCGAGATCCGCCATCGCCAGCCCCTTCAAGGTCGATTGCGACATCAGGTTAGCCCGCTGTCACAGATCCGGACCTTGCCCGGTCTCAGCTGCCGAAGGCAACCGAGAGTTGTGGAGGGCACATGAAAACAGATCAACTTCCGATTTGGTACGGCGTTGTGCCGACGCCCGCCCGGCGTCAGACCCGGTGCAGGCCGTCGAGGACCAGCGCCAGGTACGGCTGCACGCTCGTACCCCGGGCCTGGTCCTTGGGCAGTGCGCCGATCAGCGTGAGCAACTGGGTCGCGGTGACGTCCAGGCGCACGGCGCCCTCGCGGCGGGCCCGTTCGAACAGCTCGGCGAAGCCGGCTTTCATCGGCGCGCACGCGGTGGCCACCGGCGAGGTGTCGTCGGCCAGGGCCTCGCCGACGCGCGAGCTCATCCCGCGGTACTGCGCAGCGCTGCGGTCGTAGAGATCCAGCCAGGTGGTCAGCGCCGCCCACACGTCCGGCGCGTCGAGCAGCTCGCGGGCTTTCGCCTCCAACAGGTCGACGCGCTCCTGCATGATCGCCACGAACAGGTGCTCGCGCGCCGGGAAGTGCCGGTAGAGGGTGCCCTGGCCGACCCCGGCCTGCCGGGCGACCTCCTCGAACGGGACGTCGACCCCGGACCGGGCGTAGACGATCTTGCCGGCGGCCAGGATCGCCTCGTAGTTGCGCCGGGCGTCGGCACGCATCGGTTTGGTGTCGAAGGCCATGGCTGAACCTATCGCGATGCCGGTGACGACCAGCCGCGGGCGTGCGAACCACCGGGATAGCTGTTCGGCGATCCGAGCTGGGCGCGCCGGCTGGGTGGCTGCTTGCCGTTGACGTCCGCGAATCCGTAGGCGAGCGCGGCCTCCGCGCCGATCACCACCTGGCCGCTGTGGGCCATCAGGTCGGGGTCGCGGTACAGCGAGGCGATGACCATGCCGGTGAACGCCGGCGTCTCCGAGGTGTTGGCCCGGTCCTGGCCGTCGCCGAGGTCCGGGCGCAGCGCGAGCGCGCGTTCGGTGCTGGTGGGCCCGGGCCAGAGCGAGACCACGGCGACCCCGTAGGCACCGAAGTCCTGCGCCATGTCCCAGCTCATCTTGTCCAGGCCGGCCTTGGTCGCGCCGTAGGCCGGGTCGAGGTGATACGACACCGAGCCGTAGTAGGAGATGTTGACCACGAGGCCGCGCGCGGACTTCAGCAGCAGGCCGGCGGCCAGGTGCGTGCTCACGTACGCCGAACGCAGGCCGACCGTGATCTGGTCGGCCGCCTGCAGGCCCTTGGTCCAGAACGGGGGCGGCTCGGTGGCGTCCGCGGCCAGGATCGAGGCGTTGTTGACCAGCAGGTCGAGGTGGCCCTGCTCGTCGGCGACCCGGTCGAACAGGGCCCGGACCTGCTGGTCGTCGGCGTGATCGACGGCGACGGCGATGCCGCGGCCACCGGCCGCGGTGATCTCGTCGGCGGTCTGGCCGACCGTTCCCGGCAGCGGGTGGGACCCCGGCGTCACGGTCCTGCCGGTGACGTAGACGGTGGCGCCGCGCCGGCCCAGCTCGACGGCGATGCCCTTGCCGACTCCCCGGCTGCTGCCGGTGACGACGGCGACGACGCCGGACATGGTGTTGCTCATGGCTGCTGCCTCTCAGCATGCGATCCGGACACGCTGTCCGTTTACCTTCGCCAAAGATATGGACAGCGTGTCCGTTTGTCAATCGGGAGAGCCACGGCGGGGGACTACCGGGGATCGGCCGGGTGCACCCGGGGCAGCACGTCGAGCGAGGTCATGGCGATGCCGGTCAGCTGCTCGCGACCGATGCCGGCCTGCCCGAGCATCTCCATCCCCCGGGTCAGCGCGACGAAGAAGTCCGCCAGCGCCTCCGGATCCGCCGCGCTGTCGACCTCCCCGGAGCGCTGAGCCTCGACGATGCAGCCGCGATAGATCCCGGCGAGGTCGGTGAACGCCCGCAGCGCGGATCCGGCCACCTCGGCGTCGCCGTCGGCCAGCTCGATGGTGGCCTTGGCGACCAGCGAGCGCCGCCGCTCGGGGCCGCTCAACGTGATTGCGAGCTTCAGCAGGTGGGCCTTGATCCGTTCCAGCGGGGTGCTGTCACCTTCGGCGAAGGCCTCCTCGACCGCGGCCACCGCATCGGCGGTCTCGGAGGTCAGCGCGCGCAGGAACAGGTCCCGCTTGGCGCCGAAGGCGTTGTACAGGCTCTGCTTGCCCAGGCCGGTCGCGGACACCAGGTCCTCCAGCGTGGTGGCGGCATAGCCCTTCTGGGCGAACACCTCGCCGGCCGTGGCAACCACATCGGTCTCGGTGAACGTCCGGCGGCGACCCATGGCGGCACCGTACCAGTAATTGACCGGACGTTCCAGAAAAGGAGGGTGACGTTGGTGATAGTTGACCGGATGGTCAAGTACTGCTGTAGTTGAACGCATGGTCAAAAACGTGGAGTACAGCTCGAACATGGTCGGCAAACGCGTCCTGGTCACCGGCGGCACCCGGGGGATCGGGGCGGCCGTCGTGCGGCAGTTCCTGCAGGCCGGGGCGAGTGTCGCGGTCACCTCCCGCACGCCGGTCGACGATCTGCCCAACGGCGTCGTGCACGTCGCCGCCGACCTCGGCACCGTCGCCGGCGCCCAGCACGTCGCCGAGCAGGCCGTCGCGGCGCTGGGCGGACTGGACGTCCTGATCAACAACGCCGGTGCGGCGCAGGCCTACCCGCAGGGCGTCGCGGCGATCCCGGACCAGGCGTGGCTCGACTCGACCGGCATCAACTTCCTGAGCTCCATCCGGCTGACCAACGCGCTGCTGCCGGCGCTGACCGGCGGCACCGAGCCGGCGATCGTCAACATCTCGTCGAGCGCCACGCTCAGCGTCATTCCGTCGCTGGCGCACTACGCGGCGGCCAAGGCCGCCCTGGAGTCCTACACCCGAGCGCTGGCCGCCGAACTGGCGCCGCGGGGCGTCCGGGTCAACGTCGTCGTGCCCGGCACGGTCGCCACCGACGGCGGCGACCAGGTGCGCCGCGACATCGGCGACGCGTTCGGGATCCCGTTCGAGAGGATGAACGCCGGAGCCCTGCTGGGGCGGATGGGCCGGCCCGAGGACATCGCCGAAGCCGTGTTCTTCCTGGCCTCCGGCCGCGCGCAGTGGATCACCGGCAGCACGCTGGTGGTGGACGGCGGCGACCAGGTCCGCTGAGCACCCGATACGGCACGGCCCACCCGGGCCGTGCCGTGGCGCGGCTCAGACCGTGGCCATGCCCACCATCGCCGCACTGCGCTCCCACAGTCGGGCGGCCAGCTGCAGGTCCTTGACCTGCGGGTTGGGCCGTTTCGCCGGCTTGCCGCGCTCGTAGTACTCGCCGGATCGCCAGTCCTGGCCGGCCGTCGTCGTGGCCAGCCACACCAGCTGCTCGGCGCCCTTTTCCGGCGAGCCCATGAACAGCCGGCGCAGCCCGCTGCCGTAGACGAACCGCATCGCGCTCGTGGTGTCCGAGGCGAAGCTGGTGGCGATCAACCCGGGGTGAAAGGCCGCCGCGGACAGCCCCCGGTCGTGGAAGCGCTCGTGCAGCTCCCGGGTGAACAGGATGTTCATCAGCTTCGCGTCCCCGTAAGCCTTGTTCGGCGAGAAATTCCGGTCGTTGTTCAGGTCGTCGAGGTCGAGGTGGCCGAACAGCTTGGACCCGACGCTGGAGGTCTGGATGACCGACGCCCGCCCGGCCAGCAGCCGCTCCAGCAGCAGGTTGGTGAGCAGGAACGGCGACAGATGGTTGACCTGCAGCGTCTTCTCGAAGCCGTCGACCGTGCGCGCCGGGTCACCGAAGACCCCACCGGCGTTGTTGACCAGCACGTCGATGCGGGGACAGGCGTCCAGCAGCTCGCCGGCCAGCCGCCGGACATCGTCGAAGCGGGTGTAGTCGACCAGGAAGTGAGCGGCGCCGAGCTCGTCCGCGACCGCCCGGGTCTTCTGCGGCGAGCGGCCCACGACAACCACGGTGTGACCGTCGGCGTGCAGCCGTCTCGCGGCGGCGGCGCCGATGCCGTCGCTGGCACCGGTGATGATGATGGTTTTGGGCATGGCGCTACTCCAGATGTCGTGCTCAGTAATAAGACGTGCGGTCAGCCAGGCAGGGCGCTGGCGGCGGCCTCCAGCGTCGCCAGCAGTCGGAGCGCGTCCTCCGAGGGGGATCCGCGTTCGGCGGTGATCAGGCCGAGCAACTGTTCGGGGTCGTCGGCGAGCATGACCGCCTCGTACCCCAGAACGAGGTCGCCGACGAGTGGATGGTGATACCGCTTCGTGCCATGGGTCCGCTGGTAGACGTCATGATCGGCCCACCAGCGGCGGAAGTCGTCGTCGCGCACCGAAAGCTCGCCGATCAGCTCGGCCAGCAGCGGATCGTAGGGGTAGGCCCCGGCATGCAGGTGCAGGGTCGCCACCATGCCCCGCGCCGCGTCGTCCCAGTCGACGTAGAGGCCGCGGGCCGCCTCGTCGAGAAAGACGAAGCGCGCCATGTTGCGATCCCGCCGGGGCAGCGCGTCGAAGTCGGTGAACAGCGCGCGACCCAGGTCGTTGACGGCCAGCACGTCGGTGCGGTGCCCCAGCACGATGGCCGGGGTGTCGGTGAGAGCGTCGAGCAGCCGGCGCAGACCCGGACGGACCTGCTGGCGCGGCAGCGGGCGGGGCCGCGACCGGGAACGCCCCGGCGCGGCGAGCGTGAACAGGTGCTTGCGCTCCAGGTCGTTGAGCGACAACGCGCGGGCGACCGCGCTCAGCACCGCCTCGGAGGCGTTGGCGGCCCGGCCACGTTCGAGCCGGATGTAATAGTCGACGCTGACCCCGGCCAGCCGAGCCACCTCCTCGCGGCGCAGCCCCGGCACCCGCCGCGACCCGGCCCGCTGCGGCAACCCGGCCTGCTCCGGCGTGATCCGGGCTCGCCGCGAGCGCAGGAACTCGCCGATCTCGGCCTGCGCCGCGCGGCCACCGGAAGTGTCGGTCATGCACACAACGCTAGGTCGGTCAGCCGGTGCCGTACAGAGATCAGGGGGGCACTGACAAACCCTCCAAAACCCGATTTGCGTACGTCGTGCGAACGGAACCGCCGCAGCGGCTCAACCGTCGAGCAGCACCGTGGCGAGGCTCTGCGCGGTGAGATTGCGGCCGGAGACCACCGCGACCACGGGACGGTCGGTGGGGACGAGACCGGCGAGAACCGCGGCCGCCGCTGCCGCGCCGGATCCCTCGGCGACGATGCCGCGTTCCAGCGCGAGGTGTCGCATGGCGGCGCGGATCTGCGGCTCGGTCACGGTGACCAGCTGGTGCACGTGCTCGGCGACCAGGCCGATGGTGATCGAGCCGGGTTCGATGTTGCCGCCCATGCCGTCGGCGAGCGTGGGCCCGACCTCGACGTCGACCTGCCGGCCGGCGGCGACCGCGGCCGACACGGCCCGGGAGGCGGCGGCTTCCACCCCGACGACCCGTACGCCGGACTGGTTTTTTGCCCAAAGGCCGAGGCCGGAGGCGAGGCCGCCACCGCCGACCCCGCACACGACGGTCATCGGGCCCGGCAGTTGATCGGCCAGCTCGAAGCCGATGCTCGCCTGCCCGGCGATGACGGCGGCATCGTTGTACGGCGAGACGAACCGCGCCCCCTCGGCGGCCAGTCGCAGAGCATGCCGCTCGGCGTCGTCGTAGCTGGTGCCGACCTGGACCAGATCGGCGCCCAGCGCCTTGAGCGCGGCGACCTTGGCCGGCGACGCGGTGGTGGCGGTGACGATCGTGGCGGTGCGCCCGAGTCGCTGTGCCGCCCAGGCCAGGCCGAGTCCGTGGTTGCCGGCCGAGGCGGTGACGACGGGGACGTCGGCCGGGATCGCGGCGAGGGCGGTCAGCGCGCCGCGGACCTTGAACGAGCCGGTGGGCTGCAGGCTCTCCACCTTGTACGCCGGGTCGCGCCCGACCAGCGGGGTGGCGGGCAGCGTCGCACGCACCAGCGTCCACGCCTTCCGCAGGTCCGCCCAGGTCGGGGCGGTGATCTCGCGCAGGGTCATCGTGCTGTCTCTTTCGTGCGCAGGGCTCGCCGGCATGGCTCCAGTCTGATTTCGTACGCTCGTCGGGGAAACCTGTTGAGGTGATGCTGAGAGAAGGCTTTTCCGATGCTCAAGACGCATCGTCTGCACCTGCTGGTGGCGCTCGCGCAGACCGGCTCGATCGCGTCGGCGGCCCGCTCCCTCGGGTGCAGCGCCGCGGCGGCCTCGGAACAGCTCACCGCGCTGGAGCAGGACACCGGCGCGCAACTGCTGGAACGCCGCCCGCGCAGCGTGCGCCTGACCGCGGCCGGCGAGCTGCTCGTCGAGCACGCCCGGCGGATCCTGGCGGACCTGGAGACGGCGGCGCAGGCGGTCGCGGCGGCCGGAGCCGCCGGCCAGGCCCGGCTGCGGGTCGGCGCGTTCGCCACCGCGGCACGCCGCCTGGCGGTGCCCGCCCTGGCGACGCTGCGCCGCCGCCACCCGCGGCTGCAACTGAGCTTCGTCGAGATCGAACCGGAGGCGGCGCTGCCGGCGGTGCGGGCCGGGGAGATCGACCTGGCGGTGACCCATCGGTACGCCGGATTCGCCGAACCGGACCTGCGGGCGCTGACCCAGGTGCCCCTGTTCACCGAGCCGCTGGTGCTCGCCGTGCCGGCCGGGCTCGGCCCGGTCGAGGGATCCGCGGTGAAACTCGGCGCCTACGCGGCGGCGGACTGGGTCGCCAACCGCGCGGACCAGGGCTTTCAGGCCGTGACGGAGACGGCGGCCCGGCTGGCCGGATTCGAGCCCCGCATCACCTGCCGGGTGGACAGCTACCACGTCGTGCTCGACCTGGTGGCGGCCGGGATGGGGGTGGCGCTGGTGCCCCGGACCGCTGCCGCACCACGATCAGGCCTGAGGCTGCTGACCGTCTCCGCGCCGCGCAACCTGGCCCGCAACGTACAGATGACCACCCGTACCGCGGACCACTCGCCGGCGGTCGCCGAACTGTCCCGCGAGCTGACCCGCCGCGCGGCCACGATAGCGGCCGCCAAGACCGCAGCCAGGTAGGTACGCCGTTGGTGGCCCGTTCGGCTACTCTCGCCCTGGTGCCCTGGGAGCAGACGGAGGAGCGACACTGAATTCCACGACCCCAGCACCGGCGACCCCAGCACCGGCGACCCCAGCACCGGCGACCCGGCCCCGCGGCCCCGTTCTGGCGCTGTTCGCCGGCATCGCCCTGGTCGCCGTAGTCACCGACCAGGTGATCAAGCAACTGTCCGTGGCGAATCTGGACCCCAACCAGCCCGTCCGCATCCTCGGTGGCCTGATCTACCTGTCGTTGGCCCACAACAGCGGGGCGGCGTTCAGCCTGGGTAGCAACTACACGTTCATCTTTCCGCTGATCACCGTCGTCGTGATCGGCTGGATCGGCTGGATGGCGCTCAGCCTCCGGTCCGTGCCGTGGGCCGTGTCGCTCGGCCTGGTGCTCGGCGGGGCGATCGGCAACCTCGGCGACCGGCTGTTCCGGGCCCCCGGATTCCTGCACGGACAGGTGGTCGACATGATCAGCGCCTTCGCGCCGGGCGGCGAGAAGTTCGCGATCTTCAATGTCGCTGACAGCTGCCTGACCATCGGCGTCCTCCTGGCCGTCCTACTCGAACTCACCGGCCGCAAACGCGACGGCAGCCGCAGCAGCCGCGGCGCCGACACCTCTGCCGGCAGCCTCGGTCGGCGACCCGACGGTGATCCCGGATCGCCAGCTCGCTGAGCTCTTCCGTCCTCGCCCTGGCAGACGACGCGTGCACCTCGTCACCGATCTCGGTCCAGATGACCCTGGAGACCCTGGCCGCACAACTGACCGCCGCGGATGCCGAGTAACCCCGGTCCGGTGGCAGCCGGTCAGTCCTCGAACTCCAGGCCGATCTGCCCGTCGCTGACACCTTGGTACCAGGACGCATCACGGGTGAGGATGTCCACGCCCGCCGTCAGGGCGAGCAGGGCAGCAGACGCGCGGTCGGCACCGTCAACGATGGCGTTCATCGCGGCCAGGGCCAACCAATCGGCCGGATCATCAGAGATGACGAAGACGGCGGGATGTTCGACCAGGATCTGCAACAGGCCGGTCTCGAGGAGCCCGTTCTCGTGCGCGGCCCGGACCAGGCAGGGGAGCGGCAGCAGAACCGCGCCATGCTCCTCGTCGATCTCCGCGATCAGCTCACCGACCGCGACCGAGCCGCGGATCCAGGCAGCGACGGCGGACGCGTCGAGGACAAGGCGTTCGGTGCGCGGACCGTCAGTCACGCGGCCGCGGCACGCGGCGTCCGCAACCGAGCAAGGAACTCGGCGCGGCCGGCAAGATCGCGGCGCTCGTCCGCCTCACGCAGACGCTGACCGGCACGGGCCTTACCTTCCTCGGTGATCGGCACCCCGCGCTCGACCAGGATCTCCGTAATGCTGCGCGAGGCGCTGGTGTCCTGTTCCATGAGTCCGAGAATAGCCCGGGCGGCATATCAGGTACAGGCGCCGCACAGCGGGCCCAGCCGGTGCCCCTTTCCTGGACCTATTTCTGTACGGTCGGCTTCATGGCGACAGAACCAGCGCAGCGACGCCCAGAGGTGTCAGCGGGCATGGCTGCCGCCCGCAGCAGAGGCGTACGACTGGGCCGGCCCGCGGCCGCGCTCCCGGCCGCAGCCGTACGGGTCGCCGAGCTTCGCGATCAGGGCTTGTCGCTGGCCGCCATCGCCGGCACGCTGCAGGCCGAACAGGTGCGCACCCTCTCCGGCCACGGCTCGTGGGCCAAGAGCAGCGTGCAAACGCCGTTGGGGGTCATCCGAGCGCGACGACGATCAGCCGCAGCGACCCGACGCCGACGCCTTTGCCGGGCTCCCGACGCCCTCCAGGATCGACATCCGTGCCACCGACCGGGAGCGGCTGCTGATCCTGTGCGCCCTGCGTCACCCGGAGCTCGGCCGCATCGACGGGTCATTGCTCGCCCGCACCGCGCAAACACCCCAGGCGCTCGACCACTGGTACAACGCCGAGATCGGCGAGCAGTCGCCCAAGGCCGACAAGGCACGCCGCATCCTCGAATGGGCCCTCGGTGACGCCGGTGCCCAACATCAGGCCGAGGACTTCCTCGGACAGCAACTTGCGGCAGCCGCCACCGCGGACGCCCAGCTGACCACCGTCCTGGACCCGGACTATCCCGCCAACCTGCGGATGGTCCCCGACGCGCCGCCGTTCCTGTTCCACCGCGGACACCTCGACATCTCCGATGCGCGCTCAATCGCCGTGGTCGGCACCCGCGAGGCAACCGCGGACGGCCGGGCCCGGGCCGCGCGCATGGCCCGCGGCCTCAGCGACGCCGGCATCGTGATCGTCTCCGGACTCGCCCGTGGCATCGACACCGTCGCCCACACCACTGTGCTCGACTGCGACCATCGCACCGTCGCGGTCATCGGCGCCGGAATCGCCGCCAAGGTCTATCCACCCGAGAACACGCCCCTGGCCGACCGCATCATCAACGGCGGCGGCGTCGTGGTCTCGCAGTTCTGGCCGACCGACCCACCCGAGCAGTGGCGCTTTCCCGCCCGCAACATCACCATGTCGGGATACACCCAGGGAACAGTCGTGATCGAGGCGTCTTCCACCTCAGGCGCCAAGCTGCAGGCTCAATCCGCACGCCGCCATGCCAGAACCGTCTTCCTGCTGCGCTCGCTCGCCACAGCGCAGCCATGGGCCCGCCAGATGATCGCGGACGCTCGCACTGAGCTGCTGCGACCGCAGCAGCTCGACCTCATCGAGCAGCAGCCGGCGGACAGCGAACTGCCGCTGGCCGTCGTCGAGGTCGCCGACATCGACGACGTCATCACACGCGTTGCCGACGCCGACGCTGTGCGCGCCGCCGCCGATCTGCGCCACGAACTTGTCTACGCCTGGCCGGCCGCATAATGACCTACCCGGTCGCCGCTGGACGGCCCCCCGGGTATCCCCGCCACCGAAGACATCCACGGCTGCTGGCCCATCTACCCGAACGCACTATCATCGGGCGCTCGAAGGGCGGGGCCGACATGGACATCGACGGGTTCTGGGCGATCATCGAGGGTTCGAGGCGGGGCACCGATCCGGCTGCGCGGGGTGAGCGGATCACGCAGACGCTGGCCGGGCTGAGTGTGGCGGATCTGCTCGACTTCCACGATCACCTCGACGAGCAGATGGGCCGGGTGGACGGTGACCTGATGGGCGAGGCCGCCGCTTTGATCCTGTGCGGCTGCGGCGACGACAGTTTCTGCCGGTTCCAGGCATGGCTGGTCGGTCTGGGCCGAAGCACCCTGGACCGGGTGGCCGGCGACCCCGACCTGCTGGCCGACGAGCCCGAGGTGCGGCGGCTGGCCGAACGGCATCCGCGGGACTGGCCGGACGAGGAGTACCCGTGGTTCGAGGAGCTCGAGTTCGCCGCTGTCCACGAGTACGAGCGGCGTGAACTGGATCCGAAGGACATCTACGCCGCGGTGAGGGCACGCGATTCCGAAAGTTCCGTGTCGCGCCGGGGCGACGAGGAGGTCTATCTCGATCCGGATGTGGCGTTGCCCCGGCTGACTGCCATGTTCGGGGGCCGGATGTGGGATTGATCGGGCCGGCAACGACCGCAGCGCTCGGCCGCCGGACGCCTCGGCATGACCCTGGGAAGGGGGCCGGCGGGGGGTGTGGCCGTTGCAGGGGGTCCGCTACGACGAGCGGGTTTTGGGTGATCCGTGCCCCGGAGCGGGCCGGAATGCGCTGAGATGGGCTCAACTGAGGAGCGCGGCGGCCGATGCGGGACGGTGTAGGTTCGGCTGTTCGAGATCCTGACGCTGCGAGGGGACAAGGTGCCCGGGCCCGAGCGATCACGAGTTCCGCACGAGGTGGCCGTCGAGCTGGCCTACCAGTTGGTCGAGGCCGCGCAGGGCCACCACGACGCGGACCGGGTCGAGAGCGCCGAGCATGAGGCCACCGAGCAGGGCTGGGACGACGTCCTTCTGCTGTTGCAGTTCGCCCGGTCCCTGGCCGGCCTGGAGGACGGTGCGGACGACACCGCGCACGTGGACGCCATGCTCACCATCGCGGGCCGGCTGCCGGAGCGCTCGCTGCTCGCCCTGGCCACGGCGGTGAAGGCGGCCCGCGCCGCCGACCGCCGCGGCAGCACCACCACCCGGGCCGAGTCCGCGGCCCGTCTGCTCGTGGAGGCCGTGGTCACCCTCGACGACCCCGGCCCGCAGGAACCGGTCGTGCACCGGGTCGCCGCGTTGATCGAGGTCGGCAACGTCGCCCACGAGCTCGGCTTCTGGGAACTGGCGCTGGACTACTTCACCCTCGCCGAACAGGCCCTGGCCGGCGAGACGTCCGGGCGCTGGAGCGACACCGCCCGCAGGCAGCAGCTGGTCGTCACGATCAACCGTTGCGAACTGGTCCTCGACTGGGCCTGCGCCCTGGCCGCCATCGGCGAGTGGGAGCAGGCCGGCGTGCTGGCCGCGACCGCGCTGACCGACCGCGACCCCACCGACGCGGACTGGCCGCCGAGCTGGGTCGATCAGTACCACGGCCAGCAGCACCTGAACGCCGCGCTCGCCGCGACCGGTGCACCGCCGCCGCCGGTTCCCGCCAATATCACGGCGCTCGGCGCCGCGATCCGGGCCGCCCGGGCCGGCGACCACGGCCGGGCGGCCGCCCTCGCCGACGGTCCCGCCACCCACGTCGAGGTGCACCTGCCGGGCAGTGCTCACCTGCTCGCCCTGAGCCTGGCCGCGAAACAGCCCGGGACCACGCCGGCCGCGATCCGCTACGGCGACCAGCTGGCCGCGCTGCGCTGGAACGACCGGCTCGACCGCATGGACGTCATGCGCGACGCGATCGCCGTCGGGCGGCGCCGCCGTGACCACGAACAGCTGCGCCGCGACTTCGTCATCGACGAACTGACCGGGCTGGCCAACCGGCGCGGCTACCAGGCCTACCTGGCCGCCGTCGGCGAACCGGCCGGCCGGGAACCGGAGCGCGACACCCGGTGCGCGGTGCTGATGGTCGACGTCGACCACTTCAAGGCGGTCAACGACGGTTTCGGCCACGACGTCGGCGACCTCGTGCTGGCCGACCTGGGCCGGATCCTCGGCGCGCAGGTCCGCCAGAGCGACCTGGCCGCGCGCCTGGGCGGCGACGAATTCGTGATCATCCTGGCCGACACGAACGCCGGCAGCGCGGAGAGTTGCGCCACGCGCATCCTGCAGGCGGTGCTGGCCCATCCGTGGCACGAGCTGGCGGACGGCCTGACCGTGTCGATCAGTATCGGCGTCCACCACGGCCGGCATCACGAGCTGCCCGAGGTCCTGCATCACGCCGACAAGAACCTGTACCGGGCGAAGAATCACGGTCGCGGCCGCTTCGCCGCCACCGTCTGACCTGCGTTGATAGATCACCGTAGTGACCGGCCGCACAAGTCCTTCAGTTTTGAAATAACTCGGGTGGGGGTGTGGTTGTGGAGGTCAGCGGCCCACAAAGGACCGCGAAGATCAAGGAGCGGGTTCTCATGGCTAGCAAGACGATCGCGGTTGTCGGCGCTACTGGTGCTCAGGGCAACGGTGTGGTGCGGGCCATCCTGGCGGCCGGCGGCGACGACTTCAACGTGCGGGCGCTGACCCGGGACGTGACCTCGGCCAAGGCACGCGAGCTGGCTGAACTAGGCGCTGAAGTGGTGGTGGGTGACTATTCCAGTCCGGAGGGTCTGGCCGAGGCGTTCGCCGGTGCGGACGGGGCGTTCCTGGTGACTGACTTCTGGACGCACATGGATCCGGAGAAGGAGCAGGCGTACGTCCGGAACCTGATCGACGCGGTGCAGAAGGCCGGCGTCAAGCATGTGGTCTGGTCGACGCTGGAGGACACCCGGGAGTTGATTCCGGTCGACGACCCGCGGATGCCGACGCTGCTGGGCACGTACAAGGTGCCGCACTTCGACGCGAAGGCCGAGGCGGACGAGTTCTTCCGGGTGGCCGGGGTGCCGACGACGTTCCTGCGGACCACGTTCTACTACGAGAACCTGGCCGACGCGCTGGCGCCGGCGCGGGACGGTGAGGGCCGGCTGGTTCTGAACATTCCGATGGGGGATGCGCCGCTGGCGGGTATCGCGTCGGGTGACATCGGCCGGGTCGCGCTGTCGATCTTCCGCGGTGGCAGCGAGTACGTGGGTCGTACGGTGAGTATCGCCGGTGATGTGCTGACCGGTAAGGAGATCGCCGAGGCGCTGGCCGACGCGCTGGGGGAGCCGGTGGAGTACCGTCCGGTCACTCACGATCAGTTCCGGGCGTTCGGGTTCCCGGGTGCTGACGAGTACGGCAACATGCTGCAGTACTACACGGAGTTCGCCGCCGAGTTCACCGGCCCGCGTGACCCGGCCAAGGTCCGCGAGTTGACCCCGGAGGTCCGGTCGCTGCGCGAGTGGCTGGCCGAGGTGGGCTACCGCCTCCCGAACGCCGCCTGACAGTCGACAACGAGCGAGCCAAGCGGACCGCCCGCCCCGGCAGGGGACGGGCGGTCCGTTGTATGCCCGGCCGGGGTCAGCCGCCGAAGAAGATCGCCCCGTTGCCGCCGTGGCGGTAGTTGTTCAGGATCGGGAACGTCGCGTCGTCCTTGCCGTAGCTGGTCATCTCCCAGAAAATGATCGGCGTGTGCCCGGTCAGTTCGGAAGCGGCGTTCTTCTTCTTGCCGATCAGACTGCGCCAACCCTTGACGTACGGGTCCTCCTCGCCGTCCTGCTGACGGACGACGCCGAAGTCGGCGCTCTGGGTGGACCCGTCCGGGATCTCCGGTTTTCCGTCGCTCCACCGCTGGCGCTTGTGGGCATCGATGAGGAACGACGTCCACGCCCAGTGCATGTGCACACATTCGCCGCAGCCGGGCGACAGGACCCCGGGTCCGGAGGTCTTCGGGCCGGGTGCCTGGTGGATGCTGTCCCAGTCACCGCGACTGCCGTTGCGGATCGCCTCGTCGGCGTCCTCGTACCTCATCGCACCGCGCGAACCCTTGGTCTTGAGCGTGCCCGGGTCCTTGTCGATGGTCGGGCTGTCCCGGTACGCGTCGATGCCGCCGCCGAGTTTGTCGTCCGGGCGGAACGCCATCCGCTGCACGGTGCGCAGCGCGGTGAACTGGGTGCAGGTGCGCGTGTTGCGGCGCGGGCAGTCCGTGCTGCCGGCGTAGTGGTACGACAGCGACGGCCAGAACCGGGCGCAGGACAGCTTCTCGGTCGGCTCGCACGGGTGCGCCGCGTCGATGCCGCGGAACCGGTACTCCTGGGTCACGGTCAGCGGCCCGGTCGTGTTGGTCTCGGCGACGAAGTCGTCGACGGCGTAGACGGCCTTGGCGTAGATGTCGCCCCCGTCCTGTCCGCACTGGAACGATTGCAGGGTGCTGCCACGCAGCGGTTCGCCGTCCGGGGCGGGGTGCGCCTTGTCCCTGGTCGGGGTCAGTTCGATCAGGGAGACGAGCCCGGGTACGCCGTTGTGCCGGTAGATGCCCTCGAGGTACGGCACGCTGATCTGCTTGGCGAAGACCCGGCCGCCGAACGCGGACTCGTCGAGAACGAGGCCGTCGTTGTCGGAGATGTGCGCGCTCATCCGCCAGCCGCCGGCGCCGGAGCTCGCGCAGCTGCGGCTTCCGGTGGTGGCTTGGGCGAGCGCGTCGGCCAGATCGGACGGCTGCTGGGCGGGGATGTAGCTGCCACCGGTGCTCTGCGCGGCGCAGGTCAGGTCGGTCGCCGCGGTGTCGGACACCTGCAGACCCACGGTGTACAGCTGTAGCTGCACGCCGGCGGGCAGGTTCTGCTTCACGTAGTCGCAGATGGTGATGCCGCACTGGGTGTCGCCGTCGGTGAGCAGCACGAGACGTTTCGGCCCGGTGGTCGGGTACGCCTGCAGCTCCTTGAAGCCCTCGCCGAGGGCGGCGGTGGTCGGTGTCCCGCCGCCGGCGACGAGGTGATCGGCGGCCGTGTCGATCGCGGCGTCGTTGTTCGTGCCGATGGGCACGGCCGCAGCGGTGGTGGACTGGTCACAACCGCCGGCGTAGCTGCGCAGGCCGAGGGCGGTGGTGTTCGGGACGGACGCGGCGCTCTGCTTGATCGCGGCGACGGCGTTGGTGAGACGTTCCCCGGCCATCGACCCGGACACGTCGATCACATAGTGGATCGCCGGGTTGTTCTGCTCGGCCTGGGCGCGGAACGGCCGGGCGCCGACGATGCCGAGCGGGACCAGGGCGGCGACGGCACCGAACGCGATGACGGCTCGCCATCGGCCGAATCGGGTTCGCCCGGCGGTTGTCCTGCTGGTGCTGGTCAACGGCTTCCTCCGAAAGGGTGATCACGGCGTTGGTGTCCGTGCCGATCGGATCCGTGGGTCCGGGGGATCCATCGTGGTCCGAGGCGCGGTGCCGTCACGCTAGCGGCGAATCCGGGCGTTCTGGGATAGACCAGACGACTGGCAGGCACTTGCTTTCGGGTGGGCCGACCGCGCCGGGCACGTCAGGTAACGGCCCGTCCGGTGGACCTCGTTAGAGACCCGCGTCGACGACGGGGCGGTCCACGGGGGAGTGGCTCAGCGAGACGGGTGGTGTGCCCGGGCGGTACTTGGGGTCGTACGCCGAAGCCTGGTTTTTTGCGGCCTTGCCCACGACGCGACCGTGAGCTGCGGGAAGGTGTGGTCGTTGATCTGCGGTGCCGGCCTGAGCATCGATGCGATGCCCGTGCCGGCCACCGTGGTCCCGGCGCTGCGGATGAGGGCGCCGTCGAGCAGACAGTTGAGCGAGCGCTACGGCGTCGGGCGTTTGCCGGCGGTCAGTTGCTGCGAGCGTTCCCACAGGCCGCGCGCGAGCGACTCGTCGAAGGCCTGGGCGTTGCTCGGCCGGGTGATGGCGCGCCGGAAGTAATAGGCGCCCGACTCCCAGTCGACGCCGGGCGTGCCCTGCGCGAGCCACACCAGCTGATCGGCGCCCTGCTCCGGAGTGGAGAACAGCCGGCGGCCGAGCGGGTTGGCCGCGACCCGGCGGACCAGGCGGATGACCGGTTTGGTGGCCTCGGCCCCGAAATTGGTCAGCACGTTGCCGGGGTAGAACGAGGCCGCCGAGATGCCGTCGGCGTGGTAGCGCCGGTGCAGCTCCTGGGTGAACAGGATGTTCTCGAGTTTGGCCGCGCCATAGGCGTGCACCGCGTCGAAATGACGGTCGTGGTCGAGGTCGGTCAGATCGATCTTCTTCGTGAAGCGCACCGTGCTCGAGGTCTGGATCACCGAGGCGCGCGAGGCGATCAGGGTGTCCAGCAGCAGCTGCGTGAGCAGGAAGGGCGCGAGGTGGTTGACCTGGAACGTCTTCTCGAAGCCGTCGACGGTGCGGGTCTGCGGGCCGAACATGCCGCCGGCGTTGTTGGCCAGCACGTCGATGCGGGGGTAGGCGCTGGTGAGCTCGGCCGCGAGCCGGGCGACGTCGTCGAGCCGGGTGAAGTCGGCGACGTGGCCGTCGACGCCGAGCTCGGTGCAGACGGCGCGGGTCCGCTCGGGCGAGCGCCCGGCGATCACCACGGTGTGCCCGTCGGCGTGCAATTGGCGTGCGGCGGCGGCGCCGATGCCGCCGCTGGCACCGGTGATGACGATGACCTTCTTGATGTCCACCAAGATCTTCCCTCCGTCGATTTAGTGAGACACTATCTCATCGGTGGAACCCAGTGTCACCTTCGGTTCGTAGTGTCATCGATGGTGGTGGGCATCTGCGGTACTTGCAGGCCGACACCGGCGAGCGGCCCGGACGAGGCGCCATCCGGGGTCAACACCAGGGCGAGCCGTGCGGCGCGTCGACAGCTATTCCCCGGCCTCGAACCCGGCCGAGCCGGCCGCGTCCACCTCGTCCTGGAACCGCTGGTAGGCGTTCGACGACCAGTTCAGCACGACTTTGTCGAGAAAGATCATCATCGTGAAGGTCGATGCGGCGGTGCGCCACACCACGGTCGGGTTCTCGCCGGGCGTGGCCTCGACCGGCGAGCCGAGGATCCCGGTGGCCATCGCGGTGAAGTCGGCGAAGGCATCGTCGGCCGCCGCCGCGGTCTGCGGCGTGTTCGCGGTACGAGCGGTCAGATCGAAAAACACCTGGCTGACACCATCGGACCAGTACACCAGCGGCACCATCCGCTCCGGCAACGCCCAGGGCAACTCGGCCTCGGCGCCGTTGTCCCAGCGCTCCGTCAGACGCCAGCCCAGCCGGGCGACGAGCGCGTCGACATCCTCGACGCGCCACGACCAGTCCGCGTCACGCAACGCGGCCAGCATCTGGTGAACGGTCGCATCGTCGGTCCGGGTGAACGTCATGACGGGGTCTCTCTAACTATCGGGGCGGGCCTTCGGCACGTTCAGGCCGCTTTCGTAGGCCAGCACGACCGCCTGCGCGTGGCTGTTCAGGCTCAGCTTGCCCGTCATCCGTTTGGCGCGCGCCACGGCTTCCGCGCCGTTGCCGGCCTCCGCGACGATCTCGATGCCGGGTGCCGACCGGAAACAGGCCACCGGCTCTACCCGGACTCCGGGCAGGTGAGGGGCTGGAATATCGGCGGCACGGGGTTCCGGCTCGTGCTCGCGGCTACGGTCCCTGAGCTCGTGGATACCTACCTGCGGCAGGCGCCGCCGAGCGTGCCAGCGTCTTCCCGCTGCAGTTCTGGGCGGTGGTCGCCGGCCTGAGCATCCTCACCCGCCCGGCCCGTCCCGCGGGATCCGAGCCCGAGCAGATGGCAGACAACGCGGCAGCACGCCCGTGACGATCGTCGGCTCGGGGCGCCGCCGACCTGCCGCCCCGAGCAACTGCTCGGGGCGGCACCATCAACTTCATGACGAGTTCCTGAAAAAGAAAGATCAAGACCGCTTGCGGGTACGGGTTTCAGAGGCCCTGGCGGCGCAGCCAGGCGAGCGCGGTGTCGGCGACGTCGGTCCAGCCGTTGTCGATGGTCAGTGAGTGGCCGCGGTCGGGGAATTCGGTGATGTCGGTGACGGCGTCGGAGTGCCGGTACTGCTTGAGCGTCGCCCGGACCACCGCTTCGGGGACGGTGTGGTCCTTGCCGCCGGTCATCAGCAGCAGTGGTCCGCGGTTCTGGTTGGCGGTGTCGACCTTGGCGGGCGAATGCGGGCTGAAGTTCGCGGCGGCGGCCTCGAACAGCGGCTTGCCGGGTGCGGGGATGGTCCACTGCTCGAACAGGGCGTCGGACTCCTCGGCGGGGATCGCGTTGCCGAAGGCGTAGCGGAACTGCTCGGCGGTCAGGGACACGGCCCGGTGCTTGTTGGCCGGGTTCTTGAACACCGGCAGGGTGGCCCGCAGCGCGGACAGCGGCAGCGGCAGCACCCCCTTGATCTGCGCGGCGTCGATCGCGACGGCGGCGCGGCCCAGGTCCTGTCCGAGCAGCTTCTGCGCGATCATGCCGCCGAACGAGTGACCGATCAGGATCGGCGCGGTGTCCATGCCCCGGATGATTCCGGCGTAGTGCTCGACGACGTTGTCGATGCCGTGGTCGGCGATGCTCTCGGGGTTCTCGCGGGCCTCGGTGACGGTGTCCGGGTCGCCGGGCCAGCCCGGGGCGATCGGGGCGTAGCCCTCGGCGGTGAACTTCTCGATCCAGGTGTTCCAGGAGGTCGCGTGGAGCCAGAGGCCGTGGATGAAGATGATCGGGGTCGGTGTCGTCGTCGTCATGCGATAAGCACACCAGTCAGACCCCCACCCCCGAATCATGGAAACCCCCCAGTCCCACCGGGAGCGGACCCCAGGGGCGTCAGCGCATGGTTGTTCACCCCGCCGCGCGGCCGGCAAGATGGTCGCCAGAATCGGCTGATCCTGCCGCTCGTGCCGGTGGGGAGGTGCCGACTCACCTCCGGAAGGACCGGGTGAGGGCGGGACGTGACGTCACGCCGTACCGCTGAAGGGGTTTGTGCCGTTGATCGGGACTGGGTCGCCGACGCGGCCGCGGCCGGCGCGTTTGGCGGCATACAGGGCGGTGTCGGCGCTGATGTAGAGGTCCCGGGTGGAACCGGTGTCCTGCCGGGCGTGTGCGGCGCCCGCGCTGATCGACAACGCGAGCTTGCGCCCGTCGGCCAACGGCAGGGGCTGCTCGTGGACGGTGCGGACGAAATCCTCGGCGCGCCGGTGCGCGGTGTCGTAGTCGCAGCCCGGCATCAGGACCGCGAGTTCGTCGCCGCCCATCCGGGCGAGCACGTCCTGCGGCCGGCTCCGGGCCGACAGCACCGCCGCGATGTGGATCAGCGCGTCGTCACCGACGGCATGCCCGTACGTGTCGTTGATGGTCTTGAACTTGTCCACGTCGATCAGGATGAGCGCGGTGCCCGCGTCGGAGGTCGCGCTGGAGATGGCGCTGACCGCGTCGTCGAGGACCCGCCGGGTGACCAGGCCGGTCAGCGGATCGACGGAGGCCTGCCGGCGCAGCTTCTCGACCAGGCGGTGCTGGTTCACCATCGCCCGGGTCAGCACCGAGCCCATCAGGATCAGCATGCCGCCGGTGAACGCCACGTCGGTGAGTGCCTGATCGAGGGGGAGCAGCCGCAGGACGACGATCGCCTCGCCGGTGATCGCGGCCACGGTGACCAGGATTGATCCCGGTACGCGCAGGTGTACGGCGGCGTACAGCACGGGCATCGTGAAGAAGATCTGCCCGGTCAACCCGGCATCGTCGGTGCCGAGGTCCAGCACGACCACACTGGCGATGCCGAGCAGCGGCCCGATCACACAGAGGCTCGCGGCCCGGGCCGGCGTCAGCGCGATCACGGCCAGGCAGAACAGCGCGAGGACGGCGCCGCAGCCCAGCTGCAGCGGGTCGAGGCCGGCCTCGTCGAGCAGGGCGGCGGTGAAGAACACCGCGGTGCACGACCCGAGCATGATCGCGATCCACGCTCTGGCCGGCTTCGCCTGGCGTGGCCCGAGGCCGCGAAGCGCGACCGCGAGCCATGCCGATGGTCGCGTCACCATGCCCATACCCCAACATCGGCGTCGAAAGCCGTCGTCTGATGCCGTTCCGGCCGCGAATCCCCCGGTGCGGGTCGCCCGCGCCGCCGATCGGTGCGGATCAGGCCAACGGCTTGCCGCCGGTGACGCCGAGGACCTCGCCGGTGACGTAGCTGGATTCCTGGGAGGCGAAGAAGACGTAGGCCGGTGCCAGTTCGGCGGGCTGGCCGGCGCGTCCCATCGGGGTGTCCGCGCCGAACGAGTCGACCTTCTCGGCGGGCATGGTGGCGGGGATCAGCGGGGTCCAGATCGGGCCCGGCGCCACGGCGTTGACCCGGATGCCCTTCTCGGCCAGGCCGGCGCCGAGGGCCTTGGTGAAGGCGATGATGCCGGCCTTCGTGGTGGCGTAGTCGAGCAGTTGCGGCGACGACTGGTAGGCCTGGATCGACGCGGTGTTGATGATGGTCGAGCCCGGTTTCAGGTGCGGCACGGCGGCTTTGCTGAGCCAGAACATGGCGTACAGGTTGGTCTTCATGACCCGGTCGAACTGCTCGGTGCTGATGTCGGTGATCCCGCCGGACTGGGCCATCTGGTAGGCCGCGTTGTTGACCAGGATGTCCAGGCCGCCCAGTTCCGCCACGGCGGTCTCCACGATCCGCGCGCAGTGCGCCTCGGCGCGGATGTCGCCGGGCAGGGTGACCGCTTTGCGCCCGGCCTTCTCGACCAGTTGCGCGGTCTGGCGCGCGTCCTCCTCCTCGTCGGGCAGGTACGAGAGCAGCACGTCCGCACCCTCACGGGCGAAGGCGACGGCGACCGCCCGCCCGATGCCGGAGTCGCCGCCGGTGATGATCGCCCGCTTGCCGGTCAGCCGGCCGCTGCCGCGGTAGCTGTCCTCGCCATGGTCGGGCTCGACGTCCATCTCGGCGGTCCGGCCGGGGTGCGGGATGCCGCCGCTGCCCTGCTCGTCGGGGCCGCGGAACTGCTTCTGCGGATCTTGCTGGCGGTGCTGGTCCTGGGCCACGATCGTGCTCCTCAGCAGCGGTTCAAGAGGTGTCGGGGCTCGGCTACCCACCAGCCACCCGGCTACACGCATTCGACCGCATTTGATCACATTCGGTTGCCGGCTGGCGGGCGGGCCCGACGCGGTGGCTCGGGGACCGGGCTGATGCCGTACGGCGAAATCTTGGCTCTTGATCTTCTTGTGGTGAGTCGGCGAAAGAGTCGGCGTGGATCGTGAAAGAACGGCGGGGCCGTGCCGGGTCTCCCCGGTACGGCCCCGCCGTCGATCGTCGGTGCGGGTTGGTCAGCTGGTGAAGCGCACCCGGCGGCGACGGACCATCAGGATGGCGCCGGCACCGATGATGAGCAGCAGGGCACCGCCGCCGATGACCGGACCGGTCGAGGCGCCGGTCAGCGCCAGCACGCCGCCGGGCGACGTGGAGGTGCTGGGGGTGGGCGTCGCGGCCGACGCCGACGGGCTCGTCGACGCGGAGGCGCTGGGGGCCGAGGTGGTCGGGGCGGGAGCGGCGCTGAAGGCGGCCGCGGCCTGCGCGGTGACCGTCTTGCCGACGCTGCTGCCCAGGATCAGCTTCTGGTGCTCGTCCTTGCCGCCGCTGTACAGGAAGACCCGGCCGAAGGAGACCGAGTCCTCGGCGGTCACCTTGACGCCGACCTGGCCGGCCTGCTCCGCGGTCAGCCAGAACTGCCCGCCGTTGGTGGTCTTGGTGACCGGGTTGCCGTCGACGTCGACGGCGGCGCCGCCGGTGGCCGCGATGGTGATGTCGCCGGCCGGGCCCTTGACCGTGAACGGGCCGGCCTTCTCGCCGACCTTCGCGGTGGCGTCGGCCGGGCTGACGGCCAGGTCGCCGGTCGGCTCCGGCTGGTCGACCGCGTTGCCGGTCAGGTAGTCGTAGATCTTCTTGATGACGGTGTAGCTGGTCTCGTCGCTCAGCGACCGGCCGTCCTGCCAGGCGCCCAGGGTGATGTTGTCGCTGAAGTGCCAGACCGCGGTCTGGGTGGCGAAGTACAGCAGCTTGGTGCGGTTGGCGTCGTTCACGTCGCCCGGCTGGACACCCGCGGCGGCGAGCAGCTTGGCGGCGTCGCCGTTCGGGTAGCCGTGCGCCAGCACCCACTGCACCTTGGTGAGGTTCTTGACCTCGGACTCGTTCCAGGTGCCCTCGACATAGTCCTTGCCGGTGGCGACCGGGGTGTGGAAGTCGATGCAGTAGACCGGCAGATTCTTCTGCTCTCCGATGGAGAGGGTGAGACCGCCGATCGACATGCGCTGGTTGTCGAGCATGAGCGTGACGCCGCCACCGGCCATCCCGCCGGGAACGCCGATGACCGGCTCATCGGCAGCGGCGGCGGGCGAGGCGGAACCGAGCAGCAGTGCTCCGGTCGCCAGGGCGGCCAGCGCCGTACGCACCCAGCCGGGTCCTCGTTTTTCGAACATGTGTTACCTACACCTTCCCCAGAATCGCCGGTCCCGGGGATCCCTCTTGCATCCGCGCGCGGGACGGCGACGCGGCATTATGCACATAATTCGAATCGATTGTCACGAGTGGCTCGACTGCGAAAATTCGGGAGGAAGCGACGTGTTCGTTGCGCGATTTCGCCGTCACTTTGAGCGATGTGAATGGGAGCGTGCCCAGCGTTTTCAAATGCGCTGAAGGCGATGCGGTTACCTCGCCGGGGCCGGTGTCGGCAAGCCCTGGCCTTCAGCGCGGTCTCAAGCCGGTCGGGGCACTCTCGATGCCGATCGAAGGCGCTGTCGACACCGAGGTGGATCATGACTGATTCTGCGACCATGCCCCGCACCGTCCGGGTGAAGCCGGGCGTGATCCGTTGCTCCGACGCCGACCGGGAGCGGGTCGGTGTCCGGTTGCGGGATGCCGCGAGCGAGGGCCGGCTGAGCATGGACGAGTTCGAGGAGCGCCTGGCCGCCGCCTATGCGACGACCTATCAGCACGAGCTCGGGGCGCTCACCGCCGACCTGCCGCGGCCGGTGGCCACCCGGATCGGCTGGCCGGCGATCGTCGGCCTGCTCTGGGCGCAGCTTCGCGCCGACCTGGCAACCCGCCGCCGGCTGGTGCTGGCGGTGACGGCGCTGGTCATGGTGCTGATCGTCGGTAGTGCGATCGTGGGCGCGTTCCACGGCTACGGCGGGGACGGCCACGGGATCGGGCCCGGCGGTGCCGAGCTGCACGAGCCGGTCGGGGAGTGAACCGGGTCGCGAAACGCAACGGACCGCCCCTGGAGTCAGGGGCGGTCCGTCGTGGAGCCGGGGTCAGTTGGGGGAGCCGACGCCGGTCAGGATGCGGCTGCGGATGTAGCGACCGGACTCGGTCAGCACCCCGGTGCCCTTGAATGTCGTCCCGGCGCACGTGCCCTGCTTGAAGACCGAGTTGGTCTCCCGCCCGTCCGACAGGCTCCACATGCCGTAGCTGATCTTCAGGCTCTTCAGCAGGTCGAGCCAGGCGGTGGTGCTGGCGAAGTCGTTGCCGCCGTCGCCGGTGAACGTCTGGCTGCCGAACTCGCTGACGAACAGCGGCAGGCTCTTGGCCGCCCGGGCCACCGCCGTGCGCCGGTCCGCGCCGTGCGACGCGGCGTAGAAGTGGAACGTGTACATCACGTTCTTGAACGTCACCGGGTCGTCGATGATCTCCTGCTCGGTCGCGCCGTCGGTCAGGCCCAGCGAGGAGAAGCCCCGGGTGCCGACCAGCACCACACTGTTCGGCGAGTTCTTGCGGATGACCGGGATGACCTGATCCGCGTACGACTTGATCGCCGTCCAGCTGACCCCGTTCGGCTCGTTGGCGACCTCGTACAGAACGTTGTTGTTACCGGCGTGCTTGGCGGTCACGTCCGCGAAGAACGTCTTGGCCAGCCCCAGGTTGAAGTTCGGGTCGCCCGGCGTGAGGATGTGGAAGTCCACGATCACGTAGAGGCCCAGCTTCGTCGCGGTGTCCACCAGGCCGTTGACCTTGGCGGTGAAGCCGGTCGGGTCGCTGGCCAGGCCGCCCTCCTGCACGTACATCGACAGCCGGATGAAGTCGGCGTTCCAGTCGTTGCGGATCGCGTCCAGCGAGCCGGCGTTCACGCAGTTCGGAAAGAACTGCAGGCCGTGGCTGCTCATGCCGCGCAGCTGGATCGCCGTGCCGCTCTGGTTGCACAGCTTGGTCCCGCACACGCTGAGCTGCCCGTTCACTGCGACCGGGGTGCCGCCGGGGGCGGTCGTGGCGGCCGGCGCGGTGGTGGCCGGCGCGGTGGTCGGCGCCTTGGTCGCCGGAGCCGTCGTCGCGGCCTTGGTCGGGGCGCTCGTGGCCGTCTTCGTGGCGGTCGGCATCGCGGTCGGCTGCTGGGTGGAGGCGCCGCCGCTGGTGTTCAGCGTGCAGGGCGCGACCTTGGCCGCGTTGAGGTTGGGCCGGGCCGCGTTGCGCCCGATCGCGATCTCGATCCGGTCGATGGTGGAGATCCGCTTGTCGCGCAGCGGGCCCAGGATGGCGTTCTGGATGAAGTTCGGCCCACCCTGATCGGCGCTGGTCCGCAGCCGGTTGTTGGCCTCGGCGATCTGGGTGTTCAGCAGCTGCAGGTTGCGCTGCACGTCAGCGCGCTGCTGCGCGGGCACCGCCACGGTGATCCGCACCTGTGGACAGTTGACGGTCGGTGCCGCCTGCCCGGCTGAGGCCACGCCGATCCCGACTCCGGTCGCGACGACGGCGACCCCGGCCACCGCGATGACCTGCCACCGTCGGATCCCACTCCACCGCGATTTGTACACTTGAATCCCGCGCCTTCCGCCGGAAGCTCTGCTCGTTGCAGCCAGCAGTACGGGAGCGCTCCCACGAGCGGATCAACATCGCCGCCCCTTTTTCTCGACCCGGTCCCGGCGGCCGCCCCGGAATCGTCCGCGGCGGGTGAGGCCACGGTGTTCTCGCCCGTGACATCGTCCGGACCGTTGCGAGCGGACGATTGATGCGGACTTCTCGAGGAGAACCGATCATGTACAGGTTCGACACCAGCGTCTCCAGCGTCGTGAGCATCGCGGACGGCGCCCGGACGGTCCCGGCCGGACCCTTGTCGCCGGAGCTGCTCGACCGGATGCAGCGACTCTGGCACGCCGCCAACTACCTGACCGTCGCGCAGATCTACCTGCGCGACAACCCGCTGCTGCGCGAGCCACTACGACCCGAGCACGTCAAGCCGCGGCTGCTCGGGCACTGGGGCACCTCGCCCGGGCTGAGCCTGATCTACCTGCACCTGAACCGGCTGATCACCGAGCACGACGCGAACGTGATCTACCTGGCCGGTCCGGGCCACGGCGGACCCGCCCTGGTCGGGCACGCCTATCTGGAGGGCACGTACACCGAGGTCTACCCCGAGATCACCCAGGACCTGGACGGCCTGCGCCGGCTCTGCCGGCGCTTCTCCACCCCGGGCGGCATTCCCAGCCATGTCAGCGTGCCCACCCCGGGCTCGATCCACGAGGGCGGCGAGCTCGGGTACGTGCTGTCGCACGCGTTCGGCGCGGCCTTCGACAACCCCGACCTGATCGTGGCCGCGGTGGTCGGTGACGGCGAGGCCGAGTCCGGTCCGCTGGCCGGCGCCTGGCGCGGCACCGCGTTCCTCAACCCGGCCCGCGACGGGGCGGTGCTGCCGATCCTGCACCTGAACGGCTACAAGATCAGCGGGCCGGCGATCCTGGGCCGGGAGACCGACGAGAACCTGCGCGCCTTCCTGCAGGGCAACGGCTACGAGGCGTACTTCGTCGAGGGTGACGACCCGGCGCGGGTGCACCAGGCGTTCGCCGCCACGCTGGACGCCTGCTACGACCGGATCCGGGTGATCCAGGACCGGGCCCGCCGCTACGGGTTGTCCGAACGCCCGCGCTGGCCGGCCATCGTGCTGCGCACGCCCAAGGGCTGGACCGGGCCGAAGGAGGTCGACGGGCATCCGGCCGAGGGCACGTTCCGCTCGCACCAGGTGCCGATGACCGACACCAGGACGAACCCGGAGCACCTCGCGCAGCTGGAGCAGTGGCTGCGCTCGTACCATCCGGAATTGCTCTTCGACGACACCGGCCGGTTGATCGCCGAGCTGGCCGAGCTCGCCCCCGGCGCCGACCGGCGGATGAGCGCCAACCCGCACACCAACGGCGGCCGGGTCATGGTCGATCTGGACCTGCCGGACTTCCGCGACTACGCGATCGACGTCGACCCGAAGCGGCCGGCGCTGATCCGCCAGGAGTCCACCCGCCAGCTCGGCAAGATGCTGCGCGACATCTACGTGCGCAACGCCGAGCAGGCCAACTTCCGGCTGTTCTGCCCGGACGAGACCAACTCCAACCGGCTCGGCAACGTCTTCGAGGTGGAGAACCGCTGCTTCGTCGGCCCGATCCTGGACATCGACGACCACCTGACGCCGGACGGGCGGGTCATGGAGGTGCTCAGCGAACACCTCTGCGAGGGCTGGCTGGAGGCGTACACGCTGACCGGCCGGCACGGCATCTTCGCCACCTACGAGGCGTTCGCGATGGTCGCCGCGTCGATGGTCGTGCAGCACGCCAAGTGGCTGCAGGAGGCCGCGAACCTGCCCTGGCGGGCGCCGCTGCCGTCGCTGAACATCCTGCTCACCTCGACCTGCTGGCGCAACGACCACAACGGCTTCAGCCACCAGGGCCCCGGCCTGATCGACGTGATGCTCTCCAAGCGCGGCACGGTGACCCGCATCTACCTGCCGCCGGACGCCAACTGCCTGCTCTCGGTCGCCGACCACTGCCTGCGCAGCCGCAACTACGTCAACCTGATCGTGCAGGACAAGCAGCCGCAACTGCAGTTCCTCGACATGGAGCAGGCCATCGAGCACTGCGCCCGGGGCGCCTCGATCTGGCACCGGGTCGGCAACGAGGACGGCGAACCCGACGTCGTGCTCGGCTGCGCCGGCGACATCCCGACCATGGAGACGGTCGCGGCTGCGGCCTACCTTCGAGATCAAGTTCCCGACCTTCGCGTACGGGTGGTGAACGTCGTCGACCTCATGCGCCTGTTCCCGGCCCGCATCCACCCGCACGGCACCACCGAGCAGGAGTTCGCCGACCTGTTCACCGCGGACAAGCCGGTCGTCTTCGCGTTCCACGGCTACCAGCGGGCCATCCACGAGCTGGTGCACGGCCAGCCCGACGTCGACCGGATCCATGTACGCGGCTTCAACGAGCAGGGCACCACCACCACGCCGTTCCAGATGGTCGCGATGAACGAGATGAGCCGCTTCCACCTGGCCGCCGAGGCGATCCGGCGCTGCCCGCGGCTGGCCGAGCGCGCGCCGGCGCTGATCGCCGAGTGCGACGCCCGCATCGCCGAGGCCGCCGCCTACGCCCGTGAGCACTTCGAGGACCAGCCCGAGATCCGCGACTGGGCCTGGCGGGACTGATCATGGCGACGACACCGCAACACCCCGGCCCGATCGCGGCGGTCCTGGCCGACGTCGACGGCACCCTGGTCACCAAACAGAAGGTGCTCACCCCGCGCACCATCGACGCGGTCGGCCGGCTCGCCGAACGCGGCGTGCTGTTCGCCGTCACCAGCGGGCGCCCGCCGCGCGGCATGCGGATGCTGGTCGAGCCGCTGGGCATGCACATGCCGATGGCCGCCTTCAACGGTGGCGTGATCATGCTGCCGGACATGACGGTCTTCGACGAGCGCGACATCCCGGCCGACGTCGCGCCCGGCGTGATCGAGACCTGCCGCGCGTACGGCCTCTACGTGTGGATCTACACCGCCACCGAGTGGTACGTCACCGACCCCAATGCCCCGCACGCCGAACGCGAGACCAGGACCTGCCGGTTCCCGCCGGTGGTCGTGCCGGACTACGACCCGTACCTGGAAAAGGTTGTCAAAATTGTCGGCGTCAGCGACGACTACGACCTGGTCGCGCAGGCCGAACTCGCCGTGCAGAAGCAGTTCGACACGCGTGTCTCGGCCGCCCGCTCCCAGCCGCACTATCTGGACGTGACCCATCCGACCGCCAACAAGGGCGTCGTGGTCGACCGGCTCTCGCACCGGTTCGGGGTGCCGCGCGAACAGATCGCCACCTTCGGCGACCAGGCCAACGACGTGCTGATGTTCCGGCGCAGCGGGATCAGCGTCGCGATGGGCAACGCCGCCGAGCCGGTGCGCCGGCAGGCGACCTACGTGACCGGCTCCAACGAGCAGGACGGCTTCGCCGACGCGGTCGAGCGATACATCCTGCCCTATGCGACCGCCGCACCCGCCTGAGATCACTTTTGTACGCTCTTCGTCCATGGAGGACATCGCACGGTTCTACCGGCAGGCCGGCCCGACCTCGGCTCTCGGGCGGCACCGCGACCGGGTGCCCGGCCTGCCGGCCGACCCGCAGGCGCTCGCCGCGATCGTGCGCGGGCTGCTCATCCACAACTACACGGCGACGGTCCAGGGGCTGCGGTTCTCTACCGAGCGCAGGTCGCACATGGAGACGGCCGGCGCTGAAGCGATCCTGGACAACGTGATCGGCATCGATGCGGCGCCGTGGGATCGCGAGCGGCCGGTCGAGCGGCGAATGTTCGGCTTCTGCTACCACTTCGCGCTGCTGCACTGCGCCCTGCTCCGGGCAACCGGCACCCCGGCCCGCATCCGCTGCGGCTTCGCCGGCTACTTCGTGGCGCACCGCTGGATCGACCACTGGGTGGTCGAATACCGGGATGGCTCCGGCTGGCGGCTGACCGACCCGCAGACCGGGCGCGGCGACCTGACCGGTGACGACTTTCAGGACGGTGTCACCGCGTGGAATCTCTGTCGCGGTGGTGCTGCCGAGCCGGCCGCCTACGGCAACGGCGAGTTGTGGGGCTGGGACGAGCTCAGGGGGAGTCTGATCAACGACGTCGCCGCGCTGAACAAGGTCGAGGTCGCCGGCTGGTACTGGTGCGACCGCCTCCAGGTGGAGCCCCTCGACCAGCCGCACGACGACCTCGACAAGTCACTCGACGTTCTCGCCCGTCTCGCGGCCGCCGCGGAGTCGGTCGAAGACCTGGCGAACTGCTTCGACCGGTACCCGGAGTTTCAGCCGCCGGCGGACGCCGTCGCGCGATAGCACGGGCGGCGGTCAGGCCTGCGGTGTCGGCAGGGCGATCACCTGGCGCAGGTTGACGTGGCGCGGGCGCGAGACGACGTACCCGATGAGGTCGGCGATGTCGCCCGCACTCAGTGCGGGCATGGCCTGGAACATCGCCCCGAGCTGCGCGGACAGTTCCGGGTTGTCGACGTGTCCGCCCAGCTCGGTGTCGGTCAGACCGGGCTCGATGTTGGTGACCCGGACCGCTTCGGCGCCCAGCTCGGTGCGCAACGACGCGGACAGGTGGGTGAGCGCCGCCTTGGTGGCGGAGTAGACGGCGTACTGCGGGAACAGCGCGTGCGCGCCGATCGAGGAGATGTTGACCAGGTCGGCGGTGCCGCCGGCGGCCGCGACGGCGCGCAGCCCGGGCAGGAACGCGCGGATGACGCGCAGCGCGCCGGTCAGGTTGGTGTCGATCATGCGGGTCCACTCGTCCTCGCGGCCGTCGCCGATCGGGTTCGGCAGCATCACCCCGGCGGCGTTGACCACCAGGTCCGCCCGACCGTAGGCGGTCTCGACGGCGGTGGCCGCGGCCGCCACCGAGACCGGGTCGGTGACATCGACCGGTACGGCCAGCGCGCTCCCGCCCGCAGCGGTGATCTTGGCGGCCAGCTCGTCCAGCCGGTCGCGGCGCCGCGAGAGCAGGGCGACCCGGGCCCCGCCGGCGGCGAGCAGCAGCGCGGTCGCCTCGCCCATGCCGCTGGCGGCTCCGGTGATCACGGCGGTCCGGTTCTGCAGTTCGTAGCTGTTCATGGCGACAGCCTCTGCCGGTCCGGGAGCCGGTGGCAGGGCTGCGTCGTTACCTGGGTCTGACAGACCCAGGATCCGGTTCCCGGCACCGGGCAGACTGGGGCCATGACAGCGTCCCCCGGACCGGCCCGCGAGACCGACATCGGCGCTTTCCTGCGTGCCCGGCGGGCCGCTGTCCGGCCGGAGGAGTACGGGCTGCCCGTGCTGGGCCGCCGCCGGGTGCCCGGCCTGCGCCGCGAGGAACTGGCCCAGCTGGCCGGGGTGAGCCCCGACTACTACATCCGGCTGGAGCAGGGTCGCGGCCACCACGTGTCGGATTCGGTGCTGGACGCGGTGGCCCGGGTGTTGCGCCTCGACGGCACCGAACGTGAACACCTGATCAACCTGGCCCGCTCGGCCGGCGCCCGGTCGCGGCCGGCCCGGGCGCCGCGCCAGCGGATCCGCCCCGGCGTGCGGGTGCTGCTCGACATGATGCAGACCGTGCCGGCCTTCGTGCTCGGCCGGCGCCTGGACGTGCTGGCCTGGAATGCGCTCGGCGACGCGGTCAACGGCTTCAGCACCTGGCCGGTCGGGCAGCGCAACGTGGTCTGGCGGACCTTCCTGGACCCGCGGGCCCGTACGTTCTATCGGCAGTGGCACACCGTGGCCGCCGAGACGGTCGCCTTCCTGCGGCTCGACAGTGGACGCCACCCCGGCGACCCCCGGCTGTCCGCGCTGGTCGGCGAACTCTGCGTCAGCAGTCCGGAGTTCGCCCGGCTGTGGGCGGGTCAGCAGGTCAAGGACAAGACGTCCGGCGCGAAGCTGCTGCATCACTCGCTCGTCGGTGATCTGGAGCTGGGCTTCGAGACGCTTACACTGCCCGGCGAGCCGGACCAGATGCTCGTCACCTACACGGCGCTGCCCGGCAGTCCGACGGGGGAGCGGCTGCAACTGCTGGCGAACTGGACCGCGCCGGACACCGATCCGAAACGGATACCCGTCGCGCCGCCGCAGCAAATGGGGTGAGCCCGGCTGACAGCTGCCTGCGGAAACGCGGTTGGGCAGGTGCCGATCGGCACCTGACCGACCAGACCAGGACGGGGGATTACGCCAGCGGGTCGCCGCCGATGGGCGACGGCGTGGTGCGGGTGGGCCGGGGCTGACGTGCCGGGCGCGGCGTGCTCACGGCCATGGTCGGATCGGCCGTCGTCGCGGAGACACCTACCGGAACGGTCGTGGCGAACGGGTCACGGCCGGACAGGTCGGCGGTGGCGCTGTCGTGGTGGGGGAGTTTCGCGACGACCGCCTGGCTCCCGGTGGCCAGCAGCGTCTTCGCCTTCTCCTGGGCCTGCCCGACGCCCGGGTGGTTGCCCGCCTTACGCGCGTACGCGGCGATCTGCTCGAACTTCTCCCGGCCCGCGCGCGTGCCGAGGACATACCCGGCGGCGAATCCGACGGCCAGCTTGAATACCTTCACGTGTCTGCTCCCGTGCTCGTGGTCAGTCGGGCCATTCGCCCGTGGCTTTGTGGACACCGACGGCACCGGTGCGGTCGACGGCCGCCTTGACGATCGCGAAGATCGCTCCCTGCAGCGCGGCGGCGAGCAGGATCTCGCCCCAGCCGCGGTCCGGGTCGGTGGCGTGCGGCGCGTCGTCGTCGTGCCCGGCGACCTTCCAGATCTGCTTGAAGATCAGGCCGGCGGCCAGCCCGGCGCCCGCGCCGAGCAGCAGGCCGACCGGCTTGTACGCGATCTTGACGGCTCTGCTCACGCCCGCCTCCGGGCGGCTACCGGCAGGAGCACGCCCGCCGTATTCGTGGTCACAACACTTGCCTGCTTGCTCACGAGTTGCTGGGTGCCCGTCGTTCGAGCAGCTAAAACGCGGAACAACGGGGCGAGAACCACGCATGAAATCGGCGGGCGCCGGGCACGCGCGGGTGCATGCGTGCGGAAAGATCGGCCCGTACGCCGAATAAGGTTTTCGAATGTGATCGCTGCCCGGACTTCACGACAACGAGGCGGCGCGCAAATGAACAATCAGTGAACGTGGAATGGCTTGTGGTTTACCGGTATCAGTCGACCCTTCCGGACGCCGATCGATCGGTCGAGGGAAAGGGACGATCGTGGCAGGGGACCGTGGGCTGGGGCAGTGGTGCCGGGACCGGAAGGTCTCGACCAAGGTGCTGATCGTCGCCGGCGTGGCGATAGCCGGGACGATGGTGACCGGCGCGCTGAGCATCGCCGGTATCGCCGGGCTGCAGAGCAGCCGCAACACCGAGATCGCCGGGGTCCTGCCGTACGCCACCAACCTCAACACCGCGGCGCTGACCGCCAAGGCGGCCGCCAACGACGAGCGCGGCTACCTGCTCGCCGGCAACGCCGACTTCAGCAAGGAGGCGCTCGGCCGCCAGGCGAAGGTCGATGCCGCCCTCGACGCCGCCCGCAAGGTCGCCGACTCCGGCGCGTCGGCCGCCCGGGTCGACGCGATCCAGGCCGCGACCGGCGACTGGTTCACCGCGCTGCAGTCGGAGTTCACCCTCTACGACACCCAGCCCAAGGCCGCGGTCACCCTGGCCATGGGCGGCAACCGCGACCTGCGCAAGAAGTACGAGACGCTGCTCACGGCGGAGATCGACTACGCCAACACGGCCCTGCTCAAGGGCAAGGGGTTCGACGCGACGGTCACCCGGACCCGTACCCAGCTGATCGCCGTGGCCCTGGCGGTGCTGCTGCTCGCGGTCGCCGCCGCGATCGGCGTCGCCCGGCTCATCGTGGGGCCGCTGCGCCGCGTCGAACGCGTCCTGGACCGGCTGGCCGAGGGCGATCTGTCCGGCGACCCGCAGGTTCGTCAGCGTGACGAGGTCGGGCGGATGGCCGACTCGCTGCGCCGGGCCGCCACCAACCTGCGGCAGACCATGACCGATCTGACCGCGCACGCCCGGACGCTGGGCGCCGAGGCCGAGACGCTCGCGGCGACCAGCCGGCGCAGCGCCGGCAGCGCCGGTCAGGGCGCCGCGCAGGCCGCCCTGGTCGCCGAGTCGGCCGCGATCATGTCGTCGAACATCCAGGCGGTCGCGGCCGGGGCCGAACAGATGGGCGCCTCGATCCGCGAGATCAGCCAGAGCGCCACCCAGGCCGCCCAGGTGGCCGCCCGGGCGGTCGACGTCACCGCGAACACCACGGCCGTGATGGCCAAACTCGGCGAGTCGTCCACCGAGATCGGCAACGTGATCAAGGCGATCACCGCCATCGCCGAACAGACCAACCTGCTCGCGCTCAACGCCACCATCGAAGCCGCCCGCGCCGGCGAGACCGGCAAGGGCTTCGCCGTCGTCGCCAGCGAGGTCAAGGACCTCGCCCAGGAGACCGCCCGGGCGACCGAGGACATCGGCGCGCGGGTCGCCGCGATCCAGGCCGACACCTCCGGCGCGGTCGCCGCGATCGGCGAGATCTCCGGGATCATCGCCCGGATCAACGAGTTCCAGACCACGATCGCCTCCGCGGTGGAGGAGCAGAGCGCCACCACCGACGAGATGAGCCGCAGCGTCAGCGAGGCCGCCGGCGCCGGCTCCCGGGTCGCCGGGACGATCACGGACGTCGCCGCTTCCGTGCAGGAGACCACCGCCGGCGTCGCGGAGACCGACCGGGCCACGACGCAGCTCGCCGACATGGCCCGGGATCTGCGCCGGCTCGTCGGCCGATTCACCCTCTGACGGCTTTTACCCGAACGGGCGACCGGCGCATCGACGCGAGTGCAAATGCACGTGCATCCGGCCTTGCGGAAGCAAGGTATCTCGGACAGGATATTGCACGTCGACACCCGAGATCCGGCGCCGCGGCGAGGTTCGGGTGGAAAGGTCGCGAAGAAGTGCTGTCGTGGCCTCGGCGCACGGCTCCTTGGCGGGGGCGTCCGAGCGAGAGGTGACGATGATGGCGATGCCGAATGGTGGTCCGTCCAGTTCCGAACCGGGTGCCGAGGCGGGCGAGGGCTCGCGCCGGCGCAATCCGTCCTCGGTCCATCGGGACACCGAGATCACCGACGATCTGACGGCCGCATCCGTGCGAGCCAACGCCGTGACCGGCCGATTCGGCGGCGCCCGGTATGCGCTGACCCGGCCCGACCAGCCCGACGACACCGTTGCTCCGCCGGAGGGCGACGATTCCGAGATCCCCGACTGATCCGGATGAGGACGAGCACGGTTGACCGGGTGCCGTCGGGCTCCGCGCTGTCGAGCCGTGCGACCGACACGGGCCCGCGAGTGATGTCCCGCGTGCTCAGGAGCGCGACTCCAGGACGGTAGGTGGCCTCGCTGGCGGCTGCGCCGTGGTGCAAGGGCCGAACGTTCGTTACGCGATCCCGGGTGTCGTGCCGGCCTGATCGCGGGTCGCGGCCCAGCTGGCCAGCAGGCGTAGGGCGTCGTCGGCGGCCGAGCCGGCGGCGGCGCTGAGCAGCGTCATGGACAGGCCCGGGTCGGCGTTGAGCTGCATGGTCTCGAAGTTCAGGTCGAGCCGGCCCACGACCGGGTGGCGGAACTGCTTGATGCCGTTGCGGTGCAGGCGAACGTCGTGGGATGCCCAGCGCATCCGGAAGTCCGCACTGCGGGTGGACAGCTCGCCGACCAGATCGGTCAGGCCCTTGTCGTAGGGATCCCGGCCGGCTTCGGTGCGCAACATCGCGACGGTGTCGCCGGCGATCCGGTCCCAGTCGACCCAGAAGTCGCGGGAACGTGGGTTGAGGAACGCGAACCGGGCGTGGTTGGCCGGGCGGGCCGGGTCGTCGAACATGGGCGAATAGAGAGCCCGCATGAGCGGGTTGGCGGCGAGTACGTCGACGCGGCCGTTGCTGACGAATGCCGGCACGTCGCTCATCAGGTCGAGGACGCGGGTCACGCTCGGACGGATCTGCGTTGCGGCCGGTTTCCGGCGTGTCCGGGCGCCGGGGGCGGCGGCGCGGGCCAGGTCGGCCAGGTGCTGCTGCTCGGCCTCGTTGAGGTGCAGCGCGCGGGCGAGCGCGTCCAGGACGCTGTCGGAGACGCCGGCGAGGTTGCCTCGTTCGAGTTGGGCGTAGTACTCGACGCTGACTCCGGCCAGGTCGGCGACCTCGCTGCGGCGCAGACCGGGCACCCGCCGGTTGCGGCTGTAGTGCTGCAGTCCGGCCTGTTCCGGGGTGATCTGGGCGCGCCGGGAGCTGAGGAAGGCTCGAACCTCGTCACGGTTGTCCACGACTTCCAGGCTAGGTCGCCGGCGCGGACGTAAGGGTGGGCTGTCAGTACACCCTCCAGCAGCATCTTCTCCCGGTTCCCGGGAGAAGGTTCCCTGGAGGCCGTCACCGCTTCCCAGGTTCACCGGCACCGAGAAACCTGGCCGCGTTGCGGGGCTTTTGGCGACGGAGGACGACATGACGGACAAGAAGGTTCTGCTCATCACCGGAGCGGGGCGCGGCATGGGGGTGGACATCGCCAAGGAGGCACTCGCCGGCGGATACGCGGTCGTTGCGACCGGCCGCGATCCGGGCCGGGTCGAGAAGGCGATCGGGGCCGCGGACGACCTGTTCACCGTACGACTCGACGTGACCGACCCGGTCAGCGTCGAGGCCGCCGTGCAAGCCGCCGCCGACCGGTTCGGCCGGATCGACGTGCTCGTCAACAACGCCGGCAACTTCATCGCCGGATTCTTCGAGGAGATCAGCGCCGAGAACTTCCGGGCTCAGGTCGAGACGAATCTGTTCGGCCCGCTGAACGTCACCCGCGCGGTTCTGCCGGTGATGCGTGCCCGCCGTTCCGGGCTCGTCGTTTCGATCTCCTCGGTCGCCGGGTTCCTCGGGATGGAGTTCACCTCGGCGTACGCGGCGGCGAAGTTCGGTCTCGAGGGCTGGATGGAATCGCTGGCGGCGGAGGTCGAGCCGTTCGGGATCCGCACCATGATCGTCGAGCCGGGCTTCTTCCGGACCGAACTGCTCACCCCGGAGTCGACCAGCTACGCCGAGCCGAGCATCGACGACTACGCCGAGCGCACCGGGCAGACCGTGGAGGCGTGGAGCGGCATGAACGGACTTCAGGGCGGTGACCCCGCCAAGCTGGCGGCCGCGTTGATCAAGCTTGTCGGCTCCGGCGAGCCGCCGGCCCGCTGGGCCGCCGGAGCCGACGCGGTCGGCGCGCTGCAGCAGAAGGCGAAGGTCCTGCTCGACCAGGCCGACGCACATCGCGAGCTGTCGTCGTCGCTCGCTCACGACGACGCCTGAATCAGCGGGACGCTCGACAGTGCCCTGACCCGCACCGTTCGGCGGCCATACGGGCCGATCATCGCGGCGGGGCGCTACTTCTCGTCCGGCGGCTTGGTCGGTAGTTCGATGGTGAAGGTGGTGCCGGGGCCGTCGTGGTCGGTCAGGGTGATGGTGCCGCGGTGGCGCTCGATGATGGTGCGGGCGATGACCAGGCCGAGCCCGGTGCCGGGGATGCGCCGGTCCAGGGCGGTCGAGGCGCGGTAGAAGCGGCGGAACAGCCGGGGGCGTTCGGCGGGCGGGACGCCGATGCCGGTGTCCGCGACGGTCCAGATGATCGTCTGGTCGGTGTCGCCGGTCGTGGCGGCGACGGTGATCGTGCCGTTCGCCGGGGTGTACTTGATGGCGTTCGAGAGCAGGTTGTCGGCGACCTGTCGCAGCCGGTTCGGATCGGCGTGCAGCAACAGGCGCTCCGGCAGCCGTACCGTAATCGTCTGGTTTTTGTCGTTGTCCGGGGTGACGGCCTCGACGGCCTGGCGGATGACGGCGCACAGATCGGTCGGGACGGGATCGATGGCCAGGTGCCCGGATTCCAGGCGGGCCAGGTCGAGCAGATCCTCGGCCATGATCGACAGTCGTTCGGCGTTGCGGGTGATCAGCCGCAGGTAGTGCCGCTGCTCGTCGCGGGTCAGGTCGTCCAGGTCGTCGGCGAGCAGACCGGCGGTGCCGGTGATCGCCGCGAGCGGGTTGCGCAGCTCGTGGGTGACCATGGCCAGGAACTCGTCCTTGGTGCGGGCGAGCTCGATGGTCAGTTCCTCGGCGCGGCGTCGTTCGACATACTGCCCGATCTGGGCGGCGAGGCCGCTGAGCAGGCCGAGCAGAACGTCCTCGGGGTCCTCGACCCGGTCGCCGTAGACGCACAGGGCGCCGAGCACGTGCTGCCCGGTGGACAGCGGCACGCCGACGGCCACGCGCAGGCCGATGCGCGCGGCGGCGCGGCTGCGCACCGAGCCGGTGTCGGTGCCCAGGTCGGGGATCCAGTGTGCGGCGCCGTCGGCGCAGACCCGGCCGGGCAGCGCGACGCCGATCTCCAGCACGTCGACGTCGAAACTGTGCAGCCGGCGGCCGGGCTCGACGTGCCGGGCGGCGCAGGTCAGCAGCTGCCGGGCCTCGTCGACGACCCACATCTCGGTGACCGGCCACCCCATCTTCACACCGAGCGCCTCGACCACCCGGGCCGCGGCGGCGGTGCTCGAGTCGGCTTCGGCCAGTCCGCGGGCGACGGCGGCCTCGACGGCGGTGAACCGGCCGGCCCGCTGGGCGGTGGTGATGTCGTGGGCGAAGACGTGGAACACCCGGCCGCCGGGTTCGTCGGTCGCGGTCAGCGTCATCTCGGTGGGAATCTCGTGGCCGTCGGCGTGCCAGGCGGACCATTGCAGCCGCTGGTCGAGGGCGCGCCCCGGCCGGCCGGCGGCCAGCGCGGCCAGTTCGGCCCGGGCGGCGGTACGGGCCACCGGGCGCACGATGAGCTCCTCGACCGACCGGCCGTACGCCTGGGCGCGGGTGTAGCCGAAGGTGGTTTCGGCGGCGGGGTTCCAGTCCAGCACCCGTCCGCTGGTGTCGAAGGCGACGTAGGCCTCCAGCGCGCAGGCGAGTACCGCGGACTGGTTCGGCGGCCCGGTTTCCGGGGCGCTGGGTTGTTCGAGGCTTGCTGCCATGGCCCTTCCCCGGTGGAGACGGCGCGATCGGCAACGTCTTACCTGGGGTACTGGGTGGCGCTGTCTCTTCCACGCTAACGCCGACAGCGGCCGGCCGTCCGTGCAACGCGCATTCCGCACAGGGTCGGCGGGCTGGGCATTCCGCGTTTTTCACCCTCATCGGGAAATACCCTGAGCCTTATTGCCCCGATCTGGGGTGCCCGCGAACGGTCGGGACAGAGGCTCTCATGGCGCTGATCATGGTCACTTCGCTGTTCGCGTTGATCCTGTCGTGGGTTTCCTGGCGATATCTGCGGCACCGTGACCCACTGCTGCGCGACGTGATCTGGATGTTCGCGTCGGTCGCGATGCTGTTCGTGGTCGGACTGGTCCGAGTGTTCGTGGGCGCGCCGTCCCGGTCGGTGATGATCCTGGCCATCGGGTTGCTGCTGGCGAAACCGGTGTTCACGTTGCGGCTGGTCAGCCGGTTACGTCCGTTGGCCGCCTGGGGTCTGCCGACCGCGGTGGCGGTCTGGGTGCTGAGCGCCCTGCCGGTGCTGGCCTCGTCGACGCGGCCGGTGCCGCGCCCGGCGGTCTGGCCGGCGGTGATCGTGTTCTTCGCCGTGGAGGGCGCCGCGGCGTGGCTGCTGATCGCCGAGGCCCGGCGGCGCGGTGGCGCGGCGCGCGGCCGGCTGTGGTGTGCGGCCGCCGGGACCGGGGTGTTCGGCGCGGCGCTGCCGCTGTCCGCCACCGGTGCCGTGGCGGGATCACAGGTGCTCGCCGCGATCTCCGGGGTGCTGTATCTGATGGCCTTCGTGCCGCCGCACGGGCTGCGCCGGCTACGGGCCAAGAGCGCCACCCACGCGCCGATGCACCGGTTGCTGGCGGTGCCGGCCAACGCGCCGGCCCGAACCTGGGAAAGCTACTTCCGGGACGCCGGCGCGGTGCTCGGCGCGGACGCGGTGGTGGTCCTGATGCCGGCCGCGGATCACCGCGTGCAGGTGCTGGGTTGCCCCGGCGCACCCGGCAGCGCGATCGAGTGCACGGCGGCAGACCTGCACGAGCTGCTGGCCGCCGGCGGCGTGATCGACGCGCTGGCCGGATGGACCCGTCCACCGGCCTCGGCGGTGACGCTGGCCCAGGCCAGCGGCACCCGCTTCGTCACCGCGGCACCGGTCGAGGCGCCCGGCGGCCGAGGCGTGCTGCTGCTGCTCAACCGCTATCGCAGTCTGTTCGCCGAGGACGACGTGGAGGCCTTCGCCGAACTCGCCGGACACGCCGCGGCGCTGGCTGCCCGGGCGCAGACCCTGGCCGAACGCGAGCACCTCGCGGTGATCGTCGAATCGTCACACGACGCGATCATCGGCAAGACCCTCGACGGCGAGATCACCAGCTGGAACGCCGGGGCCGAGCAGCTCTACGGCTACCGGCGCGAGGAGGTGATCGGCCGGCACGCGTCGGTGCTGTTCCCGCCCGGAGAGGAGCAGGTCGAGACCCAGCTGATGCGGCGCATCATCGGCGGCGAGATCATCGACCAGCACCGGATGGCCCGCTGCCGCAAGGACGGGGCCGTCATCACCGTGTCGCTGACCCTGTCGCCGATCACCGGCGCTGACGGCGGGATCGTCGGGGTGGCGTCGATCTCGCGGGACATCAGCGAACGTCAGCGCGCCGACGCGATGTTCGAAGGACTGCTGGAGGCCGCCCCGGACGCGATCATCGGGGTCACCCGCGACGGCACCATCACGCTGATCAACGCGCAGGCCGAGCGCTTGTTCGGCTATTCGCGCGAGGAGCTGCTGGGCCGATCCGTCGACATCCTGGTGCCCGAACGACTGCGTGGCGATCATGTTCGGCACCGGGACAGCTACTTCGCGCACCCGCGGCACCGGCCGATGGGCGACGGTGCCGCGCTGACCGCGGTCCGCAAGGACGGCACCGAATTCCCGGCCGAGATCAGCCTCGCCGCGGTCGACACCGACCGGGGCATGATCGTGACCACCGCGATCCGGGACGTCAGCGACCGCCTGATCGCCCAGTCGGAACGGGAACGGCTGATCGCCCAGGCCGAACGCGACGCCGGCGAACGCCGCCTGCAGCACGCCCGCCGGCTGGAGAGCCTCGGCGAACTCGCCGGCGGCGTGGCGCACGACTTCAACAACATCCTCGCCGTGATCAGCAACTACACCGAGATGGTCCTGGAGACCCTGCACGATCTCACCGCGGACCCGGCCGAGCTGGCCGAGATCCGCAACGACCTCGGCCAGGTGAGCCGGGCCGCCGACCGGGCCGCCCGGCTGACCAAGCAGCTGCTGGCCTTCGGCCGGCGCGACATCACCCAGGCCACGGTGCTGAGTCTCAACCACGTCATCGGGGACGTGGAACAGATGCTGCGCCGTTCCCTCGGCGAGCACATCCACCTGATCACCAGCCTGGACCGGCAGCTGTGGCCGGTGCACGCCGACGCCAGCCAACTCGAACAGATCCTGCTCAACCTGGCCGTCAACGCGCGCGACGCGATGCCCGGCGGCGGCACCCTGTCGATCGACACCAGCAACGCCGACATCGCCGAGGACGACAGCACCGGCGGGGCGTTCTCCCCGGGCCGGTACGTGCGCCTGCGGGTCAGCGACACCGGCAGCGGCATGCCGCCCGAGGTCATCGAACGGGCCTTCGAGCCGTTCTACACCACCAAACCGAAAGGCTCGGGCACCGGACTGGGACTTGCCACCGTGTACGGCATCGCCACCGCCGCGGGCGGCGACGTGCGGCTGTACTCCGAGGCGGGCATCGGCACCACCGTCACCGTCATCCTGCCCGCCGTCGAGTCCGCCATCGACGCGAGCTCGGCACCGGCAGTCGTGCCGGCCACCGCGACGGGTCCGGTCGCGTCGCCCTACGAGACCATCCTCATGGTCGAGGACGAGGACGACCTGCGGCAGATCACCGCGCGCATCCTGACCCGGGCCGGCTTTCGCATCCTCGCCGCGGCCGGTGGCGCCGAGGCGATCCACCTCGCGCACACCCATGCCGGGCCGATCCACCTGCTCCTCACCGACGTGATCATGCCCAGGATGATGGGGAACGAGGTCGCCGAGCGGGTCGAACAACGCCGGCCGGGGATCCCGGTGCTCTACATGTCCGGCTATGCCGAGCCCGTCCTCACCGAGAACGGCACCCTGCCCGACGGCGTCACCATCGTGGAGAAGCCATTCACCAGCCGCGAGCTGCTCGACCGGATCCGCTCGGTCCTGCACCCGGTAGCCGGCGTGCCGGCCGAGTTGCCGCTCGCGCCGCACCCCGCGTCCAACCAGCCCAGCGCTGATTTCGGCCCGGCAACGCCGAGACCGTCCAGATGACGTCTCCGAGGAGAGTTCGCGGCGTCAGGCGGTGGCGCCGGGCCGCAGCAGCACCTTGGTCCAGCCGGCCTCGCGCTGGTCGAACTTGGCATAGCCGTCGGCGGCCGCGGTGAGCGGGAGCTCGTGGGAGACCAGGAACGACGGTTGGGCGCGGCCGGTGATGATCAGGTCGCGCAGGTGCCGGTTGTAGCGCATCACCGGGCACTGACCGGTGCCCATCCGCTGGCCCTTGGTGAAGAACGTGCCGTAGTCGAACGCGACCCGGCCGTTCTTGGCCTGCTCGCTCTGGGCGCCCGGGTCCTGCGGCACGTAGACGCCGACGACCCCGATGCCGCCGGTCGAGCGGACCACCTTGACCAGATTGTCCAGCACCAGCTCCGGGTGCTCCGCACCGGACGGATCGTGCGCCTGATACCCGACGGCTTCGACGCCGCAGTCGGTGCCGCGGCCGCCGGTGGCGTCCAGGATCTGCTCGACCGGGTCGCCTCTGGAGAAGTCCACCGGGGTCGCGCCGATCTTGCCGGCCAGGTCGAGGCGGTCGCGTTCCTTGTCCACGACGTACACCTCGGACGCGCCGCGGATCATCGCGCTGTGCGCGGCGAGCAGGCCGACCGGGCCGGCGCCGAAGACCGCGACCCGGTCACCGGGCTGCATGCCGGCCAGCTCGGTGCCGTGCCAGCCGGTCGGGAAGATGTCCGACAGCATGGTGAAATCGTTCTCGTGCTCGGTGCCGGCGGGCAGTTCGAGCAGATTTCATCGTTTTGCTCTTGGCCATGATTCCGCCGATACCCACGGCCGGCCTGGTCATGCCGTTTTGGGGTGTGCGTGCGGGGAAATGGCACCGGTATCCCGGCCGTATCGCCTGAAGGGGGCCAAGAACGTCATGACCGAACCGGAGCACGTGGGCAGCGCCGACGGTGGCAGCACCGAGCAGCACATCCAGGGGCTGGAGGAGACCGGCACGTTTCTCACCGACGAATCGCCCGGCTCTACGCCCGCGAACGGCAGCAGCAACGCCGGCATCAACCAGACCAGCGCCAACCGCGCCGTCTCTGACCGCGACCCGGAGGAGATGCCGAAGAGTTGACGCTCGGCGGCAGTGGATCCGGTCGGCTGCCGGCTCCTTGAGGAGGCATAGGGTGCCCTGGCGAGGTGGCCGGGTCATCGGCTCAGGCGATGTGGAGGTGTGGAGACGATGCGGACGTTGACCGTGCTGGTGGTCGATGACGACGACGCGGACACGCTGATGATCGTGGAAGCCCTGCAGACCGCGACGGTGCCACCGATTGTGCACCGGGCCGTCGACGGCCAGGAAGCGCTCGACTTCCTGCGCCGGCGCGGCCCGTTCGCCGAGGCTGTGCGCCCCGATCTGGTACTGCTGGACCTGAACATGCCCCGGGTAAGCGGGCACGAGGTCCTCGCCGAGGTGAAAAGCGATCCCGAACTCCGGGCGATTCCGGTGGTGGTGCTCACCACCTCCGACGCCGCGGCGGACATTATCGGCAGCTACGGCGAGCACGCCAATGCCTACGTCAACAAGCCGATGGACCTCGATTCGTTCGAGGCCGTCGTGCAGACGATCAACGACTTCTACAGCGAGGTCGCCGTGCTGCCCGACTGACGGGGCGGCAGGTGCCCGGACGGCACCTGCCCACAAGCTGTGCGCGACGACTTCAGCCCAGCGGATCGCTGCTGACCGGCGTCGCCCGCGCGGGCCACGCCGGGCGCGGCGTGCTCACCGGTCCCCGGCTGAGGGACAGCTCAGTCGGTGAGAGTCCGCGCGGGTGGGTTGTCGCGGGCCGTACCGGCCTTGAACCGGAACGTCTTGTGGGTGCCGTCGCGGAACGGCTTATCGGCGGATTTGCCGCATCGGCACAGTGCGATGGTGCCGCGTGCCGGGTCGATCGGCTCGCCGTCGGGGGTGCGCAGCTCGAAGTCGCCGCGGACGATCAGCGGACCGTCCTCGTACGGGACGATGGTCGAGGTCATGGCCGCCTGAATTACCGTTTCGCGCCGCCGCAAACGGGAATTCGCCCGGCCATGAAACTGCCGTCACCACGAGGATCGCTGTCCGAACGCCTGATCGACATTCTGGGCGGCGGTGCCGGGGACCTGCGCGCGGAGCCCGACGGCGAGGACGATCTGCAGCTGTCGCTGTTCATCTGTTACGAGCTTGCGTATCGAGGCTGGGACGGCGTGGCTGACGAATGGGAGTGGCATCCGGCGTTGCTGGGCCTGCGCGCCGCCCTGGAGGACCGCTTCGCGCAGCGCCTGGGTCGCCCGGAGCCGGCCGATCCGCAGACCGTGCCGGCCGCGCTCGCGGCGATCGTGGCCGCCGACGACGGGCCCTCGCTCTCCGGGTACCTGCGCGGACGGTCCACCCATGAGCAGTTCCGTGAGTTCGTCATGCACCGGTCGGTGTATCACCTGCGCGAGGCCGACCCGCACACCTGGGCCATCCCGCGGCTGGCCGGCCGGGCCAAGGCGGCACTGATCGAGATCCAGATCGACGAGTACGGCGGTGGGGTCACCGGGCGCATGCACCAGGAGCTGTTCAAGCAGACGATGACCTGGTTCGGCCTCGACCTGACGTACGGCGCGTACGTGGACCGGGTGCCCGCGGCGACGCTGGCGGTCAACAATCTGATGTCGTACTTCGGGATGCATCGGGCCCGCCGGGGCGCGATTCTCGGGCACCTGACCGCCTACGAGATGACCTCGTCGTTGCCGAACCGGGCGTACGGCAACGGTCTGCGCCGGCTCGGCGGGGACGCGAAGGCGACGGCGTTCTACGACGAACACGTCGAGGCTGACGCGGTGCACGAGCAGATCGCCGCCCACGACCTGTGCGGTACGTTCGCCCAAGCCGAACCGGAGCTGGCCGGCCAGGTGCTGTGGGGTGCCCGGTGCGCGCTCGCCATCGACAACCTGTGGGCGACGGGCGTGCTCGACGCCTGGGCCGAGGGCCGGTCCTCGCTGCGCGAGTGAGCTCTCAGGTCTGCTGCGTGGTTGCCACAGGCGTACCGTTCGTGCAGCTCACTGACATGGTGAGCAGCGATTTTCCGTGTTTGAAGGTCACTGTGGGCGCTGGGGCCGGGCCGGGTTCGACGGCCTGCACCTTGTAGGGCGGGGCTGCTTTCCAGGACAGGATCTGCGCGGTTGCCGGGCTGGGGCAGATGGCACGCAGGGTGCCGGCAACCGTCGACAGCGTTCGCTCGGTGGCCCCGGTGGCCGGGGGCTTCGGGGTGGTGGCAGGTTCGGCAGGTATCGCGGGCTGGGAGCGGGTCCGTGTCGCGTTCGGCGGTGCGGGCGCGGCGCCTTTGGTCCGATCCGGGCCCCGTCCGGCCGTGGACGAGGCGGCCAGGGCTGGGGGAGCTTCCGCAGCCGAGGGCTTGTCCCGGGCCGTGTCGGTTGGCTGGTTCAGCAGGAGCAATCCGGCGGCGCCGGCGAGGATCACCAGCGCCGCGATGGTCAGCGTCCGGCGTGCGGCCTTTGGGGAGTCCGGGTTCACCGGTGGAGGATCTTGCGACCGGCGGATCAGGACGGTGGGGTCCGCGTCGTGATGCGCCGGTGCCGGTGCGTGGGGCTCGTCGGTCACCACGCGCATCCCGGCGCCCTGCGCCAGCACCTCGGCGGTCTCCTGCGCCCTCGGGCGTATCGCCGGGTCCTTGGCCAGGCAGCGATTGCACAGCCCGATGACGTAGTCGGGCACGCCCGGCATGGGCGGCAGCGGGGCCGGCTCGACGTAGAGGTGCGCCTCCAGCATCTGCCTGGTGTCGTCGCTGGACCAGGGGGAGTGGCCGCACAGCAGCAGGTAGAGCACGACGCCGAGGGCGTACAGGTCGGACTCTGGTTGCACGGCGTCGCCGGTCAGCCGCTCGGGCGCCACGTAGGCTGCGGTGCCCAGGACCTCGGCGTCCAGCTCGCCGGAACCACCTGGCGAGACGACCGCGGCGATGCCGAAGTCGACCACCTTGGCGCCGGTCGGGGCCAGCATCACATTGGCCGGCTTGATGTCGCGGTGGACCAGCCCCTCGGCGTGCGCGGCGGCCAGGGCCGCGGCTATCTCCGCGCACACCCGCATGGCGAACCGCGGGGGCACCGGGCCGGCCGAGAGCCTTCGCAGCAGCGTTCCACCGGGGACGAGCTCCATCACGACGTACGGGAAAATCTGGTTTGCCGTTCTTATTTCGCCGTAGTCGTAGACCTGGGCGATGTTGGGGTGTGCGAGGGCCGCGGCGGCTCGGGCCTCGTGTCCGATCCGGTCGCGCGCCCGCCGATCGCCCGCGCCTGCGGGAGCCACCAGTTTGACCGCGACGGCACGGGCCAGCACGTGATCGTGGGCCTGCCAGACGACCGCCATGCCGCCGGCGCCGATCGGGGTCAGCAGCCGGTAGCGGCCACCGAGCAGCAGGCCGGGGTGGGCCGGCCCGAGGTCACCGTCGACAGTGGGTGATCCGCTCATCCCGGAAGTGTGCCCTGCCTCAAGCGCATCCGCAGTCCGACGGCTGCGGCCTGACGCGCTCGCGACGGTGGCCGAATAGCGGAGACGGAGCGAGGCAGAGCGCTTGCGGTCCTTCGCGTCAGGTGACTTCGGCTTCCACACCCGATGGGCCGCCAGAGGTAGCTATGTGCCGGGAATTCCGGCGTCAACGGTGTTCTCGGTGCGCCGCTGCGCGCAGGTGTCGCGGGAGACGCTCACCGGCCGCCGCGGTCGAGGAACCAGGTCGACCGGTCCTGCGGCACGACCCCGGCCCAGCGCAGCGCGGCCAGGTCGAGATCGTTGAGGTAGCTGACGTCCCCGTCGGCCCGGACGAGCTCCTTCATCGCCCGAAACGCGAGATCAGCGGCGATGAACTCGCGATCGTCGCCCCGGATGGTGCGGCCGGCCAGCAGCTTCTGCGCCACCTGGTCGGCGAGCAGGACCATCCGATGCTCGTCCTCGACGTCCCTGCGGTGAGCGGCCGCGACACGCCCGGCCGCCCGCGCGGCCGCGTCGGCCATCAGCCCCACCATCCAGGGCGGCGGTTCCTGCGTCAGCGACTTCCACGCCCTGGCCTGGGCGACGGTGACCGGCGTCGTGACACCGGCGGCCCGCATGGCACCCGCCACCAGATTGACCTTGAGACCCAGCGTCGCCGCGACCGCGACCGGGCACAACGCACGGTCGGCCCGCTTCTCCGGCGAGAGCGGCTTCCTGGCCATCCCGGCCTCCGTTCTTGAGCTGCCCCTCATACCGACGCAGGCCAGGCGTCGTCAGGAGAACGTGTCCACGATAGTCAGCAGCTCCTCGAACAGCACCTGTGGTGGTGGCTCAGGCGATGCAGGCCGCGGTGGCTACCGGGGTGAGGCTGAGCGCCGGCCGACCCTGACCGATCTCCACAGCGATCCGGCTCCGATCGGTCTTTGCCGGCAGCACGAGTTCGAAGGTGACCCGGCCGTCGTGGACGGGTGCGGTCAGGCATGGTCACGACAGAATGGGGGACGGACTCGTCATCGTGACCGGAGGAGGCGCACATGGGAACCGTCGGCACGCCGGAGGAACTGCTCGCGCGGATGCGGCGACGCGTCAGCGAGGCGCGCGAGCACATCACCGCGATCACCGAGGGCAAGACCGAAGGGCAAGAGCTACTGCATCGGTACGACGATGCCCGCGCCCTGCTCTCCGACGGCGGCGAGCTGGCCAAACACGTACAGCAGCTGCACCCGTCCGCCGCCATGCGCGACGCCGCCCGGGCCGCCGCCCACGAGCTTCGTGCCGCCGAGCTGGCCGTGCGCCTCGACGCCGACGTGTTCCGCGCGCTGCGGACCGTCGAGACCGACGACCCGGTCACCCGCCACTATCTCGACCGCACGCTGCGCGACCTGCGCCGATACGGCCTGGCCGCCGACCAGGCGACCCGCGCGCGGGTCCACGACCTGCAGCTGCGCATGCTCGGCCTGGAACAGGACTTCGAGACCGCCATCCGCGACGACCACCGCGAGGCCGCGTTCCCGCCGCCGGCGCTGGCCGGGCTACCGGCCGACTACCTGGACGCACGGCCGCCGGCCGAGGACGGCCTCGTCCACCTCACCATGGCCTACCCGGACTACTTGCCGGTGCAGCGCTACTGCCACGACGCCGGCGTGCGCGAGACGATGTGGCGGCAGTTCCAGCAGCGCGGCGGCCCGGCGAACGCCACCATCCTGCGCGATCTGCTCACCTGCCGGGCCGAGCTGGCCGGCCTGCTCGGTTACGCCGACTACGCCGACCTGGCCGCCTCGGACAAGATGATCGGCACCGGGGCCGCGATCGGCACGTTCCTCGCCGAGATCGAGGAGGCCACCGCCGCGGGCGCGGCCGCGGACCGGGAGCGGCTGCTGGCCCGCAAACGGGCCGACGACCCGGGTGCCACCGATCTGGACCCGTGGGACCTCACCTACCTGGCCGAACAGGTCCGGGCCGAGGACTTCGGCTCGGACAGCCGCGAGCTGCGGGCATATTTCGCCTTCGACCGGGTCAAGGCCGGCATCATCGATCTTCTTCAAACCCTTTTCGACGTACGTTTTGTCGCCGTGCCCGACGTCTCGGTGTGGCACCCCGACGTGGAAACCTACGACGTGTCGGACGCCGGTGGCCCGATCGGACGAGTGCACCTGGATCTGCATCCGCGCCCGGACAAGTACACGCACGCGGCCATCTTCGCGATGGACTCCGGCAAAGCCGGCGAGCGTCTGCCCGAGTGCACCCTGGTCGGCAACTTCCCGCAGCCCGGCGCGGCGCCGGCGTTGATGCTGCCGTCCGAGGTGCGCACGTTCCTGCACGAGTTCGGCCACGTCCTGCACTACCTGCTGGCCGGGCGCGGCGAGTTCGCCGGGCTGAACGGGCTGAGCGTGGAGTGGGACTTCGTGGAGACCCCGTCGCAGATGCTCGAGGAGTGGCTGGCCGACGCGCCCACCCTGGCCGCCTTCGCCGTGCACCACGAGACCGGCGAGCCACTGCCGGCCGACGAGGTGGACCGGATGCGCGCGGCGGCGGAGTTCGGCCGGGCGCTGGACACCAGGCGGCAACTGTTCCTCGCCACGCTGAGCCTCGGCCTGCACACCTCGAAACTCTCCCCGGAGCAGATCGAGCAGGCCGCGGCCGAGCGCATGCTGCCCTACCCGATGCCCGCCGACGTGTTCTCGTACGTGAGCTTCCTGCACCTCTCCTGGTACTCGGCCCTGTACTACACGTACCAGTGGTCGCTGGTGATCGCGAAGGACCTGTTCACCGCGTTCACCACCGAAGGCATCCGAAACCCGCAGGTGGCCCGCCGCTATCGCGACCGTGTGCTGGCCCGCGGCTCGTCAGCCCCCGCAGCCGACCTGGTCGCGGACTTCCTCGGCCGCCCGTACAACTCGGCGGCGTACCGGGAATGGCTTTCTTGAATCGATTCTCAGTCGGAGCGATATGCCTCGAGCCAGGCGTCGATGTCCTGCACCATCGGCTGCTGACCCGGCCCAGGGAAACGCCCGCGAGGTATCCGGCGAGCAACGAACCGACGGCTGTGATGACGACAAGCATGATCGATCACCTCCGTACCGAATTGATGGTGGTCGGCGGGGTGGTTCCACCGGATTCAGGCTGACTACCCCGCCGCCGAGCACGATGGTTGCCCCTCGTTCGGGGCACCCGCAATGGCGATACGCGAGAAAATCACTCCAGAACTTGGCATTTGCCAAGATCCTGCGGTATTCCTTTCAAATTGGCCGGCCCGGCAGTCCACAGACGCCAGGTTCTGGCTGGCCAGCATGGGAGGAAGGGCTGGACACGTGCCCAGTAGAGCAACCGGCTCCACCGTGCCCCGCCGTCAGCTCGGCCGGCTTCTCCGCGAGTACCGCGAGCGCGCCGGAATATCGATGTTGGACGCCTACACGTTCCTGGATTGGTCCTATCAGCGGCTGTGGCGGATCGAGACCGGCACCCCCGGCGTGACGATCCGCCCGGTCGAGATCGAGGCGTTGGCCCGCTTCTACAACGTCCCGCCGGACGAGGCCGAGGTCCTGCGCAACCTGGCCTCAGCGGCGAAGGCCGAGGGCTGGTGGCAGAACTACAGCGGCACAGTCATGAAATGGTCCGAGCTCTTCTTCAGCATGGAGGCCGGCGCCTCGATGCTGCGACAGTTCGAGTCGATGATCATCCCTGGTCTGCTTCAGGCTCCCGCCTACGTGGAGGCGGTGGTCCGTGCCGACCGACCGAGGGTCTCGGCGGACAAGATGCAGGCACGGATCAAGGTCAAGCAGCAGCGACAGCGGATTCTGTCCCGATCATTCCCCGCGCCGCCCGAGTGCGAATTCATCATCTCCGAGGCGATGCTGCTGGGGGAGTTGGAGACCCCGGGAGCGATGCAGCAGCAGCTCTGGCATCTCCTGAAGGCAAACGAGTTGGCGCACGTATCGGTGCGAGTGCTACCAATTTCGGTGGGCGTTCATCCTGGATCCGTCGCAGGCGCCTTCACCATCTTGACGTTCCCGCCACTGGCCGGTGGGAAGCAGGGCGAACCCGCCACGGTCTACTCCGAGAACCTGACTGGGGCCATCTATCTCGATCAGGAAGATGAGTTGCAGGTCTATGAGGAGACGTGGGCGTCGCTGACCGAACTCGCGGTCAGCAAGGAAGATTCAACTAAGCTCATCACTACGCTACTGCAGAGCCTAGGGGAGCAACGATCGTGACCAACCACGACTTGAGCGGCGCTGTCTGGCACAAGAGCACGCGATCCGGCGGTGGCCAGAACTGCGTCGAGGTCGCCGACAATCTCCCGCAGGTCGTCGCGGTCCGTGACACCAAGAACCGGGACGCCGGCCCACTCCTCTTCACTCGCGGCGAGTGGACAGCGTTCCTGACCGGAGTCAAGAGCGGCGAGTTCGACCTACCCGCCTGATCGCCGGAGCATCGAGAAGCCCAGCCCCGGCGACCGGGCTTCTCGTGCTGGAGCAGCCGCGGATGAGCGCTACGACGAACCACACGCCTGGCCGCGTGCCCAATCCCAGTGACCCAGGTTCCTAGGAAGATCGGGAAGCTGTGCCGGCGAGCGCAGGTTGTTGAGGGGCCGCCGCAAGAGGCGGTGGACGGTGCGAATGCCGTCCGTCCCGACTCGGGCTGTTCAGGGCGGCGGGATCCGGGGTGGCGGAGCAGGCGACGAACAGGCCCAGGACGAAGCCGATCAGTACGCACAGCGCGGCCAGCCTGGCCAATGCGGAGAGGTCGGCCCAGACCTTCATCGGGCACCTCGCGGGGGGCGGTGACAGCGTCTAACCTGGCACATAGCGACGCCTTTCTTGGCCGACGAGCCGTAGGTGTCTCGGCTGGGCCGATGTAACGGCATCGGCCCAGCGCGGCGATTGCCGGGCGGTGACGCGCCCCCGCTCCTCGAGACGAGCGGCGACTTCACTCTTTCGAACGATCGGAGATGTGCCCGACAACTCGATGGTGGCGTGTAAGTTGGCAATTGCCAACCCGGCAATGCCAGGTTGGCGTTGCCAGTGTTCGTGCCATCTGAAACGACCAACTGGCTGCTGCCGCAACGCAGCAGCGCCCCACGGAGGTGAGCGCATGCCTGGTGATCCCGGGCCGATGGTTCGCCGACGGCAACTCAGCGCACTCCTGCGCCACTACCGACTCGCCGCGGGCATGTCGGTCAAGGAAGTCGCTGATCAGCTATTCGAGGCGTCCTCGAAGATCACCCGTATCGAAAAAGGGCAACGCCTGGCGACGGTGCGCGACATCGTGGACCTTTGCCGGATCTACGACCTGTCGGACGAGATCCGGGACCGGCTGACAGAGCTCGCCAAGGGCAGCCGGGAACGACAGTGGTGGCAACGGTCGGACCTCAGCCCCCCGTTGCAGATCTTGATCGGAATGGAGGGGTCGGCCAAGTCGATTCTTGAATACGAACTTACGTATTTCCCTGGGCTCCTGCAGACGCCGGACTACGCTGACGCGGTTCTGCGTTCGTGGACGACCGACCCTGACAAGCGCAGCGAATTCGTCGCGGTCCGGATGAGACGGCAGGCGATCTTCGAGTCACCTGATCCGCCGGACGTGCAGACGATTGTGGACGAGGCTGTGGTCCGCCGGATGGTCGGTGGCCCACAGATCATGCGGGAGCAGCTGGCGCACATCATCGAACGGGTTTCCAGCGGGTGCTGTGACCTACGGGTCATGCCCTTCAGTGCGGGGTCTTACCAGGGGCTGCACAATGGATTCACGGTCCTCAGCTTCGGCAACTTCGCCGATCTTCCCGGCGAAACTCTCATCCCTGGCGTCGTCTATCTGGAACTGAGCGACGAGGCGAGGTATTTGGATGCGAGTGACGACGTCGCCTACCACGTGTCCCGGTTCGAGAAGATGCGGGCGCAGGCACTCACCACGGAAGAATCCATCGACCTACTCCGGACTGCGGCCGCAGACATCTGAGGCCGAGCTCGAAACAACTTTTTTGGAGAATGACATGCAGCAGGTGCAATCGGTCAGTGTTGACTGGCACACCTCGACGTTCTGCGCCGCCGAAAACTGCGTCGAGGTGGCCGTTATCGGCGACTCGATCGCGGTCCGGGACTCGAAGAACCCGGCCGGTGCTGTTCAGATGTACTCCCGCGACGAGTGGAGCGCCTTTGTCGAGGGCATCACGATCGGCGACTTCGACTTCTCGGCCTGACGGCAGCACGAACGCTCCCAAGCCGATCAGCGGGGCCGGCCCGTGATGGGCCGGCCCCGCTGAAACCATGATGACGGCTCAGCGCGGCTACTCGTAGTCGCACTGTGGGTTGGGCCGGGACGTCATCTCGATGATGTCGTTGAGTCGGTCGCGGGCGATGATCAGCTCGGCGATCTGGTTGTTGATCCGGTCCCGTTCCGCGGCCAGCCGTTCCCGGGACTCGGGCGTGCTCACCTTGGCGTCCACGCACGGCAGCAGCTCCGCGATCGTCTTGCTGGACAGCCCCGCCCCGTACAACTGCTGGATCAGCTGCACGCGGCTGACCGCCGTGTCCCGGTAGCGCCGCTGCCCGCTCTCGCTCCGGGTCGAGGCCAGCAGGCCCTGCTCCTCGTAGTACCGCAGGGCCCGCACACTCACCTGCGTCCTGGTCGCCAGGTCCCCGATGCGCACAGTGATCCACCTCGCAATACTTGCCTCTGACGTCAGCGTGAGGTTTTACCGTAGCGGTATGCAGATCAACGGTACAAAAGCACTCGTGACCGGCGCCAACCGTGGCCTCGGCAAGGCCTTCGCCGAGGCGCTCCTCGCCCGCGGCGCCACCACGGTCTACGCCACCGCCCGCCGGCCCGAGCTGATCGACATCCCCGGCGTCGTCCCGCTGCGGCTGGATCTGACCGATCCGGCGTCGATCGAGGCCGCGGCGGCCGAGGTCGGCGAGCTCGACATCCTGATCAACAACGCCGGCATCTCCACCGACGCCCCGCTGCTCGGCGCGTCCACCGACAACATCCGCCGCGAGTTCGACACCAACTTCTGGGGCACCCTGGCCGTCACCCGGGCCTTCGCGCCGCGCCTGGCCGGCGGCGCCATCCTCAACGTGATCTCGGCGCTGAGCTGGTACGCCTTCGCCCCGTCCAGCAACGGCTACGCCGCCTCGAAGGCCGCGGAGTGGTCGCTGACCAACGGCATCCGGCTCGAGCTGGCCGACCAGAAGACCCAGGTCGTGGCCCTGGCCCTGGCGATCGCCGACACCGACATGATGGCCGGCTACGACATCCCGAAGCTGCCGCCGCACGCTGTGGTCGCGCAGGCCCTGGACGGCCTGGAAGCCGGCAAGATCGAGGTGATCGCCGACACCCCCACCGCCAACGTGAAGGCGTCCCTGTCCCGCGACCCGGCCCTGTTCTACGCCGACATCCCCGGCGCCCTCTTCGGCTGACCGCGGGCCGCGGTGAACGGGCCGGCCCTGACAACTACCTGACATCCGTTGATCAGGCTGGTCGGCATGCGGAAAACGAAGGTGGAGCCGCCGGCCCGCGGTGGCCGGTCGGAAGCGACCGCGGTCCTGGAGATCCAGAACGCCACCCGTCGCTACGGCCCGGACGTGACCGCGCTGCGCGACGTCTCGCTGCGGATCGACGCGGGCGAGTTCGTCGCCATTCTCGGGCCGTCCGGGTCGGGCAAGTCCACCCTGCTCAACATCATGGGCACGCTGGACCGGCCGACCGAGGGGCAGGTGCGCCTCGGCGGGCACGAGGTCACCGCGATGTCCGACCGGCAGGTGTCCGCGCTGCGGGCCCGATGGCTGGGCTTCGTGTTCCAGCAGTTCCACCTGACCGACGGGCTGACCGCGACCGAGAACGTCGCGACCGGCCTGCTCTACGCCGGCGTGCCCCGCCGGCACCGCCGGGGCCTGGCGCTGGCCGCGCTGGAGCGGGTCGGCCTGGCGCATCGGGCCGGGCACCGTCCGCAGCAGCTCTCCGGCGGTGAGCGGCAGCGGGTGGCGATCGCCCGCGCCCTGGTCAACCGGCCGGCCCTGGTGCTGGCCGACGAGCCGACCGGCGCACTCGACGTGGCCACCGGCGCGGCGGTGCTCGACATGCTCACCGAGCTGAACCGCGCCGGGACCACGATCGCGCTGATCACCCACGACCGCGACATCGCGGCCCGGCTGCCCCGGCAGATCCGCATCCTGGACGGCCGCCTGGTAGCCGACTCGGCCGCGGCCGCCCGGCCATGACGACACCCTGTTCCCCGCCGAGCCGCCCGCACTCCGATGACCGGCAATCAAGATCAAAATCAAGACCGGCTTGCGGTACGGACGTGAGCGCGCGCCCGTCACCGGGTGAAGCGGGGCGCCCGGCTCACCGCCGTACCATCGCAAGCGCGGACCGCAACCACCCTCGGCCTGGACGCAAGCGCGGGTTTTGATGTTGGGCCAGACCGCCCCGGGGCAGGTCAGTGATGGAAGCCTTTGCCGTCGTGCCCGGCCGGTCCGGGTTGGGCGTGCAGCTCGGGCAGCAGCCGGCGCAGGTCGTCGAGGAGCAGGTCGGCGAGGTCGTGGGTGAATCCGTTCCGGATCACGATGCGCAGGACGCTGAGATCGGTACGGTCGGCGGGGAAGGTGTAGGCCGGCACCAGCCACCCGCGTTCGCGCAGGCGGCGCGACACGTCGAAGACGTCGAAGGCGGTGACGTCGTCGGCGGTGGTGAACGCGAACGCGGGGACCTGGTCGCCGCGGCTGACGAGCCGGAAAGCGCCGGTCGCCTCGATCTCCGCGGCCAGGTTCATGGCGATGTCGCGGGAAGCCTGCTGGACGGCACGGAAACCGGAGCGGCCGAGCCGGAAGAACGTGTAGTACTGGGCGATGACCTCGGCTCCGGGGCGGGAGAAGTTCAGGGCGAAGGTGGGCATCTCGCCGCCGAGATAGCTGACCCGGAAGACCAGTTCCTCGGGCAGACAGGCCCGGGAGCGCCAGAGAACCCAGCCGACGCCGGGGTAGACCAGGCCGTACTTGTGGCCGGAGGTGTTGATCGAGGCGACCCGGTCCAGGCGGAAGTCCCAGTCGAGCTCGGGGTCGAGAAACGGGGCGATCATCGCTCCGGAGGCGCCGTCGACGTGGACCGGAACATCCCAGCCGGTGCGCTCCTGCAACCGGTCCAGCGCGGCGCAGATCTCGGCGACCGGCTCGTAGCTGCCGTCGAAGGTGGAGCCGAGCACGGCGACCACGCCGATGGTGTTCTCGTCGCACAAGGCCGCGGCCTGCTCGGCGCCCAGCTGCAACCGGTCGCCCTCGACCGGCACCATGCGCGGCTCGACCTCCCAGTAGTTGCCGAATTTCTCCCAGCAGACCTGCACGTTGGCACCCATGACCAGGTTCGGCCGGGCTGTCGAGCCGCTCGGCTGCCGGGCGGTCCAGCGTCGTTTCAACGCGATCCCGGCGAGCATGGCCGCCTCACTGGATCCGGTGGTGGAGCAGCCGATCACGTCGTCGGGATCCGGCGCGTGCCAGAGGTCGGCCAGGATGTTCACGCAGCGCCGTTCGAACTCGGCGGTCTGCGGGTACTCATCTTTGTCGATCATGTTCTTGTCGGCGCACTCGGCCATCAGCAGGTCGGCCTGTGGTTCCATCCAGGTCGTGACGAACGTCGCCAGGTTCAGCCGGGACCGGCCGTCGAGCATCAGCTCGTCGTGCACCAGTTGCCACGCCGTGTCGGCCGGGACGGGCTCGTCGGCGAGCGCGTGCAGTGGTGCGGCGACCTGCCGGGCGACTCCGGGATTGGCGATCGTGGCCAGCGGATTGCCGTCGCGTGCGGCGGGACGCTTGGCCAGCTTTTTGCCGGAGTGCAATGCCATTGTCTCCACCTTTCCGGGCCACCGGGGATCTCGCCGGTCGCCGCGGTCCCGAGTTCGCCGCGCGGCAGTGCGCCGGAGCGGATGCCATCCTGGCGGCAGGCGGATGGCCAGGGCGTTCGTTCCGGCCGGACATCGGCAGAGCGGTGCTGATCCCGATCACGGTGAACGCCTCCTCCGATGCCGAACTTACGGTGTGCCGATGTGAGAACGATGAAAACCGCGGACGTACGCCGTCCCGGGGCCGACCCGGTGCGCTCGGTTCAGCCGCTGCCGGGGGTCGCGAACTGGACGCTCGGTCTGCCGCTCATGTAGTCGGCGACGGTGTTCCACACCGCCGGGTTCACGACGGTGTGGCTCATCTGCCGGGTGGTGTTCGGCCAATCGGGGTCGGCCAGGTATCCGGCGACGACGATCGAGGTGGTGCCGAGGATCAGCGCGGCGGTCCGCTGGTTGTCGGTGGTGCCGGTCTTGCCGAACACCGGATGCCCGACGGCGTCGTGGGCCTGGGGCGCGGTGCCGCTGCCGTCGCAGCTGCCCAGTTGGGCGGTGTCGCCGACCGGGCAGCGGGCGGCGTCCAGCGCGGCGCGTGCCACGTCGGGCGTGGTGGCCTGCCGGCAGGCCGGCTCGCCGACGGGCAGGATGCCGCCGTCGGCCGTTTCGATTCTGGAGACGGGCGTCGGAGCGCAGTATCGGCCGTCGGCGGCCAGGGTCGCGTAGGCACCGGCCAGATCCAGCGGCGTGGACGCGGAGACCCCGAGGGTGAACGCCCCCCACTGGGCGGCGGCCCGCGGGTTGTCCGCGATCGCGGCGTCGCCGGGCGCCCGGAACCGGATGCCGAATCGCCGGGCGGCGGCCACGACGTTCGCCGCGCCCACCCGCTCCTCGAGCGGGACGAAGTAGGTGTTGACCGAGTGGCCGAAACCGGACCACATGTCGTAGACCCCGGCCTCGCTCTCGCCGGCGTTGCCGGGGCAGTAGAAGTGGGTGCCCGCACACGCGGCCGGATCGCCCGGATCGATCGGGTAGTGCGTGCGGGCCCGGGTGCCGGCGACGATCGTGGTCGTCAGCGGCAACCCGGCCTCGAGCGCGGCGACCATGGTGAACAGTTTGAACGTCGAGCCGGCCTGGTAGCCGGCGACGCCGCCACCACCGGTGATGATCGGGTTGACGGTGTCGGGATAGGTGCCGCGCTGCCCGTGGGCACGCTTGGCCGGGTCGGACGACAGCCGGTTGACCGGGTGGGCCGGGTCGTCGACCGCGAATCGCCGGTTTGCCGCGAGTGCCAGCACCCGTCCGGTGCCGGGCTGGACCGCGGCCAGCATCAACGCCTCCCGGTCGTGGTCGGAGACCTGCTCGCGGATTCTGCGGTACGCCGACGCGGTGGCGTCCACGTCCATGGTGGTGGTGATCCGGTAGCCGCCGTTGAGCAGTTGCTGCTCGCGTTGGAAGGCGGTCGCGCCGAAGGCCGGCTGGCTGTCCCACCACCGGCGGAAGTAGTCGCAGAAGAAGCCCCACTGGTTCGACGGCACGCTCAGACAGCCGTTCCCGACGCCGGCGACGTGGCGCGGGATCGGCTCGGCGAGCGCCGCGCTGGCCTGCGCCGGGGTGATCATGCCGGTCCGCGCCATCGCGTCGACGACGTACCGGCGTCGTTGCACGGCCTGCGGGTAGCCGGCCGCGGTGGTCGGGTCGAGGCCGCTGGGGGCCTTCACCATCGCGGCGAGCAGGGCGGCCGCACCGATGGTGAGGCGCTTCGGGCTCGTCCGGAAGTAGATGCGGCTGGCCGCGTCGATGCCGTAGGCGTTGTTGCCGAACGGGGCGAGGTTCAGGTACCGGTCCAGGATCTCGCTCTTGGTGAGCTGTTTCTCCAGCTGCTCCGCGTACGCCATCTCGCTGACCTTGCGACCGAGGGTGTCCTGGCCGGCGTCGAGAACCTGCTGCGGTGTCGGCGCCGCGGCAACTCGGACCATGCGGACGTACTGCATCGTCAACGTGGACGCGCCCTGCCGTTGCCCGCCCTTGCCGTTGTCCACGAAAGCGCGGATCACACCCCGGAGGTCGACGCCGTGATGGTGATAGAAGTTCCGGTCCTCAGCGGCGACGATGGCGTTCCGCATATTCTGCGAAATGTCGGCGAGTGGGACATCGGTGCGGAACTGGTTGTAGAAGACCGCCACTGGAGTCGTGCCGTCGGCGGCATAGATCCGGCTCGCCTGCGGCGCTCTGAAGGTCAGGACATAGCCGGGCAGGCCCTTGCCGGCCTCGTCCACCGGGGAGGCGAGCCGAGGTGACATCGCTGCCAGCGGAAACAACACCGCGGCGAGCAACAGGCCGACCAGGCCACCGCAAAGGATCAGGGCGCCCGCCCGGCCGGCGAAGCCGCGGCCACTGCTGCGCATCCCGGCATGCACCGATCCAGCGTACGGCGCATCCTTGTCCCGGCAATCGTTCGATCACTGCTCCCGGGACCGGGGAGTACCCGATGTGGACGTGGGGCCGGCGGCCCGGGTCCGGTAGCTGACGGGCGGTAGGAAAGGCCCGTCCGGTGCACGCAGGATGGGCACATGGGTGGAGTCGCGATCGTGACCGGTGCATCCTCGGGCATCGGTGCTGCGACCAGTCGGCTACTGCACGAGCGGGGTTTCCGGGTCTACGCGGCCGGCCGCCGGCTGGACCGGATGGCCCCGCTCGCGGCGCTCGGCGTCACCACGGTCCGGGCCGACGTCACCGAGGAGGCCGGCCTGGTGGCGCTGGTCGATCGGGTGGTCACCGAGTCGCAGCGCATCGACGTGCTGGTCAACAACGCCGGGTACGGCTCGTTCGGGGCGCTGGAGGACGTGCCGCAGGCCGAGGCCAGGCGGCAGTTCGAGGTCAACGTCTTCGGCGCGGCGCGGTTGTGTCAGCTGGTCCTGCCGCACCTGCGGGCGCAGGGGGCCGGGCGGATCATCAATGTCTCCTCGGTCGGCGCGCGGATGTATCAGCCGCTGGGCGGGTGGTACCACGCGACGAAGTGCGCGCTGGAGGGTCTCAGCGACTGTCTGCGGGTCGAGGTCGCACCGCTGGGCATCGACGTGGTGATGATCGAGCCCGGGGCCATCGACACCGAGTTCGCCAAGGTCGCCGGGGAACGGCTGCTGCGGGTCTCCGGCACCGGCGCCTATGCCGGCTACGCCCGTCGTTATGCGGCGGCGTTGGCCTCGGAGCCCAGGGGGATCTCGTCGCCGGCGGTCGTCGCCCGCGCGATCGTCCGGGCGGCCACGGTCCGGCGGCCGCGCACCCGCTACGCGGTCGGGCGTGGCGCGAGAGCCGCCCTGGTCGCGCGCTGGCTGCTGCCCGATCGTGCCTACGACCGGCTGCTGGTCGGATTCTTCTCGACGATGGTCAACGCTTCGGCGCGCGCGGCGAAACGGTCATGACCTGGTATCGCGCGCCGGATCGGGCGCGAGAGACCGGGGCGCCGGGGGACCGGCAATCGGGTGGAACGCCGAACGGCGGCCCGACTGAAACAGTCGAGCCGCCGTTCAGAACACGTCGATCAGAGCGGGCGGATGTTCTCCGCCTGCAGGCCCTTCTGGCCCTGGGTGACGTCGAACTCCACCTTCTGGTTCTCGTCGAGGCTACGGAAGCCGCTCGACGCGATCGCGGAGAAGTGGGCGAAGACGTCGGCGCTGCCGTCGTCCGGCGTGATGAAGCCGAAACCCTTGTCGGCGTTGAACCACTTCACGGTACCTGTAACCATGTCTGCTCCTTCGCAGGCCGCAGAGGCCGCACAGCGCGACCCCCGGCGCCGCCGCGTTGATCACCCGCGTCGAAACGACACGCCAAACGAAAAAAGCGCCTCGACGGGTTTTGGATACCCCATCAGGCGCTGTAAAACGTCTACGGAAATCAAAACTGCAACACGGTTACCGTAGCACACCGAGTGCCGGACCGGGTGCGGCGTCGACCACAACGCCGCGGGCGAGCCGGCCGGGACCGGCCGGCTCGCGTCGCGGTCAGCGGCTCTGCCGCAGGATCCAGTCGCGGATGCCGGGGATGTCGTAGGCGACCCGCCAGGTGCCGGTGTGCTCGCTGCCGCCGTTGCCGATGGTCGCGCCCGGCACCGTGCCCGGGGTGAACGAGGCGAAGTTGAACCCGGCGTGCTCGGCCCGCAGCGCGGCCACGGCGGCGCGGAACTCGGCGTCGGTGCCCGCGCCGTTCCAGGTCGCGGTGGCGACCTCGGCGCCCAGCGGTGCGATCCGCGCCACGATGGCGCTGATGCCCGGGTACGCCTTGGTGTCGCCCTGCGAGACGCACACCCACATCTTCGCGGCGGCGAGCGGATCGGCCTGCTCGGCGGGCCACTGCCCGGCCACGATGTACGACGACGCGAACAGGTCGGGGTGCCGGATGTTCATGCCCAGCGACAGCATCGCGCCCATCGACTGGCCGGTCGCGTGCAGCCGCCGCCGGTCGATGCGGTACTGCTCGGTGAGCCGGTTGACCAGGTTGACGGTCGTCTCGAAGTACGCCGACGGCAGGTAGGTGTCGTCGACCACGATCGCCGGGTACGCCGGCGCCAGCACGAAACACTCGTGCCGGGCCTGATCCGCCGGGCTCGCCCAGACGGTCGCGCCGGTGCCCTGCGCCAGCGGGGACAGGTGCCCGCCGGCGACCACACTCGCGTCGTGCATGAACAGCACCAGCGGGTACGAGCGCCGCGGGTCGTAGCCGCGCGGCACGAACAGGTTGTACGGCAGGCTCAGCCCGGTCACCTCGTCGGTGAAGGTGAGCTGCCGGAAGTCGTCGACGATCAGGTTCTCGGTGGCGGTGTTCGGCACCGCTGTGGCGCTCGCCGGGTACGCGGCGCCGTGCGTGGTGTGCACCGTCGCGGCCTGCACGACCGTGGCCGAGGCGGGCAGCACCTGGTGGCTGGGGGTGGTGTCGCCCACGGTCGGCGGGCCGCCGGTGCCGCCGGTGCCGGGCAGCGACACCCAGAGCTTGGCGGCGGTGTCGTCGAGCGACAGCTCCAGTACGACGTACCGGCCGCTGCCGCGGCGCTGCCCCGGGTCGATGCCGGGCCGGTCGGCGGTCCAGACGCCGGTGACGGTCCGGCCGGGGACCTGGAACGTGGCGGTGGTCAGCGGCCGCCCGGCGATCTCCGCGTCGTAGGTGAGCACCAGGTGGGTCAGCTTCTGCCCGTCGCCGTAGACCTGGGTGTACGCGGTCACGCGGCGCAGATGCGTGGCCTCGGCCGCCGCGGCCGGGGCGGCGGCGGCGGCGGGGCCGAGCACCGCCAGGGCGCCGCCGGTGCCCGCGGCCAGGAACGCTCGTCTGCTGATGGTCATGCCGGTTCCTCTCAGCGCAGCTGCTTGGTGACGGTTTCGGCCCGCGCGGCCAGGCGTTCGGCCGAGCCGGGGGCATAGCCGGAGTCGACCGCCTCATAGGTGACGTGGGCGTAATTCCAGCGGTCGGCCATGTTCTTCGCGCCGCCCTCGAACATCGAGGCGACGAACGTGTGCCGGAATCCGGAGTGTTCGCGGATGTCCAGGGCGGTGCCGGTGGACAGTTCCGGCGAGGCGCCGACGAAGACGGCGGCACCGAGCCGGAAGACCCACAGGGGTGCCGAGGCCGTACCGGTGGGCGTGAAGTCGTAGGACGTGACCGGCCCGGTCGGGTGGCCCTGCGCGATGGTCGCCACGGTGACCGCCGACCTGGTGTAGCCCAGTGCGGCCCGGCCGCCGGTGGTGATGGTCTGCGCGACCCGGACGATCTCGGTGCCGAGCCGCTCGCCCTGCACGGTGAGCAGGGTCCAGCCGGCGTCCCCGGCGTCGACCTGGGACCAGTTGCGGTCCTTGTCGATGGTGTAGCGCTTGGCGCGGTACGCCGGGAACTGGTCGCCGCACGCGCCGACCAGGAAGAATCCGACGGTGTCCGGCCCGTACTGCGCCTCGACGTGGGCCACCGCGGCGCCGGCCAGATCGGCGGTGATCGGCAGGTCGCCGCCGGCCGTCACCGACTCCATCATCACGCAGGACTGCACGTCGTAGTTGGCCAGCACGGCGATCGGCCGGCCGGCCAGGTCGTCGAAGCGGGCGACGGTCACGGTCTTGCTCGACGGCAGCGACTCGCCGGTGCCCAGCCAGTAGCCGGCGGCCGTCGCCACGTTGCGGTTGACGTTGACGTCGCAGGTGCCGGAGCCGTAGCCGACCTTGGCCGGCGCCCGGGTGGCCGCCGCCGCGCCGGCCGCGCTCCGGGTGGCCGCGACGATGCTTGCCACCCAGGCCGCGGCCTGGGCCGACTGGGTAGTGGCTTGCACGTGCGGGGCGGAGAACGTGTGGGTGACGGTGACCATGATGTTCGCCGCCGGGACGCCGGTCGCCTCGCCGATCACGGTACGCATGGCGGTGATCGCCTCGGCGCTGATCGAGGTGAGGTCGAGGATGGCCAGGGCCACGGTGGTGCCGCTGCCGGCCAGCAGCAGCACGCGGACGTAGAGGTCGTCGTGGACGGTGGTGAAGCCGTCGAGCGGCAGCAGCGAGCCGGGAACGGCGATGGCCGCCTTTCCCGCGCCCACCTCGAGGGTGCCCGCCTCCGGTGCGGCGAGCGCGGGTGAGCCGATGGCGGCGACGGTGGCGCCGAGCACGGTCCGGCGACTGATGGACGGCTGATTCTCGGTTACCAACGCAACCTCCAGGAATCGTTTCCGATCGATCGCCATCAAAATTTCAGCCGCATTACGGGTGGTCAACGACGCGATGCGCAAGCTAAGCGTGCGTCGTTCAGGCCGTTACCCGGCGTGCGTTCGATGCCCGGATCAGGGGCTTATGCCGTCGCTGACCGACACGGTGTGTGCTGTCGCGGGGGAGCGCTGCCGAATTCTTACCCGCCTCTTACCTGGATCCGGGCGGGCCGGAATTCCGGTGATCGGCCTGTTCCCGGCCTTTAGATGCGAATGGCTTCCAGGATTTCTGGTCGACGATTTCGGTTCGCGACAATCGGTCTCGCGAAATGGCAACCCGGTGGTCAGCAGTGGTCCGGCTCGGGCAGCAGGCGGGCCGGGGCGACGGTGAAGCCGGCCTCGGTCCCGCCGCCGGGGCGGGGCCGGGCGAAAACGATGCCGCCGTGCGCCGCGGCGACGTCGCGGACGATGGCCAGGCCCAGCCCGGATCCGCGCAGGCCGCGGGCGGTGTCGGCGCGGTAGAAGCGGTCGAAGACCCGGTCGAGGTCCGCGGCGGCGATGCCGGGGCCGCGGTCGGCGACGGTGACCTCGCCGCCGCGCACCGACACCTCGATCGGGGCCGACCCGTCCGGGTCGAACTTGGCCGCGTTCTCCAGCAGGTTGCCCACCGCGCGCAGCAGGCCCGGCTCGCGGCCCAGCACCCGGGAGTCGTCGGCATCGACCCGCACCTGCCGGCCGGTGCGCCGCCGGGCCCGCTCGGCGGCCCGCTCCGCCAGCGCGGCCAGGTCCAGCGGCTGCTCGGGCTCGTCGCGATGGGTGTCCAGGGCGAACTCGATCAGCTCGTCGATCAGCCGGCTGAGCTCGCGGGTCTCGCCCTGCACGTCGTCGATCAGCCGGTCCCGGCTGGCCGGGGACAGCTCGCCGATCCGGCGCAGCACGGCGGCGTTGGTCCGCAGGCTGGTCAGCGGGGTGCGCAGCTCGTGCGCGGCGTCCTGGACCAGCCGTTCCTGGGCCTCCCGGGCGGTGGCGAGCCGGCCGAGCATGGTGTTGAACGACACCGCCAGCCGGGCGACCTCGTCGCGGCCGTCCACCGGAACCGACCGGTCGACCTGCCCGCCGGCGCTGACCTGCTCGGCGATCGCGGTCAGCCGGACCAGACGCCGGGTCAGGCGCCGGGCCACCAGCCAGCCGGCGCCCGCCGCGACCAGCAGCACCGCCGCGCAGATCAGCGTGAACTGCAGCGCCATGCCGTCGAGCACCTGCCGGGTGTAGTCGACCGGCACGGCCACCTGCAGCACCCCGCGCCCGCCGGGCAGCACGGTGATCCGCTGCCGGTAGGTCGAGCCGTCCACCACGACCGCGCTGGTGAGCACCTGCCCGGGCGTGCCGGAGGCGGCCAGCGACCGCGCCGCCCCGGACGCCGGCAGCGCCAAGGGCAGGCCGACCAGCGCGGTGACCGTCCCGTCCGGGGCGAGTCGCTGGGCCACCACGTGCACGTCGCGCGCGCAGTCCGGCTGCGGCCGGCACAACCCGGGATCGGGACCGGCCAACTGGGTCGGCCGGTCGATGACCGTGGCCGGGTCGCCCTCGAAACCGGCCAGAGCGACGGTGACCGTGCTCAGCGACCGGTCGATCTCCTGGCTGAGCCGCTGCGAGGCGGCGCGGTAGCTGAGCGCGCCGATGATCGCCGCCGCCACGATGATGATGACGCCGAAGATGAGCGCGAACCGCGAGCGCAGACTCATGGCCGCCGCAACGCGTAGCCGGCCCCGCGGACCGTGTGGATCAGCGCGGGCGCGCCCGCCGCGGTGAGCTTGCGCCGCAGGTAGCCGATGTACACCTGCAGGTTCTTCGAGTCGGCGCCGAAGTCGTAGCCCCAGATCCGCTGGTAGACGGTCGACTGGTCGAGCACCACGTCCTCGTGCCGGGCCAGCAGCTCCAGCAGGTCGAACTCGGTCTTCGACAACGACAGCTCGGCGTCGTCCCAGTAGGCCCGCCGGGCGACCGGGTCGATCCGCAGCCCGGCCACGCACAGCACGGTGGCGCCGGCCGGCTGCGCCCGGCGCAGCAGCGCGCGCAGCCGGGCGAACAGCTCGTCCGGCTCGAACGGCTTGGGCAGGTAGTCGTCGGCGCCGGCGTCCAGCCCGGCCACCCGGTCGGCGGTCTCCACCCGGGCGGTGAGCATCAGCACCGGCGTCCGGTCACCGGCGGCGCGCAACTGCCGGCAGACCGCCAGACCGTCGACGCCGGGCATCATCACGTCGACGACCAGCGCGTCCGGGGCCTGCTTGCGGGCGCGGGCCAGGGTCTCGGCGCCGTCGGCCGCGGTCAGCACGGTGTAGCCCTCCAGCTCCAGGGCGCGGGCCAGCGACTCCCGGATGGCACGGTCGTCATCGGCGACCAGAACACGCGTCGGCATCCGGTAATAGTGCCCCGCCGCCGGCCCGCCCCCACGCCGTACCGTCGCCGGGGTTTGATCTTGGTGGGTGGCGGCCGTCATGCGGTGGTAACGAGCTGGCAAGAAAGTCTTGACTTCGGGGTGGTGACTACGTAGACATTGTGCATGACTACGTAGTCGGGGGAGGGGTCGGATGGACACGGCAGTGGGCAGGAGTGGGCGGGATCGGCGGCCCGGTGGGACCGACGTGGCGCGGCTGGCCGGGGTGTCGCAGAAGACCGTCTCGCGGGTCTTCAACGACGAGCCGAACGTGTCCGCGGAGACCCGGGACCGGGTGCTGGCCGCCGCGCAGCGCCTCGGTTACCGGCCCAACGGCGCGGCCCGGGCGCTGCTGACCGGGCGTCACCACCGGCTCGGGGTGGTCTCCCTCGGGACCTCGCACTTCGGGCCGTCGTCGCTGCTGGTGGCGCTGGAGCGGGAGGCGCGGGGCAGCAACTACGCGCTGAGCATCGCCAACTCGTTCGAGGAGGATCCGTCCGGCCTGGCCGAGGCCGTCGACAACCTGCTCGCCCAGGGCGTCGACGCGGTGATCCTGTCCGAGCCGGTCGACGACGGCGGTGATCCGCTCAGCGTCGACGTGCCGGTGCTGGCGCTGGGTGCGGCGCCGGTGGTGCACGCGCCGATCGTGCTGTCGGTGCACGCGGCCGAGGGCGGCGCCGCCGCGGCCGCCGCGACCGGGCACCTGCTCGGGCTCGGGCACCGCACCGTGCACCACATCGCCGGGCCGCACCGCTGGTGGGCCGCCCGCGAGCGCCGCCAGCACTGGCAGGACACGCTGACCGCGGCCGGGCGCGACGTGCCCGAGGCGATCGAGGGGGACTGGACCGCGAGCCGCGGCTACGAGATCGGCGCCCGGCTGGCCCGCGACCCGGGCGTGACCGCGATCTTCGCGGCCAACGACGAGATGGCGATCGGGGCGATCCACGCGCTGCACGAGGCGGGCCGGTCGGTGCCCGGTGACGTCAGCGTCGTGGGCTTCGACGACATCCCGCTCGCCGCGCACGTCTGGCCGCCGCTGACCACGGTCAGCTCCGACAACGCCGAGCTCGCCCGGGTCGGGCTGACCTACCTGATCGACTTCCTGAACAGCCCGGACAGCCCGCCGGCGCCGCCGCCGGAGCACGAGCACCGGCTGGTGATCCGCAACTCGACCGCCCGTCCCTCAACCGCGGAGGAGGAGAACACCCGGGCCTGACGTAAACGTCGGCCACATCCCTGTGACGGATGCGGCCGACCCAGAAGCCATCCTTCTCCCGGCACACAGCCTGCCAGCTCGGCCGGGAGTCGTCGCGACGTGCGCGTGCAGCGCGCGTCGACAAGCACGGAGGAGCTATCTCCCATGCCGACTTCCAATCCGCATCCTAACCGCCGGACGTTGCTGAACCTCACCGCGGCGGCCGTCGCCGCGCTCACCCTGGCCGCCTGCGGCGGCTCGTCGCCGGACGCGGCGGCCACCCCGGCCACCGCCGTCAGCCAGGCCGACGTCGACAAGGCGATGACCACGCCGACCACCCTGACGTTCTGGACCTGGGTGCCGAACATCGACCAGGAGGTGGCGCTGTTCCAGAAGAAGTACCCGGCCATCAAGGTCGAGGTGGTCAACGCCGGGCAGGGCCTGGACGCGTACACGAAACTGCGGACCGCGTTGAAGGCCGGGACCGGCGCGCCCGACGTCGCCCAGATCGAGTACCAGTACATCCCGACGTTCTCGATCACCAAGAGCCTGGTCGACCTGCGCCCGTACGGCGCGGACGCCAACCGGTCCAAATTCGTCGACTGGACCTGGGGCCAGGTCACCGGCCCGAACGGCGAGATCCTGGCGTATCCGCAGGACACCGGGCCGATGGGGATGCTCTATCGGGCCGACCTGTTCGAGAAGTACGGCATCGCGGTCCCCAAGACCTGGGACGAGTTCGCGGCCGCCGCCCGCAAGCTGCACGCCGCCGACCCGAAGGCGTACCTGACCAACATGTCGGCCAACGAGGCCGCCGGCTGGCACGGCCTGATGTGGCAGGCCGGGTCCAAGGCGTACACCGTGGCCGGCACCACCGTCGGGCTGGGCGTCAACGACGCCGCCTCGAAAAAGGTCGCCGGCTACTGGGGCGGGCTGGCCAGCGAGGGCGTGGTCTCCACCGACCCGGACTTCACCGACAACTGGTACCAGGGCTTCAACAGCGGCAAGTACGCCACCTGGCTGACCGCCGCCTGGGGGCCGGTCTTCCTCAGCGGCGCGGCCAAGTCGACGGCCGGCAAGTGGCGGGCCGCCCCGCTGCCGCAGTGGGACGCGGCCAAGCCGGTCGCCGGCAACTGGGGTGGCTCCACCTCGGCGGTGATCACCGGCACGAAGAACCCGATCGCGGCGGCGAAGTTCGCCGAGTTCCTCAACACCGACCCGGACAGTACGGCGATGTTCAGCACCGTGCAGAACTTCTTCCCGGCGGCCAAGGCACTGCTGGCCGACCCCGCGTTCACCGGGCAGAAGTCCGCGTTCTTCGGCGGCCAGCAGGTCAACGAGCTGTTCGCCGGGATCAGCGACACCGTCGACGTGGGCTGGCAGTGGCCGCCGTTCCTGGACCAGTCGGTGAAGGACTGGACCGAGACGACCGGCAAGGCGCTCGCGGACCGCGGGGACGCGGCCGCCGCCACCGATCAGTGGCAGGCGCGGCTGACCGCGTACGCAAAGGATCAGGGTTTTTCCGTCAGCGCCGGCTGAGCCACCTTCCTTGAGTGAGAGCCACTGCCATGGCCAATCGTGCCTATCTGTTCATCGCACCCTTTCTCGCCTGCTTCGTGCTGCTGTTCCTGCTGCCGCTGGGGTACGCCGGCTATCTGAGCCTGTTCAAGGACCAGCTGGTCGGCGGGACCGTGTTCGTCGGGCTGGACAACTACGTGCACGCGCTGGGCGACGCGCAACTGCTGCGCGGCGTGCTGCGCGTCGGCCTGTTCTTCCTGGTCCAGGTCCCGGTCATGCTGCTGGTCGCGCTCGCCGTGGCGCTGGCCGTCGACAGTGGCCTGCTGCGCCTGGCCGGGGTGTTCCGGCTGGGGGTGTTCGTGCCGTACGCGGTGCCCAGCGTGGTCGCCGCCCTGATGTGGGGCTACCTGTACGGACCGGATTTCGGGCCGCTCACCCAGCTCGGTGAGCGGCTCGGCTTCACCGCCCCGCACCTGCTCGGCGACGGCTGGCTGCTCACCTCCCTGGGAAACGTCGTGACCTGGGAGTTCGCCGGCTACAACATGATCATTCTGTATTCGGCGCTGCGGACCGTGCCGGCCGAACGCTACGAGGCCGCCGCGGTCGACGGCGCCGGGCCGTGGCGCACCGCCTGGCACCTCAAGATCCCAGCGTTGCGGCCCGCACTGCTGCTCTGCCTGGTCTTCTCGGTGATCGGCAGCTTCCAGCTGTTCGCCGAGCCGAACCTGATCCAGCGCCTGGCCCCCACGGTGATCAACTCGTCGTACACGCCGAACCTGTACGCCTACAGCCTGGCCTTCACCTCGCAGCAGGTGAACTACGCGGCCGCGGTCTCGTTCCTGCTCGGCTTCGTGATCCTGCTCGTGTCGTACGCGGCGCTGCTGCTGGCCAACCGGAGGCCGCGCCGATGATCGCCGCCCGTCGCAGCAACCTGCTGACCCTGGGGATGACCGCCCTGCTGGTCTACTTCCTGTTCCCGCTGTTCTGGCTGGTGATCGCATCCACCAAGACCACCGGTGACCTGTTCGCCACGTTCGGGCTGTGGTTCGGCCACGACTTCTCGCTGGTCGCCAACGTGCGGGCCACCTTCACCCACAACCACGGCGAGTACGGCCGCTGGATGCTCAACACCCTGGTGTACGCCGCGGTCAGCGCGCTCGGAGCGGCGTCGCTGGCCACCTTCGCCGGCTACGGCTTCGCCCGCTACACGTTCCGCGGCCGCGGCCCGCTGCTCGGCCTGATCCTGGGCACCATCATGGTCCCGACCACCGCCCTGGCCATCCCGACCTACCTGCTGTTCAGCAAGGTCTCCCTGGTCAATACGCCGTGGGCGGTCATCCTGCCGTCGCTGGTCAGCCCGTTCGGGTTGTTCCTGATGTGGGTCTACGCCCGCGACGCGATCTCCGACAGCGTGCTGGAGGCGGCCCGCATCGACGGGGCGGGGGAGCTGGCCATCTTCTTCAAGGTGACGCTGCGCAGCCTGATCCCGGGCTTCGTCACGGTGCTGCTGTTCACCCTGGTCGCCACGTGGAACAACTACTTCCTGCCACTGATCATGCTCAACGACCCGCGGTACTACCCGATCACCGTCGGGCTCAGTTCCTGGTCGGCGCAGGCGGTCGGCGGCAACGGCGGCAACGCCGACCTGCTCGCCTCGGTGGTGACCGGCTCGCTGCTGTCGGTCCTGCCGCTGATCGCCGCCTTCCTGATGTTGCAGCGGTACTGGCAGTCCGGCCTGTCCGCCGGCGCCGTCAAAGAGTGACTGGGAGTCATCACACATGCCTGAACTGCCGAACCATGTCCTGTTCGGGGCGGCGTACTACCACGAGTACCAGCCGGTCGACCGCCTGGAGCGCGACCTGGACCTGATGGCCGAGGCCGGGTTCACCGTCATCCGGGTCGGCGAGTCGGTCTGGTCCACCTGGGAACCGGAGGACGGCCGCTTCGACCTGGACTGGCTGCAACCGGTCCTGGACGGCGCGCACCGGCGGGGGATCGCGGTCATCCTCGGCACCCCCACCTATGCGGCGCCGCCCTGGCTGGCCCGGCTCTACCCGGAGATCGCCGGCGAGCGCGGCACCGGCGAGCGGATCCCGTGGGGCGCCCGCCAGGAGATCGACTTCACCCACCCGGCGTTCCGATTCCACGCCGAACGCGTCATCCGCGCCGTCGTGGCCCGCTACGCCAGCCACCCGGCGGTGATCGGTTTCCAGGTCGACAACGAGCCCGGCCTGGAGTTGCTGCACAATCACGGGGTCTTCCAGCGGTTCACCGATCATCTGCGCCACGAGTACGGCACGGTGGCGAACCTCAACCGGCAGTGGGGCCTGGTCTACTGGTCACACCGGCTGTCCACCTGGGCCGACCTGTGGAAACCCGACGGCAACGCCCAGCCGCAGTACGAGCTGGCCTGGCGGGTGTTCCAGGGCCGGCAGACCGAGCAGTTCATCGCCTGGCAGGCCGCGATCGTGCGCGAGTACGCGCGCCCGGAGCAGTTCGTCACCACCTGCCTGGCCTACGACCGGCCGGCCGTCGACGACGAGCGGACCAGCCGGGCGCTGGACATCACCGCGGGCAACGCCTACTACGTGATGCAGGACGGCCTGGCCCGCCCGGACCGGCGCACCCCGGCGCAGAGCTGGACCACCGACGGCGTGTGGGCGCTGTACCTGAGCGCCGACCGGATGTACTCCTCCCGGCAGGGACCGTTCCTGATCACCGAGACGAACGCGTCGCACATCGGGTTCTCCTGGGACAGCCGGCCCGCCTACGACGGGCAGTGGCGCCAGGCCGCGTGGGCGCTGGTGGCCCGGGGCGCCCGGATGATCGGCTACTGGCACTGGCACACGCTGCACTTCGGCACCGAGACGTACTGGGGCGGGATCCTGCCGCACAGCGGCGAGCCGGGCCGCACCTACGCCGAGATCGCCCGGCTCGGACAGGAGTTCCAGCAGGCCGGGGCGCTGGTTGCCGGGCTCACCCCGGACGCCGACGTGGCGCTGCTGTACTCGGTGCCGGCCCGGTGGATCATGCAGAAGTATCCGGCGCTGTCGCATCCGGACGGGACCCCGGACGAGCGGGCCTATCCGGGGCTGATCGAGCCGTTCTACCGGGGCGCGTTCGACGCCGGGCTGCAGGTGCGGGTGGTGCACGCCGCGCGGCGCCCGGCGGTGGCTGACGCCGTACGTCAATTTCCGATTTTGATCGCTTCTGGTCTCTATCTGACCGACGACGGGACCCTGGATTGGCTGCGCGACTACGCCGAGGCCGGCGGGCATCTGATCCTGGGACCGCGCACCGGATACGCCGACGAGGAGGCGCGCGCCCGCACCGATCGGATGCCGGCGCGGCTCGCCGAGGCCGCCGGCGTCTGGTACGACGAGTTCAGCACGATCCACGCCCCGATCAAGATCAATTCAGATCAACTGCCGATTTCCGGTACGGCGTCGGCCACCCGATGGATCGACGGACTCGTCGCCGACGGGGCGAGCGTGGTCGCGTCCTATGAACACCCGCACTTCGGGCGGTGGCCGGCGGTCACCACGCGCGAGGCCGGGTCGGGACGCATCACCCAGGTCGGCACCGTGCCCGACCCGGAGCTCGCCGAGGCGCTGCTGCGGTGGGCGGCCGATCGCCGTACCTCCGCATGGGTTTTCTCGGCCGAAAGCCTCACCCGCACCGCAGCCACGGCGGCCGACGGAAGCCGGCTGCACTTCGTGCACAACTGGTCGTTCGACCCGGCCACCGTCACCGTGCCGGTCGACTGCCACGACGTGCTGACCGGCAAACCGATCCCGGCCGGTCAGAGTCTCGACCTCACCGCCTGGGATGTCCGGGTCCTCTCCGCTGGAAAGGAAGCTGAATGTCGATCGTGAGAAGAGCCGCCGCGGGACTCGCCGTCGCGCTGCTCGCCCTGGCCGGGCCGGTCGCCGCCGAGGCCGCCACGCCCGTCCCGCAGACGCTTTACCAGCTGCCGGCCAATGCCCAGTGCACCAAGGGCTACGGCAACTGCGTCGTTTACCCGAAGGCGGCCGCGCTGCCCAGCGGCCGTCTGGTCGCCGCGTTCGAGAAGGCCACCGTCGGCCCGACCGGCGGCGCGGCCGGGCAGGTCATCCCGGTCTACCGCAGCGACGACGACGGCGCGAGCTGGCAGTGGCTCTCCGACGTGGCGCCGCCGCCGTCGGCGACCTACACGAGCAACTGGACGAATCCGTACTTCTACGTGCTGCCGCAGGCCGTTGGCAACCTGGCCGCCGAAACGTTGCTGCTGGCCACGGTGGTCAGCGGCGAGGACTACTACTACACCGAGCACAAGGCGGCCGATCCGAACTGGACGCCGACCAACGACGGCGACCGGCGTGACCTGGCGATCGCGCTCTACGCCAGCACCAGCCAGGGGGCATCCTGGACGTTCCTCAACATCGTCACGACCGGGGGCTGGCAGGGCGGCAGCGCGGGCGCGATCGGTCAGCGGATCGCCGCCGCCAACACGTATCAGCAGGTCGACCCGGTGTGGGAGCCGTACCTGATGGTCTACGGCGGTCAGCTGGTCGCCTACTACTCCGACGAGAACGACTACGCCGGCTACAGCACCTCGACCGGGGCGCTGACCCTGCGCGCCGACAACGCGACCGGGGCCGACTCGCACGGGCAGATCCTGGCCCACCGCACCTGGAACGGGGTCACCGGCAGCGCGTGGAGCGCGCCCGTGCTCGACGTCGCCGGGCTGAGCGGGACCGTCGGCGGCGGGCGGCCCGGGATGGCCAACGTGGTGGCGACCAGCGACGGCAAGTGGCTGCTGACCTACGAGTACTTCGGCGGCGGCGACACCGTGCAGTACAAGATCTCGTCGAGCCCGCTGACGTTCTTCGCGGCCGGCGGCGCGAACATCGGCGGCCTGCCGGTCACCGCCGGCTCGCCGGTGCTCACCCCCGGCGGCAGCCCGGTCGTCATCCGGCTCCCGGACGGCCGGCTGATCTACAACGCCGCGGGCAGCGGCGACGTCTGGGTCAACCCGAGCGGCAGCAGCACCGGCGCCTGGACCCGGCAGCGGACCACGATGGAGGCCGGGTACAGCCGCAACCTGACCTACGTGCCGCGCACCGGCCGGGTCCTGATCGTCACCGGCTTCGACACCATCCGGCACGCCGACCTGGACTTCGGACGGTCTACTGGCAGCTACTACAAACTGACAAACCGAAAAACCGGAAAGACGCTTGATGCGTACGGGGCGAGCCTGGCCGACGGCACGAACCTGGTCCAGTGGGCCGACAACGGGGGCCTCAACCAGCAGTGGCACGTCACCGACATCGGCGGCGGGTACCGCAGCCTGCTCAACCGGGGCAGCGGCGAGGCCGTGTCGATCTGGCAGACCAGCACGGCCGACGGTGCGCAGGCGGTGCAGTGGGTGCAGAACGGGGGGCTTGATCAGTCGTACACGCTGGAGCCGGTCGGTGCTTACTACGAGATCCGCGCCCGCCACAGCGGCAAACTGCTGACCGTTTCCGGCGGCTCGACCGCCGACGGCGCCCAGGTCGTCCAGTGGCCCGACCAGAACCTGCCGGAACAGCAGTGGTCCTTGGTCCCGGTGGCGGGATAGAGCCGTCAGCTGAATTTCGGGTGCGGCGGAGCCTGTTGAAGGTTCCGCCGCACCCGGCAGGCACACACAGCTCGCCACTCCGAAAGGCGACAGCTCAGCCGACGGCTTCCTCGGCCCGTGGTGTCTCGGTGGTCTCGGCAGGCGCCGTGGTGGTCGGCTGGGTGGTGGCGCTGGTGGTCGGCGGCCTGGCTGTGGTTGGTAGGGCCGGAGGCGGTGTCGGCGACGGGCACAGGGTTACCGAGCCCGTGGATCCCCACTTGCAGGTGTGGACGACCGTCCCGGTCTTGGTGCGCAGGGTGGCGGTGTCGCCGGTGTTGTTCCAGATGTAGTTCCCGGATCCCCAGTAGACGTGCTTGGCGGGCTTCCCGTTGGTGCCTTTGCCGGTGTGGATGACGACGGTCTTGCCGGCGGCGAGGGTTCCGGACAGTTTGTAGGTGTGCCCGGCGGCGTCCTTGACGGTCCAGCCGGTGACCGAGACGGCGGTCCTGCCGCGGTTGGTGACCTGCACGTATTCGGCGTTGAGGCTGGCGTTCGAGCGGGTGTCGCTGCCGGGCGAGTTGTAGTAGACCTTGGAGAACCGGACGTTCGGGACTGCGGCTGCGGCTGCGGTGGTGGTGGTTGCGGCCGAGGCGACGGTGATCCCGGCTGCGGTCACGGTGAGAGCGCCTGCGGCGACGGCGATCCAGCGCCACCGTCGGCGGGGCGCGGGTGCGGCTGAGGACATCCGGCCATCGTTGCAGCCCGGGGCCGGCTGGCACTGCGACGAACGTGTGCTCTTGGACTGGCCGTCCGGTCAGCGTGCGCCCGGTTCTTCGCCACCTCGAGGAGTCGCGTGATTCCTGTTCACGTTGCGGTCCTGCGCCACGATGCCTACATGGACACGAGCTCGCTGATCGCGCTGGGCAGCGTCGCTGTGGCTGCTGCCGCGGCAGCCGTTGCCGCCTACCAAGCCGTGATGGCGAAGCGGCAGGCGAGGTCCGCGGCGATGCAAGCAGACGTGGAGTCCCGTTCGTTGGTTCAGCTGACCAAGGCTGACAAAGAGAACGAGCAGCGCAGGGGCCGCGAGGCGATCATCTGCTTCTCGGAGGCTCTCGCGGACCTCAACACCATGGCTTCGGGGCTCCTCAATCAGTATCGAAGCCGTGACATGTCGACTTTTTCTGCTCACGATGCGATGAAAAGCATGTATGGCAAACTCCGCTATGTCGGCTCCTATGCGGGACTGGCCGCCGATTCGGCCACCGAGCTTCAGGCGTCGCTCGTGGACGAGTCGAACGAGCTTGCACATCGGCTGGTCGATGGGATCCGCGACCTGCGGCCGAGACCGGTGATCGCGGCCCGGCATCGAGTGGTCGCACCCCTGCTCAAGATCGTCGAACAACTTCGAGAAAACAATGTCGCCCTGCTGGTCACCATTCACGATGAAGATCGCGGCGTCGAGCTCTTTGAAGATGACAAATGGACAGACGGGCGGTAGGCGACCAACTCGCCTATCGGGCCGCGGCGTTCAGACGGGAACGACGGCGTTCACCGTGGTGTCGATGAGCGCGCCGAGCGAGAGGCGGCCGTCGTGGGTGATCCACTCGGCCTGCACCGCCCGCCGGTCCGGTCGCGCAGCTCAGTCGGCGCAGACGCGGTTGCGGCCGGTGCGTTTGGCTTCGTACAGGTGGTGGTCGGCGGCTGCCAGGATCGCCGACGGGGAGACGGTGCCGTCGCAGGCGACCGTGGTGACGCCGAGGCTGGCGGTGATCGCGCGGCCGCCGGTGACCGGGATCCAGTCGTACTCGGCCACGGCCCGGCGCACCGCCTCCGCCGCGCGCCGCCCGGCGCCCGCGTCGCAACCCGGCAGCAGCAGGACGAACTCCTCGCCGCCCAGGCGGGCCACGGTCGCCGTGGCCGGCGCCGACCGGAGCAGGATCGTGGCCAGTTCCTTCAGCACCAGGTCGCCGACCTGGTGCGACAGGGTGTCGTTGACCGACTTGAAGTGGTCGATGTCGATCAGCGCGGCGGACAGCGTCGGGTGCCCGGTGCCGGAGAGCAGGGTGGGCAGCAACTCGTCGACGTAGCGGCGGTTGTGCAGGGCGGTGAGCGCGTCGCGGTAGGCCAGCTCACGGAACGTCTCGCTGGCCCGGCGCGCCTCGTCGGCCTCGTAGACGGCGTGCAGGCTCTGGGCGCGCGCCTCGCGCTGGGCCGACTGCAGCGCCTGGCTCTCGGTGTGGAAGCGCCGGAACTCCTCGAACGCCTCCTGCCAGCGGCCGGCCGCGGCGTACAGCAGCGCCTGTGCCTCTCGGGTCCTGGCCCGGAAGCCGGGCAGGTCCCGCTCGGCGCACAGCCGCACCGCCCGGTCGAGGGTTTGCTGGGCGCGGTCGTAGGCGTGCTGCTCCCGCTGCGCCTCGGCGGCCGTGACCAGCGCCTCGACGATGGCGTGCCCGACGTTGAGCAGGTGCGCCGACGCCTCGTCCCACAGCGGCGCCAGCTCGTTCTCCGCCTCGGCGAACCGGCCGGACATCATCCAGACCCGGGCCATGGTGTCGCGGTTGCTGGCCGGGATCGGGATGCCCTGGTCGCGGGCGATCTCGCGCATCTGGTCGGCCAGCTGCTCGGCGAGTTGCCGGTCGCCCTGCTCGAACGCGGTGTAGGTCATGTTGTTGAGCACGCTCAGGGTCAACTGGCCGTCGCCCAGCGCGGTGGTGATGGCCAGTGCCTCCCGGAATCGGCGGGTGGCCTCCTCGGTCGCGCCGGTCTCGTCGAGCACCACGGCCAGCGACATGATGTGCCGGGCGCGGATGGCCGGCAGCACGTCGTCGGATGTGAACGACATGCACTGCACGACGTGCGCCATGGCGTTGGCCAGGTCGCTCACCGAGTAGAAGAAGATCGACAACTGCCGGTGACTGCGGGCCAGCAGGTAGGCGTCGCCGACCTCGACCGCTTCGGCGTACACGCTGTGGGCGATGCGGCCCAGCTCGACGGTGTCGCCCTCCCGGCCCAGGACGTCACCGAGGGCGAGCCGGGCCCGCAGGTACAGGTCACGCCGGCCCAGTCGCAGGGCGAGATGCTGCGCCGCGGTCGCCCGGGCGCGCTCGTCGGGCAGGTCGGAGGAGGTGGTGAGCTCCAGCGCCAGCAGCTGCGCCTCGAGGTCGGCCGTGGCCGCCTGCGGCTCCGTCACCTGCCCGAGCGTCGTCATGTCAGTCCCGTCGTCGTTTCCCCGAGCCTGGCAGCCCCGGGTTGCAGCCGGCCGTCAATCGCGGACGGCCGGGTCGGCCACGCGCGAGCCGGGCCGGATCCGCGAGTCCGCGTCGGTGCGCTCGTCGAGCCAGGCGATCAGCTGCTCGGGCGGCAACGGCGGGGTCAGCACGTAGCCCTGGATCTCGTCGCAGCCGAGCTCGTCGAGCCGGGCCCAGGTGCCGGGCGTCTCGACGCCTTCGGCGACGGTGCGCAGGCCGAGCTCGCGGCACAGCTGGATGATGTTGCGGACGACGGCCTCGTGGGCCGGGTTGGTGAGCAGGTCGGCGACGAACAGCTGGTCGATCTTGAGGGTGTCGACGGGCATCGTGCCGAGCTGGGCCAGCGAGGTGTAGCCGGCGCCGAAGTCGTCGATGGAGACGCCGATGCCCAGCGCGCGCAGCCGCTCCAGGGTGCCGGCCGCGTGCTCGGGGTCGGTGGTGATCGCGGTTTCGGTGATCTCGAGTTCGAGCATGGCGGCCGGGATCGCGGCGGCGGCGACCGCGGCCCGGACGACGCCGGGCAGGTCCGGGTCGACCAGGTTGCGCGGGGAGATGTTGACCGCGACGCCGAGCATCCGGCCGGCGGCGCGCCAGGCGGCGCACTGCCGGGTGGCCTCGCCGAGCACCCAGGCGGTCAGCGGCTTGATCAGCGAGGTGTGTTCGGCCAGCGGGACGAACGCGAACGGCCCGAGCAGCCCGCGGCCGGGATGCTGCCAGCGCACCAGCGCCTCCACCTGGTCGACCGTGCCGTCGCGCCGGCACTTCGGCTGGTAGTGCAGCCGCAGCTGACCGGCGGTGATGGCGTGCCGCAGCTCGGTCAGGACGGTGAGTCGCTGTTCGTCGCGGGTGTCGGTCGCCGGGTCGTACAGGGTGACGCCGAGACCGTTGTTCTTGGCGTGGTACATCGCCACGTCCGCGCAGCGCAGCAGGGTGTCGATCTCGGCGCCGTGCCCGGGGGAGACGGCGATGCCGACGCTGGCCTCGGTCTCCACGCTGATCAGGCCGATGGTGACCGGTTCGCGCAGCACCTGGCGTAGCCGGTGCGCGGTGTCGGACGCGCTCTCCGGGGTGTCCTCGGGGCTGTCGCCGGTGCCCAGGTCGGCGAGCAGCACGGCGAACTCGTCACCGCCGAGCCGGACCACGAGGTCCCCGTCGCGGGTGGCGCCGGCCAGCCGCTCGGCGACCGTGACCAGCAGTTCGTCGCCGGCGCGGTGCCCGAGCGTGTCGTTGATCTCCTTGAACTCGTCGAGGTCGAACAGCAGCAGGGCGCTCGGCCGCCCCGGGGCGAGGACCTGGTCCGCGCGGTGCGCCAGCAGCGTCCGGTTGCCCAGCCCGGTCAGCGCGTCGTGCCGTTCGGCGTGTTCGCGCCGGCGCATCCGGATGCGGGCCCGCCAGAGCAGGACCACACCGGCGAGCGCGGCCAGCGCGGCGCCGGCGTCGAGCAGCCGGACCGACCGGGTGATCGCGCTGCTGATCGTGTCGCCGGGCAGCATCACCTCCACCACGGCGTCGATGGCGTGGTCGTCGGCGGCGTCGGGATCGGCGTCGACGGGCAGGAACACGTTCAGCGTGGCATCGCCGTCATCCTCGTCGTCGCTCGTGCTGAAGGCCACGCCCTGACGGGAGCGGGCGAGCTCGGCGGCGGGCATCGTGGCCGGCGCGCCGGGGTGGCCACGGTCGGCGTAGATCAGGTGGCCGGTCTGCAGCGCCCAGACGACCAGCCCGGCGATATGGTGGTTCTCGCGTAGTTTCGCCACGTCGGCGTCCATGTCGGCGCGCCGGCCGGCGTCCAGGACCCCGGTGCTCAGGATGTCGGTGGTGATGTTGCGGCCGACCACCAGCTCGTTGATCAGCTCGGCGCTGAACCGGGCGCTGTTCAACGCCCGGGTGTGCACCTCACGCTGCAGGCTCACCAGGCCCAGCAGGCCGGCGCCGGCGACGAGCACCCCGACCGCGATCAGGATCCGCCACTGCGTCAGCCACGACCCTCGCACGTCGGCTGATCGTCATTCTCGACGGCGGTCTGAGGGATTCGGGCGCGTAACCCTCCGTTACCGGACACCGGCCGGCTGTCGCCGTACGTCAGCCAGGGTTTGATCTTGGTTTGGGGTTTCAAGATCAAAACCAGGAAGACCACGATTTGGTACGGACGGAGCGCCGCGGATTGACGCGGGGACGCCCGGGGAATCCCAGCGACATGCGCATCCATGCGGCCGGAGCGGTGCTCGACGGCGACCTGATCGTGCCCGCGGCCGCCGCCGCGGTCGTGCTGTTCACCCAGGACGGTCCGCGTGACCGGGCGCTTGCGAAGGTGCTGCGGCAGCGGGGCCTGGCGACCCTGCTGATCGAGCCGCTGACCGTCGACGAGCGCCCGGACGAGACGCACCGCTTCGACATGGACCTGCTGGCGGATCGCCTGATCGGCACGCTGCGCTGGATCCGCGCCCAGCCGGTGACCGCGCACCTGCCGGTCGGCCTGTTCGGCGCGGGCGTCAACGCCGGCGCCGCGCTGGTGGCGGCCGCGGCCCGGCCCGGCGACGTGCAGGCCGTCGTCACCCGCGGCGGCCGCGTCGACCTGGCCGGTGGCGCGCTGGCGCACCTGCTCGCGCCGACCCTGCTGATCGTCGGCGAACGCGACACGCCGCTGCGCGACATCAACGACGACGCCCGCCGGACGACGCGCGCGCCTGCCCAGATGTGCGTCATCCCGGAGGCGGATCGCTACTTCGCCGACCCGGGAGCGCTGGAGCAGGTCGCCGTCGAGGCGGTCGACTGGTTCACCCGGCACCTGGCCGACCCGTTGCCCGAGCACGCGCCGACGATCGACTCGGCCCTGCCCGTCGCGCAGCCGCGGCTCTTCGATGCTTTCATACCGCCCACGCCGGCCCCCGAGCCCCGCCCCGACGAGTCCTGACCGACCGCCAGCACGCGGAAAGACGCTTGGTGTGTACGGGCGAGCCCGGCCGACGGCACGAACCCGGTCCAATGGACCGACAGTGGCGGCCTCGACCGGTTCATCCGGTGGGGTTCTTCGGCGGGCAGTTGCTGGGCCAACACCAGGATGCCCATGGCAACCACGAACCAGCCGAACGCTTTACGCAGGACATCCGCGGGAAGGTGGCCGGCGAGCCGGGCACCCGGAAGGCTGCCGGCGATCGCGGCGGTGGTCACGGACAGCGCGAGACTCCAGGGGATCGATACGGCCTGCAGGTGCCCGGCGAGCCCGGCGGCTGACTGCATGGCGATGACCAGCAATGAAGTGCCCACTGCGGCCGGCATGCTCAGGCCGCCGAGCAGGGCGAGGGCCGGCACGATGAGGAATCCACCGCCGGCGCCGATCAGGCCGGCGATCGACCCGATCAGGGCGCCGGTGACGATCGTGCGCGGTAGCGACGGTTCCCGAGCGCCGCGCCCGGCCGGCCGGCCGTGCAGCATCCCGATGGCGGTGGCGAGCATCATCACCGCGAAGCCGGTGAGCAGGATTCCATCCGGGATGTACGCGGCGAGGCTGCCGGCGGCGTAGGCGCCGGCCATGCCCGCCAGCCCGAAGATCAACCCGATGCGCCAGCGGACGTGTCCGGCTCGGGCGTGGGGGATCAGCCCCGCGGTGGCGGTGGCGCCCACGACCAGCAGTGAGGTGGCGATCGCCTGCTTGGCCGGCAGGTGGGCGACGTAGACCAGCAGGGGCACGGCGAGGATGGATCCGCCGCCGCCGAGCAGTCCCAAGCTGATCCCGACCCCGGCCGCCAGGATCGCGGTCAGGACGGCGGCGAGGCTCATTGCCGTAGCACGGGTAGCCCCGCCGCGGCGGCGTTGGCGAAGTCGTCGTCGACGGCGACGACCTGCCGTCCGGCGGCGGCGAGCAGGGACGCGGCGATGGCGGCGCGGTAGCCGGCGGCGCAGTGCACCCAGATTTCACCTTCCGGCAGGTCGTGCAGCCGGCGCGGGAGGTCGTGCAGCGGGATGTGCACGGCATCGTCGATCCGGGACTGCGCCACTTCGAGGTTACGGCGGGTGTCGAGCACGAGCACGGGCCGGTGGTGGCGGACCTGGGCCAGATCGGCGAAGGTCGCGCGTGGGAAGGACGTGAGTTTCTGGCCACCGGCCCAGTCGAGGGGATCGCCGGTCGCGTGCGCGGCGGGCCGGTCGATACCGATGCGCACCAGCTCGCGCTGGGCCTCGGCGACCTGGTGCGGGGTTTCGGCGAGCAGGGTCAGCGGCGTTCCCCACGGGATGAGCCAGCCGAGGTAGGTGGCGAAGCTGCCGTCGAGGCCGAAGTTGAGGGTGCCGGCGACGTGACCGGCGGCGAACGCGATGCGGCTGCGCAGGTCGACGACCCATTCGCCGTCGGCGAGGCGTTTGCGGATCTGCTCGGCGTCGGCAGCCTCGGGCGGGCTCAGATCTGGGGCGGCCGGTCCGGCGCTGTTGGCCGGGCCCATGTGGGCGTAGTAGGCGGGCCACGTATCGAGCCCGGCCAGCAACTGGTCCACGAACTGCTGCTCCGCCTGGGTCAGCGCGGGATTGGCGCGACTTTCGGCGCCGATGGTGGAGGCGGTGGCCCCCGACTGGGTTGCCGAGCAGAAGCTGCCGAAGCCGTGCGTCGGGTAGACATCGGCGGTCTCGGGCAGCTCGCGAGCCAGCCGGTGTGCCGAGTGGTACTGGTGGTGGACCAGGTCGTGGGTGTGTGCGGGACCGAGCAGGTCGGGGCGGCCGACCGAGCCGTACAGCAGCGATCCGCCGGAGAAGACGGCGATCTGCTCGCCGTCGGCCTGCAACGCGTACGACAGGTGGGTGAAGGTGTGCCCGGGGGTGGCGATGACGCGGACCCGCAGGGTATGGCCGACGGCGACGATGTCGCCGTCGCGCACCGGTACGCGGTCGAAGCCGACCGGATCGTCGGCGTTGACGTGGTACGCCGCCCCGGTCACCCGTGCGAGGGCGTGGCCGCCGGTCACGTAGTCGTTGTGGACGTGGGTCTCGAAGATGTGGGTGATGCTCACTTCTTCGGCGAGTGCCAGGGCCAGGACGCGGTCGATGTCGCGCTGCGGATCGACGACGAATGCGCTGGTGCCGTCGTGGACGAGGTAGCTGCGGTCGCCGAGCGTGGGCGTCTCGATCGGCAGGACACGGACCATGATGCGGATTCCTTTACGTCGGTGGGATGAAGCGCAGTGCGGTCAGGCGGCGCCTGTCCGCTGGCGAACTCAAGATTGCATACCCCCGGGGGTATCCTGGTCCGACAATAGCGCGCGGGCGGCGGCGCTCGGCGGATGCCCTCACCGACGTGGTGACCCGGCTGGCGGCGCTGTCGCAGGCCCTGGACCGGGCGGTGTCAGATCATCGCGACGGGCCTGCGGCATTGCGTGATCGCCGAGCAGGGCAGCAAGGAGCCGACCGTGGGCGGGGCGGTCGTCCCGTCCCGCCCGCCACGGCCGCTACCGGTTCGCCCAGTGGGTGAATGCGGTCAGGTGCCCCTCGGAGGCCGCGAGCAGGCTGGTGTAGACCTGCGTGACGTCCGGAGCGGTCAGCGCGTCGAGGGCGGCCCGCAGGTCGGCGATATCGGTGCGCTCCACCTGCTGCCCGGCGGCCAGGGCGGCCGACAGGCTCTGCCCGCCCTGCGCCAGCAAGGTGTCGTAGGTGGCCTGGACCGCCGGGTCGGTGAAACTGCCGGCCGGCCGGTTCACGGTCGGGTCGGTCACGCCGTAGCGCTGCAGCAGCGTGCGCACCATGGTCAGGTGTCGGCTCTCCGCGACGGCGATGTGGTCGAAGACGACCGCGTCGTAGCGGCCGGCGAACGCCAGGTACAGGTCGTGGGCGAGCTTCTCCTCCTGCGCCATGGACGCCAGCGTGCTCTTCTGGGCATCGGTGAGGGTGCCCTGCCCGGCGGTGACGCCCAGTCCCATGCAGCGGCCGGCGCCGAAGCCGGATCCCATGCCGTAGCCGCGGCCCGGGGCGGACGGACCGACGGTGGCGGTGCTGAACGGTCCGGGACCGAACGGGCCGGCGCCGGCCAGTGCCGGTGCCGCGACCGCGAGTCCACCCAGCCCGAGCGTGCCGGCCGCCACCAGGGTGGCGGTACGGCGGGTGATGGTCTTCACGACTGCTCCCTTCCTTGTTCCTACCCCCTCACGGTGGCTCCCCGGCGTGATGACGGCGTGCAACCGATGTGCAGAACACGTGGAGAACGGGAGGCGGTCAGCCGCGGATCACCACGATCGGGCAGGCGGCGTGATAGATCAGATGCTGGCTGACCGAGCCGATCAACAGACCGACGAAGCCGCCATGGCCCCGATCGCCGACGACCAGCAACTGCGCCCGACGCGACCGGGCGGCCAGCGCCGGCCCCACCGGCCCCCGGAGCAGCTCCTGCCGGATGCTCAGGCCGGGATGACGCTCGGCGACACCGGCCACGGCAGTTGCCAGCACCCGGCCCTCTTCGGCCTCGAGCCGGTCGAGGTCGTAGACCAACGGCATCATGTCGCCCGCCCCGGCCACCGGCGGTGTGCGCCAGACATGGACGGCGACCAGTTCGGCGCCGCGCAACGCGGCCTCGTCGGCGGCGAACTCGACGGCTCGCAAGGACCGGGCCGATCCGTCGACGCCGACCACGACGGGCTGGTCCTGCTTCGGCCGGCTCTTGACCACGACGACCGGGCTTGATCCGTAGGTGGCCAGCTGCGTGGCGACCGTGCCGGCCAGCATGCCCTCGAATCGGCCGAGGCCCCGATCGCCAATGAGGACCAGTGCCGCACGTCGGCTGCGCTGCAGCAGGACGTACGCCGCGGGCCCGTCCACCACCTCGGCGGTGACCGGGACATCGGGCGCCTCCTTCGCGGCGCGGGTTTTCGCCTCGGCGACGACTGCCTCGATGTGCGCCCTGATCAGTGCGGCCGGTTCGGGCGCACCCTCGGAAGCCGGCCGGACCGAGGCAAGCGAGGCCGGCCAGACGAGGGCGTGGACCAGGTGCAGCGGAGCCTGACGTAGCAGGGCCTCACCAGCTGCCATTTCGACGGCGTCAAGGCTCGACGGCGACCCGTCGATGCCGACGACCACGGGTGCTCCGGCGATGTGCGTCATGTCAGCCTCCGCTCCAGAGCCGGGCCGCTCGGGGATGTAAGGCATGTGTCGGCGACCCGTGGCTTCATCGTCACGCCGGACCGGCACCGTCGACAGAGCCGATGGTCCCGGCCCCGACCGCCGCCCGGGCGGACCAGGGACCTACGGCGTGCTCCCGCGGGGACAGCGACCGTGGCACGGCGAGCAGTGCCGGATGACGATGGAGACGCCGTGAGCAGAGGTGGTGGATGACCGTGAGTCCGTCCGAGAACGCCGAAGGCAGGAACGCTCTGCAGATCAACGAGGTGCTGCTGCCCGGAGTCGGGCTGCGCTACGAGCTGACCAGCAGCGACGGCGATCATCTCGGCTTTGTCGCCCGCCGGGACGGCTATGTCGAGGTGGTCCGCTACGGCGGGGGCGATCCCGACGCGGGTGAGCCGTTGTTTCGCCTGACCACGGACGAGGCCGAGGCGGTGGCGGAGATCTTCGGCGCGCCCCGCATCGTCGAGCGGTTCGCTGACCTCAGCCGCGCAGTGCCCGGACTGGACGCCGGGCAGATCGGTATCGGACCTGGCTCCTCGTACGCCGGACGGCCTCTCGGTGAGACCCGCGCCCGCACCCGGACCGGTGCCTCCATCGTGGCGATCGTGCGGGGCGAGACCGTGCTGGTCTCCCCGGGGCCGGCCGAGATCATGCAGGCGGATGATGTACTCGTCGTCGTCGGCACCGAGGACGGTATCGCCGGGGTCCGCCGCATCGTCGGAACCTGAATTGCCGTGCATGCCTCCCTGGCTTTGCTGCTCGAGCTGGGGCTCGTCCTGGTCGCGCTGAGCCTGCTCGGCTCCATGGCTCACCGGCTGGCCATTCCGGCGATCCCGTTCTACCTGCTCGCCGGTCTCGCCCTGGGCGACAGGGGTGTCGAGGTCGCTTCGGAGGCGAGCGGCTTCATCCGAACCGGCGCTTCGATCGGCGTGGTGCTCCTGCTGCTCACGCTGGGACTGGAATTCACGACCGACGAGTTCATGGTCAGTGCCCGGCGGCACGTGCCCAGTGGCATCGTCGACCTGCTGGTCAACGCTGGTTCCGGCGTCCTGGCCGGGATTCTCCTCGGGCTGAATCCGGTTGGCATGCTCGCCCTTGCCGGTGCGACCTGGGTGTCTTCCTCGGGCATCGCCTCGCGCCTGTTGTCCGACCTGCGGCAGCTCGGCAACCGGGAGACGCCATCGGTGCTCTCGATCCTGGTCATCGAAGACTTCGCGATGGCCGTCTACCTCCCGCTGCTGGCGGTGCTCGGATCCGGCGGCAGGTGGTGGCAGGCACTGATCGGCATCGCCGTGGCGGTGTCCGCGGTCACCGCGGCCTTCGCCGGCTTGCGCCGATGGGGGCTGCACATCAACCGGTGGCTGGTTCATCCCGACCCGGAGCAGCTCATGCTCCGCCTGCTCGGGGCCACCCTGGTGGTTGCCGCGCTGGCCGAGATGGTCAACGTGTCGGCCGCAGTCGGGGCGCTGCTGGTCGGCCTGACGCTCACCGGCAGGAACGCGGCGCGGGCCCGCACCGTCCTGGCCCCGCTCCGGGATCTGTTCGCGGCGGCGTTCTTCCTCTCCATCGGGTTGACCGTCCGTCCAGCCGACTTGCTCGCCGCGCTGCCCGCGGCCGCGGCGCTCGCGGCGGCCGGGATCGCGACGAAGATCTTCACCGGCTGGTATGCCGCCGGGCGCGACGGCTCCGGCACGCCCGGTCGCCTGCGAGCCGGTACGGCGCTTGTCGCCCGGGGCGAGTTCTCGATCGTCGTCGTGGGGGTTGCCGGGACGTCCGAACCGGCCCTGGCTGCCATCGTCGTCGCCTACGTGCTGCTGCTTGCCGTCACCGGACCGCTGCTCGCACGATTCCTGCCCTCGACCGTCAACCGGCGTCGGGTCACGGCGCGCCCACCGCCGGCCCGATCCGCGGAGGACTTTATTGATTGACCATCTTCACTGTAGCTGGCAACGTCGGCAGCCGGACCGCCATCTGAGGGGAGACCCGCCATGCCTAATCGTCGATCCGTGCTGGCCGGCTCGGCCGCGGCAATGTTCGCGGCCGGAATCGGAACGGCATCACCGGCCGAAGCCGAGCCCCGCGGGCTCGACCGGGCCGCGCTGCAGGCGGCGCTGGATCAGATCGTCGCCACCGGGGCCACCGCCGCGCTGGCCCGGGTGGACAGTCCCACCGGCAGCTGGCGATCATCGAGCGGGGTGGTGGAGCTGGGGCGTGCGGCCCGTCCGTCGCCGGCCGGGCAGTTCCGCGTCGGCAGCATCACCAAGACGTTCGTGGCCACCGTGATCCTGCAGCTCGTCGCCGAGCGGCGCCTGCGCCTCGAGGACACCCTGGAGCGCTGGCTGCCCGGCGCGATCCCGAACGGCGCCCAGATCACCATCCGCAACCTGCTGCAGCACACCAGTGGCGTATTCGACTACACCAACGCCCTGTTCGCGACCGTCGAGGACGTGCTGCGCGCGCGATACCGGACCTTCCGCCCGGAGGAACTGGTCGCCCTGGCCGCCGCCCATCCGCCGGTCTTCGAGCCCGGCACCTCCTGGGAGTACTCCAACACCAACTACGTCCTGCTGGGTCTGATCATCAAAAAGATCACCCGTCGCGCGTACGGCGTGGAGGTCGGCAGACGCATTCTGCGCCCGCTCCGCCTGCGCGGCACCGAGGTGCCCGGCACCGACATCACGATCGACGGCCCGCACGCGCACGGGTACGAGCCGATCGAGCAGGACGGCGAGATCGTGCCGCTCGACTTCACCGATCTCAACCCGTCGATGGCGTACTCCGCGGGGGAGATCGTCTCCACCACGGCGGATCTGAACCTGTTCTACCGTTCCCTGCTGGGCGGCCGTCTGCTGCGCCCGGCGCAACTGGCCGAGATGCTGGGCAACCCGGTGGGGGAGCTGGGCTACGGCCTGGGCATCTACCAGCAGCGGCTGCCCGACGGCCGCACGCTGTGGGGACACACCGGTGGGATCTTCGGTTACCTGACCCTCTCGTTCTCCACGCCGGACGCCGCGACCCAGCTGACCGTCTCGATCAACCCGTGGCTCGGCGACTTCGGCCCGGCGGTGAACGAGCTGGTGCTGATCGCGTTCGGGGTGACCGCCACGGCGGCGCCGGCCATGCAGCTGCCCGTGCCGGGCATGCAGCTGCCCGTGCCGGGCATCCACCTGCCGCGAGCGAACCTGATGAGCAACGGCTGATCAGAGGTAGGTCAGCCGCACCGGAGGCGCGTGGAGCCCGAAACGGTCCTGCCGCGAGGAGTCACGCACCTGCCGGCGGCGCGGCAGAACGGGACCGTCGGCCCCGTCATCGCGGATCAGGGTGCCTCCGGCGCAGCGGCCGGTCAGCGTCCGAACAGACGCGCGAAGAAGCCGGCGGTCGGCTCGCCCTCATGACCGGCGCAGCGCTCCCTGCTGGGAACGCCCCGCAGGACCTGATCGACGTGCTGACCGCAGCCGGCCCAGGTGGCCTTGCCGCACTCGCGACACGTGACCTGACGACACATGATCCACGTCCCTTACCTCGATGAGGCGTCCAGCATACCCCTGGGGGTATAAGGCTGCGCTGCCTGGACCCCCGGGGGACGCGGGCAAGGACTTTGCCCGAACGGTGCCGAGCAGTCGCCTGCTGTCGGTCCGGTTCGATCAGGCGCCTGCCGCGCGGGCCGGTCACCGACTCCACCGGACGCTGGTCGCCGTATGGAGCGTGACGTCAGGCCGGTGGTCAACCGCCGAAGCGGTCGAGGAAGCCGGTCAGCTTGCTGGTGATCTGCTCGCCCGTTTCAGCGGCGGCCTCGCTGGCTGTGCCGGCGGCGTCCGCTGCGTCGCCCGCGGCGCCGGTCGCCGTCGTGATCGCGTCGGCGGCCTGGTCGCCCGCCCCGGTGACGGCGTCGGTGACCGTGTCCGCGCCGGGCACCTCGATGCCGAGAGCTTCTTTGGCGCTGGTGATGATGTCGCGCAGTGGCTGCCACATGAGATCCTCCCGTGGGTCTCACCCCGTGCGGGCCGGCACGGGGACGGCGGTTGGTGGCCTCGTCACCAGAGTGCACACGTACCGGGCGGCTGGCCAGGGCCGATGGTCCTCGCCGGGCTGGGACGGGCCGGCCGGCGGCGCCCGCCGTAGGGCTCGTCAGGCCGTCCAGGCCACGGCCGCGAAGGCAGCACGGCCGCCTGTGCGACGCGTCCCATCGCCTGGGAGACCAAGGCCCGAAGGCCCGCTCCGTCGCGCGGTGGCGGGGCGGATGGTCGGCAGCGGCGGGGCCGGTCGGCCCTGCCCGTCACCCGCCGGCAGGCGCAGACTCGACAGTGCGGCCACGGCGCCCGGGGTAGCAAGGGCGCGCCCCGGCGGCCCCTCTTACCCACGGCGACCACCGCCGGTCGGCCGTCCACGACCGCCCGGGACACCGGCCGTCCTGGGCGGTGAGCTCCGAAGGGGGCACCGATGGCCAGTGATCTTCAACCGGCCGCCACCGATGTCGGCGGCCTGTCCGCTACGGAAGCGGCGGTCCGGCTCGAACGCGGCGGCCCGAACACCCTGCCCGCCCCACGCCGGACACCGGTGTGGCGTCGGGTTCTGGCCCAATTGCGGGATCCGCTGATCCTGGTGCTGCTGGTCGCGATCGCGCTGACCGTCGGCACCGGCGACTGGCCCGACGCGGCCGTGATCGCCCTGGTCATCGTGGTCAACACCAGTGTCGGCGTCGTGCAGGAGATCAAAGCCGACCGGGCCATCACCGCGCTGGCCGCGATGACCGCGCCCGAGGCCCGGGTGCTGCGCGACGGCCGGCAGCAGCTCGTTCCCGCCGGCGAGGTCGTCGTCGGCGACCTGCTGATTCTCGCCGAGGGCGACATCGTGCCCGCCGATGCCGTCGTGGTGCGAGCCGCCGCCCTGCTCGTCGACGAGGCCGCGCTCACCGGCGAATCGGTACCGGTCGACAAGACCGGCACCCTCGACAGCGGCTCGGGCGACGAGGCGGAGCATCCCGGCGCGCTGGTCTCCGCGGGCACGGTCGTGGTCCGCGGCCGAGGCCGCGCCGTGGTCACGGCGACCGGCGTCGACAGCGCCATGGGCCGCATCGCCGGGTTGATGGCCACCGGTTCCGTGCTGACCCCGCTGCAGCGGCGGCTGGTCGGCGTGGGCCGGGTCCTGGCCGGCGTCGCCGTGGTCCTGTGCACCGTGGTGCTGGTGCTCGGCCTGGCGCGGGGCGAGCCGCTGGAGCTGATGGTGGTCACCGCGATCAGCCTCGTCGTCGCCGCCGTGCCCGAATCCCTGCCCGCCGTGGTCACCCTCGCCCTGGCCCTGGGCGCTCGCCGGATGGCCGCCCGGCATGCGCTGATCCGCAGGCTGCCCGCGGTGGAGACCCTCGGCTCGGTCACCGTCCTCGCCACCGACAAGACCGGCACCCTCACCGAGGGGCGGATGGTCGCCCGCCGGCTGTGGACCCCGGCCGGTGACGCCGAGGTGGACGGGCCCGGCTACGCCCCGCACGGCACCATCCGCCGGGCCGATCGGCCGGTCACCGCAGCTACCGCGTCCGATCTCGCCGAGCTGCTCACCGCCGCGGCCCTGTGCACCGATGCCCGGCTGCGCGCTCCCGACGATCCGAGCGGGGAATGGACCGCGCTTGGTGACCCCACCGAGGCGGCGCTGCTGGCCGCCGCCGGCAGATTCGATCTCGACCCGGCCGCCCTGAGAACCGCCCTGCCCCGCACCGGCGAACAGCCGTTCGACAGCGACCGCAAACGCATGACCACCGTCCACCAGCGGCCCGGCGGCGGAATCCGGATCATCTGCAAGGGTGCGCCCGAGGTCCTGCTGCACTCGGCGTTCCTCGACGAACCCGCCGAACTGATCACCCGCGCCATTGCCCAGGCCGAAGTCCTGGCCACCGGCGGCTACAGGGTCCTGGCCGTCGCCCGGGCCGACCGGGACGCCGCTCCACCGGCGGGCGAGTGGGAACACGGGCTGCGGCTGCTCGGCCTCATCGGCATCCGCGATGCGGCCCGGCCTTCCGCCGCCGCGACCATCGCCGCCTGTCAGAGCGCCGGCATCACGCCGGTGCTGATCACCGGCGACCACCCCGCCACCGCCCGCGCCGTCGCTGCCGAGGTCGGCGTCATCGGCGCCGACGGCGACGTCGTGGACTGCCGCCGGGTCGACCCGGCGGAGCTGGGTGAGAGTTGCCGGGCGCAGGTGTTCGCCCGCGCCACCCCCGAGCAGAAACTCGACATCATCGCCGCACGGCAGCGAGCCGGCGACGTCGTGGCCATGACCGGCGACGGCGTCAACGACGGCCCCGCCCTGCGCCGCGCCGACATCGGCGTCGCGATGGGCCTGCGCGGCACCGAGGTGGCCCGCCAGGCCGCCGACCTCGTCCTGGCCGACGACGAGCTCGCCACCGTGGTCGCCGCCACCGAGGAGGGCCGCCGCGTCTACGCCAACATCCGCCGCTTCCTGCTCTACGCCCTGTCCGGCGGTGCCGCCGAGATCGCCGTCATGCTCGCCGGCCCCTTCCTCGGTCTGCCGCTGGTGCTGCTGCCCGCCCAGATCCTCTGGGTCAACCTGCTGACCCACGGCCTGCCGGGCGTCGCGCTGGGCAGCGAACCGGCCCCGCCCGACGTCATGCGCCGCCCGCCGCGCCCGCCCTCCGAATCCGTGCTCGGCGCCGGGCTGTGGCAACGCATCCTGCGCGTGGGCGTCGTCATCGCCGGGGTCACCCTCGGCATCGCCGTCTGGGCCCACACCACCGACCGGCCCTGGCAGAGCATGGCCTTCTTCGCCCTCGGCGCCACCCAGCTCGCCGCCGCTCTCGGCTCCCGCGCCCGCCCCGGCTCCCGCGCCAACCCCATGCTCCCGGCCGCCGTGGCCGCCGCCCTGGCCCTGCAACTCGCCGGCCTGTACCTGCCGATCCTCAACGACCTGCTCGGCACCCGGCCGGTTCCGCTGCCGGACCTGTTGATCATCTGCGCGCTGTCCAGCCTCGGCTATGCCGCCATCCGCCTCGACCGCATCCTGCACCCGGGCCGGAGCGCCGCCCTCAGGCCGGCAGCATGAGGTCGCGCCGGCGCAGCCGGCTGACCCCGGCCACGGCCAGCAAGGCGGACACCAGGCCGAGACCCAGGATCGGCCCGGCGGTGACGGCTTCGGCCGGTGCGTCGGGCAGATGGGTGAAGGGCGACAGATCCAGCAGCCAGGCCGGCAGGTCCAGCGAGGGGCCGAACATCGGCCCGGCAAAGATGGCGAACACCGCCAGCGCCCAGGACAGGCCGACCGACCAGCGCGGCAGCGACGTGATCAGGACGACGACCGCGGCGCCGAGCACGCCGACGGCGGGCAGCTGGACGAGCGCGGCACCGAGGAGATCGCGCAGCAGCGATGCGGTCCCGCCGAGCGCCTGACCGCCGGTGAGCCCCATCGCCGTCGCGAAGACCAGCAGCAGCAGCGTGGCGCCGGCCAGCGCGTTGCCGGCGTACGCGCCCAGCCAGCGCAACCGCGAGACGGCGGTGCCGAGCACCGGCTCCAGGGTGCCCCCGGCCTCGTCGTGGTGCAGCCGGAGCAGCAGGGCGATCGCGTAGACCGCCACGGCCATCCCGGCGATCTGCATCATCGAGGCCCAGTAGGCGTTCAGCAGCCCGGCGTCGCCCCCGAACGCGTCGTACCAGGTGGTCGCCCCGCCCTCGAGCCCCTTGATCTGGGCGCTCAACGTGCCGAACACCAGGCCGAAGCCGAGCATGCCGAGCACCCAGCCCAGCAGAGTCGTCCGCTGCTGCCGCCGGACCAGGCCCGCCGGGCTCAGCAGCGCCGGGCTCGCGTGGGCCCGTCCGCCGCGCTCGGGCAACAGGCCCCGGCCGACGTCGCGCCGACGGGCGAGAACGATCGACACGCCGAACGAGACGGCCGTCGCCGGCATCGCGAACCCCAGCGGCCACCACAGATCGTCCGCGAACGGCCGCATCTGCTGACCCCAGCCGATCGGGGACAGCCAGGCCGGCCAGGCGCTGGTGACCCGCAGGGCGGCCGAATCCACTGCCCCGAGCATGTTGCCCAGCGCCGCGAGCAGGAAGGCGACGCCGAGCGCCGCACCCGAGAGACCGGTCGCGCCGCGCGTGGTCGAGGACAACTGGGCGCTCACCGCGGCGACACCGGTGAAGGCGACGCCCACCAGGGCGATCGACGCGCCGGCGGCCAGCGACCCGGTGACCGGCTGACCTGCGATCATCATGGCGAGCCCGAGCAGGACGGCCAGCGCCAGGTTCGCCGCGAGCGTGACGGTGACCGCCGCCGCCAGCGAGGAGTAGCGGCCCACCACCCCGGCGCGCAGCATCTCCTCCCGGCCGAGCTCCTCGGCCTGGCGGGTGTGCCGGACGACCGCGAGCACGCTCATCATGGCGGCGAGCACGGCCAGGGTCAGCGCGTCGCGGTGCAACGTGTAGCCCCCGACGTGCGCACCGGTGACGAGCCCGAGCACCCGCATGCCGGGGTTCTCGACGACGATCCGGGTGTCCGCCGCCAGCAGCGCGAAGTGGCTACCGTACTGCTTCTGGAACATCGCCGTGGTCGCCGCGAGAAACGCGCTCATGCCCAGCACCCAGGCGGGCAGGGTGAACCGGTCACGCCGCAGCGCGAGTCGCACCAGCCGTCCCGTACCGTCGAAGTTCTTCATGGTTTTGTTCCGATCGCCGCGATGTCCTCGCCGTAATGCCGCTTGAACAGTTCCTCGAGGGTGGGCGGGGTGGTGACCATCGATCGCACCCGCAGGCCGACCAGCCGTTCGAGCACGGAATTCAGCTCTCCCGGGTCGACGCTGAACTCGGCGTGGCCCTCGTGCACCCGGGCATCGTGCACACCGTGCCACCCGCCCACCGCGACCGGATGCTCGACCGTGTCGACCACCACCGACGTACGGGTGAGATGGCGCAGGTCGTCGAACGTGCCGCTCTCGGTCGCCCGGCCGGCCCGGATGATCGTGACCCGGTCGCACAGCGCCTCGACCTCGGACAGGATGTGGCTGGAGAGCAGGATGCTCCGGCCGGCGGCGCGCAGTTCCCGCACCACCTCCTGAAAGACCGACTCCATCAGCGGGTCCAACCCGGAGGTGGGCTCATCGAGCAGATACAGCTCGACGTCCGAGGAGAACGCCGCGACCAGGGCGACCTTCTGCCGGTTGCCCTTCGAGTAGGCGCGGATCTTCTTGGTCGGGTCGAGCCGGAACCGCTCCAGCAGCGCCTCACGACGACCGCGGTCGAGCCCGCCGCGCAGGTCACCGAGCAGGTCGATCGACTCACCACCGGTAAGATTGGGCCAGAGGTTCACCTCGCCCGGCACGTAGGCCAGGCGCCGGTGCAGTGCCACCGCGTCTCGCCACGGATCACCACCCAGCAGGCGGACGTGACCGGCGTCGGCGCGAAGCATCCCCAGCAGCACCCGGATCGTGGTGGTCTTCCCGGCGCCGTTGGGCCCCAGGAAGCCGTGCACCTCACCGCGCTGGACCCGCAGGTCGAGACCGTCCAGCGCTCGGGTCGCGGAGCCGAAGTTCTTCACCAGCCCGGAGATCGAGATGGCAGTCGTCACGGATCCCACCTCCTCGACGAGGAGCCTGCCTGCCTCACTCCGAGTCCAGCATCCGCATGCGCCGGCCGGCCAGGGCCTTACGCCACCCGAGACCTGGCCCATCGTCCGGCGGCGACGGCGAACCGCTGCGTCACCGAAGTGATCCTTCGATCGACACCAAAACCACGATTTGGGTACGGGCGGAGCGCCGCGGATTGGCGCGGGGACGCCCGGGGAATCCCAGCGACATGCGCATCCATGCGGCCGGAGCGATGCTCGACGGCGACCTGATCGTGCCCGCGGCCGCCGCCGCGGTCGTGCTGTTCACCCAGGACGGTCCGCGTGACCGGGCGCTTGCGAAGGTGCTGCGGCAGCGGGGCCTGGCGACGCTGCTGATCGAGCCGCTGACCGTCGACGAGCGCCCGGACGAGACGCACCGCTTCGACATGGACCTGCTGGCGGATCGCCTGATCGGCACGCTGCGCTGGATCCGTGCCCAGCCGGTGACCGCGCACCTGCCGGTCGGCCTGTTCGGCGCGGGCGTCAACGCCGGCGCCGCGCTGGTGGCGGCCGCCGCCCGGCCCGGCGACGTGCAGGCCGTCGTCACTCGCGGCGGCCGCGTCGACCTGGCCGGTGGCGCGCTGGCGCACCTGCTCGCGCCGACCCTGCTGATCGTCGGTGAACGCGACACGCCGCTGCGCGACATCAACGACGACGCCCGCCGGACGACGCGCGCGCCCGCCCAGATGTGCGTCATCCCGGACGCGGATCGTTACTTCGCCGACCCGGGAGCGCTGGAGCAGGTCGCCGTCGAGGCCGTCGACTGGTTCACCCGGCACCTGGCCGACCCGTTGCCCGAGCACGCGCCGACGATCGACTCGGCCCTGCCCGTCGCGCAGCCGAGACTCTTCGATGCTTTCATACCGCCCACGCCGGCCCCCGAGCCCCGCCCCGAGGAGTAGTGCGCCGCGCTCTCGTACCGTGGCCCGATGGACGATTGGCTGGCCGGCGTGCAGGAGTTGCTTCCCGGTACGCACGTGGAGTTGCTCGAACAACTGGGCGGCAGCTCGCGGTCGCTGGTGCGGCGGGTCCGGGCCGGCGAGCGCACGCTGATCGTCAAGGAGTTCACCGGCCCGGGAGACGGCTGGGCGCGGGAATGCGCGGCGTTGTCGGTGCTCCCGCCGCAGGTGCCGGCGCCGCGGCTGGTGACCGGTGGGGACGCGCCGCCGATCGTGGTGATGTCCGACCTCGGGCCCGGGACCAGCGTGGCCGACCTGCTGCTGGGCACGGACCGCGCCGCGGCCGCCGACGCCGTCATGGCCTGGGCGAGCGCCGTCGGAGCGCTGCACCGTGGCACCGCCGGGCTCCGCGACGAGTTCCGGGAAGCGCTGGCCGCCCGGTCCGGGGGCCGGCCGATGTCCGAGTCGAGAGTCGCGGCGGATCTGGACGAGGCGTGCCGGGCGATCGCAGGCCAGGGCGGGGAGCTCGGGGTCGCGGTACCGGCGGCAGCGGTCGAGGAGCTGCGGTCGATCGGCGCGCGGCTCGGCGGGGACGGGCCGGCCGCGCTGACTCCGGCCGACGCCTGCCCGGACAACAACGTGCGGACCGGGGCGGGGCTGGCGCTGATCGACTTCGAGGGTGCGCAGTGGCGGCACATCGCCTGGGACGTCGCGTATTTGACCGTGCCGTGGCCGTCCTGCTGGTGTTCCTGGCGCATCCCGCCGGACGTCGCGGAGCGGGCGATCGAGGTGTACCGGTCGGCGTGCGCGCTGCCGTACGTCGACACCGATGACTTCCGGGGTGACGTGCGGGCCGCCGTGGTCGGCTGGGCCTTCGAGTCGCTGTCGTGGCTGCTGCCCCGGGCGCTGGCCGACGCCCCGTCGTCGAGCCGGCCGACGCCGGCCCGGCGGGCGCTGATCCTGCACCGGCTGCGGCGCGCGGTGGCATCGCCGGAGCTGCCGGCGCTGGCACGGCTGGCGGGTGACTTCCACGACGCGCTCACCGATCGGTGGGGCGAGGTCCGGCTCGACTACGCCCCGGCCTTCCGCTGAGCCGCCCCGGCGGCCCACGGTGCGCGTTCTCGCTCTCTTCGTACTCCTCAGCAGGCAGGCCAGAACGCGGGCCTCGGTGGCGAGCCGGCCTGGCCGGGTTCCCAACTGCTGACCAGGTTGTTGGTCATTGTTGGCCGCCGTCGAACGCATGTGCCAATCATCAGGTTTCTGTGGGTAGCGGGGTGGCTACTCCGCCATGGCAGAAGTGAATCATTTCGATGAGGTTGTCGAGGTCGGCGTAGCCGTGGGCGCGGGCCTGGATCCGGCGGATGCCGGCGTTGATGGCTTCCAGGAGTGAGTTCGAGAGTTGGAGATGGATCGCGTTGAGGATGCTGTCGTGGTGGCGGCGCAGTCGTTTGGCGAGGGTGACGAACGCGTTGATGCCACTGCGTTTGGCCCGGTTGATCCAGCGGCGCAGGTGGTCGGCGGCGTCTGCGGCGGGGATCCGGTAGATCTGGCGGAGGTTTTCTTTCAGTTGCCAGGCCCGGTGCAGTCGCGGGTGTTTGCGGCGCAGTTGTTCGATGATCGCCGCGCGGATCGCATCGTGTTTCTCACCCGGCTGGCGCAGGGTGCCGCGGACCTTCTGCCAGGTCTGGGCGGGTGTCATCGTGTCCACGCTGATTTTTACGCCCTGTTCGCGGACGGTGCTGTAGGCAAGATCTAGGGCTTCGCCGGCCCATTTCACGACGTGGAACGGGTCCAGGCAGATCGGGGCGTGCGGGAGGTGCGTGGTCGCGGCTTTGCGGTAGATCGCGGTCATGTCCATACTGACCGCCTCGATCCGGGCCATGCCTTCCGTGCCCAGCGAGGTCAAGAAGTCGCCGAATACCTGCTGGTTACGGCCTTCGCCGATGAACAGGACCCGGCCGGTGTCGTGGTCGGCGACCACGGTCAGGAACTGGCGGCCGCGCCGGTAGGCGATCTCGTCGACGCCGATGCGGTAGACGTTGTCGAGCCGGTCGATGTCCAGGTGTTCATCGACCAGATTGCGTACCAGGGCGTCGACTTTCTCCCAGGTGGTGCCCAGCACCTTCGCGACCCCGGTCTTCGACATCCGTTTGACCAGCCAGCAGGCCATGTCCTCGAAGTCACGGGTGAACCGGGAACCGGGCCGGGCCCAGGGTGTCCACTCGGTACGGACCCGGCCGCATCCACGGCAGTCGACCCGGCGGATGTCGGCCTCGATCCACACGACCGAACGACCAAATGCCAGGTGACGCCCCCTGCGCCGGGACCGGTCGTAGCGGGCCCGGCTCGTGCGCCCGCACGGGCAGACCAGCATCGCGGAGGTCAGCCGTACCGAAACGACCATTTCGGCCCCCTCGAAACGTACCCCCTCGACGGCCGTTGCCTTGAAACCCAGAAGACGGTTGATGACCGTAGCGGCGCGCACGTGGATCCCTTGTTCAGCATGGCTTTAGACACCTCCTGAACGAGTTGGACCTCCACGGCGCGCCGCCCTTTTTGTGCGTTAAACCCCTAAAACGGACCCACAGAAACCTGAGGATTGGCACGCATGTACTATTCGCCGGGTGAAGGCGAGGCGGCGGAGCAAGGCGTTGCGGCCGATCGCGGCGCCGTTCGTCGTCGCCCCGCCTACCGGCACCCGCATCCGGACCAGACTGCGGCCCAGCACCGGCGAGGCTGCTGTCCTGACACAGGTCGCAACCTTTTTGGGTGGGCTGTACCGGGCTGATCTGGCCAGGCGTGTCCGGCTCGGCAATGTGTCCGGCAAGGACACCCAGCGCACGCGGCGTAAGCGGGAGTTGACCGCGGTCACGACCTCCCGGTGGGCCGGCTCGATCACCCGGACCGCCGAAGACCAATACCAACTCGGGATACGGGCTCTCAAAGCCGACGTGTCGAGCCTGGGTCAGGCCCTGACCATCCTGGACGCGCGGATCGCCGCCCCGGTCGGCGGCCGGGTCGGCCGGATATCCGGTTATGCCAGCCGGCGCGAGCGGGCCGCCAAGCAACAGCGCCGCCAAGCCTTGGCCGCCCGCGCCGCCGCCGCCCGAGATCGGCTGGCCGATGGTCGTCCGGCGATCGTTGCGGGCGGACGGCGGCTGGCCAAGACCCGCCACCGGCTCGGCAGCGCCGGGCTCACCCAGGCGCAGTGGCGGGCCCGGTGGGACGCGGCCCGCATGTTCCTGACCGCCGACGGCGAGACCGGCGCCCCGCACGGCAACTACACCATCACCGTCACGCCCGGCGGCGTCGTGTCAATCGCGCTCCCGTCCCAGCTCAAGCATCTAGCGAACGCCGGACGCGGCAGATACCGCCTCGCCGAGCCGGTCGCGTTCACCCATCGGGCCGGGCAGTGGACCGACCGGGTCACCGCCGACCGGTCGGTGCGCTACGACATCAGCTTCGATGCGGTGCGGGGCCGCTGGTACCTGGACGCCTCCTGGACAGCCCCGGCCTACACGCCCGGCCTGGACGCACTCGCCGGCGGCAGGCTACTGGGTATCGACCTGAACGCCGACCATCTCGCCGCGCACGTCATCGACGCGCACGGCAACCCGGTCGGCACCCCGATCACCATCCCGCTCAACCTTTCCGGCCCGGCCTCGCAACGCGACGGACGGCTACGCGCTGCGATCAGCCACGCCCTGCACCTCGCGCACCTGCACGGCTGCCCGGCGATCGCGGTCGAGAACCTGGGCTTCGCCGACGCCCGTGCTACCGGCCGGGAGACCCTCGGCCGCGGCGCGCGCGGCAAGCGGTTCCGGCGTACGGTCGCCGGGATCCCCACCGCACAGTTCCGCGACCGTCTCGCCGGCATGGCCTACACCGCCGGGATCGCAGTGATCGCCGTCGACCCCGCCTACACCTCTAAATGGGGCGGGCAGCACTGGAAACCCGCCCTCACCAGTAAGACTCCCGCCGCGACCCGGCATCATGCCGCGGCGGTGGTGATCGCACGACGCGCCCACGGCTTCACGGCACGGCGACGGCCAGGTGTCACCCGGACACGACCAGCGGATCGCGCCCGGGAAACTACCGGCCAGGCCGCACCCCACACCACGGGCGTCAGGGAACAACAGTTCGGCCCGGTCGAGACGGCACGCACCACACCCGTGGACAAGACGCGCCCGGCCCCGACCAGAAACCCCGACGTTCCCCGGCCTCGAAGACCGCTCGCGAGGCCCCCGACCCCCGGTCGGGACCAGCGTATTGACCAACTATGGCCAATACGCTGAGGAACGGTGAGACTTGTTCCCGCCGTGTGGTCCCGGGTTCCTACGGTGGTCGGCATGACTGAAGATTCATCGGCGTCGACAGGTAGAGAGCGCTTCGGCCGGATGGCAGGCATGGCCGCGCTCGTTTCGGTGCCGCTGGTCTCGCTGTTGTGCTGCGTGCCGGGCTTCGCAGTGATCGGCGCGATGGATGCCAGCTGTGGTGCTGGCTTCGATCATGAATGCATGGATCTCGCCGAGCCGGTCTTCACTGTCTGGCCCTGGGTGACGGGAGGCGTGGCCGCCGCGGCGTTACTGACGCTGCTGGCGATCCCGCGCCGTGCCGAGGGCCTGCGCCTGCTCGCGGGCGCGGTGGTCGTGGTGCCGCCCATCGTGAATGCGCTGGTGGCGTTCGCGCAGCTGAGCCGCACCGGCCCGGCTTGAGCGTGGTTGTAGTGGTTCAGGAACTCGGTGAGTGCCGCCGCACGGTCTTGCTCGAAGTCGTCCGGCGTCGGCGTAGCCGTGTGGGCCTGGTTCTCACCAATAGGGCGGCCATCCAGCCCCGCCAGGCACGTTAGGCCCGGGTCGTCGCCGATGGCTGACCTCGTCAGCCCGAACCTCCGCGCGCGACCGGCATTGGGTGAATGCGCCGGTGGGCCACGACCGTTCGTCGTAGCCCACCGGTGGTTGGCGTGCTGTTATCGCACGCAGAACATCGTGGTGTCCATCTGCCAGGCCTCGGTCGGCACGGTCGGTGCCTGAGCGCCGAAGGTCGCCAGGTTGGCGGGCCGGCCGGCCGAGTTCGGCCGGATCTGCTGCAGGTGCGTGCCCGGCAGGATGGTCGCCCCGGCGAGCCCGGAGAGCGCCGACCCGGACGGGCAGGCCGCCGGGACCTGCTTCTGGCTGGACGTTCCCGCCGGCGAGAAGAACGACACCCGCTGCTGCTGGAAGTCGTCGAGCAGGTTGTTCGGCTTGGCGCACACCGAATAGCCGGTGACCGTGTAGGCGCCGCTGTAGCCGTTTGCGTCGGGCTTGGCGAAGGCCGCGCTCCCGGTCGCCAGCGTGCCGCTGGAGTTCGGGAACATGCCCAGGTCCATCTGCCCGCCCGCGTTGTCGATCTTCCCGCCGGTGCCGATCAGCAGCTTGCCCGCCGGGCACGGGGCGAACGCCTGATCGGTGCCGCCGATCCGCGACGGGTTCTGGTGCTTGACGATCTCGATGGCGGCGCTGGCCGGCGGCGTCGCGCAGAACGCGAACACCTGGAAGCTCCAGTTGCCGGCGACGCCGGTCTGATCGGCCTCGGCCGTCACCTGGAAGCTGTCTTTCGCGGCGAGGTTCTGGATCGGTTGCATCTCGGTGATCACCGCGTGGATGCCTCCGACGGTGAAGGCGCCGCCGCCGGTGACCCGCTCGCCCGCGTTGCAGAACGCGCTGAACGACTTCTTCGCCAGGGCGTCGGGTGTGGACTGCACGACCACTGCCCGGACGGTCCCGAACGGCAGCGTGGCAGCCGCCGCCGGTGTCGCCCCGACCGTCGCCAGCCCGGCCAGGGTCAGGCCGGCGACCAGCAGGGCCGCTCCGAATCTTGGATAACTCAAACGCACGTTTCCCCCTCATGTGGTTCGGTCGACCGACCCTGACGCACGCCGCTGGGCAGACGATGGGCAACTGATGGGCGAGCCGTGACGGGCCGCCCATCAGCGCGGTGCCTTCGCCGGCGGTGCCGAACCACGGATTCCACGATCGTCCCGCGCTGTGTGCGGTGCTACCTGATCAGCCGGCGCCGGGTCGACTGCGTGGGGGAGGGGCTGCCGCCGTACCGGGAAATGGTGTTGATCTTGATTGGGGGTTTACTGCGCTTCGGCGCTGTCGAGCAGCGCCACCGCACCCGCGGCCGGCGCGGTGAGCGTGTCCGGCGGGTGGGTTGCCCAGAAGTCGCTGATCCCCTCAGCGGTGATGTCGAACTCCTGAAACTCGACGAACTCCCCGTCCCCGGCGTTGAAACCGAGCGCCTCCTCCGCCGTCAGGTCGAGCCGCACCACCACGTCAGGCTTCAGCCGCAGAAGATCGTGCACCACCCCGAGGACCTGCGCCCGTCGCCCCACCTCGCCCGGGCTGATGCTCACCCCGAGCTCTTCGACGAGTTCCCGGGCGACGCTGGTCTCCAGATGCAGGCCGTGCGGGTCGCGTTCGAGCATGCCGGACGGGGCCACATGCCACAGCCCGGGATCGGTCCCGAGAGCCGGGCTGCGCCGGCCCATCACGAACCTTCGCTGTCCAGGGTCGCCGGCGGCCGGAACCGTGAGCAGCACGGACACCCCGATCCCGGCGGCCCGGCCCCGCCCGGACCGCAACGGGTCACCGGCGACGGTGTGCGCCCGGTCCCTCAGCGGACCGGCGTCCCCGCCGGGGTGATGCTCGGCGCGGATCGCGTCGCAGCTGGCCAGCAGGTCGAAGTAGCTGCCCGGGTGCGCGACGATCCGGCCCCGCTCGGTACGCGACCAGCACACGATCCGCCCGTCGTGAAGTCCGGGACGGTTGTCGAGCAGCCACTTGAGGTGCGGTCCACCCAGGGCGAGAAGCTCGGCGTCGGCGGCCTCCGCGTCGTCGACCAGGTCGATCAGGCCCGACAGCCCGGCGCGCAGCGGATCGACGACGACCGGATAGACCTGGCCGGCGCGAACGAGGGCATCGCCGTAGCGTTTCGCCAGGCTGGCATAACCGGTCACGCAGCGAACCATACAAGGGCCGGCCGCGCGGCCCCTATGGCTGCCAGGTCGAGGCGGCGACCGCGGTGGCGCCGATGGCGCAGCAGATGGCGACGGCGGCGAGAACGGGTGTGTACGAGCCGGTGGTGGCGTGCAGAGCGGCGGCGGCCAGCGGGGCGCCGGCTTTGGCGAGGGTCATCGGTACGACGAGGACGCCGGCGAGAGTGGCGTAGCGACGCGTGTCGTAGCGCTCGGCGAGGATGACAGGTTTGGCGATGGTGGCGACGCCGAATCCGATCCCGAATCCGACGACCGCGATGATCGCGCCGCCTGTGGTCAGACCGAGAGCCGGGAGGAGCAGCGCGGCGAGGGCCTGAACGGCGAAGATTCCGGCGGTGATCGTGGTGGTGCGGTAGCGCCGTTGCAGCCCGGTGGTGATCAGCCGTCCGGCGACGGAGAGCACCCCGAGCAGCCCGGCGATGGCGGCCGCGAACGCCGGTGGGTGGCCCCAGCTGATCAGGGCGGCCACCAGAAGGACGGTGTAGGCGCTGATCGCGGCGGTGTGGGCGGTGAAGCCGGCGGCAAGCAGCCAGAATCCCCGGTCGCGCAGTGCCGCGCGCACCGCGTGGGCGCCGGAGCCGTCGCGGCGCTCGAGGTGCCGGTCCGCGGCCGGCGAATGGCGGAGGGCGATGGCGTGCAGGGGGACGGTTACGGCGTGGAGGCCGGCGAGGATCAGCAGGGCGGTACGCCAGCCGTGCTGGTCGACGAGCCAGCCGGTCAGGGGCAGGAAGATGGTGCTGGCGAATCCGGCGACCACGGTCAGCGCCAGTAGCGCCGAGGAGCGTCGTCGCGGCTGGTGCCAGGCGATGATCACGGCGAACGCGGCCTCGTACAGGCTGGCGGCCGAGGCGACCCCGATTCCGATCTGGACCGCGTACAGCTGCCACAGCTGGTCAATCTGTGACCAGGCGACGAGCAGCCCCGTGCCGAGCAGGGAGCCGCCGGTCATCAGCGCCCGGCCGCCGTGCCGGTCCAGCCGGCGGCCGATCGGCACGGCCAGCGTCGCCGAGGTCAGGACGGAGGCGGTGAACGCGCCGGTCACGGCGGTGGTCGAGGTGTGCAGGTCGGCGGCGATGGGCACGAGCAGCACGGCGAAGGCGTAGTAGAGAGCGCCGTAGCCGATCGTCTGGGTGATCGCCAGAGCGGCGACGATCCTGCGGTTGCCCGGTGGGGCCGGGCGGTGCCCGCCGAGGTTGACGCCGGCGGGCACCGATGAGCGGGCGGGGGTCACGAGCAGCAGCTGCCACCGGTGGCGGTGAGGCTGAGCAGCCCGGTGACGCCCGGCTCGGCCCGCACGGCGTTGCCGGTGGGTCCGAGGCGGCCGGCTTGTCCGGCGACCAGGTTGACGCTGCACACGCCGGTCTCGGGCAGGTCGAGCTGGACGTCGTCGGCGGCGTCGTAGTCCCCGGCCAGGGCGGCGGCGATGGAGCGGACCTGCTCGTAGCCGGTGGCCATCAGGAAGGTGGGGGCGCGGCCGTAGGACTTCATCCCGACGGCGTAGTAGTTCGGCTCGGGCTGGCCGAGTTCGCGGTAGCCGTGCGGGCTGACGGTGCCGCAGGAGTGCTGGTTCGGGTCGATCAGCTCGGCCAGGGTGCGGGTGCAGCCGAGGATCGGGTCCAGGTCGAGGCGCAGCTCGCCGGCGATGCTGTGGTCGGGCCGGAAACCGGTCGCGGATACGACACGGTCGGCGGTCAGTTCGCGTCCGTCGGTGGCGATCAGGGTGATCGTGTCGCCGCTGGTGCGCGCGGTGTGCACGCCGAATCCGGTGACGAGGTCGAGCCTGCCGGTGTCGACCAGGGTGTGCAGGCCGCTGCCGAGCGCGCCGCGAGCGGGCAGTTCGTCGGCGTCCTCGCCGCCGAAGGCCCGCTGTGCGGAGCCGCCGCGCACGGCCCAGGTGATCCGGGTGCCGGGCTCGGTCTCGGCCAGGCGGGCCAGGTCGAGCAGGGTGTTCGCGGCCGAGTGCCCGGAACCGATCACGATGGTGTGCTTGCCGGCGTGTGCGTCGCGATCGGTGCCGAGGACGTCGGGCAGCGCGTGGTCGATCAGGTCGGCTGCCTCGGGCTCACCATGCGCGGGCAGGCCGTTGACGCCGAGCGGGTTGGGGGTGCGCCAGGTGCCGGACGCGTCGATGATCGCGCTGCCGGTGATCTCGGTGCCGTCGGCGAGCCGCACGACGAACGGCAGATCGGCGCGGCCGACGGTGCGGACCCGGTCGGCGCCGACGCGGCTGATCGCGGTCACCCGCGCGCCGAGGCGCAGGTGTGCGGCGATCGCCGGAAGCTTGGCGAGCGGTTCCAGGTAGGTGTCGACCAGGTCGGCGCCGGTGGGCAGCTCCTGCTCGTCGGGGGCGGCCCACCCGGCGGCGGTGAGCAGCCGGCGCCCGGCGGGGTCGATGTCGTAGCGCCACGGGCTGAACAGGCCGACGTGTGACCACTGCCGCACCGACGCGCCGACCTGGTCGCCGGCCTCCAGCACGAGGAACGGGACGCCCTGTTCGTGCAGGTGCGCGGCGGCGGCCAGCCCGACCGGGCCGGCGCCGATCACGATCACCGGCAGCCGTTCCCCGGCACCGACCGTGGCAGCCGGGCCGCAGCAGCCGGCTCCCTCGGCGATGGCGTCGGCCTTCGCGGCCGGTGCGCAGCAGGCGTCTGCGGCGGCGGCCTGCTCGGCGGTGCCGCAGCACGGATTCTGCCCAGCTGTGGCCGGGACAGCGGACGAAGCGTCGCTGGTCATCGCGGGTACTCCTCGTTGAGATCGGGTTGGGGCAGCGTGCGGCGGGTTCCTCGAACCCACCGTACACGGATTCGATAGATCTCGAATCCGATGACTGTCGAAGCCACGCTTGCATGCGGATTCGATATCTGTCAACCTCGACGCATGTCGAAACCGCCGACCGTGTCGCCTGCCGCCGAGGACGTGCCGTGCTGCGCGCCGATGGCGTACGAACGGATTCCGTCAGAGGTGTCAGGCGCGCTCGCGCAGGCGTTCAAGGCGCTCGGTGACCCGATCCGGTTGCAGCTGATGTCGATGATCGCGTCCGCCGAGGGCGGTGAGATCTGCGTCTGTGACCTCACTCCGGCGTTCACCGTCTCCGGGACGACCATCTCGCACCACCTGAAGGTGCTGCGTGAAGCCGGCCTGGTGGACGCCGAGCGGCGCGCCAGCTGGGTCTACTACCGGCCCCGGCCGGGGTTGATGCGGCAACTGTCGACGCTCCTGGCCGTCGACGAGCCGGCCAAGGTCTGACGTGGGCGGCGGCGTTCACTCGCTGTTCGCTTGCCTTGGGAAACAGGCTCAGTAATTATTGAGTCAATGGATGCTGAAACTTTGTCGCTGGCGGCGCGGGCCCGGGTGCACGCCGCCCTCGGCGACCCCGCCCGCCTCGCCATCGTCGACGCGCTCACCCTCGGCGACGCCTCACCCGGCGAGATCTCGGTGAACCTGGGCATGCCGACCAACCTGGTCGCCCACCATGTGAAGGTGCTGCAGGACGCCGGCCTGCTCGTGCGGACCCGCTCGGAGGGCGACCGCCGCCGCACCTACCTGCGCCTGGTCCCCGGCGTTCTGTCGCAACTCGCGGCGCCCCGGTTGGACAGTGCGGCGCGGGTGGTGTTCGTCTGCACCCACAACTCCGCCCGCTCCCAGCTCGCCGCGGCCCTCTGGCGCGACCGCGTCGGCGGCGAAGTCACCTCCGCCGGCACGAGTCCCGCCCAACGAGTCCACCCCCGCGCGGTCCGGGTCGCCCACGAGCACGGCCTCGCCCTGGACCCGACCGGCACCCACCACGTCGACGACGTCGTCGGGGATGGCGACCTGATCATCGCGGTCTGCGACAACGCCCACGAAGATCTCACCGGCGAAGTCCGCCCCCGCCTGCACTGGTCGGTCCCGGACCCGGCGCGAGTCGACACCGACGAGGCGTTCGAGGCCGCCTACACCGACCTGGCCGACCGCATCGAGCGGATCACGCCCGCCCTCACCGCCGGCGCCGACCATGGCTGATCTGACCCACCCCGACCAGCTCGCCGACCCCGCCCGGAGTGACGTCCTGATGCACCAGATCACCCTGTGGCGGCGGCTGCTCGCCGAGTTCCTCGGCACCGCACTGCTGGTCACCGCCGTCGTCGGCTCCGGCATCATGGCCGCCACGCTCTCCCCGGACGACATCGGCCTGCAACTGCTGGAGAACTCGGTCGCCACCGCGTTCGCCCTGGGGGCGCTGATCCTGACCTTCGGGCCGGTCTCCGGCGCCCACTTCAACCCGGTCGTCTCGGCCGCGGACTGGTTTCTCGGCCGCCGGTCCGCCACCGGCCTGACCGGCAGAGACCTGGCCGGGTACACGATCGCGCAGACCGCCGGGGCGATTGCCGGCTCGGTCCTGGCGAACCTGATGTTCGACCTCGCGCCGGTCACGTTCTCGACGAAGGAACGCGCCGCCGGGCATCTGTGGCTCGCCGAGATCGTCGCCGTCGCCGGCCTGCTCCTGCTGATCTTCGCGCTCGGCCGGTCCGGGCGTGCCGCGGTCGCCCCGGCCGCGGTCGGCGCCTACATCGGCGCCGCCTACTGGTTCACCTCCAGCACCAGCTTCGCGAACCCGGCGGTCACGGTCGGCCGGGCCTTCACCGACACGTTCGCCGGCATCGCCCCCGGTTCGGTGCCCGGCTTCGTCATTGCCCAGCTCGCCGGCCTGGTGATCGGGGTCGGCCTGCTGCTGGCCCTCTACCCCACCGCCGGGCAGGCGGCCGACACCCACCCGCTGTGAAGGAAACCGAACCGATGAGCGACACCAAGCCCACCGTCCTGTTCGTCTGCGTCCACAACGCCGGCCGCTCCCAGATGGCCGCCGGCTGGCTGCGCCACCTGGCCGGCGACACCGTCGAGGTCCGCTCCGCCGGCTCCGAACCGGCCGAGACCATCAACCCGGCGGCGGTCGAGGCGATGAAGGAGGTCGGCATCGACATCACCGACCGGACGCCCACCAGGCTCACCTGGGATGCCGCCCAGGAATCCGACGTCATCATCACCATGGGCTGCGGCGACGCCTGCCCGATCTTTCCTGGCAAACGGTACGAGGACTGGAAGCTCGAAGACCCTGCCGGCCAGGGCGTCGACGCCGTCCGCCCGATCCGTGACGAGATCAAATCCCGCATCGAGGTCCTGCTCGCCGATCTGCTCCCGGCCGAGGCGAGAAATTAGCCGTTCCGAACGGTTCAGGAGCGCCAATCCCGCAGGTAGGGCGGCCCCGCGGCATTCCACCGGAACTGCAGGTCCGGTTCCTCCCGCTGCTCCAGCACCCCGGCCTCGGCCAGCGCGACGAGCGTGTTGTGCAGCGCGTCCCCGACCGGATTGACACTCCAGAAGATGCCCTTGTACTGGCTCATTCTCGTCGCGTCCGGGAACAGCCCGAGGGTCTGCCCGAGGACGAAGGCCGCGCCGTCACAGTCGTGCCATTCGGCCAGGTCACGCTCGAGTGTCACGCCGACGAGTCTAGGCACCGCGCATCTCGACGGCCAGCAACGACCGCTGCAGCCCGTCGAGGGTCCGCGGATCCCAGCCGGTCAGCGCCTGCCACCGGTCCAGCCGATACTTCAGCGAGTTCGGGTGGATGTGCAGCGCCCGCGCCGCCTCGCTGATCGAGAAGGAGCTTTTCGCGTACGCCCGGATCGCCGCCTCGAGATGCTCCTGGTCGGCCGCGGTCGCCGCGTCGAGCAGCGGCCGCAGCCGGTCGAGTTCGGGCAGGATCGACGCGGCCAGCCAGTCCTGTTCGAACCGGACCACGGTCTGGCGCCGGGCGGCCAGGCGTAGGGCCCGTTCGGCGTCGACGACGCTGTCCACCGCGCCGGCGAGTCCGGTGCGGATCAGTCCGACGCCGGCCGGCGCGGTGTCCGGGACGGCGAGCAGGTCGAGGATCCGGTCGGCGGTGATGGCCTGGAAGACCACCAGCGTGGTGGCGCCGAAGACGGCCAGGCCGGCCGCCTCGGCTCCGGCGCGGATCCACCGGTTGAGGTTCGGGGCGCCGCCCTGCGCCAGCCCGGCGGTGTAGTAGACGGCCTGGAACCCGCCGTCCGGGTCGAAGTTCAGCGATCGGGCCAGCAGCCGGAGGCCCGGGTCGGCGATCTGGCCGGTCTGCAGGCGTTCGGTGAACTGCTGGCCGTGGTCGAGCCCGGCCAGGTCGCGCTGCTGACCGGCGTCGGCGTAGCCGTCGGCGGCGGCCGCGCTGAGCGCCTCGGTCCAGGCCATCATGATGTTGACGACGCCGGGCAGCGCCGCCGAGCGGTCCAGGCCGCGGTCGCGGGCCAGCACCACCAGCCGTTCCCACGCGGTCCGCAGGCCGATGTGGTGCACCGCCATCGTCGTCTCCAGCGGCACCCCGGACTCGGCCCGCATCCGGCCGTATTGCCGGTATCCGCGCAGCTCCGCGCCGGTCGGCATCTGCTGCCGGGCCAGCCCGTCGAGGGCCAGCCGGGCGTTGCGCCGGCACAGCGCCCGCTGCGCGCCGGGGTCGACCGCGCGGTAGATCGGATACCGCTGCCGCAGCGTGGTGAAGACCTCGTCGCCGACCGCGTCGGCGTCCGCGGCCAGCTCGCTGATCAGCGCGGCGAAGGCCTCGTCGATGGCTGCCGTCCTCTCTCGACCCTGCGGTGCGCCGCCAATTCTGTCCGAGTCCGATCGGCGCCGGGTTCCCCACCCAGATCAAGATCAAAATCAAGATCCGATTGGGGTACGACGTCAGCCCCGCCCCGCGTACCGATGGGTTCGTGGTTTCCACCGATCGACGCCCCGGCGTTCTCGAAGTTCACGAAGCGCCGTCCGCCCCGGCGAAGAGACAATGGCTCAGTTTGCGACGACGAGGGGACGCCATGTCGATTCCGGTGCGGTTCACGGTGCTGGGCGCGGTCCGGGCCCTGCGCGGCGAGCACGAGGTGGACCTGGGCGCCCGCCAGCCCCGGCTGATGGCGGCGATGCTGCTGGCCCGCGCCGGCCGGCCGGTGGCCGTCGCCGAGCTGGTGGAGCTGTTGTGGGGCGACGACCCGCCGCCGACCGCGGTCAACGTGGTGCACCGGCACATCGGCGCGATCCGCCGGGTGATCGAACCCGGCCTGGCCCGGCGCGCCGAGGGGCAGTGGCTGGTCCGCGAGCCCGGCGGCTACCGGATCGCCGTGCCGGCCGAGGCCGTCGACCTGTCGCGTTTCCGTCAGCTGGCGGCGCACGCCGCGGACCGGCTGCGGGCCGGCGAGCGGGACGCGGCGATCCTCGCGTACCGGGACGCGCTGGCCCTCTGGCCGGGCCGCTTCGGCGCGGGGCTCGGCGCCGACACCCACCCGCTGTTCGTCGCGGTTAACCGGGAGCGCGCCGTGGTGGCCCGCGCCGCCGCCGACGCCGCGCTGGGCACCGCGCACGCCGCCGAGCTGCTGCCGGCCCTGCACGCGGAGGCCGCCGCCGAGCCGTTCGACGAGGCGACCCACGCGCGCCTTCTGCTGCTGCTGGCCGCGACCGGCCGCCCGGCCGAGGCGATCGAGCGTTACCACCGGCTGCGCGAGCGGCTGGTCGAGGAGTTCGGCATGGAACCGGGCCGGGAGCTGAGCGCCGCGTTCGAGACGGTGCTGCGCGAACCGCCGGCACCCGAGCCGGCGCTGCAGGCCGTCCCCTTCGCGCCGCCGGCCCAGCTGCCGGCCGGGCTGGCCCAGTTCACCGGCCGGGTGCGGGAGCGGCAGGACCTCGACCGGATGCTGGCGCACGGCCTCGCGCAGCGCCACGGCGCGACCGTGCTGGCCCTCGACGGCATGCCCGGCGTCGGCAAGACCACCCTGGCCGTGCGCTGGGCACACCAGGTCGCGCACCGGTTCCCCGACGGGCAGCTGTTCCTGAACCTGCGCGGCTTCGGCGACGGCGAGCCACTGCCGGCGGCCGAGGCGCTGGCCCAGCTGCTCGCCGGGCTCGGCGTGGCCCCGGCCGGCCTGCCGGACTCGGCCGAGGCCCGGGCGGCGCTGTGGCGCACCCGGACCGCCGGGCGCGCGCTGCTGATCCTGCTCGACGACGTGCGCGACGCCGAGCAGGTCCGGCCGCTGATCCCGGCCGCCCCCGCGAGCCTGGTGCTGGTCACCGGCCGCAGCCGGCTGGGCAACCTGGCCGCTTCCGACGGGGCCCGGCTGCTCACCCTCGACGTGCCGCCGGCCGCCGACGCCCGAGCCCTGCTGCTGGCCCGGCTCACCCTGCCGGACCCGGCCGGCCGCGAGGACGAGACCACCCTGGACGCCGTCCTCGACCACGCCGGGCGCCTGCCGCTGGCCCTGGCGATCATCGCGGCCCGGATGTCGGAGTACGCCCCACGCCCGCTGCGCGACCTGGCCGGCTGCATGGCCGAGAAGACCGGACTGGACGGGTTCGCCGCCGACGACGCCGACCGCGACCTGCGGGCCGCGCTGGAGCGCTCCTACCGCCGGCTGTCCCCGCAGGCGGCCCGGCTGTTCCGGCGCCTGGGCTGGTCGTCGGCCGACCTCGACCCGGACCGGGCGGCCGAGCTGACCGGCGTGTCCCGCTCGGCGGCCACCGTCCTGATCGCCGAGCTGGGCCGGGCCGGGCTGCTGACCCGCACCGGCCTGCACCACTACACGCTGCACCGGCTGGTCCGCGCGTACGCGATCGAACTGGCCGGGCAGAGCGTGCGCCAGCAGCGCCTGCGGCTGGTCCGGACGCTCGGCGGCGACAGCGCGCACTACGCCGGGACCGCGGCCGGCCGGCCGCCCAGCGCGTCGTCGATCAGCATGGCCAGCAGCTCCGGGTAGTCGATCCCACCGGCGGCGAACATCCGCGGCGCCTGCGACCGGGCGGTGAAACCCGGCACGGTGTTCACCTCGTTGAGCACCAGCCCGGCCGCGGTCACGAAGAAGTCGACCCGGGCCACCCCGCGGCAGCCCAGCACGTCGTAGACCTCGACCGCGGCGGCCTCGAGCGCCTTGCGGTGCACCTCGTCGAGCGCCGCCGGGATCCGGAACTCGGCGGTGCCGTCGTACTTGGCGGCGTGGTCGAAGATCCCGGCGGCCACCACCTCCAGCGGCGGGGCGACGACCCGGCTGCCGTCGGCGCGCCCCAGCACCGCCACGTCGATCTCCCGGCCACGGATCACCTGCTCGACCAGCACCCGGTCGTCGTGGCGCAGCGCTCGGGTCAGCGCCGGGCCGATCCCGTCCGCGGACTCGACCAGCGACACGCCCAGGCTCGACCCGGCGCCGACCGGTTTGACCACCACCGGCCCGGACCAGCGGTACTCGCCGGCGGTCCGCGCGGTGACCAGCGTCCCGGGCGCGGTGGCCAGCCCGATCGCCGCGGCCACCAGCTTGGTCACCCACTTGTCCATGCCGATCGCGCCGGCGCCGACCCCGGACCCGGCGTAGCGCACCCCCGCGACCTCCAGGAAGCCGGCGATCGTGCCGTCCTCCCCGTGCGGGCCGTGCAGCAGCGGCAACGCCACGTGGCAGCCGCGCAGCACGGTGACCGCCTCGGCCGGCGTCAGCCGCTGACCGTGCTCGTCGGACCAGCAGCCGTCGCGCCCGATCGTCAGCGCGACCACCGCCCACCGGCGCTCGCCCCGCAACGCGTGCACCGCCGAGGCGGCCGACCCCAGTGAGACGTCGTGCTCGCCGCTGCGCCCGCCGCCGATGACGGCGACCCGAACCGGTTCGCTCATGCCAATTCCTCTCGTGTCTGTTCGTGGTCGACGACGCGACGCGCGACGCGCCGGCCGATCCGGGTGACGATCTCCTGCTCGATGGTGCCGGCCCACCCGGCCCAGTCCGCGACGGTGGGTTCGCCCTGGTCACCGGGGCCCAGGACGATCACCTGGCGGCCGGCGGGCACCTCGGCGCCACCCAGGTCCAGCACGGTCTGGTCCATCGAGATCAGCCCGGCCACCGGGCAGCGCCGGCCCTCGACCAGCACCTGCGCCCGGTCCGAGGCGCTGCGGGGCAGGCCGTCGGCGTACCCGAGCGGCAACAGCCCGAGGGTGGTCGCGGCCGGCGCGTGCCAGGTGTGCCGGTAGCCGACCGGGGTGCCCGCCGCCACGTGTCGCACGTGGATCAGCGGCGCGGTCAGCGTCATCGCCGCGCGCAGCCGGGTGCGGCCCGATGGGTCGATGCCGACCAGCCCGGCACCGATCCGGACCAGGTCGAAGTGGGCCGCCGGGTTGGTCAGCGTGGCGGCGGTGGCGGCCAGGTGCCGCACCGCCGGGCGCAGCCCGGCGTGCCGGGCGACGGCGACGGCGTCCCGGAAGCGCGCCACGCTGGCGGCGTTGTCGGCGGCTTCCGGCTCGTCGGCCCGGCCCAGGTGGCTCATCACGCCGGCCACCCGGATCCGCCCGGAGCGTTCGGCGTCCCGCGCGGCCGCGCACAGCCCGGCCCACTGGTTGTGGTCCGCGCCGCCGCGGCTCATCCCGGTGTCGACGTGCAGGTGCACGCTGAGGCCCCGGTCGAGCCCGGCGACCGCGGCCAGCGTCGTCCGGTCGGGCACCGCGACGTGCACGCCGGCCGAGGCCGCCGCGGTGAAGTCGGCGCCCGGCGCGTTCAGCCAGCTCAGGATCGGTGCGGTGAAGCCCGCCCGGCGCAGCACGAACGCCTCGGCCAGACTGGTCACCCCGAGCCAGGTCGCCCCGGCCCGCAGCGCGGTGCGCGCCGTCTCGACGATGCCGTGGCCGAATCCGTCGGCCTTGACCACCGCCATCACCTCGGCGGTGGTCCGCGACCGCACGGTCGCGACATTGTCCGCGATCGCACCCGATTCGATGGTCAGCAGCGGCCGCGCGGCTCGCGCCGGTGCCGACAAGAACGTTTCCGCCATGCCCACAGAACGCGCCGCCCGCCCGATTGTTCATCCGAGGACACCCCAAAAAAAACCGGCTTTCCCGTACGGCGTGAGCCGGCCCGCAATTCATTGCGAATACGTCAGGTCGTAGTCGTCGACGCCGGGCGGGCCGTCGAGGTACGGCCCCATCAGCGCGAGGAACCGCTGGTAGTGCGGCGAGGCGACGAAGTCCTCGACCCGGGCCCGGCGCGAGGGCCAGACGCTGGTCTTGACGAACCGGTTCGGCGCCACCTGACTGCGATACACGGCGACCTGGGTCGCGCCGCCGGCGCGCAGCAGAGCGGCCACCTCGTCGCGGAACACCGCGAGGAACTGCTCCTCGGATCCGGGCCGGACGGAAAAGAATGCGACTTCTGTTGACATGGCCGCCAGCATCACGGGCCAGATCCGCACCGGACAAGTGAAAGTCCGAACCCTTACCGCGGGTGAACCCGGTGCCATTTCTGACGTCAGGGAAAGGGCCCATCGCGCATGTGACGGGCGACGTCACTTCCACGGCAGTTGCGCATCACAAGCCATTCCTAGTGTCGATCCCGGCAGCCGAACCCGTTCCGGGCCGGCCGGGACCTCGAACCGTTTCCGGGAGGACGTGATGACCACGACGATGACGCCCGGCGACCGGATCGGCGCGCTGCACGCCGCGCACGCGGCCGGCCTGCTGGGCTTTCTCATCGGCCTGACCCGCGGCGAACGGCAGACCGCCGAGGACCTGGTGCAGGAGACCATGCTGCGCGCGTGGCGGCACGCCGACCACCTGCCGGACGACCCGGAGGGGGCCCGGCGCTGGCTGTACACGGTGGCCCGGCGCCTGCTCATCGACCTGGTCCGGGCCCGGCGCAGCCGGCCGCCGGAGACCCCGGTCGTCGACCTGGACCGGGCCTGCCCGGCCGAGGACAGCACCGAGCTGGCCGTGGCCACCCAGGCGATGCTCGCCGCGTTCGGCAACCTGAGTGACGCCCACCGCGACGTGCTCGCGGATCTGCATCTGCGCGGCGAGGCGCCGGCCGAGGTGGCCCGGAAATTGCGGGTGCCGGTCGGCACGGTCAAGTCCCGGGCCCACTACGCGCTGCGTGCCCTCCGGAACGACATGGCAGCCACCGATTAACCCCGCAACCGGAAAGAAGTCATGAGTACAGAATTCGACGTGACCGCGCTGGCGAGCCAGCTGACCGGCCCGATCTTCCTGCCCGGCGACCCCGGCTACGACCTGGAGTGCGCCACCTTCAACCTGAACTCCCCGCTGACCCCGGCGATCGTGGTGGGCGCCGCGAGCGTGCGCGACGTGCAACTCGCGATCCGGTTCGCCACCGGGCACGGGCTGGCCGTGGCCGTGCGTGGCGGCGGGCACCTGCAACCGCGTACCGGGGAAGGGCAGTTGATGTTGACTTTGGATCGCATGACGTCGTGGACGGTCGACGCCTCGCGCGCGTCGGTACGGGTCACCGGATCGCCGCGCTGGGGGCAGCTGATGGCACCGCTGGCCGCGCACGGGCTGGCCGCGATGAACGGCTCGTCGCCGCACGTGGGCGTGGTCGGCTACCTGCTCGGCGGCGGGCTGAGCCCGGTGCTGGCGCGCTCGCACGGCTACGCCTCCGACCACGTCACCGCGATCGAGGTGGTCACCGCCGACGGCGAGCTGCGCCGGGCCACCGAGCACAGTGACCTGTTCTTCGCGTTGCGCGGCGCGAAGGGCAACCTCGGCGTGGTCACCGCGGTCGAGTTCGGCGTCTTCCCGATCCCTGCCGTGTACGGCGGCGGCCTGTGGTTCCCGGTCGACCGGCTGGCCACGCTGCTGCCCGCCTGGCGCGACTGGGCGCCGACACTGCCCGAGCGGGCCGGCACCTCGCTGGGCATCCAGCGGCTGCCCGACCTGCCGGGGATGCCGGAACCGCTGCGCGGGGCGGCCGTGGTGCACCTGCGCTACTCGTACGTGGGCGGGGCCGCCGAGGGGGAGGCCCTGCTCACGCCGATGCGCGGGCTCGGCGACCCGGTGTTCGACACGGTCACCGAGATGCCGTACGCGGCGTCGGGCACGATCCACAACGACCCGCCCGAACCGCTGCCCTACTTCGACCTCGGCACCGGCCTGCGCTGGCTTCCGGACGCGGCCTTGGCCGCGCTGGTCGAGCTGACCGGCCCGGATTCGGGCTGCCCGCTGGTCAACGTGGAGATCCGGCTGCTCGGCGGCGCCCTCGACCGGGCACCGGACGCACCGGACGCGGTGCCCACCCGGGGGCTGCCCTACCAGTTCACGGCGTTCGGCATCGGCGGGCCGGAGCAGGCCGGCTTCGTCAACGGCTGGCTGACCCGGGTGATCGAGGGCATGCGGCCGTGGGCGGACCCGCGCCAGATGCTCAACTTCATCTCGCCGGAGGCCGGGCTCACCCCGGGCGAGCTGCGCGGGATCTACGGCGCCGACCTCTACGACCGGGTTGTCGCGGTCAAGGAGAAGTACGACCCGGCCAACACGTTCCGGGTCAACCACAACCTGGTGCGCGCCTGACCCCGGCCACGCTGTCGGGACCAACGGCCCTATGTGGACGGGCGGACAACCGGGACCTTGGGAGGGGCCGCGCATCACCGCGAACGAGATGGGGGACGACGATGAGCCAAGGGCAGCCCCGCTCCGGTCCGCGGCCGGCGATGATGCTGGCCCTGGCCACCCTCGGGTTCGCGGTCAACTTCTGGGCCTGGGCGCTGCTCAGCCCGCTCGCCCCGACGTTCAAGGACGTGCTGCACCTGAGCTCGTTCCAGCAGGCCCTGATCGTCGCCGTCCCGGTCGTCGTCGGCTCGGTGGGCCGGATCCCGGTCGGCGCGCTGACCGACCGGTTCGGCGGGCGGGCGATGTTCCCGCTGGTCTCCCTGATCACCATCGTTCCGGTGCTCTACCTGGGCCTGTCCGGGCACGCCACGCTGACCGGGCTGCTGGTCGGCGGGTTCTTCCTCGGTGTCGGTGGCACCGCGTTCGCCGTCGGGGTGCCGTTCGTCAACGCCTGGTTCCCGCCCGAGCGCCGGGGCCTGGCGATCGGGGTGTTCGGCGCCGGGATGGGTGGCACCGCGATCAGCGCGCTGAGCACGGTCAAGCTGGTCACGGCCCACGGCATCGCCACCCCGTTCGTGGTCACCGCGGTCGTGCTCGCCGGGTACGCGCTGCTGGCCGGGCTGCTGCTGCGCGACGCGCCGGGCCGGGTCGCGCCGGCCGAGCCGCTGTCGCGGCGGCTGGCCGCGACCGCCCGGCTGGCCATCACCTGGCAGGCGTCCGCGCTGTACGCGGTTCTGTTCGGCGGGTACGTCGCCTTCTCGGTCTATCTGCCGGCCTACCTGCGGACCGCCTACGGGCTGACCCAGGCCGACGCGGCCAACCGGATGGCCGGGTTCGTGCTGCTGGCCGTGGTGATGCGCCCGGTCGGCGGCTGGCTGTCCGACCGGCTGGCCCCCACCCGGGTGCTGGCGGTGTCGCTGGCCGTGGTGGTCGCCGGCGCGGCCGGGCAGGCGTTCACCCCCGGGCTCGCGCCGTGGGGCACGGTCGCGTTCCTGGCCATGGCCGCGGCGCTGGGCGCCGGCAGCGGGGCGACGTTCGCGCTGGTCGCCCTGCTGGCGCCGCAGAACAAGGTCGGCTCGGTGACCGGGATCGTCGGCGCCGCCGGCGGCCTGGGCGGGTTCGTCCCGCCGCTGATCATGGGAGCGCTCTACGGTCAGTACGGCTCGTACGCGCTGGGCCTGGCCGCCCTCGCGGTCGTCGCGCTCGCCGCGCTGGGGCTGACCGTCACCGCCGTCGCCGGCAGCGTCGCCCGATCGGCGACCGGCCCGGACCCCCGGGTCACCGCACCACCCGGAAGCGAGCTACGGGAGGACCGATCATGACCGGCCGCACCGATCCGCTGACCGAGGCGCTGGCCGGCACCCGCCGGTTCTTCACCCGCGGCGAGGTCTCGGCCGACCACCGCACGCTGTATCAGATCGGCGGACGCCAGTCGGACGCGTTCTACCGCGACCGCTGGTCACATGACAAGGTGGTGCGGTCGACCCACGGGGTGAACTGCACCGGCTCCTGCTCGTGGAAGGTGTACGTCAAGGACGGCATCATCACCTGGGAGTCGCAGCAGACCGACTACCCGTCGGTGGGCCCGGACCGGCCGGAGTACGAACCGCGCGGCTGCCCGCGGGGCGCGGCGTTCTCCTGGTACACCTACTCGCCGACCCGGGTGCGCTACCCGTACGTGCGCGGGGTGCTGCTCGAGATGTACCGGGAGGCGCGCGTCCGCCTGGCGGATCCGGTCGCCGCCTGGGCGGAGATCACCGGCGATCCGGCGAAGGCCCGCCGGTACAAGTCGGCGCGCGGCAAGGGCGGCCTGGTGCGCGCCACCTGGGCGGAGGCGACCGAGCTGATCGCCGCCGCGCACGTGCACACGATCAAGGAGTACGGCCCGGACCGGCTGGCCGGGTTCTCCCCGATCCCGGCGATGTCGATGGTCTCGCACGCCGCCGGCGCCCGGTTCTACCACCTGCTCGGCGGCGTGATGCTGTCGTTCTACGACTGGTACGCCGACCTGCCGGTGGCCTCCCCGCAGGTCTTCGGCGACCAGACCGACGTGCCCGAGTCCGGGGACTGGTGGGACGCCGGCTACCTGATCATGTGGGGTTCCAACCTGCCGGTCACCCGGACCCCGGACGCGCACTGGATGGCCGAGGCCCGCTACCGGGGGCAGAAGGTGATCGCGGTCGCGCCGGACTACGCCGACAACGTCAAGTTCGCCGACGAGTGGCTGGCCCCCGCCCCGGGCACCGACGGCGCCCTGGCGATGGCGATGGGCCACGTCATCCTCAAGGAGTTCTTCGTCGACCGGCCGGCCGCCTACTTCGCCGGCTACGTCGCCAAGTACACCGACCTGCCGTTCCTGGTCATCCTCGACGAGGACGGCGACGGGGCGTACCGGCCGGGCAAGCTGCTCACCGCCGAGCAGCTGCCCGGGGCGCTGGCCGGCGCCGAGCACGCCGCCTTCAAGACGGTGCTGCTCGACGCGGACGGCACGCCGGTGGTGCCCAACGGATCGCTCGGCTTCCGGTTCGGTGCGGCCGGCGCCGGCCGGTGGAACCTCGACCTCGGCGACGTCGAGCCCCTGCTGTCGGCGGCCGGCGGCCCGCAGCCGGCGGTCGAGGTGGTCCTGCCGCGCTTCGACACCGCGTCCGGCGCGGCCGGCGTGTCGCGCCGGGGCGTCCCGGTGCGGCGCATCGGCGGGCATCTGGTCACCACCGTCTACGACCTGATGCTCGCGCAGTACGGCGTCGGCAGGCCGGGGCTGCCCGGACAGTGGCCCAGCGGCTACGACGACGCCGCCCAGCCTTACACCCCGGCCTGGCAGGAGACGATCACCGGCGTTCCCGGCCCGGCGGCGGCCCGCATCGCCCGGGAGTTCGCCGCCAACGCCGAGGAGTCCGGCGGCCGCTCCATGATCATCATGGGGGCGGGGACCAACCACTGGTTCCACTCGGACACCATCTACCGCTCCTTCCTCACGCTGACCACGATCACCGGTTGCCAGGGGGTCAACGGCGGCGGCTGGGCGCACTACGTCGGTCAGGAGAAGGTTCGCCCGATCACCGGCTACTCGGTGCTGGGCACCGCGTCCGACTGGTCGCGGCCGGGCCGGCAGATGATCCAGACGGCGTACTGGTATCTGCACACCGACCAGTTCCGCTACGACCCGTTCTCCGCCGCCACCCTGGCGACCGGGCAGGCGAGCGGCGGCTTCGCCGGCCGGTCCACCGCCGACCTGATCGCCGCGTCCGCGCGGATGGGCTGGATGCCGTCGTACCCGACCTTCGACCGCAACCCGCTCGAGCTCGCCGACGAGGCCGCGGCGGCCGGGGTGCCGGTCGCCGAGCACATCGTCGACCGGCTCCGCGGCGGCGACCTGCGGTTCGCCGGTGAGGACCCGGACGCCCCGGCGAACTTCCCGCGGGTGCTGACCGTCTGGCGGGCCAACCTGCTCGGCTCCTCGGCCAAGGGCAACGAGTACTTCCTGCGCCACCTGCTCGGCACCGATCACGCGGTCCGCGCCGGCGAGGCCGCGCCCGAGCACCGGCCCCGCGACGTGGTCTGGCACGAGCAGGCGCCGACCGGGAAGCTGGACCTGCTGCTCACCCTGGACTTCCGGATGACCTCCACGACGATCTTCTCCGACGTGGTGCTGCCCGCGGCGACCTGGTACGAGAAGCACGACCTGAACACCACCGACATGCACCCGTTCGTGCACTCGTTCAACCCGGCCATCGCCCCGCCCTGGCAGACCCGCACCGACTGGGACGCGTTCGCGACCATCGCGACCGCCTTCAGCGCCCTGGCCGCCACCCACCTGGGCACCCGCACCGACGTGGTCGCCGCGCCGCTGCTGCACGACACCCCCGACGAACTGGCCAACCCGCACGGCCGGGTCCGGGACTGGAAGGCCGGCGAGTGCGACCCGATCCCCGGGCAGACCATGCCCAAGCTGGTCACGGTCGAGCGCGACTACCCGGCGGTCGCCGCCAAGATGGCCGCCCTCGGCCCGCTGCTGGACACCCTCGGCGCGACCACCAAGGGCGTCACCTTCGAGGTCGGCGCGCAGCTCGACTACCTGCGCCACAAGAACGGTGTGGTCCGCGGCGGCGTCGCCGACGGGCGCCCGTCGATCGCCCGCGACGTGCAGGCCTGCGAGGCGATCCTGGCCCTGTCCGGCACCACCAACGGGCAGCTGGCCGTGCAGGGCTTCCGCACCCTGGAGAAGCGGACCGGGGTGCGGCTGGCCGACCTGGCGCGGGAGCACGAGGGCAGACAGATCACGTTCGCCGACACGCAGGCCCGCCCGACCCCGGTGATCACCTCCCCGGAGTGGTCCGGGTCGGAGTCCGGCGGCCGGCGCTACTCGCCGTTCGTCATCAACGTCGAACGGCTCAAACCGTGGCACACCCTCAGCGGCCGGCAGAGTTTCTACCTGGACCACGACTGGATGGCCGAGCTGGGGGAGTGGCTGCCCACCTACCGGCCACCGCTGAACATGCACGCGCTGTTCGGTGAACCCCGCGTCGGCGACCGGGGCGAGCTCGGCATCACCGTGCGCTACCTCACCCCGCACAACAAGTGGTCGATCCACTCCGAGTACCAGGACAACCTGTTCATGCTCTCGCTCTCGCGCGGCGGGCCGAACATCTGGGTGTCGAAGCAGGACGCGGCGAAGATCGGGGTGCACGACAACGACTGGATCGAGGCGGTCAACCGCAACGGGGTCGTGGTGGCCCGCGCGATCGTCTCGCACCGCATGCCCGAGGGCACGGTCTACATGCACCACGCCCAGGACCGGCTGATCGACGTGCCACGCACCGAGACCAACGGCCGGCGCGGCGGCATCCACAACTCGCTGACCCGGCTGCTGATCAAGCCGACGCACCTGATCGGCGGGTACGCCCAGCTGTCGTTCGCGTTCAACTACCTCGGCCCGACCGGGAACCAGCGCGACGAGGTCACCGTGATCCGGCGGCGTTCCCAGGAGGTGGAGTACTGATGCGCGTGATGGCTCAGCTGGCGATGGTGATGAACCTCGACAAGTGCATCGGCTGTCACACCTGCTCGGTCACCTGCAAACAGGCCTGGACCAACCGCACCGGCGTCGAGTACGTGTGGTTCAACAACGTCGAGACCCGGCCCGGCCAGGGCTACCCGCGCCGCTACGAGGACCAGCAGAAGTGGCAGGGCGGCTGGCGGCTCAACCGGCGCGGCCGGCTCACCCTCGCCGGCGGCGGCCGGTTCAAGAAGCTGCTGAGCATCTTCGCCAATCCGAAGCTGCCGTCCATCGACGACTACTACGAGCCCTGGACCTACGACTACGAGACGCTGACCAGCGCGCCGCTGCAGGAGCACACCCCGGTCGCCCGCCCGAAGTCGCTGCTCACCGGCCGGGACATGAACGTCACCTGGTCGGCGAACTGGGACGACGACCTCGGCGGCTCGGCGGATCACGGCGACAAGGACGTGCTGCTCAAGAGCATCGCCGACAAGGTGAAGCTGGAGTTCGAGCAGACCTTCATGTTCTACCTGCCGCGCATCTGCGAGCACTGCCTCAACCCGTCGTGCGCCGCCTCGTGCCCGTCGGGCGCGATCTACAAGCGCACCGAGGACGGGATCGTGCTGGTCGACCAGGACCGGTGCCGGGGCTGGCGGATGTGCGTGTCCGGCTGCCCGTACAAGAAGGTGTACTTCAACCACCGCACCGGCAAGGCCGAGAAGTGCACGTTCTGCTTCCCCCGGGTCGAGGTGGGCATCCCCACGGTCTGCTCGGAGACCTGCGTCGGCCGGCTGCGCTACATCGGGCTGGTCCTCTACGACGCCGACCGGGTCCTCGAGGCCGCCTCGACCCCCGACGACCACGACCTGTACGAGGCGCAGCGGCAGGTGTTCCTCGACCCGGCCGACCCGGCCGTGATCGCCGCCGCCGAACAGGCCGGCATCGCCCGGGACTGGATCGAGGCCGCGCGCCGCTCGCCGATCCACGCCCTGATCAACACGTTCAAGGTGGCGCTGCCGCTGCACCCGGAGTACCGCACCCTGCCGATGGTCTGGTACATCCCGCCGCTGTCGCCGGTGGTCGACGTCGTGCGCGACACCGGCTACGACGCCGAGGACCGGGGCAACCTGTTCGCCGCCATCGAGGCGCTGCGCATCCCGATCGACTACCTGGCGCAGCTGTTCACCGCCGGGGATCCGGCACCGGTCGACGCGGTCCTGCGCCGGCTGGCCGCGATGCGCTCCTACCTGCGCGACATCACCCTGGGCCGCGACCCGGACGAGACGATCCCCGCGGCGGTCGGCATGACCGGCGAGCAGCTGTACGACATGTACCGGCTGCTCGCCCTGGCCAAGTACGACGAGCGCTACGTCATCCCGCCGGCGCACGCCGAACAGGCCCACAGCCTGGAGGAGTTGGCCACCGCATGCTCCCTGGACTACGACGGCGGTCCCGGCATGGGCGGCTCCGGACCGTTCGGGGAGTCCTCCGGCGCGCCGACGCCGATCGCCGTGGAGAACTTCCACCTGCTGCGCGAGCGGCAGACCACCGAACCGGGCGACGGGCCGCGCCGGGTCAACCTGCTGAACTGGGACGGCAAGGGCCGCCCCGAAGGACTGTTCCCGCCCCGGCGGGAACCATGAGCGACGCCCGGGCCTGGCAGGCCCAGTCCCTGCTGCTCGGCTACCCCGACGAGCAACTGCTGAGCCGGCTCGACCTGCTGGCCCGGGTCGCCGACACCCTCGGCGGGACCGTCGGCGCCCCGCTGCGCCGATTCGTCGAGCATCTGCGGGCCACCCCGCCGGGCCGGTCGGCCGCCGACTACGTGGCCACCTTCGACCACCGCAAACGCTGCTGCCTGTTCCTGACCTACTACGCCCACGGCGACACCCGCAACCGCGGCATGGCCCTGCTGAGTCTCAAACAGACCTATGCCGCCGACGGCCTGCAGCTGGTCGACGACGAACTGCCCGACCACCTCGCGGTCATGCTGGAATACGCCGCGGCCCGGCCCGCCACGGGCCGCACCCTGCTGCTGGCGCACCGCGCCGGCCTGGAACTGCTGCGCCTGGCCCTGCGCGACGCCGGCTCCCCGTGGGCCGATCTCCTCGACTCGATCTCGGCCACCCTTCCGCCGCTGGCCGGGGACCAGCGGGACGCCGTCGCCCGGCTCGCCGCCCTCGGACCGCCCGAGGAGCAGGTCGGGCTGGAGCCGTTCGCACCACCGGGAGCACTGCGATGACCTCGGCCACCGGCGACGTGCTGTTGTTCGCCGTCCTCCCGTACGTCGCCATCGCGGTCTTCGCCGGCGGGCACATCTGGCGCTACCGCTACGACAAGTTCGGCTGGACCACCCGCTCCTCGCAACTGCACGAACGGCGGCTGCTGCGCCTGGGCAGCCCGCTGTTCCACTTCGGCATCCTGTTCGTCGTGCTCGGGCACGTCGGCGGCCTGCTCATCCCCGAGTCGTGGACCGAGGCCGCCGGGATCAGCGAGAGCGTCTACCACGGCGTCGCCTTCGGGATCGGCACCGTGGCCGGCGTCTGCACGCTGGCCGGGGCGGCCATCCTGATCTACCGCCGCCGTACCGTCGGCCCGGTCTTCTCCGCCACCACCCGCAACGACAAGATCATGTACGTGCTGCTGATCGGCACCCTGCTGCTCGGCCTGGGCGCCACCGTGCTGGGCAACCTCACCGGTCACCCGCACGACTACCGGCAGACGGTGGCGCCGTGGTTCCGGTCGATCTTCTACCTGCACCCGGACACCGACCTGATCCGCGCGGCGCCGATCGGCTTCCGGCTGCACGTCCTGGCCGCCTGGGTGCTGTTCGCGTTCTGGCCCTTCAGCCGCCTCGTGCACGTCTTCTCCGCGCCGGTGGGCTACCTCACCCGCCCCTACATCGTCTACCGCAGCCGCGACGAGCAGCTCGGCAGCCGCACCCCACGCCGCGGCTGGGACCGGCCCGGCTGACCCGGCCCGCCGCGCTTGCCCGATCAACCCCCCAAAACCAGCAAGACCACGATTACGGTACGAACGGAGAACGCGAGCTCGTGCGCGAACGCCCGGCCGTGCTCCCCGCGATCAGGTGGTGGGCTGCGCGGACGGGTCCACGCTCGGCTGGCCGGTGGGCGCGGTGCTGGGCGTGCCTGTCGGAGTCGCGGTCGGGCTGACAGTCGGCGTCGCTGTCGGCGTGCCTGTCGGGGTGCCTGTCGGGGTGGTGGTCGGGGTGACAGTCGGCGTCGCCGTCGGCGTGCCTGACGGCGTGGCGGTCGGGGTGGCGGTCGGCGTCGAGGACCTGGCCTGCACCTTCGACGCCGTGTAGACGGTTCCCGACCGGGTTCCGGTGACGGTGATCCGGAACCCCGCCTTGAGGTCGGCGGCCGTGGCCGGCGCGCCGTTGAGCACGATGCGCACGCTGCTGGGCAGCAGGATGCTGACGGTGTGGCCCTTGACGTCCTTGGTCCCGGCCTTGACCGCGACGGTCACCGTACCCAGGGTGCTGTCGACGGCCGTGATCGAGCCGTTCGCCGCGAAGTTCGCCTTGGCCGGCTTCGCGGGCTTGGCGGGTTTGCCGTGTTTACCGGGCTTCTCGGTCGCGCTGGGCTTGGCCGACGGCGCGTGCTCGGACGACTTGCCGGCCGGCTTGGCCCAGGCGACCGCGGCGGTGGACACGCTGGGGACCAGGATGCCGGCGGCCACGGCCACCGCCACTGCGGTACGACGCACGCGCATGAGAACTCCTTGTTACCGGGGGAGGGACCAGCCCAGACTTCATCCGGGTGAGTGCAGCGCGGGCGTGTGCCGGTTGCCGTCCGGTAGCGGGGTCACCCCTCGTCGTCGTAGCCCAGGGCCTTGAGCGAGAGCCGGTGCAGCGTCTCCCGTTCCGCCGGGGCCGGGGCGATGCCGCTGGTGTCGTCGGCCTACGCGGCGGTTCGCCGCGAGCAGTTGCCGGATGCCACGGCCGTGGTGAACATTCTGCAACGGGTGGGTGGCGTGGTGGGGCTGGCCCTGGTCGCGGTGATCCTGTCCCGCGCGACCGCGTCCGGCTGGGCGCCGGTCGCCGGCTACCACCTGGCGTTCGCGGCGCTGTCGCTCACGGCCTCGGCCGCGTCCACCGTCCTGCGCGGCCAGCAGCGGCGGGCAGCGCGGTGATGGCTTTGCGGGCGGCCTGACCAGGCGCCGGAAACGCCGGGCGGCGGCCTGCCCGGGCGCCGGGCGGCGGCCCGGCCGGAGGCTGGCGACGCTGAACGGCAGCCTGCCCGGGGGCCGGACGGCGGCCCGGCCGGGGGCCGGAAACGCCGAACGGCGGCCCGACTGAAACAGTCGAGCCGCCGTTCAGAACAGGTAAATCAGAGCGGGCGGATGTTCTCCGCCTGCGGGCCCTTCTGGCCCTGGGTGATGTCGAACTCCACCTTCTGGTTCTCGTCGAGGCTGCGGAAGCCGCTCGACGCGATGGCGGAGAAGTGGGCGAAGACGTCAGCGCCGCCGTCGTCCGGGCTGATGAAGCCGAAGCCCTTGTCAGCGTTGAACCACTTCACGGTACCTGTAGTCATGTCTATCTCCTTTGCGGGCTGTAGAAGCCGCACCGTGCGACCTCTGGCGCCGCCGCGTTGATCACCCGCGTCGAAAACGACACGACAAACGAAAAGCGCCTATACGGGTTTATGTTCCCCATCAGGCGCCGCTAACGTCTTTGGAAATCAAAACTGCAACGAGGAAAAGCTACCACATGATCCAGACGTGCCAACCGGCAATCGCCCGATTGAGCGTGTCGAAGGTGACCGAGTCGACTCGCCGGGCGGCCGATCAGACGTAGGTCAGCGGCCGGCCGTGGCCTACCGAGAACTCGGCTGCCTGCTGAAACAGCGCCACGTAGAAGACCAGCGGATCGTCGACGGCATTGGTCAGCGCCATCGGCCCGCTGGGCAGGCCTGCGGGCAGAGCGATGCCGGCGGCGATCGGTGCGATCGCCGCGCGCAGCCGCTGCGCGCTGAACACGTTCGTCACGTCGTCGAAGGAACTGGCCCGCGGAAGCTCGATCAGGCCGGCGAAGTCCACCGGCACGAACAGCGAGGCGTCCAGGAACTCGGCCGCGCCGTGCCGCGCGCACAGCTCGGCGAACGCGTCCATGCTCGGGATCAGCTTCTCCTCGAAGCGCCCGCCCGGGCCCGGCGGGCCGGTCCAGGCCGGCAGATCGCGCGCCGCGAACGCCGCGTCGAGCAGGCCGGCATAGCCGTCGTGCGCCCAGCTGTCGGCGCTGACATCGACCAGGTACATGCCCACGCCGCGAATGGTAACGGCGTACTACCGGTTCGGACCGGCGACCCGGTTGCGGCCGCCGTGCTTGGCCTCGTACAGCCGGCGGTCGGCGATCTCCAGCAGGCCGGCGGCCGAGTCGGCCTCGTGGTGTGCGGCCACCCCGATGCTCACGGTGACCCGCAGGTCCGGTGCGATCACGCTCCAGTCGTACGTCTCGATCGTCGCCCGCAGCCGCTCGGCGACGGCGTCGCCCGGCTCGTCGTCGCTCTCGCTGAGCAGCAGCGCGAACTCCTCGCCGCCGTAGCGGGCCGCGTGATCGGCCGGCCCGCCGGACTGCTGCAGCAGCCGGCCCAGCTGACGCAGCACCTCGTCGCCGATCTGGTGCGAGTGGTTGTCGTTGACCCGCTTGAAGTGGTCCACGTCGAGCAGCGCGATCGAGTACCGCGCCCCGTCGGTCGCCAGCAGCCGGTCCAGCAGCCGGCGGTTGGCCAGGCCGGTCAGCGGGTCCTCCAGGCTCTGCTGCAGCAGGCTCTCGGCGTGCCGGGTCAGCTCCAGGTTCGAGTGGTACAGGTCCTCGGCGCGGGCGCGTTCGCGCATGGCGTACTGCTGGGCCCGGGCGGTCTCCAGCCGGATCGCGGCGATGTTGGCGCTGCGCTGCGCGGCCTCGGAGGCGACCAGGGTGAACAGGGTGTGGAAGCGCTTGTGGTACTCCAGCGCGGCGCGGAAGTTCTCGTTCTTCTCGTGCGCCTCGGACAGGTGCTCGCAGTAGTACATCGCGGCGTTGTTGCCCACGCACCGCTCCAGGGCCTCGGCGAAGAGCCGGGCGGCCTGGTCGTAGTCCCGCAGCGCCATGTAGATGCAGCCGCGGGTGTCCAGGTGGTGGGTGATGGTGGAGACCGAGTCCAGCTCCGGATCGATCCGGAAGGTCTCCATCATCGCCAGCGCCTCCTGCGGACGGCCGACGAAGGCGAGCATCTCGGCCAGGTTGCCCAGCGCGTTGGCCTGGAAGTAGCGGTGCCCGGCCGCGCGGCCGGTCTCCATCGCCTCGCGGGCCCGGTCGATCGCGAGTTCGCCGTGGGCGAGCGCGGTCGGCTCGTCGCCCTCCTCCCGGGCGGCGTGCGCCTGGCCCATCAGCACGCAGGCGATGGTGTCGATCAGACTGCCGTGCACGGCGACGTCACCGAGCAGCCGGGCGGTCTCGGCGGCCCGCTCGCAGTACTCCATCGACATCTCGTACTGGCGCAGGCACAGGTGCACGATGCCGATCGCGGTCAGCGCCAGCTGCCGGGGCCGTAGCTCGCCGCTGAGCTCGGCCAGTTCCAGGGCGATCAGCCCCTCGTCGAGCGCCTCGGTCAGGTCGCCGGTGAGGATCAGGACCCGGGCGATGGTGGAGCGCACCGACGACTCCCCGGCCAGGTCGCCGAGCTCGTGCCACAACCGGACGGCCTGCAGCCCCACCTCGATGCTCTGCGCGTACCGGTCCAGCCGGTGGTGGCAGGCGGCGATCACCGCCAGGGCGTGCGCGCGCACCCCGTCGGTGTCGGCCAGGGTCTCGGCGCGCTCGGCGAGTTCCATCGCCGGGCTGTACCGGGCCATGTCGAGGTGTGCCTGCGCTTGCTGGACCAGCGACGACGCGTCGTCACGGGTCTGGACCTCAGGCTGGGCGTTCACGACCCGTCGTATCGGCCGGACAGATCCCGACCTGAGAGCCCCGCTCACGCCTGCCGATGGTCATGAACCGATCCGGGCCGGTCGGCGGACAGACTGTTCAGGACCGTACGACAGGGGGTGACCGTGGACGACGCGGCCCTGATCAGGTTGACCGCGCGCGGCGATCAGAACGCGCTCGCCGAGCTCTACGAGCGGCATGCGCCCTGGTTGCAGGTGCGGCTGCGCCGGCGGTGCGCCGACGACGACGTGATCGCCGAGGCGCTGCAGGAGACGTTCGTGGCCGCGTGGCGCGGCGCGGCCCGGTGGCGCGGCGACGGTGACGTCGGGGCGTGGCTGTGGGGGATCGCGGTCCGGCGCCTGGTCGACCTGATCGCCAAGCGGCCGGCGCACCGCCCGCTGGCCGGCGTCCCGGATCCGGTCGTGGTGTCGGCGGAGGAGCAGGTGCTGCTCGGCGTCGAGTACGCCGAGCTGTCCACCGCGCTGAACCGGCTGTCGCCCGAGCTGCACGCCGTGGTGCAGGCGACCGTGCTGGACGGCTTGACCACCCGGGAGGCCAGCCGGCTGCTGCGCATCCCGCAGGGCACGGTCAAGACCAGGATGGCCCGCGCTCGCACGTTGCTCAGGGAGGCGCTGTCATGACCGGTTGGCACGCCGACGACGCCCTGTTGAGCGCGTACGCGCGGGGCCGCCTCGACCGGGCCAGGGCGGCCTCGGTCGAGCAGCACCTGTCCGGGTGCGCCCGCTGTCGCGCCGGCATCGCCCCGTACGCCGATCCGGGGTTGCATTCCCGGGCCTGGGCGGACGTCGTCGACGTGCTGCAGCGGCCCCGGCAATCGCTGTTCGAGTGGATCCTCGTCGGGCTGGGACTGTCCGCGCCGGCGGCCCGGCTGGCCACCGGGGCGTCGGCGGCGCGCCGGGCGTGGGTGGCCGGCTGTGTGCTGGTGGCCGCGTTCGCGCTGGTCGCGCGCTACACCGACGGGCGGGTGGCGATCTGGTTCCTCACCGTGGCGCCGCTGGTGCCGCTGACCGGGGTCGCCGCGGCGTACGGGCCGGGCACGTTCCCCATGCACGACATCGTCTCGGCGGCGCCCTATCCCCGGCTGCGGCTGGTCCTGCTGCGCTGCCTGCCGGTGCTGCCGATGACCGCGGCGCTGCTGGCGGTCGGCGGGCTGGCACTGCCGGGCGTGACCCAGGCGGCGCTGTGGCTGCTGCCCGGCCTGGCCCTGGCGGTCTTCGGGCTGGTCGCCGAGCGGTTCGTCGGGGCGCGCGCCGCGATCGCCGGGCTGGCCGTCCTCTGGATCTGTGTCGTGACGGCGGCGCGTGTCTCGACCGGCTCGGTGTTGAGCGCGTTCTCACCCGCCGTACAAATGGCGTCTTTGCTTGTCATTCTCGTCGCGGTGACCGCGGCCGTCGTCGGCGCCGGCCGGGCCCGGGGCCTGCGGTGAGCGGCATCCGGCTCACCGGCGTGAGCAAGACCTACGGGCGCCGCCGCGTGCTCGACGGCGTGTCGCTGGCGGCCGGCACCGGCATCCTCGGGCTGCTGGGGCCCAACGGCGCCGGCAAGACCACCCTGCTGCGGGTGCTCGCCACGGTGGCCCGGGCCGACTCCGGCAGTGTCGGACTGCTCGGCCGCGACGCCGCCGACCCACCGGCGCGGGCCGACATCCGCCGGCGCCTGGGCTACGTGCCCCAGGAGACCGGCTTCCCGAGTGGCTTCACCGCCTTCGAGTACGTCGACTACGTGGCGATCCTCAAGGAGATGACCGACCGGCGCACCCGGCACGACGAGGTGCGCCGGGTGCTGGCCGTGATGGGCCTGGAGCAGGTCGCCCGCCGGCGCGTCCGGCGGCTCTCCGGCGGCACGAAACGCCGCCTGGTGATCGCGCAGGCCCTGCTCGGCGATCCCCGGCTGCTGATCCTCGACGAGCCGACCATCAGCCTCGACCCGGAGCAGCGGCTACGGTTCCGCGACACGATCTCCGCGCTCGCCGAGGACCGGTGCGTGGTCGTGTCCAGCCACCAGACCGAGGACGTCGCGGCGTTCTGCACCCGGATCGTGGTGCTGCACGAGGGCCGGGTGCGTTTCGACGGGGCCCCGCGACAGCTCGCCGCCACCGCGACCGGACGGGTGTGGATCGCCGCCCGGCGCGACCCCGGCGCCCGGCTCGCCTGGCGCACCGACGACGGCCGGCTGCGCCAGGTCGGCACCCCGCCGCCGCACGCCCGGCTGGTGCGGCCGCTGCTGGAGGACGGCTACCTGATGCTCCTCGACGCGACGCGGCCCTCCGCGGCGGCGGCGAGCGCATGAGCGCTGCCACCGCGCCGGTCGTGCGGCGACTCGGCGCGGTCGAGGCCCGCCGGATGCTGCGGCACCCCGCCTACCCGATCGGGATGCTCTACATGCTGACCTGGGCCGCCACGCTGATCGTCAACCGCGAGGGCGCGACCCCCGCCAACGGCGCCTACATGGTCCTGATGCTGAGTCTGCTGCTGGTCTATGCGCCGGTGACGCTCGTGGCCGCGAACCGGGTCGCCGCCGGTACGTTCCGCAACCAGGTCCGTGAAGTGCTCGACTGCGCGCCGGTCGACGAGCGGCAGCGCACGATGGCCGCGATCGTGGGGCTGGTGCGCGGGCCGGTCCTCGTCGGCCTCGCCGGGGCGGCCGCGCTGCTGGTGCTCGGCGCGTTCACCACCGCGGCCACCGCGGTGCCCGACGACCGGGTCTATCAGCGCGATGCCCTGGAGTATCTGCAGGTGCCGGCGCTGGTGCTCGGCGCGGGCCTGCTCGGCATCGCGGTCGCCCGCTGGCTGCCCTGGCCGGGCATGCTGGCGCTGACCACGCTCGTGCTGTGGCTGGGCACCATCGCCATGTACTACCCGTTCCGGGCGGGACCCTCGGCCGGCGGGCCGGAGCTGGTGCACGCCCGGACGTGGTTGTCGCTGTGGCCGGTCTGGCTGGCCTCCAGCCACGGGATCCTGCCGCGGCAACCACTGGGCCAGGAGCTGTGGCACCTGAGCTACCTGCTCGGACTCGGCGCGCTGGCCGGTCTCGCGGCCGTGCTGCGCACCGGTGGCCCGCGCACGGCGCTCTACGCCGCCGCGGGCCTGGTCGCCGCGGTGACGGCGGCCGCGGCCTGGTTGCAGCTCGGCTGAGCCGGGCCGGAACCGGTTCACGGCGCGCCGCCTTCCCGCGCGATCTGCACGAAGTGGACGGCAAGCGCCGAGACCTAGAACCGGAACGGAGGCGGGCGCGGACAGCTCCAACAAAGCCAGATACGGAGGCGATCGAGATGACGTCGACAAAGGTCCGGGACGACCGGATCAGCCAGCAGTTGCAGGACCAGTACGAGGAGGCCGCCCAGCAGGCCGCCACCCGGCGGCGGGGAGCCTCGACCGGACGAGCCCGGGAGGCGTCGGCCGTACCGTCGAAGACGGTCCGCGACGACCGGATCAGCCGGCCGGAGCAGGCCGACTTCGAGGAGGCCACCCGGCAGGCATCCGCCCGGCAGCAGGGGTCCGCCGTCGATCAGAGCCCCGACGGCGATCTGATCCGCCGACTGGACGACATCAGCGACCTGCTGCGTTCGATGTCGGTTCGGGTGACCCGCCTGGAGAGCGGGGACACCGACACGTCGGTGAGCAACCGGCCGCTGGACGCCACCGAGAGCGGCTCCACGGGCATCGTCGCGGGCACGGACCGGGTCACCGGCACCGTGGCCGAGGACTTTCCGTGGTTCTGGCCGTTCCCGCCGCCGCCCCCGCCGGTGCTGACCCGCACGCAGGGGCCGGACTTCATCGACGGGCCGAACGGCAACGCCTTCATCGACACCGTCGCCAACCTGACCCAGTCGGGCCAGCTGCAGGCCACCACGCACGTCCAGGCGACCAACCTGTTCGGCGGCGTCACCACCGGCACGCTGATCCTGGTGGCGGACGAGACCGGGGCGATCATCGCGCGCTCCGGGCTGCAGCAGATCGGGGTCGACGGCACCTGGGTGCCGTTCAAGGAGAGCAACCGCACGGTCGGCTGGGGCGAGGACTTCGGCACGGACGTGGCGAACCGGGGCCGGGCCCTGTACGTCGCGCACTTCCACGCCGGGCGCAACCGGCTGGTCGAAGACCTCAACGAGATCTTCGGGGCGGTCGCGGACGTCGCGGCGTTCGTGGAGAACTTCTGCGCCAAGAACCCGGACCTGTGCGCGGCAGTCGCCGCCGCGTTCGCGTAGGGCCGGCTCAGGCCGGGACGCTGTCCTGGGTGGCGGCCCAGGCGGCGAGCAGTTCCAGAGCGTCGCCGGAGGGGGTGCCGGGCTCGGCGGAGTAGGTCAGCAGCGTCAGGTTGTCCTCGCCCGCCAGCTCGAAGCCCTCGAAGGCCAGTTCCAGTTCGCCGACGGCCGGGTGGCGGAAGCGTTTGACGCCGTGCCGGTGTACGTAGACGTCTTGGGTCGCCCACCAGCCACGGAACGGCTCGCTGCGCCTGGACAGCTCGCCGATCAGGTTCATCAGCTGCTGGTCGTCGGGGTGCCGGGCGGCGGCGATGCGCAGCGCGGCGACGGCGGACTGAGCGACCTGCGGCCAGTCCGGGTAGAACGCCTGGGCCTGCGGGTTCAGGAAGTTGAATCGCATCGAGTTCACTGCCGGTGTCGCGCCGGCGGTGTACATCGGTGCGTAGAGGGCCTGCCCGAGGGGGTTGGCGGCCAGCAGGTCGAAGCGGTGGTTGCGCAGGAACGCGGGAACCCCGGTCATCGAGTCCAGCACGCGGCGTACGGCTGGGCGGATCTCGGGTACCCGGTCGCGGCGGGTCCGCAGCCGGGCGGGGGTGGGGCCGGCGGCGCGGGCGAGGTGGTGCAGGTGGGTGGTCTCGGTGTCGTCGAGGCGTAGCGCGCGGGCCACGGCGTCCAGGACGCTGTCGGAGACGCCGGCGAGGTTGCCGCGTTCCAGGCGGGTGTAGTACTCGACGCTGACTCCGGCGAGGGCGGCGACCTCGCCGCGGCGTAGTCCGGCGACGCGGCGGCTGCCGTAGGCGGGGATGCCGGCCTGTTCGGGGCTGACCTTGGCCCGGCGGGAGGTGAGGAACGCCCGTACCTCGTCGCGGTTGTCCATGAACCCAGGTTAGGCGGGTCAGCGCCGGGTGATCGGGCCGAGGCCGTCGGCGCCGACCTGGATCTCGGATGGGCCGCCGGTCAGGTCGGTCAGCGGCTGCTCGCGGGCGTCGAGGTCCAGCACGGTGGTCGCCTCGGCGTACCAGGACGGGATCACCGCGTTCCCCCAGTAGTCGCGGCGGCGTTCGTCGTGCACGCTCCACCGGTACGTCTCGTGGTCCGGGTCCCCGGTGAAGTAGTCGCTGGTGTAGATCTCGATCCGGTGCCCGTCGGGGTCACGCAGATAGACGTAGAAGGCGTTCGAGACGCCGTGCCGGCCGGGCCCGCGTTCGATGTGCCGCTGCTTCCCGACGGCGCCGAACAGGTCGCAGGTGGTCAGCACGTGGTGGCTCTCGTGGGTGGCGAACCCGAGGTGGTGCAGCCGCGGCCCGGCGCCGGCGGTGAACGCGACGTCGTGGACGGTCTGTTTGCGGAACATCCAGGCGGCGAACATCTGGTGCTCGTCCTCGATCGTCTCCGAGCAGCCGAAACCCAGCGACGCGTAGTGCGCGTAGGCGGCCGGGATGTCCGGCACGACCAGGTTGAAGTGGTCCAGCCGGGCCAGGTGCGCGCCCCGGTGCAGGTCGTAGCGCTGGATCAGGCGTTCGGCCCGGTCGATGCCGTGGAAGAACTCCACGGTGAACCCGAGCGGGTCGACCACCCGGACCGCCTCGCCGACGCCGGCGGTCGCCCCGGCCGGGCGGCGCCGCACCGCACACCCGCGCTCGGTGAAGAAGGCCTGCGCCCGGTCCAGGTCGGCGGCCGAGCGGACCCGGTACGCGATCGCCGCCGCGGCCGGGCGCCCGCCGGCCCGCAGCACCAGGCTGTGGTGCGTCAGCTCGTCGTGTCCGCGCAGGTAGAGGGCGTCGCTCTGCTCGGCGGAGACGACCAGGCCGAGCATGTCGACCCAGAACCAGCGGCTGGCGGCCAGGTCGGTCACGACCAGTTCGGCGTAGGCGGCGCGGACGATGTCGGGCGCTTCGGACTCGGGCATGATGGCTCCTGACGGTGGCTCAGTCGGCGCGCACGCCGAACCGGGGTGTCCTCGGATCGCCGACCGCGACGTGGATCACCCGCTGGTCGGTGTAGAAGTCGATGCTGTGGTGCCCGCCCTCGTGACCCAGGCCGCTGTCCTTGACGCCGCCGAACGGGGTGCGCAGGTCCCGCACGTTGTGGCTGTTGAGCCACGCCATGCCGGACTGGATGGCCCGGGCCACCCGGTGCCCGCGCCGCAGGTCGCCGGTCCAGACGTAGGCGGCCAGCCCGTAGCGGGTGTGGTTGGCCAGCGCGATCGCCTCGGCCTCGTCCGCGAACGGGGTCACGCAGACCACCGGCCCGAAGATCTCCTCCTGGAAGATCCGCATCTGGGGTGTGACGTCGGCGAACACGGTCGCGCCGAGGTAGTTGCCCTCGGCCAGATGCGCCGGCCGGCCGCCGCCGGCTATCAGCCGGGCGCCTTCGGCAAGACCGATTTCGACGTACGACATCACGCGCGCGAAGTGGTCGCGGTGCACGAGCGCACCCAGCTGGGTCGCCGGGTCGCCCGGCGCGCCGACCGTCACATCGCGGGCGCGCTGCCCGAGCCGGGCCACGAAGTCGTCGTAGATCGAGCGTTCGACCAGGATCCGCGAGCCGGCGGTGCAGCGTTCCCCGTTGAGCGAGAAGACCCCGAAGACCGCGCCGTCCAGGGCCCGGTCCAGGTCGGCGTCGGCGAAGATCACGCAGGGTGACTTGCCGCCGAGCTCCATCGACAGCGCCTTGAGGTGCTCGGCGGCGCCGCGCATGATGACCTGCCCGGTGGTGGTCTCGCCGGTGAACGAGATCAGCGGGACGTCCGGGTGTGCGACCAGGGCCGCGCCGGCCTGCTCGCCGAGGCCGTGGACGATGTTGAACACGCCGTCGGGCACCCCGGCCTCGGTCATGATCTGCGGCAGCAGGCTCGCCGACAGCGGGGTCCACTCGGCCGGTTTGAGCACGACCGTGCAGCCGGCCGCCAGGCTGGGCGCGAGTTTCCAGGTCGCCAGCATGAACGGCGTGTTCCACGGGGTGATCAGCCCGGCCACCCCCTTCGGCTGGCGCACCACGTAGCTGAGCTGCTCGTCGCCGACCCGGAAGGCGTCCTCGTGCAGGCCGACGACCAGATCGGCGAAGAAGCGGAAGTTCTCCGCCGCGCGGTGCGCCTGACCGCGGGCCTGGGTGATCGGCAGCCCGGTGTCCCACGCCTCGAGCTCGGCGATCCGGTCGTCGCGCGACTCGATGGCGTCGGCGATCGCGTGCAGCACCCGGGCCCGGGCGCGGGGCAGCAGCCCGGGCCAGGTGCCGTCGGTGAAGGCGGCGCGGGCGGCGCGCACCGCGGCCGCCACGTCCTCGGGCCCGCCGGCGGCCACCGTGCAGTAGGGCTGGCCGGTCACCGGATGCGGATTGTCGAAGCTGGCCCCGCCGATGCTGGGCACCTGCTTGCCGTCGATGAAGTGCAGGATCTGCGCGGGCAGGCCGTCGGGCCGGGTCACGGGCGCGCTCCTTCCGGCCGGGGGATGCCGGTGCCCGGGTCGAGCAGGGCGCCCGCGTCGGCGAGCAGGGCGCCGATGCGCTCGGCGGCGGCCTCGCTCACCGGTGCCAGCGGGGCCCGGACGTGCGCGGACGCGATGCGTCCCCACCGGTGCAGGACGTGTTTGGCCGGGGCCGGGTTGGTCTCGACGAACAGCAGCGACACCAGCGGGTGCAGCGCGTAGTGCAGGTCGCGGGCGCCGTCGTGGTCGCCGGCGACCCATCGCTGGTACATCCGGGCGCTCGCCGCCGGAGCCAGGTTGCTCAGCGCGCTGATGAAGCCGCTGCCGCCCAGGGCCAGCAGCGGCAGGCACAGCAGTTCGACGCCGGACCAGACCAGGAAGTCACGGCCGCACCGGTACAACACGTACGAGAAATGCTCGAAGTCTTTGGTGGTTTCCTTGACGCCGGCGAAGTTGTCGTGGTCGCGGCGCAGCCGGGCCAGCGTCGCCGGGTCGATCTCGACGGCGGTGCGCACCGGCACGTTGTAGGCGACGATCGGCAGGTCGGGGAACTCCGCGCAGATCGTGGCGTACCAGCGGTAGAGGCCCTCCTGGGTGGGGCGCGCGTAGTACGGCGTGATCACCAGGCAGAGGTCGGCGCCCAGGTCGCGGGCGGCCGCGGTGAGCTCGAGCGTCTCGTCCAGCTTGGCCGAGCCGGTGCCGGGCAGGAACGGCACCCGGTCGTCGACGATGAGTGCCGTGGTGCGCATGGCGGCGATGCGTTCGGCGACCGACTGCGCGCTGGGCTCGCCGGTCGACCCGCCGATCGACACGCCGTGGGTGCCGGACTCCAGCTGCCAGCGCACCAGCGCGGCGAGACTGTCGTGGTCGAGTTCACCGGTGGCGGCGAACGGGGTGACCAGGGCGCTGAACGAACCCCGTACCGTCGATGGGTCTGATCGGAATTTCACCGCGTCTCCTTCTCACCGGCGTCGACCCAGGCTTGGTATTGCGCCCGGCGGGCCGGTCCCAGCGGGTACAGGCCCTCGATCGACGCCCCGGCCGCGACCTGCTCGTGGATGAAGCGTTCCTGGCGTTCCAGCTCGCTCGCCTCGGCGGCGACGTTGCCGGCGATGCCGGGCGGGATCACCACCACACCCTCGGCGTCGCCGACCAGGACGTCGCCCGGCTCGACCAGCACCCCGCCGCAGGCCACGGCGACGCCGACGGCCCACGGCACGTGCCGGCGCCCGAGCACCGCCGCGTGCGCCGGGCCGTGATAGGTGGGCAGATCGAGCCCGGCGAACGACGGGCTGTCGCGCAGGCCGCCGTCGGTGACGATGCCGGCCGCGCCGCGGCGCAGCGCCCGCAGCGCGAGGATGTCGCCGATCGTGCCGGAACCGGCCTCGCCGCGCGCGCCGATCACCAGCACCTGCCCGGGGCCGATCTGCTCGACCGCGCGTTTCTGCGCGTTCATCCCGGCGCCCCGGTCGGCGAACAGGTCCTCGCGCAGCGGCAGGTACTGCAGCGTGTGGGCGGTGCCCAGCATGCGCAGGTCCGGGCGGGCCGGGCGGAGCCCTTCGACGAACATGTGCTGCAGGCCGCGGGTGCGCAGCACCGACGACAGGGTGGCCGTCGAGACGCTGTTGAGCAGCGCCGCGGTCCGCTCGTCCAGCGCCGGTGGATCCGCGCTGTCCCGGGCGCCGCCGTACGCGTCGGCCCGGTCCGCCTCGGTGCACCGGGGCATCGCGCCGTAGACGGCCAGCGGCTCGCCGGCGTCGACGATCAGGTTGGCCAGCCGCCCGGTCGTGCCCAGCTCCACCTCGACGGTGTCGCCCGGTTCCACCACGGAGGCCCCGGCCGGCGTCCCGGTCAGGATGATGTCGCCGGCCTCCAGGGTGGTCAGCCGGGACAGGTCGGCGACCAGCTGCTCGACCGGGAAGATCAGCTCGGCGGTGGTCGCGTCCTGCACGAGCGTGCCGTTGACCCAGGTCCGCAGCCGCAGGTCGGCCAGGTCGACGCCGGCCGGGTCGACCAGCACCGGGCCGACCGGGGTGAAGCCGTCCGCGCCCTTGAAGCGCAGGTTCGCGCCCCGGTCGGCGTAGCGCAGGTCGTAGACGCCCGCGTCGTTGGCGGCGGCGAGCCACCCGATGTGCGCCATCGCCTGCTCGGGCGCGACCCGGCGGGCGGATCGTCCGATCACCAGCGCGATCTCGCCCTCGAAGGCCATCAGCCGGCAGCCGTCGGGCCGCTCGATCACCGCGCCGTGCCCGGACAGCGACGAGGGCGGCTTGAGGAAGTACGACGGCTGCGACGGGGTCCGGCCCCGCTCGGCCGCCCGGCTCCGGTAGTTCAGGTGCACGGCGATGATCTTGGAAGGGGCCAGGCCCAGCGGATGCCCGGCGCTCACGACGGCACCCCGGTCAGCAGCAGGTCCGCGGCCCGCTCGGCGATCATCACGACCGGCGCGTTGGTGTTGCCGGTGGGCCCGGCCGGCATCACCGAGGCGTCGGCGACCCACAGCCCCTCGACGCCGTGCACCCGCAGCCGCTGGTCGACCACCGCCTGCTCACCCGTGCCCATCGCGCACGTGCCGGTCTGGTGGTGATAGGTCACCACGGTCTCCCGGATGTAGTCGCGCAGCAGGTCGGTCGTGGTCGCCAGCGACGCCGGGTACACCTCGCGGGCGCCCCAGCCGGTGCGCAGGGCCGGCTGCGCGGCGATCTCGCGGCACAGCCGCACCGCCGCCACCATCGCCTCGACATCCTCGGGGGCGCTGAGCACCCGCGGGTCGATCTCCGGCGGGGCGGCCGGGTCCGCGCCGGTCAGCCGCACGGTTCCGCGACTGGCCGGACGCACGATGCCGGCCATGAACGTGACGCCGTGCTCCGGCGGCTGCATCCAATCGGTCACCAGCGAAGAGCCGAACATCAAGGGCTGCAGATCCGGTACGACCACCTCCGGCCGGCTGCGCCAGAACAGGTGACTCTGACACACCGGCAGGCCCGGCACCGGAGTCACCGCCCGGTCGACGCCGAGCACGACCGGGACCAGCCAGTGATCCCGCAGGTTCGCGCCCACGCCCGGCAACGCCGCCACCACCGGGATGCCCAGCGCCCGCAGAAGATCGGGGTCGCCGACGCCCGAGCGTTGCAGCAGCACGGGCGAGCCGAGCGCGCCGGCGCACAGCACCGTGCGGGCGGCGGTGATCGTGTGGCGCTCGCCGTCCTTGTCGTACTCCGCGCCGATGCAGCGGGTCGCGTCGAAGCGCAGCCGCCGGACCTGCGCGGACGAGACCAGCGACAGCAGCGGATCGCGCCGCACCGGGCCCAGGTACGCGTCGGCCGTCGTCAGCCGGCGCCCGTCGCGCACGGTGAGCTGCACATACGAGACACCGTCCTGGCGGTCCCCGTTGTAGTCGGCGTTGTACGGCAGCCCGTACTCCACGGCCGCCGCGACGATGGCCCGGTGAACCGGATGCGGCGCGAAGCCGGTGAGCACCTCCTGGATCTTCTCGGCCCGCTCGAACAGCGGGCGGACCCGGGCCCACGCCCACTCGTCGTTGCCCAGCCCGGCCCACCCGTCGTAGTCGGCCGGGTTGCCGCGGGCCCAGATCATCGCGTTCAGGGCATGCGACCCGCCGAGGGTCCGCCCGCGCGGCAGGTGCAGGCGGCGGCGGTGCGCGAACTGCTGCGGCACGGTGTGGAAGTCCCAGTCGGCCGGGGTGTGCCACAGCTCGTGCATGCGTACCGGGTCGGTGACCGCCGCGCGGACGGCCTGGTCCCCGGCCTCCAGCAGGACCACCGAGGCGCCGGCGTCGACCAGCCGGCGGGCGAGCGCGCACCCGGCGCTGCCCGCACCGATGACCAGCACGTCAGGGCCGGTCATATGGGCTGTTCCTCCGGGTACGTGACCCGGCCCAGCGCGGTGATCAGCGCGCCCCCGGGCGCACACTGGGCCGCCCCGCTCGCGCCCAGGCCGAAGAACACGCCGGTGGTGCGCATCGCGGTCAGGTCGTAGAGCCAGGTCGCGGCGACCGGGATCAGGAACTCGCGGAACGTGAACACGTACAGGTTGTCGCCGAGCGACCAGGTGCTGGCCAGGTCGACGTCGCCGTGCCCGCGCTGCGCGCCGACCAGGCACTGCCAGGCGTACCGCTCGCTGCTCAGGTAGATGTGCTCGTACAGGTGCTCCGGGCTGTACCGGTAGAGCGCCCGCAGGCCGATCAGGTCCCGGGTGGGCGCGGCCGGCGTGCCGAGGGTCCGGGTGCCCGCCACCGTGCCGGGCCGGAAGAGCTGGCTGACCCGGGGCCGGCCCGGGGTGGGCCCGGCGGCGATGTGCGACTCGACTGTCAGGGTCCGGCCGCGGGGGACGTCGACGACCAGCACCGCGGCGCGCAGCGGCTCGGCGGCGAACGTCAGGGTCAGGAAGAACACGCCGGGGCGGACCTCGATCGCCTCGTACCAGTCGTCGTCGCCGGAGCCCTGCTCGCTGCTCCAGCGCAGCCGGTCGGCCGAGACGAACTCCAGGTGCAGGCGGCCCCCGTCGTCGACGTCGAGCGTCGTGCCGGCCAGCACGCCGGTACGGGCCGCGCGGTTGCCGTCGATGCCGGGCGCGAAGTCGTCCATCCCCTTCCACCCGTGCGGCACGGCGATGTCGTCCATGGGTTCCGTCCTCAGTCGGCGAAGGCGAGCGTGGGCAGGTCGACCGCGCCGGCGCCGCAGTCGGCGACCACCACCGACCCGGTCATCGCCGACGCCTCGGGGGAGGCGAGGAACGCGATGACCGCGGCGATCTCCTCGGGCTCGGCCACCCGGGCCAGCGGGGTGTCCTTGGCGACCAGGGCGTACGCCTGGTCGCGGTCCAGGCCCCGCCGGCGGCCCAGGTCGTCCATCTGCTCGTCGGCCATCGCGGTGCGCACCCAGCCGGGACAGACCGCGTTGGCCCGCACCCCGAAGCGCCCGTAGTCACGAGCCAGCGACCGGGTCAGCCCGATCAGGGCGTGCTTGCCGGTCACGTAGCCGACCACGCCCGGCCCGGCGAACAGCCCGGCGATCGAGGAGACCACCACGACCGCGCCCCGGGCGCGGATCAGGTGGGGGAGCGCGGCCCGGACGGTGACGAACGCGCTGTCGAGGTTGGCATGCAGGCTGTAGCGCCAGGCGGCGTCGCCGACGTCCGCGGCCGCGCCGGGAACGTGCCCGCCGGCGTTGGCCACCACGACGTCCAGCGTGCCGAACGCCTCGACCCCGGCGGCCACCACGGCCTCGGCCTGCTCGGCGACGGCCACGTCGGCCGGCACCACGACCGACGGGCCGGGCAGGCTCGCGGCGACCTGCTGGAGCGGTGCCTCCCGGCGGCCGGTGAGCACCAGGTTGGCGCCCTCGCCGGCGACGCGCCGGCACAGCGCCGCGCCGATGCCGGTGCCGGCCCCGGTCACCAGCACGGTCCGCCCGGTGAAGCGTTTCCTGTCGTCCACGGACCCGAGGTTAGGAACGCCACCCGGTCGCGGGCGATGCCCGGCGCACGGCCGGGCACTGGCCGACAAGCGCTGAGCAGACAGAGTCAAGCGCGCCGCCGGGCTCATCGCCCACGCTGACGGCGGTCCGCTACGAAAATCCCGCACCAGGCGAGGTCGGCGTGAACACAGACAGCACCTCGACGACGGCGCCGAGCGCCGGCGCACCGGCGCCCGCGCCGCCGCCCGAGCCGGCCGCGTTGCTGCGGCGCGCCCCGCGGGCGCTGGTCGCGTTGCTGCGCCGGGCCCTGCGGGCGCCGGCCGCCAGCGTGGTGCTCGCGACCGTGGTGCTCGCCGGCCTGGTGGGCGCGGCCCACCCGACCTTTCTGAAACCCGCCCAGCTGCTCGACATCCTGCAGGCCTCGACCTATGTCGGGCTGCTGGCGATCGGCATGTCGTACCTGGTGGCGATGCGCGAGATCGACCTGTCGGTGGGTTCGCAGTTCGGCCTGTGCCTGATCGCGACCGCGCTGCTGATCGCGCACGGCGTGAATGCCTGGGTCGCCGCCGGTCTCGGGGTCGCCTGCGGCGCGGTGCTGGGCCTGGTGAACGCGACAGTGGTGACCTTCATCCGGATCCCGACGATCGTCGCGACCCTGGCGACCCTGTCGGTCTTCCGTGGCCTGGCCATCGCGCTGACCAGCGGCCAGCAGGTGGTCGGCCTGCCGCTGGACGACTCGTTCTTCACCGTGCTGGGCGGCGAGGTGGCCGGCCTGCCGATCAGCGTGCTCGTGCTGGCGGTCGCGGCGCTGGTGCTCGGCGTGGTGCTGCACCACACCCCGTTCGGCTACCGGGTGCTGGCGGTCGGCTCCAACCCGGAGGCGGCCGCGTTCGCCGGCATCTCGGTGGCCCGCGTACGCATGCTGGTGCTGGTGCTGGTCGGCGTGCTCGCCGGCATCGGCGGCTGCCTGGGCCTGGCCTACTTCACCTCCGGCGACCCCACCATCGGCACCGGTTTCGAGCTGCAGGCCATCGCCGCCGCGGTGATCGGCGGCACGGCCCTGCGCGGCGGGACGGCCACCGTGATCGGCGCGGTCTGCGGGGCGGTCCTGCTCAACGTCGTGGCCGCCGGCCTGACCTACTTCAGCATCCCGGCCAACTGGAGTGCCTTCGCCACCGGCCTGGTGATCCTGGTGGCCGTCGGCATCGACAGCCTCGTCCGGCGCCGCAAGGAGGCCGGCCTCCGTGCACAGTGAAAGGACACCCCGATGCGGACAGATATCTCGCGTACCGCGACCCGGCTGGGCATCTGCGCCACGGCCGGCCTGCTCGCGCTGGCCGGCTGCGACTCGGGCGGCTCGGGCGACGCCGCGGGCGGTGGCTGCGACACCGCCAAGAGCAAACTGAACCTGGCCTTCGTGTACGCCTCGACCGACCAGAACCCGTTCCAGGAGATGGCCCTGGGCGCCAAGGCGGCCGCCGACGAGGACGGCAACGTCAAACTCAACGAGGTCGCCCCGACCAGCGTCGACGGGCCCAAGGCGGTGGCGCTGTTCCAGTCCGCCTCGAAGACGGCGAGCGACGGCATCGCGTACCAGACCGTCGCCCCGGACCTGTTCGTCCGGCCGCTCAACGAGGCGACCGCCGCCGGGACCCCGGTGATCGCGGTGGACGCCGCGCCACCGGCGGGCACCGACGTCAAGACGTACATCGGCAACAGCAACACCGCGCTGGGCGTGCTGCTCGGCGAGGCGTTCGTGAAGCAGAATCCGCCCGCCACCGGCGAGGTGGTGCTCGGCAACGACATCCCGTCGCTGCCGCTGCTGGTGCAGCGCATGGACGGCGTGCAGTCGGTGCTCAAGAGCAAGCTGCCCGGGATGAAGGTCAGCGGTCCCTACGACAGCAAGTCCCAGCCGACCGAGAACTACAACGCGTGGAAGAGCCTGACCCAGGCGCACCCCGACGCGGCCGCGTTCATCGGCGTCGGCGGCCAGGACGGCGTCTCGCTGCCCCTGATCAAGAAGCAGACCGGCCGGACGTTCCTGGCCGGCTCGGCGGATCTGCCCCCGGAGGCCGTCGCCGCGGTCCAGTCCGGTTCGGTCTTCGCGCTGTCCTCCCCGGAGCACTGGATGAAGGGCTACATCGCGATCCACCTGCTGATCCAGGCCAAGCGCACCTGCACGCCGATCCCGCAGGGCTGGTGGAACTCGGGCAACCTGCTGGTCGACAAGAGCAACGTGGACAGCATCGCGGCCCGGCAGGTGAGCCCGCAGACCCGGGCCGAGTACTTCAAACCGGAGATCGCCGAGCAACTCGCGAACCCGCCGCTCAAGCCGCTGTCCGAGGCGAACTAGCCGTGCCCGTCATCGAGGCCACCGGCCTGCGCAAAACCTACGGCGGCATCACCGCGCTCAACGGCTGTGACCTGCGGATCGCCGCCGGCACCGTGCACGCCCTGCTCGGCGAGAACGGCGCCGGCAAGTCGACCCTGGTCAAGATCCTGACCGGTGCGGTGCGCCCGGACGCGGGCCGGATCCTGATCGACGGCGCCCCGGCCCGGTTCCGCGACACCGCCGACGCCGCCCGCCACGGCGTCGCGGTGGTCTCCCAGGAGCTCAATCTCTTCCCCGACCTCGACGTGCTGGCCAACCTTTACACCAAAAGAGAGATTCTTCGGTACGGCGTTTTCGACCGTCCCGCGATGACCGCCCGGGCCGAGCCGGTGCTCGCCGAGCTCGGCCTGCACGTCTCACCCCGCGCCCTGGTCGGCTCGCTGCCCCTGGCGCAACGTCAGCTGGTCGAGATCGCCAAGGCGTTGCTGACGAATCCGCGCGTGCTGGTCCTCGACGAGCCGACCTCGGCGCTCGACGAGGCCGGCTCGCAGCGGCTGCTGCACGTGCTGCGCGCCCTGCGCGACCGCCGGGTGGGCGTGCTGTTCGTCAGTCACATCCTGGAGGAGGTGCTCGCGGTCAGCGACCGGATCACCGTGCTGCGCGACGGCGCCGTCGTGGTCGCCGCCGCCCGGCGCGCCGACATGAGCGTCGAACGCATCGTCGCCGCGATGCTCGGCGACCGCCCGCCGGCGCCCGCCCCGGCCGCGCGGGCGACCGTCGCGGCCGAGGCCGGTCCGGCACTGTCCGCCGAGCAGATCACCCTGCCCGGCATCCTGCACGGCGTCACCGTCCACGCCCGGCCGGGCGAGATCGTCGGACTGGCCGGGGTGGTCGGCGCCGGCCACAGCGACCTGCTGCGGGTCCTGTCCGGCCAGCACCGGGGCGCCACCGGCCGGCTGCGGCTGCCCGGCGACCCGGACCAGCGGCGCCGGCGCGGGCGTCTGCCCCGGAACCTGCGCGGCGCGGTGCGCAGCGGCATCGCGCTGGTCGCCGGCGACCGGCAGTTCGGGCTGATGCCGGACAAGCCGATCTGGATCAACATCGCCCAGGTCCGGTCGGTCTCGCTGGCCCGCGACGGCGCCCTGATCCGCCGGGCGCGGCTGCGTGGGCGCGCCCGGCGCCAGATCGCGGCGCTGGCGGTGCGGACCACGAGCGTCGACGAGCCGGCCGGGCTGCTCTCCGGCGGCAACCAGCAGAAGGTGGTGCTGGCCAAGTGGTTCGAGGCGGCACCGTCGGTGCTGCTGCTGGACGACCCCACCCGCGGCGTCGACGTCGGCGCGAAGGCGGAGATCCACCGGCTGATCCGGGCGGCCGGCGCCGGCCGGGTGACGCTGATCTGCTCCACCGACCTCGACGAGCTGGTGAACCTGTGCGACCGGGTCGTGGTGCTGCGCCGCGGCCGGGTGGCCGCGGAACTGTCCGGCGATCGGCTCGACCGGCACACGCTGCTGGAACAGATGAACGCCACGACCTGAGGTCAGCGCGGGCCGGGGTCGTCGTCGGCGGCCGCCGCCATCTCGACGTGACCGAACACGTCGCGGCTGAGCCGGTACTCGCGCGGGGAGACGCCGTACGTCGCCTTGAACGTCCGGCTGAAATGGGCCGCGTCCAGAAACCCCCAGTGCGCCCCGATGGTGCTCACCGCGGTGTCCAGCTGCCCCGGGTCGAGCAGGTCGCGCCGGCACTGCTCGAGCCGGCGATCCCGGATGTAGCGCCCCACCGACGTGCCGGTGGCCCGGAACAGCTTGTGCAGGTACCCGGTCGAGACGTGGCACGCCGCGGCGATCGCGTCCGGGGTCAGGTCGGCGTCGTCGAGGTTCGCCGCGATGAACGCCCGGATCCGCATCAGCAGCACCTGCATCGCGTCGCTCGGCCGGGCCGCCTCGCCGAGCTGCTCGGCGTAGAGCGTGGTGAGCAGGTCGACGAGGTTGTCGGCCAGCCGGGGCGCGGTGAACGTGCCGAGCTCCTCGATCTGCGACACCAGGTTGACCAGCAGGGGCGTGACCAGCCCGCCGATGCCGTGGCGTCCGGAGACCCGGCGCGCGGTCAGATCGCCCATCGCCCGCTGGGACAGCCGCAGGTCGCGGTGCGGGAACATCAGCACCAGCATCTGACAGGTGTCGCCGAAGGCCACCTGGTACGGCCGGCTGGTGTCGTAGATCGCCAGGTCGCCCGGCAGCAGCGGCGCCTCCCGGCCGTCCTGACTGATCAGGACGTAGCCGCGGACCGGCATGCTGAGCTTGTAGAAGCCGTCGTCGTGGGCGCGGGCGATGTGCCGCTCGGTGCGCACCGCCGTGTGCGCCGCGGCGGTGACCCGGCTGACCGTCACCCCGCCGATGGTCTCGGTGATGATCTCGCCGCGGAAGTTGATCGGATCCGGCACCGTGAAACTCAGGTCCACGAAGGACTTCGACGCGGCCGTACGCCAGAAGTCGGCCCGATCCGCAGGACTCACCTCGGTCGTGCGTAACAGAGTAGACACGAGACTCCAATCACCGTGTCGCCAGACTGCCGAGTACGCAACCTATAATCGTCGGCCCCGCGACGCCAGAGTGGTGCCGTCCGGCGGTCGATGACCCACAGACAAGCCCAGTCCTCCCAGGAACAAGCGGGTCCCGGCGCCCGGCCGCAGACTCCAGGGACGGCGCTCGCACGGCGCGCCCGTCCCGACCGGAGGGCCCACGCGATGTCCACGACGGTGCAGCGGTCCGGCGGATTCCCGGCCGGGCCGGTGACGGGCGACGAACCCGGCGGCCAGGTCCCCGCCACGGCGCTGCTGATCGGCCCGCACTGGCGGGCGGGCTCGACCGGCGCGGCGTTCGCGACCCGCAACCCCGCCGACGGCCGGATCCTCGCCGCCGTCGCGGCTGCCTCCGAGGCCGACGTCGACGACGCCGTGCGGGCCGCGCGCGCCGCGCTCACCGACCCGGCCTGGGCCGAGCTGCCCAGGCCGGCCCTGGCCCGGCTGCTCTGGCGGGTCGCGGACCTGATCGAGGCGCACGCCGACGAACTCGCCCGGCTGGAGACCCTCGACAACGGCCAGCCGATCGGCGTGGCCCGCACCGTCAGCGTCGCCGCGACCGCCGAGCACTTCCGGTACTTCGCCGGCTGGCCCACCAAGATCCACGGCAGCGCCGGCCCGGTCGCCGACCCCGGCGTCCTGCACTACACCCGGCGCGAGCCCGTCGGCGTGTGCGCCCTGATCACGCCCTGGAACTTCCCGATGATGATCGCCGCCTGGAAGCTGGCGCCCGCGCTGGCCTGCGGCAACACCGTGATCATCAAACCGGCCGAGCAGACCCCGCTGACCACCGTCCGGCTGGTGGAGCTGTGCCGGGAGGCCGGCTTCCCGCCCGGCGTGCTCAACCTGGTCACCGGCGGCCCCGAGGTGGGCCGGGCGCTGACCCGCCACCCGGGCGTGGACAAGGTGTCGTTCACCGGCTCGACCGCCGTGGGCCGGGAGATCCTGCGGGTGAGCGCGGAGCACCTCACCCGCACGACGCTGGAGCTCGGCGGCAAGGCCCCGATGATCGTCGCCCGGGACGCCGGCCTCGACGCGGCCGTGCAGGGCGCCGTGCAGGGCGCCCTGTTCAACAGCGGGCAGGTCTGCGCGGCGTACTCGCGCTTCTACGTCGACCGCGCCCGGGTCGACGAGTTCGTCGAGAAGACCGCCGCCCTGGCCGCCGGCCTGCGGCTCGGGCCCGGCCTGGCCCCGGGCACCGACCTCGGCCCGCTGATCACCCAGGAACACCTGACCGGCGTCGACGAGCACGTCCGGCGAGGCGTCGCGGACGGCGCCGAACTGGTGACCGGGGGACGGCGCGCCGAGGGCGAGCTGAGCGCCGGCTACTTCTACGAGCCGACCGTGTTCACCGGCGTGCGCGACGACATGGCCCTGGCCCGCGAGGAGATCTTCGGCCCGGTGATCCCGGTGCTCGCCTACGACGACGCCGACGACCTGGCGGCCCGGGCCAACGACACCGACTACGGCCTGGCCGCGTCGGTGTGGACCCGGGACGTGAGCACCGCCCACCGGCTCGCGGCCGCCGTGCGGGCCGGCTCGATCTTCGTCAACATGCTGCACGTGCCCGACGCCGCCGGCCCGTGGGGCGGGTTCCGGTCCAGCGGCCTCGGCCGCGAGATGGGTCCCGCCGCGATCGACGCCTACACCGAGCTCAAGGGCGTCTTCCTGAATCTGCGGGCTGAAAAATCCGAGGAGCATTGATGCGTACGCCGTTGCAGGCGGTCCAGGAGCACTACGCGGCATCCGCCGCCGGCGACCTCGCCGGGATGCTGGCACCCCTGTCGTCGAAGGTCCGCTGGATCGAGATGGCCGGGTTCCCGTACGCGGGCACCTACATCGGCCCGGCGGCCGTCCAGCACCACGTCTTCGAGCGGATCACCGCGGAGTGGGCGGACTACCGGGTCGTGCCCGAGCACTACGTGAGCGCCGGCGCCGAGGTGGTCGCGTTCGGCACCTACTCCGGCACGTACCGGGCCAGCGGCAAGGCGATGGCGGCGCGCTTCGTGCACCACTGGACGTTCGACGCCGGCCTGGTGGTGCGCTTCGAGCAGTACGCCGACACCCACCTGGTCGCCGCCGCGCTCACCTGAGCCCTCGGTCAGATCCCCGCGTCCTCGGATCGCCGGCCGAGGCGTTCGGCGTCGGAGCGCTCGACGCAGAACTCGTTGCCCTCCGGGTCGCCGAGCACGACCCAGCCGGTGCCGTCCGGCCTGCGCCGGTCGGAGACGAGGCGGGCGCCGGCGTCCAGAAGGCGGGTGACCTCCTCGTCGCGGGTGCGATCGGCGGGTTTGATATCCACGTGCATCCGGTTCTTCACCGTCTTGGCGTCGGGCACCCGGACGAAGAGCATCACCGGACCGGCACCGGCCGGCGGGATCACGGAGGCCTCCGGGTCGCCGGGGTAGTCGTCATCGCTGAGCGGGTTGCCGGTGACCGCACTCCAGAACTGCGCCAGGTCGTAGGGGTCACCGACGCAGTCGACGGTGATGTGGTTGATGACTGAACTCAACAATTCTCCAAAGGCCGGCAGCTCGACATCCGCAAGGATCGCGAAGATCCGCAAGAGTATCGGGCCGGCGACTGAGGGGCACGGCGTTGAGGGGTAATGGCAGGGACCCCCTCGTGCCGCGGCGGCTGCCTAACGTGGCAGAGGTCGGCATCCGGATCGGAAGGATTCACCCATGTCTGTCAGCATTCCCGAGGTCACCCTGAACAACGGCGTACACATGCCGATTCTCGGTTTCGGGGTTTTCCAGGTGCCCGATGAACAGACCGAACAGGTCGTCACCGACGCGCTCGCCGCCGGGTACCGGGCCATCGACACGGCGGCCTCCTACGGCAACGAGGAAGCGGTCGGCCGGGCGATCGCCGCCAGTGGCATCCCGCGCGAGCAGCTGTTCATCACCACCAAGCTGTGGATCCAGCACACCGGCGAGGAGACCGCCAAGCGCGAGTTCGACAAGTCGCTGAGCAAGCTCGGCCTGGACTACCTCGACCTGTATCTGATCCACCAGCCGCTGGGCGACTACTACAGCTCCTGGCACGCCATGCAGAAGCTGTACGGCGCGGGCCTGATCAAGGCGATCGGCGTCTCGAACTTCTACCCCGACCGGCTCGTCGACCTCGTCCAGCACAACGACATCACCCCGGCGGTCAACCAGATCGAGGTGCACCCGTTCTTCCAGCGGGCCGACTACCAGCCGCTGCTGACCGAGCACGGCGTGCGGATCGAATCGTGGGGGCCGTTCGCCGAGGGCAAGAACGACCTGTTCACCAACCCGATCCTGGCCAAGATCGGCGCGGGCCACGGCAAATCCGTCGCGCAGGTCGTGCTGCGCTGGCTCATCCAGCGTGAGGTCGTGGTGATCCCCAAGTCGGTGCGCCCCGAGCGGATGGCCGAGAACCTGGCCGTCTTCGACTTCGAGCTCACCGACGACGAGATGACCCGGATCGCGGCCCTGGACCTGGGCACGTCGCAGTTCTTCGACCACCGCGACCCGGCAATGGTCAAGTGGCTCGGCGGCCGCCGCGTCGACTGACCACCGCCCGCGCCCGCCCGCGGCGACCTCATCCGGGGTCGCCCAGGGCGGCGCACTACGCCACGCACACGCAGGAGTGTTTGGTCCAGTACTCGGATCGGCCGCGCAACTCCCGCCGCGCCCGCGGATCCCGGGCGCCCGCCGCGAGGTCGTCGTAGAGCGCGATCAACTCCCCGTACGCGTCGGCGGCCCGGAGGTCGAACTCGAACGCCAGGAAGTGCCACTCCTTCTCCGCCGCCGCCAGGCCGTGCGTCCCGGCGAGGCCGCGGAAGCGGGCCCGCCGCCGTTCGCGCGCGGCCGCCGTCCACGCCGAGCGCCGGAGCCTGCGCCCCGCCGGGATCCGCCAGGCGCCCGCGCCGAGCCCCGGCCCGCTGCCCGGCCGCGCGTCCAGCAGCAGCGCCACCCGCGTCCCCGACGGTGCGACGTTCGCCGCGCCGTGGCACTGGGTCCCGTCGACGCCCCAGACCTCGCCGGGCCGCATCGCGATCACATCGTCGTCGAAGACGTGCCGGAAGTCGTCGTCCTGCTCGTTCAGCGCGACGATCAGCCGGACCGCGGGGTACATGTCGACGTGCGGGCGGAGCACCTCCCGGCCGGGGAGCACGGCGACCCGGGCATGACTGAAGTCGTAGCCGGCCCGGGTCAGCCGCCGCACGACGCTCATCGCCGCCGGCAGCCGGTCCGCGTACTCGGTGGGGCGGGCCGGGCCGGGATAGGCCTCGAGAATCAGATCATTTCCCGTCCCGGTCTGGTTCAGCAGCGGGAAGTTGATCCAGCCGGCCAATTCCGGCACGGCCGCTCGAATGTCGCCGATAATGTGGATCGCGGTCTGCGCGTCCCGCTCCAGCTCTGCCGCGCCGAAGCCGGGTGCCAGCAGGCAGGCGCCGGTGCCCGTCATAGCGAGAATCCATTTCCGGGAAATGTACGATACCTTCGCGGATTATGCTCTTGATCCCTATTCGGAACAAGTGACCGGGTGCGCCCGGCCCGAATAGTCGGATGTTGCCTCCATCGATCGGCCCGGCGCTTGCCAACCGGCCGCCACGCGCTTCAACCTGACACCGGAGCATCGGTTGCCGTCCATTGATCGCGCGTGCCGGAAAGGGAAACAGACGATGCTGAGCTCGGAACCGGAAATGATCTGGCGCGGCCGTGTCCACCTCGGCGACGAACCGGGAATCTACGGCGACGCGTCCTACAGCGGCCTCGCCGTCGAACTGCCGGTCACGCTGGTCAAGACCGACCCGGCCGGCCCGGACACCACCGTGCTGAGCGTGCGCACCGAGGACGTGCAGACGTTCGCCGGCTACCCGGGGCACGAGCTGACGGTCACCCTGTTCGTGCCGGATCCGGCCCAGCCGTTCCACGCGAACGAGGTGGTCCTCACCAGCGCCCGGCTGGGCACCGCCGACAACAACCGCAAGGACCTGACGGTCAACCTGGCCGGCCACACCGCGCCGTTTTTCGTGAGCTTCAAGGTCGAGATCGACACCGATGTGCCACCCGGGCTCTACGACGATTTCGTGGTCACCCGGCTGGTCAACATCTCGCAGAACTTCACGTTCGTCGCCTCCCTCGGATTCCACGCATAGGGAGATGACGTACCCATGATCGAGCTTTCCCGGCGCTTGCGATACGCGCTGCTCATCCTCGTCGCGATCGTGCTGGTCGAACCGTGGGCCCTCCCGGCCCATGCCGACACGTCTCAGTCGGCAATTGTGGTTCCCGAGCCCGCCACCGGCTCGTACTTCACCCTTTTCAATTACGCGCCGGACGGACGCATCGTCGTTTTCGACGGATTCACCGTAAGCATTCAGGTCGCCCCGAATTCGACCCGGTTCCGGCCGATCGGCACGCTCCCGGAATCATTCCTGGGCGGCACCGACCCGGCTTTCGTCACGGTCGACCCGGACGGCCGGCAGGTGCTCCTCGGCGGCGGCGCGGGCGGCTCCAAGTACCCGGACCCGGCGTTCAACGGCGCCGTCTTCCGCATGCCCCTGACCGGAGGCACGGCGGTGCGCACCGGAACGTTCCCGTACTCGATCGGCGGCGAATTCTGGAACGACGACCTGTTCCTGATGGGACAGGGCGAGACCTTCGGCACGTTCACCGGCTCCGTCGAGGTGCTCGACGTCGCCCGCGGCACCACCCGGCCGCTGGTGGCCCGCATCCCCGGCGACCCCGGCGGGATCGCCCTGGACAGCCGGCAGAACCTGTACGTCGGACTCGGCGCCGGCCAGGACACGTCGCGAACCGGCGAGATCCACCGCTTCGGCCACGACGCCGTCCGGCGAGCGATGCGCACCGGGCAACCGCTCGACTTCGACGCCGACGGCCGGCTGGTCACCCAGGTCCTGAACGCCGGCGATCTGGCCTTCGGCCCGCGCGGCGAACTCTACGTCGGCGGCGGCGACTTCCAGGCCCGGCAGGACTTCGGTTATGTCGCCGTGGTGGACGTGCGCACCGGGCAGGTCCTGCGCCGCCTCGACCCGGTCGACGGCGACCCCGCCGACGGCGACCAGCGCTCGTTCGACATCGCGACCCGGCCGGGCGCCTGCCGGCTGGCCGCCCTCGACCTGTTCAGCTTCTTCAGCGCAGACCCCTCCGTGATCCACCTCGTGTCCGTCTGCTGAACGCGGCAAATCCAGATCAAGATCAAGACCGGCTTTCGGTACGGGGTGAACCGGCTCACCCCGTACCAAAGCAATGGCGGACCGCAACCATCGGCGGCCTTGCCGGAAGCGCCTGCCGTGCCCGGCAATATTTCGGAAACATTGACGAAATGCTCTGCCTCGCCTACGGTTCCAGGCACCAGAGAGCGCTCTCACAGGCTGCTGCCGCAGGTCGGAAACAGTGGAGGCGTGATGGGATTCGTCGTGCGGGCATCGCGATCCTTGTCCGGGCGGGCTCTCGTGCTGACCGCGACCGCGGCCGTCCTCGCCGGGCTCGGCGCGGTGGCCCTCAGCGGCACCGCCGACGCGGCCGTCGTCGGGGCGGGCAGTTACACCGAGACCCTGCCGGCCGGTGGCAGCCTGCCGGTCGGCTGCGGTGACCTGGCGACGAACCCGCGCCAGTTCATGACCGCCAACGCGCCGGCCGGCCCGGTGCCGACCAACGACTGGTGGTCGTCACTGGTCTTCAAGAAGTTCGACTGCGCCTACAGCGAGAACCTGCACGCGCACCCGACCAGCTACGACACCACCGCGAGCGGGCTCGGCTTCTCCTACAACACCACGCCGCAGATCAGCGGCACGGCCACCGGCGTGGGCGAGTACCACTACATCTACCAGGAGGACTTCACCGCCGGGGTGACCGGGCTGAACGCGCCGCGGACCCTGGTGGACAACTGGACCGACTGGACCGTCACGCCGTACTGGAGCGACGGCACCCGGACCATGAAGGCGACCATCGGGCACGGGCTGCCGTTCGCCTACTTCCAGGTCACCGGCGGCGACGCGCAGATCACCACGAAGAGCACCCCGACGATCTGGTCGAACAGCGGGGCGCGGATCGGGTACTCGGTCGCCGGCAAGGACTACGTGGCGTACGCGCCGACCGGGGCCACCTGGACGGTCAGCGGCACCGTCATCACCTCCACCCTGGCCGGCAAGGGCTACTTCTCCATCGCCGTGCTGCCCACCACGCCGTCGACCAGCGCCGCCGACCGGAACGCGCTGGCCACCAGCTACGGCACCTACGCGCACAACCACGTCACCGGCACCAAGGTCTCGTACGCCTACGACCAGAACAGCAGCCGGGTCGCGACCACGTACACGTACACCACCACCGCGCGGGAGGGCTCCGGCACCGGCACCGTCATCGGCCTCTACCCGCACCAGTGGCGGGCGCTGACCGGCGCGACACCGATCGCGCAGACCTACGTGACCGCCCGGGGCGCCATGAAGAACCTGGTCGGCGCGTCGTCGTTCACCACGTCGGCGATCTTCGACGGGGTGCTCCCCGAGGTGCCCGCGGTCGCCGACAGCGGTGGCGCCGACCTGGCCACCCTCAACGGCTATCTGGACCAGGTCAAAGACAACCCGGTCGACGTACGGGGCAACGACACCTACTGGACCGGCAAGGCGCTCGGCAGCGGGGCGCGGATCGCCGAGATCGCCGACCAGCTCGGGCGCACCGATGTCCGCGACACCGCGCTGGCGGCCATCCGCACCCAGCTGACCGACTGGTTCACCGCCTCGGCCGGCAAGAGCCAGAAGCTGTTCTACTACGACAAGAACTGGGGCACGCTGATCGGCTACCCGGCGTCGTACGGTTCCGACGCCGAGCTCAACGATCACCACTTCCACTACGGCTACTTCATCTCCGCCGCCGCCACCCTGGCCAAGTTCGATCCGAGCTGGGCGACCAGCGCCCGCTACGGCGGCATGGTGGACCTGCTGATCCGCGACGCGAACAACTACGACCGCGGCGACAACCGGTTCCCGTACCTGCGGGACTTCGACATCTACGCCGGCCACGACTGGGCGGCCGGGCACGGCGCGTTCTTCGCCGGCAACAACCAGGAGTCCTCGTCGGAGGGGATGAACTTCGCCAACGGCCTGATCCAGTGGGGCCAGGCGACCGGCAACACCGCGATCCGCGACGCCGGCATCTTCATCTGGACCACCCAGGCCGCCGCGATCGACGAGTACTGGTTCGACACCCGCAACGAGAACTTCCCGGCGGCGTTCGGCCACGGCACGGTCGGGATGGTCTGGGGCGACGGCGGCGCGTACTCGACCTGGTTCTCCGCGGCGCCCGAGCAGATCCAGGGCATCAACCAGCTGCCGGTCACCGGCGGGCACTTCTACCTGGGCGACGACCCGGCGTACGTGAAACGCAACTACGCCGAGATGGTCGCCAACGCCGGGCACGAGCCGGCCCTCTGGCAGGACATCGCCTGGCAGTACCTGGCGCTCGGCGACGGTGACGCGGCGCTGGCCAAGTTCCGGGCCGGCAGCGGCTACACCCCCGAGGAGGGCGAGACCAAGGCGCACACCTTCCACTGGATCCGCAACCTCGCCGCCCTCGGCACCACCGATCGCGGCGTCACCGCCAACCATCCGCTGGCCCGGGTGTTCAGCAAGAACGGCGCCAGGACGTACGTCGCGGCGAACATCACCGGCGCCGCGCTCACGGTGACCTTCTCCGACGGCAAGGTCCTCGCGGTGCCGGCCGGCAAGACGGTGGCCAGTGGCTCGGTGAACTGGTCGGGCGGCAACGCGGTCGGTGGCGGGGTCAACCCGTCGCCCACCACCTCGACCGGCAGCCCGTCACCGTCGGCCTCGCCGTCGCCGACCACGTCCACTCCGCCGACCGGTGGCGGCGCGGTGCGATACCTGCAGGCCGGCGGCGCGCTGGCCGGCGCGGCGGGCAGTGCCGGTACCGCGACGGTGGCCGCGGCCTCCGGGGTCAACGACAACCAGCCGCACTCGCCGGCCACGTTCACCGCGACCGGGCTGACCCTGACCTACCGGTCCGGGGCCGCGACCGCCTTCGGCCTCGCGGTGGACTCCGGCACCGCGGTCGGCAACGCCACCCAGGTTCGCGTCTCCTACGACCTGACCGGCGACGGCGGCTTCGACCGGGTCGAGACGTTCCGCTACTTCGCCACCGACCCGGTCACCGGCTGGGAGCGGTACACCGACGCGGCCGGGCAGATCACCACGACCGGAACCTTCGGCAACCTGGTCAACGGCACGGTCAAGGTGGAGATCTGGAGCGCGATCGGCTCCGCCCCGAGCACGGTCTCGCTGGGCGCGCTGTCCACAGTGACCCTGCCGTACCAGTGAGCAGGTGCCACTAGGATCGGCCCCTTGAAACGCATGGTGCTTCTGCTGCTCACCCTCACGATCGCCGGTGTCTGGCTGATCGCCGGCGCGGGTCACGGCCTGACCCGCTCGCATGTCGTCGAAGCCGGGGTGCCGCTCGACGAGGTGCACCCGGCCGGCGGTGGCCGGCATCCCGGGGTGGTGGTCGCGCACGGCTTCTCCGGCTCGGCGACGCTGATGGCGCCGTTCGGCGACACCCTGGCGGCGCGCGGCTACGTGGTGGTGCTGCTCGACTTCGCCGGCCACGGCGCGAACACCGGCCCGCTGGCGGACGAGGCGGCCGGCACGGCACAGTCCACCCAGGTCCTGCAGCACGACCTGGACGTGGCGCTGGCCCACCTGCGCTCACTGCCCGACGTCGACCCGGCGCGGGTCGCCCTGGTCGGGCACTCGATGGGCGCCGGCGCCGTCACCCGCTACGCGGCCGCGCACCCCGACGTGACCGCGACCGTGGCGATCTCCCTGCCGGACTCGTCGGTCGCGTCCGCCGAACGCCCCGCCCGGCTGCTCACCCTCGCCGGGGCGCTGGAGTTCCCCGGCTTCCGTGCGGTCGCCGCCGACGTCGCCGCGCAACGCGCCGACCGGGCCGTCCGCATCGTCCCGTTCGTCGAGCACATCTCGATCCTGTACGCGCCCGCCGCGCACCGGGCGACCGTGTCCTGGCTCGACGACGCGTTCGGCGGGCCGCAGAACGACGACCCGATCCCGTTCCCCGGGCGACGGCTCGCCGGCGCGGCGCTGCTGGTAGCGGCGTTCGTGCTCGGCCTGTACCCGCTGGCCCGGCTGCTGTCCGGCGAGCGTCGCGGGTGGCCCCGCTTCGATCTTCCGGCGCTCGCCCGGGTCGCCGCGGTCACCGCGGTGGCCGCCGGGATCGGGGCGGTCGCGGCCCGGTTCCTGCCCACCACCCGCCTGCCGATCGCGATCGCGGGCTACCTGGTCGGGTTCGCCGCGATCACCGGTGCGTTGCTGCTGGTGTACGGGCGAAAGCGCAGACCCGCCCCCGGCCGGGCCCGCTTCGCCCTGCTCGTGCCGTACGCGATCGTCGCGATCACGCTGCCCCTGCAGTGGGGGATGACCCACATGCTGCCGGCCGGGCACCGCTGGTGGCTGATCCCGATCGTCTGGGCGGCGTTCGCGCTGTTCGCCTACGCCACCGAGCTGGTCGCCGGCGGCAACGCGCTGGGCGTGCTGACCGCCTGCGCGGTCCTGGTGATCGTGCTGGTGGCCGCGGCCGTCGTCGGGCTCACCCACGGTTTCGTGCTGCTGGCCGTCGTCCCGCTGGCCGGGCTGATGGTCTGGCAGTCGCTGTGGTCGGCGATCCTGAACCGCTTCGCCGCGCCCGCCTGGGCGATCGCCCTGGTCGGCTCGGTCGTGGTGATCTGGCCGCTGACCGCCGCGCTCCCGCTTGTTGGCTGAGCGGGCACTGAAATTTGTGCGCACTAAAGTTTTTGTGCATACTGTGATCATGACGCGATCGGTTCTCATGGTGCTCACCTCCCACGACACGTTCGGCACGACCGGCCGGCCCACCGGGTTCTGGCTGGAGGAACTGGTGACCCCGCTGCGCGCCTTCCGGGACGCCGGGCTGACCGTCGACCTCACCTCGGTGCGCGGCGGGCGGTCGCCGATCGACCCGGCCAGCATCGGCGACACCACCACCGACCCCGCGCTCGACGCCGACCTCGCCGGGGCCGTGCCGCTGGCCGCCGTCGACCCGGCCGGCTACGACGCGGTGTTCCTGGTCGGCGGGCACGGCACGATGTGGGACTTCCCCGACGACGAGTCCCTCGCGGCGATCGTCAACACGATCGGCCGCACCGGTGTGGTGGCGGCCGTCTGCCACGGCGTTGCCGGGCTGCTCGGCGCGACCACCGCGACCGGGGAGCCGCTGGTGGCCGGGCGGACCGTGACCGGGTTCAGCGACGCCGAGGAAGTGCTGGCCGGCGCGACCGCCGCGCTGCCGTTCTCGCTGGAGCAGCGGCTCAAGGAGCTCGGCGCCGTGGTCGAGGTCGGCGAGCCGTTCACCCCGACGGTGCGCCGCGACGGCCGCCTGCTCACCGGGCAGAACCCGGCCTCGTCGGCCGGTGTCGCCGCCGCGGTCGTCGACGCGCTGGCGCTGCGGTGACCACCGCCGCCGCCGAGCGGTTCGCGGCGCTGCCGCTGCGGGACCGCAAACGGGCCCGGCTGCGGGTCGGGCTGTGGCAGGCCGTGCGGGAACGCGTCGAGCACACGGCGTTCGCCGACATTCCGGTGCGGGAGCTCGCGGCGGCGGCCGAGGTGTCCGAGCCGACGTTCTTCGCCCACTTCGGATCCAAGACCGAGCTGCTCGCGTACCACATCTGCATGTGGCGCATCGGCACGGTGCTCGCCGCCGACGGGGCGCCGGACGGTGTCGAGTTCATCCGGCGGTTCTTCGACGAGACGGCGCGGTCGATCGTGGCCGGGCCCCGGATGTGGTTCGAGATCACCGCCGAGGTGGCGCGCGGGGGTGGGATCTGTGCGGTGCTGGACATCAGCGTCGCCGAACGGCTGCTGGTCTTCGACGACCCGCGGGCCCTCGACGTCGCGCTGACCCCGCAGGCCGAGCTGTTCCGGCAGCATCTGGGGCCGTCGCCCGACTCCGAGGCGGCGGTTACCGGGCTGCTCGCCGGCTTCTACGGGGTACCGCTGGCGCTCGGTGCCGACCGGCTCGGCGGTCTGGCCGAGGCGTACCGCACGCTCGTCGACCGGTATGCCGCGTGACCGGCTCCCGCGCCCTGGCCGAGCACCTCGTCGACCTGCTCGGGCCGTCCTCGGACGTCGACCTCGCGCCCTTCTTCGGGGGCTGGTCGCTGCGGCACGAGGGGCGGCAGATCGGCATCGTGATGGACACCGCGTACGCCAAGGTGGACCTGGCGGACCGCGAGACCTGGCACGACAACGGCTCGGTTCCGTTCCGGTACACCGCGCGCGGCCGTACGGTCACGGTCGAGGCGTACTGGAGCGTGCCGGCCGACGCCCTCGACGACCCGGACCTTCTCCGCGACCTGCTCCTCGGATCGAACCACGACTCGTCCACGCCGTCGAAGAGGTGACAGTGGGGTCGGGGCCGGTCGTCGGGTTTTGTCGGTAAGCGTGACCAGAAGCGGACGGTGAGGCCGCGGGAGCGGCGGCCGGGACCACGGCGGACATCGCGGTAGCTCAAATCTTTCAAATGATCAAATGGAGGACAGCGCGAGCGACGCGGCGAAACCGGCCACCACGAGCGGTCCGGTGAGGATTCCCTCCACCTCGTAGGCCTCCGGTAGCAGCGTGTTGGAGAGCATGGCCAGCAGCGCGCCGGCCGCGAAGGCCTGCACCAGGGCGCCGGTGCGGTCCTGCGCCGGGTCCAGCAGGGCGTAGCCGGCGACGGCGGCCACCGCGGACACGGCCACCACGGCGACCCACATCAGCAGGACCCGGCGTTCCGGCCACTTCGCCTCGCGAAGACCGCTGGAGGACGCCATCCCCTCCGGAAGATTGGAGAGCACGATCCCGGCCAACAGTGCGACGCTGATCTGACCCTGCATGATGGTGAGGCCGAGCACGAACGACTCGGGGATGCCGTCCAGCACCGAGCCGAGCACGATCGCCAGCGGCGAGCCCGCCGCCTGAGCGCCACCGGCATCCTTGCGTTCCCCGCCGCCGCGACGGTTGAGCAGCCAGTCGCCGACGGTGAAGACCCCCGCACCGATCAGTACCAGCAGGCTGACCGCCGCGACCGTACGCGTCTTGAGCGCCTCGTCGATCAACTCGAAGGAGACCGAGCCGAGCAGCACGCCGGTGCCCAGCGCCATCACCGCCGCGATCAGCCGGCGGCCCGGCCGCAGCTGATACGCGATGACGGCACCGGCGAGCAGGGCCGAGGCGCTGAGCGCTCCCCAGAGGAATGCCTCCAGCATCGGGCCCGCGCCTACGCCGGCTCAGCGGCCCGGGCCGCCTCCGCCGGGGCGGATGTGTCGAAGGTGTGCATGCGGTCGGCCCCCTCCACGGCTCCAGCTGCTTGAGGACGATGGACGCCGAGATCATCCTGAGGGCTCGCGCTCGTGCGCGCATCACCTGTGGCGGGTGATGGGTGGCAGCCGTTTGTCCACGTCACCGCACCCGCAGCCGTGCTCGGAAGACGTCTCGCCGCCCGCGGCGGGCGTCAGTCGAGGCGCAGGCTCACCGGGGTGCGGGTCAGCCACTCGTCGAGGCTGAGCACCATCTCCATGCCCCGCCGCAGGTTGCCCAGCGAACTGCCCTCATACCCACCCCCGACCAGCTGATGGGCGGCCTTGTCGTCGATCAGCGCCCGCACCGGCGAGTTCGGGTCGCTCAGCACCGCCCGGGTCCGGGTCCGCAGCATGTTCTCGTACGCCGGGTCCTGAGTCGACGGATACGGACTCTTGCGCCGCGCGACCACCGAGGCCGGCAGCACGTCCGCGGTCGCCGCCCGCAGCAGGCTCTTCTCCCGGCCGTCGAACGTCTTGAGATGCCACGGCGCGTTGTACACGTATTCGACCAGCCGGTGGTCGCAGAACGGCACCCGTACCTCGAGTCCGTGGGCCATGCTCATCCGGTCCTTGCGGTCGAGCAGGATCTGCACGAACCGGGTCAGGTGCAGGTGGCTCATCTCCCGCATCCGGCGTTCGGTGCCGGACTCGCCGGGCAGGTGGTCGACGTCGGACAGCGCCTGCCGGTACGCCGCGGCCCGGTACCCGTCGAGGTCGAGCGCCCCGGCCACGTCGGGGGTGAACAGCTGCAGGTCCGGCTCGCTGGTGTGCACCTGGATCGCGGCGAGCCACGGGAACGTCTCGGCCGCGACCACCTCCGGGTCGTGGAACCACCGGTAGCCGCCGAACACCTCGTCGGCCGACTCGCCGGAGAGCGCCACCGTGGACCGTTCCCGGACCGCGCGGAACAGCAGGTACAGCGAGGTGTACATGTCGCCGAGCGCGGACGGCAGATCGTTGGCGGTCAGCACCGCGCTGCGGTAGAGCCCGTCCATCAGCGCCGGCGAGTCCAGCACGATGTCGGTGTGGTCGGCGCCGACGTGCTGGGCCACGTCGTGCACGAACGGCGTGTCGGGCGTCTCCCGCAGGTCGTCGGCCCGGAAGTTGTCGGTCTGCCCGACGAAGTCCACCGCGAACGAGCGCACCCGCTCGGCCCCGAGCGCCTTCGCGGCCAGCGCCGTGATGGCCGAGGAGTCCAGCCCGCCGGAGAGCAGCACCCCCACCGGTACGTCGGCGACCAGCTGCCGTCCGACGATGTCGTCGAGCAGTTCGCGCACCGTCCGTACCGTAGTGGCCTGGTCGTCGGGGTGTTCCCGGGCAACCAGCGTCCAGTATCGGGTGGCGTGCACGCCGGACCGGTCGATCCGGATCAGCTCGCCCGGGCGCACCTCCCGCAGCCCCCGATAGACGCCGTGCCCGGGGGTCTTGACCATCGACACCAGCTCGCGCAGGCCGTCGCTGTCGAGCACCGCGGGAACCTGCGGATGCGCCAGCACGCCCTTGGGTTCGGAGGCGAACACCACGCCGTCGGGCGTCGGGTAGTAGAACAGCGGCTTGATGCCCATCCGGTCGCGCACCAGCAGCAGGGCCTGCTCGCGCGGATCCCACAGCCCGAACGCGAACATCCCGTTGAGCCGCTCCACGAACGACGCGCCCCACTGCAGGTAGGCCCGCAGCAGCACCTCGGTGTCGCTGGCGGTGCGGAACTCGTGGCCCAGCCCGCGCAGCTCGGTCCGCAGCTCCCGGTAGTTGTAGATCTCGCCGCTGTAGGTGACCGCGACGATCGTGGCGCCGTCGTGCCGCACGGTCATCGGCTGGTCGCCGGTGTCCAGGTCGATCACCGCCAGCCGGCGGTGCCCGAACCCGGCGTGCTCGTCGAGCCAGATGCCCTGCGCGTCAGGCCCGCGCAGACTCATCGTCGCCGTCATGGCCCGCAGCACCGCGCCTTCGTGCCGCAGATCCCGCCGGTAGTCGACCCAACCCACGATTCCGCACACAAGCGACCTCCCCGCCTCGACCGTCCCTTCAGCTCTAATCGAAGCGTGATGACAAGGCAACGCAAGGTGACATTACAGACAATCAATCATTTGGCACTTGCGCCGGAAACATCCTGGTGAGCCGTTGCGGTCCGCGACAACCACCCCCAAAACCACAAACCCATGATTTCGGTACGGACGTAGATCAGGTCGTGGGTTGCCCGGCCGGGCTCTCCGCGGGGGAATAGTCATCGTCGCCCGGCTTGCCGGCGCGTCGCAGCCGGAACGGGTTGAGCCGGCCCTGCAGCGCGTGCCGGGTCTGATGCCCGGCGCGGGCCGGGCCGTCCCCGGCGGTCCAGAGTGAGGCGGCGATCGTGCTGGACAGCAGGACCGGGCGGATGTTGGCGACGTCCCGGAAGACCTGGCGTTGCACCGCCGAGATGGCCTTCCGGTACTCGGCGTACGAATTGACGTCGAACGACTGCCAGCTCGGCAGCTCCGCCGCCAGATCGCCGACGTACCCGTGCACCAGCAGCTGGGCGGTGGCCGACACCGCCCCGAGCTGGGCCTTCGCGGCGACGACCGGCAGCGTCAGGTCGGCGTCGACGTCCTCGTTGTAGATCTCCAGGAGGACCCGGATGGCCACGCCGTACCGATCGGTGTGCCCGTTGTCCACGACGTCGGTGTAGCGGGTGATGCCGTAGAGCATGGCGATCACCTTGTCGGCGGCCGACACGGTCGCGATCGGGAAGCCCAGCTTCACGGCCAGCGTCGCCTGCATCTGATAGCTCTCCTGCTGCAGGATCGGCAGTTCGCTGCCGTCCGGGGGAGGGGCGGCCGATGGCTCCGGCATGCCGGCGGCCGCCCGGAGCGCCTGGGCGGAAACGCTTACCGGCAGCATCGCGGGTGCGGTGGTGGCGGATGTCATCTGAATCCCTCCTGGTGCGCTGAGTCGATGATGGACATGCCGGTCAGGCGGGCTCGGCCGGCGCCGGGCGCGCGGAACCGGTGGCGACGCCGGCCAGCCGGCGCAGGCTGGTGGTCATGTTCTGGTGGAGGTCGTCGCGCAGGTCGCCGACCCCGAGCAGCACGCGCAGGACGATGTGCAGAGCCGCGGGCACCGGGCGCAGAACCCGGTAGCCGTGCTCGACCTCGGTGCCGGTGCCGGACGCGGTGAAGCGGTAGAACCAGAGGATCGTGCCGCCGCCGCGTTCGGTGCGGGTGAAGGCGAACTCCCGGCCCCGCTCGGCGGTCCGCACGACGGGCCTGTTGGACCAGGCGAACCAGCGCTTCTTGTTGCGGGCGAGGAAACGTGCGCCGGCCCGCGCCTCGGTGTGCCCGTCGAGCCATCGGCACGAGATCACCTCGGGACTCCACTGCGGGGTTCGAGGGACGTCGGAGACCAGGTCGTAGAGCGACTCCGCGGGGGCGTCGATGTGCAGGTGGACCTCGTCGTGATCCAGGCGGTTCATGAGTGGCCTCCTTCGGGGCCGGATGGGTTACCGCCGACTGTATTCGATAGCCTATCGGGTTTTCAATAGGCTATTGGTTGATCTAGAATGCCGCCATGTCGTTGCCGCCGAGCACACCCCGCGACCGGCGCCGGGCCCAGACCCGCGAGGAGATCCTGGACGCCGCGGTGGCGGTCATGACCGAGCAGGGCGTGGCCGCCCTGAATCTGACCGAGGTCGCGCGCCGGGTGGGTCTGCGCCAGCCCTCGCTGTACCAGTACTTCGACTCCCGGACGGCGGTGTACGACGCCCTGTTCGAGCGCGGTGCGCGCACTCACCACGACCTGCTCGCGGCGGCCGCCGGCGCCGACGAGGGCTGGCCGGGAGCGCGCGCCGCGGCCTGGGCCAGCCTGCGGTTCGCGGTGGACCATCCGGCGCTCGCGCAACTGCTGTTCGCCGGCGCCGTGCCCGGGTTCACGCCCTCCGAGCGGGCCTACGCGCCCGCCCTGCGCACCTACGAACTGACCCGCGGCGCCATCGCCGACGCCGTGCGGCATCACCACCTGCACCCGGCCGCCGCGTCCGAGCGCGGGGTGGCGCTGTTCGTCGCGCTCATCGCCGGAGTCTCCGTGCAGCAGCAGGCCAACGAACCCGGCGCCGCCCTCGACGAGGGGCACTACGCCGCCCTGCTCGATCCCGCCCTGGACATGTACACCGGCTATTTCGCCCCCGGCCACCCGGACAGCTGGACGCCGTGGCCGGAAGCCGCCCCCACGTCGGCCCACTGATCGTCAGCCGTCGAGGTCATCCCGGACATCGTCGGCGCGGCATGTCGTATCCAGATCGGCGGTCACCTTTGCCCGGGGCTGAGCTGTCGTCTCGGGGTGGACCGTGTCGAGCATGCTGCGGATCCGGCCGAGCAGTTCGCGGCTGGTGAAGGGTTTCTCCACGATGGTGACGCCGTCTTGCAGGGTGCCGTTCTCGGTCAGGACCGGTTCGGCGTAGCCGGACATGTAGAGCACCGGCAGCCCCGGCCGGATCGTCCGGACGTGTTCGGCGACTTCGTTGCCCATCATCTTCGGCATGATCACGTCGGTGAGCATCATGTCGATGGGTTCGGGGTGGGTCTGGGCGATGCGGATGGCCTGCGAGCCGCCCGCGGCGGCCAGGACGTGGTATCCGGCGCGGGTGAGGATGCGGACGGCGACCTGGCGGAGCGCGTCCTCGTCCTCGACCAGCAGGATGGTTTCGGTCGCTTGAGGGCTCGTGGTCGTGCCGCCGGCGGGTCGTACTTCGTCGGCGGCAACGTCGGTGGATGCGTCGACTGCCGGCAGGACCACGGTGACGGTGGTGCCGATGCCGGCTTCGGAGTACAGGTGCACGTCACCGCCGGCGGCAGTGGCAATGCCGTAGACGGTGGCCAGTCCGAGTCCGGTTCCGGATCCTTTGGGTTTGGTGGTGTAGAACGGCTCGAAGGCGCGTTCGATGACGTCGACGGGCATGCCGGTGCCGGTGTCGCTCACCCGCAGGCGCACGTATCGGCCGGCCTGAAGATTGGTCGCGGCGAAGTCGTCGGCGTCGATGTCGGCGTTGGTGGTCTCGATCAACAGGGTGCCCCCGCCGGGCATCGCGTCCCGGGCGTTGACGGCCAGATTGACCAGGATCTGTTCGATCTGGCTGGGGTCGGCGTGGACCGGCCACAGGTGCTTCTCCAGGGTGGTGATCAGGTGAATGTGTTCGCCGAGGGTGCGCCGCAGCATCGGTTCGAGGTCCCCGACGACATGGTTGAGGCCGAGCACCTGGGCTTGGGTGATGTCTCGGCGTCCGAATGCCAGTAGTTGTTTGGTGAGCCGGGTGGCGCGTTCGGCGGCCCGGCCGATCTGGCCGAGATCGGTGCGTGCGCCGGCCAGCTCCTGCGGTTCGAGCGCCGGCGCGTCGAGGGTCTCGGCGATGAGTTCGGTGTAGTTGGTGATCACGGCGAGAATGTTGTTGAAGTCATGGGCGACGCCGCCGGCGAGCTGGCCCAGGCTTTCCAGGCGCCTGGCGTGTTGCAGTCGTCGTTCCCCGGCGTCACGTTCGGCCTGGGCGATCAGGCGCTCGCGTTCGGCTTGGGCGATCAGGCGGTCGGTGACGTCGCGGATTGCGGTGGAGACGATGATGCCCTGGTCGGTGTCGAGGGCGGAGAGGCTTATCTCGGCCGGGAACTCGCTGCCGTCTTTGCGTACGGCGGTCAGGGCCTGCCCGGCGCCCATCGGCCGGCTCCTCGGTTCGGCGAAGTAGCCGTCACGCTGCTGCGGGTGGGTGGCGCGTAGCCGTTCGGGAACCAGCCGGTCGATCGTCTGTCCGAGCAGTTCGTCGCGCTGGTAGCCGAAGAGTCGTTCGGCCTGAGCGTTGATCAAGGTGATGGTGCCGTCGCGCGTCACCCCGATGATCGCGTCCGGAGCGGCTTCGAGCAGCCCCTCGAACATGGCGTCGGCGCGCTGGCGTTCGGTGAGGTCACGCGAGATGGACGCCACTCCGACGGTCTGACCGTTCGGGCCGGTGATCGGTGAGAGCGTCAGGGAGACGGTTACCGTGGTGCCGTCCTTGCGTAGACGCTGTACCTGATACTGCTGGATGCGTTCGCCCTGGGCGGCACCTTCCAGCAACCTGGTTTCGGTCTGCTGCTGTTCTGGGGAAAACAGCATCGACGACTGCTGACCGACAGCTTCGGCACGGCGGTAGCCGTAGAGTTCCTCCGCGCCGGTGTTCCAATCGGTGATGACACCGTCGACGGTCTTGGCGATGATCGCGTCGGGGGACGATTCGACGATCACCGCGAGGCGTTCCCGTTCGGCCAGGGCCTGCGCTCTTCCGGCCAGGGCGGCGGCCTGACCGGCCAGTTCGGTGAACTGGATCATGTCGTCTTCATCGAACAGGCGGCGATAGCGGCCGAGTACCAGGAGCGCGCCGGGACCGTCGGCGGTGTTCACCGCCGTCACGCTCACGAACCGGGTGCCCGTCGCTTGCGCGAAGGCGACGGCCGCGACGGGCGGCTGGGTCCAGCCGGCGAGAGCGTCGATCGTGGTTCGGCTGGCGATGAGTTCGTTCAGTTCGCTGCGTGTGCGGTCTGGTTGGCTGTCGGGCAGACCGGCGGCGCCGGCCACCCGTATCGCATCACCCGTTGCTGGTGTCAGCACCACGACCGCGTCCGCGCCGAGGACCTTCGCCGCTGCTGCACAGAAGGATTGCCAGGTCTGATCAGCCGGTTCGTCGGGCGGTGCCGCCAGCAGTTGGCGCATCACCACATATGCCGCCCGCCAGGACCAGGCCCGGCGTAGCCATCGCGGCGGCACGAAGGCCAGCAGGTACAGCAGAGCCGACAGCATCGCCACCAGTCGTGCGTCCGCTGCCAGGGAGCGCCCGCCGCCGGCGATCAGCAGCGCGATGCCGAAAAGCGCGGTACCACCGGCGGCGCACCACAGGCGGTTGCGTGCAGCTCCGCCGCGGTTGCGGGCTTCGATCGCAAGGAACCATGCCGCGACGGCTTGTCCAGCGAAGAACACGACGACGCTCGGCCAGATGACCAACGGAGGTAGCGGGCGTGGCAGGACCAGCACCGGCAGCGCGCACACGATCCAGGCGCCAGCCGCGGTTGCCGTCAACCATCTCGGCACGGGCCGGAGCCGACCGGTCAACCGGAGTGTCAGGACCGGCTGGGCCAGCAGTAGCGCTGACACCAGTCCCCGCACCGATCGTGGGGGCTCACCGACGAGACGGCTGAAGACCGCCAGCACGAACAGCATGCCCACCGCGGAAAAAACGGCCATGACATCCCTGAGCAGTGGGTCGCGGTCGCGCAGATACCGCCACGACACCCAAAGCAGAATCAGCACGAAAAGGGCGGTTACCAGGACTGTCACGGTTTCCCTTCCCTGCGGCTGTCATCGAGCACCTGGATGAAAGTCGATTTAGCGTAGGCCTGAAATGGTGGTGGCCAGTCGTGAAGGTCGCTATCCGGCCAAAGACTGACCTTTCCCGGGAACTCGTTGGGCCGTGGCTTTGCCTCAGACCTCACGTGCGGCTCGACCAGTTCGCCTGCCGGCATTGGCCGAAACTGTTGATGTCCAGACCCCGGCCCGGTCTTGCCGTCATAGATGAAGCCTTCGCCCACCCGAAGCTCACGACCGGCGCCGGGCAGCGAAATCCCCGAATTTGAACGTCGGGAGGCCGCACACCCGGATAGTGGATCTGTCGGCCAGGCGCTCAGCGCGGAGTTTCGCCCTTGGGGCCGAGAAGGAAGGGTATGAGTGCGATGATGTCTGGTGGTAACAGGGCTGGGTCAGGAGCGCGGCGCCGAGGCTCTTTCGCTGATCTGAGCGTCCGAGTGAAGGTGGTCGCCGCGGTGGTGACCGCGGCCGTGGTTGCGCTGGTCGTGGGTCTTGTCGGGCTGGTCTCGCTCAGCAGTGCCAGCAGCTCAGCCCAGCTGATCTATCACAGCAACGTCGCGAGTATCAAGGCGGTGGGCCAACTCAAAGGCGTGGTGACGCAGGCTCGGGTGGACGCCGCGAATCAGGCACTGTCGACCGATGACGCGTCGACCAAGAAATTTGCTGACGCGTTTACGGCCGACCTGCAATCGTTCACGACCGCGATGACCGCTTACCGGAAAAGCGTTCCTGCATCAGATGCGAAAATCATCGATGGCTTGCAGGTCAACTGGGATAGTTACGCCGGCCTCGTGACCGGAAAGATGATTCCCGCCGGGAATCGAAGCGCACTGGTCGAATGGGCATCGATTCGCGATAACGAGGCTCTGCCGCTGCTCGGCAAGGTCTATGACGAGTTGGCCTCCATGGACAGCGCCGAGACCGCGGACGCGGCGAAGAACGCCGCTGCGGCCAAGTCCGGCTACGAATCCAGCCGCACCACGTCGATCATCACGCTGGTCATCGGGCTGATGCTGGCCCTGGCGCTGGGCTTCCTGGTCGCCCGTAAGATCGTCCAGTCGCTGACCAAGGTCACCTACGTGTGTGACGGGCTGGCCGAGGGCGACCTGACCCGGCATACGGGTCTGGACACGTACGACGAACCCGGCCGGATGGGCCGCTCCCTGGACACCGCGATGGCTCGGTTGCGGACCACCATCGCCACCATCGAGGGGTCTGCGGCATCGCTGGCCGGCGCCTCCGAACAGATGACGAACACCACCGCGCAGATCTCCGCGTCCGCGGAGGAAACCTCCGTCCAGGCGCAGGCCGTGTCCGTCGCGGCCGAGCAGGTGTCGCGCAGCGTCGAGACGGTCTCCGCGGGCAGCGAGGAGATGGGCGCCTCGATCCGGGAGATTTCACAGAACGCGGCTGAGGCCGCACGGGTCGCTGCCGAGGCGGTCACCGTCACCGCGATGACGTCGGCGACGATGAACAAGCTCGGCGAGTCCTCCGCGGAGATCGGCAACGTGATCAAGGTGATCACGTCGATCGCCGAGCAGACCAACCTCCTCGCGTTGAACGCGACGATCGAGGCGGCCCGCGCCGGCGAGCTGGGCAAGGGTTTCGCGGTGGTGGCCAGCGAGGTCAAGGATCTCGCCCAGGAGACGGCCCGGGCGACCGAGGACATCTCCCGGCGGGTCGAGGCGATCCAGTCCGACACCAGCGGCGCGGTCGCCGCGATCGAGGAGATCTCGATCGTGATCGAGCGGATCAGCGAGTTCCAGACCACGATCGCGTCCGCGGTCGAGGAACAGACCGCGACCACCGCCGAGATGAATCGCAACGTCGCGGAGGCGGCCGGTGGTGCCGGTGGGATCGCGCAGAACATCACCGGGGTGGCCGAGTCGGCGCGGCTGACCAGCCGCGGGGTGGCTGAGACGCAGCAGGCGACCGCTGAGCTCGCGCGAATGTCCACCGACCTGAGCGGTCTGGTGTCCGCATTCCGTCTGTGAGGGATGCGACCGGGTTGAGACCCTCGGCAGTCAGCTCGAGGGTGGCGTCATCACGTGGTCACCGATTCGCGGACTGTTCGGCGAGCAGGATCCGTGCGGTGAAACCCTCGCCAGGCGTGCTGTCCAGCACCAGTGTCCCGCCCTGGGCCTCGATGATCCGGCGGCTGATGAACAGGCCGAGCCCGAGCCCGGGCATCTGGTCCCGGACCGCGTCGGTGCCTCGGGCGAACGGCGCGCCGAGCGCTGCCATTTCGCCTCGAGGCAGTCCCCGTCCATGATCGCGGATGGTGATCGCCGGCCGCGGGTGAAGCTCGACCGAGACCTCCACCGGCGTTTCCGGGTTGCCGAAGCAGAGCGCGTTGCTGAGCAGGTGCCCGATCGCGACCTCGAGCAGGCGCGGGTCGGCGGTGGCCCAGACCGGGCCGGCCGGGGTGTTCAGGCGTACTCGCTGATCGCCGAGGCCGGCCACCGAGGCCGAGGCCACCGAAGCCACGTCGATCAGGTGCCGCTGCCCGATCGGCTGGTGGTTCTGCTGGTTCATCGCGCGCAGCAGGTTGTCCACGGTGCGGCAGAGCCGGTCGGTGTTGCGGGTGATCGCGTCGAATCGGCGCTCGTACCCGGGCCCGATGGCGCCGGGTGAGTCGGTGATCAGCTCCAGGTTGCCGCTGATCGAGGCCAGCGGCGTACGGATCTCGTGCGAGATCGCAGATATCATGTCGTCCTGGTTCACCGTGACCGGGAACGGCCGGTCGGCGAGCAGGTGCCGCAGACCGGTCTCGGCATCCACCCGGCGGGCGATCCGGGACAGCACGCGGATGGTCGCTTCGGTGTTGCGGCGCCGCGGGCTGCCGGCGAAGACACAGAGCGCACCGACGACCTGCCCCTCGTGGTGGAGGGGGGCAGCGCCGAGGAAGCGGACGTGCTCCGAACCACGCACCAGCGGGTGATCGGCGAGTCGGGGATCCCGGGTGGCGTCCTTGACCACCATCGTGTCGTCGGTCGCGGCCACCACGTCGCAGAGCGACACGGATTGCGGCACGTCCAGCGCGTGCCGGATGCCCAGCGTCGCGGCGAAGTGTGCGGAACCCCCGCCGACGAGTTTGAGCGCTGCCATCGGCGCCTGGCAGGCTTCGGCGACGAGCTCGAGAATCTCGGGCACCTCGCTCAGAGCGGCACGGTAGCGGTCAGCCGCCAGGGTCCGGGCATCGGTCGGCACGGCCAGGGTGGAGTGCGTCATTGCGTATTCCTCTGATCATTGTCGCCGTGTCCAGCGGTTCCATGTCCCATCCACTGTTATCGGCCGTATGGCGACAGGTATGTGTTGTACGGGGTTGCCATCACGGAGCGCCTCTGATGTCACTCGGGAACTTCGCGAGCCCGTGAAGTCGCATGTTTTCGCAGCTGGACGAGTAGGTGTCGGCTGGTGACAACGTGTGGTCCTACTTTTGTAAATCGGACGAAGAATGGCTGTTTGCGACCCGGTGCCAGCGTTATTTATGCCCCATATCAGTCGGGCAAATCTTCTCGGTGGCCGCTGTGCGCGACTGATCGGAGTTCGGCACGGCGGCAGGGCCGGGTGGCGCGTCGAGATCACGTGCGGGCCGGCGGCGGGCGCCTGCAAGCTGCCCGCGGACCGGGCCGCGGCGGCCGTGGACGAGAACAATCCGCTGGTGGTCGCGAAGACCGGGGCAGCGGCACGTTCACCTACCGCACGCTGGTCACCGGCCGCGTCGCCGGCAACCCGAAGGCCTGGGGCTCGACGACCTACCGGGTGCGCTGCTGACTTCTCGGCTGCGCGGACCGGGCGGTGGCGGTGAGCCGTTGCCCGGTCCGGGGCCGCGCCCCCATCGGGCATGTTGTCACCGATGGTGTCCCGCCGAAGGCCGGTGACAACCAACCCCACAACCACCAAAACCACGATTTCGGTACGGACGCGGCACGCGATGGTTCCAGCCCGGTGCCGTCGTCCACCGGGCGCGCGGCGCCGATGCTCAGCGAGGCAGGCTGACGTGCAGGGTGGTTCCGCGACGGGGGCCGGCGTTCGGCGCGGCGCTGATGGTGCCGTGGTGGTACTGGGTGATCAATTGGGCGGTGGTCAGGCCCAGCCCGCTGCCGGGGATGGCGAGTTCGGTGGTGATCGCGCCGCGAAAGAAGCGTTCGAACACATGCGGAAGCTCGTCGGCCGGGATGCCGTAGCCGGTATCGCTGACGGCCAGGTCAACGGCCGTGTCGGTGCTGTCGAGCGTGACGATCACGGCACCGCCGTCCGGGGTGTAGGTGAGCGCGTTGTCCACCAGGACGGCGACCAGTTGCCGCATCCGGGCGTGGTCGGCGTGCTGCGTCGTACGGTCCGGCACCCGGCAGGTGAGGGTGATGTTCTTGCCGGCGGCCCGCGCGGCGGCTTGCCCGACGGCGTAGGTCACCACGGCGCTGAGGTCGACGTCGGCCGGATGCAGCGGGCTGTGTCCGGCGTCGAGAGCGGACAGGTCCAGCAGTTGCTCGACCAGCCGGCGTAGGCGTTCACCGCCCCGCCGGGCGCCGGTGATCAGCGGCCGCAGCTGCGCGGCCGGCGTGTCCGGGGCGGCGTCGTGCAGCTCGTCCAGGTACAGCAGAACGATCGAGATCGGGGTGCGCAGTTCGTGTCCGACCAGGTTGAGGTAGTCGTCCTTGGTGCGGTTGAGCAGTTGCTGGAGCCGGTCGGCCTGGCGTGCGGCGGTGATGTCGTGAAAGACGGCTACCGCGCCGAGCGGCTGCCCCTGGTCGCTGCTGATGGGGTGGCCGTTGATCCGGAACAGCCGCTGTTGCCCGTGGATGTGCAGCAGGTGTTCGGCACCCCGGACCGTCTCGCCGCGCAGTGCCCGCAGCAGGGACGTCTGGTAGGCGTGCACCGGGGTGCCCTCGGCGTCGGTGATCGGTAGCCGGGCGGCCCAGTCCTCGGCGCTGCCGGCCGGGTCGCCCCCACCGAGGCGCTCTCGCAGCGATCGGTTCACCAGGACCATCTGCCCGTCGGCGGCGCAGGCGGCCACCCCGGTGTCGAGGCTGTCGAGCAGGGTGTCCAGGAACACCCGCTGGTGGTGTTCGCGTTCCCGGCCGAGGTGTTCGGCGACGAACGCGGTGCACGCCTGCGCGCCGTCGTCGACGCCGGCCAGTTGTTCCGGCAGCCAGTCGCGACACTGGTTGTTCATGACGGCGCACACGCCGACGAGGTGACCATCGGGGTCGCGGATCGGGAATCCGGCGTAGCAGCGCAGATCGGTGGAGCGCACGGGCGCGTCGATCGGCACCCGGATGTCGGTCCGCGTGTCGCAGATGACGACCGGGAAGCCGCTGTGCAACACCAGGCCGGCCAGGGTCGAGGCGATCGGCGCGGACTGGCGTTGATTGAATCCCGGTGGCAGTCCGTGCCCGCCGATCAGGCGCAGATGCTGTCCGTCGGTGAGGTGGATCATCGCGCTGCTCGCCTGAGCGGCCCGGGCGATGACGGCTGCCATCCGGTCCGCGGAGTTCCGTGTCAGGCCGCCCGGCGCGAGCTCCAGCGCGGCCGCGGCCGGCCCCGAGGCCGCCGCGGCTGCCGTCGTCCGGTTCGGCTTGCCCCGCAGGCTCACACCTCATCATTGCCCGAACCGCCGTCGGCCGCGGGTCAATGCCGGCTTTGGCACCCGGGAGCGGGCCTGCCGCACGGTACGAACCTCTCGTGGGAGCCCAATCCGATCAGCTTTGTCGCGCGAAACCTGCCGCTCGAATAATGCCGATATGGGCGATCTGCAAGATCGTCCATCATTCGTCCACTTTAGTCGGCTGAGTACGCGCCTTCCACCGGACCTGCTAGGCAGGGGCCGGATGAAACCGACCCGGAAGGCGGAACCGATGCTGATCAAACGAATCGTCAGTGCCCTGACCGTCGCCGTCACGTTCGTCGCCGTCGCGCTGTGGATCTCGCCGGGCGCGGCGTCGGCGGACAGCGGCTGGTACCGGCTGAAACCGCGGGCGAACACCGGCGTGTGTCTGAACAACCCGAACAGCAGCATGGTCAACAACACCCAGATGATCATCTACACCTGCCACTCGATCTCCCAGGTGAACGAGCTGTGGTCGTTCATCCCGTCGGTCAACTTCGCGAGCGGCAAGTGGATCGAGAACATCGCCAGCAACAAGTGCCTGACGACGAAGAACGCGGACACCGCCCCGAACACCGTGGTCCTGCAGTTCACCTGTAACGACAACGGCAACGAGGTCTGGAAACCGACGCTCGCCCAGCGCGACGTCGACGGCCACGACTACTACGTGCTGAGCCCGGAGAACGCCGGCGACAGGTGCCTGGCCCCGCTCGGCAGCAGCACGGCGAGCGGCACGAAGATGGTCATCCAGGCGTGCACGTACTCCTACGCCCAGCAGTGGACCTGGTATTGATCGGCGGGCGGCTCAGTCGACGATGAACAGGGTGGCGCCGGTGACCGTGCTCGACCGGTGCGGCTCGCTGTCGTCGCCGACGGTGTAGCAGTCGCCGGGATCCAGTGTCGAGGTCCGGCCGTCGGCGAGCTCGGTGCGCAGGCTGCCCTCGACGCACAGCAGCACGTGGCCCTTCGTGCACCAGTGATCGGCGAGGTAACCGGGGCTGTAGCTCACCCGGCGAACCCGTACGTCGCCGAAGTTGTGGGTTTGCCATTGGGCCGTGCCGGTCTCACCCGGATGCAGCGTGACCGCCACCCGGTCCCAGTCGATGGTGCCGAACGGATGACGGGAGATGTGCACGCGCGCCCCTGAGCCGAGATCCACTGAAGATCCAGACTCTACCTTCGCCCGCCCGGGCCGCGCCGCCATCGGGCTACGGAGCGGGGCGAGTGACATTTATTGGACATATTTGGATAATTGACTCGTGACCGCTTCACTGGTGCGATCGGCGTCCTAGGGTACGGACATCCGCGCTCGCTGCTCCCGGCAGCGCGCGGCTGTCCCCTTGACCCGGCAGCATCAGGAGGCGCGGTGACCCGGCTGGGCGATTACCAGGTGAAGGCCGCGGACGGCGAGCGGACCCTGATGGTCAACGTCTCGGGTGCCGAGCACGGCTGGCCCATCTTCCTGCTGCACGGAACACCGGGCAGCAGGACCGGCCCGATGCCCCGGCCGGGGGCGCTCTACCGCCGGGGGATCCGGCTGATCTCGTACGACCGGCCCGGCTACGGTGGCTCCACCGAGCACCGTGGCCGCCGGGTCGTCGACGCCGCCGCGGATGTCCACGCCATCGCCGAGCAGCTGGGGCTGACCCGTTTCTCGGTGGTCGGCCGCTCCGGCGGCGGCCCGCACGCCCTGGCCGTCGCGGCCCGGCTGGCGTCCCGGGTGCACCGGGTCGCCACCCTGGTCAGCCTGGCGCCGAGCGCGCCGGACCTGGACTTCGCCGCCGGGATGACACCGGACAACGCCGCGGGGTTCGACCGCTCCGCCCAGCCCGAGGCCGCCGGTCTCAGCGAGCGCCTGCTCCGGCGGGCCCGGCGGGTCGCCGACGATCCGCGCGTCCTGCTCGACCAGCTGCTCGCCGACATGACCGACGCCGATCGGCTGATCGTCGAGGAGCCGGCCATCCAGCGGCTGCTGTTGATCTCGTACCGCGAGGCCGTCCGCAGCGGCCCGTACGGCTGGATCGACGACGTGCTGGCCCTGCGCCGGGACTGGGGGTTCGACGTCGGCGAGATCAAGCTCCCGGTCTACCTCTGGCACGGGGCGCAGGACAACTTCGCGCCGGCCGCACACGCGCGCTGGCTGGCCCGCAACATCCCCGGCGCGATCCTCGACATGCAGAGCGCACGGGCCCACTTCGGTGCCGTCGAGGCCCTGCCCAAGGTCCTGACCTGGCTGGCCGGCGGTGACCGGCCCGAGTCGTTCGAGATGCCGGAGATCGCCGGACCGGTCTCCGTCGAGCCGGTCTGATCCGTCAGAACGGCAGCGGATCGATCAATCGCGGCAGCAGGCGCCGGTTCGCGACGGCGGCGACCGCGGGATGCTCCGTGCCGCAACGCTCGCCGATCCGGCGCCCGATGGTGTCCGGATCGCCGCCCGCTCCGGTGCGTTCCAGCAGGATCGCCAGGTTGGCCTGGCAGCTCAGGGTGTCCGGATGGGTGGGGCCCAGCCTGGTGAGCGCGCGGTCGACGGTGGATCGCAGCGTGGTCAGAGCCGCGTCGTCGCGTCCCGTCCCGGCCAGGCAGACGGCGAGGTTGGTCTCGGCCGCCAGGGTGTACGGATGGTCCGCGCCGAGCGCTTCCGCGAACTGCCGGGCGGCCTGTCCGGCCAGGTCGTGCGCCGAGTCCCCGGCCTGCCCGGTCCCCGTCGCCAGCACGGCCATTGCCAGGTCGTTGACGCAGACCAGCGTGTGCGGATGCGCCGGGCCGAGCCGGCTCCGGTACGACTCGTGCACCGCCCGCAGTTCCGGCAGGGCCTGCTCGTCCGCGAAGCCGAGCAGGCTCACCGCCCGGCTGAGCCGGCAGGCGAGGGCCGGCACGCTGGGGGAGGCCTCGTTCAGGAGCCCGTACACGATGTCGAGCAGCCGCCGGCCCTCCTCGACCCGGCCGGCGGCGCGCAGCGAGATCGCGAGGTTGACCTGGGCGTTGAGGGTGTCCCAGGCCTCCGGGGCCAACTCCTCGGCGAGGGCCTGCGCGACGTGGCGCAGGTGGGCCACCGATCGCTGGTACTCGCCGGCCTCCCGCAGGTCGATACCGATGTTGGTCATCGAGAGCAGGGTGCCCGGGTGCCGCTCGCCGAGGACGTCCCGCCGTCCCGCCAGCACCTGCTGATCGAGCTCCAGGGCCCTCTCGTAGTCACCCGTCAGCCGCCAGGACGTGGCCAGATTGTTCAGGCTCGCCAGGGTTCGCGGGTGCTGCTCGCCGAACACGTTGCGCCAGCGTTCGTGGGTCGCCCGGTCCAGGTCGACGGCCTGCCGGTAGTGGCCCAGGCCGCGCAGGTCACCGCCGAGGCCGCCGGCGGTGGTGAGGGTGTGCGGGTGGTCGTCGCCGAGCAGCTCGCGTTGCTCGCCCAGGGTCGCCTCGTCGACCGCCCGGGACTCGGCGAAGTGGCCCAGCGAACGGATCAGGCCGGCCTGGTGGAACCGCAGATGCAGCAGCTGGCGGCGCAGAGCGCGCTGGTCGCGGTCGTCGCCGTCATCGCGGGACATCTCCTCCAGCTGTTTCTGCCAGGCGGCCTCGGTCTCCTCCGCCTGCTGAAGTCCGCGCGGGAAGTCGCCGGCCAGCCAGAGGTAGCGCACCCGCTCGATGAAGAGCTGACGCACCGAGGCGTCCGGACAGTTGATCGCGCCGGACTCGGGCAGATGCGGCCAGATCATCGCGAAGGCCGGCCAGTTCTGCGGGTCGTCGATCTCACCCCCGGGCCGGAACCGGGCCAGCGCGAGGTGTACCCGATGCCGGACCTCGCCCAGCTCCGGCTCGCTCATCCGGGCTCGGACGCTCTCCTGGATCAGGCGGTGCACGGTGACCCCGTCGGCTCGGGATTCGATCCGGGCCAGGGCGAGCCGGCTGAGTTCGCGGATCAGCCGCCCCCGCAGCAGCCGCTCGCTCAGTTCGGGATCGATCGGCAGCAGCTCCTGGTTGAGCTCGTCGCTGTAGACGAAGTCGAGGGCAACCGAGGCGTCCAGCACCGAGAGGAACTGCAACAACCGGTACGCGGCGGGCGACCGCCGCTCGAGTTCGTCGAGGGAGGCATCCCAGACGGCCGGCAGCGGCCGGTCCCGCGGCTCCCCGCCGGCCGACTCGTCGCCGGGCACCGTGAGTGGGACCAGCCCGCGGGTGCGCACCGCATCCAGGAACTCCTCGACCGGGAACCTCGTCTCGGCCAGGAACGCGGCGGCCGCGGCGACCGCGAGTGGCAGGTCCCCGAGCCGGGCGGCGACCTGGTCCGCCTCCTGCGGGCCGATCCTCGGCACCCGGGTGCGAAGCAGTTCGATGCTCTCGACCCGGGGGAACACGTCGACCGGGACGACCGCCGCGGCCGACCCACCCCAGCCCGGGCTGCGCGAGGTGACCAGGACGTGGCCGGACCCCGTGGGCAGCAACGGGCGAACCCGTTCGGGATCCTCCGCGTTGTCGAAGATGATCAGCCACCGGCGGTGCAGCGGATCGCGGCCGAGCGAGTCCAGGACGGTCCGGGCATTCTCGATCGAGGCGCCGGCGAGCGGGAGTCCCAGCCGCAGCCCGAGCTCGGCCAGCTGGGTGTCGACGAAGGTGACCGGGTCGGCCTTGACCCACCACACCACGTCGTAGGCGGCCCGGAACCGATGCGCGTACTCCAGCGCGATCTGGGACTTGCCGGCACCGCCCATGCCCTGCAGGGCGACGATCGACACCGGACCGGAGCCGCCGGCCAGCAGCTGACGCCGGACCTCGCTCAGCTCGGACTCCCGGCCGGTGAACCGCTGGTTGCGCGGATCCAGGTTGGACGCGAGGGGCTCGTCGAGCGGGTATCGGACGGCGCCGGGCCCGACCGCCCCGGCGTGTCCGACCAGGCGCAGCACGGCCTGGATCGCGTCCTGTTCGCCGAGCCCGGTCAGGAAGGTCGCACGCCGGTCGGCCGGCGGCGCGGTCCGTGCGCTGCCGGTGACAACGACCGCCAGGGCGGTGGGCCGCAGCCGGCTGACCGAGCTCAGCCGCGGATCGCCCTCGACCTCGGAGCGCTCCGACACGATCAGCAGGTCCCGATGGCCGCCGGTGTCCGCCTCCGGGTCCGCACCCGGGTCGGCGACCCGGATGCCGGCCCGGTTCAGCACGTCGGTCAGCCATTCGGCCCAGATCCGGTCGCCGCGGGCGTACCACAGCGCGATGCCGCGCTCGGCCACGGTCAGCCGCCGCTCGAACATCTCGTTGACCCGTTGCCGTACGTCCGGGTCCATCCTCGGCAGGGCCGACACCTCGCCGTCGGTGAGCCGGCTCGTCAGCAGCTCGTACGCCGCCAGCAGCGTGCCCTGGGCGCCGGGCGTGTCGCCGATGGCCGCCAGCCGCTCCTCGTAGTTGTAGTACGCCTGGTAGGGAACGAAGACCTGATCCCAGTACGCCTCGCGGGCCGCCCGGTCCGGGGCCTCCGGCAGGCCTTCGAAGCGCTCCTTGGCGAACGCCCGGGCGGCGTCGGACCGGTCCTTCTCGGCGGCGTCGATCCGCATCGGCACCGGCAGGATGCGCACGTGCCGCTGGTGGTCCTCGACCTGCCGGGCCACCGTGGCCGAGCCCTCGATGCTCTGCTCGTTGAGGGTGAAGCAGACCACCAGCGTGTCCGGCATGTGCACGGTGCAGACGTCGGCGATGTCGCTGTATCCGGTGCGGCTGTCGATCAGCACGTAGTCGTAGTCGCTCTTCATCCGCGCGCGCAGCGCGTCGAGGAAGTGGCCGCCGGCGTGCCGTTCGTAGAAGTCGTCCCAGTCGAGCCCGGCGAGCACGGTGGCGTAGTCCCGGTTCAGGCGCCCGGCCGCCAGCAGGTCGAGCCGCCCCGGAGCGGGGAACCCCGCCCACCGCAGCGGGATCACCCGATCGGCCAGGTCGGCGTGCCGGGCATAGTCGGGTTCATCCAGGTCGATCTCGTCGCGGCGGGCCATGTGGTCCTGGAAGTCCTGGATCAGGCCGATCACGGTGCGCCGGCGCTTGATGGCGTCCCGGTCGAGGAACGGCGAGAAGTACCGGTTCAGCGCGGGCGACTCCAGGTCCCAGTCCACGGCGAGCACCCGTTTGCCGTTCGCGGCCAGGATCCAGGCGACGTTGGCGAGCGCCATGGTGCGGCCGGTGCCGCCCTTGAACGAGTAGAACGTGACGACCTTGCCGAGCGGTTCCGTCGTCATCGTGGCTCGTCCCTGGTGGGCCGGCGCCGTGGCTCGGCCGTGGCCAGCCTCGGCTTCTTCGGGTACCGCCGGGGCATGTCGTGCAGGTAGCGGCTGCGGGCCTGGGTGAGCAGGCCCGGCAGGAACTCCGCGAGGGCCCCGGCGTGATCGGCGACCGGCAGGGCCGATCCGGCGCCGAGCGCATCGAGACGGGCCCGCAGTTGCCGCGCCTCGGCCGGCCGGTCGCGGTCGGCGATCACCAGGGGGAGCACCCACCGGGGCAGCGCGCGCAGCACGCCGGCGAGCTGCTCGCGCCGGTCCGGGTCCGCGGCCAGTCCCGCGTCGATCAACAGGACCGCGGGCCGGCGCTGCCAGAGCCGCACCGCGCCCGGCATGGTCACCACGGCGGCCGTGAGGTCCAGCCGCCGGGCCACGCCCCGGGCGTGCTCGGCGATCGAGTCGTGCGGCGCGCCCGAGTACGGCGCCCACTGCTCCGCGGTGGTGCCGGCGGCCGGGTGGACCGCGATCAGCACGGCCGCGCCGGCCGGGCCGACCGGGCTGTCCGCCGCGACCTCGGGCACCTCCGAGGGGCCGATCGGCGCGCGCTCGGCGGTCCGCACGATCCGGTCCGCCACCCGGTCGACGATGGTCCGGTACGCGTGGTCGAGCCGCCCGGCGTGACACAGCACCCCGAGCCCGAGCTCCTTGTACCGCGGGACGTCGTCGTCGAGGCCCCGCAACCCGAACTGCTCGGCGTCCTCGCCGGGCAGCCACAGCACGGGTTTGATCCGATCGGCCGGATCGGCGTGGGCCAGCTCCACGCGTTTGGCGAAGCAGCGGCGCTCCCACGCGGTCCAGTCGCTGCGGGCGTATCGCGCCGAGCACAGCGGCACGAGCACCTCGGCCCGGCCGAGTCCACGGCGGACCGCGGCCCGCTCGTCGGCGCCCGGATCGAGCACGCCGTCGTAGAGGCCGACCTGCGGCGAGCCGCCGCGGGCCAGCCGTCCCACCGATGCGGACAGGTCGGTGAAGAACGTGTGGACCAGGCCGTCGCGGCGCTCGAACGGCCGGCCGAACGCCGGTGGGACCTTCGCGTAGCTGAGGTAGAAGTACAGACTTCCGGGCGGGACCATCGGGCGCACCCTTCCTGCAGGTACCGTTCCTCAGCGTATCGGCCATAGTTGGTCAATGCGTCGGTCCCGACCGGGGGTCGGGGGCCTCGCGAGCGGTCTTCGAGGCCGGGGAACGCCGGGGTTTCTGGTCGGGGCCGGGCGCGTCTTGTCCACGGGTGTGGTGCGTGCCGTCTCGACCGGGCCGTGTTGTTCCCTGACGCCCGTGGTGTGGGGTGCGGCCTGGCCGGTAGTTTCCCGGGCACGATCCGCTGGTCGTGTCCGGGTGACACCTGACCGTCGCCGCGCCGTGAAGCCGTGGGCGCGTCGTGCGATCACCACCGCGGCGGCGTGATGCCGGGTCGCGGTGGGAGTCTTGCTGGTGAGGGCGGGTTTCCAGTGCTGGCCGCCCCATTTGGAGGTGTATGCGGGGTCGACGGCGATCACTGCGATCCCGGCGGTGGAGGCCATGCCGGCGAGACGGTCCCGGAACTGTGCGGTGGGGATCCCTGCGACCGTGCGCCGGAACCGCTTGCCGCGCACCGCGGCCGAGGGTCTCCCGGCCGGTGGCACGGGCGTCGGCGAAGCCCAGGTTCTCGACCGCGATCGCCGGGCAGCCGTGCAGGTGCGCAAGGTGCAGGGCGTGGCTGATCGCGGCGCGCAGCCGTCCGTCACGCTGTGAAGCCGGGCCGGAAAGGTCGAGCGGGATGGTGATCGGGGCGCCGACCGGGTTGCCGTGCGCGTCGATGACATGCGCGGCGAGATGATCCGCGTTCAGGTCGATACCCAGCAACCTGCCGCCGGCGAGCGCGTCCAGGCCGGGCGTGTAGGCCGGAACTGTCCAGGACGCGTCCAGGTACCAGCGGCCCCGCACCGCATCGAAGCGGATGTCGTAACGCACCGACCGGTCGGCGGTGACCCGGTCGGCCCACTGCCCGGCCCGATGCGTGAACGCGACCGGTTCGGTGAGCCGGTATCGCCCGCGTCCGGCGTTCGCCAGATGCTTGAGCTGGGACGGGAGCGCGATCGACACGACGCCGCCGGGCGTGACGGTGATCGTGTAGTTGCCGTGCGGGACACCGGTCTCGCCGTCGGCGGTCAGGAACATGCGGGACGCGTCCCACCGGGCCCGCCACTGCGCCGCGGTGAGCCCGGCGCTGCCGAGCCGGTGGCGGGTCTTGGCCAGCCGCCGTCCGCCCGCAACGATCGCCGGACGACCATCGGCCAACCGATCTCGGGCGGCGGTGTGGCGGGCGGCCACGGCTTGGCGGCGCTGTTGCTTGGCGGCCCGCTCGCGGCGGCTGGCATAACCGAATGTCCGGCCGGCCCGGCCGCCGACCGGGGCGCCGATCCGCCCCTCCAGGACGGTCAGGGCCTTGCTCAGGCTCGACACGTCGGCTTTGAGAGCCCGCATGCCGAGTTGGTATTGGTCTTCGGCGGTCCGGGTGATCGAGCCGGCCCACCGGGAGGTCGTGACCGCGGTCAACTCCCGCTTACGTCGCGCGCGCTGGGCGTCCTTGCCGGACACGTTGCCGAGCCGGACACGCCTGGCCAGATCAGCCCGGTACAGCCCACCGAGGAAGGCTCCGACCTGTGCCAGGACAGCAGCCTCGCCGGTGCTGGGCCGCAGCCTAGTCCGGATGCGGGTGCCCGTAGGCGGGGCGACGACGAACGGCGCCGCGATCGGCCGCAACGCCTTCCTCCGCCGCTTCGCCTTCACCCGGCGAATAGTACATCCGTTCGACGGCGGCCAACAATGACCAACAACCTGGTAAGCAGTTTGGGAACCCGTGCATCGTAGAGAGCCGTCACGATGCGTGTCGACACCCGGACGGGTTCACCCGGCGATCTGGTCGAGGACCGCGGTGTACCGGATCCGCCGGTCCGGCCGGGCGTGGGCGGCCGCCCGGGTGAGCGCCGGAACCGCCGCCGGTCCGAACCGGACGAGCCCGTCCGCGGCGGCCCGCCGCACCGTGACGTGCGAATGCCCGAGCAACTCGACCATCGCCGCGATCGCCGGCCGATACCCGGCATGGCTGAGCGTGTTGATCGCCGACCGGACCACACCGGGCTCGGGATCGTCGAGCAGCACCACGGTGTGCCCCAGATAGGTGGCCCGGCTCAGCGCCCGCCGCCCGATGCGATGCGCGTGCAGCCGCACCCGCGCCTGCGGATGCTCCAGCAGCCCGGCCAGCAACTTCTCCAGTTCCGGATCGTCCGGACAGGTCTCGGCGAACAGCGTCAGCGCCCGCCGCACCTGCTCGGCCCGACCGGTTCGGATCAGCTCGACCAGCTCCTGCCGCGACGGCCCGCCGGCGGCCGGCGCCGGCCGCTCCCGCAGCGCCGCCAGCGCGGCGGCGTCCTCGGCTGCAGCGCCCGGATCGCGTAGCGGCCCGTCCACCAGCACCAGCGGATCCTCGCGCCCCTCGGCCCGCAGCCGCCGGGAGAGCTCGGTCAACGCCGGCGTACGCAGCAGCGGCCGCCCGGCCAGCAGATCGAGGAACCCCCAGGCCCCGGCGTCGAGCCGCTCGCGCAGATTCTCGGCCAGCGCGTCGGCGGATCCGGGAGACCCGCGCAGCGCGCGCCCGGCGGCCGCCCGGGTGCGGGCGTCATCGTGCTCCCACCACTGCAGCAGCGCCGGCACAAGCCGTTGAAAGGCCGCCGCGTCGAGCTGCCACGCCAGCCGAGCTGTCCGTTCCGGATCGGCGCCGGCCTCGATGAAGTCCACCGTGCCGGTGATCGTCACATCGACCCGCCCGTGCAGGAACGCGTGCACCACGGCCTGCCGGATCTCCGGCTCGGGCCACTCCAGCAACGCCACGGCCGCGGCATCGCGCCGGCTCGCGTCCGCCGATTCCAGAAGAGCCAGCAGACGTGCGCGCTGGGCCGCCGACCGCGGTTGATCCAGGTCACCGTCGTGCGGCTGCCGGGCAACCTCGGCGGGGCGTCGCGCGCTCTCGGCGATCGTCCATCGTGGCGCGTCGATCGGCTGCAGGGCCTCCATCCAGTCGAGCAGCACGCCGCGAACATCCTGACCCGCCGCCGGGAACACCGCGATCAGCGCGTTGAGTCGCGCCGCCGAGGCCACCGTGCGATCACCATCAAAAGACCGAAATTCCTTGATTTGGTACGTCGTGCGCACCGCCGCCTCGACCGCGACCCGCCACGCCGCGTCCTCGTCCGGCCCGGGCTCGAACGCCTCCCGCAGCAGAGCCGTCTCGGCGAGCCACGGATCAGGCCCCAGCCGCGCCGCGGCGAGCGCCTGCTCCACGTCCGTACGAGTCAGAATCGCACCGCACCGCCGAAGCAGCGCCAGCGGCGAGCGCCGCCCGCCCGCGCTCGGCGCCAGCCCCCGGATCCGCGCGGCCACCTCCAGCGCCCGCGCCGCTTCCATGGCCGGCACGACCGCCTCCAGCACCGCGAACAGCTCGTCGCGCTCACCCGCCAGCCCGTCGACCAGCGCGGGGACCGCCCGCCCGAACGCGTCGACCTCGCCGGCCGACCACGGCGCGGGGCAGATCCGCAGCGCCAGCCGCAGCGCGCCCGTCCGGACCTCCGGCACCAGCGTGGCCAGCCGGAGCCACCCGGCCAGCGTCGGCCGCAGCCGGTCGAGCTGCCCGGCGCCCAGCGACGCGCTGCGGTCCAGGATCCGCCGGGCGATCCCGTCGTCCCAGTCGTCGAGCGTGAGCAGGTCGATGTCGTCGTCGCCGGGGGTCACGGCCGGCCCGGCCGGCGCCGCGATCCCGTGCGCCGCCAGCTGCGCCGCCAGGTCCTCGACCGTCCCGGCGCCCAGTGGCACCCGGCCCGCGGCGACCAGCTCCAGCAGCATCGGCGCGACCGGCGAGCCCTGCTCGGCCAGGGCGCCGACCGCGCGCGCCGACAGCGCGTGCCCGAGCCCGTCGAGCAGCAGCTCGCGCGTCCGGTCGTCGCCGGCCCGCTCCGCCGCCGCGAGCACGGTCGCCGGGTAGGCGGTGCCCAGGACGGCCCGCAACGCCTCGACCAGGGTGGCCCGCAGGCCCGGGTTGTCGTGGTGGCCGAGCCAGAACAGCAGCGCGGGCACCGCGGCCGGCGTGCCGGCCCGCACGAGCGCCGCGGCGGCGGTCTTCTTGACGTTCATCACCGGGTGTTGCAGGCACGCCGCGATCGCCGGGGCGGCCCACCGGGCCCGCAGCTCGCCCAGCGCGAGCAGCGCCGACCGGACGGTCTGCGGGTCCGGCGCGGTGGTCAGCGCGATCAGGCTCGCCGAGAGCGCCTCGGCGTCGTCGCCGGTGAGCACGGCGATGACGTGCTTGCGGACGTGCGGGTCGGGGTGCCGCAGCAGCCGGTGCACGCGGGCGCGGGTGCCGGGGTACGGGGCTTCGCGCAGCAGCGCCAGCAGCACGGCCCGTTCCGGGTCGGACAGATCGGGGCGGTCGAGCAGGTCCAGCGCGATCGTCGCGACCAGCGCGTGCCCGGCGGCGTCCGCGCTGCTCGCCGCGCGCAGGCAGAACGGCCGCAGCTTGCCGCGCTCGTGCAAGCGGGCACCGAGCGCGTGCACGGCGGCCACCACCTCGCCGGGCACGGCGGGTTCGCCCGGTTCGGTCCGTACCGTCACATCGGCCGTGACGCGCAGCAGGAGATCGGCGATGGCCGGCAGCACCGTCGCGTCGCCGTTGCGGGCCAGCCGGATCAGCGTCCGCACCGCGTCGCCGGGATCGGCCCCGGCCCCGGCCCGGGCCGGTTCGCCGCGGTCGACACCGGCGCTGAGCAGGGCCAGTTCGTCGCGGTCGGGTCCGCCGAGGTCGCTCCGGATCCGGCGCGGCACGTCGCGCGGGTCGAGCCGGGCCAGGATCGCGCGCCGCAGGCCGGGCTCGTCGGCGAGATGCCAGAGCAGTTCGAGCGCGCGATGGCGCACCGGACGCAGATGCGCCGCGACGCCATCACCGGCCGGGCCCAGTCCGAGCCCGTCCCGGAGCACGGTCACAGTCGGCGCACCGCCGATGGCTTCGAGCGCGTCCAGCGCCGCCGCGGGCGCCCGGGGCAGCAGGTCGAGAACCGCGGTTTCCGCCGGCTGGTAGCCCAGCGTACGGATCGCGGCCAGGAGGACCTCGGGACGCGAGGCCGAGGGCAGCAGCCGGGTGACGGCGTCACCCACCGCGAGGTCGTCGCTGCCCTGCTGGGCGAGAGCGACCAGCAGCGCCAGCCGCCGCGGCCACCCCGGATCGTCGGCTTCCCCGCTCACCAGCGCGTCGAACGCCTGGTGCCGGCAGGTGAACAGGATCGTGGCGACCCGCGCCGCGTCGATCGTGTGGTCGGCGAGCGCCAGGGCCACCACGGCGGCCGCGTCGTCACCGCCGGGGAACAGCCCGCGCCGGTGCATCGCCCGCAGGCAGTCGACCGCGGCCGCGCCCAACAGCAGCGGGTCGGCGTTCGCGGTCGCGATCAGCTCCGGGAGGTGCTCGCGCCCGGCCAGCTCGCCCAGCGCCCGCAGCGCCGCCTGCCGCGCCCGTGGCGGCCGGGCCTCGTCGGCGAGGATGTCCCGCAGCAGCTCCGGGTGCCCGTGCCGGGCCGCGACCGCGATCACGTCGTCGACGGCCGGCAGGCGCTCGCGGGGGATCGGCGTCACCGCGGCCCAGGGCTCGGCCAGCTCACGCAGCGCGGCGGCGGCGCTCGGGCCGTCGAGCAGCTCGACCAGGTGCTCGCGGGCCCGGCCCGGGGCCAGCAGCGCGCCGTGCACCCCCTCCCGGATCAGGCGCACCGCGGCTTCCCGCAGCACCGGATCCCCACTGGCGGCCAGCTCACGCACCAGTTCCTCGGGCCGGACCGCGTCCGCGGCGGTGATCGACTCGACGGCCTGGTAGAGCAGCTCACCGGCCGGTTCGTGCCGTACGGTCGCCGGCTCGTTGCGGAGCTCGGTGCGCAGCCAGGCGATCCGCACCCGGGCCGGCAGGCCGGCGGTCCGCCACCGCGGCCGGGCGGCGTAGCGCCAGAGCCGGTGACAGAGCTCGGCCAGCAGCAGCGCGGTCTCCGGCGGCCCGTCCGGGGTCCGCGGCAGCAGCTCGGCCAGTTCGGCGAGCTCGGCCGGGTCGGCCCGGTGCGCCGAGAGCCGCGCGTCGAGGCGGTCCAGGCCCAGGTGCCGCAGCCGCGGATCCGCGTGGCGGACCAGCAGCCGCAGCACCGCCGGCGTGCACCTGCCGGCGCCGAGGTGGGCGCTGAGCCAGTCGAGGTCGGCACGGTGCACGGCCGCCCGGACCGGCCCGCTCACCGGTGTCATCGGAGCCCTTCGACCGGCCGGGTGGCGAGCTTCGTGGGCAGTGCAGCAACCATGTCCGGCACCGTACCGTCCGTCGCGCCGCGGCCGCGCCCGTAGGCGTTCCAGCCGGCGATCGACGCGATGCCGGCCCCGCCGACCGGGCCTGTCGTCGATGGCCGTTGCTGGCTTACTCTGTGCACAGCCGTCACCGCGGCGGTGCAAGCTTGCCGGAAGGGTCCTCATGTCGGCCGATGAGCGGGACCAACCGGGGGAGCCCGCCGAGGCGGCTTCCCGGCTCACGTTTCCGGATCTGCCTCGCCTGGAGCTGGACCAGCTGCTGAGTCAGCTGGTCGGCCGGGCCGAGGAGGTGATGGCCACACAAGGCCGGCTGCGCGGCCTGCTGCGGGCGAACCGGTTGATCGTCGGTGAGCTGAAACTGCCCGTGGTGCTGCAGCATGTCGCCGAGGCCGCCCGGGAGCTGGTCGGCGCCCGCTACGCGGCGCTGGGCATCATCGCCCCGGGCGGGGGGCTGAGTGAGTTCGTGCACGTCGGCATGCCGGACGACGCGGTCGACCGGATCGGGCATCTCCCGCACGGCAAGGGCCTGCTCGGCGCGCTGATCGACGATCCGCGGCCGATCCGGTTGCGCCGCATCGCCGACGACGCCCGGTCCTCGGGTTTTCCGTCCGGGCATCCGCCGATGGACAGCTTCCTCGGCGTGCCGATCGAGATCCGCGGAACGGTCTTCGGCAACCTGTACCTGGCCGAGAGCGACAAGGGCGAGTTCAGCCAGGAGGACGAGGAACTGGTCCGCGCGTTGGCGGCGACCGCGGCGGTAGCGATCGAGAACGCCCGGCTGTATGAGTTCGCGCGGGGCCGCGGCGAGTGGTTGCAGGCCTCCGCGGCGATCACCGCGGAGCTGCTGGCCGCCGACGACCAGGAGGGCACGGCGCTGCGTCTGATCGCCGACCGCAGCCGCGAGCTGGCCCGGGCCGACCTCGTGGTCGTGGTGCTGCCGGTGCCCTCCGGGGATGCGCTGGGTATCGAGGTGGCCGTCGGCGACGGCGCCGACGGCCTGGTCGGCCGGGTGCTGCCGATGGACGGTTCACTGAGCGGCAAGGTCTACCGGGAAGGGGAGCCGCTACGGCTGAACGAGCCGCACGAAGCCGGCATCAGTCCGGCGCCGGTCGGCGCCCTGGACGTGGGACCGACCATGATGCTGCCGCTGCGCGGCCCGTCGCGGGTGCTCGGCGTGCTCGGCGCGTTCCGCCGCCGCGGGTCGGCCGGCTTCGCCGCCGAGGAGCTCGAGATGGCCGGCAGTTTCGCCGCGCAGGCCGCGGTCGCCATCGAGCTGTCCGAGGGCCGGGCGGAGCAGCAGCGCGCCGCGATGCTCGACGATCGCGAGCGGATCGCCGCCGACCTGCACGACCACGTCATCCAGAAACTGTTCGCCGCCGGCCTGTCGCTGCAGACGGTCGCCGCCCGGGTCGGGCCGGGCGCCGCCGGCGACCGCATCGGCACGGTCATCGACGAGCTCGACGACACCATCGGCCAGATCCGCACCACGATCTTCGCGTTGCAGCAGAGCCGGCGCCACGACGCCGGCACCACCCGGTCCCGGCTGCTGGAGCTGGTCGTCCAGTCCCGCGATACGCTCGGGTTCGAGCCGTCGCTGCGGTTCTCCGGCCTGCTCGACACGGTTCGCGGTGAGCTGGTCGACGACCTGGTGGCGGTCCTGCGCGAGGCGCTGTCCAACGTCTCCCGGCATGCCAGGGCGCGTTCGGTGGAGGTGACCGTTGCCGCCGCCGACGGGTGGCTGACCCTGCAGGTGTGCGACGACGGCATCGGATACGCCGCCAACGGCCGCAGCAGCGGGCTGGCCAACCTCCGGCAGCGGGCCGAGCGTCACGGCGGCACGCTGACCGTCGAGGCCGGCGCGAACGGCGGCACCGTCCTGACCTGGTCGGTGCCCTGCTCCTGACCCGCGGGTCCGCGGGTACAACGCCGGGACCAGCAGGCACGCGACTGCCAGCCCGAGGAACTGGGCCAGCAGGAAGGCCGGCACGTCGGCCGGCGCGATACCGGACTCGGTGCTGGTCAGCGTGCGGGCCAGGGTGACCGCCGGATTGGCGAAGCAGGTCGACGACGTGAACCAGCAGGCGGCGCCGATGTACGCGCCGACGGCGGCCGGGCCGTGGGCGCCGCGACCGGTGCGGACCAGCGCGGCGATCAGCACCAGGAGGCCGGCCGTGGCGACCACCTCGCTGAGCATCAGATGCCGGCCGGCGCGGGCGGTGCTCGCGACGGTGATCGCGGGCCGGTCGAACATCAGATTTCCCAGCACGGCGCCGGCGGCGGCGCCGGTGAGTTGGGCGCCGGCATAGCCGGCCAGCTCACCGGTGGTGAGCCCGGTGCCGGTGCGACGGCCGAGGAACCAGTCCGCGGCGGACACCACGGGATTGAAGTGCGCCCCGGAGACCGGGGCCAGGGCGACGATGATCGCGGCGAGGGCGAGCGCGACCGTGCTGGAGTTCTCCAGCAGCCGTAGCCCGGCATCGTGGGGCGAGAGCTCGGCGGCCATGGCGCTCACCCCGACCACGGCCACCAGGAGGAGCATCGTGCCGAGCAGCTCGGCGAGCAGCCGGCGCCACAGCGGTGGGATCTCCATGAGCGGCTCCGGGGTAGGGGCGACGCCCGGCCGTGAGCGCCGGTGCGCCGCCACCGTAGGCCCGATGCCGGGCGGCCGGACAGGGCTTTCGGCCCGGTTGGTGGCGGGCCGTAGTCCTCGAACACGACGACGGAAAAGCCTTCTCGCGACCGGGACCGATGGCCCCGACGGAAGGTCTGACGGTTCTGTCCGGGCAGGTCGCTCCGGCCATACCGTCAGGTGTGGCCGGGCCGCGTTTCAGCCGCTCGGCAACGATCAAGCCGTTGACCAGGAGGTGGGTCATGACGTCGTTGAGCGTCTTCGATCAGTTGGTCATGCACGACTTCGCCGCCGACCTGCCGGCCGAGTGGTTGAGCCGGTGGGCGGCTCACGGGCGGCCGGTGTCGCACGCCGGCCGGACCCGGCTGTTCTCGACCGGCGACCCGGCGAACCGGTTCTGGTTGATCAACTCGGGATCGGTGGTGCTCGATCTCCCGGTTCCCGGTCGCGGCGACATCGTCATCGAACGGCTGCGGCACGGCTCGGTTCTCGGCTGGTCCTGGCTGTTCGCCCCGTACCGGTGGCGCTTCGGCGCCCTGGTCGCCGAGGACATGCACGCCATCGAGTTCGACGCCGCCCGGGTTCGCGAGCTGATCGCTGACGACCCGGAGATCGGCCGTGATCTCAACAGTCGTTTCCTGGCGGTGCTCGCCGACCGGCTGCACGCCGCCCGCGGGCGGCTGGCCGAGCTGTACGCCTATCCCGATGACCCGCCGGACCGGCCCACGACGGGATGAGGTCACCGGGACGAGATCGCCGGGCGACGCCGTGCCCGGTGGTGCGCCGTTCCGCGCGACGCGTGTCGGGGCCAGGGTGCATGTCCGGTTCAGCCGGTGACGGTGTTCAGGAACGTCGCGAGGTCGTCGGTGACGGTGTGCACCTTGCCGGCCGCCTCGGCGAGACTGCGGGTGATCTCCTGGTTGGTGGCGGTCTGCTCCTCCACGGCGGCCGCGACCGAGTTCTGGTTGGCCCGGACCGCGTCCACGATCGCCGCGATCTTCGAGATCTCGCCGCCGGCGAGGGTGCTCAGCGTCTGCACGCCGGCGATCAGTTCGCCGATCCGCTGGGTCGCCGCCTGGGTGGCGCTGGACAGATCCTTGACCTCACCGGCGACGACGGCGAAGCCCTTGCCGGCGGCGCCCGCCCGGGCGGCTTCGATCGTCGCGTTCAGCGCGAGCAGGTTCGTCTGCCGGGCGATCTGGGAGATGGTGCTGACCACCTCGTCGATCCGGCCGGATGCCTCGGTGAGCCGGTCCATCGTGCTGGTCGCGGCCTCGATCGCGGCCACCGCGTCGACCACGACGCCGGAGGCCTGGCTCTCGCTGCGGGCGATCTCGGCGACCGTGGCCGACAACTGCTCCATGGCGCTCGCCACCGAGTGCAGGGAGCCGCTGGCCTGGCCGGTCATGGTCAACGTGTCCCCGAGCCGGTTCGTCACCACCCGGGAGTGCTGTTCGGCCGCGGTGCGGGCGCTGACGTCCTCCCAGGCCACGACGTATCCGACGACCGCGCCGCCGGTGTCCTTGACCTGGTTGATGTGGGTGTCGAGGGTGATCGAGCCGAAGGTGAAGGCGGCATCGCGGGGCTGGAAGGCGGGATCGGTGAGGATCCGGTCGATCCGGCCGGGGTCCTTGTGGAAGCGGTGGATGCTGCCGTGGAGGATATCGGCGATCCGCACCCCGAAGACACGTTCGATCTCCGGCCCGATCAGGTGCAACGTGCGCATCGCCCTGGGGTTGGCGTAGACGATGTTCAGGGCGAGGTCGGCTACGAAGATGTTCGCCTGGACGCAGTCGAGGATGTGCCGAGCACCTGCTCCGGCGATGATCATCGCAGCCTCGTCGTCGGGTGACGGGCCGGCGGCCGTCGTCGTTCGTCGTTCGTTCGACTTCCGGGACAGAGTGGTGATCATGTCGGCGGCATCCCTTGATCTCGTGGTGGATGTACGGGAAGCGCGAACGGACGACCTGACTCTCAGGCATCGGCAGCCGCGTGTCCGGATAGTTCGTTTTATAGCTTTGATGAGGAAATGATCGGCGGCTAGGGCCGAAAGTCCCGCGACCCGCTCCGCACCCGGGGCGCGCGCCATCCGATCACGGGCCGGACGCCTGCCCGTGATCGGATGATCGTCGGCCGCGCGGCGCGTCGTCGCCCGCGCACCGATGTCGTCAGCGGGCCGCCGCCGCGCCGCCGGCCCCGTTGGTGATGCCCGTGCCGGGCTGTCCGGGAACGCCGCGGTGGCTGGCCTCGCTCTCGTGGGTCAGGAAGTTGCCGAGCTCGCCGATCGTGCTCATCAGCGGTGCGGGGAAGACCACGGTGGTGTTCTTGTCGACCCCGATCTCGACCAGCGATTGCAGGTTGCGCAGTTGCAGGGCCAGCGGGTGGGCCATCATGGTGTCCGAGGCGTCGCCGAGTGCGGCGGCGGCCAGGGACTCGCCCTCGGCGTTGATGATCTTCGCTCGCTTCTCGCGCTCGGCCTCGGCCTGCTTGGCCATCGCCCGCTTCATCGCCTCGGGCAGCTGGATGTCCTTGAGCTCGACCAGGGTCACCTCAACCCCCCATACGACGGTGGTGACGTCCAGGATCATCCGGATGTCGTCGTTGATCTTGTCGGTCTCGGAGAGGGTCTCGTCGAGGGTGTGCCGGCCGACGACCTTGCGCAGGGTGGTCTGGGCGATCTGGTTGATGGCCGCGCGCACGTTCTCGATGGCGACGACGGACTTGATCGCGTCCACCACCCGGAAGTAGGCGACGGCGGAGACGTCGACGCTGACGTTGTCGCGGGTGATGATGCCCTGCGACTGGATCGGCATGGTGACGATGCGCAGCGAGACGCGGTGCATGATGTCGACGATCGGGATCAGGAAACGCAGGCCGGGATTGCGGGTGCCGACGACCCGGCCGAGCCGGAACACCACGCCGCGCTCGTACTGCTTGACGATGCGCACCGACAACAGCAGCAGCGCCAGCGCCACCAGCCCGACAACGACCAGAACAACGGTGAGCGTATTCATCGCAGGCTCCTTCCGCACGGGTGGAGCGGACGGGGAGCCCGCCGGCCCGCGTGCCTCACCTCAACAGCTACGCCGCCGGCGACGCGGACAGCAGGGCCGGACGTCCTGCGTGAGCCGTCCGTTGGACGGCCGGACCGGATCCGCGAACAGTCCGGCCGGCCGCGGAAGCGGCCGGCCGGACTGTGGTCTGCTGCGATCAGATCAGCCAGCGGTTGCGCTGCACCAGCGGAAGTCCGGCCCACCAACGCCCCAGGCCCCAGGTGTGCCCGGCGTAGGTGAGTGCGGTGACGATCGCACCGATCGCGTAGATGATGTGGTAGTCGACGATCGGATTGGTGGAGTGGGTGGCCTCGCCCGCGTCGGTGGTCTTGGCCGGCGGGAACTCGGCGAACCACATCAGCGCCATCATGAGCGTGGCGGCGACGGCGGCGATCCGCATGCCGATGCCGAGGACCAGGGCGATCCCGATCCCGAGCAGCCCGAGCATGAACAGCCAGTCCGCCCAGCCCTGCCCGGCGATGTCGTTGAAGAAGCCCTGGAACGGGCCGACGTCGACGCCGGACAGGAAGCCCTTGGTCGGCGAGCCGCCGTTGATCCAGGAACGCTCGGACGGTGTGGCGTAGCCCCACCCGAAAGTCTTGTCGAAGAACGCCCACAGGAAGACGAAACCGGTCGCGATCCGCAGCACGGCAAGGCTGCGAGCCGCAGCGGTACTGAGCATCGATCCGGGCGCCGGGACGTGCTCGAGACGGTTGGCCGACTCGCGGCCGGTGGTGGTCATGGTCTCCTCCTCGTTGATTGACTCCTATGACTGACTATTCGCCGTACCTCTGCTTGGTCACCTGGGCTGCTGGACCCGACCACGCCGGGCCGAAAGGCCCGGATGCCGGGCTCAGGGCGGCCAGCGCCCGATCGGTGCCGCCCGGGGTGTCGGTGTCGATCACCGTGGCCTGCGGCCAGTCCGCGGCCTCCCGGATCATCGCGGCCGCGATGCCGGCGTCGGCGTCGGAGAGGCCGCCCGCGGGTCGCCGGGCCAGCCGGGCGGCGATCGTCGCCGGTTCGGCGGCACATCGCAGCTCGGTGAGCTCACTGTGCGTGCAGGCGGCCAGGCGCCGGGCACACACGCGTCGCTGTTCGCTGGTCCAGGACGCGTCCAGCAGCACCGACTCGCCGTGCTCGAGCAGATGGCGCGCACGCCAGAGCATCTCGGCGTAAGTGTGCTCGGTCCACTGCTCGGTGTAGATCCCGGTGCGGTAGGGGACCGGCGCGCCGCCGGCGAGGCCGGTCCCGGCCAGCTCCTTGCGGATCCGGTCGGTGGACAGCACGGTGGCGCCGAGACGGTCGGCGAGGTGCCCGGCCAGGGTGGTCTTGCCGGTCGCCGGCGAGCCGCCGACCAGGACCAGCCGGACGGCGCCGCTACGCAGGTGCCGCAGCGTGAGACCGGTGTAGGCGGCGACGTCGGCGGCCGCGGCCGGGTCCGCCTGCTCGTGCCGCAAGCAGCCGACCTTGGCCCGCACGAACGCGCGGTAGGCCGTGTAGTGGTGCACCAGCGCCGCCGGCGCCACGTCGCCGCTGAACTCCAGATAGGCGGCGAGGAAGATCTGCGCGAGGTCGGCCGCGCCCAGCTTCTCCAGGTCCATGGTCAGGAACGCGACGTCGTCGAGCACGTCCAGATGGCGCAGCCGGTCGTCGAACTCCAGGCAGTCGAGCACTCGGGGACCGTCGTCGAGCAGAAAGATGTCGTCGGCGATCAGGTCGCCGTGCCCGTCCACGATCCGTCCCCGCGCGACCCGTTCGGCGAACAGCGTCTCCCGGCCGGCCAGGAACTCGTGGGTCAGCCGCTGCACCTCGTCGGCGTCGGTGGTGTCCAGCACCCCGCCGCGGAATCGGCGGACCTGGTCGAAAGTGGCGTCCCACCGGTCGATCAGCGCGGTTCGCGAGCCGTCGAGGTCGATGGCCGGCCCACGTTGCGCACCGCAGTGGAAGACGGTCAGCATCCGGGCCAGCTGCCGCAGCTGTCCGGCGATCGGCGCCGACTGCCCGGCCAGTGTTGACAGCCGGCGCTCCGCCGGCATCCGGCGCATCACCACAAGATGATCGCAGCTCTCCCGATCGGGGCCGAGCACGTCGGCGACCCCGAGGTAGACGTCCGGCGCCAGCCGCCGGTTGAGCTGTACCTCGCGGTGGCAGACCCGGAACCGGGCGGCACGGGTGCGGAAGTCGAGAAACCCGAGATCGACCGGCTTCTTCAGCTTGTACACCCGGTCACCGAGGAAGAACAGCACCGCGGCGTGTGTCTGGAGCATCTGCGCCGCGAAGGGCACGTCCATGAGCCACCGCCTCTCCTGGCCTCTGTCTCCACCGTGGCCGCCGCACGGCGGCACCGGTAGGGAACATCGGACCGGAATCGGGACCAACAGCACTGTCTGGCGGCGGGCACCGGCATTGGGATGGGAGAAAAGCCGACCGTGAGGGGGCAGTGATGATCCGCACCCGGACGTGGACTGTCGAGATCACCATCGACGAGCACGAGGACGAACGCCGGACCCGGGCCGTGGCGGTCCTGCGTACCGAGGCCCGACCGCAGGTGCGGGGTGAGGGCTCCGCCCACCGCGCACCCCGGGACCTGGAGGTGCCGGAGATCGGTGACGAGCTCGCCACCGCTCGGGCCCTGGCCGACCTGGCGTACCAGTTGCTGGACGCGACCGCCGCCGACATTGAGGCGATCACCCGCCGGCCGGTGCATCTGAGCAGCTGAAACGGGCGGCGCCCTCAGTGGACCACCAGCACCGGGCAGTCCGCGTGGTGCAGCAGCTGCGAGGTGGTCGAGCCGAACCAGGCCCGCCCGAGCAGCCCGTGACCGCGAGCGCCGATGACCACCAGCTGCGTGCCGTGCGAGATCTCGGTCAGGGTGGCCGCGGCGCCCTCGCGCGACAGCAGCATCTCCACCGGCACCTGGGGGTATCTCGCCTGCCACGGGGCCAGCTGCTCGGCCAGCCGCCGGCGTTCCAGCGTGTCCTGATCGGGCATCTCGTCACCGAGCACCGGCACGTCGCCCAGGTGCGCGGCCATCGGCGGCAGGTAGGACCGGACCACCACCAGGGTGGCGTCGCGAGCCGCCGCGGTGGCGAACGCGGCGCACAGTGTCCCGTCGGCGGACGCGGAGTCGTCGACCCCGGTCGCGACCGGCCCGGCCGGTGGATCGTCCCGGCCGCGCACCACCACGACCGGGCAGTGGGCGTGGGCCACTACCCGCCGGCTCACCGAACCGGGCAGCAGCCCGGCGAGCCCACCCCGCTCCCGGTCGCCGATCACCAACTCGGTCGCGCCGGCCGAGAGGTTGAGCAGCTGGGCGACCGGGCGCCCGAGCGGCAGGTGTGCTCGTACGTCCACTCCCGGCGCCGCCTGCAGGGCGGTGCGGAGAGCTTGCTCGGCCACGGCGCGAGCCGAGCACCGGGCCGCCTCGAAGGCCAGACCGCCGAAGTCGTATCGCGAAACCGCCCAGTCCCACTCCAGGACGTGCACGACGCGCAGCGGCAGGTCCCGGCGGGCGGCCTCGCACGCGGCCCAGCGGACCGCGGCGGTGCCGTGGTCGGTGCCGTCGGCGCCGACGAGAATCCCAGCAGTCCGCATCACGGGCTCCTTCCCGTTTCCTGTATCGATCGTCGACCGCGCCGGTCGGCATCGGTTAGAGCCATTCGGCCCTGACCACGGCATGTGCCGCGCGCTGCGATGGAAGTGGAACACCGGAAGGAGGAGAAACATGACGTCGCTGTTGCCCCGGCTGTTCGGGGACATGTCAGACTGGCTGGAGGTCGACTTCCCGCGTCCGCTGCCGGCCATCCGCGTCGAGGACCGGATGACCGACCAGGAGTACGTGCTGCGCGCCGAACTGCCCGGGATGGACCCGGAGAAGGACGTGCGGATCACCGCGCTCAACGGTGTGCTGACGGTGAACGCGGAACGTCGCGAGGAGAAGGCGGCTGCCGGTCGCACGGAGTTCCGGTACGGGCTGCTGCACCGCTCGGTGCGGTTGCCGGCCACCGCCGACGAGACCGCGATCACCGCGACCTACGAGAAGGGCATCCTGGAGATCACGGTGCCGCTGACCGCCCCGGAGCAGGGTGGCCGGCAGATCGCGATCACCAAGAAGTGAGACCGCCACAGTGATCGGGCCCGGGCCGGCGCACCGCGCCGGCCCGGGTGTTTCCGACGTCCCCGCGCAACCGGGACGTTCGGCCCTGACCGGGTCCGTGTCGCCGGGCCAACCCTGGGGGCATGGCTCAGACGATGACTGCTCCGGCCGAGGTCGACGAGCGACAGCCGCCGACCGAACTGTTCCGGCACCTGCGTTCCGGGCCGGCCGGGCTGCGCTCGCGCGAGGCGGCCCGCCGGCTCACCGTGTACGGGCCCAACGAACTGTCCCGCCGGCACACCCGGCGCTGGCCGCGGCAGTTGCTCGCCCAGTTCACCCAGCCGCTCGCGGTGTTGCTGATGATCGCCGCGGTGCTCGCCTGGGCCGGGCACACCCCCGCGCTGGCGCTGGCCGTGGTCGCGGTCATCCTGCTCAACGCCGCGTTCGCGTTCGTGCAGGAGCAGCAGGCCGAGCGGGCCGTCGAGGCGCTCGCCGCGTTCCTGCCGGAATCGGCGCGGGTGCTGCGCGACGGGATGCTGATCGAGGCGCCGGCGCGTGACCTCGTACCCGGGGATGTCGTCGAGATCGCCGAAGGCGATCGCATCTGTGCCGATGCCCGGCTGATCGACGGCAGCGTGGCGGTCGATCTGTCCGCCCTCAACGGCGAATCCGTGCCCGCATTGCGCGCCGCCGACGCCGAGCTGGTGCCCGGCCCGTTGCTGGAGGCCCGGGAGCTGGTGTTCAGCGGCACCTCGTGCACCGCCGGGCAGGCCCGTGCGGTGATCACGCACACCGGGATGCACAGCGAGATCGGACGGATCGCCGCGCTGTCGCAGCGTGGCCGGGCCGAGGACAGTCCGCTGGAACGGCAGGTCCGCCGGGCCACCTGGATCATCGCGGCCGCCGCGGTGGGTGCCGGGGTGGCGTTCCTGCCGATCGGGGTGCTGGCCGGGCTCGGCTGGGCCGCCGCGATCAGCTTCGCGATCGGCCTGATCGTCGCCAACGTCCCGGAAGGTCTGCTGCCGACCATCACGCTCGCGCTCGCCGCCGGAGTCCGGGAACTGGCCCGCGCCGGCGCGGTGGTCAAGCGGCTGTCCGCGGTGGAGACGCTCGGATCGACCACGGTGATCTGCACCGACAAGACCGGCACGCTGACCGAGAACCGGATGCGGGTCACCGAGCTGTGGCTGTCCGACGGTGAACGCGACGCGGCGACCGCGGCCGGCGACGGCCGCGCCCGGGCCCTGGCGATCGCGGCCGCCACCTGCACCACCGCCCACCCGGCCGGCGACGGTGCCCCGTCCGACAGTGGCGATCCGACCGAACTGGCCCTGATCCACCTGGCCGCCGCGCTCGGCGTCCCGGTGCGGGCGACCGTCCGCGACGCCGCCCGCAGCACCCTGTACGCCTTCGACCCGCGCACCAAACGCATGTCCACCGTGACCGGCGGCCATCTGCACACCAAGGGCGCCCCCGAATCGGTGCTGCCGCTGTGCGCCCGGATCCTCGACAGCACCGGGCGTCCCGCCGAGCTCACCGACGCGCAGCGCGCGGACGTGTCGGCCGCCGTCGACCGGTACGCCCGCAGCGGCCTGCGCGTGCTGGCCGTGGCCGAGCGCACCGCCGCCGCCGAGGTGCTCTCGGCCGGGCGGGACAGCGCGGAGAGCGGGCTGACCCTGCTCGGGCTGGTCGCCATGGTCGACCCGCCCCGCGAGGCGGTGCCGGCCGCGGTCGCCGACGCCCACCGGGCCGGGATCCGGGTGCACGTGATCACCGGCGACTACGGCACGACCGCGGCGACCATCGCCGCTCAGGTCGGGATCGGCGACGGCCACCAGCAGGTGATCACCGGCGCCGACCTCGAGGCGATGAGCGACGCGGACCTCGACCGGCTGCTCGGCGACCAGCGCGAGGTGGTCTTCGCCCGCTCGTCGCCGGAGGGCAAGCTGCGGATCTGCGAGGCGCTGCGGGCACAGGGACACATCGTGGCGATGACCGGCGACGGCGTGAACGACGCCCCGGCGCTGCGCCGTGCCGACATCGGGGTGGCGATGGGCCGCTCGGGCACGGACGTGGCCCGCGAGGCGGCGACCATGGTGCTCACCGACGACAACTTCGCCACGATCGTGCGCGCGATCGAGGCCGGCCGCCGGGTCTTCGACAACGTGCGCAAATTCGTGCTCTACATCTTTGCCCACGCCGTACCGGAAGTCGTGCCGTTCTTGATCTTCGCCCTGTCCGGCGGTGCGGTGCCGTTGCCGCTGACCGTGCTGCAGATCCTCGCCATCGATCTGGGCACCGAGACGCTGCCGGCCCTCGCGCTGGGCCGCGAGCGGGCCGAACCCGGTCTGATGGATCGGCCGCCGCGGTCCCCGAAGGAGGGCGTGATCGACCGCCGGCTGTTGTGGCGGGCCTGGGGACTGCTCGGCGTCACCTCGGCGATCCTGGTCTCGGCCGGATTCTTCTGGACCCTGTGGCGCGTCGGCTGGCAGCCCGGGGTGACGCTGCCCGCCGCCGACTACGCGCGGGCCACCACGATGACCTTCGCCGGGATCGTCGCCTGCCAGATCGGCACCGCGTTCGCCGCCCGCACCGACTACGCCGCGCTGCGCGCGATCGGGGTGTTCAGCAATCGGCTGCTGCTCGGTGGGATCGCGTTCGAACTGGCCTTCGCCGCCGCGCTGATCTACCTGCCGCCGTTGCGGACGCTGTTCGGCACGGCCGCGCTCGGCGGCACCGAGCTGCTGTTCCTGACCCCGTTCCCGCTGGTGGTGTGGGGTGTCGACGAGTTCTACCGCGCGCGGCTGCGGCGCCGCGCACCGAAGGAGGAGGAATCATCATGCGAGTCCACGACATCATGACCAGCCCGGCCCAGGTCGTCCGGCCCGACGCGCCGGTGGAGACGGCCGCCGACCTGATGACCACGTATGCGGTCACCGCCCTGCCCGTGGTGGACACCGGCGACCGCCTGCTCGGCATGGTCAGCGACAGCGACCTGCTGTGGCATCGGGTCCCCGCCGAGCCACGAACCGATCCGATCCGGCATCCCGACGTCGTCGTCCACCCCGGGCACCGGCCCGGCGTGGTGGTCGAGGTGATGTCCGACCACCCGGTCGTGGTCGGACCCGGCGCCGACGTGGCCGACGCCGCCCAGCTGATGCTGGAGCACGACGTACGCAGCCTGCCGGTGGTCGAGGACGGCGTGGTCGTCGGCGTCGTCAGCCGCCGCGACATCCTGCGGGCGGTGGTCCGCGACGACAGCGTGCTGGCCGCGGACGTGCGGCGCCGGCTCGACGACTACGCGGGTCGCCGCGACCGGTGGACCGTCTCGGCCGAGGCCGGCGTGATCACCGTTGCCGGGGAATTCCCGAACGAGCAGCAGCGCGCGGTCGTCGCCCTGCTGGCCCGCACGGTTCCCGGTGTCGCCGCGGTCCGCCTGCCCGGCGAGCCCGCCGCCGACGAGGCGCCCGTGCCGGCCTAGCGGTTGCGGGTGCGCGAGGGCCCCGGGCGGTCACCGCCCGGGGCCCCGGTGTGGGCGCGATCTCGTCGGCCCGGGGAAAGGTCCAGGATCAGGCCCGCATCAGGGTGTCGTGCACCACCGCGACCGTGCAGGAGCTGTGGCGCAGCAGGTGCTGGCTGACCGAGCCGAGCAGCAACCCCTGCACGACATTGCGGCCCCGGCTGCCGACGACCACGAGCTGGGCGGCGGCACTCTCCCGGACCAGCGCCGCCGCCGGGTGCTCCACGATCGCCTCGGACTCCACCGTGATCTCCGGGAAGGTGTCCCGCGTCTCGATCACCAGCGAGTCGAGGCGATCCCGCTCGCGGTCGCGCGCCTGGGCCAGCGGCCACGCCTGCACCACGCGGAGCGGCACCCGGCGGGCGGACGCCTGCGCCGCGGCGAAGTCCAGCACCGGCGTCGCCAGCGCGGAGCCGTCGATTCCGGCCACCACCCGGGCGTTGCTGGAAGCGGCGCCACGGATGACCACCACCGGGCAGTGGGCGTGCGCGCTGACCGCGGAGCTGACCGAGCCGAGCAGGTCCGCCACCGCGCTGTGGCCGCGGCCGCCGACCACGATCAGCCGGGCGCGGCGGGACCGGTCGATGAGCGCGGGCCCGGGGAAGGCGCGCACGGTCTTCGTGGTCACGTCCACCATCGGGTGGGTCTGCCGCGCCGTGGCCAGGGCACGCTCCATCATGCCGCCGATGACCTCGACGGCGTAGCTGTCCGGGCGGTCCGGTCCGGACGAGGCGCCACCGGTCGGCGTCCAGGCCGGCCACTCGTCGGCGTAGAACAGCTCGACCGGGCAGTGGGTGCGGTCCGCCTCGTCCAGCGTCCAGTCGAGCGCGGCACGGGCGAGCGGCGAACCGTCGTACCCAATAATGATCTTTTTCAGCATGGTGATCACCCGCGCTCCTCGACGCCCGCGGCGCCCCCACCGGCCGGTCGCGTCGCCGGTGCCCGTCTTGACGACGGTGGGTCTGGTGGCTCGACGGCCACGCTGGTCGTTCCGGCGGCGGTGACGCTCCGGGTGGGGCCGGAGGGGCGCCTGGGATCAGCGTCCCTCGGGATCGGTGGCGCCGGACAGTGTCGTAGGTCCTGACTGCTGCCATTCGGCCCTATCGGCGCCCCCGCCGCCCGCGCACGCTTCAGGGGCAGACGAAATCCTTCAACGACGAAGGAGAAAGACCATGAAGGCACTTGTGTACGGCGGAGCCGGACAGCGCACCTGGGCCGAGGTCCCGGACGCCACCATCCACGATCCACACGACGCGGTGATCCGCGTGGACGCGGTCACCATCTGCGGAACCGACCTGCACATCCTGGCCGGGGACGTGCCCGAGACGACACCCGGGCGGATCCTCGGGCACGAGGCGGTCGGCACCGTGGTCCAGACCGGCGCGGCGGTGAGCCGGCTGGCGGTCGGCGACCGGGTGCTGGCCTCGTGCATCACGGCCTGCGGCAGCTGCCGGTTCTGCCGCGAGGGGCACTACGGGCAGTGCCGCGGCGGGGGCGGCTGGCGGCTGGGCCATCACCTCGACGGGGTGCAGGCCGAGCTCGCCCGGATCCCGTTCGCCGAGCTGTCCACCTACCAGCTGCCCAAGGGCCTGCCCGACGAGCAGGCGGTGCTGCTGGCCGACATCCTGCCGACCGCGTACGAGGTCGGCGTGCTCAACGGCGGCGTCCGCCCGGGCGACACGGTGGTGGTGATCGGCGCGGGCCCGATCGGGCTGGCCGCGATCATCACCGCGCGGTTGTTCTCGCCGGCGCACATCGTGGCGATCGACAAGGCGGAGAGCCGGTTGCAGGCGGCCAAGAACCTGGGCGCCGACATCACCCTGATTCCGGAGCGGGTGCCGCTGGGCTCGATCCGTGCGCTCACCGGCGGCCTGGGCGCGGACGTGGTGATGGAGGCGGTCGGCATTCCGGAGACCTTCGAGATGTGCCAGAGCCTGGTGCGTCCCGGCGGCCGGATCGCCAACATCGGGGTGCACGGCAAGCCCGCGACGCTGCACCTGGAGGAGCTCTGGATCAAGAACGTCACGATCACCACCGGGCTGGTGGACACCTACTCGACCCCGCGGCTGCTGGACATGCTGGTCGCGGGGCAGTTCGACGTCGCGCCGATCATCACGCACCGGTTCGGCCTGGACGAGTTCGAGCAGGCGTACGACGTGTTCGCCCAGCCGGCGCGCACCGGGGCGCTCAAGGTGGTCCTCAGCCGGTGAGCCGGGGTGCCGAAGGTCGTGCCAACTCGGGGACATCGGCTCTGACGGCAGTTAGCAGTGCGCGGCTAACCTGCTAATTGAAGAGGAAGGGAGGTTGCGATGACCACCACGACCACCCGGCCCGCCAAGCAGGCCGAGCAGAGCAAGGAGCCGGTCCCCGCCGCGAAACGGCGCCAGATCGGCCGGGAGATCGGCACTCTGGCCGTGAACGTCTACGAGCGTGGCGTCGCCGGCTTCGTCGCGTTCGAGAAGGACGCCGCGAAGATCACGCCGTACCCGTGGATGAAGAACACGCTCGCCGTGAGCGCGGGACTCATCGAGGACGTCGGCGCGGCCTACGTCCGGACGGCCCGTCAGATTCTGCGATGACCGCCGCCGTGGGCGGCCCGGGACCACTCAGGTCCCGGGCCGCCCGTCGTTTGCGGGACCGCGTTCGCGCCCGCGCCGGGCGATCGTGACCTGGGCCATGGCGGAGTAGACCTCGCCGAGCGCCTGCCGCTGCCGGGCGGTGAGGTTCGGGTCCGCCGCGATCGCCCGCAGCACTTCCGGCGGCCCGGGCGTCGCCGGGCTCGCCTGCGCCACCAGCGCGTCGGCCGTGGTCCGCAACGAGGTCGCGATCGCGTGCAGCACCCGCCCGGACGGCGCGCGCAGCCCACGCTCGATCTGCGACAGGTACGGGTTGGAGATCCCCACCATGGATGCCAGCTGCCGCATCGACAGCTCGGCCAGTTCCCGCTGCCGCCGGATGATCTCCCCGAGCGTCACCCGGGACTCCTCGTCCTCCATGGTTACGAATGGTGACACGAGCCGACCGGCAGGACGGGACATCCGGCCCTGCCCGGGGGCGGCCTCCGGAGCCACGGTGAAGGGGTTGATGACCCACCGCGCGAAGGGGACTGTCATGGATCAACTGAGCCCGCTGGACACGTCCTTCCTGGATGCCGAGGACGAGGACCCGCACGTCTCGCTGGCCATCTCGTCGACCGCGGTGCTGGACGGGCCCGCGCCCGGCCTGCAGGAGTTCGCCGCGCTGATCCGGGGCCGGCTGCCGCTGGTGCCGCGATACCGGCAGCGGGTGCGCCGGGTGCCGTTCAACCTGGGCCGCCCGGTCTGGGTCGACGACCCCGGCTTCGATCTCGACTACCACCTGCGGCGCACCGCGCTGCCGGCGCCCGGCGGCGACGCCGAGCTGGCGAACCTGGTGGGCCGGGTGATGAGCCAGCGCATGGACCGCGACCACCCGCTCTGGGAGGACTGGCTGATCGAGGGGCTTCCGCAGGGCCGCTGGGCGCTGCTGTCCAAGGTGCACCACTGCCTGCTCGACGGGATCTCCGGCAACGAGCTGTACCGGATCATCTGTGACACCGGCCCGGAGCCCGGCGCACCGGTCCCGGACCCGTGGACGCCCGAGCCCGCCGCCGGCGCCCTGGGGCTGTCGCTCGGCGCGCTCGGCGACCTCGCCCGGTTCCCGCTCGACCAGGCCCGGCTGCTGTGGGCGACGCTGCGCGACCCGGGCCCGGCCGGCGAGACCGCCGCCGGGCTGGCCGTGCTGGCCGAGGGGTTCCTGCCGGCCACCGAGACTTCGCTGCTCGGCCCGGTCGGCCAGGCCCGCCGGTACGCGATCGCCCGGGCACCACTGGCCCAGCTGGCCGAGACCGCCCACGCGCACGGCGTGACCGTCAACGACGTCTACCTGGCCGCGGTCGCCGGCGCGCTGCGCCGGCTGCTGCTGAGCCGGGGCGAAGAGCCCGATCCGTACGCCGTGCGCACGCTCGTGCCGGTCAGCACCCGGCGCGCCGACCAGCACGACCGGCTCGACAACCGGCTCTCCGCGCTGCTGGTGCAGCTGCCGGTCGAGCTCGCCGACCCGGTCGCCCGGGTGGCCGCGGTGCACCAGCGCATCGCCGGCCTGCGCGCCGCCCACGAGGTCGAGGCGACCGCCGGGCTGATCGATCTGGCCGACCACGAGCCGTTCGCCGCGGTGTCGCTGCTGATCCGCACCGCGTTGCGGCTGCCGCAGCGGGCGCTCTCGACCGTCACCACCAACGTGCCCGGCCCCCGCAACGGCCTCTACATCCTGGGCCGCCCGATCCGCGAGATCCTGCCGTACGTGCCGATCGGCGACCGGATGCGGGTCGGCGTGGCCGCCTTCACCTACACCGATCAGGCCGCGTTCGGCGTCACCACCGACCAGGTCGCCGTGCCCGAGGCCGGTGACCTGGCCGGCTGGCTGGCCCAGGAGCTGACCGCGCTGCACGAGACGGCGCCGCGCGGCAAGCGCCGGCGGCGGTCCGCGACCACGGCCCGGCGGCCGGCCTGAGCACAGAAACGGAGCCGACGATGTTGAACCTCGCAGTCATCCTGCGCGAGTCGGCGAACGCCCGTCCCGGCGCGCCGGCGATCATCTGCGATCAGGGCGCCATGACGTACGCCGAACTCGACGCCCGGTCCGACGCGGTGGCCGCGGCCCTGACCGCCCGCGGCGTGCGGCCCGGCGACCGGGTCGCCCTGCAGCTGCCGAACGTGCCGGAGTTCCCGATCGCCTTCTACGGCATCCTCAAGGCGGGCGCGGTGGCCGTCCCGCTCAACGTCCTGCTGCGCGCCCCGGAGATCGCCTACCAGCTGAGCGACTCCGGCACCCGCCTGCTGATCACCTGGGGCACGCTGCTCGGTGACGCCACCAAGGGCGCGGCGCAGGCCGGGGTGGCCGACTGCTACGCCGCGGGCCCGGGGCCGGTCGATCCGGTGCGTCCGTTCGCCGAGCTGACCGTGCCGGTGCCGCTGCGGCAGCCGCTGGCCGACCGGGAACCGCAGGACGTCGCGGCGATCGTCTACACCTCCGGTACCACCGGACGGCCCAAGGGGGCCGAGCTGACCCACCTGCAGCTGTACATGAACGCCGACATCCCGGGCCGGCTGTTCGAGCTGCGCCCCGACGACGTGGTGCTCACCGTGCTGCCGCTGTTCCACGTCTTCGGCCTGTCCAGCACGATGAACGCCGGGATCCGCTTCGGCGCGGCGCTGTCGCTGGTGCCACGGTTCACCCCGGACGCCGTGCTCGGTGCGATCGCCCGGGACCGGGCCACCATCTTCGACGGCGTGCCCACCATGTTCACCGCGCTGCTGGCACATCCGGATGCCGCCCGCTACGACACCTCCTGCCTGCGGGTCTGCATCTCCGGTGGCGACGCGATCCCGGCGCCGGTGATGGACGGCTTCGAACAGCGCTTCGGGGTGCCGATCCTGGAGGGCTACGGGATGACCGAGACCGCCGCGACCATCTCGTTCAACTGCACCGAGAAGGACCGCCGGGTCTACAGCGTCGGGCGCCCGGTCTGGGGCGTCGAGGTGCAGGTCTGGGACGAGTCCGGGTATCCGCTGCCGGCCGGATCGTCGAACGTGGGGGAGCTGGTCACCCGCGGCTACCACACGATGCGCGGCTACCACGACGACCCGGCGGCCACCGCGGAGGCGTTCGCGGGCGGCTGGTTCCACACCGGCGACCTGGGATATTTCGACGCCGACGGCTTCCTGTTCATCGTCGACCGGAAGAAGGAGATCATCATCCGGGGCGGGTACAACGTCTACCCCCGGGAGGTGGAGGAGGTGCTGCACCAGCACCCCGGCATCCTGACGGCGGCGGTGATCGGTGTCCCCGACGAGCGGCTCGGCCAGGAGGTCAAGGCGTTCGTGGTGCCGCGGCCCGGGCCGGCACCCACCGCGGCCGAGGTGATCGCGCACTGCCGCGAACGGCTCGCCGCGTACAAGTACCCGCGCGTCGTCGAACTCCGCAGCAGCCTGCCGCTCAGCGGCGCCGGCAAGGTGCTCAAGAAGGAACTGCGCTGAGCGTCGGCGCCGACGCCGACGCCGACGGCCAGTTCTCCAGGACGGCGGCGAACCTGTCGTGCAGCTCGGCGACCTGCGCGTTCAGGTCGTCGGTCGTCCAGCCGCCGGTGGGGATCGGGTCCAGCACCGCGACGTCGACCGTGCCCGGGCTGACCACCAGTGACCGCCGCCAGGCCAGCTCGCCGGTGTTGCGCAGCACGATCGGCACGATCGGCACCCCGGCCTGCGCGGCGAGGTGGAAGGCGCCCTTCTTGAACCGGCCCGGGCGGGGCGTCGGCATCCGGGTGCCCTCCGGCAGGACCAGCACCGACTCGCCGTCGCGGATCCGGCGGACCGCCCGGCTCATGCTCTGCCGGGCTCGCTGCGGATCCGACCGGTCGATCCACACCGGATCGAGGAACGTGCCGATCAGCGCCATCCGCGGGTCGAAGCGGGCCTCCTGCTTGGCCACCGCGGTGAAGTCGTGCCGCAGCAGCGCGGCCAGCACCAGCGCGTCCAGCGTGCTCTGATGGTTGGCGACGAACACCGCCGGGCGGGCCTTCTCCAGGTTCTGCGCGCCGGTGACGTTCACCTTCACCCCGGCGAAGGCCAGACCCGTGTCGGCGGCCAGGCCGATGCCGAGATTGGCGCCCCGCCGGTGGTCGCCGGTGAGCCAGCCGTAGGCCATCCCGAGGCTCAGCCCGGTGTCCACGCTCAGCAGGGCGCCGAGGGTGCCCAGGTAGGCCCACGGGCCCGGCGAGGCCGGCTCCCGCAGCTCCAGCACGGGCCAGCCGTGCCGGTCCGCGGCCTGGTGCAGCGACGGGTGCGGGTTCACCGCGTACGGCCGGCCGACCGCGCCCAGGAACGCCACGTCCTCGGCCCCGTCGGCGTAGCCGTAACTGCGCCGCAGGCTGATCCGCGAGGCCCGGGCGAACTCGCGCACCGCGCGGGCCTTGGCCTCCCCCCACAGCATGCCGCCGGTGCTGCGCCCGGTGAGCACGCCCTCGTGCTCCTCGAGCTCGGTGCACAGGATGTGCCGGATGCCGAGGTCCTCGGCGATCGGCTCGACCTGCATCCGGCTCGCCGAGGAGGCCACCACGACGGTGTGCCCCTGCCGCCGGTGGGCCCGGATCAGCTCCCGGGCGTCGGGCCGGATCGTGCCGGCCACCTTCTCGGTGAACAGGCGCCCGGCCAGTGCCGTCAGCTCGTCGACGGTGTGGCCACGCAACTGCGCGAACCCGGTCCGGCCCAGCGCCTCGCGGCCGCCGTCGGCCGCGGCCAGCAGCAGGCGCGCCAGGTCCCGCGGCCCGGCCTGCCCGCGGCGGATCCGTTCCTGAAGGGCGGCGGCCGCGGTGTAGCCGCGCACCAGGGTGCCGTCGAGGTCGAAGAACGCGCCGACGCGTGCTCCGGACGGGCCGGTGCGGATCTGTTCGACCAGGTCGGCCGCGGTGACGTTCATGACGACTCCCCTTCGGCGAGCCCGGCGATCGTGTGCACGCGCCGGAGCGTTTCGTCGATCTCCCGCAGGAACGCGGCGCGGCGTTCGGCTAGCCCCGGCGTTCCGGCGATGACCAGATCACGGTGGCGGGCCAGCCGCAGGGCCGGCTTGAACAGCTCCAGCGACACCGACTCCTCGCTGGCCAGCCGTTTCTGCAGGGCCCACTGCCGGCCCACCCGCAGGCATTCGTCGAGGAACCGTTGCTCGACGATCGGATCGTCGCAGGCGTCGGCCAGCCGGTCGGCGACGACGTGATAGGCGTCCAGGAACGGCCGCAGCACCAGGTGAGCGACCAGCGGCCGGGTCTGCCGCAGCCAGCGGCGCGCGTCGGCCGGGCCGAACTCGTGCGGACCGTCCGCCTGGCCGGGGTCGGCCAGCGCCAGCTCCGCGGTCATCTGCTCGGCGAAGGCCCGGCGCGACGGGAAGAAGAAGTCGAACTTGAGCAGGTCGCGCAGCCGCAGCGCGGCCCGGCCGGCGACACCGAGGCCGTCCTCGCCGCCCTCGGCCGCGGCGATCAGGGCCAGTTCGCCGATCGCCCGGTCGACGAGCATGTGTACCGCCGTGTTGCGGTAGAACGCGGCGACCAGAAACTGGCCCGGGGCGATCCGCCAGATTGCGTCGGTGCCACCGTCGTAACCGGACAGCACGCCGGAGCGGACCAGATCGTCGAGGGTGCGCCGGATGGTGGCCCGGTCGGTCAGGTCCGCCGCGCCGGCCACCGGCCGCCCACGTCGCGTCAGGTACCGGGCCAGCGGCGTGATCGTGGCGAGCACCTCGTCCAGGGTCATCGCCCGGTCGGCGGCCAGCAGCGCCAGGCACACCACCGCGGTGGTGGTCACCGGGGTGGCCTGATTGATCCGGTGGCAGGTCTCCAGCGCGATCCGCTCCACCAGGTGGGTCTCCCGGGGGTCGCCGGCGCGCAGTTCCGCCAGCCGGTCCGGCAGCGGGATGGGCTCGCCGAACTCCAGGTAGGCGCGCCCGAACCGATCCCGCTGCGAGCGCCCGAAATTCCACAGCCAGCGCAGATCCTCCGGGCGCTTGCGCAACCCGCGGGCCTCGCCGGTCACCGACGCGACCTCGTGCAGCTGCTCGTAGACGATCGACACCGGGACGATCAGCGCGCGGTCGCGCTCCGAGGCGTCGAGCGCGTCGACGACATAGCGCAGCACGCCGTACGCCGGCGGGCGCAGCTTGCCGGTCCGGGTCCGCCCGCCCTCGATCGACCAGCACAGGTTGCGGCGATCGCGGATCAGCTCGGCGATGTAGCAGCGCAGCGTCAGCCGGTAGACGGGTAGATCGGCGGTGGACCGGCGCACGTAGACGAACCCGGAGCGGCGCAGCAGGTGATTGAACGGGAACACGTCGAGGTTCGCGCCGGCCAGCACGAACGAGGGCGACATGCCGTTGCCCGACACCGCGGCGGGCACGGTGATGCCGTCCAGGTAGGACCGGTGCGAGAACGGGAACAGCAGCGACCGGGTGTCGTCGAGCGCGCGCAGCCGGCGCAGCTGCTCGGGATCCAGGACCAGCTCGTGCGCCCGGGCCAGCCACCGGCTCATCCGGCCCCAGTCGTCCACGGCCCGCCGGGTGTGGGTGGCGCCCATCTCGCGCAGGTGACCGGCAGCCTCCGCGCGTACCTCGCCCGGATCCCGGCCCAGCGTACCGGCGAGTGCGGTGACCTGATCCAGGAAGCCCTCGTCGCAGAGCAGGCGGCTGACCTCGGGCGGGTCGGAGGGCAGCGGTTCGGTCGGCTCATCGACGACGCCGAGGTACTGCAGCGGGCGGCGCGCCGCCACCCGGTCGAGCGCGGCGACGACCGGCGGCCGGCGGACGGAACGGAGCGCCCCGGTCGGTGTCACGTGGCTGAGCACGGCGAACGATCGGCCGGTCAGTGCTCTTCGGATCTTCATCGCTGCCTCCCTCAACAGCTGTCCGGTCCGCGCAGGCGGCGCAGGGCCGGGTCGGGTTCCTGCCCTGCCGGGGCCAGTCGCAGGTCGGCGTCGTGCACCCACAGCCCGTCCGGGGCGGCGAGCACGTCCAGGTCGAGCCCGGCGACCTCGGGATGGTTCTCGGCCAGCCGGCTCAACCGCAGCAGCAGATCCCGCAGCGCGGTGCCGCCGGATCCGGTCAGCAGCGGCGCCCGGCGCAACGTCCGGCACATCGCCGCCGCGTCCGGTTCGGTCAGCGGAGTCAGCCGCACGGCCCATTCGCCGGGCAGCCGGGCCGGTCCCTCGCCGAGCAGGACCATCGCGCCGAACAGCGGATCGTGCACGGTGGCGGCGACCAGGTGCACCGCCGAGTCCGGGCGGCGGCCGGCCACCCGGATCCCGTAGGCGTCCAGGATCCCGGCGGTCCGGGCGGCCGGCTGCCGCCCGGACCCCTCGGTCAGGGCCATGGCGATCAAGCTGCGCGCCCGGGGCGGGGACAGCCCGGGTGGGCCGGCCGGGGCAACCGGCGGGGTGCGGCGCCACCGCGCGTACCCGGCGGCGTGCGCGAGCGCCTGCGCGGCCCGCTCCGGCAGGTCGTAGACGGGCACGCCACGGGCGCCCAGCCGCGGCGGCGGGTCACCGGCACCGACGACCGCGGCGGCGACCGGCAGCGCCGGGTGCCGGTCGACGACCGGGGCGAGGGCGGCGAGGATCTCCTCGGCCGGATGAGTCCGCGTGCCGGTGATCACGAGCAGCAGCAGGTCAGCGGCGCCGGTGACGGATTCGACGGCCGCCGCGATCTCGGCCGCCGGGGCACCGCTGCCGAGCTCGGTGAGCACGTCGGCGTCGCCCAGCCCGGGGATCGTGGCCAGGCCGGCCGTGTTGCCGACCACGGCGAGCCGGCGGCCGGCCGGGAGCGGCTGGCCGACCAGCATCCGGGCCGCGTCCATCAGCTCGCCCAGGTTCTCGGTACGGATCACGCCCGCCTGGGTGAACAGGGCGTCCACCGCGGCCGGCGCTCGGGGATCGCGCAGGGCCAGCACCGGCTTGTGCCGGGACAGGGCGCCGGCGAGCCGGGCGAAACGGGCCGGGTTGCCGAACGACGTCAGGTGCAGGGCCACGGCGGTTGTGGCCGGGTCGTCGTACCAGTAGGAGAGCAGCTCGTTGCCGCTGACGTCGGCCTTCTCGCCCAGCGAGACCAGGCTGGAGACGCCGAAGCCGGTCCGCACCGCGTGCTCGGTCATGGCCAGCGCCACTGCGGCGGCCTGCGCGGCGATCGCCAGCCCACCGGGCGGCGGCAGCACCGGCAACAGGCCGGCGTGGAGCCGGACGCCCGAATCGGTGTTGAGCACGCCGAGACTGCCCGGGCCGATCAGGCGGAGTTCCAGCGAACGGGCCAGCCGCAACAGCTCCGCCCGCCGCCGGTGCCCGTCCGGCCCGGGCAGCCCGGTGAGGATGACGGCGGCCCGCGCCCCGGCCGCGGCACCGTCGCGCAGCACGCCGGCGATCTGGTCCGCGGGGACCGCGACGACCAGCAGCTGCACCGGCTCGGGAAGGTCACGCAGAGCGCGGTGGGCGGGTGTGCCGGCGACCGGGGCGCCGCTGCGGTTGACCGCGTAGTACCGGCCGGTGAAGCCGTACTCCTGCAGCGCCCGCAACGCCTCGTGCCCGGCGCCGCCCGGGCGATGACCCGCGCCCACCACGGCAATGGTGGCCGGAGCCAGGACCGCGCGCAGCGAGGCGCGTTCGGCGACCCGGTCGCGGACGTCGATCACCGAGTCCAGGCAGTCGACGTCGCCGGTGTCCACGGTGACGTCCACGATGCCCTGGACCACCTGCGCGCGGCCGTCCGGGCCGAACTCGCGGGCGACCCGCAACATGCCGGTGTTGCTCGGCAGCACCTCCCCGGTCAGCTCGGTGATGCCGTGCCGCCGGGCCCGGGCCGCCAGGTGCTCCAGCAGCAGGGTGCCGATCCCGCGGCCGTGGTGCCGGTCGGCGACGAAGACGGCGAAATCGCCTCGCGGTCCGTCCCCGGCCCGGTCGCAGGACGCCACGCCGACCAGCTCGGCACCCTCGTAGCCGACCATCGCCAGAAAGTGCGGCGACTGGGTGCGGCACAGCCGGTCGACCTCGGCGGCCAGGGTCGCGGCGGTCGGCTGGGCGAAGAAGCGCAGCCGCAGATTCTCCGGAGCGGCCCCGTCGTACAGCGCGGCGATGGCCTGACGATCGCCCGGAATCACTGGCCGGATCGAAACGATCCCGCCGTCGGTTGTCAGCGCGTCCGCCGGCAGGGTGCTCATCGGCTCGTCGCCGGCGTGCCGCAACGGACGACCAGCGCCGGGGCCCCGCAGCCGCCGCCGATGACGCTCCGTGTCCGCATGATGTCCGTTCCTTCCCGGGCTCCTTCCCGAATCGTCATTCCGGCCGATGCCGTTCGGCAGAGGCATAGGTCCCGGAGGCGCCCTGCCGGTTGAGGCCGCAAGTCCCTACTGGCCGGGCCCGGGGACGACCACGGTGGAGGACAGGAGAACAACGAAGGAGGGATTGCGGTGAGGACCTGGAGGGTCGAGGACGTGATGACTCGCGACGTGGTGTCCGTCACCGAGGACGCTTCCTACCGTGAACTGGTGGATCTGCTGGTCGGGAAGCGAATCAGCGCGGTCCCGGTGGTCGACGCGCTGGGCCGGGTCGCCGGCGTGGTGTCCGAGGCGGATCTGCTGCGCAAGATCGAATATGCCGGTGTGGACCACCCCCGGATCCTCGAGCGGCGCCGCCGCCGTGACCAGCGGGCCAAGGCCTCGGCCCGGACCGCCGCCGGTCTGATGAGCGCGCCACCGGTCGTGGCGATGGGGCGGACCTCGATCGCGGCCGCGGCCCGGCGGATGGATGCCCACCACGTGAAACGGCTGCCGGTCACCGACGACCTCGGACGCCTGGTCGGGATCGCCTCGCGCGGTGACCTGCTGCGCATCTGTCGCCGCTCGGACGAGCAGATCCGCGACGACGTACGGACCGGCGTGCTGCGCACGTTCCTTGTCGACGAGGCCGATGGGGTCACCGTGCAGGTGCGCGACGGCGTGGTCACCCTCTCCGGCAAGGCCGAGCGCCGCTCGTCGGCGGAGCTGGCGCGGCGGCTGACCCGGCAGGTCGCCGGCGTGGTCGCGGTGGTTTCCAGCCTGACCTGGTCGTTCGACGACCGGAAGTTCGACAAGCCGCACCCGCCGTACGCGACGGACTGAGCGGCCGCGCTCAAGCGGCGCCGCCCACCACCACCGGTGGTGTGGCGGCCCGCTGCTGTTCGGCGAGCGCCAGGTACATGCGTCCCCAGTCGCGCTGTTTCTGCTCGGCGTGCCGCAGGCCCTGGGCCGGTCCCGACAGCCGCCACCGCCACAGGGCGGTGACCTGCAACTGCCGATCCGACATGCCCCGGAAGCGGGGATCCTTGCGGGCGGCCAGCGCCCGGACGCGTTCCCGTTCCCGGTGCAGGCCGGCGTCCCACTGGTCGCGGTAGCGCTCGGCGGCGCGCAGGCAGGCGACGGCCTGGTCGTTGAAGGTGATCCGGCACTGCCGGCAGCCCGGCGGAACCCAGACCGGCCAGCACCGGGGATCTCCCTCGGCCGGTCCGACCAGGCGCCCGGCGCACGGCACGACCCCGTCGCGGCCGGCGTACGGGCAGGACCCGGCCGGCGTGGGCCCCTGGCAGGTTCCGGTGACCGCTCCGGTGGCCGGATTCCGGATCTCGACTACTCGCGTGTTCATCGTGTCCGCCTCCCTCGGCCGGCGACGTTGCCTACCGCCAGTGTCCCGGGCGCCCGGGAAAGGTCAGCAGGGCCGAACGGACCGGCACGACAGGGCGGGCGTCGGTGTCCCGGCGCCCGCCTGATGATCCGTAGCGGCTCCCGGCGTCAGTGCGCCGGCTCGATCCGGGCTCGCGGTCCCGGGTAGATCAGCGTCGTGTGGCCGTTCTCGAGCCACTGCACCCGGTACGGCGGAAGCCCGTCGGCCCGCCCCACCGCGGTGATGATGCCCTCGCGACGGTGCCCGTTCGGGCCTTCCACCTCGATCACGATCCGGTCGCCGACCCGGGCCTTCATGACAGCTCTCCCGACTCGCCGAGGTCGTGCACGATCGCCACCGGGCAGGCCGCGTGCCGCAGCGCGGTACGGCTCACCGCGCCCAGCAACAGACCCCGCACCGAGCCACGGCCACGGCTGCCGACCACCAGCAGCCGGGCCGTGCCACCGGCGGCCACCAGCGCGGCGGCCGGGTTCTCCGGAGGGGCATCGATCTCGACCCGCAGGCCGGGGAACTCGTCGGTCAGTGAGCCGAGCAGTTCGCCGACTGGGTCGTGGTGGTCATCGACCCGTTGCAGGCGGATCACCCGCAGACCGGCCCGGTGCCCGGCCGCCTGCTCGGCGGCGAAGCGCAGCACGGCCGCGGACAGCGGCGAGTCGTCGACTCCGGCGACCACCGGCCCGACGCCGGTCACCTCGCCGTGCACCACCACGACCGGGCAGTGGGCGCGCGCGCCGACCGAAGCGCCGACCGAGCCGACCAGCCCGGCCAGGGCGCTGTGGCCACGGGTGCCCAGCACGATCATCCTGGCCCGGTCGGAGCGGCCGGCCAGCCCGGCCGCCGCGAACGCCTGAACCGTGGTGGCCGAGATCGGGACCGTGGGGTGGGTCTGCCTGGCCGCGGCGACGGCGTGCTCCAGCATGCCGCCGATCACCTCGTCGGCGTAGCCGTCCGGGCGCAGCGCGGGCGCCGGCACCATGCTGGCGGCCGGAGCCCAGACGGGCCACTCGTCCGCGTACACCAGTTCGGCGGCGGCACCGGTGCGGTCCGCCTCGTCCAGCGCCCACGTCAGGGCGGCCCGGGCGGTGGACGATCCGTCGTACCCGATGACGATCTTCTGTCGGTTCATGGTTGCGGGCCTCCTTCCGGTCCCCTTCCATCGGACCCCCGAGGCGGCCGTGCCGAACAGGGCGTCAGGTCCCGCCGGGACGGGCCGGCCGCCCCGTCCGGCGAGGCCGCATGTGGGCCGGCGGCGGGTCCGCGCCGGTGGGCGGTTCCACCGTCCAGCCCGGTGGGATCAGCACCACCGGGCACAGGCCGTGATGCCCGCGCCGGCGACCGTCGGCCGGACCGAGCAGGTCGGTGAGCTCACCACGGCCACCGGTTCCGGCCACCAGCAGGCGGGCCCGCCGGGAAGCCCGGTCCAGGGTGTACGGCACGTCCAGGTCGGGTACGACCAGCGGCCGGACCGCGACCTGCGGCAACTGCCAGGAAAGCGCGGCCAGGGCCGCCGCCAGCGCGTCGGCAACCGCCCTGCGCTGCGGATCCTCGGCTTCGATCGGCAGCGGGTGTCGTCCGGCGCGGCCGGCCGGCCGGCGCCAGGCATGTACCGCGACCAGGTCGGCGCCGGTCTGCGCGGCCTGGGCGAACGCGTACCCGAGCGCGGGTTCTCCCGGCCGTGCCGAGACGCCGACGACGACCGGACCGTGTGCGTCGAAGCGCCCCCGGTGCACCAGCAGCGGACAGTGGCAGATCCGGGCGAGCGCGCGGGCGGTCGAACCCCAGTCCAACCGGTCGAGCTGGCCGTCCCGGTGCCCGATGACGACCAGTTCGGCGTCATGGGAGCACACGGCGAGCACGTCGGCGGGCAGCCCGGCGCTCATCCGGGTCTCCACGGGCGGCCCGGCCCCGGCCGCGGTGGCGTGGGCGGCCGCCTGCGCGAGCAGGCCGCTGCCCTCCGCCTGGCCGTGATGGGGACCTCGGATGCGGAACCGGCCGCGATAACGTCCGGGCCAGGCGTGCACGATGAGCAGGCGGCAACCGCGGCGGGCCGCCTCGGTCGCGGCCAGATCGACGGTCACCGTGCTGGTCAGGGTGCCGTCGACGCCGACCACGACGGTTCGGTGATCTTTCGACGTGAGGGCATTCTCCATGACCGTACGTTATGGAGTCTTCACCGCAGGCCGATACGGCCGGTGGTCCGGCATGCGCGGGCCGATGAGCCCTGACAGCCCGGTGCCGGCCGGTCGACGATGGAGGCAGGGAAGGAGCACGGCCATGATCTACGCCTACCCGCACTTCATGCCGACCGGATCCGGATGGGCCGGCATCGTCATCCCGCTTCTGCTGGCGGTCGCCGTGGCCGGCCTGATGGCCTTCTGGCCGGCGCACCACGACAGCGGCGCCGACCCGGAGCGGAGACCCGGCTCACGGTCCGCCGGTGGCGAGACCGGCATCGGTGAGCACGAGCGGCACCCCCGGACGCCCCAGGCGGCCCATCGCTGAGCGGCAGCCGTCGCCGTCGCTTACGTCGTGGAGGAGGGCCTGCCGATCGACGATCTGCGGCGGGTGGCGGCCTCGGTAGGGGCCGCGGGCCCGGGCGGCCGGTGTCGCGGTGGTCACCGGCGACACCAAGGCGGTCGGACGCGGTGCCGGCCGCGATGCCGGCCCCGGTGCCGGAGGGCGCCGGCGCGGTCCGCATCGGCGAGGTGTACGTGGACGGGCCGGTGGCGGTGCGCACCGCGGTCGGCTCGCGGCGGGTGCTGGACATGCCGCTCGGCGAGCAGCTACCCCGGATCTGCTGAGCCGGCGGGGACCCAGGCGCAAAGGTAGTCGACCGACTTGACCTCGGCGGGTTCCGGTCAGATCGAGGCGCTCGGTGGCGTCGCTTCTGGACACGGTGCATCCCAGGGTTGTTCCTTCGGCAAGCCTGGCATCCACGGGACTGCCGACGGCAGATTCGAAGGAAGGCAGTGCGGCCGACATTCGTCACGTAGCAAGGCTTCCGATGGGCGGGTGCTCACCAGGAGACGCGGCGGCGAGCGGCGACCAGCAGACCGAGCACTGTCCAGGCTGCCAGCACCGCGAGGTGGCCGGCCGCGAACCCGGGACCGGTCACGGCCGGATCGGTGGCGGCCAGCACCGCACGCAGCAGGTGGCGCAGTGGAAGGACGTTCGCGGCGGTGGTGAGCCAGCCCGGTAGCGGCTGGTCGCCGACGACGAAGATCTCCGAGGCGAAGCAGAGCGGCAGGAGCGTGCCGAGCGTGACGGCGATGAGCGAGCGGGCCGCCGGCATGAGCGTGACGATCGCCAGGCCGAGCGCGGCGAAGCAGAGCGAGCCGGCGACGATCGCCAGCAACAGCGCCGGGAGCCGCACCAGGTCCAGCCGGACCCCGAGGAAGCCGACGCCGACCGCGGTGAGCAGGACGGCGGCCAGGGCCGAGACGACCAGCGCGGCGCAGAGCCGCCCGGCGAAGTACCAGCGGAATCGCAACGGAGTGGCCCGCAGCCGTTTGAGGACGCCGGCCGAGCGGGCCGCGACCACCGACTCCGGCAGGTTGACGTACGCGGTGAGCGCCGCCGTATAGGCGATCATTGCGGCGTACAGGTACTGGGCCAGCGCCATCCCGTGTACCCGGCCACCGCCGAACACCGCCGGGAACAGCGCCAGCAGCAGAGCCGGGAAGGCCACCGAGAAGAACACGCCGAGCATGTCACGGCTCTGGCCCAGCAGGGCGTACGCGATCTGCCCGGACAACAGCGCCGGCGCGGACCGGCGCTGCCGGATCGGCGGCGACAGCCGCACCGGCGCCGGTGCGGCCGGCTCGGGGACCGTCCTCGGCGCCCGGACGCCGCGCGGCTGCCAGGCGAACCACCTGCCCGCTACCAGGGCACCGGCCACCGCCCAGACCACGAGCACGGTGAGGTGCCCGGGGGAGAAGCCGTACCCGGGGGTGGGTTCGAAGGTCTCGGCCATGGCCCGCGCGAAGTGCTTCAGCGGCAGCGCCGAGCCGAGCCCCTGCATCCAGCCGGGCAGGGTGACCCCGGCCAGGAAGACGTCCGAGAGGTAGGCCAGGGAGATCAGCAGCCCCTGCGCCAGCGACTGCGCGGCCAGGACGGTACGGGTCAGCGCGGCCAGCGCCAGCCCGAGCGCCGCACAACAGCAGGTGCCCAGCAGCAGGGTGATCAGCATGGCCGGCACCTTGCGCCCGATGATCTGCACGTCGTACGCGAGCACGCCCACCGTGGTCAGCAGCAGCACGGCGAGCCCGGCGGCGAGGACCGCCGCGGCGATCCGGGATGCGAGCACGGTGCGCGCCGCGACCGGGGTGGCCCGCAGGCGCAGCAGCACGCCGCTCTCCCGCAGGCTCGCCGTATCCGCGGCGACCAGCACGAACGACGCCTGGGCGGCGCCGAAGACGGCGAACGGCGAGACCAGGTACTGCACGATCGGGACGCCGTCCTCGGTGCGCTGGTCACCGATGATCGCGGCCAGGATGATCAGGAAGGCGAGCGGGAACACGAGGGTGAAGAACGCCGCGACCGGGTTGCGGGTGAAGGCGAGCACGGCGTGCCCGGTCAGCGCCCACATCGCGGAGCGCGGCCGCGCCCGGCGCTCAGCCAGGACGGTCATCGGGACCCTCCTCCTCGGTGAGTGCGAGGTAGACGTCCTCCAGCGTCGGTGGGCTGACAGCCAGGTCCGGCAGGTCGACCCGGTGCTCGTGGGCCCACCCGGTCAGCCGCCACGTGTCGGCGACCGGATCCCGCGAGGACACCTGGGCCGTCGCGCCGAGTACCTCGAGCGGCGCGCTGAGCGAGGGCATGCCGGCGGCACCGAATTCCGGCGTCCGGGCGAACGTGATCATGGTGGGTAGCTTGCTGCCGGCGCGCAGGTCCTCCGGGGAGCCGGCGGCGAGCAGCCGCCCGGCCCGCATCACGGCGACCCGTTCGGCGAGCCGTTGCGCCTCCTCGAGGTAGTGCGTGGTCAGCAGGATCGTGGTGCCGAGCCGGCGCAGGTCGGCGATCAGCTCCCAGGCGTGGCGGCGGGCGGCCGGGTCGAAGCCGGTCGTCGGCTCGTCGAGAAAGAGCAACTCGGGCGCGCCGGCCAGGCCGAGGGCCAGGTCCAGGCGCCGCCGCTGGCCGCCGGAGAGCCCCTTGACCCGGGTGCTCCGTTTGTCACCGAGCCCGACCAGGGCGATCAGCTCGTCCGGGTCGTGGCCGTGCGGGTACAGCCGGGTCTGGAGCCGGACCAGCTCCCGCACGGTGAACTCCTCCTCGAATCCGGCCGACTGCAGCACCACACCGATCCGGGCGCGGTACGCCGGCCCACCGGTCGCCGGGTCGTGGCCGAGCACGCTCACCGTGCCCGCGTCGCGGGTGCGATATCCCTCCAGGATCTCCACCGTGGTCGTCTTGCCCGCCCCGTTCGGGCCGAGCAGCGCGAAGATCTCTCCGGTGCCCACCGCGAAGCTGACGCCGTCCACGGCCCGCACCGATCCGTATACCCGGGTCAACCCGTCTACCTCGATGGCGGCCATGTCCCCAGCCTTACCCTCCGGCCGGCGCCCGGGGCAGCGCGCAAGGACCTGCCGTGGCGGGTCGTTCGGCCGCTGCCGGCGACGGCGCGCCGATCCACGATGAAGGTATGCGGAACTCGGTTCCCGGCGAGGTCTGGCCGGCGTGGGTGGCGACCGTGACGGTGGCCGAGTTCGCCGGCTTCGCGGTGCCCGCCACGGCTGGGGCGCTCACCGCCTGGTCGGCGGCGCCCGTCGCCGCCGGGACCCTGCTCATGGCCGGTGCGGTGGAGGGCATGCTGCTCGGCTGGGGGCAGGCGGTGGTGCTGCGGCGGGTGCTGTCCGGATTTCCGGTACGGCGCTGGGCCACGGTCACCGCGGCGGCGGCGGTTCTCGCCTATGGAATCGGTCTGCTTCCGTCGAGTTTCGCCGGCGTGTGGCCGCACTGGCCGCTCGCGCTGCTGATCCCGGTCGCCGTGCTGCTCGGCCTGGCCCTGCTCAATTCCGTCGGGGTGGCGCAGTGGACGGTACTGCGCCACCTCGTCCCGCGACCCGGCCGGTGGGTGCTCGCCAGCGCGTGCGGCTGGCTGGCCGGGCTCACGGTCTTTCTGGCCTTCACCATGCCGCTGTGGCACCCGGGCCAGGCGCTCGGCGTGGTGATCCTGATCGGTGTCGCCGGCGGGCTGCTGATGGCGGGCACCATGGCGGCCGTCACCGGGGTGGTGGTGCGTTCCTGGAGCCGGACGAGCCCGACCGAACTCGGGCCGGCTCCACGACCGGGGGGTGTGCGGCGATGAGCGTGCCACCTGTCGTCGTCGGCGTCATCGGTGCGGATCCGGCCGAGACGGCGCTGCGGTACGGCTTCGAGGAGGCCGGCCGGCGCGGTGCCCCGCTGACCGTCGTCGGCGCCGGCCCGGCGTCCGCGGAGGAGGACATGCACCTGATCGACCTGGTGAGCCGGTGGTCCGGGAAGTACCCGGAGGTCGTGGTGAGCCTGACGGCGCGTCGCACCGTGGACGCCGTGATCACGCTGGCCGCCGCGAGCCGCCGGGCCGGGCTGCTGGTGCTGGAGGCCGGAGCGACGCCGCGCACGGCGGCCTCCGTCGCCGCGCTGGCCCGCCGGGCGCACTGCGGGCTGCGGATCGTCGGCGGTCCCGCCGTGGCGCTGACGGCGTGCCGCCTGCGGGGAGGCCGGATGGCCCGGCCCTGCCCGGCCGGCAGGTGACCTGCGGCCCTGCCCGCCCCACCGGTTCCCGGGTGACGGTGGGGGTACGGACCCGCGCCGAGGAGAGAAGGTGGACCACCATGACGACGACGTCCGGTGTCCCGGCCGCGCATCCATCGGGAGACCTGCGCCAGACCGCGCTCACCCGTCTACGGAAACGCCGTGAGCTGCAGGCGCATGTGCTGGCCTACGTGCTGTCGAACCTGTTCCTGGTGACCATCTGGTGGCTGACCACGCCGGATGGCTTCTTCTGGCCGATGTTCCCGCTGTTCGGCTGGGGTATCGGCGTCGCGTTCCACGCCTGGGACGTGCTGGTCGGCCCTGAGCCCTCCGAGGACGCCGTCCGGGCCGAGATGGACCGGCTCAGCAAACCGTGACCGGGCGTGGCCAGGACCAGTACTGCGGACGCGGCGGCTGTTGCCGGCCGCGTCCGGGACTGCTGGTCCGGCGGCCCGCCGCCGCGCCGGGCAGGGCCGAAAGCCCTTGACCGCCCGGCCGGATCGCGGCCTTGTGGGATCGGCCGGTGCCGCGGATAGCCCCGCGTCCGACGGCCACTGCGGCAACCGGGCCGGACGGCCCGCGAACAGGTCCAACAGCACTGTCGCGGACGGTGGATCCGCGATGACATGGAGTCAGGAGCGCCGGTAACGTCGCCGGCGCCCCGGCCTTTTCGGGGCGCCGCGACAGTTCCCGCGCGCACAGGCGGATGGGTCGGGAGGCGGTCATGAGCGACCTCGACAAGTTCAATGTGGAGCAGCAGGCTCGGCAACGAGCCGGTGACCCGCATCGGATATCGCCCTACCACGAGATGATCAACCGATACCTCAGGACCTTCTCGTACGTCGATCCGTATGTCCCGGCACCCGCGAGGACGCCGGTCGCCGCGGCCCGGCCCGCCGCGGACCCGGCCACCGCGGGCACGGTGATCGTCGGCGTGGACGACATGCCCACCAGCCACGTCTCCGTCGATCAGGCGGCGATCGAGGCCGAGCTGCACGGGGCCGCGCTGCTGATCGTGCACGCCGGAGCGCCGCCCCGCGATCCCCGGCTGCTGGAGCACCTCACCGAGCGGGTGCGTTCGTTCGCCCCGTCGGTCCCGGCAACGACTCAGGTCACCGTCGGGATGAGCCCGGCCGAGCTGCTGCTGGCGGCGGCCGGCGCCACCGATCTGATCGTGGTCGGGCACCGGCACGGCCGGGCCCGGGGCGCGCTGCGGCGTAGCGTTGCGGACCACGTGGCGGCCGAGCACACCGGCCCGGTGCTGGTGGTGCGGGAGCCCGGCTGGCCACCGGGGCCGGAGCTGGCCACCCGGCCACTGGTGGTCGGGGCGAACGGCTCCGCCGCCTCCACCCGCGCGTCCGAGTTCGCCGTGCAGGAGGCGAAGGCCCGCGGTTGCGACATCGTGCGGCTGCGCGTCACTAAGGAACCCGTCGAGGAACTGGATCGCACGGATCGGATCGGCGGCGTGACCGTCCGGAGCCGGACCGTGGCCGGGAACCCGGTGAACGAGATCGTTGACGCCTCCAGCCGGGCCGCCGCGGTGGTGCTGGGCCGGTCCGCCGGCCGCGGCCGGCTCAGCTCGGTAGACCGGGCGGTCCTGCACCACGCCCACTGCCCGATCTTCTTCGTCGGCTGAGCGATGCCGGGCCGATGGGCGCCCGCCCACCGGCCCGGCGTTCCTACTCGCTGGAGGTGGCCTGCCATGGTGACGCCGTCGCACAGTGGCCCGCGGACGCTGCGCCGCAGCCGGTCGGATCGGGTGATCGGCGGGGTCTGCGCCGGGCTCGGCCGGTATTTCGACGTCGACCCGGTGCTGCTGCGGATCGTCGCGGTGGCCCTCGCCCTGGCGAGCGGGGCCGGTGCGCTGGCCTACGTCATCGCCTGGATCGTCGTCCCGGACGACGACGGCGGACCGGAACCGGCCGGGCCGAGGCCCCCGGCCGGCCTGCTGACCTGGTATCTCGGTCTGGTGCTGATCGCGCTGGGCGGCGTGCTGCTGCTGCGTCTGTTCGTGCCGTGGCTCGCCTTCGAGATGGTCTGGCCGGCGATCGTCGTCGTCGGCGGGATCCTGGTGCTGATCGCCGCGACCCGGGACCGGCGGCCGTGAGGAGCACCGGGCGGGCCGGTGGCTGAGTGGGGACCTTGTGCCCTGACCGCCGTTGGTGTGGCGGAGCAGGATCGGATCAGGGAGGTGGCTGCGATGGCACGCATTCTCGTGGCCTTTGCCACCAGGAAGGGATCCACTCGCGAGGTGGCCGAGATGGTGGCGACCGTCGCCACCGCGGACGGGGCGGACGTGGTGCTGACGCCGGCCCGGGCCGTCGGTGAACCGCTGGGGCAGTGGGATCTGATCATTCTCGGCGCTCCACTCTATTCCGGACGCTGGCATCCCGACGCCCGCAGGTTCCTGCGGCGGCACCGCGACGAGCTGGGCGCGATACCGGTCGCCGTGTTCGGGATGGGGCCGCGCCGCGACGACGAGGAGGCCTGGCGCAGCAGTTCGGACCAGCTCGGCCGGGCGCTGGCCCGCCGCCCGTGGCTGGTGCCGGTCAGCGTCGGCGTGTTCGGCGGCGCCGACCCGCCGGGCCGGAGGTATCCCCGGCGTGATCTGCGGGACTGGACCGCCATCGCGGAGTGGACCCGCAAGGTGCTGGTGATGACCGGTGACGGGGCGGGGGAGGACCACTGATGGGCACGGCACGCAACGGCGACATCGATATCGCGTACGAGGTGGAAGGCCCAGAGGACGGCGTCCCGCTTCTGTTGATCATGGGGCTGGGACTGTCGATGTCCTTCTGGCCGGAAGGGCTCCGCCGGGAGCTGACCGAGCACGGGTTCCGGGTCGCCCGCTTCGACAACCGTGACGTCGGCTCCTCGACCCGCCTCACCGGGCTGGGCCTGCCGTCGCCATTGGTCTGGGTGACCCGGCGCTGGGACGGGTACTCCCTGGCCGACATGGCCGGCGACGCGCTGGCCGTGCTGGACGACCTGGGCTGGGGCGACGCCCACATAGTGGGGATATCGCTGGGCGGCATGATCGCCCAGACGCTCGCCGGCCGGCATCCGGAGCGGGCGCGCACCCTGACGTCCATCTCGTCCACCCCGGCGGCGCACATCGGCCGCCCGCACCCGAGTGTGCTGCCGGCGCTGATCCCGCTGCCTATGCACGACCGGGACGCGGCGGCCCGGCGGATGGTGCGCATCTTCCGGATCATCGGTTCGCCCGGTTATCCCCGGGACGAGCAGCTCATCGCCGAGGCCGCGCGCCAGAGCTTCGACCAGGGGCATGACGCCAACGGTGTCCGCCGTCAGCTGGCGGCCATCCTGTCGGGCGAGGACCGGCGCCCGCTGCTGCGGGGTCTGCGCATGCCGGTGCTCGTCGTGCACGGCACCGAGGACCCGCTGATCCGGCCGGCCGGCGGACGGGCCACCGCACGGGCGGTCAGCGGCGCCAAACTCGTGGAGTTCACCGGCATGGGGCACGACCTGCCGGACGCGTTGTTCCCGGCCATCGCCGGCGAGATCGCCGACCTGGCCTCGCTGCGTGCCCGGCGCGGCTCCGCCACCTAAGGGATCAGCCGGGTGCGGTGCAGGGGGCTGCGTCCCGGCGGCTGCGCCGGCGTCGCGGTCAGTGGCGTGATCGGCGGGATCGGCCGGGCCACCGGGGCGGCCGTGGTCAGTACCAGCGGCTCGCCGTGATGGGTCAGCTCGAGCTTCGCGTCACCACCGGCCGCGCGCAGCGTGTAGACGGCCTCGGCGGGCCGTACCGTCACGTGCAGCCGCAGCCCGCGCCACAGCATGGCGAAGGCCAGCCGGTCGATACGGCCGGGCAGCCGGGGCGTGAACGAGAGCGTGCCGCCGTGGTCGCGCATCCCGCCGAGCCCGGCAACCAGGGACAGCCACGCCCCGGCCAGTGATGCGATGTGCAGCCCGTCGCGGGTGTTGTGGTGCAGGTCGTACAGATCGGTCAGGACCGCCTCGCCGATGTAGTCGTGCGCCAACTCCAGGTGCCCGACCTCGGCGGCGAGGATCGCCTGGGTGCACGCCGACAGCGAGGAGTCGCGGACGGTGCGGCGCTCGTAGTACGCGAAGTCGCGGGCCTTGTCCGCCAGGCTGAACTCGTCGCCGCACCAGTGCAGCGCCAGCACCAGGTCGGCCTGCTTGACCACCTGGGACCGGTACAGATCCAGGTACGGGAAGTTCAGCATCAGCGGGTAGTCCTCGGCTCCGGTGGCGGCGAAATCCCATTCCCGCATCAGGGTGAACCCGTTCACCTGCGGGTGCACCCCGAGTTGCTCGTCGTACGGGAAACTCATGGCGGCCGCCGCGGCCCGCCAGGCCGCCGCCTCCTCTTCGCCGACCTTGAGCTCGCCGGCCCGATCGGGATGGCGCGCCGCGGCGTCGGCCGCGGCGATCAGGTTCCGCCGCGCCATCAGATTCGTGTACACGTTGTCGTCGGCGACGGCGGTGTACTCGTCCGGGCCGGTGACCCCACCCAGGTGGAAGCGACCGTCGCGGTCGTAGTGACCGAACGAGGCCCACAGCCGGGCGGTCTCCACCAGTAGTTCGAGGCCGACATCCCGGTCGAAGGCAGTGTCGCCGGTGGCCTGCACATAGCGGACCACCGCGTCGGCGATGTCGGCGGCCAGGTGCACCGCGGCGGTGCCGGCCGGCCAGTAACCCGAGCACTCCTGCCCACGGATCGTCCGCCACGGGAAGGCCGCGCCGGCCCAGCCCAGCGTCGCCGCCCGTTCCCGGGCCAGGCCCAGCGTCGCGTGCCGCCAGCGCAGCGCTCCGGAGGCGGCGTCCGGCCGCAGGTAGGTGAGCACCGGCAGTACGTATCGTTCGGTGTCCCAGAAGACGTGCCCGTCGTACCCGGCGCCGGTCAGGCCCTTGGCGGCGATCGGCCGGCGATCGGCCCGCGCCCCGGCCTGCAGCACGTGGAACATCGCGAGCCGGACCGCCTGCTGCACCTCGGCGTCGCCGTCGAGCTCGATGTCGGCACCGTCCCAGAACTCGTCGAGCCACGCCCGCTGCGCGGCGAGCAGGCCGTCCCAACCCTCGAACCGGGCGCCGGCCAGCGCGGCGGCGACCTGGTCGTGCACCGCGGGCCGCGACCGGCGGCTCGACCAGCCGTACGCGATGATTTTGACAAGCCGCAGCCGCTGCCCGGGTGTCAGCCGGCAGGCGATCGTGGTGCGCGCCAGATCCGGTTCCGCCTCGGTGTCGTACCGCAGCCCGGATGGGCCCTGCACCAGATGGTCCATCGCCGCGGCGACACGCAGGCCACTTTCGCGGGTGACGTGCGACAGCACCGCATGGGTGCCGTCGGCGTGGTGCTCCTCGGCGATCAGCGGCGCGCGCAGCACCGCCGACACCCGGGGATCCCGGAGCGGACCGGGCAGCGTCTCGTTCGCGACCAGCTCGGACTGGACGATCACCCGCAGCGGGGTGTCCACCGGAGTCACCTCGTACTCGATCGCGGCTATCGAGCGCTGCGCGAAGGAGACCAGGCGGGTGGAGCGCACCCGGACCGCCCGCCCGGCCGGTGACTCCCACTCCACCTCGCGGCGCAGCACCCCGGCGCGCAGGTCCAGCTCGCGCTCGTGCCGGAGCAGCCGGCCGTCCCGCACGTCGAACGGCTCGTCGTCGACCAGCAGGCGGATCACCTTGCCGTCGGTGACGTTGACGATCGTCTGGCCGGACTCGGGGTAGCCGTACCCCGCCTCGGCGTAGGGCAGCGGCCGTAGTTCGAAGAACGAGTTGAGGTAGGTCCCGGGGGTGGCGTGCGGGTCGCCCTCGTCGAGGTTGCCGCGCAGCCCGAGGTTTCCGTTGGACAGGGCGAACAGCGACTCGGAGCGGGCCAGGATCTCCCGGTCCAGGTACGTCTCGCGCACCCGCCAGGGCTCCACGGTGTACGCCGGATGCCGGATCACGACTCCTAGTCCACCTGATCGGCCGCCCGGCGGACAGGGACTTCCGGCCCTGCCCGCGCGGTCGTCGTTGTCCGACGGTGGAGATGAGCGACGAGAGGGGGACCGGATGCGGTGGTGGTCCCAGCGGCGTGAGCAGGTCCTGTTCGCCGCGACGACGCTGTTGTCGCTGGCCGGGTTGTCGCTGGCCGCGGCCGATGCCCGGGGCCCGGCGGACCGGGTGTGGGCCTCCGCGGCGCTGCTGGGTCTGGCGTACTCGACGGTGACGCTGGTCGCTGCGCTGCGCCGTGGTGAAGCCGGCGTCGACGTGATCGCCTGGCTCGCGCTGGCGGGCGCGCTGTGGGTGGGGGAGGCCGCGGCCGGCGCGGTGATCGCCGTCATGCTGGCCAGCGGGGCGCTGCTGGAGGCCCGCGCCCAGGCCCGGGCCCGCCGCGAACTGAGCGTCCTGGTCGCGCGGGCGCCGCGAACCGCCCGGCGCCAGACCCCGGCCGGCCCGGTGGAGGTGCCGGTGGCCGAGGTGGCCGTCGGTGATCGGCTGGTGGTCGGCGCCGGCGAGATCGTTCCGGTGGACGGGCGTCTGCTGGGGCCGGCCAGCCTGGACGAATCCGCGCTGACCGGGGAGCCGCTGCCGGTCGAGCGGCGGGCCGGTGAGGACGTGCGAAGCGGCGTGGTCAACGCCGGCCAGGCGGTGCGGCTGACGGCCACCGCGACCGCGGCGGCCTCCACGTACGCCGGTGTGGTCCGACTGGTCGAGCAGGCGCAGGCGGGCAGCGCGCCGTTCGTGCGGATGGCCGACCGCTTCGCGGTGGCGTTCGTGCCGCTGACGCTGGTGCTGGCCGGTCTGGCGTGGGCGCTCGCCGGTGACCCGGTGCGAGCGGTGGCGGTGCTGGTGGTGGCCACCCCGTGCCCGCTGCTGCTGGCCGCTCCGATCGCGATCATCTCGGGGATCTCCCGGGCCGCGCGCGGTGGTGTCGTGGTCAAGGGCGGCGGCGCCCTGGAGCGGCTGGCCGCCGGCCGGGTCCTGCTGTTCGACAAGACCGGCACGCTGACCGCGGGCCGGCCGGTGCTCGCCGGCGTGGTCACCCGCGCGGGTGCGACGGTGCCCGCCGACGAGGTACTGCGCCTGGCCGCCAGCGTGGATCAGTGCTCGGCGCACGTGCTCGCCGGGGCGATCGTCACCGCCGCGCGAGACCGGGGACTGCCGCTGTCGGCCGCCGACGCCGTCGAGGAACGTCATGGGTACGGCGTCGAAGGTGTCGTCGACGGCCACCGGATCCGGCTGGGCAAAGCGGCGAACGTCGTGCCCGGCCCGCTGCCGGCCTGGGCCAGGCACGCCCAGCGGCGTGCCGCGCTCGACGGCTCGCTGACGGTGTTCGTGGCGGTCGACGGCGTGCCGGCCGGTGTGCTGGTGCTGGAGGACCGGGTGCGGCCACAGGCGCCGCGCATGGTGCGAGCCCTGCGGGCCGCCGGGATCAGCCGGGTGGTGCTGGTGACCGGCGATCACCCGGACGCGGCCGCGGCCGTCGGGCGCATCGTCGGCGCCGACGCGGTGCACGCCGACTGTGACCCGGCGGACAAGCTGGCCCTGGTCCGCGCCGAGCAGGACCGGGCGCCGACGATCATGGTCGGCGACGGGATCAACGATGCCCCGGCGCTGGCGGCGGCGGGCGTCGGGGTCGCGCTGGCTGCCCGCGGCGCGACCGCCTCGGCGGAGGCCGCCGACGTGGTGCTCACCGTCGACCAGATCGGTGCGCTGGCCGACGCGATCCTCGTCGCCCGGCGCTGCCGCCGGATCGCGGGCTGGGCGGTCGGGGCCGGGATGGGAATGTCGTTGCTGGCGATGGTGGCGGCGGCCGCCGGATACCTGTCGCCGGTCGCCGGGGCGGTACTGCAGGAGGGCATCGACCTCGTGGCGATCGCCGTCGCGCTGACCGCGCTGATCCCGGGGCGGGCGCACACCGTGGCGCTGCCGACCGCGGACGCGGCCATCACCCGGCGGCTGTACACCGAGCACCAGGAGGTGCGGCCGCTGGTCGAGCAGGTGCGCACGGTCGCCGACGCGCTGGACCGGCCGCCGTACGACCTGGGCCCGGTCCGCGGATTGCTGGGCGATCTCGAACTGCGGCTGCTGGCCCACGAGCGTGCCGAGGAGGCGGAGCTGCTGCCGATCATGGCAAGGGCCTTGGGCGGGGCGGAGGCGACCAGCGGGCTCAGCCGCACGCACGCGGAGATCGAACATCAGATCGGCCGGCTGCGCCGTACCGTCGACGACCTGCTCCAGGAGGCGGAGGCCGAGGACGTCACCGACGTGCGGCGGCTGCTCTACGGCCTGTACGCGATTCTGCGCCTGCACAACGCGCAGGAGGAGGAGGCCGCGTTCAGCCTGGTGTCGTGACCGGCCGTCAGGCCAGTGACAGGAACAGCTTCTCCAGCTTGGCCACATCGACGCTGGAGTCTTGACCGTCCTGCTCGGCGGTCACGCACTGGCGCAGGCCGGTAGCAATGATCTTGAAGCCGGCCCGGTCGAGGGCCTTGGACACCGCGGCCAGCTGGGTGACCACGTCGGCGCAGTCGCGCCCGGACTCCAGCATGGCGATGATGCCGCGGATCTGGCCCTCGGCGCGGCGCAGTCGCTTGATCACGTCGGTGAGGGCGGCGCCGTCGATCTCCATCGCCCAAACGTACCCCCGCGGGTATGCGCTCTTCACCAATGGGGTCTCGCGGTGACCGCGGCCCGGGCCTGCCGCGCCGTCCCGGCGGGACCTTCGTCCCTGCTGATCTCGGTCGTTGAGGGGCAGGGTGAGCATTGATGGGAGGTGACCGTCATGCTGGGCCTGATTCTCTACATCTCGCTCATGATGCTCTTCCTCGGCCTGGCCGTCCGGTCCGCGTTCCGGCCCGCCGGGACGAAGACCTCCGGCGCGAGCAGGGAGGAGGCCGGGGCGCCTGGTGGCCCCGAGGCCGGGAACACCGCGGCGGAGCCGGCGAGCCTGGAGGGTGTGCTGGCCGCACAGCTGCTTCGCGGTGAGATCAGCCACGGGCAGTACCAGCATGCGCTGGAGCGGCTGGCCGCCCGCGACGACGTCGAGCGCCCGCTGTCGGTGCCGCGGAATGGCGACTCCGGCGCCGGTACCTGAGGAGCGGCAGGCGGTGACCGATGGATTGCACTGCCCGGCCCAGGAGGGAGGACGCGAAGCCCGTGTCCGGCGTCGTTCTGGTCGTCGAGGACGACCGTGAGTTGCGGGAGTTGGTCCGGCGTTATCTGGAGCGGGCCGGCCACCCGGTGCGCACCACCGGCACCGGGGCCGAGGCCATCGGCGTGCTGGCCGGCGGCGGGGTGGACCTGGTCGTGCTGGATCTCGGTCTGCCCGACGTCGACGGCCGGGAGGTGCTGTCGGCGGCCCGGGACGGCCGCGACCTTCCGGTTATCGTGTTGACCGCGCGCAGCGGTGTCGAGGATCGCATCGAGGGGCTGCGGCGGGGCGCGGACGACTACATGACCAAGCCGTTCTCCCCGATCGAGCTGGTGCTGCGGGTCGAGGCCGTGCTGCACCGGGCCCGGGGCGCCGCGGCGGCCGACGACATGACGAGCTTCGGCGGCGGCCGGCTGCGGTTCGACGAGGTCCGCCACGAGGCGTGGCTCGACGGTGCCCGGATCGAGCTGACCCGGACCGAGTGGGGGCTGCTCACCGCGCTCGCGTCGGTGCCGGGCCGGGTCTACTCCCGGTACGAGCTGATCAATCAGGTGCGTGGGTACGAGTTCGCCGGCTACGAGCGCACCGTCGACTCGCACGTGAAGAACCTGCGCCGCAAACTGGGCCCGGACGCGGCGCGGATCGTGGCCACGGTGCTGGGCGTCGGGTACCGGCTCGGGTGGTCACGTGACCAGTGACCGGGCCGCGCTGACCGGTCCGCTGGGCCGCCGGCTGCTCGCCGCCTTCCTGCTGGTCGCCGTCTCGTCGGTCGCGGTGCTCACGGCCGGCGCGCTGATCGCCGCCGGCCTGGGCCTGGCCGGCGCCCGGGAGCAGGACCGCCGGCAGGTCGCCGGCCGGGTCGCCGCGGCCGTCGCCGACACGTACGCGCGGTCGGGGGGCTGGGACGGGATCGACCTGTCCGCGGCGTCGGCCGCCGCGGCCGCGGTCGGCGCACGGCTGACCGTCACGAACGCCACCGGCGCCATGGTGTGGCCGGGCCACGGGATGGGGCCCGGCATGGGCGGCACGCAGAGCATGGGCAACGCCGCCGGCCTGGTCGTCGAAGCGCCGGTGAGCGTGCGGGGCGAGCGGGTGGGTGCGGTGCGACTGACCTTCCCGGCCGGAGCGTCCAGCGTCCGTACGGTGGCCTGGTCCTGGATCGCGACCGCGGCGGTGGTGGCCCTGCTGTCCGGGTTGACGGTCAGCGCGTTCGTGGCGCGCCGGCTCGCCCGGCCGCTGGTGATCCTGGCCGCGACCGCCCGCCGGTTCGCCGCGGGTGAACGCACCGCCCGGGCCGGCCTGCGCGCCCCGGGCGAGCTGGGCCAGGTCGCCGCCGCCTTCGACACGATGGCCGACGAGGTGGTCCGGGCCGACAGCGTGCGCCGCCGGCTGGCCGCCGACATCGCCCACGAACTGCGGACGCCGCTGGCCGGGCTGCAGGCCGGACTGGAGGAGCTGCGCGACGGTCTGCGCGCCCCGGAGCCGGAGCGGCTGGCCGCGCTGCACGACCAGAGCCTGCGGCTGGGGCGCGTCGTGCAGGACCTGGCCGACCTGTCGGCCGCCGAGTCGGCGGCGTTGTCGCTGCACCGGGTCCGCACCGACCTGGCCGGGATCGCCGCGGCCGCGCTGGCGGCCCAGCGGGCCGGGCTCGACGCCGCCGGCCTGACCGTGACCGCTGACCTGGGCATGCCGGTGCCGGTGCACGGAGATCCCGACCGGTTGCATCAGGCGGTGGCCAATTTGTTCGCCAACGCCGCCCGGTATTGCCGGCCCGGCGACCAGGTGCTGGTCCGGGTGCGCGCCGAGGGCGGCTTCGCGGTGCTGACGGTCGCCGACACCGGTCCCGGCATTCCGGCCGATGAGCTGCCCCACGCGTTCGAACGGCTGTGGCGCGGGCGCGGCGCGACCGGCACGGCCGGCACCGGCATCGGGCTGGCCGTGGTCCGGGAGTTGATCACCGCCCACGGCGGCACGGTCGCGATCACCTCACCGGACGGGGTCACCGTCACCGTGCGGCTGCCGTTGTGGCAAGCCGGAGCCGCCGGCCGTGCCGCATCGCGGTGAACGGCGAGGTTGTCACGTTTCCCCTGCCGGTACGGCCGGTCGGCTCTACCCAGCGTGACTTTCCGGCTCCAGGATCGAGATAGGTACGGACGTGGCCCTTGAGGAGGCGAGTCCGGTGAATGGGCACAGATCTGATGTTCTGGCCGACGTGACCGGCATGACAGCGGACACCGGGATCAGCAAGGAACAGGCGAACGGATCGAGGGCTCCCGCGATCGTCAGGGTGGCCTGCCGGTTCACCGGCGCCCGGAACCGACCCGCGTTGTTCCTGCTGCTGGGTGAGGGTGATCTGGCCGCGGACCGGCTGGACGTGCCGATCACCAGGCGGATCGTCGACCACGTGATGAGTGCCGTCGGCGACGACCGGTTCCACGACCTGGATCTGGTGATCAACTCGTCCGGCGGAGACATCCACGCCACGTACCGCATGATCGCGATGCTGCGTGGCCGGATGATCGGCGACGGTGAGCTCGCCGCCTGTGTTCCACAGCGGGCGCAGAGTTCCGCGACGCTGCTGTGTCTGGGCACAGATCGGATCCTGCTGGGCGAACTGGGTGCTCTGGGCCCGCTCGACGCGCAGATCCACACCGGCGTCACCGACGCCGGCACGCCGGACTTCTCGTCGGCGCTGCACCTGTTGAAGGCCCTGAACCGGTTGCAGGACTTCGCGCTCGACACGTTCGTCGAAACCGTGGCCCGACTGTACGAACACCGCGCTGTGCGCCCCGACGACCTGCTGCGTTGTGGCATCGACATGACGCGGGTCATCACCGCGCCGCTGTTTGAACGGATCGAGTCGCACCGGGTCGGCTACTGGGACCAGATGCTCAAGACCGGCGAGGCCTACGGGCGGCGGCTGCTCTGCGGCGCGGACAACAAGTTGCTGCTCAACCCACGGCATCTCGACCGCGACGACCTCGTCCAGGACGTGCTGCACGATCTGGTGTACGGCTTCGCCTCGCACGAGTCGGTTCTCGGCGTCCGGGAGTTGGCGGGCGAGCTGGGCCTGCGCGCCGAGTTGCTGCCGCGTGACCTGCTGCCGATCGCCCACGAGTTCAGTGTGTGTTCCCCCGAGACGCTGATCATGCTGGTCAGCCCGGCCGACGACGACGGCTCCGGCGATTCCGGGCCGAAACCGCCGGGCGTCGGTATGGTGCGCGAGGGCGATCGGGTCTACCGGACACGGCTCGGGCTTTACCTGCCGCGCATGGTCAAGACCCGTAACCCGTGGCGCCGGGAGAACGGCAAGCCGGGCGAATACGCGCCGGCGAGTCAATTCATGGCCGGGGCCGCGCTGATTCCGGGAAGTCTGCCGGGCGACACCATCGGCCTCAGCACCGATCTGCCGGGTGGCCCCGGAACGGCGCCGTGGCAGATGCCGGCGCCGGATACGCGCTGATCAGTCGCGGGCCGCCCAGGCCCGCAACTGATCACCGGTCGGCGGCATCGTGTCGTGGGCGTCGGCCGCCTGCGACAGATGCCGCCGCAGCGGCGTGAGCCGGTTGCCGGTCACCTCGGCGCGCAGGACGGCCAGGCTGTCGATGCCCTCCTCGATCAGCATGCTGATCCAGGAGGTGGCGAGTTCGGCGTCGGGACATGCCTGAGCCAGTTCGCAGACGCCGCGGATCCAGGCCATGGTCGCGGATGTCACCTTGAGCTGATCGACCAGGTCGTGATCCTCGGCTGGACCGCGGCGCAGCAGCTGGGCCGGGTGGAAGATCCCGTTGCGGTGCAAGGCCTCGGCGTGCGGACCCAGGACACCGATGGCGGCGATCTCCGGCGGACCGCTCGTGATCGCGCGGAACCGTGGATGTCCGTGCAGCGCCACGAGGTACGGGTCGGCGGCGGCGCCCCGCCGCAGGTTCGCGTTACCCACGGCGATTTCCAGCAGGTCCAGCACCTCGTCCGGCCGGCCGGTGCCGGCCAGGAAGCAGGCCTGGGTGTAGTAGGAGTGTAGTGAGGCCAGCCCGGCGGCCGGCCGGTCGGCGGACCGCGGGGGCGGCTCGGCGTCCGGTATCGCGTTGACGTGCGCGGACAACTGAGCGGCCAGCGGACGTACGGTCTCGAGGAATTCCACCAGGCCCTTCTCCCGAGGCCGTGTGTCGTCGTGCACCTCCGCGTCCAGCCAGGCGGCATACTGCTGGGCCCGTCCCGCGATCCGGTTCCGGGCAGCCCCCTCGCTGTGGGCCCGATACGAGTTGCAGGCGGTGGTGGTGAGCATGTAGAGGACGCGGATCCGCAGGGCGGTCTCGTCGTCGAGCTTGCTGCGGCTCGCGATGTCCCTCCACAGCGTCTCGAGCAGTTCGACCCGGCGCTCCAGCGCCTCCGGATATGGCCGGGTGTACCGCATGTGCTGCAGGTAATTGAGCCAGGCCGAGGCGTTCGCCGGGTCGGTGTCAACGGCTTGGGCGAGCAGCCTGGTCAGCAACCGTGCGTCGCCACGCCAGGGCGGTGTGCCGGCCAGCACCTGGCAGGCGTAGCTGCTCCAGCGGGTCGCACCGCCGAGTCCCTGCCGGATTTCCCGGTAGGCCCGGGTGAGCTTGAACAAGATGTACGTGGACGCCACCGTGAGCAGCGCGGTCGGACCGCCGGCCGGCAGCCCGAAGTCGGCGGCGAAGATCACCGTGGAGTCGACCTGCCGGCCGTTGCGGCTGATGACCACGGTGACGGCGTGGTCGTCGACGAGCGTCACATGCGCGTGCCACGGCGTTATCGAGGCCACCGCGCGTATCGCCATGATCAGCACGGCCGCCGTCCTTGCCTGCGGAATGGTGGAGATCGCGGCCTCGGGCAGCCGGACGATGTCGCTGCCCTCCGGGGCGCTCAGCCCTCCGGGGTGACCGGAGCCCATCGCGTCGATCCGGGTCGCCACGTACGCCGTGCCGGCGCCGCTGACAGTGCCGTCGGGACCGCGGACGTCCACCGTGACCCGGAGCCGGAAGCCGAGCCCCGATCCGAAGACGATCACGCCGGCGCTGCTGCTCAGGGCGGCAGTGACCAGCAGGGGCACCGATCGGCCGGCTGGCGCCCCGGAGGTCGCCGCCGCGGTCCACATACCCGCGCCGGCGATCACCAGGCCCATCCCGGCCCAGGTGAGACGACGCCAGACCGCCTCGGTCCACGGCCAGCGGCTGTCCGGCCGCACGACGATCCAGCCGAGCAGCCGAGCGACCGTGAGGCTCGCCAGGAAGACGCCGGTGAACCAGGTCAGGATGTTGACGGTGGGGCCGCCGACGTCGGAGTACCAGCGGGCCAGGGCGTCAGCACGGTCCTGGAGCCAACCCTGGGATCCGGCCGCCAGGACATTCATGGCCTCTCCCTACCGGTGCAGGCAGTCCGCCCGAGCCGCCGGCCTAGATGAACAACAGTTGGGCGCCGTCGGTCTTCTCGATGAAATCCGCGGCGCTGATGATGTCCTCGACGCCGTCGTAGAGGTCGTCGAGGCCCAGCCGCATCATGTCGGCGGACATCCGGCAGGCCCACAGGTGGCCGCCGGAGGCGACGATCTGGTCCAGGAACTCCGGAACCTCGGGTATGCCGATTCCGGCGATCTGCTTGCGCATCTGGTGGGTGGCCATCGTGGTCATCCCGGGCAGCCCGCCCAGGCCCTGCGGCAGGTGTGTGGCGGTGTTGCCGAGCATGGTGAACTTCAGCTGCCCCATCCGGGATTTGGTGATCATGTCGAAGCCCCAGAACGTGAAGAACAGGTGGGTCTCCACGCCCTCCCCGAGGGCGGCGTTGGCCAGCACCAGGCCGGGGTAGGCCATGTCGAGATTGCCCTTGGAACAGATGATGGCCAGTTTGCGGCCGGAGTTCTGCTGGTCGTCGAAGTCCGGCACGATCGCCGGCCCGGCATCGGTGGTCATGGCGAGCCTCCTGGGGTCAGACGCAGCCGTGTGGTTTGGGTAGACCGGCGATGTACGCCATCTTCTTGGCCGGCTTCTTCGGGAAGAGCGTGAACAGCTCCTTGACCGGGATGCCGCCCTGGGTCGAGACCCGGCGCAGGGTCGCGGTCTCGCCCTGGCGGGCGTAGTCCTGGCGCAGGAAGGTGAGCGCCTTCCAGTGGGCGTCGGTGAGCGTGACGCCGATCTGCGCGGCGAGGCGTTCGGCGAGCTCCGGGCTCCATTCGTCGTACGAGGTCAGGAAGCCTTCCTCGTCCACGTGGATCCGGTGGCCGTCGATGGTGGTGACGGGCATGGTTGACTCACTCCTCGGGCCTGTTCTTGCCGGCCATCGACATGTGCGCCGGCAGCGGGACGGGACGACCGGGCAGCAGCAGGTGCCAGTACATCCACCGGAACGCGAGCTTGCCCCAGTGGTTGACGGCGGTTTCCCGCAGCAGCCGGAACGGGCCGAGGCCGGGCACCGGGTAGGTGCCCGGCAGCGGCTCGGTGTCGTAGTTGAAGTCGATCAGCAGGCCCTTGCCGTGCCCGGACTCGACGAAGCAGTTGGCGTGCCCGTCGAAGCTGCCGGTCATCGGGCGGCCCGCGGCGTGCTCGACGAAGTTGGCGGTGAAGACCTCGGCGGCGAAGTGCGCGACCGAGCCGGCCTTCGAGGTCGGGATGTCGTTGGCGTCGCCGAGCGCGAAGATGTTGTCGTACCCCGTGGCCAGCAGCGTGTGCCGGTCCACCGGCACCAGGTTGAGCTCGTCGCCCAGGCCGGAGCGGGCGACGAACTCCGCGCCCACGTTCAGCGGCACGGTCACCAGCAGGTCGAACGGGATCTCGCGCTCGTCGTAGGAGACGAGCTTGTGCCCGTCGACCCGCTCGACCAGGAAGTCGGGCTCGACCGCGATCTTGCGCTCGTCGAGCATCGAGCCGAGCCGGGCCGCCGCGATCGGCTTGGTGAACGCGCCCGGCAGCGGTGTCGCGTACGTCAGGTCGACCCGGTCGCGCAGGCCACGTCGCCGCAGGAAGTCGTCGGCGAGAAAGGCGAACTCCAGCGGCGCCACCGGGCATTTGATCGGCATATCGGTGATGTGCACGACCAGCCGCCCGCCGTCGAACCGGTCCAGGGCCGGCGCCAGGGCGACGGCCCCGTCGTAGGTGTAGAAGTCGAAGATGCTGCGGCGCCACTGACCGCCGTCGAGCATGCCGGGCGTCTGGTCCGGGCGCGGGCGCACCCCCGTGGCGATCACCAGGTAGTCGTAGGGCAGTTCGCAGCCGTCGGACAGCACGACCCGGTCGTGCGCCGCGTCGACCTGCCAGATCTGCCCGCGGATCAGCTCTACGCTGTCGTCGAGCAGCCGCTCGGTGGGCTTGGAGACCTGCTTCGGGGCGTACCGCCGGAACGGCAGGAACAGGAATCCCGGCTGGTAGAAGTGCCGGTCGCGCTCCTCCACGACGGTGATCCGCCACTGGTCCCGGTTGAGCCGGCGCCGCAGCTTGTTGACCACCATGGTGCCGGCCGTGCCGGCGCCCAGAACGAGTAGCCGTCGCATCTCGACCACCTCCCGATACCCCCTACGGTATGCGCGGGTGGTGATGGCGCCCAGGGACCTACGGCCCCACGGCCAGGTCCGGCCGCCCCACGCTCGCCGAGACTCGCTCTCAGCGTTCGTGCACGACGGCGACGGTGCAGGCGGCGCGCCGCAGCAGGTGCTGACTCACCGAGCCGAGCAACAGGCCGCGCACGGGTCCGCGTCCGCGACTGCCCACCACGATCAGCTGGGCGGCGACGACCTCGTCGAGCAATGCGGTCACCGCCTGCTTGACGTCGACCGGCGGGCCGGCCGGCGGAGTGGGCACGTAGCTTGCTCCGGGGATCCAGAACGGCTCCTCGAACGCGTGCCGGATCTCGACCGGGGCTCCGGTGCGCGGCGTGGCCGAAAGCCTATGTCGCCGCGGCACGGGAGTCCGGCGATCCGCCGTAGCCTACGACGATCTTCTGCGGACTCATGGCGGCCTCCTCACCCGGGGCCGGAGGATCAGTTCACGGTACGGATCGCGGCGGTGGCCCCGTTGTTCCACGGGATCGCCTCGCTCTTCTGCGGAACCGTGGCGAGTTCGACGGTCAGCTCGCCGCCGCCGGCCGTGGCGGCCCGCCGGAAGGCGAACGTGTAGTCGGCGCTGCCACCGGCCGCGGGTGCGGGGACCGTCACGCTGAACGAGGTCGGCTCGACGGTCACCGGCGGCCATCCGGTGCCGGCCCGCTCCAGCCCGGCCGGCGGGTAGAACCACAGGGTGACCTGTCGGGTGTGCACGCCCCAGCGATGCGTGACCCGCACGTCCAGGGTGCCGTAGCGGTATCCGGCGGTCACCGGGCCGAGCACCAGGTCTCCCGCGGTGATCCGGCACTCGGTGACGTACGGGTCCACCGGCATCCGGGTCGGCCCGGCTACCTGCTCGAAGCGGCCGTGCCGCAAGGCGTACCCGCGGGTCTGCCAGGTCTGCGGGGTCTGGTCGTCACAGCAGCGCTGGTAGTCGCCGACCAGGGCGGTGACGGTGCCGGACGCGGCCACCCGGGCACTGCCGGTGCGGATGTCGCGGACCTGGCCGGTGGTGGCGGCCACCTGGCCGACGGCGACGATGTGGCCGGCGCGGTCCCGGTCGTAGGCGACCAGTTGCTTGCTGCCACCCTCGTTCAGGCAGCCGAGCTCGACGACGGTCTCGTCGGCGCCGTCCCGGTCGACGTCGCCGTAGGCGACCGACAGGATCACTACGGACGAGCCGTAGGGCGGCTGCCCGGTGGCCGGGATGCGTTGCTCGACCGGCGCGGATCCGTTGTGGAAGCGCACCCGGCCCGACGGGCCCTGGGTGTTGTCGGCCGGCCAGCGCGGCACGTAGAGCGTCGCCTCACGCAGTGTCGCCAGGGTGATGTGGCCGTCGGGCGCCGCCGGCCGCGTGCTCGGGCCGGTCCCGGAGACCGACGGCACCGGCGAGGACGGCGAGGCGACCGGGGGCGGCTGCGCGGGCCCGGCCCGGTTGCTGTCCGGACCGCGCATCAGCAGGTAGACGCCGAGCGGCAGGGACACCGCCAGAGTCACCAGAGCGACGATCAGGGTGGCGAGCCAGCCCCGTCGCCTGTGGCCCGGCGCAGGAGGGTCGGGCAGGTCGGGAACGGGAGGGAATTGGACAGTGGGCCGGTCCGACATCGCGCACCTCCTGTGCCGCGGTCACCGTGCCATCACTTCGAGGCTCGACCGGCCGGGCGCACCGTTGCCAGAGCCGAAGGTCGGCTACCGCGGGCGGAGGTCCCGATCCGGTTGAACCGGACGGACAGGACGGCTGCAGTCGTGCACTAGGAAGCCAACGCGGCCCCGCCGGCAGGCGCGCGCGCCGCGGGCGCCGGGGACAACCGGCGCAGGGTGGCGTCCGGCACGGCACCGACGACGTCGAGCCTCATCCGGGCGTCGGCGGCGATGATCCCGTCCGGGCCGGCGAAGACCGGCGCCAGCTCCAGCGCGGCGATCTCCGGATGGTCCTCGGCGAGGCGGCCCAGCCGGAGCAGGAGATCCTCGGTGCCGGCCGCCTCGGACGGCGGCAGCCGGTGGCCGCCGGGCCGCGGCGCGCCCAGCAGTTCGGCCCGCATGCGCCGGGCATCGAGATCGGTCAACGGCTCCAGGCGTACGGTGTGCCGGCCGCCGGCCTCCAACCGGACCAGCGACCCGAACAGCGGGTCGTGCCGGATCCCGGCGCTCAGTCGCAGCGTCGCCGCCAGCTGTCGTTGGATCAAAACGCCGGCCGACCGGCCGCTCGTCGCGGTCACCGCGTCGAAGGCGTCGCGGACCGCGGTGGCGCTGGTCAGATCGAGCCGGACGGCTCCGGGGTGATCACCGGCCGCACCGTCGGCCCGCATGACGACCGGATAGCCGAGACGTTCGGCGACGGCCACCGCGGCCACCCCGGTGGATGCCGGGAAGACCGGGATCACGACGATCCCGTAGGCGTCGAGGATCGCGCTCACCTGATGCCGGGGCAGCCATCCCGGTCCGTTCGCCAGGCACTGCCCGATCAGTTCGCGGGCGCGGGCGGGCACGACCCCGGACAGCTCGGGGCGCCGGCCCAGCGGCTGGTCGTGCCATACCGCGTACCGGCGGGCGTGGGCGAGCGCCCGGATCGCCTGTTCAGGCTGCTGGTAGACGGGGGCGCCGCGGGCGCCGAAGGTGGCGACGTCGGCGTTGCCCCCGGTCAGCACGGCCGCGATAGTGACGTCGGGGTGGTTGTCCGCGACCTCGCCGAGCGCGACCGTCATACCGATCGGGCAGTTGGCCCGGGTGCCCACGATCAGGAGCAGCAGGATGTCGACCTCGCCGCTGTTGGCGACGATCTCCGCGGTCGTCGCGATCGCCGCTGAGGTGGCATCGATGCCCAGGTCGACGGGGTTGTCGCGGCCCCGCGGCAGCTGGCGCCGGGTGTCGGGCGACAGCGGCGCGCAGGTGAACCCGGCCGCCTCGGCCTGGCCGGCGGCGAGCGCGGTCAGGCCGCCGGCGTTGCCCACGATCCCGATCCGGGTGCCGGTCGGCAGCGGCTGGCCGATCAGCATCCGCGCGGTGTCGAGCATGTCCCCGATGCCGGTGGTGCGAATGATGCCGGCCTGCGTGTACAGCGCGTCCAGCAGGTCCGGGGGTGTGGTCCCGGGACGGTGGCTCTCGATCGCCAGGACCGGCTTGCGCCGGCCGAGGGCCCGCACGATACGGGCGAACCTGCGCGGGTTGCCGAACGACTCCAGGTGCAGGGCGACCGCCCGGGTGGCCGGGTCGTCGTACCAGTAGGCGATCAGATCGTTGCCGCTGACGTCGAGTTTCTCCCCCAGGGACACGAAACCGGCGATCCCGCAGCCGGCCCGGGCGGCCTCCGCCAGCAGGGCGATGCCGATCGCGCCGGACTGCGAGGCCACCGCCAGACCACCGGCCGGCGGCCGCACCGCGGACAGGCAGGCGTCGAGCCGGACGTGCGGATCGGTGCTGAGCACGCCGATGCTGCCCGGTCCGAGCAGGCGGATGCCGCTGTCCCGGGCGATCCGCAGAATCTCGCCACGGCGTTGCCGGGCGGCCGGACCGGTGCCGCCGAAGCCCTTGCTGAGCACCACCGCGGCTCGTACACCCCGTTGCCCGGCCGCCTTCAGCACGTCGGCGACCAGATCGGCGCGCACCGCGACGACGGCCAGGTCGACGCCTTCGGGCAGGTCCGCCAGGCTGCGCAGCACTGGCACGCCGCAGACCGGCCGTCCGGACGGATTGACCGCGTACAGCCGGCCGGTGAACCCGAAGTCGCGGAGCGCGCGCAGGGCTTCGTGACCGGCGCCGCCGTGCCGTTGCCCGGCGCCGACGACCACCACCGAGCACGGTGCCAGCAGCGGGCGCAGCGAGGCCCGTTCGGCGACCCGGTCGCGGGCGTCGACGGCCCGGTCGAAGGCCGGCTGGTCGGTCAGGTCGATGTCCAGGTCGACCAGTCCGGCCCGGGTGCGCGTGCGGGTGTGCTCGTGGAAGTCGCGGATCATGCGCAGCACCCCGGCGTTGCCGGGCAGGGCCTCACCGATGAACTCGGTGATGCCGGCCCGCCGGGCGCGGGCGGCCAGGTGCTCCAGCATCAGCGTGCCGATACCCCGGCCGTGGTGGTCGTCGGCGACGAAGACGGCGATCTCGGCCATCCGGCCGGTGGTGTCGAGGCGAACGCAGGTGGCGACCCCGATGATCCGGTGTCCGTCCAGGGCGACGACCGTCAGCTGATCACGGGTGTCCGCCTGGACCAGCAAGTCGAGCTCAGCGGCGATCGTCAAGCGGCTCGGCACGATGAAGAACCGTAGCCTCAGCTCTCGGGAGGCGCCGCTGTACAGGCCGGCCAGACCCGGGCGGTCGTCCGGCCGGACCCCTCGGATGGTGACGATTGATCCGTCGGAGGCCAGCGCGTCGGCGCCCGCCGCCTCGTCGATGAACTGGTCGTCTTCCATCGATATCACACCTCTGCGGACGGACACCCACCCTCCGAGCATCGGGCCGGCTGCCCCGTACCGGCCAGGGCCACAGGTCCCGTCCGGCGGCCGGATCAGGCCCGACTCCCGCTCCACCTCCGGTGGGGCGGGTCCCCGCCGGAGCCCACCCCTGCGAACCGCGGCCGGATCTCGCGGTCCCGCCGCACCGGGCCGGCCGGCCCTGTTCGACCCGGACGAGATGTGGCAACGCTGGAACCGGCAACTGTGGTGGGGGAGGTGGCGGCATGTCCGTCGTAAGGCTGGAAAATCTCACGAAGGTCTTCTCCGGTAGGACCACCGCGGTCGACGACGTCAGCCTGACCATCGGCGATGGCGAGTTCCTCGTCCTGGTCGGGCCGTCCGGCTGTGGCAAGTCGACGATCCTGCGCATGATCGCGGGCCTGGAGGAGGCGACCGGCGGGGACGTGTTCATCGACGACCAGCAGGTCACCGAGTGGCCACCCAAGCAACGGGACATCGCCATGGTGTTCCAGAACTACGCCCTGTACCCGCATATGACCGTGCAGGACAACATGGGCTTCGCACTGAAACTGCGGCGGGTGGCGAAGGAACGGATCAACGAGCAGGTCGGCGAGACCGCCCGTCTGCTCGGTCTCGCCGAGCTGCTGGACCGCAAGCCCAAGGCGCTCTCCGGTGGCCAGCGTCAGCGCGTCGCCATGGGCCGGGCCCTGGTCCGCGAGCCGCGGGTCTTCCTTCTGGACGAGCCGTTGTCCAACCTCGACGCCAAGTTGCGGGTGTCGATGCGGGCCGAACTGGCCCGGCTGCACCAGCGGTACCGGGTCACCACCGTCTACGTCACCCACGACCAGATCGAGGCGATGACGCTCGGCGACCGCATCGCGGTGCTGAATCAGGGCCGGCTGCAACAGGTCGGGAGTCCGGAGGAGTTCTACCTGACACCGGCGAACCAGTTCGTCGCCGGCTTCATGGGCTCGCCCAGCATGAATTTCGCCACCGTCGGGCTGGGCGGGGGCCCGGATCGGATCACCGTGCTGCTCGACGGGATCGAATGGGAGATCCCTGACGCGTCCAGCCGCTATCCGGGCCTGGCGAAGCATGTCGGATCACCGGTGGTGCTGGGGCTGCGCCCGGCCGCGCTGAGCCTGGCCGGTCCCGGATCGAAAGCCGTGGTCGACGTCGTACCGCTGGGCGTGGAGTCGCTCGGCGACGAGAAGCACGTGCTGTTCGAGGCGCCGCGTGACGGCAGCCATGGCAGGCCCACCGGCATCGACGACGTGCCGGTGGCGGTCGACGAGGCCGGGGCCGCCCAGCTGTGGACGGCCAAGGTGACCCAGCACGCCGACCTGGCGATCGGCCGGCCGGTCCGGCTGGCGGTGGACCTGAGCCTCGCGTACTTCTTCGAGGCCGACGGTGGCCAGGCGATCTGCCGCCGGGAGCCGGCCGCCGCCGTGACCTCTCAGGCGGCGTGACCGGAGCGGTCCAGCGGGTGGCGCCGCGCCGCCGGGACCGGGCGCACGACCGCGACCGGGCAGCCGGCCCGGTAGATCAGGTGCTGGCTGACCGAGCCGAGCAGCAGACCGGCGAAGCCGCCGTGCCCGCGGCTGCCCACCACGACCAGTTGCGCGTCGCCGGACAGATCGGTGAGCAGCTGGCGGGCGGTGCCGTGCCGGACCTCCCGCTGGACGGCCAGGTCCGGGTGCCGCTCGGCGATCCCGGCCAGCGCCTCGGCGAGTACCCGGCGGTGCTCCTCCAGGCTGTCCCAGCTCTCGTAGGTCATCGGGAGGGTGTCGTTGAGCTCGGTGGTCGACGTGGTGTTCCAGGCGTGCAACGCGACGAGCCGGGCGCCCCGGCGATCGGCCTCGTCGGCGGCGAAGTCCAGGGCCGCCGACGAGCCGGGGGAACCGTCGACGCCGACGACGACCGGGCCGTCCGTGCGACCGCCGCGAACCAGCATCACCGGGCAGCGGGCGTGTGCGGCGGTGTGCGCGGCGACCGAGCCGAGCATCATCCCGGCGAAGCCGCCGACACCGCGGGTGCCGAGCACCAGCAGCTCGGCCTGGTCGCTGAGCTCCAGCAGAACGGCCGCCGGGTCGCCGAGCACGGTGCGGACGTCGCCGGCGACCCCGGGGGCGACCCGGGCGGCGTGCCAGGCCGCGTCGTTGAGGATCTCGGTGGAGCCCCGGCGCAAGCTCGTGTCGGCCGAGGCGGCCACGCCGGGGGAGAACGGAAGGGCGACGGGGGGCCAGACGTAGGCGTGCACGATCAGCAATGGGCGGCGCCGCAGGGCGGCCTCGGCCGCCGCGTACTCGACTGCTCGCAGCGAGGGTGCGGAGCCGTCCGCGCCGACGATCACCGGTGCCGAGGTACGGGAAGTCATGATCTCTCCTAACAGGTGAGGTGTCAGTGCGCGACGGCGATGTCCCGGCGGGCGAGCCGGGGTGCCGCGGCCGCCATGACCAGCACCGCCACCGCGGGCATGGCCAGGTAGGCCCAGCGGAATCCGGCCCCGATCGGCCCGCCGCTCATCGCCTGGTCGAACGGGGACAGCGGGCGCCACGGCTCGATCGAGGTGACCAGCTGCCCGGCGACGTAGAGAAGATAGGAGGCGACCGCGGCCGCCGCGGCGACCCCGATCGCGGTGGCCCGGCGTCCGGTGACCGCGCCGACGGCCAGCGCGAGAGCGCCGAACTCGAAGGCCAGCAGCACCATCGCCAGCGTCGCGAACAGCAGCGGGCCCAGCCCGATGCCCAGGCCGAACAGCGCCGATCCGAGCAGGATCGCGGCGTACAGCACGGCCCCCAGCGCGAGCAGGCCGCTGAGCAGCGCCGCGGCCTGCTGCACCAGCAGCCCGGTCGTGGTCACCGGAGTCACCAGCAGCACGTCGAGGGTGCCGGACTCCTCCTCGCCGGCGATCGCCCGGGCGCCCCGGCCGATCGCGTAGGTCAGGAACAGCACCGGGACCAGCGCGCTGAACAGCTCCCCGTTGACGAAACCGGTGCCGGTCCCGAAATCCTGCAGGTTGAACAGCTTGCGCATCGCCTCCGGGTAGTCGGCGAGGAACTGCTGCAGGTTGGTCATCTTGCCGATGGACGGCCACAGGGCCGACTCCAGCAGAACGACCAGTGCCAGGCCGAGACCCCAGCCCAGCAGGGATCGCCGCTGGTCGTGCAGGGCCTTGGCGAAGACCGTACGCATGGCTGTCTCACTCCTGCCGGTCGTAGTAACTGAGGAAGACGTCCTCGAGGTCGGGCTCGTGGGTGACGATCTGCTCGACCCCGTAGGGCGCCGCCACCCGCAGCAGCTCCGTGGTGTGGCCCTCGACGACCAGGTGCGCGGTGTGCCCGGAGACGGTGATCTCGCGCGCCGCGGCCACCTTGGCCAGCAGCCCGGCCGGCGGAGTACCGGTGAAGGTCAGGTCGATCCGGCGCACCGCCTGTGCCTTGAGCTTGTCGACCGCCTCGACCACGGCGAGCCGGCCACGCACCAGGATGCCGACCATGTCGGCGACCGCCTCCACCTCGTAGAGGTTGTGCGAGGACAGGAACACGCTCTGCCCGTGCTCGCGGGCCTCCCGGACCAGGCCGAGGAACTCCCGCTGGATCAGGGGATCGAGACCGGCGGTCGGCTCGTCGAGCACGAGCAGGGCCGGCTCGTGCATGAACGCCTGCACGATGCCGACCTTCTGCCGGGTGCCGTGCGACATGGCACCGATGCGCACCCCCAGATCCAGGTCGAGCCGGTCGGCCAGCGCGCGGATGCGGGCCCGGTCCGGCCCGCCGCGCAGGTGACCGAGGAAGTCCAGGTAGGCCGCCGCGGTCAGCCGTGGGTAGGCGGCGAAGTCGCCGGGTAGGTACCCGATCTGGCGTTGTGCCTGCTCCCGGGCGCTGACCACGTCGTACCCGCCGACCTCGGCGCGTCCGCCGGTGGGCCGCAGCAGCCCGGCGAGCAGCCGGATGGTGGTGGTCTTGCCGGCGCCGTTCGGGCCGAGACAGCCGAAGACGACCTCGCGCGGCACGATCAGGTCCATGGCCGACAGCGCCGGCCGGCCACCATAGGTCTTGCTCAACTGCCAGGTCTGGACCGCGTTGGGCACGGTGTCCTCCTGTCGGACGGATGTGGGTCAGGGCCGCGCCCCGACGTCATGGGCGGCCGGAGCGCCGCCGAGCCGGACGACGCCGACCACCCGGCCGACGTCTCCGGAGGTGAGCACGCCGCACGGCCGTTCCTGATCGACGACCACCAGGGTGCGCAGCGGGTTGTCCAGCCCGTTGAGCACCCCGAGCAGTGGCTCCGAGGGCTGGACCACCGGCAGCCGGCCGGCCGGGATCATCAGCTGCGCGAGCCGGGTGCACGCGCGTCGCTCCGGCGGCACCGCGACCAGGGCGCCGACCGTGACCAGCCCGGCCAGCCGGCCGTCCAGGTCGGTGACCGGGTACACCTGGTGCGGGCACCACTGCGCGGTCCGGGCCACGAACGCGGTCACGGTCTGCCCCGCGTAGCCGCACACCGCGGGCGTGGACATCGCCTGGCTCACCGTGACACCGCGCAGCTTCTCCGACAGCTCGGCCCCGGCCTGTTCGCGGCGGGCGGCGAGCCCGAGGTACCAGCCCAGCACGACCAGCCACAGTCCGCTGGGCGTGGCGTACCCGAAGACCAGCGCCAGGCCCAGCCCGGTGAGCAGGATTCCCAGCGCCGTGCCGGCCCGCGTGGCCACCCGCCGGGCCGCCGCCCGATCGCCGCGGGCCCACCACAGGATCGCGGTGAGGATCCGGCCGCCGTCCAGCGGCACCCCGGGCAGCAGATTGAAGATCGCCAGCACCAGGTTGGCGCCGGCCAGCCAGGTGAAACCGAGCTGCGGCAGCCGCGAGGACATCAGCCCGGCCGGATACGTCAGGGCGGCGAACAGGCCGGCCGCGACCAGGCTGGCGGCCGGTCCGGCGAGGGCGATGAACAGCTCGGCCCGCGGGTGGCGTGCCTTGTCGTCCAGGGTGGAGACCCCGCCCAACGCCCACAGCGTGATCGATTGAACGCTGATCCGGTAGTGCTGGGCGACCAGGGCGTGCGCCAGCTCGTGCCCGAGGAGGGCGGCCATGAACAGCACCGTCGTCCAGGCCGCGGTCAGCCAGTAGGCCACGGCCGGGTAGCCGGCGGCCCCGGCCGGCAGCAGGCCCACCGCCAGGCTGTCGGCCACCAGCAGAAGGACGACCAGGACGGACCAGTGGGCTCCCACCGGGATTCCGCGGATCGTGCCGAGGCGGACGGTCTGCCGCATGACGGCCACCTTCTTCGCGTCATTCGTCGGCTGTGTCGTGCCACCGGATGCCGCGCCTCCGGCCGGTGCGCGGCGCCCGGTGGACGTGTCAGGCCCAGCGTCCCCCGTCGCGGCGTGGCGAGGCCAGGGCCGTAGGTCCCAACGGCGCGCGTCCGCCGGCGGCGGCAGCGAGTCATCGCCGGACGCGGCGCGCCCGTTCCGGTGTCGCCGGACCGGGGCTCAACGCCACTGCCGTGGCCGCCAGTACGGACAGCTCCCCGTCGGTTCCGGCGCGGCGCCGGGACGTCGGCCGGATCAGGCGGCCGGCGACGCGCCGGGCGTCGAACTCGATCGCCGCGACGGCGTTCTCGTCGAGCTGGTGATCCAGGCGCATCCGGGCGATCAGCGCCGCGATCGGGTCGAGGTGCTCCCGGCCCGCGCCGGTCACCATGGTGAGCATCCAGGTGGAGTCCCAGGCCCGGACCGCTTGTGCCGCGCCGGCCGCGGCCGCCGCCACCGCCTCGACGTCCCAGCCCTCCACCGTCAGCGTCCTGCGGATCCGGCCGTGATGGCGGGTGAACAGGGCGCAGACGCGATCCGGGCCGGCGAAACGGGCCAGCTGGACCGACACCGTCCGCGGGGGCGGGTCGACCGCGACCGGCAATGGCCGCCGGCCGACGATCAGGAGCGTGTCGGCGGGCCCGAGGGCGGTCCCGATTCCGGCCACGACGGCTTCGGTGCCGGGTCGCCGGGGTGGGCGGCTCAGGGCGGCGAGGCGCCGCAGGACCATCATCCGATGGAGCAGATCGGTGCGCTCCAGGGCGGGCAGCTCCGGCGCGAGGCCGCTGGTGGTCCGGGATTCGCCGGCGTACGCCGTACCGGCCTGGTCGTGTCGTGGCATGTCATCGCCTCCGTTGCGGGGTCCCGGGTCCACCGTGGTATCCGCGCGGAATACCGGGCAGAGGCGGACATCATCGAGTTCCCGCCGTTGGGCCCCGGCGCTGCCGGCCGGTTCGGTGATCGGGACAGCGGCGGGACCAACGGCCCTGGCCGGACCGGGCGGTTCGCAGTCTGGTGGAGGGAAGAGTCCGGTGTCCGCGAAGGAGGAGCGATGAACACATCCTTCGTCCCGCCGTCGCGGGGGATGCTCACCGAGTGCGTGGGGTCCGCCGTGCACGCGCCGTCGCTGCACAACAGCCAGCCGTGGCTGTTCCGGATCAGGCGGCCGGCGATCGAGGTCTACGCCGATCCCACCCGCAGCCTGCCGGTGGTCGATCCGGACGGCCGCGAGTTGCTGATCAGCGTGGGCGCGGCGGTCTTCACCCTCCGGACAGCTCTGCGGCGGGCCGGCTACGACTCGGACTGCGAACTGTTGCCCGATCCGGGCCGGCCCACACTGGCGGCCAGGGTCACCGCGACCCGGGTGCGGCCGGTGGACGCCACGATCGAGGCGCTCGCCGCGGCGATCCCGTACCGGCACACCGATCGCAGGCCGTTCGCCCAGGTGCCGGTCCCGCCCGATCGGCTCGGCCGGCTGCGGGACGCGGCGCGCCGCGAGGGCGCCGTACTGACCAACGCCGACCAGGCCGGCCGCGACGCCGTGCTGGACCTGGCCCGGGCCGCCGACCGGTGGTTGCGCGACCAGCCGGAATACCGCCAGGAGCTGGATCACTGGACGGATCACCGGCGTCGTCACGACGGTGTCCCGGTCTGGGCGGCGGGGCCGTGGGACGCCCTCGAGCTGGTGCCGCTTCGCGACTTCGCGGCACTTTCCCCGGTGCGCCGCGAAGTCGAGCCGTTCGAGCCGTACCCGACGATCGGGCTGCTCTCGACCGCCGGCGACACGCCGCGGGACTGGCTGCGCGCCGGGCAGGCACTGCAGCGGGTGCTGCTGACCGCCACCTGGCAGGGGCTGGCCACCATGCCGATCAGTCAGCCGGTCGAGGTGCCCGCGATGCGCAAGGCGCTGGCCGGCCGGGCGGCGGGCAGGTTCCCGCAGATCGTGTTGCGGGTCGGCTACGGCCGGGTGCAGATGCCCGGTGCGACGCCGCGGCGGTCGGTCTCCGAGGTGCTGATCCAAACCGGCTGATCCAAACCGGCTGAGCCGTCGTTGGTCCCGCCCGGCCGGGCCGATGCGTCCTGCCCCTTCGCCCGGTACCGGCCTAGCGTTGCGGGCGAAGGAGCCGATCCCGGGGAACCGGCTGGCGAGTCCGGCCGGCTCGCGCGGTTCCGCATGCGGGAGGTGGCAGCATGCCGCGGCCGAACACATCGAGGATCATCGCCGGGTACGACGGCTCGGTGCCCGCCGGCGCCGCGCTCGAGGTCGCGGCGCGGCTGTCGCCGAGCGCAGACGCCTCGATCGCCTATGCGTGGGCGCCGCCGTTCGCGAGCGAACCGCTGCGGCGCCGGCTGTGGCACGGCACCCGCAATGTCAACGACTTCGTCGCTGCGATCGAACGCGAGGGTGACGCGGAGGCCCGCCGCCTGGCCGCCGTCGGCGTGACCCTGGCCCGCGCGTACGGCTGGTCGGCCACCCCGGTGGTGGAGCGCGAGTCCGGCGCGGAGGGGCTGGAACTGGCCCGGATCGCCGGTCGGCTCAAGGCCGACCTGCTCGTCGTGGGTGCCCGTGGTCTCGGTGGCGCGCGGGCGGTGCTCGGCAGCGTCTCGGACATGGCCGTGCACTACTCGCCGTGTCCGGTCCTGGTGGTGCCGTATCCGCTGCTGGTGTCCGAGCGTCTGGCCCTGGCCGAGGGGCCGGTGCTGGCCGGCTGGGACGGTTCGCCGTGCGCCGCGGCCGCCGCCCTTGCCGCCGCCCGATTGTTCCCGGGCCGCGAGGTGGTGCCCGCGTTCGTGCGCGACGGCGACGAGCCGACCGGTTCACCGCCTGAGGGCCTGGTGAGCCTGCCCCGGCACGGCACCGGGATGGAACACGGCCGGTCGATCGCCGCGGCGCTGATCGGGCAGGCCCGCAGCCGTGGCGCGGCCCTGATCGTGGTCGGCTCGCTGGGCCGCTCGGCACCCCAGGAGATCCTGCTCGGCAGCGTGGCCATGGCCACGCTGCATCATGCCTACCGGCCGGTGCTCGTGGTGCCGCGCGGACCCGACCAGGAGCCCTGACGCCAAGGGACCTCCGGCCCTACCACCCGTGCCGCGGCCCGGGCGAGGCTGGTCGAGGCACGCCCCGCTTCCGCCGATGCGGGGCCGGCGGCCCCGGGTCCGGACCTGACGGCCGGAACCCGCCGCTGGTCCCCGGCCGGATCCGACTCCTTTCCGGCCGGGGACCGGTCGGGCCGCCGGAGCGGGACCTTCGTCCCTGTCGATCCGGGAAGCGTGCGACGACAGTGATGGGTGACGGAGGTGGTCAACATGTTTTTCCTGGTCCTGTTCATAGTGGTGCTGCTGGCCATCGCCGCGTTCGCCGCGCTTCCGGCGCTGCGCCCGGCGAAGGCGCCCGGCGGCACCGTTTCCGGTGACGCGCCGAAGGGCGGCGTGACTCCGCAGCCCACCACCCTGGAGGGCGCGCTGGCCCGCCAGCTGATGCACGGCGAGGTCAACCGCTCGCAGTATCGGAACGCGCTGGAACGGCTGGCGGCCCGCGACGACAAGGAACATCCGATGTCGGTGCCGGACCGGGGCGACTTCAGCGCGGGTGCCTGACCCGGCGGATCGACGCCCCGGGGGCGCACGGCCCGGCCGTGCGCCCCCGGCGTGACCAGGGTCAGCTCGCGTTCAGCGGTTCGCCCTGCAGCAGCCCCACGGTGTTGCCCGCGGGATCCTGGAACATCGCGAACGACAGGGAGTCGTTGATCCGGGTGGGTGGCACGAGTTGCCGCCCGCCCAGCCCGGTGACGGTGCTCAGGGTCTCCCTCAGGTCCTCGACGTCGACGTAGATCGTCACGTAGGGCGGCATCTGGCCGTGGGTCTGCATCAGCCCGCCCCCGGTTCCGCCGTCGACCGGCCGGACCAGGCAGTAGCCGTCGCCGGCGTCGTCGATGGTCCAGGCGAAGGCCTTGGCGTAGAAGTCGCGCAGCGCGGGCAGATCCCGGCCGGCGATCTCCCAGTGCACCACCGCGTTGGTCATCGTGATCACCTCGATGTGGTTGCCGTTCGCCGCCAGTGTGCGTCCCGGTCGGCCGGGCCGGCCAGGGCCGGTGGTCCCGGATGACCGGCCCGGGCGGGCGTTCACCGGCGGGCGTCGGCCGGGAACCGCTCCGGCCCGTGTGCGGCCATCTCCTCGTACACCCGCCAGCGCTGGTCGACGGCTTCCTGCGCGAGCCGCGCCAGCCGCTCGGCCTCGGCCGGGTCGGTGTCGCGCAGCTGCCGGAACCGCAGCTCCCGATCGGTGAACTCGGTCAGCGGCAGCCGAGGGCGAGGCGAGTCGAGCAGGAACGGGTTGGCGCCGGCGGAACGCAGCACCGGGTCGTAGCGCATCAGCGGCCAGTACCCGGTGGCCACCGCCCGGTGCTGCTGGGTCAGGCCGTCGCGCATCTCGATGCCGTGGGCGATGCAGTGCGCGTACGCGATGACCAGTGACGGCCCGTCGTAAGCCTCGGCTTCGCGCAGCGCCTGCAACGTCTGCTGCGGGTCGGCACCCATCGCCACCCGCGCGACGTAGACGTTGCCGTACGCGATGGCCTGCAACGCCAGGTCCTTCTTCGGGGTGGTCTTGCCCCCGGCGGCGAACCGGGCGACCGCGGACAACGGGGTGGCCTTGGACATCTGACCGCCGGTGTTGGAGTACACCTCGGTGTCGAGGACCAGCACGTTCACGTTGCGGCCACCGGCCAGCACGTGGTCGAGGCCGGCCGCGCCGATGTCGTAGGCCCAGCCGTCGCCGCCGACGATCCACACACTGCGGCGGACCAGATGATCCAGGACGCTGCGCAGATCGGCGACCACCGGATCGCCGGCCGGCAGCGCGGCCAGGCGGCGTTCCAGCTCGGCCAGCCGGTCCCGCTGGCCGGCGATCTCCGACTCCCGCCGTTGCGGCGCGTCCAGGAGCGCGTCGACCAGCTCCGGGCCGAGCGGCTCGCGCAGTTGGCGCAACCGGCTCTCGGCCAGCGACCGGTGCAGATCGGCGGCGAGCCGGAAGCCGAGCCCGAACTCGGCGTCGTCCTCGAACAACGAGTTCGACCAGGCCGGTCCCCGTCCCCGGGCGTCGTGGGTCCACGGTGTCGTGGGCAGGTTGCCCCCGTAGATCGACGAGCAGCCGGTGGCGTTGGCGACCATCAGCCGGTCGCCGAACAACTGCGAGAGGACCTTGAGGTACGGCGTCTCCCCGCATCCGGTGCAGGCCAGCGAGAACTCGAACAGCGGTTGCAGGAACTGCGTCCCGCGCACGGTGCCGAAGTCGACCCGGGACCGGTCGGCGTACGGGAGGGTCTCGAAGAAGTCGATGCCGGCCCGCGCCGTCGTCAGCTGTGGTTCACGCGGTTCCAGGTTGATCGCCTTGTGCTGTGGCGTGCCGATCGGGCACGCCTCGACGCACAGCCCGCAGCCGGTGCAGTCCTCCAGATAGACCTGCAGGCTGAACGCGGTGTCCGGCAGCCCGCGAGCGTTGAGCGGCGCGGCCGGGAAGCCGTCCGGCGCGGCCTCGAGCTGCTCCTGATCGAGCAGCTTGGCCCGGATGACGCTGTGCGGGCACACGAACGCGCAGGTGCCGCACTGGATGCAGGTCTGCGGATCCCAGGTGGCGACCAGGTCGGCGAGGTTGCGCTTCTCGTAGGCGGTGGTGCCGCCCGGATAGGTGCCGTCGACCGGCAGTGCGCTCACCGGCAGCCGGTCACCGCGCCCGGCCAGCATGGCCGCGGTGACCTCACGCACGAACCGGGGCGCGGTCTCCGGGATCGGCGGCGGCGATTGCCGGGTCGAGGTTTCCCGCTCCGGTACGTCGATGTGCCGCAGCCCGGCGAGCGCGGCGTCCACCGCGGCATGGTTGCGGGCCACCACCTCCGGGCCCCGCTTGGCGTACGTCTTGGTGGCGGCCGCCTTGATCCGGGCGACCGCTTCGTCGGCCGGCAGCACGCCGGAGATGGCGAAATAGCAGGTCTGCAGCACGGTGTTGCTGCGCCCGGGCAGCCCGGCCGCGGCGGCCACCCGGTCGGCGTCGATCGCGTACAGCCGCAGCCGCCGGTCGATGATCTGCCGCTGGACCGGCCGCGACAGCGACGCCCACACGTCGTCCGCGGCGGTGTTGAGCAGCAGGACGGCCCCGGGAGCGGCGGCCGCCAGCACGTCGACGCGGTCGAGCAGCGCGGCGTGATGGCAGGCGACGAAGCCGGCCGAGCCGATCAGGTAGGGCGCGCGGATCGGCTCAGGCCCGAAGCGCAGGTGCGAGACGGTGAGCCCGCCGGATTTCTTCGAGTCGTACACGAAATAGCCCTGGGCGTGCACGCCCGGGTCGGCCGCCAGGATCTTGATGGTGTTCTTGTTCGCGCCGACCGTGCCGTCCGAGGCGATCCCGAAGAACACCGCCCGGTTGGTTCGCGGCGACTCGATGTCCAGTTCGGTCCAGGGCAGGCTGATCCCGGTGACGTCGTCGAGGATGCCCACGGTGAACCGCGGCCGGGGCCGGGCCGCCGCCAGCTCGGCGAAGACGGCGGCGACCATGCCGGGGGTGAACTCCTTGGAGCCGAGGCCGTACCGGCCGCCGATCACCGCCGGCATCGGCCGTCCGGCGGCGGCCAGCGCCGCCACCACGTCCAGGTGCAGCGGCTCGCCGGCCGAGCCGGGCTCCTTGGTGCGGTCCAGCACGGCGACCCGGGTGACGCTCGCCGGCAGCGCGGCGACCAGTTCGTCGGACGGGAAGGGCCGGAACAACCTGACCTGTACGACGCCGACCCGCTCGCCGAGCCCGGTCAGATGTGTGACGGTCTCCCGGGCGGTCTGGGCGCCGGAGCCCATCAGCACCAGCACCCGCTCGGCGTCCGGCGCGCCGTGGTACTCGACCGTGCGGTACCCGCGTCCGGTCCGCCCGGCCAGCTCGTCCATCACCGCCTGCACCACCTCGGGCACGCGGGCGTGGAACGGGTTGACCGTCTCGCGGCTCTGGAAGTAGACGTCCGGGTTCTGCGCCGTGCCGCGGATCACCGGCCGTTCCGGTGACAGCGATCGGGCCCGGTGCTCGCGAACCAGCTCCTCGGGCACCAGGGCGCGCAGGTCCTCGTCGGTCAGGACATCGATCGTGTTCAACTCGTGCGAGGTGCGGAAACCGTCGAAGAAGTGCACGAACGGCACCCGGGTGCGCAGCGAGGCGGCCTGGGCCACCAGCGCCAGGTCGTGCGCCTCCTGCACCGAGCCGGCGGCCAGCATGGCGAACCCGGTGGCACGGACGGCCATCACGTCCGAGTGGTCGCCGAAGATGGACAGCCCCTGGGTGGCCAGCGATCGGGCGGCCACGTGCAGCACCGCCGGCGTCAGCTCCCCGGCGATCTTGTACATGTTCGGGATCATCAGCAGCAGGCCCTGCGACGCGGTGAACGTCGTGGTCAGCGCGCCGCTCTGCAGCGCGCCGTGCAGGGCGCCGGCCGCCCCACCCTCGCTCTGCATCTCGACGACCGAGGGCACCGAGCCGAAGATGTTGCGGCGCCCGGCGACCGACCACTGGTCGGCCAGCTCGGCCATCGGCGAGGACGGGGTGATCGGGTAGATGCAGCAGATCTCGTTGAGCCGGTACGCGACCGACACCGCGGCCTCGTTGCCGTCCACGATCGCGCGGGTCATGGCCGTACCTCCGGAATGAGTTCGATCGCGTGCACGGGACACTGCGCGAAGCAGGTGCCGCAGCCGGTGCAGCGGTCGTAGTCGAAGCGATACCTGCGGCCTGGTCCCAGTTTGATCACCGCGTCCTCCGGGCAGGCGCCCAGACATCCGTCACATTCGAAACAGTTGCCGCAGGAGAGGCAGCGCCCCGCCTCGAAGCGCGCGGCGCTCTCGTCCAGCCCGGCGACCACCTCGGTGAAGTCCGCGACCCGGGCGGCCGGGTCCCGCTGCGGCTGGACGCGGCGCGCTGCGTCGCCGAAATACCACGGATGCAGCAGGTCGAAGCTCGCGATCGGATGTTTGGCCGGTGCGCTCGCCGGCAGGCCGCTGAGGTAGGCGTGGATGTGCCGGGCCGCCTTGCGGCCGTGGCCGACCCCGACGGTGACCGTGCGCTCGGCCGGCACCATGTCCCCGCCGGCGAAGATCCCGGGGCAGCCGGTCATGAACGACTCCGACACCAGCACGGTGCCGTCGGGATCGAAGGCGACGCCCGGCACGTCCCGCAGGAACGCGGTGTCGGCCCGCTGCCCGAGCGCGAGCACCACCGTGTCGGCGGCGAGGGTCTCGGTACGCCCGGTCGGCACCGGCCGGCCCTCGCCGTCGAGCTCCATGACCTCGACGGTCAGCTCCGGACCGTCGAACGCCTGGATGGTCCGCAGCCAGTTGATCGTGACGCCTTCGCGTTCGGCCTCGTCCGCCTCCTCGGCGTGCGCGGGCATCTGCGCCCGGGTGCGCCGGTAGACGATCAGCGCCTCCGCGGCGCCCAGCCGCTTGGCGACCCGGGCGGCGTCCATCGCGGTGTTGCCGCCGCCGTAGACCGCGACCCGCCGCCCGATCGCCGGACGCTCGCCGGAGGCGACGCTGCGCAGCAGGCCGACCGCGTCCACGATCCGCCCGGCCTCCCGGGCCGGGATGTCCACCCGCCGCGACAGGTGCGCGCCGACGGCGACGAACACGGCGTCGAACCGGCCGGCCCGCCGCTCGGCCTCCAGGTCGTGGACCGGGTGCCCGGTCTCGATCACCACGCCGAGCGCGGTGATCCGGGCGATCTCCGCGGCCAGCACGTCCCGGGGCAGCCGGTAGGCGGGGATGCCGTAGCGCATCATCCCGCCCGGCTCCTGGCCGGCGTCGTGGATCTCCACCTGGTGGCCGAGCCGGGCGAGGTGGTAGGCGGCGGAGAGCCCGGACGGCCCGGCGCCGATCACCAGGACCCGCCGGCCGGTCGGCGCCGCCGGCGGGTCGAACGCCCAGCGCTGCTCCAGCGCCAGGTCGCCGAGGAACCTCTCGACGCCGTGAATCGAGACCGCGCTGTCCAGTTGCAGCCGATTGCAGACCGACTCACACGGGTGGTAGCAGACCCGCCCGTGCACCGCGGGCAGCGGATTGTCCGCGGTGAGCACCCGCCAGGCCGACTCGTAGTCGCCGGCCCGCGCGTGCGCGAGCCACGCCTGGATGTTCTCCCCGGCCGGACAGCCGGCGTTGCACGGCGGCAGCAGGTCCAGATAGACCGGTCGCCGTTCCCGGACCGGGCCGCCGCGCGCCTGGTCGTGCACCAGGTCGGGTAGCGGCGTCATGTCGGGCCGGTCGGCGTGCATGACCGGCTCCCCGCGGTGTCCGGTCCGGGCACGATCGCGATTCTCTTCCATGGGACGGACCTCCTTGCCGGACGCGGCCGTCTTTTCTCCATCGGACGCAGGACGTGCCGGTCCCGGCAGGGCCGGACGGCCCGGTCTGCCGGGACCGAAGTCGCCGCGTCGCTCAGGCCGAGGTGGTCGAGAGCGGTGGCGCCGCGGCCGGCTGCGACAGTCCCCGCCGGGCCGGGAACCTCGGGTCCTTCGCCCCTGACCGTGAGCAGGGCCGGTCCGTAGCGTCGGCGCAAAGGACCGCGCCTGCGTGAAGGAGGCGGCGATGACCACGGTGGGGGTGCTGCGCGAGACGGCCGAGCACGAGCGACGGGTGGCGCTGACCCCGGAAGCGGCGCGCCGGCTGCGCGACCGTGGCATCGCTGTGCTCGTGGAATGCGACGCGGGGAAACGCTCCTGGTACGGCGACCGGCAGTATCTGCTGGCCGGAGCCGCGCTGGGTGACCGCGAGCAGGTGTACCGCGACAGCGACGTGCTGGTCTGCCTGGCGCCGCCCCCGGATGCCGACCGGGCCCGGCGCGGGCAGATGCTGGTCGGCCTGCTCGCGCCGCTGAGCGACCCGGCCTGGGCTAAGCGGCTGGCCGCCGCCGGGGTGACCGCGATCAGCCTCGATCTGCTACCCCGGACCCTGTCGCGGGCGCAGCCGATGGACGCGTTGACCTCGCAAGCGAATGTGGCCGGTTACAAGGCCGCGCTGGTCGCCGCGGAAGCCTACGGCGGCTACTTCCCGCTGCTGATGACCGCGGCCGGCACCGTCCGGCCCGCCCAGGTCCTGGTGCTCGGTGCTGGCGTCGCCGGTCTGCAGGCCATGGCCACGGCCCGCCGGCTCGGCGCGGTGGTCACCGGCTACGACGTACGGGAGCAGGCGCGGGCCGACATCACCTCCACCGGCGCTGCCGTGCTGGACGCGGGCGGCCCGCAGGTGTCCTCGGCGGACGGCTACGCCCGCGCGCTCACCGCCGAGCAGAGCGAGGCCCAGCGGCAGCTGCTGGAGGCCGCGGCCGCCCGCTTCGACATCGTGATCACCACGGCCCGGGTGCCCGGGCGCCGCCCGCCGCTGTTGATCCGAGCGGCCGCGCTGGCCGGCCTGCGACCGGGTTCGATCGTCGTCGACCTGGCCGCCGGCCCGGACGGTGGCAACGTCGAGGGCTCGGTGCCGGGCACCACCGCGGTGCTCGGCGGGGTCACCCTGATCGCCGCCGGCGACCTGGCCGCGACGGTGCCACGGGCGGCCTCCACGGCGTACGCAAGAAATCTTCTCGCTCTTCTCGAGACCCTGATGCCGGGCGGCGTGCCGATGCCGGATCTGACCGACGAGATCCACGCGGCGGTGACCGTCTCGCACGCCGGCGAGGTCGTGCACCCCGCCGTCCGCAAGCTGCTGGAGGCGAACGAGCCGTGAACTCGCTACTGATGGCCGATCTGACCGTTTTCACCCTGAGTCTGCTCGTCGGTTTCGAAGTGATCAGCAAGGTGCCGGCCACCCTGCACACTCCGTTGATGTCCGGCGCCAACGCGGTGCACGGCGTCGTCCTGATCGGCGTCATGCTGCTCGCCCTGACCGTCACGACCGCCGCCGGGTACGTGCTGCTCGGCACCGCCGCGTTCTTCGGCGCGGCCAACGTCGCCGGCGGCTACGCCGTCACCGACCGCATGCTGACCATGTTCCGGAGCCGGTCATGACCGGCTTCGACACCACCGTCCACCTGATCTACCTGGTCTGCGCCACCCTGTTCGTGGCCGGGCTGCACCTGATGAACGCCCCGGGCACCGCCCGCCGCGGCAACCGGTTGTCCGCGGCCGGCATGGCCGTCGCGATCGCCACCACCGCCGCCGTCCTGATCCACGACGGCCGGCCGGCCATGACGGCGGTCACCGTGCTGACGCTCGGCGCGGCCGCCGGCGCCGCGGCCGGCCTGATCGCCGCCCGGCGGGTGCGGATGACCGCGATGCCGCAGCTGGTCAGCCTGTTCAACGCGGTCGGCGGCGGCGCGGCCGCGCTGATCGCGCTCGGTGACCGGGCCACCGGGACCCAGGCGGCGATCACCGGAGCCCTCGACGTGCTCATCGGCGCGATCACCTTCGGCGGCTCCCTGATTGCCGCCGGGAAGCTGGCCGGACGCATCCCCGGGCGCCCGATCGTGGTCCCCGGGGGCCGGGTCGCCTCGGCGCTGCTGATCGTGGCCGCCGTGGTCCTGGCCGTGCTGGCCGGGTCCGGCCGGGCCCCGGGACCCCTGGCCGGGGTGGCCGCCGCCGCCCTGATCGTCGGGGTGCTGGCCACCCTGCCGATCGGTGGAGCCGACATGCCGGTCGTGATCTCGCTGCTCAACGCGTGCACCGGCACCGCCGTGGCGATGGCCGGCTTCGTCCTGGGCAGCACACCGCTGATCATCGCCGGGGCGCTCGTCGGCGCGGCCGGTGCCATTCTGACCAAACTCATGGCCGACGCGATGAATCGCCCGGTCCGCGCGATCCTGGCCGGCGGCTACGGCAGCGGCGACACGGTCGCGGCCGCCCCGGTGCCGGGTGCGGCCGGGGTACGCCGGATCGCCGCCGACGACGCCGCCATCCAGCTCGCGTACGCCACCCGGGTCGTCATCGTCCCCGGGTACGGCCTCGCCGCCGCCCAGGCCCAGCACGAGGTGGTCGCCCTGGCCAAGGTGCTGACCGGCCACGGGGTCGAGGTCAGCTACGGCATCCACCCGGTCGCCGGCCGGATGCCCGGGCACATGAACGTGCTCCTGGCCGAGGCCGACGCCCCGTACGAGCAGCTCAAGGATCTCGACGAGATCAACCCGGTGTTCCCGGCCACCGACGTGGCGCTGGTCGTCGGTGCCAACGACGTCACCAACCCGGCGGCACGCCGGCCCGGCAACCCGGTCTCCGGCATGCCGATCCTCGACGTGGACAAGGCCCGCAGCATCATCGTGATCAAGCGGTCGCTGGGCCACGGCTACGCCGGCATCGACAACGAGCTGTACCAGGACCCGAAGACCGCGATGCTGTTCGCCGACGCCAAGGCAGGCCTGGCCGCGCTGCTCGCGGCCGTCCAGACCTACGCGGCCTGACCCGGCCGGCGCCTCGTTCCCGCAGGCCTGCGCCTCATCAGGGCGGGCCTGCGCTTCATCACGGCGGGCCGACGCGGACCTGCTCGCGGGCGCTGACCGGATCCAGGTAGCGCCCTTCCGGCCCGGTGACCGGACGGCCCCGGCGATCGAGGCGATAGCGCATCGGTACGGCGGTCGGGATGTCCAGCCGTTCCACGTCGGCGGCCCCGATGCCCTCCAGGTGCATGACGAACGCCCGCAGACTGTTGCCGTGCCCCACCACCAGCGGCGTGCCCCCGGCCAGCACCAGCGGCCGCAGCACATCCGCCCAGTAGGGCAGGGTCCGGACCCGGACGTCGGCGAGGCTCTCGGTGCGCGGCCGGGCATCGGGTGGCAGGTCCGCGTACCGGGCATCGGCGTACAACGCGGCGGCGTCGGTATCGGCCATCGCCGGCGGGGCGATCGCGTACGAGCGCCGCCAGTCCCGGAACGTCTCCGCGCCGGACTCGGCGGCGACAGCGCGCTTGTCCCGTCCGGTGAGCGCGCCGTAGTGGCGTTCGTTGAGCCGCCACGACCGCTGCACCGGCAGCCAGCCGCGGCCCAGCGCGTCGGCGATGATCTCCGCGGTCGCGATCGATCGGCGCAGCAGCGAGGTGTGCACGCTCGTCGGGCGCACGCCGATCTCGCGCAGGGTCCGCGCGGCCTGGCGGGCCTGCGTGACGCCGAGCGCACTCAGCGGCGGGTCGGACCAGCCGGTGAAGACGTCGGCCGCGTTGCTGACGCTCTGCCCGTGCCGCAGCAGTACCAGGGAGCCACCGTCACCAATAGCGGTCACGTGGCTCAGGCTAACGGCGAAGGCATCCGGTACGAACCGCGCGGGAGTGTCTCGGCGGCTGCGGGACCTTCGGCCCTTGGCCGTCCGCGAGTGGCGAACCAGTCTGAGCTTGACCACGGTTCTCCGGACGGGAGGAAGCCATGAAGGCTCGCATCGGCGACCGGATCATCATCGAGAACAACCGCCTCGGGGAAAATCGGCGGATCGGGATCATCACCCGGGTGGGGCATGACGACGGAGGTCCGCCGTACCACGTGCGCTGGCTGGAGGACGACCACACCACGGTGGTGTTCCCGGGTCCCGAGGCGCGGATCGAGCCGGCCATCGGGAACGAGTCCCCGGCCGCCGGCTGACCGCTCATCGGCTGCGCTTGCTCGGCCGCCGTCGTCGGCTGCCGAGCAAACGCAGCAGGTCGTCGACGACGAAGACCGGCTTCGTCAGCTGCCGAGCAAACGCAGCAGGTCGTGGACGACGAAGACCGGCCAGATGATCGACTTGAGCACGCCCAGCACGCCGACCCAGAATCCGTCCGCGGCCCCGATGTAATAGATGAGGGCGCCGATCAGGCCCAGGCCGTAGACGGCACCACCGCCGGCCCCGGCCGGGCCACCGCGCGACTGCCTTTCGTTCATCTTGTGCCTCCTTCCGAAACGACTCCGACGCGCATGTCGCGGGCGGCGACCGGGCGGGCGCGGCGAACCACGACCACCGGTCCGCGCCCGTGGTGCAGCAGTGTCTGCGCGACCGAGCCGAGCAGACCGTGGTAGGGCATCTCGCCCCGGGCACCCACCACGATCAGCGAGGCATCCCGTGCCTCCTCGCGCAGCACCTCGGTGGGGTCGCCGGTGAGGACCCGGAACCGCAGGCCGACGCGATGGTCGAGCGCCAGCCCGGTGACCATGGCCTCGACCGCGTGCGCCCGTTCGCCGATCTCACCGACGTGCACGACGATCAGGTCCGTGTCCTGCCGGGCGGCTTCCTCGACGGCGAGGCGGAGCACCTGCTCCGAGTCCGCGGCGCCGTTGATTCCGACCAGGACCGGACCGGCCGGCGGGCAGGCGGCCCTGGTCACCATGACGGTGCCGAAGGCACGCGCCGCGAGCTGGACCGCCGTCGCGTCCCGCGGCAGACAGACCCGGTCGTTCAGGTCGCCGTCGCCGATCACGGTCAGGCCGGCCCGCCGGGACAGCCGCAGCAGCCCGGTCACCGGATGGCCCTCGATCAGCTCGGTGGTGATCCGCAGGCCCGGAGCGGCCGCGGCGGCGAGCGCCTTCGCCTGGCGGAGCAGCTCCGCGCTGCTCCACTGGTGTTCCGCCAGATCGGGCAGCCAGCTGAACGCGTGCACCAGCCGCAGCGGGCACCCCCGCGCGGCGGCCTCGGCGGCGGCGGCCTCGACCGCCCGCCGGCTCGCCGCGGAACGGCTGACCCCGGCGACGACTGGATGGACCGGTTCCGTACCGGCCAGCCGTTCGAGCATCACGATCACCCCCGAGTTCACGGGACGGGATATTTGGCCAGGATCTCGCGGAGCCGGTCGACCAGACGTAGCGAAGCGTCGTGGTCGCGCTGCCACACGTTGCGCCCGAAGATCAGCCCGGTGGCGCCGGCTGCCATCGATTCCTGCGCCTTGACCAGCATCGCCTCGTCGCCGGCCTTGCTGCCGCCGGAGACCAGCACCAGCGTGCGACCGGCGGCGCGGACCACCGCCTCCATCGCCTGGGGTGCGGTGAACGCCGAGGTGTAGGCATCCGGCACCGCCGTTTGTTTCTCCGGATGCGGGAAGTTGACCTTGACGACGTCGGCGCCGAGCTCACTGGCCACCCGGGCCGCGTAGTGCACGGCGTAGAAGGAGTCCTTGCCGCCCTTCTGCTCGATCGCCTCACCCCGCGGGTAGGCCCAGACGATCAGCGGGATGCCGAACCGCTGTGCGTCGCGCCGTACCTGCTGCAGTTGGGTGCAGTCGGCGGCCTGCGCCGGCGATCCCACATACAGGGTGTAGCCGACCGCGTCGGCGCCCAGCCGCACCGCGTCCTCGACCGAGGCGTGCAACGGGGACAGGGCCTGCAGGTCCGGAGGGATGTCGGTCTTGCCGTTGAGCTTGAGGATCAGCGGCACCTCACCGGCGTAGTCCCAGTAGAACTTCTCGGCCAGTCCGATCTGTACGGCGATGCCGTTGAACCCGCCCTCCAGGGCGAGCTTGATGATGTACCGCGGGTCGGTGGCGGCCGGATCCGGGAAGAAGTCCCGCGGTCCGTGTTCCAGACCCTGGTCGTACGGCAGGAACAACGCCGTGCCGTTGCCGAGTCCGTGCTGGTAGAGGATGCGGTGCAGGCGGGCCCGTTTGCCCGCGCTCAGCCCGCACCGGGCCAGCCGTAGTCGCGTGGTCATGGTGAACCTCCAATCCATCACCCTCCACCTTCGACCACGGCCGGACCCGTTGGTCAGGGCCGGTCGGCCCGCGCCGCGGCCGCAAGCGTCCCGCCCTCGGCAGATCCGGGCGCACGTGGGACGGCGCGAGGCGGTTCGGGACTTCCGCCCCTGACGGTGACCTGCCGGCGGAGTGACAGTCGAGATGTGGCATCCGGTCGCGTGCGCCTCCACACACCGGCGGCCGGGCGCCCGGATGCCCGTCCGGCAATGCGGTGAGGGGAGACCCTGATGTTCGTCCGATGTCGCGCACTCCTGCTGTCCGTCGCCGCCGTCCTGCTGTGTGGGGCGGCCGTGATCGCCGGAGTGACCACACCCGCCGCGGCGGCCGCGCCGGCCGCGGCGGCCGATCACGTACTGACCGTGCTGGGCGCCGGTCCCTATCGGATCGGTGGCAGCCTCGACCGGCTGGTCACAGCCGGTCTGATCACCGAGCCCAGCGCGCCCGACGCGAACGGGGCCCAGGTGGCCACGTCGCTCGGCGACTGGCCGGGCGAGCTGTTGCTGACCTTCTACCACGGCCGACTGGCCGTCCTGGACACCTCGGCCGGCACCGTGCGCACCGCGGCCGGTGCGCGCGTCGGCATGTCCTTCGACCAGGTCGACGCGCTCTATCACGGCACCGGGCGGCTGATCACCGGCACCGGCGGGAGCACGGCCTACGTGCTCTGCTACCCGCCGATGGCCATGGTCTTCGGCGACCACCCGATCCGGCCCGGCGTCGGCTCCATCACCGTCGGGCCCGCCTGGCTCGTCCTGCGGAACGTCACCAGCTGAGAAAGGCGTCCAGGTGACCTGGTCCGCGACCGCGCACGGAGGCCCGTATGAAACCGCAAAGCTATGCCGCGCGCACCCGCTACCGCCCGCCCGCGCCCTGGTACCGGCGTCTCAACCGGCTCGGGGTGCTGCTGACCTCGATCGGCCTGGCACCACGTGACGCCGTGACGCTGCAGGTGCGCGGGCGTACGTCGGGCAGGCCACGCCGCATACCGATTCTGCGTACCCGGTACCTGGGCGACGACTACCTGGTCGCGCTCGCCGGTGAAGCCCAATGGGTCCGCAATGTCCGGGCGGCGCGCGGCCAGGCGGCGATCCGCCGCGGCCGGACCCGGCAGGTGCACCTCGAGGAACTCCCGGCCGCCGAACGGGCGGAGATCATCCTGCAGTACCTGTGGGCGCTGCGGGGACGCAGCAGCGCGACGTCCGCGGCGGACCAGGCGAGGTTCTATTTCGGGCTCGGCGTCGAGGCGACCCTCGGTGACGTCGCGACGATCGCCGCCTTCTACCCGGTATTTCGGATCACCTACCGGACGTGAGGCCGAAATGACTCGATGTGAAGCGGACCCGGCAGCCGGCGGCCCGGGATGGGAATCGTTGTACCGGGCCGGTGCGGTCTGCGCGATGTCGGCGGTCGCCGCGTACGTCGCGGCCCTGATCCTGGTCACCGTGACGGATCCGCCGCCCACCAGCGGTGGTGCCGCCGTGCTGGCGTTCGTCGCCGCGCACCGGACGGTCTACGTCCTTCGGCAGCTGCTGTGGCTCACGCCCGCCGTGCTCCTGATGGTGGTCTCCCTCGCGCTCGCCGTGGCGCTGCGCGAGCGCGGCCGAAGCTTCGCGGCGGTGGGGGGCCTGATCGCGATCGCCTCCTGGGCGATGTCGTTGGCCTGGCCGGCCACCGGTGACGGCGCACTGGCCATGGTGGTTCTCAGCGACAGGTACGCCGATGCGGGCACCGCCGCCGGGCAGGCGCCCTTCGCCGCCGGCGCGGAGGTGCTGATCGCTCTCAACGATGTGCCCGCCGTGATCGGGGTGCTCCAGTCGATCGGCGTCCTGCTGATCGCATTGCTGATGCGCCGGGAGCCGTCCGCCGCGGCACTGGCCTGGCTCGGGATCGCGACCGGCGTGGTCGGGGTGATCTCGGAGTTGCTGCGGCCGGTGCTCGGCTGGGCCTACGCGATCTACGGCGTGCTGCTGTTCGCCTGGCTGATCGGAGTCTCCGGCACGCTGTGGCGCCTGGGCTCCGGTCAGTCACGGTGGAGCACCCGGTAGTCGCCGGGTTCGACGGCGTCGGCGTGGGGCTCGCCCGGAGTGGGCCGGCGCGTGACAATGCCGACGGTGGTGATCGTCAGGGTGGTCCAGGCGGTGCCGAGGGCGAAGCCGCCGAGGACGTCGGTGAGCCAGTGCGCTCCCAGGTACAACCGCGAGAATCCGACGAGGGCGACGATCAGCACGGCTACCGTCCACACGGTGACCCGGTGCCCCCAGCGCTGGAGCCGGCCGGCCAGCAGGTAGGCGATGGCACCGTAGGCGGCCGCGGCTTGGGCGCTGTGCCCGGAAGGGAACGCGTATCCCGGCGCCGAGGTGAGCAGATCGGTGATGTCGGGCCGGATCCTGGTGGTGAGCAGCTTGATCGCATCGATCAGGACTGCCGTGCCGGTCACCACGACGGCCAGCATGACGGCGGTGGACCACCGGCGTCCCGGCCGCGCGAGCACCAGCACGGCCAGGACGAGAAGCACGGTCACGACCCGGCCGCTGCCCAGAGCGGTGACGACCCGCATGACGGCGGTCAGCCAGCCGGTGCGATGATCGACCAGCCAGGCGGCGACCGGGCTGTCCCGGGTGGCGAGCTCGTTCTTGTGCAGCACGCCGACCAGAATGCCGCCGAAGGCCCACCCGGCGAGTCCGATGGCGATCAGGCCCACGGTCAGCGAGAGCCCCAGTGCCGTACCGGGTGTGAAGCGCCGGCCCACGAAGGCCAGTTCCCGGCGGTAGCGCCGGCGCAGCCGGAGCATCCCTGGCCGGTCGATCGCCCGGCCGAGCAGGGCCCGCAGGCGTTCCGGATGTTTGGCCACCCATCGGGCCGCCGCCGTGGTCACCCCGATCAGCGCCAGCAGGACGACCAGGACCAGCCCGGCCGGACCGGTCACAGCGGCGACCCGCTGATAGGAGTTCCCGGCGAAGTAGCCGATCAGTACCGAACCCGGACCCCAGATCAAACCACCGATCACGGCGTACGTCGTGAAGGTGCGCAGACGCATCCGGGCCATCCCGGCCGCCATCGGCATCACCGCGCGCAACACTCCGATCAGGCGCCCGAACAGAATCGCCCGCGCGCCCCGCTCGATCAAGGCCTGGTCCACCGCGGCCCACCGCGCCGGGCCGATGCGCCGCCCCAGCCGGCTGGTTCGCAGAGCCGGCCCGAACCGGCGCCCGATCGCGTACGCGAGCAGGTAGCCCCCGACGGACCCGGCGCCGGCCAGAATCAGCATCACGGTGAGGCTGACCCGGCCGTGGAAGGCGAGCAGCCCGCCCAGGACGAGCACCAGCTCACCGGGCAGCACCAAGCCGAGAAACATCGATTCCGCCGTGGCCAGGACACCGACCACCAGGTACGCCAGGGCAGGCGGCACCGCGGCCATGACCGCGCTGAACCAATGTCCCATCACCGCTGCCCTTCCTGCGGGCCGGCGACCACGCCGGGTGGCCGCGCCTCATCCCGTTCGCGGTCGGCCCCACCTGCTCACGACTGCTGGAGCAGGTCGGTGCCGTCACGCGGTTCGAGCACGACCACGGCAGTCTCCCTCTGCCGCCGCGCGGCGTACGCGTCGAGGTGTTCGTCGATCTCCGCCCAGCGGCGCCACAGGCGTTCACGCTCGTCCGGGCGGGCCGGCCGGGCGTGGAAGGGCCGCCTCCCGTCGCGGGTCTCGACCATGGCATCCGGGTTGGCCCGCAGGTTCAGCCACCACGCGGGCTCGGCCGCACCCCATCCGTTCATCGCCAGCGTGATCAGGTTGCGGCCGTCCGCGATGTAGCCGAGAACGACCTGCCGGGGCTGCCCGGTCCGCCGGCCCGTCGCAGTGAGGCGCAGAGCTCCCCAGCCGTCCGGCTTCGGCCGCCACAGACCCACCCGGCCGCGGGTCACCCGCACCAGTGCGCGATGACCGTGCCAGAACAGTGTGATGAACCAGCGCGGTGGCAGCCAGGGGCGCCGTACCGGCACCGAGGCGTCTCGTGGCGAATGCGTGTTCGACATGTCCCCGCCGATCGTCGTCGGTCGACCGGTCGAGATCACCGGGCCCGGCGGCGTCGCCGCCACCGTCGCGGTTGGATCACCTGGCCGTACCGATGGATGTTGTCCGCCGCCGAGCCGGCCGGGGCACGGCCGGCTACGGTTCAGCGGCGCCCGTCGACCGATCGTGGCCCGGTCTCCCGTCCGCGGGGTAGAGGCGAACGTCCCCGCTCGCACAGGGGTATCGGTGCCCGGACCGGACGCCGGCCGGGGCCGCCGACGGGGGCTGTTCGGCGGTATTCTGACCGGGATCCTCGTACGGGAGGACGTGATGGCTCGGCACAGAGGGCGGGTGGTCGGGGCGATGATCGCCGTGGCGGCGGTCATGGCGGCGACGGCCTGCGGTTCAGCAGGTGGTTCCGGCCCGTCGCCGGGCATCCCGGTGGTGATGCCGTCGAGCGGCACCGCCACGGTGACGATCGGGGGCCGGCCGGTCACCGTGCACGTCCCGGACTCCTACGACCCGGCTCGTCCCGCGCCGCTGGTTGTCGCGTTGCACGGCTACACCTCCGACGCCGCGGAACTGGAGACGTACCTGCGGCTGACCCCCGAGTCGCAGCGGCAGGGATTCGTCTACGCCTACCCGGACGGGTCGACCGATGATCACGGTGATCGTTTCTGGAATGCCACCGACGCGTGCTGTGACCTCTTCGGAGCGAAACCCGACGACTCGGGCTATCTGAGCGCACTCATCTCTTCGATCCAGAGTACCTATCGGATCGACCGTGGCCGCGTCTACCTGATCGGCCACTCCAACGGCGCGTTCATGGCCTTCCGGATGGCCTGTGATCACGCCGGCCAGATCACCGCGATCGTCGCCGTCAACGGTGCCGGCTGGAACGACCCCGCACGGTGCCGGCCGTCCGAACCGGTGAGCGTGCTCGCCATCCACAGCACCGACGACGAGAGCATCGCCTTCGCCGGTGGCGCGATCGACGGCGTCACCTACCCGTCGGCGGCCGCCACCGTCACGCAATGGCTGGGCTACGACCGGTGCGTGGCGGAGGGCCGCGACGCTCCGGGGCTCGATCTGGTCACCGACCTGCCGGCCGCGGAAACGTCGGTTCGTACCTACCAGCAAGGTTGTGCCGGTGGATCGAGTGTGCAGGCATGGACGATCAACGGTGGCACGCACGTGCCCCGGCTGGGGCCCGCCTTCGCCCCCGCGGTGACCGGTTTCCTGCTCGCCCGGTCCAAGCCCGCTCGTTAGCCCGGCACGACCGGTCGCGGGGGAGGGCCGGCCCTATCGCCGCGGGGCGGGGGTGACCGGCGTGTCGTCGTGCAGCACCGCCCATACGACCTTGCCATCCGGTGTGGGCAGGGCACCCCAGGACCGGGCGGCGGCCTCGACGATGCGCAACCCGTACCCTCGCTGTTCGTGCGGCCCGGTGTAGCTCAGCTCCGGAGCCGGCAGCCGGGGCAGCTGTGGGTCGCGGCCGTAGACGGAGACCCGAAGCCGGCTGGGACCTCGGACGATGCCGCGCCGGAGCGGGCCGAGCCGGGTCACCACGAAGTCGAGATAGGTGCCGGCGTGCTCGACCGAGTTGCCGACCAGTTCGGAGACCACGAGCTGGGCCCGGGGCAGGAGCGTCTCCAGGTGCCACTCCTGGCAGGCCGCTCTGATCAGATCACGGACCACGGCCGCGGCGATCGGCTCGGGGGCGAGCTTTAGACGGATCTGATCGGTCGACGGCCGGCGGTCGTTCAGGGCGGCACGCACCTCCTCGAGGTCGGCGTCGACCGTGAGGCGGCGGCGTGCACCCAGCCGTTCCAGTCGCTCGGTCAGGACCGATCCGATCGGCAGACACGCCGCAACCGGGACCGGTGGCTGCAGCCGGGCCGCCTGCTCGCCGACGCTGAGCCAGAGCGGTGCACTACCCGCGGCGGGATCCTCCAGGTACTTCAGGTCGAGCAGCAGGCCCGGTGGGTGGGCGGACAGGTTCTCGCGCACGCTGTCGTGCGCCTGCTGCCACAACGGCCGCCCCCAACTCCCGGTGACCGTCATCTCGATGATGGCCGTCTCGTGGTCCACGAGCGAAAGGACCTGACATTGCACCTCGAAACCTCCGTCTCCTGGCGGCTGACCCGGCTCGGTCGACCGACGCGAAATGCATGGATCATTATCGATATGGAAAGTCGTTCGACCGACGGCGGCTGCGAAACCCTTCGAGTAACGGGAGAGGGCTCACCGCCGCGGCCCGTCCGCGCCCGGCCGGAAGGTCAGCCGGCCGGCGAGGGTCTCGGAGACGACCTCGTGTATCGACCGCGCGTTCTCCTCGGCGTAGGCCCGGAGCAGGTGCAGCGCCGCGTCGGCGTCGGTGCCGGTGTATGCCATGACCATGCCGACGGCTTGTTGCACCGACGCGGCGCCGACCGGCATCGTCATGGCGGGGTGGCCGGTCCCGTCGGACTTGATGGTGTCGAGCAGCAGCACCGCGGCGGCAAGCGCGTAGCGGGAAGCAATCTCGCCGGCGTGGAGCGTGAGCGGCCCGGCGACGCCGCGGTAGAGGGTGAGAACGCCGATCGGCTTCCCGTCGTGTGTGACGGCGAAGGCGAACACGGCACGAATGCCGCGGGCCGGCGCCTGGGCGGCGAAGGCGGGCCAGCGCCGGGCCGCGGCCGGTGTGCTCAGATCGGCGACCGCGACCGGCTCGCCGTGGGCGAAGCTGTCCAGGCGCGGTCCCTGCCGCAACTGGTCCTGCAGGTCCTCCAGTTGATCGGACCGCGGGCCGCTGTCGCTGAGCAGGAGCCAGCCCGACGACCCGGCGTGGATGCTGAGAGCGACGCCGTCGAGGTCGGGTAGCTGCCGGTGACAGTCGGTGGCCAGCGCGGTGATGCCCCCGCGAGCGCGAAGCGCGGAGACCAGCTGACGCAGTAGCCGGTGTGCTCGGCCGTCGGGTGCGGTCATGGATTCTGCCCGGTTTCCGGGATGCCGTCGTCCGCGGGCGCCGGGAAGGTTCCGGAGACGACTCGCGCGGCGAGTTCGTGAAGGCTCTGGTTGGTGTCGCGGGCCACCTGACGGAGCCGGGTGAACGCGGCATCCGGGCTGGTCCGCCAGTACACGGCTAGCATGCCTTTGGCCTGCTCGATGGTCACCCGGCTGGCCAGCGCGGTTTCCAGGTGCTGGATTCGCAGACGACCGCGGCGCAGCGCGTCGAGCTGGCGTGCGGTGTACGCGGCGGCCTCGGCCAGCGCGCTGGCCGAGGCGATGGTCTGCTCGTCGAGCGGCCCGGGCTCGGCGTGGAAGAGGTTGAGCACCCCGAGTGGCCGACGCCGGCCACCCAGCATCGGGATGGCATGCACCGACCGGGCGCCGGTGGCCAGGATCGCCGGTCCCAGGCCCGGCCAGCGGGGGTCGGTGATCTCGGCGTCGGGGTACACCACGGCAACAGCCCGGCGGTGCGACTCCACACACGGTCCGCGGCCGGCCGCCAGTTCCGCCGCTTCGAGGCGTCCCACCTCCGGGGAGGTCACCGCGACCACCCGGAGTCGATCCTCGGGATCGGCCAGTGACACCCCGGCGCCGCTGGCGTGCAGGAGCCGCCGGCTGGATCGCAGCAGGGCACGGACCGGTTCCAGGTGGTCGTCGCCCCCGGCGCCCGCGGTAATGATCTCCAGGATCGCGGTGCTGAGGTGATCGGGGCCGGGCCCGGTCACGGTCGCGTCATCCGTCATCACCGCCCCTTCCCCGTCCGGTCGCCTCGTCCTGTACGTAAGAGCCCGGCCCGACGCCCGATCGGGCACCGCCTGGCCCCATCACCGTGACGGCCCCGGCCGGCACGGCGTCCGCAGCCCGCTCGTCAGTCATCGTCGGCATCCAACGGATCCACCAGCAGCGGAAAGTCGACCGTTGCGGTTCCCGTGAGCACCGCTTCGGCGAGTTGCCCCACCCGCAGCCGCCGGGCACGAGCGGTATGCCGCAGCACCGCCGACACGGTGTCCAGATCGAGTCGCCACCGGACCGCGAGCATGCCCTTGGCCCGCTCGACAACGGTCGCCTCGGCCAGCGCCGCGGTCAACTCGTCGATCCTGACCGGGGCCTGGGCGTGCGTCTGGAGCCGGTGCACGGTTTCGCCGGCCGTGGCCGCCATCGACCGGGCCAGTCGTGAGTCCGGCCCGCCCAATCCGCCCGTGCTCGGCCGGAACAGGTTCAGTACCCCGACCGTCGCGTCCCCGGCGAACAGCGGGATCGCGTGGATCGCGCGGATGCCGTTGGCCCTTGCCAGCACGCCGAGCTCCGGCCATCGCTCGTCGGTGACGTCGACATCGGCGAACACGAGTTCGCGAGCCTGACGATGCGATTCCACGCAAGGTCCGCGGTCCGCGGCCAGCTCCTGTTGTTCGAGCAGGCGCACGGCCTCCGACGACACCGCCATCGACGTCAGCATGCCGCGCTGATCGGGCAGCATCACGCCGGCACCGCTGACATCCAGCAGCCGCAGACTCCATCGGGCCAGGGTGTGTGCGACGTCCAGCTGGTGGCCCCCCTCGCCGCCGATGGCCGCGAGCTCGACGAAGGCCTGCGAGATCGACCCGTTCCGATCGCCCGGCGGTGTGCTCTGGTGAGGGTTCATGGCCGGCTCCGTCCGCTGGTCCGACACCGCGGTCTGGAGCTTGTCGGGCATACCAGATCACCTGGATGTGTCAGTCTCATGCCCACCATGCCAGAGCCGGCACCCGTCGCTCACTTCCGTCGGTCGGAGCCGCGTCCGAGGCAGCCATCGCACAGCGGCCAGCTTGCTGAACCGAGGACATCATGGCAACTCCGAAACGCCGCGTGGATCAGAACTAGTGGGCGGATGGACGGTCGACGCACCGGCGGCCACTGGCTGCGAGCCGAGCGGGAAGGCCTGCGCGGGTCGCTAATCGTCGTACGGCGCCGGGATCCGAAGGTCCAGCAGCAAGGTGGTGCCGGTGCGGTCGCTGCTGAGCCTTACCTGATCGCACACGTAGTTGATCAGCCACAGCCCGCGTGGCGGCATCACCCCGTCGCGTCGTCGATGACCATCGAGGTGCCATTTCGCGGGGATGCCGGGCCCCTCGTCGGTGATCCTGCAGCACAGGCGATCCGCTCGCCGCCACAGGACCAGCCGGCCCCGTCCGCCGCCGTGCTGCACGGCGTTCGCGCACCCCTCGTGCACCGCGAGCACGAACCGCGCCAGCCGCGGACCGGCCAGTCCCCAACCGCGGCTGCGGTCACGCACCGCGGACCGCAGACGACCCAGGTCAACCGCGCGGAAGTCGACAGTCAGCAAGCCGGCGTCCGGCTGCGCACCGGTGTCGTCCTCGGCTTGTCGCATCTGATCATCCGGTGTTGCCGGAGACCGTGACGGATCCATGACCGCTCCACGAACGGACGCACGTGTGACTCGCCAAAGGTCGCCGCCGGGGTCTGGAGCAGCGCCAGGACCGTTGCACCGGGCGGACTGAACAGCCCTGGGTCACGGCCCACTACCCGGACATGCTAGCTACACGTGACCAACCGTGCCAGCGAGGAGCCCCCGTTTGAGTGGATCCCAGGCCGGACGCGGACAGATCCGGGCCACAGCTCGAGTATGCCAATCGGGGGGCCGTGACCGCCGCACCCAGGCGGCCACTCCGATTCGGTGGGCTCACAGCTCGGGCCGAGGGGCCGGATGACAACTCGTCGGATCAGCCCCTGAGCCTTACGCCACCGGGGTGTGGCCCAGCAAGGAAACGGCTGTCCGCAAAGCGGGGACACCGGCGGCGGGAGCATCCTTGAAGGCAACCGCAAGGCATCCGGTGAGGGATGCCCGGCGTGCTCTCGCCCCGGACCCCGGCGATCCTCAGCCGATGCTGTTCCGCAGGAGGGCGCCATGTCCCGATCAGATCCCGAAGCCCCGGTGGCCCGCCGGGACAGTCGGCCGTCCGCGGTCGTCGATGATTCGTGGCGGGACCCGCCCGATCCCAAACCGGTCATGCGCGGCTGGTCGCACCTGGTCTGCTTCGAGGCCTCGCTGATCCTCGGGACGCTGGTCGTGGTGGCCGCCGACGGGGTGCTGGCCACCGTCGGGGCGGCCGTCTACGCGGTCAGCGTCGCCGCGATGTTCGGCACCAGCGCGCTGTTTCACCTCGGGCGGTGGCGGCCCCGGGCCCGGCGGGTGCTGCGGCGCGCCGATCACGCGACGATCTCACTGCTGATCGCGGGGACCGCTACCCCGATCTATCTGCTGGCGGTGCCGCGTACGTACGGAATAGTTTGTCTTTCGGTGTTGTGGTTGTTGACCCTCGGCGCGGTCGGCATGCACCTCGCGTGGCCGCGGACCCATGATCGGTTCCGGGTCGTGATGTACCTGGCCATGGGCTGGACCGCGTGCCTCGCGCTGCCCTCGCTGTGGGTGCGCGGCGGGGTGGCCGCCGCCGTGCTGGTCGCGGCCGGGGGAGTGCTGTACACCGTGGGTGCGCTGGCCTATCACCGGCACCGCCCGGACCCGAGCCCGGGCGTGTTCGGCTATCACGAGGTGTTCCACGCCTACGTCTGCGTCGCCGCCGCCTGCCAGTACGTCGCCATCGCGATCTTCGTCCTCTGAGGCGGGCCGGCCCGGTTCGGCCCGACCCGCCCCGTCCCGTCCCGCGGATCAGAACGAGTACATCCCGCTGACCAGCGCCTGCCAGGTCATCGGGCCGACGATGCCGTCGACCGCCATGGACGGCTCGTCGGCGCGGACCGCCTGCTGGAAGCCGCGCACGGCGGCCTCGGTCTGCGGGCCGAAGATGCCGTCGATGGCCAGCCCCTGAGCCGGCTCGCCGGAGAGGTCGCGGTACTGGAATTCCTCCTGCACGCCGCGGACGGCGTCGCCCTCGGCGCCCCGCTGGACCTCGATGATCAGTTTGCCCCAGGTCTGCGGGCCGACGATGCCGTCGACCGTCAGACTTTTCTCCCGCTGGAAGCTGCGCACCGCGGCGTCGGTGTTCGGGCCGAAGATGCCGTCGACCGCGACCGTGTGCCCGCGGGCCCGCAGCAGGTACTGCAGGGTCGGTACCGGGTGTTCCTTGGCGCCTTTCCTGACTTGCGGCCAGGGTTGCAGTCCGTTGGCCATGTCACCGGCCTCCCATCGGTATCGCTCGGGAGCCGGGTCCTCGCACAGCCCGGCTCCGGGGGCCTCCCCGATCGGGGAGGTTTCGGCTTTCCGCACCAGCACAACCGGGCTCGGCGCATGGTCGCCAGGGTCTTTGGTCCCGGACTGCCGGCTCGGGCCGCACGCACCGGTCGGTCAGGCACGTCCGTCGGGCACCTCGCCGGTCTCGACGATCTCGGCGGCCAGGTCGTGGATCTTCCGGTGCCGGTGTCGCGAGGATCGTCGCAGGACCTCGAAGGCCTGCTGGGCGGTCACCCGGCGCTGGTTCATGACGATGCCCAGCGCCATCCCGATCAGCCGGTTGGACCGCAGCGCCTCGGTCAGTTCCGTATTGCGGGCCCGGGTGGCCGCGCCGGACAGCGCCAGAGCGCCGTGCAGGGCGAGAGCGCCGCCGAGGGTGACCGACGACGGCCCGAACGCGCGGGGCGACCGGGCGGCCAGGGTCAGCGCGCCCAGCATCTGTGTGCCCGCGGCGATGGGCAGCGTCAGGACGCATCTGAGCCCGGACACCTGCTCGGCGCGCCGGCTGACGTCCGGCCACCGGTCGTCCTCCAGCAGGTCCGGGACCTGATGGACACCGCCGTCGCGGATCGCGACCGGGCACGGGCCCGCGTCCGTGGCGTGCCAGAGGCGGTCGGCCGCCGCCACCGGGTCACTGGTCGCGGCGGCCGGCACGATCTGGCCGTGCCTGGTGAGCAGGCACAGCGCCGCTTCCTCGCCGCCGGGCACCAGCTCGGCGGCGGCCGCGGTCATCTGCTGGGCGATGACGCCGGGATCGGCCAGGTACCACGAGCGGGTCAACTCCGCGAACGTCTCCACGAGCTGCTGGTCACCACGCATGACCGTGCCTCCTTCCGAGGTCACGGTCGCCGACCTGGGTTCGGGCCCACCAGGGGCCGAGGTCCCGGCTATCGCGTGCGGACGGCTTCGCCGGCCAGTTCCGGCAGCGTCGGGAAGAGCATGCGCAACATCAGCGGTGGCCGGAAGGGACGCCAGTCGTCCTCCGGCTGGGCCAGCCGGTCGGCGACCGCCCACAACACCGCGGGATGCTGCCCGAGCCCGAAATGGCTGCTCATGACCGCGATGTTCGCCCGGTTCGCGCCCGGCGGAAGCATCGACGCCCGGTAGGCGACGATCCCGTCGCAGCGGGACAGGATCGACGTCGCCGGCATCTTCAGCGGCGGCTGATCCCACTCCGAGGGCGGCAGCAGGCGCTCGGGCACGTGCCGGTGGGCGTTCCACCGGTAGTAGGCCATGGCCCGGGTCTGGGCCGGATGCGTCATCCGGACCGGACTGCCGAGGGTGATCACCTGACGGACCAGGCCGGGATGAGTCCGCGCCGCGGCGTAGGCGTAGATCCCGCCGAGGCTCCAGCCGACGAGACTGACCCGGCGCTCGAAGCGGTCGGCGAGCGAGGCGACCCGCTGCGGAACCTGTTCGATGACGTCCGCGGTGGGGCCACGGTTGCGGCCCAGGTCCCAGCCGTGCACGGCGTAGCCCAGGTGGTGCAAGGTGCGGCGCAGAACGATGGTGGACCAGTCGCCGGCGCCCAGACCCGGCAGGACCAGGACCGGATGGCCGTCGCCCCGGGGGGCCGCCAAGAGGATGTGGTAGCCGAGCGCGCTCAGCCCGGCTCCGGTGATCGCCCGCCCGGCGTCCGTGCCGGACAACAGCCAGCTGGGTGGCCGCTCGTGCGGCCGCGGCCGGTGGCCGGGGTGAGCGGCGCCGGGTGTCCATGACCGTTCGGATGGTTCCGTGGCCCAGTCGTCCTCCGGAAAGGGGACCGTCATCAAGCTGCCGCCCTTCGCGGCGCGCCGGCCTGCTCAGTGAGCTCTGGCGTACCGGACGACCAAAGCGTAGCTCGCGATCATCGGCGTCAAGAGGTGTGTCACCCGGGACGACTGCCGCAGGAGGATCGCGACGGCGGCCTGGACCCAGCCGACCCGCGGGGTACCCGGCAACATGGCACCGGCAAGCTCAGGACTTGCGGCCCTGTCCGGGGCACCGGACACCGGGCAAGTATGAAAGTGCGCCCACCGGCGCAGGGGTGCGACACCTCGACGGCGGACTGAAGGAGAACGGCTTTCCGGCCGACGACCCGCCATCGCCACAACGGGTCAACCGCCGTCGGTGGCCGCCGGTCCGCCGGTGGGCGCCCGACCGTGTTTCTGGGGTGGTTACGCATGAGCGGACTGCAACCGATCACGACGGCTGACGTCGCGGCCGTGACCCACGGACGTGTTCCCGCCGATCTGGTCGACTACACCCGGCACAAAGTTCTCCAGGCCTGCCGCCACAGCCGGCAACCGATCCTGCACGTACGCCTGAAGCTCACCTACTTCGAGGACGCGGGGGAGCCCCGGCCGGCCCGGGCCCAGGCGAACCTGGACGTCAACGGCCGGCTGGTGCGCGGCCAGGTCACCGCCTCGTCCCTGCGGGAGGCGGCCGATCTGCTCGAGGACCGGCTGCGGCAGCAGTTGTCACGCAGCGCACGGCACTGGGAGGCACGGCGAGGCGGCCGGCCGCGGCCCGGCGAGTGGCGGCACGCCTCGGACGAGCGGCATCCGCTGGCCTACTTCCCTCGTCCGGAGGCGGAACGCCAGGTGGTACGGCACAAGTCGTACGAGCCGGCGAGGACGACCCCCGACGAGGCGGTGTTCGACATGGACCTGCTCGACTACGACGTGCATCTGTTCACCGACGACGGCACCGGCCAGGACGCCGTGGTCTACCGGGGCGGCCCCACCGCCTACCGCCTGGCCCGGCTGCGTCCGGTCGACCGGCCGGAGCCGGTGACGGCCGTGCCGCTGTCGGTCAGCGATCGTCCGGCGATGCGCCTCACCCTCGCCGAGGCGGTCGCCCGTCTCAACCTGACCGGGCAGCCGTTCCTGTTCTTCGCCGACGCCGCCGACGGGCGTGGCCGGCTGCTCTACCACCGCTACGACGGGCACTACGGACTGGTCACGCCGGCAACCTGAGCCCGGTCAATCCTTGTCACGGACGACGACGACGGGGCAGTGGGCGTGGTGTACACACCGCTGGCTGACCGAACCGAGCAGGCCCCCGGTGAACGTCCCGTGCCCGTGCGAGCCCACCACCAGCAGCGCGGCACGCCCGGATGCCTCGATCAGGACCTGCGCCGGGTGGCCGGCCACGACACTCTCCAGGACCGGCACGTCCGGCGCGCCGACGCCGAGCGCTTCGCGCACCGTCTCGCCGAGCACTTTGCCGGCGGTCGCGGGCAGATCCTCGTACGGGTAGGCGGGCGCCCAGCCGTAGAAGACCGGAACCTCCCAAGCCATCACCGCCAGCAGCCGGCCGCCGGTGATCCGGGCCTGATGCGCCGCCCAGCGCAGCGCGGCTGTCGACGACGACGAGCCGTCGACCCCGACGACCACGTCGTCGGCGCGGACGTCGTTCAGCTGCGAAGTTTGTCCTGTCATCGCGAATCTCCTCGTCGAGCGATTGTCACGGATGGCCCGTCCGGCGGGTCATCGCCCGCCACACATCGCGGGCCGGCGAGATGCCCGGCCGATCGTCCATCCGGCGCAGCGCGGCCACGCCGACCGCGATGCCGCAGCCGCCGGCGAGCAGGTACAGCACCCGGCTCCCGTCGACCGGCCCCTCGACCGGCCCGAGGACCATCCGCCAGGAGCCGGTCAGCCCGGCAAGAGCGCCGGCGGACGCGACCGCCAGCAGCAGCACCACCCGGGCCGCGGACTGGATCACGCTGAACACCCGGCCGCGGACCGCGTCGGGCACCTCGGCGCCGATCAGGGTGATGCCGTACAGGAAGGCCATCCCGGCACCGGCGCCGGTGAGCATCACCTCCGGCAGCGCCACGGTGAGCCAGGGGGTGACCGCCAGCAGGACCACGCCCAGTCCGGCCAGCTGCACCGACAGACCGAACAGCCGGCGCCGCGAGAGACGCCCCACCAGCCGTGGCCCGGCCAGCACGCCGAGTCCGAACCCGACGAACAGGGCGCCGAACAGCAACCCGAAGGTGGCGTCGCCGCCGCCGAGCGAACGGGCGTAGAACCGGGCCGCGCCGATCACGATCCCGGCCCCGGCGAACGACCCGAGCAGGCCCACGACCAGACCACGCAGCAGCGGAGTACGGCTCACGTACCCGACGCCTGCCGTGATCGCCTCCCGCGCCCCTTCGCCGCGGCCCGACGGCCGGCCGCGGCCGGAGATCTCGCGAACCCCGAACCCGACGACGCCCGCGCAGGCCAGGAACGTCAGAGCGTTGAAGTAGAGGGCGGCCGCGGCGGCGCCGTCACCGCCGATGACCGGCAGCCGGAAGGCGCCGGCGAAGACCAGCGCGGCGAGCACCGGCGTGACGCCGTAGGTGGTGATGATGGTCAACTGGTTGGCCGTCTCCAGCCGGCGCACCGGCAGCAGATTGGGAACCGCGGCCTCTTTGGCCGGCGCCCACAGCATCGCGCCGACCTGGGCGGTGAACGAGGCGATCGCGGCCCACCCCACCGCCACCGCGTGATCACCGGTCAGCGACGCCATGGCCGGGATCGAGGCGAACAGCGCGAACCGCGCCACGTCCACCGACACCATGATGTGCCGGCGATCGAAACGGTCGGCCAGCACACCGGTGAGCGGGCCGAGGACCAGCCAGGGCAGCAGCTGCACGACGATCACCCCGCCGAAGGCCGCGCCCTGCGCCTTCGGCGAGCTGAGCTGCGTCGACGCGAACGACGACGTCGCGAGCAGACCCAGCCAGTCGCCGAGCGACGACAGCCCGAACACCAGCCACAGCCGGCGGAACGGCCGAAGGCTCACCACCTCAGCGAGCGCCGACCGCGACAGGTGCGCGGTGATCGTCACCCTTTCACCATCCGCCGCAGCCGGCGGCGTGCACAGGGTCGAAGGCCCCGGCGGCGCCCCGGACCGGACGGGACCAACGGCCGCGACTACGCCGGTGTCGCCTCGGCGGGCGGTCCGGAAGCGGGGTCGCGGGTCGCCGCCGTCCAGCCCGCCTGCTGCGCCACGTTCAGCACCGCGTCCACCACGCCGGTCATGCTCACCAGCGCGTCCCGGCCGGCGGCGTCGTTGAGCATCCGGGCGATCGCCACGATCACCACCACCACCGCGGCGTCGACGCCGTCCCGGCCGCCGGCCAGTTCGTGCACGTCCCGGTCGGTCAGCGGCCCGATACTGATCCGGCGGCCCGTCTGCAGCTCGACCCCGGCGATCAGGTGCCCGGCAGCGGTGAGCGCCGTCCAGGTGCCGGCCACCCGGAAGCCGGTGTCCAGGCCGGTCTCGTAGTAGGTGTCCTCGTCGGCCAGCCGCAACAACGTGGCGATCGACGCCGCCGTCAGCGGCTGCTCGCACACGCTCAGCTGCGCGCTGGGCCAGGTGGCGTACGCGCCCGGCCCGGCATCCTCGAACTCGAACCGGTCGAGCCAGCTGCGCAGGTATTCCTCGTCGACGTCGAACACCGGTGGCGGCGGCACACCCCGCACCGCCCGCTCCACGTCGAGGCACACCAGATTCCGGTTCAGCGGGCTGTCCCAGCCCCGGCTCTCGGCCCAGCCGTCGACCGCGAGGTCGCCGATCGTCGACCGGTACCGGTTGAGCTCGGCGACCTCGGCGGCGATGCAGGCGGCCTGCCGCAGCGCCTGCGGATCGAGATCCAGCGCGCCGGTCGCCGGCAGGCCGGGATGACCGGTGATCTCCGGGTCGAACCAGCCGACCCGGCCGGTCCCGTCGCGCAGGATCAGCGGGCGGATGTCGTGCACCACCAGGCTGTGCGCGTCCGGCGCCACCTCGCGCACCAGGGCCCCGGCCAGTTGCAGCCGGACGACGGCGTACTGCTCCAGCGCGGTGTGGAACGCCAGCCAGGCGGCGTGCGACTGCTGCCGCAGCGCCGCCAGGTCGGCCCGCCCGGTGCCCGAGGTCATCGTGATCCCTCCCGCCTCAGATGAGCCGGCTCTCGTCATCCTTGTCGTACGGGCGGATCTCGGCCAGCCGCCCCTCGCGCACCTTGGTCGGCCAGGCCGGCTCGGACAGCAGCGCCCGCCCGAGCGCGACCAGATCGAACTCACCCCGCTCGAACAGCTCCAGCAGCGGCGCGATGCTCAGCGTCGAGGCCGGCTCCTCGTGCTCCCCGCGGAAGGCCTGCGCCACGCCCACCGACCCGATCGCGACGACCGGCAGCCCGGTGACCTTCTTGGTCCAGCCCGCCAGGGTCAGCGCCGACTCCTCGAAGCCCGGCAGCCAGTACCGCCGCGTCGAGACGTGCAGCCCGGTGACGCCCGCCTCGACCAGCGGGGTCAGGATCTGCTCCAGCTCCCCGGGCGTCTCGGCGATCCGCGCGTCGAACGCGCCGCCCTTCCACTGGGAGAACCGGAACAGCACCGGGAAATCGGGCCCGACACTCGCCCGGACCGCGGCCACCACCTCGGCACCCAGCCGGGCCCGGTTCGCCGCGCTCCCGCCGTGCCGGTCACCGCGCCCGTTCGTCCCCGACCAGAGGAACTGGTCCAGCAGGTAGCCGTGCGCCCCGTGCAGCTCCACCCCGTCGAACCCGGCCAGCTGCGCGTCCCGGGCCGCCCGCGCGAACGAGGCCACCACCGCGTCCAGCTCGGCGGTCGTCGCCGGCTCACCGACGACGCTGCCGTCGGCGCGCCGCCCGGACGGACTCAGCACCGGCGCGTCCGGATGCGGCGGCGCACCCGCGGCCCGGGTCGCGCCCAGATGCCACAGCTGCGGCACGATCTTCCCGCCGGCCGCGTGGACGGCCTGGGTGACGCCGCGCCAGCCGGCCAGCGCGTCGTCACCGTAGAACCGCGGCACCCGATCACTGGACCCGGCCGACGGATGGTCGACGTAGGTGCCCTCGGTGACGATCAGCCCGACGTGCGGGGCCCGCCGCGCGTAGTAGGCCGCGACGTCCGCGCCGGGAACCCCACCGGGCGAGAACTGCCGGGTCATCGGCGCCATCACAAACCGATTGACCAATTCAAGATCACCCATTGCGTACGGGGTGAACAACGGCGCCGCATCGACGGCCGCCGAAGCGCCGCCCGTGGTCGATTCGAGAGTCACAACACGATCAAATCAGCGGCACCCACCCTTAATCCGGCAGCCGCAAAGGTGTGGCCCGTCTCATACGCCTGGGCACGCGCCTATCCGTGTTCCGGTGGATAGCCGATCTCGGCGAGGTCTTCGGCCAGATCGACGAGCCGGACGTCCGGATTCAGGCGTTGCACCAGCTCGTCGGTGAGCGGACCCAGTGCGAAGATCGCAGCGACGGCGTCGCCGTGGACCGCGGTCTCGTAGTAGTCCTCCGCGAAGCGCTGGTAGGCCGTCCCTGTTCCGTCGAGCAGGGTCTCGAACAGCCAGTCGGCTCCGTCGGGATCATCGCCGTCGGGCAGCTCGACATCGCCCGCGTGCCAGCGGTCGTCACCGTGCTGGCGCCACAGGCAGACCGTGGCCTCCAAGACGCCGCTTCGGTGGCTGAAGGCGGGTTCGTCAAGGCTGCCGGCGAACACGTCCGGGCGGATCCGTCTGAATGGCGCCGGCATAGTCGGGGCTGCGATCCGGTACCAGCTCACCGATCAGGAGTCAGCCGATTCGATCACGGCTACCGCCCCGGCGCAGCGGCCGTATCACGGGCCGCACATGGGTGCCGTCGGATGAGCGACATCACCCTGCGGCTTCTGGCTGACACGAACGCGAGCAGCTTCGCGCAGGCCTCCGATGCATGGGACCGGGTGGCCGCGGGCCTCGACTCCAGCCTGGGCAAGTTCATCACCGCGTCGCAATACCTTTCGGCGGTCTGGCCGACCGGCGACGCCACCCAGGAGAAGGTTGACGCGCTCCGGGCGGAGCTGAGCAGCACCCACGACCCATGCCAGAAGATCAGCCGGGCGTTGCGCACGCACGGCGACACGATCCTGAGCCTGCAGTCCATGCTCGGCGACATTCAGCGCGAGTGCGCGGCGGAAAACCTGGTGATCGACCTGGCCACCGGGACCGTCTCCGCGCGCAGCATCCCGGACAGCGCGCAGGCCGCGCGTATCCCCGCGCTGGTGCAGGACTACACCCGGCAGTTGGGTGAGCTGCTGACCAGGGCGAAAGGCTTGGACCTTGAGACCGTGCAGGCGCTCGGCCAGATTCCACCGACGCCGGGCTCGGGCAGGACCGGACCGAGGATCACCGCGAACGACTTCGCCGCGCTCACGGGCAAGACTCCGGCGCAGGTGCACGACTGGTGGGAAAGCCTTACCCGAGATCAGCAGGATCAGGCCATCCGCGACTTCCCGCGGGAGGTCGGCTGGATGGACGGCGTGCCCGCCGGCGACCGGGACAGGGCCAACCGGATCGGACTGGCGCAGGAGAAGCAGTTCCTGCAGGACCGGCTCGAGATCGACGACGGGTCGATCGACCAGAACGAGGTTCTCGATCAGCTGTATCGCGTGGAGGCGATCGAGCGGGGCCTGGAGATGATGGGCCCGCGCGGAATGCTTCTCGGATTCGACACCACCTCGTATGCCGGAGACGGCAAGGTGATCATGGCAATGGGCAACCCGGACACGGCCCGGCACACCGGCGTCTGGGTTCCCGGCCTGAGCACGACACTCGAAGCCAGCATGGACGAGAACATCGGCCGGATCATGGCGATGAACAGCAGGGCCGACGCTTTGACTCCGTGGCGAGCAGGCGATGTCTCCACCGTCTACTGGCTCGGCTACGACGCGCCGGACCTGAACAACACGTCCGTCGCCTTCAACGACCGCTCGCTGGCCGGCCGGGATCCGTACCTGAGCTATATGCAGAGCTTGCGCGTCACTCACGAAAGCGACGTCGGGCATCTGGTCGCCATCGGCCACTCGTACGGGACGACCGTCATCGGCGAGGCCGCGAAGAGCGGCCAGCTCCCGGTCGACGACATCGTGACGGCCGGGAGCCCGGGCATGCACGTGAACTCGGCAAGCGACCTGATGGCCGATCCGCGGCATGTGTGGGCCGGCGCTTCCACCGGCGACCCGGTTGCCAGGGCGTCGGCGGCCGAGCCGTGGGACACCCTTGGTGCCGCGGTGGTGAACCCGATCGCACCCCTCGCCGTGCCGTTCGTCGAGGTCGCCGCCGACGATCTGCATGGCGTGGCGCCGACCGACCCCGGCTTCGGCGGCAACAACTGGACGGCCGACACCAATGGTCACACCCACTATTGGGATCCCGACAGCGAGAGCCTGAACAATCAGTCCCGGGTTCTGGCCGGTGCCTACGACCAGACCACGCTCAACAGCGGAGAAAGACCGGAGAACTGGCGATGACCCGACCGACGACGAGCCGGATGGCGGCGGTGTGGATGGCCGCCGCGGCCTTGACCTTGGCCGCTTGCCTGGGCGGCGACGTGGAGACCAAGTCCGAGAAGGACGTGAACACCGAGGTGCAGCAGCACGCCGACGGTGTCGCCGCGGTCGCCCACCAGGCGTTGCAGAACCCGAGCCTGCTCTCGCGGGGATGCACCGGCCGGGCCGGCGAGATCAGCAAGTCGGTCTTCACCGTCCAGGGCGTCTACAACCTGCCGGCGCCCACCAGCGAAACGCACCTGGAGTTGATCTCCCGGGTCCGTGCGGACTGGACGAGCAAAGGCTACGAGATCACCGACGACCGCACCGTCGACACGGATCGAGGCGTCCTGGCCGCCAAGACCCCGGACGGCTACAAGCTCGACATCGAGACCGGCGAACCCAGCGGATTCGCCGTCTTCGTCGACTCGCCCTGCTTCGAGCGCCCCTGACCGCCGCGGCGGCACTGGCCATCAGATCGAGCGGAGTGCGACCGGGAAATCGAAGTAGGTGTCCGGGTACGGCTCCCCGGCCAGCGTGTAGTGCCACCACTCCAGGTCGTAGTTGGTGAACCCGGCATCGGTCATGATCCGCTTGAGCAGCAGCCGGTTGTCCAGCGGCCGCCCCGTGACCCGCGGATCCAGAGTGTTCGCGAGCGTGTCGAAGCAGTCATACCCCGTACCCATGTCAATGGTGTTGTCCGGAAAACGCTCGGACACCGGCGCCTTGCAGGACACCAGCGGCTTTCCCGGGCGATAGGCCGGCTGCGCCCGAGGCGGCAGTTTCACCAGCGTCAGGTCGAGCGTGCTGCCCCGGCTGTGCCCGGACTTCGCCGCGATGTAGCCCTGCTCGAACAGCACCGATTTGTCCAGATCTGGATAGAACTCGGCCTTCATCGCCGTGTCCCCGAGATCCTCGGCCCACGCGACGAAATCGTCGACCGCACGTTGCGGCCGGTAACAGTCGTAAACCTTGAGCGAATAGCCCCGACGCACCGCCGCCCGCTGCGCCACACTCAACGCCGTCGCCGCCTCGGTCGTCAGGATGCAGAGCGGCTCCCGGTATCCGTCGATCGGCCGCCCGATGAAGTTGTGCCTGCTCGCATACCGGATGTCGGACAGGATCGAGGGGTCGGCCCGCGAGATCGCCACAAAGCCGGGCACCCGCGCCGCGGCCGGCGCCGGCGCCACGAACGCCATCGACAGAGCCGCGACACCGGCCAGCAGGCGTGCCAAAGCCATCATGAAAGATTTATATCCCTCTATTGTTTCGCCCGCTCGCCCACACCCAAGATCAAGATCAAATTCCGTCTCCCGTACGTCGTGAGCAGCCCACCGCGTTCTAAACTGCCGTGCCCGCCACCAAGCGCAACGAGACCGCAGCAGAGGAGCAACGATGAGCGACATCGCCGACCGCCTCACCGAACTCGGCCTGACCCTCCCGCCCCCGCTCGTCCCGCCGCCCGGGGTGCGTCTGCCGTTCCGCTCCGTGCACGTCGTCGGCGACCTCGCCTACATCGCCGGGCACGGCCCGCAGACCGCCGACGGCAGCCTGTCCCCGCTGCGCGGCAAGGTCGGCGCCCAGCTCACCCCGGAGCAGGGCTACCAGGCAGCCCGGCTGACCGGCCTGTCGATCCTGTCCAGCCTGGCCCGCGAACTCGGCGACCTGGACCGCATCGCCGCCTGGGGCCGCGTCTTCGGCATGGTCAACGCCGCCCCCGGCTTCGACCGCCTGCCCGAGGTCATCAACGGCTTCTCCGACCTGGTGCTCGACGTGTTCGGCCCGGAGACCGGCGCACACACCCGCAGCGCGGTCGGCCTGGCCGAGCTGCCGTTCGGCCTCCCGGTGGAGATCGAGGGCCAGGTCCACCTGCGCCGCTGACCGCCCACGGGCCGGCGCGACGGGCGTCCATCATGGAGTTGATCCGGTTACGCTGTGGGCGTCATGGGCTTTTTCAGCGATCTGATCCGTGCCTGGGGTGTCTGGCTCGACGGCCAGTCGACCAGCGCGCTCACGCTCGCCGGGTGGCCGATGCTGCTGTGGGCCCGGGGCGGCAAGCTGCTGCAGTTCGCGGGCGGGCTCATCGTGCTGCTCGACCTCGCGGACGCGGACAAGTTGCGCGACCGGGGTGAGGCCGCCAAGGAGCGCTGGCGTGAGTTGCGGCGCTCGGTCAGCCGGATCCGGAAGTACCGGGACTCCGTGGAGGTGGCCGACCGGCTCTTCGACCGGCTCACCGTGCGGGTCGGGCGGCACGGCAAGGCGAAGTTCCGCTATCTCCGGGAGGTTCGCAGCCCCATGGAGCTGGAGCGGGCGTTCGATCTGGGGGAGTGCCAGAAACTCTTTGACGAGATCGTCGCCAAGGTGCCGACGGCGCATTCGCACGATGCGGAGATCCACGGTCCGGAGAAGCGCCTGTGCGGAGATCAGATCTTGTTCATCCAGCGGGAGATCAACCGGTTCCTGCAGTATTGGATGCAGCCCGACCAGTTGCGGGGCCGGGCCGAGACGGGCGGGCCACGACTGATCGCGGAGCTGTCGGGCACCGTCGCCTTCTTCATCATCGTCATCCCGCTGGCCATCTGGTACACCGGCGATTCGGATCGGGTGCGTGCCACCCTGATCGCCGCCGTCACGTTCGCCGTGGCATGGCGGGTGTTCCGCCGCTTCGACTGGCTGGCGACGCTCGGACTGGCGGTGACCGCCGGCATCCCGATCGCGGCGCACCGGATGGTCGGCTTCCTGTTCGCCCGCAAACGGCCCGGCCACCATCTGCGGTGGCTCGCCTTCATCGTCTTCGTCGTCGGTTTCCACTTCGACCTGCTGGCATCCTGATCGCATGGCACAGCCGCCGGCTCGGAACCGGGTCGCGCCGACCGGTCTGATCGTCGCCAGCGCCGGCCGCGGCGCCTGGATGGGCAACCGCGGCCGCCTCCACGAGGGCCGCGGCACCCGTGACGTGGTCCGCAACCATCAGGTCAAGGCGTGGATCACCTGCGCCCTGACCTACCGGGACTGCCGGCTGCCGCAGTGGGAGCCGCGGCACTACACCCAGCTGTTCTTCCTCGACGAGGCGGTCGCCCTCGCCGCCGGTCACCGGCCCTGCGCCAGGTGCCGCCGCGGCGCGTACAACGCCTACCGCGACGCCTGGGCGCTGGCCACCGGCGAGCAGCGGCCGCGCGCGTACCAGATGGATGCCCGACTGCACGCGGAACGCATCGGCCGTGGCCGGCGGCACCCGCACCCCTGGCGTGAGCTGCCCGACGGCGTCTTCGTCGACACCGGCCGCGGCCCCGCCGTCCTCACCGGCGACCACCTCACCGTGTGGGACGAGGCCACCAACACCTACCACCAGCGGCTGTCCCGCCCGCCCGCCGGCACCGCCCAGGTCATCACCCCACCCAGCACCGTGAGCGTCCTGACCGTCGGCTACCCGGTGCAGATCGGGCCGCCGCCCGGTTGAGCGCCGGTCTCAGCCGGTGGCCCCGGGTGCCGATGAAAGGGCAGCTATCGCCGCAGGTCACGAGGGGACGTTCATGCCGCAACGCACCGAAACGGCCGAGCAGGTCGCCGACCTGCTCCGGACCGCCCGGCAGTCGCTCGGGATGGGCCTGGCCTTCCTGAGCCGGATGGACGGGACGGTGCAGACCCTCGAGGTGGTCGACTCGGAGCTGCCGTTGCCGGACGGCACGACCCGGCCGCAGGCGACCTCGTTCTGTCAGGTGATCATGGATGGCGAGCTACCGCCGGTGATCCCGGACGTCACCGGCTTCCCGGCGGCGATGCGGCTGCCCGGCGCCCAGCTGGGCATCCGCAGCTACATCTCGGTGCCGGTGGAGCTCAGCGACGGCAGCGTCTACGGGACGTTCTGCAGCGCCGGTTTCCAGGCCGACCCGCAGCTCGCCGACCGCGACCGGGTGCTCATGCAGGTGCTGGCGCACGCCGCCGCGCTGATCATCGAACCGGACGTCCGGCGGCGGCGCCGCAACGCCGGGATCGAGCAGCGGCTGCGTCCGCTGATGGACTCCGGCCCGGTCGTGTTGCTGCAGCCGATCATCGACCTGGCCACCGGGCGCCGGGTCGGCGCCGAGGCGCTCAGCCGGTTCCCGCGGGAGTGGAATCAGCCGCCGGACGAGGTGTTCGCCGACGCCGGCCTGATCGGCGAGCGGGAGAGTCTCGAACTGGCGGCACTGCGCCGGGCCGCGGACCATCTCCCGGACGTCTCCGGTTACGTCGCGATGAACATCTCCCCGGCGACGCTGTTCACGCCGGCCGGCGTGCAGCTGCTCAGCGCTCTGCCGCTGCCCCGGATCGTGCTCGAACTCTCCGAACACGACCCGATCCACGACTACGACCACCTGACCGCGGTCCTGGCGCCGCTGCGGGCCCGGGGGATGCGCCTGGCCATCGACGACGTCGGCGCGGGCTTCTCCTCGCTGCGGCACATCGTCGCCACCGCCCCCGACGTGATCAAGCTGGACCGCAGCATCGTCGCCGGCGTGGCCGGCGACCGCGTGCTGTCGGTGGTGGTGCACGCCCTGGTCGAGCTCGCCGACGCGGTCGGCGCCACGGTGGTCGCCGAGGGGATCGAGGTCGCGCCGGACGCGGCCGCGCTGGCCGGCCTGGGCGTGGGCCTGGGCCAGGGCTGGCACTTCGACCGCGCCACCACGGCCGACCAGCTGCGCGACGACTACCAGCTCACGACAACCGCCGTCTAGTACGTAGGCCGGTTACGCCGTCCGCTCCATCTCGACGGAGCGGACGGCGTAACCGTCTCCGATCGCGGGTCGGCGTGGCCCGTCGCCCCAGTCGGCCGCCGTCGCCGGCAGCCGGCCCCGAACTGGGATCGACGGCTCAGACTCGCGGACCGCAGGCGCCGTTGACCACGCGGAAGAGATGAATCTGCCAGTCGTAGTTCCACCAACTGCTGTTGTAGTCACCGGCGCCGGGATAGGTGACGGGCCCCACGCCGGCGACGGCGATGTCCCAGGCGGCGGTGGTACTTCCGGCCGTCTTCCGGTAGGCGGTGAAGCAGTACCCGGAGCCGACGTAGAACTTCGATGCGTGGTCCCAGCCCCACTGGTCTTTCGTTTTCGAATATGCCGACAGGACGCCGTCGTAGGTTCCGGAGTGATAGTCGTGCCACACGCCGATACCGACCGAGCTGTTGTTGAAGATGTAGTTGTTGGGCACGGCGGCGTGCGCCGCGCTCGGCGTGATGGCAACGGCAGCCAGGACCGCTACCAGCAGTGCCAGTAAGCGGCGAGGGAACGATTCCAGGAGGAGTATGCGTTTGCGATTCATCTGTATCCCTTATCCCTTCTGCGGAACGGAACGGATCGGTCGCCGCGCGATCGCGGCTCTGGTCCTCGAGGTCCTGATGACAGGCGTTTCCATCGACTGCCACCGAGGGCCTGAGTCCATCGGTAGTGACGAACATGCCTGTTCTCCCGGGCGAGAAGAAGCGGCACGACGGCCAAGGATCGAGGGTTTCGTGCCATCATGCTGCGGTGAGTGCCTTCCACCATGTGGTCGCCTACGCACCCCCCGGCGTGACCGGGCTGAGCATCGGCGTCGTGAGTGGAGTCTTCGCCCCCAGCGGAGTTTTTGATCTCCGACCCGGTCTGCCCGCCTTCGACCTGACGCTCTGCACCCGCCGGCCGGGCACCCTGCGGACCGACGGTGGCCTCACCCTGCAGATCGAGCACGGTCTGGAGGCGTTCGCCAAGGCAGAACTGATCATGGTGCTGCCGGGGACGAGCTTCCGCGAGGATCTCAACGACTGTGCGCTGGACGCGCTGGGCGCCGCCCACCGACGGGGCGCAATCGTGGCCGGTCACTGCGTCGGTTCATTCCTGCTGGCTGCCGCCGGCCTGCTCGACGGACTGGACGCCACCACCCACTGGCAGTATGCCGATGAGATGGCCGCCATGTTCCCGAAGGTCGTGGTCCGCCGCGACGCGCTCTATATCGACCACGGTCAGGTCTCGACCGGCGCGGGAGCCACCGCCGGGCTCGACCTGAGCCTGCATCTACTGCGGGCACACCACGGCGCGACGGTGGCGAACCGGATCGCCCGCGACCTGGTCACCCCGCCGCACCGGACCGGTGGCCAGGCTCAGTACCTCGACACCCCGGTGCCCAGCTACGACGACTGCCGCCTCGAAGCGGTACTCACCTGGGCCAAGGCGAATCTCGGCGAGCGGCCATCGGTGGACCAACTCGCCGCCCGCGCCATGATCAGCCGCCGCACCTTCCTGCGCCGGTTCAAGCAGACGACCGGAACTTCACCGCACGCCTGGCTCACCAGCCAGCGCCTCAACCAGGCCGAAGAGCTGCTGGAGACGACCGACCTGCCGATCGAGCGCATCGCTCACCACGTCGGCTACACCAGCGGCAGTGCGCTGCGCGACCAGTTCGTCCGGCAGCGCGGAGTGCCACCCCAGGACTATCGGCGCACCTTCCGCGGCCAATCGGTGCAGGCGAAACGTCATGCCCGCGGCAAATCCGCCCAGTGAAGCCGGGTGGTCACGGCCGGGACGGGGTGGGCAGGGACTGTTCGACCCAGCGGCGCAGCACCGCGGCCGGCGCCGCCCCGGACTGGCGGGCCTTGACCTGCCCGCCGTCGAGCAGCAGCAGCGTCGGCACGGCCTGCACGGCGAACCGCCGCGCCAACCCGGGCGCCTGGTCCACGTCCACCTTGACCAGCTTGACCCGGCCGGCCAGCTCGCGCGCCACCTGTTCCAGCGCCGGCCCGACCGTGCGGCACGGCCCGCACCACGGCGCCCACATGTCCACCAGCACCGGCATCGGCGACTTCTCGGCCACCGCGGCGAACGTGTCGTCGCCGGCGTCGGCGATCCAGGGCAGGGCGGCACGGCACTTGCCGCACACCGGTTTGCCGGTCGCCGCCGCGCCGATCCGGTTGCGCTGCCCGCAGGCGGGGCAGGCCACGATGTCGGCCATCGCACTCAACTCCTCGAGGAAAGCTTTTCGACGCCAGTAGAGACAACGCGGACGGCGGGCGCATTCCTCCGCCGTACGTCGCAATCGGTTTGGTCTTAAGGGAGGCGCAAGCCGACCGGATCGGGCAGGCCGTAGCGCAGGTTGAGCACCTGGATCGCGGCCCCGGCGGCGATCACGTCGGTGCCCAGGCCGGTCAGCGTGACCTCGGCGGTGAGCCAGTCGGCCCGCGGGACCTGGGTGCGCACCGCGTCCTCGACGACCTGCCGGTAAATCTCGCCGTGCCGCAGCAGGTCGGCCCCGGCCAGCACGATGTGGCCCAGGTCGAGCGTCTGCAGCAGGTTGACCACGCCGACGCCGAGGATCGCGGCGGCCGCGGCCGGGTCGGCGGCCCGGTCGTGGACGGCTTCCAGGCAGCCGCGGCGGCCGCAGGCGCAGGCCGGCCCGTCGAGCTGGATGACGGTGTGCCCGAACTCGCCGGCGTTGGTGTGCGTGCCGCGGTGGGCGGCGCCGTTGAGCCACAGCCCGGCCCCGACCCCGCTCTCCACCATGATCAGCGCGGCGTCGCGGAAGCCGGCGTCGCGGCGCCAGGCCTCGGCGGTCACCGCGGCGGTGACGTCCTTGTCGACCAGGACCGGCCGGCCGAGCCGCTGCCCGGCGAGCTCGGCGAGCGGGATGTCGTGCCAGTGGCGCAGCCGGTGGGCGTCGCGGACGGTGCCGGTGGCCTGGTCGAGCGGCCCGACCATGCCGATGCCGACGCCGATCAGGGGCCGCGGGCCGTCGTCGTCCAGCCGGTGTTCGCGGATCATCGCGGTGACCCCGGAGTCGAGCCGGCCGAGCAGGTCGTCCGGGGTGAAGTCGGCCGGCAGGGCGGTCGTCGCACTGGCGTGCACGGTGCCGGCCAGGTCGGTCAGGACCAGGCGCAGGGCGCGCCGGGTGACGTGCGCGCCGATCGCCCACCGGCTCTCCGGCACCAGGCGGTAGACCGCGGCCGGTTTGCCCAGCGCGGCCCGGCGCACCCCGGCGGTGGCGATCACGCCGTCGTCGAGCAGCCGGGTGAGGACCTTGGAGACGGCCTGCGGGGTCAGGCTGGTGATCTCGGCGACGGTGCCGCGCTCGATCGTCGGCCGGGTCCGGGCCAGGGCGATGACCAGGGCCTCGTGGTAGTCGCGCAGGAACGCCAGGTGCACAGGCTCACACTACAACTAACGCAACGGCGTTGCTAAAGTCGCCGCCATGACCCTCGAAGGCAACAGCGTTGCGGAAGTCGGCGACGTGCACCACCGCACCCGCCGACGATGGCCGGCCCTGCTCGCGCTCGCCTTCGGCGCGGTCGCCATCGGCCTGACCGAGTTCGTGCCCTCCGGCCTGCTGCCGCAGATCGCCGCCGACGTGCTCGGCGCCGAGTACGCCCGCTCGCAGTCCGGCGCGGTCGCGCACGCCGGGTGGATGGTCACCGCGTACGCCCTCGGCGTGGTGGCCGGCGCCCCGCTGATCGCCGCGCTCACCGCCCGGCTGCCGCGCCGGCGCCTGGTGCTCGGCCTGCTGGTGCTGTTCGTGGCCGGCACGCTGGCCTCCGCGCTGGCCCCGAGCTTCGAGCTGGTGCTGGCCGCCCGGTTCGTCGCCGGCCTGCCGCACGGCGCCTACTTCGGCGCCGCCGGGCTGCTGGCCGCGTCCCTGATGGGGCCGGGCAGCGAGGGCCGCGGCTTCGCGATCGTGCTCAGCGGGCTGACCGCGGCCAACGTGGTCGGCGTGCCGGCGATCACCCGGCTCGGCCAGGCCGCCGGCTGGCGGGTCGCCTACCTGGTCATCGCCGCGGTCTTCGGGCTCGCCCTGCTGGCGGTCGCCGCGACGGTGCCGGACACCCCGGCGGCGGACAGCTCACCCGCCGCCGAACTGCGCTCGCTGCGCCGTCCGCAGGTGTGGCTGACCGCGGTGACCGCCGCGATCGGCTTCGCCGGGTTCTTCGCGGTCAGCAGCTACCTCGCGCCGGTGACCACCGAGGTCACCGGGCTGTCCGCGGGCGCGGTGCCGTGGGTGCTGGTCGCCATGGGGCTCGGGATGACCGTCGGCAACGCGCTCGGCGGCTGGTACGCCGACCGTGACCTGCGCCGGGCCACCCTGCTCGGCTTCACCGCGCTGATCGCCGCGTCGGCGTTCTTCGCGCTGGCCGTGACCAGCACGCCCGGCCTGTTCGCCGGCGCCTTCCTGATCGGCGCGACCAGCCTGTTCCTCGGCCCGGCCCTGCAGTCCCGGCTGATCGCGGTCGCCCCCGGCGCCCAGCTGATGGGCGCGGCCGTCAACCAGTCCGCGATGAACATCGCCAACAGCCTGGGCGCGGCCGTCGGCGGCGCGGTCATCGCGGCGGGCCTGGGCTACCGCGCCCCGGCCTGGGTCGGTGTCGCCCTGGCCGTCGTCGGCCTGGCCCTGGCCGCCGCCGGCTTCACCCTCGACCGCCGCCGCCCGGCGACCCGGTGACGACCGGGAGTCCGCGTCTCGACCCGGCGGCAAGCGGGGAACGGGGCGGTGGCCGCCGGGTTCCGGGCATCGGTGCGTCCACCGGGCACTGACGGTCGGGTCAGGAGAGGTGGGCGGCGTCGAGGGCGGACTGCAGCGACTCGAGGTAGCCGTTGCTGGTGACGGTCGCGCCGGAGACGGTGTCGATGCCGGCGCTCTGCGCGGTCAGGGTCTCCTGCCGCAGAACGGGCAGCGCGTAGGCGTTGATCTCCTGGTCCCGTCCGTTCTCGCTGGGGTAGACCGGAACTGCCACGTCGGTGATCTTGCCGTTGGCGACGGTGATCGTGACCTGCACGTCGCCCCAGCGGGTGGCGGCCACCGATCCGGTGTAGGTCTTCGCCGCGGTCGACGTGCTGGTGGTGCTGCTGCTGGTCGTCGGCGCGGCGCCGGTGCCGCTGGTCGTCGGTGACGTGGTGGTGCCGGCGGAAGCCGTGGGGGACGGGCTCGCGCCCGTCGTCGCGGGTTCGCTGATCGTGGTCGTGGCCGCGCCGGCCAGTGCGGGACTGCCGGTGCTGGTGCGGTAGCTGAACAACAGCACCAGGGCCGCCACGGTGGAGAACAACCACCAGGTGATTCGTCGCATCGTCGAGATCCTCTTCGGTTACCAGGAGAACAGTTCGGTGTGCAGGTTCGCGGGCTCGACCCCGGCGTCGTGTGCCGCGGTACGGGCCGCCTCGGTCCACGCGTCGGGCCCGCAGACGTAGACGTGCGAGCCGGCGATCCGCGGGGCGATCTCGCGCAGCGCGTCGGCGTCGGCGCGATCGGCGTACTGGGCCGGCAGCCAGGACGGCCGGGTCGCGCGCGGGCCGAGCAGGTAGACGATCCGGACCCCACGCTGCGCGGCGAACCAGTCCAGTTCGGTACGGAACGCCACCTCGGCCTCGTTGCGGGCTCGGTAGATCAGGGTCGCCTCCCCGGGCCGGTAGGGGAGTTCGCCGAGCAGGGCCAGCAGCGGGGTGACACCGATTCCGCAGGCGAGCATGACCACCGGGCCGCCGGTGTAGGTCTCGCCGGTCAGCCTGCCGTACGGGCCCTCGACGATCGCCGTGGTGCCGGGCCGCAGGGCGGCCGCGCGGGAACTGCCGTCGCCGAGGTCTTTCACGGTGATCCGCAGCAGCTGCCCGTTCGGGGTGGCTGACAGGGAGTAGGGATGGGCGCGGGACCAGCCGGGGCCGTCGAGGAATCGCCACTGGAAGAACTGCCCGGCCCGGGCCGGCAGCGTGTCCAGGTGCCGGCCGGTCAGGTAGACCGAGGTCAGACCGGGACCCTCCGGAGTGACGTGGCTGACCACCAGGCGGTGCCGCCAGGAACGCCAGGCGGGCAGCCCGAGCCGGTAGACCAGGACCCCGCCGGCGGAGACCGCATACAGGGTCCACCAGTAGGCGATCGCGGCCGGCGAGCCGATGAAGTCCGTCCCGGTCCAGAGCTGATGCGGCAACGCGAGCCCGACGCCGAGGTAGGCGTACAGGTGGATCAGATGCCAGGACTCGTAGCGCAGTTTGCGGCGGGCCGCGCGGATCGAGGTGACCACGACCATGATCAGCGCCAGAGTGCCGGCCGTGGCGAGGAGCATGCCGGGGTACGTCCAGATCATGTCCCACAGTTCGGCGAAGGCGTTGGCGTGCGCCGTGCCGGCATAGCCGAGGGTGATCAGCACGATGTGGGCGATCATCAGCCAGAACGAGGTGAACCCGGCCCACCGGTGCCATCTGGCCAGCCGGTCCTGGCCGAAGGCCCGTTCGACCAGCGGGACCCTGGCCATCAGCAGCACCTGCAACAGCAGCAGGTCGGAGGCCCAGAGACCGGTCAGCCGGCCGATCGCCGACACCGCGTCCGGGCCGCCGCCGGCGACCTGCCGTGCGCTGCCGTTGCTCACCCACAGGGCGGTGACGATCAGCAGGCTCACGCCCGCGCCGAGGCCGCCCGCGTCGCCCCACCAGCGCGGGGTCGCGCGGCGCCGCGACGAAAGGGCGCGGGGCGGTGCGGCCGTTGGCGGGGCGTCGGTCGTCGTGGTCATGCCGTCACCATCGGGCCCGAAGTTGAGAAAGCGAGGCCCGCAAGCTAGGGATCGGCTATGTGTTCGCTATGAACGCCCGTCACCGATCTGCGGGCGCCCCCGTGCACCGTTGCCGGCCGGCCCGCCGCGGTTGATGCCACGAGGCGAATCGCTCAGTGGCGACCACCGGCCTGCCGATCAAGAAGGTTCCGGGACCCAGGAGCGCGAGGAGGCGACGAGCGATGGTCGGCCGATCCGGTTTGGCGCGCGCTGCTCGTTACTCGGCGCTGTTCCTGGGGCTGCTGGTGCTGGTGGCCAGCGTCGTCGCCAGTGTGGTGACCGCCCGGGACAAACAGGCAGCCGCTCAGGACAGTCAGTTACGCGTCGAGCTCCGACAGCAGATCGATGTCCTGGACAGCTATTTCGAACGGGCCCGCAGCATCGACGCGTTGCTGGCGGCCAATCCGGTCTTCGCCGACTTCTACCGGGTGCCGGGGACGAATCCTGCGAAGATCAACGCCGGTGGGGCGACGATCACCCGGGTCAACAACGCTCTGGCGTATCTGGAGGAGATGTATCCGGGCCGGATCGGTGAGGCGTGCTTCATCGACAGCAGCGGAGCTGAGATAGCCCGGGTCGTGAACGGTGTTCCGGCCCGGCCCGACAAGCTGTCGCAGGACGAGGGCAGCAACGCGTTCTTCGCACCCACCCTCGCGCTCGGCGCTGGGCAGGTCTATCAGGCCGAGGAGTACGAGTCGCAGGACACCCACGATGAGGTGATCTCGAACTCGACCGTGGTGGCAGCGGCAGGTCACGTGGGCATCGTGCACTTCGAGATCACCCTCGAGAGCTTCCGGACCCCGACATCGGCCGACGGGTTCGCCGCCTCGATCCTCGATGCCGGTACCGGCCGGGTCATCGTCGACAGCCGGGCCGCCACCACGACGGCCGGCCGGCCGGATCTGAGCCTGGACACGCTGATCGGCGGCGGCTCGGATTCCGGGGTGCGCACCGCCGGTGGGCGGCGTTTCGCCTACCAGCACCTGCCGTCGGTTCCCGGCAACGTGAACAACTGGTACGTCGCGGTCTCGGCGCCGGCATTCGGCAGCGGCTGGACACGCGGGCTCAGTGTCGGCTCCCTGGCACTGGTGGCGGCGGCGATGCTGACCGTGCTCATCGCCGGCGCGAGCTGGGCCGGTCACCTGCGTGCCGCCCGTCGAGCAGCGGTGTACGACCCACTCACCGGTCTGCCCAACCGGATCCTGCTGTCCGAGCGCATCGAGGCGACGCTGCGGACCGGCCGGCCCGCCACCGTCGTTCTTCTCGACCTGCAACGGTTCCGGGAGGTCAACGACCTGTTGGGGCACCACCTCGGGGACGTGCTGCTGAATCAGGTCGCGGAACGTCTCCTCGCCGCTGTCGGACCGGACGCCATGGTCGCCCGGCTCGGTGGCGACGATTTCGCCGTCTTCCTGCCCGGCTACGCTGACCTGGCCGTGGCCGACAAGAGCATTCTGGCCGCGTTCGGCTCCGGGTTCGTCGTCGGCGGCCTGACCGTCGATCTGGATGCCGAGATCGGCGTTGCGTACGGGCCGCAGCACGGCGAGGACGCGGCTGCGCTGCTGCGCAACGCGGACAGCGCGCTGCGGCTTGCCAAGCAGTACTGTGCGCGCCTCCAGGTCTACGATCCGGCGGCCGAGCAGTCCGCGCCGAACCGGCTCGCGCTGCTCGGCGATCTGCGCCGCGCGCTCGACACCGGCGACCAGATCACGGTGCACTACCAACCTAAGATCGACCTGCGCACCGGCGAATTGGCCGGAGCCGAGGCCCTCATCCGCTGGCACCACCCCGAGCTGGGCCGGATGAACCCGGACATGTTCATCCCGACGGCGGAGACCACCACCCTGATCCACGCCCTGACCGACCGGGTCCTCACCCTGGCGGTGGCCGAGGCCACGGCCTGGGCCGGCCAGGGACTGCAGGTGCCGGTCGCGGTCAACCTCTCCACCCGCTGCCTGCTCGACCCGACGCTGCCGGGCCGCGTTCTCGAGCTGCTCGACCGTACGGGTCTGCCGGTTGCCTCGCTCGAGCTCGAGGTCACCGAGAGCATGGTCATGGCCGACCCCGTTCGCGCGGAGATGACCCTTCGCGAACTGCACGACGCCGGTATCCGCTTGTCGATCGACGACTTCGGCACCGGTCACTCGTCGATGGCCTATCTGCAGCGACTGCCGGTCGACGAACTGAAGATCGACCGGACGTTCATCCGCGACATGGCCGGAGACCGGGAGAAGGCCGTGCTGGTGAGCACCATGATCACCCTCGGTCACAACCTAGGGCTCTCGGTGGTGGCCGAAGGAGCCGAGACCGAACAGGACGTCGCGGTGCTGCGCGATCTCGGCTGCGACATCGTCCAGGGCTACTATTTCGCCCGCCCGATGCCCGCCGGCGAGTTCCGTGCCTGGTGCGCCGCCTGGGTCGCCGCGCATCCGGACCCGCAGCGTGCGCAACCGCTGGCCAACGCCGGCTGACCCGGTCCGTACCGGCGGCGGTGGCTCAGTCGCCGTCGCGCCGGCCGGGCCCGTCCTGGCGGGCGGTGGAGCTGAAGTTGCCGGTCCAGGACGCTTTCGCGCCGGAGTCGCCGATGCGGTACGTGTCGTAGACGGCCGAGCCGGCGATGACGACGGCGAGCACGGCGACGATCCGGGTGAGCGTGGTGGACCCCGGCGCCAGATAGCTGCGCTGCCGGACACCGGCGGCGACCGCTGCCGCCGCGGTGGCCTCGCGCTGCCGCCACCAGACCACCAGGGCCAGCACCGCGACCGGAAGAGCGGCCCAGATCGCGGTGTCGCCGAGCTCGGTGTGGTCGCGCAGCAACGCGGTCTCGGCGACCCGGCGTTCCAGCCATTCACCGGCGCTCGTCGTGACCGGGACGAGGCCGACGACGATCACGGCCAGGATGGCGTTCGGGCCGGCGAGGCGCCGGCGGGCCGCAGGCCAGACCGCGGTCAGCACCAGCAGCAGGGCGGCCAGCGGTAGCAGTACCACGACGGCGTGGACCAGCAGGATGTGTGCCGGCAGTCCGTTGACGGTGCTCATGAAATTCCTTCCGGAACGGCCGAGGAGGCGACGTGGTGGCGACAGCGGCCGGCCGTGGCGTCGCAGCGAGGGCTGGAGTCGCAGGAAAGGCTAGGCAGTGAATCTTCACGTCCTCCCATTTTCGGCCGGTCAGGCTCGACGGGTACCGGAACGAGAAGGACGGTCGTGATCGCCGGGTCTTCCGGTCCTGCGTACGACCGTGACCGCCTGCGAGAGTGACACCATGACCGATGCCGCTGTGCCCGCCGCGAGCCTGCTGGTGGTCGAGGACGACCGGGAGCTGGGCCCGTTGCTGGTGCGCCTGTTCCGGGGCGCCGGGTACGGGACGGACCTCGCCCCGGACGGGCAGGCCGGGCTGCACCTGGCGCTGACCCGTCGCTATGACGCGATGATCCTCGACCGGGGTCTGCCGGCCATCGAAGGCCTGGATCTGCTCGGCCGGCTGCGGCGCTCCGGGGTCACGGTTCCGGTGCTCGTGCTGACCGCGCTCGGCACGCTGCCGGACCGGGTGGCCGGCCTGGACGGCGGAGCCGAGGACTATCTCGTCAAGCCGTTCGAGATCGACGAGCTCCTGGCGCGGGTCCGGGTGCTGCTGCGCCGCCGTCCCGGCTCGGCGGACCGGTTGACGGTCGCGGGGGCGGAGTTCGACCTGATCTCCAGGACGGTGACCGGACCGGCGGGCACGGCGGTCGCGCTGTCCGGGCGCGAGAGCGATCTGCTGCGACTGCTGGCCCGGAATCCGGCGCGGGTGTTCACCCGGGAGGAGATCGTGGCCCAGGTCTTTCCCGACGCCTCCAGCGTCACCCTGGCGGACACGTACGTGCACTACCTGCGGCGCAAGCTCGGCGCCGAGGTGGTGTCCACCGTGCGGGGCGTGGGCTACCGGCTCGGGCAAGGATGAAACGCGCCGCCCCGGTGAGTGCCGGACCGGATCGGGTGATGCTGGCCCGGGCCCGGCGGATCATGGCCCTGCAGACCGCCGCCGCGATCACCGTCAGCCTGCTCGTCCTCGGCGCGCTGGTCCTGATCGTGGTGACCTACAGCCAGAATGCCGCCGCCCGGACGCTGCTGCGGGAGACCGCGGCGAGCGCGGACGACGTGAAGGACCCCGCACCCGGCGTGTGGATCTTCGTGCAGGATGCCGCCGGCACGGTCGAGGCCACCGAGGACGCGCCCCGCGGGCTACCGGACCGCGACGCGCTGGACCGGGTCCGTGCCGGCGGGGCCGCCGAGACGGTCCGCATCGGTGGCCGGGAAGGCGGCTACCTCGCGCTGACCAGGCGCCGTGGCGCCCGGGTGGTGCAGGTCGTCATGAGCCGGCACGAACAGCACGACGAACGCGAGCGCCTGCTCGGCGCCCTCGCCGTCGGCGAGCTCATCGGACTGCTCGTCGCGCTGTTGTCAGCGGCGCTGCTCGCCCGGCGGGCAACCGCCCCGCTGGCCGAGGCACTGGCCCGGCAGCGGCACTTCGTCGCCGACGCCAGCCATGAGCTGCGCACCCCGCTGACCCAGTTACACACCCGGGCCCAGCTGCTGCAGATGGACCTGCGCGCCGGTGCGGGCCTCGCGGACGTCACGACGGACGTCGACCACCTCGTTACCGGCACCCGGCACCTCGGCGAGGTCGTCGAGGACCTGCTGCTCTCCAGCCAGCTCGGCCGCCGCGACGATGTCCGCGTGCCCGTCGACCTGGCCACGGTCGCGGCGGAGGTGCTGGCGGAGCAGACCGATCGGGCCGGCGCGCAGCGGGTGGAGCTCACCCTGCTCGCCGGCGCCGCGGACACGTTCGTGGTGCTCGGCCACCGAGCCGCGCTACGCCGGGTGCTGACCGCTCTGCTCGACAACGCGCTGAGCCACACCCCGTCCGGCGGACACGTGAGTGTCGAGCTCGGCACGGCCGGCGCGGCGGTCGCGGTCGTCGTCCGCGACGACGGCACCGGCTTCGACCCGGCCGACACCGAGCGGCTGTTCGCCCGCTTCGCCCGCGGTGGCCACGGCGATCACCGCCGCTTCGGGCTCGGGCTGGCGCTGGCGAAGGAGGTCATCACCGGGCACGGGGGCACCATCGACGCATGGGGACGCCCCGGTCAGGGCGCGGCGTTCACCATCCACCTGCCCTCGGCGAACCGGGACGAGCAGTAGGGCCGATCGGCCCGCCGACAGGTGCCGGCCGGGGATTGACGGTGACGTGACGTCACAGCGGAGACTGCCGGTGTGCGCATCAAGGAGCTCGCGGAGCTGGCCGGCACGACGGTCCGCACGATCCGCTTCTACCACCAGATCGGGCTGCTGGCGGTGCCGCGGCCGACCGGCGGGCGCCGCGACTACGACCTGGCGCATGTCGCCCGCATGATCCGGATCCGCTGGCTGGCCCAAGCCGGGATCCCGCTGTCGGGTGTCGCGGAGATGCTCGACGGTCAGCCGGTGGACGATCGGCGGGCGACCGTCCTGGCCGACCTGCACGCCGTCGTGGCGACGCTGGACGACCAGCTGCACGAGCTGCGGGTGCAGCGGGACCGGATGTGCCGGCTGATCACGACCGTGCGGCGCGACGGTCACCTGTCCCCGTTGCCGGCGCCGATCGCCCGGTTCTACGACCGGATGTACGAGCGGGCCACCGACGAGCGCACCCGGCGGGTCATCCGCGACGAACGCGACTTCATGGAGCTGGCCTGCTACCGCGGTGACATGCCGCCCGAGGCGGCGATCGTGTACGAACGGCTCACCGCCGCCGGTCTGGCCGACAGTTTCGCCGCGTTCGGGCAGATCGCCGAGCGAGTGGACCGCGCGCACCTGCTCGGCGACGAGGAGATCGCCGGGATCGCCGGTGACACCGCCGACCGGCTGATCCGCCAACTGGGCGAGGACGCGCCGGGCGCGCTGCGCTCGATCGACCCCGACCTGGCCCGGCAGGCGGCCGACCTCTACGTACAACTGGCCGAACCGGGTCAGCGGCGCCTCGCCCGCGCGATCGGCGACGCCCTGCTGGCCACGATCGAGAAGGGCCGGACACCGTGAACGACACGCTGGTCATCGACGTCGGCGGCCTGGTGAAGAGGTTCGGCGCGTTCACCGCGGTGGACGGTCTCGACCTGGCGGTGCACCGGGGCGGCGTGCACGGATTCCTGGGCCCCAACGGGGCGGGCAAGTCGACCACCATCCGGGTCCTGCTCGGGCTGTACCGGGCGACCGCCGGACGGGTACGGGTGCTCGGTCTCGACCCGGCCGACCGGGCCGCGGAGATCACCCGGCGTCTGTCGTACGTACCGGGCGAGGTGACCCTGTGGCCCAACCTGACCGGCCAGCAGGTCCTGGACGCCTTCGCGGGGTTGCGTGGCAGCCGCGACGAGGCGGCCGAACGCCGGCTGTGCCAGGAGTACGCCCTGGATCCCCGGCGCCAGGTGCGCACCTATTCCAAGGGCAACCGGCAGAAGGTCGTGCTGGTCGCGGCGTTCGCCGCGCGCACCGACCTGCTGGTGCTCGACGAGCCCACCGCCGGCCTCGACCCGCTGATGGAGGAGGTGTTCCGGCGCTGCGTGCGCGAGGCCGCCGCCGCCGGGCGCACCGTGCTGCTGTCCAGCCACATCCTCGCCGAGGTCGAGCAGCTCTGCGACGCGGTGACGATCATCAAGGACGGCCGGCTCGTCGAGTCCGGCCGGCTCGCCGACCTGCGCCACCTCGCGGCGGCGACGGTCACCGCCCGCCCGTCCGCGGCACAGCTGGCCGAGGTCACCGCCCGGCTGCACCGGCTGGGTGTCAGTCCGGCCCACGATGACGGGCAGCTGCTCGTGAGCGTGCCGCGGGTGCTCGTCCCGCCGGTTCTGGGCGTGCTCGCCGAGGCCGGCGCCGACGACATCACCTGCACGCCGGCCAAGCTGGAGGACCTGTTCCTGCGGCACTACACGGTGGCCGCGCGATGACGCTGACCCGCCTGCTGCTGCGCCGTCACCGGCTCACCCTGACCAGCTGGCTGTCGTTGCTGATCGCGATGTCGGCCGGCACCGTGACCGCCTACCAGGACACCTACGCCGACGAGCGGCAGCGTCGCCTCGCGGTGGACCTCGCCCAGCACAACGCCGCCACCACCCTGATGTACGGGCGGCTACCCGGCCCCGGCACGCCGGCGCAGATGTACGCCTGGGAGATCGGCGCATTCGTCACGATCCTGGCCGCGGTGATGGCCGTGCTCGTCGCGGTGTCGCTGACCCGCGCGGCCGAGGAGGACGGCACCCTCGAGCTGCTCCGCGGCTGCGGGCTGGCGCCGAGCCGGCCGTTGCGCAGCGCGATGAGCATCCTGGTGGCTTGCGCGGCGGCGCTCACCGCGGGGTGCGCCGTGGCCGCCGGCCTGCACGCCGGCACGGTCGACGGGGTGAGCTGGGCGTCGGCGGCCGCCTACGGCACGGTCATCGGCGCGACGTTTCTGGTCGTCGCCGCGGTCACCGTGCTGCTCGCGCAGCTCACCCCGGCTGCCGGCCAGGCCCGTCTGCTCGGCCTCGGCGTGGTCGGCCTGTCGTTCGCGGTCCGCGCGCTGGCCGACACCCGTCGGCTGAGCCGGCTCAACTGGGGCACACCCCTCGGGCTGCGGGCGACCGTCGGCCCGTTCACCGCGGACCGCTGGCCCGCCCTGATCGTGCCCGTCGTGGCCGCCTGTCTGGCGGCGGCCGCGGCCGTACGGTTGTCGAACCGGCGTGAATTCGGCGCCGGCCTGCTGCCGCGGCGCGACACGCGGGGCGGCCGGCTCCGGATCCGTTCGGCCACCGGTCTGACCGCCCGTCTGGACCGGAGCACGGTGCTGACCTGGACGGCGGCGGTCGCGGTGATCGGGGCGCTGTTCGCGGCGATGGGCTCCGGCGTCGTCGAGCAGCAACGTGGCGGGGACGTCGGCGGCTTCCTCGGCGCCCAGCTGGCCGGGGGCGACCCGGCCGCGGGCTACCTGTCCTATTGCGGCACCGTCGTGGGCATCATCGTCGGTGTCTACGCGGTGCTGTCGGTGTCGCGGAGCCGGACCGCGGAACGCCTCGGCCGGACCGACCTGGTACTGGCCACCGGCGTGCGGCGGTGGGCCCCGTTGGCGGCCCAGTGCGCGGTCACCGCCGCCGGCGCCGCGGTCGTGCTCGTCGCGACCGGCGCGCTCACCGCGCTGATCGCGCCGGCGGTCATCGACGGACCGCACGTCGCCGCCCGCGCCTTCGTCTGCATCGCCGGTCAGTGGCCGGCGGCCGCGGTGCTGATCGGCTGGTCCGCGCTGCTCGCCGGGGCGCTGCCGCGGCTGCTGCCGCTGGCCTGGCTGCCGCTGCTCGCCGGTGCGACTCTGGCCCTGCTGGGCGACCTGCTGCGGGTGCCGCAGCGGGTCCAGGACCTCGGCATCTTCGAGCACGTGCCCGACGCCACCGGCGCCGGCCCCTCAGTGACCGCGTCGCTGCTGCTCACCGGTGCGGCGGCGCTGCTGTGCCTGGCCGGGCTGGCCGCGCTCGACCGGCGCGACCTGCGGCCCGGATGACCTCCACCGGGCCGGCCGGGTGCCACCTCGGTCCGGGACCTTTGTCCCTGACCCCGGGCCGGTGCCCGGACGACGCTGAAAGGAGAGGCAAGGAGGACGACGATGACCTACCGCATCGCGATCAACGGCTTCGGCCGGATCGGCCGCAACTATCTGCGCCGCCTGGCGGCCAAGGACATGGTCAACAGCGGCCTGCAGGTGGTGGCGATCAACGACCTGTACGACGCCGCGACGCTGGCCCATCTGATCGAGTACGACTCGACCTTCGGCCGCCTGGACGTCGAGATCGGGCACGACGACGACCAGCTGATCGTCGGCTGGCACCGGATCCCGACGTTCGCGAGCCGTACGCCCGATGCCCTGCCCTGGGGCGAGCTCGGCGTCGACCTGGTCATCGAGGCCACCGGCCGGCTGCGCACCCGCGACGACGCCGCCCTGCACCTGAAGGCCGGCGCCGGGCGGGTGCTGATCTCGGCACCGGGCCGGAACGTCGACGCGACCCTGGTCCCCGGCGTCAACGCCGACGGCTACGACCCGCACGAGCACCAGATCGTGTCGGCCGCGTCGTGCACCACCAACTGCGTCGCACCGCTGGTCAAGGTGCTGCACGAGACGTTCGGCATCGAGCGCGGCCACCTGACCACCGTGCACGCCTACACCAACGACCAGAACGTGCTGGACGCGCCGCACAAGGACGCCCGGCGGGCCCGTGCGGCCGCCGTCAACATCATCCCGACCAGCACCGGCGCCGCCAAGGCGGTCGGCCTGGTCCTGCCCGAGCTGGCCGGGAAGCTGGACGGCGTGGCCCTGCGGGTGCCGGTGGTGGACGGCTCGATCAGCGACCTGACCCTGACGCTGGCCGCGGAGGCCACGCCGGAGCAGATCAACGAGGCGGTCGCCGAGGCGGCGGCCGGGCCGATGCACGGCATCATCCGCTACACCGAGGCGCCGCTGGTCTCCACCGACGTCATCGGCGACCCGGCGTCCTGCGTGTTCGACGCCCGGCTGACCCAGGCCCGGGGCAACCTGGCCAAGGTGTTCGGCTGGTACGACAACGAGTGGGGCTACACCAACCGGCTGGTCGACCTGACCACGCTGATGGCCGGCCGCGCGGCGTGAACGAGCGGGACCGACCCGGCCGGTGCGCGCCATGGGCACCGGCCGAGCGGCCGGGTCAGAGCTTGCCGGCGGTCCGGGTGCGGATCAGCGCGATCAGCCGGGCCGCGGTGGCGCGGTCCGCCTTGTCCGTCGTCTCGGTGACGACCTGCAGGTAGCAGGCCCGGTTGGCCAGCACGAAGTTGGCCGTGCTGTCGGCGGCGAACCGGATGCCGTCCGGCCCCTTCTGCGCGGCGCCGGCCAGCACGTCGGCGGGCAGCTTGCCCTTCGGGGCGGTGCCGTCGACGCCGATGTTGACCGTCACCGAGTGGAAGTCGGTCGGGTTCTCCCAGACGCACAGGCTGTCGCCGACCCCGGCGCCGGGCTGGCCGCCGTTGCTGGCGCCGATGATCGCCTCGACCTCGGTCTTGTCGAGCAACGCGCACGCGTCGAGGTCGGTCGACGCTGGGGTGCTCGCGGCGGCGCTGGCCGCGGGTTGCCCGGCGGTGGTGGTCTTGGGGTCGTCGGAGCACCCCGCGACCGTGCCGAGCAGTGCCAGAAGGGTGGCGCCGGTCAATATCCCGTGACGGTTCGATCTCACGCGGGGATCATCGCAGGGCCGGTCGAGCCCATGGTCACCCGGGGTGTTCGGCCCGCTCAGAGCACGGCCGCCCGGCCGGCGGTCAGCCAGGCCGGCAGGTCGTCGCCCGGCATCGGCCGGGCCAGCAGGTAGCCCTGGGCGATGTCGCAGCCCGCGGCCTTGAGCAGCGCGGCGACCTCGGTCGTCTCGACCCCCTCGGCGACGACCTGCAGGCCCAGGTTGTGGCCGAGATCGATCACCGACCGGACGATCGCCGCATGGGCCGGGTTGTCCGGCAGGTCGTCGACGAAGCTCTTGTCGATCTTCAGCTCGTGCAGCGGGAGGGTGGCCAGGTAGCCCAGCGAGGTCTGCCCCCGCCCGAAGTCGTCGATGCTGATCCGGATCCCGGCCTCGGCCAGGCGGTTCAGCACGTCGGCGGCGACCGCCGGGTCGGTCATCAGCGCCGTCTCGGTGATCTCGACGACCAGCCGGGCGGCGGGGACGCCGGCCTCGGCCAGGGTGGCCAGCACGGTGTCGGCGAAGTCGGCGCGGCCCAGGTTGCGGGCCGACACGTTGACCGCCACGCTCAGCGTCTCGCAGGCCGCTCCCCACGCCGCGACCTGGGCCAGGGCGGTGGCCAGCACCCAGCGGGTCAGCGGGTCGATCAGGCCGGTCTGCTCGGCGACCGGCAGGAACGCGTCGGGCGGCACCGTGCCGCGCCGCGGATGCTGCCAGCGGATCAGCGCCTCGACCGCGCAGATCGTCCCGGTCCGCAGCTCGGCCTTCGGCTGGTAGTGCAGCACCAGCTCGTTGGTCTCGATCGCCCGGCGCAGCTCGGCGACCAGGGCCAGCTGGGCCGCGTCGTAGTGGTCGCGCCGCCGGTCGTAGCGGGCGGTGCCGCTGCGGGTGCCCTTGGCCAGGTACATCGCCATGTCGGCGCGCCGCAGCAGGGTGTCCACATCGGTGCCGTCGTCGGGCGCCAGCGCGTACCCGAAACTCGCCTCCGGCGACAGCGGCAGCGTGCCGACCATCGCCTCGGCCTCCAGCGCGGCCCGCAGCCGGTCGAGCAGCGGCCCGATCCCGTCCGGCCCGATGTCCGGCAGCACCAGGCCGAACTCGTCGCCGCCGAGCCGGGCCACGGTGTCCCCGGAGCGCACCGTGGCGGCGAGCCGGCCGCCCAGCTCGCGCAGCAGGGCGTCGCCGGTGCGGTGCCCGAGCGTGTCGTTGACCTCCTTGAACCGGTCGATGTCGGCCAGCACCACGGCCGCCGTGCGGCCCTCGCGCCGGGCGGCCTCGACGGCCGCGGCCGCCCGGCGCTGGAACACCGTGCGGTTCGGCAGTCCGGTGAGCGCGTCGTGGCCGGCCTGGTGGGTGATCCAGCGCAGGGTGGAGCCGCTGATCGCGGCCAGGATCATCCACAGTGCCAGCAGGCCGGCGGCGAGGGCGAGGTAGACGGTGTGCAGGCCCTGGCTGACCTCGCGGGCGATCGGGTCGTACGGCAGGTAGATCTCCAGCACGCCGAGCACCGCGCCGCCGCGCACGATCGGCTGGTAGACCTCGACCACCTGCTGCCCGGCCGGCCCGATGTCGTTGCGGTCGGAGTTGAGCCTGGTCAGATGGGCCACCACGGCGCCGCCGGCGGCGTCCAGCACCTCGTCCTCGATCTCGGTGCCCAGCCCCGAGCCGTCGTCGGAGAAGACCACCCGGCCCGCGGTGTCGCGCAGCCGCAGCCGCACGACCGCGCCCGAGCCGACCGCGCTGTCGGCCAGCCGGTGCAGCTCCCGCAGCTCCTCGGCCGTCAGGGGAGCGGCCAGGGAGCGGTCGCCCAGGTTCGGCTCGATCGCGGTGCGTGCGACCAGGGCAGCCTCGACCCGGGCGACACCGATTCCGCGGTCACGGGCCTCGTGTGCCAGTGCGAACGACAGCACCACGCCCAGCAGCAGCACCGGGACGAGACTCGCGCCGGCGTACGTGAGGAACAACCTCCACGACGAGGGCACGGGGGCACGGTACGCCGTCTCGACGGATCGCGGGGTCCCGGTGACCCGCCGGCGACGGTCAGGGCACGGTGAACGCGAACGTGTAGGGCTTCTGCATCGGCACCCCGTCGGAGACCGCGCTGGTCACCTGGTTCACCGTGGCCGTGTACGTGCCGGCCGGCAGGCTGGCCGCGGGCGTCCAGACCAGCGTTCCCGGCTCGGTCTCGGCGACCGTGCCGGCCACCCCGGTCACCGTGATCGATGCGGACCAGTCGGTCCCGGTCGGCTGGACGTCGCGCTGGAACCGCACGGTGACCGCGCTCGCGCTCGCGGACGTGCTGACCACCAGCGGGTCGCGCCAGAACTGGATCGCCTTGTGCAGGTCGGGCCCGTCCCCCCAGGTGGTCGCGGTGTCGTCGACCAGCATGGTGTGCGTGATCCCGCCGTCGACGCTGACACTGCGGTTGTTGGTGCCGGTGATCGAACCCCACTCCTCGACCGTGTCCCAGCTGCCCCGGGTGTACTTGTACTGCAGATCCGTGCCGTCCAGGATCGACACGGTCGCCTCCCAGACGCCGTTGCCGCGGTCGGTCATCGGCTGCTTGGCCGGGTCCCACGGGCCGAGCTGGGCGATGCTGCCGGGGACGTAGAGCGTCGCGTCCGGCGGCGTGCCCGGCGGCGCGAGCACCCGGAAGGTCACCGCGACCGGTGCGAGGGGCACGGTGAGCGAGGCGGGCACGGCTCCGGCGCTGCCATCGGGATTACGGTACGTGATCTGCACGGTCACCGGCTGGGTCCGCGGCGAGGCCCCGGCCGGCGTCGCGTCGTACCGCGCGGTGAACGTGGCGCCGGGCGCGAGCGAGGCCACCCCGGTCGGCCCGCGCGGCGTGACCACCCAGCCGGCCGGCGCGCTGACCGCCGCCGAAACGCCGGTGATCGTGCCCGGCCCGTGGTTGGTGACGGTGGCCACCAGGGTGCTGGTCGCGCCGGACTGCAGCCCGTCCGGTGCGACGAAGGTGGTCTCGACCGCGGGCTGCTGGCCGGGCGAGAGCACCGCGCCGTCGTGCTCGACGGTGACCGCCCGCCCGGACGCGGTCGCCGGCACGGTCACGGTGAGTAGATGCCGGGCGGCGTCGTAGCTCCACGACGCGGGCCGCCCGCCGACGCTCACCTGGTGCGGGCGGGCCACGCCGGCGAACGCGACGGTGTAGCGGCGGGTGGCCGGAGCGCCCGGATAGCCGCCGGTGACCGGACCCACGGTCAGCGCGGAGCGCCGCCCCTCGGTGTAGCGGACCGGGATCCGCGCGGACTGCCCGGTGCGGTAGCCGAGGCCGTCGCCGGCGTCCTCGTACACCGAAGTCGTGGTCGAAGCGTGCGGGTAGGCGGTCAGGGTGAGTTGGTCGCGGGCCTGACCGGCGACGTTGACGTCACCGGCGCGCTGGGCGAGCACGCCCCCGGCGCGTACGTAGACCGGCATGTGATCGGGGGTCGCGCCGACCGTCCGGGTGGCCGGCCCGCGGAACGTCTCGCCGGTGAAGAAGTCGGTCCAGGTGCCCGGCGGGAACCAGACCGGCACGGCGGTGCTGAGCCCGGGCGTGGTCACCGGCGCGACCAGCAGCGAGTCGCCCAGCATGTACTCCGTGTCGTGCTGGTAGGCGGCGGCCTGCTCGGGCCAGTTCAGGTAGAGCGCGCGGGCCATCGGCAGCCCGGTGTCGTAGTTCTGCCGGGCCGCGGTGTACAGGTAGGGCACCAGCGACTCGCGCAGCCGCAGGAAGTCGGCCGCCGGCCCGCCGACCACGTCGTTGTACTCCCAGGGCAGCCGGTCGCCGTGATCCGAGTGCAGCCGCAGGATCGGCTGGAACGCGCCCAGCTGCACCCACCGCAGGTACAGGTCGTCGCTGAGGTGCTTGCCGGCGAAGCTGCCGATGTCGTGACTCACATAGGACTCGCCGATGCCCGCGCCCTCGGCCGGGGTCATCGCCGCGGCGAAGGCCAGCGTGGCGAAGGTCGCCTCGGTGTCGCCGGTGAAGTGCACGGTGCTGCGATGTTCGGCCCAAGGACCGGAAGAGCCGACCATTTGGTACGACGGGAAAGCCGCCCCGATCCGCGACAGCGCGAAGCCCCGCAGCCCGCGCGCGTCCCCGTCGCGCCGGTACAGCTCGTTGACCCAGCTGTCCGGGGTGACCCCGGGCGTGCTCACCGTGCTGTCGTCGCAGCAGTAGTCCAGCCACCACTGGCGCACGCCCTGCTGCTCGAACTGCTGGTGCAGCTGGGTGAACGCGGCCGCCTGGTCCGGGTCACCCCAGTCGAAGCGGTACGGGTTCGGCGCGAAGCTGTTGGCCGACGGCTGCAGTTTGCCCTTCGCGGTGGCCTGCGCCTGCGCGAACCGCGGGTCGTCGCCGCTGATCGCGGCGTGCACGTTGAGCGTGGCGTTGACGCCCTCGGAGCGCAGCCGGGCCAGGAACGCCGCCGGGTCCGGGAACAGCGCGGGGTTCCAGTTCCAGCCGGCCCACTGGTTCGGCGCCTTCCAGTCGGTGTCCATCACCAGCGAGTCCAGCGGCACCCGGTGGTTCTTGAACGCCGGCAGCAGCTCGTTCTCGTAGTCGGCGGTGCTGTAGGCCTGGTACTTGGAGAACCAGGTGCCGAACGCCCACTCCGGCGGCAACACCGACGGACCGGTGAGGGTACGCAGGTCGGCCAGCGCCCGCGGATAGTCGTGGCCGTACCCGAACAGGTAACCGTCCTGATAGGTCCCGGCGTGCGCCGGGCGGGCGGTGAGCTGGTCGCCGGCCGTGCGCACCGCGGTCGCCGTGTCGTCGAGCAGGTACCAGCCCCGCTTGTCGAGCAGGCCCGGGTGCAGGCTGAGCTGGTCGACCGGGCCGGCCTGCCCGGCGTAGTAGTCCAGGCCGCGGTACCAACCGCCGAGCGGCTCCCCGGCCGGCACCCCGAAGCCCGGGTGCACGCTGGTGCGCCGGCCGGCGACGGTCAGGTCGAGGGTGGTGTTGGCCGGCGTCACCGGGCCGCTGTCCAGGTCGTAGTGCAGCGTCACGGCGCTGGTGCGCACCCGCAGCTCGCCGCCGCTGGTGCCGGCCTGGAACCAGGTGTGCCCGGGCGCGCGGTCGACGGCGTTGAACGTCGCCCGGTCCTCGAATTGGTCGTCGGCCGCGTACTCCAGCCGCAGCATCGTCGGGCTGAGCACCTGCACCCGCAGGTGCCCGGCCTGCACGACCTGACCGCGGACCTGCGGCGGTTTCGGTGCGGCCAGTGCCGTGCCCGGCGTGGCGACCAGCGCCAGCAGCCCGGTCAGCAGAACAGCCAGTCTGGTGGTGAGAAAGCCGCGGCCCGCCATGACGCCCCCTCGACACTCGTCGCCCAGCGGAGTTCAGCCTTCGCCCGCGCGGTCGGCGGTGTCAATAGGCGCACGTCGATATCGGCCGTTCGGTCGGTGGCCGGCTGATATTGCACTCACAGTGCAAACACTTTAGCGTCGGGGTATGCCTGATTCGTGGACCTTCGCGGTCCTCCGCGACGACCTCGCCAAGACCACGCTCACCGCGGGGGTGACGCCCGCGCCCGGCGACGGCGAGGCGCTGCTGCGGGTGGACCGGGTCGGCCTGACCGCCAACAACGTCACGTACGCGGTGCTCGGCGAGGCGATGCGCTACTGGCAGTTCTTCCCCGGCGGGCCCGGGCCGCAGTGGGGACTGCCGCCGCTGTGGGGGTTCGCCGACGTGATCGCGTCGCGGGCCGCCGGGGTCGAGGTGGGTCAGCGGGTCTACGGCTACCTGCCGCCGGCGTCGCACCTGGTGGTGCGGCCGGAGCGGACCGACGCGTCCGGATTCCGCGACGCCAGCGCGCACCGGGCGCAGCTGCCCTCGCCGTACAACGCCTACCGGGCCACCACCGGCGACCCGGCGTACCGGGCCGACCAGGAGGACCTGCTGGTGCTGTTCCGGCCACTGTTCTTCACCTCGTTCATGCTGGCCGACCAGGTCGCCGACAACGACTTCTACGGGGCGCGCTCGCTGGTGCTGTCCTCGGCGTCGAGCAAGACCGCCTACGCCGCCGCGTTCGAGCTGCGCGGCCGCGGCCCCCGGGTGATCGGGCTGACCTCGCCGGGCAACGCCGAGTTCACCGCCGCGCTGGGCTGCTACGACCAGGTGCTCACCTACGACCAGGTGGACCGGCTCGATTCGGTGCCGACCGCCTACCTCGACCTGTCCGGCGCCCCGGCGCTGCGGGCCGCGCTGCGCGAGCGCCTCGGTGACCGGCTGGTACGCGACGTCGCGGTCGGGCTCACCGGCCAGGTCCCGAACGCCGAGCAGGCCGGCGAGGTGTTCTTCGCGCCGGTGCAGATGCGCAAGCGGCGCCTGGACTGGGGCCGCGACGGGCTCGACGAGCGGTTCGCCGCCGCCTGGCAGCGGTTCGCCGCGGTGGTGGGGCAGTGGCTGGAGGTGCGCGAGGGCGCCGGCCCGGAGGACCTGCGGCAGGCGTGGCTGGACGTGCTGGACGGCCGGGTCCCGCCCCGGGTGGGCAACATTGTGTGTCTCTGAGCAACGGTCAGATCGCTCGGAACCGGGCGGCGATATCGCGAAACGGCGGGCCGCCCGACCCCCGGGTGTCGATAGTGAGGGGGACAGCGACCTCGGGGGACAACGTGGCAGCCAGGAACTGGTTCGGCGATCTGGGCGTGCAGACGAAGGTGCTCGCCGCGGTCACGGTGGCCGCCGCGGTCGCCGTGGCGGTCGGCACCGCCGGGCTGATCGGGCTGGCCAAGACCAGCGAGGTCGCCCGGCTGATCTCGACGAGCAACGTCGCCAGCATCACGGCGGTCGGGCAGCTACGGACCGCCGCGGAGAAGACCCAGGCGGACTCGGCGAACCAGGCGCTGTCGCCGGACGCGACGGTCGCCAAGGCCTTCACCGAGAGCTTCACCGCCGACCTGCAGGCGTTCACCGACGCGATGACCGCGTACCGGGCCAGCAATCCGGCGGGAAACCCGGACACCATCGCCGACCTGGACACCGTCTGGGGTCAGTACGTCACGCTCGCCAACGACAAGCTGCTGGCCCTGGGCACCGCGAACAAGCTGTCGGACTGGTCGACGGTCCGCGACACCGCCGTCAAACCGGTGATCGACAAGGTGCGCACCGACCTCGAGGAGTTGGACAACGCCGAGAAGGCCGACGCGGTGAAGAACGCCGACAAGGCCCAGAGCACGTACTCGTCCAGCCGCACCCTGGCCCTGGTCCTGCTGATCACCGGCGTACTGGTCGCCCTGGGTCTCGGGTTGTTCGTGGCCCGCCGGATCGTGCAGTCGCTGACCAAGGTGCGCGAGGTCTGTGACGCCCTCGCCGTCAACGACCTGACCAAGCTCAGCGGGCTCACCACCGCCGACGAGCCGGGCCGGATGGGCCAGGCGCTCGACGCGGCCATCGTCAACCTGCGCCAGACCGTGTCCACCATCGACGAGTCCGCGTCGTCGCTGGCCGGCGCGTCGGAGGAGATGACCGGCACGGCCAGTCAGATGGCGAACTCGGCGCAGGAGGCGTCGGCGCAGGCCCAGGCCGTGTCGGCCGCCGCCGAGCAGATCTCGCGCAGCGTCGACACCGTCTCGGCGGGCAGCGAGGAGATGGGCGCGTCGATCCGGGAGATCTCGCAGAACGCGTCGGAGGCGGCCCGGGTCGCGGCCGAGGCGGTCGGCGTCACCGAGAGCACCTCGGCGATCATGAACAAGCTCGGCGAGTCGTCGGCCGAGATCGGCAACGTGATCAAGGTGATCACCTCGATCGCCGAGCAGACCAACCTGCTCGCCCTGAACGCCACCATCGAGGCGGCCCGGGCCGGCGACATGGGCAAGGGCTTCGCCGTGGTCGCCTCCGAGGTCAAGGACCTGGCCCAGGAGACCGCCCGGGCCACCGAGGACATCTCCGCGCGGGTCGAGGCGATCCAGGCCGACACCAGCGGCGCGGTCGCCGCGATCGAGGAGATCTCCCAGGTGATCTCGCGGATCAGCGACTTCCAGACGACCATCGCGTCGGCGGTCGAGGAGCAGACCGCGACCACCGCCGAGATGAGCCGCAGCGTCTCGGAGGCGGCCGGCGGCACCAACGAGATCGCCCAGGGCATCACCGGGGTCGCCAACGCGGCCGAGGCGACCAGCCGGGGCGTCGCCGAGACCCAGCAGGCGACCGCCGAACTGGCCCGGATGTCGCAGCAGCTCAGCACCCTGGTCGGCACCTTCCGCCGCTGACCGGCCCGGATAGGGTGCGTGGATGGCCGATGTCCTGCCCTACCTCGACGCCGACGACGTGTTCGCGCTGCCGCCGGCCGAGGCGGTCGCGGCGATCGAGGCCGCGCTGCACGCCGGTCTCGACCCGTCCGCCGGAGTCCCGCGCAGCAGTGTGCCGCTGCGCCACGGGTCCATGCTGGTGATGCCCGCCGAGTCCGGCACGCACGCCGGGGTCAAGCTGGTGACGATCGCGCCGGGCAACGCCGAGCGTGGCCTGCCCCGGATCAACGCGCTCTACACCCTGTTCGACGCGGTCACCCTGCGACCGGCCGCGATCCTCGACGGCACCGCGCTGACCACCCTGCGCACGCCGGCGGTCTCCCTCGCCGCCGTCCACCGGTTCCTGCCGTCGGCGCCCCGGGTGGTCGTGTTCGGTGCCGGGCCGCAGGGCGCCGGGCACCTCGCGACGCTGCGCGCGCTGGTCACGCCCGCCTCGGTCACGGTGATCACGCGCAGCGGCGACGTCGGGCCCGGCGAGGCCGAAGCGGCGCTGCGGGCCGCGGACATGGTCGTCTGCGCCACCACCGCCCGGGCGCCGCTGTTCGACTCGGCGCTGCTGGGCGAGCGGGCGATCGTGATCGCGGTCGGCTCGCACGAGCCGGACGCCCGGGAGGTCGACGCCGCGTTCTGCGCCCGCGCCACGGTGATCGTCGAGGACCGGGCGACCGCCCTGCGCGAGGCCGGCGACGTGATCCAGGCCGTCGCCGCGAACGCCTTCGACCCCGGCACGCTGCTCACCATCGCCGACGTGCTCCGGGGCGCGCCGGTGCCCTCCGGCCCGATCCTGTTCAAGGGCACCGGCATGGCCTGGCAGGACCTGGTCGTCGCCGAGGCGGTCCTGACCCGCTTCCGGAGCGCCCGATAGCGTGTCGCGGTGATTGATGGATCGGCCGGATGGCTGCCGTGGGAGGTGGCCGTGGCCCTCGTCGAGCACGGTCACGCCGAGGTGGCCCGCCGCTACGCCGCGGACGGGGACGGGAACTGCGCCCGGGCGCTGGCCGGCCGCGACGAACCGGACGCCGCGCCGGCCGTGCCGCGCGACGGTGATCATCCGCACGAGCCGGCGCACGGGCCGGCCCGCAACGATCGGGAGGCGGAGCTTCGCGCGCTGCCCGGGCCACATGCGGCCGGCCGGCTCGCCTCCTGGTTGCAGGGCCAGGGCCGGATCGAGGAGGCGGTCGCCGTGCTGGAGCCCTGGGCCGGCGACGCGAACCTCGCCGCCGAGCTGGCCATCATGCTTGCCCGGCACGGCCGGGTGGACGAGGCCGCGGCGGTGCTGCGTGGCTTCCTGGCGGCCCACGAGCACGTCGAATGGGTGCTCGACCTGCTGTGTGACCTGTTGAGCCGGCACGGGCGGGCCGACGAGGCGCTGGCCGTCCTCGACGAGTGCGCGGGGCGGTATGCGGGTCTGACACCGGAGCTGCGCTACCGGCGCAGCGCGGTGCTGGTCGACTGCGGCCGGATCGAGCAGGCGGTCGCCGAGCTGCGGGATCATCCGGTGGAGGCCGCCGAGTTGCTGCTCGAGGCCGGGCGCCCGGAGCAGGGCCTGGCCGTCCTGCAATCCGGGCCGCACGGCAATGCCGGTCTGCTGGCCAGGCTGCTGATCCGGCTGGGCCGGGTCGAGGAGGCCCTCGAGCCGTTCCGGGCGGAGGCCGCCGCCCGGGCGGACGCGGACGGAGCGTTCTGGCGCCGGTTCAGCGCCGATCGCTGACCGCCGCCGGGGACTGGTCGCCGGGCACGCTTGAGCACTTTTGCTTCCTCTGACAAAAGTTGGCGTTGGTCGATGGGAAAGATGGACACCGGGATTCAAAACTTTTAATGTCCCGGTAACAAGCGCCGATCGGCGTGTGTCAATCAACGTGTGGGGCGCCCGGGCATCCGTATGCCGGAAATGCCCCTCCGGGGAAGGGGCTCACTCCCATGCCAGCCGTCCCTCGCCGCATCACCCCGTACCGAAGCAAAGCTCTTGCCTTTGCTCTTCTTCTTGTCGCCGGGCTCGTCGTGGTACCCGCCCCGGCGGCCGCGCATGACATCGATCCGAGTGACTTTCAGCAGGTCACCCTGGCCAAGGGCGAGCCCGAGGTGGGGGAGCCGATGAGCCTGGCGGTGCTGCCGGACCGGTCGGTCCTGCACACCGCGCGCAACGGGACGCTGCGGCGGACCGACGCGTCCGGCACCACCGCCGTGGTCGGCACGCTCGCGGTCTACTCGCACGACGAGGAGGGGTTGCAGGGCGTCGGGGTCGATCCCGGGTTCGCGAGCAACCGATTTGTCTACCTGTACTACGCGCCGCCGCTGAGCACCCCGGCCGGCGACTCGCCGGACTCCGGCACCGACTTCTCGGCCTGGCAGGGCGTCAACCGGCTGTCGCGGTTCACGCTGACCGCGGACTGGAAACTGAGCGCCGAGAAGACCGTGCTCGATGTGCCGGCCTCGCGGGGCATCTGCTGTCACGTGGGCGGCGACATCGACTTCGACGCGGCCGGCAACCTGTACCTGTCGACCGGTGACGACAGCAATCCGTTCCAGTCCGACGGGTACGCGCCGCTGGACGAGCGCACCGACCGGAACCCGGCCTTCGACGCGCAGCGCTCGGCCGGCAACACCAACGACCTGCGCGGCAAGATCCTGCGCATCAGGGTCGGCGCGGACGGCTCCTACACCAGCCCGGCCGGGAACCTGTTCGCGCCGGGCACCGCCGGGACCCGGGCGGAGATCTACGCGATGGGCTTCCGCAACCCGTTCCGGCTCAGCGTCGACAAGCCGACCGGCGTGGTCTACGTCGGCGACTACGGGCCCGACGCGGGCGCGAGCTCGACCCGCGGACCGGGCGGGCAGGTCGAGTTCAACCGGATCACCGGGCCCGGCAACTTCGGCTGGCCCTACTGCACCGGCACGAACACCACGACCGAGACGTACGCCGATTTCAACTTCGCCACCGGCACGTCCGGCGCCAAGTTCGACTGCGCCGGCGGGGCCACCAACAACTCGCCGCGCAACACCGGCCTGAGCAAGCTGCCTCCGGCAAAACCCGCATGGATTCGGTACGGCGGTGACGCCGGCACGCCCCCGGAGTTCGGCACCGGCTCGGAGTCCCCGATGGCCGGCCCGGTCTACCACTACGACGCCGCCAACCCGTCGGCCACCAAGTTCCCGGCCGACCTGGACGGGCACTTCTTCGCCGGCGAGTTCGGCCGGGGCTGGATCAAGCCGATCCACCTGAACGCCGACGGGTCGGTCAACGAGATCGCGAACTTCCCGTGGAACGGCAAGCAGGTCATGGACCTGGCGTTCGGCCCGGACGGGGCGCTCTACGTGCTCGACTACGGCACCGGGTACTTCAACGGGGACGCGAACTCGGCGCTCTACCGCTACGACTACGTGGGCGGCGGCAACAAGGCGCCGACCGCGGTCGCCACGGCCGACAAGACGAGCGGGCAGGCGCCGCTCGCGGTGAACTTCTCCTCGGCCGGATCCTCCGACCCCGAAGGCGGGGCGCTCACCTACGCGTGGAACTTCGGTGACGGCGCGACGTCGTCCGCGGCGAACCCGGCTCACACCTACAGCAGCAACGGCACCTACAACGTCACGCTCACGGTCACCGATCCGCAGGGCGCGACCGGCAGCGGGGGAGTGCAGATCGGCGTGGGCAACACCGCGCCGACCGTCACGATCACCACGCCGCTCAACGGGCAGCTGGTCAGCTTCGGCGACACCGTGCCGTACAGCATGACCGTCAGCGACCCCGAGGACGGCGCGGTCACCTGCGCGCGGGCGAAGATGACCTACGTGCTCGGCCACGACCAGCACGGACACCAGATCACCTCGTCGGCCGGCTGCACCGGGACGATCACCATCCCGGTCGACGGCGAGCACGACTCGGCCGCCAACATCTTCCCGATCTTCGACGCCGAGTACGCCGACAACGGCGGCCTGATCACCCACAAGCAGCACATCCTGCAGCCGCGGCACCGGCAGGCCGAGCACTTCAAGACCTCGGCCGGGGTGGCCGTCTTCGACAAGCCGGAGGCCGAGGGCGGCAAGACGGTCGGCAACATCGAGAACGGCGACTGGATCGCGTTCGACCCGTACAACCTGGCCAACGCCAAGACGCTCAGCGCCCGGGTCTCGTCCGGCGGGGCCGGCGGCACACTGCAGGTCCGGGCCGGCTCGGCGACCGGGACCGTGCTCGGCTCGGCGACCGTGCCGGTGACCGGGGCATGGAACGTGTTCACCGACGTCAGCACGGCGATCACCAACCCGCCGGCCGGCACCACCACGCTGTACCTGACGTTCGCCGGCGGGGCCGGGGCGCTGTTCGACGTGGACGCGTTCACGTTCACCACCGGCGGGACCGGGGCGGTGCGCGGGTTCGCGAACAAGTGCCTGGACGTCAACGGGGGCGCGGTCACCGACGGGACGAAGATCCAGCTGTGGACGTGCAACGGGTCCGCGGCGCAGACCTGGGCGATCTCCGGGCAGGTCTGGCGCAACCCGCAGTCCGGCAAGTGCCTGGACGTGGCCGGGGGAGCGACCGTCAACGGGACGAAGGTGCAGCTCTACACGTGCAACGGGTCGGCGGCGCAGAACTGGGTGGCGTACCCCGATCACACCGTACGAAATCCGCAGTCGGGTCGTTGTCTTGACGTTTCCGAAGTGAAGTCCGACGACGGGCAGCAGATCCACATCTGGGACTGCCTGGCCGCCGCCAACCAGGTTTGGACGCTGCCGTGATTCGCATTCTGCTCAGTGTGCTGATGACGTTGACCGCGGCGCCCGCGGCCGACGCCTCCTACGACGTCCTGGTCTTCTCGAAGACCGCGGGTTTCCGCCACGACTCGATCGCCGCCGGCACCCAGGCCATCCGGGAACTCGGGGCGGCCGGCAATTTCACGGTCACCGCGACCGAGGACGCGGCGGCCTTCACCGACCTGTCGAAATATGAGGCGGTGGTCTTCCTCAACACGACCGGGGACGTGCTCGATGCGGCGCAGCAGACCGCGTTCGAGTCCTATGTCCGGGGCGGTGGCGGCTATGTCGGGGTGCACGCGGCGGCCGACACCGAATACGACTGGCCGTTCTACGGCGAGCTGGTCGGGGCCTGGTTCGCCTCGCATCCGGCCATTCAACCGGCGACGGTGAAAGTGGAGGATCGGGCGCAGGCGGCCACCGCGCATCTGCCGCAGAGCTGGCCGCGGACCGACGAGTGGTACAACTACCGGACCAATCCGCGCAGCACCGCGCACGTGCTCGCCACCCTCGACGAGAGCTCCTACTCCGGTGGCGGAATGGGCGCGGATCATCCGCACGCGTGGTGCAAGACGCTCAGCTCCGGCCGGTCGTTCTACACCGGCGGCGGGCACACCATCGAGTCGTATTCGGACCCGGCTTTCCGGGCCCATCTGCTCGGCGGGATCCGGTATGCGGCCGGGCGCTCGCACGCCGACTGCCGCCCGGAGAACGGGTACACCGCGCTCTACAACGGGACCACTACCGGCTGGTCGCAGGCCGGCCCCGGCGGTTTCACCAACGCCGACGCGACACTGTCGTCGACCGGCGGAATGGGGCTCTACTGGTATTCGGCGAAGCAGTTCACCAGCTACTCGCTGAAACTGGACTGGAAGCTGACCGGGGACGACAACTCCGGGGTCTTCATCGGTTTCCCGGCGTCCAATGATCCGTGGTCGGCGGTGAACAACGGCTACGAGATCCAGATCGACGCCACCGACACGGCCGATCGGACCACCGGCAGCGTCTACACCTTCCAGGGCCCGGACTCGGCGGCGCGCGACGCCGCACTCAACCCGCCCGGCGAATGGAATGCCTACGAGATCCGGGTCGAGGGCGAGCACCTGCAGGTCTTCCTCAACAGCGTCAAAATCAACGACTTCACCAACACCGATTCGGTACGGTCATTGGCCGGTTACGTGGGCATCCAGAACCATGGGGACGCCGATCACGCGTCGTTCCGGAACGTGCGGATCAAGGAATTGGGCGGTCCCGCCGCGGCCGGCCCGGTCCGCGGCTTCGCGAACAAGTGCCTGGACGTCAACGGGGGCGCCTCGGCCGACGGGACGAAGATCCAGCTGTGGACGTGCAACGGGTCCGGGGCGCAGAACTGGGCGGTCAGCGGGCAGGTCTGGCGTAACCCGCAGTCCGGCAAGTGCCTGGACGTGGCCGGGGGCGCGACCGGCAACGGGACGAAGGTGCAGTTGTGGACGTGCAACGGGTCGGGGGCGCAGAACTGGGTGGCTTTCGCGGATCACACCGTACGAAATCCGCAGTCGGGTCGTTGTCTTGATGTTTCCGAAGTGAAGTCCGACGACGGCCAGCAGATCCACATCTGGGACTGCCTCGCCGCCGCCAACCAGTTGTGGACCCTGCCCTGAGTCGTTGATGCGGCCGCCCGATTCCGAGGTTGCGGATGCGGGCGGCCGGGTCCCGTTGCCGACGTGCTTTAGCTTGATTGAGGACTTCTCGAAGCGGACCCGTGGTGAAGGGCAGGCGGCCAGGTGATCATCACGGGTGGCGGCGAGCGGCTGCAGCTGCGGGATCGTCGCCGCCGGGCGTTCGACCTGCTGCTCGTGGAGGGACTGCTGCCCCCGGTTCTGCTCCTGGCCGGCGTGGTGATCGTCCGGTCCGGGCCGGCCGACTACCGGTGGCTGCCCGCGCTGGCCGGCATCACGGCCGGGTACTGGGGCCTGCTCGTGCTGCCGGCGTTCGTGGTTCGCCGCACGCTGGGCCGGCGGCGATCGTCGGCGCTGACCCCGGTGGGCATCGAGGGCCTCTCCCCGTCCTCGCGAGGTCTGATCCTGTGGCCGGAAGTGGCCGGCATCCGCGCCGTCTGGCGGCCGACCGGCCGCCGCGTGCGAGTGGTCGGAAAAGACGGGCAGGCGGTACTGCTCTCCGGGCCCCGATCCGGGTGGTTACCCGATCGGCACTTCGATCGGGAACTGGCCGAGCTGCGGGAGTTCGCCGTCCGGCGCGGCGCCGCGATCGTTACGGGCGAGCCGGTCCGGACGCGGTCGCCGCTGGTCGCCGCCGGGCTGATCCTCGTCGCAGTGCTCACCGTCGCGGCCGGTCGGGTGGCCGACCGGGGAGCGGTGCTGCCGTGGACGCCGGTCGCCGCCAGTGCCGACGCTGCCTGCCCGGCACTGGACGCCGCCGGACTGAACAGCCGCTGGCCGGCGGACACCCGCGAATTCTTCGGCCGCGAGGAGAAGCGCTACGACATCGAGGACTACTCGCGCTGCAGATGGCGCAAGCCTGACCATCTTGACCTGAGGATCGGGGACCCGCCGTTCCGGTACCTGACCGTGACCATCGGCCGGTTCAAGCCGGACGCGGCGTCCAGCGCGGTCGCCTGGGCGGTGGGTGGCTATGACGACTACCGCACCAAGGTGGCCGGGGCCGAGCCGCTGGCCGGGGTGGGCGACGAGGCGGTCATCGGTGCGGTCCCCGACGACGAGCCGAACCTCGGCCCCACCGACGACGAGGTCCGCGTGCTGGCCCGCAAAGGCAACGTCATGGTTTACCTCACCCTGGAACGCAACTCGGTCGGGGGCAGTTCCATGGCCGAGACCAGGTCGACGGCTCAGACCCTGGTCGCGGCAATGCTCGCCGGCGTTCCCCTCGACTCGACGGAGCTGCGCCTGGGCTCCACCGAGCGCCGGTGACCCGGCGACCAGTTGTGGGCCTGCCTTGAGCCGTTGAGTCGGCCGCCCGCTCCGTGCGCATCGGAGCGGGCGGCACCATCGACATGCTCGCCCTGAGCTCGTCACGACCCGGTTGAATTCCACCACCGGTCAGTTCCGCAACCCACCTCGAAATGCCACCAGCCCTGCGACTCGCCGTCCGCGAGCACCTGCTGGATTCCACCGAAATCGGCGTCGGCCGGCACATCGAACGCCGCGAGCGGCAACTCGGCGCTGAACACCTCGCCGCCCAGACCGAACCGCTCGAACGCGGAGTGGACAGCTGACGCGTAGGCACGCGCCGCCAACCGTGAGCTGATCACGACCCTCAACCGAGCCCGGGCACGGGGCCACGCATGATCGATAGCATCGGGCGTGGCCACTTCCCCGCATGCCCTGAACCATCCCACTGTCGTCTTCTACGGCGATTCGATCGTCACCGGATGGCGCGGCACCACTCACCCTCGCGCCCGCTGGTCCAGCCTGGTCAGCGACGAACTCGGCTGGCGCGAGGTAAACCTGTCCATCAACGGCATGGGCTACTTCCGGCGCCGCGGCGCCCGCGGCGGGGACGACCGCTACCTGCCGTCGGCCACCGACACGACACTTCTCGACGCCGCCATCCGCCTCGAACCGGACGCCGTCATCGTGTGCCTGGCCGCCAACGACATCCGCATGCTTCCTGAGCATGCGGCCGAGGTCCGTGGCGCCATCGAGCGCGACCTGACCCGGCTGCACGACGAACTCCCCGGCCGGCCGATTCTCGTCACCGTCTACTACACGGGTCTCGAGCTTTCCGAGCGCGCCATCCTGATCAACGGCTGGATTGCCGACACCGCGAAGCGCCTCGGCCTGCCATACTTCGACGCCTTCCCGAAGGCCATCAACTACAACTACGCCCTGCTCTGCGACGACCACACCCATCCGAACGACGACGGGCACCGCGACCTCGCGGACGCAATCCTCCCAGTCTGCCGCTCTCTCCTGTCGCGCTGATAACAACCTGGGCGGCCAGCGTCCAGACGCTGTCCCCGGGCCAGCTCAGCAACAGTGAACTGGCCCTCCCGCGCACAGGCAAGCGGTCACCCCCAGAGAACGACGGGACCCGGGAATGGCGTGCGGCCTCGGGAGCCGGGCACGTAGTCTCGGCCGGCGTGCGCCGGGCAAAGGCGGATGGGAAAGTCCGTTACCAGCAGATTGTGCTGACGACCGCAAGGTATGAGCCGGTTCGAGTCCGGTAGCCCGGCGCGCTGCCCTTGGTGCTCGCGCTACCGCCGGCGGGCCGGAATGGAGCGTCCTTCCGTCCGAGGTGGACGCGATCGTTCGACTTTTAGAATGCGCCAATGCCTGAGGACTCAGTCATGGTGAAGGCGGCGCTGATCGCCTGGATCCTGGCCGTGCCGCTGTGGTTCGTGACCAAGTTCTTCGTGGTGATCGCTCATGAGGGCGGCCATGCTCTCGTCGGGCTCGCGCTGCTCAACCGGGTGCGCCGGATCATCTTCGACCGCGATGGTGGCGGCGGTACCGAGTTCGTCTCACCTCCGGCGTGGCCCTTCGTCATCCTGGTGGCCTTTGCCGGCTATGCCGGGCCGTCGCTCTTCGGATTGCTCGCGTCCGCTCTGCTGCTGCACGGGAAACCGGAGATGGTGCTCTGGGCGAGCATGGCCTTCCTGTTCCTGATGATGTTCACCGTTCGCGGCTGGGTCGGCTGGATCGTCATACCGCTCCTGATGGTCGGGCTCTACCAACTCGCCACCAAGGCGTCCGCCGAGATGAGCACGCTCGGGGCGTACGTCTGGACCTGGTTTCTCCTGATCGGTGCCGTCCAGCGGATGCTGGTCTATCTGAGCACGAAGAACTATCTGGTCGCCGGGACCGATACCGTGCGGCTGCAGAAGGCCTCGCTGGTGCCGAGTGAGATCTGGAGCCTGATCCTCCTGCTGGCCACCGGGGCGGCGCTGGTCTGGGGCGGCTCGATGCTGCTGCGCATGCCAACCTGACGGAGAAAGGGCGCACGACATAGGCCCGACGGCTGGTCGGATGCTTCGATCAGTACGCCCTTCGGCCGCTATCTCGTCGTTGATTCGAGGAGGGCAATCAACGCCGGGAGTTCAGCGGCAGCGGCCTCGATCACCGCCTCGACCGAGCGTGCCGAGGCGCCGGTATGCCGCCGGGCGAGATCGACCAGCGGCGGGATCGGGTGTGGGGAGCGGTGGAGACCGTCGACCATCTCCAGCGGTCCGACACCGTTCGCCAGCAACCAGAGGTAGTCACCCAGGTTCTGCGCGATGATGTCCAGCTCGCCCTCGGAACCGAGAAACACCATGGGTTCGGTCTCGATCGCAGCGGCTGGCGTACGGATCCAGAAAGCCGCGGCCCCACCACTGCCATCGCGTCCGAAGACACGAAACGGCGACACCCCGGCGGCCGGGTTGCCGGTCCACGCGTGCCACCACTGCGTGGTCTCGACGGACCATTCGAACATGTCGTCCGGCTGGAAGTCGTGCCCATCGTGATCCTCGAAGAACCCGAGCGAGTGCGCTTCCACCAGCGCGGCCGGCAGCGTCCTGTCCTCGGCAGTCACCGATGGAGCGTATGCGGATGGCGTCGAGGCGGCATCCGGGCATCGCCAAGGACATGCGTAGGGGACGCCAGAGACGCCGCTATCCGCCGGTGAAGGTTTGGGCGAAGGCGCCGTTCAGGAGCGGCGTAGCCACCAAAGGTCGTCGGCCGGCGTCTGCGGATCGTGATACGTGCGCCCCAGCAATGTGTCGTCCAGGCGGGTGATGACGGTGCGAAGCTCGCGCGCGGCGTGTGCCGGCAGCTTGGTGGCTGCCTCGTCCAAGCGCGTTCTCGCCCAGCCCACACCGCAGCAGGAACACGTGAACTCCGCTTCCCACGGCTTCCACCGGCGCTGATTGCCGTGCACGTGCGCGCTCCACACACTCACCGCGGCGGCCACCACGCCCGGCAGCCACAGCCGCTGCTCCAGCAGGCGGACCGCGGCATTGGCGGGGCCGGACAACCCGGGAACGTCACGATGACGGATCCATCGGCTTCGGTTGACGGTCGAGCGGTGACGTAGCGATCCAGGCGATCTACGCGGCACGGCCCCTTCGGCGAATTGTCATGCCGCAGATCATCGCACGGCGGGCAACGCCGATCGCCGGGTTGGATCATCATGAATGGGTGAACCTGCGCCGTTCGATCAGTTCCCGGGTGTTCGCGGTATTCGGCGCGGCGCTGCTGGCGGGTCTCGTCGTCTTCCTGGTGAGCTGGCAGGTCACCGAGGGCCTCTCGGCGCGCGGGCTGCTTCTCGTCGGGTTCTACGCGCTGGTCGGGCCGTTGCTCGGGGCCACCGCTGTCCGGTACGCGTTCCAGCCGTTCGAAGTCGGCGTCGACCCGGACGGCTGGACGGTGCGGATCGGCCGGTACCGGCGGGACGTGCGATGGGCCGAGATCTCCGCGGTGGTGATCGAGAATCGGCCGGTCCAGACGCGGCGTCGCGCGCCGGTTCCCGCGCTCTTTCTGGTACCCGAACCGGGCGTCAGCCTCGACCCGCCGAGCGACCTGCGGGCCACCGTGGACGGCCGGCCGGCGGTGCGGCTGTTCGACCTGAGCGACCCGAAGATCGACGAGCAGCAGTTCGTCCGCGACCTCGCGATCCTGGCCGGTGACCGGCTGGAGGTTCGGCTCTACCCGCTCGGCCTGGCGCTGCTGACCGAGGACGGCCGCAAGAGGCTGAACGAAGCCGCCCGGGGCTGGCTGGACGACGGGCGGGCCCTGCCCGCGTTCCCGCCCGGCGCGGCGGGCCGGCGGACGCAGCGCTGGCTGAACCGGCGGCGCTTCGTCCTGTTCGTCGGCTGGTACCTGCTCGCCGTGCTCCCCGCGCTGTTGCTCACCGGCTTCGCGGCCCGGGTGTACGAGCTGCTCGGCGCCGCGGTCGCGGTGCTGGGCCTGCTCGCGGTCCTCGACGCGTATGACCGGTTCGTCACGCTGTTCAGCCGGGCCACCGAGCTCGTCGAGCACGAGCTGGTGATCTCCGGAACGGACCTGGTGCAGGTGATCGGCGACGGCGTCCACCGCTGGCGCCTGCACGACGGTAAGGCCGTGGTGCTGCCGCCGAAACGGGGCTACGGCAAGGCGTGGGTGCTCGGCCTCCCGCACCCCGTGATGCTGCTCGGCGATCCGCGGACCGGGCGGCTTCGCGACCACGAGGACCTGCGCGCCCTCGCGGCGGTGCTGAGCGAGTCACCGCACGAGGCCGATCGGGCCGCCGCGCGGGAGGTCGACAGCCTGGCCGGGCAGTCCCGGGTCGGCGACCCGGCGGAACCGGGCGGCGCCGGGGGTGCGCTGTGGATGTCGCTGACCAAGGCCGGCCGCGTCCTGGCCTGGGCCGTCGTCGTGAGCACCGTCCTGGTGGCCGGCGGCTGGATCCTGGAGAGCGCCCGCTACCTGGGCGGCGCGGTGATCATCCTCGGCCTGGCTCTGGCGGTCGTGTGGGCCGGCTACGCGCTGTTCCGGATCTCCGGGCTGGTCGGTGCGGCCTGGCAGGCGATCCGGAAGAGCCACTAGATTCCACGGCCTCGCGCCGGCCGCGGGGTCAGGTCCTCCGGAATCAGGTCGGCCATGTCTCGCCGGTCTGCCCACGTCGACCGGCTCGATCGGGATGACGCGGCGCGCGTGCTTGTCGCCGTACCGAAGAAGCTTTGTCGGTGTTGATTTTGTGGGGAACTCAGCTGGCGGTGACGACGGAGAGCAGGTCGAGTTTCTGGTAGGTCTCGCTGCCCGGCGCCGCCGTGTAGACCAGCAGCGACTGCGACTGGTCCGGGTCGACGAGTTGCTGGCAGTGCAGGTCGAGCCGCCCGACCAGCGGATGCAGCAGCCGCCGGGGCGCGCAGTAGGGACCGGCCACCGGCTGCTGCCGCCACAGCTCGGCGAACCCGGGGCTGGCGGCGTGCAGCGCGGTGACGATGTCGCCGGCACGCGACGAGGCGCCGTCGCGGGTGCACGCCGCCAGCAGATGCGCCACGACCATCCGGCCCTGGTCATCGTGATCCTCCGGCGGGTAGAGCGCCCGCTCGCCCGGATCGGTGAACCACCGGTAGTGCGGACTGCGCTCCAGCCCCCGCCGCACACTGTCGTCGCCGAGCAGCGCCCGGGCGAGCGCCGTCTGCCGCAACGTCTCGCCGACCCCGTTGACCACCAGCGCGGCCGCGTCGGCCAGCCCGTCGAAGACCCGCATCATCCCCGGGTTGACGTGGTCGGCGGCGGTCACGCCACGGCGCGGCGGCACGAACCCGCCCAGCCGGAACAGGTGATCACGCTCGTCGACGGTCAGGCGCAGCCCGCGCGCGACCGCGGCCAGGGCCTGCTCCGACGGATGCGGCCCGCGCGGCTGTTCGAGACGCGTGTAGTAGTCCACCGACAGGTCGCTGAGCAGCGCGACCTCCTCGCGCCGCAGCCCGGCCGTCCGGCGGCGCAGCCCGCGCGGCAGCCCGGCGTCCTGCGGCTGCAAGGCTTCGCGGCGGCTGCGCAGGAAGGCCGCGAGTCGTTCCCGCTCCACCCCGCTATTCTCCCGCGCCGATGCCGGTGAGCTGGTGCAATACTCGCCACAGTCGCTCGCCGTCACCGGGCCGCCGGGCCGAGCGATACACCGCCAGCTCGGTCGGCCCGCCGGTGAACTCGCCGAAGCCGTCCGGCCCGTAGAGCCGCCCACCCGCGTCCGGCGCCGTCGCCGCCATCAACGGCGGAAGCACCCCGCGCGCCGGGGACTGCGCGAAGCGGCCGGTGATCGCGCGCAGCGGCCCCGGCGTGGTCCGGTAGAGATTGGTCAGCGTGGTCCCCGGATGCGCCGCGTTGCTGCTCACGGCCGCTTCGCGACGATCAAGTTCCAGAGCGAAGAGCAAATTCAAGAGCTTCGAGCGCCCGTACGCCCTGGTGCCCCGATACTTGCGCTCAGCGGAAAGATCGTCCCAGTCGATCCGGGCGTGCTTCGCCGCGGCGCTGGTCAGCGTGGTCACCCGGCCGTGCGCGGCGCGCAGCAGCGGCAGCAGGCGCAGGGTGAGCGCGGCGTGGCCGAGCACGTTCGTGCCGAACTGCAGCTCGAATCCGTCCACGGTGACCTGCCGCTGCGGCGGGAGCATCACGCCGGCGTTGTTGACCAGCAGGTCGAGCGGCCGGCCTTCGCCGAGCAGCGCGTCGGCGAACGCGGTCACCGACGCGAGATCGGCCAGGTCGAGCCGTTCGAGGCGGATCTTGGCGGTCGGGTTCGCCCGGCGGATCAGGGCGGCGGCCGCCTCGCCCTTGGCCGGATTGCGGACCGGCAGGACCAGATCGGCGCCGGCGTGGGCGAGGTGGGTGGCGAGTTCGCGGCCGATGCCGTCGCTGGCGCCGGTGACGACCGCGAGGCGGCCGGTCAGGTCGGTTGTCATGGCCCAAGGCTGCGTCGATCGCCCGCCGCCGGCCATGCCCCGTCATGACAAGGATAAAAAAGATCAACACCGGTTTCCGGTACGGCGTGCAGCCCGCCCGGAAACCTATCGGGCCGGCGTGGTGACCGAGTGCAGCAGGAAGTCGACCAGGCTGCGGGCGTGCTCGGCGGCGGTCGCGGCGAGCGCCGCCCGCTCGGCCGGCGGCGTGGTCAGCGCGTGCATCATCGCCCCGCCGGCCAGGGTGTCCAGCAGCAGCGTGACCGAGGTGGCGGCGGGCAGCTCGCCGCGGGTGATGCCGCGCCGGATGATGTCGCGGGCCGCGGCGATCTGCGAGGTGCGGATCTGGTCGTAGTGCCGGGCGATCCCGGCGATCGAGGCGGCCTCCAGGTTCAGCCGCAGCGCGGCCTTGCTGCACGGCCCGGCGTAGAGCGCCACCATCTGGGTGGCCAGCTCGACCAGGTCGCCGTGCAGGGTGCCGGTGTCCACGTCGCTGACCCGGGGCAGGCCCGCGGTCAGGGCGTCGGTCAGCAGCGACTCCTTGCTGGTCCAGCGCAGGTAGAGGGTGGCCTTGCCGATCCCGGCGCGGCGGGCCACCGGCTCCATCGCGAACCCGGCCCAGCCGGCGTCGCCGAACACGTCCAGCGCCGCCTGGGTGATCCGCCGGTCCACCTCCGGATCGCGGGGCCGGCCCGGGCCGGTCGACGCAACGCTCATGACCCAACCTCCGCATTGCTGAACGGTCCCCGTCAGGATACGCCGAGGTCAGCCGGGGGAGCGGGTAACGTCAGGATCGACGTTCCAGACTGTACGATCCGACTCCCCGCCGTCCGGACCAGGAGACAGCCCCGTGGCGACCGCCCTCCCGATCAGCGCGTACGTCGTGCTGGGCCTGCTCAGCCGGCACGACGACGCCACGCCGTACCAACTGGACCAGGAGATCCGGCACAGCATCGGCTACTTCTGGGTCTTCCCGCGCTCGCAGCTGTACGCGGAGGCCGACCGGCTCGTCCGGCGCGGCCTGGTCGAGGAGCGCCAGGAGCAGGCCGGCCGGCGCCGCCGCACGCTGTCGCTGACCGCGGCCGGGCGCCGCGAGCTGGACCGCTGGCTGGCCGTGCCGACCTCGGCGCTCTCCGAGGTGCACGACGAGGGGCTGCTGCGACTGTTCTTCCAGGACTCCGCGGGCACCGGCGCGCCGGCCACGATCGAGCGGCTGGCGACCGAGCAGATCCGCGCCCACGAGGGCCGGTTGCAGGAGTACCAGCAGCTCATGGGCTCGGGCCGGCTGCGCCCGCGCTCACCCGAGCGGGCCACCCTGGAGGTCGGCCTGCGCCTGGAGACGATGATGATCGGCTTCTGGCGGGAGATCGCCGCCGCCCCGGCCGACCTGATCGGCGAGTAGCCGGCACTTTATTCGGCGGCGCGCCCGGTCCAGTGGACGTTCACCGGCGATCGGTAACTTTCGGTCCGCCGGGAACGGTGCGGCCGCGTCAACCCGTCCGTGGTCTTGCCGTTCCCGCTTCTCCGGTCCGGTCCGGCGGTGTGCCTCGCGGCGTGTCACGGCGAAAGCGTGGGTGGCGCCGGGCCGGACCGGTCCTCCCGCTCAGTACAGCTCGGCGTCGGCGACCCAGTTGCCGTGGAAGCCGAACGGGATGCGGCTGGGCAGGTGGACGGTGGCGACCGCGCTCAGGTCGGCCGCGTCCACCACGACCAGGTCGGCGCGGTCGGTGGTGGCGTCGTGCACGACCGACAGGATCCAGCCGTCGTCCTCGGCCGTGGCGTCCGGGCGGGGGACGAAGGCCGGCTCCATGGTGACGCGGCCATCGCCGTACCCAAATGTCTCGGTCTTTCCGTTTTTGGTGTCGACCTTGACCAGCGGGCCGGTGCCGAAGCCCTCGGCGGGATCGCGCCGCACGTCGTCGGTGATCAGCAGGCCGCGCGAGCTGAAGCCGGCGAACCAGCCGTAGCGGTGCGGGCGGCCGGTCAGTGCCGGGTCGACCCGCGGGAACTCGACGCGATGGTCGCTGATCACCTCCTCCCGCACGGTCCCCCGATCGGGGTTGACCACCCAGCGCACCAGCGTCGGCGTGGCGTCGCCGGGCCCGCGCACGTCGCGGGCGAACATCTCGCTGTACCGAACCACGTCCATGGTCAGCGTGCCGTCCGGATTGTCGAACGCGTTGAGCACGTGGAAGACGAAGCCGCGCGGCGTCTCCACCCAGCGGACCTGCTCGGCCGTGCCGTGCACCGGCAGGATCCCGATCCGCGACGGGTGCCGCTCGTCCCAGGTGAACGGCAGGTCGGAGACCGGCTGGCCGGCCTGCATGCGGCGCTTGGCGGCGGCGAACGTGACCGGCAGGTCGAGCACCACCACCCGGGTCTGGGTCAGCGCCATGTCGTGCACCATCGGCCCGTCGGCGACCTCGATGTCGCTGGTGTGCACGGCCGTGCCGTCCGGGCCGAGCACGACGTAGCGCACCGTGCTGAAGCCCGGGTGGTAGGTCATCGCGTGCATCTCGCCGGTGACCGGGTCGACCTTCGGGTGGGCGGTGAACCCGCGCCCGAGCGCGCCGTCGCAGTCCCAGACCGCCATCTCGGCCAGGTCCGGGCTGATCGCCACCGGCGGCTTGCCGGCCTCGATCAGGGTCAGCAGCCGCCCGGCGTGGCTGACGATGTTGGTGTTCGGCGCGCCCTGCTCGCTCTCGACGAACCGGCTGCGGTACCACTCGGCGTGCCCGTCGCGCAGCCGGACCCCGTGCACCATCCCGGCACCGCGGAACCAGTGGTGGGTGGCCGGGTCGATGCCGCCGCGCGGGTTCGGCCCGATGCGCAGGTAGCGGCCGTTGAGCTCGCGCGGCAGCGCGCCGGTGACCGGCAGCCCGGTGGCGTAGCTCTCCGCGGCGAGCGGCGCGTAGTTGTGCTCCAGATAGCGGTTGGTCATGCCGTCCTCCAAACGTCAGATCCGACGGTACGCCTCGGACGGTCCAGTCTGTAATATTAAGATTCAGACCATGTGACGGTGAGGCGGTACACTCCGCACCGTCCGTGCAGATCCGGGGGTGGAACGACGGTGGGTTCGCCGCGACTGCAGATCCTCGGCCCGTTGCGGATCTGGCGGGATGACGCCGAGGTCGATCCCGGGCCCCGCCAGCAGGTGTTCCTGCTGAGCGTGCTGCTCGCGCGCGCCGGGCAGCCGGTCAGCGTGCACGAGCTGGTCGACCTGCTCTGGTCCGAGGACGCCCCGACCAGCGCGGTCAACGTCATCCAGAAGCACATCGGCACCCTGCGGCGGCTGCTCGAGCCGTGGCTGCCGGCCCGCGAGCCGGGCTCCTACCTGCGCCTGCACGGCAACGGCTACCTGTTCGTCGCGGACCGCGAGGTGCTGGACCTCGTCGAGTTCCGGGCCCTGGTGGCCCGGGCCGAGGCCGGGCCGGGCGGCGAGGCCGCGCTCGACGACTACGCGCGGGCGCTCGCGCTGTGGAACGGCCCGGCCGGTGGCGCCGCCGCCGACGGGCCGGCCCGGCCGATCCTCGCCGCGCTCGACGAGGAGTTCTTCGCCGCCTGCACGGCCGCCGCCGGCCTCGCGGTCGCGCTCGGCCGGCCGCAGCCGGTGCTGCGGCCGCTGCGCCTGGCCGCCTCGATGGCGCCGCTGCACGAGCTGGTGCAGGCGAGCCTGATCACCGCGCTGGGCGCGGCCGGGCAGCAGGCCGAGGCGCTCGCCCTGGCCGCCCGGGTCCGCGACCGGCTCGCCGACGAGCTCGGCATCGATCCCGGTCCGGCGCTGCGGGCCGCCCACCAGCAGGTCCAGGGCGGCCCACCGGCCACCGACACCGGCGATCACCTGCCGCCCGCCGGCCCCGCCGCGAGCGGCCTGGTCGGCCGGGCCGAGGAACTGGCCGTGCTGCGCCGCGCGGTGGAGCAGGCCCGGACCGGCGGCGCCGGGCTGGTCGTGGTCGAGGGCGAGCCCGGGGTCGGCAAGACCCGGCTGCTCGAGGAGGCGGCCGCCGAGGCCGGCCGGGGCGGCACACTCGTGGTCTGGGGCCACTGCCTGGAGGGCGCCGGAACCCCGTCGATGTGGCCGTGGGTCGAGGCGGTCGGCACGATCCTGGACAGCCTGCCCGAACCGGCCCGCCGGCAGTGGCTCGACGGCGACCTGGGCCGGCTCGTCGCGCCCGGCCCGACCGCGCTCGACGCGCCGCTGCAGCCGGACAACGGCACCCAGTTCCGCCTCTTCGAACGGGTGGTGGACGCGGTCGCGCAGGCCGCGGCCCAGCACCGGCTGATGCTGATCGTCGACGACCTGCAGTGGGCCGACCTCGGCTCGCTGCAGCTGTTCGGGCATCTGGCGGCGCGGCTGCCGGCCGGGGTCACGCTGGTCGGCGCGATGCGCACGCACGCGCCGCTGCCCGGTTCGCAGCTGACCCGGATGCTCGCCGGGGCCAGCCGGGCGCCCGGGCACCGCCGCGTCCCGCTCGGCCCGCTCGGCGAGGACGAGGTCGCCGAACTGGTGCGCCGGGAGATCGGTCAGGCGCCGGCGCCCGGGGTCGGCCGCGGCATCCGGGCCCGTACCGGCGGCAACCCGTTCTTCGTCCGGGAGCTGGCCCGGCTGCTGACCGCCGACGGCGGCGCCCTCACCGAGCAGTTCGCGGCCCGGGCCGGGGTGCCGGCCACCGTCCGCGACGTGGTCCGCGACCGGATGGCCGGGCTCGACGACACCACCCGCGGGCTGCTGCAGATCGCGGCGCTGGTCGGCCGGGAGGTCGAGGTCGGCCTGCTGGCCCGGGTCGCCGAGGTGGACGTGCCGGCCTGCCTGCGCGCCCTGGAACCGGTGGAGGCGCTCGGACTGCTCGGCCCGATCCCGGGCAACCCGTTCGCGCTGCGCTTCGCCCACGACCTGATCCGCGAGTCGGTCGCCGACACCACCCCGCGGCGGCGGGCGCCCCGGCTGCACCTGCGCGTCGCGGACGCGCTGAGCCTGGGCGACCCGGGCGGCGAGGACACCGTCGAGCGGCTCGCGCACCACCTGTGGGCGGCCGGCCCGCTGGCCGACCCGGCCCGGACCGCGACGGCGCTGGCCCGCGCCGGCCGGCGGGCGGCGGTCAAGGCCGCCTGGGACGCCGCCGAACGGCACCTGCGGGCGGCGGCGAAGGTGGCCCGCGCGGCGAACCTGGCCGAACTGGAACTGGCCGCGCTCTCGCAGCTGACCATGGTGCTCGGGATGCAGACCGGCTACGTCGGCTCCCCGCTCGACCTGTTGGAACGCTCCGAGGAGCTGGCCCGCGGCCTGGGCCGCGAGCTGGAGGCGACCAGTTTCCTGTTCACCCGCTGGACCGGCTGCTCGCAAGGCCTGCAGATCGAGCCGAGCGGGCGGCTGGCCCGCCGGCTGCGCGAGCGCGGCGAGGCGTCCGCCGATCCGGTCGTGCGCGGCTACGGCTGGCTGGCCTGGGGCATGCACCAGTGGGAGACCGGCCACATCGGCGAGGGGCTGCGGTTCCTGACCATGTCGGTGGCCGCGACCGCCGAGGGGTCGGTGCGGGAGGCGGACGTGCCGCTGGTGCGGGACCTCAAGCTGCTCTCGGCCGGGATCCTCGGGCTGATCACCGCGCTGCACGGGGATGTCGCCGGGGCCCGCAAACTGCTCGACGCGATGGAGGCCGACGCGGGCGGGGATCCGTACGCGATCACGTTCTGGGCCACGTTCTCGGCGATCACCGCGATGCTGTGCGGGGATCCGCAGTGGGCGCTGCGCGCGGCCGAGCGGGGGATCGCGGTCGACCCGGAGTTGTCGTTCGAGTTCCTCGGCACGTACCAGCGGCTGGCCCGCTGGTGGGCCCGGGCGGTCACCGGGCAGGACCCGGCCGGCGCCGCGGTGGAGCTGGAGCGGCTGATCACCACCGGGCTGCTGGACCCGCCGCGCTCGTGCATCGTGACCTGGTACGGGGCGCTCGCCGAGGTCCGGATGACGATCGGGGCCCTGGACGGGGCGCAGGCCGCCCTGGAGCAGGCCGAGCAGAGCCTGGACCGGTACGGGCAGCGCTACGCCGAGGGCCTGATCCTGCTGCTGCGGGCGCGGCTCGCGCAGGCGCACGGGGAGCCCGACGGCGTGGTCCGGGCCGCCACCGAGCGGACCCGGCAGCTGGCGGCCCGCACGGACGCGCACCTGTTCGCCGGGGCCCGCGCGCCGGTCACCGGCGGGTGAGCGCCGCGCTATCGTGGTCGCCGTGATCGGGACAGCCGCGGCGACGATCGGGCGTAACGCCCGGACCGTGCTGCTGCTGTGCACCGTGTTCGGCCTGGCGATGATGCACACCCTGGGGCACGCCGGCGTCCGCGCCGAGCACTCCGGCAGCCCGGCGATGACCACTGCCGTGACGTCCTTCGTCGCCGCCCCGGCGACCGAGGCCTGCCCCGACGATCACTGCGCCGGCCATCACGACCACGAACAGATGAGCATGTGGAGCGTGTGCCTGGCCGTCCTGGGCGGGCTGGCCGTCGTCGTGCTGCTGGCGATGGCGTTGCTGGCCGCCGCCCGCGCCGGCGGCCGTCCGCAAAGTGCCACGGCCATCCGGCGTCCGGCCACCCGGGCACCCCCGGCCGGCGGGGCCGGACTCGTCCTCGCTTCGACAGCGGTGCTGCGCATATAGGAGCCCTCGTCCCGGAGAGCTTGCGCACACCCGTTTCTGTCGAAAGGTGAAATCGTTGTTTTTCTCCACCCGGCGCGGCCTGCTGGCCTGCGCCGCTGCCTGCGCCATGCTGGTGGTGTCCGCCTGCGGCGGCACCGCCCCGGCACCCACCGCCGGCCCGGCCGCGGCCGGGGCCTCGGCGACCGCGACGTTCAACGCCGCCGACGTCGCCTTCGCCCAGCAGATGATCCCGCACCATGAGTCGGCCATCGCCATGGCCAAGATGGCCACCGGCCACGTCGGCGACCCCCGGGTGGCCGCGCTCGCCGGCAGGATCCAGGCGGCGCAGCAACCCGAGATCGACACCATGAACCGATGGCTGACCGCCTGGAAGATGCCCGTGCCGAGCCCGAGCGGCGACGCGATGGAGGGCATGGAGCACGGCGAGATGGCCGGCGTCGACGAGCTGGACATGACCGCGCTGATGAACGCCAAGGGCACCCCGTGGGACAAGGAGTTCCTGGCGGTGATGGTCAAACACCACCAGGGCGCCCTGATCATGGCCCAGCAGGAGATCGCCGCCGGCGTCAACCCGGACGCCAAGGCGCTCGCCCAGCGGATCGTCACCGATCAGCAGGCACAGATCACCGAGATGAAGCAGATCCGCGCCGGCCTGTAGACGCGGTGTCGGGCAAGGGGCGGCGCTCGGCCGCCCCTTGCCCGACCCGGACCGTCAGACCGCGACGGGCACGGCGGGCTCGGCCGCGGGCTCCGGGGACCGGTCGGCGGTGTAGTCCTCCGGCACGGTGTCGTCGCCGTCGTCGCGGATCTTCGCCGCCCGCAGCGCCAGCGTCACCAGGGTCGCCACCAGCAGGTTGACGGCGACCGCGAGGAAGCCGACGTACAGCGTGCGCGGCGAGTCCAGGCCCAGCTTGGACAGCGCGATCGCGGAGCCGCCGAAGTGCGCGTGGTGGGTCGCCGGGTTGGGGATCAGATACAGCATCCACAGCCCGGCGGTCATCCCGGCCGCCCAGCCGGCGATCAGCGCACCCTTGTGGAACCACCGGGTGTACAGCCCGATGCCCACCGACGGCAGCGTCTGCAGGATGATGACGCCGCCGATCAGCTGCAGGTCGATGGCGAACTGCGGGCTGATCGCGACCACGAACAGCAGCGCGCCGAACTTCACCAGCAGCGAGACGATCTTCGAGACCTTGGCCTCGCGGGCCGGGGTCGCCGAGCGGTCGAAGAACTCGGTCCAGATGTTGCGGGTGAACAGGTTCGCCGCCGCGATCGACATGATCGCCGCGGGGACCAGGGCGCCGATGCCGATGGCGGCGAACGCGACCCCGGCGAACCACTGCGGGAACAGCCCGTCGAACAACGCCGGCACGATGGTGTTGTTGTCGTTGAGCACCGGCGTGGTGTGCGCGGCGATCGCGCCGTAGCCGAGCAGCGCGATCAGGCCCAGCGCCAGCGAGTACGCCGGCAGCGCCGCCATGTTGCGCTTGATCACCCCGCGGTCGCGGCTGGCCAGCACCCCGGTCGCGGTGTGCGGGTAGAGGAACAGCGCCAGCGCCGAGCCCAGCGCCAGCGTGACGTAGTTGAGCTGGTTGTTGGCGTTGAGCAGGATCCCGTCGTTCGGGGCCGGGCTGGCCTCGAACTTGGCCGCCGCCGCGTCGAAGATGTGCCCCCAGCCGCCGAGCTTGATCGGCAGGTAGATCACCGCGGCGATGATCACCAGGTAGATCAGGCTGTCCTTGACGAACGCGATCAGCGCCGGCGCGCGCAGCCCGCTGGAGTAGGTGTAGGCGGCCAGGATGGCGAACGCGATCAGGATCGGCAGGTGCCGGCCGAAGCCGCTCGCCCCGACCAGGCCCATCGTCTTGAGCGCCGCCTCGATCCCGACCAGCTGCAGGGCGATGTACGGCATCGTCGCCACGATCCCGGTGACCGCCACGACCAGCGCCAGCGCGGGCGACCGGTAGCGCTTGCGCACGAAGTCGGCTGGCGTGACCAGCCCGTGCCGGTAGGACACCGACCAGAGCCGCACCAGCGCGACCATCACCAGCGGATAGACCAGCACCGTGTACGGCACGGCGTAGAACCCGGTCGCCCCGGCCGCGAACAGCAGCGCGGGCACCGCGACGAACGTGTACGCGGTGTAGATGTCCCCGCCGAGCAGGAACCAGGTGGTCCAGCCGCCGAACCTGCGCCCGCCCAGCCCCCACTCGTCGAGGTGGTCGAGGGTGCCGGTGCGCCGCCACCGGGAGGCGGCGAACCCGAGCGCGCTGACGCCGAGGAACAGCACGGCGAACACGATGATCTGGGTCAGATGATCACGCCACATCAGCGGTCACCGCCGCGCTCGGTGCGCCGGTACACGACGGTGGTGACGAGCACGACGACGCCGACGTAGGCCAGTTGCAGCCAGTAGAACAGCGGGAAGCCGCCCAGTCGCGGCTCGTCGGTGTTGAACAGCAACGTCAGCAGCGGCAGGACGATCGGAATCACCAGCAGCCAGTGCCACGGGCTGCGCCCGGTTCGATTGCGAGTTGTCATGCCCTGCAAGAGTGCGCCGGCACTCCGGAAGTTCGACCCGTTTCGCGGTACGCCGTGTGAGCTGTATCAATTCGTCCGGTAGGCGACAATAACTGTAAAGATCATTGGAAGTATCCGGTTCAGTCGATCTTCAGTGGTCCTCCACTGGCCCTGACTAGCTTCAGGGGCTGCTTCGTGGGGGAGAGGGATTTGATTGACCGATCAGAATGCGTTGCGCCTGCAGATCATGGGCCCGTTGCGGGTCTGGCGGGGTGACCTGGAGATCGACGCCGGCCCGCGCCAGCAGCGCTGCCTGCTGGCGCTGCTCGCCGCCCAGGAGGGCCGGCCGATCAGCATGGCCGACCTGGTCGACCTGATCTGGGAGCAGGCCCCGCCGGCCAGCGCCGTCAACGTCGTGCACAAGTACATCGGCGCCCTGCGCCGGCTGCTCGAACCCGGCCTGCTGCTGCGCTCGGCCGGGTCGTACCTGACCCGGCACGACAGCGGATACCGCTTCACCGCCGGGCCGCAGACGCTCGACCTGGTGGCGTTCCGCCGGCTGGTGCGTGGGGCGAAGGAGGCGGCCGGGCAGAACCGGCTGCCGGCGGCGCTCGACGACTACGTGGCGGCGCTGCGGCTGTGCCAGGGCCCGGCCGGCGACACCCTGGCCGACACCACCGGGGCCACCGCGACGTTCGCCGGCATCGACGGCGAGTTCTACGACGCGGCGGTGGCCGCCGCCGCGATCAGCGCCCGGACCGGGGCGCCGGCGCGGGTGCTGCCGGCGCTGCGGCTGGCCGCCCGGATGAGCCGGCTGCACGAGCCGGTGCACGCCGCCCTGATGACCGCGCTGGCCGCGGCCGGGCACCAGGCCGAGGCCCTGGACGTCTACCGCAACCTGCGCGAACGTCTGGTCGACGAACTCGGCATCGATCCGGGCCGCGACCTGCAGGAGGCCCACCAGCGGGTGCTGACCCAGGCCGCGCCGCCCGCCGCCGAGCCGGCCGCCGTGGTGGCCGCCGCGCCGCTGTTGCGCCCGGCGCAGCTGCCGCCGGACCAGCCGATGTTCGTCGGCCGCGAGTACGAGCTGCGCGTCCTGCACGACCTGCTGCTGAGCATGCGCGACACCGGCCGGACCAGCCCGATGGTGGTCGGCGTCGACGGGATGGGCGGGGTCGGCAAGTCGACGATCGTCGCGCACTTCGCCCACCAGGTCGCCGGTGACTTCACCGACGGGCAGCTCTACCTGGACCTGCGCGGCAACGAGGGCGAGGACGGCGGGGTCCCGGTCGGCGACGCGCTGCGCTCGCTGCTGTACGCGCTGGGCCTGCGCGCCGGGGACGTCCCGGACACCTTCGACGCGCTGGTCGGCACGTACCGCAGCCTGACCGCCGGCAAGCGGATCCTGGTCCTGCTCGACGACGTGCGCGACGCCGCGCAGGCCCGCCCGCTGCTGCCCAGCTCGGTGGAGAGCCTGGTGCTGATCACCAGCCGGCGCCCGCTGGTCGGGCTGGCCGCCTCGGACGGGGCGCGGCTGTACCGGGCGTACGTGCCGGAGCTGCCGGACGCCCGGGAGATCCTGCTGAAACGGCTGGTCGCCGCGCGCGGGCCGGGCGCCGCCGGGCTCGAACCGGGCGCCCTCGACGAGATCATCGAGCTGTGCGGGCGGCTGCCGCTGGCCCTGGCGATCCTGGCCGCCCGGCTGTGCGTACGGCCGAATCTGTCCCTGACGACGGTCGCCGCCGAACTACGTGACGGCGCCCGGCTGGCCGCCTTCCCGGAGGGGCGCGGCGTCACCGATCCGCGCACCGCGTTCTCCTGGTCGTACCGGCAGCTGAGCCCGGACGCGGCCCGGCTGTTCCGGCTGCTGTCGGTGGCACTGACCCCGGGGATCAGCCTGGCGGCGTGCGCGAGCCTGTCCGGGCGCGACCTGGACCGGACCCGCGCCGAGCTGGAGGAGCTGGCCGGGGCGGCGCTGGTCGCCGAGGGCGACGACGGCTCCTACGCCTCGCACGTGCTGGTCCGCGCGTACGCCGAAGAACTTCTGAGCACGGCGGACCCGGCGGCCGAGCGGCGGGCCGCGACCACCCGCCTGCTGCAGTACTACCTGCACAGCAGCTTCAACGCGCAGGTGGTGCTGGCGCCGAACCGGATCCCGATCGCGCCGGAGCCGCCGGAGCCCGGTGTCGTGCCGGAGCGGCCGCTCACCTACCCGGAGTCGATCGGCTGGTTCGCCGGCCAGCGCGAGGTGCTCAAGGAGGCGGTCCGGGTGGCCGCCGACCTCGGCTACGGCATCGTGCCGTGGCAGCTGGCGATCACCATGCAGCAGTACTTCGAGTGGTTCGGCTACTTCCAGGACTGGGAGGACGTGATGCGCTTCGCGCTGCGGGCCGCCCGCGAGCAGGGCGACGTGATCGGCGAGGCGCACGTGCTGCGCAGCCTGGCCGGGGCCCGCTGGTTCTTCGACGCCAACGACGAGTCGCTGGCCCTGCTCTCGGCCGCGCTGCAGGTCTTCGTCGAGCACGGCATGCTGCTGGAACAGGCGCTCACCCAGGTCAACTTCCACTCGGTGTTCACCGTGCTCGGCGAGCACGAGCAGGCGCTGGCCCGCGCCGAGGAGGCGGTGGCGCTGTGCCGGGCGGTCGGCAACGCCACCTCCGAGGTGCGCAGCCTGGACTGCAAGGGCCGCTCGCTGGCCCGGCTCGGCCAGCACGAGGCGGCCGCCCGGGTGCTGCAGCAGGCCCTCGAGCTCAACCTGCGGGTCGGCCGCCGGCACGAGGAGGCCATGATCCGGGTCTCCATCGCGCACAACCTGGTCGACCTGGGCCGTACCGACGACGCGGTCCACCAGCTGAAACTCGGTGCCGAGGCGGCCCGCTCGGTGGGCCAGGGCCCGTATCACTTCGAGGCGTTCCGGAGCCTGGCCGAGCTGCTGATCATGACCGGCGACCTGGCCGGCGCGGGCGAGGCGTTCGACCGGGCCAGCGAGGTGCTTGAATCGTTCCAGGGCGGCGGGCCGCGGCACATGCAGGCCGGCCTGCGCGAACTCGCGCTGAAACTGTCCCGGCCGGTCTGAACCGGGCAGTGAACGATCGATCGGGTCCACGTCAAGTGCGGTTCAACAGGGCCGACCTACCGTCGAGTGGTCTCGGTCACCACTCGCGATTGGACACCCCCGATGCCCCACGACTCGAACGACCCGTCGATCGTGCCGTGCGATCCGCTGCCCTCCGACGCGGCGATCGCCGCGGCGACCTGCGCCTGCGGCCAGGATCGCCCGGACCACCCGCGCCGTGGTCCGGGCCGCGGGTGCGTGACCTGTCCGCCCGGCGAATGCCCACGACTTCGCCGTACGGCGTGGTGGTCCTGGTGATCAGTCGGCGAGCCGCACCTCGCGCACCTGACCCTCGCGTTCGTGCAGCACCCAGGTGCGCGTCGCGGTCTCCCAGACGGTGATGCCCGGCCCGGCGATCACCTCGACCGGCCGGTGCCGCAGGCCGGCCGCCCGGTCGTGGCGCAGCGTGTCGAGCACCGACGCCAGCCCGGCCGTGCGCCGGCCGTCCGGCCACCAGACGTCGGTGTCCCACGCCCAGCGCCCGCGCACCGCCCGTGGCAGCGCGCCGGCCGGGGTCGCGGCCAGCACCGCGTCCGCCTCCTGCCACCGTGCGGCGGTCAGCGCCGCGAAGTCCGCGTGCCGCTCGTCGCGCACCTGCGGCAGCACCGTGGCCAGCTGCCGGCGGCCCTCGCTGAGCCGGCTGCGGACCGTGCCGACCGGGATCCCGCACAGCGCGGCGATCCGCTGGTAGGAGTTGCAGGCCAGGAAGTAGCGCAGCATCGCGACCGGCCGGGCCGCCGGGGACAGCCGGCCGATCGCGTGCCGGATCCAGTCCCGCTCGGCGTCCCGGTCCACACCGGCGTGCGGGGCGTCGCGGTCGTCGGCGGTCAGGTCCGCGGCCACCACGTCGAGCGGGATCGGCCGGCGTACCCGCAGCTTCGACCGGCAGGTGTTGCGCACGATGGTGTGCAGCCAGGCCCGGACCGCGGCCGGGTCACGCAGCTCCCGGATGGTGGCCAGCGCGGCGATCGCCGAGTCCTGGCAGGCGTCCTCGGCGTCCGGGCCGGCGCCCAGGATCTGGTTCGCGACCGACCGCATGCCGGCGTAGTGCGCCTGGAACAGGGCGGTGAGGCTGGTCGCGTCCCCCCACTGGGCGGCGCGGACGAGCAGTTCGATCTCCGTCTCGGGCAACAGCATGGCGGCGACGCTAGAGACGCCCACTGGAGAAGTTCTTGACGCGCGGATCGAACTTCCGGCCGTCGGCGCGCATCTGGGTGAACGTGAACAATCCGAAGAGCCCCCGGCCGGACCGGCTGGCGGACGCCTGGCTCGACGCGCTCCGGCGACTGGCCGACGCGACGCCCCGGGGCCGGCGCACCGAGCGCGGTGCGGCCGGCACGATCGTGACCGGGGCCGCGATCGCCACGCTGAACGTGGCCTACACCATGACGGCCGAGCCCGACCTGGTCGCGCTCGACGGGTGCGCGGCCGAGCTGGCCCGCCTCGGCGTGCCCTGGTCGATCGTCTGCCGCGCCGACAACGCCGACGCGGTCGCCGCGACCGCCGCCCGGCACGGCCTGACCGGACGCGCCGGGATGCCGCTGATGGCCTGCGCCGCCGCCGACGCCGTGCTGGACGTGAACACCGCACAGGCCGGCCGGGTGCGACCGGCCGGCGCGGACGCCGGCGACGTCTACACCGAGGTGCTGGCCGCCGGATTCGAGGCGCCGGTGGACGCGTTCGGCACGCTGATGGGCGGGGGAGTGCTGGCCGCCCCGGGCTTCACCGGCTACCTCGCACACGTGTCCGGCGTGCCGGTGGCGACCGGCCTCGGCGTGCTCGGCGACGCGGTGATCGGCGTCTACAACATCGCCGTCGTCCCGGCCGCCCGCGGCGGCGGCCTGGGCCGGGCGATGACCGCCCGGGTGCTGGCCGACGGCTTCGCGGCCGGCGCCGACGTGGCGTACCTGAACCCGTCGGCGGCCGGCCGGCCGCTGTACGAATCGATGGGCTTCCGCGTCGTGGCGACATGGACGACGTTTTCCGCCCCTGAGGAGAGGTAAGAATTTGACCGCGAAGGTGTACTACGACGACGACGCCGATCTGGCGATCATCCAGGGCCGCCGGGTCGCGGTGATCGGCTACGGCAGCCAGGGCCACGCCCACGCGCTGTCGCTGCGGGACTCCGGCGCCGAGGTCGTCGTCGGCCTGCCGGCGGGCTCGAAGAGCCGGGCGAAGGCGCAGGAACAGGGCCTGACCGTGCAGACTCCGGCCGAGGCGTCCGCATGGGCCGACGTGATCATGGTGCTGGCGCCGGACACCGCCCAGCGCAAGATCTACACCGAGTCGATCGCGCCGAACCTGACCGCCGGCAAGGCGCTCTTCTTCGGCCACGGCCTGAACATCCGCTTCGGCCTGATCAAGGCGCCGGCCGACGTGACCGTCGCGATGGTCGCCCCGAAGGGCCCCGGCCACCTGGTCCGCCGCCAGTACGTCGACGGCAAGGGCGTGCCCTGCCTGGTCGCCGTCGAGCAGGACCCGGCCGGCGACGGGCTCGCGCTCGCCCTGTCGTACGCCAAGGCGATCGGCGGCACCCGGGCCGGCGTGATCGAGACGACGTTCACCGAGGAGACCGAGACCGACCTCTTCGGCGAGCAGGCGGTGCTGGCCGGCGGCGTGAGCGCGCTGGTGCAGACCGGCTTCGAGGTGCTCACCGAGGCCGGCTACGCGCCCGAGATCGCGTACTTCGAATGCCTTCATGAATTGAAGTTGATCGTCGACCTGATGTACGAGGGCGGCATCTCCCGGATGCGCTACAGCGTCTCGGACACCGCCGAGTTCGGCGACTACGTCTCCGGCCCGCGCGTGATCAACGCCGCGGTCAAGGCCGAGATGGTGCAGATCCTCGCCGAGATCCGCTCGGGCGAGTTCACCCGGCGGCTGATCGAGGACGACGACAACGGCCGCCCGCTGCTGACCAAGTACCGCGAGCAGGGCGCCGCGCACCCGATCGAGGTCACCGGCCGGCAACTGCGCGGCATGATGAGCTGGGTGGACCGGCCGATCACCGAGACCGCGTGAGCCCCGGGGCCGCCGGCGCCCGGCCGGCGGCCCCGCTCCAGTGATCGTTCACTCGTCCTCCAGTGGCCCCGCCTAGCTTTTCCCACTGTCGGAGCGACACGATGAGGGTGGGGGCAGGAAAATGGGCAGACCGGTGGTTTTCGTTCACGGGCTCTGGGTGCACGCGGTGTCCTGGCAGCCGTGGCAGGAACTTTTCGACAAACAGGGCTTCACGACGTACGCACCGGGCTGGCCCGGCGACGCCGAAACGGTCGACGCCACCCGGGCCGACCCGTCGGGGCAGGCCGGGGTGGGCGTGGAACAGATCACCGACGCGTACGCCGCGTTCCTGGCCGGACTCGACGAGCCGGCGATCGTCATCGGCCACTCGTTCGGCGGGCTGATCGTGGAGAAGCTGCTCGACCGTGGCCTGCCCGCGGCCGCCGTCGCGATCTCGCCGGCCCCGATCAAGGGGATCCGGGCGCTGCCGCTGAACCTGCTGCGCTCCAGCCTGCCGGTCACCTCGCGCCCGGCCAACCGGCGTAAGGCGGTCACCCTGACCGAGAAGCAGTGGGCGTTCTCGTTCGGCAACGCCCTCGACCGGGCCGAGTCGGACGAGCTCTACCGGCGGCTGAGCATCCCGGGCCCGGGGCGCCCGCTGTTCGAGGCGTCGTTCGCGAACTTCACCCCGAACGCGGCGACCACCGTCGACCCGGCCCGCGCCGGGCGCGGCCCGCTGCTGCTGATGGCCAACGGCCAGGACCACACCGTGCCCGAGGTGGTGGTGAAGGCGGCGCACCGCCTCTACGCCACTTCGCCGGCCACCACCGACCTGATCACCTACTCCGACCGCGGCCACAGCGCGCCCTTCGACCACGGCTGGCGCGCGGTCGCCGACGACACCCTGGCCTGGCTGGCCCGCCAGAGCCGCTGATCACCGCACGCAGGAGTCACCAGCATGAGCAACCTCAGCCCCGGAACCCACGCCTTCACCGCGCACGGCGTGCGGCAGGTCTACCACGTCGCCGGCGACGGGCCGGTGCTGGTCGCGCACGCCGGCGGGCCGGGCGTCGGCTGGCCCTACCTGCGCTCGCCGCGGTTGGAGCAGCACTTCACGATGGTCTACCCGGAGCCGGTCGGCACCGGGGACTCCGGACCGCTGCCGACCGGTGCGACGTACGTGGACACGTACGTCGAAATGCTCCTGTCCTTGATTGATCATCTCGGGGTGGAGAAGGCGCATCTGCTGGGGCACTCGCACGGCGGGGTGATCGGGCAGCGCTTCGCGATCCGGCACCCGGAGCGGGTCGCCGGGCTCGCGCTGTACAGCACGACCCCGGTGATCGACGCGGCGTTCTGGGCGGCCGTCGCCGCGAACGCCGCCGCCTACCCGGCCCGTCACCCGCACGTGCCGGAGGCGGCCGAGGTGGCGGCCGTGATGGCGGACCCGCAGGTGGTGCGCGGCGACGTGGCCAAGACCGCCCGGATGCGCGCCGTCCTGCCGATCTACTTCGCCGACTACTGGGGCCGGCGCGCCGAGTTCGAGCCGCTGCGCGACAGCATCCAGGTCTGGGACGTCCGGTTCGACGCGAGCGACGTCGACCACCGGCCGGAATTGGCCTCGATCCGGGCGCGGACCGTGGTGGTGACCGGCCGGCACGACTTCGCCTGCGGGCCGGACCGGGCGACGATGCTGCACGACGGCATCCCCGGCTCGCGGCTGGTGCTCCTGGAACACAGCGGCCATTTCGGACATCTCGAGGAGCCGGCCGAGTTCCTGGCCGCGGTGCTGTGGCTGCGCGACGTCAGCTTCCAGGACGCGGTGCGCACCACGTTCCGGCGCGGCGACTCCGCGGCGGTCCTGACCATGGCCGAGGCCGAAGTCGCGCGGGCCCGGGCGGCGGGGGAGCCGGCCGGGGAGGTCGAAGGGCTCTACGCGATGGCGCGGGTCGCGTTGCGCGGCGACGACCTGGTCCGGGCCGAGGACCTGGCCCGCACCGCGCTGGACGTGGCGGTGCGCTCCGGCGACCGGCGGCTCGAGGAACGGCCCCGGCACGTGCTGGCCGCGGTCGCCCGGCTGTCCGGCGACTACCCGCTGGCCCGCGAGCGGTACCTGGCGAGCATCGCGCTCAACGAGCAACTCGGGCAGGACGAGCACGTCAACGCCGAGTACTACAACCTGGCCTTCATCGAGCTGTACCTGGGCAACCTGGACCGGGCCCGGGAACTGTTCGCCGAAGGGCGCGAACGGGTGTTCCGGGCCGGGTACCGCAACTTCGTGCCGTACCTGGGGATCGCCGCCGCCGCGATGGCCGCCGCCGACGGCGACCACCCGCGGGCGGCCCGGATGATCGGATTCACCGACAGCGCGTTCGCCGCGGTCCGCCAGGTGCCCGACCCGGACGACGCGGTCGAGGTCGCCCGCGCCCGCACCGCCGCGGTCGCCGCCCTGGGCCAGGATCGCTACGCGTTCGACTACGCCGGCGGCGCCGTCCTCGACCCGGTCGCGGCGTTCGGCATCAGCTGGGGGGAGTGAGCCCGGTCCGGGACTCCAGGTCCGCGTCGGTGATCTCGCGGACCACCCGGCACGGCACCCCGACCGCGACCGTCATCGGCGGCACGTCCCGGCTCACCACGCTGCCCGCGCCGATCACCGCGCCGTAGCCGATCCGCACCCCCGGCAGCACCACCACGTTGCTGCCGATCCACACCCGGTCCTCGATCACGATCGGCTCCGAGAACCGCCGGAAATCCTCCCGCAGCGCCGGGTGGATCGGATGCCCGGTCGTGGTCAGGGTGACACTCGGCGCGATCATCACCCCGTTCCCGATCCGGATCTCCACATCGTCGACAAAGGTCAGATTGACGTTGCCGAAGAAGTCGTCACCGAGGTGCACATTTGCTGCCGAACCCGGCGTGGAACGGCGACAGCAGCACGGTCCGCGCGCCGACCGACCCGAGGATCCGCTCCAGCAGGGCCCGGCGCCGCTCGGTGTCGCCGGGCCGCACACTGTTGTACTCGAAGACCAGGTCCGCGCGCCGCAACGGATCCTGGAACGACGCCTCCGACTCGGTGTAGAGCAGCCCCTGCCGGATCCGCTCCAGCACCCCGTCCTGATCCCGCATGATCGCCACGCCTCCGGTCTACCACACCATCGGACCTTCACCCCAAGATCAAATCCGCTTTCCGGTACGGCGTGAGTCAGCTGCCGGAGGCCAGCGCGATCCCGAAGTTCTGACCCTTCTTCCGGACGATCCAGGTGCCGGACACGACGCCCAGGCGCACGGTCACCAGGGGCAGCATGGTCGTGAGGTCGGAGATGAACATCGGGAAGTGATGGCCGTCGGCGTCCCGCCAGACCAGATACTTCGCCGACCGCCCGGACCGCATCGAGTCAAGCGTCAACGTCGCGTCGAAGGCGACGTTGGGCCGCATGGTGTACGCCACCCAATGCACGTCGTCGTCCAGGTAGGAGTGGCCGCGCGGCCCCTCGACGTAGAACAGCAGGTTCCCGCGCTCGTCATACGGCACCTCGACGACGGAACTCTTCCGCGTTACCACCACTGCCTCCTGTCACTTCACCGGCTGACGCGAAGGCAGGTTAGCCGGTCCGATCTTGTCGTTCACTCGTCGGCCGCCGGTAGATTCCGCCCTTGGAACTTGACGACCTCGTGGCCTTGCTGGACTCCGAGGACGAGGGTTGCCCATGCTGACTACCGTGGCCGGGGCTTGTCGATCTGGGTGCGGAGCTGTTTGGCGAGCGGTCGTGGCGGGGCGTCGCCTGCGGTTCGCTGGGTAGGGATGCCGTGTGTGGTGCGTTCGCAGCAATGCTGCCGCGGCAGAGGGAGCGCCATGAATGTGGCTGGTGGTCGGGAGCTCGCGTGGGACGGGTGTGTCAACGTCCGTGACTTGGGCGGCCTCGGCCAGGTGCGACCCGGTGCGGTGGTCCGGATGGAAGCGCCGACCCGGTTGAGCGAGTCGGGGTGGGCGACGGCCTGGGCGCACGGGGTCCGGACCGTGGTCGATTTGCGCAATGCCGACGAGTGCCGGCCGGACGTCGCGTCGAGACCGCCGGGGATCACCACGGTGCGGGTCCCGCTGGAGCCGCTGGGTACACCGTTCTACGAGCACTGGCAGAAGATCGACGACCTGGCCTCACCGCTCTACTACCCGGCGATGCTGGCCGAGCATCCCGAGCGGGTGGTCGCCGCCACGCGGGCGATCGCCACTGCCGCCCCGGGTTGCGTGGTGTTCCACTGCGCCGGCGGCAAGGACCGTACCGGGTTGCTCGCTCTGGTGCTGCTGACGCTGGCCGCGGCGTCACCCGAGGAGATCATCGCCGACTACCTGCTGACCTACGAGCGGATGAGGCAGCGGTACGCCGAACTCGGGTTCGGTGACCAGCTCGCCGCCGTGAACGAATGCCTGGCGAGCCACGGCACCACCATCGCGGCGTCACTGACCTCGACCATCGGGTCGCTGACGATGCCCGACTTTCTCCTGGACAATGGTCTGCCCGAGGCCGACCTCGCCACCCTGCATGCCCGCTTGACAACCTGAAACGTGGGTCCTGTCGCGAGAGTGTGCGGGCCGGTCATCGGCACTTCCTGGCGACGGCATGAGCGCAAGTGCCCTGGCGGTGGATGGCCGCCCGCAGCTGGCAGAATCTTTGCCATGGTGCCGCTGAAAGTCACGTACGACGAGGTGGCAAATGCGGCTTACATCTACTTCCAGCAAGCCGGCGCCAAGGTGGCCAAGATGTATCCGTGCGATCCGATCGACGTAGCCGGCATGATCAATCTAGATTTCGATGCGACCGGCCGCCTGATCGGCATTGAAGTGCTGGACGCACGGGCAAAACTCGCGCCGGAACTCTTGGCGCAGGCCGAAGACATCACCCGGCGAACCTCGGGCTGAGGATGACGTGCCGCCCGTTTCATCAGTCCGCTTCGTCAGTCCATCGGGCGACTGACTCGCGGCAGTAAGCGCGGTCGCACACTGTCGAGGGCACTGGCTCTCGTCGGCAGATCCGGATGCCGCACGCTGATGGCGGCCTCAGCACGATGCTGCTATCGTCGCCTTCGGCGTGGCTCGCGCCCAACCTCCGGTGACCGCCCCCGACGCGCGGTCCTCGTGGAGGCAAAGGGACTTTCGTCTCGGGTCGCTGTCATCATTCGCTGGTTCCGGACGTCTTGATCGCGCGGGGGATCGACGCACGGGACAGCGGAGGACCCCAAATGACAGCCAACAGGAACTTCAAGCGTCAGGTACGCGCTCGCGCCGCCAAGACCGGCGAGTCCTACACCGCTGCGCTACGGCACCTCCTCCGCACGACTCCGCAAGGAGAACCGATGCCACGGAACACCCTGATGCGACTGTCCGTCGCCCAGCTCGCCGTCCAGCCCGATCCCGGCGACACCGCGGCGCTACGCGACTGCGGCGACCGGATCCGCCACCTCATGCGGGCGGCCCACGAGGCGGGAGCCCGGCTGCTGCACCTACCCGAGGACGCGCTGAGCTGCCCGAACAAGAGGATCATGTCGGCCACCGGACCCGAGCAGGTCGGCCCGGCCGACTGGGACCGCGCCGACTGGGCAACGCTCGCGGACGAGCTGGAAGCCATCGCGAATCTCGCCGGCGAGCTGCGGCTGTGGACGGTCCTCGGCTCGATCCACCCGCTGACCGCACCTCGCCGTCCGCACCTCAGCCTCTACGTCATCTCCGACAACGGCACCGTCGCTACCCGGTACGACGAGCGGATGCTGTCGAAGACCAAGGTCAGCTACATGTACACGCCCGGCTCGGCGCCGGTCACGTTCACCGTCGACGGCGTCCGTTTCGGCTGCGCGATGGGCATGGAAGCGACGTTCCCCGAAGTGTTCATGGAGTACGAACGACTCGACGTCGACTGCGTCCTGTTCTCCACCCACGGACCGGGCACACCCACCAACAACGGCCCGTTCGCCCTGCAAGCCCGGGCGCTCGCCGCCGCCAACAGCTACTGGGTCAGCTACGCCACCACCGCCCAGGATGCCCCGAACGCCTCTTCGGGAGTCGTCACCCCGGACGGCGAATGGCTCACCCGATGCCCGCCCGACCCGGTAGCCGCCATCGCCACCGCCGACCTCGACCTCACCACCGAGAACTACGCCCGCCCGTGGCGCCGCACCGCCAGAAGCGGCCTGTACCTCCGATACCAGGCCCCCGACGATCCCCTGAGCCACAACCGAACCCACCCCTGACGCGCCCGCCGCGACAGCTCGGCCGGTTGACCGCCGGCACGGCCGGAGCGGCGGGAGAACGTGTAGCCCGATTGTGTGGTCAGCCGGTCTGCTCATCGTCGGGTAACAGGGAGACCGATCGCGTCGCGGCGTCGCGGATCAGCTCGGCGTCCACCTCGGCCCGCGATTCGCCGATTGCGTGTGCCGGCCATTCGCAGACGAACGTCATCGGGCCGGGCGGCGGCAGCGGCCACACCCAGTAGCTCGTCTCGTACCGTCGCCCGCCCCCACCGCCACTGCCGTGCATCAACAGCGGGCCGACCGGGTCTGCCGACGGGTCCAGATGCGGATGGCGGCCCAGATTGCTGGCGGCGGCACCGTCGGCGAACTGCACGCCGAGACGCAGGAACCCCGGCGAAGGCGGGTCCTCGTCATAGAAGTCGCGGTGAAAGGCCTGGTTGAACAGTTCACCACGACGATCCTCCTGCCGCAGGACCACGGTGAGGGTGAACGCAAATCCGTTCGGGTAGGCAGCTATCCCGCTCACGGCGACGACGGCGTCACTGCCGCGGGCCAGGATGATCTCCTTGGCGACCAAGCCGCCCAGCGCGTCGTCCGGCCTCGCCCATCCAGGTTGCCGCGACGGCGCCGACTCCGGCTCAGGGACAGCCGGCCTCGGAAAGCGATCGAAGAAGCTCATTCCGGCAGCTTGCCACTTTCCCTGGAAATCGGAGTGCCCGGCTGGACGACCTCCCACCGGCAACCCGCGCTCCGATCGTCGCCGTGCGTGAAACCCCGCAAACGCGCACGGCCTGCGGCGTTCTCGCGGCTGGAAGGAATCTCCCCGGACCTGGGTCAGCGTGGTTCGGTCGGAGCCGGTTCCTGTTGTGTCCGGCGCAGGCGGCGAAGTGGACCGCGGAGGCGCCGGCTGTTGAAGACCGAGATCGCGGCACACACGATGGCCAGCAGGATCGTCTCGACCGGGTTGTCGGCGCCGCCCGCGAGGATCGCGATCATCAGGACGGCGCCGATGCCGAAGAAGACCGTCCAGATTCCGAAGAAGAGCACGCCGAGGACCCCGAGGATCCGGTCTCTGCCGCTGATCCGCACGTCCGACTCGTTCATGATCAACGAGGGTAGGCGTCGCGATCAGGTGTCGCCGGGTAGGGGGTCGCCGGGGCGGAGCAGGTCGTTCTGGTAGGCGAAGACGACCAGCTGGGCGCGGTCGCGGGCGTTCAGTTTGACCATCGTGCGGTTCACGTGGGTCTTCACGGTCAGCGGTGAGACGTAGAGGCGCTGGGCGATCTCGTCGTTGGTCAGGCCGTGCGCGACCAGCAGCAGGATCTCCCGCTCCCGGTCGGTGACGTGCCGCAGCGCCTCCGGGGCCGGGGCTGTCGGCGGGCGGATCTGCTGGATGAACCGGCTGACCAGGCCGCGGGTCGCTTTCGGGGAGAGCAGGGCGTCGCCGGCCGCGACCACCCGGACGGCGCTGACCAGGTCGGCCGGGGCGACGTTCTTGCCGAGGAAGCCGCTGGCGCCGGCCTGCAGGGCCAGGACCACGTTGTCGTCGTTGTCGAACGTGGTCAGCACCAGGACGCGGACCCCGGCGAGCCGTTCGTCGCCGGCGATCCGGCGGGTGGCCTCGATGCCGTCCATCTGCGGCATCCGGATGTCCATCAGGACGACGTCGACCCGGGCGGTGTGGCACAGGTCGACGGCCTCGCGCCCGTCGGCGGCCTCGCCGGCCACCTCCAGGCCCGGGTCGGCGTCGATGATCATGCGGAAGCCGGCCCGGATCAGCGCCTGGTCGTCGGCGAGCAGCACGCGGATGGTCACGCCGGCGCTCCCCGAGTAACGGCGTGCGACATCCGGCCATCAAAACCGGCCGGGTCATCAAAGTCGGCCGGGCCATCAAGATCAGCGGCGCTGCCGAGCCCCGGGGCGGCGAGGACGGCGTGGACCCGGAACCAGCCGCCGGCGACCGGGCCGGCGGTGACCGTCCCACCGGCCGCCGACGCCCGCTCCTGCATCCCGATCAGCCCGTACCCGGACCCGGTCGCTTTGCTCCGTGGCCAAGCGATCTTGTTGGTGACCTGCACGGAGACCGTCCCGGGCGCATAGGTGACGTCGAGCAGCGCGCTCCCGTCACCGTACTTGTGGGCGTTGGTCAGCGCCTCCTGCACGATCCGATAGGCGGCCAGATCGGTCACCGCCGGCAGCCGCCGCGCGTCGCCGTGCTGTTGGTGGCGGACCGCGAAGCCCATCGTGCGCAGCGTGGTGAGCAGCTCCGGCAGCCGGTCCAGGCCGGGCGTGGGCTCGGTGCTGTCCAGCTCGCCGGGGTCGCGGAGCACGCTGATCACCGACTTGATCTCATCGAGGACGGTGTCGGCGGCCTCCCGGATGTGCCCGAGCACCGGCCACACCTTCTCCGGCTGGCCCTGCAGCGCGTGGGTGGCGGCGCCGGCGTGCACGCTGATCACCGCGATGTGGTGGGCGACCACGTCGTGCAGCTCCCGGGCGATGCGCAGCCGCTCGTCCATGACCCGGCGGCGGGCCTCCTCCTCGCGGGTCAGCTCGGCCTGCCGGGCCCGTTCGACGACCGCGGCGACGTAGGCGCGCCGCATCCGGATCGAGTCGCCGACCCCGGCCCCGCCGAAGACCCACGCGAACAGGCCGAGCAGGTTCAGATTCCACCAGGTGGTGAAGTGGAAGATGGTGCCGGCCACCATCAGGGCCACGAACACCGCCCGGGCGTAGAACCAGGGCCGGCGCACCGGGCTGTACAGCGCCGCCGAGTAGAGCAGCACCCCGGCCGCGATGAACACGCCCGGGACCGGCGGGTCCACGGCGAGCGTGCCGCAGGCGAGCGCGGTGACCACGGCCAGACTGCCGCGCGGGAACCGGCGCCGGGCCAGGACGGCGGCCGCGACGATCCCGGCGAAGGCCAGGGCCAGGCCGGTGAGCGCGGTCTGCTCCATCTTCAGGATGATCGCCACCACGACCGCGGCGAGCCCCACGTCGCCGAGGCGGGCACGCTGCCGCAGCAGCCAGAACGGAACCCACCGGGCCATGACGTCGTGCATGACGCCGACGGTAGGCGGGCGCGCGCCGATCTTCGACCTGTTCCCGTGGTATCCGCCCGGCCGGAAGATACCGCGCCCGCAGTACACCGGCGCCTGCGTCGGCGGGACGCCCCGGCGGCGCGATCCCGGAACCGTAGGGGACGTGGCTACCTTGCTCTACCGGCTCGGCCGGTTCTCGTTCCGCCGTCGACGGCTCACCCTCGCGGTGTGGGTCCTGATCCTGGCCGTGCTGGGCCTGGGCGCGGTCACGCTGTCCGCGCCGACCAGCAGCGCCTTCGAGATTCCGGGCACGGAGTCGTCGCGGGCGCTGCAGGTCCTGCGGGAGAAGTTCGGCGCCGACTCCGATGCCGCCACCGCCAGGGTCGTCTTCACCGTGACCGGCGGCGCCAAGCTGACCGACGCGGGCCCGAAGGCGGCGATCGAGACGGCGGTCGCCGCCCTCCAGCAGGCGCCGCGGGTGGCCGCGGTCGCGGACCCCTTCAAGACCAAGACCATTTCCCAAGACCAGCAGACGGCGTACGCGACGATCACCTACCCGGTCGCGGCCACCGACGTGAGCACCGCGGACCGTACGGCGCTGCTGGCCGCCGGCGCGACCGCGGAGACGGGCGGCGTCCGGGTCGAGTACTCCGGCGAGGTCACCGACACCACCACCGAGAGCCACGCCGGCGAGGCGATCGGCATCCTGGTCGCCGCGTTCGTCCTGCTCATCACGTTCGGGTCGCTGGTCGCGGCCGGGCTGCCGCTGCTGACCGCGATCGTCGGGGTCGGCCTGGGCATGCTCGGCATCCAGACCGCGACCGGGTTCTTCGACCTGTCGTCGTCGACCTCGGCGCTGGCCACCATGCTCGGGCTGGCCGTCGGCATCGACTACGCGCTGTTCGTGGTCTCCCGCTACCGGCACGAGCTGGGCCGGGGCCATGACGGCGAGGAGGCCGCCGGCCGGGCCGTCGGGACCGCCGGGTCGGCCGTGGTCTTCGCCGGCCTCACCGTGATCATCGCGCTGGCCGCGCTGTCGGTGACCGGGGTGCCGTTCCTGACCGCGATGGGCATCGCCGCGGCCGGCACGGTCGCCGTCGCCGTGCTGGTCACGCTCAGTCTGCTGCCCGCGATCCTGGGCTTCGCCGGCCGCAAGGTGCTGCCCCGCAAGAACCGGGACGCCCCCGCGCAGCCCGGCCACAAGCTGCCGTTCGGCGAGCGCTGGGGCCGGGGCGTGCTGCGGCACCGCTGGGTGGCGCTGCTGCTCTCGCTGGGCGTGCTCGCCGTGGCCGCGGTCCCGGCGCTCGACCTGCGGCTCGCGCTGCCCGACGACGGCACCGCCGCGGTGGACTCCACCCAGCGCAAGGCCTACGACCAGCTCGCCGAGGGGTTCGGCGCGGGCTTCAACGGGCCGCTGGTGATCGTGGTCGGCGCCGCCGAGGCGGGCCGGGCGCAGCAGGCGATCGCCACCCTGCCGGACGTCGCCGCGGTCACTCCGCCGACGGTGAACCCGGCCGGGGACACCGCGATGCTGACCGTGGTGCCGTCCAGCGCGCCGACGGCCGAGGCGACCAAGGACCTCGTGCACGCGATCCGGGGCCGGCACGTGCCCGGCCTGGCGGTGACCGGGCCGACGGCCGTCAACATCGACATCTCGGAGAAGCTGAGCGCGGCGCTGATCCCGTACCTCGCAATCGTTGTCGGTCTTGCCTTTGTGCTCTTGATGTTGGTGTTCCGCAGCGTGCTGGTGCCGCTCAAGGCGACGGCCGGCTTCCTGCTGTCGGTGGCCGCCGCGTTCGGGGCGCTGGTCGCGGTGTTCCAGAACGGACATCTCGCCGGGCTGATCGGGCTGGAGTCGACCGGGCCGATCGTCAGCGTGATGCCGATCTTCCTGATCGGGATCCTGTTCGGGCTGGCCATGGACTACGAGGTCTTCCTGGTCACCCGGACCCGGGAGGAGTTCGTGCACGGGGCCGGACCGGACGAGGCGGTCGTCGCCGGGATGCGGCACGGCGCCCGGGTGGTCACCGCGGCCGCGCTGATCATGATGAGCGTGTTCGCCGGGTTCATCCTCGCCGACGACACGATCATCAAATCGCTCGGTTTCGCGCTCGCCTTCGGCGTCGCCGTCGATGCTTTCATCGTACGGATGACCATCGTCCCGGCCGTGCTCTCGCTGCTCGGCCGTGCCGCCTGGTGGCTGCCGCGCTGGCTCGACCGGGTGCTGCCGGACGTGGACGTGGAGGGCGAGAAGCTGGCCCGGCAGCTGGCCGCCGAGCCGGAACCGCGGGAGCCGGCGCTCAGCGCTCCCTGACCCCGCCGAGCAGCGCGGCCGCGACCCTGGTGAACTCCTCGACCAGCGGGCCGGTCTCCCCGGGCCGGGCGGCGACCAGCACCCGGCACGGCTCGACGTCGTGGACCCGGACCCAGGTCAGGTCCCGGCGCAGGGCCGTGTCGTCGCCGCCCAGCGGGGCCATGGTCAGCGCGTCCCCGGCCGCGACCAGCTCGAGCTTGTCCTCCATGGTCGCGGCGACCGGCCCGTCCGGGGCGGGCCGGCCGTCCGGGCGCGGATCGATCCGCCAGTACGCGTCCAGCGCCGGATCCGGGTAGCGGACCAGCGGCTCGTCGGCGAAGTCGGCCAGGCTCACCGACTCCTTGCCGGCCAGCCGGTGGGTGACCGGCACGACCAGCACCTTCGGCTCGTCGTAGAGGACCGTGACGCGCAACCGGCCGGCCGGCAACGGGGTGCGGGCGAGCACCACGTCGACCCGGCGGTCGAGCAGGGCCGCGGCCACGTCCGGCTGGGTGAGGTGCCGGGTCCGCGCGCTGATGCCACGACGGCGCAGCTCGCGGACCACCGGCGTGACGATCAGGTTGCCGGTGTGGCCGATCAGCAGGGTCGGCGAGCCGTTCGCGGACCGGGCCCGGTCCACCGCGCGCTCGGCCGCGGTCAGCAGCGCGAGCGCCTCGGGCAGGAACGCCTGGCCGGCGGCGGTCAGGTGACTGCCCTGCCGGGTGCGCTCGAACAGGCGCACGCCGAGCACCTTCTCCAGCTGCTGGATCTGGCGGCTCAGCGACGGCTGGGCGGTCCGCAGGGCGGCGGCCGCGCGGTGGAAGTTGCCGTGCTCGGCGACCACGGTGAAGTAGCGGACCAGCCGGAGGTCGATGTCCACCCAGCCATGATGCCTGATCGGTATCACCCGAGGTGAAACCGGTCTTTTACGCCGGGGTGCCGGCCTTCCTAGCGTGGGCGCATGACTTCACGCACAGCGCTCATCACCGGCGGGACCAGCGGGATCGGGCTGGCCACCGCCGCCCTGCTGCACCGGACCGGATACCGGGTGGCGGTCACCGGTTCGACGGCCGAGTCGGTCGAGGCGGCCCGGGCGCAACTGCCGGACGAGGTGGTCGTTCTTCGGGCCGACGCGCGATCACTCGCGGACACCGATCGGGTGGTCGGGGAGCTGCGCGAGCGGTTCGGGTCGCTGGACGTGCTGTTCCTCAACGCCGGGCTGGTCCGCGGGCTGCCGATCGAGGACTACGACGAGGCGACCGTCGACGACCTGCTCGCGGTCAACTTCAAGGGGCAGTTCTTCACGCTGCAGAAGGCGCTGCCGCTGCTCAACGACGGGGGCAGCGTGATCTTCACGGTCGGGATCGGGGTGACCCGGGGGATCGGCGCGGGATCGGCCGCGGCTGCCAGCAAGGGGGCGGTGCTTGCCCTCGTACCGTCGCTGGCTCTTGAACTTGCTCCTCGGGGTGTCCGGGTGAACGCGGTCAGCCCCGGCGCCATCGCGACTCCGATCTGGTCGAAGTTCGGGATGAGCGTCGAGGCGGCGCAGGCCGCGATGGGCGGGCGGATCCCGTTCGGACGGCTCGGGACCGCCGACGAGATCGCCGAGGTGGTCGCGTTCCTGGCCTCGCCGGGCGCGTCCTACCTGACCGGCGAGAACATCGTGGTCGGCGGCGGCTCCGGGCTCAGCGCGTGAAACGGCCGGGCCGGCAGCTCGCCGGCCCGGCCGCAGATCAGCGGAATCAGCAGGTGGGCTCGCCGGACTGGGCCGGCAGGCTGACCGCGTTCCAGGCGGCCTTGACCGCGTTGAACTGGGTGCAGCTGCCCGGGTACAGGTTCTTCGCGGCCTGCAGCGTCCACACCCGGTACTTGGCGTAGGACGAGCTGGACGTCTTCAGCAGCATCGCGTTGTACATGATCTTGATCGCGGTCTGGATGCCGACCCCGGTCACCGTGGAGCTGTTGCAGGTCGGGCTGGCCGGCTGGCCGTTGCCGCTGCTGCCCTGGGCCAGCAGGTAGAACCAGTGGTTGCCGGGACCGGCCGCGGCGTGCACCTCGGAGCCCGGCGTGCTGGACGAGTAGCAGTTGCTGTCCCCGGCCAGCGACGGGTTGTACATGTACCGGATCGGGCCGCTGCCGACCAGGTTGACCTCTTCGCCGACCTGGTAGTCGGCCGGGTCGTTCGGGTTGGCCGCGAACGCCTCGGTCGCCGCCCCGATGGTGTCGGCGACGAACTCCTGGGTGCCGCCCTTCGAGATGCCGCCCGGGGTCTTGTCGTCGATGCCGTGACCCAGCTCGTGGCCGACGACGTCCAGCGACGAGATCCACTTACCGGCGGTGTTCTTGCCGATCTGCACCTGGGTGCCGTCGTAGTACGCGTTCTGCTGGTTCAGCCCGACCCGGATCGGCCAGGCGCCGCCCGAGCCGTTCTGCGCGTTGCGCCCGAGCCACGACGACAGCATCGAGACCTGCTTCTGCGCCACGTACAGCGCGTCCACGCAGCCGGTCTCCTTGCTGGTGCCGACGCCGTTGCCCCACACGTTGTCGGAGCCGGTGAAGGTCGCCCGGGTGGAGGCGTCCTGGCAGCTCAGGTTCGTGACGGACGGGTCCTTGAGCGAGTACGTCGAGCCGGACAGCGTGGTGTTCAGCGACACCGAGCCGTTGATCCAGCCGGTCCCGGAGCCGGTCACCTCGGTGACGTGCTCCTCCGAGCCGAGCACCGCGCCGGTCACCGCGTCCACGTCGACGGTCAGGCGGCTGACGCCCTCGGCGCTGGTGCCGTTGACCGTCGTCTCGTAGGCGAGCCGGGCCGCCTGCCCCTCGGCGGCGACCACGATCAGCTGCGTGCCCTCGACCCCGCTGACCGTCTTGAGCTGCTTCTTCGCGGTGGCGGTAGCGGTGTTGGCGGAAATCTTCGCCGTGGTGGAGATTTCCCCGATCGGGCTGCTCTGCGCGACCGAGGTGTACCGGGTCTGGCCGGCGCTGTCGGTGACGATCACCAGGTCGCCGCCCTTGACCGTCAGACCCTTGTAGGTGCGGTCGTATGCCGCGTACGTCAGGCCCTGCGACTGGACGACCTGGCTGCGCCGGAAGGCGTCATGCCCGCTCGCCTGCAGAACCGCCGGCCGGGCGGCCACCACGGCGTCGGCCTGGGCGACCGCGTCCACCGCCGGGGCGCTCGGCTGCGCAACCGCCGGGGCGGACACCGCGACCAGCGCCGAGGCCGCGGCGGTACCGGTCGCCAACGCGACGACCAGGGATTTTCGCACCATGTCAGGTACTCCTTCCCCGCCCGCGGGGGTGGCGGGCAGGCTAGGCCTCCGGTGCGGCGGTCTGGCCGTCACCGGCTGTGACAGGTGTGACGCTATCTACATCCATCTATTTTTGGAATAGCCGGGACCATCCCGTGCCCCGGGCGGAGGACCATATTCTTTGCGTACGACCTGGGCCCGCGCCCGCATCGGTGTCGACCGCGGTGCAGACGGTGTCCAGGTGCGTCGTGGCCTGCTGCCGGCAGGGGGTAGTGATGGTTTCCGGCGCCGCGACCGCATCCGGACCTCGTCGCCTGACGCGGCTTCGCGCAGCCTTTTCGTACTTCCGAGGTGCCTTGCCCGGCGTGCGGAAGGGACGCTGCTCCATGGCGCGTTGGAGGGACGAGCCCATTTGAGTGGTGGATCGAAGCCGTGGCCCTCTCTGTGCGCTCGCTGAGAACCGCTCAGCTTCCTCCCAATGACGTCTCGTCAGACTTTCCGCCGGAAGTCGATTCTGGCTGGAGGCCGATTTCATGCACATGTCCCGCCGTAGATTGCTGGGAATGGCCGCCGCGTCTGTCGCCGCGCCGGCGCTCACCGGTACAGCCGCGCACGCCGCACCGCAGGCGCAGCGCATTCCGCTGCGGTTGAGCTTGCCGGCGCCGACCGGCCCGTACCGGGTGGGCGTCACCGATCTGCACCTGGTCGACCATTCCCGTCCTGATCCGTACATGACCGGGCAGCCCTATCGGGAACTGATGGTCAGCGTCACCTACCCGGCCGACGACATCCGAGGTCATGAACGGTCCGGCTGGCTCACCCCTGGCCTGGCGGCGGTCGCGGGGGAGCGATACGACCCGCTCGTGGACGAGCGGCCGGGCCTGGTCGATTGGGCCGGCGCCCGTACGCACGCCTACACGAACGCACCGGTGAAGACCGTCGAGGGTGGATGGCCCATCCTGGTGCGGCCGCTCGAACATTGGGGAAGCGCGTCACACATCCGGATCGCCATGGCGGAGATGGCGAGCCGCGGTTACATCGTCGTGGCTTCCGAGCCGACGTTCGAGACTCCGGTGCTCTTCCCCGGCGGCCGGAGTGTGCCCGCTGATCCGGCGGCGAATCCGCCGACCGATTTCCCCGACCTGGTGCAGTTCGTGCGGGAAAAAGTCTATGGCTCCCGGGTGGCTGACGCCAGATTCGTCCTGGACCAACTGCAGTCACTCCAGAACGGCAAGAACGCCGACATCAGCGGTCAGGTGCTTCCCCGAGGACTGCGCCGGGCACTCGATCTACAGCGGGTCGGGGTGTTCAGCGGTGGCTGGTCCACCGGACTGATGAGTCTGCAACTGCTGCACGACGACCCGCGGATCGACGCGGCGTTCGTAGGGGACACCGTGGTGAGCGTCCAGGATGAGAACAGCGACCTCCGCCTGCCGTGGCTTCCCGCTGTGCGGGTGGACCGCCCGACGTTCGTCATGGGTCCGACTCTGGTGGGTGCGGATCCGATGTGGGACAGCCAGTGGCAGAACCTGCATGGCTGGCGGCGGGAGACCGAGTTGGTCGATGCCGGCCAGTTTTCCTTCCTCGACTTCCAGTCGTTGTTGCCGCAGATCCAGGTCGGCCTGGGTCAGCCGGCCGAAAAGTACTCCGCTTTTATCGGCACGATCGCGCCGGGGGAGTCGCTCCGGACCCAGCACACCTATCTGGCCGCGTTCTTCGACAAGTTTCTTCGGGGGCGCGACAACCGCCTGCTCGACGGCCCGTCAAAACGCTTCCCGGCCGTGCGATTTACCCGCCGATAATCAAGCCACGCATCGAACGCGTCGCTGGGCCGTCCGTTCGTTGATGTCCGAGTGGCCGACGGGTGACCGGCCAGGGCAGGGCGAGGCCTTCGTCAGTTGTCGAAGTGGGTGAGCCGCTGGAAGTTGAGGGTTGCCGGCGTGTGGAAGAAGGTCGCGGCGAAAGCGTGGGCGGGTTCGACCGAGGTGACGAGCCAGCCGAGGCCGGGTATCTCGAACATCCTGCCGGGCGTCGGGTTGCCGTCGATGGTTGCGGTGACGAGGGCTCCGCCGGACGAGACGAGTTCGATGAGTTGCTCGGTGGCGTCTGGTACCGAGAGGTGCTGGCTCTCCGCGAAACGGTCCGAGAATGCCAGTACGGCTTGGAGGGACGGACCGGAATAGACGCCCGACAAGCGTTCCGGCGCGAAGGACCACACCGTGACGCCGGGAAGATCAGACTTGTTCTCGTCGTCCGGGGCGCCTCCGCGGACCCGTGCTACTCCGACGACCGCTCCTCGGGTCTCCATCCACCCGTCCCACGCCGGTTCTCCGAGTTCCTCGCGCACCGCGTCGAACACGGGGAAGGAGATGTCGCGGCTGGGATCGAGCGAGGGAGTCTCCACGCCCTGAGCGTAGAAGCGACGGCGCACTGCCGCGATGAGGTGCGCTGACAGCTGACTCCGGCGGCGGCTGCGCGGAACCCGGCGGCTTGCTGCGGACCGGGTCCAGGCGCACGACGGTGACCCAGGTGTGGGCCGGCGCTTGTATCGTGCGGGCTGTGGAACCGGCTGAACCGCCGCGGCGGGCGTGGAGCACGCAGCCCGTGCGCGATCACCGCCGCCCGCGCGCGAACTGGCTGACCACGACCCTCGGCGTGCTCGGCTTCGTCGGCGTCTGCTGTGGGCTCACGGTGATCAAGACCTCGGCCCACTTCGCGGCCCGCTGGATCGGCCTGCTCCCGACGCTGGGCCTGGTGGTGCTGGGCGTCGTCGTGGCGATGGTGCGGGCGGACCTGCTGCGCCGGCGGGACCAGCGGATCCGCCGGGAACTGGACTCCTATCTGGAGCGCGAGGACTGGTCACCGGTCACCGGACCGACGTCCTGGCCGTGGACGGCGCCCGAGGGCACGGTCACCGTGGACCGGGCGTACGGCGGACGGTTTTCGATGGTCTTCGGGGAGATCTCCTGGAGTCGGGACGCACTCGGCGGCAGCACCGACAACTCGACGGGCCGGGGCGTTTTCTGGGTCGTCACCCTGCCGCGGCCCGTTCCCGACGCGGCGGTCCAGCGGCGCCGGGGCGTTCCGCGCCGCCGCGCCGGCGAGGACGAGTTCCGGCGGCGGTTCCGCTGCATCATCGACGAGCCGTGGATCGCCGATCGCCTCGCCGGCCCGGCCGTCCGCGAGGCCTACGTGAGCGGCCGGATCCCACCGTGGACGGTCCGCGGCGACCAGCTCTACGTCGTGATCAGGACGAAGCGGCAGCTCGATCCGGCGCTGGTGGCGACCCTGGTCGACCAGGCGCAGACCCTGAGCCGGTTGCTGACCGCGCCGGCCGGCCCGGACCCGATCCAGGAGGCGCCACCGGGAATCGCCGGGTAACGCCGGGCCGATCCACGGGCGGGTGCGCTGGACCGGGCCCGTTGCGGCCGGTGTGCTCACGCCGTACGCAAATCGGTGTTTGATCTTGGGTTTTGACTGGTCTTTCGTTCGTAGTGGCGGCGGGCCTTCATGCGGTTGCCGCAGATGGCCATGGAGCACCAGCGGGCGCTGTTCGACTTGCTCTGGTCGAGCAGGAACAGCCGGCACTCGGTGTTGGCGCAGGCCCGCAGCCGGCCCGGGCTGTGCACCCGCAGCGCGTCCCAGGCGAGCACCGCGCGGGCCGCTGCCGTCCGGCCGGCGGGCAGGTCGAGCACCCAGGTGATCCCGTCCGCGCGCATCTCGGGCCGGCGGCTCACCCCGGCGGTGAAGCGGGCCAGGCCGTCGGTGCCGCCCGTGCCGCGGACGAGTTCCTGCAGCTCGGACCGCACGTCAAGCAGCGCCCGCCACTCGGCGTCGGTGGCCGGCTGATCGTGAGCGGTGAGCCAGTCCGGGCCGGTGAGCTCGTCCTTCGGCGTCCCGTCGAGTACGGGCGTCGAGTTGAGCAGGGCCAGCAGCAGGGCCTCGTCGGTCGTCGGCATGTCGCAATCCTAACCCCCATACGTCGCTTGACAGGTTACAGGCGTCATGCTTGAGTTCTAACCATCAACGCCGTCAACGGAGGTTAGCAATGAACGTCGTGCATCACCGCTACGTCACCGTCCAGGGTCGGCGGCTGTTCTACCGGGAGGCCGGACCGGCCGACGGCCCGGTGGTCGTGCTGCTGCACGGGTTCCCGACCAGCTCGTTCATGTTTCGTGAGCTGATCCCCGCGCTGGCCGGGCGCTACCGGGTGATCGCGCCGGACCATCTGGGCTTCGGGCTGTCGGATGCCCCGCCGGCCGACGAGTTCGGCTACACCTTCGACGCGCTGACCGAGCTGACCGCGGGGCTGCTCGACCAGCTCGGGGTGGTCAGCTACGCGATCTACGTGCAGGACTACGGCGCGCCGATCGGCTGGCGGCTCGCGCTGGCGAACCCCGGCGCGATCACCGCGATCATCACGCAGAACGGCAACGGGTACGACGCCGGCTTCGTCCCCGGGTTCTGGGCGACGGTGTGGGCGTACCACCGCGAGCGGACGCCGGAGACCGAGGCCGGCGTGCGCGGCGCGCTGACCCGCGAGGCGATCCGCTGGCAGTACCTGACCGGCGTCCCGGACGAGACCCTGGTCAGCCCGGACACCTGGGAGCACGACTTCGCGCTGGTGTCGCGGCCCGGCAACGACCTGGTTCAGCTGGCGCTGTTCGGCGACTACGCGACCAACCCGCCGCTGTACCCGGCGCTGCACGAGTACCTGCGCACGCACCGCCCGCCGGTGCTGGCGGTCTGGGGCGAGGGCGACGAGATCTTCGGCCCGGACGGCGCCCGCGCGTTCGCCGGGGACGTCCCGGACGCCGAGATCCACCTGCTCGCCGGCGGCCACTTCCTGCTGGAGAGCGCCGGCGACCAGGTCGCCGACCTGATCAACGACTTCCTGGACCGCAGGGTCAAGTCGTGAGCGACCTGACCGGGCGGACCGTGCTGGTGGTCGGGCGGGCCGGCGGCATCGCCCGCGCGATCACCCTGGCGGTCCGCGAAGCCGGCGGGCAGGTCGTGGTCGCCGGCCGGGATCCGGAGGCGCTCGCCGCCGCCTACGACGACCCCGGCGTCACCGCGGAACAGGTCGACCTGACCGATGAGCGCAGTGTCGCCGCGCTGGCCGGGCGGCTCGGCCGGGTCGACCACGTGGTGTCCACCGCCTCGGCGCGGGCTCGCGGCGTCGTGGGGGAGCTGGACCACGACACCGTGCTCGCGTCGTTCGACGTGAAGGTGCTCGGGCCGATCCTGCTGGCCAAGCACTTCGCGCCGCGGCTGCCGGCGGACGGCTCGTTCGTGCTGTTCTCCGGCTCGTCGGCGCGCAAGCCCACGGCCGGCATGCTCGCCGTCGGGGCCACCAACGCCGCGGTCGACGTGGTGGCCCGCGGCCTGGCGGTCGAGCTCGCGCCGATCCGGGTGAACGCGATCTCGCCGGGCACGATCGACACCGGGGCGTACGACGGGCTCGGCGAGCAGCGCAAGGCCGAGCTGTTCGCCGCCCGGCGAGCCGGCAGCCCGGCCCGCCGGATCGGCACCGCCGCCGACGTGGCCGAGGCCGTGCTGTTCGCGCTGACCAGCACGTTCGTGACCGGCCAGGTGCTCGGCGTGGACGGCGGCGAACCGCTCGTCTAGGACTCGAAGGCGCCCAGGTCCGGGGCGGCGCCGTTGTACGACAGTCCGACGTTCGTGCCCTTGTCGATCAGGGTGCTGCCGGCGGCGAGACGCAGGTACGGCAGGACGGGCAGGCTGCCGTCGGACTGGCGCGAGACGTTCCAGCCGGTGGTGGCCACGCTCTGGAACTGGGCGTCCGACATGGTCACGCCCAGGTTCCACGAGTTGTACGACGCACTCGTGCCGCTCATGTTCGCGGTGAGCGTCCCGGCGTACGCAATATTGTTCCTGAGGTTTCCGAGACCGACCGCCGAGCCGCCGGAATTGATCCCGAGCATGTCGAAATCGACGCCGTTGCTGTAGGCGGTGTTGTTGAAGTAGTCGTTGGCGACCGTGTGATGGTTGCTGTAGAAGCCCTGCGACCGGTTCAGGAACGCCACCGACTGCCGGACCGTGTGCTTGACGCCGCCGGAGACGTAGACACCGCCGTATCCGCCGGCCTTGAACCCGGCCCCGTTCCCGGCCGCCGTCGTGGTCTGCGGCAGGTAGCCGTTGCGCCACGACCACGAGTTCTCGATGGTCACCGGCGAATACGCGTTGATCAGGTCGAAGCCGTCGTCGGAGTTCCACCACGACCGGCAGCCGCGGAACACGTTCCCGGACTTCCCGGCCGCGATGTGCGCGCCGAATCCGTCGGCGTTCTCGCCGGCGCCGTTCGAACTGTACGGATCGTAGTTGTCGTGCGAGTCCGAGTTGAGCACCAGATTGTTGCCGCCGCCGGCGACGAACACACCCGGCCCCATGTTGTTGTGCGTGTTCAGCTTCTCGAACGTGTTGTTGCTCCCGGAGATCCAGACGCCCCACGACTCGTGGTTCGCGCTGTTGTTCTGCCGCACCCCGCTGATCTCGAAGCCGCGCAGGTAGACGTAGCTGCCGGTGACGTCGAAGCCCTTGATCCGGCAATTGACGCCGGTCATCCCGGAGAAGTCGAACAGCACCTTCTCGCCCGGATAGTTGACGTAGCTGATCGGGCTGCCGGAGGTGCCGCTCTTGTTCAGCGTGATCGCGTCGACGACCGCGGTCTGGCTGGAGCAGCTGGTGGTCGCGGCGGTGTAGGCGTACGTGCCGGCCCGGAAGTTGACCGTGTCGCCGGCCGCGGCGACGCTCTGCGCCTTGGCGATCGTCTTCCACGGCGCGGCGATCGTGCCGGACGCGCTGTCACTGCCGCCGGGGGAGACGTAGTAGACGGCGGCCGCGTGCGCGGCGGACGGGACGGCCACGGCGATCGCCGTCACGCCGGTGGTGAGCAGACACGTCAGTGCCGCCCGGAGTCGGTGCTCTCGCATTGGTGCTCCTCAGGCTAAGGGGGATTGAGGAGCGTCAATTAAGTCACTTAAGTTACGGGCCGGTCAAGGTTGCGGCCGGGACATAGGCTGCCGTCCATGATCGGCGAGCACGTGCGCGACCTGGCCGTCACCGCGGCGATCTTCGGGTTCTTCGCCTCCTCCTGGTTCGGCTGGGCGCAGGAGGCGCCGCCCCGCCGCTGGCGCCCGTGGCTGATCGCCGGCTCGGTGACCAGCGTCCTCACCCTGCTGGCCGGGCTCCTGCTGGCCTGGCCGCACTGGAGCGACGGCACCGTCTTCGACGAGGACACCAGTCGTACGTTCGGGATCGTCGTCGGGATCGAGTTCGGCGCGGCGGCCCTCGGCGCGGGGCTGCTCGCCCTGCGCCGCAAGACCGAACTGATGTCGGTGTGGATCGCGTTCGTCGTCGGTGTGCACCTGTTCCCGGTCGCCGCGATCATGCACTACCCGGCGATCCACGTCGTCGGCGCGCTGGTCACGCTGGGGTCGCTGGCCGCGGTGCCGGTCGCGCGCTCCCGGGGCCTGACCCCGAGCGCCGTGGTCGGCGCGTCCACCGGAACCATCCTGGTCACCGGCGCGATCCTCTCGGCGGTGGCCGCGGCCGCCGCCTGATTCCCGGAACCTCGACAGTATGAACACAACGGTCATCGTCGATGGGTTCGGGCGCACGGTGGGGGCATGACACCACTGTTCGCGGCAACCGCCGCCCTGCTGTTCCTGGTGCCGGCCCCGGCGACGGAGACGGCACCGGGCACGATCACCGACCGGCCGGTGCACACCACCGGCTGCGGCAAACGGCCACCGGCCCCGGCCGGCACCTCGATCACCCGGACCGTCACCAGCGGCGGGATCGACCGCACCTACCTGCTGCACCTGCCGGCCGGCTACCGCCCGGGCCGCGCCACGCCGGTCGTGCTCAGCTTCCACGGGCGCACTCGTACCAGCGAATACCAGGAAGAGCTCACCCGGATGGACGACCTCGACGCGATCGTCGCCTATCCGCAGGGCACGATCGGCACCGATGGCCAGCCGTCGTTCCAGGGCGCGCCGTACTCGTCCGGCGTGGACGACGTGCGGTTCACCGGCGACCTGCTCGACGACCTCCAGCGGCGGCTGTGCGTCGACCCGGCCCGCATCTTCGTCTCCGGCAAGTCCAACGGCGGCGGCTTCGCGGGCCTGCTGGCCTGCCGGCTGGCCGGGCGGATCGCGGCGTCCGCACAGGTCAGCGGCGCTTTCTACCCGCAGGGCGGGGACTGTGCGCCGAGCCGGGCGATCCCGGTCGTCGAGTTCCACGGGACGGCGGACGCCACGATCCCGTACGCCGGCAATCCGGCCAAGGGACTGCCGCCGATCATGGAGTGGCTCGGGGCCTGGGCCGTACGCAATCGATGCTCTTCCGATTTCTCGCAGCGCACCCCGGTCGCCGGAGTGACGAGATTTGCCTGGTCACGATGCGCCGCGGCGGTCGAGCACTACCGGATCGACGGGCTCGGGCACACCTGGCCGAGCACCACGACGAACCCGGACTCGGCCACGCCCACGGTGCTCGACGCGACGCCGATCATCTGGCGCTTCTTCCGGGCCCACCCGCTGCGATCCGCGGTGGAGGGCTGCGTGTTCACTTAGCGGTGTGGATCGTCAACGGCTGAGCAGCATCGCGCACACCCACCACCCGATCGCCGCCCCGATCTCCGGGGTGAACGTCAACCGGCTCCTGCGCCGCGCCGATCGCCGGCCGGCCGCCCGGATCCTCGACCTGGGCTGCGGCGAGGCGGCCTGGTCGCTGCAGGCGCTCGCGCACTGCCCGGACGGGCACGCCGACGGCGTCGACCTGAGCCCCTATGCGCTGGAGCGGGCCGCGGCCACCGCCGAGATGCGCGAGCTGTCCGACCGGCTCACCCTGCACCGGCGCGACGCCCGGACCTACGTGCCGGACGGCGACTACGACCTGGTCCTGTGCGTCGGCGCGACGCACGCGTTCGGCGGCTTCGCCGAGACCCTCGAACTGGCCGGCCGGCACGTCAACCGCGACGGCGTGCTGATGGTCGGCGAGGGTTTCTGGGCGGTGCCCCCGACGAAGGCCGCGCTGACCGGCCTGGACACCACGCCCGACGAGTTCACCGACCTGCCCGGCCTGGTCGAGCAGGCCGCGAAGGCGGGCTGGGCGCCGACCTACGCGCACGTCAGCGAGGCCGCCGAGTGGGACGACTACGAGTGGTCCTGGACCGGCTCGCTGACCGGCTGGGCCCTGGACAATCCCGGCCATCCGGACGCGGCCGACGCCCTCGCCGCCGCTCAGACCCACCGCGACGGCTGGCTCCGCGGATACCGCGGCGTCCTCGGATTCGTCACGCTGGTCCTGCGCCGGGCTTCTTAATTCAAGATCTTCATTTCCTACGTCCGCCGTGGTCCGGATCGCCGCTCCCGCGGGGACCCTTGCGGGCTTCGCAAGGGCGCGGGGCGCCCAGAACGCGAAACCCGCAAGGGCGACGTCCGTGGCTGGGCACGGTTTACCCCGAAAACCATCAACGGCGCACCGGATAGCGCAGGTGAAGCACCCGATCGCCCGGGATCACCAGGTCCGGATCCGCCAGCGACGTCCATGCGCACCTCGTCGACCAGGCCCGCGGCCAGCACCTGACCACCGGCATCGCCCGCGGCGACCTCGACCAGGCGGTCACCGGCGAGCTCCCGCGCCCGGGCCACGGCCGCCTCGACACCGTCGACGAAGTGGAACGGCGCCGCGGGATCCCAGCCCTCCGGCGCCGGCCGGTGCGTCACGACGACCACGTGGTCCATCCCGCCCGGCGGCTTGCCGTCCCAGCCGTCCGTCAGGTCGAAGACGTGCCGCCCGACGATCGTCACCCCGATCTGGTCCCAGTACGGCCGGATGTAGTCGTAGGACGTCTTCGACACCATCAGCACGCCGCTCTCGTCCAACGGGACGTCACCGCTGGTCAGCCAGTCGAACAGCGGCCCGGGCTGGTCATTGTCGTCCGCGACGAAGCCGTCCACCGACACCGAGCTGTACAGGACCACCTTGCCCACTGGTCTCTCCTCTGCGTGTGGTGCCCTCCGAATTAGCGTGTCATTCGCGGTCGTTCCTGTTCTGCCGCCTATCGCATCGCGACAGTCTGCAGGTCCGCCACACCGCGCGAGTGCAGGGCTTTGAACAGGGAATACGCGAACTCCGAGGGGATGGCTGCCAGCGCATCGGACGTGATTCCCCGGCTCTGCCACTATGTCCGGTCATGGACTACCACGATCGATTTCTGCGGGCCGCGACCGAGCAGGGTGTGCCGCGGGACGAGGCGGCCCGCTACGCCGAACTGGTCCTTCGATTCCGGATCAGGGCCGGCGCCGGGCCGGACGGGGTGCGCGCCGGACGCTTCGGCGGGCTGCCGCACCTGCCGGCCGACATCGCCTGGCCGTGCATCCGGCCGGGGGTGCCGCTGCCGTACCTGGCGGCGGTCGACTGTGCAGCGCTCCCCCGGATCGCCGGGTTCGCCCTGCCTGCGGGCGGCTCGCTGCTGTTCTTCCTGTCGCCCGAGGCGGCCATGTCGTCGTGTTCGGTGCCGGAGGAGCAGCAGTTCGCCCGGGTCGTGCACGTGCCGGCCGGCACGGTGACGGCGCCGACCGGGCCGCCGGCCGACGACTGCGACGACGAGCCGCTGACCGGCCCGGAACACGACCTGTACGCGCGGGTCGAGCCGGACCTGCCGGACTGGCTCGATCAGCCCCCAGAGTTCCTGACCGACCTGGAGAAACAGTTGACCCGCGACATTCCGGGCATGGCGCAGCTCACCGCGGTCGTCGACCGGCTCTGGCCGGGCCGGGTGCCGTGGATCGAGGACGACCTGCTGCTCGGTGGGTACTCGGTGTCGGCGCAGGACAGCCCCGAGTCGATCCTGGCCGACGACAGCTCCGAGGAGGCCGTGCTGCGCGGGTGGGTGGCGCTGGCCCAGTTCGCGGTGCCGCACGAGGAGTACGTGAACGGGCGGTTCCTGATCCGGCACCAGGACCTGGAGGCCGGGCGGTTCGACAAGGCGCTGTCGTTCTGTGAGTTCACCGAGTGAGCCGTCACGGCGTACCAGGAAGAATGTCGAGCCAGGCGCGAACCGCCCGCCCCGAGCCGAGCAGGACCACCGGCGCCGCCGCGCCGCGCGCAGCCGCGCCACCGCGCCACCGCGCCACCGCGCCACCGCGCCACCGCGCCACCGCGCCACCGCGCCACCGCGCCACCGCGCCACCGCGCCGCGCGCAGTCGCGCAGTCGCGCAGGGCCGAGCTTCCCGATACCGCGGGCGGGGTCGTTCGTGACGCTGCCGTGCCGCGCGCGACCGGGCCCCCGGCAAGCGCGGGCGCAGGCCGTCGAGTTCGGGCCCCTACTTCAGGGCGTTCGCGGCCAGTCGGAGGTCGGTGAAGGCCCAGTCGAGGTGGGCGTGCAGATCCTCGGTGCGGTCGGCACCCCAGCGGCGCACGGCGATCCCGTAGGTGTCCATGCCGACCTGGGCGCACAGCGCCGCCAGCCGGTCGGCGACCCCGCGCGCCCGGAGCGCGTCGGTGAGCGCGCCGACCAGCGCGGCGTTTTTCGCCAGCGCCCGCTCCTGCAGCGCCGGTGTCGCCGCGATGACCGGGACCCGCCGCTCGGTGACCGGCAGGTTCTGCTCGATCAGGGGAACCGCCTGGTGGAACGCGGTTCGTAAGGTCGGCAGCGGCTTGGTCCCGGCCGGGACCGCCGCGACCGCGTCGGTCAGCAGCTCGCGCAGCTGCGCCTCGCCGTCGAAGAAGACCTCGCGCTTGTCCGTGAAGTGCCGGAAGAACGTCCGCTCGGTGACGCCCGCCCGGACCGCGATGTCACCGGTCGTCGTCTTGTCATAGCCATGCTCCAGATACAGCTCCAGCGCGGCCTCCTGCAGGCGCAGCCGCACATCATCCGAATTCCGTGGCACGCCATCACCCTAACACAGCCGACAGTGACTGACACACCCTTGCGTCAGTCACTGTCGCGAGATAACGTCAGCGACTGACAGCACGAAGCGTCAGTCACTGACAGATGGGGGCCGACCACGGACCACCGTTTCACCGGCAGGACGGTCGTCGTCACCGGCGCCAGCTCCGGCATCGGCGAGGGCATCGCCCGGCGGTTCGCCGCCGAGGGGGCGAATCTCGTGCTCGCCGCCCGGCGCACCGAGCGGCTCGACGCACTCGCCGCCGAGCTCGGCCCGGCCCGCACGCTCGCCGTCACCACCGACGTCACCAGCCAGGCCGACGTGCGGGCGATGATCGAGGCGGGCGCTGCCCGGTTCGGCGGCATCGACGTCCTGGTCTCCAACGCCGGCGTCGGCCTGGCCAGGGATTTCGAGGAGACCAGTCTCGACGACTGGCGACTGGTGATGAGCACCGACGTCGACAGCTGCTTCTTCGGCGCGCAGGCCGCGCTGCCACATCTGAAGGAGAGCCGGGGCTGCATCGTCCAGATCGCCTCCGCGTCCGGGCTCGGCGGCGATCGCCGGCTCACCGCCTACAACGCGGCCAAGGGCGCGGTCGTGAACCTCACCCGCGGGCTCGCGTTCGACCTCGGCCGGTTCGGGATCCGGGTCAACACCGTCGCCCCGTCCCTGACCATGCCCGCGGAGCTCGCGCCGGCCCACGCGGACCTGATCGCGCGCTTCGACCAGCGCCGCGCGCTCGCCGGGTTCAGCACCCCGGCCGACGTCGCCGCGGCGGTCAGCTTCCTGGCCTCGGCCGACGCCCGCTTCGTCACCGGCACGATCCTGCCCGTCGACGGCGGCATCACCGCCGGCAGCGGCCAGCCCAACCTTTTCCTCTGACCTCGTCTTCATCTGACCTCGTCCTCCGAAGGAGTCACCATGCCCGTCAACACCGAAGCCCTCGACCCCGAAGTCGCGGCCGCATTCGACGCCCTGCCCAAGGCGGCGAACGGCACCCTGCTCGACCTCTCCGACATCCCGGGGCTACGCGCGCAGTTCGGCGCGCTCCGAGCCGGGATGCCGGCCCGCACACCGGACCCCCGGGTCACCATCGAGACGCTGCGGATCCCGCGTGCCGACCGGACCGATCTCGAGGTCGTGCTGTACCGGCCGGTGAACGTCCCCGAAGCCCTCCCGGCCCTGCTCTGGTTCCACGCGGGCGCGCAGGTGCTCGGCGACAACGCCCGCGACGACGACGAGTACCACACCGCCCTGGCCTTGGACCTGGACTGCGTCCTGGCCGCCGTCGTCTACCGCCTCGCCCCGGAGACACCCGCCCCGGGCGCGGCTGAGGACGGCTACCTCGCCTACACCCACCTCGCCACGCACGCCGCCGAGCTGCGGATCGACCCGGCGCGGATCGGCCTGGCCGGCGCCAGCGGCGGTGGCGCACCCGCCGCGGCGACCGCGCTCATGCTGCGTGACCGTCAGGACCCGCCGCCGTGCCTGCTGGGCCTGCTATACCCGATGCTCGACGACCGCCTGGCGACGCCGTCGAGCCAGGAGAGCGCGGCCGAGGTGGCCTTCACCCGCCAGGACATGCGGCTGGCCTGGTCCGCGGTGCTGGGCGACCGGCTCGGCGCCGATGACCTGCATCCGTACTGCGCGCCCGGACGTGCCGGCGACCTGCGCGGCCTGCCGGACGCCTTCGTCGCGGTCGCCCAGTTCGACACGCTGCGCGACGAGGGCCTCGACTTCGCGCGCCGGCTCGTCGCCGCCGGTGTCCCTGTCGACCTGCACCTCTACGCCCGGGTGTTCCACGCGTGGGACCGGTTCGCCCCGGCGTCGGCGCCGGCCCGCTCCTTCGAACAGACCTGGCGCGACTTCCTGCGCCGCCGCCTGCGAGCCTGAGCACAATCGGCCCGAGCGGCGGCCCGGCCGCGTTCGAGCCGAATGTAGTGGTCGACGCTGACCCCGGCGCCGGGATCAGCAGCACGGTGACCGCGCGGCGACACGCTTCGGCTCCCGGCCCATCCCCGGTAGCCACCGCCCGCAGACCACCGCGAGCCGGAGCTGGGATCGGCACCGCCCGCAGACCACCGCGAGCCGGGGCTGGGGTCCGCACCGTCCGCAGACCGCTGCGGGCTGGACCACCGCCCGCAGACCGTCGCGAGCTGGGGCTGGGATCCGCACCGTCCGCAGACCGCTGCGGGCTGGGCCACCGTCCGCAGGCCGCCGTGAGCCGGAGCCGGGCCCGGGGTTCGCGTCGTCCGCAGACAGCCGTGGTCTGGGCCGGGATGCGCGCCATCCTCGGACCGCCGCGGGTCGGGCCGGGAGCCGCGCGTTCCGATCCCGGTGGGACCGTCCCGCGCCGGGGGTATTCACCGCTGCCGATAGCATTTCGGTCCATGATCACAAGACGCGTCCTGGCCGTTCTGGCAGTCGTCGCGATGGTGCCGGCGGGCTGCTCCACCTCGACGCAGCCCGCGCCGGTTGCCGCGCCCGCCGAGAGCCCGAAGGCCACCCTGCACCGCACCGCCGAGGAGATCCGCAAGGGTAACTACTCGTACGACACGATCTGGGGCGGCTACCTCCGGCAGGGCTACCTGGCTCTGCCGGACGGGCTGAGCTTTGCCCTTCACCGGCGCGGTGCCGAGAAGCGGACCGAGTACGACTATCGGCGCATCGGTGAGCAGCGCTACGTCCGGCTGGGCGGGGACGTCTTCGACGCCCAGCACTGGTGGCGCCTGGACAGCAAGGACGCCGCCTACGTGCGGCCGGACATCGAGTTCGCCGAGGCCGCCGGTGCTGACCTCGGTGGTGTCGCCGTGGTCCTGGACCAGATCGTCGACGGTGCGACCCGGGACGGCAACACGATCACCGGCACGGTCGACTTCGCCGGCTCGACCGCGCGGACCGTCCCGCTGGTGCTGGCCAAGCCGGGGCGGCCGTTGCCGTTCACCGCGACGGTGGACGCGAAGGGTCTGCTGACCCGCATCGAGGTGCAGGTCCCGGCCGCCGAGGGGCAGGAGGCCGACGTCTGGCGGACGTCCGTCTACGACTTCGGCACGACCAAGGCCCCGGAGATGCCGATCAAACAGCTGATCATCAAGTGACCGGATGATCGGCGAGGCGCTGACCAGGTCCGAGCGGCGGTAGCGGGTGGCGGCGGGCCGGCGTGCGCGGCTCGGCGGGGGAGGCGTGCGGCGGTCGCGGGTGGCGACGGGCCGGCGTGCGCGGCTCGGCAGGGGTGGCGTGCGGCGGTCGCGGGCGACGACGGCCGGCGTGTGCGGCTCAGCGGGGGTGGCGTGCGGCGGTCGGGGGCGACGACGGCGGGCGTGTGCGGAGAGGCCGGCGTGTGCGCGGGCTTCGGCCGGCGAGGGTGGGCTTGGTGGGCGGCGTCAGCGGGTGAGGGCGGCTCGGGTGGCTTTGGCGAGGGCGTCGACGTCTTCCGGGGTGGTGTCGAACGATGTCATCCAGCGGGCTTCGCCGGTGGGCCAGTCGTGGAACGTGAACTGGGCGTGCAGTTCGGCCAGGGCGGGCTCGGGGAGGCGGATGAAGACCGCGTTGGCCTGGACCGGGTGGGGGATCGTGACGCCGGGCAGGTCGCGGACCTGGTCGGCGAGGCGGGTGGCCATCGCGTTGGCGTGGGTGGCGCTGCGCAGCCACAGGTCGTCCTCGAACATCGCCAGGAACTGGGCCGAGACGAACCGCATCTTCGAGATCAGCTGCATCGACGACTTGCGCAGGTAGTCCATGCCCCGGTTCAGCGCCGGGTTCAGCACGACCACCGCCTCGCCGAGGACCATGCCGTTCTTGGTGCCGCCGAACGACAGCACGTCCACCCCGGCGTCGGTGGTGAACGCCCGCAACGGCACGCCCAGGTGCGCCGCGGCGTTGGCGAGCCTGGCACCGTCCAGGTGCAGCAGCATGCCGTGCTCGTGCGCGAGGTCGGCGATCGCGCGGATCTCCGCCGGGGTGTAGACGGTGCCCAGCTCGGTGGACTGGGCGAGCGACACCGCCTGCGGGCGGGCCCGGTGCTCGTCGTCGAAGCCCCAGGCCTCACGCCGTACGTCAGCAATTTTGATCTTGCCGTTGGTGGCCGGAACGGCCAGCAGTTTGAGGCCGGCCACCTTCTCCGGCGCACCGCACTCGTCGACGTGGATGTGGGCGGTGTCGGCGCAGACGACCGCGCCCCAGCGGTCGCAGGCGGCCTGCAGCGCGACGACGTTGGCGCCGGTCCCGTTGAGCACGGGGTAGGTCTGGGCCGCGTCGCCGAAGTGCTCCCGGAACACGTCCTGGAGCCGGGCGGTGAAGGCGTCGCGACCGTAGCTGACCTGGTGCCCGGTGCCGGCCGCGGCGAGGGCGGCGAGCACCTCCGGATGCGCGCCGGAGTGGTTGTCGCTGGCGAAGGTGGTCACGTCACCCAGTCTATTTATGACCTGCGCGCATGAATGGTCCGCGAACGGCATTTCCCGGCGCGGTCACCGGTCGCCTACCGTCGGCGGTATGCGAATTCTGCTCGTCGGGGCCACCGGCACGCTCGGCACGGCCCTGCACAAGGAACTGTCCGGCCGCGGCCACGAGGTCCTGGCCGTCGCCCGCACCGGCGGCGACCTGCGCTACGACGTCACCGACCCGGCCCAGGTCACCGCGCTGTACGAGCGCGCCGGCCGGCTCGACGCGGTGGTCAGCGCGGCCGGCCACGTGCCGTACAAGCCGGTCGTCGAGATGACCCCGGAGGACTACCTGGCCGCGTTCCACGGCAAGGTGCTCAGCCAGATCGACCTGGTCCGCCAGGGCGTGCCCCGGATCGCCGAGCGCGGGTCGTTCACGCTGATCACCGGCGTGCTGGCCCGCGAGCCGATCCCGACCGGCAGCGCCGCCTCGATGGCCAACGGCGCGGTGGAGGCGTTCGTCCGGGCGGCCGCCATCGAGATCGCCCCGCAGCGGGTCAACGCGGTCAGCCCGACGGTGTTCACCGAGAGCCTCGACGCGTACGGCGCGTTCTTCCCGGGCATGGAGCCGGTCGACCTGGCCCGCGTCACGCAGGCGTTCGTCCGCAGCGTCGAGGGCGCGCAGACCGGGCAGGTCTACGCGCTCTGAGCGGCTTCCTTCCGGATCTGGTCGAACTGCGCGTTCATCGCCTCGGCCAGCGCCTGTGCCGCCGACAGCGGGCGGACCATCACGGTCAGCTCGTCGATCAGCCCGTGCTCGTCGAGGTGCAGGAAGTCGCAGCCGCTCAGGGCCTTGCCGCCGACGGTGGCCTCGAAGACCAGCGCGTGGTCGCGCTCGTCGGCGCCGGCCAGCTCGCGCACGTACCGGAAGTCCTCGAAGACCCGCAGCACGCCGCGCAGGATCGCCGCGGTGATGGCCTTACCCGGGTACGGCTTGAACGCGACCGGGCTGGTGAACACCACGTTCTCGGCCAGCAGCGCCTCGATCGCGGCGGTGTCGCGGGCCTCGACCGCGTCCCGGAATGCCTTCATGACCTGCTCCTCAGAGGGTGATGACGATGCCGACGGCGGCCGGGCGCTTGATGTGGAACAGCCGGCTGAGCGTGCCGCCGATCCGCGCCGAGACGTAGCGGCCCTCCAGCAGGCGGCGCGCCCGGTCGGTCTCCGAGTCCGGCAGCAGCACCGCGGTGCCGCTGACCGTCTGGGCGCCCGGCGGCACCTTCCCGCGCAGGTCGCAGGCGGTGATCTCGACGCGCGGGTTGTTGCGGATCCGCTTGACCTTCCAGGCGTCGGCGGCCGACACGGTGGTGATGGTGTTGCCCTCGGCCACGTGCCACACCGCGGTCGGCACCGGCGTGCCGTCCTTGCGGAACGTGATCAGGCTGATCTGCTTGCTGGCGGCGATCTCCGCGGGGACGGTCATGACGCGATCATAGGGTCGTCCCCACTCGAAGCGACGAGGTGTCACGATGACCGATCCGCTGGCCCTGTTCCGCGCGATGGCCGAGACCGTGCCCGCCTACCAGGACTTCCTCCGTGAGCAGGGCGTCGACCCGGGCGCGGTGCGCACGCTCGGCCAGATTCCGCTGATGACAAAACAGAACTACCACCTGAGGTACGGCCTGGAGCGGCGCTGCCCGGGTGGCAGTCTGCGCGGGGCCGACATGGTGGCGGTCTCGTCCGGCTCGTCGGGCCGCCCGACCGTCTGGCCGCGCTCGATCCGCGACGAGCTGGTGGTCGCCGAGCGGTTCGAGCAGGTGCTGGTCGGCGGTTTCCGGGCGGGGGAGCGCAGCACCCTGGCGGTGATCTGTTTCGCGCTCGGCAACTGGGTCGGCGGCATGTACACCACGGCGGCCTGCCGGCATCTGGCCGCGCAGGGGCACCCGATCACGGTGGCCACGCCCGGCAACGACGTCGCCGAGATCCTGCGCGTGGTCGGCGAGCTGGGGCCGCTGTTCGACCAGGTGGTGCTGCTCGGCTATCCGCCGTTCGTGAAGAACGTCATCGATGCGGGTTCGGGCTGGGCGCCGTACCAAATCAAGCTTGTTCTTGCTGGTGAGGTTTTCAGCGAGCAATGGCGGGACCTGGTCGCGGCGCGGGCCGGGATCACTGATCCGGTGACCGATGTCGCCGCGCTCTACGGCACGGCCGACGCCGGCGTGCTGGGCAATGAGACCCCCTTGAGCGTACGGATCCGCAGGTTCCTGGCCGAGCGACCGGACGTCGCGACGCCGCTGTTCGGGGATGCGCGCCTGCCGACGCTGGTCCAGTACGACCCGGGCGCGCGGTTCTTCGAGGCGGTCGGCTCGACGCTGGCGTTCACCGCGGACGGGGGCGTGCCGATGGTCCGCTACCACATCGCCGACGAGGGTGGCGTGCTCGGCCGCGCCGAACTGGTCGGGCTGTGCCGCGAGCACGGCTTCGATCCCGGTGACGGGCCGGACCTGCCGTTCGTCTACCTGTTCGGGCGTTCGCTGTTCACGGTGTCGTTCTTCGGCGCGAACGTCTACCCGGAGAACGTCACGGTCGGCCTGGAGCGCCCGCACATCGCCGACCGGGTCACCGGCAGGTTCGTGCTGCGCAGCGTCGAGGACGCCGACCGGGACCGCCGGCTGGCCCTGGCCGTGGAGCTGGCCCCGGACGTGCCCGCCGGCGCGGACCTGGCGGCCGAGGTGGCCGCCTCGGTGCGCGCCGAGCTGCTGCGGCTCAACAGCGAGTTCGCGCACTACGTGCCCGCGGACTACCAGCTGCCGGTGGTCGAGCTGCGGCCCGCCGGCGACCCGGAGTTCTTCCCGCCGGGCGTGAAGCACCGCTATACGCGCCCGTCCTGACAGTCCATGGTTCCGGAATTGCAAAGACTCGTCCAAGTATTGCAAACATGTGTCCGCGCTGTAACGATGGCCATCAATCGATGACAGGAGTTCCGCATGGCCGTCTCCCGGCGCACCCTGCTGTCCACCGCCGCCCTGGCACCCGCCGCGATCGCCCTGACCGGCGCGGATCCGGCCAGCGCCGCCTCCCCGCCCGGCGACGTCGTCGGCAAGATCAGCGTCGGCTACCAGGGCTGGTTCGCCTGCCCCGGCGACGGCGCCCCGATCGGCGGCTGGTGGCACTGGAGCCGGGACCGGTTCCAGCCGCCGTCGACGGGCAACACCACGATCGTGTCCTGGCCGGACGTGCGCGACTACACGCACACGTACCCGACGGCGTACCCGAATCTCGGCGGTGGCGGCCCGGCCGCGCTGTTCTCCTCCTACGACCAGCAGACCGTCGACGTCCACTTCGACTGGATGAAGACGTACGGCATCGACACCGCCGCGCTGCAGCGGTTCAACCCGTTCGGCGACGAGGGCCCGACCCGCGACGCGATGGCCCAGAAGGTGCGGGCCGCCGCCGAGCGCACCGGCCGCAAGTTCTACGTCATGTACGACATCAGCGGCTGGGCGAACATGCAGTCCGAGCTGAAGACCGACTGGACGACCAAGATGTCCGCGCACGCCGCGTCGGGCGCCTACGCCCGGCAGAACGGCAAACCGGTCGTCTGCGTCTGGGGCTTCGGCTTCAACGACGACAACCACAACTTCAGCCCGGCCGCCTGCCTCGACGTGATCAACTGGTTCAAGGCGCAGGGCTGCTACGTGATCGGCGGCGTGCCCACCTACTGGCGGGAGGGCAAGAACGACAGCCGCGCCGGATACCTGGACGTCTACCACGCACTGAACATGATCTCGCCGTGGATGGTCGGCCGCACCGGCGACCTGGCCGGGCTCGACTGGTTCTACACCAACGTCAACACCGCCGACCAGGCCGACTGCAACGCCCGCGGCATCGACTACCAGCCGTGCGTACTGCCCGGCGACCTGTCCGCCGGGCACCGCCGGCACGGCGACTTCTACTGGCGCAGCGTCTACAACATGGTCCGGCTCGGCGCGCAGGGCCTCTACGTGTCGATGTTCGACGAGTTCAACGAGGGCAACCAGATCGCCAAGACCGCCGAGACGGCCGCGTCCGTGCCGGCCGGGACCGGGATCCGGGCGCTCGACGAGGACGGGACGTTCTGCTCGGCCGACTACTACCTGCGGATCACCACCGACGCGGGGAAGATGTTGAAGGGGCAGATCGGGCTCACCGCCGTACGGCCGACGTCTCCGACGACCGGGACCACGCCGCCGCCGCAACCGACCGGCGACCTCGCGCGGGGCCGCGGCACCGCCGCGAGTGGGTGGACGCAGAACTATGTCCCGGCGAACGTGGTCGACGGGGACGCCGGCAGTTACTGGGAGAGCGTCAACAACGCGTTTCCGCAGTGGTTCCAGGTCGACCTGGGCTCGGCGGTGACGGTCGGCCGGGTGGTGCTGAAGCTGCCGGCGTCGTGGGGGGCGCGGACCCAGACGCTCGCGGTGGCCGGCAGTGTGGACGGCGCCGCGTTCGCGACGCTGTCCGGGTCGGCGGGGCGCTCCTTCGACCCGGCCTCGGCGAATACCGTGTCGGTCACCTTTTCGGCCGGGACGGTCCGCTACCTGCGGGTCACGTTCACCGCGAACACCGGCTGGCCGGCCGGGCAGCTCTCCACCCTGGAGGCCTACGCGAACTAGCTACCTTCCGTCGGCGAGGCGCGTGGGGCATCGGACAGCGGAGTCTGGCCGGGCAGGTCCCGCCGGACGTTGTCCACGATTCGCCACGCGGTCAATGGTTGCGCGGCGATGCGGGATCGGGCCTGCGCGAGCCGGTCCACCAGCCCCGTCCGGCCCGCCACCGTTGATCCGGCCTGGTCGCCGAAGGCCCGCAGCAGCGTCGTCGTGTGGTACAGGTAGGCCCGGCACTGGGCCACTGCGGGGTCGTCCGGCGCCTGCAGAATCAGGTTCTCCAGCGGATCGGCGACGGCCGGGCACTCGCCGGCCCGGGCGATCCACGCGATCACCGTGCTTGCGGCGCCTGCTGCCTCGGCCTCGCGCAGCTGCGCCGGCAGGATCGTCGCGAGATCGTCGGCGACCAGCCGGGTGGCGAGCCGACCGAAGTCGCTCTGGCCGCTCAGCGAGCTGAGCGTGGCCAGGTCGACCACGGTGCGCAGCAGCTCGCGGGGTCGGCCGCCGGACAGGGCGTGGCACAGCCAGAGGAACGGTTGCGGCATCACGATCCCGCGCAGTTCCAGCAGCTGACCGGCCTCCGCGACGGACAGTGGCGAGACCACCACCACCCTGGTGAAAGCGCTGTCGAAGGTGGTCCGGACCCCGAGGGCGCGCTGGTCGAACGCGGCCAGCGCGTCCTCGGAGACGGCCACCACGAAGAAGCAGCCGGGAACGTTGAAGGTGGCCTTCAAGTCGTTGAGGAACTGCTCGGCGTCGGCGGGGGACGCCATCTTGTCCAGCTCGTCGATGCCGATCACGATGCGGTTGCCGCGCGAGCGTCGCTCCAGCGCGGCCTGTTCGAGCAGCGCCCGGAACTGAGCCACCAGCTCCGGATAGGTCCGCAGGTTCTCGGTGCGCTGAACGCTGCCCTCGGTGGAGACCTCGAAGCCGCCGGGCAGGCTGATCTTGCCGGCGGCCTTCTCCGAACGCGCCGACTGATATCGCAACTCCTGGAGATATCCGGCGGCCGCCAGCGCCGACTCGCTGCCGGCCCGGCGAGCCGGCCGGCCCCGCCTGGCCGACCACAGGATCGGCGCGGCGATCAACGCGCCGCCGAGCAGGAGCACCGGGATCCGCGGCTCCGTCACGATCCCGGTGAACCATCGGGACAGAAGTTCGCCGAACAGCGTGGCGACGATGAGAGCGGCGCCGACGGCCGGCACCACGACCGTGATCATCGTCCCGGCCAGCCGCCGGCGCCGACCGGCCAGAGCCGGATCGCCCGCGGCGTCCGGGTTGAGCCGGACACACAGCTCGCTGAAGAGATGCACCAGGAACTCGCGCCGCTCGTACGCCGTCGGCGCCGTGACCAGGAGCAGGACGTCCTGCTCGGCGGTCCGGAACCCCTCGCCGCAGAACCGCTGCAACAGGGCGCTCTTGCCGGCGCCGCGGGGACCGCTGATCCCGATGCTTGCCGAGGTGAGATTACGCAGCGTCCACTCGACCTGCGTCGCGGCGGCCCGGTCCACGAGCTGGTCCGAGCGGCTGACCTCACCCAACCGGGACGGATCCAGCGCGGGAAGGGCCGCGTCATGTTCGTCGCGGCCGGCCCGCAACCGGGCGCGGATCAGTGGCAGGACACCGTCGCGGGCCAGCGCGGCGATCCAGTCCCGGTGCGCCTGGATCGCCGCCTCGTGATAGCGCCGGGTGCCCGGGGTGGGGCTCGGCCACCGTTCCGGGTCGGTGGATCGCAGACCGCGTGCGGCCTCGAGGTACGGACGGGCCCTGCGCCGCAGGAACACCAGGAACGGCGCGGCGATGCCACAGCCCACGGCCGCACCGTAGAGCCACGGGTTGTCGGCGGGTTCGTCCGAGACGGCCGCCAGCAGCCAGGCGAGCGCGGTCCACGAGGCGGCCGCGGCCCCGTAGGCCCGCAGCCGGGTCTGCGGCCGGACACCCGCCGACGATTCCGTGCCCGGCAGCGCGCCCCGGACGAGGACGATCAGGATCGCCAGGACCAGTAGGAGCGGGACGATGGATGCGCCCACCACCACGGCGGCCATGGCGGCGAGTGCGTAAGGCGACCTGCCGAAGGTCAGCACCACGCCGGTGACCACACCGCAGGCCATCAGGACGAGCAGGATCTCCGGGCGGAGGTTGATCGCCGCCAGGGTGGTGAGCGCGATGCCGATGCAGGCGTGGGCGAGGATCGCGTAGGCCCGGCCCGGGACCGACCAGTACCGCGGCACGGTGGCCCCGACCAGGCTGTTCCGGGCCTCCAGGAACCGGGTGTGCCGTGCCTCGCCGGCCTCGGCGATGGACGCCGACCGGGCGTCCAGGGCCCGGCGCGCGAACTCCCGCACCTCTGCGCGCCGCGTCCCGGCGGCGTCCAGGCCGATGTAGGCGGCCGCCTCGGGCATCTGCAGCACCTCGTCGAGAAGCTGCTCGGCCGCGGTATCCAGGGACGTCACGGGCCGCTCGGCCTGGTCGGCGAAGAAGGCCAGGACCGCCGGATGGCGGAACCGATAGACTTCGTTGTCGCGCACCAGAACACCGGCGCGGACCGCCTCCGCCAGGAAGGCACGCCAGCGGAGCGGAATCGCCTGCGAGGCGGTGAGGCTCAGCCGCACGGTGAGGTATCGCCCCCACCGGGTGCCGTCGAGAAGCACCACGGCGAACGACACGACCGCGAGGCCGGCGATGTCCCACGATCCGCTACCCGGGGTGAACGACCAGAAGACCGTCGTCACCCCGGCCACGGCGGCGGACGACAGCAACGCGGCGGCCCGCTCGTCCCGGTGCCCGCTGTACCACGGGTCCCCGAATAGGACGGCGAGTCCGGCCGCGGACGGCAGCAACAGCAGCAGACGCCCCACCGGCAGGTCGGTCAGACTCGCCATGATGACGGCGAGCACACCGAGCCCAGCCGCGGCGGGCCACAGCCGGGGCCGGAGCGGTTGCGCCACGGGCCGCCGCTCCGCCATGTCGAACACGACGAGCCCGATCAGCGGCGCCGCCAGCACGAGAAGCCACCACCAGGAGCGGGCCACGACCCCGGCGGCCAGCAGCGCGGCCGGCAGGCCAACTGCTCTCGGCCAGCCGGACCATCGTCCGGCGTCGGGCAGGATCTCGATGAGCCGGGTCCAGCTGAGTTCCGGCACCCGGGCGGCTCGCATCGCCTGCCCGAGGCGGCTCAGCCGGCGTCGGGTGTCGTCCGGCAGCGCGACGGTCCACCGGTCGTACAGCACGGAACCGACCGCCTCCGGGTCGGGCTGGCCGCACAGGGGTGACGGATCCGCCGCCGGCTGCCAGAACGTCTCCACCGCCAGGCTGGCGATCCCGGGGCTGGACAGGGCCGTCGCGAGGGGTCCGTGCGGGTCGGCACGCAACTCGTCGGTCACCTGCGCCCAATTCGGGCCCTGCCGCCGCAGATAGGCGATGAGCGCGTCGGTCCCGATCGGCCGGATCGATACCTGCAGGGCCCGGGGCAGCACCACCCGGTGTCGTTGCGTCAGGCGGGCCAGCTCATCGGTGCCGCAGGTCAGCACGAGCGCGCCGCTGTAGCCTTGCAGCGCCGTGACCGCGAGGTCGCGACGGCTCTCCGGCAACTCGTCCAGCCCGTCAAGGACCGGAAGCACATCCCCCTGGCGGACCAGCTGTTCGATGGCGCTCGCGGTGCCGACGGTCTGCTCGTCGCCCCGGACCGCGCGGGCCACGAACGCGTCCAGCAGCTCGGCCGCCGGGTCCCAGGCGTGTGCGGGCAGCAGCACCGGGACCGGCACGTCGTCCGTGTCCCGAAGGTTGAGCAGGTCCTCCGCGAAGAGCGTGGCAAAGGCGGTCTTGCCCGATCCAGGACCGCCGTGGATGACCAGCCGGCGCTGGGGCAGTGCCAGGAACAGGCCTTGGACACCATTGCTGCCGGCGCCAGGAATGTCCGCCAGGGGCTCGTCGGCCTGCCACCCGAGCGGAATCGGTGGGCCGTTCGTGTGCAGGTCCCGCAGCGCGGCTTCGACCCGGCGAACGCTTTCCCGGGCAAGGGCGTCGCGGGTGGTGGACCGCCGCTGGACCGTCGAATGCGGTGATCCGGCCATGGTGACGAGCCGGCGCTGTGCCACCTCGCTCAGAACTATAGCGATGCCGATCGGTATGGCCAGCCACATCCACGAGTTGGTCCGAACGTCGACCAGCCCCGAGACCAAGGCGGCGATGGACATCGGGACCAGGACGGCCGACGTCACCAGCAGTGCTGTGGTTGACGTGAACCGGCGCATGCCGCCATGGTGGACGACCACCCGCCGAAGAGGAATCGCCCGATCAGCGCCGGAACAACGGCGCTTCGCGCGGTATCAGCACAGCGCCGCCGTGATGGGATGATCACCATGCCGACCAGCGCCGAACGCCTTCCCGAGCCGCCCGCCCGGCGGCCCGACCTCGACGACGACTTCGCCGGGCCGCGGCTGCGCGACGACCTGTGGATCGACCACTACCTGCCGCACTGGACCACGCCGGACCGCTCGCTGGCCCGCTACGACTTCGACGACGCGGGGCTGCGGCTGCGCATCGACGAGGATCAGCTGGACTGGCGGCCCGAGGACGCCCCGCTGCGCGTGTCCAACGTGCAGACCGGCACCTTCCAGGGCACCCACCGGCACCGCCCGGACGGCCTGGTCGTGCGCACCGAGACCCCGACGCGCCTGCTCTGGGCGCCGGCCGCGGCACGCGTCGACATCACCGTCACCGCGAGCACCGACGCCGGCTGCATGCTCGCCGCCTGGACGGTCGGCACCGAACACCTGAGCCCCCGCGACAGCGGCGAGATCTGCCTCTTCGAGATCGACGCCGGATCAGTCGTCGCGCGCACCGGCATCAAGGCCCACCACGACGACCGCCTGGTCACGGACATGTCCGAGGTCCCGGTCCCGGCCGGCCGGCACACGTGGACCGTGATCTGGGGGCCGCAGGGCACCGTCATCGGCTGCGCGGGCGTCGTGGTGAAGCGGTCCACGCAGGCCCCGCTCTACCCGCAGTTCCTCCTGATCGACCTGTGGGAGATCGGGCCCCGCACCGGCCCCTATCCCAAGACCGCAAACCTTCATCGCGTACGAGGGTGGAACCTCACGCCTTGACGATGTTGCCGTCGCTCTCCTTGACCGCGGTCTCCGCCAGTGCCTTGGTGGCCGGACCGCCGGTGGGCGCGCCGGTCGCGATGTCGAACGTGCTCTGGTGACAGGGGCACTTGATCGCCTTGTCGACCACCTCGGCGACCTTGCAGCCCTGATGCGTGCACACGTTGCTGAACGCCTTGAACGTCCCGGACGCGGGCTGCGTCACCACGTAGGTGTCGGTGATGACCCCGCCGCCGACCGGGACGTCGGCGGCCTTGGCGATCGCGTCGCCGCCGCTGCTGTCGGACGCGGCACTGCTCTCCGACGTGGCCGCGGTCGTCGCGGTCGTCGCCGTCCCCGTCCCGCTGGAACTCGTGTCGTCGCTGTCGGAGCTGCCGCAGGCGGCCAGGACCGTCCCCGCGCCGGCCGCCCCGGCGATCCGGATGGCCGCCCGTCGATTCATACCGTCCGCGCTCATCGTCCCTGCTTCCCCCGTGAGTCCAGCCGTCCGGACCGAATTCTACGGAAAGTCGGAGTCCGGTCCGGCGGTCAGCCGATTTCCATCGCGTCGAGCGACGCGATGGCGCCCTCCACTTTTCCGTGGTTTCCGCAGCTCGGACAGGTGTGGTGGGTGGTCGTGGAACGCCAGCAGGCGAGCTCGCCGCAGTGGCAGCGCACGTACTTGTCGGCCCCGCAGCCGGGGCAGCCGGGGTAGTCGCCGGCCATGCCGAACGAGCCGGTCATCGTGACCCGGCCGGGCATGGTCGCCTCCTCGGGAACGGTGTCGGCGCCGACCTCGCTCAGCAGCCATTCGCTGCCCACGTGCCGGAAGGTCGCGATCCGGGTCTTCTTGTCGGTCTCGCAGCGAAAGTTGAGCCACGCGTTCTCAGCCATGGTGACCTCCTGATCGGAGGGTATGGCGGCCGGTCAACGACACGGCGGGCTGAACTCCGGTCAGGCCGGCGCTGCCGGCGGGCTGAATTCCTCGAAGACCAGCAGCGTACGGGTGTTGACCACGCCCGGCATCCCCTGGATCTCGTCCAGGACCAGCCGGCGCAGGTCGGTGTTGTCCTTCGCCCGGACCAGCATGATCACGTCGAACTCGCCGCCGACCAGGGCGATGTGCACGACCCCGGGCAGGGTGCGCAGCCGCTCGCCGACCTCGCGCCACTCGGCCTGGTGCAGGTTCACCGTCACGTACGCCGAGGTGCCCAGCCCGGCCGCGGCGTGATCGATCTCGGCGCGGAACCCGGTGATCACGTTGGTCTCGCGCAGGCGCTGGACCCGGGCGTACGCGTTCGCCCGCGAGATGTGCAGCGTCTCGGAGAGCTGCCGGATCGACATCCGGCCGTCCCGGCCGAGCTCCGCGAGGATGTGCCGGTCGATGTCGTCCAACTCACTGGCCACGTGTCTGCCACTTCCCGCCTTAACGCCCGATAAGTTGGACGTCCGGCGCGCTGACGCCGTACGCCGAACGCATTTTTCTTGATCTGTCTCAGATTATGGAACAACTGTGGTCCAGGGCACAGCATTACCGCATGACGCCTGACTCCCGTCGGCTGTTGCCGTCCGATGCCCCTGTCACCCTCCTCGACCCCGATGGAAAAGCGACCGGCGACGTCCCCGACGACGCCACCCTGCTGCGGTCGCTCGGGCTGCTGACGACCGCGCGGCGGCTCAACGACCAGGCATATGCGCTGGTCCGGCAGGGCCGGCTCGCGGTCTATCCGTCGTCGCACGGCCAGGAGGCCTGCCAGGTCGCCGCCGCGCAGGTGCTCGACGCCGGCGACTGGCTGTTCCCGACCTACCGGGACACGATCGCCGCCGCGGTCAAGGGCGTCGACCCGGTCGAGGCGCTGAGCCTGCTCAAGGGCGACTGGCACTGCGGCTACGACCCCTACGAGCACCGCGTCGCCCCGCACACCACGCCGCTGGCCACCCAGCTGCCGCACGCGGTCGGCGTGGCACACGCCGCCCGGCTGCGCGGCGAGCCGACCGTGGTGATGGCGATGTGCGGCGACGGCGGCACCAGCGAGGGCGACTTCCACGAAGCGTTGAACTTTGCCGCCGTCTTCCGGGCACCGGTGGTTTTCTTCGTGCAGAACAACGAGTACGCGATCAGCGTCCCGCTGGCCCGCCAGACCGCCGCGCCGTCACTGGCCCACAAGGGCATCGGCTACGGCATTCCCGGCGAACGCGTCGACGGCAACGACATGGCCGCCCTGCTCAGCGTGCTCGGCACCGCCGTCGAACGGGCCCGCGCGGGGGAGGGGCCGCAGCTCGTCGAGGCGCACACCTACCGCATGCAGGCGCACACCAACGCCGACGACGCGACCCGCTACCGCGACGACAGCGAGGTCGCCGCGTGGGCCGGCCGCGACCCGATCACCCGGCTGCGCGCCTACCTGACCGGCCGCGGCGCGCTCACCGACGAGGTGACGAAGGAATTCTCCGCCGACGCCGAGCGCGCGGCAGCGCACCTGCGCGACGGCCTCAACCAGGACATCACCCCCAACCCCGAAGACCTTTTCGCGTACGTGTTCAGCACCCCCACCCCGCAGCTGCGGGAACAGTCGGCGCTGGTCGCCGACGAGCTGAGCCGGGAAGGAGCCCAGCGATGAGCACCGCGGTGCACCACAAGTTGTCGATGGCCCACGCGCTCAACCGGGCGCTGCGCGATGCCATGGCCGCCGACCCGGGCGTGGTGATGTTCGGCGAGGACGTCGGCGCGCTCGGCGGCGTCTTCCGGATCACCGACGGGCTGACCGCCGAGTTCGGTGAGGACCGGTGCTACGACACGCCGCTCGCCGAGTCCGGCATCGTCGGCATGGCGGTCGGGATGGCGATGAACGGCATGCGCCCGGTCGTCGAGATGCAGTTCGACGCGTTCGCCTACCCGGCGTTCGAGCAGATCATCAGCCACGTCGCGAAGATGCACAACCGGACCCGGGGCCGGGTCACGCTGCCGATGGTGATCCGGGTGCCGTACGCCGGTGGCATCGGCGGGGTCGAGCACCACTGCGACTCCTCCGAGGCGTACTACGCGCACACGCCCGGCCTGCAGGTGGTCACGCCGGCCACGCCCGCCGACGCGTACGCGCTGCTCCGCGCGGCGATCGAGGCTCCCGACCCGGTCATCTTCATGGAGCCGAAGAAGCTCTACTGGAGCAAAGAGGAGATCGAGTTCCCGGTCCGGGCGCCGGGCATCGGCACCGCCCTGATCCGCCGGGCCGGCACGGACGCGACGCTTATCGCGTACGGGCCGTCGGTGCCGGTCGCCCTCGAGGCCGCCGAGGCCGCCGCCCAGGAGGGGCGCAGCCTGCAGGTGGTCGACCTGCGCTCGATCGTGCCGTTCGACGACGAGACGGTGTGCGCGGCGGTCCGGTCCACCGGGCGGGCCGTGGTGGTCACCGAGTCGTCCGGGTTCGCCGGGGTCGCCGCCGAGATCGCCGCCCGGGTCACCGAGCGGTGCTTCAGCAGCCTGGCGGCGCCGGTGCGCCGGGTCACCGGGATGGACATCCCGTACCCGCCGCCGAAGCTGGAGCACTTCCAGCTGCCCGGCGTCGACCGGGTCCTGGACGCCGTCGACGACCTGCAGTGGGAGCAGTGATGATCTTTCACCTGCCGGACCTCGGCGAGGGCCTGACCGAGGCGGAGATCGTCCAGTGGCTGGTCGCCGAGGGGGATGTCGTCGAGATCGACCAGGCGATCGCCGAGGTCGAAACGGCGAAGTCGATGGTGGAGGTCCCGTCCCCCTACGCGGGCAAAGTCGCAACGTTGCACGCCGCAGCCGGCGTCACCCTCGCAGTCGGCGCCCCCCTGATCACGGTAGAGCCCGCCCCAGCAGCAGCCAGCTCAAGCCCATCAGCGTCAGCCGTCTCGAGCCCCACAGCGCCGGCCAGCTCAAGCCCGTCAGCGCAGGCCAGCTCAAGGCCTCCTGCATCGGCCGTGTCGAGTTCCTCGGCGTCGGGTGGGGCGGGTCCTTCGGCGCCTGGTGGAAAAGTTCCTTCGGCGGCGGGTGGAAAGGTTCCTTCGGCGCGGGCTGGGACCGAGTCTCCGGCGGCGGGTAGGAAAGTTCCTTCGGCGGCGGGGGAGGCGTATCGCGAGGAGGAGAAGGCCGGGTCCGGCAACGTTCTCATCGGGTACGGCACCACCGCGTCGTCGAGCTCGGGCCGCAAGCGCCGGCCCCGCGGACCGATCCCGCCGCCCACGCACATCCGGCCGCCGCAGGTCGTGTCGCCGCTGGTCCGCAATCTGGCGCGCAGCAACGGCCTCGACCTGAGCAAGGTCGAACCGACCGGCCGCGGCGGCGTGATCACGCGTGCCGACGTCGAGCGCGCGTTGGCCGCTCCGCCCCAGGCGGCGAAATCTTTCGCCGACCCTGCGGAGATCTCCGCAGAGAGGGCGGAGGTTTCCTTCGCGGTCGATGCCGCGGATGCCCCGGCCAAGACGTCGAAGATTTCCTTCGGGGCTACGGAAGCCTCGGTCGAGACGGTGGAGGTTTCCTTCGCCGGTGCTGAGGCCCCGGCGGAAGCGACGGAGGTTTCCTTCGCTGGTGCTGGTGCTGGTGCTGGTGCTGGTGCTGGTGCGGGTGCGGGCGTGGGGGCTTCGGCCCAGGCGGTGGAGGATTCCTTCGCGGCGGGCGGGGAGCGGCGGGTACCGCTCAATGGTTTCCGGAAGGCTTCGGCGGCGGCGCTGAGCCGCAGCCGGGCGGAGATTCCCGAGGCGACCGTCTGGGTTGACGTGGACGCGACCGCGTTGTGGCAACTGCGCGAGAGCAACCCCGGCGGGCCTGGTCTGCTGGCCTACATCGCGCGGTTCACGGTGGCCGCGCTGCGTGAGTTCCCGGTGCTCAACGCGCGGTTCGACGCGGAGCGGCAGGAGATCGTCGAGTCCGGTGCGATCAACCTCGGCATCGCCGTGCAGGGCAACCGGGGTCTGCTGGTGCCCGCGGTGATCGGCGCGGAGAAAATGACTACCACCCGGCTCGGCGAAGAAATTCGTCGCCTGACCGCGGCGGCGCGCGAGGGGCGGGTCAGCGCGAAGGAACTTTCCGTCGGGACGTTCACTCTCAACAACTACGGCAGTCTCGGTGTCGACGGCAGCGCGGCGATCATCAACCATCCGCAGGTTGCGATCCTGGGCTTCGGGCGGATCCTGGACCGGGCCTGGGTCGTCGACGGCGCCCTGTGCGTTCGTAAGATCACTCAGATGAGCTTCGTCTTCGACCACCGCGTCTGCGACGGCGTCGTCGCGGCCGGCTTCATGCGCCGGGTTGCCGACGCCATCGAAAACCCGGCATCGGCGATCGCCCACCTGTGACCCAGCACGACGACGAGGTCGACGCCGGCCCGGCCACCGTTCCGCACGCCGGCCCGGCCACCGTTCCGCACGCCGGCCCGGCCACCGTTCCGCACGGCGGCCCGGCCGGCGACAACCCTGCGTCCATCCCTCGCCACCTCTCGGCCACTGGCGCTGGCGCTGGCTCGGCTGGTGGTGGGGGCTCGGCTGGTGGTGGGGGCTCGGCTGGTGGTGGGGGCTCGGCTGGTGGTGGTGGCTCGGCTGGTGGCGGCTCGGGGATTGTGCTGCTTCGCGAACCGGTTGGCGGTGGTCCGGAGCAGGACGCCGAGCTGGGGCCGCTGCTGCTTCGGCGTGGCCTCGGCGACGCCGTTGACATCCTGCGGGTCTATTCGCCGGGGCCGACGGCGGCCTTCAGTCGGCGGGACACGCTGCGGCCCGGTTACGACAGGGCCGCGGCGGGGGTTTTGCGACTCGGGTACGTGCCGGTTGTTCGGCCGCAGGGTGGCAGCCTCGCGGTCTATGGGCCGGGCAGTGTGGTGATCGACCACGTCCACCGGTCCGGGCCGTTGCCACCGGACCCGGCCGGGCGGTTTCGTCATTTCGCGGCGATGCATGCTGCGGTGCTGGTCGAGCTGGGGGTTCCGGCGCGCATCGGGCCGGTTCCGAACGAGTACTGCCCTGGCGAGTACAGCCTCCATGCGGCCGGTGCCAAGATCGTCGGTTCCGCCCAGCGGGTGACCCGTGACGGCTGGCTGTTCAGCACGGTCATCCAGGTCAGCGGTGTCGCCGACCTGCGCGCGGTCCTGACCCCGGCCTACGCCGAACTCGGCTATCCCTTTGACCCGTCCACGGTCGGCGCCGTCGAGGACACCGTCCCCGCCGCAACGCCGGAGGCGGTCAGGTCGGCGTTCCGGAATGCCTACAGACTGGCCGAGAACACGGTCCCGCTGCCGGATCCGTTGCGCGCCGCCCTCGCCGGGGAGTCCCCAGCCGCGCCGAACGCGTAGTTGTCTCCCCAGCCGTGCCGCGTCGCCATCGCGCCGTGCTGCAGTCGTGGCGCGCCGCACCGCGTGGGCAAGTCGCTGTTTCATTTGTTTCATGGGTTCCGGAACTGGAACGTATTGACGGGGATATTGGCTTGTAACAATTCTGGACTCACTCGGTCGAGTGAGGAGACGTCATGCGGCGTGGTGCGGCGGCCCTTTTCGGGCTAGGGCTGGTTCTCGGCGTTCCCGGGTCGGCGGCGGTGGCCGGGCCCCGGCATCATGAAACAACGCAGGCGCGGGTCTGGGTCACCACCGTGGATCGGAGTGAGCTTCTGCACGAGCGGGCGCCCGTCGCGCTCCGCACGGGGGCGAGCACGCAGCCCACGATCGTCGTCAATCCGGAGTGGACCTATCAGCGGATGGACGGATTCGGGGCGGCGATCACCGATTCGTCGGCCAGCGTGCTCTATCGGCTTGCGCCTGGGGCGCGCGACGAAGCCGTACGCCAATTATTTGGTCTTGAAAAAAATGGGATCGGCGTGAGTTTTCTGCGGCAGCCGATCGGGTCATCCGATTTTACGGCGGCCGCTGAACATTACACCTATGACGATGTTCCGGCCGGGCAGACGGATTTCGGGCTGCGGCGGTTCAGCGTCGACCACGATCGTGCGCAGATTCTGCCGTTGCTGCGTCAAGCCCGGAAAATCAACCCCCAACTGCGCATTCTCGGTACGCCGTGGAGCCCGCCCGCCTGGATGAAGTCCGGTGATTCGCTCGTCGGCGGGCGGCTCAAGGACGACCCGGCGATCTATGACGCCTACGCGCGTTACCTGGTCAAGTTCGTGCAGGCCTATGCCGCCGCCGGAGTGCCGATCGACTATCTGACGGTGCAGAACGAGCCGCAGAACCGTAAGCCCGGCGGTTATCCCGGCACCGACATGCCGGTCCGGCAGGAGGCCGCGGTGATCGAGCGACTCGGGCCGCTGCTGAAAAAGGTCAGCCCGCGGACGAAGATTCTCGGGTACGACCACAATTGGCAGACCCATCCCGGTGATGTCGCGTCGACGCCCGCGGGGGAGGATCCGGAAACCGATTATCCCTACCGATTGCTGGACACGCCGGCCGCGAAATGGATCGCCGGGACCGCCTACCACTGCTATTCCGGTGACCCGAGCGCACAGACGGCGCTGCACGACGCGTACCCGGAAAAGGGTGTCTGGTTCACCGAGTGTTCCGGTTCGCACGGCGTGGGCGACACCGACGAGCAGATCTTCCGGGGCACGCTGACCTGGCACGCCCGCACCCTCGCCATCGGCGTCACCCGCAACTGGGGAAAATCCGTGGTGAACTGGAACATCGCCCTGGACAGCACCGGCGGGCCGCACCTGGGCGGCTGCGCCACCTGCACCGGCCTGCTGACCGTGCTGCCCGACGGGACGGTCCGCCCGGACGCGGAGTTCTTCACGATCGGGCACCTGTCGAAGTTCGTGCGGCCCGGCGCGGTCCGGATCGCCAGCACGTCGTTCGGCACCACCGGCTGGAACGGCCAGATCATGGACGTGGCGTTCCGCAATCCGGACGGCTCGACGGCGATCGTGGTGCACAACGAGAACGACGATCCCCGTACGTTCGCGGTGGCGCTCGGTTCGCGGATCTTCGAGTACACGCTGCCCGGTGGGGCGCTCGCCACGTTCGTGCTGCCGCGCTCGGTGGACGCGCGGCCCGGCGAGATCCCGCTGACCGGGGCGACCGCGCTCGCGTCGCCGCCCGGTGAGGGTGCCCCGCTGGCCGTCGACGGTGACGCCGCCACCCGCTGGTCCAGTGGCGCCGCGCAAGCACCCGGCCAGTATCTGCAGGTGGACCTGGGGGCGACCCGGGTGTTCCGGAAGGTGGCGATCGACAGTGGCGGGAACCTCGGCGACTACGCCCGGGCCTGGCAGCTGGCGGTCAGCCGGGACGGCGTGACGTGGACGACCGCGGCGAGCGGGACCGGGACCGGCCAGCTCACCACCGTGGACCTGCGGCCGACCCGGGCCCGCTACCTGCGGATCACCTCGACCGGCAGCAGCACCAGTTGGTGGAGCGTCGCCGACCTGCGCCTCTACCGCTGACCGTCGCCGGACAGGGCGCCCAGCTCCGCGACCACGGTGCCGGGCGCCCGTAGCGGCACGAAGTGATCGGCGGCGGGGACCTCCACGAGGCGGCAGCCGGGGATACGGCGTGCCGCCTCGACGCAGGCCGGGACGAACGACGGGCGTTCGAGGTCGCCGAGCAGCAGCACGCTGGGCGTTTTCACCTGTTCCAGCCGGGACCAGGCGTCGCCGTCGTCGGCGAGGGTGTCGCCCCAGCCCAGCCAGAACCGGATCGACGACCGCAGCTGCTCGACGACCAGCGGGTCGCGACCGGCCCGCGCCCACCGGGCGACGCCCTGCTCCAGGAACACGTCCGGATCGGTGCTGTCCGGCTCGTCGCCGGGATCCTGCGGGATCGGGGCGCCGGAGATGCCGGGGCAGGCCAGCACCATGCCGCGGACCCGGTCCGGCTCGGCCAGGGCCAGGTCGAGCGCGGAGCCGCCGCCCATGCTGCAACCGGCGAACAGCGCCGGACCGACGTCGAGCCGGTCGAGCACCCGGCGCAGGTCGTCGAGCCGGGAGAACCGGCCGGTCGGCGGCTCCGAGCGGCCGAAGCCCCGGACGTCGTACCGGATCAGCCGGTGCTGCCCGGCGAGCCGAGCCCAGACCGGGTCCCAGATCCGGGAGTCACCGACGCCCGGGTGCAGCAGCACGACCGGCGGCAGGTCGCCGCCGGTGTCCTCGGCCCAGACCGATCCCGCGCCTACATCGATCAGCTTCTCCATGGGAGGAGCCTTTCACGCGGGCTCAGCTGGGGCTCGCCGGGCTGACCGGCTTTCCCTGCAGCATCGGCATCAGCACGTCCAGGGCGTGTTCGAGGTCCGGGCTGTTCCCCGAGCAGTCGTCGGCGGTGTACGTCCACGCCGGGGTGGTCAGCTGGTAGACGAAGCCGTCGGCGCAGATCGCCGACTTCGCGGACGGTTCCTTCGGGCTCTCCGCGGGCAGGACCTGCTCCAACGCGGCCAGCACCGGCGCGCCCAGCTGCACCGGCTGGGCGGTGTTCCCCTTGTGGGCGACCGTCATCGTGCCGTCCGGGTCGATGTGCACGTGGTCGTCGAGGCCGGCGATCCCGCCGGTCCGCGAGAAGTCCAGCGGGAACATCGTGGTGGCGCCCGTCGTCGCGGGGACGTTGCTGGTCTGCGGGGTGGCGCCGGCCGAGGTGCCGGAGTCCTGCTGGGCACAGCCGGCGATCGTGGCGAGGCCGATCGTCAGCACGAGGGTCGACATGCGGGTCCGAATCATGACGTTCTGACGTACCCGGTGGGGCCGCGGTTCCCACCTGCCGATGATGCGCTCGTGCCGGGCGATACTGATCGGCGTGGACGAGGTTCAGGTGGTGGTCGCGCACTCCGAGCGGGTGACGCTGCGCGTCGGTGACGTCTTCCTCAAGGTGGACGCCGATCCGGCGCGGCTGGACGCCGAGGCCGCGGCGATGGCCGCGGCGCCGATCCCGACCGCCCCGATCCTGTGGCGCCAGCCGTCGGTGATCGCGCTCGGCGCCCTCCCCGGCGAGGCGCTCGGCCTGCTCGGTGAGCCGTCGCCGGCCTCGCCCGCGGCCTGGGCCGCCGCGGGGGCCGTCGTGCGCACCCTGCACGACGCACCGCTGCCCGAGCGGGCCGGGCGCGGGGTCGACCCGCTGGTCCGGGCGGAGCTGGAGTCCGAGTGTGAGCTGCTGGTCGCGGACGGGGTTCTCCCGGCCGGGCTGGTCGCTCGCAACCGTGCGGTCGCCGAGGGGGCCTTTCGGCCGTACGCCCCTCGGTTCACCCACGGCGACCTGCAGATCACGCATATCTTCACCGACGGTGATCGGGTCACCGGGGTGCTCGACTGGTCCGAGGCCGGGCGTGGCGACCCGATGTTCGACCTGGCGACGCTGACGCTGGGCCATGAGGATCGGCTCGCCGACGTGCTCGCCGGCTACGGGCCCGGCTCCGACCTGGCCGCGATTCGGGCCTGGTGGTCGCTGCGGAGCCTGCTCAACGTGCGGTGGCTGGCCGGGCACGGCTTCGACCCGTTCGCCCCGGGCTGCGAGGTCGACGTCCTCAAAGCCCGGATGTAGACGGCCTCATCCGCGTACCCGACGAGGGCGTTCCCGGCTGCGGGCGGTCAGCCAACCGGCCAGCAGCGCTCCCGCCACGACCGTCGCCGCCGTCGCGGCGTTCCGGCGATGCGATCCGGCCGTGCCGCCGACGGGGTGACCGTGCGGAGGAACCCGGCCCGGATCCGGGTTGACCTGCGGCGGTCCGGCCTCGACCGCCTTGCGGTACTCGGCGTCGGCGACGCGGGCCAGCCGCCGGTAATCCGGGTTGCCGGAGTTCAGCCACAGGGTCCGGGCGCCGGCCCAGAACGTCCGGCCGGGCTCGGTGCCGAACACCTCCGGGAAGATCTCCAGGCGTAGGTCGGCCTCGGCGATGACCTCGGTCGCGTATCCGAACGCGTAGTACCGGAACGCCCGCCCGAGGAAGACGTGCCTTCGCACCTGAAGCGGGGTTTGACCGATCAGCTCGCGGTTCAGCGCAGGCGCGTAGGTCTCCGGGTCTGCGCAGATCATGTTCAGGATGTCGGCGTGTTGCTCGCGCACGGCTTGAACCCGATGCTGGCCGACCGAACGGGCCTGATAGACGAGCGATGCCGTGACGCCGGCGAGCGCGAGGGCCGAGAAGATCGCTGAGGCGGCGCCGTAGGCCTGGCCGATGTTGCCGAGGCGAACCCAGTCCTCGGCGATGAGGTCACCCACCGCGGCGAGGGCCAGCGGTGACAGGCCCGCGCAGAGTGCGGTGCCGAGCGCGATGGTGACGAGCGTGTAGACGGTGACGCGGCGTCGAGTACCCATATTATGTGAATACATCGACGGATGATGGCGTGTCACCTCACGTGCCGGAGGCCGCCAGAAAATACTTTCCCGACAGCGGCGTGGCGAGTCGCGAGATCGCCCGGGCCGCCTAATATCTGATCTGTTTACGAGACTGTAGTGAGCACGCAGGCAGAAACTCCATTGCTGATCGACGAGTTCATGCCGCACCCGATCGGAGCGCAGACCGGAGATCGCGCATGACCGGATCGGCAATTGCCGTCCGGCCTGCTGAGTGAGGCGTTGACGAGGTCGGACGGAGCGACCCTTCGCGGAGATGTCGTCGCGGAATCTGTGAGCTGGCAACTTTCCCCGAGTAACAGATGAAATCCTACTGGAGCAGGACTATGTATATCGATAGCCAGGCGGCTGACCTTCCCTGGCGTACCTCATCATTCTGTAACAACACTTCTTGCGTGGAGGTCGCGGCCACCCCAGAATTTGTTGCCGTGCGGGACTCGAAGAGCCCACGGCAGTTGGTCCTGGTGTACAGCAAGGGGGAGTGGCAGCAGTTCATCGCTGGCGCCAAGAATGGTGAGTTCGATTTCGAATAGGGCAGGAAACTGATTGGTCGAGCCGGCGCCGTCACTCGTGGTGAGTACGCCGGCTCGTCAACCGATCAGCCGGGGAACGGGCTCAGGTGCTCGTGGACGGCCAGCCAGCGGCCGTCCGGCTCGCGGCGGAAGACGATGGTCTCGCGCTCGTCCAGGGACTCCTCGCCGTCGCCGGTGCGGACCACGGTGTGGACCCGGTGGGTGAAGACGGCCACCTCGCCGAGCATCTGGACCTGCTGGTCCGACGACTCGCAGGAGATCACGTGGAAGCCTTCGCGCTCCCACCCGTACCAAATGTGCTGGTAATCGGCGAGCGACCGCAACGGCGCCGGATGGGTGTGGAAGACGAAGGTCGCGTCGGCGGCGAAGCTGCCGAAATAGGCGGCGGTGTCGTGGGCGCCGAAGGCGGACACCAGGGCGCGGGCGGCCGCGAGGACGGTCATCAATCTTTCCTAGGGGCTAAAGCGGACAGGATCTCGTAGACGGCGTGGGACGCCGCGATCCCGGTGATCTCCGCGTGGTCGTAGGCGGGGGCGACCTCGACGACGTCCGCGCCGACCAGGTTCAGGTCGCCGAACGTGCGCAGGACCGCGAGCAGTTCCCGGCTGGTCATGCCGCCGGCCTCCGGCGTGCCGGTGCCGGGCGCGAACGCCGGGTCGAGCACGTCGATGTCGACGGACAGGTAGACCGGGCGGTCGCCGACGCGTTCGCGGATGCGTTCGGCGATGCCGCGGGCGCCCAGGTCGTCGATCTCGACGCTCGGCACCACGTGAAAGCCCAGCTCTTTGTCCTCGGCCAGGTCGGTCGTGGAGTAGAGCGGACCGCGCGTGCCGACGTGCAGGCATCCGGAACGGTCGATCAGACCCTCCTCGGAGGCGCGCCGGAACGGTGTCCCGTGGGTGTGCGCGGCGCCGAAGTACGTGTCCCACGTGTCGAGGTGCGCGTCGAAGTGGACCACCGCGACCGGGCCGTGCTTGGCCGCCATCGCGCGCAGCAGCGGCAGCGCGATGGTGTGGTCGCCGCCGATGGTGACCAGGTGGGCGGCGCGTTCCAGCATCGCTCGGGCGCCCGCCTCGATCTGATCGATCGCGGACTCGATGTCGAACGGGTTGACCGCGAGATCGCCGGCGTCGGCGACCTGCTGGCTGGCGAACGGCTCGACGTCGGCGGCCGGGTTGTACGGGCGCAGCAGCCGCGACGACTCGCGGACGTGGGCCGGGCCGAAGCGGGCGCCGGGGCGGTAGGAGACCCCGGCGTCGAACGGCACGCCGATCACGGCGACGTCGACGTCGGAGACCTCGTCGATGCGGGGGAGCCGGGCGAAGGTGGCGGGGCCGGCGAAGCGGGGGACCACGGTCGCGTCGACCTGGCCGACGCGACCGTTCCGGATGATCCGGGGAGCGGACATTTCGTTATTCCTCACAATATCTCAGTGCATAACGACCAGCTCGCGCCGGGCTGAACACCCGACTAGCGCCGGGCTCACGGCCGTGAGCGGTGGATCACAGCCGCAGGTCGTTCAGTCTGGAACCGTTCAGTCCGGGACCGAGGCGGCCCGCGCCCGCACCCGATGCGACGAAGCGCCATGATCATCCACGATCTCCGGCATCGGACCGTCCGAGCTGGGCACCCCGAGCGGCCCGTCCGGCCCGAACACATACCGCGGCTCCGGGAAGATGAAGATCAGCGCGAGGTAGGTGACCGCCGCCGTGCCGATCGACACCGGCAGGCTGATGTCGATGCCACCGGCCACGTTCCGGAACGGCCCTTCGATCAGCGGCGGATAGTTGGCGAACAGCAGCCCCACGATCGCCGACGGGATCCACGCGGCCATCCCGCGCCAGTTGACGCCCTTGTGGAACCAGTACGCCCCACCGATCCGCCCCTTGTTGAACACCTGCAGGTCGCTCTCGCGATAGTGGGCGCGGCGCACGACGTACCCAATGGTCATGATGATCATCCAGGGCGTGGTGCAGATGACGATCGCGCCGATGAACGCGTTCACGCTCGCGAGCAGGTCGAACGCCAGCCGCCCGACCAGGATGAAGACGAACGCGAGCGTGCCGATGCACAGCGACGCCTGCACCCGGTTCAGTCGCGGGAACACCGAGGAGAAGTCCAGGCCGGTGCCGTAGAGCGAGGTGATGCCGGTGGACAGGCCGCCGAGGAACGCGACCACGATCAGCAGCAGCGCGTACCAGGCCGGCGAGATGTTGATCAGCGCGACGATGTAGTCCGCCTCGCCGGCCACCAGGGTCGCGGTGAAGACGCCGAACAGGAACGGCACGAGCGTCGCGAGCTGGGCGAAGAACGTGGCGCCGAGCAGCCGCGACGGCTTGGTGCCGGCCGGGATGTAGCGCGACCAGTCGCCGAGGAACGCCCCGAACGAGATCGGGTTGCCCATCACGATCAGCGCGGACAGCACGAACGTCGGCCAGAACGAGCCCAGCGCGTAGGCCGAGGGGCCAGGATCATAACCAAGATCCAATTTCCCGCTGTACGCGATGATGCCCAGCAGGATCAACAGCGTGTTGCCGACCACGACAACCTTGTTGACCAGGAGCATGAACGCGTAGCCGTAGATCACCACGACGATGACCGCCGCGCCGAGCACCGCGTAGACGACCCCGCGCAGCAGGTCCGAGTCGGGCACCCCGGCCAGCCGGATCAGCGCGCCGACCACCGCGTCGCCGCTGACCCAGACCGAGATCGAGTAGAAGGCGATCGCGGTCAGCAGCGACAGGAACGAGCCGACGATCCGGCCGCGGACGCCGAAGTGCGCGCCCGAGGCGACCGCGTTGTTGGTGCCGGTGAGCGGCCCGAACAGGCCCATCGGCATGAGGAACAGCGCGCCGACGGCGACCCCGGCGACGGTCGCCGCGATCGCCTGCCCGAGCGAGAGGCCCAGCAGCACCGGGAACGTGCCGAGGATGACGGTGGCGAACGTGTTGGCGCCGCCGAACTGGATGCGGAACAGGTCGAGGGGCCGGGAGTGCCGGTCCGACGCCGGGATGGTGTCGATGCCGTGCTGTTCGACCTCGGTGATGCGGGGGCGCTGGGGCTCTGTGTCAGTCATGGCGTTGTGTCCTTCGTCTCGGACCGATGCGGGGAGACTAGGACCGAGTTTCCTCTGAAGCAACCTTTGTTGCGTGGATTTAACGATGGCCGGTCCGGGAAAATGCTCCCGGATCTTGATAGGGGGCGGTGGGCAGATGGCAGGCCAGGTGCGACGGGTGGCCCAGCCGCCGGCGACCAGCGCGGCGATCGGCGGGCGGTTGCGCTCCGCCCGGCAGGCCCGCGTGCTCACTCTGCAGCAGGTCGCGGACGCGACAAGTCTGAACAAGGGCTTCATCAGCCGGCTCGAACGCGACGAGGTGTCCCCGTCGGTGGCGTCGCTGGTGTCGATCTGCGAGGTGCTCGGCATCCGGGTCGGCGAGCTGTTCGAGCCGCCGCCGACATCGCTGGTCCGGGCCGGCGAGGGCCGCCCGATCAACTTCGGCGGCAGCAACGTCAGCGAGCTGCTGCTCACTCCGGGCACGCAGAGTCACCTACAGGTGATCCACTCGACCGTCGAGCCGGGCGGCAGCGGCGGAGCGGAGCTCTACACGCTCGACTGCGAGGTCGAGTTCGTCTACGTGGTCCGCGGCCAGCTCACGATCACCCTGACCGGCGAGTCGGTGCTGCTCAGCGCCGGTGACGCGTTCACCTTCCCCGGCCGCGAGCCACACACCTGGGCCAACGCCGGCGCCGGCGACGAGTGCGAGGTCGTCTGGGTGCTCGCCCCAGCCCCCTGACCCTCAGCCAAGCCCCGACGCCCCGCAGCCCGACGCCCGCAGCCCCGACGGCTGACGCCCGCAGCACTACGCCCCGACGGTCAGCCGGGGATCCTTGTCCCGGCGGCCTGACCGTCAGCCGGGGATCAGATCCGGCTCCGCCGTGGTCCCACGATCAAGGTCAAATTCCTGCGACGGTACGGCCTGAGCAGCGGAATCATCGTCGAACCGCACCAGATAGCCGGTCGGCGGGCCGCCCGCGGTCCACTCCGCGCCGACCACCGTCCCGTCCCGCCCGTCGAGACACACCCGGGTGCCCGGCGGCCGGGCCCCGTGCGGCCCGGCGAGCAGCGCGTCCAGAATGTGCCGGGCCCCGTCGACCGACCCGCGCAGGCTGGTCGACCGCAACTCCTGACCCAGGGTGATCGCCGCGTCCCGGACCCGCCGGTCCCGCGCGTCCTCACCGGCGGTCAGCGCGGCGTCGATCCGGGGCCACAGCCGCCAGCGCTCGCCGTCGAGCAGCCGGCGGGCCGCCCGGTCCAGATCGGCGCAGGGGACGTCGACCGCGGACTCCTCGCCCAGGTCGGCGGCCCAGGTGAGTTCATCCGGCCGGGGTAGCAACTCGGGTGACTCGTGCACCAGAACGGCGTACAGCATCGCGATCAGCGACTGCCGGTGTTCGCCCGCGTAGAGCGGCCCGGCCGTGTCGATCGCACGCAGCGGCGGAAACCGGCGGACCAGATGCTCGGCCCGGCCGGTCGGCAACTCGGTGGCCAGCCGGGTGTCGTGCACCCGGGCGTGGAAGGTCCGGTTCGCCCGGGCATGGAACATCCAGGCCCGGTGCTCGTCCCCGCCGGTCGGGAAGCCCGGCTGGGAATGCCGGGTCGGCGCCGGGGCCGGGGCGGCCAGCAGCCGGGCTGCGACCGAGTACGCCACACCGAGCTCGGCGGCCAGCGCCCGGATGGCGCGCTTCCGGGCTCGGTCGGGCACGGGTCGGCGGTCACGCGTTGCGGTCATGGGCGTCCTCCCACCCTCATCGTAGGCTGTCGCCGTTGTAAGGTGGTGGAGCAGCGCGCCTGCACGAGCGTTGCGCGGCTCCCCACGCGGGCCGCGCGCGAACGCCAAGAGGCTCTGACTCAGCGCACGTGACACCTGTCCGTTTCCGCACGTGCGCGTGCGTTCCCTGGGGCGGGGCGCGTGGGGCTTCGCTGCGAGGACGTGAGTGTCGTGTTCGAGCGGTTCACCGACCGGGCTCGCCGGGTGGTCGTCCTGGCCCAGGAAGAGGCCCGGATGCTCAACCACAACTACATCGGGACGGAACACGTCCTGCTCGGCCTGATCCACGAGGGCGAGGGCGTCGCCGCCAAGGCTCTGGAGAGCCTCGGGGTCTCCTTGGAAGCCGTCCGCCAGCAGGTCGAGGAGATCATCGGCCAGGGCCAGCAGGCGCCGGCCGGCCACATCCCCTTCACTCCCCGGGCCAAGAAGGTGCTGGAGCTCTCCCTGCGGGAGGCGCTGCAGCTGGGCCACAACTACATCGGCACCGAGCACATCCTGCTCGGCCTGATCCGTGAGGGCGAGGGCGTCGCCGCCCAGGTGCTGGTCAAGCTCGGCGCCGATCTCGGGCGGGTGCGCCAGCAGGTCATTCAGCTGGTTGCCGGTTACACCGAGAAGGAGCCGCAGTCGGCCACCCCCGGTGCCGCGACGCCGACCAGCTCGACCGTGCTGGACCAGTTCGGGGTCAACCTGACGCAGTCCGCCCGCGAGGGCAAGCTCGACCCGGTCATCGGCCGGGAGAAGGAAATCGAGCGGGTCATGCAGGTGCTGTCCCGCCGCACCAAGAACAACCCGATCCTGATCGGTGAGCCCGGCGTCGGCAAGACCGCGGTCGTCGAGGGCCTGGCGCAGTCCATCGTCAAGGGCGAGGTGCCCGAGATGCTCAAGGACAAGCAGCTCTACACGCTGGACCTGGGCGCCCTGGTGGCCGGTTCGCGCTACCGCGGTGACTTCGAGGAGCGCCTGAAGAAGGTGCTCAAGGAGATCAACACCCGCGGCGACGTGATCCTGTTCATCGACGAGATCCACACCCTGGTCGGCGCCGGCGCCGCCGAGGGCGCGATCGACGCGGCGTCGCTGCTCAAGCCGATGCTGGCCCGCGGTGAGCTGCGGACCATCGGCGCGACCACGATCGACGAGTTCAAGAAGTTCTTCGAGAAGGACAAGGCTCTGGAGCGCCGCTTCCAGCCGGTGCAGGTGGGCGAGCCGTCGCTGTCGCACACCATCGAGATCCTCAAGGGCCTGCGCGACGCCTACGAGGCGCACCACCGGGTCTCCTACACCGACGCCGCCCTGGTCGCCGCGGCCACCCTGTCGGACCGCTACATCTCCGACCGGTTCCTGCCGGACAAGGCGATCGACCTGATCGACGAGGCCGGGGCCCGGATGCGCATCCGCCGGATGAGCGCGCCGCCGGACCTGCGCGAGCTGGACGAGCGCATCGCCCAGGTGCGCCGGGACAAGGAATCGGTCATCGATTCGCAGGACTTCGAGCGTGCCGCCCAGCTGCGCGACTCGGAGAAGACCCTGCTGGGTCAGAAGGCGCAGCGGGAGAAGGAGTGGAAGGCCGGCGACCTGGACGTGGTGTCCGAGGTCGACGACGAGCAGATCGCCGAGGTGCTGGGCAACTGGACCGGGATCCCGGTCTACAAGCTCACCGAGGAGGAGACCACGCGGCTCCTGCGCATGGAGGACGAGCTGCACCGGCGCGTCATCGGCCAGGAGGACGCGGTCGCCGCGGTGTCCAAGGCGATCCGGCGTACTCGTGCCGGTCTGAAGGACCCGAAGCGCCCCTCGGGCTCGTTCATCTTCGCCGGCCCGTCCGGTGTCGGTAAGACCGAGCTGTCCAAGGCCCTCGCCGAGTTCCTGTTCGGCTCCGAGGACGCGCTGATCCAGCTGGACATGTCGGAGTTCCACGACCGGTACACGGTGTCCCGGCTCGTCGGTGCCCCTCCCGGCTACGTCGGTTACGACGAGGGCGGGCAGCTGACCGAGAAGGTCCGTCGCAAGCCGTTCAGCGTGGTGCTGTTCGACGAGATCGAGAAGGCCCACCCGGACGTGTTCAACACGCTCCTGCAGATCCTGGAGGACGGTCGGCTGACCGACGGCCAGGGCCGGATCGTGGACTTCAAGAACACGGTGATCATCCTGACCACCAACCTCGGCACCCGGGACGTGGCCAAGGCGGTGTCGCTGGGCTTCCAGGCCTCCGAGGACACCGACAGCACCTATGACCGGATGAAGATCAAGGTCAACGACGAGCTCAAGCAGCACTTCCGGCCCGAGTTCCTGAACCGTATCGATGACACGATCGTCTTCCACCAGCTGCGTGAGCAGGAGATCCTGCAGATCGTGGACATCTTCGTGGCGCGGATCGAGGGCCAGCTCAAGAACAAGGACATGGGTCTGGAGCTGACCGACAACGCCAAGAAGTACCTGGCGAAGAAGGGCTTCGACCCGGTCCTGGGCGCCCGGCCGCTGCGCCGCACGATCCAGCGCGAGCTGGAGGACACGCTCTCCGAGCAGATCCTGTTCAACGAGCTGCGCCCCGGCCAGATCGTGGTCGTGGACTGCGAGGGCGACCCGGCCAACATCGAGAAGTCCAAGATCGTGTTCCGTGCCGCCGACCGCGGAGCCGAGGTGCCGGACACCGTTCCGGCCGGTCTCGAGTAGTAAAGTCTGGAGGTGTACGACCGCATCCGCAGTGTGCGGTCGTACACCTGACCGGCCCGCCGCCGCCCGCGAGCGGGCCGCGTTCACTGGTCCCTCCCGAGTCCACCGCCGGCCGTCGAGGGCAGCGGTGCCGGCCGGACGACGGGTTCGGGTGCCTCAGGCCCCGCCCAGGCAGCCAGCAGGTCCAAGCCGTGCCGGGCCGGCGACCCCGGCTTGGCCAGGTAGACCATCAGCGCCTGATCCGGATCCCCGGGCAGGGTGAGCGCCTCGGTTTCCAGGACCAGCTCGCCGACCAGCGGATGGTGCAGCGTCTTGGTGCCGTGGGTGAACTCGACCACCCTCTGCTCGGCCCACCAGCGCCGGAAGTCCTGACTCCGCATCGACAGTTCGCCGACCAGCGCGATCGTCTTCGGATCGTCGGGATGCCGGGCCGCGTCCATCCGCAGCGTCCCGACCATGTCGGCGGCGACCCGCTCCCAGTCCGCGGCGAACAGCGACCGTGCGCCCTCGTCGAGGATCAGCCAGCGGGTCGCGTTGCGCTCCCGGGCCGGCATCGCCCGGAAGTCGGCGAACAGCAGCCGCGCCATCCGGTTGGTGGCGAGCATGTCGGTGCGCCGGCCCAGCACGAACGCCGGGGTGTCGCCGAGCTGCTCGATCAGCGCGAGCAGACCGGGCCGCACGGACTGCGCCCGCGAGGTGTGCCGCCGGGGCGGCGCCGACTGCCGGGCAACGGTGTGCAGATAGTCCCGCTCGGCCGGGCTCAGCCGCAGGGCCGAGGCGATCGCGTCCAGCACCGCCTCGGACGGGGTGATCGGCCGGCCCTGCTCGAGCCGGGTGTAATAGTCGACGCTGACGCCCGCGAGGGACGCGAGCTCCTCACGGCGCAGCCCGGGCACCCGCCGGGCTGCCGGAGGCGACAGGCCGGCCGCTTCCGGGCTGAGCGCGGCCCGCCGCATACGCAGGAATTTCGCCAGTTCGCCGTTGTTCGTCATGCCCCCATGGTGCCGCCCGGAGGCGGCCTTGCCATCGGCCCGGGTGGCCCTGTCGTTCCTAGGTAGGAGAGGGCCATTTTCGCCCTTACCACCCGGCTCCGGCGCGTGGCCTGATTGACGCATCCCATCCGGGAGCACGATCTCGCACCAAGGAGCCATCCATGTCCGACACCTGGTTGATCACCGGCGCCACCTCCGGATTCGGGCGTCTCGTCGCCGCCCGGGCACTCACCCGCGGCGCCCACGTGATCGCCGTCGGCCGCCGCGGCGACCTGCTGGCCGACCTCGCCGAACAGGCACCGGACCGGGTCACGCCGATCGTCCTGGACATCACCACCCCGGCGGCGCAGGCCACGATCAGCGCCGCGATCGAAGCCGCCGGCGGCCTCGACGTGCTGGTCAACAATGCCGGCTACGGGCTGTTCGGCGCGATCGAGCAGATCAGCGACGCCGAGGCCCGCACCCTGTTCGACACGAACGTGCTGGGCAACCTGGCCGTGCTGCGCGCCGCGCTGCCCGCCCTGCGCGCGTCGAGAGGCCGCATCGTGCAGCTCTCGTCGATGAACGGGCAGCTCGCCTGGGCCTCCTCAGGCGTCTACTCGGCGTCCAAGGGCGCGGTCGAGCTGCTCAGCGAGGCCCTCGCCGAGGAGCTCGCACCGACCGGGGTGCGGGTCACGCTGGTCGAGCCGGGCATCTTCGCCACCGAGTTCGGCACCACCGCCCACGCCGTCCTGCCCGACGAGGTCTACGCGCCGACCGTCGGCAAGTTCCTGAGCGACTTCGCCCAGCTGCCGCCGTCCGCGTTCGGCGACGCCGGCCAGGTCGCCGACGCGATCCTGGCCCTGGTCGACCTGCCCGAGCCGCCGCTACGCCTCGCGATCGGCGCCGACGCGATCACCGCCATCCGCGCCTCGCTGCAGGCCCGGCTCGCCGAGCTCGACAAATGGGAGATCAAGATCTAAAACCCGATTTCGGCGTACGCCGTGAGCCCCGCCCCGAATCCGTGCGAGAAAAGTTCTGGCGTCGTGTCGAAACCCGCGTCCGCCGTTCGAGAGAGAGGGTGAAGGGCCGGACGGCGGCCCGTGAACCATGAGGAGATGTCATGAGGCGGCTGTCGAGCACTCTGCTGACCGCGGGCGTGGCGGCCGGTCCGCTCTACGTCGTGGTCTCGCTGACCGAGGTGGCGGTCCGGGACGGTTTCGACCCCACCCGGCACGCGTGGAGCATGCTGGCGAACGGGACCTACGGCTGGATCCACAGCCTGAATCTGTTCGTCAGCGGTGTCCTGGTCATCGCCGGGGCGATCGCGATCCACCAGGCGATCCGCCAGCGGCCCGCGCCGACGCTGCTCGCGTTGTACGGCCTGGGCATGGTCGGCGCCGCGTTCTTCACCGCCGACCCGGGTCGCGGTTTCCCGGTCGGCACGCCCGAGGTGGTGCCGGTCAGCGGGCACGGCATCGCCCACTTCGCGGTCGGCGGGGTGGGGTTCCTGGGCCTGGTCGCGGGGTGCCTGCTGCTTGCCCGTCGGCTCGGCGCGGACGGTCAGCGGGGCCTCGCGATGTTCTCCCGGGTCACCGGCGTCTTCTTCCTGGTGGCGTTCCTGGCACTGGCCGGCACCGGAGGCCCGGCCTGGGCGCTGCTGGCCTTCACCGCGGCCGTGATCCTGGCGTCCGCCTGGCTGTCCACGATCTTCACCCACTACCGTCGCGTCGCCGCCCGCCCGGGCCGGCGCTCGGACCGACACGATCCCGTCGCCGCCTGACCGGGCCGGCGTTCGTTCCGACATGATCCCGTCGCTGCCTCACCGGGGCGGCGTTCGTTCCGACCTGATCGCGTCGCCGCCTGACGGGTCGGCGCTCGCACCGATACCTCGCGTCGCCGCTCGACCGGGCCGGCGCTCGCACCGATACCGTCGCGTCGCTGCCTGACCGGGCCGGCGCTCGTACCGAATGAAGGAGCACGACATGCGTTACCTGACGTTGCTGCGCGGCCGGCACTCGACCACGCCGCCCCCGCCCGAGCTGATGGCGGCGATCATGGCGCTGGGCGAGGAGGCCACGAAATCCGGCGCGCTGCTGGACACCGCCGGCCTGGCGCCGAGCGCGAGCGGCGCCCGGGTGAGTCTGGCGGGCGGCGAGCTGGCCGCGGTCGACGGGCCGTTCGCCGAGTCGAAGGAGGTCATCAGCTACGCGATCTACGACGTGCGCTCGAAGGAGGAGGCGGTCGAATGGGCGTCCCGGTTCCTCCGGGTGCACCGTGACCTGTGGCCCGAGTGGGAAGGCGAGGTCGACGTGCTGAAGCTGTTCGGCCCGGAGGACTTCCCGGCCCCGGCCTGACCAGCGACCTGCGCTGCTGACAGCAGGTCCGGTGGCGACCGTGCGCGTCCGCGATGCGGGCGGATGATGCTGATGGCAGCGGGTCCGGCGGCGGCCGGGCGTGTCCCCGAGACGAGCGGATGATGCTGATGGCGGCGGGTGCCGTGGCGGGCCGGTGCGTTGTCGGGATCGGCGGTCCGCGCTGGTGGCGGCCGGTGCGGTGAGGGCGGGCGCGTTCACGCGGCCGGAGGGCGGTACCGGAGGGCGGTACCGGAGGGCGGTACCGGAGGGCGGTACCGGAGGGCAGTACCGGAGGGCGGTACCGGACGGCGGTGCTGATGGGCGGTGCTGATGGGCGGTACCTGAGGGCGGTGCTGATGGGCGGTGCTGATGGGCGGTACCTGAGGGCGGTGCTGGAGGGCGGTGCTGGAGGGCGGTGCTGGTGGGGGCGGATCGTGCGGCGGTCGAGCGGGTGCTCGACGCGGTGTGGCGGATCGAGTCGGCGCGGCTGGTCGCGGGGCTGGCCCGGCTCGTGCGCGACGTCGGCCTGGCCGAGGAACTGGCCCAGGACACCCTGGTCATCGCCCTCGAACAGTGGCCGCGCGACGGCGTGCCGGCCGAGCCCGGCCAGTGGCTGCGGGCGACCGCGAAGCACCGGGCGATCGACGTGTTGCGGCGGCGGCAGCGGTACACCGAGAAGCTGGCGTTGCTCGGCCGGGACGCGGAGAGGCGGGAGAGCGACGGTGAGGCGGAGCTCGTCGACGCGCTCGACGACCACTTCGGTGACGACCTGCTGCGGCTGATCTTCACCGCCGCGCATCCGGCCCTCGCCGTGGAGGGCCGGGTCGCGCTGACGCTGAAGCTGCTGGGTGGGCTGAGCACGGCGGAGATCGGGCGGGCGTTCCTGATCCCCGAGGCGACCGCCGCCCAGCGCATCGTCCGGGCCAAGCGGGCGCTCGCGGCGGCCGGCGCGGAGTTCTCGCTGCCGACCCCGGCGGAGACCGCGGAGCGCGTCGGCACGGTGCTCGGCGTCCTCTACCTGATCTTCAACGAGGGGTATGCCGCGAGCAGCGGCACGGACTGGACCCAGCCGCGGCTCTGCCACGAGGCGATGCGGCTGGGCCGGATCCTGGCCGGTCTCCTGCCGGACGAGCCCGAGGTGCACGGCCTGCTCGCGCTGATGGAGTTGCAGGCGTCCCGGCTGCCGGCCCGGGCCGATGCCGAGGGCCGCCCGGTGCTGCTCGGCGATCAGGACCGGCGCCGGTGGGACCGGCTGCTGATCCGGCGGGGCCTGGCCGCCCTGGAGCGGGCCGAGTCGCTGGGCGGCGGCAGCTACACGCTGCAGGCGGCCATCGCGGCATGTCACGCCCGGGCGTTCGCTTACGTCGACACGGACTGGACCCGGATCGCGGCGCTCTACGAGATCCTCGCCTACCTGCAGCCGTCCCCGGTCGTCCGGCTCAATCAGGCCGTCGCCGCCGGGTTGGCCGGCGACCCGGGCCGCGGCCTCGGCATCCTGGACGCGCTGGGCGCCGAGCGGGCGCTCCGCGACTATCCGCAGCTGCCGGCCGCGGAAGGCGAGCTCCTCGCCCTGCTCGGCCGGCCCGCGGACGCCGCCGGCCAGTTCCGCCGAGCCGCGGAGCTGACCCGCAACGACAGCGAGCGCACGCTCTACCTCGCCCGCGCGGACACGCTCGGCCGTCGGAGTGACACCGACCCACCTGGATGACGTCGGGCGTCGGAGTGACGTCGGCCCGGCTGGAGGGCGCTGGGCTGCCGGAGTGGCGCGAACCCGGCTGGAGGGTGCTGGGCTGCCGGAGTGGTGCCGGCTCGCTTGGAGGGCGCTGGGCTGCCGGAGTGGCGCGGGCCCGGCTGGATGAGGCGGGGCTGCCGGAGTGGTGCCGGGTCACCGGAGTGAGGTCAGGCCGCTGGAATGATGCCGATCGACACGTGCGCGACTCGGCGGCCGCTCAGCCGCTCGATTGACGATGGCCGATAGCGAAGCCCGCGCCCCATCCGGCCCGTAACGTCGCAAGTATGCGTGCCGCCGAGGGGCCAGGCTACGTACCGGGATGGCGGTCGGGTTTGATCGTTGCCCTGGTCGTCGTGCTGGGTGTGCTCGGCACCGCCCTGTCGGCGGTCGCCCTGCACGAGTCGGCGCACCGCTGGAGCAAGGTCGCGTTCGAGCAGAAACAGGACCTGATCACCAAGATGGTGATGGCCGAACTGGGCCAGTACGGGGTCACCCTCGCCGACCTGTCCGCCTCGATGGGCGCGCAGCCGGAGCTGGACGAGAGCGCGTTCGCGGCGATCACCGGCCCGATCAACAGCATCCGGCTGCCGGGGGCGGTCGCGGTCAGTTACGTCGTGGAGGCCCGGACCGGAGCGATCGGCGGTGTGCAGGCCGACTGGCGCCGCCGGGGGAGCACCGGCCTGACCCTGACGCCGGGCGCGGCCGGCACCGGTGAGCACTACTTCCCGGTGTTCGTCCGCACCCTGGACGGCAGCACCCCGCAGCCCGGCCGGGATCTGGCCTCGATCACCCCGGTGGGGCAGGTGTTGCGGAAGGTGCGTTCGGACAGCACGGTCGACGCGAGCTCCAGCTATCGCCCGGCCGACGGCGGCGACGTCGCGTTCACCGTGGCAGCGCCGGTGCGGGACCGCGGCGGCCGGTTCACCGGCTGGGTGACCATGACGTTCCGTGGCCGGGACTTCCTCGGCGAGGCGGTCGACATCCTCGGCGCGGACGAGGTGGCGGTGAAGTTCGTCGACGTCTCCGCCGATCCGCCGGTCACCCTGGTGTCCTGGCCGTCGCCGGCCCGGACCGAGTCCCGTCTGCGGGTCGCCCGGATCGGCGTCCCCACCCCGGGGGCCCCGCACTGGATGCTGGTCTTCCGCCCGACCGAGCGCCTGATCCCGGCCTCCCAGGAGTGGATGGCCCGCGGCGCGGTGGTCATCGGGGGCGTGCTGACGCTGCTGCTGGCGTGTCTCACGGTGATCGTGGTGACGTCCCGGGACCGGGCGCTGCGCCGGGTCGAGAGGGCGACCGCCGCCCTGCGTCATGACATCGAGCGCCGGGAGATGGTCGAGCAGCAGCTGCGGATCCGCGAGGAGGAGCTGGTCGGTTTCGCCGGGGTGATCGCCCACGACCTGCGCAATCCGCTGTCGAACGTGATCGGCTACTCGGAGCTGCTGTCCGTCGCGGATCAGGGCGGGATGACCGAGAAACAACAGAGCTACCTGACTAGGGTACGGGGTAGCGCCGCGCTCATGCAGCGGCTGATCGACGACCTGCTCGGCTACGCGACCGCCGACAACGCCACCCTGCGGATCACCGAGATCGACCTGGAGCAGCTGGTCGGCGACATCGTCACCGAGCGGCTCGACGAGAGCGGCGCCAACGCGACGGTCGAGCACATCGTGCTGCCCACCGTGTTCGGCGATCCGACGCTGATCCGCCAGGTGCTGGACAACCTGATCGGCAACGCGATCAAGTACACGCCGCCCGGCCGGCGGGCGCAGGTGACCGTCGAGGCGATCCGCCCGGAGCCGGGCGTGTGCCGGGTCGAGGTGGCCGACCGCGGCATCGGCATCCCGCCCGGGCAGCACGCCGAGGTGTTCAACGCGTTCACCCGCGCCGAGGGCAGCGAGCGCTATCCGGGTACCGGGCTGGGCCTGGCGATCGTGCAGCGCATCGTGCAGCGTCACGGCGGCACGGTCGGCGTGGAGGCCAACCCGGGCGGCGGCAGCCGCTTCTGGTTCACCCTGCCGGTGTCCCCGGCGCTCCCGGTGGAGCCGGCCATGCCCGCGGCATCGGAGGAGCCGGAGACCTCACCGCGCCGCGCGGCGTAGCGGCACGCCGAGACCGGGTCCGGGCCGGCCGGCGGCCGCGCCGCGTTCGTCACCACGCGCGCCGTGATCGCCGGGCGGCCCTGCCGGGTCGGGGCGGCGACTGATCAGGATCGGCCGAGCAGCGCCTCGTGCAGAGACGCCGGGTCGAGCGCACTGAGTGGCCGCGCCGCCAGCCACGCCGCGCCGGCCGCCGGATCGCGGCTGGTCGCCGGATGCTGCCCGCGCGAGCGCAGCGTCGCCAGCACCCCGTCGCGGACTGGGGTATCACCGGCCAGCAGCCCCCCGCCGAGCACCACCGGACCCTCCGCCCGCACCTCATCGAGGGTGCGGACCAGGTGGGTGACCGCCTCGGCCACGATCGCGGCGGCGTGCTCGTCCCCGGCCCGGGCCGCCGCGCAGACCAGCGGGGCGAGCGCCCCGATCTCCTCCCAGGGCAGCGCCTGCGCCCAGTAGACCATTTCGTCGGCGCTGCCCGCCCCGGTCCGCGCGGCGAGCTGCGTGGCCAGCGGCGCCGACCAGTTCCGGACCGCGACGCGCACCGCCTGCAGGCCCAGCCACCGGCCGGAGCCCTCGTCGCCGAGCAGCCAGCCCAGGCCGTCGATGGTGCGCACCACCGCGTCGGCGTGCACGGCCGCGGCGATCGCGCCGGTCCCGGCGATCAGCACCGCGCCCGAGGGGGCGGGGCTGCCGGCCGCGAACGCGGTCACCACGTCGCCGACCACGGCGACCGGCCCGCGCACCCCGGCCGCGGCCAGCGCCGGCGCGAACTGCGCCGCGGTCGCCGGCCCGGCGATGCCCAGGGTCGCGGCGCGGACCAGCGCGGGGGAGTGCCCACCGAGCGCGGCGCGGACCGCCGTGACGACTGCCGCCGCCGCGTTGCCGGCGCCCGCGGTCAGCGGGTTGCCGGGGCCGGCTCGCCCCCGCCCGAGGACCGTGCCGCCGGTCGTCGCGACCACGGCGGTCGACGCGGTGCCACCCGCGTCCACGCCCACCACCAGTTCCATGAACGAGATCGAAACATAGGAAAGACTTATTGACTAGACCGCCCGGCGGTCGTAATTTTCATCAACAACGGCGTGCGATGAAAAGGATGACCACAGTGACGGGTGAGAGCGGTGGGCTGCTCGGACGGCTCCGGATCGAGGGTCCGGCGATGCCGGAGGCCCTGGCGAGAATCGCCGAGACGATCCTGAACGATCCGGAGACGGCGGCCAACGCCAGCATCGTCGACCTGGCCGAGCGCTCCGGGACGTCGACCGCGACGGTCACCCGGTTCAGCCGCACGCTGGGCTTCAAGGGCTATGCGAACCTGCGCGTCGCGATCGCCACTGAGACCGGCCGGGCCGAGCAGGCCCGGTGGGAGACCGACATCAGCGGCGACATCGCCCCCGGCGACCCGCTCACCGACGTGCTCGGCGTGGTCACCGCCGCCGACACCCGGGCCATCCAGGACACCGCGGCCGGCCTGGACATGGCGTCCATCGAGCGGGTGTCGGCCGCGATCGCCGGCGCCGGCCGGGTGGAGATCTTCGGGCTGGGCAGCAGCGGCACGTCGGCGCGGGAGATGGCGTTCCGGCTCGAACGGATCCGGGTCCCGGTCTGGCACCGCGTCGACTCGCACACCGCGCTGACCAACGCCGCCCTGCTGCTGCCGGGGGACGTGGCCATCGGGTTGTCGCACTCCGGTCGTACCCGGGAAGTGATTGAAACGCTTGCCGAGGCAGCCGATCACGGGGCCCTGACCGTGGCGTTGACCAGCTACAGCCGTTCTCCGCTGGCGGAGGTGGCCGACGTCGTGTTCACCACCGCCGTGCAGGAGACCACGTTCCGCCTGGCCGCGCTCTCCGCATTGCACTCCCAGCTGCTGGTCCTCGACATGATCTACGTCGCGGTCGCCCAGCGCACCTACGAGCGGACCGCCGAGGCACTCGAGCTCACCGTGCGCGCGGTCGACGCCCATCGCCTTCCCGAGAAGAACCCGACCCGTAATCGGGGCCGGAACAAATAATGAAGGAGCACCATATGCGCCAACGCCGTTATATCGCCGCCGCCGCCCTGTGTACCGCGACCCTGTTGACCCTGACCGCCTGCGGGGGTGGCGGAACCTCGGCCGCCGGGGACGACGGCTCGCCGAAGACCGTGCCGAACACCCGCGGCGAGGGCAAGACGCTCACCGTCTGGGTGATGGACGGCGACTACACCGACGCCACCATCAAGGCGATCAACGACCAGTTCACCCAGGCCACCGGTGCGCAGGTGGACGTGCAGATCCAGCAGTGGGAGAGCATCACCACCAAGATCAGCACGGCGTTGTCGACCAGCGGCACGCCGGACGTGCTGGACCTGGGCAACACGCAGGTGCCCGGCTTCGCGGCCAACGGCGGGCTGCTCGACCTGACGCCGTACGCGGATGATCTGCGGCAGGGCCGCAAGTGGCTCGCGGGTCTGGAGGAACCGGCGACGGTCGACAAGGCGCTCTACGCGGTGCCCGGTTTCGCCGGCGCCCGCGCGGTCATCTACAACAAGAAGACCTGGGCCGCCGCCGGGGTCACCGCCGCGCCGACGACCTACGCCGAGCTCACCGCCGCGCTGGACAAGGTGAAGGCGGCCAACCCGGCCGCCGACTTCTCGCCGTTCTACCTGCCCGGGCAGTACTGGTACGCCGGCATGCAGTTCGTCTGGGACGCCGGCGGCGACATCGCCGCCAGCGACGGCGGTGCCTGGAAGGGCGGCTTCGCCAGCCCGGAGGCGCAGAAGGGACTGGCCGACTTCAAGACGTTCCAGAACACCTACTCCACCAAGGCGTCGCAGGCCATCGACACCATCACCCCGGACCAGAACCAGGTCTTCGCCGACGGCAAGACCGCGGCCATCCTGTCGACGGCCGGCTCCCTCGGTCTGATCCAGAAGGCCAACCCCAAGATCAAAAAAGACGATTTGGGTACGTTCCCGCTGCCCGGCGTGTCCGGAAAGGCGCAGCCCGTGATGCTCGGCGGCTCCGACTGGGGCATCGCCACCAAGAGCGACACCCCGGAGCTGGCCCTGCAGTGGACCAAGATCGCCGCCAGCCCGACCGTGCAGGACAAGAACGTGTTCGGCAACGACGGCTGGATCCCGAACAGCACGCAGGGCATCGAGGCCGCCCAGCCCAGCCTGAACGAGCAGCAGAAGGGCTTCTTCACCGCGGCGCTGACCTCGAAGGCGACCCCGGCCGCCGCGCAGTGGCCGACGCTCGAGGGCGACAAGAGCATCAACCAGGTGTTCTCCAACGTCGCCTCCGGCGCGAAGTCGCCCGCGGACGCCGCCAAGGAGTTCGACTCGCACCTCGACAGCACGCTCGCCGGCGGTAAGTGACCGTCGTGCCCGCGACCACCGTTCTCAAGGATGCGGCCGGCACCACGCCGGCCGCACCACCCCCGCCCGCGCGGCGGCCCGGCCGGCGCCGGCGTGACCTGGCGCCGTTGTGGCTGCTCAGCCCGGCCGGCCTGGTGCTGGCCGTGGTCACGCTCGCGCCGATCGGCTTCCTGCTGTTCACCGCGTTCACCGACTACAACCAGCGGACGCTGTTCACCGGCAGGTACTCCTACGTCGGCTTCGACCAGTTCGGCGAACTGCTCGCGGACCCCGCGTTCTGGGCGTCGCTGCTGCGCACGGTGCTGTTCACCGCGGCGATGGTGGCCGGCAGCGTGCTGATCGGGATGGGCGTCTCGCACCTGCTCACCCGGCTCGGGCTGTGGATGCGCTACACCGTCACGGTCGTGCTGATCGTGGCCTGGGCGATGCCGAACGTGGCGTCGTCGCTGGTCTGGAACTGGCTGTTCCAGCCCGGCTACGGGATCGTCAACTGGGCACTGGACCAGCTCGGGATCTTCGGGGACACCACGGATCTGAACTGGGCACAGGACCCGACCCGGGCGTACATCGCGATCTGGTTCCTGATCGTCTGGCAGGCGGTGCCGTTCATCGCACTGACGCTCAACGCCGCCGAGACGCAGGTGCCCGTCGAGTACAAGGAGGCGGCCCGGCTGGACGGCGCGACCGAGCGCGCGGTCTATCGGATCGTCGTGCTCAACCACCTGCGGCCCACCCTGCTGCTGGTCACCATCCTGTCGGTGATCTGGGACTACAACGTCTTCAACCAGATCTGGCTGATCTCGCGCGGCGGGCCCGGCGACTCGACGTCGACGCTGGGCGTGTTCACCTACAAGACCGCGTTCGTCGGCTTCCACATCGGCCAGGGCGCGGCCATCTCGGTGGTCACCACGCTGCTGCTGCTCGGGCTGACCGCGTTCTACATCCGGCGCCTGCTGAAATCGGGGGAGGACCTGTGAGGCCACGCGGCCGCTGGGCGGTCAACAGCATCGCGGCGATCTTCTGCCTGGTGTGGATCTTCCCGGTCTACTGGATGGTCAACACCGCGTTCAAGCCGCGGCCGGAGGTGATGACCGCCACCCCGCACTTCGTGCCCTACCACCCGACGGTCAGCAACTTCGTCAACGCGGTCACGCAGGAAAATTTCCTCGTCAACCTGCGCAACAGCGTGATCGTGGTGGTGTTGACCGTGGCGGCGTCGATCGTGTTGGGAATTTTCGCCGCCGCCGCGCTGTCCCGGTTCCGGTTCCGCGGCCGGCGCACCATCATGGTCGTCATCCTGGCCGTGCAGATGCTGCCCGGCACCGCCCTGCTGATCCCGATGTTCGTCATGTTCAACAGCCTCGACCTGCTCGGGACGTACGCGGCGCTGGTGCTGGCCTACGTCGCCACGGTCCTGCCGTTCTCGATCTGGGTGATGCGCGGCTTCTTCGTCGCCATCCCGGCCGAGGTCGAGGAGGCCGCCTACATGGACGGCGCCAGCACCTGGGGCGTGCTCACCAAGGTGCTGTTCCCGCTGGTCGCACCGGGAGTCATCTCGACCAGCATCTTCGCGTTCATCGCGGCGTGGAACGACTACCTGTTCGCCTACACGTTCATGCAGGACCAGAGCCGGTACACGCTGCCGGTGTGGCTGGCCTCGTTCACCAACCCGCACACCGGCACCGACTTCGGCGGGCAGATGGCCGCCTCGGTCCTGTTCTCCGTCCCGGTCGTCGTGTTCTTCCTGATCATTCAGCGCAACCTCGTCGCCGGAATGTCCGCCGGCGCTGTGAAGGGCTAGGTTCCACCTTGTTCGACTCCCGCCGGTCCACCCCTGCGGTCGACTCCAGCCGGCCCGCCTCTGTGGTCGAGTCCAGCCGGTCCACCCCTGCCGTCGACTCCAGCCGGACCACCCCTCGGCTGACCCCGCGCCCGCTCGCCCTCACCACCGATGAGGGCGAGCTCGTCCTGAGCTCCCGCAGCACCCTGTCGGCGCCCGACGAGCTCAGCGGCGTGCTCGCCTGGCTCCAGCAGGCGCTGCGGCCGGCCACCGGTCTGCCGTTCCGCGAGGCGGACGATGCCACGATCACTCTCGGTCTCGCCGACGATCTCGGCCCCGAGGCGTACCGGCTCACGGTCACCGCCGAGCGGGTGACGATCATCGGCGGCGGCGCGGCCGGAGTCTTCTACGGCTGCCAGGCGCTGCGGCAACTTTTGCCGGCGGAAATTTTCCGCCGGTCGCAGGTGGCGGGGTGGCGCTGGGCGATTCCGGCGGTGGAAATTTTCGACGAGCCGCGGTTCGTCTGGCGCGGGGCGATGCTCGACGTGGCCCGGCACTTCCTGCCCAAGCACGACGTGCTGCGCTTCATCGACCTGATGGCGCTGCACAAACTCAACACGCTGCACTGGCACCTGACCGACGACCAGGGCTGGCGGGTCGAGATCAAGAAGTACCCGCGGCTCACCGAGGTCGGCGCGTGGCGCCGGGAGAGCCAGGTCGGCGCGGTCCGCGAGTCACCGGCGGACGGTCGCCCGCACGGCGGTTTCTACACCCAGGACGACGTCCGGGAGATCGTCGCCTACGCCGCCGAGCGCTTCGTCACGATCGTCCCGGAGATCGAGTCCCCCGGTCACGTGCAGGCCGCGCTGGCCGCGTATCCGCAGCTCGGCGTCGCCGGGGTGCCGCTGGAGGTCTACACCCGCTGGGGGATCAACCGGAACATCCTCAACGTGGAGGAAAGCACCGTCGACTTCTTCCGCGACGTGCTCGACGAGGTCCTCGAGCTGTTCCCGTCCCGCTGGATCGGCGTCGGCGGCGACGAGTGCCCGCGCGACCAGTGGCGCGACGACCCGCGGACCCGGCAGCGGATGATCGAACTCGGTCTGACCCGGGAGGAGGAGCTGCAGGCCTGGTTCATCCGGCGCCTCGACGACCACCTGACCGCGGCCGGCCGGCGACTGTTCGGCTGGGACGAGATCCTCGAGGGCGACCTCGCGCCCGGCACCACCATCGCCAGCTGGCGCGGTATGACCGGCGCGGTCGCCGCCGCGCGCCGCGGCTACGACGTGGTGGCCTGCCCCGACGATCAGGTCTATCTCGACTACCGGCAGTCCGACTCGCCGGACGAGCCGATCCCGGTCTCCATCCCGCTGACCGTCGCCGACGTCTACGCCTTCGACCCGGTGCCGGCCGAGCTCACCCCGGACGAGGCGCGGCACGTCCTCGGTGGCCAGGCCAACCTCTGGACCGAGCACGCCGACTCCCCGCGCACCGTCGACTACCTGGCCTTTCCCCGCCTGTGCGCGGTCGCCGAAGCCCTCTGGAGCCCGGCCGGTGGCGACTACGCCGACTTCGCCGGCCGGCTCACCCACCATCTTCGCCGCCTCGACGCGCTCGGCGTCGAGTACCGCCGGCCCGACGGCCCGCTGCCCTGGCAGCGCCGCCCCGGCGTGCCCGGCCGCCCGGACACCCGCCAGCAGCGCGCCGCGCACATCGCGCGCCTGGTCGAGAACATCGCCCGCTGAGGGGACCACGCATGACGTTTCTGACCAGCCGCCGGGGCCTGCTGATCGTCGCTTCCAGCGCCTTCACCGGCCTGCTGACCGGCGCTTATCTTCCGACTCCGGCCAACGCGGCGCCGCGCTGGACCGCCGGGTGCAGCCCGGCCTCGGTACGCTCCGGCTTCGACTTCCTGAAGAACAAATTCGACGAGTACGGCAGTGGCGACGCCCTGCGCGTGCCCCGCAGCTACACCGGTGGTTTCTTCGAGACGCCGACCTGGACGTTCGTCAGTTCGTTCACCTACGACGACGCGCTGGTCATCCTGGCGTGGCTGGCGCGCGGGGACGTCGAGCGGGCCGTCCTGCTCGGTGACACGCTGCTCTACGCGCAGCAGCACGATCCGATCGGGGACGGGCGGACCCGGGCGTCCTATCAGCCGGACTCGTTCACGGTGCTGACCGGGACGCTCGACATCGGCTCACCGGCCGCCTACACCGGCAACCAGGCGTGGACCGGCATGGCGTTCGCGCACCTCTACGCGCGGACCGGGCAGCGGCGCTTCCTGGACGGGGCGCTGCGGCTGGGTGGTTGGATATTTTCCAACACGCTCGACGTGGCCCGGGCTCCCTACGGCTACACCGGCGGGCGCAGTGCCGACGACCAGCCGATCACGTACAAGGCGACCGAGCACAACATCGACGTCGGCGCGTTCTTCACGATGCTGGGGTCGCTGACCGGGAACCGGGTCTGGCGGGACCGGGCGAAGACGGCATTTTCCTTCGTGGCCGCGATGCAGGAATCCTCCACCGGGCACCTGTGGACCGGCACCGACCCGGACGGGGTCACCGTCAACCGTGCGCCGATCCCGGAGGACGTGCAGGTGTGGGCGTTCCTGGCGACGCTCGACGAGCGGTACCGGCGGTCGGTCACCTGGGTGCTGGACCACCTGTCCGCGTCCGACGCGGGGGTGCACGGGGTCAGCTTCAGCAACGCCGACACCAGCAAGGTGTGGCTGGAGGGGACCGGGCAGACGGCACTCGCGCTGGCGGTCCGCCGGGGCAAGGGCGACGCGTTGCTGAGCAAGCGGCTGCTGTGGAACATCTCGCAGGCCCAGGGGTCGAACGGTGGCATTCCGGCGGCGTCGAGCGACGGGTTGGACACCGGGTTCGGCGACCTCTACTACCGGAGTTTCCACACCGGGGCGACCGCGTGGTACCTGCTGGCGGCGCTGGGCAGCAACCCGTTCCGGCTCTAGTTCCGCGTTGGGGGTACGGCGCTCACGCCGTACCCCCAATTAGGTGTTGATTTTTTCTTTCAGCAGGAGAGGTTGGCGCCGGGGGTGACGCCGAGGATGCCGGTGAAGCGGTTGTAGGCGTCGACGCGGCTCTGGACCTGGGCGGGGTTGCCGCCGTTGCACTCCAGCGAGCCGTTGATGCTGCGGATGGTCTCGCCGAAGCCGCGGCTGTTGACCATGGCGTCGTGCGGGGTCATCGTGCCCGGGCCGCGCTGCGTCATCCAGTACCAGACGGCGGTCTGGTAGGCGACCGACGCCTCGTTCTTGACCCGGTCCGGGTTGTTCAGCAGGTCGATGCCGAGCGCGTCGCCGGCCGCCTTGTAGTTGAAGTTCCAGCTCAGCTGGATCGGGCCGCGGCCGTGGTAGGCGTTCTGCCCGGCCGGGCAACCGTAGGACTGGCTCCGGTCACAGTAGAGCGGCCAGTTCGCCTGGTTGATCTCCTCGACGTAGACCAGGCCGCCGGACTCGTGGTTGACGTTGGCCAGGAACGCCGCCGCCTCCTGCTTCTTCACCGTGTCACTGCCGGTGGTGGTGAACGCAGGAAACTTTTTCACAGCGTCGATCAGGCCGGCGTAGGAGTAGAAGCCGATCCGGTTCGGGAACATCTGGTTGAACTGCGCCTCGGTGACCGGGAAGCTCCCGGAGCCGGTGGGCGGCGGGGTGGTGGTGCCGCCGCCGGAGCAGCTGTAGGGCGACCAGTACCAGGTGCTGATGACCGGGTCGTAGCCCGGGTTCTCGTGCGAGGCCTGGTAGTAGAGGCCGTTGGTGTAGCGGACGATCGCGCCGGCCGCGTAGTACTGGCCCGCCACCCAGTTCGGGTAGCTGCAGGTCGCCGGGGGTGTGGTCGTGCCGCCGCCGCCACCGCAGGTGCCGTTGTCGGCCCAGACGCCGGAGCCGCCGGTGCTCGGGGTCTCGCCCTGGGTCCACCACTTGGCGGTCCAGTTGTGGCTGCTGTACGAGGCGGTCATGCCACCGGTGTACACCTGCGAGCTGCTGTACGCGGTGACACAGGCCGCGGCGGCGTTCGAGGCGGTCATCGGCAGCAGGGCAGCGGCGGCGCCGGCGATGGCGACACTCACCGCGGCCAGGATCGACACAAGCCGTCTTCTGGGCATAGTTCACCTTCCGTACGTCGGGGACGTACTGGCTGGAGAGGGGATGAGAGGTACATCGACTCAACTAGATGCCGGGGGATGCCGTCAAGCTATCTGTTAAGAAACTTCAAGAATTGTTGCGGGGCGTAGGGATCGGGAGTGCCTGCGAGCCTGACCGAGCACGCGCGGTGCCGCTGCGGTGACGAATATCGGCCGGGGGTGCCGCGGTGCGGCCGGGGTCCCCCGCGGCGCGCCGAAGAAGTTGGTTTCTTTCCTCCGTCCACCGGCTTGGGCAGCGCGTCGGTGAATCGAGCGGCGCTGCCGGTCCGGCAGGGTGGCGGTCAGCCGGCCTGGTCCGGCTGGTCCGGTGGCGGGGAGGGGAGGGCGGCGGTGAAGCGGGCGGCGACGGTGGCGACTGCGGCGTGTAGTTCTGGGCCGGCTTCGACGGTGAAGTCGACCGGGATGGTGGCCAGCCACTCCTGTGCGTACATCGCCGGATTGCGGGTGCTGCCGACCAGGACGCATCGGTCGCCGGCCGGCTCCAGCATGCCCATCGGTGCCCGGATCCAGGGTGCGACCTGCTCGAACGCCGCGTGGAACACGATTCGCACCGGGTACTGCCAGCCCTTGCCGAGATTTTCCTCCAGGACCGCTACCGGATCGAGCCCGTCCGGTGGCACGAACGGGTGCGGCGTCTGCCGGACTCCGCGAATCCGGTCGATCCGGTAGGTGCGGATCGCGTCGGCGCGGTGCGAGTGGCACAGCAGGTACCAGCGGCCGAACCGGACCACTACCGCCCACGGGTCCACCTCGGTCTCGAACTCCCCGCCACTCCCGGCGCGGTAGGCGACGATCACCCGCCGCCGTTCGGCGACGGCGGCCACCAGCGTGCTCGCGGTGGCCGGATCGGTCCGGGCCGCGGTCGGATCAGGAGCAATCGCGGCGTACGACCGGAGCGCCGCGGCCTGTCGGGCCACGCCCTCCGGCAGTGCCCGGATCACCTTCCCGAGCGCGGCACCCACCAGCTCGTCCGAGTTGCTCGCGTCCAGCACCGCCATGACCAGTGCCAACGCCTGCTCGGCGGTGAAAGTTACCGGCGGCAGCCGCATGCCGCGCCCGACCCGGTACCCGCCGTACGGCCCGCGTACCGACTCGACCGGGATCCCGGCCTCCCGAAGGATTTCGACATAGCGGCGCGCGGCCCGTTCGGTCATGCCGAGCGCGGTCGCCAGCTGGGCGGCGGTCGTGCCGGGCCGCGCCTGCAGGATCTCCAGGGTCTGCAGCGCCCGGGCGGTCGGACTCGATCCGTTCGGCATCCCGCGAACGGTACCGGAAGCCGATCGTCCGGAATGCGCTCTAGATTCGCTCCCCATGAGCGAAGAAAACATCCTTCTCGTCGGTGGCCTGTGGCTTCCGGCCCGTGCGTGGTCGGACGTCGTCACCGAGTTGGCCGGGCGCGGCCGCGTCGCGGTGCCGGTGACCCTGCCGGTCGGCCGGGACGACACCCTCGACGATCAGGTGAACGCGGTGCTGGCCGCCGTCGACGCCGCACCGGGCCGGACCGTCGTCGTCGGCCACTCGGCCGCCGGCACGCTTGCCTGGGCCGCGGCCGACGCGCGCCCGGACCGGGTCGCCAAGGTGGCGATGATCGGTGGCTTCCCGAGCGAGGACGGCAAGAAGTACGCGGACTTCTTCGAGATCACCGACGGTGTCATGGCGTTCCCGGGATGGGTCCCGTTCGAGGGTGCCGACGCCGCCGACCTGGACGCGACCGCCCGCGCGGCGTTCGCCGCGGCCGCCGAGCCGGTGCCGCAGGGGGTCGCGCAGGGCGTCGTCCGGCTGACCGACGATCGGCGCTACGACGTGCCGGTGACCCTGATCTGCCCGGAGTTCACCCCGGCCGAGGCCCGCGACTGGCTGGCCGCCGGCGAACTGCCCGAGCTGGCCCGCGCCAAGCATCTTGACCTGGTCGACATCGACTCGGGCCACTGGCCGATGCTGACCCGCCCCGCCGAGCTGGCCACCCTGATCGCGGCCCTTTAGGGGCTGTCCCAGGAGCGGTCCTAGGAGCGGGTGGCCTAGGAGCGGGTGGCCTAGGAGCGGGTGGCCTAGGAGCGGGCGGCCCAGGACCGGGCGGCCCAGGACCGGGCGGCGGGGGCGAGCCTCAGGAGGAGGAGGGGGCTACGAGCCGGCGCTGGTGTCGCGCAGGGAGTGGATCATGCTCTGCAGGACTTGGAAGGCGGCTGTCTGCTCCGGCCCGGTCAGGCCGGCCAGCATTCTGACCTCGACGGACCGGACCGCCGCGGACGCCTTCTCCAGGAGCTGCCGCCCCTGCGGAGTGAGCCGCGTGGGAAGAACCTTTCCCACCGGCGCCTCCGCCGGCCTGGTCACGTAGCCCTCCCGCTCCAGGGCCTGGAGCAGCACGTTCATCGACTGCCGGGTCACGAACGCGCCCCGGGCCAGCTCGGAGTTCGACAGGCCCGGCCGTTGCGCCAGCAGTTCGAGGCAGGAGTAGCGGGTCACGTTCATCCCGAGCGGCCGCAGCACCTCCTCCATCGCCGCGCGCAGGGCGCTCGACGCCTCTTTCAGCAGGTAGCCCAGGGAAGTTTCGAGATCTACGCCGGCCCCGTCTTGACTCATGTCAGGATTCTGACATAGCCTCGTCCATGTCAGCAAACTGACACGACAAGAAGGAGCAGCATCATGCCCGTCACCGGCCCCGACTTCATCTCCCTGCAGGCCCGCGACCTGGACGCGTCGCAGGCGTTCTACGAGCGGTACCTCGGGCTGGTCCGCTCGCCGGCCGGCCCGCCGCACGCCGTCGTCTTCGAGACCAAGCCGATCGCCTTCGCCCTGCGCGGCATCGTTCCCGGCACCGACCTCGACTCGGCCGCTCACCCCGGCATCGGCGCCGCGATCTGGCTGCACGCCACCGACGTCCAGGCCATCCACGACGCGCTCACCGCCGACGGCCACACCATCGTCGCCGCGCCGATCGACGGCCCCTTCGGCCGCACCTTCACCTTCGCCGACCCGGACGGCTACCGGATCACCCTGCACGACCGCGCCTGACCGGCCGGACCGCCGTCCGCTCGGACCCGGTTGGCAGCGGAAGCGTGGTCGGGTGCGACCGATCCGAGGAAGGTTCGCGGCCCAGCAGTCGATCGACCCGCCCGGGCTGCTGGGTAGTGGAGGGGTCGGGCTGCCGGGTGGTGGGCGAGGCGGCCTGCCGGGTGGTGGGCGAGGCGGCCTGCCGGGTGGTGGGCGAGGCGGGCTGCCGGGTGGTGGGCGAGGCGGGCTGCCGGGTGGTGGGCGAGGCGGCCTACTGGGTGGTGGACGGGCCGGGCTACTGGGTGGACGGGGCGGCGCGGCTCAGGACCAGGTCGTGGGCGGCGGTGAGGCCGGACGCGATCGCGCCGAGCAGCACCCCGTCGGTGCCCAGCGTGGAGACCTCGATCCGCGGCGGCCGCAGCGCGACCAGGCTGACCAGCCGGTCCCGCAGCGGCCCGGTCAGCAGGTCACCGGCGTGCCCGCCGAGGCCGCCGCCGAGGACGACCAGTTCCGGGTCGAGGACCGCGGTCACCCCGGCCAGCGCCCGGCCCAGGTAGTCGATCTCCCGGTCGACGGTCTCCAGCGCGGCCGGGTCGCCGGCCCGGGCGGCGTCCAGCACCTCCTTGGCGGTGGTGGCGGAGAGCAGGCCGAGCCGCCGGGCGGTGGCGACGACCGCGCCGGCCGAGGCGACCGACTCGAAACCGCCGCGGCGGCGGGACTCCGGCTGGTCGAGCAGCGGGTCGCCGTCGCCGACCGGCAGGTAGCCGACCTCGCCGGCGGCGCCGCGGGCACCCCGGTACAGCTTGCCGTCGATCATGACGCCCATGCCGGTGCCGGTGCCGATCGAGACGAACACGAAGTGCCGGACGTCGCGGCCCAGGCCGTACCGGGCCTCGCCGATCGCCGCGAGGTTGGCGTCGTTCTCCACCACGTACGTCGCCTTGGTGATGTCGCCGAGCTGGGTGAGGCTGTCGGGTCGTTCCCAGCCGGGCAGGTTCGGCGCGAGGTGCAGCGAGCCGTCGGACTTGTCGTGGATGCCGGGGGTGCCGTAGACCGCCAGGGTGATGTCGGTGCGGGTGATGCCGGCGGCCGCGGCCAGCTCGTCGGCGAGCCTGGTGAGCTGGGCGACCAGGTCCTGGTCGGAGGAGCCGCGGGAGGGCTCCTCCTTGCGGGCGACGATGGTGCCGACCAGGTCGGCCAGGGCGGTGCGGACGAACGCCCGCCCGATGTCGACGGCCAGGACATAGCCGGCCTCGGGGCACACCTCGTACAAAAGTGCTGATCTTCCTGCCGGGCCGGCCCGGCGGCCGACCTGCCGCAGTAGCCCGGCGTCCTCGAGGTTGTTGAGGGTGATGCCCACGGTCGGTTTGGACAGCCCGGTGATCCCGGCGAGTTCCGGGCGGGACGCCTTGCCCAGGCGGAAGACCTCGGCGAACACGGCTCGCTCGTTCATCACCCGGAGGACGGCCGTGGTACTGGCGGTCGCACTGCTCTGCACGGGACCAGGCTGCCACACGCCTTCGTAAACTTCACTAACGAATTTCGTAAGGGTCATTGCCAAACGCACCGAGAGCGCGCCACGATGCTCCTCAATCCCCTTGGAAAGAGGTGCCCGTGAGAGCAATCAGCTTCGCCGTCGCCACGCTGCTCCTCCTCGGCGCGTGTAGCGCCGGGGACAAAAACGACAAATCGGGCAGCGACTCAAAAACTATCGCCATGTTTTTGCCTGAATCCAAGACCACCCGCTACGAGGCGTTCGACCGGCCGCTGTTCGAGGCCAAGGTCAAGACCCTGTGCGCGGACTGCAAGGTGCTCTACTTCAACGCCGACCAGGACGCCGCCAAGCAACAGCAGCAGGTCGAGGCGGCCCTGACCCAGGGCGCGAACGCCCTGGTCCTGGACGCGGTCGACGCCAGCGCGGTGGCCTCCCTGGTCAACCAGGCCAAGCGCGCCAAGGTCCCGGTGATCGCCTACGACCGGCTGATCTCCGGCATCACCTACGACTACTACGTCAGCTTCAACAACGTCCGGGTCGGCGAGATGCAGGGCCAGGCGCTGCTCGACGCGCTCGGCAAGAACGGGACCACCGACAAGGGCCAGATCGTCATGATCAACGGCTCGCCGACCGACCCCAGCTCGGCCGACTACAAGACCGGCGCGCACAACGTGCTCGACGGCAAGGTCAAGATCGGCCGCGAGTTCGACACCCCGGACTGGAGCCCGGACAAGGCCCAGCAGGAGATGGAACAGGCGATCACCGCGCTGGGCCGGGACACCGTCACCGGCGTGCTGTCGGCCAACGACGGCATGGCCGGCGGCGCGATCGCGGCGATCAAGCGGGCCGGCTACGCCAAGCTGCCGCCGATCACCGGGCAGGACGCCGAGCTCGCGGCGGTGCAGCGGATCCTCACCGGCGAGCAGTACATGACCATCTACCTCGACATCCGCAGCGAGGCCGAGAAGGCCGCCGAACTGGCCGTCGCGGTCGTGCAGAAGCAGACCCCGCAGGCGCCGACGCAGGTCGACAACAAGACCGGGCAGATCCCGTCGTTCCTGCTCGACCCGATCGCGGTCACCGCCGACAAGGTCAAGGACACCATCGTCAAGGACGGTTTCTACCAGGCGGCCGACATCTGCACGGCGCCGGTCAAGGCCGCGTGCGACCGAGAGGGCATCAAGTAGTGCTCTCCGCCAGCCACGTCTCCAAGCGCTACGGCGCGGTCCAGGCTCTCGACGACGTGAGCCTGGACCTGGCCCCCGGCGAGGTCGTCGCCCTGGTCGGCGACAACGGCGCCGGCAAGTCCACCCTGGTCAAAGTGCTCTCCGGGGTGGTCATTCCGGATCAAGGTCAACTTCAGAAAGACGATTCGCCGGTACGGATGAGCACACCGCACGACGCGCAACAGCTGGGCATCGCCACCGTCCACCAGGACCTGGCCCTGTGCGAGAACCTCGACGTGGTCGCCAACCTGTTCCTCGGCGCGGAACGTTCCCGCTGGTCGGTGCTGCGCCCGATCCGGATGGAACGCGCCTCGCGGGACCTGCTGACCTCGCTCGACGTGCGGATCCGGGACATCCGGGTGCCGGTGGCGATGCTCTCCGGCGGGCAGCGCCAGTCGGTGGCCATCGCCCGGGCCCTGGTCGCCGACCCGAGCGTGGTCATCCTGGACGAGCCGACGGCCGCGCTCGGCGTCGAGCAGACCGCCCAGGTCCTCGACCTGATCCGGCGCCTGCGCGACCACGGCCTGGCCGTGCTGGTCATTTCCCACAACCTTGCCGACGTACGGGCGGTCAGCGACCGCATCGTCGTCCTGCGACTGGGCCGCAACGCCGGGGAGTTCCGGACCGCCGAGTCCACCCCGGAGGCAGTCGTCGCCGCCATCACCGGATCCAGCACGGGAGACATCGCATGACGGCGCTGGCGCGCTTACGCCGTACCGAAATCGGATCTTGGCCCGTGGTCCTGGGTTTGGTCTTGATCGCGATCGTGTTCGGCTCGCTGAACGACCGGTTCCTGTCCGCCGAGAACCTCACCAACCTGGCCCTGCAGATGGCCGCGACCGGCACGATCTCGCTCGGCATCATCATGGTCGTGCTGCTCGGCGAGATCGACCTGTCGGCCGGCTCGGTCAGCGGCCTGGCCGCGGTGATCATGACGATCCTGTCGGTCAACCACGGCTGGAACCCGCTCGCCGCGATCGTGGTGGCGCTGGCCGGCGCGGCGCTGATCGGGCTGCTGCACGGGTGGATGTTCACCCGGCTCGGCATGCCGTCGTTCGTCGTCACGCTCGCCGGGCTGATCGGCTGGCAGGGGCTGATGCTGTACCTGCTGGGCAGCGGCGGGACGATCAACCTGCCGTTCGACGGGTTCGTCGCCACCCTCAGCGACACCTGGCTGGCCACGCCGGTCGCCTGGCTGATCGTGGTCCTGATCGTCGGCGTCCGCACCGCGAGTGCGCTGATCACCCGCCGCCTGCGGATCGCCGCGGACCTGCCGGTCACGTCCACGATCCGGACCGCGCTGGGCCTCGGCGGGCTCGCGATCGCGCTGGCCGCCGTCGTGCTGATCCTGTCCGCCGACCGCGGCGTCCCGCTCCTGCTGATCATCTTCGCGACCCTGGTGGTCGGGCTGGACCTGGTCCTGCAGCACACGCTGTTCGGCCGGCACATGTACGCGGTCGGCGGCAACGCCGAGGCGGCCCGGCGCGCGGGCATCAACGTCACCCGGATCCGGCTGATCGCGTTCGCCGCCAGCTCCACCCTGGCCGCCGCCGGTGGCATCCTGGCCGCCAGCCGGCTGGCCGCGGTCAACCAGAGCTCCGGCAGCAGCGACACCCTGCTGATGGCGATCGCCGCGGCGGTGATCGGCGGCACCTCGCTGTTCGGCGGGCGCGGCCGGGCCTACGCCGCGCTGCTCGGCATCGTCGTCATCCAGGCGATCACCAACGGCATGCTGCTGCTCAACGTGGACTCGTCGGTGCGTTACATGGTGACCGCCGCGGTGCTGGCCGTCGCCGTCGCGCTGGACTCCCTGGCCCGCCGGGGCCAGCCCCGATGACCGGCGGAAAGGTCCTGGCGATCGACTTCGGCGGCACCAAGATCGCGATCGCCACCGCGGCCGTGGGCTTCACCGGCGGCCGCCCGGACACCGTGGTGCGCCTGCCGACGCTCGGCGCGGCCGGCGCCGAGCAGGCCGTCCGCCGCGCGTTCGACGCCGCCCGGACCCTGCTGGCTGGTCCGGCGGCGGCCGGTGTGTCGACCTTCGGCGTGCTCCGCGACGGGCGGGTCCACCTGGCCCCGAACGTGCCCGGCTGGGACGGGATGGCCCTGCCCGCCCTGCTCCGGGCCGAGTTCGGCGACGCGCCGGTCGCGATCGACAACGACGTCAACGCGGCCGCCTCGGCCGAGCTGCGCTGGGGCGCGCTGCGCGGGGTCGACACCGGCCTCTACGTCAACCTGGGCACCGGGCTGGCCGCCGCGCTGGTGGCCGGCGGCCGGGTGCTGCCCGGGGCGCACGGGGCGGCGGGGGAGATCGCCTACCTGCGGGACCGGGACACCGACGGGTACGCCGCGGACGGCGCCGCCCCGATGGAGGACGTGGTGTCCGGCGCGGCCCTGGCCCGGCGCGGCTCGGCGCTGCTCGGCCGGCCGGTGACCGCGGCCGAGCTGTTCCCCCTCGGGGCCGACCCACGGGTCGCGGCGCTGCTGGACGAGACGGTGGCGACGCTGTCCCGGACCATCGCCAACCTGTGCGTGATGCTCGACCCGGAACGGGTGGTGCTGGGCGGCGGGATGATGGGCGCGGCCGGGCACCTCATGCCCCGGGTGGAGGCGGTGCTGCGCAGGTCGGTGCCGTTCGCGCCGGCGCTGGTCGAGGCCCGGTTCGTCGACGACGCGCCGCTGGTGGGGGCGTTGGCGCTGGCTCTGGAGTGCGCTTCCGGCGAGTTGTGAAGATCTCATGTAGACAGATCGGAACGGGGTTGCCCGGGTTTTCGGGGCCATGCAAGATCATGGATGTGATGACAACGGGGATCCGAACTCATTCCGGTGTACGGGTGGCCGCGCTGGCCTTCCTCCTGGCCTTGCCGCTGGCCGGCACGCCCGCGCTCGCCGCCACCACGGCGCCGGCCGTCGACGCCGACCTCAACGGCGACAATCTGCCCGACCTGGTCGCCGCCGGCGGTGCGCACGGGCTCGCCTCGGGCCTCTGGCTCGCGGCGGGCGCCGGGGACGGCACGCTGGCGTCCGCGGTCGACGTGGGCTCGCACGGCAACGGGGTGTTCAGCCCCGGTCAGACGGGGAGCCCGGCCGACTTCGACGGGGCCCAGGTCGTGACCGGGCGCTTCACCGGGCGGTCCGTGCAGGACGTGCTGGTCTACTACCCGCAGGGGCGGAACGCCGGTGGGGCGGTCATCCTGCACGGCAACGGGGACGGCTCGCCGTTCCTGACCGAGACCGACGGCAGCTACTCCAACATCAACGCGGGGACGTTCAGCGGCACCGACTACAGCGACTGGCAGCAGATCCACAGTCCGAGTCAGCTGGTCAACGCCGGTCACCACGCGTCGGCGTACTACCCGGATCTGGTCGGGGTCGCGGGTAAGGACGACGGCAGCAGCTTCCTGACCTACTACCCGAACTACAGCGGCGGGTACGCGGACCTGGTGCCGCTGACGGTTCCGACGCCGACCGGGGGCAGCGACTGGAGCAGCTGGACGCTGGCCTCGGCGCAGACCGCCGGCGGGACCGCGCTGTTCCTGCGGCAGGCCGGGAGCGGGGCGCTCTACCTGTGGAACGACTTCGTGCCCGCCGGGGACGGGACCGCGACGTTCACGTCGTACCTGCTCTCCGGCAGTTTCCACACCGGCGAGGACGTCACCCTGTACGCCGGGGACATCGACAGCGACGGCACCGGCGACCTCTGGACCGTGAGCGACGGCGCCGAGGCCACCGCGTGGCTGGTCACCGACCTGGACAGTGCCGCGTCCACCGGGGTCGTCACCGCCCGGCCGGCCCAGCAGCTGCCCACCGCCTGACGCCGCGGTCCGCTGGTCGGACGATCGAAGACGGCGGCGCCGCCGGAGCGTTGAGCCCCGGCGGCGCCGCCGTCTTCGGCGTTGGGGAACGGATCCGCGGTGCTGTCCCGGGCGCCGGCTTCAGCGTTCTTTCAGGCTGCGCTGCGGATCATGAGGCTCTGCCGCGATGCGCGGCAAACGGCCGTCCGGACTCCACGGCGCCGGTACGGTGACGGAGATGGGACAGACGTCGTGACCTGGATGTTCAGCCGGCGAACGCGCCGGGACGTGGGCCGGGACCATGGACCGCTCCGTCGATAGCCCGGTCGCCGGACCGCGGGTCCCGGTCCGTCGCCTGCTCCTGCTGCTGGCCGGCGTGCTGGTGGCGTACTGGGCGGCCCGGCACGCGTCCGCGGTGGGGTTGTCCTGGTCCGCGGCGTGGCAGCTGATCAGGGAGCTGCCCTGGCGGTGGTCGGTGGGGCTGGGCGTGGTGTGGCTGGTGGGTCTGTGGGCGCACACGCTGGTGCTGACCGCATCGATGCCGGGGCTGTCGCACGGGCGGGCGTTGTCGCTGAACCTGTCGGGAAGCGCGGTGTCGAACGTGCTGCCGCTGGGCGGGGTCGCGGGGACCGTGCTGAACCTCGGCATGGTGCGCGGCTGGGGACACACCGGTGCGGACTTCGCCAGGTTCGTCGTCGTGTCGAAGGCGTGGGACCTGGTGGCGAAGTTGACGATGCCGCTGGTCGCGGTCCTCGCGTTGCTGTCGTGCGGCGCCGTCGAAACCGGCCGGCACCGGGCATTGCTGCTGGTGGGCGCCGCGGCCGGGGCGGCCGCCGGGATCCTGGTGGTGGCCGCGCTCGCGGGCCGCGCCGGGGTGCTGCTGAAGGCCGTGACGCTGTCCGAGCGACTGTCGATCTGGTGCGGGCGCCGACTCGGGCGGGTCCGGGCGCCGGCGTGGACCGCGCAGGTGACCGGGCTGCTGGACGGGGCTGATCAGCTGGTGCGCCGCCGGTGGGGCCGGCTCAGCGTGGGAATGGCCGGCTACTGGCTGCTGCAAGGTGCGCTGCTGTGGCTGTGCATGGTGGCGGTGGGGGTGCACGCGGCGGTCGCCGTGGTCTTCGCCGGGCTGGTCGTCGAACGGTTGCTGACCCTGCTCGCGATCACTCCGGGCGGCGCCGGGCCGGTCGAGGCCGGGACGGTCGCGGCGCTGATCGCCCTGGGTGTCGACCCGACCGGTGCGCTGGCCGGAGTGCTGCTCTACCGGGGTTTCATCTTTCTGGCCGAGATTCCGGTCGGGGGGCTCGCCACGCTGGTGTGGCTGATCACCCGCCGCCTCGACGCACGTCGGACCGCGCGAGTCGCCTGAACCGAAAGACACCGTCCATGCGTATCGCTCACGTCACCGACGTCTACCTGCCGCGACTCGGCGGCATCGAATTGCAGGTACGGGACCTGGCGCTACGCCAGCGGGCCCGGGGCCACGAGACAACGGTGATCACCACCACGGCCGCCGGCCCGGGCTCGCCGGTCGGCACGGCACACCCCGGCGGTCTGCCGGTGGTGCGGCTGGGCGCGGACCGGTTCGATCTCGGTCCGGGCCTGGGTCCGTATCGCACCAGACCCGGCCGGGCCGTCCGCGAGGTGCTGGCCGCACTGCGGGTCGACCTGCTGCACGTGCACGTCTCGGCGTTCTCACCGCTCGGGTGGGCGGCGGCCCGGGCGGCGGCGGCCGCCGGGCTGCCCACGGTGGTGTCGGTGCATTCGATGTGGCACGACGTCGCCCCGCTCATGCGCCGCTACGCCCGGTGGCACGCGGCCGCCTCGTGGCCCGTCGTGTGGGCGGCGGTCAGCAGCGCGGCGGCCTCGGCGGTGCGGGAGGTCCTCGACGGCGTACCCGTGGCGGTGCTGCCCAACGGTATCGACCCGGCCGAGTGGCTGATCCCGGCCCACCGGCCCGTCGCCGCCGTTCCCACGCTGGTCAGCGTCATGCGGATGGTGCGCCGGAAACGGCCGAGGGAGCTGCTGCGCGCGCTGCTGGCGCTGCACGCCGCCGGCCCCGGGCGATTCCGGGCGGTGCTGGTCGGTGACGGCCCGCTGCTGCTGAGCCTGCGCCGGGAACTCGCCGCGGCCGGAGCCGGCACCGGGATCGAGTTGACCGGCGCGCTGGACCGCGGCGCCATCCGGACGCTGCTCGCCGCCTCCGACGTCTACCTGGCGCCCGCGCCCCGCGAGTCGTTCGGGATCGCGGCGCTGGAGGCGCGAAGCGCCGGCCTGCCGGTCGTGGCCCGGGCGGGCGGTGGGGTCGCCGACTTCGTCCAGCACGGGGTCGAGGGCTGGCTGGTGCGTTCCGACGGCGAGCTGCGGGCAACTGTCGCATCGCTGCTCGACGATCCGGGGCGGATCGCGAGCGTCGCCCGCCACAACCGGGCCGTCGCGCCCCGGGTGCACTGGAACGGCGTTCTCGATCGGGCCGGAGCCCTGTACGAGACCGCCGCGCAACGACAGGGCGCCTGGTCAGGTGGGGCCCGCCTGCTCGGCAGCGCCACGTGAGCGGGGACCGGACCGCCGGTGGCCGGCGCTTCACGGTGGTCGCCTTCCACGCCCACCCGGACGATGAGACCCTCCTCACCGGAGGCACGCTCGCCCGGATCGCCGCCGAGGGGCATCGCGTCGTGCTCGTGGTGGCGACCCTGGGTCAGGCCGGCCTGGCCGACCAGCCGCACGGTGACGCGCTGGCCGATCGGCGCCGGGCGGAGCTCGTGGCGGCCGCGTCCGTGCTGGGCTGCGCCCGGGTGGCGACCCTGGGTCATCTCGACTCCGGGTTGCACGGCGACTACCGGCCGGCCCCGGACAGCGGGCCCGGCGGGGCACAACGGTTCGCCGACGTGCCGGTGGAGGTGGCCGCGGCCGGGCTGGCCGAGATCCTGCGGCAGGAACGCGCCGACGTGCTGACCGGCTACGACCGGCACGGCGGTTACGGCCATCCGGATCATGTTCAGGTACATCACGTCGCCGCGCTGGCCGCGCGCCTGGCCGGGACGCCGCTGTTGCTGGAGGCGACCATCGACCGCAGGTCGCTACGGCCGGTCCTGGCACTGCTGCGGGTGGCCGGCCGGCTGTTGCCGGGACTGCCGCTGGGCGCCGCCGGCAGCGTGTTCACCGCGCACGCGGAGCTGACCCACGTGGTGGACGTACGACCGTATCTGGGGCAGAAGCGGGCCGCGATGCGCGCCCACGCGAGCCAGGCGGAGGGTGGCCGGGGCCCGCGCACCCTCGCCGTCCTCAGCCGGCTCCCCGGGCCGCTGTTCGCGGCGCTCGCCGGCCGTGAGTGGTACCGGGAACCCGGCCGGACCCCGGGGCACCCGCTCGCCACCGACATTTTCGCGACGTTGCGCTAACCGGCCGGCTCGCTGTTCAGCTCTCCTTCAGCCGCCGGGCCATAGCGTCGGCGCGCTTGCCGGTGACTGCCTGTCACCCGAGCTGTCCACTGTGCCGACCCACTCGCTCTGCCGCGGCCACCACGTGCGCGTCGGGCGACCGACACCTCGGAGCGCCGTGATGCTCGTTCTGCGCGCCTTTGCGCCGACCTCTGCCCAGGTCCGCCCATGACCCTGCTCACCGTCATCGTTCCGGTCCATCGAGTCGAGGACTTCCTGCGGCCCTGCCTGGACTCGATCCTGGACCAGGCCTGCGCCGACGTCGAGGTGATCGCGGTCGACGACTGCTCGCCCGACGGCAGTGGCGCGATCCTCGCCGGGTACGCCGCTCGCGACCCGCGGCTGCGGGTGGTGTCCCTGCCGGTGAACGTCGGTCTCGGCCCGGCCCGCAACGCCGGCCTCGAGCTCGCCTCCGGCGAGTACGTGTGGTTCGTCGACAGCGACGACTGGCTGGCGCCCGGCGCGCTGGCCGAGGTCGCCCAGCGGCTGCGCGAGACGGACGCCGACGTGCTGGTGACGGGGTACGACCGGGTGCACTGGACCGGCCGGGTCGACCCCGGCACGGCCGGCGCCCTGCTCGCCGCGGCCCCGGTGACGTTCACGGTCGAGCAGTGGCCCCGGATCCTCGACGTGCTGCACGTGGCGTGGAACAAGGTGGTCCGCCGTGAACTGCTGGTCGAGCTGGGCCTCACCTTCGGCCCCGGATGGTACGAGGACGTCTCCTTCACCTACCCGATCCTGCTGGCCGCGCGGCGGATCACCGCCCTGCCCCGGGCCTGTGTGCACTATCGGCAGCGCGAGACCGGTGGGATCACCCGGACGGTGAGCGACCGGCACTTCGAGATCTTCGACCACTGGGAACGTACCTGGCGGCTGGTCGACGAGGTGGCGCCGCCCGGCGACGCGATCCGCGGGCTGCTCTTCCGCCGGATGATCTGGCACTACCTGCGGGTGCTGATGAACGCGTCGCGGGTGCCGGCCGGCTCGCGTGCCCGTTTCTTCGACCGGATGGCCGGGCACTATCGGTCGTATCTGCCGCCCGGCGGCTATCCACCGCCGGCCGGCGGGGACCGCCTGCGTCATCGCCTGGTGGCCGCCGGGTCCTACCGGTCGTTGCGGGTGCTGAACGTGGCGCTGCGCTGGGTCCGGGCGGCGCGCCGGCGGTTCCGGCGGCCGGCGCCGGCACCTCGACTTGCGGCTAGTAGACCAGTCGTCTAACGTTCGGGGCGTGGCCAAGGCGGCCACCCGGGCACCGCAAGGCGCGCGGCGAACGAAGGGTTCTGTGATGAACGTTCTGATCGTTCTGACCTCCCACGACGAGCTGGGCAGCACCGGCCGCAAGACCGGCTTCTGGCTGGAGGAGCTCGCGGCGCCGTACTACCGGCTCGAACAGGCCGGCGCCACGATCACCCTCGCGTCGCCGAAGGGCGGCCGCCCGCCGCTGGACCCGAAGAGCAACGAGCCCGACTCGCAGACCGACGACACCCGCCGCTTCGAGGCCGACCCGAAGGCGTCCGCCGCGCTGGACTCGACGCTGGTGCTGGGCACGGTCGACCCGGCCGACTACGACGCGGTCTTCTACCCCGGCGGCCACGGCCCGCTGTGGGACCTGGCCGAGGACCCCGACTCGATCAAGCTGATCGAGGACACCCTGCGGGCCGGCAAGCCGGTCGCGCTGGTCTGTCACGCCCCCGGCGTGCTGCGGCACGTCACCGACCCGGACGGCACGCCGCTGGTGCAGGGCCGCCCGGTCACCGGCTTCACCAACAGCGAGGAGGCCGCGGTCGGCCTGACCGACGTGGTGCCGTTCCTGGTCGAGGACGAGCTGACGGCCAAGGGTGGCGTCTACTCCAAGGGCGCCGACTGGGGCTCCTACGTGGTGCGCGACGGCCTGCTGATCACCGGCCAGAACCCGGCTTCCTCGGCCGGGGCCGCCGACGTCCTGGTCACCGTGCTCGGCGAGCTCGCCAAGGCCTGACCCCGGTCATTCCGGGTTCGAGCGGTTCAGGACATGGACGCCGGCGGCGTACCGGAGCAGGTCGGCGTCGCTGATGGTGAGGCCGCCGCCGACGGTGATCTGCAGCGTCGCGTCCCAGTCGGGGACGTCGACCGCCAGCGTCACCTCACCGGTCCGGCGGGTCAGCACGGCGTCGCGCCCGCCGACCTTCCGGTTGACGCCGCTGAGCTGCTGCCGTTTGCGCAGCACGGTGGCGAACCCGCCGGCGCCGGGCGCCGCCGCCGGCGACCGGAAGACCATCCGGGACGCGCTGACCTCGTCGGTCACCGTCGCGGCCGGGCTCAGATCAAGATCAAAAGGCGGCGGTACGGCGACCGCCCCGCCCGTCATCGCGTCGGCCAGCGCGACCACCTGGTCCGGCGTGTAGGTGTCGTCGGTGGCCAGCTGGATCCACCGGCTCGACGACTCCTTCCAGTAGAGGGTGAGCTGCTTGGCGGGCGTCGCGTCCACCGTCCGCAGCGTGCCGGCGTGCCCGCGCACCTGCCGCGCCGTCTCACCGGCGGCGGTGCCGAACGTCGGTTTGCGCGCCGAGACGGTGATCGTGACGTCCGCGTGGTGCTGCAGCTCGGTCGCCTCGAAGAACGCGACCGGGTTGCCGCCGCTCATCGAGCCGACCGGCGCGCTCATCCCGTCGGTGGCCGGCAGGGTGTAGGGGAACGTCGGCGCCTTCCAGCCCGCGGTCAGCGTCACCGTGCCGGTCCCGGCCGCGGACTTCGCCGATGACGACGTGACCTGGCTCGACGGCCGGCTGCGCGCCGAGGCGGCGGGCGACGGGGCCGCGCTGGTCGGGGTCAGCGGCACGACCGGGGCCGACGCGGCCGGCGGCGTGGTGTGCTGCGGCCGGCCGGTGAGCACGGTCAGGATCGGGACGGCGGCGGCCACCACGGCCACGGCGGCGGCCACCGCGGTCAGCGTGGCGACCCGCCGCCGGCGGTAGCGACGGGAGCGCCCGTGCACGTCGGCGAGCAGTCCCACACCTGCGGGGGCCTGGCCGGCGGCGTCGTGCATGGTCTCCGCGAGTATCCGGTTCAGGTCATCCATCGCCGTGGGCTCCTCTCTCGCTCATGATCGTGCGCATCCGGTCCAGCGCGCGGGTCGCCTGCGAGCGCACCGTGGACCGGCCGACGCCCAGCAGCGCGGCGATCTCCTCGTCCGGCAGGTCGCAGTAGAAGCGCAGGACCAGCACGGCCCGCTGCGCGCGGGGCAGCCCGCGCAGCAACTGCCACATCTGATCGCGGGCCAGCAGCCGCTGCTCGGGCGCGTCGGAGCCGGCCGGTTCGGGCACCTCGGCCAGGACCGCCTCGCGGTACGCGCGGCGCCGCCGCCAGGACAGGAACTGCCGCACGATCGCGGTCCGCACGTACGCCTCGGCGTTGTCCATCGCGGTGATCCGGTCCCAGCGCCGGTGCAGCCGGGCCAGCACCTCCTGGACCAGGTCCTCGGCCAGGTGCGCGTCGCCGGAGAGCACGTACGCGAATTTCAGCAGTGCCCGGCCACGGCCGTGCACGAAGTCGTCGAAGTCAGTGGTCATCGTGATCTGTTCGCCTGGACGCCGGAAACCCCCGGACGCCTGGTGGGCGCCGGAGGTCTCGGTGGCGTTGCGGAATCGGGACAGCGGCTCAGCACGCCTGGTAGACGTACGACTTCGATCCCGGGGTGGTGACGTCGACGTCGCGCAGCACGACCGACAAGCGGCTGCCGTAGCCGCTGCACGCCTTGGTGAAGCCGCTCTTCGAGTACTCGATCACGATCACATTGTTTCCGTACGAGGCGGTGTAGGCGCCGCACTCGTCGAAGTCGGCGCACTCCTCGGCGACCGCGAAGTCGAACCCGATCTTCTTGGCGTTCGCGCTGCTCAGCTCGGCGGTGTTCTTCTGCCCGATGGCCAGCCCCTTGGCGTGCGCCCGAGTGGCAAGCGAGGTGGCGTACGCGATCGCCTGCGCCTGGGTCAGCAGGCCCTTCGACCGGGTGTAGGAGTCCAGGTTGTCCGGCTCGACGGCCTGGAACCCCTTGGTGGCGCACTGGTCGATCCAGCCGCCCACGATCGTGGTCAGCGCGGTGCGCTTGGCCTCGGTGGAGAAGTCCAGCATGATCTCGTTCCAGTCCTCGTCGATGACGAGGTTGCCCTTCGCGTCGTGCAGCAGCAGGTCGTTGTGGTTGGTCTTCCACCACGACTCGTCGCCGGGCTGGGCCTGGAACGCGTTGACGTAGCAGACGTTGTAGAGCCCGGCGGCCGGCGCCGCCCCGCTGTCGCGGCTGACCACGGTGACACCGGACGGCGGGGTGTAGGCGCCGCCGATCTGGTAGTCGAACGTCGCGTTCGCCGGCGGCGGGGTCCACGCGGCCGGCTTGACGCCGGTGGTGGCCGAGGCGGACGTGGACGCGACGGTCGTCGCGGAGGCGGACGTTGCCGGCTTCGGCGTGGTCGCGCTCGGCGCGGGGGAGGTGACGGCCGGCGAGGCCTTCGTGGGGGAGGTCGTGGCGGGCGCGCTCTTGTGCGGCTTGTCGCTGTGCCAGGGGCCGCGGGTGCCGGCGTTCGCGGTGCCGATGCCGACGCCCAGCGCGACGATCGCGACGGCCGACATGGCGATCCCCAGCTTGAGCTTCCTGCGGTTGACTGCCATCGGGGGTGACTCCTCGGTTGCCGGGGGAAGGTTCCTCCCTCTGAACGCGATGGGCGGGCGCGTCTGCTGCTGCCGTACCGAATAATTTTTGTGTTTCTTTGCCTGTCTTGATCTTGCGGGTCTTAGACGACTGGTCTACTTAGTGTTAGGGTGGCGGCCATGCCGGCCGCCAGGGAAGACACCCGTCGTCGCATCCTCGACACCGCGCGGCGCATCGTCGCGAGCAAGGGCTACGCCGCGGTCGGCCTCAACGAGGTGCTCGGCGAGGCCAGGGTGCCGAAGGGCTCGTTCTACCACTTCTTCGCGTCGAAGGACGCCTTCGGCCAGGCCCTGCTCGACGAGTACTTCGTCGAGTACCTGGCGGAGATGGACGACTTCCTGCGCGAGCCCGGCCTGACCACCGCCCAGCGGCTGATGAACTACTGGGCGAGCTGGTCCGACAACCAGAGCTACAACGACTGCCAGGGCAAATGCCTCGCGGTCAAGCTGGGCGCCGAGGTCGCCGACCTGTCCGAGCCGATGCGCCTCTCGCTCGCGGCCGGGACCGGCGGGATCATCGATCGGCTGGAGACCGCGATCGCGACCGGTGTCGAGGACGGCTCGGTCACGGTGGTCAACACGCCCCGGGAGACCGCCCGGATCCTCTACGACCTGTGGATGGGCGCCAGCGTGATGGCGAAGATCCGGCGCGACGGTGTCCACTTCGGCACGGCGCTGACCGCCACCCGGCAGATGCTGCACCTGGCCTGAGGAATCGTTCCCGCCGTTGTCCGGGAACACATTTGTGCGCGATGGACGTCACCGCTTCGCGCATTGTCCGGCGCTCTTCACCGCACTACGTTTCGGCACAGCACAATTGTCGGCGCGGTCCCCAAAGGTGAATGATGACTACTTCGCAGTATTCCGCAAAGCGCACGTTCGTTCTGGTGCCCGGCGCCTGGATGGGCGCCTGGTCCTGGCATCCGGTGGCCGGGCTGCTGCGGGCGGCCGGGCACGACGTGGTGGCGCTGACCATGCCCGGGCTGTCCTACGGAAGCTCCCCGGTGGGGCTGGGGCTGGCCGACGCCGTGGACTTCGTGGTCCGCGAGATCGAGGCGCGCGACCTGCGTGACGTCGTTCTGGTCGCGCACAGCTGGGGTGGTTACCCGGCCACCGGCGCCGCGCATCGCCTGACCGGCCGCATCGCCAAGGTGGTGTACTACAACGCGGTCGTCCCCGCGCGGGGCGCGAGCATGGGCGACGAGAACGAGGTGTACGGCAAGGCGATCCTCGACTCGATCGCCGCGACGCCCGACCGGACCGTGTCGATCCCGCTCGACGCGGTCCGCGCCGGGCTGATGCAGGACGAGTCCGCCGAGCTGCAGGAACTGGTCTTCGGGCTGACCCTGCCGCAGCCGGGCGGCTACATGGTCGACGCCCTGGACGTGCCGACCGTGGTCGAGGCCGGGCTGCCGGCGGCCTACCTGCTGGGCGTGGCCGACCAGTCCCTGGCCCGGCCGGGCGACGAGTTCGCGGCCCGGCTCGGGGTGCGGCCGGTGCCGGTGCCGGGCAGCCACATGGCGATGCTGTCGAAGCCGGCCGAGATCGCCGAAGCCCTGCTGGCGACCGTCTAGACCGCGGCGGCGAACCGGTCGCGACTGTCGACGATGTGCTCGTGGTGCTGGTCCGACCAGGAGATCAGGGACCCGATGATCGAGCACAGCGACCGGCCCGCGTCGGTCAGCGCGTAGGCCACCCGGGCCCGCGCGCCGGCCGCCGGAACGCGCGTGATCAGGCCGTCGCGCTCCAGCTCGCGGAGGTTGAGCGTGAGCATCCGCGGGGTGATGGCGCACGACTTGAGAATGACCGAGTACGGCCGGGGGGCGTCGGCCAGCAGGGTGAGGACCAGGGAGCTCCAGCGGTTGCCGACGTGGGCCAGCACGTCGCGCCGGACGGCGCAGAGCTGCGCGGTCGTCGCCATCCGGTGCTGAACCTCGTTGCTCGTAGTCGTCATCGCTCTCCCGCCGGTTCTCATTCGATCGCTGCCCAGAATGGCCGGGGCCGGCCGGATCGTCAAGGTCATGTGATCGGCGTCCAAGGCTCTCGCCGGTATTTTCGGTGCCCTCTTTTAATGGTCCGGAAGCGACGGTGACGAGTTGTTGCCGGAATCGATTCCGTGACCGAGGACGGCCGGCTCGCGGGTGGCCGCGGCGTGATCGTGGATATGGTCGATCACGGTGTCCAGGGCGGCTTCGAGCGCGTCGGTGCTCCGCTGCGCCTGGGCGAGCAGCAACCCTCCTTGCAGGGCGGTCAGCAGTGCCAGGGCCAGCCTGCCGGGGTCGGTCCGAGCGCGCAGGACGCCGTTGTCCCGCATGGTGGCGAGGCCGCCGCGGATCGCCTCGTGCCAGGCGTTGAAGCCAGCGGCCAGGGCCTCGCGGGCCCACGGGTGGTCGTCGGCCAGCTCGCTGGACAGGCTGCCCAGCGGGCAGCCGCCGGCGCCGTTCGCCCGCCGGGCCGCGTCCACCACCACGTCGCGCCAGGATCGGAGCGCGTCGAAGCTGTCGAGCCGCGCCAGCAGGGGTGCCTGGTGGGACAGGACCGCCTCGGACTGATGGGCGATCACCGCCCGGGTGAGCGCGTCCTTGTCGGCGAAGTAGTGGTAGATCTGGGAGGAGCTGACACCGGCCGCGTCGCGGACCGCCGGAGTGCTCGTCCCGGCCACGCCGTGCCGGTACATCAGGTCGGCCGCGGCCGCGATGATCCGGTCCCGGGTCGCCCGGCCCTTCTGGGTCGCCGCCTCGTGCCGCGCCGTGGGTGGCATCACTTCACGCTCCCAAGATTGGACTTGACTATCCAATCCTATGGTGTCAAGACTGGATAGGTCAATCCAATCTGAAGGGGGACCGATGACTGTTCAGCAGCCAAACGTGCTGGTCACCGGCGCGACAGGCCGGGTCGGCTCGGAAGCCGTCCGGCTGCTCACCGCCGCGCGGAATCCGGCCCGTGCTCTGGTCCGCGACGCCTCGCGTGCACCGCACGGCGCCGAGATCGCCGTCGGGGATTTCGACCGCCCGGACACGCTCGACGCCGCCATGCGCGGCATCGACACGGTGCTGCTGGTCAGCCCGGCCGTGCCCGCACAGGAGATCGCGGTCATCGACAGCGCGGTGCGTCACGGCGTCACCCACATCGTCAAGGTCACCAGCAAGGCATCGGCCGACTCCCCGGTCGACCGGCGCCGCGGCCAGGCCCGGATCGAGGCGCACCTGCTGGCCAGCGGGGTGGCGTACACGCTGCTGCGCTCGAACGCCTACCCGCAGAACCTGTTCGCCCTCGCCCCCATGGTCAAGCAGACCCGGGGCTTCCTGATGTCCGCCGGTGACGGCCGGGTCGGCCTGACCGACGCGCGCGACGTGGCGGCCGCGGCGGCGGCGATCCTGACCGCGCCCGCGCCGCACGCCGCGAAGACCTACCTGCTGACCGGGCCCGAGCTGGTCACCTACGCCGACGTGGCCAGGGAACTCACCGACGCGCTCGGGTACCCGGTCGAGTACCGCCGGACCTCACCCGAGGACCATCGGAGCGTGATGATCCTCGCCGGCCTGCCCGAGCCCGTCGCGACCTCGAACGCCCAGGCCTTCGGCCTGATCGCGCAGGGTGACGCCGCCTGGTTGTCGGACGACGTCGAGTCGCTCACCGGCGATCGTCCGCGCGGCCTGCACGCCTTCATCGCCGAGAACCTCGGGGACTTCGCCTGAGGTGTGGCGGGACCGGGGCGCGGCCCGAGACGGAGCGGGTGCCCGTCGGCCCAGGCGTCGCCATGGCGGGAAGTATCGCCCGGCTCGGGCGGTGGCGGTGATGAACATGGCGCCGATCCTCGGCAACCGAGGTCAGCAACCGGTCGGGGCTACCGGGGGTAGGTCGCGGTGCGGACCGCCTCGACCTCGTCCAGTGGCACCTCGCTGCCGCTGTCGTCGACGAAGGCGACCCGGACCGGCGCGTCGCTCTCGTGCCGCCGGCGCACCACGGTGGGGCTCTCCGGCCGGGGCAGGTGGTCGTCGCCCCACTGCTGGAGCCCGGCGATGATCACGTGCAGCTCCCGGCCGACCGGGGTCAGGTGGTACTCGTACCGGGTGCGGCTGCCCGCGTCCTGGTACGGGTCCCGGGTCAGGATGCCGTTCTCGATCAGCGTGTTCAGCCGGTCGGCGAGCACGTCGGCGGCGACCCCGAGGTTGCCGCGGAACGACTCGAACCGGGTCTCGCCCTCGAAGGCGAGCCGCAGGATGAGCAGGGTCCAGCGCTCGCCGAGCACGGACAGGCTGCGCGACACGGAACAGCTGCTGTCCCGCAGTTTTGCGATGGGCATGGATCTCGCCTCCGGTGGAGCTGCTGAAGCTCGCCCACTTTAGCAATTTTTCCAACTCAGCCGTCACGGACGTCACATCTGACTTGTTTTTCCCAACTCAGACGGTCACGGTGGATCCATGCTTCACCCCGGAAAGCAGCCCATGAGCACCCAGGTGCCCCCGATCCCACCGGCCGCCGCCGATCGCGCGAAGCGCGGGTTCTGGCCCTTCGCCGCGCTGCTCGGGTTGTGCTACGTCGCGGCGAGCGCCCCGAGCCCGCTCTACGCCGACTACGCGCTGCGCTGGCACTTCACCGACAGCACGCTGACCGTGGTCTTCGCCGTCTACGCCGTACCGTTGCTGGTTTCCCTGCTGGTCTTCGGGGGCATTTCCGACGAGATCGGCCGCAAGCCGGTGGCGCTGACCGCGAGCGCCCTGCTCGCGGTCAGCCTGGTGCTGTTCGCCGCCGCCGATGGACTGGCGTTCCTGATCGCCGCCCGTGCCCTGCAGGGGTTCGCCACCGGTCTGCTCACGGCCGTCGCCTCGGCCGCTCTGCTCGACCTGCAGCCGCGCCGGCGTCCGGGCCTGGCCGCGCTGCTGGGTGCCGGGCTGTCCACCGGCGGTCTCGCGGCCGGGGCGCTGCTGAGTGGACTGCTCGTGCAGTACGCGTGGAGCCCGTCCCGGCTCGTCTATCTGGTGATCCTCGCCCTGCTGGGGTCGCTCGCGGCGGCCGTGGCCGCCCGGGCCGACGAATCGGTGACCGACCGGGTCCGGCCGGTGTTGCGGGTGCGGGTCGTGGTCCCCGCCGAAGCCCGGCCGGCCTTTGCCGCCGCCGTACCGGCGTTGTTGTCGACCTGGGCTTTGAACAGCTTCTATCTCTCCCTCGGCCCGAGCCTGGCCAGGGCGCTCAGCCACACCGTCAGCCATCTGCCCGGCGCGATCTCGGTGGCGCTGCTGACCGGCTGCGCCTGCCTCGCGACCCTGGCCACGAAGGACTGGGCCGCCGGCACCTGCGTGGCCGTCGGCTGCGCGGTGCTCGCCGCCGGATCCGGCCTGACCGTCGTCGCGACGGCGTTGGCCAGTGTGAGCGTCTTCTACCTCAGCACCGTCGTCGCCGGAGCCGGCTTCGGCCTCGCCTTCTCCGGGACCTTCCGCGGCCTCGTCGCCCTGGCCCGGCCCGCCGAACGGGGCGCGCTGATCGCCGCCACCTACGTCCTCGGGTACGCGGCGTTCGCCGTGCCGGCCGTCATCGCCGGCATCGTCAGCACCCGGTACGGCCTGATCCACACCGCGCTCGGCTACAGCGCGGCGGTCGGCGGGCTCGCGCTCATCGCCCTGATCGCCACGGTCTCCAGGGCCGGGCGGAGGTGATCGTCGCTCAGTGCGGCCCGGCGTCCAGGGCCACCCCGAGCATGGCCCGCAGCGCCCGCGCGTGGGCCGCGAGCGCCGCCCGCCCCGGCTCGGTGAGGCGGACCGTGGCGCGCCGGCCGGTGCGCTTGAGCTCCACGTAGCCCGCGTCCTGCAGCGCGCCGATCTGCTTGCTCAGCGCCGAGTCGGTCATCCCGGTCGCCTCGCGCAGGAACCCGAACTCGACGTGCACCGCGGGCGCCAGCAGCGACACGATGCTGAGCCGGACCGGCGCGTGCAGCAGCTCGTTGAAACCGGCCGGCTGCCCGGCGCTCATCGCCGCCCCGGCCGGACCGCGGCGGCCTGCACCCGGCCCGCGGCGGCGACCCAGACGATGCCCGCGGCCACGCCGGCGACGGTGCCGGCGACCGGCACGTCGTAGAACCGCAGGACCGAGCCGACCAGGATCCCGACGGCGACGACCGCCAGGCCGTACGCGATCGGCGGCCCGAGGCGCAGGCTGCGCATCCGCATCCGCAACCGCACCCCGGTGACCCGCTCCAGGGTGACGGTCAGGGCGACCACGGCCAGGCCGGAGGCGAGGATCAGCGCGGTCGACGGCCACCCGTTGAGGTCGGCGGAGGCCCAGGGCAGGACCAGGGCGGCGGCGGTGCCGTAGACGAACCAGGGCGGCAGCCGGCGCGGCCCGCCCCGGTCGACGGTCTGCTGAGCGCGGCGTTCCATCTCGGCGAGGGCGTTGGCGGCATCGGAGCTGTCCATCGAGGTGCCTTCCGGAGCGGACGAATGTTTCCTTCGAGGAAAGTATCAGACTCTTTCCTCGAAGGAAACATTTACCGGCGTCCGATCAGGACCGTGGCGAGCGCGCGGAACGCGTCCGCCGGGAACGACCTGGCGTCGCCGCCGTTGAGGACCTGGATCGCGACCTCGTCCGCGCCGGCCCGGTAGTGCTTCTCCAGCCCGGCGGCGACCTGCTCGGCCGTACCCCAGGGAATGATCGCGTCGACCAGGCGGTCGCTGCCGCCGGCGGCGAAGTCCTCGTCGGCCCAGCCGAACCGTCGCAGGTTGTTGGTGTAGTTCGGCAGCGTCAGGTAGCCGGCGGTGTACTTGCGGGCGGTGGCCCGCGCGGTCACCGGATCCGGGTCGAGGACCACCGCGACCTCCGGGGCGAGCAGCCGGTCGGCGCCGAGCGCGGCCCGGGCCTCGGCGGTGTGCTCGGCCGGGATGAAGTACGGATGCGCGCCGGCCGACCGGTCCCGGGACAGCTCCAGCATCCGCGGGCCGAGCGCGGCCAGGATCCGCCGCTCGCGCGGGAAGCCGGCCTGGTCGAGACCGTCCAGGTAGGAAACCATCTTCGAGTACGGCCGGCGGTAGTCGGTGCCGTCCTTCTCCACCAGTACGGCGTGGCTGGCGCCGAGCCCGAGCAGGAACCGGCCGGGATGGGCCCGCTCCGCGTCTCGGGCGAACGCGGCCACCTCGGGCGGCGACGAGTGCCAGATGCTCACGATGCCCGGGGCGACCCCGATCCGCCCGGTCCCGTCCAGGATCTCCCGGAAGCGGGCCGGGACGTCGTCGCCGAAGCCGGCCGAGAACCAGATCCGGGAGTAGCCCAGCTCCTCGAGCTCGCGCGCGGCCTCGACCGCGGCGTCCCGGCTCGCGCTGCCGAGGAAGAACGGTTGCCAGACGCTGACCAGTCGTTGTGCCATGCCCGAACCCTACGACCGGCCCGGCTGGGGTGCCCTGCTGGTACCTGTTTCGCCAGGCACTCCCGGCCGCCGGCCCGGTCCGCTTTGATAGGAGATCAAAACCTTTTCCGCCGTACGACGTAAGGACGGAACCATGCGTACCGCAACGCTCGGTGATCTCGAAGTTGGCCGGATCGGCCTCGGCGCGATGGGCATGTCGCACGGGTACAGCGGCGCCGGCACCGATGACGCGGAGTCGATCCGCACCATCCACCGGGCCCTCGACCTGGGCGTCACCCTCGTCGACACCGCCGAGATCTACGGCCCGTACGTCAACGAGGAACTGGTCGGCCGGGCCCTCGCCGGGCGCCGCGACCGGGTCGTGCTGGCCACCAAGTTCGGCCTGATCTCGCACGACGGCCGGGTCCCCGGCGGCCTGGACAGCAGCCCGGCCAACATCCGTACCGCGGTCGAGGGCTCGCTCAAGCGGCTCGGCACCGACCACATCGACCTCTACTACCAGCACCGCGTCGACCCGGGCACACCGATCGAGGACACCATCGGCGCGCTCGCCGACCTGGTGCGACAGGGCAAGATCCGGTACCTCGGGCTGTCCGAGGCGTGGATCGGCACGCTCCGCCGCGCGCACGCCGTGCACCCGATCACCGCGCTGCAGTCGGAGTACTCGCTGTGGACGCGCGACCAGGAGCAGATCCTGCCGGTGCTGCGTGAGCTGGGCATCGGTCTGGTCGCCTACTCGCCGCTGAGCCGCGGCTTCCTCACCGGCGCGCTGCGCACCCCGGCCGACGTCGAGAAGCTCGACGACAGCGACTTCCGTAGGTCCAACCCGCGCTTCACCGGCGAGAACTTCGCGCGCAACGTGCGCCTCGCCGACCAGGTGCGGGCGGTCGCCGAGCAGGCCGGCGCGACTTCGGCGCAGGTCGCCCTGGCCTGGCTGCTGGCCCAGGGCGACGACGTCGTCCCGATCCCCGGCACCAAGCGGGTCACCCGGGTCGAGGAGAACACCGCGGCGGACGCCGTCACGCTCACGCCCGAGCAGCTCGCCACCCTGACCGCGCTGCCCGTCGCCGAGGGTGGCCACCACACCGACGACCAGATGAAGGTCATCGAACGCTGATCCGGACCGGCCCCGGTAGCCTGATCGCTCGTGACCGATCGGATCCGCGCTCTCGCGCATCGCATGTACACGGCCTTCAACGACCACGATCACGCCGCGGCGCTGGACATCTTCACGCCGGACTTCTACAGCCACGCGATCCGGAAAGCCGGTCCGCAGAGCATCGTCGACGCCTGGAGCGGCCTGCACCAGGCCTTTCCGGACGCCCGGGTCACCGTGGAGGACGTGATCGTCGAGGGGGAGACCGTGGCCGCCCGGCTGACCATGCACGGCATCGCCGGCGAGCCCGCGACGATGCTGGAGATGTATCGCGTCCGCGACGGCCGGATCGCCGAGCTGTGGGCGCTCACCTCGCTGCGCCGCGACACCTGACGCCGCCGGCCCGGAACGGCCGCGGACGGCTCAGCGGGGGAGGGCGCCGCCGGCGAACACGATCAGGATGCCGGCCGCGGCGGCGGTGAGCAGGGTCAGGACCGGGCCGCGGCGCAGGCCGAGGGTGAGGACGGCCGCGCCCGCGAGCACGGCGTACTGCCAGGGCTCGGTCAGGGCGCGGACCAGCGGGACCGCGGAGCCGAGGATCGCGCCGATCGCGGCCGGGCCGGCGCCGTCGAGGAACGCGCGGACCCGCCGGTTGTCGCGGAGCCGGTCGAAGCGGTCCGCGCCGAGCAGGACGAACGTGAACGAGGGCGCGAACGCGACGACGGCGGCGAGCAGGCCGCCGCCGAGCCCGGCGGCGGCGTAGCCGACCACGGCGACGGTGTGCACGACCGGGCCGGGGGTGATCTGCCCGAGCGCGACGGCGTCGAGGAACTGGGTGGGGGTCATCCAGTGGTGCCGGCCGACCGCGTCGGCCTGCATGAGCGGGATGATCACGAAGCCGCCGCCGTAGGAGAGCGCGCCGACCTTCAGCGCGGTCCAGGCCAGCGGGAGCAGCACCCCCCCGCCGAGCCCGGCCGCGGCCAGCAGTGGAACGGCGGTGACCGGCCGGCGTCCGTCGCCCGGCGGCCGCTGGACGACGACCTCGGCGACACCGGCGGCGATCAGCAGCAGCACCAGCCACGGCCCGACGGTCGCCGCGGCGACCGCGCCGAGCAGCAGGTATCCCGCCCACCGCGCCCGGGTGCCCGGCCGGGCGGCCCGCTGCCAGCCGGCCGGGATCAGGCCGGCGCCGGCCTGCAGGGCGATCGCGGCGACCGCCGCGCCGGCGCCGGCTCCGGCGGCCTCGACCCAGGTGGGCGGGTCGCCGAGGAACAGCGCGGCCAGCGCGAGGATCGCGACCAGCCCGGGCAGTACGAACGCGGCGCCGCCGAGCAGCGCGCCGGCCCGGCCCCGGACCCGCCAGGCGCAGAAGATCGCCAGCTGGGTCGAGGCCGGGCCGGGCAGCAGGTTGCAGGCGGCGATGGCGTCCTCGAACTCCCGCGCGTCGAGCCACTTACGGTCCTCGACGCAGAGCTTGCGCAGCAGCGCGATGTGCGCGGGCGGCCCGCCGAAGCCGACACAGCCGATCCGGCCCCACTCCCGCAGCACGGTCGCCAGCTCGGCGCGGTGCCGCGTGCCGGGCAGCTCAGGCACGGGCCGGCTGGAAGAGCTCGACGGGGTTGCCGGCCGGGTCGTCCAGGACGATCTGCCGGCCGCCGGGGCCGGTGACGACGTCGCTGCGGAACACCACGCCCGCGGCCCGCAGCCGGGCCACCTCGGAGTCGAGGTCGGCGACGATCAGATGGATGCGGTTCCAGCCCCCGGGGTGCGGACGGCGCCCGTCGGGCATGGCCCGGCCGGCGGAACTGTCCGGGCCGGACAGCAACAGCCGCAGCTTGCCGCGCCGGACGTCGGCGAACGCGGGCGGGAACGTGCTGATCGGGGTGAACCCGAGAGGGCCGGTGTAGAAGTCGAGTGCGGCGGCGACATCGTCGACGAGGTAACGCACGCTGACGGTGCCGTCATCGGCAGGGCTGGTCATAGTGCCTTCTCCGAGTGGTGGACGAGGGTGTGCAGCAGGAAGCCGATGCGCCGGTCGAGCTCGTCGGCGACGCGCTCGAACGCCGATGGCTCGCCGGGGGCGGCGGCCGGGTCCGCGATGCTCCAGTGCGCCGGTCGCCGGTGGCCGGGGAACTCGGGACAGACCTCCTTGACCCGGTCGCACAGGGTGATCACGTGCTCGAATCGCTGCCCGGCGAACGTGTCGAGGTGTTTGGGACGGGCGGCGGACAGGTCGATGCCGCGGGCGGCCAGGGTGCTCACCGCGTACGGATGAATCGGTTTGGGTTTGCTCCCGGCGCTGACCGCCCGCACGGACCCGGCGGTGCGGGCGGTCAGCAGCGCCTCGGCCATCTGCGAGCGCGAACTGTTGCCCGTGCAGAGGAACAGCACCCGCCCAGTGACCGGCCCGGCGGGTGCCGGCCGGGTGAGTCGCAGCCCGGGGTGCAGCGTGGCGCCGGCGCCGGACAGCAGGTCGCCGCACCGGGTCAGGTCGAGGGAGTAGTAGCTGTCCCGGCCGTCCGCGCTGCTGCGCCGGGCGGTCACCAGCTCGGCCTTGCGCAGCTTGCCCAGGTGATAGGAGACGAGGTTCTGCGGCTGGCCGAGCAGCGCGGTCAGCTCGTGCACGGCGAGGTCGCCGCGGGCCAGCTCGGTGAGCAGCCGCCACCGGACCGGATGCCCGGCGGCGGTCACGAACCCGGGCGCCGCTGCCGTCATGCCCCGCAGATTACATCAAACTGATTTGATGCAATAGCGGGTGCGCCGGATTATCCGTGGGTCCAGCGCTGGGTGGCGTTGCCCAGGGCGGTCCAGAGCTGCACGGGTGAGCCGTTGGCCGTCGCCCAGCCGGTGACGTCGATCGCCAGGCCGCTGGACCGGTTGACCACCGAGCCGTCGAGCCGGGTCGACCACTGCTGGCCGGTCCGGCCGTTGCAGGTCCAGAGGATGAGCGCGGTGCCGGGCGTGACCCCGTCGCCCGAGGCGGCCAGGCACTTGCCGGCGACGCGCAGGTCACCGGCGGCGGTGGCGGTGATCAGCTGGTTGGCGTTGCCGGTGCAGTCGTAGATCTGCAGCGGCACCCCGGTGGCGCCGCCGGGCACGTCGAGGCAACGGCCGGAGTTGGCGCCCCGCAGCGTGAACGAGGTGGCCACGGTCTCCGGCACGAGCTGCCACTGCTGGGCCTGGTCGGCCGGGGCGGTGAGTGCCGTGCCCAGGGTGACCGCGCCGCCGGCGGTGGCCCCGGTCAGGTACAGGGCCGGGTTGCGCACCGAGCGGAGCTGGTAATAGCCGTTCGGGCCGGCGATCAGGGTCCACTGTTTGTCGGTGGCGCCGTCGTCGGCCCACTGGGCCAGGCGCTGCCCGGCCGTCGCCGAGCCGGTCCAGATCGCGGCGGCCCGGCCGCCGGCCTTGTCGAGCAGCGTGGTGGTGCCGCCGGTGCCGGTCAGGTGCCAGCGCTGGCCGTCGTTCGCGGCGTCGACGGGTTGCAGGAGCAGGTCCGGGGTGTCGCCGGTGAGGTTGGCGTCCTGGGTCTTGCCGGCCTCCGGGCTGAGCGCCTGCCCGGTGAGCCGGTTGACCAGGGTGTAGTAGGTGCCGTCGGAGCGGCCGAGGTCGGCGTCGGCGTAGCGGACCGGTCCGACGCTGCCGCCGGCCCACGCGGCCTGCAGGATCAGGACGCGGCCGGTGCCGGTGACGTACCGCAGGTCGCGGCTGTACCCGGCCGGGATCGAGGTCTGGTACTCCTTCCAGGCGCCGGTGCTCAGGCCGGACTCGTTGACCCAGACGCTGCCACTGCCACTGGCGTTGTAGACGATCCGGCCGTCCGGCATGGCCAGCAGCACCGGGCTGCCGCCGGTGGCGAGCGGGTGACCGCCGGCCGGCACGGGCAGCGCGGTGACCGCGGCGTCGGTGCCGCTGTAGAACGTGAGCGGGTCGCCGGCGAGCCGGTAGCGGGTGTCCGTCCCGCCACCCCAGTACTCGTAGGTGAGCAGCCATTTTCCGTCGGTGGTGGGCGCGATCGTGGTCATGCCGGGCCGGCCGCCGCCGATCTGGGTCTTGCCGTTGCCGCGGTCCACGGTGGCGCCGGGCACGTCGACGACCGGCCGGGCGCTCCAGGTGGCGGTGCCGCGGCCGGTCCAGGTCTTGTGGACCAGAAGCTGGCCGCGGGAGTCCGCCGCGGTGGCGTTGGCCGGGTCGATGACCGGCACGCCGGTGCCGCTGTCGTAGCCGAGGTAGTCGTTCTCGTCGGAGTAGTAGACGACCAACTGGCCGTTGCGCGCGGTCAGGTACGGCTCCCAGACCGGATCCTGCTGGGCGTAGGTGTTGGCGGTCGAGACGCTGATCCCCTGCCACCCGCCGGTGGCGATGAGGTTGACCACGGTCCAGGTGGCGCCCTGGTCGGTGCTGGCGTAGAGGGCCAGGGCGATGTCCCTGCGGTCGCCGTCCCGGGTCGGGGTCCAGGCCGGGTTCGCCGCCTTCTGCTCGCGGTAGTAGGCGTCGTCGCCGGAGACGACGCTGGCCAGCAGCAGGGTGCCGGCGGCCAGGTCGCCGACGGTCTGCGGCAGCACGTACAGGTTCGGGTTGGTCCAGTTGCTGGTGTACTTCGCGTAGGCGGGATCGGCGGACAGGTAGGCGGGCGCCTTGACGTCGGCGAGTTTGCGCCAGGTGGTGCCGTTGTCGTCGCTGGCGTGGATCGGGATGGTCTGCCCGACCGGGTCGGCCTGGCTGTTCTCGTACGCGGCCACCAGCCGGCCGCCGGGCAGCTGGGCGGACTTCGGGTAGAGCACGCACGGGCGCTTGTTGCAGGCGGCGGCATTGTCCGCCACGTACAGGTTCGCCGGGCTCGGCTGGTAGGCGGTCGCGCTCGTCGCGGGTGCGACGGCGGCGAGGGCGCCCAGGCCGATCGCCGCGAGCGTGGCGAGCACCCTGGTTGTCGCCGACGTGGACATGGCTGTCTCCTCGTTCGTCTCATCACGGGAGGCGTCCGCCGCGCGAGATCCGGACACGGATCGCCTGTGCCGGAAGTCTCGGCCATGGATGAACAGCCCCTCAAGACTTACGAAATGTTTTCGTAACCCGTTCGTTTCGAGTTCTTGTCCGGCAGCCTTCGTGCGTGCCAATCTCCCATGCCAAGGGAGTTGTCCCGGAGCATCTCAGGCCTCGAAAACTTTTCGTAAATAGGAGTTCACCATGACCAGGAGATTCACCGTGAGCCGGCGCGGGTTCACCGCGCTCGTCGCCCTCTCCGCGATCGCCACGACCGCGGCCTGCGGCTCGGCCGGCCCGCAGCCGACCGGCACCGCCGGTGGCGGCCTGACCATGTGGGCGCTGTCCGACCAGACCACCCTCAAGGACTCGGTCGACGCCTACAACGCCGACCACCCGACCGCGAAGATCACCCTGCAGCTGTTCGCCAACGACGACTACAAGCAGAAGCTGCGGGTCGCGTTCGGCGCCGGCCAGGGCCCGGACATCTTCTTCAGCTGGGGCGGCGGCGCCCTCAACGACTACGTCAAGACCGGCAAGGTCGCCGAGATCACCGGCGCCGACCTGGACACCGGGCGGTTCACCCCGAGCGTGCTCAAGACCGCCACCTTCGGCGGCAAGGTCTACGGCATCCCGGCCAACGGCCTGGCCCCGGTCGTCCTCTACTACAACAAGAAGGTCCTCGACGCGGCCGGCCTGCGGCCGCCGACGACGCTCGACGAGCTCACGAGCGCGGTCACCACGCTCAAGGGCAAGGGCGTCACCCCGATCTCGCTGGCCGCGAACTCCAAGTGGCCGACCCTGATGTGGCACGAGTACCTGCTCGACCGCGCCGGCGGCTCGCAGGTCTTCGACCGCATCGGCGCCGGCGACGGCAGCGGCTGGCTCGACCCGTCGGTCACCCGGGCCAACCAGCAGCTGCAGGACCTGGTCGGGCTCGGCGCGTTCGGCGCCAACGCGTCCTCGCTCTCCTACGACCAGGGCGCGGCCACCGCGCTGCTCTACACCGGCAAGGCCGCGTTCGAGCTGATGGGCACCTGGGAGTACGCGAACATCGTCAAGGCCGCCCCGGAGTTCGTCACCTCCGGCGACCTGGGCTACACCGCCTTCCCGGCCACCGGCGGCGCGGGCGACCCGGCCGCGATCGTCGGCAACCCGTCGAACTACCTGTCGGTCAACGCCGCCACCAAGCAGAAGGCCGCCGCGCTCACCTACCTCAAGGACTACGTCCTCGACGACTCGCAGGTCGACAAGTACCTCGCCGCCGGCAGCGTCGCCCCGGTCAACGGCCTCGACGCCAAGCTCGCCGCGGTCCCCGGCGCCGACCAGGCCTGGCTGCGGTTCGTCTACGACCTGGTGCGCAAGGCCCCGAACTTCCAGCTGTCCTGGGACCAGGCGCTGCCGTCCGAGCAGGCCGACCCGCTGCTGACCAACGTGGACCAGTCGTTCCTGAAGAAGATCACGCCCGAGCAGTTCGGGCAGAACCTGAGCAAGGTGTCCTGACGTGACAGTCGTGCGGACCCGTACTCCCGGCGCGGTCGCCATGGCCGCGCCGGCCCTGCTCCTGTTCGGCCTGTTCGGCATCGTCCCGCTGCTCGGCGTGCTGGTGCTGAGCCTGGCCGACTGGGACGGTCTCGGCACGCCGGGCTGGGCCGGCCTGGCCAACTGGAGCACCGTGCTGAGCGACGCCGGCACCTGGGACGCCCTCTGGCTGACGCTGCGGGTGATGGTCGTCAGCTGGCTGGTGCAGACCCCGATCGCGCTGGCCCTCGGGCTGTTCCAGGCCGCCCCGGGCCGGATCCGGTCGCTGCTGGCGGTGCTCTGGTTCCTGCCGCTGCTGCTGTCCGCGGTCGCGATCGGCCTGGCCTGGCAGGCGCTGCTCGACCCGACGTTCGGCATCGGCGCCACGCCCGGCCTGCACTGGCTGGCCCGCCCGCTGCTCGGCGACCCGGACCTGGCGCTGTACACCGTCATCTTCGTCATCGCCTGGCAGTTCATCCCGTTCCACGCACTGCTCTACCAGGCCGGCCTGCGGCAGATCCCGGTCACGCTGTACGAGGCGGCGGCGATCGACGGCGCCGGCCCACGCGACCGGTTCTGGCGGATCACCCTGCCGCAACTGCGCTACACGATCGTCACCTCGACCACGCTGATGCTGGTCGGCTCGCTCACCTACTTCGACCTGATCTTCGTGCTCTCCGGCGGCACCGGCGGGCCCGGCACCGCCACCCGCGTCCTGCCGCTGGCCATGTACATCACCGGCTTCCAGGCCCACGACATGGGCCGGGCGAGCGCGATCGCGACCATCCTCGTGCTCGCCGGGCTCGCCCTGTCGCTGGCCACCACGAAATGGTCCGGCTTCACCCGGATGTCCAGTCAGCAAGAGGGAGCATGACGATCAACACCGCAACCGCATTGAGGGTACGGACGAGCACCGGCACGCCCCGGGCCCTCGCCCCGGTCGGCACCGTCCTGCGCCGGGCCGGCACCGCCGGTGCGACGCTGCTGTGGAGCGCGCTTGTCGCCGTACCCCTGTATTGGGTGGTGATCACCAGCCTGAAGGAGCGCGCCGGATTCCTGACCACCAGCCCGCTCGCGCCGCCGGCGTCCGCCACGGTCGCCAACTACCGCACGGTGCTGGCCGGCGGGTTCGGCACCTACCTGCTCAACAGCGCGATCGTGACCGTCGCCGCGGTCGCCGGGACCGTCGCCGTGTCGCTGATGGCGGCGTTCGTGATCGCCCGCGGCACCAGCCGGTGGTCGCGCTGGTACTTCCGGCTGTTCCTGCTCGGCCTGGCCATCCCGCTGCAGGCGGTGATCATCCCGGTCTACCTGCTGATCATCCGGCTGCACCTGTACGACAGCCTGCTCGCGATCGTCCTGCCGGCCGCGGCGTTCGCCGTCCCGATCACCGTGATGATCCTGGTCAGCTTCCTGCGCGACGTGCCGGACGCGCTGTTCGAGGCGATGCGGATGGACGGCGCCGGCGACTGGCGGCAACTGTGGTCGCTCGCGCTGCCGCTGGTCCGCCCGGCTCTGGTCACCGTGGTGGTCTACAACGGGCTGCAGGTGTGGAACGGCTTCCTGTTCCCGCTGATCCTCACCCAGAGCAACGAGCGGGCCGTGCTGCCGCTGGCGCTGACCCTCTACCGCGGGCAGTTCGGCATCGACGTGCCGGCCACGATGGCCGCGGTCGTGCTCTCCACCGCGCCGATCCTGGTGCTGTTCATCGTCGCCCGCCGGCAGCTGATCGCCGGCCTGACCGCGGGCTTCTCGAAGTGAGTCAGCGCGGCGCGGCGGTCGACTCGCGGATCACCAGCCGGGTGGTCAGCTCGACCCGGGGCGCGGGCACCGCCCGGCCCTCGGCCAGCTGGATCAGGGTCTGCACCGCCACCCGGCCCATGTCCTCGAACGGCTGGCAGACCGCGGTCAGCGGCGGCGAGGCCATCGCCGCCACCGCGGTGTCGTCGAAGGACACCACGCTCAACTCGTCCGGGACCCGGCACCCGGCGCGGCGGGCCGCCTCCAACGCGCCCAGCGCCTGGGCGTCGCTGGCCGCGAAGATCGCCGTCGGGGGCCGCGGCAGCGCCAGCAGCTGCGTGGTCGCGGCCACCGCCTCCTCGAAGTCGAAGTCGCTCGCCTTCACCAGGGCCGGGTCGACGTCGATCCCGGCCTCGGCGAGCGCGGCCCGGTACCCGTGCAACCGGGCGGCGCCGGCCACCGAGTGCGGCCGCCCGGCCAGCATGCCGATCCGCCGATGGCCCAGGCCCAGCAGGTGCTCGACCGCGGTCCGGCCACCCTTCCAGTTGGTCACCCCGATGCTCGGGATCTCGATCACCGGCTCGCTGAGCGGGTCGACCAGGACCACCGGGATGTGCTGCTCGACGATGCGCTGCTGATCCTGCTCGGCCAGCATGCTGATCACCAGGATCATGCCGGCCGCGCCCATCGCCTCGCACTCGTCGAGCCAGCGCGAGATCGGCTGCCGGTTCGTCATGCCGATCACCGCGTGCGCGCCGGCCTCGGCGGCGCCGGTCACGATCCCGCGCACCACCTCCAGGGTGTACGGACCGGCCAGGTCCCGGAACACGGTCAGGATCTGCCGCGGCCGGCCGTCCCCGGCACCGTCCCGCGGGTAGCCGTGCTCGGCCAGCAACGCCTCGACCCGCGCTCGGGTCGCCGCACCGACGTCCCGGCGGCCGTGCACCACCTTCGACACCGTCGAGACCGACACCTGCGCGGCCCGGGCCACCTCGCTGATCAGCCCGTGCCGCCCGGCCGGCCCCCGCGCACCCCGCTCGACCACAGCCCACCCTCTCGTACCGCCTTCGCCGCGTCACCGTACATCCCGAGGAGCCACCCGATGACCACCACGATCGCCAACCCCACCGACCGGCCGTGGCACGACCCGGCCCGGCCGGTGCGCGAGCGGGCCGAGCTGCTGCTCGCCCGGCTCACCGTGGCCGAGAAGGTCGCGCAGCTCGGCAGCGCCTGGGAGGACGTCGAGCCGGCCGGCCCCGAGGTCGCGCCCGGCACCAGCCTGCTCGGCCGGGTCGGTGACCTCGAGCAGACCGCCCGGCACGGGCTCGGCCAGCTCACCCGCCCCTACGGCACGGTGGTGCGCATGCCGATCGAGCACGCCCGGGCGCTCGCCGACCGGCAGCGCCAGGTGATCGCCCAGAGCCGGCTGGGCATCCCGGCGATGACCCACGACGAATGCCTCACCGGGTTCACCGCGTTCGGCGCCACCATCTATCCCACCTCGCTGGCGATGGCCGCCACGTTCGACCCGGAGCTGATCGGCCGGGTCGGGCGGGCGATCGGGGCGGACCTGGCCGAGGCCGGCGTGCACCAGGGGCTCGCGCCGGTGGTCGACGTGATCCGCGACTACCGGTGGGGGCGCTGCGAGGAGACGTACGGGGAGGATCCGTACCTGGTCGGGGAGATCGCCGAGGCGTACGTCCGCGGTCTGCAGGCCGAAGGCGTGCTGGCCACCCTCAAACACTTCGCCGGGTACGCCGCCTCGACGGGCGGCCGCAACCACGCCCCGGTCAGCATCGGCCCGCGCGAACTGCACGACGTCGTGCTGCCCCCGTTCGAACGGCTGGTCGCCGCCGGCGTCGCCTCGATCATGAACTCGTACGCCGACCTGGACGGCGACGCCCCGGCGGCCAGCCACCGGCTGCTGACCACGCTGCTGCGCGACACCTGGGGCTTCGACGGCACCGTCGTCTCCGACTACTGGTCCATCCCGTTCCTGGTCACCGCCCACCGCGTCGCCGCGGACCTGCCCGCCGCCGGTCGCGCCGCCCTGCGCGCCGGAATGGACGTGGAGCTGCCCGACCAGCGCGGCTTCGGGCCGGCCCTGGTCGACGCCGTGCTCCAGGGCCGGGTCGCCGAGGAGGACCTCGACCGGGCGGTACGCCGCGTCCTGCACCAGAAGCTGCGCCTCGGACTCCTCGACGCGGACTGGGACCCGCGGCCGGCCGCCCTCCGCGCCGGCGACCTCGACCTGGACAAACCGGCCAACCGGCGGCTCGCCCACACCGCGGCGCGGGACAGCGCCGTGCTGCTCAGCAACGACGGCGCCCTGCCGCTGCCGCGGACCGGGCGGATCGCGGTCATCGGCCCGTGCGCGGACGACGTGCGGACCATGCTCGGCTGCTACAGCTTCCCCAACCACGTGCTCGCCGACCGGCCGGAGCTGGGCACCGGGGTGCCGATCGTCTCCCTGTACGCGGCGTTGACCGCCGAGCTGCCCGAGGTCGCCTGGTCGCACACCCAGGGTTGCCCGGTCCGGGAACCGGACCGCTCGGCGATCCCGGCCGCGGTGCTCGCCGCCCGCGACAGCGACCTGGCCGTGGTGGTCGTCGGGGATCGGCCGGGCATGTTCGGCATCGGCACCTCCGGCGAGGGCTGCGACGTCGAGGACCTGCGGCTGCCCGGGGTGCAGGACGAACTGGTCGAGGCGGTGCTCGGGACCGGGGTGCCGACCGTGCTGATCGTCAACTCCGGCCGGCCGTACGCGGTGGGGCGCTTCCGGGACCGGGCCGCCGCCATGGTGCAGGTGTTCCTGCCGGGGGAGGAGGGCGGGCGGGCCGTGGCCGAGCTGCTCAGCGGCCGGGCCGATTTCAGCGGGCGGCTTCCGGTGCAGATCCCGTTCGGGCCGGGCGGGCAGCCCTACACCTATCTGCACGCGCCGCTGGGGGATCGGCAGAGCGCGCTGTCCAACCTCGACCCGACGCCGGCGTTCCCGTTCGGGCACGGGCTGTCGTACACCACCTTCGCCGTCGGCGAGCTGGCGGTGGACCGGGTCGAGGTGCCGGTCGACGGGCGGGTCACCGTGTCGGTCGGCGTTCGCAACGTCGGGGCGCGAGGCGGGGCGCAGGTCGTGCAGCTCTATGCGACCGACCCGGTCGCGCAGGTCACCCGGCCGGTGCGGGCGCTGGTGGCGTTCGCCAAGGTCCGGCTCGAACCGGGCGAGGGGGCGCGGGTGTCGTTCGAGGTGGACACCGACCGGTTCGCCTTCACCGGCGCCGACGGGACCCGGCTGGTCGAACCCGGCGAGATCCGGCTGGCGGCCGGCTTCTCCAGCACCGACACGCCCGCCCGCGCAACCGTCACCCTGACCGGCCCGCCGCGCCCAGCTTTGCGGCTGCGCCAGTACCACGTGCCGGCCACCATCCGCCGCGACAGCTGACCAGCGGTTTCCGCGCCCGCGCCAGAGCCGACCCGGCTCTGGCGCAGGCCGAAGTCCCACGCACCGGATGCCCGGCGCCGTGGCCTCAACCGGCGTCGAAGGTGAACTCGAACTCGCCGCTCTCGATGCGGTGGATGAGTTGGCTGACGTCGTCGGCCTGGGGTATCGCGCCGGCCCATCCGGGGCTGTCGGTGTCGACCAGGAGCACCGGCGCGGGATCCTTTCGCAGGTCCAGCACCAAATGCTCACGGGCACCGTCACCGCCGATGATCGCGATGCCCGGGTGGGTGTCGGTGGCCTCGGCCCAGGCCCCGTGCAGGCCGAGCATCTCGTGTGGCGTGTTGAGCCAGACGTAGGTCCCGCTCGTCGGCCATCCCCGCCGGAACCAGGACGGGCCCCGCAGGTAGCTTCGCCACGCCTGCGGCAACGGCCGGCCCAGAGCCGCTTCCGCCGCGGCGAACTCGGCGTCGTCGACCGGGCCGCGGTAGTCGGCCTCCTCGACGATCGCGCCGACGAGGTGGGCGTTGAGCTCGGCGACCCGGTCCGCCGGGATCCGGTACTCGAACTCGCCGGGACGGGTGCCCGGGTGCGGCTCGAACCGGTCCAGGAACCGCCGGGCGACCTCGAACCGCACCACGTAGCCGACCCCACCCGCCGGCACGTCCCGCTCCCGGCAGGTCCGCACGGCGGACCGGCGATCAGGGACGGCACAGAAGGCCGGCTGATCCGGCAGCGGCCAGGCCCGCCAGCCTGCCGACTCGACCACGTCCAGTTCGCCCTGCCCGACGGACCGCCACAGGGTGAGGTGATCCCGCGGAGTCACAGTTGCTTCGTGTGTCCGGGCAGCTCCGCGGCGGCGAGGCCGGTGAGGATGTCGCGCAGGGCGAGGGGCTGGTCGACCAGGCAGGTGCCGTTGGACAGCAGCAGGGCCGGCACGTTGGTGTCGAGTTCGGGTTCGCTCAGCACCGCGGCCAGGGCGCACAGCGCGTCCCCCTGCGCCCGGACCCGCTCCCGCAGCCCCTGCGCGCCGCCCGCGAGGGCGATGACCCGGTCCAGCGTCCACGAGTCCTGGGCCGGGCGGTTGTCGTACGTCGAGATCGCCCCCGAGGCGACCGCGACGACGGTGCCGATGGTGGCCGCGCCGACCAGCGAGACGTGCGCCAGGATCTGCTCGGTGCTCCATTCGCCGGGCGGCGGCACGGCTCGCGGCTCGGCGGCCAGCAGCGCGTCGTAGGCCTGCCGGAGCGGGTCGGCGTTCATCGGGCGGCGTGCGCGGCGGTCATTTCCCACGGCGCCTGCGGGAGCACGTCGCCGGTCTCCAGCAGGGACTTCAGGTTCGACAGGACGGCCGGCCAGCCGCTCGAGATGCCGTTGAGCATGTCGACGTCGGGCAGGTTCTCGTGCGTCACGGTGAGGCGCACGATGTCCTGGTGCGGTTCGACCAGGAACGTGACGACCGACGGTTCGCGCTCCCGGTCCGGGCTGTCCTCGAAGGTGATGGCCAGGCGGCTCGGCGGCTCGGCGGTGAGCACCTTGCCCACCACGTCGACGACGCCGGAGCCGTCGGCGCGCCGGTGCTCCCAGGGGGAGCCGGGCAGCCAGTCGGAGACGTTGGCGTGGCCCCAGAAGCGCGCGGTCAGGTCGGCGTCGGTGAGGGCCTGCCACACCTGCTCAGGGGTGGCGTGGATGTAGGTGACGTAGACGTACGTCGGCACGGAGGTCATGGCGTACTCCTCTGCTCGGTGCTTGATGGCGCTGAGGGCGCGCAGGCGGGGCTCGTCGAACTCGGAGATCCAGCGGTCCTGGATCTCGTGGATCGGGGCCGGGTTGAGGTAGTGCAGGCGCTCCCGGCCCCGTCGCACGACGGTGACCAGGCCGGCCCGCACGAGCAGGTCGAGGTGCTGGGTGACGGACTGGCGGGCCATGGTCAGGTGATCGCAGAGCTCGCGCAGGGTCTGGCCGTTCTGTTCGCGGAGCCGGTCGAGCAGCAGCCGCCTGGTCGGGTCGGCCAGCGCCTTGAAGATCAGCTCGGTATCCCGCACACCGCATTATGCAGGTATTCGCCTGCCTATTGTCAAGAAGGGCTCACCGGGAGGCGGACCAGCACGAGCGTGCCGCCCGCCGGGGACGCGCCGATGTGCGCCGTGCCGCCCAGCTCGGTGGCCCGCTCGCGGATGCCGGTCAGGCCGACCCCGGCCCGGTAGCGGGCCGGCAGCCCGCACCCGTCGTCGCCGATCTCCAGCGAGAGCGCGTCCGGCCCGCGTCCGAGCCGCACGACGCACTCGCTCGCCCGGGCGTGCCGGACCACGTTGGTGATCGACTCCGAGACGATGTGGTACGCCGCGACCTCGACCGCCGCCGGCAGCGGCTCGATCTCGCCGTCGGCGTGCACGGTCACCTCCACGGCGCCGGCGCTCAGATGCTGGGCGCGTTCACGCAGCGCGGCCACCAGCCCGAGCTGGTCGAGCGCCGGCGGACGCAGGCCGTGCACCAGCCGCCGTACGTCGGAAAGCGCCTGCCGATGGGTGCCGGCCAGCCCCGCGAAGATCTCCGACGCCCGGTCCGGATCGGCCGGCAGCAGCGCGAGAGCCAGTTCGAGGCTCATCCCGGCGGAGGCCAGCGTCGGCCCGAGCCCGTCGTGGATGTCGCGCCGCAGCCGCCGGCGCTCCTCCTCCAGGGCGGTCACCGTCCGCTCCAGCGAGCGCTGCAACCGGGTGGTCAGCAGCAGGTTGTGGGCGGTCGCGCCGACCTGCCGGGCGAGCACGTCGAGCAGCCGCGAGTCGCGCGCCCCGAACGGCTCCTGGCGCGGCCCGGGGTCGAGCACCAGCCGGCCGATCTCCTCGCCCTGATGCACCAGCGGCAGTTCGAGCGGCCGGCCGGACGGGCGCCCGTGCGAGAACGAGGGCAGATCCAGGCCGTCGACCTCGATCGCCACGTACGACAGCCGCAGCGTCCGGGCCAGCGTCTCGACCAGCCGGGCCAGCACCGACTCGACCGAGCCGGCCGACTCCAGGCGCTGACCCAGCACGGTCAGCACCTCGTACGGATCGTCCCGCGACCCGTAGACCAGCCGCCCCACCACCCGCCGCAGATACCGCTGGGTGGGCGAGAACGCGAGCGCGACCACCGCCGCGACCAGCACGCTCTTGCCGGCCCCGAGCGCCGTGGCCACCACCAGATACGCGGTCATCAGCCCGGCCGTCACCAGCCCCTGGACCAGCGGGCGGCGCAGCACGACCTGGATGTCGAAGAGCCGGTAGCGCAGCACGGCCAGCGCGAGCGCGACCGGGAACGGCGCGAACCCGACGGTGGTCAGCACGTTCCAGGGCAGCAGCGGGCGGCCGATCACCCACTCGGGGATCCGGCCCAGGAGCATGTACAGCACGGCGCCGGCGCCGAACGCGTACACCGACAACCGCATCCGCCCACGCGCCTCGGGCCCGCTCAGGCGGTAGCCGGCCAGGAACGCGGCGGCGATCAGGAACGGAAAGACGTTGGCGGCCGGTGTGGACAGCGAGACGAGCACCCGCCGGTCGAGCGGGTCCGCGGTGAGCACCGCGCCGGCGTAGAGCAGCGGCGGCAGCAAGTACCCGGCGAGGACCACCGCCCGCCGCGGCGCCCGGCGCGGCCACGGCGCCGGGAAGACCGTCGCGAAGTGCAGCAGCACCGACCAGAGCAGGCAGGACGCCACCTCGCCGAGCATGTCCGGCCACAATCGCCCGGTGGCCACGTCGACGATCTGGTTCGAGTACGGGAAGGCCAGGCTGGACAGGAACAGCAGCAACCCCATCGCGTACAGGGTGCGGGCCGCCGGATCCCGCGGACGCCGCACGATGACGAACGCGCAGACCGCCCACATCCCCACCCAGAACGGCACCGTCCACAGGTTGTCCCGCAGGAACTCCAGGAACGGGTACCGGTGCAGCGTCACCGGCACGTTCAGGATCTGCTCGTGGCGGGTCACCGTGTAGGTCAGCGTGTCCCCGAAGCCGAACGACGGCTGCACCCGCGTCACCGGGACCCCGTTCACCGCCGTCACCAGGTCCCCGGCGTGCAGCGGCCCGGCGGACTCGGTCACCACCAGCCCCGCGGCGGACCAGCTCGCCGCGCTCGGGCGGGTCAGCGCGCCGTCGGCGGGCGCGAGCATGCGCACGGCGAGCACCAGACCCGCCGGGACCACCCACGCCGCGTACGCTGCCGCCCGTACCAAAGCCCGATTTTTCACCGACGCACCCACCGCGACCCCGGGAGCCGAGAGATGTCCGACCTGCGCGTGCTGCTGGCCGACGACCACCCGGTCTTCCTGGCCGGCATGCGCCAGCTCGTCGACGCGACGCCGGGCCTGACGGTGGCCGCGGAGGCGACCTCCGGCACCGGGGCGGTCGCCGCCGCCGAGGCGCACAGCCCCGACGTGGCCGTTCTCGACCTGCACATGCCCGGCCTCTCCGGCGTCGAAGCCACCCGCGCCATCACCACCCGCAACCCGGAAATCGGCGTGGTCATCCTGACCATGCTGGACGACGACGACTCGCTGTTCGCCGCGATGCGCGCCGGCGCGAAAGGGTACCTGCTCAAGGGCGCGGGCCCGGTGGAGGTGGCGCAGGCGATCGTGGCGGTCGGCGCCGGCGCGGCGGTCTTCGGCCCGGGGATCGCGCACCGGCTGATCGACTACTTCGCCACGCCCGCGCGCGCCTCGGCCGAGGAGATCAGCGGGCTCACCGCGCGCGAACGCGAGATCCTGGAGCTGGTCGCCGACGGGCACAGCAACGCGACCATCGCCGAACGGCTGTTCCTGAGCCCGAAGACGGTCCGCAACCACGTCTCCAACATCTTCGCCAAACTCCACGTCGCCGACCGGGCCCAGGCCATGCTCCGGGCCCGCCGCGCCGGGCTGGGCAGCTGAGAACCGGGACACCGACCGGGACTCCAGCACCATCCGCCCGCGGCATCCGGCCGGTTAGCGTGCGGATCATGACACTGTTCACGCTGCTCGGACCGATTCGCGCCTGGCGCGACGGGCGGGAACTGCCGATCGGCTCCCCGCAGCAGCGCACCGTGCTGGCCGTGCTGCTGCTGCGCGAGGGCCGGCTGGTGACCGTCGACGAGCTGGTCGCGGCGCTGTGGGACGGGGAACCGCCGGTCAACGCGCTGGCCGTGGTGCGCACGTACATCTCCCGGTTGCGGCGGGTGCTCGGCGGCGACGCCGACATCCGCACCTACGGGCGCGCCTACCTGCTGGACACCCCGGCCGAATCGGTCGACGTGCGGCAGTTCCGGCACCTCACCGAGCGGGCCGGGCAGGCCGGCGCCCGGGGCGAGCACGAGGCCGCGTTCCGCGACCTGCGGGCCGCCGCCGCGCTCTACCACGGCTCGCCGCTGGCCGGCGCCGTCGGGCACTTCGCCGAGGGCCAGCGGCACCGGCTCGCCGAGCTGGTCCTGGCCGCCCAGCTCGACCTGCAGACCGCCGGGCTCGGCCTGGGCCGGCACCGGCAGGCGCTGCCCGACCTGATCGGGCTGGCCGCCGAGTATCCCCTCACCGAACGCGTCCAGGAGCTGCTCCTGCGCGCGCTGTGCCAGGCCGGCCGGCAACCGGAGGCCCTGATCCGCTACCACGAGCTCCGCCGCCGGCTCGCCGGCGCGCTCGGCATCGACCCGGGCCCCGGCCTGCAGAGTCTCTACCTGGAGATGCTCGTCAACGACCGCCCGGTCGCCCTGGCCCGCTCGTGATCACCGAGCTGGCGTCGCCCCCGGCCTGGCCGGTCCTGGGACACCTGCCCGCGCTGGCCCGCGGCGGGCGCCCGCACCGCGTCCTCGAGGACTGGTGCGACCGCTACGGCACGACGTACCGGCTGCGCCTGCCGTCCGGCCCCGCCGTGGTCACCGCCGACCCGAAGATCGTGCACACCGTCCTGCGTGGCCGGCCCCGCCTGTTCCGCCGCGATCCGCATATCACCCGCACCATCGAGGCGACCGGCGTGCACGGCGTCTTCACCGCCGAGGGCACCCGCTGGCACGCCGACCGCCGGGCCGCCAACGACCTGCTCGACCGGGACCCGCTTGCCGCGGTCCTGCGTTCGGTCACCCGCCTGCGCCGGCGCTGGCTGGCCGCAGATCAAAATCCGCTTTCGGTACGGGTGATGCCCGACCTGACCCGGCTGAGCCTCGACGTCACCCTGGCCGTGACCACCGGCCGGGACCTCAACGCGCTCGACCACCCGGACGGCCCGTTGCCGACGCTCGTCCCACGCCTGTTCCCAGCGATCCACCGGCGGATCAACGCGCCGTTCCCGCTGCCCCGCGACCGCCGGCTGGAGAGCCTGCTCCGCTCGGCCCGCGAACTGCTGCCGGACGTGCACTTCGGAACCGTGCTCACGCTGCTGCTGGCCGGCGAGGACACCACGGCCGCGGCCGCCGGGTGGGCGCTGTACTACCTGGCCACGCACCCGGAGGAGCATGCCCGGGTGCGCGCCGAGGCGGACGGGGGCGAGCTGTCGGAGGTGGGCCGGCTGCGGTACGCGCAGGCCGTCGTCCGGGAAGCGCTGCGGCTGCGCCCGCCGGCCTCGCTGACCGTGGTCGAGGCGATCGAGGAGACCGAGCTGCTCGGTGACGGCGTGCTGCTGCGCGCGGCTCCCGGCCTGCCGATCTGGGTGCTGCTGGCCTACGGCGCCCGTCGCTTCCCGGACGCGGCGTCGTTCCGCCCGTCCCGCTGGCTCACCGAGCGGATCCCGGAGAACACGCTCTACCTGCCGTTCGGCGGCGGCCCGCGGGTCTGCCCGGGCCGCAACCTGGCCATGCTGACCGCCACCCTGGTCGTCGCCATGGCCGCCCGCGACTTCGACCTGCGCGCCGACGGCACCCCGCGCGAGCGGGTCGCCTTCACCGTCCACCCCGACCGGCTGGCGCTGACCCTCACCCCTCGGTAGCCCGCGCCGGCTATCCGCCGTAGAAGAACAACCTGGCGAGGGCGACCCACGTGGTCCAGAACGGGGGGATCGGTTCCTCGCGGCTGCCCGACAACGTGTAGGCCAGGGCCAGAACCGTGGCCGGAAGCAGGATCAAGCCCGGTATGGCGAGCACCGTCGTCAATATCCGTGGACGCCGGCTCAGCGGACGAAGTGCGACTGCGCCGACCGCCGCCGCCAGGACCGCACCCAGCACGGCGCCGAGGGTGGACCAGCCGGTGGGGCGGTAGAAGGTGATGACCGCGCCGAGGCTGTCGTGGGTGTAGGCGAGGACGACGTCGTCCCGCTGGGCACGCCAGTTCGAGCAGGGGAGTCCGGTGATGGTGGTGAAGTCTTCCCAGCCGTGTGCCTCGGCGTTGGCGCGGGCGGTTTCGTCCGGGCCGCAGTCGGAGTCGCCGATGATCGCACTGCCGTCGTGGGGTGTGTAGGGGATCTCGACAAAACCGGCACCGGACTCCTCGTCACCCAGGCGGGAACCGTAGACGTAGTCGCGGTGCTCCACCTCGCCTTCGGGGGTGACGCCGGGCCGGACCTCCCGACTCATCCGCAGGGCCGTGGCGTTGTCGGGCAGGGGGCCGTGCGACCCGGGCACCAGCGCTGCTGGACGCCCCGACCGCCTGGCGCTGACCCGCGCCCCTCGTCAGTCCTCGTCCTCGTCCGGCTGCGGTGGATTGACCGGCAGGCCGGCGGCCGCCAGGAACGCCTCCAGCGTCGCCGCGAGCGCGTCGACCCGGTCGTCCTCGACGAACGCGAACCCGTGATCGGCCATCAGGCAGGCGACAGCGGTCGCGATGCCCTTGGGCGTGGTGGTCGTCATCGGTTCCTCCTGGGGGGTTGGTGTGCCATGCGCAGGCCGTCGACCTGCACGAACAGCGATCTTCGCGCCACCGCGTCACCCGCGGCGTCGAGCTGGTACCCGTCGAGCCAGACCCAGCCGGCGTAGGTCTGCCAGTCGTGCACCCGGATCACCCGGAACAGGATCGGCGAGAGGAACTGCACGCTCGCGGCCCTCCCGACGACCAGCACCTCGCCGGACCGAGGGAGCGCGTTCACGTCCCGGCCCGCCGACCGTCGAGGCACCATTCCGCCTCCGGCGGCCAAGACCCGAACTGCTTCCCGCGTACGTCCATTGCCGGCGTCTCATCCCGTGTCGAAGTATTCGGATCGCCGCCGCCTGACGTCGTTGCCCACGATCGCGGCGGTGTGTATCGACAGTGCCGATACGCCCGCGGGATCGGTAGGACCACGCTGGGGACGCAGCCCGTACCTCACCGGGTACCTACCGCGCCGGCAACGGCTTGACCTGCGGGGCAGACCCCTTCGGCCGGGTCACCCGGATCAGCGAGTCCACGGTGGGGTCCCATCCTGAGCGGTCCGTGCCGAATGCGTTGAGATCGCTGGATTCGGGTGCCACCCTTGGCCGATACCTGCGGCGCGAGGTATTGCGGCTTTCTCGTTCTGCCGCTGCGAAGGGAGGTCCAGCGTGCGCATGGAGATCGATTCGAACTGGTGGGCGGCAGGCTCCTGGGAGGGCCGCCCGATCCGCGAGTTCCTGGAGCGCCGCGATGTGACGGCGATCTTCCGATTCCTGCATGCCCGCGGGATCTCGTACGGCGCTATCGGCGGCCTGGTCGGTATCTCCCCGAATCGGGCTGCCGAGATCGCGAAGAACATCCGGCAGGTGACCGCGTACGAGGTCCTGGAACGGGTTGCGATCGGACTGCGCATTCCGCGTGCCGCGATGGGCCTCGGTTGTGAGTCCACCCCGGCGGCGGACGAGTACTCCGACGATGCAGCACCCCCGCTCACGCAGCTCCGCACGCAACTTGACGAAGTGCTGGCGGCTTCAACCGTGTCGACCCGTCAGCTGGAACTCATCGAAGAGTCGGCTCATGATCATCTGCGTGCCTATCCGGCGGTCCCGCCGGCGGTGACCCTGGAGCGGATCGCTGTCGACTGCGCCGAGGTCCTCACCCTGTCGCGGCGTCGGCAGCCGGCCGTGATCCAGGCCAGGCTGTCCGGGACCGTGGCCGTGCTCGCCACCATGTGCGCGGATGCGTTCATGCGGATGGGTGGGACCACCGACGCCCGGTTGTGGTTCCGCACGGCATTGGTCGCGGCTGAGGACAGTGCACAGCCCACGCTGGCCGTCCTCGTCCGAGCCCAGGCCGCCATGTTGCCCTACTACTACGGTGACCCGCAGCGGACGGTCGCGCTTGCCGACCGGGCGCTGGCGATGTCCCGCAGCCCGTGTGCCTCGAGCGTTCTGGCCGCGGCGGGTCGTGCTCGTGCGCTGGCCCGCGCTGGTGCGACGACCTCGGCCCGCGCCGCGGCAGAGCACGCCCGCGCCCTGTTCGATCAGGCCGGCCTGCCGGACAGTGACGCGGCGTTCGAGTTTCCCGCCAAACGCCTGCTGTTCTATCTCTCCGGTACTGCCGCATGGATGGGCGAGACGGTCCAGGCGTATCGGCTCCAGGAGGAAGCGCTGGTTCTCTACCGGGACGGTCCGGCCGGTTCGATCGACCCGGCGCTGATCAAGATGGACCGTGCGATGTGCCTGGCTCGGGAGAGGCGGATCGGTGAGGCCGTCGTCGTCGCCCGCGGTGCCATCGCCGCGCTGCCGCAGCCGCAGCGCACCGAGATAGTGCTGACCCGGGCCCAGGACGTCATCGCCGCGGTGCCTGCCGATCAGCGTGATGGTCCGGTCGACGAGCTGGGAGATTACCTCCACGAGTGCCGGCTGCGGGTCCGTACCCTTGCGGGAGGTGACGCCGGCCTCGACCCGTAGGAGCGTTATGTTCACCGAGGAGCAGAGCCGGCCCGTTCTCGCCAAGGTCTGCGGTCTTCTCGGCCGGCCCGTCGCCGAGGCGGTGCTGCTGCGCCATCACACCAACGCCGTCTATGCGGTCGCCGGGGTCGTCGTCAAGATCGCGCCGCCGGCCATCACCTTCGACTGCCTGCGGACGGTCGTTGATCTTGTTCAGTGGTTGGTCGAACGCGGGTTCCCGACCGTGGCGCTCGTCGCGGATCTGCCGCAGCCGATAGAGGTCGACGGCTATCCGGTCACGGTCTGGGAGCGACTCGACGCGGGTGTCGACCGACCCGTCACGACGGGCGAGCTCGGACGCCTCCTGAACGATCTGCACGCCCTCGCCCGCCCGCCGATCAAGCTGGCCACTCTCGACCCCCGGGCCGGGATCCGCCGCTCGATCGCCGCGTCGCGCATTCTGCCGCCGAGCGACCAGAACGTGCTGGTTCGCCGGCTGGGTGTGCTGTCCGAGGTGTGGACGACCGGGATGCCGTTGGGAGTCGGTCTCGTCCAGTCCGATCCGCAGGTGCGAAACGCGCTGCGCCGCGCGGACGGCACCCCGGTCCTGGCCGACTGGGACGGTGCCTGCATCGGTCCGCGGATCTGGGACGTGGCAACGGTCGCGGTGCACTGCCGTCGATTCGGCGCCGGCCACGCCTTCACCGACTTTCTTGCCGCCTACGGGCGGGATCCGCGCGAATGGGAACACTTCGAGGATCTCTGCCGGCTCCGGGAGCTGCAGATGATCGCCACCAACGCGCGTAAGGCGGAACCCGGCAGCGCCGCTGCGGCCGAGGTCCACCGTCGAGTCGCCGGTCTGCGGCGGGGGCGCCGGGAGCTGACCGCCTGGAGCATCCTGTAGCGACGGCGGCCGGCCCGGTGAGCTGCGGCAATGGCTGGTCAGATGGTGAAGCCGCCGTCGACGTTGAGGGTGGCGCCGGTGATGTAGCCGGCGTCCGGGCCGGCCAGGAACGCTACCGCGGCGGCGATGTCGGCCGGTGCCGCGTAGTGGCCCAGGGCGGTGAAGCCGTTGACGGTGGCGGCGTCCGGGCCGTCGGCCGGGTTCAACTCGGTGTCGGTGGGGCCCGGGTTGACCAGGTTGACGGTGATTCGCCGGCCGCCGAGTTCGCGGCCGAGGGCCTTGGTCAGGCCGGTCAGCGCGGTCTTGCTCATCGCGTAGAGGGCGAAGCCGGGGAAGACCGCCCGTTCGGCCACGTTGCTGCCGATGTTGATGATCCGGCCGCCGGCCGGCATGTGGCGCACCGCGGACTGCGAGGCGACGAACGGCGCCCGGACGTTGACCGCCACGGTCTGCTCGAACTCGTCCAGGCCGAGTTGCCCGATCGGCCCGAGCAGGAACGAGCCGGCGTTGTTGACCAGGATGTCCAACCGGCCGAGCTGGTCGAACGCACGGTCGACGGCGGCGACGACCGCGGCCGGGTCGGCGCTGTCCGCCCGTACCGAAATCGCTTGTCGCCCCAAGGTTTTGATCTGGTCCACCACGTCGTCGGCGCGTTGCTGATTCCGCTGGAAGGTGAGGGCCACGTCGGCGCCCTCCTCGGCCAGGCGCAGTGCCACGGCGGCGCCGATGCCGCGCCCGCCGCCGGTGACGAGAGCTACCTTGCCGTCAAGTGCGTTGGTCATGCCGGAATCCTCGGCGACGCCGGATCGGCTGTCTGGCGGTGATCGGACGCCGCGTTGCCGCGCCGGGCGCGGTGGGCGACGACCAGCAGGGTCAGGATGATCATGGCGGGGATGTACTGCCAGCCGCCGCTGACCGCGGCCATCGACCCGGCGGCGTTGAACGAGGCGTGCAGCAGCGCGACCGCCAGGATGCTGCCGCCGGTGTCGACCAGCAGCGTGCCGATCAGGTAGCGCAAGAACGGCGCGGCCAGCGTGAGCAGCGCCAGGTCGAGGCCGGCCGCGCGCCAGGTCGTGTGCGCCCAGCCGTCCGCGGCGAAGATCAGCGGCAGGTGGATGAGCAGGAACGGCACGGCGGTGCGCAGCGATCCGGCGAGCAGCCCGTGCCGGGCCATCAGCCGGCTCTGCACGAACCCCGACCACGCGGTCTCCTCCCAGAGGTTCCCCAGCAGAACACCGAAGATCAAAGTCATGAAGAGGTACGTCGTGACCAGCTTGAGCCACCCGCCGTCGGGCTGCCGCAGCGTCCCGGTGAGCGCGGCGACCAGCAGCGTCAGGGCCGGCATGGCCGCGAGCAGGACGGCATACCGGCCGGCCCCGAGCCGCCATCGGGTGATGCCGGCGTAGAGGCGGCGCACCCCGGCCCGGCCCTGGGTGTACGCCGTGATCGCGGTCGCGCCGCCCAGCAGGAACACCAGTTCGGCCAGCAGGGCCGGGGTCAGGTCGGCCCCGTTGAGCAGGAACGTCAGCTGGGTGGCCCAGGTCAGGCCGATTACGGTGACGAGGAAGACGCCGAGCGGGCGGGGATGGTTCACGATGACTCCTTGGTCGATGGCTTCGACACCACGGTGGCCGGTGGCCGGGCCCGTCGTCGTCGCCCGGCGCGACGAGAGCGGGTGCTCCTCGCGGCGTACGCCCGCAGGCTGACTCGCCCGGATCCTGCCGCGGGCTACGGTGGCGAAATGAGCCCCCCGCGGAGTCCCCTGGAACTGTGGCGATCGATTGATCGCCGGGTCCTCGACGCGGCCGTGGCGGCTCTGTTGTTCCTGGTCATGGCGGCTGAGCTGGCCGGCGATCGGGCCAGCACGCCGGTGGCGTACCTGCTGGCGGCGGCGGTCACGGCGCCGCTGGCCGGGCACCGCCGGTATCCGGTGGCGGCGGTGGCGTGCGGCACCACGGCGGTGCTGGCGTACTCGCTCGGGCACTTCAGCGCGTTCCCCGGCTACGCGCTGTTCGCGCTGACGTTCGCGGTCAGCCTGCACGCCGACCGGCGCCGGGCCGGGTTCGCGTTCGCCGCCGCGCTGGTCGCGCTGGCGGTGGCGCTGAGCCTGCAGCCCGCCGGGGTGGTGACCGCCTCGACCTGGATCAGCACCGTGCTGGCGCTGGTGGTGGCGTGGCTGGCCGGGGAGAACGTCCGGGTCCGCCGGGTCCAGCTGGCCGAGCTGCGGGAACGGGCGCGCGCCCTCGAGCAGGACCGGGAGCTGCGCGAGCGCCAGGCGGTGGGCCAGGAGCGGCTGCGGATCGCCCGGGAGCTGCACGACGTGGTGGCGCACTCGATGAGCGTCATCGCGGTGCAGGCCGGGGTCGCCCACCACGTCATCGACAGCCGGCCCGAGCTGGCCCGGCAGGCGCTGGCCACGGTGGAGACCAACACCCGGGCGGCGCTGGTCGAGATGCGCCGGCTGCTCGGCGTGCTCCGCCAGGGCGACGAGCCGTCGGCCAGCCTGGCGCCGGCGCCCCGGCTGACCGACGTGCCGGCCCTGGTGCGGCAGTTCGCCGAGGCGGGCCTGGCGGTGGAGCTGCGGGTGGACGGGGTGCCGGACGGGGTGCCCGACGGCGTCGACCTGTCGGCGTACCGGATCGTCCAGGAGGGTCTGACCAACGTCCTGCGGCACGGCGGGCCCGCGGCCGAGGTGTCGATCGGCTATCCCGGTACGGCCGTGGTGATCGAGATCTGTGATCCGGGGCCGCCCGCGCGGCGGGCGCCCGGGGAGAACGGCCCGGGCCACGGCCTGATCGGGATGCGCGAACGGGTCGCCGTGTTCGGCGGCCGGATCACCGCCGGGCCGCGGGCCGGCGGCGGATTCCGGGTGGCGGCCACGCTGCCGTTCACCGCCGCGGCCCGGGCGGGCGCGGCGTGATCCGGGTGCTGGTCGCCGACGACCAGGCGCTGGTCCGCGCCGGGTTCGGGGTGCTCATCGAGTCGGCCGACGACCTCGACGTGGTGGGCCTGGCGGCGGACGGCGCCGAGGCGGTGGAGCTCACCCGGCGGACCCGGCCGGACGTGGTGCTGATGGACATCCGGATGCCGGTGATGGACGGCCTGCGGGCGACCGCGCGGATCCTCGAGGAGGCCGATCCGGGCACCGTGCGCGTCCTGATGCTCACCACGTTCGACCTCGACGAGTACGTGTTCGGCGCGCTCAAGGCCGGTGCCAGCGGCTTCCTGCTCAAGGACACGCCGCCGGCCGACCTGCTGGCCGGGATCCGGATCGTGGCCGCCGGGGACGCCCTGCTGTCGCCGAGCGTGACCCGGCACCTGATCGAGGAGTTCGTCCGGCGCCCGGCGAGCACCCGGCCGGTCCCGCCGTCGCTGGACGGGCTGACCGAGCGCGAGGTGCAGGTGCTGACCCTGGTGGCGCGGGGGCTGTCCAACAGTGAGATCGGGCAGCGGCTGTTCGTCAGCCCGGCGACGGCGAAGACCCACGTCGGCCGGCTGCTGATGAAGCTGGGTGTCCGCGACCGCGCGCAGCTGATCATCGTGGCCTACGAGTCCGGGCTGATCTCGGCGCACCCGCCCGAGCCGGGATGAGGGGCGGCGACCGGAGGCCGCCGCCCCTGCCGGGCCGTTACAGCGAGAGCGTCCAGCTGGTGAGGGTGCCGGTGTCGACGGTGGCGGCGTCCTGCACGCGCAGGGTCCAGATGCCGTTGGCGGTCTCGCCGGACAGGTTCACGGTGTAGGTCTGGTTGATGTTGTCGGTGCTGCCGCCGGCCCGGTTGTGCAGGACGTAGGCGGTGCCGTCCGGCGCGATCAGGCTGACCACCAGGTCACCGATGTAGGTGTGGGTGATGTGCACCTCGACCGAGCTGGTCGCCGAGGCGGCGGTGGCGCAGCCGGTCAGCTCGACGGTGCTGGTCACGGTGGTGTTGTCCGGGATGGGCACGGCGGTGGCGTTGGTGGCGACGCAGCCGGGGGAGCTGTTGACGGTGACGGTGAGCGCCGCCGACCGGGTGATCGACGCGGCGGTGGCGGTGATGGTGACCGGGGCGCTGCTGCGGCCGGCGCCCTCGGCCGCGGTGACCGTGACGGTGGTCGACTCACCGGCGGTGACGGTGGCCGGCTCGAAGGAGACGGTCACGCCGGCCGGGGTGGCGCCGGCGGTGAACGTCACGGTCTCGGCCTCGCCGTTGACCAGCGCGGTGCCGGCGGTCAGGGTGGCCGAGGTGCCCGGGTCGAGCGCGGTGGCCGGGGCCGACAGGGTGAGGGCGAAGTCGTTGCCGGTCGAGCAGAAGTCGTCGCCGGCCACGTTGACCGCGGTCCAGGCGGCCTGGACGGCCTTGTAGTCGGTGCCGCAGAAGCCGTAGAGGTCGGCGGCCGCCGCCAGGGTGTAGCCGCGCGCCGCGGTGTAGCTGGTGTTGGACACGAAGTAGCTGTCCAGCGCCCGGAACCAGATCGCCGCGGCCTTGTCGCGGCCGATGCCGGTGACCGGGGACGCCGAGCCGCACAGCGGCGAGGTGCCGTAGGAGGTGGCGCCGCTGCCCTCGGCCAGGTCGAAGAAGAAGTGGTTGGCCACGCCGGACGAGTAGTGCACGTCGACGTTCTTGGTGGTGCTCGACCAGCAGCCGTGCGACGAGCCGTCGAGGGTCGGGTTGTACATGTACCGCAGCGGTGCCCCGGTGCCCCGGATGTCGATCTTCTCGCCGATGTCGTAGTCGCCGGGGTCGGTGGCGCTGTTGGCGTAGAACTCCACCATGCTGCCGAAGATGTCGCTGGTGGCCTCGTTCAGGCCGCCCGGCTCGCCGGAGTAGGTGAGCCCGCCGGGCACCACGTTCTCGGTGACGCCGTGCGACATCTCGTGCCCGGCGACGTCCAGCGCGACAAGCGGTTTCGCGTTGCCGGAGCCGTCGCCGTAGGTCATCTGCGCGCCGTCCCAGAACGCGTTGACGTAGGCGCTGCCGTAGTGCACCCGCGACGGCACGCCCGCGCCGGTGCCGAAGATGCCGTTGCGGCCGTGCACGTTCTTGAAGTAGTCGAACGTGGTGGCCGCGCCGAAGTGCGCGTCGACCGCGGCGGAGGCCCGGTCGCTGTTGGCGCCGGTGCCCCAGACGTTGTCGGCGTCGGTGAAGACGGCGCAGGTGCCCGAGGTGCGGTTGCCCATGTCGCAGGTGGAGCCGTTGCCGCGGACCGGGTCGGTGAGGCTGAACGCGGTGTCGCCGGCCGTCGTGTCGACCGCGACCGGGCCGGCGTAGATGCTGTTGCCGGTGCCCGCGACGCTCTCGATCTCGTCGTAGGAGCCGGTGACCTTGCCGGTGCGGGCGTCGGTGACGACGTGCAGGCGCGACGGGGTCTGCCCGTCCGGCAGCCGGCCGCTGACCACGGTCTCCCAGGACAGCACGCCGGTGCCGTGGCCGGCGTCGACGAACAGCTCCGGGGTGCCGGTGCTGGTCACCCTGCCGGTGAACGCGGCGGTGGCGGCCCGGCGGGCCGAGGCCGCGGTGACCTTCGGGGTGGTGGTCAGGCTCAGCGGCGCGGCCAGGCCGACCGAGCTGCCGGCGAAGACACCCTTCGCATCGGTACGGATGATCAGGTCACCGCCGTGCACCCGCAGCCCGTCGTAGGTACGGGTGTAGCGCACGGTGCCGCGGCCGGCGGCGTCGGTCTTGCTGCTGTAGACCTGGTAGGCGTCCTCGGGCGAGGCCTTGACGGCGGCGGGGTGCTGGGCGAGCGCCTGGTCGGCCGCCGCGGTCAGCGACGGTGCCGGGGAGGCGGGCGGGGCGGCCGACACGGTGGTGGCGGTCGCCGCCAGCCCTCCGCCGGCCAGCGTGATGATGCCGGCCAGCGCGGTTGCGATTCTCACTAACGTCCTCCTGCGAATGGGGAAGAAGACATCTATTGATGTCTATCTTTCTATGCGTGGAGGCTTATGTGTGCCGTTACGTATGTAAATTTCATGTTCCGGATCGGACAGGCTCCCGCGGGCGCGGGCTGACGCCGTACGCGAGGAAGGGGTTTGGGAATTTGTCTGACTGCAAATGACTTGTCTGGATAAACGTGACTATCTGTCATTTTTTCGGTGGATCGCGCATAGCCTGGGACGTGGCGGGCCGGGACGTGCCCGCATGTCGATCTGATCGAACAGGGGCACCCGATCCGTGCGTGGTTCACTCAGCCGGTTCGCCGCGGCCCTGATGGCCCTCGTGGCCGCCGCGGCCGTGGTCGCCGTCCTGCTGCCCACCGGGACCGCGGCGCTCGCCGCGCAGACCGTCTGCCCGGCCGCGGTCGCGCTGACCAACGGCGACTTCGAGCAGCCGGTGATCTCCAACGGCGCGGTCTCGATCATGTCGCAGTCGCTGGTGCCGGGCTGGCTGACCACCGCGACCGACCAGAAGATCGAGCTCTGGCGGGGCTACGGCGGGGTGGTGCCGGCCTCCGGCAGCCAGCACGCCGAGCTGAACGCCAACATGGTCTCGACGCTCTACCAGGACCTGCCGACCACTCCCGGACAGACGCTGCGCTGGCAGCTGAGCCACCGCGGCCGCACCGGCACCGACACCATGGCGGTGATGATCGGGGCGCCGGCCGGGGTGCTCGCCCAGCAGGGGCCGAACATCTCCGACCCGAACACCGCCTGGGGTACGTACTCGGGCGTCTACACCGTCCCGGCCGGGCAGACCAGCACCCGGTTCGCGTTCAAGTCGGTCTCGTCGGCCAGCACCACCCCGAGCATCGGCAACTTCCTCGACGCCATCTCGTTCGGCTCGGCCGCCTGCCTGGGCACCACCACCACGGTCAGCAACGCCACCGGGGCGAGCACCGCGAACGTCGGTGACACGCTCACCTACACCGTGACGACCCGCAACAACGGCGGCAACCCGGCGCGGCTGGCGTCGATCAGCGACGCGCTGCCGGCCGGGACCACGTACGTGCCGGGCTCGCTCAAGTCGATCAGCGGGTCGACGACCGTCAAGCCGACCGACGCCTCCGGTGACGACGCCGGCGAGTACGTCAGCGGCTCGCGGACGGTGAACGTGCGGGTCGGCTCGGGCGCGAGCAGCTCGGCCGGCGGCACGCTCGGGCCCGGCGACAGCCAGGCGATCTCGTACCAGGTGGTGGTGAACTCGGCCCTGGCCGGGACGACGCTGGACAACGACACGACCGCGGCGTACACCGAGACGCTCGCGAACACCCCGGCCACCTCGACGTCGGACACCGCGAGCATCGCGGTCAACCCGGCCGCCGACCTGTCGGTCACCGCGGCCCAGGTCACCGCGGCCGTGGTCGCCGGCCAGCCGGTCGGCTACACGGTCACCGCGAGCAACGCCGGGCCGAGCGCCGCGAGCACCGTGCAGCTGATCGGCACGGTCCCGGCCGGACTGACCGGGGTGACCGCCTCGTCGGCCGGCGGCACCTGCACGGTCACCGGCACGAAGGCCGAGTGCGACTACCCGAGCCTGGCCGCGAACGCCACCCGGACCATGACGATCACCGGCAACGTGCCACCGGGGGAGACGCCGGGCACCACCTACACCCTCGGGGCGTCGGTGACCAGCGCGACCTACGAGACCAATCAGTCGGACAACTCGGTCTCGGTCAGCAAGGCGGCCACCGCCAGCGCCAACCTGGGCGTGACCATGACCTACGCGCCGGCGGTGCCGGTCGCCGGGGACCCGATCACCTACTCCGCGGTGATCACCAACCAGGGCCCGTCGACGGCCCGCAGCCTGGTGCTGTCCGACCCGATCCCGAGCAACTCGACGAACGCGTCGGCGACCGTGCCCGGCGGCACCTGCGCGACCACCTCGACCGGCACCATCGAGTGCACCCTGGCCAGCCTGGCCGCCGGGGCCAGCACCACGGTCACCATCACGATGACGCTGCCGCAGAGCAACCCGACGGTGAACAACGCCGTCTCGCTGACCGCGGCCACCCCGGACCCGGACGTCAGCAACAACATCGTCACGGTGACCGGGGCCGGCGCGCTGGTCGCCGACATCGGGATCACCCTGAGCCTGGGCACCACCACGGCGTACGCCGGGGACTCGACCACCTACACCCTGCTGGTGCACAACTACGGCCCGTCGATGGCGGACAACGTCACGTTCGTCCCGGTGCTGCCGCCCGGCGTGTCGATCATCCGGCCGACCACCGGGCCGTTCGCCGCCTACTGCACCCCGAACGCCTGCACCATCCCGCACCTGCCCAGCGGCGGCACCATCCCGCTGTCCGGCACGATCCAGCTGTCCCCGGACGCGCAGGCCGGGCCGGGCACCGCGACCGTCCAGGTGATCTCCACGACCACCGACAACAACGCCGCCAACGACAAGCTGACCACCAACTTCACCGTGCTGCTGCGCAGCGACCTGCGGGTGACCCAGACGATCACCGACCCGGACCGGGCCGGGGCGAACCTGGTCGCCGGCGAGCACGTCCGCAGCGTGGTCACGGTGACCAACCAGGGCCAGACCCGGGCCGAGGGCGTCCTGCTGCAGCAGCCGGTCCCGGCCGGGCAGGTGGTCCCGTCGGCGACCACCGCGGCCGGCAGCTGCACCTTCCAGGGCAGCACCGACGCCTCCGGGATCACCCCGGACGGCGGCCTGCTGATCTGCACCCGGTCCCTGATGGCCACCGGCGCGACCTGGGACATCACGTTCAACGCCACGCTGCCGGCCGGCTACAGCGGCAGCGGCCTGAGCCGGACCGCGACCGTCTCGGCCACCTCCCCGGACCCGGACGCCACCAACGACAGCGCCACCACCACGGTCACCGTCGACCACCTCGCCGACATCGACGTCGCCGCGACCACCGGCACCCCGCACGTGGTGGCCAGCGACCCGGTCGGGTACACCGTGACCGTCCACAACACCGGCCCGTCCGACGCCACCACGGTGGTGTTCCAGATCCAGCCGCAGACCGGCCTGCTGATCAGCTCCGGGACCTCCTGGTCCGGCGCGTACGACGCGGGCACCGGCCGCTGGTCGCTGCCGGTGCTGGCGGCCGGCTCGACGCTGACGCTCGCCCTGGGCGGCACCGCGCTGCAGGCCGGCAGCCCGGCCACCATCGCCCGGCTGCTCTCGGCCGACAGCACCGACCCGGCGAGCGGCAACAACACCGCCCAGGCCACCGTGGTGATCGACCCGGCCGCCTCGTCGCTGCGGATCACCGCGGCCGCCACCGTCGCCCCGGCCAGCCGGCAGAACGCGGCGCTGCCCGGCGACGCGGTCACCTACCGGTTCACCGTCGTCAACGACGGCAACGTGACGATGAGCCAGATCACCGCCGGGGACGCGCTGACCGGCACCGCGACCTGCCCGGGCACGTCGCTGGCCGCGGGCGCGTCGATGATCTGCACCGGCAGCACGCCGTACACGATCACCCAGACCGACTTCGACGCCCAGGCGCCGGTCTACAACACCGCCACGGTGACCGCGACCCCGCCGGGCGGCGCCGCGGCGGCCACCTTCGGGCCGGCACCGGTGACCGTCACGCTGGCCACCGGCACCGCGTCGATGCGCGCCACGGTCACCGCCGCGGTCAACCCGGCCGGGCACACCGGCGCGGCCCGGGCCGGGGACACGGTCACCTACACCTATCTGCTCACCAACGACGGCAACGCCGCGCTCACCCAGGTCGCCGCCGCCGACACGCTGGCCGGCGCGGCCGTCTGCCCGGGCAGCACGCTGGCCGTGAACGCGTCGATGACGTGCACGAGCGGCGGCTCGTACACGATCACCCAGGCCGACGTCGACGGCGGCGGGCCGGTGGTCGACGCCGCCACGCTCACCGCCCGGCTGGTCAACTCCGGCACCACCCGCTCGTTCGGGCCGTTCGCCACCAGCGTCGCCGTCGCCACCGCCGCGCCCGCGCTGACCGCGGTGGTGACCGCGAGCGTCACGCCGCCGGCGCGGCAGAGCGCCGCCGCCAAGAACGACACCATTTCCTTCGCGTACGCGGTGACCAACACCGGCAACGTGACGATGACCGGGATCGGGGTGACCGACACCCGCACCGGGATCGCGAACTGCCCCGCCGCGACCCTGGCCGTCAACGCCACCATGACGTGCACCAGCACCGGCTCGTACACGGTGACCCAGGCCGACCTCGACGCCGGCGCCGCGATCGCCGACAGCGCCACCGTCACCGGCCGCGCGCCCGGCGCCGCCACGTCGAGTTACGGCCCGTTCGGCGCGTCGGTCCCGGTCGCCGTGCCGGCCCCGATGCTGGCCGTCGCGGTCACCGCCGCGGTCAACCCGCTCGCCCGGCAGAACGCCGCGCAGGCCGGCGACACCATCGGCTACACCTACACGGTCACCAACAACGGCAACGTGACGATGTCCAGCCTGGCGGTCACCGACACCCGGCTCGGCGCCGCCGTCTGCCCGGCCACCACGCTGACCGCCGGCGCCGCGATGACCTGCACCGCGACCGGCTCCTACACGGTGACCCAGGCCGACCTCGACGCCGGAACCCCGATCGTCGGCACCGCCTCGGTCGCCGGCCGGGCCCCCGGGGCCGGGGTCAGCGCCACCTACGGCCCGGGCACCGCCGCGGTGACCGTCGCCGCGCCCGCCCCGTCGATCGCGGTCGTGGCCACCACCACGGTCAACCCGGCCGCCCACCAGAGCGCCGTCCGGGTCGGCGACACCATCGCGCTCACCTGGACCGTCACCAACGACGGCAACGTCACGATGACCGGCATCGCGCTGACCGACCCGCTCGCCGGCACGGTCAACTGCCCCGGCAGTACGCTGGCCGTCGGCGCGTCGATGACCTGCACCAGCGCGGCGCCGTACACGGTCACCCAGGCCCGGATCGACGCCGGCCTGCCGATCACCGCGAGCGGCACGGTCAACGCCGGCACCCCGGGCGGCGCCAGCCCGGTGTTCGGGCCGTTCACCGCGAGCGTGAACGTCGCCCCGGCCGTCCCGTCGCTGAGCATGTGGGCGACCGCCGTGGTCGCCCCGGCCGCCCGGCAGAACCAGGCGCAGGTCGGCGACACCATCACCTACCAGTACGACGTGATCAACACCGGCAACGTCACGATGGGCAGCCTGGCGATCAGCGACACCATCGGCGGGGGCGGCAGCTGCCCCGCCGCCACGCTGGCCGTCGGCGCGTCGATGACCTGCACCGGCGTCGGGTCCTACACCGTCGTGCAGAACGACATCAACGCCGGCACGCCGATCACCGACGGCGCGGTGCTGACCGCCCGGGCCCCCGGCGCGGCGGTGTCCAGCACGTACGCCACCGACACCGACACGGTCGCCCTGGCCCGGGCCGCCGCGTCGCTGACCGTCACCACCACCCCGGCGGTGAGCCCGGTCGCGAACCGGTTCTCCGCCGCGGCCGGCAACACGATCACCTACAGCTACCTGGTGACCAACAACGGCAACGTGCCGATGACCGCGGTCAGCCTCAGCGACGCGCTGACCGGCGCGGCCAGCTGCCCCGGCAGCACGCTCGCCGTCGCCGCCGAGATGACCTGCACCAGCGGCACCGCGTACACCGTCACCCAGAACGACGTCGACACCGGCGGGCCGGTCACGTCCATCGCCACCGCCCTCGGGCAGAGCCCCTCCGACACCTCGGCCCAGCCCTACGGTCCGGTCGCCCTGACCGTGCCGGTCGCCCCGGCCAACCCGCTGCTGCAGCTCACCCCGGCCGCCCTCGCCAACGGCGGGAACGTGGGCAACACGGTCGCGTTCACGTACTCGGTGCACAACATCGGCAACGTCACCATGGACACGCTGCGGGTCAGCGGCTCGACCGGCGGGGTCGCGACCTGCCTGGCCACCACGCTCGCCGTCGGCGCGACCACCACCTGCACCGGCGGCACGTACACCATCGTCCAGGCCGACCTGGACGCCGGCGCCGCGATCTCGGACACCGCCGGCGCGGTCGCCCGGCGCGCCGGAACCCCCACCGACCTGAGCTTCACGGCGCCGGCCGCCACCGCGGCGGTCGCGGTCGCCGCGCCGTCGCTGACCATCGCCGCCGGCGCGGTCGTCGGCAACCCGGCCCACCAGAGCGCCGTCGCGGCCGGGGACGTGATCACGTACGCCTTCACGGTCACCAACAACGGCAACGTGACCATGGACAACCTGGCCGTCACCGACACCCTGTCCGGGACGGTCGGCTGCCCGGCCGCGCCGCTGCCGGTGAACGGCAGCGTGATCTGCTCCGGCGGGCCGCCGTACGCGGTGACCCAGTCCGACATCGACGCCGGCGCGCCGATCGTGTCCGACGCCCACGTGCTCGGCCGGCAGGTCGGCTCCCCGGCGCCGCGCTCCTACGGACCCGCCACCACCAGCATCGGCGTCGCCCCGGCGACCCTGGCGCTGAACGCGGTGGTGACCGCCGTGATCAGCCCGGCCGGGCACCAGAGCGCCGCCGACACCGGTGACACCGTCACCTTCCGGACCGTGCTCACCAACAACGGCAACCAGACGATCAGCGACCTGGCCGTCAGCGACCCCCGCTCCGGCGGCGCCACCTGCCCGGGCGCCGTCCTGGCCCCCGGCGCGTCGATGACCTGCACCAGCGCGACGCCGTACACCGTCACCAACGGCGACGTGGACACCAACGCGCCGGTCGTCACCACGGTCGCGGTCACCGGCCGGACGCCCGGGGCGGCGTCCGCGACCACCCTGACCTCGCCCTCGGCCGGCTTCCCGGTGGTCGCCTCCGGCCCGGCGCTGAGCGTCGCGGCCACCGCCGCGGTCACCCCGGCCGGCCATCACGACCAGCTCGTGCTCGGCGACACCATCGCCTACCGCTACACCGTCCGCAACACCGGCAACGTCACCATGGTCGGGATCGCGGTCATCGACACCCGGGCCGGCGCGGCCACCTGCGCGGCGACCACCCTGGCCGCGGGCGCCAGCACCACCTGCACCGGCGGCGCGGCCTATGCGATCGACCAGCCCGACGTCGAGGCCGGGACGCCGATCGGCTCCAGCGCCACGGTCCGGGGCCGGGCGGCCGGCACGGTCCCGGTGCTGTCGTTCGGGCCGGCCACCACGACCGAGCAGATGGCGGTCGCCGCCGACTCGCTCGCGCTGGCCGTCGCCGCGGTGGTGTCCCCGGCCGGCCACCAGCTCGGGGCGGAGGCCGGCGACACCGTCACCTACCGGTACACGGTCACCAACGACGGCGACGTCGCGGTGACCGGCATCGGCATCAGCGACCCCCGGGCCGGCGCGGCCACCTGCCCGGCCGGGCCGCTCGCCGTGGGCGCGGTGCTGACCTGCGCGACCACCACGCCGTACCGGGTCACCCAGGCCGACGTCGACGCCGGCGTCGGGCTGCACGACCTGGCGACGGTCAGCGGGCGCCGGCCCGGCGCCCCGGCCGACGTCGTCTACGACCAGCAGTCGGCGACCGTGCCGGTCGCCGCGGCCCAGGGGAAGATCGACATCGACGTCTCGGCCGTCGTCGAGCCGCGGACCGTGCCCGGATCGGTCTCCGCGGCCACCGTCATCCTGGGCGCGGCGCCGGCGGCCGGCGACCGCCTGCGCTACCACTACATCGTCACCAACAACGGCAACGTCACGATGAGCGGCGTCGGCGTCTTCGACGGGCTGGTCGGCTCGACCACCTGCGTCAGCACCGTCCTGACCGTCCACTCCTCGACGGCCTGCACCGCCGACCTCGCCTACCTGGTCACCCAGCAGGACATCGACACCGGACGGACGATCACGAACACCGCGGTCGCCAGTGGCCTGGAACCGGGCGCGACCGCCCGCCTGCAGTCCTCGCCGGGCAAGCTGGACACCTCCGTCGAACCGGCCGCCCCGTCGGTGGCGGCCAGCCAGACGATCGCCTGGAACGACACCGACGGCGACGGCCGGCCGCTGACCACCGACGACATCACCTCCACGATCGAGGTGGCCAACAACGGCAACGTCACCCTCAACGGCATCGTGCTGACCGGCCTGCCGGTCGCGGTGACCTGCCCCAGGACGACGCTGGCCCCGGCCGAGAAGATGACCTGCACCTCGGCGGCCTATCACCTGAGCGAGCAGGACATCGCCGCGGGCACCAGCTTCCTGGTCAAGGCCGACGCGACCACCCCGACCAAGCCGTCCGGGGTGCAGGCCGAGGCGCCCGGCACGATCACCCCGGCCGCGCCGTCGCCGTCGGCCGGTCCGTCCGGGACCGGCACGCCCAGCACGCCGGCCACGTCGCCGTCGCGGACCGTCGCGCCGTCGCACACCGCGAAACCCACCCGGTCGCCCGGCCACAGCGCGCCGGCGTCCCGGCCGGCGTCGCCGTCGCAGCTGCCCGGCGGCGACTCCCCGGGCGGCGGCAGCCCGGTCACCGGCGGCGACTACGCCCGCCTGCTGGCGATCGGCTGGCTGCTGGTCTCCGGCGGCGCGGTCCTGCTGATCGTCACCCGTCGGCGGGCTCGTCGAACGGATACAGCTCCTTGAGGTTGCGGATCACGTCGTTGATCCGCTCGGTCGCCGCGTTCCGGGAGGAGATGCGTTCCATCCGCAGCAGGCCGCGGGGCCCGACCATCCGGTGGTAGTGCAGCACCCGGGGCTCGGCGTAGCGCCGCCCGCTGCCGCGCAGCGCGGCACTGCTGCCGCGGGTGTGGTAGTTCAGGTCGATCGGCAGGTAGTCGACCGTGTGCCCGAGGTGCTCGCAGGCGATCGCGAACGAGACCTGGTCGGCGAACATGTGCGCCGGGCCGAGCAGCTCGATCCGGTCGAGAAGCCAGCGGTTCCAGGTCGACCAGGCGTCGCCGAACTCGGCGAACAACCGTCCCGGCAGGACGTAGAGCCCGCCGTTGCAGAACGCGGCCGGCGTCGGCTCGCCGTTGCCGGCCAGCACCCGGCGCCCCGGCAGCCGCAGGCCCGCCTCGGCGAACAGCGCCGCCCACTGCTCCTCGCGCAGCTGCGGCCGCTGGGCGATCCGGGCCCGGATCCGGTCGCCGCGCAGCCACGGGGTGATCGGCGCGGCGAAGGCGAGGTCGCAGTCGCAGAGCACCACGTGGCCGGCCCCGCCCAGCGCGCCGCTGCCGAACTGGGCGAGCTTGTTCGAGTACGGATGCCGCTCGTCGAACGCCTCGACCGGCACCACCTGAACGCCCCAGGAGCCGAGCAGCTCGCGCAGCCGCGGATCACCGTCGCCGATCGTGTGCACGACCAGCGACTCGGCACTCTGCAGGCCGTAGATCATCAGGCTGGCCGCCCAGAGCAGCGCCTGCCGGGCGAACCGCGGGTCGTCGTCCACGACACAGGAGAAACGGGCTGTCACGACGCCCGCCTCAGCGGTACCCGAAGGTCCGGGCCAGGCCGCGGACACGCTCGGGCAACCGGGCCTCGGGCCGCCAGGGGAGCGGCGCGTCCAGCGGTGGCGTCCCTGGCCCGCGCTCGCGCAGCACCGGGTCGTGGAAGAACTTCTCGTCCCCGCCGCGCGGCGCGTTCGGCGGCCCCTGCCCGGCGAACGGCGAGCGCTCCGGGTGCCGCATCGCGTCGATCGCCTCGTCGTCGCCGCGCAGGCCGAGCCAGGCCGCGATCTCGCCCAGCCCGGCGGCCGGCTCGGCGAGCAGCTCCTCGCCGCGGACCCGGAGCCGCTGGCCGGCCGGCACCTCCTCGAAGAACCGCAGGATGGCCTGGTGCGTCGCGTACCAGAGCTGGGCCGGGTCCTCGCCCAGCCGGTCGGCGGCCTCGGCGAGACTGGCCGGCCCGTCGTCGCGCTGTCCGTCGAGCCGGCGTTGCAGCCGCGAGCGGACCTGGTCGTGCGGGTGCCGGACCAGGTGCAGGAACCGGGCCCGGGGGAACTCGCGGCGCATCCGGCGCACCGCCTGGATCTGCCGGGACGCGGTCGGGGTCTTCTCGACCAGGACCCGCGGGGCGGCCCGCCGGGCCAGCAGGCGCAGCACCTCGGCGGTGGTCAGGAACGACCGGGCCTGCAGCCAGCGCCGGGCCAGCCGCACGGTCGGCTGGGTCTGCCCGCCGAAGACCAGCTGGGCGACGGCACGCAGCGCGCCGTCCATCCGGTCGGTGCCGCGGTACGTCGTCGTCCACTCGTCGATCGAGTCGCAGGTGAAGAAGTGCGTCTCGGGCAGGCCGTACAGTTGCGGATGTTGCCCGAGCATGGCCGAGACGACCGTGGTGAATGATCGCGGCGGCGCCAGGATAATCAGAAGATCGAAGTCCGGTTCGCCATTATTGGCACGCCGTGAAAGCCGACGATCATTCATGGTCGCCTCCTCGTCCCGGTTGTTTCGGCCCCCATCGGCGGTGCTTCCGCCGATTACCTTAGTAAGCTTCGCAGGCCAGATCGGAGTGTGTCGTGGACGAATACGTGGCCCCGCAGCAGTTGGAGAGCGCGGCGGCCGGCGGGCAGACCGCCGCCGCCTACCAGCTCGGCATCATGCTCGCCGACGCCGAGCCCGACCAGGCCCGCCGCTGGCTCGAGCAGGCGGCCGAGGGCGGGCACCCGGCGGCCGCCTACCAGCTGGGCATCCTGCTCGCGGCGTACGAGCCGGAGGCGGCCCGGGAGTGGCTGGAACGGGCCGCGCGGTCCGGGCAGGGGGTCGCCGCCTTCCAGCTCGGCCTGATGCTCGTCGACACCGAGCCCGACCAGGCCCGGCACTGGCTCGAGCAGGCCGCCGACGGCGGGCACGTGGGCGCCGCCTACCAGCTCGGCGTGATGCTCGCCGACTCCGATCCGGACCAGGCCCGGCACTGGCTCGAACTGGCCGCCCGCGGTGGCGCGTCCCGCCGCTGACAATCAATTGTCAGGCCTTTCGGAATGGGGATCTTCGCGTCGTGATCTTATTTCCGGATAGGTGATCACAAGGTGTTCACGGCGATCGCACAATGATGGTTGACCCATAGTGGTGATAGTCGTAGAGTGGCGAAATCCTATAACGTCAGTCGCGAAAGGAGTGGGTGCCGTGCGTATTCGCATTGTTGAGATCTCCGGTGCCCCGCGCGAGATCAGGGCGGTCCCCGGGCTGGCACAGGTGCTTCGCCGCACCGTGCGTGGTGGGGCCGCCGCCGGTGCACAGGTCCGTCGCCGCCGTCGCGGCGCCGGCCTGGGGCTGCCGGCCCGTCGCCGCCGTGCGCCGATCCGGCGCCGGAGGCGCCTTCCAATGTGAGAACCCGGTTCTGCTGAGTGAGTTCCTCAGGGCGTGGTGATGCATCTCCGCATTGTCGACATCGACGGGTCTCCCGAGGAGATCGCGGCGCTTCCGCAGCTGCGTGAGCTGCTCGGATCGCCGGCGAGGGCGGGAGCCGGCGCCGCGTGCGCCGAGGTGCCGCCGGATCCGCCGCCCGCCGGGGCGCCCGAGGTCGTCCTGCCCACCGCCGTCACCGCGGTTCTCGAGCTGAGGCCGCCGGCGGACGACGTTCGCCGGCGGCTCAGCGAGTTCCTCGCCACCGCGCTGCGCTGGCCCGACGTGGAGGCCCGGGTCGGCGCGTCGCGCCGCAGCCCGGACGGCCGGGCCAACGCCATCCGGCTGCACCGCCGGGGCTCCAGCGTCGGCGCGTTCGTCTACATCCGGCTGCCGACGGTGAACATGCAGCTGCGCCTCCCCAGTGACATGCCGGCGCACCTGGTGCGCCACGCGGCCCGGCGGCGGGTCAACACCGACGCGCCGTACGGCCTGACCCTGCGGCTCACGTCCCCCGAGGTCCTCGCGGAGGCGCTGAGCCTGGCCCGGCTGGCGTACGAGGTCGCGGGTTCCCCCGACCGCGAACGCGACGGGCTCTCCACCTTCGGCGACGAGCAGCCGGCCCCGTCCGGGTAAGAGGCCCGCCCGGGCCGGCCGCCCCGCCTCCAGCGTCACGACGACGAGTCAGAGCCCCGTGCGGGCTCTCCGAGTGCTGGGATTTTCGAGATGCCGGGACTGAGACGCCACTCCCGTGGCATGGACGACTTCCGCGCCGCGAAGGACGCGCTGGCGGCGCGCTTTCTGGTGTTACGCGCACGCGTCCCACGGGCACCGCGGCTCGCGCCGCGGGCGAACGTGCAGGGCGTGGGCATCGGCGAGCAGGTGGTCGGCGGCCGGCCGACCGGAGACCTCGCCGTCAAGATTCTGGTACGCCGCAAGGCGCCGCGCGCCGAGCTGATGGCCCGCGAGGTGCTGCCGACCACGATCGACGGCCTGCCCGTCGACGTCGAGGAGGTCGGGCTGCTGGTCGCGTTCCGCGCGGCCGCCGCGCCGGCCCTGGCCCCGGCGGCCGCGCCGAACCCGCGCAAGCGGCTGCGCCCGGCCCGCCCGGGGTGCTCGATCGGCTTCGAGGACCCGACCGGGCAGACCGTGAACGCCGGCACGTTCGGCGCGATGGTCATGGACCAGACCGACTTCTACGTGCTGAGCAACAACCACGTCATCGCCGGCGAGAACGCGCTGCCGGTCGGCACGCCGATCTTCCAGCCCGGCCTGCTCGACGGCGGGGTGTCGCCGGCCGACGAGATCGCGCAGCTGTCCCACTTCATCCCGCTGCGCCCGAACCAGCCCAACACGGTGGACTGCGCGATCGCCGTGGTCACCGATCCGAACATCACCCGCCCGGCGATCCTGAAGATCGGGATGCCGCTCGGCACCAAGGCGGCCGCCATCGACATGGTGGTGGAGAAGTTCGGCCGCACCACCGGGTACACCACCGGCCGGGTCACCGGCATCGCGTTCGACGTGAAGGTGAACTACCCGACCCTGGGCACGATCATGTTCACCGACCAGATCACCGTCGAGGGGCTGAACAACAAGCCGTTCAGCGACTCGGGCGACTCCGGCTCGCTGATCGTGGAGCGGCAGACCAAGCTCGCCGTCGGGCTGCTGTTCGGCGGTTCCGGCGCCCTGACCCTGGGCAACCACATCGACGAGGTGCTGCAGGCGCTCAACGTCGAGCTCGACCCGTGACCGGTCACGTGTAACCGAACTCCGCCGCCATCGCCTTGACCGCGGCCGGGAACTCCTGGCCGCCGGGCGCCCAGCTCAACGGGCCGTCGAGGCGGTGCTCCGGCGCCGGAGCGGACCGGAGCGCGGGTTCGCGGAGGAAGGCCACATCGCCGCCGAACCGCGCTCCGGGGGGCCCGACGAAGGCGTACGGCGAAGTCTCCGGGTGTTTCATCGCCTCGATCGCCGCGGCGTCGGCCGGCAGCCCCAGCCAGTCCGCGATCCGGGGCAGGACGGTGTCCGGCTCGGCCAGCAGGGCCTCGCCGCGGATCCGCAGCTGGGCGTCGGCCGGCACCGACCGCAGGAACTCCACGATCGTGGCGTTCCCCAGGTACCAGGCGTTGTGCGGGCCGGGCACGCCGTCGCCGGGCACCCGGTCCGACGGGTGCGCCGCGAGCCGGGCCAGCCAGTGGTCCGGCCGGACCGGCCCGCTGCGCCGCCGGCCCTCGGCCGCCCGGAGCACCGACTCGCCGTGGCCGCGCGGGTGCCGGACCAGGTGCAGGAACCGGGCCTGCGGGAACTCGCGGTGCGCCCGCCGCAGGTTGCGCGGCCGCAGCACGGTGCTCGGGCTCTTCTCCACCACGGTGCGCGGGTCGAGCCGCTGGGCCAGCTCCCGGAAGACGGCCGCGGTGGTCAGGTCGGCGCGGGCGTCGAGCCACGTGCGGGCCCGGCGCACGGTCGCCGCGGTCTGGCCGCCGAACCAGAGCTGGCCGACGGCCCGGAGCAGGCCGCCGTCCATCGGGTGCGCGGCCTTGGCCATCCGCGCGGCCCGCTCGGCCATCGTGCGGTCGCAGAGCAGGTTCACCTCCGGCAGGCCGTACAGCCGCGGGTGCTGGCCGAGCATCGCGCAGACGACCGTGGTGAACGAGCGGGACGGAGCCAGGATCAGCAGCGGCGGCCGGATCTCGCCGCCCTCGCGCACCGGCTCCGCCGTCACCGCAGCGCCTGGAACGGCCCGTCCCAGACCAGGACGACCGGCACCCCGTCCAGCTGCCGGGGCACCCGGACGGTGTCCTGGGCGGCCGGATCGGCGTGCACCACCACCACCCAGTCGCCGGAGCGCCGCTCGACGCCCACCCCCGCGACCCCGGGCTCGCTGAGCAGCTGGCCCGAGTAGCGCTGCTTGGCCGCCCGCGCGGCCTCCATCGTGGTCACCCCATCCTCCTTCGCAGGCTCAGCGGCCGCATGTCGGTCCACACCCGGCCGATGTGGTCGAGGCACTCCTGCCGGGTGCCCTCGCGGCCCTCGCCGGTCCAGCCGGGCGGCAGGTCCCGGTCGGCCGGCCAGACCGAATACTGCTCCTCCTGATTGATCACGACCCGATAGCGCCTCGTCGCGTCCTCATCACGAGTCATTCGCGCCTCCCGTTCATCGGTACCCGAATTCGTGGGCCAGGGTGGTCACCTCCGGGTTGAAGCCGCCGCCGTCGGCGCGCCAGCTCAGCGGTCCGTCCAGGGTGCGCGGCGCCGACCAGGACTCCGGGATCATGGGGCCGGGGTGCAGGAACGCGTCGCTGCCGAACGGCGCCGAGGGCGGGCCCAGCGGCGCGTACGGGGACTTCTCGGGATGCCGCATCCCGGCCAGCGCCGCCGCGTCCGCGCGCACCCCGAGCCACGCCGCCAGCTCACCACCGACGGCGTCCAGGTCGGTCAGCAGCTGCTCGCCGGCGACGGTCCGCTGCTGCTCCTTCGGCACCTCGGCGAGGAAGGCGAGGATGCCGGCGTGCAGCGACAGCCAGCTGAACTGGGGATCGACGGTCGCGTCCGCGTCCTCGCTCGGCCGGTGCTCGGCCAGCCGCACGAGCCAGTCCGAGGGCGGCAGCGGTTGGTCACCCGGGCTGACCGCCAGCGCTTCGAGCACCATGTCGCCGTACGTACGTGGATGGCTGACCAGGTGCAGGAACCGCGCCCCCGGAAACATCCGCAGCGCCCGCCGCATCGGATCGGGGTGCGCCACCAGACTCGGGCTCTTCTCGACCGCGATGCGCGGCGCGACCCGCCCGGCGAGCAGCTCGAACAGCAGTCCCGTGGTCAGGTGGGCCCGGCGCCGCAGCCAGCCGCGCGCCCGGGCCACCTCGGGCTCGTCCTGCCCGCCGTAGTACAGCTCGGCGACCGCGCGGACCAGCCCGTGATCCATCTCGAAGCTCTGCCGCTCGCAGACCGCCAGCCACTCGGCGAGCGTCTCGGTGGTGAACAGGTGCAGCTCGGGCAGCGCGTACAGGTCGGGGTGCTGCCCGAGCATCGCGCAGACCGCCCAGGAGAACGTGCACGGCGGGGCCAGGACGAACAGCGGCTCAGCCATCGCCGGCCTCCCTCGTCGCGCAGACCAGCAGGTAGTACCCGGCGTCGCGGGCCGCCGCGAGCGCCCGCGCCCGGCGGCGCCGGAACGCGGCCGGGGTGATCCCGCCGCGCCGCCTGGCCCGCCGGAGCCGGCGCAGGGTGTGCCGGTGGGTGGCCGCGCTGGTCCGCTCGGTCGCGTCGACGATCTCCACCCGGTCGAACCCGGCCCGCAGGTAGAGGTCCCGGTAGTCGCGCGGGTCCACCGGCCGCGGCGTCGCCGGCAGCACGTCGGAGAGCACCAGCCGGCCGCCCGGGCGGAGCAGGCGGTAGGCGTCGCCCAGGAACGCCGCGCGTGACGGGAACCGGAACACCGACTCCACGCAGACGACGGCGTCGAACCGCTGATCGGCGAGGTCCGGCAGGTCCGGGCCGTCGGGCGGCGCCGCGATCCGGCGGACCTCGAACCCGGGGTGATCGGGCAGGTGATGGCCGACCTCCAGGACGCTGCCCGGCCGGTCGGGGTCCGGCAGGAAGGTGAGCAGGGTGTCGACCAGCCGGGCGTCGGCCTGCTCCCGGGTCCGGGTGCCGGGCGCCCAGAATCCGCAGGTGCGCCCGTCCCCGTCCGCGTCGCCGTGCCAGCCGGCCACCGTCGCCGCGGCCCGCCGGCGCAGCCACCCGGCGTCCGGGTCGGGCCCGTGCCGGTGTTCCCCGGCGACGTGCTCGGGGCGCAGCCAGATGCCGGAGTACTCCGGGCGGCCGTCCGCGGCGAGCCGCGTCGCCGCGGCCTGGGCGGCGGTGGCGTAGATGTTGCGGGCGACGCCGTTCTCGGCCGCCTCGGCCAGCCGGCGCAGCGCCGCGACCCGCAGGGCCAGGCCGCGGCGATGACCGGGCCGGGCCGCCAGGACCACGTCGAGCAGCTCCAGCGCCAGCTGGTCGCGCTGCTCGTCGAGCGCCCGCGCGGCCCGCTCGAGCAGCGGCCCCGGGCCGCCGGCCACCTCGACCAGCGCCCGGCACCGCTCGGCGCGCGGGCCCGGGTAGAGCTCGGCCGGGTCGAAGTGGCACCAGCCGGTGTACTGCCGGAACACGCCGGTCACCGACCAGGGCACGGTGCCGTAGCGCTGCCGCAGGTACGGCAGCTCCGCCAGGTCGGCGGGCAGCGTGACCCGCTCCCGGATCTCCTCCAGCGGCAGGCCGCGGTCGAGCAGCTCGACCGTGCGGTCGTGCACGTGCCGGATCGCCCGGGCGTAGTTGCCCAGCACGGTGTCGATCTGCTCGGCCCCGGTGATCGGCGCGCCGTGCGAGGGAACCAGGTGCTCCGGCCGCAGCTCGCGCATCCGGTCCAGCGACCGGGCCCAGGCGAGGATCGGCCGGTCCGGCTTGAGCGGATTGCTCAGCATCGGGAAGCTGCCGTAGAACAGGTCGCCGGGGAACAGCGTGGCCAGCTCCGGCACCCAGATCATCAGGTGGTCGACGGTCTCGCCCTCGGTGTGGCGCAGCTCGAAGGTCAGGTCGCCGGCCGTGATGATCAGCTCGTCGTCGACGAGCACGTCCGGTGGCACGTAGCCGCTGGCCCGCTCCTCGGCCAGGGTGACGCCACGCTGCTCGGGGGCCAGCGCCAGGCCGAACTGGCTGCGGGTGACGCGCCGGCGGTGCCCGTTGATCCGCTGCACGGCGGCGCGCTGCTCGGGCATCCGGCGGTGCGCGATGACCTGCGTCTGCGGCGTGTGGAACACCTTGGCGCCGCGGGTGTGGTCGCCGTGGAAGTGGGTGTAGACGATGTGCCGCACCGGCAGCGCGCACACCTTGCCGAACTCCTGGTAGGAGGCGGCCGCCGAGGCCATGCTCTCGGTGGTGTCGATCACCACGACGCTCTCGCCGGTGTCCACGTACAGGACGTTGCTGATCGCGTAGCCGACGGCGCTGTGCACGCGGTCGTTGACCCGGATCAGGCGGGCCGGGGTGCGCGCGGGGGCGGGCGGTGGCATCGGTCCTCGCTCAGGTGTAGCCGAACTCGCGGGCGAGCGCGGTCACGTCGGGGGTGAAGCCCTGGCCGTCCGGGCGCCACCGCAGCGGGCCGTCCAGCCGGTGCCCGCGCGCCCGGGCGGCGCGCAGGGCGGGCGCCTGCAGGAAGAACGCGTCGTTGCCGTAGCGGGCGCCGGGCGGGCCGAGGAACGCGAACGGGGAGCGCTCCGGGTGCTTCATCGCGTCGATCGCGCGCGCGTCGGTCCGCAGGCCCAGCCACCCGGCGATCTCCGGCAGGACCCGGTCCGGCGCGGCCAGCAGGTCCTCGCCGCGCACCGCCAGCCGGTCCGCGGCGGGCACCTCGGCGAGGAAGTCGCGGATCATCGTGTTGCGGGCGTACCAGCCGCGCTGCGGGTCGAGCGGCGCGTCGTCCCCGTCGGGCCGGGAGATCTCCATCAGCCAGTGCCGCGCCGGGATCGGGCCGTGCTTCTCCCGCTCGGCCATGAACCGCATCACGGACTCGCCGTGGCCGCGGGGATGACGCAACAGGTGCAGAAATTTCGCGGCCGGGAGCTTACGTCGTACGCCGAGCAGGGTTTTGGTGTTGTTGACCGTGCTCGGACTCTTGTCGACCGGCATCGCCGGGAAGACCCGATCGGCGAGCGCCTTGAAGATGAACTCGGTGGTGACCCCGCGGCGGGCCCGCAGCCAGCGCTGCGCCAGGGCCACGGTGTGCGCGTCCTGACCGCCGAAATAGAGCTGCGCGACCGCCCGGACCAGGCCGTGCCCCATCGGGTAGGTGGCCCGGTCGGCGCGGATCAGCCACCGGTCCAGGGTGTCCTCGCTGAACAGGTGCGTCTCCGGGAAGCCGTACATCTGCGGGTGCTGGCCGAGCATCGCGCAGACCACCGAGGTGAACGAGCGCGGCGGCGCCAGGATGATCACCGGCGGCGGCAGTTCGTGCCAGTGCCGCAGGATGAGCACGGCGTCGGTCCGCGGCCGCACCGGTGGCCCGCCGGCCGGGACGCGGCCGGGACGCGGGCGCTGGGAAAGCGGGTACATCCCGTCTCACTCCGTTCGTCTAGGCGTAGCCGAGGTGCCGGGCCAGGTCCCGCACCTCGGGCGCGAATCCGCCGCCGTCGGGCAGCCAGTCCAGCGCGCCGTCCAGGCCGGCCGGCGTGGCCCGGGACGGTCGCAGCGCGGGCCGTTCCAGGAAGAAGATGTCGTTGCCCAGCCGGGCGCCGCTCGGACCGAAGCGGGCGAACGGCGACCGCTCGGGATGCAGCATCGACGCGACGGCGTGCTCGTCGGCCCGCAGCCCCAGCCACTCGGCCAGCCGGCGGGTCGTCGACTCCGGCTGCCGCAGCAGGTCCTCGCCGTGCACCACGACCCACCGCTGGGCCGGCACCGACGCCAGGAACGTCACCACGTTGCGGTTGAGGGTGTACCAGCCGTGCTGCGGGTCGGTCCGCCCGCCGTCGCCGTCGCCGGCCGGGACCGTGGCCAGGTCGACGATCCACTGCGGCACGGCGCCGACCTGCTCGGCGCGTTCCCGCGGCCGGTAGACCCGCCGGCCCAGCGCTTCGCGATAACGCAGAACCGATTGACCGTACGTCCGCGGATGGCGCACCAGGTGGATGAAACGGGCGCCGGGGAACAGCTGGTCCGCCCGGCGCATCGACTCGATCGAGTAGGCGGTGCTCGGGCTCTTCTCCACCAGCGCGCGCGGGTGCACCGCCCAGGCCAGCTCCTCCAGAACCATCCCGGCGGTGTGCCCGGCGCGCCGCCGCAACCAGCCGGTGGCCAGCGCGACCGAGCGCTCGGTCTGCTCGTGGAAGAAGATCTCGGCGACCGCGCGGAACAGCCCGTGCTGCATCTGGTAGCTCTCCCCGGACCCGCGCGACCACCAGCCGGCCAGCGTGTCGGCGATGAACAGGTGGGTCTCCGGCAGGCCGTAGGTCTGCGGGTGCTGGCCGAGCATCGCGCAGGCCACCGACGAGAACGAGCGCGGCGCGGCCAGGATGAACACCGGGTCCGCCGGGTCGCCGGGCGTCACGGCGTGCCCCCGCGGGCGGCGTCGACGATCCCGGCGATCTCGGCCACCGTCGGCCCCTCGAAGAACCGGCGCAGCGGCAGGGTGACCTGGAACCGGTCGCGCACCTGCGCGACGACCTGGGTGGCGATCAGCGAGCTGCCGCCGAGGTCGGTGAAGAAGTGGTCGAGGATGCCGATCTGGGCGACGCCGAGGGTCTCCTGCCAGATCTCGGCGATCGCCTTCTCCACGTCGGTGCGCGGCGCCAGGTACGAGGTCGACAGGTCGGGCCGCGAGTGCAACCGGGCGGACCGGCGGTCGCGGCGGTCCGCGGCGTCGCGCACCGAGCGCAGGTTGACCCACTGGTCGACCCGGGCGGGCAGGTCGCCGGTCGAGACCACCACCTGGGGCAGCAGGGCCGAGGTGAGGACGCGCCGGAACGCGTCCACGCCCTCGGCCGGGCTCATGCTCAGCCGGGTCGGGTCGTCCGGCAGGCCGACCGCCGGGTCGGTCTCCCAGGTGTCCCAGGCGATGCTGACCCAGGGCACCCCGGCGGAGCGGCCGCGCTGGTAGGCGAAGGAGTCCAGGAACAGGTTCGCCGCGGCGTACGCCACGTAGCCGAGCCCGCCCAGCACCGAGGAGATCGACGAGAGCAGCACCACGAACGCCGGGTCGGTGCCCTCGATCGCCTCGGCGAGCGCGACCAGCCCGCGGACCTTCGGCCCGAACTGCCGCTCGCAGCGCTCCGGGCCGGCCTCGTCGAGGTCGAAGAACCCGTCGGCGGTGACGTTGCCGGCGCCGTGGATCACGCCGTCCAGCCCGCCGAACCGGGTGCGGGCCTCGTCGACCACCGCGCGCAGCCGGGCCGGGTCGGCCACGTCGGCGCTGCGGACCAGCACCTCGGCGCCGTTGGCCAGCATCGCGCGCAGCCGGGCGATCCGGACGCTGACCGGGTCGTCCGGCGCGTGCGCCGCCAGCCAGGAGTCCCAGTCGTCCGGCTCGGGGAACGGCGAGCGGCCGACCAGCACCAGCCGGGCGTGCACCGTCTCGGCGAGGTGCTCGGCCAGGCTCAGGCCGATGGCGCCGAGCCCGCCGGTGATCAGGTACACCCCGGACTCGCGCAGCGGGCCGGCGCCGTCCGGCTCGTCCAGCGGCATCGGCTCGTAGGTCTGCAGCCAGCGCTGCCCCATCCGGTAGGCCACCGTCGGATGCACCTCGGGGTCGCCGAACTCGGCGATCAGCTGACCGGCCGCCGCCGCGCCGGCCCGGTCGTCCGGCCCGATCTCCACGTCGACGCTGCGCAGCCGCAGGTGCGGATGCTCCTGCGGGACGGTCAGGCAGACGCCGATCAGGGGCGCCCGGCCCGGCTCGACCCGCTCCTCGCCGGTGACCGGGTGCAGGTCGTTGGTGCCGGCCACGATCTGCACCGGGTCGTGCGCGGGCCGGCGGCCCAGGGCCTGGGCGAGGTAGAGCAGGCTGTAGAAGCCGTGCTGCTGGTCGGCGTCGAACCCGGCCGGTGGCCCGAGGCTCCACAGGTGCAGGATGCGCGCGACCGGCTCGGTGAGCGCGTCGAGCAGCGCGACGTAGTCCTCGGGGTGGTCCGGGCGGATCTCGTAGGTGTCCGGCGCGACGGCGGCGAAGCGCTCGCCCGCCCGGACCACGACGCACGGCGCGTCGTCGCGCCGTTGCCGCTCGACGACCGCCCGGCCGACCGCCGAGCCGTCGTCGAACAGCAGCAGGCCGGGCACCGCGGCCGGCTCCGGGGTCAGCGAGTACTCCCAGGACGGGACGTAGAACCAGTCGGTGACGTCCGGCTCCTTGAGGATCTCCGGGGCCGCGGGGGCGTCCCCGTCGGCGGCCTCCGGCCAGTACCGCTGCCGCTCGAACGGATAGCCCGGCAGCGGGACCCGCCGGGGGTGCTCGTCGCCGTGCAGGGCGGACCAGTCCACCGGGACCCCGGCCAGCCAGACCCGGGCCACCGACTCCAGCAGGACCGCCCGGTCGGCGCGCGGCTCCTGCGGATGCCGGACCGAGGTGACGACCGGCTGCTGGGCCGTGTGGTCCGGGTGCCGGCGGGCGAAGGTGCTCAGGCTCTGGCCCGGGCCGACCTCCAGCAGCAGGCGGCCGGGCTCGCTCAGCAGCCGGCCCAGGCCGTCGGCGAAGCGGACCGGCCGGCGCAGGTGCCGGGCCCAGTATTCGGGGGAGGTGGCCTCGGCGTCGGTGATCCAGTCGCCGGTGACGTTCGACAGGTACGGGATCCGCGGCCGCTCGGGCCCGATCCGGGCGACGGCCGCGGTGAACGGCGCCAGGATCGGCTCCATCATCCGGGAGTGGAACGCGTGCGAGGTGTGCAGCCGGCTGCTCGCGATGCCGGCGGCGTCCAGCCGGTCCTGCAGCTCGCCGATCAGCGCGCTGTCGCCGGAGACGACGCAGGACGACGGCTCGTTGCGGGCGGCCAGGTCGAGTCGCCCGTCGAGCAGCGGCAGCACCTCGTCCGGCGGCCGGGCGACCGCCAGCATCGCGCCGGCCGGCAGTTGCTGCATCAGCCGTCCCCGCTCGGCGACCAGGGCGAGCGCGTCGTCGAGGTCGAACACGCCGGCCAGGCAGGCGGCGACGTACTCGCCGATGCTGTGGCCGAGCATCGCGTCCGGCCGCACTCCCCAGTGCGTCCAGAGTCGGGCCAGGGCGTACTCGACGGCGAACAGCGCGGGCTGGGCGAAGCGGGTCCGGGTGAGCAGCCCGTCCGGATCGGCTCCGGCCGCGGGGTAGAGCAGGTCGCGCAGGTCCCGCCCGAGCGGCGCGGACAGCACCGCCGCGCAGTGGTCGAGCTGCTCGCGGAAGACCGGCTCGCTCTCGTACAGGCCGGCCGTCATGGTGGCGTACTGCGAGCCCTGGCCCGGGAACAGGAAGGCGACCGAGGGCCGGCCGGCCACGTTGGCGGCCCGCAGCACCCGCCGCCGGTCGTCCGCGGCCAGCGCGCCGGCCAGGTCCGGGACGTCCTGGCCGACGACCGCGCAGCGGTACCGGAACGCGCGCCGGCCCACCTGGGAGGTGTAGGCGATCTCCGCGGCGGACTGGCCGAGGTCCCGGGTCAGGTGCGCCGACAGGTTCTCGATCGACGCGTCGAGCGCGGCGTCGCTGCGCGCCGAGAGCACCAGCAGGTGGTGCTCGTGCGGGTCGGGCCGGCTCGCCGGTGCGGGCGCCTCCTCGACGACCAGGTGCACGTTGGTGCCGCCGATGCCGAAGCCGCTGACCCCGGCGCGCCGCGGGGTGCCGTTGCGCGGCCAGTCCGCCAGCTCGGTGTTGACGTAGAACGGGCTGCCCGCGAAGTCGATCTTCGGGTTCGGGGTGTCGCAGTTCAGGCTCGGCGGCAGCTGGCGGTGCCGCAGGGCCAGCACGGTCTTGATCAGGCTGGCCACGCCGGCCGCCGGGTCCAGGTGCCCGACGTTGGTCTTGACGCTGCCGACCGCGCAGAAGTTGCGCTTGGACGTGCCGGTCCGGAACGCGTCGCTGAGCGCCTGGATCTCGATCGGATCGCCGACCGGCGTACCGGTGCCGTGCGCCTCGATGTAGCTGATCGTCCCCGGCCGGACCCGGGCCCGCCGATGCGCCCGGGTGATCACGTCCACCTGGCCGGCCAGCCCCGGCGCGGTGTAGCTGATCTTGTCGGCGCCGTCGTTGTTGACCGCCCAGCCCCGGACCACCGCCAGGATCGAGTCGCCGTCGGCCACCGCGTCGTCGAGGCGTTTCAGCACGACGGCGCCGACCCCGCTGCCGAACACCACGCCCTCGGCCCGCTCGTCGAAGACCCGGCAGTGCCCGTCCGGCGAGTAGATGCCGCCCGGCTCGAAGTAGTAGCCGGCCTCCTGCGGGATCCGCACGCACACCCCGCCGGCCAGCGCCATGTCGCACTGGCCGGTGACCAGGTGGTCCGCGGCGACCGCCACCGCCAGCAGCGACGTCGAACAGGCGGTCTGGATGTTGAAGCTCGGCCCGCGCAGGTCGAGCTTGTACGACACGTGCGTGGTCAGGTAGTCCTTGTCGTTGCCGATGTGCACCTGCAGGTAGCCGAGCAGGGCCATGAACTCCGGGTTGCTCTGCAGCAGGTAGAGATAGGTGCTCATGGCGCAGCCGGCGTAGACCCCGACCAGGCCCGGGTAGGTCTCCGAGTCGTACCCGGCGTTCTCCAGCGCGTGCCAGCACGTCTCCAGGAAGAGCCGCTGCTGCGGGTCGAGGCTCTCGGCCTCGCGCGGGCTGTAGCCGAAGAAGTCCGCGTCGAACAGGTCGATCCCGGTCAGCACGCTGCCGGCGGCGACGAAGTCCGGGTTGCGCAGCACGGCCGGATCGGTGCCGGCCGCGGCGAGCTGGTCGGGCGTGAAGAACGAGATCGACTCGACGCCGTCGCGCACGTTGGCCCAGAACTCGTCGACGTCCTCGGCGCCGGGGAACCGGCCGCTCATCCCGACGATCGCGATGTCACCGGTGCCGTACCGGGAATTCCTGCGTGCCATGGCCGGCTCCTCACCGTTGACCTCGGTCGAGCCCGCCGTCGATGGTCAGGACGGCGGCGTGCGCCTCGCGGGAGACCGCCACGATGCCGGGCGTCGCGTCGTGCTCACCGCGGTCCCGGGCGTCGTCGACCACCTGGGCCAGGCCCGCGATCGTCGGCGTCTCGAAGATGACGGGCAGCGGCAGCTCCAGCCGGAACGTCTCACGCATCCGCGCGACCACCCGGATCGCCAGCAGGGAGTGCCCGCCCAGCTTGAAGAAGTTGTCGTGTGCGCCGACCTGGTCGAGCCCGAGGTGCTGGCGCCAGATCTCGGCGATCCTCTCCTCGGTGGCGGTCCGGGGCGGCGCCGACGACTCCTGGTTGCGGGGCCCGGCCGCCTCCGGCACCGGCAGCGCGCCGCGGTCGACCTTGCCGTTGCGGGTCATCGGCAGGGCGTCCAGCACCACGATGACCGCCGGGATCATGTAGCCGGGCAGCCGGGCCTGCAGGTAGCGGCGCAGCTCGGGGACCAGTTCGCGGGCCCGGACGGCCTGCGCCGGGTCGTTGGTGTACGCCGGCCACGGGCGGCGCCGGCCCGGCCGGCGCGGGAACGCCGGCGCCGCGCCGGTGCCGAGCGGGTGGAACAGCGCGTCGAAGCGGTCGCCGGCGCCGGCCCAGCGCAGGTCGATCGCGTACGGCAGGCCGTCCACCACGGACCGGACCGACTCCGGGTCGACGTCCCCGTCGGGCCGCGCGTCCACGGCGCGGCGCAGCTCGCCGGCGGTGTCCGGCCGGCCGGCGCCGGCCAGCAGGTCACGGGCCGCGAGCTCGCGGGTCAGCCGGGCGTTCGGGATGCCGGTCACGCCCAGCGGGGCCGGGGTGCCGCCGGCCAGCCGGGCGCGCAGCGCGGGCAGGGTCAGCCGGTCGCGCTTCCAGCCCAGCCACACCGGTACGTCCGGGCCGGCCGGCGCGGGCCCGACCCGCAGCACGGCCCGGTAGCGGAACCGGGTCAGCTCGTTGCGGTAACGCCCGCCCTCGGGCTCGATCCGCACCCCGCCGATCGCCGGGAAACGCTCCGGCAACGCCTCGAAGAAGTCCGGGTCGATCAGTAGCTGGTCCTCGTCGGCGACCCGCCGGCGCACGCGTTCCAGCAGCTGCGGCACGGGCAGCGCGGCCGGCGCCCGGGACAGCTCCACCGAGGTGTGGAACGCCTCCAGCAGCGGCAGGCTGCGCACCGCGCCGAACACCACGTGCCCGCCCGGCCGGACCACCCGCAGCGCGCCCTCGACGACCGCGAGCAGCGACTCGACGCCGGGGAAGTACTGCGCCACCGAGTTGAGCACGACCGCGTCGAACTCGCCGGTGGCGAAGCCGTCGAAGTCGTCCGCGGCGCGGTGCAGCACCGTGACGTGCCCGAGCCGGTCGGCCCGGACCCGCTCGCGCAGGTGCCGCACCGCCACGGCGGAGAAGTCGGTCCCGCAGACCCGGTCGCACCCGGCGGCCAGACGCGACAGCAGCGCGCCGGTGCCGCAGCCGATCTCCAGGATCCGGCGCGGGCCGAGCGCCGCGATGCGGGCCGCCACGCTGTCGAGCCAGTCGCGCAGGTCCTCCGCGGGCAGCGACGCCCCGGTGTAGCTGCTGTTCCAGCCGCCGTCCGCGGGCTGCCGGCGATACGTCTCGTCCCAGATCTCGCGCCAGCGGGCCACGTCGGCGGCGGGCCCGGCCGGCCGGTCGGCCGGCGTGGCGCCGCGCACCACGTAGGCGACCAGGCGGGTGTCGCCGTCCGCTCCCGGGCGGGCCACCACGGCGGCGCCGGACACCGCGGGGTGCCCGCCCAGCACCGCCTCGATCTCGCCCAGCTCGATCCGGAAGCCGCGCACCTTGACCTGCTGGTCGTCGCGTCCGACGAAGTCCACCGTGCCGTCGGGCCGGAAGCGGGCCAGGTCCCCGGTGCGGTACATCCGCTCGCCGGGCCGGCCCGCGAACGGATCCGGCCGGAAGCTCTCCGCGGTCAGCCCGGGCCGGCCCAGATAGCCGCGGGCGACGCCGGCACCGCCGAGGAACAGCTCGCCGGTGACCCCGATCGGGACCGGTTCCAGCTCGCCGTCCAGGATGTACACCCGGGTGCCGGCGACCGGCCGCCCGATGCCCGGCCGGCCGGCGCCGGGGGCGATCCGGGCGTAGGTGGCGTACGTGGTGGCCTCGGTCGGCCCGTACAGGTTGTGCAGCCGGTCCAGCGTCGGCCGCCGGCTCAGGGTGTCCGCCAGCGACTCGGTCAGCACCTCACCGGCCAGGTTGATCACCCGGACGCCGTCCGGCAGGCCACCGGAGTGCAGCAGCTCGCCGACCGCGGACGGGACGCTGTTGACCAGGGTGACCCGGTCACGCGCCGGCAGGTGCGGCAGATGCAGCACGGTGTCCGCCAGGATCACCGTGCCGCCCGCGCTCAGCGGCGCGAACAGCTCGAAGACCGACAGGTCGAAGCAGATCGAGGTGGCCGCGAGCACCCCGGCCAGGCTGGCCGGGTCGAAGGCGTCCAGCGCCCAGCGGAGGAAGGCCGCGGCGCTGCGGTGCTCGATGGCGACGCCCTTGGGCCGGCCGGTGGAGCCGGAGGTGTAGATGACGTACGCCAGGTCGCCGGGCCGGATCCCGGCCGGCGCCACGTCGCCGTCGCTGTCGGCATCGTCGTCGGCTTCGAGCAGGATGACCGGCCGGTCCGGCAGCTTGTCGCGCAGGCCCGCCTCGGTCAGCACGACGGCGTCCGAGTCGTCCAGCATCAGCGCGAGCCGCTCCCGTGGATAGGACGGGTCGAGCGGGACATAGGCACCCCCGGCCTTCAGTACGCTGAGCAGGGCCACCACCATCGCCGGCGACCGCTCGACACAGACCCCGACCAGCCGTTCCGGCCCCACCCCAGCGGCCCGCAGACGACGGGCCAGGCGATCCGCCCGCTCGTGCAGCTGCGCGTAGGTCAGCTGCTCCTCGCCGTGGACGACCGCGACCGCGCCGGGCGTCCGGCGGGCCTGCGCCGCCAGCAGGGAGACGATCGTGTCGTCGGCGCGCGCCACCGCCCGGGTGGTGTTCCACCGGTCCAGGAGCTGCCCGCGTTCCGCCTCGGTGAGCAGGGGGAGGGCGGCCACCGGGGCGTCCGGGTCGGCGCAGGCCGCGCGCAGCAGCGTCGCGAAGTGCCCGGCCATCCGGGCGATGGTGTCCGCCTCGAACAGGTCGGTGCTGTACTCGATCTCCCCGGACAGGTCGTCGCCGTCCGGCCAGGTGCTGATGGTCAGGTCCAGGATCGCCGTGTGGTGCGGCAGGTCGACCCGTCCGTCGTCGTCCGCCGCGGCCTCCGCGCCGGCCCCGGTCAGCAGCTGGAAGGCGGCCTGCACGAGCGGGTTGCGGCTCGGGTCGCGCTCGGGCGCGAGCGCCTGGACCACCCGCGCGAACGGGACCTCCTGATGGGCGTACGCGTCAAGGGTGGTCTTCCGGGTCTGCCGGAGCACCTCGCGGAACGTCGGCGAGCCGGTGAAGTCGCTGCGCAGCACCAGCGTGTTGACGAAGAAGCCGATGATGCCCTCGGTCTCGGCGCGTCCCCGGTCGGCGGTGAACGTGCCGGTGACGACGTCCTGCTGGCCGCTGTAGCGGAACAGCAGCGTGGTGAAGACCGCGAACAGGGTCATGAACGCGGTGGTGTGCTCCTGCCGGCCGATCCGGTGCAGGTCGGCGGTGATCGACCGGACGGTGAACGGGCAGACCCCGCCGCGCCCGGATTGCGCCGCGGGCCGCGGATGGTCGGAGGGCAGTTCCAGGGTCGGGGCGTCGCGGAGCAGGTCCGTCCAGTACCGGAGCCGGCCGTCGGCCGCGTCGCCGCCGAACCGCTCCTGCTGCCACACCGCGAAGTCGGCGTACTGCAGCGGCGGCTCGGGCAGCGGGCTGGGCCGGCCCTCGGCGAAGGCCGTCCACAGGGTGGTCAGCTCGTCCCAGAACACCGCCAGCGACCAGGCGTCGGACACGATGTGGTGCATGGTCAGCACGAGGATCTGATCGGTCCCGGACAGCCGCAGCAGCGTGGCCCGGATCAGCGGCCCGGTGGCCAGGTCGAAGGGGAGCTGGCTCTCCTCGTCGGCCATCCGCCGGGCGGTGGCCACGCGCTCGCCGGCCGGCACCCGGCCCAGGTCCACGTGCCGCAGCGGGAGCGTCCCGTGCGGCGCGACGACCTGGACCGGGTCCCCGTGCACGGCGGTGAAGGTGGTCCGCAGCGACCCGTGCCGGCGCACCATCTCGTCGAGCGCCCGCTGCAGGGCCACCCGGTCGATCGGCTCGCGGATCCGGTAGGCGCCGGTGAGGTTGTAGATCGGGTTGCCGGGCATCAGCTGGTCGAGGAACCAGAGCCGCTGCTGGGCGAAGGAGAGCGGGGCCGGCCCGGACGTGGTGCGGCGCCCGATGCCCGGCAGCGACCCGGCCCGGGCGGCCAGCAGCTTCTCCAGGACCGCCCGCCGGTCCGCGGGCAGGTGGTCGATCCGCCGGCCGGGCTGCCGGGGATCCGGGTTCACCGCGGTTGCCATGCGACCTCGCCCTCCGGCCGGGTGAGCCTGAGCATCAGGTACCGGTAGCCGCCGTCGCGCATGCCCCGGTAGACGTCCGAGCCGGGCAGCGCCAGGAACTCGCCGAGCTCACCGGGATCGTCGGGCGGCCCGAACGCCATGGCGTGCTGGGCGGCGGTCTCCCGGCAGGACAGCAGGACGTTCGGGGTGACGTCGCGTTCGGCCCGGACCACGAAACCCGTCGCGACCAGCGCGGCCAGCGCCCGGCGGGTCTCGGCGGCGGGCAGCACGTCGGTCCAGAGGAACCACCCGCCGGGGCGCAGGACCCGGAAGACCTCCCGGAAGAACGCGGTCCGGTCCGGATAGCTGTGCGAGGACTCCACGTTCGTGACGACGTCGAAGCACGCCGGCCGGAACGGCAGCGCCTCCGCGTCCGCCTCCAGGAAGCCGGCGAAGCCGTGCGCGCGGCGGCAGAACGCGACCGCCCCGGCGGACAGGTCGACGCCGACGATCCGCGCGGGCGGCAGGTAGGTGTGCAGCGTGTGCGCGGTCCCGCCGCGGCCGCAGCCGACGTCGAGCACGGCCCGGCCCTCGACCGGGCAGTCGGCGACCAGTTCCAGCACGAGCCGGATCGAGTTCTTGTTGAGACAGTGCCGGGGCAGCTCGACCCGGGCCTGACCGGGATCGTCGCCCGGCGTGTAGCCGTAGTTCAGGAAGTACGACACCGCGCCGAACCCGTTCGCGTTCAGCCGCTCGTTGACCTCGTCGTAGTAGCGGCGGTAGCCGGCCTTCACCGAGGCGGCCGCGAGCAACCGGCGCAGCAGCCGGCGTCGGTCGGCGGGCAGGGCGGCGAGCCGCCGTCCGGCATCAGTCATCGCCGTCACGCTCCAGCAGCTCCCGGACCTGGCTGTCGGTGAGCCCCTCGACGTACTGGAGCAGGTCGGCCGCCCGGGTCTCGTCGACGCCCTCGGCGAGCCGGGCCACGGTCGGCGCGTCGAAGATCATCTGGATCGGCAGCTCGACCCGCAGCTGCTCACGCAGCCGGGAGATCAGCTGGATGGCGAGCAGCGAGTGCCCGCCGAGGTCGAAGAAGTCGTCGAACACGCCGACCGGGGCGATGCCCAGCAGCTGCTGCCAGATCTCGGCGATCTCGCGCTCCAGGTCGGACCGGGGCGCGACGTACGGATTCGCCAGCTCGGGCCGGTCATGACGCCCGGCCGGGACCTCCGCGGCCGGCTCCTCGGCGTCCGGCATGGTCCACCGCGCGAGACGCGGACCCAGCTCGGTGACCGAGACGACCACGTGCCGCGGCGCCCGGTCCAGGATGCGGTGGAACGCCGCCGCGCCGTCCGCCGGCGTGATCCGCGAGCCGTCGCCGGGCTCGCCGAACTCCCACGCGTCCCAGTCGACGGAGATCCACGGCGTGCCGCCCTCCCGGGCCCGGGCGATCGCCATCGCGTCGAGGAAGCAGTTGGCCGCCGCGTACGGCAACAGCCCCGGGCCGCCCAGCACGGTCGAGATCGACGACAGCAGCAGGCAGAAGTCGAGCCGCCGGTCCCGGAACAGCTCGTCGAGCACCAGCAGGCCGAGCGCCTTGGGCCGGAACTGCGCCCCGGCCGCGTCCCGGTCGGTCTGGCCGGCCAGGGTGTACGCCCCGGTGTCGCCGGCGCCGTGGATCACGCCGCGGATCGGGCCGAGCTCCTCCTCGGCCCGCCGGACCACCTGGCGCATCCGCTCCCGGTCGGCGGCGTCGGCCCGGAAGTAGCGCACCTCGGCGCCGAGCTCCCGCAGCCGGTCCAGGGCCGGCCCGGCGCCCGCGCCGTCTGAGCGCCCGGTGAGCACCAGCCGGGTCCCCGGCGTCCGGGCGATCGACTCGGCCAGGACCAGGCCGATCTGCCCCAGCCCGCCGGTGATCAGGTAGACGCCGCCGGGCCGGATCCGGGAGTCCGGGCCGGCCGGCTCGCCCAGGCGCACCGGCTCGTGGACCCGGGTCCACCGGCGGCCCCGGCGCACCGCGGTGACCGGCTCCGGGTCGTCGATCAGGACCTCGTCCGCGCTGGCCGGGTCGTCGTCGATGTCGACGGTGCGCACCGACAGGTTCGGGTGCTCCTGCGGGATCACCAGGGCCGGGCCGGCGATCGTCGCCTTCGCCGGGCACAGCGGCTCGTCGCCGTGCACCGCGTGCACCCGGTCGGTGACGACGGTGATCCGTACCGGGGCCGCCGGATCGGCCTCGACCAGGGCGCGGGCCAGGTAGGTGAGGCTGTAGAAGCCGCGCCGCTGGTGGTGCTCGAAGTCGTCCCGGTCCCCGGCCCGGGTGACGCCCCACAGGTGCAGCACGGCCTCCGGGACGGTGCCCTCCGCGCGCAGCAGCCGCCGATAGTCGTCCAGCTCGTCCGGGCGGACGACGTAACCGTCGAGGGTGGTGGCGAAGCGGTCGCCGGGCGTCACCCGTACCACGGAATGCCCTTGATCGGTCAGCCGGTGGATCTGGCGCTCGCCCGGACCCGCCGGCCCGGTGTCGTCGGTCAGGACCAGCCAGCGCACGGGCGCGGCGTCGCCGGCGACCTCCGCGGGACCGGCCGGTCGCCAGGCCGGGTAGGAGAACCAGTCGCCGGGATCGGCCGGGTCGCCCGGCTCGGACCAGGCGTCGGCCGGCTCGATCCAGTAGCTCGACCGTTCGAACGGGTAGCCGGGCAGCGAGACGCGCCGGCACCGGTCGTCGGCCGCGAAGCCATGCCAGTCCGGGGTCGCGCCGCCCAGCCACAGTCGCGCCAGCGCCTCCGGCAGCCCGGCCGCGTCGGAGGCCAGCACCGGCTGGCCGGCGTGGCGCTGCGGATGCCGCCGGGCCAGATCGCTCAGCGTGTGCCCCGGGCCGACCTCGAGCAGGATCCGGTCGCCGGCCTCGCACAGCTCGTCGAGGCCGTCGGAGAACCGCACGGCCTGCCGCAGCTGCCGGCCCCAGTACTCCGGATCGGTCGCCGCCTCGTCGGTGATCCACGTGCCGGTGACGCCGGAGACGTACGGAATCGCCGGCGCGGACAGCGTGACCGTGCGCACCACGTCGACGAACTCGCCCACGACGCCGTCCATCAGCGGCGAGTGGAAGGCCCGCGCGGTGCGCAACGGGTGGGCGCGCACGCCCTGCTCGGCGAGCCGCGCGGTGGCCAGCTCGACGGCCCGCGGGGTCCCGGACAGGACACAGGAGGCCGGCCCGTTCACCGCGGCGAGCGCCAGGTCCGGGCCCGCGTGCTGCCGGGCCACGGCCTCCGGCAGCGGCACCGCCACCATGGCGCCGGGCGGGGTGCCGTCCATCAGCCGGCCACGCGCGGCGACCAGCGTGATCGCGTCCGCCAGGGTGAGCACGCCGGCCAGGCACGCCGCGACGTACTCGCCGATGCTGTGCCCGATCATCGCGGCCGGGCGGATTCCCCAGTGCAGCCACTGCCGGGCGAGGGCGTACTCGACGGTGAACAGCGCCGGCTGGGTGTGGACGGTCCGGTCGAGCGCGATCGCCGCGTCCGCCCGGTGCTCCTCCTCCGGGTACAACAGCTCGCGCAGGTCCAGCCCCAGGTACGGGCGGAGCAACTCGCAGCACCGGTCGACCGCCGCGCCGAAGACCGGCTCGGTCCGGTAGGCGTCCAGGGCCATGTCCACGCGTTGGGTGCCCTGGCCGGGGAAGAGGAAGACGACCGGCCGGGGCCCGCCCGGCGCGACGCCGGTGAGCAGCCGCTCCGGGTCCCGCCGGGACAACGCCTCGGCGGCGCCGCCGGTGTCGTGCCGCGGCCAGATCAGCGCCCGCCGGTGGGCGAACGCGCGCCGCCCGGTCTGCAGCGTGTACGCCACGTCGGCGAGGTCGGCCTCCGGATGCCGGCGCAGGTACTGGGCGAGGTTCGTGGTCGCCGCCTCGAGCGCCGCGGCGGTCCGGGCGGAGAGCACCAGCGGGCACTGCGCCCGGGCGTACCGGCTGGGCCCGGCCGGCGGCGCCTCCTCCAGGACGACGTGCGCGTTGGTGCCGCCGATGCCGAACGAGCTGACCCCGGCCCGCCGCGGTCCGGTGCCGGCGGTCCACTCGGTGAGCTCGGTGTTCACCCGGAACGCGGAGCTCGCGAAGTCGATCTTCGGGTTGGGGTGGGCGACGTGCAGGGTGGCCGGCAGCTGCCGGTGTTCCAGCGCCAGCACCGCCTTGATCAGGCCGGCCACGCCGGCGGCGGTGTCCAGGTGGCCGATGCTGCTCTTCACCGAGCCGATCGCGCAGAAGCCGCGGCGGTCGGTGCCCGCGCCGAAGACCTGTTGCAGGGCGGCCACCTCGATCGGGTCGCCCAGCGGCGTACCGGTGCCGTGCGCCTCGACCAGCGTGACGGTCTCCGGCGCGACGTTCGCCATGGCCATCGCCATCGCGATCACGTCGGCCTGGCCGTCGATGCTCGGCGCGGTGTAGCCCACCTTCCGCGAGCCGTCGTTGTTCAGGGCGAACCCCCGGATCACGGCCCGGATGTGGTCGCCGTCGGCGATCGCGTCCGACAGCCGCTTGAGCACGACGACGCCCACCCCGTTGCCGGCCACCGTGCCCTGCGCGTCGGCGTCGAAGGCCCGGCACCGGCCGTCCGGCGACATGATCCCGCCGGGCTGGTAGTAGTAGCCCTGCACGGTCGCGCTGTCCGCGGACACCCCGCCGGCCAGCGCCAGGTCGCACTGATAGTTGAGCAGGCTCTGACTCGCCATGCAGATCGCCACCAGCGACGTCGAGCACGCGGTCTGCACGGCGACGCTCGGCCCGCGCAGGTTCAGCCGGTACGACACCTGGGTGGTCAGGTGGTCCTTGTCGTTGCCGATGGCGATCTGCAGGTCGTCCAGGCCGTGCTCGGCGGCGTTCGCGTAGAACCCGGACAGGTAGGAGTTGAACGCGGCCCCGGCGAACACGCCGATCGGCCCGGGGTGCTCGGCCGGGTCGTACCCGGCGTCCTCCAGGCCGTGCCACGCGCACTCCAGGAAGATCCGCTGCTGCGGGTCGGTCGCCTCGGCGTCGCGGGCGCTGAAGCCGAAGAACGGGGCGTCGAACAGGTCGATGCCGTCCAGCACGCCGCCGGCGTTGACGTAGTACGCGTCGTCGTAGGCCGGCAGGTCGGCGATGCAGTCGACGCCGTCGCGCAGGTTGCGCCAGTACTCGTCCAGGTCGGCGGCGCGCGGGAAGCGGCCGGCCATCCCCACCACGGCGATGCCGTCCGGTCCGCTCAGCTCCGCGGCCATGTCAGCTCACCCGGGCCCGGAGGTTCCGCAGCGCCTCGCGCTGCCGCCGGGCCAGGTCCTGCACCGACGGGGTGCCGGCCGGACGGGTGTCACCGCCGCTCAGGTGCCGGGCCAGCGTGTCGACCGTCGGATAGCGGAACAGCTCCAGGACGGTGACCTCGCGGCCGAGCCGGGCCTGGAGCCGCCCGCGGACCTTCGTGATGAGCAGGGAGTCGCCGCCCAGGTCGAAGAAGTTGTCCCGGGCGCCGACCCGGTCCACGCCGAGCACCTCGCGCCAGGCCGCGGTGACCAGCTCCTCCATCTCGGTGGCCGGCGGCCGGAACACGCCGGTGGGGGCCCGCCGCGCGGCCAGCGCGCTCCGGTCGACCTTGCCGCTCGGCGTCCTCGGCAGCTCGTCCAGCAGGGCGAACGACCCGGGAATCAGGTACTCGGGCAGCTGCTCGCGCAGGAACGTGCGCAGCCGGGCGGCCAGGCCACGGCGATCGTCGGCGCCCGCGTCGGCGGCCGGATCCGCGGCGAACAGCCGGGCGTAGTAGGGGTGCTGCCCGGCCGGGCCGCCGTGGTGCGCCGAGACGCAGGTGAACGGGAGCCGCTCGCCGCCGGCGCGGACCAGCGCGCCCCGCACGGTGTAGTCCGGCGTCCGGGCGCCGTTCGCCGTCCGGACGCAGCGGGCCTCGATCACCTCGCCCGGCGCGACGTCCACGCCCGGGTGGAACACCGGCAGGTAGACCGGCAGCCAGCTGAGCCGGTCGTGCAGCGAGTCCAGCGGATCGTCGTCGGAGGGCAGCAGGTTCAGCCAGAGCAGGAAGCCGTCCCAGCGCCCGGCCCGGTCGATCCGGACGCGGATCCGCGACTCGTCCTCGATCGGCACGGGACCGGTGAAGTCCAGGTCCTCGAAGGTGCCCGGCGCGGCGAGCAGGTTGCCGGCCGGGAAGTTCTTGACGCACAGCCGCAGGTCGAACCGGCCGCCCCAGGTGTCGAACACGCGTTGCGCGTACATCGCCGGCAGCGGCGGGAAGGCGGGCGCGGCGGCGAGCGGCTCGGGGAGGGTGACCGGCGCGATCCGGGTGACGCACCGGCGCGGGATCAGCACGCCGTCGCCGGTCAGGAAGCGCCGGGCGTCGTTCAGGATCGGCACCACGCCCTCGGACGAGCCGATCGTGCCGAGGATCTCCGACACGCACACGTCGACCGGCTCGGGCAGCTCCACGGTCGACGAGTCGCCATGGATCACCTGGATGACCTGGTCCAGCCCGAGCTCTCGGATCACATTCCAGGCGCGGCCGTACGCGTCCTCGCCCACCTCGACCGCATAGACCCGCTCGGCGCCGGCCGCCGCGCAGAGCCGGGCCAGCACGGCGTCGGCCCCGGTGCCGAGGTCGAGCACCACCTTGCCGCGCACGGCCCGCTCGACGGCCCGCCGGTAGGCGCGGTTGCGCTGCTCGTCGTGGGTCATCGCGTAGTACAGCAGGTCGTCGTAGACGTCGTACTCGCCGACCGAGGGCCAGAGCTCGGGCGGATCGGGCCGGGGCACGACGTGCGCCACCACCCGCCGCCGGCCGTGCTCGTCCTCGGCGGCCACCACCGTGCACGCGCGCACCTGCTCGTGCCGGGCGACGGCCGCCTCGATCTCGTCGAGCTCCACCCGGTACCCACGGATCTTGACCTGGTTGTCGGCCCGCCCGAGGTAGTCGAGCACCCCGCCGGGCAGGTGGCGGGCGCTGTCCCCGGTGCGATAGAGCCGCCCGCCGGGCGGGTCGGCGAACGGATCGGGCAGGAACCGGTCGGCGGTCAGCGCCGGCTGCCCCAGGTAGCCGCGGGCCAGACCGTCGCCGGCCAGGTAGAGCTCGCCGCGCACGCCGGCCGGCACCAGGTTCAGCGCCGGGTCGAGGACGAACGCCCGGAGGTTCGCGGCCGGCCGGCCGATCGGCACGACCGGGCCGGCGTCGTCGGTGTCGCACCGCCACGACGTCGCCCCGATGGTCGCCTCGGTGGGGCCGTAGATGTTGTGCAGCTCCGCGTCGCACCGCTCGACGAAGCGCTGCCGCAGCTCCGGGGTCAGCACCTCGCCGCCGCAGATCACCCGGCGCAGCGACGCGGCCGGGAACCGCGGCTCGTCGAGCAGCGCCGCCAGCATCGAGGGCACCAGGTCGAGCACCGTGATCCGCTGCTCGTCGAGGGTTCGGGCGAACAGCGTGACGTCGAAGTGGTCGGCCGGCTCGGCGACGATCAGGCAGGCGCCGGCCATCAGCGGATGCGCCATCTCGCACAGGGCGGCGTCGAAGTTGACCGGATACTTCTGCAGGACGCGGTCGCCGGCGTCGAGCGGGACGACCGACTGCATCCAGAGCATCTGGTTGGCCAGCGCCCGGTGACTGATCTGGACACCCTTGGGCCGGCCGGTCGAGCCCGAGGTGTAGATGACGTAGGCGACGGTGTCCGGGTCGGGACGGCCCAGGTCACCGGGTGCCGGCTCGTCCGGGGTCTCCTCCAGGAACAAGACCCGCGGCGCGCCGGCCGGCACCGCGGCGGCCAGATCGCGCTGGGTCAGCAGCACGCCCGGGCGGGCGTCGTCGAGGATCAGGCGCAGCCGCGCCACCGGATCGCGGGGCTGCAGCGGGAGCAGCGCCGCACCCGATCCGAGCACGCCGAGGACGCCGACGACCAGGTCGGCGGACCGCTCGGCGCAGACCGCCACGATCGTCTCCGGCCCGGCGCCGGCCGCGCGCAACCGGGCCACCAGCCGGCCCACCCGGTCCCGCAGCTGCCGATAGGTCAGCCGATCGGGCCCGGATCGGAGCGCGACCGCGTCCGGCGTCCGTTCCACCGCGTCGTCGAAAAGACCGATCCAACTTGGGTACGGCGGAAGCTCGGCGCCCGTGTCGTTCCAGTCCCGGACGAGCTGCCGTCGTTCCGCCCCGCTCAGGATCCGCAGCCGGGACAACGGCCGGTCCGGGTCGGCGGTGACCTCCGCCAGCAGCCGCCGGAAGTGCCGGGCGAACCGGGCCATGGTCGCCTCGTCGAACAGCTCGGTGCTGTACTCCAGGTGTCCGGCGCAGCCGCCGGTGAACTCCCACAGGTCCAGGGCCAGGTCGAACTTGGCGGTGTCCACGTCGCTGCCCAGCGGCTCACCGAGCAGCACCCGGCCGTCGTCCGCCGGCCCGTCGTCGCTCAGCAGCTGGAAATGCACCCGGAACAGCGGGTTGTGCCCGGGCGCCCGCTCCGGCCGCAGCTCGCTCACCACCACCTCGAACGGCACCTCCTGGTGCGCGAACGCGTCCAGCACCACCCGCCGGACCCGGGCCAGCGCCTCGCGGAACGTCGGCTCGCCGGACAGGTCGGTGCGCAGCACCAGCGAGTTCACGAACAGCCCGAGGACGTTCTGCACCTCCGGGCGGTTCCGGTTCGCGACCGGGGTGCCCACCGCGATGTCGTCCTGCCCGGTGTAGCGGTGCAGCAGCACCTGGAACGCCGCCAGCATCACCATGAACGAGGTGGCCTGTTCCGCCCGGGCCAGCGCCACCACCGCGGCGTGCAGCTCGGCGGAGAGCTCGAAGTCGTTCGCCGCGCCCGCGAACGTCGGCACCTGCGGTCGCGGCCGGTCCTCCGGGAGCCGCAGCGTCGGCACCCCCGCCAGCTGCTTCTTCCAGTAGTCCAGGTGGTCGCGGCCGGGCCCGGCGAGCCAGTCGCGCTCCCACTCGGCGTAGTCGGCGTACTGCAGCGCGACCTCCGGCAACGGCGACCGGTGGCCCGCGGCATACGCCTGATAGAGGTCCGACAGCTCCTCCTGGAACAGCTGCAGCGACCAGTAGTCGCAGACGATGTGGTGCATCGTCAGCAGCAGGACGTGCTCCCGCGGGCCCAGCCGGACCAGTGCGGCCCGCAGCAGCGGCCACTGCGACAGGGTGAACGGCCGTTGCGCCTGGGCGTCGGCGATCCGGGCGACCTCCGCCTCGCGCTCGGCCGCCGGCAGCGCGGTCAGGTCGGTGACCGGCAGCGGAATCCGCAGCTCGGGCCGGACCAGCTGGGTGGGCTCGCCGTCCACCTCGCGGAAGGCGGTCCGCAGCGACTCGTGGCGGCGCACCATCTCGTTGAGCGCGCGCTCCAGGGCGGGCACGTCGACCGCCGCCGCGATCCGGGTGCCCAGGTGCATGTTGTAGAACGGGCTGCCCGGCGAGATCTGGTCCACGAACCACAGCCCCCGCTGCCCGGAGGAGGCGACGAAGGCGTAGACCCGTTCGGACTTCACGACCGCGCTCCGGAGTCGGGCAGCCGCCGCAGGACGTGCCGCAGATCCTGGGCGAGCACGTTGCGCACCAGGCTCGCGCAGTTCTGCAGAAAGAAGTGCCGGCCGGGGAACATGTGCAGCGCGAACGCCTTGCTCGTCCGGCTCCGCCAGGCGACCAGATCGGCCCGGCTCACCTCCGGGTCGTCGGTTCCGCCGAACGCGGTGATCGGGCAGGCCAGCGGCTCCTGTTCGCGGTAGACGTAGGTCTCGCAGACGGTGAAGTCGGCGCGCAGGGCCGGCAGGAACAGCTCCATGATCTCGGCGCTCGCCAGCACCTGCTCGGGCGTGCCGCCCATCCGGCGGACCTTCGCCAGGATGTCGCGGTCCGGCAGATCGTGCACCATCGGATGCCGGTCCGGCAGGTGTGGCGCGCGATGCGCCGAGACGATCAGGTGCAGCGGCCCGGTCCGGCCCCGGGCCCGGAGTTCGCAGGCGAGCTCGTAGCTGATCAGGGCGCCCATGCTGTGTCCGAAGAAGACGAACGGCATCGCCGGCGACGAGGCGACCGCCTCGGCCAGCGCCCGCACGATCGGCGGCATCCGGGTGAACCGGGACGGAATGCTCCGCGACTCGCGTCCGGGCAGACTGACCGTATAGATCTCCGTCTTTTCGTCGACATCCGCGGGCATTTCGTCCATCCAGGAGGTGAAGGTCGCCGGGCCCCCGCCGGCGAACGGAAAGCAATACAGGCGGATCCGGGCGTCCGGATTCGGTTTCCGGCAGACGAGCATCCGATCGGGTTCACCCGGCGCGCTGTTCACGACATTTCCGAATTGGCCGAGTCGTCGAATTCGACGATACCGAACGTGTTTCCTTCGGGATCCTGGCAATACTGGACGTGGCCGGTGCCGTCGACCTTGATCTTCGGCGCGAGAATCTTTCCTCCTTCCTCTACGATCTTGCGCGCCGAAAGGTCCACCGACTCCACCTCGATGGTGTTGATGGTCGGATTCAGATCGTCGAATCGCCCGGTCAGCGCGCCCCCGATGCCCGGGTCCGTCTCGCTGCCGGTGGTGATCAGCCAGTAGTTGGCGTCCGCCGGGGACTGCTCGACCGTCCAGCGAAAAACGTTCGCATAGAAGCGGGCGGCGGACGGCAGATCATCCACGCAGATCTCGAAATGAACGATGTTGGACATGGCAGCGCCCCCGTTGCACGCGCAGGAGTTCGGCACCAAAGCATGATGATTCCCCATCGCATGGAAACATGGGCCACCAGTGAAGTCAAGCGACTGAATTAGTCAACTTTTGGCAGCCGGGGTGGGCCGGCTGCCGTATTTGTGAGGCAAATCCACTATGGCTTCTCACCGATCGTCAGCGCTGTCAAGTCGCATATTCTAGTTAATAAGGATCATGCGACTCGAACGCTTTGAAGACTGATCAAGGACGGATACTCCCGCTGATAGCCCGGAACCATTAGCCTCCCCATGAGCGACGTTTCCGGTGCCTGGTGTCGTCACGAGGGCGACCCGTGGAATGCCAAGGGGGCTCGGCGATGGGACCAAGGCTCAACCATGTGCCGCTCCGGGGCAGCGAGCGGGCCGAACTGGCGCTGCCCCGGATCGCCGCGGCGCCCCGGCGCGCGCCGCTCCCGGTGACCGTGGTGCTGCGGCCCCGGCAACCGGGCCTGCGCGCCGCCGCCTTCGCCGCCTCCGACCGGCCGCCCGAGCTGCGCCATCTCACCCGGGGCGACCTGGTGGAACGATTCGGCGCCGCGCCCGAGGACGTGGCCCGGGTCCGCCGCTTCGCCCGCAACAACGGCCTGCACGTCGTCCGGGTCGACCGGGCGGCGCGCACGGTCGAGCTGTCCGGGTCGACCGGGCGGGTGTCCCGCGCCTTCGGCGTCGAACTCTCGCTCTTCCGCACCCCGTTCGGCGTGGTCCGCGGCCGGTCCGGGCCGATCCACGTGCCGCAGTGGCTGCTGCCCAGCATCCAGGGCGTGTTCGGGCTCGACACCCGCCGGCAGGCCCGGCCGCACTTCCGGGTGCTGCCCGGCGAGTTCGTGCCCGCGGCCGGCCCGTCCGAGCCGTTCACCCCGATCGAGCTGTCCCGGCTCTACCGCTTCCCGTCGGACGCGGACGGGTCGGGGGAGACCATCGCGCTGATCGAGCTCGGCGGCGGCTTCCGCCGGCGCGACCTGCGGCGCTACTTCGACTCGCTCGGCATCGACCCGCCCCGGGTGCAGACCAGATCCGTCGGCGGGGCCGCGAACCACCCGACCGGGAACCCGAACGGCCCGGACGGCGAGGTCGTCCTCGACATCGAGGTGGCCGGCGCGGTCGCGCACGGCGCCAAGATCGTCGTCTACTTCGCTCCGAACACCACCAAGGGCTTCCTCGACGCGGTCAACGCCGCCGTGCACGACACCACGCAGGACATCTCGGTGCTCTCGATCAGCTGGGGCGCGGCCGAGTCGGCGTGGACCCCACGGGCGATGAACGCCCTGAACGGGGCCTTCCAGACGGCGAGCCTGCTCGGCATCTCGGTGTTCTGCGCATCCGGCGACAACGGCTCGGACGACGGCGTCGGCGACGGCCGGGCACACGTCGACTTCCCGGCGTCCAGCCCGTTCGCGGTCGGCTGCGGGGGAACGACGCTGGAAGCGGACGGGACGGCGATCACCCGGGAGGAGGTCTGGAACGAGGACGGCGCCACCGGCGGCGGGGTCAGCGACCACTTCCCGGTCCCGCCGTACCAGGACGACCTCCGCCCCACCTCGGCCAACCCGCCGGGCACCCGGCACGGGCGGGGCGTGCCGGACGTGGCCGCGGTCAGCGACCCGCGGACCGGCTTCCGGGTGCTGGTCGACGGGCAGTCGATGGTGATCGGCGGCACGAGCGCGGCGGCGCCGCTGTGGGCCGGGCTCACCGCCCGCATCCAGCAGGCGGCCGGGCAGCGGGTGGCGCCGGTGCACGCGACGCTCTACCGGTCGCCCGGCGCGTTCCGCGACATCCGGGCCGGCGACAACGGGGATTATGCGGCGCGGCACGGCTGGGATGCCTGCACCGGGCTCGGGAGCCCGCGGGGCGAGGCGCTGCTCGCCGCGCTCGCCGGGTCCCCGTTCGACGCACAGGCGACATCGTCACCGGCAGCATCTGCGCAGGCATCGCAGGAAGCGTCGTCGGCGTCGTCGTCGGAGGCGTCGGAGGCCGACGTGACGTCGGAGTCGGAGGCCGAGGAGACGACGGCCGCGCCGTCCAGGTCGGTCGCGCGCCGGACGCCGCGCAAGGCGACGAAGCGGAGCCCCGGCCGGTGACCCGGCTGCGGGAGGCGATCCTGGTCATGCTCAGCGAGCGGCCGATGCACGGCTACGAGATCATGCGGGAACTCGCCGAACGCAGCGCCGGAACGTGGCACCCGGGCTCCGGCTCGGTCTATCCCACCCTGGAACGCCTGCGCCGGGACGGCTGCGTGGTCGCCGACGAGGTCCGGCGGCGCCGGATCCGCTACACGCTCACCGAGGCCGGCGAGACGGAGGCCCGGCGGGTGCGGCCCAGCCCGTGGTCACCGGGCCCCGCGCCGGCCGGCCACGTCGACGTCGTCTTCATGGTCGAGGCCGGCCACCTCCTGCACGACGTCCTGACCGCCGCGGCCGAGGTCCTCACGGCCGGCACGCCGGCCCAGGGCAGACAGGCCCACGCCGTCCTGACCGACACCAAGGACCAGCTCTACCTGGTCCTCGCCGGCCGCCGCTGACCGCCCGCCCGGGTCTTCGCGCCGACAGTCCGGCCGCCGCCCAGGCCGCCGCCAGATCCCGGCTCCGCGCCACCGCCGCGTCGACCGCTTGCCGCGACCCCGGCCGGCGTGTACGAACGGGTCCGGCCCGCGCGACAGCACATTTCGACGGAGCTCCCCGCCGTACCGAATCGTCTTTGTTCGGTAGGTTTTTGATGATGACGCTGTCGAGGGGACGATCATGAGCGTGGATCAGGTGGAGGCCGGCGTGCTGTCGGTCGCCTATCTGCGGGACGGGCCGCCGGACGGCTGGCCGGTCATCCTGTCGCACGGTTTCCCCTATGACGTCCACGCCTACGACCAGGTCGTCCCGGCGCTGACCGCGGCGGGCGCCCGGGTGATCCGCCCGTACCTGCGCGGCTTCGGCCCCACCCGGTTCCGCTCGGCCGGCACGATGCGCGCCGGACAGCAGGCCGCCCTCGGATCCGACCTGATCGCGCTGGCCGGCGCGCTGCGCCTGGACCGGCCGATCGTGGCCGGATACGACTGGGGTGGCCTCGCCTCCTGCGTCGCGGCCGCGCTGTGGCCCGAGCGGGTGGCCGGTCTGGTGGCCCTGGGCGGCTACGACATCATCGACATCGAGCGGCAGCGGCACGCGTTCGACCCGGCCGTCGAGCACGCCGTGTGGTACCAGCACCTGTTCCAGACCGAACGCGGCCGGGAGAGCCTGGCCGCGCACCGCCGCGACCTGTGCCGGATGCTGTGGCGGCAGTGGTCCCCCCGCTGGGCCTTCGACGAGGCGACCTTCGCCCGGACCGCCGCGTCCTTCGACAACCCGGACTTCGTCGACGTGGTCATCCACGCCTACCGGCACGCGCTCGGCCAGGCGACCGGCGATCCGGCCTACGACGACCTCGAGGCCCGCCTCGCCACCCGCCCGGGGATCACCGTGCCCGCGGTGACCCTGGACGGCGCGACCGACACGCTGAAGCCGGGTGGCACCGCCGGGCACGCGCCGATGTTCCTCGCCGGTCACGAGCACCGCCTGGTCGACGCCGGCCACAACCTCGCGCAGGAGGCGCCCGGCGCGTTCGCGGACGCGGTGCTGGCGGTCCGCGGCCTCATCCGGAAGTCGTAGAGGCCGGACCAGTCTCCTGACTGAGGCCCCGGAGCCGCGCGAACTCCTACGCTGAGAGTCATCCGCACCGAGCATGGAGGGTATCGATGACGAACGACAGCGCCTGGACCGGAACGGTCATCAAGAAGTCGCGCGCGGCGCTCGACGGCGCCAACCTCTACCGCCGCCTCAAGGTCCAGCTCGACGACGGCACCCAGTTGGACGTGAAGGTCGACCGGGACGTCTGGAAGGACCTGAACGTCGGCGACCACCTCGTCAAGCCGGAAGGCGAGTCCCCGCGCAAGAGCTGATCACGCGGAGAGTCATCGAGCGAGGGCCTCGATCGGAACAGCCCAGCACTCGATGGTCACCGGACCGACCGTCGTCGTGGTCCGGTGACTCGTGGCCGCGGGGTACACCAGCGCCGCCGAGGTGACGCCGAGCCGCTGCGCGTACGTGAAGAGCTGGTAGATCTCATCGGTACTCGGCGGCGACCGCCACGGCTTGTACTTGGCGTCGTAGACCGCGACCGCCTCCCCGCCGCGATACAGCACGAAGTCGGCATACCCGGTCCGCTTCTGCCCGGAGTCGGTCAGCGGAATCGCCTGCTGCGCGGCCACGGTGACCTCCGGTGACCGGTGCCGCAGCCAGGCACCGACATAGTTCTCCCAGAGCCGGGTCATGTCGAACATGACGCTCACCCCGGACACCCCCGCACCGGTGGGCAGCGCGCTGCGCTCATCCAGGATCAGCCGGGCCAGCTTCTCGATCTCGCGATAGCGGGCCGGGACCGGGCCGAGCACCACCGGGCGCCCGGCCGGCAGGCTTCCGATGCCGCGAAAAGCCGGATCCAGCGCCCGCACCCGGGCCCCGAGCCGCGCCTCCGGATAGGCCAACCCGCTCAACCGCCGATGCGCGCTCGCCACCAGGCGATTCAGCGTCACGTCGGGGGTGAGCCGGTTCGCCGAGGTGGCCAGCCGATCCGGCCGGCCCGCGTGCACCTTGAGATGCAGGGTCGCCGACGGCACCCCCGGATAGGGCGGCCGGGTGAAGGCGCGCCGCTGGTACTCCTTGGCCAGCCCCTGCCCGGCGAGCCGCTCCGCCTCCCGGACGAACGCCAGCGCGATCAGGTCCACCAGGCTGTGCCCGCCGCTGCCCGGTGCGGCGGCGTCGTCGAGCAGCGCCGCGCCCCGCCCGAGCCCGAGCAGCGTCGCCAGGTCCTGAAAGGGGAACCGGCCGGCGACCTCGACCACCTGACCGCTGAGCAGCTGAAACCTGCCGACGTACGGACCCGGCTGCAGGTCGTAGCAGCCGGGCTCGGCCGTCGGTGTCAGCCGCTCGATCACCCGGGCCCGCTCGCGCTCGCCGCGCGTTCCGACGGTCAGCCGGGCCAGTTCGGCCGCTTCTCCCGCGCTGAGCCGTACCGTCCTGGTCTGATACTCGACCAGCCGCAGCATCTCAGGCGAGTTCCGCGATCAGCGTCCGGACATCCGCGTCCAGCCGCCCCAGCTCGGCCGGTTGCTCGAACCAGTATTCGGCCAGGTAGGGGCGCAACTGGTACGCCCAGATCCGTTCGGCGACGGCGGCATCCAGGGCTTCCGTCATCCAGTAGGAGTGCCCGGGACTGACCGGCGCCTCGGGCCCGACCCGGTCCCGGATGAGCCGGAACACACCCAGCGCGAGCTCGGCGTTGCCGTCCGGGCGGCCCGCGGTCCACCGGTCGAGCACCTTCTCGTCGGGCGGCAGCGGAAAAGCGTTGAACCGCCGCCGCAGCGCGAAATCGAGCATCGCCAGACTGCGATCAGCGGTGTTCATCGTGCCGAGCAGAAAAACATTCGGAGGTACGGAGAAACGCCGTTGCGAATACGGCAGCGTCACCTCGGTGTCCCGGTACTCCAGCAGGTAGAGCAGCTCACCGAAGACAGCCGCGAGGTCGGCCCGGTTCATCTCGTCGATGATCATCACGAAGGTCTCGCCGGGCGCCTCCCGGGCCCGCTCACACAGCCGCGCGAAGATCCCGGGACGCACCTCGTAGCGCAACCCACCCTCGGACGCCTCCGGCCGCAGCCCTTCGATGAAGTCCTCGTACGAATACGCCGGATGAAACTGCGCGAGCTCGATGTGCGCGGGGGAGGTGGCCAGATGCCGGGCGAGCAGTCGTGCCACGTGGGTCTTGCCGGTGCCGGGCGGCCCGTGGAACACCCCCTGTCGCATCCCGGTGGTGAGCGCCTGAACCCACTGGTCCACCTGCTCGACCTCGAGGAAGCAGCCCTCGGCGACCTCCTCCACGCCGAGTTCCAGCGGCAGTTCCGGCTCGGCCGGCGCCGGCCGAGCGGCGCGCATGACGGCGGTCAGGATCGCATCGGCCTCCTGCGGCGCCACTCCGTGTCTCTCCCGCCAGGCGCGCAGATCAGCGCAGAACGTCTGGTATGCGGTCTGGCTGTTTGCGCTGTATCTGACCCCGGTTTCCTGGGCGAGCCCGAGCATCGTCGCGTTGACGCAGACGCCGAACTGGTCGGGATCGCGCAGGTAGAGCAGGAAGCTGGGCAGCGATGAGCCGGCATGCGCGAACATCGGCCGGAACGTGTAGATCCGCCCGAGCGTGGCCAGCGCCTCGGGGATGGGCTCACGCCACAGCCGGGTCGTCATCCGGTTGAACGTGGCCGGGTCGGTGCCGAGCTTGCTCATGATCGCGCCGGTGAAGCCCGGGGTGAACCGGTCGAACCGCGCCCGGCCGAGTTTGCCGTGCTGATTTATCAATCGGCCGAGCGCGATGATCCGCTCAGCGTCCATCACCCCGAGCTGTTCGTCGAGAAACGCGCGCACCTGATCCTCGGCGGCGATCCGGGCCGACACGAACTCCGGCCCGAACTGCTCACGGACAGCGGCAATGACCTCGGTGGTCCTGGTGACCGACATCCGCCAGTTCTAGCAGCCCGCCCGGCGACCCGTCATCGGCCGCCCCTGCCCGCCGCTCCCGGAATCCGGGTCGGGCGGATCGAACGTCAGGGTCAGGGTGCTGTGGTGACCGGCCGATTCACGGGACGAAGACCAGCCGGTCGCCGGTCTCCGAGGTCCACTCCCGGCCGATGTCCGCGAGCGGCACGGCCCGCGCCCGCACCTCCAGCCCACCCCCACCCAGCGCCCCGGCGAGCTCCGGCAGCTCGGCCATGAAGTCGCGCGGGCTGACCGACCCGATCCCACTGCCGATGATCCGCAGCCGGGCCGCCCGCAGCGCGACCGACGGCACGGCCGCCACCTCCCCGGCGATCGACCCGATCTGGATCCAGGTCAGCGGGGCCCCGCGATCCGCGCGGGCGGTCAGCATCGGAACCATGGCCCGGGCGGCCGGGTCCCCCCACACGTAGTCGATCACCACGTCGACGTCGGCGGCCCGCTCGATCCGGTCGAAGGTGATCGTCTCGTCCGCGCCGAGGCCGGTCAGCTCCGCGAGCCGGTCGGCGTCGCGCCCGGCGGCGATCACCCGGGCGGCGCCGAACAGCTTGGCGATCTGCACCGCCAACCGGCCCGCGCCGCCGGTCGCGCCCAGGACCAGCACCCGCTGCCCGGGCCGGAAGTCGATGCGCCGGCGCAGGGCGACCCAGGAGGACATCGCCGGGTTCATCCCGGCGGCGATCCGGACCGGGTCGGCGCCGGCCGGCAGCACGATGCTGCGGCGCACGTCGATCACCGTACGGTCGGCGAACGTCCCGAGGTTCGTGTCGTCGAGCGCGGCGTACCGCAGGTCGCCCGCCGGGTCACGCACGACGGCGTCGACGCCCGGCACGATCGGGAACCCGCCGGTGCCGCTGTAGTGCGTGCCGCCGGCCTTGGCCCGGGTCAGGTGGTGCAGGCCGGCGGCGAGCACGTCGACGACCATCTCGTGGTCGCCGGCGGCGACCGGGTCGGGCTGCTCGCGGTAGACCGGCGGAGCGTCGAACGAGGTGAGGACGGCGGCGTGCATGAGAACCTCCACGAAAGATAGGTGGGATTACCAACTAATCCGAGGATGGTTGGTAATCCCACCTATGTCAACTAGGGTGTGGGCATGACGTCGGACGCCGTGGTGGACGCGCTGGTCCGCAGCTGTTTCCAGGTGATGGGCGTGCTGACCCGGATCGGCGCGGAGAACGACCTGTCCCTGACCCAGCTGCGCGTGCTCGGCATCCTGCGCGACCGCCGTGCCCGGGTCACCGACCTGGCCCTGTTCCTGGGCGTGGACAAGTCGTCGATGTCCGGGCTGATCGACCGCGCCGAGCGCCGCGGGCTGATCGGCCGCGACCGGAATCCCGGCGACCGGCGGGCGACGGACGTGTTCCTGACCCCGGCCGGGATCGAGCTGACCGGGCGCCTCTACGCCGACGTCCGCCGCGCCCTGGAGCCGGCGACCCGCGAGCTCGACGCGGAGCAGCAGCGGACCCTGGTCACGCTGCTCGACCCGATCCTGATCGGCTCGGCCGGCCCCGGTCCGCTGAGTCCCGCCTGACGCCGGCGAACTTCAGGAAACAATCTTCGATTCGGTACGGACACAGCCCGCCCGCGTCGACCAGGATTCAACCCAGGTTCCTAGGATGCTCTAGCGGGTGTCGCGTGGCACACGGGGGATCGATCGGCTCCGACGCTAGGATGACCGGCAGTGCTGGTTCGCCCCGTCAGCCAGACGGCGGCGTCGTAAGAGGGAACCTGGTGCGAGACCAGGACTGCCCCGCAGCGGTGAGTGGGAACGAAAGCCGTCATCAAGCACTGGACCGCGAGGTCTGGGAAGCGACGGCCGGTAGGCGACCGGAAACGGTCCTGCCCGCGAGTCCGAAGACCTGCCAGCGCCGCGCCCGCCGTCCGGCGGGCGCCGCCGGCGGTCCCTCGGGAGGACCCAGGGGCCGAAGCCCTCCTTCCGTGTGCCCGCCGGGCACTTCGAGGGAAGGAACCCCCTGTGAGCACCGCATTCGGTCAGAGCACCGTGCTCGGCTATCCGCGCATCGGCGCGAACCGTGAGCTGAAGAAGGCCGTCGAGGCCTACTGGGCCGGCACGATCGACGAGGCGGCGCTGGCGTCGACCGCCGCCGGGCTGCGCGCCGAGGTGTGGCAGCAGCTGCGCAACGCCCGTCTCGACGCGATCCCGTCGAACACGTTCTCCTACTACGACCACGTGCTGGACACCGCGGTCGCGGTCGGGGCGATCCCGGCCCGGTTCCGCCGGCTGGAGCTGCCCGCGCTGGACACCTACTTCGCGATGGCGCGCGGTGTCGACGCCGAGCCCGCGCTCGAACTGACCAAGTGGTTCGCCACGAACTACCACTACCTGGTGCCCGAGATCGACCCGGAGACGATCTTCACCCCCAACCCCGCAAAACCGATTGCCGAGTACGCCGAGGCCCGCGCCCTGGGCATCGAGACCCGTCCCGTGCTGGTCGGCCCGGCCACGTTCCTGCTCCTGGCGAAGGGGCCGGATCCGTTCGCCCGCCTCGACGACCTGCTCGACACGTACGCGCAGATCCTGACCGCGCTGGCCGAGGCCGGCGTCGCCTGGGTCCAGCTGGACGAGCCGGCCTACGTCGCCGACCGGACGCCGGCCGAGATCGACGCCCTGCGGCACGCCTACACCCGGCTCGGCGAGGTGGAGCACCGGCCGCGGATCTTCGTCGCCACCTACTTCGGGGAGCTCGGCGACGCCCTGCCGGCGCTGCTCGACACCCCGATCGAGGCGCTCGGCCTGGACCTGGTCGCCGGCCCGGGCAACCTGGAACGGCTGGCCGCGTCCGGGCCGCTGGCCGGGCGGACGATCGTGGCCGGGCTGGTGGACGGGCACAACATCTGGCGCACCGACCTGCGCCGGGCGGTGGCCACCGGCGCGACCGTGACCGCGCTCGCCGACCACGTCGCCGTGTCGTCGTCGTGCTCGCTGCTGCACGTGCCGGTCGACCTGTCCGTGGAGACGCGGCTGGACCCGGAGCTGTTCGCGCGACTGGCGTTCGCCCGGCAGAAGGTCGACGAGGTGGTGCTGCTCGGCAAGGCCCTGCGCGACGGGACCGCGCACCTGCCGGCGCCGCTGCCGGCGACGCCCGCGGCGTGGCGCGATGACGCCGTACGGGCAAATCTTGCGGCCCTGACCGCGGCGGACCGTGAGCGAGGGGAATATGCGCAGCGTGCGGCTGCGCAGCAGGCGCGGCTGAAGCTGCCGGCGTTGCCGACCACGACGATCGGGTCGTTCCCGCAGACCGCCGAGCTGCGGGCGGCGCGGGCCGGGCTGCGGGCCGGCACGCTCGACGCGGCCGGGTACGAGCAGCGGATGCGCGCCGAGGTCGAGCACGTGATCCGGCTGCAGGAGCAGCTCGGGCTGGACGTGCTCGTGCACGGCGAGCCGGAGCGCAACGACATGGTGCAGTACTTCGGCGAGCGGCTCGCCGGGTTCGCCGCGACCGATCTCGGCTGGGTGCAGTCCTACGGGTCGCGGTGCGTGCGGCCGCCGATCATCTTCGGTGACGTGGCCCGCCCGGCGCCGATGACCGTGGCCTGGTCGAGCTACGCCCAGTCACTGACGGCGAAGCCGGTCAAGGGCATGCTGACCGGCCCGGTCACGATTCTGGCCTGGTCGTTCGTGCGCGCCGACCAGCCGCTGGCGGCGACCGCCGACCAGGTGGCGCTCGCGCTGCGCGACGAGTGCCGGGACCTGGAGGCCGCCGGGATCCGGGTGATCCAGGTGGACGAGCCGGCGCTGCGCGAGACGCTGCCGCTGCGCCGGGCCGACCAGCAGGCCTACCTGGAGTGGGCGGTCGGCGCGTTCCGGCTGGCGACCGGCGGGGTCGCCGACGACACCCAGGTGCACACGCACCTGTGCTACTCGGAGTTCGGCGAGGTGATCACCGCGATCGACGCCCTCGACGCGGACGTGACAAGCATCGAGGCGTCCCGCTCGAAGATGGAGATCCTCGGCGACCTGGCCGCGATCGGGTACGGCCGGGGCGTCGGGCCGGGCGTCTGGGACATCCACTCGCCGCGGGTGCCCGCGCACCGGGAGGTGGTCGAGGCGCTGCGGCGCGCGGTCGCGGCGGTCCCGGCGCGGCGGCTGTGGGTGAACCCGGACTGCGGGCTCAAGACCCGCGGTTATGCCGAGGTGGAGGCGTCGCTGCGGCGCCTGGTCGCGGCGGCCGCCGAGGTCCGCGGCAGCTGAACCACCGGGGCGAAACCACCTGATGTGCTGCCGGTTTCGTCCGTACGACTGATCCGCCGCATCGATTCGTGCCGTTCAGTGGCCCAGTGTCTGAATCTTGGTCGTCATCGGCGGGGCCGGCCGGCGGCGTGGTCCCGGCCTGGCGGCCGACCGGGACCCTGCTCCTGGCCGGCGCCATGGTCGTGGTGGCCGCGGTCTGGTTCTCGATCGGACTGGATCACCGCATCCCGTCGCTGGCCGGCTGGCTGCCGTTGTCCGTGGCGGTGCCGAACGCGGCGGTCGCCTCGTGGCGCGCCGCCGGCCAGGGCCGGGCCATGTGGCGGTACGTGTCGGTCGGCATCGCGCTGATCGGCCTGGGCGCCGCCGGGAACGCCTACGACTACTTCAGCGGACGGCAGCAGGGCCAGCACATCAGCGGCGTGACCGCCGGGATCTACGTGTCCGGGCTGCTGGTGATGCTGCTGGGCCTGCTGCGGGTGCCCGGCACCCGGCGTCCCCGGACCGAGTGGACCCGCTTCGGGCTCGACACCGCGACCGGCATCGTCACCGTGCTGACCTTCTGCTGGCACCTGATGTCCCCGCACTGGCACGGCTGGGTCAGCGGCGACATCGGCGGCGCGATCACCCTGCTGATCCTGCTCGCGGCCGGGTTCATCTGCGTCTTCGCGTTCATCAAGGTGGCGTTCACCGGGACCGGCCCGATCGACCGGCGGGCCCTGCACCTGATGGCGCTGACCGGCGCGGTCGGTGCGGCCGGCGGCGCGCTGGCTCCGCTGCTGGCGTCGCGTCCGTATCTGAACACCGCGCACGTGCTGCTCCCGACCACCTGCCTGTGCCTGTGCGTCGCCGCCGACCGGCAGTCGCGGGCCACCCGGGCGGGCCGGTCGGTGCCGCGCCCGGCGAGTCGCCGGCTCAGCCTGACGCCGTACGCGGCGGTGCTGGCCACCGGTGGGCTGCTGCTGTACGGGACGGCCACCCACGCGCCGGGGCTGCTGGTCGTCGCGGCCGGATCGGTGACCGTGGCGACGCTTGTCGCGATCCGCCAGCTGGTCGCGTTGCGCGACAACCTGCTGCTGCTCGACGACCTCGACGCCCGCCAGCGCGAGCTGGTCCACCAGGCGACCCACGACGTGCTGACCGGGCTGCCGAACCGGACCGTCCTGACCCGGGAGATCGACGCCGCGCTGGCCGGCGGACCGGAGGGGATCAGTGCCGCCCTGATCGATCTGGACGACTTCAAGGAGATCAACGACGACCTCGGGCACGCGGTGGGGGACGCCCTGCTGGTGGCGGTGGCCGGCCGGCTCGCCGAGCACCTGCCGGCCACCGCGGTCGTCGCCCGGCTCGGCGGTGACGAGTACGCGCTGCTGCTGCGCGCCGGCGACCACAGCGCGATCCTCGACCGGCTCGCCGAGCGGCTGCGCCTGCCGTTGCGCGCGGCCGGCCACGAGCTGGTCGTCGAGGCCAGTGTCGGGCTGGCGCCGGCCCGCGCCGGGGACGGCGCCGACGAGCTGCTGCGCCGCGCCGACGTGGCGATGTACGAGGCGAAGAGCCGGGGTAAGGGGCGCCGCGCCGGGTACACCGCCGAGCTGGACCAGCGCACCACCGAACAGTCGCGCCTCTCCGCCGACCTGCGCGCGGCGTTGCGCACCGACCAGCTGTACCTGCGGTACCAGCCGATCGTGTCGATGCCCGGTGGCGAGCTGTTCGGCGTCGAGGCCCTGGTCCGCTGGACCCATCCGGAGCGGGGCCCGGTCGCTCCGGCCGTGTTCGTCCCGGCGGCCGAGCGCACCGGCCTGATCGTCCCGCTCGGCGCCTGGGTCCTGGAGCAGGCCTGCCGTCAGGCGGCCGCGTGGCGGGCGCAGCTCGGTGCCGCCGCGCCGAAGACGGTGACGGTCAACGTGTCGGCCCGGCAGCTGCGCGAGGCCGACTTCGCCGCCGAGGTCGGTGCGGTCCTGCACCGGACCGGCCTGCCCGCACACGTCCTCACCGTCGAGGTGACCGAGACCGCGGTCTTCGACGGTGGCGCGGCCCTGGCCGAGCTGAAGGCGATCGCGGCGCTCGGGGTGAACATCGCGCTCGACGACTTCGGCACCGGCCACTCGTCGCTGAGTCTGCTGCGGACCTGCCCGGCCGACATCCTCAAGGTCGACAAGTCGTTCGTCGACGACATCACCGTGGGCGGCCAGCACGCCGTGGTCACCGCCGCCCTGATCCACATCTGTGACGGGCTGGGCCTGCGGGCGGTGGCCGAAGGTGTCGAGACGGCCGAGCAGGCCGAGGAGCTGCAGCGGCTCGGGTACCGGTACGCGCAGGGGTATCACTACGCGTGGCCGCTGCCGGCCGCGGAGATCCCCGCGTATCGGCCGCCGGCGTCATGGGCGGCGCAGGGCGAGCACCGCGTTGTGGCCGCCGAAGCCGTAGGACATGCTCAGGGCCACCGCGGCCGGCCCGGGTTCGGGCAGTGACCGCGCCCGCTCCAGCACCAGGTCGACGTCGTCGTCGACCGTCCGGGTCCCGGCGGTGGGCGGCACCACCCGGTGATGCACCGTCAGGGCGGCGATGACCGCCTCGACCCCGCCGGCCGCCCCCTGGAGATGGCCGAGCGCCCCCTTGGGCGCGGTCACCGGCGGCCGGTGACCGAAGAGGTCCCGCAGCAGCGCGGCCTCCACCGCGTCCCCGAGCACCGTCGACGTGGCGTGGGCGTTGACGTGCACCACGTCGGCCGGCTCGGCGCCGGCGTCGGCCAGCGCCTTGTGCACGGCGATGCGCACGCCGGCGCCGTCCGGCCGCGGCGCCACCATGTGGAACGCGTCCGAGGACAGCCCGTAGCCGGCGACCTCGCAGTAGACCCGGGCGCCGCGCGCGCGGGCGTGCCCGGCCGATTCGAGGATCAGGAGGCCGGCGCCCTCGCCGAGGACGAAGCCGTCGCGGTCCCGGTCGAACGGGCGGGACGCCCGCTCGGGGCTCCGGGCCGGGGTCATCGCCCGCATCGCGGCCAGCCCGGCGATCGCGGCGGGGTTGAGGAAGCCCTCGGTGCCGCCGGCGATCGCGACGTCCACGTGCCCGAGCCGGATCCGGTCCAGCGCGACCGCGATCGCCTCGGTGCCGGACGCGCAGGCCGAGCTGACGGTGCGGGCCTCGCCCCGGACGTCGAGGTCCATGGCGACGGCGGACGCCGGGCTGCTGGGCACGATCATCGAGATGGCGTGCGGTGACACGTGCCGGGCCCCGCGCGTGGCCAGCACGCGATCCAGGGTCATCAGCTCGGCGGCGCCCGGATTGATCGTCCCGAGGCTGACCGCGACCCGGTGCGGGTCGGCCGAGCCGGCCCCGGTCAGTCCGGCGTCGGCCCAGGCCTCGCGGGCCGCGACGACCGCGAACCGGGACGCTCGATTGAGGATCCGGGCCCGCTTGCGGTCCAGCCGGGTGGTGAGGTCGGCGGTCACCGGGGCTCCGATCCGGACCGGCAGACCGGTGAAGGCCGGGTCGTCGAGCAGCCGGATCCCGTGCGCCCCGGCGAGCAGCTTCGCCCAGGTCTCGGGGGCTGTCGCGCCGAGCGGGGTGACCGCGCCCAGACCCGTGACGACCACTCTGTCGGACACCGGCGCTCCTGACCGTCGCGGACCTGATGCGAGCAGGCTAGGAGCACCTAGTTGACGTCCACTTACTCCGCGGTGGACGCGCGGACCTGCCGGATGATCGCGTGGCCGACGACCCGCGGGCCCTCCAGGATCAGGATCTGCCGGCCGGGCCGCAGGTGTGGCTCGGCCAGGCCGGGGACCAGGAAGTCGACCCGGGCCAGCCGCTCGTGGGCGTCCCCGGCGAACTGCTCGACCAGGATGCTCAACTGGTCGGCCGATCCCGGCCAGCCCGGGACCACCTGCTCCTCCCCGCCGAGCGGGAAGACGCAGGTCGCCGCGTAGACCGGCGCGGTGGGCGGCCCGGACCTGCGCCCGCCTTCCGCCGCGGTCAGCCAGCGCACCGAGACCACCGCCGCTGGGTCGTCAATCCGGTCGATCATGATCCCCACCCGCGTCGCGTCTCGGTCATCGCCGCAGATCGTAGTGGGGCGAGGCTCAGGCGGGGTGGGCCATGGTGAGGTCGGCGTAGACCACGATGTTGTCCTCGTAGTGCCCGGCCGCGGTGTCGAAGTTGCCGCCGCAGGTGATCAGGCGCAGCCCGGCGCGGTTGATCGCCCCGTACACGGCGTTGGTGGGGAATTTCGCCTTGGCGTAACGGGCCACCTTGACCACGGTGAACATCGCCATGCTGCCGTCCGCGCGGTCCACGTTGATCGAGTCACCGGCCTTGAGGGTGGTGAGCTTGTTGAACGTGCCGGGCCGGTTCTGGTAGTCGACGTGGCCGGCGAGCACGGCCGGGCCGAGCGCCCCCGGCGTGGGGGCCTTGGTGTACCAGCCGACGGTCTTCGCGTCGGTCGGCACCTGCATGGTGCCGTCGCTCTGCTGTCCGAGGCCGGTCAGCGGCACGTCCACGTCGAGCGCCGGGATGACCACCCGGGTCGGCGCCGAGGTGCTCATCAGCGGCCCGCTGGTCAGGGTGGCGGCGGCCGCGTTGTCGGGCGGTGTCGCGTCGGCGGCCACCGCGGCCAGCGGCGGCTGGGCCGGCTCGTCCTGGTGGCCCCGGACGAGCGCGGTGATGCCGAGCAGGCTGAGGACCAGGACGGCCGCCGAGAGCGCGTAGCGCCCCCGGCGGTTCCCGGCCGGCCGTCGGGTGCCGGTGTCCGTCATGATCAGCTCAGGCGGCGACGGGCGACGAAGGCGCCGGCCGCACCGAGCAGGGCGAGCCCGCCGAGCGCGTACAGCGGGGTGGAGTCGTGGCGGGTGCTGCCGTCACCGGTGGCGACGCCGCCGACCGGCACCGAACCGGCGGCCGCGCCGGAGACCATGCCGCACAGGGCCGGGTCGGTCGCCTCCTCCGGGATGCCGCTCAGGCCGGCCGACTTCGCCAGGGTGGACTCGCCGAGCCCGTCCAGGTCGTACTTGCCGTTCTTGTTGGCGTCGATCCCGTGCTGGACCACGTGCAGGTCCTTGAGGTGGGTGATGGTCCCGGCGGGCAGGTCGGCGGCCGCGATGACCCGGTCGTAGCTCAGGTTGCCCTTGGCGTCGGCGGTCGGCATCCGGTCGATGGCCAGGCCGCTCTTGGGGGCGGTGTCACCCTTGGTGGTCAGCGAGATGAAGATGTTGCCGTAGACCGGCATGCCCTCCTCGGTGCTGACGTATCCGTTGCCGTCCTTGTCCGCCGACATGTCCGGGCAGTGGAAGTCCATGCCCTCGGTGGAGCCGTGCAGGTGCTGCGCGTGCGGCGAGTTCGGGACCAGCCCGGTGGACCGGATGCTGACCTTCAGGTCGCCGTCGGCCATCGCGGTCAGCGTCGCGCTGCCCGAGGCGCCGGAGTGGTTGAGCGCGTCGAGCTTGACGTGCACGCTCTCGTCGGCGAACGCGGCGCTCGGGATCGCCAGCAGCAGGACGGCCGCGGCGGGCAGGGCGAGAACGGTGCGGGAAAGCTTCACAGGGGCTCCTCGTTTTCGGTCACGAGGAATTCGGAGCGGGACCCGTACCGGATTGGCTCGAATGATGAATTTCTTTTCGTCAACGTCCGGGCCCGGGGATCGTCCAGGTGGCCGCCGGGTGCGCCGAGTCGCGGAAACCGTCCACGATGATGCGCTGGATGGGCAGGTCAAGGCTCCACTCGGAGTCCTGGGTGGTCCAGGTCAGGGTGTACGAGCGATCCCCGCCGGCGGCCAGCAGCACCCGATAGGCGTGCCGTCGCCGCCCACTGTCCGGCTGCCACGAGTACTCCCAGTCGGCGCCACCGCCAGTGATCAGAAGCAGTCCCATGCTGACTCGCTGATAGCCGGGCAGGGCCGCCGTCCGTTCGGCGTCCCGCAGCTGTTGCAGCGGTTTGCCGTCGATCGGCCCGCCGGCCCGCACGGTGAACGACCGGGTCCCGCCGGGGTCGCCGAAGCACACGCCGGCGGCGGTGTCCCGGCGATCCCAGCCGCGCGGCACCGGAAGCGCGAACCCGGCGGTGTCGACATGCCACGCCCACCCCTCGGGCAGCGAGATCGGCGCGTCCACCCCGGAGTCGGTCAGCCGCTGGGCCGCCGCGGTGCCGCAGGCGCTCAAGGGACTGACCGCCGCCGCCGAGGGCGGCGTGGCCCGGGCGTCGCCGTGGGTGTGCACCGCCGCGGTGGCACCGACCGCCGCCACGACAGCGGTGGCGACCCCGGCCAGGAGCAGCCCCCGCCGACGGCGCGCCGGCACCGGGGCGGCGGCGGACCGATAGTCGACCGCGCTGCCGGTCGGGCGGCGCGGCCGCGGCACGGCGTGCACCCCGACGGCGCGCCGGGTCACGTCCCGCATCGCCGACCGGGCGGCGCCGGTGCTCAGCCGCCGGCCCGGGTCGGCGGCGAGCAGCCCGGCGATCACCTCGTGCAACGGTCCCGGTTGCTGCGGCGGATCGGGCGCCTCGGCCTGCCGGGCGGCCAGCGAGACGGCGATCTCCGGCCGGGCGTACGGCGGCCGCCCCTCGACCGCCGAGTACAGCGTGGCGCCCAGCGACCACAGGTCGGCCGCCGGGCTGGCGACGCCGTCGCGGAAGCGCTCCGGGGCGATGTAGTTGGGCGAGCCGAGCAGCGGCTCGCCCCGCCCGGACGACCCGGCCACGATCGTGGCCAGCCCGAAGTCGGTGAGCACGACCCGGCCGTCGTCGGCGATCAGCACGTTGTGCGGTTTGACGTCGAGGTGCAGCACGCCCGCGCGGTGGGCGGCGTCCAGGGCGTCCAGCAGCGCCAGCCCGATCCGGGCCGCGTGCTGGTGGGTCAGCGGGCCGTCCCGGCTCACCACGTCGTGCAGCGAGTGGCCGGACACGTACTCCATGACGATCCAGGACCGGCCGATCGAGCGGACCACGTCGAAGATCCGGATGACGTTGGGGTGGTCCAGGCGGGCAGCGGCCCGGGCCTCGCGGACGGTGTTGTGCAGCAGCTCGGTCCGGTCCATCGCGGGCAGCGCGGCCGGCGCCAGCACCTCCTTGACCGCGACCTCCCGGTCCAGGAGCTCGTCGTGGGCGCGCCAGACCCGGCCCATGCCACCGGTCCCGGCCAGCTCGGTCAGGCGATACCGGTCGGCCACCAGGTGGCCGAGAATCTGTTCCACGCCGTCACCGTCTCCCCGGGCGCCCACCGCCCGCTATTCAGGGATTCGGAGCCGACCGGCGGCCGGATTGGTCCACTCTTCCGAGGGATATGTCCAATCTGTTGGCAAATCCACCAATCCGGCGGGCCGGCGGCACCGAATCGAAGGGGCAAGGGCCGTCACCGACGACGGCTCGTGACCCCGAGGGGGCACCACCATGTTCGATCTTCACCGTCAGCGGAGCGGACGCACCGGCGGACTGCGGCGCTGGGCCGTCCCGGTCGCCGTCGCCACGGTCGTCCTCACCGCCGGAGGCGGCGCCATCGCCAAGGCCGCCTCGGCGGCCGCACCCGGGCACGCCGCCGCGACGGCGGCCGACGGCGGGCGCGGCCCGGACGGCTTCGGCATGACCATGGGCAGCCACGCCGGCCACTCGTCGAGCTTCACCTACAACCACGGCTTCTACTGCGACCCGCACGTGAGCACCGAGTCGGCCACCGGCTGCGAGGCCGGCGCGGCCGCAAAGGTGCCGCCGGCGAAGGACTTCGACCCGCTGTTCATCACCGTGCCGCTCGGCTTCACCGCCAAGGGCCTGGACTGCCCGGACAAGCTCACCTGCGTGGACCACCCGATGAGCCTGGACATGACCCGGCTGGCCACGGCGCTCGCTCCGGTGTACAAGACCACCCCGGAGAAGCTGACGCCGGCGCTGCGCAACTTCACCACGCCCGGCCACGACCACTTCATCGGCACGAAGGCCCACGGCAAGGCGGAGTGGTGGGACGTGCGCGTGGTCGGCGTGACCGACGCCGCCACGTACCGCAGCATCCAGCGGCACCAGAGCTGGACCTACCTGAACGGCCTGATCAAGGCCAAGAACAAGCACGTGGTCGGGCCGATCCCGACCAACATGTTCCTGTTCTTCGCCGCCCGCTGACCGACCGCGGGGTGCGCCGGGCAAACACTCCGGCGCACCCCGCCGAAAAGCCCAGGACCAGGATCAACACCCTTTTTCCCGTACGGCGTTGAGCACCGTCACCGGCCGGGGGAGCGGGCCTGGCACGATCGTGGGATGTGTCCCCGGTGGATCCTGCGATGATCACTGAGTGAGATCAATGAGTCACACGGTCCTGGCCGGCGTTTCCCTTCTCGCTCTGCTCGGTGCGGCCGCGGGCTGCGCCAATGACACCACCACCGACTCCGCGGACCAGTCCGCTGCCGACGGCACCCCCGCCGCGGCCACCAAGAAGAAGCCGGCCGTCGACTCCTGCACCCTGCTCAAGGCCGATGAGGTCAAGAAGATCATCGGCGCCAACAGCGGCGCCAAGCCCGGCGGCGGCGTCGGCGAGAGCACCTGCTCGTGGGAGAACGAGGACAACTACCACTCGTTGACCGTGGCGATCGGCAACGCGAAGACCGCGCCGGGCGGGAAGCTGTCGAAGAGCGACACCGACGGGCTGCCCGGCGCGGGCAAGGCCGAGGCGGGTCCGGACGGCATCGTGTTCGCCGCCGACAACACCGCCACCTTCGCCGCCGGCGACCGGGAATGCTACGTGCAGGTCGTCACCGACCCGACCAGCACGAAGGACCGCGACGTGGCGGTCCGGCTGATCAAGCTGATCCGCACCCGGACCGAGGGCAAGCTCTGATTCACCGCGGGTCAGCCGGTCACCGGCTGACCCGCGGCTTTCAGTCCAGCGCGGCGGCCTTGCGGAGCAGGACCGCGCGTTCCCGGGTGTTGCCGCACAGCCGGGCGGCGAGCTCCAGCTCGGCGCGGGCCTCGACGGTCCGGCCGAGCCGGGTGAGCAGCTCGCCGCGGACGGTCGGCAGCAGGTGCGAGCCGGCCAGCCGGTCGGTGGCCACCAGGTCGTCCACGATCGGCAGGGCCGACGCCGGGCCGGTGGCCATCGCGACGGCCACCGCGCGGTTCAGCTCGACGACCGGGGACGGGGCGACCCGGCCGAGCGCCTCGTAGAGCAGCACGATCCGCTCCCAGTCGGTGCCGGCCACCGACGGCGCGCCGGCGTGACAGGCGGCGATCGCGGCCTGCAGCCCGTACGGGCCCAGCCCGCGGCCCAGCGCCGCGGCCCGGCTGATCGCGGCCAGCCCGCGCCGGATCGCCGCCCGGTCCCACAACCGCCGGTCCTGGTCCTCGAGCAGCACCGCCTCCCCGTCCGGCCCGGTCCGCGCGGCGAACCGGGCGGCGGTCAGCTCGCAGAGCCCGAGCAGGCCGTGCACCTCGGGTTCGTCGCCCAGCAGCGCGGCCAGCATCCGGATCAGCCGGATCGACTCGGCCGCGAGGTCGGCCCGCAGCAGCCGCTCGCCGGCCGTCGCGGTCGACCCCTCGGTGAAGATCACGTAGAGCACGCTGAGCACCCCGCCGAGCCGCTGCCGGCGCTGCTCCGGCGGCGGCAGCTCGAAGGGCACCCCGGCCGCGCCGATCGTCTTCTTCGCCCGGGTGATCCGGGCCTGGATCGTCGGCACCGGCACCAGGAACGCCCGCGCGATCTCCTCGCTGGTCAGGCCGCCGACCGCGCGCAGGGTGAGCGCCACCCGGGCCTCCGGGGAGAGCACCGGATGGCAGGCGATGAACATCAGCGCCAGCACGTCGTCGTCGATCCGGTCCGGATCCCAGGGCAGCTCGTCCGGCCCGGCCTCGTCCTCGGCGACCAGCGCGTACTTCGCGTCCTGGACGGCCCGGCGGCGGAAGACGTCGATCGCACGCCGCCGGGCCACGGTCAGCAGCCAGGCCCGCGGATTCGGCGGGACGCCGTCGGCCGGCCAGGAGACCAGCGCCTCCGCGACCGCCTCCTGCGCGACGTCCTCGGCCAGCGCGAAGTCCCCGGTGTGGCGGGCCAGGGCGCCGACGATCCGCGCCGACTCGATCCGCCACACCGCCTCGACCGCGCGCCGCGCCCGCTCCGCGCCCGGCTCGGTCATCAGATCTGGCCGGTCCGCTCGCGCCACGCCTTCTCCCGCACGACCCACTCGTTGTCCTGCGGGAACTCGTCGATCACCGGCACCCGCCGGATCTCACACTTGGCGCCGCTCATCGCCGGCATCCGCTTGGCCCACTCCACCGCGTCCTCCCTGGTCGGGACGTCGAGCAGGTAGAAGCCACCGAACAGCTCCTTGGTCTCCCCGTACGGCCCGTCGGTGACGACCGGGGTCTCGCCGGTGAAGTCGACCACCACGCCCTGCGACGGGTCGTCGAGCCCCTCGGCGGCGATCAGCACCCCCGCCTTGATCAGCTCTTCGTTGAACCGCCCCATCGTCTCGAGCATCTCCTCGAACGGGGTCTCCATCATCTTCGCCATCGTCTCGTCGGTGCCCCGCATGATCAGCATGTACTTCGCCATCGTGACGTCCTCTCGGTGCGCTCGGGCCGGGCCACTTCCCGACCCTCTCACCATGGGATCGAACAGCCCGGCCCCCGGATCGACACGCGGCCCGGAAATCTTGCGAAAATGTCGCGGACCGAAGGAAACCCTGGTGGCGGACCCGGTTCGACCCGGATCAGGAGGCGGCGGGGAAGGGGGCCAGGTCCTGGGCGCAGCGGGTGCCGGCCGGGGGGAGCCGGCCGGCCAGCAGGTAACGCGTGTACCAGTCCTGGACGCACGCGCTGTACCGGCTGGTGTGCCCGAACCCGTCGAGCGTGAGCAGCCGGGCGTTGCCCAGCTCCCGGGACATCCGCACGCCGAAGTCGTAGCGGGTGGCCGGGTCGAACGTGCCGTTGACGACCAGGACGGTGTTGGCGGTCCGCCTGTTCCACGGGCCGGCGTAGCGTTCCGTGACCCTCGGCCAGTTGGCGCAGCCGACCTCGCTGAACGCCTCGGCCCGGCCGAACGTCGGGTTGGCCTTCTCGAACACGTCGGCGAAGGCCGGGTAGAGCGCCGGGTTGCGCGGCAGCGGCGCGTCGGCGCAGTTCACCGCGTAGAAGGCGTCGTTGGAGGTGTAGCCGTAGGCGTCCGGCAGCCCGCCCCGGGCCGGCGGCGTCACGGGCATCGGCGGCGCCGGGGTCGCGCTCAGCGTGGCCGGGCCGCCGAACAGCTCGCCGTAGACGATCTGCAGGATCTGCGCGGTCTCCGGGAAGCTGGCCACGTCGTACATGCTGCCGCTGACCAGGCTGGTCAGGTCGTCGATGGTGACCTCGCCGTAGGTCGGTGAGGTCACCGGCCCCTGCCGGAAGCGGTCCCGCAGCCGGGTGAACTTCGCCTCGGCGTGGCCGGCGAACGCGCAGTCCGGCCCGGCCTTGTCGCACTCGCGGAAGAAGCCGGCCAGCGCGATCTCGAAGCCGCCGGCCCGCTCGAACTTGTTCGCCAGCCGGTGGTTGGCGCGCTGGTCCGGGTCGACGTTGCCGTCGATGATGACCGCCCGCACCTTGCTCGGGAACAGGTTGACGTAGGTGGCGCCGATCATCGTCCCGTAGGAGAAGCCGATGTAGGTCAGCGCCCGGTCACCGACCGCCTGACGCAGCCGGTCCAGATCCTTGGCCACGTTCAGCGTGCTCATGTGGGTCAGCAGCGGGCCGGCGTTGCGCTTGCAACCCTCGGTGTACGCCCGGTTCGCGGCGAGCGTCTCGGCGATCTCCGCCTTGGTGATCGGCACCGCCCGCATCCGGGACAGCAGCGCCTCGGCCTCCTCGTCGGTGGCGAAGCACTGGATCGGGTCGCTGGCGCCGATGCCCCGCGGGTCGAAGCCGACGAAGTCGAACCGGGCCAGCACCTCGGGCCGCACGATCCGGGCGGCCGCCTGGACCAGCCCGCGACCGGCGCCGCCGGGCCCGCCCGGGTTGACGAAGATCGTGCCGAGCTTGTGCGCCTGGTCGTCGGCGGGCCGCCGGGCCAGCGCGATCGTGGTGGTCGGGCCACCGGGACGGTCATAGTCGAGGGGGACCTGGTAGCTCGCGCAGTCGAATCCCGCCAGGGTGGACTCGGTGCACGCCGACCAGCCGACCGCGGCGGCCGGCCCGGCCTGAGCCGCGCCGGGAACGGCGACCGACGCGGCCACCAGCGCGAGAAGCACGCCGGCCCGGGCGGCGATCGATTGACGTACGGCCATGTTTTCGCCTTCCGCTGGGAAGCAGAACCAGCCGCCAATCTGTCACACATAGACGAAGATCGTTGCCCTGCTCGGCCTCGCGATCGGCGGTTGACCGCGAGGCCGGCCGCCCGACATATTGGAGCGCATGAGGCTGCGCCCGGGGCCGCTGCTCGCGCTCGCGGTGGCGTCCGCCTTCGCGCTGGTCGGAAACCTGGCCACCGGCACCGTTGACATCAACGCGGTGTGGATCAAGTGGACCGTGTGGGGCGCGACGCTGGCGCTCCTGGTCGCCGCCCTGGCTGTCGAACGGCTGAACGCCCGGGCCTGTCGCGCTGCGCCGCCGGGCGACGCCGAGGTGGAGCGGATCACCGACGAGATGGCTCTCCTGCTGCGGATGCAGTGGAAGGAGGAGGAGACGCGGCGCAAGGTGCGGGCCCCGGTCGCCCTGCCGGTGAGCTGGCACACGGTGACCGACCGGCGTCTGGTCGATCACTGGGAGAACGTCCGGATCCAACCGCTCGGCAGCAGCGCCGCACCGCTGTGTCTCGACGGCGGCCTCGACTCGATCCTCGAGGTGTACCGGCGGATCCCGTCCGCGCGTCTGGTGATCCTGGGCCGGGCCGGCGCGGGGAAGACCGTGTTGTCGGTGCACCTGCTGCTCATGCTGCTCGATGCCCGGACGACGGGCGGGCCGGTTCCGGTCATCTTCCACCTGCGGACCTGGGATCCGTCCACGCCGTTGCGAACGTGGCTGGCCGAGCGCCTGGCTGCCGGGTTCCCGCAGCTGGCCGACCCGGTCCCGCTGCTGGATCGAGACCGGATCCTGCCGATCCTCGACGGGTTCGACGAGATCAACCCCGGCCTGCACGAGGCGGCCATGCGGACCTTCGACCTCGTGCCCGGACCTCTGGTGCTCACCAGTCGGCCGGAACAGTTCGCCGAGGCTCTCCGCCGGACCCGTCCACTCGGCTCGGCGGCGGTGGTCCACCTCGACGACCTGCCGCTGGCCACCGTCGCGCAATACCTGCCCCGAACCACGCGGCAGACGGCATCGGCGTGGACTTCGGTGTTCGACCGCATCAGCGCCGATCCCGCCAGGCGGGGCGAGAGCAATGTCGGATACGCGCTCACCACGCCGCTGATGGTCTATCTCGCACGAACCATCTACTCGGGGACGAGAGATCCCCACGAGTTGCTTGACGCGGCCCGTTATCCGACGGCGCAGGCGATCGAACAGCATCTGCTCAGCGCCTACATTCCCGCCGTATACGGCGCCGACGGCCCCGAAGGGCGCTGGCTGACCACCATGGCCACGCTGCTGGAACGCTCCGGGAGCCGAAATCTGGCCTGGTGGCGACTGCGTGACAGCGTCCCCCGGGCGGTCCGGGTCGGTGCCTTCGCCCTCGCGTTCACGATGGTCCTCGGCTCCCTCCTGTTCGCCGTGGCAGCCGACGCGGGGTGGGACTTCCTTCTCGCCGGGATCCTCAGCATCGTTGTCGGCCCCGCGTTCGGCCTGCCGCGGAACGGGCCCGCTCCCGTACGGGGCCGCCTTCGCTACGACAGCAAGATGCGGGACACGGTCGAGAACATCGTCGCCTGCACCGCCACCTGCACCGTGTGTGGCATCGTCTTCGGCGGCATCGGCGCATGGGCCGCCGGCGGCTTGCTGCTCGGAATGGTGATGAGCGCCCCAAGGTCCGCCCTCATCGGAGCGACGATCGCCGCTCTGGGCGGCGCGGCCCTCGGTATCCGGTTCGGGCCGGCAGTGTTCGAGGCGGTTCTCGGCATGATCGCGGCCGGCGCTCTCGTCGGTGGTTGGATCGGTGGCGTCGGCGATATCGCCGACGCCACCGAAGCTCGGATCGACATGGCGTCGGTTGCACACCCGCTGGAATCACTGCGAGCCGACCGGGTCAATGCCGTCCGGCGGTCACTCGTCGTGGCGGCCACCTTCGACCTGTTGATCTTCGGTCTGATCGGTTGGGATTGGCAGGGCCTCTACCTGACAGGAGTGCTCTCCGCGCTCGTCGCGGCTCTCGGCACTGCGTGGGTCCAGTGGCTCATCCTCGCGCGGGTCTGGCTTCCCCTGCGTGGTCGCCTTCCCTGGCGGCTTCCCGCGTTCCTGGCCGACGCCCACGACCGCGGCGTCCTCCGGCAGTCCGGCGGCTTCTTCCAGCTGAGGCATGAACTGCTGCAACGCCACCTCGCCGGGGGTCGTTGATCGGCGGGACGGGTGGCCCTCGCCACGCGTGGAAAGGTTGACGCTACAACCTTTTCTGCCTACTGTGCGTGAGCAGGCAATAGTTGACGTTTCAAGGAAGGTGTCGGTCATGGGCATCGGATCCGTTCCGCTCCATCACGCCGCGCCCGTCGTGGCCACCGCCGGGTCGGTGGATCCGGCGGCGCCGCTGGTGGTGCTGCTGCACGGCCGGGGCTCGCACGAGCGGGAGATCCTCGGGCTGGCCGAGCACCTCCCGGCCGGGGCGGCGTACGCGGCCGTGCGCGCCCCGATCGCCGAGGGCGGCGGCTACGCCTGGTTCGCCAACCGGGGTATCGGCCGGCCGGTCGCCGCGTCGCTGCGCGCCGGTATGGACTGGTTCCGGGGCTGGCTCGACGGCGTCGCGCCCGCGGGCCGGCCGGTCGTGCTGATCGGTTTCAGCGGGGGAGCGGCGTTCGCCGGCGGGCTGCTGCTCGACGATCCGGCCCGGTACTCAGGCGCCGCGATCCTCTACGGCACCCTGCCGTTCGACGCCGGCGTGCCGACCACCGCGGGCCGGCTCGCCGGGGTGCCGGTCGTCGTCGCGCAGGGTGAGCACGACACCGTCATCCCGCGTGAGCTGCTCGATCGCACCTGGGACTACCTGCTCGGCGAGTCCGGCGCGCTGGCCACCGCGCGCCGCGACCCGGTCGGGCACGGCATCGCGGGGCCCGCGCTGCAGGCGGTCGCCGGCTGGCTGGGCGAGCGCCTGGCGGCGCAGGCCGAGGATCAAAACCATTGAGGGGTACGACGTGAAGCCGCGCGCTGACGACGTACCGTAAGCGGATTTTGATCTTGGGTTAGCGGTCGTAGCGGTTGTAGGTGCCGCTCATCCGGGCGTCCGGGTCGAGGCGGCCCAGGATGGCGTCGGCGATCGCGGTGAGCTGGGTGATCTGTTCCGGGCTGAGCGCGTCGACGACGTTGGCGCGGACGTTGGCGGCGTGCCCCGGGGCGGTCTCGACGACCTTGGTCCAGCCGGACTCGGTGAGCCGTGCGTTGGTCGCCCGGCGGTCCTGCGGGCAGGGGAAACGCTCGATCAGCCGGCGGCTCTCCAGGCGCTGCACGACGTGCGAGAGCCGGGGGAGCGTGGCGTTGGTCTGGCGGGCCAATGCGGTCATCCGCAGGGTGCGGTCCGGGGCCTCGGAGAGCATCGCGAGCACGAAGTAGTCGAACGAGCTCACGTCGGCGTCCCGGCGCAGCTGGGTGTCGAGCACCCCGGGGAGCAGTTCCACGACGGCGACCAGGCGCACCCAGGCCGCGCGTTCGGCGTCGGTCAGCCACGGCGAGTCCATGGCCCCATGATCGCGGTAGCGCCCGCGGGCATAAGCAGACACCTCCCGGTGTTTGACGTGTCAACTACTAGGGAGACAACACGATGACTGAGCTCGTACTGGGCCTGGACACCTTCGGCGACGTTCCGCGCGACGACGCCGGACAGCCGATCACGCAGGCCGCCGCGATCCGGCAGGTGGTCGACGAGGCGGTGCTCGCCGACGAGCTCGGCGTCGACGTGATCGCGCTCGGCGAGCACCACCGTCCGGAGTACTCGATCTCCACCCCGGAGACCGTGCTGGCCGGCATCGCCGCCCGCACCTCGCGGATCCGGCTGGCCTCGGGCGTGACCGTGCTCAGCTCCGACGACCCGGTGCGGGTGTTCCAGCGCTTCGCGACCGTGGACGCGATCTCGAACGGCCGGGCGCAGGTCATCCTCGGGCGGGGCTCGTTCACCGAGTCGTTCCCGCTGTTCGGGTACGACATGGCCGACTACGACACGCTGTTCGAGGAGAAGGTCGAGCTGTTCGCCGCGCTGCTCGAGGAGAAGCCGGTCACCTGGACGGGCACCACCCGCGCCCCGCTGGCCGACGCCGACGTGTTCCCGAAGACCGAGTCCGGGCGGCTCGACACCTGGGTCGGCGTGGGCGGCTCGCCGCAGTCGGTGGTGCGCACCGCGCGCTACGGGCTGCCGCTGATGCTCGCCATCATCGGCGGACAGGCGGAGCGGTTCGCGCCGTACGTCGACCTGTACCGGCGGGCCGCCGAGCAGCTCGGCACGGTCGCGCACCCGGTCGGCATGCACTCGCCGGGGTTCGTCGCCGACACCGACGAGCAGGCCAAGGAGCTGTGGTTCCCGCACTACAAGGTGCAGATGGACCGGATCGGCGCGCTGCGCGGCTGGCCGCCGCTGAGCCGGGCGAACTTCGAGGCCGAGGTCGAGGACGGTTCGCTGTACGTCGGTTCGCCGGAGACCGTGGCCCGCAAGATCGCCAAGTCGGTCCGGGGGCTGGGGGTCGGGCGCTTCGACCTGATCTACACGGCCGGGGCGCAGCCGGTGAGCGCCCGGATGCGCGCGGTCGAGCTGTACGGCTCGAAGGTGATCCCGATGGTCCGCGACCTGCTCAACGACTGATCCACCGCCCGGCGGCGCGGCCGAGGGCCGGGACAACATGCATGAGCGTCGATATGCTGGCGGGCATGAGGCTCAGCCGGATCCTGCTTGTCCTGGCCCTCGTGCTCGCCGGGGGCGGCCTGGCCGGCGCGCCATCGGTGGCGGCGCCCCGGCACCGCGTCGGCTACGACGCGCACTCGGTGACCGTGGACGGCCGGCGGGTGCTGGTGCAGGCCGCCGAGTTCCACTATTTCCGGCTGCCCAGCCCGGACCTGTGGCGCGACATCCTGGAGAAGGAGAAGGCGGCCGGGTTCAACGCGATCTCGGTCTACTTCGACTGGGCGTTCCACTCGCCGGCGCCGGGGGTCTACGACTTCACCGGCGTCCGGGACGTGGATCGGCTGCTGCGCACCGCGGAGCAGGCCGGGCTCTACGTGATCGCGCGGCCCGGGCCGTACATCAACGCCGAGACCAGCGGCGGCGGCTTCCCGGCCTGGCTCAAGCTGGTTCCGGGCCGGGCGCGCAGCAGCGCTCCCGGGTACACCGCGGCCTACCGGGACTGGCTCGGTCATCTCAACCCGATCATCGCCCGGCACCAGGTGACCCGCGGCGGGTCGGTGCTGCTCTACAACGTCGAGAACGAGTACGCGGTGAACACCGACGCCGCGTACATGCAGGATCTGCAGGACGTGGCCCGGGCGGCCGGGATCGACGTGCCGATCACCACCAACCTGTGCTGCGACGCCGGGTCGTGGAGTTCGACGTGGGGGTCCGGGCCGGGGGCGGTGCAGATCCCCGGGGTGGACGACTATCCGCAGTCGTTCGACTGCGGGAACGCCGCGACGGTCTGGGGGCCGTGGGGCGCCGGGCTCACCGAACGGGTCCGCGACGACGCGCCGGTCTTCGCCGCCGAGTACCAGGCGGGCGCGATCGACGTGAACAACGCCGGGTACGACGCGTGCCGGGAGCTGACCGGTGTGGCCTACACCCGGTTCTTCCAGAAGGGCAACCTGATCCTCAGCGGGGCGACGGCGTTCAACTACTACATGGGGTTCGGCGGCACGAACTGGGGCTGGCTGCCGCAACCCAACGACGTCTACACCTCCTACGACTACGGCGCGGCGATCACCGAGGCGCGGCAGCTCACCGCGAAGTACGACGAGTACAAGCGGCAGGGCTACTTCCTGCACGCGGTGGCCGGCTCGCTGACCCGGACCGACCCGGCGACCGCGCCGTCGGCGGCCGGGCTGGAGACCGCCGCGCGGGCCAACCCGGCCGACGGCGCCCAGTTCGTGCTGGTCCGCAACCCGGGCACCGCGGACGTGACGAGCACGCTCGACTGGGGCATGCCCGACGGGCACTACCTGCTGCCGGTGACGCTCACCGGGCATGACGCCAAGGTCCTGGTCGGCGGGTACGCCCTCGGCGGCCAGCGGCTGGTGGCGTCCACCTCGGAGATCCTGACGCACGAGACGATCGGCGGGCGGGACGTCGCGGTGCTCTACGGCAACGACGGCACCCCGGGCACCACGATCCTGCGCTACGCCGCCGCCCCGCGGGTGACCGTGCTCGCCGGCCGGGTCACCTCGGCCTTCGACCCGGCCGCCGGTGACCTGCGGCTCGACTACCGGCACACCGGCCTGGCCCGGGTGCTGATCCAGGGTGCCGGGCGCCGCCCGCTGCTGCTCCTGCTCGGCACGGACGCGGCCGCCGCGTCGTTCTGGCGGGCCGACACCGCCGCCGGTCCGGTGCTGGTGCGCGGTACGGACCTGCTGCGGTCGGCCACCGCGGTCGCGGGCGCGGTCGCGCTGCGCGCCGACACCGCCGCGGCCGGGCCGGTCGAGGTCTTCACGGCCGCGTCCGCGGTGACCGTCGACGGCGACGGGGTCGCCACCCGGCGCACGACCAGCGGCTCCCTGCTGGGGCACCTGCCCGGACCGGAGCGGGTGACCCTGCCGGCGCTGACCGGCTGGCGACAGCACGCCGAGACCCCCGAGGCCGCGCCCGGCTTCGACGACTCCGGCTGGACGATCGCCGGCAAGACCACCAGCCTCAGCCCGTTCGTCCCGGTCACGCTTCCGGTGCTGTTCAGCGACGAGTACGGCTTCCACACCGGCGACGTCTGGTACCGGGGCCGGTTCACCGCCACCGGGGCCGAGACCGCGGTGGACCTGAACGCGATCACCGGCAAGCGCGGCAACTACCTGGTCTGGCTCAACGGGCGGTACCTGGGGTCGGCGGCCGGTGGCGTCGAGGCCGACTCGGACGCGCCGGGCAACCCGCGGCCCGGGCCGGGCACGTTCCCGGTCCCGGCGGGCCTGCTCGACCCGGGCGCCCCGGCCGTGCTGTCGGTGCTGGTGCAGAACATGGGCCACAACGACGACTGGACCGCCGAGGACACCCGGTTCCGGCAGCCGCGCGGCCTGGTCGGCGCCCGGCTCGACGGTTCGGCGGCGCCGATCACCTGGCGGATCCAGGGCACCGCGAAGGTCGACCCGGTGCGGGGCGGCCTCAACACCGGCGGCCTCTACGGCGAGCGGGCCGGCTGGACCCTGCCCGGTCACCCGGACCGGGACTGGCCTTCCGCCACGATGACGGTCCCGGCCGGGGTCACCTGGCTGCGCACCGGTTTCCGGCTGGACCTGCCGGCCGGGCAGGACACCTCGGTGGTGCTGCGCTTCGACGGGACGCCGCCGGCCGGGTACCGCGAGATCGTCTACCTGAACGGGTGGCAGCTCGGGCAGTACGGGGCGGACCTCGGCCCGCAGACCGACTTCGTCCTGCCGGCCGGTCTGCTGCGCCAGGCCGGCGCCAACACCCTGGCCGTCGCGGTCATCGCCACCACGCCGGGCACCGTCGCCACCCCGCACCTGGCGGTGGCCGGCGTGCGGCGCGGCGGCGTCCCGGTGCGGGACGTGCCGTGACCCGGCTGCGCCGAGGCGGTTCGGCGCAGCCGGCGGCGGGGGTCAGCAGGTGGCGAGGCTGAAGTTGAACAGGGTGTCGACGTCGCCGTCGGTGGTGTTCATCGACATGGTGCTGGTGCCGGTGGAGGTTCCGGCGTCGACGCGCAGTTCGGTGTTGAGGTTGAGGACGCTCTGCGAGCCGCACTCGGCGTAGGCCAGCACCGGGGCGACGTCCCAGGTGGTCCAGAGGCCGGACCACGGGCCGGCGAACGTCGCGTCCTTGCGCTCGGTGGCCGACGACCCCTGCCAGTAGTAGCTGGTGCGCTGCAGGGCGGTGGCGCCGGACTGCAGGTTCGCCCGGCCGCGGTAGTTGGCCGAGGCGATCGCGATGGTCCAGCCGTCCGGGATCGTCACCAGGACGCTGAGCTGGCAGTTCTTGCGGCGGTCGACGATGCTGGCGCCGCCGCCGGCCGCGGCCACGAAGTCCCGGTACCTGACCCGGAACCCGGTGTTGTCGGCGTTGCTCACGACCGAGGCGGTGCCCGGGGCGCATCCGGAGCCGTTGGCGGCGATCACCTCGACGGTGATGGCGGCCGCGGCCGCGGCCGCGGTGGCGCCGGTCGCGGGGGCGGCGGCGTGCGCGGGCGTGCCGAGGGGGAGGGCGAGGGCCGTTGTCAGCACGGCGGCCAGCACGCGATTCCTGTTTTTCATGGACTTCCTTCCGGGGCAGAGGACATGCACCGGGCGCGGTTGTCGAGCGCGCCGCGGTATTGATTCTTGATGCATTCCAGAACTGTCTACAGCGCATCCGCGCCTACCGTAGTGGCGACCATCCGGGCCGCACAAGCATCGACCGTCCTCGATCTGAAATGCCTGCACAGCCTGCTCACAGGGTGCAATTTAGGCCAGTAAAAGGGGCAAAACGCCGTACGTTAAGCGGCTTTTATGGGGTTTTCTGCCTTGCAGGCCTCTTTTTCGAAAGGCATCAAGAATTCCCTCGCGGTGAACTGCCGCTGTTGACTCGCATTGAGTTTCGTCAATAGCTTGAGCCGGTCCGCCCCCGTTCCCGAAGGGATGAAAATGAAAAGGTTGTTAACTCATGGCTGCGTGGCGCTGGCGCTTCTGGCGTCATCGCTGCTCATCGCCGCACCGGCGTCCGCGAGAATCATTCTCACCGACCCGCCGCCGACCGGCGAGATGTCCATCGAGCTGGTCGCGATGGCCGGCTCGGGCTGCGCGCCGGGCACCGCGGACGTCGCGGTCTCGCCGGACAACTCGGCGTTCACGGCGATCTACAGCGCCTACCTGGCGCAGGCCGGACCGAACGTCCCGGTGACCGAGAACCGCAAGAACTGCCAGCTCAACGTGCTCGTGCACGCCCCGTCCGGGTTCACCTTCGCGATCGCGAAGGTCGACTACCGGGGGTACGGGTACCTGCGCAGCGGCGCGGTCGCCCAGCAGCGGGCGAACTACTACTTCCAGGGCATGACGACCGGCAGCTACGCCAACCACCCGATCGCGGCGCCGCTGGACGACAACTGGATCGCCACGGACGAGGTCCCGATCGCGTCCCAGGTCTTCCGGCCCTGCGGCGAGCAGCGCAATTTGAACATCAACACCGAACTCCGGGTCGCCAAGGGGACCTCGACCGACGTCAGCTACCTGACCATGGACTCGACCGACGGCAGCATCGAGACGATCTACCACTTCTCCTGGATGCGCTGCAACACCGGTAAGTAGACGACGGGGATGGTGGCGGATCCGCAACGTCCGCCACCATCGCCTCAATGCTGTCGCCGGCGCCGGGAGACCAGCAGGGCGAGCAGGGCTGTCACGCCGAGGGCGGTGCCGCCGAGGGTGGCGAGCAGTGGGCCGCGCGAGCGTTCCGGCGGCGCGGCCACGCTCGCACCGGCGGCGAGCTGGGTCGCCTTGGTGGTGCCGGCCGCCGACGCGACGGCCGAGGTCACCGCGGCCGGCGCCGAGGAAGCCGGCGGGACCGGGGTGCGCTGGACCGCGCCGAGGTCGCACGTCGTTTTCGGCCGGGCGGTGCCCCGCTGGTCGGTCGACGGGCAACTCCGGCCGGCGCCGAGCACGCCGCTGCCGGCCGCCGGGAGCATGGTCAGCGTCGGGCCGCCGTTGGCGGCCGGCCTGCCCAGCCTCGGGTTCTTCGCGAGCACGGCCGGGACGCACTTCTGTGAGCTGTCGGCCTTCCCGGCGCCCCACTGCAGGACGTGCGCGCCCCGACCGGGCGCGGAGCAGGTCTGGTTCATGCCCCACGGGTTGCCGGCCGTGTTGCCCGCGAACACGCTGCTGTCGTAGGTGGCGTTCTTGCCGAAGACCGCCCCGCCGTGCTGGCCGGCGTGGTTGTCCGCGTAGGTGACGTTGCGGCTGCTGTGCCCGTCACCGAAGAGCGCGCCGCCGAGGTCGCCGGCCCGGTTGCCGTAGAACGTGGTGTTGCTCAGCCGGCAGATCGGCGGGCAGTCCAGGTAGAAGCCGCCCCCGCCGCCGGGCGTGGTGTTCGACAGCACGCTGGAGTTCTGCACGATCAGCGTGCCGGTCCGGTGCTTGTCGGTGAGGCCGACGGCGAGCCGCGCGGCGCCGCCGAAGCTGCCGTCGCCGACGGCGTTCCGCACCGTGGTGTTGCCGTCGAACGTGGTCCGGTCGACGATCACCTGCTGTGGGGCGTACGACCAGACGAACGCCGCGCCGCCGCTGCCGTGCGCGGAGTTGCCACGGAACACCGCGCCGCAGAACCGGATCGTGCCCGGCTCGTCGGGCGCTGCGGCGCCGTCGGTGAGGATCGCGCCGCCGTTGCCGTACGCCGTCGTGCGGTTCCCGATGAACGTCGAGTTCACCACGGTCAGCCGGGTCAACGGGCTGTAGATCGCCCCGCCGCCCTCGGTCGAGCTGTCCGCCGTGTTGCCGCGGAACGTGCTGCCGACCACGGTGAGCCGGCTGCCCGAGCCCATCGAGATCGCCCCGCCGGCCTCGGTCGCGGTGTTGCCCTGGAACGTGCTGCCGATCGTCTCGATCCGGTTCCGGAAGTCGCTGATGATCGCCCCGCCGCGGGTCATCCCGGCGGTGCCGCCGTTGACCAGGCGCAGGTTCCGTACCGACAGGGTGGCGCCGAGCATCGCGTGCAGGATCCGGCCCGCGTGCCGGCCGTCGAGGGTGATCCGGCCCGCGCCGTCGATGACCGTGGTCCTGGTGACCTTGAGCTCGCTGGTCACCGCGATGGTGGCCGGGCCGCCGCAGGCGAACGTGACGTGCCCGCCGGCCAGCACGGCCCGGCGCAGGGCGGCCTCGGTGCAGCCGGCCGCCGTGCCGGAGCCGACCACCCGGGCGGCGGACGGCACCGGGACCCGCTCCGGGGCGGCGCAGGCCCCGGCCGCCGACGCCGGTGATCCGGTGCCGGCGACTACCGCGCCGGTCATCAGCACGCAGGCCAGCAGCCGTCCGAGATCTCTCCACTGCATGTGTGTGCTCCCGAGGTTCGGTGGGTGGTTCCGTGCAGGAGGCTCGGGGGCCGGGCCCGGCATAACGAAAATCTGTTCCTGAGGTTCGGGAGCCGGGGCCGGCATAGCGAAAATCGCTGTGAGCGCTGCCACACGGGCGCGGCACCGGTGGTTGCGTAAGGTGCCAGGGCGATGAGAACGATGGACGCCGCCGGGGTGGCCCGGGTCGCCGCGGCCCGCGCCGGCGACCGGGACGCGCTCGACACGCTGCTGGCCGAGCACCTGCCGCTGGTCTACAACGTGGTCGGCCGCGCCCTGGACGGGCACCCGGACACCGACGACGTGGTCCAGGAGACGATGCTGCGAGCCGTCCGCGACCTGCCCGGCCTGCGCGCGCCGGAGAGCTTCCGGTCCTGGCTGATCGCGATCACCGTGCGCCAGGTGGGCACGCACCGGATGCGGCGGCAGGCCGCCCGGCAGCGCGGCGAGCCGCTGGAGGAGGCCGCGGCGGCACCGGATCCGCAGGCCGAGATCGAGAACGTGACGCTGCTGCGGATGCGGGTCTCCGGCCAGCGGCAGGAGGCGGCCGAGGCGAGCCGCTGGCTCGACGACGACGACCGGACGGTGCTGGCGCTGTGGTGGCAGGAGACCGCCGGGCTGCTCACCCGGGCCGAGGTCGCCGCCGCGCTGGGGCTGTCCGCCGCCCATGCCGGGGTCCGGGTCCAGCGCGTCCGGGAACAATTCGATTCTTCCCGTACGGTCGTGGCCGCGCTCGCCGCCGACCCGGTCTGCCCGGAGCTGGCGGGGCTGATCTCCGGGTGGGACGGGGTGCCCGCGCCGGTCTGGCGCAAGCGGCTGGTCCGGCACACCCGGGACTGCCCGATCTGCCCGGCCGCCGACGCCGATCGGATCCCGGCCGAGCGTCTGCTGGCCGGCGCGACGGCACTGATCGTCCCGCCCGGCCTGCTGAAGAGCGGGCGTACCGCGACGATGACCAAGATCATCGCGGCCGTGGCGGCAACCGCTGCTGCTGTCACCGCCGCTGTCGTCGTGGTCTACCAGCGCGATCCCGAGCCGCTGGCGACGGCCGCCGAGCCGCCACCGGTGGCGGCGGCCACGGCCGCGCCCGGCCCCAGCGCGTCGCCGTCCGCCTCGCCATCGCCGGCCCGCCGCGCCGGGACGATCGTGGCGGGCCGGCTCTCGCTGGAGTCGGCCCGCGGCGGCTACCTGAGCGCCCGCGCCGACGACGTGGCCACGGTGGTGACGGTGGGCAGCGGGTCAGCCCAGCGCCGGGCGGCCACGTTCGTCGCGGTCGCCGGGCTGGCCGACCCGGACTGCTTCTCGTTCCACACGCTCGACGGCCGCTACCTGCGGCACTACACGCTGCTCGCGTTCACCCACGCCAAGCAGGACAACGAGCAGTTCCGGCAGGACGCGACGTTCTGCCCGCGGCGGGGCGCGGTGACCGATTCGGTACGCCTGGAGGCGGTCAACTTCGACCACCAGTACCTGCGGTGGACCGGGACCGAGCTACGCCTGGCCTACGACGACGGCAGCAGCGGCTTCCGCACCGACAGCACGTTCCGCGTCCGGCCGGCCCGGACGCCCTGACCGTCCCGCCGGCCCAGCCAGGTCAGCATCGCCCGATTCGTTTCCGCCGGCTTTTCCTGCTGGATCCAATGCCCGCAATCCAGCGTCAGCACTTCCGCGCCGGGCACGAATTCCGTCAGCTTCTCGGACGGCTGGATCGTATCCCGCTCGCCGTAGATCATGAGGGTGGGCTGGTGGATGATCGGGTCCACGTCCGCCAGCAGCCGCCAGTTGCGGTCCAGATTCCGGTACCAATTGATACTGCCCGCGAACCCTGATTCTTCGAAGGCGGCGACGAAAACGGCCAGTTCGTCGTCGCTCATCAAGGGCTCGCCCCGCGGGGCCTCCGCATTGGCGAGATTGATCATCATCATTCCCGGTTCCGGTGCTGCGAGTGGCACGTTCTTCCGGTACATGTTGCGCAGGAACCGGAACGTGTTCTCGTCCAGGACCGCGTCCGCGACGCCCGGCTGCCGGTTGAAGTGGACGAAGTAGAAGTCGCCGCCGAGCACCGCTTCCATGAACTCGATCCAGGGCTGTTCGCCCCGCTCCTGGTACGGCAGGCTCAGGTTGATCACCGCGTGCACGCGGTCCGGATGCAGCAGGGTCAGCCCCCACACGACCATCGCACCCCAGTCGTGACCGACGAAGGTGGCATTCTGGTATCCGTAGTGATCGAGCAGCGCGACGAGATCACCCGACAAATGTGCGATGTCATAATCCGTCACTTCGGCCGGCCGGGAAGAATTGCCGTAGCCCCGCTGGTTCGGGACGATGACGTGATAGCCCGCCGCGGCCAGGGCCGGCATCTGATGGCGCCAGGAAAATGCGTGCTCCGGCCAGCCGTGACAGAGCACGATGGGGTTTCCGGCATTTTGCCGCCCGGCTTCGAAGACTTCGAGCTGCACGCCGTTGACGGAAACCATGGTCGGCTCAGGAAAATCGATCATGCCGCCATTCTGCCGACCGAAATAGGTCACCCGATGACCGGTTTGAAAGAAAAGAGCGAACGTCCTACGGCCGGAGCCGAGCCATGAGACGGTCGTGGTGATGAGAACCTCGCGAGTGCGGCTCGGCTCGGTCGTCGCCGCCACCTCACTGGCCACGTTGGGCGCGGTCGCCCTGGACGTCGCACCGGCGGCCGCGGCTGCCGGCACCGAGCGGATCAGCGTCAGCACCGCTGGCGTCCAGGGCGACGCCGACAGTGGCCTCGACCTGCCCACCCAGGGTTCCAGCGACGACGGCCGCTACGTCGTGTTCGACTCGTTCGCCACCGATCTGGTCGCCGGGGACACCAACGACGAGTTGGACGTCTTCGTGCGCGACCGCCAGGCCGGCAGCACCGAGCGGGTCAGCGTCTCGTCCGCCGGCGTCCAGGGCGACAGCATGTCCGGCATCGCGGCGATCAGCGGCAACGGACGGTTCGTGGTCTTCACCTCGTCGGCCGACAACCTCGTGCCCGGTGACACCAACGGCACCGGCGACGTGTTCCTGCGCGACCGCTGGTCCGGCACCACCGAACGGGTCAGCCTCACCGACGGCGAGGCGCCGGGCAACGGCGCGTCGCTGCTGCCCACGGTCTCCGACGACGGCACCCGCGTGGCGTTCATCTCGGCGGCCGACAATCTGGTCGCGGGGGACACCAACAACACCACCGACGTTTTCGTACGGGATCGGCAGTCCGCCACCACCACCCGGGTCAGCGTCTCCGCCACCGGAGCGCAGAGCGACGACTCCTCGGGACTTCCGGCGATCAGCGGTGACGGCGGTTCCGTCTCGTTCACCTCGGGCGCGGACAACCTGGTGGCGGGCGACACCAATGACCAGTCCGACATCTTCGTCCGCGACCTGCAAGGCTCGACCACCGAGCGGGTCAGCGTCGCCACCGGCGGCGGCCAGGGTTCGAACCAGTCGGCCAGCCGCACCTCGATGAGCACCGACGGCCGCTACGTCGCCTTCGAGTCCGAGGCGCCCGACCTGGTCGCCGCGGACACCAACGGCGCCGGTGACGTGTTCGTCCGCGACCGGCAGAGCGCCACGACCGTCCGGGTCAGCGTCGCCACCGGCGGCGCCCAGGCCGACGCCGACTCGGGCGGCCCGTCGATCAGCGACGACGGCCGCTACGTCGTCTTCCCGACGGCGGCGACCAACCTCGTCGCCGCCGACACCAACGGCGTCGTCGACATCTTCCTGCGCGACCGGCAGGCCGGCACCACCGAACGGGTGAGCGTCACCGGCGCCGGCGCGGAGGGCAACGGTGACTCGGACCCCGGCTTCATCAGCGGCGACGGCCATCACGTGGCGTTCAGCTCGTCGGCGAGCAACCTGGTGGCGGGGGACACCAACAATGCCAGAGACATGTTCGTACGCGACCTCGCCACCGACAACTGCACCATCACCGGCACCGGCGGCAACGACACCCTGACCGGCACCGCCGGCGCCGACGTCATCTGCGGCCTGGGCGGCAACGACACGATCAGCGGTCTCGGCGGCAACGACACGATCAGCGGCGGTGGCGGCGACGACACGATCAGCGGCGGCGGTGGCCGCGACACGATCACCGGCGGTAGCGGCGACGACCTGATCGCCGGCGGCCCGGGCAACGACCACCTGGACGGGCAGGGCGGCGACGACGTCGTGGTCGACCACGGCGGCGCCGACACCGCGCTCGGCGGCTCCGGCAACGACCACCTCGACGTGCGCGACGGCGCGGGCGGCGACCTGGCCGGCGGCGGATCGGGCGCCGACGTCTGCACTGTCGACGGCGGCGACACGGTCAGCGGCTGCTGACTGCGCCGATCGCGGAGCGCGATCTCCGTCAGGTGACGGATTCCGCCGGCTCGCCGGGCCGAGGCGCTCGCCCACCTGACCGGAAACGGTCAGCTGCCGGCCGGCGTCGAGAGCACCGAGGTCGCGGCCCGGCTCGGCGAGGCGTTCGCGGCGGCCCGTCGACGCGCATGGCAGGACGTTGCTCATGCCGTACGCCAAGGTCGTGGTCTTTGATCGGGAAGGCCGGCCCCGGGCGGCCGGGACCGAACCGCCCGCCGGGCTGGTGGCGGCCCTGATCGATCCGCGGGCCGGCACCCGGCAACCGCACGGGCCCGGCCTGGAGATCGAGACGCCGATCATCGTCCCCGATCGCGTCGCCGTGGCCGTTCGAACCCCGAGGACCGCTGCGGCTCAGGCGTCGGTCTTCTTCAGCCGGTAGGCGGCGCCGGCCAGGGTGGCCGCGACGTACGCGGCGAAGACCAGCAGCCCGGTCCACGGCCCGAGCGAGCCGTCGGAGGTGTGCAGGGCCATGATCGCGCTGCCGGCGTTGCTGGGCAGGTAGGGGGAGACCGCCTCGGCGAGCGACCCGGGCAGCAGCATCAGCACCCCGGGCAGGATCAGCAGGGCGCCGGCCAGCACCGCGATGCTGCCCGCGCTGGAGCGCAGCAGCATCCCGAGCGCGACTCCGAGCACCGCGACCAGCCCCAGGTAGAGGCCGGCCCCGACCAGGGCGCGCAGCACTCCGGCGTCGCCGAGCCCGAGCGAGGCGCCGTCCAGCAGCGTGCTGCCGACGGTGAACGCGACGATCGCCCCGACGGTCATGACGGTGAACGCGGTGCCACCGGCGATCAGCGCTTTGGCCCACAGCACCGGCGTGCGGGCCGGAACCGCGGTGAACGTGGCCCGGACCATGCCGGTGGTGTATTCACCGGCGGCGAGCAGCACCCCGAGCACCCCGACCGCGAGCGCGGCGAAGGTGCTGCCGGACAGCGCCAGGCTGACCGGATCCGAGCCGGTTCCGGACCGGCCGACCAGCGACGCGATCAGGCCCAGGGCGACCAGCAGCACCGCCGAGACGCCGGTGGTGATCCAGGTGGAGCGCAGTGACCAGAATTTGGTCCACTCGCCGGCGAGCACGCCTTGGGGCGTGAGCCGGTAGGCCGGGCGGGGCAGGGTTGCGGTGGTCATCGCGCGAGCTCCAGGTGGCTGACGTATTCGACGGATTCCCGGGTCAGGTCCATGAACGCCTCTTCGAGGGAGACCGTGCGCGGGGTCAGTTCGAACAGCGGGATGCCGTGCTCGGCCGCGATCACGCCGATCCGGCGCGGGTCCAGGCCCGCGACGAGCAGTTCTTCCTCACCGAGCGGGCTGGCCGTCACGCCGGGGCCGGCGAGCAGCGTGCCCAGCAGTCCGGTGGCGGTCGTGCCGACCTTGACACCGCCGCCGGCGGCCTGCGCGACCAGGTCCGCGACGCTGGTGTCGGCGAGCAGTTTGCCGCGGCCGATCACCACCAGGTGGTCGGCGATCAGGGCGACCTCACTCATCAGATGAGAAGACAAGACGACGGTACGGCCTTCGCCGGCCAGCCCGGCCAGCAGATTGCGGACCCACAGCACGCCCTCGGGGTCGAGGCCGTTGACCGGTTCGTCGAGCATCACCACGGCGGGGTCGCCGAGCAGCGCGGCGGCGATCCCGAGACGCTGCCCCATGCCCAGGGAGAAGTTGCCGACCCGCTTGTTGGCCACCTTGGTCAGGCCGGCCAGCTCGATCACCTCGTGCACCCGGCGCCGCGGGATCCCGTGCGTGCGGGCCAGGGCGAGCAGGTGGTTCGCGGCGGTCCGGCCCGGGTGCACGGCCTTGGCGTCGAGCAGCACGCCGATCTCCTGCAGCGGGGAGGCGTGCTCGGGGTAGCGCCGGCCGTTGACCAGGACCTCGCCCGAGGTCGGCGTGTCCAGCCCGACGATCATCCGCATGGTCGTCGACTTGCCGGCGCCGTTCGGCCCGAGGAACCCGGTCACCTGACCCGGCCGGGCGGTGAACGACAGCCGGTCGACCACCGTCTTGTCGCCGTAGCGCTTGGTGACTTCCCTGACCTCGATCATCGGCGGTCTCTCCTCGTGTCCGGGCACCGGTCGTCCCCTTTTCGGCCGCCATCCGCCCCGCTTGAGGAGCCCTGCCGGCCGTCCGGATCCCATGGTGCCGGGCCGCCGAGGGCACCCGCCTCGTCCAGACGCAGGCAGAACGCCTACTCCGCCGGCGGTAGTCGCGGCTCCTGACCTACTGCCGGACGGCCCGGGGATCGCCGGCGGCCGGGGGCGCGGTGAGGCCGGCGCTGAGCATCGCCACCAGATCGTCGATCAGCACACCGATCGGCGCGGGCAGGCTGGACCGTTTGCGCTGGGCCGCGTGGTAGCGGGCCAGCGCGTGAACGGCGCTGGTCAGCGTCACCCACCAGCGTTCCTCCAGCACCGCGTCCGGGATGTCCGGGACGAGCCGGCGCAGGACGGTCTGCAGGGTGACGACCGACGCGCCGGTGTGGACGTTCCCGCCGAGCCCCTCGTAGCCGCCCTCCTCGGTGATGTAGAGCGAGAGGAACGTCAGGTAGTAGTTGTCCGGCTGGATGTGGATGGCCAGCGGCCGGACGAACGCGGCGACCACGTCGGCGACCGTGGGCGGGGTCGTGCCGAGCATCAGCCCGGCGACCAGGTCCACCCGGCTGGCCTCGCTCTGCGCGCCGCGGAACTCCATGATGGCCTTGACCACCTCGTCCCGCTCGCCGAAGTGGTACTGCACGACGGCGTGGTTGCGCTGCCCGGCGGCCGCGCCGATGTCGCGCAGCGGGACCGCCGCGATGCCGTGCAGGGCGAACAGGCGTTCCGCGGCGGTGAGCAGGAGCTGGCGGGTCACTTCGCCCCGGGAGTTCTTGCGCTCCCCGCCGGATCGCGAGGTGCCGCGGCGTGCTGCCCGGTCGGGCGGAGTCTGGGACATGGTTCAGAAATCTATCGGTACGGCGGTGTCGAGCGGCGCAAGGCCGGTGCCGGCCGGGTAGACGTTGCCGAACACCGCGACGCCGGCCTCGGTCAGCGTCGGAAGCAGTTCCCGCCCCGGCGGCAGCGTGGCCAGGACCAGCCCGTCGATGCCGAGATGCCCGCCGTCCGGGCGCAGCACCAGCCGCAGCCCGGTCAGGTTGACGTCGAGCGCGCCGTGATGCGCGCGGAACCGCACCCCGCCGCCGAAGCTCAGCTCCCGGCCCTCCGGCACCCGCACCGCGGCGACCAGCGGGAACTCGATGACGTCATCCGCGCCGAGCACGGCGCCACCGGTCACCTCGACGGTGCCGGCGGCGATCACCCGGACGTAGCGGACGAAGGACGTCTTCACCGCCCAGCGCAGGATCCCGGGCGGCGGGTTCAAGCGTCGCGCCGGTGGTCGTCGGGGAACCCGGTCAGGCCCTCGTCGAGCTGCAGCCCGAGCACGGTGAAGGCGGTGCAGTGCATGTCGTAGGTGCCGACGGTGAACGTGAGGTCGATCAGCTGCTGCTGGGAGAACTGTGCCGTCAACTCGCCCCAGGTGGTGTCGGAGACGTTCTTGACCGTGCACATCTCGTCGACGGCCCGCACCACCGCGGCGTCGGCCGGCGACCATTCGGCGGCGTCCGGGCCCTCGGCGAGCGCGGCGATCTCCGCCTCGGTCAGGAAGCCGGCGGCCTTGCTCATCCAGACGTGCTGGGCCCACTCGTATTCGCCGAAGCCGAGCCAGGTGGTCCGCAGAATCACCATCTCGCGCACCCGATCCGGGAGAGTCGAGTGGCGCAGGTGCTGAGAAAAGGGCATCCAGCCGCGTACGAAGGCGGGATGCCACGCATAGATGCCGAGGATGTTGGCCTTCGGCCGAGGCTGGCCGCTCGTCGGACCGAGGACCGCGAACGCCTCGTCGACCTCGTCGGTCCAGTCCTCGGTGGGGCGGGGGTTGATACGTGGCTTGGTCATCGAATGTCTTCCGTTCGGTGCGTGCGGTTTAAGGTTGTCATGAGACTAGTTGTCGTACGTTCAGGTTGCTCGGTAGGGTGTCCGGCATGTCCATCGAGACGGTGCGGTTCACCTATCGCCTGCGGCCGGGCCGCATCGCGCAGGCCGCGCTGCTCGAGGAGTGGGGTCGCTGCCGGTGGCTGTGGAACGAAGCCGTCCATCAGCAGAGGACCGGCCGCAAACCGACGTTCGGCAAGCTGTCGAAGATGCTGACCGAGGCTCGCTCCCGTAACGCCTGGCTGCGGGCCGGTTCTTCGGTTGCTCAGCAGCAGACCTTGCGGACCTACGGCATGGCCCTGAGCGCCTCGTTCACGGTCAAGGGCCGGGGTCGGCCGAAGGTCAAGCGCAAGAGGGACGCGCTGCCGAGCCTGGAGTTCACCACCCGGAGCTTCTCCGTCAAAGGTGGCCGGTTGCGGCTGCCGAACAGGGTCAGCGTTCCGGTTGTCTGGTCTCGCGACCTGCCGTCCGAGCCGACCAGCGTGCGTGTCTACCGGGACAGCCTCGGCCACTGGTACGCCTCCTTTGTGGTCCGCCGCGAGAGAGTCGTCGCTCCCGAGGCTGACCTGCCGGGCATCGGTGTCGATTGGGGTGTGAAGACCACCGCCACCACCACCGACCCGGTCTTCGACCTGCCGCACCTCGGGCATCGCCGCCGCTGCGCGGCGGAACTGGCCAAGGCCCAGCGCAGGATGGCGCGCCGTCGCCGGCCCCAAGGTCAGCCGGCGTCGAAGGGCTACCAGGCGGCGAGGCGGCAGGCCGCCCGGATCGCGAAGAAAGCGGCCCGGCGGAACACCCACGACGCCCGCGCCTGGGCCAAGAACGTCACCGACCACCACGCACTGATCGCGGTCGAGGACTTCAAGCCGAAGTTCCTGGCCAAGAGCACGATGGCCGGTAAAGCCGCCGACGCGGCAATCGGCGCCTGCAAACGGGAACTGATCTACATGGGTACGCGGGCGGGCCGGAAGGTGGTGCTGGTGCCGCCCGCCTACACCACGATGACCTGCTCCGGGTGCGGCGAGAGAGCCAATCACCGCCTCGGACTGGGTGTGCGCATCTTCGAGTGCGCGGCCTGCGGCTACACCGCCGACCGCGACCTCAACGCCGCGAGGACGATCCTCGCCACGGCTGAACGCCACCGTGTCAGTGCCGACGACGTCAGACAACTGATCGCCTCCTACCGGGACGGTGGATCAGGTGCGGTCCGAGCTGAAAATCCCGGGCCTCGACTCGGGAGGGAAAGTCCCCCGGATTCATCCGTGAGGATCGTTAACCGATAAAGGAGCCGCCATTGACGCTGACGGTCTGGCCGGTTACGTAGGAGGCCTCGTCCGAGACGAGGTAGGAGACGGCGGCGGCGATGTCCTCGCCGGTGCCCGTGCGCCCGACCGGGATGAACGTGGCCATCTGCTCGGCCGACGGCATCTTCCCGGCGTCGCGCTTCTTCTGCACGCTCGGCGTGTCGATCGACGACGGGGCGACGGTGTTGACCGTGACCCCGGTGCGTCCGAACTCCATCGCGAGCGCCTTGGTGAGCGCCAGCTGCCCGCCCTTGGACGCGGCGTAGTGCGCCATGTTCGGCGCGCCGCGCTGGGCGCTGGACGAGGAGATCAGCACGACCCGCCCCCAGCCGGCCGCGACCAGGTCGGGCAGCGCGGACTGGACCACGTTGAACGTCCCGGTGAGGTTGATGGCCAGCGTGCTGTTCCACTGGTCGAGGGTCATCTCCAGGAACGGCTGCTGCAGGGCGACCGCCGCGTTGGCGACGACCACGCTCAGCGGGCCGAGCTCGGATCGGGCCGCTTCGAGGGCGGCGTCGACCTGCGCGCGGTCGCTGACGTCGGCCCGGTAGCCGGTGATGTCCCGGCCGCCGGTCTGCTCGGCCACGTCGAGGGCCGCGACCTTGAATCCGTCCTTCGCGAGGCGCTCGGCGATCGCCCGGCCGATTCCGGCCGCGGCCCCCGTCACCACCGCGACGCGTCCAGCTCCCGCCATCAGGCTCACCTCTCGCCGCTTTCAAGAGAACAACTGTTCCGTTGCAGAATGTCGCGGTGATCGGGCGATGTCAAGCAACACGCTGGTCACCCGGCGTTGACACCCGATGACGGGCTTGGTGATACTGAATGCTCGTTGCGTTGTATCGGTATGCCGTTCTCTTCAATGACAAGGACCGGATTCGATGATCCACGTTGTAATCGTCGGCGCGTCCCTGGCCGGTACGCGGGCCGTGCAGGGCCTCCGCGCCCTCGGGCACACCGGTCCGGTCACGCTCGTCGGGGCGGAGGCCGAGCTTCCGTACGACCGTCCGCCGCTCTCCAAGTCGTTGCTCACCAGTGACTGGTCGGCGGCCGCGGTCGACGGGGTCCGGCTGATCACCGCCGCGGAGCTCGACCAGCTCGCCGTCACGGTGAGGCTGGGCGTCGCCGCCGTCGCCCTGGACACCGCGGCCAGGCTCGTCCGGCTGGCCGACGGGACCGAGGTCGCCTACGACGTGCTGGTCATCGCGACCGGGGCCGCGGCCCGGCCCTCGCCGTGGAATCCCGGGTCGGGGGTCTACCAGCTGCGGACCCTCGACGACGCGCGGGCGATCGCCGCCCGGCTGGCCCGGAGGGAGCCGGTCGTCGTCGTGGGCGGCGGCTTCATCGGCACCGAGATCGCCGCCGCCGCGGCCGGTCAGGGCTGTCCGGTGGTCGTCGTCGACCCGCTCCCGGAGCCGATGGCCCGGCTGGTCGGGCCGGAGATCGCCGGGAGCCTGGCCGGCCTGCACCTGCGCAACGGGGTGCGGACCCGCTTCGGCGCCGGGGTCGTCGGCATCGAGGGCGAGGCCGGCGCCCTCACGGTTTCGCTGGACACCGGCGAGCGGCTGGCCGCCTCGACCGCCGTGGTGGGGATCGGCTCGGTCCCGGCCGTCGAGTGGCTGGCCGGCTCCGGCCTCAAGCTCGACAACGGCGTGGTGACCGACCGCTTCCTGCGCGCGGTCGGCGCCGACGACGTGTACGCCGTCGGCGACGTCGCCCGCTGGCCGCACTCCGGTCGCGGCGTCGAGGTGCGGGCGGAGCACTGGACCAACGCCGGTGATCAGGCGCGCTACGTCGCCGCCGCGATCGTGACGGGCACGCCGGACCCCTACGAGTCCTCCGACTACGTCTGGTCCGACCAGTACGACTGGAAGGTCAACGCGGTCGGCTGGCGTGACCCCGAGGGCAGCACGGTCGTCATCGGCAGCCTCGACGACCTGGGCAAGGTGGCCGTCGTGCACACGGATGCGACAGGCGCCCCGTGCGGCGTGGTCACGGTCAACTGGGTCCGCGCGCTCAACCAGGCCCGCCGCCGGCTGATGGCGGGGGAGTCGGGGGCCACCATCGCCGAGGCCCTGCGGCAGTTGCTGTGAAGCAGGCGTGAGCGTCAGTCCTGCCAGTGGATGTTTCTCGTGCCGTTGGCCTCGGCCAGCTGCGCGGGCGTCAACTGACCGTGCCGGAGCTTGGCCCCCGCGAGCCACGTCCCGGTCACCGAGGCCGCGTCAAGATCGGCACCCCGCAGGTCCGCACCCTTGAGGATGGCCGCGTCCAGGACCGCCTCCCGGAGCCGGGCGTTCCCCAGGCCGGCCGCTTCGAGGTCCGCGCCGTCCAGGCGCGCCGCGCTGAGCCACGCCCCCTGCAGGCTCACCCCGCGCAGCCGGCCGTTCGTCAGATGGGCCGCGCGCAGCAGGGCTCCGTCGAACATGGCGTTGGTGAGATCTACCCCGTCCAGGTAGGCGCCGCGTAGGTCGACCGGAACCGACGATCGACTCAGCGGAGCCCGGCCCAGCACGTTGACCGCCGCCTGCACATCAGGCCGGAGGGCGGACACCTCGGCCGGGTCCGCCGGCAGGGGACAGGCGGCGCGGACGAACGTGGACAGCACCTCGACGATCGTGCCCGCGTCGCGCGGCGAGTCGCGCCCGACGCGCTCCAGGGCATAGACCGCACCCACCCGCACCGCGACGTCCTTCTCACCCAGCTGGCCCACGGCCTTCGAGTAACGGTCCGTCACCTGGCCGCTGGCGTTGAGAAAATAGGTCCGCCCGGTGAACGTCAGCCCGATCGCGGCCGCGGTGGCGGCCAACAGCGTGACCAGGGTGGACCGCACGTCATTCTGGGCCTTCAGTAATTCCGCCGCCGAAATGCCGTCGTCGTGCCCCGCGGTCAGGAGCAGGGGCAAGATCCAAAGAATTGCTACGAGTACGACGACGAACGTCAGCGTGAGAGCCAGGACCGCGCGAACCCTCCGCCACCGACGCATCTTCCCCGGCCGATCCACCGTGCCATGCTAGGTGGCGGGCCGGCCGCCTCGCCAGGTCGCGACCGGGCCGCGGGAGGGTGCGGTGACCGACAGGTCCGACGTCGAGAGATACTTCGCCGACTACACGGAGCTGGCGACGTCCATCCTGATGGCACACGGCGTCCCCGGTTCGGACATTCCTGATCTGATGCAGGAGCTGTGGGCGCTGCTGCTTTCGCATCCACCTCAGGACCAGGCGGCTGCCGCGACATTCGTGACCCGGGTCGCGCAGCGGCTGGCTCTGCAGTGGATCCGGCAGAGCGGCCGCGAGTTTCCCCGCGGCCTGCTCGCCGACGTGCCGGCGCCACTTGTCGACCACACCGACTTCGACGACCTCGGCCTCGGGCTGACCGACGAGGATCTGATCGAGGCGATCCGCCGGCTGCCGCGGCATTGCCAGGTGCTGCTGTTCACCCTCCTGGGCGGCCTGCCGGACGGCAACTACGCGCAGCTGTCCCAGGGCGCCGGAATGGCCGTCGGCAGCATCGGCCCGACCCGGCAGCGATGTCTGAAACGGCTCCGGGAGGACCTGGTCGCCAGGTTCGGGCGCCCCGATCCGTAGCCGGAACGGGGCGCAGCCACCCGGCCGTCAGGCGACCTGCTCGGCGAGCGAGTCGGCGAACACCACCCGGTCGGCGATCATCGCGTCGACCTCCGCCTCGGAGAACCCCAGTTCGTCGAGCATGATTCCGGCGGTGTCGGCCCCGAGTGCCGGCGGATAGACCGGCTGGACCGGCGTGGTGCCGACGAACCGGATCGGGGTCGCCACGTTCTCGAACGCGGCCGCCGCGCACTTCACCTCGATCAGGCTGCCGTCCCCGGCCGCCCGCGCGTCCTGCATGGCCTCCAGCACGTTCTTCACCGGGGCGGCCGGCACCGACGCCGCCGCGAGCGCCTCCACCCAGTCGGCCGCGGGCCGCTGGGCGAACCGCGCCTCCAGGATCGCCCAGAGCGCGTGCTTGTTCCGCAGCCGGCTCGCGGCGTCGGTGAAGCGCGGATCGGCGATCAGCTCGTCGACGCCGAGCACCCGGCACAGGGCCTCCCACATCCGCGGGGTGTTCGCGGTGACGACCAGTTCCCGGCCGTCGCCGCCGCGGAACGACCGGTAGGTGGCGATCGAGTCGTGGCCGGCGCCCTGCGGTTCCGGCGCGACGCCGTTGAGGTTGGTGTAGAGCGCCTGGTAGGACAGCATCGCGAGCTGCCCGCGCAGCATCGACACGTCGATGATCCGGCCGCGGCCGCTCTGCTGGCGGGCCTGCAGGGCGGCCAGCACGCCGATCACCGCGTACAGGCCGGCCACCACGTCGCCGGCCGGGATGCCGAGGCGGGCGGCCGGGGCGCCCGGGTGCCCGTTGAGGCTCATCACGCCGCTGAGCGCCTGCACGATCATGTCGTAGGCCGGCCGGTCGCGCAGCTCGCCCTCCTGGCCGAACCCGCTGATCGACGCCCACACCAGGCTCGGGTGCTCGGCGAGCAGGGCGTCCGGGTCCAGGCCGAGCCGGGCCGTCACGCCGGGCCGGAAGTTCTCGACGACCACGTCGGCCCCGGCGATCAGGCGCCTGAGCACCTCGAGCCCGCGCGGGGTCTTCAGGTTGAGCGCGATGCTGCGCTTGTTGCGGTTGTTGGCCAGGAAGTACGCGCTCTCGCCGAGCACGGTCGGCCCGACGATCGCCCGGCTGGAGTCGCCGTCCAGGGACTCCACCTTGATCACGTCCGCGCCGAGGTCGCCGAGCAGCTGGGTCGCCGACGGCCCGGACAGGAACGTGGTCAGGTCGACGACCCGGACCCCGGCCAGCGGCGGCGGCGCGCTCACGCCGCCTCGAAGATGTGGATCGTGCACGCCCCGTGGTCCAGGCCGGCGGTGCCGCCGCCGGTGACGTGGGTCGCCGCCCAGCGGGCGTCGTCGACCTGCCGCGCGCCGGCCTGCCCGGTGAGCTGCCAGAACGCCTCGGCGACCTGGGCCACGCCGCTGGCCCCGACCGGGTGCCCCTTGGCGAGCAGCCCGCCGCTGGGGTTGACCACGACGTCGCCGCCGAAGGTGGTGCGGCCCTCCCGCAGCAGGCTCGCCGCGCTCTGCTTCGCGGTCAGCCCGAACGCCTCGTAGTAGACGAGCTCGGCGATCGAGAACGCGTCGTGGAACTCGATCATGTCGAGATCGTGCGGTTCGATGCCGGCCTGGGCGTACGCGTCCCGCGCCGACTGATAGGTGATCTCCGGCTTGGTCATGTCCCGGAAGCCCTCCTCGACCTGTCCGGAGTGCAGCACCGACGCGGCCACCCGGGCGGCCCGGCCGGCGTCCAGCCGGTTGCGGGCCCGCTCGGAGGCGAGCACGACGACCGCCGCCCCGTCCCCGGTCGGGCAGCACATCAGCAGGGTGAGCGGGTCGGCGACCGGGCGGGCCGCGAGCACCTGCTCGACGGTGACCTCCTGGCGGTACTGCGCGAACGGGTTGAGCGCGCCGTGCCGGCGGGCCTTCACGCTGACCAGCGCCAGGTCCTCGACGGTGGCGTCGTTCTCGTACAGGTAGCGGGTGGCCCGCATCGCGTAGACCGCGGGCATCACGATGCCCTGCTTGACCTCGCGGTCCTCGGGGGAGAGCGGCAGGGTGCCGCCGCCGAACTGGGTGAGCTTCTCCACGCCGATGACCACGGCCACGTCGATCAGGCCCTGCGCGATCGCGGTCGTGGCCTCGTGCACCGCGGTGGCGCCGCTGGAGCAGGCGTTGTCCACGTTGACGGTGGGGACCGTGCCGAGCCCGATCTCCTTGGTGATCCGCTGGCCGGTCATCATGCCGCCGTAGGAGTGGCCGACGTAGACCGCGTCGACGTCGGACTTGCGCACCCCGGCGCGCTGCAGGGCGTCGATGAGCGGTGACACGGCCAGGCCCACGTAGGAGGAGCCGCGGTACTTGCCGAACGGGATCATCGAGGCGGAGATGACGTACACGTCTTCAGTCATGGGGGGTCCTTTTCGGTCAGGCGCCGGCGGACGGCGTGAAGAACCAGTCGTCGCCGTCGACGACGAGCTCGACGGGCGCGTCCGGCCGCAGCGGGGCCGGGCCCTCGCGCAGGTCGGCCAGCGTGCGCACGTCGTCGTCGAGGTCGACGTAGCCGACCGCGCGCACCCCGTCCCCGCCCACGTGCAGCCGGGTGAAGGAGTACAGGACGCCGGTGGCCGGCAGCGGGACGCGCGAGACGGCGCGGCTCACGCAGGTGCTGCACACGACCCGGGCGCCGATCATCGTCCGGCCGCAGTCGTCGCAGCGGGTGCCGACCAGGCGGCGGCCCACGTCGAAGGTGCCGAGCGGGTCGTCGCCGTCCAGGTCGGCGATCGGTGTGGAGACCGGAGCCTCGGGCGTGGTGCTCACGACGTACCCCCCAATTGTTTATCGGACGAGGCACGGGCGAGGGATCGGGTCGGGCACACGCTGATCGCCATGTCGATCTTGTCGTCGGGGTCGCCGTGGGCGTCGATGACGACCGCGACGTCGATGTCGTCGAGGTCGAACGTGTGCGGGGCGTAGAACGTGCACTGGCCCGAGCCCATGCAGCGATCCCGGTCGACGGTGATCTCCGGGTCCGCGCTCATCAGGCGAACTCCAGGTAGAGGTGGGTGTGGCCGCGGAACTTGTAGCTCTGCATCAGCTCCCAGTGGCGCTCCCCGGCCGGGCCGTGGTGCTGGTCCGAGATGGTGATCCGCTCGGTGCGCGCGAGCAGCCGCTGGATCGAGAAGACCGCCTCGGCGCGGGCCAGCGGCGCGCCCGGGCAGGTGTGGATGCCGCGGCCGAAGGCCAGGTGCTGGCGGGCGTTGGCGCGCTTGACGTCGAACGCGCCGGGGTCGTCGAAGACCCGCGCGTCGCGCCCGGCGGCCCCGTGCAGCAGCATCACCACCGTCCCGGGGGCGAGGTCGAGGCCGCCGATGCTGGTGGCGACCTTGGTGAGCCGGAACGAGCCGCGGATCGGCGCCTCGATGCGCAGCACCTCCTCGATGAACTTGGGCACCAGCGCGGGCTCGCGGCGCAGCAGGTCCTGCAGCTCGGGGTCCTCGGCGATCCGCGCCAGCGAGATGCCCAGCAGTTGCACGGTCGTCTCGTTGCCGGCCGCGAACAGGTTCGCGGCGATCCGGGCGACCTGGATCGGCTCGGGCAGCGAGCCGTCCGGGAAGGTGGCCAGGGCCATGCCGGTCAGGATGTCGCCGGCCGGGTCGGCCCGCCGCTCCTCGATCTGCCGCACGAAGTAGCCGTAGAGCCGCTCCAGGCTGTTGTGCCCGGTCTTCTTCAGCTCGAGGTTGCCCAGCATCGGCGCCTCGGTGGCCAGCTGATCGATCAGCATCAGGTGATCGGATTCGGGCACCCCGAGCAGGTCGGCGACCGCGAGGATCGCGTAGCGCTTGGCGTACCTCCAGATGAACTCGACCTCGCCGGCGGGCAGCAGCTCGTCCAGGAACCGGTCCGCGGTGCTGCGCAGGAACTCCTCGTTCTCCTTGAGCCGCTTCGGCGTGATCAGGCCCATCAGCAGCGCCCGGTGGTCGGTGTGCATCGGCGGGTCGAACGTGACGATCTGGTCGTTGGTCGGGAAGTGCTCCCGGTACCGCTCCAGCAGCTCGGTCAGGTCGTCGCCGACCAGCTCGACGGGCAGGTCGAGGACCGGGCCGCCGGTCCGGTTGATCGAGGAGTAGACCTCGGGCTGGTGGTAGACCTGCAGCGCCTCCTCGTAACCGGTGACGATGACGACCCCGTACTTCGACTCGCGCCACACCGGGTGGTTGGCCAGCATGTAGTCGAAATAGGGAGCCGAGTTCGCCGCCACGCCGGCGTCGGTGAAGTAGTCGATCTCCGCGATGCTCATCCGCTGCCCCTTCCTCATGAGCCTGCTGTTTCGCTGTAGCGAACGTCTGTCCTGTTATGCAGCGTGCTCAGGATGGTCCGCACGCTGCGGCAGTGTCAAGCCTCGCGGGCCGTTGACAGCAATGCGGGCCACATGAAGAATCCCGAACGTATTTCGTTGTAGAGTAACGGTGTTCGGTTTAAGGAGAAGCAGATGACCGAGGATCCGCTCGCCCCGTGGCTGCGTGCGATCGCCACGAAGCACGACGCCGAGCGTCACACCGCCGGAACGCAGTGCCGCGGCTCGGTCGCGCTGATCGACGAGGCGGCCCGCCTGCGCGGCGTCGCCGAGGTCCGCCTCGGAAAGGCGATCTCCCTCGAACGCGAGGTGGAGACCCGGCCCGCCCAGCTCGCCCGGCTCGCCGAGGCCGCCGCCGAGGAGAAACGGCAGTGGCAGGCGCTGGCCCAGGCCGAGCTCCCGGACGGCCACGGCTCGGTGGACCTGCAGGTCAAGGTCGGTCTCTACGGCCGCTCGGCGCACGGCGGCGACGTCATCTCCTACGACGCCCACGGCGTGCACAACACCCACATGGACGGCCTGGCCCACCTCGGCACCGACGCCACCTGGCACGGCCCGATCCCGGTCGAGAACTCCCGGACCGACGAGGACACCATCGTCAACTGGGCCCAGCACGGCATCGCCACCCGCGCCGTCCTGCTGGACATCCCCGCGGCTCGCGGCACGGACTGGGTCACCGCCGACCAGCCGGTCACCGCCGACGACCTGGACGCCGCCCTGACAGTCCCCCTCGAACCCGGCGACGCCCTGCTCATCTACCAGGGCCGCGACCGCTTCGAAGCGGCCGGCCACCGCTACACCCCGGGCGCGGTCTTCCAGGCCCGCCCCGGCATCGGCGAATCCGGCGCCAAGTGGATCGCCGCCCACGATCCGGGCGTCGTCCTCTGGGACTTCCACGACGCCCGCAGCAACCCCCGATTCGCCCTGGAGGTCCACTCGCTGATCTTCGCCATCGGCCTCTGCCTGATCGACAACAGCCTGCTCGGCCCGGCCGCCGCCGCCCTCCGGTCCGCCGGCACCGCCACCGGCCTGCTGGTCGCCGCCCCGACCGCGATCCACCGCTCCACCGGCGTGTTGATCAACCCACTGCTCCTGTACTGACGGGTGGGCTTCAAAATCAAGATCAAATTCTTCATTTCCGACGCTGCGGCCAATAACTGATCGTCGCTCCCGCGGGGACCCTTCCGGGCCTCGCAGGGCGCGGGGCGCCCAAAACGCGAGGCCCTACAGGGCGATGTCCGTGGGTGGTTGCGGTCAGAACACCAAACCCGTCCACGGGTGAGACTGAGTAGCGTTTGCGAGACCAGTACCACATCTGACGTGTAGTACTGTTTCCCGCATGCAGGGTGAGCGTCGTCCCGGTGCACGTGAGCTCGCCCGCCGTGCCATGCGGGCGCAGATCGCGGACATGGCCCTCGACCTGTTCCTGGACCGCGGCTTCGACCAGACCACCGTCGAGGACATCTGCTCGGCCGCCGGCATCTCGCGCAGCACGTTCTTCCGCTACTTCCCCTCCAAAGAGGACGTCTTCGCCGGCGAGACCTCGTCCGCCGTCGACGAGATCCTGGACGGCTTGCTCCAGCGCCCGGACGACGAAGCCCCGTGGACCGCGCTCCGCCACTCGATGGGCCCGCTCGTCGAGTACTACGCGAGCCGGAGCGAGCGCGCCTTCCGCCTGGCCGCCCTCGCCGTGGCGACCCCGGCCCTGGCCACCGTCCAGCGGGACAAGCAGGCCAAATTCCACGCCCTGATCACCCCCGAGCTGGCCCGGCGCCTCGGCGCGGACCTGGACGACCCGACCGATCCGCGCCCCCGGGCCCTCATCGCCGGCGCCCTGGGCTGTCTGGACGCCGCTGTGGCCGCCTGGATCGCCGGCAACGGCAAGCAGCAGCTGGGCCAGCTGCTCGACCGCGCGATGGACGCGATCAACCAGCCCGGCGCGAACTGAACGACCGCACACCACCCCTGCGGAACGTTCGCGTCCACGAGTCCGGTTGCCCGGGTCTCCGCCGCCGAGGTCGAAGGCGCCGGGGTGACCGTCGGCGCGGTCGGCCCCGGCATCTCCGGACTGCCGGTTATGCGCCCGGGTAGAGGTGGGACATGAAACGGCCGCCCCAGTCCATGGTTCCGGTCGGGACGTAGTAGTCCTTCTCGTCGACGATCTCGTCCCAGTGCGCGGCCACCCCCTCCGGCGTCGGCACACCGTCGGCGGTGTCGAGCCAGCCCGGCGTGAAGCCCAGGAACCACCGGCCGAACCGCCGCGCGCCGGCCACCAGGATCTCGCCGTTGACCGTGCACGACTCGTGGGCCAGGTAGGCGACCATCGGTGACACGTTCTCGGTCGCCATCGCCGCCGCCCGGGCCGCGTCCATCGGGTTGGCCGTGACCACGTTGGGCTTGGCCGCCGACTCGCTGGGCCGGGTCACCGAGTTCGGTGCGACGCAGTTGACCAGGATCCCCTTGGCGGCGCTGCCGAACGCGAGGCTGCGGGTGAACCCGATCAGCGCGCCCTTCGCCGTCGCGTACGCCAGGTTGTCGGCCAGCCCGAGCATCCCGGTCGACGCGGTCGTGACGACCCGCCCGTACCCCTGCTCCACCATGTGCGGCCAGGCCGCGCGTGTCGTGTGCCAGGTGCCCCGCAGGTGGACGTCGAGGGTCGGCTCCAGGTTCTCCGCATCGGCCTCGGGGAACCCGGCCCACCGGGAGATCCCGGCGTTGTTGACCACGATGTCGATCCGCCCGAACTCGCGTACCGCCCCGTCGACCAGGGCCTGACACCCGGCCTCGGAGCCCACCGAGTTGGTGTCGGCGACCGCGATCCCACCGGCGGCGACGATCTCCGCGACGACGTCGTTGGCCGGCCCGGTGTCGCTGCCCGCACCCTCCTTCGAGCCGCCGAAGTCGTTGACGACGACCTTCGCGCCGCGGGCGGCCAGGAGCAGGGCGTGCGCCCGGCCGAGCCCGCGCCCGGCGCCGGTCACGACGGCCACGCGGCCGTCGAATCGAAGTTGCTCAGAAGCGTCCATCGGTCTCCCTTTTCCTCACGTGTGCTCAGATCCTACGACCGCAATCAGCTTGAAACTTGCTACGAACGTACTGGAAGTCTTCAACTTTTGAGCACAGCGGCTTATATTTCGTCGCAGGACGCCGGGACGGCGGCCAGGGACGAGCGAGGGTGGGCCAATGACTGGGCGGACCGACAACGACGTTGACGTGGAAGTGCTGGTGATCGGGGCCGGCGTGGTCGGCATCTACGCGCTCTACCGCGCGCTCGACGCCGGATTCACGGCGCGGACCCTCGAAGCCGGCGACGGCGTCGGCGGGGTCTGGTACTTCAACCGGTACCCGCAGGCGCGCTTCGACTCGGAGAGCTACACCTACGCGTACATCTTCTCGAAGGACCTGTTCGACGAGTGGCGCTGGACGGAGGAGTTCGCCACCCAGCCCGAGATCGAGAGCTACCTCAACTTCGTCGTCGACCGCTTCGACCTGCGCGAGCACATCCACACCGGCCAGCGGGTCACCTCGGCCGAGTACGACGAGCCGGCCAACGTCTGGACGGTGACGACCGCCAGGGGCGACGTCGTCCGCGCCCGCTGGATCATCTCGGCCACCGGCGGCCTCTCCGTCCCGCACTACCCGGAGATCGACGGCCTGGACGACTTCGACGGCCTGGCGTACCACACCGGAGACTGGCCGCACACGCCCGTGGACTTCACCGGCAAGCGCGTCGCCATCATCGGCAACGGCCCCAGCGGCGCCCAGCTGCTCCCGGCCATCGTCGACATCGTCGCGTCGGTCGACCTCTACCAGCGCACCCCGACCTGGACCACCCCGCTCAACAACGCCCCGCTCACCGACGAGCGCCACCAATGGCTCAGCGAGAACTGGGACACCGTGGTCACGACACTGACCACCTCGCCGTCGGGCTTCCTGCACGCGCCGGCCGGCAAGTTCTCCACCGCCGACACCGCCGAGCAGCGGCAGGCCTTCTTCGAGACGATCTGGCGGGCACCCGGCTTCGGCAAGCTGACCATGAACTACTACGACATGACCACGAACCGCGAGCTCAACCTGGAGTTCTGCGAATTCCTGGCCGGCAAGATCCGCGGCATCGTCGAGGACCCGGTGACCGCCGAGCGGCTGATCCCCACGGACCACCTGTTCGGCGCCAAACGGCCGCCGTTCGTGGCGAACTACTTCGAGTCGTTCAACAAGCCGGCCGCGTCGCTGATCTCGCTCCGGGAGACCCCGATCGTGCGGGTCGACGCGACCGGCATCGAGACCACCGAGACGCACCGCGACTACGACATCATCGTGTACGCGACCGGCTTCGACTTCGGCACCGGAGCGCTCACCCGGATGGGCGTACAGGGACGTGCCGGTCTTGATCTGAGCAAGGACTGGGAAGACGGCCCGGCCGACTTCGGCGGCTTCAGCGCCCACCGGCTGCCGAACTTCTTCTTCCCCGGCGGCCCGCACGGCGCCGGTGGCGGCAACTATCCGCGCTACTCCCAGGACCAGGTCGACTGGATCCTGTCGACGCTGATCCACGCGCGCGAGCACGGCTTCGACGTCTTCGAGCCCACGCAGGACCACCAGGACGCGTGGATGTCCATGATCGAGACGCTGGCCCCGAAGTCGATCTTCTCGGCCGAGCACAGCCACTACTACGGCGCCAACGTCCAGGGCAAGCCCCGCAAGTTCCTGCTCAACCCGGGCGGGCGCCCCAAGCTGCACGAAATGCTCGGCGAGATGTCCTCGACCGAGAACTACACCGGTGCGTTCGGAAAGGTCGTCAACGATGTCCACGCCTGACCCTCGTCGCGAGGCGCTGCTGGCCCTCAGCAACCCCATCGAAGGCAAAGACGAAGAATTTCGTACGTGGTACTGGGGCACCCACATCCCGGAAATCCTCGCGCTGCCCGGCTTCGTGGCGGCCCACCGCTACCGGGTCCCGGACGCGGTCACGCTCGGGGCGCCGCACCGGTACGCCACGCTCTACGAGGTGGACGGCTCGGCCGACGAGGCCCGCACCCTGCTGTTCACCTCAAACCTGACCACCAGCGACGCCCTCGACGTGGCAACCGCCGTAGTCCTCCCCGTCGCCGCCGCCGACTGAGCCACCCGGGCCGGTTTTGATCCGATACGCCGACCACTGAGCCGTCCAGGCCGCGAGGTCACGCATCCACGGCGCCGTCGATCCGGCCGACTTGGACGCCCACTTCGCCGCGTTCTTCGCCGCGAAGTGGTCCAGGACCACCGGATCGGCGGACCGCCACGCGGGTTGGCGCGCCAGCCATCGGTCAGCCTGCTCGGGGGTATGGCCGGCGCCGATCAGCCACGGCGTGAGCATGGCCGGCTCGACCCACGGTGCTGCCCTGGTCGCCATCGCCCAGTCGACGATGCGCAGGCCGTGCCGGGTCACGATCAGGTTGGCCGGGCCGAGGTCGGTATGCACGAGCGTGTCGCCGCTCATCGCCGGATGGTCGAACCCGAGCCGCGCTTGCGGGCTGAACAGCGGCACATCGGGTGCCGGGGTCTCCCCGAGAACCGTCAGTGCCCCGCCGAGGAGCTCCAGACCGGGACTGCCCGGGGACAGGTCGGCGTGCGGGCCCGCGCAGTGCTCGAAGCCCACCGCCAGCCAGCCGGCCGCCTCGAAGTGCCAGGCGACCGCGGGTGAGTGCGGCCCGCTGACGGCCTCGCTCACCCGCCGCTCGAATCGCAGCGACCGGACACCGAAGTCGCTGCGGGCCGCCTTGACGAACACCGTGCCACTCGTCCCGGTGACGGTCGCGGCTATCTCCGCGTGGTCACCGGTCGTGGCGGGGACGACACGAAGTCCGCCGACGCGGTCGGCCACCTCTTTCGTGACGGCCTCGGGCAACGCGGTCCAGTCAATGCGCATCGATCAGGTAGCCCTCTCAGATCCCCGGATTCGGCGGGCAGCAGGACCTCGCCTCGCCATCCCGGAACTCGGGGGTCGATGTGGTAGCCGGTCGCCTTGAGCGCCTGGCGGATCTACTCCATGCTCGCCGTCGGAATCGGCACGTGGTGGACGAATCCTCCCGCAATCTGCTCGCAGGCCGACTGAGTCGGGGGAGCGGGCCGGGGTGTCCCAGGCCGTGGAATTCGGCGGGGATGCCTTGGCCCCGGCCTCCTACGCTGCGCGCATGACCGACACCTCCCTGCTGCCCGCCGCGGTGGCCGTCGCCTATCGCCGGGCCGAGACCGCCGGGTTCGGCTACTCCAGCGAACCGCTCGCCGGGCAGCTGCTGGCGACGCTGAGTGCCGCCGTGCGCCCGGGCGGCCGGATTCTCGAACTCGGCACCGGGGCCGGCGCCGGCCTGGCGTGGATCGGTCACGGCCTCGGCGATCGCCGGGATGTCGAGGTCGTCTCGGTGGAGTTCGACAAGAGCCTGGCCACCGCGGTCCGGGAGGCCGGTCTGCCGGACCGGTTCGAGGTCCGCGTCGGTGACGCCGAGGCGCTGCTGCCGGAGCTCGGCACCTTCGACCTGGTCTTCGCGGATGCCCCGGCCGGGAAGTGGACCGGCCTGGACCTGACCATTGCCGCGCTCGCCGACGGCGGGGTGCTGTTCGTCGACGACATGGACCCGGGCCGGTACGCCGAACCGGAGCACCGGGCGGTGGTCGACGGCATCCGGCGCACGCTCACCGGGCACGACGCGCTGGTCGCCACCGACCTCCCGGTGGGCAGCGGATTCATCCTGGCCGTCCGCCGCTGACCGGAAGCGGAAGATCGCGTTCCGCTCAACCGGTCGGACCCGGCCTACAACGCGTCAGCCGCCGGCCTTCGCCGACTCGGGGCGGGCGCCGGTGAAGCGCCGGGTCAGCAGCGCCGCCGCCTCCTTGACGAGCGCGGTCATCTCGGCCGTCCGGGTGGCGTTGAAACGCGTCTCCGGAATGGTGATGCCGACATCGCCGATCACCGCGTCGGCCGGCCCCAGCACCGGGGCGGCGATGGCGATCGCCCCGTCGATCCGCTCCCCGTGCGACAGCGCGTACCCGTCCCGCCGGATCTGGGCCAGCCGCTCGGCCAGCTTGTCCGCGTCGACCAGCGTCCGCTCGGTGAGCGCGTCCAGCGCCCCGTGGATGATCTGATCCTGCACGTCGGCGGGCAGGAAGGCGAGGATCGCCAGCCCGCTGGCCCCGGCGTGCAGCGGCAGCCAGACGCCCTGGGGCACCGTGTACCGCAGCGGGTGCGGGGACTCGACCGAGACCGCGAACATCAGCCGGCGGCGCTGTTCGTTGTAGACCGCGAAGAACGACGACTCGCCGCTCTCCTTGCTCAGGTCGGCCAGCACGTCGGTGGCCGCCTCGCGGATCGGGAAGCGGGTGCTGGCGGTCCAGGCCAGGCGCAGGAACTCCATGCCCAGGCGGTAGTTGCCGGCCGGGGTGCGCGACACCATCCCCAGCTCCTCCAGGTCGCCGAGCAGCCGGTGGGCGGTGCTGGCGCTGACCCCGAGACGGTTGCCGAGCTCGCGCACGCCGTAGGACGGCTCGCCGCTGTCGACCATCAGGGTGACGATCTCGATCCCGCGCGCCAGGGGATGACGCTGCCGGTCGGGGGCGCTCGGCGCTCCGGTTGCCTGCGTGTCCACGTCCTGCTCCTCTGCCTGTCCGGGAATCCCGCTCAGTCGAATGGCGGTTCTCTTAAACAAAACACTAGCAGGGCGGACGTACGACGAAAGCCCCGCACCGATCGGTGCGGGGCCTCTTCGCGGGTGGCCGGTCAGGCGATGCCGGCCGCCGCCAGCATGCTCGCCGTGTCGTGCAGCTTGACCCGGTCGCGCCCGTGCGCGGCGCCCAGCCGCGCCTCGGCGGCCTCGATGCGCTGCCAGCGGTCCCAGCCGACCACCGGTACGCCGCGCGAGCGCAGCAGGTCGTCGACCGGCCCGCCGGCCAGGTCCCGATCGAGCAGGGCGGGAGCGTCGGCCAGGAGGCTGGCCACGGTCTCGCTCGCGCACAGGCGATTGGTGCCGATCACGCCGCTGGGTCCGCGCTTGGCCCAGCCCACGACGTAGAGCCCGCCGGCCCGGTCGACGCGGGAGTCGGCGTGCGGGATCGTCCCGGTGGCGTCGTCGAAGGGGGCGCCCGGCAGCGGCGTGCTGCGGTAGCCCACCGCCGGCAGGACCAGGCCGGCGTCGATCTCCTCGACGACGGTGGGATCGCTGGTGCGGGCCAGGCGCACCGTCCGCACGCCGGTGTCGCCGGTGAACTCGATCGGGGTCCGGTCGAACAGCAACCGGATGCGCCGGTCGCGGCCCGCCGGCTCCCGGTCGGCGATCTTCTGCAGCGAGGCGAGCAGCCGCTTGGTGGCCGGCTCACCGGCGACGCGAGAGAGCTCGGCGTCGGGCAGCGCCAGGTCCGCGGGCTCGACGATCAGGTCGGCGCTCGGCACCGCGGCCAGTTCGAGCAGCTCCTTGTTGGTGAACCTGGCGAACCGCGGGCCGCGGCGCCCGACGACGGTGACCTCGCGGACCGCGTGCCCGGCCAGCGCGTCGATCACGTGCTCGGGCACGTCGGTGCGGCGCAGCTCGTCCGGGGTACGGACCAGCATGCGCGCCACGTCGAGCGCCACGTTGCCGACGCCCACGACCATGGCCCGCTCGGCGGCCAGCAGCGCGGTGTCGAAGGTCGCGTCCGGGTGGCCGCTGTACCAGGACACGAAGTGCCGGGCGGGCAGGACGCCGGGCAGGTGCTCGCCGGGGACACCGAGCCGGCGGTCCAGCGGCGCGCCGGCGGCCAGCACCACGGCGTCGTAGCGGGCACGCAGCTCGTCGAGGCCGAGGTCGGCGCCGACTGTCACGTTGCCGAGGAACCGCACGCGGGGGGACTCGAACGTCTCGGCCAGCGCGGCGACGATCGACTTGATCTTCTGGTGGTCCGGCGCGACGCCGTACCGGACCAGGCCGAACGGGGTGGGCAGGCGCTCGAACACGTCCACCGCGACGTCCCGGTCGGCCTCCTCGGTCAGGATCTGCGCGCAGTACAGGCCGGCCGGGCCGGAGCCGACGATCGCGACACGCAGCGGGCGGGCCATCAGCTCCCCTGGGGCGGCAGCTGAACGACGTAGTCGACGTCGTGCTCGATCCGGCCGAGCTTGCGGGCGCCCTTGAGCGGGCCGGTCGCCTCGAAGAACTCGGCGTTGAGGTCGAGGAACTTCTCGTCCTCGCCGGCCAGGTCGCCGTCGAAGCGGATCGCCGACATCGGGCACACCTCTTCGCAGGCGCCGCAGTCGATGCACTGGTCCGGGTTGATGTACATCATCCGGGCGCCCTCGTAGATGCAGTCGGCCGGGCAGACCTGGATGCAGCTCTTGTCCTGAACGTCGACGCAGCCCTGCGTCACCACGAAGGTCATGTTCTTCTCCAACGGAACGTATGTCACACACAACGGGACGGGCTCCGGTCGTACCGAAGCAAGGTTTTGACGGCCCGGCCCGGTGGCCGCAGCAGTGAGTGGCCGAACGGGATGGATGTTCGGTTGAGCGGTCAGTCGGCGAGCGAGAGGGCGCGGCCCGGGCAGACGTTGACCGCTTCCCGGGCCCGGGCGAGTCCGGCGTCGTCGTGCGGTTGCGCGCGGAGCAGGACGACCAGGCCGTCGGCGTCGTCCTGGTCGAAGGCGTCCGGGTCGACCAGGACGCACTGCCCGGAGCCGACGCAGCGGTCCCGGTTGGCCTCGAGGTGCATGCTCACCACGCCACCTGCAGCTCGTTGACGCCGTAGTTCGGGCCGTTCTCCTTGAACGGGATCTCGTCGAACGGCACCGCCAGCCGCAGCGTGGGCATCCGGCGCAGCACGGTGGCGAGGACGATCTCCAGCTCCAGGCGGGCGAGGTTCTGGCCGAGGCACTGGTGCGGGCCGAACCCGAACGCGAGGTGGTTGCGGGCCAGCCGGGTGAAGTCGAGGTCGTCCGGCTCGGGGAAGACCGATGCGTCCCGGTTCGCGGTGTGGGCGAGCCCGAACACCACCTCGCCCTCCCGGATCAGGACGCCGCCGATCTCGATGTCGGCCAGTGCGAGGCGCTGGTGCCCGACCTCGGCGATGGTGAAGTAGCGCAGCAGCTCCTCCACCGCGCCGACGGTGATCGCCGGGTCGTCGCGGAGCGCCTGCAGCTTCTCGCGCCGGTCCAGCAGGGTGGCGATGGACAGCGAGATCATGTTCGCGGTGGTCTCGTGCCCGGCGATCAGCAGCAGGAACCCGATCGGGCCGAGGTCCTCGGGGGCGACGCCGGCGGCGAGCTGGCGGGTGAGCAGGTCGTTGCCCGGCTCCTTGAGCTTCTGCTGGACCAGGTCGGCGAGGTAGCCGCGCAGGTTGGCGACGGCGGCGCCCTTCTGCTCCGGGGTCGTGTCGATCCGCGAGAAGTTCGCGCTGTTCTCCTGGAAGAAGGCGTGATCCGTGTACGGCACCCCGAGCATCTCGGAGATGACCATCGACGGGATCGGCAGCGAGAGCGCCTCGACCAGATCGGTGTGCGCCGGCCCGGCCAGCATCGCGTCGATGCTCTCGTCGACCATCTGCTGGATCCGCGGCCGCCAGGCGGCCAGCCGCGACACGGTGAACTCGCCGATCAGCGAGCGGCGCAGCGCGGTGTGCTCGGGCGGATCCATCTCGATCAGCCCCGGTTTGTAGTCCGGCCCCATGTGGGCCATGTGCGCGGGGTGCCGCGGGTCGCGACGGTCCGAGCTGAACCGGGTGTCCATCAGCATGGCCCGGACGTCCTCGTGCCGGGTGAGCACCCAGAGCTCGCGGCCGTCGGGCCGGCGCACCCGGCTGATCGGGGCCTCGGCCTGCAGTTTCACGTGATCGGCCGGCGGCCGGTAGGGCTCCGTACGGGTGAACGAGATCGTCGGTGACGTCATGGCGGGCTCCTGGGAGGCGCTAAGCTGTAAACGGAAGGTCATCGTCCGGTTATCTCTGCGAGGCTAATCACACGATGCCGTCCCCGGCCATACTTTTCGACAGGGGATTTTAAAAATTGGCTAGCGAGTCGACGATGCGCGCGGACGCCCGGCGCAACCTGCAGCAGATCATCGCGACGGCGATGCGGATGTTCGGCGAGTCGGGCCTGGACGTGCCGATGGAGGCGATCGCCCGCCGGGCCGGCGTCGGCGTCGGCACGTTGTACCGGCGCTTCCCGGACCGTGGCGAGCTGGTCGCCGCGGTCGCCGCGCACGCCTTCCGGGCCGTGCTGGAAGACCTGCGGGCCGCGTCCCGGGAGTCGGCGAGCGCCTGGGACGCGCTGGTCCGGTTGCTGACCGGTTCGGAGAACCTGCTCCTGACGATTCATCTGGCCTTCCTGTCTCCGCAGGTCTGGACCCCGGTGCACGCCGCGCCGGAGTCCCGCGACGTGCACCGGGAGATGATGGGCGCGCTGGACGCCCTGGTGCGCGACGCGCAGCGGGAGGGCGCGATCCGCGCCGACGTCGGTTCCGGGGACGTGCTGAGCCTGGTGTCGCTGGTGCTCGGGTCGCCGCTCGCGGCCGCCGATCCGGCCGGGCGGGTCCGGGCGCAGCGGTGGCTGCGTCTGGTGCTCGACGGGCTGCGCGCGGACCCGGGGAGCACGCTGCCCGGGTCCGCGGTCACGCTCGGGGATCTGGGGGTCGCCGAATTGAGCCTGCGTGATTAAAACAGTCGTTCATGCGGAGAGATGGGTCAACTGACCTTGCGACTCCGCCTGGCCGAGGTCGCCGGCCGTCTCGCCGAGCGTGCCCTTGCGGATGAACAGCGCCACCACGAAGGCCAGCACCGCGCCGACCGCGATGATCGCGAACAGGATGTTGTAGCTGGCATGGGTGCTGAACGGGGTGCCCTGGATCAGGTGCTGGGACAGGATGGTCGTCCCGACCGAGGTGCCGACGGCCGCGAACGCGTTCTGGGTGACCATGTAGAAGCCGGACACCTCGCTGGTGTTCTCGCCGTGCACGCCCTCGACGATCAGGTTCGGCAGCGAGCTGAGCATGAATCCGGTGGCGCAGGTCAGCACGAGCTGCGAGACGATCCACCCGGCGACCGTGCCGAGCAGCAGGGCCGAGAGGACCGCGGCGGCCAGGCCGAACGCGGCGCCGATCAGGAACGCGTTGCGCGAGCGCCCGCCGCGCGAGAGCCGGCCGCTCAGCGGGGCGATCGCGAAGCCGAGCAGCGAGCAGGCGAACGAGATGTCCCCGGCGACCCCGGCGCTCAGGCCGAGGCCGACCGGCGCGATCTTCGGCATCTGCATGACCAGCTGGCCGAGGAAACCGGAGATGCCCAGCGTGCCGAAGGAGACCAGCATCGTGACGACCAGGGTCAGGCCGATCTTGCGCGAGGCGAAGTACCGGACGTTGAGCAGTGGGTTGTCGTGGAAGTACTCCCAGGCCACCCAGGCGGCCAGCACCAGCAGGCCGCCGGCGATGAAGCCGAGGGTCTTGCCGCTGTCCCAGCCCCAGTTGCTGCTCTCGTGGATGCCGTACATGGCCAGGGCGATGCCCGGCGCGAACAGGATGCCGCCGAGCCAGTCGATCTTCGCGAAGCCGGTCCGGCTGACCGCCGCCGGCAGCAGGACCGCGCCGGCCGCGGTGACCAGGGCGAGCACCAGGGAGACCACGAAGATGTAGTGCCAGCCCCAGGCGTCGTAGATGTTGCCCGCGACGATGTTGCCGGCCGCGCCACCGCACATCGCCGCGCCGGCGACCGTGGCCACCGCGACCGGCAGGTTCCTACGCGGCAGGTTCTCGCGCAGGATGCCGACGCAGAGCGGGACCAGGCCACCGGCCAGGCCCTGGATCGACCGCCCGGCGATCAGCACGGCCAGGCTGTGCGCGAACAGGCTGACCGCCGAGCCGACCACTGACGCGAGCAGCACGACGATCAGGACGTTGCGACGGCCGAAGGCGTCTCCGAGGCGACCGCTGATGGCCGCCGACGCGGCGCCGACCAGGAGGAACCCGGTGAGGATCCATCCGGCGGCACTGGGCGTGGAGTGGAACTGCTCGATGATCCCGGGCAGTGCGGTGTACATCATCGTCGCCTCGAACGAGCTGACGACCGCGGCCAGGATCAGGATCGTGATGATCAGCGCGGGGGCGCGCTGGGCCCGCGGCGGCGCCGTCGGGCCAAGGGAATCTGCCATTCTCGCCTCTTTCATTCGGCGTTTCGTTGTAGAGAACGCGTGATCTCTACAACGTGATCGAGTGTGTTGGAGGTAACAATGGCTGTCAAGGACGTGTTACGGGAGGCGACCTTCCAGGCCCACGTCCTTGACAGTGACCAGCCGTAGTCCGATGCTGTTCGTGTTTACAATGAAACAGTCGTTCTACTAAAGGGAACGGTGGTCGGATGTCCAGCGAACTCCGCGCTGATCAGCGGGACGCCGAGGTGCCGCTGCGGCACCCGGAGAGGTTCTTCATCGACGGGCGGTGGGTCGCACCGGCCTCGGCCGCGAGCTTCGGCATCGTGGACCCCGCCACGGAGGAGCTCTACTACCGCGTGTCGCTCGCCGGCGAGGCGGACATGTCGGCGGCCATCGCGGCGGCCCGCACCGCGTTCGACCGCACCGGCTGGTCGCTGCTGCCCCCGGCCGAGCGCGCCGCCTGGGTGCACAAACTCGCCGAGGGCCTGCGGCGCCGGGCGGACGACGCCGGGCTGCTCTGGACCCGGCAGGTCGGCGTCCTGCACACGATGGCGGTCGCCTCGATGGCCCGGGTCGGCGCCACCTACGACTTCTACGCCGACCTGGCCGCCGACTTCGAGTGGGCGACCCGGCACACGCCGATGCAGGGCGGCTTCGGCGCGGTCGTGCGCGAGGCGATCGGCGTGGTCGGGGCGATCGTCGCCTGGAACACGCCCGCCTCGCTGATCGCCTACAAGGTCGCGCCGGCCCTGGTCGCCGGCTGCACGGTCGTCGTCAAGGCGCCGCCCGAGGCGCCCGGCGAGGCCTACGTGCTGGCCGAGGTCGCCGAGGAGATCGGCCTGCCGGCCGGCGTGCTCAACGTGCTGACCGCCGACCGGGAGGCCTCCGAGCTGCTGGTCCGGGATCCGCGGGTCGACAAGATCGCCTTCACCGGCTCCAGCGCGGTGGGCCGGCGGATCGCGAGCATCTGCGGCGAGCGGGTGGCCCGCTACACCCTCGAACTGGGCGGCAAGTCGCCGGCGATCATCTTCGACGACTACGACCTGGACACCGCGGCCAAGGCGCTGGCCGCCGCCGAGTGCACGCTCAACGGGCAGGTGTGCGCGTCACTGACCCGGATCATCGTGACCCGCGACCGGCACGACGCGTTCGCCGAGGCGCTGGCCGGCCACTTCAGTGCGGCCCGGATCGGCGACCCGTTCGACCCGAACGCGCAGATCGGGCCGCTGGCCATGGAGCGCCAGCGCGACCGGGTGGAGAGCTACATCCGGAAAGGTGTGGCCGAGGGCGCCAAGCTGATCGGCGGTGGCGGCCGGCCCAAGGACTTCGACCGCGGCTACTACCTCGAGCCGACCGTCTTCGCCGGCGTCGACAACCAGTCGACGATCGCTCAGGAGGAGATCTTCGGCCCGGTGCTGAGCGTCATCCCGGCCGACAGCGAGGAACATGCGATCGAGCTGGCCAACCAGACCGTCTTCGGCCTCAACGCGTCGGTCTTCACCAACGACATCGACCGCGCTTACCACGCGGCGCGGCGGATCCGCTCGGGCACGGTCGGGCACAACGGCTTCCGCAGCGACCCGCGGATGGGGGTCGGCGGCGTCAAGCAGTCCGGCTTCGGGCGCGAGGGCAACCGGGACGGCCTGCTGCCGTACCTGGAGCCCAAGAGCGTGATCCTCGACCAGATCCCGGCCGGTTTCTAGAAGGAGAGAGCTATGTCAGGACGTCTTGAGGGCAAGGTCGCCTTCATCACCGGCGCCGCCCGGGGGCAGGGCCGCACCCACGCGGTCCGGCTGGCCCGCGAGGGCGCCGACATCATCGCGGTCGACCTGCTCGACACCATCGACACGGTGCCCTATCCACTGTCCCGAAAAGACGATTTCGAGGAGACGGTACGGCAGGTCGAGGCGCTCGGCCGCCGGATCGTCGCCACGCCGGCCGACGTGCGGGTGCCGGCCGACCTGGCGGCCGCGGTCAGCGCGGGCATCGCCGAGTTCGGCCGCCTGGACATCGTGGTCGCCAACGCCGGCATCCTGACCATGGGGTCGGACACGGTGAAGGCGTTCCTCGACGTCGTCGACGTGAACCTGGTCGGCGTGTTCAACACCGTCGCCGCCGCCGAGCCGCACCTGCAAGCCGGGGCCTCGATCATCCTCACCGGTTCGACCGCCGCGCTGCTGGTCGGCACGGTCGACCGGGGCGGCCCCGGCGGTCTGGGCTACGCGCACGCCAAGCGGCACGTCGCCCGGCTCGGCCACGACCTGTCCCGGGTCTTCGCGAGCCGCCGGATCCGGGTCAACGTGGTGCACCCGACCAACGTGCACTCCGGAATGATGGACAACGACTTCATGTACCACGCCTTCCGGCCCGACCTGGCGAACCCGACCGGTGAGGACATGCTGCCCGCCCTGGTCGACAAGTCGCCGATGGGTGTGCCGTGGCTCGAGCCGGAGGAGGTCTCCGAGGCGGTGCTCTACTTCGCCTGCGACGAGTCGAAGTGGGTCACCGGCCAGCAGCTCAAGCTCGACGGCGGTCAGCTCGGCCCGGTCACCGACCCGGGAGTCCCCGCCTAACCCGCCTAACCCGCCGAACGCGTCGGAGCCAGGGTGCCTCAGGGCGTCCTGGCTCTTGGTGTTTGCGCTGCTCAGAGTGCCAAAACTACTTATGGCACGTGGTGCCAAAATAGCGTACGGTCATCGCAGAAGAGAAAGGGTGACAGCGCGATGGCGAGCACACGAGACTGGTTCGAGACGGTGGCCGAGGCCCAGCGGCGGGCGAAGAAGCGCCTGCCCCGCGGCGTCTACCTGGCGCTGGTGGCCGGCGCCGAGGCCGGCGTCACGATGGACGACAACGTCGCCGCGTTCAGCGAGCTGCGGTTCCGGCCGCACGTCGCCGACCTGCCGGAAAAGCGGAGCCTGGCCACCACCGTGATGGGCCAGGAGGTGAGCCTGCCGGTGCTGATCTCGCCGACCGGCGTGCAGGCCGTGCACCCCGACGGCGAGCTGGCGGTGGCCCGGGCCGCCCGCGACGCCGGCACCGTCATGGCGCTGTCCTCGTTCGCCTCCAAACCGGTCGAGCAGGTCGGTAGGGAGAACGACAAGCTGCTGTTCCAGTCGTACTGGGTGGGCAGCCGCGACGACGTGCTGGCCCGGGCCGAGCGGGCCCGCGCGGCCGGCGCCAAGGGCCTGATCGTCACCGTGGACTGGGTCTTCGGCTACCGGCGGGACTGGGGGAGTCCGTACATTCCGGAGCGGATCAACCTGAAGGCGATGCTGCGCTACGCCCCGCAGGTCGCGCCGAAGCCCGGCTACCTGTGGACCTGGCTGCGCAGCGGGCACCTGCCCGACCTGGGCGTGCCCAACCTGGGCGCCCGCGAGGCGCCGGTGCCGACCTTCTTCGGCGCCTACGGCCAGTGGATGGGCTCGGCGCAGCCGACCTGGGAGGACCTGGCCTGGCTGCGCGAGCAGTGGGGCGGCCCCTTCATGGTCAAGGGGATCACCCGGCCCGACGACGCGCGCCGCGCGGTGGACATCGGCGCCACCGCGATCTCGGTCTCCAACCACGGCGGCAACAACCTCGACTCCACCCCGGCCAGCATCCGCAACCTGCCCGCGGTGGCCGACGCGGTCGGCGACCAGATCGAGGTGCTGCTCGACGGCGGCATCCGGCGCGGCAGTGACGTGGTCAAGGCCCTCGCGCTGGGCGCGAAGGCCGTCCTGATCGGCCGCGCCTACCTGTGGGGGATGGCGGCCGGCGGCCAGCGCGGCGTCACCAACGTCCTGGAGATCATCCGCCAGGGCATCGACGAGACCCTGCTCGGCCTGGGCAGATCCTCGATCCACGAGGTCACCCGCGACGACGTCATCGTCCCCGACGGCTTCACCCTCAACGTCAAAAACTGATTTCGGTACGCGGTCAGCCCCCGCCCGTCGCCCCCGGAGGCGTGGATCCTCGTGTGCGAGGATTCACGCGACGGGCGTGGCCGACGGAGTGGAGCGAGCGTGGCGGAGCCGGCGACCGGTGCGGTCCGGAGTGGGCGGCCGCGGGTCGCGTCGCGGGCCGAGCTGGAGCGCATCGGGTTCGCGCTGTTCGAGCGGCAGGGCTTCGACGACACCACGATCGACGACATCGCCACCGCGGCCGGCATCGGCCGCCGTACCTTCTTCCGGTATTTCGCCTCCAAGAACGACCTGGTCTGGGGCGAGTTCGAGGAGCAGCTGACCCGGCTGCGGGCGCTGCTCGACGAGGTTCCCGCGGACGTGCCGATGATGGACGCGATCCGGCACGCGGTGATCGAGTTCAACCGGTTCGACAGCGCGGTCGTGCCCTGGCACCGCCGCCGCATGGAACTCATCCTGCGGGTGCCCGCGCTGCGCGCCGACTCGACGTTGCGCTACCTCTCGTGGCAGAAACTGATCACCGAGTTCATCGCCGGGCGCACCGGGCAACCCGCGGACGGCCCGGTGCCGCGACTGGCCGGCAACCTCGCGCTGACGACCAGTGTCACCGCCTACGAGCTGTGGCTGGAGGACGAGTCCGCGGACCTGACCGGGCTGCTCGACACGCTGTTCACCCGGCTCGCCGGCGCCTTCCGGGACGTGCCCGAGGTGCGCAGCTGAGGCAGCAGCGCCTTTACCGATCGGCCACGAAGAGCCGACCACCAGACCCCGCTTCCGTACGCGATGTCGTCGAGCCGATGGGCCAGCCAGTACCGCGGTGGGTCGAGGTCGATCCGCCCGCCGTTCGCGTACTCCAGGAGCACGTCGGCGACCACGGCCACCGCGGTCGCGCGGCGCACCCGCTTCGACACCAGGCAGCCCGCCACGGTCGCCGGCCACCAGTGCCGGGTGAGCAGGGCGCCGGTCTGCAGCAGCGTGCCGACCGCGCCACCGGCGGTGAGCCGCACGCCGAGCCCGGCCGACTCCTCGACGTCGAGCTTGCGGGCGATCCGCACCGCGGTCACCCCGCAGATCGCCGCCGCGACCGGAAGTGACCATCGGCGCTGAGCGAGCAGGGCAACCGTGAGGGCAGCGCTCCACGGCGCGACGATCGCCGGGGCGACCGACTCCGGGTGGCGCACGGCCAGAGGGTGCGCGCCGGTGCCGTAGACGAGCTTGCGAGTGAACCAGTCGCCGAACCTCGCCCGGTGCTCGTGCGCGGCGGCGACCGACGGCTCGAACCGGACCCGCCAGCCGGCGGCGACCGCGCGCCAGCCGAAGTCGACGTCCTCGGCGACCCGCATGTCCTCGTCGAACCCGTCGGCGATCGCCGCCACCCGGGCGATCGAGCAGGCGGTCGACGCCCAGGACACGTAGGAACCGGGCCGGACCGAGGCGGGCCGGGCCCCCAGATCCAGCGAGCCCCGCGCGTTCTCGAAGCGCCCGATCCAGGTGTGCGACGACGGGGTGTGCAGTCCGGTGATGCGGGGGACGGCCACCGCCGTACGCGGGTCATGGAAGTGTTTTAGAAGGGTTTGCACGGTGTTCTCGCCGAGCACGATGTCGGAGTCGACGAACGCCACGAACGGCGTGGTCACCTCGCGCAGGCCGGCGTTGCGGGCGCCGGCCGGGCCGAGATTGCGGGGCAGCGCGATCAGGCGCGCGCCGTGCCGGGCGGCGACCGCCGCGATGCCGGCCCGATCCTCCGACGCGTCGTCCACGACGATCACCTCGTGGCCCGGGCCGATACTGGTCAGCAGACGGTCGAGCGGCCGCGGCCGGTCGTGCACCGGGATGACATAGGTGCAGCGCGGATCCGGGTGTGGCGGCAACTCCTCGACCAGGGGATGCGCGATCGCGAGTTCGAGCAGGCGGTCGGCGAGCGTGGCGCTCGCGGCGTCGCGGACCCGCAGCTTCCGTCCGGTGAACAGCTTCTGCGCGCGCGGCGTCAGCCGCAGCAGATGGGTGGTCGGCGCGCCGCCGAGCAGCGCGCGGCCGTTGTCGACGAGCCGGGTCTTCTCGTCGAGCACGACGACGAAACCGATCGGGAGGGTCATGCCGTCACCAACCTTCCACGGGAGTCGGGGGCGAATCTGCTGATGCGCCGGATCGTGGCCGTGACCAGCGCGTCCAGCAGGTCACGGCCCTCGTCGGCGGACGCACCGGCCGGATCGCCGAGCACGCCGTTCGGTGCTACCGACCGGACTCCGCCGTTGACGAGCTCCGGCATCAGCTCGGCCAGCGGGCGGGTGTTCCCGGCGGCCGCGGCGGCCACTCGGACCTGGTCCGGGGCCAGGTGCAGCATCACGGCGGTCTCGGAGCGGCCGGCGTGCGCGTCGCCGGGGAACGCGCACGGCGTCCAGGCGACGTGGTGCCCCTCGGCCCGCAGCATCGTGACCGCGTTTTCGAGCGTGCGCACGTTGCCGCCGTGACCGTTTACGAACACCACCCGGTCGGCCCACAGCGCCAGCGAGCGCATCGTCTCGATCAATACCAGCCGCAGCGCCTCGTGCCCGATCGAGATCGTGCCGGGGAACCCCGCGTGTTCGCCGCTGTTGCCGAACGCGATCGCCGGCGTGACCAGGGCTCCGGGTAGGTCGGCGGCGGTCCGCTCGGCGACGGCGCGGGCGATGACGGTGTCGGTGGTGAACGGTAGGTGCGGGCCGTGCTGCTCGGTCGAGCCCACCGGGACCAGGACCAGCGAGCCGGCGGCGGGCACCTCGGTCCACACGGCGCGGGCCAGCTCGGTCATGGGATCGTCCGTCCTAGGGTGCGGGTGAAGCCGTCCGGGATCACCAGGTCGTCCGGTCCCAGGTCCCCGGGCGAGGCGTGGCCCAGTCCCAGGACCGCCGAGTCGAGGCCACCGCGCAGGATGTCCAGGACGTTCTCCACACCGGCCGGACCGTTCGCCGCGAGGCCCCACAGGTAGGCGCGGCCGATCAGGACGGCTTTCGCGCCGAGCGCGAGGGCTTTGGCCACGTCGCCGCCGCGCCGGATCCCGCCGTCGAGCAGCACCTCGACCTGGTCGCCGACGGCCGCGGCGATCGAGGGCAGCAGCCGGATCGTCGCCGGGGTGGTGTCCAGGTTGTTGCCGCCGTGGTTGGAGACCGACAGCGCGGTGACGCCTGCGTCGACCGCCCGGCGCGCGTCGTCGACCCGGCTGATCCCCTTGAGCAGGATTGGCCCACCCCACTGCTGCGCCAGCCAGGCGACGTCCGCCCAGGTGGGCGGCGTCGCCTGTTGCCACCGCCGGTAGGCGTCGAAGAAGGTCGTCGAGCCCTGGTTGGGGGTGGTCAGGTCCGGGATCCGCCCGGCCCGCGCGAACCGCCACAGCCAGCCCGGGTGCCGCAGCACGCCGGGAGCCATCCGCAGCATCGTCGCGAAGTCGACCTTCTCCGGGATGACCGGGCTGCCCCAGTCGCGGCCGTGCGAGAACGACCAGTCCAGGGTGATGATCAACGCCCGGCACCCCGCCGCCCGGGCCCGATCCACGCGCTGGAGAAGCGTGTCCCGGTCGGCGCTCCAATGGATCTGGAACACGGTGTCCGGGTTGGCCGCGACGACCTCTTCGACCGGCTTCGACGCGAAGTCGCTCAGGCTCATGATCACGCCACGGTTCGCGGCGGCGCGGGCGACCGCGACCTCGCCGTCCGGGTGCACGGCCTGCACCCCGGTCGGCGAGATCAGCACCGGCATGGACGTCCGCATGCCGAGCACGGTCGTGGACAGGTCCCGCTGCGCGTGCTGGCCGGCGACCCGCGGGGCGAAGCCCAGCTCGCCGAACGCGGCGACGTTGTCCGCGACGGTGCGGCCGGCCTCCGAACCGGCCAGCAGCGCGCCGTACACGACGTACGGCAAATTCTTCTTTGCCTGTCGTTGTGCCTCGGCGACCGATTCGAACCAGGGCATCAGCGCAGGTCCGCACCGGCCAGTGGCGACTCCGCGCAGGCGCTGACCGGCGGACGGGAGATGGTGACCCGGACCTTGCGGTGCGAGTGGTCGCCGGACGGCTTGGGCACCGCGCCGCGGTTGGCCAGCATCGCCTCGCCGTAGCCCTGCACGCATTCCGGGTCCGGCCCGTCCAGCGGCAGCCCGGTGAAGAACTTGGCCGCCATGCATCCGCCCTTGCAGGTGTCGAAGAACGCGCACGAACTGCACGCCCCGCCCTGCTGCGGCTCGCGCAGCCGCCGGAACAGCGCCGACTCGCGCCACACCGTCGCGAAGCCGCCCTCGCCGCGGACGTTGCCGGCCAGGAACTCGTCGTGGATCGCGAACGGGCAGGCGTACACGTCACCGACCGGGTCGATCAGGCACACCACCCGGCCCGCGCCGCACAGGTTGAGCCCGGGCAGCGGATCGCCGAACGCCGACAGGTGGAAGAACGAGTCGCCGGTCAGCACCTGCTCGCCGTTGGCCACCAGCCAGTCGTAGAGCTCGCGCTGCTGGTGCGGCAGCGGGTGCAGGTCGTCCCAGACGTCGGCGCCGCGGCCCGAGGGGCGCAGCCGGGTCAGGCGCAGCTGCGCGCCGTACCGGTCAGCGATGTCCTTGAATTCATCCAGCTGCGCGATGTTGTGCCGGGTGCACACCACCGACAGCTTGAAGTTCTTCATGCCGGCCGCGGCCAGGTTCGCCATCGCCCGCATCGCCGTCTCATAGGACCCATTTCCGCGTACGGCGTCGTTCACCTCCGCGGTCGCGCCGTCGAGCGAGATCTGCACGTCGACGTAGTCGTTGCCGGCCAGTCGCCGGGCGATCGCCGGGGTGATCCGCACGCCGTTGGTGGAGAACTTCACGCCCACGTGGTGCTCGGTGGCGTAGTCCAGCAGCTCCCAGAAGTCGGCGCGCACGGTCGGCTCGCCGCCGCCGATGTTGACGTAGAAGACCTGCATGGCCTCCAGCTCGTCGATGACCGCCTTGGCCTCGGCGGTGCTCAGCTCGCGCGGATCACGCCGGCCGGAGCTGGACAGGCAGTGCGTGCAGGACAGGTTGCAGGCGTAGGTGAGCTCCCAGGTCAGGCAGATCGGGGAGTCGAGGCCGTACTCGAAGAGATCCACCAGGGCGGTCATGGCTGCGGGCCCCTTTCGGTCAGCATGGACGATTCCGCGAGCACCGCGAGGGCTCGCGCGTACCGGGGGAGGTCGCCGACACCGGCGGCCTGGCAGGCGGCCCGCGCGCTCGGCGCGTCCGCGAGCTCCTGCACGACGGCGAGCAGCCCGCGGTCCTTGAGGAAGGACAGCTTGCGGGTGCCGAAGTGGTACAGCAGCGCCCCGAAGGGCTCGGGCCGCACCGAGACCTGCGGGTGCAGGTCCCAGGCGCGGTCCAGGTCGAAGACCGAGGCGACGGACATGGCGCGGGGTCTAGTAGACGCCGCACATGCCGTCGATGGAGACCTCTTCGACCAGGTCGTCGGCCTCGATCAGGGCCTCGGCCGGGACCTGCTCGGCGACGATCTCGGCCGGGTTGTCGGCAGTCTTCTGCTCGTCCATGATTGCTCCTCTGCCAGGGCGGATACCGTTGTTGCGAGATTAATGGCATGCGGTGCCAAAATGGAAGGGTGGAGAAGACCGAACCTGCTGACGTCGTGGTGATCGGGGCGGGCGCCGCCGGTGCCGTGCTGGCCGCGCGCCTGAGCGAGGACCCCGGCCGGGTCGTGCTCGTCCTGGAGGCGGGCCCGCTGGAACAGGACCCCGGACTGCTCGACGCCCGCCGCGTCCCCGGGGCGCAGCCCGGGCATCCGGCCACCGTCGACTACCCGGTGAACCTGATGCCCGGGCGCCCCTGGATCGTGCCGCGCGGGCGGATCCTCGGCGGCTCGACGACGGTCAACGGGGGCTACTTCATCCGCGCCCGGCACGCGGACTTCACCCGCTGGGCCGAGCCGGCCTGGGCGTACGACCGGGTACTGCCGTTGATGCGCCGGCTGGAATCCGGGCCGATGCCGATCCGCCACGCCCGCCTGGAGCATCCCGCCGCCGTGGCGTTTCAGCGGGCCGCCGCCGCTCTCGGGTTCCCGGCGGAGCCGGACAAGAACCAGCAGGGGGCGCCCGGGTTCGGCCCGGTGCCGTGCAACGTCGTCGCCGGGATCCGGCGGAACGCCGGGCTCGCCTATCTGCCCGCCGAGGTGCGCGCCCGGCCCAACCTGACCGTCCTCGGCGGGTGCCGGGCGACCCGGATCCTGACCGGGAGCGGCCGGGTCACCGGCGTGCTCACCGCGCACGGCACCGTCGCGGCCGGATCGGTCGTGCTCAGCGCCGGAGCGTTCGCCACCGCGCAGTTGCTGCTGCTGTCCGGCATCGGGCCGCGGGACGACCTGGAGCGCCTGGGGATCCCCGTGGTGCGCGACGCGCCCGGCGTCGGCGCCGGGTTCAGCGACCACCCCCACGTGGTGCTGCCGTGGGACATGCCGGCCGATCCGGGCGGCTCCTGGCTCGGCGGGTGCCTGCACCTGAACTCCAGCGACGCCGCCGGCGGTCCGGGCAACCTGGAGATCCTGCAGTCGCTGGACCCGCCGGCGTTCCTGGTGGCCGATCAGACACCGAGCCGGACCGGGACGCTGCGGCTGCGGTCGTCCGATCCGGATCAGCCGCCGGTGATCGACTACGGCTACCTCGGCACCCCGGCCAGCCGTCGCCGGCTGCGCGAGGCGGTGCGGGTCACCGCCGAGATCGCCGGCGCCCGGCTGCGCGGGCCGGCGCCCGCGACCCTGCGCGACGACCGGGCGCTCGACGAGTGGATCCGGGCGCATCTCGGGACCGCCCAGCACACCTGCGGCACGGCCCCGATGGGTCCGGTCGCCGATCAGTACGGCCGGGTGCACGGCGTCGACGGCCTGCGCCTCGCCGACACGTCACTGCTGCCCGACGCGCCGATGCGCGGACCGGCCGCCACCGCCGTCCTGATCGGCGAGCTGATCGCCGACGCCGTCCGCCGCGATTGGTGAGGCGAGATCGCGGAACACCTGGTGGGTCCGGGAGCCCGGGGCGGCGCAGTAGGCGATCAGCCGCTGGCCGGTCTCCGGGATGTGCAGGACCTGGCACTCGTACTCCAGCGGCCCCAGCCTCGCGGTCCGCACCTTCTTGGTGATCGCCCGGCGGACCTCGATGTCGTGCTCGGCCCACATCGCCGCGAACCGTGGCGCGGTGCCGAGCAGCTCGGTGACCAGGGCGGCGAGCCCGGCGTCCCCGGGATGCCGGGCGTAGGCGGCGCGCAGGTCGGCGACGGTCGACCGGGTGAACGCGTCCGCCGACCCGCTGTCCCAGCGCTCGTGGTCGACGTCGTGCCCGAACAGCCAGCGGATCATGTTCCGGTCACCGCGACCGGGATCGAGAAGATCACCCATGACGTACGGGGCCAGGCCGTTCCAGGCGAGGATGTCGTACTTGGCGTCGACGACGTACGCGGGTGTCGCCGGCAGCCCGTCCAGCAGGTAGCGGATCGCCGTGGGAATCTCGGTCGACGGGCCGCTCGCCCGCGGGGGAGTGACCCCCGCGACCCGGAACAGGTAGTCACGCTCGTCCCGGTTCAGTAGCAACGCCCGGGTCAGCGCGGCCAGGATCTGCCGCGACGGATTCGGCCCGCGGCCCTGCTCCAGCCGGATGTAGTAGTCGATCGACATGCCGGCCAGCTGCGCCACCTCCTGCCGGCGCAGCCCGGGCGTGCGCCGGCGCGACCCGTCCGGCAGCCCGACGTCACCGGGTCGCAGCCGGGCCCGCCGTGATCGCAGGAACGCCGCCAGCTCCGCCCGGTCCATCGCCCAAGGATGCCCCGGTGGCCGCCCCGGAAGGTGGTATCGGTTGTACCAGCATCGGGTGATCCCTGCCTCGCGCCGCCCGGGCCGCGCAGGATCGCGGCATGACGAAGATCGCGCTGGTCACCGGCGCCAACAAGGGAATCGGGTACGAGACCGCCCGGCTGCTCGCCGAGCAGGGCATGACGGTGCTGGTCGGGGCGCGCGACGAGGAGCTCGGCGCGACCGCCGCGGCGGCGCTCGGCGCGCGGTTCGTGCGGCTCGACGTCAGCGACGACGACTCCATCGCCCGGGCGGCCGAGCTGGTCGCCGCCGAATACGGCCGGCTGGACGTGCTGGTCAACAACGCCGGCATCACCGGCAGCGTCGAGGGCGCCCGGGGCGGCCCGAGCCGGACCAGCCGGGCGGCGCTGCGGCAGGTGTTCGAGACGAACGTCTTCGGCCTGGTCGCGGTCACCAACGCGTTCCTGCCGCTGCTGCGGAAGGCGGACGCCGCCCGGATCGTCAACGTGTCCAGCGAGGTCGGCTCGTTCACGTCGATGACCGACCCGGCGAACCCGCTCTCCGGGATGGCGGCGATCGTCTACCCGACGTCCAAGACCGCGGTCAACATGATCACCGTGATGTACGCCAAGGAGCTGGCCGGCACCGGGATCAAGGTCAACGCCGCGGTCCCCGGGCACTGCGCCACCGACCTGACCCGCCACACCGGCGACCGCAGCGCCACCGACGGCGCCACGGTCAGCGTCCACCTCGCCACCCTCCCGGCCGACGGCCCCACCGGCCGGCTCCTCACCGACGGCGGCCGCCAACTTCCCTTCTGACCCGGCCGGCACCCCCGCACCGCTTCACCGGGTGGTTCGGATGCCCAGGTTTCGCCGCGGACGATCGGTGCGGATCATGCTGGGCGTCACCCGGATGGCGATCAGCCCGGACGGGCCGCCGGCCATGATGGTGTCGCCGCCGACCACGGCGACGGACCAGACCGCGGGGCCGATCTCGATCACCTCGCCGACCCGGCCGTCGAGGTCCCAGATGGCGATCGCCCCGCCGTAGCTGCCGGTGACCACCACGGGACGGTCGTGCAGGCGGGTCACGACGACATCGCTCAGGCGCAAGCCGTGTCCGTCGTCCAGGGTGGTGTCGGCCAGGAGCGTGCCGTCCGCGGCGTCCCAGACGTGCACATGTGCCTGCGCGCCGACGCCGACGGCGACCGTCCGCCCGCCGATCCGGCCGGTGCTGATGCGCCAGATATCCGTGCCGGACCGGCATCCGTCGGCGAGTTTCCCGGCACAGAGCTCACCTTTGTCCAGGTCGACCGTCGTGATCCGGTTCCCGCCGGGCACGACCGCGACGTTGCCGATCGATGCCACCGATCTGACGAGGCCCCCGACGTCGACGGTCGCGAGCTCCTGCCGCAGCTGGTCCGGATCCCAGATCTGCAGGAGACCGGTCCTGGTCATCACCATGATCCGGCCCGGGGCCGTGCCCAATGCGGAGATCTGGCGCGGCTCACACGCGGTGAACCGGCGCCGGGTCTCGAGCGTGGCGACCTTGATGAGGTGCACGCTGCCGTCGGCCATTGCCAGCGCGAGGTCTTCCGGGCCGGGACCGGGATTGCGGGCCATCGGCGACAGGTCCTCGCACGGGGCGGGACGGGCGGCGACCGTGTGGCCGTTCGCGGGATCGAGGAGCAGGAGATGCTCACCGGTCGAAGCGAGCAGGCGTTCCTGGCCGTCTACGGGTATCGGCAGCAGCTGGCCGACGCCGAAGCCATGACGGGTCTCGGTGGTCCCGCCGGGGTACCAGATCCGCGTCGCGCCGTCGCCGCCACAGGTAGCCGCCACGGGACCGCCGGACAGGCTGAGCGTCGCGACGCCGGCGACGCCACCCTCGTGCGCGGCGATCTCCTGCGCCACGGGCCGACCGTCGGGCCAGGTCCACAGCCGCAGCCGTCCGTCGCCGCCGCCCGCCCACAACAGGCCGCCACCGATGGTCAGCGCCGTCGTGCCGATGCCGGGGCCGGTGAGGTCGTCGCCTACTCCGCGGCCGGTCAGGATGTCCCGCCGGATGATCGGGCGGTCCAGCCGGCCCCCGAGCACAGCCACGGCACGTCCGCCGGCCTCGCCGAGCGCACCCGACCACACGGGTCCGTCCGGGTCGGCGATACCGTCCTCGAAGGCCTGGAAGGGAACGCCGTACCGGGTCCCGGCCAGCAGATCGAGCGTTTCGACCGTCCCGTGCCGGTCGACCAGCAGCAGCGGGCGATCCACCACCACCGCGGCGGCGAGCGGCCGGGATCCGGCCGGAAGGCGGAGCAGTGGTCCGGCAGGCTCCGCGCGCTGCGGATCCCAGAGCCGGGCGGTTTCGGCACCCGCCAACAGCAGAAAATCCCTGCCCCGGTACGCCATCGGGGCGCAGTAGTTCGGCCGGTCCACCTCAGCCCGGGGAGTCCAGGGTTCGACGCCCCGGCTGTCCAGGTCGTATCGGCTCATGCTGCCGTCGTTGCCCAGGATGACGATGCCGCCGGGGACGGGCGCCGCCCAGCGTGCTGGCGGGCGAGGCTCGGGAAGGAAGACGGGCATGATCTGTTCCGGTGTTATCCGCCACGCGCTGATCCGGCTCTCGGAGTGCGCCACGATCAACCCGGCTCCGACTGCCACGCCGCGGACCGGGTGGGCCTGGGAACCGATCAGGCCGCTTCCGCCGGTGATGGCGTGCCATCGGGCCCACGGCACCGACCAGGGCAGTCGCAGCGGCAAGGCGCCGAGTTCGTCGGCGAGGTCGTCCGCGCCGAGCTTGCGTGCCGCCATCTGCAGGTAGGCCGCGCGCTCGCCGTCCTCGTGGACGAACAGCATCCGGCCCGCGCGCTGGACCACGTCGATGACGGCCTGGATCGCCGCGGTGGGTGGTCCCTCGGTCCGGTCGTAGACCGGCAGGTATCCGATCACCTGGTCGGGATCTGTCGCGACCAGGAACAGCGGATCGGTGAGCAGGCCGGTGATCTCGCGTGCGGCGGACGCGTGGGCGGCCAGGTGCAGGCGGACGTACTCACCGGCGGACAGCCAGTCGGGTCCGCTGCCGTCGGCCTGGGCCGGCACGTGCCTGATCAACGTGCGCATCACTACCCGGTGCGCGGCGCGGACGTCCATCCGGGCGGTGACCAGCCCCCGTAGGTGTTCCCGCAGAGCCTCGTGGAAGAGCCGGAAGGTGCGGTCGGTGACGTCCAGCAGGTGAACCGCCCGGCGCTCACCGAGCAGCCACGCCACGTCCTGTGCCGTGTAGCGGTCCGTGCCGAGTTCGGTTGCCAGCGCGGCCCACACGACGGGGTCGCTCAGACCGGCGCCCTCGGCGAAGGCCAGCGGAACCAGAAGATCGCGTACCCGCCTGCGCTCATCCCCGAATGCGGCCAGGTAGCGCTCCATCGCGGCATCGACCGAGTCCGGAAACTGTTCAGGCGAATCGTCGGTGGCCTGCGGCAGGGCTGCCAGCGTCAGACAGGTCAACTGCACGACCAGGAAGTTCGTGCCGGCGCGCCGGGCCAACGCGCCCGCCACGCGGTCCGCGAGCTCGGGCTCGTCCCGGTACGGCGAGGACACCCCGGGCTCGTCCTCGGCGGTCAGACACCGCCGGCCGTACTCGGCAAGGTCCACCTGCTCGAAGTAGGCGGGAGCTTCCAGCGGCAGTTCCACTGCGTGCGGGCCACAGCGGCGCAGCAGCGTGCGGTCGGGGCCGGTGCGCATACCGAGCAGGAGGCACAGACGCCACGCCGCCGCCCCCGCGGCCAGCGGTTCGAGCAGATCGGAGATGAGCTGCTCCGGGTCCTGGGCCTCGTCGATGGCGTCGACCACGATCCCGTAGACCGGCCGCGTCGCGTCGCGCGGCACCGCCGTCAGCAGCTCCTCGGCGGTCCGGACCGGCCTGCCCAGGTCGTGGCCGATGGCGGCGGCGACCTGATCGGTCGTCCGGCCGCGGGCATGCACGGCGCAGTGGACACTTCCCGGCGGTGGCACCAGGCCCGGTTCGTCCGGCACCTGGCCGGCAGGCACGTCTCGGCGCAACACGGCGTGCCCGAACGTCACCACCCGGCCCAGCACCGCGGATTTACCTGTCCCCGGGCCGCCGGTCACCACGCGTACCCGGAAATCGTCGGGGGACTCGCGCGCCAGCCATGCGGTGAGTTCCCGCAGCACACGCTGTCGTCCGGTGAAATACCACTGTTGGCGGAACGACGACGGCGTGACCCCTCGGCCCCGGGTCACGAAGTGCCGCCGGGTCGCGTCCATCGCCTCACCTGCCAGCCGGCGGCGATCCAGGCGCGACTCGGCGAGCACCAGCAGAATCGGCAGCGCGAACGCGAGAACGACGACGCTCAGCCAAAGGGTGATCGTGACGGCGCCGGGATCCTGTGCGCCGGAGAGCTCTGCCATCGCCGCGACCGCAACGCCGACGCCCGGGACCATGGCGAGCCACCACCGGCCCCTCCCGCTACGACTGCGTGATGCAGGGGACATACGCCGATCGTAGGGAGGAGGGGCCACCGCGCGTAGTTGCCGGATTTCGAAGCGTCAGCAATGGTGGTAGGTCATCCGAGGGCGAAGGTGCGCTCGTCGGGAGCGGCCTTGCGCAGGGCCAGGATCTGCCGGGCGAACTCGCCGACCGGCACGCGCAGGGGCAGGTCGGCCACGTCGACCGCGTCGGCGATCACCGACGCCGCCTCCTCGGTGGAGATCATGCCGGGGAAGGTGGTCTGGGCGTGCAGGTCGGCGTACGCGTCGTCGGGCCCCCGCAGCTCCCGCGGCGAGTCGAGCGCCCCGCTGGCGACCGGGCCAGGCTGCAGCAGCCCGACCGAGATCCCGTGCGCGGCGGTCTCCTGGGCCAGTGACTCGGCGAGCGCTTCGAGGGCGAACTTCGAGGCCGAGTACGCCCCGTCGAGGGGGAACGCGATCCGCCCGTTGATGCTGGACACGTAGAGGACGCGGCCGCTGCCCCGGCGGCGCATCTGCGGCAGCACGGCCCGGGTCGCCCGGATCGCGCCGACGGTGTTCACGTTGATCAGGTTCAGCAGTTCGTCGGCGGGGGTCTCCTCCACGGCGGACCGGAAGTACTGGGCCGAGTTGGAGATCAGCACGTCGACCTGGCCGGCCGCGGCGACGGCGGCGTCCACCGAGGCCTGGTCGCTGACGTCGAGCGCCAGCCGGGTGTCGACGTCGAGGTCGGCAATCGCGGACCGGCTGCGGGCGGTGGCGATCACCCGGTGGCCGCGCTTGGCCAGCTCGATCGCGGTGGCCCGGCCGATGCCGCTGGAGGTGCCGGTAATGAGTACAGCTGCCATGGTTCTCGTTCTCCCTGGTGAAAGGTGTTCTGTACTGGTTCGTCAAAAACATACCTCGGTTCTGTACTGAAGCGTCAAGAACTGGGGATGTGTTCTGTACTACACCGTCAAGAACGCGCTGCCGTGGGTGCCGTGCCGCCGTCGACCGCGTGCACGCCCGGGATTTCAAGCACTTGACTTAAACCGGGATCGGCGCGTTGACTGATCCCGACGAAGGGCAGAAATCCGCCCCAACGCCTCGGCACTGCTGTATCGAGGAGGTTATTCCCATGGCGCACGAAACCGCTGCCGCCTTCCCCATGGCACGAGCCCCGCAATGCCCGTTCGATCCGCCCCCTGACCTGCGTGAACTCCAGGAGCAGGCGCCGCTGACCCGGGTCCGGCTCTGGGACGGGTCCACACCCTGGCTGGTCACCCGGTTCGCGGAGCAGCGCACGCTGCTGGCCGACCCCCGGCTCAGCTCCGACCCGGCCCGGCCCGGCTATCCGTCGCCCTCCCCGGCGCGGCCGGCCGGCGGCACCGGCAGCAACATCGGCTTCATCCTGATGGACGACCCGGAGCACGCCCGGCTGCGCCGCATGGTGACCGCTCCGTTCGCGATCAAGCGGGTCGAGGCGCTGCGGCCGGCCGTCCAGAAGATCGTCGACGACCTGATCGACGACATGCTGGCCGGGCCGAATCCGGCCGACCTGGTCGAAGCGTTCGCCTTGCCGGTCCCGTCGCTGGTCATCTGCGCGCTGCTCGGCGTCCCGTACACCGATCACGACCTGTTCCAGGGCCACAGCCGCAACCTGATCAGCCGCAGTGTCCCGCCCGAACAGCGCGGCGCGTCGTTCCAGGCTCTGCACGACTACCTGGACCAGCTGCTCGAGCGGAAGCTCGCCGAGCCCGCCGACGACCTGCTGTCCCAATTGGTCGCCCGCGTGCGAGCGGGCGAGCTGAAACGCTCCGACGCCGCCGGTATCGGTGTGTTGCTGCTGGTCGCGGGCCACGAGACCACCGCCAACATGATCGCGCTGGGCACCCTGGCCCTGCTTGAGCACCCCGGCCAGCTGGCCCTGCTGCGCGACAGCGACGACCCGAAACTGGTGGCCGGCGCCGTCGAGGAACTGCTGCGCTACCTCAACATCACCCATACCGGCCGGCGCCGGGTCGCGCTGGACGACATCGAGATCGCCGGCGTCACGATCCGCGCGGGCGACGGCCTGATCATGGCCAACGACATCGGTAACCGTGACCCCGGCGTCTTCCCGGATCCCGGCCGTCTCGACGTGACCCGCGACGCCCGCCGGCACGTCGCCTTCGGCTTCGGTGTGCATCAGTGCCTCGGTCAGCCCCTGGCCCGGCTGGAGCTCCAGGTCGTCTACAGCACGCTCTACCGGCGCGTCCCGACCCTGCGCCGGGCGACCGCCCTGGAGAGCATCCCGTTCAAACACGACGGCGCCGTGTACGGCGTCTACGAGCTACCGGTGAGCTGGTGAGAACTGATGAAGGTCACCCTGGATCAGGACAGGTGCGTCGCCTCCGGCCAGTGCGTGATGGCCGCGCCGGAGGTCTTCGACCAGCGTGACGAGGACGGCGTCGCGGTGCTGCTCGCCACCGAGCCCGATCCGGTTCATCTCGAGGACGTGCGACAGGCCGCCGCGGTGTGCCCGGCCGTCGCCATCCGTGTCACGGCCGGCGACTGACCCGCCGCGCGGCCGGGCCGGCGTCCGGTCGCGCGCCGCCGGGGCGTCGGCGGGAGGATGGAGGCGCCCGGAACACCTGAGCGCACCTGGGGGACGCTGTGAAGCTCCTGCTGACGTCCGGCGGCGTGACCAATCCGAGCATCCGCGACGCGCTCGTGCGACTGCTCGGCAAGCCGATCGCCGACTGTCATGCCCTGGTCATCCCGACCGCGCAGTGGGGTCACCCGAGGTGCGGGCCGGCCTCGGTGCGCGGGCTGGTGGCCGCCGAGTCCGGCTTCGCGCACTTCACCGGCCTGGGCTGGGCGTCGCTCGGGGTCCTCGAGCTCACCGCGCTGCCCACCATCGGCGAGCAGCGCTGGGAGCCCTGGGTCCGGCAGGCCGACGTGCTGCTGGCCGACGGCGGCGACGCGACGTACCTGAGTCACTGGATGCGGGAGTCCGGGCTGGCCGGGCTGCTGCCGTCCATGCCGGACCAGGTCTGGGTCGGGGTCAGTGCCGGCAGCATGGTGATGACGCCGCGGATCGGCGACTACTTCGTCGAGTGGCCCGATGCTCCGGACGACCGCACCCTGGGGGTCGTCGACTTCTCGATCTTTCCGCACCTGGACGCGTTCCCGACGAACACGCTCGCGCACGCGGAGCGGTGGGCCGCCGGCCTCGGTGTCCCGGCCTACGTCATCGACGAGCAGACGGCGATCACGGTGGTGGACGGCTCGGTCGAGGTGGTCTCGGAGGGCCGGTGGACGAAGCTCGGCTGAGCGGGCGCCGGCTCACGCCGTACCCAAGCAAGGTTTTGATCGTCGAAACCCGCACGTGACATCGGCGTGATCGTCGTGCGAAGCTACCCATCGGTAACTTCAGTGACGAAGGGCGGCACCATGACCAGCGCGACCGAACCCGCGGCGATCGATCACGCGCTGGTGCGCCACACCTGGCGGGTGGCCGAGCCGCTGCACGGCATGATCTATTTCGTGCCCGAGGGGCCGGAGCGCTACGCCGCGCTCGGCATCGGCGCCCGCGAGGGCTATTTCGCGTCGCGGGCCGCCGCTCTGGGCGCCGTCGGCGCCGGCCCGGTCGTCGCCACCTTCTTCAACTTCAACCCGCGCCTGGTTGCCGCCGCCCTGCCCGCGGCCTGGGCAAAGGCCACCCCGGAGGCGATGCTGGCGGCCCGGCTGGACGCCGCCGGCGCGGCCCTGACCCGCGGTCTCGGCGACGCGGTGCACGGCCCGGAGGTGGCCGAGGCCGCCGAACTGGCCCGCCGGGCCGCCGAATCCGTCGCCGATCGTCCCGAGGGCCGCCCGCTGTTCGCCGCGCACGCCGCGCTGCCCTGGCCGGACCAGCCGCATCAGGTGCTCTGGCAGGCGCAGACGCTGCTGCGGGAGTTCCGCGGCGACGGGCACGTCGCGGCGCTGCTGCTCGCCGGGCTGACCGGGCTGGAGGCGCTGGTGCTGCACGCGGCCTCCGGTGACGTGCCGGAACGCTTCCTGCGCCGCAGCCGGGGCTGGAGCCAGGAGCAGTGGGACGGCGCCGTCGACGAGCTGCGGCACCGCGGGCTGATCGAGGCCGGCGAGCCGGTCCTGAGCGAGGCCGGCCGGGCGCAGCGCGCCGAGATCGAGGCGGCCACCGATCGGCTCGCCGCTCCCGCGTACGCGATCCTCGGCGTCGAGGGCTGCAACCGGCTGGCCGAGCTGGCCCGTCCACTGAGCCGGGCGATCGTCGCCGCCGGGCTGTTGAACGTGGACAACGCGATCCGCAAGGAGGGGTAACCCCCGGATAACCCGGGGGGCGATCCGGGGGTCTGCACCATTCTGCGGAGGCGCTCTGAGCAGCAGGATTGGTCCTGTCAGCAAGACCAGGGAACATCCCGGCAGACAGGACAGAGACCATGTGGCAGAGCAGCTACTCCTACGACGACAGCCAGACCTCCGCCTCCAGCGCGGCGGAGAGCTACCAGGGCCACTGCGGCACCGACGACTCCCAGCACCAGGATTCCCACCAGCAGGACTCCCACCAGCAGGACTTCCAGCACCAGGACTTCCAGCACCAGGACTTCCAGCACCAGGACTTCCAGCACCAGGACTTCCAGTACGAGGAGCACTACGAGTACCAGGAGTTCCACTACTACCACGCCGAGCACCACGTCGACTCGTCCGCGTTCTGCGGCTGACCGGCGGGAGGGGCCCGATGACGATCACCGTCGAGCACGACGAACTGCGGGAGCTCGTCCGGCTGGTCCGGCAGGGTGCCGAGGCCAACGCGCGACCCGACCTGATCGCCCGGCTGTCGGCGGGCCCCGTGACCGCCGATCAGGTCATCCGGTCCCTGCAGTCACTGGAGATCGACCTGCGCAACCGCCGTGCCGGGCTGTGCGAGCCGGGCCGTGGCGCCCGGCTCGCCGCCGAGGCCGGGCACGCCGAAACCCGGCTTCGCCGGTTCCGGGATCATTGCTCGCGCTGGCCCCGCACGCTCGCCGATGCGGTGGGCACGGCCGATTCGGATTTGGGGTACGGGCTTCAGCGCCACGTCCGTGCCCTCGTCGACGAGGGCACCGCGATGATCGCGGCCGGTGCCCAGCGTGCTGACGTCGACCGCTGGCTGCAGTACCGACTGGCCGCCGAGGTGACCGAATGTGATCGCACCCTGCGCCGGACCGCGCAGACCATCACCGCCCGGATGACCGCCGCCCTCGGCCTGCCCGCCGCGATCCCGCCGGTGAACCTGGTCTTCGGCGCGCCGACCGTGATCGCCCCGCCCCGGCGCGCCCCCGGGGGCCGGCAGCCGCTGGCGACCCGGCTGATGGGCGTCCTGATGCCCGCCTACAGCGGGATCGCGATCTGCCTGGTCCTGTCCCGGAGTCTCGGGCACCGGGTGCCGGGCCCGCTGCTGGCCGCGGTCGCGGTCGTCGCCGTGCTCGCCCTGGGCGGCGCCGCGCTGGCCGGCGACCGGTGGCGGCAGGCCGACCGGGAGCGCGGCGAGACCCTGAACTGGCTCCGCTCGACCGCCGACGCGTTGCGGCCGGCCCTGGGCAAGCAGGTCCGCGACGGCCTGCGCGCCATCGAGCAGCAGGTGCACGCCGCGGCGGACGCGGCGGTCACCGAGCACACCCGGCGGCTGACCGTCGCCGCCGGCACCGCCCGGCGGGCGGCCGAGGACCAGCGCTCCGGCCGGGCCCTCACGAACATCGACGCGGATCTGGCCTCGATCCGGGAGCTCCGGGCCCGGGCGGCACGTCTCCGGCCGTCGGGGTGAGCGGCAAAGGCTCGGGCGGCGGGGTGAGCGGCAGGTGCCCGGGTGTGGTGTCCCCGGCCGGTCGGGTGAGCAGCAGATGTTCACATGTCCGGACCACGGTCGCGGCGATTCTTCGGACCCCGTGGGCGGTTCCCGGGTGCGAGGCCCGGGCCCGCCAGATCGCCAGTGCCCGGCGCGCGGCCGCCGCGACCTGCGCCGGGTCGGCGTCCGGCGCCAGCGCGAGCCGGCTGTGCGGATCGGCTCCGTCGTCGCCGAGCAGCCGGGTGGCCGCCTCGACCTCGGCCGGGCCCAGGTCACCGGGGTCCGCGCGCAGCTCGTCGATCGCGGTCACCTCGGCGAACTCGCGGCTGCCGGAGCGGATCCGGTCCAGCCGGTGCCGCAGGTACTGCGCCCCGGTCGCCGGCGGGTCGTCGCGGACCAGCTCGTCCAGGGCCCGCAGCGCCGACCACGCCGCCAGGACGGCGTCGCGCCGGGTCGCCGGCGGGCCCAGATCGGCCCGGATCGCCGGCCGGTCCAGGCCAGTCCGGGTCGCGGGCCGGTCCAGGTCGGCCTGGGTCGCGGACCGGTCCAGGTCGGCCCGGATCCGGCGGATTCGCTCGGCCGGCTCGTCGTCGCCGTACGCGGCCGCGGCCTCCTGGATCGCCGCGCGGACCGCCCCGGCCAGCGAGGAGTCCGGCGGCGCGGCCCGCACCGGGACCCAGCCGTCGACCCGGGTGCCCGCGCCCGGCGCGGACCGGACCGTCACGAGCCCGCCGACGGCGGTCACCCGGGCCATCACGTTGCGCATGCCCCGGCCCGGCGATCCGTCCTGCGCGGTGGTGTCCCAGCCCGGCCCGTCGTCCTGGATCCCGAACCCGAGCCGGTCGCCGGTGCGGGTCAGCGCGAGGCGGATCGCCGCGCCCGGGGCGTGCTTGCGCGCGTTGTTCACCGCCTCCAGGCAGCAGAACCAGACGGCCGACTCGAGGTCCGCGGCGAACCGGCGGCCGTCGTCCATCCCGCCGACCGTGACCGGCACCCCGGTGCCCAGCTCGGCCCGCAGCGCCGCGGCCAGTCCCCGCCGGGCCAGCAGGGGAGAGGTCACCCCGGAGACGGTCCGGGCCAGGATCTCCTCGGCGTCGTCGATCCGCCCGGCGATCCGGTCCAGCGCGGCGCCGGCCTCGGCGAGGCGCCCGGCGCCGGTCTGGTGCTCGGCCAGGCCGAGCGCGAGCCGCAGCGAGACCAGGTGGTGCTGGGCGCCGTCGTGCAGGTCGCGTTCGATGCGGCGGCGTTCGGCGTCCATCTCGGCGACCAGCCGCCGCCGTGACCCGGCGATGTCGGCGGCGTGCGCCCGCACCACCCGCAGTTGCCGTTCCAGCTCGATGCCGAGCCGGTTCGCGGCGAGCACGGCGCCCAGGCCGTCCGCGATGTCCCGGACGAGCCGGCCGCGCTGGCCGTCCGGGCCGCCGGCCGCGGCCGCCCGGTCCACGGTGATCGACCCGAGCCGCTCGGCACCACGGGTGATCGGCAGGGTGAGCTCGGCACCGCGGGTGATCGGCAGGGTGAGCTCGGCGCCGGCCGGGCCGGGGCCGGACCACGCCCAGGTGCGGTCGGGAAGTCCCGGGCGGTGCACGGTCAGCCGGCACACCCGGGCGCCCAGGGCCTGCCCGACACCCTCGGCGACCTGCGACAGGTCGGTTCCGGACAGGGCGCCGAGACCGGCCAGGACGGCGTACGGCGAAGGCCGCCGCCCGTGCAGGATGCGCTCGGCGTAACGCTCCGCCCGTACCAAAGCGGGGTTTAGAAGCAGCGCCACCGGCGCTGCCGCAAGCGGTGCGGCGAGCCTGGTGTTCAGGAGCAGGAACAGCGCGCCCAGCAGGGCGGCCACCGGAAGCACGGTGAGCAGGCGGAACGTCGGCGTCACCGGGCCGGCTCGGCGTCGAGTCGATCGGGCAGCCGGGCGAGCAGGCGCAGCCCCTCGGCCGCGTCGTCGCACGCGAGGTCGCCGCCGAGCGCGGCCAGCCGTTCGGTGTCGTGGGCCAGCGCGGCCCGGATCTGCGCCGCGGTCACCGGCGGGTCGGCGTCCTCGACCAGCGCCCGGATCCGGCCGTCCACGCTGGTCAGACTGACCCGGATGGCGGCGCCGGGGGAGTCCGCGAGCACGGTCAGCGCGGCCGCGACGACCTGGTAGACGGCCGATTCGAGCTCCCAGGCGACCCGGACCCCGAGGTCCCCGCTGACGTGCACGCCGCGACGCAGATCGGCGGCCAGCTCCTCCAGGGCCGGGCCGGGTCCCTGGCCGCGCAGCACCGCGGGATAGACGCCGCGGGCGATCACCCGGAACCGGTCGACCAGCTCGTCGACCTCGGCGCGGGCCCGCGCCAGGCCCGGTCCGCGCGGGTCGGCCCGGGCGGTCGTGACGTGTTCGCGCAGCGCGACGAGCCGGCCGGAGGTCGCCCGGGCCAGCTCGGTCAGCAGCCGGCGCCGTTCCACCTCGCGGGCCTGCGCGAGCCGCTGCCGGGAGGCGGCCAGCTCCCGCGCCAGGTGGTCGGCGCGGTCGACCCGCTCGGCGAGCACGGCGTTGAGCGCGACCGTACGCAGCAGCAACGCCGCCCCGTTGGCCACGTCGCGCATCAGGTCCCGATCGCCGGGCGTGACCGGCAGCCCCGGCTTCTCGATCGACAGCACGGCCCGCAGCTCGGTGCCGTCGAGCACCGGCACGACGTGCCCGACGTCGGGGCGGGCGAGCAGCACGGCCAGGTTCTCCGCGCTGTCGGTGCCGGCCTGCAGACGTGGCCCGACCGCCAGCCACACCGCGGCCCGGCGCGCGCCGGTGCCGTCGGCGAGCACCCGTTCGAGCGCGGGCAGCGCCTCCTGGATCGACGCGGCGCCCAGGTGGCGGGCCGCGTCGGCCAGCGCGGTGTACGGCGTGACCGCCCGCCGCCCGGTCACCCGTGCCACCAGCGCGTCGGCGCCGCGCCGCAGCCGGGGCAGCAGCGCGGCGACCGCGGCGCAGATCAGGAACGGCAGCACGACGGCCCGCCCGGCGAACAGCAGCGGCAGGAACGCCGCCCCGGCCAGCAGCAGCGCGCTAGGCGACATCCGGTGCGGACCTCAGATAGGTCAGCACGGCCAGCACCCGCCGGTGGTGTTCGGCCGCGTCGGGCGGCAGCCCGAGCTTGGTGAAGATGTTCGCGATGTGCTTCTCGACGGCCTTCGGCATCACCACCAGCTGCCCGGCGATCCCGGTGTTGGACCGGCCCTCGGCCATCAGCCGCAGCACCTGCCGCTCGCGGCCGGACAGCGCGGCGACCACGTCGCGGCGTTCGCTGCTGGGCCGTTCGACCAGGCGCTGGGCCAGCATCGGCTCGATCACGATCTCGCCGTCGCGGATCCGGGTCAGCGTGTCGCTGAGGATCTCGACGCTGCCCACCTTCTCCTTGAGCCGGTAGCCGATCGCCTCGGTGCCGATCCGCAGCACCCGCATCAGGTAGTGCGTCTCCGCGTAGTGCGACAGGAACAGCAGGCCGAGCTTCGGGTGCGCGGCCCGCAGCCGTTCGGCGGTGGGCAGGCCGCCGTCCGGCTCGGGCGGCATCCGGATGTCCAGGATGGCGACATCGGCCGGCCGGGTGGCCAGCAGCTCCACCAGCGAGTCGCCGTCGGCGGTGCACCCGACCACCTCGTGCCCGGCCGCCTCCAGCAGCATGACCAGGCCGTCCCGGAACAGCGCGCCGTCCTCGGCGAGCGCTACCCGCACGGGATCCGCACCTTGAGCGTGGGCAACGCGGCACCTCCGACGATCTCGACCGCCCCGCCGAGCCACTCGATGCGGTCACGTACGGCTACGACCTGGCCAGTATCGACATTGGCCAGATCAAGAACCAGACCACTGTCATCCCTGCGTACGGTGATGTCCACCGTTCGAGTGGCATCGCGGAGGCCTTCGAGAACCTCGCGGACCGTGAAGAAGGCGACCCCCTCCACCGCGGTGTCGAACCGTCCGTCGCCGGCGTCCACCCGCACCGGCCCCGGGAGGCCGGCCGCCAGCTCCCGCAGGGCCGCGCCCAGCCCCTCCTCACGCAGCAGCGGCGGATAGATCTGGCCGGCGATCACGCGCAGCTCCTGCAGGGCGAGGTGCAGCTGGTCCTGCAGGTCCGCGATGTCCGGCCGCAGGTCGTGGGCCTTCTCGCCGAGCAGGCCCAGCCGCAGCGTCAGCGCCGCGATCCGGAGCGCCGGGCCGTCGTGCAGCCGCTGCTCCAGGGCGAGGCGGCGCCCCCAGTACTCGTCCGGCGTCATGCGGCCATTGTGGGCCATTCGTCCGACCTCGTCCGGGTGACATTCCTAGGTTATTGCCGCAAACTGCCCAAAAATGGTCAGGTGGGTTACAACCTCGGCGTCGATCTGGGCACCACCTTCGTGGCCGCCGCGATCGCGCGCGACGGCCGCACCGAGATGTGCACGCTGGGCAGCCAGACCGTGGTCAGCCCGGCGGTCGTCTACCTGACCGAGGAGTCCCGGCTGGCGTTCGGGGACGCCGCCGAGCGGCGGGCGCTGAGCCGGCCGGAGCGGGTGGAGCGCGCCTTCAAACGACGCCTCGGCGATCCGACCCCGGTCGTGCTCGGCGGGGTGCCGCACGCGGTGACCGCGCTGATGGCGGCCCAGCTGCGGGACGTGCTCGACACGGTGGCCCGGGTCGAGGGCGGGCCGCCGGACCGGGTCGCGCTGACCTGCCCGGCGACCTGGGGTCCGTACCGGCGGGAGCTGTTCGAGGAGGTGCCCCGGCTGGCCGGGCTGCACGAGCACGTGACGCTGACCGAGCCGGAGGCGGCGGCCGCGTTCTACGGCGCCTCCCGGCTGCTCGGCGAGGGCGACACGCTCGCCGTCTACGACCTCGGCGGCGGCACGTTCGACGCCACGGTGCTGCGCAAACGCGACGGGGCCGTCGAGGTCGTGGGTGACCCGGACGGGATGGAACGCCTCGGCGGCATCGACTTCGACGAGGCGATCCTGCAGTGGCTGGACTACAAGCACGGCGGCGCGCTGGCCGACCTCGACCTGTCGGCGCCCCCGGCCGCGGCGGCGATGGCCCGGCTGCGCCAGGAGTGCGTGCAGGCCAAGGAGGCGCTGTCGGCCGACACCGAGACCACCATCCCGGTGCTGCTGCCGAACCGGCACTTCTTCGCCAAGCTCACCCGGGCCGAGTTCGAGACGCTGATCCGGGCGCCGGTCGAGTCCACCATCGGCACCCTGATCCGGGCCGTGCACACCGCCCGGCTCGACGTCGGCCAGCTCTCCGGCGTGCTGCTGGTCGGCGGGTCGTCGCGGATCCCGCTGATCGAGCGGATGGTCGCCGCCGAGACCGGCCGGCCGACGGTGACCGACGCGCATCCGAAGTACGCGGTCGCGCTGGGCGCCGCGGTCGTCGCCGGTCAGCGGCCCGTCTCGGCCGGGGCACCGCCGCCGCCCTTCCTCGCCGCCGATCCCGAGCCCGCGCCCGCGGGTCCGCCGATCGTCCTGCCGCCCCCGCCCCGGCGGCGGTTCCCGGCCGTGCTCGCGATCCTCGCCGCCGTCCTGCTCCTCTCCGGTGCGTCGATCTACCTGGCCGAACGCGGCGAGGGCCGGGTGCAGCCGGCGCCGACGATCGCCGCCGCCACCTTCCGGGCCTCGCCCACCGTCGTTCCCGTTCCCGCGGCGGTGGCGGTGCCCTCGCTCGGCCGGGCGATCAAGCTGGCCCACACGCCCGACTTCGTCACCGCCGCGCCGGACGGGCGCCGGCTCTACATCGCCTCCGGCGAGCAGACGGTGTCCGTGCTCGACGTCGCCACCGGCACGGTGACCAGCGAGATCCCCACGCCCGGGCCGGCCCGCTTCGTGTCGTTCTCGCCCGACGGCCGCTTCGCCTACGTCAGTCTGTGGGACCAGCGCGACGGCAAGGTGCACGCGGTCAGCGTCCTGGACACCGACGACAACACCATCAAGAAGACCTTTCCGGTACGGACGAGGCCCTTCCTCGCCGCGGTGACCCCGGACGGGAAGTGGCTGTACGTGCCCAACCACGACGGTCACACGGTGACCGTGATCGACACCGGGCGACTGGTCCAGGTCGCCGAGATCACCGTCCCGCCGGAGCCGCACTACGTCTCGTTCTCGGTCGACGGCACCCGCGCCTACGTCGCCGACCACGAGTCCAACGAGATCAGCGTCGTCGACACGGCCACCCGGCGGGTGCTCGGCAACATCGGTGTCGGCCGCTCGCCGCACGCCGTCGAGCAGAACCCGCGCCGCCCGCTGCTGATCAACGTCAACTGGGACGACGCCACCGTCTGCGCGATCGACACCACCGACGGCACCGTGCACCGGACCGTCAAGGTCGGCAGCCAGCCGCTGGGCCTGCGCTGGTCCCCGGACGGGCGCTACGCCTACGTGGTGAACAGCGGCAGCGACAACCTGTCGGTGATCCGCGCCGACACGCTGACGGTCACCGCCACCCTGCCGACCGGCGACGCCCCGACCTCGATCGCCGTCCTGCCCGACGGCTCCCGCGGCTACGTCAGCAACAGCCACGACAAAACGTTGACGGTCCTGAACCTGACCCGTTGATCGCGGATCTGGTAGGGATAGGGGCATGAAAGTCTTGGTGGTGCGCGGGGGATGGGACGGCCACCGGCCGGTCGAGGCCACCGAGATGTTCCTGCCGTTCCTCACCGCCAACGGTTACCAGGTCACGGTCTCCGCCACGACGGCCGTCTACGCCGATCCGGCGGTGATGGTCGCGACCGACCTGATCGTCCAGTGCGTCACCATGTCGGAGATCGACCGCGCGGAGGTCGCCGGGCTGCGGGCCGCCGTCGCGGCCGGGACCGGGTTCACCGGCTGGCACGGCGGCATCGCCGACTCGTTCCGCGCCTCGTCGGACTACCTGCAGTTGGTCGGCGGCCAGTTCGCCACCCATCCGAGCAAGGAGCCCGGCGCCTGCGGCGGCGACGAGACCGACAACTTCCTCCGGCACCGGGTCGACCTGACCGCGCTGGGCCGGGAGCACCCGATCACCGCCGGTCTCGACGACTTCGAGCTGACCACCGAGCAGTACTGGGTGCTGCACGACGACCTCTGCGACGTGCTCGCCACCACCACCCACCCGGTGCGGCCGTGGCATCCCTGGCACCGGCCGATCGTTTCCCCGGCCGTCTGGACCCGGCAGTGGGGCAGCGGCCGGATCGTCGTCACCACCCCCGGGCACAGCCTCGACGTCCTGGCGAACCCGAACGTGCGTACCGTCATCGAGAGAGGAATGCTGTGGGCGACCCGCACCGCATCGGCGTCGTAGGCACCGGATACATCTCCGGGCAGTACCTGTCCACCCTGGCCGGGCACCCCGGGGTGCGGATCGCGGCGGTCGCCGACATCGACGCCGCCCGGGCGGCCTCGGTCGCCGCCGGCATCGACGGGTGCCGCGCCGTCGCGGTCGACGAACTGCTGCAGGACCCGGAGATCGACACGGTTCTCAACCTCACCGTGCCCGCCGCCCACGCGGCGGTCGCGCTGGGCGCCATCGGCAACAACAAGCAGGTGTACGGCGAGAAGCCGCTCGCCGCCGACCTGGCCGCCGCGCGCGTGGTGCTGGACCAGGCGGCCGCCTTCGGTGTGCCGGTCGGCTGCGCCCCGGACACCGTGCTCGGCACCGGCATCCAGAGCGCCCGGGCCGCCGTCGACGCCGGGCTGATCGGCCGCCCGATGTCCGCGGTCGCGGTGATGGCCACGCCCGGCCACGAGCGCTGGCACCCGAACCCGGACTTCTACTACCGGCCCGGCGGCGGCCCGCTGCTGGACATGGGCCCGTACTACCTGTCCGCGCTGATCCACCTGCTCGGCCCGATCGTGTCGGTGACCGGCGCCGGCTCCCGGCTGCGCGAGTCCCGGGTGATCGGCTCCGGGCCGCGCGCCGGCGAGCGGATCGAGGTATCGGTCGACACCCACGTGACAGGTGTCCTGCACCATGCCGGCGGCGCCCTGTCGACGATCACCACCAGCTTCGACGCGGTCCGGACCACGGCCGCCCCGATCGAGGTGCACGGCGAGACCGGCACCCTCGCCGTCCCGGACCCGAACACCTTCGACGGCGACGTCCGCCTCTTCGAGCTTGGCGCCGGGGACTGGCGCACGCTCGCCCCGTCGGCCGGGTACGTGGACGCGACCCGCGGCATCGGCCTGCTCGACATGATCACCGCGCCGGCGCCCCGGGCCGGCGGCGCCCTTGCCCTGCACGTCCTCGACGCGATGACCGCCCTGCTCCACTCGGCCGACCAGGGCCGCCGCATCGACCTCACCACCACCGCCGAACGCCCCGCCCCGGTCCCTTTCACCACCCCGGAGCAGTGGCGCTGATCAGATGAGTTCGGGGAGATCAGCACGCCGCGGCGTTGGGGGCTGCCGGGGGTGTTGGTGCTGTTGGCGGCGTATGCGTCCTAACACTTGCCGAACGCCAGATCGCCGGAGCCGGCCGGCTTCAGCGGCAGGGAGAAGGCCCATCCGGCATCTCGTTCGTAGACGTCGAACTCCAGCATCTCGCTGAGGACGGTGTCCCGGCCGATCTCCTCGACCTGCACCGCCAGCGTCACCACCTGCCCGGACATGGCGTCGGCTCCCAGCACCGACACGCCCCAGTCGCCGGCCGCGGTGGTGGCCGCCGGCGCTGTGCCCGGCTTCGGCGTGGGAACGCGGTACGAGATCTGACCGGCCAGGACCGGCGACATCGGATCCACCGTGACGTGGCCGTCGGTGAGTACGAGCCGGTCACCCTCCGGCGAACACCAGGTGCCGAGGAAGTCCGCCTCGGCCGGCGGGGTGCCGGGCTCGAACGCGGCCGCGATCATCTTGACGCCCGCCACGACGACGAGCAGCGCGATGACCAGGAGCGCCCCGGCGAGGGCCAGTGCCCGGCTCCACCGCGTCGGCACGTCAGGCCGTCGCCCGGCGCGAGCCGGCCACGATGACCTGCGAGTTCCTGTTCCGAACGACCATGGGCGGGGATCCTAGGAAGGCGGCGGCCCGCCGTCAAATGATCATGGCTGGGCGCCGTCGGGTCCGGCTTCGGAGCACAGGGCGGAGAGCAGGGCCTGGGCGCGGGCCGACGGGCGGGCGCGGGTCACGGCCACGGTGGCGCGACCGGCCCAGCGACTGTCGGTGACCGCCACCGTCCGGATGCCGGCCGGCAGGGCCCGCACCGCCAGGTCCGGGATGACGGTGATGCCGAGCCCGGCCGCGACCAGCCCGAGCCGGGTCGACCAGTGCCGCGCGGTGTGCGCGATCACCGGCTCGGCCAGGGTCGGCCACGCGCCGAACTGCGGCTCGCCGGCCGCCCCGGCGCCGACGATCCACGGCTCCTGGGCCAGGTCGGCGACGGCGACCGTCCGGCGGTCGGCGAGCCGGTGCCGTTCGCCGACCGCCAGCAGCAGGTCGCCGTGCAGCACGGTGGTCAGGTGCAGGTCGCCGAGGTCGTAGTCCGGCAGGCCGGAACCGACGCCGAGCACCGCCACGTCGAGCCGTTTCGCGCGCAGCTGTCGCAGCAGCGCCGGGGTGGACGCCTCGGTGAGCTGCACGGCGAGGCCGGGATGGGTGGCTTTCAGCCGCGCCATGGCCCGGGGCACCAGCGCCATCGCGGCGGCCGGGAACGAGCCCACCGTGAGCCGGCCGGCCAGCCGGTCCCGCAGCCCCGCGAGCTCCTGCTCGGTCGCCGACACGTCGGCCAGGATCGCGGTGGCCCGCCTGATCACGACCTCGCCCGCGGCGGTGACGGTCACGCCGCGGCGCCCCCGCTCGAAGATCGGCGCGCCGGCGGCGGCCTCCATGGCGGCCACCTGCCGGGAGACCGCCGACTGGGTGTAGCCGAGCAGATCCGCGGCCTGGGTGAACGAGCCGGTGGCCGCCACCTGCCCGACGACGCGCAGCCCGACCAGGGTGAACTCGGTCATGCCGGGAACCTAGCATGCGTACCTCGCATGGTTCCCAGTCCGAAACGTGTTGGGTACGCATGCCTGCGGCGCGTCATGGTGGGGGGAGATCCCGATCCGAGGAGTACGAGATGACGCAGCAGTACACGCGGGACCAGCTGGTGGCGCGCCTGGTCCGGGCCGGCGAGCTGGAAGTCACCGGCGAGCACCCGGACGAGGTCGGCGACTACTTCGACACGGAGAAGTTCCGCTTCCACGGCCCGGACGGCTTCGAGTCCGACTACGCCGGCCTGACCGCCTACTTCGCCGCGGTCCGCGCCGCGTTCGACGACCGCTCGATCCGGCGCGGCATCGTGGTCGCCGAGGGGGAGCACCTGGCCTGCCAGACCTGGATCGAGGGCACGTTCGTCCGCGAGTTCAGCCAGTCACCGGTGGGCCCGCTGCCGCCGAACGGCCGGCGGGTCGTCTTCGACCTGCTCAACATCTTCCGGGTCGACGACCGGGGCCGCCTGGTCGAGGAGTGGGTGCGCACCGACAACCGTGGCCTGCTGCGGCAGCTCGGTGCCGACGCCGCCTGAGCCCCGCGGGGCGCCGGTGCTGTCGCGCTCGACGATGTGCGCCTGTGGCGCCTCGTAGATCTCGCCGGAGCTGTCCCGCATCGCGTCGAGGACGGCGTCGGCGGCGATCTCGCCCACCCGGCTGACGTCGTGGCTCATCGCCGACAGCGCGGGCACGGCGAGCTGGCAGGGCACCGAGTCGTCCCAGGCGATCACCGACACCTCGCCGGGCACGGCCAGCCCGTACGTCTTGATCGTCGCCAGTCCGCTGAGCGCCATCACGTCGTTGTCGTAGATGATCGCGGTCGGCCGGGAGGCGAGCAACTGGGCGGTGGCGGTCCGCCCGGACGCCTGGGAGTAGTCGCCCTCGACGCTGATCAGCGTGACGCCGTGCGCGGCGGCCTCGGTCCGCAGGCCACCGAACCGCAGCTGGGTGTGCGCCAGCGCGAGCGGCCCGCTGACGTGCCCGATCCGCCGGTGCCCGCGGCCGGTGAGGAAACGGATCGCCTCCCGGGCCGAGCCGGCGTCGTCGGTCCACACGGTGGGCAGGCCGTCGGCGGTCGACGGGTCGCCGATCACCACGGCCGGCAGGTTCAGCCGGCGGACCAGGGCGACGCGGTCGTCACCGGGGGACAGGTCGACCATGATGACGCCGCCGACCCGTTCCTCGGCCGCCCACTGCCGGTAGGTGGCGCTCTCGGCCGCGTGGTCGGCGACGACCTTGACCAGCACCGAGACCCCGGCCGGGATCAGCACCCGGTCAAGGCCCTCGATGAACTCGTGGTAGTACGGCTCGTCGCCGAGCACCTGGGACGCCCGGGCCAGGATCAAGCCCACTCGACGGGTCACAGACGGTTCCTTTCCACGGTGTGTCCGGGTGCGACCGACGCCTGGATGACCAGCGCCGCGGCCCCGATCCCGGCCGCGTCGCGGGGCTGGGCGGAGATCTCCACGGCGACGCCGTCCAGCGCGGAGCGCAGCCGGCGGGCGTAGATCGAGCCGGCCAGGGCCACGCCCGGGCCGGTGAGCACGATGCGTTCCAGGTTGAGCAGGTTGACCATCGAGGTGACGGCCACGCCGAGGTAGCCGGCCGCCGTCTCGATCAGGGCGAAGGCCGCCGGGTCCCCGCCGATCGCGGCCCGGGCGATCGCGTCGTACCCGCGGAACGGCAGCCCGGCGGCGCGGGCCGCCTCGACGGTCGCGGTGGTCGAGGCGTACTGCTGCACGCAGCCCCGGTTGCCGCACGGGCAGGCCCGGCCGTCGTGGCCGATGGAGATGTGGCCGAACCGGTCGCCGCGGAACAGCGCGCCGCCGAAGACCAGCCCGGCGCCGATGCTGTCGGACAGGTAGACACAGCCGAACGCCTGCTCGCGCGGCACCCGCCGGCTCCAGAACTCGCCGAGCGCGGCCGCCGCGGCGTCGTTGTCGACCAGGACCGGGACGCCGATCAGCCCGGCCAGCTCGGGGGCGGCCGGCACCGGGCCGGGCGCCACGATCGCCAGGCCCTCGATCCGGTCGCGGGGCAGCGCCAGGGCGGCGGTGAAGTCGTGGAACAGGTCGGCGAAGGCGGGCCAGGGCCGGGGCACGACCTCGCGGCCGATCAGCCCGCCGGTCAGGTCGGCGGCCACGCAGGTCACCGTCTCCGGGCCGAGGTGGAACCCGATGCCGACCCGGTTGGCCGGGTTGATCGCGATGAGCCTGCGGGGCCGGCCCTGCGCCGAGTCCAGCGAGCCGATCTCGTGGATGATGCCGTCGGCGATCAGCTCCCGGACGATGTTGGAGATCGACGGCTGGGTCAGGCCGGTCAGCCCGACCAGCTCGCCGCGGCTGATCCGGGCCGCCGAGCGGATCACGTCGACGACGAGGGCCCGGCTGCCGGGCCCGGCAGCCGGTGTTTCGCGACGCGCCATCGGTCCGTCCCTTCGTTGTCGAGCCTCAGTACAGCATCTAATAAATTAATAATCTAATCTTGACATGCCTGTAACGACCGTCTCATGCTGGGCGCTCCACAGGGCTGAACCAGCAGGACGGATAACCGGCATGATCAATAGAAGGCAGTTCCTCGGCTTCGGCGCGGCGGCCACCCTGGCACTCGCGGCCGGCTGCACCGGCGGCGCCGGCGGCGACGACACCGCCGCGAGCGGCGACTTCTCCGGCGAGGTCAAGGGCACCATCACGGTGCTGACCAACCGGACCGACCTGGTCAGCACGACGCTGCCCGGGTACGCCAAGAAGTTCGAGGCCAAGTACCCCGGCACCAAGGTCGTCTTCCAGGGCGTGACGAACTACGACGACGACGTCACCACCCAGCTCAGCAGCGGCGACTACGGCGACGTGCTGCTGGTCCCGAACGCCGTCGCGATCGACCAGTACAGCCAGTTCTTCGAGCCGCTCGGCACGCAGGACGAGCTCAAGGCCAAGTACCGGTTCCTCAGCCCGGCGACGTACCAGGGAAAGGTCTTCGCTCTGTCCCTGGGCGGCGTGGCGAAGGGCTTCGTGATCAACAAGCGGATCTGGGCGCAGGCCGGGATCACCGCGCCGCCGAAGACGCCCGAGGAGTTCCTCGCCGGGCTCAAGGCGGTCGCGGACAAGACCGACGCCGTGCCGTACTACACCAACTACAAGGACGGCTGGCCGCTCGCCGAGTGGAACACCCACCGGGCCGTGCTCGGTGACCCGGCGATCAACGACAAGTTCCCGGCCGACCCGAACCCCTGGCAGCCCGGCAAGATCGAATACCTGGCGGACGGGCTGCTCTACGACATCGTGCACGCCAAGCTCAGCGAGAAGGACCCGCTGACGACCAACTGGGAGAGCTCCAAGCCGATGCTCGCCACCGGTAGGACGGCGACCATGCTGCTCGGCTCGTGGGCGGTCCCGCAGATGCAGGACGCCGCCAGGGCCGCCGGGGCGAACCCCGACGACATCGCGTTCTGGCCGTTCCCGTACCAGACCGGCGGCAAGTTCCACGCCAACATCGACGGCGACAAGCTCGGCGCGGTCAGCCGGAACTCCAAGAACAAGGCCACCGCGAAGGCCTGGCTGGACTTCTTCGTCAACGAGTCCGGCTTCGCCACCGACCAGCAGGCCATCCCGCCGGCCATCGACCAGCCGCTGCCCAAGAGCCTGCAGGACTTCACCGCGACCGGCGTCGAGCTGGTCGAGACCCCGGCCGCGACCACGAACTCCGGCAAGGAGGACGAGATCATCAAGGAGTCGGAGATCGACCTCAAGGGCAACATCTACCGGCAGAAGCTGGTCGACGTCGCCCGCGGCGCCGCCAAGGGCGACAAGGACTCCTTCTTCGCCGACCTGAACAAGCGCTGGAGCGAGGCCCAGTCCCGGGTCATGAAGTGACGACCAGGATCAAGATCTTCAAAACCCCTTGGCCGTACGTCGCCCCGGCGCTGATCCTGTTGATCACGTTCACCTACGTGCCGGTCGGCAACATGCTCTGGTACAGCTTCCACAAATGGGACGGCCTGGATCCCACGATGACCCCGGCCGGCCTGGACAACTACGTGCGCGTGCTCACCGACGAGCAGTACTGGCGGGTCTTCCTGGTCAGCCTCTACTACTTCGCCGCGTCGTTCGCACAGATCGCGATCGCCCTCTACTTCGCGGTCGTGCTGTCGTTCAGCGTCCGGTTCCGCAACCTGTTCAAGGGCATCCTGTTCTTCCCGTACCTGCTCAACGGCGTCGCGGTCGGCTTCGTCTTCCTGTACCTGTTCCAGCCGGACGGCACCCTCGACACGCTGCTGGGGGTGCTCGGCCTCGGCGGGCACACCCAGCAGTGGCTCGGCGACCCGGACATCGCCAACCTCTCGCTGGCCGGCACGTCGGTGTGGCGGTTCACCGGGCTCAACTTCGTGCTGTTCCTCGGCGCGATCCAGTCCATCCCGGGCGAGATCTACGAGGCCGCGGAGATCGACGGCGCGAACCGGTGGCACCAGTTCCGGCACATCATCGCGCCCGGCATCCGGCGGATCATCAGCCTCTCGTTCATCCTGGCGATCTCCGGCAGCCTCAGCGTCTTCGAGATCCCGTTCATCATGACCGGCGGCGCGAACGGCACCCGCACGTTCGTGGTCCAGGCGTACCAGACCGCGTTCCAGTTCCGGCAGATCGGCCTGGCCTCGGCCATGGCGGTCGTGCTGCTGCTGATCGTGCTGCTGCTGACCTGGATCCAGCGCCGGATCCTGCCCGACGACGAGGTGACCCTGACGTGAGTACCGTGGCGCGCGCCGCCAAGTACGCCTCGCTGATCCTGGCGTCGCTGGTGGTGCTGATCCCGCTCGTGGTGGTGCTGTTCGCGGCGTTCAAGACGCACGCCGAGTACAACAGCACCGGCCCGCTGACCCCGCCGCACGACTGGCTCAACTTCCACAATTTCGCGACCGCGTGGACCGCCGGCGACATGCTGCGCGGCTTCTGGAACACCACCGTCATCCTGGTCGTCTCGCTGACCGGCACCGTGCTGGTGGGGACGCTCGCGGCGTACGCGATCAGTCGTTTCGTCTTTCCCTTCAAGCGCTTGATACTCGGCCTCTTCCTGGTCGCGGCACTCGTGCCCGGGGTGACCACCCAGGTCGCCACCTACCAGATCGTCAAATCGATGGGCCTGGTCAACACGTCGTGGTCGGCGATCGTGCTGTTCCTCGGCACCGACATCGTGTCCATCTACATCTTCATCCAGTTCATGCAGTCGATTCCGCAGAGCATCGACCAGGCCGCGATGATCGACGGCGCCGGGCGGTTCACCATCTACCGCAAGGTGATCCTGCCGCTGATGAGACCGGCGATCGCCACCGTGGTCATCATCAAGGGCATCGCCATCTACAACGAGTTCTACATCCCGTTCCTCTACATGCGCTCGCCGGATCTGAGCGTCATCTCCACCGCGCTGTTCCGCTTCAAAGGACCCTACGGAGCGCAATGGGAGACGATCGCGGCCTGCACGATGATCGTCATCATTCCGACCGTGGTGATCTTCCTGTTGCTGCAGCGCTTCATCTACAACGGCATCACCGCGGGAGCGACCAAGTGACCTCTGTTCAAGACCTCTCCGGCGCCTGGGAGCTGCACGGCGACGACGTCCGCATCGCGGCGAGCGTGCCCGGGTGCGTGCACACCGATCTGCTCGCCGCGGGCCGCATTCCGGATCCGTTCCTGGACGACAACGAAAAAGCCGTCGCCTGGGTCGGACGTGCGGACTGGGCCTATCAGCGGGAAATTGCCTGGGACGGGCCGGAGCATGAACGCGTCGACCTGGTCTTCGACGGGCTCGACACGGTTGCCGCGATCGAGCTGGGCGGGGTGGAGGTCGGCACGACCCGCAACATGCACCGCAGCTATCGGTACGACGTCACCGGGCTGCTCGCCGGCGGCCCGCAGCCGCTGAGCGTGCGGTTCACCTCGGCCTACACCGAGGCCGAGCGGGTGCGGGAGCTGCTCGGGGCGCGGGACAACGCGTACCCGGAGCCGTTCAACTTCATCCGCAAGATGGCCTGCGGTTTCGGGTGGGACTGGGGGCCGACGCTGGTCACGGCCGGGATCTGGCGGCCGGTGCGGCTCGAGGGGTGGAGCACGGCGCGACTGGCCTCGGTGCGGCCGCTGGCCACCTGGTCGGACGGCATAGGGCGGCTCGACCTGAGCGTGGCGATCGAGCGGACCCGGCCGAGGGACCTGCGTGTCCGGGTTTCGCTGGGCGGGCGGGAAATTGCCGTACGCCAAATTGATGGTCTTGAATTGCGGTTGTCTTTGGACGTCGACGACGTGGTTCCGTGGCGACCGCTGGAACCGGCTCTCGATGATTTGCGGGTCGAGCTCCTCGACGGTGCCGACGTGCTCGATCATTGGGAGCGGCGCATCGGGTTCCGGAGCGTCGCCATCGACCGGAGCGGCGGTGGATTCGTCTTCCACCTCAACGGCGAACCGGTGCTGATCAAGGGTGTGAACTGGATTCCGGACGACATCTTCCCGTCCCGGATGACCCGGGAACGCTATGCGCTCCGGCTTGGTGAGGCCGTCGCGGCCGGCGTCAATCTGATCCGGGTGTGGGGCGGCGGCATTTACGAGAGCCGTGATTTCTACGAGGTCTGCGACGAGCTCGGGCTGATGGTGTGGCAGGACTTCCTGTTCGCCTGCGCCGACTATCCCGAGGAGGAGCCGATCTTTTCCGAAGTGGTCGCCGAGGCGCGGGAGAACGTGGCTCGACTCGCGCCGCATCCGAGCCTGATCACCTGGAACGGCAACAACGAGAATCTGTGGCTGCACCAGGCGATGCCGTGGAACGCGGCCGGCGCCTATCAGACCTGGGGCGAGCGGTATTACCTGGAGACGCTGCCGGCGATCGTGGCCGAACTCGACCCGTCGCGGCCCTATCAGGCGGGTAGCCCCTGGTCCGGTTCCTGGGAGCACGAACCCAACGACCCGGAGCACGGCACGTTCCATTCCTGGGAGGTGTGGAATCGCGAGGACTATCTGAACTACCGCGATTCCACGCCCCGATTCGTCGCCGAATTCGGCTGGCAGGCGCCGCCGGCGTGGACCACGCTGCGGGAGGCGGTCTCCGACGAGCCGATGCTGCCGGACTCGCCCGGCGTGCTGCATCATCAGAAGGCCGAGGACGGCAACGGCAAACTGGCGCGCGGCCTGGCCCCGCACTTCGGCGTTTTTGATGGAAGCACCGAGGCCTGGCACTATCTGACCCAGCTCAACCAGGTGCGGGCGGTGCGGACCGGCGTCGAGCACTGGCGCTCGCACTGGCCGCACACCGGCGGCAGCATCCTCTGGCAGCTCAACGACCTGTGGCCGGTCACCTCGTGGGCGGCGATCGACGGGGCCGGGCGGTACAAACCGCTGTACTTCGCGCTGCGCGAGATGAACGCGGACCGGGCGCTGACCATCCAGCCCCGCGACGGCGGCCTGACGCTGGCCGTGCTCAACAACACCGCCGCTCCCTGGGTGGGGACCGTGCGGTTCTCCTCGCTCGCGGCTGTGCAGGTCAGCGTGCCGCCGCGGTCGGTGGCGCTGGTCCCGGCGCCGGCGGCGGAGATGCTCGTCGCCGATCTCGACGAGTGCCGGGCGTTGTTTTTCAAGGCCGATTTCTCGTACGAGGATCCGGGGCTGACCGTCGACGCCGTGCCGGTGCCCGGTGGACTCGACGTGCGGGTGCACGCCGCCGGCCTGGCCCGCGACCTCCTGCTGCAGCCCGACCGCATCCACCCGCGGGCGACCGTCGACCGGGGCTTCGTCACGCTGCTGCCCGGCGAGTCGACGGTGTTCCACGTCCGCGCGCCGCTCGACCTGGACCCGGCCGCGGTCAAGGCCCCGTGGGTGCTGACCGACCTGGCCACGGTCATGGCGTCGATGAATCCTCAATGAAACGTCTACGGTGCTCGGTCATGGTTCGGGGGTAACGCATTTCAGAACTACCGAGGGACTTCTCGTGGCAAGGAAACTCCGCACCGCCGCTGTCGCCGCGTGCCTGGCGATCACCGCTCTCGCCGGGGGACTGACGGTTTCGGCCGCCCCCGCGGCGGCCGCGTCCAGCACCGCGTCCCAGCTGCTCTACCTGTACAACGGGCCGGCCGGCGGGCACGCCTGGGTCTCCGGGTACGACACGGGTAACTGGTACAACTACGGGTGGGCGAACTACGACGGCTCCGGCTGGGCGGTCACCGGCAACCACCGCTGGAGTGGCGGGCAGGTCTGGTTCGACGTGTACGACAGCAACTGGACGTTCCAGTACACGCACTCCTGCTACATGCAGCCGAACACGTGGGGGCTCGACGCGTACTGCTCCTGAGCACTGAAAAGGCCCGGCCGGTTCCCGTTGCCGGCCGGGCCTTTCGCTGGTTCACCTCGCCGGGGCCTCCTCCGGTGGCGCCGCGTCCGAGCCGGAACCGTGCCGGAACACCAGGTCGACGTCGAGGGCGGCGGCGTAGTCGCAGACGTTGCGGAGCGTCGGAACCTTGCGGCCCTCCTCCAGGGCCCGGAACGCCGCCAGCGGGACGCCGAGGCGTCGCGCGACGTCCGTGGCGTCCACATCGCGGGCGATGCGCAGCTTCCGCAGGTCCCCAAGAGCCGTGGCAGCATCGGCGATGACCAGCTCGGTGCCACCGCGCCGTCTCCGCCGCCGGGCTCGCGTCTCCATCACCGCGACCGTTCCCACCACGCCCACCACCGCGGAAGCGATCGGGACGATCCGGCCGGCCCAGTCCACCCAGGACGCGATGCTCTTCCCCGCCGGGACGGCCACGTCGACGCTCGACGTGAACGGGGCGATGGCACCCCGCGGATTCACCAGGTTGGTGTTCGACTGATCCAGGACCTTCAGCGCCGGCTGCAGCTCCAGGATCAGCTCCTTGGCGCCGCCGGACCGGGGCGTGACCCGCCACGCCCAGCGCGCCGATCCATTCTCGAACAGCGCCTGCGACACCCAGTCGGTCTGATCGATCGTGAAGTCGTCGGTGGCGCCGCGCAACCGGGCGTAGACCTCGCACGTCACGAGGACGGGCTCGGCGGTGGCGTTCCCGTGCCCGGGGAGAATCACCGAGGGGGCCAGGCTCCGGTCATAGGTGACCACGGCCTCGACGGTGTCCGTCCGGCCCAGTTCCATGGTCAGCCTGGGGTCGAAGACGACGCGGGCCGCGGCCAGTTCACCGGCCCGTTCACGGCATCGAGCCGAGACGACCGCGAGGTCGGCGCTCGGGGACTGAGCGGCCGGCGGGCTGGTGGTACCGGCCTGCGGGCTCGTCGGAGTGGCCTGTGGGATAGGTGTCGCATGGGCGGTGCCATCGGATGAATGGCCGTCGGAGGCCAGGTACGCCAACGTCAACGCGAGCAGGATGAGCAGCGTCACCGCGGCCCCGAGCGCCAGCAGGACCGGTGCTCTCCTCGGTGGTGGGGGCGTCGATTGCATCGGTGTGGCTCCTCGACCAGCAACGATGATGTCGGGGCCACGGTAACCGCGGCGACGCCGACCGGCGCGCCCGCGACGGAAACTTGTCAGCCGTCGGCGGCCTGCCGGTCAGCCTTCCTGCAGGAAGAACAGGAACTCCGCGGTTCCGTGGTCGGCGAGCGAACCCAGTGCCCCGTATCCCTTCGGGCCGGCGAGGTTCCAGTCGGCGAATCGGATGGGCACGGAGCCGGTGACCACCAGCCGCGAGGCGTCGCGCTGGGCGGTCACGACGGCGGTGATCGTCCGGGTGACGCCGTGCAGGGTCAGTTGCCCGGTGGCCTCCAGCGTGGTCGCGGATCCGGTGACGAAGGCGTCGTCGAGCGGAACGGGCGTGGTGAGCCGGACCGTGGCGGCCGGGAACCGGTCCGTCGCCAGGCTCGTGCCGAACTGCGGTGCGAGCTGCTTGCCGTTGTCGGTCAGGGAGAGCAGGTCGATGTTCGCCTCGACGGCGTCGATCCGGTTGTCGCGTACGGTCATGGTGCCGGTCACGGCCTCGGTGCGCCCGGTGACGTCGCTGCTCGCTCCGAGGAAGCGCTGTTCGACGCGGAAGCCGGCCACCGACCCGGAAGTGATCCGCCAGTGTCCGGCCAGCGGCCGGGACGCGGGAGCGGCGGCGGCCGGGAGGGTGAGCGGTGCGGGAGCGGGCTGAAGCGCGACGGCCGCCGCCGCTGTCGCCAGCAGGGCGAGCACGAGCGTCACGGTGATGCCGAGTGCCCACCACCACCGGCGTCGCCGGCGGGGCCGGGCCGCGGGGGCGGTCATCGGGCCGGCTCCGCGATGTCGACCCGGAACGCCGGGTACCGGCCGGCGATGGACGCGAACTCCGCTGGCGCCGCATGCCGGTCGATCGGCAGGTGCGGGCGGGCGCCGGGGACCTGCTCCAGGAAGCATCGCAGGATCGGCGGCCGATCGGCGACCGGGATCTCGACCAGCCGGCACTCGCGGGCCCGCCCGTGCCGGATGACAGCCTTGCCGCCGGCGGCCCGGACATTGCGGACCCAGTTGCAGTCCTCGCCCAGCATCGGCACCAGATACCAGTGACCCTGCCAATCGGTCATGCCGAGCGGGAAGCGCGTGCGGCGTCCGGTGCGGCGCCCGGGAACCTCGAGGGTGATCCAGCGCGGTGGGGTGATCCCGGTCGCGTGGACAGCGGCCCAGAACCGGGCGAACCGGCGGGCGGTGGCGTTGCCCCGGCCGCCGGAGTACATGGCGCGCAGCCGGTCGTCACTGAAGATCATGGCACCCCTCGCAATAGATCGACATCTCTGCGTCATGGCGAGTATGGAACTTGGGACTCCATGTCTCAAGTACCAAAGGTCCCGTCCTGTACTAGGCTCGTCCGCGATGGAACAGCGACCCATGGCCAGCGGTTTGACCCGGCGCAATCGGCGTCTGACCGATGTCGAGACCCGGGATCGGATGCTGCGGGCCGCCATCGAGATGATCAATCGAGATGGCCTCACCGTGAGCCTTGAGCACCTCAGCTTCGAGGCGATCATCCGGGCCGCGGAGGTGTCCCGGAGCAGCGCCTACCGCCACTGGCAGTACAAGGACCAGTTCTTCGGCGACGTGGTCAAGGAACTGGCCCGCACCGCCGGCGCGCCGGTCGTCCGGGACGAGATCGGCCTGCTCAAGGAGATCCTGGCCGAGAAGAAGGAATGGCTGTCGACCCCGCGCGGGCGGCACGACCTGATCGTCGAGCTGATCCGGCGGCTGGCTCATTTCGACCTGCGGGCGGTGCTCGCGTCGCCGGCCTGGCGGACCTACCATGCGCTCTGCGCCACCGTCACCGGCCTGGCCGACGGCGATCTGCGGGCCCAGGTCCAGGCCGCGCTCGCCGAATCGGAACAGGCCCGGATCACGCGCATCGCCGGTGCGTGGCAGACCCTGGCCGGGGCGTTCGGCTACCGATTGCGGCCCGAGCTCAACGCCGGATTCGACACCCTCGCCGCGGTGCTGAGCGTCAACCTGCACGGCATGATCATCACCGAGATCGCGGCGCCGGAGATCGCCGGCCGGGAGACCGTCGCCGGCCCGTTCGGCGCACCGGCCGACCAGCGCTGGTCGCTGTCGGCGCTGAGCCTCGCCGGCGTGGCGATGATGTTTCTCGAGCCCGACCCGGACGCCGAGTGGGGCGATCTCCGGCTGGTGCACCTGTATCAGGCTGTCGACGAGTGGGCGGCGCGGGACAACTGACCGGCACCCACCGCCAAGCCTGCCCGGTTCGGGACCCACCACGTCGCCACCCACCGCGCTGAACGGCTCCGGAACGACGATCAATTCATGAACGCCGCGACGACGACGTTGCCGAGCACGCCGAGGACGGCACCACCCACGAATGTCCACACTGCGGTGCGATTGCTGGACCGCTGCAGTTCATTGCTCAGGACAAGGATGTGCGCGCGCAGTTTCCGATCCAGTTCCGAGTCGTCCGGTGAAGGCTGATCGGGGATCGTCACCGACGACTCGGGTACCTGCTCGGGCGAGTGTGGCCGATAGAATGCGACGGCCTGACGCAGGATCACGAGTGCGAAGATCGACACGGCGCCGGTGGCCTCGACCGTGCTCAGGATCGCACCGGACATGACTTTACCGGCCAGGAACAGCGTCACCAGGGTGAGCGGCAGGAGCGGGGTCACCGTGGAAAGCCACGTGGCCTCCTGCGGCGCTTGGTGGGCGACGCGGCGCACCGGGTGGAAGTCCGGCATGGCGACCGCCCGGACGACGAGCAGCGCGCCTGCCAGATATCCGGCGCTCGCCACCAATGGGTACCGGGCGATGGTTCCGTTCAGGTACATGCTGAACGTGATATCGGACAGCGAGTTGGCGACCAGTCCGGCGCCGATCAGTGAGAGGTGCCGCAGGTTTTCGCGAGGGATGCGGCGCGTGGTGTAAATGAGCACGACTTGCGTGATCAGCACGACTTCCGCCGCGGGCACCCAGAAGACCAGCACCGAACGCGCGGAGGCGGCCCCGAGGGCGGTCATCCAGGCGAGCAGGAACAGCGAGCCGGACACGAGGAGACTGTCGAGAACCAGCCGCACCTCCGTGCGGCTGTCCCGGTGTGGCTGACCAGCCGTTGCGTGCCGGGTAATGACGGCAAGGCCGCAGATCACCACCAGCGCGGTGACCAGCCAGGCCACGTCGGGCCAGGACGGTACGGCCGGGTCGGACCGTTCGGCCGGCCCGTACCCCGCCCACACACCTTGGCCGGTGGCGTTCGCCGCGAGGGCGGTCGCCGCCAGGACCCGCCATCGCCGCTCCCAGCCGCGGGTCCGCGCCGCGAACCATCCACAGGCGATCGCCGCGCACGTGGTGATCGCGGTGACCATCACATTGTCCACGGCCACCGCGGTCTCGCGCGGAAGGGTCAGCAGGAACAATTCATAGGAACCGAGGACCAGTGCGGCCGCGGATATTCGGTGCATTACCGATGCGGTGGCGGACATGCTCCTCCCTGGATTGCGAGTCCGGCCGTCTGCGCGGGCCGAAAGATAGCAGCCCGGCAATGTCGATCGGTGGTCGGCAATACGACAAAACCAGGGTTGAACCTCGCCCATTGTGCGAACGGCTGATGCGGTCCCAGGAGGTTGCTCCGAGGTTGCGGCCCGACCGGCCGGATAGGATCATCCGGGCGTGTCTCGAACGGAACAGCTGCTGCTCAGGCCCTGGCGCGAGGACGACGCCCCGGCGGTGCTCGCCGCATTCGGCGCGGACGACATGGCCACCCAGGCCGGCGAACCGATCACCGACCTGGCGGCGGCCGGGCGGTGGATCGTGAGGTGGCGCGAGGCCGCGGAGGCGTTCCCGTTCGCGGTCCGGTCCGCGGGCCGGGTCGTCGGTCACGTCGCGGTGAGCGGGGTGGACCCGCAACACTCGGTCGGCTGGGTCTCCTACTGGACGACGCAGGCGGTGCGCGGGCGCGGGTGAAAGCTTCGACGTCGAGCTGCACGCCCGGCTGCGCACCGATCCCGCGCCCACGCCGCGGCACTCCTACGCGATCGACCGGTGACCGCTCTTACCGCCCGGCCCGGGGCGCGGTCGTGGGGCCGTACGGCGGCCTGTTCCGTGGTTTGATGATCGTGTGGACACTGCGGGCGGGGCCGGGCGTAGAGCGATCATCTTCCATGGGACCGGCGGCAACCCGGGGGTGGCCTGGTATCCCTGGCTCGCGGGGCAGCTCTCCGAGCGGGGCTACGTCGTCGACGTGCCGCACCACCCCGAGGTCAACGTCGAGCCGATCGGCACGTTCCTGCCGAAGGTCCTGGACCAGCACCGCTTCGACGAGCACACCGTGCTGGTCGGCCACTCCGGCGGTGCGGCCCTGCTGCTCGCCGTCCTGGAGCACGTGCAGGTGACCGTCGCGCAGGCGATCCTGGTGGCCGGCTACAGCACCCAGCCCAACACGTCGGAGGAGCCGGTTCTTCAGGCGGACTACGACTGGGACGCGATCCGGTCGCACGTTCGCGACATCTACTTCGTGAACTCCCGGAACGATCCGTACGGCTGCGACGACCGCCAGGGGCGGGCCATGTTCGATCGGCTCGGCGGCACGCAGATCGTCCGCGACGACGGCCACTTCGGCGACTACAACCAGGAGTACGACACGTTCGAGCTGGTGAACCGGCTCATTCCCTGAGGTGCCCGGTGGCGCGCAGCAGCGCCCGGGCGAACCGGTTGAGCTCGATCTCGGCGAGCTGGAGCGGGGCGAACCAGCCCAGCTCGCTGATCTCCTCCTGGTCCGGGGCGGGCGTCCCGCCGGCGACCCCCGCCTGGTAGACGGCGGTGACGTAGGCGACCCGGTCCCCGTTGGGGTAGGTCACCTCGAAGTCGGCGCCGCCGAGCACGTCCAGCAGGCGCGGCTCGCCGATCCGGAGGCCGGTCTCCTCGTGGATCTCCCGCGCGGCCGCCTGGACGGGGGACTCGCCGATCTCGACCGCGCCGCCGGGCACCGCCCAGCCTTCCCGGTGCCCGGCGTGCCGCACCAGCAGCAGCCGCCCGTGCCCGTCGACGACGACGACCGCCACGGACGGCAGCTGGATCAGTTCGTGACCGATCATCGTGCGGAGCCGGGCCAGGTGCGCGGAGATACCCATCTGGTCACGGTAGCCGCGGCGTACCCAATCGGCTCTTAGAAGTTGATCTCGCCCTGGTTGAGGACGCGGGGCAGGAAGTAGGCCGTCTGGATCTCGGCGTTGGTGTTGTTGCCGCGCAGTTGCTCGGACCAGATCATGAACCAGGCCCATTTCGGCTGGCTGTTGAGCAGCGCCGCGGTCGGCATCTTGCCCATCTCGGCGATCGCGATCGGCTTGCCCGCGGCGATCGACTGGATCTGGTTGTAGTCCGACGTCGACGGATAGTTCTTGTACCAGGCGTCGAGCGAGACCACGTCGACATAGTTGCTGCCGGGGTAGTACTGCGCCCAGTTGGCGGTCGGGTTGTCCTGGACGTTCCAGACCCAGATCAGGTTGTCCAGGCCCTGGCTGTCGAAGTAGTCCCGCATCTGCTGGTAGATCTTGGCCCCGCCGTTCGTGCCGGGCCGGGCGCCCCACCAGTTCCAGCTCTCGTTCATCTCGTGGAACGGCCGCCACAGCACCGGGATGCCGGCGTCCTTGAGCTGCTTGAGGTACGGCACGACGGCGGCCATCCGGCTGCGCCACACGGCGTTCAGGTTCGTGCCGCCGGTGACGATCTCCTGGAACTGAGCGTTGGTGATGCTCGTCTTCACGCCGCCGTCGAAGTTGCAGGTGGCGCCGACCGTGGGGGAGCAGGCGTGCCAGGTCAGGGCCACGAGCGAGCCGTTGGCCCACTCGGTCTTGGCCTGGTTGATCACGGACTGCCGGTTGGCGATGTCGGTGGAGGTGAACATCATGTCGCCGCCCCACAGCCCCGGGTACTGCCCGGTGACGGCCTTGACCTGGGCGGTGTACTGGCCGGGGTTGCTCGCCGGCTCCTTGTTGTGCTGGCCGGAGACGATCGATGTGCCGGTGATCGACCTCAGGTAGCTGAGCACCGTGGACTTCGGCGTGGCGGCGAAGGCCGAGGCCTCGGTCGCGCTGTAGATCAGGCCCGAGCCGAGCAGCGCGAGGACAGCGCCGAGGGCCCAGACGGGACGGGGGATTCTCATCGACAGACCTCCGTGGGGACGGATTTTTGGGAAGCGGGGCCCAGCATGCGACCGCATCCATCGATGTGTCAAGATTAGATTATTAATTTAAGCAAAGACGATTTGCCCGTACGGACATGAGCCGCCTGCCCGCCGAGCAGCATGATCTTGTAACTTCCGTGGATGACAACGTTCCGCACGGTGCCGAGCCGGCCCGCGCAGCCTGAATGGTGAGGACTCCGGTTCTTGGCCGTCCACCGGCGACGTCGGTGAGCGCGGCGTTCAGAGCGACGACGGCCGAGGCCGGGCCGATTTCGGCGAGCGTGACAAGCGCCGCGTCCGGCCCTTCCGGCGTGGCTCAGTTCGTGCTGTCGCGGGCGACGATGTGGGCCGGCGGTGCCTGGTAGACCGTGGCCGGGCGGCCGGCCATCGCGTCCAGCATGGCGTTCGCGGCCAGCTCGCCGATGCGGACCACGTCGTGGCTGATCGCGGACAGCGCCGGCGCGGCCAGCTGGCACAGCGCCGAGTCGTCCCACGCGACCACCGACATGCGCGCCGGCACCGCGATCTCGCGTTCGCGCAGCAGGTCCAGGGCGGCGAGGGCCATCAGGTCGTTGTCGCAGACGAGCGCGGTCGGCGCGTGGGTGAGCAGGTCGCCGGTGGCGGTGCGGCCCGACTCGTACGAATAATCGCCCTCGGCCTGCACCAGCGTGACCCCCAGCTCGTCGGCCTCGGCCCGCGCGCCGTCGCGGCGCAGCTGGGTGTGCACGAAGGACAGCGGCCCACTGAGCTGCCCGATCACCGTGTGCCCGCCCTCGGCCAGGAACCGGATCGCCTCCCGCGCGTAGCCGGCGTCGTCGGTCCACACCGTCGGCAGCCCGGGGGCGGTCGACGGGGCGCCGAGCACCACCGCCGGCAGTCCGAGCCCCTCGACCAGGGCGACCCGGTCGTCGCCGGGCACCAGGTCGACCAGGATGACCCCGCTGACCCGGTCCTGTTCGGCCCACCGCTCGTAGGTGCGGCTCTCCGCCTCCCGGTCGGTGACCACCTTGACCAGCACCGAGACGCCGGCCGGGGTCAGCACGCGCTCGAGTCCCTCGATGAACTCGTGGTAGTACGGCTCCTCGCCGAGCACCCGCGAGGCCCGCGCGAGAACCAGGCCGACCCGCCGTTGCGACTGTGCCACCGATTCCTCCGTACTCGTTACGCCGACAGGTACGGTATCGCCTGACAGTGGGGATCAGGCGAAACGGGGATCTTGCGAGATGGCACGTCGGGAAACGCCCGCGGCGGGGCCGGGCAGTCGTGCCCTGATCGTGGACGTGATCCGCTCGGCGGTCTCGATCAGCCGGGTGGAGGTCGCCGAGCGCACCGGCCTCACCCAGCCGTCGATCTCGAACATCGTCCGGGACCTGATCGCCGACGGGATCGTGCACGAGACCGGCTCGACCGGCTCGGCCCGCGGCAAGCCCCGCCAGCTGCTGGCGATCACCCCGGCCACCCGGTTCGGCGTCGGCTTCCAGCTCGGGCCGGACACGGTGACCTGCGTGGCCATCGACCTCACCGGTGGGGTGGTGGGCCGCGAGGTCGTCCCGCTCGGCGACTCCGACCTGGCCGACCAGCTCGCCGAGCGCTTCGACGACTTCCTGCTCGACCTGGACCTGCCCCGCGACCGGATCGAGGGCCTGGCGATCGTGGCGCCGGCCGCCCCGCCCAGCAGCGGGGACAGCCCGCCGGAGTGGGCCGCGGCCCGGCGCGGGCTGGCCGAGCGGCTGGGCATCCCGGTGCTGGTGGAGAACGACGCGGCGGCCGCGGCGCTCGGCGAGTTCTGGACCCGGCGGGTGTCGCGCGAGCAGGCGTTCGGCAGCGTCTACCTGTCCGCCGGGGTCGGCGCCGGCCTGGTCTTCGGCGGGGCGCTGTTCCGGGGCACCAGCTTCGACGCCGGCGAGCTCGGACATCTGTCGATCATGTACGACGGCCGGCCGTGCCCGTGCGGCAACCGCGGCTGCGTCGAGCGCTACGCCTCGATGACCGCGACCGTCGACGCGGCCCGCGAGGCCGGACTGGCCGTCGACCACAAGAACGTGTTCAGCGCGTACGACGCGATCGCGCACGCCGCGGTCAGCGGCGACCCGGACGCGTTCGCCGTGGTCGATCAGGCGGCCGGCTACCTCAGCGTCGCGGTGACCTCGATGGTGAACCTGCTCGACCTGGGCCGGGTGGTGCTGACCGGGCCGGGCATGGCGATCGCCGGCTCGATCTACGCCCGCCGGCTGCGGGCCCAACTGGCCGCGACCGCGCACGCCCGGTTCCGGCACGGGATCGTCGTCGAGCTGTCCGCCCAGCCGCGCGACGCGGCCGGCATCGGCGCGGCGGCCCTGGTCGTGCAGGCGTCGATCGCCCCCGGCCACACCACCGGAGTCTCCGGCGCCGACGAGGACTGACGGGCCACCGGATCAGAGCGGCGCCGGCTGGGCGAGCACCGTCGTCATCGCGGCCGGGACCGTGGCGAACATCGTGAAGACCGTGCTCAGCCGCGCCGCGCGCAGCACCTCGGTGACGAACGGCGGCGCGGCGGCCAGCAACAGTCCGCCAGGGCCGCGGCGCGCGGCCTGACCGGCGGCGGCGAGGACGCCGAGCGCCACCGAGTCGATCGCGCCCACCCGGCTCAGATCCACGATGATCCAGGGCTGTTCGGCGACCGCGGCGGCCAGGGTGGCCCGCAGCCGGGCGGCCACCGCCAGGTCCACGTCGCCGACCAGCCGGATCAGGCACATGCCGGTCATCGTGTGCACCACGATCCGGCATTCGTCGGCCTCGTACCCGTTCTCGACAGTCATGACATCCACGACGAGCCTCCCGTTCGTGCGAGCGAGCGTGATCCACTCTTTCCCCGTCCGCCCGCACGTTTCACCGATTTCGACCCGGGAAATTCAAAAGACGATTTCGACGTACGACGTAGGGAGGCGACGATGCCGGCCGGATCCAGTCCCAAACGGGAACGCCAGTACGAGCACATCAAGGACAGTGTCGAGAAGCGCGGCGAGTCGACCGAGACGGCCAAGGAGATCGCCGCCCGCACGGTGAACAAGGAACGCGCCCGCGCCGGCGAATCGCGGACCGCGAGCCGCACCTCGCTCGACGACGTCTCCTCGGGCCACCGCGGCGGCAAGCGCTCACACACCGGCGCGCAGGGCCGTACCAAGGAGCAGCTGTACAACGAGGCCAAGAAACGCAACATCGCCGGCCGCTCCGCGATGACCAAGGCCCAACTCGAAGCCGCCCTGGCCCGCTGACCGAATCCGGTCACGCAACCGGGCGGCGCAGCGCGGCCAGCAGCGGCGCGTGCAGGGCCGGCCCGGCCACCACGATGCTGTCCGCGCCGACCCGCCACGGAGCGCCCGCCGCGTCGGTCACCGTCGCGCCGGACTCCCGGGCCAGCAGCACCCCCGGCAGCACGTTGGTGTCGTCGTGGCCGTACTCCCAGAAGCCGTCGAGGCGGCCCGCCGCCACGTCCGCGAGCTGCCAGGACGTCGGACCGAGGTTGCGGACCGCGCCGGCCGCGAGCAGCACCGCGCTCAGCGACCGGCCGGCCGCCCGGACCGCCTCGGGCTGGGCGCCCACCGAGCGGCGGCTGGCTGGTCGCCACGAGCGCGGCCGTCAGGTCGGTCTTGGCCGACGGCGTGATCCGCGCGCCGTCCCGGAACGCGCCCGCTCCGAGCGACGCCGTGCAGGTCTCACCCAGCCGCGGATGGTGCAGCACCACGGCGACCGGCGTCCCGTCGCGGACCAGCGTCAGCGTCACGCACCACTGCGGCAGGCCCTGCAGGTACTGCACGGCGCCGTCGGTCGCGTCGCAGAGCCAGGCCTCCCCGGTTGCGGGCGTGGCCCCGTCGAGCTCGTCGAGCCACACCGCTCCGGGCCGCAGCGGCAGCAGCCGCTCGCGCAGCAGCGCCACCACCGGCGCGTCGACGGCGTCGAACGTGGCCCGGAACTCGGCGAACGTCGCGGCGGGCGCCGGACGCGGCAGGTCGAGCAGGTGCCGCCCGGCGGCGTGGGCGGCTTCGGTCATGGCATCGATCAGCGAGGACATGCCACAAGCATCAAACCCGACGATCAAAACCTTTGCCCGTACGGCGTGAGACCGAGCGATAATGACCGCCATGACCTCAATGGTGGCGGATTCGGTGCTCGACGACACGGATCGCCGGCTGGTGGCGGCGCTGCAGTGCGACGGGCGGGTGAGCGTCGAGCGGGTCGCCACGGTGCTCGGCCTGAGCGCCCGGGTCGTGCACCGGCGGCTGGGCCGGCTGCTCGGCGACGGGACCGTGCGGGTGGTCGCCGCCCCACGGGTCCGGCCGTACGAGGCGGTCATGCTGCTGCGCATCCGGGTGCTGCGCGGCTCGGTCTCGGCGATCACCGACGCGCTCGCCGCCCGGGCGGACGTGCCGTACCTGGACGTGTCGGCGGCCGGCGACGAGATCTCCGCGGTGCTGGCCGCCGGGCGGGACCCGCGCAACCGGCTGGTGTTCCGCCAGCTCCCGGCGACCAAAGCGGTCACCTCGGTTGAGGCGCAGACCGCCCTGCACGTGTACGCGGACGCGTCCGCCTGGCGGCTCGACGTGCTGACCGCGGCGGAACGGGCGGGGCTGGCCACCGCCGTACCCACGAATGGGGTTGATGATCTTGATTTGTCGATCCTCGACGCGCTGGCGGCGGACGCCCGCCTGCCGGCGGCGGCCGTGGCGGCGCGGCTCGGGCGGCCGGAGTCGACGATCCGGCGCCGGCTGGCCGCGCTGCCGCTGCGCACGCAGACCTATGTCGATCCGCTGCGCCTCGGCCTGCACGTCGACGCGAACCTGTGGCTGCGCCTGCCACCCGCCGACCTGGACCGGGTCGGCCTGGCCCTGGCCGTCCACCCGGCCGTGCACGGCGTGCTGAGCACCACCGGGCGGGCGAACCTGCACGTCGCGGTCTGGCTGTCCGACCTGGAGGCGCTGCACCGGTTCATCACGACGGACCTGGCCGCGCTCGGCGTGCCGGACGTGGAGACCGTCCTGGTCGGTCGAGCGGTCAAGCGCCCCGGGCTCGGCTGACCTCCGTTGCGGCTTTCCCGGCTGCCGAATGATGATCATGTGTTGACTCCGGCGACGGTGGTCGCGGGATCAGAAGCCTGTCGCCGATGGGTTCCAGGCATTTCCTGGAGCACCGGCCACGTCCAACCGGGCCACCGGCTGACATGAGACGGGTGAGCGGGCCGGGCGGCGCCCGTTCCGGGATGCGCCGCCCTGCCCGCCGCACCGTGTGATTCAGCCCGCGGGCTGCGGGTTGTCCCACAGCACACACTTCATGATCTTCGCGCCATCGAGCCACGGGTTGACCTTGACCAGGTCTTCCGTCTCCGGGAAGGTGCCCGCCCCGGCCTTGCGGATGAACTTGAAGATGGATCCGGGCGCGGTCTTCGCCAGGCACTTCATCGCGAGTTGCACGTCGTTGTCCGGCCCGCTCACCGCCTGATCGACGGGGGCGGGCTGCGGGGTGGGCACCGCGTCGATGTCGGACCAGGTGGACGGCAGGCTCGCCGAGCAGCCGGCCGGGGCGAACTCGAGCAGCGCGTCACCGGTGACCGGACCGACGGCGCCGTCGGCGGGCAGACCCGAGGAGGCCTGGAACGCCTTGACGGCGTCGTAGGTCTGCTGTCCGAACCGGCCATCGGCCGGCACGCCCAGCGTCTGCTGAATGCAGGTGACCCCTGCGGTGTTCGGCGATGGCTGCGGGCCGATCACGTCCACACCGGTCTCCGCGTACGCCGCGGTCGAACCGGTGAGTGTCAGCAAGCCGGCGGCGAAGCCGGTCACCACGATCTTCTTGAGCATGTCGCTCCCCTCTCGTGGACCCCTACGGCCGGTTTGCCTCGTTCGGGGTCTTGGGAATTACCGTCCATGCGGCAAGAATTTGCCGTCTAGCGGCAGGCGTGGACAGAAAATTTCTCGCAGGTCAACGGCGTGCCCGGCGAGGCGGCGGCAATTTTTTGCCGGGTCAAAAGGGGGAGCCATGAGCGACGGCAGGGAGGAGTCCAAGGGCACCGCGCGGCGAGGGAGGCCCTCGGACACCGCGGAACCGTCACCCGCGGCCAGTGAGCGGGCGGCTGCGGCGATCCGCGTGGCGGGCCGGACGCAGCAATGGGTCGCCGACCATCTCGGTGTCAGCGAGCGGACCCTTCGGCGATGGCTGGACGGTCGTCCACAGAACCGCGGTCCCACCCGCGTGATGGCCGCGGCGCTTGCTGGCCTGCTCGATGCCCCGGAGTTGGTCGGGCTGTGGTGGCCGGGACCGGACTCGGTCGGGGCGCCGCCCACCTCATCGTCTGCCGCTCCTGCCGGCGGCGGCGCCACGGATCACCGGCGCACCCCGGTGATCGTCGGGAGCATGACTGCGATCCTGGTGGTCGTGGCGGTTGTGATCGTCGTTGCGGTCAGCCGGGGAGACAAAGCCGCTCTGCCGGTGAAAACGGCGAAGGCGCCGGTCAGCCCGGGAATCGCCTCGACAGGACCGGCGGCTGTCACGTGCGGCTCGCCGGCCGTCGGAGCATCGGCAGCCGCGGGGACCGTAACCGGGAATGTCTGTGGTGTGTACGCCGGCAACCGTCTCCCGGCCAAGACCATCGGGCTGTGGACGAAGCCCGGCATGTCCTCGGGCTGTGATCTCGATGCCTGTCCGCCCGGTACCGTCCAGGCGGGGCGGGTCGCGGTCGGACAGACTGTCAGCGTTTCCTGCGTCGTCGGTGGCGGGCAGATGTTGCGCAACGGCTCGTCCGGGGAGCCCGGCTACTACGAGGACAAGAAGTGGGTGCGGATCGTACGAGGCCAGGAGGTGGGACAGACCGGCGACTACGATCTCTATCTCAGCAACGTCTGGTTCCTGCGCGATGCGTTGCCGCCACTGCCGGCCTGCTGATGCCCCATGCCGACGGGTTGTGGTTGCCATGCGTGTTCCCACCTCACCGCTGACCGGCTGGCTCTGAGCATTCCCGCCAGGTCGCGGCGCTGGCATGATCGCCGGATGGAGCAGGTGAGCAGCCGCGTCGTGTATCGCAATCCGTGGATGACCGTGCGGGAGGACGAGGTTCGGCGGCCGGACGGCAGCCCCGGCGTCTACGGGGTGGTCGAGAAGCCGGACTTCGCCCTGGTGCTGCCACGCCGGCCGGACGGATTCTGGCTGGTGGAGCAGTTCCGCTATCCGGTGGGGCGGCGGGCCTGGGAGTTTCCGCAGGGTAGTTGGGGCCGCGGGGCCGTCGGGGATCAGGTTGCTCTTGCCCGGCGGGAACTGGCTGAGGAGACCGGCCTGCGGGCGGGGGCGTTGACCCACCTGGGGCATCTGTTCGAGGCGTACGGATTCTCGACCCAGGGGTTTGACGTCTATCTGGCGACGGACCTCGAGGAAGGGGAGCCCGACCGGGAGGCGAGCGAGCAGGACATGGTTCATCGCGCGTTCGGCGACACCGAGATCGCCGAGATGATCCGTTCCGGACAGATCGTCGACGCGCCTTCGCTGGCCGCGTTGACTATCTTTCAGCTTTTCACGAAGACGGCTTCCAGTACGGCGTGAGCAGGCCGGCCGCATCGACGTCGGCGATGAACAGTCGGCCCGAGTCGGGGTGGTGGGCCAGGTCGGCGGGGGTGAGATCGGTTGTGGCGGTGGTGATGACGAGCAGGTTCAGGTCGGGGCCGGCGAACGTGACGCTGGTGGTGTGCGGGGCGTCCACCGTGACCGTGGCCAGCAGGCGGCCCTGCGGGGTGCGGCGTTCGACGCGGCCGCCGCCCCAGACGGCGATCCACAGGTTGCCGTCGGCGTCGGCGCACATGCCGTCCGGGAGGCCGTCGGTGATCCGGAACGCCTCGTGTCGTGGGCCGCAGGACGGGCCGTAGTCGCGGACCCACACCACGCCGGGGACCGTGTCGATGCTGTACAGCCGGTCGCCGGCCGGGGACCAGGCCAGGCCGTTGGAGAGGGTGAGGTCGGCGTCCAGGGTGGTCAGGCCGTCGCGGTCGAGGCGGACCAGCACCTCCGTCCCGGACCGCTGCCGCGGGTCGAGGCTGCCGACCAGGAAGCGGCCGGCCGGGTCGACCGCGCCGTCGTTGAGCCGGCTCGCCGAACCGTGGGGCAGGACCCGGGCCAGCTCGGTCCGGGTGCCGTCGAGGTCGATCCGGGTCAGGGTCTCGCGTTCGGCGACGAGCAGCTCGCCGGACTCGGCGACCGCCACCGCGCAGGCCTCCGCGGTGAACCGCCACGTGCCGGTGACGCCGATCGTGCCGGCGGCTTCGTCGAGTTCGCCCTGGTGGACCGTGTGACCGTCGATGTCGACCCAGAGCAGCCGGCGGCGGGCGGGATCCCAGACCGGGCCCTCGCCGAGGTGGTACACGCCCGCGCCGGACGGGCGGGCGGTGTAGGACTCGGTCATGGCGGCTCCGCCCGTACGGATCAATGGGCACTTGAAAGGTTTAGAATTTGATCCTGGTCGATCTAGGAGGTTGCCGTGCAGCCACGCCGCAGCGCGCAGTGGTACTCCGGCGATGACCGTAACAGTTATATCCATCGCGCCTGGATGCGGCGCGGGTTGCCGGTCGACGCATTCGACGGGCGGCCGCACATCGCGATCGCCAACACCGCGTCCGATCTGACGCCGTGCAATGCGCATCTGGACGACGTCGCCCGCAGCGTTTCCGCCGGCATTCATCAGGCCGGCGGCATCGCGCTGAATCTGCCGGTGGTGTCGCTGGGGGAGACGCAGGTGCGGCCGACCGCGATGCTCTGGCGCAACATGGCCGCGATGGCGATCGAGGAGATGTTGCGGGCCAATCCGATCGACGGGGTGGTGCTGCTCGGCGGCTGTGACAAGACCATTCCCGCGCTGCTGATGGGAGCGGCGTCGGTCGATCTGCCGGCGGTTGTCGTGCCCGGCGGGCCGATGCTGACCGGCACTTTTCGCGGGGTTCCGCTGGGCTGCGGGACCGGGGTCTGGCAGCTGAGCGAGGAGGTCCGCGCGGGCACGCTCAGCGCGGCCGAATTCGCCCGTTCGGAAGCCTCGATGATCAGAAGCAAAGGGCATTGCAACACCATGGGTACGGCGTCGACCATGGGCCTGCTCGCCGAGGTGCTCGGGATGACCCTGCCCGGCGTCGCCGGAACGCCCGCCCCGGACAGCCGGCTGATCGAGGCCGCCCACGCGACCGGCGTGCTCGCCGTCGACCTGGTGGACCGGGGTCTGCGGCCGAGCGCCGTGATGACCCGCGGCTCGTTCCGCAACGCGATCGTCGCGCTGGCCGCGCTCGGCGGCTCCACCAACGCGGTCGTGCACCTGCTCGCGATCGCCGGGCGGCTCGGCGTCGAGCTGAGCCAGGACGACTTCGACCGGATCGGCTCGCACGTGCCGCTGCTGGTGGACCTGCAGCCGGCCGGGCGGTTCCTGATGGACGACCTGTACCGGGCCGGGGGCCTGCACGCGGTGCTCGCCGAGATCCGGGACCTGCTCGATCCGGCCGCGCTCACCGTCACCGGGCGGCCGCTGGTCGACTACCTGGACGCCGCGCAGGTCTACGACCGGGAGGTGATCCGGGCACGGGAACGACCATTGCAGCCCGAGGCGGGGATCGCCGTGCTCTACGGCAACCTCGCGCCGGACGGTGCCGTGATCAAACCGGCGGCGGCCTCGCCCGGGCTGCTGACCCACCGCGGGCCGGCGGTCGTCTTCGACTCGGTCGAGGACCTGCACGCCCGGCTCGACGACCCGGATCTCCCGGTGACCGCGGACTCGGTGCTGATCCTGCGCGGGTGCGGGCCGAAGGGCTATCCCGGGATGCCCGAGGTGGCCAACATGCCGCTGCCGGCGAAGCTGCTCGCCGACGGCCTGCGGGACATGGTCCGGATCTGCGACGGGCGGATGAGCGGCACGGCGTACGGGACGGTGGTCCTGCACGTGGCGCCGGAGGCGGCGGCGGGCGGGCCGCTCGGCAAGGTCCGCACCGGCGACATGATCATCCTGGACGTCCCGAACCGGCGCCTGGACGTCGACCTCCCCGACGAGGAACTGGCCGCCCGTGCCCCGGCGCCGGAGGCGGTCGCGGCCTACGCCCGGCCGCAGCGCGGCTGGGAGCGCCTCTATATCGACACGGTCGGCCAGGCCAACACCGGCGCCGACCTGGACTTCCTGCTCGGCGCCAGCGGCGACCAGGTCTCCCGCGAATCCCACTGATCTCAGCGCGGCCGGGTGGCGTCCTCGGCGGGGGTCAGGTGGGTCAGGCGACGGGAGTCGGTCCAGAGTTTGGTGGCGCGGGGCTCGTCGTAGGAGAGCTTCGACGACCGTACCGTCGACAGTTTTTCTTCTTTGGCCTGTAGGTATGTGCCGGAGACGTCGGTGTATTGCGGGGCGACGGCCAGGTCGGCGAGGGATGTGCCGGAGAAGGTGACGTCGGAGGTGGTGACGCCGATGCGCCGCATCAGGAGGCTCGCGGCGCGGCTGGCCGAGAGGCGCTGGGCGGGCCGGGGCAGGTTGCGCAGGAAGTCGGTGCCGGCGACGGCGCCGGGGTCGTAGGCGATGGACGACACGGTGCTGCCGGCCGCGCGCAGGCGGCGGTGCAGTTCGTAGGCGTGCATGATCGTGCAGAGCTTCGAGGTCGAGTAGCGCACCCCGGCGGAGAGCGTCTTGGTGCCGGCCAGGGCGACCGCGTCGGGCTCGACGGACTTGCCGACCAGGCGCCCGTCCATCGTGTCGGGATCGTGGGTGCCGCTGACCGTGAAGACGATCCGGCCGTGCTCGGCGAGCTGCGGGAGCAGGAGCTCGACCAGCAGGAAGTGCCCGAGGTAGTTGGTGGCGAAGGTCGTCTCGTAGCCGTCGGGCGTGTAGGCGAAGCCGCCGGCGGACCGCCCGCCCGCGTTGCAGAGCAGCGCGTCCAGCGACCCGCGGAACTGATCCGCCGCCGACCGCACGGAGGCCAGCGAGGACGTGTCCAGCGGCAGGGTGGTGACGGCGACGCCGTGGGCCGCTTCCAGCTCGTCGGCGACGGCCCGCATGCGGTCGGGGCTGCGCCCGGCCAGGACGAGGTCGACCTTGCGGGCGGCCAGGCTGCGGGCCGCGGCGAGACCGATCCCCGAGTGGCCGCCGGTGATCAGGACCGTGGTCATGTGGTGTTCCCCTTTGCTGAGCGACGGACAAGATCAGCCTGATCCGGCCGGCGGGGAACAACCAGGACCACGTTGTCCCTGGCAACCTCAGGCGAACGTGCTGAACTCCTGGGTGCCGACGACTCTGAGCAGCTCCAGCTTGTCGCGCGTGTCGGTGCCCTCGGTCGGGAACAGCGCCAGGACACGGGTGTCCACCTCGGGTGACAGCAGCACCTCGCAGGTCAGGTGCAGGACACCGACCGTGGGGTGCAGGAAGCGCTTCCGGTCGAAACGGTGGTTGGCGACCTCGTGCCGCTCCCACAGCTCCCGGAACTCCGGGCTCCGTTTCAGCAGCGCGTGGACCAGCCGGGCGACGTCGGCGTCGTCGGAGCGCCGCGAATACGTCGCCCGCAGGTCGTTGACGTGGGCGAGTGAGTGCCGTGGCCAGTCCTCTTCCGGGAGACGGGAGCGCAGGGCCGGCTCGGTGAACCATTTCCACACCACGTTGTCGCCCCGGCCGGTGCGGCCCAGGGCGAGGTCGGCCAGGGTGTTCTGGTGGAGCACCTCGCCGAGGTCGGTCAGCACGCACACCGGCACGTCGGTCAGCCGGTCCAGCAGGCTGAGCAGGCCCGGCCGGAGGTGCCCGCCGTGCCGCCGGGGCGGGGCCGGGAACCCGGCCAGGTGATACAGGTGGTCGCGCTGGTCCAGGTCGCAGCGCAGGGCCCGGGTCAGCGCCGCGATGATCGGCTCGGACGGGTTCGCCCCGCGGGCCTGCTCCAGCCGGGCGTAGTAGTCGGTGGAGATGTTCGCCAGCTGGGCCACCTCGTCGCGCCGCAGCCCGGGCGTGCGGCGGCGCGGCGTGCCGGCGAGGCCGATGTCGGCCGGGTGCAGCAGCTCCCGGCGGCGGCGGAGGAAGTCGGCGAGGCCGGCACGGTCAATCATGGTTCGAGTAAACCCGGACTCGCCCGGCCCAACCAGGGAGAGCCGCTCCCAGGACCCTCGGGCGGGCCCCATGGGTGATACTTGGGCGTCCTACTGTCTGGCAATGGAATAGTTGGACATCCTAGTATCGTGGTATCGGTCGTCCTCGAGAGCAGGTGTGCCATGACGCTGCACGTTCCGATCAACCCTGTGCGGTTCGTGACCGCGGCGAGCCTGTTCGACGGGCACGACGCCGCGATCAACGTGATGCGGCGGCTGCTGCAGGCGCAGGGTGCCGAGGTGATCCATCTCGGGCACGACCGCAGCGTCGACGCCGTCGTGCAGGCCGCCGTCGAGGAGGACGCGCAGGGCGTCGCGATCTCGTCCTACCAGGGCGGCCACGTGGAGTACTTCACGTATCTGGTGGACCGGCTCCGCGAGGCCGGCGCCGGGCACGTCAAGGTCTTCGGCGGTGGCGGCGGCGTCATCGTGCCCGAGGAGATCGCGCTGCTGGCCGAGCGCGGCGTCACCATCTTCTCGCCGCAGGACGGGCAGCGCCTCGGCCTGCCCGGCATGATCAACGAGCTGATCCGGGCCTGTGACCTGGACCTGGCCGCGCAGGAGCCGGACGTCGACGCGGTGCTCTCCGGCGACCCGGCCGCGCTGGCGCGGGCGATCACCGTGCTCGAGTCGGGCCGGTCGCCGCGGATGGCCGAGCGGCTGCGGGAGGCCGGCCGGCGCGTGCCGGTCCTCGGCATCACCGGCACCGGCGGCTCGGGCAAGTCGTCACTCACCGACGAACTGCTCCGCCGGCTGCGCCTCGACCAGGAGGACAAGCTGCGGATCGCGGTGCTGGCGATCGACCCGACCCGGCGGCGCGGCGGCGGCGCGCTGCTCGGCGACCGGATCCGGATGAACGCGCTGGAGCCCGGGCGCACGTTCTTCCGGTCCCTGGCGACCCGCACCTCGGGCGCGCAGCTGCCGGAGAACCTGGGCGACATCCTGACCGCGGTGCAGGCCGCCGGGTTCGACCTGGTGATCATCGAGACGCCCGGCATCGGCCAGGGCGACGCCGCGATCGTGCCGTTCTCCGACGTCGCGCTCTACGTGATGACCCCCGAGTTCGGCGCCGCGTCCCAGCTCGAGAAGATCGACATGCTGGACTTCGCCGACGTCGTGGCGATCAACAAGTACGAGCGTCGCGGCGCCGAGGACGCCCGCCGGGACGTGGCCCGCCAGCTGGTCCGCAACCGCGAGGCGTTCGGCACGCCGTGGGATCGGATGCCGGTCTTCGGGACCAGCGCGGCCCGGTTCAACGACGACGGGGTGACCGCGCTCTACCAGCACCTTCGCGAGCTGCTCGTGGGCAAGGGGCTGACGGTCGGGGCGGGGACGCTGCCGCACGTCGACGTGCAGGCGTCGTCGGGGCTGACCAGTGTCGTGCCGGCGGCCCGCTCGCGCTACCTCGCCGACATCGCCGACGCGCTGCGGGGGTACCACCAGGTCACCGAGGCGCAGGTGGAGGTGGCGCGGCGGCGTCAGGCGCTGCGCCTGACCGCCGGCCTGCTGGGCGAGGACGCCGCCGGCGAGCGGGTGCGCGAGCTGGCTGCCGAGGCCGACGGGGCGCTGCTTCCCGACGTACGAAATCTGCTGGTGAAGTGGCCTTTGATCGTCGAGGACTACGCCGGGGAGGAGTACGTGTACCGGGTTCGCGACCGGGAGATCCGCACGCCGCTGACCCGCACCACGTTGTCCGGCTCCCAGGTCCGCCGGGTGGCGCTGCCCCGCACCCGGGACGAGGCCGAGCTGGTGTCGTTCCTGCGCCGGGAGAACCTGCCGGGCTTCTTCCCGTTCACCGCGGGGGTGTTCCCGTTCAAGCGCGAGGGCGAGGCGCCGGCCCGGATGTTCGCCGGTGAGGGTGATCCGTTCCGGACGAACCGGCGCTTCCACCTGCTCTCCGAGGGGCAGCCGGCGACCCGGCTGTCGACCGCGTTCGACTCGGTCACGCTCTACGGCCGGGACCCGGACCTGCGGCCGGACATCTACGGCAAGGTGGGCACGTCGGGCGTCTCGATCGCGACCCTGGACGACATGAAGGTCCTCTACGACGGGTTCGACCTGTGCTCGCCGAGCACGTCGGTGTCGATGACCATCAACGGACCGGCTCCGGCGATCCTGGCGATGTTCCTCAACACCGCCATCGACCAGCAGATCGCCGCGAACCCGGACGAACCGCGCGACGAGGTGGTCGCCCGGACCCTGGCGACCGTGCGCGGCACCGTGCAGGCCGACATCCTCAAGGAGGACCAGGGGCAGAACACCTGCATCTTCTCGACCGAGTTCGCGCTGCGCTGCATGGGTGACATCCAGCAGTTCTTCATCGACCGGAAGGTGCGCAACTTCTATTCGGTGTCGATCAGCGGCTACCACATCGCCGAGGCGGGCGCGAACCCGATCAGTCAGCTGGCATTTACGCTGGCCAATGGGTTCACGTTCGTGGAGTCGTACCTCGCCCGGGGTATGCAGATCGATGATTTCGCCCCGAACCTGTCGTTCTTCTTCTCCAACGGCATGGACGCGGAGTATTCGGTGATCGGCCGGGTGGCGCGGCGGATCTGGGCGGTGGCGATGCGCGAGAGGTACGGCGCGGGGGAGCGCTCGCAGAAGCTGAAGTACCACGTGCAGACGTCCGGGCGGTCGCTGCACGCGCAGGAGATGGACTTCAACGACATCCGGACGACGTTGCAGGCGCTCTGCGCGATCTACGACAACGCCAACAGCCTGCACACCAACGCGTACGACGAGGCCGTCACCACCCCGAGCGAGCACTCGGTGCGCCGCGCCCTGGCCATCCAGATGATCATCGACAAGGAGTGGGGGCTCGCCGGGAACGAGAACCCGCTGCAGGGGTCGTACATCGTCGACGAGCTCACCGACCTGGTCGAGGCCGCCGTGCTGGCCGAATTCGATCGGATCGCCGAACGCGGCGGGGTGCTCGGCGCGATGGAGACCGGCTACCAGCGCGGCCGCATCCAGGACGAGTCGATGCTCTACGAGCACCGCAAGCACGACGGCACCCTGCCCCTGGTCGGCGTCAACACGTTCCTCGACCCGCACCGATCCACCGAGCCGCCGCAGAAGGTCGACCTGGCCCGCGCCACGCCCGAGGAGAAGCAGTCGCAGCTGGACCGGCTGGCCGACTTCCACGCCCGGCACGTCACCGAGGCGCCGGCCGCGCTGGCCCGGCTCCAGCAGGTGGCGATGGACGGCGGGAACGTGTTCGCCGAGCTGATGAACGCGGTGCGGCACTGCTCGCTGGGCCAGATCTCCGACGCGTTCTTCACCGTCGGCGGGCAGTACCGGCGCAACGTCTGATCCCGATGGACGACGACCTCGGCCATCCGGTCGCCCTGACGACGCCGCCGCGGCGGATCGTCTCGCTCGTGCCGTCGCTGAGCGAGGCGCTCGCCGTGACCGTTCCGGATCGGCTGGCCGGGGTCACCGACTGGTGCACGCACCCGGCCGGGCTCGACCTGCCCCGGGTGCGGGGCACGAAGAACCCGGACCGGGCCGCGATCGCCGCCCTGCGCCCGGACCTGGTGGTGGCCAACCAGGAGGAGAACCGGCAGCTCGACGTGGAACGGCTGCGGGCTGCCGGGATACCGGTGTGGGTGACCGCGATCGAGTCGCTCGACGACGCGCTGCGGTCGATGCGCCGGCTCTTCACCGAGGTGCTCGCGGTCGACGAGCCGGCCTGGTTACGGGCGGCGACCGCGTCCTGGGCACAGCCGGCGCCGGCGCCGCGGCTGCGGGTGGCGGTGCCGATCTGGCGGGACCCGTGGATGGTGATCGGCTCCCGCACCTTCACCGGCGACCTGCTGACCCGGCTCGGCCTGGACAACGTGTTCGGCGACGACGCGGCGCGCTATCCCCGGATCGAGCTCGATCGGTTGCACGCCGCGACGCCGGATCTCGTGCTGCTGCCCGACGAACCCTATGTCTTCACCGAAAAAGACGGACCAGAAGCCTTTCCTTCGGTACGGACGGTGCTCGTCCCCGGTCGGCAACTGACCTGGTACGGCCCGTCCCTGGCCACCGCCCGCCGCGAACTGCTCGACCTGATCCGGGGTTCGTAGCCGGGCCGGGCGGCACACCGTGGGGTGTGCCGCCCGGAACCGCTACAGGAACAGCATCGACTGGAAGAACGACGGGTCGGTGTAGGAGCCCTCGTCCTCGTGCCAGGCGGGTGGCCCGGCCGCCACGAAGTTGGCCCCCTCGTCGTCCAGGAAGTAGAGCGCGCCGCTGCCCCAGGTCCCGCCGAGCCCGCGCTCGACGGACTCGCGCCGCTCGTCGGAGGCCAGCGAGATGCTCAGCCCCTCGAAGACCGGCTGCAGCAGCATCCGGCGGACCCCGCCGAAGACCAGGTCGATCCGGGTCGGGTGGGCGTCGTCCCGGGTGCTGCGCAGCAGCAGGGTGGTGTGGCTCACCGAGTACCGCCAGACCTGGAAGGTGCGCTCCGAATGGAAGATCAAGAGTTCATCAGCTCCCGCCAGTTCGGTTCCGGCATGTCCGCCGGGCTCAGCGGCTTGCCGTTGACGTACCACTTGATGCTGTCCCAATCCCGGAACCCCATGCGTACATAAAAACCGATCTGCCCCATCTCCCAGTCCGTCGCGCCGTACACGCCGCTCTTCGCCTTCTTGTAGGCGTTGAGGAACTTGGCGATCGGCGTCGCGCCGTCCATGTCGTCGATCGCGACGTGGATGGTCGAGCCCGGGCTCTTCAGCGCCTCGTTGACCTTCTTCTGCCAGCCCGCCAGACCACTCTCCGGGTCGATCGCCTTCAGATCGGCGCCGTTGTAGGTGAGGGCGTCAGCGGTGTCCGGACTCTTGCGCAGCGTATCGGCGAGCGCCTCGGAGTGCCGGTTGATGCCCAGCACGACGTTCTTGTCGCAGTTGTGCACCAGGATCGGCGTGTGGCCGGCCAGCACGTAATAGGTGTGCAGGGCGGCGACGGTGAGGTTGTACATCACCCGGTTGCCGGTGTACGTCCGGACCGCGCCCACCCGCGGCACGACCACCGTGCTGCGCAGCGCGTCACCCGGCCGCAGATCCGCCGCCTCGGTCCAGGACCGGGTGGTCTCGTCCCAGAACGGGTGCTCCTGGGTGGTGCGCAGCACCGCACCCGAGGCGATCCGCACGTCGGCCAGGTCGGTGTCCCGGTTGCGGTGCACCTGGGTGACCCGCTCGGGCTTCGTCACCCCCAGCTCCGGGTCGGTGGCCAGCACCCGGTCGCCGGCCCGGATCGCGGCGATCGGCTTGCTGCCGCCGCCGGCCAGCAGCACCCGGGTGTCGGCGGCGAAGCTGTTGCGCGCGAGGCAGGACTTGATCAGGTCCTCGAGGCCCTTGACGATCGGCGTGTTCCGCAGGTCCTTGAGAGCCTGCTCGACGGCGTCGATGCCCTTGACCACGATGGACCTGGCCATCGCGGCGATCTCCTCCGCGCTGAGCGTCAGCTTGATGGTCAGCGACTCGGCCAGGCTGAGCAGCCGGGCCGCGTTGAGCGCGCCGAGCTTGGTGACCGCGTTGGAGAGCAGCTCGCCGCCGTACTTGGCGGCCCCGGCCAGCAGGTCCTTCAGCCCGGCCTTGGCGATGTCCTTGGAGATGCCCTTCTCGAGCGCCTTGAAGATCGCCCCGAACCCGTCGGTCCCGATGATCGTGACCACGTCGACGATCGTCATCCCCAGGGCCCGCTGCCAGTTCTCGCCCCACTCGTTCCAGTGCAGCAGCTGCTTGGGATCCTTGACCAGCTTGGTCACCCCGTCCTGCAGCAGCTTGCAGGCCTTGTCCGGCTTCGGCCAGAAGGTGACGTCCGGAACCGTGTACTCGTCGGTCGCCGGGTCCAGGCCGATGAACGTGCCGACCGTGCAGTCACTGACGTACCAGAGCCCCTCGACCATCCCCAGCAGGCTGTCCTTGGCACCCTTGACGATGTCGGCGCCCCACGGCATCCAGTGGTCGATCGCCTGGTCGCTCTTCTCCTGCAACCACCGCATCCACGCGGTCTCGGCCGCGGCCTGCTCGACGTCGTAGGCCTTCCACGCGGTCTCCATCAGCGTCTTGGCCAGCCCGCTCATGCCGCGGGCCATGTCCCAGACGCTGTTCGAGATCGACGTGATCGTGCCGCTCATCGTCTCGGTGTCGCCGGCCAGCAGGTTCGCGTTGTCCGAGGCGAGCTTGGCCTTGTCGGCGTAGCCGCGCGCGGCGTTCTTCGCCTGCCGCGCCACCCCGGCGTTCTGGCCGGCCTGCTGACTCTCCGCCTTGGCCGCCTGCGCGTAGGAGTTCGCCTGGGCCTGGGACCGTCGCGCGTCCTCGGCGGCGGTGGCCGCGGCCGCCGCCTCGTCACTTGCGTCCTGCGCCGCGGTCACCGCGACCTTGCTGGCCGCGACCGCCCGCTTCGCCGCCTCGGCCGCCTTCTGCGCCGCGAGGTACGCCGGTTTCACCTGCTCCTGCGCCTGCGCCGCCATCTCCGCGGCATGCACCGCGGCGGCGGCCGCGTCGTCGGCGTGCTGCTGCGCGGCGACACTCTGTGTCGCGCCGATCGCCATCGCGTTGTTGGCCAGGTCGATGGCCATCGCGGCGTCGTTGTCGGTCTCGGCGTACACGCCGGCGACGTCCAGGGCCCGGGCCGCCGGGTCGGCGATGGCCTCCGCCGAGACCCGGGCGTCCAGGGCCGCGCGGCCCGCGATCCGGGTCTCGAACGCGGCGATCGCCGCCTGCCGGGTCGCGTCCTCGTACGCCTGCCGGGTCAGGTCGGCGTCCGCACCGGCCTGGGCGGCCCGCTGCACCGCCTCGCGGGCCGCGTCGACCGCCGCCGTGGCGTCGTTGTTGGCCTTGACGGCGTCGTCGATGGCCCGCGACGCCGCGGACGCCGCGGTCTCGGCGTCCTGGGTCGCCAGGCGCGCCTCGTTCGCCGCCCCACGGGCCGCGGCCGCCGCGGCCGCCGCAGCCGCGGCGGCCTGCCGGTAGTCATCGGCCGCCGCGTCGGCCGCCGCCGACGAGGCGGTGGCGTCGCCCTTGGCCGCCGTCGCCGCCGACCGGGCCGCGGTGGCGTCGTTCCGGGCCCGGGTGGCGTCGGCCGCGAGCTGCTGCATCTCGGCGGTGCCCGGGCAGCCGGTGCCGCTCGGGTTGTCCGGGTACTTGCAGGCCAGCTCGGCGGCGAGCTTGCGGGCCTCGGCCGCCTCGGCCTCCAGCTCCTTGGAGTGCGCGCCGTCGGCGGACTTCTTCGCCCGGTCGATCAGGTCCTTGGTCTGCTTGCCGACCTGCTCGAAATGCTGACCCGCGACCAGCGACCGGTCGTACGCCTGCTTCGCGTCGTCGTGCTTGGTGACCGCGACGTTCTGCTGGTTGATCGCCCGGACGGCCGCGTTGTAGGCCTGCTGCTCGTGGGCGATCGCGTTCGAGGCCGCCTGCTGGGCGATCTGTCGCTGCTGAACCGCGGTCTCGTAGTAGTCGCGGGCCTTGTTCACCCGGATCCGGGCGTCCGCTGCCGCCGCCTCGGCCCGCAACCGCTGGGCGTGCGCGTCGGCCGCCGCGGCCTGCGCGGCCGCCGCCAGCTGCTCGGCGCGCAGGGCCAGCTTCTCGGCCGCCGCCTGCTCGCGCTCGGCGGCCTGCCGGTACTTGACCGCGTTCGCCGCGTCGACGGTGGCACTGTGGTCGGCGTCCAGCGCCTTGGCCGCCGCCTCGGTCGCCTCGGCCGCGTGGCACGCGGTCTCGGCCGCCTGCTTGCCGGCCGTCGCGGCGTCGCCCTGGGCCTGCAGCACCTCGTTCCAGTCGATGCCGTGCGTCAACCCGGTGTCGGTCAGCGTCTGCGCCGCCGTCGCCGCGACCCCGGCCTGCGCGACCACCTGGTCGGCGTTCCGGGCGGTGGTGGCCGACTCGGCGCACGCGTCCGAGCGCAGCTTCGTCAGGTCGGCGGTGTGGGTCGCGCCGCCGGCCTTGCGGATCGGGACGTCACTGGCGTAGATCGCGTCGGCCTGCTTGGCGTACCGGTTGACCAGGCCCATCGAGTTGGCCGCCACGGTCAGCGACTGGGTCGCGCTGATGCTCGCCGTGACGATCTGCCGCTGCGCGGTGGCCGCCCGGGTCGCCTTCTGCGCCAGCGTGGCCAGGTCGCTGACCGCGGTCGCCCGGGCCGTGAGGGCGGCCTCGATCTCCCGCTGCGCGTCGGTGTCCAGCTGGGCCGCCGCGAGGTAGCCGTGGTTGTAGAACTCGGCGATCACCTCCGGGTCCTCGCTGTCCAGCGCCAGCTGGCCCTGCGACTGCACCTCGTAGCCGCCGGACGCGACCAGTTGGCCGACCCGGGCCTGGATCAGCTGGGCCTGCTGCTGGGCGGTCAGGACGTCCTGCGCGTCCGCGGCGTCGGCGGCGGCCTTGCCGATCGCGATGAAGTCGGCGATCTTCGTGGCGTTGTTGGTGGCCAGCGCCGCGGCGGCCTTCTGCCGCACGATCGGGGTGCCGGTGTCGGCCCAGTGCTGGACCAGCGCCCGGTCCTCGACGGTCTTGATCTTCTTGATCTCGTCGGCGGCCTTGCGGTAGACCGGCAGACCCTTGTCCAGGAAGTCCCGGATCGTCACCGGGTCGTTGGTGTCCAGCGCGGCCTGGGCCGCCGCCCGGACCTCCGGGTCCTCGTCGTAGTCGGCCAGATCCTGACACAGCATCCGGTCCAGATCCGCGTCGTCGATCGGGCCGTCCGTGTCCGGCACCGCGGTGACCGGGCCGGCGAGCTGCTCCAGCAGCTGCTGGACAGTCAGCGGGGCCGGGGCGGCCTGCGGCACCCGCTCCCGCGGCGCCGCGTAGGCACTGCTCGGCGCGGCGATCGCCACCGCCAGGCCGCCGGCGATCGCCGCCAGCGTCCGTCGTCGCCACCGTCCGCCGGTGAAACGGGCATGGAGCTTGAACGTCATGACACACCCCCGTGATGAGTCCGCCACCGCACGACACTGATCAATGTGGCCGGTTAGTCATACCAGAGACGAACTCATCGGCGCCGCCCGATGGATTCGCCTCCGGCCGGCCGGCAGCGTCGAGTGCGACCAGGCGGTTGCCGGGGAACGCTGCGGACCCGGCCGGAACTCGGGCATCCTCACCCGGGGGAGCTGGCAGGGCTGCTCCATGGAAAAGCTGACAGGATGAACGGCACGGCTGGGTCCACGTCCGGCGTCAGGCGGATACAAACCTTGAACTGGCTGACTTCGCGGTACCGAGCCCGCCCCGGGCCCGGTGTGCCGCTGCCGTCGTAGCCCCGACCGACCGGGCGGTGAGCGTCCGCGACGCCCTCGTGACGGCGCCGATCCGCCAGATTGATGCGAATCATCGTCCAGTGCCGACGCACGTACGTGTTTACCGCGAAGTCCAGGGTCGGTAGATCCATCCACTGGTAGGAACGTGTCACCCTGTGCCGCCACGGTGGATCCCCGTGGATCCGACCCTCGATCGTCTTCATACCGGCTGTGCGTCGCAAGGGGATGTCAGGTCCGTGCCGATCGAGCGTGTGCGCCCCGCGGCTGCGGTGCTCGATGTCATTGCGGATGATGTCGAATTCCGGCACTTCGTCGCTGAGCGGACCGTATCGGGGAATTGCCGCGAAGCCGGTCAGTGGGGTGATCGAAAACTGTCCCGGCATGAGGCGCTCCCGTCATCTGAATTGATCACCAGCGGTTGTCCGGCGGTGATCGATGAGCAGCGGTGATCCGGGGATAGATCCGGATTTGCTGTTCGACAGGAGCCACTTGAGCAGCGAATATTCAGGTTTTCGAGCTAATGGGAGGGTTCGGGAAGTGACGGGACGGCGCCTCTTGATCAAGTCGATGAGTGTCCAGCCCATAGCGCAGCCGTCGAGGAATTCGTAAGCTGTCCCGGAACGTCCAGCGTCGGCTGCGGGAGGTAGATAACACTGACCAGCGCGCCGACATTTGATCTTTCCAAAATCGGATCATGGCAGGAGTTCGCGAAATTCCTGACCTTGAAAAAAGACCGCTCCGGACTTTCCTTCAGTGATTTCGAGCGGCAGACCCGGCATGCTTCCGGGGATAAGCGTCCGCTGAGCAGGTCCACCTTGAGCGCGGTGTTGCAGGGGCAGCGCACGCCGCAGAAACCGGTGCTGGAGAGCTTCCTCGACGCACTGAACCCGTCAGTCGGCGAACGCGTCGAGATCATGGAAACCTGGGAGCGGCTGACCGATGAGTCACGCGAGTGGCAGTCCGGCCTGGTCCGGGTCGCCGAGGTGTCGCCGCGCGAACTCGGCGTCAACGCCGGCATCAGGCCGCTGCCCGGCTACGTTCCCCGCCACTTCGATCCGGATCTTCGGCAACTGATCGAGGACGGCACTCGGCAGGGCTGTTTCGTTGTCCTCATCGGCGGCTCGTCGACCGGCAAGACCCGCTCATTGTACGAAGCCGTTCGCGCCAAGGCCGAGCAATGGTGGCTGGCTCAGCCGGCGGACACTCGCGACATCTATCGCCTGCTCGACGAGCCGGATCGCCGGGCCGTCATCTGGCTCGACGAACTCGCTCGCTTCTTCGACCAGACACCCGCGCTCACCAAGCCACAGGTGGCACGTCTGGTCCGAGCCGGCCACATCGTCGTGGGCACGCTTTGGTTCGAGGACTACAAGGCCCGGATGGATTCGCGTGTCACCGGCGCGGCCGAGCGGGAGCTGCTCGTCTTCGCGGAACCGATCGATGTCCCACCCCGCTTCCGGCCAGCGGAACAGCTGTGTGCCCGTCAGCTCGCCACTACCGACAGCGCAATACGGGCTGCGCTGGACGCATCCGAGGACGGTCTGACCCAGGTGCTCGCCGCCGGTCCTGAGTTGATGCGCCGGTGGGAACATGCGCCGCCGTACGCCCGGGCCGCGATCACGGCGGCAGCGGACGCACGTCGCCTCGGCATTCTCTCGCCGTTACCGCCGGAGTTGCTCCTCGAAGCCATGTCCGGATACCTGAGCAGGCCGGAGCAGGCCGCATCAAGGGAGAGCTGGCTGAAGGAGGTGGATGCCTACGCCGCACAGCGGATCAACGAGACCTCAATCGCGGCGCTGCCCCAGGAAGCCGGCGATCGGCCGGGAAGTCCGCCCGGATATCGGGCCGCCGATTTCCTGGCCCAGCAGCTGCGCATTCAGCGCCGAGTGCAGTGCCCACCGGAAAGCCTCTGGACGGCGCTCATCGATCGTCTCGACAGCAAGGACGAAGTTCGGCGTCTCGGTGACGCGGCCGCGGCACGGATGCGGTACCGCATCCAGGCAAGGGCGCTGCACCGGCTGGCGACACTCGGCGACGGCAATGCCTGTGTCGAGTTGGCCACCCTGCTGGTCCGCCGTGATGACCTGCAAGCGGCAGAGTTGGTGCTGGTAGACGGCGTGCGGGGACAGCGGGAGACCAGAACGGCGACGACTCTGGTCGAAGTGATGACCCTGCGCGAGCGGTCGGACCCGCTACGCACCTCCGACCCGACCGCGCAGAAACTTCTGTGGGACCTGCTCTATGACCGCGGTGAGAGCCTCGACCTTAGGGCGAGGGCTGAGCGGGGCGACCTCACCGCCGGCGACGATCTCGCCAACCTGCTCGCCGAGCGGGGCGAACTGGCGGAGTTGCGGGAGCTCGCGGATGCCGGGCACCGCCTGGCGCCGAACCTGCTGACGGAGCTGCTGGCCACCCTGCGGCGCACTACTGAGCTGGCCGCCCGTGCGGAGCGGGGTGATCGGGTGGCGGCAACCAGGCTCGACCAGATTACCGGCGCCGGGGCCGCTGACTCCGTCCCCGGGATCGCCGAACTCCGCGACGAGCTGACCACCGGCGGAACGGCCGCAGCCGACCAGCTGACCTCGCTGCTGTTCGAGCTGGGCGACGAGACCGAGCTGCGCGCCGAGGTGGATGCCGGCACCCCACGCGCCGTCGACCGGTTGCTCGCCTTGCTCATGGCCGGCTGCGGTGACGACGCGACGGCTGCCGAGAAGGTTCGACGGCTGCGCGCCTTCGGTATGCACCCCGATGGAACCCTGGCTCTGACAGAAGGAAAAGACCATGGTTGACGATGACTTGACGGCTTCAGACGGCGCGATTCTCCTGGTACTCATGGTTGAGGCCAGAGAGGTGCTCAACACTGAATTGGCCGAACTCTACGGGTTGGATGTGCGCAAGGGGCCGCGCGAGAAACTCGAGAAATTGAAGTACATCGCCTCGAGGAAAAGCGGCCGTACGAACGCGCTGCTCCTGACCGACGAGGGCTGGCTCCGTGTGCGCGAGGACCTTGACTTCACCCTGCGGGGTGCGGGGGCCCTGGGCAGTGCGCTCAAGGCGTTGCATGCCGCAATTCGGAATCGTGTTCTGACCCGGGCGGGCTGCGCGACGCTCGGAGAGCTTTTCTCGTCGACCGATCTTCGTGCTCCGGCCAAACAGGATCTTCGTTCGCGCATCGTCAGCGCCTACTACGCCCTTGCCGACGAGCCGAAGGACTGGGTCAGCCTGCGCCGGCTGCGGCCTTTCTTCGCCGACGTGGCCAGGAAAGACCTGGATGAAGCCCTGCGCCGACTCATCGAGGAAGACAACGTCAGTCTTGCGCCCGAGTCGAGTGGCAGGCTGGTGACCGAGGCGGACACCGAGGCGGCTCTGCGCGTGGGTGGGCAGGACAATCACCTGCTGGCGATCGGTGTGTGATGGAGGACGAGGAACGCAAGGCGCTCTCCGCGCTGCGCTTCGACTGGGCGCCGGTGCCCGATGACCTGTGGCGGCCGCAGCCCTTTCACGTCGAAGGCCTGCACGTTCCCGTCCTGCGTGAAGTGGTGGCCGGTATCGGCGAGGCGGCGGCCAGCCCGGCCGGTAGCCCCATCGGCCTGGTGATCCAGGGACAGGGTGGATCCGGCAAGACCCACCTGCTCGGCTCGGTGCGGCAGGAGGTGCACGAGCGGGGCGGCTATTTCTTCCTGGTGAGCATGCTCAACGCGAAGACGTTCTGGGAGAGCGTGCTGGAGGCGATTCTGGACGGCCTCTCCCGGCCGGTGCCGGGCAGCCGCCAGAGCCAGCTCGGCCTGCTCCTGCGCAGCCTGTCGGCGATGGTGGCGGTGCCCCGCGCGGCGCGGCGGGCCGTCATGGGGGAGACGGAGCTGACCCGCGGCGCACTCGACGAATTCATCAAAGGCCTTGCCCAGCACGACCGGCAGGTGGCACGCAGCAGTCAAGAGACCGCGCGGGCGCTGGCCCTGAGCGCCTCGATGGATATCGGTCATCAGTACATCGCGGAGACCTACTTCTCCTCGGGTGAGGAAACCGAAACCGGCGAACGCGACGCCTGGGGACTACGCCGAGCCGCACGCCCGGCGCAGCAGATCGTGCAGGACCTCTCCCGATTGCTGGCGCTGACCGGACCATCGGTCATCGCCATCGACCAGATTGACACGCTGGTCGCATCGCTGGACATCGAGGCCGATCCGGCTGGTAGGTCCGCGGGCCTACGGCCGGAAGACGCTCGGATGCTTGCTGTGCTCGCCGACGGGCTCATGTCCCTTCGGGAGCTGACCCGCCGCACGCTCACCGTGATCACCTGTCTGCCCGGCACCTGGAAGAACCTTACCGGCGTCGCTGTCGCCACCGTGTCCGACCGGTTCCGTCAGACTGCTCCGCTCAAGCGGATCAGGGACAGGGCGCTCGCTCAGAAGATCATCGAGAAGCGGTTCGTCACCCGATTCGCCGAGATTGGATTCCAGCCGCTGTTCGACTCGTGGCCGGTCCTGCCAGAGGCGTTCGCCCATGCCGGGCCGTTCACTCCCCGTGAGTTGCTGATCAGGATCGACAATCACATTCGCACCTGTATCGCCACCGACCGCGTCGATCTGCTGGCGACCATCGGTGACCCGGCGCCGACCGGTCCACGGCCAGAGCCCTCGGCACCGCCTCCGGTCGCCGTCTCCGCCGGCGAGATGGCGCGGTTCGACGAACGGTTCGCCGAGCTCAAGCTGGCCGCGGACGACATCACCCCGCTCGAATACGGCTCCGAGGACGACGCGGTGCCCGGTCTGCTCGCCGCCGGGCTGACGGCCTGGATCTTGGAACGTGGCGAGGCCGGTACTGGGTTCAGTGTGGACCCGCCACCGGGCGCTCGCCCGGCACTGCACGCGCGGCTGCGGCTGACTCTCAACCCGGATACCGATGACCAGGTCCACTGGTCTTTCCGCGCGGTGAGCGCTGACCACCATTTCAACGGTGCGCTCTCTCGGCTGAAGAAGGCGACGATCGCCGCGGCTGCCGAGACCACGACCGGCAAACGCAACCTCTACATGCTCCGCAACGCGGAGTGGTCACAGGGCGGGACCACGCGCGACGAGCTCACGAAGGTGACCGCGACGCTCGAACTCGACCCTGAGGACCTGAGCATCCTGTCCGCCCTTCAGGTCATGCTCGGTGAGGCCCCGCGGGAAATGCACGGCTGGCTCATCGAAAGACGGCCGACGCGCAACCTGAAATTCCTGGAGGAGGCGCTCGCCGACGTCGACAGATGGGTGCCCGGCGAGCACACCGCCCACGAGGACGACATGCCAAGCCTGACAATCGGCTACGACCACGGGGACGGCACTCCGGTGACCATCCCGGTCGAGGCGTTGCGCAAGCACGCCGCGATCTTTGCCGGCTCGGGGTCCGGAAAAACCGTCCTCATCAGGCGCATCGTCGAGGAGTGCGCCCTGTACGGGGTGTCCGCGATCGTGCTCGACCCCAACAACGACCTGGCTCGGCTCGGCGACAGCTGGCCCGAGCCGCCGACAGAATGGCGGGCCGGGGACCGGGAAAAGGCCGCTTACTACCTCGCGAATACCGATGTCGTGGTCTGGACGCCGCGGCGGTCGGCGGGCCGGCCGCTGAGCCTTCAGCCGCTGCCGGACTTTCCGAGTGTCCTCGATGACCAGGACGAGTTCCACGAGGCGGTGGAGGCGGCGGTCGCGGCACTCGTGCCACGGGCGCTGGTCGCGGGCCGGGCTGCCAAGGCACACACCGGGCGCGCCGTGCTGCGCAAGGCCATCGAGCACTACGGCAGACGGGGAGGCACCCGCCTACAAGGTCTCATCGACACCCTGGCCGATCTTCCCGACGGCACCATCGACATAGACGGCGCCGACAAGATCGCCGCAGGCCTGGCGCAGACGCTGACCGCTGAGATGGTGAACGATCCGCTCTTCGGAGGCGATGGCACCCCTCTGGATCCCGGGGTGTTGCTGACTCCGGCCGCCGGCAAACGGGCTCGTGTCTCGGTGATCAGCATGGTGGGCCTGCCGTCGGATGCTGTTCGCCAGACATTCGTGAACCAGTTGCAGATGGCGCTGTTCTCCTGGATCAAGCAACACCCCGCCGGTGACCGGCCGCTGCTCGGCCTGCTCGTCATGGACGAGGCCCAGACCCTGGCACCGGTCAGCCCGATGACCGCATGCACGCAGAGTACGCTGATCCTGGCCGCCCAGGCGCGCAAGTACGGCCTGGGACTGCTCTTCGCGACCCAGGCCCCGAAGAGCCTGCACAATCGGATCCCGGGCAACTGCACGACGCAGCTCTACGGCCTGCTGAACAGCCCGGTGCAGATCGAGGCGGTCCGTGAGATGGCGAAGGCCAAGGGCGGTGACGTCCCCGACATCTCTCGTCTCGGGGCTGGCGAATTCTATCTGGCCGCCGAGGGCACGGCGCCGCGCAAGATCAAAACCCCGCTCTCGCTGACCCACCACCCCCGGAGTCCGCTGACGACCGAGGAGGTCCTGACGCGGGCACGCAAGGACTGAGGCCGGATATCGGGGCGGCGACCATACTCGTCCTGATAAATCGGGGCCAGCATTACGGGAAACGCAGGGGTGAAGGATGCCGTGGGCTAGGGGATTGGCGTCGAGTCAATAGCGGGCAGCACGTGTTGACGGCAATTGTTGATTTGTTTAGCGTCTTCAGTGCATCAATTTTCCGCAATGACATCAGCTTCGCTCATTCCGGGGAAAAGCTGAGGACGACGGGACTGTGGCATGCGTGAAGACATCGCTGTGGTGGGGGTGGCCTGCCGCTACCCGCAGGCGCGGAACGCGGCCGAGTTCTGGCGGAATCTGCGGGACGGGCGAAGCGCCATCAGTGCGGTCGGCATTCGGCAGTGGGATTCCGAGACGTATTACTCGGCGGATTCCGGGCCGGGCACGGTCAACAGCAAATGGGTGGGGGCGCTGGCCGACGCCGAATGTTTTGACCATGCGTTCTTCAATGTCTCGCCGCGTGAAGCCGTGGCCATCGATCCGCAGCATCGGCTGTTGCTCGAAGAGGCGTGGCACTGCGTCGAGGACTCCGGTCTGCCGTTGCCGGTGCTGCAAGGGGCGCGCACGTCGGTCAGCGTGGGGTTGTCAACGCATGATCATTTGCTGCGGTCCGTTGCGGACGGTCGGCCGGTGGACGTCTTCGACGGGGTCGGCAACTACGCGAGCATGGCGGCGAACCGGATCTCCTACCTGCTGAACCTGGACGGGCCGAGCCGGACCGTGGACACCGCCTGTTCCTCGTCGCTGGCCGCGCTCGGGCAGGCGCGCGCCGACCTGCTGCACGACGACTGCGAGTTCGCGCTGGTGGGCGGCGTCAACCTGATCAACTCGCCGTGGCGGTATCTGGCCTTCACGCAGTCGCGGATGCTCAGCCCGGACGGGCGGTGCTTCACGTTCGATCATCGCGCGAACGGGTACGTGCCGGGGGAGGGCGTCGGGGTGGTCCTGCTGACCACGGTCTCGACCGCGCGGCGGCTCGGCTGTCACGTCTACGGCGTGATCAAGGCGGTCGCCACCAACCACAACGGGCACAACCGCAGCGTCACCGCGCCGAGCGTGTCCGCGCAGGTGGACCTGATCCGGCGGGCGCTCAGGACGGCCGGGGTCGAACCCGGCCGGGTCGGCTACGTCGAGGCGCACGGCACCGGGACCAGCCTCGGTGATCCGATCGAGGTGCAGGCACTGCACGAGGCGTACGGCGTGGACCGGGACGGTCCGCTGCGGGTCGGGTCGGTCAAGACCGGCATCGGGCACGTCGAGGCCGGCTCCGGGATGGCCGGGCTGATCAAGGTCCTGTTGATGCTCCGGCACCGGACGATCCCGCCGACGCTGAACCGCGAGATCACCAATCCGATCATGCACGGGGCGGCCGAGCACATCGAGTTCCCCGGGACCGCGGTCGACTGGGCCGCGGACGGCTTGCGTACGGCCGGGGTCAGCGCGTTCGGGTTCGGCGGCGCGAACTGTCACGCGGTGCTCGAGGAGTACCGGTCCGAGGTCGCGGTGCCGCCCGCGGCGCCGGTGTTCACGGTCGCGGCCCGGTCCCGGGAGGCGTTGCTGGCGACCCTCGGCCGGTGGGCCGAGCAGCCGCACTCCGCCGCGGAACTGTGCGCGGCCAGCAACCAGCGGGCGCTGAACCTGCCGTACCGCTGGGGGGTTGAAGCTGTTGATCTTCCGGCGGCCCTGGCGCGGGTCCGTGCCGGTGAGGTGATCGAACCGGTCCGCGTCGGAGCATCGAAGCCGGAAGTTGTCGTGCTGCTCACCGATCCGGTGTCCGGTGACGGGTTCACCAGCGCCCTGGGGCGGCTCGAAGCGCTCACCGAGCGTGGGGTCCGGATCGCCGAGATCATCGCGACCGGGCCGGCCGGGAGTGCCGCCGCGCTGGTGCACAGCGGTGCGGTCACGCTGCGGGAGGCGGCGGATGCCCTGCTCGGTGACGGCCGGCTGACGACTCGCGAGCCGGTCGGCTGCGGCGTGTGGGCGGGCGCCGAGCACCTCGTGCCGAACGAGCTGACGGCCGGCTACCTGCGAAAGCTGCTGGACGGGCGGGCGGACACGGTCGAGAGCGTCGGGCGGTATGCCGGTCACGCCGCGACGCTGCTGGACCATCAGCACACGTTCCAGCGGGCGGTCGGGGAGTGGGAGAAGCTGCTGGCCGGCCGGGGGATCGACCTCGACGCCGCGATCCGGCGGTTCGGCGAGCGGGGGACGACGTTCTCGCCCGACGAGCTGGCCGCGATCGCGCTCGTGATCAATGTGGCGCTGGTCCGCATCTACGAGGCGTGGGAGCTGACGCCCGCGCCGTGGCTGCTACCCGGCACTCACGAGCTGGCGATGCTGGTCAGCCGGGGGGTCCTCGATCCGGCCGACGCGGTGGCCGCGCTGTTCGGTGCGGCCGACCTGGCCGGGCTCGCGGCCGGCGCGGCCGAGCATCCGGCGGTCCGCTGCGCGCCGCTCGACGGGCTGCCCGTGCTGCGGGCGGTGTCCCGGGACCGTGCTGACGGCAGGCGGATCCGGCTCGGCGGCGGCGATCCGGCGGAGCTGATGGCCGCCGCGGGACGCCGCCCGGCGGTCGTGGTGCTTCTCGGGGACCCGGCTGAACCCGTACCCGATGATCTGGATGTTCTCCGGTTCGGGGATCTGCCCGGACTGCTGCTGGAGCTCTGGCGGCGCGGGGGCGAACCGGCGTGGGCGAGCCAAGGGTCGCCCGGGCTGCCCGGCCTGCCGGGATACGCGTTCGACCGCCATCCGCACGTCCACGCCGACGCGAAAGCGGAAGAGACCCGGCCGGCCGACGCGAAAGCGGACGAGACCCGGCCGGCGGACGGGCCCGCCGAACTGGAGTCGGTGCTGTGCGGGCTGGTGGCGGCGGCGACCAGGGTGGCGCCCGCGGCGGTCCGGCCGGACACGCCCTTCGCCGACCTGGGCATCGACTCGCTGATCATCCACACGCTCAACGCGCAGCTGCGCACCCGGTTCGGGGAGATCTCGGCCACCCTGTTCTTCGAGTGCCGGGACGTGGCCGCGGTGGCGGCCCGGTTGTCGCGCGACTACGACGTCGAGGCGACCAGAGCCCCGGCGAGTCGCCCGACCGGCCCGCCGGACGAGTCGGGCATCGCGATCATCGGCTTCGACGGGCGGTTCCCGGGCGCGGACACGATCGAGGAGTTCTGGGCGAACCTCCGCGACGGGCGGGACTCGATCACCGAGATCCCGCGGTCGCGCTGGGATCACGATCGATACTTCGACCCGCGTCGCGGCGTACCCGAGAAGGTCTATGCCAAGTGGGGCGGGTTCCTGTCGGACGTGGAGCTCTTCGACGCCGACCACTTCGGGGTGGCGCCGGCCGACGCGATCTTCATGGACCCGCAGGAGCGGCTGTTCCTGGAGTCGGTCCGCGGCTGCCTGGAGGTCGCCGGCTACTCGCGGGAGCGGCTGCGCGAGGTGCACCGCAACGAGGTCGGGGTCTTCGCCGGGGCGACGGTCAACAACTATCAGCTGGTTCAGCACGAGGCCGGTACGGGTGCGCCGATCAACTCGCAGACCTACGCGATCGCCAACCGGGTGTCCTACACCTGGGATCTGCGCGGGCCGAGCCTGACGGTGGACACCGCCTGCTCCTCCGCGCTGTACGCGCTGCACCTGGCCTGCGAGAGCCTGCGCCGCGGGGAGTGCGAGATGGCCGTCGCCGGTGGGGTCAACCTGTCGCTGCACCCGTCGAAGTACCAGATGCTCGCGCACTACCGGTTCCTGTCCTCGGACGGGCGCTGCCGGGCGTTCGGGGCGGGCGGCGACGGCTACGTGCCGGCCGAGACCGTCGGGGCGTTCCTGCTCAAGCCGCTGGCGGCGGCGCGGCGCGACGGCGACCGGGTGTACGCGGTGATCCGCGGCAGCGCGCTCAGCCACGGCGGGCGCACTAACGGCTTCAGCGTGCCCAGCCCGGCCGCGCAGACCGCGGCGATCGACCGGGCGCTGCGGCGGGCCGCGGTGGATCCGGCGACGATCAGCTACGTCGAGGCGCACGGCACCGGCACGCGGCTGGGTGACCCGATCGAGATCGCCGGGCTGCGCGCGGCGTTCGAGCCGCACCTGTCCCGCCGGCAGCAGTGCGCGATCGGGTCGGTCAAGTCGAACATCGGGCACGGTGAGGCGGCCGCCGGGGTGGCCCAGGTCGCCAAGGTCCTGCTGCAGATGCAGCACCGGGCGCTGGTGCCGTCGCTGCACGCGGAGCGGACCAACCCCGAGATCGACTTCGCCGCCTCCCCGGTGCACGTCCAGCGCACGTTCGCGCCCTGGGACCCGGTCGCGATGGGCTTCGGCGAGGTGCCGCGCCGCGCGGGCATCACTTCGATCGGGGCCGGCGGCACGAACGTCCACCTCGTGATGGAGGAGGCCTGACCATGGCAGCCGACGACCGTCCGTTCGTCATCGCCGTCTCCGGCCACGACGACGAGTCGCTGACCGCGCGGGCCCGGGACCTGTCCCGCTATCTGCGGGAGAGCCGCCGGGAGACGGTCGCGTTCGCGCACGCGGTCACGCTGCCCGGGGTGGCGAAGACGCTGCTGTGCGGCAGGGAGACCGGGGCGCACCGGCTGTCGTTCAGCGCGGGCTCGGTCGGCGAGGTCGCCGAGCGGCTGCAGACCTACCTGGACCGGGTCGGGGACTGCCGGGCGCTGGTCCGCGACGGGATCTACCGGAACACCGTGGAGTGCGGCGTCTTCGACGAGCCGGACGACGACGGGGACCGGGCCTATGCGGCGGGGCTGGCGGCGCGGGGCCGGCATCGGCAGCTGGCCCGGCTGTGGGCGGTCGGCTATCCGGTCGACTGGGTGCGGGTCTATCCGGAGCTGGCCGGCGAACGACCGGTGTACCTGCCGCCGACCCGGTCGTCGCGACGGCGGTACTGGCCGACGGCGGAGCGGGTCGAGCCGGCGCCGCCGGTGGTCGGCGACGTGCGGGAGGTGCCGGCGCTGGTCCGTCAGCAGCGGCTGCGGGACTACCTGCAACAGCAGATCGCGGGGGTGCTCGGGTATCCGGCCGGGGAGTTGCCCCGTACCGAAACCGGATTTTTTGATCTTGGAATGACGTCGATCCACCTGGAGGCGGTCCGCTCGGCGATCGTGCGCGACCTGGCGGTCGAACCCGAGCTCTCCGCGGCCTTCGACCACCCGACGATCACGCAGTTCGTCCACTACCTGTCGGGGCGGCTCGACGGCGGGCCGGCCCCGTCCGCGCTGGCCGAGCTGGACGACCAGGAGATCGAGAGCCTCTCGGCGATCGATCTGGAACGTCTGCTCAGTGAGGTGGTCTAGATGTCCGGGACGGCCGAGGTCGACAAGCTGAAAGTGCTGCTCAGGAAGTCGCTGAGCACGATCCGGGAGCTGAACCGGGAGGCGGCCGGGCGGGACGCCGCCGGTCCGGTGGCGATCATCGGCGCGGCGTGCGAGCTGCCGGGCGGGGTCACCTCGCCGGAGGACTTCTGGTCGCTGCTGCGGTCCGGAACGGATTGCCTGAGCGACGGGCCGGCCAGCCCGTGGGTGCGGGCGGTCTACGACCGGTACTTCCGGCGGCACCCGGGGGCGCGGACGCACACCCGGGCCCACTATCTCGACGCCGACGTGATGCGGTTCGACCCGCGCCGCTTCGGGATCTCGCCGACCGAGGCGCGCGACATGGACCCGACCCAGCGGATGGCGCTCCGGCTGACCGTCCAGGCGCTGGAACGCGCCGGCTACGACCCGCACCGGGTCGGCGGGCGGGTCGGCGTCTACTTCGGGGTGATCGGCGGCGAGTACGGCGCGCTCGGCCGCAGCGCCGGCGCGCCGGGCCGGTACCTGGCCACCGGCATGCTCAACAGCGTGGTCTCCGGGCGGATCAGCCACACCTTCGGCTTCGACGGCCCGGCCGTGTCGATCGACACCGCCTGCTCGTCGTCGCTGGTCGCGCTGCATCTGGCCGCCGAGGCGATCCGCGGCGGCGACTGCGACGTCGCGGTGGTCGGCGGTGTCAACCTGCTGCTCGACCCGTCGGTGTTCACCGTTCTGGCCGGGGTCGGCGCGCTCGCCTCGGACGGCCGCTGCCACTCGTTCGGCGCGGGCGGCGACGGCTACGGGCGCGGCGAGGGCGGCGGCGTGGTGGTGCTCAAGCGGCTCGCCGACGCCGAGCGCGATCAGGACCAGGTGCTGTCGATCATCCGGGCCACCGGGGTCAACCACGACGGCACCTGCAGCGGGCTGACCGTGCCCAACGGGCGCGCGCAGCGCGAGCTGATCGAGAGCACGCTGCGCCGGGCCGGCCTGTCCGGGTCCGACGTCGACTACCTGGAGGCGCACGGCACCGGAACGCCGCTCGGCGACCCGATCGAGCTGGCCGCGGCGAGCGAGGCGCTCCGCCCGGCCCGCGCGCCCGGGGATCCGCTGGTGGTCGGCTCGGCGAAGGCCCAGATCGGGCACCTCGAAGCGGCGGCCGGCATCGTCTCGCTGATCAGGCTGATGCTGGTGCTGCGGCACGGCGAGGCGCCGGCGCAGGTGCCGGCCGGGCCGGTCAACGACAACCTCGACTTCGACGCGCTGCGGCTGCGGGTGCCGGCCGACCGGCATCCGTTGCGGGCCCAGGGGCGGCCGCTGACCGGGGCGGTCAGCTCGTTCGGCTTCAGCGGCACCAACGCGCACGCGATCCTGAGCCGGCCCGCCGGGCAACCGGCCGCGCCGGCGCCGACCGCCCGCCGGCAGGCCGTGCTGCTGTCCGGGCGGTCGGCGGCGGCGCTCGACGCGTGCGTCGCCGACCTCACCGCGCATCTGGCCGCCGACGACACCATCCGGGCCGCGGACGTCAGCTTCACCCGGGCGACCGGGCGCGAGCACGGTTCCTTCCGCGGTTACGTCACCGGCGCGGACCGGGACGAGCTGCGCACGGCGCTCGCGGCGTACCGGGAGACCGCCCAGTTCGTCACCGGGTCCGGGCCGGCGAAGCTCGCCTTCGTGCTGGCCGGCTCGGTGCCACCGGCCCGGGCGGCGGCCTGGCACCGCGAGTTCCCCGGCTTCCGCGCCGGTTTCGCCCGCCTCGCGCAGGCCTGGGCGGCGCTCGGCGGCGAACCGCTGGATCGCCTGCTGGCCACGGAGGCGGGCCGCGACGACCCCGTGGAGCAGGCGGTCTTCCAGGTCGCGACGTTCTGCGGCACGATCGGGATGCTCCGCGACTTCAAGATCAAACCCGCGATTTGGTACGGCGAGGGCCCCGCGCTCCTCGCCGTGGCCGTCGAGACCGGCGCGCTCACCGCCGAGGCGGCCCTGACCGAGCTGTCCCGGCTGAGCACCGCGACCCCCGGCCCGGCGGCGCCCGGCGGCACACCCGGGCGGGTCGCCGCGGCGATCGTCTGCCCGCGCGACGGCGGGTTCGTCGGCCCCCGCCAGCTGTCCGATCCGGATTACTGGCCGCGGGCGGCCTCGGCCCGGCCCGATCCGGACGCGGTCGCCGCGCTCTGCGCCGAGCACGGCGTGCGGATCGCGGTGGCGCCGGGCTCCGCACCCGTGCCCGCGGACCGGCCGGTGGAGATCGTCGACTTCGGGCCGGGCGAGGACCCCCACGAGGCCCTGCTGTCGGTGCTGCTGCGCCTCTTCGAGCTCGGCGTGGACCTCGACTGGCGGGCGCTGTACGCGGGGTCGTCCGTCCGAAGGGTGTTGCTGCCGACCACGCCGATGGACGAGACGCCGCACGCGTTCGCGTTCGAGCCGGACGACCAGCCCCCGCGACCGGTCCGCGACGACGTGCTGGAACCGGCCGTGCACCTGTCGCCGGGCGCCGCCGACGAGTTCGAGTTCGTGCTCGACGCGACGTCGCTGCCGCTGGCCGACACCCACCACATCGTGCACATCGGCTACTTCATCGAGATGCTGCTGCGGGCGGCGGCGCTGTCCCGCCCGGACGCCGAGTTCGACATCGAGCGGATGCGGTTCAGCACCGCGCTGGTCGTGGCGGCGGAGCCGGTCAGCGTGCGACTGACGTTCACCGACGTGCCCGGCACCCAGCCGGAGTTCGCGTTCCACTCGCTGGTGGACGCCGCGAGCAACCGCTGGCAGCTGCACGTCAGCGGCCGGCTGGCGCAGCGCAAGACGCCGCCCGGCCCGGCCGATCCGGCCGGGATCACCACGCCGCTGATGTCCGGCGCCGCGTTCTACGCCGGGCTGGACGAGCGGGGCATGCGGCTGGGCCCGAGCGTGCGGGCCGTCGGGGACGTCCGCCGGGACGCGGACGGCGTGCTGGCCGACGTCGACCCGGCCTTCGCGGCCGAGGTGGCCCGGGCCGCCGCGGTGGTGGCGCCGGGACTCTTCGACGGCGCGGCCCAGCTGTTCCACGTGGTGCTGCCGGACGCGGTGCCGCGCGACGCGGCGTTCATGGTGGAGACGCTCAGCTCGCTGGTGGTGCACCCGGGCGGCTACGCGCGGCCCGCGCACCTGCGGCTCGACGACGTGCGGCCGCAGCCGGACGCGGCGAGCGTGGCCGGCCGGCTGATGGTGCTGGACGAGAAGGCCCGGGTGCTGGTCGAGTTCCGCTGCGTGGTGCGCCGGATCGCCGGCGGCATCGACTCGGTCCTGGCCGCGGCCGCGCCACCGGCCGAGGACCCGCGGCTCGACCCGGCGGCGCTCGGCGACCCCGCGGCCCTGGCCGGGGCGTTGCGCGGGGTGGTGTCGGCGCTGACCGGCACCGCCGCCGAGCACATCGGGGCGGGCGACAGCACCCGGGATCTCGGGGTGGACTCGCTGCTGGCCAATCGGCTCTTCCACGCGATCGGGCCGGTGAACCGGAGCGGGCGGGTCGGGCTCCAGGACATCGTGCGGGGGATCTCGATCGCTCAGCTGGCGGACACGCTGACCGGCGGGGTGGGGACCGGGGGCTCGCCCGTACGTCGAAGGGGGTATCTGTCCTTGCGACCGGGAAAGCCACGGCTGCGTCTGCTGTGCGTGCCCTACGGCGGCGGCAGCACGCTGCTGTTCCAGGGCTGGCAGAAGCAGCTGCCCGACGACGTCGAGGTGTGCCCGGTCGCGCTGCCCGGCCGCGGCGACCGGATCGGCGATCGGCTGATCCCGGACGTCCATCGGCTGGTCGACGACCTGATCGGCGAGGTCGAGGCGGCCTCGGACGTGCCGCTGCACCTGTACGGGCACAGCGCCGGCGCGCTGATCGCCTACGTGCTGGCGCTGCGGCTCGCCGAGCGCGGCAACACCGCCGTGCGGCAGCTGACCGTCGGCGCGTTCAGCAGCCCGGGCGGCGCCGGCAACCCGTTCTACCTGGACTGTCTGCGGGCGCTGCACGCGGCCGGGTACGACCGGGTCCCGGACGCCGAGCAGATCCACGCCCTCGGCTCGGCCGAGCTGGCCGCCCTGGCCGAGATCTTCCGGTTCCCGCCGGTCGACGACCCGCAGCTGGACTTCACCCGGCTCAGCCTGCCGATCCTGGCCGGCGACATCAGCCTGGTGGGCAGCTTCCAGCCGGCCGACGCGACCGTCCTGGACGTGCCGATCACCGCGATCCACGGCCGCCACGACGACCGCGTCGGCGAACCCGAGATGCGCGACTGGCAGCGCTGGACCACGGCCGGCTTCGACTGCCACGTGCTCGACGGCGACCACTTCTTCCTGCACCCCGGCCAGCACCGCGACCGGACGCTGGACATCGTCAGAGATCGGCTGCGCTGAATGAGAGGCGGACGGCAATGAACGCGGAGAAGGTCGATGTGCTCGTCGTCGGCGCCGGCCCGGTCGGGCTGACGCTCGCCTGCGCGCTGGCCGACAACGGGGCCTCGGTGCGGATCATCGACAAGCGCGACGAGTGGTCCGAGCTGAGCAAGGCGATGACGCTCACGCCGCGCACCCTGGAGTGCTTCCACATGCTCGGGCTGGCCCCGCCCTGCCTGACCGAGGGCATCCTGTCGCAGCGCATGCACCACCACACCGAGCGCGGCGGCACGATCGCCGTCACCGACCTGGGTGACCTGGACGGCGCCTACCCCGGCTTCCTGCACCTGAGCCAGTACCGGACGATCCGGATCCTGGTGGACGCGCTGGCCGGGCGGGGTGTCAAGGTCGAGCGGGGCGTGGCGCTGCGGGACCTGCGCACGGAGGGCGATCACCACGTCGGCACGGTCGCGGGCGGCGAGACGATCACCGCCCGGTTCGTGGTCGGCGCGGACGGCAGCCACAGCCGGGTGCGCGAGACGCTCGGCTTCCGGTTCGACGGCGCCCAGCAGGACGAGACGTTCATCATGGCCGACGTCGAGATGACCGGCCACCTGCCCGACCCCGAGGACCGGCACGCCTACTACCTGGGCGAGGGCACCACCCTGTTCATCCTGCCGATCGACGGCCGCTACTTCCGGCTGGTCTCCACCTGCCGGACCCAGGCCGCGGAGGCCGACGAGGAGTTCGTGCTGCGGCGCTTCCGCTACCTGCTGGGCCGGGTGGGCCTCGACCGGGTCACCCTCGGTGACCCCTTCTGGGTGACAAGATTCAACCCGCGACAGTACGTCGCGGACGAGTTCCGCCGCGGCGGGGTGTTCCTCGCCGGGGACGCGGCCCACGTGCAGAGCCCGATCGGGGCGCAGGGGCTGAACACCGGCATCCAGGACGCGATCAACCTGGCCTGGAAGCTCGGCCGGGTGGTGCGCGGGGAGGGTGACGCCGCGCTGCTCGACAGCTATCACGCCGAGCGGTCCGCGGTGGCGCGGCAGCTGTTCGCGTACAACAACCTGATCAGCGCGCGGGTGTTCGGGCGGAACCGGATCAAGCGGCGGTTGCTGCGGTACCAGAACTACCTGCTGCGGTTGCCCCGGTATCACGCGCGGGAGCTGGACAAGGTCAGTCAGTTCCGGGTCGGCTATCCGGGCGTGGCGGTAGCCGGTTCCCCGCTCCAGGCCGGGCAGCGGATGCCGGCGTGCGACGTCGTCACCGGGGACGGCTCGCCCTTCGACCTGCTGCAGGAGCTCGGCGCGCGGCGGCACGTCGCCCTGACGTTCGCCGACGGGCCGCAGCCGCCGATCACGATGCCGGACGAGATCTCCGCGTTCGTCGTGCACGAGCGGACGTCGCCGCATCAGCGGCATCGTCGTCCCGCGCAGACGGACGCGCTCTTCGACATCGCCGGCCGGTGGCGGCGCCGGGTGGGCCTGCGCCCGGGCAGCACGCTGCTGATCCGCCCGGACGGCCACCTCGCCGCGGTGGCCACCCCGGACAGTCGGGACGCGCTCCTGGCCTACCTGCGAGCCAACTTCCCGCGCTGACGCCTAGCTTCCCGACGCGATCCGGGCTTCCACCAGCTCCAGGTCGGGGTCGCGCAGACCGACCGTGTCGGTGGTCCAGAACGCCTCGGGATAGATCAGCCGCCCGACCATCCACGGCCGGTACGACGACAGCAGCGCCACCTGGAACCCCGGGTCCGGAATCCGCGCCGAGGGCCGGTCGAACCCGAGCGCGGAGCCGGAGCCGAACCCGCGGCGCCCGTAGTAGTCCGGGCTGCCTTCCAGGAAGACCGCAGGCGCGCCGCTGCCTTCCGCGGTCGCCAGCGCCGCCGCGACCAACGCGGTGCCGACGCCGTGGCCCTGGCGGTCGGGCCGCACCGACAGCGGGGAGAGCACCAGCACCTCGACCAGCTCGCGCCGGGCGTCCACCCAGCCGCGCGAGAGCCCGACGTGCCCGATCAGTTCCCCGTCGGCAACCGCGACCAGACTCGCCCGAGCCGCTCCGCCGGCCCGCAGAGCGCGCGTCATCCGCACCACGCGTCCGTCCGCCGGCTCGCCGAATGCCGCCGCGACGACCCCCTCCGCAACCGGCTCCTCGGCCGGCCGTACCGCACGGATCTCCATGGCGCGACCCTAGTGTCGGCGCTCGGCCGGCGCACCGGAGTTTCCCGGGCTCCGTAGCCTGACGGGATGCGGTGGAATCTCGGCGAGCTGGTGGCCCGGTACAACGTGCCGGGCGCGCAGGTCGCCGTGCTGGCCGGCGGGGAGATCCGGGACCAGGCCGCGGGCCTGCTGAGCCTGCGCACCCGGGTGGCGGCCACGACCGACTCGGTGTTCAAGGTCGGCTCGATCACCAAGATCTGGACGGCCACGCTGCTCCAGCAGCTGGTCGGCGAGGGCCTACTGGAGCTCGACCGGCCGGTGCGCGACTACCTGCCGGGCTTCCGGCTCAGCGATCCGGCCGCCACCGCCACGCTGACCGCCCGCCACCTGCTCACCCACACCGGCGGGATCGACGGCAACCACTTCACCGACACCGGTCGCAACGACGACGCCATCGAGCGGTTCGTCGCCACGCTCGCCGAGGTGGACCAGCTCCTGCCGCCGGACACCGTCTTCTCGTACTCCAACAGCGGGTACGTGGTGCTCGGCCGGCTGGTGGAGGTGTTGCGCGGCAAGCCCTTCCACGACGTGCTGCGCGAACGCCTGGTGACCCCGCTGGGCCTGCACACCGCCGCGACCGACACCTACGAGGCGATCCTGCAGCGTGCCGCGACCGGCCACGTCCAGACCGGTACGGCGGTGGTACCGGCAAAGGACTGGGCGGTCTCCTACTACTCCGCGCCCAGCGGCTCGCACTTCGCGATCAGCGCCCGGGAACTGCTGGAGTTCGTCCGCCTGCACCTCACCGATCCGGCGCTGGCGGCACTGCGCGAACCCCAGGTCGCGTCCGTCCCGGACTTCGGCGGCGGGGTCGTCGGCTGGGGGCTCGGCTGGATGCTCTACCCGGACGGGGTGGTGGGCCACACCGGTGTCTCCAAGGGGCAGAAGGCGTTCCTGCGGGTGGTCCCGGCGGCGGGTGTCGCGGTGGTCGTGCTGACCAACAGCACGGGCGGCGCACCACTGGCCTACGAGATCTTCGATACGGCGCTCCGGGATCTCGCCGGCATCGAGACGCCTCCGCTGCCCACGCCGCCCGCGGACCCGGCCGGGATCGACGCGGGCCGGATGTGCGGCACCTACCGCTCCACGCTGTACGACATCACGCTCAGCAGCGAGGGCGGGCGGGCATTTCTGACGTACCACCCGCGTACCGGCCTCGCCGGGGCCCGGGATCGGGTCGAGGTGGTCCGCCGCACCGACAGCTCGATCATCACCGTCGAACCGACGTCCGACGGGCACCAGGTCTGGTCCCTGGTCGGCTCGGACGAGAACGGGCGGGCCCGCTTCCTGCACGACGGCGCCGCCGCCTACCGGATCGACTGACTAACCGGGCCGGCCGGCGGCGATCTTCTGGATCATCGGGGTCAGCATGGGGCGCGAGCCCAGTTCGACGACGCGCGTCTCGCCGCGGTCGAGCAGCAGGCGGATGCTGTCGGTCCAGCGCACCGAGCCGGAGATCTGGGCGCTCAGGGTCGGCCGGAGCTCGGCCGCGGTGTACGGCCGGGCCGTCAGGTTGCTGATCACCGGGATCCGCGGCGGCGACACCGGCGTCCCGGCGAGCACCCGCGCGAACTCCTGCTCCGCCGGGCGCATCAGCGGGGAGTGGAACGCGCCGCTGACGCGGAGCGGCAGGTAGGCGGTGGCGCCTTCGCCGAGGAAGTACTGCTCCGCCGCGGGCACCTGATCCGCCCGGCCGGAGACGACGATCTGGTCGGGGGCGTTGTAGTTGGCCACCCAGATGCCACCGCCGGGCCAGCCCGCCGTGACCGAGGCGGCGCGGGCCGGATCGAGGCCGATCACCGCCGCCATCGCGCCGCTCGCCGCCTGGGCCATCAGCTCGCCGCGCCGGGCCACCAGGGCCAGCCCGGTCCGGAAGTCGAACGCGCCGGCCAGGTGCAGCGCGCAGTACTCGCCGAGGCTGTGCCCCAGCAGGTAGGACGGCCGGCTGGGGCAGCGCCGCTGGAAACGCAGATAGCCGAGCACGTTGACGACGAAGATCGCCGGCTGGGCGAAGCGGGTCTGTCCGAGCCGCTCGACATCCGTTCCGAGACAGAGTTCCGGTACGGACCAGCCGAGCACCTCGTCCGCCTCGCGCACGTGGTCCGGGAACAGGTCGAACAGGTCCCGTCCCATGCCGGGCACCTGGGAGCCCTGGCCCGGAAAGGCGAACGCCGGCATCAGGCGAGCCACTCCACGATGCCGCCGTCGCTGAGCTCCGCCAGGAACTCGGCGATGTCCGGCTGCACGTCGGTCGGCTCGCACTCGTAGGCCTCGGCGACGATCCGCGCGATGTCGGCGACCCGGTTGCGCCCGTTCGCCGACGTGATGATCAGCGTGCCCACGTCGTCGAACTCCAGCGCGTCGGCCTCGACGCCCACGATCAGCTTGCCGGCGACGCGGCGGAAGGGCACGCCCAGAGCCCGGCGCGGAATGTCCCGTACGGCGGTCATCGAACCTCCACGTGCACCGAGATGTCCTGGCAGACGGTCAGTACCTGCTGGACCCAGGCCTGCGGGTCGGCCGGGTCGTAGTCGCGCATCGTCTCCAGCGCCCAGTACCGCTCGAACGACAGGATCTCCGGGGCGGCGGCCCGGAAGCGCACGGGTCGCCACTTGGGCATGTGACTGCCGAACTCGCCCGCGCTCTCCAGCAGCCCGTCGACGGCGTGGCCCAGCGCCCGGCGGCCGGACAGCACCGCGCTCTCCAACTGCCCGGATTCCAGCTGTCCCAGCGCGTCCTCGGCGGCGTCGTCGGCCAGGCTGAACGAGCGGGCGGTGACGATGGACCGGAACGCGGACGCCTTGAGCTGCTCGTACCGGTCCTCGATCCAGGCGTGGCCGAGCAGCGGGAGGCAGTGCCCGAGCCGGGCGATCGTGGTCTCCTCGCGCGGGGAGAGCGCCTCGTTGGCGACGATGCCGCTGTCGTAGACCGCCCAGCTGACCTTGGCGAGCATCTGGTCGATCTGGCTCGCCAGCCAGTAGGTGACCTCCCAGCGCTGCTCGTCGTCGAAGAAGCGCTCGGTGCTGACCCGGGGCGGGTCGAGCGGCATCCGGATGGTGCCGCTGGTCTCGGTCTGCCACACGTCGGTGGTGACCACGTAGATGTCGAAGTCGCTGCGGGCGTTGTGCCAGCCGCGGGCGGCCGAGCCGACCAGGAACGCCGCGACGGTGCCGTCCGGGATCAGGTCCCGCTCGTACAGCGGGGCCAGCCAGTCCTGCGCGGTGGTGGTGGTCATCGCCGCCAGGCCAGGGTCATGCCGTCGGCGATCGGGACCATCACGACGTCGACGCGGTCGTCCTTGACCAGGCGGGCGTTGAAGTCGATGACGGCGTCGTCGACCTCGCTCTCCGGGCGCAGCACCCGGCCGCTGCGGAAGACGTTGTCGAACGCGAGGATGCCGCCCGGCCGGGTCCGTACCAGAAGCTCTTCGAGGTATTCCTGGTATCCGGTCTTGTCCGCGTCGACGAACGAGAAGTCCAGGTAGGGCACGTCGGGCAGGGCGCGCACGGTGTCCAGGGCCGGCGCGATCCGCAGGTCGACGCGGTCGTCGACCCCGGCGGCCCGCCACGCCTCGCGGGCCACCTCGGTGAACTCCTCCGAGACGTCGCAGCTCACCACGGTGCCGCCCGGCTGCAGGCCGCGGGCGATGGCGAGCGCGGACAGGCCGGTGAACGTGCCGACGTCGACCGCCTGGCGCGCGCCGAGCGCCCGCACCAGCAGGGTGAGGAACGCGCTCTGCTCGGGCGCGGTCTGCCAGTGCGCGACCTCGGGGAACTCGGTGGTCCGCTCGACCACCCGGCGCTGGATCGCGTCGAGCGGGGCGCTGTGCGCGAGCATGTACCGCCGCATCTCGGCCGGCAGGAACTGGGCGCTTTCCTTCATGGTCAAACCCTTTCCATCAAGAGGGGCCGGGGAAGCCGGGCGTGGAACAGGCGCAGCACCTCGTCGGCCAGGGCGCGCGGGGTGCCGGCGGACGACGACAGCACGGTCCACTCGTCGCGATCCACCAGCTGCTCGATCGTCAGCTCGTCGAGCACCGCGATCTCGTCGATGTGGCGCTGCAGGAACGCGTTGACCGCGTGCTTGGCCGGGCGGGCCACCGTGCGCCGCACCCGGGTGGCCGGGTCGCAGGTCAGATAGACCTGCACGGTGAACCGGGGCGCGTGGGCGTCGATCCACTCGCGGGTCAGGTAGCGCGCGCCCGGGGTCAGGAAGGTGTTGAACGCATGCTGGGTGAGCCAGTAGCGGTCCTGCAGGAACACGTCGTACCGGCCGGGCGGCTCCTGCGCGGCGACCAGCTCCGCGTCGATCATCAGCTGCGCGGACCGCACGCTGTTGAAGCGGCGCCACAGCCGCGGGTCCCGGAACGGCCGGCCGGCCGAGTCGGCGAACGTCGCCACCGCCTCGTGCAGCATGGCGTCCAGCAGACCGCTGCTGGTCACCGTGGCGTGCGCCGCGGCGACCCGCCGGCCGGCCGCTGCCAGGTCGGCGGCGACCAGCCGGGCCACGGTGGTCTTGCCGCTGCACTCGTGCCCTTCGAGCAGGATGCCGGGCAGGACGGGACGGGCCATGACGGTGCCTCCTTCCGGGTCGGTCAGCGGCGGCGGGCGAACAGCGGGGTACGGGTCGCGGCCGGCGCGTAGACCCCGCGCAGGTCGTCGAGCAGGGCGACCGCGCGGACCGGGTCGTCGGCCCCGGCGGTCTCCTCGGCGAGCATCAGGCCGGCCACGCCCTCCTCGATCAGCGCGCTGACGTGCGCGAGCTCGGAGCGGTGCGGCAGCCAGCCGGCGGCCAGGCTGGTCAGCAACTGGGTGCCGACCAGCACCGGGCAGCCGGCCGCGTGCGCGGCGTCCAGCACCCGGCGGTACGCGGCGTAGAACTCGATCACCCCGGTGTCCAGCAGCAGGTCACCACGGCCGAGCAGGATGCCGTCGGCGGCGCCGGCGATCTCGGCCGCGGCCCGCGCCCCGGCCCCGGTCTCGATCTTGGCGATCACCGCGGCCGACTGTCGCAGCAGCGCGCGGGCCTGCTCGACCTGGCCGGCCGACTCGGCGAACGAGATGATCACGGCGTCGAAGGGACCGCCGGCGACGGCTCGCAGGCCGTCGAGGTCGTATCCGGTGAAGCCCCCGGCCCGGGTGGCGCCCGGGAACTGGACGCCTCGCCGGATCCCGAGAACACCCCTGGTCAGCGGCGTCACCGTGCAGGAGTCGAGCCCGACGGCGACGACCCGCAACGCGTCCTCGCCGTCACCGACCACGACGATGTCGCCGATCCCGGGCAGCGGGTCCCGGGCGTCGCGTCCGTCGACCCCGAGCGTGGGCGTCGGCCCGGCCGGTTGACCGGGCCTGCCGTCGAAGCTCAGCACCAGCTCGGTGACGCCGGCCAGGTCGAGGTAGTCGTCGTTGGTCAGCCGGGTCTTGGCGCCGGGCAGGTCGATCAGCAGCTCGACCTCACGGCCGAGGTCGCCGGCGAGCCGCCGGACGGTCTCGGCGAGCGGGATCAGCCGTGCGACCGGCGTCTTGGACGCGGTGAACCGGAACTGGTCCACCCCGGCCTTGAGCAGGTCGGTGAGGCCCGCCTCGGACGAGCAGGCCGGCCCGACGGTGGCGACGATGCGGGTCATCGCGCGCCGGCCAGGCTCGGCTGCCGCAGGCCGAGGGTCGCCAGGGCGCGGACGGCGGGTTCCGCGGCGATCCGGGCCAGGCCCGCGTGGACGAAGGAGAGGCTGAGCCGGAAGACGAGCCATCCCCGGGTCTCGTTCTCCAGCGGGGCGAAGTCGAACGGCCGCTCGCCGACCATCTCCGGCGTCCAGGTGCTCAGCGACCCACGCATCTCCGCCGGGACCAGCGACAGCGCGGAGATGCCGTAGCGCAGCAGCATCAGGCAGGTCAGCAGCTCCATCCGGGCCAGCTCGGCCGCGGTCGCCGGGCGGTCGAAGTACGCCTGCAGGAACCGCCCGCGAACGGTCTCGTCCAGGCCGAACGACAGCGCGGCGGTGGCCACGTCGAACAGCGGGTCGGCGGCGCCCGCGTGGTCGAAGTCGATGAGCCAGGCGCGCGAGTCGTCGAACAGCACGTTGCCCGGGTTCAGGTCGTTGTGGCACAGCCGGTCCGCGACGTCCAGCCGCCGCAGGTCGTCGCGCAGCGCGTCGAACCGCTCGAACGCCTCCCGGTAGATCGCCAGCCGGGGGAGACCGGCGCTCAGCTGCGCCGCCGCGGTGCTCGCGCTGTCGCGCTTGCGGACGTGCAGGCGGGGTGCCTCGGCGAGCCGGAGCGCGTCCAGCGGGAGCGAGTGCAGCCGGCGCAGCGTCCGCGCCAGCGTCAGGACCTGCCAGAGGGCGGGGGAGCGGACGTTGGCGGCGTCCTCGACCTTGTCCATGACCAGCACGCCGGTCACCGGGTCGGCGTGACGCACCCGGGGGCCGAGGCCGTGCTCGCCGAGGAGGCGGGCGATCTCGAACTCGGCCTCGATGTCGGGCCGGTCGGTGAGCTCCAGGGTGACCAGGCGGGCCACCAGGCTGACGGCGCCGGCGGTGACGCCGTACGAGTGCGCCCACGGGGTCGGGGTGGGCGGGAAGGCGTAGCTGCTCGCCTCCGGGCCGAGGGGTTCGAGTATGCCGGTGAGCCGGTCGTCTACGGACATCCGGAGGTCTCCTTGTCATCGAGTCGGTCAGCGGCCGGGTACCGCTGGATCAGGTCGGCGAGCAGCCGCGTGGTGCGCAGCGGATCGCTGCCGCCGGTGGTCTCGGCCGCCAGCAGCAGCCCGTCCACCCCCGACTCCAGCAGCCCGCACAGGTAGGCGAGCTCGGAGCGCAGCGGCAGCCACGAGTGCTCCAGACCGGACAGCAGCTGGGTGGCCACGACCACCGGCACGGACACGTCGCGGCACCGGCGTACGGCGCTCGCGCACAGCCGATGGAAGTCCAGCACCCCGGTGTCGAGCAGCAGGTCGCCCCGGCCGATCAGCACGCTGTCCGCGGCCCGGGCGATGTCGGCGATCCGGGCCACGCCCGCCCTCGTCTCCACCTTCGCCACGACGGCGTTGCCGCCGCGGTGGCCCCAGCGGGCGCGGACCGGCGCCAGCGCGGCCGGGTCCTCGACGAACGAGACGATCGCCCCGGTGAACGCCGAGTTGTCCAGCCGATCGAGCAGGTCGAGGTCCGACCGGGCACCGGACGGGCGGCGGTGGGCCGCTTTCCCGGTCAGCCAGACGCCCTTGCGCGGGGCCAGCAGGCCGCCGGTGAGCGCCTCGACGGTGCAGCAGCCGTCCGAGACCGCCACCGCCCGCAGCGCGATCTCGCCGTCGCCGACCAGCAGGACGTCCCCGACGCCGATCTCCCGACCCAGCTCCGGATCCGGCAGGCCCACGTCGACCAGGCCCGGCTCACTCGCCGGCGGCCACGGGCCGAAGTGGATCCGGAGCACGCGGGTGGTGTCGAGGTCGATGATCTCCGGGTTGGCGAACCGGATCTTCGAGCCGGGCAGGTCGAGCAGCAGATCGACCGGCCGGCCGACGGCCCGGCTCGCGGCCCGGGCGTCGGCGGCCTGCGCGGCCAGCTCGTCCACACCGAACTTGGAGGCGGAGAAGCGGAACCCGCTGACGCCGAGCCGCAGCAGAGCGGCCATCGTCTCGGGCGCGCGGGTCGCCCGCCCGATCGTCGCGAACATCGCGGTCACGGCGTGTCCTGCCCACCGAAGTCGCGCTGCCGGCGCAGCGGGGTCGACAGCAGGACGAGCGGGCCGAGCAGCATGCCCGCGCACACCAGCCAGAGGGCCGGTCGCAGCCCGGCCACCCCGGCGACGAGTCCGGCGGTCGCGGCGCCCAGCGGCAGGGCGCCCCACGACACGAACCGGGTGGTCGCCATGACCTGCGACAACAGCTCCGGCGGGCTCGCGGTCTGCCGGTAGGTGCGGGTCAGGATGCTGCCGATCACGACCCCGGCGTTCAGCCCCAGGTTGCCGAGCATGAAGAACCCGACCGTGCCGGAGCTGTGCGTGAACGGGATGACCAGGGCGGCGGCGCCGGCCGCGAGGGTCGCGACGATCAGCGTACGGGCGGTGCCCAGCCCGGTCGCCAGTCGCGTCGCCAGCAGCGCGCCGATCAGCCCGCCGGCCCCGTCCATGGCCAGGACCAGGCCGACCGTCACCGGTGGCGCGCCGACGCCGCGGACCAGGTAGACCGGCGTGAGCGCGAGAATCGCCGAGCAGAAGAAGTTCGTCACCGTCGCCCAGACCAGGCACGGTCCCATCACCGGATGCCGGACGACGAAGTGCCAGCCCTGCTTGATCAGCGGCAGCGATCCGGACCTCGGGCCCGGGTCGGCGCGGTGCTCCGGCAGGGTGCGCAGGGTCAGCGCGGAGACCAGGTAGCTGACGGCGTCGACGAGCAGCGCCCCGACCGGCCCGATCCCCTGGATGATCAGCGCGCCGAGCGACGGGCCGCCGGTCTGGGTGACCGCGTGCGTCCCGGACATCAGGCTGTTGCGGGCGTTGAGCTGGTCGGCGTCGACGATCGCCGGGATGAACACCGTGCTGCCGATGTCGAACAGCACGCTCGCCAGCCCGACGGCCAGCGCGGCGACCAGCAGCTGGGCGTAGGTGAGCACGCCCAGCGCCCAGGCCACCGGCACCGAGGCGATCGCGACCAGGCGGACGAGGTCCATCACGATCTGCAGGCCGCGCAGCGAGTAGCGCCGCACGATCACCCCGGCCGGCAGGCCGAGCACCAGCCAGCCGGCCTGCTCGGCCGCGCTGAGCAGGGTGACCTGCCAGGCCGAGCTGCCCAGGACGGTCAGGGCGGCCAGCGGCAGGGCGATCAGCGTCACCGCCGAGCCGGCGTTGCTCACGGTGGTGGCGAACCAGAACCGGCGGAACTTCGCCGCCGGGGTCAACCCCGAAGAGCTTGCCGGGGTACGGGTCGGTCCATCGGTCCTCAGGCTCTGGGTCACCATGTCGCCCCTGCTCCGATCGGCTGTCGTGCGATGAGACCGGCCCGCTCGAACGAGTCGAGCGTCCGGGCGTCGTCGAGCGCCCCGGCGTTCGTGAAGTAGCGCACGACCGGCGCGGCGGCCTCCGCGATGCCGCGGCGCACCGTCTCCCGCGGCCAGGACTCGGCGATCACCTGGTCGGCCTGCGCCTCGGTCAGCCCGATGCCGAGCAGGTGCCGGAACGTCTGCGCGTAGTCGGGCTCGAGGAACGCGTAGACGGCGGCGGGGACCTGCGGCCCGATCGCCCGCCGCTCCTCCGGGGTCAGCGCCGGCCACAGGTGCTCCAGCACCGACCGGAAGTAGATGTGGTGCCGGCCCTCGTCGGCGGCGTGGTCGCGGACCAGCTCGCGCACGCTGTCCGGCAGCCGGTCGTCGCGCGGGATGTCGGAGAGGATCCCGGAGATGAGCGTTTCACTGACGATCGCGAACAGCAGCGCCTCCAACCCCCGTACCGAAATGGGAAGTTGATCGCGCATGTCGTCGAGCCGTTGCATGAAGGCGGGCACACCGGTGTCCCGCGCGGCGGCGCGGGGGATGAGCGTGGTGGCCGCGATCTGCCGGGCGAAGTCGTAGGAGAACTGCCCGTGCCAGGCCTCGTCGGTGACGATCTTGTAGGCGTCGGCCATCATCTGCTCGGGCAGGATCAGCCCGGAGCGGCCCCGGCTGATCTTCTGGGCCACCGGGATGACCGCGTGGTTCTCCAGGTCGACGGTGAAGTCGAGGTAGTCGTAGAGGCGGCACAGCAGCAGCGCCTTGCCCACCGTCTCGCCCTTCGCCGCCACCAGCGGATGCAGCACCACGGGGTACAGCTCCGGCGGGAAGAACAGGTCGGCGGGCGGGCTCCCGTCCGGCGGCGCCGGGAAGTTCCGGCGGGGCCGGCGGCGGACGCTGGACAGGTCCTCCCAGCGCTCGTAGCGGCTGGCGTAGGCGGTGGTGCGCTGCCGGATCGACGCGTCGCCGGCCAGCAGCGTCTGCCGGGCCATCTCTTGATACATGATCAGTCGGCTCCCTCGCTGAAGACCAGGCGCTGCTGGAGGGCGAGGAGGTCCAGGTCGGCACGGACGTCGTCGGCATCCACCCCGGCCTTGTCGAGGACGGCACCGAACGAGGTCTCGCCGTCGACGTGCGTCAGCACGTTCAGCGTCGGGTTGCCCTCCTCGAACACGAACTCGATCTGGCCCTCGTGCAGCAGGTACCACTCGCCGCGGGTGTCGGTGAGCAGCTGAACGCCGTCGGCCAGCGCGGGCACCTCGTGCGCGCCGCGGCCCGAGCCCAGCGCGCTCGCCTCGGCACCGACCTCGGTGGCGGCCGCGGACACCCGGATCGCACCGGCGGACAGCTCGCCCAGCCGGGGTGGGGCCGCCGCCATCTCCGCGAGCAGGCCCATGTTCACCACCCGCATGAGCATCTCGACGCCGGGCGCGTCGGTCTCGCCGGTGCCGAACTCGTGGAGGCGGTGGCGGATCGCGGCGCCGTCGAGGTACCGGTCGGCGCCCGGCGCGGCCAGCGCCCGCTCGACGAGCTCGGCGTTGTTCGCCCGCATGAGCCGGACCAGCATCCGGTAGGCGTGCGCGGTGCCCGAGCCGTAGAAGAACGGTCCCTTCGGGCGCTGGGCGATCCGGTCCGGCAGCCGGCCGGCGACCGCGTCGCGCAGGATCCGCTTGTCCCACAGCAGGCGTGGGCGCAGCCGCTCCGGGATCACCGCGGTGATCTCGACCAGCCGATGATCGAGGAACGGCACCCGGGCCTCGGTGCCGCTGCCGGCGGCCGTCCGGTCCTCGTGCCACACGTTGTACTGCTGGATCTTCGTGTACTCGGAGTCCAGGTAGGCGCGGTACAGATCGGGCGTGGCCCGGCCGGAGAGGTGCGCGATCGCGTCGTCGGAGAAGAAGTCGTTGCCCTCGGACCACCAGCGGCGCAGGCCGGCGTGCCGGTCCAGGCGGGTGGCCCGGTCCAGGTAGCGCAGGCTCGCCAGGAACGAGTCCCAGTCCTGGTCGCCGATCAGGTCACGGGAGTAGCCACCGTTGAACTCGTCGCTGGCCGCGCCGAGCAGCATGCCCCGCAGCTGCGGGCGTTCGGCCCGGGCGTACCGATGAAGCTCGTGTTTGTAGTAGATCTCCGGGCCGGCCATCGGGGTCTCGGTCAACCAGACCAGGCGCCGCCACGCCTCGGGCGTGGGCACGTGATCGGGACCGAAGACCACCTGGTGGTTGTGGATCCCCATGGTGTCGGCCAGCCACTTCGCGTGCTCGGCGTCGCCGTTGACCTGGGTGCCGCCGGACAGCGCGGTGAACGTGTGCAGCCCGTCCAGCTGGGAGGCGGCCAGCGCGAGCACCGCGGAGGAGTCGATGCCGCCGGACAGGAACAGGCCGAGCTCGGTGTCCGCGGTGGCGCAGTCGCGCACCGACTCCTCGAGGACGTCGCCGTAGCGCTGGATGAACTGCTCCGCGCTGGTGCCCTCCTCGGCCTCGACCGGCATCGTCCAGTAGCGATGGTGCCGCGTGCGGCCGTCGTTCAGGTCGATGCGCATGATCGTCGCGGCCGGGACGCTCTCGATCCCCTCGAACCAGGTGGTCAGGCCCGCGCCCGCGAGATGGGGGGCGGCGGCCAGCAGCGGAACGGACAGCGAACGCTCCCAGTCGAAGGCCCGCGGGGTGGCCGGATCGACGAGCAGTCCTTTGATTTCCGAGGAGAGCGTGATCCGCCGGTCGTCGCGGTGATAATAGAGCGGTTTGATGCCGAACCGGTCGCGCGCGAGGATCAGTTGATTATTGGCCCGATCCCAAAGAACAAGAGCGAACATTCCCCGTACGTCGGCAAGGAAGTCGAGTCCGTGCTGACGGTAGAGATACAGCAGGACTTCGCAATCCGAACCGGTCTTGAGACGGGTTCCGGAGGGAAGTCGCCGCGCGAGTTCGCGGTGGTTGTAGATCTCACCGTTGGCGATCAGGACCAGATTCTGGTCGTCGCTGATCAGCGGCTGGCTGCCGTCCTCCGGATTCACCAGGGAGAGCCGGGTGAAGGCGAGCCCGACCGGCCCCCGGCGCAGGCATTCCCGCTCGTCCGGTCCCCGGTGGTGCAGCGTGTCGGCCAGCATGGCCAGGAGCGCGTCCGCGTCAGGACCGAGGTCCTGCCCGTCCAGGCGGGCGGTGCCGGCAATTCCACACATGACGGATTCCTTAAACTCGATCACTATGGGCGATGGTGCGCGCCCCCGACCGGGGACGCGCACCAGCATTGCGACATGCCGCAGACGACAGTCAGGTGCCGATCGGCACCCGGCCGACTCAGGTGTGGGACTTGAGAACCGTGCTCTGGGCGACCTTCTTGACGCTCGGCTTGATGTACTTCTTCATGTGGATCCCCTTTCGCGGGCCTCACTTGTTCGGCGTCGGCGGTTCATTCCGTCGCCGTTCTTGATGAAAGAATCAAAGCACGGCGAACAACGGCCGGTCCAGAGATGCACGTCTATGTAGGGGGATAGTCTGTACCATTAGGGGGTTTGGATTTTGAATAGCAGTTGCGGCGGCGTGACAATTATGCGATTCGCGCGGCCCGATGCTGCAGGGTCGAGATCAGGGCGAGGGTGGACTCGGCGCCCTGGTTGAGATTGGGCCCGTGCGGGGTCAGCCCGTCGTAGCCGCCGCCGGTCGCCGGGTCCCACATGGCCTGACCGAGGTCGTTGTCGCCGAGGAACCAGGCGACGCACCGGTCGACCCCCGCCGGCCAGATCGGATCGCCGGTGACGGCGGCGGCGGTGGCGCAGGCGTCGGCCAGCGCGGCCACCTCGATCGGTTGCTGGTCGTGCCGCCGCCGCGGGGTGCCGCGCCGCCAACCGGCCGCCGGCAGCACCGAGAGGTGGCCGTCGCTGGTCTGCACGTCGAGCAGCCAGGCCAGCATCCGCAGGCCGGCGGCCAGCGTCGACGGATCGCCGAGGAGATCGCCGGCCAGGACGAGCACCTCGGCGAGCGCGGCGTTGGCGTAGGTGAGCCGGTCCCGCGGCCACCGCCAGGCGGGATCGGGACCCGGCCGCCCGATCGCCGCCGCGGCGTCGGTGAGCAGCGCGGCCGCCGCCCGGTCACCGGGCTCGGCGCGCAGCAGCTCGGCGGCGCCCAGCGCCGCGAAGGCCATCGCCCGCGGGCTGGCCGCCCGGCGGGAGACGCCCTGACCGAAAGCGATCCGGGCCTCCTGGCGGATCCACGGAGCCGGGCACCGGGCCGCGGCGGTACCGAGGCCCCAGAGGGCGCGCCCCCACCAGTCGCCCAGACCCGGCTCGTCGGCCCAGCTCCGGTCGAAGCCGAGCCGGTTGTGGAACGCGCCGCCGGTGTCCTGGGCGTGCACCAGGAACGTCAGATAGCGCTCCGCGAGCCGCAGCACCTCGGCGGAGGGGCTCGGCTCGCGGCTCGTGACGACCAGGCCCCGGGCCACGTCGTCGGTGCAGTAGCCGTGCTCGCGGCGCACCGTGGCGTGCCGGGCGTGCTCGAAGAGGCCGGTGTCGTCGGTGAGCCGGACCAGGTGCGTGAAGGGCGCCGGGGGCGCGGCCCGGCCGGCCGGCCGGGCCGGTCGGGCGGCCCCCAGGGTCACCTGGCCACCGCGACCCGGCGGCGGTCGGCGACCAGCGTCGCGGCGAGCTCCCGGTACCGCCGGGCCACGGCCGGCCAGCGCAGGGCCGGCTCGGCGCGCCCGTTGCGCCCGCGCAGCGTGGCGGCCAGCGCGGGCGTGGTCAGGATCCGCCGGATGGCGTTCGCCAGCGCGGCCGGGTTCCGGTGCGGCACGAGCAGGCCGGGCCCGTCGGTGAGCAGCTCCACCGCGTGCGGGAACTCGGTGGCGACCACCGGGACCCCGGCGGCCACCGCCTCGACCAGGACCCCCGAGGTGACCTGCTCGGTCGAGTCGTACGGCAGCACGACCACGTCGGCCGAGCGGATCAGCTCGCCGAGCGCCGCGTCGTCCAGATAGGCCGACGCGAAGCGCACGTCGGCCGCGACGCCGAGCGCCGCGCCGAGCTCCTGCAACCCCGCCCGGTACGCCTCGCCGTGCAGCTCGACGACCTTGGGATGGGTCCGCCCGGCCACCGTGTAGAGCGGCCGGGGCCGCAGATCCGTCAGCCGGGCCAGGCCGCGCAGCGCCCACTCGATGCCCTTGCCCGGCCCGAGCAGGCCCCAGGTGAGCAGCTGCGGCCGGGCGTCCCGGCGGACCGGCGGGCCGGTGTAACCGGCGGCGCCGTGCGGGATCACCGAGACCTTCGCGGCGTCGACCGCGTAGCCGGCGAGCAGCCGGTCACGCGCCGCCCGGGTGATCGTCACGACCGCGCCGGCGGCGGCCACGATCTGTTCGAGCAGCGCCTTCTGCCGCGGCGTGGGGTGGGTCAGCACGGTGTGCAGGACGGCGATGCTCGGCACGGTGAGCCGGCGCAGCACGGACAGCACGTCGGCGCCGTCCGGGCCGGGGTAGATGCCGTACTCGTGCTGGACGACGGCGATGTCGAAACCGTTCAACGCCTCGGCGCTGCCGAGCCAGCCGTACGGCGTCCCGGCCGCCCAGGTGTGCACCACACCGGGCTGGGGCCGCAGATCGTCGCCGGGGGCCGCGACCCGCACGACGCCACCCCGGCCGAGGTGCGCGGCGAGCGCGGAGTTGAAGCTTGCCAGCCCGCAACGGGTGGGCGGGTGGGTGCTGAGAAGTCCGTACCGGATGGTCATGAACTTGCCTCCTCTCCCGGGCTGTCCACCGAAGGTGGACCGAGGTCGCCGGGGTCTGGAACGACTCCTGCAGAATACGCCGCGCGGGGCCGCCGCTCAGGGACGCGTCAGGCCGGGCAGCGCGTCCGGCTCGGTGACCACCAGCTCAGCGACCTCGGTGAGCCGCCGGTGATGGTTCCGGGCGTAGGCGCGGATCCGGTGGAAGGCCTCGTCGACGCTGATCCCGTACACCTGGGCGAGCGCCCCTTTGGCCTGCTCGATGATGATCCGGCTGTTCAGGGCGCCCTGCAGCTGCTCGGTCAGCGCCTCACTGCGGCGGATCGCGCGTTCCTGGATCAGCCCGATCGTCGCCACGTCGGCGATCGCCTGCATGATCGGCACGTCGGCCGGGCCGAAATCCCCGCCGGTGGTGTTGCCGAAGATGTTCAGGGCGCCGATCACCTGGGTGCGCAGGCGCAGCGGGAACGCGTGCACGGACTGGAAGCCGGCTGCCACCGCCCGGGGTGCGAACCGCGGCCAGCGGGCGGTCGCCGCCGGGAGATCGACGTTGAAGACCGACTGCCCGGTCCGGTACGCCTCCAGGCACGGACCCTGGTCGTTCTGCAGCTGGAACAGCTCGACCAGGCGGACGTTCTCGTCCGAGCCCGCCACGAACTCCAGCCGCCCCCGCTCGTCGGCCAGCATCAGCCCGGCGGCGGCCGCGTCGACCAGCCCCCGGGCCCGATCGGTGATCATGTGCAGGAACTCGAGCAGGTCGAACTCGTCGACCAGGGTGTCCGCGGCCTCCACGAAGATCGCCGCGAGCCGTTCCGGCGAAACGCCGCTCATTCGTCTCTCCCGTCCCATCGCAGCCGCCGGGTGACGACATCGTGGGCGACGTCGCCGAGACGACGGTTCTCGGCGTAGGCGTAGGCCCGCATCCGGACGAGCGCCTCGCCGATCGAAACCCCCAGCTGCACCATGACCATCCCCTGTGCCTGGAACAGTTCGGCGCGGTGCCCGACGTCCAGACCCGCGGCGCCGGCACCGTCGCGTGCGACGCCGCTCGCCTGCATGTCGAGCAGCGCTTCCACGGTGAGGTCCGCGAGCATGACGGCCGTCCGCAGCTCCGCACCGTCCAACGGGCCTACCCGGTCACGGTAGATGTCCAGGACGCCGAGTTGCACGGCCCCGACCTGAATGGGGAACGCGAAAACGGCGCGGACGCCGTCGTCGCGGGCGGTCGGCGCGTAGACCGGCCAGCGGAATCCCGCGAAATTGGACAAATCTGCCGCGAGCACCGGCCGGCGAGCGGCGAAGGCGTCGACGCACGGGCCCTCGCCCAGGGTGAACTGCAGCTCCTCGATGCGTTCGCTGACCGGATCCGAGGTCACGCACACCCCGCGCGTGCCGTCGGTGGTCATCACGCTGATGCCGGAGCCGCTGGCCGCCAGGGCCACCACGGCGGCCCGGCAGATCCGCTGCAGCGGGCCCAGATCCGGCGGCTGCCGGTCGACCAGCCGCCGCAGGGGCGCCCGTCGTTCGTCCTCGCCGGGGGTCGGGAGCATGACTACCGGGCGTGCGCCGCGGTCCGGCCGACCGTGTCGAGATGCCGCAACGCCTGGGCGTACGAGGAGACCAGCCCGGTCTCCAGGTAGGACACCTGCTGATCGGCGCAGAACTGCTTGACCAGGAGCTGGGCCCGGCGCAGGTTGCCCCGCGGCATCGACGGGAACAGGTGGTGCTCGATCTGGTAGTTGAGGCCGCCGAGGGCGAAGTCGGTGAGCCACAGCCCGCGCACGTTGCGCGAGGTGAGCACCTGGCGGCGCAGGTAGTCGGCGTTGTCGGCCGGGCTCAGCGGCGGCATGCCCTTGTGGTTGGGCGCGAACGAGCAGCCCAGGTACAACCCGAACAGCGCCTGGTGCAGCACCACGAAGGCGACCGCCTTGCCGGGCGGCAGCAGCACGAAGACCGCCGCCAGGTAGGCCACCAGGTGCAGGGTGATCAGCACCAGCTCGCGGAACCGGGACCGGTCCCGGGCGCCGATCAGGTAGCGCACGCTCGACACCCGCAGGCTGACCGCCTCCAGCAGCAGCATCGGGAAGAACATCCAGGCCTGGTAGCGGTGGAAGAAGCCGGCGAGGCGCCCGCTGGCCTCGGCCTGGCGGGTGGTGAAGACCAGCGCGCCGGCCCCGATGTCCGGGTCCCGGTCCTCGTCGTTCGGGTGCGCGTGATGGCGGTTGTGCTTGTCGACCCACCAGCCGTAGCTGAAGCCGACCCCGAGGTTGGCCAGCATGATCCCGACCCCGTGGTTGCTCCGCGCCGAGCGGAAGATCTGCCGGTGCCCCGCGTCGTGGCCGAGAAAGCCGAGCTGGGTGGAGACGACCGCGAACCAGGCGGCCACCAGCAGCTGCCACCAGGAGTCGCCGATCACGACCAGGGCGGTCACTCCCGCGGCCAGCAGGGCCAGGAGCAGGGCGGTCTGCGCGGTGTACCAGCCGGGCCGGCGGTCGAGCAGCCCGGCCTGTTTGATCTGGCGGGACAGGATCGAGTACGCGCTTCCCCGGGGTCCGTCGGCGGGGGTCCCGGTAGCCGTCATGATCGCTCCCTCGACAGTGCTCACCTCATCGGGCGGCCGTCGGGGTCTGGGACGATCGGCTTGGCGGTACCCGGTCGACCCTACCGGCAAACCGGCTCGGGGGAGAGCGCCAAATGCTAGGACGTCCGACTATCGGACGTGCATTCTTCGGTACGTGATCCGATATGCTCCGTCCGTGTCCGCTCCCGATCGTCTGCACCTGGATCCCATCGCCGAGGCCCGCCGCCAGTGGGCCGACCACGGCTGGGGGGACGCCGCCGACGGCATGGCCGCGGTCACCTCGCTGATGCGCGCCCAGCAGATCGCGCTCGGCCGGGTCGAGTCGGTGCTGCGCCGCCACGGGGTGACCTTCGCCCGGTACGAGCTGCTCATGCTGCTCTACTTCAGCCGGGCCGGCGCCCTGCCGATGACGAAGATCGGCCTGCGCCTGCAGGTGCACCCGACCAGCGTCACCAACGCCGTCGACCGGCTCGAGACGGCCGGCCTGGTCCGGCGCACCGCACACCCCACCGACCGCCGCACCACGCTGGTCGAGCTGCTCGACGCCGGGCGCGAGCTGGCCCTGGCCGCGACGAACGAGCTCAACGCCGAGGTGTTCCGGGACCCCGGCTTCTCGCCGGCCGGCGTCCTCTCGCTGGTCGACATCCTCACCGAGATGCGCCGGGGCGCCGGCGACTTCTGACCGGGCCGCGTCAGCCCAGGATCTCCTCGAGGTCCTTGCCGATCTGCTCGGGGGTGACCTTCGACTCGTAGCGGCGCAGCACCGTGCCGTCCCGATCCACCAGGAACTTCGTGAAGTTCCACCGGATCTCGTCGCTGTCGATCGCCTCGGGGCGGGACGCCTTGGTCCGTTCGTACAAGAAATGGTCCGGTCCGAAGTCGCCGGGCTCCTGCGAGCGCAGATAGGCGTAGAGCGGCGCGGCCGCCGGGCCGTTCACGTCGACCTTGGCCAGGATCGGGAAGGTCACGTCGTAGGTCAGCGAGCAGAACTCCTGGATCTCCTCGTCGGTGCCGGGCTCCTGGCCGCCGAACTGGTTGCACGGGAAGCCGAGCACCCGCAGGCCACGCGGGCCGAAGTCGCGGTGCAGCGCCTCCAGGCCGGCGTACTGCGGCGTCATGCCGCACTTGCTGGCGACGTTGACGATCAGCAGGACGCTGCCGGCATAGTCACTCAGCGAACGGGAACCGCCGTCGGCCGTGGCAACATCGAATTCGTGGACGCTCATGGGGCATGCTCCTGCAAGGTCGAGACGGGTGCGCAGCACTCTATCGTTTGCCCGGCGGCCCGACGATGAAGCAGGTGAACGGATGAACGGTTGGATCCGGGTGGTCGGTGGCGCGCTGCTGCTCCTGATCGGGGTGGTCTGGAGCCTGCAGGGTTCGGACGCGCTGGGCGGCAGCGGCGGGATGAACGGCCAGTCCCAGTGGCTGGTGATCGGAATCGTGGTCGCGGTCGTGGGCCTGGTGCTGCTGATCGGCGGCCTCCGGCGGGTGCGTTCCCGGCCACGGCGGTGAGTCAGGACGACGACGACCGCGCCGGCACCCCCGTCGGCCGGCGGATCGTGCTCGGCGTGCTCGCGCTCGGCGCCGCCGGGGTGGCCTTCGGCGCGCGGGTGCAGAAGTCGACCGACGGCGTCCTGGCGGCGATCGGCAGCAAGGATCCGACCGGCCTGACCGGGCTGTTGCCGGGCGGCGGCGGTTTCCGCTTCTACTCGGTCGCGTCGAGCGTTCCGCACCGCTCGGCCGCCGACTACCGGCTCACCGTGGACGGCCTGGTCGACAAGCCCGGCACGTACACGCTGGCGCAGTTGCAGGCGATGCCGCGCACCCGGCTGGTCCGCGACGTGCAGTGCGTGACCGGCTGGCGGGTGCCGCAGACCGCGTTCGCCGGGGTGCTGCTCGCCGACCTGCTGACCGCGGCCGGTGTCCAGCCGGGCGCCACCGCGCTGCGGTTCAGCTGCTTCGACGGCGTTTACAGCGAGAGCCTCACCCTGGAGCAGGCGCGGCGCCCGGACATGCTGGTCGCCTACGAGATGCGCGACGAGCCGGTCAGCGCGGCGCACGGCGGCCCGGTGCGGCTCTACGCCGCGCCGATGTACTTCTACAAGTCGGCCAAGTGGCTGTCCGGGATCACCGTCACCGACCACGTCACGCCCGGCTACTGGGAGGACCGTGGCTACGACGTGGACGGCTGGGTCGGCCGATCGAACGGACGTGATGACCATCCCACCTCCTGAGGCCCCGCTGCGGCGTTTCACGGTCGCCGAGCGCTGGATCCACCGCGGCACCGCCGCCCTGCTGGGCACCGCCATGATCACCGCCGCCTTCCTGTACCTGCCGATGCTCAGCGAACTGGCCGGCCGGCGGGACCTGCTGGTCACGGTGCACGAGTGGACCGGCGTCCTCGGGCTGATCCCGGCGCTCGCCGGCCTGGCGTCCCGGGCCTTCCGGGCCGACCTCGGCCGGCTGAACCGGTTCGTCCCGCACGACCGCGGCTGGCTGCGGGCCACCCTGCGCCGGCGCCCGCACCCGAGCGGGAAGTTCAACGCCGGCCAGAAGCTGTTCGCGGCCCTCGCCACCGGCGCCGTCCTGGTGATGACCGGGACCGGGCTGATCCTGTGGTTCCCGGGCCTGACGCCGCTGGTCACGCGGACCGGGGCGACCTTCGTCCACGACTGGGGCGCGCTGCTGCTGGGCACCGCGGTCGCCGGGCACATCTGGATCGCCTCGAACGATCCGGAGGCCCGCCTCGGCCTGCGCACCGGATTCGTGTCGCGCTCGTGGGCCCGCCGCCACCACCCGCTGTGGGAGGCCGACAAGCGATGAACAACAGGCTGCGCCCCTTCTCAGGGTGACCTCCGCCGGACCACACTGCCAGGGGAGTCCACTCTGGAGGTAGCTGTGCGGATGAGACGGTCAGCTGTCGGGGCCTTGACGTTGTCGTTGATCGTGCTGGGGCTGCAGGCGCCCGCGGCCGCCAACCCGGCCGGTACGGCCGTCGTGATCAGTGAGGTCTACGTCAACGGCGGCTCGGCCGGGGCGAGCTTCGCCAACAAGTTCGTCGAGTTCTACAACCCGGCGTCGAGCGCGGTCACCCTGGCCGGGACCACGCTGCAGTACCGGGCCGCGACCAGCACGGTCACCCCGAGCGGGGCGCAGGTGTTCGCGCTGTCCGGCACGGTCGCGGCGCACGGGCACTTCCTCGTGCAGCTGCCCGGCAACGGTGCGGCGAATCCGGGCGCGGCGCTGCCCACGCCGGATCTGAGCACCGGGACCAGCGTCAACCCGGGCGCGGCCGGCGGCACGCTCTACCTCGCCGCGAGCACGTCCGGGGTGCTGCCGACCGATGCCGCGGTGCTCGACAAGGTGGGCTGGGGGACCAGCAACTCGCCGGAGGGGACCGCGCCGACCGGCAACTCGATCGTGCTGAGCTACCAGCGGGCCGCGAACGGCGCGGACACCGACGACAACGCCGCCGACTTCACGGTGGCCGCGCCGGCGCCGCAGAACTCGGCGGACGGCGGGACGAGCGCGCCGCTCGCGTTGACGAATCCGGGCCCGCAGAACGCCACGACCGGGTCGGCGATCACGCCGGTGACGCTGGTCGCGGCGGGCGGCTCCCCGCCGTACGTATGGAAGGCTCTTGATCTGCCCTTGGGTCTGGAAATCTCGGACGCGGGCGTGATCTCGGGGACGCCGACGACCGCCGGCAGCTCGTCGGTGACCGCGACCGTGACCGATTCTGCCGGTGCGACCGCCTCGACGACATTCACCTTCGTCGTTGCCGAGCCCGCTCCCGTGCTGCCGATCGCGGAAATTCAAGGGATCAACACCGACATTTCGCCGTACGTGGGTAAGACCGTCGCCGCCGACGGAGTCGTCACGGCCGTCTATCCGACCGGCGGCTTCAACGGGTTCTTCGTCGAGACCGGCGGTGCCGACACCACGCCGGGCGCCTCGGACGGCGTGTTCGTCTTCGGCTCGCAGTCCGCGGCGCAGGTCAGCGTGGGTGACTCGGTGCGGGTCACCGGCAAGGTCGCCGAGTTCCAGGGCGAGACCGAGATCACCGCCCCGTCGGTGACCGAGCTCGCCACCGCCCTGGAGCCGGTCCAGCCCCGGAGCCTGCCCTGGTCGGACCTGACGACCGACGCGCAGAAGGAAGCCCACGAGGGCGAGCTGGTCACGCCGCAGGGCGCGTTCACCGTGTCCGATAATTACGACACCAACTGGTACGGCTCGTTCACCCTGGCCGCCGGCGACGAACCGCTCCGCCAGCCGACCGACGCCGGCCGGCCGGGCAGCCCGCAGGCGCAGGCCGTGGTCGCCGGCAACGCCGCCCGCATGATCACCCTCGACGACGGCGCGAGCGTCAACTACAGCTCGGCCGCGAACACCGGCACCCCGCTGCCGTGGCTGACCCCGGACAACCCGGTCACGATCGGCGCGAAGGTCGCCTTCCACCAGCCGGTCGTGCTCGACTACCGCTTCGCGCTGTGGAACTTCCAGCCGACCGCGCGGGTCACCGACGCCGGCCGGGCCGTCGCGACCTTCAGCGACCTGCGCACCGGCAACCAGCAGCCGGCCGCGGTCGGCGGCGGCGCCCGTCTGGCCACGTTCAACGTGGAGAACTACTTCCCGATGACCGGCGAGCGGTACGTCGCCGCCGGGCTGGGCACCTGCACCTACTACAACGACCGGGCCGGCACCCCGATCGGCGTCAACACCTGCACCGGCAGCGGCCCGCGCGGCGCGGCGACCGCGGCCGGCTTCGCCCGCCAGCAGGCCAAGATCGTGACCGGGATCAACCGGCTCGACGCGAGCGTCGTCTCGCTCGAGGAGATCGAGAACTCGGTCAAGTTCGGCGAGCCGCGCGACACCGCGCTGGCCGGGCTGGTCGACGCGCTGAACGCGGCCGCCGGGTCGGAGATCTGGGCGTACGTGCCGTCGCCGGTCGCCGACCAGCTGCCGCCGGTGAGCCAGCAGGACGTCATCCGGACCGCGTTCATCTACAAGAAGGCGCAGGTCGCGACGGTCGGCACGGCGGTCGTGCTGACCGGGCTGTCCGACCCGGGCGAGCCGTTCTCGATCGCCCGGCAGCCGCTCGCGCAGGGCTTCAAGAAGGCCGGCGCGAGCGACACCGACGTGTTCCTGGTCGTCGCGAACCACTGGAAGTCCAAGGGCGCGGGCACGCCGCTCTACCCGGGGGACGTGGAGGACACCTCGTCGCCGGCGGTGAACCAGGGCGCGTACAACGAGACCCGGGTGCACGAGGCCGAGGCGGTGGTGACGTTCGCGGCGCAGCGGGCCGACGCGCTGCGGACCGACCGGATCTTCCTGCTCGGGGACTTCAACGCGTACACCCACGAGGACCCGATGGAGAAGCTGTACGCGGCCGGGTACGCCGACCTCGGCAGCGTGCTCGACCCGGCCGAGCAGACCTACTCGTTCAACGGCCTGGAAGGCTCGCTCGACCACATCCTCGCCAGCCCGGCGGCGAAAGCCCTGGTCACCGGCGCGGACGTGTGGCAGATCAACGCGCAGGAGGCGATCGCGTACGCCTACAGCCGGTACAACTACAACGCGACCCTGCTGTTCGACGCGACCGACCCGTTCGCCGCGTCCGACCACGACCCGGTCCTGGCCGGACTGAACCTGCCGTCGACGCCGGCCTTCGACCCGAAGACGATCTACCACACCGGCGACGTGGTCAGCTACGCCGGCGCGACCTGGCGGGCGCTGTGGTGGACGGCGATCATCGCGCCGGGCGCCCCCTACGGCGCCTGGGAGGAGATCGCGGTGACCTCGGACGGGACCGCGCTGTGGACCCCGTCGCGGATCTTCGTGGCCGGTGACATCGTGGTCTACCAGGGCAAGAAGTACGTCGCCCAGTGGTGGACCCGCAACCAGCCGCCGGGTCAGCCCTACGGCCCCTGGAAGCTCGCCGCCTGAGGACGTGGGCCGCCTTCGGGCTCCGGGGGCGGCCTCAGCCCAGGATCCGGGCGATGACGTCGGCGACCATCGTCGGTGGAACGGCCCGGTGGGCGACGAAGCGCCGGTAGAAGAACGGCGCGGTGAGCAGGTCGACGGTGAGATCCGGGTCCAGGCCGGCGGGCAACTCGCCCCGGTCCCGGGCCCGGATCAGCACCGCGAGCAGCGGCTCGCGCCGCCGCCGGGTCAGGTCGGCGTGCAGCGCCCCGAGGGTCGGATCGCGCTCGGCGGCGTCGATGAAGGCGGCGAGCAGGCGCGGGAACGGCGTCTGTTCGAGCAGCGTCACGAACGCCGTGAGCAGCTCCGCGACATCGGTGCCGACCCGCCCGGTGTCCGGGACCGGGAACGGCTGGAAGGTCGCGTCCATCGCGTCGACCAGCAGCGCGCTCGACGTCGGCCAGTGCCGGTAGAGCGTCGCCTTGCTGGCGCCCGCCCGCCGGGCCACCGCCTCCATCGTGAAGCCGGCCAGGCCGGACTCGTCGAGCACCCGGAGCGCGGCCCGCAGCACCCGCTGCCGGGCGCCGGGCCCTCGCGAAATGGGCGTTCCCGCGCCCGCCGGTGGCGTCATTGCCGCACCTCCATCGAGACGGTAGCGTACCGATAAAGGTACGGGTCCGTTTCGTTAGGGGGATCCGATGCGACCAGGACCGTACGGCTACTGGCCGGCCACCGCGATCGTGGCCGGTGAATGCCTGATCGGCGGCGCGCTGGACCTGCTCAAGGCGCCACCGTTCTACCCGGTGATGATCGAGCTCGGCTATCCCGGCTATCTCGCCACGATCATGGGCCCCGCGAAGCTCATCGCCGGGCTGGTCCTGCTGCTGCCGCGGCTGCCACGGCTGAAGGAGTGGGCGTACGCCGGGGTGCTCATCAACATGATCGGCGCCGCCGCCTCCCACGCCGCCATGCACCAGCCCGTGACCACGTTGCTGGCCCCGGCCATGTTCGCGACCCTGGCCCTGCTGTCCTGGTCCTGGCGCCCACCGCCCCGCCGCCTCTGATTCATCTGTCGCGCAGCTTGTCGCCGCCCTCGCCGATGACGCGGCCGTTCCGGTCGTAGGCCAGCAGCAGGGCGTCGGTGGTGTCGTTCGTGCTCACCGCGAAGCGGTGCGTCGTCCAGCTGCGCTGATCCACGACCGGCAGCACCTTCGCCGGATCGTTCAGGTCCGGCCAGGTCGCCGGCGTGGGCAGTTCCGGCCACAACGGCACGTCCACCGGCCTGGCTCCCTGCACGGGGACATACGCCAGACGGACCACGTCCGAGCCTGCCTGGCCCTCGATCCCGATGTGGCCGGCACCGTCGTCACCCATCGAGAAGTTCAGCTGCTCACCGGCCATCGCCGGCCCGGTCAAGTCGTTGCACAGCCACTTCCCGTCCCCGTAGGTCATGCCCCCGCACGGACCGCTGCTGAACGCGTCCGCCCAGACCGGATCGTTCGCGTTCTGCGCCGCGTACACCTCGGCGGTGACCGCTCGATCGCGCGTGAACACCAGCACCCCGGCGATTCCCGCGGCCGCGACCGTGCAGTACAGCAAGGCCGTCCGGGGCCGTCCCACCACCGCCAGGCCCGGCAGCAACCGCACCCGCCCGGCCGCCGCCGACCAGAGGCTGACCGCTCCGCCGCAGCACACCGCCACCGCGCACAGCGCCCGCGCGTTGTCGCGCAGGAACCCGCCGGCCGGCAGCACCGCCCCGAGCTGCACGCTCATCGTGACCAGCACGATCACCCCGGCCGCGATCCGGCCCCGCCGCGGGCCGGCGACCAGGAGGATTCCGGCCAGGACGGTCCAGATCTGGTGGTGGGTCCAGGACACCGGGGAGACCGCGACGGTCGCACATCCGATCACCACCGCGGCCAGGGCCACCTGCCCGCGCCGGTGGTACTCCCGCGCGCACAGGAACGCGACCAGGCACACCAGCCCGGCCAGCGCCGCCCAGGCGATCGACCGTTCACCGGTCGGAATCGCGTAGCGCAGCAGCGTCCCGTTCAGCGACTGGTTGCCGGTCGACGACAGGTCCCCGATCCGCGAGGTGGTCAGCACCGCCCGGGTCCAGAACGTCACCGACGCCGACGGCCACACCGCCAGGGCCAGCAGCGCGCAGGCCACGAACGTGGCCCCGGCCCGTACCGCGTCCCGGCGGCGGCCCACCACCCAGAGGTACGGCACGAACAGCAGCGGGGTCAGCTTGATCGCCGCCGCCACGCCGATCAGCACGCCGCCCGCCCGTCGCGGCAGCAGGCCCAGCGCATCCACCAGGGCGAGCAGCACCACGAAGAGGCTCACCTGCCCGAACCGCAGGTTGCTCTGCACCGGCGCCGACGCCAGCAGCGCCGTCGAGGCGGCGAGCATCACCACCAGAAACCGCTGCCGCCCGGCCAGCCCGTTACGCATCGTGAGGGCCGCCGCGAGGGCCATCACCCCGGCCACCGTGACCAGCGTCCACGCGACCTGGACCACCGGCTCCGGCACCGCACCCAGCGGCCAGAAGACCAGCGCCGCGAACGGCGGATAGGTGAACGGGTCGCCGTTCTCGGCCGCGTACGAGTACAGCGGGATCCCGTCCCGCATCGCCCGCACCGCACCCAGATAGACGTGCAGGTCGGCGAGCCGGTCGTAGGCCGGCCGGGTCAGCGCCGCGGTGATCGACCACGCGGCGAGCGCGACGAACACGCCGACGGCGCCGGCCAGGGCGAGCGCCCGGGTCCGGGGCGACATCCGCGTCCACGATCGACTCCACGGAGATATCGGCGCTTCGACCGTCACCGCGCCGCCGACCCGGACCTGTAGATATTCAACACGGACGCTCCCCCGAACCGGACCGGCATGATCGCCGAGGACGGTACCAAGGCCCGCCGCGGATCCGATCAGGCCGCCTCGAGGCCTAGGAAGAGGAAGCACAGGAAGGAGCCCGAGGGCGAGGTCTCCAGGTCGGGGAAGAGTTCGTGGGCCTCGGGTGCGGGCGGCGGCTCGCTGACGACCGTGATCCGGAAGCCGGCCGTGACGAACTCGTTGAGGATCGTGTGCAAGGGGCGGTGCCAGAACGTCAGCGGGAAGGTCCGGCCGTCGAAGGTGAAGTCGTCGCGCCACGGTTCGGTGGCGAAGTAGTCGCCGTCCGGGTTGAGCAGCTTGTACATGAAGGGATGGTTGACGGCCACCAGGAGCCGCCCGCCGGGCACCAGCACCCGCCGCAGCTCGGCGAGCGCCGCCGCCCAGTCCTGGACGTAGTGCAGGACCAGGCACGCGATCACGTCGTCGAACGCGGCGTCCGGGAACGGCAGCGGATCGCCGCCGAGTCCGCCCAGGTGCAGGGCGGTGCCGGGGCCGAGCCGCCGGCGGGCCAGGTCCAGCATCCGGATGCTCGGCTCGACGCCGGTCACCACCGCGCCGCGGTCGCGCAGGGTCTCCAGCAGCGGGCCGGCACCGCAGCCGACGTCCAGGATCCGTCGTCCGGCCACGTCCCCGGCCAGCTCCAGGATCGCCGGCCGGGTGTAGTAGCCGTTGATCAGGTTGGACTCGGTCTCGGCCGTGTACGCCTCGGCAAAGGCGTCATAGGCAGCCGGGTCGGGGGAGTACTGGAGGTCGGCAGACATGCGGCCGATCCTGGCAGAGTTGATCAACCCCGAAATTCCGGAGATTCATGTCGTGCGCTGCGGCCGATAACTGACCGCCGCTCCCGCCGGGACCCCTCCGGGCTCCGCAAGGGCGCGGGGCGCCCAGAACGCGAAGCCCTCCGGGGCGACGTCCGCGGGTGGTCGCGGTCCAAAAACCAAAGACCGAACGGGCGATGCGCGACCGCGCCCCCGTGCATAGATTGCGGACTATGACCCGTCTGAGGCGATCGTTGCTGGTCGGGGCGGTCGGCGGCGTCGCCGGGACCGTTCTCTGGCTGGCCGTCGTGCTGGTCGCCCCGCCGATTCCGGCCTCGCCCGGGCTGGCCCTCGCGCTGGCCGCGGTGGCCGCGGCCGGAGCGGTGCTGGCCGGCCTCGACCGGGCCGAGATCGACGCGGCCGGCCTGCTCGCGGGCGTGATCGCGATCGCCGGCACGCTGCTGTCGATCTTCGTCGCGGTGCTGGTGCTGGCGCACTGGGGGCCGGACAGCCTGATCCCGGACGTCACCCCGCAGGCCCTGCCCGGCCAGCACGTCAGCGAGAGCCGGATCGAGATCGTCGACCCGTACGTGCTGGTCCTCGCGCTCGGCGTGCTCGCGGCGCTGGCGGGCGGCCTGCTCGTGCCGGCCGCCCGCGGCGCTCGCCGGGTGACCGGCGCGGCCGTCAGCCGGCGGCCTTCGCGCTGAACTCCGTCGTGTAGGTCTTGGACAGGTCCACCTGGTCCTTCTTGCCCTTGACGTTCGGGGAGAACTGGCTGAGCACCTCCAGCACGTTCTTCGCCCCGTCCGCCTTCATCAGCCCGTCGCCGTTGAACATGCCGATGCTGTCGTGGATCGCCTTGGCGTACAGCTGCGGGTCGCCGGCCGCGAACTCGGCGGGCATCTTCGCCGCGATCGCCTCGGGCGTGTTCGCCTTGATCCAGTGCAGCGTCTTGACCAGCGCGTTCGCCAGCTTCTGCACCTGCTCCGGGTGACTGCTGACCCAGGCGCAGTCCATGTAGAGCGAGCTGGCCGGGTACAGCCCGCCGAGCGCCGCGCGGGTGCCCGCCTCGGTGCGCATGTCCAGCAGGATCTTGCCCTTGCCGGTGCTGAGCAGCTTGGCCGCGGTCGGGTCGGTGGTCATCCCGCCGTCGATCCCGCCGTTGTCGAGCGCGGCGATGAACGTCTGCCCGGCGCCGGCCTTGACCGTCGTGTAGTCGGCCGTGGTCAGCCCGCCCTTGGTGGCCAGGTACTGGGTCAGGAAGTCGGTGGACGAGCCGGGGCTGGTCACGCCGAGCTTGCGCCCCTTGAAGTCGGCCGGGGACGTGATCGGCGAGTTCGGCGCGACGATCTCCACCTCGCCGGGCACGTCGGCGAACTGCACCACACCGGTGATGCACTTGCCCTTGGTCTGCAGGTCGATGGTGTGGTCGTAGAAGCCGACCACGCCCTGCACGTCGCCGGAGATCAGCACGTTCTCCGCGGTCGCGCCGGACGGCTCGGTCAGCAGTTGCACGTCCAGGCCCTCGGCCTTGAACCCGCCGAGCTGCTCGGTCAGCTTCGCCGGCAGGTAGATCACCTTGTCGATCCCGCCCACCATGATCTTGATGGTGGGGGAGCCGCCGCCGGACGTGGCGTCGTCGGGGCTGGTGCCCCGGCAGCCGGCCACCGCGAACGCGAGGACGCCGGCCACCGCCAGAAATTTGCGCACAACAATCTCCTTAGATCTGGTGAACGTCGGACTGGACAGGCGGGCGCCACCGCAGGAGACGGTTCTCCAGCAGCGTGAGCAGCCATTCGGCGAGCAGCGCGACAACGGTGATGATGATCATTCCGGCGTAGATGCCGGCCGCGTCGAACGTGCCCTGGGCATTGGCGATCAGCAATCCGAGGCCCTTGTCGGCCCCGGCGTATTCGCCGACCACCGCGCCGATCAGCGCGAATCCGAACGCGGCGTGCAGCGACGCGAAGATCCAGCTGGTCGCGCTGGGCACCACGATCGAGGTCAGCACCTGAGCCCGCGAGGCGCCCAGGATCCGGGCGTTGTTGACCAGGTTGCGGTCGACCTCGCGGGCACCCTGGAACGCGTTGAAGAAGACCGCGAAGAAGACCAGTACGACCGCGGTGGCCACCTTGGAGGTCAGGCCGAGCCCGAACCAGATGATGAACAGCGACGCGAGAACGATCCGGGGGACGGCGTTCGCGGCCTTGATGAACGGCGCCGCCACCTCCGCGACGAATCGCGCCCGGCCGAGCAGAATGCCGAGCACCACGCCGGCCACCGCGCCGATCGCGAAGCCGAGCACCGCCTCTTCCAGGGTGATGAACAATTGCGTCCACACCGAGCCGAACGCGGTCCCGGTGGTGAACCAGTCGCCCAGCCGGGCCCCGATCGCCGACGGTTTGGAATAGAAGAACGGGTCGATCCAGTGCGTGGCGGCCAGTTCCCAACTGCCCAGCCAGAAGACCACGACCAGGGACCGGACCAACCACATTTTCGTACGTCGATCAATCGGTTTTCTGATCTTGTCGCCGAGAATCTCGGGCGCGACGGTCAGCTCAGCCTGCACGGCTCGTCTCCTCCCGAGCCCGCGCGACCTCGTCCCGCAGGCTCTCCCAGATCTCGCGGTAGGTACTGGTGAACGCGGGCGTCATCCGGATCTCCTCGACGTCGCGCGGCCGGGGCAGCGGCACGTCGAAGATCGCCTTGATGGTCGCCGGGCTGGAGGTCATCACGACCACCCGGTCGGCCAGGGCGATCGCCTCCTCCAGGTCGTGCGTGACGAAGATGACCGCCGCGCCGGTGCCGTGCCACAACCGCAGCAGCTCGTCCTGCATCAGCTGCCGGGTCTGCACGTCGAGCGCGCTGAACGGCTCGTCCATCAGCAGGATCCGCGGCTCGTTGACCAGCGTCTGGGCCAGCGAGACGCGCTTGCGCATGCCGCCGGAGAGCTGGTGCGGGTAGTAGCCGGCGAACTTCGCCAGCCCGACCCGCTCGACCCAGACCATCGCCTTCGCCCGGGCCGCGCTCTTGTCCAGCCCGCGGTAGCGCGGCCCGGCGGCGACGTTGTCGACCACCGACCGCCAGGGCAGCACCGCGTCGGTCTGGAACATGTAGCCGACGCCGTCCGGGATGCCGCGCACCGGCGCGCCGTCCACCTCGACCTCGCCGCTGGAGGCCGGCTCCAGGCCGGAGACCAGCGACAGCGTCGTCGACTTGCCGCAGCCGGTCGGGCCGACGACGGCCACGAACTCACCGGCTTCGACCGAGAAGGTCAGGTCCCGGACGGCGGTGTGCGGTTGACCACCGGTTCCGGGGAAACGCTTGGTCGCGTTCCGCAACGCGATTACCGTCAAGGTCGTCCTCCCTGGCTGTTACGTGGGTGTTTCCTTGCGGCGACGGTAGGAAGTCCGGCCCGGGATCGGAATCCATCTGGGCCTTGCGCCGCTAAGCCGCGTTGACCGCGTATTGCGCGTTCTGCTCACCGGTTCCGAGGCGGTGACGGGCGTTACAGTGCCCGCATGTCACGCCGTCCCGTTCCGTTCGCCTGGCAGGTCATGGGCCTGCAGGTCGGTCTGCTCGTGGTGGTCTTCGGGATGGGTTCGGCGCTGATCGGCTGGCTGTTCAACGGCGAGCTGACCGACCAGTACGGCAGCCGAGCCCTGGCCGTCGCGCACACCCTGGCCGCCGACCCGGTGATCGTGGCCGCCGCCGCGACCGGCGACCCCGGCGGCGTGCTGCCGGCCCGCGCCGAGGCGGCCCGCCACGCCAGCGACGCGCTGTTCGTGGTGATCACCGACCGGCACGGCATCCGGCTGGCCCACCCCGACCCGGCCCGCCTGCACGAGCCGGTCAGCACCGACCCGTCCGCGGTGCTCGCCGGGCGGGACACGATCAGCGTCGAGCAGGGCACGCTGGGCCTGTCGGCCCGCGGCAAGACGCCGCTGCGCGCGGCGGACGGCACGGTGGTGGGCGAGGTCAGCGTCGGCTTCCGGGTCGACAAGATCCGGGGGTACGTCTGGCAGCAGCTCGGCGTCGGCGGCATCGTCGCCGGCTGTGCCCTGCTGCTCGGCGTGGCCGGGTCCGCGCTGCTCAGCCGCCGGCTCAAGCGGCTGACCCTGGGCCTGGAACCGGCCGAGCTCGCCGAGCTGGTCCGCGAGCGGGAGGCCGTGCTGCGCGGGATCAGCGAGGGCGTGCTGGCCGTCGACGCGACCAGCCGGGTGACCGTGTGCAACCAGGAGGCGGTCCGGCTGCTCGGCGCCGGCCCGGCCCCCGGCACCCCGGTCACCGACGCGGGCCTGCCGCCCGGCCTGGTCGCCGTCTTCGAGCAGCGGGCCGCCGACAACGTGATCATCCTGGCCGGCGACCGGGTGCTGGTGGTCAACTACCGCCAGGTCCGGCGGGGCGGCCGGGACCTGGGCGGGGTGCTGACCCTGCGGGACCGGACCGACCTGGAGAACGTGACCCGCGAGCTGGACTCGGTGCGCACGCTCAGCAACGCGCTGCGCGCCTCCCGGCACGAGTTCGCCAACCGGCTGCACGTGCTCGCCGGGCTGCTGCAGAACGGGCACCGCGACGAGGCCCTGGAATACCTGCACCTGGTCGCCGGCGGGGCGCTCGCGGCGGCCGGGCCGGTGGGGGCGGTCGACGACCCGTACCTGCAAGCCTTTGTCGCGGCCAAATCCGCGGAAGCGGCCGAGAAGGACGTCCGGCTGACCCTCTCCGACACCAGCTGGGTCGGCACCCGGGTGACCGCGCCGGTCGAGGTCACCACGGTGCTCGGCATCCTGGTCGACAACGCCCTGGACGCGGCCCGCCGCGGCGCCAGCCGGCCGGCCTGGGTGGACCTGGCGCTGCTCTCCGACGACGACGCCCTGCACATCTCGGTGGTCGACTCCGGCGACGGGGTGGACCCGGCGCTCGGCGAGCAGATCTTCACGGCCGGCGTCACCACCTGCGGCGAGGAGGGCCGCGGACTCGGGCTGGCGCTGGCCCGCCAGGCCGCCCGGCAGCTCGGCGGCGACGTCGCGCTGACCGCCCCGGCCGGCGACGGGCACGGCGCGGTCTTCGAGGCCCGGCTGCCGCACGCCCTGGTGGCGGTCGCCGCATGATCCGGGTCCTCGTCGTCGAGGACGACTTCCGGGTCGCGCAGGTGCACGTCGACTTCACCGCCCGGGTCGACGGCTTCGTCGTCGCCGGGACCGCGCGCACGGCCGCCGAGGCCCGCGCGTTCCTGGCCGCCCGCCCGGTCGACCTGGTGCTGCTCGACAGCTACCTGCCCGACGAGTCCGGCCTGGACCTGCTGGCCGGGCTGACCGTGGACACGATCATGCTGACCGCCGCGTCGGACGCCGCCTCGGTCCGGCTGGCGCTGGCCCGCGGGGCGTTGAACTACCTGGTCAAGCCGTTCACCGCCGAGCAGCTGGGGGACCGGCTGACGGCGTACCGGAGGTTTCGGGGTGCCCTGGCCGGGGAGCGCAACCTGGGGCAGGAGGAGATCGACCGGGCGTGGCGCCTGCTGCATGAGGGTGACCGGCCGGCCGTCCCGAAGGGGCAGTCGGCGGTCACCGTGCACCTGGTCAGCGCCGCGCTGCGGGCGGCCGGCGGCCCGCGCACGGCCGCCGAGATCGCCGACGAGCTGGGCATCTCCCGGGCGACCGCGCAGCGCTACCTGGCCGCCCTGGCCCGGGACGGGGTGGCCGAGATGCGTCTGCGGTACGGCACCACCGGCCGCCCCGAGCACCGCTATCGATGGCGCTGAGGGAGGTTTCGGGCAGTGTAATTGAGGTTACTTAACGTGACTCATACTTTCGGCTAGCTTTACACCCGACCATTCGGTTAGTCTCGTGCTGCCGAACGGATATCCGGGCTGGCAGGACAACCGGAGGAACATCGTGACCACGACTTCAGTCGAGACGACCACCCGGTCGGCCACCACCCACAGTGACCCGATCGATGGTGCCGAGCAGACCGATGTCGCCGGTGACCTGATCAACGCGCTGGCCGCGATGCCCACCGGCCACCCGTCGCGCCCCGCCCTGCGGGACCGCACCATCGAGGCCTGGCTGCCGCTGGCCCGGCACCTCGCCAAGCGCTACGCGGGCCGCGGCGAGCCGACCGACGACCTGATGCAGACCGCCACGATCGGCCTGATCAAGGCCGTCGACAAGTTCGACCCGCAGTACGGTGTGGACTTCGCCGGCTACGCGATCCCGACCATCATCGGCGAGGTCAAGCGGCACTTCCGGGACAAGACCTGGTCGATCCGGGTGCCCCGCCGGCTGCAGGAGCTGCGCCTGCGGATCACCGAGGCGAACAACAGCCTGACGCACACGCTGAACCGCCCGCCGACGGTGGCCGACATCGCGCTGCACATCGGGATCAGTGAGGAAGAGGTCCTCGAGGGCCTGGAGGGCGCCCGCGCCTACAACGCGACAAGCCTGTCCACCCCGGTCGGCCCGGAGGGCTCCGCCGAGCTCGGCGACACGCTCAGCAGCGAGGACAACGACTACGACGTCGTCGACCTGCGGGCCAGCCTGAGCCCGGCGCTGGCGATGCTCGACGAGCGCGAGCAGAAGATCGTCACGCTGCGCTTCTACGGCAACCTGACCCAGTCGCAGATCGCCGAGCAGATCGGCGTCTCCCAGATGCACGTCTCCCGGCTGCTGACCAAGGCGCTGGTGAAGCTGCGCAAGCACATCGACCCCGAGATGCTCTGATCGATCGCTTCGACAGACGGTTTTCGCACTGTCTGACGGCGGGCTGACCGGCGCGGCCGATGCCGCTAGGTTGCCGGACATGACCGCGAGTCCTTATGAGACAGTCATGGGCTTCATCGTCGGGCCGTGGCTGGCCCAGGCCGTCCGGGCGGCCGTCGACCTGTCGCTGGCCGAGCACCTGGCCGGCGGCCCACGCACGGCCGCCGAGATCGCCGAGGCCGAGGGGTCCGACCCGGCGGCGACCGCCCGGTTCCTGCGGGCCTGCGCCTCGATGGGGCTCGTGACGTACGCCGAGAAGGGTTTTGCCGGCACCGAGGCCCTGGCCGTGCTGCACCGGGACGCGCCGATGTCGCTGCGGGACCTGGCCGCGTCGCAGTCGAGCGCCCTGCTCTGGCACACCTGGGCCCGCATCCCGGAGGCGGTCCGCACCGGCGAGTCGCAGACCGAGCTGGCGCTGGGCATGCCGTTCTTCGACTACCTGGCCGCGCACCCGGACGAGGGACAGCTGTTCGGCCGCGCGATGGCCAGCATGTCCGCCCCGGTGGTCCGGGCCGCGGTCGAGGTGATCGACGTGGCCGGCGCCACCACGGTGGTCGACGTCGGTGGCGCGCACGGCTCGTTCGCGCTGGCCATGCTGGCGCGGCACCCGGAGTTCGACGCGATCGTGCTGGATCTGCCGCACGCGGTGCCCGGCGCCCGGGCGGCGGCGGCCGAGCACGGCCTCGACGACCGGCTCAGCGCGGTGGCCGGCGACTTCTTCACCGCGGTCCCGGCCGGCGACCTGATGCTGCTGAAGTTCATCCTGCACGACTGGGGTGACGACGAGAGCGTGCACATCCTGGCGAACTGCCGCGCGGCCCTGCGCCCCGGCGGCCGCGTGGTGATCACCGAGATCGTCATCGACGACCACGCCCCGGGCATCGCGCCGCTGATGGACATCGCCATGCTCGCCACGGCCGGCAGCCGCGAACGCACCCTGGCCGAGTTCGACGACCTGCTGACCCGGGCCGGGCTGCGCCGGATCGCGGCCACCCCGGTCGAGCCACCCTACTTCGTGATCGAGGCGATCCCGGCGGCCTGACGTGCGCGCCGAGAAGACCGCGGACGGGGTGGCCCTGGTGCGGGCGCTGGAGCAGCACGCGCCGCGACGGCTGTTCGACGACCCGCTGTCGGCCCGGATGATCTCCGGCTGGCCGTCGATGGTGGTGGCCCACCGGCCGCTGCGGTGGTTGTTCCTGCGCGCGCTGGAACGGGCCGGACCTGGACTGTACGGGGCGGTGGTCTGCCGTACCCGGGCCATCGACGACGCCTGCCGGGCGGCCCTCGCCATCGGGATCAACCGGGTGGTGATCGTCGGCGCGGGCATGGACACCCGCCCCTACCGGATGCCGGAGATGGCCGCCGCCGAGGTCTGGGAGTTCGACCTGGCGTCCACCCAGGCGGTCAAGAAGGCGACGCTGGCCCGGGCACTGGGCGACCGGCCGGCGCACGTCCGCTACCTGCCGCTGGACCTGACGGCGCCGGACTCGGCGGACACGCTGGCCCGCGCGGGCACCGGCCGCACGCTGCTGATCTGCGAGGCGGTGACGATGTACGTGCCGGCCGAGGCGGTCGAGCGGGTGCTCGCCTACGCCGGAACGCTGGCCTCGGGCAGCCGGATGGTCCTGACGTACCTGCCGCGGGCGGAGGCCGACCGGGCCGAGAACCGCCGGTGGTCGCGGCGGCTGCGGTGGCGCAGCGCGTTCGACCCGGCCGAGCTCGCGGACCGCCTGCGAGCGCACGGCCTCACCCCGCTGGCCGACCTCGGGGCCGAGGAGCATCAGGCGCGGTTGCTGCGGCCGGCCGGTCGTACCCTCAGCGTCTTTCCCGGCGAACGCATCGCGCTCGCCGTGGTCGGCTATGACCGGAAGTCCGCCCCGTGATCGAGGGCCCAGGTGTGGAATGACCGGGCCGGGCGGCCGGTGACGGCCTCGGCGGTGGGCTTCGACGCAGGCTGCGGCGCCTTGGGAGAATGGTCGGGCGTTCCGCCGGAATACGTCTGGAAACCGGTGAGGAAATCCGCGGAGGCCGCCGCGAAACCGCCCTGGGCCAGATACAGTTCGCGCGCTCGCGCCGGGGTCACCACGTCCAGGCGAATGTCCTGCCCGAGCGCTTCGGCGATGATGCGCACCTGGTCGCGGCGGCTGAGCGACTCGGGGCCGTACAGGTCGTAGGCGGCGCCCTGATGACCGTCGTCCAGCAGCGCCGCGGTGGCGACCTCGGCGATGTCACGCTCGTGGACGGGGTGCCCGGCCCGGTCCGGGAACGGTTCGCGGACGACCCGCTCGGCCCGGATCGACGGCCCCCACAGCCACAGGTTGTTGAGCATGAACTCGGCCGGGCGCACGTGGGTCCACGCCATGCCGGAGGCCTCCACCGCCTGCTCGACAGGCAGGTGGAAGTTCGTGTCGTAGCCGGTGCTGACCGCGCCCGAGGACAGGGTGACGACGCGGCGGACCCCGGCGCGTTCGGCGAGGCCGACCAGTGCGGCGGCGCTGGACGGGGACGGGAACAGATACATCCGGTCGACCGACTCGAAGGCCGGGCGCAGGCTTTCCGGGTCGGTGAGGTCGCCGCGGACTACCTCGACCTGTCCGGTGGGGAAGGTGCTGTCGCGGCGGCTGACCACCCGTACCGTCGCTCCGGTTTTGAGCAGTTGTTCGACGACGAGCCTTCCGATGTTTCCGGTTCCCCCGGTGACCAGAATTCGCATTCGCTCTGCCTAACACGTCGCGCGGCGAAGCCGCAAATGCGAACAGTGCGTTCACGTATTGGTGTTGACCTGGATAAATGCGTCGTGAAAGCAAGGTGGGGCGTCCGCATCTGACAGTGCGGACGCTCCCTCCGTACCAAATCAGGGGTTGTGGTTTTTGAAGACCGGTGCCCGGATCGGGGGCATGACCGGCAGGCGGCGGCGCTCCAATGTCTTCATGTGCTTCTCCTTTTTGTCAGCAGCCGAGCCGGTCGGCCAGCACGCCGAGGACTTCCCGCAGGTCACGGGTCATCCGGGCGCGCAGGCCGAGTTCGGTGATCCCGGCGCCGAAGCCGGGATGCCCGGGCAGCACCCGGTGCAGCCGATGGGTGACCCGGGTGCCGCCGGGACAGGCGGCGACGGTGTGCACGCCGGCGTACCAGCTCTGCACCGCCAGCCCGGTCCGGCCCCGCTGGACCAGCACCGGCTCGACCCGCCCGGCCAGCTCGACCCGGTAGGCGCCGGCCCCGGCGGCCAGCACGGTCATCGCACCGAGCCGGGCCGCCGAGGCGCGGGCCAGGACCAGCAGGTTGTCGTCGCCGACCCGCCCTTCGGCGACGGCGAACAGCAGGTCGGCGACGCCGCTGACGGGTGCGGCGAGCGTGCCCCGCACCGCCCACCGGGCGGGCAGCGCGTCCAGTTCGCTGAGCAGCGAAGGCGTGGTCTGCATGGGCCGAGCCTCGGCCCGGCGACCGGTGCGGGACAACCGGCGCGGTGCGCCGCGGGACACCACGCGGTCCGGTCGCACGCGCGTGACCTGCGGCGACGCCTCGGAGCTCAGTCGGTGCCGGGGTGTCCCGGGACGGGACGGGACACCTGGGACAGGCCCTCGCGCACGGCCGGCATCAGGTGGTCGAGGCCGTGCCCGGTGGCGATCTCCAGGGCGGTCCGGAACCACGTTCCGGCTTCGGCCGGGTCATTCATCACCAGACAGGCTTGCGCGTACGCGATGAGCCCGCGCGCCGTCAGATGCGGCTCGCCGGTCCGTTGCAGCAGCCGGACCGCCTCACCGTTGCGCCGCGCCGCCTCGGCGGTGCGACCGAGATGGCGCAGGGCGACCGCGGTGTCGGTGAGGCTGCCCGCCTCGAACAGCGGATTGCGGGCCGCCCGGTTGATCGCGAGGGTCTGCTCGGCGAAGTCCAGGGCGCCCCGCGGGTCGCCGGTGCCGAGCGCCGCCCAGCCCAGCACGTCCAGGCACACCCGCTCGGTCTGCCGATCCAGCCCGCGCGCCAGGTCGAGCACCTCGAGGATCACGTCCCGGGCCTCGGCGTGGCGGCCCAGCCGGACCAGCGACCGGCCCAGGATGGTGGCCTCGCGCACCCGGATCGCCACGCCGGGCGGTGGCGCTGACGCCTGCCGCAGCACCTCGACGGCGCCCTGCTCGTCGCCGAGACTGGACCGGAGCTCGGCGAGCTGCGCCCGGGCCAGCGCCTCCCCGTCCGGATCGCCCTCGGCGGCCATCAGCTCCCGGGCCGCCGCGAGGTGCCGGGCCGCCTCCTCCGGCCGGCCGACGCGCACCTGCACCGCGCCGAGCAGATACCGGTGCCAGGCCAGCACCGGGCGCGAGCCGACCCGGAGCGCCGCGGGCAGGCTGTCCGCCAGGAGCTGCCGCATCTGTTCGGTGCTGCCGTGGCCGGCGCCCCCGCCCGCGGCCAGCTGCGCGATCGCGGCCGCCGCCGGGTCGATCCGCAGCCGGGTGGCCAGCCCGAACGTCGCGATGAGATTGGCCCACTCGGTGTTCTTCCAGTCCACCGCGGCGTCGTGGGTGGCCAGCACGGGCCGCGCCGGTGGTGGCTGCGCCTCGGTCACCGGCACCCGGCGGATCGCTCCGACCAGCGTGTTCACCACCAGCATGCAGCTGATGTAGTAGTCGGCGAGCCGGCCGATCGCCGGGGCCGGGTCGTCCGCGCCGGCCTCGGCCCGGGCGGCCTGGCGCAGCAGGTCGTGCATCCGGTAGCGGCCCGCGGCCGGCTCCTGGACGAGGTGCACGTCGACCAGGTCCGCCAGCAGGCCCCGGGCGTTGGCGAGCGGGATGGCGGCCAGCGCGGCGGCCCCGTAGACGTCGATGTCCGCGCCCGGCGCCAGCCCGAGCAGGCCGAACATCCGGCGCTGGGCCGGATCGAGCTGCCGCAGCGACATCCCGAAGATCTCGGAGACCGCCGGCTCGCCGTCGCGCAGCCGCTCGACCAGGGTGTCCAGGGTCCAGGCCGGCCGGTGCCGGAGCCGGGCCGCGGCCACCCGGATCGCCAGCGGCAGATTCCCGCACCGGCGCAGCACCTCGCCGGCGTCACCGGGCCGGGTGCCGCCCGCCGACTCGGTGAACAGCTGCAGCGCCTCGTCGCCCGGCAGGACGTCCAGCGAGATCGGCCGGACCCCGTCCAGGCCGATCATCCGCCGCCGGCTGGTGATCATGATGAAGCTCGGGCCGGCGCCGGGCAGCAGGTCCCGGACGTGCTCCTCGTCGGCGGCGTTGTCGAGCAGCACCACGGCGCGCCGGGGCACCAGCTCCGAGCGCCACAGCGCGGCCCGCTCGGCGGTGCCGTCCGGGATCCGGCCGGGCGGCACGCCGAGCGCGGTCAGCAGCACCCGGAGGGCCTCGGCGGGCTCGATCCGGTCCCGGCCCGGGGTGAAGCCGTGCAGGTCGAGGTAGAGCTGACCGCCGGGGAAGTCCGGGGTCAGCCGGTGCGCGGCGTGCACGGCCAGCGCGGACTTGCCGACTCCGCCCATGCCGTCGATCGCCACCAGCAGCCCCTGGCCGGCGGCGTCCAGCACCGCCCGCAACTGCTCGCGGCGCCCGGTGAACGAGGTGATGTCGTGCGGCAGATCGTTACGCACCACCGGGGCGGCGGGCGCCGGCGCCGGGCCCTCCTTGGCGCGCTCCCAGATCTCGCGGAGCGGCCGCGGGTCGCGGTTGGCGACCCGGCACAGCGCGACCACCGCCGGCCAGGGCGGGACGGCCTGGCCGGAGAAGTAGCGGGACAGCGACGAGCTGCTGAGGTTGCTGTCCCGGGCCAGCTCGCGCAGGCTGCGCCCGGTCAGATCCCGTAGCTGCCGCAGACAACCGGCCAACTCCTCGTGCATGCGCCGATCTTATGTGGACCGATGGGACTTCCGGCACCGTCGCCGGCGTGCTGACCGGCCTCTGGCTGTACGGGACCGCGAAGCCCTGAGTCGCCGGTCCGGGGTGGGCCGGTGTCGCCTACGTCATACCGCGAGGGTCCCCGGACCGGGAAGAAGCGGCCGGCCCGCGGCGTTCGGGCAGCATGTCGGCTCCATGATCGGCTCGACCGCGCGACCGCGGCCGGGCCGTCGTGGCGGAGCTGCCCATGACCAGATCGGGGAAGATCATGCGACGGCTGTCGGGCGACATCGCGGAGAAGCGGCAGACCAGCCGGGCCCCGGGCGGGATCATCCTGCTGGGCGCGCCCGGCGCCGGCAAGGGCACGCAGGCCGTCACCCTGGCCCGGCGACTCGGCGCCCGGCACATCTCGACCGGCGACATCTTCCGGGCCCACGTGGACCGGGGGACCGAGCTGGGCCGGGCCGCGCAGGGCTATCTCGACGCCGGCCGGTACGTGCCGGACGAGGTCACCAACGCCATGCTCCGGGCGACCATCGTCGACTCGGCCCCGGCCGGCGGCTTCGTCCTCGACGGATATCCGCGAACCACCGCACAGGTCGGCTTCCTGGACGACCTGCTCGCCGAGTTGGATCTGCCGCCCGCGCTGGTGGTCGCGCTGAGCGTGCGGCCGGACGAGCTCATCCGGCGCCTCGTGCGCCGGTCCCGGGACAGCGGCCGCTCGGACGACACCGAGGACGTGATCCGCGGACGGCAGGCGGTGTACCTCACCGAGACCACGCCGCTGCTGACCATCTACCGCGAGCGCGGCGTGCTGCGGGAGGTGGACGGCACCGGTCGCGAGTCGGCCGTGGGCAAGCGCGTCGACTCGGCACTGGCCGCGCTGGCCGCCCGGCCGGATCCGGTCGTTCAGTAGCGGTCAACAAATACTCCAGAAATGCGCTCTAACGTTCCGTCCGGTACGAGATGGAACAGAGCGAATGGTTTGGAGTTCAGCGTGGAAAAGCGTAGTGCGATCACGGGTGTACTGGCGGCGGCCGCGACGGTGGTGGCCTCCACCCTGGTCATGTCCTCGCCGGCGCAGGCCGCCTATGTGTGCGCGGCGAACGAGGTCTGCCTCTACCAGGACTGGGGCCTGCACGGATCGGTGAAGGTGTTCCGGGACCTCACGCCGGGCAACGGGATCCTCGAATTCCGCAACTACAGCTACACCAACGGCGCGAATCTGAATGACTCGGTGTCGTCCATCTACAACCGCTCGGGATACACCGTGGTGGTGTGGGAGGACGGCGATTACAACCTGACCAATCCCACGCGCAAGTCCATGCGGATCAAGCCTGGTCAGGCTCTGGACTTCAACAGCACCACGGTGATGCCGAACGACATGATCAGCTCGATCAGCATGCAGAAGTAGCGAACCGGGATCAGGGGTAGGCGGCCTGGCTGCTGGACATCGCCCGGCTCAGGCTGGGCCTGCCGCCGGGCCGGCCGGCGTGCGGAGGCCGTCCAGCAGGACGTTGAGCAGACGGTTCGCCCGGTCCTCGTGTTCCGGTGGGCGGGCCACGGTGAAGATGCCGATCAGGGCGGCGGCGATGTCCTCGGCGGTGACGTCGTCCCGCAGTTCGCCCGTCGCCCGCCCGGCGCCGAGGATCTCGTCGATGGCCGCGAGCAGTTCGGCCTGCGTCCGGGTGTGGGCGATCTCGCCGGACTCGATCATCGCGAGCAGCGTGTCGAGCATGCCGTTCTTGGCCGCGATCCAGTCCCCGAACAGGTCCGCCCAGCGGCGCAGTGCCGCCGGCGGGGCAAGCTCGGCGAGCAGCTCGCGGGCGCCGGCGGTGAGCCGCTCGACCTGGTCGCGGTAGATCGCGTCGACGAGCGCCTCCCGGGTGGGAAAGTGCCGGTAGAGCGTGGCGATGCCGACGCCGGCCTCGCGGGCGATCGCGCGCATCGACGGTTCGGTGCCGGCCGCGACGAACACCCGGGTCGCGACGTCGAGGAGCTGGCTGCGGTTGCGCGCCGCGTCCGCCCGCTGCCCGCGGGATTCTGGCTGAGTCAAAACGGAACACGCTCCGGTTGTGTTACGGTGGCTCGGGTAACCGGAGCATAGTCCGTTTCCGGTGCTCATCGGCAGGGGGAAGTGGTCATGCAGCAGTCCAGCGTCGACACGTCGAGCCGGGCGGTCCAGTTCGAGTCGTTCGGCGGTCCCGAGCTGCTGAGGCTCCGGGAGGTGCCGGCGCCGCAGGCCGGCCCGGGGCGGATCCGGGTGCGGGTCACCGCGGCCGGGCTGAACCCGATGGACTGGTTCATGACCTCGGACGCGGCGACCGCCGCCCGATTCGGCCTGCGCCTGCCGTCCGGGTTCGGCACCGACTACGCGGGCGTGGTGGACCAGGTCGGCGCCGGCGTGACCGGCTTCGCGACCGGCGACCGGGTGTTCGGCGGCGCGCTCTCCCGCGCGGTCGCCGACCACGTGGTGATCGACGCGACGGGGACCATCGCGGTGGGCGGCGACGCGCACCACACGCCGGACGGGGTCGACGACCGGACCGCCGCCACCCTGACCATCGCCGGGTGCACGGCCGCCGCCGCCCTCGCCGTGGTCGCTCCCGGCCCGGGCGACACCCTGCTCGTCGGCGGTGCGGGCGGCGGCGTCGGCGTGTTCGTCGTGCAGCTGGCCCGCCGCGCGGGCGCGCGCGTGATCGGAACGGGCTCGGCGACGTCGGCCGAGGCCCTGCGCGCGCTCGGGGCCGAGCCGGTCGCCTACGGTGCCGGCCTGGCCGACCGGGTCCGCGCGCTGGCTCCCGGCGGGGTCACCGCGGCGATCGACCTGCACGGGACGGACACCGCGCAAGTGGCCCGCGAGCTCGGCGTGCCGGACCGGCGGATCACCACCATCGCCGCGGTGGTCGACGGGATCACGCCGGCGAACGGCGCCAACGCCGCCGCCGGTGCGATCGAGGAGATCGCCCGCCTGGTCGCCGAGGGTCAGCTCCGGGTGCCGCTGGCGGCGACCTTCCCGGTGGAGCGGATCCGCGACGCGGTCGAGCTGCAGGCCGGCCGGCACGTGCACGGCAAGGTCGTCATCGACCTCTAGAGCGCTTCTGCAGCCGGTCGAACAGGCCCCGCAGCCGGCGCTGGTTCTCCGGCTTGGCCAGCTGCCGGCGCCCCTGGTCCACCAGGCGCTGCCCCTGGGGGCTCTGGAAGAACGTGCGTACGCGTTGGGCGAGAGTCGCCATCGTGGTGCCTCCTTGGGTCCCGAGCCCGCTACTTACCCGGTCGCCGGGCGCGGCAACCCGGGTCACCCGGCGAGGCGGCGGCGTATGCCGCTGAAGTGCTCGTGCACCGCGGCGATCGACTCCTCGACGTCGCCGGCACGCACCGCGTCGTAGACCCGCCGGTGCCGGGCGGCGATCTCGGTGGGGGACTCGTCGGCCTCGCCGAGGTCGGGGTGCAGGGCGTGGTAGACGTCCCAGAACGCGGCCAGCAACTGGATCACCAGCGGGTTGCCCAGCGGCTCGTAGAGCAGCTCGTGGAAGCGCTTGTCGGTGTCCGGGGTGACCAGGCCGGCCCGGGCCTCGGCCTCCATCCGGTCCATCACCTCGGCCAGCTCGGCGGCCGGCGCGCCGGGGGCGGCGATCACCTGCCGGATCAGGCCGGACTCGAGCACCTCGCGGATCTCCACCAGGTGACGCAGGTCGTTGTGACCGGCCTGCAGCGACATCCGGCCGTGGAAGGTGAGCTCGTCGACCAGCGACACCAGTGACATGGTGCCGACGTACATCCCGAAGCCGTGGCGGATCTCGACGATGCCGACCGCCTGCAGCGCCTTGAGCGCCTCGCGCAGCGAGTTGCGGCTGACGTTGACCTGTTCCTGCAGCTCCAGCTCGGTGGGCATCGGATCGCCGGCGGCCAGGCCGCGTTCCAGGATCAGCTGCTTGATCAGCTGTTGCACCTCGTCGGTCCGGCTGGGCCGCCGCGTGGTGCCGGCGGGTGACCCGGTGCGTCGTCTCATCGGAGTCCCTATGTCGAATGGCCCCCGATCGCGCCGGGGATGTGCGGATTCTGTCATCGAGGCCTTTTGCCGGTCGCCCTTGACCGGCCGAAGTCGCAACCCTAAGGTACCGCATACAAAGTACGTGGGACGTAGGACGTCCTATAAATAACCGATGGAGATGCGATGAACAGCAACGGCGTGTCGAGACGAGACCTGCTGCGCTACATGGGCGTCCTGGGCGCGGCCACCACCATCACCGCGGGCCTGGGCGCCTGCGGGGGCGGCGGCAGCGACACCGGCGGCTCCGGGAGCAAGGCCATCGAGGCCACCCTCGCGTTCACGCTGTCCAGCGGCTTCGACCCGATGAACGCCTCCAGCGCGGTCGCCACCACGGTCAACCAGCACGTCTTCGAGGCGCTCGTCGACCTCGACCCGATCACCCGGGCGCCCTACCCGGCGCTGGCCGCCGCACTGCCCACCCCCGGCGCCGACCAGCTCCGCTGGACGGTCACCCTGCGCGACGGGGCAAAATTCTCCGACGGTACGGCGGTGACCGCCGACGACGTCGTCTGGTCGTTCCAGCGCGCGCTCGACCCGGCGAACAAGGCGCTGATGGGCGGCTTCATCACGTTCGTCGACAAGGTCACCGCCAAGGACGCCACCACCGTCGAGTTCACCCTGAAGACGCCGTTCAGCCTGTTCCCGCAGCGCATCGCCGTCATCAAGATCGTGCCCCGGGCGAAGACCGGCACCGCCGCCGAGGCCAAGGCCTTCGACACCGCGCCGATCGGCTCCGGGCCGTTCACCGTGGTCAGCGCGAACGCCACGGCCGGCGTGGTGATGGGCGTCAACGCGCACTACAACGGCCCGCGCCCGGCGAAGGTCGAGAAGATCACGCTGCGGACCACCCCGGACAACACCGCCCGGCTCAACGACCTGCAGGGCGGCTCGTCCCAGGCGATCGAGGCGGTGCCCTACCTGGACGTCGCCGCGGTCACCGACGGTCGCGAGGTCGACGAGAAGCAGGCCTTCAACCAGCTGTTCCTGATGTTCAACTGCGCCGCGAAGCCGTTCGACGACAAGCGGGTGCGCCAGGCGCTGCACTACGCGATCGACACCGACAAGCTGATCACGACCGCGGTGCAGGGCCACGCCACCGCGGCGACCAGCTACCTGGACGAGGGCAACGCCGGCTACCAGAAGGCCGCCACCGTCTACGGCTACGACCCGGACCGGGCCAAGGCGCTGCTCGCCGCGGCCGGCGCCACCGACCTGTCGTTCGAGCTGGTCACCACGGACACCGCGTTCGTCAAGGACAGCGCGCCGGTGCTGATCGACGCGTGGAAGGCGATCGGGGTCACCGCCACCCTGAACACCAACCCGTCGTCGGCCGTCTACGGCACCATCGTGCCCGGCGCCGGCTTCCGGGTCCTGGCCGCCAGCGGCGACCCGGCGGTCTTCGGCCCGGACGTCGACCTGCTGCTGCGCTGGTTCTACACCAACGAGACCTGGACCAAGAACCGGCACCGCTGGGCCGGCACCCCCGCCGCCACCCGGTGCGCGAGCCTGATCGAGGACGCCGCCAGGTCCACCGGCGCGACCCAGACCGGGCTGTGGAAGCAGGTGCTCGACCTGGTCGCCGACGAGGCGCCGCTCTACCCGGTCTTCCACGCCAAGACGATCACCGCGTTCGACCCGGCCAAGGTCACCGGCTTCCAGGGCGCCGCGACCACCGGGCTGTACTTCCTCGGGGCCTCGCGCGGATGAGCACTCCCGTGCGGGTCACTCGTGAAGGGAGCGGCGGATGGATGCGTTTCTCGGCATCATCCTGCGCCGGCTGGCGGCGCTGATCCCGCTGATGCTCGGCATCATCCTGTTCATCTTCCTGGTCATGGCGCTCTCGCCGAACGACGCCGCGCTCTCCGTGCTCGGTGACCAGGCCACCGCCGAGCAGATCGCCGCGTTCAACCACGCCAACGGCCTGGACCAGCCGCTGCTGGTGCGCTACCTGGACTACCTGTGGGCGCTGGTGCACGGCGACCTGGGGCAGACCTACTCGCTGAACGCGCCGATCAGCGGCGTGATCACCGGCGCCCTGCCGGTGACGCTGCAGCTCACCGCGCTGGGCATCACCCTGGCCGTGCTGCTGGCGCTGCTCCTGGGCGTCACCGGCGCGCTCTACCGCGACCGGTGGCCCGATCAGCTGACCCGGCTGCTGTCCATGGCCGGCATCTCCATCCCGTCGTTCTGGCTGGCCATCCTGCTGATCCAGCAGCTGTCCACGATCGGCGGCGGGTCCCTGCCCAGCGGCCACTACGTCGCCCCGGCCGAGTCGTTCGGCGGCTGGTTGCAGCACCTGATCCTGCCGGCCATCGCCCTGGCCGTGCCGACCGGCTGCGCCCTGGCCCGGGTGGTGCGCACCTCGATGGTCGAGGAGCTGGACCGGGACTACGTGCGTACCGCGATCGGCGCCGGCCTGCCGCCGATCGTGGTGGTCGGGCGCAACGTGCTGCGCAACGCCCTGCTCACCCCGCTGACCGTGCTCGGCCTGCAGGTCGGCTACCTGATCGGCGGCGCCGTCATCATCGAGGCGATCTTCACCCTGCCCGGCATGGGCACCCAGATCATGAGCGCGGTCCAGCAGAACGACATCGGCCTGGCCCGCGGCCTGGTGATCACGATCGCGCTCGGGTTCATCGTGGTCAACCTCGTCGTCGACCTGCTCTACCTGGCGGCCAATCCCCGGATGCGAGGAGCGCACTGATGATCGCCGCAATCCGGCGCCTGCCCCCGGCGGCCAAGGTCTGCCTCGGCTTCCTCGTCCTGGTCATCGCGATCGGCGTCGCCGCGCCCTGGCTCCTCCGGCACGACCCCACCCAGGTGGCCCTGGCGCCGCCGTCGACCGGCCCGAACGGGGACCTCTGGTTCGGCGCCGACCGGCTCGGCCGTGACCTGTTCTCCCGCCTGGTCGCCGGCACCCGGCGCTCGCTGATCGTCGGGTTCGGCTCGGCCGGGCTGGCCCTGCTGCTCGGCGCGCTGATCGGGGCGATCGCCGCGACCAGCCGCCGCGCCGCCGACGAGACGATCATGCGGCTGCTGGACGTGATCATGGCGTTCCCGACCATCGTGCTGGCCGCGATCCTGGTCGTCGCGTACGGCCACGACAGCGTGCCGGTCCTGGTCGGCGCGATCGGGTTCGTGCTGATCCCGCAGTTCGCCCGGCTGGTCCGCGCCAACGTGGCGGCCCAGTACCAGGAGGACTACGTCGCCGCGGAACGGGTCATCGGGGCCGGCCGGGCGCACATCCTGATCCGGCACGTGGCCCGCAACTGCGCCGCCCCGATCCTGGTCTACGCCACGGTCATGGTGGCCAACGCGATCGTCTTCGAGGCGTCGCTGTCGTTCATCGGCGGCGGCCTGCAACCCGAGGCCGGCCCGTCGTCCTGGGGCAGCGTCATCGCGTACGGTCAGCAGCTGCTCGCCAGTCACGGCTGGTGGGCGACGTTCTTCCCCGGCCTGCTCATCCTGCTCACCGTGCTGTGCCTGAACATCCTGGCCGAGGGCCTCTCGGACGCCTGGGCGGCACCCGCCGCCCGGCGGCGGACCGGCGCCGGACCGGCCGCGTTCGAGCCGGTTGGCGACGACGCCGAACCGGTCGTCGCCCTGCCGGGCCTGGCCGAGGCCGCCGCCCGGCTGGCCGCCACCGCCCGCCCGCCGGTCACCGGCCCGCCGATCCTGTCGGTCCGCGACCTGCGGATCGGGTTCGCCGCCAGCCACCGCGGGGTGGACATCGTGGACGGCGTCAGCTTCGACGTGCGGCCCGGCGAGGTGCTCGGCCTGATCGGCGAGTCCGGGTGCGGCAAGTCGCTGACCGCGCTGACCCTGATGGGCCTGCAGCCGCGCGGCGCCCGGGTCGGCGGGACCGTCGACTTCGCCGGCACCGACCTGCTCACCCTGCGCGGCGCCGACCGCCGGGCGGTGCTGGGCCGCCGGATCGCGATGATCTACCAGGACGCGCTGTCCGCGCTGAACCCGTCGATGACCGTCCGGGCGCAGCTCAAGCAGGTCATCCGGCGGGGCGGCACGCGCACCGCCGAGCAGCTGATGACCCTGGTCGGGCTCGACCCGGGGCGCACGCTGACGTCGTACCCGCATGAACTGTCCGGCGGGCAGCGCCAGCGCGTGGTGATCGCCCTGGCCCTGGCCCGCGACCCGCAGCTGGTGATCGCGGACGAGCCGACCACCGCCCTGGACGTGACCGTGCAGGCCCAGGTGATCCAGCTGCTGCTGCGCCTGCGGGCCGAGCTGGGCTTCGCGCTGATCCTGGTCTCGCACGACCTGGCCCTGGTCAGCGACGTCTGCGACCGGATCGCGGTGATGTACGGCGGCCAGATCGTCGAGGAAGGCCGGACCACCGGCGTGCTCGCCGCGCCGCTGCACCACTACACCCGCGGCCTGCTCGGGTCGGTGCTGTCGCTGGAGTCGCAGGCGCCCCGGCTGATCCAGATCCGCGGCACCGTGCCGTCCCCGGCGGACTTCCCGGCCGGTTGCCGGTTCGCCGGCCGCTGCCCCCGCGCGACCCGGGTCTGCGCCGACGAACGCCCGTCCCTGGACGACGTCAACGGCCACCCGGCGGCCTGCCACCACCCCGCCCTGACGCTGGAAGGAAAGCCCTCATGACCGAGCCACCGCTGGCCGAGCTGCGCGACGTCAGCGTGCGGTTCCGCGCGCCGGGCAGTTCCGTCCTCAACCGCGACCGGGTGCACGCGCTCACCTCGGCCGACCTGAGCGTCGCCGCCGGCGAGACGCTCGGCGTGGTCGGCGAGTCCGGCTGCGGCAAGTCCACCCTGGTCAAGGTCCTGGTCGGGCTGCAACGCCCGACCGGCGGGACGGTCCACGTCGACGGCCGGGACCTCTGGGCGGGCAGCGCCGCCCAGCGCCGGCGGCACGTCGGCCGGCGGGTCGGGATGGTCTTCCAGGACCCGGCCACCTCGCTGAACCGCCGGCTCACCGTGCGGCGGATCATCGCCGATCCGCTCGACGTGCACCGCTGGCGCGGCCCCGCCGACCGGGCGGCCCGGGTCGCCGAGCTGATGGACCTGGTCGGGCTGCCGTCCTCGGCCCGCGACGCGCTGCCCGGCCAGATGTCCGGCGGTCAGCGGCAGCGGGTCGCCATCGCCCGGGCCCTGGCCCTGGAACCGGCGCTGCTGGTCGCCGACGAACCCACCTCGGCGCTGGACGTGTCGGTCCGCGCGCAGATCCTCAACCTGCTGATGGACCTGCGCGCCCGGCTCGGCCTGGCGATGGTCTTCGTCTCGCACGACCTGCAGACCGTGCGGCGGGTCTCCGACCGGATCGTCACCATGTACCTCGGCCGGATCGTCGAGGAACTGCCCGCCGACCGGATCCACCAGGGCCGGCACCCGTACACCCGGGCGCTGTTCTCGGCCGCGCCCGGCCTGCTGCACCCGATGCGGCCGATCCCGCTGACCGGCCCGGTCCCGTCGGCCGTGCACCCGCCGTCCGGCTGCCCGTTCCGGACCCGCTGCTGGCGGGCCGCCGACGAGTGCGCGGTGGCGATGCCGCCGTACGCCGCCGACGGCCGGTACCGCTGTTACCACCCCGTCACCGATCCCGCCGATCTGCCCCTCCAGGAGCTCGCATGACCACCGCCATCGCCACCGTGTCCAAGCTCGCCGGCGTGGTCCCCCCGGTGTGCACCCCGCTCACCCCCGATCACCAGGTCGACGTCGCCTCGCTGCTGCGGCTGGTCGACTTCCAGCTCGCCGGCGGCGTGGACGGGCTGTTCATCCTCGGCTCGTCCAGCGAGGTCGCGTTCCTGCCCGACGCGCACCGGGCGGTCGTGATCGACACCGTGCTCCAGCACGTCGCCGGGCAGGTCCCGGTCCTGATCGGGGTGATCGACATGACCACCCTGCGGGTCCTCGACCAGGCGAGGCGCGCGGTCCGGGCCGGCTGCGCCGGCATCGTGGCCACCGCGCCGTTCTACACCCGCACCCACCCGGCCGAGATCGAGCTGCACCTGCGCCAGATCCAGGAACAGACCCAGGTTCCGCTGTACGCCTACGACCTGCCCGTCTCGGTGCACAGCCACCTGGATCACGACATGCTGCTGCGCCTGGCCGCGGACGGCGTGCTGGCCGGGCTGAAGGACTCCAGCGGCGACGACGCCGGGCTGCGCGACCTGATCGTGGCCCGCAACGACGCCGGCCTGACCGGCTTCAGCGTGCTGACCGGCTCCGAGCTGACCGTCGACAACGCGCTGCGGATGGGCGCCGACGGCGTGGTCCCCGGCCTCGGCAACGTCGACCCGCACGGGTACGCCACTCTTTACGCCCACGCCCGGGCCGGCGACTGGGACCGGGCCGCCCGGGAACAGGAGCGGCTGCTGCGCCTGATGCGGATCGTCCGGGCCGCCCCGGCCGGGCGGATGGGGCGCGGCTCGTCGGCGCTCGGCGCCTTCAAGACCGCGCTCAAGCTGCGCGGCGTCATCGAGCACGCGGTGACCGCGCCGCCGCAGATCCCGCTCGACGACGCCGAGACCGAGTACGTCCGGGGCATCCTGGCCACCGCCGGGCTGCTGTGAGCACGGACGTCGTCGCGGCCGTCGACATCGGCGGCACCAAGATCGCCGCCGGGCTGGTCGACGACACCGGCCGCGTCCGGCACCAGATCCAGGTCGCCACGCCGGCCGGGCCGGCCGCCATCGTCGAGGTCGTCGCCGAGCTGGTCACCGGGCTGCGCTCGCGGGCCGTCGTGCGGGCCGTCGGGGTCGGCGCGCCGGGCGTGATCGACCCGGCCGCCGGGGTGGTCCGGTCGGCCACCGACATCCTGCCCGGCTGGGCCGGCACTCCGATCCGGGAGCTGCTCGCGGCCCGGCTCGGGCTGCCGGTCGCGGTGATCAACGACGTCGGGGCCGCCGCGGTCGGCGCCGCCCGCGGTCCCGAACTGCGCGGCTACCCGGAGATCCTGCACGTCTCGGTCGGCACCGGGATCGGGGGAGCGCTGATCCGGAACGGACAGTTGGTCTCCGGTCCGCACGCGGTTGCCGGCGCGGTCGCGCACCTGCTGGTGCCGGTAGCCGGGGTGATCCCGTGCGGCTGCGGGCGCTTCGACCACCTGGAGGCGGTGGCCGCCGGACCGGCGATCGCCGCCGCCATCGCCAAGGAGACCGGTAGCGCCCCGCTGCCGTTGACCGGGGCGATCCGGGTTCCCGGGGCCGAGGCGGTGATCGCCGCGGCGGCGCGCCTGCTCGGTCGTACCCTCGCGGGTCTGGTCTGCGCTGTTGACGTTGACGCGGTCGCCCTGGGCGGTGGCGTCGTGCACGGCGTCCCCGGATTCGCCGGCCTCGTCCGGGACGCCTTGCATGCCGAGGCGCTCGCTCCGCTGCGCACCCTGCCGGTGCTGGTGCCCGGCGCCGGGGCGGACGCGCCGCTGCTGGGCGCCGCCCACCTCGCCCGACAGACCGTCGCCGGGGCGGACGCGCGCCACCTCGCCCGACAGACCGGAGTGCACCCGTGACCGTCCTCGGCAAGCTGATCGTTTCCTGCCAGGCCGGGCCGGGCCATCCGCTGCGCGACACCCCGACCATCGTCCGGATGGCCCAGGCGGCCGTCCTCGGCGGGGCCCGCGCGATCCGGTGCGGGGGAGCGGGCGGGCTCGACGACGTGCGGGCGGTCGCCGCCGCCGTCGACGTCCCGGTCATCGGGCTCACCAAGCGGGGGCGCGAGGGGGTCTTCATCACCCCGACCGTCGCGGACGCCCTCGCCGTGCTCCGGGCCGGCGCCACGATCGTCGCCGCCGACGGCACGACCCGTCCCCGGCCGGACGGGGCGCTCTTCGTCCGTACCGTCGAAGCAGTGCACGCCGAAGGCGGTCTGGTGATGGCCGATGTCTCCACCGAGGCCGAAGGCCTCGCCGCGGCCGAGGCCGGCGCCGATCTGATCGCGACGACGCTCTCCGGCTACACCCCGGCGAGCCCGGTCCGGTCCGGGCCGGACCTGGATCTGGTCGCGGCGCTCGCCCGGGCGCTGCCGTCGGCGGTGGTCGTCGCGGAGGGCCGCTACCACCAGCCGGCGCAGGTCCGCGCCGCGCTCGCCGCCGGCGCGTCCTCGGTGGTGGTCGGCACCGCCATCACCGATCCGGCCTGGATCACCGGGCGGTTCGCCGCCGGCCTGGAAGTACCATCGGCGTGACCGATCGACGGAGGTGATCGCGGTGCGCACCTGCTTATGACGGCCCCGGCCCGGGGCGTCACGGAGCCGAAAGGTGCCCGGATGAGCAGGACCGACAAGACCCGCCCCTGGTGGGTCCAGATGGCCGACGCGCCGATGGTGGCGGGCCGGCCGGTGCACGACCACCGGCGCGGGGAGTGCACGCTGCCGGAGCGGATCACCGCGGAGAGCGCCCGGCCGGGGGAGGGCTGCTTCTGGGGCCTGACGCGGTCGTACTGGTTCCGCCGCGTCGAGAGCCACGGCTACCGGGAGTGGAGTCTCCAGCGCCGCGCGGACCGCCGCCGCAGCCGGCATGAGGCCCGCCGAGCGGTCCGGCATCAGGCCCGCCGAGCGGTAGGAGGCGGGCCCGGCGCCGGGCCCGCCGGGCGGTAAGAGGTCGGTAAGAAAACGGATTTAGTACGCCGTATCCCGCATCCTCCCGGGAATACTCGGCCAGGTCATCGGCGCGAGTCAGAGCCCCTGCCGCGCCCACGATCGTGCCAATCCGGCGATCCCCCGTCCCGCGCCTTGATCATCGAACGGCGCTGGACGGCGGAGCGCGCCGCGAACCGGGAGGCCTTGCCCTGATGCAGTCCAAAGTGATGTCCGGCGTCCTGGTGGTGACCCTGCTCGCCGCCGGTGGCTGCGGCAGCGACGACACCACCGACTCGGCCGCGCCCGGCGCGAGCAGCGCCGCGCAGGGCCGCGGCCCGGGCGGTCCCGGCGGTGGTGGCATGGGGAACATGCAGACGTTCACCGCGGTGAACCTGAACACCGACGGCGACAGCCCGGGCGGCGCGAACACCGCCGAGGTGGTCACCGCGGCGAAGGCGTTCCTGGCCACGCTGGACGCGACCACCCTGGACAAGGTCAGCTTCGACTTCACCGACAACCAGTCGCGCCAGACCTGGTCGAACTATCCGGCCACCACGGTGGCCCGCAAGGGCGTCGCGCTCAAGGATCTGACCGAGGCGCAGCGGACCGCGGCCCTCGCGATGCTCAAGGTGGCGCTCAGCGACGACGGCTACCAGCAGGTGCTGAACATCCAGAAGTCCGACGACTACCTGAACAGCCTCGGCGGGCAGGGCGCGGACGGCTTCGGCAGCCTGGTCGACTACTTCGTGGCGGTCTACGGCACCCCGTCGGCCACCGACCCGTTCATGATCCAGTTCGGTGGGCACCACCTGGCCCGCAACCTCACCTACAACGGGACGAAGGTCAGCCAGACGCCGCAGTTCGTCGGCTCCGAGCCGACCTCGTTCCAGGTCGACGGCAAGACCGTGGCGCCGGTCGAGCCGGAGTCCGACTCGATGTTCGCGATGGTCGCGGCGCTCAGCGCCGACCAGAAGACCGCCGCCAAGCTCACCTCGGGCACCTACGACGACCTGCTGATGGGCCCGACCCACGACGACGGCACGTTCCCGGCGTCCGAGGGGCTGGCCGTCTCCGGGCTCAGCGCCGCGCAGAAGAAGCTGGTCACGGCGGCGATGACGGCCTACGTCGCGGACCTGCCGGCCGACGCGGCGGCCAAGTCGCTGGCCAAGTACCAGTCCGAACTGGACTCCACCAAGATCGCCTGGGCGAACAACACCGGGCCCAGCGACGAGAGCAGCTACATCCGGATCGACGGGCCCAGCGTCTGGATCGAGTTCATCAACACCCGCAGCATGAGCACGCCGAACATCCACTACCACTCGGTCTACCGGGACAAGACCAACGACTACGGCAGCACGAAACCGTCATGAGGTTCGGCCGGTTGATCGCGTGCGTCGTGCTGGCGTACGCGATCGTCGCGGCGGTCGCCCCCGACGGCGCCGCCGCGCATCCGCTCAGCACCACGGCGGTGCTGCTGAAACCCGGGACGCACGCGGTGACCGGAACGGTTCAGCTGCCGATCGACCGGCTGGAGGTCGCGCTGGACGAGCCGCTCAGCGCGGCGACGGTGACCCAACCGGACAAACTTCAGGAGCTCACGACGTACGTCGAAAGCCATGTCACCGCCGCGGGAAACGCCGGAGCCTGGACCGTCGCCCTGGCCGGAGGCCGGGTGGAGAACGTCGACGCGGTCGACCACCTGGTCCTCGACCTGACCCTGACCCCGCCGGACGGCGTGGTCGGCGACTTCCGGTTGAGCTACGACGCGATCCTCCACAGGATCGTCAGTCATCAGGTCTTCGTCGCGGTCGAACAGCCCGGCGCGGACAGCTACACCAGCCTCGGCGTGCTCGACTGGCGCCGGCACGTGATCACCGTGCCGGTCGCCGGCGCGACCCGGCAGGACGGGTTCCTGGCGTCGGTGCGGCTCGGCGTCCGGCACATCGGCGAGGGCGCCGACCACCTGCTCTTCCTGATCATGCTGCTGCTCCCGGCGCCGTTGCTGGCCCGCCGCGGCCGCTGGGTGCGCGGCGGCGACCTGCGCCGCAACGGCGTACGGGTGGTGCACGTGGTCACCGCGTTCGCGATCGGTCACTCGATCACCCTGGCGCTCGGGGCGCTCGGCTACGTGGCGGTGCCGACCCGGGTGGTGGAGAGCCTGATCGCGCTCTCGATCCTGGTCTCCGGCGTGCACGCGATCCGGCCGCTGGTCCCGGGCGGGGAGGCGTGGATCGCGGCCGGCTTCGGGCTGATGCACGGGCTGGCGTTCGCCGCGCTGATCGGCGACCTCGGACTGGGCCGGGGATCGCTGGTGGCCGACCTGCTCGGCTTCAACCTGGGCATCGAGCTCACCCAGCTGATCGTGGTGGCGCTGCTGATGCCGTCGCTGCTGGTGCTCAGCCGGACCCGGTTCTACCCGGTGGTCCGTACCGCGCTGGCCGGCGCGGGGATCGTGCTGGCCGCGGCCTGGCTGGCCGAGCGCACCACGCTGATCGCCGCGAACCCGATCGACCCGGTGACCGACGCGCTCGTGGCCCACCCGTTCGCGGTCGCGGTGGCCCTGGCCGCGCTGGCCGCGGCCGGCTGGACGGCGTCCGGGGCGGAGTTCAGATCCGGAAGCCGCCGATCACCTGTTGCAGCTCGGCGCTGATCCCGGCCAGTTCCTGCACCGTGGTGGTGGCCTCGGCCAGCGACTCCGTCGTGGTCTGCGCCGCGCTGGCCACCCCGGTGATCGTCCCGGCGATCTCGCTGCTGCCCTGCGCCGCGTCGCCGACGCTGCGGCTCATCTCGCCGGTGGTCGCGGTCTGCTCCTCGACCGCCGAGGCGATGGTCAGCTGGTAGTCGTTGATCCGGGCGATGATCTGGGAGATCTCGCCGATCGCGGCGACCGCGTTGGTGGTGTCGGTCTGGATCGCCTCGACCCGCTTGGAGATGTCGTCGGTGGCCCGGGCGGTCTCCTGGGCGAGGTCCTTGACCTCGCTGGCGACCACGGCGAACCCCTTGCCCATCTCGCCGGCCCGGGCCGCCTCGATGGTGGCGTTCAGCGCGAGCAGGTTCGTCTGCTCGGCGATCGCGGTGATCGTCTTCACCACGTTGCCGATCTCGGTGCTGGACGCGCCCAGCTTCGACACGGTCGCGTTGGTGGTCTCCGCGACGGTCACCGCCTCGGCGGCGACCCGGGCGGCCTCGTTCGCGCTCTCGGCGATCTCCCGGATCGAGACGCCCATCTCCTCGCTGCCGGCGGCGACCGTCTGCACGTTGATCGACACCGTGCCGGCCGCGGCGGCGACCGTGTCGGCCTGGGCCGCGGCGTCCCGCGCCGACGAGCCGATCCGCTCGGTCGCGCCGGTCAGCCGCTGGGTGCTCTGCCCGAGCACCCGGGTGCTGGTGGTGAGCCGGCCGACCATCTCGCGCAGGCTGTCCCGGGCGGTGTTGACCGCGACCGCCATCGCGCCCAGCTCGTCGCGGACCTGCACCTCGGCCGGGACGGTGAGGTCGCCGCGGGCGACCGCGCCCAGCGAGGTGGAGACGCTGCCGAGCTGGCGCACGATCACCCGGCAGACGAACGCGCCGAGACCGACCGCCAGCACCAGGGCGATCGCCATGTAGATCAGCATCTGGTCGCGGGCGCTGCCGGCCGAGTTCTCCGCGTCGGTCGCCATCGCGGCGGCCTCGGCGTCCTCGGTCTGCTGCAGCTGCGCGATCGCGTCCTTGAGCTTGGTCTGCGTATTGGTCCAGGCGGTCGTGATCTGATCGGCGGCCGGCACCTCGAAGCCGGACGCCGGCGCCTCCCGGAACAGCACCACGTTCCGCAGGTTCTGGAAGTACGTGGCGGCCTCGTCGACCTGCTGCGCGGCCGCGGTCCGGTCGGCGGAGCCGCGAGCCAGCTGCTGGTAGGCGGCGAGCGCCGTGGTGAACGCCTCGTCGGCGTCCGCGACCAGGGTCCGGGAGGCGGCCTTCTGCGCTGCCGGGACGGCCAGCCAGCCGAACGTGTTCTGCCAGCCGTCGCCGGTCGCGCCACGCAGCTTGCTCAACTGCACCAGCGCGTCGACGTGCGTGGACTTCATCTCCTTGATGTCGTCGCGCATCCCGTTGACCCGGACGATGCCCAGGATCCCGATCGCGAGCGCGGCGGCCGCGACGGTCAGCACCGACACGAAGATCTTGGTGCCGACCCGGTAGTCGGAGAGCCGGCCGGCGATCGCGTTCCGCGGCACGGTGATCTGCGCCCTGGCCGGCCGGACACCAGTGCTCATCGCCAGACCCCCATCGTGACGGCGTACTCCTACGCCTTGATGATCTGCCGCCGCGGCGGCATTGTCAGAGCTTTGCCCGGAACCCGGTCAGCCGCCGCGGGCAGGTTCCCCGCCGCCCGATTCGGGTAGAACGTCTGGAGTGACCTCAGACCAGCACGACCGGCGTGACACGGCCGAAACGATGCACGACACCGCGGACGAGCTGGAACGCAGCGAAACGATGCTGCACGAGGCCGCCGAGCGGTCCCCGGACGCCGCCACCACGGCCCGGCTGCACCGCCTGGGCGACGAGGTGACCCGCCGGGCCAAGGAGATCGACCGCCGCGCCGCCACCCTCGAAGCCGCCGCCGAGACGCCGACCGCCATCGGTTGAACACCGTGCTGGCCGGCGACCCGGCTCAGTCCCCGGCAAAACACCGCGTGGACCGAGGCGCCCGCACCGACCGCGGTCGCCACCCGGGCACCACGGTCTCCGTCATCGAGAAGGCGGCCCGCCGGACCACCGGCTGACGCTCACTCAGCGAGCCAGAACGGACCCGGCGCGGGCACCTCGGTGACGGCGGCTTCCCGGACCTGCCACATCGAGGCGCCCGCGCCCTCCTCGGCGGTGACCACGAACAGGCCGCGGGGCCAGTCGTCGTCCTCGTCGACCGGCGTCATCCTGGCCAGCTGCTCGACCTGCTCACGAAGCCACGGGACCTCGCCCTGCCGGATGTCGCCGCCGTAGAACAGATACAGCGACCAGTTGAACGGCCTGACCGGAAAGGCCCACCCGCCGGAGTAGAGCTCATGCCGGTGCCGCTCGATGATCCCCTCAGCGGCTTCCCGCTGCGCGAAGTCGATCTCGAGCCACCCGCGAATGGACGCGTACATCCCCACGCCCGGCATGGTAGTTCGGCCAAGCCGCGGCACCCGCCGGCCGCTGCGGCTTCTGTCGCCTGTCGGCAGTGCCGGCGCCGCGGCCGTGGACCGCTTCTACGCTGGCGTTTCACCGAGAAACGCCGAAGAGGTGTCGAGGATGGACGAGGCGACCCGGGTGACGATCGTCGTCGGTGACGACGGCGCCGACGAACAGCGGCTCGACGAGGCGACCCGGCTGCCGCGGCGGGAACCGGTCGCCGTCCCGGACGCCATGGAGACGTTCTTCGACGACGGCGACAACAGCTTCCCCGCCGTGTTCCTGCTCGCCGCGTGGACCTTCCTGACCGTGATGGCGGCCGTCGTCACGGTCGTGCGCCGCCGGGCCCGGCCGTTCTCGCCGGCGCCCGCCCTGGGCGCCCTGTCGACCGCCGTCACCCTGGCGGCACCCGGCTGGATCCTGGTCCAGGGCCCGACCGACGCCCAGCGGGTCGCCCACGCCACGATGCTGGTCGTCGCCGTCCTGATCGTCCTGCTGCTCGACGACGACCGTCCGGTGCCGGTGGCCGCGGCCCGGCTGTCGCTGCTCGCCATGCTGCTGTTGCAGGTCCCGGCCGACCCGGCGGTCAGCCGTACCGTGTCGGCCTGGCCCTTCGTGCTGGCGACGATCGCCGCCGTCCTCGCGGCCGGCGCGCTCTACGCCGGCCGTAAGGAAGTCGTCACCCCTTGACCGCGCCGGTGAGGCCGCCGACGATGCGGCGTTCGAAGAGGCTGAAGAAGACCAGGGCCGGGATCATCGACAGCGACGTGAACGCGAGGACCTTGGCGGTGTCCACCGAGTACACCGACGCGAACGCCTGCACACCCAGCGGCAGCGTGAACGTGTCCGGGTCGTTGAGGATGAACAGCGGCAGCAGGTAGCTGTTCCAGCTGGCGATGAACGCCAGGATCCCGGTGGTGATCAGGCCGGGCACCGACAGCGGCAGCACGATCCGCCAGAAGAAGCCGAGCCGGCTGCACCGGTCGATGGCCGCGGCCTCCTCCAGCTCCTTGGGGATCGCCCGCAGGAACGGCACCAGGATGATGATCGTGGTCGGCAGTCCGAAGGCGATCTGCGGCAGGATCACCCCGGGCAGCGTGTTCACGATCCCCAGGTTCTTCACCAGCAGGTACAGCGGGGTGATGGCCACCGACGCCGGGAACATCAGGCCGGCGGCGAACAGCGCGTACATCGCGCCGCGGCCCCGGAACCGGTAGCGGGCCAGGACGTAGCTGGCCATCACCCCGAGCGCCACGACGCCGATGGTCGTGGCGCCGGCCACCACCGTCGAGTTGCCGACCTGGCGCCAGAACGAGCTGCTGGTGAGCACGTCGGTGTAGTTGCCGATCACCCACGGATGGGGCAGGCCGGCCGGGTCGACGGTGATCTGCGAGTTGGTCCGGAACCCGCCGACGATGATGTAGACGACCGGCCCGAGCATGATGCCGACCAGCAGCAACGCGGCGAGGTAGACGATCGGGTTGCCCCACGTGTGGTCCGACCGGGATCGGGGTCTGGGGCGGGGCGAAGCGATGCTGACCATGTCTAGCGGCCTCCGGTGAGTGCGCCCTCGGTGTCCCGGCGCAGAACGAAGCGCTGGTACAGCAGCGCTATGACCATGGAGACGATGAACAGGACGACGGCGACCGCGTTGCCGTAGCCGTAGTTGCCCGCGTTGCGTCCCTCGTTGACCAGGTACGTGACCATCGTCGAGGTGCCGGCGGTGGACGCCACGTACTGGCCCCAGATGATGTACACCAGGTCGAACAGCTGCAGGGCGCCGATGATCGACAGGAACGCCCAGATCCGGATGGTCGGCCCGAGCAGCGGCAGCACGATCCGCCGCTGGGTCTGCCAGTAGGTCGCGCCGTCCACCGCGGCGGCCTCGGACAGCTCCTCCGGGATGTTCTGCATGCCGGCCAGGAACAGGATCACCGCGAAGCCGACGTACTTCCAGGTCAGGATCAACATCAGGGTCCAGATGGCGAGTTTCGGATTCGCCAGCCAGTCCTGGGTCAAACCCGCAAGACCAAGCGATTTCAGTACGCCGTTGACCGCCCCGTTCGTCTGCAGCAGCAGCGCCCACGCCGTCCCGACGATCACCTCGGCGATCACGTACGGCACGAAGATCAGCACCCGGATCACCGACCGCCCCCGGATCCGCTGGTTGAGCAGCAGAGCCAGGACGATCGCGATCGGCCCTTGAAGGACCAGCGAGAGCACCAGGATCAGGGCGTTGTGCCAGAGCGCCTCGCGGAACGCCTGGTCCTGCAGGATCGTGACGTAGTTGTCCAGCCCGACGAAGTTGGTCGGTGGCCCGAACCCCTTCCACCGGTAGAAGCCGTAGTAGGCGGCCATCAGTACCGGGACGATCACGAAGCCGACGAACATCAGGATCGCCGGCCCGGTGAGCAGCGCGATCTCGCCGCGCTGGGCCCAGCCGAGGCCGCGCCGGCGGGGCCGCAACGGCGGCGGCGTCTGCACGCCACCGCCGTCGCGTACCTGGTCGGCGACCATGGAGGCCACGCTCAGCCCTTCTTGGCCGCGTCGTTCACGGCCTTGATGATCCCGGCGACGTCGCCCTTGCCGGCCAGCAGGTTGACCACGCCGACGTTCAGCGCGTTCCCGACGTTCTGCCCGTACACGGTGTCCAGCCACTGCGACACGTACGGGGCCTTGTTGTAGGCGTCCAGAACCGCCTTGAGGTAGTCCTCGGTGATGGTGCCCTGGGCCGCCTTGTTCACCGGCAGCGAGTTGAAGGCCTTGTAGTACGCCTCCTGCACGTCCTTGGTGACGATGTAGTTGAGGAAGTCCACGCACTCCTTCGGCGCCTTGGCCGAGCACGAGTAGCCGTCCGCGCCGCCCATCACCGCGGCCGGGTCACCCTGCCCGCCGGGCACCGAGGGGAACGGGAAGAAGCCCAGGTCGGGCAGGGGCTTGGTGTCCTTGGTCAGCGATGCGATCACGCCCGGGTCCCAGGCGCCCATCAGTTCCATGCTCGCCTTGTGGTTGGCGACCAGGCCGGCCGAGCTGCCCGCGCCCTGCTGCGCCGAGGTGGTCAGGAAGCCGTCGTTGAACGGCTTGGTGTCGACGAACGCCTTGAGGTCCTCGCCGGCCTTGGTCCAGCACGGGTCGTCGAAGGTCTTGCTCTTGGCGGTCGCGTCGAGCGTGGCCTGGCTGCAGGCGCGCAGCGCGAAGAAGTAGTACCAGTGCGCGGCCGGCCAGGCGTCCTTGCCGCCGAGCGCGATCGGGGTGCCGCCGGCCTTGAGCTTGGTCACCGCGGCGTTGAGCTCGTCCAGGGTGGCCGGGGGAGTGGTCACGCCGGCCTTCTGGAACAGGTCTTTGCTGTACCAGAGACCGCCGGGCAGGATCGAGACCGGGATCGCGTACGCCTTGCCGTCGATCTGCGCGGTCTTGAGCGCGGCCTCGCTCACGGCCTGCTTGGTGTCCGCGTTGATCCCGTCGGTGATGTCCTTGAGCTGGCCGGCCTCGACCATCGCGGCCATCTTGCCGCCGCCGCGCTGCAGGAAGATGTCCGGCGCGGAGCCGGAGTTCAGCGCGGTCTGCAGCTTGCCGTCCAGGTCCTCGTTCTGGATCGACTGCACCTTGATCGTCACGTTCGGGTGAGCGGTGTGGAAGTCGGCCGCGGTCTTGTCCCAGAACGCCTTGCCCGGCCCGGTCGTGGAGTTCTGCCACAGCTGCATCGTGACGTCGCCACCCGCGGTGGTGCCGCCGTCGTCATCGCCGCCGCAGGCGGTCATGCCGAGCGCGCTCAGCGCCAGCACGGCCGCCACGGCCAGGGTCTTTTTCGGTGTCATGAAAGTCCACCTCGAGGTAGCGAAAGTTTCGGAATGTTTCCGGAAGATGGCGCTCAAACTATGAACCAGCTCATAGGGATGTCAAGCTATTGCTCTGACAGAAATGCATTGCTGCACGTAGCGACAGGGATGCATGGAGTCAGCGGCATGGCGCGGCGAGCCCTTGTCCAGTAGGAAGATCACTCAAGGGCTGCGTGAGGCTCGTCTCGGGCTCCGCCGGCGATGCCGTCCGTGCCCCGCTTGGAACTTACGAAATTTTCGCCGAAATTATCGGGGGTCATCACGTGACAGCAGCCCACCTCGGCCATCGTTCGGGCGAAGTGCTGGTCACCGTGCTCGACGGGGACGGGCGCCCGCTGAGTCACCGCGAGGTCGTCGTCGAGCAGCGCTCGCACGCCTTCGCGTTCGGGAACATCGGCTTCGACCTGATCGCGCTGGCCAACGCCGAGACCGATCCGTTGCCCAGCGCGTTCGGCAGCGCCGCCCCGGAACGGGCGGTGCGGCTGGCCGGCCAGTGGCTGGAGGTCTTCAACACCGCGACGCTGCCGTTCTACTGGAGCGGCTTCGAGCCGGAGCCCGGCCGGCCGGACACCGCGCGCCTGCACCGGGCCGCGACCTGGTTCGCCGAGCGGGGCTGCCGGGTCAAGGGGCACCCGCTGCTCTGGCACACGCTGGCCCCCGACTGGCTGCGCGACGCGCCGCTCGACGAGATCGAGGCGACCGTCCGGGCCCGGATCCGGCGCGAGGTCACCGACTTCGCCGGTGTCGTCGGCACCTGGGACGCGATCAACGAGGCGGTGATCATGCCGGTGTTCCGCAACGAGCCGCGCCCCAACGCGATCACCCGGCTGGCCGCGGACCGGGGGCGGGTGGCGACCGTGCGACTGGCGTTCGAGGCGGCCCGCGCGGCCGATCCGACCGTGACGCTGCTGATCAACGACTTCGACCTGTCCACGGCGTACGAAAATCTGATTGAGAATGTTCTTGATGCCGGCATCGTGATCGACGCCATCGGGCTGCAGAGCCACATGCATCAGGGGTATTGGGGCGAGGAGCGGACGCGCGAGGTCCTCGACCGGTTCGCCCGGTTCGGGCTGCCGCTGCACATGACCGAGACGACGCTGCTCTCCGGCGAGCTGATGCCGCCGGAGATCGAGGACCTCAACGACTTCCAGGTCCCGTCCTGGCCGTCCACGCCGGAGGGCGAGCAGCGGCAGGCCGACGAGATCGTCCGGCACTACCGGACGCTGCTCGCGCACCCGGCGGTGCAGGCGGTCACCTACTGGGGGCTGACCGACGAGGGCGCGTGGCTCGGCGCCCCGTGCGGTCTGGTCCGGGCCGACGGCACCCCGAAACCGGCCTACGACGCGCTGCAGCGCCTGATCAAACAGGAGTGGTGGGGTGATCCGGCGACCCTGCGCACCGATCACGCCGGGCAGGTCGAGGTCCGCGGCTTCCTCGGCGACTACCAGCTCTACTGCGCCGGCGCGACGGTCGCCCTGGCGATCACCGCACCCGGCCGGGCACTGACCACGCTCCACCTGAAAGGCACCCGATGACCGTCGAAGCCGTGATCAACGTGGACCTCGACGGTCCCCGGATCAACCGCCACGTCTACGGGCACTTCGCCGAGCATCTGGGCCGCTGCGTCTACGGCGGCCTCTTCGTCGGCGCGGACTCGGACATCCCGAACGTGGGCGGCATCCGGCTCGACGTCGTCGAGGCCCTGCGCGCCCTGAGCATCCCGAACCTGCGCTGGCCGGGCGGGTGCTTCGCCGACGAGTACCACTGGCGCGACGGCGTCGGCCCGAAGGACGAGCGACCGGTCATGGTCAACACGCACTGGGGCGGCGTCGAGGAGAACAATCATTTCGGTACGCACGAATTCATGGCCCTGTGCGAGCTGCTCGGGGCCGAGCCGTACATCAGCGGCAACGTCGGCTCCGGCACGGTGCGCGAGATGAGCGAGTGGGTCGAGTACCTGACCCGGGCCGGCGACTCGCCGATGGCCCGGCTGCGGCAGGCCAACGGCCGCGACCAGCCGTGGCCGGTCCGGTTCTGGGGGCTCGGCAACGAGGCCTGGGGCTGCGGCGGCAACATGACCGCCGAGCACTACGCGCAGGAGGCCCGCCGGTTCGGCACGTACTGCCGCGACTACGGCGACAACCGGCTCTACAAGATCGCGGCCGGGGCCAACGGCGCGGACTACGCCTGGACCGAGACGCTGATGAAGCAGCTCGGGCACCTGGGCTGTCAGCACGTCCGCAGCACCGGCTACCACGCGCTGTCCGTGCACTACTACACGATCACCGGCCCCACCTGGGAGGAGAAGGGCTCGGCCACGGTCTTCGACACCGGCGAGTACTACACCACGATGGTGGCCGCGGCCCGGGTCGAGGAGATCCTCGCCGGGCACGCCGCGGTGATGGACTGCTACGACCCGAACAAGAGCGTCGGCCTGGTCCTCGACGAGTGGGGCACCTGGTTCGACGTGGCCCGCGGCACCAACCCCGGCTTCCTGTACCAGCAGAACACGCTGCGCGACGCCCTGGCCGCGAGCGTGCACTTCGACGCGTTCCACCGGCACGCCGACCGGCTGGTGATGGCCAACATCGCGCAGACCGTGAACGTGCTGCAGGCGATGATCCTCACCGACCCGGACACCAGGGCGATGGTCCGCACGCCGACCTACTACGTCTTCGCGATGAACCGCGACCACCAGGACGCCACCTCGCTGCGGGTCGACCTGCGCACCCCGCTGCCGTCCCGCCCGGTCGGCGACGCGACGCTGACCACCATCTCGATGTCGGCCAGCCGTAAGGACGGCCGCCTGCTCGTGTCGCTGTCGAACCTGGACGCGGCGGACGACGCCGAGGTGGAGATCGACCTGCGCGGCGGCACCGTCGAGTCGGTGGCCGCGCTGATCCTGACGGCCGGCGCGCTGCAGGACCACAACACGCCGCAGGCGCCGTCAGCGGTGGTGCCGCGCGCCTACGACGACGTGTCGGTGACCGGCAACCGGCTGTGGGTGCGCCTGCCGGCTCACTCGTTCGTCACGCTCAGCGGCACGGTGTCGTAACCGGCCCGGTCGAAGTCGGCGTAGCCGCCCTCGGCGCCCAGGTCCTGCACCCACAGCCCGACGAACGCCCCGGTGAAGCCCCACGCCTCGGGCTCACCGGGGACGATCGTCGCGGCGTACTCGTCGGACAGGGTGGTGGCGTCGAAGGTCCGGCCCAGCTCGTGCCACCCGGCGTCGCCGTCCGGGTCGGTGGTGTACGCGAAGGTCAGCGCCGCGTCGTCGAGCCGCACGCGCAGGCCCACCCGGCGCACGTCGCCGAGCGGGACCCGCAGGCCCGGGGCCAGCGTGACCCGCCCGCTGTCGCAGCACAGCACGTCGAGCACCGCCGCGCCGTCGTCGTCGGCGGTCACGTGCAGGTAATACCAGTTGCGGGTGTTGTAGTACGCGGTGACGCCGGCCAGGTCGCGGTAGCTGCGCGGCTCGAACTCGCAGGTCGCCTCGAAGACGCAGTGCCGGGCGGTCACCCGGCGGGCGACCAGGCTCGGGCGGTGCCGGGCCATCGGCGACTGGCCGCCGTGGATCCGCAGGTGCGAGGGGCGGCTGGTCAGGTCGATCCAGTCCGGGCCGGCCGGGCGGCGCAGGGTCGACCAGTCCGGGCCGAGCACCGGGGCGTCGAAATGATCGTCCCCGCCGTCCCCGGCGGCGAACGCCTGGGCCGCGGCCGGGGCGGGGACCCGCTCGGCCGGGATGCCGTCGCGGATGCGGGGCCACTCGCCGGCCGGCCACTCCACCTTCTGCAGGGCGGTCTCGCGGCCGAGCACGCACCGGCCGCTCGGCGCGTACGGCCGGGCCACCAGGTGGGCCAGGTACCAGTCGCCGTCCGGGGTCCGCACCAGACTGCCGTGCCCGGCCTTCTGCAGGGCCAGGTCGGGCCGCCCGGCCGAGGTGAGCAGCGGACCGGCCGGATCCGCCTGGTAGTCGCCGAGCAGGTGCCGGGAGCGGGCCACCGTGACCTGGTGGGTCAGGGTCGTCCCGCCCTCGGCGGTGACCAGGTAGTACCAGCCGTCCCGGCGGTAGATGTTGGGCGCCTCGGTGAGGCCGGCGTCGGTACCCTCGAAAATGATCTTCTCGGGTCCGGTCAGGCGGCGTTCGTGCCGGTCGTAGCGCTGGATCGAGATGCCGGCGAAGCGGTCCCGGCCGGGTCGCCAGTCGGCGCGCATGGACAGCATCCAGGTCGAGCCGTCGTCGTCGTGGAACAGCGAGGCGTCGAAGCCGCGGCCGTGCAGCACCACCGGGTCCGACCACGGGCCGTCGACGGCCGGCGCGGTGATCAGATAGTTCTGCGGGTCCCAGTAGCCGCCGGCGAACGTCGCCACGTCCGAGTAGAGCAGGTGGAACAGCCCGTCGGCGTAGGTGAGGTTCGGCGCCCACACGCCGCACGAGTCGGCGGTCCCGGTCAGGTCGAGCAGCCGCCGCTCGGTCAGCGCGCCGCCGAGCGGCCGCCAGGTGACCAGGTCGGTCGAGTGGTGCAGGCGCACGCCCGGGTACCACTCGAACGTCGAGGTCGCGATGTAGTAGTCGGCGCCGACCCGCAGGATCGACGGATCCGGGTGGAAGCCGGGCAGCACCGGGTTCCGGATCGTGGGGTGGTCGCTCGTGCCGTCGTGGGCGACGGGGGCCGGGGCCTTGGCGATCGTCACGAAGTTCCTCCCGCTGATGGTGACCCTTCGGCCGAGCCCATCCAGGTCCGTCATTGCGCGATCGTGGCCTGTCGGCGTTCCGCCTGTCAACAATTATCGGAAACAGAACGGAAATACCGACCTCGGCCGACGATCCGGATGGCGGACATAATCGCAGTTGGAAGCGGTTCGTGGGGGTGGGAGTGGCGCCGCGATGTCGGTGATCTGCCGCACTGGGCTGATAGTATCGGCTGGATATCCGAAACTTACGGGACCGGTGCGCCGCGGTCGGACCACCGCGGCGCACCGGCCGCTCAGGACACCGCGCAGGTCAGCGCCGGCGTCGCCGGGGTCCCGGCGGCGAGCAGCCCGAAGGTCGTGCTCGCGCCCGGGGCCACCGAGCCGTTGTAGGCCGCGTTGACCACCGTGGCGGTGCCGCCGGCGGTGCTCAGCGAGCCGTTCCAGACCTGGCTGATCGACTGCCCGGCGGGCAGCGCCCAGCTCACCCGCCATCCGGTGATCGCCGCCGCGCCGGTGTTCGACACGGTGACCTCCGCCTGGAAGCCGCCCGACCAGCTGTTGACGACGCGGTATCCGACGAGGCAGGCGCCGGCCTGGCCGCTGGGCGACGGAGACGGGGCCGGTGATGATGACGACGGTGACGGCGATGCGGTGCCGGGCAACTGCGAGAAGAACGACCAGATCTCGTTTCCGGTCCAGGTGCGGGCACCGTTGGTGCCGGTCGAGCCGTCCACCGGATCCGGGGCGTGATCGCCGTCGAAGGCGATCCAGCGCACCGGATAACCGGCCCGGCAGCCGCCGTACGAGGTGGCGACGTGCGTCAGGCTGCCGCGCGCCGGTTCGGCCGGACTCTGGGCCGTGCAGCCGTTGGCGCGCACGAACGTGTCCCGGATGCCGCGCCCGAGCGAGATGTCCAGAACACTGTCGTGGGTGCCGTGGATGCCGAGGTAGGCGACCGGCTGGGTGCCGCCGGAACAGCCGCTGAGGTTGGCTCCGGAGAGCACGGCGACCGCGCGGAACACGCTCGGGCGGGCGCACGCGACCGCGTAGCTCATCGCACCGCCGTAGCTCCAGCCGAGCGCGAACAGCCGCGAGGTGTCGACGCACAGGTCGCCCTCGATCAGCGCGGTCAGGTCGTCGACCAGGGTCAGGTCCCGGCCGCCGGTGTTCGCCCACCCGTTGTCGATGCCCTGCGGCGCGACCAGGATGGCGCTGTTGTCCGACAGCCGCTGCTGCCCGTAGTAGGCCCAGGTGGATCCCGCGGAACCGCCGGTCGCCACGTCACCGGCGGTCCCGTTCAACCAATGAAAGGCGAACATCAGGGTGTACGGGCGGTTCCGGTCGTAGTTGTCCGGAACCCGCAGGACGTAGGTGCGGTCCTGGCCGCCGCTGCGGATGGTGCGCGTGCCGCCGGTCAGGGTCGGGGCCTTGCCGCATCCGGCGGTCGTCGCCGCGGCGGTCATCGGTGCCGCGGACGCGGTGGCGCCGAGCATCCCGGTGAGCATCGCGGTCACCAGCGCCAGCGCGCACCCGACGGCGATCATCTGCCCCAGACCGCGCCGGGACATCACGAACCCGCCGAGCAGGTGGGCGTGGCGGTGGGCCCGGTGCCGGTGCCCTGGAAGCCGAACTCGGTGGCGGCGCCGGCCGCCAGCGTGCCGTTGTAGTCGACGTTGCGGAAGCTCACCGTGCCGGTGGAGCCGCTGTTGGTGGCGCTCCACGTGCTGGTCACGGCGCTGCCGGAGGGCAGCGTCAGGCCGACGGCCCAGCCGTTGACGCCGGCCGAGCCGGCGGTGACCCGGACGGTCGCGACGAACCCGCCGTTCCACGAGTTGAGCGACACCGTGGCGCTGCACGCGCCGGTCGGCACCGGGGGAGTGCTGGTGCTCGGTGACGGGGAGGTGGTGCCGCCGCCGGCGTTGAGGGCGTTGAGGACCGAGGTGTACGCGGCCTTCTTGTTGCCGGAGTTGTCGAACAGCAGCGGGTTCTCGCCGGTGCGCCAGGAGTCGCTGTCGCGGATGCCCCAGACCGTGATGCCGGTGCACCGCGACACCGCCATGCAGGCCCGGGTCACGCCCGCGTAGATGTTCGCCTGGTTGCCGCCCTGCGCGACGTCGAGCTCGGTGATCTGCACGTCGACGCCCAGATCGGCGAAGCGCTGCAGGTTCGACTGGTAGTCGCCGGGGAGGCCGGTGCCCAGGTGCGACTGGAAGCCGACGCAGTCGATCGGCACGCCGCGGGACTTGAAGTCCCGGACCATGTTGTACACGCCGGTCGACTTCGCGTTGACGCCGTCGGTGTTGTAGTCGTTGTAGCAGAGCTTGGCGTTCGGGTCGGCGGCCCGCGCGGCGCGGAACGCGGCCTCGATCCAGTCGTTGCCGGTGCGCTGCAGGTTGGAGTCGCGCCGCGCGCCGCTGCCGCCGTCGGCGAACGCCTCGTTGACCACGTCCCAGGCGTAGATCTTGCCCTGGTAGTGGGTCGCGACCTGGGTGACGTGGTTCATCATGGCCGAGCGCAGCGCGGTGCCGGACATCGACTGCGCCCAGCCCGGCTCCTGCTGGTACCACAGGAGGGCGTGCCCGCGGACCTTGGCGCCCATCGAGATGCCCTGGTTGAGGATGCGGTCGCCGTTGGTGTACGTGAACCGGCCCTGGGACGGCTCGGTGGCGTCCCACTTCATCTCGTTCTCCGGGGTGACCGCGTTGAACTCACGGTTCAGGATGCCGGTGTAGGTGGCGTCGCCGAGTTTGCCGGCGGCGATGGCCGCACCGAAGTAGCGGCCGGACTGCGCCGCGGAGGCGCCGAGCGTGCCGGCCGCCTCGGCGGTGCCGGCCAGGGCGACGCCGGCCGCGACGGTGACTCCCGCGACGGCCGCGACCAGCAGCGCGGTGCGGCGGCTCGTTCCGAACAGGGGCATGGCGGGAACCTTTCGACGGGGATCTGGGAGCGTTCCCATCAGGGGTTGTCAATGTTGCCAGCGCATTTCCCGGAAAGGCAACCCACGACTATCGGGCCGATCCGGAAATAACAATTCCCGGCGTCAGAAAAATCGTCGGTCCGGAAGTGTTATGTGACCGTGGGCCGTCGAGTCGTCATTCGCCGAGCCTCCCCGGAAAAGACCCCTTGAATGTCTGGAAACATCCTGGCAATCTTCGGAATCAAGCTGTTAGCGCTCCCATCCCCCGCTGAGATCTTTCTCGCCTTGCCTCGGACCAGTGGCCAAGGCGGTGTGAGCGATAACAGAAACCGCGATCCCCAAGGAGGCGTCGCCATGCCCCGAAGAAGACGGTGGTGGCTCGCACCCATCCTCATCGCCGCGTTGGCCACCATCGGTGCCGTGGCCCCGCCCGGGCAGCCCGCCGAGGCGCTCGAGAACGGCGTGGCCCGGACCCCGCCGATGGGCTGGAACAGCTGGAACACCTTCGGCTGCAACATCAGCGAGAGCCTGATCCGCGGCATGGCCGACGCCATGGTCAGCAGCGGCCTGCGCGACCTCGGCTACCAGTACGTGGTCGTCGACGACTGCTGGTTCAACCCGAACCGGGACTCCGCCGGCAACCTGCAGGGCGACCCGACCCGCTTCCCCAGCGGCATGCGGGCGCTCGGCGACTACCTGCACGGCAAGGGCCTGAAGTTCGGCATCTACCAGGGCCCGCTGGACAAGACCTGCGCGCAGTACTTCAACAGCTATCCCGGCGCCACCGGCAGCCTGGGCCACGAGGCACAGGACGCGCGGCAGTTCGCCGCCTGGGGCGTCGACTACCTCAAGTACGACTGGTGCTCGCCGACCGGCTCGATCAACGACCAGGTCACCACGTTCGCCAGGATGCGCGACGCGCTCGCCGCCACCGGCCGGCCGATCCTGTTCAGCATCAACTCGAACAGCGTGCACGCCAAGACCGGCCCGCAGCGCGACTGGGGCGACGTCGCCAACATCTGGCGGACCACCGAGGACATCAGTGACGCCTGGGACACCGGGCAGAGCAACGGCTACCCGATGGGTGTCAAGAACATCGTCGACGTGACCGTGCCGCTGGCCGGTTACGCCCGGCCGGGACAGTTCAACGACCCGGACATGATGGAGGTCGGCCGCGGCGGCCTGACCGACACCGAGCAGCGCAGCCACTTCGCGCTCTGGGCGATGCTGGCCTCGCCGCTGATCGCCGGCAACGACCTGCGCTCGATGAGCGCGGCGACCCAGACCATCCTGAAGAACCCCCGGCTCATCGCGATCAATCAGGACCCGCTCGGCCTTCAGGCAAATCAGATCTCGTACGACGGCACGCGCCGGGTGCTGGCCAAGAAGCTCGCCAACGGTGACGTCGCGGTCGCCCTGTTCAACCAGGGCGGCGCCACCGCCACGATGTCGACCACCGCCGCCGCGATCGGCAGGTCCGGCAGCTCGTTCACCCTGCAGGACGCCTGGTCCGGCGCCACCACGACCAGCACCGGCGCCATCAGCGCCGCGGTCCCCGCCCACGGCACGGTGGTCTACCGGGTCAGCGGCGGGACCACCACGCCGGCGACCACCACCACGTTCGTCAGCGCCGCCTCGGGACGGTGCCTGGACGTGCCGAACGGCAGCACCGCCAACGGCACCCAGCCGGTCGTCTGGGACTGCAACAACGGCACGAACCAGCGCTGGACCAGCACCGCGGGCACCCTCCAGGCGCTCGGCAAGTGTCTCGACGCGCCGGTCGGCGCCGCCGCCGGGGCCAAGGTCCAGCTCTGGGACTGCAACGGCCAGAGCAATCAGCAGTGGACGGTCCAGTCCGACGGCACCGTCCGGGGCACCGCCTCCGGCCTCTGCCTGGACGTCGACCACAACCTCACCGCCAACGGCACGCTCGTCCTGCTCTGGACCTGCACCGCCGCCACCAACCAGCGATGGAGCCGAGTCTGATGCCCAGGAGATCGCTCGCCGGCCTGCTCTGCGCGGCGGCCGTGGTGCTGCTGACCGCGGCGGTGCCGGCCGCGGCGCGCGCCGACAACCCGATCGTGCAGACGATCTACACCGCCGACCCGGCGCCGCTGGTGTACAACGGCCGGGTCTACCTCTACACCGGCCACGACGAGGACAACTCGACCTGGTTCACGATGAAGGAGTGGCGGGTCTACTCGTCGGCCGACATGGTCAACTGGACCGACCACGGCTCGCCGATGAGCCTGAGTACCTTCAGCTGGGCCAAGAGCGACGCGTGGGCCGGCCAGGTCGTCGCCCGCAACGGCAAGTTCTACTGGTACGTCCCGGTCACCAGCCGGGCGACCGGGCGGATGGCCATCGGCGTCGGCGTGTCCAGCAGCCCGACCGGGCCGTTCACCGACGCGCTCGGGCACCCGCTGGCCGAGAACGGCGAGATCGACCCGACGGTCTTCATCGACGACAACGGCCAGGCCTACCTCTACTGGGGCAACCCGAACCTCTGGTACGTGCGGCTGAACGCCGACATGATCAGCTACTCCGGCGGCGTCACCCAGATCCCGCTGACCACGGCGGGCTTCGGCACCCGGACCGGCGACGCCAGCCGGCCGACCCTGTACGAAGAGGGGCCCTGGGTCTACAAACGCAACGGGCTCTACTACAACGTCTTCGCGGCCAAGTGCTGCTCGGAATTCATCGGCTATTCCACCGCGACCGGGCCGACCGGGCCGTGGACCTATCGCGGCACCGTGATGGCCACCCAGGGCAGCAGTTTCACCAATCATCCGGGCATCGTCGACTTCAACGGCGGTTCGTATTTCTTCTACCACAACGGCGCGCTGCCCGGTGGCGGCGGATACACCCGCTCGGTGGCCGTGGAGAAATTCAGCTACAACGGCGACGGCAGCATTCCGGCGATCAGCATGACCACGACCGGCGCGCCGCAGAACGGGACGCTCAACCCGTACGTCCGGCAGGAGGCCGAGACCATCGCCTGGAGCTCCGGGGTGGAGACCGAGCCGGCGAGCGAGGGCGGCCTGAATATCGGCTTCCTCGACAACGGTGACTACGTGAAGGTGAAGGGGGTCGCCTTCGGCTCCGGCGCGACCTCGTTCACCGCGCGGGTCGCCTCGGCCGGCGCCGGCGGCCGCATCGAGGTGCGGCTGGGCAGCGCCACCGGCACGCTCGCCGGGACCTGCACGGTTCCGGTCACCGGCGGCTGGCAGACCTGGACCACCGTCAGCTGCCCGGTCAGCGGCGCGACCGGCACCCGGGATCTGTACCTGCGGTTCACCGGGGGCAGCGGCTACCTGTTCAACGTCAACTGGTGGCAGTTCGCCGCTGGGTCGATGCGATAGGGCAGGATCGGCGATGCTACACAGGCGACACACAGGTACGCGGTGACGGTGACAGGAACGACATGGGAGTGACCCGTACGAGCGGATCCGGCCTGGTGCGAGCGGCCCAGGCCGGTGACCGCGCGGCGCTGGACGAGCTGGTCGCGACCTACCTGCCGATGGTCTACACGATCGTCCGGCAGGCGCTCGACGGGCATCCGGACGTCGACGACGTCACGCAGGACGTGATGGTGCGCGCCCTGCGGCAGCTGCCGTCCCTGCGGTCGCCGGCCAGCTTCCGCTCCTGGCTGGTGGCGATCGCGCTGCGCCAGGTCAGCACCCACCGGCACCGGATGATCCGGGACGCGCGCCGCGTCGTGCCGCTCGACGCCGCCGGTGAGCTCCCGGACTCCGGCGCCCGGTTCGAGGGCCTCACCGACCTGCGGGTCGAGTTGTCGGCCCAGCGCCACCAGGTGCGGCGCGCCGCCAGGTGGCTGGATCAGGACGACCGGATCCTGCTGTCGCTGTGGTGGCTCGAGGTGGCCGGGCGACTGTCGCGTGCGGAGCTGGCGGCGGCGCTCGGCATCACGGTCGTCCACGCCGGCGTACGGGTGCAGCGCATGCGCGCGCAGCTCGAGCTCAGCCGCGCCCTGGTCGCGGCGCTGGACGCCCGGCCCCGGTGCCCGGGACTGGCCGCCGAGCTGCCGGGCTGGACCGGCGCGCCCGGCCCGCGGTGGCGCAAACGGCTGGTCCGGCACGTCCGCGACTGCCCGGTCTGCACCCGGGTGGCCGAGGAGCGGATGCCCACCGAGCGGTTGCTGCCCGCGCTCGTGCTGCTCCCGGTGCCCACGGCGCTGACCGCGGCGACCCTGGCCAAGACCGCGGGCGCCGGGGTGGTCGCCGGCCCGGTCGCCGGGGCTCTCGGACAGCTGGCGGGGCTGGCGGCCCATCCGGTGGTGGTCGTGGTGACGGCCGGCACGCTGATCGCCGGGGCCGCCGCCGGCGCGGTGGTGCTGACCGGCCCGGAGGCCCCGCGCCCGGCGACCGTCGCGGAGACGCCGCGGCCGGCGTCGATCGCGGCGCCGACCCCGGCCCCGCGCAGCGCCGCCGCGTCGGGCGCCGGCCTGTTGCGCACCGGGCCGGTGTCGATCGAGGCGGCGAACGCCACCGGGCGCTACGTGACGGCGCCCGGGACCTACGGCATGCTGACCGCGGTCGGCACGGACGACCCGGTCGCCGCCCGGCAGCAGGCGACCTTCCAGGTGGTGGCCGGGCTCAACGACCCGCGGTGCGTCTCGTTCCGGGCGGCCGACGGCCGCTACCTGCGGCACATCTCGTGGCGGCTGCGGCTCTACACCGACAACGGCACCGCGCTGTTCCGCGGGGACGCCACGTTCTGCCCCGGCCCCGGGCAGGCCGCCGGGTCGATCACGCTCGAATCGTCCAACTATCCCGGCTGGTTCCTGCGCCACCGCGGTGACGAGCTGTGGGTCGACCAGTTCGACGGCACGGCCGCGATGCGCGCCGACGGCTCCTTCCTGGCCCGCCCGGCGCTGGCCGGCTGAGCCGACTCCGGCCCGGTCCCGCACATAACAGAATCCGCCGAATCTCTTTTCGCGCAATCGGCCGGAAGAATCTCCCGGGAATCGTTATGCGTGGGCATCTGTGCTGGTCGGACGGTTAAGGAATTGAACTGCGTGAAACCGTCTGGCAATATCGCTGACGAATGTTAGCGCTCTCAATGTGGCGCCGGTGCGGAGAATCCGGCGCCGGGATCCGCGCGTCCACCTCGATCCGAGGAGTTGATGATGAGGGCTCGCCTCCTGCTCGCCGCCGCCCTGACCGCAGTGCTGAGCGCGGCAGTCGCGGTCACCGCGGCCCCGCCCGCCGGCGCCGCGACGATCGACACCGGCGCCTCCTACGTGCTGGTCAACCGCACCAGCGGCAAGGCCCTGGACCTGTACAACCTGGCCACCAACGACGGCGCGCGGATCACCCAGTGGACGCGCAACGACCAGGCACAGCAGCAGTGGCAGTTCGTCGACTCCGGTGGCGGCTACTACCGCCTGAAGTCCAAGCTGTCCGGCAAGGTCCTGGACGTCTCCGGCGCCTCGACCGCCGACGGTGGCGCGATCGTGCAGTGGACCGACAACAACGCCACCAACCAGCAGTTCAGCGTCCAGGACGTCGACGGATACATCCAGCTGATCAACCGCAACAGCGGCAAGGCCGTCGAGGTGCAGAACGCCTCGACCGCGGACAACGCGAACGTCGTGCAGTACAGCGACTGGAACGGCGCCAACCAGCAGTGGCAGCTGGTCAAACTCGGCGGCGGCACCGCCACCGGCACGTTCACCAACCCGGTGGTCTGGCAGGACTTCGCCGACGGCGACATCATCCGGGTCGGGGACGCCTACTACTACTCGGCGTCGACCATGCACTACTCGCCCGGCGCGCCGATCCTGCGCTCCTACGACCTGGTCAACTGGGAGTACGCGGGACACTCGGTGCCGCGCCTGGACTTCGACTCGAACGCCTACGACCTCAACGGCGGCCGGGCGTACGTCAAAGGCATCTGGGCCTCGGCCTTCAACTACCGGCCGAGCAACAGCACCTACTACTGGCTGGGCTGCACCGAGTTCAACCGGACCTACGTCTACACCGCGTCCGCGGTCGACGGCACCTGGTCGAAGAAGGCCCGGATCAACAACTGCTACTACGACGCCGGCCTGCTGTTCGACAACGACACCCCCTATGTCGCGTACGGCAACGGCACGATCAGCGTCGCCCAGTTGTCGCCGGACCTGACCTCGCAGGTGCGGTCACAGGCCGTCTACACGACACCGTCGAGCATCGGGACGCTCGAGGGCTCCCGGATGTATAAGCGCGGCAACTACTACTACATCTGGGTAACCCGCCCGGCCAACGGCCAGTACGTGCTGCGCTCGACCAGCCCGTGGGGTCCGTACGAGCAGAAACAGGTCCTTCTTGATCTTCCCGGGCCGATCTCCGGGGGCGGTGTGCCGCATCAGGGCGGGCTGGTGCAGACGCAGAGCGGTGACTGGTGGTACATGGCGTTCACCGACGCCTTCCCCGGCGGCCGGGTGCCGACCCTGGCCCCGATCACCTGGAGCAACGACTGGCCGGTTCTGACCACCGTCGACGGCCGGTGGGGGAGCACCTACCCGAAACCGAACATCACCACCACCAGGACCGTGCAGTCGATGATCGGCGCCGACACGTTCACCGGCAGCACGCTCGGGCCGCGCTGGGAGTGGAACCACAACCCGGACACCAGCCGGTTCAGCGTCGGCAACGGGCTGCGGCTGTCCACCGCGACGGTCACCGGCGACCTGTACAACGCCCGCAACACGCTCACCCACCGCATCCAGGGACCGACTTCGACCGCCACCGTCGAGCTCGACTACTCGCAGATGGCCAACGGCGACCGGGCCGGGCTGGCCATGCTGCGCGACTCCTCGGCCTGGATCGGCGTGCGCAGGGACAACGGCGTCACCCGGGTGTCGATGACCACCGGGCTGACCATGGATGCCAGCTGGAACACCACCGGGACCGGCAGCGAGGCGGCCGGCACGGGCGTCAGCGGCGGCAGGATCTGGCTGCGGGTCAGCGCGGACATCCGGCCCGGCTCCGGCCGCACCGCGACGTTCTCCTGGAGCACCAACGGCAGCACGTTCACCACCCTCGGCCCGGCATTCACGCTCAACAATGCCTGGCAGTTCTTCATGGGCTACCGGTTCGGCCTGTTCAACTACGCCACCCAGGCCCTGGGCGGCGCGGTCACGGTCAAGAGCTTCAACCTTCAGACCCCCTGACGGTACGTCTTCATCCCCGTTCCCCGAGGAGATCGACATGCAAGTGAAGAAGTTCGTGCGCCGAGCAGCTCTCGCCGCGATGGCCCTGATCGCCGGCGCCGGCGTCGTCGCGGTCACCACCTCGCCGGCGTCCGCGGCGACGATCGACACCAGCGCCTCCTACGTGCTGGTCAACCGCACCAGCGGCAAGGCCCTCGACCTGTACAACATGGCCACCAATGACGGCGCGCGGATCACCCAGTGGACCCGCAACGACCAGGCGCAGCAGCAGTGGCAGTTCGTCGACTCCGGCGGCGGCTACTACCGGCTGAAGTCCAAGCTCTCCGGCAAGGTCCTCGACGTCTACAACCTGTCGACGGCCGACGGCGGCGCGATCGTCCAGTGGACCGACAACAACACCACCAACCAGCAGTTCAGCGTGCAGGACATCGACGGATACATCCAGCTGATCAACCGGAACAGCGGCAAGGCCGTCGAGGTACAGGGCGCGTCGACCGCGGACGGCGCGAACGTCGTGCAGTACAGCGACTGGAACGGCGCCAACCAGCAGTGGCAGCTGGTCAAACTCGGCAGCAGCGGTGGCGGCGGCGCGTGCACGCTGCCGTCGACCTATCGCTGGTCATCGACCGGCTCGCTGGCCAACCCGAAGTCCGGCTGGGTCTCGCTGAAGGACTTCACCGTCGCGCCCTACAACGGCAAGCAGCTGGTCTACGCCACCACGCACGACACCGGGTCGAGCTGGGGCTCGATGAACTTCACCCCGTTCACCAACTGGTCGGACATGGCCTCGGCGAGCCAGAACGGGATGAGCCAGGGCACGGTGGCGCCGACGCTGTTCTACTTCGCGCCGAAGAACATCTGGGTCCTGACCTACCAGTGGGGTCCGACCGCGTTCTCCTACAAGACGTCGAGCGACCCGACCAACGCCAACGGCTGGTCGTCGGCGCAGACGCTGTTCACCGGCAGCATCTCCGGCTCCGGCACCGGGCCGATCGACCAGACGCTGATCGGCGACGGGACGAACATGTACCTGTTCTTCGCCGGGGACAACGGCAAGATCTACCGGGCGAGCATGCCGATCGGGAACTTCCCGGGCAGCTTCGGCTCGTCCTACACGACGATCATGAGTGACTCGACCAACAACCTGTTCGAGGCGCCCCAGGTCTACAAGGTGCAGGGCCAGAACCAGTACCTGATGATCGTCGAGGCGATCGGATCCAACGGGCGGTACTTCCGCTCCTTCACCGCGAGCAGCCTGAGCGGATCGTGGACGCCGCAGGCCGCGACCGAGAGCAACCCGTTCGCGGGCAAGGCGAACAGCGGTGCGACCTGGACCAACGACATCAGCCACGGCGAGCTGATCCGCGCGTCCGCCGACCAGACGATGACGATCGACCCCTGCAACCTGCAACTGCTCTACCAGGGTCGCTCGCCGAGTTCCGGCGGCGACTACGGGCTGCTGCCGTACCGGCCGGGCCTGCTCACCCTGCAGCGCTGATCAACGCCCGGCGGGCCGGCCCCCACCGGTCCGCCGGGCCATCCCCCGAGGAGCACGCATGACCCCGTTCCCGATCAGCCGCCGTCGCCTGTTGCAGGCCGCCGGCGCCGGCGCGGTCGCCACCACGCTCGGCGGCGTCACCCCGGCCCGGGCCGCGGCGGTGGTTCCGGCCCGCGCCGACCTCGGCGTCTCGGCCTACCCGTTCGCCTTCGGACAGGTCCGGCTGACCGCCGGGCGATGGCTGGACAACCAGACGCGCACCCTGAACTACCTGCGCTTCGTCGACACCGACCGGCTGCTCTACAACTTCCGGGCCAACCACGGCCGGTCCACCGGCGGCGCCGCCGCCAACGGCGGCTGGGACGCGCCGAGCTTTCCCTTCCGTACGCACGTGCAGGGCCACTTCCTGACCGCGTGGGCCCAGGCGTGGGCCGCGCTCGGCGACACCACCTGCCGTGACAAGGCCAACTACCTGGTGGCCGAGCTGGCCGCGTGCCAGGCGTCCAACGGCTACCTCTCCGGCTTCCCGGAGTCCGACTTCACCGCCCTGGAAGCGGGCACGCTGACCAACGGCAACGTGCCCTACTACTGCGTCCACAAGACACTCGCCGGGCTGCTCGACGTGTGGCGGCTGATCGGCAGCACCACCGCGCGGGACGTGCTGCTGCGCCTGGCCGGCTGGGTAGACACCCGCACCGCGCGGCTCAGCGCCGCCCAGATGCAGGCCGTGCTGGGCACCGAGTTCGGCGGGATGAACGAGGTGCTGGCCGACATCTACCAGCAGACCGGGGACTCCCGCTGGCTCGCCACCGCCCAGCGGTTCGACCACGCCGCCGTGTTCAACCCGCTCGCCTCGGGCAGCGATCAGCTCAACGGGCTGCACGCGAACACCCAGGTGCCCAAGTGGGTCGGCGCGGTCCGCGAGTACAAGGCGACCGGGACGACCCGGTACCGCGACATCGGGCGCAACGCCTGGAACCTCACCACCGGCGCGCACACCTACGCGATCGGCGGCAACAGCCAGGCCGAGCACTTCCGGGCCCCGAACGCGATCGCCGGATACCTCACCGACGACACCTGCGAGCACTGCAACACGTACAACATGCTCAAGCTGACCCGGGAGCTGTGGCTGACCGACCCGGACCGGGCCGCCTACTTCGACTTCTTCGAGCGGGCGCTGCTCAACCACCTGATCGGCGCGCAGAACCCGGCCGACAGCCACGGGCACATCACCTACTTCACGCCGCTGCGGGCCGGCGGGCGCCGCGGCGTCGGGCCGGCCTGGGGCGGCGGGACCTGGTCGACCGACTACAACAGCTTCTGGTGCTGCCAGGGCACCGGGGTCGAGACCAACACCAAGCTGATGGACTCGATCTACTTCTCCAGCGGGACGACGCTGACCGTGAACCTGTTCACGCCGTCGGTGCTGACCTGGGCCGAGCGTGGGGTCACGGTCACCCAGGCGACGTCCTACCCGGTCAGTGACACCACCACGCTGACGCTCGCCGGCACGATGAGCGAGTCGTGGAGCATCCGGGTCCGGATTCCGGGCTGGACCGCCGGTGCGACCCTCGCGGTCAACGGCGTCACCCAGAACGTCAGCGTCACCGCCGGCAGCTACGCCACCGTCACCCGGACCTGGGCGGCCGGGGACGTGCTCACCGTGCGACTGCCGATGCGCGTGATCCCGCAACCCACCAACGACAACCCCGACATCCAGGCGATCACGTACGGCCCGGTGGTGCTCGCCGGCAACTATGGCAGCACCGCGCTGTCCGGCAACCCGGCGCTGACCGTGTCGTCGATCGCCCGGACCGGCACGGGCAGTCTGGCCTTCACCGCGACCGCCAACGGTGCCACCGTCAACCTCGGGCCGTTCCACGACGCGCAGGGCTTCAACTACGCCGTCTACTGGAACACCGCCACCGACAGCACCTACAAGCTGGTCAACGTGGCGTCCGGCCTGGTCCTGGGTGTGCAGGACATGTCCATCGCGGATGGTGGGTCGGCGATCGTCTGGGGTGACACCGGCACCGCCGACCACCTCTGGGCGCAGGTCGCCGACGGGGGAGCGGTCCGGTTCCGCAACGTCAACAGCGGCAAGGTCCTCGGCGTCGAGAACATGGCCACCACCGACAACGCCCGCGTCCTGCAGTGGTCCGACAACGGCACCGCCGACCACCGGTGGACGCTGATCGCCAACAGCGACGGCTCCTGTCGCATCCGCAACGTCAACAGCGGCAAGGTGCTGGCCGTGCTGAACGCCTCGACCGCCTGGGGAACCCAGGTTGTCCAGGAGTCCGACAACGGCAGTGCCGACAACAACTGGCGTCTCGTACGGGTCGCCTGATGCTCGTCCGAACGGAGAGATCATGATCAGATCCAGGCTCCTGATGTCGGCCGGCGTCGCTCTGCTGGCCTCCACCGCGGTCGTCGCGGCGCTGCCCGCGGATGCCGCCGCGGCCGGCTGCTCGGTGAACTACGCGGTGTCCTCGCAGTGGCAGGGCGGGTTCAACGCCGACGTGGCGATCACCAATCTCGGCGACGCGGTCTCCGGCTGGACGCTGACCTGGTCGTACAGTTCCGGCCAGACCGTCGCGCAGGCGTGGAACGCGACGGTGACGCAGAGCGGCTCGGCGGTGACCGCCAAGAACGTGGCCTACAACGGCTCGATCGCGACCGGCGGGACGGTGTCGTTCGGGTTCACCGGCGCGTGGATCGGGGCCAACCCCGTACCGTCGAATTTTGCTCTGAATGGGGTCAATTGCACCGGCGGGACCGTGCCGTCGAGCCCGCCCCCGTCGTCCCCGTCCTCCTCGCCGTCGCCCACGACGTCCGGCGGCACGTGCCCGCTGCCGTCGAGCTACCGCTGGTCGTCGACCGGGGCGCTGGCCACCCCCAAGAACGGGTGGACCTCGCTCAAGGACTTCACCAACGTCGTCTACAACGGCAAGCACCTGGTGTACGCGTCGAACGTGGCCAACGGCTCGTACGGGTCGATGAATTTCGGCCTGTTCACCAACTGGTCCGACATGGCCTCGGCCAGCCAGAACGGTATGAGCCAGGGCACGGTGGCGCCCACGCTGCTGTATTTCGCGCCGAAGAACATCTGGGTGCTGGCCTACCAATGGGGTCCCACGGCGTTCAGCTACAAGACCTCCAGCGATCCGACCAACGCCAACGGCTGGTCGTCGGCGCAGACGCTGTTCACCGGCTCGATCACCGGTTCCGGCACCGGCGTGATCGACCAGACGCTGATCGGTGACGGTACGAACATGTACCTGTTCTTCGCCGGGGACAACGGCAAGATCTACCGGGCGAGCATGCCGATCGGGAACTTCCCGGGCAGCTTCGGCTCGTCCTACACGACGATCATGAGCGACTCGACCAACAACCTGTTCGAGGCGGTCGAGGTGTACAAGGTGCAGGGCCAGAACCAGTACCTGATGATCGTCGAGGCGATCGGCAGCCAGGGCCGCTACTTCCGGTCGTTCACGGCGACCAGTCTCAGTGGGTCCTGGACGCCGCAGGCGGCGACCGAGAGCAACCCGTTCGCGGGCAAGGCCAACAGCGGTGCGACCTGGACCAACGACATCAGCCACGGTGACCTGGTCCGCACCAACCCCGACCAGACCAAGACCGTGGACCCCTGCCACCTGCAACTGCTCTACCAGGGCAAGGATCCCAGCGCCGGCGGCGACTACAACAACCTGCCGTGGCGGCCGGGCCTGCTGACCCTGCAGCGGTAGGCCGCACCCTCAGATCATCCATCGGTGGGGAAGCCGGCCCGGTGCGCCTCGGGGACGAGAGCGCGCCGGGCCGGCATTTTTGTTTTCTTTCGTACGCCGCGAGATTTCCCGGATTCTGTTATGCCGGGCGATGATCGGTGGTCAGGCCGCTCTGCAATTCTCGGCATTCTCGCCGAAAGTTACGTAGTAACGTTTCACCGACCATGATTAGACGGTTGATTACTTCCATCAAGCTGCAGCTCAAGCCGCATATGAAGGCCATGATAGTTCCGGAACTCTTCCGGTACTACTTGTTTCGGCGTTGTTACCGTGCCAGCATCACTGCATTGAAGCCAGTCTTTACATGATGGCTCCGCGACTCCGCCGAATTCCTCCCCGCGCCTCGGGCGCGCGATGTTCGGCGGCCACCCGCGGGGCCGAGAGGGAGGCCTTGGTGGCAACCAGAACCCCATTCGGAACCACCCGCCGGAGAGCGCTGATCGCCGGCGCCGCCGCCCTGGTCGCGGCGTGCGGTGTCCTGCTGGTGGCGCCGGGCGCGAACGCCGCGGCGAGCACCCTGGGCGCCGCGGCCGCGCAGTCCGGCCGCTACTTCGGTACGGCGATCGCCGCGAGCCGGCTCAACGACTCGACCTACGCCACGATCGCCGGCCGCGAGTTCAACATGATCACCGCCGAGAACGAGATGAAGCCGGACGCGACCGAGCCCTCCCGGGGCCAGTTCAACTTCAGCGCCGGCGACCAGATCTACAACTGGGCGACCCAGCGCGGCCTCAAGGTCCGCGGCCACACCCTCGCCTGGCACTCCCAGCAGCCGAGTTGGTGGTCCGGGCTGAGCGGCAGCAGCCTGCGCCAGGCGATGATCGACCACATCAACGGCGTGATGGCCCACTACAAGGGCAAGCTCGCCGCCTGGGACGTGGTCAACGAGGCGTTCAACGAGGACGGCAGCCGCCGAAACTCCAACCTGCAGAACACCGGCAACGACTGGATCGAGGTGGCGTTCAGGACGGCCCGCAGCGCCGATCCGAACGTCCGGCTCTGCTACAACGACTACAACATCGAGAACTGGTCGTACGGCAAGACGCAGGGCGTCTACAACATGATCCGCGACTTCAAGTCCCGCGGCGTGCCGATCGACTGCGTGGGCCTGCAGACGCACTTCACCGGTGGCAGCTCGCTGCCCAGCAACTTCCAGACCACGCTGCAGAACTTCGCCGCCCTCGGCGTGGACGTGGCGCTCACCGAGGTCGACGTCACCAACGCGTCCACCTCGCAGTACTCCGGACTGACCCAGGCCTGCATGAACGTGTCCCGCTGCATTGGGATCACGGTCTGGGGCGTCCGGGACAGCGACTCGTGGCGCTCCGGCGAGAGCCCGCTGCTGTTCGACGGCAGCGGCAACAAGAAGGCCGCGTACACCTCGGTCCTCAACGCCCTGAACGCGGCCGGCCCGACCTCGCCGCCGCCGAGCGGCGGCACCGGTTCCCCGTCACCGTCGACCTCGGTCCCGCCGGCCGGTGGCGGCGGCCGGATCGTCGGCGCCCAGTCCGGCCGGTGCCTCGACGTGCCCAGCTCCTCGCAGACCAACGGCACCCGGGTCCAGCTCTACGACTGCAACGGCCAGAGCAACCAGACCTGGTCGCTCACGTCCGGCAAGCAGCTGATGGTGTACGGCAGCCGGTGCCTGGACGCGGCCGGCTCCGGCAACGGCTCGGCCGTGCAGATCTACACCTGCAACGGCCAGACCAACCAGCAGTGGAACGTGAACAGCAACGGCACCATCACCGGGGTCCAGTCCGGGCGCTGCCTGGACGTCTGGGGCACCGGCAACGGCCAGCAGGTCCAGCTCTACGACTGCAGTGGCCAGGCCAACCAGCGGTTCAGCCTGAGCTGAACCGGCCCCCGAGGAGGCGGCGCCGGGGCTCACGCCCCGGCGCCGCCGCACCTCACGAGGGATCGGCCCGGATCCGGCGGGCGAGCGCCGGGTCGAGCGGGTAGGGGCGCTCCGGGGACAGCAGCCGCTGGGCCTTGGCGACCTGCCCGGCCCGGACCAGGTCCGCGATCTTCCGCACGGCCGGGGTGAGATCGGTGAGGCCGGTCAGCCACTCGTCGGCGAAGGTGCGGATCAGCGTCCGTCCGATCCCGACCTGGATGCTGTAGTGGTTGAGCGCGGCGCCGCGCAACGACCGCTCCGGATCCCACTGCAGGTGCACGTCCGCCGCCTCGAACTGCCGGTTCCAGGCGGCGGACGAGCCGTACACGGTGGGGTCGGGCGCGGTCAGGACCGCCCGGGCGAGCGCCCGCTCCCACCCCGCGCGGGTGATCCGGACGGCGAGGATCCGCTCCTGGCCCGGCTTGCGGGCGCCGTTGCTGCGGTGCATCAGCCACCGCAGCGACGGCTTGATCCAGGTCATCCGGGTGAACGAGAACGGCGGCACGAACCGTCCGGCGGCCAGCGCGGCGTCCGCGACGGCCGCCGGGTACGCCTGGTAGACCACGATCGACGTGGCGTCGAAGTCGGCGCGGATCTGACGGATCATGGCCGGCAGTATCGCCGCGCCCGGCCCGGGCGGACCACGGGTTTTCCTACTTGCGCGGCTCCCCGGGCCCGCGGAACCGGTGCACCTCCTGCGGCCAGTCCAGCGCGACCGCGAGCCGCCCGGCCCAGTAGCGGGCCGTCTCGTCGTCGGGCACGTCCACGGCCGCGAAGCCGCCGAGGTGCTCCTTGGTCTCCACGTACGGCCCGTCGGTGAAGACCGGCTCGCCGTCGACCAGCTCGACCGAACAGATCGCCGTGTTCCGGTCGAGCGCGCCGTTGGAGAAGAGCAGCACCCCCTCGGCCACCATCTCGGCGATCACGGCCCGGCTGGCGACCCCCTTCGCGGCGAGCTGCTCGGCGGTGTGCTCGGGCACCCACTCGTCGTTGAAGGCGATCAGGTACTCGGTCATGGCTGTCTCCTCTGATCTTCGGGTGCGGCCGTCGCACACCCCTGCTACGAACGGCCCCACCTCGATCCGACAGGATCACCGGAAATTTGTCTCGCCCGATCCGACCGGATCACCGGAAATTTGTCGAGAACGACGCGCGGTCAGCCGGCGACCGCCGCTCGACCGGTTCGCCGGGCCTGGCGGATGGCCGCGGTCGCGCCGACGCCGGGGACCTGCCAGCGTTCGCGGGCGGTGGCGGCCACGGCGGTCGACGCGCCCGGCTCCTGCGGGCGGTGGGCGTACCCGTCGCGGACCACGCTGCGGTGCACGAACGCGTGCTGCGTCCACGGGATGAACTCCAGCAGCGGCGGGGTCTCGCTGAGGAACGTGCCGGCCAGGTGCTGGTGCACCTGCATCATGTCGCCGGCGTGCGGGACGACCCGCAGCCCGGCCGCCGCGGCGTGCCGGGCGATCTGCGTCCACTCGGTCACGCCGCCGACCCGGGTCACGTCGACCTGGATGACGCGCAGCGCGTCGGCGGCGATGAAGTTCGTGAACGCGTGGTAGGAGTACAGGCTCTCCCCGGCCGCGATGTCGACGCTCCCGGCCGTCTGCAGCCGCTGATGCGCGAGCACGTCGTCGGCGTGCACCGGCTCCTCGAACCAGTCCATCCCGGCCTCGGCCAGCACCGGCAGCATCCGGGTCGCGGTGTGCAGGTCCCAGCGCTGGTTCGCGTCGCACATCAGCGTGAGATCCGGGCCGACGGCCTGGCGGACGGCGCGGACCCGGGCCGCGTCCACCCGCCAGTCCGCCTTGCCGATCTTGACCTTGAGGCGTCGCCAGCCCTGGTCGGCGAGTGCGCCGAGGTCGCGGATCACCTCGTCGATGCCGAGGTTGAGCCATCCGCCGTCGGTGTTGTACGTCTCGATCGGGTCGGGCGCCCCGCCCAGCAGCCGCCACAGCGGCAGCCCGGCCCGCTGGGCGGCGAGGTCCCACAGCGCGATGTCGACCATCGACAGGGCCATGTGTACCGCGCCGGCCCGCCCGATCCAGTGGGTGGTCAGCCAGTAGAGCCGCTTCCAGGCGCCGACGATGTCCTCCGAGCCGGCCCCGAGCAGCACCGGCGCGTAATGGTTGTCGATCACCTGGGTCAGCAGCTCGGCACCGGTGTGCACGCCGGAGATCCCGGTGCCGACCCGGCCGTCGGCGGTGCGGATCTCCACCACCGGGACGGTCCAGGCGGTGAGCCGGGCGGTCGCGTCGGACAGGGGCCGGGGCAGGGGCACCGCCAGCGCGTACGTCTCGACCGAGGTGATCACCGCCCCGGGGTCGCCGCTCACTTGACGGTGTACCGGAGCACGTCGCTGCGCAGCACGTCGCCGGACACTTTCACCACCTTGACGGTGTGCCGGGTGTTCGTCAGCCCGGCGACCCGGACCACGGTCTGCTGGGTGGCGCGCACCGCCGCATGGGTGTCGACCCGCCGGGCGAGCTTGCCGTCGACGTAGACGTCGGCCAGCCCCTGGTCAGGGCCGGTCGCGGTGATCCAGTCGACCCCGGTGCCGGTGAACGTGTACGACACCGAGTCCCCGTTCCGGGTGGTCGCGTGCACGTCGTCGAGGGTGTCCCCGCGGAACCCGAAGTCCAGCCGGGTCGTGCCGAGCGGGAGGCCGGCCAGGTACGCCGAGCGCAGCGTCACCGTCGACCCGGACAGCGTGTAGTCGGTGCCCGGTGTCAACCCGGTGATGCCGGTGAGCTCGCTGCCCGCCCGCAGCAGCTTGACCTGCACGTCGGCCGGCGCCTTCCGGTCGAACGAGGCGGCCGGCGGGTCGAGCAGGCTCGGCTGCAGCACGTCGATCCGGTCGACCAGCAGGTACGACCCGGACTTCTTGACCGCCATCAGCGTGTGGCTGCCGTCGGTCAGGTTGTCCGCGGTGAACACGGTCTGCTGCGACAGCCGGGGCTGACCCGGTTCGCGGCCGGTGTTGACGGTCTTGACCAGCTGGCCGTCCAGGTAGATGTCGACGTTGCCCTGCGAGGTGTCCATCTCGGTCACGTACGAGACGCCGGTGCCGGTGAACGCGTACTGGAACGAGTCGCCGTCGCGCTCGGTGTAGTGCACGCCGTCGCCGAAGTCGCCGAGGCCCCGGCCGGTGCTCTGCGACCAGGTGCCGGCGTAGGCGATGCCCGGGTCGGTGTCGTCGTGGGTGATCGTGCGGACCGGGCCGGAGCTCGACGCCGGGGCCGGGCTGCCGGTGTCGGTGACGGTCAGCGCGAGCGGCTGCGTGGTGGCGGCGACCTCGGCGCCACCGTTGCGGGTCCACTCGCCGGTGTAGCCGACGCGCAGCGCGTCGTCGTTGACGGCGACCGTGGCGCCGGGCTGCGGCGTCACCTTCAGCAGGCGTACGCCGTGGATCGGCACCGTCGCGGCGGTGTACTTCCCGGTGAACCGGCCCAGGTCCGTTCGGGCCCACAGGTCGCGGACGGTGGCCGAGCCGGTCAGGCCGAGGTCCGCGAAGTTCGCGGTGACGTCCCGGTCGGTGCGACCGAGATTGAACAGGGCGACGGTGTACGAGCCGTCGTCGTTCAGCGCGTACCAGACCTGCTGCTGAGTGGCCGTCGACACCGGGCGGGCCGGCACCCCGGCCTGGTTGACCGCGATCACCTCCGGATTGGTGAGCAGGCTCAGGCCGTACGCGTCAAGGTTTGTCAGGTCGTTGCCGGTGTACATCGGCGCCGCCGAGACGGCCCACAGGGTCGTCGCGGCCTGCCGCTCGTCGCGGGTCATGCCGTCCATGCCGCCGTTGCCGACGTCGAGCGAGTCGAGGTCGTTCCACCCGCCGTCGCCGCCGTTGCGCCACCAGGTGGCCAGGCCGGGGAAGAGCCGGGCGACGTTCTGCCACTGGGTGAGCGCGTCGTTCGCGCAGTAGCACTCGACGTCCCAGTCGATGCGCCAGCCGTTGGCCTTGGACCGCCAGTAGTCGGCGTACTTCGGGTCGAGCGCCCAGGACAGCTCGAACCAGATCCGGTGCTTCTTGAGCGCGGCCGACCAGGCGGCCACGTCGTCGCGAGCGTCGAGCGAGAGGTCGCTGATCCCGGAGCCGGGCGTGACGCTGTCGAACTTGACGAAGTTGACGCCCCAGGCGGCGAACCGGTCGACGATCGAGTCGATGTACTTCTGCGAGCACGGGTTCGTGAAGTCGATCCGGTAGCCGATCTTCCAGTAGTCGGCCTGCTGGGTCGGCTGCTTGACGATGTCGTGGGTGGTGCAGCCGGGCGCGCCGGCGATCGGCAGGCTCGCCTCGTAGACCGCGGGGGAGACGCCCGGGATCATGTAGAGCCCGAACTTCTGGCCGTTCGCGTGCACGTGGTCGATGACCTTCTGCAGCCCCTGCGGGTACAGGGTGGCGCTGGGCTGGGGCCGGCCGTTGGCGTCCACGCCGTCGTTCCAGCCGGCGTCCACGTTGAGGTGGTCGTAGCCGTACTTCTGCAGCTTCTTGTGCATCGCGTCGGACTGCTTGATCAGCTGGTCGGCGGTGATCCACTTACCGTTGCCGGAGTAGACCTGCATGGAGTAGCTGCTCCAGCCCAGGTACGGCTTGGCCGCCCACGGGTCGGCGGTCGCCGCCGAGATCACCGAGGTGGCCGGAGCGGCCGGAGCGGCCGGCGTCGGCGGCGGGCTGGGCTTGGGGAGCGGGTCCAGCAGCAGCGCGACGCCGAGGACAGCGGCGGACGGAAGCCTCACAGAAAACCTCCTGAAGCCCACGAATGTGCTGGTGGAGAGCACAGGGTGCGCTGAGCCTAGGACCGCCGACTCACGGAAATCAATACTTGACGAAGGAAATTATTGAGCTTAGGTTTCGGCCATGTTTCCCGAGAACGGGTGGAAACAGGAGGCCTGATGTCGACCACCATGCAGCATCCGATATCGCCGCCGGCCGTGCGCGAGCCACCGGTGGCCCGGCGTGGCCGCTGGTCCCGCGCGCAGCAGGCCTGGCGCCAGCACTGGCAGCTCTACCTGTTGGTGATCGTCCCGATCGCGTACTTCGTGATCTTCAAATACGTCCCGATGACCTTCAACGTCATCGCGTTCAAGGACTACAGCCCGGTCCGCGGGCCGTGGGGCAGCGACTGGGTCGGGCTGCGCAACTTCCAGCTGCTGTTCGGCAACCCGGTCTTCGCCGAGCTGCTGAAGAACACCGTCATCCTGGCGTTCTACCTGGTCCTGGCGAGTTTCCCGATCCCGATCCTGCTGGCGCTGGCGCTCAACGAGATCCGCGTCGGGTGGTTCAAGCGCACCGTGCAGATGGTCACCTACGCGCCGTACTTCATCTCCACCGTGGTCGTGGTGTCGATGACGATCCTGGTGCTGTCGCCGCGGGCCGGGATCGTCAACGAGGGACTCGGGTTCTTCGGCGCCGACCCGGTCAACTTCCTCGGCGAGCCGGGCTGGTTCCGGCACATCTACGTGTGGACCGACGTCTGGCAGACGGCCGGCTACTCGGCGGTCATCTACATGGCGGCGCTGGCCGGGATCGACCCGGCGCTGCACGAGTCGGCGCGGATCGACGGGGCGAGCCGGTTGCAGCGGATCCGGCACATCGACCTGCCGGGCATCATGCCGACCGCGGTGATCATCCTGATCCTGGGCGTCGGCAACACGATGGCGATCGGGTTCGAGAAGACCTACCTGCTGCAGAACGACCTGAACCTCGGGGTCTCCGAGATCATCCCGACGTACGTCTACAAGACCGGCCTGCTCAACGCCGACTTCAGCATGGCCACCGCGGTCGGCCTGTTCAACTCGGTGGTCAACCTCGTGCTGCTGCTGGCGGTCAACGCCGTCGCCAAGCGGGTCACCGGGAACGGACTGTGGCGATGAGCGCGACGACCAAGGTCCGGGAATCGGCCGGCGACCGGCTGTTCATGATCGTCGTGACGCTGATGCTCGTGGTGGTGCTGCTGGTCGTGCTGGCGCCGATCGCCTTCATCGTCGCCAGTTCGCTCAGCAGCGCGGACGCGGTCAACGCGGGCCGGGTCAGCTTCTGGCCGGTGGACTTCTCGCTGCACGCGTACCACGTCGCGCTGAGCAACTCGCAGGTCCTGCGCGGCTACTACAACTCGCTGATCTACGCCGTGGCCGGCACCGCGATCAGCGTCACGCTGACCGTGGCCATCGCGTATCCGCTGTCCCGCAGGACGTTCTTCGGGCGCAACGTGATCATGACGCTGCTGATCTTCACGATGCTGTTCTCCGGCGGCCTGATCCCGACCTACATGGTGGTCCAGGACCTCGGGATGCTGAACACCCGCTGGGCGCTGCTGATCCCGAACGCGATCGGCGTCTGGCAGGTGATCATCGCCCGGACGTACTTCGCCACCTCGATCCCGGAGGAGCTGCACGAGGCGGCGATGCTGGACGGCGCGAGCGAGCTGCGCACCCTGCGCTCGGTGGTGCTGCCGCTGGCCAAGCCGCTGCTGGCGGTCCTCGCGCTGATGTACGCGATCTTCCAGTGGAACGCGTACTTCGACGCCCTGGTCTATCTCAAGGACACCGATCTGATGCCGCTGCAGATCGTGCTGCGCAACATGCTGCTCCTGAACTCGAACCGGGCCGGCGCCGCGGACCTGGCCCAGCAGATGCAGGCGCTGCAGCTGGCCAACGTCCTGCGCTACGCGCTGATCGTCGTCTCCAGCCTGCCGGTCCTGCTCCTCTACCCGTTCGTGGCCCGGCACTTCACCAAGGGCGTCCTGGTCGGCGCCGTCAAAGGTTGATCAACTCTCACGAATGGAATAGCCCATGAATCCCGGAAGGAAGATCGTCGCCGCCTCGGCCGTCGTCGCGCTGGCCGCGACCGGCTGCTCGTCCGGCGCCGAGGACAGCGCCCCGAAGGCCAAGATGGCCGGCGACAAGGTGATCATCTCGGTGATGTCGCCCGCCGACGCCGACACCAACCTGGACACCAACGCGGTCACCAAGGTGCTCAGCGACAAATTCAAGATCCAATTCCAGAGTACGACGATGGACGGCGGCCCGGCCAAGGAGAAGCGCCAGATCTCGCTGGCCAGCAACGACTACCCGGACCTGTTCCTGCTGATCCCGTGGGTCGACGGCTTCACCAAGGCCGAGGTGCAGAAGCTTGGCAAGCAGGGGGTGGCCGTCCCGCTCGACGACCTGATCAAGGAGAACGCGCCGAACATCCAGAAGGCGCTGGACGGCAACCCCACGCTCAAGGCGATGTCGGTCGCCCCGGACGGGCACATCTACGCGCTGCCGCAGTGGGCGGACTGCTTCCACTGCACCTACCCGGACAAGCTGTGGATGAACTCGGCCTGGCTGAAGAAGCTCGGCCTGCAGATGCCGAAGACCCCGGAAGAGCTGCGTACGGTGCTGAAGGCGTTCAAGACGCGGGATCCGAACGGCAACGGCAAGGCCGACGAGATCCCGATGACGACCGACGTCGGCGACAGCAGTCTGATCGCGTACCTGATGGGCGCCTTTGCCTTTGATCCTGTCGGTTCCAACAACGGCATCCGGTCGCTGTTGCAGCTCAACGGCGACAAGGTGGAGACCCCGGTGGACAAGCCCGCCTGGCGGGCCGGCCTGCAGTACATCAACTCGCTGTACAAGGACGGGCTGATCGACCCGGCATCGTTCACGCAGAATGCCGAGGCGCTGCAAGCGATCGGCAACAACCCCAAGGCCGTCCAGATCGGCTCCGCGCCGGTGCTGTGGCCCGGCATCTTCGTGCAGCTCGGGTCCAAGGACGGCCGGGACAAGCAGTACGACCCGGCGCCGCCGCTGACCGGCCCGGACGGCACCAGCTTCACCGGCTACAACAACCCGACCTCGACCGGTTACACGTTCATGCTGACCAACAAGTCCAGCACCGAGGCCCGGGTCGCCGCGATCAAGATGCTCGACTACATCTACACCGACGAGGGCCAGCTCAACACGTGGGGCGGTGCCGAGAACGTCGGCTGGACCAAGCCCGCCGCCGGTGACCTCGCGCTCGACCCGGCCGTCACCCCGATGTACAAGCCCAAGCCCGGCGCGGACGTCCCGAAGAACACCGGCTGGGGCTCGCTGGCCCAGTACAACAACACCCTGGCGTTCCGGAACGCGCAGGTCGTGCCGCAGGACATCTACGCCGAGAGCGGCCTGGAACGACGCCTGTACCAGGCGTCCAAGCTGTATGAGCCGCACGTCGACAAGGCCAAGGTCTACCCGGACGCGTCGATCTGGGGCGACCCGGCGGTGGCCGCCGAGCTGGCCACCCTGAAGACCAACCTGGACAGCTACGTCACCCAGGGTGAGCTGGCCTTCATCACCGGCTCGAAGAACATCGACACCGACTGGGACAGCTGGGTCGGCGGCCTGGACGGCGTCGGGATGAAGCGTTACCTCGACCTGAACCAGCAGGCGTACGACCGTTACAAGTCCGGCAAGTAACTCGCTTCACCCGGCCGGCCTGGACTCCAGGCCGGCCAGCACCAGCGTGATGACGCCGTCCGCGGCGGCCCGGCTGCCCGGCTGGTCGTAGGCGGCGCAGATGCCGTGCAGAGCCATCATCACCGAGCCGACCCCGACGTCGTCGCGGACCGTGCCGTCCGCGACCGCGTCGGCCAGCAGGCCGGCGATCGCCTCGGTCAGCGCCTGCCCGCCCTCGGCCAGCGCGCCGGCGTGCGTCGTCGCCAGCGTGGCCAGCGTGCGGGCCAGGCCCTGGTGCTCGTCGAGATAGCTGACGAACCCGCGCAGGAAGGCCCCCAGCGCCGCACTCGCCGGCCGGGTGGCCCGCAGGTCGCTCGCCCGGGCGCAGAGCGCGACCACCTCCTCCCGGTAGACCGCCTCGGCCAGCGCCTCCCGGGTGGGAAAGTGCCGGTAGAGCGTGCCGACACCGACCCCGGCCAGCTGGGCGAAGTCGTCGAAGCGCAGATCGAAGCCGCCCGTGGCGAAGACCTCCCGGGCCTTGGCGACCAGGGCGTCGCGGTTGCGCTGGGCGTCGGCGCGCAGCGGCTTGGCAGTGGTCACGCGGAGCCTCCCCGGTTGACAAACGGAAACAATCTCCATATTTTTTGAGAAGTGGAGATCGCCTCCAATTATAGGCCATGGGGAGCAGCATGAAGATCCTGATGTTCGGCCGGGGCGTGATCGCCACGATGTACGGGTGGGCCCTGGAGCGCGCCGGCCACGAGATCGAGTTCTACGTCCGGCCGGGGCGTGCCGAGCAGTACGGGCCGGCGATCGACCTCGACGTGCTCGACTCCCGGGAGCGGCTGCGGGGCCGGAACGTCACCGAGCGGTGGCCGGTGCGCTACCGCGAGACCCTGGACGCCGACCACGACTTCGACCTGATCGTGGTGAGCGTGCAGCACTACCACTTTCCCGAGGTGGTGGAGTTCCTGGCCCCACGCGTCGGCCGGGCCACCGTGCTGGTCTTCAACAACCTCTGGACCGAGCCGCGCGAGGCGGTCAGCGCCCTGCCCGCCGACCAGGTGGCCTGGGGTTTCCCCGGCGCAGGCGGGGGCTTCGACGACGCCGGGGTGCTGCACGGGTCGCTGCTGCCGATGGTCTTCTTCGGCACGCTCGGCGGGGCGCCGACCGCGCGGGAACAGGCCGTGCGGCAGGTGTTCCGCGGGGCCGGGTTCAAGTTCCGGGAGAACGACGACTTCCGGGGCTGGCTGTGGCTGCACTTCATCCAGAATGCGGGCATGCACACGCGCAGCCTGAAGCTGGGCTCGCTGGCCAAGGTGGCCGGGTCGCCGGCCGAGGCCCGCGAGGTGGTGCTGGCCATCCGCGAGCTGCTCCCGCTCGTCGCGGCCCGCGGCGTCGACCTGCGGCGGCACCGGGGCGACGTGCTGGCGGTGCAAGCGCCGGCGTGGCTGACCGGGCCCGCGATGGCCTGGCTGCTCGGCCACTTCGAGCCGGTGCGCCGGGTGCTGGAGGCGCACGCCAACCCCGAGGAGCTCCGGTCGGTCGGCCGCGACACCCTGGCCGAGGCGCGCCGCCTCGGCGTCGCGGTCCCGCGCCTGGCGGCGGCCGAGCCCCTGTTCGCCGACCCGGGTCGATAAGGACGGGCCGATGCCAGGAGATGCGGCGCGCGGTGGGCTGCGCGTTCGGCAGCTCGAAGGCGGCGCCCGGCCGGCAAAGGCGTTCACCAGCCGTGAGGACGTCCGGCCGGGCATGATCAGGCACGGCGACCAGGTGTGGCGGGCGTTCACGGCGCACGGGTTCACCTGGGGCGGGGACTGGACGTCACTCAAGGACCACCAACATTTCGAGACTCCCGTCTGACAGCGGAAGGTGTCACCATGCGAGCTGGGCGATGGACAGCCGTCGGCGTTGGTATTCCCGTTCTCATTTGCGGCGGTCTGGTGGTCGTGGTCAAAAAGCCTTTTTGGGACCAGGAAGCAGAGCTCAAGCGGATCTTCACGCACTCGGCGATACGCATGAAACTTGCCAGGAACGGGCGGCACGGAGATCTCACATGCCTCGGTTCCTGTCCATCAACTCGTGCCCTGCTCGACGCCGGTCCCAACACCTACCAGAATTTCGTTGATGCCGTGATGCCCATTCTGATCAGTCACGGCTACACCATGGAGCAACATTCTCCACCGGTCGACAACGGAGGCCGGATGGCCGCCGCGCCGATAGAGTGTTTCGCGCCCGGAGGGGCCAGTTCTCGTGACACATGGTGGCTGTGTGTATACAGCGCCCGCGGGCCAAGATTCAATCTGCGAGGCATGCTGGGGGCCTCGCCCTCGACCTTGCCTGACCCTACCTACAAATCGGACCGTGACCTCATCGCCGACCATCTACCAAGCCAGACCATATTGAGCCAGGCTGACATATCTATATCGCGCAACCAATAGCGGTTCCGCGGTGTACGGTCCCACCGAAAGCCCGGGCTCACCTCCACGCCCTCGATCGGATGCGCAGCGGGATCGCCGCCTTCACCGGCCATGAGGACCGGCTTGCCGAGTTGCCGGCCGACAGAGGCGAGGAAACCCGCGGAACACGCCCAGCCATTCACCGCGGTCCCTCGAGACTCTGACCGAGGCGTGTCGGTGGGGCGTTGCGGTGCCGCAGGAGGCGGCCGAGCCTCCTGCGCCGTCAACCGATAGGGTCTGATCAATATTGTTCAGACGGGGGACATCTTGCGTACACGCGTGAAGGCATTACTGGCGGTTCTGTTGCTGACGCCGCTGTTCGTTCCGCAACCGGCTCACGCGGCGACAGCGGTCCGGCTCAAGGGCATGCAGTGGAACGTCGGCGGTGGCTGGAAATATCAGACGGCCGGGGCGTCCGACCTGCTGGTGGACAAGATCTTCGACACGATCAAGGCACAGGACCCGGACTTCGTGGCCCTCAACGAGATCTGTCAGAGCCAGTACACGGCCCTGACCAAGCGGCTGCAGAACGAGACCACCTGGCCGCAGGACAAGACCAACTTCGTACGGTTCCAGGCCACCCGGAATCCGACCGCGAGCCCGTCCAACCCGGACGTCTGCGATCACCAGGCGGTGGGGATCGCCCTGCTCAGCCGGCAGCCGCTGGGTGCGGCCGACCGGATTCCGCTGACCCCGAACCCGGGCTTCGACAAGGACGAGATCCGGCACCTGCTGTGCGCGCCGACCACGACCATGCCGGTCCGGTACTGCGTCACCCACATCACCCCGAAGCCGTTCGGCACGTTCGGCAAGATTCAGGTCAACGAGGTGCTCGGGCACGTCGAGCAGTTCGAGGCGGCCGGGGACACGGTGCTGATCGGCGGGGACTTCAACGCCACGCCGAGCTGGCCCGAGCTCAACGTCTGGTACGACCCGAGCGTGAACACCGCGGCCAACGGCGACAACACCGGGGCGTGGCGGGAGATGGACGACGCCGACCCGTACTGCCTCGGTTACGGCGAGGGGACCACCGGTGCCACCACCGGCAGCCCGTGCGGCACCGGCACGAAGATCGACATGATTTTCTTCCGGGCCAACCATCTCAACGGCCAGCACGCCGGTGACGCGCTGCCGATGAGTACCTGTGGCAGCGCGCCCTGCTCCGACCACCGTATCTACGTCGGATGGTCCGACCTGCTGATCGGCTGAGTGGGACAGCGCCGGGCGGGCCGCGACACCCCGGCCGAGGCGCGCCGGCTCGGCGTCGCGTCCCGCGCCTGGCGGCGGCCGAGCCGCTGTTCGCCGAGGCGCGCCGGTAAGACCGGTTCGGCCGGCGCTCCCGACCTCGCCGAGAAGAATCGCCGGCCGAAAGCTTCAGGTCGGTGGCGGGGCCTGCCGACCTGACGAGCCGTGACGAACCTGCGCCCGTCCTCCGGCCGGCCCGGCTGGGTGGCCCTGCTCGCCGCGACCGGGGTCGTGCTGGGCGGGGCGTACGCCGTCCGGCAGCACCGGCGAAAGCGGGGTGACCGGCGCCCGGAGGCGATCGAGACGTCCCCACCACCCGCCGACGAACCGGCGGTCGCGGATCCGGGCTGCCCGGAGGTGGCGCGCCCGCCGGTCCGGCCGGCCTTCATCCTCGCGCTGATCCTGGTGCTGGCGATCGCCGCCTTGACGGCGATGTACCTGTCGAACGCGAAGCGCAACGCCATGCCGGCCGACCGGCCGTGGACGGACTCGCCCGCCGTCCGTGCCCTCGATGTCCCGGATCTTCGCCTCGCGGCACCGATGCGCACCGCCGCGGAGCCGTCCGCCGAGGTGGAGGCGGACAGCCTGGCCGTCGACGGTGTGTCCTGCGCCTCCGGTTCGACTCGCCCCGTCCTCGACACGGTGCGCCCCGTCCTGACCGCTCGGATGACCGGGTCGGCGGCGGTCGACCTTCAGCTCCAGAAGGAGAACGCCACCGACGTCACCATCGACGGCGATGACCTGACGAGCGAGCACGGCTATGTGGCCCTCTACCTGCGCGGGGACCATCGGCTCGAGCGGGGTGGGTCGTACCGCTGGCGGGTCCGCGCCACGGCGACCAATGACTGGTCGCCGTGGTGCGAGTTCAGCATCGCCGCGACCACCCTCGACACCGTTGGCCTGCCGCCCGCGAAGTAATGAGGGGCTCGGGGTCACTCCGGCACCGGCAGGGATTCCGGGGGTTGGTGGTATTCACCCAGGGCGTACCGTAATCGGTGGTTGAGATCTGAGATCGCCTGACGCAACTCCCGCTCGGCCCGGCCGGTTCCGCCGAGTCCCGCTCGTCCCAGCCGGTCCCGGAGGCGATCCGCCAGATGGTCAGAAACCTCCCCGGCCGCGATCTCGCCTTCCAGCACGGCGAGCAGACCGATCAGGGCCGCCAGGTCGCGAGCGCGGCAGAGGTGCGCTGCCAGGGCGTCCGGTCCGTATGAGGTCATACGGCCACCCTAGGCACCTCCGCGCCGCCGGCACGCGCTTGTGGACACCGTTGGCTTTCATAAGGCGATGACCGATCGGATGCAGCAGTCGGCCCGTGACGATCGGCCTGTGAAGATTCCCAAGCCGACGTGGCGCGGCCGGCTGCATCTCCTGTGGTTCCCGCTCGCCCTGATCGCCGGCGCGTATCTGATCGCCGCCGCGCGCGGCACCGCCGCGGTCACCGTGGCCGCGGTCTACGCCGGCGCCGTGAGCCTGCTGTTCGGCACCAGCGCCCTCTACCACCGGGTCGACTGGCGATTCGCGGTGAAGCGGATCCTGCAACGCCTCGACCACCTGATGATCTTCGTGCTGATCGCCGGAACCGTCACCCCGATGTACCAGCTCGCCGCCCCCGACCGCTACCGCCCCCTCTGCCTGATCCTGACCTGGCTGCTCGCGACCGCCGCGGCCGCCCTGCACCTGGCCCGGATGGCGGCCCCCGAACGCGTGGTCGGCGGCACCTACCTCGCCCTCGGCGCGGTGGCCGCCCCGGCCCTCCCGCTGGTCTGGATCCACGCCGGGCCGCTCGCCGGCGGCCTCGCCGTCGCCGGTGCCGTGCTCTACGTCGCCGGAGCCCTCGCCTATCACTTCCGCAGACCCGATCCGGCACCGCCGGTGTTCGGCTATCACGAGGTCTTCCACGCCTTCGTCTGCGCCGCCGCCACCTGTCACTACGGCAGCGTCCTCCTCCTCGTGCGGCACGCCGGACAATAAACAGTTTTGACAGTTGCGGATCGTCGACGACTGTTCATCGACATGTCTCGCTGACCCGGTGCGCTCCTACGTTCTGCCGCAAGCAGGAACGAAGGAGGAGATGCCCCGTGTGGCAACGTCTTTCCACAGCAGCGCTCGCCATGATCACCGTGGTGGCCGGACTCGGCACGCCGGCCGCGGCGGACCCGGCCGGCCCGGTGCTCTACGCGGACAGCCCGGCCGCGGTACCCGGCCGGTACATCGTCACCCTGAAGGATCGCGCGTCGATCGGGGACCAGGCGAGCACGCTCACCCGGCGCTTCGGCGGGCGGGTACGGCACGTCTACGACCAGGTCCAGCACGGCTTCTCGACCGCGATGACCGAGCGGCAGGCGGTCGCGCTGGCCGCCGATCCGGCGGTCGCGTCGGTCGAGCAGGTGCAGCGGATCACCGTGCAGGACACCCAGAGCAACCCGCCGAACTGGGGCGACGACCGGATCGACCAGCGCGCGCTGCCGCTGGACAAGACGTTCACCTACCCGGCGAACCCGGGGCAGGGCGTCACCGTGTACGTCCTGGACACCGGCCTGAACGCGAGCCACACCGAGTTCACCGGCCGGGTCGGCCAGGGCACCGACATCGTCGACGGGGACAGCAACCCGGCCGACTGTCACGGGCACGGCACCCACGTGGCCGGTACGGCGGTCGGCACCACGTACGGCATCGCGAAGAAGGCCCGGATCGTCTCGGTCCGGGTGCTGGACTGCCAGGGCACCGGCACCAACGACGACCTGATCGCCGGGATCAACTGGGTGCGGGCCAACGCCCAGAAGCCGGCGGTGGCCAACTACAGCATCGGCTGCGGCAGCCGGTGCACCAGCCAGGCCATGGACAGCGCGGTGTCCGGCCTGATCAGCTCCGGGGTGCAGTTCGTCCAGGCGGCCGGCAACAACGGTGACGACGCCTGCTACTACTCGCCGCAGGCGGTGCCGGCAGCGATCACGGTCGGCAACAGCACCAGCGCCGACGCCCGCAACAGCAGCAGCAACTACGGATCCTGCCTGGACGTCTTCGCGCCGGGCACGAGCATCGTCTCGGCGTCGTACGCCAGCAACACCGGCAGCGCGACGATGACCGGCACGTCGATGGCGTCCCCGCACGTGACCGGCGCGGCGGCCGCCTACCTGGGCGCGAACCCGTCGGCCACCCCGGCGCAGGTCCGCGACGCCCTGGTCACCAACGGCACCACCGGGAAGATCACCAGCCCGGGCAGCGGCTCGCCGAACGTGCTGCTGTACACCGGCTTCATCGGCGGCGGCACCCCGGGCGGGCTGACCGTGCCGAGCCCGGGCAACCAGAGCACCTCGGTCGGGCAGGACGTCGACGTGCAGCTCACGGCGAGCGGCGGGACCAAGCCGTACACCTGGAAAGGGGTTGGTCTTCCGGCCGGGCTGGCGATCGGGGCGGACACCGGGCAGATCTCCGGCGCCCCGACGACGGCCGGCACCTCGACCGTGACGGTGACCGCGACCGACAGCGCCGGGAAGACCGGCTCGGCCACGTTCACCTGGACCGTCACCTCCGGCGGGGGTGGCTGCACGCCCACCCAGCCGGTCGGCAACCCGGGCTTCGAAAGCGGCACCACGCCGTGGACCTCGACCGCGAACGTGATCGGAACCTGGTCGCAGTACCCGGCCCGCAGCGGCTCCCGCAACGCCTGGCTCAACGGGGGTGGCCAGGTGCAGACCGACACGCTCGGGCAGCAGGTGACGCTGCCGGCCTGCGCGAGCGTGGCCCTGCGGTTCTGGATCCGGATCACCACGGCCGAGAACGACGGGCTGGTCTACGACCGGCTCACCCTGACCGCGGGCGGCAGCACCGTGGGCACCTGGACCAACCTGGACCAGACGTCCGGGTACGTGGAGAAGGTGGTCGACCTGACCGCCTTCGCCGGGCAGACGGTGAACCTCACGTTCACCGGCGTCGAGGACTGGTCCCAGCAGACCAGCTTCGTGATCGACGACGTGACCGTCAGCGCGTCCTGATCGGGCGAGAGTGATCGACGACGTGACCGTCAGCGCGTCCTGACCCGGCGGGAGTGGGCGGCCCGGACCGGGCTGCTCACTCCCACTCCCAGCGCATCCCGGCGATCCCCGGCGCGACGTCCGAGGCGACCAGGTGCGCGCCGTGCGTAGAGCCGATCCACGCCTCCCAGACGCCCTGGTCAGGGGCGTTCAACGCGCGGCGCTGGAAGCGGAGACAGCGGGCCGGCACCGCGTCGTGGTCGAACTGGACCTGCAGCACGTACTCGTTGACCGGGGTGCTGAACGCCCGGTAGTAGTTGTCCGTCGGCACCCGGGACCGGCTGCGGTACTCGTGCTCGATGACCACCGTCTCGCCCCGGGCCAGCATCCGGTCGAAGACGATCTCGGCGGCCAGCAGGCCGGACCCCGGGTCGCTGCGGGTCCGGCCGATCCGGCAGTTGCGCAGCGCGGTGATCGACGTGATCGCGGCCAGGTCGTCGGAGGCGAAGATGCCGACCGTGCGGGCCACCCGGTCGACGTTGGCCCGCAGCACCTGCCGGCAGGTCAGGCTCATCTCCTGCCGGTCCGGGCCGACCGTGTACAGGTCGTGCAGGCTGAGCCGGGTCAGTTCGTGGTACATCCACCGGTCCAGGCCGCCGATCGCCCGGGCCACGCTCACCCCGTCGGTGAACAGCCGGTCCACCTCGATCGTCCCCGGCGGCCGGGTCAGCCAGCGCCCGCGCGGCCGGCGCGGCCCGAGCTGGACCATCAGCGAGTCCTCGGGCAGCGTCAGGATCCGCTCCAGCAGGCGGACCGCCTTGAGCGAGTCGGGCCGCTCGGGGCGGCTGCGTCCTTTACGCCAGTAGCTCAGCGTGGTCACGCTGACGTTGACGCCGGCCGCGGCGAGCTGTTCCTGGATCTCGTCCAGGCGCACCCCGCGGTCCTCGATCGCCAGGTGCAGCGCCGCCGAGAACGGGCCGGTCCGCAGCGCGTGCGCGAGATCCCGCCCGATCCCGGCCCGATCTTCCCCCATGACTGCCGAGTATCACCGTACGTCGATCGGTGCGCCAGCGGTCAGCGCGTCCGGAACCGGTGCCGGTCGACGGTCAGCGGCTCGTCCGGTGTCAGGGCGAGGTCGAGGACGGTGTCGCGGTACCGGAGCAGCGTGCGGCCGGCCCGGTCCGGCCGCACGCGGGCCTCGTGCAGCCGGCCGTCGCGCCAGGTGATGTCGACGGTGTGGCCGCCGCGGGCGCGCAGGCCGCGGACCGCCCCGTCGCGCCAGGTCGACGGCAGGGCCGGGAGCAGCTCGATCTCGGCCCCGTCGGACTGCAGCAGCATCTCGGCGATGGCCCCGGTCCCGGCCGAGTTGCCGTCGAAGCTGTAGATGTTCTGCGGCGCCCCGGCGATCCCGCCGGCCGAGTAGCTGAGCAGGTTCGCCTCGCTGGTGTCGGCGATCAGCCGGGTCACGTGGACCAGCGCCTGGTCGCCGTCGAGCAGGCGGGCGTGGAACGCGGCGAAGTTCGCCTCCACCCACTCGGTCTGCTCCCAGCCGGGGGCCTGCTGCCGGCGACGCAGGGTGACCGCGGCGGCGCGGGCCAGCTCCGGGGTCCGGCGTGGACCGATCTGCCGTTCCGGGAACACCGCGACCAGGTGGGCGGTGTGCCGGTGGGCGGGATCGGCCTCGTCGACGTCGTCCAGCCACTCCTGGAGCTGGCCGTGCCGGCCGATCCGGAACGGGGAGAGTCTGTCGCGCGCGGCTTGGATCCGTACCCGCAAATCGGTGTCGGTCTTGAGAATTTCAGCGGCCTCGGCGGTGATCCGCAGGATCGCCTCGGCGAAGACGCGGTCGGCGGTGGTGCCCATCGCGACCGAACACGGCGTGTCATCGGCGGGGGACAGGTACCAGTTCTCCGGGGACTCGGCGGGGCCGGCCACCAGCCAGCCGTGCGACGGCTCGGGAGTGAGGTGATCGAGCAGGAACAGCGCGGCGCCGCGCAGCACCGGATAGGCGTGTTCGCGCAGGTAGCGCTCGTCGGGCTGGTATTCGTAGTGCTCCCAGAGCTGCAGGGCGATCCAGGCGCCGCCGGTGACGTTCAGGCCCCAGCCGATGCCGCTGCCGGGCGCGGTGTAGCCCCAGGCGTTGGTGACGGTGTGTGCGACCCAGCCGTCCGCGTCGTACATCGACCGGGCCGTGTCGCGGCCCGCCTCGGCCAGCCGTTCGACGAATCGGATCAGCGGCGTGTGGCACTCGGCGAGGTTGCCCGACTCGGCCGCCCAGTAGTTCTGCTGCGTGTTGATGTCCAGGTGGAAGTCGTTGGTCCAGCCGGAACTGCTGGCCAGCCCGTCGTTCCAGACGCCCTGCAGGGCCAGCGGCAACGGCGAGTCGGCCCGCGAGCCGGCGATCGTCAGATAGCGACCGTACTGGAAATAGAGAGCGATCAGATCATCGTCCCGATGACCTTCGGAAAGACGATTTCGACGTACGTCGACAGGCAGCCTCCCCGCCGCACCCAGTTCCAGCGAAACGCGCCCCATCAGCCGCGAATGGTCGGCCACATGGGCCGCCCGCAGCGCCGCCCACCCGGCCTCGGCGGCCGTGGCCAGCAGCGTCTCGGTCCGGGCGGCCGGATCCTCGCCGGCCCAGTCGGTGCCCACCGCGACCAGCACGACGACCGCGTCCGCGCCGCTGACCGTGACCGTGTCGCCGTCGCAGCGCAGCGTCCCGCCGTCCAGCGTGAACCGGGCGCGGATCGCCAGGTCGGTGCCCTGCTTGCCGTCGCTGTGCAGGGACTCGACGGCCCGCCCGCGGAACCGCAGCTCAGCGTCACCGGCCGTGGTCACCCCGGGTAGTTCGGTGTCGTCGAGGGTGGCCGTGAAGCCGACCGCGCCGGGGCGGTCCGCGGACAGGCGCAGGGCGAGGACGCCGTGCGGGTGGGAGGCGAGGACCTCCCGTACGAAATGAACCCGGTCTTGATCGAAATCGGTCCGCACGATGCCGGTGTCGAGATCGAGCGCGCGCCGGTAGCCCCCCGCCCGGTCGTCGCCGAAGTCGAGGCGCAGCCGGGGGAGCGGCACGTTGGTGCCGAACGAGGCCGGGCGCCCGGGCAGCGACTCCTGCGCGAGGCGCTGGGCCTCGGCGTGCCGCCCGGCGAACAGCAGCTCCCGGATGACCGGAATCCGCTCCCGCGCGGCCGGGTTCAGATCGGTGCTCGACGGGGCCCCGGACCAGGCGGTCGACTCGGAGAGCCGGATCGTCTCGGTACCGACTCCGCCGTAGACCATGCCGCCGAGCCGTCCGTTCCCGATCGGCAGCGCCTCGAACCAGCGGTCCGCCGGCCGGTCGTAGAACAACACGTTGGACGTCATCGCGATCTCCTCAGGCCAGCTGGTCGCGGAGCCAGGGCAGCTGCACCGGCGTCTGGAAACTGCCGCCACCCTCGTGCCGGTTGTACGGCCAGACCTGGATCGTTTTCGGACCGGTCCAGTGGTTGTAGGCGGCGAACACGGTGGACGGCGGGCACACGTCGTCCATCAGCCCGACCGAGTACAGCGCCGGGGCACTCGCCCGGGCCGCGAAGAACACGCCGTCGAAGTAACTCAGCGTGTCGAAGACCTGCTCGACCCGGTCCCGGTTGGTGGCACAGAAGATCGAGATCTCGTGGTACGGGAACGCGTCGGTGATCTCGGTGGCCCGCCGGAAATGGGTCAGGAACGGCACGTCGATCATCGCGGCCCGGACCCCGGGGTGCAGCCCGGCAACCGCCTGCGCGATGCCGCCGCCCTGGCTCGCGCCGGCCACCACGATCCGGCCCGGGTCGACGCCGGGCAGCGTGGCGGCCAGGTCCACGGCGCGCACCGCGTCGGTGAACAGCCGCCGGTAGTAGTACCGCTCGGGGTCGAGGATGCCGCGGGTGAGCAGGCCGGAGTGCTGCGGCGTGCCGTCGCCGGCCAGGTCCGGGGTGTCGCCGTCGCCCTGGCCGCGGGAGTCGACCACGAGCGTGGCGTAGCCGGCGGCCGGCCACAGCAGCCACTCGTGCGGGCGGCCGCGGCCGCCGCCGTACCCGATGAACTGCACGACGCACGGCAGCGGCCCGGTGGCGCCGGCCGGCTCGATCAGCCAGGCGGCGACCGGGTGGCCGTCGAAGCCGCTGAACCGTACGTCGTGCACGCGCACCCCGGGCAGCAGCGCGTCGACCGGGGTCAGCTCGGCGGCCAGCTCGTGCTTGCGGGCGGCGTCCAGAGTGCGCTGCCAGAACGCGTCGAAGCCGGCCGGCTCGGCCAGTGGCGGCCGGTAGTCGTGCAGCCGGTCCAGGGGCAGGTCGAACATGGCCATGAGTCAGTCCTCGATCCGGGTGAGGTGGACGAGCGTGCTGGCGTGCTCGCCCTCGGGCAGGGCCAGGGGCAACCCGGCGTGCAGCAGGACGGCGCCGGAGTGGAGCGCCCCGGTGTCCCGGTCCCGGTAGCGGGCGGCCGGGTCGAGCGCGGTCAGCCGCAGCGGGCCGGGGTCGTGACCGAACGCGCGGGTGGGACACCAGGCGAGCACCACGACCTCGTCCCGGTAGGTGAACTCGACGGCGGTCAGCGTGCCCGCGCCGGCCAGCCGGTACGCGGCCCCGTGCTGCACCACCGGCCGGATCCGCTTGTACGTGGCGATCAGCCCGGTCGCCTCCTTGAGCTCGTCCTCGCTCCAGGTGGCCAGGTCCCCGCCGATGCCGAGCGCCCCGGCCATCGCGACGTGGAACCGGAACCGCAGCGGGGTGCGCCGGGCGGTGGCCACGTTCGGGCTGTCGGTCACCCAGGCGCCCATCACCTGGGCGGGGAAGAGCTGGCCGAAGCCGTGCTGGATGCCGATCCGGTCGACCGGATCGGTGTTGTCCGAGGTCCACACCTGGTCGGTGCGCGTCAGCACGGCCAGATCGGCGCGCCCGCCGCCGCCGGCGCAGGCCTCGATCCGCAGGTCCGGGTGGTCGGCCCGGAGCCGGTCCATGATCCGGTGGACCGCGCGGGTCTGCTCGATCCACACCCGGTCCGGGTCGGCGTGCCCGGGCCAGCCGGCCTCGGTCATCGACCGGTTGGCGTCCCACTTGAGGAAGTCGATGTGGTTCGCGGTGACCAGCCGGTCGAGCCAGGCGTGCGCCCAGGCGGCGGTGTCCGGCCGGGCCAGGTTGAGCACGAGCTGGTGGCGCAGCTCGGTCCGGCCGCGGTGAGCCATGTGCAGTACCCAGTCCGGATGCGCCCGGTAGAGGTCGCTGTCCGGGTTCACCATCTCCGGCTCGACCCACAGGCCGAAGCCCATGCCGAGCCGGTGCACCTCGTCCGCGAGCGGGCGCAGCCCGTGTGGGAACCGGTCCGGGTTCGGGGTCCAGTCGCCGAGGCCGGAGTGGTCGCTGACCCGCCCGCCGAACCAGCCGTCGTCGACCACGAACAGCTCGACGCCGAGCCGGGCGGCCCGCGCGGCCAGGTTGCGCTGGCCGGGCTCGTCGACGTCGAACCCGGTCGCCTCCCACGAGTTGTAGAGCACCGGACGGACCTCGTCCGGGTGGCTGAGCACGTGCCCGCGGACGTACCCGTGCCACGCGCGGCTGGCTCCGCCGAACCCGCCGGCGCTGTAGAGCCCGGCGAACACCGGCGTCTCCAGGCTCTGCCCGGGCGTGAGCGTCCAGGTCAGGCCCTCGTGCCCGAACCCGCCGGTCCAGCCGGCCCGCCCCGTCGGGTCGCGGTGCAGGGTGATCCGCCAGCTGCCGCTCCAGGCCAGGGCGGTGCTCCACACCTCGCCGTGCTCCTCGGCGGCGGTGCCGTCGTCGAGCGCCAGCCACGGGTTGGCGTGGTGGCTGGTCATCCCGCGGCGGCTGGTGAAGACGGTCTCGGCCACCGGCACGTCGGCCCGGCGCAGCTGGAACTCGCTGTTCCAGCCGCCGACCAGGTGGCTGACCCGGTAGCCGGCGCGCTGCGGCAGGGTCCACGACGCGCTGTCGCAGCGCTGCACGGTGACCGGGTGCCGGTCGTCGTGGTTCTCGACGGTGGCCCAGCGCTCGATCACGTCGCTGTCGTCGTGCAGCCGGTAGTGCAGGGTCAGGCGCAGCGGGTAGTGCCGGTCGGCCAGGTGCACGCGCAGCGTCGCGTCCTCGAGGTCGTGGCCGGCGAAGCGCCATTCGACGCCGCGGGTGCCGTTGGCGAAGCGCACCTGCAGCCCGGCCGGGCCGAACCGGGCGCCACCCTCGACGGCCAGCTCCTCGGGACCACCGGCCGAGTCGAAACTGCTGCCCGGAGACGGTATACGCTCGGTGAGGACCCGCGCCTGGTCCAGGGTCAGCGGCGCACCCCAGTGCACGTGACGCACGACGTCGTGCTCGTCGAGCCGGATCGCGTAGCACGTGGTGGCGGTGCTCAGCAGCCAGAGGCGCTGGTCGGCCTCGTACAGAAGATGGGGCATCGGAATCCTCCGGGAGGGTGGCCGAGGAGTGCGCGGCGAGCGTAGGTACGTTTTCCGGACGAAATCAATACTTGACGAAGGAAATTATTGAGCTTAGATTTCCCGCATGTTTCCCGAGGCTGATGCCGTCGCGCCCGCAGTCACCGCCGTGTTCACGGCCGTGCTGACCGGGGGCCCGATCAGCCGCGTCTCGCTGGCCCGCCGCCTCGGCCTGTCCTCGGCCGCCGTCACCAAGGCGGCCCGCCCGCTGATCGAGATGGGCTACCTCGAGGAGCTGGCCGCCACCGAGCACACCGGCCCCGGCGCCGGCCGCCCCGCCAGCCCGCTCGCGATCCGCGCCGACCGGGAGTTCTTCGTCGGCGTGAAGATCACCGGTGACGAGCTGATCGGCGTGCTCTGCGACTTGCGCGCCCAGGTCCGGACCGCGGCCCACCGGCGGCTGACCGAGACGAGCGTCGAGCACGTCCTGACCGAGTTGGTCGAGCTCGTCGACGACCTGCTCGACGGCCCCGGCGACTACCGGTCCCGCACCCGCCGGCTCGGGCTGGCCGTCTCCGGCGACGTCGACCACAGCACCGGCCTGGTGCGGTACTCACCGTTCCTGCACTGGCGCGACGTGCCGCTGCGCGAGCGGGCCGAGAAGCTCACCGGCCTGACCGTCACCGTCGAGAACGACGTCAAGGCGCTCACCACCGCCGAGCACTGGTTCGGCGAGGGCGTCGGCGCCGACTCGTTCGCCCTGGTCACCGTCGGCGCCGGGATCGGCTGCGGGCTGGTCGTCGGCGGCCGGCTGGTCTCCGGCTCACACGGCGTGGCCGGCGAGATCGGGCACATCGGCATCGACGTGAACGGCCCGGCCTGCCACTGCGGCAGCAACGGCTGCGTGGAGGCGATCGCCGGCACCGACGCGATCGTCGCGCAGGCCCGTGCGGCCACCGGCCGCCCGGCACTGACCTTCGACGACGCGGTGACGCTGGCCCGCGCCGGCGACGCCGGGATCGGCGCGGTCTTCGCCCGGGCCGGGGACGCGATCGGCTCCGGCATCGCCGCGGTCGCCAACCTGGTCGGCCCGGCCCGGATCGTGGTCTCCGGCGAGGGGCTGGCCGCCTACGACCTGTTCGAGCCGCACATCCGGGCCGGCTTCCAGCGCCAGGCGTTCGGGGCGGCCGCGGACTGTCCGCTGTCGATCCGGCCGCTGCCGTTCGAGGAGTGGGCCCGCGGCGCCGCCACCGTCAGCATCAAGGCCCTGGTCACGGTCTGACCAGGCCACCAGGAACTCAGCTAGGCCACCAGGAACTTGCCGGACATGAAGACGATCAGGAAGGCCGCGTGCAGGGACGCGCCCAGCACCAGCACCGCCCGGTCGACCGCCGGACGCTCGCCCATCCGGGCCAGCACCAGCAGCACGGCGACCGCCTCCATCGCGTATCGGGCCGCGGACTGCATGGCGCGGCCGCCGACCTCGGTCGACATCAGCAGCACCAGCGTCAGCCCGGCCTGCACGACCAGATACACCTGATCGCGCCGGAACCGCCACGGTCCGGCCACCGCGAGCACCAGCAGCACCACCGCGACCAGCGTGGTGCCGGCGTCCACCACCGCGCCCAGGGTGACCGGGTCCAGCAGGCCGTGCCCGCCGGCCTGCTGCCACGCGGTGATCCACGCGCCGCCCGGGACCGTGTACCGCCGTCCCCACTGGTCCTGGGCGACGCTGAACGCCAGCGGGCTGCCCAGCTCCACCGCGCAGTACCAGGCGTAGGCGACCAGCCCCAGCGGCACCAGCGCCACCCCGAGCAGGTCGGCCCGGACCCGCCGCGGCTGCCAGCCGACCTGCCGCAGGTACTCGACCGCCAGCGGCGCCATCAGCACCAGCCCGAACAGCCGGGTCGCCGACGACAGCGCGCCCAGCGCACCCGCGAGCCACCAGTGCCCGCGCCGGCCGGCGTACAGCGCACCCACCGCCAGCAGCAGGAACAGCGACTCGTTGTACCCGATGAACAGGAAGAACCCCATCGGGAACGCGGCCAGGTACCAGGTCGCACGCCCGGCCACCCGCGCCCCGAACTCGTGCTCGGCCAGCCGGTGCACCACCGCCAGGGCGCCCAGCGTCGCGGCGTTCGCGACGACCAGCGCGGCGACCACCCCGCCCCCGGCCAGGTGGATCAGCAGCGGGAACAGCGGGAAGAAGGCGGGGAACCCGGGTCCCAGGTGGTAGCCGCTCGCCGCGATCCGCACGTAGTGGCCGGCGTCCCAGTTGTTCCACGCCAGGATCATCGGCGTCGCGTCGCCGCGCGGCAGCCGGGCCAGCGCGCTCACCGCCAGCTGGGCCGCGGCGAAGACCGCCCACACGGTCGCGGCCGCGCGCAGGGCCGCCCGCCAGGGACTTCTCTCCGGTACGGCGATCAGCCGCCCGGCGACCTCCGGGGCGATCAGAGTCGACACAGGGCATCCTCGGCCGGCTCGGCGTCGGTGGCGGAGTCGAACGCCACGACGTACGCGGGCCGGCCCTGCAACGACGTGAAGATCCGGGCCACGTACTCGCCGAGCAACCCCAGGCAGAGCAGCTGCAACGCACCCAGGAACAGCAGTGCCACGAGCAGCGACGTCCAGCCGGGCACGGTGGTGCCGGACAGGTGGGCGGTCACGCCGGCGCCGGCCAGCACCGCGCAGATCCCGATGCCGATCAGGCCCAGCCAGGTCGCGACCCGCAGCGGCGCGGCCGAGAACCCGACGATGCTGTCCAGCGCCAGCCGGATCATCTTGGCCACCGGATACTTCGAGCGCCCCGCGGCCCGCGGCGCCCGGGTGTAGGTGATCTCCCCGCTGGGCAGCCCCAGCCACGGCACCAGCAGGCGATACACCGGCAGATGCTCGGGCAGCGCGACCAGGGCGTCGACGGCGGTCCGGCTCAACAGCCGGAAGTCGCCGGCATGGCGCGGGATCGCGGCGCCGGCCATCCGCTGGATCAGCCGGTAGTACAGGCTCGCGGTCCACCGCTTGAACACACTGTCGCTGCTGCGGTCGGCGCGCACACCGTGCACGACGTCCAGACCCTCGCGCTGCGCCAGCCGCAGCATGTCGCCGATCACCTCGGGCGGATCCTGCAGGTCCACGTCGATGCTGACCAGGTACTGCCCGCGGGCGCGGCGCAGGCCGGCGGCGAGCGCGCTCTGGTGCCCGCTGTTGCGCCGCAGCCGCACCACCCGCAGTTGCGGCCAGCGGCGGCGCAGCAGCCCGAGCACCACCGGGGTGGCATCCCGGCTGCCGTCGTCGACGGCGACCACCTCGTACGTCAGACCCAGCTCGTCGAGCACCGGCCGGATCCGTTCCACGAACAGCGGCAGCACATCCTGCTCGTTGAAGACCGGCACGACCACACTCAGCCGCGGCACCTCGGTATTCATCATGGCTCCCCTCGTGATCTTTACCGCGGGGATGCTGGCCGAGGCGCCGGACCCATCGGGCGGGTCCGGGCCGGGGCTGGCACGTTCATGGGAGATCCACAGGTGATTCGAGGAGTGATGCCTCTCAGTTACCGGCGTCGTGCAACCAAATGCGTGCCCCGGTCGTCGACGCTGTCCGGTCAGGACGCTCGGACGACGGCACTCCGCGCGGTGCGGCTGTCGGTCGGGTGGAGCGCCCACCGCCGGGCCTCGCGGGCCAGGTCGAGAAACGCCGGGACGCCGGTCCCCGCCACCAGCGCCCGGATCTGCCAGATACCAATCAAAAACAGACAAAGACCGATTTAGACGTACGGCCGTCCGCACGGCACCCCAGGTCACCATGTCGCCGGCGCGTCCCGGGCGTGGCCCGTTCCCGTGTTCAGCAGCCGGATCGTCAGCGCGGTGCCCAGCGCCAGACACCACGCCGTGGTCGTCCAAAAGGTACGGGGCGGCCGGGTTCGGCGCTGCCCGGTCCGGTCGGACCGGGCAGCATCGTGATCAGAGCGGCAGCCAGAGGGCGAGCACGTTCGGCGGCTCCCAGCTGACGATCGAGGTGTGGGCCTGGCGGCACTGGTAGCGCTTGCCGTTGTAGGTGACGATCTGGCCGACCTTGTACGCCACGCCGGGCGCCCACGCGGTGCCGGCCGGGGTGGAGACCGACGGCGACGGCGAGGACGGGGTGGACGGTGACGCCGACGGGGTGGACGGGCTCGGCGACGAGGGGCTCGGGCTGCCCGGGGTGCTGGTCCCGCCGGAGGTGAAGCCCTGCATCAGCTTGCTGAACTGCCAGGTCGACTGCGCGACGCCGGAGCAGTTGCGCTCGCCCGGGGCCTGGCCGGCACAGCCGCCGTTGTCCCGCTGCAGCGCCCAGAACGACAGGGAGCCGATGCCCTTGGCCTTCGCCCAGTTGGTCGCCGTGGTCGCGTTGGCCAGGGTGAACACCTCGGCGTTGAGGTTGCCGGTGTCGTTGGCGTAGTCGTCCTGGCCGTTCATCTCGATGATCCCGACCATGTTCCAGTACTGCGCGTCGGTCTTCCCCGGCCACACGCCCTTGAGCTGGTTGAACAGCCCGGTCGCGGCGGTCTGGGTGGCGGCCGCCATGTCGTGCGTGACCCCGTCGTAGTAGTCGAACGTCATGATGTTGACGATGTCGATCCGGGCCTTGTTCAGGGCCGCGTTCTGCAGCACCGCCAGGCCGTTGGACTCCAGCCCGTTCGGGGTGGTCGGCAGGGTGTAGGTGAACTGCACGAGCCGGCCGTTGGCCGCGGCCCAGTCCTCCACCTTCTTGATCGCCTTGTTGCGGCGGTCGATGCCGTCGGCCCGGCTCAGCGAGTTGTCCTCGATGTCGAGGTCGATGCGGGTCACGTCGTACGTCGTGACGACCCGCTCGAACTCGGCGGCGATCGCGTCCACACTGCTGCACGAGTCGGCCAGCTCGGTGCCGGTGTTGTCGGCCGCGTAGCCACCGAACGACGGGATGACGTCGCCGCCGCGGGCGCGAATGGCGGCGATGTCCGAGCCGTAGGTCGCCGAGGAGATCGCGGTGTCGCCGTTCCACAGCGCGGTGCAGGATCCGGCGCTCGCGGTCTGGGCGAACGCCAGGGTCAGGAAGTTGTTGCCGGACTGCTGCGACAGTGCGTTGAGGCTGTCGCCGTTGTAGGCCTCGAAGTAGGGCGCGAAGACGTGGGCGGGGATACGGGAGGTGGTCGCGGCCTGGGCGACGGGGGCCAGCGCGACGAAACCGGCCGCTCCCACGACAGCCGCGGCGACGGCCGCGAGGGCAGCTGAGCGTGTGCGACGCATGGATCTCCTCTAAAAAGGCAATGGTTAGTTAACTTGCCTAATAGAAGAGGTTCGCCAGTATCGATGTCAAGAGTTCGATCGGGATCAGTCGACGGCGACCAGTGAACAGATCCGGGCCAGCTCGGCCGGCTGAGCCAGGTGCGGGAAGTGGCCACCACCGGACAGAACCTCGACCCGGGCCGACGGTACGAGTTCGGTCAGCCACGTCGTGAAGGCCGGATCGGGCTCCGAACCGGACACGTAGACGTACGCGATGTCGTGCTCGGCGATGAAACGCAGCTCGTGTTCACGCTGCGCGGCGAGCTGCCCGGCCGCGGACGACATGATCTCCTCCCAGTACCCGAGCAGCAGGTCCGGCCGGGGCGTGGTCCGGGTCCGGACCAGCTCCCGGGCGTCGGCCGGCAACTGGTCGATCCCCATGCCGCCCAGCAGCCGGTCCCAGATCTGCCGCCAGTCCGGACCGCTGAGCACCGGCCACACCTGCTTGACCAGGCCCTCGAAACCACCCGGCCGCAGCGGCTGATCCACGTTGAGCACCGCGCGCGCCGGGTACCGGGCGGCGTAGATCGTCGCCAGCACCGCGCCCAGCGAGTGTCCGACCAGCACGGGAGCCCGCAGGCCGGCGGCGGTCACCGCGTCGTGGACCGCGTCCACGACCGCACCGGAACGGTAGGTCGCGGACCGCGGCGATTCGCCGTGCCCGGGCAGGTCGACGGCCAGGACGCGACGGCCCGGGTCGATCCGGTCGAGCTCACGCAGCAATGGCTGCCACTGCGTACGGTCGTAGGTCAGGCCGTGCAGCAGCACCAGCGGAGCCCGGTCGTCGGTGCTGCCGTGGTCGTCGAGGGCCAGGTTGTCGATCGAGGTCATGCCCCTGACGGGTAACCGCGGGGCGTACAACATGTTCGTGACGGCCGTCTCAGCTCAGCCGCCAGCCGGGCGGCCCGTCCGGCATCGGCCGGTACTCGAACATCCGGCCGGTCCGCAGCGAGGCACTCAGATGGGCGCCGGCCAGCGGCGCGACCCGCTCGATCCGCCGTACCGTCGCCCGCAGCGCCCGGGTGGCGTTGACCCGGGCGCGTTCGGCCTCGTCGGAGACGGTCCGGGCCCGGCCGCCGGTCCCGGTCGCGCGGCGCAGCTCGGCCACCAGGGCGCCCCGCTCGGCCTGCGCCGCCGCACCACCGTCCGGATCACCGGCGCGGTCGGCCGCGGCCAACCGCTGATCGATCTCGGTCAGCCGGCGCCGGTAGGCCCGGCGGGCGGTCTCGTCCAGCACCGGCCCGGCGGCCGGTACCCGCAGCCCGGCCCCGCCCGCGACCAGGTCCAGCGCGGCGATCTCCGAACCGGGCGCGGCCAGCAGGGTACGCAGAAAGCCGACGCCCCGAGCGTCCCGGAGGCCGGCACTCTCGGTCCCGGCGGTCAGCTGCCAGCCGTCGCCGTCCCGGATCAGTCCCCAGCGCCCGTCGGCCGGGGCCGGCCCCATGCCCAGGCGCCGGGTGATCTCCCGGGCCCGGGCCCGGTCCCGCTCGGCCCGGTCGCGGTCCGGCAGCACCGCGGCCCGCGCGGCCAGCGTCGCGGCGAGCCACGGCAGTGCGCCGATGCGCTGTTCCGACTCGACCGCGCGGTCGAACCAGGACACCGCGAGGTCGTGGCGCCCCAGCCGGGCGGCGAGCCGGCCCAGGTAGTCGTCGACCGGCCCGGTGAGCGCGTTGGCGCCACCCCAGGTGACGAGCCGGCCCTGGTAGGGGAGCAGCGCGTCGTACAGGGCCTGGGCGGCGGCCGGATCCCCGGAGCGGGCCGCGACCGCCGCGAGGTCGGCCACCGCGCCCAGCCAGCGCGGACCCGAACCGGCCAGCACCGCGGGCAGCAAGCGGTCCAGTTCCAGGCCGGCCTCGGCGTCGCGGCCGAGCTCGGCCAGGACCCGGGCCGCGCTCGCCTCGAAGAAGTGCCCCGGCAGCCGGCGGGCCAGTTCCAGCAGGCCCTCGGGCTCGGCGTCGGCGGGCCGGCGCAGCAGCGCCACCCGGCCCCGCAGCGACGCGACCAGGCGATCAGTGTCCGCGATCCCGGCCCGCCGCCCGCGGACCGCGACCCGGTCGGCCAGGCGCAACGCCGGCTCGAAGCGCCCGCGGACGGTGGCGAGCATGGCCTGCCGGGTGTCCACGACGACCGCGGCCTCGGCGTCGCCGGCGAGTTCACCGGCGCGGGCGTACGCGGTCAAGGCCGCTTCCGCGTGGTCGAGCCGGCCGAGCTCGGCCCAGGCGACGAAGCTCCAGAACAGTCCGCGCCGTTCGGTCCCGGCGTCACCCGCCGTCCGGGCCAGGTCCACGATCTCGACGGCGGTGGCCAGCCGCTCGTGGGCGGCGGCCGGATCCCACAGCGCGTGCAGCCGGTGGTCGAGCACCTCGGCGAGCACCGCGGGGTCGCCGTGGTCGCGGGCCACCGTCAGCGCCTCGTCCACCAGCTCCTGCCGCCGTCGCGCCGCCGACTGGTCGCCCAGCAACTCCCGGGCGAGCCGGGCCCGGAGCCGGGCCCCGGTGCCGGGATCGCCCGGGCGCCGGACGGCCTCCTCGAGCAGCCGCAGCAGGCCGGCGTCGAGTTGCAGGATTTCGGCGCGGGACGGCAGCGCCAGGGCCAGCTCGACGACCGGGTCGGCCTGCGGCGCCAGCCCCGCGACGTCGGCCGCGTGGGCGAGCGCGGGGCCGGGCAGGCCGCCGGAGACCAGCCACAGGGCGTGGACGCCGGCCGGGCTCAGCGCCGGGAACAGGTCGGCGAGATCCGGCTCCGGCAGTCCGGTCAGGCGCAGCTCCGGCGGCAGGCCCAGCGGCTCGCGGGCCGTCGCCAGGATCGCGGCCGAATCGCTCGCGGCCCCGGCGATCAGGTTCTCGTCGGCGTCCTCGAGCACGATCAGCCGTGGCCCGCGGAAGCCGTCCGCGGGCTCGACCGGGATTCCGCGGGCCGTGGCCTCGGCGGCGGCGAACCGGGCCAGCGTCGTCTTGCCGGCCCCCGCCGGTCCGGTCAGGACCAGGTGCCCGCCGATGCCGGCCGCGGCCCGATCGAGCAGTTGCAGCACCGCTGCCTGTTCCCGTCGTCGCCCGACGATTCGCACCGGCCCGTCCTTTGCTCGCGTGGCATCAGGGTAGAGATCCGCCACACGGCTGGTCGGAGGTGGCCGCGCCGGCGTCGAACCTGAGACTTCTTGCGGAGAAAATCTGAGTTGGTCGGGGAGAAAATCTATGTCGGTCGGACTAGACATTCTCGTGGAGGCGGGCTAACGTTCTTCTTGTTGAGAGCGAAGATCTGTGAACCACGCAGACGAAGACCTGTCGGACGTCAAGCAGGGCCCGGATTGTTCGTGGCTCGTTCGGCATCGCGGTGGAGCGCATTGCTTCACCCGGTCAGGCACGGCAAGACCTTGACGAAATTCCAGGTCAGGGCACCCAGGCAGGGCTGATGCACGTTCGGGGCCCGGCCTGGTGAAGGAAGATCTGCCGCACGTGTGCGGGGCCATGGAGTTGGCGTGGGGCTCCGTCACCGGCAGGTGGCACGACAGGTAATGCAAGCAGAGGAAAGGGAGGGTTCGCCACCGTTGGATCGCCCGCTGCGAGGACGCTTTCCGGTTCTCGGCGGACACCGCAGTTTCCACTGAACGAGAGGTGGTCTTCGGTCACGCTTACGCGATCCTCGCGCCGCAAGCCGCTGAAATCGGCGGCCGGTGTGGACACGACAAGCCGACGAACGCGTCGGTCGATGGTGTAGTCAACTCGTAAAATCCCGGGCCCCGGCGCATCCGCGCCGGGGCCCTCGTCCTGTCCGCACCAGCCGGCCCGTCTCCGCGCCGGCAGGGCGGCCACGCGTGCCGCGACGAGCGCGTGAGAATCCGGCCGATCAGTACTTGGTGTACTTGGCCCAGTCGTAACCGGCGGTCAGCCGGCCCGGGTAGGTGAACGGCTGCAGCCAGCTGTCGACCCCGATGCCGGGCCAGAGGTTCATCATGATCCGCTGCGGGTGGGTGGGCAGCGGCCCGCGCGAGCCGTTCTCCTGGTGGACGAGCGCGCCGTCGACGAACCAGTTGATGGTGCCGCCGTTCCACCACTCGAAGGCGTAGTTGTGATACCCGGCCGCGGCGTCGAAGCCCAGGTTGATCACGCTCTCGTGGCCGCCGACACCGTTGGTGAAGTAGTTGACCTGCATCTGGGTGGTGTTCTTGCCGAGAATCTCGACGTCGATCTCGTCCCAGGGCTGGTTGTCGCTCGGCCCGGTGTAGGTGAAGAACGAGGTCACGGTGCCCGGGTTCTTGACGGCTTTCAGGCGCGCCTCGAAGCGGCCGTACGAGTACAGGTCGGTGGTGCGGTACTCGCCCGAGGCGTACGGCTTGCCGGAGCACCCGCCCGGGCAGGGCTGGTTGTCCAGGTTGAGACTCATCACGCCGCCGCCGACCACGGCGTGGTCGGCCCGCCAGCCGACGTTGAACATGCTCCCGTTGCTGTAGCCGTCGGCCTTGTACCAGCGGCCGGTGTTGAAGCTGTCGAAGTTGTCGGTGAAGCTGCCGCCGATGGCGGCCTGGGCCGGCATCGCGGCCGGGCCGGTCAGGGCGGTGACCAGGCCGAGGGTGGCGCCGGCGAGCGCCGTCCAAGCGCGGGTTCGGGGGATGGACACAGCTGTCTCCAGTTCTGTGGGGGGAGAATTGGAAGCGCTTCCAATCAGCGATGCAGCTACATCGATGACGAGCTTGTAACCCGACGGCAACAAATGTCAAGCGCAGCCGAGGTAGTGGGATCTCGCCCTTTACATCGATGGAGGCGAGTTCTACCTTGTCACCGGAAGCGCTCCCAATTTCAGGAGAGAGCGCTCTCACGGCGATTCGGGAGGCAGTATGCGCAGGCGAGCACTACTGGGTTCGGCGGCGGCAGCGGTGGCCCTGGCGGTGGCCGACCCCGGGGCCGCCCACGCCGCCGGCCGTCAGAACGCCCGGCACCTGGGCATGTTCCGCGACGGCGACCCGACCGCGATCGCCGCCGAGACCGGCCGCCTCTACGGGGTCACGCCCTCCAGCGTGATGTGGTTCGACAGCTGGGCGAGCGGGCAGGCGTTCCCGGTCGAGCAGGCCCGGCTGCTGTGGCGGCGCGGCATCATGCCGCACTACACCTGGGAGCCCTGGAACACCGCCCTCGGCCCGGCCGACCCCGCCCAGATCCACCTCGCCGACGTCATCGGCGGCGCCTGGGACGGTTACATCAAGGCCCGGGCCAGGGAGTTCGCCGCCGTGCGAGAGCCGATCCTGGTCCGCTGGGGACACGAGTTCAACGGCAACTGGTACCCGTGGGGCATCGCCAACAACAACAACGACCCTTCGCTGTACGTACGTGCGTACCGGCACGTGCATGACCTCGCCCGGGCGGCCGGGGCGCGGAACGTGCAGTGGGTCTGGGCGTTCAACAACGGGTCGTCGCCGGACGAGCCCTACAACGATCCGGCCGCCGCCTACCCGGGCGACGCGTACGTCGACTGGGTCGGGATCGACGGCTACAACTGGGGCTTCGGCCCGTCCTGGGATCCGGCCGGCGACCACTGGACGAGCTTCGACGCGACGTTCGCCACGGCGTACGCCAAAGCTCGGGTTGTCGCTCCTGATCGTCCGGTGATGCTCGGTGAGTTCGCGTCGACCGAGGACGGCGGGGACAAGGCGCAGTGGATCGAGCAGATGGACGCGATGCTGCGCTCGGGCGCCTATCCCGACCTGCGACTGCTGACCTACTTCGACGTGATCAAGGAAGAGCCCTGGTCGCCGGGCTCCTCGCCGGCCGCGCTCGCCGCGTTCACCCGCTGGGTCAACCGCGGATACATGCACGGGCGCGGTCACGAGCTGGCCCGGATCGCCTGTCGATGACGGTCAGGCCGACTCGCGCACGATCAATCTCGTCGGCAGGATGAACGGTTCCGGCTTCGCGCCGTCCAGCAGGTCGACGAGCATCCGGGCGGCTTCCCGGCCCAGCGCCTGCACCGGCTGGTAGACGGTGGTCAGCTTGGGATCGGTGTGCATCGCGATGGGCTGATCGTCGAAACCCACCACGGCCACGTCCCCGGGCACCGAACGGCCGGCGTCCCGCAGCACCCGCAGGGCCCCGGCCGCCATGTTGTCGTTCGCGGCGACCACGGCGTCCAGGTCCGGATGCGTGCTCAGCAGCGCGCGCATCGCCGTGGCGCCGCCGTCCTGCAGGAAGTCGCCGGGCTCGATCGCGTACGGCGCGAGCCCGGCGAGCAGCAGCGCCTCGGTGAACCCGCGACGACGTTCCCGGCCGACCGAGGTGTCCTCCGGCCCGGTGATCATCACGATCCGCCGGCGGCCACCGCGGAGCAGGTGCTCGGTCGCCGCCCGCGAGCCGCCGGCGTTGTCGACCTCGACGTAGCTGGGCGGCGTCCCGTTCAGCGGCAGCCCGACGAAGACGGTCGGCAGCCCGGACCGCTCGGCGATGGTGATCAGTGGGTCGTCGCCGCGCATCGCCACCAGCATCACCCCGTCGGCGCCCCGGGTCTGCAGGAAGTCCCGCAGCCGCTGCCGGCCGTGGGTGGGGGTGGCCAGGCTGAGCATCAGGTGCAGCGGGGTCTTCTCCAGGGTGGCCGACGCCCCGACGATGATCTGCGCGAAGAACGGGTCCGCGAACACCTCGGGCCCGTCCCCGGAGACCACCAGCACCACCACGCCGGACTGGCGGGTGACCAGCGACCGGGCCGCCCGGTTCGGGGTGTACCCGAGCTCGCGGATGGCCTTCTCGACCGCGTCCCGCTTGGCCCGGCTGACGTGCGGGCCGTTGTTGACCACCCGGGAGACGACGGTCCGGGACACGCCCGCCCGCGCGGCGACCTCGTCGAGCGTGGGTGGCCGGGACTCGGCGGACGACGGCACTCGTGGCCCCCTCGCGCTCGACCCGGCGACCGGCGGCACTCCGGCGCCCGGTCTCCGGCGATCCTAAGTAGCCGCGCCACCACATGCAAAGCTGACACCCTCGGGGCTCGGCGGGCGAAGGGCGGGCCAGGACAAGGTCGGTCGGTAGGCCGGACCGCTCCGGGCCGGCTCGTCACCGGGTGGTGGCGTTCGGGCCGGCGTCCGGTGGGGTGGATCCGTCGACGGCGGCCTGGGCGAGCAGATCGCCCAGCAGCGGCGCGAACTTCATCAGGTTCTCGCCGTGTAGAGCGAGGACCCGCCCCTGGCGTACGAACTGCAGACCGTCCCCGAGATCAGGATTGTGTGTGCAGTAGACGGTGGCGACCGGCCGGGGCTCGACGAACGGCAGGTGCTCGGCGGCGTAGGCGGTCAGGGCCCGCACCGACGCCTGCTCGGCGGCCGGCCGGCCGTTCGCCCAGTGGACCAGCTCGCCGGCCACGTCGCCGCCGACCGCCCAGGTGCCGGCGGCGGCCAGGTGCTGGTAGGTGCCGAGCACGCCGTCCGCCTCCTCGGTGATCCAGCACTGCAACGGCTCCGGGGCACCCGGCCGGATCGGGAAGCTGACCCGCAGGTGGTGTTCGAGGGCGGCCGGGACGTCGAGACCGGTGCCGGCGGCGAGGCCGGGGGTGCCCGCGCCCGCGCAGAGCACGACCGTGTCGAACGTGTCGGACTCGGGGCCGGACCTCACCCGTACGGCGGAAGGGGTTTGCTCGACGGCCTCGACCCGGGCGGACCGCAAGTGATCGCCGATCGCCTCGACCAGGAAAGCTCGGATCCGGTCGACCCGGATCACGCCGCCGCTCGGGTCGAGCAGCGCCGGACCTGCGAACGTGGGGGAGGGCAGGCGCAGCCGGGGCGATCCGGGCTCGACCAGCTCGTGGGGCGCGCCGGCCGCGGCCATCGCGTCCGCCCACCGGCCGGCGCCGGCGCCGCTGACCACCGTGCCGACCGGCTCGACCAGGGTGGTGCCGGCCCGCTCGCGCCAACCGCTGAACAGCGACCGGGAGCGGGCGGCCAGCTCGACCATGTCCGGGAAGAGGTGCGCCAGCCGGAAGATCCGGGTGTCGCCGGCGGACCGCTCGCCCATCGGCGCACCGGCCTCGTAACAGACGACGTCGACGCCCCGCCGGAGCAACGCCACACTCGTCGACAGCCCGACGACACCGGCACCGATCACCGCGACCCTCATGCCGGCGACGCTATCAGCGGCGCGTCAGGCGAGGGCGGCGACCAGTAGGGCGAAGGCGCCGATGATGATCGCGATGCGGCCGTAGTGGAACCGGTCCCAGCGGATCATCTGCTGCTTCCAGTCGGCCGGCCGGGTCTCCGGGGTCCAGGTCTTGCTGCGGTTGTTGATCGGGACGAGCAGCGCGATCGACATGATCACGCTGAGCAGCAGCAGGCCGCCGGCGACGACCACCAGACCGGTGCCCTGGTCGTGCCGTCCGGCGACGGCCCACACCGTGACCAGGGCGAGCGAGCCGAGGTACCAGAACGGCATCACCGCGCCGAGCATCCGGCCGCCGTGGGCGCGGCCGAGGACCAGGCTCTCGTCGGGAAGGGCGTTGAGGATCGGGTTGATGACGAAGGCGACGGAGAACTCGACACCCACCATCACGCCGACGACCACGGTGGTGAACACCTGGAGTGCGTTGAGCATGGTGACCGCTCCTAAATATCTAGCATTGATAGCTGTCATGGCAACGCTAGCTCTACTGTCGCTCGGTTGTCTAGCGGTGCTAGGATTTCTTCATGCCGATACCGGAACGCAAGGAGCGCGAACGGGCCGACCGCGAGCGCCTGATCGTGGCGACCGCCCGCGAGCTCGCCGAGCAGCAGGGCTGGGACGCGGTCACCACCCGCCGGCTCGCCGAGCGCATCGAGTACAGCCAGCCCGTGCTCTACAGCCACTTCCGGGGCAAGCGCGAGATCATCGGCGCGGTCGCCCTGCAGGGTGCCGCCGAGATGGCCGTCGCGCTGCGCGCCGCGACCTCCGCCGCGGCGGGGCCGCGCGACCGGGTCCTCGCCCTCGCCCGCGCCTACCTCGACTACGCCGCGCGCAACCCGGCGGTCTACGACGCGATGTTCCAGCTCGACGGCGGCCTGGCGTTCGCGCGGGCGGAGACACCGGAGCCGTTGAAGGACGCTTTCGCCGCGCTGCTGGAGAGTCTCGGTGCGGTCGCCGGCGAGGGCGTGGACCCGGGGCTGTTCACCGAGCTGTTCTGGGCCGGGTTGCACGGGCTGGCGACGCTGACCCGGGCGGGGCGGCTGCCGGCGGCGGACGGCGAGCGGCGGATGGCGCTGCTGGTGGATCGGCTGGCCGTCATTTGAGGCTTTTGGGAACGATGCCCAGCTGAAATCCGGGAACCCTACACCGAGGGTTCAACGATACGGTTCAAGGAATGGACATCCAGGACGTGGCCCGGCCCCTCGACGGCGCCGGCCTCTCGGCATTCCTCCACTCGCTCCCGGCCCGGCCCGACCTGCTCGGCCTGGGCGAGCCGCGGCACTTCGTCGGCGAGCTCGGCGAGGTCCGCAACGACATCTTCCGGCACCTGGTCGAGCACGAGGGCTACCGGTCCCTGGCGGTCGAGAGCGACTGCCTGCTCGGCACGATCGTCGACGACTACGTCACGACCGGGGCGGGCACCCTCGACGACGTGCTGGAGCGCGGCTTCAGCCACCGGTTCGGCACCGCCCCGGGCAACCGCGAGCTGGTGCGCTGGATGCGGGCGTACAACCAGGACCACGACGGCGAGCTGCGGTTCTTCGGCTTCGACGGCCCGCTGGAATACTGGGCGGCGAGCCCGCGGGAGGCGTTGACCGCCCTCTACGACCTCCTCGACGACCCGCCGGGCACCCGGGAGAGCCTCGACGCGCTGCTCGGCCCGGACGAGCGCTGGTCGGATCCGGCCACGGTGATGGACCCGGCCCGGTCGATCGGGCAGTCCGCCGACGCGCGGCGGCTGCGGGTGCTCGCCGACGACCTGCTGGCGCTGCTGGACACCCAGTTGCCCGGGCTGAGCGCGCGGGATCGGGAACGGGCGCGGCGCTACGGCCGTACCGCCGTCGGCCTGCTCCGCTACCACCACTGGATGGCCGACACGTCCCCCGCCCGGATCTCGCGGCTGTCCGGGTTGCGGGACGCGATGATGGCCGCGAACCTGCTCGCGGTGGCCGAGCACGGTCCGGCCCTGGTCTTCACCCACAACCTGCACCTGCAGCGCCGGCAGAGCGTCATGTCGCTCGGCGAGCACGAGGTCCGGATGTGGAGCGCCGGAGCGATCCTGTCGGCCCGCCTGGGCGACCGGTTCGCGTTCCTGGCCACCGCGTTCGGCACCGTCGGTGACGACGTCCCGCCGGGCGACACGGTCGAGGGCCTGCTGGCCACGCTGCCGTGGGACACCGCGCTGGTCGACACGCACCGCCTGGCTCCGGAGGTCGCCGGCACCGCCGCACGGGTGTCGGCGGACTTCGCCTACTTCCCGCTCGACCCGGCCCACCTGGACACGATCGACGGCATCGTCTTCCTCAAACACGCCCGGGACGTGCGCGAACTCAACGGATAAACCATTTCACGAGCAAAAGACGATTTCGCCGTACGGCGTTCAGCCGCGACCCTCGGTCAGTCCGCGGCCCGGTGCCGGCCGCCGCCGCGCGCTTCGGTGGGTGCGGGCGGGGCCGGGGGCTCGCCCGCGGGGTCGCCCTCGGGGTCGGCCCAGCCCGTCGGGTCGGCCGCGACCTCGGTGCGCAGGTCTCGCAGCCAACCCTCCAGGCCCTCGGGCGCCGCCGCGTCAGCCGGCTGGGCAGGATCCTTGTGCGGTTCCATGTGCTGGCACGCTCCGATCATCCGAGTTGCATCAAGACGATCCGACATTAGTGCTGCCGCGCCAGCGCCTCGGCATTACCGCAATTCCCGGGTGTCGGCCGGCAAACCATTCAGGTCCGCGGTCGTCACTACCGGTCGTCGACGATCCGCCACTCCTGTTCCGGGTGGTTCGCCTCGCAGGTCCACTCGATCGCCTGCTCGCCACCCGCGGTCGCGGCGTTGCCGATCGCCAGGCATTTGCCACTGTGCCGGTTCAACAGCTTGTACACGTTGTAGACGTCGGTGGCGAGCAGGGTCCACTGCTGGTCGGTGTTGCCGGCGCCGTAGGTCCACACGATCGCCGGTTTGGTGGTGGTCGAGGCGCCACTGTTGATGGTCAGCGCCGGCCAGCTCGGGTTCCAGGCGTTCCGGAAGGTCGTGTAGCCGCGGTGGCCTGCGCGGCATCGCCCCCGACCACTGATCCGGCTGTTCCGAGCAGGGCCGCCGCGGCGAACGAAGCGATCCGGCGTACAGGCAAGGCTTCCTCCAGCGGGTCGATCCCGATGATGATCGCCGTGCATGATATCGGCCAGCGCCGATCTACGGGGTGCGCTGTCCCTGACGTTTCAGGCGTGGTGGCCATCGGCCGAGGGGCTGGGCAGCGGCCGGATGTGGGCGCTGCGGCGATGCCGGGACGAGACAAAGAAACCACCACATTCCTCGCGTACGGCGCAGCCGGCGCACGCGGGGATGTGCTCGTTCTTCCAGTCGCTGATCGAGCGCACGGCCATCCGGCGCACCCGGTGGTCCAGCAGGCATAGCTGGTGGTTGTAGATCTGCGTGCGCACCCGGGCGTGTTTGAGCAGCAGGGCCGCCTCGGCCAGCTCGGCGCGGTAGTCGAACGGGTCGACCCACACGTCGTCGAGGTTCGCCCGGGCCAGTCCGGTCACCTCCAGGCCCATCAGGGCGACCTTCTCGACGAAGGGCAGGTTGCGGGCGATGAACTCGGCGATCTCGACGACGGCGGGCGCGGTGTGCTTCTGCAGCACGACCCGGATCTCGACGCGCTGCCGGAGCTCGCCGAGCCGCAGGATCCCGGTGACCGTCTGGTCGAACGCCCCGCTCGCCTGGACGACGAAGTCGTGCAGGGCCGGCTCGGGACCGAACAGCGGTATGCCGGCCATCAACCGCGGGTTGCCGGCCCGGGCGTAGTCGGCGGTGAACCCGGCGTCGGCGAAGCGCCGGCCGTTGGACAGCAGGTGGACCTCGGTGCCGGGCAGCTCGGAGTGGATCAGCCGGAGCAGGGCGAGCAGACCGTCGCCGTACACGGTTGGCTCGCCGCCGGTCAGGCCCAGTTCAGGGGTGTCGGCGGGCAGCATCCGGATCAGCTCGCCGGCGCGGTCGAGGAGGCGGGAGTCGTCGTGCCGTTTCGGCGGCTGGGAGCACATCAGGCAGTAGTTGTCGCAGCGCTCGGTCAGCAGGATGCTGTTGTGCCGCGAGCGCGGCCGCCACATCACCTCGACCCGGTCGCCGGTCGGTGAGACCGCGATGATGTCGCCGGCGCCGAGGTGTCCCAGGTGCGGCGGCAGAACGATCTCGTTGCCGCGCGGGGCGGCGTCGTGGTGAGCGTGCCGCACGCGTAGCCCGGCCGGCCCGTCACCGAGCGTCGCCTCGTCCGGTTGCCGCGCCGGGCCGTCGACCAGGCGCCACAGCTCCCGGCGCAGCGGGCCGTCCAGCGAGGCCGACCGGGCCCGCCCGCGAAGTGCGATCATCGTGCCGCCCAGGCGCGGAACAGCTCTCGGGCATGCGGGTCCGAGGTGTAGCGGTCCAGCAGGAACCGGAAGACGGCCTTGTTGCGCCGGCAGAACGCGGACTCCGGCTTGCGGCCCACCGGATCGCCCGCGGTCGTGTGGTGGAACACCGGGTCGGCCCCGCAGTACCGCTCGAAGGCGCAGTCGCAGCACATCGGCACGCTCCCGGTGTAGGACTCCTCGAGCGGGTCCAGCAGCGCCGCCGACGTCATCAGATCGGCGTACGAGTCCTGCCCGAGCTGCCCGAGCCGGAACGTGAAGTCGCCGGACTCGGCCAGCATCCGGCCCTCGTCGGAGGCGTAGACCGCGCCGTCGTAGTTGTAGACCAGCGCCCCGATGCCGATCCCGGCCGGCGAGGTCAGGTCCACGTAGCCCGGGCTGTCGTTGGTGAGCATCTTCTTCAGCACGATCGCCGAGTACGTCTCCACGACGGGCACGCCGCGCGCGTTGAGTTCGAGGATGTACTCCATGCCCTCGGTGTAGAAGTCGGCCCAGGCGTCGACGTCGTACGCCCGGCGACGACTCAGGCGCCTCGCGAACCCGTACGGCGAGACCGGCCGCAGGAAGATGTGCCGGAAACCGTTCTCCAGATAGCTGTCGATGATCTCGCGGACCCGGCCGAGGCTACCCGCCGTCGTCGTCATCAGCGCGCTGACCCGGTCGTGCCCCAGCTGCTCGCGGATGTGTGCGACCGCGGTCAGCGTCCGCTGCCGGCTGTCCCGCCCGGGGCGCGGCCGGTTCCGGTTGTGCAGATCCTCCGGGCCGTCGAGCGAGGTCGAGAACGACACGTCGTGCCGCTGCGCGAAGGCGAGCACCTCGTCGTCGAGCAGGGCGAGGTTGGAGGCGATGACGAAGGCGAGACGGCGTCCCTCCGTACCGTTGATTCGTTCGGCTTCTTCGACGACGAGCCGGACGGCCGGCATGTTGAGCAGGGGCTCGCCGCCCTGGAATTCGAACTTCAGCCGCGGCGACGGTGACCGGAAGGCCATCGAGACCGCCGCCCGCGCGGTCTCCGGCGTCATGTCGAAGCCGGTGTGCGCCAGGTTCCGCCGCGACACCTGGCAGTAGGCGCAGGAGTGCTCGCACCGCAGCGTGACCACGAACAGATGCAGGCTGGTCGAGTCGGCGAGGCGCTGATGCTGGGTGCGGTACTTGACGGCCAGCAGATCGACCGGCAACTGCTCGCCGGGCAGCCGCACCAGATGCTTGGCGCGCAGGCGCCGGATCAGCGCCGGGTCGGTGAGCCGTCGTTGCGACAGCGCCTCGAATTCCGGGCCGTCGACGAACAGGTGCTCGCCGACCATGTTCGTCAGCAGCACCCGCCCGTCATCCCAGCGCTCGAAGCGCAGCGGCAGGAACTGCAACTGCCGGCCGCCGGCGGTGGCCGCCGGAATCCGATCCCTCATCCGCTGAGCCCCGTCCTCGAGAACGCGACCGCGAGCACCACGTTGCGCACCTGCTCGGTCTCCGCGCGGATCCGCGCCCGCAGTACCTGGTCGAGCACCTCGGCGCGGAAATCGTGCGCCCACCGCGGCGACCACCGGTCCCGGGCGAACAGACGGCAGCTGATCTCGTCGCCGCTGCCGGACACCTCGACGGTGAAGACGTCGCTGAAGCGGTAGGCGGCGCGCTGCACCGCGTCGATCGGGTGGGCGGCCGCGTCGAGAACGATCACGGCGTCGGGTGCGGGCTGGGGTCGGTCGGTCATCGTCATCCTCTCAGCGGCGCCGCTTCGATCGCAGCACCCAGTAGCCGACCCCGGCCGCCGAGATCAGCATCGCGGCCAGGCAGGCGGCACTCCATCCGGCGTGCGACGCCGGTTCGGGCTCGATCCGAGGGGTGGGCCGGACCGTCACGACCGGGCTGGTGGTGGTGGGTGTCGGGCTCGGACTCGGCGTCTCGCTGGTCTCCGGCGGAGACGGAGACGGTGACTGAGTCGGCGACGGCGACGGCGACGGCGATTCGGTGGTGGGTGACGGCGACGGCTTCCTGGAGCGCTTCTTCGACGGAGTGGGGCTCGGCGTCGGTTCGGTGGTCTCGGTGGGCTCCGGCTCGTCGTACAGGCCGTCGTCATCGTCGTCGTAGTCCGGCAGGTCCGGATAGTCGGGGTTCACCGATGAGAAGTGCGAGGTGTGGGAGGAGTGCCCCGAGTAGTGCGACGAGTGCGAGCTGTGCGACGAGTGCGAGCCGTGCAGCGCGTGCGCCTCGTGCTCCCCGATCTCCGAGTTCGACGGCGGCAGCGCCAGCAGCGGCCTGCCGCCCTCCTCGTCGCGGGCGGTTACCAGCCGGACCGGCGGCGGAGGAGGCAGCGCCGCCGAGGCCGGTGCGCCGGGGATCAGCGCGGTCAGTACCGCGGAGACGGGCACGAGGAACGCGCGTCGCACTCCCGCGACGCTATCAACATCATCTGCCCGGCACGGGTCAAAGCCGCTGCTCAGTCCTCAAGTCTCGGCCCCCGCGGGCCGATGGAACCGCACCGGTACGAAGGCAGAGGAGTAGGCGGGAATGAGTCGTTCCGAGGCGTCCGGCGGCATGAAGGTCGTCGTCGCGGTGATCGGCCTGGGCGTCGCCTGGTTCGCGCTGACGTGGCCGTACTACGTGTTCGGCGGGTGGCTGGAGACCGCCTACCTGTGTTGGCTGGTGTACATGGCCGCGATGTCGGCCTGGTACCGGCACGGCCGCTCCCGGGTTCCGGCCCGTCCGGCCCGTCCGGCCGTGGTGGTGTCGCAGATGGCCCCGAGACCGGCTCCTGTTGCGATCGTGCCGGCCCCAGCGTTCGATGACCTGTCCTCCGCCCCGGTCTGGGCACCCACTCCTCAGGTACGGGCCTACGCGGCTCCGGCTCGCCCGGAGGCGCCGGCCGCGAGCCCTGCTCGCGGCCGCGGGCAGCAGGCGGCCCTCGGGGTCAGGCTGGCTGATCTGCCTCCGCACGGGATCGGCCGGGTCCTTCTCGACCGACTCGCCGAGGCCGGCATCCGGACGTACGCCGATTACGCCGGCCACCGCATCGACCGTTCCGGGACGCGTCCCACCGTCTACCTCGTCCGGTCGGACGGGGTGGCGATCCAGGTGGCCGGCATCGGCCCGGACAAAGCCCTGACTCTGGACACGTGGCATGCGGCCGTGCGGCAGGGGCAGCTCCAGCACCGTTAGGCACGCGAACCGCCGATCACCGCGGGCGAGGCCGCGCCGGCGGAAGGTCTGGGCCTGCGCTCAGGCCGGCGCCTCGGCGCGGGGCATTCGGGCGATCATGTCGTCCCAGATGGCCTCGGGCAGGTCGTGGCCGACGCCGGGGTAGAGCACGAACCGCGCGCCGGGGATCTGCGCGGCCAGGGCGCGACCCCCGCTGACCTTGACCATCGGATCGTCGGCGCCCGAGACGACCAGGGTGGGCGCGGTGATGCCGGACAGCGGCGGCAGCCTGGTGGCCCGGCCGGCGGCGAGGTGCCGCTGGGTGGTGCCCGGGTCGTACGGCGCGCGCTGTTCGCTGAGCGTGGCCACCTCGCGCACCCACTCCTCGGGGAACGGGTAGCCGGGCGAGGCCTGCAGCCGGTAGGTCGCGATCAGGTACTCGACCTTCTCCTGCGGCGTGGTGGCCCGGGGCAGCTTGCGGATCTCGCGGAAGATGCCGAACTTGAGGTGACGCAGGGTCCCCAGCAGGCCCGCGGTGGCCGGGGCGCTCATGCAGAGCGTGAGGCCACGTACCCGCTCGGGGTGCAGCAACGCCATGGCCTGCGCGATCGCCGAGGTGCCGCCGAGGACGTGCGCGCCGGCCCAGCCGAGCGCGTCCATCACCGCCAGCCCGTCGCCGACCATGTCGGCCATCGTGTAGGCGGGCCGGCCGCCGCCGAGCGCCGCCCGCCAGGGGCTGGTGCCGGCCGGTGCCGGGAAGTGCGTGGACAGCCCGGTGTCGCGGTTGTCGTAGCGGGCGACGTGGAAACCGGCCTCGACCAGGCGCGCACAGAACGCGTCGTGCCACCAGACCATCTGGTAGTCCAGCCCGAGAACCAGGAGCAGCGGCTCACCGGCCGTACCGAAGGTCTCGTAAGCGATTTTGGTGTCGCCGTTCGCGGCGTATGCGATGCCCATGGCCACCCTCCCGTTTTGTAATGCGACTGCATCGTAAAGGCGGGCGCCGCCGGATGGCAATGCGGGCGCATGAGATAGGTTCGGTGGGTGCCGAAGCAGGTCGATCACGAGCAGCGCCGCCGGCTGCTGGCCGAGGCGGTCTTCGCCGTCATCGGCACCCGCGGGTTCGAGGCGGTCAGCCTGCGCGACGTCGCCGAGCAGGCCGGCGTCTCGATGGGCACGGTGCAGCACTACTTCCCGGCCAAGCAGCAGATGCTGCTGTTCGCCCTGGCCCACATGCGGGAGCGGGTGCTGGCCCGGCTGCAGACCGCGCTGGCCGCCCTGCACGGGCCGGGCCGCGAGCCCGGCCGCCGCGAGCTGATCCGGGCGGCCACCGCGGTGATGCTCCCGGTCGACGGGCCCGGCCGCGAGGAGGCGTGCGTGAACATCGCGTTCTTCTCGGCCGCGACCGTCACCCCGGAGTACGCGCGGCAGTTGCGCGACGGGTACGCCCGCATCCTGACCGTCACGGTGGCGAGCTTCCGGGAGGCGGCCCGGCTCGGCGAGCTGCGCGACGGCATCGACCCCGAGGTGGAGGCGCCCGCGATGTATTTCCTCACCCAGGGCCTGGTCGGCCCGATCCTGATCGGCCTGTACCGGCCGGCCGAGGCGCTGGCACTGATCGACGCCCAGCTCGACCGCCTGTTCCGCTGACCACCGAGGATGATCCTGTGACCAACTACGCGATCGACGACGACGGCAACACCCTGATCCGGACCTGGGCCGTCGGGCACGGGCACCTGGCGGCCGTCGTCGCCGCCGTTCCGCGGGCGGCCCCGCAGGCGTTACGGCTCGACCTGGTCGCCCAGCTGACCGGGCTGTCCGACGCCCTGTGGCGCTGCTACACCCATCCGGCCAGCGCGGCGGCGAGCACCGAGCCGAACACCGAGGGCTGGCGCCGCCAGCAGACCCGGGACGGCTTCGCCACCGTCACCGACGCCGTCCGCAAGCCGCACCTGGTGGACGAGGCCGGCTACCTGACCGTCGAGTACGACCCGGTGCAGGAGTACGCCCACCGGGTCGGCCGGGCGCTGCACGCGATCGGCGACGACGCGCTGTCCGCGGCGGTCGAGGCGGACGTGGCCGGCGAGATCGGCGCGGTCGAGCACGCCGAGCTGGGGGATCTGACCGGGCGGGCGGTGCAGGCGGTGGTGCTCAGCCGTACCGACGCCAGCCCGGCGCAGGTCGCCGCGGCCGACGCCGTTCTGGACAAGGATCCGCTGGGTGGCAGCGAGCTGTTCCGCGAGCTCGAGCCGACCGCCGCGGCGATCGCGGCGGCGCACTGGCTCAAGGCGGCCGCCGACGTGGTCGCCGAGCTGTCCGGCATCCCGGCCGAGCTGGTCGTCGCGTCGGCCGACGCGATCGAGCCGCTGCCGTACCGGACGCCGACCGCGGTCCTGGGCCTGTTCGAGCTGGCCGACTCGCCGCGCAGCCTGGTCGTCGAGATGGTCGCGGAGGCGATGCTGGTCGCCGAGGGCCTGGCGCCCCGCGATCTGGCCATCGACCTCGGCGACGAGGCCGACGACGAGGACGACGACCCGGCCGGCGACGGGTCCGGCGACGATCCGGATCCCGACGAGCCGGACGACCTGGTCCGGCTGACCCCGCTGGATCCGGCCCGCCCGGCCCGTGACCTGCTCGAAGACCTGCTGATCGGGATCCACGCGTGCCGGTTGCTCTACACCGGCTACGCCGACGACACGATCTCGGAAGAAGATCAGGACATCGCTTTCCGTACGGCGGTCCGCGCCCGCGCCGCCCAGGATCGCGGTCGCGTGCTCTGACGCGATCGTGCGGTCAGTCGTGGTGGACCCAGCGGTCGACCAGCGCCTCGTGGGCCTCCAGCCGCTGCTGGGTGCGGTGCGGGTCGGTCTTGGCGATCGCGTCGAGCAGGCTGATCGCCAGGGTGACCACCGCCGCGTGCGAGTCGAAGACCAGGCCGGTGCCGACCGGGGCGACCAGCAGCACGTCCGCGTCCACGGCGAACGGGACCAGCGCGGTGTCGGCGATCACCACGGTGGCCAGGCCGAGCGTGCGGGCCAGCCGGACCGCGGCGACCGTGCCGGCCGGGTAGCGCGGCATGGCGAAGGCCAGCAGCGCGCCGGCGCCCTGCTGGCTCAGCTGCAGCACCGCGTCGTCGATGCCGCCGGCGTCGGTGCACACGCTGACCGCGGGCAGCACCCGCCGGGCGAAATACCCGAAGTAGCAGGCCAGGGCGGCCGACGCGCGCAGGCCGACCACGCCCAGCGGCCCGGGGCCGGCGAGCAGGCGCACGGCCCGGTCCATCGGGTCGCCGGCGACCACCCGTTTGAGGCTCTCCAGGTTGGCGCGTTCCTGGTCGATCGCGGCGAGGCCGGCGTCCTGCCGGTGATGGCCGCGCTGGTTCGGGATGCCGGCCAGGACGGCGTCCCGCAGCGCGGCGCGGAACTCCGGGAAGCCGGCGAAGCCCAGCGCGGTGGCCAGCCGGGTGACCGTCGGCTGGCTGACCCCGGTGCGCTCGGCGATCTCGATGGTCGACAGGAACGCGACGTCCGGGAACATGCCGAGCATCCGCTGCACGATCTGCCGCTGCGCCGGGGAGAGCCGGTGCGCCTGCGCCAGTTCGAGCAGCCACTGCTCAGCCCCGTCGTGTGCCATCGAACCCCTTCGCTGCCGCGCCGTCCGTGAATACTCTAAAACACACGGGAGATATGGTGCATGTGATGATTCACAACGAGCGGGCGATCTGGTTACGGTTCCTCTCCGGCGCCGACATCGACGAGCTGAACATCGGCACCGACGAGGTCATCGCCGCGGTCGAGAACGTCGTCGACGCGCACGGCCGGGGCCGGACGGTCTTCGAGCCGCGCACCCACCTGGTGCCGGACAACGGCGGGGCCGGGCACTTCAACATCCTGCGCGGGCACGTCTCCACGCTCGGCGAGCACGGCCTGAGCGGGGTGAAGGTGGTCGGCGACTTCGTCCCGAACTACCTGCAGGGCCTGCCCAGCGAGCTGGCCATGATGACGCTGTTCGACCCGGCCACCGGCGTCCCGCTGGCGATCATGGACGCCACCCTGATCACCGAGGTCCGCACCGGGGCGATGACCGCGGTCGGCGCCAAGCACCTGGCCCGGCCGGACTCCCGGATCCTGGGACACGTCGGCGCGCGGGGCACCGCGTTCGCCAACGTGACCATGCTCGACCGGCTCTTCCCGCTCGAGGAGATCCGGGTGACCAGCCGCCGCCCCGAGTCGCGCGAGGCGTTCGCCGACCGGCTGCGCGCGGTCACCGGCACCCCGGTCCGCGCGGTCGCCACCGCCGACGAGGTCTACGACGGCGCCGACATCCTGGTCGAAGCCTCAAGACTGGAAAAACCACAACCACTCCTGCGTACGGCGGCAGTCAAGCCCGGTGCGTTCGTGGTCCCGTACGGCACGGTCAGCGCCGTCGAACTGGACCTGCTCGACGTGATGGACAAGGTGGTCGTCGACGACTGGCGGGAGTCCCGCTCCGGCCGGTTCGGGGCGCTGCGCGCGCACGTCGACACCGGCCGGCTCAGCGAGCAGACGCTGTACGCCCAGATCGGCGAGATCGTCAGCGGCGCCAAGCCGGGCCGCGAGCACCCGGACGAGCGGATCCTGTTCTGGCACCGGGGCCTGTCGATCCTCGACGTGGCGCTCGCCCACCTGATCCTGACCCGGGCCGAGGCCGTCGAGGCCGGGACGATGCTGCGGTACCGATGAGCGGTGAGGTGCGGGTGCGGTCGGGGGCGGACCTCGGTCGTACCCAAATCGCTCTGTTGGCCCGAAGCTCGACCCGCGTCGTGCTGGAACCCGCGCTGCTGGCCGAGGTGGCCGCCACCCGGGCGTCGGTGTTGGCGGCGCTCGACGGTGACCAGGCGGTCTACGGTGTCAACACCGGGATGGGCGCGCTCTCCGGGGTCCGGCTGGACGCCGCGGCCCGCGCGCGGCACCAGGACACGCTGATGACCGGCCGGGCCGTCGGGTCGGCGCCGTGGCTGCGACGTGACCAGGCCCGCGCGGTGCTGGCCGCCCGCCTGCGGACGCTGCTGCACCCGGCCGCGGGCGTCTCGCCGGAGCTCTGCCGGCACCTGGCCGACCTGCTGAACGCCGGCGTGACGCCGGCCATCCCGGCCCGGGGCAGCGGCGCGGCCGGGGAGATCCTGCCGCTCGCGCACGCCGGCGCCGTCCTGATCGGAACCGGTCAGATCCTCGATGACTCGGGCAACGCGACGGACCCGGGCCCGGCGCTGCGGACGCGCTCCTTCGAGGCCAAGGAGGGCATCGCGTTCCTGCAGGGCGTGCCCGGCCTGACCGGGCTCGCGGTGCTGGCCGCCGCCGACGTGCGGGTCCTGGTCGAGCAGGTGATCGCGGTGGCCGGGGCGACCCAGGCGGTGGCCGGGGCGAGCACCGATCCGCTGCGCCCGGAGCTGGCGGCCGGGGACGACGAGCTCCGTACGATCAATGCCGGTCTTCTGCAGGCGCGTGGCGACGGACCGGTCCGGGCCCTGCAGGCGCCGGTGTCCTTCCGGGTGACCGGGCCGGCGCTGGCCGTGCTGGTCCGCGCGACCGCCGCCCTGGACGCGGCCGCCGAGCGCGCGCTGACCGGCGTCACCGACTCGCCCGCGCACCTGGACGGCCGGTTCTACGGGACCGTCGGGTTCGCCGGCACCGACCTGGTCGCCGCCTGCGGCGCGCTGACCACCGCGCTCGTCCACCTGGCCGAGGTCGGCACGGCCCGGCTGCACCGGCTGCTGGACCCGGCGGTCACCGGGCTGCCGAAGCAGCTGTCCGACGCGCCCGGCCTGCACGCCGGGATGGTCACCGTGCACAAGCGGGCGGTCGCGGTGGCGCACCGGACCCGCCGGTTCGCGATGCCGGCGCTGATCGGCGCGATGGAGACCTCGCTCGGCCAGGAGGACGTGCAGAGCTTCGGGTTCGAGGCCGCCGAATGCCTGGGGGAGGCGATCGACGGGCTGCGTGACGTGCTGGCCTGCGAACTGCTCGCCGTGCACCAGGCTCAGCTGTTGTCCGGCGCGCCGGCCTCGCTGCTGCCCGCCGGAACCCTGCCGGACGGCACCGCGGACCGGCCGTTCGGGCGCGACCTCGACACCCTCATCGAGCTGCTGCGATCGGGCTGGTCGAGCTCCTGATCACCAGCTCCGGGCGGAACACCGGGGCGTCGGCCGGCTCGTCCAGCTGGGCGACCGCCGCCTCGACGATCGCGTCCTCGTCCCAGGCCATCGTGGTCAGGCCCGGCTCGACCAGCGCCGCCAGCTGATGGTCGTCGTAGCCGACCACCGACAGGTCGGCCGGGATCCGCAGCCCGGCCTCGCGGGCGGCCCGGTACACCGCGAACGCGAGCGAATCGGTCAGGCAGAACACGCCGGTCGGGCGCCCGGGGCCGGCGAGCATCGCGGCCACCACGGTGACCGCGTCGGTGGTGGCGGCCGGCGCGGCGACGACGGTCAGCTCGATGCCCAGCTCGGCGGCGATCTCCCCGGCGAGGACCTCGGCCGGGCGACCCGGGGTGGTCGGTAGCGACGGGGCCAGCAGCCCGATCCGGCGGTGACCCAACTCGGTCAGATGGGCCAGGGCGGTGCGCGCGCCGTAGGCGTTGTCGAACAGCACGCTGCCCGAGCCCGGGCGGGCGACCAGGGCGTCCCCGATCGAGACGACGGCGATCTCCGGGCCGAGCAGCCGCCAGTAGTCGGCGGCCGGATCGACCGGCGAGACCAGTGCGCCGTCCACCCGCTGCGCCACGAACTGCTCGACGATCAGGCGCTCCTGCTCCGGGTCGGCGTCGGCGTCGGCGATCGTCGCGTACCGCCCCCGGTGCCGGAGCGCCCGGGTCAGCATCACCGAGAGATCCTGCTGCCACAGATCACGCAGCGACCCACTGACCCCCACCGATCCGGTACGCCCACTGGCCAGCGCACGGGCGATCGGGTCGACGGTGTAGCCCATCTCGGTGGCGAGGTCCCGCACCCGGCGGATGGTGGCGGGGGAGCCGCGGACCCCGCGCAGCGCGTACGAGGTGGCGGCGAGCGACAGACCGGCGGCGGTGGCCAGGTCCTGCAGCGTGCGCCGGGTTTGCCCTCGTTGCATCGGCCGAGGGTAACACCGTCGCAACCAGACCGGTCTCTGAGATCACCTTGCGCAAACCCGAGTGAAGCGCTTCACTTAGGCCACGAGTGAAGCGCTTCACTCCTACCGGGGTGATCGGAGGTGCCGGGATGCTGATCGACTGTCACCAGCACCTGTGGCCGGAGCGTTTCCTGGCCGCCCTGCGCCGCCGCGACACCTACCCCTACCTGCGGGACTGGACGCTGCACCTGCCCGGCGAGGCGCCGTACCGGGTGGACCCCGCCGCGCACGACGTCGCCCGCCGCCGCGACCGCGAGCTCGCCGAGGGCCGCGAGCAGGTGCTGCTCTCGCTCTCCAGCCCGCTCGGCATCGAGCACCTGCCCGGCGACGACGGCGCCGAGCTCATCGACATCTGGCACGAGAGCGCCCTCGAGCTGCCCGAGCCGTACCGGATCTGGGCCGCCGCCCCGATCGCCCACCCGGACCCGTCGGCGCTGGCCAAGGTGCTGCGCGAGGACCGGATCGCCGGCCTGCAACTGCCCGCGACCGCGCTCGCCGACCCGGCCGACATCACCCGGATGGGGCCGCTGCTGGCCGAGGCCGAGGCCGCGGACAAACCGGTGCTGGTGCACCCCGGGCCGGCGCCGGCCTGCGCACCCGACCTGCCGTCCTGGTGGCCCGCCCTGGTGCCCTACGTGGCCCAGCAGCACCGCGCCTGGCTGGCCTGGCACATCGCCGGGCGGCGCGCGCACCCCCGGCTGCGGATCGCGTTCGTCGCGCTGGCCGGGCTCGCGCCGCTGCACCACGAGCGGCTGGCCGCGCGCGGGGGAGCGCTGGGGCCGGTCGATCCGGCTGTGTACTACGAGACCTCGTCGTACGGCACCCGGGCGATCGACGCGATGGTCCGGGTGGTCGGCGTCGACCCGATCGTGCACGGCTCCGACCGGCCGTACGCGGAGCCCGCCGCCCCCGGCCTGGGCGCCGCCTTCACCCACGCCATGTTCACCGCCAACCCGCGCCACCTCTTGAACGGAGCTCCACGATGACGACGGTCGCCGGCCCCGGCGTGCTTCCCGCCCTTCCCGGCCGTGTCCTGACCCCGAAGGAACTGCAACGCTGGGTCGCCGAGTTGGCCGCCCGCCCGGAGCTCTGGGAAGACCTGGTCCGCCACGACACCGGCAAACGGCACTACGCCTCGCTGTACCGCGACGGTGACATCGACGTCTGGGTGCTCTGCTGGAACGTCGCGGACGACACCGGCTGGCACGACCACGACGTCTCGTCCGGCGCGGTCGCGGTGGTCCGCGGCGCGGTCACCGAGGCGAACCCGCGAATCGGCGGCGAGCCGGCCACCCGCGTCGTCCCGGCCGGCCGGAGCTTCGCCTTCGGCCCCGACCACATCCACCGGATGGGCGGCTCGGTCGACGGCTCGGTGACGCTGCACGCCTACTCACCGCCACTGTGGCGGATGGGCCAGTACTCGATCAGCGGCGACGGCGTCCTGCGCCGCCAGGCCGTCAGCTACGCCGACGAGCTGCGCCCGATCGACGCCTGATCGCTGGATGTGTCGCGGGTCACAGTAAAGCCGCCAACCTTTTGCGGTTCGGCGCGTCCTTCCGGGCGACAGTGCACCCGACCGACAGTGCTGGAGCCTTGAGATGCGCAGATCTACCCGGACCTTCGCGGTCGCCGCCGGAGCCGTGGCCGTCCTCGCCGTCGGCGGGGTGTCCGCCGCGGCGGCCTTCGCCGACGACGCCACCCCGGCCCCGGCCCCGACGGCCTCGACCGCGGCGCCGTCGCCGTCCGCCTTCACGGGGGAGCCGACCGCGGCGCCGTCGCCCTCCGCCTACACCGGGAAGCCCACCGCCGTGCCGTCGCCCACCGCTTCCACGCGGAAGCCGACCGTCGCGCCGTCACCCACCGCCTCCACGCGGAAGCCGACCGCCGCGCCGTCGCCCACCCGGTCCGGCTCGACCCGGACGCCGACCGCCGCGCCGACGCCGAGCAGCTCGACCCCGGCCGCCTCCTGAGGTCTCGCGCGCCGGCCGCCCGTGCGGCCGGCGCCGCCGGTCTCCACCCATCACCCCGACCCACCCCGCGAGGCCTTTTGTGATCTTCGTGCTGCCGAGGCCCTGGTCGTTGCCGCTCTGGAGACGGGGGACCACGTCCGGCCCGGTCGCGACGGCGACGACCGGGGCGTCCGCGATCCACGAGCTCTACCGGGAGCGCCGGCTGCCGCTGGTCCGGATGGCCGTGCTCATGGTCGACGACCTGCCCACCGCGGAGGACGTCGTCCAGGACGTCTTCACCCGGCTCTACCGCCGCCACGGCACCGGGCTGGACGCGCTCGACGATCCGAGCGCCTACCTGGTGTCGGCCGTCATGAACGCGGCGCGCTCGGTGCTGCGCCGGCGCCGGATCAGCCGGGCCTACCTGCCGCCGCGGCCGGACCCGGCGCCGGCCGCCGAGGACGAGGCCCTGCTCGGCGCGGGCGACCGGGAGGTGATCCGGGCGCTGCGCCGGCTCACCACCCGTCAGCGGCAGGTGATCGTCCTGCGCTACTGGTCGGGGCTCTCCGAGCGGGAGATCGCCGGCGCGCTGCGGATCACCGCCGGGACCGTCAAGTCGACCGCGCACCGCGCGCTGACGCTGCTGCGCGCCGAACTGGGGGAGAGTTGACCGAAACCGATCTGGAACGGCGGCTGCGGGGAGCGCTGTCCGCCCGGGCCGCCGCCGTCACGAGCCGGGACCTGCGCCACGAGCCGGCGCCGTCCCGGGCCGCCCGCCGCGCCGGGCCGGCCCGGTGGTGGCTGCCGCTGACCGCCGGCCTCGCCGCCGCGGCGGTGTCGATCACGGTGTTCGCCGTGCTGCGCCCCGGGGATCCGGCACCGACACCGCCCGCCGCACCGGCGTCGCCGACCCGGCCCGCGGTGCCGAGCGGACCTGCCTCGGCGCCCGCACCGTCCCGCTCACCGTCTCCGTCGTCGATCGAGCCGACTCCGACGGCATCCCAACCGGCGCCGACCGTCGCGCCCACCCCATCGTGAGGTCAGGGCATCAGGGCTCCGGCTCGTCCTGCTCGCGGCGTTCGAGGGCGCGCTCCCGGGCGTCGGCCAGTTCCTCCCGGACGTCCTCCCACCGCTGATGCTGGCGGACGTGCTCCTCCCGCTCCTCGGCCAGCCGATCACGTTCCTCGGCGAGCCGGTCCCGGTCGGCGGCCTGCTCGTCGCGCTCGTCGGCGCGCCGGTCCCGCTCGTCGGCCCGCCGGTCACGTTCGTCGGCCCGAGCGGTCGCGTCGTCCACGAATCGGACGGCCGGGCTCGTCGGTGACGAGCCGTAGGGATGCGGCGGCAGGTCGCCGTCGCGGGGATTGCCGCCGAGCAGCAGCCCGGCCTCGTCGATCACGCGCAACAGCCAGACCACGTGCGGCGGCGGGTCACACAGCCGCAGCTCGACCCCGCGCTCCACGGCGAGCCGATGGGCGGCCAGCAGCACCCGGACCCCGGCGACGTCGACGAAGTCGAGCTGGGCCGCCGCCACGTCCAGCTGTTTCACGCTGTCGTCCAGCGCGTCCTCCAGCAGCCGCATCAGCGGCGGCCCGCTGAGCAGGTCCAGTTCACCGGTCACGGTGACCGTCGTCCGGTCGCCGTCGTGGCGCACGGCCACGTGCAGGCGGCTGCCGTCATCGGTGAAGTACGTCATGTCGTCCCCCGGATGGCCAGGGTCGCCCAGACCACCTTGCCGCGCCGGGACGGCAGCGCCCCCCACGCGGTGGCCGCGGCGGACACCGCGCGCAGACCCAGCCCGGATCGGGGCAGCGCGGCACCGCGTTCCGGGGCGGCCTCGAGCACCCGTGGCAGCTCCGGGTTGCCGTCCTGGACGGCCAGGTGCACCACCGGGCCACGCAGCGAGACCCACACGTCGACCTCCGTTCCGGCGTGCTGGAGCGCGTTGGCGACCAGCTCCGACACGATCAGCCGGGCCGGATCGGCCAGGTGCGCCGCGCCGAAGGCCAGGCAGGCGCCCCCGGCCATGGTGCGGGCCAGCACGCACGCGGCATGCTGCGCGGGCAGGGTCATGTGCCGCTGCCGGACGCCGCCGGTCAGCACCGGCTCGTCGGCCCGCGCCGCGTCGACGCTGTCGGCCAGCACCAGCACGTGGTCGCCGCCACCGGTCGACATCCGCCGCCGGACGGCCGGCGGCGCGGCGCACAGCACCAGCGTGACCTGCCGGCCGGCCTCGACGGCGAATCGGCCGGCGATGTGCCAGGTCGACGCGGACTCGCCGAACGGGTCCTGCAGCTGCGCCAGGTCGACCAGCACCACCAGGGGTGCCTCGGCCACGCAGGCCCGCAGCACGCGCGAGGTCTCCTGTCGCAGCGCGCCGTCCCATCGTCCGCGCACGACTACCTGGGTCGCCGCGTCGCCGGACTCACTTACGCAGCTGACCTGCGGGGTGTCCACCACCAGGAAGGGAACGTTCATGAAATCGGATCTTTCATGCGGGACCGTTTCACCTCTTATTCTTCTCCTCCGGCACATTCATGCCAGAGCATCACGCCACGTCGGACCTCCTGTCCGACAGCGCCATCTGCGGATCGGAACCAAGGCCGCGAACCGCCGGTCCGGTTCCGGGGGTGGTGCCCGCCGCGGCTACAGTCCGGCGCATGCGTCCTGGGATCAACCGGCTCGCCGCGGCGGCCGGTCTGGTGGTCACCGCGGGCGCCGGCGTCATGCTGTTCGCGCTGGTCGCCGGGCCGGGGCCGTGGTGGCGGGGCTATGTGAGCGAGGCGGGGGCGGCCGGTCACCCGTATGCCGTGGTCTATCGCCTGGGTTTGGTCCTGCTCGCGGCGGGGGTCGCGCTGCTCGGCCGGGCCCGGCCGGTGATCGGCCCATTGCTGCTGGTCACGGCCGGGCTGGCCGGCACGTCCGGGGTGGTGGCGTGCAGCGCGGGCTGCCCGTTGCCGCCGTTCGAGCCGACGACGCCCACCGATGTCGTGCACGCCGCCGCCAGCGTCCTGGGCATGCTCGTCCTGGCCGCGGCGATGGCCGTGACCTGGTGGACGGCCGGGTGGGCGGTGACCCGGCGGCTGACGGCGGCCGCCCTGGCGCTGACCGTGCCGCTGGGCGGCGCGCTGGGCCTGATGATGCTGTTCGCCGGGCGCGGCGCCACGAGCGCGGTGCTGGAGCGGATCCTGCTCGTGATCGGCGTGAGCTGGCTGGTCGGCACGGCCGCGATCACCTCGTTCGACGATCGGGTGCTCCCTCGCCGTACCGAAATAATGGTTTAAGGAAGGTCTGTCGGGGCTTGGATCAGGCCGGCGCCGACGTCGGGGGCCGCGTCCGTGGCCGGGCGGACGAGTTCGGTGCGCACCTCGTGCATCCGCAGCTCACCGCTCTGGATCTCCGCGGCGAAGTGGCAGGCCACCCGCTGCCCGGACGGGTCGAAGACCCGCAGCGCCGGCCGGTCCTCCGCGCAGCGGCGCTGGGACCAGGGACAACGGGTGCGGAACCGGCATCCGCTCGGTGGGTCGGCCGGGGACGGCAGGTCGCCGGCGAGCAGGATCCGCTCGCGCCGGTCCTCGGTCCAGGGGTCGGGGACCGGCACGGCCGAGAGCAGGGCCCGGGTGTACGGGTGCAGCGGCCGCTCGTAGAGTTGGTCGCCGTCCGCCTCCTCGACCAGCGCGCCCAGGTACATCACGCCGATCGTGTCCGAGATGTGCCGGACGACGGCCAGGTCGTGGGCGATCACCAGGTAGGTCAGGCCGAGCGACTCCTGCAGGTCGCCGAGCAGGTTGACGACCTGCGCCTGGATCGAGACGTCCAGCGCGGAGACCGGCTCGTCGGCCACGATCAGCTCCGGGCCGAGGATCAGGGCGCGGGCGATGCCGATGCGCTGGCGCTGGCCGCCGGAGAACTCGTGCGGGTACTTGTTGAGCGTCGACGCGGGCAGGCCGACCGAGTCGAGGGTGGACCGGAGCCGACGCCGTACCTCCGCCCGGTCCTTGTGCAGATTGTGCGCCTTGAGACCTTCGACCAGCAGGGACTCCACCGACTGGCGGGGATCGAGGCTGGACATCGGGTCCTGGAACACCATCTGGATGCGGCGGCGGAACAGCCGCATCTGCTCGCCCTTGAGCGCGCGGACGTCCGTACCGTCGAAAATGATCTTCCCGCTGGTCGGTTCGACCAGCCGGAGCAGGCCGCGGCCCAGGGTCGACTTGCCGCAGCCGGACTCGCCGACCAGTCCGTAGGTCTCGCCCCGGTTGATCTTCAGAGAAACACCGTCGACGGCAAAGACCCGGCCTACGGTACGGTCGAAGAGCAGTCCACTTTTGATCGGAAAATGGACCTTGAGCTCGTCGATCTCGACCAGCGTGTCACTCATGCCGGGACCTCCTGGGGGACGGGGTTGACGCACCGCAGCGCGCCGTTGTGCCGCCGGGTGGGTTCGAGCGGCACCGTCTCGCCCACGCAGTCGTCGGTCACCCGGTCGCAGCGCGGCGCGAAGGCGCAGCCGGCCGACCACGGGATGTTGTCGCTGACCGAGCCGCGGATCTGGTGCAGGCACTCGCCGCGGCCGGCGTCCAGCCGGGGCACCGACTGCAGAAGCCCATGCGTGTACGGATGTCGCGGGTCCCCGAAGAGGTCGTGCCGCCCGGCCCGCTCGACCACCTTGCCGGCGTACAGCACGTTGACCGTGTCGCAGAGCCCGGCCACCACCCCGAGGTCATGGGTGATCATCACCAGGGCCGTGCCGGACCGCTCGACCAGGTCCTTGAGCAGGGACAGGATCTGCGCCTGGATGGTCACGTCCAGCGCCGTCGTCGGCTCGTCGGCGATCAGCAGGCGTGGCTTGCAGGCCAGCGCGATCGCGATCAGCGTGCGCTGCCGCATGCCGCCGGAGAGCTGGTGCGGGAACTCGCCGAGCCGGCGCGCCGGATCCGGGATGCCGACCGCGTCGAGCAGCTCCCGGGCCTGGCGCAGCGCCGCCTGCCGGGTCTTGCCCTGGTGGCGTTCCAGCACCTCGGCCACCTGCAGGCCGAGCGGGATCACCGGGTTCAGTGAGGACAGCGGGTCCTGGAAGATCATGCCGATGTCCCGGCCGCGCCGGTCGCGCAGGTCCTGCGGGCGCAGCTGGAGCAGGTCGGTGCCGTCGAACAGCACCTCGCCGGTGACCGTGTTGCCGCGGCGCGGCAACAGGCCCATGATCGCCAGGCTGGTCACCGACTTGCCGCAGCCGGACTCGCCGACCAGCCCGACCGTCTGGCCGGGCTCCACGGCGAAATCGACGCCGTCCACCGCGGTGAACGGCTCGGCGCCCTTGCGCCGGAAGACGACCGACAGGTCACGTACGTCGAGCAGAGCCATGCCTGATCACCGCCGGTTCTTCGGGTCGAGGGCCTCGCGCATGCTCTCGCCGAGCAGGGTGAAGCCGAGCGCGACCAGGATGATCGCGATCGCCGGGAAGTACGCCAGCTCCGGGCGGACCTCCAGGTAGCGGACGCCGTCCACGCCCAGCATCAGGCCCCACTCGGCCCGGTTGATGTCCGGGTCGCCGAGGCCCAGGAAGGACAGCGCGGCCGCGTCCAGGATCGCCACCGCGAAGGTCAGGGTGGCCTGCACGATCACCGCGGTGAGCGAGTTCGGCAGCATGTGCCGGGTCACGATGTGCCGCTGCCGCACGCCGAGCGCGCGGGCCGCGAGCACGTGATCGCTCGCCCGCTGCGCCAGCATCGCCCCGCGCAGCAGCCGGGCGAAGACCGGCACGTTCACCGCCGCGACCGCGATGATCACCGTCCACTGGGTCGACTCGCTGGCCAGCGCGACCAGCGTGATCGCCAGCAGCAGGCTGGGCAGGGCCAGCATGACGTCGGTGACCCGCATGATCAGCACGTCCACCCAGCCGCCGAGCGCGCCGGCGAGCGCGCCGAGCAGCACCCCGCACAGCAGACCGATCAGCGTGGCCAGCACCCCGACGAACAGGGTCTGCCGGGCGCCGTAGATCATCCGGGACGCGAAGTCGCGGCCCAGCGGGTCGCTGCCGAGCGGATGCCCGGCGCTGGGCCCCGGGACCGAGTCGACGGTCAGCTTGGCGGTCAGCTCCGGGAAGCGCTGCACCGGATCGTGCGGCGCCACCAGCGGGGCGAAGATCGCGATGATCAGGAAGAGCAGGATGATGCTCCCGCCGACGATCGCGGCCGGGTTGCGCAGCAGCCGCCGGCCGGCGTCGCGGAACAGGCTGACCCCGCCGGCCGTGGACGTGCGGGCGGCCAGCTCGTCGATGCGGCGGCGCTTGTGGTCGCTGAGCGTCGCGAGGCCCCCGGGCCGGGTCACGAGACACGCACCCGCGGGTCGATGACCGCGTACGACAGGTCGACCAGCAGGTTGACCACGATGAAGACCACCGCCGCGAGCAGGATCAGGGCCTGCAGCACCGGATAGTCCCGGCCGCCGCTGATCGAGTCGGTGATCAGCGTGCCCAGGCCGCCCCAGTTGTAGACCTTCTCGGTCAGCACCGCGCCGGCCAGCAGCGCGCCGGTCTGCAGGCCGATCGTGGTGACCACCGGCAGCAGCGCGTTGCGCAGCACGTGCCGCTTGCGGATGGTGGCGTCGCGCAGGCCCTTGGCGTCCGCGGTCCGGATGTAGTCCTCGTCGAGCACGTCCAGCACACTGGCCCGGGTGATCCGGACGATGATCGCCAGCGGGATCGTCGCCAGGGTGAGCGCGGGCAGCACCAGGTGCCAGAGCGCGTCGGCGGAGGCGTCGAACTCCCGGGTCAGCAGCCCGTCCAGCACGAAGAAGCCGGTCACGTCGGTGTTGTCCGTCCCGGTGCTGATCCGGCCGGACGGCGGGAAGAAGTGGATGCCCTGGGTCAGCCAGTCCTTGAGCAGGTAGCCGAGGAAGAAGATCGGGACCGAGATGCCGATCAGGGTGACCACGATTGTCGCGTTGTCGAGCAGCCGGCCGTGGTGGCGGGCCGCGAGGTAGCCCAGCGGGATGCCCAGCCCGACCGCGATCACGATCGCCGCGATCGCCAGCTCGACGGTGGCCGGGAAGGCGCGGCTGATCACGGCGGTGACCGGCTCGCCGGTGCGGATCGAGTTGCCGAAGTCGCCGGTCACCACGTTCTCGACGAAGTGGCCGTACTGGACCCAGATCGGCCGGTCGTAGCCGAGGGCCCGGATCAGCGTCTCGCGGGTCTGCGGCGTCGCGCGCTCGCCCAGCAGCGCGTCGACCGGCCCGCCGGGCAGGCTGCGCAGCCAGAAGAAGACCAGGGTCATCAGGGCGATCAGGGTGACGGCGAGCTGGATCAGGCGGCGTAGGACGATTTTCACCATGTAACGGCGGCTCCTGTCAGAATCGCGCCGCCGCGGCCCCGGACCCGGACCGCGGCGACACCCGGCGTCACTTGGTGATCGAGACCGTGTTGAACGTCTCGGCGGTCAGCGGGCTGGGCACCAGACCCTGGACGTTCTTCGTGGTGACCAGGGCCGGCGGGGCGTGCCAGATCGGCACGGCCGGCAGCCACTTGCTGGCGAGATCCCGGTTGACCTGCTCGAACGCGGCCTTCTTGGCGGCCTGGTCGACTGTCGCGTCGGCCTTGTCGATGGCGGTGAACATGTCGGTCATCGCCTGGTCGCCGAACTCGATCTTGGGGCGGCCGAAGAACGTGCCGACGAAGTTGCCCGGGTCGTTGTAGTCGCCGGTCCAGCCGAGGATGTGCAGGTCCTGCTTGCCGAACTGCTGCACGTCGTCCTTGAAGCCGCCGTTCCACGGCCGGGGGACCCCGGTGACCTTGATCCCGGCGGCCTGCAGGTCGTTGGCCAGCACGGTGAAGATCTCCTGCGGGTTCGGCATGTACGGCCGGGACACCTCGGTCGGGTAGTAGAAGTTCAGCGTCAGGCCGGTCGCGCCGGCGTCGGCCAGCAGCTGCTTGGCCTTGTCCACGCTGTAGTCGTACTTCTGCACGTCCGGCGCGTAGCCGAGCACGCTGCTGGGCAGGAACTGGTCGGCCACCGCCGAGCCGCCCGGGCCCTTGGTCTGCACCAGCTGGGCGCGGTTCAACGCGTACGCGATCGCCTGTCGTACCCGAAGGTCTTTGAGTTTGGGGTTGTTCTTCTGGTTGATGCCCAGGTAGAGGATGTTGAAGGCGGGCCGTTCGAGCACGTGGTAGCCCTCGCCGGCGAGCGCCTTGCGGTCGGCCGGGGCCGGGAAGTCGATCGCCTGCACGGTGCCGGCGCGCAGCTCCTGCTTGCGGGTGTTCTCGTCCTTGATGACCTTGATGATCATCTTGTCGACCTTGGCCTTCTCGCCCCAGTAGTCGGGGTTGCGGTTCAGGGTGATCTCGCCGGTCGCCTTGTTCCAGCCGCCGTAGGTGAACGCGCCGGTGCCGGTCGGGTGGTCGGTCGCGAACGCGCTGTACGAGAACGAGTCGCCGCTCTGCTTCACGGTGTCGCCGTCGTACTGCTTGATCGCGGCTGGGCTGGCGATCGAGAACGCGGTGAGCGCGAACGCGCCCGGGAAGGCGCCCTTGTACCGCTTCAGGGTCAGCACCGCGGTCGAGGCATCCGGCGCCGTGCAGTTGTCGTAGACGGCGTCCGGGCTGCCGGCGAACCCGCCGAACACGTCCGCGTAGTAGATCATCTGGGACTGGGCGGCCTCGCCCTTCATGTTGTACCAGCGGTCGAAGTTCGCGCAGACGGCGGTGGCGTCCAGCGCGGTGCCGTCGTGGAACTTGACGCCCTGGCGCAGCTTGAACGTCCAGATCTTGCCGGTCGGGTCGTTGGCCCAGCTCTCGGCCAGGCCGCCGGTCAGCTCGGCGGTGCCGGGCTTGTGGGTGACGAGCGTGTCGTACATCTGCCGGATCGGCCGGAACGACTCCCCGTCGTCGTTGAAGATCGGGTCGAAGTTCTTCGGGTCACCGGCGCCCGCGAAGATGAAGGTGCCGCCGGTGGTGTCCTTGCCGGCGCCGCTGTCGCGGTCGCTCTTCGCACAGCCGGCCGCGCCGATCGTCATCGCCGCGACGGCACCGGCGGCGATGACCGCCCGGAGCCGGTGCGTTCGCATTCGTGGTGCACGCATCGGGTTCACTCCGTCCTATTAGTACGGACAAAAGCGATGACTGCTGGTCACCGCTGGCGTGACCCTAACCATTGATGAAGATCAACGTCTTGGGCTGGTACCGGATTGTGTCCTTTCAATTTTCCGACAGAATCCGGTCCAGCGACGATCGGCGCCGATCGCGATGGCCGCGGAGAGCAGGACGAGGCTGCCCGTGACGTCGAGCAGGTAGTGGTTTCCGGTGGCGATCACGTCGGCCACCATGAGCAGCGGGAACAGCCAGGCGAGCCGGGCCGGGCCGGGATGCCTGCCGCGCAGTGCGGTCCACACGGCGAAGGCGCACCACAGTGCCCAGCCCACGTGCATGCTGGGCATGGCCGTCAGGTGGTCGGGACGCGTCCAGCCCGCCCCGCCCAGGAAGTCGTAGCGGGCGACGATGTCGACCGTGCCCGGCAGGGCGAGACGCGGCGGCGACATCGGCGCCAGCCAGTAGATCGGCAGGACCAGGACCATCATCGCGACCATCGTCCGGCGGACCCGGCGATAGACCTCCGCGTGCCGGACCACGACCCACAACAGAACTCCGGCGACCACCGCGTAGTACAGCCGGTACAGATACACCGCCAGGTGAGCGGGGAACGGGTGCCCGGCCAGCCAGCCGTTCACGCCGCGCTCGATGTCGAGGTGCATCGCGTGTTCGGCGGACTGCAGGGCCGCCGCGTTCGCGGCGGCGGCGGTGAGGTCGCGGCCCGCGGCGGCGGCCAGACGGGTGAAGAGCGCGAACCAGAGCACCAGCAGAACCAGCTCGACGAGCCCACGGGCGTGCCGGACCTTCACCCGGCCACCGTAGTGCCTTGCGGGGGCCGCACGCGCGGCCCCCGCACCCCGGCGATCAGGCGACGATCACGGTCTTGCCGGGCAGCTCGCCGGCCGCGGCCTGGGCGTGCACGCGGGCCAGCTCGGCCAGCGGGACCCGCTGGCCGACGTCGACCCGCAGGGTCCCGGCGTCGACCAGGGTCACCAGGTGGGCCAGCTGGGCGGCGTCGCTGCGGACGAACAGGTTGACGCCGCGGACGCCGCGCTTCTCGTCGGACGGCGCGGGCATCCACACCGTGGTGTTCACCAGCACGCCGCCGTCGCGGATCACGGTGACCAGTGCGGCCAGCCGGTCCGGCTCGACCGGCGCGAGGTTGAGCACGACGTCGACCGGCTCGGTCACCGCGGCGATCACGTCGGTGCCGGTGTGGTCGATCACCTCGTCCGCGCCGGTGACGCTCCTGCCGGTGGCGATCACGTACGCGCCGGCGGCCTTGGCCAGCTGCACGGCGTAGCCGCCGACCGCCCCGCTCGCGCCGTTGATCAGCACCCGCTGGCCGGCGGTCAGCTTCGCGTGGTCGAACAGCGCCTGCCAGGCGGTCAGGCCCACGGTCGGCAGCGCCGCGGCGTCGGCCAGCGGGAGGCTCGCCGGCGCCGCGGTGAGGATCCCGGCCGGGGCGAGCACGAACTCGGCCGCCGCGCCGGTGCCGGTCATCGGCAGGAACCCGACGACCCGGTCACCGGCGGCGAAGCCCTCGCCCGGCGTGACGACCGTGCCGGCCACGTCGAGGCCCGGCGTGTGGGGGAGGGTCACCGGGATCGGGCCCTGCATGAAGCCCGCCCGGATGTTGCCGTCGACGCCGTTGAACGACGTCCCGGCGACCCGGATCAGCACCTCCCCGGCGCCGGGGACGGGCTGCTCGGCGTCCTCGTAGCGCAGGACGGTCGGGTCGCCGTACTCGTGGAAACGCACTGCCTTCATGGCTTGCTCTCTTCTCTCGATCCCGCAGGTGCTTCGTTTTCGAAGCACTTCGTAACCATAGCGCGCTTCGAATTCGAAGCAACCATGGAGTGGTGTGAGCCGGCCGACAGTCGGCCGGGGCACTGGGTCAAGCTTGGCGGGAACCCGCGGTCAGGAGAATGTCGCCGTTATCCGCGGACTGCCGGACCATGGATAAAACGGTCGTCGCCGCCGATCAGGCGCTGCAGCTTCGCGTCGCTGGGCGAGCCCGGCCGGGCCAGGAAGACCAGCAGGTCCTGGCCCTCGTCCGGATCCACCAGCCGGCGGCTGTACAGCTCCAGCTCACCCAGCTCCGGGTGCCGGTACCGCTTGAGCTCGTGGTGATGGGTGACGTCCACCTCGTGCCGCCGCCACACCTCGGCGAACTCCGGACTGACCGCCAGCAGCGCGTCGACGATCGCACCGGCCGTACCCCCGGGGTCGGCCGTGTAGGCCGCCCGGAGATCCACGGTGAAGACCCGCCCGCGCAACGCGTGATCCTCGGGCGGATAGAGCGCACGTTGCGCCGGATCGGTGAACCACCGGTAGACCAGGTACCGCGACATCCCGCTGAACCGGGTGAAGTCGCCGAACAGGGCCACCGCCCCGCGGGTCTGCATCAGCGCCTCGCCGAACCGGGAGAACACGATCGCGGCGGTGTCCGCCGAGAGGCGCTCGACGATCCGCCGCATGGCCGCGCTGACCTGCTCGTCCGGCAGCGTGTGCCGGGGCGCCGAGTAGCCGCCGAGGCCGAACAGGTGCGCCCGCTCACCCGGGCTCAGCTGCAGCGCCTGCGCCACCGCGGCGAGCATCTGCTCGGACGGCATCGGGCCGCGCTGCTGTTCGAGCCGGCTGTAGTAGTCGGCCGACATGCCGGCCAGCACCGCCACCTCCTCGCGCCGCAGCCCGCCGGTGCGGCGCCGGGCGCCGCGGGGGAGCCCGACGTCCTCCGGCTGCAGCGCCTCCCGGCGCGCCCGGAGAAAATCGGCCAGCAGGGCCCGATCCATTCAGCCGGCCCGCTTGCGCCCGGCCCGGGGCTTCGCCGACCGCGGCGGGGTGGCCCGCATGTGATCGCGGACCCGGCCCAGCACGGTGCTCAGGGCGGCCAGGTCGGTGCCGGTCATCGGCTCGATCAGCAGGCCGCGGACCCGGTCGACGTGCCCGGGCAGCACGTGGGCGACCAGATCGCGGCCGGCGTCGGTCACGGTCACCATGACGCTGCGCTCGTCGTCCGGGGAGGGTGCCCGGGTGATCAGGCCGCGCTTGTCCAGCAGGCCGGCCTGGTAGGTCAGGCCGCTGCGGCTGTACACCAGGCCGTCGGCGAGATCGGTCATCCGCAGCCGGCCGTCGGGGGCGTCGACCAGGCGGGCCAGGATCTGGAACTGCACGTAGCTGAGGTCGCCGTCGGCGCGCAGGTGCTCGTCGACCGCGTACTGGAGCAGGCTGCTGACCTCCATGAGCGCGAAATACGCCCCGAGTTGGTCGGCATTCAGCCCGGCGGCCGGATCAGTCACCCGGCCATGCTACGTGCTTTGAATTCGAAGAGCATTACGGTACGGCTCAGACGAGCGAGGCCAGGGCCGGGAGGGTGGCGACCGCGTGCTCCAGGTCGGTGCCGAGCGGCCGGTCGTCGAAGCCCGGCTCCAGGTCCTTGGCGGCCAGCTCGAAGGCGTCCCGGGCGACCCCGTCCGGGATCCGGCCCGGCGCCATCCGCAGCGCCCGGACGGCCGCCACCAGCTCGGCGGCGAGCAGCGTCGGAGCGAGCCGGGTCATCCGGCGTAGCGACCGGGCGCCCTGGGTAGCAAAGCTGGCGTGTTCCTCCAGGCCGAGCGAGATGGTCAGCGTGCCGGCCGCGATCGGCTGCATGCCGACCCGGATCTCGGTGAGCACGTCCTGCACCACGTACTCGCCGATCATCAGCCCGGAGCTGCCGGCCGGCCCGTCCGCGAGGAAGGCCCGCAATCCGGTCATGTCGGGCCGCATCAGCAGCCCGACCCGCGCCGACGACAACGACAGAACCGGAAGAAAAGCACTGCGTACGGCGTCCAGCCCGGCTGCCAGCGTCGCCGTGTGGAACTGGCCGTGATGCAGCACACCGTCGTCGGTGACCAGCGGGTTCTCCACGGCCGCGTTGAGCTCGGCGGTCAGCACGTCGTGCAGCGACCGGGCGGCGTGGATCGCCGGCGCGGTGACCTGCGGCACCACCCGCAGGCCGAACGGGTCCTGGATGCGCAGCGGCGGCGCGCACCCGGCCACCAGCGCGCTGAGCAGCGTCGCCACCTCGACCTGGCCGGGGTGGGCACGGGCCCGGTGCACGGCCGGATGGTAGGCCTCCGGGTTGCCGCGCAGGGCCAGGAACGACAGCGCGGCCACCACCACCGACGCCCGGATCAGCTCCTCCACCTGGTCGAGGGCGAGGATCGAGGTGGCGACGGTGAGCGCGCTGGAGCTGATCATCGGCAGGGCGTCGGTGCCGTCGATGGTGATCACCGGGCCGTTCCCGGAGCGCCACGGCCGCTCCCCGGCCAGGGTCAGACCGAGCTCGGCCAGCGCGGACAGGTCCGCCGTCCCGATCGCACCCCACGGATGCAGACTCGGCACCGCGCCGTCCCGCAACGCCGTGGCGAGGGCTTCCGCCACCCGCCGGGAAACCCCGGAACCACCAGCCAAAATCTGATTGAGCCGGACGGCCATGGTGGCGCGCGCCGTAATGTCGTCCTCCTCGGGCCCGACCGCCGCGCAGTGGCTGCGCAACAGGCGCAGTCCGTGCTCGCCCGCGTCGGTCATCTCGTGCCGGTTGGCCCCGACGCCGGTGTTGGCGCCGTAGACGGCGCCCCGCTCGCGGGCCTCGTGCAGCCGGGTGTGCCGGGCCTCGACGAAGCGCAGCGCGGCCGGGCCGACGTCGGCCACCGCCTGTCCGGAGGCGATCGCGAGCAGACCGGAGATCGACAGTGTTCGTCCGTCGAGGGGAACGTCGTTGGCGGACTGCATGTAACCTCCTGCCCGCAAGTTAAGGAGCCGTAACACCTCTCACGTGCCCGTTGACTTGTTATTCACCACCGCACAAGTATGAATAGCAGTATTCACGAGACAGTCCGCCACCGCCAGGAGCGCCATGATCACATTTGAGGACGTCGTCAAGGTCTACCCCGGTGGGAGCACCGCGGTGGACCACCTCTCGATGGAGTTGCCCACCGGGAAGATGACGGTTCTCGTCGGCCCGTCCGGTTGTGGCAAGACCACCTCGCTCCGCATGATCAACCGGATGGTCAGCCCCACCTCGGGCCGGATCCTGATCGACGGCCGGGACGTGGCGACCCAGGACGAGGCGGTGTTGCGGCGCGGCATCGGCTACGTGATCCAGCACGCCGGGCTCTTCCCGCACAAGACGGTGCTGGACAACGTGGCGACCGTGCCGCTGCTGCTGGGTCAGACCCGGCGTGCGGCCCGCGCGGCGGCCCTGGAGCTGCTGGAACGGGTCGGGCTGTCGGCCGAGTTCGCCGGGCGGTACCCGGCCCAGCTCTCCGGCGGCCAGCAGCAGCGCGTCGGCGTCGCCCGCGCGCTCGCCGCCGACCCGCCGGTGATGCTGATGGACGAGCCGTTCAGCGCGGTCGACCCGGTGGTGCGCGAGGGCCTGCACCGCGAGTTCCTCCGCCTGCAGCAGGACCTGGGCAAGACCATCGCGATGGTGACCCACGACATCGACGAGGCGATCAAGCTCGGCGACCACGTCGCGATCCTCCGCGAGGGCGGGCACCTGGCCCAGTTCGGCACCCCGCAGGAGCTGCTGGAACAGCCGGTCGACGACTTCGTGGCCGGGTTCGTCGGCCGCGACCGGGGCCTGCGCAGCCTCTCCTTCGACACCGCGGCCGACCTGCCGGTCAGCCCGCTGACCTCGCCGGACGGCGCGGACCTGGTGCTCGACGAGGCCGGCCGGCCGCTGGGCTGGAAGCGCGGCGGCGGCCCGCTGGAGCCGACCGCCGGGGTGTTCACCACCGCCGACTCGCTGCGGATGGTCACCGACCTGGCGATCACCTCCCCGGTCGGGGTCGCGGTGCGGGTCGGGGCGGACGGCCGGGCGGACGGTCTGGTGCCCCACCACGACCTGGTCGACTTCCTGGCGGCCCGGCGGGACCGGCGGGCGGCGGAGCGCACCGCATGATCCAATACCTGACCAACAACCACGAGGTGGTGCTCGCCGCGCTGCGGCAGCACATCTACCTCGCGCTGCTGCCGGTGCTGTTCGGCCTGCTGCTGTCGCTGCCGATCGGCTACCTCGGGGTCCGGTTCCCGTGGTTCTACCACCCGCTGGTCAACGTCTGCGGCGTGCTCTACTCGATCCCGTCGCTGGCGCTCTTCGTCTTCCTGCCGGTGATCCTCGGCACCAAGATCCTGGCCCCGATGAACATCGTGGTCGCGCTGACCATCTACACCGTGGCGCTGCTGGCCCGGACGGTCGCGGACGGCCTGCGCGCGGTCGACCCGGTGATCACCCAGTCCGCCACCGCGATGGGCTACCGCCGCCTGCGCCGGCTGCTGGACGTGGAGCTGCCGGTCGCGGCGCCGGTCATCCTGGCCGGCCTGCGGGTCGCCACGGTCTCCAACATCAGCCTGGTCAGCGTCGGTGCCCTGATCGGCATCGGTGGGCTCGGCCAGCTGTTCACCCGCGGCTTCCAGCTGTTCTACCTGGAGCCGATCATCATCGGCATCATCCTGTCGGTGCTGCTCGCCGCGGTGGCCGACCTGATCATCGTGCTCGTCCAGCGGGCGCTCACCCCCTGGACCCGGTACCAGCGCGGAGGCGCCGCGTGAACCTCTCCTACCTCTTCGACTCCGCGCACTGGGACCTCAGCGCGCCCGGCGGCTTCCCGCAGCTGATCCTGGCCCACCTCGGCTACGTCGCGCTGGCCCTGCTGATCGGCACGGTCATCGCGCTGCCGGTCGGGCTGTACATCGGGCACACCGGCCGGGGCTCGTTCATCGCGATCAACTCCGGCAACGCCGGCCGCTCGCTGCCCACCCTGGGCCTGCTGATGCTGATGGTCACGCTGCTCGGGCTCGGCCTGACCCCGGTCCTGATCGCGCTGACCGTGCTGGTCATCCCGCCGATCCTGACCTCGGCGTACGCCGGCATGCGCACCCTGGACCACCGCGTCGTCGACGCGGCCAAGGGGATGGGCATGCGCCCGTGGCAGGTGCTGTTCAAGGTCGAGGTGCCGATGGCGCTGCCGGTGCTGATGAGCGGCTTCCGCAGCGCCGCCCTGCAGGTGGTCGCGACCGCGACCGTGGCGGCCGCGGTGGGCCTCAGCGGCCTCGGCCGCCTGCTGATCGACGGCCTGGCCGTCAACGACTACTCCCGCGTCCTGGCCGGTGCCATCGTCGTCGCCGTCCTCGCTGTCCTGCTCGATCTGTTCCTCGCGCTCGTACAGCGCTGGATCGTCTCACCCGGCATGACCGGACGGGCCCAGTCCCGTTCGCGTCGCGCCACCATCTGAAACCCACCGGAAGGTCGAACATGTCCCGCATACGTTCCATCGGCGCCGCGATCGCCGGCCTCGGCCTCGCCCTGTCGCTGACCGCCTGTGGCGCCGACAGCGACCCGCTCGCCGACGACAAGGCCGGCAGCGGCACGTCGGCGTCCACGGTCACCGTCGGGTCGGCCAACTTCGCCGAGAGCGAGCTGCTCGGCGAGATCTACGCCCAGGCCCTGGAGGCCAAGGGCGTCACCGTCAAGCGGCAGTTCAACATCGGCGCCCGTGAGCTGTACCTGAAGGCGCTCCAGGACAAGTCGATCGACCTGCTGCCCGAGTACAACGGCGCACTGCTCGCCGCGCTGCAGACCGGCGGCGTGCCGGAGAACATCAGCAGCCCGGCCGACGTGCTCGCCGCGCTGAAGAAGGTCCTGCCGGCCGGCACCGAGGTGCTGGAGCAGTCGGCCGCCGAGGACAAGGACACCCTGACCGTCACCGCGGCCACCGCCACCAAGTACAACCTGAAGAGCATCGAGGACCTCAAGGCCGTCGCCCCCACCCTCAAGGTCGGCGCCGGTCCCGAGTTCCAGGAGCGGCACCAGGGCCTCAAGGGCCTGGAGTCGGTCTACGGCGTGAAGTTCAAGGAGTTCAAGGCCCTCGACGCGGGTGGCCCGCTCACCATGAAGGCCCTGGTCGACGGCAACATCGACGTCGGCAACATCTTCTCCACCGACTCCGGCATCGCGACCAACAAGCTGGTCGTGCTGGCCGACCCGAAGAACCTCTACACCTCGCAGAACGTCATCCCGCTGATCCGTACCGAGGCGAACAACACCACCGTCTCGGGCGCACTCAACGCGGTGTCGGCCAAGCTGACCACCGAGAACCTCACCACCTACCTGGCCAAGGTCCAGGTGGACAAGCAGGACAGCGCCACCGTGGCCAAGGCCTTCCTCACCGACAACGGCCTGCTCTGATCACCGTCTGACCGCACCACCCGCCGGCCGGCGGCGGCTTCCCAGCCGCCCCGGCCGGTTTTCTTCAGGCCGAGGGCCGTCCGGCCGATGGATCCTCGGCGTGACCGACAGCGGTCAGCCTGAGGGCGGGGGACGGCGTGACGCAGGTACTGACGGAGGACCCGGCCCGGACCGGCGCCGCCGCCGTGGCGACGCTCATCCGCGAGCGGCGGGTCGACCCCGTTCTCCAGCCGATCGTCGACCTGGCCACCGGCGCGGTGGTCGGCGTCGAGGCGCTGGCGCGCGGCCCGGCCGGCACCGACCTGGAACGCCCTGACCAGCTGTTCGCCGCGGCCACCCGGGCCGGGCTGCTCGGCCCCCTGGACATGCTGTGCGCCGAACGGGCGCTGGAGGCCGCGCTCGAGATGCCGCGGAAGCCACCGCTGGTGTTCCTCAACGCCGAGCCGGCCGCCCTGAACCAGCCGGTGTCCGAGCGCCTGATGCGGCTGCTGCTCAGCGGCCTGCCGTTCCGGGTGGTCACCGAGTTCACCGAGCGGGCGCTGTCCACCGTTCCGGCCGCGCTGCTGAACATCGCCGGGCAGTCCCAGGAGCTCGGCAACGGCATCGCGCTCGACGACGTCGGCGCCGACCCGATGTCGCTGGCGTTCCTGCCCTTCGTCGACCCGGAGGTGATCAAGCTGGACATGCACCTGCTGCGGAATCCGTCCGCCGCGGCGACCGCCGAGGTGTGCGCGGTGGTCTCGGCCACCGCCCGCCGTGCCGGCGCGAAGATCATCGCCGAGGGCATCGAGACCGCGGCCGACGTGGCGACGGCCCGCGCGCTCGGCGCGGACTGGGGCCAGGGCTGGCACTTCGGCCGGCCGGCGCGCCCGGCGGACCTGCGCCTGTCCACGATCGCGACCGAGACCGGCCTGCGAGCGTCCCGGCCGGGCCTGCACCGGCCGGTCGGCAGCCCGTACGAGGTGGCCCTGAGCAGCGGCGCGCACGTCATCGACGAGCCGGCGGCCCGGCGCGCCCTGGAACAGGTGGCCACGGCCGTGCACGGCCGGCCGCACGTGGTGGTCCTCGGCTCGTACTGCAGCCCGGACGCCCTGGCACAGTGGCAGCCCCAGGCCGACCAGGTGATTCAGCAGGCCCTCTACACCGCGGTGCTGGAGCCCGGCGGCGACGAGCCGTTCCCCGGCGAGAGCTGCATGATCGTGATGACCCCGCACCACTCGGTGGCGCTGTGCCACCGGACCGGCGGCACCGTCCTGCGGACCGAGGACCCGGCCGCGGTGGCGTCGATCGGCCGGGTCGTCCTGCAGCGACTCACCGCGGCGTCACTGCCGGCGAGCTGAGTCGCCGGCCCCGTCCGTACCCAAGGAAGGTTTTTCTGGGGTTGATGAGGCCGCCTCTGGGGCTCAGCTGGGCGGCTTCGGCAGGCGTTGCTGGCGGGTCCAGCTCACCCAGCCGCGCTCGCGCATCAGGTCCCGCATCCGCCGCGCACGGGGGTCGGACTCGGTGGCGAGCGCGTCGAGCAGGTCGAACGGCAGGTCGTCGCCGGTCTGCTCGGGGCCCATCACCTCGCCCGCGGTGTACGCCTCGTCGGCCAGCGCGGCCATGATGTCGGCCGCCTCCACCACGAGCTTCTCGTCCGCGGGATCGCTGTCCATCAGCTCCGACAGCACCCGGTACAGCCGCACCATCCGTGGATCCGCCAGCTGCGCCAGCTTGGCCGGCATCCACTCGCGGACCTGCTCGGGCCAGCGCGCCGTCATCAGGATCCAGCCGTCCCGTTCGGCCGCCACGATCCGTTCGGACGCGCCGATCTCCAGCAGCCGCCGCAGGTAGAACGTGACCTCGTCGGGGAGCGCCGCATGGTCGCCGGCGGCGAGCCGGGCGATCTGCTCGCGGCTCACCGCCCGCTGGGCGATCTCGGCGGCGAGCCGGGCGTCGATCCGCGCGACCGCCGCGGCGAACGCCGGCGCGTCGGCCCGCAGCAGCGCGTCGATCTCGGACAGCGGCACCCCGGCGTCGGCCAGCGTGCGGATCTTGATGAGGGACACCACGGCGGTCGCGCCGTACCGCCGGTAGCCGGAGGCATCGCGCTCCGGCTCCGGTAGCAGGCCGACATGGTGGTAGTGCCGTACCGCGCGCACGGTGACGCCGGCGTACCCGGCGAGCTGTCCGATCGTCAGCATGCTCCGATCCTGCCGCCGGTCAGGAGATTCTGCGACGGTAGGTCCGGGTCGCGAACAGGAACGCGACCACCAGGATGCCCACGCACCAGGCCAGCGCCGTCCAGATCCCGCCGCCGACCGGCTGCCCGGCGAAGAGGTTCCGCAGCGCGTCGACGATCGAGGTGACCGGCTGATGCTCGGCGAACGCGCGCACCGGCCCGGGCATCGACCCGGTCGGCACGAACGCCGAGCTGATGAACGGCAGGAAGATCAGCGGGTAGGCGAAGGCGCTCGCCCCGTCCACCGACTTGGCGGTCAGCCCGGGAAGCACCGCGATCCAGGTCAGCGCGAGCGTGAACAGCACCAGGATGCCGGCCACCGCCAGCCAGCCCAGCACGTCCGCCCCGGTCCGGAACCCGATCAGCAGCGCCACCAGCAGGACCACCACGATCGAGATCAGGTTCGCGACCAGCGACGTCAGCACGTGCGCCCACAGCACCGCGGACCGCGCGATCGGCATCGACTGGAAGCGCTCGAAGATCCCACCTTGAAGATCAAGAAAAAGACGATAGGCGGTGTACGAGATACCGGACGCGACCGTGATGATCAGAATGCCGGGGAGCAGATAGTTCACGTAGGACTCGGTCCCGGTCTCGATCGCCCCGCCGAACACGTACACGAACAGCAGCATGAACGCGATCGGCATGATCGCCGTGGTGATGATGGTGTCCGGGCTGCGCGCGATGTGCCGCAGCGACCGGCCGGTCAGCACGCCCGTGTCGGTCAGGAAGTGCTTGTTCACCGGTTCTCCCCGTTCTTCCGCGCGCTCTCCTCGCTTTTCCGCGCGCCGACGAGGGTGAGGAACAGGTCCTCGAGGGTCGGCTGCTTCTCCACGTACTCCACCTTGGCCGGCGGCAGCAGGCGCTTGAGCTCGGCCAGCGTGCCGTCCACGACGATCCGGCCCTCGTGCAGGATCGCGATCCGGTCGGCGAGCCGCTCGGCCTCCTCCAGGTACTGCGTCGTCAGCAGCACCGTGGTCCCGCCCCGGGCCAGTTCCCGGACCGCCGCCCACACCTCCAGACGCGCCTCCGGATCCAGCCCGGTGGTCGGCTCGTCCAAGAAGACCACCGGGGGATCGCCGATCAGACTCATCGCGATGTCCAGCCGCCGGCGCATGCCCCCGGAGTAGGTGCCCACCCGCCGGCCACCCGCCTCGGTCAGGGCGAAGCGCCGCAGCAGGTCGTCGGCGATCACGCCGGGGCCGGACAGGTGCCGCAGCCGGGCCACCATGACCAGGTTCTCGCGCCCGGTCAGGATCTCGTCGACCGCGGCGAACTGCCCGGTCAGGCTGATCGACTCGCGCACCTCGCCGGCCCGGGTCGCGACGTCGAACCCGTTGACGGTGGCACGTCCGGCATCGGCGCGCAGCAGTGTGGACAGAATCCGGATCAGGGTGGTCTTGCCCGCCCCGTTCGACCCGAGCAGCGCGAAGACGCTGCCCCGCGCCACGCTGAGGTCCACCCCGCGCAGCACTTTCACATCCTTGAAGGCCTTCTCCAGACCTTCCACCCGAATCGCGGGCCCCAGATCGTTCATGCGGCCATCATCGAAGGTTGACCCTGCGTCAGGGTCAAGCCGCAAGTTCCGCCGCGATCAGCGGCGAAGCACGGTGGCCCGCACGATGATTCGTGCGGGCCACCATGGTGTCGAAGGTGCGGGAGGTCAGTGCATGATCACCGGTGCGGCGGCGGGCTCCCCGTCCGCGAGGTGCGACACCTCGCGCTTGCGGGGCAGGAACAGCGCGGCCACCACGGTGAGCAGGACCAGCCCGACCGCCACCCAGTAGGTGTCGGCGAAGGCCTGCGCCGCCTGGGCGAGGCCTTCCTCGATGCCGGCCGGGCCGAGCTTCGCGGCGATCGCCGGGTCCTGCCAGGACCCGATCGCCGGCATGGCCAGCTGCTTGTCCTTCAGGCCGTTGGTCAGGATCACCGACATGATCGCGACGCCGACCGAGCTGGCGATCTGCTGGGTGATGTTGAGCAGCGTCGACCCGCGGGCCACCTCGGCCGCCCGGAGCGTCTTGAGCGCCGAGGTCATGATCGGCATCATCGTGCCGCCCATGCCGAGGCCCATCACGAACAGGGTCACGATCAGATACGCGTACGACGTGGTCGAGGTGATCTGGGTCAGGCTGATCATGCCGGCCAGGATGAACAGCAGGCCGAACGGCACGATCCGGCCGACCGGGATCTTGTCGGAGAGGGTGCCGGCGATCGGCATGGTCATCATCGCGCCGAGCCCCTGCGGGGCCACCAGCAGACCGGCGTGCAGCACCGACAAGCCGCGGATCTGCTGGAAGTAGGTCGGCACGAGCAGCAGGCCGCCGAAGAACGCCACCGCGAACAGGAACATCGTGATGATGCTGACCGCGAGGTTGCGGTTGCGGAACAGCCGCAGGTCGAGCAGCGGGTGCTTGGGCTTGAACGAGTACAGCACGAAGCTGACCACCAGGAGCAGGCCGATGATCCCGGGGATGAGCACCTTCGGCGCGCCGATCTTGCCCTCGGCCGGGATCGAGGAGACGCCGTAGAGGAACAGCGCCAGGCCGGGCGACATCATCAGCATGCCGACGAAGTCGAACGTCTCGGACGGGTGCGGCGCGTCCTTGGGCAGCACCAGGAACGCGTAGACCAGGGCGGCCAGGCCGATCGGCAGGTTGATCAGGAAGATCCAGTGCCAGCTGGCCGCGTCGATCAGCCAGCCACCCAGGATCGGGCCGCCGATCGGGCCGAGCAGCATCGGCACGCCGAGGATGGCCATCAGCCGGCCCATCCGGTGCGGGCCGGCGGCCTTGGTCATGATCGTCATGCCGAGCGGCATCAGCATGCCACCGCCGAGGCCCTGCAGCACCCGGAACCCGATCAGCATGTTGATGTTGGTGGCCATGGCGCACAGCACCGACCCGATGGTGAACAGGCCGATCGCGGTCATGTAGAGCCGCTTGGTGCCGAACCGGTCGGCGGCCCACCCGGTGAGCGGGATGACGGTGGCCAGCGCCAGGGTGTACCCGGTGACCGTCCAGGCGACGGTCGAGTACGGGAGCGGCTGACCCTCCGTACCGAAAGTGGTCTGGAAGGTTGGTAGTGCGACGTTGACGACGGTGATGTCGAGAATCGACATGATCGCACCGAGGACGACGACTCCGGCGATCTTCAAGATGTCGCCGGTGATCCGCTGATCATCCGCAGCGGCGGGCGGGGCAACCTCAGTCATGAAATCCTCTTCGGGGCAATTGCGCCGTGTGGCGTACGTCAGGCGAGACGCTGCCACCACCCGCTGGCATGCAACGCACATGGCGCTGGCACGGACATCGGCAGGTCCTGTGTCGAACCTAGACCCGGAGTCCGTCCCGGGTGACCCCGATCCGGCAGCGCGCCGTTTGATGTACGCCACACGTGGCCGTCCCCGCAGGCTGATCGGTGAAGATCACCCGCTTGCGGCGGGTGATACCTAGATCTACTATGCCTTGGACTTCTAGGTATGAAGGGAGGGCGCCCGTGCGGGTGACAAAGGATCTCGTGGCCGCCTCGGCGACGCCGATCGTGCTCGGCATCCTCGTCGAGGGCGAGAGCTACGGCTACGCCATCCTGCGGCGGATCAGCGACCTGTCCGGCGGCGAGCTGAACTGGACCGAGGGCTTCCTCTACCCCCTGCTGCACCGGCTGGAGAAGCTCGGTCACGTCGAGGCCACCTGGCAGACCGTCCCGGGGGAGCGCCGGCGGAAGTATTACCACATCACCGAGCAGGGCCGGGCCGAACTGGCCGAGCAGCGCCGCCAGTGGCAGACGGTCGTCGAAGCACTCAAACAGGTCTGGCCCGGCGCCGGGACCTTTCCCCTGGAAGGATTGGCGTGACGGTGACCAACGGTCAGGACGAACTGGAGGCGCTGTTCGCGCAGTGGCGTGAGCACGTGCGCCGCCGCCCGGAACTGTCCTCGTCCGACGCCGACGAACTCGAGGACCACCTGCGCAACTCGGTCGACGAGCTCACCGGGGTCGGGCTGCGGCCCGACGAGGCGTTCCTCATCGCGGTCAAGCGGATGGGCGGGCTGGACGACCTGTCCCGCGAGTTCGCCCGCGAGCACTCCGAACGGCTGTGGAAGCAGCTGATGTTCACCGGCGAGGCCGAGGACGGGGCGAAGGCCGGCCGGTCCCGGCGCGACCTGATCGCCATGGTGGCCTGCGCGGCCGGCGCGGCGATCTCGATCAAGGTGCCGGGGTGGTTCGGGCAGAGCTTCGACGACGACGGCAACTTCTACACCACCAACCTGGCCCTGTTCGCGCTGCCGTGGCTGGCCGCGTTCCTGGTCTGGCGCCGGCGGCCCGGCCCGGTGGTCGCCGGGGGACTGGCGGCGCTGTTCGCGCTCGGCGCGGTCGGGGCGAACATCTTCCCGGTCGACGAGGACTCGCAGTCGATCAACCTGATCGCGACCCACCTGCCGCTCGCGTTGTGGCTGGTGGTCGGTGTCGCCTACATCTCCGACGACGTGCGCTCGGCGCGCCGGCGGATGGACTTCATCCGATTCAGCGGCGAGTGGTTCATCTACCTGGTCCTGATCGGGCTCGGCGGCGGCGTGCTGATCGTGTTCCTGACCGGCACGTTCAAGGCCATCGGGCTGGACTCCGGCGACTTCATCTCGAACTGGCTGCTGCCCTGCGGCGGGATGGCCGCGATCGTCGTCGCCGGCTGGCTGGTCGAGGCCAAGCAGGGCGTCATCGAGAACATCGCGCCGGTGCTGACCCGGCTGTTCACCCCGCTGTTCGCGGTGGTGCTGCTGGCCTTCCTGGTCGCGGTGGTCGTCAACGGCCACGGGATCGACGTCGACCGGGACAACCTGGTGATGTTCGACCTGCTGCTGGCGCTCGTGCTGGCCCTGCTGCTCTACTCGATCTCGGCCCGGGACCCGCTGGCCCCGCGCGGGACGTTCGACGTGCTGCAGCTGGTGCTGGTGGTCAGCGCGCTGGTGATCGACGCGCTGGTGCTGATCACCATGGCCGGGCGGATCGCCGAGTACGGGACCACCCCGAACAAGGTGGCCGCGGTCGGCGAGAACATCCTGCTGCTGGCGAACCTGGCCTGGTCGGCGTGGCTGGTGCTGGGCTTCGTCCGCCGCCGGAGCACCTTCGCGGCCATCGAGCGCTGGCAGACCAACTACCTTCCGGTGTACGCGGTGTGGTTGTGGGCCGTGGTGTTGATCCTGCCCCCGGTGTTCGGCTTCCGCTGACGCGGCGGCGGGGCCCGCCGTGCGCGGGCCCCGCCGGCCGTGGTTGGCTCCACCGGTGGAGCTTCTGCTGACGTCGACCGGCCTGCACAACGACACCCTGCGCGACGCGCTGCGGGACATGCTGGGAAAGCCGTTCGGATCGGCAAACATGGTGTATGTCCCGACGGCGGCCGTCGCCGAGCCCGGTGACCACGGCTGGTTCGTGGCGGACCTGGTCCGGTTGCACGGCCTGGGCTGGCGCGAGTTCTCCGTGCTGGAACTGAACGGGCTGCCGCCGGCGACGGTGCTCGACCGGCTGCGCCGGGCCGACGTCGTCTACGTCGAGGGCGGCAGCCACTATCACCTGGCGCGCAGCGTCACCGGGAACGGGCTGGCCGACGGGATCCTGGACGCTCTCGAGGGCCGGGTGTACGTGGGGGTCAGCGCCGGGTCGATGATCTTCAGCCGGAACCTCACCGAGCGCTCCGCCGAGGTGCTCGGGGACGTGGCGGACCTGCACGTGCTCGGGGCGACGACGCTGGAGCCGCCGTTCGGGCTCTTCGACTGGTATCTGAAGCCGCACCTCAACTCGCCGGAGTTCCCGGAGCGGGACGACGCCTGGGCCGACCGGATCGTCGCGCGGGCCGACTTCCCGATCTACTTCATCGACGACGACACGGCCGTACGGGTCAGCGGCGACAAGGTGGACGTGGTGTCCGAGGGCCGGTGGCGCTTCCACCCGTGAGCCGGCCGCCTCACCGCCACCAGTCGTCGAGCGGCGTGACGGGGACGGTCCGCTTGTGGCGGGTGGCCAGGAAGGTGGCCTCGATCCTCGCGGCGACCTCCGGGGTCACCACGGCACCTTCGAGGTAGTCGTCGATCTCGCCGTACTTCAGGCCCAGCGCCTCCTCGTCCGGCAGGGCCGGCCGATCGTCCTCCAGATCGGCCGTGGGGATCTTCTCCCAGGTGCTGCGCGGAGCACCCAGTTCGCGCAGCAGCGCGGCACCCTGTCGCTTGGTCAACCCGGTCAGCGGTGTCACGTCCGCTCCGCCGTCGCCGTACTTCGTGAAGAAACCGGTCACCGCCTCGGCCGCGTGATCGGTGCCGACGACCAGCATGTTCAGCTGCCCCGCGACGGCGTACTGGGCCACCATGCGCTCCCGGGCCTTGACGTTGCCGCGGACGAAGTCCCGCAGCCGCTCCTCCCGCAGGGCCGCCGCGGCCTGGGCGGCGGCCGCGTCCGAGCTGGACTTCACGTCGACGGTGACGGTCCGGTCGGGCTGGATGAAGGTGAGCGCGATCTGTGCGTCGGCCTCGTCGGCCTGCACGCCGTACGGCAGCCGGACCGCGACGAAGGTCGCCGGGGTCCCGCCGGCGCGCAGCTCGGCGCAGGCCAGCTGGCACAACCGGCCGGTCAAGGCGCTGTCCTGGCCACCGCTGATGCCGAGGACGTATCCGGTGGCGGGGGTGGACTGAAGGTAGGCCGTCAGGAAGTCGACCCGCCGGCGGATCTCGTCCGCCGGCTCGATCGAAGCCCGGACGCCGAGTTCGGTGATGATCTGATCACGAAGGTTCGCCACCCGCGTACTGTATGCGGCCCGGGTCAGACGATGTCGCGGTCGCGGGTGAGCAGGAACGCGCCGAGCAGCAGCAGTACGGTGTAGCCGCCGAACACGGCCGCACCCACCGGCTGGCTCAGCACGTGGGCGCCGGTCAGGCCGGTGCCACCGTCCGGCCCGGCGGGAAAGGCGAGCGCGCTGCCGCTCTGCCCGGGCAACCAGCGGGCCAGGCCCGGCGCGACCCCGGCGAGCACCGTCTCGATCACGAAGAACAACGTGAGCGCCCCGGCCAGGCTGATCACCGGATCGCCGGTCAGCGCGCCGGCCCCGAGCCCGAACAGCGTCGCGAGCAGCACATACCCGATGCCGCCGAGGGCGATGGCCGCGAGATCCGCAAGGTTCAGAGCCGACGGTACGCCGCGCAGGTGCACCCCGGCGAGCACCGCCCCGATCGACACCGCCGTGGCCACCGCCCCGATCAGCGCACCCACCGCCCCGTGCACGACCACCTTGGCGCCCAGCACCCGGCCCCGCCGCGGACTGACCAGCAGGGTGCCGGTGAGCGTGCGATGCCGATACTCCCCGGCCATGCCGAGCACCCCGAGCACGATGCCGACCACGCCGGCCACCGTGGCGCCGGTGCAGGCGATCGTCCGCTGGGCGAAGTCCCCGCTCAGCGCGAACCGCCCGGTGCCGACCGGCGCGACGACCACCGGCAGCACCACGGTCAGCAGTTCCAGGCCGAGCAGGGCGATCAGCAGCCAAAAGGTCGTCCGGGTGGAGCGGATCTTCCGCCACTCCGAGCGCAACAGGTCCCGGGTCATCGGGCCACCGTCCCGGTCAGCCGCAGGTAGGTGTCCTCGAGCGCGGCAGCCGGCGCGGTGCCGTCCGGCGCGTCCCGGGTCAGCTCGGCGAGGGGCCGGTGGATGAGCAACCGCCCCGCGGCCATGACTACCACGTCGTCGACGGTCCGGACGATCTCGGAGAGCTGATGACTGGAGATCAGCACCGTCCGGCCCCGGTCGGCCATGCCCCGCAGCAGGTCCCGCAGCCACCGGATGCCGGCCGGGTCCAGCCCGTTGGTCGGCTCGTCGAGGATGACGATCTCCGGATCGCCGAGCAGGGCCACCGCCAGGGCGAGCCGCTGCCGCATGCCGAGCGAATAGCCGCCGACCCGCTTGTCCGCCGCCGAGGACAACTCGACCAGGTCGAGCAGCTCGTCGCAGCGGCTGTCGGGCACGCCGGCCGCGGCGGCCAGCACCCGCAGATGATCCCGGCCGGTCCGCCCGGGGTGGGCCTGCGAACCGTCGAGCGCCGCGCCGACCAGCGTGGCCGGGCGCGGCAGCCGGTCGTACCGGACCCCGCCGACGGTCGCCGTCCCGCCGTCCGGACGGATCAGGCCGAGCAGCATCCGCAGGGTGGTGGTCTTGCCCGCGGCGTTCGGGCCGAGCAGGCCGGTGACGGCGCCGGCCCGGACGTCCAGGGTGAGCCGGTCGACCGCCGTCGTGGCGCCGAAGCGCTTGGTGAGGTCGCGCAGCGCGATCGTGGTCATGCCGCCGACGCTACGGACGCACCGGGTCCGGCCGCGTCCCGCCGCGGAGCGGGCTTTCCGGTAGCTCCCGGGAGCTACCGCCCGTGGCCGGCCAGGCCACTGTCGTACGCCACCACCACCGCCTGCGCCCGGTCGCGCACCCCCAGCTTGCCGAGCAGTCGGCTGACGTGGGTCTTCACCGTCTCCTCGGCGACCACCAGGCGCTCGGCGATCTCCCGGTTCGTCAGTCCCCGGGCGATCAGCACCAGCACCTCGGTCTCGCGCCGGGTCAGCGCCGCCACCCGCGCACTCGCGGCGGCCAGCGCCCGCGGCGGCCGGGCCCGGACGAAATCCGCCAGCAGCCGCCGGGTCACGGTGGGCGCGAGCAGGGCCTCACCCGCCGCCACCACCCGGACGGCGTGCACGAGTTCCTCGGCCGAACAGTCCTTGAGCAGGAATCCGCTCGCGCCCGCGGCCAGCGCCTCGTACACGTGCTCGTCGAGGTCGAAGGTGGTCAGAATCAGCACCCGGGGCCGAGGTCCGGTCGTACCGTCGAGGATCTCCGCGGTGGCCGCCAGGCCGCTCAGGACCGGCATCCGGATGTCCATCACGATGACGTCCGGGTCGGCCCGGGCGGCCAGGTCCACCGCCTCCCGGCCGTCGGCGGCGAGCCCGACGACCTCGATGTCACCGGCGGCGCCGAGCATCGTGGCCAGCCCGTGCCGGGCGATCGGCTGATCGTCGGCGACCACCACGGTGATCACCGGTTCCGCTCCGCGTCCTGGTACCGGGCCGGCAACTCGGTCTCGACCACGAACCCGCCCTGTCCGTCCGGGCCGGCGCGCATCTCGGCGCCGAGCGCGGACGCCCGCTCCCGCATCCCGATCAGCCCCAGCCCCGACCCGGACCGCGCCGGCGGTCGCGGACCGCGCGGCCCGGTGTCCGCGACGCGGACCTTCAGCAGGGCGTCCTCCACCCGGACGTCGATCCGGGTATCCGCTCCCGGCGCGTGCCGGGCCGTGTTGCTCAAGGCTTCCTGCACGATCCGGTACGCGGCGAGCTGCACGCCCGCCGGGACCTGCTCGACCGGACCGCGCATGACCAGCTCGGCGGTGACGCCGGTACGCCGGGTCGCGTCGAGCAGGCCGGGCAACTCGGCGAGACCGGGTTGCGGGGACTGATCGCGCAGCGCGCGCAGGGCCGCGCGCATCTCGGTGAGACCGTCCCGGGCCAGGCCGTGCACCACCCGGAAGGACCGGACGGCGTCCGGCGGCAGGCCCGCCGACCGCAGGGGCGCCGCCTGCGCCTCGATCGCGATCATCGACAGGTGGTGGCCGACCACGTCGTGCAGTTCACGCGCGATCCGCGCCTGCTCGTCGAGCACCGCGAGGTGCGCGCTCTCCGCTCGCAGCCGCTGCTGGGCGAGGCGCCGGCCCCGGACGATCTCCCCGGCCCACACCGCGCCGGCGGCGGCCGCGCCGGCGAGCAGCAGCAGCCCCGGCGAGAGCGGGACCGTCCACCCGGCCGGGGCCAGCACACCGGCCGCCGTGACGGCGAGGACCGCGACGCCGGCCCGCCGGCCCCGGTGCGCGGTCAGCAGCCCGAGCAGGACGAGCAGCGCGAAGCATCCGGCCGCCGGCCACGGCCAGCCCAGCCGGCCCTGCCCGTACCCGGAGAACGTGCACCAGCCCGCCGCCGTGACGGTGACCAGGGTCGATGTCAGGGGTGCCGGGCGGGCGGTCAGCAGCGGGAGGGTGAGCGCGGCGCCCAGCACGACGGCCGGCACCGGCGGCATGCCCCACTGCCCGGCCTGCAGCACCGCCAGCAGCAGCACGGACATGATCACTGCGGTGGGTCGCAGGGGAATCGCACGTCCCGTCACGATGCCACAGTAGGCGCTGCGCCGGACCGACCGACGCCCGTGACCGTCCGGCAAGGTCCTCGGTCAGATCGGTCCGGCCCGAGGTGGCCGTAGCTCGTACCGGAACGGCCAGTCGCGCAGCAGCAGCTCGGCAAGGGCCACCGCCTCACCGGCATCGGTAGTCTCCGCCACGATCGTCGCGCGCTCCCGGGTGCTGAATGCCTGCCCCCACCACACCAGATAGCGGGCCGGATTCGCCGCGAGACCGATGCTCACCGGCGGCGCAAGACCATCGCAGAGAGGCCCGTCAAACCGAAGAAGAAACATGCTGAGGTACGGCCGAAATCGGGCCAGGGAACTGTCCTCGGCCGCACGCACCAATCGAGCCATGCCAGCCGGACAGCCCGGGGCGGAGTCTCGGGCATGAGCGTCGCCACGCTCGCCCCGGCCAAGCACCGTCGCCCATTCCTCAGCGCAGCCATCGCTTGCCGCCGGCTCCATGCCGGTCAATATATTCCGCCGAACAACAGCGCGGCCGTGGTGATCACCGGGTGCACGCATCTGCCGCCCGGGATGTGGCTTCATTCGACGCGTGTCTGTCGAGCCCGGATACTCAGGTTCAGTTGGCGGGTTGCAGGCCGGGGTTCGGGTTCTCCCGCTCCCACGCGGCGGTGCCGGCGTCGTACACGGCCGTGACCAGGTAGGAAGCTGAATGCAGCGACGCGGCGGTCATCGGCACCCCGGTGAGGCGTTCGGTCAGCGCGAACGCGGTCTCGGTCGCATCGGCGTTGTCGCTGTCCTGATCGTCCGGAGTGAACCCGGCCGCGCGCATGTCCGCGAGGAGGGCGTCCGGCCGGCTGCCGGTCCGGTCGCCGGGGTCGTACGGATCGAAGGCGACCTGCAGCCGGCCGTTCTTGATCACGGCGAACCGCGAGTCGAGTTCAACGTTGCGGGAGTGGGTGACCACGGTCGTGCGGGCCGACAGCCGTTCGAGGAGGTCGTCCCTGAGCGCGAGCACCCCGATGTCCTCGACGACCAGCGACCACCCCGGCATCCCGGCGACGGCCATCACCGTCTCGCCGCCGCGCCGGCCGGGAAAGGATTCCCACTCGGCCCGCCAGCCAGTTGTCCGGAGCCGGCGGCCGCCGAGCCTCTGGACCACCTGTTCCGGGGTGAGCCCGGCGATCCAGGTGAAGCAGAAGCCCTCGGTGAGTTCGTCGTTGGCCTCGAACCAGCCGTAGTCGCTGCTGACGGCCAGGCCTGTCGGCGACGACTCGGGCAACCGTGCGGCTGGTGTCTCCATCGGCCCGGACGGCACCGGATGACCGGGTTCGGCGGATTTTGCGCAACCGGCGAGCACGGCCGCCAGCGAAAACGCACCCAGAGAAGTGAAAGCCCGCCGCCGCATGCCGCCAGTAGATCATGAAGAAACTGCTCGGCCGACTCCCGCCACCGCGCAGTTGATCTAGCCGTCGGGAAGGCGTGGATTGAAGCCGAGCATCGGCGACGCCGGTGCGCAGAGGGGCCGGATCTCGTGCACCGCCGACGGGCTGGACAGCCGGACCTTCTCGGCGTCCGACAGGCCCACCGCCCGGTCCCGCACGTAGGGGACCATGGCGACCGCGAGGCCCCCGAAGACCACCCCGAACAGGAGCAGCAGCAACGCCACCAGCCACTCGCCGCGGGTGGCCATCAGGATCACGGTCGGGAGCTGGACGATCGCGCTGAGCCCGAGGACCACCAGCACGAACCCCGCCGCGTAGCGCCCGGCCCGGGCCCGCCCCCGGCGCCACCGCAGCCGCCGCCGGAGCACCGCGGCACTCACGGCGACGTAGTCGACCGGCTCGTCACAGGTCATGCAGAGCACCCGGCCGGTCGCCTCGCCCCTGGCCGGGCGTTCCGCGGTCACCGGGTGGCGTTCCCAGCGTCCGTCCTCGGTCCGGTGCCCGAGCTGCCAGGTCTCACCGTCAACCGTCACGCGCCGATCGTGCCGCATCGACGCAACGTGACTACCTCAGCTGGACCGCCACCACGACGGCGGCGAGCATCACGGCCACCACGGCGAGCCCGGCCAGCACGCGGAGGTGCCGGGAACCCGACGGCCGCGCCCGGGACGGGGCCGGCGGCGCCTCGCTCGCGGCGATCCGCAGCAGCCGCTCGGCCGTGGCCGCGTCGATCCGCTGCCGGGGATCCCGGTCCAGCAGGCCCTCGAGCAGGTCCAGCAGCACTCCGGCGCGCTTCGGCGGCCGCGGCAGCGAAGTCGCCAGCGCCGCCAGGGTCGCCGCCGGCGTCGACCGCGAATACGGCGGCTGACCCTCCACCGCGGTGTACAACGTGGCGCCGAGCGACCACAGATCCGACGCCGCCCCGGCCGTCCCGTCGAGAGCGAGCTCCGGCGCCAGATAGGACGGCGACCCGAGCACCACGCCGGTCGCGGTCAGCCCGGACAAGCCGGCGATCGACACCAGCCCGAAGTCGGTGAGGATGGTCCGCCCGTCGTAGGCCAGCAGCACGTTGGCCGGCTTCACGTCCCGGTGCAGCATGCCCTCCCGGTGCGCCGCCCGCAGCGCGGACAGCAGGTCCAGGCCGATCCGGGCCACCTGCCGCGGGTCCATCGGCCCGTCCTCCCGGATCGCCGCGAACAGCGACCGCGACGGCACGAGCTCCATGACAAGACAGGGCAAACCATCATCGGGTACGACGTCGATCATGCGGACCACGTTCGGATGCGTCAGCCGGGCGATCGCGCGCGCCTCCCGGAGCGTCCGCTCGCACAGGGCGTCCAGGTCGTCGTCGCTGATCCCGCGCGGCGCGAGGATCTCCTTGACCGCGACGTCCCGGTCGAGCAACTCGTCACGCGCGGCCCAGACCCGGCCCATCCCGCCCGAGCCGAGCAGGCGTACGAGCCGGTAGCGCCCGGCAATCAGTCGCGAGGTGTGATCCGGCACGGCCGAGACTGTATCCGAGCTTTGCACTCATTCGGGTTTCCGGCGAAGCGCGGTTTCCCGACGCGGACCAGGCCAAACACGGCTTGCCGCGGCCGCGTCCCGGTAATTCGTGTCGGGTTGTCCACACCGTCGAACTTAACCTGAGACGGTGGCGATCTGGGACTTCCGGCGTGTGGACACGGGCGATTTCGGGCTGCTCGCACGCTGGCTGTCGCGGCCGCACGTCGCCCGGTGGTGGAACCACGAGTGGACCGCCGAGGCGGTGGAGCGGGACTTCGGTCCGTCGGCGCGCGGCGAGGAGCCCAACCAGGACTGGCTGGCGTCGGTGGCCGGGCGTCCGGTCGGCCTGTTGCAACGCTGCTGGTGGAGCGACTATCCGGAGTACCTCGCCGAGATGACGCCGGTCTACCCGGTGCCGCCGCGGGCGGTCAGCATCGACTACCTCATCGGGGAACCCGGCGACGTGGGCCACGGGCTGGGCACCTCGATGATCGCCGCGTTCGTCGCCCGCACCTGGACCGACCTGCCCGGGTCGTCGTGCGTCGTGGTCCCGGTCGTCGCGGCGAACCCGGCGTCGTGGCGGGCGCTGGAGAAGGCCGGCTTCACGCCGGTCGCCGAGGGCGACCTGGAGCCGGACAACCCGATCGACGACCGCCGGCACCGCGTGTTGCGGCTCGACCGCCCGGTTACCGCTGGTCCGGCAGCAGCGGGCGCATGAAGGTCCGCTCATACCGCAGGACGCAGCCCGACTCGTCCCGGATCCGGTCGGCGGCCACGAACTCCGGGTCCGCGCCGAACCGGGAGCGGTAGCGCTCGTAGGCGGCCAGGCTCTCAAAGCTGAACAGCGCCTCCGCCCGATCGCTGGCCCCCTCGGCCGGCAGGAAGTAGCCGTGGTGAAGCCCGCCGTGCTTCGCCACCAGGCGCATCCACTCCCGGGCGAACCGCTCGAACGCCCCGATCTGCGCCGGATCGATGGTGTAGTGCACAACGCAGGTAATCACCCCACCGACCCTATGCCCACCCTCCGATGTGGTTGCGGGTCGTTGATTTGATGTGTCGATGGATCCGTTTGAGGCAACTCTGCTCATCCTCGCCACGATCGGGTCGATGGTGGCCGCGGTCGGCGCCTGGTTCCAGGACAGGCGGATTTCCGAGGTCCAACTCGCCGCCGTCCAGCGCAAGCTCGACCTGGTGATGGCTCATCTCGGGATCCCGGCCCCCGAGGAGGCGGAGGTGGTCCGGCACCTGGAGAACGGCCGGGCGATCGACGCCGTCCGTGCCTATCGCAAGCAGACCGGCCGGGGCCTGCTCGAGTCGAAGCAGGCGGTGGACCGCATCGCCGCCCGGCTCCAGGACGACCGGCTCAAGAATGAGTTTTAGGGTGGTACTGAAGCGGCTGGCTGCCGACGACGCCCCCGCGATCCTGGCCTTCGAGCTGGCGAACCGGGCGTTCTTCGCCGCCACCATCTTCGACCGCGGTGACGAGTTCTTCGACCACTTCGCCGACCGGCACCGCGACCTGCTGGTCCTGCAGGAGGCCGGCGCCTGCGCGTTCTACCTGCTCATCGACGAAGACGAAGACGAGGACGACGGCGGCGCGGTGCTGGGCCGGTTCAACCTGTTCGACATCCAGTTCGGCACCGCGGTCCTCGGCTACCGGGTCGCGCAGCACGCCACCGGCCGCGGGCTGGCGACCGCCGCGGTCCGCGAGCTGTGCGGCCTGGCGGCGACCCGGCACGGCCTGCGCACCCTGCGGGCCGCGACCGCGCTCACGAACGTCGCCTCCCAGCGGGTGCTGACCAAGGCCGGCTTCACCCCGGTCGGCCCGGCCGATCCGGCCGAGCTCAGCGGCAAGCCGGGCACCTGGTACCAGCGTGACCTGCGAAAAACCGAGGATCAAAAACCCGATTGAGGCGTACGCCGACAGCCCCGCCCGGGACGTGTTGAATGGCGGTTGTGCCGGACACCGACGGGTTCACCGAGGCGGCCGAGCCGTTCCGGCGGGAACTGTTCGCGCACTGCTACCGCCTGCTCGGCTCGATCCAGGACGCCGAGGACACCGTCCAGGAGACGTACCTCCGGGCCTGGCGTTCGTTCCGTTCGTTCGAGGGTCGTTCCTCGCTGCGCACCTGGCTCTACCAGATCGCGACCAACCGCTGCCTGACCGAGCTGGCGAAGCGGAGCCGCCGGCTGCTGCCGTCCGGTGCGGGCGCCCCGGAGCCGGATCCCGGCGCGCCGCTGCGGGTCGGCGCCGACGTGAGCTGGCTGCAGCCGGTCCCGGACGCGATGCTCGACCCGGCGGCCGTCGTCGCCGCCCGCGCGACGGTGCGGCTGGCGCTGGTGGCGAGTCTGCAGCACCTCCCGCCGAGGCAGCGGGCGGTCCTGGTGCTGCGGGACGTGCTCGGGTTCCCGGCCGCCGACGTCGCGGCCATGCTGGACACCACGACGGCGTCGGTGAAGAGCGCCCTGCAGCGGGCCCGCGCCCGGCTGGCCGAGCTGGGCCTGACCGACGACGACGTCACCGAGCCGGCCGCCCCGCGCGCCCGCGAGCTCCTCGACCGCTACATCGCCGCCTTCGAGAACGCCGACGCGGACGCCCTGGAACGGCTCCTGCTGGCCGACGCCACCCTGGAGGCGACCCCGCTGCGCACCTGGTTCCGTGGCCGCGCGGTCTGCCTCCCGTTCCTGCGGGACCGTCTGCTCGGCGCGCCCGGCGACTGGCGCATGCATCCGACCAGCGCCAATGGCCAGCCCGCGGCCGTGGCTTTACGCCGCGACGCGAGCGGGATCCTGCGGCCGTACGGGATCTGCGTCCTGACCGTCACGGCGGCCGGCATCGGGCGGATCACCTCGTTCGGCGATCCGGCGCTGGTGACCGATTCCTTCGCCGTACCCGCAAGGTCTTCCTGGGTGTAAATCGACGCCCAGCCGAAGGAAACCGACCATGCACGCGCTCCAGCAGACATCTTTCGACGGCCCGCGGGACCTGCGCCTGATCACCGACGCGCCGGTCCCGGAACCCGGCCCGGGCGAGATCCTGATCCGGGTGACCGCCGCCGGGGTCAACTTCGCCGACCTCCAGCAGGCCACCGGCATCTTCGCGGGCGGCCCGCGACCGCCGTACATCGCGGGCATCGAGGCCGCCGGCGAGATCGTCACCGTCGGCGCCGGCGTGACCGGCCTGGAACCCGGTGCCGGCGTGACCGGCCTGGAACCCGGTGCCCACGTGATCGGCGCGAGCATCGCCGGCCGGGCGTTCGCCGAGTACCTGCGGCTGCCCGCGTCCGCGGCGGTCCCGGTCCCGGCCGGCTGGACCGGCGAGCAGGCGCTCGGCCTGGTGGTCAGCCTGCCCACCGCGCTGGCCGCGCTCCGGCCGCTGGGCCGGATCGCCGCCGGGCAGACCGTCGTGATCCACGCCGCGGCCGGCGCCACGGGCCAGGCCGCGGTGCTGCTGGCCCGGCACTACGGCGCGACGATCATCGCCACGGCTTCGCCGGAAAAACACGATTCGGTACGGAGGGCAGGCGCCGATCACGTCCTCGACTCCCGCAGCCCGGAGCTGGCCGCCGAGATCCTGGAGCTGACCGGCGGCACCGGCGCCGACCTGGTCCTGGAGTCGGCCGGCGGCCGCACCCTGGCGGCCAGCCTCGCCGCGACCAGGCGGGTCACCGGCCGGGTCGTCGTCTACGGCCTGGCCGGCGGGGAGGCCACGGTCACCAACCGGGATCTGGTCTACCGGCACCAGGTCCACCTGATCGGGCTGAACATCGGTGTCCTGATCCAGGCCGCGCCGGCGATCTTCGGCGAGGTGATGGGCGAACTGTTCGGCCTGATCGGGACCGGCGTGCTCGGGCCGGGCCGGCCCACTACGTACCCCCTCGCCGAAGGCCCGAAGGCCTTGAGTGATCTCGCGGCCCGGACCACCGTCGGCCGTCTGGCACTGCGGCCCTGACCCGTAAGATCGCAGCGTGCTTGCCTGGCTGCGCCGCCGTGACCCCGGCCTGTCGACCGTTCGCCGCGCCGCCCGGATCACGGTCGTGGCGTGCGCGGGCTTCTATCTGAGCCGGTACGTGCTGGGCAATCCCGGCATGGCGCCCTACGCGCTGTTCACCGTGATCGCGCTGGGCCTGCTCTCGCAGATCTCCGGCAGCCCCGGGCAGCGGGCCAGAACGCTGCTCGGGGTGCTGCCGGTCGGCTGGGTGCTGGTCACCCTGGGCACGCTGCTGTCGTTCAACACGTGGGCGGCCGCCGCCGGGATGTTCGTGCTCGGCTTCCTGGTCAGCTTCGCCGGAGTCGGCGGGCCGCGGCTGGTCGGCCTGGCCGCGGGCGGTCAGCTGCTCTACATCCTGCCGTGTTTCCCGCCCTACGATCCGGGTGGCCTGGGCTGGCGGCTGGCCGGCGTCACGCTGGCCGTGCTGCTGCTGGCCGGCGCCGAGCTGGTGCTGTGGCCGGACGCGACGCCGGTGCCCTACCGGACCAGGCTGGCCACCGCGATCGCCGGGCTGTCCGCCTGCCTGACCGCGATCGCCGACAGCTGGTCGGAGGTGCCGGGCGGCCGGGAACGGCTGGCCGCGCTGCTGCCGGAGGCGACCGAGGCGGCCGACGCGCTGCGCCCGTCCCGGCTCCCGCCGACCCAGCGACCGGCCTCGGCGGGCAAGCGGGACCGGGCGCTGAGCTCGGCCGCGGGCACCGTGCGGCTGCTGCTCGGGCGGGTCGGCGACCTGAACGCCGAGGACGAGCACCTGGCGGTCGCGGTGCCGGCCGCGGCCGAGCTGGTCCGGGTGGCCGCCGGATGCGCCGGGACGGCCGCGGCCTGGCTGCGCGGCGAGGGCCCGGTGCCGGACACCACGACCATGTCGGCGGCGCTGCAGACGTTCCGGCTGCGGCGGATGGGCACCGACCCGGAGGGCCTGCCGCCCGAACGCCTGCGGCTGGGGTCGCTCGCGCTCAGCCTCGGCGAGTGGGTGCTCAGCATGGTCACCGCGATCCGGATCGCGGCCGGCGCCCCGATCCACCCGGATTCCACGCCGGCCGAGGCAAGACCAGGACCTTTCTGGTACGCGTACGAGTCCACCCGCCGGCTGTGGTGGCACCGCCTGCGGGAGAACCTGACCCCGCGCTCGGTCCACTTCCAGGGCGCCCTCCGACTGGCCGCCGCGCTGGCCGCGGCCCGGCTGCTGAGCGGGATCCTCGACGTGTCGCACGGGTTCTGGGTGCTGCTGACCGTCCTGACCGTGCTGCGCACGTCGGCCGCGGCCACCCGGTCCACGCTGCGCCCGGCCCTGGTCGGCACGGTGATCGGCTCGGTCGCCGCGGCCGGTCTGCTGTTCATCCCGGTGGATCCGATGTGGTACGCGCTGCTGCTGCCGGTCCTGATGCTGGTCGGTTTCGCGGCCGGCCCGCTGCTCGGGTTGGGCTGGTCGCAGGGCTTCCTGTCGGTGACGATCGCGCTGATCTTCGCCCAGGTGTCGCCGGTGGACTGGCGGCTGGCCGAGACCCGGGTGCTCGACGTCGCGTTCGGCGCGGTGATCGGGGTGGTGATCGGCCTGTTCGCGTGGCCGCGCGGCGCGTCCGGCGAGCTGCACCGGGCGGCCGGGATCTTCCTCGCCGACGGGGCCCGGGTGGTCCGGGACACCGTGGACGTGCTGGCCCACGGGCGGCAGCCGGGTGCGGCGCTGCCCCGGGCCCGGTCCGACGGGATGCTGGCCGAGGCGTCGTACGCGCTGTTCCAGAGCGAGCCGGCGCACCCCGGCGGCGTCGACTGGCAGGCCACGCTGGTCGCCGGGCATCACGCGGTACGCGGGGCCGAGGCGCTGATCAAGTCCTGCCCGACCGGCGGGTTGCTGCCCTGCGTGGCCGAGCTGACGGTGAGCACCGCGGACGTGGCCGGCCGCTACGAGCACGCCGCGCTCGCGCTGCTGCTGCACGACCCGGCGACCGCGGCCGCCGCCAACGGCGGGCCGCCCGAGCTGGCCTGGCCGGACGACCTCGGCCGCGACCTGTACCACCTGGCCGACCTGCGGGTCTGGCTCGACGGCCTGCGCGACGACCTGGGCCGCCTGGCCGGCTGACCGGTCAGCGGGCCGCCCGGAGGCGCCGGGAGTTGACGAAGGACGACTACTGTCCTGCGATCATGACAGCTTTGTTCGGGCGGGACGCCGAGATCACGGCCGTGACCGGTGTGCTGGACGTCGCGGCGGCCCGCGTCGCCGCCCCGGCTGAGCAGCGCACCCTGCTGATCTGCGGCGAGCCGGGGATCGGCAAGACGGCGCTGCTGGAGGCCGCGGTCGGCCAGGCCGGCCGGCTCGGGCTGCGGGTGTTGCGCACCACCGGAGTGCAGTCCGAGGCCGACCTGCCGTACGCCGGGCTGCACCAGCTGTTCCTGCCGTTGCTGGGGGAGCTGGACCGGCTGGAGCCGGACGACCGGGACGCGCTCGGCGCCGCGTTCGGGTTCACCGACGCGGAGGCCGGCAGCCCGTTCCGGATCGCGGCGGCCGGGCTGCAACTGCTCGGCGGGAGCGCGGCCGAGCAGCCGGTGCTGATCGCCGTCGAGGACGCGCACTGGCTGGACGGCCCGACCCGGGACGTGCTGATGTTCGTGCTGCGGCAGGCCACCCACGACGACATCGCGGTGCTGATCACCACGCGGGAGACCGGCGGCGGGGCGTACGGCGCCGGGCTTCCGGTGCTGGCGCTGGGCCGGCTCGCCCCGGAGGCCGCGGCCGGTCTGCTCGACGAGCGCACCCCGGGCCTGCCCGCCGAGGTTCGCGAGCGGCTGCTCGGGCTGGCCGACGGGTTGCCGCTGGCGCTGCGGGAGCTGCCGACCGCCGCCACCGACCTGCCGGTGCCGGGCGCCGGCCCGGCCGTGGTCACCCTGACCGGCCGGCTGGAGCAGATCTTCGCCGGCCGGTTGGCCGGCCTGCCGCCGGGCGCCCGGACGTACCTGCTGTTCGCGGCGCTGGACGACGGGGTACGCCAGGACGACCTGATCGCCGGGCGCCCGGTCACCGCCGCCGACCTCGACGCGATCGTCGCCGCCCGGCTGGCCACGCCCGGCCCCGGCGCGGTGCGCTGGGAACATCCGCTGGCCCGCTCGGCGGTCCGCCAGAGCGCCGCCCCGGCCGAGCGCCGCGCCGCGCACGCCGCCCTCGCCGCGCACCTGGCCGGCGAACCGGATCGGGCGGTCTGGCACCGGGCCGCGGCGGCGATCGGACCCGACGAGGACCTCGCCGAGGCCCTCGCCGCGACCGCCCACCGGGCCCGCCGCCGGGGTGCCCTGGCGATCGCGATCGCCGCCCTGGAGCAGGCCGCCGTGACCGGTACCGATCAGACCCGCCGGGGCGACCGGCTGCTCACCGCCGTCGACTTCGCCAGCAACCTCGGCCGGATGGACCTGCTCGGGCACCTGTTCGAGGTCGCCGCCGGGGTCGACCTGGACCCGGCCACCCGCAACTACTTCAGCTGGGTCGAGGAGGCCGTCGGACTGCGCGCCTGGACCGGGGTCGAGCGGGTCCCGGCGTTCACCGCGGCGGTGCGGGACCTGCGCGACGCCGGGCAGATCGACCGGGCGCTCGACCACCTCTTCGGGTTCGCGCTGCGCTGCTGGTACTCGACGATGGACGACGAGTCGCGGGCCGAGCTCTCCACCCTCGCCGCCGAACTGGACCCGAGCCTGTCCGAGCCGCGTCAGCTCGCCGTGATGGCGTGGTGCGACCCGATCCGGCAGGCCGGGACGGTCCGGGGCCGGCTGGCCGCGGTCGCCGCCGCCCGGGCCGGGGACCCGGAAGGGCTCGCCCATCTGGTCATGGCCGCCGCCGCGGTCGGTGACCACCCGCGGGCGGCCGAGCTGCTCGAACTCGCCTATCCCGGGCTGCGGGCCCAGGGCCGGATCGGCCAGCTGGTCGAGACGCTCGGCGCGGCCGCCTGGATGTACATCCAGCTCGGCCGGCCGCGGGACGCGGAGATCGTCTCGGACGAGGCGGTCCGGCTCGGCCGGGCCAGTGGCCAGCCCCGGATGATCGCGATCGCGGCGCTCGGGACCGGCGCGGCCGCCGCCCAGCGCGGCGACGAGGCGCTCGCCGAGTCGGTGACGGCGCAGATGGAGCTGGTGCTGGCCGGGCCGGCGATCGCGCACCTGCGGCTGGTGCGGGCCACGGCCCTGCTCGGCGCGGGCCGGTACCCGCAGGCGTACGAGCAGTTGCGGACCGTTTTTGATCCGGCCGACCCGGCCTACCACCCGTTCATCCAGCACTGGCTGATCGGGGACTGGGCGGAGACCTGCCGCCATCTCGGCCGCGCCGACGAGGCCTGGTCCACGGTCGCCGCCCTCACCGAGGTGGCCGGCCGGACCGACTCACCGGGTCTCGACGTCAACCTGGTGTACGCCCGGGCGATCCTCTCCGACGACGAGGACGCCGACCAGGTGTTCGGCGTCGCGCTCGCCGGTGACCTCGACGCGTGGCCGCTGCTGCGGGCGCGGTTGCTGCTCGCGTACGGAATCCGCCTGCGCCGCCGCCGCCGGGTGACCGACGCCCGGGGCCGCCTGCGGTCCGCCCTGGAGCTGTTCACCGCGATCGGCGCCGCGGCCTGGGCCGGCCAGACCCGCCGCGAGCTGGTCGCGGCCGGGGTCACGGTGGCCGACCCGGAACCGCCGGCCGGGGCCGGGCTGACCGCACAGGAGACGCAGATCGCCCGGCTCGCCGCGGGCGGGATCACCAACCGGGAGATCGGCCGGCGGCTGTTCCTGTCGCACCGCACCGTCGGCACCCACCTGCACCGGATCTACTTCAAACTGGGCGTGCCGAACCGGACCGCGCTGGCCGACCTGCTCAGTCGTCAGGGGTAGGCGCGTCGATGCCGGGCACCTGGCGCAGCTCGGCGCGGGCGGTGATGCCGAGCTTCGGGAAGATCCGGTACAGGTGCGCGCCGACCGTCCGGTGCGACAGCTGGAGCCGGTCACCGATCTCCCGGTTGGACAGCCCGGTGGCGGCCAGCCGGGCGATCTGCAGCTCGGACCCGGACAGGGCGGACATCGATCCGGCGGTCTGCGGCACGGAGACGCCCGCGGAGCGCAGCGCCCGGCGCGCCCGGTCGGCCCACGGCGTCGCGCCGACCGTGTCGAAGACCTGCGCGGCGGCGGCCAGCTCGTCGCGGGCGGCGACACTGCGCCGCTGCCGGCGCAGCCACTCGCCGTAGACCAGCCGGGTCCGGGCGACCTCCAGGGGCCACTTCCCGGTGACCCCCTCGGCGATCGAGGCGCGGAAGTGCCGCTCGGCCGCCGGTCCGTCGGCGAGCAGCGCGCGGGCGCGTTCCAGCAGCAGCCGCAACTGGGCCGAGTCGAACGGCTCCGCGTACCCGGCGGTCTGCTCCAGCAGCGGGCGCACCCGGTCCGCCTGCCCGGCGCGGCAGGCCGCCTCGACCAGGTCGGCGATGCCCCAGGCGGCCGCGGCCGGGTGCGCGCGGGCGGCGACGAACGCGTCGGCGGCCGCGGCGAACCGGCCGCCGGCCAGCGCCGCCAGCCCGCGGGCCCGATCCAGGTCGGCGACGACGTTGGCGGTGGCCGGACGGACCACGACGGCGAGGACCTCGTCCAGCGCCGCGGTGTCGCCGCGCCAGGCGTGCACGATCGCGGCGGTCGCGGCGGCGTAGGCGGCCACCCCGCCGAGATCCAGCTCCTCGCTGAGCCGGCGGCCGGCGTCCGCCTCGGTGAGCGCCTCGGTGAGCTGCCCGGTGTGCAGGCGGGACGACGCCAGGCTGCTCAGCGCGACGGACAGCTCGGCGACGGCGCCCCGGTGCTGCGTCGCGTCGACGGTGGCCATCCAGGCGCGCTGCGCCTCGACGTGCAGGTGCAGCGCGTCCGTGGCCAGGGCGAGAGCGACATGGACGGGGTACGGCAACCGGGGCAGCTCCCGGATCGCCGCGAGCATGGCCGGGCGCACCTGCCGGACGTACCGGGCCGGGTCGGCCGCGGCCAGGCCCATCACCCGGCGCGGGTCCGCCGGGTCCAGGTGCAGGTCGAGCACCGCCGCCGTGACCAGGTCGCGCACCGCCGCCGGCGCGGCCCGGCTGTGGCAGTGCATCGCGGCCATCACCAGCACCTCGGCGCCCAGTCCCGGGTCGACCGGCAGGACCGCCCGGGCCACGGCGACCTGCGCGGCGATGTCGTACTCGCGGTGCCCGATGGTCAGCGACACGGTGGCCTCGGTGATCATCGTCAGCGCCGCCGCGACCGGATCGGCCGGGCCCTCGCGCGCCTGCCGGATCAGCGCCATCGCCCGGTCGTTGCGGCCGGCGTGGCGGGCGGCGTCGGCCGCCTCGGCGAACCGCCGGGCCCGGGCGGTGGCGGCCGGGGACAGCTGGGCGGCCCGCCGCAGACCGGCCATCGCGGCGGCCGGCCCACCACGGGCCAGCTCGCCGCGCGCGGTCCGCTCCAGCTCAGCGGCGACGGCCTCGTCCGGGCCGACGGTGGCCGCCGCGAGATGCCACACCGCGCGGACCGGATCGTCGACGACCTCGGCGAACGCCCGGTGCGCGGCGAGGCGCGCGGCCAGGGTGGCCCCGTGGTAGATCGTCGGCCGGAGCAGCGGATGGCGGAACAGCAGCCGCGCGCCGGCCACCGTGACCAGGTCGTCCCGCTCGGCCGCGTCCAGCGGATCCAGATCGAGGCCGGTGCGGGCGGCGGCCCGGGCCAGGTCGGCCAGCGACTGGCCCGGATCGGCCGCGGCGAGCAGCAGCAACCGCCGGGTGTCGGCGGGCAGCGCGGCCACCCGCCCGGCGAACACCGAGCCCGGCCGGCCGGTCAGCGGCAGGCGCGGCGGCAGCGTGCCCGGGTCCAGCGGGACCTGCCGGGTCAGCGCCCGGGCCAGCTCGACGATCGCGAGCGGATTGCCCTCCGCCTCGTCCAGCACCCGGTGGCGGATCTCGGCGTCGAGCCCCGGGCTGACCGACTCCAGCAGGGCGGCGGCCTCCGCCGCGGGCATCGGCGCGAGGACCAGGCGGGGCAGCCCGTACGCGCCGAGCGGATCGGACGGGGCCGGCCGGCACGTCGCCACCAGCACGATCGGGGCCGCGGTGAGCCGGCGCGCGACGAACCCGATCACCTCGACCGACGGCTGGTCCATCCACTGGACGTCCTCGGTGACCAGCAGCAGCGGCCGGTCCCGGGCCAGGTCGGTGAGCAGGCTGAACACGGCCAGCGCGACGAGCATCCGGTCGGCCGGACCGTCCGCGGCCCCGAACGCGGCGCGCAACGCGGACCGTTGCCGCACCGGCAGGGCGTCGGCGCGGTCCAGCAGGGGATGGATGAGCTGGTGCAGGGCGGCGAACGGGATCGGGGACTCGGCTTCCGCGCCGGAACCGGCCAGCGTCCGGACACCGAGGCCGGCGGCGAACGCCACGGTGTCGTCGACCAGGGTGGACTTGCCGAGGCCGGCGTCGCCGTGCACCACCAGCGCCGCGCCGGCGACGGGCCGGCCGTCGAACAGCGCCCGCAGCCGGGACACCGCCCCGGACCGGCCGATCAACGGTCCGACCTGGGGTGCACGTGGCGAAGTATGGCACGACTGCATCCTCCGAAGACCGGCACAGTCGTCGGACGGATGCCTGGCCGGGCCGTACGCCGAAGGATGTTTTCCATGTCGACCTCACAGTTGTCCTTCACGGTGCTCGGAGCGGTGCGGGCCCGGCACGGCGCCCACGAGATCGATCTCGGGCCGCCGCAGTGCCGGGCGCTGCTGACCGTGCTCCTGATCGCCGGCGGGGAGCCGGTCAGCGTGCCGGAGCTCGTCGACACGATGTGGGGGCCGCGGGCGCCGGCGAGCGCGGTCAACGCCGTACATCGCAATGTCGGTCTGCTGCGCCGGCGCCTGGAACCCGGGCTGGCGGCGCGCGCGCCCGGCGGCTGGCTGCGCCGGGTCGGCGGCGGCTACCGGTTGCGGGCCGACGCCGGGACCCTGGATCTGCTGCGGTTCCGGGAACTGGCCGGGCAGGCGCGGCGGCGGTCCGCGGCCGGCTTCCGGGCCGAGGCGGCGGCCCGGTACGCGGACGCGCTCGCCGTGTGGCACGGGCCGCTCGCCGACGGGATCGCCGCCGAGCTGCGCGAACATCCGGCATTCCGGTCGGTGGAGCGCGAGCGTACGGCGGTGGCCCGGGCCGCCGCCGCGGAAGCGCTCAGCTGCCGGGACGGCGATCGGCTGCTCCCGGCGATCGAGGCGGCGGCCGGGCGGGACCCGTTCGACGAGGTGCTGCAGGCCCGCCTGGTGCTGCTGCTGGCGGCGAGTGGGCAGCAGGCGCGGGCGCTGCACGTCTACCGGCGGGTGCGCGAGCGCCTGGCCGAGGAGCTGGGCATCGACCCGGGGGCGGCGCTGACCGAGGCCCGCGACCGGGTGCTGCGCCCGGGCCCGGCGCACCCCGCGCGCCTGCGGGCGTCGGCCGCCGGCTGACGATGATCTAGGGTGCGGGCGTGTCGTGGGGCGAGGTCGAGGTCTTCCAGGGGCGCACGTTCGTGACGCGGGGCCGGCTCACCACCGGGGTGGCCGTCGACGGCGATGCCGCCGGCGCGGGGCTGGGCGAGGCGATTCTGCGACTCTACGCGCTGGACCCGGAGTCCTACCGGGACGAACAGGCCTCGTGGCGGAGGTTCTGTGCGGACGTCGTCGGTGTCCCGGCCTGGCGATACCGGCCGGAGAAGTCCGCGCGGGTCTTCCTCAGCGACGACACGTGGCAGGTCGCCGTCGACCCGGCCGGCCCGGAGGCGGAGATGCCGGTGGGGGCGGTCGGCGACGTCCCGCACGAGCTCGGCGCGATGGTGCGCGGCGTCCTCGACGCGGCCGAACCACGGTGGCCGGCGATCCGCCAGGCGATGATCATGACCTTGGCCACCGGCCGGCTGATCGTCATGCCGGTCGTCGCCGCGACCGTCGTCGGCCCGGTGTTCACCGCCGAGCCCGCGGTACTTCTCGCGGCGGTCCGGGCCGCGCTCGCCGAGTCGGACCGGGACCGGGGCGAGAATCCGGAGTACGCCGAGGCGCTCGCCGCCGCCGGGATCGACTGGCACCTGCTCAACGGGTGCGCGACCGTGCACCTCGAGGAGCTGTCCACCGGCTCGGCCCGGCTCACCGGCGCGGGCAGTGCCGGGAACCGGCCCGTCGCGGAGCGGACCTGGCTGGGCTCGGCCGGCGACCTCGCCGCCGTGTGCGCCGAGGCCGGCCGGATGATCGCGGATCTTCCGGTCGAGCATCTGCCGCCCGGGACCCCGGCCGGGACGAGCTTCGGGATCAAGCAGTGCTGGCTGGCGGTGCGGGCGAGCACGGTCGAGCGGGTCGCCGCCGCGATCGGCCTGGCCGGCGGCACGGCGACCGGCTGGGCGGAGGGCGTGCCGGCCGCCCGCGGTGGACAGGTCTTCGTCTCGCCGCCGGCCGGTGGGTGGATCTTCGTGGTCAACGCCGGGCGCTGGTCCGGCGGGCGGTCCGTGGCGTCGCTCAGCGCGGAGCTCGGCACCGAGGTGCAGTACTTCGGCAATCACCGGGTCGCGGACTATGCCGAGTGGGCGCTCGCCGTGGACGGGCGGCTCGTCCGGCACGTGTACTGCAGCGAGTCCACCGAGGAGGGGTGCGAGGAGACGGGCGCGCCCACTCCGGTGGAGATCGAGATGGGGTTCTCGGCGACGGAACCGGGCGGGATGTGGGCCGACCAGGACGACGTCATGCGGGTCGCCGCGGCCTGGAGCATCGACCCGCACGCCCTCGGCGTGATCGAGTCGAGCCCCCGCCCCGGCCTCCTCGGCCACCTGACCTGACGGTGGTCACGAGAGGCCGGTGACGAAGAGCAGCCCGGCGATGACGAGGCCCGCTTCGACCAGCACGACGAACGTGCGGTCGCTGACCCGGTTGACGGTCTTCTTGCCCGCCCAGGCGCCGGCGAGCGTGGCCGGGGTGAGCGCGGCCCCGTACCAGAGCACCCGCGTGGTGAGCAGGTCACCGGCCCCGTAGACCGCGATCTTGGTCAGGTGCATGGTGATCGCCGCGGTCGCCTCGGTGCCGATGTAGGCGGCGCGGGCGAGGCCGTACGCGAGGAAGAACGGCGCGGTCAGCGGGCCGACCGAGCCGAACAGCGCGGATCCGAAGCCCGAGGCCGCGCCGACCCCGAGGAACGTGCGGTCGCTGGGCGAGCCGGGGCGTCGGGCCAGATGCCGCCACCCGACGACACCGATCAGGAAGACGCCGAGGACGCGTTTGAGCGGGCTCAGCGGAGCGTGGGTGAGGAGCAGGCCGCCGGCGACCGCGAGCGGCACGGCGCCGGCCGCGAACCATCCGACGAGTCGCCACCGGATCGCGTCGCGGTTGAGCCACATCCGGGAGCCGTTGCTGGACAGCTGGGTGAGCGTCAGCATCGGCACGGCGAAGCGCAGCCCGAACAGCGCGGTGAACACCGGCAGCAGCAACACCGCGCCGCCGAACCCGGCGACCGCCGACAGCATGGCCAGCAGAAAAGCCGCCGCCGAGGCGACCAGCAGGGTGAACGCCGGCGCAGCGGTCATCGCCGGCCCTCGCCGGGCCGGCCGATCAGGTCGCCGAGGGCGCGGGCGAGGGCCAGGGTCAGGGCGCCCAGGCGGTCCATGTCGTCGTCCAGGGCGATGATGACGAACCCGGCGGACCGGTCGGCGAAGCGCAGCAGCTGCGTGCTCGACCCGGGCCAGCTGCCGGCGTGCGAGTAGACCCGGTGGCCCGCGTGCGTGCGGACGGCGAGGCCCCACCCGTAGTCGAGCGGGGTGCCGTCGTCCAGGTGACCCGGCGTCTGCAGGAGCGCGGTGACGCCCAGTTCGTCGCGGTCGAGCGCCGCGTTCCAGCGCATCAGGTCCCGGGCCGTCGACCACACCCCGCCGTCACCCGGCGACAGCGGCGCGGGCACCAGCGGGTCGAGTGGCGCGGCGCCCGGTGGATGTGGTGCCGGGCCGGTCCAGTACCGGCTGCTCGGCATCGCCAGTGGCGTGAACACGTGCTCGTGGGCGAACTCCGGCAGCGGCCGCCCGGCGGCGCGTTCGACGACGACGGCCAGGCAGACGTAGCCGGCGTTGCTGTAGCGGAACTCCGTGCCGGGCTCCGCGGCCAGGCGGTCGATCCGGCGGAGGGCGCCGAGCACGCCGGCGGTGGTGCGCTCCGGCTCGGCGCGCAGCAGGTCGTCGAGGTGGACGCCCTCGGGCAGGCCGCTCGTGTGGTGGATCAGGTGGCGGACCCGCACGGTTCGCGCCCAGCCGGGCAGCTCGGGCATCCACCGGGCCAGGGCCGACTCGGGGTCCAGCCGGCCCCGCCGGACGAGCAGCGCCGCGCAGGCGGCGGTGATCTGCTTGGACACCGACGCGAGGTAGACGAGCGTGTCGGCGGTGAACGGCGCACCGGTCGCGGTGCGCCCCTGAGCCAGGAACACCTCGCCCGCGCCGGCCACGACCGGGTCGTGCGGGCCGTACCCGGCCGACTCGGTCAGCTCGATCAGTGCGTCCATGTCGATCGGTGCCCCCGTCATGGCACGAACGGTAGTGGGGCGGGGCCGGAAGGGCCGGCCCCGCCCCGGGGGAGCGGGGGAACGGATCAGGTGGCGCAGGAGACCGAGGGCCAGGTCCAGTTGCCGTTGGTCTGGATGGTCAGCCCGAACGTGTTGCCGGCCCCGTTCGGCTTGGCGACCAGCGTCTGCGCGTTCGGGTACGACGCCGTGGTGTTCCAGGTGGCGATCACCTTGGCCGGCGACGGGATGTTCAGCGTCACGGTCCACGCGCTGGAGCCGGAGACCGTCACGTTGAGGTTGTAGCGGTCGCTCCACGACTGGCCGGCCGACAGGGTCGCGGTGCAGTTGCCGCTGGGCGGGTTGGTGGTCGGACCGGTGGTCGGCGTGGTGCCGCCGCCGGTGGGCGCGACCGCCCGGCCGGTCTGCGGGGAGATCATGCCGGCGCACAGGTTGCGGCTGGCCAGGCCCTGGGCGATGCGCGGGATGGCGGCGACCGTGTTGGCCGGCCAGTCGTGCATCAGGATGATCTGACCGTTGGTGAGCCGGCCGGCCGCCGCCACGATCGCGTCGGTGCTGGCGCTGTTCCAGTCCTGCGAGTCGACGTCCCAGATGATTTCGGTGAGGCCGTATTTCTGCTCGACCGTCTTCAGCGTCGCATTCGTCTCACCGTACGGCGGGCGGAACAGTTTGGGGGTGCCACCACCGGCATTGGCGATGGCTGACTGCGTACGGGAAATCTCTGAATCGATTTGGCTTTGGCTCTGTTGGGTCAGATGCGGGTGCGTGTAGCTGTGGTTGCCGACCCACATCCCCGCGTCCACCTGGGCCTTGACCAGCGAGGGATTCGCGGCGGCGTATTGGCCCTCGTTGAACATCGTGGCCCGCAGCCCGTTGGCCTTCAGCGTGTTCAGCAGATTCTGGGTGTTTCCGGCGGTCGGCCCGTCGTCATAGGTCAGTCCCACATAGCCGTTGCACGTGGCGGCCTGGGATTCGGCGGTGACATTGATGGCGACGAAACTCGCGGCGGCTGCGACAGCGGCCAGTCCAGCGATGATTTTTCGCATGATCAAATTCCTTTTCCCGTACGGGGGTCAGCTCGCGCTGCAGGACACCGACGGCCAGGTCCAGTTGCCGTTGGCCTGGATGGTCACGCCGAAGGTGTTGCCGCTGCCGTTCGGCGTGGCGACCAGGGTCTGCGCGCTCGGGTAGCTCGCCGTGGTGTTCCAGGTGGCGATGCTCTTCGCCGGCGACGGGATGTTCATCGTCACGGTCCAGTTGCTGGAGCCGGAGACGGCGACGTTCAGGTTGTACCGGTCGCTCCACTGCTGACCGGCCGAGAGGGTCGCGGTGCAGCCACCGCCGCCGGTCGGCGGGGGAGTGGTGGTGCCGCCGCCACCGGTCGTGCCGCCGACCGTGATGTTGGAGTTGCCGCTGCTCTGATAGCCCTCGGTGGCCAGGATCTGGTAGTTGAACGTGCCCAGGTTCATGCCCTTGGACGCCCAGGCGTCGAAGTGGTTGCCGGTGGTGATCGTGCCGCCGGTGCGCTTCGACTGGCGGACGCTCCAGTACTGGTAGAACGTGGCGGTGCCCTGGATCGAGGGCTGGTTGACCCGCTGCGTGCGGTAGATGTCGTAGGTGCCGCCGTCACTGCTCACGGTGCCCATGAACGTGCCGGTCGGGCGGTAGGTGCCCCAGTTGTCGACGATGTAGTACTCGATCAGCGGGCTGGTGGTCCAGCCGTACAGGGTCAGGTAGGCGTTGCCGCTCGGGTTGAACGACCCGGAGTAGCTGACCGCCCGGCGCGCGCCGGTGGACCAGCCCTTGCCGGCGACGAAGTTGTTGATGCCGCTCCACTGGGTGCTGTATTGACCGCCGGCACCCATGGTCATGCTGACGTTGCCGCTGTCCTTCCAGAACGAGTAGTAGTAGCCGTTGTTCGTGCCGGTCTGATTGGTCGTGACGGTGGTGTCGGCCCGGGCCGGGCCGGCGAACGTCGCGCCGGTGACGGCGACCACCACGGCGCAGGCGGCGCCGAACACCGCTCGAAGACGGCCGCGATGGCGGGTGGGGTGGGGAGCGTCGGGCATGTCGGGCTCCTTCGGGGGAGGCCTGGGGACGGCCAGGCAGCGGGACGGGAATCGACGGTGGGCGATCCCTGTCGGTAGCGCGAGTATTGGCCCGCCGTCACTCCACTGTCAACAACTTACGGAAATATTCCGGTAGCAATCCGTTCGCCGGGCCGGGCAAAATCCCAGCTCAGTCCCGCATGTAACGGGTTTCATTGCGACTCGACTTCGTAACAACGGCGAAGTTGCGGACACCTCCACCGAAAGTTTCGGAGCGCCGGGGTCGATGGCCCGTGCCCGTCGGGACCAGCGGCCCTGCCGCCCGCGTCGCGCGTCGAGTGACATGGAGGTGCTGACGCCAACGACTGTTGAGGTGACAAGTTCATGACCGTGGACCCGCATGTTGTGATCACGATCGATGCCCTGGTGGACGCCGGCGCGAAGGCGCTCGCCGACTACGGCTCCTTCGACCAGGCGACGATCGATCACATCGTCAAGAAGGCGTCGGTGGCGGCTCTCGACCGGCATGCCGCGCTGGCGCGGCTCGCCGTGGAGGAGACCGGCCGCGGTGTCTTCGAGGACAAGGCGGTCAAGAACATCTTCGCCTGCGAGCACGTGACGCACAGCATGGCGAAGCTGCGCACGGTCGGGGTGATCAGCGAGGACGAGGTCAGCGGCATCACCGAGATCGCCGACCCGGTCGGCGTGGTCGCCGGCATCACCCCGGTGACCAACCCGACCTCGACGGTGATCTTCAAGGCGCTGCTGGCGCTGAAGACCCGCAATCCGATCGTGTTCGCCTTCCACCCGGCGGCGCAGCGATGCAGCGTCGAGGCGGCCCGGATCGTCCGCGACGCGGCGGTCGCGGCCGGGGCGCCGGCCAACTGCGTCCAGTGGATCGAGCACCCGTCGGTCGAGGCCACCACGGCCCTGATGCACCACCCGGGCATCGCCACCATCCTGGCGACCGGGGGGAACAGCATGGTCCGGGCGGCCTACTCGGCGGGCAAACCGGCCCTCGGGGTCGGCGCGGGCAACGTGCCGGCCTACATCGAGGCCAGCGCGCGGATCAAGCGCGCGGTCAACGACATCGTGCTGTCGAAGTCGTTCGACAACGGCATGATCTGCGCCTCCGAGCAGGCCGCGATCATCGACGACGAGATCTACGACGCCGTCGTCGAGGAGTTCCGCGGCCTGCACGCGCATGTCGCCTCGGCCGACGAGAAGCGTCTGCTGGAGCAGTTCATCTTCGGTGCGGCCGCGTTCGGTTCGGCGTGCGGCGGCGCGAAACTCAACCCCGACGTGGTCGGCCAGTCCGCCGCCTGGATCGCCGGGCGGGCCGGCTTCAGCGTGCCGGCGGACACCTCGGTGATCCTGGCCGAGGTCGGCGAGGTCGGCCCGGACGAGCCGCTGACCAGGGAGAAGCTCTGCCCGGTACTGGCCGTGCTGCGGGTCGCGTCACGGGCGGAGGGGCTGGACGCCGCCGCGGCGATGGTCGAGTTCCACGGGCTGGGCCACAGCGCGGTCATCCACACCGAGGACGAGCAGCTGGCCGTCGAGTACGGCAAGCGGGTCAAGGCGGTCCGGGTGATCTGGAACTCGCCGGCCTCGCAGGGCGGCATCGGCGACATGTACAACGCGTTCCGGCCGTCACTGACGCTGGGCTGCGGCAGCTACGGGCACAACTCGGTGTCCGACAACATCTCGGCGATCAACCTCATCAACGTCAAGCGGGTCGGACGACGGACCAACAACATGCAGTGGTTCAAGGTGCCTTCGAAGATCTACTTCGAGCCGTACGCCATCCGGTACCTGACCGACATGCCCGACGTCCGCCGCGTCACCGTCGTCACCGACGCGACCATGACCCGGCTGGGCTTCGTGGAACGTATCGATCAGGTCCTGCAACGCCGTCCGGACCGGGTCGTGGTCCAGATCATCGACGATGTCGAGCCCGAGCCGCGGATGACCACGGTCGAGCGCGGCGCCGAGCTGATGCGCTCCTTCCGGCCCGACACGATCATCGCGCTGGGCGGTGGTTCGGCGATGGACGCCGCCAAGGTGATGTGGCTCAAGTACGAGCACCCGGAGATCGACTTCGAGGACATGCGGGAGAAGTTCTTCGACATCCGCAAGCGGGCGTTCGCGTTCCCCGGCCTCGGCGCGAAGGCCCAGCTGGTCTGCGTGCCGACCACGTCGGGCACCGGCGCGGAGGTGACGCCGTTCGCGGTCATCACCGACCACCGCACCGGCAAGAAGTACCCGCTCGCCGACTACGCGCTGACCCCGACGGTCGCGATCGTCGATCCGGTGCTGACCGCCAGCATGCCGCGGACCATCGCCGCCGACAGCGGCTTCGACGCGCTGACCCACGCGATCGAGGCGTACGTGTCGGTCTACGCCAACGACTTCACCGACGGTCTCGCCCTGCAGGCGATCCGGCTGATCTTCGCGAACCTGGAACGCTCGGTGATCCACGGCGACAGCGAGGCCCGGGAACGGATGCACAACGCCGGAACGATCGCCGGCATGGCGTTCGGCAGCGCCTTCCTCGGCATCGTGCACGCCATGTCACACACCCTCGGGGCGACCTTCCACATCGCGCACGGGCGTACCAACGCGGTGCTGCTGCCGCACGTGATCCGCTACAACGGCAGCGTCCCGTCGAAGCTGTCCGGCTGGCCGAAGTACGAGAGCTACCGTGCCCCGCAGCGCTTCGCCGAGATCGCCACCATGCTCGGCCTGCCCGCGCCGACACCCGCCGAGGCGGTGGAAGCACTCGCCGGCGCCGTCGAACGGCTGCGCGACCAGGTCGGCATCGAGTCCAGCTTCGCCCGGATCGGCGTCGACGAGCAGGCGTTCCTGGCCGCCCTGCCGCAACAGGCACTCAACGCCTACGAGGACCAGTGCGCGCCGGCGAACCCGCGGATGCCCATGCTCGACGACATGCAAGGGTTGATGCGGGCGGCCTACTACGGGGCCGGTCCGGCGGCCTGACGGCGGCACCGCCCGGTCGCGTCCAACGCCGACCGGCCCGGAACCCCAGGTCCCGGGCCGGTCGGCGGAGTCCGGTCAGCGCTGCGCGGTCTCGGTGCGCAGGGCCGGTTCCGGCTCCGCCTTGCCCGTGCCGGCCTTGCCCGTGCCGGACGGGATCACCACGACCGGGCAGGTCGCCTGGCGGATGCAGGCCTCGCTGACCGAGCCGAGGACCCGGTGCCGCAGCCCGCTGTGCCCGTGGCTGCCCAGCACGAGGAAGTCTGAGTCCCGCGCGGCGGCGGTCAGGACCTCGGCCGGCGATCCCTCGATCAGCTCCCGGGCGATCGGCAGGGCCGAACCGTGCTCGGCGATCACCGCCTCGACCTCCCGGTCGAGGACCAGGCCGGCCTGCCGGCGCTCCTCCTCGGGCGAGGTCGCGGTGACCACGTCGGTCTCGATGCCGTCCCAGTGCCAGGCCAGCACCGCTCGTACCGCGGTGCCCGGGCCGGCGGCCTCGCGGGCCGCCCACCGCAGTGCGCGGCGGCCGCTCGCGGAGCCGTCCACTCCCACGACGATCAGGTGATTCCTCATGTCTGCCTCCTTCGCGGATGGTCAGCGGGTCTTTCCGTCCCGGGGCCGGATGATCATGACCGGGCACTCGGCGTGGTGCAGCAGCTGCAGTCCGGTCGAGCCGAGCAGGGTTCCGGCGATGACGCCGTGCCCGCGGCTGCCGACGATCACCAGCTGGGCTCCGTGCGAGACGCCGACCAGGACACCGGCGGCGCCGTCGTGCGAGATCAGGGTCTCCACCGGGACGTCCGGGAACTTCGCCCGCCACGGCGCCACCTGCTCGACGAGCCGGGCGCGTTCGGCGGCGTCCTGCTGCGGGGTGTCCACCGAGGCGTGCGGCAGCGTGCCCCGGTAGTGCGGGTACGGCGGCAGGTAGGAGCGGACCAGCACCAGGTCGGCACCGCGCTGATGGGCCGCCGTGAACGCGGCCTCCAGCACGCCGTCGGCGGCGGGGGAGTCGTCCACCCCGGCCACCACCGGCCGGTCGCCGCCCGCGGGGCTCCCGTGGATCACGGCCACCGGGCAGTGGGCGTGCGTGGCGACCCGCTGGCTGACCGAGCCGAGGCGGAGTCCGGCGAACCCGCCGAGCCCCCGGGAGCCGAGCACCATCAGGTCCGCGGTCGCCGAGTCGATGATCAACTGGGCGGCCGGATCCCCGACCAGGACATCGGTCTCGATCTCGATCGCCGGGGCGGCCTCGCGCGCCCGGCCGGCCAGGCCGGCCACCAGGCCGTCGGCGTGCCGGCGCTCGGTCTCGAACAGGTCGCCGGCGTATCCGTACCGGGAGGTCTGCCAGTCCCAGTCCATGACGGTGACGACGCGCAACGGCTGTCCGCGGCGCTCTGCCTCCGCCGCGGCCCACACGATCGCGGACCGGCCGGGCTCGGTACCGTCCGCCGCGACGACGACGGTCTGTGTCCGCATGACGTCCTCCCTCTCCTGGTCTTGTCTCGCATCGTCATCCCGGTCGATGCCCGCCGGTCAGGGCCGTAAGCCCCTGTTCGCCGGGACCTGGGGCGGTCACGGTGAGAACAGGAGACGTGGAGAGGGAGGATTACCGTGCGGACCTGGAAGCTCGGCGATGTGATGACCCGCGACGTGGTGTCGGTCCGGGAGGACGCCACCTATCGGGAGCTGGTGGACCTGCTGGTGGAGCGGCGGATCAGCGCCGTGCCGGTGATCGACGACGTCGGGCGGGTCATCGGCGTGGTCTCCGAGGCGGACCTGCTTCGCAAGATCGAACACGATGGCGACGAGCAGCCCCGGATCTTCGAGCGGCGCCGCCGCCGGGACGAGCGGGCGAAGGCCTCGGCCCGGACGGCCGCCGGCCTGATGAGCATTCCGCCGGTGGTGGCCCCGGAGGGCATGCCGATCGCCGCGGCGGCCCGCCTGATGGAGACGCACGGGGTCAAGCGGCTGCCGGTGACCGACGACCGCGGCCGGCTGGTCGGGATCGCGTCCCGCGGCGACCTGTTGCGCACCCACCTGCGTACGGACGAGGAGATCGGTACCGAGGTCCGGATCGGGGTGCTGCGCACGTTCCTGATCGACGAGGCCGACGGCGTCACGGTCGCGGTCACCGACGGGGTCGTCGACCTCGCCGGGAACGTCGACCGCCGGTCCTCGGCGGACCTGGCGGAACGGCTGACCCGGAAGGTCGACGGTGTGGTCGAGGTGCGGTCCAGCCTGGGCTACGCCTTCGACGACCGGAAGTTGGACCACCCGCAGGATCCGTTCGTGACGTACTGAGGAGCACCGGGCTCAGGAAGCCGCCTCGATCCGCGCGGTGGGCCCGGGAATGATCAGCGTGGTGTGGTCGTTGTCCAGCCACCGGACCCGGTAGGGCGGGTGCCCGCCGGCCCGGCCCACCGCGGTGATGACGCCTTCCCGCCGGTGGCCGTGGGGGCCGTCCACTTCGATGACGATCCGGTCGCCCGTCCTGGCCATCATGATGCCTCTCCCGTCTCGTTCGTGACCGCGGTCCCCGTCCTCCCATTGGACGCCCGGGCGCGGCGAGGGAACAGGGCTTCCGGACCCGCCGGGGCGGGCCGGCGGCCCTACTCGGTGGGGACGCCCGCGGACTAGCAAGGAGGGGAGAAGGCGAACCGCGAGCGAGCGAGGGTGGGATTCAGGTGTCTGGATACGTCTACGACTTCGGTGACGGCAACAAGGACCTCAAGGACCTGCTCGGCGGCAAGGGTGCGAACCTCGCCGAGATGACCCGGATGGGCCTGCCGGTGCCGCCCGGGTTCATCATCAGCACCGAGGCGTGCCGGGCCTATCTGCGCTCGGGGGCGATGCCGGCCGGTCTGCTCAGCGAGGTGGAGGAACATCTGCAGGCCTTGGAAGCCGGCCTCGGCAAGCGCTTCGGCGACCAGAAGGATCCGTTGCTGCTCTCGGTGCGCTCCGGTGCCGCGTTCTCGATGCCGGGGATGATGGAGACGATCCTGGACATCGGCCTCAACGACCGCAGCGTGACCGGCCTGGCTCAGCAGAGCGGCGACGAGCGGTTCGCCTGGGACTCCTACCGGCGCCTGATCCAGATGTTCGGCCGGACGGTGTTCGACATTCCGGCCGAGGCGTTCGGGTCCGAGCCGGGGGACGAGCCGCGGGACCTGGTCGAGACGTACAAGAAAGTCTTTGAGACGCAGACCGGCCAGGTCTTCCCGCAGGCCCCGCACGAACAGCTGTTCCTGGCGATCGGGGCGGTCTTCCGGTCGTGGAACGCCGAACGGGCGGTGCTCTACCGCCGGCGCGAGCGCATCCCGCAGGACCTGGGCACCGCGGTCAACGTGATGGCGATGGTCTTCGGCAATCGCGGCGACGACTCCGGGACCGGGGTGGCGTTCACCCGGGATCCGGCCACCGGACGGCGCGGCAGCTACGGCGACTACCTGCGGAACGCCCAGGGCGAGGACGTGGTCGCCGGCATCCGCAACACGATGTCCCTGGGCGAACTGGCCGACGTCGACTCGGTGAGCTACGCGCAGCTGCTGTCGATCATGGAGAGGCTGGAGCAGCGCTACCGCGACCTGTGCGACATCGAGTTCACCATCGAGCACGGCAAGCTCTGGATGCTGCAGACCCGGGTCGGCAAGCGCACCCCGGCCGCCGCCTTCGTGATCGCCGCCCAGCTCGTCGAGGAGGGTGCGATCACGCTCGACGAGGCGCTGCGGCGGGTCACCGGCGAACAGCTGGCCCAGCTGATGTTCCCGAGCTTCGACGAGAGCGCCGCCCCGGAGCCGCTGACCACCGGGGTACCGGCCTCGCCCGGCGCCGCGGTCGGCGCCCTGGTCTTCGACTCCGCGGCCGCCGCCGCCGCGGACGGGCCGGTCATCCTGGTCCGCCGGGAGACCAACCCGGACGACCTGCCCGGCATGATCGCCGCCCAGGGCGTCCTGACCGCCCGCGGCGGCAAGACCTCGCACGCCGCCGTGGTCGCCCGCGGCATGGGCAAGACCTGCGTGTGCGGCGCCGAGGAGATCCGGATCGGGCCGGACTCGTTCACCGTCGGCGACCGGACCGTGCGGGCCGGCGAGGTGATCTCGATCGACGGGGCGAACGGCCGGGTCTACCCCGGCCCGGTGCCGGTGCACGCCTCCGAGGTGGTGCGCTACTTCGAGGGCGAGGCGAGCGCGTACGGCGATCCGCTGCTGTCCGCGATCGAGCGCCTGATGACCCACGCCGATCACGTCGCCCGGCTCGGCGTGCACGCCAATGCCGACACCGGCGCGGACGCGGCCCGGGCCCGCCGGTTCGGCGCCACCGGGGTCGGCCTGTGCCGCACCGAGCACATGTTCCTCGGCGACCGCCGGGTCCTGGTCGAGCGGCTGATCCTGGCCGGGACCGAGGCCGAGCGCGACGACGCGCTGGCGGCCCTGCTGCCGCTGCAGCGCGCCGACTTCGAACAGCTGCTGACGGCCATGGACGGGCTGCCGGTGACCATCCGGCTGATCGATCCGCCGCTGCACGAGTTCCTGCCGCCGCTGGCGGAGCTGACCGCCCGGGTCGCCCGGGCCGAGGCGCTCGGCGAGGACGCCGGGCACGCCGGGGTGCTGCTCAACGCGGTCCGCCGGATGCACGAGTCGAATCCGATGCTGGGCCTGCGCGGCGTACGGCTCGGTCTGGTGATTCCCGGCCTGTTCGCGATGCAGGTCCGCGCGGTGGCGCAGGCCGCCGCGGCCCGGGTCGCCGCGGGCGGTGACCCCCGGCCGGAGATCATGGTGCCGCTGGTCGGCACGGTTCAGGAGCTCGAGATCGTCCGGGCGGAGGCCGAGTCGGTCCTCGCCTCGGTCCCGGGCGCCCCGCCGATCCGGATCGGCACCATGATCGAGGTGCCCCGGGCCGCGCTGACCGCCGGGCAGATCGCGGCCGCCGCGGACTTCTTCTCCTTCGGCACCAACGATCTCACCCAGATGACCTGGGGCTTCTCCCGCGACGACGTGGAGGGCGCGTTCTTCGGCCGCTACCTGGAGCTGGGGGTCTTCGCGTCCTCGCCGTTCGAGACGCTGGACCGGGACGGCGTCGGCGAACTGGTGCGGATCGCGGTGGAGCGTGGCCGCGCCGCCCGGCCCGGGCTGACCGCCGGCGTCTGCGGCGAGCACGGCGGCGATCCCGCCTCGGTGCGGTTCTTCCACGACGCCGGCCTCGACTACGTCTCGTGCTCGCCGTTCCGGGTGCCGGTCGCGCGGCTGGAGGCGGGCCGGGCCGCGGTAGCCGCCGGCACGACCGGTTCGGACAGCCGATAGGAGCGGGCGATGACCACGACATACGACGGGCGGCCGGGGACGGCCGCCCCGGAGGGCCGGATCACGGTCCTTCCGGTGACCGACGGCGATCGCGCGGTCGGGGCCTGGATCGTCGGCCCGGACACCGCGGTCTACCGCCCGGTCGTGGACCTCGACCGGCTGGCCGGGGCGGTCCTGGCGGCGGTCGGCGCGGTGGTCGTCGCGGTGGCCGTGACCACGGCGGCGACCCGGCGCCGGCCGGCCATCGGCGCGGTCACGATGGGTCCCGGCGGCTGGGTCAGCGTCAAGCGCACCGGCTGCCCCCCGCTCCGCCCGGCCGGGCATCGTCCCTGGTGGGCCCGCCTGCTCGGGGCGTATCGCGTGACCCCGGAGTGAATCGTCCCGGCCCGGTCCGTTCCAGAGTGGAGGCCGCGCCAGTAGGCTGGCGGCATGGTCGAGCAGGCGGCTGCCGGCGAGCGGCCGGAGCCGCTCTCCCTGGGCCTTCCGCCGTTGTCCCGGGTCCGGCTGGACGAGCTGCTCCAGGAGATGCTCGACCGCGTCGGTGACGTGGTGACCAGCCGCGAGCGGCTGCGCGCGCTGCTCGACGCGGTCGTCGGCATCGGCACCGACCTCGACCTGTCCAGCACCCTGCGGCGCATCGTGACGGCGGCGTGCGCCCTGGTCGGGGCGAAGTACGGCGCGCTGGGCGTGCTCGCGCCGGACCACGGCAGCCTCGCCGACTTCGTCACCCACGGCGTGGACCCGGCCACGCACGCCCGGATCGGCGACCTGCCGCACGGGCGCGGCATGCTCGGCCTGCTGATCACCGATCCGGAGCCGGTCCGGCTGCCGGAGATCCGCGAGCACCCGAACTCGTTCGGCTTCCCGCCGAACCATCCGCCGATGCACAGCTTCCTGGGCGTCCCGGTCCGCACCCGGGGGCAGATCTTCGGCAACCTCTACCTGTCCGAGAAGCGGGGCGCCGTCGAGTTCACCGACGACGACGAGGAGATCGTGATCGCCCTGGCCGCGGCGGCCGGCATCGCCATCGACAACGCCCGCCTCTACGAGCTGGCCCAGCGCCGGGAACGCTGGCTCGCCGCGACCGCCGAGATCACCAGTGTGCTGCTCGGCACCGTGCGGCGGACCGAGGCGCTGCGGCTGATCGCCCGCCGGGCCCGCGAGGTGGCCGCCGCCGAGCTGGTCCTGGTCATGCTCTACGACGAGGACAACAGCCGGTACGTGATCGAGGCGGCGGAGGGCGCGGACCCGGTCTGTGCCCAGCTGTGCGGCCGGTTCGTCCCGGTCGACCGGGATACCGTCGCGGCGCTCGGCCAGGAGAGTTACCGCGCCGTCGAGAACCTGCGCGCGGTCACCGACTGGCCGGGCGAGATTCCCGCCGTGCCCGCCCTGGCGGCGCCGCTCACCGGCACCGACGCGCTGCGGGGCGTCCTGATCGTCACCCAGCCGGCCGGCCAGGCGACCGGGGAGGAGGACGCCGTGCTGCTGTCCACCTTCGCCGGGCAGGCCGCCCTGGCCCTGGACCGGGCCCGGGCCCAGGAGGAACGCCGGCAGCTGGCGGTGCTCGAGGACCGCGAGCGGATCGCCCGGGACCTGCACGACGTGGTGATCCAGCGGCTGTTCGCCACCGGCATGCAGCTGCAGGCCATGGTGCACCAGGTCACCAGGCCGGACGCGGTCAAGCGGATCAACACCGCGGTCGACGACCTGGACGCGACGATCCGCGACATCCGCCGCTCCATCTTCGAGCTGCGGGCCCCGGTCGGGCCGTCGCTGCGCGGCGAGATCCACCAGGTGGTCGAGGCGGTGGCGGCGAGTCTGGGCTTCCGGCCCACCCTGGACACCAACGGCCCGCTGGACAGCGCGGTCCCCGACGACATCGTGCCCGACCTGCTCGCCGTCCTGCGGGAGCTGCTGTCGAACGTGGCCCGGCACGCACAGGCGTCCAGCGCCCGGGTGTCGGTGTCGGCGACCGCCGACGAGCTGGTGCTCTGCGTGCAGGACGACGGGGTGGGCACCGACCCCGGCACGGCCCGGGGCGGCCTGGTCAACGTCCGCGGGCGTGCCGAGGATCTCGGCGGTTCCCTCGGGATCGGCCCGGCCCGCGGCGGCGCCGGCACAGTGGTGACCTGGCGGGTCCCGCTCGCCGGCTGACCCGGCCGGGGGAGTCGTCCGGCACTGACCGGCAGCGCCCGGCGGGCCGACGATGGAGGTGCGAAAGAAAAAAGAGAGGAGCACTTCCATGATGTACGACTATCCGCACGTCATGTCGATGGGATCGGGCTGGGCCGTGATCGTCGTGTCGCTCCTTCTCGCGATCGCCGTCGCCGCCGTGGTGGCCGCCTGGCCGGCGCGCCGCGGGAGCGGCTCCGGGCCCGAGCGGGTGCTGGCCGACCGGTTCGCCCGTGGCGAGATCGACGCGGAGGAGTACGAGCAGCGCCTGCGCACCCTGCAGATCTCCCGGCGCTGAGGGGAGGCACGATGAGCCCGTCGTTCGTCCCACCGTCGCGGGGCGTCCTCGACGACTGCGTGCGCCTGGCCACCACCGCGCCGTCGCTGCACAACAGCCAGCCGTGGAAGTTCCGGGTCACGCCGCCGGAGGTCGAGGTGTACGCCGACCCGGGGCGCCACCTGCCGGTGATCGACCCGGCTGGCCGTGAGCACCTGATCAGCGTCGGCGCGGCCGTGTTCACGTTGCGTCTCGCGATGCGCCGGGCCGGGTACGACGTCCGGTGCGACCTGCTCCCCGACCCGGCGGATCCGGCCCTGGCCGCCCGGGTCACCGCGGGCCGGGTGACGCCGGTCGACCAGCTCACCGAGCAGCTGGCCGCGGCGATCCCGCACCGGCACACCAACCGCTCGCCGTTCGCCGACGTCGCGGTGCCGGCGGGCGCCGTCGATCGCCTGCGGTCCGCGGCCCGCCGCGAGGGCGCGACGCTGACCGTCGCCGGCCCGGTGGCCCGCGACGCCATCCTGGGCCTGGCCCGGGCCGCCGACCGCCGGCTGCGGGAACGCCCGCACTACGCCGACGAGCTGCGCCGATGGACCGGGCAGAACGCCCGTCACGACGGCGTGCCGGTCTGGGCGGCGGCCCCGTGGGACGCCCTGGAGATCATGCCGATGCGGGACTTCGTCCCGGTGGGGCCGGGGCCCCGGCCGCGCGAGCCGTTCGAGCCGCATCCGACGATCATGGTGCTGGCCACCGCGGGTGACACCCGGGCGGACTGGTTGCGGGCCGGGATGGCGCTGCAACGGGTGCTGCTGACCGCGACCTGGCTCGGCCTGGCCACCACGCCGATCAGCCAGCCGGTCGAGGTGGCGGCGGTGCGATCGGTGCTCGGCCGGACGCCGGCGCAGATGGTCCTGCGGGTCGGCTACGGGCGGGTGTCCGGGCGTACCCCGCGCCGCCCGCTGTCCGAGGTGTTGCTGCCCGCCGGGCCGAGCCGGGTGACGGCCACCGGCAATGGGGACGAACGGCCCTGACCGGTTGGCGGCCGGTGCGCGACGGTGGGACGGACGAGACAACCTCCGGGAGGTGTCATGACCCGATATCCGGTACACGTCGAGGCACACCGTGACGAGCAGTTGAGCCGATGGCTCTGGCTGGTGAAATGGCTGCTGCTGATCCCGCACGTGGTGATCCTGGCGTTCCTGTGGCTCGGCCTGATCGTCGCGACCCTCGTCGCCTACCTCGCCGTGCTGTTCACCGGCCGCTACCCGGCCGGGCTCCGCGCCTACAACCTGGGTGTCCTGCGCTGGTCCTGGCGGGTCGGCTACTACGGCTACTACGCGCTGGGCACCGACCGGTACCCGCCGTTCACCCTGGCCGAGGTGCCGGACTACCCGGCCCGGCTGGCGGTCGAGGAGTCCGCGCCGCCACCGCGCTGGCTGCCGCTGGTGGCCTGGCTGTTCGCGATCCCGCACGGCCTCCTGCTCGGCGCGCTGGCCGGCGCCGGCACCCACCACTACGACGACACCTCGGTGACCGCCCGGCCGGTGAGCTTCGTCAGCCTGGTCCTGCTGGTCGTGGTGGTGAGCCTGCTGTTCACCGGGCGGTACCCGCAGGGCCTCTACGACCTGCTGGTCGGTATCGCCCGCTGGAACTTCCGGGTCGCCGCCTACCTGACCCTGCTCACCACCGTCTACCCACCGTTCCGCCTGGACCAGGGCGAACACGAACCGGGCGAGGCCGCCGACCCGGCCGGCTGATCAGGCCCCCAGCCGGCGGATCGCGGCCTCGTCCCACTCGATGCCGGCGCCCGGCCGCTCCGGGACCAGGACCTGCCCGTCACGGACCTGGACCGGCGCGGCCAGGACCGGCCGCGCGTGGTCCAGGTACTCCAGATACCCGGCGCCCGGGGTGACCGCCAGCAGGTGTGCGCTGAACTCCGGGAACGTGTGGCTGGAGGCGGGCAGGCTGGCCGCGTCGGCGAGGGCCATGGCCCGCAGCCAGCCGGTCACCCCGCCGATCTTCATCACGTCCAGCATCACGTGGTCGCTGGCCCCGGCCGCGATGCTCTTGGCCAGGTCGCGCGGGCCCCACCAGTTCTCGCCCAGCTGGATCGGGGTGACCGCGGCGGCGGCGATCCGGGCGTGCCCGGCGAAGTCCTCGGCGGTGGTCGGCTCCTCGATCCAGTACAGGCCCTCGTGGTCGAGCGCCCGGGCCCGCTCGATCGCCTCGCCGACCGTGAGGCTCTGGTTGTAGTCGACCATCAGCCGCGCGGCCGGCCCGACGACCGCGCGCAGCGCCCGGATCACCTCCAGGTCCCCGGCGAGGGGCCGGCCGCCGACCTTCACCTTGACCGCGGTGAACCCGGCGGCGACGAGTTCCTCCGCCTCCGCGACGGCGGCGCGGACCGCCATCCCGCGCAGCGACGCGTACGCGTCAACCGGCCCCGGCTCCCCGCCGAGCAGCGTCACGAGCGGCAGCCCGGCGGCGACCGCGCGCGCGTCCCACAGCGCCATGTCGATCCCGGCCATCGCCATCCCGGTCAGCCCCTGGGCCCCGGCCAGGCGGAACATCGCGTGCATCCGCCGGTGGACCGGCACCGGCGCGGCGGTGCCCCCGGCCAGCTCCGCGCCGACGGCGGTGACCAGACCGGCCAGCGGGCCGAGCGCCAGCGGCGTGTAACACCGCACGTACGAGCGCCCGACGACCCCTTCCCGGGTACGGACGTCGATCAGCACCAGCGGAGTGGTCGCCATGACGCCGCTCGCGGTCTCCACCGGCCGCTCCAGCGGCAGGTCGACCGCCCGCGCGACGACGGTCTCCACGGTGAGCGAGTCCATGATCCTCCTCCGCTGTCCTGGTACGGCAACGGTCAGTTTGCCCGGTTCCGCGGGTGTGGCGCTGTCCCGGAGGGCTTGAACCGCCGCCCCGCGTGCCGATCAGGTCTCCGTGAGCAACCGGCTGCTGACGCGGATCGCCGTCATCGTGCTGACAGGGATCGCCCTGCAGCTGGTGCTGCCGTTCCTGTCGGAGCGCGCCGGCCTGATCCTGGCCTGCCTGCCGATCGCGATCGCCGGCTGCTACTCGGCGGTCGGCTTCCGCCGGCAGGCCCGGGCGAACCGGGGCCGGCAGCGGATCGGGCTGATGCTCGGCGCCGGATCGGGCGGCCTGCTGGGCCTCTCGTACCTGCTCTACACGCTGGACGCGGTGCTGAACGGCGTGGCGCTGATCAACGGCGCGGCCAGCGCCACCAGCATCGGGGCCGCGGTGGTCGCGGTGCCGGCGATCCTGGTCGCGGTGCCCCCGTTCCCGAACCGGCTGGCCCGGGTCACCTACGTCATCGACGTCACCACGGTGACCGGCGCCATCTTCGCGACGTCGTGGCAGTCCGTCCTCGAACCGGTGGCGAGCCGCCTGGACACCGGCGCCCGGGCGATCTTCCTGATCACGATCATGCCCGAGGTGATCGCCGCCGCGCTGGCGCTGATGCTGATGTCGCGCCCGGCGGCCGGCCGATATCGATCAATGCGTCTGCTGGCCGCCGGCCTGGCCACGTTCGCGCTCGCCGCGATCATCAGCACCCACAATCATGGGTACGGCCTCGCCTGGTACGCCAACGGGCTCGGGGCCGTCTACTTCACCGCCGGCCTGATCGTCGGGCTGGCCAGTCAGACCATGGTCACGCCGAACGAGGCCGCGGACACCGGGGACGCCGAGCCGATCGCCGGCTCGTGGAGCATCCTGCCCTACCTGCCGGTCACCGTGGCCCTGCTCTCGGTGGCCGTTCCGTACGTACACACTGGGTCGTTGAGTCCGGTTCTGGTCTGGACCTTGTTGTCGACCTCGGTGCTCGCGATGCTGCGGCAGTTCCTCAACCTGCTCGCGGTCAAGGCCCTGATCACGGACCTGGAGGACCAGCGGCAGCGCCTCGATCACCAGGCGCATCACGACGTGCTGACCGGGCTGCCGAACCGGGCCGCCTTCTACACGATCGCGCCCGCCGTGCTGGAGCGGGCCCGGCCCGGGACCTGCACCGCCGTACTGTTGCTGGATCTCGATGGTTTCAAGATCATTAACGATACGTACGGTCACGCGGCCGGTGACGCCCTGCTGGTCGAAGCGGGCGCCCGGATCAGCGGCGCGCTCCGCCCGCAGGACACCGTGGCCCGCCTCGGCGGCGACGAGTTCGCGATCGTGATCACCGACGTGCCGGACCGGGCCGACGTGCCGGCCACCGGCGACCGCATCCTCGAACAGCTCGCCCAGCCGATGACGATCGGCGGGGTGACCCTGTTTCCCCGCGGCAGCGTCGGCATCAGCCTGGCCGACGGCCCCGGCCACGACATCGAGCGCCTGCTGCACGAGGCGGACCTGGCCCTCTACGCCGCCAAGGCGGCCGGCAAGGGCGTCGCCCGCCTGGCCGGCTGACCCCCGGTCGCCGGCCCCGGGCGACCCCGGCCGGCCACTGTCGCACCACGTGGCCGGGCTGTCCCGGAAGGCGGCCCGGTTTCCGGGCGGCCGCGGTCACGCCCAGCTCGCACAGCGCCATCACTGAAGTCATGCTGCTGAGCGGGCCGACGATTCGTTCGACCCAGCCGCGTGCCGCTACCGGGAGTGGGTCTCGTCGCCGGGGGCACCGGCCGGAGCGTCCGGGCCGCCGAGGACTTCCAGGGCGACGGTCAGCGCGGCCGCCATCACGTCCTGCTGGTCGGCCTCCTCCCACTCGGTGGAGATGGCGGCGCTCTGGATGGCGATGAAGGCGGTGCGGGCCCGGATCCGGTCGATCAGGGTGGCGTCCGGCCCGGCGAGCGCCTCGAACAGCCGCCGCTGACCGTTCTTGATCTCGGTCCCGAGCGGCAGGCAGGCGATCTCGGTGAAGTTCTCCCGGATCAGCCGGACCAGGTGCACGCTGCGGGCGGCCTGGTACTCGGCGAGCCGCCGCAGGAAGTCCTGGCGGCCGGCCAGCGTCGTGGCGTGCTCGGTGGCGTCGTCGACCAGCCCGTTGATGTGCTCCAGGTGGCCGAGCAGGATGCCGTTGAGGATGTCTTCCTTGGTCTTGAAGTGGAAGTACAGCGCGGCCTTGGTGACGCCGAGCTCGTCAGCGATCTCCCGCAGCGACGAGTTCGCGTAGCCCTTGGTCGCGAACATCCGCAGCGCGACGGCGAGGATCCGTTCGCGGGTGTCGGTGCGCCGGTTGTCGACCGTCAATGTGGTGCCTCCCACACGCCATTGAATAGCTTGACGGAAGGCTAGTCAAATCTCTACCGTCGGAGATACCTAACCGGCCGACTAGTAAAGGTGCGCCATGACCGTGCTGGTCGAGCCTATTCAGGTCGAGATCACCGAGCCCGTCACCCGCCGGACCAGGCGGTGGCTGCGGCCCGCGGCGGTGGCCGCGGTGCTGGTCATGTTCGGCGTCGAGCTCGCGATCGGCTGGCCGTCGCTGTCCTCGGCGCTGTCCCAGCTGCACGACCCGCGCCTGAGCTGGCTGGTCGCGGCGCTCGCCGTCGAGATGCTGGCGATGACCGCATACGCCCGGATGCAGCGCCGGCTGCTGCTCTCCGCCGGGCTGCGGGTGCCGCTCTACCGGTCCACGGCGCTCGCCTACGCCGCGCACTCGCTGAACGAGACGCTGCCGGGCGGGCCGGCGTTCTCCACCCAGTTCAACTACCAGCAGATGCGGCGCTTCGGGGCGACCCCGGCGATCGCGTCCTGGTGCATCGCGCTGTCCGGGATCCTGTCGACCACGGCGCTGGCGGTCGTCACCGCCGCCGGCGCGGTGCTCTCCGACGGCACCCCGCAGTGGTACAGCCTGGTCGCGCTGATCACCGTCACGGTCCTGATCGCCGTCGGGTTCCAGCAGGTCAACCGCCGCCCGGCGATCGCGGTGGCACCGGCCCGGGTCGCGCTCGGCTGGGTCAACCGGCTCCGTCGCCGCCCCGCCGACCAGGGGCTGGACCAGGTCGAGGGCTTCGTCGGCCAGCTCGGCTCGGCCCGCCTGACTCCCGGGCACGGCGCGGCGGCCGCCGTCTACGCCGTGCTGAACTGGGGATTCGACGCGGTCTGCCTGTGGATGTGTGTCCGGGCGGTCAGCGACGCCCCGATCAACCCGGCCCAGCTGCTGCTCGCGTTCTGCGCCGGGATGGCCGCGGGCACCATCACGCTCGTCCCCGGCGGTCTCGGCATCATCGACAGCGCGCTGATCCTGGGCCTGGTCACCGGCGGGATCGCCACGCCGACCGCGATCGCCGCGGTGGTCCTCTACCGGATCGTCAGCTTCGGCTTCATCATCGGCGCCGGCTGGATCAGCTGGCTGGTCATCCGGCAGCGGCACCCCGCAACGGTCAACCCGGCGCCCTATCGGCCGATTACCTAGGACATGACCCTGACCAGCGGCGCCACCCGGCCGATGACCGCCGCCCCGACCGAACCCCGCCGCGGCGGGCGCCGGTGGGTGCGGCCGGTGGCGGTGGCGGCGATCCTGGTCCTGTTCGCGGTCGAGCTCGTGGTCGGCTGGCCGTCGCTGTCCTCGGCGCTGTCGCAACTGCGGGCGCCCGACCCGGGCTGGCTGGCCGCCGCGGTGTTCGCCGAGGTGGCGGCGATGGGCACGTACGCCCGGATGCAGCGCCGACTGCTGCTCTCGGCCGGCCTGCGGGTGCCGATGTACCGCTCGGCGGCGCTCGCCTACGCGGCGCACTCGCTCAACGAGACGCTGCCGGGTGGGCCGGCGTTCTCCACCCAGTTCAACTACCAGCAGCTGCGCCGGTTCGGGGCGACGCCGGCGATCGCCTCGTGGTGCATCGCGCTGTCCGGCATCCTGTCCACCACCGCGCTCGCCGTGGTCACCGCGGTCGGCGCGCTGGCCTCCGACGGGACTCCGCAGTGGTACAACCTGGTCGGCCTGGTCGTCGTGATCGCGCTGATCGTCGTCGGGATCCGGCAGATCACCCGGCGCCCCGCCATGGTGGAGCCGCCGGCCCGGGCGGTGCTGGCCCGGGTCAACCGGCTGCGCCGCCGGCCCGCCGAGACCGGAATGGATCAGGTCCGCACGTTCGCCGAGCAGCTCGGCTCGGCCCGCCTCACCGCCGGGCACGGGGTCGCGGCCGCCATCTACGCCGTACTGAACTGGGGTCTCGACGCGGTCTGCCTGTGGATGTGCTTCCAGGCGGTCAGTGACGACCCGGTCAACCCGGCCCAGGTCCTGCTCGCGTTCTGCGCCGGGATGGCCGCCGGCACCGTGACGATCATCCCGGGCGGCCTCGGCATCATCGACAGCGCGCTGATCCTCGGCCTGGTCACCGGCGGTGTCGCCACCTCCACCGCGATCGCCGCGGTGGTCCTCTACCGGATCATCAGCTTCGGCTTCATCATCGGCGCCGGCTGGATCAGCTGGCTGATCATGCGCCGCCGGCACCGCGCCTACCTGGCGGCGCAGACAAGCTGATCCCGGCCAAATGGCGTGGACCCGGCGGCTTCCGATGACCAGGATGATCAAATGGACATCCGCCGAACCACCGCCGACGACCTCGAGAAGCTCATCGGGTTGAGCAGCTACGCCTTCGAGGCCACCCCGCTCACCCCGGCGCGGACCGAGGAGCTCCTCGCGTACATGCGCACCCGGCGCAACATCACGCTGGTCGCGGAGGAGGACGGCGAGACCCGGGCCAGCGTGAGTGGCATCCCGATGCGACAGAACGTGCGCGGCGCCGTCCACCCGATGCTCGGCGTCGGCGGTGTCCTCACCCACCCGCTGCACCGGCGGCGCGGGCACGTCCGGGTGCTGATGAACGCGCTGCTCGACCAGGCCCGCGCGGACGGCTACGCGGTCAGCGCGCTGCACCCGTTCCGGGCCGGCTTCTACCAGCGCCTCGGCTACGTCGGGCTGCCGGCGAACCGGACCGTCCGGGTCCGACCCGAGGTGCTCGGCGGCCTGCTCAAGCTGGACCTGCCCGGCGAGGTGCGGCTGCGCCGGATGGCCGAGGGCTGGGACGACCTGAGCGGCCTGCTGGACCGGCAGCTGCTCGACCGGCACGGCTTCGCCGAGTTCCCCGACTACCGGCGGGACCAGTGGCGCAAGGACGACGACCACTGGCTGGCCACCGTGCACCGGGACGGGCGGGTCACCGGCGCGCTGCCGTACCGGACCGCCGACTACGGCGGTGAGCTGACCGCCCGGCACCTGCTCTGCGACGACCCGATCAGCCGGACCCTGCTGCTGCGCTTCCTGGCCACGCACGTCGACCAGTTCTCGCACGTCAGCTTCGTGGTGGCGCCGGACGCGCGGCCGGAACTCTGGGCCACCGACTTCGCCGGCACGATCACCACCACCGTCACGGTCCCGCACCCGGCGCCGCCGATGGTCCGGGTCCTCGACCTGCCCGCGCTGACCGGCCTCCCGGTCGGCGAGAGCCGGATCGCGCTGACGATCACCGACGACCCGCTGATCGGCGGCGACTGGCTGCTGGACGGCGCCGACGGCAAGCTGTCGGTCAGCCCGGCCGGCGGGTCCTCCGACGTCCGGCTGACCGCGGCCGGCCTGTCCGCCCTGGTCTACGGCGTGCAGTCGGCCCAGGACCTGGTGGCCCTGGGCCTCGGCGTGATCCCGTCATCAGCCTGGCCCGCCCTGGACGCTCTGTTCCCGCCCGCCGACCCTTGGGTCTACCTGCAGTTCTAGCCGGGACCCTGGGCGAGGCGCGGGGCGGCCGGGGTGGCCGCCGCATCGCGACGGCCACCCCGGGGGCGGTGGCTACGGCCGTACCAAAGAAGGGTTTTGCATTTAGCGCAACTCGCCCGCGAGCAGGCCCATCAGGTGGGCGTCGCGCCACTGGCCGTCGCGGCGGTTGACCTGGCGCAGGCGGCCCTCGTCGACGAAGCCGATCTTGCGGTAGACGTGGTGGGCCGCGTCATTGCCGTCGAGCACGGTCAGCCAGATGCGGTGCAGGCGCATCCGGTCGAAGCCGTAGCGGCAGGCGGTGCGCATCGCGTCGGTGGCGTAGCCCTGGCCCCAGTAGTCCTTCTCGCCGAGGTAGATGTCGAGCTCGGCGATCCCGGTCTCCGGCTCCGCGCCGTGCAGCGCGATCAGGCCGATGAGCTTGCCGTCCTTGCGGCTCTCGACGCCGAACAGGGTGTTGTCGTAGGCGTTGCGCGGCCGCTCGCCGAGCGATTTCGCGACCGTCTCCGGCGACTGCGGGTAGCCCTCGGTCATGAACCGCATCACATCCGGATCATGGTTCCACCGCCACAGCGCGTCGGCGTCGCCGGGCCGCATCGCCCGCAGTTCGACCAGCTCACCCAGTGCGTTCACGAAACCCCCGAAGATCAAAATCCGATTTGCGTACGGCGAAGCGCGATCCGCCGGGAGCCTAGCGACTGGCCCGCGCCCGTTCGACCCAGTTTTCGCGCCCGCGCCGCATAAGGTCGAGCGAACGACTCCGAGGAGGGCTCATGGCTGAGTGGCCACGGTTGAAGGTGGCGGACTGGGCCGACACCCGGGACACGCTGCACCTGTGGACCCAGATCGTCGGGAAGGTCCGGATGGCGCACGCGCCGTCGGTCAACCACTGGTGGCACGTCACGCTGCACCCGAGCGTGCGCGGGCTGACCACCGGGGCGTTCCCGTACCCCGGCGGCCTGGCCGAGCTGGAGTTCGACTTCCTCGACCACGTGCTGCAGATCCGGGTCAGCGACGGGCGCTCGCGCGGCGTGATCCTGGAGCCGAAGACCGTGGCGGTGTTCTACGCCGAGGTGATGGCGGCGCTCACCACGCTCGGTGTGCCGACGGCCATCCACGCGGTGCCGAACGAGGTCGAGCACGCGATCCCGTTCGCCGGGGACGAGATCCACCGGTCCTATGACGGGGACGCGGTCCGGCGGTTCTGGAAGCAGCTGACCCGAGCCGGGCTGGTGATGAACCGGGCCCGCTCGGAGTTCACCGGCAAGGCCAGCCCGGTGCACTTCTTCTGGGGCGCGATGGACCTGGCCTACACCCGCTTCTCCGGCCGGACCGCGCCCCCGCACCCGGGCGGCGCCCCGAACTGCCCGCCGTCGGTGATGCGCGAGGGCTACTCGCACGAGCTGGCCAGCTGCGGTTTCTGGCCGGGCGGCGGGGCGGAGGGCGCCTTCTACGCCTACGCCTACCCGGAGCCGAAGTCCTATCGGGACTGGCCGCTCGCGGTCGACGGGGCTCGTTTCGACCACGACCTCGGGGAGTTCCTGCTGCCCTACGAGGTGGTGGCGGACGCACCGGATCCGGACGCGACCCTGTCCGCGTTCCTGCGCTCGACGTTCACCGCCGCCACCGAGCTGGGCGCCTGGCCCTAGGCGGTACATTCTGCGGTCATGATCAATGGGGGAGCGGTGCGCCGGCTCGGAGCCGGCGCCGCAGTGTTGTTCGCCGTGGCCGGATGCGCGCACAGCGAGGCCGCCCGGCCCGCATCCACGCCCGCATCCACGCCCGCATCCACGCCCGCGTCCGCGGCGCCGGCGCGGCCGTCCTGGTACTCGGTGGCCGGCGACGCCCCGACGGTCAGCGGCGGCGTGCTCGTCACGACCGGCCCGCTGGCCTCGCAGAACGGCTTCGACAACGCGTCCGGGTTCCAGCGCGCCTGGTCGTACGAGGGAACGGTCTTCTCCGTCACGGTCGACATCGATCGCGCCGATCCGGGCAGTTCCCAGCTGGACGACCTGGCCTACCACGAGAAGGGCTATCGCAGCTTCGGCCACTTCGTCGTCCACCTGACCGGCGCGGGCGACGGCGCCCTGGCGGTGGTCGAGAAGGACCAGAAAGACAAAACCCACCCGTTGGTACGGGCGGAAGCCTGCTCCGGCAACGCGACCGTCAGCGTGCTGGTGCGCGTCGACGGCGCGGTCACCAGCGAGGCGGACCTGACCGCCCGTTCCCCCGCGGTGATCGCCGCCCTGAACGACGTGCTCGACGACCTGCGGCCGCGCACGGCCACGTCATAGTCACCGGAAAAGGCGGGTGACAGGCGAACCGCTCCGCCACCCGCCGGTCTCCGGTCAGGCGCGCTCGCGGGCGGCCTTCTCGATGAACGCCGCGGTGATCTTCGGCTGGGAGACGAACACCGCGTGCGAGGCGCCCTTCACGTCGCGGACCACGCTGTGCGCGCGGTCGGCCATGAAGTGCTGGGCGGCCGGCGGGATGTTCCGGTCCGCGTCGGCGACCAGGTAGTAGCTGGGGATCGTCTGCCACGCCTGCGGGCCGGTGGCGTCCTCGTTGAGGGCGCCCGCGGTCACCGGTCGCTGGGCGACCGCCATCAGGGTCGCCTCGGCGGCCGGCACGTCGCTCGCGAACTGCTGCGGGAACAGCTTCTGGTCGACGTACAGGTCCACGTTGCCGTCCGGCAGCGGGACGGGGTGCAGCGTCTGCCCGAGCGTGCTGCCCGGGAACTGGGCGGACAGCTCGGCGGCGTTGTCCCCGGCGGCCGGCACGAACGCGGCGATGTAGACCAGCGCCTTCACGTCCGGGTCGCCCGCGGCGGCCTGGCTGACGACCATCCCGCCGTACGAGTGCCCGACCAGCACGATCGGCCCGTCGATGCTGTCCAGCAGCGCCTTGACCGCGACCGCGTCGGAGGCCACGCCGCGCAGCGGATTGGCCGCCGCGACGACCGGATAGCCGTCCTGCTGCAGCTTGCGGACCACGGCGTTCCACCCGCTGGAGTCGGCGAACGCCCCGTGGACCAGAACCACGGTCGGCTTCGCCCGGTGCCCGCCGGTGGCCTGGGCGGCGTGCCCGGCGGCAACCACCGCCGTCGCGCTGACCAGGACCGCGGCGGTGATCCGCCCGATGCCTTTGATCTTCATGTCGCGTCGCTCCTTGCTGAGCCGATTGACCTGTCGACCGAAGGCTATGAGTCAGCTGTGGACAATCAGTGTGCGAACGCTTGACGGTGCTGGGCGGTGCTCACGCCGTACACAATCGTGATTCGGCCTTTAGGTTGGGGTTTGGCCGGCTCGTCGGCGGGCGGCTTCGATCTCCGGGGCGTGCTCGACCGCCCACTCTCCCAGCGCGATGATCAACGGCAGCAGGGAACGGCCCAGATCGGTGAGCGCGTATTCGACCCGGTCCGGCGCCGGGCGGCGGCTGATCAGGCCGTCCGCCTCCAGCGTGCGCAGCGTGCGGGTCAGGATCCGGCGGCTCAGGCCCTCGATCGTGCGGTCCAGCTCGTTGAAACCGTGCGGCCGCCGCTCGAGGATCGCCAGGAGCAGCACGCTCCACTTCTCGCCGACCCGGCGCAGCACGTCGGTGGCGGCGCAGGTGGCCCGGTCGGCCTCGGTCACGAGCGGCGGGAGCAGCGGTGACATCGATGCGCTTCTGTTCACCGGGAGAGGCGGTGACATCGATGTGCCTTCTTTCGCCGGGTGCGCGGCCGGGCTGACGATCCCAGTATGCGCACAGCAGTGATCGCGGGCGGGACCCGCGGAATCGGGCGGGCCCTCGCCGACCGGGCGGCCGCCGGCGGCTGGAACGTCGTCGCCCTCGGTCACGCCGACGGCGACCTGACCTCGGTGAAAGCCACCAGAGACCTGATCGGGCGGCTCCCGGACCGGATCGACGCGCTGGTGCTGTCGGCCGGCCGGTTCTCGCCCCGGCGGGTGGTCACCGCGGACGGTCTCGAGCAGACGTTCGCCATCGGCGTGCTCGCGAAACACCTGCTCGCGAGCGGGCTGCGGCCGGCCCTGGAACGCGCGGACACGCCGGTGATCCTCAACCTCTGCGGGGTCGGGGGCATCCGCGCCGGGCGGATCCACTGGGACGACCTGCAGTTGACCAGCGGATACTCCCTGACCGCGGCGACCATGCAGGGGGCCCGGGCCAATGACCTGCTCGGCGTGGGCTTCGCCGGGCACAACCCCGACACCATTATTCGGTACGTGTTGTACAACCCGCTGTTCGTGGACAGTGGGATGCACCGGTACTTCGACCAGCCGATGCGCTCGATCGTCGGGGTGGCGGCCCGGGCTTTCGGGGCCACGCCGGCGGCTGCCGCCCTACCGTTGGCGGGTCTGCTCGATCGGCCGCCGCGGGCGGCGCTGACCGCCCTGCGCCGGGGCAAGCCGGTGCCCGTGCCCGGCGATCGGGCGGACGCGGCGCGGCTGTATCGCGTGCTCGACGAACTGTCCGCGCTCTGATCGCCTCGCGCGCGGCCTGGTCGTCTTGCGTGCGGCCTGATCGCCGCGCGTGCGGCCTGGTCGTCTTGCGCGCGGCCTGATCGCCGCGCGTGCGGCCTGGTCGCCGGCCGTCCGCGGCGTCATGGGTGGGCCGGCGCGGCGTGGTGCCGCACCGGCTGCTCGCGGGTGATCAGCCGCGGCGGGGGAGCTTCCAGTCCGGCCGCGGGAAGTGGCAGGTGTAGCCGTCCGGGATCCGCTCCAGATAGTCCTGGTGCTCCGGCTCGGCCTCCCAGAACGGCCCGGCCGCGGTCACCTCGGTGACCACCTTGCCCGGCCACAGCCCGGACGCGTCCACATCCGCGATGGTGTCCTCGGCGACCGACTTCTGCTCGTCGCTCTCGAAGAAGATCGCCGACCGGTAGCTGTCGCCGATGTCGTTGCCCTGCCGGTTCACCGTGCTCGGGTCGTGGATCTGGAAGAAGAACTCCAGGAGCTCCCGGTAGGACGTGACGGCCGGATCGAACGTGATCTCGATGGCCTCGGCGTGCCCCGCGTGGTTACGGTACGTCGCGTTCGCCACCGAACCGCCCGTGTACCCGACCCGGGTGGTGACCACCCCGGGCCGCTTGCGGATCAGGTCCTGCATCCCCCAGAAACAGCCCCCGGCCAGAATCGCCTTCTCCGTGGCCATGCCGCACCCCATTTCCGTTCGCCGTGAGCCGGCGCCTCACCGACCATCCTGACAGAGCCCCGGCCGCACCCGCTCGTCCCCGGCGCAGGGTGCGGCGAACGTCTCGCCGCCGAACTCCGGACACCCGGCCGCGTGTCGATCCACCGGGCCGTTTCCGCAGCTCCCGGCCTTCCCCTGGGGCTGTCCCCAGGGGGACAACCCCACCACGGAGGTAACGCCTGCGGGATGGGCGGGAGGCGCGCCGAGCTGAAGGATTGACCTCGCTCAAGTCACCAGCGCAGTGAGGCCGATCCATGACGTTCTCCGCAATTCCCCGCACCCTGCTCCTGCTGGCCGTCGCGGCCACGGCTCTCACCGGCTGCGACGCCGGCCAGGCCACCGACGGCCTGCACATGGTCGACCACGACGGGCACCGCCTCGCCTTCCACGTCACGGCCGGTGACCTGCCCGCGATCGTCCTGGACGCGGGCGGCGGTGAGGACTCCACGCAGTGGACAGCGATCGTCGCCAAGCTCCATGCCGAGACAAAATCCCAGATCATTACGTACGACCGAGCCGGCGTCGGCGACAGCGAAGCGGTCCCCGGCCCGTGGGACCCGCAGGCCGCCGCCGGCGATCTGGAGGCCGGCCTGCACGAGCTCGGCGTCACGAAGGACGTGCTCCTCGTCGCCCACTCCCAGGCGGGCGAGGTCGCGACCTACCTCGCCCGGAAGAATCCGCAGCTGATCTCCCACGCGCTGCTGGTGGACGCGAACCTCCCGCAGTTCTTCACCGAGGAGGAGACCGCCCGGGTCGCCGCCGCCGTCCAGCCGCAGGTCGACGCGGCGAAGGCGGACCCGACCACGAAGGCGAACCGGCAGCTGCTCGCCACCGCGGCGAGCTACCTTCCGGTGCACCAGGCCTACCACCAGCTCACCTGGCCGGACAGCATCCCCGCCACGGTGATCGTCTCGGAGAAGACCCCGTTCGACGGCTTCCCGGAGGACGCCCAGCGCTGGCGCACGGCTGCGGCCGCCTTCGTCGCGGCCGGGCCGGGCCGCTCCCTGGTCACCGCCGCCGGCAGCTCCCACGAGGTCCCCACCGACCGCCCCGACCTGGTCATCCAGCAGATCGAAACAATCGCCGCGGCCCGCACCTGAGCCGCCGCCCCGCCCTGCCGCCCCGCCCTGCTGCCCCGCCTTGCCGCCGCCTTGCCGGCCTGCCGCCCCGCTGGCCTGCTCCAGCGTCGGCGTCGGGGACGCGCTCCGCCCGCCGCTCCGCCCCGCTGCACCGCTGCCCCGCCCCGCTGCCCCGCCCCGCTGCCCCGCCCCGCTGCCTTGCCGCCCCGCCATGCTGCCTTGCCGTCGCCTTGCTGGCCCTCCGCTGCCTGCTACTGGCGTCTCGGGCCGTGGGGCACCGATCACGGGTTGCGATGATTACAGTGTTGCAGATGTCAGAGACTCCGACTCTTTACGCCTGGGCGGGCGGCGACGCCGCTTTTGCCCGGCTGATCAACGCGTTCTACGACCGGGTTGAGCACGATGAGCTGATCTCGCCGCTGTTTCCTGGCGGGGTGTCCGCCGCACATCGGGAGCACGTCACGGCCTGGTGGATCGAGGTGTTCGGTGGGCCGGCGACCTACAGCAGCGACCTCGGCGGCTATCACCGCATGGTCAACAAGCACGTCGGGCTCGGGATCACGGCGGAGCAGCGGTTCCGGTTCGCATCGTTGATGAGCTTGGCGGCTGACGATGCGGGGCTGCCGGCCGATCCGGAGTTCCGGGCGGCGTTCGTCGGCTACGTCGAGTGGGGGACCCGGATCGCCCTTGCGAACTCCGCGCCGGGTGCCGACGTGGTCCAGCAGGCCCCGGTGCCGCACTGGGGGTGGGGCGTCGCCCCGCCTTACCTTCCGGGGAGCTGATGGCCGCGCGGAAACCTGATGGCATTCCGGAAGTTGGCGGCCTGCCGGCAGGCCGGTGGTCTCCCGGGACGCTGGCGGCCGTCCGGCAGGCTGGCGGCCTTCGGGGAAGCTGACGGGCTTCCGGCAAGCTGGCGGTGTCCGGGAAGCTGACGGGCGCGGCACGATTCTTTCGGTGGGTGTCACTATCGGCTATGGGGGTGTGCCGGGATTGGGGCGAGCATCGGCGGGTGAGCAATTTTGATGAGCTGTTGCGGAACAATGACCGATTTGCTGCTGGTGATCTGAAGGGCCGCCAGCCGGCTATTCCGTTCCTTCCGCACCGGCAGGTCTACATTGTGACCTGCATCGATCCTCGGGTGGATCCGGCCGCGCTGTTCGGGCTCGGGCTCGGCGACGCCATCGTCGCTCGGAATGTCGGCGGGCGGGTCACCCCGGCGGTTCTTCAGGATCTGGCCTGGATCAGCTATCTGCATGAGACCAAGACCCCGGACGCGGAGTGGTTCGAGCTCGCGGTCATGCACCATACCGACTGCGGATCGGGGCTGTTCGCCGACGACCGGACCCGGCACGGTTTCACCGAGCGGGGTTTCGACGACGCGGAGACGGCCGCGCTTGCTGTTCTGGATCCGGCGGTGACCGTTGCGCTCGACGTACGGAAAATTCGGGGTGCGTCTCAAATCTCTTCGAGAATCAAAGTCACGGGATTTGCCTACGACGTGAAGACCGGAATCGTCAGCACCGTCGTTCCGCCGACGGAGGAAGCCGACCGGTAGAAACCGACCGGGAAAGCTGACGGGGGAGCTAAGGGGAGGAGCTGACGGCGGAAGCTAACGGGGGAACTGGCGGGGGAGGCGGACGGGGGAATGGGCGTCAGCTGAACAGGTGTCGGTGCCGGGACGGGGAGATGCTGGTGGCTCGGCGGAAGTGGGTGCGCAGGTTCGCGGGCGTGCCCAGGCCCACCCGGCCGGCGATCTCCTCGACCGGCATCGTCGTCGTCTCCAGCAGCTCCTTGGTCCGGGCGATGCGCTGCGTGTGCAGCCACGCCAGCGGCGTCGCCGAGGTGCGCTCCTGGAAGCGGCGGTAGAACTGCCGCGGTGACAGGTTCGCCCGCTCGGCCATCTGGGCGACGGTGATCGGCCGGTCGAGCACGGCGAGCATCCACTGCTGGGCGGCGGCGATCGCGTCGTCGCCCGGCGGGACCGGTGCCGCCTCCACGTACTGCGTCTGTTCGCCGTCGCGGCGCGGGGCGGCCACGATCCGCCGGGCCACGTGGTTGGCGACGGCCGGGCCGAGGTCCTTGCGGAGCACGTGCAGGCACAGGTCGACACCCGCGGTGACGCCGCCCGAGGTGAGCACCGCCCCGTTGTCGACGAACAGCGCGGCCTGGTCGACGGTGACCGCCGGGAACTGGCGGGCCAGCTCGTCGCAGAGCGACCAGTGCGTGGTGACCGTCAACCCGGTGAGCAACCCGGCCTGGGCCAGCGCGAACGTCCCCGAGCAGACCGAGATCATCCGGGCGCCGCCGGCCGCCGCCGCGCGCAGGGCGTCGAGCGCCCGCGGATCGAACGGGCGGACCGCGGCCTCGGCGTATCCGGGCACGATCACCGTGCCGGCGCCGCGCAGCAGCCGCAGGTCACCGTCCGGAACGAGGCTCAGGCCGCCGGCCACCCCGATCGGGCTCCCGTCGACGGTCGCGGTGCCGACCTGGTAGAACTCCGGCGCCTCGCGGGCGAAGACGTGCATCGGGATGGCGAAGTCCAGCGGCAGGACCTGCTCGGCGAGCAGTACCGCGATGCGATGACGATCCATGGCACGATGCTATCGCCGGATGTCATTCCTGCCACTGCCGGTCGGCGCCGCGGGCTCGCAGAATTCCTGGCATGACATCTGCACAGCCCACTGTGGTCCTCGTTCACGGCGCTCTGACCGGCCCGGACATCTGGCACGGCGTCCTCGCCGACCTGCGGCTGCGGGGCTTCACCGGGTACGCCCCGGTGCTGCCGCTGCGGTCGCTCGCCGGCGACGCGGCTCACCTGCGGAGCTTCCTGGCGACGATCGACGGGCCGATCGTCGTGGCCGGGCACTCGTACGGCGGCTCGGTGATCTCCGACCCGGCGGCGCTGACCCCGGCGGTCCGCGCGCTGGTCTTCGTCACCGCGTTCCAGCAGGACCAGGACGAGACCGCGGGGGAGCTCAACGCCCGGCTGCCCGGCAGCCGGCTCACCCCGGAGAACACGCTGACCCGGCCGTACCCGGGTGGCACCGCCCTCTACCTGCGCCCGGAGCGGTTCGGCGAGGTGTATGCGGCCGACCTCGACGAGGAGACGGTCGCGGTGCTTGCTGCTGCTCAGCATCCGATCGATCCGGCGGCGCTCGGGGAGAAGCTCAGTGGGGCGGCGACCTGGCGCTCGCTGCCGTCCTGGGCGCTGATCGGTACGCGGGACGTCTCGATCCCGGCTGAGCTGCAGCGGTTCATGGCCGCGCGGGCCGGCTCGACGGTGACCGAGGTGGACTCGACTCATGCCGTACCGCTCAGTCGCTCTTCGCCGACGACGGACCTGATTGTCGCGGCCGCAGCCTGAAGGCGGACCGGCCTCGCGCGGCTGGTCGCCGAGGGGCGATTCTGCGGGGGGCATTGACGGACAAAGATCGAGGAATCACAATAAGGCGGCGTCCGTCCGGCTCCCCCCGTGGCTGGACGGACGCCCTAACGTAGTGATGGCCGGATGCCCCCGTGGCATCCGGCCATGTTCATGGTGCCCAGGAGTTCAGCGGACGCCGGCACCGGAGCGGCGGGCGTGGTGACTCAACTGGCAGTTGAACTTTACGGTTGGTGAGTCTAAACCTACTGTCTGAATAGATTCAACCAGCAGTTGAAATCGGTCTCCGTGGCAGAGAGGCTTCCCCGATGGCGGACACTCCGGGCACCCCCGATCTGGCGCAGCGCCTCAACCGGCTGTTCGACGAGGTCCGCCCGGCCGGGCGCGGCGGGCGGCGGTACACCAACGAGGACGTCGCCGCGGCCGTCAAGGCGATCAACCCGGAGATCCGGGTGGGCGGGGCCTACCTGTCGGCGCTGCGCAACGGGACCAAGCGGCACCCGTCGACCGAGCTGCTCGCCGCGCTGGCCCGCCACTTCGGGAAGCCGATCGCGTATTTCTTCGACGAGCCGGATCCCGAGCCCGGGGCCGACGAACTCGCCCGCCTCGCGGACAACACCCAGGTCCGCCGGCTGGCGCTGCGCGCGCTGGACCTGTCCCCGGAGGGCCTTACGGCGGTCGCCGAGCTGGTCGAGCAGGCCCTGGCGGCCGACCGGCGGCGGCGCACCTCGGAGAAACCGGATCCGGATGTCTAAGCTTGCGATCGGCTGACCTATCAGGACGGACGACGTGGACAGTTTCCGGCGGAGGAAGACGCGCGCGCGGTGCCGCGAGGTGCTCGCGCAACTCGACATCGTCGACCGTCCGTCCCGGCCGCTGAGCCTGGCCGACGTGCGGGACCGGGTCCAGCGCCGGCGCGGGCGGCCGCTGCTGCTGACGCCGATGGTGACCGGCGCGGGCTGGCCCAGCGGCATGTGGGTGGAGACCGAGGACACCGACCTGGTGCTCTTCGACGCGGCCACCAGCGCCCTGCACACCGTCGACATCATCGCCCACGAGATCGGGCACATGGTGCTCGGCCACGAGGGCGCGGTGACCAGCCCGGCCGCCGCCCCGGCGGTGATGCTGCGGACCGGCTTCGCCGATCGTGACGAGCACGAGGCCGAGGTGTTCGCGACCCTGGTGTGCGCCCGCATCGCCGACTACCGGATCCCCGCGCCGGACGACCCGGAGGGTCTGCTGGGCCGGCTGCGGTCGGTTCTGGCCGACCCGCCGGCGGGCGGCTGAGCGCCGGTGGCCTTCCTCGTCGTCGCGCTGCTCGTGGCCGGCAGCGCCGCCTACAAGGTCTGGCAGCTGCGCCGGGCGACCGAGACCACGGCGGTCCGGGCCGGCTACTCGCTGGTGACCTGCCTGCTCGCGCTGGCCGTGGCGCTGGTGCTGCTGTGGCCGCCCGGCGAGGCCGCGGTCGACGCGGTGCTCGGGTCGTCGGCCACGGCGCTGGCCGTCGCCCCGGTCCTGGCCATGATCGCCGCCTGCGGCTACCAGTGCTTCGTGGTCAGCATCGACGATCCGGCGTCGGCCACCCGGCGCATCCGCCTGCGGGTCGGGCTGGTCGCGCTCGCGGTGACCGTGCTGATCGCCGCGGTCGCCGTGACCGGGCCGGCCGGGCATCCGGCGCTGCGCGCGCAGGACCCGGTCAGCTACCGCGACGACCCGTCCGGCGCGGTGGTGTTCCTGGCCTACGTCGGTTACCTGGGGCTGGGCTCGCTGGACGTGGCCCGGCTGGCCGCCCGGTTCACCCGGCTGGGCAGCGCGCCCTTGCTGCGGCTGGGCCTGCTCATGGTCACCGGCGGCACCTACCTCTCCGGCCTGTACGCGGTGGTGAAGCTGGGCGGGTTCGCCGCCGGGCTGGTGCTCGACCGCAATCTCGACGTGGCCACGTCCGAGGCCACCCGGCCGCTGGTGATCGTCAGCGCGCTGCTGATCAGCATCGGGTCGACCCTGCCGTCGTGGGGCGGGTCGGTCGGCGTGCACCGGCCGGCCGAGTGGGTCGGCTCGTACCTGTCGTATCAGGCGCTGCGGCCGCTGTGGGAGGCGTTGTACGAGGTCAAGCCACAGATCGCGCTGCATCCGTATACCCGCTGGGCGGACCGGCTGCTCCCCGGCGATCTCCGGTTCCGGCTCACCCGGCGGGTGGTGGAGATCCGCGACGGGCTGCTCCTGCTGCGGCCGTACCGGACAGTCGAGTCGCACGCCACGGCCACCGAGCTCGCCGGGCGGGCGGGCCTGCACGGCGTCGAGCTGGCGGCCACGGTCGAGGCGGTCGAGATCGCGCTGTCGTTGCGGGCCCTGAGCCGGGCCGACCGCGGCGGGCCGGCGACCGCGCCCGAGCCGGCCACCACCGACTTCGACGGCGTGACGGCCAGCATGCGCGAGGAGGTGCAGTGGCTGACCCGGGTCACCCAGGCCTTCCGGCGTTCGCCGGCCGTCCGGGATGCCGCCGGCAGCCGGTCGGCGCAGCCCGCCGGCAGGTAGCCTCGGCCAGGTGTTCTCACCTCAAGGGCCGTCACTGCGGGAACTGTGTGTCCAGGCGCTGTCCTCGGTCGAACGCGGCTACGACTTCCTGGCTCCGAAGTTCGACCACACGCCGTTCCGTACCCCGGACCCGGTCCTGGAGGCGAGCGTCCGGGCGCTGGCCGAGTTCGGGCCGTTCGACCGGGGGCTGGACGTCTGCTGCGGCACCGGCGCCGGGCTGACCGCCCTCGACCGGCTGTGCCGGGAGCGGATCACCGGCGTCGACTTCAGCGCCGGGATGCTCGGCGAGGCGCGCGCCGCGGTCCCGTCCGCCACGCTGGTGCGGGCCGACGTGCGGGCGCTGCCGTTCACCGCCGGCTTCGACCTGGCGGTGACGTTCGGGGCGCTCGGGCACTTCCTGCCCTCGGAGCGGCCGGCGCTGTTCGAGGGGGTGTACCGCGCGCTGCGGCCCGGCGGGCTGTTCGGCGTCGCGCTCGGCGAGCTGCCCGCGCGGACCACCCGGGCCTACTGGACGAGTCTCGGGTTCGACCTGGCCATGGTGGTCCGCAATACCGTGGTGGCGCCGTCCTTCGTCATGTACTACCGCACCACCACGGTCCCGACCGTCCGGCGGGACCTGCGGGCGGCCGGGTTCACCGTGGAGACCGTCGACCTCACCGTCGAGGCCGACGATCTGCGGTTCGCCCTGCTGCTCGGCCGGAAGCCGGAGTAGCGGTCAGGTCAGGCGCCGGACCACGTAGTTGCTGGTCCAGATCTTCTGCTTGGTGATGGTCTTGCCGGCCCGCGGCGCCGCCCACATCTGGCCGCCGCCGGCGTAGATGCCGGCGTGGAAGCCGTACGAGCCGTTGCGCAGGATGATCAGGTCACCGGGCCGGGCCGCGGACCTGCTGACCGCCCGGCCGTACCGCTGCTGCAGGTCTGCCTTGTGCGGCAGGCTCTTCCCGGTGGTCTTCCGGTAGACGTACATGGTGAAGCCGGAGCAGTCGAAGCGGTTCGGCCCGGACGCCCCGAACAGGTAGGGCTTGCCGCGGTGCCGGGCCGCCTCGGTGACGACCCGGAGCCCGGCCAGTTGCGACCTGGCGGCCACGGTCCGGCCGGTCGTGGGCAGGGCCCGGGTGACCGCGACGGCCGCCGGGGCGGCGACGGCGGTCTGCGGGACGCCGAGCCCGCCGGTGAGCAGGCCGAAGCCCACGGACAGGGCGATCGTGTGGAAGGTACGAACGTGCACGGTGACTCGGTCCCTCCGGCACGCCTGCGAGGTTAGCTGTCGGGTTCGGGCGGGAAGGATTGCCCGGCCGCGATGGCGGCTTCACCCCGAGGTCCGCTTCCGGACCGATGTGTGGTTCCCCCGTCCCCGCCCCCGAATGCCTGATGACTGGTCAGTGCGGTTCGTGCGGCCGGATCGGGGCAGGGCTCGGCGTGATCCGGATCGACACGAGCGGTGAGCCGTTGCCCGCCGCTCCTCCTTGATAGCCCGCCCTCCGGCGCCGTCCCTTATGTAGCGACGGTCACCCTGAGTGACGACAAGGCCAAACGGTGTCCGATTTGCACGGGAGACGCGAACTATGCGGAATCGCTCCGCTCATGGACGGTCACGCAGGGCCGTTGTCGATCTGTGAAGCGGGACACTCCGGGAGCCGACCCGTAAGGATGACCCGGCCGCTCACCCGCGGAGTCCGGTGAGGCGGCTGAGCGCGGCGAAACCGTCCTCGGTGCCGGGCCAGTTCCGGCGGACGGCGTCCAGCCCGGCGCGGCGCACGGTGGAGCGCAGCACGGCGACCACGATGATCGCGTCGTCGGCGTAGCCGAGCACCGGGATGAAGTCCGGGATCAGGTCGAACGGGATCGCCAGGTAGGCGAGCAGCAGGCCGAGCCGGATCCGGACCCCGCGCGGCAGGGTCCGGTCGCCGGCCAGGCGGGTCAGCAGTCGCAGCAGGTCGGGCAGCAGCCGGAGCGCCTCGGTGAGCTGCGCCTTCCCGGGTTTGGCGACCAGCAGGGCGACCAGCGCCGCGAGCCACACGACCAGCAGAGCCACGCCGACGCTGATCAGCGTCTGCCACCACCACGCCATGGTCATCCGTCCTTCCGGGTCCACATAGACTGCGCCGCATGAGAATCGGTGTGCTCGGAGCGGCCCGGATCGCGCCGGCCGCGCTCATCCGGCCCGCTCGGCTGGTGGACGGTGTCGAGGTCGCCGCGATCGCGGCCCGGGACCGTGGCCGGGCCGCCGAGTTCGCCACCGAGCACCGTATCCCGGTGGTCCACGACAGCTACGCCGAACTGCTGGCCGATCCGACATTGCACGCGGTCTACGTCCCGCTGCCGAACGGGCGGCACGCGCGGTGGATCCTGGCCGCGCTGGAGGCGGGCAAGCACGTGCTGGCCGAGAAGCCGCTGACCGCGAACGCGGCGCAGGCCCGCGAGGTACAGGCCGCCGCCGAGCGGACCGGCCTGGTCGTGATGGAGGCGTTCCACTATCGCTATCACCCGCTCGCGGCGCGGATGAGGGCGATCGCGCACGGCGGCGAGCTGGGGCGGATCCGCAGCGTCGAGACGTCGATGTGCTTCCCGCTGCCGAAGTTCGACGACATCCGGTACGACTACGACCTGGCCGGCGGGGCGCTGATGGACGCCGGCTGCTACGCCGTGCACTGCCTGCGCCTGCTGTCGCCCGGCGAGCCGAAGGTCGTCGCCGCCCGGGCGCTGACCACCCGGCGCGACCCGCGGGTCGACCGGGCGATGACCGCCGACTTCGAGCTGGGCGACGGCGCCCGGGGCCGGATCCGCGCCTCGCTGTGGTCGTCGGCGCTGTTCAGCCTGCGGGCCAAGGTGGTCGGCGAGCACGGCGAGATGGTGGTCGACAACTATGCGATGCCGCACGTGTTCCACCGGTTCCGGGTGGCGTCCGACGGGCAGAAGCGGGGCGAGCGGATCGACGGCTCCACGACGTACGTCCATCAGTTGAAAGCCTTTGACGAAGCGACCCGGAACCGGTCGGCGAACCTCACGCCGCCGCAGGATTCCGTCGTCACCATGTCGCTGATCGACGACATCTACCGGGCGGCGGGCCTTCCGATCCGGGAGTGAGCACGCGTTATCGTTGCGGAGAGGTCTCCACTAACGCTGCGGATTGCGAGAAGCTGCATGGTCCGGTCGGATGCGCGCAGGAATCGGGACGCCATCCTGGCGGCGGCCCGGGCGGCCTTCGCCGAGGACGAGAACACCTCGATGAATCAGATCGCGCAGCGCGCCGGGGTGGGCCCGGGCACGCTGTACCGCAACTATCCGTCGCGTGAGGTGCTCCTGCTGGACATCTACCAGGACGAGATCGAGAAGCTCGTCGGCCGGGTGCCCGAGCTGCTCGCCGAGCTGACGCCGGTCGAGGCGCTGCGGCGCTGGACCCTGGACCTGGTCGCCGGCATGCGCACCAAGCATCTGCTGGGCGCGGCCCTCAGCTCGGACGCGCACCGGACGATGGCGGAGCAGAGCTACGGGCCGGTGATCGCCTCGATCACCCAGTTGTTCGACGCGGGCAAGGCCGACGCCAGCATCCGGGTGGACGCCGAGCCGGCCGACTTCCTGCAGCTCACGGGGGCGTTGTGGCGATCCGCGCCGGAGCGGTCGGCGCCGATGCTGGGGCTGATCCTGGATGGGCTCGGGGTGCATCCGGCCTGACCTTCCCGGGGTGATCTGGAGAACTCTCCGCTTTTCGTTGACGAAGTGGAGAGGTCTCCAGTACCGTTTGAGTCACACGAAACGGACACCCCTGGAGGGGCATGATGACGGACGTACTGGTGACCGGCGGCTCGGGCTACATCGGCAGCTACTGCGCGCTCGCGCTGCTCGATGCCGGTTACACCGTGCGCACCACGGTGCGCGACCTGGCCCGCGAGCCGCAGGTTCGGGCGATGCTGGCGGCCGGCGGCGCCGACCCCGGCGCGAACCTGCGGGTGGTGCGGGCCGACCTGGGCAACGACGAGGGCTGGGCCGAGGCGGTGGCCGGCTGCGCCGCGGTGCTGCACGTCGCGTCGCCGACGCTGACTCAGCAGCCGCGGCACGAGGACGAGATGATCCGCCCGGCGGTCGACGGCACGCTGCGGGTGCTGCGGGCGGCGCACGGCGCGGGCGTGCGGCGGGTGGTGATGACGTCCGCGATCGGCGCGGTCGCCTACGGGCACGAGCCGCGCGACACCCCGTTCACCGAGTCGGACTGGACGGACGTGGACGCCGGGATCGAGCCGTACCAGAAGTCCAAGACCCTGGCCGAGCGCGCCGCGTGGGACTTCGTCGCAGGCGAGGGCCGCGGCCTGGAACTGGCCACGGTCAACCCGACCGCGGTGCTCGGCCCGGTGCTCGGCCCGGACTACTCACCGTCGCTCGGCATGATCGCTCGGATGCTCGCCGGGGAGATGCCGGCGCTGCTGCCGTTCGCGACCGGCTACGTCGACGTGCGCGACGTGGCCGCGCTGCACCTGCTGGCGATGACCGACCCGGCCGCCGTGGGGGAGCGGTTCATCGCCACCGCCGCCGAGAGCCTGTGGCTGCGCGACATCGCCGCGATCCTGCGCGAGCGCCTCGGTGACCGGGCGACCCGGGTGCCCACCCGGGAGATGCCGCTGCTGGCGGCGAAGGCGCTGGCCCGGGTCAACCCGCAGATGGCTCCCCTGCGCAAGCTGCTGGGCCGCAACCTCGGCGCGACCTCGGCGAAGGCCGAGCGGGTGCTCGGCTGGAAGACCCGCCCGATCGGGGACACCATCGCGGAGACCGCCGAGAGCCTGCTCGGGCTGCCCCGATGAGGGTGGTGCTCTTCGGCGCCACCGGCATGGTCGGGCACGGCGTCCTCACCGCATTGCTGGAGGACCCCGCGGTCACCGGCGTCACCGCGATCGCCCGCCGGCCGACCGGACGGTCGCACCCCAAGCTGCACGAGATCATGCATGCCGACTTCACCGACTATCGCGGGCTCGACCAGATCTTCGCGAACGCGCACGCCACGCTGTTCTGCCTGGGCACGCCGTCCGGCGGGAAGAGCGAGGCGGAATACACGCGGATCACCGAGGACTTCGCGGTGGCGGCCGCGACCGAGGCACTGCGCAACAATCCCCAAAGCCTATTTGTGTACGTGTCGGCCAACCGCGCCGACAGCACCAGCCGGACCATGTGGATCCGGGTCAAAGGCCGTGCCGAGGAAACGCTCACGGCGCTGCATCCCCGCGTCTTCCTGATCCGCCCGGGCTTCATCAAACCGTGCCGCGGCGCCCGCCCCGCGACGGCCCTGCAGCGCGCCGTCTACACGGTCATCACGCCGCTCTATCCGCTGTTCAAGCGCCTGATCCCGGCCGGCGTCACCACGACCGACGCCATCGCCTACACCACGATCGAGGTGCTGCACGCCCCGGATTCGGTCCCCCGGAAGCTCGGCAACACCCTGATAAACCAGATTTCGGTACGGGCAGCGTCAAGAGCCTCGACCTCGCGGCCGCCGCATTCCGCCACCTGACGTGCCGAGCCCCGCGATCAGCCGGCGATGTCCGGCTTGCCGCGAGCAGGGTCCCGCCGACTGCGGACGTAGTCCCGGTATTCCTCGCCGGCTACCGCGTGGTTGACCCAGCGGTCGGGGCGGGCGTCCGTGAGCTGCTCGGCGAGCGCGATCGCTTCTTCCTCGTCCTCGCTGAGCCCCAGCTCTCGCCCCTCGCCGACATAGTCCTCGTCGACCGGGTCGAGTGAGACGAGGTTGGTCAGGTCGCCCACCCGGTCGTCATCGGGATCCCGCACGGTGTGCAACGAGACGCTGTACTGCCTGTTCATGGGGCTGATCGCTACCCATCGGACGGCGGGCTCGCCGGCGATCTCGGTGCCGCCGAGGAACTGCTCGATGCTGTTTCCACGACGCAGGGCGCCGACGGCGAACTGCCGGGTCAGGTAGCGCATCCGGGAAGCGTATGTCGGTGGTGGTCCGGGGGCTGTCGTTAGGCTGGGGTTGATCATGGACCTGATGGATGGTGGCGGCGGCGCATGACGTACTTCCGGATCGGTGGGGTTGACCTGTATTCGGAGGTCGTGGGGGTCGGCGAGCCCGTCCTGATGCTGCACGGCGGCTACTGTTCGCTGGAGTCGCTGCGGGCGCCGTCCGACGCGCTCGTGCCCGATCATCGGGTGTTCGCGTTCGAGCGGCCCGGGCACGGCCGGTCGGCCGACATCGACGGCGACTACGGGTATGCGCGGATGGTCGCCGACACCCTGGCGTACCTCGACGCGGTAGGGCTGGAGTCGGCGCACGTCGTCGGGTACAGCGACGGTGGGATCATCGGGCTGCTGCTCGCCCTCGATCATCCGCAGCGGGTGCGGTCGCTGGTCGCGATCAGCGCGAACCTCGATCCGTCAGTGTTCGAGAAGGGCGGCGACGATCCCGTCCTCGACGCCCTCGCCGGGGTCGAGCGGCCGGATGTGGAGCGGATGCACTACGAGCGGCTGTCGCCGGACGGGCCGGAGCACGCCGACGTCGTGCTGGCCAAACTGTTCCGGCTGTGGACCAGTGAGCCGCACATCGACCCGGCCGACCTGGCCCGGATCGACGTGCCGGTGCTGATCATGTCGGGCGATCGCGACTCGATCCGGCCCGGGCACAGTCTCAAGATTGCCGCGTCGATCCCCGGCGCGCAGTTGTGCGTGGTGCCGGGGACCTCGCACCACCTGGTCGCCGAGCGCCCCGAGTTGATCAGCACGCTGATCGGCGACTTCGTCCGCCAGGCGCGGGCCGGCAGCCGGGCGCGGGCCGACGGCCGGCTTCCGGAACAAGCTGAAAGCCGGGCCGAGTAGGGCATCCCGGGCAGGGCGCCCGCTCCGATTGTGCCGGTAACGAAACAGGTCTATGTTTCGATCAAACCGGTTTAGTAACCCAGGGGCGGCGCGATGACCAGGGCAGACAGGCCGACGATCCGGGATGTCGCGCGCGCCGCCGGTGTTTCCAAAGGCACCGTCTCCTTCGCCCTCAACGGCCGCCCCGGCGTCTCCGAGGACACCAGGGCACGGATCCTGGCCGCCGCCCGGGAGCTCGGCTGGACGCCCAGCGCCAAGGCCCGCGCCCTGTCGATCTCCCGCTCGTTCGCCGTCGGTCTGGTGCTGGCCCGCGAGCCGGAGCTGCTCGGCGCCGACCCGTTCTTCCCGGCCTTCATCGCCGGCGTCGAGCGCACCCTCTCCGATCGCGGTCAGGCGCTGGTCCTGCAGGTGGTGCCGGAGGCCGAGGAGGAGGCGGGCTACCGGCGGCTGGCCGGCGCCGGCCGGGTCGACGGGGTGTTCCTGCTCGATCTGCGCGTCGTCGACCCGCGGTTCGCGCTGCTCGTGGAGCTGGGTCTGCCGGCCGTCTCGATCGCCCGGCCGGACGTGCCCAGCGGTTTCCCGGCGGTGCTGGTCGACGACCGGCCGGGGATCGCCGCCACCGTGCGGCACCTGGCCGGCCTCGGGCACCGGCGGATCGCACACGTCGCCGGGCCGGCCCACTTCCTGCACGGGTCGCGGCGGGCCCGGGCGTTCGCGGAGGCCCTCGCGGAGGCCGGGCTGCCGCCCGGCGCGGTGGTCGAGGCCGATTTCTCGGCGGCGGGCGGGGCGGCGGCCACCCGCGAACTGTTGACCGGCGACGAGCGGCCCACCGCGATCGTCTACGCCAACGACCTGATGGCCATCGCCGGGCTGGCGGTCGCGCACGAGTACGGCCTGGCCGTCCCGGCGCAACTGTCGGTGACCGGATTCGACGACACCGAGCTGGCGGGTCATGTCCGCCCCGCGCTCACCAGCGTGCGCACCGACCCGTACCTCTGGGGCCGTCAGGCCGCGCTGGCCCTGCTTGCTCTCATCGAAGGCGGGACGGTCGACGACGTTCCCGTGCCCGCCGCCCACCTGGTGATCCGGGCGTCCACCGGACCGCCATCACCGTAAGTGGAACGGAGAAGCCAATGAAACGCATGTTCCCAGCGGCCGTTCTCACCGTCTCCCTCATCCTCACGGCCGGCTGCGACGGCAGCGGCGGCGGCAACGCCGAGCAGGCCAACGCGGCCACCGGCCCGATCACCATCTGGCTCTCCAACAACCAGGAGGAGCTGGCCTGGGGCAAGGCCATGGTCGAGGCGTGGAACGCGCAGCACGCCGACCAGAAGATCACCTCGCAGGAGATCCCGGCCGGCAAGAGCTCGGAGGAGGTGATCGGCGCCGCGATCACCGCCGGCAACGCGCCGTGCCTGATCTTCAACACCGCGCCGGCCGCGGTACCGCAGTTCCAGAAGCAGGGTGGTCTGGTCGCGCTCGACTCGTTCGCCGGCGGCGCGCAGTACATCGCCGACCGCACCGGCGACACCGCGCAGCAGTACAAGTCGCCGGACGGCAAGTTCTACCAGATGCCGTGGAAGTCCAACCCGGTCATGATCTTCTACAACAAGGACATCTTCGCCAAGGCCGGGCTCGACCCCGAAAAACCCACCCTTGCGACGTACGGCGATTTCCTGACCGCCGCCCGCAAAATCAAGTCCTCCGGAGCCGCGCCGGCCGCCATCTACCCCGCGCCGAGCAGCGAGTTCTTCCAGTCCTGGTTCGACTTCTACCCGCTGTTCGTGGCCGAGACCGACGGCACCCAGCTGGTCCAGGACGGCAAGGCCCAGTTCAACTCCCCGCAGGGCCAGGCCGTCGCCGCCTTCTGGAAGACGCTGTACGACGAGGGCCTGGCGCCCAAGGAGACGTACAACGGCGACTCGTTCGCCGACCAGAAGGCCGCCATGGCGATCGTCGGCCCGTGGGCGATCAAGGTCTACGGCGACAAGGTGAAGTGGGGCGCGGTGCCGGTGCCGACCTCCACCGGGAAGCCCGCCGCGCAGATCAAGACGTTCAGCGACGCGAAGAACGTGGCGATGTACAGCGCCTGCCAGAACCGCGCCACCGCGTGGGAGGTGCTGAAGTTCGCCACCGGTAAGGAGCAGGACGGCAAGCTGCTGGACGCGACCGGGCAGATGCCGCTGCGCAAGGACCTGCCGGCCGCCTACCCGGACTACTTCGCCAAGAACGCCGCCTACCAGCAGTTCGCCGACCAGGCCGCGCGGACCGTCGAGGTGCCCAACGTGCCGAACTCGGTGGCCATCTGGCAGACGTTCCGGGACGCGTACTCGCAATCGGTGATCTTCGGGAAGCAGCCGGTCGCCGACGCCTTCGCCGGCGCGGCCCAGAAGGTCGACAAGCTCGCCGCCGGGTCATGAGAGCCCTGCTCGGCCGCCATCCGGTGGGCCTGGTCCTGGCTGCCCCGTACGCGCTCTACCTCGCCGTGATCTTCGCCTATCCGTTCGGGTTCGCGGTGTGGATGAGCTTCCACGACTACTTCTTCGCGGCGCCGGGCGCGATCGTCGACCACCCGTTCGTCGGGCTGGACAACTACCGGGCGGTGCTGTCCGATCCTGCGGTCCGGCAGGCGTTCGAGAACATCGGGGTCTTCCTGGTGATCAACGTCCCGCTGACCACCGGGCTGGCGATCGTGCTGGCGGTCGCGCTCAACCAGGCGGTGCACGCCCGGACGTTCCTGCGGGTCTCGTTCTACGTGCCGTACGTGACCGCCAGCGTCGCCGTGGTCGGGGTGTGGCTGTTCCTGTTCACCTCCGGCGGCCTGGTCAACTCCGTGCTCGGCCCGCTGGCGCCGGACCCGTCCTGGCTGGTCAACGAGCACCTGGCGATGCCGGTCATCGCGCTGTTCGTGACCTGGAAGCAGCTCGGCTTCTTCATCCTGCTCTACCTGGCCGCGCTGCAGAACGTGCCCAAGGAGCTCTACGAGTCGGCGTCGGTGGACGGCGCCAACGGCTGGCACCGGTTCTGGTCGGTGACCGTGCCGGCGGTCCGCCCGGCGACCGCGCTCGTGGTGATCCTGGCGCTGATCACCGGGGCGAACCTGTTCACCGAGCCGTACCTGCTGACCGGCGGGGGCGGCCCGAACGGCAGCTCGGCCTCGCCGGTGCTGGTGATGTATCAGCGTGGCATCCAGCAGGGCGAGCCGGATTTCGCCGCCGCCCTGGGCGTGCTCCTCGTGATCGGCGTGCTGTTCGTCGCGTACGTCAATCGCCGTTTCATCGAAGGGAAGGACTGAGATGGGGCGCTGGCCCACGGCGGTGCGCTATGTTCTGCTCTTTCTCGGCGCACTGATCTTCCTGTTCCCGTTCTACTACATGCTGATCGGCTCGCTGCAGGCCGCGCCGGACACCTCGGTGCGCGGCGCGTTCCCGACCTCCGGGCTGACCCTGGACAACTATCGGGACATCAACTCGCGGGTCGACCTGCTGCGCTCGCTGGTCAACTCCGGGATCTTCACCGGCGGCGTGCTGCTCGGGACGGTCGTGTTCGGCGTGCTCGCCGGCTACGCGCTGGCCCGGCTGCGCTTCCGCGGGCGGGGCACCCTGTTCGTGCTCGTGCTGCTGGTCCAGGTGATCCCGTTCCAACTCCTGCTGATTCCGCTGTACGTGTTGATCGTGCGCGGCTACGGTCTGGCCGACAGCTACCTGGGCATGATCCTGCCGTTCGCGATCAACACCACGGCGGTCTTCGTCTTCCGGCAGTTCTTCCTGCAACTGCCCGACGAGCTGTTCGCGGCCGCCCGCCTCGACGGGGCCGGTGAGCTGCGGATCCTGTGGTCGGTGGCGCTGCCGCTGGTCCGCCCGGCGCTGCTGACCGCGCTGCTGCTGACCTTCATCGGCCCGTGGAACGAGTTCCTGTGGCCGTTCCTGGTCACCAAGAACGCGGACATGCAGCCCCTCGCGGTCTCGCTCGCGAACTACATCAGCAACGTGTCCGCGCGGGCCGCCAACCCGTTCGGCGCGATCCTGGCCGGCGCGTGCGTGCTGGCCGCCCCGGCGGTCGCGCTGTTCGTCGCGTTCCAGCGGCAGTTCATCTCGACCGACCTCGGTTCCGGCGTGAAGGGCTGAGATGCTTCCCTACACGCTGACCCGGCTCGGTGTCGTCATGACGCCCGACCCCGCGGATCCGCTGGAGGCCGAGGGGGTGCTCAACCCGGCCAGCGGGCGCACCCCCGACGGCCGGCTGTGCCTGCTGCCGCGGATGGTGGCGCCGGGCAACGTGTCGCGGGTCGGGCTCGCCGAGGTCGAGCTGCGCGACGGCGTGCCGGTCGGGGTCCGGCGCCGCGGCATCGTGCTGGCCCCCGACGAGGGCTGGGAGCGCGGGCGCGCCAACGCCGGGGTGGAGGATCCGCGGACGACGTGGGTGCCCCGCCTCGGCCGGCACGTGATGACCTATGTGGCGTTCGGGCCGCTCGGGCCCCGGCTCGCGCTGGCCGTCTCCGCGGACCTGCGGTCGTGGCGGCGGCTCGGGCCGGTGCAGTTCACCTACCAGCCCGGGCTGGACACCGACCTCAACCTGTTCCCGAACAAGGACGCGGTGTTCTTCCCCGAGCCGGTGCCCGGCCCGGACGGCCGCCCGAGCTACGCGATGCTCCACCGCCCGATGTGGGACCTGGGCTGGTTCCGGCCCGGCGAGGGCGTGCACCTGCCGGCCGGGATCACCGACGAGCGGTACGGCATCTGGATCTCCTACGTGCCGGCGGCGGAGGTCGAGGCGGACCTCACCGCCCTGGTCCGGCCGCGGGACCACCGGTGTGTGGCGCTGCCGGAGTATCCGTACGAACAGCTGAAGATCGGGGCCGGCCCGCCGCCGCTGCGGGTGCCCGAGGGCTGGCTGCTGATCCACCACGGGGTCACCGGCTACATCCCGCCCGGTTTCGACCCGAAGGGGCAGCGGGTCAACTACGCGGCCGGGGCGATGCTGCTCGACCCGGCCGACCCGGGCCGCGTGCTCGACCGCACCGCCGAACCGATCTTCGTGTCGGAGACCGCCGGCGAGCGGACCGGGAACGTGCCGAACGTCGTCTTCCCCACCGCCATCGAGCAGGTCGACGGTGTCCACTATGTCTTCTACGGCATGGCGGACAGCCGGATCGGCGTCGCTCGCCTGGACCGCGTCCGGTCCACCGCCGAAGTCGAAGGAGTGCACCGTGAAGCGCCGATCCCTGTTGCTGGGCAGCGGCATCGCCCTGAGCGCACCACTGCTGAGCCCGGCGCGTAGCCTCGCGACGCCCGCGCTCCTGGCCAACACCGCCCACCTCGACTTCCTGCGCGACGCCGTGACCCCGCCCGTCCAGGGTGGCCACACCACGTACCGGCCGGCGGAGGCGATCGGCGTGCTGTGGACCTACGCCGAGCCGAATCCGGACGGCACCTACCGGCGGATCGGCGGCGGCCCGTACGACCCGGCCACCGGGACGTATGGGCAGGGCGCGTTCAACGCCGACGACATCGCCCGGGCCGCGGTGGTGTACCTGCGGCACTGGCGGCAGACCGGCTCGTCGCGCAGCCGGTCCGCCGCCTATGAGCTGCTCCGCGGCCTGGCGTATTTCCAGACCACCACCTCCGGGTACGTCGTCCTGTGGATGCAGCCGGACGGGACGCTCAACCCCAGCCCGGTGCCGGTCGAGCTGCCCGACCCGTCCGACAGCGGGCCGTCGTACTGGCTGGCCCGCGCGATCTGGGCGCTGGGGGAGGGGTACGCCGCGTTCCGCCACGACGACCCGCCGTTCGCGGCCTTCCTGCGGCAGCGGCTCGACCGGGCGATCGGGGCGCTCGACCTGTCCGGATACGGCACCTGGCAGGTCGTCGACGGCGTCCGCCGGCCCGCGTGGCTGGTCGTCGACGGCGCCGACGCCAGCGCCGAGGCGGTGCTCGGGCTGGCCGCGTATGCCGAGGCCGGCGGCACCCCGGCCGCCCGGCGCGCCCTGCGGCAGTTGGCCGAGGGGATCGCGGCGCTGGCCGGGGGCGACCCGCGGGACTGGCCGTTCGGCGCGGTCCTGCCCTGGGCGCTGTCACTGTCGGACTGGCACGCCTGGGCGTCCCAGATGCCGGCCGCGCTGGCCCGGGCCGGCCGGGTGCTCGGCGACGAGCGCCTGGTGCGACCCGCGGTGACCGACGCGGCCGTCTTCACGCCGTGGCTGCTCACCTCGGGCGGCCCGGACAACGGGCGGTTGCCGGCCCGGATCGACCGGAACCAGATCGCGTACGGAATCGACTCGCGCGTCCAGTCGCTGCTGGCCGTGGCCGCCGCCACCGGCCGTTCCGGCTTCCGGCAGCTGGCCGGCATCGTCGCGGCCTGGTACTTCGGCGCCAACGGCGCCGGGCTGCCCGCCTACGATCCGGCGACCGGCCGCACGGTGGACGGCATCGCCGCCGACGGGTCGGTCAACCGCAACGGCGGTGCCGAGTCCACCATCCACGGCCTGCTCAGCATGCTCGCCCTCGACGCTCATCCGGACGTGGCCGAGCTGGCCACCCAGGGCCGCGTCGTCGAGCGGGTCGGCACGACCACCGTGGAGGCCGAGTCCGCGGTGCTGGGCGGTGGTGCCACGGTCGTCACCCCGGCGTCGCCGTGGACCGGCGAGTCCCAGTTCAGCGGCGACCGGTACGTACGCCTGCCGGCCGGCGCGACCGCCCGGTTCACGCTGCCTTCGGCCGACCAGCCGCGGCTGGTGCTCGCGATCGCCGACCTGCGACCGGGCAGCGCGGCCGTCACCCGGTGGACCGCCGGCGGGCCGTCGCTGGGCACCGTGCGGCACGGCGCGATCGGCCCGCAGGGCGCGTCCCCGGCGCCGGGCGCGCTGCTGCCGGTCACCCTGCCGGGCGAGCTGCCGCCGGGCCGGAGCGACCTGTCGGCCACCGCGGCCGGCGGCGAGGCCGTGCTCGACGCGGTGCTCCTGGAGCCGCTGATCTCCCGCTACGTGATCGCCGGGGCGACCCGGACCACGGCCCTGCTCCGCAGCGCCGCCCGCGACCCGCGGACCGTGACCGTCCCGGTCCCCGGCGCCGGCCCCGCCACGGTCGAGACCTACGACGCCGCGGGTATCCGCCGCCTGCGGACCAGCGCCGCCGGGGCGACCGTCCGCGCGGTGGTGCTGCCCGGCGGTTTCACCGTGATCCGGCGCTGATCAGCGGAACGAGACCCGGTAGGCCTGCGGGGGCACGCCCACCACCCGGCGGAAGTGCGGGCGCATCGCGACCCCGTCGGAGAACCCGCAGGCCCGGGCGACCGCGTCGATCGGCAGCGGGGTCGCCGAGAGCAACTGCTGGGCGCGCAGGATCCGCTGGTACAGCAGCCACTGCAGCGGGGAGCAGCCGGCCGCGTCCCGGAAGTGCCGGTCGAAGCTGCGGCGGCTCAGGTGCGCGACGCCGGCCAGCGCGGCCACGTCCAGCTCCCGGTCGTCGAGGTGCTCCAGGGCGTGGCGCATCGCGGCGGCGACCGGCTCGCCGCCGCCCGGGTCGGGCACCGGGCGCTCGATGAACTGGGCCTGCCCGCCGGCCCGTTGCGGGGCGACGACCAGGGCGCGGGCCGCCGTGTTCGCCACCTCCGGGCCGTGGTCGCGGCGCAGCAGGTGCAGGCACGCGTCCAGCCCGGCGGCGCTGCCCGCGCTGGTCACGACGGTGCCCTCGTCGACGAACAGCACGTCCGGCAGCACCTCGACGGCCGGATAGGCGGCGGTGAACTCGCCCATGCACAGCCAGTGCGTGGTGGCCCGCCGCCCGTCCAGCAGACCCGCCTCGGCCAGCACGAACGCGCCCAGGCAGAGCCCGACCACGGTCGCGCCGCCGGCGTGCGCGCGACGCAGCAGGTCGAGCACCGCGGGGGCGACCGGCGGGCCGCCGGGCAGCCGCCAGCCGGGCACGATGATCAGGCCGGCCGCGTCCAGGTCGCCGACCTCGCAGGGGGCGCTCATCGCGATGCCGGCGCTGGTGCTGAGCGGCCCGGGGTGCTCGCCGGCCACCCGGACCTCGAAGCGGGGGCCGCCGCGCGCGGTGTGATCGATGCCGAACACCCGCGGCGCCACCGCCACCTCGAGCATCGGCGCGCCGTCGCCGATCACGATCCCCACGGTCGTCGGACTGCGTGTCATGGCTTGAACCTATCGCAGGATGGCTTTCCGGCCACTCTCGCCCGACGGCGGACCAGGGCCAGACTCGACCCATGACATTCGAGATCAAGGCGTACGGCGGTCCGACCGTCCAGTTCCGCTACGGCACCCTGACCGTGCTGACCGACCCGACGTTCGACGCGCCCGGGGACTACCCGATCGGCGACCGGGCACTGACCAAGACCGCCCCGGCGAACGGCACGCCCGGCCCGGTCGACCTGGTGCTGCTCTCGCACGACGAGCACCCGGACAACCTCGACCACGCCGGGCGGGCGCTGCTGGCCACGGTGCCGCTGGTGCTGAGCACGCCGGGGGCGGCCGAGCGGATCGGCGCGCCGGTGCGCGGCCTGGACGACTGGGAGAGCACGGTCGTCGGCGCGGTGCGGGTCACCGCCGTGCCCGCGCAGCACGGTCCGGAGGGCGTCCTGCACCTGACCGGGGCGGTGGCCGGGTTCGTGCTCGAGGGCGAGGGCCTGCCGACGGTGTACGTGAGCGGCGACAACGCCTCGCTGCGCGTGGTGGAGGAGATCGCCGGCCGGTTCCCGGCGATCGACGTCGCGATCCTGTTCGGTGGTGCCGCCAAGACCGCGCTGGTCGGCGACGCCACCCTGACGCTGACCGCGGCCGAGATGGCCACCGCCGCGCGGATCCTCGGCGCCACCAGCGTCTACGCCGCGCACGTGGACAGCTGGGCGCACTTCACCGAGGGCATCGACGAGGTGCGCAAGGCGTTCGCGGCGGCCGGGCTGAGCGGCGTCCTGCGCGAGGCCTGAGCGGGGTGCTGCGCGTGGCCTGAGCCGGTCAGGCCCGGGTGCGGCGCAGCAGCCAGATGAAGTAGGGGGCGCCGACCAGGGCCATCATCAGTCCCGCGGGGATCTGCGAAGGAGCGATCACGGTACGCCCGAGCCCGTCCGCCACGCACACCAGCAGGCCCCCGAGCAGCATCGCGACCGGCACGATCCGCCCGTGCCGGACGCCGACCAGCCCGCGGGCCAGGTGCGGGGCGACCAGCCCGACGAAGCCGACCACGCCGATCGCGGTGACGCTCACCGCCGCCGCGACCGCCGCGACGGTCAGCAGGGTCAGGCGCGCGGCTTCCCGCCGTACGCCGAAGATCTTGGGGGTGTCCTCGTCGATGGCCAGCAGGTCGAGCTGTCGCCGCAGGCCGAGCACCACCGGGGTCGCCACCAGCAGCACCAGCAGGACCGGGAGCACGTCGGCGAAGGTCCGGCCGTAGGTGGTTCCGGACAGCCAGGTGAGGATCCGCGGCGTGTCCCACGGGTCGGCGCGCAGCAGCAGGAACGTGCTCAGGTCGCTGAGCGCGTAGCCGCAGCCGATGCCGATCAGCAGGAACCGGTCGGGCAGGATCCCGCCGCGCCAGGACAGCGCGGTGATCAGCGCGAACGTGGCCAGCCCCAGCACGACGGCGGTGGCGATCAGCACCGGACGTCCGCCGGGGACGCCGGAGGTCACCACGATCACCGCGCCGAGGCCGGCGCCGGCGGTGATGCCGAGCACGCCCGGCTCGGCGAGCGGGTTGCGGACGGTGCCCTGCACGACGGTGCCGGCCAGGCCGAGCGCGGCGCCGGCGACGACCGCCGCGGCCACCCGCGGGGCGCGGTCGTCGAGGGCCCGGCCGATCAGGTCCGGCGCGGTGCCCTGCAGCCAGAGCAGCAGGTCCCCGGTACGCAACCACAGGCTCCCGGCCAGCAGACCGGCGATCACCGCGGCGACCAGCAGCCCGGCCGCGACAAGCGTCACGGTCAGGAAGCGGCGGCGGGAGCGGACCGCGACGTACGCGTGCGGCGCCTCCCGGGCCGCCCCGGCGTCGCGCATCCGCAACGCGAGAACCACGATCACCACCGCGCCGAGCAGCGAGGTCGGGATCCCGGTCGGGATCGACGCGGCGGCCTGGGCGCCGAGGCCCGCCCGCAGCACGGCGTCGGCGAGCAGCACCAGCAGCGCGCCGGCCAGCCCGCAGGCCGGGATCAGGAACAGGTGCCGGCTCAGCACGCCGATCCGGTGCGCCGCCAGCCGCACCGCGACCGGCGCGGCCAGGCCGATGAACGCGATCGGCCCGGCCAGCGTCACCGAGATGCTGGTCAGCAGCACGGCGCAGAGGATCGCGGCGATCCGGGTGGAGCGGATCGGCACGCCGAGCGAGGCGGCCGTGTCGTCGCCGAGCCCGAGCACGTCCAGGCGGCGGGCCAGCAGCAGCGCGGCGACCAGCACGACGACGATGACCGGGGCGGCGCGACCGGCGGCGTCCAGGTTGAGCTGGGCGAGCGAGCCGCTGCCCCAGGCGTACAGGCCGGTGGTGCTCTCCTTGAACAGGATCAGCAGCATGGCGGTGGCCGCGTCCAGGGCCATCGCGACCGCCGAGCCGGCCAGGATCAGCCGGGTCGAGCCGAGCCCGGAGGCGATGCCGGTCAGGCCGAGCACGATGCCCGCGGCGAGCAGTCCGCCGCCGAAGGCGACCGCGCCGGACGCCCAGACCGGCACGGCCAGGCCGAACGCGGCGACCGCGCAGAGCGCGAAGTAGGAGCCGGCGGTGACCGCGAGGGTGTCCGGGGCGGCCAGCGCGTTGCGGGTGACCGACTGCAGCAGCGCCCCGGCCGAGCCGAGCGCCACGCCGACCGCGATCCCGGCGAACATCCGCGGCAGCCGCGAGCCGGTCACCACGTCGGCGATCGGCACCCCGCCGACGCTCTCGTGCGCGCCGAACAGGTAGCGCAGCAGATCCCAGAACCCCACGCCGGAGGTGCCCTGGGTGACGTGCCACAGGCCGGCCAGCACGACCGCGACGAGCAGGGCGGCCAGCACGGCCGCCCCGCTCGCACCACGCCCGAGGCCGACCGGCGCCCGGGTGTCGCTCACGACTTGGTGAGGATCTTCACGTAGGCGTCGATCGCCTCTTCGTTCGACTTCGGGCCGCCGGCGCCCCAGACGCCGGCCGGGAACGGGTACGCGTGACCCTGCGCGACAGCCGGCAGCTTGGTCCAGATGGGGCTCTTGACCAGCTCCTTGACGTAGCTGTCGGCGGTCTGGTCGTCGGAGTAGAACAGGGTCGCGTCGCCGACCGCGGTCAGGCCCTCGATGTCGGTCTGCGCGAGGCCGTACGCCGGGTCCACGCCCCCGCTGCCGTACGTCTTGTTGATCGCGTCGGTCCAGGCCGCGGTCATCCCGAGCTGCTCGCCGAGCTCGGTGAAGAGCGCACCCTTGCCGTACGGGCGGATGACGATGTTGCCGCCCTCGATCCAGCCGTCGAAGAACAGGAAGCTCTTCGCGGTCACGTTCGCCGCCGCGACCTTCTGCTTGGCCTCGGCCAGGTGCGCGTCGAACTGCTGGAGCACGGCGTCGGCCCGCTCGGTCCGGCCGGTGGCGGTGGCGATCATCGAGAACACGTTCTTCATGTTCGCGATCTGGCCCTTGGCGTCGGCGCCGACCGTGGCGAGCACCGGGACACCGCGTTTCTCGAGCTTGGTGATGATCTCGTCGTCGGCCTTGAACGCCTCGACGACGATCAGGTCGGGGTTGGTCGCGTACAGCTTGTCCAGGTCGGGCTCGCCGCGCTCGCCGGTGTCGACGGCGCTGGCCGGCAGCGCCTCGGCCTTCACGTAGGTGCCGTAGCCCTTGGCGTCGGCGACCGCGACCGGGTTGAGGCAGAGCGTGAGCACGTCCTCGGTCTGCTGCCACTCCAGCACCGCGACCCGCGTGGCGGGCTTGGCCAGCTCGACCTTGCGGCCGACGCCGTCGGTCAGCGACACCGGGCCGGTCGCCGTGCCGGTCTTGTCGTCGGCGCAGGTCTGCGACACCGGCGCGGCCGAGTTCTCGGCGGCCGGTTCGACCGTGGTGGTGCCGCAGGCGGCGACCGTCGCGGCGACGGCGAGCGTCACCGCGGCGGCGGCGAGGCGGGAAGCGGGGATCATGTGGTTCTTTCTCCTGGGTGGATCATGGTGCGGGCGGGGTGCCGCCCGATGGGGTCGATACGGATGCGGCCGGTATGCGGGTGGATCTCGACCTCGACCCGCAGGTCGTAGACCTCGCCGAGGTTCTCGGCGGTGAGCACCCGGAGCGGGTCACCGGCGGCGTGGATGCGCCCGTCCTTCATCAGGAGGAGCTGGTCCGCGACCCGCGCGGCCTGGTCGAGGTCGTGCAGCACCAGGCCGACGGCGACCCCGCGCTGGTCGGCGAGGTCGCGGACCAGGTCCAGCGTCTCGATCTGGTAGCGCAGGTCCAGGTGGTTGGTCGGCTCGTCGAGCAGCACCACCCCGGTCTCCTGGGCCAGGCAGGCGGCGAGCCAGACCCGCTGCATCTCGCCACCGGAGAGCTCACCGACCGGACGATCGGACATCTCCCGTACGCCGGTGGCCCGCATCGCCTCGTCGACCGCGGTCCGGTCGGCGGGGGAGGGGCCGGCGAAGCGCCGCCGGTGCGGATGACGCCCGAACGCGACGACCTCGTTCACGGTCAGCCCGTGCGGGGCCTGGCGCGACTGCGAGAAGAGCGTGACCTCCTGGGCGAACTGCCGTGCGGTGAGCAGCGACGCGGCCCGGTCCCGCAGCAGCACCCGGCCGTCGTCGACCCGGTGCAGCCGGGCCAGGGCGCGCAGCAGGGTGGACTTGCCGCTGCCGTTCGGCCCGATCAGCGCGGTCACCCGGCCGGGCGTCAGCTCGACCGAGACGCCGTGCACCACGGCCGTCTTCCCGTAGCGCAGCACCAGCTGCTCACCACGGAGAACGGGCGCGGACGTGGTGGCCATCGAGGTGCTCCGCATCAGGTTAGGGTTGCCTTGCCTAACGGAGGCTAGATGATGATCTTGCGGTCGGCAATCCCGGACTCAGGACACCGGATACCGGATTCCGGACACCAGGCGTCCGGGGGTCACCCGCATCACCCGCTGGAACGCGGCGATGAACGTGCTCGGCTGGGCGTAGCCGAGCCGCTCGGACACCGTTCGGACATCGGCGCCCGCCGATAGCAGCGCCAGCGCCTCGTGCACCCGCAGCGCCTGCCGCCACTGCGCGAACGACAGGCCGGTCGCCCCGCGGAACGCCCGGGTGATCGTGCGCTCGCTCACGTCCAGCTGCTCGGCCCACTCCCGCAGGCCGCGCTCGTCGGACGGGTTCGCCAGCAGCGCCTCGGCGATCGGGTCGATCCGCGGATCACCGGGCAGTTCCAGGGCGAACTGCCGCTCGGACGGCTCCAGCACGTCGAACACGACCGCCTCGGTACGGACCCGGGCCGCGGGGTCGAGGTCCTGGCGGGCCAGCCGCAGCAGCAGCGACTCCAGCAGGGCGGTCATCGCGATCGAGGTCGGCGCGGCGAACTCGACCGGGGTGCGGGCCGGATCGAAGAACGCGTCGTGCAGCTCGGCGGCGGCGGTCAGCCGGCCCCCGTGCACCGTGCCGGCCGGCAGCCACAGGCCGAACCCGGGCGGCACGGTGTGGATCCGGCTCCCGATCCGGGTGGTCAGCGTCCCGCCGCGGACCCACACCAGCTCGTGCATCGGGTGCGAGTGGGCCGGCCAGTCGGTGGCCGCTCCCGGCACCTCCGACTCGGCGAAGATCGTGATCGACGCCACGTCGTCGGCCGCCGGGGACACGGCATGCCGGATCACCGTGCCCGGGTCCCGTCGCCAGGTGCCCAGACTGAGATCCATGGCGACGAGGGTACGGCTACGACCTGCCGCTCTCCTGGCAGGCGGGGACCGGGACGTCCAGGGCGTCGACCAGGCCGGTCGCGGCCGCGGTGTGCTTCGTGTACGCCTCCGGGAAGGCCGACACCTGCACGGCCTGGGCCGCCTCGGTCAGCCGCATCGTCTGCCAGCCGTCGACGGTGAGCAGCTTGTCGTAGAACTTCCCGGTCTGGTACGCCGGATCGGCGAGCTGCTTCGGCGTCCCCCAGCCCTGGCTCGGCCGCTGCTGGAACAGGCCGATCGAGTCCCGGTCGCCGCCGCGCAGGTTGCGCAGGCGCGACTCCTGCATGGCGGTCGCCACCGCGATCACCAGCGCCTGCCGCGGCACCCGCCGCTGGTTGCCGATGGTGATGATGACGCGCGCGTTCGCCAACTGGGCCGGGGTCCACCGACCGGGGATCGGCGTACCGGCCGACGGCGCGGGAACCGGCGTGCAGGAGGCGTCGGCGCGCAGCAGCGGACTCAGCAGAAAACCGGCCAGCGCGGCCACGGCGATCACGAACAACGAGCGCACGACGGGGCGTACCTTTCGGCCGGGGAGTCCGGCGAAGGTTACCGGTCGTCTGAGGTCCGGTGTGGACCGGAGTCGATCTATCCCAGCGGGACCTTCGACCAGTCGGTGTCCGAGGCCAGGTAGAAGCTCGGGTAGGACGGCTGGTTGTACGTGGTCTGCTGCCGGGCCACCTCGACGCGGTACTGCGGGTCGTGCATCAGCGTGTACAGCTTGTGGCCGGTGATCTCGGTGCTGGTGTAGATCCGCACGGCGGTGCTGTCCGCCGTACGCAGGAAAAGCTCTTCTCGCCAGTCCCCGAGGACGTCGGCGATGAGCGAGGCGGTGCCCTTCGTGCCGTTGTTGGCGAGCGTGCCGGTGGCGGTCAGCAGGGTGCCGCGCCGCCAGTCGTCGACCGTCGGGGTGACCGTGCCGGAGCCGTTGAGGATCTGCGTGGTCAGGTCGGCCGACCAGCGGATGCTCTGGTTGGTGCCGGGCAGCGTGTCGGAGACCTTGCGGCCGTCGGCGGTGTAGAGCCCGAGCGCGCCGGAACCGCCGGGCAGGCTGGCCCACGCCTCCAGGCCGGGCTCCTCGGGCAGCACGTCACCGACCATGCCGCGGCCGGTGTCGACGCCGGAATAGGTGCCGAACAACACCTTCCCGGTACGGGCGTCGCGCATCGCCATGCCGTACGGCGCGGCCGTCGCGCCCTCGTGCACGGTGAAGATCTCCAGCCCCGGCCGGTTCGGATCGATGTCGGTCACGTGCATGGCGTCGCCGTGCCCGAGGCGGGCCGTGCTCCCGTCCGGCATCGTGCCCGAGGACGAGTAGAGCAGCGAGCCGTCGTCGTCGATGGTGGCGCTGCCGTAGACGATCTCCTGCCGCCCGTCGCCGTCCACGTCGGCCGCGCTCAGCGAGTGGAAGCCCTGCGTGGTGATCGTCCCGAACTCCGGCGAGGTGCCGTCCCGGCCGTGCGGGGTGTCGTTGAACGGGTTGGTCATCGGCACCCAGCCGCTGTCCACGTACCAGTTCTCGACCAGGTGGCGGCCGTTCCAGCGGTAGGCGATCAGCGTCGTGCGGGTGTAGTAGCCGCGGGCGAACACCGCCGACGGGTGCCGGCCGTCGAGGTAGGCGACGCCGGCCAGGAACCGGTCGACCCGGTTGCCCGGCTCGATCCGGGGCATCGCGTAGTCGCCCCACATCAGGCCGTCGTCGGTCCGGCCCGGCTTATAGGGAATGGTCTCCAGCTCGCGCCCGGACCGACCCTCGAAAACGGTCAGGTACTCCGGCCCGTCGACGATGAAGCCCTCGAAGGCGCGCAGCACGTTCCGGGTGCTGCGGGCCGGCGCGTAGACGTCCATGAAGTAGTCGACCAGCGCCGCCGCGTCCGCGCGGTTCAACGGATACGAGTAGCGCGGCCCGATGCCGAACGCCTGCTCCAGCGTGGCCGGCCAGTGCCCGGCCACCACCTCGGGATGCGTCGTCCAGCCCTGGAACATCGTGACCAGGTGCTCGTAGTAGCCGGCCGCGCTGAGCCGGTAGTCCTCGGTCACCGAGTGACCGGGCGTGGTGATCGGTCGCCCGCGGCCGTCCCGGGTGCCGGGCGCGGTCTTCATCATGATCTCGGAGCGGCCGTCGCCGTCGAAGTCGTACACCAGGAACTGGGTGTAGTGCGCGCCCGCGCGGATGTTGACGCCCAGGTCGATGCGCCAGAGCAGAGACCCATCCATTTCGTACGCGTCGACGTACACCTTGCCGGTGTAGCCCACCTGCGAGACGTCCTTGGAGTTCGACGGGTCCCATTTGACGATGTACTCGTACTGCCCGTCGCCGTCCACGTCCCCGACGCTCATGTCGTTGGCCGAGTAGGTGTAGTCCGGCCCGTCGGCGGGTTTCTGCAGCGGCAGGTCGTAGTGGTTCTCCGCCCACGGCTCGACCGGTTCGCTACGCGCGCGGCCGACCGGCGCGACCTGGTATTTCGAGGTTGCCGTGCCACCCGGGTCCAGGTAGTTCGTGCTGTCGGTGACCGTGGCGATCCGCCGCCCGTCCCGGTAGACGTGGAACGGCCGGCTGGTCAGCCCGGTGGGGGAGTGCCCGGTGGCCTCCGGCCCGAGCAGTCGCCAGCTGAGGAAGACGCCGGTGCCGGTGGTCGCGGCGACCAGGCCGCGGTCGAGGCGCTCCAACTTCCGCTCGGCGGCGGCCACCGGAGCTGCGGGGATCAGCAGGAGCAGGACGACCAGCAGGGCTCGTTTCACCGGGGCCTCCTCGGCAGGAAAGCGCATTCCCGCAGAATCCTCTACCCGGGTCCGGCTCGGGTCAACAGGTCGATGAATCCTTTCAGGAATTTGAGGCCGTCTATGGCTCGACGTTGCCGCGGTGTTACGGTCCGGTTAACCGCTTCAGTAGCGGTGCGTCCCCGTCCTCAACCCAGTTGGGATCCCCCATGCGACGCAAACTCCTATGCGGCCTGTCCGTGGCCGCCGTCCTGCTCACCGCCGGCGGAGTCCCCACCGCCGCCAGTGCCTCTGTTGTCTCGGGAGTCGACAACCTGGATCGCGGGCTGATCAGCCTGCGGACCACGGGCGGCAACTTCCTCTCCTGGCGCCTGCTCGCCTCGGACCCGGCCGGTGTCGCGTTCAACGTCTACCGCGGCTCGACCAAGGTGAACACCGCGCCGATCACCAAGGGCACCAACTTCACCGACGCCGGCGCCCCGGCCGGCGTCTCCTACACGGTCAAACCCGTGATCAACGGTGCCGAGACCGCCACGCTCGCGGCGGCCACCCCGACCGCCGCGCTCCTCGCCGCCTACCAGGACGTGCCGATCCAGATCCCGGCCGGTGGCACCACCCCGGACGGCGTCGCCTACACCTACTCGGCCAACGACGCCTCGGTCGGCGACCTGGACGGGGACGGCGCCTACGAGATCGTCCTCAAGTGGGACCCGTCCAACTCCAAGGACAACTCGCAGTCCGGGTACACCGGGCCGGTCATCATCGACGCGTACAAGCTGAACGGCACCCGGCTGTGGCGGCTCAACCTGGGTAGGAACATCCGGGCCGGCGCGCACTACACCCAGTTCCAGGTCTTCGACTACGACGGCGACGGCAAGGCCGAGGTGGTGATGAAGACCGCCGACGGTACGACCGACGGCACCGGCGCCGTGATCGGCAGCTCGTCCGCGGACTACCGCAACTCGTCCGGTTACGTGCTGTCCGGGCCGGAGTACCTGACCGTCTTCAACGGCCAGACCGGCAAGGCGATGGCGACCGCCGACTACGTGGTCCCGCGCGGCACGGTCTCCTCGTGGGGCGACAGCTACGGCAACCGGGTCGACCGGTTCCTGGCCGGGACGGCGTACCTGAACGGGTCGTACCCGAGCATCATCATGGCCCGCGGCTACTACACCCGCTCGGTCATCGTCGCCTGGGACTACCGCAACGGCGCCCTCACCCGCAAGTGGACCTTCGACAGCAACTCCTCCACCAACGGGTCGGCCTGGACCGGCCAGGGCAACCATCAGCTCTCCATCGCCGACGTCGATTCAGACGGCAAGGACGAGATTTTGTACGGGGCGATGGCCGTCGACGACAACGGCGCCGGCCTGTGGGTCAACGGCCAGGGCCACGGCGACGCCTACCACGTCGGTGACCTGATCCCGAGCCGAGCCGGCCTGGAGATCTTCAAGGTCGACGAGGGCACCACGAAGCTGGCCGCCTGGATGGCCGACGCCCGCACCGGCGCGATCATCTGGTCGAACGCCTCCTGCGGCTGCGACAACGGTCGCGGCGTCTCGGACGACATCTACGCCGGCAGCCCCGGCGCCGAATCCTGGTCGTCCGGCGTCTCCGGCCTGTACAACACGTCCGGCCAGAACATCGGCCGCAAGCCGTCCAGCACCAACTTCGTCATCTGGTGGGACGGCGACGCCCAGCGCGAACTGCTCGACGCCACCCACATCGACAAGTACGGCACCAGCGCCGACACCCGCCTGCTCACCGCCAGTGACGTGCACTCCAACAACGGCACCAAGGCCACCCCGTCCCTGCAGGCCGACATCCTCGGCGACTGGCGCGAGGAGGTCATCTGGCCCACGACGGACAACACCCGGCTGCGGATCTACTCCACCACCGACAGCACCAGCATCTCCCACACGTCCCTGATGCAGGACCGCATGTACCGCGAAGCCGTCGCCTGGCAGAACACGGCTTACAACCAGCCCCCGCACCCCTCCTTCGCGATCTCGTAGATCAACCGCCTCCTGGGCCTATTCCCCGCCGAGCAGCGCCGCGATCTTCCACCGCGCTCGGCGGGGACTGGCCACGCCGCAGATAGACATGGCCGTCGGTGCCGCAGGTCCGGCAGAATCGGGCCGTGGGTGATGGCCGGGGACTCGACGTCGGGGAACACATCGTGCTCCAGGATTTGGAGGAGCCGGCGGCGCTGTGGGAGCTCGGCCGGCCCGGGGCGCTGTCGCGGCAGGCTGTCGCAGACGTCTGTGGGCCCGGGCTCGTCTCCCTGGAAGCTCGCGGCTTCATCGAGGTGCGGTGCTTCGAGAGCTGGCCGGAGCCGTGGGACCGGGGCCGGCCGGTCACCGGCGACGAGCTGCTCGCCGAGAGCCGACGCGTCGAACGATGGTCCGACAACCCTGCCGGAACCCACCTGGCAGCCCAGATCACCGAAGCCGGCGTGCCCTACCTCTAGTGCCCCGCGCCGGGGGTCTCTCGCGGGAGGAAAAACGCGGATTCCCCGCGCCGCGGGTGTCCGGGTTGTCAGGCTCTCCTCGTCGGTATCCGTGCGACGGAGGGATCTCAGATGCGCCTGACGGCAGGCCTGATCACGGCCGGAATCGTGCTCACCGCGTCACCCGTGTGGGCGGGGCCCGGCCCGCACTACACGCCCGGCACGGTCTACTTCACCAAGACCGAGTCCGCCGAGCTCACCTACCCGGCCGGGGTGGCCGCGGTGCAGGCGGTCGTGGCGAAGCCGTTCGACCGGCTGCTCGGCCAGAACACCGCCGAGATCATGGTCAAGGCAAGCTCCGCGAACATCGTCGGCCAGTGCGTGAAGATCACCTCGACCGGCGTGATCGGCACCTACGGCGGCGGCACCTGCCAATAAGGCCAATAGGGGACCAACAAGGCCGACGAGGTAGGTACAGCCTGCTGTACCTCGAACAGGCCAGTTGGCGGGATCGATGTCCGGGCCTGCGGAAAATAGCGTTCTGGTCATGACAAAGACGAGGAAATACCGCAGCCTGACGGTCGCCGTGACCGCTCTCGCCCTGGTGGCCGGCGGCGTCAGCGCCGCCGACGCGGACGTCCTGGCCGACCGGTCGGTGGCCGCCGCGGACGCGAAGGGCTGGGCCGGCATCACCCGGGAGCAGGTCCGCATCGACTTCGGTCAGGGCTGGGTAACCCAGGCCGAGCTGACCTACCCGACCCGGTCCAAAGGCCGCCTGCCGGTGGTCGTGCTGCTGCACGGCAGCGGCCACAACGACATGAATCAGACGCTGCCGGACGGCAAGGGCTCGACGTTCGTCCCGCTCGCGCAGGCCGTCGCCCGGGAGGGCTATGCGGCGCTGCGCTTCAACAAGCGCGGCGTGACCGGCATTGGCCCGGTGGAGAGCACCGACCCGGCGCAGCTCAACCCGAAGCATCCCTACGACCGGATCCAGCGGGACGCCGCCGCGGTGATCCGCTTCGCCGCCGGGTCGCCCCGGATCAACCCGTCGAAGATCTTCCTGCTCGGCCACAGCGAGGGCACCGACGTCGCCGCGAACCTGGCCGCCGACCCGGCCGCGTTCGGCATCCCGAAGCCGGCCGGTGTGATCGAGATGGGGGTCGTCGGCCAGGACATCAAGCAGCTGCTCACGCTGCAGATCTACGGCCGGCTGCTGCTGCAGCTGCACGACCAGTTCGACGTGAACGCCGACGGCCGGCTGACGGCCACCGAGGCGGTCAACGGGCTGGTCGGCCAGCCGCAGGAGGTCGCTGATCAGTTCCGGTCGGTGCTCCTCGACGGCGACAAGGTCCGCCGGAGCACCGACACCGACGGCGACGGGCAGATCGCGATCGACACCGAGGCCGGCGCGGTTCTGCGCGCGGCGACCGGCATCGACGCGTACCCGAACGTCCCGGGGCTGGAGGAGATTCAGGAGTACATCGCCGACATCGCCCGCTTCCCGACCGTGACCCAGGCGCTGCCCCGGTTCGCCGGCCCGACGCTGCTGCTCAACGGCGAGAACGACCTGCAGACCCCGGCCCGCGCCGCACTGGCCGCCGACGCCGCGGTGGCCGCGTCCGGGAACCCGAATCACAAGATCATTATTTACCCGGGCATGGCGCACACCATGAACATCACGCCGAAATTCACTCCGGAGTTCGGCGAGCCGGACCGTCAGGTTGTCAACGACATCCGGGCGTGGCTCGGTCAGTTGAATTAAAATCAAATTCCGATTATCCGGTACGGCCATTATCGTGCTCTACTCGACAAATGAGCGCGCGACGTCCGTACCCCTGGAAGCTTTTCGGCGGTGTCCTGTCCGCCGTGGTCCTGGTGTCGATCACCGGGCCCGCGGCGGCCGCCGACTATCCGTCCTTCGACGGCGTGACCACGCTGCACCTGAACGGAAGCGCCGCGGTCGTCCCGGTCGGCCCGGCCCACCGCGCGGTCCTGCGCCTGACCGGCGGCCGGCTCCCGCAGGCGGGTTCGGCCTGGGATCACGACCGCCTCGACCTGACCGAATCGTTCGGCACGTCGTTCTACGTCATGCTCGACGGCCACTCCGGCGCTCACGGAATATCCTTCGCCCTGCAGTCCACCGGCCCCCGGGCGCTCGCGGTGAAACGGGGCGCGACAATCGAATTCGACGATGCGAAGAATAGCGTCGCGCTGAACCTGAACAACACTCGGGTAATGGCCACCGAGGCGAACATTCCGCTGATCGATTCACCGTTCCTGGCCCGGGTCACCTACGACGCCACGACCAGGACACTGCGGGCCTATCTGAGCGCCCCGGACGCCGACGAGCAGCTGGTCGTCGACCGCACCGTCGACCTGCCCGCCCAGCTCGGCGCGGACCGGGCCTGGGCCGGCTTCACCGCCACCGCCACCGACCCGGCCGCCACCCAGGACATCCTCTCCTGGGAGTCGGAGCCCCCGACCGAGTGACCGGAAACGGTCAGACGTCGGCCTCGACGGCGAACGTGTTGCCGTCCGGGTCCCGGAACCAGGCGATCCGCCCGCCGCCGGCCCGCGGGGTGGTGCCCCGGGCGTCGTGCACCAGCCCCGGGTAGCGGGCGAACTCGACGCCGGCCGCGGTGAGCTCGTCGACGATCTGGTCCAGGTCGTCGACGTACCAGGTGGCCAGGGTCGCCTCGCTGGTCCCGGCGGTGGGCGACTGGTAGACGTTCAGCGCCGGCCCGCCGCCGGAGCCGTAGATCCGCCCGCCGTCGGCGATCCGCCCGCTCGGGGTGGCCCGCAACGACGGCAGGCCGAGTCTGCCCTCGTAGAAGGCGACCGCCCGCGCGATGTCGGAGACGGCGACCGAGGCTCGGAGGTGATGCGCGCTCAACGGCATCACCCCACACTCGCACGGCCCGCGCGGGTCTGCCCGGTCCGTGCGAGTACGAGGGAGCGGAAACTCAGGAGCAGAACTTGTCCATCGGCTCCAGCCACCCGGTCATCTCGGCCTCGAGCACCGAGTCGATGTCCTTGAGCGTCTTGAACTTGGCGAAGAAGGCGTCGTCCGAGGCGCTGGCGTCGATCCGCTTGAGGCTCTCCGTGCCGGCCGCCTTGAGGTCCGGGTCCTGCGCCTTCGCGGTGGACGCGTTCAGGGCGGCGCCCACCGCCTTGAGCCGCTTGCCGGCGTCGGTGCGGGCCTTCGTCGCGTTGGCGGTCTGCTTGGCCTGCTTGTAGGCGATGGTCTTGCCGAGCTCGACGCCGAAGTCCTCCATCTTCTTGCCCCCGAGCAGGGTGCCGACCGAGTCGCAGACCTTCTTGGTGTCGGCGGTGAAGTCGGCGGACGGGCTGGCCGCCACGGTCGCGGCCGGTGCCGCGGCGTCGGTGGCGTCCTCGGACGTCGAACCGCAGGCGGTGCCGGTGAGCAGCAGCGCGCCGGTGGTGACGGCCAGGATGAAGCGTCGCATGAAAGGCATCCCCGTAAATCCAGAAAGATCAAGTCCGGGCACGATAGGCGGATCGGCATCGATGCCGATACCAGCCCTTCGGCCCGACCGGGACGCCCGATCGGGCGGGCGGCGCCCCCGACCGGACGCGATTTGTCTCTACAGTGCCTCCATGCGGCCCGCGAAGATCCTCACGGCAATGATCGTCCTGATGTCCGTCTCCGCCTGCGGCCCGGACGAGCCGGCGCCCGCCGCCGCACCCCCGGCAGCATCCGCTGGCGCATCCCCGGCGGCATCCGCCGCCCCGGCCGCCACCTGGGCTTCCCCCGAGGCGGGCAAGGCCTGCAAGCTGGCGGCCGAGGCACCCCGCCCCGGTGAAGCGATCGAGATCGACGAGCAGGCGATCAAGGCCATCGTCGAGAACGCCGGAAAGTCCGGCATCCCGCGCATGGAGACGGCCGGCGCCGAGATCCAGGCCCGCTACACGGCCTGGCTCAACGCCAAGATCGGCGACGAGGCGGCCAAGGCCCAGGACGACCTCCTGACCGCGGTCGGCCAGTTCGACAGCGCCTGCGGTTGATCGATCAGGAAATCCGGCGGAGGTGAACGGGGAACGTCACCTAGATCACTTCACGATGTACACATGAGAGCTTGGCGCGTCGATATCGTACGGATGTGCCCATTCGTGCTCACCACGCCGACGAGTCCGCCCGCCCCGCTCCCGCCCGCTCGGACGCCCCGCGCCCGGCCGGCCGTGTCCAGGAATTGCTGGCGCTGCAGCGACTGGCCGGCAACCAGGCCGTGGGGCACCACCTGAGCGTGCAGCGCGAGTCGGTCCAGCAGGCCGTCGCCTCCCCGGCCCGCCCGATCGAGCCGGCCCTCCGTGCCGAGATGGAGTCCCGCCTCGGCGCCGACTTCTCCGGCGTCCGCCTGCACGACGGCCCGGTCGCGCAGCGCTCCGCGACCGCCCTGTCCGCCGCGGCGTACACCTCCGGCCGCGACATCGTGGTCGGCCCGGGCGGCCTGAGCAAACTCGACCTGGCCCACGAGCTGACCCACGTGATGCAGCAGGCGGCCGGCCCGGTCGCCGGCACCGACCACGGTTCCGGCGTCCGCGTCTCCGACCCGTCCGACCGCCACGAGCGTGCCGCCGAGGCCAACGCGGCCAAGGCGATGTCCGGCCCGGTCCCCGCCCAGCGGCAGGCCGAGCCACTGGCGCCCGGCGGGGCCGGCGAAGTGGTCCAGCGCAAGGGCACCGAGAAACTCACCGCCCAGGTGGCCGCGGCGCGGACCGCCGCCCAGGGTCCGATGGGCTGGCTGAGCACGCGGCTCACCAAGCCGGGCCCGGACGAGCCGGCCGTGGCGGCGCTGAAGCAGGCGGTCGCGGCCTACGACGCCTGGCCGGGGCGCGACCCGTCGGAGTGCCTCCAGGTGCTCACGTCGATCATGGCCGAGCAGGCCGCGAACGAGAACGAGTTCACCACCGACGCCGGCCGGGCGTACCTGGAGAGCTTCAAGGCCGCCTACCGGCGCGAGGCGCAGGTCCTCGGCGCCCAGATCAAGCGGGCCGAAGACCATCCGGCCGAGGGGGCCGCGCCCTACGAGAAGATGACCACCGACGGGGCGATGTGGAAGGAGTCCGCCCACCACGAGGACATCGGCACTTTCGGGATGTCCGGCCCGTCGTACTTCATGGAGTTGTCGGCGATGAACCGCGGCGACATGACCAGCGAGATCCAGCCGGTCAGCGGCAGCACCTGGGTGAAGGACGTCACCCAGCGCCTGGAGGCGCAGCTGCGCTCGGCCGTGCTCAGCCACTACACCCTGGCCTCGCGGGCCGACGCGATGGAGGCCGGCGGCAACGAGATCAAGTCCAAGACCGCGCTGGCCGCCGAGAACCCGACTGCGGCCCACAACACCCAGGGGTACGACACGTTCGCCCTGTCCAACGAGGGTTTCACGTTCTGGTTCATCGAGCCGGCCGGCCGCACCGGCGTCGGCCGGGACACCCGGTTCAGCAAGGACGAGAACGACACCTCGGCCCGGTCGGCCCGGATCGAACTGGACATCGAGCAGTCCGGCCTGCTGGAGTCCGGCTGGGTGATGCTCAGTGACTTCGCCCAGCGTGAGTACCCGGTGCTGGAGGCCGAGGGGGCACGCACCCGGTCGTACCTGCCCACCCGGGTTCCGGCCGACGCCGACCAGGCCAAGCGGGTGCGGGCGTTCAATCGCAGCCTGGCCGACGAGGACCAGGTCATGGAGTCGTTCACGAAGTTCACCGACGTGTCCGACGACTACGACAAGAGCATCCGCCGCCTGGTCTACCTGCAGTCGGTGACCGATGCCGACAACCGGATGGTGTATTCCGGCGGCCGCGACCCGATCGAAAAGCCGGAGCTGCTGCACAACAACGTCCTGCAGGGCCCGGACATCATCCCGGGCCTGGCCCAGCGCGCCGTCGTCGAGATCATGCGCCTGGAGAAGGTCAACCCCAAACTCGCCACCGCCCTGAAGCGGATGTCCGGCGCCGACCTGATGGTCTTCCTGCTCAAGGACCTGGTCCGCCCGCAGGCGATGATCCCCAACCGGACCTCGCTGGCCAACGCCCGCATCTACCGAGAGCCCGCCGAGGCCACCGAAACCGTCTAGATCAACTTCAAGATCTTCATTGCCTACGCTGCGGCCAATAACTGATCGTCGCTCCCGCGGGGACCCTTCCGGGCCTCGCAAGGGCGCGGGGCGCCCAGAACGCGAGACCCTCCAGGGCGACGTCCGCGGGTGGTTGCGGTCAACCCGCAAGACCGGGGCCGGTTGCGAAAGCGCGCCATCGCCGGTTCCGCCAACTGCGAATTCTGTGAAAGATGCGAATGCTAATTTCACAACATGACCCGGAGCGGCGGGAAGAAGATCTACGCGCATGCCAAGCTGCGCCGGCTGCGCCGTGACCACGGCCTCAGCCAGATCGAGCTGGCCCGCCGCCTGGAGATCTCGACCAGCTACCTGAACCAGATCGAGAGCAGCCTGCGCCCGCTCACCACGGCCGTGCTGCTGCGGATCGCCGAGGTGCTCGGGGTCGACCCGGAGTTCTTCTCCGACGCCGACGAGGAGCGCCTCGGCACCGATCTGCGGGCGGCACTGGCCGACGAGGCCAGCGGCACCGAGCTGTCCGGCACCGACGTCAGCGAGATGATCCGCGACTACCCGGAGATCGCCCGCGCGCTGGTCGCCCTGCACCACCGCTACCGGGACGCCGCCGACCGGGTCGCCGCGCTGGCCGGGCCGGACTTCACGCTCAGCGAGCCGCACGACGACGTGCGCGACTTCTTCTACGCCCACCACAACTACTTCGACCCGCTCGACCTGGCCGCCGAGGACCTGGCGTCCCGGCTGGACCTGGCGCCGGGCCGGGTCGCCGACGCGCTCACCCGGCACCTCGACGAGCAGTACGGGGTCCGCGTCGTGCACACCGGCGGCCACCGCCAAGGCCCGGACGTGCGCCGCTACGACCCGGACACCGCGGTGCTGTACCTGGCCGGCGCCCACACCGACGGGCAGCGCGCGTTCCAGCTCGCCTCGCAGCTGGCCGTGCTGGCCCACGGCGGCCTGCTCACCGCGCTGGCCGCCGACCCGCTGCTGCACGGCGAGGCGGCGCCGCTCGCCCGCATCGGGCTGGCCAGCTACTTCGCCGGGGCGCTGCTGATGCCGTACACCGCGTTCCACACCGCCGCCGAGGAGCTGCGCTACGACATCGAGCTGCTCGGCGCCCGGTTCGGCGTCGGCTTCGAGACCGTCTGCCACCGCCTCAGCACGCTGCAGCGGCCCACCCTGCGCGGGGTGCCGTTCGCGTTCCTGCGCGTGGACCGGGCCGGCAACATCTCCAAGCGCCAGTCGGCCAGCGACTTCCACTTCTCCCGGCTCGGCGGCACCTGCCCGCTCTGGACGGTCTACGAGGCGTTCGCCGCCCCGGGCCGGATCCTCACCCAGGTAGCCGAGATGCCGGACGGCAAACGCTACTTCTGGATCGCCCGCACGGTCACCCGCGGCGGCTTCGGTCACCACGCGCCGCGCAGCACGTTCGCGGTCGCGCTCGGCTGCGAGCTGCGGCACGCCCACCGGCTGGTCTACGCCGAGGGGGTGGCCCTGGACGACCGGCGCGGGGCGACCCCGATCGGCCTGGGCTGCCGGATCTGCGAGCGACAGGACTGCGCGCAACGCGCCCGGCCCCCGGCCGGCGGCTCCCTCGCCGTCGACGAGAACCGGCGCACCGCCGTGCCCTACCCGGTTCTGCGAAGCCCATGACGGTGTTGGATGGAGGAACGACCGTGAGCGATCGAAAGGTGTGTTGTGTCGACGTCAGCTGATGGGCTCACGCTGGGCGCGGACTTCCCGGCGGCGACCGCCGAGCAGTGGCGCCGGCTGGCCCTGGCCGCGCTCCGCAAGTCCGGCGCCGCGACCGAGGAGACCGCCCCGGAGCAGGTCGACGACCTGCTGGCCACGGTGACCTACGACGGCCTGCGGATGGCGGCGCTGCACACCGCCGACGACGCCCCGCCGCCCCCGGCCGGGCTGCCCGGCCAGTGGCCGTTCGTGCGCGGCTCCCGCCCGCTCGGCGGCTGGGACGTGCGCCAGGCGCACGCCGGCCGCGACCCGAAGCAGGTCCGCGAGGAGATCCTCACCGACCTGGAGAACGGCGTGACCTCGCTGTGGCTGGCGGTCGGTGGCGACGGCCTGCCGCTGAGCGCGCTGCCGGCCGCCCTGGACGGCGTCTACCTGGACCTGGCCGGCGTGGTCCTCGACCCCGGCCCGGACTTCACGGCCGCCGCCGAGGCATGGTCCGCCCTGCTCACGGCCCGTGGTGTGGACCCGGCTCAGGCCCGCGGCGGCCTCGGCGCCGACCCGCTGGGCTGGCTCGCCCGTACCGGTCAGAAGATCGCCGTCGGCGAAGCCGCGGCGCTCGCCGTCCGCTACCCGGAGCTGCGGGCGATCAGCGTGGACGCGACCGTCTACCACGAGGCGGGCGCGTCCGACGCCGAGGAGCTGGGCTGCGCCACCGCCGCCGGGGTGGCCTACCTGCGCGCGCTCACCGACGCCGGCCTGCCGATCCAGGAGGCCCTGGGCCACCTGGAGTTCCGGTTCGCCGCGACCGCCGACCAGTTCGCCACGATCGCCAAGCTGCGCGCCGCCCGCCGGGTCTGGGCCCGGGTCGCCGAGATGTGCGGCGCTCCGGAGGCCGGCGGCCAGCGCCAGCACGCGGTCACCTCGGCCGCGATGATGACCGCCCGTGACCCCTGGGTGAACCTGCTCCGGACCACCCTGGCCACCTTCGCGGCCGGGGTCGGCGGCGCGGACGCGGTCACCGTGCTGCCGTTCGACCACCGGCTCGGCCGGCCCGACGCGGTCGCCCGGCGGCTGGCCCGCAACACCTCGCTGCTGCTGATGGAGGAGTCGCACGTGGCCCGGGTCGCCGACCCGGCCGGCGGCTCCTGGTACATCGAGCGCTACACCGACGAGCTCGCGCATGCCGCCTGGGACTGGTTCACCACCATCGAGCGCGCCGGCGGGACCGTCGCCGCCCTGGACAGCGGCCTGATCTCCGACCGGCTCGCGGCGACCTGGGCGAAGCGGGCCGGCAACATCGCGCACCGCCGCGACCCGATCACCGGCGTGAGCGAGTTCCCGAACCTGGCCGAGCGGCTCCCGGAACGCCCGCCCGCACCGGTCCCGGCCACCGGGGGACTGCCCCGGCACCGGCTGGCGGAGGCGTTCGAGCGCCTGCGCGACCGCAGCGACGCGCACCTGGCCGCCACCGGCAGCCGCCCGACGGTCCACCTGGCCCTGCTCGGCTCGCCGGCCGCGCACGGTCCGCGCCTCACCTTCGCGACGAACCTGTTCGCGGCCGGCGGCATCGCGGTGACCACCGGCGAGTCCACGTCGGCCGTGGCGTGCGTCTGCGGGCCCGACCGGGCGTACGCCGAAGAAGCCGAACCCACCGCGGCCGCGTTGCGCGCCGCCGGGGCGACCCGCGTCCTGCTGGCGGGCCGGGGCGACTACCCCGGCATCGACGGCCACATCGCCATGGGCGGCGACGCGATCGCCGTGCTGACCACCGTTCTGGCCGACCTCGGAGTGGACGAATGATCCCCGACTTCTCGACGGCGAAGCTGACCGACCCGACGAAGCCGACCGACCCGGCGAAGCTGCCCGGCGCCGAGCAGGCCTGGCGCGACGCCGTCCGGGCCGGGACCGGCCACTCCGTGGACGAGCTGACCTGGCACACCCCGGAGGGCATCGCGGTCCCGCCGCTGTACACCGCCGCCGACCTGTCCGGCGTGGACTTCCTGACCACGTTCCCGGGCGTCGCGCCGTACCTCCGCGGTCCCTATCCCACGATGTACGTCAACCAGCCGTGGACCATCCGCCAGTACGCGGGTTTCTCCACCGCCCAGGAGTCGAACGCGTTCTACCGCCGGAACCTGGCCGCCGGGCAGAAGGGCCTGTCGGTCGCGTTCGACCTGCCCACCCACCGTGGCTACGACTCCGACCACCCGCGGGTGACCGGTGACGTCGGGATGGCCGGGGTCGCGATCGACTCGATCTACGACATGCGGCAGCTGTTCGAGGGCATCCCGCTCGACAGGATGAGCGTGTCGATGACCATGAACGGCGCGGTCCTGCCGATCCTGGCGCTCTACATCGTGGCCGGCGAGGAGCAGGGCGTGCCGCCGGAGAAGCTGTCCGGCACGATCCAGAACGACATCCTCAAGGAGTTCATGGTCCGCAACACCTACATCTACCCACCCGGGCCGTCGATGCGGATCATCTCCGACATCTTCGCGTTCACCTCGCAGAGGATGCCGCGGTTCAACTCGATCTCGATCTCCGGCTACCACATCCAGGAGGCCGGGGCGACCGCCGACCTGGAGCTGGCCTACACGCTCGCCGACGGCGTCGAGTACCTGCGCGCCGGCCGCGCCGCCGGCCTGGACGTCGACGCGTTCGCGCCGCGGTTGTCGTTCTTCTGGGCGGTCGGGATGAACTTCTTCATGGAGGTCGCCAAGCTGCGCGCGGGCCGGCTGCTCTGGGCCAAGCTGGTCCGCGAGTTCGGCCCGAAGGACCCGCGCTCGCTGAGCCTGCGCGCGCACTGCCAGACCTCCGGCTGGTCGCTGACCGCCCAGGACGTCTACAACAACGTGATGCGCACCTGCGTCGAGGCGATGGCCGCCACCCAGGGGCACACCCAGTCGCTGCACACCAACGCGCTCGACGAGGCGCTCGCACTGCCGACCGACTTCTCCGCCCGGATCGCCCGCAACACCCAGCTGGTCCTGCAGCAGGAGTCCGGCACCACCCGGGTCGCCGACCCGTGGGGCGGCAGCGCCTACGTCGAGCGGCTCACCCGGGACCTGGCCGCCCGCGCCTGGGAGCACATCGAGGAGGTGGAGAAGGCCGGCGGGATGGCCCGCGCGATCGACGAGGGCATCCCGAAGATGCGCATCGAGGAGGCCGCCGCCCGCACCCAGGCCCGGATCGACTCCGGCCGCCAGCCGGTGATCGGCGTGAACAAGTACCGCCCGGCGTCGGACGGCCCGATCGACGTGCTGAAGATCGACAACGCCGCGGTCCGGGCCGCGCAGATCGAGAAGCTGCGCCGGCTGCGCGCCGAGCGCGACGAGGCCGCCTGCACCGCAGCCCTGGACGCGCTGACCGAGGCGGCGGCCCGCGACCAGGGGGCGAATCTGCTGGCGCTGGCGGTCGACGCGGCCCGGGCCAAGGCGACCGTCGGGGAGATCTCCGACGCGCTGGAGAAGGTCTACGGCCGGCACACCGCCCGCGTCCGTACCATCTCCGGGGTGTATCGCAAGGAGGCCGGCCAGGTGACCAACATCGAGCGGGCCCGGGTCCTGACCGCGGCGTTCGCCGAGGCCGAGGGCCGCCAGCCGCGGATCCTGGTCGCCAAGATGGGCCAGGACGGGCACGACCGCGGCCAGAAGGTGGTCGCCACCGCGTTCGCCGACCTCGGCTTCGACGTGGACGTGGGCCCGCTGTTCGCCACCCCGGCCGAGGTGGCCCGCCAGGCGATCGAGGCCGACGTGCACGTCGTCGGCGTCAACTCGCTCGCCGCCGGACACCTCACGCTGATCCCGGCCCTGCGCGACGAGCTGGCCGCCCAGGGCCGCCCGGACATCATGATCATCGCTGGCGGAGTGATCCCGCCGCAGGACTACGACGCCCTGCGCGAAGCCGGTGCCGCCGCCATCTTCGCGCCCGGAACCGTGCTCGCCGACGCGGCGATCGGCCTGCTCGGCGACCTGTTCGGGCAGCTCGGCCACCCCCTGCCCGCGGAATGACCCGGCCCCCTCTCGACCTGGACGCGATGGCCGCCGGGGTGCGCGACCGCACCCCGGCCTGGGTCGCCCGGGCGATCACGCTGGTCGAGTCCACCCGGCCGGACCACCAGGCCCAGGCGCAGCGGCTGCTGGCCACGCTCACCCCGGACGCCGGCCGCTCGCACCGGATCGGGATCAGCGGCGTGCCCGGCGCCGGCAAGTCCACCTTCATCGATGCGCTGGGCAGCGACCTGACCGGTTCCGGTCATCGGGTCGCGGTGCTCGCCGTGGACCCGTCCTCGGTGCGCAGCCGCGGCAGCATCCTCGGCGACAAGACCCGGATGGCGCGGCTGGCCGCCGACCCGGACGCCTACGTCCGCCCGTCGCCGACCGCCGGCACGCTGGGCGGCGTGGCCAAGGCCACCCGGGAGGCGATCGTGGTGGTCGAGGCGGCCGGCTACGACGTGGTGATCGTCGAGACGGTCGGCGTCGGCCAGTCCGAGACCGCGGTCGCCGACATGGTCGACTCGTTCCTGCTGCTGGCGCTGGCCCGGACCGGCGACCAGTTGCAGGGAATCAAGAAGGGGATCCTGGAGATCGCCGACGTGATCGCGGTCAACAAGGCCGACGGCCCGCACGAGGCCGAGGCGAAGCGGGCGGCCCGCGAGCTGTCCGGCGCGCTGCACCTGCTCGGCGGCGGCTCGGCGTGGACCACCCCGGTGCTGACCTGCAGCGGCATCGAGGGCACCGGCGTCGCCGAGATCTGGGCCCAACTCACCGCGCACCGCGACAGCCAGGACGTGGACGAGCGCCGCCGCCGGCAACAGGTCGGCTGGATGCGGGTGATGGCCGAGGAGGCGATCCTGAGCCGGTTCCGCACCAACCCGGCCGTCCGCGCCGCCGTGACCGACATGGAACAGCGGATCCTGGCCGGCTCGATCACCCCGGCCCAGGCCACCGAACACCTGCTCGCGGTCTTCGACAAACCCCAGACCTAGATCAACCGCCATTCCGCCGTACGGCGAAAGCGCCGCAGGCAAAGCGGGAGCGAACCGCCTGCCGTGCCCACGCCGAACCGCACCGGGTGTCAGCCGTCCCGTCCAGGGTGGCTGGTAACGTCATTCGATCATCACGGAACAGAACAAACCGTGGCATATCGACGACTTGGAGTGCAGCCGTGCGGATCCTGCCCGAGATCTCCCGCACCTTCGGTGAGTACCTTCTCCTGCCCAACCTCACCGACGAGGGCTGCACGCCCGGCAACGTCGACCTGTCCGCGTCGCTGGTCCGGCACCCGGTCGGGCAGCCCTCGCCGATCCGCATCGCCACCCCGCTGACCAGCGCGATCATGGGGGCGGTCTCGTCCCCGGAGCTGGCGATAGCGCTGGCCCAGGTCGGCGGCATCTCGTTCATCCACCAGAACCAGCCGGTCGAGGAACAGGCCGGGATGGTCGCCGCGGTCAAGAAGCACAAGGCCGGCTTCCGGCACAACGACGTCAACATCAAGCCGACGGCGACCCTCGACGAGGCCGACCTGCTGCTGCGGGCGCACGACCACTCCGCGGTCGTCGTCACCGACGACGGCAGCCCGTCCGGCGCGTTCCTCGGCCTGATCACCGCCGACGACTTCAACTTCCACCGGCACCAGCGCGGGGACAGCGTCGAGTCCCGGATGCGGCCGGTCGCCGAGCTGGTCACCGGCGTGCCGGGGATGTCCCTGACGACGGCGAACTCGCTGCTGTGGGACTCCCGTCAGGACGTGCTCCCGATCGTCGGCGAGGACGGCCGGGTCACCGCGCTGGTCCAGCGCCGCGACTACGAGCTGCACCAGCAGTTCAGCAACGAGTCGGTGGACGAGGCGAAGCGGTTCCGGGTCGGCGCCGGGGTCAACACCCACGACTATCGTGAGCGGATCCCGGCCCTGGTCGGGGCCGGTGCCGACATCCTCTGCCTGGACTCCTCGGACGGCTATTCGGTGTGGCAGAAGGACGTCATCGAGTTCGTCCGCAAGGAGTACGGCGACACCGTCCGGATCGGCGCCGGAAACGTCGTCGACGCCCGCGGCTTCCGCTATCTGGCCGAGGCCGGCGCCGACTTCGTCAAGGTCGGCATCGGCGGCGGGTCGATCTGCATCACCCGTGACCAGAAGGGCATCGGCCGCGGTCAGGCCTCGGCGCTCGCCGAGATCGTCACCGAGCGCGACGCCTACGCCGAGCAGACCGGGATGTACGTGCCGCTCTGCTCGGACGGCGGGGTCATCCACGACTCGCACATGGCGATCGCGTTCGCGTTCGGCGCCGACTTCCTGATGCTCGGCCGCTACTTCGCCCGGTTCACCGAGAGCCCGGCGCCGTTGGTCAAGATCGGCGGGCAGGTGGTCAAGGAGTACTGGGGCGAGGGCAGCAAACGGGCCCGCAACGCGGCGCGCTACGGCCAGGGCAAGGACCTCGCGTTCGAGGAGGGCGTCGACGGCTACGTGCCGTACGCCGGCAGCCTGTACGACAACGTCAAGGTCACCCTCGCCAAGGTCCGCTCCACGATGATCAGTTGCGGTTCGACGAGCCTGCGCCAGTTCCACGACTCCGCGACGCTGGTCCAGGTCTCCCAGCAGACCTTCGTCCAGAACTCGGAGGAGGTCGAGCGCAACGACCGCCCGACCGTCGTCTGACCTCCTGCCGGGAAGTCCGGCCATATCGGTACGGGTCGCTCGAAGCCTTAGCTTAGGCTGGCCTTATTTACCCTGTTGAATGCGGCAAAGTACTGCCCTGACCAGGCTCTGTTCGGCTGCGGTTTCCCTGCGTGTAACCCGGGCCTTCGAGAGTGGTCGCGACAGATTCCTGCCACCGCCGCATTCCCAGGAGTGATAGCGCATGACCGTTTCCCGTCGGCAAGTCCTCAGTGGTGGTACCGCGGCCGGCGTCGGCCTGACCGTCGCCGGTGTGCTGCCCAGCCTCGCCGAGCCCGCGGCCGCCGCGGTGGCGCACGGACCGCACCGGCCCGGCAACGCCCCGCAGGGCCGCCCGTTCCCGCCGCTGAAGGACGACCCGGACGGCATCCTCGCCCTGCCCGCCGGCTTCGCGTACACGATCGTCACCCGCGAGGGCGTCACCGACCTGTCGTTCGGGCAGGGCAAGACGCCCGCCTACCACGACGGGACCGGGGTGGTCGCGTCCGAGCACGGCAAGCTGACGGTCATCCAGAACCACGAGATGACGCCGCACATGTCCACGTACGGGGTGCCGCACATCGCGTCGACCGTGTACGACCCCGGCGCGGCCAACGCCGGTGGCTGCACGGTCATCACCACGGATCGCAACGGACGCCGTACGGCCGAATGGGTGGGAATTTCCGGCACGGTGCGCAACTGTGCCGGCGGCGTGACTCCGTGGGGATCCTGGCTGACCTGCGAGGAGACGTTCATCAACGCCGGGACGACCTGGTCGGCGAACGGTCAGTCCGGGGTGTACCAGAAGGACCACGGCTACGCCTTCGAGGTGACCACGGCCGAGTCCCGGCACCAGATCCCCAAGCCGATCAAGGCGTTCGGCCGGTTCGATCACGAGGCCCTCGCGGTCGAGCCGAACCTCAAGCACGTCTACCTGTCCGAGGACGCGAGCGGCCCGAACGGGCTCTTCTACCGCTGGACCGCGCCGGCCGGCACCCGCCTCGGCCCCGGCCTGGCGAACCGGCTCAGCGACACCGCCGGCACGCTCGAGGCGATGCAGCTGCGTCTCGACGACGGCAGCATCGTCCCGGACATCGCCTACTTCACGTCCGCGCAGCTCGGCCGGCCGTTCAAGGTCACCTGGATCGAGGTGCCGGAGCGCGACGCCCGGACCACGCCGATCCGCCTGCAGTTCGCCGACGGCACGGTCACCCGCGGCAAGAAGTTCGAGGGGGTCTGGAGCAACGGCAAGGGCTGCTACATCGTCAACAGCTTCGCGTTCGGCGCCAACGACCTGCCGGCCGACGCGACCAAGCACGACGGCATGGTCTGGTTCTACGACTACGCCGACCAGACGCTGACGCTCGTCACGTACTTCCCGCACAACCCGGCCGCGGAGACCGAGGGGGCGTTCCCGAAGTTCGCCGACCTGACCTTCGACGGGCCGGACAACGTGACGGTCACCCCGTGGGGCTCGCTGGTGCTGGCCGAGGACGGGGTCCGCGCGTCGCACGTGCTCAGCTCGATCCCGGGCGGCCCAACCTACGCGATCGCCCGGAACCAGATCAGCAACGGCACGTCCAACGGCGCGCCGACGTACTCGGAGTTCACCGGCCCGACGTTCTCGCCGGACGGCCGGATCCTGTTCGTCAACATCCAGGTCCCGGGCATCACGCTGGCGATCACCGGTCCGTGGGAGAAGTACCTGAGCTGAACCGGTCGAACGGTGCCGGCGACCTGCCGGCACCGTTCGGTCACCTCAAAGGATCAGGGGCGCGGGACGTCGCCGCGCCAGGAGCCGGTGGCGGTGCCCCGGTTCTCGACGAACTCCTTGAACCGCTTGGCGTCCGCCTTCACCTGGTGGCTGTCGACGCCGACCGCGCTGCCGACCTTCTCGACGAAGCCCTCCGGCTCCCAGTCGAGCTGGATGGTCACCCGGGTCTCGTTGTCGGCGAGGCGGTGGAAGGTGACCACGCCGGCGTGCTTGGTGTCGCCGCCGGTGCTGGTCCAGGCGACCCGCTCGTCCGGGTGCTGCTCGGTGATCTCCGCGTCGAACTCGCGGGTCTGGCCGGCCACCTTGGTCACCCAGTGGGTGTGCGTGTCGCCGGTCTGCGTGATCGACTCGACGCCGTCCATGAACTGCGGGAAGTCCTCGAACTGGGTCCACTGGTTGTACGCGGTGCCGATCGGCACGTTGACGTCCACGGACTCGGTAACGGTACTCACGATCGATCGTCTCCTTGTGTCGAGGTACTCGTGGACTACCCCGCCACCACCCCCGCAAACAGGTTGCGTCGATTCGTGCGTCGAAACACCGGAAGATCAAACCCGCAAGGCTTCTTACGGTACGAGGTCACGCCGCCCGTATCCGCGCTGTCCGCGATCATGACCGCCCTGCCCTGCCCCGGCCGGCCGTGCGGTGGTCGCCGTCGCCGGGGCAGGGCGGGTCAGGTGATGCCGTCCAGGACGATCTCCAGGTTGTGCCGGAACGTCTCCTCCGGACTGAGGTGGGCGCCCTCCACGACCAGCCGGGCGACCGTCGGATAGCGCCCGGTCGCCAGCATCCGGCGCAGGTAGGGCCCGTTGGCGGACTGCCAGCGGGCCACGTCGGTGCCGGTCGACCGGGCGGTGCGCCGCTCGGTGATCTCCCGCCGGAGCGACCCGGCGAGGAACGCGTTGAGCGCGCTCAGCGCCCGCTGCAGCTCGTCCACGTCCCGGATGCCGGGGGCCCGGTCGAGCGCGGCCGCGGTCGCCTCGCCCACGGCGAGCGCGTGCGGGCCCAGGTGCGGCCGCCCGCCGAGCAGGTCGGCGAACCACTCGTGGTCGAGGGCGACCTCCCGGGTCCGGTGCACGAGGGCCAGCACCGTGGCCCGCCACCCGGCCGGGAGCTCGGCCTCGGCGATCCGCGCGTACACCGCGTCGACCATCAGATCCAGCAGCTCGGACCGGTTGGTCACGTAGTCGTAGAGCCGCATCGGGCCGACCCCGAGCTCCTTGGCGATCTTGCGGATCGACAGCGCGTCGAGGCCGTCCGCGTCGGCCAGCCGCATCGCGGCGGCGGCGATCTTCGCCCGGCTCAGCGGCACCGGCGCCGCGCGCGGCTGGGGCTCGGGGCGTTCCCAGACGGGCAGGGGTGCGCTACCGTACGGCGTATCCATGAGGTACATCGTACGGTAAGGAGTCGACGATGCACATCGCGATCGCCGGAGGTGGCCTCGGCGGCCTGACCCTGGCCCGGATCCTGCACCGCCACGGCATCGGCGCGGCGGTCTACGAACGCGAGGCCGGCCGCGCCGCCCGGGGCCAGGGCGGCCTGCTCGACCTGCACCCGGAGTCCGGGCAGAAGGCGCTGGACGACGCGGGCCTGACCGCCGAATTCCGCTCCGAGGCCCGCCCGGAGGGGGAGGAGCACCGCATCCTCGACCCGGCCGGCCGCACCCTCGTGCACCACCTGCCGCGGCCCGGGTCGTTCGCCGGGCGCCCCGAGATCGACCGCGGCGTCCTGCGCGACCTCCTGCTCGACGCGCTGCCCGAGGAGACGGTGTCCTGGTCGCGGCGGCTGGTCGCGGCGGCGCCACGACCCGGCGGCGGCTACGAGCTGACCTTCGACGGCGGCCACCGGGCCGGGTGCGACGTGCTGATCGGCGCGGAGGGCGCGCGCTCGGTGGTCCGCCCACTGCTCACCGGGACGACGCTGGCGCCGGTGGGCACCCTGGTCGAGCTCACCATCGGGGACCCCGACGCGCGCCACCCGGAGCTCGCCGAGCTGGTCGGCCCGGGCAACCTCTGGTGCGTCGGGGAGTGCCGGATCCTGGCGGCCCAGCGCCTCGGCGACAGCATCCGGGTCGGCGTCTCGCTGCCCGCCGACGACCGCGACCCGGACGTCTACCGGGACAAACGCGCCCTGCTGGAGCTGTTCGACGGCTGGAGCCCCCGGCTGACCGCGCTCCTCGAACCCGGGGACAACCCACCGACGGTACGACGTATCGAGACGATGCCCGCCGACCCGGGCTGGACCCACCGGCCCGGCGTCACCCTGATCGGTGACGCCGCGCACCTGATGCCACCGGTCGGCGAGGGCGCCAACCAGGCCATGCTCGACGCCGCCGAACTGGCCGCCGCGCTGATCGCCGACCCGGCCTCGGCGATCCGGACGTACGAGGAGGCGATGTTCACCCGGATCCGGCCGATCGCCGAGAGGTCCGCCCGGATCCAGGCCATGATGCTGTCCCCGACCGCGGCCGACGACCTGGTCCGCTTCTTCACCCCGGCCGCCGAGCGCGGGCGGCCGGAGACCCCGGCCGTCGCGCGCTGACGGCCGGCGGGGTCAGACCTCGATGTGTGAGCCCATGATGACCGTGCGGTCGCGGGGCAGCCCGAAGTACTCCGCGGCGTCCGCCGTGATGTACGAGGTCGCGATGAACAGCCGCTTGCGCCACGGCGCCATCGACGGCGCGCGCCCGGCCCGCAGCTCGATCTTCGACAGGAAGTAGGACGCCCGGTCCAGCTCCAGGTCGCCCTCGGTCGCGTCGGCCGGGATCAACCGCATCGCGGCCGGCACGTCCGGCGTCTCCATGTACCCGAAGCGGGCGGTCACGTAGATGATGCCGTCGTCGCCGTACCCCAGGTCGTCCACGATGATCCGCTCCTCGACCGCGATCCGCGGCACCGGCTCGGTGGTCAGCGACATCACCACGACGTTGTCGTGCCGCACGTGGTTGTGCTCCACGTTGGCGCGCAGGGCCAGCGGCGCGGTCTGGGTGCCCCGGTTCAGGAAGATCGCCGTGCCGGGGACCCGCTGGATCGTGGACTCGTCGCTGTGCAGCCCGCCGACGAACTCGCGCAGCGAGCCCTCCCGCCGGTCCCGCTCCGCGGTGACGATCTTGCGGCCCCGCTGCCACGTCGTCATCAGCGTGAACGCGGTCAGCGCGATCAGCAGCGGCAGCCACGCGCCGTGCGCGAGCTTGGTCAGGTTCGCGCCGACGAACAGCAGATCGACCGCGAGCAGCAGCGACGCGCCGCCGATCATCACCCAGAGCGGCGCGCCCCAGCGGTTGCGGGCGACGTAGAAGAAGACCAGCGTGGTGATGGTGATCGTGCCGGTCACCGCCATGCCGAACGCGTAGGCCAGCGCCGCCGAGCTGCGGAACGCGAAGACCAGGGTCAACACCGAGAACATCAAGAGCCAATTGATCCACGGTACGTAGATCTGCCCGGCCGACGACTCGGAGGTGTGCACGATCCGCAGCCGCGGCAGGTATCCGAGCTGCGCGGCCTGCGAGGCGACCGAGTACGCGCCGGTGATCACCGCCTGCGAGGCGATGACCGTGGCCGCGGTGGCCAGCAGCACCATCGGGATCCGCCCCCAGCCCGGCACGAGCAGGAAGAACGGGCTGCTGATGTGGGCCGGGTCGTCGAGGATCAGCCCGCCCTGGCCCAGGTAGCTCAGCGTGCACGCGGGCAGCACCAGGAACAGCCAGCCGCGGGTGATCGCCCGGCGCCCGAAGTGCCCCATGTCGGCGTAGATCGCCTCGGCGCCGGTGACCGCGAGCACGATCGCTGCCAGGGCGAAGAAGGCAATCCCGAAATGCCCGGTCAGAAAGCCCACCGCGTACGTCGGGGAAAGCGCTTTGAGAATTTCCGGGTGCCCGGCGATGCCGCTGACGCCGCACGCGCCGATCGACGCGAACCAGAGGATCATCACGGGACCGAAGACCCGGCCGACGGCCGCCGTGCCCCGCCGCTGGACCAGGAACAACGCCACGATGATCACCGCGGTGACCGGCACCACCAGCTCACCCAGCGACGGCTCGACGACCTTGACGCCCTCCACCGCGGACAGCACCGAGATGGCCGGCGTGATCATGCTGTCGCCGAAGAACAGCGAGGCGCCGAAGAGCCCCACCCCGGCCAGGACGAAGGCCGCCTTCTGCCCGCGCTCCCCGCTCCAGCGCCGCAGCAACGCGATCAGCGCCATGATGCCGCCCTCGCCGTCGTTGTCGACGCGCATCGCCAGCAGCACGTAGGTGACCGTCACGATGATCATCACGGACCAGAAGATCAGCGACACCACGCCGAGCACGTTCTCCGTGCTCACCGGCACCGGGTGCGGGTCGTCCGGGTTGAACACGGTCTGCAGCGTGTAGATCGGGCTGGTGCCGATGTCCCCGAACACCACACCCAGCGCGCCGATGACGATCGCGAGGCGCGCGGAGTCCCGTACGCCGGAATGGTGTTTCTCGGTCTTGATCTGCGGCGCGGCCACAGCGGTCTCCCTCGATGCGCGTGACCGCGGCGACGATGCCGCGGCAATACCGCGCGTGAGGATACTCGCGGCCCACCACCCGCAACGGATCACCACCGGTCCGGCTCGAGCGCCGAGTCGATCGCTCCGGGCCGGGCGGGCGCGGTGCTCACGCCGTACCCGAGCAGGGTCTTGATTCTCAGCGTGGCCGGGGTGAGTCGGGAATCGTGGTGCCGCTGACGAAGGCGGCGAAGTCGGTGGGGGAGAGGGGTTTGGCGTAGAGGTAGCCCTGGCCGATGTCGCAGCCGAGTGCGCGCAGCTCGGCCGCCTGTGGTTCGGTCTCGACGCCCTCGGCGACGGTGGCCAGGTGCAGGACCTGGGAGAGGCGGACGATCGCGCCGGCGACCGCGGAGCCCTCCGGGGTGTCGTCGAGCTCGGCGACGAAGCTGCGGTCGATCTTGAGGATGTCGACCGGCAGGCGGGTGAGGTACTGCAGGGACGAGTACCCGGTGCCGAAGTCGTCGATGGCGATGCGGATGCCGTGTTCGCGCAGCACCCGCAGGGCGGCGATCCCGCCGGTGTCGTCGACCAGGGCCGACTCGGTGACCTCGAGGACCAGGCGGCGCGGGTCGGCGCCGACCCGGTCGAGGACGGCCAGGATGTCGTGCACGATCGCCGGCTCGCGCAGCTGGCGGGGCGAGAGGTTGACGCTCATGTGCAGGTGCTCGCCGCCGGGGACCGCCGCGAGCTGGATCAGGGCCTGTTCGAGGACCCACAGGCCGATGTCGTTGATCGCCCCGGAGCGCTCGGCGACCGGGATGAACCGGACCGGGGAGATCGGGCCGCGGGTCGGGTGCTGCCAGCGGATCAGCGCCTCGGCGGCGATCGGCCGCCCGCTGATCAGGTCGACCTGCGGCTGGTAGAGCACGTGCAGCTCGTCGCGGTCCAGGGCGTGCTGCAGGTCCTCGGCGAGGGCGGCGTCGTCGGCGCGGTGGTCGATCATCGACGGCTCGTAGCGGGCGTAGCGGTGACTGCCGGCCCGTTTGCTGTGGTACATCGCGGTGTCGGCCTGCCGCAGCAGCACCTTGCTGTCGTAGCCGGCCGGCGCGGTGGCGATGCCGATGCTGGCCCGCACCGGCACCAGGTCCTCGTCGAAGCGGGCCGGATGCCCGGCGGCGACGGCCAGGATGCGCTGCGCCGCGGCGATCGCGTCGTTGACGTGGCCGGTGTCGGCGAGCAGGACGGCGAACTCGTCCCCGCCGATCCGGGCGCACACGTCGACGCCGCGGACCGCGGCCCGCAACTGCCGGCCGACGTGGGTCAGGAACGCGTCGCCGGCGGCGTGCCCGTAGGCGTCGTTGACCAGCTTGAAGCCGTCCAGGTCGATGAGCAGCAGCGCGGCCGGGTCGCCGCGCTTGGCGGTCCGGTCCAGGGCCTGATCGAGGCCGGCCCGGTTGCACAGGCCGGTCAGCGTGTCGGTGGTGAGCTGGTCGTGGCTCTGCCGGACGGAGATCAGCTGGCGCCAGGCGGCGCCGCCGGTCATCACGGTCAGCCCGCAGACCAGGCCGCCCCAGGGCAGCAGCTGCCCCTCCCGGATCGTCACCGTCGCCATCAGCAGGCAGCCGGTCAGCATCGCGGCCAGCGGCAGATGGGTGGCCCAGGCGGGCGGGCCGCTGGTCCGGGCGGTGAACGGCAGCCCGGCCCGGGCGACGGTGAGCACCGGGGCGAGCGTCATCAGCAGGTCGGCCACGGCCAGCCCGGACAGCAGCCGTGGGTCCTGGGTGAACAGCCAGGTCAGGTCGACGACCAGGTAGAGCGCCAGGCTCCCGGCGAAGAGCGTGACCGGCGCCGCGAACCGGCTGACCGCGCCACCCAGGATGATCGCGGCGACCGCGGTCAGCAGCAGCACGTCGCCCAGCGGCCAGCCGATCGTGGCGACGCTGGGGTCCGTGCCGGTCCGGTGGGCCAGCACCGGCTCGATCGCGAAGTACCAGATCGACATGAACCCGGCGGCCAGCACCGCGACCAGCTCGGCCACCAGGGCGGTCTTCGCGCGGCCGGTGAACCGCCGCGAGATCGAGGCGAACACGCCGGCCGCGAGCAGCCCGAACATCAGCAGCCGGGTGATCCCCGCGACCGACTGCCAGGACAGCATCAGGCCCGCGGTGCAGAGCGCGGACGCGGCCCGGCCGGCGGCGATCAGGCGCCACGGGCCGAGGCCGCTGGGGCTGGTCCGGGCGGCGCGCCAGCTGTACCGGGCGCCGATCAGGTTCAGCACCAGGATGATCGGCGCGACGATCCGGTTGTCGAATCCGGCGAGCAGCAGCCCGGCCGGCACCGTCGCGATCAGGGCGAGGGCGACCGGCGACCGACGCCACCCGGCCAGGATCCACGAGGTCACGACGCGGCTGCCGGGAGGAGCGGTTCGGTGGTGATCCGGGCCCGTCCGGCGTGCTTGCTCGCGTACAGCAGCTCGTCGGCGCGATGCAGAAGACCTTCCGGGCTTTCCCGTACGTCCCAGCGGGCCAGGCCGGCCGAGAACGTCTGGCCGGAGGGTGTGGCGGCCAGCAGCCGCTCCAGGACCCCGGTCGCCTCCGCGGCCGTGCAGCCGGTGAAGAGCAGCCCGAACTCCTCCCCGCCGTACCGGGCCAGCAGGTCGCCGTCGCGCACGTGGGCGCGCCAGGCGGCCGCCGCGGTGGCCAGCAGCTCGTCGCCGGCCTGGTGGCCGTACGCGTCGTTGAACGCCTTGAAGTTGTCCAGGTCGACCAGGGCGACGAACAGCGACTGCCCGGTGAAGGTCTGCTCGGTGACCGCCTCGGCGAGCCGTTCGTCCCACTGGCGGCGGTTGGCCAGGCCGGTGAGGGCGTCCTGCCGGGCCAGCAGGGTCAGCCGCTCGGCCTGGCTCTCGATGCGCCGGACCAGCCCGGCCATCCGTACCGCGACCAGCAGGAACAGGATGACCGAGGTGATCCCGGTGGCCAGCCAGTCCTGCCCGGCCCGGCCGGTGGCGCCCTGGTACAGCCCGACCGCCGGGGCGAGCAGGACGATCGCGGTGAGCAGGAACAGCCGGGGCCGGACGAACGCCGGCGGCCGGCGCAACGGCACGGTCAGCCGCCGCATCGACGGGTGCAGGGCGGCCGCGGCGACCAGGGTGTTGGCGAGCAGCGCGATGGCGTCGACCGATCCGGTCAGGTCGAACCGCGGGTCCGGGACGACGATCACCAGGATGTCCCCGACGGCGGTCAGGACCAGGGCGGTCAGCAGCAGCCGGTAGCTGACGGTCCGGGCGCCGGGGGTGGTCACCAGCAGCGAGCCGAGGACGAACAGGGCGATGTCGCCGCCCGCGATCACCACGGCCAGCACCTTCCCGGTCCATGGCGTGCCGCCGGCCGCGACGTCGTCGCCGAGCACGAAGACCCAGTAGAGCAGCCACAGGCTGGTCGCGACCAGGCCGGCGTCGATCCAGGCGGTCCGGTCGTGGGCCCGGGCGCGGCCCCGGATCAGCCCGGCCAGCGCCCAGCAGATCAGCGGGTAGCCGGCCAGCTCCAGCAGGTCCGCGGTGCGCGACCAGCCGGGCGCGCCGGTCACCCGGTTGATCACCGTGCTCACCAGCCACACCGTGAGGCCCGCGATGAAGGTGTGCCAGGTCGCCGGCTGCCGCGGGCGGTAGTGGGCGACGGCGCGGACCACGATCGCCAGGCAGAGCCCGCCGACCAGGGCGTACGCGACGGCACGGATCAGGCCGGCGGCGGGCAGCAGCGCGTACCCGGCAGTGGCGGCGGCGCCGACGGCGACACAGCTCTGCCAGGCCGGGCGGCCGTTGATCGCCATACAACGGTGATCGGCATCTTCGGCTCAGGTGTGAGTGCTCCGGCCGGTTGGTTGCTGTCTGGCAACGAACTGGCGGGCCCCGGCCCGCTCGGCGGCACTTGTGGTCAGACTGTTCCGATGTCGCAGACCGAGGACCCGCCGGCCCGGGCATGCAGCCGCTGATCCTCGACCCGGCCCGGCTGGCCGCCGTGCGACGCACCGGGCTGCTCGACACCGGCCCGGAGGAGGCGTTCGACCGGCTGACCCGGCTCGCCGCGACGCTGCTGGGCACGCCGTTCGCGTTCGTCACGATCGTCGACGACACCCGGTCGTACTGGAAGAGCTGCGTCGGCGTGGCGAGCACCGACCCCGCCGACCGGCAGAACAGCGTCGAGGAGTCGTTCTGCCAGTACGTCATCGGCACCGGCACCGAGCTGATCGTGCCGGACGCGCGGGCCGACCCGCGGACCGCGGGCAACCCGTCGATCGAGCTGATGGGCGTCGCCGCGTGGGCCGGCTTCCCGGTCCGCGCCCCGGACGGGCACGTGCTGGGGACGTTCTGCGCCGTCGACACCTCGGTCCGGGAGTGGACCCCGCACGACATCGCGGTCCTGGAGACGATGTCCCAGGCCGCCGCCGGGGAGATCGCCCTGCGCGCGGCCGTCGAGGACGCGGAGAACGCCGCCGCGCGGGCCGAGGAACTGGCCGAGACGTTGCAGCAGAGCCTGCTCCCGCCGCTGCTGCCGGACGTGCCCGGCGTCGAGATCGCGGTCCGCTACCGCCGGGCCGCCGCGGGCAAGGCGGACGTCTACGGCGACTTCTACGACGTGTTCCCGTCGGTGCGCGACTCGTGGGCCGTCGTCGTCGGGGACGTCGCCGGGAAGGGGCCGCAGGCGGCGCGGGTCACCGCCCTGGCCCGGTACACGCTGCGGGCCGCCGCGGTGCGGTGCGCCACGCCGAGCACCAACCTCGGCGCGCTCAACGCCGCGCTGCTCGGCTGGTACACCGACGACCGGCGGTTCCTCACCGCCGCGTACGCCACCCTGCGGCCGCACCCGGACGGGATCAGCGTGCGGATCAGCTGCGGCGGCCACGACCCGGCCCTGATCCGCCGCGCCGACGGCCGGATCCAGCCGCTGGGCCGGCACGGCCTGCTGCTCGGCTGGCGGCCCGAGCCGACCCTGCGCGACCAGCGGACGGTGCTGCGGCCCGGCGACAGCCTGGTCCTCTACACCGACGGGGTGACCGAGGGCCGCCGGGTGGACGACCGCACCCTGTTCGGCCCGGAACGGCTGCAGCAGGTCATCGCGGCCACCGCGGCGGACTCGGCCGAGCGGCTGGCCGCCGCGATCGACGAAGCGGTGACCACCTTCACCGGCGGCCACGCCGCCGACGACACCGCGATCCTGGTCGTCCACGTCCCGGCGGATCCCCGGCAGCAGCGCTGACGGCCCCGCCTCGGCAGAGCTCCATCCGCTGATCGTTGGCAAACTCCAAATAGGCGCTTGTATCCCGTTGTAATACGCTGGCGGTGCACCGATTTTCCGCTCGTCCCGCCCAACAGCGGAGACCCGGCAAATGCCGACCCGGCCGCGACATCGACCTGCGGGGGTGCTCGTGAGCGGCCTTGACCGGCGTGGCCGTGGTGCGGTCCTGGCCACGATGGCAGCCGTGGTGGTCGTGCTCACCGCGGCGTTGGGTGCGGCGACCAACATCGGCACCGGGATGCTGCCGGCCTGGCGGTGGGTGCACAGCCCGGCGGTGATCTGGTCGGTGGTGGCCACGTCCGTTCTGCTGCTGATGGTGCTGGCGGTGATCCAGCAGGGCATGGCCGGCACGGACACCCCGCCGGGGCTCGGTACGACGGTGCGGCACATGTTCGTCCCCCGGCGAGCCGCCGCTACCCGCCCGGCGATCGCGTCGCTTCGCCCGCCGCAAGTGACCGACCGCGACATCCGAGGACGTGACCGGCTGGTCGACCAGATGGCCGCCCGGTACAGCTGGCGAGGTCGTCACCGGCCGCGGGTCAACGTTCTGCACGGGATGGGCGGGGCGGGTAAAACCACCGTCGCGCAACTGGTCGCGGGCCGGCTGACGCGCGCCGGGGTGCGGGTGTGGTGGGTATCGGCCGCCACGGCCACCCAGCTGGATACCGGGATGCGGCAGCTCGCCGCCGAGCTGGGCGCGTCCGCCGCTGACATCGAGCACGCCTGGTCCGACACCGGCAGCGGCCCCGACCTGGTCTGGGGAAGGCTGGACCGGTTGACGCAGCGCTGGCTGCTGGTCATCGACAACGCCGACGACACCCGGCTGCTCACCCCACCCGACGAACCGGTCGCTGCCGGCCGCGGCTGGCTCCGGCCCGTCCCGCACCGCCGCGGCCTACTGCTGGTCACCACCCGCGACGGTGATCCCGCCACCTGGCCCGCCGCCCGGTATCCCGACGGCGGGGACCGCGGCGACTGGTACCGGCTGCATCCGGTGGGGATGCTCACCCCGGCCGACGGCGCAGCCGTGCTCCTGGACCACGCCGGCGCCGCCGCAGGCACTGTCGAGCAGGCCACCGCACTGGCCGAGCGCCTCGGCGGGCTACCTCTGGCCCTGGGTATCGCCGGTCAGACCATCAGCCAGGTCCGCCGCACCGGGGTCGCCGGCTCACCCGCGACGTTCGCCGGGTACCGCACCGCGCTGGACACCGGCGACACATCGACACCGGCCGCGGGCGCACTCAGCGAGGCGCAGGCACGCCGCACCATCGACCGGACCTGGGAACTGTCGCTGGACCTGCTCGACACGCGAGGCCTGCCGCAGGCCCGCACCCTACTGCGGCTGCTGGCCACCTTCGCCGACGCCCCGATCCCCACCCACCTGCTCGACCCGGCCACCCTGGCCGCCACCGCTCTCCTGCCTGATCTCACCGGCGAGCACCTCGCCACGCTCCTGCAAGCCCTGACCGGGGTAGGACTGATCACCCTCGAACAAACCCGGCGCTCGACACCCGTGACCCTCGCGCGGCTGCATCCACTCATCCGCGACACCAGCCGCCGCCCTCTGCACACCAGCTACCTGGCCGTGTCCATCACCCTCCTGCTGAAGAACACCACCGATCTCGACGCCGACGACCCCACGACCTGGCCCACCTGGCAGACACTCGCCCCGCACACCACCGACCTGCTCAGCCGAGCCACCACACAACCCGGTACCAGCCACGAAACACTTGTCGACGTCTGCGGCCTGACCCAGAAGACCGCCCGCTATCTCGGCGAAGCCGGCCTCCACCAGAGCGCCCGTGACCTGTTCGCCGAGCTGCTCCCCAGCTACGAGCGGGTACAGGGTGTCGAGCACCCCGAAGTCCTGGCCACCCGGCACAACCTCGCGCGCTGGACCGGGGCGGCGGGTGATCCGGCCGGCGGCCGTGACCTGTTCGCCGAGCTGCTCCCCATTCGTGAGCGGGTCCTGGGTGTCGAGCACCCCGACACCCTGGACACCCGCAACCACCATGCGTACTGGCTCGGGAAGGCGGGTGATCCGGCCGGCGCCCGTGACCTGCTTGCCGAGCTGCTCCCCGGCTACGAGCGGGTCCAGGGTGTCGAGCACCCCGAAGTCCTGGCCACCCGGCACAACCTCGCGCACTGGATCGGGGTGGCCGGTGATCCGACCGGCTCCCGTGACCTGTTCGCTGAGCTGCTCCCCGTCCGTGAGCGGGTCCTGGGTGTCGAGCACCCCGACACCGTGACCACCCGCTACGACCTCGCGTACTGGATCGGGGTGGCGGGTGATCCGGCCGGCGCCCGTGACCTGCTTGCCGAGCTGCTCCCCGTCCGTGAGCGGGTCCTGGGCGTCGAGCACCCCGAAACCCTGGCCACCCGCCACAACCTCGCGCGCTGGATCGGGGTGGCGGGTGATCCGGCCGGCGCCCGTGACCTGCTCGCTGAGCTGATCCCCAGCTACGAACGGGTTTTGGGCGTCGAGCACCCCGACATCCGGGAGACCCGGCACAACCATGCGTACTGGACTACAAGAGCAAAATATGACGATGCCGTCATCAACGCATTGGTCGTTTCCGATGGACGCCGCTGGTGCGCCTGGGCACGACGCATCCTCCCAGCACGCAACTCCCACAAAAGTCACACCAGAAACAAGCCCACACAACACGGGTCCGGCGGTGGGTTTCGATAGATCCGGCCGGTGGGGCACAAGATCGGATATGCCCGGGTCAGCACCGCCGACCAAGATCCCCACTCTTGATGGCTGTTCTCGTCCAGGACCGTAGGCCCGGCACCGGAGCGATCAGGGAGTGGGGCCCTCCCGGCGGAGTCGGTGGAGCCTCGCCTCGGCCTTACGGGTGAGGTCGCGCAGTTGCGGGTCGTCGCCGGCGAGCTGGGTCGAACGGACGAGCAACTCCTCGCTCGCGGCTATCGCGAGATCGCGCCGGCCCGTCGTGGCAGCCAATCGCACCAGGTTCTCCAGGGCGAACAGGACCTTCTGCGCGTACTGCCGGGGGCCGTCCGAACTGTCGAGGATGCCGCGCCACCGGCCGACCGCCTCGACGGCGTTCTGCAGGGCCCACAGAAGTTCCGGGTCGTCGACCTCCTGCTGCTGGACGCTGAGATTGTGGAACGCGGACGCCAGCATCGGCTCGTAGGCGTGAGCGTCGTACGCGGCGAGCAACGAGCAGTGCCGGATCGCTTCCTCCGTCGCCTCCACCGCGTCCTCGGGTCGCTCCAGATTTCGCAGGATCGCCCCGATGCTGACCAGGGACTTCGCCAGGCTGACGGTGTCGCCCAGCTGATCGGTCTCGTCGAGCACGGTGTGCAGCAGGAGCTGGGACTCGTCCACCGCGGCCAGGGCCGCGTCCCATTGCTCCAGCTTGGCGAGGACATCGCCGTAGTTGAGCAGGGCGCCGCCCAGCAGACGACGATCCTCGATCGACGCGGTTCGCGTCACGACTTCGGTCAAGGTCTCCACCGCCTCCCGTGCCACCGGCAACGCCAGGTCGAGACGGCCGAGCGAGTGGTACACCGCCGCGAGGTTGCTCAGCGCCATACCGAGCGCGGGCCCGGAACGCGGCAGCCCGGCCCTGTCCGCCTCCCGGTACGCGTCGACGGCCCGGGTCGCCACCTCGAGTCCGCGGGTGTACTGCCCGGCGTTGAAGAGCCGGTAGCCGAGCTGGTTGAGTGCGCCCGCGACCTCGTAGGGGTTGGCGGCGGAGGCCAGGCGATGGTCGGTGATCCGGGACGCCAGGGCGGCCAGCCCGAGGTTGATCGAGACGTGGTTGCCCTTCGGCAATGCCTCGTAGACCGCGTCGAGTGCGGCGACGTCGATCGCCGGAAGCGCGGCGATACCGGCCAGCACCGCCGAGCCCAGCAGCCGGGCAATCGATTCGGGCGCTTCGGCGACGACCGGGTTGAGCACCGCGGTCACCACGTGCGGCCAGCGCTGCCCCGCCTCGACCACGGTCTGCAGGGCCTGGCTCGGCCACGGCGAGGAGCCGTCGGCCAGGATCAGGTGCCGCGCCGCCGGGACGGCCCAGGGTTGCGGTTGGTAGCTCGCCAGGTCGTGCCCGGGTATCTGCAGGGCCAGGAAGTCCTCGGCCAGCCGATCCGGGTAGAGCGGTTCGAGCGCCACCGGGCCGCCCGAGGGGTAGCAGACCGCGTGGTCGTCCAGGATCTGGCCGGCCGTCGCCGGATCGTCGGTGACACCGGCCGTGGCCAGGGCGTCGACGGCGGAGGGATAGGGCAGGGCACCGGCCAGAACGGCGGTGAACACGGTCCGGGACATCGTGGCCGGCGAGATCCGCACGGCGCCGGCCTGTCGCAGGCCGACCCAGTGGGCGACCTCGCGGTCGAGCAGGTAGGCGGACAGGTCCGCGACCGCGGTGGGCGCCTCGAGGTTCGGGTAGCGGGTGGCATCCACGGCGGCGAGGGCCGCCATGTGCACGGTCAGCACCAGACCGTACTCCGGGGCGCCAAGATCGGGTGGGATCACCGTGTCGGCATCGGCGCCCGGCAACAGGCCGGCGAAAGCGGTCGCCGCCTCGGTGAACAGCTTCGCCCGGTGATCAGTGGCGGCGGCGATCGGGCCGAGCGCCATCGCGTCGACGCCGAAGCCCGCCTTCGTCAACTGATGCCGCAGGCCCTGCCACCACAGCCCGGCCGTGCGGGCGACGAGCAGTACCCGGATCCGGCGTCCCGCGGCGACGAACCGATGGTCGTTCAGCAGTGTTACCAGGTCCTCGACGATCCAGCGTTCGGCGTAGTCGATGACGAGGAGCACGTCAGAGCCGTCCTCCGGGCCGCCGGGTCGCGGGTCCACGGCCGAGCTGGCGGGTTGGGCGATCATGACGTGGAAGCCGGCCCCGAGGGCGCTGCGCTGGGCGAACTCGCTGACCAGACGGGTCTTTCCCTGGCCGCCGGGAGCGTGCACCAGCAGAACGGACCGGCCGGGGCCGGGGGCATCGCGCCAGTCGGCCAGGTGTTGCAGGTCGGTCCCGCGCCCGCCGAACTTGACCACCTGGTGATCGGCCGACAGCAGCTGACTGGGGGAGAACCCGGCCGGTAGACCGGGTGCGGCCGCGGGCAGCCCGACGATCTCGTAGGAGCGAGGGCCGATGACGACGGTGCCGACGAAGATGCCGGTGTTGGCGAAGCCGCCACCGGTCTGCGTGACGTTACCGCTGCCGGCGACCGCGGCGGCGCGTGGCAGCCAGGGCAGGGTCCGGCGCCATCCGGTCGCCAAGGTGCGCCGTCCTCACCGGAGAGTGACGCCGGTGTTGGCGTCACCGCCGCCGGATGAATCGATGTCGCCGCTGCCGTCCACCTCGATGGTGTGCCGCGAAAGGCTGCTCGGAGCGTCCACCCCGGTGTTCGTGTGACCGGTGCCGCCGGCGACGATCCGGCCCGAACTCCGGACCCGGATCAGCATCGGCTTCTCCGGACCGGCCAGGCCCAGACCGAGCCCGATCACCGCGACGATCGCTCCGGCCACGCTGGAGATCTTGTCGGCCTTGTCGAGGCCGAGCGCGATGGTCGTCACGCCGAGCGCGACGATGGCGAGGCTGACTGCCAACCAGATCCATCGCTTCATGACGGCCCCTTCCGAGCACTGGGGATCAAGTCTAGGCCGCGCCCCGCGGAACGTTCCTCCCGTGAATCCGTGGAACGTGCCGTTGACCGCTGGCCGTACCGTTCGCGTCGACGCCTGTGGAGGGGACGGCCCGATGAACTGGACCGGGAAGCGCACGGTGACCGGATTGCTGGTCGCGTTGGCTCTCGGCATGGTCGCCGCGGGGATCTTCCTTCTCGGCGAGCACCGGCAGCGGCAGATCATCGATCGTGGCAGCCCGACCCGGGCGATCATCACCGCTGATCACGACGATGAGCTCGACCACTGGTACACCGTGAGCTACACGGCGGAGGGCCGGGATCGTAGTGCGGACCTGCGTGCCCCCTGGCTGATCGACAAGATGCCGATCGGGCAGGCACTGACGGTCTACCCGGACCCCGGCCACCCGGAACAGATCGTCACCTCGAACGGCTATGCCACCCCGGTGTGGACGCCCGCGCCGGGATGGCTGACGGTGCTGGCACTACTCGCGGCGTTCATCTCGGTCATCGGCCGGCTGAGCGCCACGCGGCAGCGCCGGTCCGGCGGCTGAGCTCGAGGGTTGGGGGTGGTTTTTCGGACCGCAACCACCCTCGGACGTCGCCCTGTAGGGCTTTGCGTTCTGGGCGCCCCGCGCCCTTGCGAAGCCCGGAAGGGTCCCCGCGGGAGCGGCGATCAGTTATTGGCCGCAGCCGGGGCAATGAAGAATTTGATCTTCAAAGGCGGCACCGTAGAATTCGCGATCATGGCCATCAGCCCGGGCATCGCAGGCCAGGCGGTCGGCCTGTTCGCGGTCACCAACGTGGACGACATCATGATCCTGGCGCTGTTCTTCGCCCAGGGGGCCGGTCGCCGGCACACCACCCGCACGATCATGATCGGTCAGTACCTGGGCTTCGCCGGGATCCTCGCCGTCGCCGTGGCCGCCGCCTTCGGCGCCACCTTCCTGCCTGAGCAGGCCATTCGCTACCTGGGTCTGCTCCCGCTCGCGCTGGGCATCCGGGCCGCGATCCAGGCCTGGCGGCACCGCGGCGCGGACGACGACGCGGCCGGCGAGGCGAGCGGCGGACCGCGGATCCTCGAGGTGGCCGCGGTGACGTTCGCCAACGGCGGCGACAACATCGGCGTGTACGTGCCGGTCTTCGCGACCGCGGGCCTCGGCGGGATGACCGTCTACGTCGTCGTCTTCCTGGTCCTGGTGGCCGTCTGGGCCGCGGCCGGCCGGTTCTTCGCCACCCGCCCGCTGATCGCGAGGGCGCTCAGCCGCTGGGGGCACGTCCTGCTCCCGGTCGTCCTGATCGGTATCGGACTGCTCATCCTCGTCCGGGGCGGGTGACGGCTCACTCACGCACGGCCCGGTTTGCCGTCCCCGTCGCTGGGCACACCACCAGCGAGGAGGTGAGCACGGTGACCACGAACGAAGCGAACCCGTCCACGGCGGATCTGGTGAATCAGGCCGCCGGACAGATCTCCACACTGGTCCGGGACGAACTGGCGCTGGCCAGGGCCGAGCTGACCGAGAAGGGCAAGCGTGCCGGCCTCGGCGGCGGCCTGTTCGGCGGGGCCGGCGTGCTGGCTCTCTACGGTGTCGGCCTGCTGCTGGCCCTGGCGGTCGTTCTGCTCGACCTGGCCTGGCCGCTCTGGCTGGCGATCCTGGTGGTGATGGCGGTGGTGTTCGCCGCCGCCGGGGTGGCCGCGCTACTCGGCAGGAAGCAGCTGGCCAAGGCCACGCCGCCGGTGCCGCGGAGTGCGATGGACAGTGTGGAGACCGACATCCAGACCATGAAGACCGCAGCCCAGCGAGGACGGCAGCGATGACCCCGAACGACGTACCGGCCGAGCCGGAACAGCTCCGCGACGAAATCCAGCAGACCCGCGCCGACCTGGGCGACACGGTCGAGGCCCTGGCCGCCAAGACCGACGTCACGGGTCGCGCCAAGCACGCCCTGGCCGAGAAGACCGACCAGGCCCGCGACCGGCTGAGCACCGCCGCCGGCAGCGCCGCCGAGACCGCGAAAGCGGCCGCCGAGACCGCGAAGGCGGCCGCCGGCAGCGCCAAGGCGCAGATCGCCGAGGCGAGGACCAACCCGGCCGTACGGCGGAAGCTCCCGCCCGTGGCTCTCGCGGCCGGTGCCGCGACCGCCGTCGCCGTGCTCGCGGTCATCGCCCGCAGACGTCGTAAATGACCCCCTTTCACCACGGAATCGGAGAACACACATGGGAATGCTGAAGCTGGCCGCCGGTGTCGCCGCGGGCTACGTCATCGGAGCCTGGGCGGGCCGCGACAAGTACGAGAAGATCGCCGCCACCGCTCGTAAGGTGAGCGCCCACCCCACGGTCGTGCAGACCCAGGCGAAGGCCAAGGCCCTGATCAGCGAGAAGGCCGCGGAGGTCCGCCCCGAGCCGGCGACTCCGGCCTATACGCCGCCGGCCCCGATGTCGCGAACCGCTCCGGCCCCGCGCGTCCCGGTCGTCGCGGAGCCCCCGCGGTAACCGCACCCGAGCAAGCCCCGAGCCGGACCCGGCACCACCGCGGGTCCGGCTCGCTCGCGTCCGGGCCCGCGTCGGCGTCGCAAGCTCTCGATGTGCAATTATTGCCATCAACGCATGTGTCACCACCGGCCAGGAAGGTCCGCGATGCCGAGCGCCGAGCACGACCACCGGCACGGCTCCGGCCACGCCGGGCACGACCACGGGGTCTCCGCCGACGCGGACCGTGGCTGGCTGGGCCTCGCGCTCGGCCTGATCGGCGTCTTCATGCTCGGCGAGGTGGTCGTCGGCCTGCTCGCCGGATCGCTCGCGCTGCTCTCCGACGCGGCGCACATGCTCACCGACGCCGGTGCGATCGTGCTCGCGCTGATCGCCATGCGCCTGGCGGCGCGACAACCCAAAGGCGGTTTCACGTACGGCCTGAAGCGCGCCGAGATCCTCTCCGCCCAGGCGAACGGCCTGGCCATGCTGCTGCTCGCGGTCTGGCTGGGCGTCGAGGCGATCCGGCGGCTGATCCACCCGCCCGCGGTGGCCGGCGGCCTGGTCCTGGTCACCGCCTTGGTCGGCGTCGCCGTCAACGTCGCCGCGGCCTGGGCGATGAGCCGCGCGAACCGGTCCAGCCTCAACATCGAGGGCGCCTTCCAGCACGTCCTCAACGACCTGTACACGTTCATCGCCACCGCGGTGGCCGGCGTCGTGATGGTCACCACCGGCTTCACCCGGGCCGACCCGATCGCCACGCTGATCGTGGTCGCGCTGATGGTCAAGGCCGGGCTGGCCCTGATCCGGGAGTCCGGCCGGATCTTCCTGGAGGCGGCCCCGGCCGGCTTCGACCCGGCCGCGCTCGGCGCCGAGCTGGTCGCCCTCGACGAGGTGGTGGAGGTCCACGACCTGCACGTCTGGCAGATCACCTCGGGCCAGCCGGCGCTGTCGGCGCACGTGCTGGTGGTCCCGCGCGGCGACTGTCACGCGGTCCGCGGCCGCATCGAGCAGCTGCTGCAGTCCCGGCACCGGATCACCCACAGCACCCTGCAGGTCGACCACGCCTACGGTCCCGACGGGCATTGCGAGGACGCGCACGGCGAGGCGTACCGCGCCGGGCCGGTGTGACCGGCCTCCCTGGGTGCGGGCGCGGCGGCGGTCAGGAGTACCTTGACGTATCGGCGCAGTTCAGACGCCGTCGGGCCGTCCGCGCCACCGTTGTCGCGTGAGCCCTGCCGACCGCCGCGGTCCGCCCGGCTGCCGGTCACTCCATCGGGGAGATCTGCCGCCCGGCTCCCGGGCCGCCCCGCTGTCCCGCCGCTCAGCCGCCCCGCCGCCCGCCGCTCAGCTCAGCTCAGCTCACGAAAGCGACCCCCTCATGACGAACCCCTCGACCGATCCTGCGACGCCGGACATCGCCGGCGAGATCTTCCGGATGCCGGTGATCGGCATTCCGGCCCCGCGCACCGACGCCGCCGACCGTGGCACCGAGACGATGCAGCGCCTGCGCAACCCGTTCGCGGTTCCGGCCGAGAAGGCCACCGAGCCCGGCGCCTGACGCCGCCGCACGGCAGCGCGGGTCAGCGGGGGAGTACCGCGCCGATCACCCGGGCCGGCGCCGGCAGGACACCCGTCGTACCCGAAGCTCGAAATGCCTCGATGGCCAGCGCGGCGAGCCGTCGCGCCGCGGCCAGCCGGACCTCCGGCGTGGTCGCCGGCAGCCCGCGCCCGGCCAGGAAGACCAGCACCAGATCGTCGAGCACGAAGTCGGCCCGCAGCGCCCCGGCCCGCTGCGCCCGCCGGGTCAGCTCGGCCAGCGACCGCAGCATGTCCAGCCGGTGCGCCCCGACGTCGACCGCGCCCGGGTACGCCGAGGCGAACGCGTCGACGAAGCCCTGGTTCCGCGCGTTCAGCTCGGCCACGTCCCGGATCACCGTGCACAACCCGCGCCACGGGTCGGGGTCGGCGCACCCGGCCCGCACGATCCCGGCGCAGGCGTGCAGCTCGTCGGCGAACACCTCGTCGACCAGCTCCTGCTTAGTCGGGAACCGCCGGTACAGCGTCGCCGGGCCGACCTCCGCCCGCCGGGCGATCTCGCGCATCGGGACGTCGAGCCCACGCTCCGAGAACAGCTGACGCGCCGCCGCCAGCACCCGGTCCCGGTTGTCCCGCGCGTCCGAGCGCAGCATCTGAGGCAAACGATCCGTCATGAGCTCTCAGTTTAGCCAAGTGGACGGGGGCGTCCACTACCGTCGGCGGGGTACCGCACAGTGATCGGAGACGGCAGTGCAGGCAGTGCGCATCCAGACGTTCGGCGACCCCGGCGGCATGGCGGTGGTCGACGTTCCCGAGCCGGTCCCGGCCCCGGGCCAGCTCCTCGTCGGCACCGAGGCGATCGGCGTGGGCGGCGTCGACGCGGTGATCCGCCGCGGGACGCTGAGCGGCTACGGCTTCCGCGAAGGCCTGATCCCGGGCAGCGAGATCGCCGGCCGGGTCCTGGCCGTCGGTGACGGCGTCGACGCCACCTGGATCGGCCGCGAGGTGTGGGCGTTCACCGGCGTCGGCGGCGCCTATGCCGAGCGGGCGGTGGCCGCCCTCGACGACGTCACCCCGCTCCCGGCCGGCCTGTCGCCGATCGCGGCGGTCACCCTCGGCAGCTCCGCCCCGGTGGCCCACTTCGCCCTGGCCCACGCCCACTTCGCGGCGGGCGAGTCGGTGCTGATCCGCGGCGCCGCCGGCAGCATCGGGGTGACCGCGATCCAGTTGGCCGCCCGGGCCGGCGCGAGCCGCATCGCGGTGACCACGTCCTCGCCCGAGCGCGGCAAGCGGCTCCAGGAGTTGGGCGCCACCACCGTGCTGGACCGCTCCGGCGAGACGCCCGAGGAGTTCGACGTCATCCTCGACATCGTCGGCGGCCCGGCCCTCCCGTCCTTCCTCGACCGGCTGGCCGACAACGGCCGCCTGGTCGCCGTCGGCGTGGTCGGCGGCCACCCACCGGCGGACTTCGGGATGCACCTGATGCGCGCCTTCCAGCGCTCTCGCTCGTTCGCCACGTTCAGCCTCAACACGATCCCGGTGCCCAGCCGCAACGAGATCCGCGCAGCCCACCTGGCCGCCGCGGCCCAGGGCACCCTACGGCCGGTCGTCCACGAGGTCCTCGACCTGACCGACGCCGCCCAGGCCCACCGCCAGATGGACGCCGGCGACGTCTTCGGCCGCATCGTCCTGACCACGCATCGGTGAGCGCCCAAGTGCCTGTCTCTCCACCCCAAGATCGGGTCAAGGCCGGTAGCGCCCCCAGCAGGAAAAGCGGGTCGACGGCCCCGGTTACGATCGGCGGCCATGAGTCGTGCCACGCCCCGGAGACCGCTGGACATCGCCGCTCTGTTCCCCGAGTTGCGGGAGCATGCGGCGACGGCCACCCGCCTGCACCCGCGGCCTGGTGTGCCCACCACCGCCGACAGTTCGATCGGTGGCCCGTTGCTGTGGCCGGCTGATGAGCCGTGGCCGGTGTGCAAGGTCGGCGACGGTCACTACATCCACAAACTCTTGAGACCGGTCACGGTCCATCGCATCCGCGAGATCCTCGCCAATGCGGAAGGCCGCGACTTCACCTCTGAAGAGCGGGCCGAGATGCCCGGGTGGAATTTCTCCGAGCCGGTCGCACTGTTGGATCAGTCCATCCCGATGGTCGCGGTGGCGCAGCTCTACCGGCACGACATCCCCGGTTTCATCGGCCCCGACGACTGTGACGTTCTGCAGGTGCTGTGGTGCCCGCTGGACCATCCGGACACCGACTACAACCCACTGGTCCGGGTGTTCTGGCGGCGCAGCGCCGACATTACCGATCCGCTGCTGGAGTTCCCCGAGCCATCGGTGGTAAGGGACTCCTACCTGCCGGTTCCCTGTGTCCTCCGCCCGGAGCAAGTCGTCGAATTCCAGTACATCGACCTGCTCCCCGACGACCTTCAGGAGCGGATAAACGCTTGGGAGGAGACGGATGACGAGCTACCTCGCTACGACTGCGAGCTTTCCCTCGCGCCGGGCTGGAAGGTGGGCGGCTTCGCGGACTGGTCGGTGTCGGATCCGCAGGAGGTGAACTGCACGGAGTGCGGCGCCGAGATGACGCTGATGCTCACCGTCGACAGCGGGGAGTGGGCCGACCTCAGCTGGCGGCCGGAGGGCGACACCGTGGTGGATCCGACGAAGGTCGTGATCGGCCGGGGCTGGGATCTCAAGATCTTCCGCTGCCCCGTCTCCTACGAGCACCCAGCGGCCACCGCCGCGCAGTGACGATCTCGCAACCCCTCCAGGACCTCGCAGCCTGAGCCGCTGCCACGACCACCGCGCGTCCTAGCTGTGATGTCCAGCCAGGTTGTTCAACCATCACACCTAGAGCGCGTGCCACTAGCCGAGATTGTCGGCGCGCCCGGTGTCGAGGAAGGAGCGCACCAGGTCCCACGCGCGATCGACGTCCAGGACGACGTGCCCGGTGAAATGGGCCAGTTCGTCCAATGAACGGCACCTGCACGTCGGCCTCGTCGGGCACGCTGCCGTCCCCGGCGAGCAGGAAGGACTGCGGCTCCGGTGTATCGACGATCAGGTGAATGACCGCGTAGTCACCGCGGAATCCGATGGACAACTGCGGGGACGCGATGTCCGCGATCTCGGCCTCGATGTAGCCGTCGATCCGCAGCCGGCGCAGCCCGCGGAAATGCTCGTCCACCCCGGCCGGATCGGAGCGGACCGGGAGCGCGCGGAAGCGGCGCGATCCCGGTTCCGTCGCGGACCAGAGCACATCCATCGCCGGAGTGTAGGGGCCTCGAACTACGCGACCCACCACCAGCCGTCGCCCACCTCGCGGAGTGGGTGTCCCACGTCGCCCGAGGCGGTGGGGATGACCGTCGTCGGGGTGGGCGGCTTGGTGAAGTACGCGAGGCCGGTGCCCGACTCGGCCCGCCAGTTCTGCCACATCTGCACGAAGAGCACGTCGCGACCGGCGTAGGCGAACCCGGACGGCGACAGCGACCGCACGTCCGCCGGCAGAGTCACGCTGCCGTCCAGGTGCCCGGCCCGGTAGTCCCAGGCCAGATCAGCGAGCGCGGCCCGATGGGTGCGGTACTGATAGTCGACGTAGTCGCCCTGCGAATGCTGCCGCGTGGCGACGGCGACACCACCGGCGGCCAGCACGAGGCTCACCACGGCCACTCCCCAGGACCGTTTCGCGCAGGCGATCAGGATGACCGCGGTCGACACCAGCGCGGCGGCGACGAGCGCCACCAGCCAGAGCCCCTGCTCGAAGTACGACCGCCCGAGCGGCGGCGACGCCAGCGCGAGCCACAGCACCGGCACCAGCAACCACCCGGAGCAGCCGAGGACCACCAGAAGCAGCCCGCGACGGCTCCACACCGGGGTGCCCATTCGCTCGTCCTCGTCCTGCCGATCACCCGATTCCCACCGGAACGGCGGCGCATCAGTACGCATGCCGACGAGCCTGTGCCCGGGGCCGCCCGCCGCGAAAGACCCGCCACAGAACCTCCACACGATCTCCCAGGCCCCTCCATCAGCGAGTTCGCGCCGCCGTAAACGAGTGGTCCAGGGTGGATCAAGTGCCTAGGCTGCCCCTGTGAACGAGGCGGACGGGCTGGAGGCGGCGGCCCGGCAGATGGCGACCGGGCGCCTGATCTCCGAGGAGCTGCCCGGGATCGCGACCGAGGCGCTCGTCCGTGGCCTCGACAGTCCGTCGCTCCGCCGGCTCGCGGGGCAGCGCCGCGACGACGTCCGGGACTCGGTCGATCTCTTCCGCGCGTCCCTCGACGAGCTCGGCATCGAGCTGTTCGACGCCGGCGAGACGGGGTGGCCGCGGGCCCGGCGAGCCGCGACGGAGATGGTGGCCGGACGGATCCGGCCCACCGACGGCGCGGACCAGCTGCGGCTGGCGTACGAGGAGGTCCGGAACAACGGTGACCTGCGGATCTTCGTGGGCCTGATGTCGACGCTGGAGGACTACCCCGAGGGCGCCGAGCACATCGAGGGCCAGATGCTGGCGGCCGCCCGCGAACTGCTCGCCCGCCCGGCCCCGCGCCGCTGGATCACGCTCATGGCCGCGAGCGGACAATCGCCACTGCGCGACGACGAAGGTCCCGTCGAGGTCGAGCCCGGGGCATTGCCGGTGAGCGAGGGCCTGCGCCGGGAGCTCGTCCGGTGGAACGCCGGCGTCGATGCGGAGCCCGGCACCGAACGCTTCTTCGCCGCCGGCCGGGAGCTCGGCGCACGGCTGCAGAGTGAACTCGGCCCGACCTGTCGGGTGGAGTACGTGCCCGTTTCCGGCCGCGAAAACTACGGCAACTGCTGAACCGGCAGAGAGTGTGAAGGGGAAGAACGCGACGATGTCCGGCGTACCCGAGGGATTCACGTATCGCGTCCGCAAGAACGGCGAGGTCGAAGTGCTGCATCATGGGCGTCCGGCCAGCGTGCTGCGGGGCGCCGCCGCGACCCGGTTCCTGGCCGATGTGGCGAGCGGCGATCCGCAGGAGCTGATGGCCCGCGTGACCGGCAACTACCGGCACGGCAACGAGCGCGCGGCGAAGAACCACCCACGCAACCGCGGCCGCTGACCGGAGCTCACGGCGTGCGGCGGCGCTCGGCGATCTTCGCGCGGGCCCGGGCCTCGCGGACGGCGCGGCGCAGCGTCCCCGCGTCGTAGGCGCCGTAGTGCCGCCGCCCGTTGATGAAGAACGTCGGCGTCCCGGAGACCCCGCTCACGTCGGCCGACTCCACGTCCTCGCTGATCCGGGCCGCCGTCGCCGCGGCCATCATGTCGTCGTGGAACCGGTCACGGTCGAGACCGAGCTGCTCGGCGTACGCAAGAAGGTCCATGATTTTCAAATGGTCCTGACGGGCCAGCAGGAGATCGTGCATCGCCCAGAACGAGCCCTGCGCGGCCGCCGCCTCGGCCGCCTGCGCCGCCATCTGGGCCTGCGGGTGGACGTCGGTCAGCGGCAGGTGGCGCCAGACATACCGCAGGTCGGTGTCGGTGAGCAGCTCCCGGACCGAGGGTTCGGCGAGGCCGCAGTACGGGCACTGGAAGTCCCCGTACTCGACGACGGTCACCGAGCAGCTGTCCGGCCCGCGCACGTGGTCCCGGGTCACGTCCACGTCCGGGATCAGGTCGGTGAGCTGCTCGGCGTCCCCGAGCAGGAGCACCGTCTTGCGGGCCGGCGACAGCATGAACGTCACCCGGAACACCGTCCAGGTCAGGATCGCCGACGCGGCCGCCGCGGCGAGCAGGCCGAGTTTCGCCTCGGCGAGCGCGTCCCCGTCGAAGGCCAGGTTCGCGATCAGGAACGACACGGTGAACCCGATCCCGGCGATCGTGCCGGTGCCGAGCACCGACGCCCAGCCCGCGTCGGGTCGCATCCGGCCGCGGCTGACCCAGCTGATCAGCGCGGAGACGCCGGTCACGGCGATCGGCTTGCCCAGCACGTACGCCAGGAAGACGCTGACCGTGACCGGCGAGGTCAGCGCCTGGCGCAGGAAGTGCGCGTCGACGCTGATCCCGGCGTTGGCCAGGCCGAACAGCGGCACGATCAGATAGCTGGTCCAGCCCTGGTAGGTGCGTTGCAGCCGATCGTTGGGGGACAGCGTCTGCACCAGGCTGACCCGGGCGTAGCGGGCCAGTTCGACGGTCGGCTGTTCCCGGAACGACCGGAAGAGATCACTGGCCTGTTCCAGGGCGCCGCGCGCCGGGGTGTAGGCGGGCGCGATCAGCCCGAGCGCGAGCCCGGAGACCACCGGGTCCACCCCGCTGGCCAGCATCGCGAACCACATCGCGACGCCGACCGGCAGGTACGCGTACCCGGAGCGGACCTTGAGCCGGACCAGCACGAACGCCAGGCCGAACAGCAGCGCCGCCACGATCAGCGGCATGACCTGCACGTTCTCGGTGTAGGCCACCGCGATCACCAGCAGCGCCACCAGGTCGTCCACCACCGACACGCTGACCAGCAGCAGCCGCGCCTGGTCCGGCACCCGCTTGCCGACCAGGGCGAGCAGGCCCAGCGCCAGCGCGGTGTCGGTGGACATCGCCACGCCCCAGCCGGCCGAGTACGGCCCGCCGTGGTTGACGGCCAGGAAGATCGCCACGGGCAGGGCCATGCCGGCGATCCCGGCGATGGCCGGCAGCACGAACCGCCGCCTGTCGCGCAGATCACCCAGGTCGAACTCGCGGCGCGCCTCCAGCCCGACCACCAGGAAGAAGAACGTCATCAGGCCGCTGTTGACCCAGTCCCGCAGGACGAGGTCGACGCTGAGCTCACCCAGGTGGATGGAGAGGTGCGTCTCCCAGAACCTTTCGTACGACCCGTCGGCCACGTTTGCCCAGATCAGCGCGGCGACGATGGCGGCCAGCAGCACGCCGGCACTGCCCGCCTCGGTGCGCAGGAACGCCCGCAGCGGGGTGTCCGGCCGTCTCGACCGGACGGTCTCGCCCTGCAGGGTCCCGGTGGTGCCTGTGCCGCTCACGCCCCCACCCAAGCATGCCGGGCCCGGATGATCCACAACTGAACGGCAACCTTTCCGCGACCGTTCGTCGTTCAGATCGGCGGCGAGCTCGCCGTTGTTTCCGGCGTGCAGCAGACGGAATCCGAGGGAGCACGGATCGCGGCGGTCGACAGCTACGGGCTGGTCGGCGCATCCCGTCCGGAGCTTCTCGATGGCCTCACCCGCATCGCCACGTCCGTTTTCGATACGCCGATGGCGTCGGTCACCCTGGTGCACCGGGAGCGGCAGTGGTTCGCCGGCAGCACCGGGCTCACCGAGCCGGGCACCAGCCGGGCCGCCTCGTTCTCGGCCCGGCTGATCGACGATCCGCAGCCCCTGGTCGTCGCGGACACCCGGGACGACCCGCTCTACCGGGACCTGCCGCACGTGATCCAGAATCCGCCGATCCGCTTCTACGCCGGCGTCCCGCTGATCGACCCGAGCGGGCACGTGCTGGGTACCGTGGCCGTTTTCGACCACGTGCCGCGGCTGGTCAACCGGACCCGGATGCGGATGCTGCAGGACGTCAGCGCGCAGGCCACGGCGTACCTGCAGGCGCGGCGCAACGAGCAGATCCTGAGCACCCTGCGCACCGGCCTCGACCGGCTGCGCTGCCAGGAGGACGACGTGGTCGCCGCGGTCTCGCACGAGCTGCGCACCCCGGTCGCCACCATGCTCGGCTATGTCGAGATGCTCGCCGAACTGCCCGATCTGGCCCAGCACCGCGACGTCCTGGAGCCGCTCGGCCGGGCCGGCCAGCAGCTCGTCCACACCCTGGAGCGGATCCTCGGCATCATTCTCCCGACCGCTTCCGATCGGCATTGAAAGATCAAAACCGCGACTTGGGTACGGCGTGAGCACCGCCACCCGGGACGATGTCCGGGCGGTCCGCGCGACGAACGTTAAAGAAACGTTCGTATGGTGTCCGCGTGACAGATCGGGTGGATTTTCTGCCGGCCGCCGAGCAGCAGGCCTACCGGCTGCTGCTGCGGATGGCCGGAGCCCGCGCCGACGACCTCGCCGCCCAGGCCGGCATCGAGGTCGGCGCGGCCGGCGCGCTCCTGGAGGCGCTGCGGGACAAGGGGCTGGCCACCGGCGGCCCGCCGTACGACGCGCTGCCCCCGGACGTCGCGCTCGGCGAGGTGCTGCTCCGCGAGCAGCAGAACCTGGAGGCGGCCCGCCGCACGGTGGCCTCGCTGAGCGAGGAGTACCGGACCACCGCCCGCCGGCGCAGCGCCGACCACCTGGTCGAGATCGTGGTCGGGGTGACCGGGCTGCGCCAGCGGCTGCGCGAGATGCAGGACTCGGCCCGCGAGGAGATCCTCTGGTTCTGCCGGGCGAACCCGATCGCGATGCAGGGCCCGGAGAACGCCGAGGAGACGCCGGCCCTGACCCGCGGCGTCCGCTACCGGGCGATCTACGAGCGGGAGCTGCTGGAGAAGCCGGGAGAGTTGGCCAGCATCGTCGACGCGATCAGGCTGGGTGAGCAGTCCCGAACCCTGCCCACCCTGCCCGTGCGCCTGGCCATCGCGGACCGGACGATGGCGATCTGCCCGCTGGTGCCGGACGCGGTCCGCGGCGTCGGCGAGCCGACCGCCGCGGTGATCCGCTCCAGCGAGCTGCTCGACGCGCTGATCGCGCTCTTCGAGAGCTACTGGGAGCGGGCCACCCCGCTGTTCCCCGACGGCGGCGCCGAGGAGCCCGACCGGTTGCTGTTGTCGCTGGTCGTGGCCGGCATGCCGGACAAGTCGATCGCCACCCAGCTGGGCGTGAGCAAACGGACCGTGCAGCGCAGGCTCGACCGGTTGATGGCCGTGGCGGGGGTGGACAGCCGGGCCGGCCTGGCCTTCCAGGCGGCCAGGCGCGGCTGGCTGTAGTCCCCGTCGAACGGCGTCATGCTCGTCCGTAGGCGCGCAGCACGGTCTGCTCGACCGTGTTCCCGGCCCGGTCGGTGGCGGTGACCCGCAGCGACACCGTGCCCCGCGCGGCCGGTACCGCGAACCGGCCGCCGACCCCGTACGTCGTCCGCCAGGTCTTTCCCTCGTCGAAGGAGAGCGAGACGGTCACCTTGCGGGCGCCGGGAACCGTGACGCCGAGCAGGTGGGCGCGGGTCGTGGCGGTGCCGCTCAGCGAGACCGGCGCCGCGTACCCGACCTGCAGCAGCGGCAGGGTCCCGGGCTGCGCCGACCGGAACGTCCACTCGGTGCTGGTCGAGCGGGCGTACTGCCACTCGTCCCCGGCGCGTGCCGTGGTCAGCGCGAGCCGGTAGGTCGCGGCCCCGGCCGGAACCGGGAGGTCCCGCCAGGCGTCCCGGGTCTCGCTGATCAGCGTGCCGTCCCGGTAGAGCCGCGCGCTCGACTGGTCCGCCTCGTCGATGGTGAAGTGCTTGTCGCTCGCGTCGACGAAGTCGGCCACCCGCAGGTTCAGCACGTCCCCGGTGCGCTTGTTGACGTAGCCGGCCGGGGTCGCCGGGCGGACCACCGGCGCGGCCCACGTCTCGGTGGCCGCCCCGGCCCGCGGGTAGGAGCGCGGCTGCTCGGCGAAGCCGGTGTCCAGGGCCGAGTCAAGGTCGCTCCACGGGTAGTCCTGGTGGACGTGGTGCTGCCAGACACTGTCCCCGGCGGAGACCCATTCCTCGCGTACGGACGGTGTCCCCGCCGCCCGCTGCCGGTCGTTCCACGCGAAGTCCTGCCACGGGCGCCAGCCGAACCGCTGCTCGCGCACCCAGGCCAGCCCGCCGTTGTCCGCGTACCGGCTGGTGACCTTGTACGAGTTGGCCGCGGTCACCCGGTGGACGATCTGAGCGGGGACCCGGCCGGTGGAGACCTGGATGACGTCGTACAGATAAGGGCTGTCGGGTGTCATCGTCAGGTCGAGGGTCTTCGCCTTGGCCAGCACCTTCGTCCCGTAGTCGTGGGAGATGAGCAGCGCCGGGATCGGCAGGCGGTCCGCGGCCGCGATCGACGGATCCCAGGTGCTCCAGGCGGCCGAGTCCGGCCCCCGCATCAGCAGGACCAGGGCGGCCCCGGCGTCGGCGGCGCGCTGCACGGCCTCGTACTCGTCGCCGTCGACCGGGACCACGACGGCCCGGCCCTTCGCCGCGGGGGACAGGGAGTAGTGCCTGGTCCCGGTGAAGACCGGGGTGCTCGGCATCGGCCGCAGGTCGTAGGTGCCGGCGCCGGGGAAGACCGCCCGGGCGAACGGCGCCACCAGCTGCCACCGCGACGAGAACTCGTAGACGCCCTTGCGCAGCGGCGCGGTCGGCGTGACGTTGACCTTCTCGGTCGCGCTGAAGTCCATGAACCCGTTGTCGATCTGCCGCCCGGTCCCGGTGACCCGGTGCACGTAGTAGCTGAGCACCGCCTGCTGCTGCGCCGGCCGCGGCGTCCCGATCACGATCGGCTTGGCCTTGCGGGCGTCCAGCACGACCGTCATGTCCCGGTCGATGTGCAGCTCCGGGATGGTGACCAGGGCGTCCTCGGGGTGCAGCCCGGTGCCGACCGCCAGGGTGGCGTCGACCAGATAGTCGCCCTCGGCCACGTCGACCCAGCCGGCCTCGCCGCTCTCCAGGTAGCCCAGCGCGTCGAAGCGCCGGTCGTCGCCGAACATCTGGAACACCGGCACCGCGGTCGGCTTGCCGTCCTGGCCGAGCGCGGTGAACGTGACCTTGTGGTGCGGCGGGTCGATGGTGCCGCCGAGCGCGGTGGTGACCAGCACGCCGTTCGGGCCGGTCGCGGTCAGCCAGCCGCCGAGCACGCCCTTGGTGGGGCCGGCGCGGTCCAGGGTGAGCGGCACGGCGGCGGTTCCGCCGGCCGGCACCGTCACGGTCGCCGGGGCGGTCACGTCCGGCATGCTCGCCTTGAGGGTCAGCGTGACCGCGGTCGTCCCGGCGTTGGCGTAGGTCACCGTCCGGCTGCTCTTGTCCAGGCCGAAATCGGCCACGCCGGTGCCGGTCACGGTCTGCGTGGTGGCCCGGGTCAGGTCGACACGGCCGGTGCCCTGGCCGTACACAGTCGTGTTTTGAATGTTGGTCTTTGCCGTGCTGACCAGGGCATCCTTGAGCTTGGCGCCGGGCCAGTCGGGGTGTTGCTGGGCGAGGATCGCGGCGGCGCCGGCCACGTGCGGCGTGGCCATCGAGGTGCCGGAAGCGGTCGTGTACCGGTCGTCGACCGGGGTGCCCATGGTGGTGCCGGCGGCCCGGGCCGCGACGATCCCGACGCCCGGCGCGGTGATCTCCGGCTTGAGGCCCTGGTCGCCCAGGCGCGGCCCGCGGCTGGAGAACTCGGCCAGCAGGTCGTCGTGGTCGACCGCCCCGACGGTCAGCGCCGCGCTCGCCGCGCCCGGCGTGCCGACGGTGTAGTCGCCGCCCTCGTTGCCGGCCGCGACCACGAACAGCGCGCCGCCCCCGCTGAGCTCGTCGACGGCCTCGCTCATCGGGTCGGTGCCGTCGGTCGCGTCCCCGCCGAGACTCATATTGATCACCTTGGCGCCGCTGTCGACGGCCCACTGCATGCCCGCGATGATCCCCGACTCGTAGCCGGTCCCGGAGTCGTCGAGCACCTTGCCGACCAGCAGTTTCGCCCCGGGCGCGACGCCCTTCGCGCCGGCCGCGATCGACGCCACGTGGGTGCCGTGCCCGAAGTGGTCGACGGTGTTCCCGCTGCCGCTGAAGTCCTCGGCCGCGGCGACCCGGCCGGCCAGGTCCGGGTGGGTCGCGTCGATGCCGGTGTCCAGCACGGCGACCGTGACGCCGGTCCCGGTCAGCCCGGCCCGCCAGGCGGCCGGCGCGCCGATCTGCTCGACGTTCGGGTCGGCGGCCGCCTTGACCTTGCCGTCCAGCCAGATCCTGGCCGGCGCGGCGGCCTTCCGGGCGCTCTTCTGGCTCCGCCAGAAGGACGACAACGAGAGCTTGTCGGCACGCACGGCCACGGCCCCGAGGCTCGGCAGGGCGGTGGTCCGGCTCGCCTCGAGGGTACGGAGGGAGCCGGCCGCCGTGCCGTTCTGGACGATGAGCGGGAGGGCCGGGCTCTCGGCGTCCCCGTAGCCCTGGGCGAGCAGATGCTCCACGTCGAACAGCTCGGCGTCGACCTGACCGCTCTTGATCAGCGGCACCGCGTCCAGCGGCAGCACCTGCAGCCCGTTCCCGGCCTCGGTCGTGCGGAACGCGGCGTGCTCGCGCCCCGCCGCCGGCCGCACGGTCGCCGCGTACCGCCCGTCACCCGCCGGGGCGAGCGTGACCACGTCCCCGGTGATCAGCGTGATCGCCCGCGCCGCCCCCGCCGCCGACCCGCTCGGCGCCGCCAGGACGGGCCCGGCCGGTAGGCCGACCCCCGCCCCGGCTCCGATCAGGACGCCGACCAGCACTCCCGCGGTTCTGCCTCTTCGTCGCACGGCCGTCTCCCTCGCGTAACCGGCGCCCCACGTGATGGTGGGACGTCGACACGCATTTTCAAGACCACCGATACGTCCGGGCCAGATCCGAGCCCTGCCCTACCCACGCCATGGCACGATGTGGACAGCCGGCTCACCGCAGATGGGACGCTCCGTTGAGGTCGAGGACCGCTCCCGACGACCAGGCCGCCTCCGGGGAGGCCAGGTGCAGGACCGCGGCCGCGACCTCCTCCGGCGTGCCGACCCGGCCGAACGGGCTCTGCGCGGAGATCGCCGCCCCGCCCGGGCCGTCGAGTTTGGCGTGCTGACGCTCCGAGCTGATGAAGCCGGGCGCCACCGACGTCACCGCGATGCCGTGCGGCGCCAGGGCGACGGCCATCGACTGGCCGAACGCGTGCAGGGCCGCCTTCGCCGCGCCGTACGCCGGATAGTCCGGCTCACCGCGGAACGCGCCGCGCGAGCCGACGTTCACGATGCTGCCGGTGGCGCCGCGCCCGATCAGGTGGTTGGCGACGTGGTAGGTGACGTTCGCCGCGCCGAGCAGGTCGACGTCGATCATCCGCCGCCAGGTGCGCTGCCAGTCGGCATACCCGACGGTGTCGATCGCGTGCACGTTGCCCGGGCCGGGCGCGACCGCCGCGTTGTTGACCAGCACGTCGACGCCGCCGAGCCCCTCGATCGCGGCCTCGGCGAGTTCCTGCGCGGCGGCCGGGTCGCCGAGATCCCCGCCGATCAGGACGTGCCCGGCGCCGGCCAGCCCGCACAGCGTCTCCTCGGCGTCGGCGCGACCGCTCCCGTAGTGCACGGCGACCCGGTCGCCCCGCGCGGCGAAAGCGGTCGCGACCGCCCGCCCGATGCCCCGGGACGCGCCCGTGACCAGCACTCCTCGACTCATGATCGCTGACTCTGCAGAGCGAGGAGCGCCCCGTCAAGCGCCGCCTCCAACGGCTCGACGGCATCCCGCATCTGCATCACGAGCAGCCCGCCCTGCAGGGCGGCGAACACCATCATCGCGAGATGTTCCGGGTCCGCTTCCGGCTTGATCAGGCGCTTCGCGCGCATTTTCCGTACGCCGGCAGCAAGGTGATCCAGCCAGCGGTCGGCGTGCGCCGCCACCGTCGCGGCCAGTGCCGGATCGGTCGGGGTCAGCTCGTTGACCAGGGCGCCGATCGAGCAGTGCAGGTGGGTGAGGGTGCGGTAGTGCGCGACGACCGCGTCCCGCCAGCCGTGCCAGGACTCCCAGCTGTCCAGGTGGTCGAGCCAGGGGCGTTGCGCCTGCTCGACGCGGGCGCTCTGGAACTCGGCGATCGCCGCGACCAGATCCCGTTTGCCGTCCGGGAAGTAGTGGAAGAGCTGGCTCTTGCTGGTGGCGGTGCCGGCCCGGATCTCGTCGAGGGTCATGCCGCCGACGCCGCGCTCCAGGATCAGGTCGGTCGCCGCCCGTACGATGCGGTCCCGCGTAGCGGCGCCCTTGGGGGTCAACCCGGCCATCTCAGCACCTCGCCGGGGCGGGGGCCCGGAGCGCGGCCAGGCCCATGTCGAGCGCGGCCTCCAGGTGGACGGCGCTGCCGGTGGCCATCAGCACCGCGACACCGCCCTGGACGCCGGCGACCAGGGCGGCGGCGGCCCGGTCGGCGTCCGGCCCGGGGTCCATGTCGCCGGCCGCCTGCATGTGCCGGATGCCGGCGGCGAGGTCGGCCTGCCGGGTGGCGATCAGGCCGGCGATCAGCGCCCGCGCGCCGGGGCTGTTCCGGCCGGGCTGGGCGGCCAGGTCGCTGAGCACGCAGCGCTGCCCGGAGCCGCGATAGTGCTCGACCACCCGGTCCCGCCAGGTGATCCAGGCCGGCCAGGTGGTGAGACCGCTGCTCGGTGGCCGGCGGGCCGCCTCGGCCTCGGCGACGGCGTGCAGCAGCTCGTCGCGACCGCCGGGGAAGTAGTGGAAGAGCTGGCCCTTGCTGGTGCGGGTGCGCAGCAGCACGTCCTCCAGCTTCAGCCCGGTGACGCCGTGCTCGCGGACCTCGGCGGCGGCGCCGGCCACGATCCGCTGCCGGGTCTCGGCGCCCTTGCGGGTCAGCTTCTGCATGATCTCCCCCAAAGTCTGGACTGCGGGGTCCACGTTACCTCGGCTACCACCTCAGGTTCTGGACTGGCAGGTCTATTTTTCGCGGCCCAAAGTGTGGAGCACGCAGTCCAGAGATCGTTGGGGGAACACCATGAACGACTACTACCTGCTCGGCCGGTCCGGCCTCCGGGTGAGCCGGCTCGCGCTGGGCACGATGAACTTCGGCGTCGACGGCTTCCACGCGGCCTACGGAAAGACCGAGGAGGAGGCCGAGCCGATCTTCCGGCGGTACGTGGAGTCCGGCGGCAACTTCATCGACACCGCCGACTTCTACACCGCGGGGGAGAGCGAGCGCATCCTCGGCCGGCTGATCGCCGCCGCGGGCAACCGTGAGCGCCTGGTCCTGACCAGCAAGTTCACCAACACCGTCGACCCGGCCGACCCGAACGCCAGCGGCAACGGGCGCAAGCACATGATCCGCGCGCTGGAGGCCTCGCTGCGCCGCCTCGGCACCGACTACCTGGACCTGTACCTGCTGCACACCTGGGACCGGATCACCCCGGTCGAGGAGGTCGTGCGAACCTTCGACGACCTGGTCAAGGCCGGCAAGATCCGGTATGCCGGGCTGTCCGACGTGCCGGCCTGGTACGCGGCCCGGGCGCAGAGCTACGCCGAGGCGCACGGTTTGACCCCGATGGTCACCGTGCAGCTGCCGTACTCGCTGGTCGCCCGGGGCATCGAGCCGGAGTTCGCACCGATGGCGCAGACCCTGGGGATCGGCCTGACCGCGTGGAGCCCGCTCGGCGGCGGCCTGCTGTCCGGCAAGTACCGGCCCGCCGGCGCCGGCGTGACCGGCGACGGCCGGCTCAGCAACCCGGCCTCCGGCGCGCCGATCACCGACGGGCACTGGAAGGTGATCGATGCACTGGCGGGCATCGCCGCGGAGATCGGCAAGCCGATGGCGCAGGTCGCGCTGAACTGGGCGAGCACCCAGCCGGCGATCTCCGCGCTGGTGATCGGCGCGAGCAGCGCCGAGCAGCTGGAGAAGAACCTGGCCGCCCTGGACTTCGAGATCCCGGCCGACGCGCGCCGCCGCCTCGACGAGGCCAGCGCGCCGGAGGTCCCGGGGCTGTACTCGATGTTCACCCCGCGATACCAGTCGTGGGTGGTCAGCCCCGGCCTCAAGATCGGCGACAAGCCACCGACCTTCACCACCCCCGTCCTCAACGGCTGAACCCGGCGCCGGGTCAGAGATCCCGGCGTTCGAGCCCGGCCCGCAGCTCCCGCCACAGTTCCTCGGCGGCCTCGCGCACCTCCGGGTCCAGGTTGCGGTGGACGGCCCGCTTGGCGTCGGGCAGGCTCAGCCCGGTCACCTCCCGGAGGGCCTTGATCGCCAGGATCGGCGAGTCGGTGTGCCGGACCAGCTCCCGGGCGATGCCGTCCGGGTCCGCCCCGGCCGCGAGCATCGTTCCGGCCATCTCGGTCAGGAGTCGGGTCTGCTGGTCTCGTTGCTCCTCCGGAGTCACGAGCGCAGCGTAGCGATGTGAGGCGGCCGGGTCCGGGGTCGTCGGGGCTTGTTGATCAAATAGGTGGATGAGCGACGACGAGCACCCGGTACTGATCGACACGGTCCGGCAGCCCGGTGGCCTGCTCACCACCGTGCGGCGAGAGCGCGGCGGGCAGACGACCGTGCTGCGTGCGGACGCGGACTCGTTCCGGGAAGACGTGGCTCAGGCGCTGCTCGGCGTGCCGCCGGTCCCGGCCGCGACGATCCGGCCGGTCGTGATCGACGTGCCGGGACTGCGGCTCGATCGGGCGCTCGTCCTCGGCCCCGACGGCGACGACCAGGCGGTATCCGTGGTGGCCGTCCACCACAGTGAGATCCTCGCCGGGGAGACCGAGAAGGACTTCCGGAGCGCGATCTCGGCCCACGGCACCGGGCTGGTCCACCGGCTCGGCAACTGGGACCGGCACCCGGTGCCGCGCGCCGACGCCCGGCTGCTCGACGAGTGGCCGGGCGGGGTGATGCACCGTTCGGAGCGGTTCCACCCATGGCCGGCCGAGCGGATGCTGACCACGGTCGCGCCCAGCGGCCCGGCCGGGGTGCGCGTCGAGATCCGCAGCATGGGCGGTCACGTCCTCGTCCTGGAACGACGATGGGACCGCGGCGTCGGCACGCTCACCTTCCCGGACGGCGCGACGGTCCCGGTCGACCTGCCGCGACACGACCTGTGGGCGCGGCTCGGCCCGGTCTTCCTCGGCGAGGATCTGACCGGCCTGGTCACCGCGACCCCGGGCACACCGGAGACCGGCGTCCTGGAGATGCGCTACCAGACCGAGGACGTCGGCTGGGCATCGCTGCCGATGCTGGAGACCCTGGACGGCTGCGTGGCCCGGCTGGACCGGCAGATCCTGCGGGCGCCGGGCAACTGGGCGGTCTTCACGTCCCGCTCGGACGCCGTGGTCCAGGTCGAGTGCACCGACAGCGGCAAGCTCTGGGTGGAGACCCCCGACCCCGATACGAAACGGTCATGGGGACTTCTGGCCACCGTCGAGGAGGCGGCCGGCCTACTACGGATCCTGGCCCGGGAGGACCGCAGCGCGGTCACCGATCTCCCCGGCGCCGAGAGCATCGCCTGGGACTGATCGGCGAGCGCGCCGGCGGCACCCGGCGGCCGTGGAATCCTGGGTCATCCCGGAGTTCTCTGGCGACCTGATCAGCCGGCGCGTCCGAGCCGGGTGAAGGACACCGCGAACACGGTCGAGGCGAGCCAGCCGAGGATCGTGCAGAGATTCAAGACCCACTCCATCGGTACGCCGTGGCCCCCGCGCCCCGGATACCAGGTCGATCGCTGGTGCAGATCGATCAGCGGAACGACCGTATCGACGGCGTAGAAGAACGGGTTGAGGCAGCGCACCTTCCCGTCGCCGCACGTGCCGGGCGGAGTCGCCTCGCCCGGCAGCGGCCGCGCCCCGGACGGGGCGAAGACCAGCGCGTTCTGATCGGTGGCCCGCATGTCCGCCTGCACGGCGGGCAGACTCAGCGCGACGGTCAGCATGGCGATCAGAGTCAGCAGCAGGTAGAGCGCGCGCTGCGGCCGGAATCCGTAGCGGACCGTGACGTCCTGCAGCACGTCGAGGACGCGCCGCGGCGCCGACCGCAGCGGCCGGGCCCGCCGGCGCTGGGCGATCAGCACGGCGTCCGCGCCGTCACGGTCCCCGGCCGTGCGCAGCACCGAGGCGAGCCGCTCCCAGGCCCGGGAGTCGTACCGCCGCATCCGGGCCAGCCAGGCGATCCGGGTCGCCGCGTCCCAGACGCCGTCGCCGTGCCATTCGATCGCCTCGAACCGGTCGTAGGCGAAGCCCCCCAAGTAGGAGTCGGCCGGCCAGTCCTGATCGGGTCGGTCGGCGAGGTAGGACGTGGTCGCGCCGGTGAAGTCGACCGCGCCCGAGGCGATCCGCCAGCCCAGGTCGATCCCGCCCCGGAAGACCGCGGAGATCGCCTCGACCGCGGCCCCGCGAGCGTTCGCCTCACCCGGCGGGTCCAGCGGCGCGGGCGCGGGCGCCCAGGTCAGCACGGCGCCGTCGGCGCGCAGCCGGCCACCGACCACGGCCCGGTCCAGCACGAGCAGCCCGGCCGAACGGAACCCGCCGCACAGCCGGACGTTGCCGGTGATCTGCGCCATGTTGAGGTTGACGGTCTTGTCGCCCGGATTGGTGATGTAGGCGGCCTCGGCGTTGAACACACCGGTGATCACCGCACCCCGGAAGTCGAGCCGGCCGGCCACCGCGGCCAGGTGGCTCAGTTGTACGTCCCCGTCGACGGTGAGATTGACGGCGGACAGGCATTTGCGGTCCAGCGGCGCGGTCAGCGTGGCGTGTTCGAGATGCATCGGCCCGTCGATCCGGGCGCTGTCGAACCGGACCGTGCCCTCGACCGACAGGCCGGACCCGTCGACCCCGCCGCCGATGGTGGCCTGGGTCAGGTCGAGCGCGGTGTCCCGCGGATTCCACACGGCGCCGGCCAGCGCGACGCCGCCGCCCAGGCGGGCGCCGGGCAGCAGGAGGCCGCCCCGCACCACGGTGTCGCCGTCGACCCGTAGTGCTCCGTTCAGGACGGCCTGTGGCGCCCACAGCGCCGTCCGGACGGCGCCCGGTCCGGCCGGGGGAGCGGTCAGATCCGCCTGCTCGACGACGAGGTCACCGTCGACCGTCGCGTGCGCCATCTCGATCCGGCCGCGCACCCGGCAGCGCCGCCCGGTGTCCGAGGCGAGCAGGCGGATGTGGCCGCCGACGGCCGCGCCGGCGAGGTCGAGCGCCCATCCGTGGGACGGCGCCAGCTCGGCGCCGATCAGGTCGAGCGAGCCGGTGAGCCGAACGGCCCGCAGTCGCACCTCACCGGTGGACCGGAAGCCGTCCAGCAGGCGGATGTTGCCGGCCACCCGCATCCGGTCGGCATGCACGGCACGCCCGCTTCCCGGCCGGATCCGCGTGCCGAGGGCGACGATGCTGCCGCCGACCTCGGCCTCGGCGAGCCAGACGGTCGCCGCGGTCCGCTTCTCGTCGCGGGCCCGGATGTCGCCGGTGATCACCATGCCGGACAGGATCAGGTCGCGGGTGAACCGGGCCCCGGTGGCGCTGAGCCCGGGCAGGACGGACGGCCGGGCGGCGGCCGGGTCGGCGGTGAAGACCAGGTCGTGCAGGGCCGCGCCCTGCACCGAGACCGGATCGGTGAAGGTGCAGGACTGGAAGCGCAGCGGGACCCGGACCTCGCAGGCGCGCAGATCGAGCCGGCCGGTGACCCGCGCCCCGCTCATCCGCAGCCCGAACGGATCAGCCTCGCCGGTGGCCAGGCACGCCGCCCGCAACTCGGCCGCGTCCACATCGGCGTCCGCGCAGGCCAGGCCGCGGCCGGTGCGGGACGCCGCGAGCAGTTGCGGGACGAAGCCCTCGCCGGGGCGCAGCGGAACCCAGGCGGAGCCGTCCGCGTTGCCGATCAAAACGTGTGCGGGTCGAGGACCCGGTAGACGGGGCGGCGGCGCCGCAGCGAACGCACCACCGGATGGTTCGCGCCGACCCGTTCAGCGAGAATCTCGGTGACCGGCACGGGATCCGACTTCACGGCGATGGCCAGGTTGCCCGAGCTGAGGTACGTGTCCGGATGGTCGTCACCCAGCGCCATCGTCAGGCGTTCCACCACGCCGGCCAGCAGCTCCCGGCCCTCGTCGCGCTGACCGGATTCGATCAGCAGCAGGGCCAGGTTGTTCTCGGCGGCCAATGCCGACGGATGGTCCGGCCCGAGAGACTCCCGCAGCGCCGTGACCGTCGACCGCGCGATCGGCGACGCCGGCTCCACCGCGCCCGCCCCGGTCAGCGCCACCACCAGGTCGTGACGGCAGAGCAGGACGTACGGATGGCCGGCGGCAAAACGTCGTACGAGCAAGTCCTCGGTCTTCTCGAACTCCTCCCGGGCCGCCGCGAAGTCCTCGGTGAGCAGCATCGTCGCCGCGCGGCTGAGCCGGGTCAGCAGCGTGGGCGACGCGTCCGGGCCCAGGGTGACGCCGAACCGTTCGTAGGCCTCGTCGAGCAGATCCCGCGCCTCGTCGACCGCACCGGCGCCGCGCAGCGAGACGGCGAGGTTGACCTGCACGCCGAGGGCGTCCCGGGAGTGCTGGCCGTACAGTTTCTCGTACCCTCGCCGGATTTTCCGTAGTTGATCGATCGACTCCTGGTACTCGGCGGCCTCACGCAGGTCGCTGCCGAAGTTGTTGCCGATCAGCAAGGTGCGGTGGTGATCCTCGCCGAGGACCCGCGACATCCGGTGGTAGGTGGCCCGGTCCAGGTCCAGCGCGCGCCGGAAGTCGCCGTTCAGGCGGTAGGACGTGCCGAGGTTGTTGGCGAACGACAGGGTGCGGCGGTGGTCCTCGCCGAATCGCTCCGCCGATGTCCGGTACGTGCGCAGGTCACGCTCCAGGGCCTCGCGGTATCGGCCGAGCGCCCGCAGGTCGCCGCCGTAGCCGCCGGCGGTGAACAGCGTGTACGGATGACTCTCGCCGATCAGCTCCTCCTGCGCCCGCAGAGTCCGCGCGTCCAGATCCCGGGCCTGCTCGAACTCGCCGAGGGCGCGCAGCAGGTTGCCGCGGTGGAACCGCAGGTGCAGCAGCCGGACCAGCAGCGGATGCCGGTCCTGGTCGTTGTCGGGCAGGTTGTCGAGGCGCGCGGTCCAGGACTCGTCGGCGCGGATCGCGTAGTCCAGGGCTTGACGGAAACCGCCGACCAGGTAGATGTAGCGGACCCGGTCGATCACCAGCTGGCGCACGTCGTCGTCGCCGCAACGCTCCGGGGCGGAGCCGTCCAGGTGACCCCAGAGCAGCCGGAAGCCCGCCCAGGTCGACGGATCCTCGACCTCGCCGGCCGGTCGGGCCGCGGCCAGCACCCGGTGGACCGTGTGCCGGACTTCGGCCTGCCGCTCCTCGCCCATCCGGTCGCGCAGCGCGCTCTGCAGCAGCCGGTGCACGGTGACCCGCTTCGTCTCCGGGTCGAGATGGACCAGCGACAGCCGGTTGATCGGCTGCATCAGGGCGGCGGTGATGTCGTGCTCGGACATCCGGTCAGCGAGCTGCTGGGCCACGTCTTCGTCGTAGCAGGCGATGACCCGGGCCACCTCGTCGCTGTAGAGCAGGCTCAACGCGATGTCCGGCTGCAGCATCGACATCAGCTGCAGCAGCCGGTACGAGCCGTGCGAGGTGTGGCGCAGCCGTTCGAGGATGACCTCCCACACCGCGGTGGCGGTGGTCCGCACCGTGCCGATGTTGTCCAGGCCGGACAGGTACTCGTCGGCCGAGCGGCCGGTGTCGTGCAGCCACGCCGCCGCGAGTACGACGAGGATCGGCAGGTCACCGACCGCGTCGGCGAGCCGGTCGGCGTCGGCGCGCGACAGGGTGCGCCCGCCCAGCCGGTACCGCAGGTGCTCGATGCTCTCGGCGCGGCTGAACGTCTCCACCTCGAGGACCTCGGCCACGTCGGCCCACTCCCGGTTGCGGGTGGTGAGCAGCACGTGGCCGGTGCCGCGCGGCAGGAAGTACTGGAGGTCGGCGTACCGGTCGGCGTTGTCGAAGATCAGCAGCCAGCGCGGCCGGCCTTCCCGGCTCAGCCGCCGCACGACCAGGTCGGCGGTGTCGCTGAGGGTGGCCCGGCGCGGATAGTCCAGCTCGGCGCCCAGGTCCGCCAGGATCGTGTCGACGAACTGCGGCGGATCAGCCGGCACCCACCAGATCACGTCGTAGGCGCCGCTGAACCGGTGCACGTACTCGATCGCCAGCTGCGACTTGCCCGTCCCGGCGCCGCCGACCAGCGCGACCGGGGTGCCACCCGAGCGTTTCAGCGTCTCCCGCAGGTCGCGCAGCTGCTGGTGACGACCGGTGAACCGGGGGTTCCTGAGCGGCGCGTTCCGCACCCGCGGCAGCTCGCCCGGGAACCGCGGCAGGGTCCCGTCCCGGGCCGCCCCGGCGTCGTCGGCGCCGACCAGCCGCAGCGCGCGCCCGATCGCGTCGTCGGCGTGCTGGTCGCGCAGCGACTCCCAGGCCTCGAAGTCGTCGGGACCGGGACTGTCGTCGGCGATGCACAGGGCCACCGCGGACCGGTTGCCGGTGCCGCGGAAGGCGTCCGAGTAGAGCACCACCTCACGCGCGGCCGGGTCGGCCGGGGCGTCACCGGGCCGGCCGCCGTCGTGGACCCGCAGCCGGGCCGCCGAGTACACGGCCAGCGCCCACTCGGCCCACGCCTGGTCCTCCGGTGCGTACCGCAGCACCAGCGTCTCCTCCAGCAGTGCGGGGCGACGGTCGAAACGGGCCTGGATCTGCCGGCGCGGCGCCGGGTCGATCGGCGGCATCCGGGTCACCCGGCCGTCGGTGAGGTATCCGACCAACCGTTCGTAGGAACCCAGCAGACTGGCCGGGTCGCCAGGGTCGTCGAAGAAGGTGGCCAGGGTTTCCTCGTACGAGTAGTAGGTCCGGTACGGAACCTCGACCGCGTACCAGTACTCGCGGCGCTCGTCCTCGGTCATCCCGGCCGGCAACTGCGGGAACCGCCGCCGCGCCAGGGTCCGCCCGGCGGCGACCTTGCTCGCCTCGGACGGGTCGACCCGCATCGGCACCGGCAGGATCCGCCGGGTCCGCTCGCCCTGGTAGGCGTGGATCCGTTGCGCGACCGTCGCCGCGCCGTCGATGCCCTGCTCGCTGAGGGTGAAGCAGTCGACGATCACGTCCGGCAGGTGAATCGTGCAGATGTCCGCGACGTCGCTGAGCCCGGTCCGGCTGTCAAGCAGGGTGAAGTCGTAGTGGCTCTTCATGTCCTCGCGCATCGCGTCGAAGAACCGCGAGCCGCCCAGCCGGTCGTAGAAATCCTCCCAGTTCAGCGAGGCGACGCCGGCCGTGTACTCCAGGCTGCTGTGCCCGGCCGGCAGCAGATCGAGCGAGCCGCCGTTCGGGAACGACCAGTTGATCGAGAAGGCGTGGCGTTCGACCCGCGCGTACTCCCGGTGCCAGTCGGCCGGGCGCTGATCGGCCGGCCCGCCGTTGCCGCCCTCCTCGACCGGCAGCGTCGCCCACTGATAGTCCGTGATCATGCCGATCACGCCGCCGGTGGTGACCTCCTGCCCGGCGGTCAGGAACGGCGCGAAGAACCGGTGCAGCCCGGGCGACTCCAGATCCCAGTCGGCGACCAGCACCCGGTGACCGTTCGAGGCCAGGATCCAGGCCACATTGGCCAGCGCCATGGTCCGCCCGGTGCCACCCTTGTACGAGTAGAAAGTTACGACCTGACCCTCGCGCTCCACCCTGCTCCGCCTATCCTCGCCGGTCGTCGACGGTCCGGCGCAGACTCGGCCGGGGCAATCCGGGTGCGGTGACCACCGGGCCGTACCGCAGGTACTGCTTCCGGGCCTCGGTGACCAGCAGCGGCGCGTTGCGCTCGAAATCGGCCAGGCCGTGCACCGGGACAACCGCCGGAAGCCCGGCGGTCCGCAGGATGCTGGTGAGGTCCGGCGAGGGCGTCGTGATCAGCTGGACGACCACCCATCGGGGCAGGTCATGCACGGCCGCCTGGAGCACCTCGGGGCGGGTGTCGCCGTCGATGAGCAGCACGCAGGGCCGCCGTGCGGTCCGATCAAGAACCTCATGCGACGGTACGACCTGGGCCGGCACGCCCAGCCGCTGCGCCACCTCCGCGACGTATTCGACGACCGGCAGGTCGTGGCCCGGCAACCGCCACGCGAGCGGGTCACCCCCGGTCACCGCCGACACGATCAGCGCGGGCCGGTCGGCGCCGGTCGGCTGCGGCGCCAGTGGCCCGGCCGGCGACGGATCGAGCGGGTGGTCGCGCGCCACCGCGGTGATCCGGTCGGCGAGCTCGCCGATCAGCTCCTGGTAGGACTGCCGGTACACGCTGAGCATGGCCAGCGCCCGCATCCCGTTCGCGGCGTACTCCGGGTCCTTGTGCCCGGCGTACGCCGCGTCGACCTCCGGGCGGCTCAACCACGGCGGCAGCGGCACCCAGACCACCGGCACCATGTGCCGTGCCGCCGTGCCCGGGGCGAGGTGTTTCAGCCGGGACCGGAACGAGGCGAGCTCGGCGCCCGCCCACGAGTTGCCGAAGTAATGCGGGGAGTAGAGCGGCACGAACACCTGCGCCGTCCCGATCGCGGTGGCCAGCCGCTCCTTCTGATCGATGCCCGGCTCCAGCCGCGCGTCGTAGAAGCCGCCGTCCCCGGCCCGCTGCCGGACCGCCGCCTCCAGGTCGTCGAAGAATTTCCGCACCCATGGATCGGTACGGCCGGACAGGCGCGCCACGTGCGCGTGACTCACGAAGAAGATCATCAGAGGTCCTCCTCGAACCGTGTGCTCAAGCCGGTGAGGTCGACGTCCCCGATCGCGATGTCCTGGGTCCCGTAGCAGTCGGTGATCCGCCTCGCCAGGAGCCACGCCACCGCCTCGTACACCTCCAGGCCCGGCCGGCCGAGCTGCGGCAGTCCGTACAACCCCTCGTGGTGGTACATCTGAGCCTGCCCCGGCCGGGGCAGGCCGTCGGCGGTGAAGAACTGCACGGCGTGGACCGCGGCCGGCAACCGGGCCGACGAGGCCGGCGTCCACCAGACCGGGATCACCGGGATATGGCCCGGCGACGAGGGGGCACCGGGCAGCGTGCTCCGCGGCCGGGAGAGGAACGCGTTCCACTCCCGGGCGCACCACTCGCTCTGTGCGTAGCGCGGCGAGACGAGCGGGACCAGCACCTGGCAGTGCCCGATCGCATGTGCCAGGTCCGCCGACCATCGCTCGCCGGTCGGCTCCGCCTCGATGAACCCGGCCTCCTGCCCCACCGGGAGGCCCAGCAACTCGTCGACATGCCCGCGGACCAGCTCGTAGAACTCCTGCACGCGGCGGTCGCCGCCACTGTTCGGCCGATGTGCGTAGCTCATGAAGAAGATCGGCGACCGGTCGGCGCTCGTGGTCACGGCCCGCCCCCAGTCACGGTCCCCGTCAACGGTGGAGTCCTACGATATCGACCTGTCATGCGGCCGGACATCCCGCGCACGGTCCACGATGGCGGGTCATCCAGTCCGCCGCGAAGTCGACGGCCGCGCGGACCGGGAAGATCGGTTCACCAGCGGTCCACGGCGGCGCGCATCCCGGCTGCGAAACGGCGACCTGCGGTGTTCAGGCTTGTGCCGTCGAGCAGCCGGTCGAGGGTGACATCCAGCCAGCCACGGATCTCGGCGGAGCGGCCCGCCGCGATCGTCCCGGGCCGGCGGCGCCAGACGTCGGCGACTGCCAGGAACGCGTACATGCCCTGCAGGACACCCTCGACCGGCCGTGGGTCGTCGCGCCAGGGGACGGCGATCCGGCGCGGATCGCGCGGGTCGAACATCGGGCAGACGTCCAGGACCACGCCCAGCTTCAGATGCTGTACCTCGTGGACCAGCATCATCGCCAGAGCGTCCGGCTCCGCCGGAGTGACGGCGACGGCGCCGAACGAGGTGCGTGCGGAACCGCTGCGCTGCCTTCCGTCGCCGTCGGGGCGCAGCGGCACGATCGTCCGCAGCGTCGCGAAGATCCCGGGCAGATACTCGGGGGCGTGGGATCTCAGGCACTCGATCGCGTCGTCCAGGCGATGCTGCCAGGCGGTGACCTCGGCGTCGTCCAAGCGACCCGAGACGGCCAGCCCGCGGTACGCGTCGCGCCACGGGTCGGTGTCCTCCAGAGCGACCTCGATCGGACCGCAACGCGCCGAGCGGAGCGGGAGCCAACCCCGTACCGAAGAATCTCGGATCGCCGAAGCGCGGACCTCGACCACCGCCGGGTTGCCCGGCACACGCAGGGCGCCGAGCGTGGGCAGCGCCGTCAGCCCATCCCGGACCGGCAGTTCGAGACTGATCTCGGCACCGGCGTGGGCCGCCGCGGCGATGGCGATGTTGCCGAGGTACGACGCGTCAGCGCGCCGCGTGAACGGATACGTCAGGACCTCCCGGACCGCGTCCGGCGCGGACTCGTCGAGCGCGACCAGGGCGGTCCACCCCGTCGGACTGCCGGTGCCGAGCGTGACGACGCGGGCCCGGACCAGGGCCTCGTGGACCGGCGCCAGCTGCGCGGTCGCCTCCGCGCTGCCCGGCCCGCCGGCGAGATCGTCGCGCACCCAGACGGCCAGTTCGTCCTGATCATCCATTTCGGGCGATCAGCTAGATCGCCGAGCCGAACTGCGCCGAGTCGATCCGACCCGGATCCGTCGCGTCGGGTTCGTCATCCCTGGACAGCCAGGCCGCCCGCAGCGGGTCGATGCTACCCAGCGGGGTTCGGCGCAGATCTTCCAGCGGCGGCCGGCGCTCTTCGAGATCAGCGTCGCCGTCGCCATCGGATTCGTCGTCGGCACTCATAGGCCGACGATAGACCGGCCGCGCCCGGTTGCCACGTGGCTTCACCTTCAGTCGCCGTACCGGGGTCGCGGGTTCAGATTTTTGTCAGAGGGTCTCGTTACGATGCCGCCATGACCGCCGAGGACATCGCTGAGCTGCGGCCCGAGCTGGTCGGCTACTGCTACCGGATGCTCGGGTCGGCCTTCGAGGCCGATGACGCGGCGCAGGAGACCATCATCCGGGCCTGGCGGCGCGAGGATTCCTTCGAAGGAAGATCCTCTTTCCGTACGTGGGTCTACCGCATCGCCACCAATGTCTGCCTCGACCTGTTGCGGGAGCGGGGCCGGCGGGCCGTGCCGATGGATCTCGGCCCGTCTTCCACCGTCGCCTCGTTCTCCCCGGCCGAGCCGCCCGAGCAGCTGTGGCTCACCCCGCTGCCGACCGATCCCGGTGACGTCGTCGCCGACCGGGAGACCATCCGGCTCGCGTTCGTCGCGGCGCTGCAGCATCTGCCCGCCCGGCAGCGGGCCGTGCTGATCCTGCGGGACGTGCTGGCCTGGCCGGCCGCCGAGGTCGCGGTCCTGCTGGAGGCGACCACCGGCGCGGTCAACGCGATGCTGCTGCGCGCCCGCGCGACCCTGTCCACCCAGGAGGACGCGTCCGAGCGGCCGCTCAGCGGCGACGAGCGGGAGCTGGTCGCCCGCTACGCCGACGCCTTCCAGCGGTACGACGTGGATGCCCTGGTCAAGCTCCTGCACGAGGACGCGGTCCAGTCGATGCCGCCGATCGCCGCGTGGCTGCGTGGCGCGGTCGAGATCGGCCGGTTCTTCACCGGGCCGGGCGCCGAGTGCCGCGACTCCCGGCTGGTCCCGATCACCGGGAACGGGATGCCCGGGCACGCGCACTACCGGCGCGCCGGGGACCGCTGGACGGCCTGGTCGATCCAGTTGCTCGAGATCCGCGGCGACCGGATCGCCGGGCTGCACAACTTCCTCGACACGCGACTTTTCGCGACTTTCGGGCTGCCGACCGTCTACTCCGCGCCCGCGCGCACGGGAACGGGCCATCTTCCGGGCCGAGGCCGGTGACCAGGACGGGTTCGGGTTTCGGGCGCTGAAGGCCTGGACCGGGGAAACCGAACCGCCGGATCGGACCGCGAGTGAGGGCGGCAGCGGCGCCTACCGCGGCACGCTGACGCTGGAATTCGACGCTCAACGCGAGGCGGACGGGGCCGGCTGCTCGCGGGCGTGTTCGACGGCGGCGACGGTCGCCGCGTCGACCGCGCCGGTCGGCTCGACGCCCAGGGAGCTCTGGAACGCCTTCAGGGCCGCGGTCAGCTCGTCGGTCCAGGCGCCGTCGACCGGGCCGGACCAGAAACCGGCCAGCTTCAGGGTCTGCTGCACGGCCGCGGTGGACGCGATCGCCGCACCGCCCTTGGCCTGCAGGTCGGCCCGCAGCGCCGCGTCCGTGGCCTTGTCCACGGTTCCGGTCTGCGAAAGACCATGCGCTTTTTGTACGGCCTGAACCGCGGCCACCGTAGACGGCCCGTACACCCCGTCGACCTCGTTCTCGTAGTATCCGGCCTCAGCGAGGGACTTCTGCACCGCCAGGGTGTAGTCACGTGCCTGCCGGTGCTGGTCCTCGCTCACACAGCCGGCGTCGGCCAGCAGCCGCAGCCACGACATCTCCAGGGCGACGGCGGCCGCGTTGAACCGCTCCGAGGCCTGCCGCAGCGGCGTCTGATCGGTGACACCCTGCTGGGCGGCCGCGAAGTCGGCGTCGGCCTGCTTCACCCGGCTCACCGTGGTGGCCGGGACCAGAGGACTCGCCGACGTCGTCACCGACGGCGACACGGATGCTTTGACCTGGGCGGCGGCCAGCTCCTTCTCGGCCTCGGCGAGTGCCTCCCGCGCCGACGTGATGCCGTCCGCGGCGGCCAGCACGTCGTCGCGCGGGCCGGCCAGTTCCGCGCCGGCCGCCTTCACGTCACCCACCGTCGGCGCGGTCGCGGTGATCAGATCGCCGTAGCGGTCCAGTGCGGTGACATAGGACGCGCCGCTACCGCAGAACGCCTGCACCTGGGCGGCCAGGTCGGCCTGCGCCTCGGCGACCGCCTCCTGCTTCTTGGTCAGCCGTTGCTCGCCGCAGCCGGCCACCACGAGCGCCACCACGATCAGCGGCACGAACCGCCGGATCCGCATCTCAGCGGCGCCGGCGCAGCACGATGATGCCCGCGACGACCAGCAGGATCGGCAGGAACAGTCCCCACAGCAGCCATCCGTTCATGCCTCGCACCGTCCCAAGAATCCGGCCGGGGCAGATCCTCCCCACCGGGTGAGATCGCGGAGCCGACGAGCGCCGGGTCGAGGTGGCCCGGGTCCTGATCGTCACGCGTCCAGGCTCGGGCCACCTCGGCGGCCCGCTTTCGGTGGGTGCTCGCCGGGCGCGCGACTATGTCCGTACGCCAATCTGAATTTGATCTTCTGTTTGGTTCTTCGCCCGGACGGCGACTTTTCGCGACTTTCGGGCTGCCGACCGTCTACTCCGCGCCCGCCCGTTCGTCACAGGGGTATGACGACGAACCAGAATCTTCCGGAGATCGTGTCCCGCGACGAGTGGAACACCGCCCGCAAAGCCCTGCTGACCAGTGAGAAGGAGGCGCTCCGGGCCAAGGACGCACTGAACACCCGGCGCCGGCAATTGCCGATGGTGCGGGTCGACAAGGGGTACGTCTTCGACGGGCCGGACGGCCCGCGGACCCTGCTCGACCTGTTCGACGGCCGGCGGCAGCTGATCGTGCAGCACTTCATGTTCTCCCCGGACTGGGCGGACGGCTGTGGCAGCTGCACGGCGTCGATCGACGAGCTCAACGACGGGCTGCTGCGGCATCTCGGGGCGCGCGAGACGTCGTACGCGATCGTCGGCCGCGCCCCGATCGCCAAGCTGGAGAAGTACCGGGCGAAGCGCGGCTGGTCGATCCCGCTGTACTCGTCGTTCGGCAGCGACTTCAACTACGACTTCCACGTCACGATCGACGAGTCGGTGGCGCCGGTCGAGTTCAACTACCGCGGCCCGGACGAACTGCGCGCCGCGGGCATGGAGTGGCTGCTGGACACCGCGAGCCAGCCGATGGAGCAGCCGGGGATGAGCTGCTTCCTGCGGGTGGGCGACGAGGTCTTCCACACGTATTCGACGTTCGCCCGGGGCACCGAGCAGAGCGGCGGCTCGTACGGCCTGCTGGACATGACGGCGCTGGGCCGCCAGGAGGACTGGGAGGAGCCGAAGGGCCGCTCGGACGTCGCCCGCGGCGCCGTCCCCAGCTTCGACTGACCTCCGCCCGTACGGGATGAATTGGCCCTTTGGTGGGAAGTTTCCCAGTGTTAACGCGCCGGTCGGCGGCAAAACTTGATCGGTTCCAGATTAGGGGTCTAAGGTCTTCCGGGTGACGTCCGACTTCGAGGCACAGCTGCGGGCGGTCTCGTTGCGGGTGACACGGCCACGAGTGGCGGTGCTCACCGCGCTGCGGGACCACCCGCACGTCGACACCGACACGGTGATCGCGCTGGTGCGCGCCGATCAACCGATGGTCTCCCACCAGGCGGTTTACGATGTGCTGCGTGCGCTCACCGACACCGGTCTGGTGCGACGCATCCAGCCCGCCGGCGCGACCGCCCGGTACGAGATGCGGGTGCGGGACAACCATCACCATGTCGTGTGCCGTTCCTGCGGCGCGATCGCCGACGTCGACTGTGCGGTCGGACATGCCCCCTGTCTCACCGCCGCGGACGATCACGGGTTCGTGATCGACGAGGCGGAGGTCGTCTATTGGGGCACCTGCCCCGAGTGCCTGACCCGTTCGGAAGGAACCAGATGAGCGACATCAACGACCCGAAGGCCGGCGGCTGTCCGGTCGCCCATGACTCGGCGACCGCCTCCGGCAGCGAGAGCGAGAACCCGGCGATTCCCGCGCCGAGCGTGAAGTCCGATCCGCGGCAGCGGACCAACCGCGACTGGTGGCCGAACAGCCTCGACCTCACGGTGCTGCACTCCCACTCGGCCAAGGGCAACCCCCTCGGTCCGGACTTCGACTACGCCAAGGAGTTCGCCAAGCTCGACGTCGAAGCCCTCAAGGCGGACATCGTCTCGGTCCTGACCACCTCCCAGGACTGGTGGCCGGCCGACTTCGGCCACTACGGCGGTCTGATGATCCGCCTCAGCTGGCACGCCGCCGGCACGTACCGTCTGCAGGACGGCCGTGGCGGCGCGGGTGACGGCGGGCAGCGGTTCGCCCCGCTCAACAGCTGGCCGGACAACGCGAACCTGGACAAAGCGCGCCGCCTGCTCTGGCCGGTCAAGGCCAAGTACGGGCAGCGGGTCTCCTGGGCCGACCTGCTGGTGCTGGCCGGCAACGTCGCCCTGGAGTCGATGGGCTTCAAAACGTTCGGCTTCGGCTTCGGCCGCGTCGACACCTGGGAGCCCGAGGAGATCCCGTGGGGCACCGAGGACACCTGGCTGGCCGGCCGGTACGCGACCGAGAGCACGATGTCCGAGGGCGTCGGCGCCACCGAGATGGGCCTGATCTACGTCAACCCGGAGGGCCCGGGCGGCAACGCGAACCCGGCCGCCGCGGCGCACTTCATCCGTGAGACGTTCGCCCGGATGGCGATGAACGACGAGGAGACCGTCGCCCTCATCGCCGGTGGCCACACGTTCGGCAAGACGCACGGCGCCGGTGTCGCCGACGGCCACGTCGGCCCCGAGCCGGAGGGCGCGCCGATCGAGGCGCAGGGCCTCGGCTGGCTGAGCACCCATGCCTCGGGCAGCGGCAAGGACGCGATCACCTCCGGCCTCGAGGTCACCTGGACCGACAAGCCGACCGAGTGGAGCAACCGCTTCTTCGAGATCCTCTTCGGCTACGAGTGGGAGCTGACCACCAGCCCCGGCGGCGCCAAGCAGTGGGTCGCGAAGACCACCGACGAGATCATTCCGGACGCGTACGACTCGTCGAAGAAGCACCGTCCGACGATGCTGACCACCGACCTGTCGCTGCGCGTCGACCCGGCGTACGAGGCGATCTCCCGCCGCTTCCTGGCCAACCCGGACGAGTTCGCGCTGGCGTTCGCCAAGGCCTGGTACAAGCTGCTGCACCGCGACATGGGCCCGGTCGTGCGCTTCCTCGGCCCGTGGGTCCCCGAGGCCCAGCTGTGGCAGGACCCGGTCCCGGCCGCCGAGGGCGCCCTGGTCGGCGACGCGGACGTGGCCGCGCTCAAGGCCAAGGTCCTCGACTCCGGCCTGAGCGTCAGCGAGCTGACCGCGCTCGCCTGGGCGTCCGCCGCCACGTTCCGGTCCACCGACAAGCGCGGTGGCGCTAACGGCGCCCGGATCCGCCTGGAGCCGCAGCGCAGCTGGGAGGTCAACCAGCCGATCCTGCCCGCCCTCGCCAAGATCGAGAGTATCCAGCAGGAGTTCAACGCGGCCGGCGGCGCGCAGATCTCGGTCGCCGACCTGATCGTCCTGGCCGGCACCGCCGCCGTCGAGAAGGCCGCGAAGGACGCCGGGGTCGAGGTGTCCGTGCCGTTCCACCCGGGCCGCACCGACGCCACCCAGGAGCAGACCGACGTCGAGGCGTTCGCGTTCCTGGAGCCGCGCGCCGACGGTTTCCGCAACTACCTGCGCCCCGGCGAGAAGATCCAGCCGGAGATCCTGCTGGTCGACCGGGCCTACCAGCTGGGCCTGACCGCGCCGCAGCTGACCGCCCTGCTCGGCGGCCTGCGCAGCCTCGGCGCGAACTTCGGCGGCAGCGCCCACGGCGTGCTGACCGACAAGGTCGGCGTGCTCACCAACGACTTCTTCGCCAACCTGCTGTCCCCGGGCACCAAGTGGAAGGCGTCGGAGAAGGAGGAGCACGTCTACGAGATCCAGGACGCGGCCACCGGCGACGTCAAGTGGACCGCGACCGCGGTCGACCTGATCGTCGGCTCGAACTCGCAGCTGCGCGCCCTCGCCGAGGTCTACGCCAGCTCGGACGCCAAGGAGAAGTTCGTCAAGGACTTCGCCGCCGCGTGGGTCAAGGTCATGGACAACGACCGCTTCGACCTGGTCTGAGTTCGCGGTGAAAGAGCCCGGCCGATCGCGGCCGGGCTCTTTCCGTTCAGGTGTCGAGCTTCGTCCGCTCAGGCGTCGAGCGACAGGAGCACGCCCGCGACGGTGAAGAGGAGGCCGAGCCCGGTGGCCCAGCCGCCGGAGTAGGCCGCCGCCGCCGGAAGGGTGGCTGTCGTCGGCTGGAACTGCAGCACCTCCCGGATCTTCCGTGTGGGTGCCGGGAACCGGATGGTCAGATGGGCCAGGAGCAGCAGGGCCGCCGCGCTCGCGACGGCGAACAGGCTGAGCACGACGATGTGTCCGGTGTGGTCGAAACTGCTGTCGTATCCGTTGTTGAACGCTCCGGGGCTGAAGACCGGCAACACCGGAAGTCCGATGACGAATCCGGAGATCAGCAGCCAGGTCCGCGCGGCGATCGGCTTGCGGGTGGTCACCACCTTGCCGAGGACCAGCAGCCCGAGACCGGCGCCCGTCGCGACCAGGTTGCGGGGGATCGGCTCCGGAATCAGCATCGCCGCCGCCTGGCCGAGCAGGAAACCACCGATGAACAGGTACGTCGCGATGGGGCGTGGCATGTCCTCGGCCGGCTCCCGGGCGATCACCGCCAGCCAGCCGAGCAGCACCGGTCCGAGTATGAGGGCGGGGAGAGCGAGAACCGAGGCCACGCCCAGCAGGACGAGACCACCGGCGGCCGGGTCGAGCACGAGCAGCCAGGTGAGGAAGGCGGCCAGTCCCAGCCCCACGAGCACGGTCCGGTTGCTCGGACCGGGTGCTCGGGCCGGTGACGGCGCGACCACCGAGGGACCGCGGGTGGGCAGCGGCCCGGCGCCGACGTTCGTGGACGCGTTGCGGCGGATCGAGCGCAGCCACGCCAGGGCCTCCGCCCGCGCCTCCGGATCCGCCGCGAAGATCGGGGCGACCACGTCCTCCGGCACCCCGATCTCGGCCGCCAGCACCTTCGCCGGCTCGTCTTCGGGCTGGCGCCCGGTCAGCAGGAACACGGCCAGGCAGCCAAAGGCGTACCGATCCGAGGCCAGGCTGTACCGGCCCTCCGCGATCACCTCGGGGGCGATGTACCCGCTGGTGCCCATCGGCACCGGCGCCGCGTGGGCCCGCAGGCGCGACAGCCCGAAATCGATCAGAACCGCCTGGCCATCGCCGTTGATCATCACGTTCGCGGGGGAGAGGTCACCGTGGATCACCTGGCGCCGTGACGGGGTGGCCCGGCCGCTGTGCAGGTGGTCCAGGATCTCGGCGATCTGGGTCAGCGTGCGGAACGCCTCCTTGCTCCCGGTCGGCTGCCAGTCGTGCAGATCGTCGCCGTCGATCCAGTTCATCACCAGGTAGAGCGTTTCGCCGGCCGGATCCGGCCGGTCGCCCGGGTGCGGCGCGGCGCCGACGAAGGCGGCGTGCACGCCGATCACCCCGGGATGCCGGATGTGCCGCAACAGGTCGGCCTGCTCGAGCCAGCGGTCCTTCCACTCGACGACGCCCTGTTCCGGTCGCAACATCTTGATGGCGACGTACTCGTGTCCGTCGTCGATCAGGTGGTCGGCCTTCCAGACGGTGGCCTCGCCGCCTCCGCCGACCTGGTGCAGCAGCCGGTACTTGTCCGGTGCGTCGACCGGTCCGACGTAGAGCCCGCCGCCGGCCATCAGAACCGCTCCCGGATTCGCGCGCCGAGCATCCGCGCCTGCTGGACCTGGTCGCCGCTGAGCGGGCTGCGGTGCGCGGCCGCGTTCGCCAGCCGGTTCAGGCGGCGGGCGTCGTCCCGGCACTCGGCGCTCGCCCAGCCGACGGTGCACGCGTCGTGCCCGAGCAGGGCCAGGCAGAGCCGGTAGTCGCGCAGCGTGGCCCGGCGGTCCCGGCGGACCGCCTCCGGCCATTCTTCCCCGTACGTCTCGACGAGCCGGGCCTGCAGGTGCGGGCCGACATGCCGGGCGGTCGCCTCGGCGATCCGCACCACCTCGTCATGCAGCGGGTGCGTGGTGGTGGAGAAGACCGTCGGGCCGACCAGGTCGGACGGCACCCGGGTGGTGCGCCGGACCGGATCCGCCGAGCCGGCCGGCAGCGGCCGCAGGTCGGCGGCGGTGACCCGGCCCAGGGCGATCAGCCACTCGACGACCAGCCGGCGCGGATCGGTCTCGGCGAGCTCGGGCAGCACCCCCGCGCGGCCGAGAACCCGCCGGAGCCGGCCGATCTCGTCGACGACCTTGGACTCGGGCAGCCCGAGCGCGACGGCGGCGTCCCGGTACGGCCGGGGTCGCGGCTCGTACGACGCCCAGTCCCGCAGATAGCCCGCACCGAGCGCCGCCACGATCGTTCGCCGCTCGTCGGTGAGCGGCGGCACCGCGCCCGGCCAGGCCGGCGCCGCTCCGGCAGCCGCGGTCAGGCGCAGCTCCAGCGTGTGCACAGTGTCCTCACCGAGGACGTGCACGGTCATCGCCTCGCCGGTCAGCGGCCACGCGACCGGCTCGGCGGGCGGGATCGTCGGCGGCAGCGGCCGGACCGCCCCCTCGCCGTCGAGCAGGTGCAGCGTCTGTTTGCGGCTGAGGTTCAGCAGCCGCCACGAGCCGTGCGGGCCGGGGCCGAACTCGCCGGCCCGCCGGCTCAGCACCAGGTCATCAGGATCCAGGCAGATCTCGCACGCCTCGTCGCGCCCGAAGGTCGCGGTCTGCTGTCGCCGCAATGTGGTCTCTCTCCCCAGGTACGAGACCGTCAGAGCGCTCACCCATGACCCTTCCCACGATGGAATCCCAGCGTGCGTACTCGGTCGCGCGCCGTCAACGCACGATCGGCTCCAATGTGGTTGCTGTCCCGCTGAGGGTGACAACCGTCCGCGGCGCGGGACGGGCGGATCGGCCGTTTGCCCGGCGAGCCGGAGCCGGGTCGGCCAGGCTGGTAGGCGTGACCGAGCTGCTCGTCGTGATCGTGACCGCCCTGGCCGTGATCGCCGCCGCGACCCTGGTCGGGCCGCGGCTGGGGATCGCCTCGCCGCTCGTGCTCGTGGCGATCGGGGTCGGCGCGAGCTTCCTGCCGGTGTTCGGGTCGGCGCACATCGAGCCCGAGTGGGTCCTCGAGGGCGTCCTGCCGCCGCTGCTGTACTCGTCGGCGGTGGCGATGCCGTCGATGAACTTCCGCCGCGAGTTCGGCGCGATCGGCGGCCTGTCGGTGCTGCTCGTGGTGGCCAGCGCGCTGGTGCTCGGGGCGTTCTTCATGCTGGTCGTGCCGGGGATCGGGTTCGCCTGGGGCGTCGCGCTGGGGGCGATCGTCAGCCCGACCGACGCGGTGGCCACCTCGATCATCAAGCAGATGGCGGTGTCCAAGCGGGTGGTCGCGCTGCTCGACGGCGAGAGCCTGCTCAACGACGCGTCCGCGCTGGTGATGCTGCGGACCGCGATCGTGGCGACGGCGGCGACGTTCTCGTTCTGGGGCGCGGCCGGCACGTTCGGGTACTCGGTCGTGGTCGCGATGGTCATCGGCTGGGCGGTGGGCCGGTTCAACCTGATGATCCGGCGGTCGGTGACGGACGCGACGGTCAACACCGTCATCTCGTTCACCGTGCCGTTCGTCGCCGCCGTGCCGGCCACCCTGCTCCACGCGTCCGGGCTGGTCGCGGCGGTGGTCGCGGGCATCGTCACGGGCCGCCGGGCGCCGCGGGTGCTGTCCGCGCGCAACCGCCTGTCCGACTCGCAGAACTGGCGCACGGTCGAGCTGGTCCTGGAGGGCGCGGTGTTCCTGACCATGGGCGTGCAGGTCAAGTCGGTCGTGACGCACGTGCGCGACGACCACGGCGGGCTCGGCACGGCCGTGCTGATCGCGGCCGGCGCCCTGCTCCTGACCGTCCTGGTCCGGGCCGCGTACGTCGGCCCGCTGCTCGGGGTCCTCGCCTGGCGGTCCCGGATCAGCCTCAGCCATCACCCCCGGATCCTGGAGTTCCGGGAGAAGCTGAGCACCCCGGAGGGCAAGCGGGAGACGCTCGACCGGATGAGCACCCGCGGGCACCAGGTGTCCGAGACCGACCTGGAACGGTTCCACTTGCGGGTGGTGCGCGGGATCGCCACCACCGAGTACTTCCTGCGGGAGCCGCTCGGGCCGCGCGAGGGTGCGGTGGTGGTGTGGGCCGGGATGCGCGGCGCGGTGACCGTCGCCGCGGCGCAGACCCTGCCGGAGGACACCCCGCAGCGGTCGGTGCTGGTGCTGATCGCGTTCGCGGTGGCGACGATGTCGCTGCTGGTGCAGGGCGGCACGATCGGGCCGCTGCTGCGCCTGCTCACGCCGAAGGCCGGCGAGGACGAGTCCGGCGGCGAGCGGACCAGGATCTTCGAGCTGATGCGCGCCGCGACCGAGGCGATCCCGGCGCCGCCGAAGCCCGCCGGCGTCCCGACGCCACAGGACCGGATCGTGGTGCGGGACCACCGGCTCGCCGTCCTCGCGGCGCAACGGTCGGCGCTGCTCGACGCCCGGGACAACGGCACGTTCGACGCGGAGGTGCTGGAGAAGGCGCTCGCCGACCTGGACGCGTCACAGATTGCCATCGAGATGCGCGGATAGATTTCCGTACGCCTCGCGACTGAGCCGGATCAGATCGTCCAGCTGCGCCGGGGGATCGTCGCGCCACCAGGCCAGCCAGACCGGGATGGCCGGGGCCTGGCGCAGCACCCGGTAGGCGACGCCGGGCCGCGGGTTCTGGTTCGCGGTCGCCTCCGAGGTGACCCCGACGGCCTGGTTCGCGGCGATCAGCGTCAGCCACTCGTCGACGCCGGTGGTGCGCCGGACCGCCGCCGGGCGCGGCCCCGGATCCCACAGGTCGAGCGTGGTCGTGCCGGTCCGCGCGTCGATCGCGACGGTGTAGCGGGACAGGTCGCCGATCCGCAGCGAGCGCCGCCGGGCGAGCGGGTTCTCGGTGGAGACGACCGCGTAGCGGGCCTCGGTCCCGATCCGCGCCGACGCGAACCGGGGATCGTCCATCGGCTTGCGGATCACCGCGACGTCGGCGGCGCCCTCACTCAGGCCGGCCGTCACGCTGTTGGTCTGCACGAACACCAGCGGAATCGCGGGCTGGACGCCGGCCCAGGCCCGCTGCAGCCGCCGGGTGTGCTTGCCCAGCGCGGCCCACGCGTAGCCGATCCGCAGCTCGGTGCGCGACTGCTCGGCGATCCGGTGCAGGTGGGCGATCTCGTCGAGCACGCGCCGGGCGCCGGCCAGCACCTGGGCGCCGGTTCCGGTGAGGCTCACGTGGCGGGTGGTGCGCTGCAGGAGACGTACGCCGAGAATTTCTTCGCAGGCCGCGACCGAGCGGGAAACCGCGGCCTGGGAGGTGTTCATCTCGGTCGCCGCGTCGGTGAACGTGCCCGCGTCGACGACCGCGACCAGCGCCCGCAGGTGACGCAACTGCAGATCCATACGCCCAGCGTATAAGTCCGGTGCGGCGGTTATTTCCCTCGGCACCCTCCGGCGCGGTCTGATTCCGGACATGACGGTGCGAGAGCTCAAGGGCGGGCTGGCGACCATGATGGCCGGCGCCGCCAGCAACCAGATCGGCGCGGCCGTCGGGGCGCACGCGTTCGGCGTGATCGGCCCGGCCGGGGTGGTCGCGGTCCGGCAGGTCGTCGCGGCCGCGGTGCTGCTGCCGGTGGCCCGCCCGCCGCTGCACCGGTTCCGCTGGCCGCAGTGGTGGCCGACGATCCTTCTCGGTCTGGTCTTCGCGGTGATGAACCTGAGCCTGTACACCGCGGTGGATCGGGTCGGGCTCGGGCTCGCGGTCACCCTGGAGTTCCTCGGGCCGCTCGGGGTGGCCCTGGCCGGCTCGCGGACCAGGAAAGACCTGCTCTGCGCGGTGGGCGCCGGGATCGGCGTCTACGTGCTGGTGATGCCGCACGGTGACAGCGACTGGTTCGGGATCGGCTCGGGCGTGCTCGCCGGGGGCTGCTGGGCCGCGTACATCCTGCTCAACCGCCTGCTCGGGCAGCGCCTGCCGGGCCTGCAGGCGCCCGCCGCGGCCACCACCGTCTCGGTGCTGCTGTACCTGCCGGTTCTCGTCTGGCTGATCACTTCCGGACGGATGACCGGTGGGGCGTTGCTGTTCGCGGTCGGCGCCGGGGTGTTCAGCTCGGTCATCCCGTACGCCGCGGATCTGATCGCTCTTCGACGGGTCCCGGCCCGGTACTTCGGCGTCGTGATGAGCATCCACCCGGTCTTCGCCGCGCTGGCCGGCCTGGTCCTGCTCGGCGAGGCGCTGCGCGCGCACGAGTGGCTCGGCATCCTGATCGTCGTCGCCGTCAACGTCCTGGGCGCCACGAACCGGGCGCCGGGCAAACCCCGATCAAACCCATCGATCAAACCCGCAGCGCTTTCCCGTACGGCATGAGTCCCGCTACGTTTGCTCCGGTAGAACGCTCTTAACCGGTTGAGCATGGGGGCCCGCGATGGAGAGCATCACGAAGAACCGGCAGAGCCTGACGGTGCTGCGCGCGATGGTCGAGCGGGCCTACGGCGCGGGCGAGGTGCCCGACGGCGACGACTGGTGTGCCGAACTCGGCCACGGATGGTTCAACGTGGCGTACCGGATGACGCTGAGATCGGGCCGTGCCGTGGTCCTCAAGATCGCGCCGCCGCCGGATGTCGAGGTGATGACGTATGAGCAGGGTGCGATGGCGACCGAGCTGGCCGCGCTGCACCTGATCCGGTCGCGGACCGGGGTGCCGGTGCCGGACGTCGACTTCGCCGATCAGAGCCACGAGCTGTGCGACGCGGACTGGTTCTTCATGGCCTACATTGACGGTGACAACCTCGGCCTGCTCCGCGATCAGCATTCGCCGGCCGAGCGGGCGGAGTTCAACGAGGCGCTCGGCGCGCTGAACCGCGAGCTCAACAGCGTCGTCGGCCCGCACTTCGGCCCGCTCGCCGGGCCGGGCTTCCCGACCTGGCGGGCCGCGTTCACCACCATGATCGAGGGCGTGCTGCGCGACGGCGAACGCCGCTCGGTCGACCTGGGCCGGCCGTACGCTGCGGTCCGCGCGGTCATCGACGCGCACGCGGGGTCGCTCGACGAGGTGACCGAGCCGCGGTTCGTCGAGTGGGACATGTGGGACAACAACGTCATGGTCCGCGACGGGAAGATCGCCGCGATCATCGACCACGAGCGGGCCTTCTACGGCGACCCGCTGATCGAGGCCGGATTCACCGGCAGCGAGGTGCCCGCCTACGGCGACTCGTCCGCATTCATCCGCGGCTACGGCCACGGCCCGTCCACCCCGGACGAACACACCCGCCGCCGCCTGTACTGCCTCTACCTGGTCCTGATCATGACCATCGAAACCGCCTACCGAAACTTCCCCGGCACGGAAAACTACGACTGGGCCCGCACCCGCCTCGACGAAACAATGTCCCTGTTCAGCCACCCCTGACACACCCCGCGCGCCTTCGCGCCCCGCGCGCCTTCGCGCCCCGCGCGCCTTCGCGCCCCGCGCGCCTTCGCGCCCCGCGCGCCTTCGCGCCCCGCGCGCCTTCGCGCCCCGCGCGCCTTCGCGCCCCGCGCGCCTTCGCGCCCCGCGCGCCTTCGCGCCCCGCGCGCCTTCGCGCCCCGCGCGCCTTCGCGCCCCGCGCGCCTTCGCGCCCCGCGCGCCTTCGCGCCCCGCGCGCTGTCCGCGCTGCTGTGCGGTCCGGGCGTTTTGGTCTGGTGGGGACGGCCGGGATTGGCTGCGCCTGTGGGGTGTGCTGATCACGTACCGGTAGGTTGCGGGTTGTGATCGTTGCTCGTTCGCTTTTGCTGTTTGTGCTCGCCGCGCTGGCCGAGATCGGCGGTGCCTGGCTGATCTGGCAGGGCTGGCGGGAGAACCGTGGGCTGTGGTGGATCGCCGCCGGCGTGGTGGCCCTGGGCGCCTACGGCTTCGTGGCGACGCTGCAACCGGACGCGAATTTCGGGCGGATCCTGGCCGCCTACGGCGGGGTCTTCGTGGCCGGCTCCCTCGCCTGGGGCATGGTCGTCGACAAGTTTCGCCCGGACCGGTGGGACCTCATCGGCGCCGCGATCTGCCTGGTCGGCGTCACCGTGATCATGTACGCCCCGCGCGCCACCTCCTGATCAGCTCACCTCCCGCCGCTGCCGCCGTTCAGGGTTCCGCCCGCTTGGCCTCCCGACAGGGATGTCCGGCGCGGCGCCTGTTGTGGGTTCCTCCCGTCTGACCTGCTCACCCCTTGGCTGAGATGGTGGGCGGTGTGGGTCTTTTGATCGGCTCACCTCCCGGCCGGGACGGCCGGAGTGGCGGCGGCGGGCTGTTCCGTTTATCTCCCGGCCGGGACGGCCGCAGTGGCGGCGGCGGGCTGTTCCGTTGCGTGACCGGTGTCGCCGGCCAGCTTGGCGATCAGGGGGAGCAGGACCGGCCACTGGACCACGCGCATCGCGAGGGCGTTCAGCTGGATGCCCAGGCGGCCGCGCGGCGCGATCATGCTCACCCGGCCGGGGAGCAGCTTCTGAGCGGCGGTCACCCGCGGGCGCATGGCCTGCTCGAAGTCGGCGAGCGCGGCGGCCCGGGACCGATCGTCGGTGAGGACCGACCCGTCGCCGAGCGTCTCGGCCAGCACGGCCGCGCCGCGCAGGCCCAGCGCGGTGCCGAGGCCACTCAGCGGGCTCGCACACCAGGCGGCGTCACCGAGCAGCACCACCCGGCCGTCGGACCACGCCGGCATGTGGATCTGGTCGTAGGTGTCGAGGGCGAAGTCCGGCGCGGAGCGAGCGGCGTCGAGGAACTCGCGGGTGCGCCAGCCGACCCCGGCGAACTCCTGGTCGAGCAGGGCGAACCGCGCCGCACGATCGCCGCGCGGCGGGAGCTCGTCGGCCGCGAAGGTCAGGCCGACCTCCTGCTCGCCGGGGTGACCGGGCCGGGCCGAGACCGAGCGGCGGCCCGGCGCGTTGTGCACCAGCGCCCACCCGTCCAGCGACGGGGTGGCCGGCCCCTCGGCCAGGGTGAACCAGGCGTGCGCGAGGCCGAGCGGACGCCGGAACCGCTCCTCCGGCCCGAACCGCAGTGCCCGCACGTGCGAGTGGGCACCGTCCGCCCCGACCACCAGGTCGAACGTCGCGACGTCGCCGGAGCGGAACCGCACCGAGACACCCGCCGCCGTGTCGCGCAGCTCGTCGACGGTGTCGCCGAACCGGTGCCGGACCCCGGCGTCGGCGGCGGCCTCGTGCAGCAGCCGGGCCAGGTCGGTGCGGAGCAACTCCTCCTTCGAGATGAACCCCTGGCCGCCGAACGCCTCGACGGGCATCGCCGCGAGGCGCCGCTCCCGCTCGTCGATCCAGGCGATGCCGCGCTGCGGGACGAGGACGCCGAGGGTGGCGTCGAGCAGGCCGAGCCGCTCGATCACCTCCCGGGAGTCACCGCGCAGGTCGACCGTCTGGCCGCCGGTGCGCAGGGCGGGCGCGATCTCGACGACGGTGACCGACCAGCCGGCCCGGCCGAGCAGAACGGCGAGCGTGTCACCGGCGATGCCGGCTCCGGTGATGAGGACCTCGGGCATGACGACTCCTAGCTCGCTAAGGCCAAGCTCACTAACGCAATGAAACTTGCATGAGGAACCGTACATCTAATGCAGTTGAAGTTGCAATAGGATGTGGGGCATGCCTGAACACTCCGGCGGCGCCCGGCCCGGCGGGCGCACCGCCCGCACCCGCGAAGTCGTTCATCAAGCCGCCCGTGACCTGCTCGCCGACCCGGGGACCGAGGTCACGATGGCGGCGATCGCGGCCCGGTCGGGGGTGCATCCGACGACGCTCTACCGGCGGTGGGGGTCGGTGGAGTCGATCGTGCTCGACCTCGCGGTGGAGCGGGTCAACGAGGAGTCGCCGGTGCCCGCCACCGGCGACCTGCGCGCCGACCTCACGGCCTACGTGCACCGCCTGCTCACCGGGCTGCAGCTGCACGGCACGAGCGTGCTGCTGCAGGCCCTCATCGGGGCGGCCGCGCAGGCTCGTGAGGTCGCCGACGTCGCGGACATCGTGGAGCCACGCATCCTTCAGTTCGCGGCGATGCTCGAGGCGGCCGGCGTCACCCGGATCGACGGTCTGCGGCTGGTCGAGCTGGTGCTCGCCCCGGCCTACCTGTGGGCCCAACTCGGCATGCCGCTGGATCCCGACGAGAGCACCGAGCGGATCGTCGACACGGTGATGTCGGTGGTGCGCGGGCCCGCCTGATTTTTCCGGCGAGCGTGTCAACAATCGACGGCAGTGGAGGCGTTTCTCAGGCGTGACGTTCGAAGAGTTCGTATCCAGCCGCCTCGGCAACCTGGTGCGGTACGCGACCGTGGTCACCTGGGATCCGCACTTGGCCGAGGACATCACGCAGAACGTCCTGGTCCGGGCGCAGGCCCGCTGGGCGCGGATCAGCCGGATGGACGCGCCGGAGCTCTACCTGAAGCGCATGGTGGTCAACGAGTTCCTGTCCTGGCGGCGGCGCCGGTCCGCGCAGTCGATCCCGGTCACCGCGGAGACCCTGGACGGGTTCCTGCCGGCCGCGCCCGACCGGAACGCGGAACACGACGACCGGGACGCGATGCTGCGGCTGATCGCCGCCCTGCCGCCCCGGCAGCGAGCGGTGATCGCGTTGCGCTTCTACGAGGATCTGGGTGTCGAGCAGATCGCCGAGATGCTCGGCTGTCGAGCGGTCACTGTTCGTACCCATCTGATGCGCGCGCTGGCGAACCTTCAGAGTGCCTTGCCGCCCGCGCTCGTGAGCACCGGGGAGCAGTCGTGACCAGGAACATCGAGGATCTCATCCGGAGCGCGCAGGAGCTCCAGGCCGATCGGGCGGTCTCCACCGACCGGATCCGCGCGGCCCTGCCGAGTCGAGTCGATTCGGTACGCCGTCGTCGCCGGTTCAGCATGCTCGGCGCGACGGTCGCCACCGCGGTCGTCGCGGCGGCCGTGACCATACCGGCCGTGGCACTGCGCGGCGCGGGCCCGGCACCCACCACGCCCCCCGTGGCCAGCACCCCGTCACCCGCCGTGAACGGTCAGGTCGCGTTGCCCGAGCAGGCCCCGCTGGCATACCGGCCGGCCTGGGTCCCGGCCGGGTTCGCCGAACGCATCCGGCAGAACGACGTCGTCGAGCCCGGCGACGACCTCGGCCCGACCCTGGTCCGGGTCTGGAAGAAGCAGGTCGGCGCCGGTGATCCGTGGAGCGGCGCCGCCATCGAGCTCTACGTGCGCACCGCGACCGCCGACCCGGCGCGGGCCATGGACACCAGCGGCCAGCAGGTCGACGTCAACGGCGCCCGCGGCTACTACTCCGCGTCCCACGGTGACGGGAAGTCCTCAGTGAGCTGGTCACCCGGTGGGCACACCGCCCTGATGGTCACCACCAGCCACGTCGAGGTCAGCCGGGCGGACCTGCTGCGGATCGCCCGTTCGGTGCGGCCCGACCCGGCGGACAGCACGATCCCGGTCCGGCTGCGCTGGCTGCCCACCGGCTTCACGGCGATCGACGCCACGGTCAGCGGTCCGTCGGTGGCCCGGTGGCGGGCCGAGATCAGCGCCGTCCGGCGTGCGGTGGTGACCGATCCGGCGAAGATCGGTAAGGACAAGCGCGGCGCGGCTCCGTCGCAGGGCGTGGTGATGGACACCGGCACGGTGTCGGTCGTGGTCGGCAGCTCCACCGACGCTCCGCCCGGCGGCGTGACCCTCACCGTCGGCGATCGCCCGGCCCGGCACCCGGTCCTCGCCGAAGCCACCAATCAGGGCCTGATTTACCTGGTGGTCGACCTCGGCCAAGGCCGCCTGATGACGCTGATCGGCCAGGGCGACGGTCTCACCCTCAACGACTTGACGAAGATCGCCTCCCGGGCCGAGATCGTCCCGGCCGCCGCGGAGTGGCTGGGATCCTGAGCGGGGACACGGTTCTTTCGGCCATTTCGATGGCCGAAAGAACCGTCGGCGTGGATGTCCACGTCGGATAGGTTTTCGGCCATGGAACAACAGTGGGTGGGCCCGGCGATCGCCTTTCTCGGCGCGCTCACCGGCGCCCTGCTCGCCGGTCTCACCGCCGCGTGGGTCAACCGGGCAAAGATGAATGCCGACGTCCAGGCTCGGTGGGACGCCGCACTCCTCGACCGCAGCAGCGAGATGGTCGAGGCGGCGCGCAGCCTCCGGCACCACGCCGAGCGGTTCCGGGGGAGCGGCGATCAGGAGGCCACCGGCCGGGCGATCGACGCGGCCCACTCCAAGCTGCGGGTCTGCACCGAGCAGCTGCGCCTGGTCGGCACCCGCCGGGTCCAGCTCGCGGCCCGTGAGGTGGTGCTGCACGCGTGGTCGGTCCGCGCGTCCGGCGTCGACGGCACCGATCCCCGTGCGGCGGATTTCGGCCGGCCGCCGATCGAGCGGTTCAACGACGCGCTGCAGGAGTTCTACCGGTCGGTCCGGGCGCAGCTGCGGGCGCCGGACGCCGAGGACGTCATCCACGACGACGAGATTCATCTGGCATCGGGATCCCGGCCATGACGGGAATCGGGAAGCGGCAGGCTGACGACGTGGACGTCGAGGAGATAACCGCCGAGACGGTACGACCGGTGGCCCGTGCCGTGCTCGGCCAGCGCTGGACCGACCTGGCCTTCCTGCACTGGGCCGTCGAGCCGGAGCGGGTCGCGCCGCTGCTGCCGGCCGGCACGGTCCCGGACACGATCGACGGCGTCACCTATGCCGGGGTGATCGGCTTCCGGATGGAGCGGTTCGGCTTCCTGGGCGGGCCGGGGGTGCCGTACCTGGGCACGTTCTGCGAGACGAACGTGCGGCTCTACAGCGTCGACGCCCAGGGCCGGCGCGCCGTGGTGTTCCGGTCTCTGGAGGCCGAGCGGCTGATCCCGGTGCTTGCCGCCCGGGTGAGCCTGCAGTTGCCGTACATGTGGGCCAGGATGCGCCTGACCCGGCAGGGCGACGAGCTGTCCTACGTCTCGCGGCGCCGCTGGCCGGGCCCGCGGACCGCCACCAACCGCATGCGGATCCGGGTCGGTGACCCGATCGCCGAGCCGACCCCGCTGGAGCACTTTCTGACCGCGCGCTGGGGCCTGCACACCCGGGCCTGGGGCCGCACCCGCCACCTGGCCAACGACCATCCGCGCTGGCCCCTGCACCGGGCCGACCTGCTCGATCTCGACGACTCGCTGCTGGCGGCGGCCGGCCTGCCCGGCATCGGCACGCCGCCAGACAGCGTCCTCTACTCACCGGGGGTTCCGGTGATCTTCGGCCCGTTTCACAACTCCATAAGGGAAACCGCGTAGCCCCGATAGATGCCCGGGATGCGGGTCGTGACCACGGCGTTCATCTGGATCGCCTCGTAGGCGACCTGGGCCGCCATCTGTTCCGCCATCAGAGGGGTGTGCAGCGGATTGCGTTCCAGCCGCGGCGCGGCCAAATCGCCGACGTAGGCCGCGGTCCGTGGTGACAGGTCCAGGTCACGTAGACCCGGAAGGCCCAGCACGTGATCCCACAGGGCCAGGTTCATCTGCACAGCGGCCTGCGCTTCCAGCACGGCGAGAGCGGGAACCACGACGGTGGTCTGACCGAAATGAGCGCGATCGATCAACTTCATGACCTCCGGGTGGCCCTGGGTGAGCTCGACAAGAGCGCTCGCATCCAGGACGCGGACGGCGTTTGTCGCGGTCATGCGGCCTCGGCATTCCGGCGGGCGATCAATGCGGCGAGTTCGCGGTCGGCGCGCTCCATCTTCTCGTTGAAGCGGGCCTCGTCGTCTTCGGTCCACGGGGCGAGTGGAGGTAGGCCCAGCTTTTCGGCCAGGACCTCGGAGGGTCGTCGTGAGGGGTAGTCGTGCGTCATCCCCCGACGGTATCCGGGTTGGTGTCCGAGCGTCAGTACCCGATTTGTCGATGTCCGTTCGGCTGTACCCGGACGGGGGAGTAAAGATGTAAAACCATGGGCCGATCACGTACCAACCCCGCGCCGACCGCACCGGTCACCGCCCGCGGGCGCCGGACCAGGGACGGGCTGCTGGCGGCCGGGCGGGAGCTGCTGGAGACGCGAGGCTGGCCCGGGTTCACGCCGGAGCTGGTGGCGCAGGCGGCCGGGGTGTCCTACGGGACGTTCTACACGTACTTCGAGTCCAAGGATGACCTGCTCCACACGATCGTCCGGGCGGTCGCGGACGAGATGTTCACCGAGAGCCTGGTGGGGCCGGAGACCGCCGACGATCCGTACGTCCGGATTCTGGAATCCAATCGCGGCTACCTCCGAGCCTGGCGCAACGCGTCGCGGGTCCTGCGGCTGGTCGAGCAGGGTGCCGATCAGGACGACACGCTGCGGAGACTGCTGCTCGAGGTGCGGGAGCTCTACGTGCAGCGCGGCGCCGAGGGGCTGCGGCGCCTGCAGGAGGCGGGGCTGGCCGATGCCGACCTCGACCCGCGGCTGACCGCGATCGTGCTGGGCGCGATGGTCGAGCAGATGGCGCACGTCATCTACTCGCTGCGCGAGCCGCTCGACGAGGACGACGTGGTCAACCACATGTCGAAGCTGTGGGCTGCGGCGATCGGCCTCCGCGCGCGTCCTTGACAATTTTGTCAGATTGCCTACGGTGACCTCTGACCGGCGAGCAACAAAGACCATCAGCACGGCTGGTCGGGCGCGCGGGCGCGGGGCAGGGCGGGGCGGGCACGGCGCCGGCTGGGCGGGCGCGCGGACGCGGGGCAGGGCAAGCACGGCGCCGGCTGGGCGTGGGGCGAGGCGCGGCGGGCGCGGGTCCGGTGGGCGAGGAGTGCGGTGAGAGCGGGAGGTGCGATGCGAACGATCCGGGTCGGCAATTGCTCCGGCTTCTACGGCGATCGGCTCTCCGCGATGCGCGAGATGCTCGAGGGCGGGCCGCTCGACTACCTGACCGGCGACTACCTGGCCGAGCTGACCATGCTCATCCTCGGCCGGGACCGCCGGAAGGACCCGGAGCTGGGGTATGCCAAGACGTTCCTGCGCCAGCTCACCGACTGCCTCGATCTCATCAAATCACGAAATGTCCGGATCGTGACGAACGCCGGCGGGCTCAACCCGTCCGCGCTGGCCGAGGCCGTCGCCGCGCTCGACCCGGACCTCGCGGTCGCCCACGTCGAGGGCGACGCGATCGACTGGCCGGGCGCGCTCACCGCCAACGCCTACCTCGGCGCGTTCGGGATCGCCGAGGCCCTCCGCGCCGGCGCGCAGATCGTGATCACCGGCCGGGTCACCGACGCCTCGCTCACCCTCGGCCCGGCGATCGCCGAATTCGGCTGGACCCGCGACGACCTCGACGAACTGGCCGCCGGAATCGCCGCCGGGCACATTCTGGAATGCGGCGCGCAGGCCACCGGCGGTAATTTCAGCGGCTTCACCACGATCGACACCACCCGCCCGCTCGGCTTTCCGATCGCGGAGATCAGCGCCGACGGAACGGTCGTCATCACCAAGCATCCGAGCACCGGCGGTGCGGTCACGGTCGACACGGTCACCGCCCAGCTCGTCTACGAGATCGACGCCCCGCGATACCTCAATCCGGACGTCACCACCCGCCTCGACACGGTCCAGCTTCATCAAAAAGACAAAGACCAGGTCAAATTATTCGGCGTACGCGGTGAGCACCCGCCCGCCACCACAAAGATCGGCATCAATCGCCTGGGCGGCCACCGCAACACGGTCACGTTCGTCCTCACCGGACTCGACATCGAGCAGAAGGCGGCGTGGACCCGGCAGCAGCTCGAAGCCGCCCTGCCGACGCGCCCCGCCGAGCTGACCTGGGACCTGGTCCGCACCGACCGCACCGACCCGGCCACCGAGTCCGAGGCGTCCGCCCTGCTGCTCTGCCACGTCAAGGACCAGGATCCGCGGGTGGTCGGCCGCGCGTTCAGCAGCGCCGCAGTCGAACTGGCCCTCGCCTCCTACCCGGGCTTCCACGTGACCGCGCCGCCCGCCGACGCCACCCCGTTCGGGGTCTTCGAGGCGGCCTACCTGCCGCAGTCCGAGGTCCCGCACGTCGTGGTGCTGCCCGGCGGCGCCCGCATCGACATTCCACCCCCACCCACAGCGTCCGCGCCCCCACCTGACGTCCCCACCCCCGGGACGGCAGCGCGCGGCGACAACCCGGCTGGTCCTCAGGGGTCCCTCCCACCCCCGGAAACGCCCCTGGCGACCAGCCGGGACCTGCCGCCCGGCACCGCCGACCGCACGGATTCCCCGAGCCCAGCCCTGACCACCAGCCAAAGCGCGCAAGCTGGTGCCGGCGGTCGTGCGGGGCGTTCGGACGGAGCCGCGAGTGCCAGCCGGGACCTGTCGGCTGGTGCCGGCGGTGGTGTGGGGCGTTCGGATGGAGCCGTGAGTGCCAGCCGGGACCTGTCGGCTGGTGCTGGCGGTGGTGTGGGGCGTTCGGATGGAGCCGTGAGTGCCAGCCGGGACCTGCCGCCCGGCGCCGGCGATCATGCGTCGGGGTCGGGGTCGGGGTCGGGGTCGGGGCCGGGGCTGGGGTTGGCTGGGAGTGGCGGGTGGGAGCGGGTGGCGCTGGGGCGGCTCGTGCACGCGCGGTCCGGGGACAAGGGCGGCGCGGCCAACATCGGCGTGTGGATCCCGGCCGGGCATCCGCGGCGACAGGACGCCTACGACTGGCTGGCCGGTTGGCTCGACGCGGACCGGGTGCGGAAACTTCTGCCCGAGGCCGCGGACCTGCCCGTCACCGTGTACCCGCTGCCGAATCTGGCCGCCCTGAACATCGTCATCGACGGCCTGCTCGGTGCCGGGGTCGCCGCGTCCACCCGTTCCGATCCGCAGGCCAAGGCCGTCGGTGAGTGGCTGCGCGCCCGGAACGCCGACATCCCGACGGAGCTGCTGACATGAGCCCCGCAATTCGGACCGCGACCCTTCGCGACGGAGCTGCTGACATGAGCCTCGCCAATCGGACAGCGACCATCCCGACGGAGCTGCTGACATGAGCCTGCCGACGACGTACGAGCAAAATCGGACAGCGATGCTGGAGCGGGTCGCGGACCTGGACCACCAGCATGCCGCCGCCCTCGCCGGCGGCGGGGCCAAGAGCGTCGAGCGCCACCGCAAGCGCGGCAAACTGACCGCCCGCGAGCGGATCGAGCTGCTGCTCGACGACGACTCGCCGTTCCTGGAGCTCAGCACGCTGGCCGGGTGGGGCACCGACTTCGCCGTCGGCGGCTCGGTGGTGACCGGGCTCGGCGTCGTCGAGGGCGTCGAATGCATGATCATCGCGAACGATCCGACCGTGCGCGGCGGCGCCAGCAACCCGGTCACCCTGAAGAAGAGTTTCCGCGCCGCGCAGATCGCCGCCGAGAATCGCCTGCCCACCATCAACCTGGTCGAGTCGGGCGGCGCGGACCTGCCGACCCAGAAGGACATCTTCATCCCGGGCGGCCAGCACTTCCGCGGGATCACCGAGGCCAGCGCGGACCGGCGCCCGACGATCGCCCTGGTCTTCGGCAACTCGACGGCCGGCGGCGCCTACGTGCCCGGAATGAGCGACTACGTGGTGATGGTCGCCGGCGGCGCGAAGGTGTTCCTCGGCGGCCCGCCGCTGGTCAAGATGGCGACCGGTGAGGAGTCCGACGACGAGTCGCTGGGCGGCGCGGAGATGCACGCGCGGACGTCGGGACTCGCCGACTACCTCGCCGTCGACGAGGCAGACGCGATCAGGATCGGACGCCAGATCGTCCGTAGGCTCAACTGGCGCAAGCTCGGCCCGCCCCCGAGCCGGTCCTATGACGAACCGTCCCTGGATCCGGAGGAGCTGCTCGGGATCGTCCCGACCGACCTGAAGGTCCCGTTCGACCCGCGGGACGTGATCGGCCGGATCGCCGACGGCAGTGGGTTCGACGAGTTCAAGCCGCTCTACGGGACCAGCCTGGTGACCGGCTGGGCGCGGCTGCACGGCTACCCGATCGGGATTCTCGCGAACGCGCAGGGCGTGCTGTTCAGCGCCGAGGCGCAGAAGGCCGCGCAGTTCATCCAGCTCGCGAACCAGGCCGACACGCCGCTGCTGTTCCTGCACAACACCACCGGCTACATGGTCGGCAAGGAGTACGAGCAGGGCGGGATCATCAAGCACGGCGCCCAGATGATCAACGCGGTGTCGAACTCGAAGGTGCCGCACCTGTCGGTGGTGATGGGCGCGTCCTACGGCGCCGGGAACTACGGGATGAGCGGCCGCGCCTACGACCCGCGGTTCATGTTCAGCTGGGTCGGCGCGAAGTCCGCGGTGATGGGTCCGGCGCAGCTGGCCGGCGTGGTGTCCATCGTGTCCCGGCAGGCCGCGGCGGCCACCGGCCGGCCCTTCGACGAGGAGGCCGACCGGCGGACCCGGGGGGCGATCGAGGCGCAGATCGAGCGGGAGTCGCTCGCCTACTTCACCTCGGGCATGCTCTACGACGACGGGGTGATCGACCCGCGCGACACCCGCACCGTGCTCGGCATCTGCCTGTCCGTCGTTCACAACGCGCCGGTCCAGGGCGCCCGCGGCTACGGAGTGTTCCGGCTGTGATGATCCGCAAGCTGCTGGTCGCGAACCGGGGCGAGATCGCCCGCCGGATCTTCCGCACCTGCCGTTCCCTGGGCATCGAGACCGTGGCGGTCTTTGAGGAAAAGACCGATTTGCACGTACGGGAGGCCGACGCCGCCGTCGCGATCGGCTCCTTCCTGGCCGCTGACGAGATCATCGAGGCCGCCCGCCGGTCCGGCGCCGGCGCGGTCCACCCCGGCTACGGGTTCCTGTCGGAGAACGCCCCGTTCGCCCGCGCCGTCGAGGCCGCCGGGCTGATCTGGATCGGCCCCGCGCCGGACGCGATCGAGGCGATGGGCGACAAGATCCGGGCGAAGAAGCTGGTCGCCGCGGCCGGCGTGCCGGTGCTCGACGGGGCGGAGACGTTCCCGCTGCTGATCAAGGCCGCGGCCGGTGGTGGCGGCCGGGGCATGCGGGTCGTCACCGAGCCCGGGACGCTGCGGTCCGAACTCGCGGCCGCGTCCGCCGAGGCGCAGTCGGCGTTCGGCGACGGGACCGTGTTCACCGAGCCGTACCTGCCGACCGCCCGGCACGTCGAGGTGCAGGTGCTCGGGGACGAGCACGGGCGGCTCTGGGTGCTCGGCGACCGGGACTGCTCGGTCCAGCGCCGGCACCAGAAGATCATCGAGGAGGCGCCGGCCCCGCTGCTCGCCACGGAGACGCGCGAAGCGCTGCACCGGCACGCCCGGGCGGCCGCCGAGGCGGTCGACTACCGGGGCGCCGGGACCGTCGAGTTCCTCGTCGAGGGCGACCGGATCTTCTTCCTGGAGATGAACACCCGGCTCCAGGTCGAGCACCCGGTCACCGAGGCGGTGACCGGTCTTGATCTGGTCGCCTGGCAGCTCGCGATCGCCGAGGGCCGGGAACTCCCCGCGGAGCCGCCGGCGCTGACCGGGCACGCGATCGAGGTCCGGCTCTACGCCGAGGACCCGGCCGCGGGATTCGCGCCGCAGACCGGGCGGCTGCGCGCGTTCGACTTCGAGGTGCCCGGCGTCCGGGTCGACTCCGGGGTCGAGGCCGGCAGCACGGTCGGTGTCCGCTACGACGCCATGCTTTCCAAAATTGTTTCGTACGGCGAGGACCGCGCGTCCGCGATCCGGCTGCTCGCCGACGCGCTGCGCCGTGGCCGGCTCCACGGGCTCACCACCAACCTCGCGCTGCTGCGGGCGATCCTCGCCGACGACGACTTCGTGGCCGGCCGGGTCGACACCGCGCTCCTCGACCGCAGACTCGCCGCGTGGACGAGCGCGGGGGAGGACCACGCGGTCCGCAAGGCGGCGCTCGCCGCGGCGGCGGGATCGGCGGTCCGGACCGCGACGTCCGCGGGTGTGCAGGGGCGGATCCCGGTGGCCTGGCGCAACGTGCCCAGCCAGGAGCGGGTGCGGTCGTTCCGGTACGGCGCCGAGCGGCTCGACGTGACCTACGCGGCCCGGGGCGGGCGGATCACGTCGTCCTGGCTGCCGGGCGTGTCGGTCGAGTCGGTCGACGGCGACCAGGTCGTGCTCGACGATCACGGGGTGCGCGAGACGTTCCGGGTGACCGTGGTCGACGGCGGTGCGGACGTGCACGGGCCGGCCGGGGCGTTCGACCTCCACGCCGTGCCGAAGTTCACCGATCCGGCCGAGAATCTCGCGCCCGGATCGCTGCTCGCCTCCATGCCGGGGCTCGTCGTCGCCCTGCACGTGGCCGAAGGCGATCAGGTCGCCGCGGGTGCGCCGATCGTCGTCCTGGAGGCGATGAAGATGCAGCAGACGCTGACCGCGCCGGCCGACGGGGTGGTCGCCTCGCTCTCGGTCGTGGTCGGCAAGCAGGTCGCCGCCGGCGAGGTCCTGGCCGTCATCGCCGCCGCGCCCGCCGATGCCGCCGCCGCGCCGGCCGATGCCGCCGCCGCGCCGGCCGATGCCGCCGCCGCGCCGGCCGATGCCGCCACCGCTGGGGCCGCGGACGCCATCGCCGGGCCCGCCGGCTCGGAAACTGCCTGAACCACCGCCGCTGGGGAGCTGAGATGACCGCATTCGTCGAGTCCGAGGAACGCCGGGAGCTGCGCGAGGCCGTCGCCCGGCTGGGCGCCAAGTACGGCGAGGAGTACTTCTACGCCGCCGCCCGCGACGGCCGCAAGACCACCGAGCTGTGGCAGGAGGCCGCCGCGCTCGGCTACCTCGGCGTGTCCATCCCGGAACAGTACGGCGGTGGCGGCGGCGAGATCGGCGACCTGGCCGCCGTCCTGGAGGAACTGGCCACCGCCGGCTGTCCGCTGCTGCTCATGGTGGTGTCGCCCGCGATCGTCGGCACGGTCATCGCCCAGTTCGGCAGCGCCGAGCAGAAGGAGCGCTGGCTGCCGGGCCTGGCCACCGGCACGGCCACCTACGTCTTCGGGATCACCGAACCGGACGCCGGCTCGAACACCCACCAGATCGCCACGCAGGCCCGGCGGGACGGCGACGAGTGGGTACTGAGCGGGTCGAAGACGTACATCAGCGGGGTTGATGAAGCTTCTGAGGTTTTGATCGTCGCCCGGGTCGGCAAGCGCCCGTCGCTGTTCATGGTGCCGACCGACGCCCCCGGCTTCACCTATCGCAAGATCGAGATGGGGCTGGTCGCGCCGGAGGACCAGTTCACCCTGTTCCTGGACGACGTGCGGCTGCCCGCCGACGCCCTGATCGGCAGCGAGGAGGCCGGTTTCGATCAGCTGTTCGCCGGCCTCAACCCGGAGCGGATCATGGCCGCGTCGTCGGCGACCGGGATGGCCCGCTGGGCACTGCGCAAGGCGGTCGGGTACGCCGGCGAGCGCGCGGTGTGGGGCGTGCCGATCGGCGCCCACCAGGCGATCAGTCACCCGCTCGCGAAGCTGTACGTGGAGATCGAGGCGGCCCGGCTGCTCACCCAGAAGGCCGCCGCGTTGCACGCCGCCGGGGAGCTGAAGTCGGCGGGCGAGGCGGCGAACATGGCCAAGTACGCGGCCGGCGAAGCGGTGTGCGCGGCGGTCGACCAGGCCATCCAGACCCACGGTGGAAACGGCCTCGCGCTTGAGTACGGGCTGGTCCAGGCCCTGGCCACGTCACGGCTGACGCGGATGGCGCCGGTCAGCCGGGAGATGGCGCTGAACTTCGTGGCGCAGTACTCGCTGGGGCTGCCGCGGTCGTACTGAATAATCTCCGCCGTGATCGACGAGGAACTGATCAGCCGGGCCATCGCGGACGACGACGACGCGATGGAGGAGTTGACCGAGATCGCCGACTCCGAGCCGGAGCGGCTCGTGCCGTACCTCGGACGGCTGCTCGACGCGGACGTGCTGTGGCCGGCGACGATGTACCGCTACGCGCCCGCGGACGTGGTCGAGCGGATCATCGCGCTGGTCGACGGCGACGGGGTGACCGGCGCGCGGCTCCTCGCCCTGGCCAACAGCCGGCATCAGCTCGCGTTCGAGGCGATGCGCCGGTGGATCGACCAGCCGCCGGCCGGGATGGACACGCTGCACGTCGGCATGCGGGAGTACGCCGAGGAGGGCGGCTGGACGATCGACCCGGACGGCAGCCGGCGTGACCTGTGCGGGGACGCCGCCTTCGAATGGCATCTCCGGGAGGCGCCGGAGCCGCTGTTCAACCCGGCGTGCCCGTGGTGCGCCTCACCGCTGTGGACCGCGGCCGACCTCGACGGCGCCGAGCCGGGCCTGGCGCACGTCGGCTGGACCGGCCGTCTGCGGTTCCGGACCTGCCACTTCTGCTCCTGCTACACGACGCTGTTCAGCGAGGTCACGCCGGACGGCGGCAGCACGTGGTGGGCCGGGAACGTGCGCCCGGACTACCTCGGCGCGGCCCAGCCGGAGGAACCGCCGACCAAGCTGCCCTCGCCCGGGCCGGCCCGGGGGAACCCGTTCCAGGCGAGCGCCTGGAGCGCGGGCGGGTCGACGCTGGGCGGCCATCCGCAGTGGATCCAGGACGCCGAGCACCCGGGCTGCCCCGGCTGCGGCCGGACCATGGACTACGTGGGCCTGCTCGGCGGCGCGGACTTCGACGAGTATGGCGAGGGCGCCTACTACCTGCACGTCCACTCGGCGTGCGGCTTCGCCGCGGTCACCTACCAGCAGTCCTGAGACGCCATCGCGCTCGGCACGATCATCCGGCGGCGGGGCCGTGGTTGGCGTACTCCCAGAGGCGGTTGTAGTTGACGTCGTTCAGGTCGCGGTTGTCGTCGACGCGGGCCTGGAACGGGCGGGCCGTCGTCGCGGCCGGGGACCACGGGTTGATCGTGTCGAAGCCGGCGCCCAGGTAGCTGTCGCGGATCACCAGCTGACCGTTCGGGGTGATGCCGGGTAGGTAGCCGGTGGCGCTCGCGCCCTGATCCCAGGCCCGGCCGAGATGGCCGGTCGGCGCCGCCTGATAACCGGCGTCGGCGACGATTCGGGAATGGGTGACCAGGAAGCCGTACGGGAAAATGGGGTTGGTGTTGGGGGCGAAGATGACGCCGCCGGAATTCTTGCGGGAGGAGACCAGGCGGAATTCGCAATGGTCGAAGACCGCGGCGGCGCGGCCGAAGACGAAATCCGTGTCGCCCTCGATGTAGGAATGCTGGACGGCGACCCGCGCGATGCTGTTCACGTCGTCGGCATTCGCCAGGAACGTGTCCTGCCGGCCGATCAGGCGCATGTCCGCCAGCTGGGTGCGGTCGGCGTCGGTGCGCAGCGCCAGCGCCTGGTGCGTGCCGCGGTCCACCGTGTCCAGCAGGGTGTTCGTGATCGTCAGGCCCTTGAGCTGCAGGTCCGTGCTCTGCGCCCAGACCACTGTCGCGCACAGCGCGGCGGTCGCGGTGGTCTTCGTGGCGCAGGACTGGAACATCGGCCAGGCCGGATCGCCCTCGGCGTAGCGGTTGCCGGCGTTCACCTGAGCCGCCCATTGGGCCGGGGTGATCGTCGCGTCCAGGGTGAACTCGATATTCACGGTGTTCGCCGGGCCGTCGCCGTAAATGGTCAGCGGCGGCGTTCCGGACGGGATGAAAACCGTTCCGGTGTACGTGCCGGGCCGCACCGCGATCGAGAGGCGACGGGTGCCGCCGGAACGGTAGGCGGCATTGACCGCCTCCTGGACGGAAGTGAATCCGTGGGCGCCGCCGACGACGAGATCCGCGCGGCGCGGCGTGCGGATCGGCCCCGGTCGCCAGGGGTCGGCGATCGGGCTGGCGTACGGGCCGGACGATCCGAGATAGTGCGCGGCGGTGAACGGCGCGGCCTCGGCCGGGGACAGGATCGGCCGGGCCGGCGTGCCCGGCGCGGTGAGCAGGGCGGACAGCAGCAACAGAACCGTCTTCATCGCTTCTCCTCAGCGGGAATGCGCTTTCCTGCAGCACCCTATCGTCGAAGTGCGTCGATGTCTGCAGTGAGCCGGCGATGACCGGGACGGAGCTGATCCGCGCGCCGTGGTGCCGGCCTTACTGCTCCAGTCGTAGGAGCGGTTACCACCGCAGCCGGACGCCGCGCCGTCGTCCCGCCCGTACCGTGGAGATCATGCGGGCGTGGCGGGCGAACTGGGTGGTGGCGGTCGTTGCCGGGCTGCTGTCCGCCGGCGGCGCGGTGAGCGGCCTGGGCCGGCACCGGATCCCGCTCGAGATCGATCTGCTCTCCGCGGCCGGGATGACGCTCGCGATCGGGCTCAGCCCGCTCGCGCCGCTGGCCGTCCTGCTGGTCGTGACCGGCGCCGCCGTCGCCTACCAGGCGGCCGGCTGGGACACCCCGTTGCTGATCCTCGCGATGGTGGCGGCGCTGTACCACCTGACGCTGCGCTACAGCCGCCGCGTCTCCTGGACCGCGGCGCTGCTCTGCGGAACGTTCTGGTGGGCGACCTCGGCATTCCGGGCGCCGGAGCAGCTGTGGACGCTGCCCGCGCTGAGCTCGTTCGCGTGGGCCGGGCTCGCCGTGGCCTACGCGGAATCGGTCCGCAACCGGCGCGCCTACGTCGCCGAGGTCGAGGACCGCGCGCGGCGGGCCGAGCAGAGCCGGGAGGACGAGGTGCGCCGGCGGGTCGCCGAGGAGCGGCTGCGGATCGCCCGGGAACTGCACGACGTCGTGGCACACCACATGGCGGTGATCAACGTGCAGGCCGGCGCGGCCGTTTTTGCCCTCTCCCGGCAGCCGGCCGCAGCCGAGCCGCCGCTCAACCACATCCGGCGCGCGTCCGGGATCGTGCTCAAGGAGCTGGCGGCGATCGTCGGCCTGCTGCGGCAGCCCGGCGACAACGAGCCGCATCAGCCGCAGCCCGGGCTCGACCGGCTGCCGGAGCTGCTCGAGTCGTTCACCGCGGCCGGGGCGACGATCGAGTTCGCGCAGGTGGGGGACGTGCGGCCGCTGCCGGCGGCGGGGAATCTGGCCGCCTACCGGATCACCCAGGAGGCGTTGACGAACGCCCGCAAGCACGGCGACGGCGGGCCGATCCGGGTGCGTTTCAGCTATCAGCGGGACCGGCTCCAGCTGGAGATCAGCAACGGAGCCGGGCCGTCCCGTACCCAGGAATCGGGTTACGGGTTGATCGGCATGCGGGAGCGCGCGGCCGCTGCCGGGGGCGCCGTGGATGCTGCCAAGACCGAAAAAGACCAGTTTTGCGTACGGGTGAGCCTGCCGGCCCCCTGGCAACCCGAGGAGTGAGCGTTGAGCATCCGCGTCCTGCTGGCCGACGATCAGAAACTGATCCGCGCCGGCTTTCGGCTGATCATCGACCTGGCCGACGGCATGGAGGTGATCGGCGAGGCATCCGACGGCGGCGAGGCGGTCGAGCTGGCGCGCGCCGAGCGCGCCGACGTGGTGCTGATGGACATCCGGATGCCGGGCGTCGACGGGGTCGAGGCGACCCGCCGGATCACCGCGGATCCGCAGCTCACCGGCGTTCGGGTGGTGGTGCTGACCACCTTCGACGCGGACCAGAACGTGCTTGCCGCGCTGCGGGCCGGCGCCTCCGGTTTCCTCAGCAAGGACGTCGAGCCGGAGGAGCTGCTGCGCGCGATCCGGGTGGTCACCGCCGGCGAGGCGCTGCTGACTCCGCGCGCGACCAAGGGGCTGATCGACCGCTTCCTGTCGCCCGATGATCAGCCGCTGGTGGCTCCGCCCGAGCTGTCCTTGCTCACCGAGCGTGAGCTCGAAGTGGTGCGGCTGGTGACGCTCGGGCGGTCGAACGAGGAGATCGCCGCGCAGCTGACGTTGTCACCGCTGACCGCGAAGACGCACGTGCACCGGGCGATGACCAAGCTCGGCGTCCGGGAGCGGGCGCAACTCGTGGTGATCGGCTACCAGAGCGGCCTGGTCCGCCCGGGGGAGCGGGCGTAGCCGGGGGAGTCGTGGCTCGCGCTCAGTTGCTTTTGTCCACCTCGGGGCGGTCGTAACCGCGGAGCACCACCGTGAAGTCATGAGCCTTGACCAAGAACGTAATCCCGGCCGGCAAACCTGGGAAGTGCCGACCTGATCGAAATAAAAATGCATTGCTCCTGGTCAATTCCTTGATCGTCGTTTCCGGCCTTGTCCACATCGTCCGTTTGTCCTACGGTCGGCCGTGGCTGAACTAACTGGAGGAACGATGACCGAAACGGTTCCCGCCTACCCGTTCGCTCACCCCGCGGCTCTCGAACCGTCCCCGGAATGGGAGCAATTACGCAGCGAGTGCCCGGTTTCCCGGATTCGGATGGTCAGCGGCGACGAGGCCCTGCTGCTCACCCGATACAACGACGTCCGCGAGCTGCTCGCCGACCCCCGCTTCACGCACAGCCTGGTCGAGGCGGACGCGGCGAAGATCTCCGCCGCCGACGACGGCGGCGTCTTCAACCGCGAAGAGTCCACGATCACCGCCAGCCCGAATCACATGCGCTGGCGCCGGATGATGAACAAATCCTTCACCGTGAAACGCGTCAACGCGATGCGGCCACGGATCGAGGAGATCGCGCACCAGCTGATCGACGATCTGATCGACGGCGGGCAGCCCGGCGATCTGCAGTCGACGCTCGGCTTTCCGCTGCCGGTCTTCGTGATCTGTGAACTGCTCGGCGTCGACCCCGGATATCGCGACAAGTTCTCGTTCTGGTCCGACGCGCTGCTCAATCTGACCAAATACGATCAGGCCGAGGTGACCCGGGCGGCGGCCGAGTTCGAGGAGTTCATGGTCCAGCACGTGGCGGACAAGCGGGCCAAGCCCGGCGACGACCTGCTCAGCGAACTGGCCGCGGTGGTCGACAGCCAGGACGGCCGGATGTCCGAGACCGAGCTGGTGATCACGGCGCAGGGGCTGCTGGTCGCCGGGCACGAGACGACCGCGAACATGATCGGCAAGATGGTCGCGATGCTGCTCGCCGACCGGTCCGGGCGCTGGGAGCGGATCGTCGCCGATCGCGGGCTGATCAACTCGACGGTCGAGGAGGTGCTGCGGTTCGACGCCAACCCCGGGTTCGGGCTGCCGCGCTACATCTCCGAGGACATCGAGGTGGCCGGGTGCCCGATCAAGGCCGGCACCACGGTGATCGTCAACATGGCGTCCGCGAACCGGGACGAGAACGCCTACGAGGACGCCGGGGAGATGCGGCTCGATCGGGCGCCGAACCCGCACCTGACCTTCGGGGCCGGGCCGCACTCGTGCCTCGGGCAGGCGCTCGCCCGTACCGAATTGCAGGTCGCTCTGTCGGTTTTGCTCGATCGCCTGCCCACGCTGGAGCTCGCGGTGCCCGCGGCGGAGTTGCATCGGCGCACCGGGCTGATCGTCGGTGGGCTCGAGGAGGTTCCGGTCCGGTGGTAGCGCGGATCGAATTCGACGAGCCCAAGTGCATCGCGGCTGGTCAGTGCGTGATGACCGCGCCGGAGGTGTTCGATCAGCGCGATGAGGACGGGGTTGCGATCGTCCTGGAGCCGGAGCCGTCGGCCGAGCATCTGGACGCGGTCCGGGATGCGGTGGCGATCTGTCCGGCCGCGGCGCTGCTGCTGGTCGAGAGGTGACGTGGTAGCCGGACGTTCCTGGCGGCGGTCGCCGGGAACGTCCGTCCACCTTGTTCGAACGTGCGCGGTGGGGCTATGGTTGCGCGTCTGGGCACCGTTTTCCCGGGCTGATTGTGCATTCTGGCCGACCGTCCTTTGTCGGTCCGATTTGTATTCCACAACGGTCTGGGTGGTGGCGGGTTGATGCCATTTCGGGCGGGGCGTGTCGTGGCGTTCTGGGTGACCATTTATGTGACGCTAACTGCTTTTCTGGGATCGGTGCCCGGATAGAGGTTCGTTAACGTTTCATTTCGATAACATGAATTACATCTATCGCCTTCGTCTACTTAAGGTTTCGTCCAACGCTCCGTCAGGTTGCGAAACATCAATGGCGAAGGGAATCTCCGTGGGGAAGAAGCAGTCCGCCGCCCCGGTCGACGAGGTCGTAGCAGTCGAGGAAGCCGTCGTGGTGGTGGAGGAGGCCGTCGAGGTTGCTCCGCCTGAGAAGGTGAAGAAGGACAAGAAGGCCAAGAAGGCCGCTGCGGCCGAGGAGGCCGCGGTGGTTGAGGCCGCCGAGGAAGCGCCGGCCGAGGAGGATGTGGCTGAGGAGCCGGTCGCCGAAGAGGCTCCGGCCGAGGAGCCCGCCGCCGAGGAGCCCGCGGCTGAGGAGCCCGCTGCCGAGGAGGCTGCGGCTGAAGAGGCTCCGGCTGAGGAGGCTGTCGAGGCTCCGGCAAAGGTGAAGAAGTCCAAGAAGGCCAAGAAGGCGGCCAAGGCGGAGAAGGCCGCGGCAGCGGAGGAAGCGCCGGCGGAAGAAGCCCCTGCGGAAACTGCCGTCGCCGAGGAAGAGGCTCCGGCCGAGGAGGCTGCTGAGGAGCCGGCTGCTGAGGAGCCGGCTGCTGAGGAGCCGGCCGCCGAGGAGCCGGCCGCCGAGGAAGCGCCGGCCGAAGAGGCGGAAGCTCCGGTCGAGGAAGCTCCGAAGAAGGCCAAGAAGAGCAAGAAGAAGTGATCCCCCCGGTCGCCGCGCCACCCCGCGCGGCGACCGAATTTCCGTGATGGCACTAACCCGTGAGGTGTGAAGATCCTCCGACCGGCTACCAAGTACCTATGAAGCGCACGACGATTCTCCTGATGATGGCCACGCCGCTCCTGTTCGCCGCCGGATGCAGTGCGAACTCCCCGACCGCGGCATCCCCGACCTCGTCGGCGCCCGCAAAGACGCAGAGCCCCACGACCTCACCCGCCGAGCCCACCACCGGCGAGACGACGACCTCCCCGGCGACCGGCTCGGGCGGCGGCAAGCCGGCGTCGACGCGCTGCCACACCACCGACCTGAAGCTCACGGTCGGCGAGGGCGACGGCGCGGCGGGCACCGCCTACCAGCCACTGATCTTCACCAACACCTCGGATCACACCTGCACGATGTACGGCTACCCCGGCGTCTCCTGGGTGACCGGCGAGAACGGATCCCAGGTCAACGACCCGTTCGCCCGCAGCGACCAGCGCAAGAAGGAAACCGTCACGCTGAAGCCGGGCGCCACCGCGAACGCCGTCCTGCAGTCCACCAACCCGGGCTTCTTCGACAAGGACAAGTGCAAGCCGGTGTCCGTCCGCGGCCTGCGCGTCTACCCGCCGGACGAGACCGCGTCGATCTTCCTGAGCCTGCCCGGCGAGGCCTGCTCGATCAAGGGCGTCGGCGTCGGCAAGATCTGGGCGATCGCCGCCGGCACCAAGATCTGACCGAGGCGGCCCCGCCCGCCGCTCAGCGGACGATTCGCGCGACCAGACCGTTCGCCGCCACGGACTCGATCGACGGGCGGGGCTGCGACGCCTCGTCCGCCCACCAGCGGGCCACCGACTGGACCCCCGGCTCGACCAGCTCCACATCGGGGCGATCGAACAGCGCGCGGAACTCCGCGCCGGTGCGGTCCCGCCACTGGCGTTCCATCACCTTGCGCAGCGCCGCGATCTGCTCGGCCGGCATGTGTTCCGGCGTGGCCTGCGAGGCCACCACGACACTCCCGGCCGGGATCGCGTCGAGCAGCGTGTTCAGGATCCGCGCCGGGTCGTCGTCGTCCCGGATGAAGTGCAGCACCGAGATCAGCAACAGGCCGACCGGCTCGTGCAGGTCGAGCGTGTTCTTCACTTCCTGGTCGGCGAGGATCTGCCGGGGATCACGCAGATCGGCCTCGATGTACGTGGTCCGCCCGGCCGGCGTGCCGGTCAGCAGCGCCCGGGCGTGCACGAGCACCAGCGGGTCGTTGTCCACATAGACGACCCGCGCCGACGGATCTGCCCCTTGGGCGATCTCGTGCGTGTTCGGCGAGGTCGGGATGCCGGTGCCGATGTCCAGGAACTGCCGGATCCCCTGGCCGGCCATGTACCGCACCGCGCGATGCATGAAGGCCCGGTTCTCCATCGCGCTCAGCCGCGCCGTCGGGTGCCGCTTCTCGATCTCGTGCGCGGACTGCCGGTCGGCCTCGAAGTTGTCCTTGCCGCCGAGCAGGTAGTCGTAACGCCGGGCCGGGTGCGCGACCGAAGTGTCGATCCTGGACTGATCAGTCACGAATAGTTCCCTTCCGCACCGGCCAAGCGATTCACGGAGATCGTAACGTTCACGTCCGGAAAATGTGGGGCACGGCCGGCGCCGGTGGGGGAGACTCGTCGGCATGATCACTGAGGTGCGCAGCGTCGCCGACCTGGTTGCCCTGACCGCTTCTGGTCAGACGGTCAAATACCTCTTCTTCTGGGGACACACCCCGTCCCGGGACGGCGAGGTGAGCGCCTCGTGCCTGAGCCAGTGGTCGCCCGAGGGCTTCACCGTCGACGGCGACCGGTTCGCGACGGCCGAGCACTACATGATGTGGCGCAAGGCCGTCCTGTTCGGCGACACGGCCTCCGCCGGGCGCATTCTCGCAGCCGGGCACCCGCGCGAGGCGAAGACGCTGGGCGGCCGGGTGACGCCGTTCGACCAGCAGACCTGGAACGAGAACCGCTTCGCGATCGTCGCCGAGGGCAACTTCCAAAAATTCCAGCAAAACCCGGATTTGCGTACGTATTTGGCCGCCACCCATGACCGCGTCCTCGTCGAAGCCAGCCCGATGGACCGCGTCTGGGGTATCGGCCTGACCCGTGAAGACCCCCGGGCGTCCGATCCGGATCAGTGGCGCGGCCTCAACCTGCTCGGCTTCGCGCTGATGGAAGCCCGGGCCCGCCTGGCGGCCGGTGCATAGCCGGTTCTCGTCGGCGGGCTGCGGCGCGAGTGGAAAACCGGTGGCGGGTGGCGTGGCGGGGGCTGAAGACTCCGGGCGATGGGAGCTTTGGATGCGCACGCGGCACGGGTGGCCGGCGGGGCGACGATTCAGTTCCGGCCGAGCGGTTCGTCGATGGTGCCGCTGATCCGGAGCCGGCAACAGGTCACCGTGGCGCCGGTCGACCCGGCGCGGCTCGAGGTCGGGGACATCGTGCTGGTACGGGTGGCCGGGACGACGTACCTTCATCTGGTTTCCGCCTTGAACAAGGACGCCGAGCGGGTGCAGATCAGCAACAACCGCGGCCGGGTCAACGGGTGGACCAGCTACGGGCGGGTATTCGGCATCTGCGTCAGCGTCGACGGCGTGCCGCGCCCGCGTGCCGCCGTCAAGATCAGAGCGGTGGAGGCCGAGTGAGCGTCGCGTTGTCCGGTGTGGAAGCGGTGAACGTCGCGGAGTCGCCGGAACGGGCGGCCCGGGCGCTGCCGGCCGAGTACGCCGAGGAGGCGGACGGCCGGCTGTACTCGCGCGCCGGCTTCCGGGAGATCTGCGCCTACCACTACCGGTCCGCGTGACGGGTCAGGTCTGGCGGTGGGTGAGCAGGGCCAGCAGGAGTGCGGCCCGGTCCGGGGCCGAGTCGAGGTCGAGGCCGGTCAGGCCGGCCACCCGGTTCATCCGGTGGTGCAGGGTGTGCCGGTGAACCCCGAGCGTGCGTGACGCCGTCTCCCAGACGCCGTTGTGGTGCAGGAAGACCTCCAGCGAACGCCGCAGCTCCGGATGCTGGTCCAAGGGGGCGAGCAGGTCCTCGGCCAGATGCGCGGCCGCCGGGGTGGCCAGCAACGTGGTGAGGCGCTGGTCGCCGTAGCGGCCCACCCGCTGACGCCGGGCCTTCGCCGTGGCCGCCGCGTCGGTGGCCGCTCGCAGGGCCGCGGGCAGGCCGGCCGCCGCGGTGGTGCCGCTGATCCCGACGGTCACGTCCAACCTGGTCAGCGCGGTCACGGCGGCCTCCTCGTCGGCGGCGCGGATCAGCACGGCGACGCCCTCGTCGCGGGCGGCGAGCAGGTACGGCAGCTCGTCGAGGCACTGGGCCAGTTGCGGTGCGGGCGCGGGTGCCGGCGCGTAGAGCAGCACCAGCCGGTCGGCCGGGGCGAAGCCGAAGTAGCGCAGTGGCCGGTGCGCCGCCTGACTGTCCAGGTCACCGTCGAGGAGGATGCCGAGCACCGCCTCGCGCAGCACCCGGTGCGCCGACACCAGCTCACGCGGACGTTCCAGTTCGAGCGAGAGCAGCGACACCGCGTGGGTCAGCAGCATCTGGTCGGTGTGGGCGAGCGCGTGCGTGGTCGCGACGACCAGCAGGCCCTGCCGGGCGCCGCCGACCCCGAGCGACTGCACCATCAGGTGGGCGTCGCCGTCGGTGACGCTCAGACCCGTCGGGGCGGTGGACCGCGCCCCGGCGCCGAGTTCGGTCATCGCCCGGGCGAGCAGTGCGACGCCGTCGCCGGGCGCGGCCGCCAGGACCAGGTGGTGGGCGTCGCTGACCACGACCGAGGCGGTCAGGGCGGACGCCAGGTGCCGGACGATGCCGGTCACGCCGGCGTTCAGCGCGTACCGGGCCATCCGGTGCTGGTGTTCGAGGGTGCGGCGGACGGCCGCGCCGGCGCGCTCGGCATGCCGGTCCGCGACCGCCTGGGTGATCGCCAGGAACGGGGTGGGCAGCGGCACCTCGAGCAGCACCAGGCCCCGCTCGGCGCAGGCGGCGGTCACCGCGCCCGGCACGCGCTGGTGTCCGAGACCGATCCCGAACCCGATGCCGGCGACCGAGGCCTCGGCGAGCCGATCGACGTACGCCCGCTGCCCGGCGACCGTCCGCGGCAGCCGCAGCCCGGTGGTGAGCACGAGCTCCCCGCCCTCCAGCCACGGCACCGGGTCGGCGAGCTCCACCGAGTGCGCCCAGCGGATCGGCGTGGCCGGGTCGCCGGCGAGCAGCCGCAGCGCGAGGCCGGGTATTTCGAGGAGATCAGTGGCGGTTACCGGCATGTCACCTCTCCGGGCCAGGCGGTACCAGGCGGGCCGGCCAGGACAGAACGTCGAATCGCGCACCGGCAGATTCGACGTTTTCGCGGGTCCGGGTGACGGCCGGGCGAACATAGCATGGCTGCACTTCAGCGGGGTTGTGGCCCGCTTCCGGAGTCCTCTCATCGATCCAGGAGGCACCCCCATATGGCCGGAACCGATTCGATTGTCGAGAGCACCGGTGACGACGCCGCCGCTCTCGCCGCCCTGGGATACACCTCCGAGTACCGGCGCGACATGAGTCTCTGGGGCAACTTCGCCCTGGGCTTCACCTACCTCTCGCCGGTGGTCGGCGTCTATTCGCTGTTCACCTTCGCCCTCGGCACCGGCGGTCCGCCGATGATCTGGAGCCTGGTCATCACCGGCATCGGCCAGCTGCTGGTCTCGATGGTGTTCGGTGAGGTCGTCTCGCAGTTCCCGGTCTCCGGCGGCATCTATCCGTGGGCGCGGCGGCTCTGGGGCCGCCGGTGGGCGTGGATGGCCGGCTGGGTCTACATGCTCGCGCTGCTGGCCACGATCGCCTCGGTGAGCTACGGCGCGGGACCGTTCGTCGCGCTGATGCTCGGCTTCACCCCGTCCACGACCAGCACGGTGATCTGCGCGCTCGCGGTCATCCTGATCGCCACGCTGCTCAACCTGGGCGGCACGAAACTCCTGACCCGGGCCGCGATCTTCGGCTTCGCGGCCGAGCTGGCCGGTGCGGTGGTGGTCGGCCTCTGGCTGCTCACCACGCACCGGCAGCACGGGCTGGGCGCGCTGTTCCACACCTTCGGCGCGGGCGGCACCGGCTCGTACACCTCGGCGTTCCTGGCCTCCACACTGATCGGGCTCTACCTCTATTACGGCTTCGAGGCCTGCGGTGACGTGGCCGAGGAGGTCGAGGATCCGAGCCGGCAGATTCCCAAGTCGATGCGGCGGACGATCTACGTGGGTGGCGCGGCGTCGATGTTCGTGGCGCTCGGCCTGGTCCTCGCGGTGCCCGACTTCGGCGCGGTGATCAGCGGGGCGGACGCCGATCCGGTCACCACCGTGCTGCAGGACGCGTTCGGCAGTGTGGGCACCCGGATCGTCTTCGGCGTCGTGCTGATCTCGTTCCTGTCCTGCGCGCTCAGCCTGCAGGCGGCCGGCAGCCGGCTGATGCAGTCGTACGCCCGGGACAAGATGATCTTCGGGTCGACGTATCTGGCCCGGTTCTCGCAGGCCCGGCACGTGCCGCCGTACGCGCTCGCGGTCGCCGCCGTGGTCCCCGCGGTGATCATCCTGCTCTCGACGGTGTCGGCGAGCGCGCTCACCCGGATCGTCTCGTTCGCGGCGGTCGGCATCTACATCGGCTTCCAGATGATCGTGCTGGCGGCCCTGCGGGCGCGGCTCAAGGGCTGGCAGCCGAGCGGCAGGTTCTCGCTCGGCGTCTGGGGCCTGCCGGTGAACGTCGCCGCGCTGGTCTACGGCGTGCTGGCCGCGATCAACATGGCCTGGCCGCGCACCCCCGACGCCGCCTGGTACGACAACTATCTGGTCATTCTCTCGGCCGGGCTGGTCATCGTGGTCGGCCTGGTCTACCTGTTCACCGCCAAGCCGCACGACCGGAGCGACGCCCCGGCCGGCGACGCCATTCCCGCGAAGTAGCCCTCGCGGTTCATCGGGCGTACCCGGTGCGCCCGATGAACCGGCCCGGCACCACCATCGAGGAGGCCCTCATGCAGAACGTCGTCGCCGGATGATCAGCCAGGAACGGGTTCTCCGCACCCCGATCCCCGGCCCCCGTTCGCGCGAGCTGCACGCCCGCCGCGAGGCCGAGGTCCCGCGCGGCTTCGGGGTCACCCTGCCGATCTTCGTGGACCGGGCCGAGGGCGCCGTGCTCGTCGACGTGGACGGCAATCAGCTCGTCGACCTCGGCTCCGGCATCGCCGTCACCAGCGTCGGCGCAAGCGACCCGCGGGTGGTCGAGCGGGTGCGCGAGCAGGCCGGCCGGTTCACCCACACCTGCTTCATGGTGACCGAGTACGCCGGCTTCGTGGACGTGGCCGCCGCGCTCAACCGGCTCACCCCGGGCGACCATCCGAAGCGGACCGCGCTCTTCTCCACCGGCGCCGAGGCGGTCGAGAACGCCGTCAAGATCGCCCGCAGTCACACCGGCCGGCCCGCCGTGGTCGTCTTCGACCACGCCTACCACGGGCGTACCTCGCTGACCATGGCGATGACGGCGAAGCACCTGCCGTACAAGGAATCGTTCGGTCCGTTGTCGCCGGAGGTCCACCGGGTGCCGACCGCCGACCCGTTCCGCGGCCCGTTCTTCACCGCGGAGGCGGCGTTCGCCCGCTTCGCCGACGTGGTGCGCACCCAGATCGGCGCCGGCCGGGTCGCGGCGGTGGTCGCCGAGCCGGTGTTGGGCGAGGGCGGCTTCGTCGTCCCGGCCGAGGGGTTCCTGCCGCGGGTGGCCGAGTTCTGCGCCGAGCATGGCATCGTCTTCGTGGCCGACGAGGTGCAGACCGGCCTGGCCCGGACCGGGAGGATGTTCGCCAGCGAGCACGAGGGCCTCGTGCCCGACCTGGTGTGCACGGCGAAAGCGCTGGCCGGCGGCCTGCCGCTGGCCGCGGTGACCGGCCGCGCCGAGATCATGGACGCGGTCCACCCGGGTGGGCTCGGCGGCACGTACGCCGGCAATCCGGTGGCCTGCGCGGCGGCCCTGGGCGCGCTGCAGACGATCGAGGAGCAGGACCTGGCGGGCCGGGCGGCGCGGATCGAGCGCCGGGTGCTGCCCCGGTTGCGCGCCCTCGCGGCCGGGGTGCCCGCGATCGGTGACGTCCGGGGCCGCGGCGCCATGCTGGCCGTCGAGTTCGTCGTGCCCGGCACCACCGAGCCGGCCCCGGAGGTGGCGGCCGCGGTCGCCCGGCACTGCCATGCGCACGGGGTGCTGGTGCTGGTCTGCGGCACCTACGGCAACGTGATCCGGCTGCTCCCGCCGCTGGTGATCGATGTCGACCTGCTCGACGATGCCCTCGGCGTACTCGACGAGGGCATCCGGAAGGTGGCGGCGTGAGCACCGCACGGTCCTTCGACCCGCGCACCGGAACGTCCGTGCCGGCACCGGCGGAGTCGACGGCCGCCGAGGTCGACGCGGCCGTCGACGGTGCGCCCGACCTGTCCGGGATCTCGCCCGAGACCCGGGCGGGCTGGCTGGAGGCGATCGCCGACGCGCTGTCCGGCGAAGTCGACCGGCTGGCCGCGCTGGCCGACGAGGAGGTCGCGCTCGGCCTGCCGCGGCTCACCGGGGAGGCCGGGCGGGCCGCGGGCGCGCTGCGCTTCTACGCCGAGGTGACCCGGGACGGATCGTGGCTCGACGCGACGATCGACCGCGGGCAGCCGGAGCTGCGCCGGGTCCGGGTGCCGCTCGGGCCGGTCGCGGTCTTCGGGGCGAGCAACTTCCCGTTCGGGTTCGGCGTGCTCGGCCACGACACGGCGACCGCGCTCGCGGCCGGCTGCCCGGTGGTGATCAAGGCGCACCCGGCCCATCCGCGGCTCTCGGCGGCGCTCGCCGCGCTCGCCCGGGACGCCCTGGCCGCGGCGGGCGCGCCGAGCGGCGCGCTCACCCTGGTGCACGGGTACGCCGCGGGCGGCCGGCTGGTGAGCCACCCGGGCATCGCGGCCGTGGCCTTCACCGGATCGCAGCGTGGCGGGCTGGCCCTGTGGCGGCAGGCCGCCGAACGCGACCGGGTCATCCCGGTCTTCGCCGAGATGGGCACGGTCAACACCGCGGTGGTGACGCCGGCCGGCGCCGCGTCCCGGGCCGGCCGGATCGCGACCGGGTTCGCCGGATCGTTCACGCTGGGGATGGGGCAGTTCTGCACCAAGCCCGGGCTGCTGCTCGTCCCGGCGGGGACCGGGCTGCCGGACCGGGTGGCCGAGGCGCTCACCGCGGCGCCGCCACGCGGGTGGCTGCTCACCGAACAGATCGCGGCCGCCTACGAGACGGGCGTCCGGGAGCTGCGGGACGCCGGGGCACGGGTCCTGGCGCGGACGCCCGCGGAAACCACCGGCTGGGGAGCCGAACCGGCCGTCCTGAGCGTCACCGCGGAGCAGCTGCGGACCGGGCCGGCGCTGCTGGCGGAGTGCTTCGGCCCGGTCGCGCTGGTCGCGGAGTACCGGGACGCCGCGGAGCTGCACGCCGTGCTGGCCACCCTGCCGGGAAGCCTGGCCACCGCGGTGCAGAGCGGGGGACCGGACGATCCCGACCTCGGCCCGCTGGTCACGGCCCTGGCCCGGCACTGCGGCCGGGTGATCGTCGACGGCTGGCCGACCGGGGTGGCGGTCGGGTGGGGACAGCAGCACGGCGGACCGTGGCCGGCGACCACCTCGCCGGCCCACACCTCGGTCGGGGCGGCCGCGGTGCAGCGCTTCCTGCGCCCGGTGGCTTACCAGGACGTGCCGGCGTCGGCGCTGCCCACGGCCCTGCGCGACGACAACCCGTGGGGCGTTCCGCAGCGCGTGGTGGCACGCTGACCGGCCCGCGCGCCGGGCTCGTGCCGGCCGGGAGCGGACACGCGGCTGGATCTTTACCCGGCAGGCGGCTCGCGTGGGTCCTTTTGAACCGCGACCACCCTCGGACGTCGCCCTGGAGGGCTTCGCGTTCTGGGCGCCCCGCGCCCTGCGAAGCCCGGAAGGGTCCCCGCGGGAGCGACGATCAGTTATTGGCCGCAGCCGAGGCAATAAAGATCTTGAAGTTGACTCAGTGATCGGTGCGGCCGTGGGTGACCGCGTCGACGAGCTCGGTGGTGATCGCGCGCGGGAGGCAGGCGATCTGCTCGTCGAGGCCCAGCTCAGGGCCGTGCTCGACGGCCATCCCGACGATCACGTCCTCCGGGCCGACGCCGATCGTGACGTGCGGGGATTCGCCGTCGAAGTACCAGAGGCGGCTTCGGTCCCGGACCGGGCGGTCGGCCTCGCGGCTCCAGCCCGGTCCGATCGCGGCGATCAGGCTGCCCGGTTCGGTGCCGAGGAAGAACGCGAGCTCGTCCTCGTCCTCCTCGAAGTTCTCCGCGAGGCCGATCAGCAGTGTCCGCAAATGATCGTAGGGCGCCTGATCCGGGAGATCCTCGGCGTGATGCAGCGGCAGGAACTCGAGCAGCGCGAGCAGTTCGGTCCTGGAGAGTGGGCGGCCGGGCTCGATCACGGTTTCAGCTCAGCACGGCCGGCCCGGTCTTACGCCGGAATGCGGAAACCGGCGAGCGTCGCGCCCCAGCGCCGGGCCCGCTCGGCCTCGCCGGGAACCAGCGGCCCGGACACCGACTCGACGCGGAAACTCTCCGCCTCGGCGATCTGCCGGCCACCCAGCCCGCGCAGTCGGCGCAGTGCCTTGCGGGCCGCCGACCCGGTCGGCAGGAACGTGGTGTTCATCCGGGTGTCAAAAGCGGTCACGGCCAACCCGGCCAGCTGCGGCGCGCGGTCCAGGAACTCACGGATCCCGGCGGCCTGGGCGCCGTCCCGGACCGCGCCCTGCCGGACCGCGTCGGCGCGGGTGGCCGGGCTGCTCATCCCGAACGCGTGCGTCGGCCCGCCGAGAACCAGCAGGTCGACGCCGTCCAACGGGGGCATCTCGCGGACGTCGGCCAGGACCACGTCGCCGTGCCCGGCCAGGCCGGCGGCGATCAGCTCGGCCACTTTCGCGCTGTTGCCGAACATCGACTCGTACACGACAAGGGTTCGCATGTCTCTGATCCTCCGGCGATTCCGGACACGCGGGCAGAGCCGGGCGGGCCGTCCCCGGCGGGACCTGTGGCCCTGTGCGGCGGTGACCAGAGGAACCAGGGTTGAGGTACGACCTTGGGAGGGGATTGCGGTGCGGACCTGGACCGTGGGTGACGTGATGACGAAAGCGGTCGTCTCGGTGGCGGAGACGGCCACCTACCGGGACGTCGTCGACCTGATCATCGAGCGGCGGTGCAGCGCCGTCCCGGTGGTGGACGACGAGCTGCGGGTGCTCGGGGTGATCTCGGAGACCGACCTGCTGCGGAAGATCGAGTACGCCGGCGAGGAGGAACCGCGGATCTTCGAGCGCCGGGCCCGGCGGGGTGAGCGGGCCAAGGCGACCGCGCGGACCGCGGCGGGCCTGATGAGCGGCCCGCCGATCGTGGCGATGACCGGCACGACCGTGGCGGCGGCCGCCCGGCGGATGGACGCCGAGCAGGTCAAGCGGCTGCCGGTGGTCGACGACTTCGGCCGGCTGGTCGGGATCGTGTCGCGGGGGGACCTGCTCCGGACGTACCTGCGGCCGGACGACGACATCCAGCTGGACGTGGAGACCGGGGTGCTGCGGGCGTTCCTGGTCGACGACACCGCGAGCGTGACCGTCTCGGTGCGGGAGGGCGTGGTGACCCTGGCCGGGCGGGTGGGGCGGTACACGTCCGCGGAACTTGTGGAAAGGCTGTCGCGTCAGGTGGCCGGGGTGGTCGAGGTGCGGTCCGGGTTGACGTACGACGTCGACGACCGTGAGCCGGTCGTCGGTCCGGTCCCGTTCTTCTGAGCGCCTATAGTTGCCGCCGTGCTTGATCAAATACGGCGGTACGTCATCGGCGGCGCGCTGCTGGCCGGTGTGCTCACGGCGGCCGGATGCTCGCCCGGTTCCTCGCCCGCCGCGGCGCAACCGGCGGCGACCGCCTCGCCCGCGCTCTCGCCTTCGCCTTCGCCGGATGTCGCCGGGGCGCTGGCCCGGCTCGGCACCGAGTCCGCCCGGTTCACGCTGGTCTTCGATGCGAAGGACGCAAAGGAGCGGGCGGCGGGGATCATCGATTCTGCTTCCGGTAGCTGGGAGATGACCGGAAACGGCTATGTCGTCCGGCGGATCGGCGCGGATGTCTACGTGAAGCTGACCGCCGAGCCGGTGCACAGCGTGTATCCCGGCCAGTACGCGTCCGACCTGGGGAAATGGGTGCACGTCGCGGCGCCGGCCGACGGTGTGGCGTTCGACCGGGACTTCCCGTGGGCGCCGGCCCGCACCGCGTCGGCCACGCAGCTCGACACCGCCGGCCGGGTCAGCCGGGTCACGTCGCCGGACCTGGTGGTCAGCTACTCGGACTACGGGACCGCGGTGCGGGTCGTCGCCCCGCCCGCCGACCAGACGATCGAGGATCACCTGTTCACGCTCGCGAATCTCGGCGCGATCTTCTGACGGACGACAAAAGGCCCCGCCGGCAGCGGGGCCTTCCATCAGAAGCCGAAGTCCTGGGTGTAGTACGGGGCGCCGCTCTGCGAGTAGACCGCGCCCACGCCGACCGTCTTCGAGCGGCAGTTCAGGATGTTCTCCCGGTGGCCCGGGCTGCGCATCCACGCGTCGACGACGTCCTCGGCGCTGCGGTAGCCCCAGGCGATGTTCTCCGCCGACGGGCGGGCGTAGCCGGCCGCCTTGGAGCGGGTGATGAAGTTCGACCCGCCGCGGCCGGTGTGCGAGAACTCGCCGGTCCGGCCCATCCACGCGCTGTGGCCGCGGGCGGCGGTGGTGAGCTGGTCGTTCGGGGTCAGGGCGGCGCAGCCGTGGTCGACGCGCTCGAGGTTGGTCAGGCGGATGATGTCGGCCTGCAGGGTCTGCTCGGCGGCCTTGGTCTTCACCGGCGCGGCTTCGGCCGGGGACGCGGTCATCATGACGCCGGCGGCGGCCGGGACGATGAGGGCGGCCAGGGCGAAACGGCGGAGGAGAGAGCGCAAGAGGTCGACCCTTTCGATTGGTGGCCCCCGGCGTGTTCGCCGGTTGCACCATTCCCTTCGTCGGGCTCCCGGCTCCGGTGATCGCAGACCGGTGGCGCTCCGGTCGCCATCCGGTTGCCGGGATACGTTGGGGTCATGCGTGACGTCTACGAGCGGCTGCTGACCGCCTGGAACGAGCGGGACGCGTCCGCGTTCGCCGAGCTCTTCGCGCCGGACGGGCTCATGATCGGCTTCGACGGCAGCCAGGTGCCGGGCACCGGGATCGAGGCGCACCTGGCGCCGATCTTCACCGATCATCCGACCGCGCGGTATGTCGCCAAGGTCAAGTCGGTCCGCCCGATCGGGGATGACGCGGTGCTGCTGCACGCCATCGCGGGGATGGTCGCGCCCGGCCGGCACGATCTGACGCCCGCGGTGAACGCGGTGCAGACGCTGGTAGTGGAGCGCCGCGGGGACGGGTGGGCGATCGTGCTGTTCCAGAACACGCCCGCGAAGTACCACAGCCGGCCGGATCTGGCGGCGGTCCATCAGAGCGAGCTGCTGCCCGCTCTGATGGACGGGGCCACCGTGATCTGACGTGCGGGTGGCTGCCCGGGAGCGCGTGGGCGACGCTCCCGGGCAACCGGCTCCTACGGGCCGCTGACCAGGTTGGTGACCTGGTGGCCGCTGTTCGCCGCGGCGCCCGTGTTGTTGATGACGTGGCTGATCGTGCCGGTGCCGCCCAGGGACACCGTGACCATGTCGTGGAACTTGACGCCGCTGTTCACCGGGGTCTCGAAGGCCCGCGCGTTCACCACCGCCGGGTTCACGTTGAAGTACGCGTAGCTGCCCAGGCCCCACGCCTCGTGACTGGTGACCGAGTCGGCGACCTTGTACGCCGCCCAGCCCTGCGTCGAGCCGTTCATGTACGCGGCCTGGTTCGGCGGGTCGTACGGCATCTCGTTCTGGTAGAAGTACGTCTTGCCGCCGTTGCCGTTCCAGATGGTCTGGTACTGCTGGTAGTGCTCGACGAAGAGACCGTAGAACGTGACGTTGTTGCCGTTCACGATCAGGCCGTTGCGGGCGGTGTTGACGGTCCAGCCGACCGTGCCGCTGTTGCCGTGGTCGGCGCGCCAGATCCAGGCGTGGTCGCCGATCACGTTGTTGCTGTTGATCTCGACGCTGACGGTGGCCTTGCCGGCGACCGCGCCGCCGATCCGGACGAAGACGTCGGAGAGCACGGTCGGGTTCGCGGCGTGCGACGCCGCCGAGCCGGCCGGGCCGACCTGCAGCAGGATGTTCGAGTTGGTGGTGCCGGCGTCGAGGAGCAGGCCGGCGACGCGGACGCCGTCGACGTCCGCGACGTGGATCGCGTCGACGCCGCCGTCCGGGATGAACGTGGCCAGGCCCAGACCGAGGATCACGGTGCTCGCCCGGGTCACGTTCAGCGTCTGGTTCAGGTGGTAGACGCCCGGCGTGACCAGCAGGTTCTTCCCGGCCGCCAGGGCCGCGTTGATGGTCGCCGAGGTGTCACCGGACTTGACCACGTAGAAGCTGCTGATCGGCAGCGACGAGCCGGCCGGCGTGCCGTTCGCCCAGGTGGTGCCGGCGGCGTTGGTGCGCAGGGCGGGGACGAAGACCTGGTACGCGCCGGTGCCGTCGACGTACAGATAAGGCTTTTCGGCGATGGTCGGCGACGAGCCGACCGTGGTGTACGGCGGAGTCGGGAAGCTCTGCGCCGGCGCGCCGGTCGAGCCGACGAACACCTGGTTCCAGTTCGAGCCGTTCCAGCTGCCCATCGCCGTGTTGCGGGTCAGGAACTGCTGCTGGCTGCCGGACTGGATCTGACCGTCGACCTTGGAGTCGGCGATGAACCCGCCGGAGGACCAGCCGCCGTCGGACAGCGCGAGATTTCCGCGGACGTGCATGCGCCGGTACGGGGCCGCCTGCGAGACCGCCCAGCGGTCGAGGCCGTCGCCCGGCGTGACCGAGAGGCCCTCGGCCGAGCGCCAGAAGTTCTGCGTGGCGTTCTGCGAGCCGTCCGGCCACCAGTCGGCCTCGACGTGCACGTGACCGTTGATGTTCACCTGGTCGGGGGTCAGCCCGAGGCCGGCGACCTGGGTGAAGAAGCCGACGTTCACGTCGTTCGAGTAGCTGCCCGGCTTGAACAGCAGCGCGTAGCGCGCGTTGCCGAACTGGTTGCTGACCTGCGAGTTGAAGACCGAGGTCAGCTTGCTCTGGATCGTCGAGGAGGACATCGACGGGTCGAAGACGGTGACGTTCGGGCCGAGGTCCGGGTTGTTCGGGTTGGTCGGCACGGTCGTCGGCGGGCTGGTCGGCGTGGTCGGCGTTCCGGAGAACGTCCACTTCTGATTGGCGCCGCCACCGCAGTCCCACAGCTGCAGCTTGGCGCCGTCAGCCAGGTTGTTGTCCTTGATGTCGAGGCACTTGTTGGCCGCGACGTTGACCAGGTCCTTGGTCGACGCGTTGTAGCTCCACTTCTGGGTGGCCACGGTGTCGAAGCAGTCCCACAGGTGGATCACGGCGCCGTTGGTGGTCGCGTTGTTCGCCACGTCGAGGCACTTGCCGAGCCCCTGGACCTGGCCGTTGTCGGCGAGCGTCCAGTTCTGGTTCGGCCCGGAGGCGCAGGTCCACATCTGTGGCTGGTTGCCGTTGGCGGTGCTGCCGTTGGTGACGTCGAGGCACTTGCCGTTCGCGCTGCTGACGATGGTTCCGCTGCTGGCGGCGAGCGCCTCGGTCACTCCGGCGACGCCGAGACCGGCCACGACCAGGGTGATGGTTCCGGCGGCGAGCCACCGGGGACGCCGCCATGCGCGGCGATGCTGGGATTCGGACATCGGGTGCCCTTCATGGGGGAAAAGGGGGAGACGGGCACAGCATTTCCCGATGTCATCAATCTCTCAAGGTTCTTTAAGGTTTCTTTAACGGTTCCGCAACACGTCAATTTGTTACATCGGGCGCAGGCGGCTCCACCTGCGGAAGGGCGACTACGCGTGGTGACCGTGCGCCGCGCTGGGTGATCGACTCGGGGGCCACCGCACCGTCCTGGGCCGGGGTCAGCAGCCGGCGCAGGGACAGCGCCAGCACCGAGGCCACCAGGCAGCCGCCCAGGGTGAGCGCGACCCAGGTCATCGCGTGTCCGGCGCCGATCAGCGGGCCGGCCGTGATCGGGCCGATCACCGAGCTGATCCCGAAGTTGACCGAGTGCGCCGAGTTGTAGCGGCCCCGCAGGCGATCCGGCGCCAGGGCGTTGATCAGGGCGGGCTGGACCGGTTGCATCAGCGTCTCGCCGAAGCCGAAGACCGCCGAACAGGAGATCACCAGCAGCGAGGCGAGCAGCGGGATCCGGTCGCCGACCAGGCCACCCGCGCCCAGGACCAGCCAGGACAGGGCAAAGACCACACCGACCAGAGCGAGCGTACGGCTTCGGCTCCGGCCCTCCAGGCGGCGGATCACGACCAGTTGCGCACCCACGATCATCACCGTGTTGGCGGCCAGCGCCCAGGCCACGACTCGTGGCGTCACGTCGGCGGTGCGGACCGCGAATGCCGGGAAACCGACCTCGATCTGCCCGTACCCGCAGGTCGTCAGCACCAGGCCGAAGAGCAGCACGCGCCGGAAAGCCCGATCGCGGAAGACCTCGCGATAGCCGCCGTCCGCGGCCCGGGAGGGGCCGGGCGCGGTCAGCCGGCGGCCGACCGCGGGCATCGAGAGGAGCAGCGCGAGCGGGACCAGGAAGGTCAGGCCGTCCAGCACGTAGACCGCCTGGAACGTGCCCGGGCGGTGCACGTCGACGACCAGCCCGGCGATCACCCCGCCGAGCCCGATCCCCAGGTTGAGCAGGGCGAACTGCAGGCCGAACACCCGCTGGCGCTCGTGCTCGGTGGTCAGCGAGGCGAGCATCGTCGCGTTCGAGGCCCAGCTGGACGCCATCCCGGCGGCGGCGATGGTGAGCGCGAGAAGGATCAGGGTGGGTGTGTCCGCCCACGCGATCAGCACCGAGCCGACCGCCTGCCCGCACAGGCTGACCAGCGCGACCGGCCGCGCGCCGAACCGGTCCATCAGCGTCCCGCCGACCGGGGCGAGGACCATCAGGACCGCGCCGAACCAGCCGATCGCCAGGCCCGCGGCCGCGTCGGACAGGCCGCGGATGTCGGTCAGATAGATGAACAGGAACGGCAGCGTCAGGCCCCGCCCGATCGACGAGAGCAGCACACCGGCCAGCAGCCGGCGGGCCTCGGGGCGTGCCGGGAGGCTGTCGCGAATCATGCCCGGATTGTGCCCGGCACGTCCCGGTTGCGCATGACACCGGGGATTTCCCCGGCGCGAGCCCGGCCCGTTCCTCGGCAGTCTGCTGTGGTCAGGGACCCACGCGGGGACCGGCGCGAGGTGGGGGTGGGTCGGACATGCGACAGGCCGAGGACCTGAGCACGGTCGTGCGCGACGCGCGGGCCGGCGACGAGCTGGCGTGGATCAGCCTCGTCGAGACCTACGGTCCCCGGCTGCGCGGGATCGCCCGCCGCTTCCGCATTCCGCCGGACCAGGTGGGGGACCTGCTCCAGGCGACCTGGCTGCAACTGTTCAACGGGATCGATCGGTTGCAGTGCCCGGAAGCGGTCGGGGCGTGGCTGGCCGTGACCATGCGGCGGTTCTGTCTGCACGCGGTCGCCGGCCGGGACCGGGAGTGCCCGGTGACCGGCCTGGACGAATGGCTCGCCCAGCCGGGCGAGGCGCCGGAGGCGGGCCTGCTGCGCGCGGAACAGGCGGCGAGTGTCCGCCGCGCGCTCGCCCGCCTCCCGGAGCGCCAGCGGCGGCTGCTCTGGCAGATGGCGACCGACCCGGACGCGCGGTATGCCGAGCTCAGCGTGCGTCTGGACATGCCGGTCGGCGCGATCGGCCCGACCCGGGCGCGGGCCCTGGGCCGGCTGCGGCGCCTGCTCGTCGACGAGGAGCGGGCGACGCTGCGGGCCTGATCCTTTGCGGTCAGACCAGCCCGTGAACGAGGGCCGCGAACGCCGCCGGGTCGCGCAGGTGCGGGAACGGGCCGCCGGCCGCGTGCGCCTTCGGCGACGCGCCGACCGGCACTCCGGACCACTCCCGGTACGCCGTGGTCAGGGTCGGATCATTGCGCCGTACGGCGAACTGCCGGTAAGCCTCGGGAATCACCGACGGGTTCACGTCCGCGCCGTCGTCCAGTGTGATCACGTGCTGCACCGTGTAGCGCTCCGCGAACGCCCGCGCCACCAGCGCCGACTCGCCGTGCGCGACAAGCACCGGCGCCCGGTGCAGGTCCAGGCTCCGCACCAGCACCGCGAGATCCTGCTCCAGCTCGGTGACGTCCTCGCGGGCCGCCGAGTCGCCGTGCCCGGGCAGGTCGACCGCGATCGCGGCACAGTTGCCGTCCAGCTCGGCGGCGACCGGCCACCACATCGTGCGGTCGTAGAACAGTCCGTGCAGCAGCAGCACCGGGCGCCCGAAACGTCCCCAGCGGTCGTAGACGATCCGGTTGCGCGGCGTGCCGTAGGCGTGGGTGGTCCGGCGTGGCGGTTGCGGCAGCATGTTTTACGTCATTCCAGGCGCTCGGGGGACAAAACCACCGGATAAACGACCGTTGGGGGGCAACCGGTTACGCTGCCGCGGTGCCTCTTGGACTCACCCCGATGCGACCCCGTGACCCCGCCGAGCCCGGACGCACCGCGACCCCGCTGGAGCTCTTCTTCGACCTGGTGTTCGTGGTCGCGGTCAGCATCGCGGCGGTGCAACTGCACCACGCATTGACCGAGGGACACGTGGGGCACGGCGTGATCTCGTACGCCCTGGTCTTTTTCGGTATCTGGTGGGCCTGGATGAACTTCACCTGGTTCGCCACGTCCTACGGCGCCGACGACTGGCTCTACCGGGTTCTCACGTTCCTGCAGATGGGCGGCGTGCTCGTGCTGGCCGCCGGAATCGAGCCGGCGTTCACCGAGAATCACTGGATCGTGGTCACGATCGGTTACGTCGTGATGCGGATCGCGATGGTCGCGCAGTGGCTGCGGGCGTCCCGCGCGCCCGGCGCCAACCGCCGGACCGCCCAGCGCTACGCCGCCGGCATCGCGATCGTCCAGGTCGGCTGGATCCTCAAGCTGTTCCTCCCCGCGCACCTGCAGCCCTACCTGCACGGCGTCCTGATCGCCGCCGAGCTGTCCGTCCCGCTGATCGCCGAGCGCACCGGGCTCACCCCCTGGCACCCGCACCACATCACCGAGCGGTACGGCCTGTTCACCCTGATCGTGCTCGGCGAGAGCCTGCTCGCCTCGGCCAACGCGATCATCGAGGCGCTGCACGACCACGAGGCGCTCGCCCCGCTGGTGTCCATCTCGGTCATGACGCTGGTGGTCAGCGGCGCCCTGTGGTGGATCTACTTCTGGCCGCCGCACCACACCGCGATACGCGGCTTCGCCGAGTCGATCCGGTACGGCTACGTGCACTACTTCGTGTTCGCCGCGGCCGCCGCGTTCTCCGCCGGGATCGAGGTCCAGATCGACGTGCTGACCGGGCACAGCGCGCTGAGCGCGGTGGCGGCGTCGTTCACGGTGACGGTCCCGGTCGCGATCTTCGTGCTCGGGATCTGGTTCATCGCCCTGCGCGAGAACGCCGACCGCGTGGTGAACGTGGTCGTCCCGGCCGGCGCGGTGCTGGTCCTGCTCGACCCGATCACCCCGATCCCGGTCCTGCTCACCGCGATCATCCTGGTCCTGATCGTGGTCACGCTGGTCCTGCACCCGCCGCTGCGCCAGTCCGCGGACGCCGCCGAGGAGCTCACCGGCACCGCGTAGCCGGTTCACCGACGCCACAGGCCCGGCCGGCGGGTGCCGGGCCGGGCCTGTTCAGCGGGGACTACTCGGCCGGGATCTCGCCGGTGGCGATGATGGTGGCTCGGGCCAGGGTCTGGGTGTGCATGGTGAAGCCGAGGACGGCCGGGGTGGCGTCCGGGCCGACGCCGATCTTGTCGGTGCTCAGGGCGTGGACCGTGATGAAGTAGCGGTGCTGTCCGTGGCCGGCCGGCGGGGCCGCGCCGATGAAGCGGGCCGCGCCCGCGTCGTTGCGCAGCTGGTAGGCACCGGACGGCAGGCCGGAGCCGGTGTCGTCGCCGGCGCCCGCGGGCAGCGAGGTGACGTCGGCCGGGAGGTCGGCGACGGCCCAGTGCCAGAAGCCGGACTGGGTCGGGGCGTCCGGGTCGTAGACCGTCACGGCGTAGCTCTTCGTGCCCTCGGGCGCGCCGGACCAGGACAGCTGCGGCGAGACGTCCTCCCCGCCGGGGACGCCGAAAGCGCCCGAGTACTGCGCCTTGCTCCAGGCCGCGCCGTCGGCGACCGTGCTGCTGGTGACCGTGAAGGTCGCCGTCTCGGGATGACGGGCGAACGGGTCGTTCATGGGGAATCCCTTCCAACAACGAGCGAACGAGATCGACCATAGCACCGAAAATCGATTATCTGCCAAATGGTCTACGATGCTGCTCATGGTCGAGGCGAAGCAGATGCTCTCGGAACGGGTCTACACCACGCTCCGCGAGAAGATCCTGTGCGGTGACTTTCCGCCCGGCGCCGCGCTCAAACCGCAGGAGCTCGCCGGCGCGCACGGGGTGAGCCTCGCCGTGGTGCGCGAGGCGCTGACCCGCCTGGTCGGGGACGGGCTCGCCGACCGGCTGACCAACCGCGGGTTCGCCGTGCCGACGCCGTCCGACCAGCGCTGGCAGGACCTCGCCGAGGCGCGCGCGACCTTCGAGCCGGCGGTGCTGCGGCTGTCGATCGAGCGCGGGGACCTGGACTGGGAGAGCCGGGTGCGGGCCGCCCACCATCGGCTGGCGCGGACCCCGGCGTACGAAAAAAGTGCCTGGAGCACCGCCCACCGCGAGTTTCATCGGGCTCTGCTGGACGGCTGCGGCAACGCGATCATGTTGGAGACTTTCGACCGGTTGTGGATCGCGAGCGAGCTGGTCCGGGTGTGGTCGACCGACCGCGGGCCGGTGCGCGACCATCTCGGCGAGCATCTGCGGCTGGAGGAGGCGGCGCTGGCCCGGGATGCCGGCGCGGCGGCGGATCTGCTGTCCCGGCACGTGTCGCTGACCGCCGCCGGCCTGCTCGCATGACCGGGCCGGATCCCACATGACCGGCCGGGTCGTCGCATGACCGGGCCGGATCTCGGATGACGGGGCCGGATAGAGTGCCCGGTGTGCGAGCGGTGGTGACGGGGGCGGCGGGATTCATCGGCAGCCACCTCGTCGAGGCGCTGGTCGCAGCCGGGCACGAGGTGCTGGCGGTCGATGCCCCCGAGCGCAACCCGGCACCGGCGGCGGTGGCGGAGAACCGGGCCGCGCTCGCCCGCGCCGGCGTCCCGCTGACCGAATGTGATCTGGTGACCGACGACCTCGCCGGGATCGCCGACGCCGACGTCGTGCTGCACCTGGCCGGGCGGCCCGGGGTCCGCGGCTCGTGGGGCACGGGCGAGGCGGACACCCTCCGGGACAACGTCACCGCGACCGAGCGGCTGCTCACGGCCTGTGCCGCGGCGCGGCCCCGCGTCATCCTGGCTTCCAGCTCTTCGGTGTACGGCGAAACCTCGCGCCCGTCCGTCGAGGGCGACGGGCTGGACCCGCGCAGTCCGTACGCCCGCTCGAAGGCCGAGGCGGAACGGCTCGCGCGGGAGGCCGCCGCGCACGGACTGCCGGTCGTCGTGCTGCGCTACTTCTCGGTCTACGGGCCCCGGCAGCGCCCGGACATGGCGTTCCACCGCTTCATCGAGGCCGCGCTGAACGGGTCGCCGGCCCCGCTCTACGGCGACGGCGGTCAGCGCCGCTCGTTCACGTTCGTCGGGGACGTGGTCGACGCGACGATCCGGGCCGCCCGGACGCCGCTGCCGCCCGGCACCGTCCTGAACGTCGGACACCCGGTGAGCACCGGCCTGCACGACGCTCTGGAGCGGATCGGCGCGCTGCTCGGCACGGCCGCGCCGACCGTGCCGAAGGACGCCGCGCCCGGCGACGTGGCCCGCACCTGGGCCGGCCCCGGACGGACCGCGGAGCTGCTCGGCTGGACCGCCCGGACCGGCCTGGACGACGGGCTGGCCGGACAGATCGCCTGGCATCGGGAGCGTGCTCGTGTCTGACGGCCATCGCGCGGCGTACGTCGCGTTCGACCGGTTCCCGTCCGCGAAGGGCTCCGCGGTGCACATCCGGCACATGGCCGCCGAGCTGTTCGACCGCTACGGCGGCGGCCTGCTGTGCGTGCTCGGTGGCGGTGAGCTGCCCGCCTACCAGCGCGAGGGCGGCGTGGAGATCGTCCGGTTCACCGGCGTGGTGCCGAACCTGCTGGACCGGGCCGAGGCGTTCACCCGGTGGGTGGCCGAACAGCTCGCGCCGCACCGGGACACCCTCGAACTGTGTCACGTGCGGGATCCGTGGAGCGCGCTGCCGGTGACCGGGCGGATGGTCTACGAGGCCAACGGGCTGCCGTCGATCGAGCTGCCGTACGCCTGGCCGCTGGTCGCCCCGGCCACCCTCGCCAAGATCCGTGACCTGGAGCGCGACTGTCTGAGCCGGGCCGCGGCGGTGGTCGTGCCGTCGTACGTCATCGAGAAGGCCGTGATTGATCGCGGCGCCGCGCCGGACCGCGTACATCTGATTCCCAATGGAGCGGACCCGGTGCCGGCCGGACTACCGCGCCCACCAGCGGCCCCGGGCCGTTATCTGATCTATGTCGGCGCGCTGCAGGCGTGGCAGGGCGTCGACGTGCTGCTGCGGGCGTTCGCCCGGCTGGCCGATCTGACCGATCTCGCCCTGGTCGTCTGCTCGTCGGTGTCGCCGAACCGGGCCCGCCCGCTGCGCCGCCTCGCCGAGCGCCTCGGCGTCGGCGACCGGGTCGTCTGGCAGTACACGCTGCCGCACGAGGAGGTCGCGGCCTGGCTGGCGAACGCGGAGCTCTCGATCGCGCCGCTGACCGCGAGCCCGCGGAATCTGGATCAGGGGTGCAGCCCGATCAAGGTGTGGGAGTCGATGGCCGCCGGGACCCCGGTCGTCGCCTCGGACCTGCCGGTGACCCGTGAGGTGCTCGGTGAGCACGGCCGGTTCGTGCCGCCGGACCGGCCGGCCGAGCTGGCCCGCGCCATCCGGGTGCTGCTCGAATACCCCGAAGCGGCACAAGAGCTCGCCGCGCGGGCCCGGCCGCGCGTTCTTGCCTGGTCGGACGTGCGACATCGGCTGGCCGCCGTCTATGACCAGGTCGAACTCCACTGATACGGTCCGATCATGTTTTGGCGCGAGCAGAAGGCCGCTCTGGCGGGGTTCCACCCGCTGCATCAGGCCCTCGTCCATCAGCGTGGCTTCGCCGCGACCCAACCCGCGGCGGGCTGGACCGCGCTGATCACCAGCCTGTACCAGCACGCGGGGCTGGTGAAGCGGGGCAAATGGGCGTTGCCGGCCCGCACCCTCGACGTCGTCGTGCCGCTGATCATCGAGCTCTGCTCGGACCTCGGCGCCAAGGGCACCCTCGCCGTGACTCTCGACCTGCGCGGCCGGGACGTGCCCGGCAAGACCGGGCCGGAACACAAGCTGGCGGTGCGCCCGCCGATCCGGTCGGCCACCGAGGCCTGGACGATCGACCCGTGGCTGAGCCTGCGCGCCGAGCTGCGCGACGGCAGCATCCTCGAGGTGCTCGTCGTCGACCGGGAACGCAAGCGCAAGATCACCAAGCGCAACGCCCGCGGCAAGACCAAGTGGAAGCGCAAGAGCAAGGTGGTGCAGACCATCAAGGTGCGCCGCCGGCTGCCCGAGGATGTTCGCGGCCAGGTCCCGCCGACGCCACCGCCGCCCTGGATCGGCGTGTTCGTCCGGGACGGATCACGCCGCAGCGTCCTCGCCGGCGCGAAGCTCGACCGGATGCCGCAGAGCGGGCAGGAACAGGTCGACCGGATCCTGACCGTGGCCACCGAGCCGTTCCGCTGGACGCAGACCCGAGGAGTGTCATGACGCCCTGCACCGTCACCACCGGCTTCTTCACCCTCGGCAAGTGCGGGGTGATGGCGGTGGCCGGCTGCGCGGCCTGCGGGCGGGCGCTGTGCGCGAACCACGTGACGCCCGGCGGGCTGTGCCCGGAGTGCGCCGCGGCCCGCAACCAGGTCGGGCACCCGGCGGCCGCGTCGGCCTTCCGCCGGCGGGCGCATCGGCAGCGGACCTCGCAGGCGTACCAGGACTACGGGTGGTACACCAGCTTCGACTCCTACGACCGGGCGCCGTTCGATCCGGGCATGGGCGCGGACCAGGACTATCTCGACGACGGGCCGGGCGCGCTGGTGGACAGCTGATGCGGCTGCTCTGGGTGACCGAGAACTATCCGCCCAGCCCCGGCGGGATGGCGAACTCGTGCGATCGGATCGTGCGGGGGCTGCGGGGCGCCGGGGTCGCGGTGGACGTCGTGCATCTGAGCCGGCGAGCCGGTCCGTCGCGCTCGGCGGCCGGAGTCCGCACGGTTCCGCTGGGGGAGGATCCGGAGCACGCGCTGCGGCTGCTGTGGACGTCGCTCAGCGGCTCGATCGGGAAATATACGCACGTCGTTGCCTTTGGTGGGACCTATCCGCTTCTGGCGGCGCCGGTCTATGCCGCGTGGGCCGGGTTGCCGCTGGTCACGCTGTTGCGCGGGAACGACTTCGACACCGGGATGTTCTCGCTGCGCCGCCAGCCGGTGGTCCTCGAAGCGCTGCGCGCCTCCGCGCACGTGTGCGTCGTCGCCGCCTCGACGGGCCCGCAGGTTTCCGCGCTGGCGCCCGGTGTTCCGGTCAGCTGGGTCGCCAACGGCATCGACACCGAGGACTGGCAGATCCTGCCCTCGGAACGGGCCGGGGCAGCGGGGTGGCGCGACTCGCTCGGGCGGCGGACGCTGGGCCTGATCGGCCAATTGAAGAACAAGAAGGGGGTACGGCTTCTGCTGGACGCCCTGGTCGCCGGTCGGCACGCCGAACGATTCCACGTGGTGCTCGCCGGGGAGCTCGAGCCGGGCATCGAGGAGTGGCTCGCGCTGCATCCGGAGGTCGAATACACCGCGCTGCCGTTCCAGGACCGGTATCAGTTGCTCTCCGTTTATGCCGGGTGCGATCTGGTGGCGCTGCCGTCGTTCTACGACGGGCTGCCCAATGTGGCGCTGGAAGCGGCCGCGCTGGGCATTCCGCTGCTCACCTCCGACGCCGGTGGACTGGCCGATCTCGTGGACGACGCGATCGGATTCCGATTCACCGCCGGGGACGCGCACGAATGCCGGGCCGCCGTGCACCGGGCGGCACTGGCCACCGACGACGAACTCGCGGCGCTGGGCGCGGCCGGGGCCCGGCGGGTCCGGGACCGATTCGATGTGGCCGCCGAGACCGACGGTTATCTGAAGGTGCTGGCCGCGACGCAGTGATCGTCTGCTATGCGCACGGCGGTGGGCTCGGGCATCTGACCCGGATCCGGGCCTATCTGTACACCGTTCACGGGGACGCGCCGGCGACTATTCTGAGTGCTTCGCCGTTCGGGGCCGATCCGCGCGTGGTCGGGCCGCACCGGGTGCTTCCGGTGCGTGGCCCGGTCGGTGACGTGCTGCGGGAACTGCGGGCTTCGACATTCGTGGTCGATGCTTTTCCGGGCGGGATCGACGGAGAGTTGACGGGGACGATGATTCCTTCCGGGGTGCGGACGGTTCATCTCGCCCGGCTTCTGCGCGAGGAGGCGTACCGTCGCAGGCCGTTGAATTTTGATCAGGTTTTCCTCGTCGAGGAATTGACCGGCCACCATCGGGCCGCGCTCTCCGGGATCGCCGGGAGCGTCGTCCCGCTGGAGCTGACCGACCCGCCGTCCACCTCGGCCGATCTGGCCGACGGGGCCTGGCTGATCCCGCATTCCGGGCCTTCGGCCGAGATTCACGAGCTGATTTCGTACGCGCGTGAATGCGCCGGCCTGGAGGGCGTCCGGCCCCGGCTGGTCCTGGCGTCGCCCGGTCGCCCCGCATCGCTGCCGGACGATGTCGAGCACCTCGACGGGTATCCGGCGTGGCCGTTGTTCGCCCGGGCCGCGCGGGTCATTTCCGCGGCCGGGTTCAACGTCGTCCGGCAGATGCGGCCGTGGCGGGACAAGCATCGGATGCTGCCGTTTCCCCGTCGATGGGACGATCAGTTCACGCGAGCGGCGCGGGCCCGCCGATGACCATTCGCACCGCGCGACTTCTGCTCCGGCCGTTCACGATCGACGACGTGGACGACGTGTGGGGTTATCAGCGGGAGCCCTCGGTCGCGCGATTCATGCGGTGGGAGCCGCGGGATCGGGATGAAGTGGCGGTCTCGGTCCGGCAGATGACGACCGAGACGGTTCTGGTGGCCGAGGGCGACTGTTTGACCTATGCCGCCGTGGATCCGTCGTCGGAGCGGGTCATCGGGCATGTCGAATTGGCGTGGGTGAGTGAGGCGGATCGGACCGGGGAGATCGGGTTCGTGTTCGATCCGCGGTTCCAGGGGCGGGGGCTGGCTTTCGAGGCCGCCCGGGAAATGCTGCGGATCGGGTTCGACGAGCACGGATTCCGGCGGATTGTCGGGCGTTGTGTTGCGCCCAACGTTGCTTCGGCGGCCCTGTTGCGACGGCTGGGGATGCGGCAGGAGGCGCATTTCCTGCAGAGCCGGTTGTTGAAGGGCGCTTGGGTGGACGAATTGGTCTTCGCCGTTCTGCACGACGAATGGGCTGAATAGCCGCAGGGCGCGCCGGTTTCCCGGTGCGCCCTGGCGTTTCCTGTCGGCAGTTTGCGGGGGTTGGTCAGCAGTTGCGGCGGCCGGGGAGGCCGATGATCAGGGCGGCGCCGACCGTGAGGTGCATGCCGAGGAGGACCAGCTTCGTGCTGGTGCCGATGCCGCTGCCGAGCGGGCCGGCCAGGGAGAGCAGCAGGATCAGCGACGTGATGATCCGGTAGATCCGGGCCGGGTGGCGGGTGGTCCGCTCCAGGACGGCCAGCAGGCCCCAGGCGGCCAGGCCGGCGAACAGGGCGGTCAGGGCGACCGCGAGCGGGCCGATGTGCTGGACCGAGCCGCCCTGGCGGACGGTCAGGTCGAGGCCGGCCCAGGGGTCGTTGATCGCCCACAGCAGGAGGGCGCCGGCGGTTCCGGCGGCGATCGTGATGGCGCGTCCGGCGGTGCGGGACTTGGCGGTGCGGATGTCGGTTGTCATGCCGATGAGCTTGGCCGCGGGAGGCCTCCGCCGACATCGGACCGGCGGCGTCGCGCGCACCCTCCTAGGAGAGGGAGTCCTCCTACTTTAGAAGGTGTCGGTGGGTTCTCCGGCGGGGCTAATCTCGCGGCGTGAACGAGAGAATCCGGCCGCCGCTGGCCGCCGTCGGCATCGTGCTCGGCGCGTCCGTCGTGCTGGTCGCGGTCACCCTGGTGTCCTGGTGGAGCGGGCGGCCGCTCGGCCCGCTGTTCGCGCTGGACGTGGTGGCCGGGGTGCTCAGCTGGGCGCTGACCCCGCTGGTGCTGTGGCGGCCGGTGTTCGCGACGGCCGTGCTGAACGTGTTCGCCGCGCTGTCACCGGCGGCCACCCCGGCGGCCTCGATCGGGGCGCTGCAGGTGGCCCGGCGGCGGCGCTTCCCGGTGGCGGCCGCGGTGGCCGCCGGCGGGGTGGCGGCGCACGCGGTGCAGGGGCTGTGGCGGTCGAACGGGGGGATGTCCTACGGCTGGTGGCTGGTTCTGATCGTCGTCACCTACGGCGCGCTGCTCGGCTGGGGGGCGTGGGCGCAGGCGCGGGCCGCGCTGATCCACTCGCTGCGGGAGCGGGCCCGCCGGGCCGAGGCCGAGCAGGGCCGGCGGGTCGCCGAGGCCCGCATGCTGGAGCGCCGCCGGATCGCGCGGGAGATGCACGACGTGCTCGCGCACCGGCTGTCGCTGCTGGCGACGTTCGCCGGGGCGATGGAGTTCCGGCCGGACTCGTCGCCCGAGCAGATGTCCCGGGCCGCCGGCGTGGTCCGCGACGGGGTGCACCAGGCGCTGGAGGAGCTGCGCGAGGTGATCTCGCTGCTGCGCGACGACGATCCGCCGGACGGGGACGGGGTCCATCCGCAGCCGGTGCTGGCCGACGTGCCACGGCTGGTGGAGGAGTCCCGATCGGCGGGGACCGAGGTGGAGCTGCGGGAGGCGGTGGACGAGCCGGGGGAGGCGCCGCCCGCGGTGGCCCGCACGGCCTACCGGGTGATCCAGGAGGGGCTGACCAACGCGCGGAAACACGCGGCCGGGCAGGTGGTCCGGGTCGCGCTGCGCGGCGGGCCGGGGGCGGGCTTGGAGATCGAGGTGCGGAACGGGCTGACCCCGGATCGGCCGGCGCCGGCCGGGTGGTCCGGGGGAGCGGGGCTGGTCGGGCTCACCGAGCGGGTGCACCTGGCCGGGGGCCGGCTCGATCACGAGGAGCTGGCCGGTGAGTTCCATCTCCACGCGTCGATACCATGGCCGGCATGACTGCGTCCGGGGGAGAGGCCGAGGTGACCCGGCCGGTGCGGGTGCTGGTGGTGGATGATGACGCGCTGGTGCGGGCCGGGCTGACGATGATGCTGGACGGGGCGCCCGGGATCGCCGTGGTGGGCGAGGCTTCGGACGGCGACGAGGTGCCGGCGGCCACCGACGCGCACGGGCCGGACGTGGTGCTGATGGATCTGCGGATGCCGCGCGTCGACGGGATCACCGCGACCAGGCGGCTCCGGGCGCGGGCGCGGCCGCCAGAGGTGATCGTGCTGACCACGTTCGACGCCGACGAGAACATTCTGCACGCGCTGCGGGCCGGGGCCAGCGGGTTCCTGCTCAAGGACACCCCGCCGGCGCGGATCGCCGAGGCGGTGCGCCAGGTGGCGGCCGGGGAGCCGATCCTGTCGCCGCGGATCACCCGGCGGCTGATGGACCGGGCGGCGGTGCAGGCGGGGGCGTTCACGCAGGCCAAGAGCAGTCTGGCCGCGCTCAGCCCGCGGGAGCGGGACGTGGTGGTGGCGATCGCTCAGGGGCGGTCGAACACGGAGATCGCGCGGGCACTCGACATGACGCTGGCCACGGTGAAGTCGCACGTGTCGCACGTGCTGGCCAAGCTGGACCTGGACAATCGCACGCAGATCGCGCTGCTGGCCCACGACGCGGGCCTGGCCTGATCAGGCGGTTCGCGGTCGCGTTGTCGGTGGGTGATGCGGGACCGGTCGGATCAGGCGGTTTGCTGGATCCAGGCTTGCTGGGCCGGGGCGAGGTGGCGGCGCGGGAGGTTCTTGCGGACGGTGGCGGCCTGGTCCGCCGCGGCCGCTGCCTCGCGGTCGGTCACCGGAACGGCGGGCGCGACGTCCAGGTCCACAAGGGAATCGGGGAGCGGCCGGCGTGCGCGGTCGATCACGGTCCGCAGCGCGGCGAGCACCAGGAGCAGGGACGGCGCGCAAGGTGGAGGTGCGGCGCGGAGGAGGGTGCGGTGCGAGGACGAGGCGATGAGCCTGGGCACCTATGCTGCGGCGGTGCGTCCGATCCTGATCGCCGAGATCGCCCTTCCGGCGTTTTCTTGGGCCAGTTGGGTTCCCGAGGTGGGGTGGCTGGTCATCCAGCCGGCCGACCGGTCGGTGACGGTTCTGGACGCCGGCCTCCGTGCCCCGGTGCGAACGGCTGTCCCGGTCCACGCCCCGCAGTTCATGGCCAGTGTGAGCGAGCGGCACCTGGCCGTGGTGACCCTCGACGAGCTGGTCGTCGCCGACCGGGACGGCGCCGTGCTGTGGCGGCGGGAGCACGAACTGCCGGAGGCCGGCGAGATCTGGCGGCCGAACTGTCACCTCGACGCCGGCGGGGTCCTCTGGGTGTATCTGCCGAACGGCGACGAACTGGTCGCCTACGACGCGGCGGCCGGGCGGGAGATCGACCGGGTTCCGCTGAATTCCACGGTGGGCGTGGCCCACTTCTTTCCGCACCCCGACGGTGAACGCATCGGATTCTACGTGGCGATGGGCCAGGATCGGCCGCTCAGCCATGTGGCCTGGCTGGCCGGCGGCCGGATCCGGGGCCGCGACCTGCCAGGCGGCTTCCTCGCCGGCTTCACCACGAGCGGCGACCGCTACCTGGCGATGCCGCACGCTGATGCCCCGGAACTCGCGTTCCACGACCTGGCAAGCGGGGCCGTCGTGGCCGCGTGCGACCCGGCCGCGATTCCGGGTCATGACGGCGAGTATCGCCTGATGGAAGCGGCGGTGCTGGCCGATGACGACACCGTCCTGGTGGCGGTCAGCACCGACGACTTCGCGACCGACTTCGAGGATCACCTGGCACTCACGACGCGGGGGCTGGGCCGGCGGGCGCATGTCGACTACGGCCGTGCCATGACCCACAACTCGATCGCCGCCGGCGACGGGCATGGCCGCTGGCTGACCAGGAACAAAAACGATGCGACGGTACGGCTGTGGCAGCTCCCCGGCCACATCGACGACGAGGTGGAAGGGCAGCTCGGGCTCTGGTGACCGTTCCGCTCGACCGGGTGCACGAGATGATCGCTGCCCCGCCACCAGGAGCCGCTCGACGGGTGACCGCAAGGCGGCCCGCCGGCGGCCTGGCCGGATCCTGGCCGGCCGGGAGCACGTCGGCCAGGACGGTTGGCCGGTCCTTAACTTTCGGAGGTTTCGACCGGCAGGGTTTGATAGGTCGGGTGGAGTTGTTGCCAGCGTTGGCGGGCGTCGCAGGGGGCCTGGGCGGTGAGGTGGGCGGCGAGGTCTTCGATGTGGATCTGGACGCCGGCGCCGTAGGCCGGGAGCAGGCCGACCGGCATGCCGCGCTCCTCGAGGATCAGGATGGTCGCGTCGCCGTCGGGGGTCAGGGTGGCCTCGATGGTGTGTCGTTCCTTCTGTTCCGCGTCGATGGTGGTGACCATCAGCCGGCGGGGTGGCTCGCAGGCCTCGACCTGGCCGGTTCCCTCCCAGCCGCTGGCGAAGAAGCGGGCCTTGAACTCGCCGCCCAGGCGCAGGTCGCCCGCGCACTCGCCGAGCCATCGGGCGAGGCGGGTGGGGTCGGTCAGGGCCGACCACAGATCGTCGACCGGGGTGTCGAACCGGTCCTCCATGCGGACTACGCCGACACCGTCCACCGTGTACAGGCTGCCGATGATGCGATTCCCCGCGTTCGCGTTGCTCACAGCTTCCATGGAGCTTGTGTACCAGGGCGGGTACGTAACCGTCAAGGTACATAAGCTTCGTCGATGGCGGGCCGGGGCGCAGGATGGCGGGCCGGGGCCGGGGCTGGGGCCGGGGCTGGGGCAGAGGGTGGCGGGCCGCGGCGGGTCGGGGGCGCGGGGGTCGGGGCAGTGGATGGCGGGCCGCGGCGGGTCGGGGCTGAGGGTGGCGGGCTGGGTTACAGGAAGTCGAAGTAGCGGACGAACCATGTCGGTGCGACGCTCGCGCCGTCGTAGGGGGTGTTCAGCACGTCCTCCAGCAGCGGCACGTAGGTCAGCTCGGCCAGGATCTCCAGGAGCGCGTCGAGGTCCGGGCCGCCGATCAGGGTCAGCGTGTCGGCGTCGTCGTAGCAGCCCGGGTTCTCGGCGCCGAGCAGGGCCAGGCGGCCGAAGTTGCTGACCCGGACGAAGATCGCCACGCTCTCGGTCGTCGCGGAGGCCGGGATCACGACCTGGCCCAGGTGACTGGCGTCCTGGATCTCCCGCTCCGACTCGAACCGGCAGGTGCACGCGAACCGGCGCTCCAACTCGGACACCAGGGACCGGAATCGCCGCTGTTCGATCGCGTTGTCGAAGGTGGCCGGGTGTTCGAGGTGGTCGGGGTCGTCCAGCTGGCGCAGCAACGCGAGGATCTCGGCGCGGTCGGGCATGGTCACCCGGCCATCCTCCATCCATCCCGGTGACCGGGTCCAGCCCGCCGCGACTGTCACCCGGGCCGCGCCGAGGGGAATTGCTGTCCCGGTGACCGGGTCCAGCCCGACACGGCGGTCACCCGGGCCTCGGCGGGGGAATTGCTATCCCGGTGACCGGGTCCAGTCCGCGACCGTGGTGACCTCGGCCTGGGCGGGGAAGATCTTTTCGGTGAGGACGGTGTGCACCTCGGGGTCGTTGTCGAGGCAGCCGTCGGCCGGCACCGTCAGGCGGTAGTCCAGGTCGGCCGCCTGGCGCAGGGTGGACAGCACCACGCCGCTGGTCGCGATGCCGGTGAGCACCAGGTGGTCGATCCGCTGGGCGCGCAGCAGCAGGTCCAGGTCGCTGCCGGCGAACGCGGAGACACGGCGCTTGGTGACCACGATGTCGCCCGGCCGCGGGGCGACGTCCGGATGCACCTCGACCGCCTGGGCCGGGGCGTCGTGGCCGGCGAGGCGGCCGAACATCTTGTTGGCCGGGTCGACCTCGGGGGCGCCCGGGCGGAAACCGACCACCACGTAGATCACCGGCAGTTCCGCGGCGTGCGCGGCGTCGATGGCGGTGCGCAGCCGGGGCAGGTACGCCGGGTCGGGGTAGCGGGCCACCACCGAGCGCTGGACGTCCATCACGAGGAGGGCGGTACGGGTCATTGCGGTCCTTTTCTGATCAGGGTGGTGGTGGTCCAGTTCGCCAGGAACTGCAGGGCCTGCTCGGTGGGGGAGTGCGGCTCGGCGGTGCCGGCGGACAGGCGCAGGCCGGTCGGCAGGGTCATCGACTCGAACGTGAGGGTCAGCGGGCCGGCGACCGGGTGGTGGAAGCGCTTCACGCCGGTGCGGCGCCGGCTGACGTCGTACGCAAGCCAAAGCTCCTGGAATTTGATCGTGGTTCTGAGCCGGCCGATCAGGGTGGCCAGGCGCTCGTCGTGCGGGGTGCGGGCGGTGGCGGCGCGCAGGACCGCGACGGCGTCGTGGGCGAGCAGCTCCCAGTCCGGGAAGAAGGCGGGGGCGCCGGGGTCGAGGAAGAGGAAGCTCGCCTGATTGACCGGGTGACCGTTCTTGAACAGCGGGTCGAACAGCGCGCGGCCGAGCGGGTTGGTGGCGACGATGTCGAGGCGGCTGTTCCAGACGTACGCCGGGATGGTCATCGCATCCAGGACGCGCTGGAGATTCTCGGTGGGAGCCCGGTCGGCCTTCATCCGCTTCGCCGGTCCCGCGCCGGCGGCGTGGACCAGGTCGAACAGGTGCTCGCGCTCGGCGTCGTCGAGCTGCAGCGCGTGGGCGACCGCGGCCAGCACCTCGTCGGAGTAGCCGCGGGAGTTCCCGCGTTCGAGGCGCGTGTAGTACTCGACACTGATGCCGGCCAGCTCCGCGACCTCCTCGCGGCGCAGGCCGGCGACCCGGCGCTCGCCGTGCCGCGGCAGACCCGCGCGCTCCGGCGAGATCCGCGCCCGGCGGGACAGCAGGAAGTCCCGGATCTCGTCCCTGACACTCACCGGCCGACGATATGCCGGGCGGGCCGGTCGCCGGGAGGAACTGCTGGTGCCTGGACGCCGCGCGCCCGGTCGGGGCGCGCGGCGCGGTTCGGCCGGATCAGCTCGCCAGGAACGTCCTGACCTGGGTGAGCGTGACGGTGTCGGTCAGGTAGCCGATGTGCGTCTGGCACGCCACGTAGTTGTTCGTGGCGCCGCTCAGCACCGTGCTCGTGTACGGGATGATGATCCCGTCGCACGGGGAGTACCACGTTCCGTACTTCGTGCTGCCCGGCGTCTCGTCGCCGGCGCTCAGCGTGGTGATGAACGACGAGCCCGGATACATCTGCTGGCAGGTGACGTAGACCAGGCAGGCGCTCGCGTAGGTGGTGCCGTGGTTGGCGCCGGCGATCGACGCCAGGTGCCGGACGTACTGGGCGCCGCCCAGCTGCTTCAGGTACCAGAGGCTGACCAGGCCGCCCATCGAGTGGTTGACGATGTCGACCTGGGCCGCGCCGGTGCGGGCCCGGACCTGGCTGACGTACGTGGCCAGACCCTGCGCGTTGGTGATGTTGTTGCCGTAGGAGTTGTACTCGTAGGCGAACAGTTCGCTGCTCGAATAGCCGCCGGCGCGGAACACCGACATCGCGGTGGTCCAGTTCGAGGCGCTGCCGGTGTAGCCGTGCACGAAGATCACCGGAGTGCCGGGGGCGGCGGTCGCGGGCAGGGCCGGGCTCAGCGAGAGCGCGGCCAGCAGCGCGGTGACGAGGACGACGAGACGACGCATGAAACCTCCTGGGGAATCGGGGTTTCTGCATCGTCAGTGCAAAGTCATTGCCCACGCATCGGTGAAATCGCCGGTGTCAGGCGCAGGCCATGCACCGGCGGGCGAACGGGCGCACCGCGAGCCGATCGGCGGGGATCGGCCGGCCGCAGCCCTCGCAGTTGCCGTAGGTGCCGGCGTCGAGCCTGGTCAGCGCGTCGTCGACCTCGGCGATCCGGGCCCGGGCGGCGGCCAGCAGGGCGGTCAGCTGGGCGCGCTCGAAGCCGATCGTGGCGCCCTCCGGGTCGTGCTCGTCGTCGGCGTTGGAATCCCGCGACGCGGCGAACAGCGACTCCAGGTCGGCGGCCAGGGTGGTGGCCTCGGAGTGGGCGCTCGCGCGCAGCCGCAGCAGCTCGTCCCGGATCATCTCCGCAGCCTATGACCGGCCGGCGTCGTTCTCCCCGCCAGCTTTATCGCCGGCGGCGGAGGATGCCGACCATGAGCATCGCGAGCAGAGTCAGCGGACACAACAGCAGGCCCGCCAGAGGTGACTCGCGCAGATGCACCTCCGTCGCCGACGCGTTCGACGCGTCGGCGTCGACCCGGTCACCCGCCCCGAGCTCATCGTCGGCGCGGACCGAGACGATGCGCGGGGCGCCGCCGTCCGATGGGGCGAACGAGCCGCCGCAGGTCCAGTCGGCCCGCTTGGCGGTGGGGTGCGCGGCGAAGCAGTGCTGCACCGTCAGGACGCCGGCCTGACCGGTTGCCCGGCGCCACAGGGCGGACGGGCTCGCGGCCAGGCCCAGGCAGAGCGCCAGGGCGGCGGCGATCAGGGCGGCGGTGCCCAGCCGCCCGACGCGGGTCACCGGGTGCGGAAAGCTCGGCTCGGTCACGATCGGCTGCCCACCTTGATGGCGCGTTGCGGCCTCGCGCCAGGAGGTACCTCGCGCGAGGCCGGTCCGGGGGCGTCGGCTACGCCCGTACGTCGGAAATCTAGGCTTTTTTGATGAGATCGGCGGCCTTGGGGATGGTGGCCCGGTCGTAGTCGAAGTAGGGGCGCAGCGCGAGCGGCGCCGCCGTCCGCCCCCACTGGTAGATCAGCCGCTGCGTCTCCATCGAGCCGTCGTGCCAGCGGCGCAGCACGTCGTGCAGGTTCAGCGGACTCGGCGAGGCTTCGCCGTCGCCGAGGAGAAAAGCCAGCTCCGGTACGGCGTCGGTCGGCGCCAGCACCCCGTCGCGCACCCGGCGCAACACGTCGAAGCACGCGTCGAACTGCTCCTGGGCACTGGGCAGATCCGGACAGAACGAGCCCGGCACCGGCCCCTGGTGCAGGCGGTCCAGCAGCGCCGGGTCGCCGGTCTCCAGGTACTGGTAGTACGTCCCGGCGACCCGGATGACGCCCAGGTTCCAGGCCAGGTACCACATCTTGGACCAGGCCCGCCACAGGTCGAAGTCCCGGAACGCGATGTACGACCCGGCGATCAGCTTGTCGTTGTTGTCGAGGATGCTCTGGTTGAGCGTGTCGAGGTAGGCGAACCGCTCGGCCGAGTAGTCGTCCGCCTCGCGCGCCTTCAGCAGCAGCGGGACGAACGCCTCGATCACCGCCATGGTGTTCGCCATCCCCCGGCTGAACAGGGCGTCGATCGCGCCGGCCGCGTGGCTCATCAGCACCCAGCGGTCACCGACCGTGCGCGACGAGGAGAACTGGGTGCGGCCGGTGGAGATCCAGCGGAACGCCGACGTGGCGTTCGCGAACTGGCGCTTGAGCGGCGGGAACCGGTCCAGGAACTCGGTCCACTCCTGCTCGGCGGAGACGCCCTCGCGCTTCGGGAACCGGTCCACGTCCAGGTTCAGGCCGACGCTGACCAGGTCGGACTCGCTGCCCTCGCGGTTGTCGAACGGGATCACCCACATCCAGCCGCCGTCGAACAGGTGGTGCAGGGTGCCCTCGTGCCAGAGGTTGGGCTGGCCCGACGAGCTCTCGACGGCGTCGTACGGCACCACCCCGCGCATGTGCGTGAAGATCGTCCGCGAGTTCGTCTCGAACCGGCACGGCTCCTCGCGCAGCCCGAACGTGTCGGCCAGCACCGAGGTGCGCCCGGTCGCGTCGATCACGTAGTCGCTGCGGAAGATCTCGCCGCTGTCGAGCGTCACGACGGCCTGATCGGGCTGGACGTCCACTGATTGGATTCGGACACCCTCGCGCCCGAGCGCGCCGTATTTCAGCGCGGCGAGATACAGGTATTGATCGATGTCGGCGCGCATCAGGTGCGACTCCGGCCCGAACGGCCCCTCGGAGACGCTGCACTGCGTCACCTCGAACGGGTCGTGCTCCTGCCCCTCGTGGTGGTAGACGAACCCGAAGTTGGTCTTGATGCCGCACCGCTTGCTCGCGTGCTCCAGGATGCCGCCGCTGGTCGACACGTGCGCCAGCTCCGGCACGTCGTAGCGGGCGGCGAGCAGCCGCAGCAGGAACGACGTCTCGCCGATCGTCGACTCGCCCAGGGCGAACCGCGGGTGCCTGGCCGCGTCCACGATCGCGACCGAGAGGCCCAGCCGGGCCAGGATCGCGGCCACCGTGCTGCCACCGATACCGCTGCCGAGGACCGTTACGTCGACGCGGGTGTCCATATCTGCTCCACCTTCCGATTGTTCGTCGAGCGGCCCCGGCGCTCCAGCAGGCTGAGCAGCGGACCGGTGGCCAGGGTCGTGATCACCGCATTGATCACGAGGATCGTGTAGAGCGTCGTGGTGAGCAGGCCGGCCGCCGCGCCCACGGTCAGCACCACGAGCTCGGTCAGCCCGCGCGTGCTCAGCAGCACGCCCAGGGTCAGCGCGTCGCGGCCGCCCATCCCGGTCAGCCGGGCCGGACCGGCCGCGCCGGCGATCTTGCCGACCATCGAGACCACCACCGCCGCGCCCAGCACCCCGGCATCGCGCCAGGTCAGCGCGGAGAGATCGACGCCCAGGCCGGCCACCACGAAGAACGCCGGCAGCAGCAGCCCGGTGCTCAGATCCGCGGCCCGGGTCACCACCAGGTCCACGGTGGCCCGGTGGCGGGGCAGCGCCAGGCCGACCACGAACGGGCCGAAGATGCTGTGCAGGCCGATGCTCTCGGTGAACCAGGCGGCCAGCACCGCCGCGACCAGGACGCCGACCAGCAGCGCGCGCGGCGACACCCGGTCGAGCGTCCCGCGCCGCTGCAGCGCGGCCAGCCCCGGGCGTACCGCCAGCAGCACGACCAGGACGAACGCGGTCACCAGGGCGAGCATCACCCACGGCCGGTGGGTGCCGTGCCCGGCCAGCGCGATCACCGCGGCCAGCCCCAGCCACGCCACCACGTCGATGATCGCGGCGCAGGTCATCGCGATACCGCCGATCCGGGTGCCGGACATGCCCCGGTCGCGCAGGATCCGGGCCAGCACCGGGAACGCGGTGATCGCCACGGCGACGCCGACGAACAGCAGGAACGGCAGGCGACCGGCGGCCACCCGGTACCACGGCCAGACGACCGCGGCGAGCAGCACGCCGAGCACGAACGGGAGCACGGTGGCGCCGGCCGCGATCGCGCCGACCGTCCGGGCCCGGGCCACGACCTCCACCTCCAGGCCGACGATCAGCATGAAGATGACCAGGCCGAGCTGGGCGATCAGGTTCAGGTAGGGCCGGGCGTCGCTCGGCAGCAGCACGCCGCCGAACTGGGCGGCGGCGATCCCGGCCACGATCTCGCCGACCACCGGCGGCTGGCCGAGCCGCTCGAACAGGAAACCGCCGAGGCGCGCGAGCAGCACCACGATCGCCAGGCTGAGCAGCACGTGCGACAGGACCGCGCTGGTCACGTCGTGCGCCGCCGCTCGGCGACCTCGTGGGAGTACTCGACACCCGCCTTCGCCTGGGCCGCGGCCATCGTCCGGCGGGTCAGGCCACCGGACTGCAACTCCTGCTCGTACGCCTTGATCCGGGGCCAGGTCGCCGCGGTGAAATACGGGATCACCCGCCGGGCGAACAGCTCGTAGGACCGCAGCGTCGCCGCGGTGTCCGCGATGTCCGACTGCTCGATCAGGAACGTCCCGAAGCCGCCGCTGAGCTCCCACATCTTCTCGATGTGCCGGATCGCCTGCTCCGGCGTCCCGATCACCGCGGTGCCGGTGGTCATCAGCACGTCGATCACGGCATCCGGATCCTCCAGATCCACCGGGACGTTCATCGGCAAAATCTGACGGACAAATTTGATGTACGCCGTGAGGCCGTGCCGAACCTCAGCGCGCGCCTGCTCCTCCGTCGGGGCGACGTGCAGCAGGCTCATCACCGACCAGCGGCTCCGGTCGAACCGCAGCCCGACCTGCTCCGCCTCGGCCTGGGCGATCCCGGCCGTGGTGCGCAGCGGGTTCTCCGAACCGGTGCCGATCGCCGCCGACGCGCCGAACGAGACGATCCCGGCGCCGAACCGCCCGGCGAGCCGTGGCCCGGCCGGCGACTTGAACGCGGCGACCCGGACGTCCAGGGGCCATTGGTACGGCCGGAGGTGCATCGTGGCCTGGTCGAGGTGGAACCAGTCGGTCTTGCGGGTGACCGGGCCGTCGTACCGAAGCAATGCGGTTATCGCTTCTAAAGCTTCTTCCATCATCCGGCGCGCCTGCATCGGATCGTGGCCGATCATGCTCGCGTCCAGCGGCAGCGCCCCGGAGCCGACCCCGAAGATCAACCGGCCGCGGGTCAGGTGATCGAGCTGGATGATCCGGTCCAGCAGCAGGAACGGGTGGTGGTAGGAGAGCGTCGCGACCCCGGTCCCGAGCCGGATCCGGTGCGTCCGCTGCGCCGCCGCGGCGATCATCAACTCCGGCGACGCGATGATCTGCCAGCCGCCGGAGTGATGCTCCCCGAACCAGAACTCGTCGAAACCGAGCCGGTCACAGTGCTCGGCGAGGGCGAGGTCCCCCTCCAGTTGCAGGGTGGGATCCTCGACCGGGTTGTGGAACGGAAAGGTCAGCGCTCCGAACTTCATGCGTGGCCCCCTACCTGCACGAATTAGGCCCACTGTAGACGTTGATCGCCATGCATGCAGGACACGTTCGCGTCCCGCGCGACAATTGCCTGGGTAAGATCAGGTCTGTGCGTACCGGCGACGGATTCTCCCTGGCGGTTCAGGTCAGTGGGCGGGATGACGGGCCGGTGCTGCTTCTGCTGTCCGGGCAGGCGAATTCGCATGGCTGGTGGACCGGGCTGCGGGAAGCGTTCGAGGATCGGTTCCGGGTGGTCACGTTCGACTGGCGGGGGACCGGGGGCAGCCGCGGGCCGGTGGAGGAGTGGACCACGCCGTGGTTCGCCGACGACGCGGCGGCCGTGCTTCGCGGGTTTCCGACGCCGGCGGCCGTCTACGGCACCTCGATGGGCGGCCGGGTCGCCCAGCACCTCGCCGCGAACCATCCCGGGCTGGTCGACCGGCTCGTGCTCGCCTGCACGTCGCCCGGTGGGGAGCACGCCCACGAGCGCACCCCCGAGGTGCGCCGCCGGCTGGCCGCCGGGCGGGCCGGCACGCTGCGCGAGCTGTTCTACACCGACGCGTGGGACGGGCACAGCCATCTGTTCGGTGACCCGACGATGAGCGCCGAGGAGAGCCGCGCGCACCTGCGGGCCAGCAACCGGCACGACGCGTGGGACGTGCTGCCGCTGATCCAGGTGCCGACGCTGGTCCTGCACGGCACCGACGACCTGATGGTCCCGTCCGCGAACGCGCCGCTGCTGACCGGGCGGATCCCGGGCGCGGTGATGCACCTGCATGAGGGCGGCCGGCACGGGTTCTTCGACGAGTTCGCCGGCGACGTCGTGCCGGTGATCGACGATTTCCTTCTAGGTTAGTTCGTTTGGGGAGTGGCAATGACCAGCATCGACCTCGGTGGGAAGACCGTGAACCGGCTCGGGTACGGCGCGATGCGCATCACCGGGCCGGGCATCTGGGGCCCGCCGCGCGACCACGACGAGGCGATCCGGGTGTTGCGCCGCAGCGTGGAGCTCGGGGTCACGTTCATCGACACGGCCGACTCGTACGGTCCGGATGTCTCCGAGAATTTGATCTTCGAGGCCCTGCACGACGGCACCGGCTACGGCGACGTGGTGATCGCGACCAAGGGCGGCTTCACCCGGCACGGCCCGAACATCTGGGCCGCGGTGGGCCGCCGGGAGTACCTGCGCCAGTGCGTCCTGATGTCGATGCGCCGGCTCGGCGTCGAGCAGCTCGACCTGTGGCAGCTGCACCGGATCGACCCGCGGACGCCGCGCGCGGAGCAGTTCGCCGAGCTGCGCGCGTTCCTGGACGAGGGCCTGGTCAAGCAGGTCGGCCTGTCCGAGGTCAGCGTCGAGGACGTCGAGGAGGCGCAGGCCGCCGGTGTCCCGGTCGCGTCGGTCCAGAACCGCTACAACCTGGGCGACCGCCGGGCCGAGGACCTCCTGGACTTCTGCACCGAGCAGGGCATCGCGTTCATCCCGTGGGCCCCGGTCGACGCCGGCAACCTGGCCCGCCCGGGCGGCCCGCTGGAGAAGGTCGCCGCGAATCACCCCGGTGTCAGCACCGGTCAGCTCGCCCTGGCATGGCTCCTGCGCCGTTCTCCGATCGTGGTGCCGATTCCCGGCACGTCGACGGTCGCGCATCTTGAGGAAAACCAGGCTGCGGCCGGGGTGCGCTTGTCCGACGAGGAATTCGAGACGCTGGCCAAGGCCGCCTGAAAACCCGATTTCGACGGTACGGACGGAAACCGCGTCCCGTGGCGGCCCCGCCGGAGGCCGGCACGGGACGCGAGCCGGGTCAGCGGTAGGTGAGCAGCCGGGGTTCGGGCTCGGTGTGGGTGTGTTCGTTGAACGTCGACAGGGAGAGGCCGCTGCGGCCGGAGATGACCTTGGTGACGCCGGTGTTGACCGAGACCCGGTTGAACGACGCCCACAGGGTGGCCAGCGTGGGAGCGGGAACGGCCGGGCCGGCGGTGATCAGGGCGGTGGCCATCGCGATCGGGCCGCCGGAGCTGACCGTCAGGATGTCGCGGTGCTCGGGCAGCAGGGCGGTGACCGATGACAGTGCCTCGGCGATCCGGGTGCGGAACGCGGTGAACGACTCGGTGTAGTCCGCGTCGTGGGCGCCGGCCGACCAGCGGAGCGTGGCCTCGTCGAAGACCTGCTGGAACGCTCGGTCCGGGCGGTCCGACAGCGCCAGCTCGGCCATCATGGCCGACCGGTCGCGGTAGGCCGGGCGGTGGATCTCGACCACGTGCTGGAAGTCGAACTCGTTCCAGCCCGCGTCGGTGATCATCGGGACCGGGCTGCCCAGGCCCTCGAGGATTCCGGACAGGGTCTCCTCGTGGCGGCGCATCGTGCCGCGCAGGACCAGGGCCGGCTTGATGCCGCGGGCCGCCAGCGAGCGGCCCAGCACGCGGGCCTGCTCGTGGCCGAGCGGGGAGAGCGCGTCGTAGTCCTCGGCGCCGAACGACGCCTGGCCGTGCCGGACCAACAACAGACGAGCCATTCTTCAGACCATCTTTCGTACGGCGGAGAGCGGCAGGACTTTCATCGCGAGACCGATCGGGAGCCAGGGCCATGCGGGGACGTACGCCTTGACTTTTCGTTTCTCGATGGCCGCGACCATTTTCCGTACGCCGAATTCGGTGTTGACCATGAACTTGGTTTTCTGGGACACCCGCGAGTTCATTTCCGAGCGGATGTAGCCCGGATAGATGACCGAGACGTCGATGCCCGGAATGCGCTCCGAGCGCACCCCTTCGGCGATCGCCGCCACGCCCGCCTTGGTCGCCGCGTAGGTGGTCATCGACTTCCGCATGCCGCGGAGCGCGGACATCGACGAGATCAGGACGAGGTGGCCGCGGCCCTGGGCGCGGAAGATCTGCAGGGCGGCCTCGGTCTGGGCGAGCGCGCCGACGAAATTGACCATCGCGGTGGCGCGGTTCGCGTCGAAACGGCCGGTGCCGAGGGGCGCGCCCTTGCCGAGGCCGGCGTTGACGACGACCCGGTCGATGCGGCCGAATTCCGCCGCGAATTCCTGGAAGACGGTGAACACGGCGTCGTCGTCGGTGACGTCCAATTCCTTGACGATGACGCGGACCTCCGGAAGGGCGGCCCGCAATTCCTGGAGGCGGTCGATCCGGCGGGCGCAGAGCGCGAGGTCGTAGCCGAGCGCGGCGAACTGGCGGGCCATCTCCTCGCCCAGCCCCGCGCTCGCGCCGGTGATCAGCACGACGGGTCGATCGGTCATCCCGACACGGTAGGGCACCGCCTGATGATCTTGCACGCCGAGTGCGTAATTCCGGCGCGTAGGGTCGGCGTATGCCGACGATCCCGGAGCTGCCCGGCCTCGATCTCGTGGACGACCCGGACGTCCTGGCGAGCCTCAGTCACGACGACGCCGAGTGGGCGCCCTACGGAAAAGCGCTGGCCGCGGTGCGTCCGCGGACCACCGGGCAGGTCCAGCGGATCGTCGCCGCGTGCGCCGCGGGGCAGATCCCGATCATCCCGCGCGGCGCCGGGACCGGCCTGTCCGGCGGCGCGAACGCGGTCGACGGCGCGATGATCGTCGATCTGTCGCGGATGAACCGGATCGTGGAGATCGACGCCGAGAACATGACCGCCACCGTGCAGCCCGGCGTGATCAACGACGACCTGAAGGCGGCCGTCGCCGAGCACGGCCTGTGGTATCCGCCCGACCCGGCCAGCGCGCCCTGGTCCACGATCGGCGGGAACGTCGCGACCAACGCCGGTGGACTTTGCTGCCTGAAGTACGGCGTGACCCGCGACTACGTGCTCGGGATGGAGGCGGTCGTCGGCGGCCCGGCCGGCGACTACGGCACGGCGGTCCGCCTCGGCCGGCGCACCACCAAGGGCGTCAGCGGCTACGACCTGGCCGGCCTGTTCACCGGCTCGGAGGGCACCTTCGGGATCATCACCGAGATCACCGTACGGCTGCGCCCGGCCCGCCGCGAGGCCCCGCGCACCGTGGTCGGCGCGTTCGCCAGCGTCGTCGCGGCCGGCGAGGCGGTCGCCGCGATCACCCGGGCCGGCCTGCTCCCGGCCGCCCTGGAGCTGCTCGACCGCACCTGCCTGCGCGCCGTCGAGGACTGGAAGCACCTCGGCCTCGAAGCCGACGCCGCCGCGCTGCTGCTCGCCCAGCTGGACACGCCCGGCCGGGCCGGCGACGAGGAGGCCGCCGCGGTCGCCGAGGTGTTCCGCGCGGCCGGGGCGTCGTGGGCGGAGCGGTCCACCGACGAGATCGAGGCCGAGGCGCTGTTCGCGGCGCGCCGGCTGGCCTATCCGGCGCTGGAACGGCTGGGCCCGGTGCTGACCGAGGACGTCTGCGTGCCCCGTTCCCGCGTACCGGAAATGTTGTCCTTGATCGAAAAGATTGCGGCGCGGCACGGCGTCACCATCGCCACGATCGCGCACGCCGGCGACGGCAACCTGCACCCGCTGATCCTCGCGCCGGCCGGGAACGACGATGCCCGCCGCGCGGCCCAGGCCGCGTTCGAGGAGATGCTGACCGCGGCGATCGCGATGGGCGGCACGGTCACCGGCGAACACGGGGTCGGGCTGCTGAAACGGGCCGGGATGCGGCAGGAGCTGTCGCCCGGGGTGCTGGCCATGCAGATCGCGGTCAAACAGACGCTGGACCCGCTCGGCCTCTTCAACCCGGGCAAGGTCATCGGCTGATCACCCCCGGTTCGGCAGGCAGTATCGTGACGCCAGCGTCGATGGAGGTCACGGTGGTCTGGAAAGGTTTCTGGCGGGCGGTCGGCTCGATCCCCGGGTTCACCCCGGTCGCCAAACGGACGGTCACCCTCGACCGCTGGCTGAGCCGGGTCACCAAGGGCCGCGTCGTGGCGCTCGGCATGGCGCCGAGCCTGCTACTCACGACGGTCGGCCGCAAGAGCGGCCAGGAGCGAAAATCGCCTTTGCAGTACGTCGCCGACCAGGGCGCCTATGTCGTGGTCGGCTCCAACTGGGGTGGCCCGAACGCGCCGGGATGGGTCCACAACCTGCGGGCGAAGCCGGCGGCCACCATCACGATCGGCGGCCGGGACCTCGCGGTCGAGGCGCAGGAGGCGACCGGCGACGAGCGCGAGCGGCTGTGGCAGCTGTTCGTCGACCAGTGGCCGGGCTACGCCCGCTACCGCGAGCAGGCCGCGCACCGCACCCTGCGGATCTTCCGCCTGGTGCCGGTCACAGCCCCGCGATAGTCGCCGGGGCCCGTTCGGCGCGGCTCAGCGCGCGGAGCACGGCCGGCTGACCGTGCCGGCGCGCCGCCAGCCGGCAGAGCACGCCGGTCACCGCGTCGAAGGCGGCCGGTGGGAACTCCGGGGTGTCCGCGCCGATGCTCACGGCCAGGTCGTCGCAGTGCACGACCAGCTCCAGCAGCCGGGTGACCAGGTAGTCGTCGAGGGACAGCGTCCACGGCCCGAACGGCAGCTGGACCACCCGGTCCGGCGGCTCCTGGGGCAGCCGCCGGCGCAGCTCCGCCAGGGCGTTCCCGGCGGCGGCGAGCAGGGCCGGCGCGCCGGCGGCCGCCTGCTGCCGGGACGCCTCCTGGATGTACGTGCTGTCCTCGCTGTCGAGGTCGCCGCCGACCCACGTCGACCGGGCGAAGTGCTCCGGCAGCGCGACCCGCTCGTCGGCGACCGGCGCGTCGAGCACCGCCGGGAGCTGGGTGACCTGGTCGACGAGATGGGCGGCGAGCCCGCCGATCCGCATCCGGGGCAGGGCGCTCGGCGCCGCCCAGCCGTCCGCCACCCCGGGACGGGCCAGGAGAGCGATCATCGCCGCGGTGGATTCGAGGAAGTCGTCTCTGATGCTCACCACTCCAGTCTGGACACGGCGGGAACCTGGCAGAGTGGTGGGGGTGAATCTTGCCGAGGGCGCCGGTCTGCTGCACCGGCTGACGTCGTACGTGCCGGACCGCGAGTGGGACGTCCCGGTCGACGATCCCCGGGTGCGGCACGACCTGGTCCCCAATGATCCGGACACGCTGCCGCCGCCGGTGAAGACGTACCCCAATGATCTTGAGGTTTTGATTTTGCCGCAAGAACTGCCCGATCCGGGGGTGAGCGCGACGGCGGTGCTGGCCGGCGTCGCGGCCCCGGCGCGGGTGCTGGACGTCGCGCAGCTGGGCCGGCTGCTGTTCCTGGGGGCCGGGGTGGTCCGGACCGGCGAGCGCAACGGCCGCCGGATCCTGTACCGGGCCGCCGGATCGGCCGGGGCCCGCTTCCCGCTCGAGGTGTACGTCAGCGCGCGCGGCGTGACCGGCGTCCCGGACGCGGTGTACTGGTACGACGCGGTCCGGCACGCCCTGGTCCGGATCGCCCCGGCCGCCACCGGCGAGGTGACCACGCTGATCGTGACCGGCGTGCCGTGGCGGACCGGCTGGCGGTACGCCGAGCGGGGCTGGCGGCACCTGTACTGGGACGCCGGGACCGTGCTGGCCCAGCTCTCGGCCGCGGCGGACAGCGCGGGCCTGGCGCCCCGGCTGCGCTCGCTGTTCCCGGACGCGGCGGTCCGGAACCTGGTCGGCGCGGACGGCGTGCACGAATACCCGCTCGCGCTGCTGTCGCTGGGCGACGGCGGGCCGGCGATCGGTGCGGCCGGCCCGGCGATCACGGGGGAGTTGCCCGAGGTGGAGCTGCCGCTCTGCACGGTGGCGCAGCGCGCCGGCGACCGGGACAGCCTGGGCGAGCCGTGGCCGGTCGGGCCGGCGCTGGCCGAGGTGCCGCCGTCCGGCTCGCTCGACGAGGTGGTCCGGCGGCGGGGCTCTCAGCGGCGGATGGACCGGTCCGGGACGCTGACCGCCGAACAACTGCGGTGGCCGGTGGCCGCGTCGCTGCGCGGGGTGCCGGTGCCGCACTGGGTCGTCGTGCACGGCGTCGACGGGGTCGAGCCGGGCCTGTACCGGTGGCCGGACCTGGACCGGCCGGTGCGGGCCGCCGGCCTGCGCGACGAGCTGCTGCGGATCTGCCTGGACCAGGCGCTGGCCGGCGACGCGGCGTACGTGGTGATCGCGGCTAGCCCGCTCGACGGCCTCGACGATCGGGGCTACCGCGACGCCCAGTTGGCGGCCGGGCTGGTCGAGGGGCGGTTGCACCTGGCGGCGTACGCGCTGGGGGCCAGCGCCTCCGGGATGACCTTCCTCGACTCGGAGGTGCCGGACCTGCTGGGCGAACCGGCGGAGCTGGCCGCGCTGCTGTTCACCTGCGTGGGCGTGCCGGAGTACCGGTCCCGGCCGGGTGGGGGGCCGGGCGCCCCGGTCGCCGTCCGCTCGGTCGTTCCGCGTCTCGGCAGCTCCTGACACCGGGGCCGGTTTCCGGCAGACTGCCCGGATGATCGTCGAACCGGATCCGGACGCCCTGCGCGCGGCGCTGCTCCGGGAGAGCGGCCGCCTGGTCGACCGGGTCCGGTCCAGCCCGCACCTGGACGGGCCGGCGCCCGGGCTGGCCTGGACCGCCGGCCAGCTGGTCGCGCATCTCTGCGTGGTCTACCGGGCGTTCGCGCTGGCCGTGCGCGGGGCCGACTACGGGCCGGACATCCTGGCGAACCTGGGCAGCGGGCACACGCTGCCCGAGGTGGTGGCGTCGACGAACGCCCGGGCCCTGGCGGTGGTGTCGTTCCCCGGTCCCCGGGAGGCCGCCGACGGGCTGCGGGAGTGCGCCGACGAGCTGATCGCCGCGCTGGACACCCGGCCGGACCTGCGGGCCGGCCGGGCCGCGCCCTGGTACGGGCCGGACGTCACCCGGACGGTCGGGACGCTGGCCGCGCTCACCGTCAGCGAGAGCGTGGTGCACGGGTACGACCTCGCGCGGGCGCTGCGGATCCGGCCGTGGCTCGACGAACGGTCCGCGGCGGCGGCCGCCCCGACCGTGATGAGCGAGATGCTGCCGCTGCTGGTCGACCCGGCCGGGGCGCGGGGCTTCAGCGGGACCTTCGAGGTGCGGATCCGGCGGGCGCCGCGGTTCGTGCTCCGGGTGGACGGCGGCCGGGCCGAGAGCGCTGTGCCCGGTGGTGGGGACGTCGACTGCGTGCTGTCCATGTCCGGGTGCGCCGCCCTGTTGCTCGGCTTCCGGCGGCGGCCGTTGTGGCGGGCGCTCGCCTCCGGGGATGCCGTGGCCTTCGGGCGCCGGCCCTGGGTGGGGTTGCGCTTTCCCGCGCTGTTCCAGCTCCCGTAGGGCTGCGGGCCGACTCAGTCGGTGTGCACCACGGTGAGCGCCCAGCCGGAGTTGTTGTAGGCGACCCAGGCCGGCGGCAGATCCGGATACCGGGAGACAGTGGAAGATGGATACGTGATCGGTGACCGGTGGGGTGTGACGGACAGCGAGATGCTGCGTCCGTATCCATGCGACGATTTTGTCGTCTCGCCCACCGTGCAGGCCTGGCGGGGAGTGTCGATCGAGGCTCCTGCCGCGGCGGTGTGGCCGTGGGTTGCCCAGGTGAGACTTGCGCCGTACTCCTATGACTGGATCGACAACCTCGGCCGCCGCTCACCTCGACAGCTGACCGGCCTTCCCGAGCCTCAGGTCGGCGAAGCGTTCACCACGGCGGGCGGGCGGAAAACCGGCACGATCGTCGCGGTCGACCTCGGGGAACAGCTGACGGGCAGCATCATGGGCGCCTACATGTCGTACGTCCTGGTGCCCCAGGAGCACGACATGACGCGTTTGTTGCTCAAGGTCGTGATGCGGACGAACCGTTGGTTGGCCCCCGGGCTGTCGATCGGGGACCTGGTCATGGCTCGACGGCAGTTACTGAACCTGAAGCAGCTCGCCGAACGTCAACACCACCAGGGCGATGCCCCGGAATGAAGATCAAATGGCGCTCATCGGCAGATCCGGATGGGGCTATCGCCGGCTGGGCTCGTCTTGCGGGTGGGTTCCGTCTCGAAGGGCAGCCGCGAGCAGGTTCCGACTCTCTTCGTCGAACGCGACCAGAAGGACTCTCTGGACGGCGGTAGGTGTCGACCGGATGGTGTCGATCGCGATGCGCGCGGCGTCGTCTGCCGGGTAGCCGTAGACGCCGGTGGCGATCGTGGGGAAGGCGATCGTCCGGGCCTGTAGTTCGTCGGCGACCTGCAGGCTACGCCGATAGCAGGCGGCCAGGATGCCGGCCTCGTCGTAGCCGCCGCCCTCCCAGACCGGGCCGACAGTGTGGATGATGTGTCGCACCGGCGGGTTCAGGTCGAAAGCGGGCGTGGCTTTCGCATCGCCCGGGTCGCAGGGGGCGATGGCCGCGCCGGCTTGTGCCAGTCGCGGACCGGCGGCCCGGTGGACGGCGCCGTCGACCCCGCCGCCACCGAGCAGGGACTCGTTGGCGGCCGTCACGATGGCGTCCACCTGCTGATGAGTGATGTCGCCGAGAATGACTTCGATGCTGGCCATGACCGATAGTGGCACTACCGCGTCTGCCCCGCCGATGGGGGAGGGCAACAGGAGAGAGTCGCCGCACGCAAGCAAGCAGTGCCGGAGGGCCGCTTGAGCTTACGGGCAAGCCATGCGGCATGTGGTCATGATATTGCGAGGGAGATCTGGCTCGAGACTTATGGGCTGGTGGGCGTGTAGATGAAAGGCCAGCCGTCCCCGTCGTACGCCAGGGAATTGATCCCCAGGTAGGACGCGCCGCTGTCCGCGTAGTAGTGGTAGATCAGCAGGTCGCCGAGGACGGCCTCGTGGCCCGGCCCGTGGATGCTCCCGTGCCCGGCGACGACCTCGGTCCCGCCGCCGGCCGTCATCGGTGTCCCGTCCCGGTCGGCGAACGGCCCCTCCGGCGAGCTCGCCCGCCCGACCATGGTCCGGTACGTGCTGGCCGCCCCCTTGCAGCAGGCGTCGAACGAGACCCACAGGTAGTAGTAGGACCCGTGCTTGACCAGGTACGGCGCCTCGATCGCGGTGTCGCCCCGGCCGGCCAGGCCGATCATCGTGCCGCCCCGGCGCAACCCGGTCGACGGGTCCAGCCGGATCTGCTTGATCCCGGTCCAGAACGAGCCGAACGTCAGTCGCCAGCCGTCGTCATCGACGTACAAATTAGGGTCGATGGCATTGAAATCGTCGCTCCTGGCGCTTTCGACGACCAGACCGCGGTCGATCCAGGAGCCGGACTCGCCGGTCGGGCTGGTGGCCAGGAAGATCGCCGAGTGGTTCGAGCCGAACGACGAGGCCGAGTAGTACATGAAGTACTGCCCGTCGTGGTAGGAGATGTCCGGCGCCCACAGGTCCTTGTTGTCCGCGGTGTAGGGCTTCGTCCACGGCGTCCCCGACGGAAACGCCGGGCCCGCGGCGGTCCAGGTGGAGAGATCCGCCGAGGTCTTGAGCGGGATGTTCGCCCCGGTGACCGCGAGCAGGTAGCCGCCTGCCGGCGTCCGGGCCAGGGACGGGTCGTGCGCATTGGTGTCGCCGAGGACCAGGATCGGGTCCGGGTAGGCGGCCGGCCGGACGGGTGCGGGTGGCGCCGCCGTGCATGCCGAGAGCAGGAGCAGGGCGGCGGCCAACGCGATGCGGGACATGCCGCACGATGCTAAAGAGGATTTTGCAGCGCTGCAATATCCTCAGAACCGGTCGAACTTGGCTTCCAGGTCGACCGGGGCGGTGCTCGCCGGGCTGAGCGCGGGCGCCGAGTTCTCGTTGTAGGACGCCCAGTTCCCGCCGCCCCGGTTCGCCGGCCGGCCGCCGCCGCGCGAGGACACCGGCATCGCCACCGTCCGGTGCGCGCCGCCGATGTGGAAGAAGTCCATCAGCGCGGTGAGCTGCGCGGTCTGCGCGGACATCTGCTGCGCGGTGGCGGCCAGCTCCTCGCTGGACGACGCGGTCTGCTCGGTGACCTTGCCGATCTGGGACATCGCGATGTTGATCTGGCGCACCCCGGTGGACTGCTCGCCACTGGCGGCGGCGATCTCCTGGACCAGATCCGACGTACGGATGATGTTGGGAATCATCGTGGAGAGCAGGTCGCCGGCCTTCTCCGCGGTCTGCACGCTGCCCGCCGCCAGCTCGCTGATCTCCTGCGCGGCGATCTGACTGCGCTCGGCCAGCTTGCCGACCTCGGTCGCGACCACCGCGAAGCCCTTGCCGTGCTCGCCGGCCCGGGCCGCCTCGATCGTCGCGTTGAGCGCCAGCATGTTCGTCTGGAACGCGATGTCGTCGATGATCGCTATCTTGCTGGTGATCTCCTTCATCGCCGCGACGGTCTTCTGCACCGCGTCGCCGCCCTCCTGGGCCTCGGCCGCGGTGTTCGTCGCGATGCCCTCGGTGGCCGATGCGTTCTCGCTGTTCTGCCCGATCCCGGCGGTCATCTGCTCGATGCTCGCGGTGGTCTCCTCGACGCTGGCGGCCTGTTCGGTGGCGGCCTGCGACAGGCTCTGCGACGCCCCGCTGATCTGGTTGGAGGCGCTGTTGAGCTGGGCGGCCGACTCGACGACGGTCGACACGGTCTCGCTGAGCCGGCCGAGCGCGCTGTTCAGGGCCTCGCCCATCCGCCCGACCTCGTCCCGGCCGTGCACGGTGACCCGCTGGTCGAGGCGGCCCTGGGACAGCCCGGTGAGCACGGCGACGGTCTCGTTGAGCGGTCTGGCGACGGCTCGGATGATGAACTGGACCACGGCGAACGTCAGGATCAGCGCCACCACGATCAGGACGATCATCACCATCCGGGCGGTCGAGTACGCGTTCGCCGAGTCGGTGATCGACGACTTGGCCGCCGTGTCGTCCTTGGTGATCAGGTTGTCGACCGCCGCGTTGATGCTGTCCGCGATCGGGTTCACCTGGTCGCTGACCACCTTGTTGAACTGGGTCAGGTTGCCCGCCACGGCCAGCGGCCGCAGCTTCTCGGTCAGCAGCTTCTTGTACGCCGTCCAGTTCGTGGTGAACGACTCCTGGTCCGTGTCGCCGGTCGCGGTGGCCGCGAACGACGTCCACACCTGGTCCATGGTCGTGACCGAGGTGTCCAGCCGGGTCAGCGCGGCGTCCATCGCGGTGCCCTGCCCGGACATCGCCACGCTGCGCAATGCCAGGCGGACGTCCCGGTAGTCGGAGGCGACCTCGCCGAGCAGCCGTACGTCGTGCAGATTGCTGTTGTAGAGGTGGGACAGGCGGTCCTGGGTGCGGCTGAGCTGTACCAGCCCGACCACTCCGAGGACCACGAGCAGGGCGCAGACCATTCCGGCGAGCGCGCGCAACTTCACCGCGATCGGCATGTCCCGGAAGGCGAACCGGCTACCAGTTTCCGACGAGTCAGCCACCGCGCCAGCGTATTCAACCGGATGCCGGACGTATGCGGGAAAGCAGTTTCCCCTGGAAAACCGGCCGGGATCGTGGTTGGTCTGATCGAATGACGCAGGTGAACACGGTCACCGAAGCGGGGCGGTATCTGACCTTCACCCTCAACGGCGAGGCGTACGCGCTCGACATCTTCCACGTCACGGAGATCCTCGAGTACCGCGCGCTGACCGTGGTGCCGATGATGCCGGACTTCATCCGTGGCGTGATCAACCTGCGCGGGCGGGCGGTGCCGGTGATCGACCTGGCCATCCGGTTCGGCCGGGGGCGTACCGAGATCGAGCGGCGGACCAGCATCATCATCGTGCACGTCGAGGATCCGGGGCTGGCCGAGATGGCCGAGCTGGACGGCGACGACAAGAGCATCACCGACGGGCAGGACATCGGGGTGCTGGTCGACTCGGCGTCCAAGGTCGTGACGCTGCAGCCGGACGACATCGAGCCGGCGCCCGCGTTCGGCGCCGGGATCCGCGCCGACTACATCAGCGGGATGGCCCGCCGGGACACCGACTTCCTGATCCTGCTGGACATCGGGCACGTGCTGTCGATCAGCGACATGGTCCGGCTCAGCGAGATAGCCCAGCAGCCGGTCCAGTCGTGATCGCCTCGGAGTCCTACTCACGGTCGATCAGCCGGGCCGACTTCCAGTACATCACCGGGATCCTGCACAAGCACGCCGGGATCCGGCTCGCCGACGGCAAGGAGGCCCTCGTCGCCAGCCGGCTGGACAAGCGGATCCGGGCGCTGGGGCTGGGTGGGTACTCCGAGTACGTACGCCTGCTGCAGGACCGCGCCGGGGAGGCCGAGCTGCGGCAGATGGTCGACCTGCTGACCACCAACGAGACGTTCTTCTTCCGCGAGGAGCAGCACTTCGAGTTCCTGCGCCGGGAGGTGTTGCCGGGGCGGCGCACCGGGCGCACGTTCCGGCTGTGGAGCGCGGCCAGCTCGACCGGGGAGGAGGCGTACACCGCGGCGATGGTGCTGGCCGACGCGCTGCCGGCGGGCACCTGGGAGATCGTCGGCACGGACATCTCCACCCGGGTGGTCGAGGGGGCCCGGACCGCGCTCTACCCGATCGCCGCCGCCGAGAAGATCCCGCGTCAGCTCCTGCGCCGCTTCTGCCTGAAGGGCCGTGAGGAGTACGAGGGCCTGATGACGATCACCCGTGAGCTGCGCGCCAAGGTCCAGTTCCACTGCATGAACCTGCAGGAGGACGTCAGTCACCTGGGCCGCTTCGACGTGATCATGCTGCGCAACGTGATGATCTACTTCGACGTCGACACCAAGCGGACCCTGATCGGCCGGCTGCAGGAGATGCTGCACCCGGGCGGCTATCTGATCATCGGGAGCTCCGAGTCGCTGAACGCGATCCCGTCCCGGCTGCGCATGGTGCAGCCGTCGATCTACACGGCGGACGGCGAAGGCCGTGCCTGACGTGCACCTCAACCCCGGCGACTACCACTTCGGTGACGCGAGCACCCGGATCCACACCGTGCTCGGCTCGTGCGTCTCGATCACCATGTGGCACGCCGGGCTGCGGATCGGCGGCATGTGCCACTACATGCTGCCCGGCCCCTGCCCGCGGGAGGATCCCCTGAACTCGCGGTACGCCGACGGCGCGGTCCGCCGATTTCTCCGGGACGTGCGCCGGTCAAGGACCAGCCCGCCCCAGTACGAGGTGAAGATGTTCGGTGGCGGCCAGCAGTTCCCGCAGCTGATCGTGCCGGCCGCGCTCGACGTCGCCAACCACAACATCAGCGCCGGGATCACCCTGTTGGAACAACAGAACTTCGCGATTTCGGTACGGGAGTTGGGCGGCACAGGCGCACGACGCCTGATCTTCGACCTGGCCACCGGCACGGTGTGGCTGCGAGCCGCGGCGGCGACCGCGTGACGGGGCCGATCCGGGTGCTGATCGTGGACGACTCGGCGGTCGTCCGGCAGGTCCTCGCCGCCCGCCTGCGGGAGAACCCCGGCATCGACGTGGCCGGCGCCGTCGCCGACCCGATCTTCGCCATGGAACACATGAACAAGTCCTGGCCGGACGTGGTCGTCCTGGACCTGGAGATGCCCCGGATGGACGGCCTCACCTTCCTCAAGAAAATCATGGAGGTACGGCCGACGCCGGTGGTGATCTGCTCCACGCTGACCCAGCGCGGCGCCGAGAAGTCGATGGAGGCCCTGTCGGCCGGCGCGGTCGCGGTGATCGAGAAGCCGCAGAGCGGGCTGAAGAAGTTCATGGAGACCGACAGCGGCGACATCGTGGCCGCCGTCCGGGCCGCGGCCGCCGCCGGTCAGCGCCGCCGCACGCCCGCGACCCGGGCCGCTCCGGTGCTGGCGACGCCGTCCCAGCCCCGGCCCCGCTCGCAGGCCACCCCCGCCGAGCGCCTGATCGCGATCGGCACCTCGACCGGCGGCACCCAGGCCCTGGAGGTGGTGCTGACCGCGCTCGCCCCGGGCGGCCCCGGCGTGGTCGTGGTCCAGCACATGCCGGAGAAGTTCACCGCCGCGTTCGCCGCCCGCCTCGACACCATGTGCCGGGTCCGGGTCAAGGAGGCACGCGACGGCGACCCGGTGCTGCCCGGGCACGTGCTGATCGCCCCCGGCGGCCGGCACCTGGAGGTGCAGCGGTTGGACACCCGCTTCCGGGTCCGGGTCTTCGACGGCCCCCCGGTGAACCGGCACCGGCCGTCGGTCGACGTGATGTTCCGCTCGGTGGCGAAGGTGGCCGGCGCGGACGCGGTCGGCGTGATCATGACCGGGATGGGCGACGACGGCGCCCGCGGACTGCTCGAGATGCACAAGGCCGGCGCCTACACCGTGGCGCAGGACGAGGCGACCTGCGTGGTCCACGGGATGCCCCGGGAGGCCGTCGCGCTCGGGGCCGTGGACCGCGAGACGCCACTCTCCTCGATCGCGGAGGTGATCCACCAGCATGGCTAACGTTGTGATCGCGGCGGTCGCGCTGGCCGTCGGGGTCGGTGTCGGCTACGCGTTGCGCAGCCGGCAGGACCCCGCTCGGCCGACCGGCGCCCTACTGCCACCGGACGGTCAGGCCCAGGACCTGACCCGCTTCGCCGGTGCGATGACCCCGGTCTGGTCGGCGCAGATCGATTCATCGCGTACCCAGATGGAAACCGCCGTCGGGCAACTCACCGAGACCTTCGCCGGCATCGTGGAGAACCTCGACACGGTGCTCACCTCGTCCAGCGGCGTGCTCGACGACGGCCAGGGCGGCGTCTTCGCCCGCAGCCGCGAGCGCCTCGGCGAGGTGGTCGGCACCCTGGACAGCGCGCTCACCGGCAAACGCGAGGCCCTCGCCGAGCTGCACGACCTGCTCAGCCTCAACGAGGAGCTGCGCCAGATGTCCGGGGAGGTCACCCGGATCGCGTCGCAGACCAACCTGCTCGCCCTCAACGCCGCCATCGAGGCACAGCGCATCGGCGAGGCCGGCGCCGCGTTCGGCGTGGTCGCCTCGGAGGTCCGCCAGCTCGCCGACCGCTCGCAGAACACCAGCGTGCGGATGGTCGAGAAGGTCGACAAGGTGGCCCAGGCGATCTCCGGCGTGCTGGTCACCCAGGAGGCCAGCGCCGAGCACGAGGGCACCGCGGTCGCCCACGCGCACGGCGAGGTGCAGGCCGTCCTGGACGATCTGATGGGCATGCTGTCGAAGATGCGCGAGTCGTCGCAGGGTCTGGAGCAGGCCGCCGTCGGCATCCGCGGGGAGATCAGCGAGTCACTGGTCAACCTGCAGTTCCAGGACCGGGTCAACCAGATGCTGGAGCACCTGCGGGACAACATCGGCCGGTTCCCGGACGTCGCGCAGGCGGCCGCCACCGGTACCGCGCCGCTGGACGCGCAGGTCCTGCTCGACGAGCTCGCCGCGCGCTACACGATGGCCGAGGAGCACCAGGCGCACCAGTCCGGCTCGGCCACCAAGGTGAACGAATCCGAGATCACGTTCTTCTGAGGGGGACGACCATGGCCAAGACGATTCTCATCGTGGACGACTCCGCGTCGGTGCGGCAGGTCGTCAGCATCGCCCTGAAAGGCGCCGGCTACGAGGTGATCACCGCCAACGACGGCAAGGACGCGCTCAGCAAGATGACCGGCGTACGCATCCACCTGATCATCTCGGACGTGAACATGCCGAACATGGACGGGATCACGTTCGTGGCCGAGGCGAAGAAGCTGCCCGCCTACAAGTTCACGCCGATCATCATGCTCACCACCGAGTCCCAGGACGACAAGAAGAAGCAGGCCCAGGCGGCCGGCGCGAAGGCCTGGGTGACCAAGCCGTTCCAGCCCGACCAGATGCTCAGCGCGGTGTCGAAACTGGTCGCGCCGTGAGCGACCCGGCGCTGCGGCGGTTCGCCTTCGACGACGAGCTGACCATCGTCACCGCCGCCGAGCACCGCGAGCGTCTGCTGGCCGCACTGGGCGACGGCATCGGCGTACGTCTCGATCTGTCCGGAATTTCTGATCTTGACACTGCCGGGTTGCAGGTTCTGCTTCTGGCGCGCAACGAGGGCGCCCGCCTCGGCCTGCCGGTGGAGTTCACCGAGCCCAGCCCCGCGGTGGCCGCGGTCCTGGAGCTGACCAGCCTGGAGTTGTGATGAGTCTCGACGACAGCATGCGCGAAGCGCTCGACATGTTCGTGACCGAGGCCCGCGACCTCGTGCAGCAGCTCGAGGAGGGCATCCTCGAGATGGAGGGCCAGCCGCCCGGCGGCGACGCGGTCAACGCGATCTTCCGCGCGGCGCACACCGTCAAGGGCTCGGCCGGCCTGTTCGGGCTCTCCGACCTGGTGTCGTTCACGCACGTGGTGGAGACCGTGCTCGGCTCGGTCCGGGAGGGGCAGCTCCCGGTGACCGCCGGGCTGGTCAGCGCGCTGCTGCCGTGCGTCGACCAGATCTCGTCGCTGATCGAGGGGATCGCCGAGGGCCGGCTCGAACCGGACGCCGCCCAGGCCGCGTCCGGCGCCCGGCTGCTCGACGGCCTCGCCCCGTTCCTGGAGGGTGGCCCGGCCGTCGCGGCCCCGGCCACCGCCGCCGAGACCGTCGCGACCGAGACCGCGTGGCACCTCGACCTGCGCTTCGGGCCGGACTGCCTGCGCAACGGCATGGACCCGCTGTCGTTCCTGCGCTACCTGTCGTCGCTCGGCGAGGTCACCGGCGTCACGACCGATACCGATCGGCTGCCCGAGGCCGCCGCGATGGACCCGGAGACCTGCTACCTCGGCTTCACCGTCGACCTGGTCAGCGCCGCGCCGAAGGGCGAGATCGAGGCGGTCTTCGACTTCGTGCGCGAGGACAGCGACCTGCGGATCACCCCGGCCGAGAGCAGCCTGGACGCGTACGTCGCGGCGATCCGGGCGATGCCGGAGAACGACCGGATCGGCGACGTGCTGGTCACCAGCGGCGCGGTCACCGAGCAGGAGATGGCCGAGGCGCTGCGGGTGCAGCAGGAACGCGCGGTCCGGGAGAAGACCCAGCCGGTCCCGATCGGCGAGATCCTGATCGAGCAGGGCATCGTGCCGCGGGCCATCGTCGACGCCGCCCTGTCCAAGCAGCGCCGCACCACCGAGACCCGCTCGTCGCAGGACACCCGCACCATCCGGGTCGACGCCGGCCGGCTCGACAAGCTCATCGACCTGGTCGGCGAGCTGGTCATCGCGCAGTCCAGCACCGGCGTCACCGGCGGCGGGGTGAGCGAGGCGCAGAGCGAGGTGATGCGCCTGGTCGACGAGGTCCGGCACAGCGCGCTGTCGCTGCGGATGGTCCCGATCGGCACCACCCTGCGGCGCTTCGAACGGGTGGTCCGGGACGTCTGCATGGAGCTCGGCAAGGAGGTGTCCCTGGTGATCACGGGAGGGGACACCGAGATGGACAAGGCGCTCGTGGAACGGATCAGCGACCCGCTGCTGCACCTCGTACGCAATAGTCTTGATCATGGTATTGAGCAGGCGGCGGAACGCCGCCGGCACGGCAAGTCGGCGCACGGGACCCTGCGCCTGAACGCCTACCACGACGCCGGCAACATCGTGATCGAGGTGACCGACGACGGCCGGGGACTGGACCGGGACCGGATCCTGGCCAAGGCGGTGGAACGGGAACTGATCGCGCCGGACACCGTGCTGCCCGACACCGACGTCTACAACCTGATCTTCGAGCCGGGGTTCTCGACCGCCGCGACCGTCTCCAACCTGTCCGGCCGCGGCGTCGGGATGGACGTGGTCAAACGCAACGTCGGCGCGCTGCGCGGCAGCATCGAGGTGGAGACCACCCGGGGGATCGGCACCACGATCCGGATCCGGCTGCCGCTCACCCTGGCGATCATCGACGGGTTCCTGGTCGGCGTCGGGCCGTCGTCGTTCATCGTCCCGCTCGACCGGGTCACCGAATGCGTCGAACTGCCGCCCGCGCAGCTCGGCCGGGAGTGCATGAACCTGCGCGGCGAGGTGCTGCCGTTCATCCGGCTGCGGCAGCTGTTCCACATCCCCGGCCCGCCCGCGCGGCGGCAGAGCGTGGTGATCGTGGAGCAGTCCGGGCAACGGACCGGGCTGGTGGTGGACAATCTGCTGGGCGAGCTGCAGACCGTGATCAAGCCGCTCGGGGTGCTGTTCAGCCGGGTCAAGTGCGTGAGCGGCTCGACGATCCTGGGGAACGGGGAGATCGCGCTGATCCTCGACGTCGGCCCGCTGATCGCCGACCACTCCGACCGCGAACAGACCCGGCAGGCCGCGGTCACCCGGGAGCCCGGGGCCCTGGCCGCCGTCGGCCAGTAGGTTCCCCTGGGGACAGATGGGCCTCGTCGATGTGAACCTGGTGTCACATCGACATTCCGGAGGCTCACATGGTCGACAACAGCACCCGCCGCCAGTTCCTGGCCACCACCGGCACGGTCGCGATGGCCGCCGGGGCCGCCCCGCTCATCGGCGCCGGCCCGGCCGTGGCCGGCGGGGCACGCTTCGGGCGCATCCGAAAGATCGACGCGGGTGTGCTCAACGTGGGATATGTCGAGCTCGGCCCGTCGCACGGGGAGCCCGTGGTGCTGATGCACGGGTTCCCGTACGACATCCACAGCTTCGAGGAGGTCGCCCCGCTGCTCGCCGCCCGCGGGTACCGGGTGATCGTCCCCTACTTCCGCGGGCACGGCGCGACCACGTTCCGCTCCGCGTCCACGCCGCGCGACGTCGACCAGGCCGCGTTCGCGCTGGACATCATCGCCCTGCTCGACGCCCTCGGGATCCCGCGGGCGGTCCTGGCCGGCTTCGACTGGGGCTCCCGGACCGGGGACATCATCGCGGCGCTCTGGCCGGAACGGGTCAAGGCCCTGGTCTCGGTCACCGGCTACCTGATCACCAACCTGGCGATGAACCGGACGCCGACCCTGCCGGCCAACGAGAACGCCTGGTGGTACCAGTACTACTTCGCGACCGACCGGGGCGAGGCCGGCCTGACCGCGTACCGGGCCCAGATGGGTGAGTTCATCTGGAAGTTCAACTCGCCGACCTGGAAGTACTCGCCGGCGACCTACGACCGGACGTCCGCCGCGTTCTTCAACGACGACTGGGTGGCGATCGTGATCGGCAACTACCGCTGGCGGCAGAGCCTGCTGCCGGCCGAGCCGGCGTACGCCGCGCTGGAGGCGAAGTTGCAGGCCGCGCCGAAGATCGCGGTCCCGACGATCACCATCGACGGGAAGTACGACCCGTTCACCCCGGCCGGCGACGGCAGCGCCTACCGCGGCCAGTTCACCGGCAGGTACCAGCACCGGGTCCTCGACGTCGGCCATAACGTCCCGCAGGAGGCCCCGCACGACTTCGCCCGCGCGGTCATCGACGCCGGTCGCCTCTGACCGAGTTCTTACCGAACGATGACGTGCTGGCCCGCCACCCGTCCGGCGTGGACCCCGGCCCGTAACTCCGATCACCGGCCGCCGCAGCGGCCGGCCACATCGGGCATCGAGGAGGAACCGTGCGAACTCGATACAGGGGCAACGGAAAACCGGTACGGATCGTCGCGGCGGTGGTCGCCCTGGCCGCGGCCGGGGTCCTGACCGTCACGTTCGTCTCCGGCGGCGGCAAGGGCAGCGCGGACGCGGCGACCAGCCTGACCGACTACGTACCGATCCAGCGGGTGCAGCCGAACGTAGTCAGACCCGCACCGGGCCCGGCTGCGTCCCGCGGCCGGTTCACCGTCGACTGCGGCACCAACCGCATCGGCAAGTTCAGCCCGGACAACCCGGTCGCCCAGCCGGGCATCAGGAACGGCGCCGAGCACCTGCACGACTTCGTCGGCAACATCGCGATCACCGCGACCTCGTCCGACGCCGACCTGGAGGCGTCCGGCACGACCTGCCGCAACGGCGACCGGTCGTCGTACTTCTGGCCGGTCGTCCGGATCGACCACTCGGTGCGCGACGGCGAAGCGGTCCGTCAGGCACTGGCCGCGACCTCGGGCGCAGTGGTCTGCCCGTCGGTGCGGGACCGGCTGCCCGCCGTCCCGGCCGGCGCCCGCACCGTCGTCGACCGCAAGCTGGCCGAACTGGATCAGCTGACCGCCGCTGCCGGGCGGCGGCTCCAGGCGAGCCGGGGCGCCGATCCGACGCTCAACAACGAGGTGCTGGGACGGTTGCGGGAGCGGCGCGCGGCGGTTCTCGTCACGATCGGGAACGCGATCCGCGGGGGTCACCTGGTCTCCCTGGCCGACTGCGACGTCAGCTACGACGGCATCCACGCCGGACACACCGCCGCGCCATCACCCGCGCCGAGCACCGCCCCGGCGTCTCCCGCCCCGAGCGGCAGCGCACTGCCGGAGCCGCAGGGCCGCAACCGGGAGCTGCCCAACAACACCGGCGGCATCGTCCGCCCGTCGAGCGTGCTCATCGAATACCGCGGCAACGCCACCGCGCAGGTCGTGCCGATGCCGAGGCTCCTGCGCGCGCTGACCGGCGACGCCAAACCGACCAGCCGCGGCCCGGCCAACGCCCGCGCCGCCTGGACCTGCTCCGGCTTCGGCGACCGGCTCACCGACAAGTATCCGATCTGCCCGGCCGGCCGCCAGGTCCAGCGGGTGCACGACTTCCCCGGCTGCTGGGACGGCAAAAACGTGGACAGCGCCAACCACCGCAGCCACGTCGCCTTCGCCGACCAGACCACCGGCGCCTGCCCGGCCGGCTTCGTCGCGATTCCCCAGCTGCGCGTCACGATCTCCTACCGGATCTCCCGCGCGGAACAGCTCCGGGGCCAGTACGCCCTCGACTCGTTCCCGGAGGAGAACCACAACCCGTTCTCCGACCACGACGACTTCGTCAACGTCAACTCGACCCGCACCATGCAGCGCATCGCCACCTGCCTCAACCAGGGCCGGAACTGCGCCTGACCCCGGCGGACTCTCAAGATCAAATTCAAGGGATTCATTGCCTCGGCTGCGGCCAATAACTGATCGTCGCTCCCGCGGGGACCCTTGCGACCCTCGCAGGGCGCTGGCGCGCCCAGAACGCGAGGCCCACAAGGGCGACGTCCGCGGGTGGTCGCGGTAGAAAAACCCCGGTACGGAGCCGGCCGGCTCCGTACCGGGAGCGACTCAGTGATAGTCCAGGTGCGCGACCGAGACCACCGTGCCGCCCCGGATCGTGAGCAGCCCCGCCCACGGATCGAACTCGTCGCCCATCACCGCGAACACCCCGCGGCTCACCTGGCACGTGCCCGCGTGCGTCCCCGCGTCCAGGCACCGCGCCGGCAGCTCGCGGTAGTCGAGAAACTTCACCCCGGCGGCGACCGGCAACGTCACCCGGGTCCCGCTGTACACCGGCACGGTCTTCTTCGCGCACTTCGGCGACGAACTCGCCACCGCGAACCGCCGGCAGTACTCCGCGCCGCCCAGATACTCGGCCTGCTCGACGATGGCCAGCCGATGCGCCTGGTCGAGCATCCACACCCCGGCGACCAGCTGCGCGTCCCCGGTGACGAACGCGGGCACCGGCGGCACGGCCGGATCGGTGCCGGACCGCAGCAGCGCGTCGGTGAACGTCACCTTCGCGCTCCCACCGGGCAACGCCTCGGCGCCGAACATCACCCGCCCGCTGATCAGGTTGTTCTCGGTCAGCTCACCCTCGAGCACCGGTTCGTCGTCGATCGAGACGGTCGCGCCGCGGTCGGTCGTGACGACCAGGATCCGGTGCGGCACCCCGACCTTGGTCGGCCGCTTGACCGTCGCGATCGGATCGTCCGCGGCGGCGATCGAGCTGGTCAGGCGGACCTCGCCGGGGCAGACGAAGACCTGGTAGCCCTGCGCCAGATAGTCGGGCTGGCCCTCGTCGCCGGTCGCCCGGAACCAGATCGTCGCGCAGGACCGGCTGTTGGCCAGGGTCGCCCGCACGCCGATGTTCTGGCTCGCCGGGAAGGCCAGGTGCGCGTACTCCCCGCAGACCATCATCGACTCCGCCTTCGCCGAGACGACCAGGCCCTTCTTGATCGCGCAGGTGCCGCCCTCCTCGCTGACCGGGCCGAATCCGGCCGCGGTCAGCAACGGATCGAAGAGCGCGGGCCCGGTGGGCGGATCGGTCGCGGTCGCGGCCGGGCTGGGCTCCGCCGATTGCGGGGTACGGCCCTCGGCGGCCTGCGGCCCGTCCCGCAGTCCGATGCCCGCGGCCACGCCGGTGCCGACCGCGAGGACCGCCGCCACCGCGGCCGCGATCACCACGCCCCGCCGCTTGCGGGGCGGCTTGCGCTCCCCGGTGTGGTAGCGCCCGGACTGCTGCGCCGCCTCCGCCTCGCGGCGCAGTTCCGGCGGCAGCGGGGGAGCGCTCGGCGCCGCCCCGGTCACCAGCAGCCGGTCCAGCAGCTCCGTCGCGGTCGGCCGGTTCGCCGGCTCCTTGTCCAGCGCCGCCCCGACCAGCTCGGCCAGGTAGGGCGGCAGATCCCCGATCCTCGGCGGCTGGGTGAGGATCCGGGCCGCGGTCACCGCCGGGGTGTCGCCGCCGAACGGGGTCCGGCCGGTCCCCGCGTACGTGACCACCGCGCCCCAGGCGAACACGTCGACCGCGGGCGTGATCAGCCGGTCGGTCTCCGGGTCGAGCCGCTCCGGCGACATGTAGGCGAGGGTCCCGACCACCTCCTGGGCCCGGGTGTGGAAGCTGGTCGGTTCGAGCGGCCGGGCGATCCCGAAGTCGATCACCTTGGGGATGCCGAGCGCGAACAGCACGTTGCGCGGCTTCAGGTCCCGGTGGATCACCCCGACGCCGTGGATCGCGGCGAGCGCCGACGCCACCCCGACCGCGACCCCGTGCAGGCTGCCCCCGCCCAGCGGCCCGCTCTCGGTGACCACCTCGCTCAGGCTCGGGCCGTCCACGTACTCGACCACCAGGTACGGCGTCTCGTGGTCCGGGTCGGCGTCGAGCACCTCGGCGGTGCAGAACGGCGGCACCTGCCGCGCCCGGTTCACCTCGCTCCGGAACCGGGCCCGGAACTGCTGGTCGTGCGCGTACTCCGGCCGGATCACCTTGACCGCGACGAGCCGCCCGCCCGGGTCCTGGGCCAGGTAGACGGCGCCCATCCCGCCCTCCCCGATCCGGGAGAGCAGGCGGTACTTCCCGATGGACTGCGGGTCGGCGGGACGCAAACGATCTACCACGGGGTGACAACCTACCGGCCCCGCATTTCGGGCCACCCCGTGGTCCGTGCGACGGCGCGATATCGTGCCGCCTCGTGAACGCGTTGCTGCGCCGCTTCGTCGACCTGATCGAGCCGGACCTGACGGCCGCCGGCTTCGTCCGGCGCGGCCCGGTCTTCCGGCATCTCGACGCGGCGGGCAACGGGATCGCCCTGGACGTCCAGCCCACCGCCGCGATGTGGGGCGAGGTCGAGTTCTTCGTCAACGCCGGCCTGCTGCTCGCCCCGCACCTGCGGTTCTACTTCGGCGACGAGGACCCGGGCCGGGAGGCGATGCCGCACCACAGCGTCTGGGACCACCGGCTGACCGGGATGCGCGACCACCACCTGTTCTCGCTGTCGACCGAGGCCGACGCGGACACCGCCGCGACCATCGTGCTGACCTGGCTGGCGGCCAGCCTGCCTCGATTGAAGAGCTGCCTGGGCGACTACGACGCGATGTTCGCGGCGATCGCGGCGGACGGGCGGCACGCCGACCCGGACGGCACCTGGCACGAGGCGGTCCTCCGCCTCTACGCCCACGCCGACCGCGGCGACGTGGCCGCGGTCCGCGCAGCCCTCGGCACCTGGCACGACACCGGCCCGGACTCGCTGGCCGCCCACGCCCTGCACCTCGCCGAGCAGCGCCGCCGCGAGCGGGAAAGCTGATCCGTGGTCGGCTAACCTGGGCCGCATGGGTTGCATGTGCTGCTTCGCCGCGATGAACATCCGCGCCGCCGCCTGACGGCGGTCACGCGGTTGTCGTAACCGCGGGTCGTACCGCCGGACAAGGTCCGTTCCGGCAGCTACCTGACTCGTGGAGCAGATCCATGGCACAACTCTTTCTGATGGTCGGCCTCCCCGGTGCGGGGAAGACGACCAGGGCTCTCGCCCTCGCCGCGGCGCACCGGGCGCTGCGGCTCACCCCGGACGAATGGATGATCGCCCTGTTCGGCGAGCCGGACGCCGACGGCCGGCGCGACGTGCTGGAGGCCCGGCTGATCACGGTCGCCCTGCAGGTGCTGCGGGCCGGCGCCGACGTCGTGCTGGACTTCGGCCTGTGGGGCCGCGACGAACGGTCGGCGCTGCGCCGGCTCGCCGCCGAGGCCGGCGCCGCCTGCACGGTCGTCTACCTGCCGGTCGGCCGGGACGTGCAGCGCGCCCGGATCGCGCACCGCCAGGCCACCGCGCCGCACACCACGTTCCCGATGAGCGAGACCGAGCTCGATCAGTGGCGGACCCAGTTCCAGCCCCCGGACGCCGCGGAGCTCGACGGCGGCCCCATCCCGGCCCCGCCGCCGGGCTGGCCCACCTGGCCGGCCTGGGCCGCGGACCGCTGGCCGACGCTGGGCTAATCCGCGGGGCGGGCCGCGTTCAGGCGTTCCAGGGGGCTGGGGCCGGAGCGCGGCACCGCCGGCGCGCCGAGGTGGTGGACGCGCAGCTCGTCCATGAGCTCGTCGAGGAACGCCGGACCCGCGTCGCGCAGGAACTCCTGCCGGGCCCGGAGCTCGTCGCTGCCGGCGCGCCAGTCGAGCCCCCAGTTCCCGAGCGCGTAGATGATCGGCAGCGTCCGGATCCCGGCCTCGGTGAGGCTGTAGCGGGCCCGCTGACCCCGCGCCGCCGTGCCGCGGGTCAGGATCCCGGCCTCGACGAGCCGGACGAGCCGGTCGGCGAGGATGTTCGAGGCGATGCCCTCGATCGACCCGGTGAGCAGCGCCCGGAAGTACCGGCGGTCGCCGAAGATGACGTCACGCAGCACCAACAGCGCCCAGCGATCGCCGAGCACCTCGACGGCGGCGTTGATCGGACACCCGGACCGTGGTTCCACGCTTCCTCCTTGACACGTATGACGCCCTCAATATAGTGGTTGCAGAACGCAACCACTAGGAGGCGGGAGCGAATGGGCAGCTTCATCTACCAGATGAACGTCTCCCTCGACCTGCGGATCGAGCAGGTCCCCGGGGACAACGGCGCGGGCGAGTGGCTGCGCATCGACGAGGAGCTGCACCGCGAGTTCAACGCGCGCTCCCGGGCGATGTCGCTGATGGTCCACGGCCGGGTCCTCTACGAGGTGATGGAGGAGTACTGGCCACGCGCCCGCGCCGACGAGTCCCTGCCGGCCGTCATGCGGGAGTACGGCGAGATCTGGACGTCCACCCCGAAGGTGCTCGTCTCCCGAACCCGCCGGGCGGCCGGGCACGACACCGTGGTGATCGGGGGCGACGACGCGATCGAGCGGCTCGCCGCGCTCCGGGCCGAGACCAGCGGCCGGATCGGGGTGGGCGGCGCGACGCTGGCGACGCAGCTGCTCCGCGCCGGCCTGCTCGACGAGCTGCTGCTCTTCACCCATCCGGCGTTCCTCGGCTTCGGCCGGCCGCTGTTCGACGACTACGAGATGCCGATCGACCTGGAACTGCTCGAGCACCGGGCGTTCGGCCAGGGGGTCACCATGCACCGCTACGCCATCCAGGACGCGAGTGAGGAGAGCTGATGCTGACGCAGATCGCTGAGGGAGTGCTGGTCCACGAGAGCGAGTTCCTGCAGAGCAACGCCGTCGTGGTGCACGGCCGCACCGGCGTGCTGCTGGTCGACGCCGGGTTGCAGGACCACGAGCTGGCCTGCCTCGCGGACGACCTGGCCCGGGCCGGCCGGACCGTCGTCGCCGGCTTCTCCACCCACCCGCACTGGGACCACCTGCTCTGGCACGCGAGCCTGGGCGATCCACCGCGGTACGGCACGGCCCGCTGTGCGGCCGCGGCCCAGGAGGAGCTGGCCGACCCGGACACCAAGGCGAACATCATCGAGCACCTGGCCGGGACCGGGATCGAGGAGCACCTCTCGCTGGATCGGTACGGCCTGATCACCGCCCTGCCCGCCGGTACGGACCTGATCCCGTGGGACGGCCCGCGGGTCCGGATCGTCGAGCACCAGGCGCACGCCCCGGGCCACGCGGCGCTGTTCGTCGAGGAGCGCGGCGTCCTGATCGCCGGCGACATGCTCTCCGACGTCCTGATCCCGATGCTCGACCTGCACGGCCCCGCCGACCCGATCGAGGGCTACCTCGACGCGTTGCGCCTGCTGGAGACGGTGCCGGCCGGGGTCGTCGTCCCCGGCCACGGCTCGGTCGGCGACGCCACCGAGCTGACCACCCGGATCGCCCGGGACCGGGCGTACGTCCTCGCCCTGCGCGACGGCACCCCGCTCGACGACCCGCGGCTCGGCCCGTCGGCCAAGCCCGGCTGGGAGTGGGTCGGCGACGTCCACGACGGTCAGGCCAAGGGGCTGGCCGGCCGCGCCTAGGCGAGCGACGCGAGGATGATCTCCTGCGCGGCGCCGACCGCGGCGGTGAGCGCGGCCGGGTCCCGGCCGATCCGCTCGGCGCCGGCGCGCATCACCCCGGACAGCAGCTCCACCCGCAGGCCCACGTCGCCGACGGCACGGAACTCGCCGCGCGTGACACCGTCCCGGACCACCGTCTCCACCTCGGTCACGATCTGGTGGAACGGGCCGTCCGGGCCCTTCACCGCGGCGCTGCCCGGCCGGAACATCAGCTGCAGGGTCTGGTCGGTGAACGCGTCCAGGACCACCGCGACGATCGCCCGCAACCGCTCCGGCGCCGGGTCGCCGGACCGGGCGGCGATCGCGGTGACCCGCTCCACCGTGGGCCGCCCGGCCCGCTCGGTCAGCGCCAGCACCAGCCCGCTCTTGTCCGGGGCGTAGTTGTAGAGGGTGTTGCGGGCCAGCCCGGCCCGGGCCGCGATGTGCCCCATCGTGATCGCGTCGTAGTCCTGCTCCAGCAGCAGCTCCCGGATCGCGGCGGCGAGGCCGGTCCACACCATCTCGTGGTGTTCCCCGATGCTGGCTCCCCGGATCCGCGGCATCCGGTCATCCTCCCGCACCGCGCCGACCGGCGGTCACGCGGCGGCCGGCGGTCACGCGTTGGCCGACGTTCGTGCGGCGGCCGGCGGTCATGCGGCGGCCGGCGGTCATGCGGTGGTCGGCTTCGGGAGGTGGCGGCGCACGGTGCCGGCGATGACCCGGTCGAGCAGGCGGTCGGGCAGCACCCGGGCCATCCCGATGATCATCGCGGCGTCCCGGCCGACCGTGTAGCGGGTGCGCGGCCGGCGCGCGGTCACCGCCTTCGCGATCACCCGGGCCGCGGCGTCCGCGGTCAGGCCGGCCGAGGTGCCGGACGCCATCAGCGAGTTGATCGCCTGGACCAGGCCGCCGTAGCGGGCGTCCTGCTCCGGGGTCATCCGGGCGGCCAGATCATTCGCGGTCACGATGCCGCGGCCGGACATCTCGGTGCGGACGCCGCCGGGCTCCAGCACGATCACCCGTACCCCGAGGGGCTCGACCTCCCGGCGCAGCGCGTCACTGACCGCTTCCAGGGCGAACTTCGCGCCGGCGTACGCGCCGTAGGTCGGCATCGCGGCCTTGCCGCCGATCGAGCTGATGTTGAGCACGCGACCGCCGCTGCGCAGCAGCGCGGGCAGCAGCGCCTGGGTGACCGCGATGTGCCCGAACAGGTTCACCTCGAACACCCGCCGCCACTCGGCCAGCGGCAGCGCCTCGACCGGCGCGTTCACCTGGATGCCGGCGTTGTTGACGACCGCGCGCAGTGGGCGCGGGTCCGCGTCGACCCGGGCGGCGAGCGCCTCGACCCGCGCGGTCTCGGTGATGTCGAGGATCACCGGCTCGACGCCGTCGCCGCGGAGCGCGTCCGCGTCCCGGTCGCGGCGCACCCCGGCGAGCACGTGGAACCCCTGCCGGGCCAGCTCACGCGCGGTGGCCGCACCCATCCCGGTCGACGCCCCGGTCACGACGACCAACTGCTGTGCACTCATGGTCCACTCCTCTTTCGCGACGATCTGTCGCAAAGATTACGACGGACTGTCGCGAAAAGCGAGCGGGGCCGACGGGCGTGCTCACCCGCCGTACCCAAGCAAGGGTTTTAAAGAAAACGCGACGGCCGTGCCGCCTTGCTGATCGATCGCGGTCACGGCCGCCTTGCCTCCAGGCCGATTGCGGGGGTACGGCACGATCCCCGCCCCCGCCGTCAGTTGCCGGTGAACACGGCGATCAGGTTCCGGGCCGCGTCGGGGCCGAGCAGGACCCGGTTCATCTCGATGCCGTCGTGGGCGCCGTCCGCGCTGCGGGCGAACATCGCCTGCTCGTAGCCGGCGAGCGCGGCCTCGGTGTCGTCCGGGTGGGCCGCGAGCGCCGCGCCCAGCTCGGCCCCGTCCAGCATCGCGAGGTTGGCGCCCTCGCCGTTCGGCGGCTGCACGTGCGCGGCGTCGCCGAGCAGCGTCACGCCCGGCACCCGGTCCCAGCGCAGGCCGAGCGGCAGGCCGAAGTGCGGCCGGTGCACCGGCGCGGTGTCACTGTCGGTGATCAGCGCGGTCAGCTCGGGCGCCCAGCCCTCGACCTCGCGCACGAGCCGCGCGGTCGCCGCGGCCGGATCGCCGAAGTCGATGCCGGCGAACCAGTCCAGCGGCCGGGACAGCCAGAGGTAGGCGTGCAGGTTCCCGTCGCTCTCCCGGTGGGCGAGCACGAGTTTCCCGCTCGTGCCCTGGTCGAACGCGAACAGCGAGCCGCCGCCGATCGCCTTCGCGCTGGCCGGGTGGCGGTTGTCGCCGTCGAACAGGAACGTCTCGACGGCCGAGGCGCCGCCGTAGGCCGGGGTCACGTCGGTGAGCAGCGGCCGGACCCGCGACCAGGTGCCGTCCGCGCCGACGAGCAGGCCGGTCACGACGCTCCCGCCCGCCCGGCCTCCGGTCGGGCCGGCGTGATCGTTCCCGGTCGCGCGGTCTCCGGTCGGGCCGGCGTGGTCGTTCCCGGCCGCGCGGCTTCCGGTCGGGCCGGTGTGGTCGTTGCCGGCGGCGAAGGTCACCTCGTGCCGGCCGTCGCCCAGCGCGCGCACGCCGCTGACCCGGTGGCCCCAGCGGACCGTGCCGGCCGGCAGCGAGTCGAGCAGCATCTGCCGCAGCGCGCCGCGCTGCACCTCGGGGCTGTCACCCGAGCCGTCGTCCGGCTTGTCGAACAGGATCGTGCCGTCCCGGTCGGTGACCCGGTAGGCCTCCCGGCCGGGCAGCACGAGGCGCCGGAACTCCGCGGTCAGCCCGGCCGCGGCGAGGGCCGGCTGGCCGTTGTAGTCGTGGATGTCGAGCAGGCCGCCCTGGGTGCGCGCGCCCGGCCCGGACTCCGCCTCGAACACCGTCGCCGGGATGCCGTTGACGTGCAGGACGCGGGCCAGGACGAGGCCGCCGAGGCCGGCGCCGACGATCGTGACAGGGGTGGTCATGATTGCTCCCTCGTAAAGTAGTAACGCGATGAAGCTACTTCACGAGATGCTATATTTCAACCGTGAGTGACGAGCACGAACGGGTCATCCGGAGCCTGCAGGCCTTCGCGTCCACCCGCGGCGAGCTGGCCCGGCTCTTCGCCCGCGGCCAGGGTCTGCACACCACCGACGCGGCCGCGATCGTCGAGATCATCGACGCCGAGGAGCGGGGCGCCCCGCTGACACCCGCGCGGCTGGCCGAGCGGCTCGCGCTGACCACCGGGGCGACGTCCACGCTGCTGAACCGGCTCGAAGGCGCCGGCCACGTGTCGCGGGCGCGCGGGCACAGCGACCGGCGGATGGTGACGCTGCACGCGACCGCGGCGATCGAGGCGACGGCGGACGCGTTCTTCGATCCGCTCGCGCGGCAGTTGCGGGCCGCGGTGGGCGACTACTCCGCCGCCGACCTGGCCCTGATCGAGACGTTCGTGAACCGGCTGACCGACACGATGAGCACCTACATGGACGCGGCCGGCCGCGAGCAGCCGTAGCGAGCAGCCACCTTCACCGGCGCGTCACAGCACGGCCGGGCGCCCGTCCGCACGCGGGTCGCTCGCCGCGGCCAGCACACCGTCCCGGAGCCGGGCCACCTGGACGTGACCGGCGTCGTCGTGCCGCCCGGCCGTGGTCTCGACGGCGAAGCCCAGCTCACCGGCCACGGCCGCGAGTCGCGCCGCGTCCGGGGTGCCCGGCTCCAGCAGCAACGTCGGCCGCGCGCGGTCGATCCCGGCCGTGCCGATCACCCACCGGGACCGGGCCAGCAGGCCGTCCAGGTCGGGCGAGGCGAGGACGTCCGCCGCGACCTGCGCCAGGATCCACGGCTGGGACCGCCCGCCCTGACAGCCCAGCGCCACCACGGTGTCGCCGTCGACGGCCAGGGTCGGGCAGAGGGTGTGCGGGGGTCGCGCGCCCGGGGCCAGCCGGGCCGGATGGGCCGGGTCGAGGCTGAACGACGAGCCGCGATTGTGCAGGACGATGCCGGTGCCCGGGTCCAGCAGACCGGACCCGAAACTCCAGAAGACACTCTGGATCAGCGTGACCGCGTTGCCCTCCGCGTCGACCGCAGTGACCGCCACGGTGTCCCCGGCCGGCTTGGCCCCGCCCGCCGATGTGCCGGCGGCCGATGTGCCGGCCGCCGATGGGCCGGGGGTCGGCTCGGGTCGCAGCAGGCCGTCCAGGTCGATCGGACCGGTGCGCGGGTCGCCGAGCAGCAGGTCACGTGCCCGCCGGGCCCGGCTGGCGTCGGTCAGCAGGTCCGGTGACCCGGCGATCGCCAGGAACGTCGCGCCCTGTACCGGCGGCGGCGCGGCATGCCAGGTCGCCTCGCCGATCACCCGGGTCAGCGGCTCGGTCACCTCGGCCCGGTGCGCCGCGAGGTCGGCGGCCGACAGCGGGCTGCCCAGCGCGGTCAGCCCGGCGACCAGCCGATCCGCCAGCTCGCCGGTGTAGAACGACCGCCAGTCCCCGGCGAGCACGTCGAAGGTCTCCGCCAGCACGGGCTGGCTCAGCGTGGTGACCGGCGACCCGTCACTCCGCAGCAGCAGCGCGGACAGGCCCGGGTCGGCCCGGACGACGTCGATCCCGTCGCGGACGGCCCGCCGCAGACCGGCGCTGACCGGCACCCCACCGGCCGCGAGCGCCCGAGCCGGAGCGAGCAGGTCGGCGAACGGCAGCCGGGCACCGAGACCGGCGATCGCCGCCCACCCGGCGACCACGCCCGGCACGGTCACCGTCTGCGGCCCGCCGGACGGCATCTCTGCCCCGGCCGCCCGCAGCGCCGCCACGTCGACCGCGGCGGCGGCCGCCCCGATGGACAGCACCGCGCGCGGCGCCTGCCCGGCCGGGCGCACGATCGCGACCAGGTCACCGCCGATCGAGCACTGATGTGGATAGACCACGGTGAGCGCCGCGGCGGCGGCCAGGGCGGCGTCGAACGCGTTCCCCCCGGCGGCGACCACAGCCCGAGCGGCGTCGGCGGCGGCCGGATGCGGAGCGGCAAGGGCGACCATGAGGTCGTACTGTACGTCGCCCGTGGCCCCGGCGAGCCGCGCCGCATCCTGGCCCGCCCCGCCCCGCCCCGCCCGGCCGCGCCGCATCCTGGCCCGCCCCGCCCCGCCCGGCCGCGCCGCGTCCTGGCCCGCTGCGTCGCGCCGCGTCCTGCCCAGCCGCCGGACCGGTGTCGACCGCTGCTCGGCCCGGGGGCGTGCGCTACTGCGGGCCGGCCAGGGCGGTGAGGCGCTCGGTGGCCAGGCAGGAGGTGAGGCAGCGCTCCTTGGCATCGCCCATCAGCTGCGCCGTCCACGTCGTGAACCCACCGTCGCCGAACTCCAGATCTCCCGCGGCGATCCGCAGCGCGGCGTCGGTGTAGTACCCGCGTCCACGCTCCCGCCCGGGATCGGCGACCACCGGCACGGGTGAGCCGGCGAGCCGGGGCAGAACGGTGTCGTCGAGGCGGTCCCCGACGGCCGGGTTACCCATCACGGTGTACTGCAGCCGGGCACCGGCCCCCGGCGCGAGCTCGGCGAGAACCTCCTGCCAGAAGCCGAGGTGCCGGGCGAGCAGCCGCGCCTGGGTGCGTCCCGAGCCGGTGTCGCGGGCGCTGGACACCAGCGTGAAGAGCCGGAAGTGCGCGGACATCCCCGCGCCGAAGTCCTGGGCCCGCAGCTGGCGATGGCAGGCGGCCAGATGCACCTCGCCGCCGACGGGTTGCCGCCTGCGGCGGTGGGCGGCCTCGATCGCCAGGGCGTTGGTCGCGTCGCTGAGCACCTCGGTGCCGCGCATCGTGCTGACCACCCGGTTCTGACTCCCCGGGGAGACCGCCGAGCAGGTGCCCAGCGGCACGACCGGCGACAGCTCGACCCCCTCGAAGCCGGCCGGCAGCAGCCGCCAGATCCGCGCCTCGACGGCGGCGAGGGCGCGCGGATCGGTGCCCGCGGTCCGGACGAACCGGTCCTCACGCCACCGGCGCATCAGGTCCGCAGGCCGCACCGCGGCGGCCCGGTCGCGGGCGATCGCCAGCAGCAGGGTCTGCAGATCCGTCCCGGCCAGCCCGGCGAGCGCCGCCCGGGCACCGTCCGGAAGCCGGCTCCAGACCCGTTCCTCCGCCGCTGACGTCATCCGGTCACGATGGCGGCGCCGGCGCGCGTTGTCGACGCGATTACCCGGCGTCAGGCCGGTCTGACCCCGGCGATCGTCAGGCCGATACCCGGCGTCGGGCCGGGCTGGTCCCGGCGATCGTCAGGCCGATACCCGGCGTCGGGCCGGGCTGGTCCCGGCGATCGTCAGGCCGATACCCGGCGTCAGGCCGGGCTGACCCCGGCGATCGTCAGGCCGAGCAGGCGCTTCGCCTCGGTGGCGGCGTCCGGGTGGTGCTCGGTGGCCAGGGCGATCCCGGTGATCAGGCTGAGCAGGTCGTCGATGGTCACGCCCGGGGTCAGCGCGCCGTCGGCCGCGGCCCGGCTCACCAGGGGCTGACCGGCCTCGGTCAGGCGGGCGGTGGCGCAGTGGTCGTGGGCCTCGCCGGGGTCGGCGGCGTGGTCGCGGTTGAGGGTCTCGGCCAGCCCGCGGGTCGTCGCGGCGAACGCCAGCAGCTCGCCGAGCCACTCCAGCAGCGCGGCCCGGCTGTCCGGCCGCCCGGCCAGGTCGCGGGCGCGGTCGGCGAGCACGTCGGTCTGCTTCCGGAAGACCGCGGCGAGCAGGGCGTGCCGGGTGGGGAAGTGCCGCCGCACGGTGCCGGACCCGACCCCGGCGGTCCGGGCGATCTGTTCCAGGGACGCGTCGGCGCCCTGCTCGGCGATCGCCCGCTCGGCGACGGCCAGCAGCAGCGTGTAGTTGCGGCGGGCGTCCGCGCGCTGGCCGGCCATCGGTTCTCCTCACGGTTGCTAAGTGGCGGGGTCCGCCGTATCTTAGCGGCATGGAAACGGCGGGCCCCGCCGTTTAGTCTGAGGAGTGATCATGTCCGATCCCGTACTCGTCGTCGGCGCCACCGGTCAGCAGGGCGGCGCGGTCGCCCGGGCCCTGCGCGCCGCGGGCATTCCGGTGCGTGCGCTGGTCCGTGACCCGGCCAAGGCGGTCGTGGGGGAGGCGGTGATCGGGGACCTGCGGGACCGGGAGTCGCTGGCCAAGGCCGTGGACGGGGTCCGCGCGGTCTTCTCGGTGCAGATGCCCGAGCTCAAGGACGGCGGCTACGACTTCGACGGCGAGCTGCGGCAGGGGGTCAACCTGATCGAGGCGGCGCGGGCCGCGGGCGTGCCGCAGTTCGTGCACTCGTCGGTGTCCGGATCGGACCGGCTCGCGCAGGCGCCCGGGGACCGGTGGCAGCCGCTGGCGCCCTATTACGACGCGAAGGCGGGCGTGGAGGAGGCCGTACGGGAAGCGGGTTTTGCTCTTTGGACGTTGGTGAAACCGGCGTTCTTCATGGAGAACTTCCTGCTCTCGGCGAAGTATCTGGTGCCGCGCGGTGCGGCGGGTGGCCTCGCGACGGTCCTCAAGCCGGCGACCCGGCTGTCCCTGGTCGCGGTCGAGGACATCGGTGCGGCCGCCGCCGCGGCGATCGCCGAGCCGCAGCGGTTCCACGGTGTCGAGCTGGAGTTGGCCGGCGACTATCTGTCGATGACCGAGATCGCCGCGGTGCTGTCGAAGGCCCTCGGCGTCCCGCTGACCGCGCCGGACATGACCGAGCGGGAGGCGCTCGCGGCGGGCGCGCCGGCGTATTCGGTGCTGCCGATGGAGCTGATGAACATTGTCGGTCAGCCGGCCCGGCCGGAATTCGCGCGGGCGCTCGGGATTCCGCTCACGTCGTTCGCGGCGTGGGCGCACGATCAGATGAAATGACCTTCACCGACCTCGCGCTCGTCGGCGCCGCCGCCGTGCTCGGCCCGCTCCTCGCGATGCCGCGGCTCGGGCGGCTGCCGGTCGTCTTCGGGAAATTGCTGGCCGGCCTCGCGCTCGGCCATACCGGCCTGCGGATTCTCGATGCCGGCGACCCGACCTTCGCGTTCCTCGCCGAGATCGGCTTCGCGCTGATCATGTTCGTGGCCGGCAGCCACGTCCCGATCCGCGACCCCCGGCTGCGCCCGGCGTTCCGCACCGGCGCCCTGCGGGCCGTGGCCGTCGGGGTCCTGGCCCTGCCGGTCGCGGCGCTCATCGCTGGTCTTTTTCAGACAAGACATTTTCTGCTGTACGCCGTTCTGCTCGCCTCGTCGTCGGCCGCGCTCGTGCTGCCCGCCGTCGAACCGGGCGACCCGGCCGTGCTGGCGCTGCTGCCCCAGGTCGCGATCGCGGACACCGCCTGCATCGTGGCCCTGCCGCTGGCGATCGATCCGGCCCACGCGGCCCGGGCCGGGCTCGGGGCGCTCGCGGTGCTGGCGGCGGCGGCCGTGCTGTTCCTCGGTCTGCGCGCGGCCGAACGCCGTGGCTGGCGGCACCGGCTGCACCGGGTCTCCCGGCGGCACAAGCTGGCGCTGGAGATGCGGCTCCACCTGGTCCTGCTGTTCGCCCTGGCCGCGGTCGCCGTCGCCACCCACGTCTCGGTGCTGCTGGCCGGGTTCGCCTTCGGGCTCGCCGTCGCCGCGGTCGGCGAGCCCCGGCGGCTGGCCCGGCAGGTGTTCGCGCTCACCGAGGGCTTCCTCGGGCCACTGTTCTTCGTCTGGCTCGGGGCGTCGCTCGACGTCCGCGGCCTGGCCGCGCATCCCCGGTTCATCCTGCTCGGGCTGGTCCTCGGGGTGGCGGCACCGGCCGTGCACGGCGCGATGCGGGTCACCGGGCAGCCGCCGGCGGTGGCGACGATGGCCGCGGCCCAGCTGGGCGTGCCGGTCGCGGCGGCCACCGTCGGCACCCAGCTGGGTGTGCTGGCGCCCGGCGAGCCGTCGGCGCTCGTGCTCGGCGCGCTGGTGACGATCGGCGCGTTCACCGTCGCCGTCGCTGCCCGGTCGCGCTCCGCACCGGACGGTCCGGCGTCGCCGCAGGCTAACCGGCCGGGCGGATGACGGCGCGGGCGGGTTGCGCGGTCGGCTGGAAGACGGCGAGCGCGTCGCCGCCGGGGCCGGCCGCGATCCAGACGTGCCCGACGAAGGTGTCCTGGGTGTACTTCTCGCCGGCGGCGAGGGTGGCGTAGACCGAGCGCTCGCCGTCGTAGCCGAGCCACGCGATGGTCACGTTCTGGGCGGTCTCGTTGACGAACTCGACCCGGGTCTGCGGCCCGCCGTCGGTGGCCCGCAACGTCTGCTCGGCGGTGCCGGGCAGCGCGGGCAGCTCGGCCCAGGCGGTCGCGGCCGGCGTCGGCGCGGGGGTCGCCCCACCGGACGGCCAGAGCTGCACGAGCAGGACCACGGCACCGGCACAGAGGACGGCGCCGAGCGCGGCGACCAGGCCGATGAGCTTGCGAGGCTTGCGCGGCTCCGGGAAGTCCTGCGCGGTGATCTCCGCGAGCGGCGGGTCGAACGGGTCCACGGCAGGCGGAAGCTGATCGGTCACCGCGCCACCGTAGTGATCAACTAATCCCTGCCACAATTCGGGTCATCTCCCGCAAAGTGCGGCGTGCCTGGTCAGCGCCGGTGCCGGCGAAGATCGACCGTCAGCTTTCCGACAGGCCGGGGAGGGTGGCCGGCCACGCACGTACCGTGCAGGATTGTTCTACGATTCTGGGCGTGACTGACGAGTGGGGCGACCGGCTGGCGGGGGATCGGGCGCTGCTCGACCGCGGCAGCACGGCGGAGCGGGTGGCGGACATCCTGCGGCAGCGGATCACCGAGGGAGTGTTCCTGCCCGGCACGCGGCTGAGCGAGGAGAGTCTGCGCGAGGCGCTCGGCATCTCGCGGAACACGCTGCGCGAGGCGTTCCGCCTGCTCGCCCACGAGGGCCTGCTGGAGCACCAGCTGAACCGGGGCGTCTTCGTCCGGCTGCTGAGCACGTCCGACATCCGGGACCTGTACGCGATCCGCCGCATCCTGGAGTGCGGCGCGCTGCGCAACCTGAAGACCGTGCCGCCGGAGGGCGCGGCCCAGGCGGGGGTGGCGATCGAGGCGGCCGAGGCCGCGGCGGCGGTCGGGGACTGGGGTGCGGTCGGCACCGCGAACATGCGGTTCCACCAGGCGATCGCCGACCTGGCCGGCAGCCGCCGGGTGGCCGAGGCGGTGCGCGGGCTGCTGGCCGAGCTGCGCCTGGTCTTCCTGGTGGTGGCGGATCCGCGGCAGTTGCACGAGCCCTATCTGGCCGGGAACCGCGCGCTGTACGAACTGCTCGCGGCCGGTGACGCGGCCGCGGCCGAGGAGGCGCTGCAACGCTACTTCGACGAGGCCGAGGCCCAGCTGCTCGCCGCCTACGCGGCCGCCAACTGAGGGCGGCGCGGATTCGAGCTAGATCACCGGCGTGAACCGGACCGGGAGGCCCGGGCGGGCCTGGCCGAGCAGATCCACGTCGGCCGGGTCGACGACGCCGATCACCGGGTAGCCGCCGGTCGTCGGATGGTCGGCCAGGAAGATCAGCGGCTGCCCGTTCGCCGGCACCTGGATCGCGCCGAGGACCAGCCCCTCGCTGGGCAGCTCGCCGCCGACCGCGCGGTCCAGCGCCGGCCCGGTCAGCCGCGCGCCGACCCGGTCGCTCTCCGGCGACACGCGATAGACCGACCTGAACATCGTCGCGATCGCGTCCGCGGTGAACCAGTCGTCGCGCGGCCCGAGCCAGATCCGGAGCCGCAGCTCGGCGGCGGGCGGGGGATAGGGCGCGAGGTCCACCCCGGGCGGCAGCGCGATCATCGGCCCGAGCGGCAGCACGTCGCCGTCGAGCACCCGGTCCGGTCCGAGCCCGGAGAGCGTGTCGGTGGACCGACTGCCCAGCACCGGCGGCACCGCGATCCCGCCGGCGGCGGCCAGGTAGATCCGCAGACCCGCCCGAGCCTGACCGATGCTGATCAGCGCGCCGGCGGGCACGGCCAGGGGCAGGCCGGGGTCCGCGGGCCGCTCGCCGACGGTCACGTCGCACGGCGCGCCGGTCACCGCGAGGGTCGTCGCGCGGGTCGCCCGCAGCCGCACGCCGCCGAGCAGGATCTCCAGCCCGGCGGCCCCGGGCGGGTTGCCGGCCAGGCGATTCGCCAGGCGCAGCGCACCGGCGTCGACGGCTCCGGACCGCGGGACGCCGAGATGGGCGTACCCCGGCCGCCCTTGATCTTGAATGGTGGTCCGCACCCCGGCGCGCACCACCTCCAGCGCGGCGCTCACGCCGCCTCGACGAAGCGGACGGTGGCACCCGGGGCGAGCAGTGCCGGAGGGTCATTTTCAAGATCAAAAAGAATTGCTTCGGTACGGCCGATGCACTGCCACCCACCCGGCGACGCCACTGGGTACACCCCGCTGTACGGCCCGGCCAGCGCGACGGTCCCGGCCGGCACCCGGGTCCGCGGCGACGCCCGGCGGGGCACGTGATGCGGCGAGTCCAGGCCGGTCAGGTACGCGAACCCGGGCGCGAACCCGCAGAACGCGACCCGGAACTCGGTTCCGGTGTGGATCGCCACCACCCCCGCCCGATCGGTGTTCCACAGCTTCGCCACGTCGTCGAGGTCCTCCCCGTCGTACGTCGTCGGAATCTCGATCGTGGGCAGCGACCCGGCGGCGGACGGCGGACCCTGCGGCCCGCCCGCCTTGATCAATGTCGTAATCCGATCAGGATCGGTGACGCCGTCGACCAGCACCGTGCGCGCCGCCGGAACGATCTCCGCCGCGCTCAGCGTCCCCGCCGCCCGCGCCGCGGTGAGCAGGTCGTATGCCGCGAAGGCGGCGGTCTCGTCGGCCCACTCGACGAGGACGGCCGACGGCCCGGCCCGGCGGACGCGCATGCTTGCTCACTTTCCGCAGATTCGTATTGGGGTATTGCCGGATTGTTCAACGATTCCTAGAGTGTGGCACACGGCACCACGCAGCCCAACGCACACCCCCGTAGGAGCTAGCCATGAATGCCAGCCGCCGCGTCATCCTCGCCAGCCTGGTCGGTACCTCACTGGAGTGGTACGACTTCTTCCTCTACGCCTCCGCCGCCGCGCTCGTCTTCGGCAAGCTGTTCTTCCCCAGCTTCGAGCCGCTCACCGCGACCCTGCTGGCGTTCGCCACCTACGCCGTCGGGTTCGTCGCCCGGCCGCTCGGCGGGATCCTGTTCGGTCACTTCGGCGACCGGGTCGGCCGCAAGGGCGTCCTCGTCGTCACGCTGCTGCTGATGGGCGGCGCCACCTTCCTGATCGGCGTCCTGCCCACCCATCAGACGATCGGCGCCGCCGCCCCGATTCTGCTGGTCACGCTGCGTTTCTTCCAGGGCCTCGGCCTCGGCGGCGAATGGGGCGGCGCGGTCGTGATGTCCCTCGAGCACGGCGACCCGCAGCGGCGCGGGCTGTCCGCGTCCTGGCCGCAGGTCGGCGTGCCGGCCGGGAACCTGCTCGCCTCCGGCGTCCTCTGGATCCTCTCCGCGACCCTTTCGGAGAGTTCCTTTCTCGGTTGGGGATGGCGTGTCCCGTTCCTTCTTTCTGGGGTGCTTGTGCTGGTGGGCCTATGGATCCGCGTCGCGGTCACGGAGTCGCCGGCGTTTGCGGAGCTTGCGGCCAAGGGTGGCAAGGCCAGACTCCCGCTGATCGAGGTGCTGCGCCGGCACCCGCGCGGGCTGCTGGTCGCGATGGCCGCGCGGATCGGCACCGACGTCGCTTTTTACACCTTTTCGCTGTACGTGTTGACGTACGTGACCGGGACGGTCGGGCTGCCCCGGACCGTTGCCCTGACCGGTGTGCTGGTCGCCTCCGGCCTGCAGCTGGTGCTGATCCCGCTCTTCGGCGGACTGTCCGACCGGGTCGGCCGGCGGCCGGTCTACGCGGCCGGGGCGGTCGCGGCCGGGGTGTGGGCGTTCGCGTTCTTCCCGCTGCTGGACACCGGGAACACACTGGTCATCGTGCTGACCGTGGTGGTGGCGCTGGCCACGCACGCGGCGATGTACGGTCCGCAGGCGGCGTTCGTGGCCGAGATGTTCTCGACGCGGTTGCGGTATTCGGGCGCTTCGATGGGCTACCAGATCGCCGGGATCCTCGGCGGGGCGCTGGCCCCGATCATCGCGATCAAGCTGGTGGCGGCGACCGGGAGTGCCCTGGCGGTGTCGGTGTATGTGGCGGGGGCGTTGGGGTTGACGCTGGTGGCGCTGGCCTTCGCCCCGGAGACGTCGCGCGACCCGGCGGACGACGGGGTTCTCCCGCAGGCTTCATCGGCACTCGCGGCGTGACCCCCGTTTCGTCTTCGCGCGGCGTGATTCCCGCTCTGCCTTCAGGTGGCGTGATTCCCGTTTCGTCTTCGCGTGGCGTGATCTCCGTTTCGTCTTCGCGTGGGGCGATTCCCGTTTTGCCTTCGCGTGGCGTGAGCGCCGCTTCGTCTTCGCGTGGGGCGATTCCCGCTTTGCCTTCGCCTGGCGTGAGCGCCGCTTCGTCTTCGCGCGGCATGGCCCGGGGCGCTGATCCGGTCCACGATGGCGGCCCGGTTGGCGAGGGGTCTCCGCGTTCGTATCGCGCGGCCCATGGCATCTGCGCCTCGCCGGTCTGACCCGCGGCGCCGTTGCCAGCCGGTGCGGTGTTCGGTGCCTGACCTGTGAGATCTCCGCGTTCTTCGCACCCGCTACGGTGTCCCGAGGCCCTCCCCGTGGGGGGTGTCGGGACACCTTCGCGATATCCTGTGTGGCGTGATGAGCGCTGCGTTCCATCCCCTTTAGCGCCGCATTTCCGCGGCTCCGGAAGGGGTTTTTCATGTCTCGCACGGACAAGGACGGTCCGCACCACCCGCGCACCGGCCTGCGACTCCTTGTCGGCGGTGGCGGCCCGCCCCGCTGGTTCATCAACCACATCTGGACCGGCCGGGAACGCCAGGCAGCCCGGATCGCCTGCCGCACCGCCGCCAAGGAACACCGCGGCGCCGGCAGCACCGACACCGTCCCCACCGTTCGCCAGCATCGCCACAGCGCCCAGTGGCTGTGGTGGTGAGCACCACGACCTCGCGACCCTCGTCGGGCAGCTGGACGTAGACGATGTCGCCGATCAGGCCCGAAATCCGGCCCGGCCAGGCACGTCGCGCAGGCCTCCTCGCGTACCGTCGCCGTCGACCGCAACCGAAGCGGACCGTGACCGGAGAGATCATCAGTGACCGAGGACCGTGACCGGGGCAGATCATCAGTGACCGAAGACCGTGACCGGGGCAGATCGTCAGCGACCGAGGTCCTGTTCGACGGGGAGATCGAAGTCCACTACGGCTTCATCGACCTGATCGAAGCCGGCGAGACCGACCGCCCCGAACTGCGCGCGGCCCGAGCCGGCCAGCTCAACGGCATCTGCGGCGCGACCGAGCCGGGATTCCTCTCCCTGATCACCGGCCTGCACACCGGCGGAGTCGCGTTCACGATGGAGTGGCACGACACCGAGCCGCCCATCGGCGAGGACTGGGAGGAGGTAGTCGAGGTGGCCTACCAGCCGCCCTCCGCAGACCTCCTGTTGTCCGCTTTCGAGCAGGAGGAACCCCTACGCCTGCCGACCGTCACGAGCATGCGCGCCCGTTACTGCGCCACGGAGATGGACGCCGGCCACGAGATGGACACTCCCGCCGACGACGAGTCCGGCCCGGACCGCTACCTGCTGCAGCTGTGGCCGTCACCACCCCTGCCGGAGTCGATCCCACGGCAAACCAGCCAGATCGCCGCCTACTGGCACCGCGAAGCCCGCACCCCGAGGTAAGCCGAAACAGCGCCGCCCAAGCCAACGCACCGTTGGCAGACGCGCCCGCATCCGCGCTGTGCCCGCATCCGCGCTGTGCTGTGCCCGCATCCGCGCTGTGCTGTGCCCGCATCCGCGCTGTGCTGTGCCCGCATCCGCGCTGTGCTGTGCCCGCATCCGCGCTGTGCTGTGCCCGCATCCGCGCTGCGTTGTGCCCGCATCCGCGCTGCGTTGTGCCCGCATCCGCGCTGCGTTGTGCCCGATGCGTCACGCCGGTGGAGCACTGCCACGTCCGTGCGTCAGGCTCGCCGCGCCTCACCCGGCGAGATCGTTCAGCCGGCGGCTCGGTGTGGAGTCAGGCGACCGGCTCGGGCTCGTGGCGGACCGGGAAATTGACCGAGTTGGCGATGAAGCACAGCTTGTGGGCCCGCTCATGCAGCTCGGCAAGCTGGTCGGCCTGTCCCGGATCGGCCAGCGTGACCCGGGGCCGCAGGACCACCTCGTCGAAGCTCCCACCACCGTCAGCGGTCGTCGTCATCGAGCCGTGCGGTGTGTCGGAGTAGCCGGTCACCACGACCTTCGCCATGACGCACACGTGCAGGAACGACAGCATGTGGCACTGGGACAGCGCGGCCAGGAGCAGCTCCTCCGGATTCCATCGGGCCGGATCGCCGCGGAACGTCGGGTCGGCGCTGCCGGCGATCGGCTGCTTGCCTTCGGCTGTGAGGTCGTGGGCGCGCGAATAGTCCCGGTAGGAACTGGTACCCGTCCCGGTGTTCCCGGTCCAGGTGACCGTCACCTCGTACCGATGCGTCTTTGACATCTTTCTCCTCAAGCTCGGTCGGCCATGCCGGTGATCGCCAGGTCGACCAGGTTGTCGGCGTAGTCGTCGGTCAGCGGGCCGGTGCGCAGCATCCACCGGTGATAGAGCGGCCCGAAGATCAACTCGACGCCCTGGTCCAGGTCGAAGTCGTCCCGCAGCTCGCCGGCGTCCTGAGCCGCGCGCAGTCGGTCCTTGACCGCGTCGAGCTGGGGGCGCAGCAGCCGATCGCGGACGTGCCCGGCCAGCTCCTCGTTGAGCAGCGTCTCGACGGTGATCGCGCGGGTGGTCTCGGACAGCGCCGGGTCGGCGAACTCGGCGACCGTGGCGCGCATGACTAAGCACAGGTCGGCCCGCAGATTGCCGGTGTCGGGCAGCCGCGCGCCGTCCTCGGTCACGCTGTCCACCATGGCGTCCAGCACGACCGCGCCCTTGCCGCCCCACCAGCGGTAGATGGTCTGCTTGCCGACCCCGGCCCGGGCCGCGATCGCGCCGACGGTGAGCTCGGCATAGCCCGTCTCGGCGAGCAGCGCGCGGGTCGCCTCGAGGATCGCGCGGCGGGATCGCTCGTTGCGGCGGGTGGGATCTGGCGTGGACACTCCGCCACCCTACCTCAAACGAGACGAGCCGTCTCGTCTTGACAGCGAAATCTTCAAGGGGCAAAGTGATTAGCGAGACGAGGCGTCTCGTCTCACCGAACCTGCCTGAGGAGATCGCATGCCGCACATCGCCATGGTCAGCATTCCGTTCCACGGGCACGTCAACCCGAGCCTGGAGCTGCTGCGAGCGCTCGTCGCGCGCGGCCACCGGGTCACCTATGCCAACGACGCCTGCTGGGCCGAGCCGATCAGCGACATCGGCGCGCAGCTCAGACCCTACGAGTCCACCCTGCCCAAGGCCGGTGCCGGCTGGGCCGGCGACACCATCGACCAGCTCACGCTGTTCCTCGACGACGCCATCAGGATGCTGCCCCAGCTGCGGGCCGCTTATCTCAACGACAAACCAGACCTCTTTCTGTACGACATTGCCGGCGCCCCGGCCCGGCTCCTCGCCGCGGAGTGGGACATCCCGGCGATCCAGCTGTCACCCACGTTCGTCGCCTGGGAGGGCTACGAGCAGGAGATGGCGGAGGCGATCGCGGGCATGCGAGCCGACCCGCGCGGCGCGGACTACTACCGCCGCTTCACCGAGTGGCTGACCGAGCAGGGGTCGCCGGTCACTGATGGCCCGGCCTTCATGGGCCGACCCGATCGTGGGCTGGCGTTGATCCCCCGAGCACTGCAGCCGCACGCCGACAAGGTGAATCCGGAGGGCTTCCAGTTCGTCGGCCCGCTGATCGGCGAGCGGGCCGCGACCGAGCAGTGGACGAGACCGCCCGGGGTGGAGAAGGTGCTGCTGGTGTCGCTCGGTTCCGCCTTCACCAACCATCCGGACTTCTACCGGCGCTGCGTCGCCGCGTTCGGGGCCCTGCGCGGCTGGCACACCGTCCTGCAGATCGGCAGCGAGGTCGACCCGGCCGAGCTGGGCGCGGTCCCACCCTCGGTCGAGGTCCGCGACTGGGTGCCGCAGCCGGCGATCCTGGCCCAGGCCGACGCGTTCCTCACCCACGCCGGAATGGGTGGCAGCGCCGAGGGCCTGTTCCACGGCACCCCGATGATCGCCGCCCCGCAGGCAGCCGACCAGTTCGCGAATGCGGAGCGCCTGGCCGCGCTGGGCGTCGCCCAGGTGATCGATCTGGAGACCGTCACCGCCGAGGAACTGCGCGCCATCCTGATCGCGCTGACCACGGATCCGGATGTCGCCGCCAGGTCCGACGAGCTCAGCCGCGATGTGCGCGCTGAGTGCGGGGTGACCCGCGGCGTCGATCTGATCGAGGCCGCGTTGCCGGGATAAGGCCTCGCGCTGCTCAAGGGCCTACCAAGCACCCGCTGCCGCTCGGTGCTTGGCCGGTCGAGGCCGTTCGGCTACTCAGGGCCTGTCAGCCGCCCGCTGGCGCTTGATGCTTGGTCGGTCGAGCTGTCGGTAGGAGCCGTCCGGCTGCTCAACGGCCTCCCCGCGAGCCGCCGCCGCTTGGCGGTTCACGCTCGGTCGGGCGGGCTGCCGGTCTGCTGGGCCGTGCGAGGGCGGGATGCCGGTCGGTCGGGTTGGCGGTCTGCTGGGCCGTGCGAGGGCGGGATGCCGGTCGGTCGGGTTGGCGGTCTGCTGGGCCGTGCGAGGGCGGGATGCCGGTCGGTCGGGTTGGCGGTCTGCTGGGCCGTGCGAGGGGGCGGGCTGCTGGGCCGTGCGAGGGGCGGTCTGCCGGGCGAGTTGCGGGGCGGACGAGTTGCGGAGGTGGGAGGTGCGCGACGACTACGGCATCGGTCGCGGGGTGAGGCGATCTCAGGGTGCGGCGTTGATCGTTGAGTGGTCTACGGCGCCGGGCTTCGCTCGACAGAGACGACGGCGCCGCTCTCCATTGCCACCCAGACGTGGGTGGGGGAGACCCAGAGGCCGTGCGGTTCCTCGCCGGGGAGCTTGTGGAGGGTGATCTTGCCGTCCGTGGTGATCCGGGCCAGTTCGGTGGAGCCCCACAGGGTCACCCAGCAGCCGCCGGCCGGGTCGGGGGCGACGGCGTGTGGGCGGCAGGCGGGATCGGGGAACGGGAATTCGTCGATCGAACCCGACCGGGAGATCCGGCCGGCGAGTCCGCGGGCGATATCGGCGTACCAGATGCCGTCTGTGGACGCGGTGATGCCGACCGGAGCGCTGCCGGTGGGTAGTTCGACCAGGTCGACGGTGTCGTCGGGGCGGACGCGGGCCAGTGCCGCGGCACCGTTGAGGGCTGCCCAGGGTGCGCCGTCACCATCGATCGTGAGCATCGCGGGCCGCGAGTCGGGCAGCGGCAGGTCGATCGTGATGGCGGTCTCTCCGCCGCTCACCCGGACGATCTGGTTGGTACCGGCGGCGGTGAACCAGACGTCGCCAGGTCGGGCGGTGGGGTTGGCGTGTGGGGGAGTGGTGACGGCGATGCCGTAGGGCGATGAGCCGGGAGTGACGTTGATCGTCGTGTGGGAGCCGGACGGGTCGCGGCGGCCGAGTTTGTCGTCGGTGCGGGTGTACCAGAGGGCTCCGTCCGGGGCGGTGGCCAGCAGCATCGGCTGGCCGGTCAGTGGTTCGAGGTGGATTTCGGAGGTGGTGGAGATGCGGCCGAGGCCGTGGGGTTTCAGCAGCGTGGTCCAGATGGTGCCGGTGGCGTCGCCGGTCACCGCGTAGGGCGTCCAGCCGGAGGGAAGGGTAGGCACGTCACTGCTCCTCTCATTAACGCGACAGTTGTAACATTAATCCGTGGATGACGATACGCAATTGCCGGGCTCGGTGCGGCCCGGCGGGCGGACCGCGCGTACCCGGGAGCGGGTGCTCGAGGCGGTCTCGGCATTACTGCTGGAGGAGGGTTATGACGGACTGACCATCGACGCGGTCGCCGCGCGGTCAGGGGTTCATCGGGCGACCGTCTACCGGCGCTGGCGGGACGTCGGCGGGCTGCTGGCCGATACCGTCGACGCTGCCCGTGAGCTGCCGTGGGAGCCGCCGGACACCGGTTCGCTGATCGGTGATCTCATCGAGATCAACCGGCAGGTGGCCGCCGTGCTGACCGAGCGGCCGTCGATCGCCCAGGCGCTGATCGCCGCGTCGTTCCGGTCCCCGGCGGCCGCGACCGCGCTGCGGACGTTCTGGGAGGACCGGTACGCCCGCGCCGCGATCGTCGTGACCCGCGCCGCCGATACACGCGCAGGGGTCGCGGCTGACAAACGCGCTGCATCCCGCGCCGAGCCCGCCGGGGAAGGCCACTCGGACGCTGCGCCCGCCGCCCGGGCTGCGGCTGCGGGGGCTGTGGCCGGCATGCGGGCGGTGGTCGCGTCCGGCGCGCGGGCTGCGGCTGCGGGGGTTGCGGCTGGTGCGCGAGCCGGGGCTGCGGTCACCGAGACTGACCGGCACGCGGGCGCTGCGACTGACTCCGGCGCGGCAGCCGCAGCTGGCGGCGGCGCGGATGCGGGGGCTGGCGGCGCTGGGGCTGGCGGCGCGGGCACTGGCGTTGCGGTTGGCGGCGTGGGGGTTGCGGTTGGCGGCACGGGCGCGCGCGTGAGGGTTGGCGGCGCGGGCGTGGGGGCTGGGGCTGGCGGTGCGGGCGTGGGCGCGGATGCGGGGGCTGGCGGTGCGGGCGTGGGCGCGGATGCGGGGGCGGCGGCTGAGGCGCGGAGTGTGATTGTCGCGGCCTGTGCGCCGCTCTTCTACGAGCTGGCCCTCATGCGCAATCCCGCCCCCGCCGACCTCCCCGAGCGATACGCACGGATGGCCGCCGCGCAGTTTTTGTCGGGCGATGAGGTTTCAACGAAGGACGGGTCAGCAGGGGCGAACCGGGACTAATCTGCCCCTACCGGAGATGCCAGGGAGGGCCCGCCGCGCGGAAAGGCGCCGCACCATGAAGCGACCGCATTCTTCGTACGTCCTGGCCGCGTACGTGACGGTGACCGCGCTGGCCGCCGTCTCCATGGTGGCGCCGCCGCGAATGCTGGTGTTCGGCATGCTGGCGATCGGTCCGGTGCTGGCCGTGGCGTCCGCGCGACCGCGCGCGGTGCTGGGCGTCGGCGGCTACGCGTTGACGGCCTCCGCCGTGATCTCCACCGAGAAAGGCCTGTTCGGCACCGGCGACCAGGCCTGGCGCCTGCTCGTGGTGGCCGCGCTCACCGTGGTCAGCTGGGCGATCGCCCGGCACCTGCGGACGTTGCTGCGGGCCACCGCGGCCGCCACCCAGGAGCGGGAGATGCTCGCCGCGCTGGTCCGCCAGTCCGCGGACGCGATCATCGTGATGACCCTCGACGGTGTCGTGACGATCTGGAACGCCGGCGCGGAGAGTCTGTACGGCTACACCGCCGCCCAGGTCGTCGGCACCAGGTTCACCAAGGTGCTCCCGCCGGGCCGGGTGCACCTGCTGCAGGAGGCGCTCGCCAACCTGGCCGCCGGCGACCACGTGCTGCTGGAGGAGTCCCGCCGGATCCACCGGGACGGCCACGAGCTGCTGGTCAACGTCGCGGTCTCGCCGATCCGGGACGAGCACGGCCGGGTCGTCGCCGCGGCCGCCACCGAACGTGACATCAGCCGCCGCAAGCGGCGCGAGGCCGAGGAGCGCGTGGCACTGGAACGTTCGGCCCGCGCGGCGCGGCTGGAGAGTCTGGGGCAGCTGGCCGGCGGTGTCGCGCACGACTTCAACAACCTGCTCGCGATCATCCTGAACTACGCGGATTTCCTCGGTGACGAGGTCACCCCGGCCGGTACGAGGGATCTGGCCCGGATCCGGGACGCCGCCGACCGGGCGCGTTCGCTGACCGGCCAGTTGCTGCTGTTCGCGAAGCGGGAGCCGACCGAGGTGACGAATGTCGACCTCAGCGACATCGCGACCTGTTCGAGTGAGCTGCTCAGCCGCACGATCGGGGCGAACATCCGGCTGGTGTGCCACCCGGATCCGCAGCCGTTGCCGGTCCGCGCGAACCGGGGCCGCCTGGATCAGATCCTGCTCAACCTGGTCATCAACGCCCGCGACGCGATGCCGGACGGCGGCGTGATCATGGTCGAGACCGATCGCTGGCAGGGCCGGTTCGCGCGGCTCACGGTCAGTGACACCGGGTGCGGGATGACCGCCGAGGTCCGCGACCGGCTCTTCGAGCCGTTCTTCACCACGAAACCCGCCGATCGGGGCACCGGCCTGGGCCTGGCCACGGTCTACGGCATCGTCGGCGACGCGGGCGGCCAGATCAACGTGGAGTCCGAACCGGGCATCGGCACCACGTTCCACATCCTGTTGCCGCTCGCGGAGGAGCTGAACGAGCAGCCGGCCGAGGCGGACGTGGGTGGTCCGGCAGCCGGTCACGGCGAGCACGTCGTCGTGATCGAGGACGAGGAGTACGTCCGTGACCTGGTGGTTCGCATCCTGCGCGACAACGGCTACCGGATCAAGACGCTCGACGACGGCGACCTCGACGACGTCGCCCTGATCATCACCGACGTCGTGCTCCGCGACCGCTCCGGCCCGGAGATCGCCGAGCAGCTGCGCGGGCGGTACCCGCGGCTGCGCGTGCTGTTCATGTCCGGCTACAGCGACGAGGAGCTGCGCACCCGCTTCGACCTCGGCGAGTCGGAGCGGATCGTGCACAAGCCGTTCACCGCGATCGAGCTGCTGGCCGCGGTCGGCGAGACGCTGGCGACCCCGGCCGAGGTCGCCCCACGCCCATGAGAACCCCAAAAACCACAACAAAACCCGCTTCGGCGTACGACCGGAAGGAGCGCCCCTACTCCCGGATGTGCCCCAGCTGACTCAGCTGCGTGTACAGGTCGACCACGCCCCACAGGTCGGTGATCCGCCCGTCGTCGAAGCGGGCGATGAAGATCTCCTGGTAGGTGACCCGCCGGCCGCTCGCCGGTCGCCCCCGGTACTCCCCGGTGTTGGTCCCGGTGACCGTCTGCCGGGCGACGATCTTGTCGTCGACCGCGAGCAGCTCGTCGATCGTCACCCGCAGATCCGGATAGGCCCGGAACAGCACCCGCCAGATCCGGTTCTGCGCCGGGACCGCCGGAACGCCGCCCGGCTCCGCGGTGTGGAACCTGGCGTCCGGGTGGAAAGTTTCCTCCACCACTTTCGCGATCGTCTCCGGGTCACGACTCTCGACGGCGTCGTGGAACCGGTGGAACGCCGCGATGTTCTCTGCTGACATGGGCTTGCCTCCCTGGTCTCTCACCGGTCATGACGGGACCGGCGGCCGGAATGTGACGGCGCCGGGCGGTTCCGCCGGCACCGGCTACGCTGACCAGTCGTGTTGGCGCTGCAGATCCTCGGCCCGTTGCGGGTCTGGCACGACGGCGCCGAGTCGGCCCTGCCACCCAGGCAGCAGGCGTTCCTGCTCGCGCTGCTCCTGGCCCGCGCCGGCCGGCCGATCGCGGTCGCCGACCTCGTCGACCTGATCTGGGAGAACGGCGCCCCGGCCAGCGCGGTGAACACGGTCCACAAGAACGTCGGCGCGCTGCGGCGATTCCTGCAGCCCACGCTGCCCGCCCGGGAGTCCGGCAGCTACCTGATGCGCTCCGGCACCGGCTACCTGATCGAGGCCGGCCCGGACCTCCTCGACCTCGCGCGCTTCCGCGAGCTCACCGGCACCGCCGCGCCCCTGACCGACCAGCGACCGGACGAGGCGCTCGCCACCTACGCGGACGCGCTCCGGCTCTGGCAGGGCGCGGCCGCCGACGGCCTCCGCCGCGGCGCGGGCGCGGCTTCGATCTTCGCCACGGTCGACACCGAATTCTTCGGTACGTGCGTGACCGCGGCCCGCCTCGCCACGTCGCTGGGCCGCCCGGAGCCGGTGCTGCGCGCCCTGCGCCTGGCCGCGACGATGGCACCCCTGCACGAGCCGGTCCAGGCGAGCCTGATCACCACGCTGGGCGCGGCCGGCCAGCAGGCCGAGGCCCTCGCGGTCTTCGGCGCGGTCCGCGCCCGCCTGAACGACGAGCTCGGCGTCGAGCCCGGCCCGGCGCTGCGGGCCGCCCACCAGCAGCTCCTCGCCGACAGCATCACCCCGGTCACGCTGACCAGCGGCAGTGGCCCAGGCCCCAGCATCGATCCTGGCCCAAGCATCGACCCTGGCCCCAGCGTTGACCCTGGCCCAACTGGCGGATTGGTCGGCCGGACCGCCGAGCTGGCGACGCTGCGGCAGGCGGTGGACCAGGCGTTCGCCGACGGCACCGGTCTGGTGCTGGTCGAGGGCGAGCCCGGCAGCGGAAAGACCCGCCTGCTACGGGAGATCACCGGCGAGGCGGCCGGCCGGGGCGCGCTCACCGTCTGGGGCCGCTGCCTCGACGGCGCCGGAGCCCCGTCGATGTGGCCGTGGATCCAGGCCACCCGGGCGCTGCTCGGCGCACTGCCCGCCGCCGCCCGGACCCGCCGGCTCGCCGGTGAGCTGCGCCGCCTCGCCGAACCGCCCGAGGACGACCTCGCGATCCCCGACCAGGGCGCCCAGTTCCGGCTGTTCGAGCAGGTCGTCGCGGTGCTCGAGGAGGCCGCCGCGGCGCGCCCGGTGCTGCTCGTGCTGGACGACCTGCAGTGGGCCGACGACGCCTCGCTGCGCCTGTTCGGCCACCTGGCGACCCGCCTGCCCGGCCGGACCGTGCTCGTCGGCGCGCTCCGCGACGGCGCCCCCGCACCCGGCGCGGAGCTCACCCGGATCCTCGCGCTGACCAGCCGCACCCCGTGTTACCGCCGGATCCGCCTCGGACCGCTCGACCGGGCCGAGGTGGGCGAGCTGGTCCGGCAGGAGATCGGGAAAGACGCCGGCTTCGCCGCCATTCAAGACCTTCACGTCCGTACGGCGGGAAATCCGTTCTTTGTTCTTGAATTGTCCCGAATCCTCGCCGCCGGCGGTGAGGTGTCGATTCCGGCCACCGTGCGGGATGTCGTGCGGGACCGGGCGGCCGCGCTGGACGCCGAGTCCGGGCGCCTGCTGGAGATCGCCGCGCTGCTCGGCCGCGACGTCGACCTGCGGCTGCTCGCCCGAGTGGCCGGCCTCGACGTGCCGGCCTGCCTGGCCCGCACCGAGCCGCTGGAGCCGCTCGGGCTGATCGGTCCCGGTCGGGACGATCCGTTCGCTCTGCGCTTCACGCACGACCTGGTCCGGGAGTCGGTGGCCGGGGCGACGCCGCCGCTGCGGGCCGCCCGGCTGCACCTGGAGATCGCGGACGCGCTGGAGCACGCCGGGCCGGACGAGGAGACCGCCGAACGGCTCGCCCACCACCTGTCGGCGGCCGGGCCGCTGGCCGACCGGGCCCGGACCGCGACCGCGCTGCTGCGGGCGGGCCGGCACGCGGCCGCGAAATCCGCGCTCGAAGCGGCCGGGCAGCACCTGGACTCGGCTGTCCGGCTGGCTCGCGCGGCCGATCTGCCGGAACTGGAGCTGTCCGCGTTGTCGCAGCTCACGGTCATTGCCGGGATGCGTGCGGGCTATCACTCGTCGGCGCCCGACATGCTCCGGCGGGCCGAGCACCTGGCCCGCGGCCTCGGGCGGGAACGGGAGGCCGCCGACTTCCTGTTCTCCCGGCGGGCCGCGCACTCGCAGGCCGGGCAACTCGGGGAGAGCGGACGGCTGGCCCGGCGACTGCTGGAGCTGGGCACGGCGTCGCGCGATCCCGTCGTACGGCGATATGGGTTTTATGCCTGGGGAATCCACCAATGGGATCTTGGCGACATCGGGGCGGCGTTCCGGCATCTGACCTCGACGGACGGGGCCGCCGGCGACGATCCGTGGGCCGAGCGGTCGCTGCGGTACGACCTGCGGCTGATGTCGGCCGGGATGGTCGCCGAGACGACCGCGCTGCACGGGGACGTCGGCGCGGCGCGGGCCCGGCTCGACACGCTGGAGGCGCGGGCCGGGGACGATCCGTATGCGATCACGGTGTCGGCCAGCTTCGCCGCGCGGATCGCCGCGATGGCCGGCGACCCGGACTGGGCACTGCGGGCGGCCGAGCGGGGGATCGAGGCGGATCCCGGGTTCTCGTACACGTTCTTCGGGGCCTACCTGCGGCTGGCCCGGTTCTGGGCGCTGGCGGTGACCGGCGACGACCCGGCGGGTGCCGCGACCGGCGCGGCATCGGTGATCACCGACGTGCTGCTCGACCCGCCGCGGTCCAATCTGCACACCTGGTACGGGTTGCTGGGGGAGATGTGGCTGGCGGCCGGGCGGGTGGACGAGGCCGGGGAGGCGCTCGACCGGGCGGATCGGTTCCTGCACGCGCAGGGGCAGCGGTATGCCGAAGGGCTGCTGCTCCTGCTGCGGGCCCGGTTGCTGCGGGACCGGGGTGCGCCGGTCGCGGAGGTGCGCGCGGCGGGCGAGGCGGCCCGGTTGCTCTCCGTTGAGCGTGGGGCCCACCTGTTCGCCCGCCGCGCCGGCGAGTTCCTGGCCGGGCTCAGCCCGGTTGCTCGCTCACCCTTTTCTCCCCGTTGATCAGGTTGTGGCGGGCTTTGTTGGTTCGCCGCGCTGATCAGGTTGGGTCCGGCTTTGTCTGCTCGCCGCGTTGATCAGGTTGTGGGCGGCCGTAGTCTGCTCGCCGCGCTGATCAGGTCGTGGGCGGGCTCAGTCGGTGACGTGGGCGGCGGCGGCCAGGATCGCCTCGACCGTCACCTCCGGGTGCGACACCATCGACAGGTGCGAGGCCGCGACCTCGGAGATCTTCGAGCCGGCCCGCTCGGCCATCGAGCGCTGGGTCGCCTCCGGGATCACCAGGTCGTCGGTGCCGAGCACGGCCCAGCTCGGCAGCGTCCGCCACGCGGTGGCCTCGGTCGGGGCGGCGTTCGCGCTCAGCGTGATCGGTCGCTGACCGGCCAGCACCAGCCAGCCGTCCGCCTCGGACAGGTCCTGGGCGAACAGCCGGTACACGGTGTCCGCCTTGAGGAACGCCTCCGCGTCACCCTCCGGGGCGCCCGGGTAGCCGACCACGTCCAGAACGGTGGTCGGGTCCGGGACGTCGAGCGCCGAGCCCGAGCCGCCCAGGATCTGGAAGATGCTCTCGCCCTCGGCCGGGATGAACGCGTTCACGTAGACCAGCGCCTTGACGTTCTCGGCGCTGCCCGCGGCGTTGCTGATCACGACCCCGCCGTAGGAGTGGCCGGCCAGGACGACCGGGCCGCTCGTGCGCTGCGCCAGGAACGACGACAGGTACGTGGCGTCGGAGGCCACGCCGCGCAGCGGGTTCGGCGGGGCGAGCACCTCGAACCCGTGACCGCGCAGCTCCGTCGCCACCTTGTTCCAGCTCGAGGCGTCGGCCCACGCGCCGTGCACCAGGACGATCGTCGGTTTCACCATGGTTGTGCTCCCCAGCCAGAGATTTTGTTCGTTCGTTTCGTGAAGTCGTCACCGATGCTGGTTCGCGCTTGTGGAGATCGAGTGAACTGCCACTGAAGTGGGCCGTGTTCCGGCGGTGGTTCTTTCCTGCGGCGGTTCTTTTCCTGCGGCGGTTTCTTCCTGTGGGGTGGTTCTCTTCTTTCGGTGGTTCTTTTCTTTCGGCGGCTCAGCCGGGTGGTAGGGGCAGCTCGTACTCCGTGGCGAGGCCCTCGACGAACACCCGGGCGTGTTCGTCGCCGGTGGCCCGGACCCGCTGGATCAGCTCCGCCGCCTCGTCGACGGCCCCGCGGTTGAGCAGCAGGGCGGCGAGCACGCTGCGGGACCTGTTCTCCAGCAGTGCGGCGCCGCGCCGCAGCACGACCTCGGCCTCCGCCTCCCCGCCCGGCGCGACCAGCAACAACGCGCCCAGCGGTGCCAACGCGCCGGAGTTTTCGTCGGCCAGCCGCCGATACTTCTCGACCGCCTCGGCCCACTCGCCGGGCTCGCCGCCATTGCGCAGGAACGTGCCGTATCCGAGCAGGGAGTAGATGTCACCGGCGTCGATACCCTGCTGGAACAGCTCGCGAGACTCCACGCCGTCACCGCGCCGGGCCCGGACCACGGCCAGCGACGACAGCGACGTCACGTCGCCGGCCGCGACCGCCGCGCGGTACACCGCCTCCATCGCCGCCGGATCCTCGCGGACGCCCGGCCAGTTGACCACCTTCCGGACCGCGCGGTGGTCACCGGCCCCGGCGGCCTTGCGATACAGCGCCAGCGCCTCGTCCGGCCGGCCCGCGCGGAGCGCGCTGTCCGCCATGTCCAGGAGAAACGCGATCGCCCGCGGCCGGGACATCTCCCGGAACGCGGCCGTCGCGTAGGCATCGGCGAGCGCGTCCGGCAGGGGCGTTCCGCGGCGCGCGGCACGGAAGATCGCGACGCCGATCCGCAGCGGGCGGACCCAGCCCGCGACCAGCCGCTCGCACCATTGCACCGCCGCCCGCACCGCCGAAAACAATCTCACATCAGTCGATGATTTCAGGCGCCCGCACCCCACCCCGTCGATCCGGAGCCGGCCGGCGGGGTGACCGGCGGCCCGGAATGATCGACCGGCCGGAAATGAGTGGATGGGGCGTGCTTACCGGAAGGGCGCGGGCGCGGTTACTCTGGGCGGATGGAGCAGGACACCAGTTCGAAGCTGAGCGTCGAGGACATCCACGCGCGGATGGGGCTGGCGGTTACCGACGAAGGTAAGGCCAGGGCCAAGCAGCGCCGCCGGAAGGCGGAGCGGGCTCGGGACGCGGACGGCCGGGCGGCGTTTCTCGCCGGGCTGCGGTCGCGGCCCGCGTGACGGAGGGGCGCGACGCGAAGCTGGTTCTCGACACGTCGGCGATCACCGCGTGGGTCCGCGGTTCGGTCGCGGTCGGGGAGACGCTGGCCGAGGTCAACGATGAGAACGGGGCGGTGGTCATCCCGCTGTGGTGCCTGATCGAGGCCGGCCACAACACGGCGATGATCGAGCGGGAGCGGATCGAGCTGCTGCTCGCCCACCCGGCGACGTTCCTGATCGCCGACGACGCGGACGACTGGGCCGCGCTGGTCGCACTCCGGACCCTGACCGGCCGGCCGGACTGCGCCTCGGCCGCGATGCTGGCGCTGGACCTCGGCGTGGACGTGATGACCGCCGACCCACGCTGGTACAAAGGCGTCGCCGGCGGCCACATCGTCCTGCACATCGAGGAGTAGCGGCACTGGCCTGACCACGAACGTGATTTGGCCCCGCGCTGCCAGGCACGTAGCTGGCCCTGTGGAGTAGCCCGCTGGCTGCCCCGCGCAGGGCCAGGCACGTAGCTGGATCGCGGAACAGCCGCACGGCCGGGCGCGTAGCTGGATCGCGGAGCAGCCCGTCGGCTGCCCTGCACGGCCGGGCGCGTAGCTGGATCGCGGAGCAGCCTGCTGGCTGCCTCGGTCGGGTGGGCGCGGTGCTGGTCAGGAGGGCCAGGCGACGCTCAGGTAGTGGGTCTCCTGGAACTCCCGCAGACCCTCCCGGGCGCCCTCGCGACCCAGACCACTCTGCTTTACCCCGCCGAACGGGGCGGACGGGTCGGAGACCAGCCCCCGGTTGATGCCGACCATGCCGGCCTCCACCGATTCGCCGATCCGGATCGCCCGGGCCAGGTCGCTGGAGAAGACGTAGCCGGCCAGGCCGTACTCGGTGGCGTTGACCTGGGCCAGCATCTCCCGCTCGTCGGACCAGGTGACGATCGGGGCTACCGGGCCGAAGATTTCTTCCTGCAGGATCGCCGCATCCGGAGCCACGTCCACCAACACCGTCGGCGGATAGAAGTGGCCCGGCAGATCGGGCGTAGCCGCCTGATGGGAGATCCGGGCACCGGCCGCCACCGCGTCGGCGACCGCGCGCGACACCCGGCGCAGGGCCGACGCACTGATCAGCGGGCCGATCTCGGCACCGTCCGTGGCCGCGCCGACGGAAAGTTTCTCCACCGCGGCGCCGAAGCGGGCCACGAAGGAAGATGCCACCGCCTCGTGGACGTAGAAGCGGTTCGCCGCCGTACACGCCTGACCGCCGTTGCGGAACTTGGCGATCATCGCGCCGGCCACCGCCTCGTCCAGATCGGCGTCCTCGGCGACGATGAACGGGGCGTTGCCACCCAGCTCCATCGACGAGTTGACCACCCGGTCGGCCGCGTGGCGCAGCAGCACCCGGCCGACCGCCGTCGAGCCGGTAAAAGAAATCTTCCGGACCCGCTGGTCGTTCAGCCAGGCACCGACCACGGCGGAAGCATCCGACGCGGTGACGATGGTGACGACACCTTCCGGCACGCCGGCCTCGGTGAGGAGCCGGGCGATCGCCAGCGCGGTCAACGGCGTCTCGGCGGCCGGCTTCACCACCACGGTGCAGCCGGCGGCCAGCGCCGGGCCGATCTTGCGGGTGATCATCGCGGCCGGGAAGTTCCACGGCGTGACCAGCGCGGCGACCCCTACCGGGCGATGCGTGACCAGCGTGCGGGCGCCACCGGCCGGGGCCTCGCCGTACTCGCCGCCCGGCCGCACGGCCTCCTCGGCGAACCACCGGAAGAACTCCGCCGCGTAGGTGACCTCGCCCGCCGCGTCGGTCAGCGACTTGCCGTTCTCCCGCGCGATCAGCGCGGCCAGCTCGGTGCGGTCCCGCAGCATCAGCTCGAACGCCCGGTGCAGGATCTCCGACCGGTGCCGGGGAGCGGTGCGGGCCCACGCCCGGAACGCCTGGTGCGCCGCGTCCACCGCGGACCGTGCCGCGGCGACGTCCTGGTCCGGCACCTCGGCGACCGTCACCAGCGATGCCGGGTCGACAACTGCGATCGTGTTCATCGGATCTCTCCCACGGTGATGAGGTGCTGGTTCGGCGCTGCGGTGGTCGCTGCCGGGCGGGCTGCCGCGTTCTGGTTCGCCGGGATCGTTCCGGCGGTGTGGTGCTGGTGGGCCGCCGCGTTCTGGCTGGCCGGGATCGCCCTGGCGGTGAGGCGCTGGTCCGGTGCCGTGGTGGCCGCTGCCGGGTGGGCTGCCGCATTCTTGTTCGCCGGGATCGTCCCGGCGGCGAGGTGCCGATTCGGTGCCGCTGCGGGGCGGACCGCTGCGGTCGTGCTCATCGGATCTCCCCGAAGGCCGCGGCGAGCACGTCGAACGCGTCGTCGAGAAGGTCGTCGGAGATCGACAGCGGCGGCAGGAAGCGCAGGACGTTTCCGTACGTCCCGCAGGTCAGCACGATCACGCCCCGCTGGTGGGCGTACCGGGCGACGTCGCGGGCCAGCCGGGGATCGGGCTCCGCCGTGCCGGCCCGGACGAGCTCGACGGCGAGCATCGCGCCCCTACCCCGTACGTCGCCCAATCGGTTGTCCTCGACCTGGAGTCGCCGCAGCCGGGAGATGACCGCGGCCTCGATCTCGCGGGCCCGGGCGACGAGGCCGTCGGCCTCGATCGTCTCGATCGCGGCCAGGGCGGCGGCGCAGGCCAGCGGGTTGCCGCCGTAGGTGCCGCCCAGCCCACCGGCGTGCGGCGCCTCCATGATCTCGGCGCGGCCGGTCACCGCGGACAGCGGCAGCCCGCCGGCAATTCCCTTCGCGGTCACGATCAGGTCGGGAATTACCTTCTCGCGGTCGCAGGCGAACATGTCACCAGTGCGGGCGAAGCCGGTCTGCACCTCGTCGGCGACGAACACCACGCCGTTGGCCCGGCACCACGCCGCGAGGGCCGGAAGGAAACCTTCCGCCGGCTCGATGAAGCCGCCCTCGCCCTGGATCGGCTCGATCACGCACGCGGCCAGGTTGTCCGCGCCGATCTGCTTCTCGATCTGGTCGATGGCACGCGCGGCCGCCGCCCGGCCGTCAAGACCGTTGTCCCGGTACGGATACGACCCCGGCGCGCGGTACACCTCGGGAGCGAACGGGCCGAAGCCGTGCTTGTACGGCATGTTCTTCGCCGTCATCGCCATCGTCAGGTTGGTGCGCCCGTGGTAAGCGTGATCAAAAACGACCACGGCGTCCTTACCGGTGTGTGCCCGGGCGATCTTCACCGCGTTCTCCACGGCCTCCGCGCCCGAGTTGAACAGCACGGTGCGCTTGTCGTGGTCACCCGGCGTGACGCGGTTCAGCGTTTCGGCCACCGACACGTACCCGTCGTAGGGCGTGACCATGAAGCAGGTGTGGGTGAACGCCGCGACCTGCTCGGTGACGGCCGCGACGACCCGCGGCGCGCTCGCGCCGACGGTGGTGACCGCGATGCCGGAGCCGAGGTCGATCAGGTGGTTCCCGTCGACGTCGACGACGATGCCGCCCGCGGCGCGCGCCGCGAACACCAGCATGGTGGTGCCGACGCCGCCGGGAACCGCGGCGAGCTTGCGTTCCATCAGTTCCTGGGACCGGGGACCGGGCAACTCGGTGACCAGCCGGCGCTTCTGTTCGAGGCTCACGCCGAACAGTGTGTTCACCTGGGACTATGCTCGTCCAGTTCCGATTGGGCAGGTGAAGTATGCCGGGGAGGCATAGGTGGAGCTGAGGCTGTTGCGGTACTTCGTCGCGACCGCGGAAGCCGGCACGGTCAGCGCCGCCGCCGTCGCGCTGCACCTGACCCAGCCGGCGCTGTCCCGGCAGATCCGGCTCCTGGAACGCTCGCTGGGGGTGGAGCTTTTCGACCGGGGCGGGCGGCGGCTGGAACTTTCCACCGTCGGGCGCGCGCTGCTGCCACTCGCGCGTGACGTGCTCGGCCGGGTCGACGCGTTGCGGGTCGCGGCGATGGTGGCCGCCTCGGGCCGCCTCGAACGGCTCACCATCGGGGCGCCGACGGTCACCCTGACCGACGTGGTGTCACCGTTCATCGCCACGCTCGCGCCGGAGGACCCGACCGCGGACGTGCTCGGCGCGGACGGACTGTCACCGGTGGAGACGCTCCGGCTCGGCGCGGACCTGGCGATCGGGACCGTCCGAGCACCTGATCCGTTCCGGTCACAGGCGCTGGCCGTCTTGCCGGTCTGGGCGTATGTGAACGCGGAACATCCGTGGGCGGGCCGGACGTCGGTGCCGCTGGCCGAGCTGCTCACCGAGACGCTGATCGTGCAGCCGGGAGCGTTCACCGCGCGGCAGTCCCTCGAAGCGGCGGTCACCGCCGCCGGGGCGACCTACTCGTCCGTGATCGAGGCCGCCAACGGAACGGTCGCGCAAGCCCTGGCGGCGGCCGGCCGGGGAATCGCCGTCGCCTCCGACGATCCCCGGTTCGGCCTGCTCCCGCTCGCCGTCGACGTGGGCGGCCGGCACCTCAACATCCGCCTGGCCGCGGTCTGGGACTCCCGGCACGCAGCCGCACCAACGCTGGAAAGTTTCGCCGCGCGCCTCGGCGCCTTCGTCCGCGACCGCTACAGCGCCCCAGCCAACTGACCAGCCCCCGAGCCCCGAGCCACCTGACCGACCCCCGAGCTGACTCTGACCGCGGACCCCCAAGCCGCCTGCGTACCGCCAGCTGACCAGCCGACCTCCAGCCAGCTGATCAACCCGGAGCCAGCTACCGACCCCCAGCCAGCTGACCGAGCCCCAGCCGACTGAGCGGGCCCAGCCTCGGCGGCCTGGTCGCCGGCGCCGCTGGCAGGTCGCGCCAGAGCACATCGTCGTCGCAGAGGTGCACCTTCTTCCCAACTCCCCGCATCCCCGCATCTCCACGGCCCCGCCCGTCGGGTGGTGAAAATCTTCGCTGCAGGTCCGTGGGTGGTGAAAGCTTCCGCCGACGGACCTGCGGTGGTGAAAGTCTTCACTGCCGGTGCCTGGCCGATGGAAGTCTTCGCCACCGGGCCTCCTGGGCGGCGAGATCTTTCGACGCTAGCGTCGGCGTGGCGAAAGGCACCACCGCCGACCTCTGAACGCGGAAGTCTTCGCCGGGCCTGGCTGCGGGGGTAAAAGTCTCTGTCGGTACCGACCGCCTGGCGACAATTTTTGTGGGTGTTGGCAGCGTGGCGACAGTTTTCGCCGGCGCTGGCGGCGTGGCAAAAGGCCTTGCCGTTATCGACCGCTTGGCGGAATTCTTCATCGCCGATGACCATGCGGGCCGGGGGTTTCTACCGCCGGTCCCGGCGCGTTGGAAGTTGTCGCCGCGGGACCCGGCGCGTTGGAAGTTGTCGCTGCGGGACGTGGCGTGCTGGAGGTTTTCGCTGCGGGACGTGGCGCGTTGGAAGTTGTCGCTGTGGGTCCTGGCGCGTTGAAATTCGTCGGCGCGGGTCCTGGTGCGGCGGAAATTTCTGTCGCCGGTGAGAGCGGCGCGGTTGTCTCACCGCATGAGCGCGGCGATCAGGTCAGCGGCTGGGGTGCTGCGTGGGCGGTCGCTGACCTGGCCGTCGCCGATCTCGATCAGGCGCCAGCGGCCGTCGGCGTGGCGGGCCAGGTCGGCGGTGACGAACGGCAGGTTCAGACTGCGGATCAGCGGGGCCAGGAACTCCGGGTCGAGGCTGGCGGGCGACAGGCCGGTGAGTGGCGGGCCGGTGAGTGGCAGGCCGGTGAGTGGCAGGCCGGTGAGTGGCAGGCCGGTGAGTGGCAGGCCGGTGGGTGACGGGCCGGTGGGTGACGGGCCGGTGGGTGACGGGCCGGTGGGTGACGCGCTGGTGGATGGTGGGCTGGTGGGTGGCAGGTCGGCGGGGGTGTCTGGGTGTGCGGTTACCAGGCGGCATGTGCCGTTGAGCCACCAGGTTCGGACTTCGGCGCCGGTGAGCTGCTCGAATCGGCGTAGGACGAAGCCGCCGGTGAACTCGTCGTCTCGGAGTTCGCGGAAACGGGTTGCGATCTTCCAGGCGTTTTTCAGATCCGAGACTGATTCGATGTAGGCGGCCTCGTGCCAATGATGTTTCATCGACTTCGTGTAGTCCCGCAGGACTGCGGCCCCGGTGCCGAGTGACGCGCACGCCGCCATGAAGCCGTCTCGGTCATCGCCGTCGGTCCAGACGGTCTCTGGGGTGAGGGTGCCGGCCACCGTGCACCAGCCTGGCAGTTCGTGCGCGCGTCGGTAGGCATCCGCGCTGGTCCGGAGCGTGACATCCCGGCGAGACAGCGCGGCCTCGAGCGCCGCGTACTGCGAACCGTTCAGCATCCAGCCGCGATAGACGGCGTCCGTGGCGGCCGGGACCCGGGATACCGCGGCGTCGGCGGATCCGCCGCTGGTCAGGGCGTCGTGGTCGATCACCGCGACCTCGATCCCGGCGTCCCGGGCTGCGGCGACCTCGTCGGCGAAGTGCTCGTCGGGCCGTCGCGGTCGCAGCACGTCCCCGGGAACCAGCAGCAGCATGGCCCCGAGGGTAGCCGCATGCCCTGACCGGCCACGCGGGGCTGCGGCCCTGGCCGGCAGGGTGAGCGGTCGGGGTGGTCGGGAGCTTGTGGGGCTGCGGCCCGCGCCGGTAGGGCGGGCGGTCGGGTGGTCGCGGCAGGCAGGGGCGAGCAGGTGGCAGACAGGACGATCAGCCGGGGGACCGGGGGACCGGGTGGCCGGGTGGCCGGTTGGCCGGGGGGCGCCAGGGCAGGTGGTCAGGCGATCGGGAGCTGGCGGGGCTCCAGGCATACCTCGGCGGCCGGGACCGGGCGGGCGAAGTGGTAGCCCTGGGCCGTGTCGCAGCGCAGGGCCCGCAGCGCCTCCGCCGTGGGGGCGTCCTCGACGCCCTCGGCGACCACGGTCAGGCCCAGGTTGTGGGCCAGGTCGACGGCGGAGGCGACCAGGGCGTGACTGCTCGGGTCGGTGACCATGTCGGCGACGAAGGCGCGGTCGATCTTCAACTCGTCGACCGGGAGGAGTTTGAGGTACGCCAGCGACGAATACCCCGTACCGAAATCGTCTATGGAAGTTTTGACGCCCAGCGCGCGGATGCGATGCAGGGCCGCGATCGTCGTGGCCGGGTCGGACATCACCGTGTACTCGGTGATCTCGATGCAGAGCAGCGACCCGGGCACGCCCGCCGCGTTGAGCAGGGCCGCGAGCCGGTCCGGGAACGTCTCGTCGAGCAGGCTGCGGGTGGAGACGTTCACCGCGATCGCGACCTGCCGGCCGGCGTCCAGCCAGTCGCGGGACTGGCGGAGCGCGATGGTCAGCACCCGCTCGGTGAACCGGTGGATCAGCGTGGTCGTCTCCAGGACCGGCACGAACTGTCCCGGCGACACCGGTCCTTTCACCGGGTGATGCCACCGGGCGAGCGCCTCGACCCCGGAGACCGAGCCGTCGTCGAGCCGTACCTTCGCCTGGTAGTGCAGGGTGAACTGGCCGTCGTCATCGAGGCCGCGGCGCAGGTCGCCGAGCAGGCTGAGCCGGTCCGCGCTGTCCGGCCCGGTGTGCGGGGTGAACCGGCGGAACCCGTCGTGCTGCTGTTTCGCCTCGTGCATGGCGGTGTCGGCGTGCCCGAGCAGGCTGCTGACGTCGTCGCCGGGGGCGGCGGTCGCGGCGCCGATGCTGATCTCCAGGTCGACGGTCAGGTCGCCGAGCTGGAACGGCTGGTCGAACGCCTCGCGCAGGCGTTCGGCGACCAGCTCGGCGCGGGCCGGGTCGGTGTCCGGCAGCAGGATGGCGAACTCGTCGCCGCCGATCCGGGCGACCAGGTCGGTCTCCCGGACGCCGGACGACAGCCGCCGGCCGGCCTCGGCCAGCAGCCGGTCGCCGATGCTCGGCCCGAGCTGGTCGTTGACGTGCCGGAAGCCGTCGATGTTGACGGTCAGCAGGGTGACGCCGGTGGCCAGGGCGCGCTGGGTGTACGCGGTGAACGCGGCCCGGTTGGCCAGCCCGGTGAGCGTGTCGGTGGCGGCCATCGTCTCCACCCGGATCCGGTGCGCGCGCAGGGTCCAGACGAACAGGCCCAGCATCAGCACGGTGAGGCCGAAACTGATCACGCTGACCACGAGCAGTTCCCGGGAGTCCTCGCGGGCCTGGACGGCCCGTTGCGCGTACAACGCCTGGTGCCGGTCCCGCAGTTCCTGGAGCTGGGCCATGTTCCGCCGGTACGTCGGGACGATGCTCCCCTCCAGCACGGCGACCGCCCGGGTGTGCTCACCCCGGTCCAGCAGCGACAGGTACCAGATGATGTCCTGTCGCAGGTTGATCTGCCGCTGGGCGATGTTGCCGGCCTCCATCGCGTCCGTGTGTGCCGCGTCGGAGCCGGCGAGCACCGCGGTGGCCTGGTACGCCTGCTGGTCGAGGTCGAGCAGTTCCTGGCGTCCCGGGCCGTCCGGGTCGTTGGCGGTGCCCTCGATCAGCGACATCTCCCGGGCCGACAGGTAGGCCGCCTGCTCGTAGGCGGTGACCTGGTTGCCGGCCCGGACGATGTCCTCGGTGATCTGGCGGTGCCGCCTGCTGTCCAGCACCGCCGACGCGGACAGCAGGATGAGCACCACGACCAGCGCGCCGACGATGTAGCGGCGCATCGCGTTCACCCGCTCACGACGCGGTTGCGCCCGCCGCGTTTCGCCTCGTAGAGCGCCTCGTCGGCGAGCTTGGTCAGCTGGTCCGGCCCGGCCGCGGCGGCCGGCGTGGCCGAGGTGACGCCGACGCTGACGGTGACGACGCCGGCGTCGGCGAGCAGGTGCGGCTCGCGCAGCCGGGCGACCGCGCGGCAGGCCCGTTCGGCGACCATCACCGCGTTCTCCTCGTTGGCGCCGGGCATCACGATGCAGAACTCCTCGCCGCCGTAGCGGGCGACCAGGTCGGTGACCCGCACGCTGTCGCGCAGCGCTTCGGCGACCAGCCGCAGGCAGTTGTCACCGCCCTGGTGGCCGTAGTGGTCGTTGTACTTCTTGAAGAAGTCGATGTCGACCATGGCGACGCCGACCGGTTCGCCGGAGCGCAGCGACCGCAGCCACTCGGCGTCCAGGAACGCGTTCAGCTTGCGCCGGTTGGGCAGGCCGGTCAGCGGGTCGGTCACGGTGAGCAGCTCGAGCCGCCGGTTCGCCTCGGCCAGGGCCTCGGTGCGCTCGGCGACCTTGCGCTCCAGCGACGCGTAGACCTGGGCGTTCTCCAGCGAGACGGTGAGCTGCCCGGCGATCAGCTGGACCGCGTCGAGGCGGCCGGCCGAGAACGCGCGCCGGGTCAGCCGGTTCTCCAGCACCAGCATCGCCCGGGGCTGGCCCTGGCTGAGCACCGGCACGACCAGCAGCGAGCAGTGCTCGAGCCCGGCCAGGTACGGATCCCGCCCGACCCGCCCGTCGAGCGTCACGTCGTCGACGACCAGCGGCTCGCGGGTCCGCTCGGCGTACCGGATCGCGGTCATCGGCACCCCGGCGTCGCCGTCGAAGGACCAGCCGCCGACGGCCGCGTCCCAGAGCGCCACCCGCACCCCGGTCGCCCCGGTCATCGCCTTGAGCACGTGCTGCACCCGGCGGCGCAGGCTGTCGAGGTCGGTCTCCGAGCTGAGCACCCGGGCCGCCTCGAGGACCGCCATCAGGTCGATGACCTCGGTGGACAGGTTGATGCTGTGGTTGCCGTCGATCGTGGTGTTGCGGGGCGTGGCGGCGCCGCCCAGCGCCGAGCCGAGCGACGGGTACGCCCGTTTCAGCTCGTGCACCTTGCCGACCGCACCCCACCGCGAGTAGCCCTGCACCGCCTCGGCGAGCAGCCGGTCACCGACGTGGTCGAGGCCGTTGGCCAGGTAGAACCGGGCGGCCCGCTCGGCGATCAGCGGCGCGTGCCAGGACCGGCCGGTGGTCGACGCGTCCTGCAGGGCGGTGTCGTAGGCGACCGCGGCCGCCTGGAAGTCGCCGAGCGCCGCGGCCCGGGTCGCCTCGGCGAACCGGTGCAGGTGCCGGAAGTTGCCGGGCTGGTCGAGGGCCCGTTCGGCGAGGAAGTCGCGGCTGCGGTCGAGGTCGGCCAGCGCGGCCGTCCGGTCCCGGCCGGCGGTGATCCGGATCGCGGCACCGAGCACGGCCATCATGTGCGCGGGCGCCTGCAGGTAGACGCCGGGGATGGTGGGCAGCAGCCGGACCGCCACCGCGCTGTGCTCGGCGAGCCGGTCGTCGTCGCCGAGGATCGCCGCGGCCAGGGCCTGCGCGGACGCGAAGAACGCGCTGGCCGCGTCGTTGCCGGCGAGCTCCGGGAACTCGCCGAGCGAGGCGCCCGCCCCGGCCTCGCCGCGCAGCACCCGGACCAGGTGCTGGCCGACGACGAACATCGACGTCTCGTACTCGGCGCCGATCCGCGCGCCGAACGCCTGGGCGGCCGCGGCCTCCTGGACGAACGCGTCCAGCGCGGGCGCGCTGCCCAGCGTCTGCGGCACCGACGCGTAGTAGGTGTAGAACGCGCTGCGCAGGTCCCCGCCGCGCAGCAGGCCGTCGCGCGCCTGGTGAGCGAGCCGCACCCCGTTCTCCAGCGGCTCGAACCAGGGCACCCCGGCCAGCGCGTGCAGGAACTTGACCTGCGACACCTCCGGCTCGTAGCCGTGCTTCTCGCCGGTCGCGATGATCACCCGCAGGGCGTCGTAGGCGGCCCGGTACTCGCCGCCGCTGCCGATCGTGATCACGCCGATGTTGCCGACCGTGCCGGCCAGCGCCGCGCACACCCCGTGCGTGGCCCAGATCCGGGCGGCCTGCGCCACCAGCCAGGCCATCATCTGCTGGTCGGCGAAGAACGCGGCCGGGGCGAGCCGGTTGAGCAGGTGCGCGACCGCGAGCAGCCGCTCGTCGGTCAGCTCCGGATGGTCCGGGTCGTCGCCGTAGTTGGCCAGCCAGGTGTAGAACGTGGCCAGCCCGCTGCCGATCTCCGGCCCCATCTCCGCCGGGCCCGGCACGTCCAGGTCGAGCGCGCCGAGCAGGTCCAGGCCGAGGGCCAGGGCCTCGGCCAGCATCCGCCGGTTGGTGAGCGAGCCGACCTGCTCGGCGACCGGGCCGGCGAACCACACCGGGTCGTGGTCACCGACCTCGAACTGCCCGAACACCTCGTCGGCCGCGTCGAACCGGCCGAGGGCACAGAGCGCGGCGTGCCATTCCGCGCGCGTGTCGTCGTACGCCGAATCGGTTTTCTCCAGAAGGCGCAGCGCGGCGGCGAGATAGACCTCGGCCGCCGCATGGTTGGCGACGAGCCGCGCGGCATGCGCGGCGTGGCGCATCAGGGCCGTCGCGGTCCGCTTCTCCGCCGGCAGAGAGATTTCCGGTACGGCGAAGGCCCGCACCGCCGCGAGGTACTGCGGTGCCGCCGCGAGGGCGTGCTCGGGCACCGCCGCGAGCCGCCGGGCCAGGGTCAGGCTGAGCCGGGCGCGTTCGTCCGCGGCGAGCCGCCCGAACGCCGCCTGGTGCACCCGGTCGTGCCGGAACCGCGCGGTGGCCGCGTCCACGGCGACCAGCCCGTCGTCGGCCGCCGGCCGCAGCGCGACGGTGATCTCCTCGACGCTCCGGCCGGACGCCACCCGCAGCAGCTCCAGGTCGACCTCGCCGCCCAGCCCGGCCATCGTCTCGATCATGTCGCGGGCCTCGTCCGGCAGCGCCGCGATCCGGGTGCCGAGCAGGTCGAGCACGTCGCCGTGGCCGACGAACCGGCGGACCGCCGTCTCGGCCCACCGCCACCCGTCGCCCTCCGGGACCAGCACGCCCTCCCGGCGCAGCGCGTTCAGCAGCTCGACGGTGTCGAACGGGTTCCCGCCGGTGCGTTCGGCGAGGACCGCGGCCAGCGGCGCGGCGGCGCCGACCGGCAGCCGCAGCATCTCCGCGACCAGCTGCGGCAGGTCGCCCGGCCCGAGGTTGGCCAGCCGGATCTCGCCGGCGTCGCCGTGGTCGCGGTGCAGCCGGGCGAGCAGCTCGGTCAGCGGGTGCGCCGCGTCGACCTCCGCCTCGCGGTAGGCGCCGAGGACCAGCAGCCCGGGCAGGTCGGCCTGGTCGAGCACGTCGTCGAGGAACCGGAACGCGGCGGCCGACGCCCACTGCAGGTCGTCGAGGAAGAACACCACCGGGCTGGTGCCACTGGCGACCGTCCGCAGCACCGCGAGCACGGCCAGCCGCAGCCGGGCGAACAGGGCCCGCGGGTCGTCGGCGCGCGGCTCGGCGGCCTCCTCGCCGAGCAGCGCGCGAAACGGCGGCATCATGCTGCTGACCAGGCCGCAGTTCGGGCCGAGCGCGTCCCGCAGCCGGGTCCGCAGCTCGGTCACCACCTCGTCCGGCTCGGCGAGCAGCTGACTGCCGAGAAGATCGAAGGCTTCCCGTACGGCGTCGCCGGCCAGGTCCTGCCGGAACTGGTCGAACTTGCCGGTCACGAACCGCCCGCCGGCCCGCTCGACGGCCGGCCGGAGCCGGTCCACCAGGCTGGTCTTGCCGACCCCGGGCGGCCCGGTGACCAGGGCCAGCGCGCTGTGCCCGGCGGTGGCGCCGGCGAGCAGCGCGTGCAGCGCGGCGAGCGGCTCGGCCCGGCCGATCAGCCGGGCCGGCGCGGCCAGGCGCAGCGGGAAGTCCCGGGTGCCGAGCTCGTCGAGCCGGCCGTCGCGCAGCCGCGCCAGGTCGTAGGCCAGGCCCTCGGCGCTCTGGTAGCGCTGGTCCGGCTCCTTCCGCAGCAGCCGCATGATGATCCCCGACAGCAGGGCCGGCACCCGCGGGTTCACCTCGGCGGGCGGTTCCGGGACCCGGGCCAGGTGGTCGTGGATCAGGCTCAGCGGGTCCCGGTCGCGGCCGAACGGCGGCGCGCCGGTGGCCAGCTCGTACAGGGTGGCGCCGAGCGCGTAGAGGTCGGCGCGGTGGTCGACCGGGCGGCCGGTGCGCCCGGTCTGCTCCGGCGCCAGGTACGGCAGCGTGCCGGCCAGCCCGTCCTCGGGCACCTGCGTGTGGTGATCCTGAACGGTCAGGGCGGCCAGTTCGAAGTCGATCAGGACCGGTTCCCCGGAGCCGTCCGCGATCAGCACGTTGGCCGGGCTGACGTCGCGGTGGATCACTCCGTGCCGGTGGATCGCGGCGAGCACCCCGGCCAGCCGGTGCGCGAGCCCGGCCAGGTCGCCGGGATCCCACGGGACCGGCAGGTCGGCGAGCGTGCGTGCGGGCGTGTCCCGCAACGTGAGCCGGCCCTCGCCGACCAGTTGCGGGGTGCCGTCGACCCCGGCCAGCCGTTTCAGCGCGGCCAGCTCGTTGCGCAGCCGCTCCTCGGCGCCCGGGCCGAGTGGCTGCTTGTCGATCAGCCACCCGCCGTCCGCGCCGCGGATCCGGGTGACTCGGGTGCGCTCGCTGTCATAGAGCAGCTCTTCCAGCTGGTCAGACGTCACGCAGTGAAGATCGGCAGCTCGGTGCGATTCGTTACACCGGAGAGCGAACCCTCAACCCGGGCGGCGGCCGGCCGCCACCGGGATCTGTGCGCTTTCTGTGGGTTGCGTGTGTCCGGTACCCTTCGCCGCGCTGCTGATCGCATTGACGACGGGGGATTCGGGTGGTTGCTCGCAGGCAGGCCTTTCTCGGCCTGGTGGTGGTGTTCGCGGTGGCCGGGTGCTCGTCGTCCGGGGACGCCGCCGAGACACCGGGCCTGGCTGACCGGGGCACGGTGCTGACCACCGTCAAGCCGACCCGGCAGGACCTCAGCAACAAGATCAGCCTGGCCGGGAAGGTCACCATCAACCCGGTCTTCGGCGTCGTCGCGCCGTACGACGGCGAGCTCCGCTGGGTGACCCGCACGCTGCCGAAGAAGGCGAGCGACAAGTCGGTCTGGGTGGCCACCGTCTGGGACGACGACATCCCGCACCGGGTCGACATCCCGGCCGGCTCGGTCTTCGCCGGGCGGCTGATGGACGACCGTGCGGCGGTCACCAAGGGGATGCCGATCGTCTCCGCGACGCACGGCGGGTACGGGATCGTGGCCGACATCGACAGCGCACAGGCGTACCGGGTCTCGGGCGCCGTGAAGCAGGTCCAGGCGCAGATCAAAAACGGTCCCGGCCCGTTCAAGTGCACCGCCCTCGGGACGATCGCGGCGCTGCCCGCCGGCACCGTCCCCGAGCCGGTCACCACGACCACGGCGCCCGCGCCCAACGCCTCCGGCGGCGGCCTGCAGGTCCAGAGCACCCCGGACCCGGCGCTCGGCGGCGCCCCGGGCGGCTCCGAGCCGACCGGCCTGCGCCTGGTCTGCGTGCCGCCGGCCGGCGTCAAGCTGATCAACGGCGCGGACGTGACCATCGAGGTGATCACCGACAAGGCCAGCAAGGTCCTCGTCCTGCCGGTCGAGGCGGTGGCCGGCTCGCAGGGCAGGGGCAAGGTCGACCTGGTCGTCGGCGAGGGGCAGACCCGCAAGACGGTCGACGTCACCCTCGGCATCTCCGACGGCAAGGTCATCGAGATCAAGAAGGGCCTGACCGGCGAGGAGACCGTCGCCGTCCCCGGCCCGAACCTGCCCACCCCGGCAGCGACCCCGTGACCGAGCTGATCCAGCTGACCGGGATCACCAAGGTCCTGAAGGGGCAGAAGGAGCCGCGCACCATCCTGGACGGGGTCGACCTGACCGTCCGGGCCGGGGAGAGCGTGGCCATCGTCGGGCGGTCCGGCTCCGGCAAGAGCACCCTGCTCAGCGTGCTCGGGCTCTTCGACCGGCCGGACGCCGGGAGCTACGTGATGGACGGCGAGGACATCAGCCGGGTCCCCGAACGGCACGCGGCCAAGCTGCGCAGCTCCCACTTCGGCTTCGTCTTCCAGCGGTTCTTCCTGCTCAAGCACCTGAGCGCGGCGCAGAACGTGGCGATGGCGCTGATCAACGGCCAGGGCTGGCTGCCCCGCCGGGAACGCCGGACCCGGGTGATGACGGCGCTCGACCAGGTCGGCATCGCCCACCTGGCGAAGAACCGGCCCACCAAGATGTCCGGCGGCGAGCAGCAGCGGGTGGCGATCGCCCGCGCGCTGGTCCGGGATCCGCGGATCCTGCTCGCCGACGAGCCGACCGGCGCCCTCGACACCGAGACCGGCTCGATCGTGATCGACGCGCTGCTGGAGGCGACCACCCGCGGGTGCGCGCTGATCCTGGTCACCCACGACCGCGACCACGCCGCCCGGATGGGCCGGATCCTCGACCTGCAGGCCGGGGTGCTCGGCGAACGGGCCCCCGCGCTCGCGGTCGGCGGCCCGACGATGCAGCTCCCGCACCTGGGCGGAGCGACCGCATGATGCGTCTCTCCGGCCGGCTGCGCTCGGCGATGATCATCGGCGGCCAGGGCATCCGGGCCCGCAAACTGCGCACCCTGCTCTCCATGGTGAGCCTGTTCCTCGGCGTGCTCGCGGTCGTCGTCGTCCAGGCCGGCGCCGGCATCGCCGAGCGCCTGCAACTCGCCGACCTCGAACTGCAGTCCGGCGTCGACGGCACCAAGGTCCTCTACATGCCGCAGGTGGCCGGCGGGGGCCAGGCCGTGGTCGGCACGGTCAAGGGCCGCACCGACGCGGTCGCCATGTTCACCCTGAACGCGGTCATCGGCGAGCCCGGCGTGCGGGCGGTCAACGAGGGCGGCTCCCCGTTCGACCAGAACTGGGGCGGGTCGTCGCAGATCTGCGACCAGTTCGGCAAGTGCTACGACCCGACCGCCGGGATGCCGCAGGGGCAGGCGATCGAGCTGCGGATCACGGCGCTGACCGGGGACGTGCGGGAGTTCCGGCCGTACCGTCCGCAGTCCGGTCACTGGCTCGACTTCGGCACCGCGCCGATGCTCGCCCCGCGCCTGGTCCTCAACGAGGAGGCGGCGAAAGGTTTCGACCGTTACCACGTGCCCGCCGAGATGCGCGTCAACGGCGCCACCGCCGACATGACGCCGCAGCTGATCGGTGTGGTGAAAGACGGAGATTCCCAACCCCATGCTTACGTACGTCTTGACGAGCTGACCAACTGGGTTCCGCTGGACAAGCTCACCGACCCGAACGGGGTCAGCGAGAGCCAGGTCCTGATGACCGGCTCGTCCCCGGTCGAACCGGTCCTGATCGCCAAGCTGAAGGGCCTCGGCGCCCCGGACGTGGCCGCGGAGACGATCAACTCCCGCAAGGAGATGAAGGAGCAGCTCAACCTGCTGCGGATGATCTTCCTGGCGATGGCCGGCCTGGTCCTGGTGATCGGTGCGGCCGGCGTCCTGAACGTCGGCCTGGCCACGGTCGGCGAACGGGTCGAGGAGTTCGCGCTGCGCCGGGCGGTCGGCACGCCGCGACTGGTGCTGGCCGGGATCGTGCTGGCCGAGACCCTGCTGACCGGGTTGTTCACGGCCGCGGCGGCGATCGGGGTGAGCGTGGCGGCGCTCAAGGCGGCGTCGGTCTTCCTGGGGCCGTCCCAGCCGTTCCTCCAGGGGGTGGAGTTCCCCTGGTCGGCCGGGGTGTCCGGGGTGATCGCCGGGCTGGTGGCCGGGATCCTGGGCGGCTTCATCCCGGCGATCCGGGCGGCCGGCATCCCGATCGCCACGGTCATGCGCGCCTGACCGTTTTCCTTCGCGGCGGCATCCCGGCGTCGGGATGCCGCCGCTGCTGTCTCCTCAGCGAGCGACCCGCTTGCCCCGGACGATGACGGCCGAGGGCTTGTCCAGCTGGGACAGGTCGGTGCGGGGGTCCGCGGCGTACACGACCGCATCGGCCGGGGCGCCGTCGAGCAGGCCGGGCAGGCCCAGGTAGGCGCGGGCCGCCCAGGACGCGGCGGCGATCGCCCGGTGCGGTGTCACCCCGGCGGTGACCAGGGCGCGGATCTCCTGCGCGATGCCGCCGTGCGGCCGGGTGTCGGTGCCGGCCAGGACCGTGACGCCGGCCTCGACCGCGGCGGCGGTGAGCCGGGCGTGCACGCTCGCGCCGGGGACGTACCAGCTCGTGCGCGCCCGATCCGGGTTGGCGAGGGTCCGGGCCAGCGAGCCGGTGATCGCGGCCAGCGTCGGGGTCAGCGCGGTGCCCTGCTCGGCCATCCGGGACAGCAGCGCCGGATCGAGGCCCATGCCGTGCTCGATCGAGTCCACCCCCGCCTCCACCGCGACCGCGCCACCGGCCCCGTGCTGGGAGTGCACCGCCAGCCGCCCGCCGGCCGCGTGCACCCGGGTGACCGCCTCGCGCAGGATCTCCACCGGCACGATGTCGTCGCCGGCCTTCCAGTCGATCACGATCTTGGCCCAGCCGGTGCGGGCGGCCTGCTCGGCGGCGACGGCCGGCAGGTCGGCCGGGTCCGGGCGGCGTCCCCAGCCCGGCGCGAACTGGCCGTGCTGGGCGATCCACCGGCCGGCGTGGAACGCGCGCGGGCTGTCGTCGGACCGGCCGAACCAGTCCGGCGGGTCGTCGGCCAGGCCGGGGGAGCGGATCAGCGTGACGCCCGACTCCAGGTGCGCCCGCAGGTCGTCCCGGAGGATGCCGTCGTCCAGCGGGTCGCCCGGGGTGTTCGCGCCCGGATGGGTGTGCGCGTCGACCAGGCCGGGCAGGATCCAGCCCTCGGCGACCAGGTCCGCGCCGGGCACCGGGTCCGACGTCCACCGGTCGCCGTCGGCGTAGAGGTCGACCGGGTCGCCCTCGGGGAGCGCGAGACCACGGATGCGCAGGACTGCCACCGACACCACCTCCGGTTACCGCGTCGTACCGCTTCGACGCGGGAAGTGGCCAGCATGCCATCGCCGGTGATCATTGCCGCCGTGGGCCGCTCCGCCCGGCGTGTCGCTTCTGGACGGTGCTCCCCACCCGGCACGGCGTGCCGTCTCAACCAGCTGATTGTCCCGATCAATCAGCCGGTTGACAGCGGTCGGGCAGCGGAAACTCACGCTCGCCCGCCGGGAAGTGGACCGTCAGGCGGCGGGCGTCCGGTGGTGGGGGTGGGCGGAAGTCCCGGTGCATTCGCCACGGCGTCGCCGGCCCGCCACCGCTGCCGCCGGCGAACCGGTACTCGGTGCCCACGTCGTCGGTGACCGAGATCGGGATCCGCGGGAAAGCGTCGGCGCCCGGCGGGGCCGGCGGTTCGATGCCGGGCCCGGAGCTGTCCGCCCACACCTTCTCGGCGGCCAGGTAGGCCTCGGTGGCGGCCCGCGCCGCCGGGGAGTCCTCCACATCGAGGGTGACCTCGACGTGGTTGGCGACGCCGACCCGGACCAGGAGCGCCCGTACCCCGCCGGCCTCGCCGACCACCACCGGTGCCGCCAGCGGCAGCCGGATCCGGGGCACCTGCCGCACGGTCACCAGGTAGACGTGATCCGGGTCGTCCCGGTAGTCGACGTGGTACACGCCCTGATCCAGCCGGGCGATGCGGCCGTCCGGCGGCGACTCGTTCCGGCGCCGGAACAGCAGCGCGTGGATCACGTCCTCGAAGTTCATCGACGCTCCTCTAGGGTGGGGGCGTGGCTACGAGTCGACGGTTGTGGATGGTCACGGCAACCTCGGCGGAGGTCGACTGGCGGGTCGCCGTGGCCGCGATCGCGGCGGGAGCCGAGGTGCCGGTCGCGGTCGTCATCGTAGGCGTCGTCGCCCCGGATCCGCTCGTGGCACATGTCGCCGGGCTGGTGTGTGCCGACCGGCTCTCCCTCGAACAGGCGCGGGATCTGGTCGTCGCGGTGTCCCGGGCGTACCGTCTGGTCCTGCTCGCGGCCCCGGCCGGACTGCTGGTCCCGCTCGGCGACGACGGCTGGAACCTGGCCGACCTGACCGCCGGGCTCGGCTCGCCTGCGCTGGTGGTGGCCGGTCCCGGGCCGGACGCGCTGAACCACACGACGCTCGCGATCGGGGCGCTCGCCGGGCACGGGATCGCCGCCTCGGTCATCACCGTCGGCGTGGCCACCGACCCGGCCGGGCTGCCGGTGACCCCGATCGGGCGGATTCCGGCCGATCATCCGGCGGACTTCGCCGGCGCGGCGAGCTGGTTCGACCCGGCCCTGTTCGTGCCGCCCGACCCGCCGCCGGTCCTGGCGGGCCGGACGGCGGTCAGCGGCCGGAAGGTGGTGACCACGTTGCTCGCCGGGTTCGCGATCTTCATCGCCATGGTCCTGCTGGCCTGCGGCGCCGCCTGGTGGGGCGGGTGACCGGCCGGTTTCAGAGCCGTCCGTACGATCTCAGCGTCCGCAACGCGTGCAGGGTCACCAGGCCGCGCCACTCCAGGCGGGAGGCCTGGCTCGGGGGCTCCCAGACGACCGGCCAGCCGCCGTCGTCCTGCTGGGCGGCGGCCAGTTCGTCCAGGTGGGCGTCGAGTTGCGCGTCGGTGAACAGGCCGCGCCACGGGGAGTCGGCGGACGGCGCGACGTTGAGCGGGGTCAGGCCGTACTCGCCGGGCCGCGGCATCGGCTGGAACAGCGGCGACTCGGTGATCCGGGCCAGCACGGCACGCGCGGCCTGTTCCGCGCGCGGGCGGTCCGGGACGTGGGCGAGGAACACCAGCGTCTCGGAGAGCGCGTGCGTCTCCTCGGGCAGCTTCGCCGAGTCGATCGCGTCCCAGCAGTACCGGGTCGCGGCGTCCCGCCACGGGTGCTCGAAGCCGATCCGGTGCAGCAGCCCGGCCAGGCCGGCGGTCGGGTTCAGGCCCGGCTCGTAGGTCCAGTCGGTCCAGTGCGCCGCCCGCGGATAGTCCTCGATCACCGGGAACGCCAGCGGCACCGCGCCGTCGGTGGCGACCCCGGCCAGGAAGTCGCAGGCCGGCCCGAGCAGCTCCCGGAACCCGGCCGGGGGCTCGCCGGGCCCGGCCACGGTGGCCCGCTCGCCGGACCCGGGCCCGGCCGCGGCGGCCAGCGCCTGGAACGCGATCTCCACGTCGACCGGCAGGCTGGCCGGGCAGCGCTTGTCCGGTTCCAGGCCGTGGCCGAAGCCGCCGTCGGCGTTCCGGTAGCCGCGCAGCACCTCGGCCACGCCCTCCGGCGCCTCGTCGCGGAACAGCACGCCGAACAGGCGGCGTTCCAGCAGCCGGCCTTCGGCCTGCAAAAACCTTTCAGCGGTACGGAAATCTGCGGTCATGCCCCGACGCTATTGGCAACCACCCCCGCGCGTCTTGTATGAATCGGTCATGAGCTACGTCGAGTGGGCGCCCCCGCCGGGACTCGACCGCGCCGTCGCCTGCCTGTGGCGCAGCGCCGTGCCGGATCGGCAGGATCGGCCGGACCAGCCGGACCGGCCGGGCCGGATGCCGATCCTGCCGGACGGCTGCGTCGACCTGATCTGGCAGAGCGGGCGCGGCGCGTTCCTGGCCGGCCCGGACACCGGCCCGGTCGCGAACCTGACCCCGGGCGGCCGGATCCTGGTCGGGGTGCGGCTGCGGCCCGGCGCGGGAGCGCTGCTCGGCATGCCGCTGACCCCGCTGCGGAACCTGCGGCCCGGCCTGGACGAGCTGCGCCTGGGGGCGGAGCTGCCCGGGGACCTGGCGCCGGCGGACGCGCTGCGGCGGCTGGTCACGCTGACCGGGCGGCTCGCCGAGGAGCGGCCGGCGGACCCGGCGATGCTGGCGGCGGCGCGGCTGCTGCGGGATCCGGGGGTGCGGGTGCACGAGCTCGGCGGGCGGCTCGACCTGAGCGATCGGCAGTTGCGGCGGCGGTTCGGGGCGGCCGTCGGGTACGGGCCGAAGACGCTGCACCGGGTGTTCCGGTTCCGGCGGTTCCTGCGGATGGCGGGGGAGGGGAGCCTGGGGGAGCTGGCGGTGCGGGCGGGGTACACCGATCAGGCGCACCTCAGCCGGGAGACGGCCGAGTTCGCCGGGATGACCCCGGCCGCCCTGGTGCGGCGGGCGGCCCCGTGGCGGCGACCGGTCGGATGATCACCGGCCCGGGCCCGTGGCGGCAACCGGCCGGATGATCACTGGCCCGGGCCCGTGGCGGCGACCGGCCGGGTGATCATCGGCGCGGGTGCCGCCACGAGAAGCCCGAGCAATCCGCCGGCGACGGCCAGCCGGATGATCACCGGTCCGGCGCCGCCGTCAAAGCCTCAGCGAGCTGCCACAACAAGCCTCAGCAAGCCGCTGAGACAAGCAGCGAGCTGCCGCGAAAAGCTTCAGCAAGCCGCCGAGACAAGCGGCAACGAAAAGCGAAAGCGAACAGCGTCAGCAGTAGCCGGACGGGCACTCGCCGCTGGCGAGCAACTCGTACTGCCGGCACTTCGAGCAGATCGGCTGGTCCGGCCGGGGCGCGGGCTTGGTGGCCCGCGGGGTGGCCGCCGCCTTGGTGGCGCGCGGCGCCGCCGCGGCCTTGACCGCCTTCACCGGCGCGGTCTTGCGGAACTCGACCGCCTGCACCGCGGCGGCCAGGATCGCGTCATAGTTCGCGTCGATCAGGCTGCCGTCGACCGAGACGAACGGTATCGGGTCGTCCGGATCCTTCACCGTCGCCCCGTAGATCGTGGCCGCCACCTCGTCGGCCTGGTCGCGGGCCACCGCGATGTCGACCCCACCCGGGTGGATGTTCACCGCGACGACGCGTGCGCCCTGCGGCCGGATCTGAATGCTGCGCCCGGCCGGCTTGACGTCGACACCTGTGTGGCCGCGCAGCTCCAGGAGCAGCCGGGCCACCGAAGGCGCCGCTCCGACGCCGTCGGAGTCAGTTTCCTCTACGTCCATGTGCCATGCCCCTCGCTGTCCACGACGACCCGGTGGCGTGCACCCCGCGCCGCCCGTGAGCCGTCGATGCGAGCCTACCCGGCGCGATGATCGCGGTTTTATCCTCCCGGACCGGCGCCGAAATCGGGTCGGATCGTGGCAGCGGTCTGCCCCAGGGTCCGTGCCGTGCGACCGGCGGCGATCACCGCGGCGGGGCCGGCCCCTCGAGGTGCGCCCGGGCCAGGCGGATCTGGTCGCCCCGGTGGTGAAGTCGCTGGTGGAGGGGTGGGTGCACACGCGAAGCCGCCGCGGCCCGGCCTGGCGCGGTCCCGGCTGGCGTCGAGGATTGTCGCGGGGTGCCGGAGCCGCGACACGCGGCTGGGTCCCGGCCCGGCCGCCGGCTCGCGTGGGTTCTTTGAAACCGCAACCACCCGCGGACGTCGCCCTGGAGGGTCTCGTGTTCTGGGCGCCCCGCGCCCTTGCGAGGCCCGGAAGGGTCCCCGCGGGAGCGACGATCAGTTATTGGCCGCAGCCGAGGCAAAAATGAAGTTGATCTGTGGTTCGCTCATTCCTCGAAGAGCTCCAGCAGCGGCCCGAGCACCTCGTTGGCCGGATCCGCGGCGTGGGCCGTGCGCAGGCGTTCGTGGGCCCGGTCGAAGACGTCCGCGTCCATCTCGCCCTCGATCTGGGAGATCAGGCCGGCGGCGGAGACGCGGACCTCCCAGCCGCCGGTGATCGCCAGCTCGACGAGCCGGGGCAGGAGCGGCCGGCAGTCGTAGTCGTCGGTGCCGAGCGCGTAGAGCAGGGTGCCGCGGCTGTGGGCGGTCCGCGGGTCGTCCAGCAGCCCGGCGACCACGCCGAGCAGGTCCGGGACCGCCATGTCGGAGAGCGCCAGCGCGGCCGCGTTGCGGATCGTGGCGTCGTCGCTGGTCCGCAGCAGGTCCAGCAGCGCGGGCGCGGCCGCCCGGGCCCGCTGCCGGCCCAGTTCCTGGATCGCGGCGTCGACGACCTCAGGATCGGCCGACTCCAGGCGGCGGATCAACTCCGATACGGTCACGTCTTTCTGATCGGCCGCCGCGGGGCCATCTTCATCCCACCCGCCTAGGACGCTCTACGGGGTGTGGTGCGGGCGCGACGTTCATCGTGTTCGATGGGTGACCATGGGGACCGTGAGCACGGCCGGCCGGCGGGGACTGCTGGGCTTCGGCATCGGGTTCGTTCCGCACCTCACCCTGCTGGTCGTGATGATCGTGCTGGGCGCCCAGGTGGGCGGCGGTGACGGCTGGGCCTATGTCGCCTACTGGGGGCTGCTCGAGGTCTACCTGGCGCCGCTCGGCCTGCTGGTTGCGCTGGTGCTGTGCGCGTGGCCGCGGATGCGCCCGGTCGCGGCCGGGGTCGCCGCCGCGTCGGTGACCGGGTTCGGGGTGATCGCCCTGACCGTCGTGGTCTTCAACGGCCTGGCCGGTTGAGACGGCCTGGCCGGTTGAGACGGCCTGGCCGGTTGAGACGGATTGGTCGGTTGGGACGGGCTGGCCCGCTGCGGACGGAGTTTCGAAAACATCGATGACGATTGTTACTGGGAGCGCTCCCATGTAACGATGTCGTGAACCGCCTTCCGTCCTCGAAGGAGCTCCCCGGATGAAACCACGCAGCTGGCTGGCCGGCGCCGTCGCGCTGGCCGCCGCGGCGGCCACGGCCGTCGTCATCACCGCACCACCCGCGTCCGCCGCCACCGGCGGGACCGGCACCGGATACCTGCACACCAGCGGCAACAAGATCATCGACAGCGCGGGCGCCACCGTCCGGCTGACCGGGATCAACTGGTTCGGCATGGAGACCGACAACAAGACCTTCCACGGACTGTGGTCCAGCAACCCGTGGAAGAGCCAGCTCGACACGATGGCCTCGCTCGGCTACAACACGCTGCGGGTCCCGTTCTCCGACGACGCGCTCAAGGCCGGCGCGACCGCCACCGGCATCAACGACTTCGTCAACCCGGACCTGGTCGGGCTCTCCCCGCTGCAGATCCTGGACAAGGTCGTCGCGTACGCCGGCGACAAGGGGATGCGGATCATCCTGGACCGGCACCGGCCGACCGCGGCGGGACAGACCGCGCTCTGGTACACCGCCGCCGTACCGGAGAGCACCTGGATCTCGGATTGGAAAGCGCTCGCCCAACGCTATGCCGGCAACACCACGGTGATCGGCGCCGACCTGCACAACGAGCCGCACGCCGAGGGCACCAACCCGGCCGCGACCGGGGCCTGCTGGGGTTGTGGCGACACCACCCGGGACTGGCGCCTGGCGGCCGAGCGCGCGGGCAACGCGATCCTCGCCGTACAGCCGAATTGGTTGATCTTCGTGGAGGGGGTCAGCTGCCCGAGCGGTGGCCTGTCCAACGTCTGGGACGGGGACACCAGCAACGACGAGGACTGCGGCTGGTGGGGCGGCAATCTTTCCAAGGCCGGAGATTTCCCGGTACGGCTGAGCGTGGCGAACCGTCTCGTCTACTCCCCGCACGAGTACGCGACGTCCGTCTACCACCAGGCCTGGTTCGACGCCGCGAACTACCCGGCGAACATGCCGGCGATCTGGGACCACTACTGGGGTTATCTGTACAAGCAGAACATCGCGCCGATCATGATGGGCGAGTTCGGCACCACGCTGGCCAGTGACGTGGACAAGGTGTGGCTGCAGAACCTGATGGCGTACACCGGCACCGGGGTGAACGGCATGTCGTTCACCTACTGGTCGTGGAACCCGAACTCGGGCGACACCGGCGGCATCGCCAACGACGACTGGACCACGATCAACCAGGCCAAGCAGGCGATCCTGCAGCCGTACCTGATCGCTCCGGTGGCCGGCGGCGGCAGCACCTCGAACCCGTCCCCGTCGCCGTCGACCTCGGTCAGCACCCCCGCGACGAGCGGCGCCTGCAAGCTCACCTACACCCAGGACAACGCGTGGCAGGGCGGCTTCCAGGGCCAGCTCAAGGTGCAGAACACCGGCACCGCCGCGGCCAACCCGTGGCAGGTCACCTGGACCTGGCCGTCCGGCGTCACCCTGGCCAGCGGCTGGAACGCGACGGTCACCCAGTCCGGCACGACGATCACGGCGGCCGCGCCGACCTATTCCCCGTCGCTCGCGGCAGGCGCTTCGGTCACGGTCGGATTCACTGCCAACGGTACGGCGTCGGCCCCGGCGACCGTGAAGCTCAACGGCACGGCCTGCTCATGAGACGACTGATACCGGTCGTCTCGGCCGTGGCCCTGACCTGCGCCGCGATCAGCGTCGCGGGCCTCGGCCCGGCCCATGCCGCGGCCGCTACCTGCGACGTCACCTGGACGGCGAACAGCTGGAGCACCGGCTTCACCGCCGACGTCAAGGTCACCAACCTCGGCGCGGCGGTCACCTCGTGGACGCTGGGCTGGACCTTCGCCGGCAACCAGCAGGTCACGTCGGCCTGGAACGCCACGGTCACGCAGTCGGGCGCGTCGGCGACCGCCACCAGCGTGGGGTGGAACGGGCCGCTGGCCACCGGCGCCTCGGCGAGCTTCGGCTTCCAGGGGACCTACTCCGGGACCAACGTCGCGCCGACCGCGTTCACCTTCAACGGGGTGTCCTGCGGCGGCGACGTGACCCCGTCCCCGTCGCCGTCGGTCAGCGTCTCGCCGAGCACGTCCAGCCCGCCCGGCACGTCCGGGGGTGACGGGTTCGAGTCGCAGACCGGCAGTGCGCCGACCGGCGCGTGGGCGGTGACCAGCCCGGACTGCTCCGGCGCCGGGACGGCCACCATCGACCGCACGGTCGCGCACAGCGGCACCACCTCGCTGAAGATCAGCGGGGCGGCCGGCTACTGCAACCACGTCTTCGCCCGCAACACCGCCCTGATCGCCGCGGTCTCGGGAAAGACCTGGTACGTCCGCTACTGGGTCCGGCACACCACCGCCCTGCCCGCCGCGCACGTCACCGCGGTCGCCATGACCGACGCCAACGACGGGGGCAAGGACCTGCGCTTCGGCGGCCAGAACGGCGCGCTGCAGTTCAACCGGGCCTCCGACGACGCCACCCTGCCGGAACAGAGCCCGGCCGGGGTGGCCCTGTCCAAGCCGCTCCCGGTCGACACCTGGAACTGCGTCGAGTTCAAGGTCGACGGGACCGGCGGCACCATCGAGACCTGGCTCAACGGCGCCTCGGTGCCGGGCCTGCTCGAGGACGGCGTCGCGACCCACGACATCGACAGCCAGTGGCTCAACCGCACCTGGCGCCCGGCCCTGACCGATCTGCGCCTGGGCTGGGAGAGCTACGGCGACGGCGCCGACACCCTCTGGTACGACGACGTGGCGGTCAGCGGCGCCCGCAACGGCTGCTGACCTGAGAAAACGATGCCGGCTCGCCCGCCCGGTCGAGCCGGCCCATCGTCTCCGCCTGCGGCTGTCAGCGCCGGGCCAGGACCTGCCAGGGCGGTGACAGGCCGGTGCCAGGACTTCGCGCCAGGCTTCCCGGCATGAACGTCACGATCATCGGCGCCGGCCTCGCCGGCCTCACCCTGGCCCGCGTCCTGCACGTCCACGGCATCCCGGCCGTGGTCCACGAGGCGGAGGCGTCCCCGGCGGCCCGCGCCCAGGGCGGCATGCTCGACATCCACGACTACAACGGGCAGCTCGCCGTCGAGGCGGCCGGTCTGCTGGACGAGTTCCGGGCACTGACGCTGGCGGGCCGGCAGGCGTTCCGGATCGCCGGCCCGGACGGAGCGGTCCTGTTCGACAAGGCGGACGACGGCGCCGGCGGACGCCCCGAGGTGCAGCGCGGCGAGCTGCGGCAGATGCTGCTCGACGCGCTGCCGCCCGGCACGGTCCGGTGGGGCCGCAAGGTCACCGGCGTGCGCGCGCTCGGCGACGGCCGCCACGAGGTCACCTTCGCCGACGGCGGCGCCGAGGTCACCGACCTGCTGGTCGGCGCGGACGGCGCCTGGTCCCGGGTCCGGCCGCTGCTCTCCGACGCCCAGCCGGCGTACACCGGCGAGTCGTTCGTGGAGACCTACCTGTACGACGCCGAGGAGCGGCACCCGGCCGTCGCGGCCCTGGTCGGCGGCGGAACCCTGGCGGCGGGCATCGGCGACCGGGCGATCAACGCGCACCGGGAGCGCGGGACGACCCTGCACACGTACGTGATCCTCAACCGCCCGCTGGACTGGTTCGCGGCCATCGACTTCACCGACTTCGAGCAGACCACCGCCCGGATCGCGGCCGAGTTCGAGGGCTGGGCGCCGGAGCTGACCGCGCTGATCACCGCCAGCGACACCCAGCCGGTGCTGCGCCCGATCTTCGCCCTGCCGGCCGGGCACCGGTGGGACCGGGTCCCCGGCGTGACGCTGGTCGGCGACGCCGCGCACCTGGCCGCCCCGGACGGCGAGGGCGCCAACAACGCCATGCTCGACGGCGCCGACCTGGGCCGGGCCCTGGCCGCGCACCCCGGGGACGTGGAGGCCGCGCTGGCCGCGTTCGAGGCGGCGATGTTCGAGCGCAGTGCCAAGCCGACCGACGGGGCCGAGTTCCTGGAGCAGATGTTCGGCCCGGACGGCCCGCCGGAGCACCTGCGGGAGATGTTCGCCGCGATGGCCGAGTGAGTACCGTGGCAGCGGTGCGCACAGATGCCGAAGAGCTGCCGGTCGCCGGCCGATGGTACGAGGTCACCCGGGTCACCGACACCCTGACGGTGATCACCGAGCCGTACGTCGACGCGCTGCTGCGGGCGAACATCTGGCACCTGCGCGGCCGCGACCGGGACCTCGTCGTCGACGCCGGGCTGGGTGTGGTCCCGCTGCGCCCGGCGCTGCCGGAGCTGTTCGACCGGGACCCGGTCCTGGTCGTCACCCACGCCCACCTGGACCACATGGGCGCGGCGGCGGAGTTCGGCGAGGTCCGGGCCCACCCGCGGGAGCCGCTGCACGATCCGCTGCCCGGCACGCTGCGCACCGCGGAGCTGGCCGCCCTGCTCGGCCTGGAGCTGCCGGACGGTCCGGAACTGATGATCACGGCGGCGCCGTTCCCGGGCTACGACCCGGCGAGCTACCGCCTGGCGCCGGTGCCGGCGGTCCGGCCGCTGGCCGACGGCGACCGGATCGACCTCGGCGACCGTGCGCTGGTCGCCCTGCACCTGCCCGGCCACACCCCGGGCAGCCTGGCGCTGTTCGACCCGGGCGACGGCACGCTGTTCTCCGGTGACGTGGTCTACGACCTGGACGAGGGCGAGGAACTGCTCGACGAGATCCACGGGGCGGACGTCACCGACTACCTGGCCTCGCTGACCCGGCTCGCCGGGCTGCCGGTCACCGTCGTGCGGCCCGGTCACGGCCCGAGCTTCGGCCGCGACCGGCTCCAGGAGCTGATCGAGGGGTATCACCGGTCCCGGCACGCGCACCGGGACCGGTGACTGACGATCAGCTGGCGGTGCAGGTGACCGCCGGGACCGGGTTGCTGCCGGTCCACGAGCCGAGGAAGCCGAACGAGGTGCTGGCGCCGGCGGCCACGCTGCCGTTGTAGCTCACGTTCTTCGCCGTGACGGCGGCCCCGCTGCTGGTCACGGTGGCGTTCCAGGCGTTGGTGACGGTCTGGCCGTTGGCGTAGGTCCACTTGACCGTCCACCCGGTGATCGCCGAGCTGCCCGCGGTCACCTTGACGTCACCCTGGAAGCCGCCGGACCACGAGCCGGTCACCGTGTAGGTCGCGGTGCACGCCTTGCCGGTGGGCTGCGACGGGGACGTGGACGGCGACGCCGACGGGCTGCTGGACGCGGACTGGCTCGGCGTGGGGGAGGTGGTGCCGCCGGTGCCGTAGATCGTCGCCTGCTTGGCGGTCGCGGTGATGCCGTTCGCGCCGTCGAAGATCCGGTGGTACCAGGTGGTCTTCTGGTTGACGTCGAAGCTCAGCACCATGTCCAGGATCGGGTCGGTGTTGCCCGACCAGGACCAGCCGATGTAGCCGATGTCCCGCTTGACCGCCTCGGCGATCGCGGTCTGGTCGTCGACCTGGCTGGAGTCGAACTGCCAGCCGAACTCGCCGATGATCAGCGGCCAGCCCTTGGACTTGAAGGTGTCCAGGTACGACGTGATCGACGACGCCTGCGCGAAGATCGAGTACATGTGGATCGACAGCACCGTGTTGTGCTGGGCGTCCGCGTCGAGGACCGCCTGGCCGTTGTCGCGCATCACGTACTGCCAGTCCTGGCCCCAGTTCGGGGCGTCGATCACGAGCAGGTGCTGGAAGCCGTTGTCGCGCATCTTCTTGACCGCGGCGACCGTGGCGGCGGTCCACTGGCCCGGGTTGGTGTTGCCGATCGGCTCGTTGCCGATGTTGATGGCGACGTAGTCCTCCTGGCCCTGCAGGACGCTCTTCAGGCTGATCCAGTAGTTGGCCGCCTGGTCCAGGGTGTACGCCGCGCTGTCCTCGCCGTACCCGGTGGTGTCGTGGTCCTCGAGGATGCAGATCAGCTTGTTGGCCTTGCAGAGCGAGATCACGTTGGCGACGTCGCTGGCGGTGTTCGCGGTCCAGCGGCCGCCGCTGAGCACCACCCGGACGGTGTTCGCGCCGGCCGCCTTGATGTTGGCGAACGAGCTGGTCTGGCTGGTGTACCAGGTGTGCGCGTGATTGACGCCGCGCATGACGAACTTGGCGCCGTTGGCTTCGTAGATGTCGGTGCCGGAGACGTGCAGGCCGGTGGCCGCGTACGCCGGGTTCCCGAGCGCGAGGACGGCGCCGGTGGCGGCGAGCAGGGCGGCACAGATCGCGACGAGGACTCTTCGCATGGTCTGGCTCCCCTTTCTGGGGATTGATGGGGGTCATTCGGGAGCGCTCCCACAAGAGTCCAGATGTTTCTTCATTTGGTCAAGATAGTCACCGCGGTGTTTCGAAACTTTCGCCGACCGCGGCCGCGGCGGGCCTCAGGCGTTGTCGATCGCGGTCTGCAGCTCCTTGATGAACGACGTCGCCGCGTCCTGCGGGGACTGCCGGCCGAACAGGACCTCCTCGGTCCGGCGGCGCATCATCGCCTCGACGTCGCTGGCGCCGTTCGGGGTGACCCGCGGGGACTCGCCGACCTTGACCGTGTCCAGGAAGTCGGCGGCCGCCTTGTCGTAGGCGCTGAGCTTGCCGGCGATCCCGGCCCGGATCTTCGGGTTCGCCGGGACGCCCCGCTCGGTGAGCAGGATGTCCGCCGCCGACTGGTCGTTGACCAGGAAGTTCACGAACAGGGCGGCCTCGGCCGGGTGCTTCGAGCGGGACGACACCGACCAGAACATCGACGGCTTGTAGTACGCGCCCGGCGCGCTCGCCGTCGATTCGCCCGGCAGCCGCAGCAGCTTGAGGGTCTGGCCGCTGGCCGTGGCGAGCGAGGTCAGCTGGGTGTTCCACCAGGTGGCGAACGCGGACTTGTTGGTCGCCGTGCCGGACTGGTCCAGCGGGGCGTTGGCCCGCTCGACGGTCACCGACGCGGCCGGCGCGACGCCGGACTTCGCCAGGTCGGCCAGGTACTGCCAGAAGCCGGCCAGCACGTCCGGCGGCACGGCCACCCTACCGTCCGGGGCGTAGATCGCGGCGCCGTGCTGGCGGGCCCAGATGTTCGGCGCGCCCATGTCGAAGCCCCACGACTGTACGCCGGTGACCGCGCCGCCGGACGCCTTGGACACCGCGCCGCCGAGCGCCTTCAGGTCGTCCCAGGTCCAGGTGGCGTCGTCGGGCAGGGCCACTTTGTACTTCGCCAGCAGGTCGGTGTTCACGATGATCGCGTAGGTGTTCAGGCCGACCGGCAGCGCGTACTGCTTGTCGTCGAGCAGCCCGGTCGCCAGGGCCTTCGGGTCGAAGTCGCCGGTGGTCAGGTGCTTGTCCGCGGTCTTCAGGTCGAGCAGGGCGCCGCGCTGGGCGTAGGACGCGAGGTAGAGCTCGTCCATCTGGATGATGTCCGGCGCGTCGTTGGCGGCGACCGTGGTCGCGAGGGCGTCCCAGTAGCCGTTCCAGTCCTTGAACTCGCCCTTGATCGTGATGGTCGGATGCGCCTTGGTGAACAGGTCGATGACCTGCTGGGTGCGCTTGTGGCGGGCGTCCGAGCCCCACCAGGTGAACCGCAGGGTGACCGGTTTGTCGGAGAGCTCCCCGCCGGCATCCCCGCCGCCGCTGCCTCCGCAGGCGGCGAGGGCGGCTGCGGCGCCGAGTCCGAGGGGCAGGGTCAGTACGTCGCGGCGACTCCACTTGGGCATGGTGAAACGCGTCCTTCCGATCGGCGTTGATCAATGCGGAATGCGTTTTCCCGCGAGTCTAGGACCTGCCGCGCCGATCACGCGAGCACGAGCCCAGCCGGCCGTTGCGTCAGGCGCTGGTGATCCGGTAGCCGTCGCCGGCGCGGATCGCGGCGAGCATCGCCGGGGTCGGCCCGCAGCCGGTGAACCGCTCCACCGCGACCAGGCCCTTCTCCGCCCGCAGCCCCGGCGACCCGAAGTCCAGCCCGGTCAGCGCGGCGGCCACCCGCGGCTCGGCGTCGAGGTCCGCCCACGGCTCGAACGCCGCGAGCAGCTCGCCGTGCTCGGCGAACGACAACCGGGTCAGCGCCCGCTCGTTCCAGAACATGCTGGCCACCCGGCCGTGCGCGGACGCCGCCTTGACCACCGCGGCGTGCGACCCCTGGTAGCCGTTGAACTCGACCGCGATGATCGCCTTGCCGGCGTCGTGCACCGCCACCCACGGGTCCGGCCAGGGGGAGGCCTCGATCGACGCGATCGGCTGCGGCCGGTCCGGGTCCGCGCCGAAGGCGCGCAGAACCTCCGCCGTGGTCGAGCCGGTCACCACGGTCACGGTTGCGGCGCCGGCGATTACGGTACGGCGGATCCACCGGTACGCGTGCTCGGGGCGAATCGGCCGCACGGGTTCGGGCTCGCCCCGCAACCGGTGCCCGAGCCGGTCACCGCGCTGGTGCACGACCGTCCCGGCGGGCGGCGCGGCCCACACCACCAGGTGGTACATCTCGGTGTCCGGCGCGTCCGGGTCGTCCGCCTCGTCGCGTCCGCGCGCGTGCACCCGCACCCGGTAGTCGCCCGGCCACGGCGGGGTCGCGTGGCGCAGCTGCGGGTCGCCGCTGCCGTCCGGTCCCATGATCGACGCGTGCCCGGCCGACGCGTGCCAGCTGAGCTCGACGATCTCGTCCCAGCGGTCCTCCACCTCGGCGGGCGGGTCGGCGAGCACGGACAGGTGCATCCGGACCGGGCCGTCGGCCACGCCGGTCCGCACCGCCACCCCACCGTCCACGACGGTCACCAGGCCGTTGTCCGAGAAGTCGGCTGCGGCCGGGAAGTCGGTCTCGGTCAGCGCGAACCGGTGACCGGAGATGATCACGGTGCCGTAGCTGTGCCGGGGCAGCAGGTACTCGTCCCGGATCCGGGCGAGCCGGGCTCCGGCGTACCCCGAAGGCATCGGAGCTCGGCGCAGGACCGTCGCCGCGGCACCCACCGCGAGCCCGGCGGCGGCCGCGACCCGTTCCACGATCCCCGGCGGATCGGCTTGCTCGACCGCGGCGCACGACGCGGCCACCGCGAGGCCCAGCCAGTACCGCCCGTGCGCGGCCGCGATCTCCGCCTCACCCGGCCCGTCCTCGCCCGGCCCGTCCTCGCCCGGCCTGTCCTCGCCCGGCCCGCCTTCGGCAGGCTTGCTCGCGGAGGTCGCGGAGGTCGCGGAGGTCGCGGAGGTCGCGGAGGTCGCGGAGGTCGCGGAGGTCGCGGAGGTCGCGTCCTGCGGCGAGGGGGCTGGCGAGGGGGCCGGCGAGGGGGCTGCTGGCGGGGGAGTCGCGGAGGGCGGCGAGGGCAGCAAGGGCGGCGGCGTGGCAGGCGGGGGGAGGGCGGCGCCGAGGCGGCGGGTCAGGGTGAGGGTCAGGTCGGCGAGGCCCGGCCGCAGCCGGTCGGCGAGGACGGCGGCCCGGACCGCGGCGCTCTCCTGCCCGCCGGCGAGGACCATGGCCAGCCCGGTCGTCGCCGGCTCGGCGGGCTCGGCCGGCAGCGCCGGGAACGACAGGCCGGCGATGGTGACCTCGAGTGCGCCGAGCAGCCGCTCGGGCAGCAGCGGGCCCAGGTCGCGCAGGGCGGTGAGCGGGACCGGCTCGGCCGCCGACGCGCCGAGGCGGTGGGCGACCCGGGCCTGGGCCAGGCGCAGCTGCCCGCCGCGGCCGGGCGTCGCGGGGGCGGGGCCGGCCGGCAGGGCGGGGGCCGGGTCGTCGGGTGCCCCGAGGCGGCCGAGCTCCGCCGCCGGACCGGAAGCGATCAGGGCCGTGAGCCTCGGCAGGCAGGCGCGCACGGCGGCGAGGAACTCGTCCGGCAGGGAATCGACCACCGTCGAGACGGTACCGGACCGTGGCGGGCCTGTCCGCCCGCTGCGGCCGGGCTGGGATCATGGACGGTCATGTGGATTCCCTCCGACCCCGAGATCCGGCGGCTGCACGAGCGGGTCGCGCCCACGCCCGAGGCGTTCGACCTGGTCTGGACGCACTGCGAGATCGTCTGCCGGATCGCCGAGCAGCTTCTGGACCGCCTCGACCTCGGGGTGAACGCCGATCTGGTACGGGCCGGCTGCCTGCTGCACGACATCGGCGTGTACCGCCTCTACGGCCGGGACGGGACGCCGGACTTCACCGGCTACATCCGGCACGGGCTGCTCGGGCACGAGCTGCTGCGCGACGAGGGCTACCCGGACTACCTGTGCCGGTTCTGCTCCTGCCACACCGGGGTCGGCGTGACCCGCGCGGACATCCTGGACCAGGGGCTGCCGCTGCCGCCCGGCGACTACGTGGCCGAGACCGGTGAGGAGGAGCTGGTCATGTACGCCGACAAGTTCCACAGCAAGAAGACGCCGCCGGTCTTCGTGTCGGTGCCCGCGTACACGCTCAGCGTCGCCCGCTTCGGGCCGGACAAGGCGGAACGCTTCACACGCATGGTCGACACGTACGGCGCGCCGGACCTCAGCGCGCTGTCCACGGAGTACGGTCACGCCGTCGCCGGCTGATCCTGTCCCCCGTACGCGGGATGTCTTGAAATAGCCAATCTGGTTTACCTTCTTTCTAGCGGGCCGCTCCCAGTGGCGTGAGAATTTCTTGCGTCGGCCACGAATAAGAAAAGGCATCCGCTCCGACGGCCGGGGCGGATGCCTTTTCGTGTCCGGACCCGAAATGGCTCGGAAAATGTGTCACCGATCTGACCGGTCGATCCGTTCAAGCGCGGCGAACTGGACATTAGCCGTGTATCGGCCCTGCTCACTGGATCAGGGGAAAAGGCTCTGATCGACTTGAATTGCACCGGCCGGTTAGCGATATGGTCTCGCCGCACCCCATTTCTGGTGGCTATTCCTCACTTTGCCGAAAGGGCCACGATCTTGGCTGCCGCCGTCATGATTTTGATTTCTGTTGTGCTCTCCGTATTCGCTGCGGTGACGCTGTGGTGGACGATGCACGCCTGGCGCACACCGGAGACGCTGGCCGGCACCCGGTTCGCCGAACCGGACGGCGACCACCGGGTCACGTTCTCGTTGCTGGTGCCGGCCCGGCACGAGCAGGCCGTGCTGGAGCACACGGTCCAGCGGCTGCTGAGCTCGATCCACCGGGGCTTCGAGATCATCCTCATCGTCGGGCACGACGACCCGGACACGGCCGAGGTCGCCCATCGGGTCGCGGCGACGGCGCCGGACCGGATCCTGGTGGTCACCGACCACAACGAGGTGAAGAACAAGCCGCGGGCGCTGAACACCGCGCTGCCGTACGTCCGCGGTGACGTGGTCGGGGTCTTCGACGCCGAGGACCAGGTCCACCCCGACCTGCTGGAACACGTCGACCACGCGTTCCGGACCACCGGCGCCGACGTGGTCCAGGGCGGCGTCCAGCTGATCAACTTCCACTCCAGCTGGTACAGCCTGCACAACTGCCTGGAGTACTTCTTCTGGTTCCGCAGCCGGCTGCACCTGCACGCCGACAAGGGCTTCATCCCGCTCGGCGGCAACACCGTGTTCGTCCGGACCGACGTGCTGCGCACCGCGAACGGCTGGGACGGCACCTGCCTGGCCGAGGACTGCGACCTGGGCGTGCGGCTGTCCAGCCGGGGCGCCAAGGTGGTCGTCGCCTACGAGGCGTCGCTGGTCACCCGGGAGGAGACCCCGGACACCATCGGCAGCCTGCTCAAGCAGCGCACCCGGTGGAACCAGGGGTTCCTGCAGGTGCTGCGCAAGGGGGAGTGGCGGCGGCTGCCGTCGTTCCGGCAGCGGCTGCTGGCCCGCTACACCCTGACCGGCCCGTTCCTGCAGGCGTTCTCCGGCCTGGCCATCCCGGTCGGCATCGCGATGGCGCTCTGGGCGCGGCTGCCGGTCGGGATCGCGCTGGCCACCTTCGTGCCGGTGGTGCCGATGCTGGCCAACATCGTCTTCCAGACCGTCGGGCTGCGCGACTTCGGCATGCAGTACGGCCTGAAGATCAAGCTGCGGCACTACGCGTGGCTGACGCTCGGCGCGTTCCCGTACGCGCTGGTGCTCAGCGTCGCGGCGCTGCGAGCCGTCTGGCGGGAGTACACCGGCCGGCGCAACTGGGAGCTGACCGCACACGTCGGGGCGCACCTGCACAACCCCGCTCCGGCCACTGAGGCGAGTGCCGCATGACCACGACCACGACGAAGCCGGTCCACGGGAACCTGCGATTGGTGGACGCGGCGGACGGCCGTACCCAAGCAATCTCTGACCCGGCCGAAGCGCCCGGCGCGAGAAAACGACGCGGGCGCAACCCGGAGACCTACCTGATGTTGTCCCTGACCGCGCTGGTGGTGACCGTCCTCGCGATCAACATCACCGGGTTCCCGGGGGCCAGCGACGACGAGGGCACCTACCTCGCGCAGGCCTGGGCGGTCGCGAACGGCAAAGGCCTGGCGCACTACACCTACTGGTACGACCACCCGCCGCTGGCCTGGATCCAGCTCGCCGCCCTGTCCTGGCTGCCCGGGGTGTTCGGCGTGCACAGCCCGGCGGTCGCCGCCGGCCGGATCGCGATGCTCCCGGTGATCGCGGCCAGCCTGATGCTGATCTACACGATCTGCCGCCGGACGGGGATGGCCGTCTGGTCGTCGGCCGCCGCGCTGCTGATCTTCGGACTGTCCCCGCTCGCGATCACCATGGACCGCGAGATCTACCTGGACAGCTTCGCCGTCGCCTGGATGCTCGGCGCGCTCGCCCTGGTGCTGTCCCCGCGCCGGCACCTGTGGCACGTCACCGCGGCCGGCGCGGCCACCGCGATCGCCGTGCTCAGCAAGGAGACCATGCTGGTCACCGCGCCGGCCGTGGTCGTCGCGCTGTGGCAGAACGCGGCCCGCAGCTCGACCCGGCCGTGGGCGGTCGGCGGCTACGCCAGCGGGGTGGTGCTGGTCGGCGCGTTCTACCCGCTCTACGCGCTGCTGCGCGGCGAGCTGTTCCCCGGCCCCGGGCACGTGTCGCTGATCGGCGCCTGGCAGTTCCAGCTGGCCAGCCGGTCCGGCTCGGGCAGCATCTTCACCGGCGGCTCGGGCGCCAACGACCTGCTGCACTCCTGGCTGTACTACGACCCGATCATCCTGGTGGCCGGGCTGGTCGCGACGGTCGCGATCCTTCCGGTACGGCGGCTGCGCCCGCCCGCCGTGGCCGGCGTGATCCTGACCCTGGTCGCGCTGCGTCCCGGTGGCTACCTGCCGGCGATGTACGTGGTCCAGATCCTCCCGTTCTTCGCCATCGCGATCGCCGCGGCTCTCGATCAGATCGTCGTGGTGGCGGACCAGCGTGGCCGCTTGGCGAAAATCGCGGCATTCGTCGTCCTGGCCGGGCTGGCGGCCACGTTCGTCGTCCCGCGCTGGTGGACCGGCAACCAGCGGGCCCTGACCGCGAACGACAACGCCGGCTACGCGGCCGCCGCCGACTACCTGCGGACCGCCGTGCTCGACCGCAAGGACACCACGGTGGTGGTCGACGACGTGCTCTGGCTCGACTGCGTCCAGGCCGGCTACCAGCAGGAGAAGGTCATCTGGTTCTACAAGCTCGACCTCGACCCGGCGGTCAAGGCCACCCTGCCGCACGGCTGGCACGACGTCGACTACATCGTCTCCACCCCGGCGCTGCGGCAGGACCCGGCCGCGCTGCCGACCGTCAACACCCTGCTCACGAACTCGACCGTGGTCGCCGCGTTCGGCCCGCAGGAGGGCCGCATCGAGGTCCGGCGGATCAACAACCTGGAGAACAATTCATGACCCTGGCCGCTGACGATCGTTACGCCGCCCGCGCGGTGGTGCACTCACCGATCCGCGCCACCGTCGCACCCGGCGAGAAGACCGTCCCGCTGCAGCAGCACCGCAAGCCCGGCCGCACCCGCGCGGTCCTGCCCGGCGAGATCGGCGTCCGCAACGCGCCGAACGCACTGCGGCAGAGCATCATCGTGCCCACCTACAACGAGCGCGACAACGTGGTCGCGCTGCTGGAGCGACTCGCGGCCACGCTGCCGCACACCGAGACCGAGATCGTCTTCGTCGACGACAGCACCGACGGCACGCCCGACGTGATCGCCGGGGTGGCCGCCGACTACCCGATGGCGATCACCGTGCACCACCGCGACGACGCGGCCGGCGGGCTCGGCGGGGCGGTGGTCGAGGGCATGCGGCTGGCCCAGGGCGAGTGGGTCGTGGTGATGGACGCCGACCTGCAGCACCCGCCGGAGATCGTCCCGGACCTGATCGCGGCCGGTCTGCGCGACGGCGCCGACCTGGTGATCGGCTCCCGCTACACCGGCGGCGGCAGCACCGGCGGGCTCGCCGACGGCTACCGCAAGCTCGTCTCGCGCGGGTCGACGATCCTGGTCAAGACGCTGTTCCGGAACCACCTGCTGTCGGTCAGCGACCCGATGAGCGGGCTGTTCGCGATCCGGGCCAGCTCGCTCGACGCCGAGCAGCTGCGGCCGCTCGGCTACAAGATCCTGCTCGAGCTGATCGTCCGGAACCGGCCCGGCCGGGTGGTCGAGGTGCCGTACACGTTCCAGCCCCGGCACGCCGGCGAGTCGAAGTCGACGGTGGCCGAGGGGCTGCGGTTCCTCAAGCACCTCGGGCGGCTGCGGCTGGGCAGCGGGCGGGCCCGGATGCTCGGCTTCGGCCTGATCGGCCTCTCGGGGCTCCTGCCCAACCAGGCGGTGCTGTGGGGGCTGGTCGGAGCGGGTCTGCACTACGCCCCGGCCGCCGTCGCCGCGAACGTGGTCGCGGTGGTGTGGAACTTCGCGCTGATCGACCAGATCTTGTATCGAAACCGGCGTGAGCGAGGTTTCACGGCCCGATTCGGTCGTTTCTTCCTCGTCGGCAACGCCGATCTGCTGCTGCGGATCCCGCTGCTGGCCCTGCTGGTCGACGGCGTGCACACCGGGGTGCTCGCGGCCAACCTGCTGACCCTCGTCGCGTCGTTCGCGGTGCGGTTCCTGATCGCCGAAAAAGTCATCTACCTGGGGCGCAAATGAACAGACCCGTGATGAGCCGGCGGGACCGGCTCCGCATCGCCCAGCTGACCGTCCTGACCCTGGTGCTCTTCCTCGGCCTGCCGCAGCTGCCGGCCGGGGCGAGCGCCAACCTGGTCGGCAACCCCGGCCTGGAAGCGCTGGACAGCAGCGGCTTCCCGGTCTGCTGGGAGAAGTCCGGCTGGGGCTCCAGCGGCTACTCCTTCGCGGTCACGCACGCCGCGCACAGCGGCACCAACGCGATGACCGTCACGCTCACCTCGGCCGGCAGCGGTGACCGCAAGGCGATGATGCTCGAGGACACCTCGTGCGCGCCCAACGTCACCCCGGGTCACCAGTACGACCTGTCCGCCTGGTACCAGACGACCACGCCGAACACCGTGATGACGATGTTCCGGCACGACGTCGCCCAGGGCTGGGTCTACTGGACCGACCTGGCCAGCCTCGCCCCGACCACCGGCTGGACCCAGTCGACCGTGCGCACCCCGCAGGTGCCGGCGAACACCGACCAGATCGTCTGGGGCATCACCATCTACGGCGTCGGCACGCTGCAGACCGACGACTACGAGACGGCCGACGCCACGCTGCCCGCGCCCGAGCAGTCCTGCAGCGCCGGGACCGCCTGCACCAAGGGCGCCTGGGCGGTGATGCCGTTCAACTCCACGGTCCGGGCGATCCACGCGGTCGTGCTGCGCAGCGGTGACGTGCTGCTGGTCGCCGGGTCCGGGAACAACCCCGACGACTTCGCCGCCAAGACGTTCAAGTCGGCGGTCTACCACCCGGGCAACGGCACGTTCACGACCATCGCCACGCCGGAGGACCTGTTCTGCTCCGGGCACGTGCAACTGCCGGACGGGCGGGTGCTGGTGATGGGCGGCAACAAGGACTACCCGGCCGCCGACGGCAGCCACGGGTACAAGGGCCTGAAGAACTCGTACATCTTCGACCCGGCGACCAACGCTTACACCCGGGTCAACGACATGACCGCCGGCTCCTGGTACCCGTCGGCGACCGCGATGGGCAACGGTGACGTGATCAGCCTCGGCGGCCTCGGCGAGGACTCCAACGGGATGGTCGCCACCCAGTACTTCTCCAACGCCCAGCAGCGCTGGCTCGGCCTCAACGAGGCGCACCAGACGTGGAACTTCTGGGGCCTGTACCCGTCGATGATCCTGATGCAGGACGGCCGGCTCTTCTACACCGGCAGCCACGTCTTCGGCAACGGGCTGTCCGGCACCGGGAGCAGCATCTACGACTACAACGCCAACACCGTCACCCCGGTCGACGGGCTGCGCAAGAAGGACGAGCGCGACCAGTCGATGAGCGTGCTGCTGCCACCGGCCCAGGACCAGAAGGTGCTGACCATGGGCGGCGGCAACATCGAGAGCAACCCGGACGCGCACCGGCTCACCGACCTGATCGACCTCAAGCCGGCCAACCCGGTCTACACGGCCGGCCCGGCGCTGCCCGGCGGCACCGTCACCGGCGGCGCCCCGGAGACGGCCGCGCAGGGCAAGATGTACGTCTCCGCGGTGCTGCTGCCCGACGGCAAGGTCTTCGAGACCGGCGGGGGCCTGCACAACCGGGCCGACCCGGTGTACGAGGCGTCCATGTACGACCCGGCCACCAACACGTTCACGCCCGGGATGGCGACCGACCCGGTGCCGCGCACGTACCACTCGTCGGCGTTCCTGCTGCCCGACGGCCGGGTGATGGCGGTCGGCGACAACCCCGGCAACGGGACGTTCGACATGCGGATCTCGGTGTACTCGCCGTCGTACCTGTTCAAGGGGGCCCGGCCGCACATCACCGGGATCTCCGGGACGCAGTGGGCCTACGGCTCGCAGCAGTCGATCACGGTGGACGCGCCGATCCTCAAGGCCGAGCTGATCCGGCCGGCCGCGGTCACCCACTCCAGCGACCCCAACCAGCGGTTCGTCGACCTGCCGCTGACGGTCAACGGCAACACGATCGGGCTGAACCTGACCAGCAACCCGAACCTGGCGCCGCCCGGCTGGTACATGCTGTTCGCGGTCGGCACCAACGGTGTTCCATCGGTAGCGAAGTGGGTGCACGTCGGATGAGCCGTCTACGTTTCGCCGGGATCGCCGTCGCGGCGCTCGCCCTGACCGGGGCGGCCGCCTGGACGGTCGGTGCCGGGCAGCAGAAGCCCGTGATGAGCACGCCGGCCGCCCAGCTCCTGGCGTCCCCGGCCGCGCCGGCCGATCGCACCGATCGCACCGACCGGGCCGGGGATCGCGCTCCGGTGCCGCCTTCCTCCCCAGCCGCGACCACGGCTTCGTCCTCCGCCAAAAAGCCGCGTGTGTACGGGACACCGGCGCCGTTCGTGCAGACGTTCGCGGCGCAGCCCGGCCGGACCCGGATCCGCCCCGGGAAATCGCCGCGGACACCGGTCAAGGTGGCGCCGACGGTCGACGGGTGCGACCGGAACTACGGGACCACGGCGCAGTGCGTACCGCTGACCTACCCCAAGGGGACGAGTGACCGGTGCGCCTGGCTCAAGGCGCACGGGTTCACCGGCCTGAAGGTGGTGGCCAAGGACCCGCAGAAGCTCGACCCGGACCGCAACCGGATCGCCTGCGGCTGACCGACCTGGGGATGCCTGCCGGCCCGGGCAGGCATCCCCGCACGTCATCGCTGGGACTCGTAGTGCTCCTTCATCGACGGGTAGTAGTCGTCGAAGCTCGGCACGTCGTTGCCGTCGCGGGCGGCGACCAGGGCGTCCAGGTAGAACTCCCAGCCCGGGCCGACCTCGCCGACGCCCTCGGTGGTGGTCAGGTGCTGGGTGAAGCGGAGCTCGGTGACGCCGGCCTCCTCGGTCAGCGTCATCTCCAGGTGCCAGCGGCCGTCCGCCTCACCGGCCGACACCGCCAGCCGCCGGGGTGGCTCGCACGCGTCGATCGTCATGTCGAACCACGGCTTGCCCTCCTCCTGGACCATCTGCACCTTGATCGTGCGGCCCGGGGCGGCGTCGCCCTCCCACGGGCCGAACCAGCGGGCGGTGCGCTCCGGCTCGGTCAGGCTCGCCCAGACGTCCCCGATCGGGGCGCGGAACGTGCGGGTCAGCACCAGGTCGTCGCCGAACAGGCGGCCGGTCGGTGTCGGGCTCATGCGGTCTTCCTCTCAGATGTTCCACGGTCCTCCGATGCGCGGTCCTCGAGGCGTGGCCCGGCGGCCTGTCGCTCGCGGCGGGTGCGGTGGACCTCGGTCTCCAGGGCGTCGAGGTGGTGCGCCCAACCGGACGGGCGGGTCAGCCGGTCGAGCCACCCGGCCAGCTCGTCCAGCGGCGCGGTGACCAGCTCGTAGACCCGGCGGCGGCCGTCGGCGGTGTCGCTGACCAGCCCGGCCTCGCGCAGCACGCGCAGGTGGCGGCTGACCGCCGGCCGGCTGATCGCGAACCGCTCGGCGATCTGGCCGGCCGACAGCGACTCGTCCCGCAGCATGAGCAGGATCTCCCGCCGCACCGAATCCGCGATCGCCCCGGCCACCTCGTCCACGCCTGGAAGCGTAACCAATGGGTTACGCGTCTGGCAATGCCACCCCCGGCAGGTGATCCCGGCCCCGGCTGGCACTCATGGTTGTTCCCGGCGTTTGAAGCAGCCGTGAGTGCCAGCCGGGGCCGCGACGCGCGGCCGGGCCGGGACCCGGGTCGTGGCCCGCGGGGTTCTTTGAAACCGCAACCACCCGCGGACGTCGCCCTGGAGGGGCTCGCGTTTTGGGCGCCCCGCGCCCTTGCGAGGCCCGGAAGGGTCCCCGCGGGAGCGACGATCAGTTATCGGCCGCAGCCGAGGCAAGAAAAGATCTTGAATTTATCGGGGTGGGAGGCGCAGGCCGGCCATGCCGCCGTCGACCGCGAGGGACATGCCGGTGGTGGCGCCGGAGGCCGGGGAGGCCAGATAGGTCACCGCGGCCGCCACCTCGTCGGCGGTGACCAGGCGGCCGGTCGGCTGGCGGGCGGCGAGGCGGGCCTTCTCCGCGTCCGGGTCGTCGGTGCGGGCGAGCAGGCGGGCGACCCACGGCGTGTCGACCGTGCCGGGCGCCACGCAGCAGACCCGGATCCCCTCGGTGACCAGGTCGGCGGCCATCGCCAGGGTGAGGGCGTGGACCGCGCCCTTCGACGCGCAGTAGAGGGCGCGCTGCACCAGCCCGGCGGTCGCGGCGATCGAGGAGAGGTTGACGATCACCGGGGATCGGCTGCGCCGCAGGTAGGGGAGGGCGGCGCGGCTGGCCCTGGCGACGCCGGTGACGTTGACGTCGAGCACGCGCGCCCACTCCGCGTCGTCGTTGGCCTCGACCGTGCCGACCGCGCTGACGCCGGCGCTGTTGACCAGGATGTCGATGCCGCCGTAGGTCTCGGCCAGGCTCGCGAACGCGGCCTGCAGGGACGCCTCGTCGCGGACGTCGGCCTTGAGCGGCAGGCCGGGCGCGTTCGCCGGGTCGACGTCGAGGATGCCGACCTTCGCGCCGGCCGCGGCCAGGCGGCGGGCGCACGCCGTGCCGATGCCGGAGCCGCCGCCGGTGATCGCGGCGACCAGGCCGTCCAGATCGTTCAGTGCCATGCTGGGCCTTCCGGGTAGGTGTACCGGGCCAGGGACTCGGGGCGCATCTGGGTGGAGAAGCCCGGCGCGGACGGGGCCAGGTAGCGGCCGTTCGCCACGACCGCCGGGTCGACGAAGTGTTCGTGCAGGTGGTCGACGTATTCGACGGCCCGGTCGGCGAGCGAGCCGGAGACCGCGACGTAGTCGAAGAAGGACAGGTGGCGGACCGCCTCGCAGAGGCCGACGCCGCCGGCGTGCGGGCAGACCGGTTTCCGGTACGCGGCGGCGAGCAGCAGGATCGCCAGGTTCTCGTTGACCCCGGCCACCCGGCACGCGTCCAGCTGGACAAAGTCGATCGCGTCGGCCTGCAGCAGCTGCTTGAAGACCACCCGGTTGGCGATGTGCTCGCCGGTCGCGACCCGGATCGGGTCGATCGCCTGCCGGATCACGGCGTGGCCGAGGATGTCGTCGGGGCTGGTCGGCTCCTCGATCCACCACGGGTCGTAGCGGGCGAGCGCGGACATCCAGGTGATCGCGTCGGGGACGTCCCAGCGCTGGTTGGCGTCGACGGCGATCCGGATGTCCGGGCCGACGACCTTGCGGACCAGGGCGAACCGGCGGAGGTCGTCGTCGAGGTCCGCGCCGACCTTGAGCTTGAGCATGGTGAAGCCGTCGGCGAGGGCCTCGCGGGCGAGCCGCTCGATCTTCTCGTCGGAGTAGCCCAGCCAGCCGGCTGAAGTGGTATATGCCGGATATCCGAGGGCTTTCACCTGCTCGAGGCGGTAACCCTTTTTATCCGATAAATCGGACAGGAGGCCGCGCGCGTCCGCCGGCGTGAGCGCGTCGGTCAGATACCGCCAGTCCACCAGATCGACGATCTCGTCGGGGGACAGGGACGCCAGCAGCTCCCACAACGGCTGCCCGGCCGCTTTCGCGCGCCAGTCCCACGCGGCGTTCACCAGCGCGCCCGCCGCCAGGTGCATGACCCCCTTCTCGGGCCCGAGCCAGCGCATCTGCGAGTCGTGCGTCAGCCGCCGGTAGAACTCGCCCAGATCGTCCAGCGACTGCCCGACGATCAGCGGCGCCAGGGCGTCGATCGCCGCCCGGCACACCTCGTTCCCCCGCCCGATGGTGAACGTGAACCCGTGCCCCTCGGAGCCGTCGTCGGCGCGCAGCACCACATACGCCGCCGAGTAGTCCGGATCCGGGTTCATCGCGTCGGACCCGTCGAGGCTGCGCGAGGTGGGAAAGCGGATGTCGTGCGAGACGATCGAGGCGACCTTCATCCCTTCACCACGGTGCGCTGCCGGCCGAGCCCGTCGATCTCGATCTCGACCACGTCACCGGCGCTCAGGTACGGGAACCGGCCGCTCAGCGCCACCCCCTCCGGGGTGCCGGTGTTCACCAGGTCGCCGGGTTCGAGGACGGTGAACTGGGACAGGTGCCAGATCAGGTACGCCACGTCGAAGATCATGTCGGCGGTGCTGGAGTCCTGCCGGGGCGCGTCGTTGACCCAGCTGCGCAGCCGCAGCGGGAAGGTCAGCTCGTCCGGGGTGACCAGCCACGGGCCGAGCGGGTTGAACGTCTCGCACGACTTGCCCTTGGACCACTGCCCGCCGGAGCGGTCCAGCTGGTAATCACGTTCGGACACGTCGTTGGAGAGCACGTAGCCGGCGACGCACGCCAGGGCCGCGGCCGGGTCCGGCAGGTACCGCGCGGTCTTCCCGATCACCACCCCGAGCTCGACCTCCCAGTCGGTGCGCTTCGAGCCGGGCGGGAGCCGGACGTCGTCCTCCGGGCCGACCACGGTGTTCGGCGCCTTGTAGAAGATGATCGGCTCGGCCGGCGGCTGCGCGCCGGATTCCGCGGCGTGCGCGGCGTAGTTCTGCCCGACGCAGAGCACCACACCCGGCCGGGCGATCGGCGGGCCGATCCGGTGATGGTCGAGGTCGGCGGCCGGCAGATCGTCCGGGTTGCCGGTGAACCCGCCGCCGGCCAGGAACGCGCCGTCGATGTCCGCGGTCACCTCGGACAGGTCACGCAGCATCCCGTCGGCGTACAGAATCGGACGCTCGGCGCCCGGCTCGCCGGCACGCAGGTACCTCATGGCTGCTCCAATCGATAGACGCGGATCGCTGTGCGTCCGAAGATGTTCCCCGGACGGCCGCCGAGAATCCCGGTGAGGACCGCGGCGACCTCCTCGTAGGTCGCCACCACCTCGCACACCGGCCAGTCCGAGCCGAACATCAGCCGGTCCGGCCCGAAAAGATCAAGAGCGATGTCGACGTACGGCCGTAGCCCCGCCCTGGTCCATCCCGGACCGGCCTCGCTGACCAGCCCGGACACCTTCGCCGTCACGTTCGGACAGGCGGCGACCATGGCGAGCAGCCGCTTCCAGTCGTCCAGGCCCCGTCCACCGGCGATCGGCGGCTTCCCCAGGTGGTCCAGGACGAACGTGGCATCGGGCATCGCGGTGGCGGCGCGGGCCACCGACGGCAGCTGCGTGGCCCGTACGACCAGCTCGTTGACCAGCCCCGCCTCGGCCACGGTGGCCAGCCCGGCGCGGACCCCGGGCTGGTCGAGCAGGTCGTCCGGGCCGGCCTGGATCTGGTCGCGGACGCCGACGAGCCGGTCGCCGCCCGGCCCGGAGCGGTGCCGGGCCAGCATGGCGCGCAGATCAGGATCGGACAGGTCGGCCCAGCCGACCACCCCGGCGATCTCCGCGGCGCGGGCGGCCAGGGCCAGGAACCGGCTGGTCTCGGCGGCGTTGCACAGGCCGGCCTCGACCAGCACGGTCCGCTGGACGCCGACCGCGGCCAGGTGCGGGCGCAGGTCGGCCATCGTGTAGTCGCGGCGGATCGGGGCCAGGCCGTCGGCGGCCAGCCACGGATAGTCCGCGGTCCACAGGTGGTGGTGCGCGTCGACGATCATGCGCCGGGCACCGGGACGGCGGCGTCGAGCAGGCCGGTCCGGATCAGGTCGTGCCAGAGCCCGCCGGGGATCTCTACCGCCGCCATCGCGACCGCGTCGGCCACCTCCGCGGCCGAGCGCATGCCGATCACCACCGAGGCGACGGCGGGGTGCCCGAGCGGGAACTGCAGGGCGGCGGCCCGCAGCGGCACGTCGTGCCGGGCGCACACCTCGGCGATCGCCCGGGCGCGGGCCCGGATCTCCGGCGGCGCGGCCTGGTAGTCGTAGGTGCCGTTGAGCCCGGGGTCGGCGAGGATCCCGGAGTTGTAGACGCCGCCGCAGATCACCGAGATCCCGCGCCGCCGGCACTCCGGCAGCAGGTCCCCGAGCCCGGACTGGTCGAGCAGCGTGTACCGCCCGGCCAGCAGGAAGCAGTCGAAGAGCCCGGTGCGGGCGAACGCGGTGAGCATCGCGGACTGGTTCATCCCGGCCGAGACCGCCCCGATCACGCCGGCCTTGCGCAGCTCGGCGAGGGCCGGGGCGGCGCCGTGCAGCGCCTCCTCGAAGTGGTCGTCCGGGTCGTGCAGGTGCAGGACGTCGACCCGGTCCAGGCCGAGCCGCTCCAGGCTCTCGCGGTGCTGCGCGCGGACCCCGTCGGCGCTGAAGTCCCAGGCCGGCGCCGTCCCGGACGGCTCGGTCCAGATCTCCTGCTCCGGGTCGGCGCCCGGGACCAGCCGGCGGCCGACCTTGGTGGCCAGGGTGAACCCGTCGCGGCCGCGCAGGGCGGCGCCGGCCCGGCGCTCGGACAGGCCGGAGCCGTAGAGCGGGGCGGTGTCGAAGAACCGCACCCCGTGCCGCCAGGCGGCCTCGACCGCGCCGATCGCGTCCGCGTCGCCGACCGGCGTGAACAGCCCGCCGATCGGGGCCAGGCCCATCCCGAGGCGGGTCACGGTGACGCCGGTGCCGCCCAGGGGCACCCTCTCGAACGGATCCACTTCACGGTCCTTTCGTAGATCCTATAGGATCCGGGTATCTGTCTAATCCGCTTCGCCGCGTTAGTCAACCGTCCGATGGAGGAAGTCGATGTCGGGGCCGATTCGCCGCTCGGTGCTCAGCGATGACGTCCACGACTCGCTGAAGTCGATGATCCTGGAGCATCAGCTCGCCCCCGAGGAACGCGTCAACATCGACGCGCTGGCCCGCACGCTGGACGTCTCGCCCACCCCGGTGCGGGAGGCGCTGGCCCGGCTGGAGTCCGAGGGGCTGGTCCGCAAACGGCCCCTCGCGGGGTACACGGTGGCGCCGCTGCTGACCCGGGACGAGTTCGGCGACATGTTCGACATGCGGCTGCTCCTGGAGACCGCGGCCGCGCGCTGGGCGGCGGCGCGGGCCTCCGGCGCGGCTCGGGCCGGGCTCTCGGCAGAGGCATCGCTTTCGTACGAGGTGTCGTCGTCGCACGCGGCGTTCACGGCCGCGGACGCGCGCTTCCACGACCTGGTCGCCGCGGCGGCGGTGAATCCGCTGCTGCGCGAGGCGATCACGCGGCTGCACGCGCACCTCCACATTCACCGGCTGTACTTCCCGTACGCGGAGACCGCCTCGACCCGCCGCGAGCACGAGCTGATCGCCGCCGCGATCGAAGCCGGCGACCCGGACGCCGCGGAGGCCGCGATGCGAGCCCACCTGACCGCCGCCCGCACCCGCCACCTGGCCGTCTTCGATCAGCCTTCTCGGTAGCCGCCCGGGTTTCGATCAGCGCTGTTTCGATCAGCCCCGGTAGAGGACGCGCAGTCCAGCCGGGTGCCGGCGGGCCCGCTGGGCGCGGCCATGGTGTCCCGGCGGGCGGAGGTCGAGCCGGAACGGGCGCCCGGGTGAGCGGCGTCCGAGGTGGACCGTCAGGTGGTGCCGGGCGCCCCGGGCGGGCGGCCCGGGGATACCGCCGGTGGGTGGCCGTCACACCGTGCCGGTCTCCGGATGCCGGGGGAGCCGCAGGAGGTCGGCGGGATCGGCCGGCGGGGTGTCGCAGTCGCACCGGCGACGACCGTCATGCGGCGAATACCTGCCGGTCGTCGTGCTCGCCGTCGGGCTCCAGGATGTGCACCTCCTGGAGCGTCGCGCCGATGAGCGCGGTGAGCCGGGATTCCGGGCTGTGGTGAATCGGGGTCATCGAGGGGAGCTGGGCTTCCCGGACCTCCTCGACGGTGGTGCGGGGGAGGGGGTCGTAGTCCGGGACGCCGTACCTGCGTCGATTCTAGGTGGGTGGTGACGTCAGGCCTTTCCGGTCGCTCGGACCGGGTCGGTGCGGTGGTGGGTGATCCAGTCCTCGATGTCCTCGGCGAGCCAGACGCGGCCCTGGCCCAGGGTCGCGGCCGGTTTGGGGAAGTGCTCCTTGGCGGTGAGTTGGTTGACCCGCTGGCGGCTGATCGAGCCGAGGCGGAGGCCGATCTCGTAGGTGCCCATCAGTTGGGGGCGTTTTGTTTTCATGCAAGCGACTATAGGCACACAGCAACCCCGTTTTGTACCCCGCGGGGCCAAGTATTGCGGAAACTTTTGCGCGGGGGCGGGGTGCCGGGGCGGGCAATCGGTGCTTGTCACGAGGCCAGATGCGGTGTGACAGGCCCGGATACCCGGCTCGGTCCGGCATCGACCGTCACCGTTTCGAGTGGGCCCGCGACCCGAACTAGTGACTACCTATCTTCCTAGGATGCTCGAGGGCGTGTGACGTCCCCGGACAGCGGACGTCCGGCGGCGCCACCGGGGCACCGCCGGACGGGAGGGGTGGGTCAGGAGCCCGCGACGACCAGGATGCCGAGGCACATCTCGTCGCTGGTGCCCTCGCCCCAGACGACGTACCTCGGGGGCAGTTTCTGCAGCTGCGGCAGCAGCTGTCGCAGTTTCGCGTCGTGCGTGCACGTCACGCGGACGGTGTCGCCGGCCTTCACCGGGATCGGTTTCGGGAGCGGGACCAGGGCCTGGTTGTCGAAGTTGTACTGCGGGACGTCCAGGATGGTCTGCGCGCCGGGCTTGCCGGGATTCAGCTCGATCTTGATGGAGCGGCCGAGCAGGTGCATGTGGCCGGCCGCCATGTAGATCGTGGCGGACTCGTCGATCGGCTGGTCGCAGTGCTGGGTGTTGCCGGCCGTGATCTTGCCGGCGCTGCAGCCCTGGATCAGGTGGCTCTCCTGCTGGCCGGCCTGCTCGCCGAAGCGCTTGCCGACGTCGGCGACGGCGGCGGCACGGTCGCAGAGCGGACCGGTCTCGCCGGCCGCGCAGGGCAGCTCGATCGGGGCCGGGAACAGCGCGGTGTTCAGCGGCTTGAGCGCGGTGGTGCCGCCGGCGACGCGCAGCTGGATGCCGGACTGGTCGGTCTGGCCGGCCGCGCCGTCGTCGAGCATGTTGTAGTGGACCTGCATGACGAGCTTGCTGCCGGGCGGCATGGAGAAGCCGAACCCGTCGGGCATCAGGGTCTCGCCGGCGCCGGGCGCCCAGTGCGCGACCCACGCGGTCTGCCCCTCGACGCCGGCGTCGCCGAAGCAGGTCCAGCCCTCGCCCGGGGTCTCGGCGTCGACCTTGACGGCCTCGGTGGCCTGCTCCGGGTCGAGGCGGTAGAAGATCGCGTGGTGCACGATCGCCGCGTTCTGCGGCTGGAACCGGCTGCCGGTCAGGAACGACGTCGTGGTCAGGCCGGGGTCGACGAGGAAGCAGCGGTAGTCGTCGGTGCCGCCGTTCGGGGCCTGCGGGGTGTAGGGCTGGGGCAGCTTCAGATCGACGAACCGCTCGCCCGTACGCAGCGGTTTCGGCGGCGGCGCGGAGCCGGCCGAGTGGCCGGCGTGCGGGTTCGAGGTGGCCGGCGCGGCGGCCGGGGTGTTCGTGGATCCACACGCCGCGACCAGCAGTAACGCGGCCACGGAGACCAGGATGCGCTTCACGGTGTCCTCCCCTGTGAGTCATCCGGAATCGTCCCGTTTCGATGCTCCTGATCACATCCGGGATGTCCCGTAGTTCTTCCCCCGGAATGGGAAACTTGATCTTGGCTTTACAATTGCCGGACAAGCTTTTTCAGAGAGGAACCATGTCAACCGAAGGCAGTACCAAGGCCGTGGTGACCGCGCTGAGCGCGAATCTCGCGATCGGCGTCGCCAAGTTCGTCGCCGCGGCCGTCACCGGCTCCGCCTCGATGCTCGCCGAGGGCGTGCACTCGGTCGCGGACTCGACCAACCAGGTGCTCCTGCTCGTCGGCGGCCGCCGGGCGAAGCGGCCGGCGTCGGCCCTGCACCCGTTCGGCTACGCCCGGGAGCGCTACGTCTACGCGTTCATCGTCGCGATCATCCTGTTCAGCCTCGGCGGGCTGTACGCGGTGTACGAGGGCTACCACAAGGTCATCGACCCGCACGAGCTGGAGTCGCCGCTGGTCGCGGTCATCGTGCTGGTGATCGCCGCGGTGCTCGAGGGGTACGCGCTGCGGACCGCGGTCGGTGAGGCGAACCGGGTGCGCGGCAAGCGCAGCTGGTTCCGGTTCATCGTGCGGACCCGGAACCCGGAGCTGCCGGTCATCCTCCTCGAGGACTCCGGCGCGCTGCTCGGCCTGCTGTTCGCGCTGCTCGGCGTGGGCCTGAGCGTGGCCACCGGCAACGGCGTCTACGACGGCATCGCCACGCTGATGATCGGCCTGCTGCTGGTCGGCGTCGCGGTGGTGCTCGCGGTGGAGACCAAGAGCCTGATCATCGGTGAGTCGGCGGTGCCGGAGCAGCTGACCGCGATCGAGACGGCGCTGCTCGCGTCGCCCGGCGTGCAGCGGGTGATCCACCTGCGCACCATGCACCTGGGGCCGGAGGAGCTGCTGCTGGCCGCGAAGATCGCGATCGGGGAGCAGGACGAGGGCCGGGACATCGCGGCCACGATCGACGACGCCGAGGCCCGGGTCCGGGCGGCGGTGCCGACCGCGAAGGTCATTTATCTGGAGCCGGACATCTATCGCCCGACCGGGTAATGTCCGGTAAGTGGTGAATTATCAGCAGCAGCCACCGCCGCAGCCGCTCCGGCCGACCCCCGCGTTCGTGGGGGCGTCCTGGGCGGCGCTGGCGGTCGGGATCCTCTCGTACGGCGTCGGGCTCTGGAACGCCGAGATGACCAAGAGCGAGAAGGGCTTCTACGGGCTGGCGTTCGTGCTGTCGCTCTACGCCGCGGTCGCGGTGCAGAAGAACGTGCGGGACGCGCTCTACAAGCCCTGAGGCTGCTGCTGCAGCACCCAGAACCGGAACGGCGCGGTGGCCGCGGCGACGACCTCCCAGCCGGCCCGCCGGTACATGCCGACGTTGCCCTCGGTGGCGGTCTCCAGGATCGCGGGCACCCCGTCGGCGGCGGCCCGCTTGAGGCCCTCGGCCATCACCGCGTGCCCGAGGCGGCGGCCCTGGTGGTCCGGGTGGGTGCCGAGGACGCCGAGATACCAGAACGGGCCGTCGGGCAGCACCGCGTGCACGGCGTGGTCGTAGGCGTCGACGCGGGCGTGCACGTCGGCCGGGACGTCCAGCGCGTGGTCGGGCGCCGGGCTGCCGTCGGCCGGGGGCTCCCAGATCGCGGCCGCGTGCCCGCCGTCGGCGATCCAGATCGAGTCCCGGCCGACGCGCTTGTCGAAGAGCCGCCCGAAGAACGCGCCCGCGTAACGGGGGTAGGTCGCGTCGTCCGGGAACAGCCAGCGCAGCACCGGGTCCTGCGCAAAGGCAGGGACAAGAGAAGAGATCACTTTTGTACGGTCGGACGGGGCGGCCACCGAAATCGTCGTCACGTGTCCGGACTCTATCCGCCCCGGCCCCGAAGCACCCCGGCCCACCAGCCGAGCCGGCCTCGGTGACCGCAGCGGTGGCCCGCGACCCGCGCCGCCAGGCCCAGCCCCAGCCGCGCCGGCGGACCCGGCTGGCAGTGAGGGCTGCTTCGCGCGCTCGGAACAGCCGTGACCACCAGCCGACACCGCGAGCCGCGGCCGGGCCTCGCGTGGCCGCCGCCTCGCGTGGGTCCTTTGAAACCGCGACCACCCTCGGACGCCGCCCTGGAGGGCCTCGCGTTTTGGGCGCCCCGCGCCCTGCGAGGCCCGGAAGGGTCCCCGCGGGAGCGACGATCAGTTATCGGCCGCAGCCGTGGCAATGAAGAATTTGATCTTGATTTGTCCGGAGGTGATCAGACGCCCAGGCGGGTGTGCGAGATGCGCAGGTGGTGCTCGGCGCCGGGGTGGGTGTCCGGGTCGACGTGCACCGTGGCCTCGGTGAGGCGGGGGACGTGGTGGGTGAGCTGGTGCTCGGCGTCGGCGGCGATCTCGTGCGCGGCCATCAGGCTCAGCGCGGCGTCGACGACGACCGCGGCCTCGGCGTGCAGGTGGTGCCCGACCCAGCGCATCCGCAGGCCGGAGATGTCCCGGACGCCGGGGATCAGGCGCAGCTCGCGCTCGGCGCGGTCGACCAGGCCGGGGTCGACGCGGTCCATCAGGCGGCGGTAGACCTCGCGGGCGGCGTCCTTGAGGACGAACCCGATCGCGACCGTGATCGCCAGGCCGATGACCGGATCTGCCCATCGCCAGCCGAGCGCGGCGCCGCCGGCGGCGAGGACCACGGCGAGGGAGGCGAAGCCGTCGGTGCGGGCGTGCAGGCCGTCGGCGACCAGGGCGGCCGAGCCGATCCGGCGGCCGACCGTGATCCGGTAGCGGGCGACCAGCTCGTTGCCGGCGAAGCCGATCACGCCGGCCGCGAGGACCCATGGCAGGTGCGTCATCGGCCGCGGGTCGAGCAGCCGGGTGACCGCGAAGAACGCGGACGCGGCCGCGGAGGCGGCGATGACCAGCACGATCACGATGCCGGCCAGGTCCTCGGCGCGGCCGAAGCCGTAGGTGTACGCCCGGGTCGCGGCGCGCCGGCCCAGCCAGAACGCGATGCCCAGGGGCACCGCGGTCAGCGCGTCCGCGACGTTGTGCAGGGTGTCGCCGAGCAGCGCGACCGAGCCGGAGGCGTAGGCGACGACGGCCTGGGCGGCGGCGGTCAGCCCGAGCGCGAGCAGCGAGATCCAGAGCGCGCGCATGCCGGCCCGGGACGACTCCATCGCGTCGTCGACCCGGTCGGCGGCGTCGTGCGAGTGCGGGGTCAGCAGGTGCCGCCAGCGGCTCTTCGGGGCGTGCGCGTGATCGTGGTGCGAGGCCATTCTCGGTTCCCCCGGACGTCTTCTCATCGTGCTGTCGTCCTCATAATATGTGCTCATGCGCGCACGCGACAACGTTGCAGATGCCAATGACCTGCAGAAACACACGTCGGGCGACACCATCTCGGTGGCAACGACGATGCTGGGGATGCTGGCCGACCCGACCCGGCTGCGCCTGCTCGCCGCGCTGGTGCCGGGGGAGCGGGACGTCACCGCGCTGACCGGGGTCGCGGGCGCCGCCCGGCCGGCCGTCTCGCAGCACCTCGGGAAACTGCGGCTGGCCGGCCTGGTCCGGGTCCGCCGGGAGGGCCGGCGTCAGGTGTACGAGCTGGCCGGGCCGCACGTGGCGCGCCTGGTCACCGAGGTGCTGCGGGCCGCGGCCGGGCGGTGAGCACACCCGCCGCGCTGACGGTCGCGGTGATCCTGGCCGTCGCGTCCTGCGCCCAGGTGATCACCGGGTTCGGGTACTCGCTGCTGTCCGTGCCGCTGCTCGGCCTGATCGTCGGCCCGGTCGACGCCGTGGTCGGCTCGACGATCCTGGTGCTGCTGGTCAACCTGGCCGTCGCCGTCCGGGACCGGGCGCACGTGCGGTGGCCGATCGCGCGGACCGTGCTGATCGCCGGCCTGGCCGGGCTGCCGCTCGGGTTGTGGCTGCTCCGGGTGCTCCCGGCCCGCGCCCTGTCGATCCTGATCGCGGTCGTGGTGCTGGCCGGGACCGGGGCGATCTGGCGTGGGCTGCGGGTGTCCCCGCACCCGGTCACGATCGCCGCGGCCGGGCTGCTCTCCGGGATCCTGACCACGTCGGCCGGGGTGAACGGGCCGCCGATGGCCGCGGTCCTGGCCGCGACCGGCCTGCCGCCCCGGGTGTTCCGGGCGACGCTCGCGGCGATCTTCGTGCCGGTCGGCCTCGGCGGGGTCCTGGGGTTCGCGGTGACCGGGGTGATCAGTCACGTGGCCTGGCTGGTGACGGCGATCGGGATCCCGGCGGTCGTGGTGGGCTGGCTGGCCGGGGAGCGGGTCTTCGCGCGGCTGACCAACTTCCGGTACGTGGTGCTCACCGCCCTGGTGGTGGCGTCGATCGTCACGCTCGGCCGGGCATTGCTCTGATTGGCCGAGCCGGATTGCTTCGTTCCGGGCCCGGGGACCCGATAAGGGCCTCGACCAGTCGCGGCAGTTACCCCGGCGGTCACCATCCCCGGGAGCAGCGCATGTCCAGTCGTCAGTTCGTCACCTTCGAGGTCGCCGGTCAGTTCTTCGGGGTGGACGTGGACGCGGTGCAGGAGGTGCTCTCGTACAGCGAGTACACGCCCGTGCCGCTGGCGCCGAACGCCGTCGGCGGGCTGTTCAACCTGCGCGGCCAGGTGATCGCCGCGGTCGACCTGCGGGTGCAGTTCGGGTTGCCGCGCCGGGAGATGTCCGGCCTGGTGATGAACGTGATCGTGCGGTACGCCGGGGAGCCGGTCAGCCTGCTGGTGGACCGGATCGGGCAGGTCGCCGACCTGGACGCGGACCTGTTCGAGGAGCCGCCGGCGACCCTGACCGGGCCGTCCCGGGCGCTGGTCACCGGCGCCTACAAGACCGAGGGCCGGCTGCTGCTGGTGCTCGACGTCGCCGAGTGCGTGAACACCGCCCGCGTCCTGGTCTGAGTCACGCCGGCGCGGACGAGGAGCGGACCACCAGCTGGCACTCGACCGAGTGCACGCCCGCGGTGTGACCGCTCTCGATCGCCTGCAGCAGGAGCCGGCCGGCGCGGTGGCCGACCTGGCGCAGGTCCAGGTCGACGCTGGTCAGCGGGGGCCGGCACTCCTCGGCGACCGGGGCCCAGTTGTCCACGCCGACCAGCGCCACGTCCTCCGGCACCCGGCGGCCCGCCTCGCGCAGGCCGTCCGCCACGCCGCGGGCGATCGTGTCGCTGCCGCAGAAGACCGCGTCGACGTCCGGGTGCTCGCGGGTCAGCGCGGCCGCCGCGAACCGGCCCCAGACCTCGCTCCAGCCGCCGTACCAGGGCTCGCCGACCAGCTCGAGCCCGGCCGCGGCGAGTCCGCGGTTGACCCCGTCGACCCGGGCGATCGCCGAGGCGTGCCCGTGCGGGCCGGTGACGTGGGCGATGCGACGGCGCCCGGTCCGTACCAAATGCTCGATTGCCATGATCGCGCCGCCGGCCTCGTCGGTGACCACGCTGCAGTCCGCCTCGTCCGCGGAGCGGGCGAAGGCGTAGACGACCGGGACCGGTGACTTCGTCAGCAGCGGCGGCCGGGCCTCGGCCCGCCGACCGGCGACGATGATCCCGTCCACCCGGCGGCCGAGCAGGCTGCGCACGTAATGCTGCTCGCGGATCGGGTCGTCGCGGGTGTCGCAGACGAACGCCAGCGTCTCCGCCCAGCCGAGCGCGTCCTCGGCGCCGTGCAGCACCGGCAGGCTGAACCGGCCGTGATGATCGGTCATGATCAGGCCGACGGTGAACGTGCGCCCGGTCAGCAGGCTGGTCGCGACCGAGCTCGGGATGAAGCCGAGCTGCTCGGCGGCGGCCTGGACCCGGGCGCGGGTCTCCTCACGCAGCTGTCCGCGATCGTTCAGCGCCTTGGACGCCGTCCCGATCGAGACGCCGGCGAGGCGGGCCACGTCGGCGATCCCGGCGCGCGCTTTGATTTTCCCTGGCACGGTCCCACGCTACCGACGGAAACCCTTTTCCTCAACCGCGCTCATTGACCACTGTGTACTCCGGTCGTAACCTGGCGGAAATCGCTGTCCCCGTGCGGCAAAAAGTTTCCGAACCGTGGAGATGAGCGCCATGAGACCTCTCGCCCTGCTGGCCGCGCTGGTCGTGCTGCTGCCCGCGGTCCCCGCCGCGGCCGCCGCCGACCTGCCCGATCCGGTGGTCGCCTACGACTTCGACCACGACGACCTCACCGGGGTCATCACCGACACCTCCGGCCACGGGCTGAACGGCACCCTGGTCAACGGGAGCACCGCCGCCCTGGTCGACGGTGCCCTGCAGCTGCCCGGCGGCGCGACCAACTCGGCCGGCGCCTACGTCACCGTCCCGCGCGGGGTGCTCGCCGGGCGGACCGATCTGACCGTTTCCGTCCGGGTGAAGTGGGACGGGACGACCGCGCCGTGGCAGTGGATCTACGCGCTCGGCAAGGACAACGGGCGGTACCTGTTCAGCACGCCGTACAACGGTGACGGGCTGCTGCGGACCGCGGTGACGGTCGGCGGTGGCGGGGCGGAGGCCCAGGTCACCGGCTCGGCGGCGCTGCCTTCCGGGGTGTGGAAATTGCTGACGGTCACGCTGGACACCGCGGCTGACCGGCTGACCAGCTATCTCGACGGGGTTGCCGTGTCGTCCGCGGCGACCACGATCAGCGCGGGTGACCTGCTGGACACCGCGACTTTCTCCGGCTACATCGGGAAGTCCTTCTATGCTGATCCGCTCTTCGACGGGGCCGTCGACGACTTCCGGGTCTACGACAGCGCGCTCACCCCGGCCCAGGTCGCGGATCTCTTCGGCGGCGCCTTGCCGACCCTGAGTGGTCTTTCCCAGACCGATTTCGACGTACGGACGACGATCGGCACCGCCCCGGCGCTCCCGGCGACCGTCCGCGGCACGTTCTCCGACAGCTACGCCCGCGACGTCCCGATCACCTGGGCGGCGGTGGACCCCGCGCAGTACGCCCAGCGTGGCGTCTTCACCGTCACCGGAACCGCCGGCGGGACCCCGGTCACCGCGACGGTCACCGTGATCCGCGAGGGCGAGATGACGATCGACCTCGGCAAATCCACCGGTGCCTTCCACGGTGGCGCGTCCGGCTCGCTCTACGGGCTCTACGGCGCCGGCGTCCCCACCGACAACCTGATCGAGGGCATGCACCTGCGCACGGTCTCGACCAAGGCGCAGGACGGCCCGCAGCACCCGGGCGCCGACGCCCTCGAGGTGGTCAAGCCGCTGACGGACAGCACCGGCGGCGACGTCTACATCTACATGACCGATATTCATCGCGGCTTCCCGTACCAGTGGCCGGGCAGCACCCCCGCGGAGAAGATGGCTCTCTACCGGGAGAAGATCGCCGAGCAGGTCGACCAGGTGCTGACGCTCGACCCGAAATACCAGGGTCACATCGTCTTCGTGCCGTTCAACGAGCCCGAGGGCAACATGTTCGGCACCGGCGAGTGGAGCTACAACGGGGTCAGCTGGCTCAGCGACCCGACCGACTACTTCGCCGCCTGGGACGACGTGTACCGCCTGATCAAGGGCAAGATGCCGGCCGCGCGGATCGCCGGGCCGAACACCAGCGTGCTCTACACCCAGATCCAGGGCTTCCTCACCCACGCGCGGGCCGCCGGGACCGTGCCGGACGTGATGACCTGGCACGAGCTCAGCCACCCGGAGAAGGTCCGGCAGGACGTCGCCCTCTACCGGGAATGGGAAGCCGCCATTCTCGGGCGTCAATTGCCGATCAACATCAACGAGTACGCGTTCAACTACCACACCTCGGTTCCCGGGCAGATGATCCAGTGGATCTCGGCGATCGAGGAGTCCAAGGTCGACGCGGACATCGCGTACTGGAACATCGACGGGAACATCTCCGACTCCGCGGTGCAGGCCGATCGCGGGAACGGGCAGTGGTGGCTGTTCAACGCGTACGGCGGCATGACCGGGAACACCGTTGAGGTCACCCCGCCGTACCCGGGGCAGAACTACACGATGCAGGGCGTCGCCACCCTCGACAGACAGAAGAAACAGGCCCGGGCCATCATCGGCGGCTCGACCGGCGCCGGATACCTTCGCTTCGACAACGTGCCGTCCGCGGTTTTCGGCAAGACGGTGCACGCCACGATCCGGGAAATTCCCTGGACCGGCCAGGTGGGCGATTCGGCTCAGCCTCGGCTGGTGGCGGAAACCGATCTGCGGGTACGGGACGACGCGGTGGCCGTGGAATTGTCGAATCTGGTCGACTCCTCGGCGTACGAAATCGTCCTCTCGCCCGGCCCGGCCAAGCCGCAAGCCGGCGCCGTTCCGGCGCTCTGGAACGGCTCGTACGAGGCCGAGAACGCCACCTACACCGGAAGCGGATACAGCAAGAACGGGCCGGAAGGGTCGACCGCGGACGTCTCCAAGTTCTACACCTCCGGCGGATACGACGTCGGCGGACTGCGCACCGGCAGCGACGGCGTCCTCGATTTCAGCGTCGACGTGCCCACGGCCGGAACGTACGACCTGAGCGTCTTCGCGAATTCGCTGAACACCTACGACCTGGTCAAGGAGCAGGGGCCGACGAATGTGTTCCTGCGCGTCGACGGCGCCGCCGAGCAGGAGATCCACCTGCCGCTCGGCTACAAGTGGGTGGTCTGGGACCACACCGACACGAGCGTCGCGCTGACCGCCGGAAAGCACACGATCTCGCTGGCGGCCCGCAGTCTCGACGGGACGAAAGCGACCAAGGGTGACGCGATTCTCGACCGGATCACGCTGGCGTTGCCGAATCCGGCGGCGGCCACCGCGGTCTATCCGGCGGCGCGGGCCGACCTGACCGGGGTGCGATCCGTCTCGGCCGGCCGGGTCAGCCTGAAACGCGGCGGAACGGCGACGTTCTGGGTCTACTCCAAGGCCGACGCGGAATCGACCATCGACGCCGGGGCCGGCGGCTCGGTGACCGTCAACGGCATTCCGGTCGCCGCCAAGGCGGCGGTCTCGCTCTCCGGCGGCATCAACAAAGTGGTGGTCACGGCGGGCCGGAACGGCACGGTTCTGGACCGGTTGACGGTACGGGCGTCGGCGCATCTTCCGTCGACCGTTCTCGAGGCCGAGTCGGCCACCCTGACCGGAACGGCCGCCGTGGTGCCCAGGTCGCTCGCCAGCGGGGGCGCCGCGGTTTCCGGAGTCGGCAACGGGCCGGCGAACACCGTGACGTTCACCGTTCCCGCGGATCGGGCCGGGACGTATGCGCTGCGGATCCGGTACTCGAATCCGGAACAGGCCGAGGCGACCCACTACAACCCGGATCCGCTCGCCCGGCACGCCGACCTCGCGGTGAACGGGGGAGCGGCGACCCGGGTGCTCTTCCCGCACAGTTTCCACGACAACAACTTCTGGGAGCTGACCGTTCCGGTGACGCTGCGGCGCGGGGTCAACCGGGTGAGTTTCTCGTCGGCGGAACTGCCGAACTTCGACGGGACGACCTACGCGTCGCAGACGTGGCCGGACGTGCTGCTCCGGTCGGCCTACGCTCCGGTGATCGATCGGGTGACGGTTACGCCGTACGCAAAATCGCTCTTGAATTGATTTTTGACTGTGCCGGCCGTCAGTCCCACCACATGCGCCAGACCGGGGCATTCAGCAGGCTGGCGGCCAGATCAGTGAGGGAATCCGCGTAGTAGTTGTCGTATTCGCCGTCGTTGTACTGGCGGTATTCCCAGGCCAGGGCGATCGCGTCGGCCCGGGTGGACGGTGGGCGGGCGACGGCGTACTCGACGGTCGTGCCGGTCCAGACGACCGGTTCGGCACCGTAGCGGCCGTGCCAGTAGCGCATGATCGCGGCGTGCTCGGCCGGGTCCGGGTAGTCGTTCCACGATCCGTACTGCAGGGTCACCGGGACCAGCCACGGCTCGGCGGCCGGCACCAGGGCCACGGTGACCTCGTTCGGCTCGTCGTTCCAGCCGTAGGGCAGGCCGAAACCGCGGCGCTCCGGCTCCGCGGGCCAGGCGCCCTGACCGGCGAGTTCGGCGCGCAGCACCGCGGCGTACTCGGGTGAGCCGGAGCTCAGCGAACGGACGCCGCGTTCGGCCAGGACAGCGGCGCCGTCGATCTGGTCCGCGTCGGCCGGTGACCAGGTGACCGTGGCGTCGGCATATGAGTCGGTCAGGTATTCGGGGGCCTCGTCGTCCATCAGCAGTGGCCAGAGGCCGGTCTCCCGGTGGGCCCGCCGCAATCGCTCCGACCAGCGCAGGGCGTCGTCGCCGGCGGCGGGGAAGCCGAAAACCTCGATTTTGGACGGGGTGATGAACAGCGGCCGGGTCGGCGGCATGTCGAGCATCCGGCCATGGTGATCGAACGGCGTCGCTCGGTCAAGATCCCGATGGACTGTCGTATGTCACCTAGTCGCGCGACTTCCTTTCGGGCGACTAGGTCTGTACCCTCGTCAACATGTCGCACGACACCCCTCTGGGCTCGGCGGAAGAAGGTATTCCGCAGCTCATCAAGGAACGCCGGGAGTTCCAGGAGCAGTTCTGCGCGCGGGCAGGCCTGCCCGCGCCGAAACCCTGGACCATGGAGGACGAGGAGAAATTTCAGGCCAAGGAAGCCGCTGCGGAGCGCCGGCTGGAGGAATGGAAGGCCCGTCAGGAGAGGCGGGTGGCGTGACCGCGGAGCGAGTATCGATGCGGGTGACCTGGCCCGGCCGCGGCTGGCGAACCATCCAGTCTGCCCGCTGCTGACCGGGCCGCCGATGGTGGCGCAGGTTCTTCGGGAGACCGTCGTGATGAAGGCGATGATCGTCACCACGATTCCGGAGAACTATGGCGGCCATGACGTAGCCGTAGAGGTTCTCGCCTAGGAAGGGTTTTCGGTCTCGCCGACGGGGCCTGCATCGGCCCCTTCGGCGAGTGCCGCCTTCAGCGGGGCTCGGCGCGCAGGGCCAGGCCGACCAGGAGGAGGCCGGCCCACTCCAGGGCGTGGGTCATGTCGACGGGACGGGCTCAGATGACCGTGGTGCCGCCGTCGGCGACCAGTTCCATGCCGTTGACGTAGCTCGAGTCGTCCGAGGCGAGGAAGAGCGCGACCGCCGCGATCTCCTCCGGGCGGCCCATCTCGCGCCGCGGGATCATGGCTTCGAACTGCGCCTTCGTCCGCGCGTCCATCACCTCGGCCAGGATCGGGGTGGCGACCTGGCCCGGGGTCAGCACGTTCACCCGGATCCGCCGGTCGCGCAGCTCGGACACCCAGACCCGGGCGTAGGCGGGCAGCACGGCCTTGCTCGCCGCGTAGACGCTCCAGTCCGGGTAGCCGCGGAGCGACGCGTTCGACCCGGTCATGAAGATCGAGCCGCCGTCGTTGAACAGCGGCAGCGCCTTCTGGACCGTGAACAGCGTGCCGCGCGCGTTCAGCGAGAAGGCGTCGTCGAACTGCTTCTCGGTGATCTCGCCGAGCCGGCCCTGCTCGCCCGTTCCGGCGCTGGCCCACAGCACGTCGATGCTGCCCTTCTCCTGCTTGACCGTCTCGAACAGCCGGTCCAGGTCGTCGAGGTCGGCCGAGTCGGCCCGCACGGCGGTCACGTTCCGGCCGATCAGCGCGACGGCCTCGTCCAGCGCGTCCTTCCGCCGGCCCGAGATGAAGACGTGCGCGCCCTCGTCGACGAACAGCTTCGCTCCGGCCAGCGCCATCCCACTGGTCCCGCCGGTGATCACCGCGACCTTGCCATCGAGCTTTCCCACGACGACTCCATTCACCTGCCGTGCCGATGTTATGTACACCGATCTGTGCACTTAACGTAGCGGGCGGTCGGGGCCGGCGCAAGCTATGCACACCGATCCGTACCCAAGGGCTAAGCTGGGCTGGTGACAGAGTTGGAGAAGGGGCCGCGAGGTCTGCGCCGCGGCCGGGGCGCCCGGGAGCGCATCGTCAGCGCGTCCCAGCAGCTGTTCCGTGACCAGGGCATCAACGGCACCGGCCTGGACCAGCTCTGCACGGTGGCCGAGGTGTCCAAGCGCACGCTCTACCAGCACTTCGCCGGCAAGGACGAGCTGATCGCCGAGTGCCTGCGCCGGTTCGACCCCGACGTCCTGCCCGAGGTGTTCGAGCACGCCGGGCTCACCCCGCGGGAACGACTCCTCGCGGTCTTCGACATCCACTCGCCGCTGTGCCCGTTCATCGCGGCGGCGGTCGAGATCCCCGACCCGGGCCACCCGGCCCGCGTGCACGCCCGCGACTACAAGAAGGCCTTCGCCGCCCGGCTCACCGAGGCCGCCCGCGAGGCCGGCGCCGCCGACCCCGAGCAACTCGGCGAGCAGCTGGCGCTGCTGCTGGACGGGGCGTCGGCTCGCAGCCGGGTGCTGGACGCCGAGGCGTTCAGCACCGCGGCCGCCATCGCCGCCGTCCTCGTCGACAACGCCGTTCCCGCGGCGCCGTCGTCGGCCGTCGTCGGCCGATGACGGCGCCGCGACGGCCGGCTAGGAGATGCCGCTCGCGAAGCGGAGCACGTCCTCGCGGGTGAGCGGGACGGTCTCCGGGTCCCAGTTGACCACCAGCTTCATCGCGTTCGTCCAGTCGATGACCAGCTGATGCAGCTCCGGGTAGTAGACCGCGTGCCTCCCGTTGACGGTGACCTCCTCCATCGGGGGCTCCTGGCCGGCGTCGTCGGCCGACTCCAGCGTCACGCACACGCCGATCTGCGCCGGACGGTCCTGGTTGACCAGGGCCGGCGGCGCGAGGCAGGTGATGCCCTGCGACCGGTGCCCCAGGGTCAGGCCGGGCGGCACGGTCGCGAACGTGAACTGTGGCTTCCCGGCCGGGATGCTGCCGTCGGTGGTCAGGCCCGTGGCGATCCGCAGCACGTCGGCCTCGGTCCGGGGACCCCAGCTCAGCACGGAGACCCACCGGCCGTCGGCCAGCTGCCAGCGGACGCCGACGTACTGGTCGTGCTTGCCGGCGCCGTCGAACTCCTTGGTCCGGTGCACCTCGGCCGGCCGCCCGTTGACCGTCGAGGCGTGGGTCTGTTCCGCCTCGGTCTCCCAGTCGGCCTGCAGCGGGCCGATCTCCACGTCGAGCACCGACGGGTCCTTCTCGTACTGCAGCAGCACGTTCGGGCCCATCTTCATGACCTCGTGGGAGCCGAGGCCGCCGGGCAGCCAGGTCGGCCGCATCGGGAAGACCGGCTCCGGCCAGGCCGGCGGGCCCCAGCCGTCGGTCCGCTGCACGACCGGCGGGTTCGGCGGGTGCTGGTGGTGCCGCAGCAGCGGGATCGTGACGCTCGCGGCGCCGACCACCAGGGCGGCGGCGACGGCCACGGTGGCGCGGCGGCGGCGCTGGTCCCGGCGTACGCCGTCGGTCACGCCCGCCCACAGGTCCGGCCGCGGTGCGGCGTCGTCGGCGGCCCGGTCCCGCAACGTGGTCCGCAGGTCCTCTTCCAGGGTCATCATTTCGCTCCCGACCGCTCGGACAGTGCTGGGTTCAGGTCGTTGCGCAGCCGGGCCAGGCCGCGGGTGGCGTGCACGCGGACGGTGCTCGGCGCGCAGCGCAGGATCTCCGCGATCTGCCGGTCGTCGAGGTCCTCGTAGTAGCGCAGCACCAGCACCGCACGCTGCGCCCGGGTCAGCCCGGACAGCCGCGTCCACAGGTCGTCGCGCAGCGCCTGCTGGTCGGCGAAGTCGCCACCAGCCGGGCGCTCGTCACGGATCGTGGCCGGCCGCTCGGTGTTGGACAGGCGGCGCAGCCACGAGACGTGCGAACGCACGAGCGCGGTCCGCAGATATCGGTCCGGCTGATCCGTTTCGATTCTCGGCCATCTTCGGTACGCCTTGACCAGCACCTCCTGGACGAGATCCTCGCCCAGATGCCGGTCCCCGCAGAGCAGGTAGGCGAAGCGCCGTAACGCCTCCCCACGTGCCCGTACGTATTCCTCGAATCCGCTGTGCACCCGACTGTTCCCCCGGTCTGTTCGCCGCTCTCCTCACATAGGACGCGGTGAGTGCGCCGATCCGCTTACCGCGATGCAGATATCGGGGTGGTCCAGCACCTCGTTGGCGTCGGTGATCTGGTCGATCGTGCCGATCGCCGGTTTCCCGTCGAGGAGCGCCTCGGCGAACCGGCCGGCGCCGATCACCGGATAGCCGCGGTCGAAATACGGCCGCCTTCGGGTGTCCAGCGGCGGGCACAGACCCAGGTCGTTCTGCCTGCGGGCGGCCTCCTCGTAGGCGTCGCAGAGCGCCGCGGATCTGCGATCCGCATCGTCTGCCGACAATGCCCGGGCCAGGTGGTCCGCCGCCGGGTCGCTGGTGATCGCGGTTCCGAGCCATTTGCCGTACGGCGGCCAGCGGCGCTGCTGGAGCAGCAGCAGCCGGGCGACATCGCGGGCCAGGCGGGCCGTGATGATCCGGGACCCGGCGTCGTCGCCGAGCTCGGCGGTGCGGCCCGGGAACGCCTCCTCCTGGCCGATCCGCGCCCACTGGCAGCCCAGCACGTAGCGCCAGAAGTCGTCCGGATACCAGGACAGGCGCGCCCGGATCGCGGTCAGCTCGCCGTCCGGGTCGTGGAAGACGCCGCCCCCGGCGATCTCGGCCAGCCGCTGCCACGGAATGGCCGGCCAGCCGGGGTCGGCACCGATCCGGGCGCGCAGCCACGCGTCCAGGGGGGTGATCGTGACGTAGTGGTCGACCGGGCCGTCGGTGGCGGCCATCGAGCGGACCCGGGCGCCGGGCGGGACGAAGTGCGTCGGCCAGCCCAGGAACTGTTTCGGCAGCGTGTGCCGCAGCTCCTCGGCCAGGTCGCCGGGCTCCTCGAGGAACAGGTCGAGGCGGGGACCCCAGTCGTGGTCGGTGGACCGCTCGGTGTCGAAGCCGAGCACGTCACTGCCCGGGCCGATCCGGGCGGCGATGTGCTGGCGGTTGCCGAGCAGGGGGCGTACCGCCTCCAGGTAGAAGCGCCGGGACAGTTCCACGCCGGGCCGGAATTCGGGCATGCGACCGGTCTACCATCCGAGACCATGTGGATCATCCGAATTGTTCCGTCGTGAGCGCCACCGCCGAGGAGCTGACGTACGGGACGGCCAACGAGGTCACCGGCGGGGTGTGGCGGGTGCCGCGGGGCGACGGGACCGCGGTGCGCAAAGTGGTCATGCGGCGGCGGGACGGGGCGTCACCACATCTGGCGGCCAGCGACGATCCCGGCCATTTCAACTATTGGCGGCGGGAGCCGATCGCGTACCGGAGTGGATTCGCGCGGACCGCGTTCGCCGCCGGGGGGCTGTCCGTCCCGGAACTGTACGAGCTCGAGGAACAGGCCGACGGGTCGATCGCGATGCTGCTCGCGGATGTGCGCGGAACTCCGCTGACGGCGTGGCGGCCCGCGGACGTGGGGGACATCGCCTATCGGCTCGGGGTCGCGCAGTCGCGGTGGATCGGTGCGCCGCCGGACGAGGAATGGCTGGCTCGGGACTTCCTGCGGGATTACACCCTGGCACAACCCGTACCGTCGGAATTGGATTTTGATCATCCGGTCGTGGTGGCGGCCTGGGATCCGGAACTGCGCGCGCGGCTGCGGGAGATGTGGACCCAGCGGCATGATCTGCTGGCGGTCGCGGATTCGCTGCCTAGGACGTTGTGCCATCACGATGTGTGGCCGATGAATGTGATCCTCGCCGATTCCGGGCCGGTGTTGCTGGATTGGGCGTTCGTGGGGCCGGGGGCGATCGGGGAGGATGCGGCGAATCTGGCGCTGGACACCTTTCTCGACGGGCTGATCGATCTGTCGCTGATGGACGGGGTCCTCGCGGCGGTCACCGAGGGTTATGCGCGCGGGATGTCCGAGGTCGATCCGTCGCTGGTGCAGCGGGCGATCATGGTGACGGGCGCGGCGAAGTACTTCTGGTTGGCACCGCGCATGATCGATTCCCTGATGCGGGACAAGCCGGCAGCGGCGGCCTATGACTCGCGGGGGTGGCCGGAGCGGCTCGCCGGGCGGGCGCCGGTGCTCGAGGTGATCGCCCGCTGGGCCGGCGAAGCCTTGCGCTGATGCTCATCCGACGAAGCCACATCCTATCGTCCTAGGATGCCCTACGGGGCGTGCGGCGAGCCGCACCTTAAATACACAAGGACGGCTTCGCCGACCGACCCAGGGCATTTCTCGGATTTGCCGCGATCGGCGGGTTGACTCTGCCCCTGGGGCAGGGGTGAGGCTTGGTGAGTCGCCGGTCAGGGCGGGTGACCGGCGGCGGGGGCGTAGCCGTGACCCTTCGTGGCCTCGGTGCGGTGTGCGGTGTCCTGTTCGGAATGCTGGTCGGAGAGTCGGAGGTGCTATGGCGGATGATCGCGTGATCGTCGAGGGTGTGGGCTTGTCGGGTGGGCGGCACTGTGAGACGACGGCGCTCGGGGTTCTGCTCGGGCATGCGGGGCTGGAGCTGTCCGAGGCGATGCTGTTCGGGCTGGGGGAGGGGCTCGGGTTCGTCTACTGGGACGCCAAGGGGATGGACGTGCCGTTCCTCGGTGGGCGGTCCAAGCCGATGGCGATCACCCGGGCGCTTGCCGGGCGGCTCGGGCTCGAGCTGCGGGTCACCGAGACCGCTTCGGCCGCCAGAGGGTGGCGCAACGTCGTCGCGGAGCTCGGCGCCGGGCGGCCGGTGGGATTGCAGCTGGACTGCTACCACCTGGAGTACTTCACGGCGCGGACGCACTTCGGCGGGCATGTCGTGGCGATGTACGGATACGACGACACGGATGCCTACCTGGTCGACACCGCTCAGCAGGGTGGGGCGGTGACCACCTCGCTGCGGAGCCTGGCGCTGGCCCGGGCCGAGCGGGGGCCGATGACTGCCCGGCACCTGGCGTTCACCCTGGCGGTCCCGGAGGCTCGCCCGGATCTCGGGGTGGCGATCCGGGCGGCGGTTCGGGGGAACGCGGCGACGTTTCTGAACCCGCCGATCGCGAATCTCGGCCATCGGGGGATCGGAAAGGCGGCCGTGCGGGTGCGGCGGTGGCTCGACCGGGCGACGGATCCGGGACGGGATCTGCCGATGGCGGCGATGCTGATGGAGCGGGGTGGCACCGGCGGCGGGCTGTTCCGGGCGATGTATCGGGACTTCCTCGCCGAGGCGGCCACGGTCGTCGACGACGAGCGGCTGCGGGCCGGGCATCGGGGGTACGCGGAGATCGCGCCGAGGTGGACCGAGGTCGCCGGGCTGATCGCGGCGGCCGGCGAGTCGGGTGATCCCGGGCCGCTGGTGCGGGCGTCGGAGCTGCTCGCCGACCTGGCCGGCCGGGAACGCCGCGCGATGGAGATCCTGTCCGGGCTGTGACCGGCGATGCGGGTGCGGGGTCGTCGCGGTGGCCGGGCGCTGGTCTTCGACCGGCGGTCCGGCCCGGGGCCGGCAGTGGGCGGTCCGGCTCGGGCACGGCGGTGGGTGAGGCGGTTCGGGCCTGGCGGTGGGTGAGGCGGCGGTCGGCTACGGTCGGTGGCCATGAGCTGGACTGCCGCGACCGTTCTCACCGACGACGGTGAGGTTCCGCTTCGTGATCTGCCGGTTGCGGAGCTCGTGTCCGCCGCGCTCGCCGTGGACGAGGACAGCCGGCCGGAGTACACCGCGTTTCTGCAGCTGCGCGGTGATCGGGAGACCTTCGAGGCGGCCCGGTCGCTGTGCGGCTCCGCGGACCCGGCCCGGCGGGCGCTGGGCGCGTATGTGCTCGGGGAACTGGGCGCGGTGGCGTTGTCGGACGAGGGTGACATCGTGGTCGTCCCCCGCGATCAGCGCCCGTTCCGCATGCCGGCGGTCACGCTGCTGCTGGACCTCGCTGCCGGCGAGCCCGCCGGTGAGCCCGATGGCTGGCCGACGGGCGAGCCCCTCGGTCGGCCCGATGGCTGGCCCACGGGCGAGCCTCTCGGTGGGCGCGATGGCTGGCCCACGGGCGGTCCCGCCGGTGGGCCCGATGGCGGGACCATCGGCGGGACCGGAGGTGAAGTGCAGGCGGCGATCGCGACCGCGCTCGGCCATCTCGGTGATCCCCGGGCGGTCGAGCCGCTCGGCGCGTGGCGCTCTCATCCGGTTGTCCACGTGCGGTGGACGGTCTGCCTCGCGTTGACCCGCTTTGCTTCCCGCGATGACGACGCGTTGCGGTATCTGGTCGAGTTGACGGCCGATCCGGAGCCGATGGTTCGTGACTGGTCCTGCTGCGGGCTGTACCAGGCCGGCCGGGACACCCCGGAGGTTCGCCGTGCCCTGATGGTGCGGCTGGATGACGACGATGCCGTGACGCGGGCGGAGGCGCTGCGGGCGCTGGCCCTCTTCGGGGAGCGCCGGGCGGTCCAGCCGCTGCTGGACGCGTTGGACCGCCCGCCGGAGGCCGGCGACGACGAGACGGGCGAGGTGGCCGGGCTCGTGGCGGAGGCGCTTTCCCTGCTGGCCGACCGCACCGGAGATCCGCGCCTGCTTGCGCGCCTCCGCCCGTCGGACGACGACTGAGTCGTCCTTCCTTGCCGGACGTTCCTTGCCGGCCCTGAACGGTGCCGGGCCTTCCTTGCCGGCCCTGAACGGTGCCGGCCCTGAACGGTGCCGGGCCTTCCTTGCCGGCCCTGAACGGTGCCGGGCCTGAACGGTGCCGGGCCTGAACGGTGCCGGGCCTGAACGGTGCCGGGCCTGAACGGTGGCTTCCGAGCTGAGGAGCGTGCCGGGCCAGTGCGGCGCCCGGCGGCGTTGATCCGGTCCGCGGGCTCTGCCCCCGGGCGGATCAACCGGGGATCTGGGTCACGGCTGGCTCGCGGGTGCGGGTGGTGTGGACGAGGAGGGCCAGGGCGGCCAGGATCAGGGCCGCTACCAGGGCGGTGACCTGCAGGCTGCCGGTGAAGGCGTGCCGGGCGTCGGCGAGCAGGGTGGCGGCCTGGGCGGTGGGGAGGTGGCGGCTGGTGGCCAGGGCGCCGGCGAGGGAGTCCGAGGTGTCGTTCATCCGGCTGCGGTAGACGACGGTGGCGAGGACGCCGAGCAGGGCGAAGCCCAGGGAGCCGCCGAAGTAGTTGCCGGTTTCGGACATCGCCGCGGCGGAGCCGGCCCGGGACGGGGGGACGGCGTTCATGACCAGGCCGGTGCCGAGGGCGAACAGCGGGCCGGTGCCCAGGGCGAGGACCGTGATGCCGGTCAGGATCAGGGGCAGGGCGCCGGTCAGCATCAGCAGGCTGCCGAGGGCGGACACCGCCAGGCCGCCGGCGATGGCGGTCACCGGGGGGACGCGGCGGGCGAGGGCGGGGGCGGTCATCGTGCCGGCGGCCACGCCGAGGCCCATCGGGGCGAACAGCAGGGCGGCGGTGACCGGGGACAGGCCGCGGACGCCCTGCAGGTACTGGGTGACGAGCAGGCCGGTGCCGGCCATCGCGATGCCGGCGCCGACCAGGGCGACCAGGACGGCGGTGAACGTCCGGCTGTGCAGTAGCCGCAGGTCGAGCAGCGGGGTGGGGAGGCGGTGCTGACGTCGTACAAAAGCGAATCCGACCGCCGCGCCCACCGCGAAAGCCGCAGCCGGGAGAGCGACCTGGCCTCCGGCGGAGGCCTGTTTCAGGGCGAAGATCAGCAGGAGTACGGCGGTGAGGGAGAGCGCGACGCTGGCCGGGTCGAGGCGGCCGGGTTGTGGCGCGCGGTGCTCGGGGAGCAGGAACGGGCCGGTGAGCAGCAGTAACAGCATCGGGGGTACGGCGATCAGGAAGATCGAGCCCCACCAGAAGTGCTGCAGGAGCAGGCCGGCGAGGACCGGGCCGAGGGCGCCGCCGGTGAACTGGCAGGTGGCCCAGGTGGCGATGGCGCGGCCGCGGCGCGGGTCGTGTTCGCCGAACATCGTGGTGATCAGGGCGAGGGTGGACGGGGTGAGGGTGGCGCCGGCGACGCCGAGCAGGGCGCGGATGACGATGAGCATGAGGGGGCCGGTGGCGAACGCGGCGGCGAGGGAGAGGCCGGCGAACGCGGCGGCGCCGATCAGAAGCAGTCGTCGTCGGCCGATCCGGTCGCCGAGGGTGCCCATCGTGATGACCAGGGCGGCGACGGTGAGGCCGTAGCTGTCGCTGATCCACAGTTGTTCGACGGCGCTCGCGCCCAGGTCGGCGCTGAGGGCGGGCAGGGCCAGGAGCAGCGCGGTGATGTCGGTCGCGACGATCAGGGTGGGCAGCATGAGGATGGTCAGTCCCAGCCACGAGCGGTGGAGTCTCATGCCCGCTGGTCGGAGTGGGCCGGGGATTCTTGACGGGCGGCCGGGAAAAATGTCGGTGGGGGATGTCAAGGTTGCTGCGGTGGCTACGACCGACCGGCGAGAAGTCGTTCATCTTGCGGAGGTAAGGCGATGAAGTTCCTGATCAGCATGCACATCAACCCGGCGGTGCTGGAGGCGTTGACCGAGGAGGAGATGGCGGCGATCGGTGCCGGGCACGGCCGGTTCATGGCGGGGTTGAAGGAGCGTGGCGAGTTGATCACCACGCAGGCGCTGGTGGATCCGTCGCAGGCGGTGGTGGTGTCGGTGCGGGACGGGCAGCGGGTGGTGACCGACGGGCCGTTCCTGGAGGCGAAGGAGTATCTGGGCGGGTTCTACTTCGTCGACGTGGAGGACAAGGCGCGGGCGATCGAGCTGGCGGCGCAGATCCCGGACGCGGCGATCGAGGGCCTGGGGATCGAGGTGCGGCAGGTGATGTTCGCGGACGGGGTTCTGGAGGCGTGAGCGCGCCGGGCATCGAGGACCTGCTGCGTGCGTTGATGCCGCAGGTCCTCGGCGCGCTGGTGCGCAGGTTCGGGCAGTTCGAGGGCTGTGAGGACGCGGTTCAGGAGGCGGGGCTCGCGGCGTCGGTGCAGTGGCCGGTCGAGGGGGTGCCGGACAATCCGCGGGGCTGGTTGATGACTGTCGCGTCGCGGCGGCTGATCGACGAGGTGCGCAGTGCGTCGGCGCGCCGGGGTCGGGAGTCGGCGCGGGTCGCGGACGTCGCGCCGGGGGAGGTGCCGGACACCGATGACACGTTGCTGTTGCTGTTCCTGTGCTGCCATCCGGCGTTGACGGCGGCGTCGCAGACGGCGTTGACGCTGCGTGCGGTGGGTGGGCTGACGACCGCGGAGATCGCGCGGGCGTTCCTGGTGCCGGAGGCGACGATGGCGGCGCGGATCAGCCGGGCGAAGCAGCGGATCCGGGCGGCGGGCGGGTCGTTTCCGGCGCCGGCCGGGCCGGAACGGTTGCCGGTGGTCCTGCACGTGCTGTACCTGATCTTCAACGAGGGGTACACGGCGTCGTCGGGGTCGTCGCTGGACCGGGCGGATCTGGCGGTGGAGGCGATCCGGCTGGCGCGGATGGTGCACGCGGGGCTCCCCGAGGACGGGGAGGTGGCCGGGTTGCTGGCGTTGATGCTGCTCACACATGCGCGCCGGGCGGCGCGGACGACGGCGGGCGGGGATCTGGTGCCGTTGGACGAGCAGGATCGTACGCAATGGGATCGGTCTTTGATCGTGGAAGGTCTTGAGCTGGCGAAGGGGGCGCTGGGGGCGCCGGAGCTGGGCCCTTATCAGTTGCAGGCGGCGATCGCGGCGACGCATGCGGATGCGGCGACGGCGGGGGAGACGAACTGGCGGCAGGTGTACGCGTTGTATCTGATCCTGGAGCGGATCGCGCCGAATCCGGTGGTGACGCTGAACCGGGCGGTGGCGTTGGCCGAGGTGGAGGGGCCGGCGGCCGGGTTGGCGCTGCTGGCGGGGTTGGACGGGGACGAGCGGCTGGCCGGGCATCATCGGTTGTGGTCGGTGCGGGCGCATCTGCTGGAGAAGGCCGGGGACGAGGCGGGGGCGTATTCGTGGTACCGGCGGGCGGCCCGGGCGACGGCGAGTCTGGCGGAGCAGCGGTATCTGGAGGGGCGCGCGAGCCGTCTGCGGGGTTAGCTTGCTTCCTATCGTCCTAGGATGACCTACGGATAGTGCGGCAAGCCGCACCCCAGGAACTGAAAGGACGGCTTCGCCGACGAACCCATAAAGCTTTTGCTGTCCGGTCCGGGAGCGCCGTGGTCGAGGTCCGATTGCGGGGGTACGGGCGGAGTCGAGATTGTGTCCACGCGGGTGTCGATCCGGGGCCGAGGCGTTCGTGTAGCTGATGAGAGGCCGGCGCAGGTTCGGCTGTTACGCGAGGAGACCCTCATGGGCAAGGTGGTCGTGGTGGAGAACGTGACACTCGACGGGGTCATGCAAGCGCCGGGCGGGGCAGACGAAGACGCCCGGGGAGGCTTCCCGTATGGCGGCTGGGCTCACCCGTATGCCGACCGGGTCATGGCCGAGGCGATGGGCAAGGGCATGAGTGAGGACAGCGGGATGCTCTTCGGTCGCCGCACCTACGAGCAGTTCCACGCCTTCTGGTCGAAGCAGACCGACGGCAACCCGTACACCGAGGTCCTCAACCGCAAACGCAAGTACGTCGCGTCGCGCACGCTGGCCGGGCCGCTGCCCTGGGAGAACTCGTCGCTGCTGCCGGGTGATGCGGCGGACGCCGTGGCCGCGCTCAAGCGCGGGGTCGAGGGCGACCTGGTCGTGCTCGGCAGTGGCGAGTTGGTGCGGTCGCTGGCGAGGGCCGGCTTGGTCGACGTCTACACGCTGTCGATCCACCCGCTGACGCTCGGTACCGGGACGAAGCTGTTCGCCGAGGGCGAGCAGGCGTACGGCACGTTGGAGTTGGTCGAGGCCCTGCCGACGACAACCGGCGTGATCATCGCGACCTACCGCTCGATTGCCTGAAAGGATCAGCTGACATGAGGCAGTACCTGCTCAGCGTCTATCAGCCCGACGGCGAGGCACCGCCTGAGGTCCTCGCCCCGATCATGGCCGATCTCGACACCTTGGCCGAGCAGATGCGGGCAGCCGGCGCTTGGGTGTTTTCCGTCGGTCTGCACCCGGCCAGCACCGCAACGGTCGTCCGCGACCGCGACGGCGAGGCGTTGCTCACCGATGGGCCGTTCACCGAGGGCAAGGAACACCTCGGCGGCTTCACGATCATCAACGCGCCCGACCTCGACGCCGCCTTGGCGTGGGGTGCCAGGATGGCCCGCGCCTCGACGCTGCCGGTCGAGGTACGACCTGTCGCATGAGCGGCGACATCGAGCGGATCTTCCGGCAGGAGTACGGCCGCGCGGTCGCGGTCCTGGTCCGTGTCTTCGGCGACATCGACGGTGCCGAGGACGCGGTCCAGGACGCGTTTGTCACGGCCATGCGGCACTGGCCTGTCCACGGGGTACCGCCCAGCCCGTCCGGCTGGATCATCACCACTGCCCGCAACCGCGCGATCGACCGCCTGCGTCGTGAGTCGACCCGGGCCGACCGGCATGCCCAGGCGCTGGTGCTCCGGGCGCCCGACAATGCACCCGATCCCGGACAGGAGGGGCCCGTGCGCGACGACCGGCTGCGCCTGATCTTCACCTGCTGCCACCCCGCGCTCGCACCCGCCTCCCGGGTGGCGCTCACGCTGCGGCTGCTCGGCGGACTCACCACCGCCGAGATCGCACGGGCGTTCCTGGTGCCCGAGCCGACCATGGCCCAGCGGCTCGTCCGCGCCAAAGGCAAGATCCGCGATGCGGGCATCCCCTACCGGGTGCCCCGCGACGCCGACCTTCCCGACCGCCTCCGGACGGTCCTCGCCGTCCTCTACCTGATCTTCAACGAGGGCTACACCGCAAGCTCCGGCGACGACCTCACCCGGGACGACCTGAGCACCGAGGCCATCCGGCTCTGCCGCCTGCTCGCGGCGCTGATGCCCGACGAGCCGGAGGTGCTCGGCCTGCTCGCGCTGATGCTGCTGATCGAGTCGCGGCGACCGGCGCGCACCAGCGCCGCAGGGGACCTCGTACGGCTCGGCGACCAGGATCGCACGCTCTGGCACCGGGCCATGATCGCGGAGGGCCAGGACCTGGTCAGGCGATGCCTGCGCGGTAACCGGCCCGGCCCCTACCAGGTGCAGGCCGCCATCAACGCCGTGCACAGCGACGCCGCGACGGCCGCCGGGACCGACTGGCCGCAGATCCTCGCGTTGTACGACCACCTGGCGGCGCTGACCCCTGGCCCGGTCATCGCGCTGCACCGGGCGGTCGCGCTGGCCGAGGTGGACGGCCCGGCGGCCGCCCTGCCGCTGGTCGACGGCATCGATGGTCTCAACCGCCACCACATGTTCCATGCGGTGCGCGCCGACCTGCTCCGCCGTCTCGGGCGGGCGCAGGAGGCCGCGGCGGCCTATGAGAAGGCCGCCGCGCTCACCGACAATGCGGCCGAGCGCCGCTTTCTCGCCTCCCGCCGCGCTGCCCTTTCCATCTGACGGGCCGGTACGGCTCCGGACCCCGGGCCCGGGGTCCGGAGGCACGGCAGTGACCCACCCTCCGCTGGCGCCGTTTTTCGTGGATTTGGTCAGTCGCCGGCCGTCATCAGGGCGATCAGTTGGTCGCCCGGGGTGGTGCGTTCGTAGTAGACGGCGCGGCCGCTGCGGCGGGCGACGATGACGCCGGCGGTGCGCAGGGCGGCGAGGTGGCCGGAGACCGTGCCCAGGGAGACGCCGAGCAGGGCGGCGAGCTGGGACGGGGTGGCCGGGTCGCGGAGGGTGGCGAGGATGCGGGCGCGGCCGTCGCCGATCAGGGTGGTGATGCCGCCGGGGTGTGGGTCGAGGTCGCCGAGGATGCCGCGGGCCGGGTAGACGACGGCGGTCCGGTTCGGGGCCTGGCAGATCCATCGTCCGGCGGTGCCGGTGTGCGGGACCAGGACCAGGCCTTCGGCGCCGACGGCGGGGTCGGTGTGTCCCCGGGTGGAGAAGAGGATGGCGTCCGGTTCTGCCCATCGGAGTTTGCCTAGGCCGTCGAGGGCGTGCCGCCAGCCGTGGGTGGCGATGATGCCGGCGCGGTGGCGGATGTCGCGTTCCATGATGGCGCGGCGGCGGGCCCAGTCCGGGGCGACGAATTGGTGCCAGATGTGGGCGAACACGTCGGCGGCGGCGGTGGCGATGCCGTCGCGGTCGGCCCAGTCGGTGTCGGCGGCGATCCAGGCGTGCCGGCGGGATTCGGCGATGGTGGCTCTGGCCTGCGGGTCCGGGATCGCGCGCAGCTGTGCGAGCTCGTCGGTGAATCGGGTGGTCATCGAGGACGGTGGGAGTGCGACGAAGTCGGGCAGGTATTTGGTCGCCGACACCAGTCGTACGAGTCCGGCCGCGAACGGGTTGTCGTCGAGCCAGCCGGCCAGTTCGCGGGCTTGCGGGCCGGGGCGGCCGCCGTCGAGTTCGCGGCGGAGGCCGAGCAGGCAGCTGAAGGTCTCGGCCAGTGGCGAGAGTGCGAACCGGCTGGCGCGCAGGGCGTCGGGGCCGAATCGGATCAGGGTCATGGCGCTAACTTGCGGCATCTGCCGCAAGAGTTCAAACCCGCGACGGTACGGCGTGAGGATGGTGGCCGTGACCATCGATCTCCCGGCGCGTCCGGTTCGTCGTCTGCTGCGTGGCCGGTTCGGGTGGTTCTTCGCGGGCCGGGCGGTCGACATCTTCGGGACGTCGATGTCGACGGTGGCGCTGGCGTTGGCGGTGTTGCAGGTTTCCGGGGAGGCGACCGACCTGGGGATCGTGCTGGCGGCGAACGTGACGCCGGGGCTGCTGTTGATGCTGGCGGGTGGGGTGCTGGCGGATCGGGTCGGCCGGCGTGGGCTGTTGATCGCGGCGAACACGGTGAGTGCGGCGGCGACCGGTGCGATCGCGGTCCTGTTGCTCTGCGGCCGGTATCAGGTGGCGGCGGTGGCGGGGTTGTCGCTGGTGACGGGGGCGGCGGCGGCGTTCGCGCAGCCGGCGTTGCGGGGCGTCGTGCCGGAGTTGGTCGCGGATGTGGATCTGCAGCGGGCGAATGCGTTGCTGGCGAGCAGCCGGCATGCGGTGCGGATCGTCGCGCCGGCGGTGGCGGGGCTGGTGACGGCGACGGCGGGTGGTGGCTGGGCGTTGGTGGTGGACGCGGTCAGCTGTCTGGTGGCGGCGGTGTTCTTCCTGCGGTTGCCGGCTCGTGGCCGGGTGGTGGTGTCGGGGCGGTCGGTGCTGGCCGATCTGGTGGCGGGGTGGCGGATCTTCCGGTCGTTGCGCTGGGTGCTGGTGGGCAGTGTGTCGTTCGCGGTGATGAACGCGGTGAACGCGGGTCCGTGGAATGTGCTGGGGCCGATGCTGGTGTCGGCGCGTGGGGGGCCGTTCGGGTGGGGTGCGGTGTTGTCGGTGCGGGCGGTGGGTCTGCTGGTGATGAGTGTGGTGGCGGTGCGGCTGGGGTGGCGGCGGCCGTTGCGTACGGGAAGGGTGTTCGGGGTTTTGTCGGCGGTGCCGTTGCTGGCGTTGGGTGTGTCGGGTTCGCCGTGGGTGGTGGGGGTGGCGGCGTTCGTGGGTGGGGTGGGTATGACGGTTTCGGCGATCACGTGGGATTCGGCGGTGCAGGTGCGGGTGCCGCGGGAGGCGTTGTCGCGGGTGGCGTCGTTCGATGATCTGTTCTCGTTCGTGACGGTGCCGTTGTCGGGGTTGGCGGTGGGGCCGTTCGCGGGGTGGTTCGGGGCGAGCCGGGTGGCCGGGGTGTGCGGTGTGGTGTTCGTGGTGGCGGCGTTGGTGCCGTTGTTGAGTGCGGAGACCCGGCGCGGCTGATCGTGGGGCTGGTTCACGGGTCGGTGAGTTCGGTGAGTCGGCGTTGGATGGTGGCGCGTTCGGTGGTGTTGCCGGCGAGGTCGAGGGCGGTGCGGTAGGCGGCGGCTGCTTCGGTGGTGCGGCCGAGTCGGCGGAGCAGGTCGGCGCGGGCGGCGGGGAGCAGGTGGTAGCCGGGTAGTTGGTCGGTGAGGTCGTCGAGGAGGGTGAGGCCGGCTTGGGGTCCGTCGCGCATGGCGATGGCGACGGCGCGGTTCAGGGCGACCAGTGGGGAGGGTTCGATCTGGTGGAGGACGTCGTAGAGCGCGACGATCTGGGGCCAGTCGGTGGTGTCGATGCCGGTGGCTTCGTCGTGCAGGGCGGCGATAGCGGCTTGGACGGCGTAGGGGCCGACGCCGGGTCCGGTGAGGGCGGGGATGACGAGGTGTTGTCCTTCGGTGATCAGGTCGGGGTCCCAGTGGGTGCGGTTCTGCTCTTCGAGCAGGATCTGGTTGCCGGCCGGGTCGGTGCGGGCGTTGCGGCGGGCGTCGGTGAGCAGGAGCAGGGCGAGTAGTCCAGTGACTTCGCGTTGGCGGGGCAGGAGCCGGTGCAGGATGCGGGCGAGGCGGATGGCTTCGTCGGCGAGGTCGGGGCGTTGCAGGTCGTGGCCGTAGCTGGCGGTGTGGCCCTCGGTGTAGACGAGGTAGATGACGCGCAGGACGCCGGGCAGGCGGGCGGGGAGTTCGTCGGTGGCGGGGACGCGGAACGGGATGCGCGCGCTGCGGATCTTGCGTTTGGCGCGGACGATGCGCTGGGCCATGGTCGGGGTGGGGACGAGGAAGGCGCGGGCGACCTCGGGGGTGGTGAGGCCGGCGAGGAAGCGCAGGGTGAGTGCGGTCTGGGCGTCGGGGGGCAGGGCGGGGTGGCAGCAGGTGAAGAAGAGTTGGAGGCGTTCGTCGGGGATGTCGTCGAAGCCGTCGGGGGTGGTGGTGGGGGTGGGTCGTTGACTGTCGAGGTGGAGTTCGGCGAGGCGTTGGGTGTGCAGGCGGTCGCGGCGGATCCGGTCGATGGCTTTGCGGCGTGCGGTGGTGAGCAGCCAGGCCAGGGGTTTGTCGGGGACGCCGTCGACGGGCCAGCGGTGCAGTGCGGTTTCGATGGCGTCGGAGGTGACCTCTTCGGCGAGGTCGAGGTCGCCGAGGCGGGCGGCGAGCAGGGCGAGCAGCCGGCCCCGGTCCTCGCGGAAGACCGCCTCGACGGAGCCGGCCGCTCGCTGGTCGCTCATGCCTGGCCGGGTCCCCAGATGGTGCGGACCTCGATGGTGCCGTGGCGGGCGCCGGGGCAGCGGGCGGCCCAGTCGAGGGCGGCGTCGAGGTCGGGGACGTCGATGAGGTAGTAGCCGCCGACGATTTCGCGGGTTTCGGCGTAGGGGCCGTCGGTGATGACGCGGTCGCCGTTGGCGCGTACGTGCAGGGTGGTGGCGTTGGTCAGGTCGAGGGCGTTGCTGTCGAGGCGGACGCCGGCGTCGGTGACGGCTTTCTCGTAGGCCATGAACTGGTCGGGGGTGGGTTCGCCGGGGGCGAGTTCGCCGGCGAGTTCGGGTGCCGGGGTGTGGATCAGCAGCAGGTATTTCACCGTGGGCTCCTCGGGTGATCGGTCGTTGTGTGGTCATGACGAACGGCCGGGGCGGGATTCGACAGGGTGGTCGCAGGTTTTTCGGCGGTGCGGCCGGCGGTCACCCATCGGTGCAGGGTGGTGCGGGCGGCGCCGGTGTCGACGGCGTTCACGCAGGCGGTGAGGGCGTCGGTGAGGGTGCGGTCGTCGACGGTGGTGAGCAGGGCGGCGGCGTTGAGCAGGACGATGTCGCGGATCGGGCCGGGCCGGCCGTCGAGCAGGGCGGTGAAGGTGGCGGCGTTGCCCGCGGGGGTGGTGCCGCGCAGGTCGGCGGGGGTGGCGCGGGGCAGGCCGAGGCCGGTCGGGTCGAGGACGGTGGTGGTGACGGTGCCGTTGCGGATCTTCCAGATGCGGCTGGTCGTGGTGGTGGTGAGTTTGTCGAGGCCGTCGTCGCCGTGCACGACGAGGGCGTGGGTGCCGCGGGCGGCGAGGACGTCGGCGATCAGGGGTGCGGTGCGGGGGTCGGCGACGCCGATGACCTGGTGTCGTGGGCGGGCGGGGTTGATCAGGGGGCCGAGGAGGTTGAAGACGGTGGGTACGCCGAGGTCGCGGCGGGCGCCGGCGGCGTGGCGGAGTCCGGGGTTGTAGCGGGGTGCGTGCAGGAAGGTGATGCCGGCTCGGGCGGCGACGCGGGCGGCGGCCGCGGGGCTCAGGTCGAGGGTGATGCCGAGGTGTTCGACGAGGTCGGCGGCGCCGGGGGTGGTGGAGGTGGCGGCGCGTCCGCCGTGTTTGACGACGGTGATGCCGGTGGCGGCGGCGATGACGGCGGCCATGGTGGAGATGTTGACGGCGCCGGTGCGGTCGCCGCCGGTGCCGGCGATGTCGGCGGTCGGGCCGGGGATGTCGACGGGTAGGGCGGCGGCGTGCAGGGCGTCGAGCAGGCCGGTGAGCTCGGTGGGGGTTTCGCCTTTGGTGCGCAGGGCGGTGGCGAACGCGGCGATCTGGACGGCGGTGAGGTCGCCGTTGACGATCCGGGTCATGGCCCAGGCGGCCTGGTCGCGGGTGAGGTCGTGGCGGTTCAGCAGGCGGGGCAGGATGTCGGTGGCCAGGGGCATGGTGGTGTCCTCGGGTGCGGGGCCGCGGTGACGAGGGCACAAAAATGGCCGCCTCGTCGAGGCGGCCGGTGGGTGCGCTGGCTGGGGCCGCCTAGGAGGCGGGCCACCAGAGGTTCGCGCTGGTCTTCACGGCTGGGACTGTAGCAGCCAGCCGGGGTCGCGGCCGGTGAGGGCGAGGAGTTCGTCGAAGGCGCCGGCGTCGGGTGGGCAGTGGACGGGGTCGCCGAAGGCGCCCATCTTCCGGCCGGTGTCGATCATGGTGTCGAGGAATTCGCGGACGGCGGGGATCAGGGTGGGGTCGACGTGGTAGTCCTGGCCGGTGCCGCGGGCGAGGTCCCAGCCGTGCACGACGAGGTCGCCGAGGACCATCTGGCCGACGGTGCGCTGGGGCAGGCCCATGCCGGGTGAGGTGCCGTCGAGGCTGTCGGGGTCGGACCAGGCGTCGACGAGGCGGCTGGTGTCGGCGGCGAACGCGGTGCGCCAGTCGCCGGTGAGCTGGTCGGGGCGCGGTGTCCAGTCGACGTCGTCGCGGCGGGCGAGGGCCTGGAAGTTGTGGACGACCTGGATGAGGTGGTTGAGCAGGTCCCGGACCCGGAATGCGGTGCAGGGCGTGGCCTGGTCGAGCTGGTCGTCGCGGACGGCGGCGACCAGACCGGCGACGGCGGCCGAGGCGGTGGCTAGCTTGTCGCTCATCTCTGTGGACACCCGGACAGGGTATGACAGGGTGCGGGCGGGTTTCGCGGTTCGCCACCCGGATGGTGGACGGCGGGGTGCAGCATTTCCGGGTTGCCGGCCGTTACCTGGGCATGATGACCGATCGGGCGGGGGAGCGGTATGCGCGATGCCTCCGCGTTTGACGAGTTCTATCGGGACACTTCGGTGCGGATGCTGCGGTACGGGTATGCGCTGACCGGCGAGCTGGCCGAGGCGCAGGACCTGGTTCAGGAGGCGTACACCAGGGCGTGGCAGCAGTGGCGGCGGGTGGTGGCGCATCCGGCGCCGGAGGCGTGGATCCGTCTGGTGATGGCGCGGCTGGCGACGGATCGGCATCGGCGGTTGTCGGGCTGGTGGCTGGCGTTGACCCGCAGTGGGCTGCCGGAGCCGGTGCGGCCGCCGGCGGAGGACGCGGTGGTGGTGACCGCGGCGTTGCGGCGGCTGCCGGTGCATCTGCGGCAGGCGCTGGCGTTGCATTACCTGTTCGATCTGCCGGTGGCGGTGATCGCGGCGGAGACCGGGGTCGCGGTCGGCACGGTCACGTCGTGGTTGCGGCGTGGCCGGGTGGAGATGGCCGTGTTGCTGACCGATCCGGTGAAGGAGGTTGCTGATGTCGAGTGAGTGGGATGAGGCGTTCGCGGCGCTGGCGCGGGATGCGGGGCGGGCGCGGCTGGCCGGGGCGGCGGAGGTGCGGCGGCGGGCCGGGCGGCGTTCGGCGGTGCGCGGGGCGGCCGGTGTGGTGGGGGTGGCGGTGCTGGTGGCCGGGGTGAGTGTCGGGGCGCGGCTGGTGCTGGCGGACGGGGAGCGGGGGTTGCCGGTGGCGCCGCCGTCGGTGTCGGCGACGGCGGTGCGGCCGTTGCCGACCTCGATTCCGGCGGTGGCGTTGCTGACCGCGGAGGACGCGCACGCGAAGCCCGGTGAGTTCGAGCGGCTGGGTGCGGCGTTGCCGCCGCCGGTGTTGTGTGATCGGGCGGACTATCCGAGTGAGAGTCAGGCGGCGGTGCGGGCGTCGGTGCGGACCGTGGCCCGGATGTCGTCGCATGCGGGGCTGGCGCCGGACGACGCGGTGGTGAACACGGTGTCGGTGTATCGGGGGGACGGGGCGGTGCGGTTCCTGGCCGAGGTGCGGGCGGCGGCGCAGGTGTGTGAGCGCTACCGGGTCGTCCGGTCGCCGGGGTACGGGGACGATTCGGTGGTGCTGGGGACCGTCAAGGGTGACGGGGACAGTATGCGCAAGACGTATCTGATCGTGGTGCGGGTGGGGGATGCGGTGACGCTGGTGGAGAGTGACGGGTATCTGCCGCTGGCGTCGTATCTGCCGACGGTGCAGTCGCTGGCGAAGAAGGCCGGGCAGCGGCTGGTGGCCTGGCGGCCCTGAATACGGCGCATCGCGGGTGGCGGCGGCACCCGCGATGCGGTCAGTGGGTGGGCCAGGCGTGGGTGACGTCGGCGTGGCGCATGCTCAGGGTTTCGCTGAGGTGGCGGAACCAGGCGGCGCACTCGGGGATGTCCATGATCGTGCGGGCGGATTCGTCGGCGTCGGTGCGGGTGCGCCACAGGATGATGTCGGTCCAGGTGCCGTCGTCGTTCTTGGTGAGGTAGGCGGCGAGGCAGGCCGGGTGGGCGGTGCGCAGGGCGGCGAGCATGGCAGGGCGTTCGGCCAGCAGGGCTTCTTCGGCGCCGTCGTGGATGCGGAAGGTGGCCAGTTCCATCGTTGTCATGATCGCCAAGTTAGCGCGGGCGGTGCTGACGGCGTACGGCGAAGGGGTTGTCGGTGTTGATCTGAAGTTGATCATCGGCGAGACGTTGATCACCTGGGGGCGGGGCGCCGGGGAATCGGGCTCGGCGCCATCACCGACCACACCAGCCACATCCTCGGCGCCCGGGCCGGCGGACAGGCAGGAGTGAATGTCGGCGGCCGGTTGTGCCGCTGCCACGGCGACGGTTAGTTTGTGGAGGCCATCTGCGGCGTCGTGAGGGAAACCGGTGAGATTCCGGTGCGGTCGCGCCACTGTGAACCGCCTCCGCCCGCGGGGTCGGTGAGTCAGGACGCTCACGTGTCCGCAGCCTGTACGACGGGACGCGTCATCCCGTAGGAGGTTGATATCGCCATGCCCAAGGCCCAGTCCGTTCGGCCGCTCGCCCTTCCGGTGGTCTCCCCGCGCCTGCTGCTCACCGCGGCCGGTGTCGTGGTGCTGCTGCTCGCCCTCGCCTACCTGGTCGCGTTCGACCAGGGCGCGTTGTCGCGCAGCGGCATGTACATGCACGAGCTGATGCACGACGGCCGGCACCTGCTGGGTGTGCCGTGCCACTGAGACTCAGCTTCGGGCGGCTGCTGATCGCCGGGTTGCTGGCCGGTCTGATCGCGGGGGTGCTCGCCGGTACGTTCGCGTACTTCGCCGGGGAGCCCCGCATCGACGCGGCGATCTCGATCGAGGAGCAGAACGCGCTCGCCCACGGCGAGGCCGGCGGCGGTGAGGAACTGGTCAGCCGGGACACGCAGAAACACGTCGGGCTGATCCTGGCGACCGGCCTGTACGGGATCGCGATGGGTGGTTTCCTCGCGACCGGCTACACGCTGCTGCGGCGGCGGCTGCGCACCGGCAGCGACACCCGGGCCGCGTTCGGGCTCGCCGGGGCCGCCCTGGTCGGGATCGTGCTGGTGCCGTTCCTGAAGTATCCGCCGAATCCGCCCGCGGTCGGTGACCCGGCCACGATCAACCAGCGGACGATCAGCTACCTGGCGGTACTGGCCCTCGGGCTGGTCGCGGTCTGGGCCGGGGTGCTGGCCGCCCGGACGCAGACGCACGAGTGGCGGCGGGCCACCGCCGGCCTGGCCGGGTTCCTGGTCGTGGTGACGGTCGCCTACCTGCTGCTGCCGACGGTCAACGAGGTTCCGGCCACGTTCCCGGCGGTGCTGCTGTGGAAGTTCCGGATCGCGTCGCTGGGCACCCAGGCCATCCTGTGGACGGTGCTCGGGCTGGCGTTCGCCGGCCTGCTCAGCCGGCTGGCGGGCAGTGCCGCGAACCCGGCGGTCACCGCGGACACCACCGTGACCGCCGACGCCTGACCCTTGATCCACCGCAACGCCGCGCGAGGGGACTCGCGCGGCGTTTTGCGCGTACATAGGGTGGGACGATGCCCCGGTTCACGAGCCTCGACGACCTGCTCGGCCACGACGAGCTGGGCACCAGTGACTGGCATCTGGTCGACCAGGACCGGATCGACGGGTTCGCCCGGATCACCGGTGATCACCAGTGGATCCACACCGACCCGGAACGCGCCGCCAAGGACGGCCCGTTCGGCTCGACGATCGCGCACGGCGCGCTGACCCTGTCGCTGTGCATGACGTTCCTGACCGAGGTGCTGCAGGTGGAGAGCGTCACGTTCGTCGTCAACGGCGGGTTCGACCGGGTCCGGTTCCAGAGCCCGGTGCGGTGCGGGGCCCGGCTGCGCGGCAAGGTCCGGCTGCTGGAGGCGCGGCGCCTCGGCGGCGGCGCCCGCCTGATCCTGCGGACGACCGCCGAGATCGAGGGCGAGCGCCGCCCGGCGTGTGTCGCCGACCAGATCCTGGCCCTCTACGAGTGAGCTATTCGGTGCGCAGCGCGGCCGCGGTGCTGGTCCGGGCCGCCCACCCGGCCGGCAGCAGCGCACCGGCCACCGCGATCAGCAGGCCGCCGGCGGCGAACAGCAGCAGCTGCCCGGGCCGGTAGACGTCCAGGACCGACGCCGGCAGCCGGAAACCGGCGGTGTCGCCCATCCGGGTCACGATGGCGCGTTGCAGCAGCACGCCCGCCGGGGTGCCGGCCAGGCCCCCGGCCACGCCGAGGACGACGACCGACGCGACGACCATCGCGATCGTCTGCCGCGGCGCCATCCCGAGCGCCTTGTGCACACCCAGGTCGTGGACGCGTTCGCGGGTCTCCAGGACGACGGTGTTGAGCACGCCGAGGGCGGCGACGACGATCAGCAGCACGGTCAGCAGGCCGGCCAGGGCGTTGATGGTCAGGATCAGGCTCGCGGTGCCGCGGTCGACCGGCATCGCCTGCACGCTCAGCGGCTGCAGGGCCACATTCAGGGCTTTCGCGTACGCGTCGACGTCGGTGCCCGCCGTCACGAGCACGTCGAACTGATCCGGTTCGACCGATCCCAGGGTGGCGGCGGCGGTGAGGATCTGCAGGCCGTCGTTCTCGGTGTCGAACACCTCCCCGGCGATCCGGGCGCTCACCGGCCGGCCCTCGAAGGTCAGCGTCACCGTGTCGCCGACCCGCTTGCCGGTCGCGGTCAGGAACGGGGTCGCGACCACGATCTGGCCCGGCCCGGTGTACCAGGACCCGGCGACCAGGCGATAGCCGTACGAGCACCGCTGCCCGCTGCCGGCCAGCGTCTCCAACTCGTCGGCGAGCCCGGTGACACCCACCCGCGTGCTCGCCACCGCGCAGGAGCCGGCCGTCCCGGGCTGCGCGGCGATCGTCGCGGCGATCGCGGCCGCGTCGAGGCCGCCCGCGGGCCGGTGCGGGCCGCCGATCACCTGCACGTCGCCGTGGTCGCCGGCGGCCTGGATCTCGGTGAGCGACGCGGCGAGCCCGGCCGCGAACGTGACCGCGGCCGCCCCGAACCCGATCGCCGCGACGATCGTCACCGAGCGGACCGGCCGGGCGAACGGGTGCGCCAGCCCCAGCGTCACCGGCCTGGGCAGCGGCAGCCGCCCGGTCAGCCGGGCCGCCCACCGGCCACGCCCCGGCGACGGGGTGCGGCCGGCGGCGAGCGCGTCGACGGTCCGCAGCCGGCCGGCCCGCGACGCGGCCACCCAGGCGGTCACCGCGACCAGGCCGAGGATCACGGCGAGCACGCCGCCGGCCGCCCACGGCGCGACGCCGGCATCGGTCGTACCGTAGATGTCGTTGGTCTTTGCCAGCAGGCTCCGGGCGAGCAGAGCGCCGGCGGCCAGCCCGAGGATCGCCCCGGCCGTGGCCGGGAGCAGCGCCTGGCTCAGGTAGGCCAGCACGACCTGCCGCGGGGTGAAGCCGAGCGCCTTGAGGATGCCGATGCGGCGGGTGCCGGCGCTGACCGCCCCGGCGACCACGGTGCCGACGATCAGCACCGCCATCACCAGGCCGAGGACCCCGAACGCGATCAGGAACGGCACGAACAGGGCGGTGTTGCCGGCCGCGGCCCGCCGGGTGTCCTGCCACGACCGGGCCGAGGTCAGCGTCCCGGCGGGGACACTCGCCGTGATCGCCGCGAGGCCGGCGTCGACCTGACCGCCGGGGAACCGGTACAGCATCTGGTAGCCGGCCGGGGCGCTGATCTGCCCGGGGACGACCCAGCCGCCGGCGGTCTCGCTGATCGACCGGGCCACCCCGACGATGGTCAGAGTCGGACTGCCGGGCAGGTCCGGCACCGTCCACGCGCGGCCGATCGCCCGGGAGTTGCCGCGGAACCGGCCGTCGCTGTTCAGGACGAGCTCGCCCGGCCGGCTCGCCCACCGCCCGTCGAGCAGGGTGAGCTCGTCGACCGGTCCGCCCGGATCGGCCCGGCCGACGACGGTGACCTGCGGCAACGGCTGGCCGTGGTCGTCGACCGGGTGGATTGCCGCGATCGGGAACGGCCCGGCCGCCGCGCTCGCCCCGCCGGTGTGTGCGGTCGCGGTGACCTGCGCGGAGCCGGCGGTGAACGCGGCGGTCAGGTGTGCGCCGTGCTGCTGCTCGAACGCCCGGTCGAACGGCGCGTCCGAGGCGACCAGCAGGGTCGCGCCGAGCACCGACGCGGTCACCGCGATCAGCACGACCAGCCCGACGACGACGGTCTGCGTCCGCCGGCGGCCCACGCCGGCGCGGACCACCCGGCCCAGCGCGCCCATCAGGCGACCTGCCCGTCGACCAGGCGGATCGTGCGGGTCGCGCAGGCCCGCGCCAGCCCCAGATCATGGGTGACCATGACGATCGTCTGCCCGCCGGCCCGCAACTCGTTCAGCAGATTGCGCACGTCCTGCCCCGACGCCGAGTCCAGGGCGCCGGTCGGCTCGTCGGCCAGCAGCAGCGCCGGCCGGTTCATCAGCGCCCGCGCCACCGCGACCCGCTGCCGCTCCCCGCCGGACAACCGGCCCGGATACGTGCCCGCGTGCCGGCCGACGCCGAGCACCTCCAGCAGTTCGGCGGCACGACGGCGGGCCGTGCCGCGCGGCATCCCGCCCAGCTGCGCCGGCAGCATCACGTTGTCGGCCACGGTCAGATCATCGAGCAGATGAAAAAACTGAAAGACCAGGCCGATTTTCGTACGGCGATAGCGCGCCGACCCGGCCTCGCCCAGTTCGTCGACGCGGACCCCGTCGACCGTCACGGTCCCGCCCGACGGCCGGTCCAGGCCGGCGACCAGGTTCAACAGGGTCGACTTGCCGCTGCCGGACGGGCCCAGGACCGCGACCGCCTCCCCGGCGGCGATGGTCAGCGACACGTCCCGCAGCGCCGGCGGCCCGTCGTCGTAGGCCCGGCTCACCCCACTCAGCTCGATCATGCCGTCGACGGTAGGAGCGCACCGGGGGCGGGCGCGTCATCACTTCTGTGTAGTCCTGCGGCGGATGCCACCGGCATGGACCGGCGCCGATAATGGCCCGGTGATGAACGGGTTGCTGCGCCGGTCCGGGAGCCTGCCCCCGCTGTCGTGGCGCGGCCAGGTCTTCGACGTGCTCCTGGCCGTGACACTGCTCGGGGCCGCGGTGCTGGCCGGCAGCGGCGACGCGCCGCAGCCGCAGCAGACGCCGCGGGTCGCCGGGCCGCTGTTCCCGCCGATCGAGCAGCATCAGAGCGGCTGGGTGCTGGTGCTGGTCGTGGTGCCGCTGTGCGTGCGGCGCCGCTACCCCCTGGCCGGGCTGGCGGCGGTGCTGGCGACGGCGCCGTTCGTGGCCGGCAACGACGCGGCGCTGCGGGTGTCGTTCTACGCGTGCGTGATCGCCGCGTACACGGCGGCGGTCTACAGCCCGTACCGGATCCCCGCGCTGGCCGGTCTCGGCGCCGGCGCGGTGCTGTACGCCGGGCTGCAGGACGGGGCGCCGACCGTGCCGCCCGAGGTGGTGCCGGTGCTGGTGCTGGGCGCGCTCGCGGTCGCCGCCGACGGGCTGCGCCGCTGGCGGCTGCGGGCCGGGCAGCGGGCGGTCGCGCTGCGGCACGCCGCCGAGCACGAACGGGCCCGGATCGCCCGGGAACTGCACGACGTCGTCACCCACCACGTCAGCATGATGATCATCCAGGCGGGGGCGGCCCGCAAAGTCCTCGACGGCGCCCCGGAACAGGCCCGGGAGGCGCTGCTCGCGATCGAGGCCGGCGGCCGGGCCGCGATGACCGAGCTGCGGCACGTGATGGGCCTGCTCGCCCCGGACGACACCGGCGACCTGGCCCCGCAGCCCGGCCTCGACCGGCTCGACGCGCTCGTCGACCGGCTCAGCGGCAGCGGCGTCCCGGTCACCCTGACCCGCACCGGACGGCCCCGGCCGATGCCCGCCGGGGTCGAACTGGCCGCCTACCGGGTGGTGCAGGAAGCGTTGACGAACACGGTCAAGCACGCCGCCGGGGCGAGCGCGGCCGTGGTCGTCGACTACGGCCCGGACCAGCTGCGGGTCCGGGTGACCGACACCGGCGGGGCGCCGCGCGGCCCGGCCGGCGCCGGCCGCGGCCTGATCGGGCTGCGGGAACGCCTCGCCGTCTACGGCGGCACGCTGCACAGCGGGCCACGGCCGGCCGGCGGCTACCGGGTCGACGCCCGGATCCCGGTGGAGGCGGCGTGACCGGGAACCCGCGGGTGGTGATCGCCGACGACCAGGCCCTGGTCCGGGCCGGATTCCGGATGATCCTGACCGCCGACGGCATCGACGTGGTCGCCGAGGCCGCCGACGGGGACGCGGCCGTGCGCGCGGTCGCCGCGACCGGCCCGGACGTGGTGCTGATGGACATCCGGATGCCCGAGCTCGACGGCCTCGAAGCGACCCGGCGGATCCTGACCGGCGCCCCCGGCGAACCCCGGGTGATCATGCTGACCACGTTCGACCTGGACCACTACGTGTACGCGGCGCTGACCGCCGGGGCCAGTGGCTTCCTGCTCAAGGACGTCACCCCGGAACACCTGGTGGCGGCGGTGCGCCTGGTCCGGGCCGGGGACGCGCTGCTGGCCCCGGCGATCACCCGGCGGCTGGTCGAACGGTTCGCGCACCGCGAGCCCGGCGGCGCGGACCGGGACCTGGCCGTGCTGACCCCGCGCGAACGGGAGGTCCTGCGGCTGCTCGCGCACGGCCTGAGCAACGCCGAGCTGGCCGCCCGGCTGCACCTGTCGGAGGCGACGGTGAAGACGCACGTGGCCCGGATCCTGGCGAAACTGCAGCTGCGCGACCGGGTCCAGGCGGTCGTGCTGGCCTACCGCACCGGGCTGGTCACCCCGGGCTAACCACCGGCGATCAGGGTGTCGCCGGGGACCGGGACGCACCGGCCGACCGGGCCGTCGGCCAGCCGGATCGCGGCCCTGGTGCTGCCCTTGTCGATCTGGACGGCGTAGACGAACGTCTGGCCCGGCCCGATGAACTCCGGGTGGACCTTGAAGTAGTGATCGGGTTCGGACAGGGTCGACCAGTCGACCAGCCCCAGTGGCATCCGCTGCGGCGGCACGAAGTCGGCGCGCGGGGCCTGGCAGACGGTGCGGGCCGGCAGGAAGTCGACGACGGCCCGGACCCCGAACGACGCGATGCGCCGCTGCAGGCCGGCGGCGTCGGTGTACTGGCGGATGGTGATCCGGATCGAGCCGTCCGGGTCGCGTTGCACCGCGTACGCGGGCGTGGTGCGCAGCAGCGGCACGGTGACCGCGGACGCGGCGGCCACCAGGACCGCCGCGGCGGCCAGCGCCAGGGTGCGGCGCCGCGGGGTGACCGCGGGCGGCGGGGGCGGGCCGGTCAGCCGGTCCAGGTGCTCCTGCCGAGCGGCCAGCGGGCGCAGCGCGGTGAGCAGGCGGTCCTCGAACGTCTCAGGCGTACTCATGGGTGGTGCCTCCCAGCGGGATGTCGTCGGTGAGCAGCTCGCGCAGCCGGTGGCGGGCCCGGTGCAGGCGGACCCGGGCGGCGATCGGGGACATGCCGAGCGCGGCCGCGGCGTCGGCGACCGGCAGGCCGTCGACGGCGACGAGCTCGAGCAGGCGGCGGGTGCCGTCCGGGATCGCGGACAGGGCCCGGTAGACGCGCCGGGCGGACGCCTCGGCGTCGATGCGTTCCTCGATGCGGGCCACGTCGGCCGGATCGAGCAGCCGCCGGCCGGCGACCCGGCGGGTCGCGGTGGTCTCCCGGCGGGCCCGGCGGTGCTCGGCGGCGACCACGTGGTGGGCGACCCCGTACAGCCAGGCGGTGCGGCTGCCCCGGTCGGGGCGGTAGGTGTGCGCGGACTCGATCACGGCGACGAACACGTCCGCGGTCAGGTCCGCGGCCAGGTGCGGGTCGTCGACGCGGCGGGCGACGAAGCGGGTGACCGGCCCGATGTGCTGCCGGTAGAACGCCTCGAACGGGTCGTCCACGGGGCCTCCTTCGATGTCTTCACACCACTACTTGGGCCGGGCGGCCCGTGGTGTTACATCGACGTCAGCCAGGCCCGGGTGGCTCGCGGGGAGCGCAGCAGCACGACCGGGGGCATCGCCGGGTCGTGGCGCCACGCCCGCATCCGCGCCCGTTTGCGGGGGAACGAGCGGAACTGCTGCACGACGATCGAGTCGCGGGTGAACAGTGCGCGCAGCGACTCGGTGTTGCCGTTGCAGATCTCGGTGCGGCGCACCGCGCTGGTCAGGCTGCGCCGCAGCAACCGGAACAGGCACAACAGGCGCGGATAGTCGAGGCAGACGATCAGGTCGGCGCGGGCCGTCGGCACGTCGATCCAGGACAGGTAGGCGCTGTCGAGCACCCACGCGTCGCCGGCGCAGATCGCCGCGATCCGCTGCCGCTGCACCGCGGTGGGGACCTCGACCCAGCCCGGTTCCCAGGTCAGGTCGTCGACGGCGTGCCAGGGCAGGCCGGTCCGCTGCCCGATCCGGCGGGCGAGGGTGGTCTTGCCGGAGCCGGTCACCCCGTACACAAGAATGCGTTTGATGGTCGTCGCCTTCCGTGCCGCGCGGCCGCGACCGCGCCCGGAAGATCATCTCGCGATCCTCCGGGCACCGCGGTCAGGGATTCAGGAACCGGCGCAGCTCGGTGATGAACGCGGTCGGCTGCTCGGTGTGGACGTGATGGCCGGCGGTGACCGACGCGAGGATCGCGCCGGGGATGCGGGCGGCGGCGTCGGCGAGCAGCTCGTGCGGGACCGGGCTCTCCGCCCCGCTGATGATCAGGGTCGGGACGGACAGCCCGGACAGCGCCTGCCACCAGGCCGGATCCGGATCGTTGAGCTGGGCGCGGATCGCGTTGACCGCGGCGAAGTCGAACCCGGTCGGCTCGGCGGGCTGCCGCAACGGCGGGCGGGGCATCGAACCGGGACGCGGCACGCTGCTGTCCTCCAGCACCAGATGCGTGACCCGTTCCGGCGCGGCCAGCGCCAGCAGGGTGGCGACCACCCCGCCCATCGAATGGCCGACCAGCACACACCGGTCGATGCCGGTGGCGTCGAGGAAGGCGAGCACGTCGTCGCGCATCAGCTCGAACGAGTACTTGCCCGGGCGGGAACTGTCGCCGTGACCGCGCAGGTCCAGGGCGTAGACGTAGTGGGTCTCGATCAGGTCGGGCAGGACGGTCGCCCAGTCGGTGCGGTTGTCGCCGAGGCCGTGCAACAGCACCATCGGCGGGTTGCCGGGATCGCCGGCGGTCTGGTAGGCGACGGTTACCCCATTGACATCCAGTCGCGTCGTCATGGCCGGAATGTAGCCGATCCGCGCCGTCCATCCGGTCCCGGTCGCCCGAACGCGGGTAGGCAGCCGACCGGAGACTCAGGCCAGCAGCGCCCCGCCGTCGACGGTCAGGATCGTGCCGGTCGTGAACGGCTGCCCGATCAGGTACAGGTAGGCGGCGGCCACGTCGCCGACCTCACCGACCCGGCCCAGCGGCACCGCCGCGCCCGCCCGGGCGAAGAAGTCGCCGGTGTCGGCACCCCACATCGGGGAGCGGGTCACGCCCGGTTTGACGGCGTTGACCCGGATCGGGGCGAGCTCCACCGCCAGCGCCCGGGTCAGCGCGTCGACGGCGCCGCAGACGCTCGCCGCGACCGACCAGCCCGGGGTCGGCCGGTCCGCGGCGGTCCCGGTGGTCAGGGTGATCGAGGCGCCCGGCCGCAGCCACGGCAGCGCGGCACGGACGGCGGCGAGCGCCCCGAGATAGCGCAGCCCGAAGAACTCCCGGGCCACCACCGGATCGAACGCGGTCACCGGCATCAGCGACAACGGGCCGCCCGCGGTGTAGACGAGATGGTCGAACGGGCCGATCCGGTCGAACAGGTCCGCCGGCGGACCCGCCAGGTCGGCGGTCAGCCCGGTCACGCCGAGCCGGGCGGCCGCGTCCCGGACCCGCCGCTCGTCGCGGGACACCACGACGACCTCGGCGCCCTGATCGACGGCGGCTCGCGCGGTCGCGTACCCGATGCCGGAGGTTCCGCCGAGCACGACCACTCGCTGTTTCGCAATGTTCATGCCGACAACGGTGCGGCCGGCGGCGGGTCCGCGTCCAAGACCTGTCCGGTCGCCTGTAATACCCTGAGGGCATCGACGTCGACCTGCGCAAACTGCGCTACTTCGTGGCGGTCGCCCGGCACCTGCACTTCGGGCGGGCCGCCGCCGCGCTGCACATCGCGCAGCCGGTGCTGTCCCGGCAGATCCGCGCCCTGGAGACCGAGCTGCGCGCGGAACTGTTCCGGCGCGACAAACGCTCCACCGAGCTGACCGACGCCGGCCGGCAACTGCTCACCGACGCGGAACCGCTGCTGGCCGCCGCCGACGCGCTGCGCCGCCGGGTCGCCCGGGCGGCCGGCGGCACCGACCGGTTCGTGGTCGCCTTCATGCCCGGGCTGACCGTCACCGACGCCGTGCGCGCCCTGCGCGACCGGCACCCCGGCCTGGTCGTCGACGTGCTGCGGACCGGCTGGCACGACCAGGTCGACGTCCTGCACGACGGGCGGGCCGACGTGAGCCTGCTGCGGCTGCCGGCCGACCAGCGCGGGCTGACCGTACGGCCGGTGCTGACCGAGCCGCGCGTGGTGGCGCTGCCGGCCGGGCACCGGCTCGCCGGCAAGGAATCGGTGCGGATCGCCGACCTGGCCGCCGAACGGCTGCTGCAGGACCCGGCCGCGGTCCCGGAATGGCGCGACGTGGCGACGGTGGCCGCCGCGCCGGTGCCGGCCGCGGCCGTGGAGGAGAAGCTCGAGCACGTGGCCGCCGGGCGCGGGGTGGTCGTGCTGCCGCTGTCGACCGCCGCGTTCTACACCCGGCCGGACGTCACCTACGCCCGGGTCGACGACATCGCGGACAACCAGGTGTGCGTGGCGTGGGTCGCCGCGCGCCGGGATCCGCTGCTCACCGAGTTCGCCGCCCTCGCCGCGGATCAGCCCGCCCGCCAGCCGGCCGGGTCGACACCGCCGGGGATCGGCGCCGCCGGGTCGTAGGGCTGGCGGGTGAAGACGAACGACCCCAGATCGAGGTGGCTGACCGCGCCCGCCGCGTCGCGCACCACCCGCAGCCGCTCCCCGGCGAAGTAGCCGTTGAGCCCCACCCAGCCGCCGTCCCCGGCCGGCCGCAGCCGGGTGCCGCGCCCACCGGCGGGCAGCGAGGTCAGGCTCAGGAAACCGTCGGCCAGCGGCCGCAGCACAAACGGCGCCGGCCCCCAGTACCACGGCCCGGCCAGCTCCAGGACCCGCGGATCCACCGCCGGCAGCGGCCGCCACGGCGCCGGGATCCGCGGCTCCCGCTCAGCGACCGTCTTGACCAGGTCGGCGGCGATCCACGCGACGGCCGGGCCGGACGTCGCGTTGGCCAGCACGACCGCGCCCACGGCGTCGTCGGCGCTGATCCACACGGTGGCGAGGAAACCGGGCATCGACCCGGTGTGCCCGGACAGCAGCCGCCCGTCGCGGCGCAGCAGCTGCGTGCCGAGCCCGTACCCGGTGTCCCAGGTGGCGGCCTCCGGCGGACTCGCCGGCTCCCGCATCCGCACCAGGCTGTCGCGGGACAGGATCCGCTCGTCGCCGTCGATCAGGAACGCCGTGAACCGGGCCAGGTCCGCCGCCGTCGACCACAGCTGCCCGGCCGGCGCCATCGCGCCGGCGTCCACGGCGGGCTCCGGCAGCAGCACGTCCGCCCACGGGTGCACCGCCCAGCCCGAGGCGTGCGGCGCGACCGGCAGCAGCGTGGTCCGGGTCATCCCGAGCGGCGCCAGCACCCGCGCGTGCAGCACCTCGGCCCAGGCCTGGCCGTGGATCCGTTCCACCAGGGCGCCGAGCAGCGCGAACCCGGGATTGGAGTAGTGGTGGCGCGTGCCGGCCGGGAGGACCTGCGGGTCGTCGCCCAGGACGTCGGCCAGGCCGGGGCGCAGCGTTCCCGGGGTGCGCTCCCACCACGGGCCGGGGGTCTCGGCGGCCAGCCCGGCGGTGTGCGCGAGCAGGCCGCCGATCGTGGCCCGGCCCGCGGCGGTGCCGGGCAGGTGCGTGTCCAGGGGGTCGGTGAGGGCGAGCCGGCCCTCGTCGTGCAGGCGCAGCACCAGCACGGCCAGGAACATCTTGGTGATCGAGCCGATCCGGTACTGGACGTCACCGTCGGGCACGGCGCCGTCGTCGACCGTGCCGCGACCGCCGATCCACGCGGGGCGGCCGTCGCGGACCACCGCGGCGACCATCGACGGGGCCCGGCCGTCGACCTGGCCGGTGGCGAGCCGGTGCAGCAGGGCGCGGCGGGTCTCGGGCAGCAGCTCTTCGGCGATCGATGGCATGCCCGCCAACCTACCGATTCAGAGCACGACCTCCGCCCGCTCGCCGGTGAAGCCGCGCAGGCTCCGGCTGCTCGCCGCCACCGCCGCGGTCAGCAGCAACCCGCCCCCGATGCACAGCAGAGCGCCCGCCCCGCCCAGCGTCGCCGCCAGGAAGCCGCCCAGGATCGGGCCCAGCGGCGCCAGCGACCGCCCCACCACGGTCAGCACCGCGTCCATCCGGCCCAGCATCTCCTCCGGCACCAGCCGGGTGACCACCGCGTTCATCACCACGTTGATCGCCGGCGTCGACAGCGAGATGCAGACGAACGGGATCATCGGCCACCACTTGCCGAACGGCAACGTCTCCAGCGCCACCGCGCCGCCGAAGATGGTCACGATGGCCAGCAGCAGTTTGCCCGGCGGCAGCAGCGCCCCGGTCCGGTTCGAGATCAGCGCCCCGACCAGTCCGCCGATCCCGGAGGCGGCCAGCACGGCGCCGGTGACCACACTGTTGCCGCCGCGCTCACCGACCAGCACGATCAGCGGCAGGATGGCCGCGCCGCCCAGCAGATTCAGCATCATCACCGCGCCGGACACGTCGCGCAGGCCGCGCTGCTGCCAGAACCAGCGGAAGGCCGCGCCGAGCTCACGGCCCATGCTCGGCCGGACCGGCGCCGGGTCGCCGGCCGGTACGGCGGCGATCGCCGGGCGGCGCGGCACCCGGGCGGCCACCGTGCACACCGCGGAGACCAGGACCGTCACCGCGTCCACGACGAACGGGACGGCGTGGCCGAGCCCGAACAGCAGGCCCCCGGCCGGCGGCCCGGCGAGCCAGGCGGCATGCGTGCGCGCCTCCTCCTGCGCGTACGCCGCGCGCAGCTGCTCCGGCGGCACCACACCCCGGACCGCGATCGACCGGGCCGGCCCGATGAACGCCGTGCACACCCCGTCGACGACCGCGAGCAGCAGGAACATCCACAGCAGCGGGTGCCCGGCGGCGACCAGCGCGGCCAGCGCCGCGGCGGCGCCGGCCTGCACCAGCTGGCCGGTGACCAGGGTGCGCCGCCGATCCCAGCGGTCGACCCACACCCCGGCGGGCATCTGCGCCAGCACCGTCGCGGCGGTGCGCGCGCCGGCCACCAGGCCAGCCGACAGCGGGGAGCCGGTGACGGCCAGCACCAGCAGCGGCATCGCGAGCCGGGTCAGCTGCGAACCGAACTCGGAGGTGGCGCTGCCGATCCAGAGGAGTTGGAACTTGGTGTTCTTCCGCAACGGCGGCGGTTCGGTCATCACAATTTTCCGTCGTCGTCGTTCCTGGGTGTGCGCAGGCTACCGGGTGGATCACCAGCGATGGATCAGGGTGACCACCAGGGTGGCGGTCATGGTGGTGACGAAGACCGCCCAGCCGACCAGATCGCGTGACCCCACCCGCAGGTGCGCGATCAGCGCGCCGACGAAGTACAGGACCAGGCCGGCCGCCGCCAGGACTCCCAGGATCGGCACGGCGAAGCCGGCGAGCAGCCCGATCGCGCCGGCGGCCAGCACCGAGCCCAGCATCGGCATCCACCACATCGGCAGCCGCTTCATCCGGACCTGGGCCTTCGGATAGTCGTGGCCGATCAGGTAGGTGACCGCCGCGCTCCCGGCGAGGAACGCGGCGACGACGGTGAGCGTGACATAGGCAGCGAACATCGGCACTCCCGGGACGGTCGGCGACGGGTCTGCCCTATCGACGAGACAGGCCTACCGAATGTGACCCGCCCTACCGCCGGGCGATGACAACCGCACCCGGGAGCGGGTCTTCCAGGTCGAAGGCGAGCTCGGCGGTCACCGTGAAACCGGCCTCGCGCAGCCACTGCGTCACCCGGCCGAGCGTGCGCCGGTGCACCTGGACCCGCATCGGATGCCCGCCGTACCCCGAGGTCTTCAGCGTCGACCGGTCACCCAGGTGAAACCCGATCAAAATCGGACCCCCAGGCCGCAGTACGCGGTGAAAGTGCCCCAACACGGCCGGCACCGTCTCGTCCGGCACGTGGATCAGCGACCAGAACGCCAGCACCCCCGCGACGCTGCGATCGGCGAGCGGCAGATCAGTCATCGAGCCGACCGCGAACCGCACCCCCGGATGATCGCGCCGGGCCACGTCGATCATCCCGGGTGACAGGTCGATCCCGAACGCGTCCACCCCGAGCCCGCGCAGCCGGGCGGTGACCTGGCCGGGCCCGCAGCCGACGTCGGCGGCCGGCCCGTCCCCGGCGGCCCGCACCAGGTCCGCGAACAGGCTCACCGACGCGGACAGGAACGGCTGAGAATCAAGGGCTTCGCGTACGACGTCGGCGTAGTTGCCGGCCACGGTGTCATAGGAGACCCGGGTGTCGGCGATCCATCCCGCGCTCACGGGCGCAGCACCAGCAGGTCGAGCGTGTCCACCTGCGGCCCGGTCTCCTGGGCCGCCGCGGCGTGCAACCGTTCGAGCCCGGCCGCCCACGCCTCGTCGCTGATCAGCCGCAGCAGCGTGTGCGCCTCCCGGCGCAGCCCGGCGGCCGCCTCGGCCAGCGACGGCGCGGACACCTGCGGGACCGGCTCCAGCGCCGCGGCCGGACACCCGAACGCCTCCTCGATCGCCGCGACACTCGGATACGCGGTATTCAACGCGGTGATCGTTTCCGGCCAGAACCGGCACAGCGTGATCCCCTCGTGCCGGCCCGGGAACACCGACCGGATCAGGACCGGCGCCCCCGGCCGCAGCACCCGGCGGATCTCCCGGGCGGCGGCCGGCAGATCCGCGACGTGGTGGATGACCGTGGACAGCCACACCGCGTCCACACTGGCGTCCGCGACCGGAAGATCCGCGGCGTGCCCGGCCAGGATCGGGCCGGCGACGGCCCGCTCCCGCATCGCCGCGGACGGCTCGACCGCCACCACCCCGGTGCCGGGCCACCACGCGCGGAACGCGGCCGTCCAGCTCCCGGTGCCGCAGCCCAGGTCGAGCAGCCGCATCCCGGGCCGTGGATCGAGGTGCCGGGTGATCGCGTCACGCCAGGCGGCGAGGGCGTCGCCGCCGAGATGACGGGTGGCCTGGAACGCGGCGGCGTCGGCCCGGTCGTATGCGATGAGCGCCATGGTCCACAGCCAACCCGGCGGCACCGCGCCCCGCAACCCCGGTCGGGCTACAGGTGCCGGCGGAAGAACCGGATCGTACTGTCGATCTCGTGATCCGGCAGGTCACCGTGCTTGCCGGGGTTGGCGTGCAAGGTTTTCCCGGCCGACCCGAACGCGTCGAACAGCGCCAGCGCGTGCTCGCGCGGCACCCGCTCGTCGTCCCACTGGAGCAGGAACTCGACCGGCGCGGTGATCGCCGCGGCCGCCTCCCGCGACGCCAGGCCGCTGCCGAGACCGAGCACGGCCGCCCGCACCCGCGGCTCCGCGGCGACGAACGGCACCCCCAGGCCACAGCCCAGCGACACACCCCGATAACCGGCGCGCCGCGCGCCGACAAAATCAAGAACAGACCGCCATTCCCGTACGGTCGTGAGCGCGACCAGGGCATGGAACTCCGCGAGAATCGTGGCGATGTCCGCGCCCGCCTCGATCCGCGTCTGGTTCGCGGTGGCGATCCGGTTCAGTTCCTCGTCGACCGGGCGGTCCCCGTGCCCCGGCACGTCCGGGCAGACGACGGTGAAGCCGCCCTCGGCGACCAGCCGGGTGGCCAGGGCGACCATCTCCGGGGCGGTCTTGTGGAAGCCGCCGCCGTGACCGAGCAGGATCACCGGACGGTTCTCGTCGGGGGTCTCCGGCGCCCACAGCGCGACGGGGACGTCACCGACGGCAAAGAGTTCTTCACGCATAGCGGTAGTGCCTTTCGGGAGAATGCCTGTGCGGGCGCTCCCTAGGCGATGCGCGCGAGGGAGTCCCGACCTGTCACTGCGTTGATCGGACTCACCTCCTCGGCTAGGCCCCGAACCTATCAGAACCGGGTGTTGGCCACCCACCGGGCCAGCAGTGCCCGGTCCCCGGTGGACTCGCCGGGCGGCAGCCGCCGGTTCAGCACCAGCAGCAGTTCCCGGGCGGGCGCGCGGTAGGTGACGTCGGCCGGTCCGGGGCCGTCGCGCCAGACCGCGCCACCCGGGGTGAGCGTGACGTGCCAGTCGTGCTCGCCGTCGCCGAACCGCAGCGTCTGGCCGGTCCCGCGCAGCGCGGCCATCGGCGAGTCCGGGCGGGCGCTGATCGTGGCGAAGCACAGCAGGATGTCACTGACCCCGTCGACGGCCAGATCCTGGTCCAGGTCGCCGCCGGGCTGGACGTCGAACCGGTGGATGATCAGGTCGTGCAGCATCCGGCGCACCCAGAAACCGGCGCTCTGGTGCTGCGGCACCCAGGACCAGAGCGGGGCGTCGAAGCCGCGCTCGCGGACCGCGGTGGTCAGCCCGGCCGCCCCGTCGGTCAGCCAGCCGGCCCACTCCCGCGGGTCGTCCGGCGCGGCGATCAGCGTGTACGGCGCCGGCGCGGCGGCCTGCGCCCGCACCACCGCGGCGGACAGCCGGTGCCCGGTGCCGACGTGCGTGACCAGGTCCCGCACCGTCCACTCCGGGCAGCTCGGCACTTTCTCGTCCGGATCCCGCCCGGTCACCGCGGCGGCGAGCCGTGCGGTCTCCTCCGGCATGGCGTCCAGGTAGCGGTCGGGGGTCAGCCAGTCCATGTGCTCAACCTTCTGATGCCGTACGTCGGAAGCTCTGGTGTTCGGGGCGCAGCGACCCCGTCGTAGGCTATGGCGGGTCTCGCCTGCATCCAAAGGGATCGATCGGCTTCCTGACTCGGCACGGCGATCGAAACGGGGCGACGATGACACCTGAACTGACCACCGAGCGGCTGCGGCTGCGGCAGTGGCACGCCGGCGATCTGGACACCTGGGCGGCGATGAACGCCGACCCGCAGGTCCGCGAGTTCTGGCCGGAGCTGCTCACCCGGGAGCAGGCCGCCGCAAGCCTGGAGCACTTCCGCGGCGAGCTGGCCGACCGCGGCTGGGGCTGGTGGGCGGTCGAGGTGGCCGCGACCGGCGAGTTCATCGGCATGGCCGGCCTCGACCCGGTCGACGACGAGGCCCCGGTCAGCGGCGTCGAAGCCGGCTGGCGGCTCGCCCGCAGCGCGTGGGGCCACGGGTATGCCACCGAGGCCGCCCGCGCCGTGCTGGACCACGGGTTCCAGGTTCTGCGGCTGCCGGAGATCCTGGCGATCTCGGTGGCCGGCAACGAGAATTCCCGGGCCCTGATGGACCGGCTCGGCATGACCCACGATCCGGCCGAGGACTTCGAGGACCTGGACATGCCGCCCGGCCCGTTGCGGCACAGCGTCGTCTACCGTCTGGCGGCCGGCGCCTGGCGGTGACCGCCTGCGCTCGGCCGTTCGCGGGCGCGGCCTCGGATAAAGTGACGCCACCTTCTTTGGAAGAAGCATCCATGGACGACATCGTCGCCCGTATCCGATCCAAACTGGCCGCTGCCTGCACGGAACCTGTTCCTCGCCCGCGGACCTTCGTGCGGGCGCCCGGCGGTCAACGCTTGGGCACTCCGCTCAGCGAAGAACGAGTGGTTGCCTACGAGGCAAGACATGGCATCCGCCTTCCCCATGGCTATCGCAGGTTCCTGCGTGAAATCGGCAACGGGGGTATTGGGCCCGACTACGGGCTGCTCCCGTTGACGCGTTGGTCCGCCCACGACATCCCCACCGCCAATCATCAGCTTGGGCGTGCCTTCGCACTGGAACCAACCGACTCCATCGCCGCTGATTGGGCACGGCTGCGCGCCGTGCAGAGCAACTCGTATGCAGGCACCCACACCGTTGTCCATCGCGGTTGCATGGAGATGACGCTGCTGGTCATCTCAGGACCCGCCCGAGGCCGCCTCCTCGACGCCAACCTCGAAGATCTTGCCGCGCCTCCGGTATTCCACCCCCAACCAAACTTCCTGACCTGGTACGAGCATTGGCTCGACACACTGCCGGAGGGTGAACTCGTCCCCGACTTTCGCCACCAGAGACGCGGCAGCTCCGAGGATCTCGCCGATGTCCTGACCACCTCCGCCTCCCCTGGCGAACGCCAGGCCGCCGCCTACACCCTGGGCGGACGTCAGCCCCTCACCGATCGTGCTCGGGACGCGTTGGCCCGCGCCCTGGCAGACGACCCCGATCGGGGAGTACGGATGGATGCGGCACGGACCCTGGCCGAACTCGACAGCGGGGCTGCCCCGGTGCTGGCATCGGCTCTCAAGGATCCGGATCACTGGGTTCGACGCCGAGCCCTCGTCCACCTGCTCCAGGTCAGCAACGATGAGAACACTCACGGGCCGGCAGCTCGCGAACTTCTGCAGGACGAGAACCCCTACGTTCGGATGGCGGCAGCGGACCTTCTCGACCGTGCTGGATGGATGTCCCGCCCGAGCGAGCGCCAATGATCCGGAAACCGCAGGCGCTCCTGCCACTCCCGCTCCGGATTCAACCCCGGTGGTGCCACCTCGTGGATCAGCGCGACCGCCGCCCGCAGTTCCGCACGCGGCACCACGTCCTCGGTGGCCTTGCCCTCCGGATCCGCTGGTTTCACAAGATCGTCAGTCGATGCCCGGCAACGGCGGGCGGCTGGGTCAGGAGCGGCGGCTGGCGCGGCGGGTGCCGAGGATGAAGGCTGGGTCGCGGTCGAGGTTGTGCCGGTCGCGGTCGTAGCGGCGGGTGGTGCGCGGGTCGGCGTGGCCCATCGCGTCCTGGACGTCCTCCAGGGCGATGCCTGCCTCGCGGGCGCTGGTGGCGAACGCGTGCCGCAGGGAGTGCGGCGACAACCGGCCCGCCGAGGCGATCCCGGCCTTGGCGGCGAGCCGGCGGATCGTCATGAAGATGTTGGGTTCGGCGAGCCGGCCGCCGGTGGTGGCGAACAGCGGCCCGGACAGCGCCTCGACGCTCGTGCCGGCCGCGGCGGCCCGGGCGGCCAGGTATTCGTCGAGGGCCTGCAGGGTGTGCGCGGGCATCGGGCGTTCCCGGTGCACCCCGCCCTTGCCGACGAAGCGCAGGGTGCGGTGCCCGGCGTTGTGGCTCAGGTCGACCAGGTCGCGGTCGAGGGCTTCGCTGATGCGCAGGCCGAGGTCGGCCAGCAGCCGCAGCAGGGCCCGGTCGCGCAGCGCCGCCAGGTGATGGGCGCGGCCGGTCGCGGTCCGGGTCGCGGCGGCGGCCCGCGCGGAAGCCTGGGCGTCGGCGGCGGCGAGCAGCAGGTCGACCTCGTCAAGGGTGAGCCCGGCGGTGGTGGAGGTGTGCCGGTTGACCGCGGGCCGCTTGACGGCGGCGGCCGGGTTGGTGGCCACGACGTCGTCGCTGTTGGCGATCAGATGCGTGTACCAGCTGGAGATCGAGGCGAGGGCGCGGGCGACGGTGCTGGCCGCGGCCGGCCGGCCCGCCGCGGTGGCCAGCTCCCGGAAGACCCGGAACTGGCTCAGGTCGGTGGGCCGGGCGGTGAGCGGGTCGAGGCGTTCCCGATCGCACCAGTCGAGGAAGACGCCGAGGTCGCGGCCGTGCGCGGTCTCGGTGTGCACGGACTCGGCCTCCAGGAGCCAGGCGACGGTGAGGCGGCGCGGACTGTACCGGTTCCCGTCGTCGGCGGGCAGCCCCGGCATCCGCGCGACCAGAGCGGCGATCCGGGTGACGCGCGCGGTCAGCGCACCGTCGTCGCCTCCGGCGGGCACCGGGAGCCGCCCGGCCTGACTCGGCGGCATCCAGGTTCGCGTCGGCTCGAATCCGGGTTCGACGGTCATCGGCGTCCGATCTCTCCAGCAAAAGGACTCATAGGATAACAGTAACTATTCTATGAGTACGGATTGACCCTTCCGAAGCTCCAAGGTGGCCCTTTGGCTGGATTATTGGATTACCGGTAATTGCAATCCAGTAATCCAGGCTCTCCGGAGTGTCAGACCGCCCGACTGAAGTCCGGTCCCATGGAGGTTGAAGGGCAACGCGCCGAACAGCACTGTCCGGGCTGCGACCGGTCGAAGCCGATGGAGCAGTTCCGAAGCCGGTCGGGAAAGCTCACCGCGCGCTGTGGCACATGCCTTGGCGTCGTGCGCGAACAGCATCGGAAGTGGCGGGCACGCATCGGTCCGGAGAAGATCCGCGCCGCGAACCTCTGGAAGAAGTACCGGATCACTCCGGAGCAGTACGACGCGCTGCGCGAGGCCCAGGACTACCGGTGCAAGATCTGCGGCACACATGAGGACGACATCACGGCAGTCCTCAGCGGCCGCCCCCGACTCGACGGACAGCAGACCGCGGAACCGGCGCGGCTCGTCGTGGACCACTGCCACTCGGGTCGCCGGGTGCGGGGCCTGTTGTGCAACCACTGCAACGCGATGATCGGCCAGTCCCGCGACCAGCCGGCAATTCTGCGCGCCGGCGCCGCATACCTGGAGGGCGCCGTCCGGTGCATCCCCTACGCGAGCCGGCGAGGGTGACGGTCGGTGAACGCGCCGTGCCAGACCAGGAAGGGCAAGAACGGAAGTTGGCGGATCAAGCGGCGTGGTGCTGGCCGGTGACCGGAGGGGGCACGGTGCGTTGGCTGACGGCGGTCAAGCGGGCGGCCACGGAGTCGGAGAGGTTGAACGCCAGGGCGGCGAGGGTTGCGGTCAGTTGATCGGCTGAGCGTGGGCCGATGATCAGCGAGGTGATCTCGGGGCGGCTGTTGATCCAGGACAGTGCGATGGCCGGCGCGGTCGTCCTCAGTTCGGCGGCGACGGTGGCTACCTCGTCGGCGATGTCGAAGTGGCGTTCGGCGAGCAGGCCGTTGACGAAGGCGCGGGCCATCGGGCTGGGCATGGCAGCCCACTGGGCGAGCCTCGACCCCTCGGCGGGCGCGGCGCCGCGCTGGTATCGCCCGGCGAGCAGGCCGCTGCCGAGCGGACTGTAGGCGAGTACGCCGAGCCCGTGTTGCCGGCAGGTGGGGACGATCTCGGCCTCGATGGCGCGCATGATCAGGGAGTAGTTGGCCTGCAGGCTGACGAAGGGCACGGCGCCGGCACGTTGCGCGGCCCACTGGGCGCTGACGATGCCGGCGGCGGTGAAGTTCGAGCAGCCCAGGTACCGGACTTTGCCGGAGCGGACAAAACCGTCGAGCGTCGCCATGGTCTCGTCGATCGGGGTGTCCGGGTCCGGGACATGGCACTGGTACAGGTCGATGTAGTCGGTGCCGAGCCGGCGCAGGCTCGCCTCCAGGGCGCGGGTCAGGTGTGCGCGGGACAGTCCTCGGTTGTTGGGGCCGTCGCCCTGCGGCGCTGCCCCTTTGGTGGCCAGGACGACGTCGTCACGGCGGTGCGCGATGGCGCGGCCCACGACTTCTTCGCTGGTGCCGCCCCGGTAGGTGTCGGCGGTGTCGATGAAGTTGTGACCGGCGTCGAGGAACCCGTCGATGATGCGCCGGGCCTCGGGTTCCGGGGTGGGGGCTTGCGGGTCGCTGCCGAAGTTCATCGTGCCCAGGCAGACCCGGGACACGCGGAGGCCGGATCGGCCCAGTGTCGTGTAATCCATGCCGCCCTCATAGAATCGGAATCGTGATTCCGTTTGAAGATATGGAACCTGGATTCCGCTTGTCAACGGCGCTACCCCCGGCGGTTCGGGCGTGATGCGGTCGGATGCGGCCCGCAATCGGGAGAAAGTGCTGGTGGCTGCCGAGGTAGTGCTCGGCGAACAGGGGCCGGCGGCCCGCATGGACGAGATCGCCCGGCGCGCCGGGGTCGGGGTCGGCACCGTGTACCGGCACTTCGCCACCAAGGAGGCCCTGTATGCGGCGATCGTCTCGACCCGTGTCGACCTGCTTCTGCAGGAGGCGGCCCGATTGCGGGCGTCCGCGGAGCCGCAGACCGCGTTCTTCACCTTCTTCACGCAGATCGTCTCGGACGCGGCACGGAAGAAGGCGCTGACCGACGCGTTGCAGGGTGCCGGAGTGGACCTCAAGGCGGAGCAGACCGGCCAGCGGACACGGATGCGCGATGCGCTGGCGGATCTGCTGGACGGTGCCCAGCGGGTAGGCGCCGTCCGGCCCGACATCGGGCTGCCCGAGATTCTCGCGCTGCTGCGTGGGGCCAGCATGGCTGCGGAGACCGGCGAGTACTCCGGGCCGGTGCTCGACCGCGCGGTGGCCGTCCTGTTCGACGGTTTGCGGCCGGCGGCTGCTTCGGGTGAGGGTCGATGACCGGTCAGCCTGGCCACGTTCGCCGGGGTGGCGTCGCGGACGCGGCGGCTCTTGGTGGGCTGCGGGGGATCAAAACCGAGGACCTTGCGGCGTACGGCGATTGGGTTGCCGCCCACGCGCAGACGCATCTGCCGTTCGTGGCCGAGGTTGACGGCTCCGTGGTCGGTGCTGCCTGGCTGCATGTCGCGGAGCGGGTGCCCGGTAACGGCGTGCTCGATCGGCGCTACGGGGACGTCCAGTCCGTCGAGGTGCGCGAGGAGTTCCGTGGGCGTGGCATCGGTGGCGCGCTGATCGCCGCGATCCTGGCCGAGGCCCGCGCCCGTGACCTGCTGCACGTGACCGTGCACTCGGGCCGCCGGTCCGTCGACTTCTACCTGCGGGCCGGCTTCAGCCAGCACCGTCAGCTGCTGTTGTGGAAGCCCTAGCTCGGGAAAGTCCGTCGCGGGGAGGGTGCCGGGCCGGTACGGTGGCCGCCATGACGATGCGAATCGAGTTCTCCCCCGCGCGGTGAGCGCGACCGGCGAGCGTAACGCGCTCGATCACCCGATGACTCTGCTCGACCATGCGCGCCGGACGCCGCACGAGCCGCTGCCGGACAGCGACGTGCACCAGGATTCCCGGAACCCTGACGGAGCGCGGGCGCTGTGGGCCGTGCTGCGGGAGTTCGTCGACGATCCGGGGCTGTCACCGCGGGACCTGCACGAGCGGTGCACCCGGGTGCGGTTCTCCGCCAGGAATGTCAGCCGGGCGGTGCGGGACGGTGTCCCGGAATCGTCGGCGCGGCTGCTGCGGGCCGCCCGGTGGCTGGTCACCAACGGCACGGACCGGCGTGCGGTGCTGCTCGGGCTGGGGCTGCTCGACGGCAATGCCGGACCGGACGACGGACCGGTGATCAGGACCATCGGGCTGCTGCCGTTCGCCGGGCGGGCGGCCGCCGAGGTGCTGGCGAAGATTCCCACCGCGGCCCGGGACCTGATCTGGCTCGCCGAACGGTCACACCCCTCGACGCGGCACTACGCCCTCACGACCCTGGCCGGAAACGCCGACCCGGTGGTACGTCAGTGGGTACTGTCGGCGCCGCGGGACCTGCTCTCCAGTGCGCTCGCCCGGCGCATCGCCGAGCAGTACTCGCTGGCCGAGGCGCTGGGCCGCGCCGACGTGGACGACCGCACCTGGGATCAGGCCGGGACCCTGCTGATCGCGATGACCAGCACCCGCAACCACCGGTACGAGATCCATCAGTACGGACCGGCGGTCGCCGTCTATCGGCGGTGGGTCGAGTTGGCCGGGACCAGGCCGGCGATGCTGGAACGGGCTGCCCTGCTGGCCTCGGTCGCCGAGGATCTGTGCACCGGCCCGGCGGCGCCGGTGGTCGGGGACCTTCGCGCCGGGTTGATCGGGCGGATCGACGCGGTGCTGGCCTCGGCGCCGTGGGTCGCGGCGGTGGATCGGGCCGCGAGCAGCGCTGATCCGGTCGAGGCCCGGCGGGCTGCCTGGATCCTCGGCCGGGCGGGCGGTGGGATACCCGGGGAACGGTTCGCCGTCCGGGTCGTGGTCCCCGATCCGGTGCCGGACGGGTTTCCGCAGGTCGAGGCGCGGATCGTGATCGACGGGAGGCCGATCGTCGCGGCCGCGTTCGACAAGGGGCCCGCCGAGCAGCCGGAGCGACTGCTCGGCGGTCGGCGGCTGCGGGCCACGGTGGAACCCCGGGAGGTGCGGCTTGCCGAGGCGTACTGCACCGAGGGGTGCTGCGGCGGGTTGTACGTGACGATCGTGCGGGACGGGTCCGGCGTGCTCTGGAAGGACTGGCGCTCGTCGATGCCGGGCGACCCGCCGCCGGACGTGCGGTTCGACGCGGCCCGGTACGACCGGGAGCTGGCCCGAGCCGAGCAGGACCACGGCTGGGAGTGGCCGGCCCGCACGGCGGCGCGGCGGATCGTCGAGCGGCTGACCGCTGATCCGACGGTTCTGGGCCGGTGGGACTGTTCGCCGGGCTGGTGCCATGCCTGGCTGAAGGACTTCGACGTGGTCCGTTTCACGTTCGGCTACCCGGCCGGCGCCCGGACGCTCCGGGACCCGAGTATCCAGTTCGGCCAGGTGATCGAGGTGAACGGCCGGGACCCGGAAGTCGTGGCGGCCGAGTTCGTGGAGTCGATGCGGGACACCGATCCGAAGTCTCTCGCCGAGATGGTCGGCGGGAGCAGGGATGCGGCCGGGGAGCTCGGGCTGGTCTACCGCGCGCCGAGCCGCTGGTAGTCGGGTTTGGGTTGACCGCAACCACCCGCGGACGTCGCCCTGGAGGGTCTCGCGTTCTGGGCGCCCCGCGCCCTTGCGAGGCCCGGAAGGGTCCCCGCGGGAGCGACGATCAGTTATCGGCCGCAGCATAGGCAATGATGAATTTGATCTTCCGGGTTTCGGGGCCCGCGGCGACGATCTTGCTGTGTGGCGGGGGTGGTGGTAACTGTTGTCGATGAGCTGGTTCTGCGTGCGGGCGGTTTTCGTGTTCGAGGACGGCCTCGGCGACCAGCGGGCCGCGACCTATGAGGAGCGGCTGACCCTGTGGCAGGCCGCGGATCTGGATGCGGCGATGGCGCTGGCCGAGGGGGACGCGGTGGATTACGCGCGCTGCCTGGACGGCTGTGTGTTCAGCGGGCTGATGCAGGCCTACGAGTTGCCGGAGGAGCCCGGGCACGGTGCCGAGGTGTTCTCGCTGATGCGTGACAGTGCGCTGCCGGCCGAGAAGTACCTGAACACGTTCTTCGACACCGGCCGGGAGCGGCAGGGGGTCACCGACCCGGGCTTACCCTGGATCGCTCGTCGAGGCGGACCTTGATCAGGGAGGCGATCGCGGTCAGGGCGAGCGCGCCGGCGATCACGGTCAGGGACACGCCGATGCCGATGTGCGGCGCCCAGCCGATCGGCTCGCCGCCGTTGAGGAACGGCAGGTTGTTCTCGGCGAGGGCCTGCAGGACCAGTTTGACGCCGATGAAGCCGAGCACCACGCCGAGCCCGATCGACAGGTAGACCAGGCGGTCGAGCAGGCCGCCGAGCAGGAAGTACAGCTGGCGCAGGCCCATCATGGCGAAGACCGTGGCGGTGAAGATCAAATATGGCTGGTCGGTCAGCCCGAAGATCGCCGGCAACGAGTCGAGCGCGAAGATCACGTCGGTGGTGCCGATCGCGACGAAGACCACGATCAGCGGGGTGAAGCGGCGCCGGCCGTGGTGGTCGCGGGTGAACAGCCGGCCGGCGTCGAAGTGGCCGGTCATCGGCAGGACCCGGCGGGCCCAGCGGACCAGCAGGTTCTCCGAGTACTCCGGCTCGTCGCTGTCGTAGCCGAAGACCTTGACCGCGGTGTAGATCAGGAACCCGCCGAAGATGTAGAACACCCAGGTGAACCGGCTGATCGCGGCCGCGCCCAGGGCGATGAACACCCCGCGCAGCAGCAGCGACAGGATGATCCCGACGAGCAGCACCTTCTGCTGGTAGCGGCGCTCGATCCGGAACCGCGCCATGATGATCACGAAGACGAACAGGTTGTCGACCGACAGGCTGTACTCGGTGAGCCAGCCGGCCACGTACTGGCCGGCCGCGTCACCGTCGAAGTGCGCCCACAGGAAGACCGCGAACAGCAGCGCGAGCGCGACGTAGCCGGTGACCCAGAGCGCACACTCCCGCAGGGACGGCTCGTGTGGCCGGCGGCTGACCAGGAACAGGTCGAACAGCACGAGAGCGCCGAGTCCGACGAGGGTGACCGTCCACAACCAGCCGGTTACCTCCACGGGCGAAAACCTCCCAAGCAGTGCCACATCGACGGGGAGCCATGTGCAGCGTCCCAGAGTCGCCGGGGTGACGAAAGGGCCGTTGGACACATCGACAGGGATGTACCCGGCAACGGCCCGATCACTGTCAGTGGTCGGATTTCCGACTGTCGGTGACCAGTTCGGTGACCCATTCCACGGCGGTGCCGGCCTGGGCGGGATCGCCGCCGTGCAGGCCGCCGATCAGCAGCCAGATCCGGTCGGCGGCCTTGGCCGGCTGGCCCAGCCGCTCGACCAGGGTGTCGACCTGGGCGCGGGTGTCGCGCAGATAGGCCTTGGCGACCCGGGCCGGCGCGTCGTCCTCGCCGGGGAACTCGATCAGATGGTTGCGGAACGCGCAGCCGCGGTAGTCGGGGCTCTGAACCAGGTCGGCGACCTCGGTGACCAGGGCGATCAGCTGGCCGGCGGGGTCGGTGGCGGTGGTCAGGGCGGCGGCGATGGACGCGTCGCGACGGGCGCGGACCAGGCGCAGGTAGGCCGCGGCCAGGTCGGCCTTGCTGGGGAAGTGCCGGTAGAGCAGGCCCTTGCCGCAGCCGGCGGCCTCGATCACCTGCGCCATCCCGACGGCGCGGACGCCGTTGCGGTAGAACAGGTCGCTCGCGGCGCTGAGGATGTTGTCCCGGGTGCCGGGGATCGGGGTGCGGGCCATGGTGACCAGCTTAACGGACCGTTCGGTCTGCTTGCGAGTTAATGTTAGACCGATCGGTCCGTTACCCGTTCCGCTATCCGTTCCGCGGAGGTTTCCATGCGAGACGCAGTCATCGTCGACGCGGTGCGCACCCCGGTGGCCAAGGGCAAGCCGTCCGGCGCCTACGCCGGCGTGCACCCGGTCGACCTGCACGCCCACGTGCTGCGCGCCCTGGTCAGCCGGGTCCCCGGCCTCGACCCGGCCGAGATCGACGACATCATCGGCGGCGTCGTCGGCCAGGTGGGGGAGCAGTCCGGCAACACCACCCGGCTCGCCGCGCTCGCCGCCGGCTTCCCCGACTCGGTGCCCGGCGTCACCGTCGACCGCCAGTGCGGCAGCAGCCAGCAGGCGCTCAGCTTCGCCGCCCAGGGCGTGATCTCCGGAGCCTACGACGTGGTCGTCGCGTCCGGCGTCGAATCCATGTCGCGGATCCCGATCGGCAGCCAGACGCTCGGCCTGGACGTCGGCGGCCCGCTGATCGGCGACCGCTACCCCGGCGGCCTGATCCCGCAGGGCGTCGCCGCCGAGCTGATCGCCCGCAAGTGGGGCCTGTCGCGCCTGCAACTCGACGAGTTCGCCCTGCTCAGCCACCAGAACGCGAGCAAGGCGTGGGCCGAGGGCCGATTCGCGGCCCAGGTCGCCGCCCTCAACACCCTGCAAACCGACGAGACGGTACGGGCCCAGGCGAGCCTCGACGCGATGGCCGCCCTGCGCCCGGCGTTCGCCGACCCGCGCTGGGAGCAGCGCTTCGGCACGATCGACTGGAAGGTGACCGCCGGCAACTCCAGCCCGGTCAACGACGGCGCCGCCGCCCTGCTCGTCACCACCAGCGAGCACGCGGCCCGGCACGGCTGGCGCCCGCGCGCCCGGATCCACACCGCGGTCGCCGTCGGCGACGACCCGATCTACATGCTGACCGGCGTCATCCCGGCCACCGCCAAGGTCCTGCAGCGGTCCGGGCTGTCGCTGTCCGACATCGACGCGTTCGAGGTCAACGAGGCGTTCTCCTCGGTCGTGCTGGCCTGGCAGGCCGAGACCGGCGCCGACCCGGCGAAGGTCAACATCGACGGCGGGGCGATCGCGATCGGACACCCGCTCGGCGCGAGCGGCGCCCGGCTGACCACCACCCTGCTCAGCACGCTGGAGCGCACCGGCGGCCGCTACGGGCTGCAGACCATGTGCGAGGCCGGCGGCACCGCCAACGCCACGATCATCGAACGGCTGTGACGCCCTAGGGTGATCGGATGCAGACCTTCTCGGAGGCCACCGCCGTCCACCCCGTCGACGGCGGCTTCCGCGCCGACCTCGACCCGCAGTGGGGCGTGGGCGACAAACTCCACGGCGGCTACCTGATGGCCGTGATCGCCCGCGCGGTCACGGCCACCGCCTCGGGGTTCCCGCACCCGATCGCGATGACCACCACGTTCCTGCGGCCGCCGCGGCCGGGTGGGGCGCAGGTCGCCGTCGAACTGCTGCGCGCCGGGCGCGGCTCGGCGCAGTTCCGCGCCCGGCTCAGCCAGGACGGCGCGGCCTGCGCGGAATCCCTGGTCACCCAGGGCGTGCTCGACGAGGCGGCGCCGTGGTGGTCCGGCCTGCCGACGCCGGCGCTGCCCGCCGAGGAAGAGTGCTACCTGCTGCCGTCGCTGCCGCCGGGCGCCGCGTTCCCGGTGCACCTGCTCGACGTGGTCGAACACCGCCTCGACCCGACCTGCCTGACCTTCGCGATGGGACATCCGTCGACGACCGGCCAGATCAGCGGGTACCTGCGCCTGGCCGACGGCACCGACTGGGATCCGCTGAGCCTGCTCGTGGCGCTCGACCCGACCCCGCCGATCTCGCTGACGCTGGGGATCCAGGGGTGGGCGCCGACGATCACGCTGACCGCGTACCTGCGCCGGCTGCCGGCGGCGGGGCCGCTGCGGATGACGATGCAGTCGGCCGAGGTGACCAGCGGGCGGATGGACGAGACGGCGCAGCTGTGGGACGCCGCGGGCGCGCTGGTCGCCCAGGCCACCCAGCTCGCCGCCGTCCGCTTTTGACAACCAATTTCGCGGTACGGCGGAAGGGCCGGTCCCGCCGCGAGCGTCGCGTGCGACCACCGACCCGGTGGGTCACTGCCACGCCTCGAGTGCCAACCGTTCCGCCAGGATCTTCTTGACGTGCGAAGGCGGTAGCGGGCGGCTGAAGATCCGGGACAGCGGCTGATCGGGATGCAGGCCGAGCCGCCACAGGGCGTCCGCGTCGATGTCCAGGTAGTGCCAGCACCACCAGCGGCCGGTTTCGTCGTCGCGGCCGCACATCACGCCGCCGCGGACCTCGCCCTCCGCGAACGGGCCCCAGTCGATGCCGCGGTCGGCCAGTCAATCCGCCAGGGAGAAACGACCGCCACTGTTCGAGGAGTACACCGACACCCAGTTGCTCATGGCGCCACCGTACAGAATCCGATGTGTCCCTGGTCAAGGGGTTTAGCGGGCGTTAGTCGGTGCTCGCGAACGTCCGGCTGGGGAGGGCGTCCAGCTCCTGGCTCCAGGCGGCCGCGGCAGCGAGCAGGTCGCCGAGGTCAACGGTGCTGTCGATGACCAGCCATCGGTCGTCCCGGGCCCCGGCGTCCGGCGGGAACTGCCAGCGCACCGGTCGCAGGCGCACGGTGAAGCCGGTATTCCCCTCGATCAGCACTCGGCGACTGTAGATCGTCTCCGTGCAGGCTTGTCGAGGCCGGTTGCTCGTTGTCGCAGATCGTCGGGAACCCGGCCCGCCACGACGGGCAGCGGCTCGGCCGGGAGCCTGCCGCGTGGGGTTGGGCGGGGCTTTGTCCGTACCGAAAGCGGAATTTGATCTTGATTTGAAAGACCGCGGCGCCCGCGAGAGGCGGACGCCGCGACGATCGGAAGCGGTCAGTGCTCGTTGAGCAACCCGTGGGTCTCGGCGATCTTGGACCAGGACTTCGGGGCGACCGGCTTGGTCAGCGCGCGGGCGGCGCTGGGCAGGGCCGGCTTCGACGGGGTGTAGAGCCAGGCCTGGAACAGCGCGTCCAGGTCCTTGCCGGAGATCTTCTCGGCCAGCGCGGTGAACTCCTCGGTGGTCGCGTTGCCGTACTTCTTCCCGGCGACCCAGGTGCGCAGGATCTCGAAGAAGTCGTCGTCGCCGACGGCCAGGCGCAGCTGGTGCAGCGTCATCGCGCCGCGGTCGTAGACGGCGTCGCCGAACAGCTGGTCGACGCCCGGGTCGGCGGGCGCGGTGGTCCAGACGGCGGCGTCGTCCGGGTAGGACGCGTACGTGTAGTCGAAGAGCTCCTGCGCGGTGCCCTCGTCGTTCTTCTCCGACCACAGCCACTCGGCGTAGCTGGCGAAGCCCTCGTTGAGCCAGATGTTCTGCCAGTCGCGGACCGAGACCGAGTCGCCGAACCACTGGTGGGCGTTCTCGTGCGCGATCACGTACGTGTTGGACCCGCGCCGGAAGAACGCCGACGAGTAGTTCGGCCGGGTCTGGTTCTCCAGGGCGAAGCCGAGCGTGCCGGGCGGGGTGACCACGCCGCCGCGGGCCTCGAACGGGAACGGGCCGAAGACCGTCGACTCCCAGTCGGTGATCTCCGCGGTGCGCTCGACGCTGGCCTGCGCGGCGTCCCGGAAGTCCTGCGGCAGCAGCTGCGAGTACGCGTTGTACACCTGCGAACCGTCGGCGGTGGTGTCGGTGGTGATGTCGTACTGCCCGACGGTCAGGAACGTCAGGTACGTGGCCTGCGGCTTCAGCGACCGCCAGCTCCACCGGGTGTAGCCGAGCGTCTCGCGGACCGGCGGCCGCGGCTGCACACCGTTGCTGATCGCCTCGACCCCGTCCGGCACGGACACCGACACGTCGAAGGTGGCCTTGTCCGACGGGTGGTCGTTGGACGGGTACCACCACCAGGCGATCTCCGGCTCGCCGACGGCGGCCGCGCCGTCCGGCGTCTTGATCCAGGCGGTGTAGCCGGCGGCGACCTTGGACGACGGCACGCCCGAGTACTGCACGACGATGGTCAGCGCGCCACCGGCGGCGACGGTCCGGGCCGGGGTGACGACCAGCTCGTGGTCGCCCTGCCGGGCGAAGGTCGCCGGCCGGTTGTTGACCAGCACCGACGACACGTCGAGCACGAAGTCCAGGTTGAACCGGCTCAGGTCCTGGGTCGCGGTGGCCAAAATCGTGGTGGTGCCGGTGAGCTTGTCGGTGTTCGGCGTGTAGCGCAGGCGGATGTCGTAGTGGGACACGTCGTACCCGCCGTTGCCGTAGTCCGGGTAGTACGAGTCCCCGAGACCCGGCGCACCGGGCGCGGGTGCGGCCTGGGCCGCGACCCCCGTGCCGGCCAGCGTCAACGCTGTGGCGAGGGTGGCCACTAGCAGTCGTCGCACGGTCGAACTCCTTCCGATCGGTAAGAGCTAACCGCGCCAACCTATCGAAGAAGCTCGACCCCTTGGGGGACTGACGCGTTTACGTCAGTGAATGTGATGAACGGGTCTCCGGCCCGAACCAGGTCAGCGCCTGGCCGTGCCCGCGCACCCAGGCGAGCGGCTCGCCGTCGACGACGAGCACGTTGTGCAGCGCCTCGGACGGCGGCGGGGGCAGCTCGTAGCCGGGGCCGACCACGGCCGGGCTCTCGACCGCGACCCAGTGCGCGTCCAGCGACCGGACGGTGTCGACGAACGCCTGCGGATCGGGCAGCTGGTACACCATCGACGTGTGGTAGACGACCAGGGTCGCCTTCGCCGGGGCCTTCGCGGCCAGCGCCGGCAGGTCGGTGACCGCGTCGCCGCGGACCAGCAGCGGCGGGTCGGCCCGGGCCACCTCGATCGCCTGGCGCAGCCGGTCGCGGCGGTGCTGCTGCTCCGGCCAGATCAGCGCTTCGAGCCAGGCCACGTCGCCGGGATCGGTCACGTCGAGCGGGTTGAGGTCCAGGCCGGCGCGCCAGACGACGCGCGGCAGCCGGGTCGGCGGGGTGAACCCGGTGGCGGTGCAGTCCAGCAGCGGGGTGCCGGCGCCGACCGTGCGGGAGCCGTAGCGGTAGGCGTACCGGTCGGCGAACAGGCACAGCCCGGCGGACGCCCCGACGTCGATCAGCGCCAGCGGGCCGGAGAACCTCGCCAGCGCCGGGAGCAGCGCGGCGCAGCGACCGACCTCGTTGGTCTGGGTGGCCCGGACCAGCATCTGCGCGGCGATGTCGGCCCAGCGATCGAGCGCGAAGGCCCGGAACTCGCCCGGGTCGGTGACCGGGCCGCCGAGCAGCCGGACCACCGCGAACAGCAGGTTCGGCTGCTGTTTGGGCCCGGGCAGGGTGGCCAGCCGCTCGAGCAGCTCGGCGTCCGAGGCCACGTGGTAGGCGAGGCGCTCGTAGGCGGGCGACACGTCGCGCGCCTCGTGTGCGGCGAAGTACAGGTACTCATCGGCGACGGTCATCGGTGCATGGTTCCAGGAAAATCGGTGGCCCGCTGCCCGGCTTGACCCCAAGGATGAGCCGATGACCACTTTCGAGGACCTGGTGGCCGAGGGCTCGTCGGTGCCGGTCGACGGCTGGGACTTCGGCTGGTTCGCCGGGCGGGCCACCGAGCAGCGGCCGAGCTGGGGCTACGCCGGGCTGATCAGCGACCGGATGACGACCGCCGGCCGGGTCCTCGACCTGCAGACCGGCGGCGGTGAGGTGCTCGCCGGCGCCGCCGCGGCCGGCCGCCCGGCGACGCTTGTCGCGACCGAGGGCTGGCCGCCGAACGCCGCCCTGGCCCGCGCGGCGCTCGAACCGCTGGGCGCCACCGTGGTGGAGGTGGCCGAGGACGCCGCGCTGCCGTTCCCGGACGCGTCGTTCGACCTGGTGGTCAGCCGGCACCCGGTGACGACCGACTACGCCGAGGTGGCCCGGGTGCTCGCGCCCGGCGGCACCTACCTGTCCCAGCACGTCGGCGCCGGCTCGGTGCGCGAGCTCTACGAGTTCATGATGGGCCCGCAGCCGCACCGCCCGGCCCGCGAGCCGTCGCACCACCGCGCCCTCGCGACCGCGGCCGGCCTGACCGTCGTCGACCTGCGCGACGAGTCCCCGCGGATGGAGTTCTTCGACGTCGCCGCCGTGATCGTCTTCCTGCGCAAGGTGATCTGGACGGTGCCCGGCTTCACCGTCGAGCGGTATCTGCCGCGCCTGCGGGAGTTGCACGACCGGATGCCGTTCGTGGCGCACTCGCGCCGCTTCCTCATCGAGGCCCATTCATAAATTCAACGGCTTGCGCGTACGGGCGGTGCGCGCCGACCGCCTCGGCGGTCCGGGCGATCTCCCGGGCCAGCAGCATCGCCCCCGCCTCGTCCCCCTCATCGCGGGCCAGCTCGGCGAGCAGGATCTGCTGGGTGAGCAGCCCGGGCACCATACCGGCCCGGCCGCTGAGCTCGGTGGCCCGCGCCCACTTCGCGTAGGCCCCCGCCCGGTCTCCGTGGTCCCGGTCGTGGTCGCCGAGGTGCCGCAGCGCCTCGCGTTCCAGCCGCGGGTCGGTGTTCTCCCCGGCCCGCAGCGCCGCCGCGTAGTGCGCCGGCGCGAGATCGCGCTGCCCGAGCAGGACGTCGGCGATCAGGCCCTGATACATCCGCGCCCACCCGTGCCGCACCGGATCCGGCGCGGCCTCGGCCAGCCCGGCCGCCCGGTCCCGCAGGTCGCCCCGCTCCCCGGCGCGCAGCAGGAGCAGGTAGTCGTGCCGCAGCCGCAGGAAGTCCAGATCCCAGCCGCTGCCGAGCCGGGCCGCGGCGGCCAGCCGCCCGGTGGCGAGGTCGGTCCCGGCGAACCAGTCGGACTCCAGCGCCACCTCGGCGGCGGTCACCGCCACCCGGAAACCGCCGGGCGTCGCGTCCAGAAGCGACAGGGCCCGCTGCCAGCGCCCGGCCCAGGCCAGTTCGCGGGCCGCTTCGAGAATCTCGTCGAGATCGGTCATGCTCCGCGACGGTAGTTATGCGAAAAACTATCCACAAGAAAACTACTTCGGAGGTACGTCGTGAAGGACGTCATCGACGAGCACGTCGCCCTGTGGGTCCGGGAGCTCGACTCGCTCGACCCGGTGCAGGAGGCGATCGTCGGGCGGCTGTCGCTGCTGGGCCGGCACCTGGCCGGGTCGCGGCGGGCCGCGCTGGGCGCCAGCGGGCTCAAGCACTGGCAGTTCAAGGTGCTGCTGATGTTGCGGCGGGCCGGGGTGCCGTACGAGCGCAGCCCGTCGCAGCTGGCCGAGCATCTCGGGCTGACCCGGGGCGCGCTGTCCGCCCGGCTGCGGCCGCTGGAGGAGGCCGGGCTGATCGTGCGGACCAGCGCGGGCGCCGACCGGCGCCGGGTCACGGTCCGGCTGACCCCGGCCGGGCTGGCCACCTGGGAGCGGCACACCGGCGCGGAGAGCGCGGCCGAGGCGGCGCTGCTGGCCGCGCTGACCGCCGCCGAGCGCGACCAGCTCGCCGGCCTGCTGCGCAAGCTGGTGCTGCGCGCCGACGGCTGATCACCGGGTCAGCGCGGCGACGACGGCGGCGATCGCCGGATGGCCGGCGGCGCCTTTGCGGTAGGCGATCCGGGTGCGCCGCCGCAGCCCGAGCGGGACCAGGCGTACGCCGTCGGTCGGCGCGGCGGCGAGCTCGGGCACCAGCGACACCCCCAGCCCGGCTCCGACCAGGGCGAGCACGGTCGCGAAGTCGTCGGCCCGGTGCCGGACCCGCGGCGTGAAGCCGGCCGCGGCGCAGGCCCGCACGGTGGCCTCGTGACACAGTGTCCCCGCGCTCGCCATGATCCACGGCTGGTCGCGGGCGGCGTCCAGGCTCGCGCAGCCGCCGGCCGCCGGGACGGCCAGGAACACCGTCTCGTCCAGCAGCGGCACCGAGTCCAGGTCGGCGTCCACGTCGCCGGGTGCCACGTCGTAGTCGTTGAGCAGGGCCACGTCCAGGCGCCGCTCGCGCAGCGCGGCCGGCGCGTCGGCCGGATCCACCTCGGTCACCATCAGCTCCAGCGCCGGGTACTCGCGGCCCAGCGTGACCAGGGCCGGCGGGAGCAGGGTGCGCACCGCGGTCGGGAACGCGCCGATCCGCAGCGGCCCGGCCGGGCCGGCCTTCAGCGCGGCCAGCGCGGCGCCGGTCTCCTCCAGCGCGGACAGCACCCCGGCGGCGTGCCGGGCCAGGACCTGCCCGGCGGCGGTGAACGTGACCCGGCGGCCGGTGCGTTCCAGCAGGGCGACGCCGGCCTCGCGTTCCAGGGCGGACAGCTGCTGGGAGACGGCGCTCGGCGTGTACGAGCGGACCTGCGCGACCGCGGCGATCGTGCCGAGTCGTTCCAGGTCGCAGAGCAGGCTGAGTTTGCGCACGTCGAGCATCAGTTCAGCTTACGGGTATCGCCAGGAACGTGAACTGGACCTGATGCTCGTTCCGGGCGAGGCTGGTGGGCATGGACTTGACCGGCGTTTTCGTCCCGATGATCACCCCGTTCGATGCTTCCGGGGCGGTGACCTACTCCGTACTGGAAAATTTGGCTCGGGAAATGTTGGAAGCGGGTGTGTCCGGCCTGGTCGCGCTCGGCACCACCGGGGAGCCGTCGTCGCTGACCGCCGACGAGCAGCGCGGCGTGCTGGAGGTGCTGGCGCGGGTGTGCCGGGATCGCGGGGCGCCGCTGATCTCGGGGGTGGCGTCGCCGGGGGCCGATGCGGTGCTGAGCCTGGTGCCGCCGTTCGTGCGGCCGGGCCCGGAAGGGGTGGTGGCGCACTTCACCGCGCTGGCGGAAACCAGTGCGGTGCCGCTGGTCGTCTATCACGTGCCGGCCCGGACCGGGCAGGCCCTGGATGCCGCGACTCTGCGGCGGATCGGCGCGCTCGACCGCGTGATCGGCGTCAAGTACGCGACCGGCGCTCTCGACGCGGACGTGGTCGCGCTGCTGGCCGACCCGCCGCCGGGCTTCGCGGTCCTCTCCGGCGACGACGTGTTCCTCTCTCCGCTGCTCGCGCTCGGCGCCACCGGCGGCATCCTCGCCTCGGCGCACCTGGCCACCGAACGTTTCGTCGCGCTGCACCGGGCCTGGCAGGACGGTGACCCGGCCACCGCCCGGAAGCTGACCCACGAGTTGAGCCCGCTGTCGGCGGCGCTGTTCGCCGAGCCGAACCCGGCGGTGGTCAAGGCGGTCCTGCACGCGCGGGGCCGCATCCCGACCGCTGCGGTCCGACTCCCGCTGCTGCCCGCCTCGGCGGCCGCGCTCGACCGCGCCCAGCGCCTGATACCGACCGCGAGAATATCGACAGTATCTGATCTCTGACAGGGTCCGGCGGCCCCGGTGATCTACGCTTCGGCGTGCGTTTTCAAGTGCTCGGGCCGCCCGAGGTCTGGGACGGCGACCGGCTGGTCCAGCTCGGCGGCCCGCAGCAACGGGCCGTGCTCGCCCTGCTGCTGGTCCAGGTAAACCAGGTGGTCTCGACCGAGCGGATCTGCGAACGGCTCTGGGGTGACCAGGCTCCGGCGGCGGCCCGCAGCCTGGTGCAGGGCTGCGTCGCGAAGCTGCGCCGGGCCCTGCGCGACGGCCCGCACGATCCGCTGGTCACCCGCCCGCCCGGCTACCTGCTGCGTCTCGACCCGGACGCCCTGGACGTGGGCCGGTTCGAGCAACTGGTCGACGACGCCGACCGGCTCGCCGGGCACGACTCCGGGCCGCGGCTGGAACAGGCCCGGGCCCGGCTGCGCGACGCGCTCGCGCTGTGGCGCGGTCCCGCGTACGACGGCATCGGTCTGCCGGCCTGCCAGGCCGAGGCGGACCGCCTGCACGAACGCCGGCTGGCCACCGTCGAGAAACGCGTCGACCTCGACCTGCGGCTGGGCCCGGACGCCGCGCTCGTGGCCGAGCTGCGCGAGCTGACCCGCGAACATCCGCTGCGGGAACGTCTCTGGGGTCAGCTGATGCTCGCCCTGCACCGCACCGAGCGGCGCGCCGACGCCCTCGACGCCTACCGGGAGATCCGCCGCGCGCTCGTCGACGAGCTCGGTGTCGAACCCGGCCCGGCCCTGCAACGGATCCACCGCACGATCCTCGCCGACACCCCGCCCACCGACCCGCCGCCCGCACCGGCGCCGCAGTCGGGCGGGCCGGCGCAACTGCCCGCGCCGGTCGCCGCGTTCACCGGCCGCGACCACGACCTGAACCGCCTCGACACCCTGCGGGCGGGCGCGTCGATCGTGGTCATCTGCGGCACCGCCGGCGTCGGCAAGACCGCCCTGGCCGTCCAGTGGGCGCACACGCTCCGCGGCCGGTACGACGGCGGCCAGCTCTACCTCGACCTGCGCGGCTACGCCACGGCCGGGCCGGTCGCACCGGTCGAGGCGCTCACCGGGTTCCTGGCCGCGCTGGGCGTGCCCGCCGACCGGGTCCCCACCGACGAGACGCAGGCCGCCGCCCTGTACCGCAGCCTGGTCGCCGACCGGCGGATGCTGGTGCTGCTGGACAACGCGTACGGCGTCGAGCAGGTCCGTCCCCTGCTGCCGGGCGGCCCGGAACACCTGGTCGTGGTCACCAGCCGCGACACCCTGGGCGGTCTGGTGGCCCGCGACGGCGCCGCCCACCTGCGGCTCGGCGTGCTCGGCCCGGACGAGGCGCAGGCGCTGCTCAGCCGGGTCCTCGGCGCCGAGCGGGTGGCCGCCGAACCCGGGGCGACGGCCGAGCTGGCCCGGCTCTGTGCACACCTGCCGCTCGCCCTGCGCATCGCCGCGGCCGACCTGGTCACCCGCCCGGCCCGGCCGATCGGCGCGCACGTCACCCAGCTCCGCGGCGACAACCGGCTGGGCACCCTCGCCGTCGACGGTGACCCCGAGTACGCGGTCCGGGCCGCGTTCGGCGTCTCCTACGCCAGCCTGCGACCGGCCGCCCGCCGGCTGTTCCGCCGCCTCGGCCTGGCCCCCGGCCCGGACTGCACCGCCGACGACGCCGCCCTGCTCGGCGACCTCGACCGGGACACCGCCGCCGGGCTGCTGGGCCGGCTGGCCGGCGCGCACCTGGTCGACGAACACCTGCCCGGCCGGTACGCCGGCCACGACCTGCTGCGCCTGTACGCCGCCGAACGGGCCGCCGCCGAGGAACCCGCCGACCAGCGGCGGGCCGCCGGGCAACGCCTGCTCGACGGCTACCTCGACCGGGCCCGGGCCGCCGCCGACGTGCTCTACCCGCACATGCTGCGCCTGCCGGGCGCCGCCGCCGGCCCCGCCCACCAGGACGCCCTGGCCTGGCTGGAAGCCGAACGCCACAACCTGGTCATCGCCGTCGGCAGAGCCGCCCGCGAGGGGCCGCGCCGCTCGGCGTGGCTGCTCGCCGACGCGCTGCGCGGCTACTTCCACCTGCGCCGCTACACCGCCGACTGGTTCACGGTCGCTAATGCCGCCCTGGACGCGGCCCGCGCCGACCACGACGACGCGGGGCAGGCGGCGGCCCGGCACAGCCTCGGCACGGCGTACCGCAGCATCAGCGACCACCACGAGGCGCTGCGCCAGTACGCGAAGGGGCTCGGGCTGGCCCGGCGGTGCGGCTGGGCGCAGGCCGAGGCGACCGCCCTGGGCAACCTCGGCATCGTCAGCCGCAAACTGGGCCGGCTGCGCGCCGCCGCCCGCCAGCTGGACGCCGCGCTGGTCATCGACCGCCGGCTCGGCCGGACCGCCGGGGAGGCCAACAACCTGAGCATGCTCGCCACCGTGTACCTGGAGATGGGCGACCTGGACCGGGCCGCCGAGCACTTCGCCGCGGCCCTGGAGCTGAACACCCTGATCGGCAGCCGGCACGGCGAAGCCCTGGCCCTGACCGGTCTCGGTCAGGTCGCCCTGGAACTGGGCCGGTCCGACGACGCCGGCACCCACCTCACGGCCGCCCGGCACCGGTACGCCGAGGTCGGCGATCGCGACGGCGCCGCCGTCACCCACTGCCTGCTCGCGCTGCGCGACTGCGACCTCGGCCGGCCCGGCCCGGGCCGCGAGCACGCGCTGACCGCCCTGGCCCTGGCCCGGGAGTTCGGCGACCGGCAGACCGAGGCGATGGCCCTGAACGCCCTCGGCGCCGCCGACCGGCTGCGCGGCGAGCCCGACGCGGCGGCCGGGCACCACCGGCACGCCTACCAGCTGGCGCAGGACACCGGCAGCCGCCGAATCGAGAGCGAGGCCCTGATCGGGCTGGCCGCCGCCCACCACGGGCTCGGGCAGCACGACACCGCCGACGCCCTGGCCCGGCAGGCGCTCGGCCTGGCCCGCCTCGGCGGGTTCGCGGTCGTGGCCGCCGCCGCGCAGGCCTCGCTCGCGTCGATCTCCGGGGCGGCGCCCTGCCGCTGACCAGCATGCCCATCGTCTGCCCACCACCTGCCCAGCGCCGCCCGGGACGCTCGCACCGACCTGACCGGACGCGCGAGGGAGATGTCATGCGCACAACATTGCTGGGCGTGGTCGTGCTGACCGCCGGGCCCGCCACGCTCGACATCCACGCCAACGGCGGCATCGACCGGATCAGCAGCGGCGGGTTCGGGTTCGGCCAGTACGTCGGCGGGGCCGGCAACGACCGGGTCGACGGCGCGCAGGGCACCGGCACCGACACGTGCCGGGCCGACCCGGCCGACCCGAACATCCCGGGCAGCGTCGGCGACCTGGTGCTGAACTGCCCGTGAGAATGAGCCCCGGGCCGGAGGATTGGGGGCCCCTCCGGCCCGGTCCCTTTCCTGCCGGGTGTTGCCATCGCTGACCGCGGGACCACGCTGGCTACAGTCGCCCTGGCGAAAGCCCGCCGGCACGAGGGAGCGAATGGCGTGAGCGCTGAGCAGTGGGACCGCGAGCAGGCCGAGGAGAAGCGCCGGATCGCGGTCGAGGAGGAGGCGGTGATGGCGGCCTCGGGTCTGACCTTCACCGGGGAGCGGCTGACCGCCAGCACCGCTGCGGGGTCGTTCGTCGGCACCTACGCGCAGGCGCGGGCGCACGGCATGAAGGCCGGCGAGGTCAGCGAGGTCATGCCGGGCCGGCGGTTCCTGGTCCTGTCCGTGGTCTTCCACTACTACGACCGGTTCGACGGCCTGCCTCCCGATGTCTCCCCGGACCAGCGGGCCGAGTGGAACTTCACCGTGAACCTGGCGGAGATCGCGCCGGCCGACTGATCGCGACGGCGGGAATGCGGGGGCGCGGCATTCCCGCCGTACGCAAATAGGAATTTTGATTTTCAGCTGGACATGACCATGAGCATGGCCATCATTCCCTCGTCCTCGTGGACGGTGTTGTGGCAGTGCAGCATGTAGCCGTAGGTATTGTCCGCGTAATCGGTGAACTGCATGGCGATGACATTCGTGGACTGCGGTGAGATCAGAATGGTGTCCTTCCATTCCGCGTAGCCGCCGGTCGGCGCGACCCCGTTGATCGAGCGCACCTGGAACGGGACGTCGTGCAGATGGAACGAGTGGGTCAGACCGGTCGCGTTGGTGATCGTCCACACCTCGGTCGCGCCCAGCGTCGTCATGATCTCGCCGGACTCCATCGCGGTCATCGTGGTGCCGGCGACCCCGTTGATCAGCATGGTGTTGCCGCTGTTCGACAGGGCGATCGTGCGGGTCGCGTCGGGGCTGCTCACGTCCAGCGCGGTGAACGTGTTCAGGGTGTCCGGCAGGTCGTCGGCGGCGGTGGTCGCGGTGGAGGTCAGGGCGAGGATCGAGGAGGTGCCGCTGCCGCCGCGCGCGCCGCCGGCGGTGACCGTGGCCTGCAGGGTGACCGTGCCGTCGGTGCTGGTCAGGTCGATGCAGATCTCGGCGCGTTCGCCGCCGACGAGTTTGAGCGCGGTGACCGACAGCGGCGCGGAGAGCAGGGCGGCGTCCGTGGCGACCTGGGTGAACGCCGCGCCGTCGGTGCGGGTGATCGTGATGATGTCGGCGATCGACGCGTTGAGCAGGTGCAGCCGGACCCGGCTGACGCCGACCGACAGGGTCGGGGTGCCGGCGACGCCGACGTTGGCCCCGTTGACCAGCAGCGGGAACGAGGTGCTGGTGGCCAGTTCGGCGGCGGTGGTGGAGCCGATGACGCCGGCCGAACTGACCGGCAGCGACTGGATGATCAGCGGGAACTGGTCGGTGCCGTAGTCGCCGGGCAGCGCGGCCGCACCCTCGGTGTCGTCGTCGATCAGCAGCATCCCGGCCAGGCCGCTGGCGACCTGTTCGGAGGTGGTGCCCAGGGCGTGCGGGTGGAACCACAGCGTGCAGGCGCCCTGGTTGATGTCGAAGGTGGGGGAGAACGTCGCGCCGGCCTCGATGGTGTTCTGCGGGCCGCCGTCGACCGCGGGCGGGATGTGCGCGCCGTGCCAGTGCACGGTGCTGACGTCGTCGAGGTTGTTGGTGATGTCCATCCGGACGCTGTCGCCCTCGCTCACCTTGATCACCGGGCCGAGGAAGGCCTGGTTGAAGCCGCAGGTGGCGCTGCTGACGCCGCTGAGGATCTGGGTGGTGCCGGTCTGCATGTCCAGCGTGAACGCCTTGGTCCCGTCGCTGTCGGTGGTCGCTTCGAGCAGCGTGGGGACGGTCAGGGTGCCGCTGGTCGCGGCGCGGGCCGGGTCCGCGAACCGGGCGCTGATGCCCAGCGCGGCGCCGGTGAGGGCCAGGGCACCGATGCCGCGCAGCAGGGCGCGCCGGCTGACGGCGGGGTGGGCCGGCATGGACGCCGGACGATCTTTTTCGGTCATGGCCGGGGAAGTTATGAGTCGACCCTATGATTCCGGTGTGGACCTGATGTCAAAACCATCAGACTGTCCACAGAAAATCACCCCCTATTTGGGTACGGGCTGTGCCGACGCCCGTAAAAGCCTGTCGAACATGGCTTCCTGACAGTTTCCTCCCATGGTTCTTAAAGGATCGGCCGTCACGGTGAGCCGTCCTGACGCCAATCATGGAAGGCAATCTCATGCGCAGAAGAACCCTCGGTAATACGGCGCTCGTCGTGACCGCCCTGCTCACCCTGACCGGGCTCGGGGTGGCGATCGCGAACGCGGCGACCACGGACACCGCCACCAGCAGCGAGTGCGCCGACGTGTTCCTGACCACCGACCCGGCCGGCGATGCGGCCGGGAAGCTGTGCACGGCGGTGGAGGCCGACGGGACCGCGGTCAGCGGGGTGGCGCTCACGTTCACCCCGTCGGCGGCGTGCACCAGCAAGGTCATGCTGCGGGTCTCCGGTGTCGACCCGGCCGGCGCCGAGTTCGGTCAGGTGGCCGAGGTGGCGTGCGGTTCGGGTGCGGCGAGCGCGTCGTTCACCCCGGTGAAGGCGATCGCGCCGGACACGTTCCTGTGCGGCACGCTGCTGGCCGACCGGTTCACCGCGGCGCAGGCCTGCGTCGCGCTGTCGTAGGGCAGCACCCCGATAGGCTGCGGCACGTGACGCGACGTGTGCTGGTGACCGGCGGCAGTGGATCTCTGGGCCGGCGGGTGTTCGCGCGTGCCGCGGCCGCCGGGTGGGAGCCGGTCGGGACGTTTCTGACCGGGCCGGCCGCCACCGCGGACGTGCGGATGGACATCCGGGACCCGGCGGACGTGCGCCGGGTCGTGGCCGCGGTGCGCCCGGACGCGATCGTGCACACCGCGGCCGGGCGCGACCGCGACGACTGGCCGGCCAATGCGGACGGTCCCGCGCACGTGGCGCTGGCCGCGCGCGGGATCCGTCTGGTCCACGTGTCCAGCGACGCGATCTTCTCCGGGCGGGCGGTGCACTACGACGAGTCGGCGCTGCCCGATCCGGTCTACCGGTACGGCGCGGCGAAGGCGGCCGCGGAGACCGCGGTGCGGGCGATCGACCCGGGCGCCGCGGTGGTGCGGACCTCGCTGATCCTCGGTGACGGCAACGGCGCGCACGAGATCCTGACCCGGGACTTGATCGCCGGGCGGGCCGACGGCGCGCTGTTCACCGACGAGATCCGCACCCCGGTGCACGTCGACGACCTGGCCGACGCGCTGCTGGAACTGGCCGGCGGCGACTACGCCGGGGTGCTCAACGTGGCCGGCGCGGACGCGGTCAGCCGCTACGACCTGGGTGTGCTGGTCGCCCGCCGGGAGGGCCTGGACGTGGCGGCGATCCCGTCGACCTCGCTGGCCGCGCTCGGGTTGAGCCGGCCCGGCGACGTGCGGCTGGTCATCGACCGGGCCGCCCGGCTGCTGGGCACCCGGCTGCGCGGGGCGCACGAATATCTGAAGCGCTGATCAGGGGCGTGCCCGATACTGGCCGGATGAGTGACAGCCGCACGATTCGCGTGACCGTACGCGGGTCCTTCGACAACCTGACCGACGAGCAGAAGGCCGAGCTGGTCGCGAACGGCGGTGACGACCTGCTGACCGTCGAGTACACCGAGCGGGGGCACCTGACCTACGACCTCGCGGCCCGCCCGTTCTTCACGTTCCGCTTCGCCGAGCAGGTCGCCGGGGAGCAGGAGATCCCGCAGGCGACGATCCGCGCGGAGATGAAGGCGGTCACGTGGCTGGAGGAGCGCGGCTACGGCTACAAGAAGATCACCTCGCAGACCGTCGACATGTCCGAGGTGCCGCTGGGCAAGCGCGGTAAGCGGGAGGCCGCCAAGTCGTCCTGAGCCGGCCGCGCCCGGGACGACGTCAGGCCGGGAGGCGCTCGGCGGCGCTGCGTTCCACGCAGAACTCGTTGCCTTCCGGATCCCGCATGGTCACCCAGCCCGTGCCGTCGGGCTTGCGGTGGTCCTGGTAGATCGTCGCGCCGTGCGCCAGCATCGTCTCGACGAACTCGTCACGGGTGCCGGTGTGCGGCTCGATGTCCAGGTGGAACCGGTTCTTGCCGGTCTTGTCCTCGGGCACCGCGATGAACAGCAGGCCCGGCGACTGCTCGAACGACGGGGTGAGCAGCGCTTCCTCGCTGTCGGACTCCTCGTGCAACGCGTAGCCGGTGACCACGGCCCAGAACTGCGCGATCTTGAGCGGGTCGTGGGCATCGACGGTGATGTGCCGGATCGGGTTGTTCGCCATGGCGCCCATCATGCCAATGTCCGGACGTGCCGGTGACCCGGCAGCGGGTAGCCCGCGCTGGGCGGCAGCTCTTCGGCGAGCAGGTAGCCGCAGCGGCGGGCGACGCCGCACGAGCCGAGGTTGTCGACGTTGTGGATCAGCGCCACCTCGCTCATCGCGAACTCGGCGAACCCCCACCGGGTCGCCTCGTCGACCGCCCAGCTGGCCAGGCCCTGGCGGCGGGCGTGGGCGGCGATCCAGTAGCCGATCTCCCACTCGAACGGGCGCGGCATCTTGAGCGCGACGTGCCCGGCGAGCGCGCCGTCGCGGACGACCGCGAAGCCGTGGCGCCCCTCGACCGCCTGCGAGCGGATCCAGTCACGCGGGGCCAGGGCGCGGGTCCACGTCCGTACCTCCGGGTCGTCGAGAAGCGGCCGCAACTCGTTCGCATCGCGCATGGCCCACGGCCGCAATGTCAGCTCCACGGCACGAACCCTACATCGTCAACTCAAGGTTGACGGTCAGGGAATCGTCAACCTATGGTTGACCACATGACACAGGTTACCCCGCCGGTTCGCCTCGACGATCTCATCGGCGCCATCACCAAGAACCGTCCCGACAACCCCCTGGACCGGCTCTCCGACGCGGTCCTGCTCGGCGATCACCTGGGGGATCTGGCCGACCACCTGATCGGTCACTTCGTCGACCAGGCCCGCCGCTCCGGCGCGTCGTGGACCGACATCGGCCGCAGCATGGGCGTGTCCAAGCAGGCCGCGCAGAAACGTTTCGTACCCAAGGAGAAGCTGGACCCGTCGCAGGGCTTCAACCGCTTCTCCGACCTGGCCCGCAGCGCGGTCGTCGCCTCGATGAACCTGGCCAAGCAGCACGGCAACGTCGAGATCACCCCGGCGCACCTGGCGCTGGGGCTGCTCGAGCAGCCCGACGGGCTGGCCGTGGCGGCGATCACCGCACAGGGCCTGAGCCTCGACGCGGTCCGCGAGCGCCTGGTCGCGGCGCTGCCCGCGGGCGGCGCCGACGTGCCCGCGCTGATTCCCTACGACGCCCGGTCCCGCAAGGCCCTGGAGCTCACGTTCCGGGAGGCGCTGCGGCTGTCGGCGCAGGACTTCATCAGCACCGGGCACGTGCTGCTCGCCCTGCTCGAAGAGGAGGAACCGGAGGGCGGCGTGCTCAACAGCCTGGGCGTGCACAAGGCCGCGGTCGAGCAGACCGTGACCGCCGGGCCCGAGGAGGGCCAGAACCGTTAACCCAGCGGGAAGTCGGTCAGGGTGTGCCAGGAGTCGCCGGGCTCGGGCCGCCCGGTGATCAGGCGCAGCGCCGTGACCCGGGCCTTGACCGGCAGTTTGGCTTCCACCCCGGCGGCCACCGCGGTCAGCCCGGGCGCGTCGTGGCCGACGGTCAGGTGCGGGACGACGTCGGTGAACTGCCCGCCGTACGGCTCGGCCTGCGGGAACCGGACCGCGAGCCGGTTGGTCAGCTCCCGGAACGGCTCGGCCGGGTTCGGCGACAGCCACAGCACCCGGTCCCCGAACCAGCCGACCCGGTCCAGGCTCAGGTAGAAGCGCGGCACCCCGGCGGCGATCAGCCGGACCGCGGCCAGGACCTGCGGGGTCAGCTGCTCCGGCGGCAGGAACGGGAAGATCACCGTGATGTGCGCGGGCACGCCCCAGGACGCCGACCGGTCGTGCCGCGCCCGCAGATCGGCGACGGCCGGTTCGGCCTCGGGAATCGGAACGATCAGGGCGCTCTGCGTCGGTTCCATTCGCGAAGTGTCGTCGATGGTCGTTACGGAACAAAGCACATCACTGACGGATGTCATGCACGAGGGGTGACGCATAGCGGGGACGCGGAGGCACACCGAAAACCAGAATTGCTCTCATGACGCTCACCGCTTCAACCGATGTCGCGGCCTCCGGTGCGGGGCAGCTGGCCGTGAACTTGGACGGCGTGGTCAAACGATTCGGCACGGTCACCGCCGTGGACGGGATCGACCTGCGCATCCGCCCCGGAGAGGTGGTCGCCCTGCTGGGGCCGAACGGCGCCGGCAAGACCACCACCGTCGACATGCTGCTCGGGCTGTCGCAGCCCACCTCCGGCACGGTGCAGGTGTACGGCCGGTCCCCGCAGGACGCGGTCGCGCTGGGCCTGGTCTCGGCCGTGATGCAGTCCGGCGGCCTGCTCAAGGACTACACGGTCGAGGAGACCGTCCGGCTGACCGCGGTGCTGTTCGGCCGGCCCCGCGACGCGGTCCAGGTCGCCCTCAAGCGCGCCGGGATCGCCGACATCGCCGACCGGCTGGTCGGCAAGTGCTCCGGCGGGCAGCAGCAGCGGCTGCGGTTCGCGATGGCGCTGCTGCCCGACCCGGAGCTGCTGATCCTGGACGAGCCGACGACCGGCATGGACGTCGGGGGCCGCCGCGAGTTCTGGGACGCGATCCGCCAGGACGCCGAGGGCGGCCGGACGGTCATCTTCGCCACCCACTACCTGGAGGAGGCCGACGCGTACGCCGACCGGGTGGTGCTGGTGCGCCGCGGTCAGATCGTCGCCGACGGCACCGCCAGCGAGGTCAAGTCGCTGGCCGCCGGCCGGACCGTGCGCGCCACCCTGACCGACCCGGAGCGCCTGGACCTGTCGGTGATCCCCGAGGTCGAGTCGTCGGAGATCCGCGGCGACAGCATCTACCTGCACGGGCGCGACACCGATGCGATCGCCCGCTACCTGCTCAACCAGACCGACGCCCGGGACCTGGAGATCACCTCCCGGAACCTGGAGGACGCGTTCCTCACCCTGACCGCGGACGAGGAGACCCCGGCATGACCGCCACCACGATCCAGCGCACCCTTCCGAAGTTCGGCGGCTTCAACCTGGGCATGATCGCCCTGGAGCTGCGCCGGCTGGTCCGCAACAAACGCACCGTCGTCTTCAGCGTGATCATGCCGCCGGCGTTCTTCCTGCTCTTCGGCACCAGCTCGGACTACAAGACCGAGCGCATCGGCGACGGCAACGTCACCGGCTACGTGCTGATCAGCATGGCCGTCTACGGCGCGATGCTGGCCACCACGTCCGGCGGCGCGATGGTCTCGATCGAACGGGCCGCCGGCTGGAGCCGGCAACTGCGGCTCACGCCGCTCAAACCCGCCGCGTACGTCGCCATCAAGCTCACCCTCGCGATGATCATCGGTTTGGTGTCGGTGCTCGTCGTCAACGTCGCCGGGGTGATCTTCGGCGCCGACCTGCCGCTCGGCGAGTGGATCGCCTCCGCCGTCCTGGCCTGGGTGTGCGCGCTGGTGTTCGCCGCGTTCGGCCTGTTCATGGGCTACCTGCTGCCCAGCGAGAACGTGATGCAGGTGCTCGGCCCGGCGCTGGCGATCCTGTCGTTCGCCGGCGGGTTGTTCGTGCCCCTGGACACGCTCGGTTCCACCTTCGCGACAATTGCGAAATTCACTCCGGTGTACGGCGTGGGCGAGCTCGCCCGCTACCCGGTCACCCACACCGGGCACCTGTGGCAGCCGGTGCTCAACGTGATCGCCTGGACCCTGCTGTTCTCGGTCGGCGCGATGTGGCGGTTCCGCCGCGACACCGCCCGCGTCTGAGTCCACCGGTACCGTCACCTCATGTCGCCGGCACCCCTCACCGACACACCCGGCCGGATCGGTTTCCGAGCCGGCTGGGTGTTCGCCGCGATCTGGCTGTTCTATCTCGGCGAGACCCTCACCACCCTGCTGCACCACCCGGCCGGGATGTGGCGCGACATCGGGCTGGCCGCGCTCGGCCTGTTCGCCCTGACCTACGTGACGATCATCGCGACGATGCGCCGCGAGCGCCGGGACGGGCCGTACCCGAATCGGGTCTTTCCGGTCTGGATCGGCCTTGCCGCCCTGGTCGGTCTGGCCCTGCTGCAGGTTCCGGCGGCCGGGTCGTCGGTGCTGACCTGCGCCGTCTACGTCAGCGCGACCGCGGTGATGGGCCTGCCGCTGCGCCAGGGGCTGGCCGTCGCGGTGATCGTCGCCCTCACCGTCGAGATCAGCCTGCGGTTCGTGCCCGGCTGGCACGCCGTCAGCCAGGGCTACGCGCTCGCCGTCGTGCTGGCCGCCGCCGCCACCTGGGGGATGCGGCTGGCGTTCGAGCGGCAGAGCCGGCTGATCCAGGCCCAGCAGGAGCTGGCCGACCTGGCCGTCGCCGACGAACGCTCCCGGATCGCCGGCGACCTGCACGACATCCTCGGGCACTCGCTGACCGTCGTCGCGGTCAAGGCCGAGCTCGCCCAGCGGCTGCTCGACGTCGACATCGAACGGGCCCGCACCGAGCTGCGCGACCTGGAGGCGCTCGCCCGCGACGCGCTCGCCGACGTGCGGGCCACCGCGCTGGGGATGCGCGGCATCTCGCTGCCCGGTGAGATCGCCGCCGCCAAGGCCGCGCTGACCGCGGCGAACGTCGAGGCCGACCTGCCCGGCGCCGCCGACGACGTGCCGACCCGCAACCGGGAACTGTTCGCCTGGACCATCCGGGAAGCGGTCACCAACATCGTCCGGCACAGCCGGGCCCGGCACGCCGAGGTCCGCCTGAGCCCCAACAGCGTCGAGATCGTCGATGATGGTCACGGCGCCAGCACCTCTGACACCCCAGGTCAGGGGCTTGCCGGGCTACGCCGGCGGGCCGACGAACTGGGCGCACACCTGACTGCCGGGCAACGGGGGGACCGGCCCGGTTTCCGAGTACGAGTGGAGGTCCCCTCTTGATCAAGATGTTGCTGGCCGACGATCAGGCCCTGGTCCGCGGCGCGATGGCGGCGCTGCTCGACCTGGAGCCCGATCTGAAGGTCGTCGTCGAGGTCGGCCGCGGCGACGAGGTGGTCGACGCGGCCCGCGCGCACGAGGTCGACGTCGCGCTGCTCGACGTGCAGATGCCCGGCCTGGACGGGATCTCCGCGGCGCGGCTGCTGCACGAGGCGCTGCCGGCGTGCAAGGTGCTGATGGTGACGACGTTCGGCCGGGCCGGCTATCTGCGCCAGGCGATGGCGGCCGGGGCCAGCGGGTTCGTCGTCAAGGACACCCCGGCCCGCCAGCTGGCCGACGCGGTCCGCCGGGTCCACCAGGGCCTGCGGGTGGTCGACCCGGCCCTGGCCGCGCAGAGCCTGGCGCACGGCGACTCGCCGCTGACCGAACGCGAGACCGACGTGCTGCGCGCCGCCCGCGACGGGGGGACGGTCGCGGACATCGCCCGGGAGCTGCGGCTGTCCGACGGCACGGTCCGCAACCACCTGTCGTCGGCGATCGGCAAGACCGGCGCCCGCACCCGCGCCGAGGCGGTCCGGCTGGCCGTCGACAACGGCTGGCTGCTGGGCTGACCCCGCCCGCTCGGCATCGGCGCAGGCTCGCCCGTTCCGCCCGGCGTCGGGGTCCGCTCGCCCGTTCTGCCCGCCCGGCGTCGGGGCAGGCTCGCCCGTTCTGCCCGCCCGGTGCCGGGGCCCGCCCGTCCGTTCCGGCCGCCCGGCGTCGGGGACCGCTCGCCTGGGATCATGCTGCGGGTGATCGACAACCGGGCGGCGCTGGCCGAGCTGATCCAGCGGCTGAGCGACGACGACGAGCTCGACGAGATCCGGGACGCGCTGGCGGCCTGCGGCGACCACACCCTGGTCCCGGAGCTGACCGCGGCGCTGCACCGGTTCCTGGACCAGGGCGATGCCGCCGGCCGGGATGTGATCGCCGGGATCCTGGCCGGGGTCCAGGGGGCGCCGGCGCTGCCGGAGCTGCTGCGGGCGGCCGCCGTCGACCTCGGCGACGACCAGGACACCCTGGACGCCGAGATCGTCGACCTGGTGCACACCGACCCGGCCGCGGCCCGCCCGCACGTCCTGGCCCTGGCCGCCGGCCCGGACCGGCGGCTGCGCAGGATGGGCCTGAACCTGCTCGGCCTGGTCGCGCAACCGTCAGACGCCGGCCCGATCCTGGATGCGACCGCCGACCCCAACCCTGGCATCCGCACCGCCGCCGACCCCGCCCCGGACATCCGCACCGCCGTCGGCTCTGACCCGGACATCCGCACCGCCGTCGGCCTGATCCTGGACGCGGCGGCCGACCCCGACCCGGACATCCGCGCCACCGCGGTCGGTGCGCTTCCGGTCGAGAGCGACCGGACGTTCGCCGCTCTGGTCACCGCCCTGCGCGACGTCGACGCCGGGGTGCGGGTGACCGCGGCCGCCCAGCTCGGTTTCCAGGGCCGGGCCGAGGCGATTCCGCACCTGGCGGAGCTGGCCGGTGACCACGCCGACCGGGTGCGGCAGTTCGCCGCGATCGCGCTGGGCCGCATCGGCGGCCCGGACACCGCACCGGCCCTGCTCCGGCTGCGCACCGACCGGTCGCGCGACGTGCGCGAAGCGGCAACCGAGGCCCTCGGCTCGGCCGGCGGCCCGCAGGCGATCGCCGCGCTGCGCGCCATGGCGGAGAACCCCGACCCGGAGGTACGCATCCAGGCCGCCGCCGCCCTCCCGAAAGCCGGCGCCGAGGTCCTCCCGCTGCTCACCGCCCTGGCCGCCGACCCGATCCCGGAGGTCCGCACCGCCCTGGTCGCAGGCCTGGCCCGAGCCCACGCACCGATCCGCGCCGCGTCGGCCGCCGGCCGCGCAGTGCAAGCCCCAACAAGCTCCGAGCCGGCCGCCGGCCGCCCGGTGTCAGCCCCGCCCACGTCGGCGCCGGCCGTTGGCGACCCCGCGTCGGCAGCAGGCAGCGCAGCACCGGCTCCGGGCGGCTTCGACGCGCTGGTCCTCGGGCTCGCCGCCGACCCCGAGTTCGACGTGCGGCACAGCGTCGCCCGCAGCGTGCGCCTGATCGCCCCGGCCCTGGCCCCGTCGATCCTGCGCCGCTACCTCGACGACCCGGACCTGCGCACAGTCGCCGAGCGCGAGCTCTCCCGCCTGCGGGACTGAGCAGCGCAGAGGTCAGCGACCCGCCCACCGGGCCGATAGTGCGGGGGAGTCGAGCAGCCCGGCCCGAGCACGCCCGAACAGCCGACCGCCGCCGGCCGAAGCGATCCCCAGCCCTTCGCCGAGCAGCCACAACCCTCACCCGGCCGCCCGCCGGGGGCGCGTTCCGCCGGCGCGCAGGCCGTTGCCGATTGACTGCCCGGCCGGTGGAGTAGCGGATCAGCCGGGTGGCCCGATCCGGTACCGGCCGACCGGCCGAGGCGCTCGCAAACCCGGCACAGCAACGCCGCCGTTCTGGTAAGCGGTCATCTGCCCGACTTGAGAAGAAATTCGGAGTGCAACCGAGCAGCAACCGAGAGTGCCCATTCGTTGCACCCGTAGCCGCGAAAAGTTCCCCCTGCAACCGACGCAACGGGGGGAACCGAAATGACCGCGACCGCTCTGCAGACCGCCGCCAAGTCCGCGACCCGCTCTGTCACCCGCGAGCAGGAGCAGCTGATCCGCGACAACATGGCGCTGGTCGGCCACATGGTCCGGGAGATGCTGTTCAAGGTGCCGCCGCACGTGCACCGTGACGACCTGGCCTCGGCCGGTTACGCCGCCCTGGTGACCGCCGCCCAGTCGTTCGACGAGTCGCGGGGCATCCCGTTCGGCCGGTTCGCCGCCGTCCGCGTCCGCGGCGCCCTGCTCGACGAGCTGCGCAGCATGGACTGGGCGAGCCGCTCGGTCCGCGCCCGGGCCCGCCGCGCCGACGTCGCCCGCGAGGAGCTGACCCGCCAGCTCGGCCGGACCCCCACCGCCGAGGAGCTGGCCGAGCTGCTCGGTGTCGCGGTCAACGAGCTCAGCAGCGTCGACGAGGACGTGCAGCGCGCCGCCGTCCTGTCGCTGCAGGGCTTCACCGCCGGCGCCGCCGAGGACATGGTCACCGAGTCGTCGATGAACCCGGAGGAGATGCTGCTGCACCGGGAGCGTCTGGGCTACCTGCACGACGCGGTCACCGTGCTGCCGGAGCGGCTGCGGTTCGTCGTGGAGGCCTCCTTCCTGCAGGAACGTCCGCTGTCCGAGGTCGCCGCGGAGCTCGGCGTGACCGAGTCGCGGGTGTCGCAGCTGCGCACCGAGGCCCTGGCGCTGCTGCGCGACGGCCTGACCACGCACATGGAGCAGGTCGCCGGCCCGAGCGCCAAGGACGGCTGCGTGACCCGCCGCCGGGCCGCCTACGCCGCGCAGATCGCCGCCCGCAGCACGATGAGCACCCGGCTGAGCATCACCGACGCCCGGGGCGAGCGCCTCGCCGTCGCCGCATGACCCGCGCCCGCCCGGTGGGGCCGCGCTCGTCCGCGCGCCCCCACCGGTCCAGCGGCAACGCCCGGCGAGGGCCGGGCAGCAGCGGTCAGACCTTGCCCTTCGTCTCCTCGTAGCCGGCCGGGAACGGCGCCTCCCCGGGCGCGTAGATCACCCGGATCACCCCGGTCGGGAACGCCTCGGTCGCCACCACCCGCAGGTGATAGGCACTGTCACCGTCGTCGAACAACCGGCGCCCCCGACGCGCCGCGACCGGATGCACGAGCAGTCGCAGCTCGTCGACCAGCCCCGCGGCCAGCAACAGCTGCACCAGCGAGATCGACCCCGGGATCAGCAGTCCCTTGATCCCCGGATCCGCCTTCAGCGCCGTCACCGCCGCGACCAGATCCCCCTGCACCAGCTCGGAGTTGCGCCAGGTGAACTCCAGTGGCCGGCGTGACACCACGACCTTGCGCATGTCGCCGAGCTGCTTGGCGAACGGCGCGTCCTCCCCGCCGGCGGCCTCCCGATCGGGCCACGCCCCGGCGAAGCTGCCGTAGGTCTCCCGGCCGATCAGCAGCACGTCCGCGGTGTCGTAGTCCTCGCTGACCGCGCGGCCCATGTTGTCGTCGAAATACGGAAAATGCCACTCGGGGTCGATCTCCGCCACCCCGTCGGCCGAGATGAACAGCGTGGACACGAGCTTCGCCATCGTGGTGGTTCCCTTCGGATCAGGTGCGGTCGAATCTCTGACGTCGCAAGCCTGCCAAACTCGACGCCCGCCCGCTTCCCTCCTCGGACGGAGGCCGAAAGTACCGGGCCGAAAGGCCTAGAGCACCGCCCGCCCGATCCGCCGCATCCCCTCGGTGATCTGCTCCGGCGTGCACGAGGTGAACGACAACCGCAGCGTCGCCCGATCCGGCTCACCCGCGAAGAACGGCGCCCCCGGCACGAACGCCACATCCGCACGCAACGCCACCGCCAGCAACTCCGCGGTGTCCACCGCCCCGGGCAGCCGCACCCACACGAACATCCCGCCGTCCGGGTCACTCCACCCCGTCCCACCCGGCATGACCTGCGGCAGCAACCCCAGCATCGTGTCCCGCCGCGCCCGGTACGCGCCACACAGGCCCCGCACGTGCGCGTCCAGGTCGGTCACCGACAGGTAGTGCGCCGCGGCCGCCTGATCGATCGTGGACGTGTGCAGGTCGGCCGCCTGCTTCGCCACCACCAGCGCCGCGCGCAGCTCCGGCGGGGTCCGCACCCAGCCGAGCCGCAGCCCCGGCGCCCCGATCTTCGACAAACTGCCGAGATAGACAACCCGATTCGAGTACGACGCCAGCGGCGCCAGATGATCCCCGCGATACCGCAACTCCCCGTACGGATCGTCCTCCACCACCCACACCCCGAACCGTTCGGCCAGCTCCGCGATCGCCGCCCGCCGCGCCCGGTCCAGAGTCCGCCCGGTCGGGTTCGCGAACGTCGGCACCAGGTACAACAGCGCCGGCCGCTCCCGCGCGAACACCTCGGCGAGCGCCTCCGGATCGGTGGGCGACGACACGATCCGCGCCCCGGCCATCCCGAAGCACTGCAGCGCGGCCAGATACGTCGGCTCGTCGACCACCACGGTCGCGCCCGGCTCCAGCAGCGCCGCCGCGACCAGCGTCAACCCCTGCTGCGACCCGGTCGTCACCAGCACGTCCGCGGCCCGCGTCGGCAGGCCACGCCCACTGGTCCGGGCCGCCAGACACTCCCGTAACCGCGGATCACCCTCGGTCGGCGCGTACTGCAGGTGCCGCCGCGCCGCCGGCCCGCTCAACGCGGCCTGGAACGCCGCCCGCCAGCCGTCGACGTCGAACAGCTCGGGCGCGGGCAGCCCACCGGCGAACGAGATCACTTCCGGACGGTCGATCAGGGCGAGCAGGTCACGGACGGGGGAGGAGGCGACATCGGCCAGGCGCATGACAAACCCATTTCCGGTACGGGGGACGAGACGTGCCCACGGATCACGGACGGTCGTGCCATCGACGTGCGCGGCGAAACGAAAGTGGCCTGGTCAAGGCGCTCCACCCGAGCCTAACGCCGACTCCGGACAGGATTGGTCCCCGGATTGGTTCGCCCACCAAGCCAAAACCCGACAATCAACACCCAGGCTTCCCGGTACGGGCAATTCAGGTTGCCGTCCGCCGATCCACGGGGCAGAGTGGGCGGCGAACCCGAGAGCCAGGAGCACGAACACCCCCATGTGAGAGCAGCCAACACCCCGTACCCCAAGCTGGTGTTGATCTTTGTTCTCTGGAGGCAAACCGTGCCCGCTCACCTCAAAGCCACCGGCATCGCCCGCGCCCACGACGGCGACCTGCTGTTCTCCGGCTTCGACCTGGTCCTGCAGGACGGCGACCGGATCGGCGTCGTCGGCCCCAACGGCGCCGGCAAGACCACCCTGCTGCGCGTGCTCGCCGGCGACCTGCCACCCACCCACGGCACGGTCACGCTCGCGCCCGGCACCACCACCGCGTACGTCTCCCAGGAAGTCCCCGACCCCAGCGGCACCGTCGCCGCGTTCCTCACCTCGGGCCTCGGCGAGCTTGCGGAAGTCACCGCGTCAATGCGCGCGCTCGAGACCCGGATGGCCGCCGGCGACGACGTCCTCGACGAATACGCCCAGGTCCAGGAACGCTGGACAGCCCTGGAAGGCTGGACCGCCGAGACCCGGCTGACCGAGATCCGCCAGCGCCTCGACATCGACCACCTCGACGACGACCTGCCGCTCTCCTCGATCTCCGGCGGCGAACAGGCCCGCCTGATGCTCGCCCGCGCCCTGCTGACCGGCCCCGACCTGCTGCTGCTCGACGAACCCACCAACCACCTCGACGCCGACGGCGCCACCTGGCTGCGCGACTGGCTGCAGAACTTCCCCGGCGGCGTGCTCACCGTCAGCCACGACCGCGCGTTCCTCGACGCCAACGCCACCCGGATCATCGAACTCGACGGCATCGACGAACAACCCCAGGACTACCCCGGCGGCGGCTACACCGCGTTCCGCGCCGAGAAACAACGCCGCTGGGAACGCCTGCTGCTCGACTACGAGGCCCAGGAGAAGGACCGGATCCGCTGGGAAGCCGACATCGCCCGGACCATGGGCTTCGCCCGCGGCGTCGAGAACGCCGACCGCTCCAGCGCCCAAGCCCCCCACCTGCGCCGCGTCGCCCGCCTCGTCGCCCGCAAGGCCAAGGTCCGGGAACGCCGGCTGCGCCGGCAGATGGCCTCGGTACGGTGGATCGCCGAGCCCCGCCGCCGCCCGCCACTGACCCTCGCCTTCCCCGACGACGCCGGCGACCCGGGCGAGATCGTCCTCAAGATCCGCGACCTGCACCAGGCCTACGGCGACCGCGTCCTGCTCGACCACGTCGACCTCGACGTCACCCGCGCCGACCGCATCCTGATCACCGGCCGCAACGGCTCCGGCAAGACCACCCTGCTGCGCGCCATCGCCCACGCCCACCCGGAAGTCGCCGTCCTCCCACAGACCACCGACCACCTGCGCACCGACACCACCGTCATGGACTACTTCCGATCCGAAGTCCCGGTCTACATCGACGACGCCGAGAAACTGCTCGCCGGCCACCAGTTCGACCCCGAACAGTGGACCGCCCGCCTGCGCGACCTGTCCGCGGGGGAGCTGCGCCGCCTGCTGCTCGCCGTCCTGGTCAACAGCCCCTCCCGGATCCTGCTGCTCGACGAGCCGACCAACTTCCTCGACTTCGACGCCCTCGACGTCATCGAAGAGGCCCTGCGCCGCTACCGCGGCACCCTGCTGATCGTCTCCCACGACCGGTACTTCGCCGACGCCGTCGGCCACCACCGCCACTGGCACGTCGCCGACGGCACCGTCCAGCAGAACTGACACCGCCCCCGCCCGCCGTCGGTCCGCCTGACTCGTCCCCCTATGCTCTGGACCGGCCACACACGTGACAAACAGGGCGGGATCAGGGCTTGAATATCTTCGAAGCAATCTTGATGGGCGCAGTGGAGGGCGTCACCGAGTTCCTCCCGGTGTCGAGCACCGGTCACCTGACCATCCTGGAGAAAGTTCTCGGATACCGCCTCGACGACCCGGACATCACCGCCTTCACCGTGATCATCCAGTCCGGCGCGGTCCTCGCCACGATCCTGTTCCTGATGAAGGACATCACCCGGATCGTCCCCGCCTTCTTCCGCGGACTCGCCAGCAAAGAATCCCGCGACCACCCCGACTTCCGCTTCGCGATCGCCGTCATCCTCGGCTCGATCCCGATCGTCATCGCCGGCCTCACCTTCAAGGACGCCATCGAGACGACCCTGCGCAGCCTCTGGTTCGTCGCCGGCGCCCTGATCCTCTGGTCCGGCGTGATGGCCTTCGCCGACCACGCCGCCACCCAGGTCCGCCACGAAGACGACGTCACCTGGAAAGACGCCCTCGTCATCGGCGTCGTCCAGTGCCTCGCCGTGATCCCCGGCATCAGCCGCTCCGGCTCCACCATGAGCGCCGGCCTGCTGCGCGACCTCGACCGGGTCACCGTCACCAAACTCTCGTTCTTCCTCTCCGTGCCCGCCCTCACCGGCGCCTCCCTGCTGCAGGGCTACGAGGAGTACGACAACATCTCCAACGGCGTCGGCTGGACCAACACCATCGTCGCCACCGCCGTCAGCTTCGTCGTCGCCTACTTCGCCGTCACCTGGCTGCTCAAGTTCGTCGCCAAGCACTCCTACAGCGTCTTCATCTTCTACCGGCTCGCCCTCGGCTCCCTGCTCATGCTCCTGCTCGCCACCGGCACGATCAGCGCCCAGTAACGCCGGCACCACCCAAAAGCGCTCGCCCATCGGGGCGAGCGCTTTTTCGTCCCCGACCACCCTGAGTGATCACCAACGATGTCTGCTAACGTCCCGGCGATCCGAATCCGCCTGACTGTGGATGGCGTCGATGCCCCGATCCGACCAGCAAAAGGACGTACGCCCCGCCCGCACCCAGCAGCAGCGCGCCGCGCCGACCCGCCGGCCCGTGCACCGCATATCCCGACGGGTCCACCTCCCACGAGATGCCGGCCGCCGCCGCATCATCTCCTCGACACTGACGGTCACCGCCGCAGCCGGGGCCGCCGGAAAACTCGCCGACCTCCTGGGCATCCTCAGCGCGGACTCCACCGCCTGGTCACTCCTCTGGCGCGGGTCAGGCGCCCTGGCCATGATCGCCGCCGGCATCGCCCTGTTCCGCCTCTGGACACCCGACGAAGGCTGGCCGGCCAAGTCACGCGGCAAGGTCATCGCGACCGTCCTGATGCTCGCCGTCGCGGCCGCCTTCTTCGGCTACCAACACCCCTGGTCCACCACCACCAGCAGCGCGATCCCCACCACCACAATCCCCGGCCCGACCGCCGCCGCAAGCAAGGCCCCAGCCGCCACGAGCAAGGCTCCCAGCCCTTCCGGCCCGCAGGCACGGCCGACGTCAACCTCGCTGACGCTGCCGCACCAATACGGGTTCGACCTCGACGGCCCCGACATCGCGAGATACCCCACCGGAACCGACGACGACACAAAGATCGATCTCGAGTTCGACGGCTCTGACGTGGCCTTCAGCAAGACCGTCCAGCTCGCGCCCTGGGAATCCACGAAACCACCCGAAGACCCGGACGCCTGCCGGACGGCCGTGACCACGACCGGCCTGAGCCCGGACAACAACCGGCGCCCGCCCACCAAAGGCGACGCCTACTGCTTCATCACCAAAGCCGACCGCGTCGGCCACCTCCGGATGACCGGCCGCCAGAAATACGCGGTCGTCGTCGACCTGACACTCTGGCGCTGACCCGCGCTCAGCGCCTAGGGACGCCGCGCCACGATCAGCAGCTCCTGGCCGTTGCCGCCCGGCTCCCACACCGCCGACACCACCTCGAACCCGGCCGCCACCAACCGGGGGAGCAGCACCTGGTCAAACCCCCGGCCGACACCGCCACCCTCCGGCAGCACCGCCCGCTCGGTCACCCCGACCGCCAGCACCCCACCCGGCCGCAACACCTCGAACACCCGGGCCAGCGACCCCGGCAACGGACGCCACAACTGCACATTGTTCACCGCACAGACCGCGTCCACACTGCCCGCCGGCAACGACAAACTCGCCGCCGTCGCATCCAGCAACGTCACCCGCCCACCACGAACCCGCCCAGCCGCCTGCGCACGCATCACCGCCGACGGCTCCACCCCGAACACCCGGCCCCGCGGCAACCGGCCCGCCAGCAGCACCAGACCCACCCCCGGACCCGGCCCGATCTCCACGACCGTCTCCGACCCCGACAACACCAGCGCACCCACCACCCGCCGGGTCAGCCGGGCGTTGGCGCGGGCCATCACCCACCCCACCACCCGGCCCAGCACACCCCGAGGAGCCGCGAACTGACCATCGATCACGACGCCTGCGAACCCGCCTCGCCCAACTCCGCCAGCCGCGCCTCGATCTCGGCCAGCTCCGCCCGCAACCGCTGCGCCTGCTGCTCCGCCTCGGCCCGCTCACCGGACAGGATCTGCTCCACCGCCTCCTGCACCCCCGGCACGTCGATCAGCTGAACCATCTTCAGCGCCTCGGCCGGCCGGATCACATACGGCTTCGCCAGGGGCTTCGCACCCTGATTCGCCCCCACCGTCCACTCACCCTCGGCATAGGCCAGCGTGACCGTCAACGACGGACCCGGCTTCGGCTTCACCGGACGCACCGCCTTGCGCGGAGCCGGCGCCGGCGTCACTTCCTGAACATCTTTCTCCACGTCATCCTCACTCTTCCGCTGCACCGGCGCCGGCTTCGGCCTCTCGATCGGCTTGTCGATCAGAAACTCCGGCCCCGACAACACCGGCTCCGGCTCGACAACCGGCGCCGCCACCTTCTTCACCGGCACACCCCGCGGCGCGATCCGCAGATCACCGGGGGAGAAGGGCAACTCGTCGCGGCCGAACTTCACCACGACCCACTCCTCGGACACCGCGGGATCCTCCAACCCCACCACCTGCCCGATCTGCCCCGCGATCTGCCCCGCCGAATCGGTGAACTGCACCTTCGGTTTCCGCCCGGCCGCCAGAGCGTCCCGGATCCCGTCCAACTCCTCCGTGGTCAACCCACGGGCCTCCACGCCCGCCGCGGCCATTGTCCCCACCTTCGTACGCCTGTATGAGAGGGCCTTAGTTCTACCAGCACCCACCGACAACAACCGCGCGCCCCGCCGCACGCACAAGATCAAGATCGAGCAATCGAACCCGCATCATGCCCTACCCGCCCAGCGCCCGATCCACCCGCAAGGCGTCACGACGACCGGCCCGCGGACCGCCGGAACAACTCACCCAGCAGATTCGCGTACCCCCGCGCGTCGTCGATCGCCCGATGCGTGTGCGGCACATCCCCGAACCACTCCGCCGGCAACTGATCCGGCGACACCTCCGCCACCGGCCGCCCGGTCACCGCCGCCGCATAACTCCGCAGACACAAACCAAAACCATCGAACAAGACATCCTTCTCGTACGGCCCCTGCACCAACCCGTACCGCGTGAAGCGCCGCAGGTAGTAGTCCATCCACCCGCCGTCGAACGCGATCGGCGACGCCGCGAACGTCCGCGGACCCGGCAACGCCCGCACGAACGCCACGAACCCGTCCATAACCTCGGCCACCGGCCGCGGATCGGTGACCGCCGCCGCCCACGCCTCCGGCTGCGTCTGGAACCACGCGTACGTGTCCGGATTCGGCGCCGCGCCCGGCAACTGCTCCAGGACCGCCTCGAACACGCCCAGCTCCTCGCCCCGCGCGTTCACCGCCACCGACGCGAACGAACGCATCGAGTTCGCGCCCGGCCAGGGCCCGTCGACCTCGATGTCCGTCACGACATACACCCATTCGTCCTGCATCGCACGACCTCCCCGTCACCATCAAGATCACCGATATCGTGTCACGCCGGCGCGGCCCACATTGCCCCCGGCCGGGGGACAAGCGGATGTCTACATAGCCTCTGAGCTGCGGAAATACTGACACTCAGACGGCCGGACCAGGGGAGAGGCGGCATCCAGCCGGGATAGTCGTCCAGCAGCGCCCGAGCTTGATCATCTCTAAAAGGGCCGGGAACCGGTCAAGGCCCGAAACCGGCGACGCGGGAACTCGATCATGGATTCGGGAGCGACTCCGGTCCGGCGACACGACAGCCGAGAGGTTCACAACCACGCGGCCGCGCCCGCTGGAGCTGCGCCGTCTGTCCGAGCCTCGTTGCCACTGACAATCACCGCGAACCACGCCTGCGCCGGGTGGCCTGCAATAGGCCCCTTCCAGCGCCTAAAATATCAGGCCGATAATGTGCATTATGTCAACTAGACCGTGGAGAGGGGTCGCCCGGAAGCGGGCATTTCTCCCCTCATCCGGTCGCCACTGGCACCGCTGCTCTTCTCGGTGGTCTCCCAAGGCTCCGGGCCCACCCTCTTGTCCAGCCCGCGCGTGGCGCAACTCGACCGTCAGAACGTGCGCGCATCCGGTTCGCCGCACAGGCGTTCGAGTTGCGCCACGCGCGGTTCCGCAGCAACTTGGGTCGCCGGGCTCACACGATCAGCCGGTAAAGACCTTGCCTGAGGGCCACTTCCCCACGGGCGGACGGCCCGGCGGGCGCAGGGAGCCGGCGCGGGTTCGGGGTGAAAGCCGCTCGGGATCCCGTTTCACATGGTAAGGTCCATCTAGCCACGAATGCGGATATATCATGCATAATATCTCTTATGCAGCACGAATCAGCCGTTGAGCCACTCTCCCCTCTCGCCGAGCTGGTTGACGAGTTCCTCGCCGCACGGGCCACGCGCAAGCCCTCCGCCCACACGCTCGCCGCGTACCAACGGGATTTGACCTTGGTGTTGCAGCAGGCCGTGCCCGCGCCGGCCAGCCCGGCCGACCTCTCCCCTCGCGTGCTGCGGGCCGCGTTCGCGCGGTTCGCCGCGGACCGCGCCCCCGCTTCCGTGGCCCGGGCCTGGTCGTCGTGGAATGCGTTCTTCACGTTCCTGGTGACCGAGGGGGTGGTGGCGGGCAATCCGATGTCGGCGGTGGACAAGCCGCGGATGGTGGCGCACTCCCCCAAGCCGTTGCGGGGTGAGGACACGCCGGAGGAGTTGTTGCGGGTGGTGTCGCGTGCTGATGAGCGGCAGCGGGATCCGTGGCCGGAGCGCGATGTGATGGTGGTGGCGCTGGCGTTGTGTGCGGGTTTGCGGTTGTCGGAGTTGCTGGGGTTGCGGGTGGGGTCGGTGTCCGGGCGGGTGGGTGAGCGCCGGGTGGAGGTGGCCGGTAAGGGTGGGCGGCCGCGGACGGTGCCGATCGACAATGGGTTGGATGCCGCGGTGGAGCGGTATGTGGGCAGTTTGCGGGTGCGGTTCGGGCGGGTGGGAAAGTCGGATCCGTTGCTGGTGGATCGGCATGGGGCGCCGTTGCAGCGGGGTGGTCTGCAGTATTTGGCGCGGTCGTGTTTCCGGCGGGCGGGGATCGGTGATCGGGTGCCGCGGGGTGCGCAGTTGCATGCGTTGCGGCATACGTTTGCGACGCGGTTGGCGGAGGACGGTGCGAATGCGTCGGAGATCATGCGGTTGCTGGGGCATGCGTCGCTGGCGACGTCGCAGAACTACATCGAGGTGACGGCGGAGCAGCAGCGTGCGGCCATTCAGTCGAATCGGACGAACAGGATTCTGCGTGAGCTTGCCTGACGCCGTACGGCGGAAGTTTGTCCGTTAGGTTGATCTTCATGAAGTTGCGTGAGGATGAGGTTTCGGTCGGTGGGATTCGTGCGGTGGTCCTCTCCCCCGTGGTGGGTGGGCCGTTTCCCGGGGTGTTGTTGTACACGGATATTTTTCAGCTGACCGAGTCGAGTTTGCGGTCGGCGCGCAGGTTGGCGTCGGAGGGTTTCCTGGTGTGTGTTCCGGAGATCTATCCGCATGGTGAGCTGGCCGGGGTGGCGCTGGAGTTCGACGACGCGGGTAAGGCGCGGGGGCTGGCGGGTGCGGCGGCGACGTCGACGGCGGGGTTCGATGCGGATCGGGTGGCGGTTCTGGATTATCTGGAGGGCCGTTCTGATGTGTCGTCGTTGCTGGTGACGGGGTTCTGTATCGGTGGGCATCTGGCGTTTCGGGCGGCGTTGGACGCGCGGGTGTCGGCGACGGTGTGTTTCTATCCGACGGGTTTGCACAATGGTGGTCTGGGTGCGGATGTGGCGGATTCGTTGTCGCGGGCGGCGGAGATCCGGGGGCGGTTGATGGTGGTGTTCGGGTCGCGGGATCCGCATGTGCCGGCCGACGCGCGCCTGTCGACGATCGGGGCGTTGTATGCGGCGGGTCTGGAGGATGTGGAGTTGCATGTCTTTCAGGGTGGGGAGCATGCGTTCATGCGGGATGTCGGGGCGCGGCATGATCCGGTGTTGACGGATCTGGCGTTCGCCGAGGCGGTTTCGTTCTTTCGCGGGCGCTGATGTTTCCGCGGGTCACGTTGCGGTCGGAGCGGTTGGTGTTGCGGCCGTTCGAGGTGGGTGATGCCGCGGGGGTGCATGCGGTGTGGAATGAGCGGGAGTTTCTGCGGTTCGCGCCGGTGGGTTTCCGGTATGCGGGGGCGGGTCTGGATCGTGCGGTGGATTGGTGTGCGCGCGGTGAGGGGTTTGCCGGGGTGTCGGGTGGCCGGTTGGCGTGTCATGTGGCGTTGTTCGGGGCGGATTGGTCGTCGATGACGGCGGAGATTCACTATTGGACGGCGGTGTGGGCGCGCGGGAACGGTTTCGCGGCGGAGGCGGCGCGGGCGGTGGTGTGGTGGGCGGTGCGTGATCTGGGGTTTGCGCGGATCACGTTGCAGTCGGATATGCGGAATGTGGCGTCGCGGCGGGTGGCGGAGGCGGCGGGGTTCCGGTTCGAGGGGGTGTTGCGGAATGCGTCGTGGACGCGTTCGGGCCGGGGTGATCTGGGGGTGTTCAGTGTGATCCCGGGTGATCTAGCCGGCGGGCCAGCCAGCTGAGCAGGTGGTGGCCGTGTTCGCGTTGCATGTGGCGCAGGGTGGGTGGGCCGGGTTGGTGTCCGTCGCGCCAGGCGCGGCCGGCGAGTCCGGCGAGGGCGGTGTTGACGTGGTGGTGGGGTGCGTCGTGCCATGGGGAGCGGCGGAGCAGGTCTTCGGGGTCGTGTCCGCAGGCGGCGACGTCGGGGGCGAGTCGGATCAGGTCCATCCAGCCGGGGGCGGTCCAGAGGTGGGTCCAGTCGACGATGCGCAGGTGTCCGTCGGGTTGTCGGATGGTGTTGTCGCGGCGTAGGTCGCCGTGGTGCAGGGCGGTGTCGTCGGCGAGGGCTTCGGTCCAGTGGCTTTCGAGGGCGGCGAGTACGGGGATGTCGATGGGGACGGGTAGTGGGTGTTGTGGGGTGTGCCAGGCGCCGAGCATGGGGCGGAATGCTTCGGCGTAGGGGGTGGTGCCGGTGATCGGGCTGGGGTCCAGGGTCTGGTGCATGCGGTTCAGGATGTCGAGCAGGGGTGGGATGTCGTCGGTGGTCCATCGGGTGACGGTGTCGCCGTCGATGACTTCGTAGGCGGCGATGTGCCAGGTGCCGGTGGTGGTGTGTCCGAGGAGTCGGGGTGACAGCTCCCCCACTGCGGCGGCCAGGAGTGTTCCGGCGTGGATGTCGTCGCTGGGTGCGGCTTTGACGAACAGGCGTTGTCCCCGGTCGCCGGTGATGATCGAGGCGATGGCGGGGGTGTAGCCGGCGGTGGCGGGTTGTTCGGTGCGGATGGGGCTGCCGAGCAGGGTGGTGACGGCGTCTTGGACGTGGGTGGGCGCGTCGGTGAGCCGGGGCCGGTCGATCATCGCTGGTTTGAGGCTTTGTTCAGCATTTGCCGGGTTTTGCTCGCCGAAGTCTCAACCTAGTTCCAGGCGCGGGCGGTGCGGAGCAGGTAGCCGGGCATGATCACGTTCTCGTCGTTGATCTCGGCGGTGACCTGGACGTCCTTGATGACGGTGTCGGTCCAGACGGGTTCCGGGAAGCAGGCGGTGAGGATGTCGCGGGTGATGGTCCAGCCGTCGCCGGCGTCGGCGGAGACGGCGAGCACGTAGAGCATGGTGCCGGCTTCGGCGAGGCCGGGCAGCTGGGCGAGGTAGTCGTCGAGGCCGCCGTCGCGGTGCAGGTTGTGCAGCAGGCCGGAGTCGAAGATGGTGTCGAACGGCGCGTTGGGCAGGTTGAGTTTGGTGGCGTCCTGCACGTCGAAGCGGGCGGTGAGGCCGGCGGCTTTCTTGCGGGCCAGGTCGATGGCGGTGGGTGAGATGTCGATTCCGGTCACGTGGTAGCCGCGGCGGGCGAGGGTGCAGGCCAGGTCGCCGGTGCCGCAGCCGAGGTCGAGGACTTTGGGGCCGCGCACGCCGTGTTCGAGCAGGGCGGTCAGGGCCGGTTGCGGGCGGCCGATCTCCCAGGGCGTGTCGCCGGTGCGGTACCGCTCGTCAAAATCGGTCATCGTCTCCCCCTCGTTGAGGCTTTGGTCGGTAATTCCCGGCTTTGAAGCTCAAAACCTTAAAAGCCGATTTGGGTACGGCCGGAGCGCCGCTCCCCTGTCCAACGGTCCAAGGCGATGCCCTCCCCCGGGACGGCGACGAGCTTATCGTTCATGCTTTCGCGGTGAGCGGTGCTGTGGTGGCGTACCACTGTGGGTCGGCGACGGTGTCCGAGGCGGTGGTCGGCGGGCGTTTGTCGTGGGAGGTGCGGCATGCGTGCCCGGACGGTGAGGTGCTGGAGTGCGGGTGGGACGAGCTGCCGGCGGGTCTGCGGGTGGCGCTGCTGGCGCACGGTGGGACGTTCGGGGTGCGGTTTCCGGGTGTGGATCGGGTGGCGGTGATGCGCGTGTTGCGGCGGCGGGGTGTGGCGGTGCGTGGGCTTGACGCCGTACTGCGGCAGGGGGTGACCGGGACCGAGGCGGAGATGGAGGTGCTGCGGCAACAGCTCGCCGCGGCGGACGTCGCGGTGGTGGTGGAGTTGATCGGGTAGGAAACCGGGTGGACGGGTCGTGGCGGGCTGGGGCAGGCTGCCGGGCGTGCCGGATACCGGGGTGGCGAAGCTGCACGACGACGAGGTCGACATCGACGCGGCGCTGGTGGCGCGCCTGCTGGAGCAGCAGTTTCCGCGGTGGGCGGGCCGGCCGGTGCGGGTGGTGGGCGAGTCCGGCACCGACAACGTGACGTTCCGGGTCGGAGACGATCTTTCGGTCCGGCTTCCGCGCACGCCCGGCACGCAGGGTCAGGTCGAGAAGGATCTGCGGTGGCTGCCCCGCCTGGCGCCGGTGCTGCCGCTGGCGGTGCCGCAGCCGCTGGCGCTCGGCGAGCCGACCGGTGAGTTCCCGTTCACCTGGGGCGTCTACCGCTGGCTGGACGGCACCGCGTTCCGGCCCGAGCTGCTGGACGACCCGTGTGCGGCGGCCCGCGAGCTGGCCGGGTTCATCGGCTGCCTGCAGGTGGCCGACACGACGGGGGCGCCGGCACCGCCGGACGACCCGTTCGCCCGGGGCACTGCCCTGTTGCCGCGCGACGGCCTGTTCCGGGCGGCCCTGGAGCAGGTCCGCGACGAGTTCGACACCGGGCTGGTGCTGGCCGCGTGGGAGGCGTCGCTGGCGGTCGGGGCGTGGGCGGGGCCGCCGTGCTGGATCCACGGGGACCTGATGCCCGGCAACGTGCTCGTCGCCGGCGGCCGGCTGTCCGCGGTGATCGACTTCGGCACGGCGCGGGTCGCCGATCCGGCCGGGGATCTGCTGGCCGCCTGGTATCTGTTCGACGGCGCGTCCCGGCGGGCGTTCCGGGACGCGCTGCGGGTCGACGAGCACGCCTGGGTGCGGGCGCGGGGCTGGACGTTGTCGCTGGCGATGATCGCCCTGCCGTACTACCGGGCCCGGAACCCGGCGGCGGTGCGCGGGACGGCCGCGTTCATCGGCGAGCTGCTGGCCGATTTCGCGGCGGACCAGCCGGTCATTCGAGGTGGTCGCGGGAGATCGGCGGCCCGACCGTGAAGTCGCGGAACGTCGCGCGCAGGCCGGCGCGTTCCGGGGAGCAGCACATCAGGCCGACGTCGACGGTCGCGGGCAGGTCGAGGTGGCCCAGGCGCAGCAGCTGCCAGGGCCGGTCGGCGGCGCGCACGTGCACGGTCACCGCCTGCCCGAAGCGGGTGACGCGCATGGCGAGCTCGCCGTCGAAGCCGTCGACCGGGGTCATCGAGACGTCCGAGAAGTCGCGGGTGAGCACGGTGCTGACCTGGACGGTGCCGGAGGTGACCTCCAGGCCGGACTTGAGCCAGGTGCTCTGGCCGGCGCGGACCATCAGGCCGGCCTGGTCGAAGCGGGTGGTGTGGTCGGCGGATACGATCGCCTCGGCGGTGAAGTCGCCGGTCACCGGCTGGTGGAAGAAGTGCCCGTTGTCGGTGGTCCAGCCGTAGAACGTCGCGCGCCAGAAGTCGGTCCGCTCGCCGGTGACGGCGGTCAGGGTGCCGTCGGTCAGCGACCAGTCGGTGGGCTCGTTGAGCCAGGTCATGCTCATCGGCGGCCGACGGCGCCGTAGATGGCGATGTCGTGCGGGGTCGGGAGCTGGTCGGCGGGGATGCCGGGGCGCCAGTGGGCGACCGGCACGATGCCCGGTTCGATCAGGTCCAGGCCGGTGAAGAATGCGGCGATCTGGTCCCGTGAGCGCAGGTGGACGCCGGGGACCTGGCGGGCGTACGCCTTCTCCTGCTCGGTGGCGAAGTCGACGGTGCCGTGCGAGAGCGTCAGGTAGCTGCCCGGGGCCAGTGCCGACAGCAGTTCGGCGACGATGGCGCGGGCCCGGTCCTGGCCTTCGATGAAGTGCAGGACGGCGACCAGGGTCAGGCCGACCGGGCGGCTCAGGTCCAGGGTGTCGCGCAGCTGCGGGTGGGCCAGGATGGTGCCGGGTTCGCGCAGGTCCTCCTCGATGTAGCAGGTGCGGCCCTGGTCGCTGCTGGAGAGCAGGGCGCGGGCGTGGGCCATCACCATCGGGTCGTTGTCGACGTAGACGACCCGGGCGGCCGGGTTGGCGCGCTGGGCGACCTCGTGGGTGTTGTCGGCGGTGGGCAGGCCGGTGCCGATGTCGAGGAACTGGTCGATGCCGGCGTCGGCGGCCAGGTGCCGTACGGCGCGTTGCAGGAAGGCGCGGTTCTCCCGGGCGGCCAGGCGGATCGTCGGGTGGGCCTGCTCGATCTGGTCGCCGGACTCGCGGTCGGCGGCGAAGTGGTCCTTTCCGCCGAGCCAGTAGTTGTAGCGGCGGGCCGGGTGGACCGTGGAGGTGTCCAGGCCGGCGGGTGCGTCGTCGCCCACGTGTCGTTCTCCCCGTATCGATGTCGGCGAAACTGTCCGTGACGAAGCTAGCGCACAGATGCCGCCGGGGTTCCTTTGTGGATGCTATGAATGTGCGGTGCGGAAACGGGTCACGGACGCCTGCGCGCGGGCGCTGGCGTGTTGCGGTTTCACCCGGCGCCGGCGCGGGTTCCTGCTGCAGCCGGAGTTCGGCTGGCTGGACCTGGGCCTGACCGGGACGCGGACACTGGTCGTCGCGGAGCCGGTGGTCGGGGTACGCCACCCGGCGGTGGAGAAGATCCTGGTCGCGGCGGCGGGCTGGGACGAGCCGGTCGCCTGTGTGCGGTTGAGTGTGGGCGGGCGGTGGGAGTTCCCGGCCGGCGCCGACCTGACGCCGATCGCGGAGGATCTGGCCGAGGCGGTGGTGGTGCGGGGGCAGCCGTTCATCGACCGGTGGGCGCGCTGGCCGGATCTGGCCCGGGAGCTGGCGAGCCTGGCGTCCGACGACGTCCGGGACTATCTGCTGCCGGCGGCGGCGCTGGCGGACGGGGATCGGCGGCGGGCCCAGGCGCTGGCCGGTGACCGGGTGGCGCAGCTGGCCGGCCGGCAGGATGCGGAGGCGGTCGCCTACCGTGAGTTCGCCCGCCGGTTGACCCGGCTGGCGGCCGAGGGGGGCACGTGACGGTGGCGCCGGGGCTGCTCGCGCGGGCGATCGGTGGTCCGGCCGTACCGGATCTGCGGTTGTTGCCGCCGCCGGCGGCTGATCTTCTGGTCGGGCTGCAGGCGCCGCCGCGGCTGGGGGCGCATCTGCGGGCCGTGCACGACGTGGCGTGGCGGCTGACCGGGTGGCTGGCCGGCTCGTACCCCCAATTGGGTTTTGATCGTGCGGCGGTGCTGTTCGGCGCGGCGACCCACGACAGCGGCCGGGGCGGACGCGCGGCTGGCGTACCAGAACGGGTTTCCGGTCGCCGTAGGGTGAGCGCATGCGAATCGCGGTGATCTCCGATGTGCACGGCAATCTGCCGGCTCTGGACGCGGTGCTGGCGGCGATCGCCGGTGACCGTGTCGACCTGACGGTGAACCTCGGTGACCTGCTGTCGGGGTACGTGCAGCCGGCGCAGACCGCGGACCGGCTGATCGGGCTCGATCTGCCGACCGTCGCCGGGAACCACGAGCGGCAGGTCCTGACGTTCCCGGCGGACCGTAAGGGCATGGCGGACCGGGTCACCACCGCCGTGCTGCGTCCCGAGCACCTCGCCTGGCTGGCGTCGCTGCCGATGACCCTGTCCCCGGCGCCGGGGGTGCTCGCGTTTCACGGCACGCCGACCGACGACCTGCAGTACCTGTTGCACACGGTGACGCCGGCCGGGGCGCGGGAGGCGACGCCCGACGAGGTCCGCTCGCGCCTCGGCGACACCGGTGACCTGGCCCTGCTGCTGTGCGGGCACACCCACCTGCACGGGTCGATGCGCCTGCCGGGCGGGCCGCTGATCGTGAACCCGGGCAGTGTGGGCTGGCCGGCGTACACCGACGACGAGCCGTACCCGCACGAGATGGCCGCCGGCAGCCCGCACGCCCGGTACGCGATCGTCGACGACGCGTCCGGGCAGTGGGAGGTGTCGTTCCGGGCCGTCGACTACCCGTGGGACGAGGCGGCCGCGCTGGCCGAGGGGTTCGGCCGGGCGGACGTGGCCGGGGCGCTGCGGACGGGCCGCAACCGATGATGATCCGCTGGGTGACCGGTTTCCTCGACACCCCGGCCGGGCACGCGCCCGCGGCCGAGCGGTTCTGGCTGGCGGTGACCGGCACGACGCTGTCGGCGCGCCGCGGCGACGGCGCTTTCGCCACGCTGCTGCCTGCGGCCGGGGATGCGACGCTGCGGGTGCAGGTGGTCGGGGATCCCCCGGCGCGCGGGCATCTCGACCTGCACGTCGACGACCCGTTCACGGCCGCGGCCGAGGCCGAGGCGCTCGGTGCGGCCGAGGTGCGCCGCGACGACGACCTGGTGGTGCTGCGTTCGCCGGGCGGGGTGGTGTTCTGCCTGGTCGGGTGGGCCGGTGAGCGGTCCGCGCCGCCCGCGCGGTGCTGGCCGGGCGGGCAGGCCAGTCTCGCCGATCAGCTGTGCCTGGACATTCCGGCGGCCGGCTACGACGCCGAGACCGCGTTCTGGCGGGCGGTGACCGGGTGGGCGTACGACCCGATGCCGCACTGCCCGGAGTTCCGGCGGCTGCTCTCGCCCGGATCGGTGCCGGTGCGGCTGCTGCTGCAGCGCCTGGATGCCGGGCCGGCCGGCGTGCACGTCGATCTGGCCTGCGACGACGTGGACGCCGAGGTGGCCCGGCACGAGGTGCTGGGCGCCACGGTGGTCCACCGGGTGCCCGGGGACTGGACGACGCTGCGCGATCCGGCCGGGCGCGCCTACTGCGTGACGGCCCGGCCGCCGGTGTAACAGCGGGCGGGGTGCCGGACAGGTACCGGGCGTGAGGACCTCGAGACCGGACCGGGAGCAGCGCTTCCGGTCGTTGTATGCCGACACGTACCCGCACGTGCTGCGGTTCGCTCAGCGGCGGGTGCATCCCAGCCATGCCGAGGATGTCGCCGCGGACGCGTTCCTGGTCGCCTGGCGGCGTCTGGACCAGGCGCCGCCCGGGGCCGCCGACCTGCGGGCCTGGCTGTTCGGGATCACCCGCAACTGCCTGCTCAACACCCGTCGCGGTCTGGGCCGGCAGGACGCTCTGGCGGTCCGGATCGCCGTGGTCGGCACGCCGGCCGGGATCGCGGCGTCCGAGGAGGACGCAACCGCGCAGCGGCTCGACCTGGCCGCGGCCTGGGGCCGGTTGTCCGCCCGGGAGCAGGAGACCCTGGCCCTGACCGTCTTCGACCAGCTGAGTTCGGCGCGGGCGGCGACCGTGCTGGGGATCAGCGCGGCGTCGTACCGGTTGCGGCTGCTGCGGGCCCGGCGGGCGTTGCGCCGCCACCTCGACCACGCCGACGACGCGCTGGCCGCGCTCGGCCTCACCGCTGTGGAGAACCCGTCGTGACCGATCCGGAAACCACCCTGCGCACCCTGGACGCCGCCGAGCCGTTCACCGCCGAGCAGCGCCGGCACGCCGGCACCGTCCTGGAACGGATCGTCGCCACCGCCCCGGAGCAGCCGCGGCCGGTGCGCCGGCGCCGCCTGGTGCCGGTCGCGGCGGCGGCCGCGACCGTGCTCGCCGCCGCGCTGGTCGTCTGGCCCGGCGGGGCCGGGGACAGCCCGGCCTACGGGTCGTGGACCTCGGTGCCCACCGGGCTCAGCGCCGCGGAGATCGCCCTGGTCGGGCCCGCGTGCCTGGACGAGCTGGGCTGGGGCCGGTCCGACCGGGACCGGGCCACGCTCACCCTGGCCGAACGCCGCGGCGAGTACGCCGTCCTGCTCTACCGCGACGCGGACCTGGCCGGGGCGTGCCTGGCGCACAACGTGCCGGGCAGCGCCGACGTCGACGACGTGGTGGCCGGCGCGGCCAGCGGCTCGTCCGGGACGGCCCCGGCGCGCGGCTACCGCGACGGCGCGCTCGCCGACTTCCGCGGCGCGTCGATCACCGAGGGGGTCGTCGGCGCCGAGGTCACCGGGGTGACCATCCACGCCCGCTCGCGCACCGTCCAGGCCACGGTGACCGGCGGCCGGTACGTGGCGTGGTGGCCGGGCCCGTCGTTCGACCGCGACGCCGCGCACGGCCCGCGGTTGTTCCTCACCTACGACCTGACCCTGCGCGACGGCACGATCCTGACCGACGTCGCGCCGGCCGCACCCTGATTCAGCCTTCGCCGCCCTGCAGCAGGGTCACGCCGGGGCCGTGCAGATCGGCGCAGGCCACGGCCCGGCCGGTGAGTGCCATGGCGAGCGCTTCGGCCGGGCCGGCGACCAGCGGCCCGGCCCCGGCCGCCCAGTCCAGGTCGGTGGCCCGCAGGCGCAGCCCGCCGAGCCGGCCGTGCGGGGCGAGCCCCGGCACGGGTCGCGGCCCGGTGAGGTGGTCGACGGTCCGGGCGGTGTCATCCGGTGGTCTCCACTCTGGCGATGAGCTGCTTGAGGCGGCCGATCTCCTCGGCGAGCGCGACGCTGCCGGCCGGGGTCAGGGTGATCCAGGTGCGGCCGCGTTTGCCCTCGTAGCCTTTCTCGACGGCGATCAGGCCGGCGGTCTCGAGCACCGCCAGGTGCTGCGACAGGTTCCCGGCGGTCAGGGTCAGCTGGGTGCGCAGGTAGCCGAACTCGACCCGGCGGGCCTCGTGCGTGATCGCCAGGATGCCCAGGCGTACCCGCTGGTGCACGACGTCGTCGAGGCCGGTGACCGGGTGCGCCGGCCCGGTCGTCCCGGTGGTCATCGCTGCCTGCGCTGTGCCAGGCCGAAGCCGGCCGCGCCGAGCAGCAGGACCAGGCCGCTGATCGCCTGCGGGGGCAGGAACTCGGCCTGGACGCTGGTGTGCATCTGCCAGCCGAACGTCACCGGGATCAGCACGACGGCCAGGTAGGCGACGGTGAAGCCGAGCAGGGCCAGGTTGCGTTCGAGGCGGGCCAGGACCAGCAGCGCGATACCGATCGTGCCGGCCGGGGCGACCAGCCGGTCCAGGAACATGATCCACTCGGCGGTCGGCTGCGGGTTGGCCGGCACCGGGTGCCCGGCCAGGTAGATTCTCGCCGCGATCCACGCGGCGGTGAACACGACGGTCAGGGCGGCGCCGGTGATCGCGTACGGCAGCACCCGGGTCTCGACGCCGCGCGAGCGGGCGATCCGCAGGTAGGCGACGGCGATCACCGTGTACGACAGCAGCAGCGCGGGCGGCCAGAAGAACATCGTGCCCAGCCGGTTGAACTGGCAGGAGCCGTCGCCGAAGCAGTGCACCCGCATCCCGAACCAGTCGATCGGGATGGCGGCGAACGTGACCGCGGCCAGGGTCGCCAGCGCGACCCAGGTGACGCGCTGGTCGACCCGGACCCGGCGGGTCAGGGCGTCGACGTCGGAGAGCAGCCTGCGCGGATCCACCGCATCAGTAGTCATGCCAATAGGTTTCCATTACAAACCGATTGGCGCCAGTGCCAATTTTCCGGCGGGTCCAGAGAGCGGGTCACGGGTCCAGGGCTTCGATGACCGGTTTGCGGGAGTGCTCGTAGATCACTGAGCTGCGGAAACCGACGATCTCGCGCCGCCCGCTGAACTTGTCCATCAGGAACCCGTGCAGCCCGTCCACGCTCGGCACCGCGACATGGACCAGGAAGTCGTCCCCACCGGCAACCACGAAAACCGACAAAACCTCGGGCAACCCCATGGCGTACGCCTTGAAGCTCTCGATCACCGTCCGCGACAGCGGCCGGATCTGGACGTGCAGCAGCGCCTGCACACCGCGGTGCAGCGCGCCGAGGTCCACCTCGGCGTGGAACCCGGTGATCACCCCACGCTCGCGCAACGACCGCACCCGTTCCAGGCACGTCGATGGCGCGATCCCGACCGTGCGGGCCAGTTCCCGGTTCGTCTGCCGCGCATCCGCCTGCAGGTGGGCCACGATCGCCGAATCAAGTTCGTCCACGACCGGAATTATCCCCCGTTCTCCGAACCTCGTTCGGATCCCGAGATCATCGGCCGCGCGGATGACTACCTTCCCCGGCATGGAGCACGAACTTGTTCTCACCCAGCGCGGCCGCCGATCCGGGCTGCCGATCACCGTCGCGGTGCACTCGACCGCCCGCGGCCCGGCGGCCGGCGGCTGCCGCGTCACGCACTACCCGCAGTGGCGCGACGGCGTCGCCGACGCGCTGCGGCTGTCCGCGGCGATGACCGGCAAATGCGCGATCGCCGGCCTGCCGCTGGGCGGCGGCAAGACCGTGGTCGCCGTCCCGCCCGGGCACACCGTCGACCGCCGGGCGCTGCTGCTCGACGTCGGCGACACGATCGCGGTGCTGGACGGCCGGTACGCGACCGGCCCGGACGTCGGCACCGGCCCGGACGACATGGCGGTGATCGCCGAACGCACCACGCACGTCTTCTGCCGCCCGGCGTCCGCCGGCGGCAGCGGCGACTCGTCGGGGCACACCGCGACCGGGGTCCTCGCGGCGCTGCGGGCGGTCTGCGAGCACCGGTTCGGGTCGGCGGACCTGGCCGGGCGCCGCGTCGCGATCCTCGGCCTGGGCCGCGTCGGCGGGCACCTGCTGCGCCTGCTCGCGACCGAGAAAGCCCAGCTGCTCGCCGCCGACGTCGAGGACCGCCGCGCCCTGGCCGCCGCCCACGGCGCGACCTGGGTCAGCCCGCAAGACGCGCTGAGCGCCGACGTGGACGTGCTGGTCCCGGCCGCGCTCGGCGGCCTGCTCACCCCGCACACGGTCGCCGGCCTGCGCTGCGCCGCGATCGCCGGCCCGGCCAACAACCAGCTCGACGCCCCGGCCACCGCCGGCCTGCTGCACGAGCGGGGCATTCTCTGGGCGCCGGACGTGGTGGTCAGCGCCGGCGGCCTGATCCACGCGACCGCCGTCGAGCTGCTGCACGAGACCCCGGCCCAGGTCGACGCCCGCCTGCACGGCATCGGCGCGACGCTGGCCGCGATCCTGCGCACCGCCGCCGCCGGCGGCCTCACCCCGGCGGCCGTCGTCGACCGGCTCATCGCCCGGCCTGACTGAAACCGATCCCCGCCCGGTTCGCCGGCGCCGGGCCGGGTGACGACGGGCGCGGGGCCGGCGACGTACCCCCAAATGATGGGTTTTTTCGGTGGATCGGGGGTCCTCCGATCTGGTGGGGGCCGGTTTCCTCAACGCCGGCTGCGCCGTTCCGATTGTCGAAGGCAGGAAAACCGGTACGTGCCTGGGGAGGGCGAGGATGGACGAGAACCGTTGCTGGGAGATCATCGAGGCGGCCCGGGACGAGGCCGGTCCCGCCTGGGACGATCTCGACGGCCGGCTGGCGGCGGCTCTGGTCCGGCAGCTGACCGCGCTGGCGCCCGAGCAGGTCGCCCGGTTCGGTGACTACTTCCGGGCGCTGCAGTTGCGGGTGCACCGGGAGGATCTGTTCATCGCGGCGTTCCTGATCCACCACGGCTGCGGCGACGACTCGCTCGGCGACTTCAGCGCCGGGCTGGTCGGCCTGGGCCGCGACTGGTACACCCGGGCGCTCAAGGATCCGGACTGCCTGGCCGAGCATCCGGCGGTGCGCGGGGTCGCGGCCGGCCGGGTCGACTTCAGTGTCCTGCTGACCGAGCGTTTCCGGTACGCGCCGCTGCGGGCGTTGCAGGCGCTGACCGGTGAGGAGTACGACGGCTACTACGACTCGACCGAGCCGGTGTACCTGAGTGACCCGCCGCCGTCGGTGACGCCGCTGCCGTGCCGGCTGGCGGGGCTGGCCGCGTTGTTCCCGCAGCAGCAGGTGTACCTGCGGCAGTTGTACCCGCAGCTGACGGCCTAGTTCTCCGGCTGGCGCTGGCGCAGGTAGGCCAGTACGGCCTCGCGGGTGGTGCGCACCCCGAACAGGGCGCGGGCCTCGGCGATGCGGCGGTTCGCGGTCCGCAGGGAGAGGAACTCGGCGGCGGCGGCCGCCGCGATGGTGTCGCCGGCGGCCAGCCGGTCGAGCAGGGCGCGTTGTTCCGGGATGAGGCTGGCGACCGGGTCGGCGTCGTCGGTGCCGCGCTGGACCGCGCCGATCCGGCTCAGGTCGTCGATCAGGGCGCGCCCGGCGTACGACTCGGGGTCGCACAGCACGACCACACCGGCGCCGCGGGCGGCGGCCAGCACGGCGAGGCGGACGGTTTCGATGTCGTCGTCGCCGATCCGCCCGTGCAGCACGATCCGGGCGGCGGTGACGTCCCATTGCGGGTCGGGCAGGGCGAATCCGGGGCGCGCCGTCCAGCCGTCGCGGGCCAGGCGGCGCAGCACGGTGTCGGCGTCGCCGGCAGTGGCAACTACGTGGCGTGGTGCGTCGGACTGTGGGTTCACCGGCCATCCTCGCTGTTGTCGCTGGTGTCGGGACGGGTCGGGGACACGGCGAAGGCGAGCGCGGCGGCCTCGGTACGGGTGCGGGCGCCGAGTTTGCGCATGCTCGCACGGATGTGGGTGTCGACGGTCTCGCTGGAGATGCCGAGCTGCCCGGCGATCCGGCGGGTCGGCTCGCCGGCCGCGACCAGCCGCAGCACGTCCTGTTCGCGCTGGGTGAGCCCGCCCTGCGAGCGGCGGCCCCGCACGTCGCGGTGCACCCGGTGCTGGCGCAGCCCGCGGCGGGCCCGGCCGGCCAGCACGGTCAGCCCGGCACCGTCGGCGAGCTCCTCGGCGCGCAGCAGCGCGGCCACTGCCCGGTCCCGGTCCGGGTCGGTCAGCCCGGCCGCGATCAGGCAGCGGATCTGTTCGCGCAGGGCGATCGGCTGCCAGCTGTCGGCGGCGGCCGGGAACCCGGTGCCGACCGCCCACGCGGTCAGCGTGCGCCGGGCCGGGCCGGGCAGCCCGGTCGGCACCGGCGAGCTGTCCGGCACGCCGAGGTCGTGGGCGGCCCACCGGGCGGTGATCGCGTGCAGGCCGGCGAGCAGGCCGTCGCCGGTGTCGTCGGTGTCGCCGCGTTCGGGTTGCCCGTCGAGCCAGGCGGCCTCGCGGGCGACCCAGTCGGCGGCCGGGTGCCGCGGCGCGGTCTTGAGCCGGCCGCGGGCGGCGGCGAGCAGCCCGGTGTCGGCCTCGATCAGCGCGGTCGCCGCGGTCGCGTACGCCCGGGCCTGTTCGGGCAGGGCCAGGTCGGTCAGGTTGCCGGCCTGGCGCAGCAGGCTCTCGGTGCCGTCGCTGGGCCCGTGCAGGGCCAGGGCCCAGTCGGCGGCGGCCAGGAACCGGGTCTGCCACCCGTAGGACAGGGTTTCGGCGGCGGTCGCGGCGGCGCGCCGGGCGACGTCGGCGGACTCCTGCAGGCGGCCGTCGGCGGCCAGGTGCTCGACCAGCAGCCAGGCGCTCCACCGGCTGATCAGCGGGTCACCGGCCGGGTCGGCGGCCGCGGTCAGGTCGGTGTCCCAGCCGGGCACCCGGTGCTCCGCGCGGACCGCGGCCAGCGCGGCGGCGACGCCGGGCAGCGGCTGCGGGTGCCGGGCGGTGATCTTCTCGGCCAGGTCCAGGGCCGACATCGGGGCGGTGGCCAGGGCGGCGAGCAGCAGCACCCGGTCGCGGGCGGCGACGACCGCGGTCGCGGCGGCATCCGGCACCCCCCGCACGGCGGCGCCGGCCGCGTCCGGGTCGCCGGCCTGCAGCAGGGCCTCGCCGTGCAGGACGGCGACCTCCAGGGCCAGCGGTGCGGCGGCGCCGGTGGCCCTGGCGCCGGCGGCGGCCAGCACGGACGCGGCCTCGCCCGCCCGGCCGGCGACCAGCAGCGCGTCCGCGGCGGCCAGCCGGACCCGCAGGTCGACGGGGGTGTCCAGGCCGCAGGCGAACAGCAGCAGGGACGCGCGTTCCCCGCCGGTGGCCTGGTCGGCGGCGGCCAGGGCCTGCCGGTACGCCCCGGCCGGGTCACCGGCGGCGGCCAGGTGCCGGGCGGCCTCGGCGGGCGGGGTCAGCTGGGCCAGGCGCTGGTGCATGTCGGTGCGGGCGGCGGCGTCGAGCAGCCCGGCGGCGGTCTCGGCGACGTACGCCGACACCGGGTGCAGCGCGCCGCCGGGTTCGGTGTCGACCAGGCCGGCGGCCTGCAGGTCGGCGGCGCCGGGGCCGAGCAGCGCGGCGGGGGCGGGCCGGCCGAGCAGCCCGAGCGCGGCCAGGGCGGTGCGGGCCGGGCGGGGCAGGTCGGCCAGGGCGGTGGCGATCGCGTACGCCATCTGATCGATCTCGGCCGAGGCCGGGGCCCGGCCCGCGGCGGCCTGCCGGGCCAGCGCGATGATCGCGAGGGGGTTGCCGCCGGCCCGGCCGGTGACCGCCGCCAGGGTGGCCTCGTCCAGGCGGGCCGAGGTGCGCCGGGCCAGGGTCAGGGACTGCTCGCCGGTCAGCGGCGGCACCGGCAGCCAGGCGGTGGCCGCCTCGCGCAGCGCGTCGTGCAGGTCGGCGGGCAGCCGGTGCGGGGTGCGCAGCGCGACCAGCACCCGGCAGGAGCGGGCCAGATGCGCCAGCGCGGCGACCGTGGCCGGGTCGCAGTGCTGCAGGTCGTCGAGGATCAGCAGGCCGCCGCGGACCCGGGAGCGGACCGCCTCGGCGAGCAGGTGCACGTCGTCGCCGGGCAGCCGGGCCCGCACCGCCCGGGACAGGGCGAGGGCGGGAACGCCGGCGAGCATGGCCAGGCCGCCGCCGGCGTGCACCGGGCCGGGCACCGCGGCGGCGATGCGCTGCAGCAGGGTGCTGCGGCCGCAGCCGGGTGGGCCGGTGAGCACGACGAGGGCTGGGCCGTGACGCAGAGTGGAGGATGCGGCCAGGTAAGGCTCGTCCGCCACTAGTTGTCCTCCTTGCCTGGCACGAACACGGGATCCCGCCGGCGGTGTCGGCATCCGTAGTCTGTGCTGCGGACAGGTAACCGAACCTGCTCCAGGAGCGAGAAAGGTCCCCGTTTCGTGACGCCGACTGCCGCCTTCTGCACATTGTCGCTGACAGTGTGCTCAGCTCGCGAGTCGCGGTGACCGGCCCGCTCAGCACCCGGCTGGCTACACTGTGTCACGAGATCGTCACGGATTTCGACTCCGATGCTGGTGGCCAGGTACGACAGATCGGCAACCGTCTACACGAACCGTTACGGGTCGCGATCGCCGGGCGCCTGAAAGCCGGAAAGTCGACACTAGTAAACGCCCTTATCGGCAGGCGGGTCGCCCCTACCGCGGCCGGCGAGTGCACCCGGGTCGTCACCCGGTTCCGCTACGGCCCCGCCGACCGCGTCGACGTCGTCACCCGCGACCACCAGCGCCGCAGCCTCCCGCTCGACGACGACGGCATGGTCCCGGCCCGCCTCGGCGTGCCCGCGGCCCGCATCGCCTACGTCGATGTGACCCTCACCAATGACCGATTGCGGACACTGACCGTCGTCGACACCCCCGGCCTGTCCTCCACCGACACCGCCTCCAGCGACCGCGCCGCCCACGTCGTCGGCGACGCCCCCTTCGACGACGACATCGACGCCGACTCCGCCGCCGAGGTCGCCACCGCCGAAGCCGTCATCTACGTGTTCACCCAGGCCGTGCGCGCCGACGACGTGCGCGCCCTGGACGCCTTCCACGACGCCTCGGCCCGCCTGGCCACCAGCCCGATCAACGCCCTCGGCGTCCTCGCCAAGATCGACACGCTGGCCGGTGGCGCCGACGACCCGTGGCCGGTCGCCGCACCCCTGGCCGCCGGGCAGGCCGGCCTGCTGCGCCGCACCGTCGGCGACGTCGTCCCGCTGGTCGGCCTGCTCGCCGAGACCGCCGGCGCCGGCCGGCTCACCGACGCCGACCGCGACGCCCTGGCCGCCCTGGCCGGGCTGCCCGCCGACGAGCTGGGCCTGCTGCTCACCTCCGTCGACCTGTTCCGGACCTTGCCCGCCCCGGCCGGCCCGGAACGCCGCGAACGCCTGCTCGGCCGCCTCGACCTGTACGGCATCGGCTTCGCCTGCGCCCAGCTCGCCGCCGAACCCCGCCTGGGCACCGGCGAACTCGCCCGCCGCCTGCTCGCCGCCTCCGGCATGCCCCGCCTGCAGCAGACCCTGCAGCAGTCGTTCGGCTGGCGCTCGGACGCGATCAAGGCCGGCTGGGCGCTGACCCGCCTGGAACGCCTCGCCGGGCACACCGCCGACCCGCGCCTGCGCACCACGGTCCGCGACGCCCTCGAAGAGGTCCTGCGCGACCCCGCCTACCACCGGCTGCGCCTGCTCGACGCCGCCCAGCGCGCCGCCACCGGCGCCGTCCGGCTGCCCGCCGACCGGGAGAGCGAACTGATCCGCCTGGCCACCTCCGAGGACCCCCGCTGGATCCTCGACCTGCCCCGGGCCGGCCGCGACGAGCTCGGCACCGCGGCGATCGCCGCGGCCGGCCGCTGGCGCGCCTACGCCGTCGACGGCGCCGGCCCCGCCCAGGCCCGCATCGCCCACGTCGCCCACCGCGGCTTCCAGCTGCTCGCCCAGGAGGTACGCCGATGCGCGACCTGACCGCGACCATGGACACCGCCGTCCGCGACGCCCTGTCCTACCTGCGCACCACCGACATGGACGCCGCCGCCGACCTGGCCGAGCTGCGCCGCACCCAGCTGACCCGCCCCGGCGTGGTCGTCGTCGGCGAGACCAAACGCGGCAAGAGCTCCCTGGTCAACGCCCTGCTCGGGGTCCCCGGCCTGTCCCCGGTCGACGCCGCCGTCACCACCGCCGCCTACCTGAGCTTCGTCCCCGGCGACACCTGCACCGCCCGCGCCTGGCTGCCCGAGGGCGGCGAACCGGTCCCCGTCGACGACCTCGCCGACTGGGCCGCCGGCAAACGCCGCGCCCGCCGCATCGAGGTCACCCACCCCGCCCCGCTGCTGCGCTACCTGAGCCTGCTCGACACCCCCGGCGCCGGCGGCCTCGACCCGGTCCACGCCACCGTCGCCCTCGACGCCGTACGCCGCGGCACCGCCCTGCTCTTCGTCGCCGACGCCTCGGCCCCGCTGTCCAAACCGGAACTCGAGTTCCTCGCCCAGGCCGCCGAACGCGTCGACGCCGTCGTCTTCGCCCTCACCAAGATCGACGCCTATCCGCAGTGGCGCGGCATCGCCGACGACAACCGCGGCCTGTTGCAGGCCCACGCCCCGCGCTTCGCCTCGGCCCCCTGGTTCCCGGTCTCGGCCCGCCTGGCCGAACTCGCCCTGGCCGCCGACGGCCCCCGCCAGGCCACCCTCGCCGACGCCTCCAAGATCCCGAGCCTGCAGCACGCCCTGATCGAACTCGCCGGCCGCGGCCACCAGCTGCAACTGGCCAACGTGCTGCGCGCCGCCCGCGGCGAGCTCGGCCGCCTCGAAGGCCAGGCCGACGCGAAACTGCAGGCCGCCACCGCCGACCCGGCCCGATCCGCGCAACTGCGCGCCGACCGGGCCGCCCTGGCCGGCCGCAAACGCACCGAGTCGCGCCAGTGGACCCTGCTGCTCAGCGCCGAGGTCCAGCGCGCCCGGGTCGAGACCGTCGGCGCGCTGCGCAGCCGGATCGCCGAGATCCAGCAGGAGCTGTCCACCCGCATCGAGAAGCTGCGCGGCCCGGACCTGGCGAAACTTCCCGACGACATCGACGTACACCTGCAGGCCGTGGCCCTTCAGATGTCCGAACGGCTGGAAACGACCTTCGGGCAGGTCGCCGCGCACGTCCTGGACAGCGCCTTCGACGAGGCCGAACGCGACGCCGCCCTCGGCAAGGTCAACGCCACCCTGCGGCACGCCCTGGCCGCCACCCCGCCGCGCGACGGCTCCGGCGACAACCTGCTGATCGCCCTGTCCGCCGGCGGCATCGCGTTCATGGCCGGCCGCGGCGCGGCGCTGGGCCTGTCCATCGTCGGCGCGGCCGGCGGCCTGCTCATCCCGGTCGCCGGGATCGGCCTCGGGCTGGCCGCCGGCGGCTACGTCCTCTACCGCCGCCGGGTGCACACCGACCGCCAGCACGCCCGTACCTGGCTGCGCGACGTGCTCGCCGAGGCCCGCGCCGCCCTGGCCGACGAGATCACCGTCCGCTTCACCGACCTGCAGTACGCCCTGTCGGTCGCCCTCGACGACGCCACCGGGCGCCGCCTGCGCGACCTGGACGCCCAGATCGCCGACCTGGACGCGGCCGCCGCCGAGGACGCCGCCGGCCGCACGAGACGCCGCGCCGCGGCACAGCAGGAACTGGACGCAGTACGAGTACGGGTACGGCAGGCCGACGAGGCCCTGCTCCGGGCACGGGCCCTGACCCCGGCGCCGATCGACGACGAGAGGTAGAGATGAGCGACCACTGGGGCGGCTTCGACCACCACGACGACGTACCGGATTTTTCCGACAGTCACGACATGCCGGACCTGCACGACATGCACACCCCCGAGCTGGATGACCACCACGACGACTACGAGCACCCCGAGGTGCAGCACCACGACGCCGACCACGAAACCGACACTCCGGAAATATCCGAAACGCATGAGACGCTCCCGGTCGTCGACGACTTCCCCCCGGCCCTGGAGGTCGGCGACCTGCCCGAACCCGTCGACGGCTTCCCCTGGGTCGACGCCGCCACCCTCGGCGCCCCCGGCAACTACGACAGCCCCGACGACCCCGTCGACCCGCACGAACTCGCCGCCTACGCCGGCATCGAGGTCCCCGACGGCGCCGACCCGTGGACCCTGCTGTCCGCCTCCGACGACCCCGCCGTCGCCGCCCTGGCCCGCTGGTGGACCCCGGATGAACAGTGACCTGCGTCTCGCCTGAACGCCGCCCGGATGACATCATGTGCGCGCACCGACCCACACCCAGGAGCGCACACGATGGCCGTCACCGGCACCCCGACCCCCGCCACCGCCGGTAAACGGGAACGCACCGGCTGGTACTTCTACGACTGGGCCAACTCGGCGTTCTCCACCACGGTCATCACCGTCTTCCTCGGCCCGTTCCTGACCAGCGTCACCGAACAGGCCGCCGGCTGCGCCATCGACGCCGACGAGTGCCACGCCACCGTCCACCCACTCGGCATCACCGTCGCCGCCGGCTCCTACTTCCCCTACCTGGTGTCCCTGTCGGTCCTGCTGACCGTCTTCGTCCTGCCGGTGATGGGCGCCGTCGCCGACCGCGCCCCCCGCAAGAAACCCCTGCTCGCCACGACCGCCTTCATCGGCGCCGCCGCCACCGTCGCGATGGCCTTCGTCACCGGCGACCGCTACCTGCTCGGCGGCCTGCTCTTCCTGATCGCCAACATCGCCTTCGGCGCCTCCGTCGTCGTCTACAACTCGTTCCTGCCGCAACTGGCCGGCCCCGACGACCGCGACAAGATCTCCAGCCGCGGCTGGGCCATCGGCTACCTCGGCGGCGGCGTCCTGCTCCTGCTCAACCTCGTCGCCGTCACCCTGTACACCGAGGACGGCAACCCCCAGCGCACCCTCGACCTGGCCCGCTGGTCGATCGTCTCGGCCGGCGTCTGGTGGGCCGCGTTCACCCTGATGCCGCTGCTCTGGCTCCGCGAACACCCCGGCGCCGAGAGCACCGGCGAAAGCCGCAACGTCGTCACCGACGGCTTCCGGCAACTCGGCCACACCCTGCGGGCCATGCGCGCCTACCCGCTCACCCTGGCCTTCCTCGGCGCCTACCTGATCTACAACGACGGCATCCAGACCGTCATCAGCCTGGCCAGCCAGTTCGGCACCGAAGAACTCAAACTCGAACAGTCCACCCTGATCATCACGATCCTGATCGTGCAGTTCCTCGCCTTCGGCGGCGCCCTGCTGCTCGGCGCCCTCGCCACCCGCATCGGCGCCCGCAACACCATCCTGGTCAGCCTCGGCCTGTGGCTGTTCGTCGTCGTCGCCGCATTCTGGCTACCCGCCGGCGAACCCGTCTGGTTCATGCTCCTGGGCGCCGGCATCGGCCTGGTCATGGGCGGCAGCCAAGCCCTCTCCCGAAGCCTGTTCTCCCAGCTCATCCCGGCCGGCCGGGAAGGCGAGTACTACGGCTTCTACGAGATCAGCGACAAGGGCACCAGCTGGCTCGGCCCGCTCTTCTTCGGCCTGATCTTCCAGCTCACCAACAGCTACCGCCTCGGCATCGTCTCCCTGGTCGTGTTCTTCCTCGTCGGCGGCGTCCTGCTGGCCTTCGTCCCGATCCGGCGGGCCATCATCGCCGCCGGCAACACACCCCCGACACTGACCTGATGGACATCACCGTCGACCCCGGCTCCCCCACCCCACCCTACGAACAGGTCCGCCTGCGCATCGCCGCCCTCGCCGCCGACGGCCACCTCACCGCCGGCGAGAAACTCCCACCCGTGCGCCAACTCGCCACCGACCTCGGCCTGGCCGCCAACACCGTCGCCCGCGCCTACAAGGAACTCGAACAGGCCGGCCTCGTCGAAACCCGCGGCCGCCTCGGCACCGTCATCACCGCCCGCGCCACCGGCACCTCCCGCCGCGCCCAGCACGCCGCCACCGCCTACGCCGAAACCACCCGCGCCCTCGGCATCCCCGCCGAAACCGCATTAGCCCTGGTCAAAGCCGCCCTAGAAGCCTAACTTCAAGATCTTTTATTGCCTCGGCTGCGGCCAATAACTGACCGTCGCTCCCGCGGGGACCCTTCCGGGCCTCGCAGGGCGCGGGGCGCCCAAAAACGCGAGACCCTCCAGGGCGACGTCCGCGGGTGGGCACGGTTTACCCCAAGATCCAACCCCAGGGAAGTTGTCCACACTGACGCGTCAACCACAGACCCCGAAAACGCAGCCACGCCTGCCCTACGTCTACCAGGTCACCAAATACGACCCCGCCGACCGCGACCGGCACGGCCACTACACCGGCACCGAGGACACCACCAGCGACCACGGGCCGGTCGAAACCGCCTACCTGCAAGCCGTCGCCGCCTTCGCCGACGACAGCGGCGTCGAACAGCTGGCCATCCGCGAGCCGCAACTCGCCGGCGTCGCCCACTTCGGCCTGGAACCACCGGTCGACGGCTACGGACTGGCCGGCCTCCTCCCCACCGGCATCGCCGGATTCCACGACGGGGCAACGGTGCCGATCGATGCCGGCCTGGAACTCGTCCGAGCGATGCTGCGCGACAACGGCGCCTGGTGCCGCTTGGAAGCCGAGGGACAGTTCGCCGTCCACGTCGGCTGGGACCAGTACCTCTACCTCGGCAGCAGCCGGCCCTGCGAAGCCGCGCTGACCCGCACCCGGGCACTCGGCCTGTTCCCGCAACGCCTGGACGCCTCGCCGTACGACTTCACCCCCGACGACCCCGCACACGTGCAGCGCCCCGCCGACGCCGACTTCTGGGCCCGCCTCGACTGGACCATCAGCACCCACCGCGCCACGTACCTGCAGGAGACCTTCGCCCACAACGCCTCCCGATGGCACCGCGTGAACCGCGACAACCTCACGACCGTGCGCTCCCGGCTGACCCCACGCGCACAGCTGTCCGTCTGGCCGGACCTGCTCACCGACGTCGACACGGCCGTGGCCGCCCTGCCCGACGAAGGCCTGGTGACGATCGTCCGGGAGACGGCGGACGGGCAGATCACCAGCACCGTCGCGGACGAGACCCAGTTCGACGACGTGACCGCCCAGCTTGCCGGCGCGAGAGCGGCCGGCGTCGTATCCCTGTACGCCGGCGAAGATCTCCCGCTGTTCACCGCGGTACTGCCCGACAGCGACGGCGTACTCCGCGCACGCTGGCAGACCGAGCCGACACCCAGCGACCGGAACTGGGCGTTCCTGAAGACCCTGCGGCGCGGCCAGCTCGTCACCGGCACGGTCACCTCCATCGCCAGTTTCGGCGTCACCTTCGTGGACATCGGCGGCTTCACCGCGATGATCAACATTCCGGAGTTGTCCCGGCATCCGGTCAACCACCCGTCCGACGTCGTCAGCGTCGGCCAACAGGTGACAGCCGAGATCCTCGACATCGACATGGTTCGGGAGCGAGTCCCGCTGTCACTCCGAGCAGTGCGGCAAGACCCGTGACCACAGGTGGCGCAGAGCAAAACGAGCAGCCCGGCGGCCGATTCAGTAACACACACGCCACCTGCGCCGCCGTCGGCGCCCGCCGGCCCGCCAGGTACAGACGGGGCGGGACTATCCGGCAGTGATCGGCTTGCGCATGCGGACCAGCGGGACGGCCGCCCCGCCCGCGTCGTCACTCAACCGCTCGACCGCCACGAACCCCGCCGCCCGGTACAACGGCTCCCCGGACAGCGTCGCCATCAGCTCCAGCTGCGTGAACCCCTCCGCCGCGGCCGCCTCCTCGCTCAGCGCCAGGATCAACCGGCCCACCCCACGCCGCGCGAAATCCGGGTGCGTGTACATCGCCCGTACCTTCGCAGGGTCTTTCGCCGGATCCAGCAGCGCCGCGTCCCGGCCCTCCGAATGATCACCGCCGTACAGCGTCGCCCGGCGACTCCACCCGCCACAACCGGCGATCCGGCCCTCGGCCTCGACCACGAAATAGGTACGGTCGTCGATCAGCGCCGTGTCCAGCCCCATGATCGCCCGGCTGGACGCGATCTGCGCCTCGTCCAGGAACCCCTTCTGCAACTCACCGATCGCCACCTCGATCAGCGACTCCAGCGCCGCCAGATCCTCCCGAACCGCGAACCGATACCCGAGTCCCATTCCCACTCCGTTCGTCACCGCCGACCAGCCGACAGATTGTCCCCGGCTCTCCGCCGCCACCAGCGAATTTCCACGCGCCGGACAGGGACGTTCCGCAAACATCAGGCGATATCGGCGCCCGAACCGGCCGCTCTAGGGTGTGCAACGTGCCGACCCGCCCCACCGTGCTCTGCCGCGCCGACGACCTGCACGTCGTCGAGACCCCGCGCCTGTGGGTGGTGACCAGCCGCGCCACCGACTACCTCCGGTGGTACCGCCTGTCCATCGACGACCCCCTGATCAGCGGCGACTGGCGACCCGAGGAGATCGAGACCATCCGCCGCGAGGTCACGCTCGACCCGATCGCCGACCCGATCGACTCCGAGCAGCCGCTCCTGCCGGTCAAACCGAACGAGCTCTTCTTCGCCGGCATCGACCGCCGGACCCGCCACCTGGTCGCCAACATCTCGGCCACCACCGACAAGCGCGGCGCCACCAACGTCGGCGGCGCCGTCCACCGGGACTACCGCGGCCAGGGCTACGGCCACGAGATGCTGAGCATGGTGTGCCACCTGCTGCACCGGCACTTCGGCTACGAGCGTCTGGAAGCCGGCTGCGAGATCACGAACCAGGCCAGCCGCCGCTGGCTGACCGGAGCCGGCTTCACCGAGACGACCGCCGGCGACCCCACCCACACCATGCCGAACGGCCGGATCATCCAGACGTACCGCTTCGTGTACATCGACCACGACTACGAGCTGCGCTGCCGCCGCCCACGCCCAGCCCCACCCCGCCGCCGATTCGGCTTCCTCCGGCGCGACTGAGCACCGGCGAAGTTGAGCACCGGCGAAGGCGGCCACCGGCGGGGTCAGCCTCGCCCGCACCGGCTCGCTCCAGACCCGACCCGACCGGGCGACCCCGATCCAGGGACACCCGGCGGGCCGCTGACCGATATTCGCTGGCGCCGGTGTCGCCGCCCGGGGCAAGGTCGGCGCCATGGCGACAATGCGGAAATTCCGGGCCCCGGCCACCGCCGCACGATGGACATCGACCGGCCGGCGGCCGGGGGCATCGACCGGCCGGCGCCCGCAGGCAGTGACCACCCGGCGGCCGCGCCGTGCCTGACACGCCCGCCCCGGAAGAACTGCCCCTCGACCTGCTGTTACGCCTGGCCAGGCGCGAGATCGAAGACCCCTACGGCGAAACCTCGCAGCCGGCCCTGGTCGCCCTGCACCAGCGCCCGACCCGGGAAGTCTTCGACATCGCCGCCACGCTCCTCCACGACAACGACGTCACCCAGCGGGAACTGGGCGCGCAGATCCTCCGCAACCTCGGCGACGAAGGCCCCGACGGCCGCCCCTTCCGCGTCGAGACGATCACGCTGATGCGAGCCCGGCTCCGCACCGAAACCGATCCCGCCGTACTGAGCTGGATCATCTCCGCCCTCGGCTACCACCATGGCAAGGAGGCCCTGCCGCAGGTGCTGGCCTTCACCGACCACCCGGACGACCGGGTGCGCTTCCACATCGCGGCCGCCCTGACCAGCCTGGTCGACCTCGACCGGGTGGAACCCGAGGCCGCCGACGCGTTGATCCGGCTCTGCCATGACGAGGACGACGAAACCCGCTTCTACGCCCTGTACGCGGCGACCCGCGAGATCGCCGGCCTGGACGTCCAGCGGGTCACCGACCTGGCGGCCCAGCTCACGAACGATCCCGACGAGCAGATCCAGGCGATGGCCGTCGCACACCTGGAAACGGTCCGCGAAGTCCGTGCCCTGCTCACCGACGCGGGCGCCGACGACCACCTGATCGGCCCCGTCCTGGTCACCCTCGGCTGGGCCGGCACCTCCGACGACGCCGCCCGGCTGCTGGACGAGGAGATCCGCCGCCACGCCGGCCCCACCCCGACCCTCGCGGAACGACTCGTCACCTGGTGGGCCGACCGGGAAGACCGCACCTGGGGCTGACCAGACGACGTACCGAAATCAAAGCTTCTGGGTCGTCGGCGAAGCCGTCCTTTGTTCTTGAGATCCGGTGCGGCTTGCCGCACTACCTCTAAGGCATCCTAGGATGCTAGTCAAGCGGTCATCGCCCCCAGTCCAGCTGAGCCTCCGGCACCCCCACCGACCGCCCGTAGGCCACCGCCTCGCCCCGCCCGGCCTCGTCGCCCACCTCATACCGGAAGATCCGCCCGGCGTAGACCACCACATGCTCGGCACCGGCGCGGAAATCCGCATACCACCCGCCGTCCGGCGAGAGCGCCGCACTCAACGCCGCCGCCAACTCCTCCGACCGCTGCGCGGGCGCGGCGACGTCCAGCAGCGTCCACACCGCCGGCTGCCCCGGCCCCGGCGCGCTCACCCCGACCCGCGACACCCGCGCCAGCTCCAGACCCGGCACCGCCAGCGCGGCCCCGGCCCGCAGACTCTCGGCAACGATCCGTCCCCTGACCATGCCGCCGATCCTGCCACCGGGGTACGACAAAAACCGCTCAGCCCCGGGGCCGCACCCGGGACATGTCCGGAGGACGCGTCGTGTCGACGTACCTCGGCATCTCCATCTCCCCGGCCCGCAGCGGCGCGAGAGCCGCGTCGATCCCCTCCATGATCAGCCGCGTCGCGCGCATCGCCTGCGCCCCGGGCGTCCCCGACACCGTGGAGATGTCCACCGGCACCCCGAACCCGACCGTCACCACCGGCCGCCGCACCAGGGCCCGCAGCAGCGCCCGCCCGATGTTCTTCGGCGCCTCGTACGGCAGCACCGCGTGCGCACCCCACTGCGCCACCGGCAGCACCGGCGCACCGGTCAGCTGCGCCATCCGCGCCACCCCGGTCTTGCCGCGCTCCGGCCACATCCACGGGTCCAGCCCGATCCGCCCCTCCGGGTAGACCAGCACCATCGCCCCGTCCTTGAGCGCCTGCGCGGCCGCCGGCAACGCGTCCGCCACCTGCGCCGACCCGCGATCCACCCGGATGTGCTCGCAGGCCCGCATCGCCGCACCGACCACCGGCGTGTCGAACACCCCGCCGGTGATCATGATCCGCGGCGCGATCCCCGCCTTGTGACACGCGGCCACCATGACCAGCGGATCGAACGGGCTGACATGGTTCGTGGCCAGGATCACCGGCCCGCCGAGCAGCTCGGCCGGCACCGCCCCGACCACCCGCAACCGGCACAACGGGAAGATCACCACACGGGAGAGGGCGAGCAGAAACCGCCACAGCAGCGGCGGTCGCCAGGTAGTCGACGTTTCCATAGGCGGGCCATGATGACACGCCTGCGCACCGGTATCTATCGGCCGGTCAGCGCATCCAGGTCACGCTCCGCGAACAACCGGTGCTCCCACTCCTCGGTGATGATCGCCCCGACGCACCGCCGCACCGGATAACTCGCCGTCGGCGGATACCCCGGCGCCTCGACCGGCACCGTCGACCCCTCCAGATCAAAATCTTCGAGCAATTTGCGTACGACGTCAGCCCGCTCCCGCCGCACCGCCACGATCTCGTCCAACGACGGCCGCGCCGCCCGATCCCACGGCACCACCGCGGTCATCTCCGCCGGCATCTCGTCGTGCGGCAGACCCAGCGGCGACCACGGCGCCGGCTGCCCCAGCACCGCCCGCAACACCCACGAATCCGTCGCGAACACCAGATGCCGCAACGTCTCGATGAACGACCACTCCCCGTCCACCCGCTCGTGCAGCAACTCCGGCGGCAACTTGCGCGCCTTCTCCACCGTCTCGGCCCACAGCCGCTCCAGGATCGCGTACGCCTCCCGGAACCCCGCCGCATCCGTCGGCGACATCTTCACCCGCTCCGGATACCGCCGGTTCAACTCCGCCTCGACCAGCGGCGCCACCTCCACCCCGTTGATCCGCAGCCCGTCGATCACCCCGTCGATATCCGCATTCACCAGGTACGCACCCCGGAAATGCGCCCCCTCGAAATAGACATTGCGGAACCACACACCGTTGAAGTCCTCGTTGATGAACTCGGTCACTTCGCCCTCCTCGCGACGGTGCTACCGTTTCACACGGCACCACATCGTGGCTGCCCCGGACGAGTTGCGCGTCGTACCCGGCCTGACAAGACGACCGCCTTCCCAAGAGGTGAGTCCGTCATGGCATGGATCGTTCTCGTCATCTCCGGCCTGCTGGAAACCGCATGGGCCATCGCCCTCGACCGCAGCGCCGGCTTCACCAGACCCCTGCCCACCGCCGTCTTCGGCGTCGCCCTCGTGCTCAGCATGCTCGGCCTGGGCTACTCGCTGCGCACCATCCCGGTCGGCACCGGCTACGCCGTCTGGGTCGGCATCGGCGCCGTCGGCACCGCCGTCGCCGGCATGACCGTCCTCGGCGAGAGCGCCTCCCTCCCGAAAATCCTCTGCCTACTGCTCGTGGTCGCCGGTGTGATCGGATTGAAGTACGCCCACTGACCCGCGTCCCCCGGGGAGGCCCCCGTGCACATCGCCGCCGTCATCGTGTACGCCCTGCTCGCGGCCCTCGGAGCCGCCGCCCTCGGCCACGGCGTCGACGCCCTCGCCGTCCCGACGATCCTGGCCGGCGTCGCCGGCGCCACGGTCGCCCTCGCCACCCACCTCAACCGCGGAACCCGCCCGGTCCGCACCGGCGCCCTGACCATCGCCGCCATCCTGGTAGCCGCCGGCATCGCCCTGGCCCCCGCCAACACCGACCGCCCCTTCGTCATCATCGTCGACGTGGTGATCGCCGCCCTCCTGACCGCCTTCACCCTCCTCGCCACCACCAACCGTCAACAGCCCTGACCCCACCTCCGCAAACCACCAAGGGCCGCCCTGACCCCCGCTTCCGCCTCGCCCGGGTCCGGGCCGCCCCCGCCAGCCCACCTCGTCCCAGGCAGCTGTCCGGTCACGGTCCGCTCGGATCCCGCTCAACCCGTGCCTCGGTACGCCGGAAGCCCCTGCGCCCCGCCGTGACCACCCGCGAGGTGGTTGCCCGCCCGGTCCGGGCGATCGCCGCCGGCCCGACCGGTACCGCGAGCTGCGTCGCAGTCCCGGTCACTGCTCCGCGGGTTGTCCACACCAGCGCTCTGTCCACAGGCCACGCCCGTGATCTTGAGAATTCGCGGGACAATGACAGATGGGCCGTCCCCCTTGGGTGGGTGGGTTGTGTGGTGGGGCGAGGGGCACTAGGCAGACGTCCACTGCACGAACGACTACCTGCCCCCTCCGCAGCCCGCGGCGTGGCAACCCACAACCCCCCAACCCACTGCGCGCGGCGCGCGCCGCGCGGCGAGGCGCCCCGTAGCCCGCGGCAGGCGGCAGGCGGCGGGGCGGCGCGGCAGGCGGCGGGGCGGCGCGGCAGGCGGCGGGGCGGCGCGGCAGGCGGCGGCGGCGCGGGACGCCGCGGCGAGGCGGCCGCCCGTGGCACGCAGGACACGGCCCGCCGCCCAATCCCCGCGGCACGGCGGCCCCGCGGCACGGCCGGAGTCAGGTGCAGGGCGGCCGCGGGGCGCGTTGACCTTGCCGAGGGCGGCCCCTCGGGGCTGCCGGCCAAGGCTGCCGGCCAAGGCTGCCGGCCAAGGCTGCCGGCGGAGTCGGGTGCGGGGTGGAGGTGCCTGCGGACGGCCGGCAGGGTGCGGGGTGGAGGTGCCTGCGGACGGCCGGCTGGGTGCGGGCTATGCGGCGAGGTGGGCCATGATGCGGGTGGCGACGCTCTCGATCGCCTCCCTGGTCAGTTTCGGCAGCACGACCAGGGCGCTCTCGACGAAGTAGCCGCGCCCGCGCACGTCCCCCTCCACGGTCTCCGCCAGCCGGGTCGCGTCGTAGAAGGTGACCGAGCGGCTCTGCCCGTCGTGCCGGAGCGTCACCTCGAGCCAGCCCTTCTGGTCGATGAGGAACCAGTCGTACTCGTCCAGCGGACCGGGATAGATCACATCCATCACGCCAGTGTGCTCCGGGGCGGGGACACCGGTCACTCCCGGAAAGCTGTCACCGCGTACGCAAATCTGGTTTGTCGGCGAAGCCGTCCTTTTGTTCTCGGGTGCGGCTTGCCGCACTACCCCTAAGGCATCCTAGGATTCTAGGAAACGACGGTACGTGGCAGGGGCTTCTCGAAGGTCAGCTGGTTGTAGGGCGAGTCGCTGTAGTTCGGGATCTCCATGTAGCCGGTGCGGCGGTACAGGTCGATCGCCTCGACCAGGGCGCGGTGGGTGCCCAGGCGCATGGTGGTGATGCCGTGCGCGGCGGCGTCGGCCTCCAGGGTGGTCAGCAGGCGGCGGCCCAGGCCGAGGCCGCGGGCGTCCGGGGCGATCCACAGGTGGCGCAGCTCGGCGACGCCCGGGGACAGCCGGGTCCACAGGCCGCAGCCGGTCGCCTGACCGTCCTCCCGGGCCAGCAGCATCGTCCCGGTCACGTCGGCGGGGGCGGTGAGCGCGCCGGTGTCGTACCCCTCGGGGAATCTCTCCCGCAGCTCGGCGGCGTAGCGCAGCAGGCACGCCCGGGCCTCGGCCGTCGCCGGGTCGGCCGGGGTGATCGTGGTGGCGGCCAGGCGCAGCATCCGGTGGACCGTGGTCTGGGCCCGGACCAGCTCGGCCCGCTGGCCGGTGGTGAGCGCGCCGAGGGAGTCGACGATCGCGCGGCGGGAGCGCTCGTCGAGCTCGGCGCGCTCCCGGTGACCGAGGTCGGTCAGCTCGGCGACCCGGGCCCGCCGGTCCGTCGGGTGCGGCCGGACCTCGACCAGGCCGTCCGTCTGCAGCGCGCGCAGCAGCCGGGTCAGGTAGCCGGCGTCGAGGCCGAGGCGTTCGCGCAGGTCACGCAGGTCGGCGCGGGACCCGATCTCGTAGAGCAGCCGGGCCGGGCCGAGCGCGCGACCCTGCCCGAGGTAGCGGTCGGTGAGCAGGCCCAGGTGCTGGGTGTAGTACCGGTTGAAGGCACGCACCCGCTCGATCTGTTCGGCATCCACGACCCGACGGTACTTGACTCGGGTCAAAGAAAGCGGATCGGGGGTTGAACCCGACGTCGGGTGAGGTCCTAGCGTTCACGACGTACCTCGGAAAGGGGTTGGTCCGGATGGGGGAAGCCCAGCGTGAGTGGCGCGTCGGGGAGCTGGCACGGGCGACGCGCGTGACGGTTCGGGCGCTGCACCACTACGACCGGCTCGGTCTGCTCGTGCCGTCGGCCCGGACGCCGGGCGGGCACCGCTGCTACACCGGGGACGACGTGCGCAGACTGCACGTCATCCGGGCGTTGCGCGGGTTCGGGCTGAGCCTGTCGGAGATCCGCGACACGCTCGGCGCGGCCGTCGGTGACCCGGTCGGGTTGCTGCGGCGGCAGCTCGCCGAGACCGAGGAGCGGATCCGGCGCGGGATGAGCCTGCGGGGCCGGCTGCTCGGGGTACTCGGCGCACTCGAAGCCATGGACGAGCCGTCGACGTCCGAATTCGTTCAGTTGATCGAGGAGATGAACACGATGTCCCAGCCACTGAGTCCGGAGCAGATCGCCGAGATGCAGCGCCGACGCCAGGAGTTCGCGGCGTCGCTGAGCCCGGCGGAGCTGACCGAGATGAGCCGCCGGCGCACCGAGGCGATGGCCGCCCTGACGCCGGAGCAGCGGGAGGCCATGCGGGCGGAACGCGCCCGCTGGATGCCCGCGCCCGAGTGAATTGTTCCGTCTTGCGGTAGATATTGCCCCGTGACACGATGACCTGCATGCAGTTGCGGCACGACAAGGACGACTGTGTCAGCGGCAGCGCGCTCGCCGAGCGGGGGTGGACGGTGGCGGCCATCCGCCGCTTCCTCGGCGAGCCGGACCGGACCGTGCCGCACCCGGTGCTCCGATCCGCCGGTCCGACGCGACTGTTCAGCCTGGCCCGGGTGATCGCGGCCGAGCAGAGCGAGCAGTGGCGGCGCTGGCGGGCCCGGGCCGTGCAGCGCACCGCCCGCGGGAAGGCGCTCGCGGACGCCGGGCGGGCCGCGCTGCTGGCCGAGATCGCGGCCCTCGACATCCGGGTGCCGGTCCTGCCGGCCGCCGCGCTGGCCGAGGCCGCGATCGCGCACCGCGACCGGCTCGAGGCGGAGCCGGTCGCGGTGGGCGAGGTCGACGAGGCGACGCTGCGCCGGTGGACGGTCGACTACCTGCGGCACCGGACGACCGTGCAGGACGCGACGCTGGACCGTCTCTACGCGCGGGTGGGGCGCGCGGAGGCGACGATCGCGATCCGGAACACGGTCTACGCGGTCATCGCCGCGACCTATCCGGACCTGGCCGACGAGGCTCGACGCCAGGTCGCCCGCCCCACCTGACGCCACCGGCCGCGCTCGATAGCCTCGTGGCGAAACTTCCCTCACGGCGGCAGGAGTGCCCATGGCCCGGCAGCGAGCCGGACAGCAGGCGGGACGTGCCCGGGTGCCCTACCGCGGGCCGGGTCGAACCGTGCGACCGGCGCTGGGGGTCGACGTCGGCGGGGTGATCGTCCGGCTCGCCGGGCGCGACGAGGACACCTCGTTCTTCGGCAGCCGGCCGCTGGAGACACCGGCGGTCGACGGGGTCGTCGAGGCGCTCGCCGGGCTGACCGGGCCGATCTTCGAGGGCCGGGTGCACATCGTGTCGAAGGCCGGGCCGAAAGTGGCCGCCAACACCCGGGACTGGCTGCACCACCACGACTTCTTCGCTCGGACCGGCATCTCCGCCGGGCACGTGCACTTCGTCCGGGAACGCCGGGACAAGGCGCCGGTGTGCGAGCGGCTCGGCATCACGCATTTCGTCGACGACCACCTGGACGTGCTCGCCCACCTGGAGTCGGTCGGCCATCGTCACCTGTTCCTCGGCGGCACCGACGAGCCGGCCGCTCCGGACGTCCCGCCGTGGGCGACCGTCACCCGGGACTGGGCCGAGCTGGCGAGGTTGCTGGCCGCACGATAGAGAACAGGCGTGCCGCGGTGGCGGCACGCCTGTTCCGGGAACGATCGTGACGGTCAGGCGATGTTGAGGATGACCTCGACGTTGCCGCGGGTCGCGTTCGAGTAGGGGCAGACCTGGTGGGCGGCCTCGAGGATCGCCTTCGCCTGCTCCTCCGGCAGGCCGGGCAGCTCGGCCTCGATGACCACGTTCAGGCCGAAGCCGCCCGAGGGCAGCTGGCCGATGCCGACGTCGACGGTGATCGCGGTGTCGGTGATGTCGACCTTCTGCATGCTGGCCACCCGCTTGAGGGCGCTGTGGAAACAGGCCGCGTAGCCCGCCGCGAACAGCTGCTCCGGGTTGGTCAGCGCGCCGCCCGGGCCGCCCATCTCCTTCGGGATCGCCAGGTCGAACTCGAGCACGCCGTCGCTGGAGCGGACGTGGCCGTTGCGGCCGTCACCGGTCGCGGTGGCCGAGGCGGTGTAGATCGCGGTCATGCGGGTGTCACCTTTCGTGGGAACTCTCTGCGGGGCGGTTCGCTCGAATGAGCAGTGACTGCAGTTGGGTCAGCTCGTCGACGGTCAGGTTGACCGAGCAGAGCAGGGCCTGGGTGAGGTCGCCGATCCGGTCGCGCAGCTGCTGACCGGTCCCGGTCAGGCTGACCAGGACGGTGCGCTCGTCGTCGGCGCCGCGGGCCCGGGTCAGGTGCCCCTGCGCCTCGAGGCGTTTCAGCAGCGGGGAGAGGGTGCCGCTGTCGAGCCGAAGGGTGCGACCCAGGTCACGGACGGTAGTTGGCCCGTCGTGCCAGAGAACCCTTAGAACCAGATATTGCGGGTACGTAAGACCGTGCGGGTCGAGCAGCGGACGGTAGAGCGAGGTCATCGCCCGGCTGGCCGCATAGAGCTGAAAGCAGATCATCTCGTCCAGCGCCGCACTCTCCCGCATGCCCAGAACAGTAGTACGCAATTAAGTTGTGCGCAACTGATTGCTGCCGCGGCCCGCTACCTTGTGTGATCATCGCGGGATGCCGGGCATCCGATTCGTGCAACTTCCCCCCGCCGCCCTGTCGGCCCTCGTCGAGGGCGATCTGGACACCGCGAGCCGGGTCGCGGGGACGCCGCTGAGTCAGTACCTGATCGACGAGAACTGGCTCTGGCGGATCCGCCTCGCGGACATCACCGCCGATCCGGACGCCGCCGAGTGGATCGCGCGCGCCGCGATCACCGACCCGGACGGGATCGTCGTCGGCCACGGCGGCTTCCACGGGCCGCCGGACGAGCACGGGGTCGTCGAGGTGGCCTACTCGGTCGACCCGGCCCACCGCCGGCAGGGATACGCCCGCGCGATGCTGCGCGTGATGCTCGACCGGGCCGACGCCGACCCGCGCGTGACCGCGGTCCGGGCCAGCATCCGCCCGGACAACGCCGGGTCCCGGGCGACGATCAAGGGCTTCGGCTTCCGCAAGGTCGGCGAGCAGTGGGACCCGGAGGACGGCCTCGAGGACGTCTACCTCCGCCCGACCAGGTAGCCGGGAGCGCGCGGCGCGGCCGGGCCCGGGGCGGGCAGCCACCCTGCGGGCGGTCACGGCGGGGCGCGGTGCTCCGGCCGTACCCAAGCAAGGGTTGAGCGGGACCGAAGCGGACCGCGACCGGACAGCGACCTGGAACGAGGCGGACCGGAAGGGGTCAGCGGTCCAGGTGGACGACCAGGGGGCGGTGGTCGGAGACCGGCGAATGCGGGGTGCGGACCTGGACCACCCGGCCCAGCGCCGCCTCCCCCCGCGGATCCGCCAGGACGTGATCGAGCTGGGTGCGCGGCGAGGGGCTCGGGAACGTCGCCGCCCGGGCCAGCGGCCGCCACCCGGTGAACGCCCGCACCGGCCCGCTCGGCATGTTCAGGTCGCCGAGCAGGATGCGCGGGGCCGGCAGCGCGCGCATCGCCCGGACCGCGTGGCGCAGCTGGCGGACGTTCCAGCCGGGCACGAACGACAGGTGGGTGGTGCCGACGCTGAGCAGCCCGCGCGGCGTCTCCAGGACCGCGGCGAGCAGCACCCGCGGCTCGTCCTTGAGCAGCAGCAGGCCGTCGCCGGTGAGCACCGGCGAGCGGATCGGCGCGCCGGGCAGCTGGGTGATCTGCCAGCGCCGCACCGGGAAGCGGCTGACCAGGGCGATCCCGTACTGCGGGTGGGCGATGTCGGCGTCGGCGTGCCACGGCTGCCAGGTCTGGCCGGGCGTGCCGACCACCGCGGCGGCGAACCGGTGCGCGGGCGCGTCGAGGGCCCGCGCGCACAACACGGTCAGGTCGAGGCCGCCGGAGCGGGGCTGCGCCCGGTCGACCTCCTGCAGACCCAGCACGTCGGCGTCGAGGTCGGCGACCGCCGCGGCGACCCGGTCGGCGTGTACCGTGCCGTCAGACAGTGATCTGCCGTGTAGCAGGTTGAACGTGGCCAGGCGCACAGGCTGACCCTAGTCAATGGAGAAGATGCGTGTTCACCAAGGCTCTGTGTTGCTCAGTGCTCGTCTTCATAGCCGTCGCGATGTTCGGCATGTGGCTGCAGCGGGTGCGCGGCCGTAAGTGATCGTCACGCTCCTGGTGGCGGCCGCCGCGGCCGGATGGGTCGACGCGGTCGTCGGCGGAGGCGGTCTCCTGCTGCTGCCCGCCCTGCTGCTGGCCGCCCCGCAGCTGCCGCTGCCGACCGCGCTGGGCACGAACAAGCTCGCCGCGATCTGCGGGACCAGCACCGCCGCGTACACGTACGCGCGCCGCACCAAGATCGACTGGGGGGTGGCCGGGCCGTCCGCCGCGCTGGCGCTGCTCTGCGCGGGCTGCGGGGCGCTGCTGGCCGGGTCGATCCCGGCCGGCGCGTACCGGCCGGTCGTGCTCGCCGTGCTGATCGCCGTGGCGGTCTTCGTGACCGTGCGGCCGGCGATGGGTCTGGCCGAGCACATGGAGAAGCGCACCGCGCTGCGCCGGGGCCTGGCCGTCGCGGTCGCCGGCGGGGTGATCGCCCTGTACGACGGGCTGATCGGCCCCGGCACCGGCACGTTCCTGGTGCTCGCGTTCACCACGATCGTCGGCGCCGACTTCGTGCACGGCTCGGCGATGGCCAAGCTGGTCAACACCGGCACCAACCTGGGCGCGCTGATCGTCTTCGCGGCGACCGGGCACGTGCACTGGTGGCTCGGCGCGGGCATGGCGGTCTGCAACATCGCCGGCGCGGTCGTCGGCGCCCGGATGGCGCTGCGCAAGGGCTCCGGCTTCGTCCGGATCGTGCTGCTGGTCGTGGTGCTCGCCCTGATCGTCAAGCTCGGCGTCGATCAGATAAGAATGGCCTGATGAGCGACGAAGCGCAGAATCTGATCGCCGAGATCGAAGAGCAGGAGCGCCGCCTGGTCTTCGCGACCTTCGACGAGGCGGACGCGTGGGCGCTGGGCTGCCTGCTCGTCAACCTGGCCACCCAGCGCGGGCTCCCGGTCGCGGTCGACATCCGCCGCGGCGAGCAGCAACTCTTCCACGCCGGGCTGCCCGGCTCCACCGCCGACAACGACGCCTGGATCGCCCGCAAGGTCCGGGTGGTGAACCGGTTCGCCGCCTCGTCGTACCTGATCGGCCGCCAGCTGGCCGCCAAGGGCCGGGAGCTGGACGCGGCGATGGGCGTCGACCCGGCGCTGTTCGCGGCGCACGGCGGCGCGTTCCCGATCCGGATCACGGGCGTCGGGGTGGTCGGCGTGGTGACCGTTTCCGGTCTGCCGCAGGCGGAGGACCACGCCCTGGTCGTCGAGGCGATCGAGACGTTCCTGGAGGACTGAGTCTGCTGTCGGCAGATCTTCTTGGGCCGGGCCGACGCCGTCGGGCAGGCTCGGCCCATGCGGATTCTGATCCTCGGGGGCAGCGGTTTCGTCGGCCGCACCCTCGCCTCCACGGCTGTCGCGGCCGGTCACGACGTGACGGTGTTCAACCGCGGCCGGCGCGATCCGGTGCCCGGGGTCGAGGTGCTGCTCGGCGACCGGCTCGCCGAGGGCGGGCTCGCCGCGCTCGGCACCGGCACCTGGGACGCGGTCGTCGACACCTGGTCCGCCGAGGCCGCGGCGGTGGGCACGGCGGCGGCCTCGCTCGCGGGACGAGCAGGACATTGGACGTACGTCTCCAGCCGTTCCGTCTACCGCTATCCCGCCCCCCGGCACGCGGCCGAGGACGCCCCGCTCGCCGACCTCGACGACCCGGGTTACGCCGGCGACAAGCTGCGCGGCGAGCGGGCCGCCGCGGCGTTCGGCGGGCCGGTCCTGCTGGCCCGGGCCGGGCTGATCCTCGGCCCGCACGAGGACGTCGGCCGGCTGCCCTGGTGGCTGCACCGCCTGCACCGCGGCGGCCCGACCCTCGCGCCCGGGCCGCGGGAGCTGCCGTTGCAGTACATCGACGCCCGCGACCTCGCCGGGTTCATCCTCGCCAACATCGGGACGGCCGGGGCGTTCAACCTGGTCAGCCCGTCCGGGCACACCACCATGGGCGAGCTGCTGGAGACGGCGGCCGCGGTCACCGGCGGCCGGGCCGAGCTGCGCTGGACCGAGCCGTCGGTGCTCCTCGACGCCGGCCTCGCGCCCTGGACCGACCTGCCGATCTGGCTGCCGCCGGGCGAGCTGCACGACTTCCTGCACCAGGGCGACGTGCGCCGGGCCCTGGCCGCCGGGCTGCGCTGCCGGCCGGTCGCCGAGACGGTGACCGACACCTGGGCCTGGCTGTCCGGCCTGCCCGAGGCCGCGCCGCAGCGCGCCGACCGCCCGTCGGTCGGCCTCGACCCGGCGATCGAGGCGAAGCTGCTCAACGGGTGACCCGCACGATCCGGGCCGGGCCGGTCGCCACGTCCGCCCGGGGCACCTCGGCCAGCTGCCGATACGTCCGGTCGAGGGCGTCCCGGACACCCGCCAGCCAGCCCTCGTCACCCACGTCGGGCCGAGGACCGGGCGGTTCCGCGGCGGACCCGCTCATCAGGCGGGCCGCCATCCGGTTGAGCAGCGCCTGCCGATAGGCCCCGAGCACCGCCGCGGCCAGCGCGTCCACCCCGGGCAGCCGCTCGCGCCACCGCGGGCTGATCTCCACCGCGGCCACGCCGCCGTCCGGAGCCACCCGGACCAGCACGACCCCGTCGTCGTCCACCCCGGCCTGCATCGCCCCGGGTCGCAGATCCGGTCCGGCCATCGGTCTCCCCCCGTCACGGTTTCTCTGGCTAACCCCGTGACGGGGACTTCCGCCGGGCGGCGGGCGGGAGGACGCGGCCCGCGCCAATTCGACCGGGGCCGATGAACCGGGCGGGCCGGGCGAGCGTTTACAGCGATCGCGCGGCGTGCCGTCCGGCGGCTCGCCCGCTGAAGATGCAGCCGCCGAGGAACGTGCCCTCCAGGGCGTTGTACCCGTGGACGCCGCCGCCGCCGAACCCGGCGACCTCCCCGGCCGCGTACAGCCCGGGCAGCGCTTCCCCGTCCACCCCGAGAGCCCGCGAGTCCAGGTCGGTCTGGATCCCGCCGAGGGACTTGCGGGTCAGGATGTGCAGCTTCACCCCGATCAGCGGCCCGGCGGCCGGGTCGAGCAGGCGGTGCGGCGACGATGTACGCCCGACCCGGTCGCCGATGTAGCGCCGCGAGTTGTAGATCCCCTGGATCTGCCCGTCCTTGGTGACCTTGTTGGCCAGCTGCCGGTCCCGGGCCTCGATCTGCCCGCGCACGTGCGTCACGTCCAGCAGCGGCGTGTCGGTCAGCTTGTTCATCCCGGCGACCAGCTCCTCCAGGGTCGCGGCGACCACGAAGTCCGCGCCGTGCTGCTTGAACGCCTCGACCGGCCCGGGCGCGCCCTTGCCGAGCAGCCGGTCGCGCAGGAACGCCTTGCGGTCCTTCGCGGTCAGGTCCGGGTTCTGTTCCGAGCCGGACAGCGCGAACTCCTTCTCGATCATCTTCTGGGTGAGGATGAACCAGGAGTGGTCATGCTCGGCCAGGTCCGGCGTCGTGCGCAGGTACCGGAGCGTGCCGAGCGTGTCGTAGCTGGGGTAGTACGGCTGCGGCAGGCGCCGGCCGAGCGCGTCGAACCACATCGGCGAGGGCGCGGAGAGGATCCGGATGCCGTGCGACGGCCAGATCGGGTCCCAGTTGCGGATGCCCTCGGTGTAGTGCCACATCCGGTCCCGGTTGACCAGCCGCGCGCCGGCGTCCTCGGCGATCCCGAGCATCCGGCCGTCCACGTAGGCCGGCACCCCGGTGATCATCGACTTCGGGGCGGTGCCGAGCCGCTCCGGCCAGTACCGCCGGACCAGGTCGTGGTTCGCCCCGATGCCGCCCGTGGTGACGATCACCGCCTGCGCCCGTACCTCAAATTCTTGAAGCTCTTCCCGGTTTGTCGGAAAGCCACGTGCGGCATCGTCATCTTTCAAGAGCTTTCCGCGTACGCCGACAACCGCGCCCCCCTCGACGACCAGCTCGTCGACCCGGTGCCGGTGCCGGAACTCCAGCAGCCCGGCCTCGGCAGCCTTGAGCGCGGACGCCGCGAACGGCTCGACCACGCCGGTCCCGGTCCCCCAGGTGATGTGGAAGCGCGGCACCGAGTTGCCGTGCCCGCCGGCGCGCAGGTCACCGCGTTCGGCCCAGCCGGCGAACGGCAGCCAGCTCAGCCCGAGCCCGGCCAGCCAGGAGCGCTTCTCCCCGGCGGCGAACTCGACGTACGCCCGCGCCCACTTCACCGCCCACGAGTCCTCGTCGCCGAGCCGGTCGAAGCCGGCCGACCCGCGCCAGTCGCTCCACGCCAGGTCGACGCTGTCGCTGATCCGGGCCCGGCGCTGCTCGGGGCTGTCGACGAAGAACAGGCCACCGAACGACCACCACGCCTGCCCGCCGAGGTTCGCGGCGTTCTCCTGGTCGAGCAGCGCCACCTTCTTCCCGGCGGTGGTGAGCTCGTGCGCCGCGACCAGTCCGGCCAGTCCGGCGCCGACGACGATGACGTCCGCGTCCACGACAACCCCCTCAAGGTGATCCACGCCACGTGGCGATACCGGAATCTATCCGATACATGAAATTGGCTCGCAACACGCCGAGGAGGCATTGTGTCCTCGCTCGCCTCCCAAAACCCCGCACGGACACTACGGCGAATCACGGTGACAATGGTGTGGTGCCGCACCAGATCCCCACCGCCGACCCGGCGCAGACCCGCGCCGAGCTCGAAAATCTCCGCCCTGACCTGGTCGAACGCTACGACGCGGCACTCCCCGGCGCCCGCGCGGCGATCCTGCGCCGGCTGCAGATCGCGATCGGACGTGAGCCTCTTCCGGGAGCCGTCTACGCCGACATGGACCCGATCGAGCTGGCCGCGAAACTCTGGCCCGGGACCGCGTTCGTCGCCGAGGTCGCCAACAGCGTCGCCAACCTGGCCCTCGCCCACGCGAACCGGATCCCCCGGACCCTCCCGGCGCCCGGCGACCCGGACGGCCTCGGCAGGATCGAGCAGCTGGAGACCGACGGGCACCCGCTGCACCCCGGCTGCCGCACCCGGGCCGGGATGACCGTCGCCGACGTGCTCGCCTACGCGCCCGAGCACCGCCCGGTGATCCGGCTGCGCCGCCTGCGGGTCCCGGCCGAGCGCTGGCACGGCACCGCCCAGCCGGTCCTCTACGCCCACCCGTGGCAGGCCGCCCGGCTGCTGCGGGAGTTCCCGTGGCTCACCGACGCCGGCCCGACCCGGCCGATGCGGCCGCTGATGTCGCTGCGCACGGTCGCCCCGGTCAGCGGCGGGCCGCACCTCAAGACCGCGGTCGACGTGCAGATGACCTCGGCGGTGCGGACCGTCTCGCCGGCCGCGGTGCACAACGGGCCGATCCTGTCCGCGTTCCTCACCAGGATCACCGCCGACCTGCCGATCGACATCCTGGCCGAGACCGAGGCCGGCGCGGTGCTCACCGACGACGGGCCGGACCGGCGCCTCGCCCACCTGGTGCGCCGTGCGCCGCGGCTCGGGCCGGGCGAGACCGCCCTCCCGCTCGGCGTGTTCACCAGCACCTTCCTGGACCTGGTCGACGATCCGTACCGATGGCTCGACGAGCTCACCGCGATCCTGTTCGCGCCGCTGACCACCGTGCTCGGCCGCGGCGTCGCGCTGGAGGCGCACGGGCAGAACACCCTGGTCGTGCTCCGCGACCGGCGCCCGGTCCGGATCCTCTACCGCGACCTCGGCGGCGTCCGCGTCGACCGCGCGCTCGGCCTGGACCTGCACGGCGACCTGCTCACCGACGACCCGGCGGTGCTGCGCACCAAGCTCGCGGCGGCCGCGCTCGGCACGGTCGCCAGCCAGCTCGTGGACGCGTTCGCCGACCGGCACGGCGCGGAACCGGACCGGCTGTGGGCGATCGTCGCGGCCGGGCTGCGCGGCGCCCCGGAGCTGCTGACCGAACCACTTCCGGTCAAGGCGACCACGGCCATGCGGCTGGCCGCCGACCCGCTCGACGACATCTGGACCCAGCAGCCCAACCCGATGGCGGTGCATGCATGACCTCCAGCCTGACCACCGGACGCCTCGCCGCGGCCGCCGCGCACACCCAGGCCGCGCTCGCCGTGCACGCGCCGGACCTGGTCGCCGGCTTCCTCGGCAACCTGCCGGACGCGGCCGGGACGGTCGGCAGAAGACTCCGGGGCGCCCTCGCCCGCGAGGGCCTGACCAGCGACGACGAGAAGGACGCGACCCGGCACGCGTTCCACCGGATCGAGTTCGCCCGCTCCGGCGTCACCGATCCGGTGGAGCTGCTCGACCGGGCCGGGATCGACGCGCCCGGGTTCGCCGCGGAGATCCGCAACGCGGTGATCAACCTGGCGATCGCGCTGTCCCGGCCGGGCCCGAACCCCGGCGGGGACGCCGACGAGGCCGCGATCGCCGGGGAGCGGCTGGCCATTTCCGGTCACAACCTGCACCCCTGCGGGCGGACCCGGCTCGGCTGGGACACCTGTGACGTCCTCGAACACGACCTGGAGGCCGGCTCGACGCGGATCCGCTTCATCGCGGTTCGCGACACGGCGCATCTGGGCGATGACCTGAGCAGCTTATATCCGGACAAATCACCACATGGATATCGGGCGCAACCCGTCCACGCCTGGCAACACGCCCTCGTCCTCGACCGCTACCGCCACCTGTTCGCCGACGGCACGCTGCGGCAGCTCGACGGCCACCTCGACGCCATCCCCACCGCCGCCCTGCGCACCCTGCTGCTGCCACCGGACGCCGACGGCAGACGCCACTACCTCAAGGTCTCCCTGGACATCCAGGTCACCTCGACCCGGCGCAGCATCTCGGTCGCCAGCACCCGCAACGGCCCGGCCGTCTCCACCCTGCTGCACCGCCTGGCCGCCGACGAGCCCACCCTGCTGCTGATGGCCGAGACCGCCGGCGCCGCCGTCCCGGCCGGCTCCGGCCGCGACCTGTCGGCGATCGTGCGCGACGGCCTGACCGGGCGGCTCGCCCCCGGCGAGGAGGCGATCGCCGGCAGCGCGCTCCCCTACCGCCTGCCCGGGCTGATCCGCCGGCACGGCGGCGGACCCGCCGCCTGGCTGACCGACTACGCCCAGCTGCTGCTGCCCCCGCTGCTGCGCCTGGCCACGCACGGCGTCGCCCTCGAGGCCCACCTGCAGAACTGCCTGCCGACCTTCGTCGACGGCCGCCCGCACCGCCTCGCCCTGCGCGACTTCGCCGGCCTGCGCCTGCACCTGCCGCGCCTGGCCGCCGCCGGCCACCACGTCGACCTGTGGCCGGGCTCGGTCGTCGGCACCGACGACCCCGCGGTGATGCGCGCGAAGCTCGGCTACACCGCGTTCCAGGCCCACCTCGGCGAGCTCGTCCTGCACCTGGACCTGGACGAACGCGCCGCCTGGCGGATCGTCCGGGAGGTCGTCGACGAGACCTACCGCACGCTCGGCTCGGCCGACGCCCGCGCCGACCACGCCGCGTTCACCGCACCGACCGTGCCGCACAAGGCGCTGGTCCGGATGCGGCTGGCCGACCACGGCGACATCTACCTCCCGGTGGAGAACCCCCTGCATGGCTGAGCTGCCCGGGCACGTCGCCGCCGCGCTGCGCCGCCTGCCGGCGCCGGCCTGCGCCTACGTCTACGACACCGAGGCGCTGCGCACCCAGGCTGCCCGGCTGCGGGCCGCCCTCCCCCGGAAAACCACGCTTGTGTACGCCGTGAAGGCCAACGGCCACCCGAAGGTCGTCGAGACCCTCGCGGCCGCGTGCGACGGTCTCGAGGTCGCGTCCGGCGGCGAGCTCGACCTCGCCGTCCGGGCCGGCGCCCGCCGGATCGTCTTCGGCGGCCCGGCCAAGACCGACGCCGAGCTGGCCGCCGCGGTCCGGGCCGGCGCCCTGCTCAACGTCGAGAGCCGCTTCGAGGCCGAGCGGATCGCCGCCCTCGGCCTGACCGCCGACATCTGCCTGCGGGTCAACCGCGCCACCGTCGCGGTCACCGGCAGTCACGCGATGACCGGCACCCCCACCCCGTTCGGCATCGACGAGAACCAGCTCGGCCCGGTCCTCGCCACGCTTCCGAGCAGCCTGACCGTCATCGGCTTCCACCTGCACGCGGTCTCCAACAACCTCGACGGCCCGGCCCACGCCGATTTCCTGCGCGAGGCGATCTCCTGGTCCGTCAAGACCGCTTCGGCGTACGGCGTGCAGCTCCGCATCGTCAACGCCGGCGGCGGCCTCGGAGTCGACTACACGTCGCAGGCGTCCATCGACGTGACCGCACTGTCCCGGGTCACCGTGCCCGACGGCGTCGAGCTGATCCTGGAGCCGGGCCGCTACCTGGCCGCCGACGCGGGCTGGTACGCCGCCGAGGTCCTCGACCTGAAGACCACCCACGGCCGTACGTTCGCCGTCCTGCGCGGCGGCACCCACCACTTCCGGCTGCCCGCCGCGTGGGGCTACAGCCACCCGTTCACGATCCTGCCGATCGACGCCTGGGACCGCCCGTACTCCCGCCCGGAGGTCACCGACACCCCGGTCGACGCGGTCGGCGAGCTGTGCACCCCGCGCGACGTCCTCACCCGCGACCGGCACGTCAGCCGCCTGCGGGTCGGCGACCTGCTGGTCTTCCCCCGCACCGGCGCCTACGCCTGGGACATCTCGCACCACGACTTCCTGCGCCACCCGGCTCCGGACTTCATCGTCCTCTGACCGGAACGTCTCATCGGGGTGCGCCGATGTCCGTGGGTCTGCTATGACTATCCCGCCATATCGATAAATAGCAGTGTGCGAGGTCCGAACCGGACTCTCCGGGCGCTGCTGTCCACGGGGGATAACTTCATGCTCACGAATGTGTGGCGCCCATCGGCGCGCGCCGGAACGGGCTGGCGGCGCCGGGCGCTGGCCGCTGTCGCCGGCGGGCTGGCGGTCGCGATCCTGATGCCGCAGAGCGCGTACGCCGCGCCCGCGCGGGCCGTGCCGAAGGCGGCGCCGGCCGAGCTCAGCGTGCTGCAGATGCTGGAGCGGCTGGCCGGCCCGCCCGCCGCGGTGCCGGACACCGACGGGCCGATCGACGACGACACCCTGGACCGGATGCTCTGCCAGGACCTCGCCGACTACGACGAGGACCCCGAGGTCCGGGCCGCGGCCCAGGCCGCGCTCGACACCAACGACCCGGCGACGATCCGGGCCTTCCTCGACGACGGCCTGCCGGTCTACCGCAAGGCAGCCGCCGAGATCAAGAAGATCAAGGTCGTCGAGGACCGCGCGCTGGTCCAGAAGTGGGCCGACACCGGCACGCCGATCGTCCGGCAGAAGGCCGCCGCCGCGCTGGCCACCAACAACGCCACCAAGATCGCCGACTTCATCGCGATCGGCAAGGCCGCCGCCGACGCCGCCGACGCGCAGGACGTGCTCAACGCCGCCCAGCAGGCCCAGCTGATCCTGGGCCGGGTCACCCAGCTGGTCGCCGCCGGCGGCCCCCAGGTGCAGGCCCAGGGGCAGCTCGCGCTCGACAGCGAGGACCCGGCGGTGATCGCCGAGTTCTACAACCACGGGTACGCGATCGCCAGCCAGCAGGACGCCGACTCCCAGCAGCAGATCCAGGACGCGCTCGCCGCCCGCACCAAGGCCGTCGACGCGCTCACCGACCTGGCCGGCCGGGCCACCCGGGCGGCCACCGCCCAGCAGCAGATCATCGTGGCGAGCATCAGCGGGACCCAGTCGCTGACCGTCACCTCGAACTCGATGGCGCTGGTCAACAAGTACGCCAAGCAGGCCGACGCGATCTACGCGAGCGACCTGCCGATCCGCAAGGCCGGCGGCGCCACCCACACCGCCGACCTGACCAGACTGCGCACCGACGCCTGCGCGGAATACACCGTCACCGCCCGCAACGCCGACCAGGTCACCGCGCAGTCCGGGGTGGCCACCACGGCCGCCAAGGCGCTCACCGACACCGGCCTCACCCAGGGCATCGACTGGGCCCAGGTGCTGCAGGCCCAGGCCGACGCCGGCACCGCCGCCAAGCAGGCCGCCGAGACCGCGTGCCACGCCGCCGAGGCCACCGAGGCCGCCGCCAAGACCCTGGACGCCGACCACGCCGCCACCGTGGACGCCGCCAACGCGGTCAAGTACCGGCAGGCCGCCGAGCGCGAGCAGGCCGCGGCCGAGAAGCTCGCCGACCGCGCCCAGCAGCTGGCCGCCGCCGCCAAGGCCGCCGCCGCCGACGCGCACGAGCAGCGGATGCGGGCCGAGCTCGCCGCCGAGGACGCGTGGGACCGGGTCGCCGCCGCGCAGGACTACTACGAGACCGCGAAACAGCAGGCGGCCATCGCCCGCCAGGCGACCGCCGACGCGATCACCCACCAGAAGCAGGCGTACGACGCCGCGGTGCGCGCGATCGACCAGCAGAACGTCGCGGTCACCAAGCACGACGACGCCAAGAAGGCGTACGACCAGTCCCTGATCGCCGGGGACCACTTCGCCGAGGTCGGCAAGCGCACCAAGGACCTGATCGAGCGGGCCAAGAAGTCCGCCGACGGCGCGCACTCCAAGGAGCTGGAGGCCGAGGCGGCCGAGGCCCGCAAACTCGCCGCCGAGCTGGCCTGCAAGTACCCGGACAACCCGAGCGGCACCGGCTGCCCGGGCACCGCCGAGATGCAGCGGCTCGCCGCCGACGCGGCCCGGGCCTCGGCCGACGCGATCGCCGCCCGCTCGGCGGCCACCTCGGCCCAGGGCGACGCCACCGCCTCCTCGACGGCCGCCGACGCGGCCGCCGCCGACTACGGGCGGGCCTCGGCCGCCGCCGCGGCCGCCGCCAACGCCGCCCGCGGGGCCGCCAACGAGGCACGCAAGGCCCAGCAGGACGCCGCCGTCGCCGCCACCGCGGCCGGCAAGGCGATCGACGACGCGACCAAGGCCAACAACGACGCGCAGGCCGCGGTCGCCGCCGCCCGCGCCGCCATGCAGCACGCCGCGGCCGCCCGCGCCGACGCCGACCTGGTCCTGCGGGCCTACCAGGACGCCGTCCGGCAGGCCGCGATCGCCTCGTTCCAGACCCGGGTCGCCGGCCGCGCCGCGCTCGACGCCCGGATCGCCGCGGAGGGCATCGCCGACCCGGCGATCACCGCGATCGACGTCGCCAGCCTGTACGGGGAGACCGACAGCGACGCCGCGATGGCCATCGACCTGGCCAACTCGGCGATGGCGATCGGCGCCACCCAGAGCGTCGCGGCCCAGCAGCACGCCGACGACGCGGCCGCCGCGGCGGCCCACGCGGCCACCATGGTCACCCAGGCCGAGGCCCAGGTGAAACCGGCCTTCGTGGCCGCGCAGAAGGCCGCCGAGGCGGCCCAGCGGGCGATCGCGGCCAGCAAGGTCGCGGTCGACGCGGCCCAGGACGCCGCCAAGGACGCCCAACTCGCGGCCGACGCGGCCCAGTCGGCGCGCCGGGCCGAGGCCCAGGCCAGCTCGATCGCCCAGGCCGCCAACGGGCTGGCCCAGCAGGCCTCGCAGAACGCCGGGGTGGCCCGCCAGGCCAAGAACGGCGCCCGCGGCTACGCCGACCAGGCCCAGAAGGCCGCCGACAACGCGAACCTGCTGGCCGGCGACACCGAGACGATGAGCGGCACGATCACGTCGATCTCGAACAGCGTGTGGGGCATGGCCCGGGGCATGAGCGGGCTGGCCAAGGCGCTGATGGAGACCGCGTGGAAGGCCTACGACGTCGAGCAGCAGGCCGCCGAGACCGCGTGGATGCGGTGGCTCAAGGAGAAGAGCGACCAGGCGATCGACCACGTGATGCCGTGGGGCGCCGACATCGCCAAGGGCGCCCGCGACAGCGTGCTCGGCAGCGTCGAGGGCCTCTGGTACCTGAGCAACTGCACGATCGGCACGTTCGTCGGGACCGACCCGGCCAGTGACGAGTACACCGTGCCGTTCGTCAGCTTCCTGCCCACCTCGGACACCGCCTGCACCACGCTGCAGAAGGGTCTCACCGATCTGGTCAAGGATCCCAAGCAGCTCCTGCACTGGGACGAGTGGGGCAAGAACTGGCAGCACGCGCTCGGCATGACGATCGTCGACGTGGTCACGATCATCGGGACCGACGGGTTCGGGGCGATCTTCAAGGCGCTCGAGAAGGGCATCTCCAAGGACATCGCCAAGGCCGGGCTCAAGGACCTGCTGGCCGGGGCCGCCAAGTACGGCGGCGAGCTGCTCTCCAACGCGGTCACCAAGCTCGGCGCGATCAATGCGGCCCGGCTGCTCAGCCTGGCCGAGTCGCTGACCATCAAGCTGACGCTGAGCCCCGAGGAGATCGGGGCGATGGCGCGGGCCATCGTCGACAGCGGCCTGGACGCGGTCGAGCAGGCGTTCAAGAACCTGCGGAACACGCCGATCGTCAAGGTCCTCGAAGACCTGTACAAGGCGTGCGTCCGGGGCAACAGCTTCGACCCGGGGACCCGGGTGCTGCTCGGCGACCGCAGCAGCAAGCCGATCGCCGAGATCGTGGTCGGCGACCAGGTGCTGGCCACCGACCCGGTCACCGGCGTGACCAAACCGGAGCCGGTCACCGAACTGCACCGCAACGTGGACACCGCGCTCGCCGACGTCACCGTCGATTCCGGGGCGGTCCTGCACACCACGCAGGAGCACCCGTTCTGGAACGACACCGCGCGGGACTGGACCGGCGCGGCCGACCTGCGGCCGGGCGACCTGCTGCGCAGCACGGTGGCCGCCCCCAGCGTCGCCGGGGTCCGGTCGTTCACCGGCGACCAGGAGATGTTCAACCTCACGGTCGACGAGATCCACACGTACTACGTGCTCGCCGGCACCACGCCGGTGCTGGTGCACAACATCACCGCCGGCTGCTGGGCGGCGACCGACGAGGCGCTCGACGACCTGCTCGACGACATCTTCGACAAGTACGGCCCGATGGTGGGCGCGGGCGTGGAGTACATGATCAACCGCTACAACAGCGGCTCGTTCAGCCACGCGCTCAAGGGCATCGGAACCGATCCGATCGCGACCGCGCAGTACCTCGCGCTGATGGCGAAGCGGACCTTCACCTACTTCGACACCAAGGAAAAGAACTGGGTCTACTACGACGAGGGCAACGAGATCCTGATCGTCAAGACGTCCGGGAACATCCACGCCTTCAACAAACCGCTCGCCGAGTGGAAAGCCAACCTGGGCACCAGGTACATCGAGCCGTAGGGGATGATCCGGCACATGCGAACCGAATTCGTCGACGGCGAGTACGTCCTGCGCCTTTCCCGGCCGGAGATCGTGACGATCATCTCCGGTATGGCCGCCGCCGACGGTCTGGAACCGGACGACCTCGCGTTCGCCGAACGGGTCGGCGAGACCCGGCCGGACTACCGCGATTTCGTCAACCAGGTGGCCGACTTCTGCCGGTCGATCGAGATCTGAACAGCTGACGCACGGCGAGGGGAACGACATCCCTCGCCGTGCGTCGCTATTTCCGGTCGAAAGTGTCGACAGCGGTCCGGTAGACGGCCGGGACCTGCTCCGGGTTGATCAGGATGGTGAAGTCCGGGAGTGAGCCCGGCAGCGGATCGCCGTGCGCGTTCTGCATGCCCGGCTCGGCGGTCCAGTCGATCAGGAAGACGGCGACCTGCCAGCGGCCCGGCGGCAACGGAACGTGCAGATGCGGCCCGGCCCGCGCGCCGGCGTGCTCGATCCCGCTGAGAATCGCCCCGTCCACCGCGGCGAACAGGTAGTCCGCGGACGAGATGACGAGGAACTCCCGTTCCCGGGCGGTCAATGCCGCGGGCAGCGTTCGTGATCCGATCCGGACCAGGAAATGGAACGCCCCGTCGCTGTGAATGTTGACCGGCACGAACTCCCCGGCCCGGATGTGCCGCCCGATGTCCTCGTCCTCGAGCAGCTCCGCCTCCCACGTCCCGTAGTCGACGACGCCCCGGAAAGCGGGCGGCGACCACATCCCGAAAATGCCGGCGGCGGTCGTCACCGTATCCGAGAATTCCACACCTTCCTCTCTATCCGATCCCCCACCACCACACCGCCCGTTCCCCGAACCCCGGCGGACGGGGCGCGGCTACGGCCGTACCGAAGGATGGTTTTGGGTTTGTGCGGCTTGCCGCACTGCCTCTAGGGCGTCCTAGGAGGCTAGGCATCTGACCACGCCTTGCGGGGCGGCCCGGGGCAGCGGCGGACCGATAGATTGGCGGTCCGGAAATAGATCGACGCAAGGGAGCGCAGGATCTTGGGAACCGTCGCACTCGCCACTCTGGACGCCGGCGCGGATCTGGACGACCTCGAGCCGCTGCGCGCGCTCGTCGGCGACGCCCGGGTCGTCGGGATCGGCGAGTCGGCCCACAACGTCCGGGAGTATCAGCAGGTCAGACACCGTCTGGTGCGGTTCCTGGTGGAGCGGATGGGCTTCGGCACGGTCGCGCTGGAGTCCGGCTTCAGCGAGGGGCTCGCCGTCGACCGGTGGGTGCACGGCGGCGCCGGCGAGGTCGCGGAGGTCGCCACCGGCGGGCTGACCTACGGCTTCGGGCGCACCGCGGAAACTCAGCGACTGCTGACCTGGCTGCGCGAGCGCGGTGGGGAGGTCCGCTTCGCCGGGCTGGACCTGCCGGCCGATCTGGGTTCACTGCTGCCGCCGGTGGAGGGGGTGGCGCGCTACCTCGACGACCTCGACCCGGGGGCCGCCCAGATCATCGATCAGATTCGGACGTACGCGAAGGCCTGGTCCAGTCCGCACACGATGGCCGCGTTCGCCGCCTACCGCGAGACGCCGGCCGCCGACCGGGACGCGCAGACCGTCCTGCTGTCCGAATTGGCCGCCCGGCTGGACGCCCTGCGCCCGCTGTTCGCGCGGCGCGGCGGGGCCGCCGGGTTCGCCACCGCCCGGCACGAGCTGCGGCTCGCCGTCCTGCTCGACCAGATGCTGCGGGCCCAGGCCGCGGCCGTGAGCGGCTCCGGGATCCACGCCGCGGTGAACGTCCGGGACACCGCGATGGCGGAGACCGCGCGGCACCTGCTGGTTGCCGGGCAGCGGATGGTCATCTCCGCGGCGAACTCGCACCTGCAGCGGATTCCGATCAGCCTCGGCGGCACCTTCGAGGTGGCCGTGCTGGGCAGTCACCTGGTCGCCGAGCTCGGCGACGGATACCTGTCGATCGCGGTCACGGCGGTCGCCGGCCGGACGCCGACGCGGCGGCCCGCGCCGGGCACCGAGAGCGGCGTCGAGGTCCTCACGGTGGACCTGGCCGAGCCGGTGCCCGGCAGCGTCGAGGCGCTGCTCGCCGGGGACGGGCCCGGGACGCGGATCACCGACCTGCGGCCGCTGCGGGGCGCCGCCGACGGGCCGCAGCGGTTCCGCAACCTGGACGGCTATCTGGAGCTACCGGTGGCGGAGGCCTTCGACCTGGCCGTCGTGGTACCCGAGCTCGCCTGAGGCCCGTCGTGCCGGCGGTGGCCCCGACGACTCCGGATTCACTCGTCCGAGGACGAGGACGACGGCGACGGCGCCCCGGAGGCTGCGGCATCGGGGGCGTCGGAGGGCAGGTCGGCCGGGGTCAGCTCGTGGATCCGGGCCGCCCGCTCGATCTTCCGCTGCAACGACCGCAGGATCCGGATCGTCTCCTCGTCCCGGAACCCGGTGGTGCTCTGCCAGTCCCACCCCGACCCGAACACGTCGCTCGCGAACACGATCTCCGCGGAGATCAGCACCCGCCGCCAGTCCCGGCGGCCGAGCGGCTGTCCACCCCGGACCAGCGGCCGCAGGCGCACGACGTGCTCGAACAGATGCTCCACACTGCCGAAGTCCATGGCCACGGCGAGCGCCTCGGTGCACCGCGCCGGACCGCCCCACTCCGTCAGTCCCCGGGCGAGCACCTCGCGCTCGTCCTCGTCCAGTTCGATCGACACAAGCTCGTCAGCTGTCACGCCCGTGATGATGCCGGATCGGCCCGGCCGCGGCCCAGTGCTATTCCGCCCGTAGAGGAGTCCCCATGCGGATCCTGCACCTGTCGGACACCCACCTGACCCGCGAGCCGGGCCCGGCCCACGAGACGCTGCGGCAGCTGCTGCGGGACTGCGCCGACATCCCGGACGTCGACGTGGTCGTGGTGACCGGCGACGTCGCGGACGACGGTTCGCCGGAGGCCTACCGGGCGGCCCGGGAGATCATCGGCCGGCCGGCGATCTTCGCGGCCGGCAACCACGACGACCGGGCCGCGTTCGCCGCGGTCCTGGGCAGCGGGCACGAGAACCCGGTGAGCGAGCTGCGCTCGGCCGGCGGGGAGCGGGCGGCGGTCAGCGTGATCGGCGGCTACCGGATCATCACGCTGGACTCCGTGGTGCCGGGCCGGTCCTACGGGCGGATCAGCCGTACCCAATTGTCCTGGCTCGATGATGTTCTGATCGGACCGAGCGTGCTGGCCTTTCACCATCCGCCGGTCGCCGTCCCCGGGATGCTCGCGCAGGCCGCGATGGGCCTGCGCGACCCCGGGGAACTGGCGGAGACCATCGCCGGGCGCGAGGTCCGCCTCATGCTGTGCGGCCATTTCCATTCCCAGGCGTACGGCGTTCTCGCGAACACCCCCGTCTGGGTCACGCCCGGCGTCGCCAGCCGGGTCGACCTCACCGCTCCCCCGGACACGGTCCGCTACGTGACCGGCGCCTCGGCGAGCGTGATCGACGTGGACGGCCCGACCATCCACACGGTCCACGCCCGCGACCCGGAGGCGGGCCGGCTGATCGGCCAGGTCGGCCCGGAGCGCCTCGCCGAGGTCATCGCCACGCAGCAGACCTAGTGCGTTGACCACGAACGTTCGCCGGGTCTGATCCGTCAGGCGGCCTTCGTTCGGGGTCGGCCCCAGCGTTGTTGTCGTTCGCTGCGGATCCGGGCTCGTTCACGGCGTTGTGCGGTCAGGACGTCGGGGTGGCGGGCGTTGGCGTTACGCCATCGCAAGTATTTCTGCAGCTTGCGGGCCAAGACGGTGTGGTTCGGGTGGTCCGAGTTCGCCATGGTGAACATGCGCAAGGGCCCGAACTGTGCCTCGATCGGGTTCGCCCAGGACGCACTGGTCGGCGTGAGACACAACTCGACCTTGTTCCGGACCGCCCAGGCCCGGATCGTCGGCGTCTTGTTCGCCGACAGGTTGTCCAGGATGACGTAGATCGGGGCGCCGTCCGGCCGCGTCCTGCGGATCGTTTTCAGTGCGGACAGGGTGTGATCTGCGCCTTTGCGACGCCGGTTCACGCCCCAGAGCTGGTCGTCGCCGAGGCTGTAACAGCCGTGGAAGTAGCGGATGCCGTGCGTGCGGTGGTAGGTCGCCGGCAGTCGGTCCGGATGCGATTGTCGTGCCCAGCCGCGGCCGTGGTGCGGACGAATCGAGAGCGGCCCGAACTGGTCGAACGCGAAACACCGGGTGGGAAATCGGGTGGTGACTTCCTCGATCCGGTCGAGTTTCGCGTCGAAGTCCGGGTCCTTCGATTCCTTCCAGGTGCGGGTCCGCTGCCAGCTGACCTCGTTACGGCGCAGGATCTGCCGCAGCCGTTCCCGGCCGATCATGATCGGCCGGGCGGCGCCGGTAGCCAGGTAGTCGGCGAGTTTACGCAGGCTCCAGCAGGTGAAGGGCCGCCCGAGCGTGCTCGGGCGGGCCGTGGCCGTCGCGACGATGAATGCCTCATCGTCGTCACTGATCCGGCGGGGACGGCCTCCCGCCCACTGAGGGTCCAACGCACGAAGACCGATCTCGTTGAACGAGTGGATCACGTCCCGGACGGTGTCCTCATGCCCGGCGATCAGGCTCGCGATTGCCGAAACCGGCGTCCCGGACGCCGACGCCATGATGATCAACGCCCGGCGTACCCGGACCGAATCGTGCTTGCCCCTACGGACAAGTTGTTGCAGCTTGCGGCCCTCATCCTGCGTCAACCGCCGTGCCCTGACCGGCTCGGCCAACCTGCCACCTCACTCTCAACAACGCATGTCACCGCCGTTGAGAGTGAGCCGTCATCAGCAGTTACCGACGGAGGCGATCCGGCGTGTCACCGACCCGGTGAACGTTCGTGGTCAACGCACTAGGCGATACCGACCGTCCAGTTCTCCCCGTCGGCGCCGGCGCTGCACGCGTTGAAGGCGTGCTCGCCGGAGACACAGACCCGGAAGGTGACCGTGCGCCCGGCGGTGAAGTCGTGCGGGAACCGGACCGTCTCCCCCGGCTCACGACTGGCCGCATGGGTGCCGGTCTGCAGTGTCCCGTCGGTGCGAAGATACCGGTATTCCAGATAGGCCCGCCCGTCCGAACCGGCCTGCTTGGTCACCGCGAAACTGTCGCTCCGGGCATCGAAACGCGCCTCCGCCAGCAACCTGCTGTCGCGGTCGAAGACCTGCGCTGTGGACGACACCGCGGGCGGCGAGAAGCCCATCGTCACCGTCGACACGGCAAGCAGAATAATGCTGTTCATCGCTGACACCTCCGCACGACACGGCCTTAGGGTTGTCGGCCAAACCGGAGGTAACGATCTTGTACCCGCCGCTCTATCGGATGAAACCCGAAATCCGCTCAGCGACCAGATCCGGCGAGTGCGCGGGCAGGTCGTGCGACGCGCCGGGCACGATCTCGACCCGCGCGGCCGGCAGCACCCGGCGGACCCGCGCGGCGACCTCGATGGACGAGTAGAGCGCGCTGTGCTCGCCGAGCATCATCAGCGTGGGCACGGTCAGGGCGGCCAGCTCGGCGTCGGTCACCGTGTCCGGCAGCGGCAGGCGCCGGCGGAACCGCATGGCCAGCGGCAGGAGGCGGATCAGATTCTCGTCACGGAGCACGGCGTTGCGTACCAAAGGGGAAAGCCGGCGCCGCAGCGGACCGGGAGCGAGCCCGGCGATCGCGCCGGCCGCCAGCCAGATCCAGAACTTGGCGCCGAGGCGGCCGAAGCCGCCCGGATCGAGCAGCGTCAGGCTCGCCGCGCGGCCGGGAAAGGCCAGCTCATGCCGCAGCACCGCCCAGCCGCCATAGGACATCCCGACCAGGTGGGCCCGTTCCACGCCGAGCCCGGCGAGGGTCTCCTCGAGCGCCGCGGCGACGTCGCCGGCGTCCCGGATCGGCCGGGTCTGGGACGCCTCACCCGGCTCGCCGATCGGGTCGAGCGCGATGACCGGATGCTCGCGGCCGAGGGTCTCGACATACCGATACCAGGTCAGGGCGTTGCCGGTGGAGCCCGGCACGAGCACGACCGGCACACCCTCGGCCGCGCCACTGCGGAAACCCACCGCTTCGCCGTAACCGGTGCGGACCCGGACCGGCACGACCGGCGAGGGCCAGAGAAGATCAAAGGCTTTCCGGTACGGCGTGAGGAAGCGCTCCCGGGCGGCGGCCGGCGCTCCCCCGCCGCCGCGTGAGTTCGTGACGGCGACGCTGCTGGCCGTGCTGCCCACCGACCCGGAGGGCGTGCGGATCTCCCGGACCTGGGCGGCGTTCTACAGCCTGGTCCTCGCCGAGCCGGACCTGATCCGGCACGGCGCCCGGTACCCGGACTTCATCGAGCGCCTGCTCGCCGAGCAACTACGGCTGGCCGCCCGCCCGGAGCCGGAGCTGACCGCCGCCGGCCTGCTCGCCCTCGCCAACGGCCTGACCTCGAGCATCCTGGGCGGGCAGCGCGACGCCGCGGCCGCCGAGGCGGTGCTGCGGCACCAGCTGGACCTGATCTTCGGCTGAGCGGTCAGCCGCCCGGGACGTCGGTCAGGCAGAACTCGTTGCCGGCCGGGTCCAGCAGGACCGCCCAGCCGGTGCCGCCCGGGCTGCGGTGGTCGTCGGACAGGGTGGCCCCGGCCGCGATCAGGCGCTCGATCTCGGCGTCCCGGCCCAGGTCCGGCGACTGCAGGCAGACGTGCACCCGGTTCTTGACCCGCTTCGGCTCCGGGACCCGCTGGAAGTAGAAGTTCGCGCCGTCCGGCACCACGATGACGACCTCGTCGTCACCGGGGGCACAGTCCGGGTCGACCGGGTGGCCGAGCACCTCGCTCCAGAAGACCGCCAGGACGTACGGATCGGCACAGTCGAACGCGACGTTACGGACGATAGAGGTCACCGCCCGGACTCTACCGAGCCCCGCCACCGCCCGGAGGCCGCGCGGGCCGGGAGGGGATCTCAACTCGGGCTCCGATCCGCCGATGTCCCCGGCATGAGTCACGTCAGCAGCGAGCGCTGGTTCGGCACCGGACACAGCACCCTGAGCGACCCGGCCGCCGCCGGCGCCGAAGCGGCCACCGCCGCTCTCGCGGGGCGGGAGCCGGCGATCGTGTTCGTGTTCTGCTCGATCGGCTACCAGGTGCCGGAGCTGTTCGACGCGCTGCGCGGGCAGATCGGGGCGGACACCGTGATCGTCGGGTGCAGCACCTCCGGGCAGCTCGCGGACGGACGGGTGAGCCGGTCCGGGGTGGCGGTCACCGCCTGGGGTGGGCCGGGCTTCGCCGTACGCACGCATGTGGCCCGAAGCGTGACCGGCCGCCTCCGTGAGGCGGGCGCGGAGGCCGCGTCCTGCCTGGCCGCCGTCGACTCCGGGCACCGGGCGCTGCTGATGATCGCGGACGGCGTCACCGGGAGCCAGCACGAGGTGGTGCGGGGCGCGTTCTCGGTGGCGGGCGCCGCGGTCCCGCTGGTCGGCGGCGCGGCCGGGGACGAGCTCACCTACGTCCGGACCTACCAGTTCCACGGCGGCCGGGACGGCGTGGAGATCCTGTCGGACGCCGTGCTCGGCATCGCGATCGGCTCGGACCGGCCGCTCGGCGTCGGCATCGCGCACGGCTGGCGCAAGGACGGCGACGCCCTGGTCGTCACGAGCAGCCGCGAGGGCCGGGTGCTGGAGCTGGACGGCGAGCCGGCCCTGGACGTGTTCCTGCGCCGGATGGGCGTCGACGAGTCCGCGCTCGACGACGCCGCCGCCTTCCGGGAGCTGGCCTTCCACCACCCGCTCGGGCTGTCCCGGCGCAGCGGCGAGGACATCCGGGTGATCCACGACGGGGACCGGGCCGACCGGGCGCTGATCTGCCTGGCCGACGTGCCGCAGGGCGCGCTCGCCTGGCTGATGACCAGCACCCACGACTCGCTGCTGGACTGCGCCGGCGACGCGGCCGCCCAGGCGGTGGACGCGCTCGGCGGGGAGCCGGCGCTGGGCGTGCTGGTGTTCGACTGCGCCGGCCGGTGGATCAAGCTCGGCGAGGACGGCGTGCAGCAGGAGAACGCCGAGTTCGGCAAACGGCTCGACGGCGTCCCGTACGGCGGTTTCTACAGCACCGGCGAGATCGGCCGGACCCGTGGCGCGATGGGCATGCACCACTTCACCCTCGTCACGTTCGCCCTGGCCTGACGAGAGCGGGGACGGCACGATGAATCACTGGTCCACCCATCAGCTCACCGAGTTCTTCGCCGCGGTCTGCGCGCCGCAGCAGGAGGGCTCCGCGATCATGGTCGCGGTCGAGCGGGCCACCGAGGTGCTGGAGACCGAGATCGGCGCGGTGCTGCGCGACGGGCGGGTCGAGGTCGCCTGGGGCGTCGGCCGCGAGGTGCTGGAGGCCGCGCTGAACGGCGACGAGCGCCCGGCCGTGCTGACCATTCCGGGGCTCGGCGAGCTGCACGTGACCACCGCCCGGTTCGGCGGCAACCCCGGCGGGGCGCTGCTGGTCGCCCGGGAGACCGACCCGCTCGAACCGGAGGAGCGGCAGCTCCTGCAGGCCATGGCGCAGACCATCGGGCTGGCCCTGACCAACATCAGCCTGCTGACCGCCGAGCGCGCGCTGCGCGAGGAGCGGGAGCGGGAGGCCGCCGAGCGCCTCGCCCTGCTCGACTCGCTGCGCGAGGCCCGGCACGACTCGCTGACCGGCCTGCCGACCCGGGTGCTGTTCCTGGAGATGCTTGCCGACCGGCTGGCCGGCAACACCCCGACCAGCGTGCTCTTCATCGACCTGGACCGGTTCAAGGCGGTCAACGACAGTCTCGGGCACCGGGCCGGCGACGAGCTGCTCGGCCTGGTCGCCGGGCGGATCCGCGGCTGCCTGCGCCCGACCGACACCGCGGCCCGGATCGGCGGGGACGAGTTCGCGGTGCTGCTCAGCGACTGCGAGGCGGAGCACGCGGTCCCGGTCGCGCAGCGCCTGATCGACGCGATCAAGGTGCCGTTCGCGGTGGCCGGGCAGGAGGTGTTCATCGGCGCGAGCATCGGCATCGCGGCCGGCCCGGGCGGCGCCCCGGGCGAGATCCTCGGCAACGCCGACGTGGCGATGTACCGGGCCAAGACCGCGGGCTCCGGCCGGGTGGTGCTGTTCGAGCCGCAGATGCACGCCGAGGCGCTGGCCCGGCTGACCCTCAACGGCGACCTGCAGCGGGCGCTGACCCTGGGCGAGTTCCGGCTGCAGTACCAGCCGCTGATCGACCTGGGCACCGGCCGGACGGTCGGCGTCGAGGCCCTGGTGCGCTGGCAGAACCCGGACCGCGGCTACGTCTCCCCGGCCGACTTCGTGCCGATGGCCGAGGAGACCGGGCTGATCGGCGACCTGGGCCGCTGGGTGCTGAACACCGCCGGGCGGCAGGCCGCGGTGTGGCGCCGGACCCGGCCGGACCTGGGCCTCAACATCAACGTGTCGGGGCGCCAGCTGACCGACCCGGCGTTCGCGGCGGACGTCGAACGGATGCTCGGCGACACCCGGATGCCCCCGGAGGCGGTCACCCTGGAGCTGACCGAGTCGGTGCTGATGACCGACCCGAAGATCGCCATCGCCTCGCTGCGCGACCTGCAGGACCTGGGCGTGGACGTGTCCATCGACGACTTCGGGACCGGCTACTCGTCACTGTCCTACCTGCAGCGGCTGCCGGTGGACGAGTTGAAGATCGACCGGGCGTTCATCAGCCGGGAGAACCCGACCACGGCCGACCTCGCGGTGATCCGGACGATCGTCGAGCTGGCCCGGACGCTGCGGCTGCGGACCGTGGTCGAGGGCATCGAGACGGAGGCGCAACGCAACGCGATGCGACTGCTCGGCTGCGATCTGGGCCAGGGCTATCACCTGTGCCGGCCGGTGCATCCGGAAGATCTGCTGGCCAGCCTGGGCACGGGTGAGTCGGTGCAACGGGCAGCGTGAGGCGGTTCCGGAACCGAAATCCGGATACGTCAAGATACTCACCGTCGTGTGAGTACAAGGGGGCGTGTGTGGCCGAATCCGACGATGAACGGCGCTCGCGGTCGCGGGCCGAGAATCTGCGGCTGACCCGGATGCCGTCCCTGCCACCACGGCCGGGGCCGGCCGCGCCGTTGACCTCGGCGCCGCCGCCCCCGCCCCCGCCTCCGCCCCCTGCCGTGCCGGCGCCGCGCCGCCGGGGCCGGAGCGGTCTGCTGGCCGGGCTGCTCGTGCTCGTCGCCGCGGCGGGCGCCGGGGTCGCGTACCGATGGCAATCGGACGCCGCCGCGAGCCCGGCGCCGTCCGCGCCGACCACCTTCCCGGCGGTCTCGGGCCCGGCCGAGGAGCCGTCCGGACCGGCCGGCGGCCCGGTGGCGGCGGCCGGATCCCCGGCGCCGCTGCCCCCGACCGCCCCACCGGCCCCGATCAAGAGCGCGCAGCCGGCCGGCAAGCCGAACCCGGCCGGGGCCAACCTCGCCCTGCGTGGCGTCTGCACCGCCTCGGGCAGCGAGTCCGACCCGTGGCTGCCGAAGTACGCCTGCGACGGCGACCCGGACACCCGCTGGTCGAGCGCCTTCACGAGCACCCAGTGGATCCGCGCCGACCTGCGGGCGCCGTGGCGGCTCACCAGCGTGACCCTGGTCTGGGAGCGGTCCTACGGCGCGAGCTACCGGGTCGAGACGTCCCTGGACGGCAAGAAGTGGACGAAGATCTACTCGACGACGACCGGCCGGGGCGGCACCGAGGAGATCCCGGCGAAGGGCGCGGTCGCCCGCTACGTCCGGATGGTCGGCCTGAAACGGGTCAGCGAATACGGTTACTCCCTGCTGGAATTCGAAATTCGCTAAAACCTTCCTTCGGTACGGCCGGAGCAGCGCACCGTTGTCGACCATGGACAGCGTGTGCGGCCATGGGGAAGCCGGGTGCTGTCCCGGCCCGGCTACGCCACCGGCCGCAGGGTCCTCGAGCGGGCCGCCTGATAGGGACAACCGGCCGCCTCGAAGGCGGCCGCGGTCGCCAGCACCCGGTCGTGGTCGCCCGCGAGCAGCGCGTCGGCCCGCTCGACCAGGGCCGCCGCGACCGGGTTGCCCTCGACCACGTCGCGCGCCACGGCGATCCGGGCCGCCGCGTCCGGCGATCCGGCCAGGACCGCCGCCTCCGCCCGCAGCGCCACGTACCAGTGCAGCCAGATCCAGGTGACCCACTTCCAGATCTCGTCCGGCGCCAGGGCGGTCCGTTCCGCGGCCTCGGTAGCCCGCCCCTGGTCCAGCAGCAGGATCGTGTCGAAGACCGCCCCGAACCCGTACGTGTACTCCGGGGTGATCCCCATCCGCTCCACCACGGCCTGCCACTCCGCCTGCTCGGCCGGGGACGACCGCAGGCCGTGGACCAGCGCGACCGCGGCCGCCGCCGGTGCGAGCGCCGGCGACGGCGGTCGTCCGGCCCGCTGCCACGCCTCCCGGAACCGCTCGCTCACGGCCAGGGCCTCGTCCAGGTTCCCGGCCAGCACCTCGGTGACCAGCAGCCAGCAGGTGGCCCGATGACCGACCTCGGTCAGCATCGGATGCCCGGCCAGCTGCCGTCCGGCCCGCCGGGCGCCCGGCAGATCCCCGGCCCCGAGCGCCGTCTCGGCCGCCATCCCGAGCGCGTCCAGCCGCTCGTGCGCCACCGCCGGGGTCTCCGGCAGCGGCGCGAGCAGCCGGACCCGCCGCCGCGCGGTCGCCGCCGTCGCGAACGTGTCCCCCGCCCAGCTGTGCGCCCCGATCAGCGCGTCCAGCGCGGCCGACTCCGCGAGCGGGTCACCGAGGTCATGGGCAAGGTCAACAGCCCGCTGAGCGCGGGCGATCGTTTCCGGTACGGCGTTCTCCACCGGCCCCTGAGCGGCCCCGAACGCGTCCGACAGCACCCCGGCCTCGGCCAGCGCCACCGCCGCCCGGGCGACCGGCGAGTCCCCGGCCAGCTCCCGCGCCGAGGCGACCAGGCCGAGCGTCTCCGCCCGGTCCGGCAACCGCTCGAACTTGCCCCAGAACCGGTACGCGCTGGTCGCCGCGACCGCCAGGTCCCGGGCCGCGTCGGCGCGCGACGGCGTCACCGCGGCGGCCGCCCGCAGGTACCGGTACATGTCGTCGCCCCGGATCCGGCACCCGGCGACCGCGGCCGCCTGCCGGAACATCTCGGCGGCCACGGCCGGGTCGGTGGCCAGCCCGGCGGCCTGCTCGAACCGGATCTGCGACTCGGCGGTGAGCTGCCGCGCGAAGGTCAGCTCGGCGAGCTGCCGGGCGAGCTCGAAGTCGGACGCCCAGTCCTGCGCCGCCCGCAGGTCGTCGGCGATCGCGTCGAAGCGGATCCGCCAGTCCGGCCCGGTCCCCGCGAGCGCGCCGGCCTGGGCCTGGCACCAGCGCAGATGCCGGGCCCGGGCGTCGTCGAGTTCGCCGGCCAGGGTGAGCCGCTCACCGCCGTACTGCCGAATGGTCGTCAATAATCGGAACTCGGTCACCTCGGGCCCGGGCGTGACGGTCAGCAGGCTCTGTTCGGCGAGGCGGGCCAGGCCGTCGGCGGTCGCGCCGGCGACCTCGGCCGCGGCCGGCAGCGTGAACGGCGCGACGAAGACCGCGAGCCGCCGCAGCAGCGCCTGATCATCCGCGGACAGCAACGCGTGGCTCCAGTCGAGGGCGGCACGGACCGACCGGTGCCGTTCGTCGCTGCGGGAGCCGCCTTCCAGCATCCGCAGCGGGTCGTCGAGGCCGGCGGTCAGCCCGTCCAGGCCGAGCGCCGGCCAGCGCGCCGCGGCGATCTCGATGGCCAGCGCCATCCCGTCGAGCCGCCGGCAGAACGCGGCGATCGGGTCGCGCAGCGCGTGGTTGGGCGGCCAGCTCGCGGCGGCGGCCCGGTCCAGGAACAACGCGACCGCGTCCGAGTCGCCCTCACCGTCGAGGGAGAGCGGCGGCACCGGGAAGACCCGCTCGAACGGGACCACGAGCCGCGCCCGGCTGGTGGCCAGCACGGTCACTTTCGGACACGTGCGGAGCAGTTTCTCCAGGAACGGGGCGACGCCGTCGCGGACCTGCTCGCAGTTGTCCAGCAGCAGGAGCACCTCGCGGTCGGCGAGGGCGTCGACCACCGACTCGTCCATCGCCCGGCCCAGCTGCTCGCCGAGGCCCATCGCCGCGGCGACCGCGGCCGCGACCACGCACGGGCCGGGCCCGGTCACCGGGACCAGGTCGACGAACCAGACGCCGTCGGCGTGCTCGCCGGCGATCTCCGCGGCGACCGCCAGGGCCAGCCGGGTCTTCCCGACGCCGCCCGGCCCGACCGCGGTGACCTGCCGGTTCTCGGCGAGAAGTGCGCGGAGCCGCGCGCTCTCGGCGGCCCGGCCGACGAACGACGTGAGTGGCGCCGGCAACGCCGGCCGGGCCGCGGGACCCCTGACCGCGGCGAGCGCGCGCCGGTCGGCGACGTCGAGTTTCCGCAGCAGCGCGGAGACGTGACTCTCCACGGTGCGCACCGAGATGAACAGCCGCGCGGCGATCTCGGCGTTGCTGAGATGCTGCCCCACCAGGGCGAGCACCTCGCCCTCCCGGGCCGAGACATCCGTGGTCGTCATGGCGTCATTATCCGCGCCCGGCACGGATGCCGGAACGGACCGCGCGACGCGAGGATCAGAGCATGCGTGAACTGCTGAGACATCCGGTGATGCCGGGCCTGCTGGTGTCGGCGCTCGGCGACGGGATGAGCCTGGTCGCGGTCGCCTGGCTGGCGGTCCGGATCGCGCCGCCCGGGCAGGCCGGGGTGTGGACCGGGCTCGCGGTCGCCGCCTACGCGCTGCCGGCGTCGATCGGCGCCGCCGTGCTGTCCCGGTTCATGCGCGGCCTGCGGGCCGCCCGGCTGGTCGCCGCCGACGCGACGCTGCGGGCGGTGGCGCTCGGGGCGGTGGCGACGCTCGCGGTCACCGGTCATCTGAACCCTTCGCTGTACGTCGTCCTGCTCGCCGTCTCGTCGCTCCTGCACGCCTGGGGCAGCGCCGGGGCGTACACCCTGGTCGCCGAGCTGTTGCCGGAGGAGCAGCGGGTGGCCGGCAACGCGCTGCTCTCCACGTTCACCCAGGCGTCGATCGTGGTCGGCCCGGCGATCGCCGGCGCGCTGACCGGGCTGGCCGGGCCGGGCTGGGTGATCGGCGCCGACGCGCTGAGCTTCGCGGTCCTCGCGGTGGCGGCGTGGTCGGTCTCGGCCCGGCGGGTGGCGGCGACCGAGTCGGCGGCCGGGGCGTGGGCGACGATCCGGGCCCGGCCGCGGCTGCTCGGCCTGCTCGTCGTCACGATGGCCTTCTTCTTCCTGTACGGGCCGGTGGAGGTCGCCCTGCCGGTGCACGTCGCCGAGGACCTGCACGGGTCGGCCGGGCTGCTCGGCCTGTACTGGACGGTGTTCGGGGTGGGCGCGACGGCCGGGGCGCTCGGCGCCGGGCTGCTGGCCCGCTTCCCGCCCCGGTACGTGGTCGTGGCGATCATCGTCGGCTGGGGTGCCGCCCTGGTCCCGCTGGGGCTGTTCGACGCGATCTGGCCGGGGATGGCCGGGCTGGCGTTCGGCGGGCTGATCTGGGGGCCGTACACGGCGATCTCCACGGCGCTGTTCCAGCGCGGGACGCCGCCGGCCGCGATCAGCCGGGTCCTCGCGGCCCGGGCGGCGCTGACCGTACCGGCCACCTCGGTCGGCACGGCGCTCGGCGGGCCGCTGGTGTCGGTGCTCGGCGCGCAGGCCGTCCTGTTGCTGTCCGGGCTGGTCACGGTCGGTCTCGGGGTGGCCGTCGGGGTCGCGGTCAGGGGCCGGCTCGGTGGCCGGTTCCGTGGTCGCCACGGATGCGCGCGGAGTCCCCTGACCGCGAGGCTGGGTGCACCGAACGAACTGGAGGAGTGACCATGACTCAGGGGATCAAGACCGTGCTGCACTCGGTGTCCGACCTGGACGCGGCGAAGGCGTTCTACACCGTCCTGCTCGGGATCGCGCCGCAGACCGACACCTCGTACTACGTCGGCTTCGACACCGGCGGCCAGCACATCGGGCTGCTGCCGGCCAAGGGCGACGTGGCGGCGCCCGTCGTGTACTGGGCCGTCCCGGACATCGCCGCCAAGGTCGCCGAAGTGACCGCGGCCGGCGGCGTGGCCCGCGAGCAGCCGCACGACGTCGGCGGCGGCCGGCAGGTGGCCACCGTGACCGACCCGGACGGGACCGTGCTCGGCCTGCTCCAGGACAGCTGACCGATGAGCCGCCGGATCCGGGTCTTCCACCGCTGGACGTCCGTCGTCTTCACCGCGACGGTGATCATCACATTCGTCGCCCTGGCCCGGGAGGAGCCGATCGTCTGGGTCTCCTACGTGCCGCTGGTGCCGCTCGCCCTGTTGCTGTTCACCGGGCTCTACCTGTTCAGCCGGCCGTATTTCCGGCGCCGCGCCGCGAAGTAGCCGCCCGTGTCCGAGCCCTCGCCACCCGGCGGGGGCTCAGCGCGTCTCCGGGGATCCTCGCCACCCGGCGGGGGCTCAGCGCGTTTCCGGGGATCCTCGCCACCCGGCGGGGGCTCAGCGCGTTTCCGGGGATCCTCGCCACGTCCCGCCGTAAAGCGAACGCTCGTTCTTGACACGACACACCGTCTGCTCCTAGCTTGAAAACGAATGGTCGTTCTCTTTTAGGAGTTGTCATGAACCCGGCCCCGACCCCGTGGCCGCGCGTCGCGGCCACCGTCGCCCTGCTCACGCTGATCATCAGCGTGCTGCTGACCGCGTTCGCCTGGCCCGCCGCGCGGTCCGCGGTGCACGACGTGCCGATCGCGGTCGCCGGTCCCCCGGCCGCCACCGCGCAGGTCACCGCCGCCCTGGCGAAGAACCGCCCGGGCGCCTTCGAGGTCACCGCGGTCGCCGACACCGCCGCGGCCGAGGCCGCGATCAAGAACCGCGAGGTGTACGGGGCGATCGACCTCACCACCGGATCCCCGCAGGTCCTCACCGCCTCCGCGGCCAGCCCGGTGGTCGCGCAGACCCTGCAGGCGGTGGCGACCGCCCTGGCCGCCTCTCCCGCCACCACGGCCGGCGCCCCCGCCACCACGGCTGTCCCGGTGCGGGACGTCGTCCCGCTGCCGGCCGACGACCCGCGCGGCACCGGGCTGGCCGCGGCCGCGCTGCCGATGGTGCTCGGCGGCATGCTCGCCGCGGTGCTGCTCACCGCCCGGGTCCGCGGCACCGGCCGCAAGGTCGCCGGGGCGCTCGGCTACGCGGTGCTCGGCGGACTCGCGATGGCCGCGATCCTGCAGTTCTGGCTCGGCTCGCTGGAGGGCGACTACCTGGCGAACTCCGGCGTGATGGCGCTGAGCCTGGCCGCCACCGCGCTGACCATCCTGGGCTTCGAGTCGCTGCTCGGCACCGCCGGGTTCGGGCTCGGCGCGGTGATCATGATGCTGCTCGGGAACCCGCTCTCCGGCGCGACCAGCGCCCCGGAGATGCTGCCCGGCTGGTCCGGCACGGTCGGCCAGTTCCTGCCGCCGGGCGCGGCCTCGACGCTGCTGCGCTCGGTGGCGTTCTTCGACGGCAACGGCGCCCTGCGGCCGCTGGTCGTGCTGTTCGCGTGGCTGGCGGCCGGCGCCCTGCTGTGCCTGGTCAGCGGCTTGCGCTCGACCCGCCGCGCCGGGGTGGACGAGGCCGCCGAGCAGTCCCGGCCGGTCGCCGTCCCGGCCTGACCGGCACGACCGGCACGTACCACGCAGGGGCCGCCGCTCATCGGCCTCATGATGACGCCACATTGACGTGTTGACTTGACATGACGTTCTTGGTCAACGATGACGCTGCGCCGATCCATACAGTCAAGTCAACACGTCAACATGTTGCGGGAGCGGCACCGGGCAGTGACCCCGGCCCCTTTCCGGCGACCGGACGGATCGCGTTCACCCAGCGCCACTAGCGTGAGACGGATGAGCCTGCCGGCGGACAGCCATGTGCACAGCGAGTGGTCGTGGGACACCCTGACCGGGTCGATGGAGGGCTCCTGCGCGCAAGCCGTCGCGATCGGCCTGCCGGTGATCGCGTTCACCGAGCACGTCGACCACACCCGCTGGGCGGTGCCGACCGACGGGCCGTACCGCAGCGACAGCCTGACCGCCGCCGCCGACGCGGACGGCCTGCTCACCCCGCCCCCGTTCGACGCCGAGGGCTACCTCGCCGCGATCGAGCGCTGCCGGGACCGCTTCCCCGGCCTGCGCATCCTGACCGGCCTGGAGATCGGCGAGCCGCACTGGTACCCGGACCAGATCGCCAAGATCCTGGCCGCCGGCCCGTTCGACCGGGTCCTCGGCTCGCTGCACTGCCTGCCGGACGGGGCCGGCCACGCCGAGCCGTGGGCGCTGTTCCCGCATCGCGACCCGGCCGAGCTGGTCCGGGAGTACCTGGCCGAGATCCCCCGGATGGTCGCCGGCAGCCACCCGTTCGCGGTGCTGGCGCACATCGACTATCCGCTGCGGTTCTGGCCCGCCGATCGGTCCGGGCCGTTCGACCCGGAAAAATTCAAGGACGAGTTTCGGTACGCGTTGAAGGCCACCGCCGAGTCCGGCCGCGCCCTGGAGATCAACACCCGGATCCCGCTGGACGCCACGATCCTGCGCTGGTGGCACGAGGAGGGTGGCGCCGCGGTGAGCTTCGGCAGCGACGCGCACCAGCCCGAGCTCGTCGCGCACGGCTTCCGGGAGGCGGCGGCGATGGCGGAGGCGTTCGGATTCCGGGCGGGGCCGACGCCGTACGCGCTCTGGGGTCGAAGCTCGTAAATCGGTAGCCACGGGCGCTTCCGGACGCTAGACACTCCCGGTGACGGATCGTCGGAAACTCATCGCGCTCGGCCTGGCCCTCGCGGTCGACATGCTCGGCAGCGGTCTGTTGCTGCCGGTCTCGCTGCTCTACTTCACCGAGGTCAGCGGGCTGGGGCTGAGCACGGTCGGCCCGCTGCTGAGCCTCGGGGCACTGGTCTCGCTGCCGGTGCCACTGCTCGTCGGGCACGTCGCGGACCGCACCCGGCCGCTCTCCCGGATTCTCGCCGCGCAGCTGCTGCAGGGCGCGGCCTACGCGGCGTACGTCCTGGTCAGCGGCCCCGGCACGCTGCTGGCCGTGGCGATCGTCGCGGCCGTCGGGCAGCGCCTGTTCTGGTCCTCGTTCTTCTCGGTCGTCGCCGGCCTGGCCGAGCCCGGCGAGGACGGCCGGCGGGCGGATCGCCGGTTCGCGCTGGCCGGCATGATCCAGATGGGCGCGACCGGGGTGGGCACGCTGATCGGCGGGCTCGCGGTGGCGTACTCGTGGTACCAGGCGGTCGTCTACCTGAACGCAGCCAGCTTCCTGCTCTCGGCGGCGCTGCTGCTGCTCGTGCCGCGCGGCGCCCTGCCGTCGCCGGCTCCCGCGACCGGTGGCGGATACCGGCTGATGCTGCGTGACCGGCCGTATCTGCTGCTCATCGCGGTGAACACAATCTACGCGCTGTGCAGCATCTTCATCGGCGTGGCGGTGCCGGTCTACCTGATCGACGGGCTGTCCGCGCCGGCCTGGATCGTCGGGCCGCTGCTGGCCGCGAACACCGTGCTGCTCGCCACCGGCCAGCGCCTCGCGGTCCGGCTGGTCCGGCCGCTGTCCCGGGCCCGGGCGCTGGTGCTGGCCGGCCTGCTCTGGGTGGTGTGGGCGCTGGTCTACGCCGCGGCGGCGGGCGTGCCGGGCTGGGCGCTGATCCCGTGCCTGCTGGCCGGAATGCTCTTCTACGCCGGCGCCGACCTGATCCACGCGCCGATCTCGAACGCGCTGTCGTCGGCCGCCGCGCCGCCCGCCCAGCGCGGCCGATACCTGGCGGTCTACCAGTACACGTTCGCGTTCGCGAACATCCTGGCCCCGACGTTCTTCACCGCCCTCTACTCGACCGGCCCGGCAGTTCCCTGGCTGGCCCTCGCCGTCGTGGCAGCAGCCGCCTCCGCCCTCATGTGGACCCTCCACACCCCCATGTCCGCCCGCGAGAAGGTCCCCGCATAACACCCCCTGCTTGTGTCTAGTCCCGGTTTTTGGAAGAGTCCGGCGGTGATCACGCCGGGGTCTGCTACTCAGGGTGTGATCGACCTTCGGTGGCGCCGGGACTTCCGCCGGCGCTGGGCGGCGTTCGCGGCGAGCGAGGCCGGCAGCGCGTTGGGGTACTCGGCGTTGCCGATCGTGGCGATCCTGGTCCTCGACGCGTCGGACCTCCAGGTCTCGACGCTGACCGTGCTCGCCGGCGTGGTGGGCGCGGTGGTGGCGCTCCCGCTGGGCCCCTGGATCGAGCACCACCGGAAGCTGCCGGTGATGGTCGCCGCGGATCTGCTGCGGTTCGTGGCGATCGCGTCGGTCCCGGCGGCGGCCCTGCTCGGCATCCTGACCTACGGCCAGCTCTGCCTGGTCGCGGTGGTGCAGATGGCGGCGCGGCTGGCCTTCAACTCAGCCGGTGCCGCGCAGTTACGGACGCTGGTGCCGGCCGAGCATCGCGCGGCGGCCAACGGCCGGCTCGAGACGACGTTGTGGACCGCTCATTCGATCGGCAATCCCGCTGGTGGTGCTCTCGTCTCGGGGATCGGCGCCACGGCCGCGATGGTTCTCGACGCGGTCAGTTTCCTGGTCTCCGCGCTTCTGCTGGGCCGGCTGCGGGGGACCGAACCGCAGCCGCCGCCACGGGCCGGGAAACACCACTGGGCGCACGACGTCACGGCCGGATGGCGCTACATCGCCGGGCATCGGGGGCTGGCCGCCCTGTTCGGGAACTCCATCATCTTCGGGGGCTGCATCATGGCCGTCAGCCCGCTGCTGGCCGTCCTCGTCCTCCGCGATCTCGGCTTCGCCGCCTGGCAGTTCGGCCTGATCAGCGGCGTGTCGGCGGTGGCCGGGATCCTGGGATCGATGCTGTGCAAGCCGCTGACGTCACGGTTCGGCGGGCATGCGGTCCTCCTGCTCGCCGGGGTCGGCCGCAATCTGTGGCTCTGGCTCATCCCGTTCGCCCCGGCCTCGACCGGCGGGCTCGTCATGATCGTCACCTCGGACTTCCTGCTGATCTTCTTCGCCGGCATGTTCAACCCGACCTTCGCGACCTACCGCATGAACGCCACCGACGACGCCCACATGTCCCGGGTGACGCTGGCGTGGTCGATCACCACCAAGGCGCTGCAGCCGGTATTCATTGCCGCCGCGGGCGCACTCGCCGCCGCCACCAGCGCGAAGACCTCCCTGACCGTGCTGGCCGTGGTGCTGCTCGCCGGCACGGCCCCTCTCCCCTGGCGCCGCGTCCCGGCCGGCTGAGCCACACCAGCGACATCTCGACTCTGGGTGGGCGTGCGGCCGACGCGCTTCCCTCGACGACCTGACCGCCGTGGCCGCCGAACTCAACAACTGTCCGCGCAAGATTCTCGGCTGGGATACCTCCACCCAGCGGTTCACCCGAGCAGCCTGATCGAATATCCGACAAGGAAGCACAAAGCGCTCTCCTGCCGATGAGAGAGCGACAGCCGCGAAGCAGGAACCGGTGAAAATCGCCGCCGGGATAATTGCCTAAAAGCCGCTGAGAGCGGGAATCTCTGATTCCCTGCCCCAGTTCACGACTTGGGGCAGGCCTTCGCGGAAATCCGCAAGAGAAACAGCATCAACGTCGAGCTTGATCGTGCTGATCTCAGCTAGTCCGACGGCCGCTGAGGCGTCTGGCGATATCGTCAAGGTCAGGTCCGCGCCAGCCAGGTTCGCTGAGCGCAAGCCACCGTAGTGGGTTCGGCCATCGCCCGTGGTGAGGCAGTAGGTGTCGAAACCGAGTCGGACGTCCTGCTCGTCCGGCTCGTAGTCAGTGCGTTGAAACATCAGTGCAAAGCCTGACCCATCGGGCTCTTCAGCGAAGCCCGCCTCGTCGACCTCGAACCCCGCAACTATCACCCCGCGAATTTGCATCCGGACTCCCACTGAACCGTCATGCTGCCTCATCGTCAGCGCCACTCGAACCAGAACATCATGGCGATGCCGGCTTGGTGCTGCGCTCGCGAGAACGGGCTCCAGAACGCACTGATCTGTCCGATGGGCGACCTTTCGTGACGCGGCTGGGACAGCGGTTCTTGGGAGACAGCGGTCTTGCGGTTGTCTCATCGAACTGACGTGCGGCGGTGCTCCACGGGATCATGGGCTCTGTGGATCGCGTCCCACCGGAGCCGTCCGTGCTCGGCGGTCGGCTGTCACCGCTCGGCTGGAGTGCGGGCTTCCTGGAGGCGCCGATCGAGCCGGCTTCGGAGAGTCTGCTCGCCTGGCGCACTGCTCTCGAGGTGCCGTACAAGGTGAGCAGAAGCCGAGCACCCTGGCCCGACCTCCTTCTCGCGCTGGAACCGCTGGAGACGCCGTGGACCAGTGAGGTTTTGGCGTCGCACGGGGCGACCTGGACTGCTTACCTCAACAACGACATCAGCGGCGGCGATCCTTTCCCCGCCACGAGCTACCTCGCCAAGCTCATGGACGTGCGGTGGGTGATCGCCACCCACCAGCCGATGACCTCCGACGGGCATGCCTCGACCCAGCTATGGCTCGGAGGACCAAACGGCGAACCACCCCTGAGCTACGTCCGCACTATCGCCGCTCATGCCGAGGATCGCCGCTGGTCATGGGAAACCTCCGGTCAGGTGCAGGACTTCGAGAGGCCGGCCGCATACCGGGCCGGGAAGATCAGTGAGCGGTTCACTCGACCCCTGCTGCTGGAATACCTTCAGGCTCTCGGCATCGCTGCCGACGACGATACTCAGTACGGCGCTGCCGTCATTGTGAAACGTCGTACGGCTTGGCGTCCCTGGCGACGTTCCCGCCGGCTTACCCTGCGACAAGCTCGACAAAGCGAAAAATGATCGCCTCAAGCTCGGTAAGCGCGCACAACGGCACTTATCGCTGTGCGGCGCGCCGGACTCGAACCGGCTCATCACCGACTGCTTGGATTCTGGGCGGCAGCTAGCGCACTTCCCACTTGCTTTCACCCGACGCGTGAGCAACAGGCTGTCCGTGCCGCGCTGGAAGCGCCAACAGCGCCCTCTCCTGCCGCGATTCGCGTTTGTCTGGCGGGGCCGGCTGCTGTCCGGTGCTGACGGCGCTCTGGTGCCATCGCAGAGCTCAGCCTCGTAGATGCTCGTCCGGAGTGGTGTGACGACCGCCGGAATCCGCCCTGGCTCTCCGGCACGAAGCCACCACGGCAACACTTGTGATCAGCCGAGGAGCTGGTCGCCGAGTGGGGTGCGTTCGTAGAGGAGGCGACGGCCGGCGCGGGTGGTGGTGAGCAGGCCGGCGTCGCGGAGCGTCGTCAGGTGGTGGGACGCGGTGGCCGGGGCCAGGCCCAGGTGACCGGCGACGTCGCCGGTGCTGGCCGGGGCGGCGAGCAGGGTCAGGACCGCAGCGCGGGTCGGGCCCAGCAGCGCGGTCAGGGTGGCGGCCGGCGCCGGCGGGGACTGCCACAGGTTGCCGTAGCCGCGCGGGGCGTACCAGAGCGCCCGGCCGGTCGTGACCGCGTACATCTCAGGCCCGGCGAAGCCGGTGGGTAACAGTGCCATGCCCGCCCCGCCGGACCACTCGCCGGTTTTGTGCGGATATTTCAGGAGCAGCGCCGATCCGTCCCAGGCGAGCCGGGGATGCAGGCTGTCGATCATCGCGCGCGGGCTGCGCGCGGCGGCCACCCGCATCCGCCCGGCGATCTCGGCCTCGGCCGACGCGCGCAGCCGCGGCCACAGCGGCGCGATCGCCACGTCGTGATACGCCCGGACCTCGGCGAGCAGCGTCGTCATACCCGCCCGCGGGTCGCGCGCGAAGGCGACGATCTCCGGCGGCGCCGCCTGGCCGGTCCACCCGTCCAGAACCTCCCCGACCACCCGGTCCAGCGGCGTCGCCGCGATCATCGCGAACTCGTCGTCGAGGCGCGGCCGGGCGATCGGCGGCACCGGGGTCAGGAAGTCCGGGGCGTAGCCGCGCGGGCCGAACAGCACCGCCCGCAGCGTCGGCCACTGCCCGAGCGCCGCCGAGACCCGGGCCGACCAGGCCGGCGACACCCACGGTGCCGGGCCGGCACGCAGCACGAACGCGCTCGCGACCAGCTCGGCCATCGGCGAGTGCGCGAACCGCAGGCCGGCCAGATCGGCGGCCCCGAACTCCCACGCGATCACCCGACCATTCGAGCACGGTCGAACGGCTGCGGGCCAGGGGCCTCCCCCGCCTAGCGTCCGGGCCATGGAATACACCCGACTGGGCCGGACCGGCCTGACCGTCAGCCGGCTCGCGCTCGGCACGATGAACTTCGGCTGGCAGATCGATGAGGAGCGGGCTCACGCCGTACTCCATCGTGGTTTTGATCTCGGGGTGAATCTTGTCGACACGGCGAACATGTACGGTCGCGAGGACGGTGACGGGCTCAGCGAGCGGATCATCGGGGGCTGGCTGGCGAAAACCGGGAACCGGAACCGGACCGTCCTCGCGACCAAGGTCTACGCGCCGATGTCGGACGACCCGAACGACCGCGGCCTGTCCGCGCGCCACCTCGTCGCGTCCTGCGAGGCGTCGCTGCGGCGGCTGCGCACCGACTGGATCGACCTCTTCCAGCTGCACCACGTGGACCGCACCACGTCCTGGGAGGAGATCTGGCAGGCCATGGAAACCCTGACAAACCAGGGCAAGATTCGGTACGTCGGTACGTCGAACCACGCCGGCTGGCACCTCGCCCGCGGGCAGGCCGCCGCCGAGCGCCGCCACCACCTCGGCATCGTGTCCGAGCAGGTCAAGTACAACCTGCTGACCCGGCACGCCGAGCTGGAGGTGTTGCCCGCCGCGGCCGAGCTGGGCATCGGGATCCTGCCCTACTCCCCGCTGCACTTCGGCGCGCTGTCCGGCGCCCTGCGCAAGCAGCGCGAGGGCGTCGCCGGGCGGACTGTCCTGCACGCGCCGGACCGGGTCGAGCCGCACCGGGCTGCCCTGGAGCGCTTCGAGAAGCTCTGCGCCGAGCTGGGCGAGCAGCCGGCCGCGGTGGCGATCGGCTGGCTGCTGTCCCGCCCGGAGGTCACCGCGCCGGTGCTCGGCCCGCGCACCCCCGAGCAGCTCGACGTGCTCCTGGACGCGCCGCTGTCCGCCGAGGTCCTGGCCGCGCTAGACGAGATCTTCCCGCCGATCGGCAACGGTGGTCCGGCTCCCGAGGCCTGGGCCTGGTAGGGCGGCCAGGAAGCGGAAGAAGTGCGGGTCGAAGCGGGCCGGGTCGGCCGCGGCCAGCTCGGCGCGGGTCCACCAGCGGACGGCGGTGAACTCGCCGTCGTCCGGGCGCAGCTCCTCGTCGCCGGTGCAGGCCAGGGTGTACCAGAGGCTGACGTCGGTGTGCCCGTGGTCGATCCCGACCGTGCGGGTGATCGTCAGGAACCCCGGCGTCCCGGACAGCCCCGCCGCGCCCAGCCCGAGCTCCTCCTCGATCTCCCGCCGCGCGGTGACCGCGGGGTCCTCGTCCGGCTCCACGTGACCGCCCGGCGGCAGCCACAGCCCGGCGTTGATGTGCTCGACCAGCAGGATCCGGCCGTCGGCGGCGACCGGGACCACGTAGGACACCAGGTGCTGCGGCGGGGACGCCGGCTTGACCCGGCGGAAGACGTCGCCGGTGCCGCTCAGCCACGTCAGGGCCTGCCGCCGATGATCGGCCGCCAGCTCGTCCGAGGGCTGCAGACGGGAGACCAGGCCGTGCACGAGGGCGACCGATTCACGCATCCGGGAATGGTGCCACGAGCGTCGCGGCGAGCGCGGTCAGGCGCGCGCGATCCGGTTCGGACAGGCGCGCGGTCAGCTCGGCGATCCGCCGGGCCACCTCGGCCGTGCACTCGCGGGTGAACCGCCGGCCGAGCGGCGTCAGCTCGACCAGCACGGCCCGCCCGTCGTCCGGCGACGGCAGCCGGCGGACCAGCTCGCGTTTCTCGGCCCGGCTCACCAGGCCGGTGATCGACGACTTGTCCAGGCCCAGGTGCCGGCCCAGCTCCAGCATGCCGGGTGTCCGGTCGCGCAGGATCCCGAGCATCCGGACCTGGACGATCGACAGGTCGTGCTCGGCGCCGACCGCGGTGAGGATCCGCTGGATCTGGAAGGAGAGCTGCACCAGCGCGTCGGTCGGGTCCACGACACCAGCCTACTTGCATTTAGTACGTGGCACCAACTACCTTGCTTTTAGTACGCGACACAAACTAGTTGGGAGTCAGCCATGCACGCAGCCGTGGTCACCGCCTTCGGCACCCCGCCCCGGTGGCAGGAGTTCCCCGCCCCGATCCCCGGCGACGACGAGATCCTGGTCGACGTCGTCGCGGCCGGCCTGCACCAGCGGGTCCGGTCGGACGCCGACGGCACGCACTACACCTCCGACGGCGTCCTGCCGATGATCCCGGGCATCGACGGCGTCGGCCGCACCGCCGCCGGCGAGCTGCTCTACTTCGTCGCCCACGACACCCCGCTCGGCACCATGGCGGAGCGGGCCGCCGTCGACCGGCGCCGCGCGATCGCCCTGCCGGCCGGCACCGACCCGGTCGCGGTGGCCGCCGCGATGAACCCGGCGATGTCGTCCTGGATCGCCCTGCGCCGCCGGGCGAACCTGCGGCCCGGCGCGTCCGTGCTGGTCCTCGGCGCGACCGGCGGGTCCGGGCAGCTCGCCGTCCAGGTCGCCCGGCATCTCGGCGCGAGCCGGGTGATCGGCGCCGGCCGCGACCCGGAGCGCCTCGCGCTGGTCCGGGAGCTGGGCGCGGACGCCGTCTTCGACCTGACCGACCCGGCCCTGGTCGAGGCGGCCGCCGACGTCGACGTGGTGCTCGACTACCTGTGGGGCAAGCCGGCCGAGCAGCTCCTGCCGGCCCTGCTCACCGCCCGCCCGGATCGTGCCGAGCCGCTGACCTGGGTGGAGATCGGCTCGGTCGCCGGGCCGGAGATCACCCTGCCGTCGTTCCTCCTGCGCGCCGCGGCGGTGTCGATCGTCGGCAGCGGGCAGGGCTCGGTCCGCACCCGGGACATCCTGGCCGAACTGCCCGAGCTCGCCCGGCTGATCACCGACGGCACCTTCCGGATCGACGTGCTCGGCGTGCCGATGCCCCGGGTCACCGAGGCGTGGACCGCCCCGGCCGCGCCCGGACAGCGGATCGTTCTTACACTCGGCGAGTGACCGGGCGGTTCCTGCGCGACCTCGCTGTCTCCCCTGGCTTCGACCCGGCGGCCTACCCGTTCAGCCTGCCGGTCGTGCGCGGGCTGATCGCCGCCGGACGGCTCGACCTCGGGCCCGGCGTCACCTTTCTGGCCGGCGACAACGGTTCCGGAAAATCCACGCTGATCGAGGCGATCGCCGTCGCCGCCGGATTCAACCCGGAAGGCGGCAGCCGCAATTTCCAGTTCGCCACCAAGGCCACCGAATCGACGCTCGGCCAGCATCTGACCGTCGGGCGGGTGGCCGGGCGGCGCGAACGGTCGAACTTCTTCTTCCGCGCCGAATCGTTCTACAACGTGATCACCGAGATCGACAATCTCGGCGTCGGGGACGGATACGGCGGGCGCAGCCTGCACGAGCGCTCGCACGGGGAATCATTCCTGGATCTGATCGAGAAACGGTTCCACCCGAACGGGCTGTACCTGCTCGACGAGCCGGAGGCGGCGCTGTCGCCGCGCGGCTTGCTGATCACCCTGGCCCGGCTGCACGAACTGACCCGGGCCGGATCGCAGATGCTGATCGCGACGCATTCCCCGATCCTGCTGGCGCTGCCCGGGGCGGCCATTCTGCAGATCTCGGCGGACGGGCGGCTGCGGCGGGTGGACTACGACGAGGCCGACGCGGTGCAGGTCACCCGGGACTTCCTGAACGCGCCGGAACGGACGCTCCGGCATCTACTGGCCGACTGAGCTTCGCCTTCGGCTCAGACATATTGCGACGCGGGGCGGCGGGACGGCGCGGCCTCTTCGGTGGCTTCAGAACGATTGACGGTACGGGCGTCGGCCACGGTCACCGTGCTGCCCGACCACACCATCGGATGCCGTGAGTGGTCGTCCCGGACCGGCGTGGGGGTGACCGTGCCGAGGGCGGCGGCGGTCGCGGTCAACTGCGGATCCCACGAGGTGATGGCGGCCGTCCGTACCGTCGGATCGGTTTGCCCGGCGGCGAAGCCGGTCGTTTCCGCATTGCTGAAGTCCGCGGATTCCGCGGTCGTCCGGGGTGCGGAACGGTGGGCGGGCATCGCACTTGCCGGGGTGGCGAAAAGGCCGGCGACCGCCAGGCCGGTGGCCGTGGCGACAAGAACGGAAAATGAACGCTGGCGCATCGGGCGCTCCCCTCGAGAACCGGTGTTGAGATCACTGTGGGGGCGCAGTCTGTGGGCCTGCTGTGCCACGGGCTCCCGATTTCTGTGAACCGAGATCACCCGGCGCCGCCTTCGAACCGGCTCGTCCGGCCCGGCTCGTCCGGCCCGGGTGCGGCGGCGCGGCTCGTCCGGGCGCGGCTCGTCCCGCCCGGGTGTGGCGGCGCGCCAGGAGCAGGCTCGGCTCGGGTGCGGCGGCCGGTCAAGCGAGGAGGGACGCCGGTCAAGCGAGGACGGGGCGGCCGGTCAGGCGAGGGTTTCGGTGACCAGGCGGAGGTCGGCGTCGGGCAGGCCGCCCGGCTTGCGCACCGCGTACTCCCCGTCGCAGACCAGCACGGTCTCGTCGCCGACCCAGTGCGCCGGGCTGTCCAGGATCTGCCGGGCCGCCGCCGCGGCCACCGCCGGAACGTTGTTGCCGACCGACAGCAGTGCCGCCGAGACCAGGTCGAACGCCTCGGGCGGCGCGTCCGCGTCACCGAGCGCCGGCAGCGCGAGCAGCACCCGCCGCGGCGTCGTCGCGATCCGGCGGAACTCGCCCCAGGACAGCCCCGGACCATAGCCGTGGCCCTCCCGCGCGGCCACCGAGATCGCCCGCCCGGGCGCCAGCACCACGTAGTCGTCGCCGCCCTCGAGCTCCGGCCCGTGCCAGATGATCTGCGCGAACCGCTCGCCGATCGGGATCACCGGCCAGGTGCCGGAGGCCCGGATCTCCTCGTCGAGATCGAGCGGGTCGTCATCGTCCCCGAAGAGCGCCCCGATCAGCTCCGGATCCGCGCAGCCGTCGAACATCGCCAGCCAGAACACCCGGCGCTCCAGCAGCGCGGTCCCGTCGGCCAGGACGTCCGCGGGCACGCCGTCATACCGCCGCACGTAGTCGGCGGCCTGCGTCTCGGTCACCATCGATCCGAATCCTATGCCCGCCGCCGGCGCCCGCGACGACAAATCGGGCGCGCTGCCTGGCCCTGCCACTCCCAGGACAACCAGAGCCCTGCCGCCGCGTCCGGGGACGGGGCAGGCTGGGAGCCATGAACAGCAACGCACTTCCCGGCGGGCGCTACCGCGTCGGCGACCTCGACCTGACCCGGTTCGGCTACGGCGCGATGCAGCTCGCCGGGCCGCACGTCTTCGGCCCGCCGAAGGACCGGGACGCGGCGATCGCCGTCCTGCGGACCGCGTTCGACCTCGGGATCAACCACATCGACACGGCCGACTTCTACGGCCCGCACGTGACCAACGAGATCATCCGGGAGGCCCTCTCGCCGTACCGGGAGGAGCTGCACATCGTCACCAAGGTCGGCGCCCGCCGCGACGAGACCGGTGGCTGGCCGCACGCCCGCAGTCCGCAGGAGCTGCGCGACCAGGTCCACGAGAACCTGAAGAACCTCGGGCTCGACACCCTCGACGTGGTCAACCTGCGGGTCGGCGGCTTCGACCGGCCCGAGCCGGGCTCGATCGCGGAGCAGTTCGGCGCGCTCGCCGAGCTGCGCGAGCAGGGCCTGATCCGGCACCTGGGCCTGAGCACGGTCGACGCCGGCCAGATCGCCGAGGCGCAGGCGATCGCGCCGGTCGTCTGTGTGCAGAACTTCTACAACCTGGCGAACCGGGAGGACGACCCGCTGATCGACGCCCTCGCCGCCCAGGGCATCGCGTATGTGCCGTATTTCCCGCTCGGCGGCTTCTCCCCGCTGCAGACCGCGGAGCTGCGGCAGGCCGCCGACGACCTGGGCACGACCGCGATGTCGATCGCGCTCGCCTGGCTGCTGCGGCGCTCCCCGAACATCCTGCTCATTCCGGGTACGTCGTCGGTCGCCCACCTGCGGGAGAACATCGCGGGCGCGGCCCTCGACCTGCCGGCCGACCTGTTCCCGTGAGCAGCGACCGACGAGCAGCGCCCGCCGGCCGGTGAGCGGCGAGCACCGGACGGGCGGCGCGTGACGCGGGCGGCGCGTGACGCGGGCGGCGCGTGACGCGGGCGGCGGGCTCAGTAGGAGGGGGCTGACGGCCGTACCGGGGAAGTCAGTTGCCGGGCGGAACGCCCGAAGCCCGGCAGCAACCGCTCGGTGACCGCCCGCCCGGCCGCCAGCTGGGCCGCGTAGCGGCGACGACGCTCGGCGAGCACCGTCGCGAGGAAGTAGTACGGCGTCGTGCCCGGCGGCGGTGGCGGCGTCACCCGGGCGGCGACCTCGGCGGTCAGCATCCGCTCCAGGCTGCCGCGGTGCGGCTCGCTCAGCTCCGGCGCCCGCGAGACGAACTGCCGCACCTGCCCGGCGAGGTCGTCGTCGACCGCGGACAGGTCGGTGGCGGCCGCCCAGGCGGCGAGGCCGGCCGGCAGCGCCGGGACGAAGCGGAACGGCACCGGCCGCTTCTCGTGCACCACGATCGTGCCCGCGGCCAGGTCGCCGAGGCGGCGCCCCTTCGCCGAGAAGAGCATCACGGCCAGCGTGACCACCCAGGTCAGGAACGGCAGGAGCAGCCCCGGCCACTCGACCGCGAGCCCGATCAGCGCCCGGGTGAACGCGTGCCGCACCCGGATCGGCCCGCCGTCCTCCCGGATCACCCGCAGCCCCATCGCGGACTTGCCGACGCTGCGCCCGTTCGTCCGGACCTCGACCAGGGTCGGGTAGAGGAGCAGCACCAGCACGATCACGATCCGCAGCACGGCGGAGACCAGCGCGTCGTCCACGATGCTGTCCGGCAGCGACGCCAGGATCAGGCCGACGAACAGCATCACCCCACCGGCGACCATGACCTGGATGAGGATGTCGATCCCGAGCGCGATCGCCCGCGAGCCGAGCCGGGCCGGGCGCAGGTCGAGCGCGACGGCTTCGGCGGTCACCAGCTCCGAAGCGGTACCGAGGTCCGAGGCGGTCACCAGGTCCGAGGGTGCGGCGTTCACCCGGACAGTGAACACCACCGGGGCCATCAGGCATACACCGCGTCCACTACGCTTGGCGCGCAACGGACCGGCGGGGGCAGAACGATGATGGATCTCGACGCGTATCTCGCGGAGCGCGGCGGCGAGTGGCACCGCCTGGAGGTGCTGGCGAGCCGGCCGAAACTGGTCAGCCCGGCCGAGATCGACGAGCTGGTGGTGCTCTACCAGCGGGCCGCGACCCACCTGTCGGTGCTGCGCAGCCGCAGTCCGGACCCGGTGATGCTGGCCGACCTGTCCCGCCTGGTCCTGGCTGGCCGGGCCGCGGTCACCCGCAGCAGCGGCGGCTTCTCCTGGCGCCCGCTGCTGGATTTCTTCGCCTACCGGCTGCCCGGTGCGCTCTACCGCACCCGCCGCTGGTGGGGCACCCTCGCGGTGCTGCTGGTCGGCGCGACCGCGGTGATGATCTGGTACATGGGGAGCCACCCGGAGGTGCTGGCGCTGTTCGCCGGCCCCGGGGACATCGACGACGTGGTCAGCAAGTCGTTCGTCGGCTACTACAGCGAGTACCAGGCGCAGAACTTCGCGCTCCAGGTCTGGACGAACAACGCCCTGCTCACCGCCCAGTGCCTGGCCGCCGGCGTGCTGGTCCTGCCGGTCTTCTACCTGCTCTGGTCGAACATGCTGAACACCGCCGTGGTCGGCGGCATGATGGTCAGCCGCGGCGCCGGCGACACCTTCGTGACGTACCTGGCGCCGCACGGCCTGCTGGAGATCACCTGCCTGTTCGTCGGCGCCGGCGTGGGCCTGCGGATCGGCTGGGCCTGGATCGCCCCGGGCCCGGTGCGGACCCGGCTGCAGTCGCTGACCGCCTGGGTCCGCGAGGGCATGGTGGTGGCGGTCGGCCTGGTCCCGACGCTGGCGGTGGCCGGCTGCCTGGAGGCGTTCGTGACCCCGTCGGCGCTGCCGGCCCCGGCCCGGATCGGCATCGGCGCCGCGGTCTGGCTCGGCTTCCTCTTCTACGCCCTGGTCTGGGGTCGCGAGGCCAGCGAGCGCCGCCCGGCCGGCCCGGAGTCCGCCGACCTGCCGACCGCCTGAGCCCCCGGCCCTACAGGCGGCCGGTGGCCTTGAGTAGCAGGTAGACGTCGGCGACCTTGCCGGCGAAGGTGTCCGCGTCCGCGTCGACCACGGTCGCGCCGGAGCGGCCCAGCACGTCGCGCACCCGGTCCCGCTCGAACAGCACCCGCTCGGCGGCCGCCGCCACGTGCACGTCGGCCGCCTTGGACCGCTCGCCCACCTCGGCCATCCGGGCGACCGCCGGGTCCCGCACCCCGGCCACGATCACCTTGTGCCGGGCGGCGAGCCGGGCCAGCACCGGCAGCAGCCCCTCGATCATCGGCGCGGTGTCCAGCGCCGTGAAGATCACCACCAGGGCCCGTTTCCGGTCGCGGCGCAGCAGTTCCCGGGCCAGCAGCGAGAAGTCCGTCTCGACCAGGGCCGGTTCGAGCGACGCCATCGCGTCGATCAGCCGGGGCAGCTGCACCCGGTGGCCGCCGCCCTCGACCCGGGCCCGCACCGACGCGTCCAGCGCGAGCAGGTCCACTTTGTCGTCGGCGCGGGCGGCCAGGACGGACAGCAGCAGCGCCGCGTCGATCGTGGCGTCCAGCCGGGGCGCGTCGCCGACCCGGACCGCCGAGGTACGCCCGGTGTCGAGCACGCAGTAGACCCGCCGGTCCCGTTCCGGACGCCAGGTCCGGACGACGACGTCGTGGTGCCGGGCGCTGGCCCGCCAGTCGATCGACCGGACGTCGTCGCCGAACACGTACTCCCGCAGCACGTCGAACTCGGTCCCGTGCCCGCGCCCGCGGGTGACCACGGTCCCGTCGAGCACCCGGATCCGGGCGAGCTTCTCCGGCAGGATCCGCCGGGACGGGAAGCGCGGCAGCACCCGCAGCGTCCAGGCCGGCGTGATCTTCTCGTTCCAGGCCCGGCGGCGCTGCCGGTACGCGAACCCGAGCGGCCCCCGCGACCGCAGCGTCACCCGGACCGCGGGCCGGTCCCCGTGCCGGGTCGGCACCAGCGTGGTGGTGACCGTCTCGGCGGCGTCCGGCTCCAGCCAGAGCTCGTGGCTCAGCGGCCCGGCGCCGGCCGACGGCACCCAGCTGTCGCGCAGACTGAGCCGGATCGACCGGCCGGACGTGTTGGTCACGGTCAGCGTCGTCGTCGCGGTGTTGCCCAGCCAGACCGTCCGGTCCCCGTCGCGCCGCAGTTCGACGCCGTCCAGCGGCCCGGCGACGAGCAGGTCGACCAGCGCGAGCCCGGCGGCGAGCGCCAGCACCCCGCCGACCGCGAGCCAGGGCGCGGGCAGCAGGGCCGGCAACGGCAGCCCGAGCAGGAGCAGGACGGCGAAACGCCTGGTGATCATCGCGGCGCCGGCACCGACGTCAGGACGGTGGCCAGCACCGACTCGACGGTCACGCCGTCCAGCTCGGCGTCGGCGCGCAGCCGGACGCGGTGGCGCAGGGTCGGCAGGGCGTAGCCCTTGACGTCGTCCGGCACGACGTACTCGCGGCCGTTCAGCCACGCGTGCGCCTTGCTGACCGCGAGCAGCGCGGTCGCGCCGCGCGGGGACGCGCCCAGCTCCAGGGCGGGGGCGACCCGGGTGGCCCGGCAGACGTCCACGATGTAGGCGAGCACGGTGTCGGCGACCTGCACCCGCTGCACCGCGGCCCGGCCGGCGGCCAGGTCGGCGGCGCCGGCCACGGCGGTGACCCCGGCGGCCTTGAGGTCGCGCGGGTCGAAGCCGTTGTGGTGGGCGCGCAGCACGTTCAGCTCGGCCTCGCGCTCGGGCAGCGGGACGCTCAGCTTGAGCAGGAAGCGGTCGAGCTGAGCCTCCGGCAGCGGGTACGTCCCCTCGTACTCGATCGGGTTCTGGGTCGCCGCCACCAGGAACGGCTGCGGCAGCGGCCGGGCCGTCCCGTCGACGCTGACCTGGCGTTCCTCCATCGCTTCGAGCAGCGCGGCCTGGGTCTTCGGCGGCGTCCGGTTGATCTCGTCGGCGAGCAGCAGGTTGGTGAAGACCGGGCCGGCCCGGAAGTTGAACGCGGCGGTCCGCGAGTCGTAGACCAGCGAGCCGGTCACGTCGCCGGGCATCAGGTCGGGGGTGAACTGGACCCGCTTGGTGTCCAGGTCCAGGGCCGCGGCCAGGGTCCGGACCAGCAGTGTCTTGGCCACCCCGGGCACGCCTTCGAGGAGTACGTGGCCGCCGCAGAGCAGCGCCACCACGACGCCGCCGATCACCGCGTCCTGGCCGACGACGGCCTTGCCGACCTCGGTGCGCAGCCGGCCCAGGGCGAGGCGGGCCTGGTGGGCGTCGGGGCTCACGAGGGCATCGGTGGTCACGACTGGTCTCCTTCGAATCCGGTGATCTCGCGTACCAGGTTCTGTACGGCGTGGGCGGCCGAGACCAGCTCGGCATCGTTCTCGGGGTGGAAGTCGGCGAGGATCTCACGGACGTCCGCCACGTCGTACCCGGCGCTGTCGGCGATCTCCTCGAGGCTCGCGCCGGGCGCCAGGCCGAGGTGCGCGACGATCCGCCGGCGCGCGGCGGCCCGCAGGATGTCCAGCGACTCGTCCCGGGCCTGGGCCCGCTGGTAGAGCCGGGCGTGCCCGAGCATCGTCTCGTTCGCCGGGACCCGGGACGGCAGCGGCTCGGCCACCGGCGCGCCGAGCCGGCGGGCGGCGGCGATCGCCAGGGCCAGCAGCGCGAGCAGGAGCAGGACCAGGCCGGCCCAGAACGCCGGCGGGAACGCCTGGCCGAGCGGGTTCGGCGCGGACTGGCTCTGCGGGCGCTCGCGCGGCGCGGTGTCGCGGGGGTCGCCCGCGCTGGACGACTCGCGCGGCTCCTGGCTGTCCGGCACCGCGTCCGGCGTCCGGGACCTCTCGGCCGTCGGCGAGGAGCTCGGCGTCGGCAGCACCTCTTTCCGGTGCACGTCGAGCCAGACCACCCGGGGCGTCTCGGCGAGCAGCCCGACGGCGAGCGCGCCGTTGCCGTGCTCGCCGATCCGGTCGTTGCGGAACGGATCGGCCGCCCCGACCACGGTGACCGCGGCGCCGCCCCAGACGAACCTGATGAGCGCGCCGTCGTAGCAGCTGGCCGAGCTGACCGGGGTGTCGTACCGCAGCCGGGTCACGGCGGCCGGGCCGGCCGCGACCGCGACCGGGTCGGCGCAGCCCGGGCCGGTGACGCCGGTGGTCCAGCGTTCGCCGCCGACGTGGATCGGCCAGTCGGTGGTCGCGATCGCGGCGGCGGACGGGGCGACCACCACGATCCGGGTGCCGCCGGGCACCGCCCCGGAGCGGCTCAGCTGAACGAGGTCGGCCAGCTCGGGCGTGGTGACGAACAGGGTCGCCGGCGTGCCGCGCAGCGCCGAGAGCGCGGCCACCGTCGTCGTCTCGCGGACCACCACCACCCCGCGGTCGCGCAGCCGGCCGGCGAGCTGGTCGGAGCCGATGTCCGCGGCGCTGACCGGGGACAGGAAGTCGGCGTCCTCCGGGTCGGGCTGCTCGATCGCGTGCACGATCAGGGTGCCGACGACCAGCAGGAACAGCACGGTGAACGGGATCACCACGCGCAGCCAGCGCCGGTCGCGCCGGGCTTTCGGCGCGGCTTTCACCGGCGGCTGCAGGGTCGCGGTCACTTCGCCCCTTCCCGCGATGCGCTGAGCGAGGAGCGGACCTCGGTGGTGAGGGCGCGCATCCGGTCGTCGTGCCCGGCGGACGCCTCCCGCTTGCCGTACCAGATCTCCGAGAAGATCGCGGTGGCGCCACCGAGCGGCGACGCGACGACCGGCCGCCGGACGGCGGCGTCCGCGGTGAGCTCCAGGGCGGTGGTGCCGGGCTGCGGCGTGATCACCCCGGCCCGGGTCAGGTCGCCGACGGTCTCCCGCAGCCGCTCCCGGATCGCCTCGGCATAGCGCCCCTCGGCGGCGAGCCGATCCGCCAGCGACAGCCCGGCGGCGGCGGCCGGCGGCGCGGCCTCGACGGCCGCCTCCGGCAAGACCACGAGGGGCTTCGCCGCCGGCTTGGCCTTCGCTTTCGGCTTGCGGCGCCGGCGCGGCAAACGCCAATTCAGCCGTACGCGCGGAAACCGCCACCGCGGAAACCGGAAGCGCGGCCGCCGGAACCGCGGCATCCGGGGCATCCGGCGCGGCACCCAGGCCGGGAACCAGTACCACAGAGCCGCGACCAGCCCGGTCAGCGCGAGCAGGAGCAGCAGCACGATCTGCGGCGACAGCCCGTCGAACAACGCGCCGACCAACTCGTCGTAGGTCCTCATCGCGCGTCCACCAGCGTCGCCGCCTCGTCCTCGCCGCGCGCCCGGCTCCGGTTCAGCGCGATGTCCAGGCCCTCGGTCCGGATCCGCGCCTCGACCAGCAGCACCGCGTCCAGGCAGGCCAGCGCCGCGTACGCGACGGTGTTCGCCACCCCCCACGCGGCCGGGACCGCCCAGCTCAGCCAGCTCGCGTCGAGCACGTTGTAGGCCAGCATGTCGGCGACCGCGATCCAGCCGAGCCCGAGCGCGGCGCGGATCCCCAGCCAGCTCAGATAGCCCAGGATCCGGATCCGGACGACCCGCAGCCCGCCGCGCCCGGACAGCCGGGCCGACCGCCACAGCGCGCCGAACGGGTTGCCCGGCCGGTCCAGCGTCAGGATCGGGGTGGTCAGGCCGGTCAGCGCGTAGAGCACGATCACCCCGGCCAGCCCGAAGTACGCGGCCGGCCAGGCGACCGCGGCCAGCAGCACCGCGATCAGCAGCGCCCAGCCCAGCCGGGCGCGCCGCAGCACCGCCCCGTTGCCCATCGACCGCCCCAGCAGCGCCGGCCCGGCCGCCGCACCGGTGAACGCCCCGAGCAGCGTGATGATCCCGACCTCGATCGCCAGCCCGGTCGCGACGATCTGCCACCAGGCCGCGAAGTCCCACTCGTCGGGGAACCAGAACGGCGGGTACAGCGACGGCACGGCCAGCCGCATCCGGGTCAGCAGCACCTGCTCCCCGGCCGCCAGCACCGCCGCCACGACCAGCAGCGGCAGCGCCCGCTGCCGCAGCAACGCCACCGCACTGTCCAGCGACTCCCCCGCGGTCGTCGCCCGCAACGGCAGGATCGCCGGTTGCCGACGAGATCGCGCCGCTTCTCCCCGCATGGCGGGCATCCTAGAAGACCGGTACGACACGCCCTGTCATAGACCCCCATGACCACGTCGGGACGACCAAACCAGGACCCGGTTCCGGTACGCCCCTGAGCACGCCCGTCCAGCACTCCGGAGACCTGGACGTCGCCTCGCCACCGCCGACCGGATCGTCGCCGCCCTCGGCGACCCGCGCCGGGAACGCCGCCCGCCGCCCCGACGTGCCAGAATGACGCTCATGATCGAAAGAATCGAGTTCCGCACCCGCCGGTGACCGGCACCCTGTTCGACCACGCACTGCGCCTGCACCGGCTCACCCCGGACGGCCCCCTCCGGCACGACGGCGAGCCCTGTCCCGACCATGGCGCCCGCTACGTTCACGGTGGGAAGGACGAGCGCCGCAAAGGTGCCGACGCCGCCGCGCTTCTCGACCGGCACTTCGCCGATCCGGAGGCCCGCCCCAGCGATCTGGCCGGCGCGTTCCGGCAGGTCCACGTGCCGATCCACCGCAACGACCACCTCGCGGCCGCGGCGCTGCGCGCCGATCGCGATCGCGTCCGGCAGACCGGCCGCTGGCTGGTCCGGCACAGCACCGACAGGAACGGCGCGACCGCCGGCCTGGCTCTGCTCGCCACCGACTGGAACAAGGCTGACATTCCGCTGATCCAGACGATCGGCCTGCTGTCCAGCCACTTCGCTCCCCTGGCGGCCACTGCGCTGCGGCGGCGCGGGGACGAGGACGCCCTCCTCTGGCTGGCCCGGCGTTCGGCCGACTGGGGGCGCGTCTACCTGGTCGAGGAGCTGTGCCGATACGGCCCGGTCAGGTCCCGGGACTGGCTCCTGCGGCACTCCTTCGACGGCGACTACCTCAACGCCTACTTCGCCGTCCAGGTAGCCATCGCCGCCGACCTGCACACCGCACTGGTCGAGGGCGAGCCGGACGACGAGCTGCTCGACCACACCGGCCGCCTGCTCAGCTGCATAGCCGGGCCCGGTGGCCCGAGCAGCAACCTCGCCGACTACCCCGCCGGCCGTCCGGTCGTCGACGCCCATGCACGGCACGTCGCGCGACAGGAACCGACCTTCGAGCGCTTCGTGAACGTCGCCCAGGTCGCCCAACAGCTGTCCCGGGATCCCGGAAGCAACGGCTTCGCCGCAGAACACACCGCCGATTTCGTACGCCGTTACCGCACGGTCCTCGATCGTCCGGAGTGGTGCGCGGCCGTCCACCACGGTCTCGCCGCGCGCCACGAGTTCGTCGCTTGGTGCACCAGGCTGGGCCGGCAACTGGGCCTGAAGGCATTCACCGGCTGAGCCGATCTAGGCGGTCCAGAAGGCGTGCAGGCGGATGTCGGCGCGCGGCCACCCGCGATCGTGGATCAGGTGGGCGCGCACCTTCTGGCAGGTGCGCGCCTCCCCCGCGACATACGCCACCCCAGGCTCCTCCGGCAGCCGCAGCGTCTTGAGCGCGCCGAGCAGCGCCGGCGACGACGCGGCACTCGCGCCGTTGCGATAGGCCCAGTCGATCTCCGCACCCCGGGGCAGGTCGGGCCGGTCGTCGGGCGTGTCCACCTCGATCACCCCGTGGACCGGCACCCCGCCCGGCACCGCCCGCAGGATCGCCCCCATCGCCACGGAGCCGGTCTCCTCCCCCACCACGAGGTGGTACGGAGCATCCCCCCGTACCGTCAATCGCCCCTCCGGCGGAGTGACCGCGACCGCGTCGCCCACCCGGACCGAAGCGGCCCATCGCGCCCCCGGCCCGTCGTGCCCGTGCGTCACCACCCGCAGCTCCATCGCACCCCGCGGGTCGTAGTCCCAGATCGTGTAGCTGCGCCACCCCTTCCGCAATGCCTCGATCAGCCCGGCCGGCGACCCGGGCAGCACGGTGAGGTGCTGCCCGGGCTGCCACGCGAGGTCGCGCAGCGCCGGGCCGCTGAGACCAATCTGCACCATCGACGGTGTCACCGCGGTGACAGTCCTGACGGGCGCGCGCCGCACCATTCGATCGAGCAGGCCGGGCACCTTGATCACCTCAGATCTCCGCAGGTCATGGCATGATTATGAGCAATTGCTCGCATCCTCCGCTACTCGCTTTCGCCGCCCCTGGGAGCCCTCGATGACGCCCGATGACAAGCACCTGCAGCCTCGGAGAACGCCCCGGCAGATCCGCGCCGAGCTGACCCGGGCGCGCATCCTGGCCGCGGCTGCTCACGTTTTCGCCGAGCTCGGGTACGCCGCGGGCACCACCAACCGCATCGCCGAGCGCGCCCAGGTGTCGATCGGCTCGCTGTACCAGTACTTCCCCGGCAAGGACGCGATCCTGGTCGCGCTGGTCACCGACCACCTGGCCCGGGAGACGCCGGACCTCGACGAGATCGCCGCGGGGCCGCTGGCCGACGGCGTCCGCGCCATGGTCCACGCCGCCGTCCGCAACCACGACGACGATCCGGAGCTACTGAGCGTGATGATGCAACAGGCGATCCGCTGGCCGGAGGTGATGCCGCTGATGGCCGACCAGCAGCGCCGCCGCGCCGAGGAGGTGCGGGCGTTCCTGGACCGGCATCCGGAGGTCGACGTCGCCGACACGAACACCGCCGCGCACCTGGTGGTGACCACGGTCGGGGTGGTCGCCCACTGGCTGACCGCGGCGCCCGCGGCCCTCGACCCGAGGTCGCTGGAGGACGAGATGACCGCGATGCTGACCGGCTACCTCACCGGCCGCTGACGGTCCGGGCGACCCGGAAGCCGACGTCCTCGATCCGCAGGTCAGGATGGCTGCGGCGGCGCACCGAGGCGCGGCAGCTCCACTTCTCGTCGAACCAGCCGCCGCCGCGCAGCACCCGGTACTCTCCGTAGACCTCGGCGTCGTAGACGTCCCAGCACCAGTCCCAGACGTTGCCGAGCAGGTCGTGGAAGCCCCACGCGTTCGGCTCGCGGGTGCCGACCTCGTGCGGCCGTTCCCCGGAGTTTCCGCGATGCCAGGCGATGTCGTCGAGCTCGCCGTACCGCGGCCCCGCGGTCCCGGCCCGGCACGCGTTCTCCCATTCCGCCTCGGTCGGCAGCCGATATCCGTCCGCCTCCCGATCCCATTCCCCGTCCGAATAGACCGGCGCCAGACCCTCCTTCAAGGATCGCGCGTTGCAATAGCGCACGGCGTCCCACCAGGACACACTTTCGACCGGCAGCCGTTCGCCGCGCACGCTCGCCGGCCATTCCCCCATGACGTCCGCGTATTCGGCCTGGGTCACCGGAAATGCCCCGAGAAGATAAGAGCCGAAATCAACTTCCCAGGCGATTTGCGTACGGCGATCCGTCAGCCGCACCCGGCCCGCGGGCACCGTGATCATCTCTTCCCCGTCTCTCCACCCACCATTTGTGGCGTAGGTAACACAGCACGATAGGCTGCCCGGACTCATCGACGGATCGGGGTGTGATGGAACCGCGGCTGGTACTGCTCGATCTGGACGGCACGCTCCACGAGCACGGCGTGGCGGTGCCCGGCGCGGCCCGGGCCGTGGTCGAGCTGCGGCGGGCCGGGCACACCGTCCGGGTGTTCACCAACACCGACTCGCTCTCCGAGGCCGGCCTGGTCGACCGGATCCGCCGCTCCGGCATCCCGGTCGCGGCCGGCGAGGTCTTCAGCCCGGTCGTCGCCGCGAAGCGCCTGCTCCCACCGGACGCCCGCCCGCTGATCCTGGCCGACCCGGCGGTCCGCGACGACCTGGCCGGCCACGCCCGCCCGGCCACCCCGGCCGAGGCCACCCATGTGGTGATCGCCGACTGCCGCCGGACCCTCGACTACCGCTCCCTGGACGCGGCCTTCCAAGCGGTGCAGGCCGGCGCCGAGCTGCTGGCCCTGCAGCACGGCCGCTACTTCCGCGCGGCCGACGGCAACCACCTGGACACCGGCGCGATCGTCGCCGCCATCGAGTTCGCCACCGGCAAACAGTCCCGCATCCTCGGCAAACCCAGCCCGGACTTCCTCCGCCTGGCCGCCCACGACGCCCCGGGCGAGGTGTGGGTGGTCGGCGACGACCGCACCACCGACATCCTGATGGCCAACACCGCCGGCGCCACGTCCGTCCAGGTCCGCACCGGCAAACATGCCGACCAGCAGAACGCCGACGACCTGCCGCACCCCACCCACACCATCGACTCGATCGCGGACCTGCCGTCCCTCTTCTAGTCCGGGAGGGCGGCGGTCAGGTCGATCTCGATGAGCTGGCCGGTGTAGCCCAGCGACGCGACGCCGAGCAGGGTGCTCGCGGTGGTGAAGGCGGGCGCCAGCGGCGAGGCGTTGAGCTGGTTCCAGACCGCGGACAGGACGTGGCTGTCCGGGCTGACCACGTAGATGATCGAGCGGACCACGTCGGACGGGGACGCGCCGGCCGCGGTGAGCACCGCGAGGCAGTTGGTGATCACCTGGGCGGTCTGGGCCGCGTGGTCGCCGGGCTCGCCGACGACGTGGCCGGCGAGGTCGAGCGGGCACTGGCCGGCCAGGTGGGCGAGCCGCCCGGCCGACGAGATCGTCACGTGGTGGTAGCCGGCGGTCTCGTGGACGGTGTCCGGGCTGAACCTGGTGATCATCGGTCGAGGGCTCCTGGGTCGAAACGCGGCAGCGGCCAGCCCGGGTCGGGACGGAAGCCGGTGTGCGTATCGTCGAACGGGAACTCGGCGTTGTCGATCGATTTGGTCAGCCGCTCGCCCTCGGCCCGGATCCGCGCGGCGGCCTCCTCGCCGAAGTAGAGCGGGTGCCCGATGAACTCGGCGAACTCGTCGGTGTCCTTCCACTCCCACCGCCGGTCCGGCGTCGCCACGATGTCGAGCACCAGGTCGGTGGTCTCGACCCCGTCGGGCTGACGTTCGTACGGCTTCTCCAGGTTGACGTACCACCCGGAGAACTCGCCGGCGGTGAAGAACCACCACACCGAGTGCTCAGCGCCGGGCGGCATCAGGATCAGCACGGAGTTGCCCTGCCAGGTGTGGACCTTGAGTTTCGGGTCGGTCATCCGGTCCGGGCTGACGTCGTGCGTGGTCCGGCCGTCCACGTCGACCAGCCGGGCGAACTCACCGCCCTCGGGCGCCCACAGCAGCAGGCCCTCGTCGTCGTCCCGCACGACGCGCATCGGCTGCGCCCAGGTCCGCCACGGCCCCCGCCGGTATCGCCGGACGACGATCTGCCCCGTCTCGAATCGCATCGCCGCAGACTACAACGGACACTTCACCCCACCGGCCCACGCCGGCGGCGCGCCACAGCGACGACGAGCGGCGGTGCCAGTCAGGTCGACGGCGAGCTGCGGCGCGCGGCGGCGGTCAGTGGCAGCCGGTGAGCAGGGTGTCGCTCAGCTCGCACTGGTAGGGCTGCCCCTCCGGGCTGCCCTCGAGGCGGTTGGTCAGGTAGACCATGACCAGGTCGCGCTCCGGGTCGGCCCAGCCCAGGCAGGCGTTGGAGCCGTTGTGCCCGAACGCGCGCCGGCTGCTGAGCCGCCCCATCGGCCGCGCCCGGCCCGGGTCGTTCTCGTTGCCGCCCAGCTGGAAGCCCTCCGACCAGCGGATCCGGTTGCCGAGCACCTGGTCCACCTCGCCGCTGGTGGACGGGGTGCAGGCGCCGGCCACGCCGTCGGCGGAGAGCAGCCGGGTGCCGAGCAGGGCCTGATAGAAAACGGCCAGATCCCGGGCGGTGCTGGTGATCGTGGCGGCCGGGATGACAGCGTTGCGGGCGATCCCGCGGTTGGCCGCCCACTGCAGCGTGCGGGGGCCGCCGCTCGGCGCCCGGCGCAGCGGGACGCACCGGGGCGGGGCGTTCAGGTGGGTGTCGCGCAGGCCGAGGGGCTGCAGGATCAGCCGGTGCAGGGCCTCCCGCAGGGACATCCCGGTGACCCGCTGGACCAGCTCGCCGAGCAGGAATCCGTAGCTCAGGGTGTGGTAGGCGGGCCGCTGCCCGGGCGCATGGTGCGGGCGGGCGGCGGCGAGCGCGCGCACCGACCGGTTCCAGTCCGGGGCGAGGAGCGCGTCCCGGTAGATGCTCTTCACGTAAGGCAGTCCGGACCGGTGCTGGAGCACCTGCCGTACCGTAATCCGGTCTTTGTCGTTGTTCTCGAATTGCGGCCAGTAGGTGGCCAGCGGGGCGTCGAGCGACAGCAGACCCCGCTCGGCGAGTTGGTGCACGAGCACCGCGACCAGCGGTTTCCCGGCCGAGAAGAGCAGGAACGGCACGTCCCGGGGCACGCCGTAGGACCAGTCGAGCACGACCTCGCCGTGCCGCATCACCACGAGCTGGGCCGCCGCACCCCGCGCCGCGACCATTCTGATCATGGTCTGCACCGTGCCCGGCGTGATGTCCATCTCGTCGGCGGGCAGTTCGTTCCACGTCCGCCGGGTGTCTGATTCGATCGTCATGCTGCCTCCCACGCCGGAGGCTAGCGATCGTCGGAGCGCGTGCGTCGCACAACGCGTGAACCCGGCAACCCGAAAAACCTTTCCGGTACGCGCCGGAAAGGTTAACGGTTGTCAAATACATCGATGCAACCGGGCCGGTCCGGATCCGGTACGGTGTCCTTCGTGAACACCGGACCGGCCATCAGCCACGCACGGATCGGCGATCCGGTGGATCGCTGACCCCCGCTCGTTCGGCGCGCGGACCGCCGGAGCCAACGCTCCCCCAGGTTCCCGTCAGATCCGAACGACTTGCGAGGTCAACGACTTGCCAGCAACTTTCAACCACACCATCATCGCCGCGAAGGACCGCCGGGAGTCGGCGGAGTTCTACCGTTCGCTGATCGAGGCGGCCGAAGCCCCGTCGTGGGGGTTGTTCACCAATCTCCAGCTGAGTGACGGCGTGCTGCTGCAGTTCGCCGAGCCGCCGGTGGAGATCCAGATGCAGCACTACGCGTTCCTGCTCGACGACGAGCTGTTCGACCGGGCGTACGCGCGGTTGCTGGAGCGGGGCATCGAGCACTGGGCGGACCCGCAGATGCGCCGGGCCGGTGAGATCAACGACGAGCACGGTGGTCGCGGCGTCTACTTCAAGGACCCGGCCGGGCACGCCGTCGAGCTGATCACCCGGCCGTACATCTGAGTTCTGGACCCTCCGAACCGGCGCCGGGCGTCCACGTCGGCGGTCCACGCCGCACGGACACCCGGCGCCGCCGCGACGGTCCCGGCGTCCAGACCGCTGCCCCGCTGCCCGCTGCCCCGCTGCCCCGCTGCCCCGCCGGATGGTCACGGCTGCCGCCTGCTCGCTGATGGCTTGCCAGGCACCGCCCGCTGTCGGTCACGGCTGCGGCCGCCACTTGCGGGAGTTGCCGATTGCGGTTGCTTCGGGGGTACGCCGTGGGCGCGCTTAGCCGTCCGCGCAAGCCGCCGGCTGGCGTCCAGGGCTGTCCCAGCGCGATTGAGCAGCCCTCACCACCAGCCGAATCGAACGAGCTGGCGCCCACGGTCGTCAAAGGCCCGCGGAACAGCCGTAACCACCAGCCGACCTCCGCAGCCCGCGCCGCCCGGCCGACCAGGCCGTGCGGGCAGACCCCACCCTCCACCGGGGGCAGGCCGCCACCAGCCATTATCCCGGAATTCTCAAGATCACGCCGAGGGGCCTGTGGACAAGCCGCTGCTGTGGAAAACCTCAAACGATCACCAGAATTTGTTAGCGTCCGGAGTCCGAAGTAGAGGGGCTGGCGATGCGTATCACGGTGCTCGGCGGGTGCGGCGCCTGGCCGCTGCGCGGTGAGGCGTGCAGCGGGTTCCTGGTCGAGCTGGACGGTTTCCGGCTGGTCGTCGATGTGGGGTACGGGACGATGCCCCGCCTGCCCAGCCCCGACATCGACGCCGTGATCGTCAGTCACGGTCATCCGGACCACTGCGCCGACCTGAACCCGCTGCTCCGGGCCCGGGTGCTGCGTGCCGAGCCGGCGCCGCCGCTGCCGGTGTTCGCGCCGGGCGGTGCGCTGGACGCGGTGCTCGCGCTGGACCGGCCGGGGATGCTGGACAGCGGGCTCGATCTGCACGAGTTCGTGCCGGGTGACCGGTTCGAGGCGGGGCCGTTCCGGGTCGAGACGGCGCTGCTGCCGCACTGGGTGCCGAATGCGGGGCTGCGGATCAGCGCCGGCGGGCAGGTGCTGGCGTATACCGGGGATTGCGGGCCCAGCCCGGAGGTGGCCCGCCTGGCCCGGGACGCGGATGTCTTCCTGGCCGAGGCTTCCCATCTTGACGACGTACCGAAGGAGGCCGTTGGTTTTCTTTCCAGCGCGACCATTGCGGGCGGGGAGGCGGCGCAGGCCGCGGCCGGTCATCTCGTGCTGACGCACCTCTTCGCGGAGACTCCGCCGGAGGAGGCGGCCGAGGCCGCGCGCAGCCGCTTCGACGGGGAGGTCACCGTCGCCCGCTCCGGCCTGGTCCTGCGCCTCTGACCCGGCCGCCCAGCACAAGCCGGGCCCCGACACCAGCCCGGCCCGGCCCGGCGGGAGCACAGCCCGGCGGGAGCACAGCCCGGCGGGAGCACAGCCCGGCGGGAGCACAGCCGGGGCTGGCGGCGGCGCGGCCCAGCAGGAGCGCGGCAGCAACCCAGCCCGGGGTCAGCGGCTGAAGAGGGCGCGCCAGCGGGACAGCAGCACGCCCGAATTCGGGGACTCCAGTCGTTCGACGGACTCCTGACGCAGGCCCGAGGCAGCGAAGGCGTCGATCTCGGCGCGGGTCAGCGGCCACGGCGGCCCGTCGCCCGAGGAGTCGGTGACGGCGGCGGCGAGAACGAGGAGCGTTCCCCCGGCGGCGACGAACGTGCCCACCTCGGCGATCGCGCGGGCGCGGATCTCCGCCGGCAGAGCCTGAACGTTGTTGCTCTCCAGCACGAAGTCGTAGCCCCGCCGCCACTCCGCCGGCGGCTCCAGCAGATCGGCCACCCGATAGTCGACCGCCGACCGGGGATGCCGCGACCGAGCCAGCGCAATCGCCGTCCCAGAGATATCAAAAGCGGTCACCGCATACCCCAGCCCCGCGAGGTGTTCAGCATCCCGCCCGTTGCCGCACCCGACCACCAGCGCCCGCTGCCCGTCCCCACCCGCAAGCGCGAACTCCCGCAGGTTCACGCTGGCCGAGGGCACGTCCCACGGCACGGTGGCCCGCCCGTCCCGCGCCTCGGCATAGAGCCGCTCGAACCACCCCGTCGCATCCCCGTCCGCCAGCGACTCCGCCGCGAGCCGCCGGACATCACCGATCCTCGGGTCGGCGGCCATCAGCGCGGCACGACCCGCCGAAGTTCCCGGAGTGCCTGCCGCCGCACGTCCCCGACCAGGGTGTCGATGTAGAGGCGCCCGTCCAGATGGTCCGTCTCGTGCTGCAGCGCCCGCGCCAGGAAGCCCGTCCCCGCGATCACCACCGGCTCACCGTGCTGATCGAAGCCGCGCGCGGTGACCGACATCGCCCGCTTCGTCGAGTAGCCGAGCCCGGGCAGCGAGAGGCAGGCCTCGTCGTCCTCCTGCTCCCCGTCGAAGTCGGACAGCACCGGGTTGATCAGATGCCCGACCTGCCCGGCCACGTTGTAGGAGAACACCCGCAGCCCGATCCCGATCTGCGGCCCGGCAACCCCGGCCCGCCCCGGCTCCCGGACGGTGTCCTCCAGGTCCCGGACGATCTCGCGCAGGCTGGCGTCAAAATCGGTCACCGGGTCGGAGGGCGTGCGCAGGACCGGGTCACCGTAGAGCCGAATCGGCCGTACTGTCATGCCCGAAATCCTATCCAGCCGTTACCGGATCAGGCCGCGAGGGCCGCGGGAACGGCGAAATCGCGGGCCGGAGAAAGCTGGGCGAGGTGGAGCCCGTCGAAGCTGATGGCACTCAGCCCGGCCGCCGCCGGCCGGTCGATGATCGTGATGGTGGCCACGTCGCGGTGGATCCGGTGGCCCGGGTCGGCGACCGCCGACAGCAGCCGCTGCCACTTGCGCACGTGCGTCGCGAACGAGGACCGCCGCACCTGGCGCCGGCGCGCCTCCTGCCCGGCCAGCGCCTCCCGCGGATCAACATCGAGAAGCAGCAGATGCGTACGCCGATCCGCCCGCCGCGCCGCCCCGACGATCAGCCGGGTCGCCCAGTCCCGAGTCCCCGACTCGTGCACCACGACCGATTCGGTCCCTCGCAGCGCCCGGTACAACCGCACGAAGTGCGCCACGTGCACGACCGGCCGCCAGTACTTGTACGGAATCGCCCCGAGATACGGACTCCACTCGACCCGGGCCTGCTCGGAGTCGAGGAGCCGCACCCCCGGCCGCGGAAAGAGCCGCTTGAGCAGCGTCGTCTTCCCCGCTCCGGGCACCCCGGCCACCACGAGCAGCGCACCGGCCGGATAGTTGAGCTCCGGAACGCGGCGCCCGCGGAGGTCCTGGCCGACGGCCATGGTCGTTTCCTCTCCCGCCGGGGCAGGAGACCGGATCCCCGATGACATCCCGAGACCTCGGCCCCTGTCCGCGGCAACTCACGTCACCAACAGGGCCGAAGGTCTGGTCCGCCTCGGGAAACCCCGAGGCCCGGGCGTCGGGGGCCGGAGGGCCCCAGGATGTCGAACGACCGGCGGGAGGACTACTCCCCTTCAGCGCGAAAGAATACCGTCACGCCGCAAGCAGGGCCGTCCGGTCGCGCAGCAGCATGTTCTTGAGCTTGATCAGCGACCGCCGGGTCTGGCTCTTGACCACGGTGATCGGCACGTCGAGCTCGGCGGCGACCTGTTCGACGCTCTGGTCGGCGAAGTACCGCAGCACCACGATCTTCCGGTCCCGGGCGGGGAGCCGGCGCAGCGCGCCGAGCATGGTGATCCGCAGGTCGAGGTCCATCGAGTACTCGGGTTCACGCAGCTCGCCCGGGGTCGACTCGGTGGAGCTGCGGCGGCGCCGATGGTCGACGTACGTCCGGAACAGGACCTTCTGGGCGTACGCCGGAAGGTTGTCGCTGTCCGCGGCCCGGTCCCAGCTCAGGAAGAGCTTGGTCAGGGTGGTCTGGGTCAGGTCCTGGGCGAGGTGCCAATCGCGGCACAGCTGGAACGCGCTGCTGTGCAGTCGCTGTCTGGTGTCGTTCGCGAACGTCGCGAACTCCTCCGAAACCGGCGAGATAGTGAGCATGACCTGGGTGTCGCCTTCTCTGGGGCCCACGGTGGCAGGGGATGTCACTGTGGACCGTGTCCGGGAAACGCGTGCGTCAAGGTACGCGCTCATCCCCCGATCGTGGGGGCGGACGTTGAGAGTGGCACGCAATAGGTAGAGAACGCTCGGAAGCCACTATGCGGAAGCTGTGACCGGTCCCGCGAGCGCCGCCCGCAGCGGTCCGGCCTTCGCGGCGGCCTCGGCGACCTCGGCCTCCGGGTCGCTGTCGGCGGTGATCCCGCCGCCGGCCCAGGCGTGCACGCGGGCGCCGTCGACGGCCACCGTGCGGATGCTCAGCCCCAGGTCGACGTGGTCGTGCCCGATCCAGCCGAGGGCGCCCATGCTGACCCCGCGGCCGACCGGTTCGAGTGCGGCGATCTGCGCCAGCGCGGCGATCTTGGGCGCCCCGGTGACGCTCCCGCCGGGACAGACCGCCCGCAGCAGCTCGGCCAGACCCACGTCGCCGGACAGCGGCGCCGAAACCACCGATTCCGCCTGCCAAAGACCACACCATTGGCGTACGGCGAACAGCTCCTCCACCCGCACCGGCCCGGTCCCGGGCAGCCGGGCGAGGTCGTTGCGCTCCAGGTCGACGATCATCACGTGCTCGGCGCGTTCCTTGGCCGAGGCGAGCAGCTCCCGGCGGCCCTCGGCGGTGGCCGGCCGGGTCCCCTTGATCGGCCGGGTGAGGACCCGCCCGTCGCGCACCTCGACGAGGGTCTCCGGCGACGCGGTGGCGATCGCCCAGGAGCCGTCCGGGGCGGCGAGGACCCCGCCGTACCGCGCGCCGGGCAGGGCGGCGACGCGGTTCAGCGCCGCGGCCGGATCTCCGGCGTACGGCGCGGACGCGTGCCCCACCACATTGACCTGATAGACGTCGCCCCGCCCGATCGCGTCCCGGACCCGCTGCACCGCCTGCGCGTGCTGTTCAGGACTCCAGCTCGCCGCCCACGTCCCGAGTTCCCAGTCACCGGTTGAACCGGTGGTGACCTGCGGGGCGTGTACCCAGATGACGGCGTGGACGTCGGGGACGGAGGGGACCGGCGAGGGTGCGCCGGGCGTGGCGTTGATCATCACTGATCCGGCATCAGCCGACACGTAGAGCGACGCTCCGCAAATAGTGCCATGGCCGTTAGTCCTATTTTTGTCATCCGTTCGGCCGAGGTTTCGCACCGGCAGTCCGCTGTCGGCCAGGAACCCGGTCAGAAGCTCAGCAGGGTCACCGGAATCACCCTGTCGCCACGAAAACGAACGTAACGCATGGTGACGGGCACGGCAGGCGGTGGGAGCCGCCGGAGGAGCACCGGAGGGAGGTACCGGAGAGTGGTCGGCAGGCCCCCGGACGTGGACCATCGGAAGCGCGGAATCGTGGCCCGACGCCGTCACTCGGTTGAACCGTTGTCGTTCGATGTGAGGTAACGTTCGGCCTCGACTTTGTGAACCTTCACACAGCCCCCTACCGGAGAAAACCCGCGATGTGCCATCACCTGAACCAATGCCCTCCAGCCGACGCGATCGACCGGGAGGCCGCCCGTACCGTGGCGACCTTCTGCGAGCAGGGCTGGAGCCTGCTGTGCAACGGTGTCATCGTTTTCGAGGACACCGGTGAGCTCCTGCCGGACGGCACCACGATCGAACCGCACCGAGGTCCGGCCCGGCACGCACTCGCCGCTTAGTTACTGAGGGTAACGATACGGCCGCCCGGTTTTGGCGGAAGTTTCGCAGCCCGAAGCCCCCCAGCGGGCTCCTCTCATGAGGAGGCCCGACCACCCGACATCCGTGGACTTCTCGGTTGAGACAGACCGGCGGCCGGCGGGCAAAGACGGCGCAGGCCGCGATCCGATGAAGAACCGCGACCTGCGCATCAAATCGTAGGGTCAGCTCTCGAAGGCCTCCGGCGAGGGGCACGAGCAGACCAGGTTCCGGTCCCCGTACGCCCCGTCGATACGGCGCACCGGCGGCCAGTACTTCGCGGTCCGGTCGACGCCCTTCGGGAAGCCGGCGACCGAGCGCGGGTAGGGGTGCTCCCACTCGTCCGCGGTCACCGCCGACGCGGTGTGCGGCGCGTTGGCCAGCGGATTGTCGTCCTTGGGCCAGACGCCCGCGGCGACCTGATCGATCTCCGCCTTGATCGCGATCAGGGCGTCGCAGAACCGGTCCAGCTCGGCCAGGTCCTCGCTCTCGGTCGGCTCCACCATCAGTGTGCCGGCCACCGGGAACGACATGGTCGGCGCGTGGAAGCCGTAGTCGATCAGCCGCTTCGCGACGTCGTCGACGGAGACGCCGGTGGCCTTGGTGATCGGCCGCAGGTCGAGGATGCACTCGTGCGCGACCAGGCCGTGCTCCCCCGCGTAGAGCACCGGGTAGTGCTCGCGCAGCCGGGCCGCCACGTAGTTCGCGGCCAGCACCGCGGTCGCGGTGGCCTGGGCCAGGCCGTCCGGGCCCATCATCCGCACGTACGCCCAGGAGATCGGCAGGATGCCGGCCGAGCCGTGCGCCGCCGCCGAGACGGCGTGGTGGTCGCCCTGCTCGAGCGGGTTGCCGGGCAGGAAGTCGGCGAGGTGCGCGCGGACCGCGACCGGGCCGACGCCGGGACCGCCGCCGCCGTGCGGGATGCAGAACGTCTTGTGCAGGTTCAGGTGCGACACGTCCGCCCCGAACTTGCCCGGCTTGGCGTAGCCGACCAGCGCGTTCAGGTTCGCGCCGTCGACGTACACCTGACCACCGGCCGCATGTACCTTCTCGCACAGCTCGGCGATCGAGGTCTCGTAGACGCCGTGCGTGGACGGGTAGGTCACCATGATCGCCGAGAGCGAGCCGGCGTGCTTCTCGATCTTGGCGGCCAGGTCGGTGAGGTCGACGTTGCCGTTCTCGTCGCAGGCCACCACGACCACCCGCATGCCGGCCATCACGGCGCTGGCCGCGTTGGTGCCGTGCGCGGACGACGGGATCAGGCAGACGTCGCGGTGCGTCTCGCCGCGCGAGCGGTGGTAGCCACGGATCGCGAGCAGGCCGGCCAGCTCACCCTGGGAGCCGGCGTTCGGCTGGACGCTGACCGCGTCGTAGCCGGTGATCTCGGCGAGCCAGCCCTCCAGCTGGGCGACCAGTTCCTCGTACCCCCGGGTCTGGTCGGACGGGGCGAACGGGTGGATGTTCGCGAACTCGGGCCAGGTGACCGCCTCCATCTCGGTGGTGGCGTTCAGCTTCATCGTGCACGAGCCCAGCGGGATCATGCCGCGGTCCAGCGCGTAGTCGCGGTCCGAGAGCCGGCGCAGGTAGCGCAGCATGCTGGTCTCGGAGTGGTGCGTGTTGAAGACCGGGTGGTGCAGGTAGTCGCTGGTCCGGGCGAGCGGCTTGGCGCCGCACTCGGCCGGCTCGGCGACGGTCGCGCCGAACGCGGCCAGCACCGCCGCGACGTGCGCCGCGGTGGTGGTCTCGTCGGCCGCGATCGACACCCGGTCCGCGTCGACCAGGCGCAGGTCGACGCCGGACTCGGCGGCGGCCGCCACGATCGCCTCGGCGCGCCCGGGGACGACCGCCGTGATCGTGTCGAAGAACGCCTGGTGGGCGACCTGGACGCCGGCCGCCGCGAGGCTGCCGGACAGGGTCAGGGCGTGGCCGTGGACCCGCTTGGCGATCGCGCGCAGCCCGGCCGGGCCGTGGTAGACCGCGTACATCCCGGCCATCACGGCGAGCAGGACCTGGGCGGTGCAGATGTTGCTGGTCGCCTTCTCCCGGCGGATGTGCTGCTCGCGGGTCTGCAGGGCGAGCCGGTACGCCGGCGCCCCGTCCGCGTCCTTGGAGACGCCGACCAGGCGCCCGGGCAGCGAGCGCTCCAGCCCGGCCCGGACGGCCAGGTAACCCGCGTGCGGGCCGCCGAAGCCGAGCGGCACGCCGAAGCGCTGGGTGGTGCCGGCCGCGATGTCCGCGCCGATCTCGCCCGGGGCCCGCAGCAGGGTCAGCGCGAGCAGGTCGGCGGCGACCGTGACCAGGGCGCCCTTGGCGTGCGCGGCCTCGACCAGGGCGGCGTGGTCGCGGACCGCGCCGGACGCGCCCGGGTACTGCAGGTGCAGGCCGAAGAACTCGGCCGGCAGCTCGTCGCCGGCGTCCAGGTCGACCAGCTTGACGTCGATGCCGAGCGGCTCGGCCCGGGTGCGCAGCACGGCGAGCGTCTGCGGGAACGTGTCGGCGTCCACGACGTACGTCGAAGACTTGGTCTTGGAAGCCCGGCGGGCCAGCGTCATCGCCTCGGCGACCGCCGTCGCCTCGTCCAGCATCGACGCGTTCGCGGTGGTCAGCCCGGTCAGGTCGGTGACCATGGTCTGGAAGTTGAGCAGCGCCTCCAGGCGGCCCTGGCTGATCTCCGGCTGGTACGGCGTGTACGCCGTGTACCAGGCCGGGCTCTCCAGCACGTTCCGCTTGATCACCGCGGGCGTGTGGGTGCCGTAGTAGCCCAGGCCGATCATCGGGGTGGCGACGACGTTGCGGCCGGCGATCGCGCGCAGCTCGGCGATCGTCTCCTCCTCGGAGGCGCCGGCCGGCAGATCCAGCTCGCCCCGGAACCGGATCGACGACGGGATCGCCGCGTTCATCAGGTCGCCGAGCGACTCGTACCCGACGGCCTTGAGCATCTCGGTCTGCTCGTCAGCCTGCGGACCGATGTGGCGGTGGGTGAATGACGACGTCATGGGCGACTCCCGGGCTTGAGAAGGCTGACAAAGCCCTCCCCCTCTGTCATACCCACAAACGGGGACTTCAGAGTCGCCTGCCCGCGCAGTTCGGGTGCCTGTAGAGATTCCGGGGAGGAGTTGCCCCTTCGGCGCCCGTGCTCGTCGATGTGTCGAGACCCGGGTCTCTCCCACGCGGCTGGCAACCAACCTACCAGTGGACATGACCAAGATCGGTACTCCTAGGGTGGAGCTGTGACCTACACCCCTGCCGTTGATCGCTACGAGTCCATGACGTACCGCCGCACCGGTCGCAGCGGACTCAAACTGCCCGCCATCTCCCTGGGCCTCTGGCACAACTTCGGTGACACCCGCCCGGCCGACCGCCAGCGGGACATCGTGCGCCGCGCCTTCGACCTCGGGGTCACCCACTTCGACCTGGCCAACAACTACGGCCCGCCGCCCGGCAGCGCGGAGACCAACTTCGGCCGGATCCTGGCCGCCGACTTCAAGAGCCACCGCGACGAGATGATCATCTCCAGCAAGGCCGGCTACACCATGTGGGACGGCCCCTACGGCGACTTCGGCTCGCGGAAATACCTGGTCAGCTCGCTGGACCAGTCGCTGCAGCGGCTCGGCCTCGACTACGTGGACGTCTTCTACCACCACCGGCCGGACCCGGAGACCCCGCTGGAGGAGACGATGGGGGCGCTCGACCACATCGTGCGCTCCGGCAAGGCCCTCTACGTCGGCCTGAGCAACTACAAGGCCGAGCAGACCGCGAAGGCCGCCGCGATCCTGCGCGAGCTGGGCACGCCGCTGCTGATCCACCAGCCGTCCTACTCGATCCTGAACCGCTGGACCGAGCACGACAACCTGCTGGACACGCTGGAGGAGGCGGGCGCCGGCTGCATCGCGTTCAGCCCGCTGCAGCAGGGCCTGCTCACCGACCGGTACCTGGACGGCATCCCGGACGACTCGCGGATCCGGACCAGCGTCTTCCTCAACGAGAGCTCGCTCGACGCGAAGACCCTCGGCCGGCTGCACGCGCTCAACGACATCGCCAAGCGGCGCGGTCAGTCCCTGGCCCAGCTCGCGCTGGCCTGGGCGCTGCGCGACCCCCGGATGACCAGCCTGATCATCGGCGCGTCCAGCGTCCAGCAGCTGGAGAACAACATCGCCGCCCTGAACAACCCCGAGCTGTCCGCCGCCGACCTGAGCGACATCGACGGCACCGTCCTCGATCTCTAAGATCAAGATCAACCCAATTGTTTGGTACGGCGTAATTGCCGCGCACGCCCGGGCCGGTCTTCGTTACCGTCCCGGGCATGACGGAGCTGATCGAGAAGCACACGATCCTGGCTGTCGTGGTCGGCTCCCGCGCCTACGGGCTGGACGGGCCGGAAAGCGACTATGACCGGCGCGGGGTCTACGCGGCCCCGACCCGGGACTTCTGGCGCCTCGACAAGCCGCCCACCCACCTGGACGGGCCCGCCGAGGAGCAGTTCTCCTGGGAGGTCGAGCGGTTCTGCACCCTGGCGCTGCAGGCCAACCCGACCGTTCTGGAAGTGCTCTGGTCCCCGCTGATCGAGTCGAGCACGGTCGACGGCGAGGAACTGCTCGCCGCCCGCACCGCGTTCCTGTCCCGGCGGGTCGCCGAGACCTACGGGAACTACGCGCGCGACCAGCTCGACAAGGTCGCGTCCCGGCGCGCCCGGACCGGGGAGATCAACCACAAGCAGGCCATGCACATGATCCGGCTGCTGATGGCCGGCGCGCACGTGCTGCGGACCGGCGAGATCCTGGTCGACGTGCGGCACCTGCGGGACCGGCTGCTCGCCGTCCGGCAGGGCTCGGTCGCCTGGGACGACGTGGCCGCGTGGGCCGCCGAGCTCCTCGCCGACCTGGGCACGGCCGCCGCCGGGACCCGGCTGCCCGAGCATCCGGACCGCGACCTGGTCGACCGGCTGCTGGCCGGCGTCCGGGAACGAGGACTGTCCCGGTGAACGGGGCTCACGACGTACCCAAGGGGAGAGAATGACCATCGCAGTGCCGGAGTGGGCGGCGGACGTCGCCCGGCAGCTTCCCTATCCCTTGGTCTTCTGCACCGTGAGCGGCGCCCACCTGTACGGCTTCGCCTCGATCGACTCCGACCTCGACCTGCGCGCCGCGCACGTGCTCCCGGCCGTCGAGGTCGTCGGGCTGCACACCGGCCCGGCCACGCTGCAGCGCGCCGGCGTCCGCGACGGCGTCGAGCTGGACGTCGTCTCGCACGACCTGCTGAAGTTCGCCAAGCTGCTGAACAGCCGCAACGGCTACGTCCTGGAGCAACTGCTGTCCCCGCTCGTGGTCGTCACGTCGCCGCTGCACGCCGCGCTGGTCGACCTGACGCCCGGGCTGATCACCAGCAATCACGCCTATCACTACCTGGGGTTCTCGCACAGCCAGGAGAAGCTGTACGCGAAGACCGGCGAGCTGAAGCCGGCGCTGTACACGCTGCGGGTCCTGCTGACCGGCATCCACCTGATGAGAACCGGTCAGCTGGAGACCGATCTGGGGGTGCTGGGCACGTCGCTGCCCTACGTCCCGGACCTGATCGCCGCCAAGCGCGACGCCGAACACGGCCCGTTCCCACCGGACGTCGCCGCCCGCCTGGCCGACGACATCCCCCGCCTGCGCGCCGACCTGGAGACCGCCCGCGACAACTCCCCGCTGCCGAACCACCCGTCGGCGACCGCGGTCGCCACCCTCCACGACCTGATCGTCACCACCCGCCTCGGTCAGCCGTAGAACCAGACGATCATGCGCACGTTGTCGCCGCCGTGCTTCCCGGCCAGCGCCCGCATGCCGTCGAGCCGGTGCCGCAGCTCCGGGAGGTCGTCGAGGATCTCCCGGGGCACGGCCCGCTCGGCCCGCCAGACGACGTCGCCGTCGCGCCACTCGGCGCCCTCGGCCGGGTCGGCGTCCGGCGGCGTCCATCCGCCCTTGCCCACCCGCACCAGCCGGCCTGCGGTGACCCGATAGCGCGACAGCCACGCGTTCACGACCGGCGCCGGCCGGTCCCAGTCGATCCGGTCCAGCTCCGCCCAGGTCACCCAGCTGTGCTCGTAGTGGTCGTCGAACCGATGGGCCGCCGCGAGCACGTCCGCCCCGGCATCGCCGGGAATTCCGCGCGCCGGGGCCACCGGCACGAACCCGGCGACGTTGCGGACCCCGAACAGCAACCCGAACGCCTCGTAGCTCCGCGGAATCCCACCCACATCGAGATCAGCGTCCGCCCACGGCGTCCCCGGCCCACCCGGCCGCACCTGCACCCGCCCGTCCATATCGGTTCCCATGGCGACCCTTCCTAGGCGAAGTCGGCGTACGCGAGGTGGGTGGCGCAGTGGCGGCACCGGAACAGGTAGGCCGTGCCGTCGCCGTCCCGGCGCAAGGCGTTGAGGAGGGCCTCGGCCACCTCGGCCGGCCAGCCGTAATAGCCGGTCAGGTGGGCCCGCACCGACTCCCGGGCGTCCGGGAGCGACGCCAGCTCGGCCGCGCCGACCGGGCCGTGGAACTCGGCGGCGTCGCCGCAGTGGGCCAGCCAGCGTTCCTGTTGCCGCCCGGTGAAGCCCGGCGTGCGCCGCAGCACGACCTCGGCCACCTCGGCCGGGAGCTCCGCCGGCACGTCGGTGAACGTGGCGTCGAACCGCGCCGCCGCGCTGCCGTCGGCGATGCACCACGGACACAGCTCGCTGTCCAGCTCCTCCTCGGCGAACACCGGCCCGGCGTAGGTCAGAGGCCGCTCCCGGCCGCAGCAGAGGCAGTCGACCGGCTCCCGCGTGACGGCGCCGGTGGCGATCGGATCCGGGTGGTAGACGAACTCGGGCAGGTCCATGGCCGCGATCATGCCCGCTCGAGTTGGTCGAGGGCCCAGGCCGCCCACTCGCGCTGGGCCTCGGCCTGGCGGACGCCGAGCTCGATGGCGAGCCGGCCGAACCGGAGGCGGCCGCGCGGGTGGCGGCGGTCGGTGTCGGCCAGGTCGGCCATCGCGCGCAGCTCGACGGCGAGTTCGTCGGCCTCGGCGAGCTGGCTCTGGACGACCGCCCGGGCCTCGGCCGGCTCCAGCGCGGAGATCAGGCACAGCCGCAGGATCTGCTCGTCGCGGACCGCGCGCGGCTTGGGCGGCGACAGCAGCCACCCACGCAGGGCGTCCCGCCCCGAAGCGGTGATCGCGTACGTCCGCCGCCCCCGCGCGCCCTCCTCGGCGACCTCGATCAGCCCGTCCTCGGCCAGCCGGGCCAGCTCTGGGTAGATGTGGCTCTGCCGGGCGGTCCAGGCGAACCGCTGCAACGACTTCTCGAACCGGGCGGTCAGCGCATATCCGCTGGCCGGGCCGTCCTCCAACAGTCCGAGGACCGCGAAACGTAACGACATCCGAGAATTCTCCCATGCCCACGCCTACATTTGTATAGGTACAGTTGTAGGCATGGACGTACTCATCGTCGGCGCCGGCCCGACCGGGCTCACCCTCGCCTGTGACCTCGCCCGTCAGGGCGTCGACTTCCGCATCGTGGCGCGCGAGCCGCGGCCCGCGCCGGGCTCCCGCGGGTTCAGCCTCAAGCCGCTGTCGCTGGCCGCCCTGGATGACCTCGGCGCCGCCCCGGCGATCACCGCGGCCGGCTCCGTCGAGCGCCGCACCCGGTTCCACCTGGGCACCCGCCTGCTGTTCCGCGGGGATGTGCCGCCGGACGTGGCGACGGCCGAGAATCCGTACCCGAATCTGATCGCCCTCCCGCAGTGGCGGACCGAGGCGATCCTGCGGGAGCGGCTCGCCGAGCTGGGCCGGGCGGTCGAGTTCGGGGTGGAGGTGACCGGCGTCGACGGCGAGCGCGTCACGCTGGCGACCGGGGAGGCGATCACCGCGCGGTTCGTGGTCGGCGCGGACGGCGGGCACAGCGTGGTCCGCAAGGCGATGGGCGTCGCGTTCACCGGTCACTCCGGGGAGCAGAGCGCGGTGGTCGCCGACGTCCGGCTCGACGGGCTCGACCCGGCCGACGGGGTGCACCTGTGGCTGGATCCCGGCGCCGGCATGCTGGCCGCCCGGCCGCAGGGGGCCGGGCTGTGGCAGATCGTCGCGTCCGGCGTCGAGGCCGATCCGGACGTGCTGCGGGCGGCGTTCCGGACCCGCAGCGGCCGGCCGGACCTGCGGATCACCGAGGTGGAGTGGATCTCCCGGTGGCGGTACAACGTGCGGATGGCGTCGCGGTTCCGGGCCGGGAACCGGTTCGTGGCCGGGGACGCCGCGCACGTGCACAGCCCGTTCGGCGGGCACGGGATGAACACCGGCATCCAGGACGCGTACAACCTGGGGTGGAAGCTGGGCATGGTCCTGCGCGGCGAGGCGACGGGCGCGCTGCTGGACACGTACGAGATCGAAAGAATGCCGGTGGCCCGCAGCATCCTCGCGGACAGTGACCGGCGGATGTCCGGGATGTTGGGCTCGCGCCTCGCGCGCCCCCTGCTCGGGCCGCTGATGAAGGCCGGTATGGCCCGGCAGTCGCGGAGGAATCGCCGGGATCATCCGGCGTACCCGGAGGGGCCGCTGATCACCGCGGGTGGCGGTCATCCCGCCCCGGACGGCCGCCTGCCGACCGGCGCCCGGCTGTTCGACCTGTTCCGCGGCTCGCACTTCACGGTGCTCGGCCCGGCCCCGGTGCCGGGCCTGGACCTGGGATTCGTCCGCCAGGTCCAGGTCACCGGGCCGTTCCGGGTGGTCCGCCCGGACGGCTACCTCGCCCTGGTCGCGCCCGGGCCGCAGCCGGTGCTCGACTACTTCGCCCGGGTCCGCGCCCCGGCCCTGGTCTAGGGCCTGCGGCCGATCCAGACATAGCGGGTGGCCCGGACCGCGAGATCGTCGCGGTCCGCGGCATTCTCGGCGTACGCCGTCAACGCCGCCAGCTCGTCCGCGGTGAGCCGCCCCGCCAGCCGCTCCGCGCTGCGCCCCAGGGTGACCTGCGCATACCGCACCGCGGTGGCGTCCAGCGGCCCGGCCAGCTCGATGTCGAACTGCCGCTCCCCGGCCAGGGTGAACCCGGCCGCCGTCAACCGGGCGCCCCAGTCCACACCCATGTGCAGGCCGCCCTCGAGGCGCATCCTGGCCAGCTCGTCGTGGGCCCGCTGCTCGACCGCGACCCCGGCCGGATCGGTGAGGAACCGCGGGAACCCGTCGATCTCGGTGATCATGAAGACGCCGCCCGGCCGGAGCACCTCGAAGACCTGGCCGAGGGTGCGCGCCGGGTCGGCCAGGTGGTGCATCGACGCGGACGCCCACACCAGGTCGGCCGGGCCGAGCGCGGGCCAGTCGCCGTCCAGGTCGGCCCGGACCGTACTGATCCGGTCGCCGAACCCCGCCTCGTCGGCCCGCCGCCGCAGGTGGGCGAGCATCTCCTCGTCCATGTCGACCGCGGTCAGCGTGGCGGCGGGCAGGTGCCGGGCCAGCGCGATGGTCCCGGTCCCGGTGCCGGCGCCCAGGTCGACGATGCGCGGGGTGGCCGGGACGAGCGAGCCGGCCCAGCCGATCACCTCGCGGTAGTAGTCCCGCAGGACCTCGGCGTCCAGGTCGAGCATCTGCGCCAGCCCGTCCCCGTGCCCCTGCTGCTGCTGGTGACCGTGGCCGTGCTGGTGGTGGCCGTGCTGGTGACCGTGTTCGTGTGCCATGCCACGACCGTACCCTCGTCTTGCGTCTCTGACATACCATCTTGCGTATGACGCAAGACGGCGAGTTGGACGCCCTGGTCCGGCAGCGGATCCGCGGCCTGCGGGTCGCCCGCGGCTGGACCCTCGACGAGCTGGCCGCCCGCGCCTACCTGACCCCGTCCACGCTGAGCCGCATCGAGACCGGGCACCGCCGGATCGCGCTGGACCAGCTCGCCCCGATCGCCCGGGCCCTCGGCACCTCCCTCGACCAGCTGGTCGAGTCCGGCCGCGACGAGGACGTGGTGATCCGCCCGCACCACGACGACGCGCGCGGCATGACCACCTGGCTGCTCAGCCGGGAGGGCACGCCGGCCGGGATGACCGTCGCGAAGCTCCGCGTCGACCGGGCCGTCCCCACCGACCTGCGGGTGCATCCGGGGCGGGACTGGTTCGTCGTGCTCTCCGGGACGATCGTCCTGCGGCTCGCCGACCGGACCATCGTCGTGACGACGGGCGAGGCCGCCGAGTTCTCCACGATGGTCCCGCACGCGTTCGGCTCGGCGGGCGGACCGGCCGAGATCCTGTGCATCCTCGACCACGACGGCGAGCGCTCCCACCTGGGCCCCGGCACCGTGTGATCAAGTCCGCACGAGGACGAGCGCTCCCACCTGGGCCCCGGCACACGTGATCAAGTCCGCACGAGGGCGAACGTTCTCACCTGGCTCCCGGCACCGTGTGATCAAGTCCGCACGAGGGCGAACGTTCTCACCTGGCTCCCGGCACCGTGTGATCAAGTCCGCACGTCGGCAACGCGACACCGGCCAGGGCGTGCGCGCCCGCCGGGCGGCGGGTTCAATCGATGAATCATGGACTATTACCTGCTGGCCGGGGACGCCATCCTGGTCGAGGAATTCGCCTACGGCGAGGACCACGTGACCGTGGGCCTGGCCGGCGCGATGTGGGCGGCCGGGGACGCCGGGTGGCGCGGCACCGGGTCGTTCGGGAGATTCCTGCGTACGGACGAGGACCTCCTCGCCATGATCACCCCGATCCGCCGGGACCGCGCCGCGCGGGTGTTCCGGCAGCTCGACGGCGGCGCCCTGCCCAGCGAGCTGGAACTGCGCTCCCGCTTCGGCGACTGGGTCCGGTTCACCAACGCGGCCCCGCTGCGGCTGGTCGAGGACGAGGCGCCCCGCGGGTTCAGCGAGAAGCGGGTCTACCGCGTGCTGTTCGCCAAGGAGCCCCGGGCCGCGGGGCTGGCCGAACTGAGCGCGGTCTGGGCCGGCAGCACCCCGGGCGGCCTGCCGGCCGGCGAGGGCCGCGCGGGCGACCACCGGTTCACCTGGAACCTGCGCCGGATCGGCCTCGGCATCGCCTGGGGCCTGGACGTCACGATGCTGCTGGGCAACGGCCCGGACGGCGCGAGCCCCGACGTGGCCGGCGCGGTGCTGCGCAAACTCACCGCCGACGTCCGCGACCGCGGCCTGATCCCGGTCACCACCGAACGCTTCGCCTGACCGCCCGCGCCGGCCCGCCGCCGGGCCGCACGCGGTAGCCGCTCACGGCTGGGGACGACGAGACCCATCGGAGGCGTCGCCGCTCACGGCCGGGGACGCGCGCACCCCATCGGCGGCGTCGCCGTTCAGGACTGAGGGCCGAGCACCCCGCCGGCCACCCCGGCGCCCGGCTCCTTCAGCTCGACGAAGATCCCGTGCGTCGGGGAGTCCCCCACGTTGTGCCCGGAGTGCTCCTGCGCGCCCACCCACCGCACGACACCGGCCGGCATCTCCACGTCGACGGCCCGGTCACCGTCGCTGACCCGCCGGCGGAACGCGCTGAGCGTGACCATCACGGTGTCCGGATGGCGATGCGGATGAGTCCGGTCGCCGGGAAGATCCCGATATTCGAGGACCCGGACCCGATCGTTCTCGAACACGACGGAATACAGCTCAGGGTCGGTAACGGTCGGATCGTGGCTGCTCGTCATGGCTCCTCCACGCGCTCCAGGTTTCGTGGGACTACGATACCATGATGGCGATGCCGATCCCATATGAGTCCACCGGCCGGACGAGTCAGAAGTCCCGCACCCGCCAGGCCCTGATCGACGCCACCCGCGAGCTCCTCACCGAGGGCCAGACCCCGCGGGTGGAGGACTCCGCCGCGCACAGCGGCATCTCCCGCACCACGGCGTATCGGTACTTTCCGAACCAGCGCGCCCTGCTCCTCGCCGCCCAGCCGCGACTCCAGCCGGACACCCTGCTCGACGAGACCGCGCCGGCCGAGCCCCGGGCCCGCCTGGCCGCGTTCATGGTCGCGTTCACCCACTACAACCTGAGCTACGAGCCGCAGCTGCGGTCGGCGCTGCGGCTGTCACTGGACGACCCGGCCGAGGAGGACCGGCCGCTGCTGCGCCGCGGCCGGGCGATCGGGTGGATCGAGGACGCGCTGGCCCCACTCGCGGCGACCCACCCCGGCGTCGACCGGCCGGAGCTGGCCGTCGCCATCCGCTCGGCGACCGGCATCGAGTCGCTCGTCTGGCTGCTCGACATCGCCGGCCGCACCCGGGAGCAGGCCGCCGCGACCGTGCACCGCACGGCACTGGCACTTCTGGACGCCGCCATGAACGAGAGCGCATGACGATCCGGAAATCACGATCGGAGAATTCCCGGAAAAGGTCACTCATGATGCGCCTGACCGGGCAGGATCGAATGTTTCCCGCGCCCCCGGAGCGAAGGCGCTTGCTTTTCGGTGGGGATGCCGGTTTAGGCTGGGCCCATGTCCGCGAGCGCCGCCCCCGTCGTCCACCTGGCCAGGCCGCACCGGCAGGTCGTGGTGGCCGGCACCCTTGCCGAATTGCGCGGGCCCACCTGCGGTCTGGTGGAGTTGCCGTTGCGCCTTTGGTGGCATCCGCACCGCGCGTTCGATCTCGGCCAGCGCACGATGCTGCTGTGGATGTATGAGAATGTGCTCCGCGAATCGATCCGGGTCGACGAGTTGCGGGCATTTATCGACGGCGCCACCCTGGTCCGGGTCTGGCCCGACCTGAATCTGCCGCGGGGCGTGCGCGCCGCGTGGGAGGCCCGCCATCCCCGGCTGCGCGTTCTGTTCGCCACGGCCGCATAAAAGAATGGGCGTCGACGACTTCTATCGGGACGTCGCGCGCATCGCACTCGCCGTCGCCGACAAGCACGGGTTCGTGCTGGGCGGCGGCGTGGCCTGGCTGGTGAACGGCCTGGTCGCCCGCCCCACCGAGGACATCGACCTGTTCACCGATCTGACCGACGGCGTGACCGCGGCGGCCGGTGAGGTCGCCGCGGCGCTCACCGAGGCCGGCTATCGGGTGGTCCGCGAGGAGGGCGACGAATTGTTCGCCGGAATGGACGCCGACCTCCAGGAATTCCTGGTCGCCGGCGAGGATCGGGCGCTTCGTCTCACCCTGTGCCGGCTGGACCGCAGCCGCGCGCCGGTGGTGATGGACCTCGGCCCGGTCATGCACCTCGACGACCTGGTCGCCACGAAGGTCGCCGCGCTGGTCAACCGGCGCGAGGTCCGCGACTACATCGACGTCGCGGCCGCCCTGGAGCGGTACCCGCTGGACCGGATCATGGAGCTGGCCCACGCCGCCGACCCGGCCATCGATCCGCGGGACATCGCCGACGCCGGCCGCTACCTGGACCGTCTGGACGATGTCCGCTTCACCCTGTACGGCCTGGATGCCGCAATGATCGCCCAGCTCAGAGATCGCCTGGCCGCCTGGCCCCGGGACTAGGCCGGGCCCGCTGAACAGGCTTAGTGTGTCCGGGTGCCCGCGAACACGTGGAACTTCCGTTCAGTACGTGACCTGCGCCGCGCCAGTCTCGACACGGGCGTGGAGGTCGACTTCGGCGCCGGGGTCCACCTGCTGCCGTCCTGGACCACCGCGCTCGACCTGCGCCCGCTCGTCCCGGCGGACGGCCCGGTCGACTGGACCGCGCTGGACCGGCTGCCCAAGCTGGTGAGCGTGTCCTGGTCCGGCCCGGACCGGGGCCTCACCGGCGTGCTCGCCGCCCAGCCCCGGATCCAGTACCTGGAGTGGTTCGACGCCCAGGGTGACCTGGACCTGCGGCAGTCGGCCGTGCTCCGGCTCTGGATCAACTGCGCCGGCCTCAGCGGCGTCCTGCTGCCGGAGTCGCTGGCGGTCCTGCTGGTGCAGAACCCCCGGGAGAACCTGCGGATCGAGACCCGCGACGACCGGCGGCGGCTGGCGCTGCACCTGGCGTTCGACGGCGCCGAGGCGATCATCCCGGCCGGGCTGCGGGCGACACCGGTGGTCCGGCTCGGTCTCGGCGGGGAGTTCTCGGTCAAGGCGCTCGAGTCGTTCACCGGCCTGCGCGACCTGACCTGCGAGTTCGAGGCGCCGCCGGGCCGCCTGATCGACCTGCCGCTGCTCGGGCAGCACCCGGGGCTGACCCGGTTGTGCCTGATCAACGCGTACGACCTGGACCCGATGACGATGCCGGACCTGCCCTGCCTGAGCACCGTCGAGCTGGTCGGCACCCGGGCCGAGATCGCGGCCCGCCTGGAGCTGCGGTTCCAGGGCCGGGAGCGGCCGCAGGTGTCGGCCCGCTACGCCCGGCCGTTCGGCGAGCCGGCCTGAGGCAGTGAGCGCCTGATCAGGGCCACCGCCGCCACGCACAGCACGCCCCCGCTGACCAGCGCGGCCGTTCCGGAGAACGCACCGGCGACCAGCCCGGCGCGCAGGTTGCCGAGGTCCGGGCCGGCCGAGCCGACGATCTGCTCGGCCGCCGCCACCCGCCCCAGCAGCGGCGATGGCGTGTGCAACTGGACGACGGTCGCCCGGGACACCACGGCCACGGTGTCCGCGGCGCCGGCCACGACCAGGCAGCCCAGGCCCAGCCACGGGTTCGGGACCAGCCCGAGGGCGGCCAGCGCGACGCCCCACACCGCCGCCCCGGCGAACATCACCGGGCCGGGACGCCCCAGCCGGGTGAACGTGCCGGACAGCACCGACGCGGTCACCCCGCCGACCGCGATCGCCGACAGGAACAGGCCCAGGGTGCGCGGGTCCCCGCCGAAGCGCTCCGCGTTGATCAGCGGGAACAGGCTGATCGGCATGGCCAGCAGGGTCGCCGCCAGGTCGGTGAGCAGCGCCGCCCGGACCGCCGCGTGCCCGGCGATGAAGCGCAGGCCCTCGCCCACCGCCCGGATCCCGGGCGCTCCCCCGGCCGATGGCATGGCCGGCAGGCCTATCGCGCCGTAGATCGCCAGTCCGAAGGTCAGCGCGTCGACCAGGTAGCACCCGCCCACCCCCAGCCAGGCCAGCACGAGGCCGCCGAGCGCCGGCCCGATCAGCATCGCCGCCTGGAACGAGATGTGGTTCAGCGCCAGCCCGGCCGCGAGGTCCCCGGCCGGCAGCAACCGGGGCAGGAACGTCCGGGCCGCCGGACCGGCCGCCGCGCCGAAGCACGCCTGCACCGCGAGCAGCAGCAACACCCCGGGCACCGGCAGGTGTCCGAGGAATCCCTGGACCGCGAGCAGCGCCGAGCAGACCGCCGCCCCGACCCGGGTGATCAGGTAGAGCCGGCGCCGCTCGGTCCGGTCCACCAGCGCCCCCGCGAACAGCCCGAACGCCACGATCGGCAGCGCCTGGGCCAGCCCCACCGCGCCGGTCCACGCGGTGCTGTGGGTCTGCTGCCAGACCTGGTACATCACCGCGACGCCGGTCATCTGGCTGCCGAACCCGGAGAGCGTGCCCCCGATCCAGAGCCGCCGGAACACCGGCGCGGTGCGCAGCGGACCGATGTCGATCAGCGCTCCCACGCGGGGTCCCCGGCCAGCTTGTCGGCGATCCGGTCGTGGAAGCTCCGGCGGCTCAGGACCGCCTCGATGTCCCGGACGACGCGGAGCATCCCGTACGGAATCTCCGCCTCGATCTCCGCGACGACGGCCTCGGTGGCCCGCCACTCCGCGGCGAGCCGCTCGACGACCCGCCGCGCCTTGTCGGTCAACTCGACGTTCTTCGCGCGGCCGTCCGGCCCCGGCGACGTCTGCACCCACCCGGCCGCCCGCATCGCGGACACCTTCTGGCTCAGCGCGGAGTGCGTCCGGCCCACCGCGGCGGCCAGCCGCGTGATCGTCACCGGACCCAGCGCATGCAGTTTTATCAATTCCTTGACCCAGGCCATCTTGAGCCCGTCGGTCGCCGCGTCCGCGTAGAGCCGGGCGATATCGGCATCCAGGGTGGCCTGCAGGTCCCACAGTGGACGCCAGACGGCGTGGTCGGTGGGATCGATGAAGTCACTCATCCCGGCATCGTAACAGCGCTTATATAAGCACTGTCACAATGCCGGAAGATTTGACATCTACAACTCAATAGAAGAATGATGCGGTTACCGACTTAGGGTTGGCTAACCTTTGGAGACGCATGACCGCCATCTACCTCATCGGGCTGCGCGAAGGCCTGGAGATCAGCCTCGTGGTCTCGATCCTCGTGGCCTTTCTGGTCAAGAGTGATCGGCGTCCGCTGCTGCGCCTGGTCTGGGCCGGCGTCGCCGTCGCGGCGGTGCTCTCCATCGGATTCGCGATCCTGCTGCAGGTCGGGATCGCCGAGCTCAGCACGACCAACCAGGAGCTGTTCGAGGCGATCGCGTCCTTCGTGGCCGTGCTCTTCGTCACCTGGATGATCTTCTGGATGCGCCGGATGGCCCGCCACATCGGCACCGAGCTGCGCGGCCGGATGGAGGACGCGATCCAGGTCGGACCGGTCGCGGTCGCCGGGGTGGCCTTCCTCGCGGTGATCCGCGAGGGCCTGGAGACCTCGATCCTGTTCTACGCCGCGGCGCAGGGCGCCACCGACGCCAAGCCGCTGATCGGGATCTCGCTGGGCCTGCTCACCTCGATCGTGCTCGGCTGGCTGCTCTACCGCAGCGCGGTCCGGATCAACCTGTCCACGTTCTTCAAGTGGACCGGCGCGCTGCTGGTCCTGGTCGCCGCGGGCATCTTCAAGTACGGCGTGCACGACCTGCAGGAGTCCAACGTGCTGGGCGGCCTGGACAAGCTGGCCTTCGACGTGACCTCGAGCTTCCCGCCCACCGCGTGGTACGCCGAGCTGCTCCGCGGAATGATCAACTTCACCCCCGCGCCGACCGTCGCCGAGACGCTCGCCTGGGTCGCCTACGGGATTCCCGTCCTCGTTCTCTTCCTCTGGCCGGCCCGCAAGCCGGCGCCCACCCCCACCACCCCCGCCACCACGGCTTCCTAGGAGAACGATGCACACCGCACGACTGCTCACCGCCGGAGCGGCAGCCGCGCTGCTCTTGACCGCTTGTGCCGACAAGGCCACCGACGACAAGTCCGGCGACGCCGCGACCGGCAAGATCGCCGTCGCCGCCACCGACACCGAGTGCAAGGTGGAGCGGAGCACCTCCGCCGCGGGCACGGTCACGTTCGCGATCGCCAACAAGGGCTCGAAGATCAACGAGTTCTACGTCTACGCCACCGGCGACCGGATCATGGGCGAGATCGAGAACATCGCCCCCGGCCTGTCCCGCGAGCTCATCGTCGAGCTGCCGGCCGGCGCGTACGAGACCGCCTGCAAGCCCGGCATGATCGGCAAGGGCATCCGCAACGCGTTCCAGGTCTCCGGCTCCGCCGCGCCGCTCACCGAGGACGCCAAGCTCGCCCAGGCCACCGCGGACTACCAGCGCTACGTCAAGTCGCAGACCGCCGCGCTGATCGAGCAGACCACCGCGTTCGTCACCGCCGTCAAGGGTGGCGACATCGAGAAGGCCAAGGCGCTGTTCCCGATCGCACGCACCTACTGGGAGCGGATCGAGCCGGTCGCGGAGAGCTTCGGCGACCTCGACCCGAAGATCGACGCCCGCGACGGCGACCTGGAGCCCGGCGTCGAGTGGACCGGCTTCCACAAGATCGAGAAGGACCTCTGGGTCACCAAGGACGTCAGCAAGGACGGCAAGATCGCCGACCAGCTGCTCACCGACGTCCAGACGATCGTCACCAAGGCCGAGTCGGTCACGTTCTCCCCGGTCGAGCTCGCCAACGGCGCCAAGGGCCTGCTCGACGAGGTCGCCAGCGGCAAGATCACCGGCGAGGAGGACCGCTACTCGCACACCGACCTGTGGGACTTCGCCGCCAACATCGAGGGCTCGCAGGGCGCCATCCAGGCGCTCCGGCCGGCCCTCGAGGACCGCGACCCGGCCCTGGTCAAGACCCTCGACGAGAACTTCGCCAAGGTCGAGGCCGCGCTCGAGAAGCACCGCGCCGGCGACGGCTGGAAGCTGCACAACACGCTCACCCAGGCCGACCTGAAGGAACTTTCCGACGCCATCAACTCCCTTGCCGAGCCGATCAGCAAGGTCGCGGCGATCGTCGCCAAGAAGTAACAGCAGGACCGTCCGGGGGCGGGGCAGGCGCCTCGCCCCCGGTTCACCACTGAAGATCAAGATCTTTTTTGCCTACGTCCGCCGGGGTACAGATCGTCGCTCCCGCGGGGACCCTTCCGGGCTTCGCAAGGGCGCGGGGCGCCCAGAACACGAAACCCGCAAGGGCGACGTCCGTGGGTGGGCACGGTTCAAGGACAACCCCAAACCCGTAGAAGGGCTCGTGGCATGGAACGGCGCAAAATTCTCGGATTGGCCGGCGCGGGCGCGGCCGGTGTCGCAGCCGCCGGCGCCGGGGCGTTTGCCCTGACACATCACGACAACGCCTCGGCCGGCGCGTCCACGGACGCTGTCGACGCGGCCGGGTCGATCGCGTTCTACGGGGCCAAGCAGGCCGGGATCGTGACGCCGGCCCAGGACCGGCTGCACTTCTGCGCCTTCGACGTGATCACCGACGACAAGGCCGCGCTGATCGACATGCTGCAGGACTGGACGGCCGCCGCCGCCCGGATGACGCAGGGTCAGGACGCCGGCACGTTCGGCGCGGTCGGCGGCTCCCTGGAAGCGCCGCCGGACGACACCGGCGAGGCGCTCGGGCTGCCCGCCTCCGGCCTGACCCTGACGATCGGCTTCGGGCCGACGCTGTTCCGCACCGAGCAGGGCAAGGACCGCTTCGGCATCGCCGCGAAACGCCCGGCCGCCCTGGCCGACCTGCCGAAGTTCCCCCGGGACACGCTGGAGGCGGCGATCTCCGGCGGCGACATCGGCGTCCAGGCGTGCGCCCACGACCCGCAGGTCGCCGTGCACGCCATCCGCAACCTGGCCCGGATCGGCATGGGCAAGGTCAGCGTCCGCTGGTCCCAGCTCGGCTTCGGCCGCACCTCGTCGACGTCCCGCTCGCAGGCCACCCCGCGGAACCTGTTCGGCTTCAAGGACGGCACCCGCAACCTCAAGGCCGAGGACACCCCGCTGCTCGACGAGCACCTGTGGGCCCAGCCCGGCGACGGCCCGGACTGGATGACCGGCGGGTCCTACCTGGTCACCCGCAAGATCCGGATGCTGGTCGAGACCTGGGACCGCTCGCCGCTGGCCGAGCAGCAGACGATCATCGGCCGGGACAAGGGCGAGGGCGCCCCGCTGACCGGCAAACTGGAGCACGACGAGCCGGACTTCGCCGCCCGCGACGGCGAGGACCAGCCGGTCATCCCGGTCGACTCGCACCTGCGGCTGGCCCACCCGGACCAGAACGGCGGTGCCCGGCTGCTGCGCCGCGGCTACAACTTCGTCGACGGCTCGGACGGGCTGGGCCGCCTGAACGCCGGGCTGTTCTTCATGGCGTACCAGCGCAACCCGCACAAGCAGTTCGTCCCGGTGCAGAACACACTGGCCAAGACGGACGCGCTCAACGAGTACATCCGGCACGTCTCCAGCGGCCTGTTCGCCTGCCCGCCCGGCCTGCTCGCCGCCGACGACTACTGGGGCCGCACCCTGTTCGCCTGACCACCACCCGGCGCCCGCCGTCACCGCCCGCCCCGACCGCCCACTCCGCGCCCCGCCGTCGCTGCCCATCCTGACCGCCCACCCCGCGCCCAACGCCCTGACCGCGCGTCGCCGGCGCCGCCCGCCCGGACCATCCGCACCGCGCCCCGCCCGCCTTGCTCAGCCTCGGCCACCGGCGGCGCGGGCGGACCAGCGGGGCGACTCGGGCGGGGTGGTGGCGGTCAGTGCCAGGCGGCGGTCAGTGCCAGGCAGCGGTCATCAGCTGGATCAGGTCGAGGGTGGCCTCGCCGGTCCAGATCACCGAACTCAGCGCGACCAGGGCCGGCAGCAGCACGAACACGGCCGGGGCGACCGGCGGCTTCGGGCGCAGCAGCAGGGCGACCCGGCGGGGCACCACGCCGCCCGGGGCCGCCGCGTGCAGGGCGGCCGCGAACGGGCTGCCCGCTCCGGCCAGGGCCGCGACCCCGATGGCGTGCGCGAGCGTCCGGCGGCTGCCCAGGTTGGTGGCGGCGCGCTCGTCGGCGGCCCGCTCGATCAGGTAGTCGACGTGCTTGCCGACCCACCACAGCGCCGGGTGCGCGGCGACCGCCAGCTCGGCCGCGCGGGCCAGGCGGTGGTGACGCTCGGCCAGGTGCGCGTGCTCGTGGGCGAGCAGCGCCTCGAACTGCGGGTCGGTGAGCAGGCCGCGCATCCCGGTGGTGACCACGACGTGACCGGGATCGCCCGGGACCGCGAACGCCCGCGGCGCCTCGTCCGGGAGCATGACCAGGCCGCCCGGGCCGCCGACCGGCACCATCGCGAGGACCCGGCGCTGCCGCCGCCAGCGCCAGGTCACCGAGGCGAGGCCGCCGATCAGCAGGGCCAGGCTGAGCCACGGCACCCACTCGACGCCGGCCGTGTCGGCGGCGACCACCGAGGCCGACCAGCCGAACAGGCGCCCGACCGCGGGGACCTGGGCGAGCGCGTGCGCGGACAGGAGCAGCAGGTTGATCGTGCTGGTCACCGCGACGGTCACCGCCGACCAGGCGACCACCGCGGCGGCCCGGCCCGGGGCGAGCCGGTCGGCGAGCAGCCGCGCCACGATCACGGCCAGCGGCGGAACGATCACCACCGACCACAGAAAATGATCGAACATCTCCCCACCCTTCCCGCGTGCTCCTGCGATGCTCTCACTCCCCCGCCGCGATCGCGCATCGCACCTCGTAGGGTGATCATCCGTGACCGACGACGAACCCGCCGCGGGCAGAGGCCAGGACCACGACGAGCCGGCCGCCGACGCCACCCCGGACCGCAACGGGACGGCCACGGGTGCCGCCCCGGACCGCGCCGCCCCAGACCGTGCCGAGCCGACCGCGCCCAACGGCCAGAACCATGACAAGCCGGACGCGGCCGCACATCGTGCCGAGCCTTCCGCGGGCAGCGGCCCGGACAGTGACGGGCCGGCCCGCCCGGGGCCGGACGAGGTGGGTGGGTGCACGGTGACGGTGTGCCGGGACTGCTGCTGCGGGAGTGCGAGCAAGCACCCGGCCGTGGACCACGACGCCCAGATCGACCGGCTGCGGGCCAAACTCGGCCCGGGCCATCGGATCCGGACCAGCGACTGCCTGGACGTCTGCGCCCAGTCGAACGCGGTGGTCGTGCAGCCGGCGCCGCAGGCCCGCCGGGACGGGGCCCGGCCGGTGTGGTTCGGGCTGGTGCTCGACGACGTGGTCCTCGACGACATCGCCGGCTGGGTGGCGGCGGGCGGACCCGGACGCGCCGGCCTGTCCGACGCCCTGGAACTGTCCGTGATCACCCCGCCGGCCCAGCCCGGCGCGGCACCCGCGATCCCCGGCCGGCCGTGACGGCTGTTCCGGCGCGCTTGAACCGCCGTGAGCGCCAGCCGGGACCGCGAGCCGCGCCGCGACCTCACACCCAGCCGCGCCTCGCGCTACCGGCTGGCGCTCACGGCTCTTCCCGAGCCCGAAAACAACCCTCACCACCAGCCCGGACCGCAGGGCGCGGCTGGGGCTGGACCCGGCAACCCGCTCGCGTGGGTCCTTTGAAACCGCAACCACCCACGGACATCGCCCTGTAGGGCCTCGCGCTCTGGGCGCCCCGGCGCCCTTGCGAGGCCCGGAAGGGTCCCCGCGGGAGCGACGATCAGTTATCGGCCGCAGCATAGGCAAAAATGAAGTTGATCTTCCAAAGGGTGGATTCTCGATTTCACAGCATCGATCGATAGAGTCGTCCGGTGAGCAGACGGCGGCCCGGCCAGTTGGAGTCGGAGATCATGGCGGTGCTCGGCGAGTCCGGCGGCCCGATGACGCCGGGTGAGGTCCGCGACCGTCTGGATCCGTCCGGTGAGCTCTCCTACAGCACCGTCGTCACCACGCTGACCAGGCTGTACGAGAAGGGCTCAGCGTCGCGGCACCGGGCCGGGCGCGCGTTTCGCTACGGTGCGCCACACGGTCCGGCCGGCCTGGTCGCCGACCGGATGACCCGGCTGCTGTCGGACGAGGCCGATCGCGCGTCGGTGCTGCGCCGCTTCGTCGGGAACCTGGACGCGACGGACGAGCAGCTGCTGCGGGACCTGCTCAGCGAGTGACCGCCGGCAGGTGCCCGAAAGAGATCAGCGAGTGAGCTCGGGCGGCCGGGAGACCACCTCGACCGACGCGAACCACGACGTGACGCTGATCCGCACGACCGGCGTGCCGGGCACCCGGGGCACCGGCGCGAGCTTCATCTCCCGGGAGCTGAACGCGCTCAGCCCGGACAGGTCCACCTCGACGCCCTCCGGCACGATCACGGTCAGCTCACCGAAGGTGACGGTGCCGACGATCTCGATCACGTCCGCGCCGGTCAGCACCGCCCGCAGGTCGAACTCGGTGGAGCCGAAGACGGTGTGTGCGCGCACCGACCGGTCCCGCATCCGCCAGCGCCCGCGCCGGGTCGTCTGACTGAAAACGGTCACCACCCGGTCGACCGTGCCGGCGGAGCCGACGATCGGCTGCGCGGCCAGGCCCTCGGTGGTGCGGGCCAGGTCGGTGTCGGTCTCGGCGGCCCAGACGGCGCCGACCCGGACGCTGAACTCCTCCAGCGTCAGGCGGCCCTCGCCGCACGCGCGCTGCAGAAGCTCGGCCACTCGTTCACGGTCGCCGTCGGAGATCGGCGCCGGCACAGGAAGTCCCACGGCGCAGACCCTACCGCCGGTCCCCTTGACGCGGTGTCCGGGAGGAACTGACAAACTTGCAGGATCATGACGCTGACCGATCGCCTTCCCGGAACCCCTGAACCCGACGCCGTCTTCGAAGCCTTCCAGGCCTGGGTGGCGGAGCAGGGCATCGTCCTGTACCCGCATCAGGAGGAGGCGCTGATCGAGATCGCGACCGGCTCCAACGTCATCCTGAACACCCCGACCGGCTCGGGGAAGAGCCTGGTCGCCGCCGGCGCGCACTTCGCCGCGCTGGCCGAGGGCCGCACCACCTTCTACACCGCGCCGATCAAGGCGCTGGTCAGCGAGAAGTTCTTCGCGCTCTGCGAGATCTTCGGCGCGCACAACGTCGGCATGCTGACCGGGGACGCCAGCGTCAACGCGGATGCCCCGATCATCTGCTGCACCGCGGAGATCCTGGCGAACCTGGCGCTGCGCGAGGGCGCCGACGCCGACGTCGGCCAGGTGGTGATGGACGAGTTCCACTTCTACGCCGAGCCGGACCGCGGCTGGGCCTGGCAGGTGCCGCTGATCGAGCTGCCGCAGGCCCAGTTCCTGCTGATGTCGGCGACGCTCGGCGACACCACCCGGTTCGTCGACGACCTGAGCCGGCGCACCGGCCGGTCGACGTCGGTGGTCAGCAACACCGAGCGCCCGGTCCCGCTGCTGTTCGAGTACGCGATGACCCCGCTGCACGAGACGATCGAGGAGCTGCTCAACACCAAGCAGGCGCCGGTCTACATCGTGCACTTCACCCAGGCCGCCGCCCTGGAACGCGCCCAGTCGCTGATGAGTATCAACATGAGCTCCAAGGCCGAGAAGGAGGCGATCGCCGCCGCGATCGGCAGCTTCCGGTTCACCGCCGGCTTCGGGCGCACGCTGACCCGCCTGGTCCGGCACGGTATCGGCGTGCACCACGCCGGCATGCTGCCGAAGTACCGGCGGCTGGTCGAGACGCTCGCCCAGGCCGGCCTGCTCAAGGTGATCTGCGGGACGGACACCCTCGGCGTCGGCATCAACGTGCCGATCCGCACGGTGCTGTTCACCGGCCTGTCGAAGTACGACGGGGTGAAGACCCGGCTGCTCAAGGCGCGCGAGTTCCACCAGATCGCGGGCCGGGCCGGCCGGGCCGGGTTCGACACCCTGGGCACCGTGATCGTGCAGGCCCCGGACCACGTGATCGACAACGAGCGGGCCCTGGCCAAGGCCGGCGACGACCCGAAGAAGCGGCGCAAGGTGGTCCGGAAGAAGCCGCCGGAGGGGCAGATCGGCTACAGCCGGCCCACCTTCGACCGGCTGGTCGAGGCCGACCCCGAGCCGCTCACCTCGTCGTTCCAGGTCTCGCACGCCATGCTGCTGAACGTGCTGGCCCGCGAGGGCGACCCGTACCAGGCGATGAAGCACCTGCTCACCGACAACCACGAGGACCGGCCCCGGCAGCTCAAGCACATCCGCCGGGCGGTCGCGATCGCCCGCGCGCTGGTCGCCGGCGGCGTCATCGAGCGCACCGGGGACGGCCTCTACAAGCTGGTCGACGATCTGCAGCTGGACTTCGCGCTGAACCAGGCGCTGTCGCCGTTCGCGCTGGCCTGCCTGGAGCTGCTCGACAAGGAGTCCCCGGAGTACCCGCTGGACGTCGTCTCGGTGATCGAGGCGACCCTGGAGGACCCGCGGCAGGTGCTCTCCGCGCAGCGGCAGAAGGCCCGCGGCGAGGCCGTCAACCAGATGAAGTCCGACGGCATCGAGTACGAGGAGCGGATGACGCTGCTCGAGGACGTGACCTGGCCGCGGCCGCTGCTGGAGCTGCTCGAGGGGGCGTACGAGACGTACCGGCGGGGTCACCCGTACGTCGCCGACTACGAGATCAAGCCGAAGTCCGTGGTCCGCGACATGTACGAGCGGGCCATGACGTTCACCGAGTACGTGTCGTTCTACGGCCTGTCCCGCTCCGAGGGCCTGGTCCTGCGCTACCTGGCCGACGCGTTCCGGGCGCTGCGGCAGACGGTGCCGGAGGACGCCCGTACGGAGGAGTTGGGTGACCTGATCGAGTGGCTCGGCGAGCTGGTCCGGCAGGTCGACTCCAGCCTGCTCGACGAGTGGGAGCGGCTGCGCAACCCGGGCGCCGTCATCGAGGAGGTCCGCATCGACGACAAGCCGCCGGCGGTCACCCGCAACGTGCGCGCGTTCAAGGTGCTGGTCCGCAACGCCATGTTCCGCCGGGTCGAGCTGGCCGCGATGAGCCGCTACCAGGAGCTGGGCGAGCTGGACGCGGAGTCCGGCTGGACCGCGGACCGCTGGCGCACGGCGATCGACGAGTACTTCGACGAGTACGACTCGCTGGGCACCGGCGGGTCGGCCCGCGGCCCGCAGCTGATCCAGATCGAGCAGGGCACCACGGTCTGGACGGTCCGGCAGGTCTTCGAGGACCCGAACGGCGACCACGACTGGGGCATCGACGCCACGATCGACCTGGCCGAGTCCGACGAGCTGGGCGGCGCCGCCATCACGGTCGTGGCGGTCGGCCCGCACTAGGTTCCGCGGTACGGGCATGTACCACTACCGGCACATGCCCGTCCTACCGTCGTGGGCATGACGCCACGACCCACCGCCGACCCGACCATCGGCGACCGGATCCGGGACCGCCGCCTGCGGCGGGGCTGGAGCATCCGGCACGCCGCCAGCCGCGCCGGCGTCTCGCACGCCACCTGGAGCCGGATCGAGCGGGGGCTGCAGGCCGCCGACAACCGGTTCATGCTCGCCGACCTGGCCGGTGCGCTGGACTGCTCGCCGGCCGAGCTGGCCGGGACCGCGGTGCCGGCCGGGGACCGGGAGGCGGTCGCGGCACACGCCGCGGTCCACGGGATCCGGCAGGCCCTGGTCGAGCTGGACCTGTCCGCCGACCCGGCCGCGCCGCACACCTCATCCGCGCCCGATTTGTCCACTCCAGCCGAGGCCCCAATGGCCGAGCTAACGCGGAAAGTCGCGATCATCGACTCGCTGCGGCAGGGCTGCGACTATGCGGGCGCGGGCCGGCTCCTCCCGGAGGTGCTGCGCGGCCTGCACCTCGCCGTGGCCGGTGAAGACGGCGGCCAGGCGTTGCGGCTGCTCTGCGACGCCACCTTCATCGCCTCCTCGGTGCTGCGCAATCTCGGCCATCCGGCCGAGTCCTGGCTGGGCGCGGAGCGCTGCAAGGACGCGGCCGATGCCGCTCAAGACCCGATTCTGCAGGGGTACGCGGCCTACGCGCGCGCCAGCGCGGCCAGCGCCTGCGGCTCCTACGAGCGCGCCTACGCCCTGGCCGCCCGGGCGGTCGACGCGCTCACCCCGTACCTCGGGCGGCCCGGCGGCCCGGAGATGACCGGCTCGCTGCAGCTGATCTGCGCCTACGCGAGCCGGGGCGGCAAACGCCCGGACGACAGCCGGGCCTGGTCCGCCGAGGCCGCCGCGCTGGCCGCCCGGACCGGCGAGACCACGACGCTGGGCCTGTTCTTCGGCCCCACGAACGTCAGGATCTGGCGGATCGGCATCGAGGCCGACGGCGACGACGCCGCGCTGGCCGCCACGATCGCCCGGGACACCGACCCGGCGGTCCTCCCGGTCGGCTTCCGCCAGGTGTTCTTCTACGCGGACACCGCCCGCGCGCTCGCCCGGCTGCGCAACCGGGACCGGGAGGCGATCCGCTTCCTGCTCACCGCGGAGCGGGTGGCGCCCCAGCACGTCCACACGTCGTCGCTGGTCCAGGAGACCGCGCGAGCCCTGCTGGACCGCTCCCGCCGGATGGCCGGCGGCACCGAGCTGCGAGCCCTCTGCGAACGCCTCCAGATCGGCTGACCGCCCGCGCGCCAACCGGCACCCGGCCCACCGACGGCGAGTCCTGGGAAGTCCGGGATTCAGGCGCCCAGCCAGGCGGTGAGGCGTTCGGGCAGGCCCGTGGTGGATCCGTCGGTGGCGGCCCAGGCGACGTAGCCGTCCGGACGTACGAAAATCGCTGTCAGGTTTTGATCGTCGGTCTTGGCGGTGTGGACGGTGAGGCGGTCGGCGTGGCCGGTGGCGGCGGCGCGCAGGGCCGGGTCGCCGGTCAGGTCGAGCAGCAGGGCGCGGCCGGTGTGCAGGTGGTCGGCCGGGCGGGTGCCGTCGTCGAGGAGCAGGTCGGGAGCGCTGCGGCCGATCAGCGGGTGGTCGCCGGGCAGGTCGTAGCCCTGCCGGACGCCGGAGATGCGGGTGGCGAAGTACGTCGTGCCGTCCACGGTCGACGCCAGGTCGCCGAGGACCGCGCGCAACGCCCGGGCGTGCCGGTCCGGCCGCATGATCGCGATCTGGGCGCGGGTCCAGTCCAGCACCCACGCGCCGATCGGGTGCCGCTCCGCGGTGTACGTGTCCAGCAGGCCGGGCGGCGCCCAGCCGCGGACCGTCGCGCCCAGCTTCCAGCCGAGGTTCATCGCGTCGCCGAGTCCGAGATTGATCCCCTGCCCGCCGAACGGCGAGTGCACGTGCGCGGCGTCCCCGGCGAGCAGCACCCGCCCGCTGCGGTAGTCGGTGACCTGGCGCGCGTTGTCGGTGAACCGGGTGACCGAGCTGATCCCGGTCACCGTCACGCCGACGCCGGTCACCCTGCGGATCGCCCCCTCCAGCTCGGCGGGCGTCACCGGGCTGGTGCGGTCGGCCGGCGCCCCCTCGAACTCGGCGACCAGGATGCGCCCGGGGAACGGGCCGAACGCGTACGCCCCGGTGTCGGTGATGTTCCAGGAGGGCCGCAGGCCCTCGGTGTTCTCCATGTCGGCGATGGCCTGGTACGCGGTGATCTCCGGCGGGGTGCCGGGGAAGTCGAAGCCGGCGAGCTTGCGCACCAGGCTGCGCCCGCCGTCGCAGCCGACCAGCCAGCCGGCCTCGATCGGGCCCCGGTCGGTGGTGACGGTGACCGACGACGCGTCCTGGGTGAAGCCGGTCATGGTGACCCCGCGCCGCACGTCGGCGCCCAGCTCCCGGGCCCGGTCCTCGAGGATCGCCTCGAGCTGCTGCTGTGTGACCATACCGAGGGCGACGAACCGGGCGCTGCCGGCGATCTCCGGGTCGGTGGTGTCGAGCAGCTCGGAGTCGAGCATCATCGCGCCGAAGTGGCCGAGGAACCGGGGCCGCGGCGCGTCCGGCCGGCGACCGGCGAAACCGAACCGGGCCAGGGTCTCGTCGCGCGCCTTCGTCAGCGCCGGGGCCAGGCCGCGCCGGTCGAGGGCCTCGATGCCGGGCACCGTGACGAAGCCGGCCTTGATCGTCGGGTCGATCTCGGTGTTGCGTTCCAGGACCACCACGCCGGCCCCGGCCAGGCGCAGCTCGCAGGCGAGCATCAGGCCCACCGGGCCGGCTCCGGCCACCACCACGTCAGTCATCGTCCCCCGCCTTCCGGACCACGAAAGTACTGTCACCCGAAAAGTACTGCCGCTGTAAAGTTCTGGCAAGTAAACTTTTCCGGTGACCGAAATGGGACTGCGGGAGCGCAAGAAGCGCCAGACCCGGGAGCTGATCTCCGGCATCGCCACCATGCTGTTCGGGCAGCGCGGCTTCGACGCGGTGACGGTGGCCGAGGTGGCCGAGGCGGCCGGCGTCTCGCAGAAGACCGTGTTCAACTACTTCCCGCGCAAGGAGGACCTGTTCCTCGACCGCCTGCCGGACCTGATCGACCTGGTCACGCGCGCGGTCCGGGGCCGGCCCGAGGGCGCCACGGTGCTGGCCGCGGTCCGCGGCGTGGTCCTCGACCTGCTCCGCGAGGGGCATCCGCTGAGCGCCTACCCGGAGCCGACGCACGTCGCGTTCTACCGGGTCGTGGTCGGCTCGCCGGCGCTGCAGGCCCGGGCCCGCGAGTTCGTCCAGGAACTCGAGGACCTGCTGACCACGATGTACGCGGAGGCCCCGGCCCCGGGCGCGTCGGCGGGTTTCGCCGCGGCGGTCACCGTGGCCGCCTACCGCTCGGTCTACTTCTCGACGGCCGCGCGCCTGCTGGCCGGCGAGCACTTCATGGACGTCCGGGAGGGGCTCGCCGGCGAGTACACCCGGGCGTTCGACGCGGCCGAGCGGGCGATCAGCTGACCACCGCCAGGTTGCCCAGCCCGCCGGTCGCGATGATGTCCAGGCCGGCCGCGTCGTCCAGGTCGCCGGAGCGCAGCGTGGCGCCCGCGCCGACCCCGCCGGAGTGCTGTCCGTAGAGGACGACGTCCCCGGCGCCGCTACCGATCGCGACCTTGACCGGCACCTGCTTGGCGGTCCGGATCCGCCAGGTGCTCACCCCGCCGCCCATCCGGATCGGCAGCGTTCTGCCGAGCCGGCCGAGGGTGATGTCGATCCGCTCGGCGCCGCCCTCCAGGTTGATCCGGCTGACCGTGCCGGCGCCCAGGTCCAGGGTGACCGACCGGCTGCCGGCGCCGGTCCGCAGCTGCCAGACCCGGGCGTCGCTGAGCCGCACCTCGACCGGGTCGTTCCCGGCGTTCGCCTTACCGCTCAGGCGCAGCACCCCGCCGGTGAACACGCCGTCGGCCGGCCCGCTGACGGTGAAGTCCCGCCCGTCCAGGTCGGCGGTCCGCACGACCAGGTCGGTGACGCCGGTGAGCAGCTCGAAGCCGCCCTGCAGCGGGGCCGCCTCGGTGGGCGGCGAACTGGCCCGGACCGGTGTGGTGGTCAGGACCGAGGACGGCGCCGGCGGCGGGCTCGGTTCGAGCGGGATCACCACCTGCGTCGACTCGGCCGGGACGATCGGGGCCGGCAGCGCGCCGATCCGCCGGATGTCCGAGTTCGCGAGGGGCCGGGCCAGCACCACCGAGCCGCCGATCACGGCCAGCGCCAGGGTCCCGGCCAGCAGGACCGGCCGCCGGCGCCACCGCCGGGCGGGCGGCTCGCCGGGCGGGCCGGACTCCGGGGCGCCGGGCACGAACGCCCGCCAGCCCAGGGCCCGCTGCCGGTGCGGGGCGTCCGGCCAGTAGTCCGCGATGTTCGGCAGGACGACCTCCGGCGGCTCCGGGGCGGGCCGTCTCGGCGGGGTGTCCAGATATCTGGCGATCCGCAGGCGGGTCTCGTCCGGGTCGGACCGCTCCACAAACGTCTCCTCGGCCGCGCATCGAAATGATCCGTCGAGGACGGTACCGTTTCGTTGACGCGCGGCCAACAGGGATCACCCGGTGGCGCGGACCCGTCCCACGATCGCGTTGAAAGCGACATCCTCGATCGAGGGCCGCGGCTGCGACGCGTCCTGCGGCCACCAGCGGGACACCGACTGCACGCCCGGCTCCAGCAGGTCCAGCCGGTGGAACAGTTTGCTCAGCTGCTCGCCGGTGCGGGCGCGGAACCGGCCGTCCGCGTTCGCCGCCTCCAGCTGCTCGATCGCGGCGGCCGGAAGGTACTCCCAGGTGGAGTGCGAGGCGATCACGAAGCTGCCCGGCGGCAGCGCGTCCAGAATGGTGTCGACCACGCCCTGCGGGTCCTCGTCGTCGCGGATGAAGTGCAGCACCGCGACCAGCATCACCCCGATCGGCCGGGTCCAGTCCAGCGTCGAGCGGACCTCCGGGTCGTCCAGGATGGTCCGCGGCTCGCGCAGGTCGGCGTCGATGTACGCGGTCACCCCCTCCGGCGTGCTGGTCAGCAGCGCCCGGGCGTGGGTGAGCACGATCGGGTCGTTGTCGACGTAGACGATCCGGGCCGCCGCGTCGATCCGCTGCGCGACCTGGTGCGTGTTGTCCGCGGTCGGGATGCCGGTGCCGATGTCCAGGAACTGCCGGATGCCCTGCTCGGCCAGGAACTTCACGGCCCGCTGCAGGAAGTACCGGTTCTCCATGGCGGCCAGCCGGATGGTCGGCATGCCCTTCTCGATCGCGTCGGCCGAGGCCCGGTCGGCGGCGAAGTTGTCCTTCCCGCCGAGCAGGTAGTTGTAGCGGCGGGCCGGATGCGCCACGGTCGTGTCGATCCGGTCCAGTGCGTTTCGCCGGTCAGCCACCGACGCCTCCTCAAGCCGAGCCGAAGATCCGCACGCATCGTAATATGCCCGGGCGCGTCCGCAGTGGACAGCATCCATCTCCCGGGATTTGTCACGACCCCGTGACTCGATGCGTGGCGACTCAGCAGAACTCGGCGCGCAGCTCGGCGAGCAGGTCCTCGGCCCGCCCGTCGAACGTCTCCAGCGCGGTGGTGTACGTGTCGGCCAGCGCCTGCGCCGGATCGGCGTGTGCCGTATTGAAGATCGTGATCACCGCCATCGGCGCCCGATCGATGCGTTCCCGCAGGTCGGCGCGCTGCTGCTCGGTGAGCCGGTTCTCCAGCTGATCCAGCGGCAGGCCGGTGGTCGCGGTGACCAGGGCGGCCGCGGAGATCAGCCGGAACACCGCGCGGCGGTCCGGGAACGGCAGCGGCTCGCCCTTGTCCAGCGCCTCCAGGGCCGGCCGCGCCCAGTCGAGCGTGTCCAGGCCGGCCACCTCGAACGCGCGCCGGGCCAGCCAGCGCGTCACGCTGCGTTGCTTCTCCGGTTGCCAGGCGGCGAACTCCTTGGCCACCGCGTCGTACGCGCCGGGGTTCCCGGGCGTCCGCCGCGCGGCGGTCGGCGCCGGGGCCCGGGCCGGCCGGGCGGGCGCGGTGCCGCGCAGGGCGTGCCGGGCGCACCGCCGCAGCACCACGGCCTGCAGGCTGCGGTCGCTGTCCCGGATCGCGTACGCGGTCGCGAACCGCTCCATCGGGTCGTCGCCGGGGAACGCCGCGGCCGCGAGGTCCTGCACCGCGTTCATCGCCTGCAACTCCCCGGTGAGCCGCTCGTGCAGCTCCCGGAGCCGGCCCCGGACCTCCGGCGCGGGCGGCCGGTCCGCGGCGAGCGCGTCGAGGATCTCCCGTACCGCGGGCTCGCCGAGCAGCCCGGCGTCCTCGGCGATCAGGCGGGTCCGGAACGCCACCATCGCCGGCACGTTCTCCGGGATCGGCGCGGCGAGCATCCGCCGGACGAACGGGTGGTCCAGCGCGGCCAGCCCCTGGCCGCCCTCCGGGACGAGATCGTCCGGGACCACGGTCAGGACCACCCCGGGCAGGTCCTGCTCCATCAGGTCGAACGGCAGGCGGACGCCGGTGACCCGCTCGGCGAGCGCGAGCGCGGCCGCCTCCGGGATGACGTCGTCGCGGTAGCCGAACGGCAGCCCGGCCAGCAGCGCGTCGAGCACCTCCGGCGCCGAGCCGGAGCGCCGCTCCGGGCGGAGGCTGTCGAGGACCAGCTGGGTCCGGTCGCCGGTGACGTAGGTGAGCTCGGAGCGCCCGTTGATGTCGCGGACCACGCTCAGCGCGGTGCCGTCGCCGGCCGCGGCGAGCCGGCGCAGCACCTCGGAGCGGGCGCCCTGGTCCCCGTTGATCTCGATGCCGACGTGCCAGGCGGCGACGGTCGCGACGACCAGAGTGGCGGGCTCGTCGCCGTACCGGAAGGTGTCCAGCACCTGCGCGAGGTCGGCGGGCTGCATGATCTTCTCGGGATCACCGCCGAACGCGGTGATCAGCGCGGCGTCGTCGAGGCTCCGGACGAAGGTCAGACAGAACGCCTCGCCCCATTCCGCGTCCACCAGCATCCGGTCGTAGTATTCGGCCGCCTCGTCACCCACCCGGTCACCGTACGGTTCGCCGCCGGGCCCCGGAGTCGAATCGATCGATCCTCGCCCGATAGCGTGGCCGATCATGCTTTCGGCACTCTCCGGATTCCTGTTGATCGGCGTGATCGTGCTGGCCGGATGGGGTCTGCGGCGCTTCGCCGGGCTGCCGGAGAACGCCGAGGCGGTGCTGGCCCGGGTGGTCTGGCTGGTGCTCAATCCGTGCCTGTTGTTCACCGGTGTCGCACGCGCCGACCTTTCCGCGTTGTTCAGCGAACCACTGCTGGTCTCGGCCGCCGCCGCGGTGATCTGTTCCGGGCTGTACGCGCTGATCGTGCGCGATCGCGGGGTGCTCGGGCCGCTCGCGGCCGGCTACGTCAACGCGAACTACATCGGGATCCCGATCGCGACGTACGTGCTCGGCGACGCCACCCTGGTCATCCCGATCATCATGCTGCAGCTGCTGATCGTCACGCCGGTCGCGCTCACGCTGCTGGAACTGGGCACGACCGGGCGTACCTCGCTGCGGGCCACGCTGGCCGCCCCGCTGCGCAACCCGCTGATCGTGGCCACCCTGCTCGGCGCGGTCGTGGCGGTGACCGGGCTGCGGATGCCGTCGACGGTGCTCGAACCGCTGGTCACGATCGGTCAGGCCGCCGTACCGATGGTGTTGATCGCCTTTGGCATGTCGCTTTCCGGCCGTCGCGTTCTCGCGCCCGGGCCGGACCGGCGGACGACAATCCTCGCGGTCGTGCTGAAAACCGCGGCGATGCCGCTGATCGCCTTCCTGTTGGCGATCACGTTGCGATTACCCCCATTCGAGGTGTACGCCGTGACAGTGCTCGCCGGGCTGCCCACCGCGCAAAATGTCTACCTGTATGGTCAGCGGTTCGGCACCGGCCTGATTCTGGCCCGGGACACCATCTTCCTCACCACTGCGGCCTGCGCCCCGGTCCTCCTATCGGTGACATTTCTGTTCTCCTTTTGGTGAATGGTCAATGCGACCATGGCGTGACAGCCTTTTTGGCGTGACCGTACGCCGGATGCCGCTCAGCGAGGTCCTCGCCACGTACCGGCCGCCGGTCGGCGGGGATACCTGGAAGCGGGCGATCCCCGACCTGCTGGCCGACCCGGACGACGCCCGGATCGTCGACCTGCTCCGGGCCGAGCTGCTGGAGCACGGCGACTTCCGGGAGCCGATCGTGGTCGAGCCGGCCGAGGGCGACGTCCTCAACGGCCTGCACCGGATCGTCGCCGCGGTGCTCAGCGAGCACGCGGCGCTGGACGTGGCCGACACGTACGAGGACCTGCCGGAGAAGCGCCGGATCCAGATCGGGCTGGCCGCCCGGCCGGTCACCTCGGCGCTCGTCGACCGGCTGACCAAGGTGCTGTTCTCGTTCCCGTTCGCCGGCGGCTGGACCAACTGCGACCTGCTGTTCCCCGGCGACGACGAGCTGACCGGGTGGTGGAACTGCCCGGCGGGCCTCGACGAGGCGCTGGGGGCGGAGCTGGTCGGCCGGGCCGCCGCGGCGGGCATCCGGCTCACCGTGATCTCGATCAGCCCCGCGGAGTGACTACGCTGGTCACGTGATCAACGGGCCGGTGCTCCTCGGCGGGTACGCCGCCAAGTCCTGCCCGCGCGCCGTGCACAACGAGCACGACGCCACCGTGCCCCGGGTCGACACCGTCGTCCCGCCCGCGCTGCGGCAGCTGTTCGACACCGGGATCGCCTTCGAGGCGTCCGTGCTCGCCGAGTGGGCGACGCTGGACCTGCCGGGCTACGTCGACCTGAACGACCTCGACGGCGACAAGCGCACCCACATCGGCGCGACGATCGGCGCGATGCGGGCCGGCGCCACGGTGATCGTCGGCGGCCGCCTGCCCGACGACGTGCCGGGGCACCGCACCGGCAAGCCGGACCTGCTGCTGCGGGCCGCCGCCGGCGGCTACCACCCGGGCGACATCAAGGCCCACCAGGTGCTCACCAAGGGCGTCGACGCGGTGGTCAGCACGCTGGAGTCGCCGGCGCTGGCGGACGCCGCGCGGCTCACCGACGCCGGCGCGAAGGCGCACGAGAACGACCTGCTGCAGCTCGCCCACTACTGGCGGATGCTGGCGGCCTGCGGCCACCAGGCCGCCGCGCCCTGGGGCGCGATCGTCGGGACCGACGGATTCACCTGGTACGACCTGGCGCTGCCCCGGTTCGTCACGTTCTCCCGCAGCCTCGGCAAGGCCCGGCGCAGCGCGCTCGACCGCTACGACCACGAACAGGACTTCCGGGTCCGGATCGCCACCGTCGCCCGGCAGCGCACCGGCGCCCCCGACGACCCGGCCCCGCTGGTCGTGCCGATCGGGCAGGCCGAGTGCACCACCTGCAAGTGGGCGCCGGTCTGCGTCGACGAGCTGCCCGGCGCCGACCTGAGCCGGGAGCTGCGCGGCACGCTGAGCGTCCGGGAGTACCTGGCGCTGCAGGGCAGCGGGATCAGCACGGTCGCCTCGCTGGCCGCCAGCGATCCCACCGCGGTCCTGGCCGGGCCGTACGGCACCGAGGTGGCCCACCTGGCCCAGCGCCGGCACCGCCTGCACAAGGCGGCGATCTCCGCCCAGCTGTCCCGGGACGGCCTGGTCCTGCGGCTCAAGGACGGGCCGCTGCCGGTGGTCCCGCGCGCGGACGTCGAGGTCGACCTGGACGTGGAGTGGGGCGAGGACGACCGGGTCTACCTCTGGGGCCTGCTGATCACGTCCGGCGGGACCAGCCGCTACGAGGCGTTCTTCGACCCGGCCGTGAGCAGCGACGCGGCGGAGGCCGAGCTGGCCCGGCGCTGCCTCACCCGGCTCGCCGAGCTGCCCGAGGGGACGCTGGTCTTCCACTACACCGCGCCGGAGCGGACCCGGGCCCGCCGCTTCGGCCCGCTCCCGCCCGGCAGCCGGCACCCGGACCGCTGGATCGACGTGTTTCCGCTGGTCCGCGCGGCGGTCGACTCGCGGGCCGGGCTGGGCCTGAAGACGGTCGCGGTGCACGGCGCCGGCTTCCACTGGCGCGACGACGACCCGGGCGGCCGGCAGTCCCAGGACTGGCACCGCGCGGCCCGCGCCGGGGACCAGCACGCGGCGCGGCGCCTGCTGGACTACAACGAGGACGACGTACGGGCGACGCTCGCCGTCCGGCAATGGCTCGCGGGTCTGTGAGCGCGTTCACCCGGTATTCATGATCCTGCCGTTCCCCGGAGCATTCCCGGTCCCGTCCGACTGGGGCATCGTCCCTTGTGGTTGATCTTCAACCATTGACGAGAGGCGAAGTGTGACATTCACGGGGATGCGGCTCCTGTCGCAGCGGTCCAGGCTTCTGACCTTCGCGATCCTGCTCGGCCTGCTGGCCGGCACGCTCGCGGTGGCTCGCCCGGCGCGCGCGGCCGGCTACGGCTACTGGATGATCAAGAGCGAGGTCTACGGCAAGTGTCTCAGCACCAACCTGGCCACCTCGCCGGCCGGCGGCGTGACCCATCAGGTGTACCTGACCACCTGTAACCCGGCCACCACGCACCAGTGGTGGCAGGTCAACGTGGGCGGTCTGGACGACAAGGTCACCAGCTGGGTGAAGGACGACGGCTACTACTGGGAGCTCAGCGCGAACGGCTCCCCGCTGCTCGGCGTCGAGGGCATCCACGCCGTCTACACCGCCCGCCAGTCGGACGTCGACGGCCACAAGTGGACCCTGGGCAGTGGCGGCCCGATCGAGTTCATCAACAGGTCCAAGTACGAGAACACCCAGTGGCTGTTGAGCGCCTCGGACCAGAACCCGTACGCCGGTGGCGGCTACCGCGTCTACACCTCGAAGTTGCGTAGCCCGGCCGCGCCCGCGCAGTGGTGGGTCCTCACCACCCAGAACTCCGCTGGCCCGCCGCCGTGCGCCACCTGCATCGTCACGCCCCGATCGTGACGTGACGGGCGGCGCCCGGCCCGACGGCCGGGTGCCGCCCGTTGACACGCCACCGCTCGTGCCGTAAGCCCGGAGGCCAGACCCGAGCGAACCGGAGACGCCCATGGTGACCGTCCGTCAGCCCCTCGTCGAGCGCACGGCGCGGCTCGTGCTCGCCGGCTATCTCCTGGCGCTGCTGCTCACCGCGATCGCGGCCGGCGCCGGCCGGATCGAGCTCACGCTCTTCGCCTGGGCCTGGCTGGCGGTGCCGGTCATCGCCTTCGGCCAGTCGGTGTGGACGGCCGCCCGCGCCCGCCGCGCCACCGACCCGGCCCGCGCGGCCGACCTGTCCCTGCAGGCCGCCATCCAGCTGATCATCGGCCTGCTCCTGCTCGGCTCGTTCCTCTACAACTGGTACCGCGCACCCCAGGCCTTCCTCAACTGGTGGTGACGTCGAACAGCGATTCCCGCACCATCGCTCCGCCCGGGTTTTTGGCACCGCAACCACCCTCGGACGTCGCCCTGGAGGGTCTCGCGTTTTGGGCGCCCCGCGCCCTGCGAGGCCCGGAAGGGTCCCCGCGGGAGCGACGATCAGTTATTGGCCGCAGCGTGGGAAATGCTGAATTTGATCTTCGTCTATCCTGCGTAGCGGGGTTGCTGGAGGCTGCGGCGGAACTCCGCGTGGGCGCTCCGGAAGACCGCGTTGAGGCGTTCCAGCTCGGTTTCGGTGGGTTCGCGGCGCAGGTGGACGCCGATCTTGAATTCGCCGTCCTCGATCGTCACGTCGAGGCGTTCGAGCAGGTCCGTGGGCAGGCGGGTGAGCACGAACTCGCGGAAGGCGTCGGCGATCGTGCCCGGCATGTCGCCGCAGCCGCAGGTCCGGCCGTCGAGGACGGCGCCGAGGTGGCTGCGGCCGGCGAGCGCGTCCGGGTGCGCAGGCCCGAGCAGCGGCAGGCCCTCCTCGAGGACCCGCTGCGCCTCCGGCAGCCGCGCCTCGTGCTGGAAGAAGAGGCCGAGCGCGACCAACGCCCGGCCGACCGTCTCGTGATCGGCGCCGCGGCGGGCCTGGGTCAGCGCCGCGGTCAGCCGGTACTCCGCGGGCGCGGTGCTACCGAGCTCGTTCAGGGCGAGGCCCCAGTTGCGCAGCACCTGGCTCTGCAGCTCCGGGCGGCCGACCTGATCCGCCCGGCGGTAGGCGGCCTCGTAGGTCCGCAGCGCCGCGTCGTCGTCGCCGGTCTCGCTCTGCGCCATCGCCAGCCCGAGCGCGGCCGTCACCGCGTCCTCCAGCCGCCCCTGCCGGTCGTAGGAGTCGAGCACCCGCTCGATCGCCTCGACCCGGCCGGACTGGTCGCCGAGGTCGCTGCTCAGGTTCGCCAGCGCGGACAGCGCGTTCAGCGTCGCCTGGTGATCCGCGCCCAGCCTGGTCCCGACCGCGTCGATCAGGGCGGCGAGCAGCTCCTTCGACGCCGGGTCGGCGTGGTCGAGCCGGGTCACCACGGCGCCCGCGAGCTCCTCGACGACCGGGTCCGGCAGCTGGTCGAGGCCGACGAACAGCGGCTCACCGGTGCCGCCGGCGTGCACGATCGCCGCCCGCAGCGCCAGCGCGGTCGCCACCCGGGCGTGCCCGTTGCGCCAGAAGTTCGCCACCGCCTCCTCGACGACCTGGCGGGCCCGCGCCCCGTCGCCGCGTTCGAGCAGCAGGTCGGCGAGGGGTTCGAGGCCGAAGGCGTACCCGGCGTGCTCCCGGCCGTAGAACGCCAGCCGCTCCTGGACACCCTCCCGCAGCGACGCCTCGGCCTCGTCCAGCCGGCCGGCCAGCCGCAGCGCCATGCCGAGATTCATCCGGTACGTCAGCTGGTCCTTGTGCGTCTCGTGGTCCCGCGGCGGCGCCGACGCGGCCTGCCGGTAGCACTCGATCGCCCGGTCCAGCTGGTCCGCGTTGAGCAGGACGTTGCCGAGGTCGCACTGGGCCGAGGCCCACGCCGGGCTGCCCGTGCCGTGCTTGTCGGCGGCCGAGCGCAGCTCCCGGGACATCAGGCTCTCGGCATCGACCAGGCGCCCCTCCCGCAGGAGCGCGAATGCCACATCGACCGGACTCGGTGTCGTCGTCACGAGCCGAGATTCTAGGGGCCGGCAAAATGTCGGTGGGGGCTTCTACGGTGTCGGCATGGCTCTCATCTACGCGTTCCGCGACGAGGCGGGGCACTGGCACGGTGACCCCGCCGGTCACCCACCCGACGGCGAATCCATCCTGACGTTCCGGCCCGGTCCCGGTGATCCCGGGTGGCGCAGTCCCTTCGCCGGGCAGGCGCTGGTCGTCCGGATGGCCGGGATCGTGGCCGCCACACCCGGCCTGGTCAGGTATTTCCTGGACGACGAGACGTCCTGCTATGCCACCCGCGCGGTGGAGCGGGAGCTGTTCGGGCCCGAGGTCGCCGCCGCCCGGCGCCTGGCCCGCTGGCCGCCCGCACCGCCGGCGGCCCGGCCCGAGGAGCCCGGCGAGCGGCGCTACGACCTGACCCTGGCGCCCGAGCCGGACGGGCTGGCCGTCGAGATCACCGGGGCCGACCGCGACGGGCGGGTGATCGCGCACGTCCAGGGGCATCTGCCCGGCGCCGACCTGGCCCTGGTCGGCCGGCTGCTGCTCGACGCGGTGGCGCCGCGGCACGGCCGGTGGACGCCGGCGGAGGTGGCGCTCGCGGTTCGCCGGCACGGCGAGGGGGCCGAGGTGGACGAGATCGCCGCCGAGTTGCGGCGGACCGGGCGCAGCGTGCGGTTCAAGCTGCACTACCTCGGGCTGGTGCCGCTCCCGGCGGCCGAGGCACGACGGTCCGGCGCCGCGCATCGGCGGGGCCGGGGCCGCGCACGGGTCGTCCCGGGCTGACTGTTGCGCGGAGATTTCGGCGGCGTTACGTTGCCTGCATCGACAGACGTCGCTGCAATCGGGCGGCCCATCCGAAGGGCGGGTCCATGTCCATCAGTCGCCGCACAGTCCTGACCGCCGGCGCGGGCGCCGCCGCCGGCGCCCTCGTCCCCGGCCTCGCCCAGGCCGCGGCGCCCACCGCCGTCACGTTCCGGCTGGACGCGGAGACTCTCGACGGCGGCGAGCAGGTCGTCTCGCTCACCCTGGGCACCGGGAAGCTCGGCCCGATCGCCCCGGCCGGCCTCACCACCGGCAGCTTCACCGTGCACGCCAAGGCGACGAGTCCGATTCCGATCGCGGACGGAGATCAGATCTTCTCCGAGTACGACCTGGACCGCCCGGTGACCAGCGCCCGCCTCGACCGCCACGGCGACATCGTCCTGGGCCTGAGCTACGCGGAGGGCCAGCTCGGCGGCGGCACCCTGGGCTACATCGCGAGCCGGGGCCGCAACGTCCGCCTCGACCTCGAATACACGATCACGCAGCGGAAACCGCTCGTGCTGCGCACCGGCCGCCCGCTCACGATCAGCCGGTTCACCCAGGGACGGCTGGCGAACCCGGAGGTCGACGCGTTCGGCCAGCACGTCTCCGGCGCCGGCCTGAAGTACCGGCTGTACTCGCCGGCCGAGGCGCGCGGCCGCCGCCCGCTGATCGTCTGGCTGCACGGCGGCGGCGAGGGCGCCTCCCTCCCGGACGGCTACTACGACAACGAGACCACGCTGCGGGCGAACCGCGGGGCGCTCGGGTTCGCCACCCCGGAGGCCCAGCGGATCTTCGCCGGGGCCTACGTGGTCGCCCCGCAGAGCACGTCGTACTGGATCGAGGACGGCGACCGGTTCGCCCCGCAGATCCGCGCGATCGTCGCCGAGGTCTCCCGGCGGCACCACGTCGACCCGGACCGGATCTACGTCGCCGGGTGCAGCAACGGCGGCTACATGAGCCTGAAGATGACCACCGTCTACCCGCGCCTGTTCGCCGCCTCGGTCCCGATCTGCGGCGTCGTCGAGGACCTGATCCCGGACCCTGCCCTGGCCGGGATCAGCACGCCGACCTGGCTGGTCGCGTCCCTCGACGACGACACGGTCGACCCGCTGGCCAACACCGTCCACGCCCACGAGCTGATCCCGCGGTCGCTGGTCAGCCTCTACGACCACGTGATCTGGAACGACCATCAGTTCCCCGGCCACTGGTCGTGGATCTACGTGGCCCGCAACGCCCCGGCCGTCCACGGCACCCACGTCTGGCAGTGGATGGCCCGCCGGCGATGACCGTCAGCCCGGCAGCTCCACGTCCGGCTGCCCGGGCAGCGACAGCACCCCGGTCACCCCCTCGGGGAGCCGCGCGTCGACCTGGAGCACCCCGTCGACGATCTCCCAGTCCACCTCGATCCGGCCGTGCCGGGTGTCCAGAGCGGACCGGCACCAGGTCAGCCCGCCACCGGGGCGCGGCGCGACGAGGACCCGGGCGTATCCGGGTTCGAGCGGCGCGATCCCGCCGACGGTCCGGTGCATCCAGTCCGCGACCGCCCCGAGGGCGTAGTGGTTGAAGCTGGTCATCTCCCCCGGGTTGACCGTCCCGTCCGGCAGCATCGAGTCCCAGCGCTCCCAGATCGTGGTCGCGCCCATCGTCACCGGGTACAGCCAGGACGGGCACTCCTTCTCCAGGAGCAGGCGGTACGCCGCGTCCAGGTGCCCGGTCCGGGTCAGCGCGTCGGTGATGTACGGCGTCCCGGCGAACCCGGTCGACACCCGGTACCCGCTCTCGGCCACCAGCGCCGCCAGCCGCTCCCCCGCGGCCGCCTCCCGCGCGGGCGGCAGCAGGCCGAAGACGATCGCCAGCGTGTAGACCGTGGCGCAGTCCGACCGGATCACCCCGTCCGCCCCGACGTACTCCGTGCTGAACGCCGCCCGCACGTCGGCGGCCAGCGACCGGAACTCGGCCTCGTCCGCCGCGTGCCCGAGCAGCCCGGACACCTCGGCGACGATCGACAGCGACCGGTAGTACGCCGCGGTCGCCACCACCCCGGGGTCGGCCTTGGCCTTGGCCGGCCCGTCCGGCGGCGCGTCCGGGTCGAGCCAGTCCCCGAACTGGAACGACGCGTCCCACACCCCGGTCGGCGAGAGCAGGGTGCGGACCCGGCGGACGTGCGCGGTCATCGAGTCGTACCGGTCCTCGAGGATCGCGCGGTCGCCGTACGCCTGCCAGAGCGCCCACGGCACCCACACCGCGGCGTCCGACCAGAACGCCGTACTGTCCGGGTCCGGGAATTCCGGCGGGTGCGGCTGGAACTTCAGGATGTCCGGGATCACGAAGGACACCAGCCCGCCGGCCGCCTTCTGCTCGGCGGCCAGGTCGGCGAGCCAGTCGGCGAGGAACGACCCGACGTCGAACAGGTAGGCCGCCGACGCCGCGAACACCGCGATGTCCCCGGTCCAGCCGAGCCGCTCGTTGCGCTGCGGGCAGTCGGTGGGCAGGTCCAGGAAGTTGCCCCGGGTGCTCCACACGACGTTGCGGTGCAGCTGGTTGAGCAGCTCGTCGGAGCACTCGAAGGTGCCGGTCCGGCGGATCGCCGAGTGCACGACCACCGCTTCCAGGTCGTCGACCGCGTCCACGCCGGTGATCTCGGCGTACCGGAAGCCGTGGAAGGTCATCGTCGGTTCGAAGAAGTCGGCGCCGCCACTGAGCAGGTACCGGTCGGTCGCCTGGGCGTCGCGCAGCGGCCGCACCCCGAGCTCGCCGTCCTCCAGGACCTCGGCGTGCCGTACCCGGACCTCCGTCCCGGCCGGCCCGGTGACCGTGAACCGCACCCAGCCGACCAGGTTCTGCCCGAAATCGATCAGGGTCCGCCCGGCCGGCGAGGTCCAGACCTTCGCCGGCGGCACGCTCTCCTGCCGGGTCACCACCGGGCCGACGTACGGCGTGAGCCGCCCCCGGTCGAAGTCGAGCACCCGCACCGGCAGCGACCACTCCGGGGTACCGCCGCGCCGCCGGGCGTCGATGGTCATCCCGTCGTACAGGTCGTCGGCGAGCACGTCGGACCCGCCGGCGGTCCACGTCTCGTCGGTGCCGAACACCCGCCGGCTCCCGTCGGTGAACGTGACGTCGAGCTCCGCGATCAGGCCGAGCCGGTCGCCGTAGAAGGCCCGCCCGCCCATGAACCCGAGCCGCCCCCGGTACCAGCCGTTGCCGACCAGCACGGTGATCACGTTCTCGGCGGCGAGCAGGCCGGTGACGTCGTGGCTGAGGTAGCGCAGCCGGTGCTCGTAGGAGCTCCAGCCCGGGCTGAGCACGTCGTCGCCGACCGGCCGGCCGTTGATCCGCGCCTCGTGCACGCCGAGGCTGCTGATCCGCAGGGTGGCCCGGGCGATCGTGCCGGGTCCCAGCGCGACTTCGGTACGGAAGAGGGGCGCGCTGCCCAGCTCGACGGCCGGGCTGATCATCCGCGCAGTCCATTGACGCATTGTTGTGAAACCTTTCAGCCCTTGACGGAGCCGGCGACCATGCCGGACACGATCTGTCGCTGGAACACCGCGAACATGATCAATGGAGGGATCGTGACCAGCAGGATGTCCATGAACAGCAGGTTGTAGGAGTTGGTGTACTGGCCCTGGAAGTTGAACAGGGTCAGCTGCACGGTGGCGTTCTCGTCCCCGGGCAGGAAGTAGAGCGGGCTGGCGAAGTCGTTCCAGATGAACACGCTCTGGACCACCACGACGGTCACGATGATCGGGCGCAGCAGCGGGAACACCACCCGGAAGAACAGGCTCAGCGGCCCGGCCCCGTCGATCGTCGCCGCCTCGTCCAGCTCCCGCGGGATGCCGGCGATAAAAGCCTGGAAGAGCAGGACACAAAACGCCATCGCGTACGCGATCTCCACCAGGATCAGTCCCGGCATGGTCTTGAACAGCCCGGTCTTCTGCAGCACCCAGATCGTCGGCACCACGGCCGGCGGGATCACCAGGCCGGAAAGGATGACCAGGTTGAGCCCGCTGGTCCAGCGCGACCTGCGCCGCTCCAGCACGAACGCGGCCATCGCGGCCAGGACCACCACCACCGCGACGCTGACCACGGTCAGGATCGTCGAGTTGATGAACGCGACGATCAGCAGGTAGTCCCGCGCCTCGAAGACGGCCTGCAGATTCTGGACGAACGCCCACTGCGTCGGCCAGGAGAACTGCAGGAACGCCGCGTCCTGCTGGGTCTTCGACGCGGTCAGCAGGATGAACGCGAACGGGATCAGGAAGACCACCCCGAACAGGATGATCGAGAAGCTGCTCAGGAGCCACGAGCGTCGCTGCGTCATCATGACTCCTTGCGGTTGAAGAACCAGAACAGCGGCAGCACGAGCAGGATGACCAGCAGGAACAGCACGACGTTGCCGGCCGTGGAGAGGCCGTAGAAGCCGGCCTGGTACTGCTTGTAGACCACCGACGCCATCACGTCCGAGGTGAAGCCCGGCCCGCCCTTGGTCATCGCCCAGATCAGGTCGAACTTGCGCAGCCCGCCGATCAGCGACAGCAGGATCACCGAGATCGTGGCCGGCCTGGCCAGCGGCAGCGTGACGTTGCGGAACCGCTGCCAGGCGCCGGCACCGTCCATCCGGGCGGCCTCGAAGTACTCGCCGGGGATGGACAGGATGCCGGCCATGTAGATCACCGTGGCCAGCCCGACGCCCTGCCAGACGTCGACCAGCGCGACCGACAGCAGCGCCCAGCTCGGGTCGGCCAGCCAGGCCGGCCCGGTGATCCCGACCAGGTCGAGCGCCTGGTTGAGGACACCCCGGGTCGGGTGCATCAGCACCTGGAAGGTCAGCCCGACGCCGATCGTGCTGACCAGCACCGGGAAGAACGCGACCGAGCGCATGAACCCGCGGCCCAGGATCGGCCCGGTCAGCAGCACGGCCAGGGCCATTCCGAGCACGACCTTCAGCCCGCAGGTGACCACCGCGTAGATCAGCGTGTGCCACAGCCCGGAGGCGAGCGCCGGCTCCCTGAAGAACTGCACGTAGTTGTCGAGGCCGATGAACTCCTGGTCGAACAGCGTCCAGCGGGTCAGGCTGAACCAGAACGCCATCACCGACGGGACCAGGAAGAAGACGGCGAAGATCACGCCGCCGGGAATCAGGAACCAATAGGGGTACGACGTTTTCCGCCGGTCCCGCGGTGGCGACGAATCGCGCGTCGCCACCGCGGACGGCTCGGTGAGGGTGGCCATCACCAGCCCTGGAGCCCGAGCTGCTGGGCCTGCTTCTTGACGTCCTCGTCGTAGAGCTTCGCGCCGGCCGGGGCGTTCCGGATGCCGGAGCCGACCTCGACGGTGATCTGCTCCAGCGCCGGGCCCTTGATCGGCGACAGGAACTCCAGCGCCGGGCTGGCCTGGCCGGCGTCGACGTACGCGCTGAGGTCCTTGACCGCGGGCGCCACGTTGTCCGGCAGCTTGCAGGTCTTGACCGCGAACGGGCCGCCGACCGGGGTCGCGCTCGCCTCGGCCGCGCAGCCGTCCGCGGACGCCAGGAACGCCTGGAACTTCTTGGCCGCGCCGAGCTTGGCGTCCTTGGTGGTCTTCGGGATGTAGATGCCGGACGGCTCCCAGAGCGTGACGCCGTTCTTCGCGGCGTCCGTGCCGGGCAGCGCGAAGAAGCCGACGTCGTTGACGTTGTCCGGGGCGGCCGTCGAGATCGCGGTGACGCCGAAGGTGATCATCGGGTAGTGCCCGGCCTTGCCGGTGGCGACCGCGGCCAGGCCCTCGTTGTACTTGGCCGAGGCGTAGTCCGAGTTCCAGTACCCGGCCTTCTTCAGCTCCTCGAGGTGCTGGAAGCCGGCCAGCGCGGCCGGGGTGGTGGCGAACTTCGCCTGGTTGTTCGTGTACTTGTCGGCGAAGCCGGGGTCGGCGGCCGACACGTTGTGGAAGTCGGCGAGCACCAGCACCTGCGAGGTCCAGGTCTCGCTGTAGGTCTGCTCGACCGGCGCCACCCCGGCCGCCTTGAGCTTGGCGTTGTTGGCCATGAAGTCGGCCCAGGTCTTGGGCACCTGCAGGCCGAGCTTGGCGTACAGCGGCTTGTTGTAGAAGATGCCGCCGCCGGTGATGTTCTGCCACGGCGAGCCGTACACCTCGTTGTTCGCGGTGACGACCTGCTTGAACGTGGGATCCAGGTCGCCGACCCAGGACTCGCCGCTGACCGGGGTCAGGTTGGTCTGCGGGGCGATCGCCTGGAACAGCGAGCCGGAGTTGTATTCGAAGACGTCGGCCATGTCGCCGGTGGCCAGCCGGGTCTTGACCAGGTTGTCGCCCTCGCTGCCCTGCGGGCGGGTGTCGAGCTTGACGTCGATATCGGTGTTCCTGGCCTCGAACGCGGCGATGACCGCCTCGGCGACCTTGACGTTGGCGGGATCGTTGTTGGTGAGAAAGGTGATCGGGGTCTTGCCGTTCGCGTCGCTGCTCGAACCGAGCGAGCCGGCGCTGCAACCCGACACCGTGAGCACGCCGGCCAGCAGGACCGCGGCACTGAGCCTCATGTGAACCTCCGGTTTCGAACGTGTGTGTAGATCGGTCTCCGAGAAGTGATGGCGGTCACGGTAGACCGATCTACACGACGTGCACAAGACACAAAACGAAACGTTTCAAGATGCGGAGAACGGTCTACACTTCCGGACATGTCGATCACGAAGGGCCGGTCCGTCACGATCAGTGATGTTGCCGAAACGGCGGGCGTCTCCCGGGCCGCGGTCTCCAAGGTCATCCGGAATGCGTACGGCGTGAGCCCCGCCATGCGCACCCGGGTCGAGGCCGCCATCGAGGAGCTGGGCTACCGCCCGAGCGTCGCCGCCCGCGCCCTGCGGGGCTCCAGCTACCGGCTCGGCCTGGAGATCCCGCACGTCAGCGCCCGCTTCATGACCCAGATCGTGGAGGGCGCCACCAGCGCGCTCACCGGCACGCCGTACCAGCTGGTCCTGGCCCCGGCCGACGGCCCGAAGTACGGGACCGACGCCCCCGCCTACCGGACCATCGAGTCGCTCGCCGACGGCCTGGTCGACGGCATCATCGCGGTCTCCCCGCTGGTCGACCTGGACTGGCTGGAGGAGCTGGCCGCCCGGGTCCCGGTGGTGATGCTCGGCCGCCACGACACGCCGCGCGGCTACGATACGGTCGTCGGCGACGACATCGCGGGAACACGGATGGTGATGAACCACCTGTTCGCCCTGGGCCACCGCCGGATCGCCCACCTGACCGAGGCCGAGCCGGTCACCGAGCCCGGCTCCGCCACCCCGCACGCGATCCGCCTCGAGGTCTACCGCGCCTGCATGACCGAGGCCGGCCTCGGCGACCTGATCCAGGTCGCCCGCCGCGAGGACAGCCCCGACCTGTCCCGCGCCGCCACCGCCGAGCTGCTCGCCCACCCGGAGCCACCGACCGCGATCTTCGCCGGCCACGACGACATCGCCCTCGGCGTCCTGGCCGAACTCGCCGCCGCCGGCCTGCACGGCCGGGTCGCGGTGATCGGCTACGACAACACCGACCTGGCCGCCCACCCCCTGATCGACCTCACCTCGGTCGACCAGGCCGGCCCGGAGATGGGCGCCCAGGCCGCGACGATGCTCCTGGAACGCCTGCAGGGCCGCACCGAGCCCCGCAACTACACCGCCACCCCGACCCTCAAGATCCGCGGCTCCTCCCGCCCTGCCTGAGCGGGCTACTCGCTCAGCGCCAGGGCCACGTCGGTGGCGATCGCGTCGACCTGGGCGCGGGTCAGGACCGGGACCGGGGCGACCGCCGGGCTGCCGTCGCCGCCGAAGTAGTTCACCGCGGACAGCGCGAGCGCGTGCTCGCCGTCCCGGAGCAGCACGTCCGCCCCGTAGAAGACCCAGCCCTTGCCGGGTTCGTCCACGTAGTGCACGAGCGTCAGCCCGTCGCCGGTCCGGGTCGCCGAGCAGACCGGCACGCCGGCGCCCGCGCATTCGTACAGCGGGCGGCAGGACCGCCCGCCCGAGCACCCGGCCGGGCGCAACGACACGTACAGGCCGCCCTTGCGACCCTGCCCGGTGATCCCGGAGCGCCCCTCGAACGACACCGGGTCCTTGTCGAGCCACATCCTGGGGTGCCCGTCCGGATCCCGCTTCTCCCCCGGCACGTCCGGCATGTAGATCCACTTCGTGCCGGCGGCGTGCTTCTCCGTCGCCGCCTCCAGCGCGACCCGCAGCCGCCCCAGGGTCCGTTCCCGGCCGGCCGGGGTGTCCTCCTCGATCAGCGACACCGGGGCGGCCGGCGACGGGGTCGCCGCGGGCGGCTGGACGACCGGATCCGCCCGGTGCTCCCCGCCGCCGGTCAGGGTCACCCCGGCCACCACGGCGACGACCGCCAGGGCCGCCGCCCCGCTCGCCGCCGCCCGGCGGAACCGCTGCTTCCGGCGGGTCCGCACGATCACCGCGTCCAGGTCCACGGTCGACGGCGGCGCCGCGCCGATCAGGCGGTCCAGCATCTCCTGCGTCATCGCGGGCTCTCCTTCGCCAACGAAAGGGCGCGCAGCAGCTCCAGGGCGCGCGCCGACTGACTCTTGACCGTTCCCGCGGAGATGCCGAGCAGCTCCGCGGTCTCCTCGATCGACCGGTCGAAGTAGAAGCGCAGCACCACGACCGCGCGCTGCCGCCGCCCGAGCTGCCGCAGCAGCTCGACCATCTGCTCCCGGTCACCGGCCCGGTCCGGTGGCGTCCACCCGGGGTCGGGCAGCTCGTCCGCCGGATGCTCGCGCCGCCACGGCCGGCGACGTTCGTCGATCCAGGCCGTGGTCAGGACCCGCTGCGCGTACGCATCGGGATTGTCCGCCGTGGAGACCCGCCGCCAGTGCCGATACAGCTTGCCGGCGACCGTCGCCACCAGGTCGTCCGCCAGATGCCAGTCGTGGCACAGCAGGTAGGCCGCGCGTCGCCACCGTTCCATCCGGGCCCCGACGAACGCCCGGAACTCGTCCTCCTCGGACCTGTCCACTCGTCCTCCCGCTCCGCTGCTCCCGGCAGCTTCCCCTGGCACGACGGAACCGGGGGCCGGCGGGGTTGCATCAGGCGGTGGGCGGATCCGCCCACCAGGTCGCGGCGACGAGTTCGGCGATCAGGGTCTCGGTGAGCAGGCGGACGTCCGGGTCGTCGTCGTGCGGGTAGCGGATCACCGCGGCCGCGCCGGCCACCGGCGCGCCGACCGCGAGCAACCGGGAGCCACGCTGCCGGATCCACTCCATGGCCTGCTCGTCGTAGCGGGAGCCGGGAAACAACAGCGCGCGGTAGTCGAGGGTCTTGGTCAGGTACACGTCGACGTGCGCCCAGTCCCCGGTCTCGGTCGCGTCGGCCCGGCGGCGCGGCCCTTCACGGACCATCAGCGCGGACTGCTCGGCCGACGAGATCCGCTCGGCCGGCGCGATCGTGTGGACGCCGTCCGGCCCGTCCAGCACCTCGAGGGCCGCCGGCAGCCAGGACCGCCGGTCGTCGAGCAGGTGGGCGGTCGCCTCGGCGGCCCGCCGGCACAGCTCCGCGACCGGTTTCGATCGGTCGCCGCCGGTCAGTCGCCCGGCCAGGGTCAGCAGCAGCGCGAGCGTGTGCGTGAAACTCCGGCAGGCGACCCCGCCCCGCTCCACGCCGGCCAGCATCGGCACGGTCAGCGCGGCCCCCTCGGCGATCGGCGCGCCGTCCGCGTTGGTCAGCGCGACGATCGGCGAGATCCCGCGGTAGCGCGCGGTCGCCTCGACGGTCTCGCGGCTCCCGCCACTCGCCGAGATCGTCACGACCAGGGTGTCCGGCCGCGGCGGCAGCGAGGCCCCGGCCGACGAGTACTCCGCCCAGGCGTCGATCCCGGCGGCGCGCAGCCGCAGGGCGGCGACCCGGGCCGCGTACCGCGAACTGCCCATTCCCAAGATCAAAACCCGTCTTGGGTACGGCGTCAGCCCCGCGAACGGATCGCCCGCGTCCAGCGTCTCGGCCAGGGCCAGCAGCGACGCCGGCTTCTGTTCCAGGTCCCGCAGGAACAGCGTCGGATCCATCGGTTCTCCTCAGGGGTAGCGGCGGCGCAGGACTTCCATCGGCGCATAGCGCCACCGCGGCAGGAACCGCGCCGCGTACACCAGCTCACGGCACTCCTGCGCGGTCTCGAAGCCGGTCAGCAGCGCCTCGTCGAAGAGCGCGCCGGCCACCGGCCGGTACGCGTCCAGCAGCGCCGCCCGCTCCCGCGCGATCCAGTCCCGGACGGCGCCGGCGTGGGCGTGGGCGGTGCGCTTGTTGGCGATCGCGGCCACGTGCTCGACGCTGGTCAGCAGCTGGGCGACGTCCCGCGCGGCCGGTTCGAGCACGTCCTGCGGGGCGGTCGGGTTCCCGTCGAAGTCGATCACCGCGTAGCCGCCGTCCCACCGCAGGATCTGCCCCACGTGCAGGTCGCCGTGCAGGCGCTGCACGGCGGTGACGGCCGCCGGCAGCGCGAGGTCGGCGCGGATCCGGTCCGCCCGCGCGGCGAGCCAGGCGCCGTCCGGCCCGTCGACCAGCGTCAGGGCGTCGTCGATCGCCCGCCGGCCCTGGGCCAGCCAGCCGTCCACGCCCGCGGTGCCGACCGGCGCGGGCAGCACCGGCGACGGGGTGGCCAGCGCGACGTGCAGTTCCGCGGCCAGCGCGCCGAGCACCGCCCCGACGGCGGCCGCGGGCCCCCCGGCCAGCTCGGCGAGCAGGTCGTCGGTCGCCCAGTCCCAGCCGTCGAGCGCCCCGGGCAGGAACCCGACCACCAGGGCCCGCAGGTCGTCGCCGCGGTAGAGGGCGGCGTACGGCCGCGGGGTCCGGGTGAAGCCCACCTCGGCCAGGTGCGCGAGCAGCTGCGGGGCACGATGCGGCGCCGGGAGCGGGGGTGTCAGCCACTTCACCACGGCGTGCTCGGCCACCACGACCGACCGGTGCGTCTGGTCCACGGTGATCGGCCGCTCCACCGCCGGGCGCGGCAGCACCAGCGGTGGCCCGGCGAACCGCCGCAGCTCGTCGGGCGCCTGCGCGTCCGCGCCGGAGGCGATCACCCGGACCAGGTCCGCGGACTCCGTCGATGTGCCCATCGATCCCCTCTCCCCGCCGGTTTGCTGAACTCCGATTCAGATCGAGGTGCAAACTACCAGGCCACCGTACGGGCTGGTTTCCGCGTGCGGGTGGGGCGCGGCTGACGTCGTACCCAAGCAGGCAGTTGATCCGAGCGGGACCACCGCGGACGCCGCGCCGGCGGCGGACCTCAGCCTTTCGCCCGGGCCCGCGCCGCCCGACGCGGCGTGACCTGCAGCGGGTTGCCGGTGACGCCGCGCGCGTAGCTCAGGATCAGCTCCTCCGCGTCGGCGACGGCGATGGTCGGGTGCCGGGCCACGATCCGGTAGCCGTAGGCGTCCTCGAGCGCCACCAGGTTGCGGCCGATCGTCAGGGCGGTATCGGTCAGCGTGAACACGCCGCGCGCCACGCCCGACTCCAGGATCGTCTGGTACATCGACACCTGGCGGTCGAAGAGCGTGGTGAGCAGCGCGGCGTAGACCCGGTTGCGGCCGGCCGCGCCGCCGAGCTCGCAGAGCAGCCGCACGTCGGTGTCGTCCGAGCCGCTGGGCAGGCCGGACCGGACGGTGAGCACGAGTTTCTCGACCGGATCGGGCACCTCGGCGATCCGCCGGACCCGCTGCTCGTAGAAGCGCTCCATGCCGGCGTGGTGCGCGTCCAGCAGCAGGTCCTGCAGATCGGCATAGTGGTAGAGCACCGCGCCCGAGGTCAGCCCGGCCTCGGCGGCGACCTGCTTGACCTGCACGCCGTCGGTGCCGTGCAGGACCATCGCGCGCCGGGCCGCCTCGATCAGGTCCTGCTGGCGGTCCGCACGGCGCTTTCGGGGAGTCGTCATCGTCCTGCCTGAAGATCCTCGGTTCCCCTTGACGGACGGGCGAACCTCTATTTGAATTCTGATTCAGATTCGAGCCAGGTGGAGTGCTCATGCCCGAACGCAAGCTGACCATACTCTTCATGCCCGAGAGCGCCTACGGGCCGACGAACAACTGCATCGGGATCGGAGACATCCTGCGGCAGCGCGGGCACCGGGTGGTGTTCGCCGCCGAGGCGTCCTGGAAGGGCAGGCTGACCGCGCTCGGCTTCGAGGAGGACCTGGTCGACCTGGCGCCGCCGGCCGAGGGCGAGCAGGACGCCGGGCAGTTCTGGAAGGACTTCATCCGGGACACCGCGCCGGAGTTCCGCAAACCGACGATCGACCAGCTGGAGACCTGGGTCAAGCCGGTCTGGGAGGAGCTGATCGTCGGCGCGAGGTACTGCGAGCCCCACCTGAAGGCGATCATCGAGCGGGTCCGCCCGGACGTGATCGTCGAGGACAACGTGGTGGCGTTCCCGGCGCTGACCACGGCCGGCGTGCCGTTCGTGCGGATCGTCTCGTGCAACCCGCTGGAGGTGAAGGGCTCGTCGGTCGCGCCGGTCTTCTCCGGCTATCCGCAGGACGACCCCGCCGGCTGGGACGACTTCCTCGCCGAGTACGACCGGACGCACCGCCCGCTCTGGGAGACGTTCAACGAGTGGGTGGTCGCCCAGGGCGCCGACCCGCTGCCCGACCTGGAGTTCATCCACGAGGGCGCGCTCAACCTGTACGTGTACCCGGCGGAGGCCGACTACACCGCCGATCGGCCGCTGGGCCCGTCGTGGCACCGGCTCGACTCGTCGGTGCGGGAGACCGACGAGACGTTCACCGTCCCGGATCTTCCCGGCGAGGGTTCGCTGATCTATTTCAGCCTCGGCTCGCTCGGGTCCGCGGACGTCTCGCTGATGCGCCGGCTGATCGAGGTGCTCGGGCAGACCCCGCACCGCTACATCGTGTCGAAGGGGCCGCTGCACGACGAGATCGAGCTGGCGCCGAACATGTCCGGGGCCGAGTTCCTGCCGCAGACCTCGATCCTGCCGCAGGTGGACGCGGTGATCACGCACGGCGGCAACAACACGACGACCGAGGCGCTGCACTTCGGGAAGCCGATGGTGCTGCTGCCGCTGTTCTGGGACCAGTACGACAACGCGCAGCGGATGGACGAGCTGGGCTTCGGGGTGCGGCTCGACACCTACAGGTTCCGGGACGAGGAGCTGTTCGCGGCGGTGGAGACGGCGCTCGGACTCCGCGAACGGGTGGCCGCCGTCGGCGCGGCGGTGCGGGAGCGGGACGGCCTGCGCAAGGCGGCCGACCTCATCGAGAAGCTTCCGTGACCGATTCTTCCCTCCGGGACGCCGCTCCAGAGGTTTTCTGGACATCCCGGTTCACTCCGGAGATATCCGATCCGGTCCCCGACCGGGCCACCGCCGACCTGGTCGTCGTCGGTGGCGGCTTCACCGGACTGTGGGCTGCGGTGCAGGCCAAACAGGACGACCCGGACGCCGACGTGCTGCTGCTGGAGGCGCGGCACGCCGGCTACGGGGCGTCCGGCCGCAACGGCGGCTTCCTCAGCGAATCGCTCACCCACGGGCACGGGCACGGGATCGCCCGCTGGCCCGGCGAGTTCCCGAGACTGGTCGAGCTCGGGCGGCGGAACCTGGCCGAGATCGCCAAGACGGTCGCCGACCACGGCATCGAGGCGGACCTGCGGCTGGTCGGCAAGACCACGTTCGCGCTGGCCCCGCACCACCTCGGCGAGCTGGCCGGGCTCGCCGCGCTGCACGAGCGCCTCGGCGACCGGGTCACCCTGCTCGACGCCGACGCGGCCCGGGCCGACGTGCGGTCGGCGACCTACCTCGGCGGGCTGCGGATCCACGACTCCGGCGGGCTGGTCGACCCGGCCGCGCTGGTGAACGGGCTGACCGGGCTCGCCGAGCGGCTCGGGGTGCGGCGCTTCGACCGGTCGCCGGTGCTGGGGATCCGGCGGGACGGGGGCGGGCTGGTGCTGCGTACCCGGTCCGGCTCGGTGCGGGCCGGGAAGGTGCTGATCGCGACGAACGCGTTTCCCGCGCCGTTGCGCCGGATCCGGCCGTGGGTGCTGCCGGTGTACGACCACGTGCTGGTCACCGAGCCGCTGTCGGCGAGCCAGTGGGCGTCGATCGGGTGGGAGGAACGACAGGGGCTCACCGACAACGGGAACCAGTTCCACTACTACCGGCCAACCGCCGACGGGCGGATCCTGTGGGGCGGGTACGACGCGATCTACCACTTCGGCGGGCGGGTCGACGCGTCCTATGAACAGCGCGACGCGACCCATCAGTTGCTGGCGCGGCAGTTCTTCGCGACGTTTCCGCAGCTGGAAGGGGTGCGGTTCACCCACCGCTGGGGCGGGGTGATCGACTCGACCAGCCGGTTCACGCCGATCTTCGGGACCGCGCACGGTGGGCGGGTGGCCTACGCGGTCGGGTACACCGGGCTGGGGGTGGCGTCGTCGCGGTTCGGGGCGCGGGTGGCGCTCGACCTGCTGCGGGACGAGCCGTCCGAGCTGACCCGGTTGGCGATGGTGCGGCGGCGCGGGATCCCTTTCCCGCCGGAGCCGGTGCGCTGGCCGGTGGTGGCGCTGACCCGGCACCAGATGATCCGCGCCGACGCGAACGGCGGCCGGCGTGGCGCATGGCTGCGACTGCTCGACCGTTTCGGTGTCGGCTTCGACAGTTGATTGACGTGTGTTGACGTATTGACTGCACAGCGTCGAGAAGTCAAGTCAACCCGTCAATGTTGATTCAACATATTGATCGCATCAACATGACGCTTCCCTCGTACATGAATCTGGAAAGGTCATCCCCATGGCACCTCGCGTGATCGTCAATCCGGCCGACGGCGGCGCAGCCGCCGAGGTCGCCGACACCGACCCGGCGGACGTCGCCGCGGCGGTGGCGCGAGCCCGGGCCGCCTACCTGAAGTGGAAAGACGTCACCCCCGGTGAGCGGGCCCGGGTGCTGCTCAAGCTCGCCGACCTGGTCGAGGAGCACACCGCGGAGCTGACCCGCCTGGAGGTCGCCGAGACGGGCAAGCCGATCCCGGTCTTCGCCGAGGGCGAGCTGCCGTTCGCGGTCGACAACCTGCGGTTCTTCGCCGGCGGCGCCCGATCCCTGGACGGGACCGGCGCCGGGATGCTGTCCAGCGGCTACACGTCGTTGCTGATCCGGCGGCCGATCGGCGTCATCGGCGCGATCGCGCCCTGGAACTTCCCGCTGATCATGGCGGTCTGGAAGATCGGGCCGGCGATCGCGGCCGGCAACGCCGTGGTGATCAAGCCGGCGCCGCAGACACCGCGCAGCACCCAGCTGCTCGCCGAGCTCGTCGAGCGGGCCGGGGCGCCGGAAGGCCTGGTCACCGTGGTGACCGGGGGCGGGGACGTGGGCGAGGCCCTGGTCACCGACCCGGGCGTGGACATGGTCAGCCTGACCGGGTCGTCGGAGACCGGGCGCCGGGTGATGGCCGGCGCGGTCACCGGGCTCAAGCGGCTGCACCTGGAGCTGGGCGGGAAGGCGCCGGCGCTGGTCTTCGCGGACGCCGACCTGCACGAGATGGCCGCCGGAGTGGCGATGGGCGCGACCTACAACACCGGGCAGGACTGCACCGCCGCGACCCGCGTCTACCTGGAGCGGAGCGTCTTCGACGACGGGGTCGCCCGGCTGCGGGAACTCCTCGGCAAGATCACGGTCGGCGATCCCGCGGCCGAGGGCACCGACATCGGGCCGATGATCTCCGCGGCCCAGCGGGAACGCACCCACGGCTTCGTGACCAGGGCGGCCGCGGCCGGCGCGTCGGTGCTGACCGGTGGGGTGCCGCTGGACGGGCCGGGGTTCTACTACCCGCCGACGCTGATCGTGGGCGCCGATCAGGCCAGCGAGGTGGTGCAGCGGGAGGTGTTCGGGCCGGTGCTGGTCGCGGTGCCGTTCGACGGCGAGGACGAGGCGATCCGGCTGGCGAACGACACGCCGTACGGCCTGGCGTCGTCGATCTGGTCGCACGACGTGGCCCGGGCCCTGCGCGTCTCGCACCAGCTGGACTTCGGCGTGACCTGGATCAACGATCATTTGCCGATCGCGTCCGAGGCGCCGCATGGTGGGGTGAAGGGCTCCGGATTCGGCAAGGACATGAGCCAGCAGGCGATCCAGGAGTACTCGGTGACCCGCCACCTGATGATCAAGCACGCCGCGCCGGCGCCCCACACCTCGTTCCGCCCGGCCTGATCGCGCTGCTCCGGCCATCACGTGATGGCCGGGGCTACCGGGGATCCCGCTCGACCGTCCACTGCAGGTCGACGACCCGCAGCTCCGGCCGCCCGTATCGGCGCGGATCCCAGCCGTCGACGGTGAACAGCTCGTGGATCTGCGCGACCGGCGTGTCGACGTCGTGGCACAGCACCGTGCCGTTCCTCCGCACACGATCAACGACAAAATCCCGGATGGCGTACGGGTCGGTCACCGAAGCGCGCTCAACGCGGTGGATGAGTGCTCGGACCTCGCCGTCAAGTCGGGGTGATTTCATTTGCCCGGCAAGCCGAGGGGTCATCTTCTCGCCGTTCCTGGTCGCCCTGTCGGCGGCATGAGAGCTAGCCTCATTGCGTGTCCGTTGACCTTGCGGCGACGTTGCCCCAGCCCGTGGCTCTCGCCGACGTCATTCACCGCGCCAATGACGTCCTCACCGATCTACTCGGCGGTACGGCAGCGCCGGAAATCGTGGCGGCCGCCGCGGACGCCGACAGGGTGCTCGATCCAGGCACCGATCCGCCCATGATCACACTCTGCATGCCGGCAACTGGCGACTGCGCCCACCTCTTCGTCATGGATCACGAATTCGCGGACGGCCCGTACGTGTTGTTCAGCCCGGCCCGGACCTGCGTCGGCGTAACGATGACGGTTGCCCTGGCGCTCGCCACGGCAATGCTCTCCGGGGGCCGATACAGCGACGAAGAGATCGGAATGCTCCCCGCGTCCGAGGTTCTTCCTGCCTATGTGGTCGCCCGCACCGCGCTCGCTGAGCCCGAAATCGAATTCGTCGGGGCCTGTGAACGATATGTTCGGCAATTCCCGGCGTTGCAAAGATGGCCTGAGCAGCGCGCCATGAATGAAGCATCTGAAGATCCTGGCGGTAGTGGTTGCCAACCCTCGCAGGCGAAGTAAGCTCGCGGAGGCGGACCAGAGCGCCGCGTAATTCGCCTTGAGCGGTGGGCGAATTATCCAGCTGCTCGGTCGAATGCACGCTTCGTGCAATTCGGTATCCCTGATGAAACGCACTGTTCTCGGCATGTGAGCAAAGTCCTTCACCGAGCAGCGGTGTCGGCAACGTAGGTTGCTCCCCCGTCGTCTGCTGAGAGCGACCGGCATCGGGACCGCGCTGCCCGCCGGCGTGCCGGCGTCGTCGATGATCGTGCTCATGCTCGGATGCTGATGGCGGGCGACGGCTGGAGGACGGCCCGGCGGAATGGTCAGGGGCGGTCGGTGAAGGCGGCGCGGGCGGCGATCAGGTCGGGCATGTGGGCGGTGCACCAGGTGCGGGCGGCGTCGACCAGGGTGAGGAGGCTGCGGCCCAGCGGGGTGAGCGAGTACTCGACGCGGGGTGGATTCTCGTCGTACGCGGAGCGGGTCAGCAGGCCGTCGCGTTCCATCGAGCGCAGGGTCTCGGCGAGGACCTTCGGGGTGACCCGGCGCAGCGGGACCCGCAGTTCGTTGAAGCGGCGCGGGCCCTGCTCCAGGCAGAGCACCACCATCGCGGTCCACTTGTCGCCGATCCGGAACGGCATCACGGTCGTCGGGCAGGCGTCGTCGAACATGTCGGGGCTCAAGCCGGCAGTCATTCCGCGAGCCTAACCACGGCCATTCCGCGAGCCTAACCACGGCGCTCGAGCCGGGCGAGGCCCACGACACGAGCACCCGGGCCAGGCACCACGCAAGCACCCGGGACAGGCACCACGCAAGCACCCGGGCCGGGCGCGGCGGCTCGGTGGGCGCTGCGAGCGCCGGGCGAAGCCGCAGGTCAGGTCCGGTTTCGTTGCGGTAACCGACGGTCGGGCGCCTAACCTGCCGGGCATGAGCAGCATCGCCATCTTCGGCGCGGCCGGCCGCGCCGGCCGGGCCATCGTCACCGAGGCCCTGAGTCGTGGGCACACCGTCACCGCCGTGGTCCGGGATCCGGCCCGCCACCCCGATCTGGACGGCCGCGTCGTCCGCGGCGACATCACCGACCCGGAGTCGGTGGCCGCTGTCCTGAGTGGCCAGGACGCCGCCGTCAACGCCGTCAGCCCGGCCTCCGGCCCGGAGGAGCTGGCCAGGCTGGAGCTGAACCCCGGCTTCTTCGCCGATGCCGTGGACGCGCTGGTCGCCTCGAAGGTGCCCCGGATCGTCGCGATCGGCCTGTTCAGCAACCTGCGCGGCGCCGATCCCCTGCCCGAGCAGTTCCGGGCGTTCGCCGACGCGCACACCGCCGGCCTGACCCGGCTCCGGGAGTCGGACGCCGACTGGGTGATGCTGACCCCGCCGGCGCTGCTCACGCTGGACCGTCCGCGGCTCGGCGGCTACCGGCTGGGCGGGGACGAGGCGGTACCGGGGCACCTGTCGTACGCCGATCTCGCCGTTGCCGTTGTCGATCAGATCGAGGAACCGACCCTGCACGGCGAACGCGCGGCGATCTTCAACGTGGACTGATCGTGGTCCGGCCGCCCGGCGCCCCGTAGAGCCACAGGGTGCCGGGTGGCGGCTCCGGCAGCCGGCCGCGCAGCAACTCGCCGAGGGCCTGCCCGAGCTCGGCGATCGGGCCCACGTCGTACGCATGATCGCCGCGGAAGACCAGGTGCCAGTCGTCGGCCTGGCCCGGTGTCCGGGGCGGCCGGTCCCGCAGGCGCGCCGCGGTGTCGTCGAGCAGCTCGGCCAGCTCCTCGCGCTGGTCGAGGGCCAGCCCGAGCGCGACGTCGAAGAACAGGTCGCTGAACATCGCCTGGGTGCGCAGCTCCTCCACGGAGGACGCCCACCAGCCCGGCCGGTGCTCGGGCGGGATGCCGTCGACATCCCGCAGGAGCTGGCCGAGCAGTATCGACAGGGCGCCGTCGTACGCCCAGATCTCCCGCCCCGGGTCCGGAAGATCCGGCGGCGGCCCCCCATAACAGCCGATCGACCTGGTTTTGCTCACCGATCCATCGTCGCCCATTCGCGCTCACGGCACGAGGATCAACCGGATCGGATTACCTTCCTTCTCGTCGAGCTGCCGGACCGCCTCGGCCGCCTGGGTGAGCGGCATGATCCCGCTGACCGACCGGGAGAACTCCAGCCGGTTCAGCGCGACCAGCTTCAACAGCTCGAGGACGCTCTCCGGGCCGGAGCCGTAGTGCCCGCGGACCTGCTGCTCCAGGAAGCTGAACCGGGTGCCGTCCGGGATGGTCAGCGGCTGGTCGGTGAGCCCGACCAGGATCAGCTTGCCCCACCGGGCCAGGCTCCGGGACGCCTGCACGCGCACCGGGGCGACCCCGGCGAAGTCGAACGCGAACGCCAGGCCGGTCCCGCCGGTGGCCTCGCCGACCAGGTCCGCGAACTCCGGGTCGGCCGGGTCGAGGGCCAGGTCCGCGCCGAACTGCAGGGCCCGCTCGCGGGCGCCGGGCAGCGGGTCGACCGCGACGATCGGGGCCGCGCCGATCATCCGGAGCAGCTGGACGGCGTGCGCGCCGAGCCCGCCGACGCCCCACACGCCGACCGCGCGGGCCGGCTGGACCCCGGCGGTCGCGGTGATCGCCGCCCACGGGGTGGAGACCGCGTCCGGGATGAAGCAGGCCTGCTCGAACGAGAGGGTGTCCGGGATCGGGACGACCGTGGCGGCGCTGGAGACCGCGTACTGCGCCCAGCCGCCGTCGTAGTCGACGCCGCGGGTCAGCACCTTGCCGCCGGTGATCTCGCCGGCCTGCAGCAGCACCCGTTCGCCGACGGTGAGCCCGGTGACGCCGGCACCGACCTCGTCGATCACGCCGGCCGTCTCGTGCCCCAGGGTGACGCTGTCGCCGGTCAGGTAGAGCGGCTTGAGGATGCCCTGGATCAGGTGCACGTCGGAGAGGCACACCCCGGCGGCGCGCACCGCGATCCGGACCTCGCCGGGACCGGCGTGCGGCTCGTCCACCTCCTCGACGGCGAACTTCCCGGTGGACACGTGCAGACGGCCAGCCAGCATTTCCCGATTCCTCCGAGTCTCGGCACTGCTTGGTGTTCCGGTAACGCTTGATCAAAGGGAATCATGCACCCGCGGCGTGCGTGACAGGGACATACCAGCCGGATGCCAGCCGGATCGGTCACTCTGCGGCCATGGATGCGATGAGCGGCAGGGTCACGTCCGAGGACGGGACGACAATCACCTTCCTTGAGTACGGCGCGGGCCCCGGACTCGTGATCGTTCCCGGCAACAATCGCCGCGCCCACCACTACGCGGACCTGGCCGGTCTGCTGGCCGACAGCTACCGGGTGACGGTGATCGACCGGCGCGGGCGCGGGCAGAGCGGGCCGCAGGGGCCGGACTACAGCGTCGACCGGGAGGTCGAGGACGTGCTCGCGGTGCTGGCCGCCCGCGGCGCGACCTGGCTGTTCGGGCACAGCTACGGCGGGCTGATCGCGCTGCACGCGGCGATCGCCCGGCCGCCGGCCGCGCTGGCCGTCTTCGACCCGGGCGTCAGCCTGCGCGGATCGTTCCCGGCCGGCTGGCTGCCGCGCTTCACCGAGCTCGTCGAGCAGGGGAAGCAGACCGCGGCGATGACCACGTTCCTGCGCGGGACCGGGCTGGCGCCGCTCGGGAACGCGCCCGGACCGGTGTATCGGGCGCTGGCGTTCATGCTGCTGCGGGGCTCGGACGGGCCGGACACCCGGGCGATGATGGCGACCACGCCGCGGGAGATCGGCGAGGTGCTGCGGCTGGACTCGGACGGTTCCCGGTACGCCGCGATCAGCTGCCCGACGCTGCTGCTCGGCGGGAGTCAGACCCCGCCGTACCTCCGCGATGTTCTTCCCCAGCTCGCACGGATCATTCCGCACGCGGCCTACGAGATCATCGACGGCCTCGACCACAACGCGCCGGACCTGAACGCCCCGGACCCGATCGCCGGACGGCTCGCCGGCCTGATGCGGCGCACCTCACCGGTCTGACCGCTCCGCGGCGGGCAGGCCCCGCATGATCAGCGCCAGCAGGCGGTCCAACCGGGCGGGGTCGGCCGGCAGCTGCTCGTTCGCCCAGGCCACGGCGTTGACCGCGGTCAGCACGTCGTCGATGTCGGCGTCGCCGCCGGCCCGGCGCAGCAGGCGCCCGCCGGCCTCGCGGATCCGGTCGTGGCACTCGGCCAGGCCCGGGTCGCCGCCGCTGCCGAGCACCTCGACGGCGACGAAGCCGCGCATCGCCGACGCGTGGACGGCCACCGCGCGCAGCCACTCCCGGAGCGCGGCGCCGGGGTGCGCGTGGTCGAGCAGGACCTGGCCGCGCTCGCACAGCGCCGCCACGTCCGCCTGGATGATCGCGACCAGCAACGCCTGCACCGACGGGAAGTGCCGGTAGAGCGTTCCCGGGCCGACCCCGGCCCGCTGGGCGATCCGGTTCAGCGAGGCGGCGGCGCCGTGCTCGGTGAACTCGGCGCGGGCGGCGGCCAGGACGAGGTCGCGATTGCGGCGGGCGTCGCTTCTCATCAGTCCCCTTCACCGTTGCCAATTCACCGTTGCCAAGCGGAGAGCTTCTCCGTATCTTACCGGACATCAAGCGGAGAAGTTCTCCGCATGGGAGGGTGAGATGCGGATCGGCATCATGATCGGAGAGGTGCGCGGGCCCGCCACCGCCGACGACCTGCGCGCCCAGGCCGCCGCGGCGGACGGGCTGGCCGCTGTGTGGTCGGCGCAGGCCCTGGGCTGGGACGCGCTCACCGCGCTGGTCCTCGCCGCCGGGCAGACGCCGACGGCCGAGCTGGGGACGGCCGTCGTGCCGGTCCGGCAGCGGCATCCACTGACGCTGGCCGGCCAGGCGCTCAGCGCGCAGGCCGCCACCGGCAACCGCCTGACCCTGGGGATCGGCGCCGGGATCGGGGCGATGCTGACCGGGATGTACGGGCTGGCGGCCGACCGCCCGGTGGCCTACCTGCGGGAGTACCTGTCCGTGCTGCGGCCACTGCTGCGCGGCGAGCAGGTCGAGCACCACGGCGAGATGATCACGGCGGTGGGGACGGCGGCGATCCCGGGGACCGAGCCGCCGCCGGTGCTGCTCGCGGCGCTGGGTGAGCGCATGCTGCGGCTGGCCGGCGAGGCCGCCGACGGGACGGTCACCTGGATGGCCGGGCGGCGGACCCTGGAGACGCACGTGGTGCCGCTGATCACCGCCGCGGCGGCGTCCCCGCCACGGATCGTGGCCGGGCTGCCGGTGACGGTGACCGCCGATGTGGACGACGCCCGGGAGCGGATCGCCCGGTACTACGGGATGGCCGCCCGGGTGCCCGAGTACCGGGCGACGCTCGACCGCGAGGGGGTGGCCGGGCCGGGCGACGTGGCGCTCGCCGGGGACGAGAGCGCGGTCGCGCGGCAGCTGGGACTGCTGGCCGAGGCGGGGGTGACCGACTTCGCCGCGGCTCCTTTCGGGACGGTCGCGGAACAGGCTCGGACGGTTCGGCTGCTGCGGGCGGTGGGGGCTCCGGGCGTACCCGATAATCGGGTTTGATCTGTCGGGCCGAAGGCTGTGGATAACCGTTCGGGGATGTCGCGGGCGAGTGCTAACGTTCGCGGGCAGAAAGGGGGCACCGTGCCAAAGCTGAACCAGATCATCGCGGTCGAGAAAGGCGTCAAGAGCAAGGCTTTCGCCGATCTCAGCGACGCGCACCACGCCGTGCAGAAGACCGCGCCGCTGGCCGGCATCTCCCGCACCTATCAGCCGAAGGACGAGGAGGGCGAGCAGCTGCCCGCCGAGTCGACCCGGGTGCAGATCAAGTCCGAGGAGATCCTGCGCGACGTCGGTAATACGTTGACGCGCCTGTTCGACGTGACCGCGACGAAGGACTGGACGAACTGCGTGGCCCGCGCCGACGTGGTGGTCGACGGCCGCACGATCGCGGCTCAGGTGCCGGTGACCTACCTGCTCTTCCTGGAGAAGCAGCTCGTCGATCTGCACACGTTCGTGAAGAAGCTGCCGGTGCTCGACGCGGCCGAGTCCTGGGTCCGCGACGACTCCACGGACAGCTGGCGGACCGAGCCGGTGCGCACCAACCGGACCAAGAAGGTGCCGCGCAACCACGTCAAGGCGGAGGCCACCGAGAAGCACCCGGCCCAGGTCGAGGTGTATTACGAGGACGTGACGGTCGGTTACTGGACGACCGTGAAGTTCTCCGGGGCGCTGCCGGCGAAGCGGGTCAACGAGATCCTGGACCGGGTGATCACGCTGCAGACCGCGGTCAAGTTCGCGCGTGAGGAGGCCAACAACACCGAGGTCACCGACGAACGGGTCGGCGCGGCGGTGTTCGGCTACCTGTTCGGATGACACACAGACTCCCCGTGGGAGCGCGGGGATGCGCCGGCAACGGCGCAAAAGCTGACAACTGAAGTTGAAGCTGATGACGCCGGTGACAGTGCGGGTTCAAATCCCGCCCCCCACACTTCCGGGTGGGGGTAGCCCAAATCTGGCAGAGGCAGCCGGCCTGAAACTCAGATTCTCGCTCCAATGTCAGCATTCACCACTGATCACCGGATCGAACGGGTAGGGACGACGACAGCGGATGCCGGTTCAAGTCCGGCCCGCCGTGCTTCGAACGGCGGTAGTTTAATGGCAAAACACGCTGTCTTGAGAATGATCCCCGCTCTTAAAAGTGCTGGTGTGTGCAATTCAGTGGTAAGTCGAGCCCCGGTGGATGGCCATTCCGCCGGGGCTCACCAAATGGCAGACCGGCCGCGTGCGGCGTAGGTAGGACCAGGCGGCCACGCTCAGCGCGACGCCGTAGACGGCGAACGCGCCGACGCCCACCCAAATCACCAGCAGCGCGTCGGCCGGGGTGGGAAAGTCACCCGCGGCGATCGTGATCACGCCGGCCGTGCCGAGCGCGGCGTAGACGATGCCGGCCGCTCCGTAGGGGGCGAGCGTGGCCGCGCCGAGGAACGCGGGACCGAGCAACAGCAGGCGAGGCATCCGCCGCCACGGCCGGACCAGGGCGAACAGCAGGAGCACCCCGGCGGCGGCCAGCAGTGCCGTGGCGTCGAGGCCCCAGCGTTCCAGGGTGAGCCAGATTCCGGACGCGCCGTTGCGCTCGGCGATGGCCACCATCTGTGCGCCGCTGATCCCGGCGAAGGCTCCGCCCAGTGCCCAGGTCGTCTTCATCGCCGCGTACGGCAGGAACGCCGCCGCGCCCAGGTAGGCGAGCAGGCGGACGCGGCGCGGCGCGGGTGACGGCTCCGCCCGAGGTGTGCGCGGCGCCGCACCCCGGGCAGCTGCCGGACGTGGCCCAAGCGGTGACGACGAGCAGCACCGCGGCGAGCGCCCGGTTCACCGTGGCCAGCGGGCTGTCGACCGTCTGGTTGAACGCGAGGGTGATGACATCCATCAGCAGGCCGAACGCCGCCGCGCCGCTCACCACGGCCGACGCCACCAGGCCGGCCCGGGCGAGCCGCCGGCCCGGATGCCGGAGGGTGGCCCAGGCCGAGATCGCCGCCAGGCCGGCCGCCGCGACGACAACCCCGTTCAGGCCGACCGGCAACGGGGTGTCGGCCCGGTAGAACACCGCGGCTCCGGCAGATGTGCAGGTCAGGCCAAAGATTGCGTACACCGCCGACCAGACCAGGATGGCTTGTACGCGCCGGCGGCGTGCGTCGTCAGTCATGCCACCACCCTCGGCCGCGGCGATCTCCACTGCCTCCCCTGCGGAAGGGAAGCGGCTCCCCCGGGAGAGGGAGCGGGCTCAGCGGGCGAACTTGCGCTTCGCCTCCGGGGTGACCGGGGTGAACAGGTTGACCAGGGTGCCGTCCGGGTCACGGACCAGCATCGATCGGTTTCCCCACGGCATCGTGGTGGGCGGCATGATCGGCTCGGCCTGGATCGCGTCGACGTCGTCGACCAGGAATTCGAGGATCTTCTCGTCCGGGCGGACGAAACCGGGAACGGTCGACGCGCCGGCGATGGCCAGGGTCGCCGCGCCGGTGTTGATCTCGGCGAACTCGGGCGTGAAGCTCTTCGCCGGGATGCCGGTGATCTGCTCGTAGAACGCGATCAGGCGGGCGACGTCGGCGGTGATGACTCGGGTCGATACGAAGTTCATGCCGGGAACCGTAGGCGGGATACTGGACAGAATCCGCCCAGTATTTGGAGAGACGTGACCCGGCCCACCGCGCGCGTGCTGACCCTGCTCGAACTGCTGCAGTCCGGCGGGGTGCGGACCCTCGCCGACCTGTCCGAGCGGCTCGGCGTCGACGCTCGGACCGTGCGCCGCTACGTACAGCACCTGGTTGACCTGGACATTCCGGTGGAATCGGTGCGTGGGCGGTACGGCGGGTACCGGCTGGCGCGCGGGCACCGCCTCCCGCCGCTGATGCTGGGCGAGGACGAGGCGCTCGCCGTGCTGCTCGGGCTGACCGGCCAGGCGAGCACGGCGGCCGAGACGGCGGCGGCCAAGCTGCGGCGGGTCCTCCCCCAGCGGCTCGACGCGCTCCGGGACGCGCTCGCGTCGACCGCGCCGGGCGCTTCCGCGCCGGACGGCGCGATCCTTCTGCCGCTGGCGGTTGCGGTCCGCGATCACCAACCGGTCCGCCTCGATTCCAGGACCTTCTTTCCGTACGGGGTGGTCGCGCACAACGGGCGGTGGTACGTGACCGGTCTGGATCCGTCGGTCGGCGAGCAGCGGACGTTCCGGCTGGACCGGATCTCGCAGGTCCGGGGGCTGCCGGGCTCGTTCACGCCACCCGACGGCTTCGATCCGGTCGAGCGGGTGCTGACCGGGTTCGCCACGGCTCCGTACCGGCACGAGATCCACCTGCGGATCGAGGCGACCGAGGCCCAGATCCGGCGGCGGTTGCCACCGAGCCTGGCGGTCGTCCACGGCGGGGCCGACGGCTGGCTGGAGGTGTCGATGCGGGCCGAGAGCCTGGAGTGGATCCCGGCGCTGCTCGCCTCGGTCGACCGGCCGTTCGTCATCGACAGTCCCGCCGAGCTGCGAACCCTCGTCGCGGCGTTCGCCGCCCGCGTCGCCGACTACGCGACCCGGACCGATCGATGAGCCAGGCGTTCGCGGCCGGCAGCGCGGCCGGCCAGCTCAGTAAGCCAGGCACTCGCGGCCGGCTGCGCGGCCCGGTCTGAAGGACGCGGCGAGGGCACTCCGGCGGCCACATCGACTCGGCTCGGTGCGCCAGGCATACGCGGCGGCCACATCGACTCGGCTCGGTGCGCCAGGCATACGCGGCGGCTACGCGGCCCGGGCGCCTCGGTGAGTCAGGCGGTCACCATCAGCGACATCGCCTCGGTCATCGGGATCGGCCGGCGCGACGCGGCCGTGATGTCCTTGCCCTCCGCGGTCCAGAGTGGCGGGAAGACGTTGATCGCCTGGTCGAGACCACAGGCCGCGACCTCCCGCTCCCAGCCCGGCCAGCGCAGTGTCTCGTAGAAGGCGGTCATCCCGCCGCCGAGCATCGAGGCCAGCCACTCGCCGTAGCCGCAGTCGAGGTTCTCCCAGCCCAGACTGTCCGGCGCGAAGTACTCGACGCCCTCGTGGGTCCACGCGAACTGGCCGCCGAGGACGTCCTGCGCCACCAGGACCGCGCCGCCCACGCCCTCGTTGGCCTGGCTGAGCGCGGCCAGGTCCCGGACCTCGCTCCCGGAGCCGAGCACGCGCAGCCAGCCGTGGTCGATCACGATGCCGCCGGTCCGGTGCACCACCGCGCCCAGCCAGGACCGGGTCGTCACCTGAACCTGGTGCAACTCCGCATCCGCACGCCGCGGATCGGCCGGCAGGATCTCGACCGGGTACGGCGCTTCCGCCACCGCCGCGGCGACCTCCGGCCACGCCGGGTCACCGACATCGACAAGATCACTCAGCGGACGCACTCGCCGAGCATGCCACGAACCCACCCCACCGCAGGACCGAACCCGAATTCGACCACCTTGTCCGACGTGGAACCAGCCACCAAGCCCGGCATCACAGGCCGGCAGCGCAACCCCAGGGCGCCCCCGCCCAAGGTGGAACCTCAACCGGCAAGCCCAGCCCAGCCCGGCCAGCAAGCAGGGCGCCCCCGCCCGGCGAGCCCAGCAGCGCGGGCCCACAGCACGACCTCAGCGCGCCCCCGCCAAGGCGAAACCTCAACCGGCAAGCCCAGCCCGACCAGCCAGCAGGGGCGCCCCCGGCCGGCGAGCCCCGGCAGGGCGGCCCGACACGGCGGCCTCAGCCGCTGAGCCCGGCAAGGCGGCCCGACACGGCGGCCTCAGCCCCTGAGCCCGGCAGGGCGGCCCGACCCGAGCCTGGAGGCTCAGCCGGTGAGGTCGGCGTCGTGGGCCAGCAGGGCGATCTGGGTGCGGCTGTTGAGCTTCAGCTTCAGCAGGATGCTCGACACGTGCTGCTTCACCGTCGGCATGCTCAGGAACAGCTCACGGCCGATGTCCGCGTTGGAGCCCCCGGTGGCCATGGCAGCCGCAACCGAACGCTCGCGCTCACTCAGCGACCCGAGCATCCGCCGCGCCCGAACGCGCCGGCCCGCCGCACCCGAGTCGTCGAACTGCTTGAGCAGTTCCCGCAACACCATCGGCGACACGAACGACTCACCCGCCGCCACCCGGTTCACGGCCCGCAGGATGTCCGCCGCCGGCGTGCCCTTGAGCAGGAACCCGATCGCCCCGGCCCGCAGCGCCCGCAGCACGTAGTCGTCCACATGGAACGCGGTCAGCACGATCACCTCAGGCGGGTCCGGCCGGCAGCGCAACAACTCGGTCGCCGCCAGCCCGTCCATCTTCGGCATCCGGATGTCCATCAGCACCACGTCCGGCTGATGCAGGTCGACCTGCGCCGCCACCTCCGTCCCGTCCGCCGCCTCACCCACCACCACCGTCGTCGGCGGATCGTGCAGGATCGTCCGCAACGCATCCCGCACCAGCGGATCGTCATCCACGATCAGCACCCGCGCCCCACTTACCGGCGCCGCCGCCTCGCGCGCCCCGCCCACCGGCGCCGCCGCCTTCCGCGCCCCGCCCACCGGCGCGGCCGCTTCCCGCACCCCGCCCACCTGCGCGGCCGCTTCCCGCACCCCGCCCACCGACACTCCGACTGCCACCGTCCCGCTCCCCCGAACCTCTGCCCCTCGTACCCCGACCTCCGACGCCGAGGCCGCCAACAGCTCGCTGACCTGCACCCCGCACCCACGCGCGTCGGCCGCCAGCGCCACGCCCACCTGTGCCCCGGCCGCGAGCATTCCGGCCGCTGACACCCCGGCCGTCGCCGTCCCGTTCCTCCGGACCTCTGTATCTCCCGCCCCGACCCCCGATGCAAGGGCCACCGGCACCGCACTCGCCCGTTTCCCAGGCCCACGGGGCCCGGCCAGCCGCGCCTGGCTCGGCTGCGTTCCTGGCCGGGGCGGCCGTGCGCGGGGCGTCGGCCTGGTCATCTTGTCGGCCAGGGCAGGTTCGCACGGACCCGGAAGGCCTCGCCCTCGGGCCCGTGGTGCAGGTGGCCGCCGACGATGGCGACGCGTTCGGACAGGCCGATCAGGCCGGTCCCGCCGCCGGGGATGAGCGGGACGACAGAGGTGTGCAGCATCGGATTGGTCAGCTCGATGGTCAGGCCGTCGCCGGGCGCGCCCCACACCATCACCACCACCGGTTTCCCCCGGGCGTGCTTGCGGGCATTCGTCAGTCCTTCCTGAACGATGCGATAGGCCGCGCGGCCGACCGAATCCGGGATCGTCGCCGGCTCGGTCACCTCCTCGGAGAGGCTCACCGGCTCACCGGCCCCGCGCACTTCGTCGACCAGCCTCGCCAGGTCGAAATAGCCCGGCTGCGGCCGCTCGGGCGGCAGGTCGGGCCGGTCCTCCCGGAGCACCCCGATCACCTCCCGCAGATCTTCGAGGGCCTGGTGGGCGCTTCGGCGGATCGTCCCCGCGGCGGCCGCGACCGCCTCCGGCGCCGCCCCTGGGCGCAGCTCCAGCGCGCCGGCCTGCAGGCTCAGCAGCGAGATCCGGTGGGCGAGCACGTCGTGCATCTCCCGCGCGATGGCGGTGCGCTCCAGGTGGCGGGCCTGCGCGACCCGCAGCTCCTGCTCCGCCTCCGCGCGGCGGGCCCGATCATCCAGGGACGCCACCAGCTCGCGGCGGGCGCGTATATACAGCCCCCAGGTCAGGGCGGCGATCAGGCAGACCAGCCCCAGCGTGATCTGGGCGACGCCGAGATGCACCGTGTCCGGCCGGATCAGCAGGGTCAGCGGTGAGACCAGCGCATATCCGGCGACGACCGCGGCGGTGACCGCGGGCCGCCGGTAGGAGGCGACGGTGAAGAGCGCGATCAGCGAGACCGGCCCGGCACTCTCCGAGACGACACTGCACAACCCGGCCACGGCCGCGAAGGCGACCGGGCGGGACCGGCGCACCCAGATCCCCAGGCAGCTCAGGCCACCCAGCACCGCGTCGAGGAGCAGCACCGTGGTGTCCACGCCGTGCTCGGCGCCGTCGTAGACCGCGGCAGCCGCGAACGCGCCGGCGACCAGGAACAGCACCAGGTCGGCCAGCCACTCGGGAAGCACATGCGGAACAGCCACGCGCCGACGATACGGCGGCCGGGGCACCCTCCACATCCGACTGAAGTAGGTGTTCCGAACCCGACTTCGGTAGGAAGCCCCGCGACCGCCGCACGGCCCAAGCTGATCGCCATGGACACCAACCGCCGGGCGTTCGGACTGATCGGCGCCCTGTTTCTCGTCGCACTGTTCACCAACGGGATCGGCAGCGAGCTGGCCGAGTCCACCACCAACCACCGGCTGATCCTCACCGGCGAGTTGCTCGAGCTGATCTGCGGCGTGGCCGTGGTCGGCATCGGCGCGCTGGCCTTCACCGTTTTCCGGCAGGTCAGCCCCGGTCTCGCCACGGCCCATCTGGGCTTCCGGGTCATCGAGGCCGCGGTCAACGCCATGATCGTGCTGAGCACGCTGACCGCCGCCGAGCTCGTCGGGCCGGCCCGTGACGTGCTGCTGGAGCAGCGCTATCAGGCCCAGCTCATCGCGATCTACACGTTCTCGTGCAGCGGCGTGGCGTGGTATGTGCTGCTCCACCGCTTCCGCGTCGTCCCGCGCTGGCTGACCGTGCTGGGGCTGGCCGGCGTCGCCGTACTTCTGATCGGGTCTGTTGTTGATCTTTATGGCGCCGATCTGGACATGCTTCTCTACGGCGCTCCGATGGGCCTGACCGAGCTGGTGATCGGCATCTGGTTGCTGACCGGCCGGGCGCGCGTGCGAGCATCGTCATCTGACCTGCGGGAACGGGGAGGACGAAATGCGTACGGTGACTCGCCGGATCACGCTGCGACGGGCTGATCTCGAGGGCTCGGTGTGTCCCGTCCCGGAGGAGGTCGCCGAGGTGCTGCAGGACCGGGATCCGGTCATGGTCGTGCTGGAGCACCGGGTCAAGGGGATCACCCCGACCCGGGAGGTCTTCGAGGCGGCTCTGGAGCAGGACATCGGCTGGCAGTTCACCGGGATCGCCTGGCCGACCGGGATCCAGGCCGGGATGTTCGTCACCATCTCCTGGCAGCAGGGGCGGGACGCGGTCGTCGTGCGGACCAAGGTTCTCGAGGATCCGCTGCGGATCGACGGCGTCAACTACTACCACGAATATGATCCGAAGGCCGTGACCCGGGACTTCGACCCCCGCCCCTCGAACCGGGGCCAGGTGCTGAAGGCGATCCGCAAGCTGGGCCGGGTCTTCGACGACGGCAGCGTGGTCTTCCCCGAGGAGGCGCTGGCCAAGCAGGCCGGGCTGGGCCGTGGTCAGAAGGGCGCGTTCCTGCTGAAGAACGCGGTCGAGCAGTTGATCCGCGAGGGCTACATCACCCGGGTCGCGGGCAGCGTCGACGCGGGCGGTCACCCGTCCTATCCCGAGGTGGACGGTGAGGAGCAGGTCGACCTGCTGTTCTACGCGCCGCTGGTCGACCCGGCGCCGCATCCGAGCGAGCCGGACGACGACGAGGACGGGGAGCACCAGGATCGGCGGGAGCACTGGGTGAAGGGGTTCATCCGCAAGCTGCCGCCCGGCGCCCAGCCGTCCGAGAAGCAGATGGCCGCCTACCAGCGTGCGCTGGACAACGCGGAGACCGACGAGAACCTGGAGCCCGGCTACACCTTCGTCAAGAAGCACCACCGCCACGGCTGACCTCGCGCAGCGCAGCGGGATGCGGCGGGGCGGGCTGGCGCGGGGTGGGCTGGCGCGAGGCAAGGCGGCGCGAGGCAGGGCGGGGCGCGGCACGGTGCGAGGCAGGCCGGCGCGGCGGGCGCGGCACGGCACGGTGCGGCGCGAGGCAGGCGGGCGCGGCGCGAGGCGGCGGGCGCGGCACGGCGGGCGCGAGGCGGCGGGCGCGAGGCGGCACGGTGCGGCGCGAGGCAGGCCGGCGCGGGGCGGGGCGGGGCGGCGAGCCGTCACGGGGAGTCGGTGGGGTGGCTCAGGGTTCGGAGGGTGTCCAGGACGGTTCGGACGGCGGCTCGGTGCAGGGTTTCCGGGCGGGTCAGGACGTCGATGTAGCGGCCGATCGGGAGGTCGTCCAGGGGGCGTAGGGACAGCCGGGGGTCGGGTGGCGAGGTGTGGGCGGGGAGCAGGGCCAGGCCGGCGCCGGCGGCGACCATCGAGGCTACGACGGTGAACTCGTTGATTCGGTGCACGATGTCGAGGGGGCGGCCGGCGGCGGCCGCGATCGCGGTCAGTACTCCGCCGACCGGGAAGCCCTCGTGGGTGCTGATCCATGGCTGGGCGGCGACGTCCACGGCGGTGAGGCGGGGCTTCGCGGCCAGGGGCGAGTCCGCGGCCATCGCGACGTAGATCGGCTCGTGGATCAGCGGGACCACGGCGACCCGGTCGGTGGGCCAGGGCGGGTGCTGCGCCAGCCGGTGCGCGACGACCAGGTCGTAGTCGCCGACCAGGCTCGGGAAGTCGGCCTGGGCGACGTCCTCGTCGGCACAGCGGACGTGGCCGTGCCGCCGGGCCAGCGCCGGGAACCAGGTGAGCGCCGCGCTGTGGAACGCGCACACGGTCACCGGCGCCGACGGGTCGTCGAGGTACCCGCCGACGGCGCGCTCGGCACGGTCGAGAGCGGTCATCACCTCGACCGCCGCGGCGGCCAGGGCGCGGCCGGCCGCGGTCAGCACGAGGCGCCGGCCGCTGCGTTCGGTCAGCGGCACCCGCGCCGACCGCTGCAGCGTGTTCAACTGCTGGGACACCGCGGACGGTGTGATGTGCAACGCGCGGGCGACCGCGGCGACGCTCCCCCGGTCCCCCAGCTCGCGTAACAGCCGTAGGTGATGCGGATCCACTAGTCCCCACTACATCGTCGATTCAGAGGTTGGCCTCTTGTCTACCGGATCCGCGCCGCCGAAGCTCGCCCTGTGTCGACAACGCGTATCGGTGACGCCCTGCTGCTGGCGGTCGCCGTGGTCTGGGGAAGCAGCTATCTGACCGCGAAGAGCCTGACAGTCGCCGGCGGCGTGCTGGTCCTGCTGGCCCTCCGGTTCCTGATCTCGGCGGCCACGATGCTGCCGGTCCTCGCCTTCCAAAGCCTGAAAGGGCAGGCGACAGCCCAGACAACACCGCGGGCGGCAGAAGAAGAGCCAGCCGGGCGGGCAGCGGCAAAAGAGGCAGCCGGGCGGGCGGGAGACGGGGCAACCGGGCGGGCGGCAGAAGGGGCAGCCGGGCGGGAGACGGGGCAGGCGGCGCAGCGGGTGAGCCGGCGCGAGCTCGGCACCGGCGTGCTGCTGGGCGTCACCCAGGCCACCGTCCTGCTCCTGGAGACCTACGGCGTCTCGCTCACCAGCGCCACCAACGCCGGCGTCCTGATCAGCCTCACCATCCTGATGACCCCGATCCTGGAGGGCCTGGTCTCCCGCCGCTGGCTCCCCCGCTCGTTCTTCCTGGCCGCCGCCGCCGCGACCGCGGGCGTGATCCTGCTGGTCGCCGGCCCGGGCCTGCGCCCCCCGTCGACCGGCGACGCGCTGATGCTGGCCGCCGCCGTGGTACGCGCCGTCCACGTGACGCTGTCGGCACACCTGACGCGGAACCGTTCGTACCGAACCGGGGTTTTGACCGCCCTGCAGACCGTGACCGGCGCCGCCCTCTTCACCCCGGCGTTGTTCGCCGTGCCCTGGTCCTACAGCCCGGCCCAGTGGCTCGCGGTCACCTATCTGGCGCTGGGCTGCAGCGTCTTCGCGTTCGTGGTGCAGCTCTGGGCGATCCGCCGCACGTCGGCGTCCCGCGCGAGCCTGCTGCTGGGCACCGAGCCGGTCTGGGCGGTCTTCTTCGGCCTGCTGCTCGCCGGCGACCGGCTGAGCCCGATCGCGGTCGCCGGGATCGTGCTGGTGCTGGCCGGAACGTATCTCGGACAGCGGGTCGAGAACCGGGCCCGGTCGATGCCATCCTTGCCGGATGCGATGGGTGGTGTGGCGGCAGGACGACAACGGCAACCGGTACGTGGTGGCGCGGAAGGACTCGCAGGCTGAGGCGGAGCAGCTCGCGGCCACGCTGGAGGCGCGCGGCCACAAGCAGCTCTATTGGGTCGTGTCCGAAAACGTGGCGGCCGAAAACGATTAGGCGAAGTCGCGGTATTTGATCTTCGCCCGCCGGCCGTCCGGGTGGTGCCAGACCAGGCCCTCGTAGTCCGGATGCGCCAGGATCCACGCGCGCAGCCCGTCGAGGTCGCGCGGCACGTCGAAGCGCTCGGCCGCCGCATGGGCGATCAACTCATGTCCCCCGGTCCGCTCCGGGTTGCCGTTGATCTTCGGACCGACGAGCTCGTACGTGCCGGGCCGCCACCCGTCCGAGCGCGCGACCGCCTCGACGTGACAGGCCGCGTACGACGACTGTCCGATCGGCTCCCACCCCACCGTCTTGCCGGTGTTGTCGTCGGTCATCACCGCGCGGTAACCCGGCGGCCGGGTGCGCCCGGGCCGGACCTCCCGGCGCGCCCACCACGTCCCGTCGTCGTCCAGCAGCACGCACGTCCCGTCGTACTTCCTGGTCGCGACCCCTTCCCCGGCGAGCACCCAGGCACACTCCGGGTTGGCCTCGGGCAGCACCCGCTTGCGATCGTCCGGGTCCCGCTGGAACACCGTGGGAATCTTGCGCATGTCGAAATCCTCGCAGGGCCGGTCCAGCGATTAACGTCCAAGGATGGATCTTCGGATGTTCGTCGATGGCGCGTGGCGCGAGGCCCGATCAGGAGCGGTCACCACCGCGACGAGCCCGGCGACCGGTGAGGTGCTCGGCACGGTTCCGGACGGCGACCGTACGGATGCTCGCGAAGCGATCGAAAGCGCACGTCGCGCCGCGGCCGGATGGGCCCGCCTGTCCGCGTTCGACCGGGCCGCGCTGCTGCACCGGGTCGGTGACGTGATCGAGAGCCGGCGCGGCACGCTGGCCCGCACCCTCACGCTCGACCAGGGCAAACCCCTGTCCGAAGCGAACGACGAGGTGGCCGAGCTGATCGTCTACTGGCGGATGGCGGCCGAGGACGCCAAGCGGCTCGGCGGGCTGCTGCCGCCGTCGTCGAGCGCCGGCACGCGGGCCATGCTGATCCGCCGGCCGCGCGGCGTGGTCGGCGTGATCACGCCGTGGAACTGGCCGTACACGATGCCGGCCGAGCTGATCGCGCCCGCGCTGGCGACCGGCAACACGGTCGTCTGGACGCCCGCGCCGTCGACCTCGGTGGCCGCGATCGCGCTGGCCGGCTGCGTCGCCGAGGCCGATCTGCCGCCCGGCGTGCTCAACCTGGTGACCGGGCCGGGCGCGGTGGTCGGCAACGAGATCGCCGCGCATCCGGGGGTCGACGCGGTCGCGTTCATCGGCTCGACGGCGACCGGCCGGCTGGTCGCGCAGGCCGCCGCGGGCAAGGCGACGCTGCTGGAGATGGGTGGCAACGGGCCGCTCGTGGTCCTCGATGACGCCGACCTGGACCGGGCCGTCGAGGGCGCGCTCACCGCCTGTTTCCTGTGCGCGGGGCAGAGCTGCACGGCCGGCGAGCGGCTGCTGGTGCACTCGGCGGTGTCCGACGAGTTCGCGTCGCGGCTGGTCACGGCCGTGCGGGAGCGGATCCGGCTGGGTGATCCGTTCGACGCCGCGACGACGATGGGGCCGCTGAACAATCCGGCGGTGGCCGCGAAGATGGCCGAGCACGTGGCCGATGCGGTCGCCCGGGGCGCGACGGTCCGCACGGGTGGCGCGCCGGCAGGTGGTTTCCCGACCGATTTGTACTGGCCGGCAACGGTCCTCACCGAAGTCCCGGTCGAGGCCCTGGCGGCGGCCGAGGAGACGTTCGGGCCGATCGCGCCGATCGTCCGGATCGAGAGCCTGGACGAGGCGATCGAGCTGACCAACGCGTCCCGGTACGGGCTGCTCGCGGCGGTCTACACGGCCGATCTGCAGCGCGGCCTGACGTTCGCGGACGCGGTCCGCACCGGCTGGGTCAACATCAACGAGTCGACGAACTACTGGGAGAGCCACCTGCCGTTCGGCGGACGATCAGGATCGGACAGCGGCCTCGGGCGGGTCGGCGGCCCGCACCCGGCGGACACGTTCACCGAGCTGCAGACCGTGATCATCGGCCCGCCGTCCCGCTGAAAACCACATCGCTCAGCGGAGCAGGTCGGGCACGCGCTCGAACAGCTGAACGGTGAACGTGATCATCTCGTGGAGCATCCAGTTGCCGCAGAACAGCAGGACCGCGCCGATCGCGACCGCCTTCGGCACGAACGACAGCGTCGCTTCCTGGATCTGCGTCACCGACTGGAACAGGGAGATCGCGAAACCGACCGCCAGCGCGGTCAGCAGCACCGGCGCGGACAGTTTCGCCGCGATCGTCATCGCCTGCAGCCCCAGCTCAACCACCATGGTGTCGGTCATGCCCCTCCCTTCGGGCGAATCCGCGCCCGGTCGAGTGCAGTCCGGTCACCGCCCGGTTGCTATTCGGTTCACCCGCACAGGAAAGCTCAGGTCCCGCTTTCCGCTGCCGCACCGAAAACCCCGGACCCACACCCCGATTGGGTACGGCGAACAGCGCCGAACAGGCGCGGAGATCGGGCCCGGGGTAGGTTGGCGGTATGGTTTCTGCGATCGAATTGCATGGCGACCCGCACGTCGCGCGGTACCTGGAGACCGACGGCGAGGACGGCTTCCACTGGCGGAACGGGACCGAGATCCTGATCCTGTTCACCACCGGCCGCAAGTCGGGCGAGGAGCGCTCGCACGCGCTGATCTTCCGCGAGCACCACGGCGCCTACCTGATCGTCGCGTCCAAGGGCGGTGCCGCCGCGCCGCCGGCGTGGTTCGTCAACCTGCAGGCCGACCCGCAGGTCGAGGTCCAGATCAAGGGCGACCGTTTCCCGGCCACCGCCCGGATCGCGACCCCCGAGGAGAAGCCCGCGATGTGGGCCAAGATGGTCGAGGTCTGGCCGGACTACGACGAGTACACGAAGAAGACCGACCGGGAGATCCCGATCGTCGTCCTCGACCGCACCTGAGCCGAGCACCGCACCTGAGCCGAGCACCGCACCTGAGACGAAGACCGGGCCCAGCCGAGCCGAAGGGTCAGGCTCGCACCGGCAGCGACGAGTAACCCCGCAGGGTCAGCCGATCCCGGCGGACCGGCTCGCCCGCGGGGGCCAGCCCGGGCAGCCGGGTCAGCAGCAGCGGCAGCGCGACCTGCGCCTCCAGCCGGGCCAGCGGCGCCCCCAGGCAGTAGTGCGCGCCCCCGCCGAACGAGACCGGCTGGATGTTCGGCCGGTCCGGGTCGAACCGGTGCGGGTCGGGGTACCGCGCCGGGTCCCGGTTCGCCGCGCCGAGCAGCATGGTCAGCATCGCCCCGGCCGGGACGGCGACCCCGTCGAGATCCAGCGGGGTGGTGGTGAACCGCGAGGTCAGCTGCACCGGCGAGTCGTACCGGAGGATCTCCTCGACGAAGGCCGGCGCGAGCTCCGGGTCCGACCGCAACCGATCAGCCTGCGCGGGATGGTCCAGCAGGATCTTCAGGCCGGTGCCGAGCAGGTTGGTGGTGGTCTCGAAGCCGGCCACCAGCAGCACCACCAGGTTGGCGAGCAGTTCCTCGCCGGTGAGCACGGCGTCGTCGTCCCCCGCGGCCTGCACGAGCGCGCTGGTCAGGTCCTCGCGCGGGGCCCGCTGCCGGTCCGCGACCAGGCCGATGAAGTAGTCCTCCAGCTCGCGCCCGGCCTTGTCCGCGCGCCCCATCTCTTCCTCGCTGCTGATCGGCTCCAGCACCACGGTCAGGTCGGCGGCGCGCTGCCGGAACCAGCGGCGCTCGCCCTCCGGGATGCCGAGCAGCGCGCAGATCACGCCGATCGGCAGCGGGTAGGCGAACGCGCTCATGAAGTCGGCCTCGGCCGGCATCTCGTCGATCAGCTCGCCGACCTGGGTGGCGATGACCTCGCGCATGGCGGCGACCCGGCGCGCGGTGAACGTGGCGGCGGCCGCGCGGCGCACCCGGGAGTGGTCCGGCGGGTTGGTCTGCAGCATCGACAGCACGACCGAGGCGACCCCGCGGTTCTCCCGCCAGGTGGGCCAGAACTGGTCGTAGTCGCGCTTGTCGGCCACCCGCAGGCCCGGGTCCCGCAGCAGGCGGCCGACCAGGGCGTGACTGCTCACGAAGAACTGGTTCTCCATGGCCGGGAGGACCGGCGAGTGCGCGCGGATGACGTCGTAGGCGGGGTATGGATCGAGGCGTCCCTCGGGCTGGAAAAGTAAGCCGAGCGCGGTTTCGTAATCCATCCGGTCATCATGCCCGGCGCTGTCGAGCCCGCGAAGGCTCAGTTCGCGCAACGTCCGACCGATGATCTGTCCCGGAAGGGCCGCCACGGGCCCGCCGTCGAGGGGGCGATCATGGAGCGGTGGTTCGGGGTCGGGCGCAGTCTGCTGGCCGACCCGGCCGAGGCCGGGACGCAGGCGTGCCGCGAGGCGCTCGGTGGCCGCCGGGCCGGCCTGGTGATCGTGTTCGCCTCGCTGTCGCACTCGACACCGGCGATGGCGGCCGCGGTGCACGCGGCGGCCGGCGGGGACGTGCTGATGATCGGCTGCTCGACGTCCGGGGAGTTCACCGCGGACGGTCGCGGCGCCGGGGTGGTGGTCAACGCGCTCGGCGGGGACGGGTTCCAGGCGTCCGGCCGGGCGGTGCCGTACAACAGCATGGATCTTTATGCGGCCGGCGAGACCGTGGCGTCCGCGCTGGACGACGTGGACTCCCCGCACCGGGTGCTGCTGATGCTCGGCGACGGGCGCAGCGGTGACCAGCAGGAAGTGGTCCGCGGGGCGTATTCGGTGGCCGGCGCGCAGGTGCCGCTGATCGGCGGGTGCGCGGGCGACAACGTGACGCAGACCGGTACGTACTCGTTCTTCAGCTCGGGCACCGAGGTCCGGGTCCTGAAGAACGCGGTGCTCGGCGCCGCGCTCGGTTCCGAGTCGGCGTTCGGGATCGCGATGGCGCACGGCTGGCACCGGACCGGCGAGCCGATGGTGGTGACCCGCAGCGAGGGCGGGCGGATCTTCGAGCTGGACGGTGAGCCGGCCCTCGACGTCTACCTGCGGCGCACCGGCGGGACGCCGGAGATCGCCGCGGACCCGGGCGCGTTCCTGAACTTCGCCACGGTCCGGCCGCTCGGCCTGGCCCGGCGCACCGGCGAGGACGTCCGGATCATCTTCGAGTGCGACCCGGAGCAGCGGTCGATCTCCAGCCTGGCCGACACGCCGGAGGGCGCGATGGTCTCGTTCATGGAGCAGGACGCCGACCAGGTGATCGGTGCGGCGGCCACCGCCGGCCGGGCCGCGGCCGACGCGCTGGGCGGCGCCGAGCCACTCGGGGTCCTGGTCTTCGACTGCTGCGTACGCCCGATCGCCCTCGGCCAGGACAACACCGACGCCGCCGCCGAGCGGCTGCGGGACGCGCTCAAGCCGATCCCGTTCGGCGGTTTCTACTCCAACGGCGAGATCGTCCTGACCCGGGGCGCGAAGGGCATGCACCACCTGACCGTGGCCGCCCTGGCCGTGAGCTGACGCCGTGACCGCCTGGTCGATGCTGCGGCTCAGCGAGTACTTCAGCGCCATCACCCGGGCCGGGGACGAGCCGGCCGCCGCCCGGGTCGCCGTCCAGCGGGCCACCGAGGCGATCGACGCCGAGCTGGGCGCCGTGATCTGGAACGGCGCCCTGGCCGCGTCGGTCGGGCTGGGCCGTTCCCCGGAGCCGGCCCTGTTCACCGAGATCCGCCCGGGCAGCGAGTCCGTGCGGTTCCCCGGGTTCGGGGACGCGTTCGTCACCGTGCACGCGCTCGACGGCGACTACGACGAGCGCCTGGTCGTGGCGCGGGCCGACGAGCCGTTCGCGCCCGAGGAACGCCAGATGCTGCAGGGCATGGCGAAGGTGCTCGGCCTGGCCGTGCGCGGGCTGCGCACGATCGCCGCCGAGCAGCAGCTGCGCCTGGAACGGGAGCGGGAGGCCGAGGCCCGGCTGGTGCTGCTGGAGGCGCTCGAACGCCGGGAACGGCTGCTCGAAACGCTGCTGCGGGTGCAGCGGGCGGCCGGGCAGGGCACCCCGCTCGGCGAGCTGCTGGACGCGATCACGCTCGGCGCCCGGACGCTGCTCGACGACGGGGTCGCGGCGCTGGTCCTGCACGACATCGACGACCCGGCCCGGCTGACCGTGGCGTCCGCGTCCGGCGGCACCTCGACCGGCCGGGATCCGGTCCTGCGGGCCGCCCGCCGGGCGATGGCCGCCGGCGAGCCGATCGCCGACGGGCCGCTGGCGGCCGCGCCGGTCTACATCGGGGACCGGCTGGCCGGCGGGTTCGTGATCGCCGGGCACGGCGGCGACGTGCGCGTCTCCGAGCGGCGTGACGTCCTCGCCGCCTTCAGCGAGCAGGCCAGCCTGGCGCTGACCGGCGCGCACACCCTGGCCGCGGTGCACGCGGCGCACCACGACCCGCTGACCCGGCTGCCCAACCGCACGCTGTTCCTGGAGCGGGCCGAGCAGGCCCTCGGCGCCGGTGGCCGGGCCGCCCTGCTCTACCTGGACCTCGACCTGTTCAAGCAGGTCAACGACACACTCGGGCACGCCGCCGGCGACGAGCTGCTGCGCGGGGTCGCGGACCGGCTGCGCACCTCGGTGCGCGAGTCGGACATGGCCGCCCGGTTCGGCGGCGACGAGTTCGCGGTGCTGCTGGAGCCGATCTCCGGGGAACCGGAGGCGTGGGAGATCGCGCAGCGGGTGATCGACGCGATCAGCGAGCCGTTCGAGATCGCCGGGCGCAGCGTGCTCACCCGGGCCAGCGTGGGCATCGCCTACGGCGGCCCGGGCCGGACCGCGGAACGCCTGCTGGAGGACGCCGACCTGGCGATGTACCGGGCCAAGAAGACCAAACCCGGCACCTGCCGGGCCTTCGAACCCCGCATGCGTACCGAGTTGCTCCGCCCGGCCTGCTGACCCGTCCTACTGGTAGCCCACCTGGATGATCAGCAGGCCGTCCCGGATGTCGGAGCTGATGTGCACGGTCGCCGGGTCGGTCAGGCTGGGTGACTTCTCCCGCTCCCCGTCGACGCCCATCTGCCGGGCCAGGTCTTCGGCGGTCTGCCCGGCGGCCGGCCGCACCTTGAGCACCCGCCAGCAGCCGCCGGACCCGCACGCGGTGTCCTCGCCGACCACCGTGGCCCCGGCCGGCACCTCCGGCACCCGCGACGCCGGCGGCAGCGACCCCTCGCCGCCGAACACCGACAGGTAGACGAAGCTCCCGCCCCAGCAGAAGGCGAGCGCCGCGATCACCGCGAAAAACCCGACAACCACATTTCGCGTACGCCGTCGCGACGCCCCAGGCGCAGAAGTCATCGCGCCAGGGTAGCGACCAAGATCCTCGCCACCCGGATCGGCCCGATCGGAAATCGTCCATGAATGGCCCCCGGGATGCCGCACCAGCTTGTTCCCGAACGTCACGCCCACCCGAATTCATGGGCGTATCGTCACTCACGGAAGCTATTCGCAAGCCGCGACAGCGGCTTAATCGGTAACTCGAGTCACCGTGCGGCACAACAGAAACAATGCGTGACATCGAACCGGGACCGTCCTCCAGACTTGTCTTGGCGTCGCCCGCCGGGCCGGCCTGACCGGCCGCACCGCGGACGAGGCTCAGCGAAGGAGCGAATGCGATGTCGGCCGACCGGCTCAAGAAGGTGTTCACCGAGGTTCTCGACATCAGTCCGGACACCGACTGGGACACCCTGGAGTACCGGGGATCCGAGCTGTGGGACTCGGTTGCTCACATGCAGCTCGTGGGCGAGATCGAAGAGGCCTTCGACATCATGCTGGAAACCGGCGACGTCCTGGCGATGAGCAGCTTCGCCGAGACGGTCAAGATCCTCCAGCGGCACGGGGTGAGCCTTGACTGATCTCCTGGACCTGTCCGGCAGGGTGGCCCTGGTGACCGGCTCGACGCGCGGAATCGGCTGGCGAACCGCACAACTCCTGGCGGCGCACCGGGCCACGGTGATCGTCAACGGCCACACCGATGCCGCCGCCGTCACGGCACGGGCCGGCGAGCTCGAGACCACCTACGGGCGACCCGCTTCCGGCGTCGTCTGCGACGTGACCGACCCCGCCGGCATCCGCCGGGCCTATCAGCTGATCTTCAAGGAACACGGCCGGCTGGACGTCCTCGTGAACAATGCCGGCATTCTCGACGACGCGCTGCTGGGAATGGTTTCCGACGAGATGATCGAACGCTCGTTCCAGGTCAACACATTCGGGGCCATCCACCATCTCCAAGCGGCCGCCCGCCTGATGCAACGAAAGAACGAAGGCTCGATCGTCAATCTGAGTTCGATCGTCGGAGTGGTCGGCAACGAAGGGCAGACGGTCTACTCGGCCACCAAATCCGCGTTGATCGGCCTCACGAAGTCCGCCGCGAAGGAACTCGCGCCACGCCAGATCCGGGTGAACGCCGTCGCGCCGGGATTCATCGACACGGACATGACGCGCGCGCTCCCGCCGGAGAGGTTCGCCGAGCGTGCGGCCGGCATCAAGATGGGACGCACCGGCACGCCGGACGACATCGCCCGTTCGGTGCTCTTCTTCGCCTCCGACATGTCGAGATATGTGACGGGGCAGGTGCTGGGAGTCGACGGCGGCATGCTCGTGTGAAGTGAGGTCTCAGTGCTCCTGCATCACGATGACGCCCGGCCGGCACTCATCGACGCCCGCACCGGCGCGGTGGAAACGTACGCGGAACTCCACCGGGACGTCGAGGCCGTGAAATCGGTGCTCGGTGCCGATCACGTACTGGTGTTCCTGTTCGCGGACAACTCGGTTACGACCGTCCTTCGCTACCTCGGTTGCGTCGAACACGGGCACCCGGTCGCTCTGCTCGACGCGGAGCTCGACCCGGATCTCGCCGTCCGCTTGCTGGAGCACTACCAGCCGGAGATCGTCATCCAGCCACCCGATCGAGCCGCCGCACCCCGCGACGGGTATGTCGAGACCGCCCATGGCCTGTGGCGGCGGGACCGGCCGCGACATCAGGTCCACCGGGATCTCGCCGTCCTGCTGACGACCTCGGGCAGCACGGGAAGTCCCCGGTTCGTCCGGCTCTCGCACACGAACATCTCCGCGAATGCCGAGGCAATCGCCGAGTCGCTGAGTCTCACCCGTGCCGAGCGAGCCATCACGTCCCTGCCGTTGCACTACAGCTACGGAATGTCGGTGCTCCACTCGCACCTGATCGCCGGCGCGAGCGTGGTGGTCGGGAAGGCGGACCTGTTCTCGCCGGCATTCTGGGAGTCGCTGGGGGAGCTCGGTGTCACCTCGATGGCAGGTGTGCCGCTGACCTTCCACACCCTGCAGCGGGTCGGGTTCGCGGAGTGGGACCTGCCCCGTCTCACCACGCTGACGCAGGCCGGCGGGAGGCTCGAGGACCGGCTGGTCCGATACTTCGGTGATCTCATGCGGGAGCGCGGCGGACGCTTCTACGTCATGTACGGACAGACCGAAGCCGCTCCCCGGATGTCGTGCCTGGACCCGGACCGCCTGCCGGACAAGCTGGGCTCGGTGGGCACCGCCCTCGCCGGCGGCGAACTGTTCGTCCGCGCCGGGGACGACGGCCCGGCACGTCCGGGTGAGGTAGGAACCGTCTGCTACCGGGGGCCCAACGTGATGATGGGCTACGCGGAGAACCGGGCCGACCTGGCGCTCGGCGACACCACCGGGGACGTCCTGGACACCGGCGATCTGGGCTTCATCGACGAGGACGGCTATCTCTTCGTCACCGGCCGGACCAAACGCATTGCCAAGCTGTCGGGCGTCCGCGTCAGCCTCGATGAGATCGAGGCGATGCTGGCCGATCACGGCCCGGCCCGCGTCGTCGCGCTTTCCGGCGAACAACTCGGGATCTACTGCACCTGGGGCGACGACCAGCACTTCGCCGCCGTCCGGCGGGAACTCTGCCGGGTGCTGAAGGTGCCACCGAGGTCGCTTCGGTTCGTGCACGTGGACGCTCTGCCGGTCCTGCCGAACGGCAAGCCCGACTATCGCGCGCTGGCCGAGCGCGGGCTCGAACCAACCGGACGGTGCACGTGAGTCTCGACGAACTGCTCGCACGCCGGCAGTACAGCCTCGATCACCTCGAGAAAGGACGGCTTCTCGCCGCCGAGCTCACCCTGCTGACCGAGCAGCACCGGCGCACGTGCGCCGGATACGCACGGATCCTCGACACGTTTCCCCCGGCCACGGACGTCCGGAGCCTCGCCGACGTGCCGTACCTTCCGGTTGCGCTCTTCAAGACCCATCGGCTGGCGAGTGTGCCCGACGACGAGGTCTTCAAGACGATGACGTCGAGCGGGACCACCGGGCAGACCGTCAGCAGAGTGGTGCTGGACCGGAGGACGGCGGACCTTCAAACGCGGGCCTTGGCCGCGATCATGACAACGCTGCTGGGGCCCCGGCGCCTTCCGATGATCATCATCGATGCCAAGCACGAGGTGAGCCGGCAGAAGCAGTTCAGTGCCCGAGTCGCCGCCGTTCTCGGGATGGCGAGCTTCGGCCGGCACCATTTCCATGCCCTGGACGACGACATGAACCTCGACCGCCGAGGTCTGGCCGCCTTCCTCGGCCGCTTCGCCGGTGAGCCGATCCTCGTCTCCGGTTCCACCTTCATGGTGTGGCAACACCTGGTTCACCAGATCGGGCCGATGGAGGCGGATCTCTCGAACGCCACTCTCGTCCACGGGGGTGGCTGGAAAGCCCTGCAAGCCCAAGCCGTCGACAACGCCACCTTCAAGAGGACGCTCTTCGAGCTGACCGGTGTCACCCGGGTGCACAACTTCTACGGCATGGTGGAACAGGTCGGCAGCGTCTTCCTGGAGGGCCACGACGGCTACCTCTACCCGCCGAACTTCGCCGACGTCATCATCCGCGATCCGCGGACCTGGGACGAGGCACCGGTGGGTCAGGCCGGGGTGATCGAGGTGGTGAGTGCCCTCCCGCGGAGCTATCCCGGGCACGCGTTGCTCACCGAGGATCTCGGCGTCGTGCACGGAGCCGGCGATCCCGCCACGGGCTGGGGCGGCAAACAACTGGAAGTGATCGGACGCGTGCCACAAGCCGAGTTGCGGGGCTGCGGCGACACCTACGCCCACGAGCACAGCGGGACGGCGATGCCGGCATGACCGCGGTCACCGACGCCCCCACCGTCCGCCAACTGCTGCCGGTGGCCGCGGTGATCGGCGTCCCCGACCTCCTACGGGACCTGCGAGAGGCTCGGGTCGAGGCGCCGTTCAGCGCGGAGGCGATGGATTTCTGCGCCCACTTCGCCCAGCGACTCAGAAGGGAGGCGCGCGGGCTGCCGGAGGCCCAAGCGCTCGCGTTCTGGTTGCGCGGCACCGGGATCCGGCGTCTCGCCGCCGATTTCGCGGAGTTGAGCGACGACACCTGCCTTCTCGTCCCGCGCGGGACGGTCCTGCACATCCCGCCCGCCAACGTCGACACCATCTTCATGTATTCGTGGTTGCTGTCCACGCTCGCCGGGAATCGCAACGTCGTACGACTCTCCGACCGAGCCGGTGAGCAGACCACCCTGATCGTCGACGTGCTGGCCGACCTGTTCCGGGCCGGCGGTCATCCGTCCGTCCGGGCATCGACCACGGTGGTGCAGTACGGCCACGACAAGCAGGTCAACGATCTGCTGTCAGCCGCCTGCGACCTGCGCGTCGTGTGGGGTGGTGATGCGACGATCGCACAGATCAGGCGCAGCCCCTTGCCGCCGCACGCCACCGAGTTGACGTTCCCCGACCGGTTCTCGCTGGCGGTGTTCAAGGCCGACAGCTACCTCGCCCTCGACGACGGCGGACGGGACCACCTGGCGCAGCGCTTCTTCAACGACGCGTATTCGTTCGACCAACGCGGGTGCTCGTCACCGCGGCTCCTGGTCTGGGCCGGTGGCCACACCGCCGCCGAGGACGCCGGCCGCGACCTCTTCGGCCGGCTCGCCGAGGTCACCCGGCAGCGCGAGTACGAGGTCGCGACGTCCACCGCGATCGCCAAGCTCGCCTACACCCGCCGAGCCGCGATCGACTGGCCGGTCGGACAAGCCCGTTCGTACGGAAGCCGGCTGACCGTCCTGCCCCTCGATCGGTTCGCGGATGTGCGCGGCGAGTTCTGCGGCGGTGGCATCTTCTTCCAGTTCCGCGTCGACTCGCTGCTCGACCTGCCGCGTCACCTCGACCGCCGCGACCAGACCCTGGTCCAGTTCGGATTCTCGGCGGCGGAACTGACCGGCCTGATACGCGAACTCAACGGCCGCGGGATCGACCGGGTCGTCCCGGTCGGCGAGGCCTTGACGTTCCACCACATCTGGGACGGCTACGACCTGCTCCAATCGTTCACCCGCCGGACGACCATCAACCTGACGGAGGTGCACCTCACATGACGCGCGTGGAACTGGTCATCGTCGGCGCCGGGGGGTTCGGCCGGGAAGTCCTCGGCTACGCCCAGGACGCGTTCGCCGGCCGGCCGGCGCACCGGGTAGCCGGCTTCGCCGACGACAACCCACGGGCGCTCGACGGGTTCGACCTCGCCGCGAAGGTGCTGGGCCGGGTCCACGACATCCCGATCTCCGAGGCGACGAGGTTCGTCGTCGCCGTAGGTCACCCGGCCGCCCGCCGGGCGCTCGCCGCGGCGGTCGAGTCCCGGGGTGGGCGTCTCCTGACCGTCGTCCATCCGTCGGCCTACATCGGGCCCGGGGCGCGGTTGGGCGACGGATGTGTGGTGTGCCCTTTCGCCTTCGTCGGCACCGCGGCCACCATCGGTGCCAACACCGCGATCAACGTTCATGCCTCCGCCGGCCATGACGCGATCACCGGCGGGAACTGCGTGTTCTCGCCGTATTCAGCGATCAACGGCGGGGTGGAACTGCGGGACGACGTGTTTCTGGGAACCCATGCGACGGTCTTCCCGGGGCGGACCGTCGGGCACGGTGCCAAGATCAGCGCCGGCGCGGTCGTGCACCGGGACGTCCCGGCCGGGGCCCTGGCGGTCGGCAACCCCGCCAAGTCGCGAGTCCTGTTCGCCCTCGACCCCGGGTGACCGGACCTTCTCCGCCGCGACGCCCATCTGCGGGGCCGGCTCCTCAGCGGTCTGCCCGGCGGCCGGCCGCACCTTGACCACCCGCCGGCAGCCGCCGGACCCGCACGCGGTATCCCCGCCGCGATCACCGCGAAAAACCCGACAACCAGATTTCGCGTACGCCGTCGCAAACGCCCCAGGCGCAGAAGCCAGCGCGCCGAGGTAGCGATCACGGTCCCGGCCGTCTCAGGGGATCAGCACGGTCTTGCCGCGCAGCCGCCCCGCCTCGGCGTCGCGGTGGACCGCGGGCAGCTCGGTCAGCGGACGCACGGCCGCGACGTCGACGCGCACGATCCCGGCGTCGATCAGCGCGACCAGCTCGGCGAGCTGCCCGGGGTCGTTGCGGGCCACGAAGTGCAGGCCCACCGGCAGCGTGATCGAGACCAGCACCCCGCCGAGCGCGACCAGGGTCCCGGCCCGCTCAGGCTCGAGGTGGACCAGGTTCAGGACGGCGTCGAACGGCCCGGCCGGCAGCGGGGTCGTGGAGTAGTCGACGACCTCGTCGGCGCCCTGCGCCCGGACCGCCGCCGCGCTGCGGGCCGAGGCGGTCGCGGTGACGTGCGCCCCGGCGTGCCTGGCCAGTTGGACGGCGAACCCGCCCACCCCGCCGCCGGCGCCGTTGATCAGGACGCGCATGCCGGGGGCGAGCTTCGCGTGGTCGAAGACGGCCTGCCACGCGGTCAGGCCGGCGATCGGGATCGCGGCGGCGTGCGCCAGCGGGATCGTCGCGGGCGCCGCGACCAGGTCGGCGGCCGGCGCGACCACGTAGTCCGCGGCGGCGGCGACGATCCGGCCGATCACCCGGTCGCCGGTCGTGGTGACGGTACCGGAGACGTCGCCACAGAGGGTGAACGGTAAGCCGGCGGGCATCAGCCCACGTCGTACGCCAAGGTCTGAGGGGTTGAAAGAAGTTCCGGCCACCCTGATCAGCACCTCGCCCGGCCCGGGTGCCGGCCGAGGGACGTCGTCGTCCTGGATCACGCTCGGATCGCCGTGCCGGTGGATTCGCATCGCTCGCATGATCCGAACCTAGAGCGGCCGGGCGGGACGATCCATGTGCCGGAAACCCGCCTTTCTGCGCTGCTGCACATCCTGCGGGCCTGGCTCGACCAGGCCCCGGCCGGCGAGACCGGCACCGGGTGGGCGGCGGCGCTCAACGACCCGCCGATCGCCGCCGCGCTGCGGGCCATGCACCGGTCCCCCGGCCATCCGTGGACGGTGGCGACCCTGGCGGCCGAGGCCGGCCTGTCCCGGACCCCGTTCGCGCGCCGGTTCACCGAGCTGACCGGCCAGCCGCCGCTGACGTATCTGACCTGGTGGCGGATGACCACCGCGGCGCGCCTGCTGACCGCCTCGGACGCGCCGCTGAGCACGATAGCGGCCGAGGTCGGCTACACGTCGGAGTTCGCCTTCGCGGCCGCGTTCAAGCGCCGCTTCGACCGGCCGCCGGGCCGCTACCGCCGCGCGCCCGGCTAGCGCGGGCTCGCCTTCGGCAGGCTCCGGAGCCGGTTCTGGAGGGCCTGCTCCAGGGCATCGGAGTACCCGCCGTCGAACGCCGCGTCCTGGAGCCGCTTCGGGAAGAGGCTCTCGACCTGGGCGGTGTAGTCGCCGTACTCCGGCATCCGCACGCCGGCCGAACCGCTGAGGTCCACCGCCATCGGCATCGACGACTCCGACCGCGCCTCGGTGCCGGCCGACGCGCACAGGGACCAGACGTACGCCTGCCGGACGTCGGCCAGGGCCGTCGCGCCCCGCGGGTCGACGCCCAGAACCCGGACCACGCACACCATCGTCGCCGGCTGCCGCCGCGCGGTCATCTCCGCCTCGACCAGCGGCACCACCCGCCCGGCGACATCCTCGGCCAGCGATGCCGGCACCGCATCCGCCGCGCCCCGGTGAGCGACGACGAACCACCCCGCCCCGGCGATGCCGACGGCGGCGGCACACAGCACCGCGGCACTGATCTTGGTCATGCCGGCTCTCCCCGACATTCTCCGGTGCGGTCCGCAGAAACCCCAGGTCAGAAAGCCAGACTAGAGCATCCGGAGGAGCCGCTGCTCCAGACCGACGTTCGCACATGGTCGGTGAAGCTGTCCGAGTACCGGGCCGGCGGCGCCGCCGCGGATCATGTCCGGACGGCGCGGGTGCAGCGGGTCACGTACGGCAACCGCACCTCGTCGTGCCCGGCCAGATCCGGATGTGAGTCGAGCAGCTCCGCCACGTTCCCGAGCAGCTCGGCCCGCTCCGGCCCGGGCAGCACGATCACATAGCTGCGCGAGGCGATCATGTCGAACAGCGCCGCCCGGCTCATCGTGTGCACCCACCCGAACTCGGCCCGTTCCACCCGCTCGAACGGCTCCCCCAGAACCGGCGCGGTGTCCATCTCCTGCCGGCTGTGGTGGTGCAGCAGATCGCCCAGCTCGGCGACCCACGGCTCGTTGTCGTCCCGCACGTTCCACACCAGGCCGAGCGTGCCGCCGGGCCGCAGCACCCGGGCGATCTCCGGCACGGCGAGCGCCGGGTCGACCCAGTGCCACGCCTGCGCCATCACCACCGCGTCGGCGGAGGCGTCCGGCAGCGGGATCCGCTCGGCCGTGCCGTCGTGCACGGTCGCGGCCGGCACCGCGTCGGCGAGTTCCGCCCGCATCCCGGCGGACGGCTCCACCGCGATGACGTCGAATCCGGCCGTGACCAGCAGCTCGGTGAACTTCCCGGTGCCGGCGCCCAGGTCCAGGACGGTCGTGGCCGACGCCGGGACCAGCCACTCCACCGCCGCCACCGGGTACGTCGGCCGCCCGCGCCGGTACTCCCGGGCCGCCGCCCCGAAGGACGACGCGTGCTGCCGGCGCTGCTGCTCACTTGCCGATGAGGTCACGGGGGCAACATATGTCATGCCGCCCCCGTGCGCCTGATCAAGGTCGGCCGTCGGCCCCGCACTTGACGATGATCCGGATGCAGTCGTTCACCCGGCGCGCCATCTCGTCGACCGGCCACGCGTTGAAGAAGTCGCCGTGCATCGTGTAGCCGGGTCCGGAGGCCAGCCGCAGCCGGGCCGGGTCGCCGTTGACCGGGTACCGCATGACCTGGCGCAGCTTCGGCACGACCACCGGGTGGCTGGCCGGGCAGGCGTTGTTGACCGGGTACGCCATGTGGCTCTTGTGGTCGGCCGAGTCCAGGTTCCGCCCGTCCCAGCAGTGCGGGAAGTCGAGGTACGACTCCAGCATCGAGCCCGCCGGACAGTTGACGAAGTCGGACAGCGGGTTGACCTCGCCGTGCGACAGGCAGGACCAGCGGGCGATGGTGTTGTCGGCCGGCCCGGTCGCCTTGGCGTTGCCGGCGACGATCCGCAGGCCGAGCGGCAGCGGCTGGGTTTGCGCGATCAACGCGTCCGAGACGCCCTCACCGAGGTAGTAGAAGACCCCGGTGACCGGCTCGACCGGCACGTTGTCCTGGTAGAGCGTGGGAATCCAGTAGGACGACTTGTCGATCGACGGGTTGCAGTTGCTGTTCGCGTTGATCAGGTCGTTGACCGTGGTGGCCGCGTTGGTGACCACACTGCCGAAGAAGCTGTGCATGTGCGAGGCGCCGGGCAGGTTCGGGAAGACGATCGGGTCGTCCGGCAGCCGGTGCGTGAACGGGCAGTCGGCCAGGAACTCGGCGACCCGCACGGCGCCCGGCGGAATGGTCGGCGTGGTGCTGCCGCCGCCGGTCCCGAAGACCTGGAACTCGGTCAGCGACACTCCCCACTGGGTGGCCCGGACCGTGGTGTTGAGGCGCACGTATCGCCCGGTGCCGTTCACCGTGAGCGTCTGCCGCCCACCGGTTCCCGCCGTGGTGCTGTAGCGGGTGGTCCAGGAATTGCCGTCGGCCGAGGTCGCGATCGAAAAGGATTTGGCGTACGCCGCTTCCCAGTCGAGGACGACCGACGTGATCGTGGCACTGGCGCCGAGGTCGACCTGGAGCCATTGCGGGTCGGTGAACGCGCTCGACCAGCGGGTGCCGCCGTTGCCGTCGACGGCGTTCGCCGCGGGGAAGGCGGCCGATTCGACGGAGGACGCGGTGGCCGTTCTGCCCTGCGAGAGCAGGGTGTCGGCGGCGCTGGCCGCGGTCGCGGCGACCAGGGCGTACGCGGTGAGCGCCGCGGCCAGCGCGACAGCCAGGAGGGGACGTTTTCGCATGGGCGACGAGCCTTTCCAACCACAGGAGGACGGGGGTGTGCAAGAAAGCGCTCTCTTGCCGCCACTGTGAACGGCGTGTTAATCAGTGTCAATGCGCCGAAACCGGTACCGGCGACGTCGCGGCAGGTCAGCGCGCCGCCCTCGGCAAAGTTCCGGTAAGTGGGGACTCCCTCCCCACTTACCGGACGAAAGGCGAACCGTTTCCCCTTAGATTGACAAAAATCAATGACCAAGGTGGCGTACGGCCAGATCGGGCCCCCAGGATCTTTCACCAGGCAGCCCGCTCGACCCGAAGTGCGGGCCGTACCTAGGAGTCTGGATGACCGCCACCACCGCCGTCCGATCCCTGCTCGCCGCCGCGACCGCCGCCCTGGCCGTCACGATCGGCCTGGCCACCCCCGCCACCGCCGCCGCCCCCGCCGACAAGCTCGCCGTCCTGTCGAGCTTCACCCAGACCAGCGCGACCAGCTACAACTCCTGGAACGCCGCCCGGCAGAACCAGGGCGCCTGGTCCGCCTACGCCTTCGACTGGAGCACCGACTACTGCTCGTCGAGCCCGGACAACCCGCTCGGCTTCGACTTCAAGCTGTCCTGCGCCCGGCACGACTTCGGCTACCGCAACTACAAGGCGGTCGGCGCGTTCGACGCCAACAAGGCCCGCCTCGACTCGGCCCTCTACGAGGACCTCAAGCGCAAGTGCGCCACCTACTCGTCGGCTGTCCGGCCCGCCTGCACCGCGCTGGCCTGGACCTACTACCAGGCTGTCTCGGTCTTCGGCTCGTTCGCGGCGGTCTCCGACGCGGACCTCGCCAAGGCCGCCGAGCTGAAGCGGACGGCACTGGCGAACGCCGCCTGATCCCCTTCGGTCAGAAGGTGGTCTGCGACAGCACGTCGTTGACCACCTTCTGCGCCGCGGCCTTGGTCGCCGGCGACGTCCGGGCGTCCACGCCGACCTGGAACTTCGTACCGCCGGCCGGGTCGGTGAAGTAGTGCCCGAGCTCCAGCTGGTACCGGCCGTCGGCGTTCTTCGCGGTCTGCCGGAACCGGGTGTCGCCGTCCACCCGCCGCAGCCCGCCGGTGTTCACGAACCAGTCCTGGTCCAGCGCCTTGCGGTCGGCCGCGTCGCAGCCGTCCGGGCAGGTGCGCAGGATGATCCCGGCACGCTCACCCGTCTTCTTCCTGTCCTGGCAGACCACCGCCTCGGTCTCCGGAAGATCGATCTTTCCCGGTACGCACGTCCAGGAACCGGGGATCCGGAACGCGAACGGCCAGCCGGCCGGCGCCGCGACGTCGGTCTTCTCGTCCCGGCCGAAGGTGGCGCCGGTGACCTTGCGGTCGGGCGCGTCCCGGCGGAGGCCGGAGCCGGCGTCGCCCTGGGACGACTCGGGGAACTTCGGCACCGCCGGGCCGGTCGGCGCCACCGGGAAGGTCGGCGCCTCGAACGCCGTCGACTTCGCCGGCGCCGGCGTGCCCCCGGCCGGCAGGGCGAACCCGGGCCGGTCACCGACGCCGGTGAAACCCACCAGCCCGCCGGCGACCAGGGCGGCGGCCGCGACCACGTTGATCGCGACGGCGGCGCCCAGGCCCGGGTAGCGCTGCGGCGGCGGGCCGAACGCGCCACGCAGGAACGGCAGCACCGGGGCCCGGTACTCCAGCGAGGCGGTCTGACCGGGCGCGAGCTCGACCGGGAGATCGGCCCGGCCACCCAGCACGAACGGCACGTTCGCGTGCACCAGATGCGGACCCGGATCGACCGGTACGACGACCCGGCGCTTCCAGGCGGCGCGAACCGGCCGGCCGTCGACGGTCAGGACCGGCTTGACGATCCCGAGCAGCACCGCGATCGGCGCGAACCGCATCGTCACCGCGATCGTCGCCGTCCCGTACCCGGGCAGCGGCGCGGGATAGGAGACCGCCTGCGGCGCGGTCGCGGCATAGGTGACCGGCTGCTGCGCGGTCACGGGATAGGACGGCGGCGGCGCCGGGTAGACGATGGGCTGGGACACCGGCGGCTGGGACACCGGCGGCTCCGGCACCGGCGGACGCGGCGCGGGCCCGGTGTCCGGACGCGGCGCGCCGTAGACGCCCGGCCGCGGAGCCGGGTGCACGATCGGCGGCGGCGGCGCGTAGGTGGCCGGCATCGCTTCATCCCATGACGGGAACGACGGGTATCCCTGGCTCATCGCGATCTCCCCCTGGCATCCGTGCTACGCCAGAGAACACACCGCGAAACGCCCAACGGTTCGACGCCGTCCGATCCTTGACACCTATTCGGGTGTCACCCCGTACCGGAGACCGTCGACGAGCAGGGCGACCATCCGCCGGGTGTGGTCCGGTTCCTCCTCGGCCGGCAGGCACAGGTTGGCCACCGCCCGCAGCAGGTCGTAGGGGTCCACGTCGCGCCGCACCAGCCCGGCCCGCGCGGCGTCGTCGAGCAGCGTGCTCAGCGCCGGCCGCAGATGCCGGTCGAAGTACGCCGGCAGCGGCGCGAACGCCGGGTCCCCGGAGTGCAGGGCCGCGGCCAGCCCCCGCTTGGTCGCCATGAACTCGATGTACCGATCCAGCCACAGCCGCAGCGCCTCGACCGGCGGATGGGCCGCCGCCAGCTCCGTCGCCGCCGCCGCGCACTGGTCGATCTCGTGCTGGAAGACCGCGGCCACCAGATCCGACCGCTGCGGGAAGTTCCGGTAGACGGTCCCCAGCCCGACCCCGGCCCGCTCGGCGATCTCCCGCACCGGAGCATCGACCCCGGAACTGGCGAACACCTCCTTGGCCGCCTCCCGCAACGCGTCCCGGCTACGCTGCGCATCCGCCCGCACCCGCCGCACCGGCTCCGCCGTCTCGTCAGCCACCGCGCGCCTCCACACCCAACCGGAACAAGGTTCCGATCCTATCCCCCGAGCCGGGCCCCGGCCGTCAGGGGCGCAGCAGGGGTGGGTGGAGGAGGGTGGCCGGGCCGCGGCGGAACAGTTGGGCGGGGCGGCCGCGGTCGCGGGTGACGCTGTGGCCGGTCGGCTCGATGAAGCCCTCGGCCGACGTCACCTTGCGGTGGAAGTTGCGCGGGTCCAGCCGGGTGCGCCAGACCGTCTCGTAGACGTCGCGGAGATCGGCCACGGTGAACTCCGGGGCGCAGAACGCCGTCGCCAGCGGCGTGTACTCGAGCTTGGCCCGGGCCCGCTCCACCCCGTCGGCCAGGATCCGGTCGTGGTCGAAGGCGAGGCCGGACGACTCGGCCAGCGGCCGCCACTCGGCGCGGTCGGCGTCGCTGCCGGCCACCGGCACCGGCAGGTCCGGGACCATCGCCAGGTATGCCACGGTCACCACCCGCCCGCGCGGATCCCGCCCGGGGGTGCCGTACGTCGCCAGTTGTTCGAAATGCCCGGTCGACGGGTCCACCCCGGTCTCCTCGCGCAGTTCGCGGGCCGCCGCCTGGTCGAGGTCCTCGTCGTCGTGGACGAAGCCGCCGGGGAGCGCCCACCGCCCCCGGTACGGCTCGATGCCGCGCCGGATCAGCAGCGCCTGGAGCGCGCTCTGCCGGATGGTCAGCAGCACGAGATCAACTGTGACGGCCGCCATGTATAGCGTCATGTTGACGATAATAACCACAGGCTTTATCGTCATCGTGACGAAAACGAAGGAAGGACCCCCGATGGCCGACGTCAAACGCCGCCTGCACCTGCGACACCTGCGCTCCGCCCCGACCAGCTGGGTCAGCTGGACCGTCCAGGGCAAGGCGAAGCGCTCCGGCACCGGCCTCGCGTTCTGGTACCGGCCGCTGACCGCGGTGCTCTCCGAGGTGCCGGTCGACGACCGCGAGCTGCCGCTGCTGTTCCACGCCCGCACCGAGGACTTCGCCGACGTGACCGTGCAGGCCACGGTGACCTACCGGTTCAGTGACCCGGCCGCGGCGGCGGGCCGGCTGGACTTCTCGATCGATCCGTACAAGGGCAAGTGGAACGGGCAGCCGCTGGACCAGGTCGCCACGCTGCTCGCCGAGCTGGCCCAGCAGCCCGCGCTGGACGTGATCGCCCGGCTGCCGCTGGCCGACGCGCTCACCACCGGGATCGCCCCGATCCGGCAGTCGGTCGCGGACGCGCTGGCCACCGACCCGCGCCTGGCCGAGACCGGGGTGACCGTGGTCAGCGCCCGGGTGGTGGCGCTGCGGCCGGAGCCGGAGCTGGAGCGCGCGCTGCAGACCCCGACCCGGGAGAAGGTGCAGCAGGACGCGGACCGGGCCACCTACGCCCGGCGGGCGCAGGCCGTCCAGCAGGAGCGCACGATCGCCGAGAACGAGCTGCAGAGCAAGATCGAGCTGGCCCGGCAGGAGCAGCAGCTGGTCGAGCAGAACGGCGCCAACTCGCGCCGCGCCGCCGAGTTGAAGAGCGAGTCGCAGCTGGTCACCGCGCAGAGCGAGGCCGCCCGTGCGCGCCTGGCCGCGGGCGCCGAGGCGGACGCCGAGCGGCTGCGGGACGAGGCCCGCGCGGCCGGCGCCCGGGTGGTCGGTCTGGCCGAGGCGGAGGCCGAGGCGGCGAAGCTCGCGGCGTACCGGGACCTGCCGCCCGAGGTGCTGCAGGCGCTCGCGCTCAAGGAGCTGGCGCAGAACGTGCCGGCGATCGGCGAGCTGACGATCACGCCGGACCTGCTCAGCAAGCTCGTCGGGCGGATCGGGTCATGAGCACCCTCACCCCGCGCATCGTGGTCGTGTCGCGGCGCAGCGAGCTCGACGAGCTCCTCGCCCGGCACGGCACCCGCGGCGCCGCCGCCTACTTCCTCAAGCAGCGCGGGCGGGACCTCGACGAGGTCACCGCCCGGCACGAGGCGCTCCGGGACGCGCTGACCGAGGTGGGCGGCGCGGTCCCGGCCGACTGGCGGCGCGGTCACGTCGAGCGTGCGGACCTGCCCCGCTTCCTGTTCGCCCCGGAGGACATCGTGCTCGCGGTCGGCCAGGACGGCCTGGTCGCGAACGTGGCGAAGTACCTGGACGGGCAGCCGGTGATCGGGGTGAACCCGGAGCCGGGCCGGAATCCCGGGGTGCTGGTCCGGCACCCGGCGAGCGCGGTCGGCAAGCTGGTCCGCAGCCGGATCCGGACGCTGCAGCGGACCATGGTGGTGGCCCGGCTCGACGACGGGCAGGAGCTGTCCGGCCTCAACGAGATCTACATCGGTCACGCCGGCCACCAGTCGGCCCGCTACGTGATCGCCACGCCGGACGGCGCCCGGGAGCGCCAGTCGTCGTCCGGCCTGATCGTCGGGACCGGCACCGGGGCGACCGGCTGGTGCGCGTCGATCGCCCGGGACCGGGTGACCGCGCCGCCGCTGCCCGGCCCGGCCGACCCGGTGCTCTGCTGGTTCGTCCGGGAGGCCTGGCCCTCCCCCGCCACCGGCGTCACGCAGGTGACCGGCCTGCTCGCGGCCGGTCAGGAGCTGGAGCTGACCAGCGAGAGCGAGCGGCTCGTGGTCTTCGCCGACGGCCTGGAGCAGGACGCGCTCGAACTGTCCTGGGGTCAGCGGGTCCGGATCACGATCGCGGAACGACGACTCAACCTCGTGTAGCGGGCTGGAAGCGCTCCCATTACGCTCTCGCCATGGCCTTCCTGCTCGATCTTGCGAACATCCTCGGCGGCCTGCTGCTCGCCATCCCGCTGCTGCGCCGGGTGCCGAACGTCGGCGGCGGCCTGGAGCGGTTCACCGACCGGGTGGCCGACTGGTCCTGGCTGGTCGGCATCGTCGCGCTGATCACGGCCGGGTTCTTCTTCATCGTCCACCTCATCGACGGCCACATCTGGCACTTCGAGGTGGTCGGCCTGGCCGTGGGCGCGCTGCTGACCTGGGAGAAGTTCACCGGGAAGCGGATCCTGCGCCCGGCCGGGACGGGCGACCCGGCCGGCCTGTCCCTCGCCATCGCGATCTTCGGCGTGATCGCGATCATCGTCGGCATCGAGGGCCTCTTCACCCCGAACTGAGGCCGGGGCCGGAGCCCGAGGCAAAAAACAAAACCGAGAACCGAACTGAAGTTCCGCAACCTGACCGAACCCGATCAGGAACGGACACCGGACCCGGCGGCTTTCACAGTCTCCGGATGACGACACGACAGCGAACTCGGCAGCGGTCCGCCGCCGCGGCGATCCTCGCGCTGACGGCCGCCGGATCCACCCTCGGCCTCCCGGCTCCGGCGCAGGCCACCGTACCCAAGGTCGCGGCCAGCTGGTCGAGCCTGATGTACCGCAGCCTCACCCACGACGCTCAGCTCCAGGCGATGCGGACGTCGCTGGCCACCCAGCAGAAGGCGGTCCGCACCTGGACCGCCGAGGTCGCCGCGGCCGGTAAGGCGCAGCGCGGCGCGCAGGCCACCCTGACCACCGCCACCAGCGCGAACACCGCCGCCCAGACCCGCTGGGCGACCGCCCGTACCGCCCTGTCCACCGCCCGGCAGAACCTGAGCGTGGCGGCGAAGCGCAAGCCCCGCAGCACCACCGCGATCACCAAGGCGAACACCGCCGTCGCCGCCGCCGTCAAGACGCTCACCACCCGCAAGACCCAGGCGCAGGCGGCCACCGCCGCGCTGTCCGCCGCCGGCAAGGCGTCCCGGGCCGCGACCACCCGGGTGACCAAGGCGAACGCCGCGGTCGCCTACATGACGGCCGCCGCCGCGACCACCCGGCAGGCGATCGCCGCGCTGCCGACCGCCGAGTCCTACGCCGGCCAGGCCGCCACGCTCAGCAAGGACGTGGTCAACCAGGTCCGCCCGGTCTTCAAGGTCACCGACACCACCCAGGTCTACGGCGTCACCGTGCACAAGAACATCGCCTTCGCCTTCAAGCGGATGGTCGACGACGCGAAGGCCGACGGCGTCCAGCTCTCCGGCGGCGGCTTCCGCACCACCCAGCGCCAGGCCGAGCTGCGCGTGATCAACGGCTGCCCGGACGTCTGGACCGCCCCGTCGTCGTCGTGCCGGGTCCCGACCGCGATCCCCGGCCGCAGCCTGCACGAGCTCGGCCTGGCCATCGACATCTCGTCCGGCGGCAAGACCATCTCGTCGAGCACCCCGGCCTTCAAGTGGCTGAAGCTGCACGCCGACGAGTACGGCTTCGTCAACCTGCCCGCCGAGGCCTGGCACTGGTCGATCAGCGGCAACTGAAAAAGATCAACACCCGCTTCGCCGTACGGGCGTCGGGCCGCGCTCCGCATTCGTGGCCCGATGCCCGGTCTCGTCCGCGGAACACCGTCCCGGGGCGTATCCCACCGGACGGCCGATCACCCGGTGGGTGCGACTCGGAACTGCCCGCTCGCACTCAAAAAGGTCGCAACCGAGCCGATCAGAGCGGATGAGACGTCCGCGGAGGTGATGGCCCGGATGGGTCCGGAACAGGTCGGCGACTGGGTGCTGGACGAACTGCCCCGGCTCAACGAAGCGATCCTGCAAGACGACGCACCGCCCGGTCTGCTGGTGACGGACCTGGGCGAGCACGTGCTTCCCGAGCTGCCGGAGATGGCCCAGCTGACCCCGGCGCAGGCCCAGCGGCTGGTGGTGCACCTGGGGTTCGCCGGCGCCTCGGTGGCCCGGCACTACCAGGAGCACACCCCGGACGGCACCGGGCATCCGGAGCAGGCGTTCGCCGGGCTCACCGTCGGCGCCGCGCAGGTCCCGTTCCGGCGCTACTTCGCGGCGCTGGCCGAGCGCACCGGCACCGGCCACTACGAGCGGGACAGCTACGCGTCGCTGGTGCGGTGGAACGTCGGCACGATCCGGGTGCTGCTGCGCGGCGAGCTGGTCGCCGATCTGCCGGGCGTGTTCGACGACCGGCGGATCCGCACCTACACCGGCACGCCCGGCGAGGAGCGCTTCTTCCTGCTGGTCAAGCAGGGCGAGACGATCGAGCTGGCGGTCAACTGCTTCCTGCTGCCGCTGACCCTGGACAACGCCGACCTGATCGGGGCCGGCGCCCGGCACCGGGTGCGGCAGGCCACCGTACTGCTGGACGCGCTGCGCCGGCTGTTCCTCGACTTCGCGGCGATGCCGTCCGAGCAGAGCATGGCCGCCGAGATGTTCATGGACGTGTTCCGGCAGTTCGCCGCGCACTGGACGACCGACGACATCCCGCCCAGCGGGGCGCTCGACCCGGAGGCGCTGAAACGCGACTTCCTGCTCGGCATCGCCGAACCCGGCTACGAGCAGCAGGCCCGGCGCCTGTTCCCGGCGCTGCTCGACCGGGAGCGGGACGAGATCGCCGACCTGATGGCCGCGCCCTCGCTGCCGCACCGGCTGCTCGCCCAGATCGAGTGCGACGAGACCTGCCTGAGCGGGTCGGACGACGGCGACCTGCGCCGGCTCGTCGGGCGGCACCCGGCGCTGGTCGACTGGTACCGGCTGCTGGCGATGCACGCCCGGGCCTCCGGGGCGCACCTGATGCTGAGCAAGAAGTTCCTGTTCAAGCCGCAGCGGGAGCGCGACCGGGCCGGCCTCGGCGACCGGCTGCTGGTGTCGAACCGGGCCGGCACCACCGGGATGACCGAGACCTACCTGGAGCGGATCACCCGCGCCCGGCGCGAGCATACGCTCGCCCCGCTGCGCCCCGTGTTGATCGCCGGAATCCCGGACGCCACACCCGGCCCGGAGTTACGGTCCGGAAAGGAAGGGGCCATGCCGGTCGTGCTGGAACTGACCGGATGACCCGGACGGACGACGGAGCCGGGGGCATCGTGGGAGCACGATCCGGCGCCGAGGTGCGCGACGGCACCCGCCGGCCGATGCCCGAGCTCGGCCGCGACCAGTTGATGGCGCTGATCGACTACACCTCGTCGGTGATCTACATGCGCGACTCCGACGGGCGGTACCTGCTGGTCAACCGGCAGTACGAGCGCCTGTTCGGCCTGCGCCGCGAGGACATCGTCGGGCTCACCGACCACGACCTGTTCCCGGTCGAGGTGGCCGACGCGTTCCGGGAGAACGACCTGCAGGCGCTGGCCGGCGGGGTGCCGGTCCAGATGGAGGAGCAGGCGCCCGGCGACGACGGCGTGCGCACCTACCTGACCGTCAAGTTCCCGCTGATCGACGAGCACGGCGTCCCGTACGCGGTGGCCGGCATCTCCACCGACATCACCGAGCGCAGCCGGGCCGAGGCCGCCCTGCGCGACAGCGAGGAACGGTTCCGGCTGCTCGCCGAGCACGCCCAGGACATCATCTTCCGCTACCGGCTGGAACCGGCCCCGGCGATGGAGTACCTGAGCCGGGCCGTCGCGGCGATCACCGGCTACCCGGCCGAGGACTTCTACGCCGACCCGCGACTGATCCTGAACCGGATCGAGCCCGAGGACCGGACCGCCTTCGAGCGGTCGTGGCGGGCGCCCCGGTCCGGGACCAGCACGTTCCGCCTGCGCCGCCGCGACGACGCGGTGGTCTGGATCGAGCAGCGGGCCGGCGCGGTCACCGACGACACCGGCCGGCTGGTCGCGGTCGAGGGCATCCTGCGCGACGTCACCGAGCGGATGGCCGCCGAACGCCAGCGCGTCGAGCTGGAGCAGCAGCTGCGCCAGTCGGAGCGGCTCGACTCGCTCGGGCAGCTCGCCGGCGGCATCGCCCACGACTTCAACAACATCCTCGCGGTGATCTCCGGATACGCCGACATGATGGTCGACGAGCTGGGCGAGGACCATCCCAGCCGGGCCGACGCGGCCGGCATCAAGCAGGCCGCGGACCGGGGCGCGGCGCTGACCCGTCAGCTGCTCATGTTCAGCCGGTCCGAGCCGTCGCAGGCGGATCTGCTCGACCTCAACGCGGTCGCCTCGGAGATGACCCGGCTGCTGGCCCGGACGCTCGGCGAGGACATCGAGCTCGGCACGGTGCTTGTCCCCGACCTGCCGCCGGTCGTGATGGACCGCAGCAAGCTGGAGCAGGTCGTGCTGAACGCGGTGCTCAACGCGCGGGCCGCGATGCCGTCCGGCGGCCGGCTGACGATCAGCACCGGGCTGGAGCACGACGGGGACGGCGGCGACCAGGTCTGCCTCGCGGTGACCGACACCGGCTGCGGGATGACACCGGAGGTGGTGGCCCGCGCGTTCGAGCCGTTCTTCACCACCAAGGGCCGGGGCAGCGGGACCGGGCTGGGGCTGGCCACCGCGTACGGCGTGGTCACCGACGCGGGCGGCCAGATCAGCCTGGAGTCGGAGCCGGGCCGGGGCACCACGCTGCGGGTCCGGTTGCCGGCCGGCGCGCAGGGCACGCCCGGGGTCGCCGCGCCGGTCCCGGCGGCGGCCGTGCAGGCCGGCGACGGGCGCCGGATCCTGGTCGTCGAGGACGAGGAGCAGGTCCGCGACATCGTCTGCCGGCTGCTGCGCAAGGCCGGCTACCAGGTGTTCTCGGCCCCGCACCCGGCCGAGGCGCTGCGCATGTGCCGCAACGACGGGCTGGCCTTCGACGTGCTGCTGACCGACGTGATCATGCCCGGGATGTCCGGCACCCAGCTGGCCGCGGAGCTTCGGGCGGACCGTCCCGGGCTGCCGGTGCTGTTCATGTCCGGTTACACCAGCGGCCCGGCGCCCGGCGGCCAGGAGCTGCCGGCCGACGCGCCGCTGATCCGCAAGCCGTTCGAGTCGAAGACCCTGCTCGACGAGGTCTACCGGGTGGTCACCGAGCAGGTCTGACCGTGATCGGATCCGGTCAGGGGATGCGGCGCAGGTAGTGGCGGACCGGGAAGCCGGTCAGGTAGCCCTCGTCCTCGTAGAGCGCCTGGGCGGTCTTGTTCGTCTCGTCGGTGGACAGTTCGATCCGGACCACGCCCCGCTCGGCGGCGCGCTCCGCGGTGGCCCGCAGCAGCGCCCGGGCCACCCCGGCGCGGCGGGCGGACGGGGCCACGAACAGGTCGTTCAGGATCCAGATCGGCGCCCGGCGGACCGAGCTGAACGACGGGAAGACCTGAGTGAAGCCGGCCGGCTCGCCGCCGACCCGGGCCAGCAGGATCAGCGACTCGCCCCGGGTCATCCGCTCCGCGAGGAACGCCCGCGCCTCGTCCCGCTCGGCGGGCGCCTCGTAGAACTCCAGGTAGCCGAGGAACAGCGTGGTCACGATTTCCAGGTCAGCCGGGCCGGCCTCGTCGACACGTACGTCGGAATGCATGTGATGTCCTCTGTCCCCCGCGAATCTGCCGCCGGACGCTATCACGCGGGTTCCAGGCCGTACCGTAAGCCGCTTTTGATCTTTGAAAGGGTCTCAGCCGAGGACGATGGCCTCGAAGATCGAGGAGAAGGTCTGCTGCTGCTCGGCGGTGGTGAAGTTGACGTAGTAGTGCAGCTTCGCGTAGTCCGCCTCGCTCGGGAAAACCAGCGCGCTGTTCGCCACCTGCTCCATGTCGCTGCGATCGGTTCCGGTCAGCGCCGCCGCGTCGGTCTTGATCTGCGCCTGCGCGGCGGGCACCGGGCAGACGTAGTTGATGTACTCGGCCAGCGTCGCCGCGTTCGCGATCTCGTAGAAGAAGTCGATCAGCAGCAGGGCGTCGACCGGGTTCTCGGCGGTGACCGGGATGGCGAAGTTGTCGGTCCAGATCGTGCCGCCCTCCTGCGGGATCACGAACTTGAGGTTCGTGCCGTCCGAGAGGTTCTTCTGGAAGACGTCGCCGGACCAGGCCTGGGTGAGCCACACCTCGCCCTTGCCGAGCGCGTCGACGTAGTCCTGCTCGAAGTACTTGCGGACCAGGCCGGCGTCGCGCTGCTGCTTGAGCTTGGCGGCGGCCTTCTTCCAATCGTCCTCAGTCGATCCCTCGGGCTTGATCCCGGCCGCGAGCAGACCGAAATTGCCCAGCTCGGTGGCGTCCGACATCATCCCGACCTTGCCCTTGAACGCCGGGTCCCACAGGTCGGCCAGGCTGGTGATCTCCCGGCCGGTCCTCGCCGGGTCGTAGGCGATGCCGGTGATCCCGGACGCCCACGGCACGCTGAACACGTTCGCCGGGTCGAAGCTCTCCGCGGTGTACTTCGCGGACGCGTTCGCGGTGAAGTTCGGCATCCGCGCGTGGTCGAGCGGGGCCAGGAAGCCGGCCGAGCGGAACTGACCGAACTGGATCCCGTTGGTGATCACCATCAGGTCGTAGCCGATCGACTGCCGCGCCGACAGCTGCGGCTGCACCTTGGCGAACCACGGGCCCATCTCCTGGATGACCTCCTGGTAGTTCACCTCGATGCCGGTCTTCGCGGTGAACTTCTTCAGCTCCGGGTGCGCCGGGTCCATGTACAGCGGCCAGTTCGCGAAGTCGACCTTGCCGTTCTGCTTCCGGCCCGCCCAGAACGTGGCCAGGGTGCTCGCGTCCACGCTCGCCGCCGGGGTGCCCTTGCCCGGGACGCCGCATGCGGCCAGCGTGGCGCCGAGCGCGGACAGTCCGCCGAGGCGGAGGGCGGCCCGGCGGCCGAGGCGGCCGGTGGTGAGGCCGCGGAGCAGGGCCGGGTCAGGTGTGGAGCGGGAGGGCATGATCAAAACCGTACGTTCGTCTCGGGAGCCTCAAGATCACCAGTCTGGCCATATCCTCCGCCCTGACGCTGCGGCATCATGGCCTGATGGCGAAATCGGACGTCGGACGGCGCACCTGGCTCGTCCTGACGACCGTGGCGTTGGCGTACGCGGCCGGCGCCGAGATCGCCTTCGTGGTCTTCGGCGCCACCTCGATCGTCGTGCTGTTCCTGCCGGCCGGCGTGACCCTCTCCGCGCTGCTGCTGCAGCCGGCCCGGCGCTGGCCGGCGATCCTGCTGGTGGTGGCCGCCGTCGAGATCGCCGTCGACCTCCGGCACGGGCTGGCCCGCCCGTGGGGCTACGCCCTGGCCAACACCGCCGAACCGCTGCTCGGGGCCCTGCTGCTGCGCCGCAACGTGCCCGGCCGGGTGGACCTCGCCCGGCGGCACCACCTGCTCGCGTTCCTCGGCTGCTGCGTGCTGGCCGGACCGCTGCTCGGCGCGGTGATCGGCGCCACCACGATCACGATGAGCCAGGATCGCGGCTGGCTGGCGTCGTTCCTGCCGTTCTGGGCCGGCGACGCGGCCGGCGCGCTCACCGTCGCCGGGACGGTGCTGGTCTGGCGGCCCACCCGGATGCTGCCGGTCGCGCTCCTCGCCACCGTCGCGGTCACCGTGCTCGGCTTCTGGCCGCAGCACCTGCCACTGTTCTACCTGCCGCTCCCGCTGCTGTTCGGCCTCGCCGTCCGGCAGCCGCTCGCGGTCACCATGCCGGCCGGCCTGGCCATGGCGATCACCGCGAACGCGATGACCAGTTCCGGTCACGGGCCGTGGGCGCTGCTCGGCGGGCCGGTCGAGCTGACGACCGCCACCCTGCAGCTCTTCCTCGCCGTCGCGATCCTCGGCGCGTGCTTCCTGACCGTCGGCATCGCCGAGCGCGATCAGGCGTTGCTCCAGGTCAGCGCGGCCCGCCGGCTGCAACGCGCGCTGCTGCCGACGCTGCCCGCCGACCGGCCCGGCGTGCGGTTCAGCGCCGGCTACCGCCCGGCCGACCACACCCACGACGTCGGCGGCGACTGGTACGACGTCTTCGACCTGCCCGGCGACCGGATCGGCATCGCCGTCGGCGACATCGTCGGCCACGACCTGGCCGCGGCCGCCGCGATGGCCCGGCTCCAGGCCGCCCTGCGGGTCCTCGCCCGCACGGCGCCCGGGCCGGCCGAGGTGCTCACCGAGCTGGACCTGGCGAGCTCCCTGATCACCGGCGCCTACAGCGGCACGGTCGGCTACGCCGACTTCAACCTCAAGACCCGATTGCTTCGGTACGTGTGTGCCGGGCACCCGCCGCCGTTGCTGGTGACCGCGGAGGGCGGGGCCTTTCTGTGGGAGGGCCGTTCCCTGCCGATCGCGGTCAGTCCCGGGCCGCGCGGGCACGGCTCGCTGACCGTGCCGGCGGACGCGCACCTGATCCTCTACACCGACGGGCTGGTCGAGCGGCGCGGGGAGACCCTGTACGCCGGCTTCGAGCGGCTGGCCGCCACGGCCTCCCGGCTGGTCCGCGCCGAGGTGCCGGACCTGTGCCGGGCCCTGCTCGACGCGATGCCCGCTCCCGGGCCGGCCACCGACGACACCGTGGTGTTGTACCTGCGCTTTCCCGGTTGATCCGGGTCGTCGTCAGGCTATCCCCAGGGCCAGCTGCTTGATCCGGCGCAGGGTCAGGGTGGTCTCGGCGGACTGAATGCCGGACAGGGCGCCGAGGTCGTCGCTGAGGTACCGGTAGAGATGCTCGGTGTCGCGGCAGGAGACCGAGGCGACGATGTTCGCCGGGCCGGTGGACGCGGCGGCGAACTCCACCTCCGGATGGGCGGCGAGCGCGTGCCCGACCGTGGACAGGGCGGACGGCGTCACGGTGAGCCAGAGCATCGCGTCGACGTCGTGGCCCAGGTGCTCGGGGGCGTACTGCACGGCGAAGTAGAGCACGCCGTTCGTCCGCAACCGGTCGAGGCGGTGCCGCAGCACGTCCTCGGACTGGCCGGTCGCGGCCTGCAGCTCGGCCAGGGTGGCGCGGCCGTCCCGGAACAGCGCGCCGAGCAGCGCCTCGTCGAGGTCGTCGACGGTCGCGGTGCCCGTGCCGGTGACCGGCGCCGGGCGCAACGCCGCCTGCTGCTCCGGGGTGAGGGCGCCGGTCTTCGCCAGCCGGCCGAGCCGCCCGCCGTAGAACCGGTGCAGCAGGCAGTGCGCGCTGAACCCGGCCAGCCGCGGGGTGCGCCGCAGCCGGTTCAGGAGCAGCTCGTCGCGGTCGGCCCGGCTCCGGGGCTTCATCGCACAGGTCACCTCGCTGCCGCCGGAGATCAGCGCGACGTAGGAGGTGTCCGGGCGGCGGGCGAGCGCCCCGGCAAGTCCCTCGGCCGTGTCCGGCGTGCACTGCAGGCGGACGATCCAGTTCGAGCGGCCGAGCCGGCTCTCGTCGGCCACGCCGAGGACACGCAGGCCGGCCTCGGTGCGCAGGCGGCGGAACCGGCGGGCGACGGTCTGGTCGGAGACGCCGAGGACGGTCGCGATCCGGCTGAACGGGGTGCGGCCGTCGAGTTGCAGGGCCTGCAGCAGTTGCCGATCGAGCTGGTCCATCAACCCCGTCTCCTTGATCATCGACCTCCTTGATCATCGGCCGTTGCCGGTCAGGCCTTGGGCTGTTTCAACAAGACCACCGCGATCACCGCGGCGAGCAGCATCAGCGCCGCCGACACGGTCAGTGCCAGGTGGAAGCCGTCGAGGAAGGCGCGGCCGAGCGCGGCCGGCACGGCGCCGGTCCGGTCGCCGTAGTCGATCGAAGCGACCGCTTGGAAGCCGCTGTCCGCCATGGCCGCTTCGGCGGCCCTCCGGTCGGCGTCCCCCACTCCCGCCTCGGTCAGGTGGGCGGGCAGCGTGGCCGCCGCCCGGCTGGTCAGGAGCGCGCCCAGGACCGCCGGGCCGAGCGCGCCGCCGACCTGACGGAACGCGTTGTTGCCGGCCGCCGCCATCCCGGCCAGCGGAAACGGCACCGAGCCGACCGCGGTGGCGGTCATCGGGGTCAGCACGAAGCCCAGGCCCAGACCGAACAGCGCGAGCGGGCCGCTGATCGCCACGAACGACGTGCCGGCGTCGACCGTGCCGAGCCAGAACAGGGCGCCCGACGAGACGACCAGGCCGCCGCTGAGCAGCCAGCGGGTCGGCACCCGGTGCATCAGCCGCCCGACCAGCGGACCGGCCACCACCGGCACGGCCGTGCTGACCAGCAGGCGCAGCGCCGCCTCCATCGTCGACAACTGCTGGACCAGGCCGAAATAGAGACTCAGCACGAAGACGCTGCCGATCACCCCCAGGAAACTGACCATCGCGATCACCGCCGTGCCGGTGAAGCCCCGGCTCGCGAAGAGGGCCGGGCTCAGCATCGGCGAGTCGCTGCGGCGCTCCACCCCGACGAACGCGGCCAGGGCCAGCGCCGCGACCGCGAACGCGCCCAGCACCGCCGGCTCGGTGAACGAACCGGCCCCGCCCTCGATGACGGCGAACACCAGCGCGACGATCGCCACCGCGACGGTGACCTGGCCCGGCCCGTCCAGGTGCCGTTTGCCGGGCGCCCTCGAGTCGGTGACCAGCGGGATCGCGAGCGCCGCGGTGAGCAGCGCGAGCGGGATCGAGGGCAGGTAGATCCACCGCCACCCGGCGTGCTCCAGGACCACGCCGGCCAGCAGCGGGCCGACCGCCAGGGCGAGCATGAGCGCGGTCGCCCACAGGGCGATGCAGCCGCCCCGCCGCCTCGGGTCCGGCACCGCGTGGCTGATCAGCGCGAGCGTGGTGGGCAGCAGCGCCGCCGCGCCGATCCCGGCGAGCGCCTGGCCGAGCCAGACGACCCCGATCGACGAGGCGGACAGCGCGACGGCCGAACCCGCCGCGCAGCACAGCAGGCCGGCCAGGAAGACCTTCCGGCGGCCGTGCACGTCACCGAAGACGCCCGCGGTCAGGATCAGCGCGGCCATCGGCAGCACGAACGCGTCCGACACCCAGGACAGGTCGGCGGTCGACGCCCCCAGCGCCGCCTGGATCGCCGGCAGGCTCACCGCGACCGTGGTCACCGGCAGGTACGCCACGAACACCGCGACGCAGGCCATCACCAGCGTGGGGCCGAGCCGCTCGACCGTTGTCTGCTCTGTTGTCACCATGTACGGAAAGCTCCTCCACGGCGGGCCGGGCGCCCGCCGGCAGCCAGAGTCGGGCAACGGCCGCTTCCCGGCCAGCCACCTGCCGCAGAACCCGGAAATCCGACGCCGGCCCGCCCTGGTGCCGGGCAATCCGACAGCCGGCCGGGAGTGCGAGCCGCGCCTCGGTCCGGACCCGCGCGGTACTCGCGGTCGCCGGGTGGTCGTCGGGGCTGTTCCGGGGTGGCGGACGTGGCCGCCGGGTGCGGGGCGCGGCCCACATCTTCCGGTGGCATGCTTCACGCATGAGCGGAGCCGACGCCACGATCACTCCCGCGCAGCGGCGGCCCGCGCCGAGGTGGGTGGCGCCGCTGTTCGCGGTGCTGGGCGCGGCCACCATCCCGTGGACGATCTACCTGTCGCTGACCCTGCCGCAGCGGATGCACACCCACAACTACCGCACCGCCTGGGTCGGCTTCGACGTGCTGCTCGTGCTGGGGCTGCTGGCCACGGCGTATACGGCCTGGCGCGGCCAGCCCCGGGTCGGCCTGCTGGCCGGCGCGACCGCCACGCTGCTGGTGGTCGACGCCTGGTTCGACATCATGCTGTCGAGCCGGTCGGAGATGCTCACCGCCGTGCTGTCGGCCGCGTTCATCGAACTGCCCCTCGCCGTGCTCTGCGGCTGGATCGCCCTGCACGTCGAGCGCCTCGTCGAGCGCCGCCTGCGCCGGCTGGCCCGGACCGCCGCCCGGCTGCGGGCCGAGACGGCCGGCCGGACGGCGGGCGAGCCGTCGCGACCGCACGGTGAGGTCGGGCTGCGGCACCTGCTCCGCGAGCGGACCCGGCTGAGGGATGACCGCGACTCTCGGTGACGTCTACGGAGCCGGCCGGCGAAAGCGCCGCCGGAGGGCGAGACCGCCGGACAGCACCGCTGTCGCGGCCGCGAGCGCCGCGACGGTGAGCAGGCCGTCGGTGATGCCGTCGACCGTGGTCGCCGGCGTCGCGGCCGTCCCGAGCCGGCCCGCGGCCAGCACGTTGTCGGCCACGTCGACGGCCTCGGTGCCGACCGCGCTCAGCTGGTGATGGACGGCTCCCGGGGACAGCTCCAACAGCCGGGCGGAATCGACCTCGTCCATGCTGATCAGCTGGTAGCGGCTGTCCTCGTCGTCGAACAGTGTCGTGGTGGCGTCGCTGGTGGGCGCGTATGCGACAGCCACCGAGCGGCCGGAGGGCCACCAGCCGAGCACCCGTACCGCGTACGCGCCGTCGAGCTGATACCGCGGCCCCACGGCTGCCCCGGTCGTCGCCGCGAGGGTGGTCACGGTCCAGCGCATCGGGTAGTCGCCGCAGGCGGAGCAGTGCTCCCCCGACACCACGAGCAGTCCCTGCCCGTCGCGGGTCCAGCTGCCCTTGCCCGCCAGCCGCGCGCCGTCCGGCAACGGGACGGCGCTGCTCCGGCCGTCGGCGACGGTGACGATGACGACCTGACCGGAGGCCTGGTAGGCCAGACGCGTGCCGTCCGGCGAGAACGCGACCGTCCAGCCGTCCAGCGCCGCGGCGTCCGGGAGACCCGCGACCTCGGTGATCTGGCCGCTTGCGACGTCGAGCAGGTTCAGCATGGTGGCGGACCCGTTCGCCGTTGCCGGGTCGGGCCCGTCGCCGCCGGGCACGCGGCTGGTCACGGCGAGCCGGGCGCCGTCCGGCGACCAGGCCTGCGCCGCGAGCTCCCGGTGCTGCCAGGCCTGCGGGTACGCCGTCCACCGGCCGGTCGCGAGGTCCAGGATCCCGTCGCCGGAGGCCAGGCGGCGGCCGTCCGGCGACAGCACGGCCCCGAACCGTTCCTCAGCGTATTGGCCATAGTTGGTCAATACGCTGGTCCCGACCGGGGGTCGGGGGCCTCGCGAACGGTCTTCGAGGCCGGGGAACGCCGGGGTCTCTGGTCGGGGCCGGGCGCGTCTTGCCCACGGGTGTGGTGCGTGCCGTCTCGACCAGCCCGAACTGTTGTTCCCTGACGCCCATGGTGTGGGGTGCGGCCTGGCCGGTAGTTTCCCGAGCGCGATCCGCTGGTCGTGTCCGGGTGACACCTGACCGTCGCCGCGCCGTGAAGCCGTGGGCGCGTCGTGCGATCACCACCGCCGCGGCATGATGCCGGGTCGCGGCGGAAGTCTTACTGGTGAGGGCAGATTTCCAATGCTGCCCGCCCCATTTAGAGGTGTAGGCCGGGTCGACGGCGATCACCGCGATCCCGGCGGTGGAGGCCATGCCGGCGAGACGATCCCGGAACTGTGCGGCGGGGATCCCGGCGACCGTACGCCGGAACCGCTTACCCCGGGCACCGCGGCCCATGGTCTCCCGGCCGGTGGCGCGGGCGTCGGCGAAGCCCAGGTTCTCGACCGCGATCGCCGGGCAGCCGTGCAGGTGCGCGAGGTGCAGGGCGTGGCTGATCGCGGCGCGTAGCCGTCCGTCACGTTGCGAGGCCGGGCCGGAAGGTCGAGGGGGATGGTGATCGGGGCGCCGACCGGGTTGCCGTGCGCGTCGATGACATGCGCGGCGAGATGATCCGCGTTCAGGTCGATACCCAGCAACCTGCCGCCGGCGAGCGCGTCCAGGCCGGGCGTGTAGGCCGGGGTCGTCCAGGAGGCGTCCAGGTACCAGCGGCCCCGCACCGCATCGAAGCGGATGTCGTAGCGCACCGACCGGTCGGCGGCGACCCGGTCGGCCCACTGCCCGGCCCGATGCGTGAACGCGACCGGCTCGGTGAGCCGGTATCTGCCGCGTCCGGCGTTCGCCAGATGCTTGAGCGGGGCGGGCAGGGCGATTGACACGACGCCGCCGGGCGTGACGGTGATGGTGTAGTTGCCGTGCGGGGCACCGGTCTCGCCGTCGGCGGTCAGGAACATGCGGGCCGCGTCCCACCGGGCCCGCCACTGCGCCTGGGTGAGCCCGGCGGCGTCGAGCCGGTGGCGGGTCTTGGCCAGCCGCCGTCCGCCCGCAACGATCGCCGGACGACCATCGGCCAGCCGATCTCGGGCGGCGGCGGCGCGGGCGGCCAAGGCCTGGCGGCGCTGTAGTTTGGCGGCCCGCTCGCTGCGGCTGGCATAACCGGATATCCGGCCGACCCGGCCGCCGACCGGGGCGCCGATCCGCGCGTCCAGGACGGTCAGGGCCTGACCCAGGCTCGACACGTCTGCTCTGAGCGCCCGCATCCCGAGTTGGTACTGGTCCTCGGCTGCCCGGGTGATCGAGCCGGCCCACCGGGAGGTCGTGACCGCGGTCAACTCCCGCTTACGCCGCGCGCGCTGGGTGTCCTTGCCGGACACGTCGCCAAGCCGGACCCGGACGGCCAGATCAGCCCGATACAGCCCACCCAAAAAGGCTCCGACCTGTGCCAGGACAGCAGCCTCCCCGATACTGGGCCGCAGCCTCGTCCGAATGCGGGTGCCCGCAGGCGCGGCGACAACGAACGACGCCGCGATCGGCCGCAACGCCTTCCTCCGCCGCTTCGCCTTCACCCGGCGAATAGTACATCCGTTCGACGGCGGCCAGTAATGACCAACAACTCAGTCAGCTGTCGTGGACCCGGCGGCCCCGGCGTTGTTGACGAACACCCGGTATTCGCCCGAGTCCGCGCTGATCACGGCGCCGTACCAGTGGGAGCCGTCCGCGAACCACGTGTTGCCGCTGATCAGGACGGCAGCCGCGGCCACCGGATGCTTCGTCTCGTCGGCGCTGCGGATACCCGGCGGCCCCACCGTCGCCGGCAGGTTCACCGACCGCGACCCCTTCGCCGCCGTCGGTGTCCCGGGATGCCATCCGAAGAGACCAGTGGTGAATCCGGCGAGCGTGAGGACCACGAGCGCCACCGCCAGCAGCGCGCTGAGGACCGATATCTGAACCGGCCGGTTCGGCCGCGGGTGACCCGACGTCATGGGTGGTGATCCTCCGGGGGTCGATTTCCCGGCGAAGTTTGTCAGGCCGCGGAACAGCGCGTTCACCTGGGGCTTCAGCAGATCGTTCCGGGTTTTTGAAACCGCAACCACCTGACGGAACTGAGAAGAGCGTCGGTGGCCGTTCCGGGTTTTTGAAACCGCAACCACCCTCGGACGTCGCCCTGGAGGGTCTCGTGTTCTGGGCGCCCCGCGCCCTTGCGAGGCCCGGAAGGGTCCCCGCGGGAGCGACGATCAGTTATTGGCCGCAGCGTAGGCAATGATGAATTTGATCTTGATGGTTTCGGGCTCCGGAAAACGGCGAACCCGCCGGGGAAAGCCCCGGCGGGTTCGGAAGTGTGCTGGTCAGACGTGGGCGGGCTCGGGGGTGGGGTGACTGGCGGCCTGAGTCGGGGTGGTGGGCTTGCTGCCGCGCAGCGGGACGTGGCGGACGAACAGGGCCACGACCACGCCGATCACGGCGACCGCGCTGCCCCAGATGAACAGGGCGCCGATGCCGTCGGTGACCGCGTTCTGGAACAGGGTGCGGGCCGCCTCCGGCATGGCGCGCAGCGCCGCCGGGGTCATCGAGGAGATCTCGTGGCCGGCCGCGGCGCCGCCCGCCGAGGTGAGCGAGCTGGTCAGGTGGTGGGCGTAGATCGCGCCGAGGATGGAGACGCCGAGCGAGCTGCCCATGTTGCGCAGGAACGTGGAGACGCCGGTGCCGGCGCCCATGTCGCGCATCTCCAGGCTGTTCTGCGCGATCAGCGTGCTGGTCTGCATGATGCCGCCCATTCCCGCGCCGAGGACAACCATGTAGAGGGCCGTCACCGTCTTAGAGGTGTGCAGATCAACCGTGCTGAACAGGAACATCCCGGCGACCACGAGGGCGGAGCCGATGATCGGGAAGATGCGGTACCGGCCGGTGCGGCTGATCACGTTGCCGACCAGGATGCTGACCACCATGACGGCGGCCATCATCGGCATCAGCAGCAGGCCGCTGTTGGTCGCCGACGACCCCTGGACGAACTGCTGGTACTGCGGGAGGTAACCGATCGCGCCGAACAGGGCGAAGCCGGAGATGAAGGCGATCCCGCCGGCCAGCACGAAGTTCCGGTTGCGGAAGACGCGCAGCGGCATGATCGGCTCGGCGACCCGGTTCTCGACCGCGATGAAGGCGGCCAGGCCGGCCAGGGTGAGCGCGATCAGGCCGAGGATCTGCGGGGACGTCCAGTCGTACTGGGTGCCGCCCCACGTGGTGATCAGGACGAGCGAGGTGATCCAGACCGCGAGCAGCACGGTGCCGACCCAGTCGATGCGGGCCGCGCCCTTGCCCTTGGGCAGGCGGGCCAGCGTGATCCAGGAGACGACCAGCGCCACGATGCCGAGCGGCAGGTTCACGTAGAACGCCCACCGCCACGACAGGTGGTCGGTGATGAAGCCGCCGATCAGCGGGCCACCGATCATGGCGACCGGCATGACCGCCATCATCACGCCCTGGTACTTGCTGCGGTCCCGCGGCGGGATCATCTCGCCGATGATCGACAGCACGCCGACGATCAGGCCGCCGGCGCCCAGGCCCTGCACGCCGCGGAAGCCGACCAGCTCGGCCATGTTGTGGGCCATGCCGCAGAGCACCGAGCCGACCAGGAACAGGGCGACCGCGGCGACGAAGGTGATCCGGCGGCCGAACAGGTCGCCGAGCTTGCCCCAGATCGGGGTGGCGATCGTGGTCGCCAGGATGTAACCGGTGGTCACCCAGGACAGATGCTCCAGGCCGCCGAGGTCACCGACGATCGTCGGCAGCGCCGGCGCCACGATCATGTTGTCCAGCTGGGCGAGGAGCATGGCGATGACCAGGCCGCTCATCGTCACCATGATCTCGCGGTGACTGAATCCCAGCCCCGCCTCGTCCGCCGGCTTTGTCGGCGCTACGGGTTCCGCCATGGACTGCCCTTCCTCGTACGACTGTGACGGAGGTTCCATCGGTCGCGAGGCGGGGCGGCTGAGCAGCGACTTCGTCACACGACGTCGTCACACCGGGACGAGCAGGCCCTCGGTGAGCAGGCGGCGGGCCAGCACGAGGCGGTCCGCGTCGTCGTCGAGCGGGAGCTTGCCGACCGGGTGCGGCGCGCCGTCCAGGGCCAGGCGGGTGGCCGGCTCGCAGTGGCCGGGCAGGGTCAGGGTCCGGCCGCCGGTCAGGTGCAGCGTGATCCGGCCGTCGGCGCGGGTCAGTTCCCAGCGCAGGCCGGGCCGGGCGACCACCTCGTCGGCCGGGGTGAGCGCGGCGGCGAAGTCGAGCTGGGCGAGCGGGCTGAGCGGCGCCGGGCGGGCGTCCGGCCAGGAGCGTTCGCGCAGGCGGGCGGCGATCTCTTCGGGGTCGGCGGTGAGCAGCCAGGAGCGCAGCGCGGCGACCGTGGCGGCCACCTCGGCGCCGACCGAGTCCGCGTCGGTGAGGTCGAAGCCGTAGGGCAGCGTCGCCCGCAGCCGGGCGTCCGCGGTGGCCAGCCCGAGCAGCTCCTCGACCAGGGCGTACCGGGTCAGGCCCCGGATGCCGATGGTGAGATGCAGCGAACGACCGGCTTCGGTACGGGCCGAGTGCAGCCACCCGCGCGGCAGGTAGAGCGCGTCCCCGGGCCGCAGCACCACGTCGAGGGCCGGCTCCCCGTCGGCGGTCGCGGCGACCTCGTCGGCCCGGCCGCCCCACGGCTGGCGTTCCAGCGGGTCGGGCAGCACCGGCGGGTGGATGATCCAGCGTTTGGCGCCCTCGACCTGCAGCACGAACACGTCGTGCGTGTCGTAGTGGGTGGCGAAGCCCTGGCTCGACGGCGGCGTCAGGTACGCGTTGACCTGCAGCGGCCGGTCGAGTTCGGCGCCGAGCCGCCCGGTGAAGTCGATCAGCGGCGCCCAGAGCCGGTGCAGTCCCTGCAGGACCAGCGTGGCGCCGTCCGCGAACAGGCGCATGACCTGCTCGTCGAGGACCTGGTCGGCGATCTCCGCGCCGACTCCCCCGCCGCCGGTGTACCGGCCGGCCGGCAGCACCTTGCCCTGCTGCGCCACCCGCAGGAACGGGGTGCGCAGCCCGCGGCGGCTGAGCAGCTCGTCGACCGCCGCCGAGGAGAGCAGGTCGGCGAAGCCCGCCGGGCCGCGGAGATCCGCGGCCCGGGACAGCAACGGCGACCGGCCCCAGTAGGCGGTGGCGAACTCGGCGGGATCCGCCGCGACGAGCCGGGCCAGGGTGTCGGTCCTCAAGAGGCGGTGCCGTCCGCGCCACCGTCGTGACCGAGCGGGTTCGCGCCGCCGTCGGCCGGGCCCTCCCCGGCCGCGCTGCCGTCGGCCCCGCCGTCCACGGCACCCGCCGCCGCGCCGCCGTCGGCCGGGCCCTCCTGGCCGGCGCCACCGTCCGCGCCGCCGTCGTGGCCGACCGGGTTGGCGCCGCCGTCCGCGGCACCCTCGGCGTCGCGCGGGTCGGAGCTGGTGATGTCGTCGCTGTTAAGTGTCATGATCATTGCGTACCCGCAAGGATCCCGGCTAATCCCCCTTCTGCCCGGCGAACTGCTGCCCGGTGAGGCGGCGGATCGCGAGCAGGCCGCCGATTCCCGGGATCCAGGCGATCAGCTTGGTGGTGCGGCCGGCGCCCGGGGTCCAGGCGGTCAGGGTCAGCACGGCGAGATACGCGCAGCCGTGCACCGGCCCGCACAGCGACGCGACCGGACGCGCGTGCACGGTGGCCAGGTTGGTGACCAGGATCAGCAGGGAGATCAGCTCGACGGCGGCGGCGATCCGCAACGGGCGGTGCACGCTCATGCGCCGGTCGTGGAGCCGGGCCGGACGATCATCAGGACCACCACCGCGGCCCAGAGCAGGTTGAAGACGCCGGTGAGCATCCCGAGCCGGGCCGGGCGGTACGGCGTCCCGGCGACGATCCGCCGCTGCGCGGGAAGGATCGCCAGCCCGAGCAGCGCGGCGGCCACCGCGGTCAGCGCGATCGAGACGAGCAGCCAGGTGTCGCCGAGCACGCCGAGGCTGCTCGCGGTGGCCAGGCCGAAGACCGGCACGGCGACGCCGAGCAGCGCGTACACCCGGCAGATCCGGTGCAGGAGCGGGAGCGCGGCGTGGTCGGCCCGGCGGGTCATCGCGGGGAACATGCTGGCCGCCACGGTCACCGGCCCGATCGCGACGATGGCGGCGAGGACGTGCAGGCTGAGCAGGAGCTTTGTCACGTCACGGGACGTTAGTGAGGATCGCCGCCGGGCAGAACTGGCTGGATTGCCCACCTTCAACGGGTTCTGGCCAGGCGGCGGGTTAGGCTCGGCGGCATGCACATCGTGGCGGTCCTCGCGCTCGACAAGGTGATCCCGTTCGACCTGGCCACGCCGATCGAGGTGTTCGGCCGGGTGGGCGGGGAGCGCTACGAGGTGCGGGTCTGCGCGCCGGCCGAGACGGTGGACGCGGGGACGTTCACGCTGCGGGCCCGGTGGGGGCTGGACGCGCTGCTCGACGCGGACACGATCATTCTTCCGGGCTGTGCGGACGTGGCCATGGTCGTACCGGAAGAGGTTTTGGATCATGTCCGGAAGGCCGCCGCGGGCGGCACCCGCATCGCCTCGATCTGCGCCGGCACGTTCATCTTCGCGGCGACCGGGTTGCTCGACGGGCTGCGGGCGACGACGCACTGGCTGGCCGCGGCCGAGCTGGCGGCGCGCTATCCGGGGATCACCGTCGACCCGGACGTGCTCTATGTGGACAACGGGCAGTTCCTGACGTCGGCGGGGGCGGCGGCCGGGCTCGATCTGTGTCTGCATCTGATCAGGCGGGACCACGGGTCGGCGGTGGCCGCCGACGCGGCCCGGCTGTCGGTGATGCCGCTCGAACGGGAGGGCGGGCAGGCGCAGTTCATCGTGCCGGCGCAGCCGCCCACGCCGCGCGGGTCGGCGCTGGAGCCGCTGCTGCGGTGGATGCAGGAGAACACCGACGTCGAGGTGACGCTCGGTGACCTGGCCGCGCGGGGCGGGATGAGCGTCCGGTCGCTGAACCGCCGGTTCCGCGAGCAGACCGGGACCACGCCGCTGCAGTGGCTGCTGCGGGCCCGGATCCGGCGGGCCCAGCACCTGCTCGAAGCCACCGATCAGCCGGTCGAGTCGATCGCCGGGCAGGTCGGTTTCGGATCGCCGACCGCGTTCCGGGACAGGTTCAAGCGGATCGTCGGGACGAGTCCGCAGAGTTACCGAACCGCCTTCCGGCAGCGCTGACCACACCGATCAACAACACGATCAAAAACCCGTCCCCGGTACGTGTGTAGACCGTCCCCCGCCCCGCCGAACCCACCGTGACCAGCAGCTCCGCGTCCCCCGCCACGGCTTCGCCGACGATCCGGCCGGTCGGATCGGAGACCGTCAACCGGCCGGACGCGGCCGAGCGCACCACGGTCATCCCGCTCTCGACGCCCCGGACCACGGCCATCCGGCTGTGCAGCCACCCGTCCACGGTGAAGTCCAGCGCGGGCACCAGCATCACCGTCGCGCCCGCCGCCCGATAGCCCCGGACCAGCCCGGGAAAGTCCAGGTCCTTGCAGATCGCCACGCCGAGATGACCGTCAATGATCAGGTCGTCGTGTCCCGGGACGAGCCAGTCCTCCAGACCCGGGATCAACTTCTGCTTCGCGTACGTCGTCAACGGGCCGAGCACGATCGCCACGTTCCGCCGATCCAGCACCGCGCCCACGATCACCCGCGCCCCGACCGGCCGGAACGCCTCGATCAGCACCGGCAGTGTCACGCCGGTCAGCCGGAACACCTTCTCCGGCAGCACGATGACGCGCGCGCCCCGGGCGGCCAGTCCGGTCGCCCGGGCGGCGTAGCGGGCGAGCAGCTCCCGGCCCGGCGGCTGATCGATCGGCAGACCGTCCTCGGGCTGCGCCAGGGCGACCAGGCCGACGGTCAGCCCGGCGCCGGCCGGCGGGCGGCTCAGGGACCAGCCCGCCCAGCCGCCGGTCACCACCGCGAGCGCGAGCAGGCAGGCCACCGCGGGACGGGGCGACCGCGGGACGGCGGCGAGCGCGATCGGCACCGCGAGCAGCAGATGGGTCACGCCCCAGATTCCGGTGAGGGCGGCCAGCTGGACGACCGGCCGCACGTCCGCCTGGGTGTAGGCGAGACTCCACCACGCGCCGTTCGGCAGCAGGCGGGCGACCGCGTACTCGCCGAACACCCAGAGCGCCGGGACGACGAGCACCGCGGTCACCGTCCGTCCGCGCCGGAGCAGGGCCCGCGCGGCCAGCACGGTGCCGACGGCCAGGGCCGCGCCGAGCACGACGACCCCGGCGACCATCGGGACCGGGATGCGCAGCGTCCGGACGTAGTAGCCGGCCACGTCGACCTGCCCGATCAGCCAGGCCACGGCGGTCGCCGCCGCCACCGCCCGGGGACCGGCCCGGCCGGGGACCAGCAGCAGCGGCAGCGGGGCGAGCCAGGTCAGGGCGGCGATCGGGTGCAGTCCGGTGCCACCGGACCACAGCAGGCCGCTCAGCAGGGCGGCGAGGATTGTCAGCATGCCCCGAGCGTGCGGCGGACGGGGTGGGCGGCGGATCGCCGTACCGAAGGATGTCGATCTGGTCCTCCGGAGGGAGGCGCGGCGGCGCCGAACCGGTCGATACTGCCCGGGTGAAGCGGTACGTCAATCTCGCCGTCACCATCGCCGCGGTCCTCGCCACCGTGCTGCCCGCCCTGGCCGGCGGCCCGCGCGCCTGGTGGGTGCTGCCGCTCGCGCTCGCCTCGTCGGTGCCGGTGCTGTGGCGGGACCGCGCGCTGCTGCCGGTCGGCCTGCTCGTCGGCACCGCGACGACGGTCTCCGCGTCGCTGGGCGCTCCCCCGCTGTTGCCGGTCGGGCCGCTCGTCTGCCTCTACACATTCGCGGCGCGCTCGGCGTTGCCGGTCCGGCTGCTCGGGCTCGGGGTCACCGCGGCCGGCCTGCTCGTCTCGGTCCTCCACCCCCGTCCCGACCTGGAGGTTCTGCGCTACCTCGCGGTCGCTTACCTTTTCGCGTACGCGTTGGGCACCAGCACCCGGGCACGCCGGAACCAGGCCGCCGCGCTCGCCGAGCGCGACCGGCGGATCAGCGGCGAACGTGCGGCGGCCGTGCTGCGGGAACGCACCCGGATCGCCCGCGACCTGCACGACATCGTCACGCACGCGGCCGGGATCATGATCGTGCAGGCGGAGGCGGGGCCGTTGCTGGTCCGCAGTGATCCGGAGCGGGCGGATGCGGCGTTCGCGGCGATCGCGGCGACCGGGCGGGACGCGGTGGCGCAGTTGCGGCGGGCGGTCGGCAATCTGCGCTCCCCCGTGGACGACTCGTTCGAGCAGCCCGGATTGGCGCAGATGCCGACGCTGATCGACCGGGTCCGGGCGGCCGGGATCGCGATCGAGTACCACATCTCGGAGATGTCGTACCCGGTCACCGCGGATGTCGGGGCCGCCGCCTACCGGATCACGCAGGAGGCCCTGACCAACGTGGTCCGGCACGCACGCGCGAGATCCGCGCGGGTGGTCCTGGACCGCCGGGGCACCTCGCTGTCCCTGTCGATCACGGACGACGGCCGCGGGGACGGCCTCGACCCGCCCGGCTTCGGCATCCTCGGCATGCGCGAACGCGCCCAGGCCTGCGGCGGCACCCTCCGGACCGGGCCGCTGCCGGACGGCGGCTTCCGGGTCACCGCGACTCTCCCGGCCGCGGCCCGATGACGCGCGTGCTGCTCGCCGACGACCAGGAGCTGTTCCGGGCCGGGTTCGCCACGATCCTCGGCGCGGAACCGGACCTGGAGATCGTCGGCGAGGCCGCCGACGGGGCGGCCGCCGTCCGCGCCGCCGTGGAGTTGCGCCCCGACCTGGTCCTGATGGACATGCGCATGCCGGTGCTCGACGGGGTCGAGGCCACCCGCCAGGTGTGCGCGCGCACGGACAGCCGGGTCCTGGCCCTGACCATGTTCGACACCGACGACTACCTGTACGCCGTGCTGCGCGCCGGGGCCAGCGGCTTCCTGCTCAAGGACGTCCCCCGGGCCGAGTTGGTCAACGCCGTCCGGGTGGTGGCGGCCGGCGACGCGCTGCTCGCCCCGGCGGTCACCGCCCGCGTCCTCGGCGAGCTGCACCGCCGCGGCCACCCGGACCCGGCCCTGGCCACCGCCGTCACCACGCTGACCCCGCGCGAGACGGACGTGCTGCGCCTGATCGCCGCCGGGCTGACCAACGCGGAGATCGCCGCCCACCACCACCTGAGCGAGCACACCGTGAAGACCCACGTCGGCAACCTGTTCACCAAGCTGGCCCTGCGCGACCGCGCCCAGGCGGTGATGATCGCCTACGAGTCCGGCCTGGTCGTCGCCGGGCAGACACCGCTGCCATGAATGACCGTGGTCTGCAGCACCTTGCCCGACTCGACGTCGATCATGACCATCGCCTCGGCCGCGCCCAGGCACGGTCGCGGCGCGAGGGGCGGCGCGCTGTTCTCGCCGGGCAGGCTGAGCAGGAGAAAGCCGGCCGCCGCCAGGATCAGCACTCGCGGACTCCACCGGACGGGCTCCGGATCGACCGGGCGCACGGTGTCGAGATCGATGACAGGCACGCCCGGATCCTAGGCACTCAGGTCCACCCGGCCGTGCGGGCACCACTCCACGGGCGCATCAGGGCAGGCCCGCGGAGTCGCGCCCGGCGCCGATCTACTCCTCGGCCTGGTACTCCTCGACCTTCTCCACCGGCCAGCCGATGAACTCGGCGATCTCCTCCGGGTCCGCCTCGTCGGACAGCACCCAGTCCTCGACCGCGTTCGCGAGGCCGTCCGGGAGGCCCGGCGCGGCCACGTACGCCAGCTCCTCGTCCTCGAGGATCCGGTCGTGGTGGATGAACTTGTCGTCCGGGTCGAGGTCGGCGGCGGCGGTCTCGTATTCGTCGAGGCCGCCCTCGCCGGCCGCCAGGATCTCGTTGGTGCGCCAGTCGATGATGTCCCAGCCGTCCTGGCCGATCTGACCGCCGGTGATGATCCGGTGGCCCTGGGCTTCGAGTTCCTCGATGCGGCGCCGGGTCTCGGTGAGACTGGCGTAGTTGGCCTCGAGCACGTTCTTGACGTGCTCCTTGAGAAGGTCGCTCACGGGCGTGGAGCCTATTGCCTCGCCGGCCCCTGCCGGCGACCACCCCGGTGACCACGCCGTCAGCCCTTGCGGGCGACCGCCCCGTACGCGTCGATGAACTCGCCCTCCGCCCGCCAGCGCGTGATCGGCACCAGACCGGGCTCGACCAGCGTGAGACCGTCGAAACAGCCGGCCAGTTCGTCCGGACTGCGCAGAATGTACGGCACCCCGCCACTCTCCGCGAGCCGCTTCGCCCCCTCGACCACGGACGGTGTGGTGTTCGTCCCGTCCCACAGCACCAGGTGGCTCCCCGGCGCGGTCGCCCCGAACGTGTCGTCCACGATCGAGCGCAGCACGTCCAGTGACGGCTCGTAGCCGAGCACGCCCATGAACATCACCGCGACCGGCCGCGCGAAGTCCAGCGTCTTCGCCGCCTCCGCCAGGATCCGCTCCGGGTCGTGGTAGTCCGCGTGCACGTAGAAGCCCGCCTGCGCGGTCACCAGCGGATCGTTGTCGACGTAGACGACCTTCGCGGCTGGGTCGACGCCGCGCGCCACCTCGTGCGTGTTCTGCATCGTCGGCAATCCGGTGCCGATGTCCAGGAACTGGCGGATGCCGGCCTCGGCCGCCAGGAACCGCACCACCCGGATCAGGAAACGCCGCGACTCGCGCGCCATCACCACGATCTCCGGGTACACCCGCGCGACGGCGTCACCGGCCGCGCGATCGGCGGGGAAGTTGTCCGTGCCACCCATCCAGTAGTTCCAGATCCGCGCCGCGTGCGGCACGTCCTCCCGCAGCTCAGTCATGGACCGGATTCTATGGACGGAACTCAGCGCGGGGTATAGGCGCGCAGGAACGCCCGGACCCCCTCGATCACCAGATTCCGGACCCCCTCGTCCCCGGCATCGGGAATCACCGTCGACCCGTGCCGGTTGAGCACCACCCCGAAGGTCAGCGCGATCAGGTGGTCCGCCGCCAGCCGCGGGTCCGGCGCGACCAGCAGCCCGGCCTCGTCCAGCTCGCCGATCCGGGCGGCCACCGCGTCCTCCGGCGCGTCCTTGAACGGCGCCTCGCTCAGCCGCCCCTCCCCGCCGAGGAGCTTCAGCAGCGTCAGGTAGTCGGCCGAGCCGAGCATGTCGGTGACGATCCGCAGCGAGAAGCCGACGAACGCGTCCTGCAGCTGCCCCGGCTCGGTGACCCGGGCGAGCGTCGCGTCCAGGGTCCGCCGGACGGTGCCGACCAGCGAGTCGGAGATGTCCGTGACCACGGCCTGGAGCAGCGTGTTCTTGTCGCCGAAGTAGTCGTAGACGGTTCGCTTGGAGACACCGGCCCGGGCGGACACGGCGTCCACGCTGGTCCGGTCGAAGCCGTCGCTGAGGAACAGGTCACGGGCGGCCGAGAGGATCGCGGCGCGCTTGGCGGCGGACCCCTCCCGCAGCGTCTTCGTACTTGGCACGGAACGAAGCTTACCGCTACTACACTGCACGGTGTAGTGTCGTCGGCATGAAGGCACTCATCTCCGGCGCCAGCATCGCCGGGCCCACGCTGGCCTACTGGTTGCACCGCTACGGCTGGGAGGTGACCGTGGTCGAGAAGGCCGCCGCCGTCCGCGCCGGTGGCTACCCGATCGACATCCGCGGCACCGCGCTCGGCGTCCTCGACCGGATGGGCGTGCTGCCCGAGGTCCGCGCCGCGCACATCGACACCCGCCGGCTCACCTTCGTCGCGCCCGGCGGCAAGGTCGCCGGCCGGGTCAGCGCCGAGCAGCTCACCGGCGGCACCGCGGGCCGCGACCTGGAGCTCCCCCGCGGCCGGCTCACCACGATCCTGACCGCCGCGATCCGCGACGACGTCGAGTGGATCTTCAACGACTCGATCGCCGACCTCGACGACCACGGCACCGGCGTCGCGGTCACCTTCGCGTCCGGCCGCACCGGCAGCTACGACATCGTCGCCGGCGCGGACGGCCTGCACTCCAACACGCGCAAGCTGGTCTTCGGCCCGGAGGACCAGTTCAACCGGTACCTGGGCTACTGCTTCGCCGGCTTCACCATCCCGAACGACCTGGGCCTCTCGCACGAGGGCCTGACCTGGTCGGCGCCCGGGCGGATGGCCGCGATCTACGCCCCCGGCTGCACCGATACGCTGCACGGCTTCCTGATGACCAGGCGCCCGCAGCCGCCGCTCGCCGAGCTCGGCGACGCCGCCGCCCAGCGCGCGCTGATGGCCGAGGTCTTCGCCGGCGACGGCTGGCTCGTCCCCAAGCTGCTCGACGGCATGCGCGCCGCCGACGACGTGTTCTTCGACGTCACCAGCCAGATCCACCTGCCGTCCTGGTCCCGCGGCCGGGTCGTGCTGACCGGCGACGCCGCCCACGCCCCGTCGTTCTTCTCCGGCCAGGGCACCAGCATCGCCCTGGTCGGGGCGTACCTGCTGGCCGGCGAACTGGCGACGGCGACCGACCACACCGCGGCCTTCGCCGCCTACGAGCAGAAAACCCGCCCTTTCGTACGGATGAATCAGGCGCTCGCCGACACCGGCGGCACCACCCTGGCCCCGTCGACCGCGCGGGCCCTGTGGCTCCGCAACAACGTCCTGCTGAAGCTGGCCCCCCTGCTCGCCCGGACCGGCCTGCTCGGCCGCTCCGCCCGCAGGGCCGCCACCGCTCTGACCCTGCCCGACTACCCGGTCCCGGCGCCCCATCCGGCCCGATCGCGCTGATCAGAAGCGGGCCTTCTCGCGGGCGGGCAGATACTCCCAGGCGGACGGATCGGGTTCCGGGAGAAAGACCGGACGGGTCAGCGCGAGATCACCGGCCCGCTGCGCCCGAAGAATCAGCCCGAGCCCGGGCAGCCCCGAATTCCCGTCGGGGTCGAAACACAGCATCGCGTCGTGTTCCTCGGCATAGGCGGCAATCCCCTCCTCGGTCCGTGACGGCGCCCCGCCCACCAGCCTCGTCGCGCCAGGTCACCGATCAGGCCGGCGATCCCGGCGTGGTTGATCAGCACGTCCGGGCCGCCGCACCGGGTCCGCACCGCGCCGCCGCCGCCGCCGAGTCGTCGGAGGTCACGTCGACGGTCACCCCGTCGACGCCGAGGGTCCCGGCGGCCTGCCGCGTCCGGCCGGCGCCGCGCGGTGGACGAAGAATGCGGCCTCCCCCGGCGGAGACGTGGTGTCCGCCGGGGAAGACCTCCGATGATCTTCTAGGCGACGGATTTCGGGGCGATCGGGGCGACCGCGTTGCCGGGGCGGTCGGACTCGGCGCGCATGCCGCCGCGGATCGTCTCCAGCATCGTCATGCCCTGCGCGGCCAGCGACGCGACCACGCTGTTCAGGCCCTCGGCACCGTCCAGCACGGTGACGTTGGCGCCCCGCAGCCCCTCGGCGGCGGCCCGCATCATCTCCGGCAGCTTGTCGATGATGGCCTGGTCCAGGGCGATCCGGTCCTGGGCGGCGGCCGCCTCGGCGGAGAGCTTGGTGGCGTCGGCGTCGGCGCGGGCCAGCGCGCGGATCCGCTCGGCCTCCGCCTCGGCCGGGCGGACCACCTCGGCGATCAGCTGGGCCTGGCGCAGCTCGGCGTTGCGCTGCGCGACCAGGGCCTGCTCGGTGATCACCTCCTGGGCGGCGCGGGCCGCGGCGAGCGGGCCGGACTGGGCCGCGGTCTGCTGCGCCTGATCGATCTCGGCCTGGTACTGCGCCTGGGCGATCGCGGTCTGCCGCGCGTACTCCGCCTGGTGGCGGATGCTCTCCTGCTGCGCCATCGCGCTCTGCCGGTCGGCGGCGGCCTGGGCGACCTTCGCCTCCTGGTTGACCCGCGCCTGGTGCGGGGCGGCGAGCGCCCGGATGTAGCCGACGCCCTTGTCGTCGATGCTGCTGATCTGCAGCGAGTCGACGGCCAGGCCGATCCGGGCCATCTCGGTCTTGCTGGCGTCGACGATCGCGTCGGCCAGGGTCTGCTGCTCCCGGATGATCGACTCGACCGTCATGCTGCCGATGATGCTGCGCAGGTGGCCGGAGAAGATCCGGCCGACCAGCGTGGACATCTGCCCCTGGTCGCCCTGGAACCGGCGGGCGGCCGCGGCGATCGACTCGTGGTCGTCGCCGACCTTGAACGCGATCACCGCCTGCACGGACAGCGTCAGGCCCTGCTGGGTGTAGCAGTCCTCGACGACCTCGGCCTCCTGCATGGCCAGGGTGAGCCTGGTCGCCTTGGAGAAGATGGGCACGACGAAGACGCCGTGCCCGGTGACGATCTTGAACGGCAACGCGTCCGCACCCCGCTGCTTGCGACCACTGATCAGCAGCGCTTCGTTGGGGGCGGGCACCCGATAACCGAACATGTTCCTACAGCCCTTCTTCGGTGGGCCATGGCTCGACGTCGATCTGGCGCGATCCACGGTTGTGGATGACGAGGACCTCGGCCCCCGCGGGGACCGGCTCGGGGGCGTACGCCAGGTAGTAGTGGGCCATGCCCGCGACCAGCAGCCGTACCTCTCCCGCGCGCTCGCCGCCACGGATCGGAATGATCACCATTCCGATCCGGCCGACCAGTGTCTCCCTCGTCACGACTGCATTGTGCTCCCGCCACACGAGCCCCTGCTGCCCCGGCTTCCGGGGAAGCGTCACCGGCCGGGCAAACCCGCGCCCGGGCTGATCGAATTCGGGCAGGAAGACCGGCTAGGACCCGGCCTCGACCGGGCCGCCACCGAAGCCGATCTCATTGCCGTCCGGATCAAAAAAGATCGCTTTGCGTACGCCGTTGCCATACGTCTCGCGCTCGGCCGGTTCCAGGCCCCGCACCGCGATGTCGGCCAGGCGCGAGTCGAAATCCTCGCAGAACAGCGTCTGCAGGCCGTGCCCGGCGTCCTTGGGGCGCAGCTCGACGTAGACGTACCGGTGCTGGGCGATCTCCCAGACCGCCTCCCGGTCGTTGGGCAGGAACGCGGGCTCGGCGCCGAACAACTGCTCGTACCACGCGACGGCCCGGACGTAGTCGCTGACCGGTATCCCGGCGAACAGTTCCACGGTCATCGGGTCAGCCTCCGGCCTTCGCGACGCTGGCGTCCATGCTTCTCACCCTATCGGTTCGGTGTGGACGGTGAGCGAGTTCAGCGCCTCGGTCCAGACCTCGTCGCCGTACGGGGGAACGAATTTGATCTCGACCGCGACCACGAAGCGGTGATGACCCGGCCAGCCGTAGGCGTAGCGCCAGCGGACCCCGCCCGGGCACCGCCACTCGCCCTGCACCCCGGTCAGGCCGAGCCGGTCGAGGCGGAACGGGCTGGTCCCGGCGGCGGTGCAGCCGGTCGGGCCGAAGTAGTCGCGCATGTACTCCGGGGTGAATCGTCCCTCCTTGACGACCCGGGCCGAGGCGCCGGCGAACAGACCGGGGACGGCGGCGTCGGTGAACCAGTCGCTGACGTTCGGCGAGGCGTTCATGCCCGGGCCGACGTCGACCTTGTTGTAGAACGGGGCCTGACCGGGGTGCCAGCCGTTGCCCCAGTGCTGGCCCCAGGCGGCCGGGACGTGCACCGACAGGCTCCTGGTGTCGTCGAGGAAGTCGACGTAGTCGACCTTCGGCGCCGCCCCGGCCGCCGGCGCGTCCGCTGTCCGATCCCGGTGCAGCACCGCCAGCAGCCCGGCCACGAGCAGGGCGACGAGCACCAGGCCGAGCACCGGCGCCAGCAGCCGGTGCCGCGGGCGGTCGGCGGCGACCGCGGTGTCCAGGCCGTCGAGCCACGCGGCCGCCGAGGCCGGGCGCGCGGACGGCGCCGGGGAGAGCCCGGAGAGGATCGCCCGCCGGACCCCCGGGCGGACCGACGTCTCGTCGTCCAGCTCCCCGGCCGACGGCGGGCGCCCGATCAGCATCCGGGCCAGCAGGGCGCTGCACGCGTAGACGTCGGCGCGCTCGTCGACCGCGGCCGCCGCGTCGGACTGCTCGGGCGCCATGTAGCCCGGCGTGCCGACCGGCAGGCTCAGCCCGGTGGCCCGCGCGCTCAGGTCCTTGGCCAGCCCGAAGTCGCCGAGGACCAGGCGCTCGTCGGCGGCGAGCAGCGGCGCCGCGTGCACCGGGGCGGCGCCCGCGTCGCCGGCCGGGTCCGCGAAGATCAGCAGGTTGGCGGGCTTGACGTCGCGGTGCACCACGCCGGCCTCGTGCACCCGGCGCAGCGCCAGCGCCACCTCCCGGGCCACCGCGAACGCCGCCCCGGCCGGCACCGGACGGCCGGCCGCGAGCCGGTCCTCCAGGGTGCCGCGATCCGCGTACGGCATCACGAAGTACGGCCGCCCGTCCGGCACCTGCCCGATGTCGTGCACGCCGACCAGCCGGCGCCCGCCGATCCGGCGCAGCAGGCGGGCCTCGTTCAGGAAGCGCTCGCGGATGTCCGGGTCGAGCGCCCACCGCTCGGCGAGCACCTTGATCGCCACGGGGGACTCGAGATCGTCGTCGACGGCGAGGAACACGTCGGCGAACGCGCCGTTGCCCAGCCGGCGCATGATCCGATAACGGCCGATGAATTCGATCTCCACGCTCCCCCGTCGCCATTTGAATACCGCCGGTTATACCATTTCCGGATGCCGCACGACGATCTCCAGGAACTGGCGGAACGGGCCGCCGCCGGGTCCCGCCGGGATCTTCAGGAATTGCTGCACGAGATTCATGTTCGACGGCTCGCACACGGCGGGGCCCGGCGGGTGCTGGCCGACGCGGCGGACGTCGACGACGCCGCCCAGGAGACCCTGATCGCGGTGGCGCGCGGGATTCACACCTTCGAGGGACGGTCCCGTTTCTCCAGCTGGCTGCACCGGGTCGCGGTCAACGCGGCGCTCGAGGTGCTGCGCCGCAAGACCCGGGCCGGCGTGCCGGCCGACGAGGTGCCGGAGACCGGGGCGCTGCGCCGGATGAGTTCGGTGGCGGCCACCCGGATGGACGTGGAAAATGCGCTGAACCGATTGCCCGAGCAATATCGGGAGGCATTGCGACTGCGCGAGTTCGAGCAACGGTCGTACGAGGAAATTGCTGATCTTCTGCATCTCCCGGTCGGCACCGTGCGCTCCCGGATTTCCCGCGCCCGTCGCCTGATCGGGGTTTATCTGAATCTGACGCCCGGTTTGCCGGAGTAAGCGATTACTGAGAGCGCACGGTTGCGTGCGCAATGTAACGGGAACATCACGGGCCCCTGCCGCCGGCATGGAAGGAGCTCTGGTGTCGGTCAGCTGGCCCTGGGCCCTGTACGCACTCCTCGCCGTCCCGCTCCTGCCCGCCGCCCGCTGGTGGTTCCACCGCCGCCGCCGGCGCGCCGCGGTCCTCGTCTCCAGCGTCGCCCTGATCCGCGCCGCCCTGCCCGCCCGCAGCGCGTGGCGGCGGCGCGTCCCGGTGGTGTTGTTTCTCGCCGGGCTGTTCGCGCTGGCGGTGAGCGTGGCCCGGCCGCAGGCCACCGTCGCGGTGCCCCGCGACGACACGTCGATCCTGCTGGCCATCGACGTGTCCGGGTCGATGTGCTCGACCGACGTCGCCCCCAACCGGCTCGCCGCGGCGATCGGCTCGGCCCGCGACTTCATCGCCCGGACCGACAGCCGGACCCGGATCGGGCTGGTCGCGTTCTCCGGGACCGCCGGGCTCGCCGTGCCGCCGACGACGGACCGCAAGCAGCTGCTCGACGCGGTCGGGAAGTTCCGCACCGCCCTCGGGACCGCGATCGGCGAGGCGATCCTGACCTCGATCGACGCGATCGCCGAGGCCAACCCGGCGGTCGCGCCCCGCGGCGTGGAACTGGCCGCGTCCGGCACCGGCGGCTTCGAGCCGGACACCATCGTGGTGCTCACCGACGGGTCGAACACCACCGGCGTGGATCCGCTCGTCGCCGCCGGCCAGGCGGCGGCGCGGCACCTGCGGGTCTTCACGATCGGCTTCGGCACCACCCACCCGGGCCCGATGGTGTGCGATCCCGGTCAGCTCACCTCGGGCTCGTTCGGCGGCGGGCCGGACCCCGGCAGCGGCAGCGGCTACGGGCAGTCCCTGGAGATCGACGAGCGGTCCCTGATCCAGGTCGCCGAGACGACCGGCGGCCGGTACTTCCGCGCCGAGGACGCCGGTCAGCTCGACCAGGCGCTGGGCGGACTGCGCCGGGAGATCGGCCTGCACCGGGAGCGGACCGAGACCACCGTGTGGTGGCTGCTCGCCGCGACCGTGCTGGTCCTGACCGCGATCACGCTGTCGCTGTGGTGGAGCCGGCCCGCGACCCCGCGCCGCCGATGAGGAAGTGAACTACACTCCCGGCGTTCGGTTCCGCGATCCTCGGAGTTGCCCGGCATGTCCCTGTACAGCACCCAGCGCCTTCATGCGCTCCGCATGATCGTCACCGGAGGCGGGACCGGCGGCCACACCTACCCCGCCCTCACCACCGTGCACACCCTGCAGGCCCGGCTGGCCGAGACCGGCACCGCGCCCGAGCTGCTGTGGGTCGGGGTGGCCAGTGGCCTCGAGGCCACCGTCGCCGCCCGCAACGACATCCCGTTCAAGCCGATCATCACCGGCAAGCTGCGCCGCTCGACCAGCCCGCGCGACCTGGCCCGCAACTTCGTCGACGCGTTCCGGATCCCGCTCGGCGTGGTCCAGGCCGCGTTCACCGTCGCGCGGTACCGGCCCACGGTCGTGCTGAGCACCGGCGGCTTCGTCTCGGTGCCGATCGGGCTGGCCGCCCGGCTGTTCCGGGTTCCGCTGCTGATGCACGAGCAGACGCTCAGCCTCGGGCTGGCCAACCGGATCCTGGCCACGGTCGCCACCCGGATCCTGCTCAGTCACGAGGCGTCGCTGGAGCGCCTGCCGGCCAAGGCCCGCAGCCGCGCGGTGGTCACCGGCAACCCGGTCCGGCCCGCGGTGCTGCGCGGCGACGCGGCGAAGGGCCTGGCCGCGTACGGCCTCGACCCGGCCGTCCCGCTCGTGCTGGTCACCGGCGGCGCGTCCGGGGCCCAGCAGGTCAACCGGATGCTCAGCGGGGCGCTGGCCGAGCTGCTGCCGTACTGCCAGATCGTGCACCAGTGCGGCGGCCTGAGCCTGGCCGAGATGCAGGAGGTGGCCCGCGGCCTGCCCGCCCACCTCGCGCACCGCTACCAGGTGTACGACTTCATCCACGACGAGCTGCCCGACCTGCTGGCCGCCGCGACCGTCGTCGTCGCGCGCAGCGGGGCCGGGACGGTGGCCGAGCTGACCGCGCTCGGCAAGACCTGCGTGCTGATCCCGTACCCGTACGCGGCCGGCGACGAGCAGCGGATCACCGCCCGGCACCTGGCCGCCCGCGGCGCCGCCGTGGTCCTGGACGGCGACGAGGCCACCCCGGCCCACCTGCGCGACACGATCGGCGGCCTGCTCTCCGACCCGCGGCGGCGCGCCGAGCTCGGTCAGGCGGCCGCGGGCCAGGGCCGCCCGGACGCCGCCGACCAGGTCGTCACCGAACTGCTCACCGCCGCGGCCAACGCCTGATCCGCGGCTGCTCCGGCCAGGCATTTACTTGCGGCCGAGGATCTTTCGGCAGCCGACCCAATCGGCATCTACAGCGGGAGCAGCGTCCACATCCCGTCATTTTCATTGACGAAGGTGGTGGGCACCTCAAGCGTCCGCTCCTGATACGCCGACGACCGCGAAGCAATATGCACCTCAACATTACCGCTCGGCGTATTCGCAGTCTTAATGAAAACCAGATCCTCATTCGGCAGAAGCTGCCACACCCCATCATCCTCGTTCACAAAAGTAGTAGCCACCTCAAGCGTCCGCTCCTGATACGCCGACGACCGCGAAGCAATATGCACCTCAACATTACCGCTCGGCGTATTCGCAGTCTTAATGAAAACCAGATCCTCATTCGGCAGAAGCTGCCACACCCCATCATCCTCGTTCACAAAAGTAGTAGCCACCTCAAGCGTCCGCTCCTGATACGCCGACGACCGCGAAGCAATATGCACCTCAACATTACCGCTCGGCGTATTCGCAGTCTTAATGAAAACCAGATCCTCATTCGGCAAAAGCTGCCACACCCCATCATCCTCGTTCACAAAAGTAGTAGCCACCTCAAGCGTCCGCTCCTGATACGCCGACGACCGCGAAGCAATATGCACCTCAACATTACCGCTCGGCGTATTCGCAGTCTTAATGAAAACCAGATCCTCATTCGGCAAAAGCTGCCACACCCCATCATCCTCGTTCACAAAGGTAGTGGCCGTTTCCAGCACACGCTTGAGGTAGCAGGTCGCACCCGATGCCAGATGAACCTCGACATGATCGCTAGGAGTATTGCCCGCCTTGATAAAGCCAAGGGTGCCCTTCACCGCCGGCCTGATCACCGTCGTGGGTCTTCTCAGCCACGCTTCGCATGCGATCGCATTCAGCGATGACGCGTCCAGGACTCCGATGGAGTTCCAGGTAAAAACAGAATAACCGGCCGCAGTTCCATCTACCCCGGGTGGGACATTCACACCTAACTGCTGAGCCAGCCAAGCCAGCGATCCGAAGCCGCAGAGTGAAACGCAATGGTCATAGTTGCTGTCAGGCTGGAATCCTGTGCCGAACCACCCCGACCGGCGATCAGCAGCCGCCCAGGCAGCCTCGATCTGGTGCCCTGCTAAACAAACCTTGACAGGACCCTCCGCAATTGCATTCTGAAGAGTCGCAGGATCTAAGAATGCCACGTACCGATAAGGGCCGTCATCGTAGATCACGGAATCGCCCGGAAATCCGTCGATCTGCATCCATGTCAAAACATCGGTATTAGAGGCAATGTCGAGTACGCCATGACCGCTCGCCCAAGATATGACATCGTCATCCGACACGAAAATCTCGGGAGACTCGCATGCCTTGGCGAAAGCTTCCTCGGCACTGACACAGTTTTTGTGGATGTCGTTACCCCACCAAGATATCCTTTCGGGCTTTGTGATGAAATTCTCGGGCGCCACGGCGGACGGAATGTAGGTCAGCGCGGCGTCAATCACGGTACGAGGCGACGGCCGCGCGCCGCGTCTGGGTGACCGGTCCGGCATTCTGACTCCCTTGCCTCAGGACATGTGCGAGAGATCCCCAGGATCGCCGCCCCGAACCGACCAGATTTCCGGTAAGCCGAGAATCCACCGAAAGAGTCGCAGATCTCCCGAGGCAAATGAATGCTATTCGCCAAGATCCAGTTGAGTTCGACACCCCAAAGCCCTTGCACGATGCACTGAATCGGCTTTGTTCACGCGATCAGCCGATCAACGTCGTCGTTTCCTGCCGGCCTCGGCCTACGCACGCCGCTCCTGGACACCAGGCGCACCGACACGCCCGGGCTGGCCGGGCAATTCGGTTGATCAATGCCGCCGCAGCATCAGGCGGTTCCGGTGGTGCGGAAGCGGGCGCGGTAGGTCGTCGGGGAGACGCCCAGGTGCTGGTGGAAGACGCGGCGCATGGTCTCGGCGGAGCCGAAGCCGGCCGCCGCCGCGACCGCCTCGACCGAGTCGGCGCCTTCCAGCAACGCCTGGGCGGCCTCGACCCGGATCGACTCGACGTACCGGCCGGGGCTCAGGCCGGTGTGCGTGCGGAACAACCGGGTCAGGTGGCGCGGGCTGACCCCGGCCCGGGCGGCGAGCCGGTCGGTGGTGTGGTCGGCGGCCGGGTCGCCGGTGACCGTGTCCAGCGCCGCGCGCAGCACCGGATGCTCGGTCTCGCGGACGCTGAGCCGGGCGCTGAACTGGGACTGCCCGGCCGGCCGGGCCAGGAACACGACCAGGTGCCGGGCCACCTGCCGGGCGATCCCGGCGCCGTGGTCCGCCTCGACCAGGGCGAGCGCCAGGTCGATCCCGGCGGTCACCCCGGCCGAGGTGAAGACCCGGCCGTCGCGGGCGAACACCGGGTCGCTGTCGACCCGCACCGCCGGATAGGCCCGGGCCAGCTCGCCGGCCAGCTGCCAGTGCGTGGTCGCCCGGCGGCCGTCCAGCAGCCCGGCCTCGGCCAGCAGGAACGCGCCCGCGCACACCGACGCGACCCGGCGGGCCCGCGGCGCGAGCGCGTGAACCAGGGCCATCGACGCGTCGTCGCGCACCGCCGCGCGCCAGTCCGAGCGCCCCGGCACGACCAGGGTGCCGAGGCGCCGCGGGTGGTCCGGCGCGGGGCCGGCGCCGAGGCGGACGCCGGACGAGGTGGTCACGTCGGCGCCGGTTCCGGAGATGACCCGGACGTCGTAGGCCGCGCCGAACCCGTTGGCCGTGGTGAACACCTCGGCCGGGCCGGCGACGTCGAGGAGCTGGACGCCGTCGAATGCCAGGAGCGCGACGAGATGGGCTACTCGGGCCACGGGGAGTCCTGGATCGTCCGTACAAAATCGGTCTTTGGGAAGTCGGGCACGAAGTGCCCCAGGACGTCGGCCTTGACGGTGCCGAAGGTGGTCGCGGGCTTGGGCGCGACCCCGGCGGTGAAGGCCGCCAGGATGCGGCGCTTGAAGTCCGGCCGCGGGTGCAGCGCGGTGATCTCGGCACGCTCCTCCGGAGAGATCAGATCAAAATCCATTCCCAGTACGTCGTACTCCACGCCCGCCGTCACCAGCGCGACCTCGGGCTCCAGGAACTGCGGCACCCCGGGCGTGGTGTGCAACGCGATCGCCAGCCAGACGCGCCGGACGCTGTCCTCGGGCACGCCGCGCGCCTGCAGGAACCGCCGCGCCTCGTCGGCGCCGTCCACCTCGAAGCGCCGCCCACTGGCGTGGAACCGCTCGCCGAGGCCGAGGTCGTGGAACATCGCACCGACGTACAGCAGCTCGGGGTCGAAGCTCAGGTCCCGGTTGCGGCCCTGCCGGGCGCCGAACAGGTAGACCCGGCGGGAGTGGTGGTAGATCAGCTCGGGGGTGGTGTCGCGGACCAGCTCGGTGGCCTCGCGGGCGAGCTGGGTGTCCGGCACGTCGATCATCGTCATGCGTCGAGTCTTCGGTGCGGCGCGGTTCGCGGCCATGTCCCCGCGGACGAGCATCCCACAGATCCGGCCACGGCTCAGCCGGTCGGATCCTGCGCCCGCAGCCCGTCCAGGAACAGGTCGACGCCGGTGATGAACTGGTCGCGGTCGTTGTGGTCGCCCAGCTCGGCGGCGATCCGGGTGATGAACGGGAACCTGGCCGGGTCGAGGGCGGCCCAGCGCTCGGCCTCCTGCCCGAGGTGCTCGTTCCGGTTCACGCCCGGCTCGACCGTGGTGGCGCGGGAGCTGTCCTGGGCGGTCACCCCGGTGAGGTAGAGGAACAGCGCGGTGGCGGCGGCGAAGTGCCGCCGGGCGGGCAGCGACGTCTCGGCGATCAGCGAACCGACCCGCTCCAGCAGGAGCAGCGCGCTGGGCATCGAGTGGGCCGCGACGACGTGCGGCGCCGCCCAGGAGTGGTCGTCCAGGACGTCGTACATGGTCAGCAGGAGCGTGCGCAGCCGGGTCTCGGCATCCGTTCCGGGCTCCGGGCTAAGCGTCGCGAGCGCGTCGCCGATCACCTTGTCGGTGGCGAACAGGATCAGCTCGTCCTTGTTCGCGACATGCCAGTACACCGCGCCGGCTCCGGTCTGCAGCCGCTCGGTGAGCAGCTTGAACGTGAAACCCCGCTCGCCGTGCTCGTCGAGCAGCTCGACCGCGGCACGGACCACGACGTCCTTCGAGAGGGCGTCGGTGCGGCGACCCCGGCTACGTGTCTGTGACATGACCACATCTTGACATGGACTGGAACGGCATTCCAGACTGTAGGCGTAATGGAACGTCATTCCAGAAGGAGGCTCGTATGAGTGCCGACGTCCTGGAGGTGCCCGTAGCGACGACGGCGCGCTCCGCCACCTCACTGCGGGCCGTCTGGCCCGCCATCCTCGGCCTGTCGGTCGTCTTCCTGGTGGAGATGCTCGACAACACCGTGCTCAACGTGGCCCTGCCGACCATCGCCCGGGAGCTGAACGCGTCCGCGTCGGCCCTGCAGTGGATCACCTCGGGCTACTCACTGCTCTTCGGCGGCCTGATGATCGCCTTCGGCGCGATCGCCGACCGGTACGGCACCCGCAAGATCATGCTGATCGGCCTGACCCTGTTCGCCCTCGCCAACCTGCTGGTCCTGTTCGTCACCACCCCGGGCCAGCTGATCGCCGTCCGGGCCGCGATCGGGATCACCGCCGCGATGACCGCGCCCGGCACCATGGCGCTCTGCTTCCGCCTGTTCGACCAGGAGAACCTGCTGATGCGGGCCACCTCGCTGATCGTCACGGTCGGCCTGGTCGGGATGGCGACCGGCCCGACCCTCGGCGGCCTCGTCCTGCAGGTCCTGCCGTGGCAGACGCTGCTGGTGATGAACGTGCCGATCGCCCTGCTCGCGATCGCCTGCATCCGCTTCGGCATCCCCGCCGACGACCCGGCCAAGCGCAACCCGTCACCGCTCGATCTGCCCGGCGCCCTGCTCGGCACGACCACGATCGTCCTCGCGCTCTGGACCGCCACCCTCGCCGTCGAGGACGGCTGGACCTCGTCCACCCCGTGGCTCGCCGGTGCCGGTGCGGTGCTCGCCGCCGTCGCGTTCGTCGTCCGGGAGCGCACCACCGCCCACCCGATGTTCGACTTCGCGCTGCTCAAGCGCCCGGCGGTGTCGGCCAGCCTGGCCTACGAGGCGTCGCTCGGCCTCGGCATGGCGGTGATCGGCTTCACCGTCACGCTGCAACTCCAGCTGGTCTGGGGCTGGTCTCCGGCGCAGGCCGCGCTCGGCAACCTGCCGCAGGTGGTGGTGATGCTGGCGATCGGCCCGTTCGTCGAGAAGATCGTCGACAAGCTCGGCACCAACCGGGCCGCCGTCCTGGGCGCCTCGTCGTTCCTGGCCGGCCTGCTGATCTACGGCGTGCTCGGCCGGCAGAACTACGTGTGGATCGCGATCGCGCTCGCCCTCACCGCGGCCGGCATGCGGGTCGTCGCCACCATCGCCGGGGTGACCGTGATGCGCGGCCTCCCGGAGGACCAGACGTCGATCGGTGCGGCGATGAGCGACACCAGCCAGGAGGTGGCCAGCAGCGTCGGCATGGCGGTCACCGGCACGATCGTGGCCGCGGCCCTCGGCGGCTCGCTGATCACGATCGGCGCCGGCGCGGCCGGCGCCCACACGTTCGAGAACGCGGTCACGACGGCGACCCTGGTGCTGACCGGCCTGTGCGCGGCCCTGATCGTCTGGGCGGCCCGCCGCGCCGCCAAGGCCCCGGCCACCGCCCTCGCCGCCACCGCCGACTCCGACGACTCCGTCGCCGCTCCGGCCCCGGCCGCGTAGCCGGACCGCACCGATCGATGCCCGCGGCCGGGTCGGCCGCGGGCATCAGCCGTTCGCGGAGTTCACCACCCGCTCCCACTCGCCGAGCAGGCCGTCGGCGAGCATCCGGTCCAGGACGCCGGACTCGATCTCGCCGATGTCCTCCCCGGCCAGCGCGACCATCAACGCCACGTCGTGGTCGGCCGAGATCCGGCAGGCGGCGCCGAGCAGCTCTTTGACCTCGTCCAGGTGCGCCCGGTCCACCTCGCGGTCCAGCTCCGCACCCCACGGCGGCCGAGCCGTGTAGATCGACAACACCAGCCCGTCGGCGAACCTCGGCGGGCCCAGGACCCACGATCGCCGCCCGGCGAGCTCGTCAGCGGCGGCCCGCAGCGCGTCGGCGACCGCCGGCGGCAGCGGCCCTTCCACCGTGACGAACAGGCGATCGATCGGATGCTCGTCCCTCATCGGAGCACCACCGGGCGCTCGAACCAGGTGGAGCTGATGGACCGGTCGCCCTTGACCGCATAGCCGGTGAACGTGCCGACGATCGTGAACCCCCGCGACAGGTGCAGCCCCACGGACGCGTCGTTCGGCAGGGCCACGGCCGCCACGACGCGATGCGCCCCGGTGCCGGACAGATCGGCCAGCAGCCTGTCGTAGAGCCGCCCGCCGAACCCCCGGCCGACCGCGTCGGGCGCGAGGTAGACGCTGGTCTCCACCGTGTGCCGGAACGCCGGGTGCGGCCGGTACGCGCTGCTGGTGGCATACCCGACCACCCGTCGCCCCGCAGCCGCCACCAGCAGCCGATGCGCACCGACCGGGGAATACGCCGACCACCAGGCGCGGCGCTCGGCCAGGCTCACCTCGGCCTCGTCGAAGGTCGCGTAGCCGTGCCGCACGTGATGGTTGTAGATGTCCAGCAGGGCCGGCAGGTCGTCCTCGACCCCGGCCCGGAGATCGACGGTCACCCGCCGCATTCTCCCGGACCGGCCGGCCGGATGTCAGCCGGCGATCTTGTCGAGTTCGGTGAGGTCGTCGTCGGTCAGGGACAGGGCCGCGCCGGCGATGTTCTCGTGCAGGTGGGCGACCGACGAGGTGCCCGGGATCAGCAGGATGTTCGGGGAGCGCCGCAGCAGCCAGGCCAGCGCGACCGAGATCGGCGTCGCCTCCAGCCGGGCGGCCACCGCGGACAGCGCCGACGACTGCAGCGGGCTGAAGCCCCCGAGCGGGAAGAACGGGACGTACGCGATGCCCTGCCCGGCCAGCGTGTCGATCAGCTCGTCGTCCTGCCGGTGGGCCAGGTTGTACCCGTTCTGCACGCACACGATCGGCCCGATCGCCTGTGCCTCCGCGACCTGCTCCGCCGTCGCGTTGCTCACCCCGAGGTGCCGGATCAGACCGTCGCGCCGAAGCTCGGCCAGCGTCGAGAACGCCTCGGCGAGCGACCCCGGCTGCGGCCCCTCGGCGTTGCCCAGCCGCAGGTTGACCACGTCGAGCACGTCCACGCCGAGCGTCGTGAGGTTGTCGTGGACGGCCCGGCGCAGGCTCGCCGGATCCCGGGCCGGCGGCCATCCGCCCTGCTCGTCGCGGACCGCGCCGACCTTCGTGACGATGTGCAGCGACTCCGGGTACGGATGCAGCGCCTCCCGGATCAGCCGATTGGTGACGTGCGGCCCGTACGCGTCAGCCGTGTCGATGTGCGTGATGCCCCGCTCGACCGCCGAACGGAGCACGGCCAGGGCACCGTCGTGGTCGGCGGGCGGCCCCATCACCCACGGGCCGGCGAGCTGCATGGCGCCGTAGCCGAAGCGGCTGACGGTCAGGTCGCCGAGCGTCCAGGCACCACCGGGAAGAGAAAGGTTCATGCGCTTCACTCTGGTGGGGTAACTTCCTGTTGGGAAGTAGGCACCTCAAAGTGCGTAGCCAGGGAGCGACCGATGACGACACCCCGGACCAAGGCGGAGTACGACGCCTTCCTCGCCGTCTGCCCCAGCCACAAGCTGCTGGAACGGATCTCCGGCAAGTGGGTCACGCTGATCCTGACCGCGCTCGGCAGCGGCCCGGACTGCACCGGCGACCCGCGCCCGATGCGCTACTCGGAGCTCGCCCGCCTGCTGGCCGGCGTCAGCCAGAAGATGCTCACCCAGACGCTGCGCAACCTGGAACGCGACGGCCTGGTCAGCCGCACGGTCACGCCGACCGTGCCGGTCACCGTCACCTACGAGCTGACCGGCCTGGGCCTGTCGCTGCACCGGATGATGCGCGGCCTGAAGTCCTGGGCCGAACACCACATGGACGACGTCGCCGCCAACCGTGCCACCTACGACGCCTCCGTCTGACCCCGTTCACGACCGAAAAGACCGATCAAGACCTGATTCGGTACGACCTCCGCCCCGTCATGCGGCACTCGCCCCGGCCGGATACAACGGTTGGGTCACGTCCCCCCGCGGCCCGGCGCCCTCCCCCGCGATCGATCGGTGCGCCCGGCCGGATCGACACACACGCCGTCCCGGAGGGATAGCGCCAGGCCAGTCGCATGTCCGACATGTCGCCGGGGCCTGGGCGGCGACGCAGCCGCCGATCGATAGCGGACACGGGTGGGTGAACGCCGGGCTGAGCTGGGGTGATCCCCCAGTGGCGGCGGTTCGCGCGGAGGGCCATGATCTACGGCATGATGGAGACCGAACTTCCGCGGACCGGGGTGCACGACGTCGACTGGTCACTGGTGGAGGACGGCTCCGCCGTACGCCAAATGCTCTCGAATCTCGCCGGCGGCGACGCCGCGGCCCGGACCACCGCATTGCGGAGTCTCTATCGGATCGCGCCGGACGGCGCCGATGTCCGCCCGTGGGTCGCCGCGGCCCTCCCGGTGCTGCTCGGCCTGGTCGAGGAGCCGGAGCAGGCCGATCGCGGGCGGATCCTGCGCCTGGTCGGCGACCTCGCCGGCGCGGACCGGATGTGGCAGATGTCCGGCGAGACACTGCGGGCGAAACGGATCCTCGCCGAGCACGACCACCTGCTCGCCCTGCTCACCGACGAGGACCCGGAGGTGCGCGACGCCGCGGCCTACACCGTCCGGGCGGTCTGCCGGCTGTCGTCCGAGCTGGTCGAGCTGCTCTGGGAACGCTACATCGAGGAGCCGGACCCGGGCGTGCGCCTGACCCTGGTCGGCAGCGGCGTGCTCGCCGGCGCGGTCGGCACCGGCTGGGAACCGACGAAACGGCTGCTCGCGTGGGTCGCCGACACCGACGCCGACCTGCGGGTCCGGACCACCGCGCTGGCCGAGCTGATGGCGCTGACGAATCCGCCGCCGTTCGACGTGGAGACCGCGCGGGACACCGTGCTGGAGGCCTACCGGGAGGGGCTGAACCGCGAGCCGGCCCGGCTGGACGACCTGGTCGCGCCGCTGCTGGCCGGGCAGTGGCTGGCCGCGCGGCAGTGGACGCCCGGCTATCCGCAGGTGGTCAGCGCGGTCCGGGGCGCGTTCCGGAACGACGTCGCGCCGCAGCTGGACCTGCTCGAACGGATGCTGGAGCTGGACGGCTGGGACGCCCGGCAGGACGCGCTGTACGAGGCCCGCTCGCTGGTCCAGCGCTTCCGCGGACCGTACGGGCCCCTGGTCGACCGGGCCGCCGAGCTGGTGCGGGACCAGGACTCGCAGGTCCGGGCCGCGGCGCTGAGCCTGCTCTGCGGCATCGGCGAACTGGCCCGCCCGGCCGCCGACGCGGTCTGGGCGAACCTGTCCCGGGGCGGCTTCTGGATCAACGACGGCGCGCACGGCCCGATGCTGACCCCGACCGTCCGGCTGCTCGCCGACCTGCGCGACGTGCGCCTGCTGCCGACCCTGGAACGGATGCTCGACGAGGCGCCGGACACCGGCGACCTGCACCCGGCGATCGCCGGGTACGGGATCGCCGCGCGCGGGCTGAGCCGGACGCTGCGGCGGCTGCTGCGCGCGCTGGACCCGGCCGGCGCCGCGGACCGGGCCGGTCTGCTGCGCGCGCTGGCCGCGGTCGCGCCGCACGAGGCCGCCGACCATCTCGCGGACGACCCGATCGACCTGGACACGCTCGCCCTGCTGGCCCGGGCCGGGCGGGCCGCCGCCGGCCGGGCCCCCGACATCAGGGCCGCGCTGAGCTGCGGCGATCCGGGGCTGGAGCTGGCCGCGGCGTACGCGATCTGGCACGTCACCGGCAACGCGGACGCGGCCGCCGAGGTCTATGACCGGTACTTCGACGACCGGCGGGCCGCGCCCGAGCACGCGGTCGCGGCCCTCGACGGCCTGCGGGAGCTGCGGATCCGGGTGAAGGACCGGGCCCGCCGCCTGGTCCGGCTGCGGCGCCGGCAGGCGAACCCGGCGGTGCTGGCGGCGACCGCCGACGCGCTGTGGTGGGTGGCCGGGAATCAGGACGCCGCGCGGGCGATCGGCCCGGTGTGGGAGGCGGCGGCGCCGGAGCGCCCGCGGATCGCCCGGCTCTGGCTGGCGACCGGCGACGTGCGGTACGGCGCCCGCTACGCCCGCGCCGAGCTGGACAATCCGCTGCGGCACAACCTGCGCGGGCACAGCGTCCGCCCGGCCGAGGTCAGCGCGGACGAGCGGCTGCTCACCCTGTGCCGGGAGGTGCTGGCGCAGGCCGGCTGACTACGATCGGCGGGTGGAAGACGCGGAGCTCGTCCGGTGCGCCCGGGGCGGTGACGTGGCGGCGCTCGGCGTGCTGCTGCGCCGGCACGAGGCGGGGATGCGGGCGGTCGCGCTGAGCCTGCTCGGCCACGGGCCGGACGCCGAGGACGCCGTGCAGGACGCGATGGTCAGCGCGGTGCGCCGGATCGGGGACCTGCGGGACCCGGCCGCGGCCGGGGCGTGGCTGCGGACCGCGGTGCGGAACAACTGCCGGATGCATCTACGGTCACGGCCGCCGCTGCCGGTGGCCGATCCGGAGTGGCTGCTGCCCGGGTCGGGCGGGGTCGAGGAGGTCGTCGAGCGGGCCGAGCTGCGGGACTGGGTGTGGTTCGCGATCGGGCAGCTGTCCGAGCGGGATCGGCTGGTGACGATGCTGCGGCACTTCAGCAGCGTCACGTCGTACGAACAAATTGCCCTTGTCTGTGGTCTTCCGATCGGCACCGTGCGCAGCCGGCTCAGCCACGCGCACCGCAGCCTGACCGCGGCGCTGCGGGCCAGTGCCGAGCGGGCCTATCCGGACAGCGACGCGCTCCTCGGGGCCCGGCGCCGGGAGGCGGCCGACGCGATGACCGCGGCGATGCGCGGGGATTTCCGCGATGTCGTGGACGAGCTGTGGTGGCCCGACGCGGACATGACGGTGCCGGCGTCCGGGCAGGGCGGCGGGACCGGGTTCGCGCTGCGCGGGATGGAGTGCGATCTGCGGTCCGGGGTGCGGCAGCGGCTGGTCGACGTGGTGGCCGGCGAGGACGTGCTGATCTGGGAGACCGAGCTGATCAGCGAGCACTGCCCGCCCGGCGCGGTCTGGCTGCACAAGCTGGACAAAGGCCGCGTCCGGCGGCTGACCCTGTGCCATCCGAAAAATTCTTCGGCGTAGAGCGAACTTTCCGCGCCCGCGCGCATCTGGTCCGGTCAGCACCTCATCGGATCGGAGCTCATCGTGACCATCACCACCCACCGGATCAGCGTCGGCGGCGTCCCGCAGGTCTACCACGTCGCCGGCACCGGGCCGATCTGCGTCGCGCACTCCGGCGGCCCCGGCATCGACTGGGCGTACCTGCGGATGCCGCTGCTGGAGCGGCACTTCACCATGGTCTACCCGGAGCCGGTCGGCACCGGGGACTCCGGGCGGCTCGACGGGTACGACCTGGCCGGCTACGTCGAGTTCGTCGACGCGGTGGTCGCCGCGCTCGGCGTGCCCCGGGTGTTCCTTCTCGGTCACTCGCACGGCGGCTTCGTCGTGCAGCAGTACGCGCTCGACCACCCGGAGCGGGTCGCCGGGCTCGCCCTCTACGACACGTCGCCGGTGACCGGGCCGGAGTTCTGGGACGCGGCGATGGCCGGGGTGATCGCCTACGGCGCCGTCGACCCGGCGATCCCGGCGGCGTTCGAGCGGGCCGTCACGGCGACCGACGACGCGGTGCTGTCCGCCGCGTTGCGCGAGGCGGTGCCCGTCTACTTCGCCGACTTCCCGGGCCGGCGCGCCGAGTTCGCCCAGTTCGTCGCCGGGGTCCGGGCCTGGGCAGTGCCGCAGGACGCGAAGCCGTTCGACGTGCGGGCGCGGCTCGGGGAGATCACCGTGCCGACCGTGATCATCGTCGGTGAGCACGACTTCATCTGCGGCCCGGCGTGGGCGGCGATGCTGCACGCCGGGATCCCCGGGTCGCGGCTGGTCACCCTGACGTCCAGCGGGCACTTCGGCCACGTCGAGCAGCCGGCCGAGTTCGCCGCGGCGGTCACCGCCTTGCTCGGCTGACCCTTTCTCTTTGGTACGGGGTGAAGCACGCCCGTGCGGTCGTGCGGGGTGTGCTTGCCCCGCACGACCGCATCGGTGGTTCCAGCCGCTCAACTCGACGAGCTGGGCACCCTGCTGGACGCCGTGCTCGCGAGCTGAGAACTCAGCAACAGCGCACAGAAAGCCGTCCCGAGCAGCACGAACAGTCCGGTGTCGCCGGCCAGGTACTCGTTGACGACGACCGGATGGGTGGTGCTGATCGCATACGCCCCGACCCAGGCGAACGTCGCGTTGTGCGCGAAGTGCGCCAGCACCGGCGGCCAGAGACTCCCGGACCGCAGCCGCAGCCGCCCGAACAGCACCGCGAACGCCAGCACGCTGCCGGTGAACAGCGCGAGCACCAGCGCCCGGTTCCCGTCGTGGTGATAGTCCGGCGTGAGCAGTAGGTACGGCAGGTGCCAGGCGGCCCAGACCACCCCGCTGACCAGGAACGCTCCGCCCTCCCCCAGCCAGAGCAGCCGCGGCAGCAGGTAACCCCGCCAGCCGATCTCCTCGGCGAACGCCAGCACCGGCCCGGTGACGCAGAGCGCCGCCAGATCGGTCAGCCAGGCCCCGCCCGGCACCACGAACCGGGCCAGACCGCAGACGACCACCGCGCCGGCGGCCAGCATGCTCACCCCCACGGTGGTGCCCACCGCGGCCGGCCAGTCCCGCAGCCCGAGCCGCCCGGCCCCGAGCCGCCGCCACCCGTCCCGCCGCCACCCGTCCCGGGTCACCACCAGCAGCATCAGCAGCGTGACCAGCAGCGGCGACAGCACCAGAACCAGCCCGCCGAGCACCCGCGCGGTCCCCAGCGAGACACCCAGCACGAGAACGATGAACGTCAACGCCGAGCCACGGTCAGATAATCGTCGAAACACCCACCCAGTCTTCAAATCCGGACAGCAAAGTCCATCCGTCCAAAGTAGGAGATCCCCCGCCACCCCTCGGCCGCACGGCCGACCGGGCGGCGGCCTGCCGCGATGACGTGCTCAGGACAGGGCGTCGACGGCGTTCTCGACGATGGTCGCGAACTCCTCGGGCGGGATCCTGGTGGTGAAGAACCGGCCCAACTCCTCCGGCACGGGGTGGGTGTCCCGCCAGAACCGGAAGCCGAGGACCACGTCGCCGTCCAGGTAGGCGTAGGTCGAGACGTTGTCGACGATCTCGGTCCAGCGCAGGAACCAGAACCGCTCCCGGAACTCGGTCCGGTCCGCGTGCACCAGCCCGAAGATCTCCTCCGGCGAGCGGCCCGGAAAGGGGCAGGCCGGCAGGTCACCCGCACGGACCCGCTGCGCGTCGGCCCGCATGTAGAAGGCCAGCGACGGCACATAGGCCGCGTTGTCGTCGACGGTCAGCCGCCGCCCGGCCGCCCACACGTCGACCACTCGCAGGCCGGGCGTCGCCACCCCGCCGATCTCCACGGCGAACGTCGCCCGGTCCCCGAATCGCTCAGTCATCGATCGGGGACATTACCGGGTGACGGGTGGCCGGCGGTGTGGCAGAGTGCCCGCCATGAACCGGACCCGAAAGGCCCATGGCGCGTAGATCGCCACGCGCCGTGCGCGAGCAGTCCTACCCACCCCTGGCCCAGCCCGTCGAGGGCTTGTCGGCCCGGGCCAATGCCGAGGTCGCCCGGCTTCAGGGGCGGCATCCCGGTATCGAGGTCAGGCGGGCTCTGGTCGGCTACCGGCGCTCGCTCCGGCACCCCGGGCGGATTCACTTCCACGACGACCACGGGCTCGACGACGACGTGCTCGAGCAGCGGGACATGCTCGGCGACGCGATGCGGCTGCTTCCCGCCGCGGCGGGAAACGAGCTCCGGCGGCTGGTCGACCCGCTGGACGACGAGTTCCTCCGCAGGACGCTGCCCGATCCGCTGGCGCCGACCGTCCCGTGGCAGCGGGACGGCTGGTGGCACCAGCGGATCAGGATCCGCTGAGCTACGTCACCCGGTGCAGGAGACGATCCTGGGCCGGGCGCCGCTGTTGCCGTTCATCATCGTGGTGAAGCCGAACGTGTTGCCGCTGCCGTTCGGGCGCACCGTCATCGTGCCGCCGCTCCAGCTGAAGGTGCCGCTCCACGTGGTGGACACCTGCTGGGGCGAGGTGATCGCGACCGTCACGGTCCAGGCGCTCGACCCGCTGACCGTGACCGACGTGTTGTAGCGGTCGCCCCACACCGTGCCCGGGGTGATCGTGGCCGTGCAGCCGGCACCGGGCTGGGACGACGAGGTGGACGGGGACGGGGACGGCGAGGACGGTGTCGGTGACGAGCCGCCGGTCAGGGTCGGGGTGGACCAGGTGCGCCACTGCGCCAGGTTCCCGGCCTTGGACCCGGCGATGCGGAACGTGCCTGCCGCCGTACCCGATTTGAACAGGTATTTTTGAATGTTCTGTTGAAGCGGCGCGCGCCATTCACCGCGGACCGCGCAGTGCGTCCCGTCGCTGACGTCCGACCAGTAGCTGATGTTGTCACCCGCGCCGAGCGCCTTGTAGATCTCCGCCCCGCCGAGCGCCGCCACGCTGCCGGACCGGGCGGCCAGCCAGTCGATGTGCGGGTTCTCCATGATGAACAGCCCGCGTGGCGCGACCAGCCCGACCACCTCGTGCATGTCGACCGGCAGGCTGTTCGGGTTGCCGGTGAACGAGCTGAACGCGTCGCCGAGCCACGGCTGCTCGCTGTAGGCGCTGCTCAGCGGCTGCGCCCCGGATTCGCCGGGGATGCCGCGCAGGATCGGCACACCCCCGCTGCCGGACTCGATCGGCATGGTCAGCGCGATCCGCTGGTCGAAGGCGCCGATCGCGAACGCGCCCTTGCCGTACCGGGAGCACCCGGTGACGCCGAGCCCGTCGGCGCGCAGCACGCCGCCACCGGACTGCTCGATCACGTCAATGATCCGGCTGACGCCCCAGGCCCACGCCATCAGGACACCGGTTCCGCTGGTCGCGCCGTAGAGCGTGTAGAACGCGCCCTGCTTGTTGTTCCGGGCCGTCCCCTCCTTGCCCACGGCCAGGGGGTCGTAGTTGATCACCGCGGCGCCGGCGTTCCGGATGGTGTCCGTGTCGGCGCCGAAACCCCCGACGACCACGACCGCGGGGTACGGCGCGGACCCGCCCGCGGGCAGCTGGACGCTCGCCGAGAAGCTGGCGCTACGTCCCTGGTCGGACACGTTCACGGTGATGTTCGTGCCGGTCACCGTGCCGGTGACGGTCGCCGGCTTGGCGGGTTTCTGGCCGTACACGTGCCGTTCGGCCATCTCGCGGATCTCGGCCCGCCGGCACCGCCAGTCGCTCGCGGTGGTGATCCGGCTGCCGTCGATGCGGGTGAACGGGTCGGGCAGCTGGGCGTTGCTGATCGTGCTGGTCGCGGGCACGGGGCAGTCGGCGCCGTCGTCCTCGACCGCGGCCGCCGACGCACTGCCGGGGATGGCGAACACGGCCGCCGCGGCGGCGACTACCAGGACGGTTACTCGCTTGATCACGTGGCCTCCTCTCGGGGAACGGGAGGAGCGTCACGTTACGAAGAAGTTTCGGCCGATTCAACGACGTCGATGAATGCGCTGAGCAGGGCACTCCGCGCGGATGCCCAGGTCCGGAACTTACGCCATTCTGCAGAAGTTACGGTCCGCGAAGTGTTATGAGCACGGATTTCCGCCTACGAGGCGCTCCGAAACTTCCGGGGATTCACCTGACCGGTATCGGTGCCGCCGCCTTCATCCCCTCCAGCCGCAGCAGGGTGGTGAGGCGCCGCGCCCCGGCCCGGGTCAACAGGCGCAGCACCCCCTGCAGCTCCCGGCTGTCCGCCGCGGCCACGTGCAGCAGCACGTCGTCCGGCCCGGCCACCGCGTCCGCCCGCAGCACCGCCGGGATGCCGGCGATCGCCCGGATGAACCGGGCGTCCCCCGCGTCCGAGTGCTCCTCCAGCGCCACCAGCACGAACGCCTCCACCCGGGTGCCCACCTTCACCGGGTCGACCAGCGCCCGCACCCCGGTGATCACCCCCTCGGCCCGCAGCCGCTGCACCCGGCGCAGGGTGGCCGCCGGCGACATCCCGAGCCGCCGGGCGAGCTCGACGTTGGGCAGGTCCCCCTGCTCCTGCAGCACTTCCAGAATCACGCAATCTTTGTCATCCAAAACGGCCATGCGCTGATGATAATTGCGTCGGACACCGCTGTGACCTGGTGGAAGTTGTCAACCGCCGGATCCGGTCCCAGGCTGGGCCGCATGTTCAAGAACAGGCCGGAGCCGGCGCTCATCCTGATCACCGCATTCTGGGGCGCCACGTTCCTGACCGTGCAGCACGGTCTCTCGCTGACCGGCCCGTGGGCGTTCGTCGCCCTCCGGTTCGCGATCGGCACGCTCGCCCTGGCCGCCCTGTCGCCGCGGGCGCTGCGCGGCCTGACCCGCCGGGAGCTGGGCGTCGGCGCGCTGATCGGGGTGATGCTCGCGGGCGGCTACGGCCTGCAGACCGTCGGCCTGCAGTCGATCCCGAGCTCCACCTCGGCGTTCCTGACCGCGCTCTACGTCCCGCTGGTGCCGCTGCTGCAGTGGGCCTGGACCCGGCGCGCGCCGAGCGCCGGCGCCTGGGCCGGGATCGTCTGCGCATTCGGCGGCATGCTGCTGTTGACCGGCGGCTCCGCGGCCGGTCTGCACCCGGGCGCCGGGGAGATCGCGACGCTGGTCAGCACGGTCGCGATCGCCGGCGAGATCCTGATCATCGGGCACTTCGCCGGGACCGTCGACCCGCGCCGGGTGACCGTGGTCCAGCTGGCGGTCTGCGCGCTGATCGCGGCCACCATGGTGCCGCTGACCGGCGAGTCGCCGCCGCGGTTCTCCTGGCCGCTGCTGGCCTTCGCCGGCGGCCTCGGCCTGGCCAGCGCAATCATCCAGGTGACGATGAACTGGGCGCAACGCTCGGTCTCGCCGACCCGCGCGACGATCATCTACGCCGGCGAGCCGGTCTGGGCCGCGCTGGTCGGCCGCCTGGCCGGCGAACGCCTCACCCTCGCCGCCCTCGCCGGTGGCGCCCTGATCGTCCTGGCGGTCCTGGTCGCCGAGCTCAAAGACCGATCAAAACCGATTTCGCCGTACGACGGCAGCACCGCTCCACCGATCGGTGGAGCGCCCCTCTCCACCCCGCACCCGGGTGATCGGGTGAGCCACTGACCGGGGTCCCGCTGCGATGCTGAGTCCCGTCAGGACACCGGACGGCGCTCGGCACGCCGCCGGCGCGGCTACTAGATTGTTCGGCCGGGGGGTGAGGTGAACGACATGCGGAGCTGGCAGACGGCCGGGCCGGTGGCGTGGGAGCAGCGCTTCCAGGCGATGGTCACCGTCGTTCCCTACGTGCTGCTCGCCGCGCTGGCCGGGCTCACCGTCGTACTGTCGCCGGATTTTGGTCTTGACCTTGTCCTGTGCGCGGTGGCCGCGGTGTGGAACCTGGTGTTCTTCACCGTGCACCCGCCCTGGCGGCGGCGGCCCGGGATCATGGCGGTGTTCCTCACCGGGCTGATCGTGATCGGGTTCGTGCTGGCCGCCCGGCACGCGTGGTTCGGCTTCTACACCCCGGCGCTGTACTTCTTCGCCTTCCGGATCATCGGCTGGCCCCGCGAGGTGTTCTACATCGCCGGGGTCGCCGTGGTCGCCGGCACCGCCCAGGCCAACGGCTCGGACTACGGCACCTGGGCCGGCCGGCTCACCTGGCTCGCCGTCGTGCTCGCCAACCTGGTCCCGATGTGCCTGCTGGCCTGGCTGACCCAGCTCGGCGCCCGGTACTTCGCGATCCGGGAGGCGGCGCTGGACGAGTCCCGGGAGGCGAACGCCCAGCTCGCCACGGCCCTCGCCGACAACGCGGCGCTGCAGGAGAAGCTGCTCGAACAGGCCCGGGCGGCCGGCGTCCTGGCCGAGCGGTCCCGGATGGCGCGGGAGATCCACGACACCCTCGCGCAGGGCCTGACCGGCATCGTCACCCAGTTGCAGGCGGCCGACCACGCGGCCGGCGACCCGGTCGCGTGGCGGCGGCACCACCAGGCGGCGACCGCGCTGGCCCGGGAGAGCCTGACCGAGGCGCGGCGCTCGGTGAACGAGCTGCGGCCGGAGCCGCTGGAGACCGGGCGGCTGGCCGACGCGGTCGGCGAGGTGGCCGCCCGGTGGTCGGCCCGGCAGGGCATCCCGGTGCAGGTCACGGTCACCGGGGACACCCGCGTGATGCGGCCCGAGGCCGAGGTCGCGCTGCTGCGCACGGCCCAGGAGGCGCTCGCCAACGTGGCCAAGCACGCCGGCGACGCCGGCCGGGTCGGGCTGACCCTCTCCTACATGGACCGGGAGGTCGCGCTCGACGTGCGCGACGACGGCCCCGGCTTCGACCCGGCCGCGCGCACCGGCGGGTTCGGGCTGGAAGCGATGCGGCAGCGGATCGAGGCGCTGTCCGGCACCCTGCAGATCGAGTCGGAGGTGGGCGGCGGGACGGGCATCTCGGCCTGCCTGCCCGCCCAGCTTCCGGAGGTACCCGCGTGACCACTCCCGTCAGACTGCTGATCGTCGACGACCACCCGGTGGTCCGGGACGGGCTCAGCGCCATGTTCGCCCGGGACCCGGAGTTCACCGTGGTCGGCGAGGCGGCCGACGGGGCCGAGGCGGTGCGGCTCGCCGAGGCGGTCACCCCGGACGTGATCCTGATGGACCTGCGGATGACCGGGATGGACGGGGTGACCGCGATCGGCGAGCTGGCCCGGCGCGGCGTTCCGGCGCGGGTGCTGGTGCTGACGACGTATGACACGGACAGTCACGTGCTGCCCGCGATCGAGGCCGGGGCGACCGGGTACCTGCTCAAGGACGCGCCGCGCGAGGAGCTGCTGCGGGCGGTGCGGTCGGCCGCCCGCGGCGAGGTGACGCTGGCGCCGTCGGTGGCGGCCCGGCTGATGAGCCGGCTGCGCGCGCCCACGCCGACGACCGGGCCGCTCAGCCAGCGCGAGCTGGAGGTCTTGCGGCTGGTCGCCGGCGGGAACACGAACCGGGAGGCGGCGGCGCGGCTGTTCATCACCGAGGCGACGGTGAAGACGCATCTGATCAACATCTACGCCAAGCTGGACGTCAACGACCGGGCCGCCGCGGTCGCCGCCGGCTACGACCGGGGCCTACTGGGTTCTTAGCACCTGGCCCGACGGGCCTACGGGGTTCGGGACACCTGGCCCGAGGGCCTATGGGGTTCGGGACACCTGGCCCGAGACGTCGCCGAGGGCGCTGCGGACCCAGTCCTTCTGCGCCAGCCGGAAGTGCAGCTCGTGCAGGCGGGCGGTCCGCCGGCCGGGGTCCGCCGGGCGCACGTGATCGGCGATCACCGCGAGCGGGGTCGCGTCGTCCAGGTCCGCCGGCAGCGGGCAGCGGCCCTCCTGGCGGGCCCGGCGCAGCCCGGCCTGCGCGGTGAGCACGGTCAGCGGCGCGGTGCCCAGCTCCCGGCGCAGGTAGTCGACGTCCACCCGGTCGACCACCTTGTTACCGGCGAAGAACAGCAGGTCGGCGACGCCGGCCGCGGTGGCCAGCTCGAGGTAGCGGCGGGCCACCGTGGTCGACTCCGGGGTCGGCTCGACCACCACGACGATCGCGTCGAACTGGGCGTGCAGCGAGTTCGCGAACGCGTCGGTGCCGGCCACCATGTCGCAGACCACCCAGTCGCCGTCGGCCGGCCGCAGGTGCGACAGCAGGTTCTCCAGGATCGCCAGGTGCCCGTGGTAGCAGCCGCCGCCGATGTCCTCCGGCTCGTAGGTGCCGACGTGCATGACGTGCGTGCGGTCGTCGAGCGCGACCCCGTGCCCGGTCAGCACCGGGTCGCCGGGGTCCAGCGTGACCAGGCGTGACCCGGGGCCGGGCGGGGTGGTGGCGACGAACCGCTCCACCCCGCCGACCAGGGCGTTCGTGCCGAGCAGGTGACGGCGGACCGCGGTGACGTTGGCCGGGTGCGACAGCGCCGCGGTGCGGTCGACGGTCACGCTGAGCAGCGGCGCGAGGTGCACGTTGACGTCCGCGTCGATCGCCAGGACCCGGCGGCCGGCGGCACGCAGGTGCCCGACGAACAGCGCGGCGAGGGTGCTCTTCCCACTGCCACCCTTGCCAGTGAAAGCGATTTTCATTACCGAAACGCTAGGGCCCGGCCCGCCCCCGGGCAAGCGGAACACGCCAATCCGCGATGACAATCATTTCCAGTACGGCGGATGACGCCCGCTGTTCACCCGGCCACCCGTGAGGCTCGTGCCGGCGTGGACCGATCGGCGCGGCGGCAACTGCGCGGCGGGCCGCACCGGCAACATCACCTCGGCCGCTGGTGCGCCCGGCCCGGCCCGCGCCGCTGCCATCGCGGCCGGCGATCGAGGTCGCGCCGGTCGCGGTGTCCGGCGTGGTGTCCGGTCGCGGTGTCCGGCGTGGTGTCCGGTCGCGGTGTCCGGCGTGGTGTCCGGTCGCGGTGTCCGGTCGCGGTGTCCGGTCGCGGTGTCCGGTCGCGGTGTCCGGTCGTGGCTGGTTCCGGCTGGGCGGGGCGGTGAACGACCCGGTGGCGAAGCTGCTCGGCGGCGGCGGGCTGATGGTGGTGGTGGCCCGGGTTCGGCTGCTGCCGGCGTACGTCAAATTGGCTTTTCTGCCTTTGACCTGGTTATTCGCTCTTTCCTGGGCCGGCGGCAGTTCCCGTCGCTCACGCGGTGATCGCCGGGTGGCTCAGGAGATCGCGGCGGCGAAGGTGATCGAGCCGGTGTGGTATTCGATCGGGTCGACGAAGAGCTGGAACGTGCCGGTGGTGGCGAGTTTGACCGCGGTCGAGCCGTTGCTGACGCCGGTGCCGATCACGATGCCGTCCGGACGCTTCATCGACCAGTAGACGTAGCAGCAGCCCAGACCGGCCGACGCGTTGCTGGCGGTGATCGTGATGGTCTGCCCGGCGGTGCCGGTGAAGGTCAGGTAGCCGTTCTGCCCGACGTTGTTCAGCGTCACCGTCTTGGTCGTGCCGTCGGTGGCCAGCGTGCCCAGAGCCGTGTCGGCCGGCACGGTCCAGGCGGCCACCGTGATCGTGCCGGTGCGGATGTCCTGCGGGTCGAACCGGATCTGGTACGTCCCGGTCGCCGGCAGCGTGGCCGTGTCCAGGTAGTCGTTGCCGACCCGGGTCCAGCCCTGCTGCGAGCCGTCCGGCGCCCACAGCCCCCAGTACAGGTAGCAGCAGCCGAACCCGGCCGACGCGTTGGTGGTCTGGATCGCGACCCGCTGCCCGGCGGTGCCGGCGAAGGTGACGTAGCCGTTCTGCCCGGCGTTGCCGAGCGTCACGTTCTTGACGGTGCCGTCCAGCACGACCGCGCCGGCGTTGAGGTCGGTGGCGGCGCTGTACGCGGCGAACGTGATCGAGCCGGTCCGGTTCTCCGCCGGGTCGAGCCGCACCTGGTACGTGCCGGTCGAGGGCAGGGTGACCGCGTCCAGGTAGTCGTTGCCGACCTTGCTCGAGCCGACCCGGGTGCCGTCCGGCGCGTACAGGCCCCAGAGCACGTAGCAGCAGCCGAACGCCGCCGACGCGTTCGTGGTCTGGATCGCGACCCGCTGCCCGGCGGTGCCGGCGAAGGTCAGGTAGCCGTTCTGGCCGGGGAGGCTGATCGACACGCTCTGGTTCGTGCCGTCCAGGGCCAGGACGCCGAGGTTCACGTCCGCCGACGCGCTGTACCCGACGACGGTGATCGAGCCGGTCCGGGTGTCCGCCGGATCCAGCCGCACCTGATACGTCCCGGTCGACGGCAGGGTGACCGCGTCCAGGTAGTCGTTGCCGACCTTGCTCGCGCCGATCTGGGAGCCGTCGGCCGCGTACAGGCCCCAGGTGAGGTAGCAGCAGCCGAACGTGTTCGGGTCGGTGACCTGCAGCGCGACCCGCTGCCCGGCGGTGCCGGCGAAGGTCAGGTAGCCGTTCTGCCCGGGCGTGGTGATCGCCACGGTCTTCGCCGTGCCGTCCAGGATCAGCGTGCCCAGGTTCGCGTCGGCGGCGACCAGCCAGGCGTTCAGCGTGATCGCGCCGGTCCGGAAGTCGGTCGGGTCCAGCCGCAGCTGGTAGGTGCCGTCGCGGGGCAGCGTGGTCGGGTCGAGCAGGTTGTTGCCGTACTTCTTCACGCCGACCAGGTTGCCGTCCGAGCCGTAGATCCCCCAGCTGATCTCGCAGCAGCCGTAACCGGCGCTGCCGTTGCTCGCCTGCACCGAGACGCGCTGCCCGGCGAGGCCGGCGAAGGTCAGGTAGCCGTTCTGGCCCGGCGTGCTCAGCGTGACCGTCTTCGACGAGTTGTCCAGCACCAGCGCGCCGAGGTTCGTGTCGGTCACCGAGTTGACCGTGACGTCCAGGGTGCCGGCCGTGGCCGAGGTGTTCTTCAGGACCAGCGTGCGCGCCCCGGCCACGCCGGTCGCCGCCACGGTCTCGATCCAGCCGGTGCTCCCCCAGCACGACGCGGTCCCCGAACCGGACAGGCCGGTGTCGTAGAGGCGCAGGTCGAACGCGCACAGACTGGGCGAGGCGGCCTCGGCGGTGACCGAGAACCGGTCGGTGACGGTGCCGTCGAACAGCCGCAGCACCGCCTTCCCGGCCGGCACGCTCAGCGTGGTCCTCGTGCCGACGGTGATCCGGCCGGTGCCGCTGACGTCGGCGGTCGCGGTGTTCGACGGGACGACGAACAGGTCCGCGGCGCTGGTGGCGGTGCCGCCGGGCGTGCTCACGGTGATCTTGCCGCCGCCGGCGCCGGCCGGGACGACCACGGTCAGGCTGGACGTGGTCTTCGCGGTGACGGTCGCGGCCACCCCGTTGATCAGGACCGTGTTGGTGTCCGGGTCGGGGTTGGTGACCTGCAGCGTGATCGCGTCGCCGACGGCCGCGGTGGCGGGCGTGAACGAGGTGATCGCCGGCGCCGCGGCCCAGGCCGGGGCGGCTCCCGCCAGGGCCAGGACCAGGGCGGTCACGGTCACTACGATTCCCCTGCGCATGGCCGCTCCCCCGTCGGAATCCCCCTGGTTCAGGGCGTTCTGACCGTAGCCGAGAGCTGGTCGCCCGATCCCCGGAATCCATCGACTCGCATTGACCGGGCATCGACCCGGAGCAACCGCAGCGCCGCCTCGTCCGGCGACCCGGGCGCGGCCGAGTAGGTGAGCAGCCGGTGCCCGTCGTCCTCGGGCAGGTGCAGCGCCTCGAACCGCAGGGTGAGGTCGCCGACCAGCGGATGGTGCAGCCGCTTGGCGCCGGCGCCGCAGACCTTGACCGGATGCTGCGACCAGCAGGCGGCGAACTCCGGGCTCTTCACCACCAGCTCGCCGACCAGGCCGGTCAGCGCCGGATCGTCCGGATGCCGCCCGGCCACCACCCGCAGCGAGGCGACCGCGCGGCCGGCCTCCTCGGCCCAGTCCCGGTACAGCTCCCGGGTGTGCGGGTCGAGGAACAGCAGCCGGGTCAGGTTCGGGCGATCCGCCGGGCGGCCCGGCGCCTCCGGGTCGTGGTGGCCGGCGAAGAGCAGGTGGCCGAGCTCGTTCCAGGCCAGCACGCCGGTGCGCCGGTCCAGGACCAGCGCCGGGACGTCCCGCATCGCGGCGATCAGCTGCCGGACCCCGGGCCGGGCGAACTCGGGACGGGCCGGGCGGGGTGGCTTCCCCGGCCGGGGCCGGGCCAGGTCGTGCAGGTGGGTGCGCTCGTCGTCGGTCAGGGCCAGCGCCCGGGCGAGGGCCTCGATCACCGACTCCGAGGCGTTGGTGCTCTGGCCCTGCTCCAGGCGGGTGTAGTAGATCAGGCTGACCCCGGCCAGCCGGGCCAGCTCCTCACGCCGCAGCCCGGGGACCCGGCGGACGCCGTACGAGGTGATCCCGGCCGCCTCGGGCCGCAGCCGGGCCCGCCGGGTCCGCAGGAAGTCCGCCAGTTCGCTCCGCATGCCGTCCATCCTGCCCGGCGGCCACCCCGCCTGCCTGTCCCTGCCGGTACCAGTCAACGCGGTGGGCTGGCTGCGTCCCGCCCCGGGATCGAGGGTTCGGGGCATGGTTCTCGTCGTACTGCTGACGGCCGCATTCACGCTGGCCGTCGATTTCTCCATCCTCAACGTGGCGCTTCCGGTGATCGGCGCCGACGTCGGCTTCTCGCTGACCGGGTTGCAGTGGATCGCCACCTCGTTCGCGGTCTGCGCGGCCGGGTTCACGCTGCTGTTCGGGCGGGTCGCGGACCTGGCCGGGCGGCGGCGCCTGTTCCTCTACGGGATCGCGCTGCTCGGGGCGTCCTCGCTGGCCGGCGGGCTGGCCGACAGCCCGGCGGTGCTGCTCGGGGCACGGGTGGCGCAGGGGCTGGCGACCGCGGCGGTCACCCCGGCCGCGCTGGCGCTGATGACCGTCTCGTTCCCGGAGGGGCCGCGCCGGGAGCGGGCGCTGGGACTGAACGGGGCGCTGATGGCGGCCGGGTTCACCACCGGGGCGATCCTCGGCGGGGTGCTCACCGACCTGGCGAGCTGGCGCTGGGCGTTCTTCGTCAACGTGATCGTCGCGGTCCTGGTCCTCGCGGTGGCACCGGTCGTGCTGGCCGAGAGCCGGCCGGCGGAACGGCCACGGCTCGACGTGCCGGGGGCGGTGCTGGTGACCGCGGGACTGGTGGTCCTGGCCTTCGGGACACTCTGGTCGACCCTGCTGGGTGGGCTGCTGCTGGTCGCGTTCGGGCTGGTGGAACGGCGGGCCGCGGAACCCCTGGCGCTGCTGCCGATGCTGCGGCGGCGGACCGTGGCCTGGGGGAACCTGGCCGGGATGCTGGCGTTCGCGACCGAGACCTCGCTGGTCTTCCTGCTCACGCTGGACCTGCAGCAGGTGCGCGGGTTCACCGCGCTGGAAACCGGGTTGTCGTTCGCGGTGCTGGGCGTGGGCACGGTCCTCGGCGGGATCCTGGGACCGCGGGTGATCGCGTACCTCCAAAGCCCGCCGAAGGCGGTGGTCCTGGGGTTGACGGCGCAGGCCGCGGCGACCCTGGTCCTGGTGTTCCCGGTGCCCCTGCCGGTCCTGCTCACGGCCACGTTCGCCGGCGGGGTGGCGAATCTCGTCGCGATCGTCGGGTTCATGGTGACCGCGACCGCCGGGCTGCCCGACGGCGAGCAGGGCCTGGCCGCCGGGCTCGCCACGATGAGTCAGCAGATCGGCATCACGCTCGGCATCCCGGCGATGTCCGCGGTCGTCGCCGGGACCGTGCCGGCGCTGGGGATCGGGACCGCGTTGCACGTCGCGGTCGCCGTGAACGCGGCCCTGTGCGTCCTCGGTGCCCTGGCCGTCCGGGTGTTCCTGCCGGCCGCCCGGCCGGCGGTCGCGGTGTGAGGCGTCAGGCCTTGCCGAGGTCGGCGGCGGTCGGGGCCAGCACGATCCGGGGATGCTGGGCCGGGTCGAGCCACTTCAGCAGGGTGACGACGTTCGCGCGGCTGACCGAGACGCAGCCGGCGGTCGAGCCCTTGCCGCTGGCGTGCAGGAAGACCGCGGAGCCGCGGCCGACGTGGGACGGGGTGCCGGTCACGTACTCGCCGTGCGCGGCGTCCCAGCGCACGCCGGCCGGCCGGTTGAAGTCGATCACCGCGGCGTAGGCGTACTGCGTGGGATAGGCCGCCAGGCGCTCGGCCTCGGCGACCCGCCAGGTGCGGTGCTTCGAGGCCGAGGGCTCGAAGAGGTTGTACGTCCGCGGATCACGCTTGTCGCCCACCCAGTAGTCGTTGCCGTCGACCTTGCGGTACGGCAGCCGGGTCCCGGGGTCGGCCCGCACCCCGAACGCCTGGGTGATCGTGAACGTCCCGGCCGGGGTCAGCCCGGTGTCCTGGACCCGGCGGGCGGCCCACGCCCAGCCGCCGTAACCGGTGCGCGCCGGCATCGCCGCGAACGTCTGCCGCCACTTGCCGTCGGCGCCGCGCTGGTAGGCACGCAGGGTCGCGGTGGTCGACTTCCAGCCGTGGCCGGTGACCACGATCAGCTGCCGGGCGTTGCCGACGTGGGCGAGCACCGGCACGGCCGCGGCGACCGGACTGGCCGGCACCAGCACAACCGTCACCAGCAGGGCCAGAAGCACCAGGAGTCTGCGCACGAGCAATGATCCTGACCGATCCGGCCGACAAGATCTAGTGCCGCGTGTGCCAGGTGGCCGTCGCGACCGTCCGGAAGCCCAGCGACTCGTAGAGCGGCCGGCCCGCCTCCGTCGCGGTCAGGGTGCAGACCTGGTCCGGGTGGGCGGCGAAGACACCGTTCATGAGGGCCCGGCCCAGCCCCCGCGACCGGAACTCCGCGAGGGTGGCCAGCCAGTACAGGCCGACCGCGGCGCCGTCGTCGTAGGTGTACGCCGCCGCGGCGGGCTCGCCCTCGGAGTAGGCGAGCCAGACCTTCCAGCCGGGCAGGCCGAGAACCCGCGGCGGCAGCGCCCGGCCGCGGACGACCGGCTGGTAGCGCGGGAACGGGAACCCGTCGATCATCACGCGCTCCGCGACGGCCAGGTCGTCCTCGCCGGTCACCGGCACCACGTTCGGGCCCGGGGCGGACGCGGGCGGGCCGGCCGGGCGGTTCATCACGGGCATGCGCAGCACGGTCGCCGGGGGCGCCGTCTCGTCCGTGCCGAAGACGTCCTCGATCGTCACCGGGCGGGACGTCGTGGCCAGCAGCGGCGCGATCGGGATCGGGCGCCTCAGCAGGATCCGGGTCGCCGCGGGCAGCTCGGCCCGCAGGTGGTCGCCGTGGTCGTGGGACTCCGGGGCCAGCGCGGACAGCATGGCGGCGGCGTTGGTCACGTAGACCTCGGCGTCGTTGGTGAGCACGGGCGCGACTCTAACGCGTACCAAAAAATGATTTGACCGTGCCGATAATCTGATCCTCCGTGCTTGCGGTCGGAGCCGGGAGGGGGCCTCTGCCCTTCTCCCGACTCAGGAGTCATCGATGCGCCGGGCACCCGCCCTCTCCTTTCTGCTGCTCACCGTCTTCCTCGACATGCTCGGGCTCGGCCTGGTCGTGCCGATCCTGCCCGCGCTGCTCGGCGCGGTCACCCCGCACCCCGCGCTCTGGTCCGGGCTGCTCGGGTCGGTGTTCGGGCTGCTGCAGCTCGCCGCCGCGCCGCTGCTCGGGCGGCTCTCCGACCGGTACGGGCGGCGGCCGGTCCTGCTCGCCTCGCTCGGTTGCCTCGGCGCCGACTGGGTGGCCCACGCCCTGGTGTCCGCGCCGTGGCCGCTGCTGATCGTGCACGCGCTGGCCGGCGCGTGCGCGGGGACGAACACCGTGGTGAACGCGTACATCGCGGATGTCTGCCCGGCCGGGGCGCGGGCCCGGGCGTACGGCCTGGTCGGTTCCGCCTTCGGTCTGGGTTTTGTGGCCGGCCCGGTGCTCGGCGGCCTGCTCGGTGGTGTCGACGTGCGCCTGCCGTTCCTGGTGGCGGCCGGCCTGTCGGTCGCGAACGTCGGCTACGGCTGGCTGGTCCTGCCGGAGTCCCGCCCCGGGGACGGTAGGACCGCGCTGAGCCTGCGGCGGGCCAACCCGTTCACCGCGATCGCCGCGGTCCTGGGACGGCCGGTCCTGGGCCGGCTCGCGCACGCCCGGCTGCACGCCGACCTGGCCCGGATGATCCATCAGTCGACCTGGGCGTTCTTCCTCACCTACCGGTTCGGCTGGGACACCACGCGGGTCGGCGTGATGATCGCGGCGGGGGCGCTGGCCGGGGCGCTGTTCCAGGCCCGGGCCGTGGGGCCGGTCGTCGACCGGCTCGGGGAGCGGCCGACCGCCCTGCTCGGCGCCGGGCTGGGCGTCGTCGCGTTCCTGGGTACGGCGTTCGTCACCGAGCCGTGGATGCTCTACGCCGTGCAGGGGGTCGCCGTGCTGTCGTCGGCGGGCGGCGCGGCCGCGAGCGCCTGGCTGTCCCGCGGCATCGGCGCGGCCGAGCAGGGCAGTGTGCAGGGCGCCCTGACCAGTCTGTCCGCGGTCCCGGAGACCGTCGTGCCGCTCCTGGCCGGGGTGGCTCTGACCTGGTCCCTCGCGCACGGGATCCCGGGAGCCGTCTACCTGGGAGCCGCCGCGTTCACGGCGATCTCCGCGCTGTTGCTCGCCACCACCCCGTCACTAAGCTCCGTGGGTGTCCCGCCTCGCTGAGCTACTCGCCGCCCCGGACGAGGCCGTCGTCCCGCTCCTCTGTGGTCTCACCGCGGCGGAGCGGGCGGCTCTCGGCCGGGACGTCGACGCGGTGTTCGCCGTCCCCCGGAACCTCAGCGCCCAGGACCACCACCGGCTGTGCCTGAGCCGGATCGCCACGCTGCCGCGCACCGCCGCACCGGTCGAGGTCCTGCCCCGCACCGACGAGGAGATGCGGATCGCCATCGCCCGGGGCCGCCCGCACGTCCAGGCGATCGCCGAGACCGCGATCCGGGAGCTGGGCTGGGCCGACGGTCTCGGGTGGTCCTTCGCCGGGGTCCGGGAGCTGGAACGGCGCGGCGCGGTCACCCTCCCGGCGGACGACGACTACGTGTGCGCGGTCATCGGCTCCTACCTGGAGAGCGGCAGGTGGCCGGGCGGCGTGTTCACCCCGAACACCGCGAGCTCCCCGCGCACCGCCGAGCGGCTGCTGGCCGAGCCGGACCTGCTCGACCGGGTCTTCTGGCGGATCTTCGAGGTGGACCGGGAGCTGGGCCCGAGCCTGGCGGGCACCGACCGCGGCCTGGTCCGTCCGGGCCTCACCTGGCGGGACGCGGTCCTCGACCTGATCGCCGCCGGGTACGCCGGCCACGGGCGGGTGCTCGACGCCACCCTCGCCGCGCTCGGCCACGCGACGTCGGCGTTCCGGGCCGGCTGGTTCGTCCGGCTGCACCGCGACCTGGCGCCGGGACCGGACCGGACCGCGTCCCGGCAGCCCGCCTACGACCTGCTGCTGCGCTCCCCGATCGGCCCGGTCGTCACGGTCGGCCTGGACGCGTTCCGGGCGCTGCGCGTGACCGACCCGCCGAGCCTGGTCGACGCGGTGCTGTCGCCGGGCAAGGCGGTCGCGCTCAAGGCGCTGAAGCTGGGTGGGCCGGCGCTCGCCGAGACCGCCATTGAACACCCCCATCCCGACGTACGGGCGGCCGCCGCCCGTCTCCTCGGCCGCCCCGCACCGGTCCCGGTCCGGCCGCCGGCCGCCCCCGCGCCGGCCGGGCTCCCCCCGTTGGCCGCGGTGACCCCGATCGCCGGCCACGCGGAGCTGGCCGAGGCGTTCGCGATCCTGGTCGAGGACCCGTCCGACGCCGACCTGATGGAGCGCGCCCTGTGCGCGGCCGCCCGGCTGGGTCCGGATCCGGATCCGGAGCGGCTGCGCACGGTCGCGCGGCGGCTGCGGCGCCGCATCGGGACCGCCCCGTTCGAGACGGACGTCCTGCTCGTGCTCGGCACGGTCGTGTGCGCGGCCGCCGGGCGCCCGGCCGTCGAGGGCCACCGGCCACCGGCCAAGACGGGCCTGCTGGTGGCCCGGGCCGCCGAGATCGCCACGGCGCTGCGGTCCGGCGTCCGGTTCGCGCCGCTGGCCGAGCCGACCCACGCCGGCGGCTGGATCGACCCGGCGGTGCTGGCCGGCCGGGTGGTCGCCGCGGACCGCCCGGCCGACGCGATCGCCGCCCTGCTGCGGCTCGGCCCGGATCCGGCCGCCGGCGGGCCCGAGCCGGCGGCCGAGGTTCCGGGGCCGTTCGGCGCGGCGTTACGGCACGCGCTCGGCGGCCCGGCACCGGCCGGGGTCGACGACCGCCTGTGGATCGCCGCGGCCCGCGCCCGCGCGCCCTACGGCGACCTCACCGACCTGATCGCCCACGGGTGCGACGACGCCGGGGCCGGCCGGGCGCCCGCGCTGACGCCCCGGCTGCTCGCCGACGGTGGGATCGGGTTCCTGGCCGCACGACCGATCCGGCCCGTCAACGCCGATCCGCTGCTGCCCACGGTCGCGCTCGGCACCATCCACGAGCGGCCGGACGAGTTCGTGGCGACCGCGTGGTGGCCGTGGCTCGCCGCGACCTGGCCGGGCAATCTCGACGTCCCGGCCGCGCTCGCCCTGCTCCAGTGGCCGTCCGGGGAGACCGGCCGGGTCACCGGCGAGGGCGTCCTGCGACCGCTGCTCGCCGCCCGCGCCGGGCTTCCGCCGACCGCACGGGTGCTGGTCGCCGCGGTCCTGGGGTCCGAGCGACCGATCGATCGGGTGACCGCCGCCGACGCCGTACCGGATCTGGTTCCTGATCGTCTTTCCCCGGCCGACCTGGGTGCGGCGATGGCCTGGCTCGCGCCGGTGACGCCGCTGCGGCGCTGGGCGTCGTCGCTGCGGGCGGTCGCGGAGGCCGGTCACGGCACTGTCGTCGCGGCGATCCTGGCCGCGCTGCTGCCGGCCCTCGACCGGACCCGGGCCGGCCTGTTCGAGCTGGTCGAGCTGCTGGCCGAACTCGCGCTCCCGGTGTCCGGGAACGATCTGCGGGAGTGGCTCGCCGGCTTCACCGGCACCGGCAAGGCCGCCCGGGCCGCCCGCGCGGCGCTCAGCCCGCCGGGCTCAGGAGACTGAGCACCGCCGCGTGATAGGTCGCCTGGACCGGCGGGATCGACGAGATCAGGATCCGCTCGTCGGTGCCGTGCAGGCCCTCGTAGGTCACCCCGAACCCGGCGGTGGCCGGGATCCCCAGTCCGGCGAGATAGTTGCCGATGTTGGACGGCCCGGCCACCTTCGGCGTCACGGCCAGGCCGAAGGTCCCGGCGGCGGCCAGCATCGCGCGACGCAGCGGCGAGTCCGCGGCCAGCTCGTAGGCCGGCCAGGTCAGCACGTGCTCGATCGTCGTCGCGGGCGTCCCCGGCCAGCGCGGGTCGACGGCCGCGACCGCGCCCCGGATCAGGGTTGCCGCGGCGACCGCGTCGAAGTCGCCGATCGTCCGCACGTCGACGCTGACCATGCACCGGTCCGGGGTGACGGAGAAGCCCGAGCCGCCGTCGACCGCGGTGACCGTGATCTTCCCGCCGGCGGCGTCCAGGGCCGCCAGCGACCGGATCACCTCGGCCGCCTTCACGATCGCGTTCGGGGTGCTGCTCCGGCCGCCGGAGTGCGAGGCCACGCCGTACACCTGGATCCTGAGACGATGGACGCCGCGCCCGCCGATCACCAGGTGGTCCGGGCCGGGATAGCCGATCAGCACGCCGGCCGGCGCCGCCCGGCCCGCGAAGTACGCCTTCGCCCCGCCGAATCCGCCGGTGTGCTCGTCCAGGTCGAACAGCAGCGTGAGGGTGCCGTGCAGGCGGTCCCGCCGCGCCGCGAGCCGGGCCGCGACGTGACAGAAGATCGCGACGCCCGCCTTCGAGTCCGCGCTGCCGCGCCCGTGCAGCCAGCCGTCCTCGACGATCGCGCTGGCCGGCGGGTGCGTCCACCGGCCCTCGTCGCCGAACGGCGCGGTGTCGAGGCAGGCGTCCAGCACGTACCGCGGACCCGGCTGGCTCCCGACGACGTCACAGACGACGGCGACGGCGTTGCCGCCGCCGTCGAGCAGGGTGGTGGAGACCAGGCCGCGACGCGCGAGCCAGTCCGTGAGAAAAAAGACGATTGCCGGGTACGGATCCACGCCGCCCCGGCTGGGAATCGCCACCAGCCCCCGGGTCAGCTCCACCACCGACCCGGCGTCTGCCCGCGCCACCTCCAGCACCCGGCCGACCCTACGCTGTCAACATGATCGATCCCACGGCACCGATCCGCATCGCCCGCCCGAGCCGCGACCTGGCCGCCGCCGAGCGCTTCTACGCCGGCGGCCTGGGCCTGCACGTCCTCTACCGCGGCTCGGCCACCGCCCCCGGCGAGCACGACCTGGTCATGCTCGGCCTGCCCGGCGCGGCCTGGCACCTGGAGCTGGTCGGCGGCGCCAACCTGACCGCCGAGCCGACCCCGACCGACGAGGACCTGCTGGTCATCTACGTCGGCGGCCCGATCGACGAGGAGCTGATCGCCCGCCTCGAGGAGTCCGGCGGCCGGCGGGTCGGGCAGGGCGACTACTGGGACCGCTGGGGCGTCACGATCGCCGACCCGGACGGCTACCGTCTGGTCCTGTCCACCCGGACCTGGTCCAACGGCTGACCCCGCGCGCGGCACGGCGCGGGCGACCGGATCGATAGACTGCGCGGCGGCGAGCCGTAGCGCAGAGGTCGTCGCGTCGCACTGCAAATGCGAAGGACGCCGGTTCGATTCCGGTCGGCTCCGCCACCCCCGCCGGGTGCGGTTGTTAGGCTTCCGGTCGCGGTGGGGCCGGTAGCGCAGAGGTCGACGCACACGGTTCGCATCCGTGGGGACGCCGGTTCGATTCCGGCTCGGCCCCACCGCCCCGACGTCAGCCGGCGGTCACTCCTCCCGGGCCTTCGCCCAGCCCAGCGGCGACCGGCCGTGGTAGGGGTCGTGGTACTCGTTGACGACCTCGCCGGTGACCGCCAGCCACCGCCGCAGATCCGCCACCATGACCTCGTCACCGGCCGGCTCGAACAGGTTGACCAGGCATTCGAGCACAATCCGCCACCGGTACGCGTGGGACCCGTGCCAGGCGCTCCGGTCCTCCGTGGCGGCCAGCGACGCGGCGTACAGCAGGTGGGCCTCCAGCCCGATCCGGGCCGCCACGTGCGGGTTGTTCAGCACCGCCGGGACGATCCGGGTCAGCCGCCAGGCCGACTCGGCCCAGTCGGACTCCGGGCCGCGCTGGCCGACCGTGACCAGGCTCCGGGCGTTGTCCGCGCCGCCGAGCGCCAGCACCTCGTCCGGCACCTCGCCGTCGCGGAGCATCGAGCGGGCCTGGTGCAGGGCCACGCCCAGGGTCATCCGCACGGTGGCGGGGGCGGCCCACTCCTGTTCGGCGTGCGCGGCGAGGCCGGCGTCCACCTCGCGCGCGACGTCGCGGTAGCGCCGCGCCAGGTCCGCCTTGCCGAGCTCCCCGGTGAGCTTGCCGTAGTACGCCGCGGCTCGGACGATGGAGACGCGGTACATCGGCGGCAGGGCCATCGTCTCGCCGATCAGCGACGGGATCTCCGACGCGTCGATCTCGGCCCAGGTGCCGACCGCCACGCCGCCGGCCGCCTCGGCGATCTCGGTGCGCCCCTGCCGGGCGTGCTCGCGCATCGCAATCGTGGCGGCGCAGCGCAGCACGTCGACGTAGTAGTCGTTGTCGCCCTCGAGCGTGTTGATCTTCAGTTGTCGGGCGAGCATCAGCCGCACCACCTGGTCCGCCGAGCCCAGGATCAGATCGGGGTCGCCGTAGTCCGCCATCAGCAGCGCGTTGGTGTAGAGCAGCCGGCAGAGGCCCAGCTCGTGCTCGAACGCGTCGCCGGCCGGCCCCTCGGCCACCACCGCCCGGACCACCCGGTCCATCGCCAGGATCGCGTCGGCCACCCGGCCCTGCCCGTGGAACGCCCGGGCCCGGCGCACCCGGACATCCGTGATCCACTGCGCCGCGTCCGCCCGGCCGCTGTCGAGCGCCGCGCCGTAGGCCTCCTCGGCGGCGTCGAGCGCGGCCAGCGCGTCGTCCGGCCGGCTCACCGCCTGCAGGCTCGACCCCAGTCCGTAGTTCAGCGCGCCGAGCATGACCAGGTCGTCGACGGTGATCTCGCCCTGCGAGGCGATGACCGCGTCGACCAGCTCGACGGCCTGTTCCTGCAGGGGCACGGCCTCGGCGACCCGGCCCTGCCGGAACAGTTCCAGCGACTGCTCCTCCAGCAGGGCGGCCTGCGATCGTCGCGCGTGGTTGGCGTCCTCGTCCCGTGACCTGCGTCCCCACCTCATGGCCGGAATGCTTCCACATCCGCGCTCGGCCATCGTCCACAGTCGCCGGTGACCCGGAGCCGCGGCTCAGCCACCCGGCCGGCATGCCGGTACGAATCCGGCGCGGACCCACCGCCCGGAAACTGGCTGGGGGTCCGGCCCGGTCGATCATTAGACTGCGCGGCGGCGGGCCGTAGCGCAGAGGTCGTCGCGTCGCCCTATCAAGGCGAAGGACGCCGGTTCGAATCCGGCCGGCTCCGCCAGTTCACGGGGAGAGGACGCGGTGGATCTCGAACGGCGGCAGGACCGCGAGCGGTACGCGACGATGCTGGACCTCGCGGCGCCGGCCGGCATGATCGCGGCGGCGACGGCCGCCCGGCTGGCCGGGGACTGGCGGGCCGCCTGTGCCGCCGCCCTGGTCGACGTGCACCTCGACCTGCGCGGCGTGGCCGACGTGTTCGGGGCCGGCCCGGCCGCGAAGATCGAGGCGGACCTGGCCGGGTTCGCCCCCGACTTCGTCCGCCGGCACCTGCCGCGCGAGTTCGACGGCCCGTTCTGGCCGCACCTGCGGGTGGTCCTGTACCGGTCGGCCGAGCCGATCACGGTGAAACGGTGGCGGGGCGCGCCGGTGCTGGTCCTGACTCTGCCCCGGATGAACGACATGGCGCAGCGCCCGGCGTTGCGGGTGGTCGACGCGAGCGACCTGACGGGGACGTGGAAGGAGCTTCCGGCGTGGGCCTGGTACGCCGGCGCGGTGCGGGAGCGGACCCGTGCCTACGAGTCGCCGGCCGGATACGGGCCGGCGGGGTCCAGGTCCCGCGCGCCGCAGGACGCGGCGCTGGTGCGCGCGGGGACGCTGACGCCGGACCAGCTGCATCCGCTGGTGCACGAGGCGCTGTTCCCCGACCGCACCCAGGACTGGCAGCCGATCAGGCACGAGACGTACGGCGCGCACCGGGTCCGGTGCGGCACCGACTGGCATCTCGTCGAGGTGCTCGGCGCGAGCGTGGAGACGCCGTACCACGACGAGGCGGAGCTGCGCCGGGAGGAGACCCTGCGGGCGCTCGGCGGGCGGGTCAGCGGCTGCGCGGCGGCGGCCGCCGGTTTCCGGGCCGGGGGCAAGGGCATACCGAAGGAGATCCGCCGGCATCGGCAGCGCATCCTCACCCGGGCGTTCTACGGCGACACCGACGGGCTGCTCGCCGACCTGGCGGCGGGCTGTGACCCGCGGTTCCGGGACGCGGAGGGCCGCACGCTGATGCACCGGCTCGCCCACGTGGACCATGCCCGGGTGCTGCCGGTCCTGCTGGCCGCCGGGCTGTCGGTGGACGAGCCGGATCACCACGGCCGGACCCCGCTGCACGCGGCGGCGTACTCCGGCGCGGAGGATGTGATGGCGGCCCTGATCGCGGCAGGCGCGCGGGCGAGCGTCCAGGACGCGGGCGAGGTCCTGAGCGTCCACCGGCAGCGGGAGATCGGCAGGTGGACGTGAACCGGGAGGAGCTGGCGGCCTGCCTGGCCGCGCTGGACCGGCTCGACGATCCGGAGCTGGACGCCGATGACCGGCTGGCCCTGGAACGGGCGGTGACCACGGCCGCGCGCAAGATCAAGCAGCGAGCCAAGGCGCGCCGGTCGGCGGCGACCCGGGCCGCAGACCGGGTCCTGCTCGCCGCCGCGACCCGCTTCCACACCGAGATCCCCGCAACGGATCCGGAGCAGTCCGATCCGGATCAGCCGCCGATCGGAACGCTGCGGCGCGGCCGGCTGTGCTACGTGTGCAAGGACGAGTACCGGACGGTGGACGCCGACTACCACCTGATGTGCCCGGCCTGCGCCGAGGAGAACCGGGCCTGGCGGCACGCGCGCACCGACCTCACCGGGCGCGGCGCGATCGTCACCGGCGGCCGGGTGAAGATCGGCTTCCAGGTGGCGTTGAAGCTGCTGCGCGACGGCGCGGACGTGGTGCTGACCACCCGCTTCCCGGCCGACGCGGCCCGGCGGCTGGCCGCGCTGCCGGACTTCGGCGACTGGTCCGGGCGGCTGCACGTCTACGGCCTGGACCTGCTCGACCTCGCCGCCGTGCACGAGTTCGTCGGCTTCGCCGGGCGGCACTTCACCAGCCTGGACCTCCTGGTCAACAATGCCGCGCAGACGCTGTACCGGCCGCCGGCGTACTTCCGTGAGCTGCTCGCCGGCGAGGTCGCGCCGCTGCGCGGGCCGGCGTCCCGGCTGGCGATCACCGGTCCGGTCACGGATCGCGCGCCGGTCCTCGCGGACGACTTCTTCCCGGCCGGGTTCGTCGACGAGACCGGTCAGCAGCTCGACCTGCGCCCGGTCAACTCGTGGACGCTGCGGGACGCCGACGTCACCCCGCACGAGTGGCTCTCCGCGCACGTCGTCAACGCGTTCGCCCCGTTCCTGCTCACCTCGCGGCTGCGGCCGCTGCTCACCGCCGGCCCGCCCCGGCACCGGCACGTCGTGCAGGTCTCCGCGATGGAGGGCAGCTTCTCCCGCGCGAACAAGACCGTCCGGCACCCGCACACCAACATGGCCAAGGCGTCGCTGAACATGCTGGTCCGCACGTCGGCGGCGGACTACGCCACGGACGGCGTGCTGATGAACGCGGTGGACACCGGCTGGGTCACCGACGAGCGCCCGCACCCGAGCAAGCAGGACCAGCGGGCCGCCGGCTTCCGGCCGCCACTGGACGTCATCGACGGCGCGGCCCGCGTCTACCATCCGGTCGTGGCCGCCGAACGGGGCGAGCCGATCAGCGGAAGTTTCCTCAAGGATTATCGGAGCGTGCCCTGGTGACCATGCCGATCCGTTGCCCGGCGATCCAGAACCCGGAGGCCGGCCTGGCCCCGGCGACCGATTTCGATCCGCTGGTCGCCTGGCTCACCGACACTCCCGCCGCCACTCCCGGCCCGCTTCCGGCTCCCGGTCCGCTGTCCGGCGCCGGGCCGTCGACGCTTCCGGCTCCCGGTCCGCTTTCCGGCGCCGGGCCGTCCGGGCTTTCCGAGGACCAGATTTCGCCGTACGGCGTTCCGCCCGCGCCCGCCGTCTTCCCGCGCGGCGCGATGCAGCCCGACGGCCGCCTGGACCTGTGCAAGCAGGGCATCGGCCCGGTCGAGGTGGGCCGGATCGCGGCCGCCGCGGCCGGTTCCCCGCACGTCCGGCACCTGCTGCTGGGCACGAACGCGCTGGGCAGCGAGGGCGTCCGGGCGGTCGCCGGGGCGCTGCGGCCCGGGCACGGCATCGAGACGCTCTACCTGGGCTGCAACCGGATCGGGCCGGACGGGGTGGCGATCCTCGCCGACCGGCTGGCCGGCGACGACACGGTGCGCGCGCTGTGGCTCAAGCGCAATCCGGTCGGTGACGAGGGCGTGGCGCGGCTCGCGGGCGCGCTGGGCGGGACCGCCAACCTCCGTACCCTCGATCTGGTCAACACCGGGATCACCGCGACCGGCCTGACGACCCTGACCGACGCCCTGGTCGCCGGGGGTCCGCGCCTGCAGCGGCTGTTCCTCGGCGGCAACGGCTTCGGGCCGGAGGTGGTGCCGGTGCTGGCCCGGCTGATCCACGAGGCCGGCGTCCGGGAGCTCTACCTGGCGGTGAACCACCTCGGCGACGAGGGCGCCGCCGCACTGGCCTCGGTGGCCGCCGGCGTGCCGATGACTCTCGGACTCGGCGGCAACGGCCTGACCGCGGCCGGCGCCGCCGCCCTGGCCCGGCACTGCGCCGCCTGGCAGGTCCTCGACCTGGCCCGGCCGCCGTCCCAGCAGGCCCTCGGCGGCAGCCCGAACGAGCTGGGCGACGCGGGTGCGGCGGAGTTCGCGGCGGCCCTGCCCGGCGCCCGGCTGCGCCGCCTCGACCTGCGCCTGACCGGCATCCGCGGCCGCGGCGCCCGGCTCCTGGTGGACGCGATCGCTTCCGGTCATCCGACGCTGGAGTACCTGGGCATCAACGGCGGCGTCCCGCGCCGCCAGCGCCGCCGCGCCGGCGACCTGCTGTCGGAGCGCACCCCGACCGCCCCGCACCCGGACATCCGCGCCATCGCCAGCATCTATCGCTGAGGCCGCGGGCACAGTCATGGCCTGCGTCGTCGCGTACCTCGATCGGATCCCGTTCGCGCTCAGTGGCTGGAGCTGATGCCGCGCCGGGGCGGCGGCCAGTGGGGCTGACGCCGCACCGAGACGGCGGTCACCGGATCTGGCGCCGGGGCGGCGGTCAGGCGGGTTCCAGGACGGCCCAGCCGGGGCCGGGGACGAACGTGCCGTTGTCGATGTCGTCGTGGGTCAGGACGGTGCGCAGCGGGCCCTCGTCCAGGGTGAAGTCATGGCCGTGGTCGGCCGCGTTGAGCAGGACGATCAGGCGGCGGTCGCCGTCCGTGGCCTCGTACGCGAACTGCTTGTTGGCCACGTGCAACGGCCGGGTCACCGCCCGGTGCAGCCAGGAGTGCCGGCGCCGGAGCCCGATCAGCTGCTGGTGCAGCCGGTAGGTGGGCCGGCCCAGCTCGGACAGGCCGGCCGGGGTCGCCGGGAACGCCGGGCGGATCTCGTCGTCGCCGAACTCCCGGTCGTGCTTGACGCCGGTGAAGGCCTGCTCGTCGCCGGCGTAGATGCTGGGCACCCCGCCGACGGTGAACAGCAGGGTCAGGGCCAGGCCCAGGTGGCGCGGCTCGGTGAGCGCGCTGGCCAGGCGGGTCACGTCGTGGTTGCCGACGAACGTCAGCGGCGCGAAGTCCCGGGAGAACGTGTTGTGCCGGTCCAGCGCCCAGGCCAGCTCGAAGAAGTTCAGGTCGTTCAGGCCGCTCCAGACGGCCTTCCAGAGCTCGTACTGGGTGACCGAGTCGAGGCCGCCGTCGGTGACCCAGGCCGGGTAGTCGCCGTGGATCACCTCGCCGACGAACCAGCCCTGGTCGATGCGGCCGGCCGTCTTCTTCCAGAACGGCAGGGGCACCGCGTACGCCGCGTCGAGGCGCCAGCCGTCCACCCCGAAGTCCAGCCAGTGCCGCAGCACGCCGGTCACGTAGTCGGCGACGGCCGGCTCGTCGTGGTTCAGCACGACCAGGGCCCGGTGCCCCTCGAAGACCTCGTAGTCGTCGCCGGCCCGGCGGAACCAGCTCGCGAACGCCGGGTCGCCGAACCGGGCGAACCCCCGGCCCACGTGGTTGAACACGCCGTCGAAGAGGACCCGGATGCCCCGCCGGTGGCACTCGTCGAGCAGCCAGCGCAGGTCGTCCTCGGTGCCCAGGCGCGGGTCGACCCGGTAGTGGTCGACGGTGTCGTACCCGTGGGTCTCGGAGGCGAAGATCGGGCCGAGCGCGAGCCCGTTGCAGCCGAGCTCCAGCAGGTACTCCAGCCAGGGTTCGAGGTCGCGCAGGCGCGGGACGGGCGGGGCGCCGGCCGGCAGCGCCGCACGCGGAGCGCCCAGGAACGTCAAGGGGTGGACGTGCCACCAGATCACGTGCTCGGACCAGCCGGTCATCGAAACCCCCGCCTCAGTCAACTACCCGGTCCTGACGGGCCGGGCTGATAGCTCTCTGCCACGCCGGCTGCGAGGTCAGGCAATGGACGGGCGGTTGACTGCGCCCCGGCCCGGACGAATCCGGGCCGTCATGGCTGCGACATCAACGGTCCGCGATAGCCGTTCCCCGATCGCGCGGGTGCGTCGGGACCTCCGCCGTGCCGCGAAAAAACTAGCACGCTTGTTCAGATCGGCGACACAGGCGGCCCGGGAGGGTGATCAGCCCAGCTCGGCCAGCGGGACGGACGGGTCGGCGAGGCGGGCCGGGTCGACCGGCCGGTCGGCGGCGATCAGGGCCTGGATGTCGTCGGTGACGTCCCAGACGTTGAGGTTCATCCCGGCCACCACCCGGCCGCCGACGGTCCAGAACACGATCGCCTCGAGTTTGCCCAGGTCACCGCGGACGACCAGGTCGGCGCCGGGTTCGACGCGGCCGGCGAACTCCATGCCGAGGTCGTACTGGTCGGTGAAGAAGTACGGCACCGCGGTCCACGGGGTGCCGCGGCCGAGCATGGACCGGGCCGCGGCCGGGCCGGAGTTGAGCGCGTTCGCCCAGTGCTCGACGCGGATCCGGCCGTAGCGCGGGTGGTCGACGTTGGCGACGTCACCGGCGGCGAAGACGTCCGGGTCGCTGGTGCGGTGGTAGGCGTCGACCAGCACGCCGTTGTCGACGGCCAGCCCGGCGCGCTCGGCCAGCTCGGCGTTCGGGACCGCGCCGATCGCCACCAGGACGTGGTCGGTGTCGACGACCGCGCCGCCGGCCAGCACGACCTGCTTCTCGCGCAGCTCCTGGACCCGGGCGCCGAAGCGGAAGTCGACGTCGTGGCCGCGGTGCAGCTCGCCGAAGAGGGCGCCGACGCGCTCGCCGAGCGGCTCGCGCAGCGGGACCTGGTCCGGGGTGATCACGGTGACCGCGACGCCGCGCTCACGGGCGGCCGCGGCCACTTCGAGGCCGATCCACCCCGAGCCGACGATCGTCAGATGCCGGGACGCCTCCAGCACCGCCGACAGGGCCGCGGAGTCGTCGTAGGTGCGCAGGTAGTGGCCGCCTTCGACGGGCAGGCGTCGGGGCCGGGCACCGGTGGTCAGCAGCAATTTGTCGTACGAAATAATCTCTTGACTGGTTTTGAGGGTCTTGTCGGCGAGGGACAGCTCCTCGACCCGCTCGCCGAGCCGCAGCTCGATGTCCCGCCCGGAGTACCAGTCCGCGTCGTGCACGAACGGGCTGTCCAGCTCGGCGGTGCCCAGGAGCAGGCCCTTCGACAGCGGCGGCCGTTCGTAGGGGCGGCGCGGATCGTCGCCGATCAGCACCACGCGGCCGGGGAAACCCTCCGCGCGCAGGGTCTCGGCGGCCTTCGCCCCGGCCAGACTGGCGCCGACGATCACGTACGTCTCAGGCATGGTCTTGATGGTCCTTTCGCATCGACGACGGCTCACCCTCGATTCCCCCACGCGGACCCTGTGGTCGGCAAGGCGGCTATAACTGGATCATGCAGACCGAACCGGTGATCGTGGACGTGGACGGGCGGGTCGGGCGGCTGACGCTGAACCGGCCGAAGGCGATCAACGCGCTCACCCCCGAGATGGTGGCGATCATGCGGCGGGCCCTCGCCGAGTGGGCGTCCGACGACCGGATCCGGACCGTGGTGATCAGCGGCAACGGCGAGCGCGGGCTGTGCGCCGGCGGGGACATCCGGGTGATCCACGCCGACGCGGTCTCCGGCGGCACCGCCTCGATCGACTTCTGGGCCGAGGAGTACCGGCTCAACGCGACCGTCGCGGCCTATCCCAAGACGATCGTCGCCGTGATGGACGGCCTGGTGATGGGCGGTGGCATCGGGATCTCCGCGCACGCGTCGGTCCGGGTGGTCACCGAGCGGTCCCGGCTCGCGATGCCCGAGGTCGGCATCGGCATGCACCCCGACGTGGGCGGGTCGTGGCTGCTCTCGCACGCGCCCGGCGAGCTCGGCACGCACCTGGCGCTCACCGGCTCGCCGGTCGGGGCGGCCGACGGGATCGCCGCCGGGCTGGCCGACCACTTCGTCCCGGCCGCGTTGCTGCCCCGGCTGATCGCGGAGCCGGAGGCGGTCGCCGAGCTGGCCACCACCCCGCTGCCGGGCGACTTCGCGGACGCCCGCGAGTGGATCGACGCCTGCTACGCCGGTGACTCGGCCGGCGCGATCGTCGCCCGGCTGGCCGCGCACCCCGCGCCCGGCGCCCAGGCCGCGGCCAAGGAGATCGCGACCCGCTCCCCCACCGCGCTGACCATCACGCTGCGGTCCCTGCGGACCGCCGCCCGGCTGCCGGATCTCGACGCGGCCCTGGCCCAGGAGCTGCGGCTGTCGGCGGCCATGCTGCGCCTGCCCGACCTGGCCGAGGGCATCCGCGCGCAGATCATCGACAAGGACCGCAACCCGCGCTGGCGCCCGGCCACCCTGGACGAGGTGTCACCGGCCCTGATCGACGACTGTTTCGCCGGGTGACGGCGGACCGCCGGGGCGGCACCGCAACGGCAACCGGACGTGACCGGGTTGCTCTCCGGCGGCCCCGATCCTCGTCTGCATGGCCACTCCCAAGCAGGCTCGCCGCGCTGCCGCCCTGACCGTCGCGACCGCCGCCGCCGTCACGCTCGCCTCCGCCCCCGCGGTGGCGGTCACGCGGGCCGCGGGTGCGCACCCCTCCGCTCCGGTCGTCTCGGTCCGGGCCGACAAACCGTCCACCAAGGTGCCGACCGGCAGCGCGGTCCTCCCGGGGTTCGGCTCGACGGCCGGCGGGACGACCGTCACGATCACCGGCAGCGGGTTCTCCACGATCGACATCAGCGACCCGGCCGCGGTGAAGTTCGGGGACGTCAACGCGGCGTCGTACGTGGTGATCTCGGACGCCAAGCTGACCGCGGTCACACCGGCCGGCGACGGCGGCAACGTCTACGTGAAGATCACCAACGTGAACGGGACCAGCACCGGGAAGCTCACCTTCGCCTACCGCACGCCGCTGACCGCCGAGTTCGAGTCGCTGGTCGGGGCGAAACCGGCCGGTGGGACCGTGCTGGCGGTGACGGTCTCCGGCGGCACGGTCGGGACCAGCACGAAGGAGTTCGCCGCCGAGAAGGTCACCGCGCGGGTCGGCGAGACCAACACCACCGTGGGCTGGGTCGACCCGACCCACGTCAAGGTGCTCCTGCCGGCCTCCATGAAGATCGTCCCGCAGACGATCACCCTGATCCACGACGGCGTGATCGGCCCGGTCTCCGAGTCGACGGTCCGGTACGCGCCGGCCGTCACCTCGATCGCCCCGGCGAAGGTGTCCACCGCCGGCGGCGAGACCGTCACGATCACCGGCGCGGGCTTCTCCGACGAGGTCACCGGGGTCACCATCGGGGGCGTGGCGGCGACCAGCTTCGCGGTGAAGTCGGCCACCCAGATCACCGCGGTGGTCCCGGCCGGCGAGAACGGCACCGTCCCGGTGGTGGTCACGTCGGCCGGCGGGACCGGCACGATCCCGCTGACCTACCGGGCGCCGCTGGGCATCGAGATCCCGGACGGCACGGCCGCCCGCGCGAACGGCGGCACGGTCCTGCTCACCGTCACCGGCGCGACCATCGGCGCCACGGCGGCGGCGTTCGCCAACGAGAAGATCACCGCCACGGTCGGCAGCGCCAAGATCTCGCCGGCCTGGGTCGACGCGACCCACGTCCGGGTGGCGATGCCGGCCTCGTCGGCGGCCGCGGGCACTGTCACGCTGCTGCACGACGGTGTCGCCGGCGCCCCGGCCGCGGTCGACTACGTGCCCGTGGTGGCCAGCCTGTCCGGCAACGCCGACAAGCTCGCCGGCGGCGCGAAGGTGATCGTGAAGATCGCCGGGGGCGAGCCGACCAGCGCCAAGGACTTCAAGTTCGGCGGGGTCGCGGCGACCTGCTCGTCGCAGGGCGCGGGCGCCTACGCCTGCATCGTCCCGGCGGCGGAGCAGGCCGGGCCGACCTGGGTGACGTTCACCGCGAGCAGCGGCACGGCCAGCCGGTTCACCCCGCAGGCGACGTTCAACTACACCGACCTGGACTGAAGCACGTGCAGCGCCAGCTCGCCCCAGGAGATGTTCTCCCGCTCGAAACTGATGCCCCGCTGGAGCGTCAGGTACGGCCCGATCCGGTTCCCGGTGGCGAGGAACTCCTCGTGACCGCGGCTGCCCAGGATCTCGGCGAGCTGGCGCTCGTACGCCTCCAGGCGTTGTTCACTCTGTTTGATCCGGGTCTCGATCGAGGACCGGACGGCGGCGCTGTCGGCCCAGGCCAGCGCCTCCACCTGGACCAGCAGCTCGTCGCGGACCGTGGTCGGCCGCGGCTCCCGCCGGGTGAACTCGTGCAGCGCGGCTCTTCCGGTGCCGGTGACCGTGAAGAGCCGCTTGTCCGGGCGTTTGTCCTGCTTGACCACGCGGGCCGAGAGCAGGCCCTCGGCCTCCATCTTGTCCAGCTCGCGGTAGAGCTGCTGCGGCGTCGCGGTCCAGAAGTTGGCGACCGAGACCCGGAACCGCTTGGCCAGGTCGTAACCCGACGACTCCCGGTCGATCAGCGCCGCCAGCAGGGCATTTCTCAGGGCCACAGACGAATCCTACGGGCCCGCTCGCGGAACGCCGGAGTCTCCTTCTTGAGCACCGCGCGACGCAGGATGCCGGTGTTCGGCAGCCGCAGCAACCGCAGCTGCTCCCGGCGTTCGCGCCCGAACGTGCGCCGGGCACTGCCGGTCAGCGCCCCGTCGATCAGGCGTTTCGCCGCGGCCAGGGCGTCCGGCGACTTCGGCAGCAGGCTCTCGGCGAACGCCGTCGCGGCCTTGACCGGCTCGTCGTGCAGCTCGGTGACCAGGCCGAGCTGATGCGCCCGCGCGCCGTCGAACTGCTCGGCGGTCATCGTGAGGCGCTTGGCGACGTCCGGGCCGACCGCCTCGGTGAGGCTGCGCACGCCGGTCATGTCCGGGATGATGCCCCACTTGCCTTCGAGGACCGACCACTTCGAGTCCGCGGTGGCGAAGCGGAAGTCGGCGGCGAGCGCGATCTGGATCCCGCCGCCGTAGCAGTGCCCCCGCACCGCGGCGATCACCGGGACCGGCAGCCGCCGCCAGGCCCAGCAGGCCTCCTGGAACGTGTTGGTGCCGCGCCACGGCGCCGGGACGAACGCTTTGGCGACCCGGCCCGGCGTCTTCATCGTGCCGGCGATGTCCAGCCCGGCGCAGAACGACGGGCCCTCGCCGGCGATCACCACGGCCCGCAGGGTGCGGTCCTTCTTCAGGTCGCGGGCCACGCGGATCAGCTCGTCCAGCGTGTCCAGCGTCAGGGCGTTGAGCTTGTCGGGGCGGTCGAGCCGGACCTGAGCGATGCCGTTGTCGACGGTCAGCGACAGATATTTCATTTTTTGTCTCCGAAATCAGACACGAGCGGCGAGCTCGGTGGCCTGCTTGATCGCCCGTTTGGCATCCACCTCGACGGCGACGTCGGCGCCACCGATCACATGCACGGTCTTGCCGAGCTCTTTCAAGGGCTCGATCATTTCCCGTACGGACGTCTGCCCGGCGCACAGCACGATGGTGTCCACGGCCAGCACCCGGTCCGCGAGATGCAGACCGTCGTCGTCGATCCGCTGGTAGTCGACGCCGCGCAGCATCGTCACCCCGGAGTCCTGCAGCGTCGCCCGGTGCACCCAGCCGGTGGTCTTCCCCAGTCCCTTGCCGAGTGCCGTCTCCTTGCGCTGCAGCAGGTGGACCTGGCGCTTCGCGGCGGTCTTGACCTTGGTGGCCAGGCCGCCCCGCTCGACGTCCGGGTCGGTGACGCCCCAGCGTCGCATCCAGTCGTCCAGCGGCTCGTCCGGCGCGTGCACCAGGAACTCCGCGACGTCGAAGCCGATGCCCCCGGCCCCGATGATCGCGACCCGGTCACCGGCCGGCGCACCGTCGATGAGCTGCTGATAGGTAAGAACAGACGGGTGGTCGATGCCCGAGATTTCAGGAATTCTCGGACGTACGCCGGTGGCGATGACCACCTCGTCGAACCCGGCGAGATCGTCCACCCCGGCTCGTGTCCCCAGTCGCAGCTTCACCCCGCGGATCTCGATCATGTGCTGGTAGTAGTCGAGGGTCCGGGCGAACTCCTCCTTGCCGGGAATCCGCGCCGCGAGCCGGAACTGCCCGCCGATCGCCTCCCCCGCCTCGAAGAGCTCGACCTGGTGCCCGCGCCCGGCAAGCTCCACGGCCGCGGTGAGCCCGGCCGGCCCGGCGCCGACCACGGCGACCCTCTTCGCCCGGCGGGTCGGCAGCAGAATCAGCTCGGTCTCGTACCCGGCCCGCGGGTTGAGCAGGCACGACGCCCGCTGGTTGCGGAACGTGTGGTCGAGGCAGGCCTGGTTGCAGGCGATGCACGTGATGATCTCGCGTTCCCGGCCCTGCTCGGCCTTGACCACCCACTCCGCGTCGGCGAGCAGCGGCCGGGCCATCGACACCAGGTCGGCGTCGCCGTCGGCGAGGATCTGCTCGGCGGCCTCCGGCCGGTTGATCCGGTTCGAGGCGATCACCGGGATCGACACCACGTCGCGCAGCTTGCGGGTGACCCAGGTGAAGGCGCCCGGCGGCACCGAGGTGACGATCGTCGGCACCCGGGCCTCGTGCCAGCCGATCCCGGTGTTGAACAGGCTCACCCCGGCGACCTCCAGCCGCCGGGCCAGCTCGGCGGTCTCGTCCCAGGACTGGGCGTCGTCGACCAGGTCGAGCAGGCTGATCCGGTACTGCACGATGAAGTCGTCGCCGGCCAGCTCCCGGGTCCGCCGGACGATCTCGACCGGGAAGCGCATCCGCTTCTCGGCGGTGCCGCCCCAGGCGTCGGTGCGGTCGTTGGTCCGGGCGGCGAGGAACTGGTTGATCAGGTAGCCCTCGGAGCCCATGATCTCCACGCCGTCGTAGCCCGCCCGCCGGGCCAGCTTCGCGGCGCGGGCGAACGCGGTCGCGGTCCGGTCGACCTGCCGGGACGACATGGCCCGCGGGCGGAACGGGGTGATCGGCGACTTGCGGGCCGAGGCGCCCTGGCTGAACGGGTGGTAGCCGTACCGCCCGGCGTGCAGCACCTGCAGCAGGATCTTGCCGTCGTGCTCGTGGACCGCGTCGGTGACGAGCCGGTGCGCGTCCGCGTGCCGGCCGCTGGTCATCGTGCTGCCGAACGGCGCCAGCCAGCCCCGCCAGGTCGGCGCGTAGCCGCCGGTGACCATCAGGCCGACGCCGCCCTTGGCCCGCTCGGCGAAGTACGCGGCGAGTTTGGGCAGGTCACGCTCGCGGTCCTCGAGCTTGGTGTGCATCGAGCCCATCACCACGCGGTTGCGCAACGTGGTGTGGCCGAGGTCCAGCGGGCTCAGCAGGGTCGGGTACCGGCTCATGGACCAGGACTATACAAAGAGTTGCATAGTAAAGGAAGTGACTACGTCGCCCTGGCGGTCACCCCGTCGACCACCAGCTGCAGCATCCGGCCGGCCTGGTCGACGTCGGCCGCGGCGAGCATGACGCCGGCCATGCTGGCCGAGACGTCGCCCGGCCGGACGTCACCCCGGAGACTGCCGTCGGCCCGGCCGGCCGCGAGGATGGCGTCGATCGCCCCGTTGAGGTGCTCGCGGGTCTGACCGGACGTGATCGCGCCGCTGGCGATCACCGCGCGCAGCGCCTCGGCCATCCCCCGCTTGGTGGCGACGAAGTCCTGGTAGCGCCGCATGAACTCACGCAGCGCGGCGGGCGGGGCCAGGTCGGCGGCCAGCCGCGGGGCCATCGCGCAGAGGCGGGCCAGCTCGCTGCGGTAGACCTCCTCGACCAGGGCCTCGCGGGACGGGAAGTTGCGGTAGAGCGTGCCGACGCCGACGCCCGCCTCCTGCGCGATCGTCTCGATCTTGACCAGGTCGCGGCCGTCGGCGAGGGCCTTGGTGGCGGCGTCGACGATGCGCTGCCGGTTGCGCTGGGCGTCCCGGCGGCGCGCGGGCGGTCGTTCGGGCTCGGAAACGGGGATCACCTCCGAAGCGGAATCGATTCCGCTTCTGCTACGGTCGGCTACGGGAAGCGGAATCGATTCCGCTTCCGTGCCATCGTATCGGGAGGGCCACCATCATGACCAAGTACGGGAAGCTGGGCGACCACGAGGTCCTGCGGGTCGGCTTCGGGGCCATGCAGCTCGAACACGGCGACCCCGCGGACGCCGTCGCGGTCCTGCGCCGCGCCGTCGAGCTCGGCGTCGACCACCTGGACACCGCCCAGTTCTACGGCCCGGGCACCGTCAACGCGCTGATCCGGACCGCGCTGCACCCGTACCCCGCCGGGCTGCGCATCGTCAGCAAGGTCGGCGCCGCGTCGCATCCCACCGCGCGGCTCGTCGCCGCGCAGCAGCCGGCCCAGCTGCGGGCCCAGGTCGAGGAGAACCTGCGCGCCCTCGGCACCGACCACCTCGCGGTGGTCAACCTGCGCCGGGCCGACCTGGCGCCCGGCATCATCGCCACCGGCGACCAGGCCGTCGACCTCGACAGCCAGCTCGCCGAGCTGATCGCCCTGCGCGACGAGGGAAAGATCGGCGGGATCGGGCTGAGCCACGTCAGCCTCGCCCAGCTGCGGCAGGCCCTGCCGGCCGGCATCGTCTGCGTGCAGAACCTGTACAACGTGCTCACCCGCGACCACGAGGACCTGCTGGCCGCGTGCGCCGGGCACGGGGTGGCCTGGGTGCCGTTCTTCCCGCTGGGGTCGGCCTTCGACGGTTTCCCCAGCGTGGCCGGTCACCCGACGGTGGTCGCCCACGCGCAACGCCTCGGCATCACCCCGGCCCAGGCCGGGCTGGCCTGGCTGCTCGGGCACAGTCCGGCGACGCTACTGATCCCTGGTACGCGGAGCCTCGCCCACCTGGCGGAGAATGTGGCGGTCGCCGGGATCACGCTGGACCGGGAGGCGACGACCGCGTTCGACAGCGTGGCCCAGGGGTGACCCCGCCAGTTGGCGGGGAGGATCCGCCGCGTGGCGGTGTGCCGGATCACCGGGCCGCAACAGGATGGTCATCACCCAGCAACACGCCGAGGAGGCACCTCGTGACCATCCAGATCGGCCCACCGCCGCCCTTCGACCCGGAACTCGCCGCCGCGCTCGACGTGCTCGGCGCCAACCTGCCCAGCGCCGTCACCGCCGAGATGATCCAGCCGATGCGCGACGGCGCGCTGCTCGCCGTCGCCGGCGAGCCGGACCTGACCCGGGACGGCGCGTTCACCGTCACCCGGCGCACGGTCCCCGGCCCGGCCGGCGACCCCGGGATCGAGCTGCTGATCGTGGCCCCGGCCGGCGCCGACCGAGCGCTGCCCGGGCTGTACCACATCCACGGCGGCGGCATGATCCTCGGCGACAACACCACCGGCATCGAGGTGCTCCAGGACTGGGCCGCCGAGGTCCCGTCGGTGATCGTCTCGGTCGAGTACCGGCTGGCGCCCGAGCACCCGCACCCGGCCCCGGTCGAGGACTGCTACGCCGGCCTGGCCTGGACCGCCGCGCACGCCGCCGAACTGGGCATCGACCCCGACCGCCTGATCGTCGCGGGGGCCAGCGCCGGCGGCGGGCTGTCCGCGGCGGTCGCGCTGCTCGCCCGGGACCGGGGCGGGCCCGCGCTCGCCGGCCAGATGCTGCTCTGCCCGATGCTCGACGACCGCAACGACACCCCGTCGACCCTGCAGATGACCGGCCGGGGCGTCTGGGACCGCACCTCGAACGACACCGGCTGGACCGCGCTGCTCGGTTCGTCCCGCGGCGGTCCCGACGTGTCCCCGTATGCCGCACCCGCCCGGGCCACCGACCTGGCCGGGCTGCCCCCGACGTTCATCGACGTGGGCTCGGCCGAGACGTTCCGGGACGAGGACGTCACCTACGCCACCCGGATCTGGCAGTCCGGCGGGCAGGCCGAGCTGCACGTCTGGCCGGGCGGCTTCCACGGCTTCGACCTGCTCGCCCCGCAGGCCGCCATCTCGCAGGAGGCCCGGGCCGCCCGCCTCCGCTGGCTCCGCCGCCTCCTGGCCGGATAGCCGGGGGCCCGGGCGGCGGGGCAGGATGTCACCGTGAGGGATCTCGCCGCCCGGCTCACCGCGCTGGACCCCGACGCCGGGGCGGCGCTGCAGGTGATCGCCTACTTCGACCGGCTGACCGAGGCGCGGGCCGGGCTGCAGTCCATCGTCCGGGGCGCCGCCGTCCTGGCCGGCTGCCCGGCCCGCCTCGCCGACGAGCACCGCCGCATCCACCTGCGCGTCCACCCCGACGGCACGAACGCCGCCGCGCCGATCCCCACCGCCGAACAGCCCGGCCGGGCGCCGAGTGCCGCCGCCGACCAACCCGGCCCGGCGCCGACCTCCGCCACCGTCGAACAACCCCGCCCGCCGTCTGACTCCGCCGCCGGGCAGGTCGATGAGGCGTGGATGTCGGTTGTCGTCGCTGACGGGGCGTTGCTGTGGCTGGAGCGCGCCGGGCCGCCCGGACCGGTCGACGCGATGATCCTGGAACGGGCCGCCGGAGCCGCACGCACCGTCCTGGACCGCACCCGCCATCACCCGCCGCCGGCCGACCCCGCCCTGCTGGAGCTGCTCCTCGACCCGGACGCCGCGGAACCGTCCCGGCTCAAGGCCGCCGCCCGGCTCGGCCTCAAACCAGACGCGGAGGTACGGGCGGTCGCCCTCCCCGACGGCCGGGCCCGCCTGCAATCCACCGCCACCCCGCCCCCGGACGCCACCATGCGCGCCGGGATCGGTCCGGCCGGGCCGATCGCCGCGCTGCCCAGCTCCTACGCCGCGGCCCGGGTGGCGCTCCGCTTCACCGCCGAGGGCACCGAGCAGGACCCCGGCCCGCGCGTGGTGCACGCCGACCACCTCGGTGGCCTCGCCCTCCTGGCCGCCGCGACCGACCCCGGCGGCGACCCGATCCCGGACGTCCAGGCCCTGCACCGCACGGCGGCCACCGCCCCCTGGGCCCTGGCCACCCTGGACGCGGTGGCCGAGTCCCCCAGCCTCCGTACCGCCGCCGGCGCCCTCCGGGTGCACCACTCCACCCTGCAGGAGCGGCTGTCCCCTTTCGATCACCTGCTGGGCTGGGACTTCCGTACCCCACAGGGGCGTCTGCGCCTGCAGCTCGCGCTGGCCCTGCACCGCCTCACCCGGCCGCCGAGTCGTTAGGGCCGCACCCGGCGGCGGGACGCGTGCAGCGACGCCAGCAGCCGCAACCGGTCGGCATCCGGGCTGCCCGGCGCGGCGGTCCAGACCTGCATGACCGGGCCCGGGTTGCCGGGCAGCGGATATGTGTCCCAGTCCAGGGTGAGGTCGCCGACCTCGGGCACCCGGAACGTCTTGGTGCCGCGGACCGACTCGCGCACGTCGTGCCGGGCCCACAGCCGCGGGAACTCGGCGCTGCGGATGCTCAGCTCGCCGACGATCTCGGTGGCGCGCGGATGGGTGGGGTCGGTGGCGATCGCCGCTCGCAGCATGCCGATGTAGTCGAGCGCCTGCCGCTCCCAGTCCGCACAGCTGCGCTGCCGGGTCAGCACGTCGTCGAAGAGCAGCAGGAGCATGTTGAGCCGCTCCGGCGGATAGTCCGCCGGGTCGCCGAGCAGTGCCTCGGCCATCGGGTTCCAGTCGAGCAGGTCGAGGTGCCGGCCGAGCACGACCGCCGGGGTGTCCAGCACCCGCAGCAGCCGGCGGGTGCTCTCCGGCACCCGCTCCGGCTCGCGGACCACCCGGGACGGCATCGGCCGGCGGGCGGCGTAGGCCAGCGTGAAGAAGTGCCGGCGCTCCTCGTCGTCGAGCTCCAGCGCCCCGGCCAGCGCGTCGAGCACGTCGTCGGACGGGCGCACCTCGCGGCCCTGCTCCATCCGCTGGTAGTAGTCGGTGCTGAGCCCGGCCAGCAGCGCCAGCTCCTCCCGCCGCAGCCCGGTGACCTTGCGCCGGCCCCCCGGCTCCAGGCCGACGTCGCGCGGGCTCAGCCGGCCGCGCCGGGCGCGCAGGAAATCGCCCAGCTCACGGGCGTACGGATGGCTCATGCCGACAAGTCTGCCCCGCTCCGCCGCGCCCAGGGTAGGACTGCCCGACCTAGGTAGCCGGGAACGATCGAGACCGTCCGCGGTGCTCCTAACGTCGTCGGGGTACCCCGTCGACACCCTCAGGAGCAGCACATGGACCGCATCCCCGACCAGCACGGACGGGTCGCCGTGGTGACCGGCGCGAACTCGGGCCTCGGCCTGGTCACCGCCACCGAGCTGGCCCGCCACGGCGCCCACGTGGTGCTCGCCGTCCGCAATGTCGCCGCGGGCGAGGAGGCCGCCCGGCGGATCGGCGGCGACGTCGAGGTGCGCGAGCTGGACCTGGCCTCGCTGGATTCGGTCCGCCGGTTCGCCACCCGCCTCACCGCTGACCACCCGGCGATCGACCTGCTGGTCAACAACGCCGGCCTGGTCCTGCTCGGCCCGCGCCGCACCACCGCGGACGGCTTCGAGCTGCAGTTGGGCACGAACATGCTGGGCCACTTCGCGCTGACCGGCCTGCTGCTCGCCACCCTGACCGCGGCGCCGGCGGCCCGGGTGGTCAGCCTCAGCTCGATCACCCACAAGAACGCCCACCTGGACTTCGACGACCTGATGTCCGAGCGGGGCTACCGGGCCGCGCCCGCCTACGGCCGGTCCAAGCTGGCCACCACGATCTTCGGCCTGGAACTGGACCGCCGGCTGCGCGCGGCCGGGTCACCGGTGCTCAGCGTGCTCGCCCACCCCGGGATGACCAGGACGAATCTGACCCCGCGCGCGTGGGAGCACCTCGGCCGGGCGGGCAAGGTGCTGGCGGCGGCTGGGCTGATCCTCACCCAGCCGGTCGAGCGGGGCACAGAACCCCAGTTGCGGGCCGCCACGGCTCCCGCCGTACGCGGAGGTCAGTTCTTCGGTCCTCAGGGTTTTCTGGAGATGCGCGGCCGCGTCGGCGACGCCAAGCTCAGCCGCGAGGCCGCCGACCCCGCGGTCGGCCGGCGTCTCTGGTCCGCCGCCGAGCAACTGACCGGGGTCCGCTACCTCGATCAGGCGTAGCGGGCGCTCAGCACTCGATGACGTTGACGGCGAGGCCGCCGCGGGACGTCTCCTTGTACTTGATCTTCATGTCGGCGCCGGTCTCCTTCATCGTCTTGATCACCTTGTCGAGGGAGACGTGGTGCTTGCCGTCGCCGCGCAGGGCCATCTTCGCCGCGGTGACCGCCTTCACCGCGGCCATCCCGTTCCGCTCGATGCACGGGATCTGCACCAGTCCGCCGACCGGGTCGCAGGTCAGGCCGAGGTTGTGCTCCATCCCGATCTCGGCGGCGTTCTCCACCTGCTCGGGCGTGCCGCCGAGCACCTCGGCGAGCCCGGCCGCGGCCATCGCGCACGCCGAACCGACCTCGCCCTGACAACCCACCTCGGCGCCGGAGATCGACGCGTTCTCCTTGAACAGCAGCCCGATCGCGGCGGCCGCCAGCAGGAACCGGACGACCCCGTCGTCGTCGAAACCCGGCACGAACGCCCGGCAGTAGCTGAGCACCGAGGGGATGATGCCCGCGGCGCCGTTGGTGGGCGCGGTCACCACGCGACCTCCGGCCGCGTTCTGCTCATTGACGGCCATCGCGTACGCCGTGAGCCACTCCATGGCGTGCACGGCCGGGTCCCCGGCGGCCCGCAGCTGACGGGCGGTGGCCGCGGCCCGCCGACGGACCTTGAGGCCCCCGGGCAGCACGCCTTCGGCGTCCAGTCCCGCGTTCACGCAGTCGTCCATGACCTGCCAGATGGCGAGCAGCCCGGACTTCACCTCGGCGGCCGGGCGCCACGCGGTCTCGTTGGCCAGCATCAGGCGGGAGATCGACAATCCGGTCGTCCGGGTCAGCTCCAGCAGCTCCGCGCCGGAGCTGAACGGATGCGGGAGCGGGGTGTCGTCCGTACGTACCCGGGAAGTGACCTGATCCACGACGAAGCCGCCGCCGACCGAGAAATAGGTCTTGGCCAGCAGCTCGGCGCCGTCGGCGCCGAGCGCGGTGAAGGTCATGCCGTTGGGGTGCTCGGGCAGCGACCGGCGGCGGTGCAGCACCAGGTCGACGCCGATCTCGTGACCGTTGCTGATCACGATCCGCCCGTCCGTGGGCACCTCCAGGGAGGTGTCGACGGTCTCCGGATCCTCCCCCATCAGGCCCAGCAGCACGGCGCGCGGGGTGCCGTGGCCGTGGCCGGTGGCGCCGAGCGAGCCGAAGAGCTCCGCGCGGACGCGGGTCACCCGGTCGTCGAGGAGCCGGGTGAACAGCCGGGCGGCGCGCATCGGGCCGACCGTGTGGGAGCTGGAGGGGCCGATGCCGATCGAGAACAGGTCGAAGACGGAGACGGCCATGGGTTGTCAGACCTCCGGGTGGAGCGGGTTCATAAGGTTTCCTTGGTTGTTGCCGTTGCCGTTGCCGCTGCCGCTTCGGTGAGCGCCGGGGTCGGCAGTTCGGGCGGCAGTTGGGCGGCGGTAGAACGGGAGCGGGACGACTTCGACCTCTTCGTGGACGCCACGAACATCGACCGCCAGAGCCACCTTGTCCAGATTTTTCGTGACATATGCCAGCGCAATCGGATACCCCAGCGTCGGCGACGGCGCCCCGCTGGTCACCTCACCGACCTTCACCCCGGTCACCGCGTCAACCACGGAATACCCCGCCCGCGGCGACCGACGCCCCTTACCCACCAGCCCGACAAGCTCTTTCCCGGACGAGACGAATTCGCTCCCGCCATCGGCATCTCGCCCCTCGGGCCGGCCCACCAGGTCGTTCCCGGACGAATCGCCCGCCGCGTCCCGCGCAGCCGCCTCCGGCGCAGCCGTGTCCCGCGCAGCCGCCTCCCGCGCAGCCGCCTCCCGCGCAGCCGCCTCGCGCAGCGCCGCCGCCCCGACGAAGTCCCGCTTGTCGAGCGCCACCACCCGCCCCAGCCCGGCGTCGAACGGCGTCGTGCGAACCGTCAGCTCATGCCCGTACAGCGGCATCCCCGCCTCGAGCCGCAGCGTGTCCCGGCAGGCCAGCCCGGCCGGATTCGCCCCGCTCGCCACCGCCCACGCCCAGATCCCGGCCGCATCCGCGTTGTCGCAGTAGATCTCGAACCCGTCCTCGCCGGTGTACCCGGTCCGCGCCAGCAACACGTCCCGCCCGGCAACCTGACCGTTCTTGATCGCGTAGTACGGCAGTTCCGGATGCGCCCCGACGATCCCCGCCGCGCCCGGCCCCTGCACCGCGATCAGCGACCGGTCCAGCATCGCGATCTCCACCGCGAACCCGCCCGAGTGCTCCCCGAGCATCGCGCGCACGACCTGCGCGTTCGCCGCGTTCGCCACGACCAGGAACCGCCGCTCGGCCAGCCGATAGACGACGAGATCGTCAAGCACCCCGCCTGTCGTGTGGCACAGCATCGTGTACTTCGCCCGCCCCACCCGGACCGCGGACAACCGTCCGACCAGGGCAAAATCCAGGAACGCTGCGGCTTCCGGTCCGCTGACCTCGATCTGCCCCATGTGGCCGAGATCAAAAAGACCGACCGACTTGCGTACGGCGTGGTGCTCGGCCACGTCACTGCCGTACCGAACCGGCATCTCCCAGCCGGCAAAACCGGTGAAGGTCGCGCCGTGGCGCTGGTGAACGTCGAAGAGCGCGGTGCGTCTCAACAGGGAGGCTCCTTGTGTGCCGGGGCCTCCCTCGCTCTGTCATCTCTGCCTGAGAGGTTCACCGCTGTCGAGCGGTTTGCACCGTGGGCGCAGCCTCCGAGGAGACTGACTTTCCAGAGTCGCCTGACCGCTGCGGTACGGGGGCCTGAGAGATTCTGAGGGAGAAGTTGCTCCTTCGGCGACCCGCCGGTGTGGCGAGTGCTCTCCCGCAGCGGTTGTCGCGGCGAAGTCTTCACTTGTCGGCTGCGACCATACCGCCTGACGATCGCCCCGGGTAACTCCCTTCTCGATCTTGCCAAGTCGCGTTCATCGCCCGGTCATGGCCCGTGCTGGCCCGCGTTGTGCTTCTCCCCCGCCTGCGCCAGCCGTTCCAGCGCCGGCAACGCCCGCACGATCGCGTCGACGTCGTCCGCGCTCAGCTCCCCGAAGAGCTGGTCGAAGGTCGCCGCGTAGTAGGCGTGCGTCCGGTTCAGCAGGTCCCGCCCCTCCGGCTCGACCTCGACGAGCACGCCGCGGCCGTCCGTCGGGTCGGGGGCGCGGCGGACCAACGCGGCCTTCTCCATCCGTCCGACCAGCTGCGTCATCCCGGGCTGGGACGCCCGGGTCAGGCGCGCCAGGTCGGTGACCCGGGCCGGGCCGTCGTCGGAGAGCCGGCGCAGCACGGACAACGAAATCGAGCTCGGGTTGTCCGGCCCCTCGAGCTGACGCAGGAAGCGCACCAGCTGAGCGAGCACCGGCAACAGCTGTGATCCATGGCTCTCGCCGCTCACCATTTGTATTACTCCATTATTTTTTCAGCGTGGAAACCATCTAGATCTTTTCGTATGCCGAGGTGGCCCTGTGAACGCGCCTCCCGCCCACCCCGGCGGTCCCGCCGTCGACTCCGAAAAGCCGTTCAACCCCACTAAAACCCGGCTTCGCGTACGGCGACAGCCCGACTGCCGCCTCGTGCGATCCCAGGCGCCGACCATTTCGCCCCGCCGGCACCCCTCCCCCACCCGGCACCCTCGACCACCCGACACCCCTCGCCCCGCCGGCACCCTGGCCTCGCCGGCACCCCTCGCCCACCCGGCCACCGAAGTGACGCAGGTGACAGCCCCGTTCGGGCGGGAACGCGCACGGTAGCCTCGCCCGCGTGGATCTTCTCGGGCGGCGGCCAGAACAGGACACCCTCGGCCGGCTGCTCCGGGAGGTGCGGGGCGGGCAGAGCCGGGCGCTGGTCCTGCGCGGCGAGGCCGGCTGCGGCAAGACCGCGCTGCTCGACCACCTCGCGGCGCGGGCGGATTTCGCCCGGCTGCTGCGGGCCTCCGGCGTCGAATCCGAGTCGGAGATGGCGTACTCGGCGTTGCAGCAGCTCTGCGCCCCGCTGCTGGACCACCTCGACGTGCTGGCCGGGCCGCAGCGGGCCGCGCTGAGCACCGCGTTCGGGCTGGCCACCGGGCCACCGCCGGAGCGGCTGCTGGTCGGGCTCGCCGTACTCGGGCTGTTCGCCGAGGCGGCCCGCACCCGCCCGATGCTCTGCGTCGTCGATGACGCGCAGTGGATCGACGACGCATCCGCGCTGATCCTCGGCTTCGTGGCCCGCCGGCTGTCGGCCGAGTCGGTCGCCCTGGTCTTCGCCGCGCGGGACACCGGCGCCGACCGGATCCTCGCCGAACTGCCCGAGCTGCGGATCGGCGGGCTGCCGCACGCCGACGCCCGGGCGCTGCTGGACGCGGTGCTGACCGGCCCGGTCGACGCCCACGTCCGGGACCGCATCGTGGCCGAGACCCGCGGCAACCCGCTCGCGCTGCGGGAACTGCCGCACGGGCTGTCCCCGGCCGAGCTGGCGTTCGGCTTCGGCGTACCCGGCACCGGCCCACTGACCAGCCGCGTGGAGGAGGGCTTCCAGCGGCGGATCGCGGCGCTGCCGAGCCCGGCCCGGACCGTGCTGCTGACCGCCGCGGTCGAACCGGTCGGCAACCCGGGGCTGCTCTGGCGGGCTCTGGAACGGCTGGGCCTCGGCCCCGAGGCCGCGTCGCTCGCCGAGGCCGACCAGTTGATCGAGTTCGGCGCGCGGGTCCGGTTCCGGCACCCACTGGTGCGGTCGGCCGCCTGGCGATCCAGCCCCGCGGCCGATCTGCGGCGGGTGCACGCGGCGCTGGCCGAGGTGACCGACCCGGCCACCGACCCGGACCGGCGGGCCTGGCACCGGGCCCACGCCACCGTGGGCACCGACCCCGGCGTCGCCGCCGAACTGGAGAGCTCGGCCGGCCGGGCCCTGGCCCGGGGTGGCTGGTCCGCGGCCGCCGCCTTCCTCGAGCGCGCCGCCGAGCTGACCCCGGACCCGGCCCGGCGCGGCGAGCTGCTGGTGTCCGCGGCCACCGCACGTGCCGACGCCGGCGCATACGCCCTGGTCCCCGCCATCCTCGCGGCCGCCGAGCTGACCCCGCTCGCCCCGCTGTCGCAGGCGCGCGCCGAGAGCCTGCGCGCCCGGGTCACCTTCATGCTGCACCACGGCCGCGCCGCCGGACCGCCGCTGCTGGCCGCGGCCCGCCGCCTGGGCGGACTGGACCCGGAAGCGGCCCGGGACGCGTTCCTGATGGCGGTCGGCGCGGCCTTCTGGGCCGGCCGGTTCGGCGGCGACGACCTGCGGGTGGCCGCGACCGCCGCCCGGGACGCCGCGCCGCCCGGCGAGGGCTTCCCGGACCTGCTGCTGGCCGGCTTCGTGTCGTGGGTGCTCGACGGACGGACGGTCGCTGTCCCGGCCCTGAACCGCGCCCTCGACGCGATGGGCTCGGCCGCCGACTTCGGGCACGTCTGGCTGGCCGCGGCCGCGGCGCACGAACTGTTCCGGCTGGGCCTCGCCCACCGGATGACCCAGCGGGCGGTCGAGCTGGCCCGGGGCAGCGGCGCCCTGTCGCTGCTGCCGAACGCGCTGACCATCCAGGCGCACAGCCTGATCGACGAGGGCCGGCTCACCGAGGCCGCCGACCTGCTGACCGAGGTGGACACCGTGATCCGGGAGACCGGGGCCACCGTTTACCAGCTGTCGCGGCTGCTGCTCGCCGCGCACCGCGGCCCGGAGCAACAGACGAAGGACCTGCTCGCGGAGAAGCTTCAGGACGCCGCGGCCCGCGGCGACGGCCGCCTGCACACGGTCTGCCGGCGTGCCCTCGCGATCCTGTACAACGGACTCGGCGACTTCCCGGCCGCGGTCGAGGCGGCGCGGGACGCCTGCGCCCACGACGAGATGGCGCTCGCCGTCTGGTCGCTGCGCGAGCTGGTCGAGGCCGCCGCGCTCGCCGGGCGACCGGAGCTGGCCGCCGACGCCCGCGCGCGTCTCGCCGAGCGCACCGCGGTCACCCCGACCCGGGCCGCCCGTGGCTTCCAGGCCGTCGCGGACGCCCTCGCCGGCCCGCCCGGTAACGCCGAAGCCTGTTACCGGGACGCCGTCGAACTCCTGTCGATCGCCGACACCGCCACTCAGGGGCATCGGGCCCGGTTGCTCTACGGCGAGTGGCTGCGCCGGCAGGACCGGCCGGCCGAGGCCCGGACCGAGTTGAAGACCGTCTACGACGCCTTCACCGGGATGGGCGCGTCGTTCTTCGCCGCCCGCGCCGAGCGCGAGCTGGCGGCGGCCGGCGAGCGGGTCACCAAGGCGGCCCGGGCCGGCACGGTCGAGCTGACCACCCAGGAGGCGACGATCACTCAGCTGGCCGTCACCGGCCGCACCACCGCGGAGATCGCCGCCGCCCTGTTCCTGAGCCCGCGCACGGTCGAGTGGCACCTCGGCAAGGTCTACCAGAAGCTCGGCATCAGCTCCCGCCGCGAACTCGCCGCCGCGCTGCCGGCCCGCCGCTGACGCGAGGCCGGCAACCCACCCGCTGAGGAGGCCGGCAACCCATCCCCTGATCATGAGAACTCCGTGCTCAGGGCCAGCTCGCGGCCGGCCTCGACATCCGCGGTCAGCGCATCGAGCCGAGCCTTGGCCAGGCCGTAGGAGTCGGAGCCGAGCAGCTGGTGCAGCGGGGCCCCGCCGTCATCGGCAACCCGGATGATCGCGGCGGCGGCCCGCACCGGGTCGCCGAGCTGGGTGCCGGGCATCTTCAGATGGTCCGACGTCATCTCGCGGATCGCCGGGTAGCCGTCGCCGGCATTCGACGCCAGCGCCAGCGACGACGCGCCCAGGAAGTCGGTGCGGGTGTAGCCGGGCTCGATCACGTTCACCCGGATGCCGGCGCCGGCCACCTCCGCGGCGAGCGCGGCCGACAGCCCCTCCAGCGCGAACTTGGCAGAGCAGTACAGCCCCCAGCCGGGAAAGGCGGTCAGGCCCAGGATCGACGAGACGTTGATGACGTGACCACTACCGGCGAAGCGCATGCCGGGCAGGACCGCTCGCAGCACGTTCCAGACGCCGAAGATCTGCACGCCGAACATCTGCCGGACCTCGGCGTCGGTGGCCTCCTCGACCGCACCGAGAAATCCATAGCCGGCGTTGTTGACGACGACGTCGATGCCGCCGAAGCGCTCGACGGTGGCCCGGACCGCCTCGGCGACCGCCTGCTCGTCGGTGAGATCCAGTTCGAGGGCGAGCAGCCGCTTCCGGTCGGCGGGGCCCAGGGCCGCTTCGAGACGCCGCGCCGATCGCGTCGTCGCCGCGACGGCGTCGCCTCGCTCCAGCAACTGCGTGACCAGTTCGAGGCCGATGCCCCGGGACGTGCCGGTGATGAACCAGGTGGTCATGGTGTGCTCCCTACTCGGTGCCGTTCGACGCATCCCATGGTTCGTCGTCGCGACGGCTCCGGAAACGGCCAGCCAGGCCCAGCTCTGCCTGGGAACGGCATGCCCACCCAGGGCCTGTCCGCGGGCTCGCCGGCGGGCCATTATTGGGCGCATGACAGATCTGGGCGACTTCCTTCGCAGGTGCCGGGCCGGCCTGACGCCGGAGGCTGCCGGCCTGCCCGGTCCATCGAGCGGGCGGCGGGTCCGTGGCCTTCGCCGTGAGGAGGTCGCACGGCTCGCCGGGGTCAGCACCGACTACTACACCCGCTTGGAGCAGGGCCGGCACGCCAGCCCGTCCACCGCGGTGGTCGAGGCGCTGGCCCGGGTCTTCCGGCTCGATCCAGCGGCGTGCGGCCATCTGGCCGACCTCGCGCGGCCGGTCCGGCGGCAGCCCCGGCAGCCGCAGACCCAGCGGGTGCGCCCGGCGATGCGGCAGTTCATCGCGTCGATGACCGGGCATCCCGCGCTGATCCTCGGGCGCCGCACCGACGTTCTCGCGGCGAACGATCTCGCCCGTGCCCTGCTCACCGATTGGACCTTGCTGCCGCCCGCGCAGCGCAACTACACCCGCTGGATCTTCCTCGACCCGGCCGCCCGGGAGATGTTCGTCGATTGGGCCGCGGTGGCCGCCGAGTCCGTCGGCACACTGCGCCTCTACGCGGGCCGCAATCCCGACGACCTCCGCCTCGGCGAGCTGGTCAAAGAGCTAAAGGAGAAGAGCCCAGAATTCGGTACGTGGTGGACCGCCCACCAGGTGCACGAGCGCACGCACGGCTTCAAGCGCATGAACCATCCGGCCGTCGGCCCGATCACCCTGCACTTCGAGGCGATGACGCTCTCGGGTGACGCCGAGCAGACCCTGTTCGTCTATCACACCGACCCGGGCAGCCCGTCCCAGGACAACCTGCGACTGCTCACCATGCTGACCCTCGACCAGCCGACCCGGACCAGGCGATGAGAGCGCACTACGCGGCCCAGCCCCGGGGACAGCCTGCGTGCGCCGGCCCGGAGGTGGCCGGCGCCGGCGAACGAGGGTGAGCAACATGCGCGAGCACGGAGACAGCCGGCATGCCGCAGGCCGGTGGCGGGCCGCGGCGGGCGACAGCGGCGACGGGCAGCGAGGGCCGGCGAGCGGCCAACAGCGGGCGGCAGCGGCCGGCGGGTGACGGGTGACGGCGGCCGGGAGCCGGTGGCGGGCAACCGCTGGCGGGCGGGCCGCTGGCCGGCGGGCGGGCCGCTGGCCGGGACGGGCGGCCGCTGGCCGGTGGCCGGGTCGAGCGGCCGCGGGCCGGGTCCGGGCGGCGGCCGGCGGCGGGGTGATGGACGGCGACGGGTGGGCGGGTGACGGCTGGTGGGTGGTGGGGTCAGGTCGGGGTGGCTGGTGGGGGTGGGGGTGCCGGCAGGCGGATCGTGAAGGTGCTGCCGTGGGCGAGCGTGCTCTCCGCGGTGAGGGTGCCGCCGTGGGCTTCGGTGAGTTTGCGGGCGATGGCCAGGCCCAGGCCGCTGCCGCCGGTGGTGCGGCTGCGGGACCCGTCGGCGCGCCAGAAGCGGTCGAAGATGCGGGGCAGGTTCTCCGGGGCGATGCCGACGCCGGTGTCCCGTACCGAAATCCGGTCTTCGGACGCGGCGAGGGTGACCGAACCGCCTGCCGGGGTGTAGCGGATCCCGTTCGCGACCAGGTTGCCCACCACCTGCCGCAACCGGACCGGGTCGGCGGTGACGACCGGGTCGCCCTGGACCGCGATGGTCAGCTCGACCCCGGCGGCCTGGGCCGGGGCGCGGTGGCTCTCCGCGACCTGGGTGAGCACGTCGCGGACGTACGTCGGCTCGGGGTGCACCCGCAGCGTCCCCGCGTCCGCCGCGGCGAGGTCGGTCAGGTCGTCGATGATGTGCTGGAGCAGCAGCGCCTCGTCGTGCAGCAGCTCCAGCAGCTGGCCGTCGGTGGGCGCCAGATCGTCCTGGGCCGCCTCCAGCCAGCTGCGGATGTTGGTGAGCGGGGTGCGCAGCTCGTGGGCTACGTCGCTGACCATCGCGCGGCGCTGTGCCTCGGCCCGGTCACGGCGCTCGGTCGAGTCGTTGAGCGCGCGGGCCAGGCGGCCGATCTCGTCCTGCGTGGACACCGGGACCGGCCGGTGCCCGTCGGCGGCGTCGGTCAGCGCGCGCAACGGCCGGACCAGGCGGTAGCCGACCAGCACGGTGACCAGGATCGTCGCCAGCAGCACCCCGCCGGTGACGGTCACGATCCGGATCGTGTTCGACCGGGACAGCGTGAACCGGGTCTGGTCGGCGCCGGAGCGCGGGTCGGTGACGAACAGCAGGGCCGGCGGGGCGACGTAGGCCTGCAGCATCGCGCGGCGGGCCTTTTCGACGCAGCCGCTGATCCGGGCGCTCGACGCCGAGGCGACCGGCTGGACCTCGGCGACCTTCACCGAGTCCACGGCGCTCGCGTAGAACACCGAGAAGTCCGGCCACACACCGAGCCGGTACTTCGCGGACAGCCCGGCACAGCTGGTGGCGAGCCGGCCCAGCTGGGCCAGCGGCTTGACCTCGGCCTTGGTCGTCACGAACGCCAGCTTCGACGCGCAGCCGGCCGCGTAGCTGTCCGGATCGAAACCGGACACGACGATCGAGGGCCGGCCGTTCGGCAGGTCCACGACCCGGCCCTGGGCGCCGACCTTGCGGATGCAGGACAGCGCGTCGGCCGCGACCTTGTCGAGTTCGTCGCGCTGCGCGGCGGGTACCCGGAACGGGCCGACCGCCCGCGGGTCGATCCGCGCGGCGCCGCCGGTCAGCGCGGTGTCCCCGTTGAGCGGGCCGCCGGTCAGCGCGGTGTCCACGTTGAGCGGGTCGATCGTGGCGGACGGCCGGGCGGCAGCCAGCGACGGGCCCGGCCCGGAGTCGGCGAGCACCGCCCGGTCCAGGGTCATCAGCGTGATCCGCCGGTCCAGTTTCGCGGCCCGGGCCTGGATCAGCGCGGGCGCGCCGGACCAGTCGCTGTGCGTGGCGGCGTAGCCGAGGAGCATGTCGTAGACGCCCTTGTCGTCGGTCAGCGACTGCCCCTGCTCCTGCGAGATGGCCCGGGTGGCGGTGCTCGCGGCCAGCCACGCCGTCGCCACGATCGCGGCGATCACGATCAGCACCGACGTGACCAGCAGCCGCGTGACCAGGCTGTGCCGCAGCGGCACCCGGATCACGCGGGACCCGCCGAATCTGGCACCGGCCCCGAGGGCAGGCCTGTCGAATCCAGCACCGGCCTCGGGGGCAGACCCGCCGAATCTGGCACCGGCCCCGAAGGCAGACCTGCCGGATCCAGCACCGACCTCGGGGGCAGACCTGCCGGATCCAGCACCGACCTCGGGGGCGGACCTGCTGGATCCAGCGCCGGCCCCGAGGGCGGGCCCGCCGGATCTGGCGCTTTCCCTGAGGGCTGGCCTGCGGCGATCTTGTAGCCGACCCCGTAGACGGTGATCAGCTGGGCCGGCCGCTGCGGATCAGACTCGATCTTGCGGCGGAGGTTCATCACGTGGACGTCGATGGTCCGCTCGGTCGAGCTCCGGTCGATCCCCCGCGTGTGGTGCAGCAGCTGCGCCCGGGTGAACACCCGATCGGGCTGCTCCGCCATCGCGGCCAGGATCGCGAACTCGCCGCGCGTGCACTCGACCTCGACACCGTCCACGGTCACGTGCCGCCCGGTCAGGTCGACGCCGAGCCGGCCGATCCGCCGCACGTGCGAGCCGGCCGGCTCGGACGCGCCCCGCGACGCCCGGCGCAGGAGCGTGCGCACCCGGGCCATCAGCTCGCGCGGGCTGTACGGCTTCGTCAGGTAGTCGTCGGCCCCCAGCTCCAGCCCGAGCAGCAGGTCGTCCTCGCTGGTCCGGGCGGTCAGCATCAGCACCAGCACGTCGGACTCCGACCGCAGCGTCCGGCACACCTGCAGCCCGTCGAGGCCGGGCATCATCACGTCGAGCACCAGCAGGTCCGGCCGCCAGCGCCGGGCCTCGTCGAGCGCGGCCCGCCCGTCGTGCACGACGAGCGCCTCGTGGCCCGCCGCGGTCAGGTACCGCCGGACCACCTCCGCCTGCCGGGGATCGTCGTCGGCGACCAGGACCTTCGCACACATGGCGGCGATGATAGGGCGGCCCCGCGCGGGCGCGGCGAACTTCCTCGCATACCTGACAGCTTTCTAACGATCTCCGGCCACGCTCGTCGCCATGCATCCGAAGGCCGACGCGCCCACCGCCGTGATCCCGATCGTCCCGCAGCCGCCGCCGCGCCGGCCCGGGCGCGTGAAGTGGCTGGTGACGGCGCTGGTCGTGGCGCTCGCGGTGGGCGGCGCGACGGTCGCGGTGACCCGCCACCGGGCGGGTCACCGCGAGCCGGTGGCTGAGGAGAGCGCTCAGGTCGAGACGGTGCCGCTGGCACGCCGTGACCTGTCGACGACGAAGAAACTGGACGGCAGCATCGGTTTCGGCCCGCCGCGCCCCCTCGCCGGGCACACCGAGGCGACCGTGACCTGGCTGCCGGCGGTCGGCACCACGATCAAACGCGGTCAGCAACTGTTCCGCGCCGACGACAAGCCGGTCACCCTCTTCTACGGCAATATGCCGCTATATCGGGCAATAGCGGCGCCCAACCAGATCGGCCGCGACATCCGGATCATTGCCGAAAACCTCAAATCCCTGGGGTACGCCATCGGCCGCCAGCCGTCACCCGGCGAAAGCGTCACCCCCGCCGCGGCCACAGCCGGAGACACCGCCCCGACCACAGCCGGAGACACTCCCCCGAGCACGGACGAAGCCACTTCCCCGGGCGCCGGCGCAACTCAGGCGAAGGTGAAGGCGAAGGTGAAGGTGAAGGTCAAGGACGGCGAGAGCGTCCTCACCCCAGCACTGATCAAGGCGATCAAGAAGTGGCAGGAGGCCATCGGCCGCCCGATCACCGGCCGGATCGCGGTCGGTGACGTCGAGGTGCTGGCCGGCGCGATCCGCGTCGACTCGATCGCGGTCCAGCCCGGCTCCCCGGCGAACGCCCCGCTGATGGCGGTCACCCCGACCCGCAAGGTGATCACGGTCGCCGCGGCGCTGAGCGAGGCCGCCGCCCTGCGACGCGGCGACCGGGTCACGGTGACGCTGCCCGACGACCGTACCGTCAAGGCCCGGATCCTCGCCGTGGGCCGCGACCTGGCCGCGCCGGAGGGTGGCGTCGCCGCAGGCGAGCCGAAGTTGACGGTTTCGGTCACGGTCGACGACCCGAAGACCATCGACCGTCTCGACGCGGCCGACGTCGCGGTCAACGTCACCGGCCGGACCGCCGAGGACGTGCTGGCCGTGCCGATCGAGGCGCTGATCGCGCTGAGCGAGGGCGGCTACGCCGTGCAGGGCCCGAACGGCCTGGTCGCGGTCGTCACCGGGATGTTCGCCGACGGCTTCGTCGAGGTCACCGGCGCCGGCCTGACCGAGGGCATGCCGGTGGTGGTCGCGTCATGATCACGCGGCTCACCCACGACCGCGACCTCGCCGGGTCGCTACCCCGCCGGGGAAAAACCCGCGACGGGCGGCCGGCCCGATGAGCCCGCTGGACCTGCTGGACCTGGGCCTGGTCGGGTTGCGGACCCGCCCCGCCCGGGCCGCGCTCTCCGCCCTGGGGATCGCGATCGGCATCGCCACCATGATCGTGGTGACCGGCATCCCGGCGTCGAGCCAGGCCGCGCTGGTCACGAAGCTGAGCGCGCTGGGCACGAACACCCTGCAGGCGATGGCGGTGCCGGACATGGATCCGCCGGCCGCGCTGCCGGAGTCCGCGGTGGAGATGGTCCGCCGGATCGGCCCGGTCACCGCCGGGAGCGCGGTGGCGAACACCCATGCTTTCGTACGCCGTAACGACCGTCTCGACGCGAACAACGCCGCCGGCCTGACCGTCCTGGCCACCCGCCTCGACCTGCTGCCGACGATCAACGCCCGCGTCCGGTCCGGGTCGTGGCTGACCCCGGCCACCGAGCGGTTCCCGGCCGTGGTCCTCGGCTCGGTCGCCGCGAACCGGCTCGGCGTCACCGATCTGCCGCCCGGCACGCCCGCGCCCCAGGTCGTGATCGCCGACCGGGCGTTCACCGTGGTCGGCATCCTGGCGACCACCCCGCTGACCCCGGACATCGACCGGTCGGTGCTGGTCGGCTGGCCGGTCGCGAAGTCCGAGCTGGGCTTCGACGGGCATCCGACGGTGCTCTACGTGCAGGCCGAGGAGGCGCGGATCGAGGCGGTCCGCGGCGTGCTCGCCGAGACGATCTCCCCGGAGCGGCCGGGCGCGGTGACGGTCACCCGCCCGTCCGACGCGCTGGCCGCCAAGCGCGCCACCGAGCGCAGCTTCTCGGTGCTGTTCCTGGCGCTGGCCGGGGTCGCCCTGGTGGTCGGCGGGATCGGGGTGGCCAACACGATGGTCGTCTCGGTCCTGGAACGCCGGTCGGAGATCGGCCTGCGCCGCGCGCTGGGCGCCACCCGCGGCCAGATCCGTGGCCAGTTCCTGACCGAGTCGGTGGTCCTGGCCACGGCCGGCGGGCTGATCGGCACGGCGCTCGGCCTGCTCGCCACGGCCGGTTACGCGAGCTGGCAGGACTGGCCGGTGGTGCTCCCAGCGCGGTCAGCGGCGCTGGGAGTCGGCGGGGCGATCGTGATCGGGGTGCTGGCCGGGGTGTATCCCTGCGTCCGCGCGGCACGGCTGACCCCGACGCAGGCGCTGGCCACTGTCTAGCCCTTGAGCTTGGCCTAATCCTTGAGCTTGGCGGCGGTCGCGCGCTCGCATCCGGGGATCAGGTCCATCCCCATCGAGATCGAGCGCGCGTCGTTGTCGTCGCCGCCGAGCGCGATGCTGATCCCGTCGTCGCTGACCTCGACGTACTTCACGCCTTTGCTCTTCAGGCATTTCACGACGTCCCGGGCGAAGTCCTTGGACTCGGGATTCGCCGGATCCTTCTCCCACGGCGGCAGCGGGAAGTACTGCGGCTCGCAGATCCGGTTCGCCTCGTCGAACTTCGCCGTGTCCTTGTCCGAGCCCGGCTTCGCCACCGCGCCCTTGGCCAGGTCCGACTTCGAGAGGGCGCCGTGCTCGGCCATGCAGTTGTTGTACGGCGCGAGCATCGCCTCGAACTCCTCGGGCGTGGTGTCCAGGCGTTCGCGCGGGCGCTGCGGCGCCGCCGACGCGGACACCGCCGCGGACGGGCTCGCCAGCGTCGCCACCTCGGGGGCCGCGGTCTCCTTGGCCGGCGAACCGCACGCCGACAGGGCGAGCACCGCCACTACCAGTACGGGGATCCTGTGCATCGATGATTTCCTCTCGTTGACCAACCGGTCGCGGAGGAAGCTTTCCGAGCAGTCGTTTGGAACTGGTCAGATTTCCGGCGGGGCGGCCGATTCTTCTTGTACGTGCCAGCGGATGCCGGAAGGATCATGAGCCTTACCTCTCCGTGGAACCGTTACCTCGCCGTCGTCACGGCGATGGCCGTGGCGCACGTCGTCACGGCGCTGGCCGGCGCTCCCGAGTCGATCAAGGGTGGGCTGGCCGCGGCGTCGGTCGCCGCCGGCCTCGGCGCCACGCTGTGGGGTATCCGCCTGTACCGGCCCGGGGCCCGGTGGCCGTGGATCATGGCCGGCTGCCTGCTCCTGGCCGTGGTCGGCAGCGTGCTCCCGGCCGGGGTGCTGGCCGGCAACGCGCCGTCCGCGGCCGACGCGTGCTTCATGGGCGTGTCCACCGGCGGCGCGCTGACCCTGCTGCTGATCCTGCGGCGGCGCAACCCGGGCCGGGACCTGCCCGGGCTGATCGACGCCGGGATCATCACGGTCTCCGCCGGGCTGTTCTGGTGGATCTACCTGATCGACCCGATCGTCGCCGGCGCCGACGTCGGGCTCCGGACGCGCCTGGTCGCGGCCGCGTACCCGCTCGGCGACCTGATGCTGGCCGCGCTCGGCGCCCGGCTGCTGCTGGACACCGGCCGCAAGTCGGTCGCCGTCTACAGCCTGACCGGCTACCTCGCGCTCACCGTCGTCCCGGACACCATCAGCACGCTCGACACGCTCTCCGGCAGTGTCCGGTGGCACGCGCTGAGCGTCGTGCTCTGGGGGATCTCGCCGCTGGTCGTCGGCCTGTGCTGCATGCACCCGTCGATGCGGGAGCTGGACGCGCCGAGCGCGGTGCCGACCCCGGACATGGGGAACTACCGGCTCGCCACGCTCGCGGTCGCCTCGCTGCTCGCCCCGGCCACCCTGTTGATCCAGTTCCTGCGCGGGGCCGCGCTGCACATCCCGCTGATCTGCGCCACCTGTGGCGTGCTGTTCCTGCTGGTGATCGGGCGGCTGGCCGGGCTGGTCGGGGACATGCGCCGGATGGCGACCACCGACGGCCTGACCGGGCTGCGGACCCGCCGCTTCTTCCAGGACGCGCTCACCCACGCCGGGCAGCGCGACCACGCCGTGATCCTCTGCGACATCGACCACTTCAAGCAGGTCAACGACACGTTCGGGCACGACGGCGGGGACCGGGTGCTGCGCGAGGTCGCGGCCCGCCTGGACGGCGCGATCCGCCAGCAGGACGTGATCGCCCGGTACGGCGGCGAGGAGTTCGCCGTCCTGCTGCCGCAGACCTCCCCGGAGCAGGCCCGCACGGTTGCCGCCCGGATCCACGCCGCGGTCCGCGACCGGCCGATCGCGGTCGGCCCGACCGAGTCGATCACCGTCACGGTCTCGGTCGGGGTGGCCTGCACGCCCGACGACACCGACTCGGCCCGCCTGCCGCTGCTCGCCGACCAGCTCCTCTACCAGGCCAAGGACGCCGGCCGGGACCGCGTGGCCGCCTCCGCCTGAGCACCCCACCCGCCCGGCTCAGCCCGCGATCTGAGCGAACGCGGACGGCCCCGGTCCGCGGACCGGGGCCGTCCGTTCTCAGTGCTGTGTCACTCGGCGATCGTCACGGCGACCGTCGCCTGGTTGGCGCCGTCGGTCTGTCCCGAGCCGATCAGCGCGGTGGCGGTGCCGAGCGAGCCGAGCGGCGTGCCGGCCGGGGCCGTCAGCACCCACTCGAACGTGCGCGTCTCGCCCTCGGCGGTCTGGCCGTCGACCGAGCAGCCGTTGACGAAGCCGTCCGGCGGGGTCGGCAGGATGCCGCCGCCCGTGCAGACGCCCTGCGGGTTGCTGGCCGCCCACGGGTCGATGCCGGCCGGCGTCGCGAGCTCGGTCCAGAGTCCGCTGTTCGGGGCATCGCTGTCGCTGCGGACGCTCACCGGGAGAACCCCGAGGAACGAGCCGTCCTCCTGTCGGTGCAGGGTGACGTCGTTCGCGGTCACGGCGAACTGCGACACGGTGTCCTGCACGTAAGGCTTGGGGTTGGCCAGCTTGCCGGTGGTGGACCGGAAGATCGCGTCGAACTGCGCGGTGGAGCCGGCCGTCTCGACCGTGCCCGGGTCGGGGGCGATCTGCGGGAACGGCTGCGGCTTGGCCGGCGACTGGAAGTTGATCGTGACCACGCCGTTGGCGCCGGGCTGGATCGGGGTCGCGAGCTCGCAGACGGCGGTGACCCGGCCGGACGAGTTGAGCAGGCAGGGACCGGTGCCGACGAACTGGCCGAAGGTGCTGGCGATCGGCTCGGTGATGGTGAGGTAGTCGTTGAACACCCCGCTCGTGCGGTTCTTGATGGTGATCCGGACGCTGCCGGTGTGACCGTACTGCCCGGGCTCGAAGACCAGGCGGTTCACGCTGAAGGTCACGGTGCCGGCGGCCGCCTGGGCGGCGACGCCGCTGCTCAGGACGAGGGATCCGGCCGCGAGCGCGATGGCGCCCGCACGCAGGATGGTACGCATGATGATCTCCCTATATCGATACCCCGTGTGCCGGGCCGCACGGGCCCGGCGCATCGATCGCCGATGAATCTAGCGAAGATCATCAACCTCATCCACCCCGTTTCCTCCACTGTGGTCACAACTTGTAAACATCGATCAACGGCTACCTCGCGGTCATCCGGCCGATCATCCGCAGCGAGCTCTCGACGGTGTCGAAGCCGCGCGGGAGCATCACCCGCTCGTAGGCGGCGACCGCGTCGATCAGATCCTTTCCGGACAGCAGCTCGGCGGCGAGCGTCGCGGCGTCCCGCAGGGCGGCGTTGGCACCGACGCCCCCGGCCGGCGGCATGGTGTGGATCGCGTCGCCGAGCAGGGTCACGGGGCCGGGCCGCCACGGACCGACGCGGTCGCCGGCACGGATGGTGATCGGGAAGAACGAGGTGCTGTCGCCGTACCCAATGAGGGTTTTGATTCTCGGGTCCCAACTGGCTGTAGTCTCGACCACTGTCCGATACGGATCGGGGCCGACCGCGCCCGGCGTGGTGACCATGGCGATCATCAGGTAGCCCCCGGGCCGGTGCCGGAAGCGGACCGGGGCGAAGCCCACGCCGGTGCCGTCGTCCCCGGCGACCCAGCAGAAGCCCCGCCCGAGCGGGGCCGGGATCAGCGGCTCGGTCTCGGCGTTGATCGGCATGCGCCCGTAGACGCAGGTCAGGCCGAGATCGCGCGGACCGTGACCCGGAATCAGCTGCTCGCGCACGGCCGAGCCGACGCCGTCCGCCCCGACCAGCAGATCCCCCTCGTCGGCGCCGCCCTCGGCGAACCGGACCCGGACCCGGCCGGTGCCGGTGATCGTGTAGCCGGCCACCGTCCGCCCGAAGACGACCCGGTCGGTCAGCAGGCCCCGGCGGAACGTGTCGCGATCCACGTTGGAGATCTCGGCATCGGGGATGCCGGGGAACTCCTGCGCGAAGACCTGCTCCAGCCGCTGGGTGAGGGTGGCGACCAGGTCCCCGTTGAGCCCGCTGGTGTCGCGGACCCGGTCGAGGACCTCGGGCGGCAGGCACGCCCGCAGCGCCTCGTTGCCATCGGCGTCGAGGTGCAGGCGATAGCCCTGGTCGCGGGAGTGCGGGGCCGGATCCCGCTCGAAGACGGCGACGTCGAGGCCGCCGCGGTGCAGTGCCTGGGCGAGGGCGAGCCCACCGATGCCCGCCCCGCTGATCAGTACTCGGGTCATGCCCGACACGGTATCAAGCGTCCGCCTGCTTTTGTCAATCAGGTGAATACTTGACTGTCTCAGGCGGCGGTATGATCGACCCGTGACATCTCCACGTCCGCGCAGGTCACCGAAGCCGCAGGAGCGTCAGCGCGACCCCGAGCGCACCCGGCAGAAAATCATCGAGGCGGCCGCCGCCGAGTTCGCCGAGCACGGGTTCGCCGGCGCGCGCACCCGGGCGATCGCCGCGCGCGCCGGCGTCAACCAGCAGCTGGTGTCGTACTATTTCGGCGGCAAGGAGGGGCTGTTCCGGGTGATGACGGAGCAGTGGGTGCACCGCCGCGAGGAGCTGGCCCCGCCCGGCATGCCGGTCCGCGAGCAGCTCCGGGAATATGTGCTGGAGTCGCTGCGCAACCCCGAGGGCGCCCGGATGTTCGCCTGGAGCGGGCTGCAGTGGACCGGCCCCGACGACGATCCGGACCGCGACACCCGCACCCAGATGCTCGGCGACAGCGTCACCGAGCTGCGCGCGATCCAGGCCGCCGGCCGGCTGCCGGCCGAGCTCGACCCGGTCTGCCTGGAGATCATGCTGATGGCCGCGTGCCTGGCCACCACGACGTTGCCGCACGTGATCGAGGGCCTGGTCGGCGCGGATCCGCGCTCCCCCGAGTTCGTCGAGCACTACGCGAACCAGGTCGCCCTGCTGGCCGAGCACATCGGGCTGGGCTGATCAGGCCGCCGCCACCAGGACCACACCGATCGCCACCAGGACCGAGGACAGGATGCGGTAGCGGCCGAACGGCTCGCCGAACCGGAGCACGCCGATCACCGCGGCGATCACCACGCTGCTCTCCCGCAGCGCCGCCACCGGGGCCAGCGCGCCCCGGGTCTGCGCCCACAGCACCAGGCCGTAGGCGAGCAGGGAGAAAACCCCACCCCAAAGACCGATCCAGCGGTACGGCCGGAGCTGCCCGGCAAGCGCACGCCCGCGCGTCACCGCGGCGATCGCCGGGATCACCGGCCCCTGGAGCAGGAACAACCACCCGGCGTACCCGATGGTGGTCCCGGCCTCGCGCACCCCGACACCGTCGATGGTGGTGTACGCGGCGATGCTGACGCCGGTCAGCAGGGCCGCGCCGAGCGCCGGGAGCCGCGCCCGGGTCGGCCGGCCACCCGCGAAGATCAGCAGGATCAGCCCGGCCGACACGGTCACCACCCCGAGCAGCTGGACCGGATGCGGGACCTCGCCGACGAACAGGGCCGCGCCGACCGCCACCAGCAGCGGCGACGTGCCCCGGGTGAGCGGGTAGACCTGCCCGAAGTCGCCCAGCCGGTAGCCGCGCATCAGCAGCAGCGCGTAGATCACGTGCAGCGCCGACGAGATGATCAGAAGCGGCCAGGCCCGGGCGGACGGCATCGGGGCGGCCAGCACCATCGGGACCGCGAGGACGGCGGTGGCCGTCTCGATCAGCACGAAGCCGATCAGGCGGTCCGGGATGGCGTGGGCGATCGCGTTCCACACCGCGTGCAGGACGGCGGCCAGCAGGACGGCGCCGATGATCCCGGCCGACAAACGGCGTCTCCTGACGTGCACTCGGACGGGACGTCCACACGATACGGTCCGGCCGCGCGGAACGACTGGACGCGGGCCCGGCCGGGCTTGTACCTTGCTCTCGACCGCGACACCGCCCGAGGAGGTGAGACCCATGACCGCTGTATCGATGTGGGTGCTCCCCTCGCCGTCCCGGTCGCGCGATTGACGTAGTTGTCGCCGGGAGCGCCCTCCACCAAGGCACTCCCGAAGGGCAACACATGTTTGACGTGATCATCGCCGGCTGCGGTCCGACCGGCGCGATGCTCGCCGCCGAGCTGCGGCTGCACGACGTCCGGGTCCTCGTCCTGGAGCGCGAGCCCGCACCGGTGCCGTTCGTCCGGATCGTCGGCCTGCACATCCGCAGTCTCGAGCTGATGGCGATGCGCGGCCTGCTGGAGCGGGTCCGCGAGCGCGGACGGCAACGCCCGGCCGGCGCCTACTTCGCCGCCATCGACAAACCCGCGCCCGAAGGCGTCGACTCCGCCTACGCCTACCTGCTGGGCATCCCCCAGCCGGTCGTGGTCCAGCTGCTGGAGGACCACGCGATCGCTCTCGGCGCGCAGGTCCGGCGCGGCGCCGCGGTGGCCGCCGTCGAGCCGGACGACGACGGGGTGACCGTCGAGCTGGCCGGCGGGGACCGGCTGCGGTCGCGCTACCTGGTCGGCTGCGACGGCGCGCACAGCACGGTCCGCAAGCTGCTCGGCATCGGCTTCCCCGGCGAGGCCTCCCGCAACGACACGCTGATGGGCGAGCTCGAGGTGACCGAGGCGCCCGAGGAGATCGTCGCCCGGGTGGCCGACACCCGGTTCAGCTTCCGGCCCGCGGGTGGTGGGGCCTATCGCGTCATCATCCCGGTCGCCGGGGTCGGCGATCGCGCGGAGCCGCCCACCCTCGACGACTTCCGGCAGCACCTGCGGGCCATCGCCGGGACCGACTTCGGCGTGCACTCCCCGCGCTGGATGTCCCGCTTCGGGGACGCCACCCGGCTGGCCGAGCGGTACCGGGCCGGGCGGGTGCTGCTGGCCGGCGACTCGGCGCACATCCACCCGCCGATCGGTGGGCAGGGCCTGAACCTGGGCATTCAGGACGCGGTCAACCTGGGCTGGAAGCTGGCCGCGGAGGTGCGCGGCTGGGCGCCGGGGTCGCTGCTGGACACGTACCAGGCCGAGCGGCATCCGGTTGCCGCGGCCGTGCTGGACAACACCCGCGCCCAGGTGGCGCTCTCGTCCGCCGAGCCGGGCGCGCAGGCCGTGCGCCGGCTGCTCACCCGGCTGATGGACTTCGACGAGGTGAACCGTTACCTGCTGGAGCAGATCACCGCGATCGGGATCCGCTACGACTTCGGCCCGGGCCCCGACCTGCTCGGCCGCCGGATGCCGGACGTCGAGGTGAAGTCCGGCCGGCTCTACGACCGGCTGCACCACGGTCGCGGCCTGCTGCTGGACCGCACCGGCCGCCTGACCGCCGCCGGCTGGTCCGACCGGGTCGACCACCTCGACGACCCGGGCGCGGCGCTGGACGTCCCGGCCGCGCTGCTGCGCCCCGACGGCCACGTCGCCTGGCTCGGCGACGACCAGGAGGACCTCGACGCTCAGCTCACCCGCTGGTTCGGCCCGCCGACCGACTGATCCCGGGTCACGGCGGCGCACCGGCTCCGTCACCGCGGATCCACAGGCTCTGGTCAGCCGGTTTTCAGGCTTCCGAGGTTCCATAAGAGCGTGATCTTCGATGGCCGGGAGGGAGAAATCCGGTGACCATTCCTGAGCAGCGTCCGGATACGTCGGCATACGGACCCGGGCAGCATTGGCCGGTCAACACCGGCTGGACTCCGCAGGGGCAGTGGGTGGGCCAGGGCCAGTGGCCGGCCCCGTCCGGCTGGCCCCCGCAGCCGGAGCCGCCCCGGCGGCGCACCGGCCGGACGGCCGCCCTGGTCGGCGGCGGGCTCGCGGTGCTCCTGGTGACCGCGGGCGGCGGCTTCGCGGCGGGCTGGTCGATGAAGCCCGCCCCGGCCGCCCAGTCCAGCGCGACCTCGCCCTACCTTCCGTTCGACCCGGGGGCCGGAAGCGGGTCGCAGTTCGGCGGCGCCGACCCGGGCTCCGGGTCCGGCACCGGCACCGGCACCGGCTCGGGCGGCACCACCGCCTCGGGCGGCGCCACGCAGGACCAGGTCGCCGCGGTCGCCGCGAAGGTGGACCCGGCGCTCGTCGACATCGACACCGTGCTCGGCGCGCAGAACGCGGCGGCGGCCGGCACCGGCATCGTGATCGCCGCCGACGGGATCGTGCTCACCAACAACCACGTGGTCGCGGGCGCCACCAGCATCACCGTCACCGACATCGGGAACCACAAGGCGTACCGGGCGGCCGTGATCGGATACGACCGCTCGCACGACATCGCGGTGCTGCGGCTCTCCGGCGCGTCCGGGCTGACCACCGCGACGCTGGCGACCGCCACGGTCAAGGAGGGCGACCCGGTGGTGGCGATCGGCAACGCCGGCGGCACCGGGGGCACCCCGAGCGCGGTCGGCGGGGCGGTCGCCGCCCTCGACCAGTCGATCACCGCGTCCGACGAGTCGACCGGCGCGTCCGAGAAGCTGACCGGCCTGATCGAGGTCAACGCGGACATCGAGGCCGGCGACTCGGGCGGCCCGCTGCTGACCACCTCCGGCGAGGTGATCGGCGTGGACACCGCGGCGTCGACCGGGTTCCAGTACCAGGCCGCCGGCGGCGACGGCTACGCGATCCCGATCAGCGCCGCGATGAAGATCGCCGACGCGATCCGGGGCGGGACGGCGTCCAGCAGCGTGCACCTCGGGTCGACGGCGTACCTCGGCATCGAGACGACCAGCAGCGAGCGCGGCTCGCAGGGCGTGACCGGGCCGGTGGTCCTCGGCGTGGTCAGCGGCTCCCCGGCCGCCTCCGCGGGCCTCGCCCGGGGCGACGTGATCACCGCGGTGGCGGGCACCCCGGTCGCCTCGGCGACCGACCTGACCAACCTGCTCGACCACTACCACCCCGGCGACAAGGTGCGGATCGCCTGGACCGACGTCAGCGGCCGCTCACTCAGCGCGACCGCGAAGCTGGCCACCGGCCCGGTCGGCTGACCCTCACCACCAGGGCGGCGGGGCTCCTCCGCCGCCCTGCAGCCGACGCCGAAGCCGAGGCCGAACGCGTCACGGGCGCCGGGTGAGGACGCGCGGGCCGGTCTCGGTGATCGCGACGGTGTGCTCGGAGTGGGCGGTCCGCGACCCGTCGGCGCTGCGGATCGTCCAGCCGTCCTTGTCGTACTTGATCTCGTTGGTCGTCGCGCACAGCCACGGCTCGATCGCCACGGTCAGCCCCGGCTCCAGCTTGATGCCGCGCCCGGCCCGCCCGTCGTTGTTGATGTGCGGCGCCTCGTGCATGGTCCGCCCGACGCCGTGCCCGCCGAACTCGAGGTTCACGGTGTATCCGTAGTCCCGCGCGACCCCGCCGATCGCCGCCGAGATGTCGCCGAGCCGCCCGCCCGGCTGCGCGGCCTTGATCGCGGCCTCCAGGGCGACCTCGGTCGCCTCGATCAGCTTCAGGTCGGCCGGGGCGGCGGTGCCGGCCACGACCGAGAGCGCCGAGTCGGTGACCCAGCCGTCGATCGCGATGGCCATGTCGATGCTGACCAGGTCGCCGTCGCGCAGCACGTAGTCCTTCGGCAGCCCGTGCAGGACCGCGTCGTTGACCGACAGGCACAGCACGTTGCGGAACGGCCCGCGCCCGAACGAGGGCGCGTAGTCCCAGTAGGACGACTCGGCGCCGCGCTCCTTGATCCGGCGCCGGGCGTGGCGTTCGATGTCCATCAGGTTGACCCCGACGTCGACCAGCCCGGCCAGCTCGGCGAGCAGCTCGCCGAGGAACTGGCCGGTCACGGCCATCCGGTCGATCTCCGCAGGGGTCTTGAGCTCAATCACGGTTACCCTCCTTATGCGGTATAGTTATACCACCGCCGGAGAGGAGCCCGATGATCCGCCCACCGCTCACCCCCAATCTGATCGCCGCCGGCGAGCGCCTCGGCGCCGCCCTGCGCAGCGCCCGCGGCACCCGCAGTCAGGCCGAGGTCGCCCTGGCCGCCGGCATCTCCCCGGAGACGCTGCGCAAGATCGAGGGCGGCCGGGTGCCGACGCCGGCGTTCGGCACGATCGTCTGCCTCAGCGAGGCGCTCGGCATCCCGGTCGCCGACCTCGCCGAGATCTGGCTCACCGGCACGCCCGCCGGCACGCCTTCCTAAATCAAGGTCAACTTCCTAAATCAAGATCAACCCCGGTTCGCCGTACGGCGGAAAGCCCGGTCTTGATCTGTCAAGCGCTCGCCCGGATCCGTTCCGACAACTCGGGCCAGAGTCCACGACCCGCGCCGATGGTCAACTCGGTGGTGAACTCCGGCCCGCGACCGCCGAGCACCACCCCCGCCTCCTCGGCGACCAGCGCCCCGGCCGCGATGTCCCAGAGGAACGTGTCCAGCGCCACCCCGCCGTCCAGCCGCCCGGCGGCCTGGTAGACGAGGTTGAGCGCGGCCGGCAGCCGCCGGATGTCCCCGACCACCGGCAGCAGCTCCCGGATCACCCGGGCGGCCCGCTCCTTGGTCTTCGGGTTCGGCTGGAAGCTCACCCCGACCAGCGCCTTCTCCAGCGACGCCCCGTCCGGCGCGGTCAGCGGCGCGCCGTTGAGGAACGCGCCGCCGCCGGCGATCGCGCTGAACGTCTCCCCGGCCACCGGCTCGTGCACGACGGCGAGCCGCGGCCGGTCCTCGTGACGCAGCGCGACGCACACCGACCACGGACCGGTCCGGCTGATGTAGTTCCGGGTCCCGTCGAGCGGGTCGACGATCCACGTCCACCCGCTGGTGCCGGCCCGGCCACCGCCCTCCTCGGCCTGCACCGCGTCGTCCGGCCAGGCGGCCCGGATGGCGTCCACGATCAGCTGCTCGCTGGCCAGGTCGACATCCGAGACGACGTCGTTGACGTGCGCTTTCGGCGCGCCGACCCGCAGCGTGTCGCGTCGTTCGAGCTGGAGTTGCCCGGCGCGCACGGCCACCGCGGCGACCAGGTCCCGGGCCGCGAGAAGATCTCGATCCATCCCGGCCACGCTAGCCGACGAGCGCGCCGCCGGGGTCCGGGCCGTCGTCACCATCCGGCGTGACCATTTTCTGACCCGCGAGATGTTACGGTCTGCGGCCGAAGCCGGTCCTGCCTCCGGCGGCACCGGACGAACGGATCTGGGACGACCCGATGGCCCTTCTCGACCGCGTCCACGCCGGTCCACGCGTCGCCCTGCCCCACTGGTGGCGCCGGCCCGACGTGGTGGCCGGCTCCCTCGCCGGCGTGCTCAGCCTGATCTGGGGGCTGTGGCTGGCCCGCGACGCCGGCGACCTGGCCGCGCAGTACGCCTGGACCGCGTTCGTCCGGCACCACCCGGGCTCGGCCTACAACCTGTCCTGGTACGGCGGCATCCACCCCGCGACGTACAGCGTGATCTCGCCGTACCTGATGGCCTGGCTCGGCGTCCGGACCACCGGGGTGCTGGCCTGCACCGGGACGGCGGCACTCGCCGGGTTCCTGCTCTCCCGCTCCGGCGTCCCCCGGCCGCTGCTGCCGGCCCTGTGGCTGTCGGTCGCCGTCTGGGGGAACCTGGCCGCCGGGCGGGTGACGTACCTCCTGGGGTTGTTCTTCGCGCTCGGCGCGGCGATCTGCCTGCTGACCGGAACCGGGCACGGCCGCCCCCGGCCGGTGGCCGCCGCGGTGCTCGGCACGATCGCCACCCTGGGCAGCCCGGTCGCCGGCCTGTTCATCGAGGTGCTGGCCGCGGCGCTGTTCCTGACCGGCCGCCGCCGGCACGCCCTCTGGCTCGCCTCCGGGCCACCGGTGGTGATCGGCGCCACGTCGATGCTGTTCCCGTTCTCCGGCGTCCAGCCGTTCCACTGGTACGCCGCCCTGGTCACGGTCGGCGCCGCGATCGCCGTCGCGGTGCTGACCCCGGCGAACTGGCGGACGGTCCGGGCCGGCGCCTGGGTCTACGCGGTCGGCGTGGTGCTGTGCTGGCTGCTGCCCACCCCGATCGGCAGCAACGTCGAGCGCCTCGCCGTCCTGGTCAGCGCCGCGTTCCTGATCTGCACCGCCGCGATCAGCAAGACCCGGGACGTCAAGACCATCGCGACGTACGTGGTAGCCATCGGTCTCGCCTCGTGGACCGTGATCCAGCCGCTCTACGACTACTCCCGCACCTCGACGGTGACCGCCACGGTCGCCGACGCCCAGCCGCTGATCGCCGAGCTGCAGCGCCGTAACACCGGGCAGCGCCGGGTCGAGGTCGTGCCGCTGCGCACGCACTGGGAGGCGGTCGGGATCGCCCCGTACGTCAACCTGGCCCGCGGCTGGAACCGGCAGACCGACGTCCGGCGTCACCCGCTCTTCTACGACAACACCCTGACCCCGGAGTCGTACCGCACCTGGCTGCACACCTGGAGCGTCGGCTTCGTCGTGCTGCCCACCGCCGAACCGGACGACGCCGGCGTCGCCGAGGCCCGGATCATCGCGGCCGGCCAGGCCTGGCTCCCGCTGGTCTGGAGCGACCCGAACTGGCGGATCTACCAGGTCGAGGGTTCCGACCCGCTGGCCTCGACCCCGGCCACGGTCACCTACGCCGGCCCGGCCGCGGTCACCGTCCACCTGCCCAGCCCCGGCTCCACCCTGGTCCGGATCGCCTGGTCACCGTGGCTGGCCATCCACGGCTCGACGCCGCACGCCTGCCTCGCCCAGAGCGGCGAGTGGACCGAGCTGGTCGCCCAGGCCGCCGGCACCTATACGATCGAGGCCCGCTACACCTTCGACCGCGGCACCCCGTGCCCCACCGCGTCCCCGTCGTCGAGCCCCACTGAGCGGCCGACCCCGCGGTGACCGGCCGGACCGGTCGCGGCGGGGTCATGCCCGATCGCCGTCCACGAGCTCACGCACGCCGGCCGGATCAGGCTGGCGGCCGCCGGCCGCCTCCAGCAGCGCACGGAGCAGGACGTCGAACAGCCCGGGCGACAGTTCCGGCGCGGCGAACACCTCCGCCTGGCCGGGCAGCCCGGACGGCGGCACCGGCAGACCGATCAGCAGCACCCAGGGACGCAGCCCCGGATTGCCGTCCGCGGCCCGGCCCCCGGTCAACTGGCCGGCCAGCAGGCCGACCGCCGTCGCGACATCCGTGGTTCCCTCCTCCGCCGGCACCCGGATCTCGTCGCCCTCGTCGAACGGTTCCCGGAGGACCACCGGCTCCGGACCGGCCGCCACCACCCCGATACCGATGTACCGCACCAGGTCCGGATGCGCGTCCCGGACCTCGAGCAGGTTGCCGATCTGGGTCTCGAGCTCCTCGCGCCGCCCGGTGGTCGGATCGACGACCAGGTAGAGCGTCCAGGGCGGCTGGCCCCAGGCCGGTAGCGGCTCGGCGCCCGGGATCATCCCGGGCGCCGGGCTCAGCAGCTGAGCGGCCGCGCCGACGAACGGCTCCACGTCACTGGACTGGATCAGCCCGTTCGTCAACAACATCTCGAAGAGTTTCTGCCGGTTGTCGCGGTCCGCCCCTTCGAGCCGGGCGAGCACGTTCAGCGCGGTCTCGGTGTCCTGGGGATTGCGCGCCAGATGCAGCGCGATGAGGCTGCGGACATCGCCGATCGGCGCGTCCGGCCGGCGGGCCCTCTCCAGTTCGTGCGCCTGCTCCTGCCGAAGTCGTTCGACCTCGTGCCTTGCCGCCGCCGTCTCGCGATCGAAACCTGCCTCGTAGCGTTTCCGCAGGAAGTCACGGGCCAGCGGGTCGAGCGTCAGATGGACCGCCAAGCGGTACACCGTGATGCCCACCTCGTAGGGCCGCGGGCTGTCGAAGGCGGTCCGCGCCGCGTGTTCGGCCATCGTCACCTCCACCGCCGAGAATCGCCGGCAGACGTCGCGCAGCTCATCGTGCAGCCGGGCACGAAGATGGTCCGTCCCCGAGTTGACGCCGCGCCGGACGATCTCCATCGGGTCGTGGACGCGCCAGCCCACCTGGACCTGGGCGGAGAACGACAGTGCCTCCTCGACACTGGGCAGCCCGTCGAACGTCAGGACCTCCTCGTGATCGGTGACGTCGACCTCATAGGCGAACCGTGCCGACCGTGGCGCCACGCCCCCGTTCGCCACGAAGAGCGAGCCGTCCGCCGTCGAGCAGACCGTCGCCGTGCCGATCCCGGCCATCCGGCGACCGGAGAACAGGCCGACCGCCCGTTGCGACCGGATGAGAGCCTGGCCGTCACCGATCATGAGAGAGAGCTCCTTCGTTCATCGCGGCGAAGACCGCCGCGGCCACGTGGGGTGACGTGCGTGGGGTGCGGTGCGAGACCCAGGTCGTGGCGAGCGTCCGCAGGATGCGCCGGGTTCGGGGGTGATCGCGGGCCATCGACACCACCAGACGGTGAAACGCCGGGCGGATCGCCGGCTGTGCCTCGGCCACCGACGCCCAGACGGTCAGGACGGTCCGGGCGTCCGTGTCGTAGAACCGCTCGTTGAGAACCCGTTGCCACAGGTGCACGACGAGGGCGTCCACCTCGGCCGAGGACTCGGCCAGGGCCAGCAGGGTGGGCCATGAGAACCCGGCCCGGTGCTCCGTGGTCAGATCAGTGGCGAGGACCAGGAAGGCCAGCTGCCCGGTGCGGTTGCGGGACGGATCGCGCACCCGCACCCACTCGGCGATCGTGCGCAGCACGAGGACGGCCGATCGCGGGTCCCACTCGACAAGTTCGGCGAGGCTGTCGGCGACCGCGAGCGACGCGGTCTGCTGGCCCGTTCCGGCCAGCGCATCCAGCCGGGTGAGGGCGGCGCCGGGGTCGACGTGCCCGACGCTCGCGCCGAGGGCTCGTCCCGCCGCCGCGCTCAACGCCGGTGTGCCACTCTCGATCCACCGGTCCAGGGTCCCGCGCACCCGCGCGTACAGGTGCGGGTCGAGGGAGGGCAGATGCAGGGCGCACGCCGCGGCATCGCGCAGCCTCGGGTCACCGTCCCCGGCCCAGGGCTCGACCACCACGTCTCGGACATGGTCGAACGCCAGCGTTGCCAGCATGCCCGCGGCCGTCGCAGCGCGGATGCGGACGGCCTCGTCGGGGTCGCCGCCGAGCCCCAGCAGCCAGTGCAGCAGCACGTGCGGCACGTCGTCGTACTCACTCCAGGCATACCGGAGGACGGCGCTGGGATACGCCGCGTCCCGATACCGGACCGACTCGGTCCGGACCTCACCGTCGGGCGTCGTCGCATAGTCGGCGAACACCTCGGCCCGTAACCGTTCCAGGCGCGCGCTCCGCAGATGGTGCCGGGATGCGCGCGGCACATCGGCGTCGAGCAGCACCGTGACCGCCGGCGCCTCGGCGAAGGCCCGGGCAAGTCGTTCGCCGTGGCGCCGGACCAGGTCGTAGGGCAGTCCGTCGAGCACTGCCAACGCCAGTGCGTGCCCCCGGTCGTCCCAGCCGGGCAGCGCCGCGAACCAGTCGTCGAGCTCGCCCTCGGCACGCCGCCGCAGGTCCCGCAGAGCCACACCGTCGGCGGGCGCCCGGGCGCCGGTCATCCCCTCCACCAGCCGATCCAACTGATGTGGCCGGTTGCCCAGCGCCGGGCCGATGAGCTGCCCGGGCGTCACCCTCGCATCGAGTTCAAAGCAGTCCGCCGCGAGTGCCTGCCGCAGGCCGCCCTCGGGCCGCGCGGCGACCACCAGGCGGGACCGCAGCGGGCCGATCGCGGCGCGGACCAGGCGCAACAGTCCGGCGATGCGGACATCGTCGGCGTCGTCCCCGGTCTGGTCCAGAAGGTAGCCACAGGAGGCGTGGAACTGCTCGCCCATCGGAGTGCTCCGCAGGCCGGCCGCAGTGAGCCGGTACATCCCGTCGTGGTTCTGGTCGCGCAGCAACCGCACGGCGGTCGGCACGCTGACGTCCGGATCATCGGAGAGCAGGACCGTCATCGGCCGATGGGTGCTGAACTTCAGCAGCTCGGCGTAGCCCGCCGAACCGGTGTCGACCGGGTCGGCCAGCGCCATCGTCGCGGCATCCAGCGCGGACGGACCGGTGACCGGCGCGGCCACCGCCGGCTCCGGATACTGGTGGTAGATGACGTCGCCGGCCACGAAGTCGCGGCCGGCCTCCGCCCCGCCGAAGAAGACCCGCCCGGCCAGCCGCCGTGCGCGGGCGAGACGTGAGCCGGCCCCCAGGCCGTTCGGCGGATCGGAGTCCGGGCTCGGCTCAGGACGCGTCATCGTCGCCGGGACGCTGCTGATAGGTCACGTCGCCGACGACGAAGTCCCGCCGAGCCGTCACGTCGCCGTGGATCGTGACTCCGCCCGCCGGAGGCCCGGTTGCCGCGCCCCCGCGGAGACCGAGAACTGTCAGGACGATCGCCGCGATGTTCAGGAACAGGCCGAGAACGCTGGCAAGCTTGTCGGCCCGATCGAGTCCGGCCCGGATCAGGAAGACGCCGAGGCCGGCCAGGAGGACAGCGGCACCGATGAACAGGCAAGCTCGCGCGGCACGACCCATGCCCACATACTGTCACGCTGTCCGCACGCGACAAGGACAGCGCGTCTGTCCTACCCGGACATCCGATGACCGGCCCGGATCAGGTGGCCGGGACGCCGGCTGGTGGGTAGGCCGGGAGGGGCCAGGCGCCGCCGCGGTCCTCCTTGGCGAAGCGGGCGGCGAGCTCCGGCAGGTGCAGGAACGAGCCGGCCGCGCCCATTGCCCGCAGCGCGCCGATCCCGAGCCGGCTCCGCGGGAAACCGAAGCGCAGGATGCGTGGGTTGACCTCGGCCTGGATCCGGTCCACGAACGGGCGCAGGGTCTCTTCGTAGGCGGCCAGGGCGGCGGGCAGGTCCCCGGGACTCTTGTTGATCTCGCCGGCCAGCACGTACGCACCGGCCAGGCCGCCCGAGGTGCCCATCCCGCTGTACGGCGACGGGCAGTAGGCGGCGTCCCCGACGACGGCCACCCGGCCGCTGGACCAGGTGTCCATCCGCACCTGCAGCACCTCCTGCGAGTAGAAGAACTCGGCCGGCTCCATACCGGCCACGAATCGTCCGGTCTGCCAGCCGGCGTCCCGGAACCGCTCGGCCCAGAACCGCTTCTGCCGCTCGACCGGCTGCCGGTGGATCGCGGACGCCTCGGCGGACCGCTCCCACAGCGCGAAGTAGACCTGCGTCTCGGTGGCGTTGTGGCTACGCCGCATGATCATCCGGCCACCGGGCGCGTTGTACGTCTCGCGCATGTCGCTGTCCGACCCGATCCGCGGCACGAACCAGTACGCCATGTGGATGCCGACCGGCCGGTACGGCTCCGGCTCACCGGCCGGCAGCATGGCCCGGCGCACCCGCGACCCCTGCCCGTCCGCCCCGATCAGCAGGTCGAAGTCCTCCTCGACGCCGTCCGAGAACCGCGCCGTGACGTGCCCCTCGTGCTGCGCGAAGCTCTCCACACCACGGCCGAAGGCGAACTCGGCGCGATCCTTCGTGGCGTCGTGCAGGATCCGCACGAGGTCGCCGCGCATGATCTCGTACTCCGAAGTCAGGGTTTGTTTTCCCTGGCCCGAGGTGTTGGCCAGGACCGTGCCCCAGCGCCGGCCGTGCCCGTCGACGAACGCGACGCCGGGCTCGTGCACGAGTCGGCTCCGGACCGCGTCGAGCAGGCCCATCCGCTCGATCGCCTGGACGCCCTGGCCGCGCAGGTCGATCTGCGCGCCGGTGGCCCGCAGCGCCGGGAAGCGCTCCGCCACCGTGACCCGGTGCCCGCCCCCGGCCAGCCAGAACGCCGCGGCCTGACCGGCGATGCCGGCACCACAGATGAGGATCTTGAGACTGGTCATGGCCCAACCTTTCAGTGATAGATTTTTGATGGTTACCTATCACCGATAGACTGTCAAGGTGGCGAAACTGAACCGGGAGACCGTGATCACCGAGGCGCTCGACCTGCTCGACGAGGTCGGCCTGGACGCGGTGAGCACGCGGCGGCTGGCGCAGCGGCTCGGCGTAGAGCAGCCCTCGCTCTACTGGCACTTCAAGAACAAGGACGTGCTGCTCACCGCGATGGCCGAGGCGGCGATGGCGCCGCACGCGACGGCTCCCCTGCCGGGCCCCGCCGACGACTGGCGCGCCTGGTTCACCGAGAACTCGCGCGGTTTCCGCCGGACGCTGCTGCTCCGGCGGGACGGCGCCCGCCTGCACGCCGGGACCAGGCCGCGCGGCGAGGACCTCGACCGGGCGCTGGCCAAGTTCGCGTTCCTGGTCGCGGCCGGGCTGCCCGAGGCCGACGCGCGGACCGCGATGCTGACCGCCGGCCACTTCACCGTCGGCAGCGTGCTGGAGGAGCAGGCCGCCGACGACGACGCGGGCTTCGCGGAGGCGTTCGAGGCCGGGCTCGCGCTGATCGTCGACGGGCTGGCCGCGCGGCTCCGCTGAGTCGTTCGCCACAGATATACAAAAGGACCTTATATAAATGCCGATGACGGGCGGATAGTGACTCGGAGATCCACCCCTCGGAGGTCCTCATGCCGACCAAGAACACCCACGAGACCACCGCCGACAGGCTCAAGAGCCTGCTCGAGACGTTGCTGCAGACCCCCTTGCCGGTACGGCTCCAAGCCTGGGACGGCACCCGATCCGGCCCCGCCGGCGCCCCGCTGGTGATCGTCCGCCACCGCCGCGCGCTGCGCCGGCTGATGTGGCAGCCCGACCAGCTCGGCCTGGCCCGGGCGTACGTGGCCGGCGAGATCGACGTCGAGGGCGACCTCTACGACGCGCTCGCCCGCCTCGCCCCGCTGCTCTGGAACTCCCCCGGCGCCCCGGACGTGCCGCTGCGCGCGATCGCCGGCGAGGCCCTGCGGCTGGGGATCATCGGCAGCCGGCCGAAGCCGCCGCCGGAGGAGATGGTCGTCACCGGCAGCCGGCACAGCCGGGGCCGCGACCGCCGGGCGATCAGCCACCACTACGACGTCGGCAACGACTTCTACCGGATCGTGCTCGGCGAGAGCATGGTCTACTCGTGCGCCTACTGGACGTCGGACGACCCCGGCTACGGGCTGGCCGACGCGCAGCGCGACAAGCTCGACCTGATCTGCCGCAAGCTCGGGCTGCAGCCCGGCATGCGGCTGCTCGACGTCGGCTGCGGCTGGGGCGCGCTGGCGATGCACGCGGCCCGGGAGTACGGCGTGCACGTGCTCGGCATCACGCTCTCCACCGAGCAGGCCGACTTCGCCCGCAAGCAGGTCGCCGCGGCCGGGCTCGGCCACCAGGTGGAGATCCGGGTCCAGGACTACCGCGACCTGGACGACGGGCCGTTCGACGCGATCTCCAGTGTGGGCATGGCCGAGCACGTCGGCACCGGGCCCTACCGGGAGTACGCGGGGATCCTGTACCGCCAGCTCAAGCCGGGCGGGCGGCTGCTCAACCACCAGATCTCCGCGCTGCACCCGGCGCCGGCGGGCGCGCCCCGGCAGCGCAGCTTCATCGACGCGTACGTGTTCCCGGACGGCGAGCTGGCCCCGGCCGGCACCACCGTGACGTTGCTGGAGGACGCCGGGTTCGAGGTCCGCGACGTGCACGCGTTGCGCGAGCACTACGGCCGTACCCTGCGGGCCTGGGTGGTGAATCTGGAGTCGGACTGGGCCGCCGCGGTGGATCTGGCCGGTCCCGGCCGGGCCCGGGTGTGGCGGCTCTACATGGCGGCCTCGGCGCTCGCCTTCGAGCAGGCCCGGATCGGCGTCAACCAGGTGCTCGCGGTGAAGGCCCACCGGGACGGGACCAGCGACCTGCCGCCCACCCGCGGCGGCCTGCTCGGCTGAGCCGGGCCGGCGAGGCTCTGCGGAACGCGAGGTAGGCTGCGATAATGCGGCGGTCGGCGGTCATCGACACAGCCCGTGGTCTGAGCCTGCACGACCACGTCGGCTGGGTCTTCGAGCAGCCCGCCGACTTCCGGGCCAACGCCGGCCAGTTCCTCGCCGACGGCCTGGCCGCGCGCGAGCGGATCCTCTACGTCGGCGGCGCCGGGACAGCCACGCCGCTCGGCCTCGACGGGCTGGCCGCCGCGATCGCCGGCGGCCAGGCCGAGGTCACCTCGATCGGGCAGATGTACAGCGCCGGCGAGCCGATCGAGCCCGAGCGGCAGGTCGACCGGTTCTTCGAGGCCGCCGACCAGGCCCTGGCCGACGGGTGGACCGGGCTGCGGATCGCGGCCGACGTCACCTCGCTGGTCCGGACCGACCGGCAGCGCGCCGCCTGGATCCGGTACGAGCATCTGGCCGACGCGTTCATCGCCCGGCGGCCGGTCGCCGGGCTGTGCGGCTTCGACCGCACGGTGCTGGACCGCACCGCCCTGGCCGAGGCGACCTGCCCGCACGCGGCGCTGACCCCGGGCGGCAGCGAGTTCCGGCTCTACGCCACCGGCGGCCCGGCCGCCGAGCTGGCGCTGGCCGGCGAGATCGACCCGGACAACCGCCGGGTCCTGGCCGCCGTGCTGCGGCACGCCCGGCCGGCCCCGCGGGACGGCCGGCTCACCGTCGACGCCACCGCGCTGGCCTTCGTCGACCATCGCGGCCTGGCCCTGCTCGCGGCGTACGCGAACCGGCTGGGCGTGACCGCGGTGCTCCGGGCGCGGGCCGAGAGCGTCCCGAAGATGATCGCCGATCTGGTGCCGATGGGCGGGCTGGAAGTGCAGGTGGTGTCCGCATGAGGTCCGGGGCCGCGGCCGGCCACTCCGGTTACTTCCACGAGACCGCCTTCTACGGCTCCGACGAGCAGTTCCTCGCCGTGATCGTGCCGTTCTTCACCGACGGGCTGGCCGCCGGCGAGCCGGTGATCTCGACGTTCGCCGCCCGGAACCAGGAGCTGGTCCGCCGGGCGTTCGGCGCCGGCAGCGGGATCGAGTTCCTCGACGGCGGCGAGCAGTACGCGCGGCCCGCCACCGCGATCCGCCACTACCGCAAGCTCTTCGGGGAGTACACGGCCCGGGGCGTGCACCAGATCCGGGTCGCCGGCGACGTCCCGCACCCGGGCACCGGCGCGCGGTGGGACTGGTGGGCGAGGTACGAGGCGGCCATCAACCACGCGTACGACGACTTCCCGGTGTGGAGCATCTGCCCGTACGACACCCGTACCGCCCCGGCGGACGTGCTCGCCGAGGTCCGCCGCACCCATCCGCACGTGGCCGACGCCCACCGGCACGCGGCCAATCCGGCCTTCGTGGACCCGGTCGACTTCCTGCGCGCCCGGTCGGACACCTGGCGTGACCCGATCGAGCAGGGCCCGCCCTGGCTGGAGCTGGTCGACCCGACCCCGGTGCGGGTGCGCGCCGCCGTCACCGCGGCCGCCGCCGGCAGCGCGCTGACCCGCGACGACCTCAACGGCCTGCTGGTGGCGGTGAGCGAGGCGGTGGCCAACGGGCTGCTGCACGGCAAGCCGCCGGTGACCGTCCGGGCGTGGGCGGCGCCCCGGCGCGTCGTGGTCACCGTGACCGACGCCGGGGAGGGCCCCCGGGAGCCGTACGCCGGGCTGCTCCCCGCGGACCGGCCGGCCGGCAGCGGTGGGCTCGGGCTGTGGATCAGCCACCAGATGTGCGGCTTCGTCGGCCTGCACCGGGGCCCGGAGGGCTTCACCATCCGCCTGGTCGCCGGCGAGCTCGACTGAGCGCCCCGGCCAGGGACAAAACGGGCCCCGGCCAGGGACAACAACGCGCTCAGCTCGTGCAGGGAGTCCCGTCGACCCGGCAGTCCTGCGGGGCCGCGTCGATCAGCGTCGCCCCGGTCACCCCGAACGAGATCTCCACCGAGCCGTCCGCCGGGACCCCGGCGGTGTCCGCGTCCGGCGCGAAGGTCCAGGTCGAGCCGCTCTGGGTCGCGGTAGCGCCGGCCACGTTGGTGACCATCAGCGTCGGCCGGGGCAGGGTCACCGTGAGCGCCCAGCCGTCCTTGGCCGTCGCGCCGGGGTTCGCCACGGTGACGGTCATCCTGTAGCCGAGCAGCCCGATCGTCGCCGACGAGATCCGGTAGGACGCGGTCAGCGGCACCACCGCGGTCCCGCTCGCACCCGCCGAGCCGGACGCCACCGGCGGGCGGGACGACGGCCGGGTCGCGGTGACCGCCGCCCCGACGCTCGTCGCGGCCCGCACGGACGCGACGGCCGACGGCGCGGCGGCGGCCGGCGGGGACGGCGCGGCCGGCAGCGCGTCGGCCTCGTCGGGCGACGCGGCCGGGTCGCCCGAGCCCCGGACCAGCAGGATCGCCACCAGGGCGGTGCCGGCCAGCGCGACGACCGCGGCGGCGATCAGGACGTAGCGCCCGGCGCCGCCGCGGGTACGGGGCTCGCGGACCTTCGGGGTCGGCGCGGGTCCGGACAGGACGGTGGAGAGCCGCAGCAACCCGTCGAGGATCACCACGGACAGCGACCGCCGCTGCCGTGGTCCGGTGTCGTTCATCAGGTCTCCGGGAGTCGGTCTCAGGACGGGGGCGCGGAACAAGCGGTTCAGAACGACCGGCTCAGAGTGAGTTCAGGCCGCTGAGCAGGCGGTCCAGCACGTCCGGGGACGCGTCCCGGCGCCGGGCCTCGATCAGGCCGGCCTCGTGCAGGTCGGCGAGCAGCAGCCGGGTCGCCCCGAGCGGCAGGCCCAGGTGCGCGGCGATCTCGGAGAGCGCGACCGGCTCCCGGGCCAGCCGCAGCGCCGACCGCTGGTCGGGGGTCAGGCCGTCCGGCTCGGGGACGTCCGCCATCCGGTGCACGATGGCGCTCATGTCGAGGCCGTCGTGCACCGCCGGGGCGCGTCCGCCGACCCGGGCGTAGAGGCGGACCAGCGGGCCGGCGTCGTCGTCGTACCACGCCTCTTCGGTCGGGCTCATCAGTTGATCACCGGTTCCAGGTCGTGGAGGGTGGTGTCGTTGTCGCTGTCGACCGGGCTGATCAGCGCGGCCGGCAGGTCCACGCCGGCGATCAGGCCGCCGTCGGGTCCGTTGTGCAGGGTGATCGCGATGCCGCTGCGGGCGGCGAACCGGCCGGCCGCGTACAGGCCCCACCAGGTGCCGCCGGCCGGTGGTTCCGGGTCGGCCAGCACCCGGGCCGCGGTGGCCAGGTCGTCCTCGGTCATGCCGGGCCCGACGTCGGTGACCGTGATCCGGTACCCGATCCCGTGCCGCTCGCCGAGCACCCGCACCCGGGTCTCGGCGGGCGCGAACGTCGCGGCGTTCTCGACCAGCTCGGCGAGCAGGTGCATCAGGTCGGTGATCGCGGGTCCGGCCAGGGCGACCGGGTCGATCCGGGAGGTGGAGACCCGGCCGTACTCGCTGATCTCGGCCGCCGCCGCCCGGACCACCTCGCCCAGCGGCATCGGCCGGGACCAGCGCCGGCCGGGGGTGCCGCCGGCCAGCGTGATCGCCTTCTCCAGGTTGCGGCGCATCCGGTTGGCCAGGTGGTCGGCGCGGAACAGGTCGCCGAGCGTGTCGTCGTCGGACTCCCGGCGGGCCAGCGTGTCGAGCAGGCGCAGCTGCCGGTGCAGCAGGCCCTGGTTGCGCCGTTCCAGGTCACGCAGCAGCGGGTCGAGTCCGGCGGCCCGGTCCGGCCCGGCGGCGGCCCGCGCCGGCGAGCGGGTGGCGCCGGTGGTACGGCGGCGGGACCGCAGGGCGGTCAGCAGCACGGCGATCACCGCGATCAGCCCGACCCCACCGATCAGGCCGGCCCGGACGACGGCGGCGACCGCGGTCCCGGCGGTGGCGTCGGTCGCGGCCTGGGCGCCGGAGTTCTGCAGCGCCCACAGCTCGGTGTTGGCCCGGTTGTACGCGGTCGACCAGACCGTCCCGTCGTTCTTCCCGGCCAGCAGCGCGGCCTCCGCGGTGGCCAGGTCGGCGTCGACCGAGGCGGGCAGTCCACCGCCGACCGCGGCGAGCAGCGTCCGGCGGGCGCCGGCCAGGGTGGACAGCCGGGCCCGGTCGGCGTCGGTGCGCTTGGCCGTCCCGGACGTGGCGGCCAGCAGCGCGTCCTGTTCGGCCAGCAGCTCCCGGGCCCGGCTCAGCGCGGACAGGCCGGGCGCCCGGTCGCCGAGCTGGTCCGGGTACACGGTCGGGGTCGTCAGGCCGACCGGGTCGATCAGCGCGGTGTACGCGTCCGCGACCCGCACCGGCGTCAGGGCGCGGGCGTCGACCTGCGCCCGTACGTCGGCAAGTTTTCCGGTCCTGGCCAGCAGAAGGTCGGTCTGCCGGACCGCGTCGGAGCCGGCCAGGTCGCGGGTCCAGCCGTCCCGCGCGGCACTCAGCTCCTGCCGGGCGTGGTCGGTGTGCACGCGCTGGGCGGCCAGCTCGGCGGGCGAGCCGTCGGTCACCGACTGCCGGCGCTCGGTCTCCAGGGACAGCACCAGCGTGCCGGCCGGACCGCCGAGATCGGTCGCCGCGACCCGGGCCGACATCAGCCGGACCGCGTCGGCCAGCGCCGGCCCGGCGGCCGCCACCCAGAGCACGACCAGCAACGTCAGGCCGGTGATCACCTTCGTACGGGAGCTCAATTCTCATCCTTCGTGCCCAGCAGCGTGCGGAGGCGGATCAGCAGTTCCGGACGGCCGGTGACGTCGAGACGCTGCCGGATCCGGGCGAGGTGGTGTTCGACGGTCTTCGCCGAGAGGTAGAGGCGTTCGGCGATCTGCTTGTAGGTGAGGCCGTCCAGGACCAGCGCGGCGACCTCGCGTTCCCGGTCGCTGAGCAGCTGCGGGTCGCGCGCGGCGACCGGCTGCGCGGCCGGCCCGGCGACGCGTTCCTGCAGTGTGCGGGCGCAGTCCAGGAGCAGCGTCATGGCCTTGCGGTCGGTGGTCCGGATCGCCGCCTGCCCGACCAGCCGGGCGCCGTCGCCGATCAGGCCGAGCGCGCTGAGCTCGTGCGCCGCCGCGATCACCGCGTCCGGGTCGGCCCGCCCGGCCAGCACCGCGGTCCACTGGGTGGCCGCGGACGCCACCGCCGCGGTGTACGGGCTGAACTCCCGCAGCCCGGTCAGCGACCCGGTGTGCCGCGCGGCGGCGTCGTGGTCCTCGGCGAGGATCGCGGCGTGCAGCCGGCTCCAGTGCAGCGGCGCGCTCCACAGCGGCGGGTCGCCGAGCGCGGCCAGCAGCCGGTCGGCCTCGGCCAGGTGCCCGGCGACCCGGTGGTGCTCGCCGAGGCGGGCCGCGGTGACCGCCAGCTCGCCGAGCGGGAGCAGGGTGAACAGGTCGACCGGCTGGCCGATCAGCGCGTGACAGGCGTCCGGCCAGGAGCTGCGCAGGCCGACCAGGTCGCTGGCCCGGCGGCTGAGCCCGGCCCGCAGCGCACCGGCGAGGAGCCGGTCGCGGCCGGGACGCCCGTCCGGGACCGGGGGCCGCCCGCCGCGCTGCATCAGCACCCAGGCCTGCAGCAGGCGGTGCCGGTCGGCGAGCAGCGCGCCGCCGGCGCCGGAGTGCACCGCGCGGGCCAGCAGCGCGTCGGCGGTGTCGAGTTCGGCGCAGTGCAGGGCGATCGTCGCGCCGAGCGCGGCGGGGGTGTCCGGGAGCAGCACGGCCGGGCCGGCCGGCTCGATCGTGGTGGCCGCCTGGACCAGCGCGGACAGCGCGGCGGCCGGGGTGCCGGTGACCGACTCGGCCACGCCGCGGGCCATCAGGGCCACCGCCGAGTGCAGCAGGGTCGGCGGCGCGGTGCCGGACCCGGCCGGTGTCTCCGGGTCGTCCAGGTGTCCGGTGGCGATCCGGGCGATCGACCCGAAGCCGGCCGCCACCGCCGACGGCGACCAGCGGTAGAGGGCGGCGGCCTGGGCGGTCTGGCCGCGCTGGGTGAGGACGGCGGCGGCGACGTACGCGGCCTCGGCCCGCTGCTCCGGCGCGTCCGCCGCGAGGGCCTGATCGGCCAGCCGGGACGCCTCGTCGAGGTCACCGGCGAGCGCGGTGGCCAGGGCACGGCGGGCGGCCGTGCCCTGGCCGGCGCCGGCCGCCGCCGCGAACAGCTCGGCGGCCAGCCGGGGGTCACCGCCGAGGGCCTCCTCGCCGGCGGCCGCGTACACCTTGCCGAAACCGCCGCCGGCCGCGTAGACCTCGCCGGGACCGAAACCGAGGCCGAGACCGGGACCGAGGCCGCCACCGGCCGAGCCCGCGACCAGGGCGCCGTCCCGGAGCAGCGGGCGGACCAGGGGCAGGACCGGGCCGCCGCGGGCCAGTTGCAGGGCGGCCAGGCGCTGCCGGACGTCGATCCGCAGACCGATCGGGCCCAGGGCGGCGATCGCCCGGCGGGCCAGCGGGACGAGCGAGCCGTCGGCGGCCAGCAGGCCGGTGGCGCGACCGGCGTCCACCAGCCGGGCGACCGTGCCGGCGTCCGGGGCGGTCGCCGCGTCGAGCAGGGCGGCGACCAGGTCGAACGACAGGCCCGCGCCGGCCTCGGCGGCCAGCAGCACCGTCCGTACGTCGGGATCGAGGTCGTCCAGATCGGCGGCGAAGCCGGCGAGCGCGCCCAGCGGGATCCGGACCGCCGCGGCGTCGGCCGGGGTGAGCGCGTCCGCGACCCGGGCGACGTAGCGGGGCACTCCCCCGGTCTGCTCGGTGACCAGCGCGACCAGCTCGGGCGCGGGATCGGCGACCACCCGCGCGAGCCGGTCGCGGACCTGGGCGGCGGTCAGCGCCGGCAGCCGGACCGGTGGGCGGGCCCGGCGCAGCAGGTCGATCAGGGCGGGCAGGCCGCGGGGCTGCGGCCACGGGCGGTAGGCGACGACGATGCGGGCGCCGGGCCGCTGGGCGTGGGCGATCAGCGCGTCCAGCCGCGGCCCGTCGAGCCGATGCGCGTCGTCGGCGAGCAGGACCTGCTCCCCCACGGCTTCGGCGGCCTGCCACGGGGTCACCACCGTGACACCCGCCTGTCGCCAGACCGCGGCCAACTCGTGCAGCAGGGTGGTCTTGCCGTGGCCGCCGGGTGCGCCGATCGCCGCCTGCACCGGGGCGAGCGGGTCGGCGGTCACCTCGGCGAGCAGGCCGGCGGTGGTCACGGGCGCGGTCATCGATCTTCCGACCGGGCCACGGCGCGGTGCTCCGCCCGGAGTGCGGCGACCGCGACCGGAGGGCGGGGCGGACGGTCGGCGACCACCTGGCCGGCCCGGGCGATCTGCGGCCACGCGTCGGTCGGCATCGTGGCGACCGCGGCCGGCGTCTCCTCCGGCGGGTTCAGCCGGCGGGCCTGCGGCCGCACGGCGAGGGCCGCGCCGGCCGCCACCGTCATCGGCGGGTCCTGGTCGCGCAGCACCGGCACCGGGAAGGCGGCGGCGAGCAGATCAGACACATGGGGATATACGGCCCCAGAGCCCCCGGAGATCAACACCGCGGAAAGATCACCCGGCGCGATCCGGCAGCCGCGCAGCGTGTGCAGCGCGAGATCCACCGTGGGCTGCAGGATCGCCCGCGCGTCGACCGGAGTCGTGCCATCAAGATCAAAGCCGGCCACCTCGTCGACCTCGGCGCTGCCCAGCAGCTCCAGCCGCCCCGGCCCGTGCGGCGCCACCACCGCGACCTCACAGACCGACCCGCCGATCCGGTACGTCAGCAGCAGCCCGCCCACGGCCGGCACCCGCCCCGCCGCCTGGTGGCTCTCCACCACCGCCCGGGCCCGGGTGACCAGCGCGGCGGGCGCCAGACCGGCCTCGCCGAGCGCGGCGTGCAGCAGGTGCAGCCGTCCGCCGCCCCAGCCCGACGGGTGTGCCACCGCGATCCGCTCGGGCTCCTCGTCGCACTGCTGGACGACCCGGTCGACGACCCAGCGGGCCATCGCGGCGACCATGCCGTGCGCCGGGAACCAGTCGCCGCCGAACAGCATCGGCGCGCTGTCCCCGACCCGGCGCAGGTAGCCGCCGACCGCGCTGCCGTCCGCCTGCCGGCCCAGGTCACCGGGGACGACGTCGCCCTCCGGGGTCATCGCCAGCGCCGAGGAGACGGTCCGCGAGCGGATGCCGAGCGGCACCGGCTGCGGCGGCCCCCAGCCGCGGCCGGGACCGGCGTCGGCGCGCCGGCAGACGGCGGCCTTGGTGCTGCCGGCGCCGATGTCGATCCCCAGGACGTAGGGCACGTGGTCGCTCCTCGATAGGTGAGTCGCAACGTTCGTACCAGATGTCCGAGCTGTGATCGTCCCCCAAAAATTCGCGGGCGTGATTCCCCTAATCCCCTAATCCGGATCGGGGACGGTGGCCCGATGTCCAGATGAGGCGGCGTCCGTACGTTGTGGTTCGGTACCGGACACGGCCTCAAAGGAGCCTCATGGACTCGTTTCCGACGTTGCAGGAATTCGTCCTCAACCTGATCTACGACCCGGCCGCCCGCTCGGCGTTCGAGGTCGACCCGGAGTCGGCGCTGCACGCGGCCGGCCTGAGCGACATCACCGCGGCCGACGTGCAGCAGGTGATCCCGCTGGTCGTCGACTCGGCGCCGGTGACCGGCCTGCCGGGCCTGGCCGGCGGCGCCGACGACCTGACCACCGGGGTGGCCAACCTGGACGTCGCCGGGGCGGTGTCGCACCTGCAGGCGATCACCGCGCAGGTCGCGCTCAGCCCGGCCGGGCACCTGAACGCCGAGGTCACCAGCGGCTTCAGCGTGAACGCCGCGGTGCTCGGGGTGGCCGGCGACAGCAACTGGGGTGGGCTGGGCGCGGACCCGGGCGCGCACCTCGACAGTCACCTGGACAACCACCTGGTCACCGACGTGGTGGTCCCGGTGCCGCAGGTCGACCCGGGCCTGCACGCCGGCGTCGGGAGCGTGCTCGACAGCGGAGTGGACACGATCGGCCACCTTCCGTCATCGGTTCCCATCGATCACGTCCCGAGCCTTGACGACTCCGGCCTCGGCGGGGCAACCTCATCGATCGGATCGGTGATTACGCCGGATTTGGGACATGTGCTGTCGCACGACCCGGTCACCACCGTGCACGACACCGTCAGCGGCGTCACCGGAACCGTCGGTGACGTGCTGCACGGCGTGACCGGTACGCCGGCTCAGGAGGCCCCGCACGGGCTGCTGGGCGACCTGCACCTGTAGGAGAACGAGAGACGGAGCGGGCGCGAATGACGAACTGGGAGACCGGACCCACGGCCTATGCGGGTCCGGCCTCCCTCGCCCCGCCGGCGCGGGTGCCGTCCCCTCGGACGGAACCCGATCCGCTGCGAGCCTCCGGGGCCCCGCTCTGGCTCGACGTGCTCGACGCGACCATCCGGACCTGCGCCGAGCACGGCCGCTCCGAGATGGCCGAGTGGCTGTCCCGCCGCCGCGCCCAGCTGCTGCACCCGGAGCTGCGCGTGCTGGTCGTCGGCGCCGCTCAGCAGGGCCGCAGCCAGCTTATCAACGCGCTGATCAATGCCACCGTGTGCGGTGCCGGGGTGCCGACCGTGGTCCGGCACGCCGCGGCGCCGGCCGCGCACCTGATCCGGCGCGGCTCGCCGGCCGCCGACTGGACCGCCCCGGTCGGCGTGCAGGACCGGATCCCGCTCGGCCTGGACGCCCTGGACGCGTCGATCGCCGAGGCCACCGCCCGGCTCCCGGCCGGCGCGCCGGTGCACGCCGAGGTGGCGGTGCCCCGCTCGCTGCTCGCCGGCGGCCTGGTGCTGATCGACACGCCGCCGCTGCCCGGGCTGCCCGGCCCGGCCGACCGCGACGTCCGGGCGGTCACCGACCTGGCCACCAGCGCCGGCGCCGACCTGGTGGTCTACGTCTGCGAGGCCGGCCGCGGGCTCGACGACCCGGAGATCGCGCTGCTGCGCGGCCTGTCCCGGTTCTTCCCCGGGCTGCTGGTGGTCTTCACCAAGACCGACTACGCCGTCGACTGGCGGCGCAACCTGGCCGACGGCCGGGACCGGCTGGCCCGGGCCGGCGTGCCCGCGGCCACCACCGCGGTCTCCTCGGCGCTGCGCCTGCACGCGCTGCGGGCGGACGACACCGCCCTCAACGGCGAGTCCGGCTTCCCCGAGCTGATCGCCCACCTGCAGAAGACGGTGGCCGCCAAGCCCGGCTCGCTGGCCCGCGAGACGGTCGGCCGGCTGAGCCGGATCACCCTCGAGGAGCTGGCCGCACCGCTGCGCGACGACCTGGCCGCCCAGCGCGACGCCGGCATGCCGGAGGCCGTCGCCCGGCTGCACGCCACCCAGCGGCGCCTCGACGACCTGCGCAAGTGCGCGGTCCGCTGGCAGAACGCGCTGTCCGACGAGATCGGCGACCTGATGTCCGACATCGAGCACGACCTGCGCGAGCGGACCCGGGCGGTGCTCGCCGAGGCCGACCAGTACTTCGCCACCGCCGACCCGGCCAAGGCCTGGGACGAGTTCGAGCCGTGGCTGCGCGGGTCGTTGCAGGAGCTGGCCGAGACCAGCACCACCTGGCTGGCCGAGCGGACCGAGTGGATGGCCTACCAGGTCGCCTCCCGGTTCCCGGCCGAGGCCGGCGAGGTGCTGCCGCCGCCCGCGCTGGTCGCGGCCGGTGCGCCCGGGGACGACCGGGTGCCCGGGCTGGACGCGCCGCCGGTCGCCAAGTTCAGCCCCGGCCAGAAACTGTTCATCGGGCTGCGCGGCTCGTACGGCGGCGTGGTGATGTTCGGCCTGGTCACCAGCCTCGCCGGGATGTCGCTGATCAACCCGATCTCGATCGGCGGCGGCGCGATCTTCGGCGGCAAGACGATCCGCGACGAGAGCAGATCGCTGCTCACCAAGCGCCAGGCCGAGGCCCGGCAGATCGTCGCCCGGCACGTCGACGACGTCTTCGTGCGGCTCAACAAGGACGCCCGCGACACCGTCCGCCGGGTCCAGCGCGCCCTGCGCGACCACTTCACCGCGGTCACCGAGGACCTGCAGGAGATCATCATGGACTCGTTGCGCAACGCGAAGGCCGCCGCCGACCAGGACGTCGCCGCCCGTGAGCAGCACAGCCGCCGGATCGAGCGGGAACTCGCCGCGCTCGCCCAGCTGCACACCCAGGCGCTCGCCCTGAACGGCCGCGCGTGATCGACGACGAGGAGCTGGAGCAGCGCGTCTACCGGCTGCTCAACGAGGCCGCGCACGTCTACCGGGCGGTCCCGCCGGCCGCCGCGCTGCTGCGCACCACGCTGGACCGGCTCGCCGACCCGCTCCGGCTGGCCGTCGCGGGCCCGCCGCAGTCCGGCAAGTCGACCCTGGTGAACGCGCTGATCGGCGAGGAGCTGGCCCCGGTCGAGCTGCCCGGCGAACGGCTCACGACGGTCGCCTACCGGGACGCCACCCAGCCGGCCGCCCGGTGGCACGACGCCGAGATCCCGATGGTCCGCACCGGGCACGGCCTGCGGCTCACCCCTGACGCGCGGCACGACCGGCGGCCGGACGACCCCGGCCGGGCCACCATCGCCTGGCCCAGCCGGGTGCTGCGCCGCACCGAGCTGTCCGACACGCACCTCCCGCCTGCGCAGGCGCTGCGCGACGCCGACGCCGTCCTCTACGTCACCCCCCAGCTCGGTGCCGGCGACATTCAAAACCTGCAGACCACGATTGACGTACGGGGTCAGCTCGCCGCCCCGATCCACGTGCTGGTCGTGGTGTCCCGGGCCGACACGGTCGGCGGCGGCCGGCTCGACGCGCTGCTGACCGCCAAGCAGCAGGCCCGGCGCCGCCGCCGCGAGCCCCGGGTCGGCGCCCTCTGCCAGGACGTCCTCGCCGTCGCCCCACTGATCGCCGCGACCGCCCGCACCCTGACCGACGACGAGTTCAGCACGCTGGCCACCCTCGCCGCGCTGCCGAAGTCCGAGTCGGAGCCGTACCTGCTCTCCACCGACCGGTTCACCGCGGCCGGCGCGCTGGCCCCGGTCGACGCCCAGCGCCGCGTCCACCTGCTGCAACGGCTCGGCCTCGGCGGCGTCCGGCTGGCCCTGACGCTCACCCGGACCGGCTGCGACACCGGCGCCGCCCTCGCCGAACGCCTCCAGGAGCACAGCGGCCTCAAGGACCTGCAGGCGTCGATCGCCGAGCTGTTCACCAGCCGCCGGGCGGTGCTGCGCGCCCGGTCGGCGCTGACCACGCTCGACCACCTGCTGCGCACCCATCAGGTCCCGCCGGCCGCCAAGCTGCTGGCCGACCTGGAACTGCTCGTCGCCGACACCCACGAGCTGCGGGAGCTGCGCCTGCTGTCGGCGCTGCGCGGGGGCCGGGTCGCGCTGCCGCCGGAGCACGCCCCGGACGCCCGCCGCCTGCTGGGCGGGACCGGCACCAGCGTCGGCGAGCGGCTCGGCATGTCCCCGGACGCGACGGCCGAGGACACCTGGACCGCGGCCGGGGCCGCCGCGAGCCGGTGGCGCGACCTGGCCCACGGGCGTGCGCTGTCGCCGGCCCAGACCCGCGCCGCCGAGACCGTCCTGGCCACCTGCGACATGATCGCCAACCGCCTGGAGCATCTCGCCGCCCCGGCTCCGCTCTACTGACCCTTTCTTTCCATCGACGGGTGTCAGCACTCCGGTGTTGGGTAACCGGGTGAGATGCGAGGCGGAGTTGCGCAACGCGCGGACGGCGGGGCCGGGGTGTCCCGGCGCGTCGTCCGGCTGTTCGTGCTGCTCGGGCTGGCCTTCGTGGCGTATCTCGGGCTGATGCTTTTCGATCATGCGGCGCGCGCCGACACCGGATCGATCGGTCAGCCGGTCGCTCACACCGCTGTGCCGAAACTGGTCGACTCGGTAAAGACCGCGGCAACCGGCGTAACCAAGGTTGCCCCGAAGCACAAGTCGATCACGCCGAAGGTCCACGTCGCGAAGGTGCCGGCGAAGGTCCGGGTGCAGGTCAAAGTGCCGAAGGTTGGTAAGACCGCGTCCCATGTGGTCCGGGACGTTGCCCGGACCACGGTGCCGGTGGTGCGAAGGTCGGTCGCCCGGAAGGTGTTGCCGACCGCCGTCGAGCTGCTCTCTCCGCCCGTACCGTCGGATCTGTTGCAGGCCGGACCGCCCGCCTTGCCGCAGCTACCCGCCCTGCCCTCGCTGAATTTCCCGGCGCAGCCGCAATTGCCCAGCTCGCCGCCGGCGGAGATCGCCACACTGCCCGCACTTTCCTCCGGCCCGGCCCAGGCCGACGTCGTGCCGCTGCCGCCGGCCCAGCCTTCGATCGAGGCGTCGCCCAGCAGTCTGACGCCCCATGTGCCGGAAAGGGCGCCGGGGACGACGCCGCCCCCGGGCGCGCCGCAGCAGCCTGACCGGTCGACACCCACCGGGCAGACAGCCAACTCCGGCGGCGGCACCGCGCCCGCGACGGGCACCGTCCCGTCGTCGTGGCAGCCCCAGCTCGCGGCCACCGGCCGCGGCCTGGCCAGTGATCTGCTCGCCCGCGGACGCACCGTCCGCTACGCGGGCCCGCCCAGCTGAACCACCTCCCGCAGGAATCCGGAAACCGGCCGGCCCGAGTCCGGCCGTCCCGAAGCTCCGACCCTGGCTGGGAGGCCATCATGATCCGCATTCTGCTCGTCGAACCCGTGACCCTGCTCCGCGGCGCCCTGGCCGCGACCCTGTCCCTGGAGGACGACCTCGACGTGGTCGCCGACCTGGGCGACCTCGATCCGGCGCTGGACATGGCCCGCGCGGTGTCGCCCGACGTCGCCGTGGTCGACATCGCGCTGCTGGCCGGCGACGGCCTGGCGACGTTCGACCGGCTGCGCGCCGGGCAGCCCGGCTGCGCGACCCTGGCACTGGCCGGCCCGGACGAGCCGGTGCTGCTCAACCGGGCGCTCGACCGGCGCGTCGGCGGGGTGGTCAGCACCCAGGCCGCCCCGTGCGAGCTGGTCCGCGGCATCCGCGGCCTGGTCCGGGGCGAGCGGGTGATCGACGCGGGCCTGGCCGTGGCGATGGTCGCGGCGCCGCGCAGTCCGCTGTCGGCGCGCGAGCTCGACGTGCTGAGCGTCGCCGCGTCCGGGGTGCCGTCCACCGAGGTCGCGGCCGAGCTGCATCTGAGCACCGGCACCGTCCGGAACTACATCTCGGCGATCCTGCGCAAGACCGGCGCCCGCAACCGTCTGGAGGCGGTCCGCCTCGCCGAGAACGCCGGCTGGCTGGCCTGACCTGGCTCAGCCGCACCCACCGGGGGTGCGGCTGAGCCGGTGTCACCGATCGATCAGAGCTGGCCGAGCAGCGCCAGGATCGCGTTCAGGAGCGCGGCCAGGCCGCCCGCGGTCGGGGTGCCGTCGAGCAGGTGGGTGATCGCGCACAGCAGGTTGCCGAGCAGGTTGCCGGGCGCCTGCACCGCGGTGATCAGCAGGTGCACCTGGTTCAGGTCGACCACCAGGCCGAGCAGGTCCAGGTGCAGCGGCCCGAGCACCAGGTTCAGCACCTGGCACGTCGCCGCGGCGATGGTCACCGGCATGCTGACGGTCCGCGAGACGGTCCCGACCGTGTCCCCGGACGAGTCGGTGACCGTGCCGGTCAACAATCCGGTGGCCAGCAGGTCGCCGTTCCGCGTCGAGAAGTTCGACGGGGTGAAGGTGCCGGCGAACGAGCCGCCGTTCTCCGCCGTGCCGGTGACCGGGGTCGCGAGAGCGGTCACCGGGGCCGCGGCCGCCGGGGCGCTGGGCGCGGCGCTGGCCACTCCCGCACCCATGAAGCTGAGCCCCATTGCCGCGAGCACTGTTACGACGACCATCGATAGCCGTTGCCGAGATGTCATCGTTCCTCCTGCCGATAAAGGGTTCTGCTGTCATCGGCAAGCCTCGTCGCGGGCGGGGTCGCGCCCCAGTGAGCGGAGTCAGCGAGACCGCTGACATCTGTCACGTTTCGATCCGCTCACTGGGGCCGCGGACCTGGACGCCTATAGTAGGTTCACCGAACCTTCACTGAACCTTCCGGACGGGCGATGGACGACCTCGGGCTGATCAGCATCGGCAGCGCGGCCACGGCCGCCGGGGTGCCGCCCTGGCAGCTGCGCTCCTGGGAGGACGCCGGCCTGCTGACCCCGGTCCGCGCCGCGAACGGGTACCGGCTCTACTCCCCCGCCGACGTCCGCCGCGCGATCGAGCTGCGCACCGCGGCCGGCAGCACGAACCGGCTCGGCGTGTTCGCGGCGCACGGCGACGAGCGCCCGGCCGCGCCGGCGACGGCGGCCCTGACGGCGGCCCCGCCCCCGGCGGACGGCCGGAAGATGCGGATCCTGCGCCGCCTGGCCCACGCGATCCGGCACGTCGACGACCTCGACCACGTCCTCGCCACGGCGCTGGACAGCGCGCTGGGCATGGTGAACGCGCAGATCGGCGCGCTGTCGTACGCGGACATCGCCACCCAGCGCTACGTGCTGGCCGCGCACCGCGGCCTCTCCGACGCCTACGTCCGCGGCATCGACACGTGGAACCTGCACGAGGGCCTGGCCGGCGAGGCGTTCGGCCTGCGCGAGCCGCTGACGATCGCCGACCTGAGCACCAACAGCACGGTCTCCCGGGAGGTCGTGCACGCCGAACGGCTGCGCGGGTACGTCTGCGTGCCGCTGCTGCGCGGCCAGCGCCGGCTCGGGATCGTCGAGGTCTTCGACCGCGAGCCCCGGGTCTTCTCCGCCGACGACGTGCAGTCCCTCGAACTGATCGGCGCGTGCGTGAGCTCGATCGTGGAGAGCATGGTCCTGACCCAGGAGCTGCGCTTCCTGCGCGCCGAGCGGGCCAAGGTGCTGCGCGAGTGGACCGTGCAGGCGCTGTCCGCCGCCGACACCGAGCGGGCCGAGCTGGTCCGGGTGCTGCGCGCCGAGGCCGACGTCCTGGCCGGGACCGGCACCGGCGGCCCGGCCGCGGCCCGGGTCCGGTCGCTGGCCGGGCGGATCGAGTCCGCCGAGCGCGAGTGGGTGGACATGGTCCCGCTGATCCGCGAGCAGATCGTCGACGGCTGGTCCGAGCACGCCCGCAAGCGCGTGCACCTGGAGGTGGCGGACTGGCCGGCGACCCTGCCGCTGGAGCTGACCACCCGGCTCTACCTGCTCATGCACAGCCTGGTGGCGCTGGCGGTGCGGGCCGCCGAGTCCCGGGTGACGCTCCGGCTGAGCGGCGACGACCAGGTGATGTGGATCCAGGTGTGCGACGACCGGGCGGCCGCGCCGAGCGCCGACCAGATCTCCTCGTTCGCCCCGGAGGTGGTCAGCTCGGTCAAGCGGCTGGGCGGCAGCCTGATCACCGTGCGGGACGCGTCCGGCCTGCTCGGCGTGCGGGTGCTGCTGCCGCTGTCGGCGGCCCGGCCGGAGGGGCACGCGCTCACCGCGCGGGAACGACACGTCCTGGAGGCGCTGTCGGTCGGCACCAGCAACCGGGTGATCGCCGCCGACCTGGGCATCTCCCCGAAGACCCTGCAGAACCACCTGACCGCCATCTACCGCAAGCTCGGCGTCACCAGCCGGGCCCAGGCGGTCCGGTTCCTGCGCTGAGATCCGGGAGGGGTCCTATCCCGGCAGCGCGGTAAAGAGCCCATGGAGCTGCGGTAACGCGCTGCCTAACTTCGTCGCCATGAAGATGCTGATTGACGGCACGTGGGTCGGAGCGGGCGACCGCAAGGTCATCGAGGTGACGAACCCCGCGACGGGCGAACTCGTCGACACGGTCCCGCAGGCGACCGCGGCCGACGTCGACGACGCGGTCCGCGCCGCCCGCACGGCCCAGAAGTCGTGGGCGCAGACCTCCGCGCTGGCCCGCTCCACGATCATGCTGGACTTCGCCGGGCGGGTCCGGGAGTCGCAGCGTGAGCTGGCCGAGCTGCTGACCCGCGAGGGCGGTTCGGCGCTGGCCGAGAACATGGACGAGATCCGCTGGGTCGCCGAGGCCACCGAGTTCTACGCCCAGATGGCCCGCAACGTCGGCGGCCGGATCGTGCCCTCGCAGGAGCCCACCCTCACCAACCTGGTGGTCAAGCACCCGATCGGGGTGGTCGCGGCGCTGGCCCCGTGGAACTATCCGGCGCTGCTGCTGGCCTGGAAGATCGCCCCGGCGATCGCGGCCGGCAACACCGTGGTGGTCAAGCCCCCGCCGGAGACCCCGCTGACCGTACTGCGGATGATCGAGCTGTTCGACGCGCCGCCCGGGGTGATCCAGGTCGTCACCGGCGGCCGGGAGACCGGCATCGAGCTGGTCGAGCACCCCGGCGTCGACATGGTCGCGTTCACCGGTTCCCTGGCGGCCGGGCAGGCGATCATCCGGTCGTCGGCCGAGCGGGTGAAGCGGGTCTCGCTGGAGCTGTCCGGGCACGACCCGTTCATCGTCTGCGACGACGTCGACCTGGACGACGCGGTCGAGGCCGCGCTCTGGGCCGGCTTCACCAACGCCGGTCAGGTGTGCACGTCGGCCGAGCGGGTCTACGTCATGCGCGGCATCTACGACGCGTTCGTCGAACGGCTGGCGCGGCGCGCGGACGAGCTGGTCGTCGGCGACCCGATGGACACCGGCACGGACGTCGGCGCGCTCGGCACCCCGGAACAACTGGACAAGACCATCGCGTACGTCGAACGGGCCCGGCTCGCCGGAGGCGAGATCCTGGCCGGCGGCGAACGGATCGCCGGACCCGGGCTGTTCTTCCGCCCGACGGTCATCACCGGCCTCAGCCACGAGTACCTGACCGAGGCCGGCGAGGTGTTCGGCCCGATCATCCCGGTGCTCCCGGTCGACTCGTTCGACGAGGCACTCGACAAGGCGAACGACAGCGCGATGGGCCTCGGCGCGAACGTGCTGACCACCAATCTGGAACGGGCCTGGCGCGCCAGCAAGGAGCTGCGGTTCGGCCTGGTCTGGATCAACAACCCGCTGGTCGACAACGACGCCGGCCCGTTCGGCGGCCAGCGGTCCAGCGGCCTCGGCCGGGAGCTGGGCGAGGAGGGCCTGGAGGCGTTCATGGAGACCTCCCACGTCAGCTTCGACTACCGCCTGGAGCGCAAGTACTGGTGGTACCCGTACTCGCACTACTCCGACGTGATGGGCCTCAACGACGGCCGCGCCGCGGGCTTCCTCGGCGGCCACGCCGGAGCCACGGCGGCCACCCAGGCCGGCCAGTGACCACCATGCGCATGCGAGCGGCGATCTTCGACGGGCCCGGTCACGATCTCGTCCTGACCGACATCGACATTCAAGATCCAAAACACGACGAGGTACGGGTCCGGATCACCGCCGCCGGTATCTGCCACAGCGACTACCGCGTCCTGGCCGGCGAGTGGGGCGCGACAACCCCGCTCGTGCTCGGTCACGAGGGCGCCGGGATCGTCGAGTCGGTCGGCGCCGGCGTGCACAGCCTGCGCCCCGGCGACACCGTCGCGCTGTCCTGGACGCCCAGCTGTAACCGCTGCCGGTACTGCGTGACCGGCCGCCCGCAGCTGTGCCGGTCGGCGGTCGCCAACGCGTACCGCAACGTGCTCCCGGACGGCACCACCCGGCTGTCCCGCGACGGCGAGGACGTCTACAGCTACCTGTCGGTCGGCTCGTTCGCCGAGTACGTCGTCGTCCCGGAGAGCGGCGCGATCCGGATCGACCCGGGCATCGACCCGGCCGTCGCCGCGATCGTCGGCTGCGCGGTCACCACCGGGGTGGGCGCGGCGATCAACACCCGGCCGGTCCGGGTCGGCGAGTCCGTCCTGGTGATCGGCGCCGGCGGGGTGGGCCTCTCGGTGATCATGGGCGCCGCCCTGCAGTCGCCGGGCCGGCTGATCGCGGTCGACATCGCCGACTCGAAACTGCAGCTGGCGAAGTCGTTCGGGGCCACCGACACGATCGACGCCACGGCCGGCGACGTCGTCGAGGCGGTCCGCGAGCTGACCGGCGGGGAGGGCGTCGACCTGGCGTTCGAGGCCAGCGGCCGGGCCGCCGGGGTCGAGCAGGCCTACGCCAGCCTGGCCGCCGGCGGCACCGCGGTCGTCGTCGGGCAGGTGGCGACCGGGGAGCGGATCTCCATCGACCCGATGGCGATGTCCGGGCGCGAGCTCACCCTGACCGGCAGCAACTACGGTTCGGCCCGCCCGGCCGTCGACTTCGGCCGGATCCTGGACCTCTACCGGCGCGGCCTGCTGCCGCTGGACCGCCTGGTCACCGGCCGGATCCGGCTGCCGGAGCTGACCGACGCGTTCCGCACGATGGGCCGCTCGGCCACCGAGGGCCGCTGGGTGGTCGAGTTCCCGTGACCGCCTCGCACGATCGCCACGGCAATCCCTACCGGTCGCGGTCGCTCTGGCTGGACCGGCTCGGCGACCTGACCCGCCGGCCGGCGCTGACCACCGACCTCGACGTGGACGTGGCGGTCGTCGGCGGCGGCTTCACCGGCCTCTGGACCGCCTACCACCTGGCGCTGCGGCAGCCCGACCGGCGGATCGCGGTCATCGAGGCGGAGATCGTCGGCTACGGCGCGGCCGGGCGCAACGGCGGCTGGGCCGGCGCGGGTATCGCCGGGAGCGCCGGTCGCTACGCCCGGCGCAGCGGCTGGCCCCGCACCCGGGAGGCGGCCGCCCTGGTCGAGCAGGCCGTCGACGGGATCGGCGGAGTGACCGAAACCGAGCGCATCGACTGCGGCTTCGTGAAGGGCGGCACCCTGGCCATCGCGACGACCGGGCCGCAGTGGGACCGGCTGCGCGCCCGGTTCGAGGCGCAGACCGGCACCGGCATGCTGGAGTCCGGCAGCAAGCTGCTGGATGCCGCCGAGGCCCGGGCCCTGGTCGCGACGCCGGGCCTGGTCGGCGGCAGTTTCACCCCGCACTGCGCGCGGATCGACCCGGCCCGGCTCGTCCGCGGTCTGGCCGAAGCCTGCGAGGCGCGCGGCGTCCAGATCTTCGAGGGCACCCCGGCCACCGCCGTCGCGGCCGGAACGGTCCGGACCGCCGGCGGCACGGTGACCGCCCGGTCGGTGCTGCTGGCCACCGAGGCGTGGACCACCGGCCTGTCCCGGTCCACCGCCTCGTTCCTGCCGCTGACCTCGATGATGATCGCCACCGAGCCGCTGCCGGCCGCGGTCTGGGACGAGCTCGGCTGGCCGCACGGCCTGACCGTTCGCGATCAGCGGCACCTGTTCTTCTACGCCCAGCGGACCCCGGACGACCGGATCGCGATCGGCGGGCGCGGCGCCCCCTACTCGCTGCGCGACCCCCTCGCCGAGTTCGACGCGCGCAACAGCGAGGTCTGGGCGCGCCTGGAGAAGACCCTGCACGAGCACTTCCCGGCGACCGCGCGCTACGCGGTCACCCACCGCTGGGGCGGCGCGCTGGCGGTGCCGCGGGACTGGAGCATGTCGGTCGGCTACCACCCGGCGACCGGCCTGGGCCACGGCGGCGGCTACTCCGGGCACGGCGTGATCGCGTCCTACCTGGCCGGCCGCGCGCTCGCCGACCTGGTCGCGGGGCTCGACACGCCGTACACCCGGATGCCCTGGATCGGACACCGCAGCCGCCGGTGGGAACCCGAGCCGCTCCGCTACCTCGCCGCCAACGCGATCGTGCGCCTGCTCGAATCCGCCGACCACCACGAGGACACCACCGGCCGGTCCGCCCGTCGCGTGCGTCTGCTGCGCCCCGTCCTGCCACCCGCTTGAGGAGCCAAAACCATGAAAACCACGATTGACGTACGGACGTTGCCGGCGGCCTGGATCGGCGGCGAGCCGGTCGAGGGTGACGGCACCGCCATCGACGTCATCGACCCGTCGACCGGCGAGACCATCGCCGCCGTCGGGCGCGCCGCCCGCGACACCGTCGAACGCGCCGTCCGCCGCGCCCGGGACGCCTTCGACGACTGGGCCGACACCACCCCGGTGCAGCGCGACGACCTGCTCAACGCCCTGGCCGCCCGCCTGCTGGAGCAGAAGGACGACCTCGCCCGCCTGGAGGCCCGCAACACCGGCAAACCGCTGCGGGTGGCGCTCGGCGAGATCGACAGCGCCGCCGACCAGCTCCGGTTCTTCGGCGGCGCCGCCCGCGTCCTGGAGGGCAAGGCCGCCCGCGAGTACCTGCCCGGGCGCACCTCGTTCGTCCGGCGCGACCCGGTCGGCGTGATCGGCCAGATCACCCCGTGGAACTACCCCCTGGTGATGGCGATCTGGAAGATCGGGCCGGCCCTGGCCGCGGGCAACACCGTCGTGCTCAAGCCCAGCGAGCTGACCCCGCTGAGCACGCTGCGCCTGGCCGAGCTGGCGGCCGGGATCCTGCCGCCCGGGGTGCTCAACGTCGTCGCCGGCGACGGGCCGGGCACCGGCAACGACCTCACCACGGTGCCCGGCGTCGACATGCTCTGCGTGACCGGCAGCGTGGCCACCGGGCAACGGGTGCTGCGGAACGCGGTGCCGCGGATCGCCCGTACCCATCTTGAATTGGGTGGAAAAGCTCCGGTGGTGGTCTTCGCCGACGCGGATCTCGACCTGCTCGTCGACCAGATGCGCGTCGCCGCCTTCTGGAACTCCGGACAGGACTGCACCGCGGCCGCCCGGATCCTGGTCCAGGACGACGTCTACGACCGGGTGGTCGACGCGCTGGCCGGGATGGCCGCGACGATCCGGGTCGGCGGACCGTTCGCCGAGGGCGGCAGCGACATGGGACCGGTGATCTCCGAGACACACCGGCAGCGGGTGCTCGGCTACCTCGACCGGGCCGTGGACGCCGGGGCACGGATCGTGACCGGCGGCAACGCGCTGCCCGGGCCCGGCTGGTTCGTCGCGCCGACCGTCGTCACCGGCGTCAGCGCCGACGCCGAGATCGTGCGCAGCGAGGTGTTCGGGCCGGTCGTCACGGTCGAGCGGTTCGGCGACGAGCAGCAGGCCCTGACCCTGGCCAACAACAGCGACTACGGCCTGAGCGCGTCCGTCTGGACCAGCCGGCTCGACCGGTCGATGCGGATGGCCCGGAAGCTGCGCTCCGGCGCGGTCTGGCTCAACGACCACCTCACGGTGGCCGACGAGATGCCGCACGGCGGCTACAAGATGTCCGGCTACGGCAAGGACCTCTCCACGTACGCGATCGAGGACTACACGGTCGTCAAGCACGTCATGGCACGCATCTCCTAGCACCTTTCTCCCTGGCGTCTCCTGAGAGGAACCACGGTGACCACCCCCATACCGCACACCCTGACCTGGCGCGACGGCTTCGCGCTGACCCTCGTCATCCCGATGGGCATCTTCGCCACCCTCGGGCCCCTGATCGGCAGCGTCGGATCGGGCACGGTCGCCGCGCTCTACGTCGCCTGCGGCGTCCTCGCGATGATCCAGAACTTCTTCCACGCCGAGATGGCGTCGATGTTCCCGGACAAGGCCGGTGGCATCCCGCTCTACGCCCACGAGGCGTGGAAGAAGTACCTGCCGGCGATCGGCGCCGTGGTCACCTTCGGCTACTGGGCCGGCTGGGCGTTCAGCAACGCGGTGTACGCCCTGCTCATGGGTCAGCTGATCCAGGGCGAGTTCTTCCCGGACGCGACCTGGAGCTTCTCCACCGGCACGTCGCAGCTCGGGCTGCCCGGCCTGATCGGCATCGCCACGCTGATCGTGGTGTGGCTGCTGAACGCGTACGGCGTCCGGCAGACCGCCCTGATGAACAAGATCCTCGGCTCGCTCGCGGTCCTGCTCATCGTGATCCTGGTGGTGCTCCCGGTGCTCCAGGGCAACTTCCACAGCTCCGGCATCACCTGGGGCCTGACCTCGGACGGGCCGTGGCACGGCTGGCGGCTGGTCTTCGCGTTCCTGTTCGTCTTCGCCTGGACGACGTACGGGACGGAGGCCGCCGCGGTCTTCACCCCGGAGTACCGCAACCCGCGCAAGGACACCCCGAAGGCACTGCTCTCGTCCGGCGCGTTCACCGTCGTCATGGCCGTCGCCCTCACCCTGGGCCTGGGCGGCACCCTGGGCGACAAGCTGATCGCCGAGGACCCGGGCTCGATGTACGTCCAGGCGTTCGCCAAGGTGATCGGCCCGGCCTCGGCCGTGATCACGATCCTGCTGGCCGCCGCCCTGTTCGTGATCATGAACTCGTGCACCGCGGTGGCCGGGCGCGCGCTCTACGCCCTGGCCAAGGACGACATGACGGTCAAGCAGTTCAACCACCTCAACGAGCGTGGCCTGCCGGCCCGGGCGATGTTCGCCGACCTGGTCCTGAACGTCATCATGATCGTCTTCGTGGGCAACACGCTCGGCATCATCTTCGCCTCCAACATCGGCTACCTGGTCGCCACGGTGATGGTGCTGATCGGCTTCGTCCTGCTCCGCAAGGACCGCCCCGACTGGCCCCGGCCGATCCGGGTGCCCGGCGTCCTGGTCCCGCTCGCCGCCCTACTCGCCCTGGTCAACGCGGTCTTCCTGGGGGTCGCCTTCCTGTTCCCGGGCGACGCCGGGTACGGCGGGGTGGCCGAGCAGATCATCGGCGTCGGGGTGCTGCTGGCCTCGCTCGCGCTCTACGCCTACCGCCGCTACGTCCAGGACCGCCACGCGGCGCCGGCCACCCCGCTCCCCGACCGGATCGAGACCGGCCAGTGAGGTCGTGTACCGCGGATGCGGTACCGGAGATGACCGCGGTGGGTTGATGCGCCGGCGCGGAACCGGCGCGATGCTGGCAACCGCTGTCCCTCTCCCCCCTGGAGCCCGGGTGGACGCCCCGCCACGTCCACCCGGGCTCGCCCCGTTCCGCCGGAATGCCGATCTCCGTGATCGTGGGCCGTCCGGCCTGGTGATATTGGCCTACCAAGTCGATCCGGCGGGTGCGAGGACGAGTGACTGAGAACGGCCGCTACGCGTGGCGGATCTGGCTGCCGCCGCTGCTGGTCGTCATGATCATGGTCTGCAGCGTCGCCTATCAGGACGGCCGGGCGAGCCGGGCGCCGACCGGCGCCCAGCTGATCCTGATCTTCCACAGCGCGGCCGCGCTGCTGGTGCGGCAGCGCTATCCGCTGGCGGTGGCCGTCGTGACGGTCGCCGCCGGCGTCGTCCTCCCGGTGACCGCCCACCACCTGGTGCTGGTCGACGTCGCCGCCATCGTCGCGCTCTACACCCTCGCCACCCTGCGGGGCCGGCGGATCTCCTGGATCACCGGCGCGGCCGCCGCCGTGGCGCTGACCGCCGCGGCCATCCCCTGGCAGGCCGATGGCCTGTTCGACATCGGCAACCTGATCCCGGCCAACTACGTCGGGCTGGCGGTCGCGGTCGGCTACGCGATCCGCAACCAGCGGGCCCTGCTCGCCGAGATCCACGAACGCGCCGCGCTCGCCGAGCGCACCCGCGAGCAGGAGGCCCACCAGCGGGTCCGGGAGGAGCGCATCCGGATCGCCCGCGACCTGCACGACGTCCTGGCCCACCACATCACGCTGGTCAACGCGCAGGCCGGCGTCGCGCACCACCTGATGGCCGAGCACCCGGACAAGGCCCGCGAGGCGCTGGCCGGAATCCGGGACACCAGCCGGGCCGTCCTCGACGAGCTGCGCGCGACGGTCGGCCTGCTGCGCCAGGACGACGACGCCGCGCCGAGCCGGCAGCCGGTGCCCGGGATCACCGACCTCGACGCGCTGTTCGACGGGTTCCGCTCCGCGGGCTTCGCGATCGAGGTCACCCGCTCCGGCGAGCCCGCGCCCCTGCACGGCGTGGCCGACCTGGCCGCCTACCGGATCGTCCAGGAGGCCCTGACCAACGCCGGCAAGCACGGCACCGAGCGGCACGCCGGCGTGGACCTGCACTACACCCCGGCCGGCCTGCACCTCACCGTCACCAACCCGGCCCACCCGGCCCGCCGCGGCGACGGCACCAGCCACGGCCTGATCGGCATGCGCGAACGGGCCCAGGCCGCCGGCGGCACCCTGACCACCGCGATGGACACCGCCGGCACCTACACCGTGCACGCCCGCCTCCCCCTGCACCCGGCACAGACGTAGGGCCCGTGCCGCTGCGGCGGCACGGGCCCTACGGGTCGGGGCGTCAGCGGATCACTGGTGGTGGCCGGCGCCGGCGAGCACCGCCGGCTCGTGGTCGGCCGGTGCTTCCGCGGGGCCCTCGACGGACACCTTCGGGGTGATCTTCTCGGCCCAGCGCGGGTAGAACCAGTTGGCCCGCCCGATCAGCGTCATCAGCGCCGGGATGAGCGTCATCCGGACCACGAACGCGTCGATCAGCACGGCCACCGCGAGACCGATCCCGATCATCGAGACGATGCGCTCGCCACTGAAGCCGAACGAGGCGAAGACGAACAGCATGATGGTGGCCGCCGCCGCGATGACCTGGGCGGTCTCGGTCAGGCCGACCCGGATCGAGCGGAGGTTGTCCCGGGTGTGCGTCCACTCCTCGTGCATCCGGCTGACCAGGAACACCTGGTAGTCCATCGACAGGCCGAACATGATGCCCATCACCAGGACCGGGACCAGGTAGGTGATCGGCGCGCCGGTGCCGACGCCGAGCAGCCCGGTGCCCCAGCCGAACTGGAAGATCGCGGTGACCGCGCCGAGCCCGACCAGGATGGTGGCGATGTTGCTGATCGCGCCGATCAGCGGGACCAGCAGGCTGCGGAAGGCAACGGCGAGGAGCAGGAAGCCGAGCAGCGCGATCAGCCCGAGGTAGAGGGGCAGCTTGCTCAGCAGCGCCTCGGCCAGGTCGATCGTGCTCGCGGTGCTGCCACCGACGTACACCCGCAGGTTGTTGCCGTTCTCGGCGGTCGTGATGACCTGGTCACGCAGGTTGGTGACCAGGTCGGTGGTCTCCTGGGTCTGGGCGCTGGTGACCGGGGTGACGGTGGCCACCGCGATGGTCTGGCCGTCCTTGATCGGCGCGGCCGAGACCGAGGCGACGTCGGCGACCGACGGCAGCTGCTTGACCAGGGCGGTGAACGCGGCGGCCGACGCGGCGTCGGGCACCTCGGCGACCAGCAGCAGGGAGGCGTCGAAGCCGGCGCCGAACCCGGCGGCCATCAGCTCGTAGTAGTTGCGGGAGTCCGAGCCGACCGGGTCGCTGCTGGCGTCGGCGTCGCCGATCCGGATGCTCAGCACCGGCGAGGCCAGGATCACCACGGCCAGCACGGCGCCGGCGACCGCCCGCAGCGGGTTGCGCTGCACCAGGCCGGCCCAGCGGGCGCCCCGGGTCGGCTTCGCCGCGACCGGGACGGCCGGGATCCCCTCGGCCAGAGCCTTGCGCTGGCGGCGGGAGAGCACCTTGCGGCCGAGGATGCCGAGCAGGGCCGGCAGCAGGGTGATCGCGGCGGCGACGGTGAACAGCACGGTGACGGCGGCGGCCTGGGCCATGCCGGTGAGCACGCCGAGCTTGACGACGTACATGCCGAGCAGGGCGACGATCACGGTGAGGCCGGCGAAGACGACGGCCCGGCCGGACGTGTTGACCGCCTTGACGATCGCCTCGGGGACGCTGTCGCCGGCCATCATCGCCTTGCGGTAGCGGTTGACGATGAACAGCGCGTAGTCGATGCCGACGCCGAGACCGATCAGCGCGCCCATCGTGATGCTGGTCGAGGCCAGGTCGATCACGTGCGCGGCCAGGACGACGACCAGCAGCGAGGTGGCGACGCCGACGATGCCGGTGATGATCGGCAGGGCCGCGGCCCACGCGGAACGGAACACCAGGAACAGGATGACCAGGGCGGCGAGCAGGCCGACGACCTCCGGGCCGTGCGAGCCGCCGGGGATCGTCTCGAAGGCCTGATCGCCGAGGGCGACCTGGACGTCCGGGCTGCGCAGCGCGGTGGCCGCGGTCTCGATAGCGGCGGTGTCGGTGTCCTTGGCGACGGTGATCGTCGCGTACGCGGTGCTGGTCCTGGTGTTGATCTGGCTCTTGCCGGCCGCGTCGTAGGGGCTGACCACGCCCTGCACGCCGGGCAGCGCGCTGATCTGCTTGAGCATGGCGGTGAACTGCTGCTTGACGGCCGCCGAGTCGACCGCGGCGCCGGTGTGCCAGACGATCGTGCCCGACTCGGTCGCGGCGCCGGATCCCTGGGAGCCGGCCTGCTGGGCGCCCATCTGGGCCATCAGGCTGTAGGCGGTCGCCGACTCGCTGTCCGGCATGCCGGGGTCCTCGGAGAACGCCGTCCCCGACCCGATCGTCAGCGCGACCAGAGCGACCAGAGCGGCGACCCAGCCGCCGAGAACGGCGAACCGCCACCGGAAGCAGCCACGGGCAAGTGATGTCACGACGGTTACCTTTCGAGGGAGAATTCCGACCTCGTCCAGAGTCGCCGTGACGTGGCGTTTCGTCGTCAACCCAGCGCCGTGGCCGGTGTACCGCAGGTGCGGTACGCCGTCATTCGTCCAGCGGCCGGCTGAGACCCAGGACCCGGTCGAGCCATCGATGGCGGAACGCGGCGCTGAGCGTGGCGAACCAGGGCAGCAGCGCGAGGTGGACGACCAGGTAGACCACCCGGACGTGGGTGATCAGGCCGAAGTACGAGGACAGGGCCGGCACCAGGACGACCGCGCTGAAGACCAGCAGCAGGCCGACGACCAGCAACGCGGGCCGCCGGTCACCGGTCGGCCGGGTCCAGGCGGCGAAGATCCGGGCCGGCGGGGCGAGGAACAGCAGCAGGACGAACGAGGCCAGGCAGAAGAACGTCGACAGGCCGGTCTGGGCGGTGATGGTGGCCGACGCGGTCGCGAAGTCCGTGCCGCTGCCGTAGGCGAGGCCGGTGTAGCGCTCGAACTCGGCCACCACCTTGGCCGGGGCGAGCCCGGAGCTCAGGCCGCGCAAGGTGAGCTGGTAGAGGGCGGCGTAGATCGCGGCGCTGAACGAGGCGGTGATCACCGCCGCGGGGATCACGAACCGGGCCATGTTGCTGAGCAGGCGCGGGTCCGGTGGCGCCGGCTTCGCCCAGACGGTCAAGGAGAACGTCGGGATGCCCACGGTCAGCAGGGTCAGCCCGACCTGGGCCGGCGAGTACGGGAAGCCCAGCCCGAGCATGGTCACGGTGAGGATCACCAGGCCCTGGGTGGCGACCCGGGCCAGGAAGACGTACAGCGAGATGCTGATCCCGGCGATGATCCGGCGGCCCTCCCGCCGGGCCGGCAGCAGCGCGGCCAGGGAGTCACCGGTCAGCACGATGTCGGCCACGTCCCGGGTGACCGCGCTGCCGCTGCGCATGGCGACGCCGACCTGGGCCTGCTTGAGGGCGCGGGCGTCGTTGACCCCGTCACCGATCATCGCGACGTACCGGCCCTGCCGGCGCAGCGACCGGACGATCCGCTCCTTGTGCTCGGGCGCGACCCGGCCGAAGACCGTCGTGCCGGCCACGACGCGGTCCAGGGCGCCGTCGTCGAGCCCGTCCAGCGCGGCGCCGGGCACCGGCTCGCCGGGCTCGATGCCGGCCGACGCGGCGACCGCGGCGACGGTCCGGGGATCGTCGCCGGAGAGCACCTTGAGCGCCACGCCGCCCTCCTGGAAGCCCCGGACCGTGTCCGGCACCTCGGGACGCAGCTCGTCGGCGAGCACGATCAGCCCGACCGGTCGCAGCCCCGGCAGGCACGGCCGGCCGTCGCCGTCGCGGAGCTCCGCGCCCGGCTCCTCGGCCCGGGCCAGCAGCAGGACCCGCAGGCCCCGCTCGGTGCGGCTGCTGATCCCGCCGTCGTCCAGCGCACGGCCGAGGTGCCCGGCCAGGGCGTCCGGGGCGCCGAGGATCCAGGTGCCTTCGTCGGCGGTGACGCCGGACCAGCGCAGCGCGGAGCTGAACGGCACCTCGTCGTGGATCGTCCACCCGGTCGCGGGCAGCGCGGCCATCAGCGACCGGGCGGTCTGGTTCGGGGCGGCGGCGTTGTGGACCAGACCGCCGAGGGCCCGGGTCACCTCGGCGTGCTCGTGCCCGCCGAGCGGCACGAGCTCGTCCAGCGCGAGGCGGCCGGTGGTCAGCGTGCCGGTCTTGTCGGTGCAGACCACGTCCACGTTGCTGACCGACTCGACCGCGTTGACCTGCTGGACCAGCGCCCCGGCGCGCGCGATCCGGGCCGCGCCGGCGGTGTAGGCCACCGCGATCAGCAGGAACAGCCCATAAGGGATCAGACCCGACAGTACGGCCGTGATCTGCACGACGCGCAGCAGCGAGAACCCCTCCAGCGCGGCCTGCGCGAGGATGGCGCCGGCCATCAGCACGGTCAGGGCCATGACCAGCCGTACCACGAAGTCGATCCGCCGCTGCAGCGGCGTCTTGTCGGTGGTCGACCGGCGGGCCTCGGCGGTGAGCCGCCCGGCGTAGCTGTGCGCACCGACGTCGCGCGCCCGCTGCCGGCCCTCGCCGGCCACGCACAGGCTGCCCGAGCGCAGGTCGTCGCCGGGCTGCTTGGCCACCGGGTCGGACTCGCCGGTCAGCAGCGACTCGTCGGCCTCGACCCGGTCACCGTCGAGCAGCGGGCCGTCGACCACGATCTGGTCGCCGGCGCGGATCCGCAGCAGGTCGCCGCGCACCACCCGATCCGCGGCGACCGCCACCTCGGCGCCGTCGCGGATCACCACGACGTGGCCGGCGTCCAGCAGCTGCAGGCGATCGAGCTTTCGTTTGGCCCGGACCTCCTGCGCGGTGCTGAGCAGCGCGTTGATCAGGCCCAGCCCGACGCTGATCAGGGCGTCGCTGTAGCGGCCCAGGCTGAGCAGCGCCACGCCGATCACGAACAGGATGACGTTGAAGAACGAGAACAGGTTGGTCCGCAGGATCGCGCGATAGGTGCGCGAGCCGCCGCCGGGCACGGTGTTGCCCGCACCGTTCCGCCGCCGGGACTCCGCCTCGGCCGCGGAAAGCCCGGCCGGCGGGGCCGGGAGCGCCACTGACTGCGTCATGCAGCCGGTTCTACCAGCGACGTCGCCCGGTTGCGGCAATTCGGCGGCCGGGATACCGCAGCCGCGGTACCCCGGCCGGGACGCGTGGTACCGCGGTACCACCGCGCCCGGGAAGATCGCACCGCGGTACGACGGATCGGCGCCCGCCCGGCCCTAGCGTTTGCCCCGAACAGACGCGAGAGGACAGCGATGATCGAGGCACGGCAGCTCACCAAACGGTACGGCGACAAGACCGCCGTCGACGGGATCGACTTCACCGTCCGGCCCGGGGCGGTCACCGGGTTCCTGGGGCCGAACGGGGCCGGCAAGTCCACCACCATGCGCATGATCATCGGGCTGGACGCGCCGACGTCCGGGACGGTGACCGTGAACGGGCGCCGCTACGCCGAGCACACCGCCCCGCTGCACGAGGTCGGCGCGCTGCTGGAGGCCCGGTCGATCCATCCCGGACGGTCGGCGTTCGACCATCTGATGGCGCTCGCGTACACCAACGGCATCTCGCGGGCCCGGGTCCACGAGGTGATCGAGCAGGCCGGGCTGCAGACGGTGGCCCGCAAGCGGGCCGGCGCGTTCTCGCTCGGCATGGGCCAGCGGCTGGGCATCGCCGCGGCGCTGCTCGGCGACCCGCAGACGATCATGCTGGACGAGCCGGTCAACGGGCTCGACCCGGAGGGTGTGCTGTGGATCCGGAACCTTCTCACCGGGCTGGCCGCGGAAGGCCGTACCGTATTCGTCTCCTCGCATCTGATGAGTGAGATGGCGCTGGTGGCCGACCACCTGGTGGTCGTCGGCCGGGGCCGGGTGCTGGCCGACACCACGGTGCAGGAGCTGGTCCTGCAGGCCGGCGGGGACGCCGTCGTGGTCGCCACCGCCGACCCCACGGAGCTGCGCCGGGTGCTGGCCGGTCCCGGTGTCGAGATCACCGGGCGGCCGGGCTCGGAGCAGCTGACCGTGACCGGGCTGCCGGCCCGCACGATCGGGCTCAAGGCGGCCGAGCACGGTCTCGCCCTGTTCGAGCTGACCGCCAAGACCGTCTCTCTGGAGGAGGCCTTCATGGACCTGACCCGCGAATCCGTGGAGTACCACGCGACCGGCATCCCGGTGAGCGCGGCATGACCGTCGACACCCGCCTCAAGGTCACCGGGCCCCGGGTCCTGCGCTCCGAGTGGGCCAAGCTGCGGTCGTTGCGCTCGACCTGGATCACGCTCGGGCTCGCGCTGTTGTTCCTGCTCGGCCTCGGCGTCATCGCCACCCTGCGCTACAAGTCGGGGATCGGCGACGACCGGCCGGCCGATCGGGACTTCGCCGACGCCACCACGTACAGCCTCTCGCTGTTCGGGGTGTCGTTCGCGCTGATCGCGATCGGCGTGCTGGGCGTGATGACCTCGTCCGGCGAGTACACCTCCGGCATGATCCGCTCGACGCTGGCCGCGGTGCCCCGCCGACTGCCGATGCTGTGGTCGAAGGCGGCCGTCTACGGCGCGCTCGCGTTCCTGGTCGGCGTGGCCGGCGCCGTGCTCGTGTTCCTGATCGGCAGCGGCATCCTCTCCGGCACCACCATCGCGATGAGCGTCTCGGACGACGGGGTGCTGCGCGGGGTGCTCGGCGTCGGGCTCTACCTGGGGCTGGTCGGCGTGATCGGGGTGGCCCTGGGCGTCCTGCTGCGCTCGACCGCGGGCGGCATCTCGCTGCTGATCGGCACGTTGCTGCTGGTCCCCGGCCTGAGCCAGCTGCTGCCGGCGTCCTGGCGGTCGAACCTCACGCCGTACCTGCCGTCCGACGCGGGCGAGTCGATCTACGCCCTGCACCACGTCGACGGCACGCTGTCGGCCGGCGCCGGGCTGCTCGTCCTGCTCGGCTGGACGGTGCTCGCGCTCGGCGGCGCGGCGTACCGGCTGACGCGCTCGGACGCCTGAGCGCCGGTTGGTGGAGGATGGTGCCGTGAGCAGCGAGGACAGCGCGGCCGGGGCCCTCATCGGGCACCCGGTGGCCGCCCGGCTGTTCCAGGCCGGGCGGCGTCTGCGGGAGCTCGACGCCCGCCGCCCCTGGCTGCTGGACACCGCCGTGGTGCTGCTGGTCTTCCTGGTCACGTGCACGACCGACCTGCTCCCCCGGCACGGCCACGACGACTCGCCGCTGATCATCACGGATCGCCCGGTGGCACAGACCCTGGCCCTGCAGGCGGCCCTGGTGCTGCCGCTGTGGTGGCGGCGCCGGGCCCCGCTGGCCGCGTTCAGCGCCGTGCTGGCCGCGCTGCTGGTGGAGTGGGCCGCCGGGATCATCCTGCGCGCGGACGCCGCCGTCCTGGTCGCGATCTACAGCCTGGTGCTGCACGGCCGTCTGCGCCGGCTGCCCTGGGCGGTGCCCGGGCTGGCCGTCGCGGTCACCGTGGTGCTGGTCCGGCTGTCCGGCGTCGTCCGGGTCTGGGACGTGCTGTTCTTCGTCGCCAACGTCGGCACCGCGGCGGTGGCGCTGGGCTTCGCCGTCCGGATCCGCCGCGCCCAGCTCGCGGTGCTGCGCGAACGCGCCGTCCGGCTGGAGGTCGAGCGCGATCAGCGCAGCCGGCTGGCCGCGGCCACCGAGCGCACCCGGGTGGCCCGGGAGATGCACGACATCCTCGGCCACAGCCTGTCGGTGATCATCACGCTCGCCGACGGCGGCAAGTACGCCGCGGACCTCGACCCCGAGCGCGGCAAGGAGGCGCTGCGGTTGATCGGCGACACCGGGCGTACCTCCCTGGCCGAGCTGCGCCGGATGCTCGGCCCGCTGCGCGAGCAGAACGGTGAACCGGCCCTGAGCCCGCAGCCGGGCGTCGCCGACCTGGACCCGCTGTGCCGGCAGATCCGGTCCGCCGGGCCGCAGGTCGAGTACCAGAGCGCCGGCGTGCTGGACACCCTCGACCGGGGTGTGCAGCTGGCGGCCTACCGGATCGTGCAGGAGGCGCTGACCAACGCGCTCAAACACGCCGGGCCGCGCACCCGGATCCGGCTGAGCCTGCGCCGGCAGGACAACGAGTTGCGGATCTCGGTCCGCGACACCGGGCCGGGCGACGGTGACCGGCCCGAACCCGCCGCCGGCGAGGGCCACGGCGTGCTCGGCATGCGCGAGCGCGCCGCCATCTACGGCGGGACGGTCACCGCCGGGCCGGCCCCGGACGGCGGCTGGGTCGTGGACGCCGGACTAGATCTGGAGAACGCGCCGGCATGATCACCGTGCTCATCGTGGACGACCAGCCGCTGCAGCGCCTCGGCTTCCGGATGCTGCTGGAGAGCCACCCCGACACCCAGGTGGTCGGCGAGGCCCGCAACGGTGTCGAGGCGGTGCGGCAGGCCAAGGAGCTGCGCCCGGACGTCGTGCTGATGGACGTCCGGATGCCCGGGCTGGACGGCATCGAGGCCACCCGGCGGATCATCGCGGACGGCGGCCGGTCGCACGTCCTCATGCTCACCACGTTCGACCTGGACGAGTACGTGCACGCCGCGCTCCGGGCCGGGGCCAGCGGCTTCCTGCTCAAGGACGCCTACCCGGAGGAGCTGCTGTCCGGCATCCGCGCGGTCGCCGGCGGCGACGCGGTGATCGCGCCCGCGCTCACCCGGCGCCTGCTCGACGCGTTCGCGGACCATCTGGACGGGGGCCGGCCGTCGAACGACCCGTGGCTGGCGACGCTGACCGACCGGGAACGCGAGATCCTGGTCGCGATCGGCCGCGGCTGGACCAACGGCGAGATCGCCGCGCGCCTGGTCCTGTCCGAGTCGACGGTGAAGACCCACGTCGGCCGGGTCCTCGCCAAGATCGGCGCCCGCGATCGGATCCAGGCCGTCATCTTCGCCTACGACCTCGGCCTGACCAGCCCGAACAGCCCGGGCTGAGGGCAAAATTCAAAGACTCAGAATCAGCTTGCGTACGTCGTCAGGCCGCGACAGAAACGGATGATGACCGGCGTCGATCTCGACAGTCCGGCCGGCCCGCCTGGCGAACTCCCGCTGCATCCGGGCCGGCGTGCCCCGGTCGTCGGCGCACACCAGGTAGGTCGACGGGATGTCGTGCCAGGCGGCCGCCCCGACCGGCTGCCCGGTCACCCGGACGCTCTGCCGCGCGAGGTGTTCCGGCGCCTGGGCCCACACGTCCGCGTCGCAGTCCTGCAGGAACGTGTCGACGAGCAGGCCGGGGTCGACCCCGAAGGTGCCAGCGACCGGGTCGATGTCCAGGAACGGGGCGGGCCCGCCGTCGCCGAAATCGGACAGGCTCTGCCCGATCTCCGGCAGGTAGCTGGAGATCAGGAGCAGGTGCCGCACCGAGCCGATCCCGGCGGCCGCCTCCGCGGTCACGATGCCGCCGTAACTGTGCGCCACGACGATCGTCGGCTCGTCGCCGTCCAGCAGCACCCGCCGTACGGCCGCGATGTCCTCAGCCAGGCCGGGGCCGTCGGTCCCGGCCGCAACCCCGGCCTCGCCGCAGCTGGGGAGCGCCGGCGTCACGCTCGCCACGCCGTGCTCCGCCAGCAGCGCCGCCGTCCGGTGCCACCACCACGATCCATCCCGCACGCAGGCGCCGTGCACGAACACCACTCTCATCACTACCTCCACGTCCGCCCTGGTCAGGCCGTCCCGATCAACGGTAGACGTAGCGATCGTTACGCGAAAAGATGGGGCGATGGGACGGCGGACGCAGCCCGAGATCAGGGAACGGTTGCTCGACGCGTGCACCGATCACGCGCTCGCGCACGGCCTGCCCGACCGGCTCGGGCCACTGGCGCGCGGCACCGGCACGTCGGCGCGGATGCTGATCTACCACTTCGGCACCCGGGACGCGCTGCTGCGGGCCGTGCTCGGGCGCGCCCGGCAGCGCCAGCTCGACACGTTCGGTGACCTGCTGCGGGCCCGGCCCGGCGAGGACTACCCGGCCACGCTGCGGCAGGCCTGGGCCGCGATGACCGGGCCGGCCGGGCGGCCGTTCCTGCGCATGTTCGGTCAGCTGCAGCGAAGCTCGGACCTGTGGCCGGACTTCCGGCGGATCGCGACGACGGACTGGCTGGAACCGCTCGCCGCCGGCTTGCGCACCATCGGCCGGGAGGAACTCGCCACCCTGCTGCTGGCCGTGATCCGCGGCCTGCTGATGGACCTCGACGCCACCGCCGACACCACCCGCGCCGACCAGGCCTTCCACCAGTTCCTCACGATGCTGGACCCGGCGCCGGCGCCGTGACGCCCTCCGGATCGCGGGCGGCCAGCACGACCGCGACCGCGACGCCACGGCGGACGGCCAGCCGGCGCCGCCGCCGCACCTGCGCGCCGGTGCGCGGCCGGAATTTCGGCTCGCGACCACAGCCGCACGCCTCGAAACCCTCGTAGCGCAGCCCCGCGGCGAGCACCGCGGCCACGGCTGCCCAGCCGGCGGCGTCCCGGCGCCGCGGGGCGGCGAAGTCCCGGCCCGCGAGCACCATGGGTGCACGGCACCGCGGACACGGATGGTCCACTCCGTCCTGCGGCTGCTTGCCGCTACTGCGACACGGCACGCACACGTAGTGAACCCGGTAAGGGCTTCCCCAGCACATCCGGATGGCCCGCCCGACCCGCGCGCGTCAGCCGGTGACCATGCGGATCAGGGCGTTGCCGCCCAGCATGATCAGGTCCGCGCCGGCGACGAAGGCCATGCTGCGCCGCATCCAGTGCGCGCTCTCCTCCGGGTCGGCCCCGGTGATGCCGCGCGCCGCGTAGACCAGCGCGGCCAGCACCAGCGGGATCCCCGGCAGGAGCAGGAACGCGTTCGACCGCGGCGCGTTGCCGCCGGTCACCAGCAGGGTCAGCATCACCGCCGGGAGGACTCCGAACAGGAGCACGGCGACCCCGCCGTACCAGCGCAGTGTCCGCACGTCCGTCATGCGGCAGAGCTTAGCCGCGCGGTCGCCGGACGGTCAGGCGGGGACGCCGCCGAGGCCGGTCCGCAGCTTCGCGAGCGCCTTGGTGAGCAGCCGCGACACGTGCATCTGGGAGATCCCGATCTGCTCGGCGATCTGCGACTGGGTCAGGTTCCCGTAGAAGCGCAGGCTGATGATCTTCTGCTCGCGCTCGTCCAGGGCCGCCATCGCCGGGCCGAGCGCGACCCGCAGCTCGGCCTCCTCGAAGCCGGCGTCCAGGCAGCCGAGCGTCTCGCCGAGCTCCGAGCCGTTCTCGCTGACCGGCGTCGACAGGCTGGCCGAGTTGTAGGCGCGGGCGCCCTCCAGGCCCTCGATCACCTCGTCCTCGGTGACGCCCAGGTGCTCGGCGATGTCCGCGACGGTCGGCGAGCGGCCCAGCGTGTGGCTGAGCGTGTTGTTCGCGCCGGTGATCGCCAGGCGCAGCTCCTGCAGCCGGCGCGGGACCCGCACCGACCAGGTCTTGTCCCGGAAGTGCCGCTTCAGCTCGCCGACGATGGTCGGGATCGCGAAGCCGGCGAAGTCGACGCCGCGGTCCGGCTCGAACCGGTCGGCGGCCTTGATCAGCCCGAGCACCGCGACCTGGTAGAGGTCGTCGCGCGGCTCGCCCCGGTTGGCGTACCGGCTGGACAGGTGCCGGGCCAGTGGCAGCCACGCCTCGATCGCGCGGTCCCGCAGGCCGGGCCGGGACGGGTGCCCGGCGGGCAGCGCCGCCATCGCGGTGATCAGGTCGCTGGCCAGGTCCGTGCTCGCGGACGCGTCGACGTGCACATCGGCGTGGACTGCGGGTTCGGTGATCACGGTCATCCGGCTGCGCTCCTCGGTGTCGGCTGTTCGGCGGGGCGACCCGCGGGCACCTATTCCCCCGGGCGCATGCTGCCGGAAACCATCCTTTTGGTTAACGGTTCATGTCCGTGTGTCTGTTGCCAATCGATCGTCCATCCACTAGTGGCGGCGCATGTGGACACGAGCAGCAACAGCCCCGCCACCAGGTTCGGGCCGGACACCGAACCCCCGTGGTGATGACCGGCGAGCGTCATCAACGATCCGTGCGCGGCCAGCATCGCCGCGGTCATCGCCGCCGTCATCAGCCAGGTCACGCGGTCCGGGCCCCGCCACAGCCGCGCCACGCACGGCAGGCACAACACCGACATGCCCAGCGCCAGCCCGGCCAGGCCGAGGTTGCCGGTCCGGATCCCGGCGTACGCCGTCGACAGGTGGGCCACCGCGCACACCACGCCGAGCCCGGCCGCGAACCGGGCCCACCCCCGCCCGGTCACCCGGCCGTGTCCAGCGCCGTCCAGGCCAGCGCCACCGCCGCGTCGAGCAGCGCCTTCTCGGCCGGCCCGCCGACGCAGTGCGCGGCGAACTCCCGCTGGTGGTTCAGCGCGGGCAGCGACCCGATCCCGACGTACGGATGAATCGCCGGCACCACCAGCGACACGTTCCCCATGTCGGTCGACGCCCGGTTCATCCGCGCCGCGTCGCTCCCGTCCGCGAACCGCCGCCCGAGCGCGACCGCGTTCGCCCGGTAGAACCCGAGGGCCCGCGCGTCGGCCCGGAACTCCGAGTACGGCTCGCTCTCCGGCTCGACGGTGAGCGTGCAGCCGGTCGCCAGCGCCCCGGCCTCGAAGCAGCGCCGCACCCGGGGCTCCACGGTGGCCAGTTCGGCCAGCGTGGCGGCGCGGACGTACCAGCGCCCCTCGGTCTGCTCGGGGATCGCGTTCGGCGCCTCCCCACCCCGGGTCAGCACGCCGTGCACCCGCACCGAGGCCGGCAGCTGCTGCCGGAGCAGCCCGATCGCCACCTGGGCCACGGTGAACGCGTCGGCCGCGTTCACCCCGTGCTCCGGGTAGGCGGCGGCGTGCGCGGCCTTCCCCCGGTAGGTGACGTGCGAGTGGGTGACCGCGAACGGCTCCGCCTCGGCCACGTCGACCGGCGCCGGGTGAGCCATCATGGCCAGGTCCAGGCCGGCGAACGCACCCCGTTTGAGCAGCTCGATCTTGCCGCCACCGCCCTCCTCGGCCGGGGTGCCGTAGACCTCGACGGTCAGGCCGAGCTCGTCGGCCAGCGGCGCGAGCGCGAGGGCCGCGCCGACCGACGACGCGGCGATCAAATTGTGCCCGCAGGCGTGCCCGAGCCCGGGCAGCGCGTCGTACTCGGCGCAGATCCCGACCCGGAACGGGCCGGAGCCGTAGGTGGCCAGCAGCGCGGTCGGGAAGCCGAGGTAGTTCGCGGTGACCGTGAAGCCGGCCTCGGCGAGCAGCGCACCGACCCAGTCCGCGGCCCGGTGCTCCTCCCACGCCGTCTCCGGGTGCGCGTGCAGCCGTTCGGAGAGCGAGATCAGCGAGTGCGCGGCCCCGGCGACGGTCGCGGCCGCGGCGGCCTTACTCATCCCCGGGTACGCCGTACGCCGGCGCCCCGGACGGCCGCAGCGCCCGGGTCACGTAGTCGTCGCGCTGCGGCAGCCAGCGCCCGACCAGGTCACGCATCGCCGCGATCGGCGTGTCGTGCCAGTCGACGCGCAGGTCGGTCTCCGGCCACGGCACCCGCCGGACGACGATCAGGCCGGCCGAGTGGACCGGGCCGGCCTCTCCCCCGGCGGCGAGTCCCGCTTCCAGGGCGGCGAGCAGCCGGAGTTCCAGGTCCCCGTCGGCCGCCTCGAACGCGGCGGTCATGGCGGCCGGGACACCCGGGTCGGCGAGCAGGTTGCCGGCGGCGACCGCGGACGGGCCCGAGATCGCGCCGGTCACGCCGAGGGCGTCCGGGCCGGTGTAGTGCGCGCTGTCGCCGTACGCCGAAATCGTGGTGAGTTGCCGGAAGCGGATGTCGCGGCCGGAAGCGGTGACCGACGCCAGGGCCGCGGCGGGTTTCTCGCCGGCGGCGAGGAGATCCAGCAGCGCAGGGCCGAGGCGCGGGTCGGTGATGTTCTGCGAGCAGACCGCGCCGACGCCGGGCCGCACGTGCGCGCAGCGGGCGGCGACGGCCGGGCTCGATGACGCGATCGCGATCCCGAGCGCCCCGGAGTCGTCGGCGGCGGCGATGCTGAACGTCACGGCAGCACCGCGATCGCGTCGATCTCGACCAGCCACTCCGGACGGGCCAGACCGGAAACGATCAGGCCGGTGGAGATCGGGTGCACGCCCCGGGTCCACCGCCCGACGGTCCGGTAGACGGGCTCCCGGTAGCGCGGGTCGACCAGGTAGATGGTCAGCTTGACCAGGTGCTCCATCGCCGCCCCGGCCTCGCCGAGCAGCATCGCGATGTTGGCCATCGCCCGCTCGGCCTGCGCCTCCACGTCACCGATCCCGACCGACCCACTGGTCTCCAGGTCCTGCCCGATCTGCCCGCGGACGTAGATCGTGTTCCCGGCGACCACCGCCTGGCAGAGGTCGTTGTCGAGGCGCTGATCGGGGTAGGTGTCGCGGGTGTTGAACGGGCGGATCCGGGTGTGCCCGCCGGCGACGATCGGGGGGTTCATGCGGCCTCTCCGACGGCTAGATATCCACGCTGTGTCTGAATGTGACCAGCGACGTGCTTGGCGTCGTGCCAGACGCCCCAGATGAAGCTCGACCCGCGCCGGGACAGCCACGGCAGGCCGAGGAAGTAGATGCCGGGCTCGGCCGCGACGCCGCGCCGGTGCCGGGGCCGGCCCTTCTCGTCGAACGTGTCGACCTGCAGCCAGCCGTAGTCGGCGGCGAACCCGGTCGCCCAGACGATCGAGGTGACGCCGGCGTCCGCGAGGTGCAGCGCCCCGGCCGCGGCTTCCGGCGCCGGGCCGAGCAGCCGAGCCTGCGGCTCGTCCGGAAGATCAATCCCATTGCGTACGACGTACGCGTCGGCCTCGTCCAGCAGCCCCAGATAGCTGGCGTCCCCGGCCGCGATGTTCGCCCCGAGATCGTCGGCGAAGGTGAGCGTCCCGTCCTGAAAGGAGCTGGTCATCCCGACCAGCCGGACCCCACCGGCGGCCAGATCCCGGAAGTCCACGGTGTGCCCGCCGCGCGCCCCGCTGACCGCGATCGTCACGTGCTCGGCCCCCTGCGGCGGCGTCTCCATGTCCCACTTGCCGAGCACCCCGAGCCACCAGCAGAAGTCCCGCCCGCGGTAGTCGCGCGGCGGCCGCTCGTGCGGGCCGACCGACAGGAACACCTCGCGCCCGGAGCGCCGCAGCTCGTCCGCGATCTGCACCCCGGACGAGCCGGCGCCGACCACCAGGACCGCGCCGGCGGGCAGCTGCCCCGGGTTGCGGTACGCACTGGAGTGGAGCTGGTCCACGACCGCGCCGGCCGGGACGATCGGCGGGATGACCGGCCGCTGGAACGGCCCGGTCGCGGCGACCACGAAGCGCGCGTCGACGATCCCGTCCGAGGTCGCCACCCGGAAGCCGGGCCGGCCGGCGTGCCGCCGTACCGAGAGCACCTCGACGCCGGTGCGGATCGGCGCGCCGATCTTCTCGGCGTACGCGGTGAAGTAGTCGGCGACCTGCTCCTTGCCGGCGAACCCGGCCGGGTCCACGTCGGTGAACTCCAGCCCGGGGAACCGGTCGTGCCAGGCCGGCCCGTTCGCCACCAGCGAGTCCCACCGCTCGGAGCGCCAGCGCTCGGCGATCCGGTGCCGCTCCAGCACGAGATGCGGCACCCCGGCGTCGCCCAGGTGCTCGCTCATCGCCACGCCGGCCTGTCCGGCGCCGACGACGAGGACTTCCACCTCTTGTCTCAAGGCCCCTCCTCGGGTTGCTGAGTCGAGCATCAGCGCACCCCTTCCATTAAGCAAACAGATGTTTTCGGGGAACTACATCTGTCCGGCAGATGCAATGAGGTCGGCCGCCCGCTCGGCGACGACCATGACGGTGACCACCGGGTTCACCGAGGGGATGACCGGCAGCACCGAGGCGTCCACCACCCGCAGCCCGGCCACGCCACGCACGCGCAGCTCCGGGTCGAGCACGTCGCCGAGCGCGCACGTGCCGGAGACGTGGTAGACGGTCTGGTGGGTGGCGCGCAGCGCCGCGGCGAGGTCCCGGTCGCCCGGGAACACCTCGCGGACCAGCCAGGACTTGAACGGCTCCTGCTCGGCGATCCGCCGGGCGGCGCGGATGCCCTCGATCAGGATCCGCTCGTCGTGCCCGTCCGGGTCGGTGAAGTACCGGTAGTCGATCGACGGCGGCACGTCCGGGTCGGCCGAGGTGATCCAGACGCGACCGCGGCTGCGCGGCCGGGCCACGTTCGGCGCGATCTGCACGAGGTGTTCGGGCAGTTCGACGCCGTAGTTCGCGGCGTGCACGGCCCACGGCTCGACCGGGAAGTGCATGAGCACATCCGGCCGGGCCGGATCGCCGTCGACGCTCAGCATCGCCCCGGCGTCCCACCCGCTCGCGCAGGCCGTCGGCGGCGGCTTGGCCGCCTCCCACAGGATCAGCCCCTCGGCGTGATCCATCAGGTTCTCGCCGACCCCGGGAAGATCAATTTCCAGAGGTACGCCGGCGGCCGCCAGCACCGCGCGCGGCCCGATCCCGGAGAGCTGCAGCAGCCTCGGCGAGTCGATCGCGCCGCCGCACAGAATGATCTCCCGCGCCGCCCGGAACGTCCCGCTGTCCGTCACGACGGCCACCGCGCGTCCGCCCTCGATCAGGATCCGGGTGGCCCGCACCCCGGTCCGCACGGTCAGGTTCGGCCGGTCCAGCACGTCGTGCAGGTAGTGGATCGAGGTCGACCCGCGGATGTTCGTCGCCGGCTCGTAGCCGACCTCGAAGAACCCGGTGCCCTCGGCCCGCTCGTCGAGCCGCCCGTCGTTCCAGCGCTCCTGAACCGGCACGCCGAGCGCCGTCGACGCCGCCTCGACGACGTCGGCCACGAACGGGTTGCGGTCCTCGGGCGCGACCGGCTGGATCGGCACCCGCAGCCGGTCGAAGTACGGCAGCACCTCGTCCGGCCCCCAGCCCTCGACCCCCCAGTCGCGCAGGTCGGCGGCGAGCGGACGCCAGGCGATCATGGTGTTCGCGGTCGAGCAGCCGCCCAGGATCCGCAGCCGCGCCTGCCGGATCGCGCTGTTGCCGCGCTCCTGCGGGACGCTGCGGTAGTCCAGGTCGTACTCGCCCTCGATCATCTCGGCCCACCGCCGCAGCGCGCGGGCCCGCGGCTCGCCGACGTCGGACGGCCCCCATTCGAGCAGCTCGACGGTGACGTCCGGATTCTCCGAGAGCCGGGCGGCGAGCAGGCAGCCGGCCGTCCCGCCGCCCACGATCAGGTAGTCGCTCACCGGTAGTTCACCCAGGTCGTCTTGAGCGCGGTGAACTTGTCCAGGGCGTGCGCGGACAGGTCCCGGCCGAAGCCGGACTGCCCGAACCCGCCGAACGGCACGGTCACGTCGAGCGCGTCGACGGTGTTGACCGAGACCGTCCCGGCCCGCAGCCGGCCGGCCACCCGGTGCGCGCGGCGCAGGCTGTCCGACCAGACCGAGGCGGCCAGCCCGTAGATCGAGTCGTTGGCCAGCGCGACCGCCTCGTCCTCGGTGTCGAACGCCTGGACCGCGAGGACCGGCCCGAAGATCTCCTCCCGGGACAGCCGGCTGTCCGGCCCGACCTCGAAGATCGCCGGCCGGACGAACGCGGGCCGCCCCTCTACCGGGCCGCCCGCCAGGATCGCCCGGCCCTCCACGTGCCCCAGCTCGATGTAGGACAGCACCCGCGCCGCCTGCGCCGCACTGACCAGCGGCCCCATCGTGGTCCGCGGGTCGAGCGGGTCGCCGAGCCGGATCCGCCCGGCCTTCTCCGCGACCAGGGCCAGCAGATCCGGCAGGACCGCGCGCTCGACCAGCAGCCGGGAGTTCGCCGAGCAGACCTGGCCGGCGTTGGTGAAGATGCCGAAGCAGACGCCGTCCGCGACCGCGTCCAGGTCGGCCGCGTCGGCGAAGACCACGTTGGCGCTCTTGCCGCCGCACTCCAGCCAGACCTGCTTCATGTTCGACTGGCCGGCGTACTGCAGGAACAGCTTGCCGACCGGCGTCGACCCGGTGAACGTCACCGCGTCCACGTCCGGGTGCCGGCCGAGGGCGCGCCCGGCGATCGGGCCCTCCCCCGGCACCACGTTCAGCACGCCGTCCGGCAGGCCGGCCTCGACCGCCAGCTCGGCCAGCCGCAGCACCGACAGCGGGGACTCCTCGGCCGGCTTGAGCACCACGGAGTTGCCCGCGGCCAGCGCCGGGGCGATCTTCCAGATCGCCATCTCCAGGGGGTAGTTCCACGGGACGACCGCCGCCACGACGCCCAGCGGCTCCCGGCTGACCAGGGCGAGGTCGCCCCGGGCGGTGGGGGCGATCTCGCCGTACGTCTTGTCGATCGTCTCCGCGTACCACTGCAGGATCGCCGCCGAGCCGGGCACGTCGATCGTGGACGTGTCGCCGATCAGCTTGCCCGCGTCCAGGCTGTCCAGCACGGCCAGCTCGGCCGCGTTGGCGCGGATCAGCTCGGCCAGCCGGAGCAGCACGGACTTGCGCCGGCCCGGTGCCGTACCGGCCCATCTGTGGTCCTCGAACGCACGCCGCGCCGAAGCCACCGCCCGGTCCACGTCCTCGTCGCCGCAGGCGGCGATCTCGGCCAGCACCGCGCCGGTCGCCGGATCGACCGTCGGGAGGCGCCGGCCGTCGGCCGCCGGCACCGGCTTGCCGTCGATGAACGCGTCCGAGCGGAACTCGACCGTGCCGGCGATCGCGTGCCAGTCCGTCATGATCAGGCCTCCTGGACGGCCGGCGCGGGTGCCGCGCTGCGCTTCATCAGCACGTAGTAGAGCGGGCAGATCACCGCGAGTCCGACGATCCACGAGATGTCCACGCCGCCGAGGCCCTTCGCGATCGGCCCGGTGAACAGCGTCGTGCTCAGGAACGGGACCTGGATCAGGATGCCCAGCACGTAACAGACGATCGCGTTGACGTTGAACCGGCCGTAGACGCCGCCGTCCCGCTCGAACAGCGAGGCGATGTCGTACTCCCCGTGCTTGAGGTAGTAGTAGTCGACCAGGTTGACCGCGGTCCACGGCACCAGCACGCAGAGCAGCAACAGCATGAAGTTGGTGAAGTTGACCAGGAAGTTGTCCTTGCCGGCCAGGGCCATCACCATCGCCACGGCGAAAAGGACAAAAGAGATTACGGTACGACCGGTGGCCCCGGCCTTCCAGCGCGGGAACAGCGTCTGCCCGACCGTGATCGTCGACAACGCCCCGCAGTAGAGGTTCATCCCGTTGCTGACCGCGATGCACAACCCGAAGATCGCGACGACCAGCGCGCCGACCCCGGAGGTCAGGTGCGACAGCCCGGTCACCGAGTCGTCCGCCGGGAACGCCGCGCCGACCAGCACGCCGAGCACCATGGTCAGCAGCGAGCCGGCCACCGCCCCGCCGTAGGTGGCCCAGAACGCCGGCCGGACCCCGGTGTCCCGGGGCATGTAGCGGCTGTAGTCGGAGACGTAGGGCGCGTACGCGATCTGCCAGAGCGCGGCCAGCGACAGCACCCCGAAGAAGCCCAGCCAGGTGAACTCGCCACCGGACGCGGCCCCGGCCGGCAGGCCGTTCACCCCGAGCGCCCAGACGAACGCGACGACCAGCGCGGCCCCGGCCACCACGCTCATCAGCCCGCCGAGCAGGTGCAGGAACCGGTAGCCGAGCAGCGGCCCGAGCAGGCTGATCGCGCCGACCAGCACGATCGACGGGGTGTCCGGCAGGCCTGTCACGTTCGCCAGTGCCTGCCCGCCGAGCACCATGTTCGAGGCGAAGAACCCGACGTACATCAGGATCACGATGCCGACCACGAGCAGGCTGCCGTACGAGCCGAACTGCGCCCGGGTCTGCAGCATCTGCGGGACGCCCATCTGCGGCCCCTGCGCCGCGTGCAGCGCCATGACCACCCCGCCGACCAGGTTCCCGATCGCCAGCGCGACGATCGCCGGCCAGACCGGCAGGCCGTAGACCGCGGTCGCCACGGCCCCGGTCGCCACGGTCAGCAGCATGATGTTCGCGCCGAACCAGATGGTGAACAGACTCCGCGCGGTGCCGTGCCGCTCGGTGACCGGAATATGCTGAATAGTGTGTGACTCGACCTGAAGCGTCGAGGAGTGCTGTCCGTCCATGGCGTCTCCTGGAGGGCCGTGGGCTGATGTGTGGACTGCACTATCAGCCGCCCCGACCCCATCGGACAAACATCAGTAACCGGCACTCTGCATCTGTTCAGTTGATGCAATCACGAGACCTCACCGCCGGTAACCGCAATGACATCCCGGCCACCCCCGAGTTACCGGACAGTGTCCGTGCATCAGCCACACCGATGCCCTGAACCGCAAAAACCGATGCAGCCCGCGGCCACTACCGGTAGGCGTCGCGGGCCATGGTGAGGAAGGCTCGGGCTCGGTGGGTCAGGCGGACGCCGCGCATCCAGGCCACCACGATCTCCAGGGGCTCGACCTCGTCCCGCAGGCGGAGCGGGACGACCGGGCTGCCGTCGTAGGTCGAGTCGCTGGCCGGGCGCTGGTTGAGCAGGGCGTAGCCGCGCCCGTGCGCGACCAGCGCCCGGACCGTCTCGAACCCGGTCGTGCGGTGCCGGATCGTCGGCGCGATGCCGGTGCGGGCGATCAGGCCCTCGAAGTACGTCCCGCTGTGCGGCAGGTCGAGCAGGATCATCGGCTCGACCGCGAGCTCGGCCAGGGACACCTCGCCCCGGGCGGCCAGCCGGTGCCCGGCGGCGACGATCGCGTACGGCGGCGACGCGTCGATCACCTGGCGTTCGATGTCGTCGGCCAGGTCGTACCCGTAGGAGACCGCGACCTCGCACTCCCCGGCCCGCAGCGCGCGCTGCAACGTCGCGTGCTCGGCCTCCAGCACGTCGACCCGCACCTGCGGGTACTCCGTCTCGTAGCGGCTGAGCAGCCCGGGCAGCCGGAACGGCGCGAGCGTGGAGAAGCAGCCGACGGTCAGGTCGCCGATCAGGCCCTGGCCGGCGATCCGGGCCGACTCGGCCAGCTCGTGCGAGTGCGCCAGGAAGCTGCGCAGTTCGCGGTGGAACGCCTGGCCGGCGGCGGTCAGGGTGAGCCCGCGGGCGTGGTGGCGCAGCAGCAGCTGCACCTTCAGCTCCTTCTCCAGCTGGGCGACCGCGGTGGAGACCGCGGACTGGGAGACCCGCAGCTCCTTGGCGGCGGCGGTCATGCTGCCCAGCTCGGCCGCGGCGGCGAAGTAGCGCAGCTGCAGGAACGTGAACGCGGGGTCGGCGGCCATGGTCAGCCCTTCAGCTCGACGCCGGTGGCCAGCGTCAGGTAGGCGAGCAGCCCGGCGCGGGCCCGCTCGGGCGGGACGTGCGGGTTGCGGCCGGCGATGTGCAGCCCGAACCCGTCCTCCAGCGCGACCGCGTTCGCGGCGATCTGGTCGGCGGTGGCCGGGTCGAGCGGGATGGCGCGCAGCACCTGGCGGTAGAGCGACACCTCCCGGTCGAACAGGGCGGTCATCAGCACCGCGTGGGTGCGGTTGCGGGCGGCGTGCACGTGCAGCTCGTAGAGGACCAGGCAGGTCGGGTCGTCGGCGCCGCTCGCCACGCCGGCCCGGACCAGCGCGGTGAGCTGGGCGGCCGGGCTGCTCGCCGCCTCGATGGCGCGCAGCCGCTGCCAGTAGAACCGGTCGACGGCGTCCTGGTGCACGTCGGCGAGCAGGTCGTCGAAGTCGCGGTAGTAGTAGCTCACCGAGCCCGGTGACAGGCCGGCCTCCTGTGCGACGTCCTTGATCCGCAGACCGGCGAGCCCGCGGGCGACGATGGCCCGCTGGGCGGCGGCGACGATCTCCCCGCGCCGCGCGGTCTGCTCCTTGGGCCTGGCCAAGAATCGCTCCTCACCTGCGGCTATGCGCTGAGTTGATGCCGCGCATCAAAAAATACCTTCCGGCATTTCACCAGTTTGAAATGGATCTCCGGCAAGGTCAACCGCCAAAGTTTGGGTCACATCGCAAAGAACTCCAGGAGGCCTGTTGTGACATCCGCGGACTGGATCTTCCACGGCGGCGCGATCCACACGATGACCGGCCGGGCTGCGGCCGCGGTCGCGGTGGCGGCCGGCAAGATCATTGCAACCGACGACGACGTACGGGCGGTACGCGGCCCGAAGACCGAGGTCGTGAACCTGGCGGGCGGCGCCCTGCTGCCCGGTTTCCAGGACGCGCACGTCCACCCGGTCCCGGCCGGCCTGCAGCTGACCGGCTGCGATCTCGCCGCCGTGCACGGCCTGGACGACTACCGCGCGCTGATCGCCGCCCACGTCCGCGACCACCCGGGCCCCGGCTGGGTGCTCGGCTCGGGCTGGTACGGCGACGTCTTCCCGGGCGGCTTCCCGGACCGGCACGAGCTGGACCGGCTGATCCCGGACCGGCCGGCCGCGTTCCTCAGCCACGACGCGCACGGCGCCTGGGTCAACTCGGCCGCCCTGGCCCGCGCCGGGATCGGCCGGGACACCGCCGACCCGCACGGCGGGGCGATCCACCGCGACGCCGCCGGCGAGCCCACCGGGATGCTCAGCGACGCCGCGTCCGACCTGGTCATGCGCCTGGTCCCGCGGCCGGACCGGGCCGCCCAGGAGCACGCGCTGCGGACCGCGCAGCGGCACCTGCACGCGCTCGGGATCACCGGCTGGCAGGACGCCGCGGTCGGCGACGTGTTCGGCACGCCCGACCCGTTCGAGGTGTACCGGGCCGCCGAGTCGGCCGGCTGGCTGACCGCCAAGGTGACCGGGGCGCTGTGGTGGGACCGGGACGCCGGCGCCGAGCAGGTCGAGCGGCATCTGGCCCGGCGCGCCGAGACCCTCGGCGGACGGTTCCGGGCGACCGCGATCAAGATCATGCAGGACGGGGTGTGCGAGAACCTGACGGCCGCCGTGCTGACGCCGTACGCCGGAAATCCGCATCTCCACGGACCCAGCTTCCTCGCCCCGGAGGTCCTCGCCGAGGTGGTCCGGCGCCTCGGCGCCGAGCGGTTCGACGTGCATCTGCACGCGGTCGGCGACCGCGCGGTGCGGGAATGCCTGGACGCGGTGGAAGCCTCCGACCCCGGCTGGGACCACCGGCACCAGATCGCGCACCTCGACCTGATCGACCCGGCCGACGTGCCCCGGCTGCGGGCCCTGCGCGTGATCGCCAACCTGCAGCCGCTGTGGGCCCGGCTCGATCCGGTGCTGGTCGAGACGAAGTTGCCCTACCTGACCGCCGGGCAGCAGCGGATGCACTTCGCGTTCGGCACCCTGGCCGCGGCCGGCGCGCCGCTCGCGATGGGCTCGGACTGGCCGGTGTCCAGCCCGGACCCGCTCTGGGGCATCCACACCGCGGTCAACCGGACCGCGCCCGGCGCCGACCCGCACGCCCGGGACGAGCGCGCGCAGACCGAGCCGCTGCTCGCGCACGAGCGGCTCGTCGTCGAGGCGGCGCTGGCCGCGTACACGATCGGCGCGGCCCGGGCGAGCCGGCGCGACGACACCACCGGTTCCCTCGAGGTCGGCAAGGCGGCCGACCTCGTGATGCTCGACGCCGACCCGGCCGCCGTGCCGGCCGGCGAGCTCTCCGCCATCCGCGTGCAAGCGACGTTCGTCGACGGCGTGCCCGTCTACGGCAGATAACCCCGAACAGGAGTCCTCGTGGACCTCTCCACCAGCCTCGCGCGTGAGCAGACCGGCCGTCTGCACCGCACGCTCGGCCGCTTCGACATCATCTTCCTCATGATCGCCGCGGTGGTCGGCCTGGAGACGCTCGGTCAGGTCGCCGGCTACGGCGGCGAGGCGTTCACCTGGGCGCTCGTGCTCGCGGTGACGTTCCTGATCCCGTACGGGCTGATCTTCGCCGAGGTCGGGTCGACGTTCCGCGAGGAGGGCGGCGCGTACATCTGGGTGCGGACCGCGTTCGGCCGGGGCCCGGCCGCGATCGCCGCGCTACTCACCTGGGTCACCCAGCCGGTCTGGGTGGGCGGGTCGATGGCGTTCCTGGCCGCCGAGACGTTCTCCGGGCACCTCACCGAGCTGCGGCCGGGGTCGGCCGGGGACTACGCGTTCAAGCTGATCTTCATCTGGATCACCGTGGCGGCCGCGATCGTCAGCCTGCGGCGCGGCAAGTGGCTGCCGACGATCGGGGCGGTGGCCAAGGTCGGGCTGCTGGTGATCTTCGTGGTGACGGCCGGGATCTACGCCGTACGCAATGGTGTGGTTGATCTTTCGGTGGGCAGTTTCTCGCCGACCCTGGCCGGGTTGTTCGGATCGGTGCCGGTGCTGCTCTTCGCGTATCTCGGCTTCGAGTCGTCGAGCAGCGCGGCCGGCGAGATGAAGAACCCGGCCCGGGACGTGCCGATCTCGATCGCCCGCTCGTGCGCGACCGCGGCGGCCTGCTACCTGATCCCGATCCTGGCGATCCTGCTGGTCATCCCGGCCGACCGGATCACCGGCATCGGCGGCCTGCTCGACGCGGTGCACACCGTCTACTCGGTGTACGGCGCCGCGGCCGGCCCGATGCTCACCATCACCGCGGTCGTGCTGATCTTCATCCTGGCCAGCCAGGGCTCGGCCTGGATGATCGTCTCGGACCGGATGCAGGCGATGGCCGCCGCCGACGGCTCGTTCTTCGGCGGCTTCTTCGGCAAGTTCTCGGCCACGCTGGGCACGCCGGTCCGGGTGAACCTGCTCTCCGGCGTGGTCGCCACGGTGTTCATGCTCGCGTCGATGCGGATCACCGGGGACAGCGCGGCGGTCTTCGGCGTGGTGCTGACCATCTCGATCTCCACGTTCCTGCTCAGCTACCTGCTGGTCATCCCGGCCGCGATCCGGCTCCGCCGGGTCGACGCCGAGCGGCCGTTCCGGGTGCCGGTCTCCGACCGCGGGTTCGCGCTGCTCGGCGGGCTCTGCTTCGCGTGGGTGCTGCTCGGCTCGTGGGTGGCGGTCTTCCCGGGCACCCTCGAGGCGCTCTTCGGCGTCGACTACGCGTTCACCGACGTCTGGGGCGTCAGCCAGGCCCGGTTCGAGGCCTTCACCCTCGGCACCCTGGCGGTCCTGCTGATCCTCGGCGCGGCCGGTTACCTGCGCGGCGCCCGGGTCCGTTCCTGAGGTTTCCTGATTCAGGTCATCAGCAATCACCTGCCTCAAGCACCAGCTCGCAGTGCCATACTTTGCGACGCACCGCAAAGAACAAGGAGAGCCGCCGTGACCCACCCCCTGGACCGTCTGACCCGTGACGAGATCGCGCACAACCGGCGGATCCTCGACGAGCACGGGCTGATCGGGCCGGCCACCCGCTTCCCGCTGGTGATGCTGGTCGAGCCGGCGAAGGCCGCGGTCCTGGCCCACCGGCCGGGCGATCCCTGGGACCGGCGGGTGGGGACCGTGCTGCTCGACCGGGCCACCGGCGAGGTGCGGGACGTGCTGGTCTCGCTCACCGACGGCAAGGTCCTCGACGCCCGGGTGGTGGACGTCCGGGCCGAGGGCCAGCCGCCGATCATGGGCGAGGAGTTCGCGCTGGTCGAGAAGATCCTCTGGGCCGCGCCGGAGTGGTGCGCGGCGATGGCCCGGCGCGGGCTGACCGAGCCGTCCCGGATCCGGATCTCGGCGCTGAGCGCCGGGGTGTTCGACATTCCGGGCGAGGAGGGCCGCCGGCTGGTGCGCTGCCTGTCGTTCCTGCAGCTCGGCGACGACGACAACGTGTGGGCGCACCCGGTCGACGGGATCGTGGCCTACGTCGACCTGATCACCGGCGAGGTCGTCGAGCTGATCGACGACGGCGACTTCGCCGTGCCGCTGGCCGCCCAGGACTTCCACCTCCCGCAGGTCGAGCGGGTCAGCCAGAAGCCGATCCGGATCACCCAGCCCGAGGGGCCGAGCTTCAGCGTCGACGGGAACGTGGTGACCTGGGAGAAGTGGCAGTTCCGGATCGGGTTCGACCAGGTCGAGGGGCTGACCCTGCACCAGATCGGGTTCGCCGACGGCGGGCGGGTGCGGCCGATCGTCTACCGGGCGTCGGTGGCCGAGATGGTGGTCCCCTACGGCGACCCGTCGCCGGTGCGGTTCTGGCAGAACTACTTCGACGCCGGGGAGTACTCGCTCGGCAAGGACACCAACGCGCTCACGCTCGGCTGCGACTGCCTCGGCGAGATCCACTACTTCGACGCGGTGATCGCCGACGACGACGGGCACCCGCGGCACCTGCCGAACGCGATCTGCATGCACGAGGAGGACTACGGCCTGCTCTGGAAGCACACCGACATGTACAACGGGTCGTCGTCGGTGCGGCGCCAGCGGCGGCTGGTCATCTCGTTCTTCATCACCGTCGGCAACTACGACTACGGGTTCTACTGGTACCTGTACCTGGACGGGACGATCGAGCTGGAGTGCAAGGCGACCGGGGTGGTGTTCGCGTCCGCGCACCCGGGCGGGGACTACCCGTGGGCCAGTGAGATCGCGCCGGGGGTCGGGGCCCCGTACCACCAGCACCTGTTCTCGGCGCGGCTGGACATGGCGATCGACGGGGCCGGCAACGCGGTCGACGAGGTGGACGCGGTCCGGGTGCCGGTCTCGGCGGCGAATCCCTACGGGAACGCTTTCACCCGAAAGGCCACCCGATTGCGTACGGAGTCGGACGGCGCCCGGATGGCCGACGGCACCGTCGGCCGCACCTGGCACATCTCCAACCCCGCGGTCCTGAACGCGGTCGGCCGGCCGGTCGGCTACACGCTGCACCCGGAAGGGCAGCCGACCCTGCTCGCCGACCCGTCGTCGTCGATCGCCCGCCGGGCCGCCTTCACCACCCGGCACCTGTGGGTGACCGCGCAGGACGACACCCAGCGCTATCCGGCGGGCCGGTTCGTGAACCAGAACCCCGGCCTGACCGGCATCGACACCTGGGTCAAGGCGGACCGGGAGATCGACGGGACCGACATCGTGGTGTGGCACACCTTCGGGCTGACGCACTTCCCGCGACCGGAGGACTGGCCGATCATGCCGGTCGACCGCACCGGGTTCACGCTCAAGCCGTCCGGCTTCTTCGACCGGAACCCGGCCCTGGACACCCCGGCCCCGCAGGCCCACCCCGCCCCGGGCGGCTCGTGCTGCGCCGGCTGAGGTCAGGTCGCGTGGAACTCGCGGCTGCCGGGGTCGGCGCCACTGTCGCGCGGGGCGTTCCGTAAGCCGGCGATCAGCGAGTCGACCAGGAAGCGGAAGCTGCGGTCGACGTCGCGGGGCAGGCCGAAGCCGCCGGCCACCTCCAGGCTGACGAAGCCGTGCACGGTCGAGCGCAGCACCCGGGCGGCGTCGACGGCGTGCGTGCCGTGCAGCTCGAAGCCGGCCAAGACGTCGTACATCAGCCGCATGACGTCGTTGCTGACCCGGCGGAACGCCTCGTCGTCGTCGCCCGGCCCGGGTGCCCGGACCGTGGCGGCGTACCGGCCGGGGTGGTCCAGCGCCCAGCGCCGGAACGCGTCGGCGAACGCCCGGACCGCGCCCTCGCCGGACTGGCCGACCGCGGCCCGGGACACCGTCTCGGTGAACTCGCCGATGGCCCGCAGCGTGATGCCGCGGCGCAGCGCGTCCAGCGAGTCGACGTGCTTGTAGAGCGACGGGGTGCGCACGCCGAGCCGCTCCGCGAGCAGGCCCATGCTGAGCTTGTCGAAGCCGATCTCGTCGGCGAGCGCGGCCCCGGCCTCGATCACCGCAGCCGGGGCGAGGCCGGCCCTAGGCACGGGCGTTCGCCTGCAGGAAGGTGACCATCAGGGACACCGTTTCGTCGGGGAACTGCACGTGCGGGTAGTGACCGGCGCCGTCGATCATCGCAAGGCGGGCCCGGCCGGCCGGCATCGCGGCCACGATCGCCTCGCCCTCGGCGCGCGGGTCGGTCCAGTCCGGGTCGAGCGTGCCCTCGACGATCAGCGCCGGGCAGCGGACGTTGCCCAGCTGGGCGCCGGCGTCGGCGGGCGAGGTCTGGGTCATCTTCTGCAGCGCCTTCATCCGGCCCGGCTCGCGCAGCATCGCCTCGACGCCGGCCAGGTCGGTGGCCCAGTCGGCGGGCTTGGCGCCCGGGTAGGCCAGCTCCAGGTAGCCCTTCCACGAGGAGAGGCTGCCCAGCATCGTGCCGGCCATCTTGACCGTGCCCTTGCGGTACGCACGGTGCGTCAGGTCGCCCAGCTTGAACGCCATCGCCCGGGTGAACGGCGCCAGCTCGACGATCCCGCTGATCAGGTCGGGCGCCTGGGCCGCGGCGATGGTGGCGGCGCCGCCGGAGATCGAGTGCCCGACCAGCACGGCCGGGCCGCCGAGGTGCCGGATCAGCGCGACCAGGTCCCCGGCGATGTCGGTGCGCGAGTAGGACGCCCACTGCGCGCTGGACTCGCCGGCACCGCGAATGTCGGTGGTGGCGACCCGGTAGCCGGCGGCGGCCAGGCGCGGCGCGACGAACCGGTACGCGCTGCGGCTGTTCCCGATGCCGGGCGCCAGCACGACCAGCGGCCCCTCGCCGGTCACGTCGTAAGCGATCGTCCCGCCGTCGACGGTCAGGTACTCGGTCATGTCGTTCTCCCCAGATTCGGTTCGGCTATCTCCGTTAGCCAGAAAGCTACTCGGATTAGCTTTGCCCGTCAAGCCGCCCCCGGATCGCTGATCTCCAGCCGGCCGAGCTCCTGGGTGCAGCGGGTCAGCGCCACGTACAGCCCGTTCCAGCCGCGCGGCTCGGCGGCGATGCCGTCCGCGTCGATCAGCAGGGTGGCGTCCCACTCCAGGCCCTTGGCCTGGGTCGCGGTCAGCACCGGCACGCCGTCGAGCGCGGCCCGCAACTCGGCGACGCGGGCCGCCGGGGCGACCACCCCGACGGAACCTCCGGACCACCGCCGGCCGAGCTCGGCGACCGCCTGCGACGCGGCCGCGGCGACATGCGCCGAGGCGACGGTACGGATCCACGGGGCGATGCCGGACGACCGGACGGCCCGCGGCGGCGCGTTGCGGCTGCCCGCCGCGGCCAGCACCGGCCCGGTCAGCTCCATCACCTCGCGCGGCGTGCGGTAGCAGACGGTCAGCTCGGCCGCGGTCCAGCGCTCCCCGAGCACCGCGTGCACGGCCCGCTCCCAGCTGGTGTTGCGGTGCGACGCCTCGGCCTGGTCGATGTCGCCGACCGCGGTGATCGACCGGGCCGGGCAGCGCCGCACGACCATGTGCCACTGCATCTCGGACAGCTCCTGGGCCTCGTCGACGACGACGTGGCCGTACACCCAGTCGCGCTGGTCGCGGGCGCGGTCGGCGACCGGGACGCCGTACGGCGAGGAATTTCCGGTCTTGATCTCCCCGAGCAGATCGGCGACCGCGTCGAGCAGTGGGATGTCCCCGGGCGCCCACGCCTCGGGCTCGGCGGTGACCAGCGCGATCTCGGCTTCGGCGAGGTCCGGCGCGAACCGGCCGAGCAGCGCCGGATCGCCGAGCAGCAGCCGCAGCGTGTGCGCCGGGTCCCGGGTCGGCCACCAGGCCTCGACGAACCGGGCGATGGCCGGATCCTCGGCGATCCGCTCGCGCAGCTCCTCGACCTCCTCCTCGGAGAGCAGGCCGTCGATGTCCGAGCCGGTCTGCGCGGTCCGCTCCGGGCCGGGTTGCGCGCGCCGGTCGAAGTTCGCGAGCAGCTCCTCGTAGCCCTCCTCCATCTCGGCGAGGAGCGCCTCGCGCTGCTCGGCGACCGCCCCGGCGAGCAGGTGGTGCAGCTGGTCGGCGAAGGCGGCGCGGGCCCGGTGGTACGAGCGCCCCCGGGTCGCCGAGGCCAGCGCCTGCCGCACCGCCTCGGCCTCGATCCGGTAGAACTCGCCCGCCCAGCGCAGCCTCAACGGCCGGGCCGGCGGGAGCAGCGAGGTCACGTACCGGTCCAGCGCGTCCTGCCAGAGCGCCCGGCCCTTGATCTCGGACACCGTGCGGCTCTCCGCCCGGCCCACCGCGACGCCGGGCAGCAGCGTGTCGCAGGTGGCCGCGACGATCGCGGTCTCGCCGAGCGCCGGCAGCACCTGCGCGATGTAGTCCAGGAAGCGCGGCGACGGGCCGAGCACCAGCACCGCCTGGTCGGCCATCTGCTGGTGGGTGAAGAGCAGGTAGGCGACCCGGTGCAGGGCGACCACGGTCTTGCCGGTGCCCGGCCCACCCTGCACGATCAGCGGACCGGTCGCCTCGGCGCGGATGATGTCGTCCTGCTCGCGCTGCAGCGTCGCGATCGCGGTCGACATCCGGCCGGTGCGCCGCTCGTCGAGCGCGGCCAGCAGCGCGCCCTCGCCGACCAGGTCACCACCCGCGGAGCCGTCGAGGGGCTCGTCGTCGACGCCGGTCACCAGGCCCGCGCCGGTCCGGATGTGCCGGCGGCGCGCCTGGCCCAGGGGTTCGCGCGCGGTCGCGGTGTAGAACGGGCGGGCGGCCGGGGCGCGCCAGTCCACGATCAGCGGGTCGGCGTCCTCGTGCTCGTGACGCAGCCCGGCCGGTCCGATGTGCCGGATCGTGCCGTCCAGCCCGTCCAGCCGGCCGAACACCAGGCCGTCGCCGGCGCGGCCCAGGTCGTGCAGCTGTTTGCGGAGGCCGCGCTGCCGGGCGGCGGCCAGTTCGTCGCCGGCGGTCGCCAGCTCGGCCCGCAGCTGCTCCAGCAACTGATCGCGGCGGGCCATTGCCACGTCCAGGAATTGCTGCTCCTCGGCGACCGCTCGCATGTGCACTCCCCGTATCAATGGTTCCGTTCCGTCGAACGGAAACAATAACCACGGAATCGTCATTCGGCCGGTGAGAAGGCAGACATTGCATTCGACGGCCGGGTCATGTCTCGCCATCCGAATTACATTCTTGACGGCCCGCCGAAATTGTGGCCCCACACGATTCCGGGCCGGCCGGGCGGGCCGCGCCGGCCCGGGGCCGTTTGGCAGCCAGTTTAACTATTAGGACTCCTAACCTTGCGGCACGGCCATCGATACCTGAGGATGTACCGCAGCGGCGCCGCCCTCCCCCGCTCCCCTGAGGCATCGAGGTATCCACGTGGCCAGAAAGCTGCTCAGACGCGCCCTAGCGGCGACGATCGCCCTGCTCACCACGGTCGCCACCGGCCTGGTCGGGCACTCCGCGCCGGCCGTCGCGGCCACCCCGTTCAAGGTGCTGGCGTTCTACAACGGCACCTGGGACGCCGCGCACATCGACTTCGACAAGGAGGCCCGGGACTGGTTCCCGAAGGCCGGCGCGCAGAACGGCTTCACCTGGGAGGCCACCACCGACTGGAGCCGGCTGAGCGCCTCCGGCCTGGCCGGCTACCAGGTGATCATGTTCCTGGACGACGGGCCGCCGGCCGAGCGCCGGGCCGCGTTCCAGACCTACGTGCAGAACGGCGGCGGGTTCCTGGGCTTCCACGTCAGCGCGTTCACCACCGACGCGAACTCCTGGAGCTGGTACTACAACACGTTCCTGGGCTCGGGGAACTTCGTCTCCAACACCTGGGGGCCGACCGCCGAGACGCTCAAGATCGAGGACCGCAACCACCCGTCCACCGCCGGGCTGCCCGCGACCATCCAGTCGTCGGTCAGCGAGTGGTACTCGTGGAGCAACGACCTGCGGCAGAACCCGAACATCGACATCCTGGCGTCGCTCGACCCGTCCACGTTCCCGGTCGGCAGTGACCCGAACCAGCAGTGGCGCAGCGGCTACTACCCGCTGATGTGGACGAACAAGAACTACAAGATGCTGTACGCGAACTTCGGCCACAACGGCATGAACTACGAGACCAACACGCGTACGTCGTCGACGTTCGAGAGCGCCCAGCAGAACCAGTGGCTGATCCAGGGCCTGCTCTGGCTCGGCGGCCAGACCACCACCACACCCCCGCCGACCGGCACCATCGACCCGGCCGCGTGGTACTCGGTGATCAACAAGAACAGCGGCAAGTGCGTCGACGCGAAGGGCGCCGGCACCGTCAGCGGCACCGCGATCCAGCAGTACACCTGCAACGCCTCGACCGCGCAGCAGTACCAGTTCGCCACCACCAGCGGCGGTTACGTGCGGATCAACAACCGCGGCAACGCGGCCCAGGCGCTCGACGTGACCGACGTTTCCACCGCCGACAATGCCAAGATCCAGACTTGGACGTACGGCGGCGGCAACAACCAGCAGTGGCAGCCGGTCGCCGAGACCGGCGGCTACTACCACCTGGTGAACCGCAACAGCGGCAAGTGCCTGGACGTCCCGGCCGCGAGCACCGCGGACGGCGTCCAGCTGGTCCAGTACACCTGCAACGGCACGGCGGCCCAGAGCTTCCGCCTGCAGTGACCGCTCCGGCGGCCCGGGAAGTCCCGGGCCGCCGGCCGGTGTCACTCGGCGGCCTTGCTCTTCTTCCACTTGAACGGCGACGAGACCAGCCCGGCGACCGACGACGCGGCCTTCCCCGCCGCCGAGCCCGCCGCGCCGGCCACCGACGTCGCCGCACCGGCGGCCGAGGTCGCGGCCCCGGCGATCGCGGCCCCGGCGCCCTTGACCACGGTCAGCGCCTGCGCCTCGTCGGGAATGCCGTCGCCGTCCAGGTCCACGCTCTGGAACGGACGCGCCACGGTGCCGGCGACCGTGCCGACCCCGCTCCCGATCGTCTGCGCGGACCCGCCCAGCCAGTTCCCGGTCGAGCGGGCCGCGTCCTGCATCGCGGCCAGCGCCCGGTTCGGCTCGAGCTCCTCCTCGGTCTTCTCCCGCAGCTCCAGGTGCGCCGGGAACTGCTCGGGCGCGTCGGCGAACGCCTCCCGGGCCGCCTCGATCACCTCGCGCCCGAACGTGAAGCGGGTGACGCCGCCGGCCACCGCGCCGGCGCTGTACTCCACCAGGGCCTGCTGCTTCGCGCCCAGGCCGGTGCGCACGTCCTCCAGCTTGCCGGTCTGCATGCCGCGCATCAGCTGCTGCGCGGCGCCGGCCGGCAGCGTGTGGGCGAGCGTGTCGGCCCAGTGCGACCAGTCCTGCCGGCCGCCCGCGATGGTCCGGCCGACGTCGACCGCGCCCGACGACCGGGCCAGATCGGCGGCCATGCCGGCGATCTGGCCCTGGGCGACACGCTCGTTGGTCAGGCCGTAGATCAGGGTGTGGGTCTTGTCCTGGTCCAGGACCATGCCGTGCAGGTCGGCCAGGGCCAGGGCGTAGAGCGCGGTGATCTCGAACTGCAGCTGCTCGTCGCCGGCCGGCAGCACCTTGGTCACCACGTGCTGGGCACCCATCTTCGTGGCGTTCAGCGCCATCTCCTTGGCGACCCGCTTCGCGGCCACCTTCGCCGCCTCCCGGCCGGCCACCTTCGCCGCGCCGCCGCCGGGAAGCAACCCGATGCCGACCTCCAGCGCGATGCTGCCGGCCGTCACCAGCCCACCGGCCACCGTGATGGCGGTGAGGTAGTGGCGCTCCAGAACCGTGACGATCTCCGCGGGCGTCGCGGCGGGATTGCGGCCCCGCACCCACATCACATACTTCCGCGCGACGGAATGCCGCCCCTTGACCGCGTTCTCGATGCCGCGCCCCGCGGCCTCCTCGGTCAATTCGGCTTCGATGACGTAGGTCTCGATATCAGTCACGGCTCATCTTTCCGGGCGCACGATATTCCATCCGGCAATTCGGGCGAATTACCGGCCCGGAATTGCTCGGTGGCCCACCGTACCCGGCATTCGGCCGGAATTCATCAGCCGGGTGTCGGGCCTGGACAGTGCCGTTCGGCCGATGGTCAGAGCCGATCGAACGGTGCCCATCCCTTGACCGCGAACGCGTCGCCGTGCCGCTCGATCTCCAGGGCGCCGTGCCCGCTCAGGTGCGCCGGCAGCACCAGCGCGTTGCTGTCCGCCGCCCAACCGAGCAGCTCACGACGGCTGCGAACGGCCTCGGCCGGGTCCTCGCAGAAGCAGCTGTTGTGCCCCAGCTCCCGCAACTGCAGCGGCGTGTGGATCAGGTCGCCGGCGAACAGTCCCCGATCGGAACCGGACACCAGCTTCACCACACCGGCACCCGGGGTGTGCCCCGGCGCGGCCGCCAGCCGCAGATTCCCGTCAATCACGTGGTGCCCTTCCCACAATTGCACCTGTCCGGCGGCGAGCACCGGCGCGACGCTGTCCTCGAACGCATTCTGGTTGACGTGCCCGACGAGTCCCGGGTGATTCGCCGGGTTCCAGTACTCGACATCGACGCGCGGCATCAGATAGGTGGCGTTCGGGAAGGTCGGCACCCATTCCCCGCCGACCATTCTGGTGTTCCATCCGATGTGGTCGAGGTGCAGGTGGGTGTTGACCACGACGTCGACGTCCTCCGGCCGCACCCCGGCCCGGGCCAGGTTGCCGAGGTAGTCCAGATCCAGGTGATCCCAGGCCTCGACGGCCGGCCGGGACTTCCCGTTGCCGACCCCGGTGTCGATCAGGATCACCCGGCCCTCGCTGCGCAGCACCCAGCTCTGCATCGCGGTGTGCACCATCTCGCCGCCGAGATGGTCCGGGGTGAGCTCGTCCCGCTGCCGTTCCCAGGCCGCGCCGGGAATGGTCGGGAAGAACGCCCCGGTCGGCATGATCGGCCCGTGCATCTCCTCGACCCGGCTCACCAGAACGTCGCCCAGCTTGATCTCGTTCATATCCGTTCTCCGTTTTTCGGGCGCACGGCAGCACCGCACGCATTGCCAGATCAAAAGAAAGAGAAGAATTATTCGGTACGGAGTGGGCGCGCCGATTCCGTCGATTCCGCGAACGCGACACTGTGCGCCAGCAGCGCCATCGCCGCCCGCGACGGTGACCCGGCCACCGTCGTCGCGATCACCACGGTGTGCCCCTGCTCGGTCTGCAGCGCCTGCTGGGTGACCGTCATCGCCCCGACCAGCGGGTGCCGCATCGCGTAGGTCGCGTCCCCACCGGCCTTGACCCGGTGCGCCGCCCACATGTCGGTGAACTCCGCACTCCGCACCGTCAACTCCCCGACCAGCGCCGACAGCGCCGCGTCGTCGGGGTACCGCCCGGCCGCCACCCGCAGCGTCCCGACCACCGCCCGCGCCTTGACCGGCCAGTCCGCGTACAGCTCCCGGGTGTGCGGGTCGAGGAACACCAGTCGCGCCAGGTTCGGCCGCTGCCGCACGTGATCCGGCGCGGCCGGGTCGAGGTGCCCGGCGAACAGGGCGTGCCCGGTCCGGTTCCAGGCCAGCACGTCGCTGTGCCGGCCGAGCACCACCACCGGCGCCTCCCCGAGCGCCTCGACCAGCTGCTCCAGCTCGGCGGTCATCCGTTCCGGCGGGGACCGGCGCGGCGCCGGCCGGGCCCGGGTGCCGGCCGCCAGGTCCCGCAGGTGGCGGCGCTCGGCGTCGTTGAGCCGCAGCGCCCGGGCGATCGCGTCGAGCACCTCGGGCGAGGCGTTCAGCGAATAGCCCTGCTCCAGCCGGGCGTAGTAGGAGGCGCTCACCCCGGCCAGCAGCGCGAGCTCCTCGCGGCGCAGGCCGGGCACGCGCCGGCGGTCGCCGTACTCCGCCAGGCCCACGTCCGCCGGCCGCACCTGCGACCGGCGGGTCCGCAGAAACTCCCCGAGGTGCCGTCTGTTGTCCACGGATCGAGTATCGGCGGCGCCCCGGCAGCCAGCCACACCCTGCCGTGGGTAGGCATGGTCCACGCGGTTGACACATCGAGGCTTGTCGAATAAACCTTGTTTCCAATGGTGACTGACATCGATGTCATTGTGGAGGGCCGCGTGCTCAGATCCCGTACCGTCGCAGTGCTGTTGGGGGTTGCCTTGAGCGTCCCGATCGGCGCTGTCGCAGCTCAGGCCGCATCTGTACCGCTCGTCGACGATCCCGCGGCCTACGTCGACCCGTTCATCGGCACGACGAACCTCGGCAACACCTACCCGGGCGCGGTGACCCCGTTCGGGATGCTGGCGTGGAGCCCGCAGACCTCGCGCGGCAACCAGATCTCGACGCCGGCGCCGGGCGGCTACCAGTACACCGCCACGAAGATCCGGGGCTTCAGCCTCACCCACCTCAGCGGCGTGGGCTGCTCCGGCGGCAACGGGGACATCCCGGTCATGCCGCAGGTCGGCGACGTCGCCACGTCCCCCACCGCGGACGCCACCGACGCGGCGTTCGCCAGCACGTTCGCGCACGCCAACGAGAGCGCCAAGCCCGGCTACTACGCCGTCGACCTGGACAGCGGCGCCGGCGCCGAGCTGACCGCGACGCCGCGCACCGGGGCCGGGCGGTTCACCTTCCCCGCCGACAAACCGGCGAACCTGCTCTTCCGTACGTCGTTGTCGGAGACCGGAAGCGAAGCCGCGACCGTGCACCTCGACGCGGCCACCCGCACGGTCACCGGCTCGGTCCGCGCGGGGAACTTCTGCGGGCCGCAGAGCACCGACAACAGCCACGCCTACTACACGCTGCACTTCGTCGCGGTGCTCGACCAGCCGTTCGCGGCGACCGGCACCTGGAAGGACGCCACGCTCACGCCGGGCGGCACCGACGAGAGCGGCGGCAGCGGGTACAGCGCGGCCGGGCGGCCCAACGCCGGCAAGGGCTCCGGCGGGTACGTGACGTTCGCGCCCGGCACGACCAGCGTGGGCATGCGCGTGGCCGTCTCGTACGTCAGCCTCGACGGCGCCCGCGCCAATCTCGCCGCCGAGAGCGAAGGCCGCGGCTTCGACCAGATCGCGGCGAAGGCGCGGGCCGCGTGGACCGCCCGGCTGAAGAAGATCGCGATCGGTGGCGGCACCGAGGCGCAGCGCCGCACGTTCTACACCGCGCTCTACCACGCGCAGCTCGAACCGACTCTGACCAGCGACGTCACCGGTCAGTACAGGGGCGCCGACGACGTCGCGCACGCGCTCCGCGGCAAGCAGCACGCCCAGTACGGCACGTTCTCCGGCTGGGACGTCTACCGCGCCCAGGTGCAGCTGCTGACGATCCTGGACCCGGCGATGGCCAGCGATTTCGCCCAGTCGCTGTACAACTACGCCGGTCAGCGCGACGGCGAATGGGACCGCTGGCTGCTGGTGCACGGCAAGACCGCGGTGATGTCCGGCGATCCTTCGGCGGCGGCGATCGCGGCCATGCACGCGTTCGGCGCCCGGGATTTCGACGTCAAGGGCGCCTTCGATTCCTTGGTACGGGCGGCCACGGTCCCGACCGCGAACGACAGCAGTGACGCCGGCTGCAACGTCGAATGCGTCGGCCAGCGCCCCGCTCTCGACAAGTACCTGCGGCTCGGCTACGTGCCGGCCGACGACTGCCACTGCTGGGGCGGCGCCGCCGAGACCCTGGAGGACGCGGCCGCCGACTACGGACTGTCCCGGCTCGCCGGGGCGCTCGGCGACAAGGCGAACCAGCAGACGTTCCTGGACCGGTCGCACAACTGGCGCAACGTGTTCGACCCGGCCGCGAAGGCCGACGCCGGTCTGGAGCACAACATCCGGGAGCAGATCGCGGCGGTCACCGCGAGCGGCGAGAACCCGCCGTACGAGGGCAAGGCCAAGGCGTTCGACGGGGACCGCGGCACGAAGTGGCTCACGTTCGCCACCACCGGCTGGGTGCAGGCGCAGCTCGCGCAGCCGCAGACGGTCACGACGTACGCGCTGACCTCGGGCAACGACGAGCCCGGCCGGGACCCGAAGGACTGGCGGCTGCTCGGCAGCGACGACGGCGCGACCTGGGACGTGGTCGACGCGCGGACCGGGCAGGCGTTCGCCCAGCGCGGGCAGACCGTCGAGTACACCGTGGCGGCGCCGAAGCCGTACCGGTACTACCGGCTCGACGTGACCGCCAACGGCGGCGAGGACATCGTGCAGCTCGGCGAGCTCGAACTGGCCGACCCCGCGGTGGCGACGCCGACCCCGCCGGACGGGCCGTTCGTGGGCTGGATGCGGGACCGGTACGCCGACGGGAGCTGGGCGCCCGGCTTCAGCCCGTCGACCGGGACCGGGTTCGTCGAGGGCAGCAGCGCGCAGTACACCTGGATGGTCTACTCCGACGTGCCGGGGCTGGCCGCGGCGATGGGCGGCAACGCGGCGGCGGCCGAGCGGCTGGACGCGTTCTTCCGCAAGCCCGACGGGACGTTCGACCTGACCGCGACGAGCAGCACGAAGTTCGACGCGACCAACGAGCCGGACATCCAGACGCCGTACCTCTACAACTACCTCGGGCAGGCGTACAAGACGCAGGAGACGGTCCGGGCGATCATCGACGGGCGCTGGAGCGACGGCACCGGCGGGATCCCCGGCAACGACGACGCCGGGACGATGAGCGCCTGGTACGTCTTCTCCGCCCTCGGCCTCTACCCGACCGTGCCGACCCGGGCCGAGCTGGCGCTGACCACGCCGCTGTTCCCGCGCGCGGTCGTGCACCTGGCCGGTGGGCGGTCGCTGAGCATCGACGCGCCCGGGGACGGGAACTACGTCACGGGCCTGAAGCTGGACGGGAAGCCCCGGAGCAAGGCGTGGCTGCCGGCGACCGCCGTCCGCGACGGTGGGCGCCTCGTCTACACCCGGGCGGCGACGCCCAGCCGCACCTGGGGTTCCGGGGCCGGTGACGTACCCCCGCAGAATTAACGGTTTTTGCTGGTGACAGCCGTCTCGACGGGGTGGCGTCGAGACGGCTGTCGCCAGGTCAGCGCCGCCCGCACCGGGCGGCAGGGCCGATCAGTCGCCGCGGTCCCGTTCCGGCCCGCGGCGCGCACTGTCCGCCCATAGAGATAGACGCCCGGCACCGCCCGGACGTTGCCTCGACAGGGGCATGATCGCCGTCACACGATCCGGTAGAAAAGTGGGATGACCCTCGACATCGCCGCGGAGATCGCCGCGTCCGTGCTCGCCCGCCCGCCGGTGTCCGGCATCCGGATCGTCGGCGTGGACGGGCGCAGCGGGACCGGCAAGAGCTTCCTCGCGGGCCGGCTGGCGACCCTGCTGGCGGCTCCGATCATCGAGATCGACGACTTCGTGTCGTGGGACCGCTTCGCCGGGTGGTGGCCGCGCTTCGAGGAGCAGGTCCTCGTGCCGCTGCTGGCCGGCCGGGACGCGACCTACCAGGCCCGGGACTGGACCGACTGGTACGGCTCCACCCTCGGCGACTGGAAGACCCAGCCGTGGGCGCCGACGATCATCCTCGAAGGCGTGACCTGCACCCGCCGGGACACGATCGGGCGCCTGACCTACGCGGTCTGGGTGGACGCGCCCGCCGAGCTGCGGCTGGCCCGCGGCCTGGCCCGGGACAGCGCCTTCCCCGGCAAGGAGGCGCTGTGGCAGACCTGGATGCGCGAGGAGGACGACTTCTTCACCGCCGACGCCACCCCCGACCGAGCCGACCGCATCGTCGACACCTCGGCCTTCGGCGCCGGCGGCTGACCGGGGAGACGCCCGAACGGGCGAACCTCGGCCGGCAGGTCGTCGCGGGAATCCGGATGTGTACCACATGGTACATTGACTGAATGCGATACGAGGAGACGGTCCTCATCGACGCGCCGGTCGCGGTGGTCTGGGGCCTGACCACGCGGATCGCCGACTGGCCGGCCTTCCTGCCGACCGTGCGGCGGCTGACCCGGCTGGACTCCGGGGAGCTCCGGGTCGGCAGTGCGGCCCGGCTCGACCAGCCCGGGCAGACCCCCGCGATCTGGACCGTGACCCGCCTGGAGCCGATGCGCGAGTTCACCTGGGCGACGCGGCGGACCGGGTTGCGCCTGACCGGCCGGCACCTGCTGGAACCGGCCGGCGCGGGCACCCGGATGACGCTCGTGCTGGAGACCGCCGGCCCGCTCGCCGGGGTGACGTCGGTGCTGTTCGGCGCCCTGCTGCGGGCGTCGCTGCGCCGCGAGAGCGAGGGTTTCGCCCGCCGGGCGACCGCCGTGCGCTGACCCCGCCGGGGTGCCGGACTCGGTCCAGGTCTCGCCCTGTCGGCCGCGGCGCCGGGCGAGCCCGATACGGTTATCCCTATGACGACCTACTCCGGGCCGGCGAGGCTGACCCTGATCGACGGCACTCAGGTGTCGGGCATGGCTTCGCTCAGCACCAATCAGCGCGGAGGCATCGAGGGCTGGGGCGGCACCTTCCGGCCGGACCAGACGAGTGAAGACCTCCGCAACGCCAGTGACGGCCTGTCGCTGGAATTACCGTATGACCAGATCGGGCCGGTGGCTGTCACCGGAGTCCGGAAGCTGCTCGCGACGCAGATGCTCGTGTCGCTGACCGGCAGCGGTCCCGCCCCGTTCTGATCCCCGAGACCGCCGTCGGCGTGCCCATCCTGCGGACCTGGTCGCCGCAGCGGACGCACGTCGCGGGCGGACGGGAGCCGCGCGCGCCGAGGCCTGACGCGAAAGGGCCGGCTCGGAAGCCGGCCCTCCCCCTGATCGACAACCGCCGGGTCAGGCCCCGATCGCGCAGGTGCCGGGCGGCGCCGACGGCGTGCCGATCTGCGCCATCGACTGGTTGACCTCGGTGAACGTGGCCAGGTCCTGGAACTTCGACCCGATCACCACGTCGACCACGTCGGTGGTCCGGGTGGGCACGTACTCCGGCTTGGCCTCGCCGAGGAAGTAGGCCCGGATCCACTGCGCGGCGCCGATCGCCTTCGGCCCGTACTGAATGACGGCGACCTGGGCGACCTTGGTCTTGTTGTCCTTGGCCGGCTGCATCACGAAGCCCCGGTCCTTGAACTCGTCGCTGACCGCCTCGGCCAGACCCGGCGTCTTGGTGCCGTTGAGCACCCGCAGTTTCACCTGACTCGCCTCTTTCGGCAGCGCGAGATTGGCCGGCGTGGTGCCCGCCGGGCAGTCACTGCCCGCTGTCGTCCCGCCCTGACTGTCCCGGAACACCGCGATCCCGACGGCCACCATCGCGGCGACCACCAGGACGCCGACCACCAGATACGCCCTCAGGCGTGTGAAACCCATGTCTGTATGACGCTCGTCGATCCGATTAGGTTGCCTCCGGGATCAAGGTTGAGACAAATTCCACCTCATTTTTGCGTACGGAGGGTGAGCTGCTCCCGCAGCCAGTGGTAACTCGCCCGGGGTGTCCGGGTACCGGTCGAATAGTCCACGTGGGCGAGCCCGAACCGTGGACCGTAGCCCCGCGCCCACTCGAAGTTGTCGATCAGTGACCAGTAGAAGTAGCCGCGCAGGTCCACCCCCGCGTCGGTGACCGCCCGGGCCGCCGCGGCCAGGTGCTCGGCGACGAACCGGATGCGGGCCGGGTCGGCGCCGGGGTCGTCGCGCACCTCGGCGACGCCGTTCTCGGTCACGTAGACCGGCGGCAGGCCCGGGTACCGCCCGGCCAGCCCGGTCAGCGTGTCGTAGAGGCCCTGCGGCTCGATCGGCCAGCCCAGGTCGGTGAGCGGCACCCCGGGCCGGGGCGCCGACCGGACCCCGATGTCGTTCGCGGTGCGTTTGACCGGGTCGCTCTGCTCGTACGGCACGTCGGCGGCGTGGATCCGGTAGTAGTAGTTGACCCCGAGGAAGTCCAGCGGGGCGCCGATCAGCTCCAGGTCACCGGGGCGCCGGAAGGACAGGTCGCTCACCCCGGCGTAGAGGCGCTCGAACCCGTCCGGGTAGGTACCGCCCAGGACCGGGTCGGTGAACTGCCGGTTGAGCAGCAGGTCCATCCGGTTCGCGGCGGCCTCGTCGGCGGCGGTGGCGGTGGCCGGCACGGCCGGGGACAGGTTGAGCGTGATGCCGACCCGCGCCTGCGGGCGGACCGAGCGCAGCGCCTCGACGGCCAGGCCGTGCCCGACGAGCAGGTGGTGCGCGGCGGCGAGCGCCCCGTGCCCCTCCCGGGCCCCGGGGGCGTGGCGGCCCTCGGCGTAGCCGGCGATCGCCGACACGTACGGCTCGTTGAGCGTGATCCAGTCCCCCGCGCGGTCGCCGAGCCGCCCGGCGACCACCGCCGCGTAGTCGGCGAAGCGCTCCGCGGTGTCCCGGGACCGCCAGCCGCCCTCGTCCTCCAGCGCCTGCGGCAGGTCCCAGTGGTAGAGCGTGACGAACGGCCGGATGCCCCGTTCGCACAGCGCGTCGACGAGCCGGTCGTAGTGGTCCAGGCCGGCCCGGTTCACCGCGCCGTGCCCGGCCGGCAGCACCCGGGGCCAGGCGACCGAGAACCGGTACGCGTCCACCCCGAGCCCGTCCAGCAGGTCGACGTCGTCGCGCCAGCGGTGGTAGCTGTCGCAGGCCACCGCGCCGGAGCCGCCGCCGGCGATCACGCCCGGCCGGCGGCAGAAGGTGTCCCAGATCGAGTCGCCGCGGCCGTCCTCGGCCACCGCCCCCTCGATCTGGTAGGCCGCGGTGGCGGCCCCCCAGACGAAGCCGGCCGGCATCTCGGGCAGGTCGAACGGGTTCATCCTTTGATTGCTCCTTGCATGATGCCGCCGACGATCTGCCGGCCGAGGACCATGAAGATCACCAGGATCGGGAGCGTGGCCAGCAGCGTGCCGGTCAGGGTGAGCGTGTAGTCGGTGGTGTAGCCGCTGGCCAGCGAGGAGAGCGCGACCTGGACGGTGGCGTTGTTCTGCAGGACGACGAGCGGCCAGAAGAAATCGTTCCACGCCTGCATGAACGTGAACAGCCCGAGCACCGCCGCCGCGGGGCGGGCGGCCGGCAGCACGACGTGCCAGTACAGGCCGAAGGTGGTGCAGCCGTCGATCCGGCCGGCCTCGAGCAGCTCGTCGGGGACCGCGCGGCCGAGGTACTGGGTCATGAAGAAGACGCCGAACGCGGTGACCAGGCCGGGCACGATCACCGCGGCCAATTGGTCGGTCCAGCCGAGCTTGGCCATCAGCAGGTAGAGCGGGATGATGCCGAGCTGCTGCGGCACCACCGAGGTGGCGATCGCGAGCACCAGCAGCGGTTTCCGGCCGCGGAAGCGCAGCTTGGCGAAGGCGAACCCGGCGAGCGTGGAGAAGAACACCACGGAGACCGTGACCGACGTGCTGACCAGCAGCGAGTTGAGCAGCGCCCGGGCGAAGTCGGTGGTGTCGAAGACCCGCGCGATGTTGTCGAACAGGTGGCCGCCGGGGATCAGGACCGGGGGCACCTGGGCGACCGCCTCGCTGGTCTGCGACGACACGACCAGCGACCAGTAGAGCGGGAAGACCGACCCGGCGACGACCGCGAGCAGGGCGCCGTACGTCCAGACGGACGCCCGCCGCGGGTAGCCGAGGCCACGGCGGCGGGATCGGCGCGGGGGCGGTGCTCCGGCCGTACCCGAAGAAGCAGTTGATCTTTGATCTAGAACGGTCACGGCGGGGCCTACTCCTCGTCGTCGGCGATGCGCCGGGTGAGCAGGTAGTTGGCGACCGCGAAGACCGCGATGACCAGGCAGAGCGTCCAGGCGATCGCCGAGGCGTAGCCGAACCGGAACTCCCGGAAGCCCTGCTCGTACATGAACAGCGCGGCGGTCTGGAACTGCCGGTCGGAGCCGCCGGTCGGGGTCGAGGTGCCGGCGAACAGCAGCGGCTCGGCCATGATCTGCAGGCCGCCGATCGTGGAGATGACCGCGGTGAAGATGATCGTCGGGCGCAGCTGCGGCACGGTGATCCGCCGGAACTGCTGGCCGGACGACGCGCCGTCGAGCTCGGCGGCCTCGTAGAGGTCGTGCGGGATGGCCTGCATCGAGGCCAGGTAGATCAGCGCGTTGTAGCCGGTCCAGCGCCAGGCCACGATGACCGAGATGGCCAGGTGTGAGCTCCAGGTGTTGGCCTGCCAGTCGACCGGGCCGACCCCGATCAGGCCGAGCAGCCAGTTGATCATGCCGAAGTCGCGGCCGAACATCTGGGTGAAGACGATCGTGACGGCCACGATCGAGGTGATGTTCGGCAGCAGCACGCCCATCCGCAGGCTGGTCCGGGCGCGCAGCCGGTGGTTGAGCAGGTGCGCGATCCAGAGCGCGGCGAGCAGCTGCGGGACGGTGGAGAGCAGCCAGATGCTCAGGGTGTTGCCCAGCGCGTTCCAGAAGTACGGGTCGTGCAGCAGCTCGCGGTAGTTGGCCAGGCCGACCCAGGTGTGCTCGCCGGCGTCCAGCAGGTTCCAGTCGTTGAACGAGACGTACCCGGTGTAGATCAGCGGGAACAGCCCGAACGCGCCGAAGAGCAGGAAGAACGGCAGGACGTAGAGGTACGGCGAGCCCTTCGTGTCGAGCCGGCTCAGTGCGGGGAGGGTCATCGTCAATCCTTCGTCACCGGGGTGGCCGGCGGTCCCCCCAAGGACCGCCGGCCGTGCGAGGTTGGCCTATTTCTTGAGACGTCCGACGTCGCTGACGGTCTGCTGCCAGGACTGTTCGGAGGTCTGCTTGCCCTGCTCGACCCGGACGAGGCCGTCGCGGATGGTGGTCTGGATGTCACCGGTGCGCGGGCCCTGGTACTGCGGTTTGAGCTGCTTCGCGGCGGTGGTGAAGATCGTGCCGACCGGCGCGTTGTTGAAGAACGGATCCTTGAACTGGGCGATCTCCGGCTTGTCGTAGAGCGCCGGGATCGACGGCAGCAGCCCCTTCGAGGTGAAGATCCGGGCCTGCTGCTCCGGGGCGGTCAGCCAGGCGGCCAGCTTCTTCGCCTCGTCGACGTGCTTGCCCTGCTTGGGGACGGTCAGGTACGACCCGCCCCAGTTCCCGCCGCCACCGGGGACCGCGGCCACGTCCCACTTGCCGGCGTACGCCTTGGCCTGGTCCTTGATCTTGGTCATCATCCAGGCGGGACAGGCGATCGTGGCGAACTGGCCCTTGGCGAAGCCGTTGTTCCACTCCGGCGAGCTCTCGATCAGCTTGGCCGACAGGTTGCTCTGGATCGCCTGCACGACCAGGTCCCAGGCCTTGCGCACCTCGGGGTTGGTGCCGACCACGATGCTGTCGTCGGCGGCGTAGAAGCCCTCCGGCGCCTGCCCGATCACGGCGTTGTACAGCGCTCCCCCGCCGTCGAAGAACGCCGTGCCCTTCGGCGCCTTCGCGGTGTACTGCTTGCCGGCCGCGATGTACTTGTCCCAGCCGGAGGCCCACAGCGCGGACACCGCGTCCCGGTCCGCGGGCAGGCCGGCCTGCTCGAACAGGTCGCGGCGGTAACAGATGGCCAGGCCGCCGACGTCGGTGCCGTACCCGATCTGCCGGCCGTCCTTGGTCAGCGACGCCTGCCACTTCCAGGGCAGGTACTGCGACGCGCGGTCGGTGCCCAGGTCGGTGAACTGCTTGCCGACCGCCCGCATCTGCGCGATGAAGCCGGTGTCGACGCCCTCGATGTCGCCGGCCCCGGTCCCGGTGGCCAGGTGGGTGGCCAGGTCCCGGTGGTGGTCGTTGTAGGCGGCGGTGTGCTCGGCGATCTTGATGGTCGGATGCGCCTGCGAATACTCCTTGTACAGCTCCTGGTAGCCGAAGTTGCCGAACAGGTTGACGTTGAGCGTGATGTCGCCGCCGTCGCTGCCGGCGCCACCGCCGGAGCCGCAGGCGGTCAGCATCACTGCGGCGGCCGTGGCCGCGGCGAGGACGCGCGCTGTTCGGGACAGACGCATGCCGAAGTCTCCCTTCATCGGGTGTAACCGGTTTCATGAAACCGGTTACACGACGCAGAGCACGAAAAATCAAAACCAAGTTGGCGTACGGGGGAAGCAGCCGGATCAGGGTGCGCGGCGCTCCGGATCGGGGTGGGGTGTGCGCCCTTGAGCCAAGAGTTTGCCGTCATCGATGCCCGCCATGTCAAGTCACGAACCGGTAACGAGATCCACGTCGTTGACCCGCGCGACACGTCGATGTTACGGTCATGAAACCGGTTACATAGGGGCGTATCAGGGTGTCCAGCATCAGGGAATTGGCACGTCGGTGCGGCGTTTCCGTCGCCACCGTCTCCCGGGTCTTCAACTCACCGGAGGTGGTCAGCCAGCAGACCCGTCAGCTCGTGCTCGGCATGGCCGTCGAGATCGGCTACCTGCCGAACGAGTCGGCCCGCACCCTCGCGACCAAGAAGTCCAACATGGTCGGCCTGGTCTGGGACACCGACCACCGCCGGCCCGGGTGGCGGCACCCGTTCCTGCAGGACATCCTGGTCGCGCTGAAGAGCGCGCTCAGCGCCCAGGGGCTGCACCTGCTGATGCTCGCGCCCGACCAGAGCCCCGGGCTCGACGAACGGCAGCGCTTCCGGCGCGCGGTCCAGCGGCACAACGTCGACGGCGTGGTGATCATCGACAACGGCAGCCGGGACCCGGCCGTGCTCGCCCTCGCCGACGCCGGGGTGCCCTGCGTCGCGCTGGACCTGCGCTTCACCGGGCCGTCCTGCACGTACGTCACGTCGGACAACACCGGCGGCGGGCGCCTGGCCGCGCAGCACCTGATCGAACGCGGTCACCGGCGGATCGCGACCATCACCGGGCCGCCGCCCGCCTGGCCGGCCGTGGACCGGCTGGCCGGGTTCCGGGCCGCGCTCGCCGAGGCCGGCGTGCCCCTCGACGACGCCGACGTGGTGGCCGGTGACTGGTATCTGGAGAGGGGCTACATCGCCATGAAGCAGCTGCTCGCGCGGGATCCCCGGCCGACCGCGGTGTTCGCGGCCGGCGACGAGATGGCGGTCGGGGCGCTGCGGGCCGGGCACGAGGCCGGCCTGCGGGTGCCCGGCGACCTCGCGATCATCGGGTTCGACGACATCGAGGTGGCGGCGCTGATCCCACCCGGACTCACCACGATCGCCCAGGACAAGACCGGCATCGGCACGGCCGCCGCCGAATCGATCATGGCGATGCTGCTCGGCACCGCCACCCCGGCGCCGACCGCGTTGCCCACCACCCTGATCGTCCGCGGCTCGACCTGATCAACCCGCTGTTCGTCCACGGCCAGACCCCTCCGGCGGCGATCAGGCGGGTGGCTTCGGGGCGTGCCGCTGCTGGTGAAGGGCCGCGGCGTAGAGAGCCGTGACGACCGCGAAGCCGGCGGCCGGCCAGAAGGTGTGCAAGCCGTAGATCGCCGGGCCGAGCTGGAGCATGGTCAGGCCGAGCAGGCCGATCAGCACCCAGGGCTGGTAGGACGGCTTGCCGCCGGGGAGCAGGAAGTCCCGGAACCGGCCGCGCTTCCCGGCCCGCCACACGATGAACCGCACGATCTCCGACACCAGCGCCCCGAACATCAGGGCCAGGCCGGCGAACGCGACGCCGAGTCCGATCCAGTCCCGCACTCATCCCCCGAAATGTGCCACGGTCGGCGTGCGCCGGCCCATGGCCATCCTATTGACCGTGATCAAGGTGGTTTCGGGGCTGACGGCGTACGTCGGCAAGCATGTGATCGTGAAAGTCAGCGGCGGGCGCGACCGAAGGCCGCGAGGGCGTGGAAAGCGGCCTTGGGGGTCCAGGAGCCGTCGGGCAGGACCCGGACGACGCCGCGGGCGGCCAGGTCGAAGTCGCGGGCCGGGTCGCCGGTGGTGGGCAGGTGCCGGTTGGCGAACGTGTAGACGAACGCCGCCTCGACCCCGCCGGCCTCGTAGTCGCGCAGCAGGTCGACGAGGTAGCGGGCCTGGCCCTCCTCGTCGCGGTCCAGGTCCGCGGTGAGCTCGGCGGCACGGCCGTGCTCGTCGTAGGTCACCGGCTCGCCCGCGCCCGCGACGTCGGCAGCGCCGCGGTACGTGCAGCAGCCGAACTCGGTCGCGGCATACGGTTTGCCCTGCCCCACCGCCGCCGCCAGGCTCTGCGGGAACGTCGCGGCGTTGCTCGCGTCCCGGTAGCCGGCGTCGCTGGCGATGATGTCGAACCCGGCCCAGTCGACCGCCTCGAACGGCAGCGACGCGTAGGTGATCGGGCCGCCGAACCGCTCCCGCACCGCGGGCACCGCCTCGGCGAGGAAGTCCCGCACCGCGGCCCGGGCGGCCGGGATCGCCGCGCGCAACCGTGCCGGGTCGGTCAGCAAAGCCATCCGTTCGGGCAGGTCACGGCCGGGCAGGAAGCCGTCGGTGACCATCGCGAGCTCGGAGCCGGTGACGTAGACGACCGCCGCGCCGGACCGCCGGAGCCGCTCGGCCCGCTCGGCGCCGTCCAGGACGAACGCCAGGAGCCCGGCGCGGTCGAGTCCGTTGGTGAACGGGCAGTACCAGACCTCGAGGCCGGCCTCGGCGGCGAGCCGGGCGGTCAGTTCGAGCCGGTCCTGGATCCCGCCGGTGATCCGCACGGCGTCGCAGTGCAACTCGTCCCGGATGACCCGCAGGTCGCGCCGCACGGCCGCGGGATCGAACGGCTCGTGGGTGGTGGACCCGGCGCTCACGAAGCCGGTGTCGTAGGTCATCCCGAAGACGCGCACAGGAGCCCTCCTCGCAAAAAAGGTACTGGCCGTACCCTATAGAGTACGGCCAGTACCTTTCAAGACGGGAGCGCCGGAGGTCAGTTGCCTTCGGCGGCGGAGCGCTGACGCATCTGGGACGTCGGCGCGAGCTGCACCGTCCAGGTGCGCGCCGCGCCGATGACCTCACTGGCCCGGCACAGCAGATCGCAACCCATCTGGGTGGTGCCTTCCGCGAAGCCGCGGTTGATGAGGCTGATCGCCCTCGCGTGGTCGCCGGCTTCCAGTGCATCCTCTAGCCCGGCCGTGAGGACCCGGGCGAGAGCGGCGTGGAAACTCGCCGCTCCCCTGTCGCGCAACGTTGAGGTGGTTACCGTGGTCGGAACTGACACGAGAGTGGTTCTCCTCTGGTCTCGGTGGTGCACGGTCACACCGGGCCGATCGGCCAGGCGTCAGTCATGCACTCCGAAGTCGATGGCGCACGGATTCGCTCGGCCCTTGAACCTGGAGGTTGTCGGTAGGGACCGCCGAGACTCGCAGAGCGCCCGGTAGACGCCGGCCTGCCGATGACACCGGCAGACCGATCCGTACACCACTCTACGGGATGAACGTGGCAGTTCCTGTGATGGGGATCGCCGGATTGAAACGAGCGGCGCCGAAAATTTTCTGTGCTACGTTCGTTGCGTTGCAGTTTTGATTTCCAAAGACGTTTTCAACGCCTGACGGGTTATCTCAACCTGGCGGGCGTTTTTTCGTTACGTGTCGGTTCGGCGCGGGTGATCAACGCAGCGGCGTGCGAGGAGACCGCACAGTGTGGTCTCCAGCAGCCTGCGAAGGAGCAGACATGGTTACAGGTACCGTGAAGTGGTTCAACGGTGACAAGGGCTTCGGCTTCATCGCCCAGGACGGTGGCGGCCCCGACGTCTTCGCCCACTTCTCCGCGATCTCGGCCAGCGGTTTCCGTAGCCTCGACGAGAACCAGCGCGTGGAGTTCGACATCACGCAGGGCCAGAAGGGCCCGCAGGCGGAGAACATCCGCTCGCTCTGATCCAGATCTGAAGAACGGCGGTCCCACCGGTTCGGTGGGGCCGCCGTTTCTCGTTTGCCATGGACACCGGAAAATGTAACGACCGGCCTGATCTTGTTTCTGGGTCGGCGCTCTGCCTACGGTTGCCGGCGTGAGCCGGGTAATGGTGGTGGGGGCGGGGGCGATCGGCCTGACGGTCGCGCACGAGCTGGCGGTCGCCGGTCATCGGGTGCGGATCGTCGCGGACCGGGCGGCGCGGGACAGCGTCTCGGCGGTCGCGGCCGCGATCTGGTTCCCGCACGACGTGGCCGTCGACGACGGCGTCCTGGAGTCGGCGCGGGTCACCTACCGGCGGCTCGAGAGCCTGGCCGAGGATCCGGCGAGCGGTGTGGTGATGCGGTCCGGCCTGGTCCGGATCCGGCACGCCGACCCGGACCTGGCCTGGACCACCGCGATCCCCCGCAGTGAACGTGTCCCGGACGGGGTGCGCTGCGTCCTGCCGGTCGTCGAGACCGGCCGCTACCTGGAGTGGCTCGGCGCCCGGGTCGCGGCACTGGGCGTCGCCACCACCCGGGCCGAACTTGACGACCTCGCGGACCAATCGGACGACCTGATCGTCGTGGCGGCCGGGCTCAGGTCCGGGGCGCTGCTCGGCGGGGACGACGAGGTCTACCCGATCCGCGGGCAGGTCGTCCGGCTGGCGAACCCCGGCCTGACCGAGTGGATCCTCGACAACGACCACCCGGACGGGCTGACCTACGTCGTGCCCCGGGCCGGCGACGTGGTCTGCGGCGGGACCGGGCAGGCCGGCGACTGGAACGAGCAGGTCGACCCGGCGACCGAGGCGGCCATCCTGGAACGGGCGCGCGGACTCGTCCCGGCCCTGGCCGGGCAGCCGGTGCTGTCCCGCGCGGTCGGGTTGCGCCCGGCCCGGTCGCAACGGCGGCTGGAGCGGATCGGGCGGGTGGTCGCCTGCTACGGGCACGGTGGCTCCGGCTTCACCCTGTCCTGGGGCGACGCGGCCCGCGTGGTGGAGCTCTGCGCCCGATGACGCGGGCGGTGACGCATCCCGGGGAGCCGCACGACGAGTCCGCGGCCGGGCGGCTCAACTGGCTGCGGGCCGGCGTGCTCGGCGCCAACGACGGCATCGTGTCGACCGCCGGGCTGGTCGTCGGCGTGGCCGGCGCGACTACGTCGACCGGGCCGATCCTGACCGCCGGCCTGGCCGGGCTGGTGGCCGGCGCGGTCTCGATGGCGCTCGGCGAGTACGTCTCGGTCAGCAGCCAGCGCGACACCGAGCGGGCGCTGCTGGAGAAGGAGCGCCGGGAGCTGGCCGACTTCCCGGAGGAGGAGTTCGAGGAGCTGGCCGTGCTCTACGAGGCGAAGGGCCTGACCCCGGCGACCGCCCGGCAGGTGGCCCTGGAGCTGACCGCCAACGACGCGTTCGCCGCGCACGCCGACGTCGAGCTGCACCTGGCCCCGGACGAGCTGGCCAACCCGTGGCACGCCGCGCTGGCGTCGGCGATCGCGTTCACCACCGGGTCGCTGCTGCCGCTGGCGGCGATCCTGCTGCCGCCGCCGCACGTCCGGGTCGTCGTCACGTTCCTGGTGGTGATCGCCGCGCTGGCCGCCACCGGCTACCTGAGCGCCCGGCTCGGCGGCGCCCGGCCGGTCCGCGCGGTGCTGCGCCTGGTGCTCGGCGGGGCGCTGGCGATGGCGGTGACGTTCAGCGTCGGCGCGCTGGTCGGCTGACGGCCCGGTGCCCATGGCGCGTTCGTAGGATGACGCCGTGCCACGTACCAGGACCGGGAGCTATCCCACCGGCCGCCGCCGCCGCGAGCGCATCGTCGAGGCGGCCGTCGCCCAGTTCGCCGAGCGCGGCTACCACCGCACCTCGCTCGCCCAGATCGCCGCGGCCGCCGAGATCACCGAGGGCGGCCTGCTGCACCACTTCCCGTCGAAGCGGCACCTGCTGCTGGCGGTCGCCGAGCACCGGATCGAGGCGACGGCGACCTGGTGGGACGAGCTCGGCCCGGCGCCGTCGCTCGCCGACGTGCTCGCGCACCGGGCCCGGACGATGGCCCGGTTCCTCGACCAGCCGGGGTTGATCCAGCTGAACGTCCTGGCCGCCGCGGAGGCCGCGGACCCGTCGAGCCCGGCGCACGCGGCGCTGGCCGATCGCTACCGGGCCGCGGTCGACGGGCTCGCCGCGATCCTCGAACGCTGCACCGACCGGGCGAGCCTGCCGGCCGGGACCGACTGCACCGCGCTGGCCCGCGAGTTCGTCGCGGTCAGCGACGGCCTGCAGCTGCAGTGGGTGCTCTCCGACGGCGCGATCGACCTGGTCGCGGGCATCCAGGAGCACAGCCGCCGCTTCCTGCCGCCGGCCCCGACTTGAGATCAAAATCCGATTGCCCGGGTACGGCTACCGGTACGGCCGGCCGGGGATGGCGGCGGTCACCGTCGTGCCGTCCGGGCCGGTCTCGATGGACAGCTCGGCGGTCAGGTGCCGGCAGATCCACAGGCCGCGCCCGCCGTCACCGGCGGTCGGGCTGGGCCGGACGTGCCCGGCCGAGCCGCCGACGATGCCCGGGCCGTCGTCACTGACCTGGCAGAACAGCGCGTCGTCGCGCTGCCAGAGGCGGATCCGGCCGCCCCCGCCGCCGTGCCGCACGGCGTTGGTGGCCAGCTCGCTCGCCACGATCAGCAGGTGGTCGATCTGGTCCTCGTCGGCGCCGAGCCGGTCGGCGTGGGCGCCCAGGGTCTCGCGCAGCTCGTACAGACCGTCGCCGGTGAAGGGCTGGTCGACCTCGAACACCGGGAGCGCCGGGCCGGCCGGGCCGTACGGGGGCGGCTCCGGACTGGTCACGGACACAGGCGTACCCGAAGCCGGGGCGCTTCAGTCCCGCCGATCGCGTCCAGCACCGTGGCGACCCGCCGGCGACAGGTCACCGTCATCCGCCGGGAGGCCGGCAGCCGGACCGCGGCGGCGACGATCACGGTGGCGCAGGCGCCGTCCAGGTAGTCCAGGCCGGCCAGGTTGACGTGCGGGTTCCGGTCCAGCCGCAGCGACTCGGCCAGGGCCTGTTCCAGGATGTCGCGGTGCTGGTAGTCGATCTGACCGGCCAGCCGGATCCCGGGCGGACTGTACTGCCGGCAGACCCGCAGCAGCGCGTGCTCGAAGTACACCTGCGCGGCGACCGTCTTCGGGTGCGCCTTCGCGGCGAACGCCAGGGTGACCGCGTCGAACCGGTCCCGGTCGTACTGACAGATCAGGCAGAGCCGGCCGTCGGCGAACAGCTCGGCGACCCCGGTCTCGAACGCGATCAGCTCCTCGGCCGCCGCCATCGGCCGGGTCGCCCAGGCCATGTCCGCGGTCACCCGCAGCCCCGGGTAGCCCTCCCGGGTCGCGGTGTCCAGCTCGGCGGCCAGCACGTCGACCATCGCCCCGGCGCTGTCCGCGTCCTCGCCGAGCAGCGCGCCGGTCATCGGGGCCAGGCGCAACTGGCCCCGGCGCAGCGCCGCGCCCAGCCGCACCGACCGGGTGGTCAGCTGCCCGGCCAGGCGTTCCGGGGTGATCGCGTCGGTCCAGCAGACCACCTTGCACCCGGCCCGGAGGCCGTCCCGCACGAACGCCGCGATCAGGTCCAGCCGTTCCTCACCGTCGGTGAACGTCAGGCACGCATGATCACCCGCGTCGACCGTGTCCGTGGTGACGGCGTTGGTGATGACAGCATCCGACATGGATCCCCGCTCGCGACGTGTTCGAAGGCGACATCAGGGTAGAGGACGACGAACGGTCCTTCTCGGGGTGGAGAAGGACCGTGGACGATCGTGTCAGGCACCGGCCTGCTGCTGGCGCTGATGGCTCTCGTTCTGCCGGAGGGCCTCGGCCAGCTGGTCCTCCAGGATGATGATCCGGACGGCGGCCTCCAGAGCGGTGCCCTGGTCGACCATCTCCCGGGCCCGCGCCGCCAGCCGCAGCTGGTAGCGGGAGTACCGGCGGTGGCCGCCGGCCGATCGGAAGGGGGTGAACAGTTTCGCCTCGTCGAGCCGCCGCAGGAAGTCCGGCGAACCACCGATGATCTCCGCGGCGCGGCCCATCGTGTAGGCGGGGTAGTCGTCGTCACCGAACATGTCGTCGGGTTGGGCCATATACGCATCACTCCATGACGAGGGCCCCGGCGCGGAAGCGCCGGGGCCCAGGGTTACGGGATAAAAACACCATCTGCCGACGGGTTCGTCGGTTTGACGTATCCGCATCTGTCGCCGAGGGCGACATGACGACGCGGGGATCGCGTAAGCGTGACCGGAGACCACCTTTCGTTCGATGGAAACTGCGGTGTCCGCCCAGGATCGGAACTGACTCCTGAGAGCGGGCGATCCAACGGTGTTCAGCCCTCCCTTTCCTCTGCTTCCAAAACCTCTGTGGCACTTGATCTGTTGCCCGCCGGTGCCGGAACCCCACGCCAACCTCATGGCCCCGTGCACGTGCGACGGCCCTACCTGCCCTGACCTGGAATGACGTCAAGGTCTTGTCGTGCTGATGCTGCGGGCGGTGACATCCGTGTCCACCGCGGTGCCGAGCGAGCCACGAAACCTTCCGGGCCCTGCGTAACGCTCGGTCTTCGTCTGCGTGTTCCGCGAACTGCTCTGTCAACACCAGGAACACTAGCCGCTCCTGGTGACAAAGTCTAGTCCGTACGTCAGAGGTTTTCTCGGCGTGGCGTCGAACTGTCCGGCCCGTCGGTCCCGGCGGCGGCGAATTGATTGACGATCATCGCTGATTTCGCCGATGTTCTTGACGGGCTGGGCGGGGGCGGGCAACGTTCGGCGGGTGACGATCTCACGCCGTACCTTCATGGTTGTGGCTGGTGCCGGAGTCGCGGCCGCGACCGCGACGCCCGCCCTGGCCGGCGGGCGCTCGGTGGTCCGGCCGTGCGCGCTCCGGCCCGGTGACCGGGTCCGGGTGGTCGCGCCGGCCGGGGTGCCCGACACGCGGCTGGCCCGTGGCATCCAGATCCTGGAAAGCTTCGGGCTGGTGGTGGAGACCGGCGCGCACCTCTACGACCGGTTCGGCTACCTGGCCGGCACCGACGCGGACCGGCTCGCCGACCTCAACGCGGCCTTCCGCGACCCCGGCATCCGCGGCGTCTTCGCCGCCCGGGGCGGCTACGGCACCCAGCGGATCATCGACGGGCTGGACCTGGCCGCGGTGCGCCGGGATCCGCGGGTCTTCGTCGGGTTCAGCGACCTGACCGTGCTCAGCGGGCGGCTGTGGACCGCGGCCGGCCTGGTCAGCTTCTACGGGCCGATGGTGAACTGGACCGACTCGCGGACCGGGCCGGCCGAGATCGAGTCGCTGCGCCGGGCCGTGATGACCGCCGAGCCGATCGTGCTGACCAGCGACCCGGCCGAGCCGAGCGCCGCGGTGTCGGTGCCCGGGACCGCGACCGGGACGCTGCTCGGCGGGAACCTGACCATGCTGCAGGCCAGCGTGCACACCCCGGACCTGCCGGATCTGCGCGGGGCGATCCTGGTGTTCGAGGACACCGACGAGGGGCCGTACAGCTACGACCGGATGCTGACCCACCTGATCCGCTCCGGGGCGCTGCGGCGGATCGCCGGGGTGGCGGTCGGCCAGTTCACCAACGCGACCGGGTCGGCCGGCCAGTGGACCGCCGCCCAGGCGGTGCAGGACCGCCTGGGCGGCCTGGGCGTCCCGGTGCTCGGCGGGCTGCGGATCGGACACGGCAACGGGCAGCTGACCGTGCCGCTCGGCAGCCGCGCGACCATCGACACCGCGGCCGGGACGCTCACCGTGCAGGCCGGGGTCCGGGCTACGCCGGAATACTGACCAGCTCGCCGCCGTCCAGCCGGTAGGCGGCGGCCAGCTCGGCGGCGGGCAGCGTCGCCAGGGCGAGGACGGCCGCGCCGATCGCCGCCGGGTCCGGTACGCCGGCCAGCCGGGCCCGGAACTCGGCCGCGGTGATGCCGGAGCTCGCCGCGTACGCCTCGATCCCGGTCTCCCCGACGGTCGTGCCCGGGGTCATGCCCGGCAGCAGGGTCGTCGCCACCAGCCCCTGCGCGGCCGCGTACGCCGTGGTCAGCCGCACCGTCGCCTTCGCCCCGGCATAGCTGCCGCTGAGCGGGGACCCGCGCAGCTCGGCGGCGCTGCCGAAGACGATCGCCCGGGCGTCCGGACCGAGCGGCAGGCGCAGCGCCTCGCGCAGCCAGGTGAACGCGATCCGCACATCCGCGTGCAGGTTCACCGAGAAGCTTTCCCAGGTGTGCTCGGTGAGCGGGCGCATCACCGGCGGCGCGCCCGCGGTGATCACCAGCAGGTCGGGCCGGACCCCGGCGAGCACCTTCGCGGCGAAGGTCTCGTCGGTGGCGTCGCCCTGCTCGCCCTCGCCGGTCAGGTGCCGGGCGACGACGGTCACCCGGGCGCCGGCGTCCCGGGCCGCCCGGGTGACGCCGAGTCCGAGGCCACGCGTGCCGCCGACCACCACCATCGTCTTTCCTGCCAGTGTCGTCATCGCAATCCTCCACAGCTGTCGGTTGTCAGCTGTGCAGATCCGGCTGGTCCGCCGGACTCACCGGCAGGCCGAACATTCCGAACAACTCCGGCTGCAGGAAGATGTGGATCCGCCGGATGCCGCCGGCCGCCGGCTCCAGGACCTGCACCGCGTGCGGGACGAGAGCGCCGGTGTACAGGCCGAGGGTGGGCAGGCCGTTGGCGAGCCGGGGCGGCACCCGGACCGTGAAGCGGCCGGGCTCGCTCAGCACGTGGGCGGCGAGGAAGCCGAGCACCGGCGCGCGGCCGGCGAACCAGGTGGCGTGCGGGGGCATCTCCAGGGTGACGTCCTCGCGGAGGACCGTGGCCAGGGCGGCGACGTCGGCACGGGACCAGGCTTCGACGTACCGTCGCAATCGGGTTTTGATCTCGGGGTTGTCCTGCTCGGTGATCTCGTGCGGGTCGAGGTCGGCGCGGGACAGCCGGTCCCGGGCCCGCAGCAGGGCGCTGTTGACCGCGATCGTGGTGGTGCCCAGCGCGGTGGCCACCTCGTCGGCCGGCATGTCGGCGACGTCGCGCAGGATCAGCACGGCCCGCTGCCGCGGCGGCAGGTGCTGCAGGGCGGCGATGAACGCCAGCCGGACGCTCTCCCGCACGCCGGCCACCTCGGCCGGATCGAGCGGCAGCGGACCCACCCAGAGCGTCTCGGCCGGGGCCGGGCGGGCCCGCGGCCGCCAGTCCGGCTCGGCGTCGCCCAGGCCGGCCGGCAGGGTCCGGCGCCCGCGCTGCTCCAGCAGGCGCAGGCAGGCGTTCGTGGCGATCTGGTGCAGCCAGGTCCGCACCGAGGAGCGCCCCTGGAAGCGCTCGAAGCCGCGCCACGCGCGCAGGAACGTCTCCTGGACCGCGTCCTCGGCATCCGCCGCCGAGCCGAGCATCCGGTAGCAGTGCGCGAGGATCTCACGCCGCAGCGGCCCGGCCGCCTCCTCGAATTCCACCGCATCGCCCCCTTCGCCGGTGTGGATCCGCGCGCCCGCCGGAACTCACCGGGCGGGCGATTATTCGGTGAACTCGGCGCTGGAGACGACCCGGTCGAAGCGGCACTCGGCCAGGTCGGCCCGGGCGATCATGAAGCGGGCGTTGACGTACTCGTGCATCGGGTCGGGCAGGCCGAACTGGGCCAGCGGGCGCCAGTCCCGCAGCACCTCGGCCTCCCGGTCGTCGCCGGCCGACTCACCGTAGAGCTCGGCGGCCACCGTCGACTCCGCCGAGTACTGCGCCTCGAAGCCGTGCCCGCCAATGATCATCGTCTCCCGGTCCGGCCAGCTCACCTCGGTCCACTGCCGCTCGGCGAGCGCGCCCAGCTCACTCCAGTGCGGGACCCGCCGCTGGAAGTCCTCGTCCTCGTCCAGCTCGTCGGGCACGCTCAGCCGGACCGACGGAAAAAGATCATTCCTTGGGTACGCGGTCACGACCGCCGCCCCGTCGTCCCCCAGCGGCACCGGCGTCTCCCCCGCACCGTCGGGCACGTGCAGCACCCGCATGTTGTCCCGCTCCGCGTGGCCGTCGCCCACCGCCCAGAACGTCCGCTCGTAGTCCAGGAAGAACAGCAACGTGCCGGACTCGGGGACGACCACGTCGACGCCGTCGCGGGGCACCGCCGCGCAGTGGATCGCGGCGACGAACGGCAGCGCCCGCCCGTCCCGGCTCACCGGCCAGGGCAGCTCCGGCGGCAGCGCGGGCAGCCCGCCGATCCGGCCGGCGACCGGCCCGGACCCGGCTCGCGCGTCCAGTTGCACGCAGACCCGCGCGACGCCGAGCCAGGCCGCCACCTCGTCCGCCGGGATGCCGGACGCCGCCGCGGCGTCCCGGAAAGCCCCGATGCCCGTCATGGTGAACCTCGATCCGATCGCCGGAATACCGTCGCCCATGATCACGTACCGGCGCCACCGGTTGGTTCGAACAGGTGACCGCTCCGTTACCTGATGAACTTTCTCCACACCGGATCGACCCGGTGGCACCGGACCCGTAGCCTGACGAATCGGAAAACGTCAGGTGACGAAAGGTTTGACGGATGACCGCCACGACGGTCGACATCGGCACCAGCCCGGACGGCACCCTCGTCATCCGGCCGCACGGCAGCCTGGACGACACCGACGCGGTCGACCTGCAGCGCACGCTGGTCCACGCGATCCGGCACACCCGGCCGTTGCGCCTGGTGGTGGACCTGATCGAGGTCGGCGAGCTGGACCCGATCAACCTCGGCACCCTGGCCGCCGCCTGCCACCTCGGCGACGAGCACCAGGTCGCGGTCTTCCTCGACCACCCGCAGCAGGCCATCGCCGACCGGCTCGCCTCGGCCGGCGTCCCGGCGCACCGGGTCCGGGACGTCGGCACCCACACCGGGTAGCGGCCGCCTCAGTTGTTGTCGTGGATGACCCACATCTGGTCTTGGAGACCCGCGATGCACGGCCAGACGATCGCGTGCGTCCCGGCGTCCTTGGAGCTGCCCGGGATGGCCAGGCACTTGCCGGTCTTCACGTTCTTCAGCGTGTAGGTGTAGAGCTGGCTGCCGGCCGGCGTCTTGATCCAGAGCTGCTCGGTGTTGCCGACCTGGTTGGTGATCTGGTTGACCGGCTGGCTCGTCCCGGCGACCGAGCTGTTCACGCTCATCGCCATCCACCCGGCGGTGGCGGCGTTGCGGAACCGGACGTACGAGCCCTCGGTCTGCATCAGCCAGTCCTGGCGCGGGCTGGGCTGCTGGATGATGCTGATCGGGTCGAAGAAGGTCTGCAGGATGGTCACGCCGTACTCGTCGGTGCGGCCCTGCAGGGCCAGGTTGCTGTGGTCGTTGATGATGCGGGACCAGCCGTCACCGGCGGTGGCCTGCGCCGGGCCGGCCGGCACGACGACGACCGCCGCGGTGATCGCCACCGCGAGGGCGGCGATGCAACGTCGGAACATGGAATCACTCCCCGTTGATGCGAGAGGGGCCGCGCCGCGGGATGGGCGACCCGCCATCGAGGACGCTAGCGACGCCAGGGATCGATCGGGATCGAACGAACGGGTGATCGTCGATCAGTGCGGGGTGGGGGCCGGGCGGTGGAACGGGAAGGCCAGGGTGGCCCGGATCGGGGTGCCGGTCAGCAGCATGACCAGGCGGTCGACGCCGAGACCCAGGCCGCCGGTCGGGGGCATCGCGAAGTCCAGCGCGGTCAGGAACGCCTCGTCGAGCTGCATCGCCTCGGGGTCGCCGGCGGCCGCCCGCAGGGACTGGGCGGTGAGCCGGTCGCGCTGCTCGACCGGGTCGATCAGCTCCGAGTACGCCGTGCCCAGCTCCATCCCGAAGGCGACCAGGTCCCAGCGTTCGGCCAGCCGCGGATCGTCGCGGTGGGTCCGGGTCAGCGGGGACGTCTCCAGCGGGAAGTCGGTGTAGAACGTCGGGTACGTGGTCTGCTTCTCGACCAGCGCGTCGTACAACTCCAGGACCAGCTCGCCGGCGGTGGCGTCGGCCGGGGCGTGGACGTTGTGGCGGGCGCAGACCTCCCGTACCGAAGCAATCGGGGTCTGTGAAGTCACATCTGAGTCAGTCGCGCGACTGACCGCGTCGTGCACGGTCACCACCGGCCAGGGCGCGCTCAGGTCGACCGGGCCCTCCGGCCGGATCGCCACCGGACGGCCGTGCACCGCGGTCGCGACCTCCAGGATCAGCTCCCGGGTCAGCTCCCGCATCGTGGTGTAGTCGGCGTAGGCCTGGTACGCCTCGAGCGAGGTGAACTCGGGGTTGTGGGTGGCGTCCACGCCCTCGTTGCGGAAGTTCCGGTTGAGCTCGAACACCTTCTCCATCCCCGCCACGCAGAGCCGCTTCAGGTACAGCTCCGGCGCGATCCGCAGGTACAGCTCCATGTCGTAGGCGTTGATGTGGGTCCGGAACGGGCGCGCGGTCGCGCCGCCGTGCACGGCCTGCAGCATCGGGGTCTCGACCTCGGCGAAACCGCGCACGGAGAACGCCTCGCGCAGCGCCCGCACCGCGGCGCTGCGATGCCGCAGCACCCGCATCGCGTCCGGGTTGACCAGCAGGTCCAGGTGACGCTGGCTGACCCGGGCCTCCGGATCGGTGAAGCCGGCGTGCGCGTCCGGCAGCGGCCGCAGGCACTTGGCGGCCATCACCCAGGTCGCGGCCAGCACCGACAGCTCACCGCGCCGGGAGGTGACGATCTCGCCGGTGACGCTGACGTGGTCGCCGAGGTCGACGGTCCGCCGCCACCGGTCGCGCTCCGGCTCCGGGGTGTCCTTGCCGGTCAGCATCACCTGCAGGGTGGCGTCGCCCTCCTGCAGGACGGCGAACCGGACGCCGCCGAGATCGCGCAGCGCCCGGACCCGGCCGGTGACCGAGACGACCGCGCCGGTCCGCGCGTCCGGCGCCAGCCCCGGGTGCGCGGCCCGGACCTCGGCCAGTGTCGCCGTGCGCGGCACCGCCACCGGGTACGGCTCGGCCAGCCGGTCCCGCTTCGCCAGCCGGGCGCGTTGCTGCTGGCTCAGCCGCCGCTGCGGGCGCACCGGACGCAGCAACTCCTGCTCCTGGGCCCGGACCGCGTCCAGGAACGGCACCTCGCCGACCAGTTCGCTCGCCGGGTCGGGCGCGGGCGGGGCCAGCGACGGCAGGAACCCCTCGGCGATCCCGGCGGCCAGCACCGCGCGGCTCAGCGTCAGCGACGAGTCGTAGCAGAGGAACCGCGGCACCCAGGCCGGCCGGTACTTGGCGTTCGCCCGGTACAGCGACTCCAGCTGCCAGAACCGGGACGCGACCGACAGCACCGCGTCGGTCATCCGGGTGACCGGGCCGGCGCCGACCATGTCCGCCGAGCTGAAGACCGACCGGAACATCGCGAAATTCAGAGAGATATGGCGTACGCCCAGATCCGGCCCCGCCTCGATCAACGCCGCCACCATGAACTCGGTCAGCCCGTTCTCCGCCTGCCGGTCCGCGCGCATCAGATCCAGCGACAGCCCGCGCACCCCCCACGGCACGAACGTCAGTACGCCCCGGACCACCCCGGCCGGATCGTGCGCGGTCACCACCACGCACCGCTCGTCCGCCGGGTCGCCGAACCGGCCCAGCGCCATCGAGAAGCCCCGCTCCGAGCCGTCCCCGCGCCAGGCCGCGGCCAGCCCGTCCAACTCGGCCAGCTCCGCCGCGCCGATCGCGCCCTGCCGCCGGACCGAACACGTGTAGCCGGCGTTGCGGACCCGCGTCACCGCCCGCCGGACCGGGCGCATCGCCGGCCCGGCCAGGTGGAAGCCGCCGACCTCCAGGATCGCCTCGTCGCCGATGCTCAGGGCTTTCAGACCGGCTTCGACGTACGCGTTCGCCCCCGCCTCACTCGCCGACAGCACCGCCGGGAACCAGCCGTGCCGGCGCGCCTCGGCCCGCCACTCCTGGATCGCCGCCGGCCACGAGCCGACGTGCCCGATCGGATCCGCGCTGGCCAGGCTCACCGAGGCGACCACCCGGTAGGTGATCGCGGCCCGCCCGTCCGGCGAGAAGATCACCGACTTGTCCCGCCGGGTCGCGAAGTAGCCCAGCGAGTCCCGCTCGCCGTCGGCCAGCACCAGCCGGCGCAGCCGCACCTCGGACTCGGCGCCCAGGTACTGCTTGGCCCGCGCCGAGCGCAGGAACACGCTGACCGCGCCGAGCAGCACCAGCGCCGACAGCGTCGACGCGGCCACCGACAGCCAGTGATGCCCGTGGTGCCCGTGCAGCCCGGCGTTGTCGCCGGCCGCGCTCAGCCCGAGCGCCGAGTGGTTCGCCCAGGCGACCCGCTCCCGCACCCCGCGCAGGGTGTCCGGGAAGACCCAGGTCCAGGCGAACGCGACGGCCCAGGCGGCGGCCAGGCCGCCGATCAGGACCGCCATCGCCGTACGGCGGGAGGCATGCGCCAGCCGGGCCGGGAACGCCTTGCGCGCCCGCCACAGCAGCACGGTCACCACGACCCCGATCGGGGCCGCGGCGATCGTCACGATCAGCTCGGTCCGGGACAGGTCGAGATCGGCCTTCGCCGGCTCGTTCCAGTACGCGATCCCGATCGCCGCGATCGCCGCGTCCACCAGCGTCGCCAGGATCTGGTAGACGAACAGCAGCAGGAACGCGGCCCGCAGCCGGCGGCGCAGCGCGCTGCCCATCAGCAGCAGCACCGCGGCGATGAACAGGTTCGGCGAGGCCGGGACGTTCACCAGCCCGAACGCGTAGTCGACCGTCCAGGTCCAGTGGAACGCGCGCAGCGGGAAGCTGAGCAACACCCAGGCCCCGGCGATCGTGACGATACGTCCGGGCCAGGCCGCGATGCGGTCCTGACCCCCGGGCCCTGCGCTGCCGACTGATGCCACGATCGCTCACGCTATCGGAGGTGCGCTCACCGGCCTGCCCCCGGTGATCACGCCGGGTAGAGGCGGGCCATCGCGCGGACGTGGTCGGTGAGGTAGGTGACCAGGTCCGGGGGTGCGACGACCTGTGCCTCCGCGCCGAGCCGGAGCAGCAGGCCGGCCGTGTGCGGGACGCTCTCCATCGGAATGGTGACCCGCTGCCGGCCGTCCGGCTCGTCCGGTTCCAGGGTGGCCAGGGCCAGCCGGGCGGCCTTCGGCCCGAGCACGCCGGGCAGCGCCCGGACCCCGTCGGCGGTCAGCCGGACGACCGCGACCTCGCCGGTGTCGGTCCGCTCGTAGCGGTCGACATGCTCCCGCCAGAACCCGGCCAGGTCGAAGCCGTCGGGCCGGAGGAAAACGTCGGGCAGGGCGGTCAGCGACACGATCGACGAGACCCGGTACGTCCGCGGCCCGCCCCGCCCGGCGGCGACCAGGTACCAGACGCCGGCCTTGAGGATCAGGCCCAGCGGGTCCAGCCGCCGGGTCACCTCGCCCGGCTCCGGGGACCAGCGGCGGTAGCGCACCTCGACCGACCGGTCCTGCCAGAGCGCCTCGGCCACGGCGAGCAGGTGCGGCACCGCGTCCGGCTCCCGGTACCAGCCCGGCGTGTCCAGGTGGAACCGTTGCCGGATCCGGGTCGAGGCCTCCCGGTACGGCGTCGGCAGTGCCGCCGTCAGCTTCAGCTCGGCCGCCGCCAGCTGCGCGCCCAGGCCCAGCTCGGCGGCCGGCTGGGACAGCCCGGTCAGGAACAGCGACTCGGCCTCGTCGGCGGTCAGCCCGGTCAGCCGGGTCCGGTAGCCGTCGAGCAGCTGATATCCCCCGGCCGGCCCCTGCTCGGCGTAGACCGGCACGCCCGCCGCCGCGAGCGCCTCCACGTCCCGGTAGATCGTCCGGACGCTGACGCCGAGCTCGGCGGCCAGCTGGGTGGCGCTCATCCGCCCCCGGTTCTGCAGCAGCATCAGCAGGGACAGCAGTCGACTGGCACGCACTCCACAGAGTCTGCCAGCCCCCTGACAGAAGATGTCAGGGGTAGCCCGCGACGATCTTCCCCGTGAACGACTTCGACTTCTTCATCGGCTCCTGGACCGTCGTCAACCGGCGCCTCAGCACGCTGTTCGCCGGCAGCGACGACTGGCAGACCTTCCCCGGCACCAGCGTCTGCCGGCCGTTCTTCGACGGCGGCGGCAACACCGACGAGATCATCTTCCCGACGCTCGGCACCCGGGGCTTCACCCTCCGCCTGTACGACGTGGACCACGCCCAGTGGTCGCTGTACTGGGCCAACGACCGGTCCGGGGTGCTGTTCCCGCCGGTCGTCGGGTCGTTCGCGGACGGTCGCGGCGACTTCTACGGCGACGACACGCACGAGGGCAAGCCGATCCGGGCGCACTTCATCTGGTCGCACATCACGCCTGCCTCGGCCCGGTGGGAGCAGGAGTTCTCCGCGGACGGCGGCCTGACCTGGGAGTCCAACTGGATCATGGAGTTCACCCGGGCATGACGATCACCGATGAGCAGCTCGCCGCGGCCGGCAACGTCGTCGACGACGACTACCGGCACGTGACCAAGCAGATCTCCGCCGGCGAACCGCTCGTGCTGCCGGGCACGATCCTCAAGTGGTACGGCCTGTGCCGCGCCGACCAGGTCGTCGACTCCGCGGCGGCGCGCGCGTTCGTCGCCGCCGAGGTCACCGCCGGGCGGCTGCCGATCGCCGGGGACCTGGGGTTCGTCATCCACCACCTGTCCGGCGAGCACGTTCACCTGCTGCTGGTGTGCACGTGGCGGGGGAACAACGAGATGTGGGAGACGATCTACGCCCGGGACGACCGCGAGGACACCGGCTTCGGCCTGATGGGACAGACCCCGCACCGGGGCGTGATGTGCGTGTGGGAGTTCGGCGCGGTCGCCCACGAGCATCGGGCCTGGACCCGGTACCTGCGCTCGGCCCGCGACGCCCCGGCCAAGCGCGCCTACGTCGAGTCGTCCGTCACCGGCCCGATCTGACCTCAGGCGGCGGTGAGGGTCGCCGCCGCCACCGCCAGGAACTCGGTCAGCAGCGGGTTGGTGTCCGAGTTCCGGGACGCGACCACCACGTGGGTCGGCTCGGCGTCGGCCAGCGGCACCGTCGCCAGGTGCGGATGGGCCGCCGGCCGGTGATCCCCGGCCGGCACCACCAGCACCGACTCCCCGGCCGCGACCAGCTCCAGAGTGTCCTCGAACGACTCGTAGACGGCGGGCGCGTCCAGCACGGCGACGCCGCCCGCCCGCGGTTCGAGCCGGGCGAACCCGTTCCACGCGCTGCTCGCCGCCGCACAGGTCGGGAACGCCTCGCCGGTCAGGTCGCCGATCGTGATCGACTCCTTGCCGGCCAGCCGGTGGCCGGCCGGCAGGACGGCGACGCGCCGCTCCGCGTACAGCTCGGTGACCCGCAGATGCTCGGTGGCGAACGGGATCGGCGTGTAGAGGACCACCGTGTCGACCCGGCGCTCGGGCAGCGCCCGGCCGTCGGTGCAGCGCAGGTGCCGGGTCCGGATCCGGGCGTCGGGGTGCCGCCGGCGCAGCACCGACACGGCCGGGGTGATCACCAGGTTGCCGAGGTATCCGATGGTCAGCTCGCGCGGCGCGGCGGCCTCGCGGGCCGCGACGGTCGCCCGCTGCGCGGCGCCGAGCAGCTCCCGCGCCTGCGGCAGGAACGCCCGGCCGGCGTCGGTGAGCCGGCTGCCCTGCGGGGTGCGCTCCAGCAGCCGCACGCCCAGATGCTCCTCGAGGCGCTGGATCTGCCGGCTCAGCGACGGCTGCGCGACGTGCAGCGCCGCGGCGGCCCGCCCGAAGTTGCCGTGCTCGGCGACGACCGTGAAGTAGCCGACCAGCCGCAGATCGAGCTCGGAACCAGGCACGCGCACCTGGCCAGCGTACCCATGCCCGGAGCGCATGACGACGTGCGAACCAGGTCTTGGACGCGGCGGCGGCGCCGGCCGTTGGATGGAGACGTCCCCGGAGACACACGGACAGACCATCAAACCCGAGGAGCAAAACCATGATTTCGTACGCCGGGAAGACCGCCGTCGTCGCGGGCGGCACCAGTGGCATCGGCCTGGCGATCGCCGCCCTGCTCAGCGCCGAGGGCGCCCGGGTGCTGGTCACCGGGCGGTCCGCGGAGGCGCTGGCCGCCGCGCGCGACAAGCACGGCGTGCTGACCGTCCGCAGCGACGCGACGGTGGCCGCCGACCGGGCCGGCCTGGCCGAGCGGGTGCGCGCGGAGCTGGGCCCGGTCGACGGGCTGTTCGTCAACGCCGGGGTCGCCGGGGCCGGCCCGTTCGAGCAGGTCACCGAGGCGGAGTACGACCGGGTGATGGACGGCAACACCCGGGCCCCGTACTTCACCGTGCAGAGCCTGTCCCCGCTGCTGGCGCCGGGCGCGGGCGTGGTGCTGACCACCTCGATCGTGAACGAGTCCGGGCCGGCCGACCTGAGCGTCTACTCGGCGAGCAAGGCGGCGCTGCGCTCACTGGCCCGCACCCTGGGCCGGGAGCTGCTGCCCCGCCGGATCCGGGTGAACGCGGTCAGCCCCGGGCCGATCGACACCGGCATCCTGCAGCGCTCGCTGCCGGCCGAGGTGGCCGGGCGGATGATCGACGAGTACACCGCGGCCAACCCGATGCGGCGGATGGGCGAGCCGGACGAGGTGGCCCGGGCCGCGGCGTTCCTGGCCTTCGACGCGACCTTCACCACCGGCGCCGAGCTGGCCGTCGACGGCGGCGCGTCGCAGCTGTGACCGGAGCCGTCCCGCGCACCTCAGCAGGACCATCCGGCACTCCGGCAGAACCTCGTCACCGCTGGTCGCGACATCGGCGAAGGCGGCCCCCGGGCGACCTAACCTGAGGACATGTCGTACGTCGCCACCCGTGACGGGCGCAAGAATCGCAGCGCCGCGCACCGGGCTCCAGCCGTCCCTGACCGGATCGACGACCTTCACGGAAGCAGCCTCGGCGTCCTCGAGGTCCCGCATCACATGGCCTGCGGGCACGCCAGCCGCCGCCGGTACGACCTCGAGGATCCCGCCCAGCTCCGGCACGCCTACGAACAGGTGCTGTGCGAGGCGGCCGGCTGCGGCGAGGTCGAGGACCTGATCAACCCGGCGATGCTGCGCCGGGTCTGGCGGGACCTGCACCTGCCGTCCCGGGTCCGGGAGGCGTGGGAGAGCCGGCATCCGAGCCTGCGCCGCACGATCAACCGCACCCGGCCCGGCGCGCCCACCGAGGACGCGTTCACCGTCCGGACCCCGAGCCGGGGACCGGCGCCCCGCGGCTTCGCCCGGCGCGGCCGCGGCCAGGTCGGCCGAACCACCACCGTCCGCGGCGTCGCGGCCTGATCCTCAGGCCGGGGTCGGCGTTGCCTGATCTCAGGCCGGGTCGGCGATGTCGGCGGTGACCGCCGAGGTCGGTCGGCCGACGCAGGTCAGGACGTAGCCGTCGGCTCGCTGGGCCGGGGTCAGGCAGTTCGGCTCGCCCATCACGACCGAGCCGGCGCGCAGCCGCACCACGCATTCCCCGCAGTTGCCGACCGTGCACGAGTACGGCATCGGCACCCCCGCGGCCAGCCCGGCCGACAGCAGCGTCTCGCCGGGCCGGACCGTCACCGCCGCGACCGGGTGGCCGTCGTCCTCGACGGTCATCCGGTGCGGGCCGGTCGCCGGGCCCGCCGGAGTGTCCGCCGCGCTGGTGTAGCTCTCCCGGTGGATCCGGTCGGCCGGCACCCCGCGTCCGGTCAGCACGTCGTGGACGGTCCGCATCACCGGCTCGGGCCCACACAGGAGGTAGTGGTCGCGCGGCCCGGCCGTGGTCGTGTCGAGCCAGGCCTGAACCGCATCGGGGTCGAGGCGGCCGCGGCCGCCGGTCCACTCCGGGCCGGGGCGGGTCAGCCGGTGCATCACCGACAGCCGCACCGGGTGCTCGCGCCGGAGGCGGTCGAGTTCGGCGGCGAACAGGACACTCGTCTCGTCCCGGTTGCCGCAGAGCAGGGCCAGCCGGCTGTCGCCCGGCACGGCCAGCGCGCTGCGGATGACGCTCATCATCGGGGTGACGCCGCTGCCGGCCGCGACCAGGACCAGGTCACCGCCGGGGCCCGGCCGGAACGTCCCGGACGGGCCGCGGACCGTCAGCCGGTCGCCCGGGCGTAGCACCTCGGTGGCGTGGGTCGAGAAGAGACCGCCGGCGGTCCGCTTGACGGTGATCTCCAGGCGGTCCGCGCCCGGGGCCGAGGACGCCGAGTAGGCGCGCCGGACCGGCCGGCCGTCGATCTCGGTGACCACGGTGAAGAACTGGCCCGGACGGAAGTCGATCGGGCGGCCCGGATCGGTGGTGTCGACGAGCACGATCGTCACCGCGTCCGGGGTCTCCGGTCGTACGTCGGCGATCGTCATCTCCCGGGATGCGGTCGCGGCGCGGCCGGAGCCCTGGTCGTAGCCCTCCTTGCGGATCTGCGAGCGGAGCTCGGCGCCGAGCACCCGGCTCATCGGGCGGGCCAGGAGGGTCAGGGCTTTCGACAAAAGGCGCAGGGGGCGGTTGCCCGCGCGGGCGGCATTGGCCGCGGCATGCCGCGCGGCCAGGACATTCAGATCCGGTACGGCGTGGCCGGCGACGTGCGTGGACACCTGCCAGAGGCGCGCGGCCGCGACCGCGGGGCTCGCCGACACCTCGGCCGCCTCGACCCGGATCAGCAGCGCGGCGTGCGGCGGCATCCCGCGCAGGGCCATCGTCGCGAGCAGCCCCGGGTCGTCGGTGATCGTGGCCGTGCCGCGCAGGCGCAGAATCTGATCGCGGCCGGGGCGCAGGGCGGCGAGCGCGATGCGATCGTCCTGCAGGAGGTTGCGCAGGGTGTCGGCGCGCCGGTTGCCCTTGCGGTCCGGGATGGCGATGGTCTCCGCGTCGAGAATCCGGACGAAACCGGGGCGGTCGCCGCGGGGGCTGGTGTCGCTGCCGCCCTCGGCGTCGCCCGAGGTGACCACGAAGAACGGCATGGCGGCAAGGAAGTCGCGGACGCCAGGCCCGTCCAGTGGACCGTTTCCGATCAGGTCCTGGGGTGCCCGCCGGGCGGCTCTGGCCGGTGGTTGCCAGAGCTGGGAGCGCATGATGCACCGGGCGCAGTGGACGTAGGCCTCGTCGACGTCGACGCGCAGCCGCCCGTTGTCCCGGCCGGCGGCCGTTCCGTTGAGCCGGAGGGTCTCGCCGACCCCGGGCAGCAGGAAGACGAACGAGACGCCGCCGGTGATCTCCTCGGCGACGTCCACGGAGAGGTGCCGGGGGCTGTGGACCGCCGGCTTTCCGCTGACGAAGGTGGCCTGGCGATCGCCGTGGGCGTCCAGATAGCCGAAGCCGGCGATCGGCGAGTTCGCCAGCACCGTGACGCAGCCGTCGTCGAGGCGGTCGATCTGCTTCAGGTCGATCAGCGAACTCGGCCGGCCGACCGCCGCCTCGATCTCGGCAACCGTCGTCAGACTTGAGTATTCCCAGCTCATGACACTATTGTGAGCAAGAATTCAACTTTTTGGTACTCGCTTTCCGGGGGTCTGGATGCCGCAGCGCAACGAGCCTCGTCGCAGGCCGCGACAGGTGCGGGCGGAGCTCACCCGGGAGCGGATCCTGGCGGCGGCTGCTCACGTTTTCGTCGAGTCCGGATACCAGGGCGGGACCACCAACCGGATCGCCGAGCGGGCGGGCGTGTCGATCGGGTCGCTCTACCAGTACTTCCCCAACAAGGACGCGATCCTGGCCGAGTTGCTCGTCCAGCACATCGACGACAGCGCGCCGCCGCCGGACCCCACCGGACTGGACCTGACCGGGGCGGTCCGGCAGTTCGTCCGCCAGGCCGTCGACCACCACCGGATCGACCCGCGGTTGTTGCGGATGATGGTGGAGGAGGCGCCGCTCTCCGAAGATCTGAAAACCAAGATTTCCCGGTACGACCGGAAACGGTCGGCCGAGTTGCGGACGCTCGTAGCGGCGTTCCCGGAGGCCCGCCTGACCGACCCGGACACGGCGATCCGCATCATCGTGACCACGGTCGAGATCGTCACCCACACACTGATGGCCGCGCCGGACCCGGTCGACCCCGCACGCCTGGAGGACCAGTTGGTCGAGCTGATCACCAGCTACCTGCGCTGATCTTCCGGACGCTCGGCACTCGGCCAGATCGCCACCGCAGTCCGGTCGTCCATGTAGCCCCGTTTCGCGAAGTCGAGCTGCGCCGCGAACGCCAGCGGTTCCGGCGGTTCCCGCCACACCTCGGAAAGAAACGTTCCGACGGGACCGGAAGCGGCGAGCAACGGTCCGCCGAGGCCGTCGGTCATCAGTACCAGCACTTCACCGGGCCGCAAGGTGTCCCTGGTCGGCCAGATCCCCGATTCCGGTTCCAGCGGTAGTACCGGGATCGGCCTCGTAGGGATCTCATCCACGTTCCTGAGCACACTCAACGACTCCCAGTTCCCGTTCTGACGCAGGAGCCACGCGGCGGAGTCACCGAATCCGCAGTGGTACAGCGAGTAGCCGTCGGCTGAAGGAACAAGATCGATCACGCCGAAGTACGCCGTCGCGGCCATGTGTGAAGCAACAGCACGACGGTCGAACGGCCGTCCGCCCGCCGGCGCGTGGAGGTAGCTCCCCGCGAGCGCCCGGATCTCCTCGCCCAGCTGATATGTCAAAGCGGTCCAGTCCAGGTCCTCCGCTGATCCCGAGGCGAGCCCGGAAGCCATCAGCTCGCAACCCCGGCGAGCAACCAGTGTGGCGGCGAGGTGGGAAAACCGGCCAGTGCTCACGCCGTCGGAGACCGTGACAACCAGATAGCGACCGTCGTCGGTGCGACGGAACGCATAGTCGTCCTGACGGACTCCGCCTTCATGACGATGCGCGTGCCCGCGCAAACTGGCCGCGCGCAGGTCCAGCCGCGCGACCCCCTGGGCATCCTGGATCTCAGCTCCGTCGAGGACGGCATCACGGCGACTCCAATCCGCCGGGCCCGGCACCGCGCGAGCCAGCGCTGTCCGGCCGGGGTGGCCCACCGAGTATCTGGTGAATCCGCCTGCCCAACCCTGGTTCGGAGGTGCGGGCTCCGGTGGAGTTTCCGATCGCGGCGTCAGGTCCGAAAGAAACTGGTCCGCAACCGCACAGACCGATTTGCTGTCGTCCTTCGCGAGACCACGAATCTCGTCCAGGACGATGCCTCGAACAACATCGTTACCCGTCGAGTGCAAGCGCATCAGATCGCGCAGGGCAACGTGCCGATAGTCGACGATCGGGCTGTTCAAGCCGGCCCGCACGTACTCCGGCAAGGCCCAGTGGACATTCCGGGCGACGAAAATGCGTCCGGAGATGTCCTCCTTCTTCTTCGGACGCTGCTGCGGCATGACCCTGACGACGTTGTCGTGGACGAACGCGTACAGCTCGTCGAGGGCGATCTCGCCGTCCCCGTCGGCATCAGCGCTGCCGTCCCGGATACCGTCGACGAAGAATCTGGTGAACACCGACTGACTCGCCGAGCCACTCACCTGGTCGTCCTCGAAGGCGTACTGCGTGGCATCCGACGAGGTGAGGACCACGCGCCCGCGGCCACTCAACCGGCTCAGGGTGTGGACCGCGTCGTCGCCCTTCACCCCTCGGCCGGCCGGATAGGACCCGCTGTAACAACAGTCGAGGACCAGCACCTGCTGGTGCGAGACCGCCGCGTCCATCGTCTGATCGATGTGCTCGGCCGACAGACCGCTGAACATCAGGCCGTCGCGCCTGGTGTCGGTCATCGCGAGGTAGAGCTTGCCCGCGTCGTCCTTGAGGCCGTGGCCGGTGAAGTACAACAGGGTCAGATCGTCGCGCCGCCGGTCCCGATAGAGATCGCTGATTGCCCGGCCCACCCGCGAATACGGCTCGTTGATCAGGGTGGTCACCTCGAATCCGGCGATCGCCGGATCCTGCAGCACCTCGGCGAGCGCTTCCGCATCGTGCGCGGGCGCGGTCAGCCGCCGGAGACCGGCGTCCTGATACTCGTAGGTGGCGACCAACAGTGCCAATCGGCGGCCCACGGACTCAGTCCTGTCCCCCGCCGGTGTGCCGTCGCAGGAACGCCTCGACGATCCGCCGCCGTTCCTCGTCCGACGCCCGGTCCAGCTCGATGCTGTCACCGTCGATGGTGATCGCGATCCGATGGCGGCCGGACTGGCGCTCGATCCAGCTCCGGATCGTCTCGATCATCGCGGTGAACACGCCGCCGGAGGCGCCGAGCGCCACGATGATCGCCCCGATCGTCACCGGGTCGGCGGCTTTGGCACCCGACGGGAGTTCACCGGGGCCGACCCGTTCGATCCGGTCCACGTCGAGCTCGGAGATCTCCGCGACGAGCCGGCGGGTCAGCCGGTCCGCCGCCTCGTCATCGATCTCGGGATCCGGGGTCAGCACCAGTCCCACGGTCATCAGCTCGGCGTCGTCGGTCTGCACACGAACACCCTAGGACTGGTCAGCCGGGCACGAAACGCCCATGCGGTGCGTCCGCGCCCGCCCGAAAGGCCACGGCCGTGACCCGGCGGAACCGGATCACGGCCGTCAGCGGCGTCAGGCGGCGGCGAGTGCGTCGGCGGAGACCTGCTCCAGGGCGGTGCTCAGGATGTCCCGGACGTCCGACACGATGTGGACCGTGAGGGCGTCGAGGACGTCCTGGGGGACGTCGTCCAGGTCGGGCTCGTTGCGCTGCGGGATGAAGACCTCGGTCAGGCCGGCCCGCTGCGCGGCGAGCAGCTTCTGCTTGACCCCGCCGATCGGCAGGACCCGGCCGGTCAGGGAGACCTCGCCGGTCATCCCGACCTCGGCCCGCACGTTGCGGCCGAGCAGCAGCGACACCAGCGCCGTGGTCATCGTGACGCCGGCCGACGGGCCGTCCTTCGGGACCGCGCCCGCCGGGACGTGCAGGTGGATCGGGTGGTCCAGCTGCTCCGGGGAGATGCCCAGCTCATCGGCGTGGGCCCGGACGTAGGAGAGGGCGATCTGCGCGGACTCCTTCATCACGTCGCCGAGCTGGCCGGTGACCGACAGGCCGCCCTTGTCGCCGGGGAGCAGGGACGCCTCGATGTAGAGGACGTCGCCGCCCATGCCGGTGACGGCCAGGCCGGTGGAGACGCCGGGGACCGCGGTGCGCTCGGCCGACTCCGGGGTGAACCGGGGGCGTCCGATCAGGTCCTTGAGGTCCGCGGCGTCGACCGTGGCGGGGAGCTCGCCCAGGGCGGCCTTGCGGAACGCCTTCGCGAGCAGGCGCTCCATCGACCGTACGCCCGCCTCTCGGGTGTAATTGGCGGCGATCTCGCGCAGCGCGTCCTCGGTGACCGTCACCTCGCCCTCGGACAGCGCGGCCTTCTCCAGCTGGCGGGGCACCAGGAAGTCGCGGGCGATGGCGACCTTGTCGTTCTCGGTGTAGCCGTCGATGCCGATCAGCTCCATCCGGTCGAAGAGCGCCTGCGGGATCGTCTCCAGGGTGTTCGCGGTGGCGATGAACAGCACGTCGGACAGGTCCAGGTCGAGGTCGAGGTAGTGGTCGCGGAACGTGTGGTTCTGCGCCGGGTCCAGCACCTCGAGCAGCGCCGCGGCCGGGTCGCCGCGGTAGTCGCTGCCGATCTTGTCGACCTCGTCGAGCAGGACGACCGGGTTCATCGAGCCGGACTCGCGGATCGCCCGGACGATGCGGCCGGGGAGCGCGCCGACGTACGTACGCCGATGTCCTCGAATTTCCGCCTCGTCGCGGACGCCGCCCAGGGCGACCCGGACGAACTTGCGGCCCAGGGTGCGGGCGACCGACTCGCCGAGCGACGTCTTGCCGACTCCGGGCGGGCCGGCCAGCAGGATCACCGCGCCGGAGCCGCGGCCGCCGACGACCGACAGGCCGCGGGACTCGCGGCGGGCGCGGACGCCCAGGTACTCCACGATCCGGTCCTTGACCTCGTCGAGGCCGTGGTGGTCGGCGTCGAGCACCGCGCGGGCGGCGGACAGGTCGGTGTTGTCCGTGGTGCGGACCGCCCATGGCAGGTCGAGCACGGTGTCGAGCCAGGTGCGGAGATAGCCGGCCTCCGGGTTCTGGTCGCCGGCGCGCTCGAGCTTGTCGACCTCGCGCAGCGCCGCCTCGCGGACGGCGTCGGGCAGCTCGGCCGCCTCGACGCGGGCCCGGTAGTCGTCGGTGCCGTCGGCCTCGCCCTCGCCGAGCTCCTTGCGGATCGCCTTGAGCTGCTCGCGGAGCAGGTACTCACGGTTCCGCTTCTCCACCGATTCCCGTACGTCGGTCTCGATCTTGTCGTTGACCTCGGACTCCGCCAGGAAGTCCTTGGTCCACTCGATCAGCAGCCGCAGCCGGGCCTCGACGTCGGGCGTCTCGAGCAGCTCGCGCTTGCGGTCGCTGGACAGGTACGGCGCCCAGCCGGCGGTGTCGGCCAGGTCACCGGGGTCGTCGATGGCGCTGACCGAGTCGAGCACCTGCCACGCCTCGCGGCGCTGCAGGACCGACACGACCAGCTTCTTGTACTCGGCGGCGAGCTCCCGGGCCGGCTCGCCGACCGGGGCGGGAACCACCGGCTCGGCCTCGACCCAGAGCGCGGCGCCGGGGCCGGTCACGCCGCTGCCGATCTTGGCGCGGGCGCCGGTCCGCAGGACGGCGGCGGGGGCGCCGCCGCGGAGCTTGCCGACCTGCTGGACGGTGGCCACCACGCCGTAGGAGGCGTAGCGGTCCTCGAGCCGGGGGGCGATCAGCAGCTCGGAATCGGCCGAGGTGCGGGCGGCGTCGACCGCCGCCTGGGCCTTCTCGTCGAGCTCGACCGGCACGACCATGCCGGGGAGCAGGACGATGTCGTCAAGGAACAACACGGGAAGTCGCTTGCTGGTCACCGGGTACCTCCGAGGAGTTGAGTACATGCGGCTCAACCGTGGCGGGGGTGCCGATCTTCCGGCGTTCACTGCCAGCGAAATCAGGGCCTCGATCAGGGCTGCAGGATCTGCTCCCAGAGGATGACGTCGTGCCAGGCCCCGGCCAGGTAGATGTGCTCGCGGGCCACCCCGTGCGGGCGGAAGCCGTTGCGGCGCAGCACGGTCTGCGAGGCCAAATTCTCGAACCGGGTGGTGGCCTCGGCCCGGTGCAGGCCGAGCTCGCCGGTCATCACCTCGAGGATCTCGGCGACGGCCCGGGTGGCGTGCCCCCGGTTGTGGAAGACGCTGCCGATCCAGTAGCCGACCGAGCCGTTGCGCAGGTACGGCTGCGGCAGGATGGTCCCGACCGTGACCTGCCCGGCGACCACCCCGTCGACCAGCACCACGCCCGGCCAGGTGGTGCCGGCCCGGTGCCCGGCCAGCAGGTTCTCGATCATCGTGGCCTGGCCCTCGACCGTGCTGAAGTTGCCCGGCCGGGCCGGCTCCCAGCGGGCGAAGGCCGGCTCGTCGCGGACCCGGTGCTCGGCGAGGGCGGGCGCGTCGGCCGCCTCGATCAGCCGGACGGTCGTCTGGCTCCCCGGCTCAGTCAAGGCAGAACTCGTTGCCCTCGACGTCCTGCAGGGTGATGCAGGACTCGTTCTCCCCGTCGGCCTCCTGGACCAGCACGATCGAGGCGCCGAGCGCGACCAGCCGGGCGCACTCCGCCGTGAGCACGGCCAGGCGCTCCGCGCCGGTGAGGCCGGTGCCGACCCGGACGTCGAGGTGCACCCGGTTCTTGACGACCTTGCCCTCGGGGACGCGCTGGAAGAACAGGCGCGGGCCGACACCGGTCGGGTCGGAGCAGGAGAACCAGGCGCCGCGGCGGTCGGCGGGCTGCGCGTGCTCGTAGTCGGACCAGGAGGCGAAGCCGGCCGGGGGCGGAGGCACCTGGTAGCCCAGGATCTCGCACCAGAAGCGGGCGACCCGCTCCGGATTCTCGCAGTCGAAGGTGACCTGAAATTGTTTGACCGACGCCATCGGCCCACCCTAAACGGATCATCTCCGGCCATGGGGGCGGGCCGGCGCCGATCAGAGGCCGGGGACGGGCCGGCCCAGGGATCGGCTCCGCCCGCGGAACTCGGCGATCACCTCGTCGTCGGCCGCGCGCCGCACGGTCACGTCGTAGAGCCCGGACCGCCCCCGCCGCACCCGCTCCACGGCCCGGGCGCGCAACCGGTCCCCCACCCGCGCCGGCTCGAGGAACGTGATGTCGAACCCGGCCGCCACGGTCACCTCGCCGTAGGAGTTGCAGGCCACCGCGAACGCCGAGTCGGCCAGCGTCGCGATCAGCCCGCCGTGGCACAGCTCCCACCCGTTGGTCATGTCCGGCCGCACGGTCATCGACACCTCGGCGGTGCCCGGCCCGACCTCGTCCAGGCTGATCCCCAGTGCCCGGCTCGCGGTGTCCGCGGCCAGCATCACCTCGGCGCTGCGCCGGGCGATCTCGTCCACCGGCCCTCCAGCCATTTACCAACCGATCGGTCTGCAATAACGTAACAGGTGTGCTCGATCTCACCCCGCGCGCCGAGGATCTCGACCCGGCCGAGCGCGCCTCGGTCGACGAGCTGCGCGCCCTGCAGCTGGAGCGGCTCCGGTGGACGCTGCGGCACGCCTACGACAACGTGCCGTTCTACCGCCGGAAGTTCGACGCGGCCGGCGTGCACCCGGACGACTGCCGCGCGCTGAGCGACCTGACCCGCTTTCCCTACACCACAAAACAAGACCTCAGAGACAATTATCCGTACGGCATGTTCGCCGTCCCCCGCGACCGCATCGCCCGCATCCACGCCTCCAGCGGCACCACCGGCCGCCCCACGGTCGTCGGCTACACCCAGCGCGACCTGGACACCTGGGCCGCCGTGATGGCCCGCTCGATCCGCGCGGCCGGCGGCCGCCCCGGTCACCGCGTGCACGTGGCGTACGGCTACGGCCTGTTCACCGGCGGCCTCGGCGCCCACTACGGCGCGGAGCGGCTGGGCTGCGCGGTCATCCCGGTCTCCGGCGGCATGACCGAGCGTCAGGTCCGCCTGATCGTCGACTTCGAGCCGGACGTCATCATGGTCACCCCGTCGTACATGCTGACCATCCTCGACGAGTTCGAGCGCCAGGGCGTCGACCCGGCCGGCACCAGCCTGAAGGTGGGCATCTTCGGCGCCGAGCCGTGGACCGAGGACATGCGCCGCGAGGTGGAGAGCCGGCTCGACATGCACGCCGTCGACATCTACGGCCTGTCCGAGGTGATGGGTCCGGGCGTCAGCCAGGAGTGCGTGGAGACCAAGGACGGCCTGCACGTCTGGGAGGACCACTTCTTCCCGGAGATCATCGACCCGTCGTTCGAGAACCCGCTGCCCGACGGCGAGCTGGGCGAGCTGGTGTTCACGTCGCTGACCAGGGAGGCGATGCCGGTCATCCGGTACCGCACCCGGGACCTGACCCGCCTGCTGCCCGGCACGGCCCGCCCGATGCGCCGGATGGCGAAGGTCACCGGCCGCAGCGACGACATGATGATCCTGCGCGGCGTCAACGTCTTCCCCACCCAGGTCGAGGAGCTGATCCTGCGCGTGCCCGGCCTGGCGCCCCACTACCAGTGCGTCCTCGATCGGCCGGGCCGCCTCGACGAGATGACGGTCCGCGTCGAATCGCGCTCCGACCGGCCCGTGGCGGGCGCCGGCCCGAGCCTCGCGGATCTGATCAAACACAACATCGGCGTTTCGGTACGGGTCGAGGTCGTCCCCCCGGCCACGCTGGAACGCTCGATCGGCAAGGCCCGCCGCATCGTCGACAACCGTCCCCGGGCATAACCCTCGGCACCGCTCCCGGCAACGGTGTGCGGGGTCCGCGGGATGGCGGCCGTCCGCCGATCCGTGCCACCTCAGACCACCACGGTGAGTCCGCCGGCCGGCGAGGCCGGATAGACGGCCTGGTACCGGGAGTTGCCGGGCTTGTCCCACCTCCGCGTGGTCGAGGACCGGTAGTTAAAGAACAGGGTGGGCACCGGCCCGCGCCGACCGGCGTCGATGACGCGGCGGACCGCGGCGACATCGGGGTGTTTGAATTTCGCGCCGTTGGTGGACACCAGGAATCGCGGTGAGCGGATCAGGGCGAGCAGCTCGGTGGTCACGTTGGCGGCGCTGCCGTGGTGAGGCAGCTTGACCAGGTCCACATCCAGGACCTTCAGGCCGCGCTCGGCCAGCAGGCGCCGCAGCCCGGCGGCAAGAACGGGGCTGTGTCCGTCGCCGGTGAACAACGCCGACCGGCCGGCGTGCTCCAGGAGGAACGCGATGCTGGATGCGTTGGCCACCGAGCTGTCCAGCCGCTCGCCGCCGAGCGTCCCGTCCAGACCTCGGAGTTCGGGTCGTTGCCGGAGCCGTTCGAGCACCTCGTCCTGCCGTCCGGGGGTCATGCCGGCCAGTGCCAGGACGCGGACCCACTGGGACCGAAGCTTGCGCAGCTGGTCCTCGCCGGGTGAGAGCACCGTGGCCCGGGCGCCGCAGGGCAGCTGGAGAACGGGAAGCGGCCCGCGCCCCGGCACCATGATCGCCCGATCGTTGGCCGGCAGCGAGTGTCGCCTGATCATGGCGCCGACCATCTCGCCCTGGTCGGCGCCGAGCGTCGGCGCGAAGGGTTCGAGCTGGCGCCAGCCGTTGAACCAGACCTCGCCCACCGTGGCCCGGAGCGGCTTCCAGTCCTGCAGCAGCCGGACGACACCCTCGATGTGATCGGCGTCGATGTGTGTGACGACCAACCGGTCGACGTGGCGGTGCGCGACCGGCAGTGCCCGGACGCGGTCGCGCACCGCCGTGTACGTCGTCCGCGGGCCACCGTCGATGAGCATCCGGCCGCCATCCCACTCCACCCAAAGCGCGTCCCCGTGCGCCGCCGGAAGCATCGTCACGCTGATCATGTCCCGCTCCGGGCCGGCACATCCCAATCGGCGTCGCCGAACGCCACCACGGAGAAGGCGATCGCCAGCCCCTTGGCGAGCAGCGCCCGCCGCGCGGCCCGCATCAGATCGCCGAACCGGCGCGGCCCGCCGGCGATGGCAACGGCGATCTCACACGCCGCCTCGGCGGCCTGTCCGCCCAGCGTCTCGACGACCGTTCCGATCACCACCGCGGCTGAGCCGTACCGGAACCGGCTCACCGGGTCCTGCCACGGGGTGTCCGAGATCGCGGTGTTGCATCCCAGGAGCACCACCACCGGCCCCGGTACGCCGGCGTCCTGCCTGGGCGGCACCACGTACTCCGTACCGACCACGTCGATCAGAACCTCGCTTTTCTGGCCGATCTGCAGCACGCGCGTGTTCTGCTCCCGCCCCTCCGTGTTATGCGAGAGCAGCACCAGCAGAGGCGGGCCGTGGCTGTCCACGAGTCTGCGCCACTGCCGCCACGAGGTGGCCTCGTCGACGCGCAGGCCGAGACGGCGGCGGTAGGCGTCCCGGATGCGGCCGCGATCGGCGGCGCTGACCGGTCCGTGCTTCGCCGCGAAGACCATCGCATCGATCTCCCGAAGCGAACGGCGCCCGGGCAGCGGGTCGGTCTGGAAGACGGCGGTGCCCCGGGTGGCACCGGCGCCGGCCAGCATCCGCCGTTCGATGACCATCCGGATGCCCCAGAAGCCCAGCGGGCAGATCACTCGCCGGGCCTTGGTACCGGGTGCTTCCGGGCAGTCGCAGCGGCCGGTGTCGAGGGCCTGCCGCCACCGGCGGCAGAGCCGGGCGTGCGCGTCCGGCACGCCACGGTCGTACACCATCTCGATTGGCCAGGCGCCGTCCTTCTCGGACGTGACCACCTGCACGAAGACAGCTCCGGAGAGGTGGGCGAACCCCTGCCGGACAAGTTCCTGGTAGAACGCGATGCCGAATCGGGCCAGGTCACGCAGCATCGCGGTCTGCTGCGCGCTACCGGGCCGGGCGTTCACCGCACCGTCCTCGCCGACCGCGCGCCGCAGGATGTCGGTCAGGTTGCGCTGCAGCTCCGCGAGTTCCACCGTGTCGAGTCGTGCGGGACGATCGGCGCCGACGATGACCGCCTCCCCATCGCCCCCGGCGTAGAAGCCGAGCGACGCGTCGAAGGGCTGCCGTGCCCCGGTGCCGGCCGGCATCGGCCGCAGCAGGCTCCGGACCGCCGACAGGCGGGCGCCGCCGACCGTGACGTCCTCGTCCGCGACCGGGCCGACCAGGTCCAGCACCTGCACGACGCGATTCTGCTGGTACACATGGACGGACAGGCGCAGCGTGTCCTGGGCGGCCGGCACGTCGAAAGCGAACGAGAGTTCACGGGACGCCCCCTGCCGGGGCAGCACCAGGGTCCTGGGTTCGGTTGCCAACACCCCGGTGGTGAGGTTGACGGTCAGGAACACCCGGACCGTGGCGCCGTGCTCGTCCCAGTCCAGCGGCTGCTCCTCGATCGGCCCGGAATCCAGCCAGGTGTCGTCGTGCGGTCCGATCCGGACGCTGATCTCGTGCCGGGCGCCGCGCCGGAACGCGCGCCGCCGGCGGATCCCGGCCGAGTCGTAGACCTGAACTGCGAGGTAGCGCGGTTCGTCGTCGATGACAGGGCTCGACTCGGATCCGTCGCTGGGCAACGGGCGTCCCTCCCGGGCCGGATCGGCGGCGTCGGGTTCCGGGGGCGGCTCGGTCAGCAATGCCTCGGGGTGCGCGACGATGATCGCGAACTGTCTGATCGCCACATCCAGCGGCTGGTGGTGCGCCGCCGCGTCCACCAGACTCCGTACCGCCTCGTCAAGCCCGGCGTCGCCGATCGCCCACATGCCGGCCGACATCAATTCGGCGGCAGCGCCGATCGTCCGGAGTACGGCCGCGCCGGGCAGCCCGCCGGGCGCCAGCGTCAGAAGGATCCGCGCGCTGAACGCGCCGGCCCGATCCAGGTCGCGATAGTCGTCGAGGACCAGCACATCGCAGGCCCCGGCGGCGTCCGTCAGCACCCGTAGCTCGGCGGGAACTCCGGTCAGCGAGCCGATCATCGATGAGCCCGGGAGCACGCCGATACGCAACCGATCGTCGCTCAGCGGGAACGGGCACAGACCCTCGTCAGCGAGGAAGGCCGAGGCGACTCCGGTCGCCTTCCGCAGACGCGCGAGCGTCGGCGACGCGTCCGCCAGTTCCACGCCGCTGACGGCCAGCCGGATGCCGCCCGGCGACTCGTCGATCACGGTTTGCCAGGATCCGATCAGTTGAGCCGGGTCGGACCTCGCCAGCCGCGGACCGGCGTCGTCACCGTGCCAGGCGAGCGGCTGCGCGAGATCGGTGAGCTGGTCGGCCCGGAGACCGGCGTCGGCGAACGCATCGGGATCGAACGATGAAAGATTTCCGGCCATGGGCAGTCCCGGCTGTCTCGTCCCCGCGAGGTCTGATGCGACCACTGTGGCTGGCCGGCGACGGGTTGTCCGTCGTACGGCCGACAGCGGCGTCCCTTCGCGGCCTTGACGGAACCACACGTCGGGTACGTAGCCTGTGGCAGAACGTGCGCGTGTTCCGGCGGCGAGGCGAGGCGTCGATGGTTGTCTACCACCTGAGGGACCACGAGCAGAGCGAACTGCGCCGGCTGCTGCAGGCGGTCTTCGACGGCCCGGAGGACTTCGACGAGTTCCTGCAGTACCGCCTGAACGAGCGCCTCTGGAACATCGCGGGCCCGACGGACACCTTCCCGCGGGCCCTGTTACGGGTGATCCGCCGGGCCGACGCCAAATTGTGGTGGCCGTCCCTGGTGGTCGAGGCGAGAAGAGCCGTGCCGGACGACGTCGCCCTGCTGACGTTCGCCGCCCGGCACGGTCTCGCCTCGACGATCGTCGCGGACGGCCAGGAGATCGAGGACGCCGGCCATGTCGAGGCGACGGTCAAGCGCGGCGGCGAAACCTACGACGCCGTGGAGTGGCTCGCCTGCTTCCAGAGAGTCGGGGGCCAGGTGTGCAGGATCGACGTCGGCGGCCGGTCGGGCACGGGCTTCCTGGTGGGGCCGGAGACCGTGCTGACGAACCACCACGTGGTGTCCGAGGTTCTCGACGGGGACGTCGGGCCCGCCGAAGTGAGATTGATCTTCGACTACAAGTCGTTGCCGGACGGTCTGCGGGTGTCCAGCGCGACAGTCGTCCGGCTGGCCGCCGACTGGCTCGTGGACGCCAGCCCGCACAGCGCCCAGGACGCCGTCCCTGACTCCGGCACCGATCCCGAGCCCGACCAGCTCGACTTCGCCCTGCTGCGGCTGGCGCGGCGCCTCGGTGACGAGCCGATCGAGGGCGCGGAGGCCGGACCGCGCGGATGGGTACGGGTGCCCGCGCAGGCACACGACTTCGCTCGCCATCGTGCCATCACCATCGTCCAGCACCCGGACCGCCGGCCGCTGAAGTTCGCGGTCGAGACGAACGCGGTGGTACGCGTCAACCAGAACCGGACCCGGGTCCGTTACACGACGACCACGGCCGGAGGTTCATCCGGATCCCCCTGCTTCACCATGGACTGGCGATGTGTGGCGCTGCATCGTGGCACCGAAGCCACCCGGCGCGGACAGCTGCCGCGGTTCAACGTCGGCGTGCCGGTGGCGGCGATCCGGCGGCTGACGGCCGCCCGCGGCACCGACGCCGCGTTCGCGAGCTGACCGGCCCGCCATGCCCGAGATCAGATTCGGCGGTCCGCAGGAGATTCGGCTCGTCGACCTCCTGATCAACTCGTTCGGCGACGACGACATGGACGAGCTTCTCGCCAAGACCGACCATCGCTACGACCAGTTCAAGATCCATGGCGCGAGATCGCGTGCGCATGTCCTCGCCGCCATCCGGGAGGCCACCACCGACGGCTGGCTGCTCGACCTGCTCGAGAAGGCGTGTACGGCGGCGCCTCGTGAGCCGGAGCTCCGGCGGATCTTCACCGAGTTGACCAACCCGGCGACGGCCGCCGCCGCGGAGGCGGCGACGGCCGACCATCTGTCGCTGGCGCTGATCTTCGCTGAGCGCGACGGCACGGCCGCCGCCCACGACGTGGCCGACGCACTCGCCGAGCTGCCGGTCACCGTCCGGGACAGGACGGCCGCCAACCGTTTCACCGGCGCGGACGCCGTGGTGCTGGTCCTCACTCGCCGCGCGGTCGACGACGATGTCTGCCGGACCGAGATCGACCAGGTCCTGGCACGCGAGCTACCGGTCGTGGTGGTACGGGCCGACCCGGACGTCCCGGTACCGTCCCGGCTCGCCGAGGCACCGGCTGCTGGCCTCAGCACCGACCCGGCCACGGGCCTGCCGGGCCTTCGGGACCGGATCTCGTACCTCGCCTCACCGGAGTACCGGCTGGCGGCTCTGGTCACGCGGCGCGACTCGTTGCAGCGGCGCGCCGACAGTGCGAACCCCGCCACGCGCCGGTGGTTCGATGCCGAACTGGCCGTCTTGGACCGCCGGATCCGGGAGGCACGGGCCCGCTGCGACGATCCCGCCGCGGCACAGGGCCGCGTCGACGACGAGCTCAGCGAAGGGATCCAGGAGGAGTACGAGCCGGATGCCGCACCCGACGACCAGGCGGGCATCGTCTGTGTCGGCCGGCCGCCGGCCAGCCCGCCCAACGAGTTCCGCAACCGCGTCCAGGAGATCAGAGACCTGGAGAACTACCTCGCCGACGGGAACGTCCGGCTGGTCGCCCTGACCGGTGCGGCCGGCATCGGCAAAACCGGGGTGATCGGGCGGATGCTGGGCCGCGCCGGCACCCCGCGGTCCCCGGTGACCGCACGACGGTTCGTCTACCTGCCGATGCTGGGCCACGACCCGGTGAACGCCGGCACGCTGGTCTGGAGGCTGGCACGGACGGTCATCGAACCCGAGGCGAGACGGCCGCTGCTCGTTGTGCTGCGTAGCCAGCAGCCGGTGACCGACAAGCTCGACGCCGTGCTGCGGACGCTGCGCCGGACCGAGGTCGTCGTCTTCGTGGACAACGCCGAGGAGCTGATCGACGACCATGGCGAGCTGTACGACCGGGAGCTCAGCCGGCTCGTCGACTGCCTGCTCGACGGCGACGATCACCGCGTACGGATCGTCCTCAGCTCCCGGAAGGCGCCGGACTGCCTGCTCGACCGGGCCGGCGAGCACGGCCGGAGGTTGCCGATCGGCGAAGGGCTCTCGCTCGACCACTCCCGCGACTTCCTGCGGCGCCTGGACGGCGAAGGTCTCGGCATCCTCTCCGGGGCGGACCGGCACGACGTGGATTGGCTCGTCGAACTGACCGGCGGCTCACCCCGGCTGCTGGAGCTGGCATTCGGGGTGCTGCGCAGCTCACCCGGCCAGACACTGTCCTGGCTGGTCCACCGGATGGCCCCGGTCCGTCCCGACGCGCTGGGCCGCCGGCTGATCGAATGGACCTTCGACGAGCTGGACTCGGTCGACCGCAGGATCGTGCAGGCGCTGGCGATCTACCGCTGGCCCGTGAAGCCTTCGGCCGTGGTCCATCTGCTGCGGGATTTCGTCCCCGGGCAGAGCGTCGGCGAGCGGCTGGCCGACCTCTGCCGGCGCCGGCTGGCGCGCTGCGACGGCCCCCACTACTTCCTGCCTCGCGACCCGGACGGCGACTATGTCCTCGCCACCATCGACAGGGGAGACGCGTCCGAGACGCCGCAACTGACGCGCGAGTTCCTCTTCCGGCGGGCGGCCGAGTACTTCGCCGCACTGCGCAAGCCCACGGCCCAGGTCCAGAGCGCCGAGGATCTCCACCCGAACTTCGTGGAGATCGACCTACGCCTCTGCGCCGGGCAGTTCGACCGGGCCGTGGATCTCATCGCGGCCATCGAGGACGCCCACCTGCTGCGCTGGGGGCAGAACGGCGCGCTGATCCCGGCCCTGAAAGGGGTGCCGGAATTTCCGGCGGACTTCGACCGGGACTTCCTGCGCCGGGCGCTCCTCATCCGCGCGTACAAGCAGGCCGGCGATCTCCGGAGCGGGCTGCGGTGCGCCGAGGAGGCCACGGTCACCGCCCGGCGGTCCGGCCGGAAAGCGGCGATCTCCCGCGCCCTGAGCCACGCCGGCGCGGCCCACTTCGAGTTGGGCGAGATCGGCCGGGCGATCGACTGCTACCGGGATGCGCTGCGGACGGTCAGCGTGACCCAGCGCTGGCACCTGCCGTACGAACGTATCGTGGCCCACGAAGGGCTGGCCCTCTCCCTCGGCCGGGCCGGCAAGCTGTCCGGCGCGCTGCGGCACCGCGCCGCTGCTGTCCGGCTCCTGCCGAGGCTCCCGCAGGACCGGGACCCCCGAATCGAGACGTTCCTGTCGATGGCCGCCGGCTGGGCCGAGACACAACGCGGCCATCCGGATCGCGCACGCGAGCTGTTGCGCACCGGCTACGAGGTGGCCCGGGGACGAGAGATCTGGCTGCTGGCCGGGCAATGTCTGCAACTCGAGGCTGACGCTCTGGTTGATCTCGGCGATCGCGGTGACGCCGTCACGATCGCCGGTCAGGCCGCCGACCTGGGGCTGCGCTGCAACAGCGGCGTCCTCTGCCGGACCGCCAACGAGACGCTGGCGCTGGCGTTGCTGTTCGGTCGCCGCCTGCCGGAAGCCGCCGCGGCGGCGGCGCTCGCCACCCGCCAGGAACCCGGCCTGTACGGACTGGTGCTGTCCGGTCTCATCGCCGTGCATCGAGATGACGGGGAGGCGTCCCATCGGGCGTTCGGCCTGGCCCGCGACCTGGCCGAGCAGCTGCGCGAGGCCGACGACACCGACTTCCAGGTACGCGATCTGCACGGGGTCGCCCTCCTCGGCCTGGCGCGGTACGACCGCTCCGGATCCGTCGAGGACGCGTGCGAGGCGTTCCAGGACGCCCGGCGCGCCACCTCCGCCCGGGGCGCGGTGGGCCGGGTCCAACGGCTGCTACGGCAGTTCGAGGGCCACACCGACACCCCGTCATTGACCCGGGCGCGGCGGGCGGCCGGGCACGCCTAATGCGCGGCGGCAAAGACGCCCAGGCAGACCAGGATCAGCACCACCGACACCAAGACGATCAGGACCACGTGGCTGTTGGATTTTCCGGCACCCTTTTCCGGGTCAGGCGCGAGATACCGCCGGTTCAACATCGTGACCGCCTCTCGGCCGGGTTCCGCCCGAACCGGCCCTCCGGAATCCGACGCTAGGAGCGCGGGCGGGCGCGGGTCCATGACGCATCGATGCGGGCGTGACCATGACGGCCCGGGCAGCGGCACGCCGCGAACGGTGATGGCCCCGGCGGCGGCCATGGGTGAGGATCTCAGGCGCACCCCGCCAGACCCGACTCCCGGAGGATCGCGCATCGATGCTGGCCCGCGTCGCCGTTTCGGATCCGCTGCCGCTGTTCCGCCGTGGCGTCATGGCGGCGCTGGCCGATGCCAGCGTTGCCGCCGAGGTGCCCGACGATCTCATGGCATGGGTACGCACTGACGAACGCCGCATCGTGCTGCTCACCGCCCGGACGCCCGAGGACTGGGCCCTGCTGGCCGAAGTCTGCGCGGCCCGCGACGCAACGATCGTGATCGCCGTCGTCGAGGACCCGAGCGTGACCGTGCACCTGCGGGCGCTGACCGCCGGAGCGGTTGGGGTGCTGTCCCGTGACACCTCCCCCGAGCAGCTACGGGAGGCCCTGGCCGCGGTGGCGCGGGGCAGCAGCATCCTGCCGATCGCCGTGGTCCGGGAGCTGGCGGCGCGGGCCGGCGGCGCTCCGCCGGGCGACGCCCGGACCGGCCCGACGACCGAGGAGATCGGCTGGCTCCGGGCACTGGCCGGAGGTAGCAGCGTCGCAACCGTGGCCGACCAGGCCGGCTACTCGGAACGGATGATGTTCCGGCTGCTCCGCCAGGTGTACACCCGGATGGGCGCCGCCGGCCGCACCGAGGCCCTGATGCACGCCCGCGCAGCCGGCTTGATCTGACACGCGGGACACCGCTGTCGACCCGGTGTGATCAGAGCGGCGCCGCCTCGCCCGGGCGGACCAGGCCCGCTCTGGTACGCGATCACCACCAGCTGCGCCCGATCGCGCGCGCCGAGCTTCATCATCGCCCGGTTGACGTGCGACTTCACGGTCAGCGGCGAGACGTACAGACGCTCGCCGATGATCCTGCGCGGCGTCAACGTCTTCCCCACCCAGGTGGAGGAGCTGATCCTGCGCGTGCCCGGCCTGGCGCCCCACTACCAGTGCGTCCTCGATCGGCCGGGCCGTCGAGACACCGGCCGTACCCTCGCGAATTTGATCAAACTCACCATCGGCGTTTCGGTACGGGTCGAGGTCGTCCCCCGGCCACGCTGGAACGATCGATCGGCAAGGCCCGCCGCATCGTCGACAACCGGCCGCGCCCGGCTCAGTCCGGGCGCGTGCGCGCGTGACCGGTCGCCCAGGTGAGCGCGTAATCGGCCACCTGCTCCCAGCCCGGCTCCACCCCGGTGAAATGGGAACGGTCGGAGAACTCGTAGTACTCGGTGAGCGCGTCGGAGTCGCGGTACTTCTTCGCGTTGGAGCGGATCACCGACGGCGGCATCAGGTGGTCCCGGCCGCCCGCGAGGAACAGCAGCGGCGCCCGGTCGTCCAGGTCGTAGTCGACCCAGGTCTCCTGGTGGCCGGGCTTCCAGTTGGCGATCAGGCCGTAGGCCCACACCCAGTTGCCGGGCGCCGGGATGTGCAGCCGGTCGTACGCCGCGTCGGACTCCTCCCGGCTGACCGTGTTCGCGAACGCGTAGTGGAACTGCTCCTTGGTGAAGCCCACCGCGCGGTGCCGGTTCGCCGGGTTCTTCAGGACCGGGAACAGCGACCTGATCTGGGACGGCGGGTTGACCCGGACGCCCTCGGGCGGCGCCGAGTCGATCGTCACCGCGGCCGCCCCCAGTCCCCGGTTGACCAGCAGCTGGGTGAAGGTGCCGCCGAACGAGTGGCCCATGATGATCGGCGGCCGGTCCAGGGTCTCCACCACCTCGGTGAGATGTTCGAGGGTCTCCGGCACCGAGGCGTCCTCGATCACCTTGGGGTTCGCCCGCAGCGCCTCCACCTCGATCTCGAATCCCGGGTAGCTCGGCGCGACGACCTGGTGGCCCTTCGCCCGGTAGTGGTCGACCCAGCGGTCCCAGCTGCGCGCGGTCATCCACAGCCCGTGGATCAGCACGATCGGCAGCGGATCGGTCGGCTCGCTCATGATGCTCCTTCCGTCGGGGGTTATCACGGGTCCCAGCCACGCAGGTGCCGGACGGACAGGCGGTACTCCCACTCGATGGCGTCCTTGAGCAGGTGCGCCAGCCGCCCGCCACTGGTGAACCCGGCGACGTCGGCGACCCCGCGGCGGACCCCGACCGACACGACGAAACCCTTGTCGTGGAACGTGAACGCCTCCCGCGAGCGGCCCGCCAGCTCCGCGTGCAGGTTGCGGGCCACGGTCTCGCCCTCCTCCAGCGCCACCTGCGCCAGCGGGGGCAACACGTGGCCGCTGTCCGGGTCGGTCACCGAGGCCAGGTCGCCGGCGACGTAGATGTCCGGGTGGTCCAGGGCGCGCAGGTACCGGTCGACCTTGACCCGGCCGTTGTGGCCGGTCGGCAGCCCGGATTCGGCCACCAGGCCGGGCGCTTTCACCCCACCGGCCCAGACCACGACACCACCGCGCACCACCTGGCCGTCAGTAAGCCGGAAGCCCTCCTCGGTGGCGGCGGCGACCACCGCGCCGGTGCGCACCCGGACGCCCAGGCCGGCGAGAATCCGGGTGGCCTCGTCGACCAGCTTGGTAGAGGAGCCGGCCAGGATGGCCGGGCCCGCCTCGATGAGCAGCACGGCGGGCCGGTCCGGCGCCAGGCCGTGCCGGACGGCCACCTCGGGCAGCATCTCGGCCAGCTCGCCGGCCAGCTCCACCCCGGTGGCGCCCCCGCCGCCGACCACCACGGTCGCCCGGCGGCGTTGCTCCTCGGCATCGGTGGCGAGCGCGGCGTCGTCGAGCGCCCGGCCGACCGCCGCCCAGACCCGCTCGGCGTCACCGACCGAATACATCGGCAGCGCGCGCTCGGCCAGGCCGGGAATGGCGAAGTCGTTGGGCCGGCTACCCAGGGCCAGCACCAGCCGCCCCCAGCCGATCGGCCCGGCCACGGTGCGCAGTTGCCGCCCGGCCGGGTCGAGGCCGGTGATCTCGGTGCGGACGAACCGGACCCGCTCGGCCAGCAGGTCCGGCAGCGGCAGGCGCACCGCGTCGGCGGCGCGGGTGCCGGCGGCGACCCGGGGCAGTTCGGTGAGGACCTGGTGGTAGTCGTTGCGGTCGACCAGGATCAGCTCCACCCCGGGGTGGTCGCCGAGCCGGGCGGTCAGGCGCAGGGTGACGTGCAGCCCGGCATAGCCGCCGCCGGCGACCACGATCGGGCCGCTCGGGCCGGGGGCGGGTTCCTCCACGCCGTCCGGTGTAACACCCGGGCCCGCGGCCGGAACTCATCCGTGCGGGATGAACGGCCCGGCATGATCAGAGCGGCGCCGCCTCCCCCGGGCGGACCAGTCCGCTCTGGTACGCGATCACCACCAGCTGCGCCCGATCACGCGCGCCGAGCTTCATCATCGCCCGGTTGACGTGCGTCTTCACGGTCAGCGGCGAGACGTACAGGCGCTCGCCGATCTCGTCGTTGGACAGGCCCGCGGCGACCAGCGCCATCGTCTCGCGCTCCCGCTCGGTCAGCGCGCCGAGCCGCTCCGGGGCGGGCAGCGGGCCGGGCTCGGGCTGGGCCAGGAACCGGGTGATCAGGCCGCGGACCGCCTTCGGGGAGAGCAGCGCCTCGCCGCGGGCGACCACCCGGATCGCCTCCTGCAGGTCGGCCGGCTCGACGCTCTTGCTGAGGAAGCCGCTCGCCCCGGCCCGCAGCGCGCGCAGCACGTTCTCGTCGAGCTCGAACGTGGTCAGGATCAGCACCCGCACCCCGGCCAGGTCCTCGTCGGCGGTGATCGCCCGGGTCGCCTCGATGCCGTCCATCCCGGGCATCCGGATGTCCATCAGGATCACGTCGGCGCGGGTGCTCGCGGCCAGCGCGACCGCCTCGGCGCCGGACGTCGCCTCGCCGACCACCGTCAGGTCGGGCGCGCTGTCGACCAGCACGCGGAAGCCGGCCCGGATCAGGGTCTGGTCGTCGGCGAGCAGGACGCGGATCGTCATGCGGACTCCTCGGGGATCGGCAGGAACGCGTCGACGGTGAAGGTGCCGCCGGGGTCCGGGCCGGCCCGGACCGTGCCACCGACCGAGCTGACCCGCTCGCGCAGGCCGATCAGGCCGTGGCCGGTCCCGGTCGCGGCCCCGCGTCCCGGCCCGGCCGGGTTCCGGACTTCCAGACCGAGACCCTTGCCGCCGTACGCGATCAGCAGCCCCGCCGTCGCCGAACTCCCGTGCTTGTGGGCGTTGGTCAGCGCCTCCTGCACGATCCGGTACGCCGCCAGGTCCACCGCCGACGGCAGCGGACGGGCCGCCCCGTCCTGTCGTTGCTCGACCCGCAGACCGGCCGCGGCGAACGACTCCAGCAGCTGCGGCAGCCGGCTCAGCCCGGGCGGCGGCGCGGTCTGCTCCCCACCTGGGCCAGCCTCCCCGCCCTCCCCACCCTCGCCGGAGCGCAGCACGTCGAGCACGGTGCCCAGCTCGGACAGCACCTCCCGGGCCGCGCCCCGCACGTGGGTGAGCGCCTCCTCGGCCCGGTCCGGCTGGTCCCGCAGCAGGTGCACGGCGACGCCGACCTGCACGTTGATCACCGCGATGTGGTGCGCCACCACGTCGTGCAGGTCCCGGGCGATCCGCAGCCGCTCCTCGACGACCCGGCGGCGGGCCTCCTCGTCCCGGCCGTGCTCGGCCTGCCGGGCCCGGTCCTCGACGGCGCGCAGCTGCGAGCGGCGGCTGCGGACCGCGTCCCCGACGGCGACGGCGACCGCGCCCCAGGCGACGATCGTGGCGTTGAGCGGGTTCGTCCAGGTCCGGCCGGCGCCGATCACCACCGCCACGTAGACGGTGACGATCGTGACCGCGCCGGCCAGCACGGCGACCCGGCGGCTGGTCCGGGACGCCACCGTGTACGTCCCGATCACGCTCGCCGCGAGCAGCGGCCCGGCCAGCGCGGCGTGCAGGTTGAACGCCGCCGTCGCGACCGTGATCGTGGCGAAGACCGGCAGCGTCCACCGGCGGCGGGCGGCGATCAGCAGCACCGCCAGCGCACCTTCCACGAGGTCCTCCACACCGAGCGTATGGGCGTACATGTCGGCGGGACCGAACCGGCGGGCCAGCAGCACGACGCCGACGACGAGCACGCCCAGCGCCGCGTCGCCGAGCCGCGGATGCGCCCGGAGCTGACGGCGGAGACGGGCGAACCCGCGGTCTTCCATGGACGGCACGCTATCCGGTGCCCCGCGCCGGAACGTCGTCTCCCCGCAGTAGCCGCGATCTACTGCGCCGGGACGACGTGGACTACCGAGCCGGCCGGTGATCGTCATCGCCATGAATCAGCACAGTGGACTCGGTCGCCGGCGCCTGCTCCAGGCGGCCGGGGTGATGGCGCTGGCCTCGGTGGCCGGTTGCGACAAGGCCGCGGGCGGCGCGACCGCGGCCGGCGACGAGTACGGCGGCAAGCTGCTCACCTCGGACGCGAAGCTGCCCGAGCCGTTCACCACCCGCCTGCCGATCCCGCCGGTCAAACGCCCGTCCCGCAGCACCGGCGACACCGACCACTACGAGCTCACCGCGCGGGAGACCACCGCGGAGATCCTGCCCGGCCTGCGTACCCCGATCTTCGGCTACGACGGGATCTTCCCCGGCCCGACGATCGCCGCCCGGCGCGGGCGCAGGACCGTGGTGCACTACCGCAACCAGCTCGGCGTGCCGACCGTCGTGCACCTGCACGGCGGGCACACCCCGGCGGAGAGCGACGGCTTCCCGACCGACCTGGTCCTGCCGGCGGCCGGCGGCTCCGGCTACGCCGCGCAGGCGGTCGGCGGCACGGCCAGCACCGGCACCCGCGACTACACGTATCCGATGGACCAGCGCGCGGCCACGCTCTGGTACCACGACCACCGGATGGGGTTCACCGGCCCGCAGGTCTGGCGCGGCCTCGCCGGGTTCTTCCTGATCACCGACGACGAGGAGCAGGCGCTGCCGCTGCCGCGCGGCGCCCGGGACATCCCGCTGATGATCACCGACCGGGCGTTCGCGGCGGACGGCGCGCTCAAGTACCCGGCGATGGACCCGCACCTGCTCGCCATGCCGGGCATCGACGCGGCGCACATGCAGGGCGCGGCCGGCGACGTGATCCTGGTCAACGGCGCGCCCTGGCCGGAGCTCGAGGTCGACGCGGCCCGCTACCGGTTCCGGATCCTGAACGCGTCCAACGCCCGCCGCTACGAGCTGACCCTCGACCCGCCGGCGCCGATCACCCAGATCGGCTCGGATCAGGGCCTGCTCGAGGCGCCGGTCGAGCACACCACGATCGCGGTCGCCCCGGCCGAACGCTACGACGTGGTCGTCGACTTCACGTCGTACGCAAAAGGCTCGAAATTGATCTTGAAAAATGGCGATGGGCAGGTGATGCGCTTCGTGGTGACCGGGAAGGGCGCCGCCGACGAGAGCCGGATCCCGGCGCGGCTCGCGGCGATCGAGGCCCTGCCGCGGAGCGCCGCGCAGACCCGGGACTGGATGTTCCGCAAGGGCCGGGTGACGAGCATGGGCGCGGAGGCCGACGGCTGGATCATCAACGGCCGCGAGTTCGACCCGCAGCGCGTCGACGCCACCCCGCGCCTGGGCGAGGTGGAGATCTGGCGGCTGGCTTCGGACGCCCACCACCCGGTGCACATCCACCTGTCGCCGTTCCAGGTGATCTCCCGGGACGGCGGCGCGCCCGGCCCCGGCGACCACGGTTGGAAGGACACCGTCGACCTGCGCCCGCACGAGCTGGTCGAGGTCGCGATCCGGTTCGACGACCACGCCGGGCGCTACCTGCTGCACTGCCACAACCTGGAGCACGAGGACATGGCGATGATGGCCACCTTCCGGGTGAGTCGCTGATCCGACCCGGCCCGGCGTGACCACGAGCGCGATGGATGCGTACTGTATTGCCGGTCTTGTCTTTCCATGATCGTGAATGGGTTGGCCGATGAAGAGCCCGTTGCGTCCCGGCGACCCGCGCTCGCTGGGTGGCTACGAGCTGGTCGCCCGGCTCGGCGAGGGCGGCATGGGCGCGGTCTTCCTCGGCCGGCGCGCCGACGGACTGCAGGTCGCGGTCAAGGTGATCAAGTCGGAGTACGCGCACGAGGAGGAGTTCCGCGGGCGGTTCCGCAGCGAGGTCAAGCGCGCGAGCCAGGTGCCGCCGTTCTGCACGGCCGCGGTGCTCGACGCCGACCCGGAACACCGCACGCCGTACCTGGTGGTCGAGTACGTCGACGGCCCCAGCCTGGACGAGGTGATCCAGCGCCACGGCCCGATGTCCGACGGCCAGCTGCACAGCGTCGCGGTCGGGGTGGCGACCGCGCTGACCGCGATCCACGGCGCCGGCGTCATCCACCGCGACCTCAAGCCCCGCAACGTGCTGCTGGCGATGGGCGCGCCCAAGGTGATCGACTTCGGCATCGCCCGCGCGCTCGAGGTGACCAGCCAGCACACCCATCCGGACCAGATGGTCGGCACGGTCGCGTACATGGCGCCGGAGCGCTTCGACGGCATCCACCGCGAGATCACCCCGGCCGCCGACGTGTTCGCGTGGGGCGCGGTGATCGCCTACGCGGGCACCGGCCGCACCCCGTTCCGGGCCGACTCGCCGGTCGCCACCGCGGCCCGGATCCTGACCCAGCCGCCGGACCTGACCGGCCTGTCCGGACCCCTCGCCGACCTGGTCGCATTGTCGCTGGCCAAGGACCCGCAGGACCGGCCGACCGCGCACGAGCTGCTCAACCTGCTGCTCGCCCAGCACACCGGCGGCCAGGTGATGAGCCCGAACACGCTGGATCCGCGGTTGCGCCGGGCCGCCGAGGCCGCCCAGCTGTCCGGCCGCCACGTCTCCGGCGGCCACCAGGGCCTGGGCACCCCGATTCCACCCCCGAAACCTAAAAACCGCCGCTTGCGTACGGCGACAGCCGTCACCGCCGCGGCCGCCGTCCTGATGGCCGGCGCCGGCCTGTACTCCCGCAAGTTCGGCGGCACCGAGCCGGCCGCGGCGCCCCAGCCGACCGCGTCCGCCGCGGCCCCGCTGCCCGCGATGCCGACCCCCGGCGCGGTCCTCGGCCCCTGGGTGGTCGACGCGCTGGACCGGCCCGGCCAGTGGAAGAACTCGACCGACAACTACGGCGGCCGCTGCGCGTTCACCGGCGGCGCCCTGAAGATGACCACCCCGGACATCGGGATCGAGTGCCCGGGCACCACCCAGACGTTCGCCGGCGACCAGGCGATCAGCGCCACGGTCACGGTGGCGACCCCGACGTCCTGCGCGACCGTCTCGTTCCGGGCGGCCGGCGACGGCGCCTACTGGCTCGACCTGTGCCCGGCGACCGTGCGGATCCGGCACCAGGGCGCCGTCCAGACCACCACGCTGGGTGAAACGGCCACCGACCTGTTCGCCCCGGGCCAGGCCCGGTCGGTCGTGCTGACCCTGCGCGGCGATCGGGCGAGCCTGGCCGTCGACGGAGCCGCCGTGCTGACGGCCGGGCTGACCGATCCGAGCCTGCTGGCCGGCAAGGTCGCGTTCGGCGTCGCCCCGGTCCAGCTGGACAGCGAACCGGACCCGTCCGCCACCGCGGTCGTCGCCCACGCCGAGATCCGGCCGATCCCGGCCGCCGCGCCGGCGCCTTCGGCGTCCGCGCCGACCACGATCAAACCCTTCACCGACGTACGGCGGGAGAACGCCGAGTCGATCGTCATCGTGCACGCCTACACCCCGAAGTCCCACTCGATGGTGGTGGAGCCGGTGCTGTTCATGTCCGGTGACGAGTACTGCAAGACGTTCGCCCTGAAGCCCTCGGCCGACGCCCCCTGCGAGCGGGAGTGGGTGACCGAGGACAGCCGGATGACGGTGACGTTGCCGACCTCGGCCACCCCGAAACTGACCAGCTGGCTGGACGACACCGAGCGCTGCGCCGGCGATCCGGTCACCGTCGGGACCTGCAAAATCAGCGCTGAGCAGCTCGCCGAACGGCTCACCGACGGTGCGCTGGCCCAGGTCACGACGAAGAACGGCGTGATCGTGGCGGTGGCGGAGGTCTTCACGCCCTGACCGCCGTACCGGAGCGGGCTTGACAACGATCTTGAATTTCGCAAAATTCATCACCCTGGTGGTCAACTTTTTCGGCCCCGGGCACGTCTTCTATGTATGCAGGAACCAGCGGCACCCCCTCGAATGCGAGAGCCATGATTCAGCGACGTAAGGTAATCATCGGCACACTGGGTGTGGCCGCGGCGGCCACGACCGCCGGCTGTTCCGCGCACGCCTCGGCGAGTTCCGGCAACACCGTCTGGACCGACCCGGTGGCGGACACCGAGGCCGCGTCCGCGGCGCCCACCGCCGCCGCGGTCCAGCTGACCGTGACGCCGGCCGACAAGGCCTCCGGGGTCGCCCTGACCAAGCCGATCACCGTCGCCGCGCAGTCCGGCACGCTGCAGTCGGTCACCGTCACGGCCGGCAAGACGAAGATCGACGGCTCGATCCAGTCCGACGGCACCTGGCAGTCGACCGACGACCTGGCCTACGACAAGTCGTACAAGGTGGTCGTCAAGGCCGCCGACGGCTCGGGCGTCGCGACCGAGCAGACCTCCACGTTCAGCACGGTGAAGCCGAAGGGCATCGCCCGGATCACCTTCCAGGCCAACGCGATGAACGCGCTGCACAACGGCGGGACCTATGGCGCCGGCCAGCCGGTGATCATCGCGTTCAGCAAGGCCGTCGACAAGGAGGTGGCGGAGAAGGCGATCGACATCACCACCTCCCCGTCCGTCGAGGGCAAGTTCTACTGGGTGAACAACAGCACCGTGCACTGGCGCCCGGCGAAATACTGGACCGGCGGCACCACCGTCAAGGTCAGCGTCAAGGTGCTCGGCGCGAACCTGGGCAAGGGCATCTACGGCGAGAAGAACGCCTCGGCGAACTTCAAGATCGGCCGCCAGCTGGTCGCGCTCGCCGACACCCGGACGCACCAGACGAAGGTCTACATCGACGGCAAGCTGGTCCGCACCATGAAGAGCAGCATGGGCATGGGCGGCACCACCAAGGGCGCCAACGGTCAGGAGATCAACTTCTGGACGGCGGGCGGACCGCACGTGGTGCTCTCCAAGGAGCGCACGCACAGCATGAGCTCGTCGAGCTACGGCGTCACCGACCCGAACAACCCGTATTACTACGGCGCCGAGACCATCGAATACTGCACCCGCATCTCCTACTCCGGCGAGTTCCTGCACGCCGCGCCGTGGAACCACGCGCTCGGCATGGCGAACAAGTCGCACGGCTGCGTCAACCTGAGCGTCGCGGACGCCAAGTGGGTCTACGAGAACTTCATGGTCGGCGACGTCGTGGACGTGAAGAACAGCCCGCGCACCCTGCAGATCTGGAACGGCCTCGGCGACTGGACCGTCTCCTACGACAAGTACGGTCGCTGACCCCGGCGGGCAGCGCGCCGGCCGGTCACCGGGCCCGCGCTGCCCCAACGCCCGTCCCGCCGCGCCCGGCTCGCCGCGCCGGCCCTGGTGAGCTGACCCGCTGCCCGGCGACCGCCAGCCGATCCACCCCGCGCATCACCGCCTGCCCGCCGCCCAGCCACGCCGCGCTGCGCCACCCCGTCACGCCGCCCTCCAGGCCGCGCCGTGCCACGCTCCCCCGCCACGCCGGTCCCTCTGGCCACGCCGCGCCGCCACGCCGCGCCGCCACGCCGCTCTCCCTGCCAGGCCGCTCCGCGCCGCCTTCCCAGCCACGTTGCCACCACACCGCCACGCCGGGCCACGCCACCCCGCCACGCCGCGTCGCCGGGGTGCGGGTATCGCAGCCAGGTGCGGGCTGCGGCGGCGGTTAAGGTGGAGCGCGTGGTCGATGTCGCGGGCCGGCCCGCGCGGGTGGAAGACGTGCACGAGCTGGCGTCGGGGATGCCGCACGTCACCGTCGAGCACGGGACCGGCGACAATCCGGTCTATCAGGTCGGCCGCAAGTCGTTCGTCTTCTTCCGCAATCCCCGGCCGGACGCGGTCGATCCGGTCACCGGCGAGCGCTACCCCGACGTGATCGTCTTCTGGGTGCCCTCCGAGGAGGACAAACAGGCCCTGGTCCAGGACGCGGCATCGCCGTTCTTCACCACCAAGCACTTCAACGGTCACCCGTCGGTCCTGCTCCGGGCAAGCCGACTGGACGAGCTGAGCCGCGCCGAGCTGGCCGAGGTGATCCAGGACGCCTGGCTGTCCCGCGCCTCACCGACCCGGGCGGCAGCCTGGCTGGCCGCGCACCCACCCTCCGAGCGCTGAACGTCCTCAGGAGGTGCGGGGTAGGGCGGGCAACTCCGGGCGGTCCAGCCAGGCGGCGAACAGGTCGTCCAAGGGGCGGGCCGCGAACCGTGCGGCGTGTTCGCGGAACTGCTCGGTGGTCACCGTCCCGTGCCGGTGCTCGGCGACCCAGGACCGGACCAGCGCGAAGAACGCCGCCTCCCCGACCCGAGCCCGCAGCGCGTGCAGGGTCAGCGCCCCCCGCTTGTAGACCAGCGGGTCGAACATCCGGTCCACGCCCGGGTCGGCGACCGTGATCGTGGCCGGCTGCGCCGCCGCCCAGGCGTGCCACTGCGCGGCGTGCGCGGCCGCCGACGGCCCGCCCGAGGCGCCGGACCACAACCATTCCGCGTACGTCGCGAACCCCTCGTTCAGCCAGATGTGCCGCCAACTGGCCACGGTCAGGCTGTTGCCGAACCACTGGTGGGCCAGCTCGTGCACGACGAGCCGTTCATGGGTGCGCTTCCCGTCGACGTGGTTGCGCCCGAAGACGGCCATGCCCTGCGCCTCGATCGGGTCGTCCAGGTCGTCGTCCGCGACCACCACCACGTACTCCCGGAACGGGTACGGCCCGAACAGGTGCTCCAGCGCCGCCATGATCTCGCCGTGCCGGCCGAAGTCGTACCGGAAGTTCTGCTGCACGCGCGGCGGGATCGCGGCCCGCTGCACGATCCGCCCCGGGGCCAGTTCCACCAGGTCGTAGCGTCCGACCTGGATTCCCATCAGGTACGGCGCGGTCGGCTCGTTCCGTTCGTACACCCAGGTGGTGGTCGTCGTCGCGCGGCGCCGCGCGACGAGGTCGCCGGTCACCACCACCGCGTACGCGGACGGCGCGGTCAGCGTCACCAGGAAGCTGGCCTTGTCGTCCGGCCGGTCGTTGCACGGGAACCACGACGGCGCCCCGTTCGGCTGGCTAGCGACCAGGGCGCCGTCGGTCAGCTCGTCCCAGCCGATGTCGCCCCACCGCCCGGAGATCGGGGCGGGCCGGCCGCCGTACCGAATCTCGATCTTGAAGGTGGCGCCGTAGGCGATGGGTTTTTCCGGGCGGATCCGGAGCTTGTCCGGCCGGTGGTCGAACTTCGCCGGCCGGCCGTCCACGTGCACGTCGCGGACCCGGAGCCGCCCGAGGTCGAGCGAGAACCGGGACAGCGACTGCGCGGCCCGCGCGGTGATCACCGCCTTGCCGGCGATCCGGTTCTGCGTGATCCGGTATTCCAGCTCCAGGTCGTAGTGCAGGACCCGGTAGCCGCCGTTGCCGTGCCGGGGCAGGTACGGATCGGTCGAATGCTCGGCACCCGGCGACGCGCCGACCGGCCCCGGTGGGGTCACGGCCGGCGGACAGCCGGGGCCGGCCAGGCCGCGATCGGGTTGCCGAGCCAGCGGCTGCCGCCGGGCACGGCGTCGCCGCGGGTCACCAGCGAGCCGGGGCCGACCGTAGTGCCGTCGCCGATGCTCGCGCCGGGCAGCACGATGCCGTGCGGGCCGAGCGTCGCGCCCGCGCCCAGAGTCACCTCGTCCATGGCCATGATTCGATCATGGAACAGGTGGGTCTGGACAACGCAGCCCCGGTTCACCGTCGCGCCGGCGCCGAGCCGGACGAGGTCGTACTCCGGAAGCCAGTAGGTCTCCAGCCAGACACCGCGGCCGATCTTGGCGCCGAGCGTGCGCAACCACATGCTCAGCAAGGGGGTGCCGTTGGCGAAGCGGAACAGCCACGGCGCGGCGAACGCCTCGACGAACGTGTCGGCGAGCTCGTTGCGCCAGACGAACGACGTCCAGAGCGCGTGCTCGGTGACCCGGAACCGGCCGACCAGCAGCCACTTCGCGGCCGTCGCGAGCAGCGCGGCGGCGATCGCCCCGGCCAGCAGGACCGGACCGGCGGCCAGCGCGGCCACCCAGCCGCCGGCGTTCTGCCAGATCAGCGCGAGCGTGGCCAGGACCAGGGTGACCAGCGTGCCGGCGGCCATCACCGGGACGACCCGGCACAGCTCGATCACGGCCCGGGCCACCTTGAGCCGCAGCGGCGGGGCGTAGGTGCGGTTGGCGTCGGACGCCTCGACGGTGCGGCGCAGCGGCATCGGCGGGGCGCCGAGCCACGACGAGCCCTTCTTCGCCTTGCGCGGCGCCGAGGAGAGCACGCCGACCAGGCCGCGCTTCGGCACCGAGCGGCCGGGGGCGGCCATCCCGGAGTTGCCGAGGAACGCCTGCTTGCCGATCCGGGCCGGGGCGACCCGCAGCCAGCCGTGGCTGAGCTCGTAGGTGGCGACCATGGTGTCGTCGGCCAGGAACGCCCCGTCGTCGACGGTCGTCATGGCCGGCAGCGCGAGCACCGTCGAGGCCTCCACGTTGCGGCCCACCTTGGCGCCGAGCAGGCGCAGCCACACCGGGGTGAACAGGCTGGAGTAGATCGGGAACAGCGCGACCCGGGCCATCCCCATCAGCCGCTCGGTGGTCCACACCTGCCAGGCCCGCCGGCCCTGGACCGGGTGGAAGCCCTCCCGCAGCCCGATGCTCAGCAGCCGGACCGCGGCCAGCACGACGATCGCGTATCCGAGCAGGTAGGTGACGGCCGCGACCGGGGCGGCGAGCAGCGCGGCCCCGACGGTCGGCCGTTCGGCGACCGCCCAGCCGAGCACGGCCAGCGGCGGCAGCGCGGCCACCACCGGCACCATGCTCAGCAGGTGCGCGGTGAGGCTGTACGCGGCCACCCAGAACCGGGAGCCGAGCGGCGACCGCGCCGGGCGCTCGACCGGCCAGCCGGCCCGGTCCTTGGCCGCGACCGGGACCGCGGGCGAGCCGCCCCAGCGCTGGCCGGCCGGCACCGCGCCGGAGACGGTCGAGCCGGCCGCGATCTTCGCGCCCTTGCCGACCCGGGCGCCGGGCATCAGCGTGCTGCGGGAGCCGACCCGGGCGCCGGCCCCGACCCGGACCATGCCGATCCGGACGATGTCGCCGTCGATCCAGTAGCCGGACAGGTCGGCCTCCGGCTCGATCGCGGCCCCGCGGCCGAGCTTGAGCAGGCCGGTGACCGGCGGCGCGGAGTGCAGGTCGACGTCCCGGCCGATCCGGGCGCCGAGCGCCCGGGCGTAGGTGATCATCCAGCCCGCGCCGGCGACGCCGTTCGCCCCGGTCAGCTCGGCGAGCCGCTCGGCCGCCCACAACCGCAGGTGGACGCTGCCGCCGCGGGGATAGTTGCCGGGTCCGACGCCGCGCAGCAGCAGCCGGGCGCCGCCGGCCGCCACCGCGATCCGGCCGCCCGGGCTGAACAGCACCGCCCAGCTCGCGGCGATCCACCACCAGGAGAGCTGCGGCGCCCACGGCGCCGGGGCGAGCAACGCGAGGATCTTGCCGAGCGCGGCGAGGACGGTCAGCCAGCGCAGCCCGACGAGCGCCAGCATCGGCAGCATCAGCAGCGCCTGGACCAGCCCGGCGCGGCGGGCGGTGGGCCGCACCTCGCGGCCGGACGCCTCCTGCGCGCCGAGCGCCTCGATCGCCGTCGCCATCTGCGACAGCCGCGGGTTCTGGTAGATGTCGGCGACCGACATCTGCGGGTACGTACGCCGGATCCAGGCCACCAGCTGGGCCGCGTTCAGGCTGCTGCCGCCGTTGCTGAAGAAGTCCGCGTCGGCGTCGGCCGGGCGCAGGCCGAGGATCTCCTCCCACCCGCCGGCCAGCCAGTCCTCGGCCGCGGTCAGCTCGGCCGCGGACTCCCCGGCGACGATCAGTGGCCAGGGCAGGGCGGCCCGGTCCACCTTCCCGGACGTCCGGGTCGGCAGGTCCTCGATCACCGCCAGCAGCGGCACCAGCGCGGCCGGCAGCTGCTCCCGGATCAGCTGGTTCGCCGCCGCCACGTCCAGCTCGGCGTCGCCGCGGGGCACCAGGTAGCCGACCAGCAGCTGGTTGCCGGCGGCGGTCTTCTTGATCGCGACGGCGGCGCCGGCGACCCCGGGCAGCGCCTGCAGCGCGGCGTCGATCTCGCCCAGCTCGATCCGGCGGCCGCCGAGCTTGACCTGCTCGTCGCCGCGGCCCAGGAACAGCAGGCCGTCGTGCTCGGCGCGGACGATGTCGCCGCTGCGGTACGCCCGCGGCCAGCCCATCGACGGCAGCGGCGCGAACTTCTCGGCGTCCTTGGCCGCGTCCAGGTAGCGGGCCAGCCCGACGCCGCCGATGACCAGTACGCCGGTCTCGCCCATCGCGACCGGCTCGCCGTCCGGGCCGACCACGACGAGCTCCCAGCCGGCCAGCGGCAGACCGATCCGCACCGGGCCCTCGCCGGTCAGCCGGGCGGCGGTGGCGACCACGGTCGCCTCGGTCGGCCCGTACGTGTTCCACACCTCACGGCCCTCGACGGCCAGCCGCTCGGCCAGCTCCGGCGGGCACGCCTCGCCACCGAAGATCAGCAGCCGGACGTCCTCCAGCGCCTCGACCGGCCACAGCGCGGCGAGCGTCGGCACCGTGGAGACCACGGTGATCCGCTGCTCGGCGAGCCACGGGCCCAGGTCGACGCCGCTGCGCACCAGCGAGCGCGCGGCCGGCACCAGGCAGGCGCCGTGCCGCCAGGCCAGCCACATCTCCTCGCAGGACGCGTCGAAGGCCACCGACAGCCCGGCCAGCACCCGGTCCGGCGGCCCGAGTGGCTCGGTGCCGTCGTCGACCAGGAACAGCTGCGCCTCGGCGTCCACGAACGCGGCGGCCGAGCCGTGCGAGACCGCGACCCCCTTCGGCGTGCCGGTCGAGCCGGAGGTGAAGATGATCCAGGCGTCGTCGGCCGACCCCGGTCGTCCCGGAACCCCGTCCGGCGTCCGGCGCATCGCGACGGTCAGGCCGTCACCGAGCACCGCGCAGACGTCCGCCTCGGCGAAGACCAGCGCGGCCCGCTCGTCCGGGTCGTCCGCGTCGACCGGCACGTAGGCCGCGCCGGCCGCCAGCACCCCGAGGATCGCCAGGTAGAGCTCCGCCGACCCGGACGAGATCCGGATGCCGACCCGGTCGCCGACGCCGACCCCGTGCTCCACCAGCACCAGCCGCAGCGCCTCGACCTCGTCGGCCAGCTCGCGATAGGTGAGCGTCACGTCGCCGGCGTCGATCGCGGGCGCTCCGGCGTGGTCGCGCACGGTCGCGTCGAGAACGTCGACCAGGGTGCGGCGCAGCGGGGCGGAGCTGGACCGGAAGACCGCCGGCGCCTCGGGCTGGACGGCGGACTCGGGAAGTTCGATCAGACGCAGGTCAGTGGTCACCGTCACCGGGCGCGCTCTCCTTCACCACAGGTTCGACATCGGCCAGGGGCACGGCGTCGAGCCGCCCGGGGCAGCACTCCAAGTTACGGGAAGGAAACACATTTCGGCGGGTGATCGCCCCATACGTGTCCACTATTACAGCGCCCAGCCCGGCACCCAGGTCCCGGCGCGGTCCGGAACGGCCACCGCGGCGGTGAGGTGGGCGCGCAGGGTGGCCAGGCCGGGGTGCGGGTTGTCGCGGTGCCACAGCAGCGCGTGCGGATAGACCGGCATCGGCCCGCTCACCGCGACCCGCCGCAGCCCGTGGCTTTCCGGCCAGACCAGCCGGGTCAGCTCGCCGATGAACGTGGCGAGCGCCGGCGTGTCGGCGATCGTGTCGAGCAGCGCGTCCGAGCCGAAGTTCGGCCCGGTCGCCTCGATGGTCAGGCCGAACTCGGCGGCGAGCGCGTCGTAGTAGGCGCCCCACTCGGTGCCCGGCGCGATCCCCGGCATCCAGATCCGGTGCCCGGCCAGCCGCGCGAGCGGCACCGACCGCGCCGCCGCCAGCGCGTGTCCCGGGCCGACGAGCAGCTGCAGCGGCTCGTCGAGCACCCGCACCGCGGCGATGTCGTCCGGGAGCGGCCGGCCGGGCATCGCGACCGCCCGGAACGACGCGTCGAGCACGCCGGACCGGATCGCCTCGACCGCTGCCTCGACATCGAAGAGCTTCACCACATCAAGATCGATTGCGGGGTACGCCCGATGGAAGTCCCGCATCAGCCCGGACGTCGCCAGCCGCGAGGCGATCACGTCCACCCGCAGCGGCCGGCGCCCCGGGCTGACCGAGGCGACCGCCCGTTCGGCGACCCGCAGCAACTCCCGCGCGTGCGGCAGGAACGCCTGCCCGTCGATGGTCAGCTCCGCCCCGCGCGGCGTCCGGGTGAACAGCCGCACCCCGAGGTGGCGCTCCAGGGCGGCGATCCGCTTGGAGACGGCCTGCTGGGTGATCGACAGCTCGGCGGCGACCTCCTGGAACTGCCCCGCCCCGGCGGCGGCCACGAAGGTGCGCACGGCCTCGAAGTCCATGCCCGCGAACCCTACCCGCACAACCATCGGTTGTGGCCTTCCGGCGTGGCGGTTGTTTGATTCGCAGCACCGCCCCTTGCTTGGATCTGACCGGTCAACGTCGAGTTGTGGAGGTCGGATCCGTGGGACGGCAATTCCGGTGGCTGTGGGTGTCGTTCACGGCGAGCACGCTCGGCACCTGGCTCGGGTTCGACGCGTTCCCGCTGATCGCGATCCTGGTGCTGCACGCCGGGCCGGTCCAGGTGTCGCTGCTGGCCGCCGCGGGGCTGGCCGCCGGAGCGGTCCTCGCGATCCCGCTCGGCCCGTGGGTGGAGTTCCGCCGCAAGCGGCCGGTGATGGTGACGATGGATCTGGTGCGGTTCGCCGTGCTGGTCAGCGTGCCCGTCGCGTACGTCGGAAATCGTCTTTCGTTCTTGCAGCTCGTGATCGTGTCGGTGGTCTCCGGGGCCGCCGACATCAGCTTCCGGGCGGCCAGTGGTTCGTTCCTGAAGTCCCTGGTCAAGGGCCCGGATCTGCTCGTCGCGAACGGCCGGTTCGAGGCCACCACCTGGACCGCCACCGTGCTCGGCCCGCCGCTGGGCAACGCGGCGATCGGCATGCTCGGCCCGGTCGTCACGGTGCTGGCCGACGCGGTCAGCTACCTGCTCTCGGCGGTGGCGATCGGCGCGATCGGGGGCCGGGAGCCGCGCCCGGCCCGCACCGATCGCCCGCGCCCGCGGCCCGGCGACCTGCTCGACGGCTGGCGGCACATCCTGGCCCATCCGGCGCTGCGACCGCTGTTCGTCAACACCGTCCTGGTCAACGGCCTGATCCTGGCGACCGCGCCGCTACTCGCGGTGCTCATGCTCGGGCGGCTCGGGTTCGCGCCCTGGCAGTACGGGCTCGCCTTCGGCCTGCCCTGCGTCGGCGGTCTGATCGGCGCCCGGCTGTCCGGCCCGCTCGTCGCCCGGTTCGGCGAGCGCCGGGTCCTGCGCACGGCAGGCACCCTGCGCGCGTGCTGGTCGCTCGGGCTCGCGTTCGTCGTCCCGGGCACCGCCGGGCTCGCGCTGGTCATCGCCGTCCAGTTCGGCCTGGTCGCCTGCATGGGCGTGTTCAACCCGGTGTTCGCCACCTACCGCCTGGAGCAGACCGCGCCGGACCGGGTGGCCCGCACGCTGTCGGCGTGGTCGGTGACCAGCAACGCCACGATCGCCGCGACGACCGCGCTGTGGGGCCTGCTCGCCGCGCTCGCCGGCGCACGCCTCGCGATCGCCGCCGCCGGCCTGCTCCTGCTGCTCACGCCGCTGCTGCTGCCCCGGCGTGAGCCCGCTCCGACGCCTGCCGGTCGCCCCACCCGGTCGGCAGGGCTCACCCGGTCGGCAGGGCTCACCCGGTCGGCAGGGCTCACCCCGCCGGCAGGGCTCACCCCGCCGGCAGGTGAAGGGTGAACATCGTGCCGCCGGCCGCCGACGGGCCCGCCGTGATCGTGCCCGCGTGGGCCTCCAGGATCGCCTTGGTGACGGCCAGGCCCAGCCCGGTGCCCTTGATCCCGGCCTGGGTGGCGTTGCTGGCCCGGAAGAACCGGCTGAACAGGTGCGGGTACTGCTCGGCGGGGATGCCGATGCCGTTGTCGCTGATCTCGACGGTGATCCCGGCCCCGGTCCGGCGGGCGGCGATCACGACCGTACCCTCGTCGGGGGTGTATTTGATCGCGTTGGACAGCAGGTTGTCGAGCGCCTGCCGCAGCCGCCGGCCGTCGGCGTGCAGCGTCAGCCCCTCCTCGATCCGGTCGACGACGGTCAGGCGCTTCGCGGTCGCGCTGGGGCCGTGGCTCTCGATCACGTCGCGGATCAGGTCGCCGACGGCCAGCGGGCCCGGGTCGACGCTGATGTGCCCGGTGGCCAGCCGGGCCAGGTCCAGCAGGTCGTCGACGAGGCCCTGCAGGTGCAGGGTGGTGCGCTCGATCACGTCGGCGTAACGGCGCTCCCGCTCGCCCAGCGTCGCCGACTCCAGCAGCGTCTCGCTGTAGCCGCGGATCACCCCGACCGGGTTGCGCAGCTCGTGGATGACGACCGCGGCGAGCTCGTCCTTCATCTGGTCCAGGGCGCGCAGCTGCTCGACCTGCCGGCGCTCCTGTTCGAGCAGCTCCTCTCGCCGGTCGGCGAGCTCGCGCCGCTCGGTGACGTTGGTGCTGAGCCCGTCGACGAAGTACCGGTCGTCGTCCCAGCGGGCCTTGGCCCGGGTCCAGACCCATCGGGTCTCGCCGTCGAACCCGAGGATGCGGCACTCCAGCTCGGCCGCGTCGCCGTCGGCGAGGTCCCGCTGGAAGGCGACCATCAGGTCGGCGTCGTCAGGGTGCAGGCGCCCGGACAGCGTCGGGGTGTCCGTGTCGTCCGGGATGACGCCGAACACGCCGGAGGCGTTGGGGCTGCCGTAGACCAGCCGGGGCGGTTCGCCGCCGATTCCCTCGACCGTCCAGACGTAGTCGTTGACCTGCTCGACCACCCGGTTGAAGCTGCGCCGGGCGTCGGCCAGGGCCAGCGACATGTCCTCGGCCCAGCGGCGCTCCAGGAAGTGCCCGAGGTGGGCGCCGACCGCGTCGAACATGCCGGCGGTGTCCGGGTCGTACGGCAGGTCCGCGTCGGTGTAGAACGCGAGCACCCCGAGGGTCCGGCGGCCGGAGCGCACCGGCACCCCGACCGCGACCCGGATGCCGACCTCCCGCAGCGCGTGCCGGCCGAACGACACCATGTCCTCGGGCATCACCCCGGTCCGCCACCACACCTCGTTGTTGCGGTGCCAGACCAGCCCCGGCAGGCCCTCGCCGCGGACGAACGCGAGCGGCTGCTCGCCGCTGAACGCGGACAGGTCGCCCTCGCCGGTGGCGTGCGAGCTGAGCCGGACGATCTGCTCCCGGTCGTCGGTGACCTGCCAGTACTCGCCGCAGAGCCAGCCCAGCTCGTCGGTGATCGCGGCGACCGCCCGGATCGCGGCGTCCTCGGCGTCGGTCGCGACCGAGAGGATCTGCGCGACCGCGTGCCGGGCCCGGCGCAGCTCCTCGGCCCGGTACGCCTCGGTCACGTCCTCGATCACCGAGACCGCGCCGAGCCGCCGGCCGTCGGCGGTGTCGATCGGGCGCGCGTTGGAGATCACGTGCCGCCGCTCCTCGCCGCGCCAGATCAGCAGGCGCTCGCCGCGCACCACCTCGCCGGCCTGCGCCCGGGCCAGCGGCAGCTGCCCGGCCGGGTGCCGGCCGTCCGGCTCGTAGATCCCGTAGTGCCCGGACCAGTCGCCCATCGCCAGGTCGGCGGAGGCGTCCTTGCCCCCGACCATGTCGCGCAGGCTGCGGTTGAAGTAGGTGAGACGGCCCTGGTTGTCGCAGGCGGCCACGCCGGCGTCCAGGCTGTCCAGCAGCGCCTGCAGGAACGCGCTGTCCGGGGCGAACGAGTGGTACAGCACGTCGTCGACGAGCTGCGACATCATCTCGGCCGGGAACTCCTTGCCGTTGTTGCCGGCCACCGTCACCGGGATCTGCTGGCCGAGCACCGAGGGCAGGTCCCGGAACCGGTCCGGGATGATCAGCTCGGCAAGGGCGCGGCCCCGGGCCTCGGCGGCCGGGTAGCCGAACATCCGCTCGGCGGCCGCGTTCCAGGACAGCACGTGGCCGGCGTGGTCGGTGCCGATGAACGCGTCGTGGGTGCCCTGCAGGATCGCCTCGGTCCGTTGCCGGGCCGCGGTCTCCCGGGCGCAGGCCAGCCGCAGCGCGACCTCGGTCGAGGCGGCGGCGGCCAGGTCGGCGAGGATGGCCAGCTGGTCGGCGTCCCAGTCGCGCCGCCGGGCGTCGACGACGCAGAACGAGCCGAGCACGCACCCGTCCGGGGCGGCCAGCGGATAGCCGGCGTACGCGATGGCCCGGTCGTCGGCGATGTCCCGCAGCCGCGGGTCGGCGCGGGCGTCCGGCACGATCAGCGGCGCCTCGTCCTGCACCACGAACTTGCAGTAGGAGCGCTGCAGCGGGGTGTCGGCGGGGAGGTCCGGGAAGCCGTGCGAACTGACGAAATGCTGCCGGTCGATGTCGATCAGGGTGACCAGGGCCCCGCCGGCGTCCAGCAGACGCGCGGCCAGAGACGTCAACCTGTCCAACGACGGCACCTGACCGGCATCCAGCAGGCCGGTGGCACGCAGCGCCTGCCGGCGCCGCTCCTTCACGCTCTGTGACATGCCCGCCACTATCGGTAGGACAGATGAGCGCTTGAGATGAACTGCTCCCCCGGTGCAACTAGCTCCGGGACGGTGGCCGCGGCAGCGGCGCGGGCCGATGAACCGGCCCGCGCCGCGCAACCTCAGTGCAACTCGGCCGCGTAGAGCGAGCCGATCTCCGCGTCGGTCAGGGCCCGCCCGAAGGCGTGCACCTGGTCGATGCCGCCGGACCAGTAGTCGGTCTTGTTGCCGGCGTACTTCGCCCGCCCGACCGACAGCGGCCCGGTGCTGATCACATCCGGTCCCGCGGTGGTGGCCGCGACCCGCTTGCCGTCCACGTAGAGCCGGACCTCACCGGTGGCGTGGTCCCGGACCCCGGCCAGCTGGTACCAGCGGTTCAGGTCGGGGGTGACCACCTGCCGGGCCCGGTTGCCGCCCGGCGTGCTGAACGCGAACGCGCCCTGCCCGTACTGCAGGTAGAACGGGTTCTCGGTGACCCGGCCGTCCTGGCTGACCACGGTCGCGTAGTTGCCGGGCAGCTTGTCCAGGGTGACCCAGGCGGTGATCGTGTAGTCGCCGGTGGTGTCGACGACCGGCGCGGTGGTGTCCGCGTAGTCGCCGTCACCGTCGAACTTCAGCGCGGAGCCGGACACGCCCGGCGCCCAGGTGGCGTTCCCGGCCAGGGTCAGGTCGCTGGCCCCGCCGCTGTCGTGCGCGACCGTGCCGGTGTTCTCGTCCAGAGCCCAGTCGCCGTGACCGGGCGGCGGCGGCTTCAGCGCGGCTGCGGCACCCGCCGCGATGACGCGCTGATTGACCGCCCGTACGGCCGCGGGGTCGACCTTGATCTGTCGCCGGTCGTAGGTCCACAGGCCGTTGAGCTCGGTCTCCAGATCGGTGATCTGGGTGTAGACCGATCCGGACAGCTCGGCCCCGGCCGCCTCCAGGTAGAAGCGCTCGGTGTTGTCGACGTACTTGGCGGTCAGCGCCGCCTTGTCGGCCACGCCGCTGTAGATCACCGCGGGCGTGCCCGGCCACATGTGCCCGGGGGTGCGCAGGGTGAAGCCGCCGTGCTCGCCGTCCATCGCGACCCGGGTCGCGTCCGGGTAGGCCGGGTCGGTGTTGTTGTAGTCGTGGTGGTCGATCACGTCGCCCTTGCCGGAGTCACCCTTCGACGAGCAGCAGTTGACGCCGCTGTGCGCGTTCACGATCCGGGTCGGGTCGGCCGCCTTGACCTGCTCGGCGAGCTGACCGGTGGTGGTCCGGTCCCACTCGCCCCAGCCCTCGTTGAACACCACCCAGCCGATCACCGACGGCGAGTTGTGCAGCTGGTTCATCATCTCCCGGCCCTGGCTGAACCAGGCCTGCTGACCCGCCGTGCCGGTGATGTCGGCCGACACGAAGTCCTGCCAGACCAGCAGACCCAGCTCGTCGGCGTGCCGGTACCAGCGGGCCGGCTCGACCTTGATGTGCTTGCGGACCGCGTTGAAGCCGAGCTTCTTCGTCTCCACCAGGTCGAACCTCAGCGCCGCGTCACTCGGCGCGGTGTACAGCCCGTCCGGGAAGAACCCCTGGTCCAGGGTGGCGAGCGAGAAGATCGGTTTGCCGTTCAACACCAACTTCGGAAAACCCGCCACCTTTTGTACGGCGATGGACCGCATCCCGAAGTAGCCGCCGACGGAGTCCCGCCCCAGCGTGACGTCCAGGTCGTACAGGTAGGGGTCGTCCGGCGTCCAGAGGTGCGGCTTGGCGATCGGCAGGCTCAGCTCCGCCCCGACGACACCGGTCACCGTGCCGACCTTGCGGCCCTTCTTGTCCCGCGCGACGGCGGTGACCTTCGTGCCGGCCTTGGCGGACGCCGACTTCACGGTCACGTGCAGCGCGTTCGCCGCCAGGTCCGGCGTGGTGACGATCTCGTCCACCGCGACCGCCGCGACCGGCTCCAGCCAGACCGTCTGCCAGATGCCCGACGACGGGGTGTAGACGATGCCGCCCGGGTTCAGCGACTGCTTGCCCTTCGGCTGATCCGGACCGGTCAGGTCGGTGACCTCGACCAGGATCTCCTGCGGCCCGTGGCCCCGCAGCGCGCCGGTGATGTCCGCGGTGAACGCGGTGTAGCCGCCGGTGTGCTCGGTGACCAGGGTGCCGTTGACGTACACCTTGGCCTGGTAGTCGACCGCGCCGAAGTTGAGCTTGACCCGGTCCTTCCAGCCCTTCGGGACGGTCACCAGCTTGCGGTAGAACATGTGCGACTCGCGGCGCTCGATCCCGGACAGCTGCGACTCGACCGGGAACGGCACGATGATCCGCTCGCCCAGCTTCTTGCCGAAGACCGGCTGCTCACCGGCGGTGGCGCCGGCGAACTCCCACGGGCCGTTCAGGTTCAGCCAGTCGTCGCGGGTCAGCTGCGGGCGCGGGTACTCCGGCAGCGGGTGCCGGGTGTCGACCTTGTCGCCCCACGGCGTGGTCAGCCGGTGCGTGGACGCGTTGGTCGCCGAGCGGATGATCTGCGGGACGGTCTCGCCGCCGACCGCCAGGCCGCCCGCGCCGTCGTAGTTGACCCGCACCTTCTGCCCGGCCTGGATCGGCTCGGCCAGGGTGACGGTCAGCCTGGTCCCGCTCGCCTTGATCGACGAGATCGGCATCGGCGTGGTGTCCGCCTCGATCACCAGGTGCGCCGCGGTGGTGCTCGCGGTGACCGGCGCGTCGAAGGTGGCGACCAGCTTGCGCCCGTCCGCCCCGACCTCGAAGCTCGCCGGGAAGACCTGGAACCCGTCCGGCGGCGTGAAAGCGCTCTCCGGGACGATCTGCTTCGAGAGCCCGGCCCCCGACCAGCGCAGGAACAGATTCGCCCCGCCGACGTCCTGGAACATCTCCACGCGCACGTCGTGGGCCTCGCCCGCGGTCAGGTGCACGGTCTGGCTGGTCTGCTCGACGTCCCAGTCACCGACCCAGTGGTCGATCACCGGCTGCCCGTCCAGGTAGAACCGGAACCCGTTGTCGCCGATCAGGTAGAACGTGTAGTCCCCGGTCGCCGGCGCGGTCAGCTTGCCGGTCCAGCGCGCGGTGGTGTTCTCGGTCCGCCCGAGGAACGACTGAAACGTGCCGGTCAGGTCGGACAGGTCGATGTTCGGGTCCAGCGAGATCCCACCCAGGTCGGTGAAGTCCCGAGCCCCCGGGGCGGACATCCGGAAGTACTCCCCCTTCAGCCCGTGCACGGTGACGGCTTGAGCTTTCGCGTCGGCTTGCGCTCCTACCGGCGCGACCAGGACGGACAGGACCAGCAGGGCGGCCAGGAGTAGCGGCCTCCACGGCGATCGCGGCATCGAGTGTTTCCCTTCGCCATACGACGTAACACGTTCACATTGAGGCAGTTACATGTGTGATGTCAACGAAAAGAAACAGGAACAAACGCGTTCGCAAGATTTTCCGTACGCGCCCCGCCCCACACAGCCCCGCACAGCCCCGCCCCGCACAGCCATCGATCACCGCCGTGACGGCGTGACCCAGCCGGAAGCGCCCCCAAGCGAACCCACCAACAACCCAGCCCCGGCCGCACCACCGAACAGCCCTCAACCCGGCCCCGCCCACACCCCGGCACCGCCCTCACCCCCCGCCGCAGCCCTCAACCCCGCACCGCTCCCACCCCGGCACCGCCCTCACCCCCCGCGCCGCCCCACCCGCGCACCGCTCCCACCTCGGCACCGCCCTCACCCCCCGCGCCGCCCCCACCCGCGCACCGCTCCCACCTCGGCACCGCCCTCACCCCCGCACCGCCTCCACCCCGACGCAGCCTCACCCTGAGCGCAGCGCACAGCACGAGCCCCCAGTGCAAGGCCCGCGCGGAAACAGCGGAACGGCGGCAAATCGCGTCGCGATGGGGACGGACGTGTGTTTGGGTGACGGCATGGGTCAACCCACGTTGCGGAGTGAGCGGCTGCTTCTCGTCCCGCTCGCGGACCGGCATTTCGACCTCGAGGTCGACCTGGACGCGGACGCCGAGGTACTCAAGTACATCTGGGGCCGGGCCCGGACCAGGGACGAGGTGGTCTCGTCCCACGTCGAGCGAATGACGCTCGGCACCAAAGTGGACGGCCTCGGCTTCTGGATGGCGTTCGGGTCAGACGGCGGCCGCCGCGACTCCGGCCTGCCGGAGAGCGAGACCGAGGGCGAGTTCGTCGGCCTGATGATGTTGCCGCCGGCGCACGGGGACGACCAGCCGGACGATCCGACCGTGGCCGAGCTGGGCTACCGGCTGGCGCGAAAATACTGGCGCCAGGGCCTGGCCAGCGAGGCCTCACGGGTACTGCTACGGCACGCATTCGACACCGTCGGGCAGAGCCGGGTCTACGCGCAGACCATGGCGGTGAACACCGGCTCGCGCGGAGTGATGGAGACCATCGGGATGCGGTACCTCCGGACGTTCCACCCACTCTGGGACGACCCGCTGCCGGGAAGCGAGGCCGGCGAGGTGGAATACGAGATGACCCGCGCGATGTGGGAGGCCCGGCGCGGGACGCTGTAGAACCACGGTCACCGCTCGCGCGTATCCCGCATTGCCGTTGCTCGTGATGGTTTTGTGCCGGAATCGTGGAGATGTCGTGCACGCGGGCCGCGATCCGCGCTGACGGTGATGGAATCCGGCCATGCTGAGGACCGTCAAGGCCGCCGCCTACGCCCTGTATGCCCGTCGCCTCCGGGCCCGGCTCGCCGGTGCCACGCTCCCCCGCCACGTCGCGATGGTGATGGACGGGAACCGGCGCTGGGCTCGGCAGATGGGCTTCGACGACCCGCGGGTGGGGCACCGTTACGGCGCCGAGCATCTGGGCGAGGTGCTCGGCTGGTGCCGGGAGATCGGCGTCCGGCACGTCACGGTCTTCATCGCCTCGGTCGACAACGTGACCAAACGGGACGCCGGCGAGGTCGACAACCTGATGCGGATGATCGAGCAGGTGGTCGCCGCACGGCTGAGCCGGCCGGGCAGCCGGTGGCAGGTTCACCTCGCCGGCCGCCTGGACGTGCTGCCGGACTCGACGCGGCACGCGCTGAAGCTGGCCGAGGAGGCGACCCGGGACAGCGGCGCGGACTCCCATGTCACGATCGCGATCGGTTACGACGGCCGCGACGAGATCGTGAACGCGGTCCGCTCCCTGCTGGAGTCCGAGACGGCCGCCGGGCACGGTGTCGACGACATCGCGCAGCGGCTGACCGCCGACCGGATCGCGGAGCACCTTTACACCCACGGCCAGCCCGATCCGGACCTGGTCATCCGCACCAGCGGGGAGCAGCGCATGTCCGGCTTCCTGCTGTGGCAGGCCGCCTACTCGGAGCTGCACTTCTGCGACGTGTACTGGCCCGGCTTCCGCAAGGTCGACTTCCTGCGGGCCCTGCGCTCCTACGCCGCCCGCCACCGCCGCTTCGGCGCATGACCAGCCGCGGCGGCGTTCATCGCAGCGCATAGCGGGCCAGCTCAGCACGAGTGAAACGGACCCGATCGGTCTCCTGGCCACCGGCCGCGGCCAACTGGTCGGCCAGATCGTGAGCAGCCTCCAGCCGATGCCGCCGACGACGCCGCTCAGCCGAACCGCCACCGCCCTTGGCCCCGCGACGGCGACCGCCGCCGCCCACGGCACCAGCACCAGCACCAGCACCAGCACCAGCACCAGCACCAGCACGGTATCGGCGGCGCTGTCGCCAGCCCCCGGACAGGGCATCCGCCTCTTCCGGGGTGAGCACACCGGAGGCCACCTCGGGCGCCACCACCGCCCGCATCGCCTCGCGCTCCGGCCGCACGGTGATCTGGAAGACCGCGGTCACGATCGCGAACGCCAGCAGCGTGATCCCGATCAGCAGCGCGAGCAGAACGGTCCCGTTGCCCTGGGCCAACGCGCTGGTCGAGTCCCACAGGAAGTGCAACAGCATGGCGAGCAGCATCAGGAGCACGCCACGGGCCGGACGGCGCCGCTGCCCGGGCGTGCCGAGCAGGTAGATCAGGCCGGCGCCGAAGACCGCGGAGTACAGGATGTGCGAGGAGAAGCCGGTCAGCAGCCGCAGCAGGACCGTGCTGAGGCTGGTCCGCAGCTGGTGCGAGCCGAACTGCTCGGGGGCGGACTGCAACGCGTACAGAATGTCCTCGAGGATCTCGAAGCCGAGCCCGCAGAACGCGCCGAGGATGAACCCGTCGTAGGCGGTGCGGACCACCTTCGGGGCCAGGTAGAGCAGCAGCAGGACGCCAGCGCCCTTGCCCAGCTCCTCGAAGAACGGCGCGGTCAGGCCCGCGCCCCAGTCGAGGGCGAAGTCCTGACCGAACAGTTTCTGGTAGAGGTTCATCAGGCTGCTGTTGCCGTTGATCGCGATCGTCCAGGTCGCTCCGAACGCGCCCCAGACGAACGCGGCCACGCCGAGCCCGACCGGCTGGCGGGAATACCGGTCGATGCGGGCGGTGAACCACCAGAACAGCAGGCCGTACACCGCGAAGATCGCGCTGGCCGCGGCCAGAGCCGGACCGTAGACCCGGACCTGGGAGTTGACCAGGCCGAACGCATACCAGGAGCCGTAGCCGACCACGGCCACGTAGACCCAGAAGCAGGCGTTGCGCGGCTGCCACGGGTGGAAGCGGTTGCCCCAGCCGGTCCGCTCGATGGCGGCTTCCCGGGAGAGCGTGGGCGACGTCATGCGGCCACCGCCCGGACCGAACGGATCATCTCGGTGACCGCGGGCGCGGAGCTCTCGTCCACGCTCTCCGGCCCGATCGCGATGATCTCGACGCCGGTGCGCCCGAGGACGAACGCGGCGACCAGGCCCTTGGCCTCGGTGCCGTCGAAGTGTGCGAGCACGCCCCGATCCCCCGCGCTGTTGGTGAGGGTCACCGGATCGCCGGTCACCCGGAAGCCGCCGTTGCCGCGGAAGCCCTCGTTGTTCCGCTTGATCTGGGCCAGCAGCTGGGCCGGAGTGCCGTCATAGGTGTCCGCCACGACGCGGAAGGTGATTCCCCGATACGTCAGCACGACGTGATCCGGAAAGCCGGCCGCGGCCGTGGCCGCACCGCGCCGCAGCCCGTCGACCAGGTTGGCGCCGGTCACCGGCACGAACTCGACTCCCGGCCCGACCTGGATCACGTCGCCGGCGTGGATCGGATCGTCGACCGGCACCGCGTCGTCGATGCCGGGCACGATCCACAGTGCCAGCGCCACCAGCAGGGCGACCAGCCCGGCCGGCAGCAGCGTTCGCCGATCCAGACCCAGGAACCGGCGCTCGACGGGCACCCACTGATCCCGCCACCGACGGTCTTCCGGACTCAGCGTGATCGACTCCGCCATGTCCCCTCCCCCACAGCCACGGATCTGGATGCCGACGCTAACAAAAGATCAGCTACTGATCGATGGTCGCCAGGTTGCTCTGCGTCACCTCCGGAGCGTCGGCGACCACGCCCCCGAAGCCGGCGACGGCCTCCCGCCCGCTCCTCTGGTTCTCGGTGACATAGGGACGCAGCTCCCGCTCATACCTCTCGAAGGCGACCGCGTGGTCGCCGCCGGCCTCCACCAGGCAGCGGGCCAGGACGGACGCGGCCAGCAGGGCCTGCGACGTGCCCATGCCGCTGGTCGGTGCGGAGCAGTAGCCCGCGTCGCCGAGCAGCGCGACCCGGCCGACGGACCACGAGTCCAGGTGGACCTGGCTGGTGGAGGCGAAGTAGAAGTCCTCCGCGGTCGCCATGTCGGCGAGCAGGCGGGGCACGGCCGGCCACGGATGGTCGGCGAACGCGGTGCGCACGGCGGCCTCCTGTGCGGCACGGTCCGGGAAGGAGTCGGCGGCCGTGCTCGCGAACGACAGGCTCACCGTCATCCGCGCCGGGTCGCCGGCCGAGAACGCGTAGACGGCGCGCCCCGGCCCGGCCTGCAGCAGCCCGCGATGGTCGAGGCCGAACTCGTTGGCGCTGGTGAAGCCCGCACCGGACATGCCGAGGTGCAGGATCGGGTCGATGCCGGGAAACGCGAGCCGGCGCACCGCGGAATGCACGCCGTCGGCGCCGAGGACCAGGTCGAAGTCCCGGGTCGGCGCGCGCTCGAACGCGACCGTCACCCGATCGTCGTGCTGGGTAAGAGCAGTGATGGTGTCGTCGAACAGCGGCTCCACGCCGGCCACCCGGTGCAGGATCCGGGTCAGCGCGCTCTTGGGGACCTCGAGCTCGCCGCCGAACGCGGAGGCGGGCAGCTCCCCGACGGTCAGGCCGGACTGGTCCAGCAGGGTCGTGCCCCGCATCCGGATCTCGTGGTCGCGGACCTCGTCCAGGATGCCCATCTCGTCGAGCACCGCGAGCGCGGCGCCGCGGAAGTCGACCGCGTAACCGCTGTCGCGTGGGCCGGGCGCCCGCTCGACGACGGTCACCTCCCATCCGTCACGCCGCAGGAACCAGGCCAGGGCAGGTCCGGCGACGCTGGCGCCGGAGATCAGTGCGCTCTTCATGCCGATGACCCTAGCGTCGATTTATCCATCCGGTCAATCCGTATGGATAAACCACGCGGTTAAAAAGTGCGGTAGCATCGGGCTCGTGGGAAATCGGGATGCCCTCATCGAAGCGGCGAAGCAGTGCCTGACCGACCGAGGCTGGGCGCGCACCACCGTGCGCGACATCGCCTTCACGGCCGGCGTCAACCATGCCGCGATCGGCTATCACTTCGGCTCGCGCGAGTCGCTGCTGATCTACGCGCTGGTCGAGGCGGTCGAGGAGCTGTCGGACACGGTCGCCGACAAGGCCCGCGACGGGACACCGGAGGAGCGCTGGCAGGCGTTGATCGACACGTTCGGCACCCATCGCGCGCTGTGGATCGCCCAGCTCGAGGCCGCGGTGCAGGCCGAGCACTCCCCCGAGCTGCGCGAGCGACTCGCCGCCGCCCAGCGCCAGGGCCGGGAGGGTCTCGGCGGGTCGGTCCCCCTCGCCGTCCTCTCCGGCCTGATGATGCAGTGGCTGATCGATCCCGACCATGCTCCCGACGGCGCGCAGGTGGTCCGCGAGCTGCGCGCCCACGCCACGGAGGTGTGACCGCCATGCCCGACGTCCGCGGCGCGCTGGCCACCGCCCTGCCCGGCTATGTGGTGGAGTCCGTGTCACTGCTCGGCGAGGGGCTCGACAACACCGCTTTTGAGATCAACAACGAATTGATCGTACGATTCAGCAGGTCCCCTGATCCGGAACGGACAGACCGGGAAGCGCGCCTGCTGACGTTGCTGCACCGGATCTCACCGCTGCCGGTCCCGGAGCCGATCATCGTGCCCGGCGAGCACTGGCTGGCCTACCGCAAGCTCCCCGGCACCCCCCTGCTCAATCTGGCGGCGCCCCCGCACCCGGCGAAGATCGCCGCCACGCTCCGCGACTTCCTCCGGGCCCTGCACGCGGTGCCCGCCGACCAGGTCGCCGGCCTCGTCGACACCGATGATCAGTCACCGCGGGAGTGGCGGAGCGACGCCGCCGAGATCTACTCGGTCGTCGCCAAGCACGTGCCGTCGCTGTTCCGCCGCCGCATCGAGGCGTTCCTGAACGCCGAGCCCCCGCCGGCGACGTCCCGGCTCGCGTTCTCGCACAACGACCTGGGCATCGAGCACGTCCTCGTCGACCCGCGCACCGGGGCGGTCACCGGCATCATCGACTGGAGCGACGCCGCCCTGGTCGACCCGGCCTACGACTACGGCCTGCTGTTCCGCGACCTCGGCCCGGTGGCCCTGCCCCCGGACGACGACATCGAGCCCGGGATCCGTGAGCGCGCCGTCTTCTTCGCACGATGCAGCGTGCTGGAGGACTTGGCATACGGGGTGGAGACCGGCCGGCAAAGGTATACCGACAAGTCCCTTGCCGCCCTGAGCTGGCTCTTCCCCGCCACGGAGCCCTCGGGCGGGCAACCAGAGGGCGGCGCGCGATGAAGCGAGTCGCGCCGCCGACCCAGGTCACGGCAACCGGCAACGACCAGGCCTCCCCGCCAGAGCCGGAGACCGTGACCCCGGTCCAGGGCGGGGCCACGACCGGCGACCGGGTGTCGAAGCAGGCAACGCCGCAGATCCGGGACGTGGCGGCGGCCGCCGGGGTGTCACACCAGACCGTGTCCCGGGTGCTGAACAACTCGCCGAACGTGCGACCGGACACCCGGCAGCAGGTGCTCGACGCGATGGAGCGGCTGCGGTACCGGCCGAACCGGTCGGCCCGCGCGCTGGGCCTGGGGCGGGCGAACGCGGTCACGGTGGTGACGGCGAATACCACGCTGTACGGGTATGCGGGGGTGCTGCAGGGCGTCGAGGAGGCCGGCCGGCTGCTCGGTCTGACCGTCGGGGTCCGGGTGGTCGAGTCGGAGGCGGCCGGCGACGTGCGGCACGCGGTGGAGTACGTGACCGATCCGAGCTGTGGAAACGTGATCGTGGTGGCGTTCGACCCGGCGGGTTCCGGGGTGTTGCGGGCGATGCCGGAGGGCGTGCCGATGGTGGCCGCCACCGAGGCGGGCGGGCTGCCCGGCGTCGATCGGCGGATGATCTACCTGGACGAGCGGCAGGCCGCGGCCGACGCCACCCGGCATCTGCTCGACCTCGGGCACCGGACCGTCCATCATGTGGCCATCCCGTCCGAGATCCGGGACAGCGCCCGGCAGAGCGGCTGGCGGGTGGCCCTGGAGCAGGCCGGGGCGGAGATCCCCGAGGTGGTCCAAGCCGGCTGGGACCTGGCGTCCGCTCATCGAGCCGGTCAGCTCCTGGCGGCAAACCCGCTGGTCACCGCGGTCCTCTGCGGCAACGATGACACGGCGCTGGCGGTGCGGCGCGCGCTGCACGAGGCGGGCCGTGACGTTCCGGGCGACGTCAGCATCGTCGGCTTCGACGACGTTCCGGGCGCGGCCTACTGGACGCCGGCCCTGACGACGGTCCGGATGGACTTCGCCGGCCTCGGCCGCGCCTGCGTCGCCGCCCTGGCCCACGCCACCACCCCGACGCGCCTGGACCCACCAAGCCTGATCATCCGCGAGTCCACAGCACCCCCGCCCGACGAATCACGACCCAGATGACGCGAAGCCGAAACAGCACAGAAGCGAAGACGCGCCAAGCGCAGCGCGAGCGACAAGCGGCAAACGCAGCCCGAGCGACGGGCGCGGCCCGGCCCGGCCCGGCCCGGCGCGGCCCGGCCCGGCCCGGCGCGGCGCGGCGCGGCGCGGCCCGGCGCGGCCCGGCGCGGCCCGGCGCGGCGCGGCCCGGCCCGGCGCGGCCCGGCGCGGCCCGGCGCGGCCCGGCGCGGCGCGGCCCGGCGCGGCCCGGCGCGGCCCGGCGCGGCCCGGCGCGGCGCGGCCCGGCCCGGCGCGGCCCGGCGCGGCCCGGCGCGGCCCGGCCCGGCGCGGCCCGGCGCGGGCGCGGCCCGGCGCGGGCGCGGCGCAGCGCAGCGCAGCGTGGGCCGGGCGCGGCGCAGCGCGGCATGACGCGGGCGCAGCGCGAGGGCGGCGCGGCGCGAGGGCGGCGCGGCCAGCGCGTGCGGCGTGCGGCGGCTGGCTGGGAAGCGGCGGCGGGCTGGGGCCGCGAGTGGCGGGTTTCGATATCTGTTGGTAACGAAAGCGTAACGCAGTCTTCCGCACCAACCGTGTGACCGGTCACACTCAGGCCATCCACCGACCATGTGACCGGTCACATCTCCATGAAGGAGACCCCCGTGCGATCGAGACACATCACCGCCTCAGTGCTCGCGGCCACCGTCCTGGCCGCGAGCATCCCCGCCACCCCGGCCCTCGCCGCTACCTCGCAGTTCACCGTTGACCTGGGTGTCAGCACCGGCGCGCTGCGCTATGGCGCGACCGGCTTCCTCTACGGCCTCGGTGACGAGGGCATCCCCAACGAGACCATGCTCGCCGCCCTCAAACCGCAGGTCACCGCCCAGAAAGCCCCCGACGGCCTGCAACACCCGAACGGCGACGCCCTGAAGATCGCGCCGATGTTCAAGCGCGCCGGCGGCCGCGAGATCCAGATCTACATGCAGGACGTCTACCAGCAGTGGCCCTACGAGAACCTGGGCCTCGCCGACTACCTCGCCAAGGTCGACACGATGACCCGCAAGGTCGTCGCCGATCCGTACCGCAGTTCCTACGTCTACGTCCCGTTCAACGAGCCCGACCAGATCTGGTACAGCGGCAACCTCACCGCCCTGCTCTCCGACTGGAAGACGGTCTACCAGCGGATCCGCTCGATCGACGCGACGGCGCGGATCGCCGGCCCGAACTTCGCCGCCTACCGTTCGGCCGACCTGCGCGCCTTCCTCACGTTCGCGCGGGACAACAACGTCCTGCCGGACGTGATGACCTGGCACGAGCTGGGCGACGACTTCTTCACCAGCTGGCAACAGCACTTCGACGACTACCGGGCGATCGAGACCAGTCTCGGCGTGAGCAAGCGGCCGATCTCGATCAACGAGTACGCCCGCTCCTCCGGCGACCTGGGCGTCCCCGGCAACCTGGTCCAGTACGTCGCGAAGTTCGAGAACAGCAAGGTGGACGGCTGCCTCGCCTACTGGACCACGGCCGGCGGCCTGAACGACCTGGTCACCCGCAACAATCAGGCGACCGGCGCATGGTGGCTCTACAAGTGGTACGGCGACCTGACCGGCACCACGGTCGCGGTCACGCCGCCGTCGGCGAGCGGTTCGCTGCAGGGCCTGGCGGCGTGGGATCCGGCGAAGAAGCAGGCGCGGGTCATTCTCGGCGGCAACAATCCGGCGACCGGCACCTACGACACGAACGTACTGGTCAAGGGCGTCCCGTCGGACCTCGGCACGACCGTGCACGCGACCGTCTGGGGTGTCGACAGCTCCGGCACCAACCCGTCGACCGGGCCCTACGTCGTGAAAGAGGGCGACTTCACGGCGTCGAACGGCCAGGTCACGGTGCCGTTGACCGGTCTCAAGGGGCAGTCCGCGTACCAAATTATCTTTGCGCCCAACAAGGACCTGACCGCGGCCTCGACCACCCGCTACGAAGCGGAATATGCCGCCTTCGGCGGCACGGCGAAGCTCACCTACGGCAGCAATTCCGGATATTCCGGAACATACTTCATTGAGGGGTACGGCGGCAGCAGCACCGCCTCCACGAACTTCGTGGTGACCGCGCCCGCCGACGGCTACTACAACCTGGCGCTGCGCTACTCGGCCGGCCCCTACACCGGCGCGCCGGCGACCCGGTCGATCCGGCTGCGGGTCAACGGCACCGACCTGACCGACGTCAGCCTGCCCGGGACCACCGACTGGAACACCTGGAAGACCGCGACCACTCGGGTCTACCTGCCGGCCGGGATCAACCGGATCGACTACCACGCGTTCGCGAGCGACGACCGGGACGCGGTCAACCTGGACTATCTCGACGTCGCCGCGACCACCGGAACGGTCACCGCCTACGAGGGCGAGAGCTCGGCCAACACGCTCGCCGGCGCGGCGGCCGTGGTCAGCGACACCGCTGCCTCCGGCGGCAAATATGTCGGCTGGCTGGGCGCGGGCGCGGCCAACACGTTGCGCTTCAACGGTGTGAGCGCGCCGGCCGCGGGCCGGTATCGCCTGGTCGTCGGCTACGCGAACGCGGAAGTGGTCGGCGAGCACGACTACAACACCAACATCGTCGATCGGTACGCCGAGATCAGCGTCAACGGCGGCGCGGCGAAGAAGGTGTTCTTCCGCAACACGCTCGCCTGGTCCACCTACTGGACGACGGTCGTCGACGTCGATCTGGCGGCCGGCACCAACACCATCACGTTCGGTAACGCGTCGACCGGCTACGCACCGAACATCGACCGCATCCAGGTCGCCGCGGTCCTGGGCTGAGCAGCCGGGCCGCGAGCACCCCGAGAGCAAGGAGCACCACAGGTGGAATGGGGAAACCTGGTCATCGACGTCAGCGGGGACGGACCGGCGCGACTGCACGGCTCCGGGCAACCGCTGGTGGAGATCCTGGCCGCCGGCGAGGGTCGTGACCACGTGTCACGGCGCTTCTCGGAGACCGCGATCGGCCGCCGACTGCGCGTCACCGGTGTCGCGGAAACTCGCGACGGGATCTGGCGTGGGCTGCGGCTCGACCAGCACGACGAGCGGACCGGCATCGCCGTACGGCTGGATCTGCGGTCCTCGGGACCAGCGGCCTTTCAGGCGCGGACCACGGTGACCAACGGCGGACCCGATCCGATCCTGCTCCTCGGCGTGACCTCGTTCGCCGCCGGCCTGCCAAGGCCGGCGGCAGAGCGAGGATCCGGCCTGCCAGGGCCGGCGGCGACCGGAAATGATCCGCACGCGGATCGGCTCGACCTGCTCACCGGGGACAGTGAGTGGCTGGGCGAGGGTCGCTGGACCCGGCGGCCGCTGCGCACCGTCGTCCCCGATCTGAACCTCCGGATGCACGGTCAGGACGGGCGCGGCTGCTACACCGTGACCAGCGCCGGAACCTGGTCGACCGGCACCCACCTGCCCACCGGCGCGCTGCTCGACCGGGTCACCGGAGACGGCTGGTACTGGCAGGTCGAGCACAACGGCCCGTGGCGCTTCGAGATCGGCGAGCGACGGGACGGCGTCTACCTCGCGCTGCTCGGACCGACCGACATGGATCACCAGTGGCAGCAGCCGCTGGCCCCGGGCGAGTCGTTCACGTCGGTGCCGGTCAGCCTCGCGGAGTCGGTGGCGGCGCTCACCGCGCACCGCCGGGCCCTGGTCGGCGCGCCGACGGAGCACCCGGTGATCTTCAACGACTACATGAACACGCTGATGGGCGACCCGACCACGGCGAAGCTCCGCCCGCTGATCGACGCCGCGGCCGCGGCCGGAGCCGAGGTGTTCTGCATCGACGCCGGCTGGTACGACAACGACGCCGACTGGTGGGACAGCGTCGGCGAGTGGCAGCCGTCCTCGACCCGGTTCCCGGACGGGCTCGGCGAGGTGCTCGACCGGATCCGCGGCCACGGCATGATCCCCGGCCTGTGGCTGGAGCCGGAGGTGATCGGCGTCCGCAGCCCGATGGCCGACAAGCTGCCGGACGCCGCGTTCCTGCGGCGGGGCGGCGTGCGCACGGTCGAGCACGGCCGCTACCACCTGGACCTGCGGCACCCGGCCGCGGTCGGGCATCTGGACGAGGTGGTCGACCGGCTGGTCGAGGAGCTCGGCGTCGGCTACCTGAAGCTGGACTACAACATCGACCCCGGCCCGGTCCCCGGCCTGCTGGACCACAATCGCGCGCATCTGGCCTGGCTGGACCGGCTCCGCGCCCGGCATCCCGCGCTGATCCTGGAGAACTGTGCCTCCGGGGCGATGCGCGCCGACTATGCCCTGCTCAGCCGGATGCATCTGCAGTCGACCAGCGACCAGCAGGACTTCCGGCTCTACCCGCCGATCGCGGTGGCCGCACCCCTGTCGATCCTGCCGGAACAGGCCGCCAGCTGGGCTTATCCGCAACCCGGGATGTCCGACGAGGAGATCGCGTACGCGATGTGCACCGGCCTGCTCGGCCGCCTGTACCTGTCCGGACGCCTCGACGTGATGCGCCCCGGCCAGCGGGAGCTCGTCCGGGACGGCGTTCTCGCGTACCACGGGATCCGCGAGATCCTCGGCGCGGCGACGCCGTTCTGGCCGCTGGGGCTGCCGCGCTGGGACGACGGATGGCTGGCCCTCGGCCTGCGCGCCGGCGACACCACCTTCCTGGGGGTGTGGCGGCGGCCGGGTGCCGCCGAGAAGATCACGATCCCGCTGCCGGGCGAATTCGAGACGGTCTATCCCCGCAGGCTGCCCGAATGGTCCCGGATGCAGAGTTCACACGCGACAACCCTCACCGCCAGTGCTCCCTACACCGCTCGGATCTTCCAGATCCACCAACCATGAGGACGACATCCATGAGACGTTTGATAACCGCCGCCGGCGCGCTTCTGCTCACCGCCGGGCTCGCCGCCTGCACCGACCCGGGCGCCCCCGACGACGTCGCCGCGGCCGAGACGATCACCTGGGCCGACCCGACCGCCAAGCTCGACGGTGTGCAGCTGACCATCTGGGCCGCGCAGAACAGCAACACCGTGCCGAAGAAGGTGATCGAGGGCTTTCAGCGGGCCACCGGCGCCGCGGTCCGGGTCGTGACCATTCCCGACCCGTACGAGCAGGGCATTCAGACCAAGGTCGCGACCGGCGACAAGCCGGATCTGGCGTTCTGGCAGCCGACGGCGTCGATGCTGACCGCGATCAACGCGAAGGCGAACCTGCAGCCGCTGACCGGCGCGCCCTGGCTGGGCAAGCTCGACCCGAAGCTGACCGACATCACCGGGCTGCTCGACGGCACCCGGTATGCCGCGCTGGTCACCAGCCCGGCGGTCGAGGGCGTCTACTACAACAAGGAGGTCTTCGCGGCGAACGGGATCACCACCCCGCCGAAGACCTTCGACGACCTGGTCACGCTGGCCCGCACGCTCAAGGGCAAGGGCGTCACCCCGTTCTACGAGATGGGCGCGGACCGCTGGGCGACGCAGTGGTGGGTGCAGGTCCAGCTCGCCGACGCGGCCCGGGCCGGGCTCTGGGATCGGATCAATACCGGTCAGGAGAAGTTCACCGACAAGACCGTCCTGGACGCGATCACCCGCTATGACGCGCTGATCAAAGAGGGTCTTTTCAACAAAGACATCAAAACCGCCAAATTCGAGGATCAGGGTACGGCGTTGCTCGGCGGAAAGACCGCGATGGTCGTTCAGGTGAACTCGTTCTTCGGACAGTTGCAGGCCAAGGCGGACACCGCCACGCTGAACCAGAAGATCGGCTTCTTCCCGATCGCGCCGTCCGGCAACGTCGGCACGTTCATCCCGGACCAGTCCAACGCCCTGGTCGCGTTCCAGACCGGCGACGACAAGCGGGAAGCGGCCGCCCGGCAGCTGCTGGCCTACTGGATGGGCCCGGGCTACGCCGACTTCGTCACCGACCGTAACACCGTCTCACTGGAGACCGGCGTGCCGAACCCGGCCGGGGTGCCGCAGGCGCTGCTCGACGTGCACGCCGCGGTCGCCGGCTCGGCCGGATCGATGCAGGCCCTGGCGGTCGCCAACCCCGACCTGTACCTGAACCTGGCCGACATGATCGCCGGGACGATGACCCCGGCGCAGGTCGCCAAGGCCACCCAGGACCAGTTCGAGCAGCTCGCCAAAGCGGCCGGTTACTTGAAGTGACGACCGCGCTCGGTACGTTGACGAAGGCCCGGGCGCTGCCGGTGGCGGCCCCGGGCACCATCACCCGGCGGACGCATCCGTTGTGGTTCCTGCTCCCGGCGTACGCAATCCTTCTGATCTTCTTTGTTCTTCCGACGGTTTATCAGTTCGCCTACGCGTTCACCGACTGGTCGGGATTCAAGGCGTCGATAAATCCGGTCGGGGTGGACAATTTTGTGCAGCTCGCGTCGGACGGCACGCTGTTCCGGGCGCTGCGGATCACGGTCGTCTACGCGGTGCTGGTGGCGATCTTCCAGAACCTGTTCGGTTTCGGTCTCGCGGTGCTGCTGGAACGGGACACGGTGATCAATCGGATCGCCCGGACGTTCCTGATGCTGCCGGTGCTGATGTCCGCGCTCGCGGTCGGCTACATCTTCCAGGCGCTGCTCAAGCACACCGGCGCGCTCGCCGACACCACGTGGACGATCGTGGTGGTCAGCCTGATCCACGCCTGGAAGTGGATGGGCCTGGCGATGTTGATCTACCTGGCCGGGCTGAAGACCGTCCCCGAGGACGTCGTCGAGGCCGCCCGGATCGACGGCGCGTCACCGTGGCGCGCGTTCTGGGCGGTCCGGGTGCCGCTGCTCGCGCCGGCGATCACGTTCAACGTGGCGACCGCGCTGCTCGGCTCGATGAACGGCTTCGACGTGGTGCAGGCGACGACCGGCGGCGGCCCGGCCCGGACCACCGAACTGCTCAACATCTTCATCTACCGCACGTTCGGACAGGGCCTGTTCGCCCAGGCCACCACGATGAGCCTGGTCCTGTTCCTGCTGGTGGCGCTGCTGGCGTTCCCGGTGATCGTGCTGCTCCGCCGGCGTGAGGAGATCCTGTGAGCCGCCGTCTGCAACCCGTCGCCGCGATCCTGCTGGTGGCGGCGCTGATCGGGGTGCCGCTCTGGCTGGTCGTCGCGACCGCCGGCAAGTCCCGGGCCGAAGCCGTCGACCCGAACCTGTCCCCGCCCGGCCAGTGGCATCTGTTCGACAACCTGCGCCAGGTGTGGACCGAGGCGGACGTGCCGGCGGCGTTCTTCGGCAGCCTGCTGATCGTCGTGCCGACCGTGGCCGGGGTGCTGATCCTGGGCTCGATGGCGGCGTGGATCCTGGCCCGGCGCACGTCGCGGCTGACGGCGGCCCTCTACGCGCTCGGCATCAGCGGGATCATCCTGCCGCCGGCCGTGGTCACCGTGGTGCTGCTGCTGCGGCAACTCGGGCTGGCCGGGACGGCACTCGGGATGATCGGGGTCTACCTGGGCATCTACCTCTCGACCGTGATCTTCTTCGTGACCGGATTCGTGCGTACGATCCCGGCCGCGCTCGAAGAGGCCGCGCGCATCGACGGCGCGGGCCCGGTCGACGTGTTCCGCCGGATCGTGCTGCCGCTGCTCCGGCCGGTGCTGGCCACCGCGACGATTCTGATCTGCCTGTATGTGTGGAACGACGTGTTCTACGCGTTCTTCGTGGTCGGGGGTCGCCTGGACACGCTGCCACTGAACCTTTTCCGGGTGGCCAGTGCGGGACTGTATCTGAACAATTGGCACCTGATCTTCGCGTACGTAATCCTGATGAGTCTGCCCTTGATCGTGGTCTTCGCCGTCGCCCAGCGGAAGATCATTTCGGGGATCACCGGTGGCGCCGTCAAATAGAGGTGTCGCTTATCCGCCAGTCGGTATCAGCACGGGCGGCGTTAGCCTCTTCACGCTCAGTGGGCTCGACGCGAAGGGTGACCATGGACGCTCTAGCCGGCCGTCTGGCGGCCGAAACTGACATTCGCACGCTGCAGATGGGCCAGTACTCAGGCTATTTCGACGATCTTCCGACGCCCCGGCACGGGCTGCAACCCGACGGCCGGTTCCACCTCGGCGACGTGCTGGTCGACCTGCCGCCGACCGAGCCGATCGGCGACGTCGGCTTCCAGAACTGCGTGCCCGCCGCGATGGCGCTGCTCGCGCAGTCCTGGTTCGCCGCGGCGAAGGAGCAGTACAACCCGACCCTCGACGACACCCTCAAGATCTACGAAAAGGTGTCACCGTTCCGCCGCGACCCGGGGCCGGCCGCGCTGGCGCGCACCGCCCAACCGCATTCCGGCCATCGAGAAGCACACAACGATTTCGGTACGAGCCTGCTGCTCGCCCTGAAGGTGTGGGTGCACCAGGACCAGCCGCTCGCCGGGCTGCTCCCGGAGGCACGATCCTTCCTGGAGATCGAGCCACGCAGCCTGGACCAGGTGCGCGACGCGGTCCAGCGTTTCGGTGGGGTGCTCGTCGGGCTCTCCCTTCCTCAGTCGATCAAGGACACTTCGGGGGCGGTGCGGGACTCGTGGTTCGTGCCCGGTTACGGGCCGGTCTACGACGCGACGCCGGGCAGCCTGTCCAGCCACTGCGTGGCGATCACCGGGTACTCGCAGCGCGAGTTCTTCTGCCTGAGCGCCGGACGGATCCGCCGGTTGTCGCCGGAGTTCCTCCTCACATACGTGGAGGAGGCGTACACGGTGGCGACGCCCGGGGCACTGGACGCCAATCCGCCGTTGCGGGATCGCATCCAGGCCGATCTCGAGGACATCCGCAAGAGCGATCGGCCGGCGGGGATGCCCGCTTTCAACCACCGGTGGCGTGGCGGCAACATCATGTGATTCGGGCAGCGGCTCCTTTCTTCGTGCCCGATCCATTTTTCCGGATTCTGCTTTCCTGCTTTCCTGATCCTTCTTCCTGATCCTCCTTTTCCGCATGACGGGTCTTCGCCTGCCGCAATCGCGGCTAGCTCCGGCTTGCTCGCGCGGTCGGTTCGTCAATCGCTTTCCGGCAGCCCTTTGGTCCGTTCGTAATGCGGGCCGAGGGGCTGCCCCATGTGGGCGGCCCTCGCGGTCTCCGGCCATGTTATGCCGTTGGCGGGGCGCTCGGTGCGTTGTCCACACCAGGGAGTTATCCACAGGCCGTCGGCATGATCTTGCGGTTTTGCGGGATAATGGCGAGGTGGCGGGATGCCCCCTGGTAGGGCGGGGAAAGGCCGAATGCGGATGATCTAGGTGGACATTTGGCGCATTCGGCGGCTGGACACGAACTTTCCGCGGAATGGCTGGGGGCTGCGGCGGGCTGGTCTGTTGCGGGCTGGCCTCTTGCGCGGCGAAGGCACCCCTCGCGGGGCCGAGTTGCTGGGTTGGGCCGGTGTCCCGGACCGGGCAAGCCCGCTGCGCCGGGCCGATCATCGGCGTGAGGCTGGATGCCGGCTCGGGGCTGGATGACAGCTCGGGGCTCACTGCCGACATAGGGCCGGCTCCGTGCGTCGGGTCGGCGGCGGCCGGGAGAGGGCCAGCGGGAGGTGCCTCGGCAGGGGCAGCGGCGGCGGGAGGTGCCTCGGCGGGGAGAGTGGCGGCGGCGCGTTCGCGGATCTGGCGTAGGCGCTCGGCGTGCCGTCGCTTCAGGCCCCACGCGCGATGCCTTTCGTGCTCCCGGCGGAATTCATCGCGGCTCGCCGAATAATTACGGGACAGAGTCCGGTCCCGCATCCGACTGGTATCGCTCCTGCTGAACAACGATAATTGCGTCGCCTGCGCCATACCTAAATTGTCCCGCTCTTCACGGAACAAGTGTAAGTATTCGATCATGCCATTCGCAGAAAATCACGAAAAAGACCAGCGACCCTAGTCATATAATCGTGCCAGCTAAATGCAACACCAGCCACCCAGAACCACAACCGGCGCCACCAGCCACAACCGGCCGCCACGCCGCCTGGCAAGCCACCCTCGACCCACAACAATGCCCAACCCTAATCGCCACCAGAAGCCCCCGCAATGTCGATCAGAAAAACCGATCGAGAGGCCACCTCAGGAAGACTCACCCCGATAAAGCAACGCCGCCTCCCACCGATTCCCCACCCCCAACTTCGCCAAAACATTAGAAACATGCACACTGACAGTCTTCTCCGAAATATCCAGACTACGAGCAATCCGCCCATTCGTATAACCAAGCGCAATCAACTCCAAAACCTGCCCCTCCCGCCGGGTCAACCCCCACCGAACAACCGGCACCGCCAGAACCGGCCCCGACTCCAGCACCACCCCCGCCAGCTCAGCCATCCGACTCAACTCCCGGGTAACCCCCCGAGCCCCCAACCCCTCAGCCACCCGAGCCGCCCCCACAAGCTCCTTGTGAAGAGCCGAAGTAGCCCCCCGCCGAAGCAGACAATCCGCCAGCCGAACCCGAGCCTGAACTTCCGGATACGGATGCCCCATCACCCGCCACGTCTCCACCACCGCACCCCAGGCCGCCTCCTGAGGCTCCCCCCGAACCCGGAGCAGCGAAGCCCCGGCAACCTGACTCAACGCCTCAGCAACCGGAAGCGCCCCAGCCCGACGCAACTCCGCCATCGACTCGGAAACCCGCTCCGCAAGCGATTCCGCCCACCCGAGCCAATGCTCAGGAGCCGCCTGCCGGGCAAACGCCTCCCCCGCCGCCTGCAACCCGCAAACCGCCAGCCGAAGCGCCGGAAATGCCCCTTCCCCATCCCCCAGCTTGGCCAGCCCTTCATCCACCGCGCGCCGGGCCGCGCGCCAATTCCCTTCAGCGATCTCCAACGCCGCCAGCGCCGAATAGGCATGACCCACGAAGTCCTGATCGGTCTTCCCCACCGACCGGCTCATCACGAGATCCAGAATCCCCCGAGCCGCCGGCAACTCGTCCCGCGCGACACACACCTCGGCCCGCACATATTGGATGTACAGCGGAAGATCATCAGCCGCTTCCCCGGGCAGCACCTCCCCGATCAGCCGCTCGATCTCGTCCCACCGCCCGAGGTCGAGCAGAATGTCCGCGGCATTCCCGACCAGCACCATCCCGGTCGTCATCCGCAGCCCGAACCCGGCCGCCAGATCACACCCCCGCCGCGCCAGCGCCAGCCCTTCCTCCAGCTCGTTCAACATCTGCAGGCAATAGGTCAGATTTGTGTACGCCCGCAGAATGTTCTCTTTGCTGTCCGTGCTCTCCGCGAGTGCCAGCCCTTCCCGCAGTTGCGTGACCCCGGCCTCCCGCTCCCCCAGGATGAACCGCACGGTCCCGAGCGTGACCAGCAGATATCCCCGCTCCACCGGCGACTCGGCGAGCGCCAGCGCGGCCGACGCCTGCTCGATCGCGGCCCGGTAGTGCCCGCTGAGCATCAGCACCCGCGCGTACACCTCCCCGGCCCGCGCCTGCAGCGCCGGATCGGACAGCCCGTCGAGCAGCGCGATCGCCCGCCGGGCCGCCGCGACCGCACCGGGCGTGTCGTTGGCCCGCCACCGCAGCCGGGCGAGGTGCTCGTGCAGCGCCGCCTGGTCCCGCGGGTCGGACCCGACCATCTGGATCGCCTCGCTGGTCAGCTCCACGGCCCGCTGCGGGTCCCCGGCGTAGTCGAGCACCTCGGCCGCCTCGTCGAGCAGCCGTGGATAGGTGCATTCGCAGAGGTCGGCCGCGTCCGGCACCCGCCGCCACAGGTCGAGCACCCGGCCGTACTGCCGGCGCGCCTCGGCGTAGGCGTGCACGGTCGCCGCCGACCGGGCCGCCCGCAGGGTCCAGAACAGCGCGTCGTCGTCCTTCTGCCCGTGGAACCAGTGGTGGGCGAGTTCGGCCTGGACGATCGGCGACGCGTCGGGGCCGGCCGAGCCGGCCAGCGCGGCGGCGACCGCCCGGTGCAGGCCGGCCCGTTCACCGGGCAGCAGGTCCTGGTAGAACGTCTCGGCGGTGAGCGAGTGCCGCAGCTGGTAGCTCTCCTCCGTGGTACGCACGAGCACCTGCCGGGTCACCGCGTCGCGCACGCCGGAGCGCAGGGCCGGGCCGGCCAGGCCGCTCGCGGCTTCCAGGAGCGCGCCGGAGACCGGCCGGCCGGCGGCGGCGACCACGCCGACCACCTGCTGGCCCTCGTCGGAGAGCCCGTCGACCCGCATCATCAGCAGGTCGCGCAGGTGGTCGGGGACCGGGCCGCCGGGGTTGCGGCGTTCGGCGGCGAGGATCTCCTGGGCGAGGAACGCGTTGCCGCCGGAGCGTTCGTGGACCTTGGCCACCACCTCCGGAGCGAGGTCGCCGCCGAGCAGTTCGCCGAGGTCGTCCCGGCCGAAGCGGCCGAGCTCCAGGTAGGTGGAGGACCGGCCGCGGATCAGCTCCCCGAAGACCACCCGGTGCCGGGAGTCCTCGTTGAGCTCGTCGGTGCGGAAGGTCCCGGCCAGCAGCACCGGCACCCGCCGGAGGTTACGGCTCAGGAACAGCAGCAGGTCGAGCGACGACGCGTCGGCCCAGTGCAGGTCCTCGAGGAGCAGGACGAGCGGCCGTTTCGCGGCGAGCCGCCCGAGCAGTTCGAGGAAGAGCGAGAACAGGTGCGCGCGGGCCAGTTGCCCGCCCTCGGAGGGCCGGCCGGCGTCGGACAGCGCCGGGATCAGCGCGGAGAGCGCGGCCTGGTCCCCGCGGGCGCCGTCGACCAGCGCGTCCGCGCCGACCGCCGCCTCGACCGCGTGCATCGCGGCGAGCCACGGACTGTACGGCAGCTCGCCGGCCCCGACCGACACGCACGCGCCCCGGGCGAGCAGCAGGTCCTGCCCGTCGCAGCGGTCCTCGAACTCCTCGATCAGGCTGGTCTTGCCGACCCCGGCCTCGCCGGCGATCAGGACGGTCCGGGGGTCACCCCGGATCGCGTCGCCGAGTGCCCCGGCGAGGGCCGCGAGTTCGGCCGCACGCCCCACGAAGCCCTTCCACGCCGGCATGCCTCCTTTCTATCCCGGTTTCGACCCGCGGGATAGGACCGGTCCGAGCGCGAGATCGGAACGATTCACGCGTAAGACAGGACCGGGAAGACGTGGGCCAACTGCGCCCGGTTGGCCACCCCGAGCTTGCGATACACCTTGGACAGGTGGAACTCGACCGTCTTCGGGCTGAGGAACAGCTGCTCGGCGGTCTCCCGGGTGGACACCCCGGTGGCCACGATCCGGGCGACCTCGAGCTCCGCGGGGGTCAGCCCGGGCCGGCTGAGAGTCTCCGCGGTCCCGTTCAGCTCCCGCTCGGCGCGCTGCAGCCACGGCGTCGCGTCGAGGTCCTGGAACGTGTCGCGGGCGAGCCGCAGCTGATTGCGGGCGGCCCGCCGGTCGCCGTCGCGGCGCAGCCGTTCGCCGTGCGAAAGGTGCACCCGCGCGTTGTCGAACGGCAGGTCCATCGCGTCGTGCAGCCGGGTCGCCCGGGCGAAGCAGTCGCCGGCGCCGTTCGGGCTGGTCAGGCCGAGGACCCGCCAGGCGTTCGCAGCGATCGGCGCGGTGCTGGAGCGGGTCATCCCGTGCAGGGTGCTCAGGTCGCGCGGGCTCAGCGCGCGGTTCCGGATCAGGCGGCACTCCAGCAGGTCAGGAAGGAATTCGGCCGCCGGCGCGGCCTCTTCCGAGGCATCCGGGCGGCGGTGGGCCAGGCCGGCGAGCAGCGCGAGGCCGATGCCCACCGGGTCCGACGGCGAGGGTACGACGTCAGCCCCGGCATGTCCGCTCAACACGTTCAGCAGCGTCCGGGTGTGCCGCGCCCGCGCCACCGCCTGCTCGTCCCCGTACAGCGGCGCCAGCGTGAGGGCCTGCTCCGCGTCCGCGGCCGCCCCGGCCAGGTCCCCGGCCCGGGCCAGCGCCCAGCTCCGCATCGACAGCACGCTCGGCAGCCGCCGGATCGCCCCGGTCGCCCAGAACCGGCCGGCGATCGCCGCTAGGCCCCGTTCCGCCGCCCGGTAGCGGCCCCGCGCCATCTCCCGCCGCGCGTCCGCCACCGCGTCGCCGACCAGCGGCGCCCGCAGCGGCTCCCCGGTCGCGGCGGCGCGGCGCAGCAGGTCGGCGGCCCGGCCGGGCTCGCCGGCCAGTTGCGCGTCGGCGGCCGCCAGGGTCAGCAGCCGGCGGCGGCCGTCCTGGGCCACCTCGGCGGCCAGCTCCAGGGCGGCCGCCGCCGCGGCGTGTCCGGTCGCGCCGCGGGCCACCGTGGAAAGATGCTCCAGGATCTCCACGGTCGGACGCTCGGCAAGGGCGGCCACCGGACGGGGGCCGGCGAGGGCGGTCATCGCGGGCCGCCGAACGCGGTCGCGATCACCCGGCGGGCCCAGGCCATTCGCCGTACGGCGAACTCCGGCACCTCGCCGTAGCAGGCCGCCACCTCGGCCGCGCAGCCCCGTGATCCGTGGTAGTCGCGGACCATCGCGCGGACAATGGCGTCGACCTCGTCCCGGGCCGGCCGGGATCCGGTCGGCAGATCACTGACGAACAGCGCGTCGGTGCGCGCCACGCTCAGCATCATCGCGGACATCACTCGCTCCCCCCGCCGTTTCCGGCTTTCCTGGAGAGCTTCGGGCGCGCGCCCGCCCGTACGTTAGGAAGGTCTTCCTAGCCCGCGGCGGCACGCCTCCCTAGTCGGCCGGCTCGACCTCCCTAGAGCGGCCGCGGCGCCGCCAGGCGACGATCGCGAAGTTGAGCCAGATCGCGGCGGCGAGGATGCCCTTGGTGGTGCGCTCGAGCCCCGGCCGGTTCTCCCCGGCCAGCGCGTCACCGGTCCAGATGACCGCCATCAGGATCAGCCACCAGTAGCTGCGCAGCGGCGGCAGCCGGTCGGCCTTCACCATGATCGGCGACCACAGCGTGGCCAGTCCGATCAGCACGGCCAGCACCAGCAGCCACATCAGCCACGTCATGCGCACCAGTATGTGGTACACGATCATCGATGGCCGACCCGCCGTCGTCACCGGGGCGTCATGATCGCAGGATGTCCGACCGCGCTGTCGTCCAGAAACTGATCAACGAGGCGGCCCGAGCCACGCTCGCGCCGCTCGGGCTGAGGCAGAAGGGCCGGTCCCGGCTCTGGTTCGACGACCGCGGCTGGTCCCTGATCGTCGTCGAATTCCAGCCCGGCCGCGGTCCCGGCACCTACCTGAACGTCGGCGTGATGTGGCTGTGGGCCGAGCGGAACCACTGGGCTTTCGACGAGGGCGCTCGGGTGTACTGGCGCGACGACGAGACGTTCACGTACCGGCCCGAATATGGCGAGCGCGGCTGGAACCAGCATGTCGGCTTCATCCGGGCCGGCCATTTCGCGCGGGACGTCGCGCCGGCCGCCCGGGTCGCGGCAGCCGTGGTGCGGCATTTGCGGGAGCGGTTCCCGGACCTCGCCGCGACCGCGGCCGAGCTGGCGGGCGCTTCGGCCAAGGTGGGCCAGGATCCGCTGTGGCACGCCTACCATGCCGGCGCCGCGGCCGCGCTCGGCGGCGATCCGGCGTTGTCCGACCGCTTCCTGGCCGAGGTTGCCTCGACGGACTCGTCCCGGCCGTGGGCGGTCGACCTGGCCCGGGGGGCCGCCGAGCTCCTCCGATGTGATCACGCCGCCCGGCGGGACCGCCTGGTCGCCACCATCGGGCGCACCCGCGCCCTGCTCGCGGTGCCGCCGGTGACAGCGGGGTGAGAGCGGTTCGAGAGCGGGGTGCGGGAGCATCGGGCGCGCCGGGCGGGGTGCGGACGCCCCCAAGCCCCGCCCGGCCCGTGCGCGGGCCCGTATCGGGGAGGGGCCCGCGCACGGTGCACATCCTCAGCTCAGGGTCTGGATCACCCCGCCGGTGAGCAGCGACTGGTAGTAGGCGCCGCCCGGGTAGTACGACGCCGTCGTCGTCCCGTCGGCCGCGTCGATCGCCCAGTTCACCGCGAGGGTCTGCAGCGCCGCCACGTTCGCCGCCTTCGACGTGCCCGCGGTGAGCGTGCACAGGAAGTTCGTGCTGGCGCCCTCGGCGTCGCAGTGCGAGCCGGTGGTCAGCCGCACGCCGAGGAAGTCCCGGTCCAGCCGGTCGGTCAGCTCGACGGTGCCGCTGGCGTTGCTGTTGGCCAGGTACGGCGGCGACGAGATCGCCCGGATCGGCAGGGTCGTGCCCGCCAGCCCGGTCAGGCCGGTGGCCATGTTGTCGCCGGCGATCGACTTGACCGGGTCCAGCAGCTGCAGGTACCTCAGGTGGGCGAAGGCGGCCGGATACGTCGTACGCAAAATCTCGGCGATGTAGGTGACCGCCTCCCCGCCGGCGGAATGACCAGCGAGGATGTAGTTTGCCGGCAGCGTGCTGCCGGTTCTTCCGGCGGTCCTGGCCGCCGCGGCATAGCTGGTGGCGAGCGCCGCACCGGGATCGGCGGCCTGGCCGATCCACGCGGCGACGTTGCTCAGGAACACGGTGTTGTTGCCGAGGTTGTTGACGGTGCAGCCGTAGATGTCCGCGGACGGCAGGGTCGGCGCGAAGACCAGAAAGCCGGCGGCCTGGTACCTACGGGCCAGGTCGGCGACGTTCGCGTTCGATCGGGAGAAGCCGTGCTGCAGGTAGACGAGGGCTTTCGGGCTGGTGGTGGCCGGGAAGTACCAGTCGGCGTCGGGCGTGTAGGTGAACGTGTAGCAGGGGACGGTGATCGATCCGTCGACCTCGGTGGCCGCGGCGTGGGCGGCGGCGGGAGCGGCCGTGAGGGTGGCAGCGGATAGGGCGAGAGCAGCGAGAACACGGCGCAGCGACCGGAACACGGGACCTCCATGGGGTCATCCGTAACACTCTCCGAAACAGTGTTTCCATTAGCGTGCGTCCATCGGGAACTGTCAAGGGCTCCGCCCGGGGCGCCGGACCGTCACCGATATCGATCACGCCGGCAGCGCAACAGCCGCTCACGCACCCCCCGCCGAGCGGTAGGGTCGTGCACCGCGATCTTGTATTTCGACCGAATTTGCTCACTCAACCTCAAGCGGGCCCCGAAGTGGCCGATCGTCGAGCACAAGGAGCAAGACGCCCGGATGAGGAGGAGCATGATCGGCTGGTCGGCGGTGATCCGTCACGCCCGCGCCGCTGCCTTCCTCACCGGCCTGCTGGTGCTGGTGTTCAGCGTGTTCTCCAGCGCGCTCGCGGCCCGCGAGAAGCAGGTCGCCACCCAGGACCATGCCCTCGACCTGACCCTCGGGCAGCAGGTCGCGGCGGTCAAGAACTACTTCGAGCAGTCCCGCGCGATCGCCGAGGTGCTCGCCGACAGCCCGGTGTTCATCGACTTCTACCAGGCGCCCGGCACCACCGAGCAGAAGATCGCCAAGGGCGGTCCGCTGCTGGAGCGGGTCGACGACGCGCTCGCCTACCTGGAGCAGCTCTACCCCGGCCGGATCGGCGAGGCCTGCTTCGTCGACAGCGACGGCCGGCAGATCGCCCGGATCGTCGACGGCGTGCCGTCCAAGGCCGCCGAGCTGCGGCAGTACGAGAACAAGACGCAGTACTTCAACCCGACGCTGAACCTCGGGCCGGAGCGGGTCTACCAGGCCCAGGCCTACGAGTCACCGGACACCCACCACGCGGTCATCTCCAACTCGATCGTCGTCTCGGCCAGCGGGCACACCGGCATCGTGCACTTCGAGATGGCCCTGGACAGCCTGCGGATGCCGGCCACCACCGGCGGGCGGGCCGCGTCGATCATCGACGCCGGCACCGGCCGGGTGATGGTCGACTCGCGGGCCGCGACCAGCACCACCGGCACCGGCGACCAGACGTTCGACCCGCTGGTCAAGCACGGCGGCCTGGCCGGCATGACCACGCTGGAGGACCGCCGGGTGGCGTACCAGCGACTGCCGGCCACCCTGAACAACGCCAACGACTGGTACGTCGCGGTCTCCGCCCCGGTCTACGGCGCCGGCTGGACCCGCGGCTTCAGCGTCGGCTCGCTCGCGCTGCTGCTCGGCGCCCTGGTCACGATCCTGGTCTCCGGCGTGAGCTGGCGCAGCCACATGCGCTCGGTGCGCCGGGCCGCGACCCACGACGCGCTCACCGGCCTGCCGAACCGGGCGCTGTTCACCGAGCGGACCCAGGCCGCCCTGCGCGGCGGCCGGCCCGCCGCCACCCTGATCATCAACCTGCGCGGCTTCCGGAACGTCAACGACGTGCTCGGCCACAAGCACGGCGACCAGCTGCTCAACCAGGTCGCCCAGCGGCTGTCCGACGGGGCCCCGGCCGGCGCCACGGTGGCCCGGGTCGGCGGCGCGGACGACTTCGCCGTGCTGCTGCCCGGCGCCGACCTGGCCGGGGCGCGGGCGACCGCCGAGGCGCTGCTGGCCGTCCTGCACCGGACGTTCCTGATCGACGACTTCCACGTCGACGTGGAGGCGAACGCCGGCCTGGCCGCCGCCCCGGAGCACGGCGCCGACGCGGAGACCCTGCTGCGGCACGCCGACAACGCGCTGCACCTGGCGAAGGAGCAGGCCAGCGGCGTCCAGCAGTACGACGCCGAGCACGACGGGAACACCGCCAGCCGCCTGGAGCTGCTCGGCGACCTGCGCCGCGCGATCGGCACCGCCGACCAGCTGTCGCTGCACTACCAGCCGAAGGTGTCGCTGGCGACCGGCCGGGTCACCGGCGCCGAGGCGCTGATCCGCTGGCAGCACCCGGTCCGCGGCAAGGTGTTCCCGGACGTGTTCATCCCGATGGCCGAGTCGACCAGCCTGATCCACCCGCTGACCAGTTACGTGCTGGAGCTCGCGGTGGCCCAGGCGAAGACCTGGGCGGACCGGGGCACCCCGATCCCGGTCGCGGTCAACCTGTCCACCCGCTGCCTGCTCGACCCGGGCTTCGCCGCCCAGGTCTTCGGCCTGCTCTACCGGACCGGGCTGCCGGCCTCGCTGCTCAAGCTGGAGATCACCGAGAGCGTGGCGATGGCCGACCCGGAGAAGGCGCTGACCGTGCTGCGCGCCCTGCACGACGGCGGGATCAGCCTCTCCATCGACGACTTCGGCACCGGGCACTCGTCGATGACGTACCTGCAGCACCTCCCGGTCGACGAGTTGAAGATCGACAAGTCGTTCGTGCAGGCGATGGCGACCAGCCACGGCGACGAGGTGCTGGTCCGTACGGCGATCACGCTCGCGCACAACCTGGGCCTGTCGGTGGTCGCCGAGGGCGTCGAGGACGAGGCCGCGGTGATCGCGCTGCGGGCGCTGGACTGCGACATCGCGCAGGGCTACCACTACGCGCGGCCGATGCCGGTGCCCGATTTCGATCAGTGGCTCGCGGACTACACGGCCAAGCTCGCGGCCCGGGTCGCCTGAATCCACCAGCCATGCCAAAGCCTGTCGCATCGATCGGGAACACTTCTCAGCGCGGGAGGATCCGGGCAGGATGAGCGGAGGCCCCGGTCGTCGCGGGGCCACCGGCCCGGCGCCACGGGACAGGCGTCCAGACCCGAAGGCCGTGATCACGATGACCGTCACCGCCTACGAACTTGCGTCCGACGGCGGGCTCGTCACCATCCGCCTCGCCCGGCCCGGCGACCGCACCGGCCCGCTGCGTTTCACGCTCGCCGCGCACGCCGACGAGCACCTGACCCTGGTCGCGCTGGACGGGCCCGCCCTGATCGGGGCGGCGGCCTGCGCCCGGCTCGGCGAGGGCAGCCCGACCGCGGAGGTGGTCTGCCACGTCGCCCCGCACCACCGCGGGCGCGGCATCAGCACGCTGCTGCTCGATCACCTGTCCGCCCGGGCCCGCCCGGTCGGCATCACCGAGTTCGTCGGCGAGATCCCGGACCGCGGCGTGGAGCTGCGGCCGCTGCTCGAACCCCGCTCGGTCGTGGTGATCGGGGCCGGGTCGCGGCACGGCGGCGCCGGCCACGAGACGTTGCGCGCGCTGCGCGACTACGGCTTCGCCGGCCGGCTGTACGCGGTCAACCCGGCCGGCCGCCCGGTCTGCGGCATCCCGGCGCACCGCGGCGTCTCCGACCTGCCCGAGATCCCGGACCTGGCGGTCGTCGCCGTCCGGGCCGATCTCGTCCCGGCCGCGCTCAAGGAGGCCGGCCAGTTCGGGGTGCGCTGCGCGGTGGTGCTGAGCAAGGGCTTCGGGCCGTCCGGCCCGGTGAACCGGCAGCGCCGCGCCGAGGTCCTGCAGATCGCCCGCGAGCAGGGCATCCGGGTGCTCGGGCCGAGCAGCATCGGCGTGCTCAGCACCGCCGAGCGGGCCCGGCTCAACGCCTGCCTGTCCCCGGAGCGGCCGCCGGCCGGCGGGCTCGCGGTCGCGTCGCAGTCCGGCGCGGTCGGCATCGCCCTGCTCGCCGACGCGGCCCGCAGCGGCTGCGGGCTGTCCGGCTTCGTGTCGCTCGGCGAGGTGCTCGACATCGACGAGAACGACCTGGTCGCGTACTGGTTCGACGACCCGGGCACGCACGCGGTCGCGCTCTGCCTGGAGTCGATCCGGGACCCGGGCGAGTTCGCCCGGATGGTCCACGCCCTCGGCCGGCGCAAGCCGGTCCTCGCGGTCACCCGGGCCGGCGCCCTGCTCGAACAGGCCGGCGTCATCTGCACCACCGGCATCGGCGAGATGCTGGACACCGCCCGGGTGCTGATCGGCCAGCCCCCGCCGGCCGGCGCGCGGATGGCGATCGTCGGCAACGGCGGCGGCCTGACCGCGCTCGCCGCCGATCGGGCCGAGGCGTCCGGGTTCACCCTGCTGCCGCTGACCACGCCGACCCGCCGCCAGGTGCCGCGCGGCCGGGACAACCCGATCGACCTCGGCATCGACGCGAGCCCGGCGGCGATCGCGTCGGCCGCCGAGTGCGTCGCGAACAGCGGTGAGGTCGACATCCTGCTGCTGATGATCGTCGGGACCCGGGCGAACTGCCCGATCGGGATCATGACGGCCCTCGGCTCGGTCGTCGACAACCATCCCGACGTGACCATCGCGGCCGTGCTGACCGGCGGGAACGACGGGATCCAGACGTTCGGCGAGCGGGGCGCGCCGGTCTATCCGGAGGCCGAGCGGGCGCTCCGGGCGCTGGCCTACGCGCACCGCTACGCGCTCTGGCGGCAGCAGCCGCTGGGCCGGCGGCCCCGCCTGGAGGCCGCCTCGTGACAGCTTTTTAACGACCGGAAATCTTGACTCCGTCGATGGACGGGAGTTGCGTGTCACCTACGGCTTCACATAACGAAGTTACGTAGGGAGACACCTGCATGTTGATCCCATCCAGACTGAGGTACCGGGTCACCGCCGTCGTCGCGCTGGGCGCGGCCGTCGTCTCGGTCGCCGGCGCGACCCCCGCGCAGGCCTCGCGGCCGGGCCGGCACACCCTCAACGGCAGCAAGCCCCGGTGGATCGGCCGGGCGAAGGACGCCGGCACGCCGGCCGCCGCCAGCACCGTCAATTTCGGCCTGCTGCTCACCGTGCGCGACCAGGCCGCCGCGGAGGCGCAGCTCGCCGCCCTGTCCGACCCGGACGGCGCGAGCTACGGCAAGTACCTGACCGACGCCCAGTTCACCGCGGCGTACGCCCCGTCGGCCGCCGACGTGAAGTCGGTGACGTCCTGGCTCGCCGGCCAGGGCCTGCGGGTCCGGGACACGCTCGCCGGCGGCCTGTACGTCGAGGCGTCCGGCACCGTGGCCCAGATCGACAAGACCTTCGGCACCACCGTGCGCGACTACACCTACCAGGGCACCACGGTCCACGCGAACAGCACCGACCTGTCCCTGCCCGAGGACGCGCCGGCCGTGGTGACCGGCCTGGTCAACGCGGTCGTCGGCATCGACCAGGGCTCGCTGCTGAAGAAGCCGGCCGAGACGCTGCCGCCGCCGGCCGACGGGTTCCGGGCGGCCACGCCCTGCTCGTCGTACTACGGCGAGAAGACCGCGACCACCCTCCCGGCCGCGCCGGACGGCAAGAAGAAGCCGTACGTCGTCTGCGGCTACACCCCGAAGCAGTACCAGAGCGCGTACGGTGTCACCGACCAGCTCAAGCAGGGGCTCGACGGCCGGGGCGTCACGGTCGCGGTCACCGACGCGTACGCCTCCCCCACGATCGCCAAGGACCTGGCGACCTACAGCCGCAAGTACGGCCTGCCGGCCCTCAAGCCCGGCCAGTTCTCCCAGATCACCCCCGCGCCCGACGGCTACAACAACGTCGAGGAGTGCGACGCCGCCGGCTGGTACGGCGAGGAGACCCTGGACATCGAGGCCGTGCACACGATGGCCCCGGGCGCGAAGATCGTCTACGTCGGCGCGAGCGACTGCTTCGCCGGCATCGACGAGGCCTGGGCACAGACCATCGACGACCACGTCGCCGACATCGTCACCAACTCGTGGGGCTCCGGCACCGACGACGTCGCGCTGCTCGGCGCCGAGACGGTCAAGTTCTACCAGCTGTTCTCGCTGAAGGCGGCGCTGACCGGGATCACCGTCGACTTCTCCAGCGGCGACGCCGGCGACCAGACCTCGGGCGGCACCGACCTGCCGTCGAAGTCGGTCAGCTTCCCGTCCGACCTGCCGTACGTGACCGCGGTCGGCGGCACCAGCGTCGGCATCGACAAGCGGGGCGAGCGCGTCTGGGAGCACGGCTGGCAGAACGCGTACCAGACCCTGACCAACGGCGCGTGGGCCCCGTCCGCCTACACCTCCGGCGGCGGTGGCGGCACCAGCATCCTGTTCCCGCAGCCGTTCTACCAGAAGGGCAAGGTACCGGGTTCGATCTCCAAGTACTTCTCGCCGACCCCGGCACGGGCCACCCCGGACATCTCGATGCCCGGTGACCCGAACACCGGCTTCCGGGTCGGCCAGACCCAGACGTTCCCGGACGGGGTCTACTACGACGAGTACCGGATCGGCGGCACCAGCCTGGCGTCCCCGCTGCTCGCCGGCGTGCAGGCGGTCGCCGACCAGAAGGCGCGGCACCCGCTCGGCTTCGTGAACCCGCTCTACTACCGCGAGCTGGGCACCTCGGCGCTGAACGACATCACGGCGCCGCGCACCCCGCTCTACGAGGCCCGCGCCAACTACGTCAACGGCGTGGACGCCTCCGAGGGCCGCGCGTACATCCTGCGCCAGGTGGACGTGCAGTCCACCACGATCCACAGCACGCCGGGCTACGACGCCGAGACCGGCGTCGGCGTACCGGGGGAGAAGTTCTTCGCGGCCGTTCCCGGCCGCTGGTGAGATCGGCCGGGCAGGGTTTCCCCGCGGAGACCCTGCCCGGCTCGGCGTCCGCTTCTTCGCTCAGCTCAGAGCTTTGCTTCGGTACGTCGGGAAGTCCGCCCGGCTCAGTCGCATCGCCCCGAGGAACGCGTCCAGCTCCGGCCCGTCCGGCACCGGAACGGCCAGCACCGACGCGCCGACCCGCATCGTCACCACGCCGATCCCCCGGTACCGCGGGTGGTCCTCCACCGCGGCCGCGGTGATCCGCGGGCGCGCCAGGATCGTCCGGGCCAGCGAGTGGTCGTCCCCGGCCGGCGTGAACCAGTCCCGCCGGTGCAGCACCTGGATCTCCCGGTCGTCGCCCACCACGATCGACGCGTGCATGGTCATCGGCCGCAGCCGCTGCACGATCGGGCTGAACGGCCCGGCCGCCGGCGACACCACCCGGCGCGCGGCGGCGTGCACCACCCACATCCCGGGCTCCTGCGCGACCACCTCCCGGTACGCCTTGACCAGCGCGATGTCGGACGGCCCGAGGTACGGCTCCGGCCGCGCCACGTCCGGGCCGGGCACCACGCCGAACGGCAGGTACGACTCGCGCAGCAGCCGGGTCAGCTCCAGCACCAGGGGCCGCGACGACCCGTTGTACCGGATCGCGATCGGCGGCCCGTCCAGCGTGTGCAGGGTGTACCGCCCGTCCAGCATCCGCACGCTGTCCTCGATCGCGACGATCCGGTCGAACGGCAGCCGGACCGTCGCGTACCCCGACGCGGTGCGGGTCAGCACGGTGAGCAGCTCGTCCCCGACGGCGATCAGCACGTCGTAGAGGTCCATCGCCGGGTTCGCGTCGCGCCGCTCGATGTTCCGCGGCACCTTCAGTACCAGCCGGAACGCCGCCGGCTCCAGCTCCGCCGCCCGGAACAGCCGCGGCACCTCGTCAACCGTCCGCACCGGAACGATCCACGGCCCGAACGCGTCGAACTCCTTGCTGCTCACGACGGCGAACTATAGCGTTCGGGGCCTGCGCTGATTAGCGTTCGGGGGCGTGACCAAGGCTCTCGTTCTCGGCGGCGGTGGCGTGACCGGCATCGCCTGGCATCTCGGACTGCTCTGCGGGCTCCGGCGGGCCGGTGTCCCGCTCGGCGACGCGGACACGATCATCGGCACGTCGGCCGGGTCGGTCGTCGGCACGCTCGTCGCGGCCGGCGTGGACCTGGAGGCCGCGGTGGCGCTGCAGGAGCAGGAGGTGGTCGTGCCGGCCGGGCGGTCCGGGCCGCGCCCCGGCACCTGGATGGCCGCCATGTCCGCCCTGCTCGACCCGTCGATCCCGGCGCGGGAGGCGCGCGCCCGGGTCGGGGCGATGGCGCTGGCCGCGTCCACCGTCGACGAACCGAAGTGGCTCGCGCGGATCGCGGAGCAGCTGCCGGCCCGCGAGTGGCCGGCCGGGGACCTGCGGATCGTCGTCGTGGACACCGCCGACGGGCAGGACACCGTGCTCGACGCGGCGTCCGGCGCGCCGCTGCTGCAGGCGGTCGCGGCGAGCTGCGCGGTGCCGGGGCTGATGCCGCCGGTGACGATCGGCGACCGCCGGTTCATGGACGGTGGCGTGCGGCTGGGCGCCGGGGCCGACCTGGCCGCCGGGGCGGACCGGCTGGTGGTGCTCGCGCCGATGGCGATGCTGACCCGGGACCGGATCCTCGACGAGATGGCCGCCTCGGGGGCGGCGAAGACGCTGCTGATCGAGCCGGATCCGCTCGCGCTGGAGGCGTTCGGGCCGAACTTCATGGATCCGGTGCGCCGGCCCGCGGCGGTCCGGGCCGGACTGCGCCAGGCGGGCGACCTGGCTGACGCCGTACGGACGATGTGGTGGTGATCTAAACCGATTTCAACATCGACACCGCGGCGCGGCCGGGACCGGTCCGCGCGACCGACTCGCGGATGATCACGTGGATGGACCGGACCGGCGTCGGGCGCACCACCGGGATGATCACCACGCCGGGCGGCGGCAGGTCGGCGCCGAGCGCGGGCAGCACGGTGATGCCGATGCCGGCCGCCGCGAAGGCGAGCGCGGACCGGTAGTCGTGCGCCTCGACGTGGAACGCGGGCCGGAAGCCGACCGCGGCGCACGCGTCGAGCGCGACCCGCCGGCAGTGGCCGTGGCTGAAGTCGTTGTCGATCCAGCGCTCGGCCGCCAGCTCGGCGAGCTCGATCTCGGCCCGGCCGGCCAGAGGATGACCGTCGGGCAGGACGACGACGTACGGATCGTCGCGCAGATGTTCCGCGACGAAGCCGGCCCGCGCCGGCACGTCCCCGGTCACCACCAGCTGCAGGTCGGGCCGCTCGTCGACCCGGTCGGCGATCTCGTCGCAGAGCCGCAGGTCCAGCCGCACCCCGGGGAAGTCCCTGGTCAGCCCGGTCACCAGGGCCGGCATCCAGACGACGCCGGCCGACGGGAAGTACGCGATCGACAGCGACCCGGTCCGCCCCGACCGCAGGTTCGCGACCAGCTCCTCGGCGGCGCCGACCCGGGCGAGCAGCTCGTCGGCCTCGGCCGCCAGCGCCAGCCCGGCGGAGGTCGGCCGCAGCCCGCGACCGGCGCGTTCCAGCAGCACCAGCCCGGTCTCGCGCTGCAGCGCGGCGAGGTGCTGGCTGATCGCGGACGGCGTGTAGCCGAGATTCGTGGCGGCGGCGTGCACCGAACCGCTGGCCACCACCGACCGGAAGATCCGCAGACGATGCAGGTCGAGCATCTCCGCACTGTAGCGCGGCTGAACGGTCCACCCGGTCCGGGCAGTCGCACTGAAGTGCCCACAGTGGACTCACAAGCATTGACGCATCGACAAACGTAATGACATAGTGCAGCGTTGTCGGCCTACCGCAAGGAGGCAACAATGCGTTACTTCCACTGACCCGCGCCGGTGGGCGGCTGCGACGGCCGCGGCCGCCCGCAACATTCCGGGAACGACATGGAAACCATTCCCGATCCGTTCTTCGATCCGCTGTCCGCCGATGTGATCGCCGATCCACATGTGGCTTATCGGCGGTTACGTGACCGCGATCCGGTCTACTGGCACGCCCAGCTGGACTCGTGGGTGATCACCGGGTACGAGCAATGCCGGCAGGTCCTCGGGGACGTGGCCGCGTTCGGGTCCGACTTCCGCCGGGTCGGCGCGGACGTGCCCCCGGCGCACCTCAGCGTCCAGTCGCTCGACCCGCCGGAGCACGGCCCGATCCGCCACCTCCTCGTCACGGCGCTGCGGGAACAGCCCCCGGCCGCGCTGAACCGGGACGTCGCCGCGATCGTCGCGGACCGGCTCGCCGCCCTGCCGCGCGACGGGGCGGTCGTCGACCTGGTCCCGGCGTTCGCGCGGCCGGTCGCGCGGGCCACCATCGAACGGTTCCTCGGTGGAGAATTGCCCGATGGGCCGGAATTCGAGAAACTGTCGAACGCGATTGTCCGGAGCATGGACGCGGGATTGGCACCGGATCGCGCCGGGCCGGGTGCGGCGGCCCGGGCGGAGCTGAGCGCGATGATCGAGAAATGGCTCGCGGATCCCCCCGAAAACGGATTTCTCGGCGCGGTGCGGCGGGCGAAAGAAGACGTTTCCGAGGCAGTCGTGGCGAATTCCCTGCGAACCGTGCTGCACGCCGGATACGAGTCGGTGAGCCGGTTGATCGGGAATGCGCTCGGACGTCTCGCCCGGGACGGGCTGCGGGCCGATCCGGGACTGGCCGACGAGCTGGTGCGGCTGGACGGGCCGGTGCAGGCCGACGCCCGGGTGTGTGTCCGGGAGACGCGGGTCGGGGCTCATGTCGTACGCGAAGGACAGATTTTGATCGTGATGTTGGCGGCGGCGAACCGGGACCCGGCGGTCTTCCCGGACCCCGACCGGGTCGACGGCGGGCGGGCGCGCGGGGTGCATCTCGGGTTCGGCCGCGGCGCGCACGCCTGCCTCGGTGCGGCGCTCGGCCTGCGGCAGCTCCAGGAGGTGTTGCGCGCCCTGCGCGACGGCGGGATCACGCTGGTCCCGGCCGGTCCGCCGCGCCTGGACCGGACCGCGACGCTGCGCGGGTTCAGCAGCCTTCCGGTCCGGCTGGCATGACCGACGGCTACGCCGGCGCGGCCGGACTCTACGACCTCTTCGCCGCCGCCCAGGGCCGGGCCGCGCTCCCCCGCGTCGCCGAGTTCGCCGCGCTCGCCCGGCCCGGCATGCGGGTCCTCGACGTCGGCGCCGGGACCGGCCGGGTCGCCCTCGCGGTCGCGGAGCTCGGCGCCGCGGTCTGGTGCGTCGAACCGTCCGCCGACATGCGCGGCGTGCTGCTCGCCAAGATCGCCGAACGGCGGGCGATCTGGTCCCGGATCACGGTCCTGGCCGGCGCGGCGCCGGAGCTCCCGGTCCGGGGCCCGTTCGAGTACGCCTACCTGGCCGGCTCCCTGCAGTTCCTGACCGCCGCGCAACGTCCGGTCGCCTTCCGGGCGCTCGCCGACCGTCTCGGGCCCGGCGGGGTGCTGGCCCTCGACATGGTCGGCGACGTTCCGGCTCCCCCGCCGGGCGTGACCGAGATCGCCCAGGTCCGGGTCGGCACCCGCCGGCACGTGCTGACGGCCGAGGTGATCACCGCCGAGGCGGGCGCGACCCTGGTCGAGTACGGCTACGACGAGCTGCGGATCCGGCGCTGGTCCCATGCCCATCCGCTGCCCGACGTGGCGGCCGACCTGGCCGCCTGCGGGTTCTCGGCCACCTCCGTCCGGGATCGTGCCGCGGTGCTGGTGGCGACCCGCTCATGACCGATACCGACAAGCCCGCCGCCCGCACCCGGCAGCTGTTCACGGCCGGCTACCGGCGGCCCACGCTCGGCGTCGTGGTGGTGCTCACGCTCGTCGCGTTCGAGGCGTACGCGGTGCTCACCGCGCTGCCGCAGGCCCTCGGCGACCTGCACGGCGTGCGCTGGTACGGGATGGCGTTCGGCCTGAACCTGGCCGGCGGCCTGTTCGCCAGCGTGATCGCCGGCGGCCTCACCGACCGGTTCGGGCCACTGCCGCCGTTCCTGGGCGGCGGCCTGGTCTTCGCGCTCGGCTCGCTCGCCGTCGGCGCCGCCCACGATCCGGTGACCTTCCTGGCCGGCCGGACCCTGCAGGGCCTCGGCGGCGGCCTGCTCTCGGTCGTCGTCTACGTGCTGGTGATCCGCCGCTACGCCGAGGAGCTGCGCCCGAAGATGTTCGCGGTGATGGCCAGCGCCTGGATCGTCCCGTCGGTGGCCGGCCCGCCGCTCGCCTCCCGGATCACCGAGCTGGCCGGCTGGCGCTGGATCTTCCTGGCGATCGCGCCGCTGCTCGTGCCCGCGCTGCTCGCGCTGATCCCGGACCTGCGGGCGGCCGCCGCGCCGCCGGAGCAACCCCCCGCCGACGCGGAAACTGATCGCCCTGGCCGCCGGGACCGCGGTCGGCGCGACCCTGCTCCAGTACGCGATCCAGGCCCGCACCCCGGTCACCGTCGCCGTCGGCATCGTGGTCGCGCTGGCCCTGCTGGTGGTCAGCGTCCCGCCGCTGCTGCCCGCCGGCACCCTGCTCGCCCGTCCCGGGGCGCCGGTGTTCGTGCTGCTCCGCGGCCTGCTCGCGGGCGCGTTCTTCGGCGCCGAGGTGCTCGTCCCGCTGCTCGCCGCGGCCCGGCCCGGCGGCGGCCCGGCCCTGAGCGGCCTGCTGCTGGCGGCCGGCTCGCTGGGCTGGGCGGCCGGCTCCTGGATCCAGGGCCGCCGGGCCGACCCGCGCCGGCTGATCGTCGGCGGCTGCCTGCTGATCACCGGCGGGACCCCGCTGATGCTGACCGGCGCCGTCCCGGTCGTCGCGGGCGGCTGGTTCCTCGCCGGGATCGGCATGGGCCTGGCCTTCGCCACCGTCAACCGGCTCGCCCTGGAGGCCGCCGAGCCCGCCGAGCAGGGGCGGACGTCGAGCGCGCTGCACGTCAGCGACACCGTGGCGAGCATCCTCACCACCGGGGTCGGCGCCACGGTGGTCACGGCGACCGGGCGGTTCGGGGCAGCGCTCGCGATGACCGCCGGGTTCGCGGCGGTCGCGGCGGTGATCGCGCTGCTCCGGACGCATCCTCGGGAACCCGGGATGGTGGCGGCCGATTCGGCCTAGCCTGCCGGATATGCGAGATCTTCCCGGGCGCAGCGGCACGGCACTGGCAACCGCCTTCCAGCTCTTCGCGGCTTTTATGGCTTTTGCGGCTTTTGCGGTTGCCGAACCGGCTGCGGCTTTTGCGGCCACCGCGCCGGCTGCGGCTTTTGCGTCGGCCGCGGCTTTTGCGTCGGCCGCGCCGACTGCGCCGACTGCGGCGGTTCCGGCGGTGCCCCGGCCGGCGGCGGCGGACTGGGCGCAGGACGGTCACGATGCCGGACACAACGGCTTCAACCCGGACGAATACGCCATCACCGCCGGGACGGTCACACGCCTCGCCCTCCGCTGGACGATCGCCACCACCGCCGGGGCAACCCAGCAACAAACCCCGATCATTTCCGGTACGCAGTTGTTCCTCGCCGACAGCACGGGCATCGGCGCGCACAGCGCCACCACCGGAGCCCTCGACTGGCGATTCCCGCTCCCCAGCGTCCCGGGACAGCGCCCGCCCGTGCTCGCCACCGACGGGCAGACCCTGCTCGCGTACCTGCGCTCCGGCGAGCCCCCGGCCGAACCGGCCGGCGAGCTGGTCGCCCTGGACGCGCTGACCGGCGCGGTCCGCTGGCGCGCGCCGGTCCCGTCCGGCGCCCCGGCCGGCCGGCTGCTGCTGGACCACGGCGTCGCGGTCGCCGGCGGCAACGACGGCGTGACCCTGGGCGCGTGGGCGTTCGACGTGGCGACCGGGCATCCGCTGTGGCAGAAGCTCGGCCTGGACCCGCAGTGGCCGGTCGCCGACGGCAAGCTCCTGCTGTCACGGCCGTACCAGGGCGGGACGCTGGCCGCCGACCTGGTCACCGGCCGGGTGGCCTGGGAGAACGGCAACGACTGGTTCGGCTACGCGGCCGACCCGACCGGCCGGTTCTTCCTGGTCGGCCACGACGCCGAGCTGCTGAAGATCCGCGCCGACACCGGCTTCGTGGTGTGGCGGCGGGCCGGCCTGTGGGGCAACCCGGCGATCGACCACGACCGCGTCTACACCAGCACCGAGGACGACCCGGAGACGGTCGTCGCCGTCGACCTGTACTCCGGCGAGACCCGCTGGACCCTGGCCGCCGGCGGCACCCCGTCGGTGGCCGGCGGCGTGCTCTGGACCAGCCACAGCACCCCGGACTCGGGCTGGCGGCTGGAGGCCCTCGACCCGGCCACCGGCGTCCCGCTCGACCTGCCCGCCCTGGTCCACAGCGCCGGCGGCCCGGACCGGGCGGTCGTCGCGCACGGCTGGCTCTACACCACCGACGGCGCGACCCTGCGCGCCTTCACGGTCGGCTGAGGCTCATTCGGTCGCGGCCGGGTCGGTGACCCGGAAGCGGGGCAGGCGGATGCCGCACGCGTCGACGTGCTCCGGCCGGGGCTCGCCCTCGACCACGAAGCCGAACAGCGCGCCGAGCGCCTCCTCCCCCAGTTCCAGCGGGTGGAACGGCAGCGGATAGGGCTCCTCGACCGGATCGTCGTCCTCGACCGGGTGGGCGCCGTCCCAGAACGGGCGCTCGAAGGCGAACGGCTCGCCGAGGTTCTCCGCGATCCCGCCGTCCGGCGACAGGCTCAGCGACCGGACCAGCGAACCGTCCTCCCACACCGCGAAGCACAGCCAGTCGACCACCGAGTGCATCCCGTGCATCAGGATCCGCCGGCCAGCCCCGAGCGCGAGCAGGTGCCCGGGCAGCTCCGACGGGCGGTCGAGCACCAGCCGGCGATCGGCGAGGAGGTCGGCCCCGCGCAGCACGGTCGCACAGGTGACGTCGTCCGGCGGATAGCAGCCGTCGAACAGATCGCTGTCGTCGTAGGGCGTCACGCCGTACCCCGGGAAAGCCCGCCGGACCAGCCCCTCGGCCGGGCCGGAAGGACCCGCGGCCCGGAGATGTTCCCGCAGGTCACCGTCGGCGAATGCGAGCAGTGCTGTCTTCGCGCCCATGTCACCCCTCGTGCGGCCGCTCTCCCCGTTGACCATCATCGCAGCGTTAGGGTGAGACATGGACGTCATCGACGATCTTGAGGCCGAGCAGGATCGGCTGGAGTCGGTGCTGGCCGCGTTGACCCCGGCCGACTGGGCGCACCCGTCGGCCGCGGCCGGGTGGACCGTCGCCGATGTGGTGCTGCACCTGGCGCAGACCGAGGAGGCGGTGGTCGCGTCGGCCGCCGGCGATGCCGGCGGCATCGACTGGCGTCGCTTCGGAAAAACCGTCGACGAGGGCATGGCGGCGATGGTCCGGGCCCAGCGGGCTTCGCCGGAAGAGATTTTCGTACGGTGGCAGGCCGCCCGCCGAGCCGCGATCCGCGCCCTGCGCACGGCCGATCCGCAGCGCCCGCTGCGCTGGGTCACCGCGTCGCTGAAGCCGCGCACCCTGGCCACCACCCGGCTCGCCGAGCACTGGGCGCACGCCCTGGACATCACCGGCCCGCTCGGCATGGACTATCCGGACACCGCCCGCCTGCGGCACGTCGCGTGGCTGGCGCACAGCACGCTGCCGTACGCGTGGCACCTGGCCGGGCGCCCGGCCGTGCCGGTCCACTGCGACCTGACCGGGCCCGGCGGCGAACGGTGGGAGTTCGGCGACCCCGCCGCCGAGTCGGCGATCAGCGGCGCGGCCGGCGCCTTCTGCCGGGTCGGCGCCCAGCGCCTGTCCCCCGCCGGCTCCGGCCTGCACACCCACGGCCCGCACGGCGCCGAGGCCCTCGCCCTGCTCCGCAACTACGCGGTCACCTGAGCGCTCCGTGCCGCCGCGATCAACGCGCCGGGAGGTTTCCGACCCGAGACCCGGCCGACCTGACCGATCGTCGGCGGCGGCGAGCCCGACGGGTCCGGGCCGGCTCAGTCGAACGCGATGGTCATCTCGGCGACCAGGCCGTCACGGCGGAGCAGGGTGAGGGTGCCGGTGCCGCCGCGGGACCAGGCGAACGTGATCACGTCGCGGGAGCCGTCCGAGCGGACGCCGTGGATCTCGATGGTGTCGTCGGGCGGCTGGGCGGCATAGGCGGCGGCGATCGCCTCGCGGCCCCGGAACGGCCCGGCCGGTGGGCCGATGAACGCCATCACCGCGTCCGGGTGCAGCGCGGCGAGGAACACCGCCCAGTCCCCGGTGGTGACCGCCGTGTTGAAGCGGGCGACATGCACCGCGGCCTCGCTCATGGCGGTCACCGTACCGGGCCGGCCGGTCAGGGCAGGGCGTTGAGGAACGGCTCGTGGCTGTTCCGGAACTCCCAGCCGTAGAACCTGTCCCAGTTGATCGACCAGGTCATCAGGCCGCGGAAGTTCGGGTTGGTGCCGCTGCGCGGCGCGTACGAACCGCAGCTGACGCCCTTGACCAGGCAGTTGACCGCCTCCTGGACCGCGGCCGGGGCGACGTAGCCGTTGCCGGCGCTGACCGAGCTCGGGGCGCCGAACGCGATCTGGTCCTCGCGCAGCGCGGGGAACATGTTGGCGGTGTTGCCGGCGACCGGGAAGCCGGCCAGCATCATGTCGGTCATCGCGATGTGGAAGTCGGCGCCGCCCATCGAGTGGTACTGGTTGTCCAGCCCCATGATCGAGCCCGAGTTGTAGTCCTGCACGTGCAGCACGGTCAGGATGTCCCGGACGGCGTAGATCACCGGAAGGTACGAGCCGGCGCGCGGGTCCTGGCCGCCCCACGGGCCCGAGCCGTAGTACTGGTAGCCGAGCTGGACGAAGAACGTCTCCGGCGCCATGGTCAGCACGAAGCCCGTACCGTAGCGGGTCTTCAAGGTTTTGATCGCACTGATCAGATTCACGATCACCGGCGTGGTCGGGTTCTTGAAGTCGGTGTCCCCGGTGTTGAGCGACAGCGAGTGGCCCTCGAAGTCGATGTCGACCCCGTCCAGACCGTACTTGTCGATGATCGCGCTGACCGAGCTGACGAACTTGTCGCGGGCCGCCGTCGTGGTCAGCTGGACCTGGCCGTTCGCGCCGCCGATGGAGAGCAGCACCTTCTTGCCGGCCGCGCGCTTGGTCCTGATCGCGGCGATGAAGTCGGCCTCGGACTCGACGCCGGGGCACTCGGCGACCGGGCAGAGCTTGAACTGGATGTCACCGGAGGTGGCGCTGGTCGGCTCGCCGAACGCCAGGTTGATGATGTCCCAGTCGGCGGGCACGTCGGCCATCCGCAGGTAGCCGGAGCCGTTGGCGAAGCTGCTGTGCAGGTAACCGATCAGCGCGTGCTTCGGCAGCCCGCCCACCGGGATCGGGGTGCTCGGCGAGGTCGACGGCGTCGGGGAGGCCGATGGCGAGGTCGACGGGCTCGGTGACGCCGGAGTGGAGACGGACACCGACGGCGACGGGTTGGTGGTGCCGCCGCAGGCGCCGTTGTTCACCCACACGTCCCATTGGCCGCTGTGCGTGGCCGGGTCCTCGTTCTGGGTCCACCACTTCGCGGTGTAGTTGTTGCCGCCCTTGGCGGCGACGTTGTCCTTGACGTAGGTGGCGCTCGCGCTCCAGGCCGGAGCGCAGGCCGTGGCGGCGCTCGCGGAGGCCGCGACATAGACGGTTGAGCATGCAGCGGCCAGGGCAGCCACCGCCGCAAGGATCACGGATCGACGCATGCGCAATTATTAGGACTGTTAACTGAAGATGTAAAGAGGTGACTACCAATTGGCCAGCACGCGAGCCTGACCTCCGGAGCCGCCCTCGTAGGGAATCAGCCCCACGAATATCTTCGCGCCCTGGCGCGGCAGGTGCGCCAGATTCGCCAGGTTCTCGATCCCGTAGCGATCAGCCGCGGTCAGCGCGTGGTGCGTCTCGAACGCCGTGGACGGCGCCGGATCGAGGCTGAGCGTGTCCACCCCGAGGGCGCGGATCTTCCGCTCGCGCAGCAGCCATCGGCAGGCATCAACCCCGAAACCCGGAAAATGCGCACGGTACGCCGCGGCGTCGCCCACCTTCGCACCCCAGCCGGAGTACATCAGCACCGCCGCCTCGTCCGGTATCCGGCCGTAGCGCCGCTCGAACGCGCGCAGATCGTCGACGGTCACCACGGTGTCCGGGCTGCGCGCCGCCCGGGCCGCGATGTCGATCACCACGGCCGGCAGGTACAACTCGGACGGGCGCAGCTCGGTGGAGGTCCGGCCGCCGGCGGTGAAGTGCGCGGGCGCGTCCACATGGGTGCCGATGTGCTCCAGGACCCGCCACTCCTGCATGAAGTAGCCGTCCGCCTCGATGGTCGTCACGGTTCGCCGGACGGCCTCCTCGCCGGGCTCGAACCCCGGGAAGGCCGGCCCCAGCCGGTACGTGAGGTCCAGCAGCCCCGGCCGGCCGGCGGCGACCGCGGGCGCGGTCAGGGCCAGGGACGCGGCGATCCCCGCGCCGCCGAACAGGGCGGCTCGGCGGCTCAGATGTCTGGTGCACATGGACGGTCGGCCCCCTCCGGACGATGTGGCTGCGCCCCCATCCTCCCGTCCGGGCCACGATCCCCGCGCGAAGTGCCGGAATCCGTCACCCGCCCAGGTGGCCGGAGACCTCGTCGAGCGCCCCGCCGCTCCGCCTGTGACCTGCGGCACGGCTGAAGATCAAACCCAGGACCGATTTCTTCCCGTACGGCGTCAGAGGTCGAGCACGACGTCCCCGTCCGGCCTCGCGCAGCAGAGCAGCGCGTCCCCCGGCCCCGGCAACTCCAGCGGCCGCGGGTCGTAGCCGACCTCCCCGGCCAGCACCGGCGTCACGCAGGTGTGGCAGACCCCGGACCGGCACGCCCACCGGGTCGGCACGTCGCACGCCTCGGCCAGGGTGAGCAGCGACGTCTCGCTCGCCGGCCAGCGGGTCGACAGGCCGGCCCGGGCGAACGTCACCCGCGGCCCGGTTCCCGGCGGGCCGGGCGGCTGGTGCGGTGGTCCGGTCACGGCACCGGTCACGCCGGGATTGATCGCCGAGCGCTCACCGAACCGCTCGGTGTGGACCGCGCGCGGGTTCAGCGCGGCCAGCGCCGTACCCAGGTCGTCCATGAATCGCCGCGGCCCGCACAGATAGGCGGAGGCCTGGACGGGAAGGCCCAGGCTGGTGATGGTGTCCGCCGTCAGGCGCCGGCCCTCCGCGGTCAGGAAGACGTGCTGGTGGGCGTGCGGCAGGCCGGCCAGCAACGCGGTGACCTCGGCGGCGAACGCCAGCTGGGCCCGGTCGCGGGCGGTGTGCAGCCACCACACCGCACGGCCGGTGTGCTGCGCGGCGAGCCGGTGCAGCATCGCCAGCAGCGGCGTGACGCCGACCCCGGCGGAGATCAGCAGCACCGGCTCGGCGCCGTCGGCGAGGACGAAGTCGCCGCGCGGCGCCGCGACGTCCAGGGTCATGCCGGCCCGCAGCTCGCGGTGCAGCCACGAGCTGACCCGGCCGTCGCGCTTGACGCTGATCCGGTAGGCGGGCTCGCCCGGCGCCGACGACAGCGAGTAGCTGCGCACCGGCGCCGGATCGCCGGGCACCCGCAGCGTCAGGTAGCGGCCGGCCTCGGCCGGCGGCAGCGCGGTCCCGTCCGGCGCGGCGAGCCGGATCGACCGGATCGACGCGCTCTCCGGAACGATCTCGGTCACCACCAGCGGCCGGAAGCCGGTCCAGCCCGGTTCGGCGCCGACCGGCGGCGCGCCGCCACCGGCCAGGATCTCGCGGAACGACTGCTGCCAGCCGGGGCTGAGCGCCGGGATGTCGGCGGCCAGCCGGACCCGGTCCAGGTCCCGGCCGGGCAGGTAGAGCAGGGCGTCGATCTCGGCCACGGTCATCGCGTGCCGGCCCTTCCCGACCAGCACGATGTCGTCGCCGGCCCGGACCTGCCCCTCGGTGATCACCCGCAGGTAGAAGCCCGGCCGCCGGTGCGACACCAGCAGCGCCGGCAGGGTCGGCGCGTCCATCCGCATGCCGAGCCGGTAGCAGGTGACCCGCGGCTGGGTCACCTCGAAGACGGCCTCGCCGATCCGGTACCGGTCGCCGACGCAGACCTCGTCGTCGGGCAGGCCGTCGACGGTGAAGTTCTCCCCGAACTGCCCGAACTCCCAGCCGTCCCGGCCGAGCTGGGCGCTCCAATAGGCGAGGGACTCCACCTGGTAGACCAGCACGGCCCGCTGCTCGCCGCCGTGCCCGGCCAGGTCGCCCTGGCCGTCGCCGTCGAGGTTCAGCCGGCGGGCCATCCGCGGACCGGTGACCGGCGTCTTGCCGATCCCGGTCCGGACGGTCCGGCCGCGCCAGGCCACGTCCTTCGGCATGCCGACGTTCACCGACAGCAGCGTCGCCATCGTGCTCCTCCGTGCCAGGTGGAAATCCCTCAGCGCATTCTTACTTGCCGGCGGGCGGTGCCGGTTTCTTACCTGCCGGCGGTGCCGGTTCTTACTTGCCGGTGGTGCCGGTTCTTACCTGCCGCGGTGCCGATTCTTACTTGCCGGTGGTGCCGGTGGCGGCGGCCATCCGGTCGATCGCCTCCTGGTGCACGTGCAGGCCGGCGCCGAGTTCGAGCAGCTGCTCGCGGCTCAGCGGCACGTCCGCCTGGATGGTCGCGTAGACCTTCGGCGACACCAGGATCATCAGCTGCTGGGTGGGACCGATCCCGTGGATGACGGCCGGGTGCCCGCCGACGGTAACTTTCTCCCCGTCGTCGGTCCCCTCGCGGTAGAACTTCGGCTCCAGGTAGATGCCGATCTTGCCGCCGAGGTCGCGCGGGTCGTACATCGGCGCCTTGGACGGGTCGATGCCGGCCGGCGGGTTCCGGACCGCGTCCGGCGCGATGGTCAGGCCGCCCTCGTCGTCGTTCTGCACGAAATAACCCTCCGGCACCTTGTCGACGGTGAAGTTCTTCGGCTGCTCGCCGGCGTAGTCGACGAGCCGGAGGCCGCCGGCCGCGGTGCTCCCGGCGACGGTGCTGCTCCCGGCGACCGGCGGCGCCGTCGGCGTGCCGGTCACCGCGCCGGTGACCGAGATGGTGGCGACGATCGCGGCGACCCCGAAGGCGGCGACCGCCGCGGTCTGGAACGTCCGGCGGCGGCGCGCGGCCCGCTGCCCGCGGGCCACGTCGGCGGCCACGAGGTCGGCGGAGGCGGCCTCGATCGGCCCGCCGAAGCGCTGAAGCCTGGTCTGCAGATCCATGTCAGTTCACTCCCACTTCTTGAAAGGTGTCCAGGCCGGCGCGCAGTTTCTCCAGCGCCCGGGCGGTCTGGCTCTTGACCGTGCCGACCGAGCAGCCCAGCGCCCGGGCGGTGTCGGCCACGTCCATGTCGTGCACGAACCGGAAGACGATCGCCGCGCGCATCCGGGGCGGCAGCTCGCCCAGCGCCCGCGCCAGCTCCGGGTCGCCGTCGTCCGCCGAGGGCGTGCCGGGCTGGTCCGGCACCTCGGCGAAGGGCCGCTCGAAGCGCCGCCACACCCGGCGTTTCTCGTCCAGGAGGGCATTGAACAAAGCCCTCCGGACGTACGCGTCGGGGCTGCCCGCCCGCCGGAACGCGGCCCAGGACACGTACAGCTTGGTCAGCGCCGTCTGCACGAGATCCTCGGCGAGATGAGCGTCGCCGGCGGTCAGCAGGCGGGCGGTGTGCAGCATCCGCCCCCGGTGCTCCCCGACGAACCCGGCGAACTCCTGGTCACGCTCGTCTACTTTCATGCCCCTCAAGACCGTCGCGGGTGCGCGCCAGGTTGCACGGCACCCGGCACGAAACATGTAGGCCATCATTCTGCAAACCTTTGCAACTCCTTGTGATCACATCGACGGGTGCCTATCGTCCACAGGAAAGCGCTTTCCCCCGCGTGATGCACATCCCCGAAGACGAAGGTGAGACACCCCGAATGAGACGATCAGTCGCCCTGCGATGGGCAGCCGGCGGAGCCACCGCGATCACCACCGCCGCGATCATGCTGATGCTCCCGACGGCCCAGGCCATGGCCGCCGACAACCTGAGCCTCAGCTCCACCGCCGGTGCCGACGGCTCCAGCAAGGCCAGCGGCACCAGCTACGGCAACGTCCGGGACGCCAGCACCACCACCTACTGGGCGCCGAACGCCACCACCGGCTACGTCTCGGTCAAGTGGAGCAGCGCCCTGACGGTTTCCTCCGCCGTCATCCAGCAGGCCTCGGGCGGCGGCACCATCACCGCCTGGCGGATGCTCAACGGCGACTCGGGATCCGTCCTGACCAGCGGGAGCGGCAGCCCGGGCACGATCACGTTCACCGCCACGTCGCTGAAGAAAATCACCTTCGAGATCACCGGCGCGTCCAGCGCGCCGCGGATCGCCGAGTTCGAGACCTACAACGGCGGGACGACCCCGACCACCAGCCCGACCGCCACCGCCAGCCCGACGCCCAGCTCGACCGGGGGCAGCGGCAGCACGCCGACCGGCGCGTGGCCGTCCTCGGCCGGGAACGTCTCGGTCTCCGGCACGATCAACGTCACCGGCACCTACGACGGTGGCATGAAGACGTTCTGCTGCATCGGGGACGGCTCGCAGAGCGAGTCCCAGGACCCGATGTTCTCCATCGCCAACGGAGGCACCCTGCAGAACGTCATCATCGGCTCCCCCGCCGGTGACGGCGTGCACTGCGAGGGCACCTGCACGATCAAGAACGTGTGGTGGAACGACATCGGCGAGGACGCCGCAACGTTCAAGGGCACCGGCGGCGGCACCAGTTACGTCATCGGCGGCGGCGCCAAGGCCGGCAGCGACAAGACGTTCCAGCACAACGGCAACGGCACGGTCAGCATCTCCGGCTTCTACCTGAGCGGCTCCGGCAAGCTGTACCGCGCCTGCGGCAACTGCACCAACTCGTACCAGCGCAACGTCAAGATCGACAACGTGCTGCTGAACGACATCGACATGGTCGCCGGCATCAACACCAACTGGGGTGACGTCGCCACCATCACCCGCGTCACGATCACCAACGCCTCCAGCGCGGTGGTCTGCGGCCAGTACAAGGGCGTGGCCAAGGGCAGCGAGCCGACCTACCTCGGCCCGGGCTGGAACAACGCCAACTGCAAGGTCACCCAGAGCGACGTGACCTACAAGTAGGCCGGTTCCCGGGCGGGGCGCTCACCGTAAGGTGGGCGCCCCGCCACCCTCGCGCCCCGCCACCCTCGCGCCCCGCCACCCTCGCGCCCCGCCACCCTCGCGCCCCGCCACCCTCGCGCCCCGCCACCCCCGCGCCCCGCGCTGCCGCACCCCGCACCCCGGCGCCACCGCGCCCCGCGCTGCCGCACCCCGCACCCCGCGGGGCCGCACCCCGGCGCCGCGCCGCCGCCGAGCCCAGCCGCCACAGCGCCATCTCACCGGCAACCGCTGAGCCACGGGCGGCCGGTTCAGTCCCTGCCGCGGTGCTTGTCGCTGACCGCCGCCTCCACCTCGGCGAAACCATCCACCGCGTGCCGGCGGATCAGTGCCGCCGCCGGACCAGCCGCCGGACGGCGACCGCCAGCCGCTGAATCCTCGTCAGCAACAGGTCCCCGAGCACATACCGCGGCGCGAGCAGCGTGATCCTCCGCATCAGTCCGCCGCCGACGACAGATAGGCCAGCCAGCCCCCGTGCCCGGTGATGTCCGGGGCGCCGTCCATCGCGACCGGCTCACAGAGGAACCCGGTCACCGAGCTCCCGTCGGCGAGCCGGACCTTCCCGAGCGCCATCGGCTCGGGCAGCCCCGCCAGGAACGGCCCGAGCGCCGCCGGCGGCACGTCCCACACCTCCCCGTCGATCGCGGCGCCACCGGCGAGGACCCGGACCAATCCGGGTTTGCCGGCCGGCAACGCGTACAGCCGGTACTCCGGCGCGGTCCGGACCGCCCCGACCAGCCGCGCCCCCACCGAGGTGAGCTGATGGTTGAGCGGCTGCCCGGCGAGGTGCGCCCCCACCACCAGCAGCGGCAGCCCGCGGACCGGCGCCGGCGCGGGCGGCTCCCCGACGATCAGCGCCGCGATGTCGGCGGCGACCGCGTCCGCGAAGCCGCGGGTGACCACCTGCACCCCGATCCCCGGCGCCGGCACCGCGACCGCGGCCAGCCCGAACAGGTTGCAGAAGTTGGTGTACGTCCCGACCAGCGCGTTCACCCCGATCGGATCCGCCCGGACCTCGGCGATCGTCGGGTGGACCGGCGCGGTCGGCAGCAGCAGCGCGTCCGCGTCCCCCCACTCCGCCATCGCCGCCCGCCGCAGCTCCGCCAGCCGTTCGGTGTCGGTGACGAGCACGTGCGCCGGGATGTCCCGGGCCTTGCCGATGATCGCGCCGACCGTCGGGTCCACGTCGCCCGGCGCCGTGTCGACGAACGCGCCCACGGCCGCGTACCGCTCGGCGACGAACCCACCCTCGTACAGCAGCTTGGCGGCCTCGAGGAAAGGCTCCAGGCGGATCGGCCGCAGCCGCGCCCCGGCCGCCTCCAGGGATTTCGCGGCCCGTTCGAAGGCCGTGACCCATTCCGGCGACATCCCGGGCAGCTCGGTGGGCACGGCGACGACCGGCCGCGGTGGCGCGGCGAGCGGCGCGTCGGCCGGGTACACCGGATCGCTCATGATCGCGATCGCCTCGCGGCCCTCCGGGAGGGTCCGCGCGAAGATCGTCACGCAGTCGAGGCTCCGGCAGGCCGGCACCACCCCCGCGGTCGGCACCAGCCCGAGCGTCGGCTTGACCCCGACGATCTGCTGGAACGCCGCCGGCACCCGCCCGGATCCGGCGGTGTCGGTGCCGATCGCCAGGTCCACGATCCCGAGCGCGACCACCACCGCCGACCCGGAGCTCGACCCGCCGGAGACGCGGTCCGGATCCCGGACGTCCCGCACCGCCCCGTACGGGCTGCGGGTCCCGACCAGCCCGGTGGCGAACTGATCCAGATTGGTCTTCCCGATCACGATCGCCCCGGCGTCGACGAGGCGCTGCACGGCCGGCGCGCTGACCGCGGGCCGGTACGCGAACGACGGGCACCCGGCCGTCGTCGGCAGCCCGGCCACGTCGACGTTGTCCTTGACGGCCAGGAGTTTCCCGGCGAGCGGCAGGTCCGCCCCGGCGGCCAGCCGGTCCTCGAGCGCGACCGCCTCCGCGAGCACCGCCGCGCGGTCCCGCAACGAGATCCACGCCTCCGGCCGTTCCCCCAGCGCGAGCTGGTCGAACGCGGCCCGAACCCGGTCCACCGGCGTCATCAGGACTCCTCTCCCACGATTACCACCAACGGGTTGCCGGGCGCGACCTGCGCTCCGGGCGTGACCAGAACATCCGCGACGATCCCGCCGCGGGGTGCGGCGACGACCGTCTCGAGCTTCATCGCCTCCAGCGCGAGCAGCGGCTGACCGGCGACGACGACGTCCCCGGGCCGCACGTCGACCCGCCACACGCTGGACACGAACGGCGCCTCGACCAGGGTGCCGCCGGCCGGCACGGCGACCTCGCCGACGGCGACCGGCGCCGGCGGTTCGGGCCGCGGATCGAACTCCCCGGCAGCCGCCCATGCCGCGCGCTCGTCCCCGAACGCCGCCGCCTGCTTGGCGCGGAAGGACGCGATCGAGTCGGCGTTGTCGTCCAGGAACGCCTGGTACTCGGCGAGGCGGAAAGTTCCTTCGTCGATCCGGAACCGGTGCCGGCCGGCGGCCACGTCGGCGCGCAGGTCGAGCAGTTCCTCGGCGCCGACCGGGTACCACTGGATCCGGTCGAAGTGTCGCAGCAGCCAGGGCGTTCCCTGCCGCGCCCACCGGTTCCAGACCTGCACGGTCCGCCCGACGAACTGGTAGCCGCCGGGCCCCTCCATGCCGTAGACGCAGAGGTACGCGCCGCCGATCCCGACCGCGTTCTCCGGCGTCCAGGTGCGCGCCGGGTTGTACTTGGTGGTGACCAGCCGGTGCCGCGGGTCGAGCGGGGTCGCGACCGGCGCGCCGAGGTAGACGTCACCGAGCCCGAGCACCAGGTAACTGGCGTCGAACACGGTCCGGTAGACGTCGTCGACGCTGTCCAGCCCGTTGACCCGCCGGATGAACTCGATGTTCCACGGACACCAGGGCGCGTCGTCGCGGACCCCGGCCATGTACCGCGCGATCGCCTCCCGGGTCGCCGGGTCGTCCCAGCTCAGCGGCAGGTGCACGACCCGGCTGGGCACTTCGAGGTCCTCGGTCGCGGGCAGTTCGAGGGACCGGACCACGTCCAGGAGTTTCCGCACCGGCAGCACCGCGGGGTCGACGTGGATCTGCAGCGACCGGATCCCCGGCGTCAGGTCCACGACGCCGGTCAGCCCCTCCGCGCGGAGCCGGTCCATCAGCGCGTGCCCGCGCATCCGCAGCCCGAGGTCGAGCGTCATCGGCCCGAACTCGACGAGCAGATTGTCATCCCCGGACCGCCGGTAGGTGACGTCCTCGTCCCGCGCCAGGATCCCGTCGTCGGAAGTTTTCTTCAAAGGCCCAAAATCAAGATCATTGACGGGTACGAACGTGACCGTGTCCCCCGGGCTGAGCTGCCCCAGCTTCCACCGCTCGGCCGTGATCACCGTTGCCGGGCAGACGAACCCGCCCAGGCTGGGACCGTCCGGCCCGAGCAGGATCGGCACGTCCCCGGTGAAGTCGACCGCCCCGACCGAGTAGGGCGTGTCATGAATGTTCGACGGATGCAGCCCGGCCTCACCGCCGTCGGTCCGCGCCCACCGCGGCTTCGGCCCGACCAGCCGCACCCCGGTCCGCGCCGAGTTGAAGTGCACCTCCCAGGTGGCGGCGTAGAACGCGTCGACGTCCTCCCGGGTGAAAAATTCCGGCGCCGCATGCGGCCCCTCGGTAACCCTGATCCGCCACTCCCGCCGAATCACCGGCCGCTCCCCCACCGGCACCACCCCGCCGGCACCGTCCCACCCCCCAGCACCACCCCCGCCGGAGCCGGCCCATCCCACGCCGCCACCCCGCCCGGAACCAGCCACCAGCCCACCACCACCCCCGCCGGAGCCGGCCCGCCTCGCCTTGCCATCCCGCCCAGCCCTCGTCGGCAGCACACCATCGCCCCCGCCGAAGCCAGCCCGCCCCACGCCGCCACCCCGCCGAGGCCCCGGCGGCAGCACACCACCGACCACGCCGGAGCCGGCCCGCCCCACGCCACCATCCCGCCCGGCTCCGGTCGGCAGCACACCACCGACCTGGTCTGACCTGGTCAAAAGCTCGTCGCCAGCCCGGCCGGAACCGGTCCGGAGCACGTCGCCGATCCGGAGCGCCCGCCCACCGTGCCCACCGAACTGCCCGAGCGTGAACGTCGCCGCACTCCCCAGATACCGCGGAACATCGAGTCCCCCGGCAAACAGCACGTAGACCCGCAGCCCACCGTCCCCGACCCGCCCCACGTCGAGCACCGAGCCGGCCGGAACGGTGACGGCTTCCCACCGCGGCACCCGAGCCCCATCGACGGTCACCGGCGCCGCCGCCCCGGTCACGCAGATCGTGGTAGCGGCACTGAACCGAAGCGCCGGCCCGTCCACCGTGCACTCCAGCCCGGGCGCACCTTCATCGTTCCCGAGCGCCTTGTTCCCTAGCCGGAACGAAAGGTCATCCATCGGCCCGGACGGCGGAACCCCGACCTCCCACAACCCGATCCGCCCAGGCCAGTCCTGCACCGTGGTCAGCGTCCCGGCCCGCTCCACAACAACCCGCGGCTCCTCGTCAACCACGGTGGAAAGCGTCGCCGTCGAGTGCGTAGCGGAAAGAACCTGCGGCTCGATAACCGCAGCCCGCAGCAGCCCGAGATTGGTCTCGATCCCATCAACCCGGGTCTCCCGCAAAACCTCCAACATCTTCGCGTACGCAAGTTCACGAGTCGCCGCAAAAACAATTACCTTCGCCAACATCGGGTCATAAGCGGTGGAAACTTCCGTCCCAGCCGCCACCCACCCATCAACCCGCACCGAACCCGACGTGGCAAAAATTTCCTTCCCGGCCGCCTCTGCCCCGCCCACGCAATCTGCATCCCGAGCGGCGAAAACTTCCTTCGCGGCCGCCCCTGCCCTGCCCACGCAATCTGCATCCAGAGCGGCGAAAACTTCCTTCGCGGCCGCCTCTGCCCTGTCCACCCGCGCCCCATCGAGGACGGCGGAGGTTTCCTTTACCGTCGGCACCCGGTCTGGCGCCTGCACCCGCACCTTCGCCTGCACCTCGTCCGGGAACCGCACGTTGGTGATCAGTCCCGCGCTCGGCCGGTAGCCCTGGGTGGGATCCTCCGCGTAGACGCGCGCTTCGACCGCGGCGCCGGCCGCCTGCAGTGGCGTATCCAGGAAACCGGCGTCGCCCTGCGCGAGTCGCAGCATCCACTCCACCAGGTCGATGCCGAAAATTTCCTCCGTGACCGGGTGCTCCACCTGCAGACGCGTATTGACCTCGAGGAAGGAGATTTCTTCCCGGGTGGCGTCGTAGACAAATTCCACTGTGCCCGCCGACCGGTAGTTCACCGACGCGCACAACGCCACCGCCGACTCCTGCAGGCGGGCCCGCACGGCGTCCGGCAGTCCGGGGGCCGGCGCTTCCTCGATCACCTTCTGATTGCGCCGTTGCAGGCTGCAGTCCCGGTCCCCGAGCGCGACCACCCGGCCCAGCCCGTCGCCGAACACCTGTACCTCGACGTGCCGCGCCCGCTGGACGAACCGTTCCAGGAAGACCCCGCCGCTGCCGAAGTTGGCGACAGCGAGGCGCTCGACCCGGCCGTATGCCTCCACGAGGTCCTCGGGGTTCTGGCACGCTTGCATGCCGATGCCGCCGCCCCCGCCGGTCGCCTTGAGCATGACCGGGTAACCGATCCGCTCGGCCTCGACCAACGCCTGATCGATTCCGGACAGCAGCCCGGTCCCCTCGATCATCGGCACGCCGGCCTGACGGGCCAGGTCCCGCGCGGTGTGCTTGGCGCCGAACGCGGTGAGCTGCTCCGGCGTCGGCCCGACGAACATCAGGCCCGCGGCGGAAACCTTCGTCGCGAAACCGGCGTCCTCGGAAAGAAACCCATATCCCGGGTGCACGGCGCCGGCACCGGTGGAAAGCGCCGCGTCGAGTACCCGGTCGGTGAGGAGATAACTTTCGCGGGCCGGCGCCGGGCCGAGCCGGACGGCCAGGTCGGCCATCCGGACGTGCGGCGCGGCCCGGTCGGCGTCGGAGTAGACGGCCACGGTCTTCAGGCCCATCCGCGAGGCGGTGCGGATGATCCGGCAGGCAATCTCGCCGCGGTTCGCGACAAGCAGGGTGTCGAACATGGGAGCGGCCCTTCCGTTGAGGTACGGCATCCGGCTGGCCCTGACGGCTGCTCCCGGCTCCGGAAACAGCCGTCAACGCCACCCGACACCCGGCGGGCCCGGCACGCAGGCACCGGCAGCGGCCTCGCGGGAGATCGACGGCTGGTGCTGAGGGCCGAATCCGGAGCCGGGAGCACCCGTCAGTGCCAGTCGGCGGTCGGCGGCGTGGGTGGGACCGGCGACGGTCTGGCGTTGGGTCGGTTGCGGCAGGTCAGGCGTGGGTGGGACCGGCGACGGGCTGGCGTTGGGTCGGTTGCGGCAGGTCAGGCGTAGGTGGGACCGGCGACGGGCTGGCGTTGGGTCGGTTGCGGCAGGTCAGGCGTAGGTGGGACCGGCGACGGTCTGGCGTTGGGTCGGTTGCGGCAGGTCAGGCGTGGGTGGGACCGGCGACGGGCTGGCGTGGGGGTCGGTTGCGCGGGTCAGGTGACGGGAGGTGAGGTGGCCGGGGCGGCTCAAGTGGTTATGCGCATTTGGACTGGGGTGGGGTCGAAGCCGTTGCACGGGTTGTTGATCTGGGGGCAGTTGGAGATCAGGACCAGGACGTCCATCTCGGCGCGCAGGGAGACCGAGAGGCCGGCGGCGGAGATTCCGTCGACGATGCCGAGGCTGCCGTCCGGGTCGACCGGGACGTTCATGTACCAGTTGATGTTCGAGACCAGGTCGCGTTTGCCCAGGCCCCAGCGGCTGCCTTCGAGAAGGAAATTTTCTACGCAGGCGTGCTGGTGCTTGGTGTGGTGCCCGTAGCGCAGCGTGTTCGACTCCCGGCTGCACGCTCCGCCGACCGTGTCGTGTCGGCCGACCTCGTCGGCGACGACGGTCATCAGCGGCCGGCCCTCGCTGGACCGCAGTACGGTCCCGGTGGTGAGGAAGATATTTTTCTGCGCCGCGACGGTGTCCGGCGCGGAGTACCGCTCGGCGGTGTCGTCCGCGTTGTAGAGCAGGCAGTCGACGGCCTGGTTGCCCTTGAGGTCGACGATGGTCAGCGTCTGGCCCGCCTTCACAACCGCGGACCACGGCGCCCGCGCGGCGACGGTCTGATCGAGGACGGTCGTCATGCGAGACTCCCGCCGCTCAGGTGGGCGGTCTGACCGAGATCAGTCCTCGCGAGCCCCCGGCCGCTCAAGTGGGCGGTCTGAGCGAGAACGGTCGTCACGCGAACCTCCGGGCGCTCAGGTGGGCGGGGTGGTCGAGGAAGGTCGTCACGCGAGCCTCCGGACGCTCAGGGAGCCGGTCTGGTCGAGGACGGTTGTCATGTGAGCCCCCGGGCGGTCAAGTAGTCGGCGGTGTTGAGGAAGGCGCGCTCGCCCTCCGGCGAGCGGGTCCAGAGCGCGTCGGTGGGTGCGGTGGGCGGGCCGGGCCAGGCCTTCAGCCGTACCGCGGAGCAGGTGTACTCCTCCCGCGGGTCGAGCGGATGCGGCACGTTGGCGAGCAGGACCGTCACCGGCATCTCTGCCCGCAACTCCACGACGCCGCCCGCGCCCGCCGAGCCCAGCCAGGTGAACCCGCCGTCGTCGCCGACCCGGACGCCCTGGAAGAAGGAAATATTCGGCGGAATGTCGCGGCGGGTCAGGCCGTGCTTGGCGGCGGCGAGGGTGAAAAGTTCCCTTCCGGCCGGGGTGGGTCCGTGCGGGGTGCCGTCGCCGTAGCGTTCGGTGTTGCTGAGCAGAGTGGACGTTCCGCAGAAGGTGTCCGAGCGGTCCCCCGCCCCGGCGAGCACCGAGGCGAGGACCCGGCCCTGGTCGGAGAGGAGCAGGTGCCCCTCGCCGACATAGGCTTGCCAGAGCACCTTCACGGTGTCGGCGATGTTCAACCGTTCCCACGGCTCGTCCGCGTTGAAAAGCACCACCGAGACGCAGCCGTCGCCGTACTGGTCGGTGATCTGCAGTGTCGTGCCGCGGGCCAGGCGCCTACTCGCGTAGCCTCCGCCGGGAATGGTTTCCTCCCAGGTCAGACCGGGGGAAGCCGGCACCGTCGGCATGTGCTCGACGATCGTGCCGCCCTGGGCGCGGGCGTGCTCGCGGGCCCCCGCGGTGGTCGCCGTGCTCACGCGGGCTCCTCGGCGACGACCGCAACCGGCGCAACCGGCGTGGTTGCGGCAACCGGCTCCGCTCCGGCAACCACCGCGACCGGCTCCGCTCCGGCAACCACCGCGACCGGCTCCGCTCCGGCAACCACCGCGACCGGCTCCGCTCCGGCAACCACCGCGACCGGCTCCGCTCCGGCAACCACCGCGACCGACTCGGCTGCGGCAACCGGCGCGACCTGGGCGACCGGGCCGACCGGGGCATCGGCGGGGGCCGATCCAGGAAGCGGCAGGTGCAGCGACATCACGCGGGTGCGGAAGCGCAGGTACGCGAGTCCCCCGGCGATCAGCGCCCCACCGACGAAGAGCAACGAGAAGTAGTGCAGGTACCAGTGCGCCCCGGCCGGGTCGTAGACCTCGGAACGCGGCCACCCCAGGTTGAGGATCATCCCGATCCCGTAGACGACCGCCAGCACGTTCACGACCAGGCCGAACTTCCCCAGGGAGAAAAGTTTCCCACCACGTTCGGTGGTCTCCGCCGAGACGCCCGGCCACCCCTTCAACCGGCGGACCAGCAGCGGGATCGTGACCAGTGCGTAGGCGATGTACAGCATCACGATGCAGACGCTGGTGATCGCGGTGAAAAGCGCCGGCTGCCCGATGTTGACCAGCAGCACCCCGGCCGCGCCGACCCCGACGACGATCGCCGGCAACACCGGGGCGCCGGTCCGCGGCGAAACCTTTCGCAGCGCCGCGGAGAACGGAAGAACATTGTCGCGGGCCATCGAGAAGACCATCCGGCTGCCGGCGGTCTGGATGGCCAGAGTGCAGACCGCGATCGCGATCGCCACGTCGACCAGCAGGATCCGGCCACCGGTCTCGCCGAGTCGGCTGGTCAGCACGTAGGGCAGGCCCTCGGTGGCGAGGCGGCCGTCGGTCAGGCTGGGCGCGGCCATCAGCGCGGCGATCAGCATCAGGCCGCCGCCGATCCCGGCCGCGGCGAGCGCCCGCAGGATGGTCCGGGGTGCGGTGTGCCGCGGGTCCCGGGTCTCCTCGCTCAATTCACCGGCAGAATCGAAACCGACGACGACGTACGCCGCCATCAGCGCCGACACCAGGAACGGCCCGACGTAGCCGAGACCCGAGCCGGTCCCGCCGGTGTCGAAGACGACGCCCGGTCCACGCTCGGCGTGCGTGAGCAGCAGCACGACCACCGCCGCCACCCCGATGATCTCGAGGGTGACGCCGATGCTGTTGACGACGGACATCAGGCGTACGCCAATGATGTTGATGATTGTGGTTATCGCGATCAGGATCGAGCCGAGGATGACCGCGTTGGTCGCTCCGGTGGTCGAGGTGAGCGCCGGGTCGCCGCCGACCAGCTGGAATCCCGACCAGATCGAGGGCAGGACGACCTGCAGGGCGATCGCGGCGGCGGCGACCGTGGCGATCTGCGCGATGATCATGACCCAGCCGGCGAACCAGCCGACGGTGGCGTTCGCGAGGCGGCGCGACCACTGGTAGATGCAGCCGGAGATCGGGTAGCGGGCGGCCAGCTCGGCGAAGGTGAGCGCGACCATGAACTGGCCGGCGAAGACCAGCGGCCAGGTCCAGAAGAAGGCCGGCCCGCCGAACGAGAAGCCGAACGCGAAGAGCTGGAAGACCGTGGTCAGGATCGAGACGAAGGAGAATCCGGCGGCGAAGCTCGCGTAGCTGCCGATGCTGCGGCGCAGTTGCGGCTCGTAGCCGAAGCCGCGGAGATCCGCGCTGTCGGTGTCGGGCGGGGCAGAGGTTACGGACATGGCAGCCTCCTATCGACAGGCGGCTCGACCACGCCGCCTCCAATTTCTGTCAGTTGACAGATTCCGGTGACCGGCATCGACAGCGGTTTCTCCGGCGTAAACGTTGGGTTGCCGGCTGTGTCGGTGGCGTTACGCCGCGGCCGTCCCCGGCGGGCGTGGCACCATTCAGGCGTGAGTACCGCCCCCTCGGTCGGCCGCCCGCGCTCCGGCGCGCGGCGACTACCCGCTGCCACCGCCCGCGAGGAGATCCTCGACGCCGCCGCCGAGCTGTTCGCCCAGCGTGGCTACGCGGCGACGTCGACCCGGCTGATCGCCGAGCGGGTCGGGATCCGGCAGGCGTCGCTCTACTATCACTTCGACACCAAGGAGCAGATCCTCGCCGAGCTCCTGGAGGCGACGGTCCGGCCGTCGTTGGAGCACGCGGCCTCGCTCGGCGAGCTGAGCCCGCCGGACGCGCTGCGGTCGCTGGTCCGCTTCGACGTCGGGGTGCTGCTGTCCGCGCGGTGGAACATCGGGATTCTGTACGCGTTGCCGGAGATCGCCGCCGAGCCGTTCGCCCGGTTCCGCCGCGAGCGTGACGAGCTGCGTGCCGCGTACCGTCGCCTGACCGGTGCGGACGTTACCGGCGACCTGGTGTTCGGCCTGGTCGAGAGCGTGATCGGGATGCGCCGCGACCTGCCCGGCCTGCCGCCGGCCGAGGTGCTGCGCGACACGGTGGCCGCGGCCGCGCTGCGGATCGTCGCGCCGATTTAGGCACCGCGCCGTTTACGATCGGCCGGCGTGGACTGTCACTGGCCTATACCGGTCGGTGGCGGTCGGTGGCGGTCGGTGCCGGTCGGTGCCGGTCGGTGCCGTGTCTGGACCCGCCAGGTCGATGGCGGGTCGGTCGCCGCCGGCTCATGACTCCGGCGGGACGACCAGGGCCTGGAAGCACGGGCGGAGCAGGTCGATGATCTGCTCCGGCGAGGCGTCCGCGAGCCGGCCGAACCGGAGCAGGTAACGCTCGACGATCACTCCGTGGATGATCGCGCTGAGCAGATTCGCGCGCAGGTCGGCGTCGGCGACCGGGAGCGCGGCGGTGAGCTGGGCGACCTGGGACTCGCCGGCGGTGCGGTAGCGGGCGGCGGCGTCCGCGTTGGTGAGCATCGAGCGGAGCACGGCGAGGGAGGCGGTCGGCTCGGCCTCCAGGCGCGTGGCCAGCGAGTCGAGCAGCGCCTCGGCCACCTGGTCCGGCGTCCTGATCCCGAACTCGGCGGCCTGATCCGGTCTGCCGGCGCCGATCGCGGCTGCCTGACCGGGCGTGCCGGCACCGAGCTGGGTCGCTTGACCGGGCGCGCCGGGACCGAGCTCGGCCGCTTGATCAGGTGCGCCGGCACCCAGCTGGATCGCTTGATCAGGTCGGCCGGCACCCAGCTGGGTCGCTTGATCAGGTGCGTCTGGACCGAGCTGGGTCGTGGGGAGCTCGGCGGCTCGCGCGAACAGCTCGTTCTTCGAGCCGAAATAGTGCATGACCAGTCCGGCATCGACGGCGGCCACCTTGGCCACCGCACGGATCGTGGTGCGGTCGAAGCCCAGGTCGGCGAACATCTGGCGGGCGGCGGCGAGGATGCGGGCCTCGGTCTGGCGGCGCTGTTCCGCCCGGGTCGGTGTCACCTTTTCATTCTACGGATGTTGAATGAGCCGGCCATGCGTTCTACGGTCGTTGAATGAATACCCGCACGGGAGGTCGTTGAATGAGTTCCGCACGGGAGACCGTCGAACGGATGCTGGCCGCGGGCCGCGAATCCGATGTCGACACAGTCGTGGAGTTGATGGCACCCGACGGATACATCGAATGGCCATACCGCCCGGCCGGCGTCCCCGGCAGACTCCAGGGGCGCGAGGAGATCCGCCGATTCCTGACCCAGGCGGCCAAGGGCTTCATCCGGTTCGACGAGTACCGCAACGTGACGATCCACGAGACCACCGACCCGGAAGTGATCATCGTGGAGTACGAGGCCCACGGCACGGTCGTCGCCACCGGCGCCCCGTTCCAGCAGGTGATCATCGCCGTCTTCCGCGTGCGAGCCGGCCTGATCGTGTCGTATCGCGACTACATCAATCCCCTCCCCCTGGCCGAAGCCCTGGCCAGCATCAAGCCCGCCTGACCCGCCGACCACACGGAGGCCGACCACACGGAGTCAGTGCCCCCGGCAACAACAGCCGGCCCAACTGCCGACCGCGCCGCAGAGCCACGACCAGCACAGCAATCCCACAACCAGCCACGGCCAGCCCGCACCAGCAAAAGCCAGCCCGGCGATTCGCGCCGCGGACCCACCGACCAGCACAGCCGGCCCGCGCCCCGCCCCGCGCCGCACGCCCGCGCCCCACGCCGCACGCCCACGCCGCACGCTCGCGCAATGCAAAACCAGCTCGGCGGCAATGCTCATGGCTCAGTGCCACCTGCTCGGCCGGAACGCCGATGGCCCACGCTCGGCCTCGCTCTCACACCAGGTCGGCGAAGCGGGCGACCACCTCCTCGCGGTAGGCACGCTGCTGCTCATCGGTGGGCGGCAGCCAGGAGCAGGCGATGTGCACGGCCGCGACCCGGCCGGTCGCCACGAGCAGCGCACATGCCGCCAGGACCTCGTCGACGGACGGACCGCCCGGGACCGGGAACTTCAGCCCGGGCAGATCAGCGGGGTCGATCACGTCGAGGTCGACATGCAGCACCAGTTTGCCCTCGGGCACGGCGCTCGCGGCCACCCCGGCGACCGTGATCCGGCCGGTGGGGCTGGTCGCCAGATAGTCCGCCTCCGCCGGATCCAGGTCGCGTGCGTCGACCAGGATCGCGCGCTCCGGTGCCAGCGGCCGCAGCCCGAACGCATCCGCATACAGCTCCGGATGCGCCCCGGTCGCCAACCGTAGGGACATCCCACCCAGGTAGCCGGACGTGCTCGTCTCCACCGTCTGCACGTCACCGTGCCCGTCGAACCAGACGACCGCCGGGTCCACACCGGCCCGCTGCACGCCCGCGATCACCGCGCCGCCGACCAGACAGTCCCCGGAGAACACCACCGGGACGCCACCCGCGGCGACGACTGGCGCCACCGCGGCCGCGGTCGCCTCGCACAGCGCCCCGACCTGCCGCCACGCACCACCACCGGGGAACTCCGGGGCGACGGTGACCTCCGCCCGGACCGGGATCTCAACCATCTCGTCTTGGTGAAAGGGAACGAGGATCATCGTAACCTCCTAATTCTATCGATGCGGGCAGGAAGTCCTGGGTCCCGAGAACCCGCACCAGCTCCAGCCGCTGACGGGCCTCGGCGTCGGCCGGGGTGAGGACCAGCAGCTGCTGGCGCAGATCCGGTGTAACGAGCGTTTCGCAATCCAGCAGGATCGGGCCGACGTGGGGATGGACCATGGTCTTGCGGTCGGCGCGCCGCACACCGACCTCGTGCCCCTCCCACCACTCCTGGAAGCTCCGGCTGTCCCGGTGCAGCCGGGCGATCAGGTGCTCGACGACCGGGTCGCCGGGCCTGCGGCCGGCCGCCGCGCGCAGGTCGGCGACGAGCTGGCGGGCGTGGCGGGCCGTCTCCTCGGGCGGATGGATCACCCGTGACGCCGGCTCGGTGAACCATCGGTAGATCATGAAACGGCGGTCGCCGGTGAAGACCGAGTGGTCGCCGATGAGCAGCATCGACATCTGATTCTGCGCGAGGACCTCGCCGAGATCCGAGATGACCATGGCCGGGGTGTCGCCGAGCAGGTCCAGCATGCGGACGAGACCGGCCCGGGCCAGCCGAGCCGCGCCTTCGGTGGGTGGCGGCTGGTGGCCGGCCAGGTAGAACAGGTGGTCACGCTCGTCGTCGGAGAGCCGCAGCGCGCGGGCGAGGGCGGCGACCAGCTGGGTGGACGGCTGGCTGCTGCGGCCCTGCTCCAAGCGGACGACATAGTCCACCGACATGCCGGCGAGCCTCGCCACCTCCTCACGGCGCAGGCCGGGGATGCGGCGGCGGGGACCGCCGTCGGCGATGCCGACCTCGGACGGCCGGATCGCCTCACGGCGCCGGCGGAGGAAGTCGGCGAGTTGGTCACGCTGCATGCCCCCATGCTGCCTCGCCGCGGGCGCCGCAAACAGGGAGAGCCGCTCCTACGATAAGCGCTCCTCTCCCGGCCGGGCCTTTGCCGGAGCAAGGTGGTCGGCATGCAGACACGAACTCTGGGCACCAACGGACCGGCCGTCTCCGCTCTCGGACTGGGAGCGATGGGCATGACGAACGGCGTCTACGGGGCGAACGATCGCGCCGAGAGCATCGCCACCGTGCACGCCGCGCTGGACGCCGGCGTCACCCTGATCGACACCGGTGACCACTACGGCACCGGCCACAACGAGATGCTGCTCGCCGAGGCGCTGCGTGACCGGCCGCGCGACAGCTATCTGCTGAGCGTCAAGTTCGGCGCGCTGACCCAGCCGGGCGGCGGCTTCAACGGGCAGGACGGGCGACCGACCGCGGTGAAGAATTTCCTGGTCCACTCGATGACCCGGCTCGGCGTCGACTACATCGACATCTACCGCCCGGCCCGCCTCGACCCGGCCGTGCCGATCGAGGAGACGGTCGGCGCGATCAAGGAGATGATCGAGGCGGGATACGTGCGGCACGTCGGGCTCTCCGAGGTCGGCGCGGAGACGATCCGCCGGGCCCACGCCGTGCACCCGGTCACCGACCTCCAGATCGAGTATTCACTGATCTCCCGGGCGGTCGAGGCCGAGGTGCTGCCGACGCTGCGGGCGCTCGGGATCGGCATGACGGCGTATGGCGTGCTGTCCCGCGGCCTGATCTCCGGCCACTGGGATCCGTCCGCGGCCGGCCGGGCCGGTGACAACCGGGGGCGCATGCCGCGCTTCCAGGGCGAGAACGCCGAGCACAACCTCGCCCTGGTCGAGGCGCTGCGCCGGGTCGCCGAGACCCGGGGCTGCACGGTCGCGCAGCTCGCCATCGCCTGGGTGGCGGCCCAGGGCGACGAGATCGTGCCGGTGGTCGGCGCCCGTACCCGGAAGCGGTTGAACGAAGCCCTGCCCGCCGCGGACCTGAAGCTGTCCGCGGCCGATCTAGAAGAGATCGAGAAGGCGGTGCCGAAGGGCGCGGCCCGCGGCGACCGCTACCCCTCGGCAATGATGTCGACCGTCGGCGTCGGGAACTAGGGAATGAGCCAAGGCGCCCGGACCGCCCTCGTTCGTCCCGCCGGAATCTCGGCCCACGCCCAGCGGCCCGGGCGGGGCTCGACCCAGGCCCGCAGCCGATCGAGCCTCAACTCAGGCCCTGCAGTCGGCTCGAAGCTCGGTCCACGCCCTGCGGTCGGGTCGAAGCTCGGCCCACGCCCTGCGGTCGGGTCGAAGCTCGGCCCATGCCCTGCGGCCCGGGCCGAGCCTCGGGGATGAGCTAAGCGGTTGCCACCGACGTCTCGCCCGGGGGCGGGCTCGTCGGGTCGAGGTGGCGGTCGGCGTCTTCCGCCTGGTCCTCCGCTTTTGCCTCGTCGTCGTCGGTCGGTTCGGTGCCCGGGGGTTCGCGGTCCGGGGTGGGCTCGCCGTCCGGGTGGTGGACCAGATAGCGGATGGCGGTGTTGAGCACGGCGAGCAGCGGCACGGCGACCAGGCCGCCGACGATGCCGGCGACCACCACGCCGGCGGCGATCGCCAGGATCACGGCGAGCGGGTGCAGCGCTACGGCCCGGCCCATGATCAGCGGCTGGAGGACGTGTCCCTCCAACTGCTGGACGGCGATCACGACGGCGAGGATGCACAGCGCGGTCACCGGCCCGTTGGCCACCAGCGCGATCAGCACGGCAACCACGCCGCTGATGGCCGCGCCGACCACCGGGATGAACGCGCCGAGGAAGACCAGAGCGGCCAGCGGCAGCGCCAATGGCACGCGGAAGGCGAACAGGCCGATGCCGATACCGACAGCATCGACGAAGGCGACGAGGACGGTGGCGCGGACGTACGACACCAGCGTGTGCCACGAGTAGTGCCCGGCCCGCGCGGTCGGCACCCGGGCCTCCCGAGGCAGCAGCCGGCACAGGAACGCCCAGATCTGACCGCCGTCGCGCAGGAAGAAGAAGAGCGTGAACAGGACCAGGAAGAACCCGGTGACCACCTCGCCCACGGTCGTCGCGGTGCTCAGGGCGCCGCTGGTGATCCCGCCCTGGCTCGCGGTGAACGACTCCCGCGCCTTGTCGATGTACTGGCTGAGCTGCTGGTCGGTGATGTGCAGCGGGCTGTTCGCCAGCCAGCGCTGGACCTCGTCGATGCCGTCCCCGACCTGGGTGGAGAGCTTGTCGACCTGGCTGATGAAAGTGCGGACGATCAGACCCAGCCCGCCGAAGACGACGAGCAGCGCGGCGACCTCGACCAGCCCCGCGGCCAGCGACTTCTTCATGCCGTTGCGCATCAGTTTCGCGCTGAGCGGCTGGAACAGCGCGGCCAGCAGCATGGCGACGGCCACCGGGATGAGCACGATGTGCAGCAGCGCGACGATGCGCAGCACCAGGTACGCCGCGACGACGAAGAGGATGAACCGCCACGCCCAGGCACCGGCCGTGCGTACACCACGGGGCAGCACGTCGGCGGCGGAGGTGGGCTGGTTCATGACCACGACGGGCGTGGTGGCGTCGCGGAATTCGGGACCGGCCGTGAACGGCGGCGGCGCGGTGCGGCTGGCGGCGGTCGCCAGCGTCGTCCGGGCGCGGTCCCGGACAGTCTGTGCCCAGCTCATGAGGTTCCCCTTCGGTTGTTGCCTCGATGCCCGGCGGCGCGTGATTTCATGCTTGATCACTCGGTTTAGGGTCAGCGCATGTGGCGAATCGCGCGATGGGTGCTCGTGGTGCTGTGGCTGGTCGCCGCGGGCGCCGCCTGGTGGGGTGCGCCTCGCGTGACCGGGAACGAGCGGGCGCTCTCGGACATCGCCGCGCACCGGGTCGTCGCGTACGACTTCGGCTCGCGGTGGCGGGACGAGTCACCGGACCGGTGGTTCGCGGTGCCGGACCTGGTGTCGGACGCCTCCAACCCGGCGATCTTCGCGTGGCGCACGTCCGACGGCCGGGCTCACTGGACCGACGTCAGCGACGTTCGCGGCTTCCAGGAGCAGCTGCGCGGGATGGCGTATCACTCGACGAACGTGCTGGTCCTGAGCACTCTGATCAACGGGATCGGGCTGCTGTTCACGCTGATCTTCCTCGCCGTGCTGTGGGCCGGGCCGGCGCCGGTGACCGCGACGCGGTGGTACTGGTGGTGGCTGTTCGCGCTGGTGCCGTTCGGGCTGGGGTTGCTGTACTGGGCGTTCCGGGAGGTTCCGTGGGAGCGGCCGGAGATTCCCGCGGAGCGGCTCGGGGGCTGGCGGGGGCTCGGGCTCGCGTTCGTCACCTCGGTTGTGATCTCGCTGGTCCTTCTCGGTCTGACCTGGCTGTTCGGCAACAACGCGTTCCCGGATCTGCTCACCCCCTGACCCGGACCGACACGGCGCGGACCGGCCCAGCTAGCCCGGAAACCGGCACGGCACGGCTCGCGCCGAATGGGCGCGGACCGGCACGCGCTGGGCCCAGCGCGGCACGGCGGGCACGGCGCGGCACGGCGGGCACGGCGCGGCACGGCGGGCACGGCGCGGCACGGCGGGCACGGCGCGGCACGGCACCGTGGCACGGCACGGCATGGCACGGACTGGACCGACACGCACCGGCGCGACTCGGCGCGCACCGGTGCAGCACAGCTCGCGCTGAACGGGCTCGGACCGGCACGTGCCGGACCCGGACCGGCGCGGACCGGCGCGGACCAGCGCGGACCAGCGCGGACCAGCGAGGACCAGCGAGGACCAGCGAGGACCAGCGAGGACCAGCGAGGACCAGCGAGGACCAGCGAGGACCAGCGAGGACCGGCGCGGACCAGCGAGGACCGGCGCGGGTCCCTAGTTGCCGAGGTCGGTCAGGCGGTTCTTTAAGTAGTTCTGCTCGGCGGAGGCGTTGGTTAGGTCGATGGCGTTTCGGTATGCGGCGGCGGCTGCACCGTGTCGGCCCAACCGTTCGAGCAGGTGGGCCTGGGCTGCCAGGCCTGGCTGGAAACGGTCGATCGGCAGGACGTCGAGGCGGGCGAGTCCCGCTGCGGGTCCGCCTATCTCGGCTTCCACCATGGCGAGTGCGACGCTGCCGCCCAGCGCCTTGGTGTACACGTCGAACTGGTGCCGGGCCTCGGCGACGACCTCTTCGCTGAGCTCCCCGCCGGCGGGCTTGGCGTAGTGCATCAACAGCGCGTACCGCATGATCTGTCCCTCTCGTCGCACGGATGTTCACCGGTATGACGAGCCGGCCCGGCCCGAATCGTCACACCGGGCCACCTTTCCCCGGGACGAGCCGCGAAACGACCGCGACGAGCCGCGAAACAAGCAGCGAGACGACCAGGACGAGCGGCGAGACGAGCAGCGGCACCGGGGCAAGCAACCGGGACGACCGGGGCGACAGCGGGACGAGCGGCGGAAAACACCCCCGGAAACCGGAACTACCCGCATTCCGCGGCAATATTCCGGCACCGAAAAGAACAGGGCAGATAACTCCGTAATGAATTTTCGGGACCATTACCCGTGCTGTACTGAATCGGTCAGAAACCGATTAACGGAAGAAGACGAAAATGTCTAGGGCGAAAATTCTTGCGGTAGCGATCGGCCTGTGCACGCTGGTCGGTCCGGTCCCGGCGAACGCCGCACCGCAACCGCCGCGCGATTTCGACACGATCGGGTACTTCCCGTCCCAGCACGACTGCCAGTGGGTCGGCGACACCGGCCGCTCGCAGCGCCAATGGATGGGCTTCGACTGCGACCGGGCCGGCGGCCCGTACCGTGGCCTCTGGCAGCTCACCGTCCAGCGGTACGGCTCGACCCGATTCCCGGGCGGTCCGATGGGCAATCCGGGACGGCCCGACTGGCCGCCGCACGGCCCGCGCCACCCCTGATCAGAATCGGGCGTTCAGCGCCACAACCGTAAGACCCTCAACTCGCAACCATCCGTGCCGATCTCTTGACATGCGACGGAAAGTCCATGATGAGGGAGGCGAATGGTGGCCCGCTGGCGAGGCTGGTTCACACCGATCGCCGTCGTCATGGCCGTGGCGGAGGTGCTGCTGATCGCGCTGGGCACCCGCACCGGCTTCCCGAAACTGCTGGTGTGGGGCCCGGCGGCGGCCGGCGTCGCGATGGCGGTCGCCGCGTTCCGCGCCGCCGCCCTGACGACCGGAAGACAAACCCCCAGAGCAAACCGCGATTTGGGTACGTTCTGGGCCCGGCTCTCCGTGGCGATGGGCGCCGTCCTGGCCGCCACGCTCAGCCAGACGGTCGACATCGTCACGAAGCCGAACACCGGCATCCCGCCGATCAGCGCCCACACCCTGGTCCTCTACGTGATCGGCACGGTGCTGGCGATCGCCGGCCTGCTCCGGCTGCCCGGTGGCGGCAGCTCGTGGCGGCAGCTGACCACCGCGGTGCTGGACGTCGCCGTGGTCGCGGTGACCGGCGGCATCGCCGCGTCCGAGTACGTCGGCTGGTTCATGGACCGGTTCGGCGTCAGCACATCCGCGTGGTGGCTGAACATCGCGATGATGGCGATCGCGGTCGCCGGCGCGGTGGTCGTCGTCAAGATCATGACGGCGCGGCGCAGCCCGGTCCCCCGCGCGTCGCTGTGGTTCCTGGCCCCGATCGGGCTGGCCGGGCCGCTCTCCACGGTCTTCATGACCCTGCTCAAGCCGTGGCCGCACCTCAACGGCAGCGCCGCGGTCCTGCCGTTCGTCGGCCTGTTCGGGGCGCTCGCCGCGCACGCCCAGCAGCGCGGTCTCGCCGCCGCCCGGGATCGCCGCCCGCGGGCCGAGGATCTGCCCGGGCACCGGCGCGGCACCGCGATCCCGCTGGTCGCGACCGGGCTGACCAGTGTCCTGGTCGCCACGGTCTTCCTGCGCACCGGACACCTGAGCACCGTCCAGGTGGCCGGGACCGCCCTGCTCCTGCTGCTCGTGGTCGCGCGGCAGGCGGTGGCGCTCGCCGAGAACGGCACCCTGCTCGCCACGGTGGCCCGGCAGGCCATGCACGACGAGCTGACCGGCCTGTTCAGCCGCCGGTGGTTCACCACGGCGGTGGCCGGCGCGGCCGGGCCGCACACCGTGGTGCTGATCGACCTGCGGGAGTTCCGGGCGGTCAACGACGGACTCGGCTCCACGGTCGGGGACGCGTTGCTCATCGCGTACGCAAATCGTCTTGGTCTTGTCGCGGGCGACCGTGCCGTGATCGCCCGCCTGGGTGGGGATGAATTCGGTCTTCTGCTGCCCGGGCTCGCGCCGGAGGTGGTCGCCCGGCTGCTCGCCGCGAACGCCGAGCCGCTGGACGCGGCCGGCCACGAGGTCCTGGTGGAGGTTTCCGTCGGGATCGCCTCCGGCGGAATTGACACAGCCTCCGGCGATGACGATCTCTACCGGCAGGCCGAGACCGCGTTGCGCGAGGCCGCCGGCGGTACGGGCGGGCGCGTGGTCCGCTACGACGCGTCGCTCGAACAGCGGCTCAGCCGTCGGGCGACGATCGCCGCCGACCTGCGCCGGGCGCTGACCGCGGGCGAGTTCCACCTGCTGTACCAGCCGATCGTGGAGCTCCCGCACGGCCGGATGACCGGCGTGGAATCCCTGGTCCGCTGGTCGAAGGACGGCACGGTGATCTCCCCGGCCGACTTCATCCCGGTCGCCGAGGACACCGGGCTGATCGTCGAGCTCGGCGCGTGGATCCTCGACACGGCGTGCGCGCAGGCCGCGGCGTGGCGGCGGCGGCACGGCGCCGGCGCGCTCGGCTCGGTCGCGGTCAACGTGTCCGCGCGGCAGCTGCTCGACCCGGGCCTGCCGGACCTGGTCGCGGCCGCGCTCGCCCGGCACGGCCTGCCCGCGTCCCAGCTCACCATCGAGATCACCGAGACCGCGGTGTTCGCCGGCGGCCGCGCGCTGGCCACCGTGACCGCGCTGTCGGCGCTGGGCGTCAGCATCGCGCTCGACGACTTCGGCACCGGGCACTCGTCGCTGGGCCTGCTGCGCACCTGCCCGGTCGACGTGATCAAGGTCGACAAGTCGTTCGTCGACGGGCTCGGCGGCGGGCCGCAGCAGGAGGCGATCGCGATCGCGCTGACCGGGATCGCCGAGACGATGGGCCTGCGGACGGTGGCCGAGGGCGTGGAGACGGCGGCGCAGGCACGGCGGTTGTACGAGCTCGGCTACCGCCAGGCGCAGGGCTTCCACTTCGCCCGCCCGATGCCGCCGGAGGCGATCGACGCCCTGCTCGACGAGCGCGACCGGGCCGCCGCCTGACCGGCCCTACTCCCGCCGCGGGAAGACCGGCCGCGGGGCGGCGACCACCCGGCCGTCGCCCAGCTGGGCGGCGAGGCGAGCGGCTCCGGCCGGGACGAACGGGGTCAGTTCACGGGCCAGGCAGCGGCAGGCCGCGACCAGGACGGCGAGGACGGCGTCGAGCCGCTCGCGCCCGGCCGGTTCCCAGGGGCGCTCGGCCTCGATCAGGCGGTTGGCCGCGGCGACGACGGCCCCGATCGCGTCGGTGGCCGCCCGGAAGTCGAACGCCGCGAGGGCCCGATCGATCGTGGCGGGCAGCCCGGCGCACCCGTTGGTCAACTCGTGGCCGATGTCCGTCGTGGCGGGCCGGGCCGGGACCACGCCGTCGCGGTACCGGTGGACCAGCGACAGCGTGCGGTTGACCAGGTTGCCCAGGCCGTTGGCGAGGTCCTGGTGGTAGCGGGTCAGCAGCCGCCGCTCGGTGAAGTCGGTGTCGCCCAGGCTCGCGACGTCGCTGAGCAGCCACCAGCGCAGCGCGTCCTCGCCGTAGCGGCCGGCCAGCGCGTACGGGTCGACCGCGGTACCGGCGCTCTTGGACAGCTTGACGCCGTCCACGGTCAGGTACTCGTGGACGAGGATCGCGGTGGGCAGCGGCCGGCCCGCCGAGAGCAGCAACGCCAGCCAGTACACGGCGTGGAAGCGGACGATGCCCTTGCCGATCACGTGCACCCGTTCCGCGGAGTCGAGCCACCACGTGCGATACGCGGTGTCGTCCAGGGCGGTGACGTAGTTCGCGAGGGCGTCCCACCAGACGTAGACGACCTGGCCGGGATCGTCCGGGACCGGGATGCCCCACCCCGCGGCCCGCGCCGCCGGCCGCGAGACGCTGATGTCGGTCAGGCCGGCCCGGACGAAGGACAGCACCTCGTTGCGCCGGGCGGGTGGCTCGACACGGACCCGTCCGGACTCCAGCGCCGCCAGCACCTCCCCGGCGTAGCGGGAGAGCCGGAAGAACCAGTTGGACTCGGTCACCGTCTCCGGGACGACGCCGTGCTCCGGGCAGCGCCCGCCGGCCAGCTCCGCCGGGTCGTAGAACTGCTCGCAGCCCGGGCAGTAGCGGCCGGCGTAGTCGCGCCGGTAGAAGTCGCCGCGTTCGGCGCTCGCCCGCCACAGCCGCCGCACCCCGGGTGCGTGGCGCGGGTCGCCGCTGGTCCGGATGAAGTCGTCGAACGACAGCGACAGCGCGCCGGCCAGGCCGGCGAACCGGTCGGCATTGGCGGCCACGAACGCGGCGACCGGCACCCCGGCCGAGGCGGCGGCGGTGACGTTCTTCAGCGCGTTCTCGTCGGTGCCGGTCAGGAAGCGGACCGGTTGACCGCGCAGGCGCCGGTGCCGGGCGAGCACGTCCGCCTGCACCAGCTCCAGCGCGTGACCGAGGTGGGGTGCGGCGTTGACGTACGGGATGGCGGTGGTGACGTAGAAACCGCTCATGACGGGTCTCCGATCTGCTCCGGGAACGCAGGGGCAGATCGACTCCGGCCGGCCCCTGACGACAGGGGCTGGTGGCGGTTAGCGCACGCCGACGGGCCCCGGGTCGGGGCGCGTCATTCGCTGGGCGTGCGGTGCCATAGCCGGCATGATGCCAGAGCCGGGTCGGCCGGCGCGCGCCGTTAACTCCCGGTCGCCAGGGCGATCAGGCCGGCCGGGGTCGGGCGGAAGCCGCACCGGTTCAGGTAGAAGTGCTCCAGGTGCGGCTCGAAGTCGACGTGCAGCCACTCGCAGCCGGCCGCCCGGGCCTCCGCGGTGGCCGCCTTGACCAGCGCGGCGCCGATCCCCCGACCCTGGCAGTCCGGGTCGACGGCGGTGTCCAGGACGAACGCGTGCGCGCCGCCGTCCCAGCAGACCTGGACGAAACCGGTCAGGCGGCCGCCGTCGAACGCGCCGATCCAGGTCAGCGCGTGCCGTTGCAGGCGCTGCGACCAGGGCTGGACCCGGGCCGGATCACCGCCGAAGGCCCGGGCGTGCAGGGCGCTCAGCTCCTGGTCGTCGACCGGGAAACGGGACAGCAGGTTCACTCCGGATGGGGGCACGCCGCCCATTCAATACCAGAACGGCCTACGCCAGATCGACCTTGGCCTCGAGGGGCGCGGTCGGGGTCGCCGACTCCGGGGCGTTCTCCACCGTGACGCCGACCGCGGCCGCGCTGGGCAGGTCCGGAACGACCTGGGCGGACGTGGACTGGCCCTCGTCGAGCGCGCCGGCCGACGCCGGGACGCCCGAGCGGATCGTCCACAGCTGGTAGACCTTGCCGCCGGCCGGGGCGTGGTCGGCATCCAGCACGATCACGCCCGCGTCCCGCGCCTCGGACGTGGCGACCCGGACCCGGCCGCCACTGAGCAGGGGCTGCTCGTGCCACACCACGTCCGGGGCGGTGAGGATCGCGGCGAGCGTCTGCTCACGCCGTACCCGCTGATCTTGAATGGCATAGACGGCCGCGCCCGCGCCGACCGCCGCGAGCACGACGGCGGCCGCGGCGACCCACCGCAACCGGCGCGCCGGCCGGATGGCCGCCGCAGCCTTGGCCGAGGTCTTGGCCGGGGTCTTTGCCGGAGCCTGCGGGGTCTCGGCGATCCGGGCGAGGACGTCGTCACGCAACTGCGGCGGCGGCACCGACCAGGAGCCGGTGGCCAGCCGGGACGCGGTCTCGCGCAGCTCGTCGGCCTCGGCCCGGCAGCTCTCGCACTCGCGCAGGTGGCGGTCGAAGGCGGCCCGTTCGAGGTCGTCGAGGGCGTCCAGCGCGTACGCCCCGACCAGGGAGTGGATGTCCGCGGTCACGCCGTCACCTCCACGCCCAGGCAGTCGCGCAGGCGGATCAGGCCGTCGCGCATCCTGGTCTTGACCGTGGCCAGCGGGACGTCCAGCACCTTCGACACCTGCGGGTAGGAATGACCATCGTAATAGGCGAGCGTGACGGCCTGCCGCTGCAGGGCGGTGAGGTCGCCGAGGCAGTCCCGGACCTGTTCGCGCTCCAGCCGGCCGGTCACCTCGTCGGCGACCTCGTCGTACGGCGTGTCCAGGGAGGCCGCGCCGACGCTGCGGGTCCGGTCGGACGAGGCCTGCTCGGCGCGGGCCCGGTCGACGGCCCGGCGGTGCGCGATCGTGAACATCCAGGCGGTCGGCGACCCGCGGGACGGGTCGAACCGGGCCGCGGTGCGCCAGATCTCGACCAGCACCTCCTGCGCGACCTCCTCGGCCTGCGCCGAATCCCGCAGGACCCGCCGGATCAGGCCGAACACCCGGGGCGCGATCAGGTCGTACAGCCGGCCGAAGGCTTTCTGGTCGCCCTTGGCGACCGCCTCCAGCAGGCCGGCGGCATCGGACACCGCGGGGATGTCACCGATACCGGGCTCTGCCATGCGCCTCAGGATACGTTTCCGGCACCGGCTGTCACCTCCGCAGGGTCGACCGGGGCGAGGGTGCCGAAAATCGACACCGCCCGGTAGTAGACCCAGGCCAGGGTCAGGCAGCCCGGGCGGGCCGCGGACGGGTAGGTGGCGCACTTGCGCTTGAGGTCGGTGTAGAGAGCGACGTCGATCCGGTTCTTGTTCGCGCCGAAATCCCCGGCGATCTTGTAGTTGTGGTACCCGAAGTCGTGCCGCCAGCAGGCGAGCCGGAAGTCGAAGCCGAGCGGCCGGTCCGGGCTCGCCGAGCAGTAGTCGGTGCCCCAGTCGAAGTAGTCGTACGCGTCGCGGTCCAGGCGCGCCGCGGTCCAGGCCTGATAGCTGGCGGCGGTGGTCTGGGTGAAGGACGCGAGCACGGCGAGCCGGTCCGGCGCGGTGGCGGCCCGGGCGGGCGCGGCGGTGCCGGCGACCACGGCCGACACGGCCGCCAGGGCGACAAGACTGCGGTACATCCGGGGCCTCCTCGGGGCGGGGCCGCTCAGTCTGGCCGCCGCGGCCGGGCCGGGGCATTGGTTACCGTCGCTGTTTGCCGGCCGCCGCGCAATCGGGCCCGGCGGCCGCTACGGTTCGAGGATGATCGATTCCGCACGTCTCGTCGTGGTCTCCGGCGGCGCGACCGGCATCGGGCGGGCGATCGCCCGCCGCTTCGCCGGGCACGGCGACCGGGTGGTGATCGTCGGCCGGCGGCGCGAGCTCCTGGACCGGGCCGCCGCGGAGATCGGCCGGACCGCCGGGACCGGGCGGGTGATCCCGGTCGGCGCCGATCTGACCGACCCCGGCCAGGTGCGCGACGCCGCGGACCGGATCATCGGCCTGGGCCCGGTGGACGTCCTGGTGAACAACGCCGGCGCGATCGTCACCCCGCCCGACGGCGCCGGGCTCGGCGCGCTGGCCGCCGCCTGGCGCCGCGACCTGGACACCAACCTGATCACCGCGGTGCTGCTGACGAACGCGCTGCTGGAGCGGCTGAGCCGGCCCGGCGGCCGGGTCGTCATGATCAGTTCGGCGGCCGCGCAGCGGGGTGGCTCCGGCCCGCACTCGGCCGGGTCGTACGCGGCGGCCAAGGCCGCCCTGCACGGGTGGGCGCTCGGGCTGGCCCGCCAGCTCGGCCCGGACGGGATCACGGTCAACGTCCTGGCCCCGGGCTACATCCAGGACACCGACATCTTCCACGGCCGGGACACCCCCGAGTTCACCGCCAGCAAGATCGCCGACACGCTGGTCGGCCGCCCGGGGACGCCGGCGGAGGTCGCGGCCGCCGTCGCCTACATCGCCTCGGCCGAGGCCGGCTACCTCACCGGCCAGATCATCGGGCTCAACGGCGGCGCCGTGCTCGGTCGATAAAGGACCCATCCGGGCCGGCCCCGGCTCCGAATCCCCGGCGGACGAGGACTCGGGGGTGCGCGATGACCGGCGTGGACAGGACCGACGATCGGGTGGGTGGCCGCTACCGGCTGCTGGAGGTCGTCGGCTCCGGCGGGATGGGCCGGGTCTGGCGGGCCGAGGACGATCTGCTGCTGCGGACCGTCGCGGTCAAGGAGATCACCGTGCCCTCGTCCGCGACGCTGGTCGCCGAGGCGATGCGGGAGGCGCGGGCGGCCGCCCGGCTCGACCATCCCGGCGTGGTCAAAGTCTTCGACGTGGTGTGGCGGCAGGGGCGCTGCTGGATCGTGATGGAGTACGTCGAGTCACGATCGCTGCAGCGGGTGATCCGGGAGGACGGGCCGTTGCCGTACCGGGAGGTCACCCGGATCGGCCTGGCCGTCCTCGCCGCCCTGCGCAGCGCGCACGCCGCCGGTGTCCTGCACCGCGACGTGAAGCCGGACAACGTGCTGCTCGCCCCGGACGGCCGGGTGGTGCTGACCGATTTCGGACTGGCGACGGTGGGTGGGGCGGACGGCGGGCCGGATCCACGGCTCGGGTCGCCGAGCTACATCGCGCCGGAGCGCCTGGAGTCCGGGGACGCCGGGCCGGCGTCCGACCTGTGGTCGTTCGGGGCGATGCTGTACGCCGCGGTCGAGGGCCGGCCGCCGTTCGCCCGCCCGGACGCCGCCGCGTCGATGCGGGCGCTGCTCGCCGAGCCGCCGGATGCGCCGGAACTGGCCGGGCCGCTCGCGCCGGTGATCCTCGGGCTGCTCGACAAGGCTCCCGCCCGGCGGCCGTCCGGGGCGGAGGCCGAGGCGCGGCTGCGGGCGGTGCTCGCACACCGTCCCGGGCGGCGCCGGACCCGGCTGATCCTGGCGTCGCTGGCGGTGCTCGGGCTCGCCTCCACGGTGACCGTTATCGGCCACCAGTCGCAGGGCCCGCACTCCCTCCTGCCCGCCGCGATGCTGTCCCTTCCGGCCGCGCCGCCCACCGAGGCGCTCGCGGTCAGCGCGCCGAGCCCGTGCGGAACCTCCGGCGTCGCCGTCACCCCCGCGACCCGCGGCGTCCCGGCGGATCTCCCGGCCGGCTGGATCTGGTTCCGCGACCCGGCCGGCTTCGCCCTGGCCCTGCCGCCGGGCTGGCGCCGCTCCCCCGGCGACTCCGACTCGCCCAGCGACGACGGCGTCTGCTTCAGCGACCCGTCCGGCCACCAGGCGCTCACCGTCCGGACGGTCGCCGCGGGCCCGGCCACGCCGTACTGGGCGAAGCAGGAGGCGGCCGGCCGCCTGCCCGGTTATCGCCGCCTCCGCCTCGGCCCGGACTGGGAGTACACCTGGCATCCGGCCGGGGCCGCGGTCCGCCACGAGCGCCGGGTCCTGGTGTCCGCTTCGGATCACCAGTCCTACCTGCTGCGCTGGCGGGCCGCGGAGATCGACTGGCCGGCCGCCGACCCGATCCAGCGCGCCATGATCGCCCGTTTCCGCGCAATGCCCTGAGTCAGAAAAAATCCAACAATCAACCGATTTTCCCGTACGCGGTGAGCAGCGCCCCGCCCACGGTGGCGACGGACCCGGCGATCCGGGCCGAGCACCGGCCCCGTGCCGCTCCGGTCAGGCGTCGTCGCCCGGGACCGACATCGGATGGCGCACCTCGTCGCGCGCGGCGAGCCCCTCGACCGCGCGCCGGTACTGCTCCGGGCTGATCTCCCGCTCGAGCAACTGGCCGACGAGGACGCCCTCCAGGCTGTCCGGCGCCCGCTTCCGGCCCTCGGCGACCGGCTCGGATGTCGGCGTGGCCCGCGCGGAAGACGAAGTGGACGGCCAGACCGCCCACACCCCGATGGCGAGCGCGGTCAACCACAACAGGATCACGATGATCATCGCCACCCCTTCCATCGATTCATCCTCGCCCCGCGGGGTACCGGGCGGCAAGGTCCAAAGTCCCGGCCCGATCATGCGATGCCCGGGCAAGTCGGTACCCCGAGATCACGCCGGAACACTTCGCGGCGGGCGAGTTCGGTGTCAGCATGGTCCGATGACGATCCGAGTCGCTATGTGGTCGGGGCCGCGGAACATCTCGACGGCCATGATGCGCAGTTTCGGCGAGCGCCCGGACACCCTGGTGGTCGACGAGCCGCTCTACGCCCACTACCTCGACGCGACCGGGATCGATCACCCCGGGCGGGAGCTGGTGCTGGCCAGTCAGCCGCGCCGGTGGGAGGACGTGGCGGCCGGGCTGACCGGTCCGCTGCCCGGCGACCCGGCCGTCTTCTACCAGAAGCACATGACCCATCACCTGCTGCCGGGCATCGGGCGGGAGTGGCTGGGCGGGCTCACCCACGCGTTCCTGATCCGGGATCCGGCGCACGTGGTCGCGTCGTACGCCAAGGTCCGCGGCGAGCCGACCCTGGAGGACCTCGGGTACCCGCAGCAGGCGGAGATCTTCCGGGCCTTCGGCGGGCCGGTCGTCGAGGCGTCCGACGTGCTCCGCGACCCGGCCGGCACGCTGGGCCGGCTCTGCGCGGCCCTCGGCTTCGCCTTCGACCCGGCGATGCTCTCCTGGGCGCCGGGTCCGCGGCCTGCCGACGGGGTGTGGGCGCCTTTCTGGTACGACGCGGTCAACGCGTCCCGTGGCTTCGCCGCCTACGATCCCCGGCCAGCCGTGGTGCCGGACCGCCTCGTCCCGCTGGTCGAGGCGGCTCGGCCGTACTACGCGGAGCTGGCCCAGCACCGCCTCTGACCTGCTCCTCAACCCCGGCCCGCCACTGCCCCGTGCCCGGGTTCAACCCCGGCCTGGCGCCGCCCCGGCCCCCGGCCGGGCCCGCGGCCTCAGTCCTGGACCGCCGCCGCCGGCTCGTCGATCACTCGCTCGCCGTGGAGGGCGGCGTGCTCCTGGTAGCGCCGGGCGATCCGCTGGGTCATCGGGCCGACCCGGCCGGTACCGATCGTCCGGCCGTCGATCGTGGTGACCGCCGCGATCTCGCCCATCGTGCCGGTGCAGAAGACCTCGGCGGCGGTGTACATCTCGGCGAGGGACACGTCCCGCACGGTCGCCGGGATGCTGTCGGTGGCGGCCAGTTCCAGCACGGTCTGCCGGGTGATCCCCTCCGGGCAGGCGGCCGTGGTCGGGGTGACCAGGGCGCCGTCCACGACCGTGAACAGGTGGGTCGCGTTGGTCTCCGCCACGAAACCGCGCTGGTCGAGCATCAGCGCGTCGTCGGCGCCGGCCGCGTTCGCCTCGATCTTGGCGAGGATCGAGTTGAGCAGGTTGTTGTGGTGGATCTTCGGGTCGAGCACGTCCGGGCCGGGGCGGCGGACGCTCGCCGTGATCAGGGTGAGGCCGCCGGTGTCGTAGACCGGCGGCTTGTGCTCGGCGAGGACGATCAGCGTCGGACCGTCCCGGTTGAGACGGGGGTCCATACCGCTGGTGACCTTACGGCCGCGCGTCAGCGTCAGGCGGACGTGCACCCCGTCGTACATCGAATTGGCTTGTAAGGTCTCCCGGACCGCCTCGATGATCGTCTCGTCGGCGGGGATCTCGGCGAAGCCGAGGACGGCCGCCGACCGGCGCAGCCGGGCAAGGTGCGCGCCGAGCCCGAAGATAGCGCCGCGGTACAGCCGCAGCCCCTCCCAGACGCCGTCGCCGCCCTGCACGACCGAGTCGAACGGCGAGATCCCGGGCTCGTCGCGGTGCAGGAGGCGGCCGTTCACCCAGTAGCGCAGATCGCGGTTGCGCTCGTCGTATCGCTGCAGCATCCCTCAGTTCTATCCGGTGATCCACCCGGCCGGCACGGTTCCCGCGGTGTGGTGACCGATCAATCGGAAATGGAGCAGGGTAGATCGGCCCGGTTCATCGCCCTACGATCCACATCGGACAATCAGAAATTCCCTGGACCGAGCGACCAGCCGGTACCTGGGTCGCGGTCAGCTCTGACGCCTTACGGGCAGTTTTCGTCGCAGTCGCCGAGCGGGATCAGCAGGTCGGCGCTGTCGCGCTCGGGCGGCCAGAAGCCGTCGAAGCTGACCGCGATCCAGTCGCTGGCCGGCGGCCGGTCGAAGTCGAACCGGTAGCTGCCGTAGTACTGCAGCTCCTTGGTGACGCTCTCCTCGCCGGGCGGAACCGGGTTCCAGTACTGGACGGCGAGGACGTAACGGTCATCGCCCGTGCTGGAGAACTCCATGGTGGCCTGCTGCCGTGGGATGCTGATCCATCGGTCGAGTACGATCCTCTCCGGGTCGGGCAGATCCAGCGAGGGAGTCCCCTCGGTGATCTGCACGTCCGCGAGGCGACGGGGCAGCTCGCTCGGTTGGAACGGCTTGTCGTTCAGGGTCAGGCCGGTCTGCCACGGCTCGCCGTCGCGGGTCGGTGGCGGGGAGACAACCTGCAGCCGCCGATAGAGCGCCGGGGCTGGATGCGTCGTCGACACTTCGACCTTGGCATACGGACGGTCGAGAGGAGCCCCCACCGCGAACCGGAGAGCATGCACACATGCACCGGCCAACTCGAAGGCCGCCTCGCTAACCCCAATACCCGTCATGACTAAGCCATCTCCCTGACCGAACTACCAACACACCAACGACAACGGATGATCCGGACGTCGAGAATCGAAGGGTGGCCATACCAGGCATGGCCGACGTTCCTTCTCGTCCCACCCCGCAGATCGCGGACGACCTCACCGCGACCTGGCGGTCGTACCTGCCAGAGCATGCCATCGATCTCCTGCGGACGGCCGAAACTGTCGGCAATCCGCCGATGATCCAACACGACGACGCGGTTGTCCTCTTCGCCGATGTCGCCGGTTTCACCGCGATGGCCGAGAGCCTGGCCGGATCCGGCAGCTTCGGCACCGAGCGCCTGACCTCGGTGATCAATCGCTGGTTCGCGGTCACGGCGGAGGCGATCACCAACGCCGGAGGCAGCGTGGTGGACTTCGCCGGGGACGCGCTGGTCGGTCTGTTCCGGCACACGCCGGAATCGGCCCCGGCGGTGGCTCGCCGGGCGATCCACTGTGCGGAGCTGATCCGCGAGGCCACCGCTTCGGTCACCCCCGTGCCCACCCCGAACGGACAGCGGTCGCTGGCCATCCGTGTCGGCCTGGCCAGTGGCCCGCTGCATCTGATGGTGCTCGGCGACCCGGCCATCCGGTTGCAACATCTCGTCGCCGGGCCGGCGCTGGACCGTGCGGTCGCGGCCCTGCATCGCGCCGAGCGGGACGAGATCGTCGTCGACGCGGACCTGCTGGAACAGGCCGCTCCGGACGCTCCGCCTCTCCCGGTGGTCCAGGAGGAGCCGATCGCCGACCTGGAGGAGTTGCTGACGCCGTTCCTGCACCCGGCGATCCGGGCGCGTCTCCGGTCCGGCCGGAACGAGCTGGTGAACGAGCATCGGAAGGTCACCACCGCGTTCGTCCGGCTGCCGGACCTGTCGGTGGACGATCCGCAGACGATCGAGGCGTTGCAGCGCTATCTCGGCGCGGGGGTGGCGATCATCGATCGCTACGGCGGTCACCTCCGTCACCTGATGGCCGACGACAAGGGCACCGTGCTGGTCGCGGTGTTCGGGACCCCGGTCAGCCACGAGGACGACGAGGAACGAGCGCTGCGGTGCTGCCTCGAACTGCTTGCCCTGCCCGATGGTCCGTATCGGGGCGGGGTGACCACTGGCCAGGTGTTCTGTGGCGAGGTCGGCTCGGACATCCGCCGCGAGTACGCGGTTGTCGGCGACACGGTCAACCTGGCCGCCCGGCTGATGCAGGCGGCACCGCCCGGGCATCTTCTGATCGATCAGGCCACCCACGACCGGGTGGGCGACCTCATCCTCGGCGGCCGACCGGCCGCAGTGAGCGCCAAGGGCAAGACCAGTCCGGTTCCGGTGTGGATCGTTCGAGAGGCACGCGAGGTCGGCCCACCGGTGGCCGCTCCGGCGCCGGCACGGGGGCCCCTCGTCGGCCGCGCCCCGGAGTTGGGTCTCCTCGACGCATTCGCCCAGCACGTGCGCGCCGGCCGGGGGCAGCTCATCTGGCTGCACGGCGAGGCCGGCATCGGGAAGACCCGGCTCGCCGACGAGGTGTGCCGCCGGACCAGGGAGCTGGGCTTCACCGAATACGGTGGCGGCTGTCGGTCACAGGGCCGCAGCACCAGTTACCTGGTGTGGCGGCCGATCTGGCGGGAACTCCTCGGCGTGGACCGGGACCAGCCGATCTCGGCGCAGCGCGCAACTCTCACCGAGCGCGCCGCCCGGTACGGCGGCTCCGGCCTGCGCGCCCCGTTGCTCGCCGCCGTGGTCAACGTGCCGATGACGGACACCGAGCTGACCGCCCAGCTCGAACCGGCCGGCCGTGAGGAGCTGCTCCGTTCCACCCTGCTCTCCTGCCTGCGCGATCGAGCGGCGGCCGGGCCGTTGATCCTGAGCCTGGAGGACTGTCACTGGATCGATCCGGCCTCGCTGGCGTTGCTGGAGCATCTCGTCCATCACATCGCGGACCTTCCGGTGTTGGTGGTGGCCACCTCGAGGGAGCCCATGCCGGAGCGGCTCGCCGGCCAGACACATGTCGCCGATCTGCGGCTGGACCAGATGACCGACGAGGACGCCGAGCAACTCGCCGCCCTGCGGTTCCGCGAGCGATACGGTCCTGACGCGGCCGTGGCGCCGGAAGTGCTGCACCAGGTCTCGGAGCAGGCCGGCGGCAACGCGTTCTACATCGAGGAACTGATCAGCTACCTGCACGGTGGTGGCGTCGATCCGGGCGATCCACGCGCGCTCGCCGGTGTGGCGGTGCCGGACAGCCTGCAACGTCTGGTCATGGCCCGTATCGATCAGCTCAGCGACGACCAGAAGGCCACCCTCAAGGTGGCGAGCGTGATCGGCCGGCGGTTCCAGCCGCCTTGGATCACATCGGTGTACCCGGCGGCCGGGACGATCATTCAGGTCGCGGGCCACCTCAATCATCTACAGACGCTGGATCTGACGCCCCGAGTGCACAACGAAGCCGAACCGGAGTATGAGTTCAAGCACCCGGTCACTCAGGAAGCCGCGTACCAGAGCATCACCTACGACACCCGGGCTTCGCTGCACGAGCGAATCGGTCAGTTCATCGAGGACTACTACGCCGACCGGCTCCCCCAGTACGTCGACGTCCTGGCTCACCACTACGCGCGGACCGAGCGGACCGACAAGCAGCGCACCTGGTTCCGGGCCGCCGGCGACCGGGCCAAGGCGATCTTCGCCAACGAGACGGCGACCTACTACTACGGATTGCTGCTTCCGCTGCTGTCCGAGGCGGAGAGCGCGGAGCTCCACGTCGAGATCGGCAGCGTCAATCAGCACACCGGGCAATGGACCGAGGCCGAGGATCACTACCTTCAGGCGATGCGGCTCGCCCGCACCACCAAACGGCGCGATGTCCTCGCCGGTGCCCAGCGGCAGCTCGGAGACCTGCTGACCTACACCCGCTCGGACGCGGAGCCGGTCACCTGGCTGCAGCGGGCGCTCACCGAGTTCGAACAGCTGGGCGATGCCGAGGGTCAGTCCCGCACGATGAACCGGATCACCTTCGCGCTGTACCGGCAGGGCTCCTATGCCGAGGCTCTCACGATGGCCCAGCGTCATCTGGCCATGGCCCGCGAGACCGGCGACCTCGCCGCGATGAGCGCGGCCCTGGGGCACACCGGACTCGTCTACGTCAACACCGGCCGGATCGAAGAGGCACAGGAGCACTTCCGGCGGGCGCTGACGACGGCCGAGGAGGCCGGTGACCGGCAGGCCATGCTCCTCTCGGCCGCCAATCTCGGACTGGCCCTGATGCGGGGCGCCGACCACGCCCAGTCGATCGCCTCCTACCGGTATGCCCTGGACGTCGCCCGGGACATCGGCGCCGGGCATACCGGCACCATCACGGTCGGGAACATGGGTGAGATCTACCGCTACGAGGGTGACTTCGAGCCCGCCCGGACCTGCGCCGTCCACTCCCTGCGTGTCGGCCTCGAACTCGGCGACTGGCTGATAGTGGCCGACCAGCTCTCCAACCTGGGTGCCATCGCCGCCGCCGAGGGCGACAGCGACGAGGCGCAACATCTCTTCGAGCGTGCCGTGGAACTTGCGCGCCGGCTCAACGCGCCCTACTACCTGTGCGACTGGTTGCACCGGCTCGCCCGGCTGCACCTGGCCGCCGGCCGAGCCGCCGAAGCCGAGCGACTCAACGGCGAGGCCCTCCAGATCGCCGAGGAGCAGGATCAGCGGGACGCCCGGGTCAGCGCCTACATCCTGTCCCTCCGGCTGCGGGTCCGAGCCGGGCACCTGCCACCCGGCGCCGCGACCGACATGCTGCGCAAGGCGAGCGAGGAGTGGAGCGAGCCGCACGAGGTCGCGGCCCTGCTGGACGCGGTCTGGCAGCTCGACCCGGACGACGACCACGCCCGGACGACGGCCGCGGACATCTACCGCACGCTCTACGAAAGGGCTCCGAGCATCGAGTATCGCCATGCCTACCGGCAGCTGACCGGCGAGCTGTTGCCACCCGGCCCGCCGCTTCCGGAGTTGCCCGCATGGATCGCCGCCGAGGGTGGTGCGGATCTCGACGACCTGCTGCGGCGGATCGACCGCTCGGCGCCGGAGCCCCGAGCGGCCTGAACCCCAGCTAGCCTCCGACGATCGTGTTGCCGGAGAGCAGGTGGAGGGCGCGGATCGACGGGGCGAAGGCGTACACCGCGCCGGTGGTCGTCACGAACCCGCCGAACGCGGCCGCCGGGATCCCCCGCACCACCTCGGGCGCCAGCGTCTCCCCCGCGACCTGCGCGTTCGGCCCCAGGACCGGGTCGAGGCCGTCGACGCCGGGCGCCGACCGGCCGTACCGGGAAAGGGTTGACGCCGGGAATCCGGGATCGCCCGCCCACCGCCGCTGCACGTACTCGAACTGGTCCTCGATGTTCGCCATGTACGCGTTGAACAGCATCCCGCGCTCCAGCCCGTCGTCGGGCAGCCCGCGGTCCAGCCGGGAGCCGAACGGGATGCCCCGGCGCAGCATCTTGTGCCCGCGGTCGCGGAACACGCCGTCCTCGCGCGGGTTGACCTTGCGGATGTGCGCGTACCGCGGCGTGCGGGTGCCCGCGTCGTCGCCGTGGTACGTGAACGCGTTCAGCTCTCCGTCGTGCACGGGCGCGGCGAGCGGCCGCCCGTCGAGGTGCCGTCCGAGCGCGCGGGCGGCGGCGTCCTCGGGCGTGTCGCCGTCCGGGCCGGCCATCGCCGACATGTGTCCCCACCAGCCGGCCACGTCCTGCCGGAGCCGGCGGAACACCTGGAACGAGCCGTCCCGCATCCACGGGGCCGGGGTCGGCCGCGGCGTCCAGGACGGCGGGCGCCGCTCGCCCGGGTAGCCGAGCACGAACTCGCCGGCGGCGATGACCGCCGCGCCGGGGCGCACGGTGTCGGCGAAGCCGCGGACCCCCGGCTGGGAGATGCCGTCGGCGAAGCCGAAGTGCTCGATGCGCTTGCCGTCGTCGTTGCGCAGCGCGTCGCCCCACTGGACGAGCAGCACCTCGAGGCCGTGCCGGGCCGCCTCGCGGACCTCGCCCTCGACCGCGTCCTGCAGCCCGCTCAGGTCGTGGGCGGCGACGGTGAGCAGCGCGTCGACAGGCCGGCCCGGACCGCCGACCACCCACTGTGCCGGGTCGCCGGGGCCGAGGTCGCCGAGCAGGGCCGGCGCGCTGGTGATCGCGCCGGCGTCGTCGAGGCGGGTGCCGAGCGGCCCCTGCCAGAACGCGGCGTGCCCGACCAGGTCGCCGGACACCTCCGGGTGCAGCAGGACCAGGCCGGACGAGGTCAGGCCGACGTTCAGCAGGGCCCGCTCGTGACGCTGCCGCGGCACGTCGTCGGATCCGGTGGCGCGAGTGGCCGCCGTGGCCAGCCAGGACCGTGCGCCGGGGCGGTCGCTGCGGAACGACAGGAAGAGAAAGGCCTGGTGGTCGCCACGGAACGGCCGCAGGATGTTGCCCTGGATCTGGGATGAGTCGGACAGCGGGGATGCCATCGTCGGAACGCTCCTGCTTCGGTTCGGGTGGATCAGGCATTGATTGCCTTCGGACGATCCCCGACCGTAGCCCGATCCGGCACCCCTCCTGTCGCAAATCCGTCGATCAATGAAGCCCACTCGTGACCATCAGTCCACGGTGATCACCACCTTGCCGCGGCCGTGGCGGGACTCGACGTCCCGATGCGCGTCGGCGGCGCGCTCCAGCGGATAGGTGGCGCGCACGTGGATCCGCAGCCGGCCCCGGGTGTGCAGGGCGACGAGTTCGGCGAGCCGGGCCGCGGACCGCGCCGGCGGGGTGACCCGGATGCCGAGCTCCGCCGCCCTGCCGTGCTCGACCAGGGTGAGGATCCGGCTCCGGTCGGCGACCAGGTCGAGGGAGACGGCCAGCGCGTCACCGCCGGCGCCGTCGAGCACCGCGTCGACCCCGTCCGGCGCGGCTTTCCGGAGTCGTTCGAGCAGGCCCTCGCCGTACTCGACGGGTTCGGCGCCGAGTTCGCGAAGGTACTCGTGGTTCTCCGGCCGGGCGGTCGCGATCACCGTGGCGCCCCGGTCGACGGCCAACTGCACCGCGGCGGTGCCGACCCCGCCGGCCGCCGCGTGGATCACCACGGTGTCCCCCGCCTCGACACCCAGCGTCTCGAGTGCGATGTGCGCGGTCTGCGACCCGGCGCTGAAGCCGCCCGCCACCTCCCACGGCATGCCGGCCGGTTTGACCACCACCTGGTCGGCCGGGACGACCACGAACTCCGCGTACGCGCCGAGGCGCCCGAATCCCAGCACCTCCGCGCCGAGCGCCACGCCGCCGCCCGGATCGGCCGGCGCGGCGCCGACCTGGTCGATCACGCCGGCGAACTCGTTGCCGGGGATCCGGGGCAGGTCCCCCGTCAACCCGGGTGGGGTCCAGCCCGCCCGGAGCGCGCAGTCGAACGGCTGCACCCCGGCGGCCCGAACCCGCACCCGGACCTGCCCCGGCCCCGCCTCGGGCGTGACCGGCTCCATCAGGCGAAGCACGTCCGGCCCGCCGGGCTCGAAGAATCCCGCTGCTCTCATGGCAAACGAGTCTCCGATCTCAACCCGGGTTGAGGTCAACCCCGCCTCAGGCATCACGGCTCCGCAGCACGATCGCCCCGGCCGTCAGGGCGGCCAGCGTCCACAGCGCGAGCACGCCCAGCCCCTTCCACGGGTCGATCAGCGGATCGGTGGCCGTGGACTGGACGGCCAGGCCGGCGCTGACCGGCGCATACTTCTCGAAGCGGTCGTGCCAGGTCTGGTCGCTGACGACGGTGATGATGATCGGAACGGCGTAGAGCACGGCGAGCACCGTCCCGATCGCCGCCGCCGGGCTGCGCACCGCGGTGGCGAGACCCAGGCTGAGCAGCGCGATCAGCACCAGGTAGAGCACCGACCCGGCGGCCGGCCGGAGCATCGCGTGATAGGCGGGCAGCAGGATCTCGCCGGCCGCGACCGCACCGGCCACCGCCAGGGCCGCCGCGACCGTCACCACGGCGGCGACCACGACCGCCTTGCCCAGCAGGACCGGCAGTCGCCGGGGCACCGCCGCGAGGGTCACGGTGATCATGCCGGTGCTGTACTCGTTCCCGATCGCCAGGACCGCGAGGATGGCCACCGCGGCCTGCCCGAGTTGCACGCCGGTCAGCGCGACGTCCGCCCCGCAGGTTCCGCCGGAGCAGGCCGCGGCCACGATCGCGCTGAGCCCGGCCGTCCCGGCGACGACCAGGAGGAGCAGCCCGAACGTGCCCGGCGAGGTCCGCAGTTTGGTCCACTCCGCGTGCAGGGCCCGGCCGGGCTGCAGGGCCCGGCCGGGTGTCGCCGTGCTCACGCGTCCCTCCGGCGCAGGAGCACCGCGGCGGCGGCCAGGACCAGCACGGTCCAGCCCACCAGGACCGCGAGGCCGGCCCACGGCGAGAGCGGGAAGTACCCGGTGGCGGGGGTGTACTGGTCGTCCACCTGCGGGTACTGCTTCACGGCCTGCTGCAGGGCGAAGGCCGCGGCCGGGGTGACGCTCAGCAGCCGCCGGGCGGCCTCGGCCGGCAGCACCGACACCGCCAGCAGGTACGGCAGCACGATGGTCACGATCGCCACGGTGACCGCAGTGACGCTGCGTCGCAGGAGCGTGCCCAGCCCGAGCGCCAGCACCGCGGAGACGGCGAGCAGCGCGCCGGTGCCGGCGACGATCCGCACCTCGGTCATCGTGGACGCGTGCAGCAGGCCCACCCCGTTGGCCCGCAGCACCCGTTGTCCGAAAACGACCACGATCGCGGCCGCGACGACGCCGCTGACGAACGTGACCCCGCCGACCACCGCGGCCTTCGCGGCGAGCACGTGCAGGCGCCGGGGGCCGGCCGCCAGGGTGGTGCGGATCAGGCCGCGCCGGTACTCCGTGCTCATGAAGACCGCGCCGAGCACGACCACGGCGATCAGGCCGGTGAACGTCCCGACCAGGGTCTGCGTGACCGAGACGCCCGCGCCGGTGGGACCGACGTCGCCGGAGCCGGTCAGTTGGAAGGCCGTGCCGTTCTGCTCGGGGTCGGGCAGGTCGGACCAGTCCGGCCGGCCGCCGATCCAGTCGGTGTGCCAGGCCGTGCCGCTCCAGCCCGCGCCCGGTGTGAGCTGCTCGAACGCGGCGGTCGCCCGGCTCGGCCCGCCCTCCGAGCCGTTGAGCAGGCCCTCGTGGAACTCGACGCTGTACTGCGGGGAGGTGACGAACAGCCCCACCTCCGCGGTGGCCGGCAGCCCGGTGAGGCGCGTGGAGCCGACGTCCGTCCAGGTGGTGCCGTCGGCGGAGGCCTCGGTCGTGACGGTCTCCCCGGTACGGGACAGGCGAAGCCATCGGGGCCCGGTGCCGGACGGACCGGCCTTGTCGTGGGTGAAGTCCCACTGCATGCGCACGCCGTGTGCGCCGGTGAGCAGGACCGCGGCGTACGTCGAACCCGGTTTTGTCCCGGATTTGATCATGAGACCGGCCTTGGCCCAGGGTGCCAGCCCGGGGCGATCGACGCCCGGCCCGCCGAAGATCGCGCCGGTCAGCGACGCGACGCGGACGGTGACGCTGCCGTCGCCGGCGAGCGGCTGATGCACGAACGTGAAACCGTCCCGCACCTCCTCGCCGCCCGGCCCGACCAGCGGCGTGCACTCCGACGCCGGCCCGTGCTTCCCGCAGGACCCGGACATGCCCGGGGCCAGCCCGAACAGCATGATCAGACCGGCCGCGGCGACCACCCCGAGCACCCAGCCGCGCACGGTCCGGAATTTGGTCCACTCGGCACGCAGCAGACTCATCGCGGAGCCTCCGCCCGGAACTCGACCGCGTCGCGGGTCAGCTCGAGATAGGCGTCCTCGAGGGTGGCCCGGTGGGCCGCGAGCTCGGAGAACGCCACACCGTGCCGCTGCAGCACCGCCACGATCGACTCCGCCGGCAAGCCGGCGATCGAAAGACCACCATCGCCGGCAGGCGTGACCTCGGCTCCGGCCGCGGTCAGGATTTCCGGCGCCTCCGGCGATTGCGTGTGTACGGTGATCCGGCCGCCGGACGCCGACTTGAGCAGCTCAGCGACGGTCGCGTCGGCGATGACCCGCCCGCGCCCGACGACGATCACGTGGTCGGCGGTGCCCTGCAACTCCCCCATCAGATGGCTGGAGACCAGCACAGCGCGGCCCTGGCCGGCGAGCGAGCGCAGGAAGCCGCGCATCCAGATGATGCCCTCCGGGTCCATCCCGTTGAACGGCTCGTCCAGCATCAGCGCCGGCGGGTCACCGAGCAGCGCGGCGGCGATGCCGAGCCGCTGCCGCATGCCCAGCGAGAAGCCGCCGGCCCGGCGCCGGGCGACCCCGCCGAGCCCGGTCTGCTCCAGCACCTCGTCGACCCGGCGGGCGCCGAGGCCCTGCGAGTGGGCCAGCCACAACAGGTGGTTGCGGGCCGTGCGGCTCGGCTGCAGCGCGCCGGCGTCGAGCAGCGAGCCGAGGTGCCGCATCGGGTCGGCCAGCTCGCGATACCGCTTACCCGCCACCAGCGCGTGGCCGGCGTCCGGCGCGTCCAGGCCGAGGATGACGCGCATGGTGGTCGATTTGCCGGCGCCGTTCGGCCCGACGAAGCCGGTGACCAGGCCGGGACGCACCTCGAAGGTCATGCCGTCCAGCGCGACGGCGCTGCCGTATCGCTTCCGTATTCCGCTGACGAGAATCATGGCTGCCGTTCTACGCCGCGGCCGGTGTCAGCCAGGTGTCAGCGGCTGTCACCTGGTTGTCACCTCCGGCCTGGCATCGTGGACGGATGCGAGTTCTGGTGGTTGAGGATCACGAAGTTCTGACCCGGGCGATCGGGGTCGGCCTGCGCCGCGAGGGCATGGCCGTCGACCTGGCGTTCGACGGTGACGAGGCGCTCGACCGGCTGTCGGTCAATCGCTACGAGGTGGTGGTGCTCGACCGGGACTTACCCGGCACCCACGGCGACGAGGTGTGCCGAAGAATAGTCGCGAAGCATCAGAGCAGCCGGGTGCTGATGCTGACCGCGTCCGGCACGGTTCGCGACCGGGTCGAGGGCCTGGGGCTCGGCGCCGACGACTACATGCCCAAGCCGTTCGACTTCGCCGAGCTGGTCGCGCGGATCCGGGCGCTCGGCCGGCGCCCGTCGGTGCTGGTGCCACCGGTGCTGCGGGCCGGCGACCTGACGCTGGACCCGACGCTGCGGGTCGCCTCCCGCGGCGGGCGCCGGCTCGACCTGAGCCCGAAGGAGTTCGGCCTGCTGGAGTGCCTGCTCGCCGCGGGTACCCGGCCGGTGCCGGCCGAGGAGCTGCTGGAGCGGGTGTGGGACGAGGCGGCCGACCCGTTCAGCACGGTGGTGAAGACGACCGTGCGCCGGCTGCGGAACAAGCTCGGCGCCCCGCCGATCGTGCACACCGTGCGCGAGGGTGGCTACCGGGTCGGTGAGCCATGACCCTGCGAACCCGGCTGATGCTGCTCTACGCGGTGCCGTTCTTCGTGGTCGGGTCGGTGCTGGTGACCGTGCCGCTGCTCGGCGTGCGGGAGTCCGCCCCGGTGGGCAGTGGGCCGGATCCGCATCCGGCGCCGGAGGTCACCCACTTCCCGATCGGCACCTGGGCGGTGGCGCTGGCCGGGCTGGTGATCGCGTCGTTCGCCCTGGGCTGGGTGGTGTCCGGGCGGTACCTCCGGCCGCTGCGCACGATGACCGAGACGGCCCGGGAGATCTCCGCGACGAACCTGCACCGCCGGCTGGGCGGCACCTCGCGGACCAGGGACGAGCTGACCGAGCTGGCGGCCACGCTGGATCAGCTGTTCGGGCGGCTGGAGATGTCGTTCACGTCGCAGCGGCACTTCGTGGCGAACGCCTCGCACGAGCTGCGCACGCCGCTGACCGCGGAGAAGACGCTGCTCCAGGTGGCCCTCGCCGACCCGGACGCGTCGGCCGGGTCGTTGCGGGAGACGTGCGAGCAGCTGCTCCTGCTGACCGACGCGCAGGAGCGGCTCATCGACGCGCTCCTCACCCTCGCCGACGGCCAGCAGGGCGTGGAGCGGCCGATCCAGATGGACCTGGCCGAGATGACGGCTACCGTCCTGGCCGCCCGGCCGGCCGGTGGGGTGTCGGTGGAGAGCCGGTTGGCGCCGACCCTGATCTGGGGCGACACCCGGCTGATGGAGAGCCTGGTGATCAACCTGGTCGACAACGCGATGCTGCACAACGTGCCGGGTGGCCGGGTCGAGGTGGTCACCGAGCCGTTCCAGCGCGAGGTCACGGGTCCCGGCTTCCACGGCCCCCTCGGCCCCCTCGGCCCCCTGGATAGACGACCCGATGAACGTTCCGGCAACGGCTCCACGGACGAACCACCAGGCGCGGGTTCCGGCCGAGGCCGCACGGAACGGCGAGGCCGCACGGAAGGCCGCGGCCGCACGGAAGGCCGCGGCCGGGCAGAGGGCCGAGACGACGGGCGTTCCGACGGTGGCCGGGCCGATGGGCGGATCACGATCCGCAACACCGGGCCGGTGGTGCCGCCGGAGGAGCTGAAGCGGCTGTTCGAGCCGTTCCAGCGGTTGCACGGCACGCGGCTGCACGGTCGGGGGCACGGTCTCGGGCTGGCGATCGTCCAGGCCATCGCGGACGTGCACGGTGCAGAGGTCGACGCTTGGACCAGGCCCGAAGGCGGCCTCGACATCACCGTCACCTTCCCGGCCGATGCGTTCCCACGGAGCTGACCCGCCATCGGCGCCGTTGCTCGGCGAGTCGCGGCTGCCTTTCGGTCGGCGGGGCTGGGCGCGGGGGTCAGAGGCTTCGGAGGTAGGCGGCGCACTCCTTGTCCACGGTGGTCCACGGCTTGCCGAGGGCGGACTGCGACGCCCCGTCCAGGCCGATGCCGTACTGGACCGCGCCCTGGAAGAACTGGAGCGCCTTGGCCTTGCCGTATTTGTCGATCAGATAGGTCAGCGTGTAGTAACCGACGGCGTACCGGCTGTCGGCGTCGATCAGGCCGGCGCTGTCGGCCGGCGGCTCGACCGCGACCGAGCGGAGCGGTCGCTGCCGCAGCAGGTGGTCCAGGGCGTACCGCTTGCGGTAGGTCGTGACGCCCGGCCGCTGGTTCTGGACGTAGTCGGCCATGCCCTCGACCAGGAACCACACGTCGTCCCGGCCGTAATAGGTGTCGTTGCGCAGGGTGGCGACGTGCGCCAGCTCGTGGGTGAGCAGCTCGTCGGAGAAGCCGGCGGTCAGCTGGGAGTCGAGCACCTCGACCTCGATCCGGTTCGGCCCGGTGGGGAACGCCTGGCCGGCGGTCCATTGGCCGGGGTCGCCGTCGTACCAGCGCTTCCAGGACGCGTCGTCGGCCACGAAGACCCGGTAGCGGTCGATCGGGCCGTCGCCGACCAGGTAGCGGTCCGCGACCGCGGCGGCCTTCTCCGCACGGCGGGACACCTCGTCGAGCCGGTCGCGGTCCGCGATCGGGACGGCGACCAGCGTGCGGGGGCCGACCTTGGACACCAGCTCGGTCGTCTCCCAGGGGCGGCTCAGCGGGCCGGTCTCCCGGGAGGCGCAGGAGACGCAGGGCGACTTGCGGTCGTGCCGCCGGAAGCCGGACAGTCGCAGGCCGTCCGGAGTCTCCACCCACGTGCTGTCGAACACGGCCTCGTCGGTGGCGCAGTCGGTCTCCACGAAGCAGTGGGTCACGATGTGCGTGACCTGCCAGGTGCCCTTCGTCGGCAGGACGTGCGGCTGCACGTCGATGCGCTGGTCGAAGCGGGTCACGTGCAGCGCGCGCAGGGTGCGGAACCGGCGCTGCAACTCGGCCAGCAGCGCCTTGTCGCCCGGTCGCGCGGCGACGGCGAACTTGTCGAAATCGCCGCTGAGCAGGCCCTCGGTCTCGGTCTTCATGGCGGCCCGGACCTCCTGGCCGACCCAGGCCTGGAACTCGGAGGTGGGTGCGCCGGCGCTGGGGCGTGGCCGGCTCGACGGGGTCGCCTCGGGCACCGGCGCCGCCGAGCCCGGCGAGGAGGCGCTGGCCACGGCCGGCGTGGTCCCGGCCCGGCAGGCGCTCAGGGCGCCGGCGGCCAGCAGCGCGGCGGCGAGCGCGGCCCACCACCGGCGGGGATTGATCGTCACGAGCGGGCAGCATAGACGCCCGCAAGATCATCTCGTAGCGGGGTCGGTGCGGACGGTCGACCCGGACCAGGGCTGGCACGGCCAGGATCGCGCAGGGCCGGTGCGGGCGGTCGGCCCGGATCACGGCACGCGCGGCGGTGACCGCGAGGGATCAGTGGGGGTGGTCGGCTCGGATCAGGGCTTGGGCGGCGGTGATGGCGCGGGTGGCGGTGGTGTCGATGGTGAGGGCGCCGCGGTTGAAAAAGCCCTCGGCGAACAGGGTCGTGTAGCCGTGGGCGACCGCGATGATCGCCTCGACCAGGGCGACGGCCTGCTGGTAGGTGCCGACCTCGGTGGCGAACGCCAGGTCCAGGAGCGTCTCCATCAGCGCGCGGGTGTGGGCGCGGCGAGCCTCGTCCGGCACCTCGTACAGCTCCGCGGCGTAGATGACGTGCAGGCCGGCGCCGGTTCGCACCACGTACCGGAAATAGGCCCCCGCCAGCGACGCCAGGCGCGAAGATGGATCGGGCCCGGCCGCGTCGGCGGCCGTCAGGATCGCGGACCGCAGGTCGCGGGCCGCGGCCGCGGAGACCGCGGAGAGAAGGTGGTCACGGTCCGGGAAGTGCCGGTACGGCGCGGCGGAGCTGACGCCCAGCCGGCGCGCGACCGCGGCGACCGAGAAGCGCCGCAGCCCGACCTCGGCGAGCAGCCCGAAACTGGCCTCGACCAGGGCGGCGGGCAGGTCACCGTGGTGGTAACCCCGATCACGCGACTCGCCCATCGTGTCCCCTTGCTCCGGTGTAAGTTCGCTCTTACATTACCAAGTGAGAGACCTCTTACATGAAACTGGGGACAGCATGACCATCCGGCTCGGCTACCAGATCCCGAACTTCACCTACCCCGGTGTGCCGAACGAGCAGCTGTTCGACACGGTGGCCGCGCAGGCCAAGGAGGCCGAGGCCGCGGGCTTCGACACCGTCCTGGTGATGTTCAGTGTCGCTTGTAGACGATGACCTGCAGAAACAGCGTTTATGCAGGTCATCATGCTTGCGCAAACTCGACCGTGCTCGATCGCAGGAGAGCAAATTCGACCGTCTGGTGACCCCGTGGGGAAACGGGGGAAGGTACGGTCCCGTCTATGGCTTCCTCTCCCGAACACCGCGGCAACTCGGTCCGGATCACGTGGTTGCTCGGCGGCAGCCGGGGTGGGGCGAAACAGTCGTGCACCTTCAGCGGACCGCCGGCCGCCCGGCTGAAGCTCGCTCTCGCAGCGAAGAAGCTCGTCGAGGCGCGCAGTCACGACATCACTCGCGATGAGTGTTACGAGGCAATCCTCGGTTCCCCTGCTGCCGGCCCGGATGTGGTGCCTACGTTCAAGATGTGGGCTGAGCAGTGGCTTGAGATGTTGCATCGGACGAAGGCGGTAGAGCCGGAGGTCCTCAAGCAGTACGAGCGCTATCTTCGGATGCGTGCGATGCCGTACTTCGGTCACCGGCGGCTGCCTGATATCACCCGTGAGCATGTTCTTGAGTGGGTGGCACAGCTGAAGTCGGCGCGGGTCACGTATGGGAACAAGAATCGGCGTGTCGGTAACCGTTTACTGAAGGCTTGGACAATCCGCAAGCAGTTCACGATTTTTGCGGCTTGCCTGGGCGCGGCTTCGCCGCGTTGGATTGGGGTCAATCCGGCGGCTGCGGGTCCGGGCGACAGGAAGCGGGTGTTCGGTCTTCCGCCGGTCGGCCCGTCGGAGGGCATTTTTCTTACCGCCGATGAGGTGTCGCTGATTCTTGCGAAGTGCGGGCCTGATCTCCGGGATCTGATCTTCCTGGGGGTTCGGACCGGGTTGCGGATCGGCGAGTTGTTCGCGCTCGATGTTGAGCATGTTGTGTTTCCGAGAACCGGTGGTGCGACCATCTTGGTGCGGCAGAGTCTGCGCGAGGACGGCACGCTTGGAAAGCCCAAGACGCCGGCCAGTGTTCGCGACGTCACGGTCGTTGGACCTGCTGCGGACCTTTTAGCTGCCCGTGTAAAGGGGAAACGCCCTCGAGCGCTGCTGTTCACCAGTCCGCGGGGGTGTAGGTGGAATCATCGCAATTTCCGCCAGCAGTGTTGGTATAAGGCGGTTGCGGCGGCTCAGCGGTGCCCGGAGCATCCGCCGGTCGTGCCGTTGACGGAGAAGGGCAACAAACGGGGCCCGAATATCTACGAGATTTCGGATTGCGGTTGCGAGGGCGTGCTGGCGGCGCACCGTCGGCCGTCGCCGCATGACCTGCGGCACACGCATGCATCGGTGTTGATCGCGCAGGGGTGGCATTTCAGGAAGATTCAGGGCCGGCTGGGTCACGCTCGGTTTCAGACGACTATGGACATCTACGGGCATCTGGCGGATCTGGGCGACGACAGTGAGTTGCTGGGGCTGGAAGATTTCTTTGCGCCGGAGTCCAAGGAGGTTAGGCGTCCTCGCGTAGTTCGCGGATCAGGTTTTCGGCGAGGGCGTCGCGTTCGCGTGCGGCACGTTGCTGGTCTGCGCGTAGCAGCCTGATGATCTTGGCTTTGGTCGCGTCGGGCAAGTCGCTGTTCCGGACGCGGGCAAGAGACGGCTCCTCGTCCTGGCTCAGGGCTGCGTCGTTGGCGTGAGGTGTTGCGGTATCGGGATGTTCGGTGGCCGCTGGCCGTGTCGCGACGGTTGCTTCGCCGCCTTCGGCGATGGTCCGGGCGCTTCCGGCGGTCCAGTGGAGGGCTTGTTCGAGTTTGGCGAGGGTGGTGCGGTCGAAGTTGCTGCGGCGTCCTGTTTCGATGTCGCCGAGGATGCGGTAGCTGATGCCGCTGGCGGTGGCGAGGTCGTCGCGGTTGGGCATCTTGAGTTCGATGCGCCGGCTGATGACGGTGTCGCCGAGGCGTTTCCAGTCTGACATGGCTACATCATGGTGGCGACAAGTGGTGACGTGAAGTAGAGACGTAGGCTTTTCTTGAAGCGTTACTGCAGCGGAACCCGGGGTGGCTCCTGCGGAGCAGGGAGTGGCCGTTGCAGTCTTGCGTCGCCCGATGAGGCGATTAGCCATTTCGAGCCACACAACCTTGCCCAGCTAGCCACTTGTAGCCTATTGTCGCCATCATGCGATCGATGACTGACGGTACGGAAGTCCGTCGGCTCCGCGAGCACCAACAATCCACCGCTCGCGAACTCGTGGCCGAGGCCGGCGCCAAACACCACGATCTAACGCGGCTCCAGAGCGGCGCCTGTGGACACATCGCCACTCCTTGCCCTGTCATCGCAGGCACGGCCCACGCCGATCTCGACGGCTCCAAACTCTGGACGTTCAGCCGCTGCAATGCGCAGGCCGCGACATGAGGCCCGGCCCCTGGACCGCCGACGAGGTGCAACAATTTCTCAGTTTGATCTTGTCCAACCTTCAAATCAGTAACGCCCGGACACGAGGTGCTACGCCTATCAAAGAGGTGGCCGAACTCTGCGGCTTCTCCCCCACCAGCCTCGTCAAAGACTGCCGAGCCGACAAATTCGAGCATTGTAATTACGGCGATGGTCGCTCCATGACCCCTGATCAAGTCGAGAAATTCCTCGCCAAGGTCACCCGTGGGGGTGACTACGCCGTGATAGACGAGCAGGGTCGCGACGAGATGGCCGAAGCACGCGCCGCTTCACTCAAGTCAGCTGGCCGCCAGCGCCCGCGAAAGGACGCCGCATGAGCCTGGCAACGATCACCCAGGCTTCCCGTAGCAGGGCTCGCCGACGATAGCGAAGGCGAGCTTCTCGTTCTAGCAGCCGGATCGGCGACTACACCGAGGATCAGTTGACCGATCTCGGCAACCGGGGTCGTCGATCAGCACTACCTGCCGCAGCTGTGGGGTCTGCTGCAGGTAGTCAGCGCCCGGCAGGGCGGCGTGCGTACCCCGTTCCGGAACCTGATCTTCGCGGCCGACGGCCCCAAGCCCGAGCTGGTACTCGCCGATGCGGTCAGTAACACCATCGAGATCGTGAAGAACGCGCAGTTCTGCCTGGTGTGCGACCGGCCGCTGAGCGAGAGCGGGCTCAGCTGGGCGGAGCTGGTCGCCTGGTGGGCCGATCGGAACGCCGAGCCCGGCATCAGTGAGTGCGATGCCGCCACTCAGCTGTACCGCCGCCCGGCCCGCTCGCTCGACGCTGGCCGAGAGCGGGCTGCGGAGCCCGGACCCGAGCGGCTGACGTTCCGGGCCTACCGGGAGCTGCTGGCCGAGCACGGGTTCGGCCTGCCGGCGTTGATCCCGCAGGTCTATCTGCATTTCGACCCGAACACCCAAGGCCGCCGGTCCGGCGCGGCCGGTCCGCTGCCCCGCCGGCGCATGGACTACCTCATGCTGCTGCGCGGGCGCCGCCGCCTGGTCATGGAGATCGACGGCAAGCACCACTACGCCGACGGCGCGAGTCCCCCGCCTGTACGCGGAGATGATGCGCGAAGACCGGGCGTTGCAGCTGGAGGGCTACGAGGTGTTCCGGCTCGGCGGCGACGACCTCTTCGACGCCGGACAGGCCACCCTCATGGTCCGCGACTTCCTCGAGCGCATCCTGCGCACCCACGGTTACCTGCCCCCGAGGGAGGGGCCTGCGGGTCGCCCGGTCTGAGCCAGGCAGCCGCCAGCACAGCACCAGCCGTTGGAAACTGCCGAGCCGGTGAAACGCGGTGAACCCGCCCAGCAGGAACGCGTGCGCCGCCAGATAGGGCCGTACCTCGTCACCGACCCACGGCGGCGCGGCGGCCCGGAACTCGGCCACGGTGCGGCCCAGCATGGCCTCCCACCGCTCGGCGGGCCAGTCCCAGTAGCTGCCGGCACCAGGCTGCGCGCACCGCGTCAACACAAGCGCGACCACGTCCAGCATGGCGCGGCGCCGGTGCGGGGTCGGCGGGGAGTCCAACCCGGCGTTGACCGCGTCCAGCAGGCGCAGCAGCCGGGCGATGACCGGCCAGCCCGGCGCGGCCGGATCACCGGTCTTGAGCCGCCGCAGGGTGGCCAGCCCGAGTTCGCCGATGGCGGCGGCTTCCTCGGCTCGCACGACGATCCGCAGCCGAGGTTGTCCCACCGCGACATCGACGCTGACTGGGGACAAATTCTCCCTATCATCGCTGCTGCCATCGGGAGCCGCATCGGTGGCGTCGCTGGAGCGGTTATCGGCGGGCTCATCGGAGGCGGATTCGTCTGGTGGTATAAGAAATACTGCACTCGCGACCATGGAGCGGTCTTCACCGCAACAGTAAGGGCTCACAAGGTGTGGCGTCTCTCCTACCCGGACAAGTGGGGCTCGGTGTTCCACTGCGCTCGATAAGTGCGTCGGCGTCGTCGGCCAGCCAGACTTGCGCTGGCCGACGACGCCACCTTCGGCCAACAACAGCGCCCGGCGACGAAGCCGAACGGGATCATCACGACCAGCACGAAGCAGATCACGGCGGCGAGGTCGCAGCCCAGGAACATCAGGAAGCCGCTGCCGAAGTTGAACCACAGAAACGTTGAGAATGAAGCGACCGGTCTTCAAAACACCAGAGACCGACAGTCGGCAAGAGGAGACCTCGCAATGACCCACACCGTGCCGGTGACTTTCCAAACGACTCTCGGCCAACGCCTTCAACATGCTGGTGCCGCAGGATTCGCAGGCATGGTGACGGTAGCAGTGTTAACGCAATTCTTCGCTGCAAGTAACCGGCCAATTACTCACAGAATTATCATCGGCCTCATAGCCTTTGCCGCGCCGGCAGTGGCCGGCTACACCAGCCTTCTACCAATACGCGTCGTCGCTGACCGCGCCGGCATCCTCGTTATCACACGCAGTCGCTTGTCGACGACATTTACGCCCTGGGCACAAATTTCCCACGTGCAGACGCGGCGCCGCTTCGGACAAACCAAATTAGTAGTAGCGACATTGTCCGGAGCGACGATGGTGCTCCCGGTGCCGTACAGTGGCCTCCTACTCGAACGAAACCGTTGGTTTGCAGAAAATATTCAAGCAATACTAATTCTCAAGAACGAGTCGTTAGAAACCGGCAGCAACGAGTAAATTCCGAAGCCAGGCCGCGCTGTTCAGTGAGATGCTTCTATAGCTGTTAAGTGCTGCTGATGGCAGGGTTGGCGCCGTTCAGAGTCCGGAAGAGCTGTCTGCTGATGTAGCGCTTGAGGCTGCGCATGATCTCGCGTTTTGTGCGGCCCTCGCTGGTGCGGCGGGCGACGTAGTCGCGGGTGCGCGCATCGTGGCCCATGCGGACCAGCGCGACGGTGTAGAGCGGTCGGTTGAGGCGCCGGTCGCCGCCGCGGTTGAGCCAGTAGCGGGTGGTGTTTCCTGATGATGCCGGTAGGGGTGACGCGCCGGCCAGGGCAGCAAACGCCGCCTCGGATCGGATGCGTCCGGGGTGTGACCAGGCGAGTAGCACGGTTGCGGCGACGACGGCGCCGACGCCGGGCAGGGCGAGCAGTTGCGGCGCTTGCGTGCTGACGGCTTGCTGAAGTGCCGTGTGGTTGGCGGCGAGTTCGGCGTCGAGAGCGCGGATGCGCCGGGCCAGCCGGATGGCCTCGGCGCGGCAGATGACCATCGTGGTGCCGTTGTTCCGAGTGCGCCAGGCTGCGATGGTCGCGATCGTCGTGGTGGTCAAGGCCCGGCGGGCGTCAACGCCGAAATCGACCGTTCGCAGCAGCGCGGTCAGCGCGTTGACCGCGCGGGTGCGCTCGCCGCTCATCTGATCGCGAGCTGCTGTCAGGACTCGCAGGGCGGTGCGATCGCGGGCCTGCCGCGGCCAGCACAGGTGGTCGAGTTCCAGGCTGCGGGCGGCCTGGGCCATCGCGACGGCGTCCACGACCGATCACACCAACCATCATCACTCTTCGTGGGAGAACCCGGCACCAGCGGGCCTGTTTCCGATTGCGGCGGCGCAGCGTGGACAGGCTGAGCTGTGGACGACCCAGGGCTCGCCAGATTCGGGCGGTGGTCCACGCTTTCGGGGTCAGCAGCAGTCGGTGGATGCGCTGGCCGAGTTTCGGGCTGCCCGCTGCGGGGGCGGCCGCTGCGGGGCCGGTCGGACAGCCCCCGGTCCTTCGGTGTGGTGGTGCTTACCGACGGGACCCTGCTACGAATCCTGCAGGTCTACCAGGAGTAGTTGAAGTCTGCCTTCCTCGCTTACACGTCGCCGGCGTTTTCGCATGGCGGTCGTGAGTTCGGGATCCCAAGGCGTTGCAGGAACTTGTCGCGGCGTGAATGGCTCCCCCTCGCTTTGTCCTGCCGCGTAGTCGGCCGCGGTGAGCCGCCAGGGAGTCGCCGCTGTACCCGCGTAGCGCATCAGTGCGATGGCGCCACGAAGGCCTCCGGGCTCAAAATCGGAGGACACCTTTACTTGCCATCCGGCGGCGACAGCAGCCTTGACGAGGTGGGTGACTGCCACGCTCGGTATACCGCTGCGGCACAACACTGGGGCGCAGACTCGCTGTCCGGCGATGGCAGCGAGCACGCTGATGCCCTCGACGACCCATACGGTGTTGGTGTTCGGTGTTGGCGGGGCGCAGAGCGGTCGGCTGCTGCTGGTGAGTAGTCCGATCGTGAGGACCGCAGGTTCGTTGACTGCTTGGTAAGCGCTGGCGACTGCGGTTGCGGGGTGGTCGGGGTGAAGGGGCAGGTTCCAGCCGATGGCTTGGCTGGATATGTTGTCGGCCCATACGCCGACGGCGGCCCAGCTGACTCCTCGAACCCGCCCGCCGGATCGCCGACGTCGTCGCCTGGTCCATCTTCCGGCGCCGCCATCAAGCCACCGCGATACCAGCCACTACGCCCGCCAAGCCCTCACAGAACCGTAAAACGGATCTCCTGCTGGAGTACTAACCGAGCGGGTTGCGTACCGACTTTCGGGCTACCTGCTTAGATAATGGACTCGTTTCCCCGGAATGGTGCGGGGCGAGGAAGGTCGCCGTAACCTTCCTCGCCCCGCACCATTCTTATAGATCTAGATGTGCTTTGGTTTCCGACTGATCTTTATGGCGGGCTCGTAATCACCCTCAGCCACCTGCCATCCAGCTGCTTCAAGGATTTTGCGAAGCGCTTCATACATTGCATTGATCGACTTATACAATTGATTGGTGTCCGGTTCCCCTTCTTTCGGCACCGTGTCGAGCAGCCCAGCGCTTGGCTTCCATCTGGCGAAAACGCCACCTTCATCGTCCTGGGACGATGGATCATAGTAGACGACAAATCCTTCGATCAAGTTTACGGAGCCGGTAAAGCAATCGCCTGCTTCTTCAACTTTCAAGCCGATGAATCGAAGATCTGCAGCAACTGCCTGTGCCAGCTCTTGGAGGTTGCCTTCTTCTTCTGGAGACACCCTTCCGACTACCATATCGCTCCTATCGTCCGCCATCGGATCCTACCGTTATTCGCCACGCCGATATTTAGCTTTTGCAACTAGCTTGCTCAGCTCGCCGGTCTCGAATTGATTCTTCGCCCTGCCAAGCTCGGTCTTTCGAGTATGCCAGTCTACCGAGTAGGTTATATCTGCCTCATCAAAACGCTTGTCCATCTCCAGCATCGGGTCACAGCTGTCTGGGCACGGCTTCCGCTCGGAGTAGAGTTCTACTACTACGTCGTCCGGCTTCAGCTGATCAATGATCCTCTTCTCTGAGTGTCCCGATGGGCCGCTCGAGCTTTCGACAATACGTGTCGTTCCGTCCGGCGCCCGAACTCTGGCAACAGCGACATTGTGCTCGGCGTCCCAAAGTCCGTTTCCTCGCCGGAAGTCGGCGGCCCGGCGTGATAGGTCGTGATCGTCTGAGTCGTAGTCGATCTTCCTCGGGCAATTGAAATTGTGCACCAGGATGGGCGTGTTACCGGCGATCACGTAGTACGTGTGGATGCGGTCGACGGTCAGGTTGTACATGGTCATGCTGCCGGTGAAGGTGCGCACCGATGTGACCGCAGTGGTGATGCCGTTGGTACTGCTCAGGGTTGTGCCGGCAACGAGGTTCTGGGCGTCGGTCCATTCTTGGTTTTCGGGTGTCCAGAACGGGTGGTGTGCGGTGGTGTGGATTACGGAACCGTCGGCGAGGGTGAGGTCGGTGAGATCGGTGTCCGTGTTGATGAGTAGTTCGGTTACCGGCCGGGCGGAGGCCGTCTGGCTGGAGGGGTCACCGGCCAGCACGAGCTGCCCGGGGCGAATGTCCTGAATGGCGGTAGTGCTGCCGTCCGCCATGAGTACGGGGGTATCACCGCGGAAGCTGTTGAAGGGGAGGCATTCCTGGCGGACACCATTACGTCCACGGAGGAACTTTCGGATCAGGTCGTAGACGTCGTAGACCGTCGCCGCATCATCAATTTTGCCGCTAAGGTTTTCGCTAGCCCAAAGGTCGATTGCGCAAATTGAAGAACTTGCATAGTCCGTACATCCCGTGGTGAAGATGTCTCTTTTGCGTACGGTAAGAAGGTTTCCGCCGTGGTCGTACCATCTTTGCTCGTCCACGTACTTGTAGATTATGAAACGTTCGTAGTCATCGACGGTGCAGTCTTTTACTCCGAGTTCGCACAGCCACGGTTCTTCTTTTTCTCCGGCGCGGTCGTAATATTCTCTGGCCAGCGTTCTGACGCCTTGACATACTGCTTGGCACAGGCCAGTTTCAGCATCCCAGAAAAGAACTTGCCCGCTGAACTGATCTTGGTCTTCAGCGTGCGACGTCGGAACGAAGGCGGTGCCTTTTTCCACATAGAGGCTCAGGTCGACCTGGAAGTTCGGGTCCTCGTCCTGGACGCCGCCGGTGTGGGTTCGCACCATGTCGGTGGTGCCGAAGGATGTGTTGTTCAGGCGGTAGATGTCGGTCTTCGTCATCGCGAAGCCGGCGTTGGTGCCACTCGACAGTTCGAGTGATTCGCCGATGACCGTCATCGCGCCGATTGCATCGATCCTGGCGAGCCTCAGGGTCGGCGGCTGGGATTCCTGCTGTGATATTTCTGCCATGACGTACAAGGCGTTGTCGGCGTATGCCATGTACGAGCCCGAGACGTGGTAGCGAAGGTTGTTGTTGATCTCGGAGATGGTGCCGATGGAGCGCCCCACCTGCTTGCCGCCTGTGTCCTCGGCCAGCACTGTCGTTCTTGTTTGGTCATTGACGATAAAGACACCGGACTCGAAGGCGGCCATCAGGGCCTCGGCGGGGAGATCCTGTCTGACTTTGTTGGTGATGCCGCTTTTGAGTCCGTATTGGTACAGGGTGTTCGACTGGTCAATGGTGTAGAGGAATTCGCCGGCTATGGAGGATCGCTGGTTTGCCGACGCTTGCAAGGTGCGGGTGGAACCGGTGGCCGGGTTGACTGCGCGAAGGCCGCAGACGGAGTCGGAGACGTAGATCAGTGATCCGTCGTACCCGACGACGGACGCGCTGTAGAACATCGCTTGGTCGCCGGTGTTCGCGTCGCCGCATCCGGATCTGTAGCCGCCGGCCACCGTGGTGGTCTCGCCGGTGTAGATGTTGGTCTTCGATACTTTCGATCCTGAAGCGGTGTAGGCGTACCAGCCGAGGACAGTGACGCCTGACCGGATGTCAGGCAGGTTGGCGATCTTCTTCTCAGGCGAGTCGATTCCGAGCTTCGGACCGTCCCCATCGGCGATAGGGGACGTGAAGTCTCGTGAAGCTTTGCTGATGACGTAGAGGCCGTGCTGGCCAGCGGTGTAGAGGTTGGTGTTGTCGGCGGCGATGCCGACGGTGGTGGAGAGCAGGTCGTCGTTGTGGGCACCGTCGCCGGCGACAATCTGCTGGCTGCCGTCGGTCTTGCTGATCCGGCTGAGCAGGTTCTGTCCGTCGGCGAAGTAGATGTAGTTGCCCACAGAGAGAGCTGCGAAGACGAGTTTGTTGGGCATGGAGAACGTTTTGTTTTCGGCGGTGTTGCCGTTCAGTGCGAGACCGCGGAGCGAGCCGGCGCTGTCGAATCCCCACAGGTACGTATCGTCGGCAGCGAGTGGGCCGTTCATCGTGACGCCGTCGAAGACGCGGGTGGTTACGCCCGTTCCGAGGTCGTAGCGTGAGATCTTTCCTGCGCTGTCGGCGCTGTAGAGGTTTCGCCCGGCGACCGCGGTGCGCCCGCCTGCCGCAGGTCCGATCGTGGTGGTCGTGCCGTCTGCTGGTTTGACCGTCCGCAGTCCACAGGTCGGGTCATTGATGTAGATCAACTCGCCGTCGTTGCCGATGATGTTGGCGTTGTAGAAGCGCGCCTGGGCGCCCATGCCCATGTCGGCTTTGTCGCAGCCGGACGCGTCGCTGCCGGCGATTGTCGTCGGTGTGGGGTCTTTGCCCGGGAGAACCCCAACCCGTACGACCTTGGTTCCCATGCCGATGTAGGCGAAGCCGTCGAGAACCGTCATGCCCAAGGCCCACCTGTCGGGGCCGGTCCGGGTAACCATCCCGGAGTCCAGGACCGGGCCTTCGGCGGGGCTCGCGAAGGTACGGTCGACGGACGTCAGTTTGGCGAGGCCGTGTTCGCCGGAGGTGTAGAGGTATTTGCCGTCGGTGGCGATGCCGCTGGTGGTGTGCAGCAGACCGCCGTGGGCGCCGTCGCCGGCGACGATCTGCAGGCTGCCGTCGGCTTTGTTGATGCGGCTGAGCAGGTTGCGGTTGTCGGTGTAGTAGATGTAGGTGCCGGCCGACTGGGCGGTGGTGACGCCGTTGCCGGGCAGCGGGAACGTCTTGGCCGTGGGGCTGCCGTCGAGGGCGAGGCGGTAGAGCTTGTTGTCGGAGTTGTTGAATCCCCACAGGTAGCTGTTGTCAGCAGCCAGAACGCCGTACATGTCGATGTTCTCGAACATGCGGGTGGTTTGGCCGGACTGCAGGTTGTAGCGCCAGGTACGGCCGTAGCTGTCAGCGGTATAGAGGTTGTTGCCGGCGATGGTGGAGCTTGCTGCGAAGGGCGCGGGAACGGTGCGGGTAGCGCCGGTGTTCGGGTTCACTGCCCGCAGCGCGCAGTTGAAGTCGGCGACGTAGATCAGGGAGCCATCGGTGCCGATGACGCGGGCTCCGCTGGAGAAGCGGGCCTGGCTACCGTTGCCAGCGTCGCCACATCCGTAGCCATCGCTGCCGGCTACCGACTGTGCGGTAGCGGTCGCACCAGCGGCGAGGTCGTAGCGGACGACTTTGGCGCCTACGACGGTGTACGCGTAGCCGCCGAGCACGGCAATGCCGCCGCTGTTTACATCGGCGCCTAGCGGACGGACATCGCCGAAGTCGACGGCGGCGTGGTCGGCGGGCTCCTGGAATACACGGGGGGTGGAGGTGAGTTTGGCGAGGCCGTGGTCGCCGGCGGTGTAGAGGTAGGTGCTGTCGGCGGCGATGCCGGTGGTGTTGTAGAGCAGGTCGTCGTCGTGGGCGCCGTCGCCGGCCACAACCTGCAGGCTGCCGTCGGTCTTGCTGATGCGGCTGAGCAGGTTGCGGTTGTCGGTGAAGTAGACGTAGTCGCCGGCCGACCGTGCGGCGGTGACGCCGTTGCCGGGCAGCGGGAACGTCTTGCTCGCGGTGCTGCCGTCCAGGGCAAAGCGGTTGAGCGTGTTGTTGGAGTTGTTGAACGCCCACAGGTACGTGTCGTCGGCGGCCAGCATGCCGTACAACTCGATGTTCTCGAACAGACGAGCCGTCTGACCCGACTGCAGGTTGTACCGCCACATCCGGCCGTTGTTGTCCGCCGTGTAGAGGTAGTGACCCGCAATGATCGAGCTCGCGGCGTACGGCGCGGTAAGGGTGCGGGTGGTGCCGGTATTCGGGTTGACTGCGCGCAGGCCGCAGTTGAAGTCGGCGACGTAGATCAGCGAGCCGTCGGTGCCGATGACTCGAGGGACGTTGTAGAAGCGTGCCTGGCTGCCGCTGCTGGCATCGCTGCATCCGTAGTCGTTGCTACCGGCAACCGTCTGAGCAGGGGCGTTCTTGCCGGCGGTGACGTCGTAGCGGACGACTTTGAGGCCTACAACGGTGTACGCGTAGCCGCCGAGCACAGTCACGCCGCCGCTGTTGACATCCGGGCCGAGCCCGTTGACCGTGCCGGAGTCCACGACGGGGCTGGTGGCAGGTGGTGTGAAGGTACGCACGGTGGAGGTGAGTTTGGTGAGGCCGTGGTCGCCGGCGGTGTAGAGGTAGGTGCTGTCGGCGGCGATGCCGGTGGTGTTGTAGAGCAGGTCGTCGTTGTGGGCGCCGTCGCCGGCGACGATCTGCAGGCTGCCGTCGGTCTTGCTGATGCGGCTGAGCAGGTTGCGGTTGTCGGTGAAGTAGACGTAGTCGCTGGCCGACCGTGCGGCGGTGACGCCGTTGCCGGGCAGCGGGAACGTCTTGCTCGCGGTGCTGCCGTCCAGGGCAAAGCGGTTGAGCGTGTTGTTGGAGTTGTTGAACGCCCACAGGTACGTGTCGTCGGCGGCCAGCATGCCGTACAACTCGATGTTCTCGAACAGACGAGCCGTCTGACCCGACTGCAGGTTGTACCGCCACATCCGGCCGTTGTTGTCCGCGGTGTAGAGGTAGTGACCCGCAATGATCGAGCTCGCTGCGAAGTTTGTTTGGATGGTTCGTGTGGCCCCGGTGGCGGGGTCGACGACCCGGAGGCCGCAGATGAAGTCCGCGACGTAGATCAGCGAGCCGTCGGTGCCGATGACCCGGGCGCCGTTGTAGAAGCGTGCCTGGCTGCCGCTGCTGGCGTTGCCGCATCCGTAGTCGTTGCTACCGGCAACCGTCTGAGCAGGGGCGTTCTTGCCGGCGGTGACGTCGTAGCGGACGACTTTGAGGCCTACGACGGTGTACGCGTAGCCGCCGAGCACAGTCACGCCGCCGCTGTTGACATCCGGGCCGAGCCCGTTGGCCGTGCCGGAGTCCGGGGTGGGTCCGGTGGCGGGTGCGGCGTAGATCTGCCAGGGGAAGGAGGTGCTGCCCGCGCGCCCGTTGTCGCTGGTGGCGGCGACGGTGACGGTGAAGGTTCCGGCGGAGCGTGCGGTGCCGGTGATGACGCCGGTGGTGCTGTTGATCGTCAGGCCGTCGGGCAGGCCGTCAGCGGTCCAGGTCAGTGGCCCGGCGGACTCGGTGACGGTGATCGGCGGCTGTGCGACGGGCTGACCTTGGTCGGTCGCGTTCGGGGTGGGCGCGGTCAAGGTCAGAGCCGGGGCGGCGATGACGAATGAGAAGGTCACCGTGCTGGTGTTCTTCAGGATGTCGGTGATGGTGACGGTGACGTTCGTGGTGGTCCCGCGTGTGGGGGTGCCGCTGATGAGACCGGTGCCTGCAGCGAGGGTCAGGCCGGCGGGCAGGCCGGCGGCTGTCCAGGTATATGGGGCTTTGCCGCCGGTGACGGTCAGCTGCTGGGAGACCTCGATACCGAGAGTGCCCTGCACGGAGCCGGGGTTGGCCAGGCTCGTGGGGCTGACGATCGTCCAGGAGAGGTTGAGGATGCCCGCTGTGCCGGAGGAATCGGTTGCGGTGATCTTGACGGTTCCGGTCATAGCCGTGGTCGGGGTGCCGGAGATGACACCGGTCACGGTGTCGAGGGTCAGGCCGGCGGGCAGGCTGTCGGCTTTCCAGGTGTAGGTGCCGGCGCCGCCGGTGGCTGCCAAGGTGAGCTGCGCGCTGATGCCGACGGTGCTGTTCTGCTCGCCGGGGTTGGTCACCGCGACCGCTGCTGTGACGGTGATGGTGAAGGAGACGCTGCTGGTGCGGCCGACGTTGTCGGTGACGGTAGCGGTGGCCCGCGTGGCGCCGGCGGCGGTCGGGGTGCCCGAGAGCACGCCGCCGCTGGTGACGGCAAGACCGGAGGGAAGGCCGGTCGCGGTCCACGTGTACGGGCTTGTGCCACCGGTCGCGGTCAGGGTGAGGGTGCCGGCGAGGCCGACCGTGCCCGTCTGCGCGCCCGGGTCGGTGGCGGCTACCGGCACGGCGATCGCCCAGGTGAAGGTGCGCGTCAGCGTGCGGCCAGCCGCGTCCTTGACTGTCGCGGACACGGTGGTGGTCGCCGCGGTTGTGGGGGTGCCGGCGATGACGCCGGTGGTCGTCGCGGACAGTCCCGCGGGCAGGCCGGTTACCGTCCAGGTGTAGGGGCTGGTGCCGCCGTCAGCGGACAGTGTTAGCGAGCCTGCGACGCCGACGGTGCCCTGCTGGGTGACCGGTGCGGTGAATGTCAGCGGGCCGGCGACGTTCCAGGTGAAGGTGGTGCTGCCGGTGCGCCCGTTGGCGTCCTTGGCGGTGAGCGTGACCGTCGACGAGCCGGCGGTGGTCGGGGTGCCGGAGATGACACCCGCCGTGCTGATGGCCAGCCCGGCGGGCAGACCGGTCGCGGTCCACGTGTACGGGCTGGTCCCGCCGGTGGCGGTCACGGTCAGGTTCGTGATCGCCGCACCGGTGGTGCCGTTCTGGGTGGTCGGGGCGGTGACCGACGGGCCGGCCGCGACAACCCAGCTGAACGTGCGGGCCAGCGTGCGCCCGGCCGCGTCCTTGACCGTCGCGGAAACCGTGGTGGTCGCCGCGGCTGTAGGCGTGCCGGAAATGACGCCAGCCGTTGTCGCGGACAAGCCGGCCGGCAGGCCGGTGACCGTCCAGGTGTAGGGGCTGGTGCCGCCGTCAGCTGACAGGGTCAGCGTGGTCGGCTGACCGACGGTTGCCTGTTGCGTGGCTGGCGCGGTGAATGTCAGCGGGCCGGCGACGTTCCAGGTGAAGGTGGTGCTGCCGGTGCGCCCGTTGGCGTCCTTGGCGGTGAGCGTGACCGTCGACGAGCCGGCGGTGGTCGGGGTGCCGGAGATGACACCCGCCGTGCTGATGGCCAGCCCGGCGGGCAGACCGGTCGCGGTCCACGTGTACGGGCTGGTCCCGCCGGCAGCGGTCACGGTCAGGTTCGTGATCGCCGCACCGGTGGTGCCGTTCTGGGTGGTCGGGGCGGTGACCGACGGGCCGGCCGCGACAACCCAGCTGAACGTGCGGGCCAGCGTGCGCCCGACTACGTCCTTGACCGTCGCGGAAACCGTAGAGGTCGCCGCGGTCGTGGGGGTGCCGGAGATGACGCCGGCGGTCGTCGCGGTGAGTCCTGCGGGCAGGCCGGTGACCGTCCACGTGTAGGGGCTAGTGCCGCTGCTCGCGGACAGGGTCAGCGAGGTGGCCTGTCCGATCGTGCCCTGCTGGGTGGCCGGTGCGGTGAACGCCAGGGCGTCCGCCACGTCCCAGGTGTATGACAACGGAGCGCTCGGGATCTTCGACGCGGCGGTAGCGGTGACCTTCGTCGTGAACGAGCCGTTGGCTGTGGGTGTGCCGGTCACCGCGCCGGTCGACGAGTTGATCGTCAAACCGGTGGGCAGGCCTGTCGCCGACCATACGTACGGCGTTGTCGCGCCACTTGCCGAGTGCGTGATGCCGGACACCGCGGTGCTCCGGAGGCTGGTCCGGTATCCCGGAGCGGCGAGGGCGGCTACTACTGGTGCGGTGCCTGTCGTCCATGAGAACGAGGCGGTGTTGGAAAGGTTCGCGGCGTCCTTAGCGGTCACTTTCGCCGCGTAGGTGCCTGCCGTTGTCGGGGTGCCCTTGATGACGCCCGTGAGGGCATCGATGGTTAGGCCGGGTGGCAGGTTGGTGGCTGACCATGCCAGCGGCAGTGTGCCCCCGGAGGCGGTCATTGCCAGGTCGCTGACCGGATTACCGACGCCGCTGAACTGGCCCGCCGGCACGGTGACCGCCGGAGCGGTGGCGGCCTGCGCGGCTGGAGCCTGCAGAAGGGTGGCCAGCACCGCTATGACGGACAGCATCACTGTTGCGGTGATGCGGCGTGTTGGTCGAGGCGCGCGCCGTGGCGTAGGTAGCGAAGCCGCGCTGGCCTTGTGACTACTTTCCATTCCCACCTTATTCCGAGCAGACGGATACAGAGCAAGGGTCCGTTTTGCGGCATATGAAAGGAACGGCCGTTTGGGCGGCCACCTGTCCGGGCCGCTCATCCGACCCGCCTTCGCGTGCCAATGGTCATGCCCGATCGGATGAGTCGGCGGCTTCCAGCCTGCCGATACGAGCCCCTGGGGACGCAATGCGCTGCACGCACCACAGCCGTTTCGAGGTTGATCGCGAGCCGAGTCATCTCACTGCCGGGCGTTCTCAGCTTCTGTACGGCCGAGCCGCCGACGGCCGGGCTGACTGCGTCTGCGATCTGCCATGCATGGATCGCAGTGCGCTCCAGCGTGAATTACCCGACCGGATGGAATGAGCACGGCCTCAGCGATCATCGCGAACCAGCGGGCGTGCCCACACTGGCCAGCACTTTGCTCTTCCGGGCGTCACCACGAGCTACCCATCGCCCCCGGCAGCATCCTGGGCACCGACGTCGGGGTGCTGCGCAACAGCGCTTTCTTCCCGCCGACCCGCGGGATCACTATCGGCGCTCTCAGACCCGAGGATCAGTACGGTCTCGCGACAGCGCCGGATGCCGAGGCGACCACGGCCAGCGCGAGAAGCTGTTGCGGCCGGCCGACAGCGGCCGATACAGCCTTCTTGCTTTCAACCTCGGGCAACCAGCAGGCACCCGACGCACAAGCCATTGCCTAACCGAGGGTCTCGGCCTGCCGAACGAGCCAGTTCGGCTGGAATCGGACACGGCAGGTGGCGCGCTCAGCGGGGTGAAAACCTGACAGCCAAGCCCTAAGGAGCTCGGATCTCAGGGCGGGGCTGGTGTACGAACATCCTGGTCAGCCGAAATTGTCGTACGTCCGTTCGATAATAATGGCCAAGCTCATCTGAAGGGAGGAGCAGCAATGGCTCCCGCGCCGCTGCCATTCACCGCGCTTGCTTCTAGGATCACTGCCATGCGACACGACCGTCAGGGGCAGGTGACAGCTCTCATCGCCCTGCTCCGACGGCCCGGCGCCCACTGGCACGAGATCACCTCGGACGTACTGACCGGCGGCGACGCCATAAGTGTCCTCGAGCGGACGCTCGGCGACCGCGACACGCTGTTTCCCGATGATGCCGCGGTGACCACCGCTCTCAACTCCGCTCTTACCGAGGTACAGGCGTGGGAAGCCGACGGCATCGGGGTGCACACTCTGTTCGACACCACGTATCCGGCGCGGCTACGCGACATCCGGGAGATGCCGCCGCTGGTATTCACCCGCGGCACCTTGGCTGAGGACCGACGTGCCGTTGCTGTCGTCGGAACCAGAAAACCCACCGACCGTGGCATCGACACCGCCGAGAAGATCGCTTCAGCCCTTGCGGAATCAGGATGCACCGTCGTCTCCGGACTCGCTCTGGGCATCGACACCGCCGCGCATACGGCCGCACTGCGAGCCGGTGGTCGCACGGTCGCTGTCATCGGCACCGGAGTCAACCGGTACTACCCTGCGCCGAACCGGCCCTTGCAGCAGCGCATCGTCCGTGACGGCCTGGTAATCAGCCAGTTCTGGCCGGAGGCCTCGCCGACCAGACAAAGCTTCCCTATGCGGAACGCCGTGATGAGCGGCTACTCCGCTGCGACTGTCGTCGTCGAGGCTGCTGAGAAAAGCGGTGCGCGCATCCAAGCTCGTCTCGCGTTGCAGCACGGCCGGCCGGTGGTGCTCGCCGACTCGCTGCTGGTACATGAGTGGGCCCGTGACTACGCCAGTCGGCCCGGCGTCGTCGTAGTCGGCACGGCCAGCGAGCTCATCGCGGCCGTCGAACGCATCGTCCAGCAGATCCCGGATTCCGACGACGCGCTGGAGGGTCTGCCGCGCCTTGCCAACACTTAGAGAGTGGACGGCCGCACAGACGGCCGAAGTCGACCTGGTTCAGCGGCAGAGCACCTACCTGCGTAATCCCCTTCCGCCCGGTGCCGGCATCTGCACGGTATGCCGCAGCAGCGCCAGCGAAGGATTTCAACTCTGCTACCAGTGCGACCAGCATCGCATGGAGGCCCGCGGCCAGCTGGCCGATGTGGTCGCGCCCATCTCCTATGCGATCAAACACACGCAGCATGCGCACAACCTTGCCGTCTACAAGGCCGCGCCACCCTCCGTTCAGGCTAAGCGCAGCCTTTCCTCGCTGGCGATCATATTCATCGCCTATCACTGGGAATGCTTGACCGCCGCCCTCGGCGGTCCGTTCACGCACATGGTCACCGTGCCGTCCACCAGGGCTCGAGCGGGAGTTCATCCCCTCAATAGCATCGTTGCCAGCCGGCTGTGGCTCCCTGCGCTCAATCCTCAGGCCAATCCTCGCTATCCGGCGGAAGACCGTCGCTTCCATACCGACAGGTTCATCCTCCCGCCCGGCGGTGCTGCGGGGGCTCGCGTGATGCTCATCGACGACACTTGGACCACCGGCAGCCGCACCCAGTCACTGGCTTTCGCGCTCAAAGCAGCTGGCGCCACAGCGGTTGCCGCCATACTCCTCGGCCGGCACGTCAACCCCGACTACGGTCCGTCCAAGGCACTGGTTGACCGTCTCCGCACGGGACCAGACTTCGACTACAGACGATGTGCATTCGAGGCCGCCCCGGTGTGGTGACCCGCTCCGGATGGGCTGCTGTCAATGTGCGGTCCCAGGGCATGCTTGACCGTTTGTTATCGGGACATGCTTGACGATCAGGCCCGACAGTTGATCTTCTTCTCGGCGCCCCGTTCGGGTGGCTCGGGGCGGTCGTGGATCAGCAGGCTTTGGTCGAGTACCGGTGATTATGTCGGCGAGAACGAGGGCCGTTTCTAAGCGAGTTTCGGAGCCGGCTCGGGCTGGTCGGCTTGATCAATGTCGGTGAGTTTGAGCGCCACTCTCGCGCGAGTTGGCCGCCCGCCCAGGCCGTGATCCGCCGGGTTCGGGCGAGGTCTCGAGGCGTTGGCGGGTGAGTGCGAGCATGTCGATCAGCCATCCGGGCCCGCCGGTGATGTGCCTGGCTTGCAGCAGGTCGTCGAGGTCGTGGTGGACGGCGGGAGCAGCGTGGGCGAAGAAGTCTTCGCAGATTTCGAGCAGTAGCGGCAGGAGGTCGTCGCGGGGTTCGTCGGTGTCCATGAGCCGACCGGTTCAGGTTTGCGTGCGAGTCGCGTCTTCGGCGCGGGCTCGGGTCTGGGCGAGGCGGTAGGAGTCGGTGCCGGTCTCGATGATGTTGCCGCCAAAGGTGATCCGGTCGACGATCGCGGCGCAGAGCCGCGGGTCGGTGAAGGTCTTGGACCAGCCGGAGAACGACTCGTTGGAGGCGATCGCGACCGATGCCTTCTCCTCGCGTTCGGTCAACACTTGGAAGAGCAGCTCAGCGCCGCGTTTGTCGAGTTCCATGTAGCCGAGTTCGTCGATGCAGAGCAGGTCGACGCGGCCGTAGCGGGCGATGGTTTTGGCGAGGATCTTGTCGTCGGCGGCTTCGACGAGTTCGTTGACGAGTTTGGTGGCCAGCACGTAGCGGACGCGGAAGCCGGCCATCGCGGCTTCGGTGCCCAGGGCGATGAGCAGGTGAGACTTGCCGGTGCCGGAGTCGCCGATCAGGCAGAGCGGTAGGCCCTTCTTCACCCAGTCGCAGGCGGCGAGGGTGTGGACGACGGCGGGGTCGACGTTCGGGTTGGCGTCGAAGTCGAAGGTGCGAAGGCTCTTGTCGCGCGGGAACGCGGCGGCCTTGATCCGGCGTTCGGAACGCCGCCGGGCCCGATCGTCGCACTCGGCCATCAGCAGTTCGGCGAGGAAGCCGCGGTAGGTCATCTGATCGCGGGCAGCAGCCTCGGCCAGCTCACTGAACTGCGAGCGGATGGTGGGCAGTCGCAGCAGCCGGCAGGCGGAGTCGACGGCGGCGTCAGCGGCCTGCTCGGTGAGTCCTCGGTGTCGTGTCATGGCCCGGTCCCTTCGACGGTGCGGCGATGGCGCAGGAGCTGGTCGTAGGCGGTGACCGTGGGCAGCGGCCGCCGGTCGGGTGGCAGTTGCGCCAGCCGCCGCTCGGTCAGCGACACCACGTTCCCGGCCGGGTGCCGCATCGTCGGGCCATCCAGCGACCGGTGGTCGTCGGTCTCGGCGAACTTGCGAGCCTCCAACGCGACCGCGTCGGCAGTCAACGCGCCGGCGCGGACAGCGGTGGCCAGGCCGGCGACGACATGGTCGTGAGGCATGTGCCGGTGCAGCAGCAAGACCTCGATCAGGGCTCGGGTGCCGGCGGCGTCGCCGTGGACCCGGCGGACGGCTTCCCACCAGGCGTCGTGCACCGGCGTGAACTTGCCCGCCGCCCGTGCTTGCTCCAGCGCGGTGGCCCCGGGAAGCGCGCCGGGTTTGCGCAGCAGCGCTTCCAGGTAGTGGTCGAGATCGAGCCGGGATCGGGACTTGGCCATCAGGCGTTCGTGCCGGGCCACTGGGGTGCGGCCGTCATAGATCACGAGGTCGGAGGCGTGCAGCTGGACCCGGACCTGCCGGCCGACCAGGCGGACCGGCACGGAGTAGCGATTCGTGCGGACGGTGACCTGGCTGAACCGGTCGACCCGTGGTGTCAGCCAGGTGCCGGTCTCGAACTCCTCGTCAGGCAGCGGCGTGAGTTGCGGCTGCTCGACGGCGAAGTGCTCGCCGATGGTGTGCGGGCGGGTGCCGATGCGGCGGGCGTCGTCAGCGGCGTCCCACTCGTCGACCATGGCGTTGAGCTGCTCGAACGAGTCGACCTGTGGGACTGGGACGAGGTGGTTGCGGCGGAACCAGCCGATCTGCCCTTCGACGCCGCCCTTCTCGTGGGCGCCCTGGATGCCTGGTTGACAGTAGAAGGCGTCGATGCCGTAGTGGGATCGGAAGGCGATCCACCTGGCTGTTTCCACCCGCTGGCGGGTGAAGCCGAGCACCTGGGCGACCGCGGCCTTCAGGTTGTCGTAGCGGATCTTGCCCGTCGGAACACCGCCGAGCGTGGTGAACGCGTGGACATGGCCTTCCAGGAATGCCTCGGTGCCGCCCGAGGCGAAGATCCGGTGCACCGCCTTGCCAGAGAACGACAGCCGCAGCGAGAACAACATGCAGGTCACCGGCTCGCCGCGCAGGTTGATCACAACCTCACCGAAGTCGACCTCGGCCTCCTCACCCGGCCGGTGCGTCTGGGGGAGGAACACATTGACCGGACCGCGGCCAGCCTCGGCCCGAATCTTCGGCTTGCGTTCGGCGACATAGCCCCGGACGACCTGGTAGGAGACGCCGTGCATGCCGTGCTCGTCGATCAGCCGGTCGTAGATCCGTTTCGCGGTGTGCCGCTGCTTGCGCGGCGCGTCGAGATCCGCCTTGAGGATGTCGTCAATGACGGGCTTGAACGGGTCCAGCACCGACGGCCGTGGCGGCAACGGCTTGCGTTCCCGGGGCCATGCCGACGCCAGCGCGTCGCTGACCGTGTGCCGGCTGACCCGGTACTTGGTCGCGATGGCCCGTCCGGACATGCCCGCCCGCGACTCCCTACGAATCGCCGCGAACAGCTCGACCTTCGACATCCGCGGCATCGGCGGACCTCCGTCCCGACCAGCCGATGCTCCCACCGCAGTCCGTGGCGCTGAAACTCAGCGACATCGAATACACCCGATCGAGGCGGCCAGCCGGTGGCGCTCGAACTCGGTAACAAATCCAAGGTCAGCGCCCTGCGCTGTCTTCTACACCTGAGATGATCTTTCAATGCAGTCGTTGCCTCAATCCGATGACCTGACCTCGCTAGTCCTTCGCACGGACTTCGACGACGATCGTCGCTGGGAAGCTTTCATGGAGAGTCTGAGCAGGATCGGCGACTACCGGATGGCCACCTTCGTCAGCGACACCGTGTATGCCGGCGCGACGGTCCAACAACTCGTTGACGCAGACGCCGCCGCCGACATCGACGACAAGGTGTTCTACCTGTTTGTCGTCGACTCGAAGACTCTGGCTGATGATGAGCACCCGCTTCTCGCTGTCGATCTGGACACTGAACCAGGCCGCAGCTTCCGCGTTCCGGTGCAGTTCTACGCCGATGTCTCGGCGAACCTTTCGATCGCCAACATGGATTTCGCCGACTTCGCGGACGCTGTAGACGCGACCGGAACCTACCGAGGCTTCGACTAACCCACAGACCTCGCCGCCGAGGCTCTCGCGCCGCCAGGGACCAGGCTCACCTGAACGTGAAAATGACGGTGGCGCCGAAACTCACCGACACGAGCTCGCGGCAGAAGTTAGTGGCGCCCGAGAACGGATAGATCTGGCGCTGACACTGACCGACAGAACCATACCGGTATCAGGCGGTGCGTGTGGCGCTGGCGAGCGCGTCGATCACGCAGGTCGCTGCCCAGTACAGGACATCGCGGCAGTCGCTGCATACGTGGCGGGCCCGTTTCGAGGCCGACGGCAAGCCCGGACTGGCGGAGACGCGCCGTTCGAGCTGCTCTCGGGCAACGGCACGCAGTTCACCGGCCGGCACGGCCAGGACCGGCCAGTTGCGGACCCCCACCGCCGACTCAGCAGCTGACGGCGAGGAGCTTGCCATCCGGCCTCGCGAGGACACCACACCGATCGCGCGTCTCCGAGCCCGCGGCAAAGACGCCCACCCTGGCTGACGTCAAGCATGTCTCGACGACAAACGGTCAAGCATCTCCTGAGACCACACACCGACAGCTGCGGATCGTTACCGCCGCGGAACAGCACGGTGTGTCGTCAGGGGTATGAGTGGTCAAACCCGGCCTCTCGCCAACAAAAGGACCGGTCTCTGCGCTGCCTCACAACTCGAAGCCCTCATTGAGCGCTACACCGGGGGCGGTGACGGCTCTGTGACGATCCGGTGATTTTGTCAGCGACAACGGGGTTCCGTCCCGCCAAGAGTGATCGATGTTCATCGTGATCACTCGTTGAGTGACGGTGTGACGAGGTCATAGGCCGGCTGCCGTCTCATCTTGAACCAACAGCCGGGCGGTGAACTCAGCAGCCGACACCTGGCTGGAAGAGAGCGCGAAGTAGGCGCACTGGTGCACGGGCATGCGCCGGACACTACGAGGGCACCACAACAAGGCCTCGAGTAGTCGCTGAGACTTGACCCTTCGCGATATCGGTGGTCTAACCAGGCGGCTCCGGAGGAACGTTGCCCAGGCCCGCACCGCCCTCCAACGACGTCCGCAGGTACTGCTGCGGGGGACGAGCCAGCCACTTGTGGTCGCGCAGGTACTGCCGCAGCTGGTGGATCATGTCCTCGGGCGCGGGGAACTCCGGCGGCTGCCCGTTGGCGATCCGGAACCGGGCGTCGCCGGAGATGCCCATGACCATCTCGATGGCCGGCTGGCCGGAGACCATCAGGCGCAGCAACTGCCGCTGGGTGAACTCCACCGGCTTGTCGTCCTCGGAGCCCTCCTCGGTCAGGCCGGTCCGGTGCAGCGGCAAGCTGATCCGGTCGCTGGCCGTCTCCAGGCCGCCGACGTCCTGCAGGTGGTACTCCTTGGTGCCGTCGGCGATGGTCGCCCCGGTGCTCATCTCCCAGATGCACTCGTAGGTGGAGAAGCGGTAGTTCGTCGCGAACACCACCAGGATCTTGTAGTGCGAGGCCCGGACCGCGTTGTCGTCGCCGATCGCGAACCGCAGGTCGAAGCCGTACGCCGAGGCCGGGAAGCCGGAGAAGACCAGCAGGTTCACACCCCGCTGGATGGTGAGCTCGCCGCTGGGGTTGATCTTCAGCTGGCGGTTGGCGTTCCCCACCGCCAGGTTGGTGCCCTCGGTGAGGTAGCCGTCCATCTCCTCGTCGGTGGCGCGGGGGTACGCGCGGGCCATCGCTTCGTTGTACGCGTTGCGCCGGTTGATCAGGTCGCGGGCGCCGCGGAATCCGCCCACAACGCCGGCAATGAGCAGGATCAGCACGAGACAGGCACCGCTTCTGGCACTCGCCGTGATGAGCCCGATCAGGACCAGCACCCCGCCACCGACGGCGAAGATCCCGGGCTTGGTGTAGTCGGGCGGCTGCGGGACGCGAACGAAGTACTTGCCGACCCGCTCGGGGCGGGCGGTCAGCTGCTGGGGATACATCCCACTACGGCTGCTGGCTTCCGCTTGGTCATTAGGCTCTTTCTGGTGATCCTGGACCCGGCGCATCAGATCAGCCATACCCGCGTCAGCATCGAATCGCAGGTGGCGCGCCGCTTCGGCGGCGGCCCGGTCGAACAAAATTCGCTCTTCGGCGGCCGGCACGTCGCGCGATGCTTCATCCTTCGTCATTGCTCGCCTCCCATGCCGCCAATAGTTCCCGAAGCTTCTTCCTGGCCTTCTGCAAATGGGTACGGGCCGTCGTGTCTCTGATACCAAGATGCGCGGCAATCTCCGGCGTTGTCCAGCCTTCCGCCTTCCGGCCCAGAACCTGGCGCTGCTGATCCGGAAGACTGCGCAGCAGATCAAGCACCGGCGTTCCGGCTTCACCCCCTCCGGGGGTCTCATCCCATTGGACGTAGGAGGTCTTCTGCCGGTTACCGATCTTGTCCAGCAGCTGAGCAAGACGGCCATGAGCACGGTGCTGGTCGTATGCCCCGTTTCGGATCGATCGGACTACGTAAGCTTCCTGACGCTCATAGCCCAGGTCACGAAGCTTGTCCCACGCCAGGTAGGCACCGAGCATCGCGTTCTGCACGATGTCAGCAGCATCGTGGTGGCTCAGCCCGCAAGCAATCCCATACGAAATGAGATCGACAGACGCTCTCTCATAGAACTGCCTGAAGCCTGCCGAGCTGTCCGGCGAGGAGTCCTCGCCGGACAGCTCGAAGCTGCTGGTCGTGGCCATGCAATCAGTCGATCGCCGTGTCCTGGCCGCGATCCGCGCGCAGGTGCAAGCGCGACCCCCCGAGCTCGGTGAGAGTAAGTTCCACCGTCTGCGCCTCCCGTAGCTCTTTGAGCGCCTCGATGATCAGCGACCGACTTCGACAAGCGCGGACTATAGTGACCATCGCTCCAAGACCACCAGTAAGCGCGGTCATGATGACGGGGATCCAGATCTCCACGACTCCTCCTGCACTCGGGTCAGGCAGTGCCCGGCTTCACCTGGCAGACGTCTGAAGACGGTGAAGTGTCTACTAGAGGGCGCTCGTCGGCTTCAGGCTGTGCCCAGAACCGAGACGGCCGGGGCCACCGCGGCCATCTCGCTGCCTGCGGCTCACCGGGCCGAACAGGGTGAATATCTGGCAACGCTCGGCGCCGGACAGGCTGGCACCGACCCCGGCTGATACCTGGCTGCATGGCGTCGACGACCGCGGCCGGTACGTATCGGCGGCCCGCCGCCCAGCCTCGCCGCTCTTCCAGTACGCCCGCTCGCCCGGGGTCATCTTCTCGGCGAACGCACGCTGCAGGGTGCGCAGCCCCGCCGGTGCGGCGCCGCTCCAATCATCGATCAGGAACTGCGGCGCCGGCACCCCGGCCGCCCGGGACTCGCCGGCGACCAACGCGGCCCGAGCCCGAGCCAGCGCGGCGATGCTGCAGCGGACGTACCCGTACGTCTCCCGGCCGGTGTCACTGAGCCGGTGCCACTCCGGCCGGGCGCCCGCTGCTGCTGGCCGCCGCGTTGCAGCCACCGGCGGACGGTGCGCTCGTCGACGCCGTGCCCGGCTTCGGTCAGGCGCACGTGCTCGCCGGTCAGTGTCCCGGCCCGGCGCAACTGCAGCAGCCGGGCCACCATCGCCGCCCGCTGCTCCGCGGGGGACCTGCCGGTTCACGGGTGGGCGCTACCGGTTCGGCAGCGGCCGGCGGTTCTTCACCGCCCAGAACAGGTTTCCCGCGCACACGAGCGCGCAGGCGCCGAACGTGGCCGGCAGCCACCCCGTTCCGCCCGGGTTCACCAGGAGGCCGGCGCGAGCCACGCGAAGACGATCAGCAACACCGTCAAGCCGATAACGAACCACGGCACACTACGACCGGCCACACGCCTCCACCGTGCTCGTCTCACCGGCACCGGCACGGCGACGTCCGAGAAACGCCGCACAGTCAACAACACGCAAAAGTCGGCGAGCAACGATGCCGTGTGTAGCCCGGCCGAGTGACGAAGCCGGACCGCAGAGCACCACCCAGGCGCGACGAGCGGGCAACGTGCGCGGCCACGGCCGACGTACTGACATTTGGCGATCTCGTGGGGCTGCTGGACCGGTTCGTGAAGGTCGGCGTCGACTCTGGACGGCGCAGCCGCCCTTGTCGAGTACCTGCACCCCGCCGACGATCCCGGCAGCCAGCACACGATCTCCGCTACCTACCAGGCCAAGGATCTGCTGCGGCACCTGGCCGGCATCACCGGCGCGGCCCCAGCAGAGGCGCTTCCGGCGCGAATGGTCGCCAGCGACGTCGTACTGGCCGCCCAACAACGCGGACGAGCCCGCGTGAGTGTCCGCAGCAACGCAAGCAACGTTGGGGCCGAGCCCGGCTCATGGCCGCATAACCAGTCAGGCTCGGCGAACGTTCATACCCAACGCGCTAGCCGGTGAACGTGCCTGTGCTGAGCAGATCGGGGGCCAAGGTACGCAGCCAGGTGTAGGTGCTCGATGCCAGGTCTTCGGGATACTCGGCGTCACGGGCGCGCATCAGTTCGCCGACGAGGTTGCGGAGTTCGGCGAGGTGTCCGGCGGCGTGTTCGATGCGCATGAGGTCTTGCCAGGGTCCGTCGTCGCCGCGGTCCGGGTCGGCGGTCCAGGCCTGTTGGACCGCCCAGCGGGCGTTGGTGTGGTCGCCGCTGTCGAGGTAGAGCTCGGCGAGCCGATGGGCGGTGTCGACAATGGCGGACACGATGTGTCCTGGATAGAGCTCTGACTCGGGGAGCCAGGCGTACGGGGTGCGGGCGCCGACGGCGTAGGCGCGGTCGGCGCCGTCGAGCGGGGTGCCGTGGACCAGGTCGAGGGCGGCGCGCAGGTAGGGGATGCCGGCGGGGCCGAGGGCCTCGCCGCGGGTGCGGGCGCGGCGGAACAGGTGCCAGTCGAGCAGGACGCCGGGGGTGAGCCGGTAGAGCCGGTCGGAGCCCATTTCGGGGAGCCATTGCTCGCCGGTCGGGGTTTCGCCGAGCCAGCGGCGGACGCGGGTGATCGCGACGCGCCTCGATGAGGGGGAGACTTTCTGGTTGGGCCAGAGGGCTTCGCTGATCTGGTCTCCGGTGATGCCGCGGGTGCCGCGGCCGGTCAGCAGGACGATGATTTCGGCGTAGAAGCGGCGCCGGTCGGGTTCGGTGCCCGGGGCGGTGACGGTGACGGGTCCGAGGATGCTGACCAGGGGGCGGGTCGGGTCCTGGTCGTGCCAGGCTTGCAGGTCGGCGTCGAGGTCGGGGTCGGCCGGGCTGCGGTGCTGCGGCGGGACCGGCCGGGTGTCGCGGCAGGCCGTTGTTTCGAGGGCCGGGACGGGGTGGATGGCCGGCTGGCCCGGCGCGGGCTGGGCGTCGACGGGTGTGGCGGCGGCCGGTGCGGCCGGCTGGTCCTGGTTGCCGGCCGGGACCGTGGTGGGATCGGGTGCGGCGGTGAACAGGTGGTGCGGGAGCAGGCCGCCGGCCGCATCGGCGCCGAGGGCCCACGGTTCGGGTTCGGCGGCGGGCGGGACCGGTTCGTCGGTGGCGGCCCGGGCCTGCGTCATGATCTCGGCGAGGGGGGCGAGTTCGGCGACGGGCAGCGTCGCGGCGCGGATCTCGGTGGCCAGGAACGGGGTGCCGTGCGCGGCGAGGCTGATCTGCAGCACGCCGTTGTCGAGCAAGGTCAGGGTGTGCTGGTCGTGGCCGGGGCTGCTGACGGTGGTGGTGGCCACTACGGTCGCGGCGGCGCACCGGCCGGCGGCCGTCAGGTCGGTGCCGAGGTCGTCGAGGGCGGTCCGGGCCGGGGCGTCCGGGTCGGCGACGAGCAGGATCCGCGGCGCCCAGGCTTCGCCGGTGTCGGTGAGCCGCCCGGTCAGGGTGTCGGCGGTGCCGGTGTCGTGCAGCGTGGTGGTGACGGTCGTGATCCGGCGCCGTATCCGGGCGCAGGCGGCGGGGATGTCGGTGGTGGCCTGGATCCGGTCGGGGTTGAGCGCGGCGAGCAGCACGGTTTCGGCCTCGGGAAGGCCGGCGCTGGTGATGTCGGCGTCGTCGGACCACCGGTTGCAGGCCAGTTCGGTGATCAGGTATCGCAGCAGGCCGCTGGTGTTGGCGCGGGTACCGACGACGGTGACCCGGCCGAGGCGTTCGAGGTCGAGCAGCAGGTGCTGGCCGGGCTGGGAGCCGACGGTGACCAGGGCGGGCAGCGGGGTGAAGTGCTCGGCGCTCGGGTCGAGGTCGACGTCGGCGGGCAGGATCCAGTGGGTGCCGTCGGACAGCCACGGCGCCGGCGGGTTCGGGCAGGCCCGGGTGAGGATCAGGGAGATGACCGGGGCGCCGCCGTGCTGGTCGTGGCCGGTGGTGATCCAGGCGCCGGCGATGTCCGGCAGGTTCTGGACGGGGTAGCCGGCGAGGCTGGCGGCGAGGTGGTGCAGGGCGGCGTCGAGCCGGTCGACGTCGGCGGGCTGCGCGGCGGCCAGCAGCGCCTGTTCGGTGGCGCCTGCCGCGGGGTGTGGCAGGCGGCGGCCGGTCCGCCGGTGCTGGCGCTGCCGGGTGCGGCGCCGGTAGAGGATGCTCAGCAGCAGTGCGGCCAGGATGCCTGCCCCGGCCAGGGTGCCGGTGATCGCGGCGTCGACGGCGTCGCTGGACTCTGCGGCAGGGGCAGCCGGGGCCGCAGGCTGGTCAGGCGCGGCCGACGGCCCGGCGGCGGGGGTGGATGCGGGCCCGCTGGCTGCGGTGTGGGCCGGGCGCGCGGCGGTGGCTGCGGCGGTCGGAGCGGTGGGGGTGGTCGCGGCCTTGCTGGGTGCGCCGGTCGAGGTCGCGGCCGCGGAGGGCACCGGCATGCTGGTGGCGGCGGTTGCCGGGCCGGTGCCGGGGGTGCTGGCGGGCGCTATTGTCGCCGGCGGCGGTGCGGTGGCGCCGGCCGGGCCGGCCTCGTCCTGACCCGAGACCTGGCCTGTTGTGCCTGGCGCGCCGGGTGTGGCCGGCTGGGGTTTGGGGGCGGGGTGCAGGACGGTGCCGTGGGCGTGGTCGCGGCTGCCGTGGTCCTGCGCCCCGGCGGGGAGCCGGATGGTCCAGCCGGGTTCGATGTGGTCGGGGAAGCGGTGGTCGCGGCGTTCGAGGGCCGGGTTGGCGTGGGCGATCTCCGGGTAGCGGTCGTCGTCGGCGAGGAAGCGGTCCGCGATGGCGGCCAGCCGGTCGCCGGGCGCCACCCGGTACACCCCGGGCGCCTGCTGGCTGGCCGGCGTGGTGTGGGCGGCGTGGTGTGGGCCGGCCGGTGATGCCGGGGTGGCGGGCCCGGCGGTGTGGTGCACGACCGCGGTGCTGGTGGTGAGTGGGGTGGCGTAGGCGGGTCCGGGGGTGGCGGCGGCGAGCGCGGGTGATGACGTGAGCAGCCCGATCGCGGTCAGCAGCCCGGCGGCGACTTTCTGCGGGGTGGTGAACGCGCGCAGCCGGGGGGTGCGTACACCGCGGAGCCGGGCGATCGCTTCGATGATCACGGGGATGGTGAACCAGGCCCAGGCGATCCAGCCGAGCACGGTGATCGTGGCGAGGAAGGTCGTGCCGTCGTCGGGGCGGGTCAGCAGGTCGCTCAGGGCGGTGAGGGTGGGCAGGTGGCCGGGCAGCGGGTTCCCGCCGAGCCAGATCAGGGCGGCCGGGGCGCCGGCGGCGATCGCGAGCAGGCAGATCAGCGCGGCGAGCCCGGTGAGGATCTGCCCGGTGCGGCGCACAGCACGTGAGGCCATGGTGTTCCCCCTTTTGTTCTGGTCAGCCGGTGAGCAGCTGCGCGGCGCCGTGGCCCTCGACGGTGAGCCGGCCGTAGCCGAGGATGCCGAGGAAGATCGTGTTGTAGTGGTCGGTGGCGGTCACGGTGACCTGTTGCCGGTCGGCGCTGATCGTGATGGTGCCGGTGACGCCGGCGACGGCCAGGTACTGCTGCCCGGCGGCGGCCGCGGCGTCCGGGTCGAGCCGTTTGTTGCCGGTGGCGGCGGCCTCGTTCAGGTCGATGGCCTGCCCGGCGGCGCGGGCCGCTTCGGCGGCGATGTTGTCGGCGTGCTGCAGGGTGCGCATCCGACCGCCGCCGTCGACGGCGAGGCCGATCGCGGCGAGGACCCCGAACGCGGCGACCGCGACGAACAGCGAGATGCTGCCCTCATCGGGCCGGGCCCGGCGAGAACAGGCCTGCATGCCGGGGTCAGTTATGGCACGCCGCGCGGTCATCGCCGGTGCTCATCGCGTTCAGGTCGGGGTCGGCGCGCACGGCGCAGTCGCCACCACGCCAGCGGCAGCAGCGCCAGCGCGTAGCCGGCCACGATGACGATGCTGCTCCACGGCTGGTCCAGCGGCCCCGCCACCAGACTGGTCACTAGTTGCACGGTGATCATCAACCCGATGAACAGGACCCACAGCAGGGCGTCGTCGGGGATAGCCGATGCCGGCCCGCCGGTGCCCGCCGGTGTGGCCGGAGAGTCGTCGACCACCGGCGTGGCAGGAGCGTCGTTGCCGGTTCGGCTGGTCTTCGGGTCGTCCCACCAGTCGTCCTTGGACCGGCGTGGCTTTTCAGGCTTTCGCTTCGGAACGCTCATCCGAGAAATCCGTTCATCGGCGAGATGTGTGACCTGTGCCGGCTATCGACGGTTGTAAAGTGCCCTGGCCGCACGAGCCGGGACGAACGTCGATCGATGACGCCCTGCGGGCGGGTCATACGGCACCGCCGCGGTGGTTGACGGCGGGCGGCGCTACGGGGCTGCCGAGCCCAACGGTTCTGCCCCGGTAGACGTCGATCACGCTGGTGAAACTGCTGGTGATGCGGCGGGAGCCGGGCAGGCCGGGCCCGGTCACGTCCGCGAACGAGACGGTGCAGCCGATGGTGACCCGGACGGTGCCGACCTGTCCGGCGGGGGCAGCGAAGCCGCTGGTGTCGACGACCACGTCCGGGGTGCAGGACAGTCCTTGCTGGCGCAGCCCGGCGCGGGCGGTGGTGATGGCGGCCGCGGCGGCGTCGCCGGCGTTGCGGGTGAGGCTGGCGGCGCGGGCCGCGTCGTGCGCTGCCCCTTCGATCGTGGCGCCGGCGACCTCGATGCGCATCCCGATGATCGCGAGGGCGAGCAGGGTGAGCAGCGGCGGGGCCAGGATGACCAGTTCCAGGGCGGCGGACCCGTCGTCGCGCACCGCAGGCCGGCGCAAGGGTCGCCAGGTCATTCGATCCACCTCTCCACCGGGCCGGTGGCGCTCTGCCGGATCTGCCAGTGCAGGCCGGGTACCAGCGACAGGCTGGAGCCGGTGACGGTTACGGTGGCTTGGGTCGCGGTCCGGGTGACGGACACGTGCGTGTCGGTGAGTAGGTCGCCGCCGGCCCGGGTCACGAAGTCCTGGGCGCGGGCGGATCCGGCGGCCGCGCTGCCGTTGTAGCCGCGGGCTGCGGTCAGGCCTTCCTGCGCGGCGTTGAGGGCGACGGACCGGGCGACGGAGTACATCGCCACCTGGATGCTCAAGAACAGCAGGAGCAGCACCGCGGGGATCACGACGACGATCTCCATGGTGGCCGCGCCGTCGTCGCGGGCTGCTGCCGGCCGCCACCGGCGCAGCCGCTCCCAGCGAGAGCGGGGGGTGCCGGTCAGACGATCGACGCGGAGCGACTCTTGATCGCCGCCGTGATCACCGCGGCCAGCGCCACGGCGGCCAGCAGCAGGGCCACGGTGATGACGACCTGCTCGACCGACAGTGCGCCGTCGTCGCGGCGGGCCTCCCGCGCGCGGGCCTTCATCCAGGTGGTCGCCACGGTCACGTACACCAACAACATGGGTGCTCCTCGGGTGAGACGGCAGGCGGGTCATGGGGCGATCAGCCGGGACAGGAACGGATAGCCGACCAGGGCGAACAGGACCATCACCATCAGGCTGGTCGGCACGTACAGCAGGGTGGTACTGGTGTTGGCCCGCTCGTGCTCGCGGGTGCGTAGCGCGACCTGCAGCGACTGGGCGCGGCTGACCAGGGTTTGGTAGACCTGGGCGCCTTCGGTGCCGGACAGTCGCATGATGTCGCCGACGTCGCCGAGCGCCGGGACGCCGATCTCGTCGGCGACCTGGCTGAGCCCGTCCCACGGGGGGATCCCGGCGATGCGGGCCCCGTCGAGGGCGGCCCGGATCCGGTCGAAGACCCAGCCGTCGCCGACCTGCGCGGCCCGCTCGAGCGCTTCGACCGGGCCGTGCGCGGCCGAGCGTTCCAGTGCGACCAGCCGCAGGTAGGTCGCCACCGCGCGGGAGAACTGTTCGCGGGCCTCGTCGGCCTGCTGGCGGATCAGGACGTCGACGAGGAGGAAGAACAGCACGGCCATCGTCAGGCTGCCGGCGACCGGCAGGACGAACGGCAGGTGCACCCCCATCGTCGCCAACAGGAATGTCAGGGCCGGCACGAACAGCAGACCCACGACCGGCAGCCCGATCTTCTCGAGCATGTACCGTTCGGAGGTCTTCCCCAGCAGGCGCAGCTGCTGGGCGGGCACGTGCAGCCGGTGCTCGAGGCGGGCGGCCAGCCACCGGCCGATCGGGCTCTGCGACCCGGTGTCCGCCGTGGTGGTGACGGTGTCCAGGCGTTGCAGGGCCAGGTCCAGGCGCGGCGCCGCCGGCAGGATGCCGCGCAGGATCAGGTAGACGCCGGCGCCGGCCAGGACGCCGAAGAACAGTGCGACGCGCAGAGCATCGCTCATGACGGGTCACCGCCGTCCAGGATCCGCGGCGGTTTCTTGCTGCCGGAGAGCTTGCGGACCCACAGCAGCAGGCCCAGGAACGCCAGCGTGCTGCCGACCATCACCGTCTGCCCGATCAGACTGCTGTACGGGCGGGCGTACGGCGGGTTGATGACCAGCAGGCTGAACGCGGCGATGCCCAGCCCGGTCATCACCTTGCTGGTCAGCCGCGGGTCGGCCCGGTTGGCCCACACTTCGCGCCGGTCGGTGATGTCGTCGGCGACGTTGGCGCTGGCCATGTCGAGGATGTCGGCCAGGCTCTGGCCCCGGTCGGTGGCGTGCAGCCGCAGGGCGACGATCACCTCGTCGGCAGTGGCGTCGGCCAGCCGGCCGGCGAGCCGGTCCAGGGCGGTGGGGATGGGGACGCCGCCGCGCAGGTGCGCTTCGAGCAGCCGCAGGTCGTCGCCGATCGCGGCGGGGGCGTCGCGGGTGCTGACCAGGATCGCCTCGTTGAGGCCCAGCCCGGTGCGGACCACCGCGGTCAGCTGCCGGGTCCACGTTTCGAGGGCTTCGAGCTGGGCGATCGCGCGTTGCTCGGCGGCGCCGGCGCCGAACAGCCACGGCACGCCGACCACGGCCGCGCCGGCGATGATTCCGGCCACCGGGATCGCGGTGATCAGCCACACCGCCACGGTCACGGCGACTGCGGCGGCCAGGGACAGCTGCCGGGTCCGGCGCCGCCGGTCGGACAGTCCGGCTCCGGTCCAGGAGCGCAGCAGTCGCTGCCGCCACCGGGCCGGGCGGGCCACCGCCGGCGACGCACCGACCGCTCCGGTGATCGCGAGGATGATCCCGAGGACGGCGGCGGCGACGAGTAGGGCGAACATCAGCGGCGTCATGTCACCGCTCCCGGGGCCGGGGCTGCGGGCGCGAGTCCGGATCGAGCAGCAGCCGCGTGTTGAACCCGGCGTACTCGAGGGCCTCCAGGATGTCGGGGCGGGGCCGGACCCCGGTGGGCATGCCCAGCCCGCCCGGCTCGCGCGGGGCGAACAGGTTGCTGCGGGCGATGCCCTGGCCGTTCTCGTTCAGGCCGTTGATCTCCACGATGTGGGACACGTAGTGCCGGTCCGGCAGGCCCTGGCGTTTCTCCAGCCGCTGGAAGACCATCAAATCGATCGCGTCGGCGATCTGCATGTAGGCGCCCACTGGGGTCGGGCTGCCGCCGTGCCGGATGAGCAGGTGCGCCATCCGGTTGAGGGCGGCGTCCGGGCTGCGGGCGTGGATCGTGGACAGGGTGCCTTGGGTGGTGGTTCCGGCGTCGAGCATCGCCACGATCTCGGCCTCGCGGACCTCACCGACCACGACCCGCTGCATGTTCATTCTCAGCATCGCCGGGAACAGGTCGACGAGTTTCAGCTCGCCCTCGGGCCGGCCGTGGACGTCTTTGGCGCCGTGCCCCTGGCGTTCCTCGAACTCGACCGCCCACGGATGCCGTACGGGGTCCAGGCCGAGCTCGCGTTCGGTCTCCATCACCGCGAACCACTCCTCGCGGGGGATCTCCGACGCGATCGCCCGCAACGTGGTCGTCTTGCCCGAGCCGGCCAGCCCGAGGATCACCATGTTCAGATGCCCGGCGACCGCGGCCCGCAGGAACGCCGCGGCGCTCGGACTCAACGTCTGCAGTTCGACCAGGTCGTCGAGGGTGACCTTCCTGATCCGGTGCCTGCGGATCACCACCACCGGCCGCGGGGTAACCGCGATCGTCGCGACCAGCCGGTCACCGCCTTTACCGAGCCGCAGATGCAGGACCGGGTGCCCGGTCGACAGCGACCTCTCGGTGATGCCGTCGCGGGCGGCGCGGTGCTGCAGCAGCTCGATCAGCTCGTTGTCGCTGCCCGCCGCCGTGTACGAGGTCTCGTCGATCCGGCCGTCGGCGAACTCGACCCGTACCTGGTTGTGCCCGAGGACGTGAATGTTCTTGACCTGCGGGTCATCCAGCAGGGGCTGTAGTCGGCCCATCCCGAGCAGGTGGGCGGCGACCGCGTCGGCCAGTGCGGACGCGTAGCCGGCCGGCACCCGGTCACCGCCCTTGAGCCGGTTGTCGAGGTGTTCGCGAACGACCATGTGGGTTTCGTCGGTGGTCAGCTGGCGCTGCTCGGCGGTGGTGACGCTCCGGCCGCGGATCTGGTCACTGACCCGGTCGCTGACCAACGTCTGCAGTGCCCGCACGACGTCGTAGTCGACCTCGACCGGTGCGCCGCCCGGTGTGGGGCGGGTCGGGATCGGCGGCGGAGGCGGCAATAGCCGCGCCGGCGCCCCGATCACCGGCGTGCCGTTGTGCCCGGCCGGCCCGGGGGGCGGCCGGTACAGGTGCGGAGGGCGTCGTTGCTCAGGCAAAGGTCGCCTCCCGCGACGAGGGCCCGGCCACCGGGGCGGGCACGGCGCGGCGCGCCTCGATCAGGGTGTGCATGGCGGGGATCGCTGAGTTCAGCGCCCGCAGCAGGGTGGCGCTCGGCCGCGGCGTGCCGGCGCCGGTGGTGAGCATGGTGGCGGCCTTGTCGTCCTCGGGCAGGTCGGCCAGCAGCGGCACACCCAGGTGCTGGGCGATCTCGCCGGCGTCGTAGTCGCCGCTCCCGCGTACCAGCAGCTGCAGGTCGCCGCCGCCCTGGTCGACCTCGCGGCGCAGCTGGGGCAGCCGGACCCGGGCCGCCGCGATCGAGGTCAGCGTCCGGCCGACCAGCATCAGGGTCAGGTGCGCGTACCGCAGCAACGGCAGTGGCCCGTGCAGGGCCGGCAGCCGGCCGCAGTCGGCGATGACGTCGACCGGCGGGTCGGAGCGTTCGAGCTGGCGCAGATGATTCCCGAGCTGCGCCCACAGCCCGGTCAGCCCGGCCGACTGCGCCGGGTCGGTCACCCCGGGCAGCAGCAGTCGGTACGGCGCCGTCTCGGTCAGGGAGATCAACTGGTCGTCGAACGCGTCGTAGAACTGGCCGTGGTAGTCGGCGACCGCCAGCCCGGCGATACCCCGGTCGGCGGGAATTTGCCCGCCCAAGTATCCGGTCAGGACGCTGCCTCCGGCCGGGTCGCACTCGGCCAGCAGCACGTCGCGGGGCCAGCTCAGGGTCAGGGCGAGGCTGGTGACGGTGGCGCCGGTCGACGCCTTGCCGCCCACCACGGCGATCAGAGACACCGGCTACCCCGCGACCAGCGCGATCGAGACCCGGCCCTGCTGGGCCAGGTCGACCAGGCCGGGCCCGTACGCCTCGGCGATGACCACATCGACGACCGAGGTGCCGTCGGCGGCCTTGTCCCCGATCCCGGCGACGGTCGCGGGAATGGTCAGCGGCCGCGGCAACGCCGGCGTGGCGGTCTTCGCGCCGACGGTGACGTTGCGCGGATCCGACGTGATCACCAACGTGATCGGCTCGGCCGGGCGCAACTTTCGGCCCGGCAACTGCCCCGGCTTGAGCTCCAGACCGATCAGCTGCTTGCCGGGGCCGGGCACCGCGGCGTCGGTGACCTGCCCGCCGGTCAGCAGGGTGCCCTCGACCAGTTCGACGGCCGCGTACTTGCCGATCACCGTGTTCTGCTGGTCGGCGGGGATCGGGGTGAGCCCGGACCCCCGATTGACCTGCACCGTCTTCAAGTCGGCGGCGCTGATCTGGTGCCCGGCGGTGATCGTGGTGGCCACGGCCAGGACCGGGACGGCGTCGCCGGCGTTGCGCGCGAACGCGTACGCGCCGAGGGTGGCCAGCACGGTGACGACCACCCCGGCGGCCAGCAGCCCGGGCCGGCGCCGGCGCGGCATCCGGGCCGCGACCGCCGCGGATATCGGCCGCGGCCCGGCGGGCCGGGTCTCGGTCAGGCTCATCGGTTGACCACCTGCGCTTCGTCGATCCGGACAGTGGTGCTCGAGGTGCGGGTCTGGTCGATGACCCCGGTCTGGCCGCCGCCGGCCCAGGTGACGCGCCACGCGCTGGTCCCGGTCACCGTGTACGCGCCGCCGCGCTGGGTGCGGCTCGGCTGGGGATAGCCGTCGTACCCGCACGTCGGGGAAGGCCGGTCCGCCTCACCGGCGCCCTGCTTGGTGCCGGGCGCGGTGCAGGTCACCGAGTCGCCGTTACCCATGTCCCAGACAATCTGCTCCGTACGGGCGGTGATCGTCACCGTCAGCCCGCCCGCCGACGCGGACGCGCTGATCGGGCCCCACGTGTTCGGGGTGACCGTGGTCCACAGCCAGACCGGGGTGAACACCAGTCCCGCGGTCCCGATGCCGATCGCCGGGCCCTTGAGGGTGATCGTCGCCAGGGCGCGGCGGGCGAGTTCCTCGGGGCTGGGGCCTTGCGCGGCCGCGAACCACATGGGGATGCCGACCGACAGCGAAGCGTTGGGGGCGAAGCAGGTGGCCCAGTACCAGAAACCTTCGCCGTTGGCTGGGTCCGGGTTGGGGGCGGCCATCGGTTTGAGATAGCAGGGGCTGCTCCACCAGCCGAGGTCACCGCCGTCGCAGGGCACGGTGATGCTGGCGAAGTGGCAGCCGTCGCTACCGCCGTCGTCGGAGCCCCCGCCGCCCGTGCCACCGTGGTCGCCTCCACTGCCGGGCTGGGTGCCCCACGCCCCGCAGTCCGGCCCGTTACAGGCGCCGCCACCGTCGTCGGCCAGGGCGGACGACGGGTGCAGGACCAGGCTGGCGACGAGGGCCCAGGCCACCACGGCGGCCCGGCGCCGGCGGGTCAGCACGACCGGTCCTTGAAGATCTGGGACTTGGTGAACAGCCAGCCCTTCTTGCCGCCGAAATCCTTGGCCTGGGTCTCGTAGACGTTGCGGCGTGAGCCGCTGGGCACCGGCACCGGCGAGTTGCTCTTGGTGTAGAACAGCAGGTACTTGGTGGTGTCGTAGCACTCGGTGACCGTCGCGGTCTTGGCCTTGAGATCCAGTGTGGTGACTTCAGGCGTCGACTGGGTCTCGCCCTTGTAAGCGGCGCCGTGAACGTGGGTCTCCAGCAGGAACCTGACGACGTTCTGCTTGAGCGGATCGACCAGGTACTGGGTCAGCGCCGTGCTCTTGTAGTCAGCGGTCAGCCCTGCGGCGTCGTACGCCTGCCGGAACGACCTGAACCGGTCGAGGATCTCGGCGGTGGCGACCGCCGCCGCCGGATCGGTGGACGCGGCCGCGGACGGCGCCGGTGGCGGTGTCGATGCCGGCGGCTTGGCTGGTGTGTCCGAACAAGCGGCGGCCATCAGGACCACCGCCGCGGCGGTTGCCGCTGGGCGCAAAGCATCAACTACGCGCATGCCGTTCGTCGCCTCCCCGTGGCGTCTACGGGAGTGCACGCGGTAATGGCCCGTGCACCCACTGTGGATCACGCTCGCGTGGCGGGACTTTAGCGGATTGACCGATGGGCTGAACAGGCACTAACTTCCCATCCGCGTCGATGATCACTGATGACGTGACTGAAAGTGATCAATAGGACGTGGGTGCGGGAATGCGCTTATGGAGCATCTCGGACACCTATGTGACGGTCCGGTAACCCGACGCACGCTGAGTGTCGAGCCAACCGCAGAGGGTAGCCGAGGATGCCGTCTTGATCCGCTTTTATGTTACGTGCAGTAAAACTTCGGCGACCCTACGACGGATCCCGATGGGCGGGACGCAACCGTCGCGTTCTGGGATGTTTGCGTGAACAATCACTCCGGCCCGCCCGCAACCGACCCGATCCACCCGTCACGTCCCGACCGGATCCGGCAGGCCGGCCGATGGCTCTCGCCCCTGGCGTGGCTACGCGTGCTCACCGCCGCCTTCCTCGTGCCGTACGGCACCCGCCCACAGTGGCACTGCCCGGCCTGCGGCACCCCCCGCGCCGGCCGAGCCGGCCCGGCGCTGACCGCGACCGGCCGCTGCACCCGATGCCATGTCGCCGCCGGGCCCGGCCCGTGGGCGCTGGAGGCGCTCGTCGTGGCCGCGGTGCTGCTGGTGCTGACCGGCGCCCGGACCGGACTCGAGCAGCCGGCCTTCCTGTGGTTCGCGGTCCTCGGCGTGGTCCTGGCCGTGGTGGACGGCACCGTCCGGCGACTCCCCCACGCGCTCACCGCCGCCTGGGCGGCCGGCACCCTCGCCGGCCTGCTGATCCCCGCCGCACGCTTCGACCGCTACGACGACTGGACCCGGGCACTGCTGGCCGGGACCGTCACCGTCGTGATCTTCGCGGTCTGCGCGCTGGCCCGGCCCGGCTCGCTCGGCTGGGGCGACGTCACCGCGGCCGCCGGGTTCGGGATCGCGCTGGGCTGGCTGGGCTGGCTGCCGCTGTACGCCGGCACGTTTCTCGCCTTCACCGCCGCGCTGGTCTACGTCCTGGCCCGCCAGCTCGTACGGCGGGCAACGCACCTGCCCTTCGGCCCGTTCCTGGTCGGCGCCGCCGTGCTCGTCGGCGCGCTGCTGCCCGCCGGCCGGTAGCAACCCGGGCGCCCGACTGATCCGGGTGGCAGTCCTGCCGGCCCGGGTGACGCGGGATGCGGTTACGGTGCGATGGATTGACCGCACCTGGATACTGGGTGATCGATGGAGGGTTGGTGCGGGATGCTGTTCTGGATGTTGATCGTGGGAGTGCTGGGTGGCCTGGCGCTACTGATGTGGCGGGCCCTGGACGAACTCACCGCGGAATCCGTCCTACTGCTCACCCTGGCCGGAGTTCTCCTGCTGAGTCTGCCGGTCGGGGCGTTCTGGCTGCTGGGCCACGCCGCCGGCCTTCCGGTCGGCGGCCTCGCCGACCCCGCGGTCAAACTGGCGGTCCTGGCCGGCGGCGCCCTGGTCATCTACGCGGTCGAGGTGTACGCACTGTCCAGAGCCGACCGTCGAACAGCAGACTCGGCCCGCCCGGCTGCCACCCTGCGGTCGAGGCCGCTAGGCCCTGACACCCGGGCCTGGCCGAACGCCACCGAATCCGACCTGCAGGCCCTGCCAACTCCCGGCACACACATCGGCCGGCTGCCGGCCCAGCAGAGAAATCCCCGATGAACGCGCTGACCGCAGTCACCGGGATCATCGCCGGAGCGCCCATCGCCTACACCGCTGTCATGGCGTTGCGCTTCGGATGCACGGCCCAGCTCGAGCTGTGGACTACCCGGGGCGAGGCGGTCATGGCCAGCCGGTGGGTGCCGGATCTGCCGGCCGCGCGCCGACGGCGCCAGCGTCGAGCTCTGCTCGGCCTCACCACCGGGATCGGAGTGATCGCCGGCATCACGATCGCACTCACCGGCGACACACACTTCTGGTACGGGCTGGTCATCGCGGCCATCAGCGCCGTCGCCTACTGGGCGAGGGTCCGACCGGTAGAGCACGCCGACAGCGCACTGCCCGCCGATCTTTAGCCCCACCCGGGTCAGGACAACCCGGCCGGCGGCCGTGCGATCACCGCCCGGCTCGCCGGGCGCCACGACAGGAACGTCCATGGCGGCGTGGCAGTCAGTCGAAGTGAGCCTCAGCGAACGCGGGAACGCCGCCGGCGGCCAGAACCTGCGCGAACGCCTGGGCGTAGGCGGCGTGCCGCACCGCTGACTGCTCTGCCTCCACGGGATTGAGTGTCGGCACCCGGTCGGGCCCGACCAAGGACCTGCTCATGACGGCGATGCCACCCTCGTAGGTGTCGCGGCGAGCTTGGGAGGTACGTATCAGCCAGCGGGCGAACCCGCCCGACGCTGGACGGATCCTGATCCACGCGTGCCCGCAGACGCCGAGACCGTAGCCGCTCGGGCCGGGCTCGAGGAACGCCGCGATCCCGGCCTGGTCCGCCGCCTCGACCAGGGCCTTCCATCGCTGTTCCTGCACCGCGGTCACGGCCGCAACGTATCGCGGCCCCGCACGCCTGAACCGGATTTCCGGCAGGAACACCTGCGGCACTGCCGTCTGGGGGCAGGCGCCGCCAGCAATGTGGCCCGGGGTCATCCTCCGCAAGGATGAAAGGTTTTCGCTGGTGGCGCGTTTGCGTTCTCACCCGATGGGGCTATTCTAGTGACTAGGAAGCCCTTGGTTTCCGACCCAGCCTTAGGCCCCGCCGCGTGCGGGGCCTTCGTGCATCCGGGCCTTGGTCAGGGGTACCAGCAGTCCTGGTGACCGACGCGCGGCTCGATCCGGGCCCACAAGGCGGCGTTGGCGCGGGTGGCGCGCGCGTCGGTCTCGGTGTGGGTCTGCACCCGGCGGTAGAGGAAGACGACCAGGTCGATCGCCTGGACCAGCCGCGATGCCGAGGACGGCGCGAAGTGCATGGTGTCGACGATGCGGGTGAGCTGCCGGGCGTCGGTGCCGGTCCGCAGGTAGTCGTGCAGGTCGGCCCAGTGTTTCGACTGCTCGCCGACCTCGTCGGCGATGACCAGCACATGCTCGTCGTGCCGGTCGGCGTACTCGTCGATCTGCTCGAGCAGGTGCTGCAGCACCCTGCGGTGCCGCGAGCTCGCACTGGTGTGCCGGCCGCCCGCGTTCATCCCGCGCAGCAGCAGCACGGTGCAGTGCGCGCCGATCGCGGTGAACACCTCGTTGTAGACGCCGATCCGCGCCCGGACCGGCACGTCCTTCCACCAGCCGACGCCGTTGAACAGCTCGTAGCCGTGCAACTCGGCGTCCTTCGGCACCCCGAAGGAGTCGACCGCCTTGGCCACCACGGCGTCCAGCGCGGACGTGATGGCCTGGGCTCCCGGCCCGTCGCAGAGCATCGCCGCCATGTAGTACCACTCGGGGCTATACGACTCGTCGACGTACGCCAGCAGCACAGCAGTCCCTCCGTCCTCGGCTCGCGGTGAGGGCGCACCTCCGGCTTTCTGGTGCTTCCTGCGTCAGCAACGAGTCAGCGGGCCGGGAGGACACGCTCGGCTCCCACGAACGGATGATTTGGGCACGGGCCGGCCTTGGGGCATCCCGAGCCCGGTGAGGGCAGCGTGGACCAACTTCGGTAAACGGTGATCGGCGGGCGGGTCTGCGGCCGATGCTCGACCCTGTGCGGGCACCGACGGAAACCCTGCTCCCTGCCCGGGTAGCGCCGATGCTGGCCACACCCGGCGACGTGCCCACCGGCCCGGGCTGGTCCGCGGAATTCAAGTGGGACGGGATGCGCGCGCTGGCCTCCAGCGCCGGCGGCAGGTGGCGGGTGCTGACCCGGGCCGGCCGAGACGTCTCCGGCGCGTTCCCCGAGTTGTCCGTACTGCCCGACCTGGTGGACGGGCGCACGGTCACGCTGGACGCGGAGATCGTGACGTTGGACCCGGCAGGCCGCCCGGACTTCGCCCGCCTGCAGCGCCGCATGGGCGTCAACCGCCCCGAGCCGGGGCTGATCCGCCAGGTCCCGATCCGGCTGTACGTGTTCGATCTGTTGCACCTGGACAACGACTCGGCGTGCGCCGAGCCGTACCTTCGCCGCCGGGAACTTCTGCAGGGCCTGGCGCTGCGCGGGCCGGTGATCGACATCCCGCCCCACTTCCCGGGCGCCGGCGCCGATGTGCTGGCCGTGGCGGCCGAGCAAGAGCTGGAGGGTGTCGTCTGCAAGCGGGACGACAGCCGCTACACCCCCGGTGTGCGTGCCCGGACCTGGGTGAAGACGGTCATCCCGCACACCGCCGAGGTGGTGATCTGCGGCTGGCTGCCGGGCCGGGGCCGGCTGCGTGACTCACTCGGCGCGCTGCTGCTCGGCGCCTACGACCGGACCGGGAACCTGCACTACGTCGGCCGGGTCGGCACCGGCCTGACCGGCGCCGACCGCCGGCGGCTGCTGGCCGAGCTGACCGCGGTGCGCCCCGCCGGCGCACCCCCGCACGCAGAGGCGGCCGCCATGGCCGCGGCGACCTGGGTCGAGCCGCGCCTGGTGGCCAGCGTCAACTACCGCACCTGGACCCCGCAGTCCCACCTGCGGCACCCGTCCTGGCGCGGACTGATGCCCGACCACGAACCCGGCAACGCGCTGCTGCCCGACGACCTCCCCGCCAGCCGCCCCTGACCGCACGACGGCCTCCGGGCCGGTGCGGGCTATCCGCGGTCTTCCTGCTCAGTGGCGTCGCGCCCGGTCAGGCGCAGGTGTGCAGCGCGCCGCGAGGTCGGCTTGCCGGGCCCGGTGCGGGCCGCGCTGCGCAGCGCCTCCCACGGGTCGGCCGGCACCGGCGAGGGCTGCATCTGGGCCCACAGCTCGTTGGGCGGCGCTGGTGGCGAGGCTGCGGCCGTGGCACACCTTGTAGTTGCTGTGGTACTTGAGCACTCCGTCGTTCTGGACGTGGGCGGCGCACCACGCGGCCGGGGCACCGTCTTGCAAGACCACGGTCCAGAAGGTGCCGGGTAGGTCCAGTTCCTCGGGCCGGCTTGAGGCCGGCGATGACAAGAACGCCACCCGCCAACACCGAGATATTGATCATCAATCTTCGGGCCGCCGGGGCACGTCATAGACCTTCACCACTGCAATCTTTTCCTAGGAGTGAAGGACAAGTTCGGTGAGTCGTTGAATCTCGGCGATCGTGGCTTGGCCTGGGGCAGTGGCTCCGATGGCGGACGGCGGGCGGTGGCGTGTTCCGGCTCTGACCGGTTCGTCGGCGCTCGCCGAGGTGACGCGCCGGCTGGCGAGCGTGGCGGTGATGGTGGTCAGCAATTCGGTGATCTCCGCGAGGTCCTGCCGGTATGCCGCCAGTTGCTCCGCATGTCCAGCACCCGTCAGTTGATCATCGCTGTTCTCGGGGTCGAAGGTCTGCCCCAGCGCCAGGAGGAGCCGGAAGGTCTGGTGGCAGACCGGCAGGATCGTCGTGCTGTCGAATTCCGGACCGCCCGGTACACCGCCGGACGTGGAGGCCGTCCGACGGCCGTCACTGAACAACCAATCCGAAGCCGAATCCTGATGTTCTTCGCTGCCGAACATCTCGGCTTCCAGGGCGCGCAGGGCCTCCGCGACCTGGCCGGCCTCATGCTGGCACGTCGGCAGCATGTGCGTGAAGATCGCCGGTGGTGCCGTGTCGTCGAGGGGAAGCCCGGCGGTTAGTGCCCGGGAGCGGGCCCGGCCGATGGCGATGAGGGCGCAGGCGGTGGCCGCGGTCAGGGCGGCGGTGCCCAGCTCCCACGTCACGAGGTTGGCTATGCCGCTCACCGCCTGGCCCACCGCGAGCACGGCTCCCACACCCAGCACGCCCAGCGCGGCGATAGTGAAACCGAGACCGGACGTCCGGCGCAGCGCCGTCTCGAGATTCCACACCGCCCAACCGGAACCGCCGGCAGGCTGAACCAGGTCCGTACCCCGGTCGGGCGCCGAGGTCACCCAGGACTCCCCGTAGCTCATCCGCCAGCTTTTCGCGGCCAGCGGGCGTCGCGGCACCGGCGGGCGGTGGTACTGCCGACGCAGTGCCACCACCGACGCCACGCTCATCAGGGTGCTGGCCGCGGTGCCAAGGATCGGTGGGAGCCCGAAGTGGCGGAGTATGGCCAGGACGGCAAGCTGACCGGTCAGCAGTCCCAGCGCGACCGACGTCAGGCGCCGCCAGTCCGGGCCGCGGGTCTGCGGCTGGCTATCGCCGGTAGGCTCCACCGTCATTGGAGTTTCCTTTCGGGTTCGGTGGCCTTGGGCTTCGCTGCCACCCGGGCACATGAGTGAGGTCGCCCGCGAGATCGGACACGGTCGCGTCCTACCAGGCAGCTTCGTGATCATCATATTTGGCCCGATCAATCGGCCAGTCGTGGCGGGAACATGCCAGCAACGTTGCCGAAGATTCCGAGCGCTCCGCCGACCAGCACACCCAAGTTGATTCAGATCAAGCCGAAGCCCGGCATGGGCACGCTGCCTACGGGCAGCAGGATCTGCATGATTCCGATGACGGCGCAGTATGGAAGCTATTCAATTCGCCGCTCGGGCGGAGCCTTCGCCATCTGCGCGGCGTAAGGTCGCTGGCTCACGCGAGGGCTCCTTCGCGGGTGGGGTCCTCCTGGTCGCCGACGGCGAACGGGCCGTTGGCGTCGTACCAGTCGATGAAGCGGCTGACCGAGCCGCCGAAGTCGGCGCGGATCCGGTCGTGGATGGCCCGCTGGTCGTGGCCCTGGGACCAGTCCCCACGGGTGACCGTCTCGCCGCAGCCGCATCGGCAGGTTGCCTCGTCGAGGGGATCGGCCCAGTACAGCACCGGGAAGCGACTGGTCGATGCGGTCGGGTCGCCGCCGCCGACGAACTTGTCGTGGACGGGGTGGCCGGGGCGCAGGATGTCGCCGCCGAACGCGCGCCGGTCGCTGTCGGTGGCCCACTGTTTGATGGCGATCGCCATCCGGATCTGTCCGCCCGCGAGGACCAGGGCGTAGCGCTCCTGTTCGGCCCGGGCGTTGACCCGCCACCAGCCGCGTGCGGCGTCGTATACCTCGCCGTCGGTCATGGTCGGATCCCAGCCGGCGTGCCGGCGGGGCAGGAAGGGATCCGTCGCCTCGGTGTCGCCGACGTACCTGCGGTCACTGAGCTTGATCCTCAACAATGTCTTTTCTCCCCGTCGGTGGTGTCGGTAGTTGCTATCAAAGACTATAGAACCACCTATCGGTTTAACAAGAATGCGTCTGACCCGTTCTGGCGGATCGGCGGTCTACGGCCGGTTGGCTGACGCCAACGGAGCTGGAGGGCTTGTTCTTCCTGGACGACTTCGACCAGGACCTGGTGGCCCGGCGCCGACCGGCGGCGGCTGCTGGCCGAGCTGACCGCGGTGCGCCCCGCCGGCGCACCCCTGCACGCAGAGGCGGGTCGCCATGGCCGCGGCGACCTTGGTCGAGCCGCGCCTGGTGGCCAGCGTCAACTACCGCACCTGTTCTATTGACCGGACTACCGGGCGACACGCCGAGCTGGTCAGTTAGCTCTGCCGTGATTTCTCGGTAGACAACGCACCTCTTCGAGAAGGTGCGTGGCGATGGTGGATCAAGACGAATGTGACGGACTGATGCCCGACCACGAACCCGGCAACGCGCTGCTGCCCGACGGCAGTTCCTGAGACCGCACGACGGCCTCCGGACCGCTACCGGCTATCCGAGGTTCTCCTGCTCAGTGGCGTCGCGCACGGTCAGGCGCAGGTGCGCAGCGCGCCGCGAGGTCTGCCTGCCAGACCCGGTGCGGGCCGCGCGGCGCAGCGCCTCCCACGGGTCGACCGGCACCGGCGAGGGCTGCATCTGGGCCCACAGCTCGTTGGGCGGCGCTGGTGGCGGGCTCACCGCGACCACCGGCGACGGCCGTAGGAAAGGCGGCCGACTCGGGGTTGCGGGGCCGACGATGGTCGCGGTCCGCGACCGGGCCGCGCGGCCGCGGCCGTCCGCCTGAACCTCGGTGATCTGGGTGCGCAGCCGGCCGTGCCCGCCGCCGAGACCTTCCCAGCGTTGCCCGGTGCGGCGCAGGGTGACGTCGGCACCAGGCCACTCCCCTATCGGGAGCAGGACCGTCCCGCGTTGCCGGGCCCGGGCCGCGAGCCGGCCGGCCACCGCAGGGCTGACCGGGCCGGGCGGCCGGACCGCCACCAGATCGACGCCGTCGATCAACGCGGCAACGATGGAGGGCCAGTCCGGACCGGGGTCGGGGACCAGGGCCAGCCGGTCGAGCGGGATCCCGTTCTCGGCGGCCGCAAGCACCCCAAAACCGGGCATTCCAGTCACGCATGCCCATGCGCCTTCGCGCATTGCCGCCGCGAGGAGCAACTGCAACAGCGTGGTCGAGCTGGCGACCGCCACGGTGGCGCCCCGACGCAGGCCGGCCCACGGCAACAACGGCCGGATCGCGTCGAAGGCCGGCAACAGCCTGGTGATGTCCGGCGTATCCAGGGCGGCGTGCCCGGCCGGCTGCACCGCGTGAGCCAGCGCACCGGTCGTGCCGCGTCGCTCGGCGTCCGCGTTGACGCGTTGCAGCGCGGCGAGCGCGTCACCGACCCCGGCGATCCGCCCGGACCCGTCCCACCTCGTGCTCCCAGACATAGTTCTCCCCAGCGCCTGAACGCCGCAGGGGAAGCGCGGCGGTGCATGCCGTACCCGATCGGGGTGGCTTCGCAACACCAACCCAGATGGGAACATATGTTCTAACATGCAGAGTAGCGCCCGCGCAGAGGGTATGCAGCAGCAAATGTGACGGACAACGGTAGTTGTCACTCGAACAGCGGTAGTTGTCACCACCACCTTCCCCGCGTGGCGTGACTCAGCTTTCTCGTTGGGCCAGCGAGCAACTTTCTTGGTCGAACCTTGTCCGGTCCCTTGCCTCTTCCTGGCCGGCTCCTGGGGTGTTACTGCCTAGCGTCTTCGATGTCCCCCAGAGATGGACGCCGACCTGGTTCGGCGGTTATGGAAGAGGCCCTGTCGTGAAGCTGAAGCTGATCATCCCCGTTGCTCTGCTCGCCATCGCTGGTCTGTCGGCGTGCTCGCCCGCGACGGAGACGGCGGCGCCGGCCAGCAACCAGCAGGCCGCTGGCGCGCAGGCTACTGCTGAGGACAACGACGGCGGCGGTGCTGGTGAGACTAAGGAGGAGCCGTTGACCGGTGAGCTGAAGGAGAAGGCGGAGGCGGCGGCCTTGGCGAAGTTCCCGGGCACGGTCAAGAAGAGCGAGCACGACAGCGAGAAGCCCGGCTTGTACGCGGTCGAGATCGAGAAGAAGGCCGGCGGCACGGTCGAGGTGTACCTGGACACCGAGTTCAACGTCGTGAGCACCAAGGACGAGGCCGGCGACAAGGACTGACTGGCGCTGAACTGCGCGGGTGGCCGTGCCCGTACCCCTTCGGGGACGGCCGCCCGGCCGATCGGGGATCTAGCAGGTGGGAGCGGACGACGGTGTTGAGTGCGGGTCAGGCCGGGAGGGCGGTAACGCCGGTGCGGGTGCTGCTCGTCGAGGACGATCACCGGATCGCCGGGCCGCTGGCCGAGGGGCTGGGCCGCTATGGCTTCGCCGTGGAGCACGTCGGCACCGGCGCGGAGGCGCTCGCTGCCGGGCCGGCTGACCTGGTGCTGCTGGACCTGGGCCTGCCGGATATCGACGGGATCGACGTGTGCCGGGAGCTGCGGGCCGTCTCTGCGGTCCCGGTGATCATGTTGACCGCCCGGGACGCTGAAAGCGACCGGGTGGTCGGGCTGGAGCTCGGTGCCGACGACTATCTGGCGAAGCCGTTCAGCCTGCGGGAGCTGATCGCCCGCATCCGGGCGGTGCTGCGCCGCGCCCATGCCGAACCTGTGCCGTTCGTCGCGGCTGTGGCGTATCTGGCCGTGGCTGTCCCGGCGCCGGCTGCGGTAGCTGAGGTGCCGCCGCAGGTCGGTGTGCAGGAGCTCGGGCCGCTGGCGCTGGACCGGCGGGCCCGGCAGGTGCGGGTCGCCGGGCAGCCGGTGGCGTTCGCGCCGAAGGAGTTCGACCTGCTCGCGTTGCTCGCCGAGGACCCCGGGGCGGTCTACTCCCGGCAGCAGATCCTGGACAGCGTCTGGGACCCGCACTACTTCGGGCCGACCAAGACCCTGGACGTGCACGTGGCCGCGGTGCGCCGCAAGCTCGGCGATCCGGAGGCGATCGAGACGATCCGCCGGGTCGGTTTCCGGCTGGCCTGGACCGGCGAGAAGGTGGCCAGATGACGCGTCGGCTGCTGGTCAGCTACCTGTCGCTGGTTCTGCTGGTGCTGCTGGCGCTGGAGATTCCGCTCGGCGTCCTCTACACGCGCGGCACGGCCGACCGGTTCCTGTCCGCGATGGAACGCGACACCGTTGTGCTGGCCGAACGGTCGGAGGAGGCGATCGAGGAGGGTGAACGCGACCGGGTTCCCGGTCTGCTGGCCGACTACACCCGCAGCATGGGTGGCCGGGTCGTGGTCGTCGACCACGACGGTCTGCTGGTGGCCGACAGCGCCTCCGGCCGTTTGGCCCCGTCGGATCCGTCGGCGCTCACGGCCGCCCTGCATCAGCGGCGCTCGTCGGGGTACGAGGCGGCCTCCGACGAGTGGGTGGTCACCCTGCCGGCCGCATCCGGGACCACCATCCGCGGCGCGGTGCAGGTCAGCTTCCCCGCTTCGGTCAGCGCCGTGCAAGCACGTCAGGTGTGGTGGGTCCTCGGCGGCGTAGGCCTGGCCGTGCTGCTGGTCGCGGCTGCGGTCGCCGCGGGTCTGGCCCGGTGGATGGCCCGGCCGTTGCATCACCTGGAACAGGCGACCGCGCAGCTCGCCGACGGGGCCGTTCCCGATGCGAAACGCCTCGACCAAGGACCGCCAGAGGTGCGCCGGCTGGCCGCGACGTTCACCGCAACCGCGGACCGGTTGCAGCGGCTGATCGCTGGGCAGCGCAGCTTTGCCGCAGACGCGTCGCACCAGCTGAAGACCCCGCTGACCGCGCTGCGGCTGCGCCTGGAGAACCTGGAGCCCGCCGTTGACCCGGGGGCCCTGGGCAGTCTCGAGGAGGCCGTCGCGGAGACCGATCGGCTGGCCCGGATGGTGCAGGGCCTGCTCGCTCTGGCCCGTCTCGATGATGCGGCCATCGCGCCGGTCCCGGTCGACGCCGATACGGTGATCGCCGACCGCGCTGGAGGCTGGGCGGCGTTCGCTCACGAGCAGCACGTGAGCGTGACCGTGTCCGGGCCGCCGGCCGGGGAGGTCCTGGCGGTGCCGGGCGCGCTCGAACAGATCCTGGACAATCTGCTCGCCAACGCGTTGCGGGTCGCTCCGGTCGGCAGCACCCTGACCATCGCCACCAGCGTCACCAGTCCCGGTGCGACGACGATCCACGTGATCGACCAAGGGCCGGGGATGACCGCCGGCGACCGCAAGCGGGCCTTCGACCGGTTCTGGCGCTCGCCGCAATCCCGCGACGACGGCTCCGGCCTCGGCCTGGCCATCGTCGAGCGTTTGGTCCACGCCAGCGGCGGCCGGATCCACCTCGACCAGGCCCCGGGCACCGGCGTTGACGCCGTCATCCGGCTGCGCCCGGCCCGCCGCCCTCGACCAGCGGCGCTCGCGCGGCGTCCGCGTGCGCAGGTCCTGCAACACCTGAGTTGATACCCGAGGCCGAAGGAGGCAACTGGAAGAATCGCAGCGGTAGTCGCGGCCGTCCCCTCCGGCGCGCGTGAACCAGCACGCCTGCAAGAGGGAGAACCGATGATGTCATCGCGACCGGGCCGACGAGCGTCCGGTGAGGCCAGGCTGGTGTCGGCGATCCGGACGAACGCGCTGATCCTGGTGGTGGCGCTGTCGCTGGTGACGTTGGCGCCCCGGTTCGGCTACCTCGAACACGACCAGTACGTGAGCTACGCGGTCAGCTACGTCGCCTCGATCGCGGCCGCCGCCGGGACCTGGCTGCGCCTGCCCGGCCGCAGCCTCGCGCTGCTGCTCACGGCGCTGGCAGTGGCGATGATCGCGACCGTGTGGATGGCCGTCGACATGGTGCTGGCCACCTAGATTCCGCCCGAACCACCGGCATCTCCGCACCACGAACGTGTTTTCTGCTCGGCCTGAGACCGACTGCGACACCGGCCGGGTGCTTCGCGCTGCCCCGAAAACCGAGAGGAAAGAGGCTCACCATGTACGAGGACCCGCGACGCCCTGCACGCCGGACCGGCAGCGAGCCCCGATCGGACGTCTCGACCGGACCCACCTCTGGCTGGGACCCGCAAGATCTACTGGACCACGAACCGCGGATCGACGCCCGGGTCGCGTACGGCTACAACCCGGACGAGGAAGGCAGCTACTTCCCGGACCCGGAGGACTACCCGCCAGCCTCCGACGATGTTGCCGATCAAGCCGGGTTGGCTGCCGGTGGGCCGCGTACGGCATCGGGCAACTGGCGGCGGGAGTCGGACCGGCCGCCAGGAGAACCCGAGCCTGGATCGGCGTCGTCGCCGGCCCGGTTCGCGCGGATCGCCGTAGCCGTGGTGGCGGTCGTGTTCGGCCTGGCCGCCGCGGTAGCTGGCGTCTACGAGCTGACCGGCACGTCCGGCCAACCGGCTGTACCAGCGCCGCCCGCCGATGTCAGCATCCCGGACCAGAAAACACCCGTCGAGTCCACCCTCCCGGACGTACCTCTGCCGGACGAGTCGGTACCGGAGACGACCGAACAGCCTGCCGCCGGACCGTCCGCGGACTCGACCTCAACCAGTCCGCGGCCGACGCCGCCGCAGGACGGCGGTCGCGACGACGACCAGGACGACGGCCGCGGCGACGGCGACTGAGCCGGTCCGGTGCAGCGCGGGTTCAGCGGTTGAGGCCGGTGAGGCGGCTGAGCGCGGCGAAACCATCGTCGGTGCCGGGCCAGTGCCGACGGACCGCGTCGAGGCCGGCCCGGCGCACGGTCGAGCGCAGCACCGCGGTGACAATGATCGCGTCGTCGGCGTAGCCCAGGATCGGAATGAAGTCCGGGATCAGGTCGAACGGCACCGCCAGGTACACCAGAAGCAATCCGAGCCTGATCCGCACACCGCGAGGAAGAGTCGGGTCGCTGGCCAGCCGGCGCAACAACCTGAGCAAGTCCGGCAGCAGCCGCAGCGCCTCCTTGAGCTGCGCCTTGTCCGGTTTGGCGACGAGCAACGCGATCAGCAGAGCCAGCCAGATCAACAGCAGCGCGACGCCGATGCTGATCAACAGTTGCCACCACCAGGCCATGTGGGCTCAGTCCTTCCGGTCGGCGTGCCTATGGGTGGAGACCGGCGGGATGTCGCGGGCCTCGGTGTTGAGTGCGGCGGCCTCGAACGCGGCCAAGGCCTCGGCACACCGCTCGACCGCGGCTTCGGCGCCGGCACGCCCGGACGCCTGGAAGTAGTCCCGGGCGTTGATTTTCGCCAGCCAGCTGCGAAAACGTTCCAGGTCGGCCTCTGACTCCTCCACCTCTGCGTAGATGGCACGCCCACGGGCGGTCTCCGTGGCGATCTCGTCAAGCATCGCCGGGGTGCGTTCGACGACCTCGGCGTACTCGCCGTCACGCGCGGCATTGAACTGCTCGATCAGGGCGGCTTGGTCGCTCGGGTCGACGACCTCTATGCGCAGGACCTGGCCGGTCCCGCCGTCCGTGTGGACCCGGGCCAGCAGCCGCCGGACCTGCTGCTCGATCGGCTCCCGGGCGGGAAGGAGGCAGACGGATTGTTGCAGGTAGTGGGCGCCCAGCGAGCGAAGCTTGCGCCAGACCGCGACGCGCAGGCTGTCTGGGCCACCCGCGCTCGAAATGCTCACCAGCAGGAAACCCATCCGGTCCGGCGCCGAGTCCATGTTACGAACGTAACATCTGCCAGGTTCGTTCGTTGCCGACCCCAGGGTTTGGGCGGCTGGTGTCTCAGGACGCGGGCGTGGCTGGGTTCGATGGATGATCGATGCTCCAGGCGAGGTCGGCTGCGTACCGCTCGCACAGGGCATCGAGCCGCGGATAGTGCTGGTCGGGCTCGTTGTTCCGGATCCGCCACCAGGCGCGGTCGATGTCGAGGCCGCGGTCTTCGGGGCTGCCTGGCCGGAAGCCGGGTGCCGATCGGCGATGGGGTGCGAAAAGGTGTTCGCCTTGGGTGACTTTGGTCCAGATCAGGGCCGAGACGGTGTTGCGCTTGCGTTCGCCCCAGTTGGTACGCCCGACGCGGCGCAGATGGGACAGCAGGTGCTCCCAGCCGTCGTCCGGGATGACCCAGTGGGCCATGGCTCGGCGCCGCAGACCGTAGTCGGGTAGGCGATCGCGGATCAGGGCGCGTTGGTTCAGTTCGGCGCACAGTCTGTCGACGACCTTGAGGTATTGCTGGGTCTGGCCGGTCTGGCGCAGCCAGGTCCGCAGCTCGTCGCAGGCGTGTTGGGCTGCTTCGCTGGATACATCGAGAAAGTCGGCCGCGTCAGGGATATGGCATGGTTCCGCCAGTTGGATGAGCATGACGGCGGTGGCCCGGCGCAGCAGGCGCGGTGAGAAGCCGGCCGCGAAGCCGGCCAGGTATCGCTCGTTCCAGTCATCGGTGAGAAAGGCCGGGATATGCCAGGCCCGATACCGCCCAGGCCCGTCCTGCGGTAGCGGGGAAGGCAGGACGGGCCTGGGCGGTAGTGCGCGCGAGGCTCTGGCCGGCCGGGACCGGCGGCGAGGTGAGGGTCGGGGACTTGCCGGAGGTGGACGTCGACGTCGGCGTGGCCGCGTGGTCTCTGCGGCGTCGGCCGTGGGGCGTATCCGGGGACGCAGGGCTGCGACGTACGGGGCGATGGCGGCGACCATGCCGGGTGAGCAGTACTGCTCGGCGCGCAGGAAGTGCGACGCCCAGCGTCTGCCGGTAGTTCCGATGATCAGGTCGCCGAGAACGTCCGGTTCGCCGTCGAGCACGGTGGCGGCCATCGCCAGCAACGCGCTCGTGGTGGCCGCGTCAGCCGGTGGCTGGTCCAGGATCGCGTGGTACTGGACTTTCTCGCCGCCGTCCCTGCGGGCGGCGAAGGTGTCGCGGATCTGCCGGACATGGCGATCGACCTGCTCTGCGTCGGCGGTGGTGGACGCGAGCGCCTGACCCGCCGGCCAGGTTGCGCAGATCAGATTGGTCAGCAGCCGCAGGTCGGTGAAGTAGGTGCTGACCGCCACCGGGACGGCGAACGTGGTCGTGGTCTCGGGGCCGGCGGGGTCAAGCATGCAGGTGAGCCGTTCCTGCAGTTCGGCCGCTGTCGAGGTGACCTGCGTAGCGGGTTGGTCGTCGCAGTTGTCGAGGCGACGCCCGCATACCGTCGGCTGCCTTCCAGACCGGGCTGGGCCGATCGGGTTGCGGCATTGGGCCGGGTGCAGGCCCGGCACGGTGGGTGACGGGACGATCCGGCCGCGGCCTTTGGCCAAGAGCATCGGTGGCTGCCCGCATCCGGGACACCGGTGCTGCAGCAGGCACCGGTGGCGTAGGCAGGCGAACGTGGGTGGCAGTCGCCAGGCGCGCTGCCAGCAGCCGCCGTGCAGTGTTTGCGCCGGGCTGCCGTCCCCGGCCAGACAGCCCGGGCAGTAACGGCTCCACCGGCCGAACACCCACCGCTCGCTGGTGGTCAGGCGGGCCGGGTCGCGGCGGCGACCGAGGTAGGTCGAGCTCAACGGCGAATATCGTGCCGCGAGGCCGGACAGGCACAGTTCGCGGACTTCGTCGCTGCTGAGACCGGTAGCCGTGCTGAAGGCTCGCATGCTGGCGGGCTCGAGGTAGGTGATCGGGCCGAGGATCGGCCCGATCGCGGCGAGGCCGACCAGTTCCAACATCCGTGCGGGTGTGCGATCCAGCCGGTAGGCCAGGCGGAGCAGGTAGCCCGGCAACGATTCGCCGGTGAGCGGGTCGAGGCTGCGCGGCAGGACCGCGACACTGGGGCTGGTCATGCGGTGGCCGCGGCGGGGCCGTGGTCGTCGAAGACAGTGTTGCGGCTACGACGCCGTGGCGGCGGCTTCTCGGGAACGGCAGGGACCTCGCCGGCGGCCGGGTCGCGGCCATGGTCGTTGCCGAGGCTGATCGTGACCGTGTCGAGCAGGGCCTCGGTGAGGGCTTCGACGCCGGTGTCCAGGGCTTCCGTGCAGCCTTGTTCGATGAGGCGTTCCAGCAGCCCGACGACGCCTCCGGTGCGCCGGAACAGGTATTCGGGCATGACACCGCCGGTAAGCATGCCGGGTGTGGCGTGCAAGAGCCGCAAGTGCTGTTCCAGGCCGGTGAGGTGATCGACCCAGGCCTGGATATGCGCTGCGGTGTCGTAGGCGAACGGGTCGAGTTGCACCAGGTCGAATCGACGTTCGGTCTGGGTGGCCGGGTCGTCGTGGTGATGTCGCGCCGGCGCGGGGAACGCCCATTGGCCTGTCCCGGGATCCTGGCAGCCCTCGCGCAGCAGCCCGGAGCCGGGGATGTTCACCCCGATCAGGACCAGGGTGGTATTCGTGCTCATCAGCGCGCGAATCAGGTCGAGAGTGTCCTGGTCGTCGGCCCGGTGCATCTTGAGCCGGGTGATGTCGTCGAGCAGCAGGACCCGGGTGCCGTGGTCGTGCAGGGACTGCCGGACGGCGCGGGTCAGCTGGGGCAGGGTCATCTTGCGGTGATCGGCGCCGAAGAAGTCCAGGATTGCCTGGCAGGTGCTTTTCGGTTTCGCGGTGACCGGTGTCTGCACGTACGCGACCGGGGCGTGCAGGTCCCTGCTGCCGGGCACCGCGGCCGGGTTGAGCTGCTGGTTCAGGTCAAGCCAGGCGTCTTCGAACGCGGCGGCGATCTCGCAGGCCGTCTCGGTCTTGCCTTGGTAGCCACCGCCGGTGATCATCAGGCCCGGACGGGTCGTGGGCCGGTGTTTGAGTGCGTTGGTCCGCAGCCGCGATCGCATCAGCCGGGCCACCGCGGTACTCATCGGTGTGTCCTGCAGCGGCAGGTTCGCGTGCGTGGCAGCCCGATGAAGATCGTGTAGTTGCCGGTCGCGAGGGCTCAGCATCCGATACTCGGCCAGAGTCAACGCAGGCGCGGGCACGAACGCATGGCGGGTCTGGCGCCAGTGCGTCCAGCCGTTGACCGTTTCCCGGTCCGGGATGCCGGCAGGCAGCAGGAACGCCGAGGTCGGCGTGGCCGGCAGCGGGCGGGCCGTCATGGCGCCGGGTCCGATCCGGGGTTGTCGTCCGGTGCCGAGGTGCCGGGCAGCAGGAACAGGTCCGGGCGGCGCGAGCCTGTACCCAGCCGTGGCGGTGGCACCGCCGGTCGGTCGCCGACGGCGCTCCGGCGGCGCTGTGTTCGGTCGGCGTCCACCGCCGCTCGCGCGGCATTTTGCCGGTGCGGCCAGGTCATCGGTGGTGGTTCGGCCGGCCGGGGTGCAGGGATGTCGGTGCCTGCCGGGCGGTCGGCGGCCGCGGCGGCCGCCCGTGCCCGCGCTCGACCGGCTCGGCCGGTCCTTGCAGGACCTCATCACGACCGTCGGCGGCCTGCGTAAGCAGGACGTCGGGTTCCGCAGCCTGCACGAAAACCTCGACACCACCACCCCGGGCGGCCGGCTGATCTTCCACGTCTTCGCCGCGCTGGCCGAGTTCATCCGCGAGCTGATCGTCTCCGGTACCCACGAGGGCCTGGCCGCCGCCCGCGCCCGGGGCCGGGTCGGCGGCCGGCCCAGCGTGATCAGCCCGGAGATCCTGCGGGCCGCCCGGGACATGCTGCCCAACCCCGAGGCCAGCGTCGCCTCCATCGCCAAGCTGCTCGGCGTCAGCCCCGGCACGCTCTACAACCACATCCCCGAGCTGCGCGAGCTCCGCGCCGCCGGCCGGGCCCGGGCCGCGGCGATCACCGCATGATCCGCCTGCTTCCCCGCCGGTTCCGCGGCCAACCCCGCATCCCGCTTACCGCCGTAGGCCACGGCCGCATCCACCACGAGCACCTGCCCGCCAAGACCCGCAAGTCCCTGGGCCGGTTCGTCGACACCACGCCCCAGCAGTGGGGCCTGCTGTTCGTGCTCGACGGCCGCGGCCGCCGCTGGACCCTCTACTCACCCGATCCCGACTACACCGCCCTCTTCGCGCCCACCGCCCACACCCTGGACCTGACCTTCGACGTCTTCGCCAGCAAGTTCCCCTGCTGGAACACCGAGTGGCACGTCACCTGACCAAGGCGCCCGGCCGTGCAGCCCTCGCGGCCCGGCCGGGCAACCACTACTCCGGAGCGACGATCTCGCTGCGCTGCCTCAGCACCGGTTCGAGATAGCTGTCCGAGCCGGCCGGAACCGGAGACATGGCACCGCCAGCGTCAACGATCCACGCCGCGATCGGCACCTCGTAGGCCGTCGCGTCGTCCTTGTCGTCATCCCAGAGCTTCAGCTTCCATCCCGGCGCGGCCGGAACGGCACCCACCACCTTCCCCACCGAGACCAGGCGTTTGAACCCTTTCAGGGCGCGGGCCTCAAGAAGACAGCCGCGGCGCTCATCGGCGACCAGCGCATCGCCGTCGGCGCTCCAGCGCTCGACGGGGCGCCACACCACCTGGCCGGTGGACTCGGACGGGTCAAACTCGGCTGCCCAGCCGGAAGGCGAGAAATCCATGACAGCCATTGTCTCCGGGTCGCCGTTCGAGCGTCACCTGTTGCTCTCCAGCACTGACGTTCCGGTGGCAATCGCCGCTGACGTTCGGACGGCATTCAACACAGGGCTTCCACGTCGCCGGGCGACCGGGCGTTATGCCCCGCCCGGCGAGAGCCTGCCGCCCGGTCAATCGCCGGGGTGGTCTTTCTTGTTGATCGCCTGGTGTATCGCCGTCGGGCACCCCACCGGGTTCCCGATCGCCCGCATCACCGTCCCCGCCTCCCGTACCGCCAGCCGCTGGCGCACCCAGATCGACAACATCACCGCCGGCATCGCCCTCAGCTGCTGGCCCGACCCCGCCGCCGCGACCGACCCCGCCGAGGGGGCACGCCCGATAAGCTGGTCGAGCACCGGACGCTGCTGGACGACGAGCGGGAGTTGGTCGCGGGCAAGCGTGGGCCGACTCGGCTCGGGTTCGCGCTTCTTTGTAGTTCTATATCTGAGCCGGCCGGTTTCCGCGCGGCCTCGGCGAGCTGCCCGGCGAGGCGGTGGAATTCGTGGCCCTACAGGTCGGCGTTGAGCTGGCCGAGCTCGAACGCCGTCTCTGCCACCAGTCACAGCGCTACATCAGGCGGTTTCTTTTGATCCCTGGCCGCACGTTTGTTAGCAACGCCTCAAGACCCGCAAGTCTCACGGCGTCATCCGGCCGATCCCGGCCGCAGGGTGCCAGGATCGTCGGCCCTCCCGGCCGCGATCGCCTGTACTGTCGCCTACCGGACATATCGGTAATATTGGATTCTATGGTGCTCGCGCAACACCGGCCGGGTTCCAGGATTATCGGCCCAAACGGCCCCGAGCATCCCCACCGCCACATGCCCCAAAGGACGGTCGTTGGAGTCGGTGATGGCGTACTCGCGCAACAAGGGCAGGGTGTCAGGATCGTTAGGCCAACCGACCGCGATCGCCTGCACCGCCGCGTGCCGCACAAAATCGTCGTCGTCGGTGGTGGCGCGCTCGCGCAACCAGGGCAGGGTGTCAGGATCGTCGGGCCAACCGACCGCGATCGCCTGCACCGCCAACTGCCGCACCTCCGACTCGTCGCCGGTGGTGGCGCGCTCGCGCAACCAGGGCAGGGTGTCAGGATCGTCGGACCAGCCAGCCACGATCGCCTGCACCGCCACCTGCCGCACAGAATCGTCGTCGTTGTTGGTGGCGCGCTCGCGCAACCAGGGCAGCGTGTCAGGATCGTCGGACCAGCCAGCCACGATCGCCTGCACCGCCATCTGCCGCACCTCCGACTCGTCGGAGGTGGTGGCGCGCTCGCGTAGCCAGGGCAGAGTGTCAGGATCGTCGGGCCAACCGGCCGCGATCGCCTCCACCGCCCTCGCCCCCTCAAGACTGCACCTGTTGGTGGCGTACTCGCGCAACGAGGGCAGGGTGTCAGGATCGTCGGGCCAACCGGCCGTGATCAACTGCACCGCGCACAGCCGCTCCCAGTCGCCGCCGTTGGTGGCGCGCTCGCGTAGCCAGGGCAGGGTGTCAGGATCGTCGGGCCAACCGGCCGCGATCGCCTTCATCGCCACCTCCCGCACCACCTCCTCGAAGCCGTCATCGGTGGCGCCACGCTCGCGCAACAAGGGCAGGGTGTCAGGATCGTCGGACCACCCGGCCGCGATCGCCTGCACCGCGCACAGCCGCTCCCAGTCGCCGCCGTTGGTGGCGCGCTCGCGTAGCCAGGGCAGGGTGTCAGGATCGTCGGACCACCCGGCCGCGATTGCCTGCACCGCCGCGTGCCGCACAGAATCGTCGTCGTCGGTGGTGGCGCGCTTGCGCAACCAGGGCAGGGTGTCAGGATCGTTAGGCCAACCGACCGCGATCGCCTGCACCGCCGCGTGCCGCACAGAATCGTCGTCGTCGGTGGTGGCGCGCTTGCGCAACCAGGGCAGGGTGTCAGGATCGTCGGACCACCCGACCGCGATCGCCTGCACCGCCGCCCGCCGCACAGAATCGTCGTCGTCGGTGGTTGCGCGCTCGCGCAACCAGGGCAGGGTGTCAGGATCGTTAGGCCAACCGACCGCGATCGCCTCCACCGCCGCCCGCCGCACCTCCGACTTGTCGTCGGTGGTGGTGGCGCGCTCGCGTAGCCAGGGCAGGGTGTCAGGATCGTCGGACCAGCCGGCCGCGATCGCCTGCACCGCCGCCCGCCGCACATACCAGTTGGCATCGGTGGTGGCGCGCTCACGCAACCAGGGCAGGGTGTCAGGATCGTCGGACCAGCCGGCCGCGATCGCCTGCACCGCCGCCCGCCGCACCTCCGACCTGTCGTCGGTGGTGGCGCGCTCGCGTAGCCAGGGCAGGGTGTCAGGATCGTCGGCCCAGCCGGCCGCGATCGCCTGCACCGCCGCCGACCGCACGATGCCGTTGGAGGCGAAATGGCTCAGCCAGGGCAGGGTGTCGGGATCGTCGGGCCTGCCGGCTGCGATCGCCTGCACCCCCGCCCGCCGCACGATGTCGGTGGTGGCGAACTGGTGAAGCCACGGCAGGGCGGCGGGATCGTCGGACCAGCCGGCTGCGATCGCCTGCACCCCCGCCCGCCGCACCTCCAACCTGTCGTCGGTGGTGGCGCGCTCGCGTAGCCAGGGCAGGGTGTCAGGATCGTCGGCCCAGCCGGCCGCGATCGCCTGGACCGCCGCGTGCCGCACAGAATCGTCGTCGTCGGTGGTGGCGCGCTCGCGTAGCCAGGGCAGGGTGTCAGGATCGTCGGCCCAGCCGGCCGCGATCGCCTCCACCGCCGCCCGCCGCACCTCCGACCTGTCGTCGGTGGTGGCGCGCTCACGCAACCAGGGCAGGGTGTCAGGATCGTCGGACCAGCCGGCCGCGATCGCCTGCACCGCCGCTTCGCGGCTAGCCCAGATGCCGTTCGCGGCATTGTGGTGGAGGGCGTCGAGGTTGTCGTTGTTGAGTGCTGCGTCAACGGTGGCGGCGGTCCGGGCCACGGTATGTTCATGAGCGGCCAGCCGATAGCCGGTCCGGCGGTACCAGCACTGGTAGAGGTCGGTGGCAAGCCAGGTGAGGCCGAAGACGCCGGTCAGGTATGGGCTAAGCCGTTTGACCGCGTCGGGGAGTGTCCGGTCGTTTCTTTCCTCGTGGCCGGCAGCTTCTTCGAGCAGGCTGGTCAGGGCACGGGTCAGGGCGGGTGCGTGGGCGGCCAGGGCAGCAGTCTTGCGGATCTCGGTGGTGGCCTGCAGGGCGAGCAACAGATGCCGGGGGAGCCTGTCGCGTACCCGCCAGTAGGGGTCGGCGGTTAGGAGCCGAGCGATGGCCTGGGTAGCGATTCGATCCGGGATCATGCCGGTGAGTAGGAGCAACACCTCGGCCCAGGCTGGATCGTTCCACCGACGGTCGTAGATGGCCAGCACCTGTTCGGGAGTGAGGTCGTAGTCGGTCAGGCGGCGATTCAGGTCGGCGGCGGCAAGGTATTCCAGGAACGCCCGGTGGACGAACCCGTACACCTCGGACCCGAACCGGGCCAGGATGAAGTTACGTTCCCGGAACTGGGCCAGCATCGCCCGCGCTGCGGGGATGGACCGCTCGGCGGGCATCCCGAACCGTTCTTCCAGATAGCTACGGAACCAGTCGATCAGGCTCGGGCCGGATACGTGGTTGCCGGCCAGGCCACCCGGGGCGTCCTGCATGTGCCGGGCCACCAACTGCAGCAACTCGAGTTTGTCGCGGACGTCGAGCAGGTCGACGGGAATCCGCTCGTCGCGCAGGTATCGGTTGACGTCCCATTGCTCGACCAGCAGGGTGACCGCGTGTTCGTAAACGCCGAGCCGGTCCCGCGGCAGTTCCCGGCGCCGGCCGATGATCGCCAGGATCGTCAGCAGCATCGGGTTCCCTGCCAACTCCCCCACTGCGGGCGAGGCCGTGATCGCGGCTAGCAGCCGCCTTTGCAACCGCGCCGCCTCCGCTTGATCGTCCGGGCAGGACTGGTCGTACCAGCCGGTGACGAAGGCCTGGATCTGGCCCTGATCGAGGTCCTGCAGCATCCAGTGCTCGAACCCTGCCGCGTCCAGCAGTTGCCGCCGGTAGCCGATCACCCGGGAAGTCACCACCACCCGGGCCTGCGGGTAGCGGGCTGCGAACCCCTCGATCTGCGCGGTGACCTGCTCCCGTATCCGCAGATCGAACACCTCGTCCAACCCATCGAAGACCACCACTGCCGCACCGCCGGAATCCAGATACGGCTCCAGCACCGACCGCGGCAGGCCCACGTCCTGACTGGTATGCAGATGATCGATCAAGTCCAGAAACGACCCGTCACGCCCGACCCGCCATCCCGGCTCGGCATAGGTGCGTAATTCCACCAGCATTGGCAGACATTTGGACAACCCCGCTGGCAGCGGACCCCGCATCACGTCCGGTTCCCCGGCGGCATCCGCGTCCTGGCCCGAGGTGTGGATGGCCACCAGCATCAGCAGCAGATAGCGGGCCAGCGTTGACTTACCCGCCCCGGGATCGCCCAGCAGCACCGCTTTGCGGCCAGCCGGCTCGGCGATCACTTCCAGCACCGGCCGGGACGGCCGTTCCCGGTAGGCGCGCAGCGCCGCTTCCAGCTCGTGCTGGTCGATCTGCTCGGGCAGATGCGCGTCAGCATCTTGTCCGGCCGCGGCCAGCCGCTGCCACACCTCCCGCGGCACCTCCACCGGCGGGGGATCTGCCCGTACCTGCTGCGCCACGAACACCCGATCCAGCAGGATCACCGGATGCTTCTCCGGATCGGCCGGCGACATGAGGATCTCCAAATCCACCCGCCCGTACCGCTCCCGCAACCGCTGCATATACCTGTCCCGGGCCACCACGAACGGCGCCGCCGGCCCCGCACCGGTCTCTCGATCGAACAACATCCGCAACGCGGCGGCCTGGTCGACAGCGAACCGGCCCGCCGTCACCATCTCCCGATGCGCCGCCCTACCACTGTGCTGGCGGTGATACGACTCGCAGGCCCGCACCACCGCTGCGATCGTCGGCCACCGCGGCTCACGCGGTTGTTTGGTCGGACCGGTCAGCAGGTCATGCACCGTCGTCCGGGCCGCCTGTTTCTTCCCCTCCTGGGTGGAGGGCATGCATTCCATCAACGTATCCAGCCCCGGGCCGCCGACATCGGCAACCAGCAGGTTGACAGCGGCACGCGTCCGGGGGATCGGATCTCGAGCTACCACACTCACCACCTCCGGCGCGCCGTGACCACAGGAATGCCAAGCGTATCCATGCCGGGCGAAACGTCGTCCGGTGTCCGGTTCCAGAGACCGGACCGGACCGGACCCCCACCCGCCGACGCTGATCGTCATGAACAACGACCCCACCCCACCAGCCCCGACCCCCACTCCGGACACCAAGCAGGCCCCGCCCCACCATCCCGTGGGCACACCCCACCGCTTCGCCCAGCACACCCTGCGGGTCCTCGCCTACGGCCTGCTGACCGGCGCGGCCACCGCCGCAGGCAAGGCCGTCATGGACATCGTGATCACGCTGATCCACCAGCACTGACTCCGGGTCCACCACGGCGATCCCCCTTACAGCCGGTCCTGGTTCGCCGGTAGCGGCTCGGACGCACACCACGTCACGGCGCCGCAACCGGGGCGTCCAAATCACCCACGGTTGCGTCGGATCGCAATGGCCGCCCGGACATGCCAGCCCGTGACCCGCGGCGGAGGTCCGCGGACAGCAACTCCCGACATCGAATCCACCCGATCGAGGCGGCCGCCCGCCAGGTATCCGCATTAGCGCCTCACCCGGGAAACCAGTTCCGGTTCACTTCATTCTCCAGTCGATCCCGGCGTCCACCTCGACTCCGGTGATGATTTGGGGCGGTGTCCGGAGCTGCGGTAGGAACGGAAGCGAGGTCCCAAGAAATGATCAGAACGAACCTCCTGGCCACGTCTGCTCCCACCTCGGCATAGCTGCTGCTTCTCTCGGGATAGTCAGGTTCGGCGTGGTGCACGAGGGCGCTGTACGAGGCGTCCAGCTGCCCCCCGGGTCACCCGGCACATTGTCCTGGTGCTGTCGCGGGCGCACGTCCGCGAGGCGGCGGCGTGCACTGTCGCCGCGGCCTCGCCGTAGATCCACTCCTGGATCCATCGGGTGCCAGCGTCGTGCCGGGCGGTGAACTCGGGCTGGTTCGCCCGCGGAAAGCCGCCGGGTGAACCCCGGACCTGTTGGGCGAATCGCGCTCATGCGGGGCGCCGCGGCGTCGCCGGGGGCCCCGTGCGCGACGACGCCGCGGCGGTGGCGCTCCTGGCAGCGCTGCGGGCCGAGTTTGAGCGTGTCGAGGCGGTACGGTGAGCTGCGGTTGGTCAGAAGGCCAGCCTTCTGGAGACGACGTTGCTGATCTCGCCGATCGACACGTCCGTGCGGGTGGGGTACATACGGAGGTCCCAGGAGACGGTGAAGCTGAAGGGGACGCCTACCTCGACGGTCAGGGCCAGGTCGGTGGTCTCGAACGGGGGCCCGTCGGGGACACCCACCGCGCGGACGGCCTCGTACAACCCGACCAGATGTCCTTGCAGCTCACAGCTGACCCTGCTGCGCTGCAGCCATACGTCGGCGATCTCCAACTCGGCTTCGAGGCTCACGGCGGTGGTGGGCTGGGTGGCGTCGGTCTCGACGCTGCCGGTCTCGGCGCACTCCTGATCGACGAGCTGGTCGGCGAGGGCGGCGGCCTCGGCGACGACGGCGTGCATGCCGTCGAGGATGAGTTCTTCCCAGGGGCGCTGGCAGAGGTCCTCGACCCAGGTGGACCTCATGCGGCCTTGCGTGTCGCAGGCCAGGCTCACCCAGAGCGTGTCGTCGCCCAGGCGCAGACCGATATTGCGGTACGTCCAGAAGTCGACCAGCCGCTCGTCGATGCGAGCGAGGTTCTGCACCACGGCCGGGGCATGCAGGCGGAACGCCCGGCGTGTCCGCGGGTCGCGCAGGTCCGCGCGGACCGCGGTGACCAGCCCGCGGGCAACATCGTTGGCACTGGTGTGCGTGTGAACCCGGCGGATCACCTCAGGGCTGTGCTCCCGCGCGCGGTCCAGGGTGATGGTCAGGCTCAGGGTCTGCAGGTTCCGGTCGCGTTTGGCGATGTTGCAGGGCCCGCAGATCAGCGCCAGGTTCGCGGGCCGGTCGACGTGAAAGCCGGCGTCCAGCCCGTGGAACTCGATCAGGTAGCGCAGGGTGTCCGGGTCGACGGTGTGCGGGATCACGTGGTCGATCTGCGTGTCGGCGAAGTCCTTGGCCTGCCGGCAGCTGTGGCAGGTGTTGCGCCACACCTCGTAGAGCGCGGTGCGCAGGACCACGTTGTCACCGCCGTGACGGTAGCCGACCTCGTCGGCCGGCAGTCTCCCGATCACCGGTCGGCCGATGGTTTGGCGGGCGCCGGGGTGAAGCCGCCGGCGAGCGCGTCGACCAGTTGCTGGTAGCGGCGCTCGGCGGCGGCCTGCTGCTGTTCGGCGGTGGCGGCCCGCTGGGTCAGGTTCTCGGTCTGATGGGTGGCCTCGGCGCGGGTCAGGTCCAGGTCGGCCTGTAGCTGGGCGGCGCGCTGTTCGGCGGCCGCGGTCTTCTGCCGGGCCTGCTCGACACCGGTGGCGAGCACGTCGGTCCGGGTCGTCAGTGCCTCGATCTCCCGGCGGCCGGCGCGCAGCGCTGCCTGGGCCTGGCTCAGTTCCTGCTGGACGGCGGCGAGCTGCTGCTGATGGTCCAGGCGCAGGGCAGCGTCGGCGCGGCCGGCGGCGGCCAGTTCCTCGCGGACCCGGGTCAGTTCCTGGCGCAGGTCGTCGACGCTGTGCCGACTGACCCGCAGGTCCTGCTCGGCATCCTCGGCCCGGGCCACGGCCTCGCGGGTCTTCTGCTCGGCGGCCTCGCGGGCGCTGATGGCCCCGCCGCGCTCGCGTTCGGCCAGCGCCAGCCGGTCGGTGGCCTCCCGGACCCGGAGATCGGCCTCGGTGGTGACCTCGCGGGCGCGGGCTTCGGCGGCCCGGGCCTTGTCGGCGGCGGCCGCCGCCTCGGCCTCGGCGGTGGCCTGGGCGCGCAGGGCCTGCTCGGCCTGCTGCTCGGCGGCGGCGGCCTGGGCGCGGGCCTCGTCGGCGGCCTGGGCGGAGTCGCCGGCCTGGCTCAGCGCGCGGTCGGCGATCGTCTCGATGTGGGTGTCCAGGGCGTCGAACTGCTCCAGGGTGGCCTGCAGCTGCTCGCGCAGCGGGCCGTTGCCCTGCCGGAGCTGGTCCGCGGCGGCGTGGAAGGCGGGCAGCAGCGCCTCGAGCCCGGCGGCCTCGGCGGCGGCCTGCTCGGCCAGGGCCATCTCCCGGCAGGTCTTGCCGTGCGCGGCGCGGCGCCCGTCGTCGGTCCACCGCTTGTCCAGGCAGTACTTGTACCGTGCGCCCTGCCCGGTTTGGGCGGTGTGGCAGACGATAATGACTGGTTATCATCTGCCACATGACGATGACGCCCCCGCCCCGCCCGGGCCTGGCCCCCCGCCGGCGGCAGCGGGGGGCCGGCGGCGCCGAGCCGGTCGCTCTGCCGCCGCACGGGCGCTGCCCGGCCCCGAACACCCACCGGCACGCCGGGCAGGCCTGACCCGTGGCCGTCACCGATCCCGCACCGGTCACCGCCGAGCAGGAACACCAGGGCCAGGCCGAACTGCACTGCCGCGAGGCTGCCAACCACCTGAGCTGGATCCACGCCGGACTCGACGACGGCAACACCGCACACGCGCTGCTGTCGGCCGAACGCCTGGCCGCCGCCGCGATCCACCTCGTCCGGCACCTCGCCGCGCTCGACGCCCTGCGTAACGACGGCGCCGCCGGCCCGCGCACCGGCACACCGCAGGAGCACGACCGATGACCGCCGTGCCGCCCCGCCAGCCGGACTGCCTGCAGACCGGGCCGGCGCCCGTGACCCCGGCTGGCTGATCTGCTGTGCACCGGCCACCGCGAACGGATCGCCCGCACCCGGATCTGGCCCGACGGCTTTCACCTCGGTGCCGACGCGTGCGCCGACTGCACCCGCCATCCCAGTGACGGCTCGTGGCGGACCCAGGCGCTGCCGTCACTCGACCTTTCCACCACGCTCGCGATCCACGAGGCCGGGCATGCCGTCATCCACCTCGCCCAGGGCACACCGGTGGTCGCCGCCGAGCTCGGCGAGACCAGCAACGCCACGATCGGCGGCCACGTCACGATCGGCGGTGACGGCCAGCAGACCTGGGAAGGTGTCGCGGCCGGCGCCTGCGCGGTCGCGAGGTGGGCCGCCCGGCACGGGCTCACCGCGCCGGCCGACCGGGTGGACGCGGCCTCGACGGGGGCCGGCGACTTCCAGCTGTCCCACGATCATGACGTTGCGAAGCAGGACATCGCCCGCCGGATGGCGACCGCCGACCGGCTGGTCGTCGTGCACTGGCCGGCGATCGCCCGGGTCGCGGACGCGCTCGTGACGCGCGGCCGGCTCACCGGCGACGAGATCGCCGGCCTGGCCGGGTTCGGCGTGACCCGGCTGAGCGCCGCACCGGTCACCGCCGCCCCGACACCCGGGCCGGGTGACCACTCCCGTCCCGAATCCGCCCGCCTCCAGCCTCGCGCCGGCCTGGACATCGACGTGCAGCAGGAGCACGACCGGTGACCGCCGTGCCCGTGCCGGGCGGCGGCGAGGACACCGCCCGGATCGTCGCCGCGGCGACCGCGCTGCTGGCGGCGCTGCCCGAGGTGCGGGCCCTGCTCACCAGTACGGGATCGGAGAAGCGGTGACCCAAGCGATTCTTCCTGCCGGTCCGACCGGCGACGGGCTGACCACAGTGGCGCGACAGATCGCTGCCTGGGCGGCGAACCTGCCCCGGCTGCCGGCCGACGACGGCAGCCGGTACAGCGTTCGCCGGCTCACCGCTTCCTGGAACCTCGAGAACTGGGGCAACTCGTCGCGCACCGCCGTCGCGCACCGCCGGGACCTGTCGGGATACCTGCGCTGGTGCGTGCAGGAACGCCTGGACCCGCTCACCGCCCGGCCCACCGACCTCGCCCAGTTCCGGGTGTGGCGCGAACTGCAGGCCGGCGCCGGCGGGGGCACAGCCTCGGCCAGCACCGTCGCCCGCGCCCTCGCGTCGGTGTCGAGTTGGTACCAGCACCTGATCGCCAACACCGACGGCCTCGTCGCCCGCAACCCCGCGGCCGCGGTGAAACGACCGAAGGTGCCGGCCACCTCCACCACCGCCGGGCTGACCGAGGACGAGATCGACGCGCTGCTCGCTCGGGCCGACACCGACGCGGCCGACCGGGCCGCCGCCTGGCGGGCGACTCCCACCGACTGGTATCGGGGCCGGTATCTGGCCGCGCTGCGCGACCGGGCGCTACTGCGGCTGCTGGCTGATCTCGGGCTGCGCATCGGTGAGGCCCTCGATCGAGATCTGACCGATCTGCGGTACAACGCCGGGCACCGCACCCTCAAATTCTTGGCCAAGGGCAAGGTCGAACGTGAGGTTCCGATGCCGCCGCACACCCTGGAGGCCCTCGATGAGTACCTGACCATCCGCGCGGCCGTGGCCTGCACCAGCGTCGCCGCATTGGCGGGGCCGTTGTTCGCCACCACCGGCCCGGACGGGCGCCCCGGCCGGCTCGGTCAACCTCGGGTCTTCGAGAGCATCCGTCGCCTGGCCACCGCCGCCCAGATCCCCTCCGCCGACCAACTGTCCCCAGATTCACTGCGCCACGCGTTCGCCACCAGCTCCCGCGCCGCCGGCGTTCCCCTCGAGGACGTGCAGGACGCGATGGGGCACGCCGATCCGCGCACCACCCGCCGCTACGACCGCGACCGGGACAATCTCCATCGGCATCCCGGACACCTGCTCGGCGCCCGCCGGGCGAGCCGGCGACGGGTCGACACCGAGCAGACCGAGCCGGAGGAATAGGGACGGAGCCGGCCCGCTCCCGTCGGCTGGCGGCACCGCCGTTCCCCAGCAGCACCTGGGCCTCAGAACCGATCACGCAGTCGCGGCGCCCCATCCCGGGTGTCCCACTATATGGAATGCCTGCGGTCGAAAACCACCTCTCGAAAACAGCTTCTTGCCGACCACAGAGTGCTTAACTATGAAGAAGCTTTGTGGTCGGCAAGAGGTCAATCACCTTCAAGATCAGGTCCGTGGATTGTGGCCGCGGATCGCACACGCTGGGGGTGTCGAACAACGGCGAAGGCCCGGCGACCGGAGATCCCTGACAAAGATCCGGAAGACCGAGCCTCCACTGCATGAAACCCCCTGGAGCGTGACACATGCCGAATGTGACTGACCAGCCCTGGCTGTTCCTCGCGTTGATGGCGGCCATACCGCTGATCTTGATCACGATCGTGACGGCCATCGTGGCGATCCTGGCCCTGGCCGCTCGCCGGCCCGGGAGCCGTCGGCATTCGATGGCGGTGCTGAACGCGTTGACCGGCTTTGCCCGAGTGCTGCGGAGCCCGCGTTGAGTAACTCCACCGCCCCGGCCGCCGGAGCGGCCGACGAGCCGGGCGATGCAGCTCGCATCGCCCGGCTGAGAAGGCTGCGGAGCGCCCTCGACGGGGCGGACCGGCAGAAGACGCTTGCTGGCGGCGTCACCGAGCGCCTGGATCACCTGTGGCGCACCGGCGGGCAGGACCATGCGACAGCCAGGGGAATCCGTCCCGACTACATCCAAATTCGCGAGCGGTTCATCCGCGCCACCCTCGCTGACGAACTGGGCCCAACCCTGCCGAGGCTGCTGCAGACCCAGGGTCTGCAGGTGCGCCTGCAGTTGCTGCTGATGTTCGACGCGCAGTGCCGGTACCACCCCGGCATGCCGGTACATAACGTGCGCAGTATTGCCCGCCGCGCCGACGACCAGTTCGCGGGCTGGCGTGAGCTGGTCCTCGCCGACGTGCAGCCCTCGCAGGCCTTCGGAGGACCGGACGCGACGTCGAAGGTCAGGGGTGCCCTGCGCCGGCGGCAGATCACCGAGGCCCTGGTCCGGCTCGAGGACCAGCATCTCGTGACAATTCCCCGGCATCCCAAAGGCAGCCGGCGGTACGACGACTTCCAGCTGCTGTCGGAGGAAGGCAGCCGCGAGCATCCTCCCTACACTGGTCCCAGAACGACGGTGTTGTCGCTGCCCAGGCACTTCTTCACCAGCGGGTGGGTGTGGGTGCTCTCGGACACCGAGATCGCCACATACCTCATGCTGCGGCACATGCGTGCCGCGCGGCCGGCCGCGCACGCGGACTCCGGGGTGTTCGTCACGTCGGGCGACCGAGAGACGCTCTATCGGCAGCACCGCTCGACCTGGCGCTCGGCCGACATGCTTTACCGCCTGCGCTTGATCGACAGAATGCCGACCACCGGGCGCAACTTCCGGACCGGCAAACTCGGCAATCCGAAGATCAAGGACAAGACGGCTCGCAAGCCGCTGGTCCGCTACAAGATCAACGACGACGCGCTGCAGGACAACGCCTTGGCCACGGCGTGGCAGGTGCTGACCGACCCCAGCACACAGGACGTGATTCGCCGTGACCACGGCCCGCTGGCAGAAAAGGCGGATCCCAGCGTTTCGTTGCTCTTCTCCACGCGGACGTGACCTGGGCAGAGCCGACCTGATCACACCGGTCTGATCGAGCAATGCCGGTAGCCGCCCCGTAACCCGCGCCTGCGGGAGGGGCATCAGCCGGGTGAGCTGACGCCCCTCCCGCAGGTGGGCGTGCCGCGCCACCGGTTCCTTGGCCGCGGCACCGGTTCCTTGAACAAGGTCGCTGGCGCCCACCTGCGACGACAAGCAGACCGCGACGCTCCCTTGCCCTCGTGGCATCGCCCGATCGCCCCCGGTGCGCCGGCCGGAAGCGTCCGCATCACCGGTAACGCCCGCAAGTACCGGCCAGCCTCCGGCCATGAACAACAGACTGATCAACCTGGCAAGCCGATCACGCCCGGCACCCGGCATACCGGCAGACGGTCCCGGCCTGAACCAGCCGCCGGCCGCCCCGTCACCGCTCCAGATGGATCTTCCCGCCATCCGTGCGGGGCTCGAGGCCCAGGTCGACGACCTCATCGCGACGGTCGAGGCCCAGCAGGCGCGCCTCGACGACCTGGCCCGGCAACTCGCCCGACGAGCCGCGAACTGACGTGGCCGGCAAGCGACAGCGCGCCGAGCTCACCGATGAGCAGAAGGCGGTGGCCGAGGCCACCCGGATTGCCAAGCTCGCGGACCTGCAGCAGAGGATCACGACCGCGGTGGGGGGACCAGCTACGGTGATCGGATGATCTCCGGTATCGAACCGCTGGCCGGCAGCCATCCTGACGTGGCCGCTGCCAACATGATCGCCTTCGCCGCCGAGGTGCGAGCCCGGGCCGAGGCGGAGGGCGAGATCCGCGGCAATACCGCGAGCGTGGGGGAACCGGTCCGGGACGAGGCAGCCGATCAGGATGGCTGGTTCGGCTGGACGTTGCCGGTCAACGGCCGGGACCAGCGGGTGTTGATGCCCGGTCTCGACCTGGCGGCGGTGCGCAGCACGGCGTCGACGGCAGCGCGGGTGCAGGTCAATGACTCCCCGTGGTGGTGGAACGACGCCGCGGGCATGGCCGTACCCCTGCCGGACCACCAGCCCTGGCTTGACGGCGGTCCCGCACGAGGCCGCTCTGAGATGGCCTGACCTGGGTCTCGACCGGCGACTGCGCAGGAACGGCCGACGGGGTCGGGCAGGCTCTATGCCCTCAGCCGCGAACCGCACGCCGCGCTGCTCGGCGAGCGTCCCGCTCACGCATCTGACGTCGGCGCGCACCTGCGACAGGTCGACGGCGACCATCGACGCTCGCACTCCCCGCCGGTCCGCCCCGCTCGCGATCGGCAACGCCGGGCTGCACGTTCTCCATTTACGACATCGGACTGGTGTCTGCAGCTTGCTGCTGGCGCTCCATCTCGGCCACCACCTCGTCGTTGACCCGCTCTCGCGGCCCGGCGACCACGACGATCCGGGGGCGGTGAGGCGGGGGCTGTACTGCCGCCCGCGCTCGTGGACGAACTGTCGCAGCCGCGAGGTCGCGGCATCCCGCGGCTCCTGGTCGGCCAGATACGAATAGATCATCCAGTAGCTCAGGTAGTGGTATATGTCGTCGGTGGTGCGCCCGGCGCGCCAGAGCTCGGCGAGGGTGGCCAGGTGCGGCCAGGCGTCGAGGACCTGCTGGACGCCGGCGTGGGCCTGCTCGCGGGTCAGGCCGACCCCGCCCATGGTCGGGCGGACTTCCAGCCCTTCGCGTTCACGCGGGATGTCGATCTGCATCCAGCCCCACAGGATCTTCGGTTCGCTCATCGCTGTTCGTCCTCCGTAGGTCCGGCCGGCAGGTAGCCGGCTTCCCGGCCGGGCAGCGGCCCGGCGTCATTGGTCTTGAACTCGTTGTTCCGTGCCCGCCCGCACGTCCGCGCGGGCGGGCGGGCGGGCATTCCGGATGGCGCTGGCGCGAGGGACATGCTGCTGGCGTTCGGTTCGTCGTCACGATGATGCCGAACCGGACGCCGTGCCGGGTTACCGCCGGCCGTCGCGGATCTGGTAGAGCCGGGCTTCCTTCAGCCGGGCGGCGCTGGCGATCCGGGTGCGCGGAGCGATGTCGGGCGGCTCCAACATGAGAGAGCGCACCAGCAGGTCGCGGCGGTTCATCGCGAGTTCCAGTACCGCCGCCGCCGTCATCAGTTCGCTGAACTGGTCGTCGATGCTGGCCTCGACCTCGGCATACAGGGCGTTGTCGCTGGGCTCCCACGGCCCTACCCGGGTCATCCCGCGGGTTTCGAGGATCTGGTCCGCCTCGGCCATCGCCTGCTCGTCGTCGCCGCCGATCTCGACCGACAGGTCGGTCACGTACATCTGGTCGCCGCTGATGATGTACACGTCAGTCGTCTCGTCCCCGTCCAGGTTTCCGGCGATCTCCGTCCCGGCCGGGAAGATCCTCAGGTCACAGTGGTCGCCGGCGACGACATCCGGCGCCGTTCCGATGGTGGCGATGTGCGTGGTGGTCATCTCGTCTCCCTCTCCATCCGCTACCACCACCCTATAGCGCGCTATAGATTAAGTCTATAGCGCGCTATAGGGTGCGATTGAAAGATTGGCACGCGGGCCGCCAGCTCAACCCCCACCACACCCCAGAGACCCCCGGCGCCGCACCGAGTCCCACCAGGCCAGCCCGGGCGCCAGTGGCACTGTCCCGTGCAGCGCAGCCGCCCGTGTGAACAGGTACTCCCGGTAGCGCCGCCGGCTATCCAGCCGGCAACGCTACGGCCAGCAGCGCCCAGCGAGGGTGAAGCACGTGCGCGGCCGCGCACACGATCACCTTCACCGGGAGGATTCCGTGACGGCTGAACTTCTGCAGCTGGCCCAGCATGCTCAGGTGCTGCTCGACACCAGACCGGGGCAGCAGCCCCGGTTCTCGCCGGGGCTGGGAGCCGGGCGGTGACCGGCCCGGCTCCGGATCAGGCCCGCGACGCCGGGTGGGAGGCGCATCGGGCCGCGATCGCCCACCTCGAGGCCTGCGGCGAGGCCATGTACACCGAGGAGGAGACCGGCGTCGAGGTGGAGTCGCCGGCGGTCGGCCCGTACTGCGGCTGTTCGGACTGCGACATCCGCGAGGTGCTGGCGGTCGCCTGGCCGATCCTGCTCGACGACGCCGCCGGGACGGTGGAACGCGGCGGCCATCCCGGCGCGGCAGCGCTACTGCGCGCCGAGATAACTCGCCTCCGGCAAGTCTTGGCGGTCGTTCCGGCAACTACGCACTGATCCAAGACTGAGTCCTACGGCTTCACCCCGGCCCGATATGAGGGGGCGTCCGGACAAAGACCCGCCCCATACGCCCCCTGATTCAAGGCGGGACCTTGCCCGGACGCCCGTGCTCGCCGGGCTGGGGTGAGGTGGGCGCTCTCCACCGCTAGACACCGAGCCCGACTACCAGGGGTTGTCCGCACTGGCCGAGCGAGGAGCGGGCTTGTCGACTCGGGAGAGCCAGACCGGGACATACCGCAGGGCCGGACACCCCAGAGGGATGCCCGGCCCTGCGGGTAACTCCGCTACTCAGCCGCGCCGGGTGGCCCCGAGCAGCCGCAGTCGCGCGCCCGCCACGTCTTTGGCCTGCGTGTTCAGGCTGTGGGCATCCGGCGTTGCGATGTCGGGGTCCCAGAGGCCGTAGCCGACGTACAGCACGCAGCGGCCGTGCCGGTTCGCGGCGTCGCGCCATGCCGGGGAGAGCCGGGCGACCCCGTCGACAAGCAGGTGTCCCGAGGGCATCCGGACGCAGATGGTCGCTTTGCCCGGCCCGGCCGGGGTGATCGTGACCGGCCAGCTCAGCAGCGGCTCGGGTGCGCGCACGAAGTCGATGTCGGTGGTCATCCCGGCGGCCGCGAGGGCGCCCACGAGAATGTTCCGGTCGGCCGGGCCGCCGACCTCGGTGGCGGTCATGGCCTGCAGGACCGGCTGGACGGCGAGGACCGGCAACGCACGGCTGCCGTGGTTCTGCAGCACCGCGGCCAGTTGCATCGGTACGGCGGCCGGGGCGGCGGTCGCCAGGGTTCCGGCGGGCAGCAGCCGGACCTGGGAGGTGCCGCAGTCGGGGTGGGTGAAGCCGATCACGACGCTGTCCTGGTCCTGCCAGACCACGACGTTGACGGGGCCGTGCAGCGGCAGCGGGCTGCGGCAGTCCTGGCAGCGGCCGCCGGCGAGGGAGGTGCCGGTGACCTGTCGGGTGTTGTCGGGGCCCAGGAGTTCCTGGACTGCGGTGCTGAGGTGGATGGCAATGCTGGTCATGTCGGTCTCCGCGGGAGTCGTGAGAGAAACGATAAGGGAGTCGCTGACCTGCCCCGGTCTTGCAAGGGCTTGAGACCGGGGCAGGTCAGGCGCTCAGCGGTGGGGCCGGCTACCGGTGGCCGGCGCCGGTCCGGGCGAGGGTCGGCGGATCTCCGGGATGGCGGTGCGGCCGCCCGGACCGGTGAACGCCTGTCCGGGGCCGCCCGCCGGCCGATCGGGACCGGCCGGCGGGCGTGCCGGCAGCGGGGTGAACGCCTGCGCGGCCGCGGCGGCCGCGCCCGTTCGGTTACGGATGCGGTCACCGACCTCGGCCCAGCCCACGCTGGTCTCGTCCGCCCAGGTGGTGTGGTGGCGGGGGTTGTGCAGTTCGGCCTCGCCGATCAGGCGCAGCGCGGTCTCGGTGTCGCCGGCTCCGGCCAGTGATCGGATCAGGGCGGCGAACATTTCGGACTGGGCGTTGCGGTCGGCGCGCAGCGCCCGCCGCTGCTCGAGCGGGCGCGTCAGGATGCTCTGGTCCTGCTGCATGACGTCGGCGGCGGCCTGGACCACGGGGATCAGCCCGAACCGGCGGGTCTCGTCCGCGAGCTGGTGCTGGGCGAGGTGGACGGCGGTTCCGGCGATCCCGTAATCCTGTGATCCGCCGAAGAACTCGGCGGCGGTGTCGATGACCACGATCTTGATTGCCGAGCGGTCGGCCGGTTGCATCGGCGCGACCCCACCGGCGGGCGGCGCTTCGGCCGGTTGCGGGCCGGGCCCGGGAGTTGCCGGTCGTGCGGGTGCCGGCTGCGGGTCGGCGGGGTCACCGTCGTGGGCCGGCTGGCCGGTGGGGGGCGTGGCCGGGGCGGCGGTCGCCGCGGCGGTGCGGGGCTGTTCCTGCGCCAGGGGGCCGGCCGGTGCGGTGGCCGGGGCCGGCGGGCGCGCGGGCAGGATCGCCTTCCAGATGCTCGCCAGCGCCGCGGCGGCCGTCTGCCGGGCGGCCCGGGCCCTTGCGATGATCGTCCGCTGGTCGTCGGGCATGGGCTCCCCCATCGGGTTGGCCGGGTAGGTGGCCAGGTCGTGCTCGGCGTCGCGGGCGGCCCGCGACGCGACGGTCAGGGCCTGGGCCAGGTCGGCCGGGATCTGGTCGCGGTCGAGCAGCCCGGCGATCGTTGCCCAATCCGCTTCGACCAGCACGCCGTCCCCGGAGCGTTCTTCGAGGCGGGCGCCGGCGTGGTAGACCCGGAACTGAACGTGGTCGTTGATCTCGTCGACCGTGGTGGTGTGGGTGAGCGCGTCGACCGTTCCCGGGGCGTCCCACCAGTCGCCGACTGCGGTCCCGGACCGGAGGGCCGCCGCCGCGAGCGCCCACACCAGTCGCGGTTCGGTCTCGGTCGCGAAGTCGGCCAGGATCGCGTGGGCCTGCGGCAGCAGGGCGAACCGGTCGGTCTGGGCAGGTTCCTGCGCGACCTCGCCGTGGTGGGGATCGGTGGTGGGGGTCGTGGCCGGCACGCGCCGGTCAGGGGCCTGGACAGCCGGGGCGGCCTGGTCGGGCGACTTGGCGTTCGGGGCTGCGCCGGGTCCGGATCGTTCCGGGCTCGGGGGCTCGGCACCGGCCGACGGGGCGTGCCCGGCACCAGAATGGCCGCCTGCGGGTACGGGTGTAGGCGCTGGCGTGGCAGCGCCCGGGGCGGTGCTGCTGGGCGTCGGCGGGGGCGGGGCGTTCCCGTTGGTGGCCGGGACCAGGGTGGGCCGGGCGGGCACGGGGCGGGCTGGCTGTTCGGGGGACGCCGCTGACGCCGGCGTGGCCGGCCGCTCGGCTGAGACGGCGGGTGCCGCCGCATCTACGCCGACGGCGGTCTCCGCACGGTCGGTGCGGGGCATCGCAGCAGGGTCTGCCGTCGTGTCCGCGGCGCGAGCCGTGGCGAGCGTGCCCGCCTGCGCGCCGGTGTCCTGCGCCCCGGTGCCAGGCACGGCGGTCACCGGCTCGGACGTCACCGAGGTGTCCTCGTGCACGGGCTCGTCTGCGAGGGCAGGAACGTGACCGGCCGGCTGCGGCATCGCCGCGCCGAAGTCCGCAGCGTCTTCGGCTTCGGCCGGGGGGCGACCGTCGGTGCTGGCCGGATCCGGCCCCGGCGATTCGTCGGCTGCGACGGTCGATGCGGACTCAGTCAATGCGACCTTTCCCTGTTCGGTGGCCGCGCCCGCTTGCGCGGTGGGCTGCTCGGCTGCGGTTTCGGCTGCGTCCTGCTGCGGCGTTGTGTTGTGCTTCTGGGCCTCGACGGCTCTGGCGCTGGAGGCCAGCGGCAGATCCGTCACCCACGCCAGCGAACCCAGCTCGAGGCCCAGCTGGGCGCGGGTGACCGCGACGTACGCCAGGCGGCGCTCTTCGGCGTCGGGTAGCCGGACTTCACCGGTCTCGCGATCCGTCTCGGGCTGGGGCCAGTCGGAGGCGATCCGGACGAAGTCCCATTCCAGGCCCTTGGCCTTGTGCCCGGTGCAGACGATCACGTCGTAGGCCGGCTTGCCGTCCTCGGTCGTGGCCTCCTCAGAGACCAGGTCCCGGGCCATATCCAGCAACTTCTGGGCGCCACGGCTCTGGACCAGGCGCACAAACGCACGCAGCGACTGGGCGCCGTTCTCCTCGTTCTCGACGGCTTCGACCACGGACGTCCAGTCCTCGAAGCCCTGCAGGTCGGGGTGGCCGGTACGCCGGCCCGCCTGCAGCTTGAGCGCGGCCTTGGCGATGTCCTCGATGACCTTGCTGCCGCCGACCAGCGCGACGCGGCGGTTCTGGTCGAAGGCCTCGAACACCGCGGCGACCGCGCCGGCATTGGTACGGGCCAGAACCGCATCCGGATACGGAATGGGGCCGATCTTGCTGTTCAGCGCGGGGGTGCCCTGCAGCTTCCACCGGGAATTCAAACTGGTCAGCAGCCGGTTGCCGAGGTCGGCGGTGGCCGAGCCGAAGCGATGCGACTGAGTCAGGGGCAGGGTCACATCGGCCGGCCACCGGATGATCGCGTCGCGGGCGCCGAGGAAGCCGTAGATGGCCTGGTTGGAGTCGCCGACGACGACCACCTGCGTGCCGGCGGCCTGGTGATCCTGGACGACCTTCTCCATGACCGGGTTCAGGTCCTGACCTTCGTCGTAGAAGATCACGTCGTAGGGCAGCTTCGGGTTGGTCAGCGCCCAGATCTTGCGGTAGTCGTCCGGGTTGAACGGCAGTGTCCCGGCGAGGTTGTTCTTGTCGGCCCACGCCTGCTCGGTGTGGCGCAGGACCATCTCGCGCAGTTCCCGCGATCCCTGAGCCACGTTGTCGGGAAGGTGCCGCGCGCTGATCTCCGGATCGGCGCTGTGCCGGAAGGCGGTCAAGGTACCCATCACCGCGGCGGCGACGCGCTCCGGCATCACCAGCTCGCTCGGGCGATCTTTGTGCCGGATGAGAACTTCCTCGATGCCGAGCTTTTCCGCCCATTCCTGGGGCCAGCCCTCGTTCAGGAGCACCCGTCGTAGTTTCGGAGCGATCGGGTGGTTACGCAGGCCGGTCATGGCGAAGGAATGGCTGGTCGCGGCGTACACGTTCGTCCCAAACTTGCCCTTGGCCTCGTCGGCGACCGATCGGTTGAACGCGAAGTAGGCGATCTTCTTGTCCGGGAAGATCTCGGCGAGCAGGACGAGGGTGGAGGTCTTGCCGGTACCCGCCAGCGCCAGCACCGCGATGTTCTGCTCGGCGCGGTAGGCGTCGATGATGGCCTGCTGCTGGGCGGTAGGTGTGAAGCGCTTGCCAGGCTTCGTCACCGTTCGCGGCGCCGCCGTTCGCGCGGCTGCCGGGCCGGTGGCCGGTGCCACGGCTTCGGCTTTCAGCCAGTCGCTCACTTTCTCCGCGGCCAGCCGGGCCTGAGTTGAGGTGCCGCGCAGGACCCACATGCCGCGGTCAGCCCAGAGATAGAACCGCAGACCGCCCTGGAAGTTCGCCGGGTTCTTGAGGAAGTCCCGCAGCGGGCCCTCGGCCGGGCTGCCGGTCGTGCCGCTGACCTGGGCGAAACTACCGTCCGTGGTCACCAGGATGTGGTCCAGTGCCCTGGCACCGGTGGTTGCCGTGTCGGGCATGGTCGTCGCCTCCGTGCTGGGGTCCGGGTCGCCGGCGGCCGCCGGGACGAGGTCAGGAAGGTGTGCGGGTTCCGCCGCAGCGCTGGGCACCATGTCGGAGCGGCTGTCCGGGTCCGAGCGACCGTCAGCCGGGGCCGCAGCTATGGGCTCAGCGGTTGCCCGATCGGGTGCTGGCTGATCGGGTTGCGGATGCGCCCGAGAGGAGGTCTCGCCAACCGGCGGATCCGCGGGTGTGGGCTGGTCACCGGGTTCGATCGCACCGAGGGTAGGGGTAGGAAGGGTTTGCGGCGCCATGGTGAACAGGTCTCCCTGCGCCGGTTCCAGCACCTCGGGCGCGGCGGCCAGCCCAGGCCGGACCGGCTCGCTCTGCTCGAGCTCGGCGGCGGCCGGCGTGTGCTGCGGTGCCGCAGCGGCTGCCGACCTGGCAGGTGAGCGCACGATCGCGGCCGCGCTATGCAGGTCCGGAGCGGGTTGGTCGAACAGTCGCTGCCATCGATTGGGCTTGCGGGCGGTGGCGACCAGGTCCCCGGCAAGGGTGTCGGCGGCACGGACCACGCTGGAGAGCATGTTGACCAGCCCTCCGTCAGCGGCCGGGTTCAGCTTGCGCAGTGCCGCCCGGGACTGCTGGGCCAGCGCCACCGACCAGAGCAGCAGGTCCGTCGGGTCGGTGGCGTCGAGGTTGATCTGTTTGACCACCTCGATCGTGGCCACCAGCGGTGGTCCGACCTTGCTGGCCGCGCCGCGGGTTCGCAGCAGCGCGTTGCTGGCGATCTTCACATCCCGTAGGGGCCCGCGGATGCGTTTGGTCGACGTGTACGGCTCGCCGTCATCGAGGCCTTTCAGGTCTTGCGTCCGCAGCTCCGGCGGGACCGGGGTGGTGTCAGCCAGTGCGGCGGAGCCCGCAGGTGCGGCGCCGGGGCACGAGGGGTCTGGGACCGTGCGGGTGTGGCTGCCGTCGAAGCAGGCTTCCAGCAGCGCCAGCCCCGCCGGTTCGGCCTGGTCGAGATCAGCTTGTGCGTAGGCAGTGCACAGTGGGCAGACGCAGCCGCTGATCTCGGCGGTGTACGGGCCGAGTTTGTCCGCGCTCACCCCGAGGTCCAGGGTCAGCGGCGCGAGTGGATAGCCGTGGTCGCGGGCCAGGCGGCGAGCCGCCCGGACGGTGTCCTCGTACTCGAGTTCCGTCATGGCGAACAGGTCCGCCTCGTGGAACTCGCCGTGTGCGACGGTGACCGCGGCACCCCACGCCTGGTCGACGAGTCCGACTACCTGCTCATCCGGCACGTGCACGACATCGCCGAAGAAAATGTCGTCGGGTGTGGTGGCCATGTTGATCGCGTCGTAGGCCGCTGCGGTGCTGGCGAAGGTCCACACCCGAATCCCGTCGACCGGAGCTGGCTCGGCGGCCGGCTCGGGTGTGGTCCACATCGTTGTGGCCCGCACGACCGACCGGTTGTAGGTGTCCGAGGTGCTCGCGCACGTCCAGCACCGGCACACGTCGGGCCCTTCGAGGTCGAGCTCGGCGGCCCGCAGGGTCTGCACGGCGTTCGCACCGAGCATTCCCCGCGGGTCGTTTGAGCCGTCCGACCAGGTCGGCGTCGAGCACAACACGCACGTCCCGACGTAGCGTGCGACCCGGGGACCGGAGAAGTCCCGGTAGGTCTGCACCGGTGTCTCGGCCGCGTCCCGCGCGGACAGTTTCGGCGTGTCGACGGGCAACGGTTCGCCGTCGGCCAGACGGTAGAGGCTCGCCGCGTACCGAGCGCGGGCCTGGTCGACGTTGGTAACCGGCCTGGTCACGGCCAGCACGCTGGTGTCGACGTCCGCACCGGAAACATCGAAGGACTTCGCGGGCAACGACTCGGCAAGCAGATCGGGACCGAGCAGTGCCATCAAGTCGGTACTAAACGGGTCGCTGCGCTGGTCAGGGCGGCCGGGCAGGATGGCCACCAGCCGGCCGCCTTCGGCGAGCATCAACCAGGCGATCCGGACGTGATCGGCCCAGATCGTGCGGTTTCCCGGGACGGAGTACGGCGGGTTCATCACGATCAGCTCGAACGGCTGGTCGTTGCGCTGGCGCCACAGTGCCGCGTAGTCCTCGATCGTGGTGTTGTGCAGCCGCACCTGGTCGCCGTGATCGGCGGCGATGGCGGTGGCCCGGTCGAGGCTCGGTTCGACCGCAGTTACATCAGCGTCCGGGGCGGCGGCGAGCACCGCCCGGATCAAGGAGCCGTCACCGGCGGACGGCTCCAGCACCCGCAGTGGGCGCGCACGTCCGTCCAGCTCCGCGAAACGGGCTACCACGTCGGCCGCCAGCAGGTCCGGGGTACGCACCCACCCGGCCGTCGTGCGTTCATGTTGCGGTGCCGGTCCGCCGGCCAGGAACGCGGCCAGGTCGGCGGACCGGTCGGTGGGGAACCGGTACGGCTGGCCAATTCGGCGGCCGCCGGTGGCGCCCATGACGGTGAAGGTGGTGTGTACTGCCTGCCACACCGTCCTCGGCAGCGGTTGCGTCGGCAGGATGACCCGGGTGTCGAGGATGCGCGAACGCGCCAGCACGGCCCGCACGTCGTCCAGGCCGTCCCCCGCGGAGATGAACTGCTGGTGCGCCTGAGCCGGCTCGGTCGGTGCCGTCGTCGGTCTGGTATCTGGGGTCGGCTGCGGCTCTACGGCAGGCTGCGGCGTGTCCGCGGCGTCCGGGAAGAGGGATGGCTGCTCGTCGGCCGCGTCCGCTGTCGGGTCCGGCGACGTCTTAGGCCGGTCCATGGCCGGGGCGGGCCGGGCCGCGACGCCGGCGGCATGCTGACCGGGCGGGCCGCCGACGGGCTCCGCCGGTTGCGGCGGGACGGCAGGTGCAGCCGGCGGCGGGGCAGCGACACGTGGCACGGGTTCGACCTGCGCGCCAGCGGCGCGATCCGGGCCAGGATCGGGGTCGGTCGGTGCGGAGGCGGCCGCCAGCAGCTTGTATCGCGAGGTCAGGCTGGACAGCGTGGCGCCCTTGCCGCCGACCAGGCGGATCTTGCCGTCGATCCCGATTCGGTCGACGGTCATCACCGCATTTCGGACCATGATCTGGTCGCCGGGGTTGAGGCTGCCTGCCAGCACAGTCCGGCCAACTTTGTCGGCGTGCTCGTGAAAGCGGCGCGGCTGTACGCCGCGGCCGATGATCCCGAGCAGGCTTCTGGCGCCGCTGACGTGGTCGGCTTCGACGCCGCGGATGGTCGTGCCGTAGGAGGTGCGATTGCTGGGGATCGTCTTGGTGGCCCGGCTCGCGACGATCGCGCGCAGGTCCGCGCTGAGGTCGGCCCGGTCGTCGGGATCGAGCCCGAGGTACTCCTGCACGGTGAGCCGCCCGTATCCCTCGAGCGCGTCAACACCGTAGGTCTCGAAGCTGGCGAGCGCGTCCAGGGCCTGTTGCTGCGCCGCGTTCCACACCGGCCTGGCATCGGACCAGGCACGCAGGGTGGCCCGAGCCATTGCCCGTTCGTGGTGGTCAGGTGAGGTGAGGCTGTCCTGCAGGCCAGCGGTCACCGTCGCCCGGTCGGCGGCGGAGAGAACGGACAGGTCGGCCATGGTGGGCGCGAGAGGGTGCGGGTACCGGTCGGTCACGGCGGTCAGATGGAATGTTTTGATCCACGACTGGCGGCGTACCGACCACGGCTCCCCCCGGCCGTCACGGAGTTGGTACAGCAGTCGCTGCTGGCGGTCGGTGAGTTGCTCACGGCCACGGCTGTCCTGATCGGGCGTGGGCTCGGCAGCCGGCTGCTGGGCGGCGGACAGCTGGTCGCCTGGCTCCGCAGTGTGGTTGCGCGGTTCAGCAGCCGCCTTGGAGCCGGCCACGGCCGCCGTGGCGGCCTGGTCGGCAGCGGCGCGGTAGCCACGGCTGAAAGCCGCGAACACCTGGTCCGCGCCTGCCCCGACCGGCCAACCGGTTACCAGCGCCAGCGTGTGTATGTCAGCGCCGGGCGCGGACGGGCGGCCCTGCGCGTGCGCGTTACGTCCGAACTGCTCGGCCTGTTCCAGTAGACCGGCGCTCACTTGCGGCACGTGCGTCGGCGGCAAGGCCTGCTGCGCCACGTGGCGTGCCCAGTTGTTGCGCTCGCTGGCGTACGTGGACGCGCCCGGTCCGCGCTTCCAGCCGCATGAACAGTGTCCGTGCACCAGGTGCGGCAGGTCGGACGCGGTGGGCTGGAACTGGTGCGCCGCGTCGGTGACCGGTTCGGCGAACCCGTCCAGCCCAGTGATGATCGGCATCTGTGACTGTTCGCTGGTGGTCAGGGTGACCAGCAGCCCCGGCCGCGCCTTCTGGGGGCTGCGTGACACCCGGCCCGTCGCGGTCCGGCCTGCGACGCTGACCGTCGACGGTGCCGCCTGCACCTGTCCGGTGCTGTACGAGAGACTGCCGTACTTGTCGATGCCGCAGACGTATACGTGCTCGCCGCCGCGCAGCTGGTCCACCCGGACCGGGGCGGGCACGGCCGCCGGCGTGGCGTCACCACCAGCACGGTCGCCCTGCGCGCCCGGTTCGACGCCGTCCGGTCCCCGGGCCGGTGACTGGTCGCCGACCGCGGTGGACGTTACGACGCTGGCCTGTTGCCCGGCTGCGGCTTCCTGGCCGGGTTCACGGCGTTCCGGCTGGCGCGCTTGATCGACGGCGTCGCCGGGAAGGTTCGCGTCACCGGCACGGACCGGTGCCCAGTCCAGGTCGCGCTCGATGATGGTCAGCCCAACGTTGAGCTTCTCCAACTCGGGCAGGTACGAGTAGCCCCATTCGAGGCCGTCGAGGGCGTTGCCCGTGCCGCCGTAGCCAAACGCCTCTCCGGTGGCGGGGTCGTATTCGGCGATCCAGTAGTCCCGGCTGCCACCGAAGTAGTGCAGGTAGATGGCCTTTTCGGCCTTGGGGATGCCGTCAGTGGCGTACAGCGGTGGAATCTGCGACAGCAGGTCGGCGGGCGGATAGAACGCGTGACCACGCCGGCGTCGCTGGGTCTCCGGCAGCCCTGCAGCAGCCGGCTCCGGGCCGGCCAGCTCAACGGACGGGCCGGGTTCGGCCATGGGGCTGTCCCCCGGAGCCGGCTGCTCCGCTCCCGGCGCCGCTGGTGCCGGAACTCTCAGATCGGCGGCACTCTCGTACAGGTAGGCGCTGACTGTGGTGATGAATTCGTCGGTCTGGGGGCCGTCGTGTCCGGTGAGTTTGCTGTGCAGGTCGAACCCGTCGTCGCCGAGCTCGTCGCCCGCGACGAACGAGGCAAGGTCCGCGATCGGGTTCGCGACGGCGTGGTGAAAGTTCTCGTAGTCGTTCGCTCGAGCTGCCGCCACGGTCCGTGGCTCCCTGGCCAACATGTCGATCTTGCTCATCAGCCAGAGGCGTTGCTGGTCGGTCAGGTCGCGCTCGTTCAGCAGGTGAGTCAACCGGGCGGTGGCAGGCTCTGCGGTGTCGCTGGCGTCAGGCTCGGCGGGCTCCGCCAGTGTCTGGGTGGTGGGCTGGTCCGGTCTCGCGGGTGTAAAGGGGTCCTCGATGCGGGCCTGGGCGTATAGGTGGCGTCCGGCGGCCTCGAGGAACGGGCCGCGGAACACGCCTTCGGTGTCGTCGAAATACCTGACCAGCAGTGACATTGCGTCAGCCAGGGACGGTTCGTTGCCGGCATCGGCGATCAGTTCGTCGAGTCGCTCGTGCAGGATGTTGGCAACCCGGTCGTGCGAGTTGGCGCGGGCAAAGGACTGGATTCGTTCATCGCGGGCCAGCTCGGTGAGGCGGCGAGTCAGCCACTGCTGCTGGTCGATGGGCAGATCGGCGACGATGGACGTGAGCTGGGACGCGCTATCGGCCTTCTGCTGGGGCAGGGGTACGTCGGGAACTGCGGGGATCTCGGCGTCGTCGCGGATGAACACCTGGGTGCGGTGGCGGGAGATGATCACTCCCCAGTCGGTCACCGCGATGGGTGCGCCGGCGCCCTCGGCGGCCGCGAGGTGACGGCGCACGTCATGCCGGTCCCAGTGCGCGCCGCTGCCCGGCATGCCCTCGGCGTAGTGCCATCGTCCGGTAGTGCCGACATCGAGCGTCGCGGCGTCCCCTGGCTGCAGTGCCCGCCATGGCAGGAGCAGCGGCCTCGCACTGTAGAAGGTGTTGCCGTCCGGGAACCGGACGGTGAACCGGTGTCCGTCAAAGGCGACCGGGTTACCTGAGTCGGGCTGCCATCCCTGGTGGCGCAGCATCTGCTCCGGGTCGTCCGGGCCGACCTGCAACGTCGTTCTCGGTCCGGCGCCCGGCATGCCGGGCGCCGTCACCACCCACATCGTGGGTGGGGTGATCGGGCCGTCGTAGGTCGCTTCCGGTGTCGGTTCGGCCGCAGAGTTCGGCGTGCCTGCCGTTGCCGGTGATATCACAGTGGGGTCGGTGGCCGTTACGCTTGGCGGGTCGGCCGGCGGTGAAGGTGTTGGCGCTGAAGGCCCGGCTGTGGCGGGCAGGCCGCCGCGATGCGGTAGTGCCACGACGGCGCGCGGCGCGCCAGGTTCGTCCATGGAAGGCGCGCCGGTCTCGGGTGCGCTGCCCGGCGTGGTCGGGTCGAGCACGCCGAGCTCCTGGACCAACCGCTCAAGGTCACGCTTCGCCTGTTCCAGGGCTTCCTGCTGGGGGTATGGCAATCCGGCGCGGCTGGTCGCGTTCGCGATGTTGGCTTCCAGCCGGGCGATGGTGCTCACAAATTCGTCTCGAACGCCGTCGAGCCCGGCAATCCGGTTCTCCAGCTTGCGGATGGTGCCGACCGCGTCCTGTTCGCCGCGAGCGATCGCGGCCAGCTCTGTGCCGGTCAGGCTGATTCGGTCAGCCGTCCACACTCCTTGCAGGTCGAGATGCATCTGGCCGTAAAGCTCGGTGGCGGTGATCGAGATGCCGCCGAGCACGGCGACGTCGACGTCTGTGGGACGGTCACGGGACGCGGCCAGGGCGAGCAGCCGGGTGGCCAAGGCCTGGCCGGCGTCCACTCGTTTGGTGTGGCTGGCGCCGTTGATGGTCATCCGGAACGCGTCGCCGCGGGTCTCGGTGCGAGCCGCGAGGAGCGCGTCCACGGTGCTGATCTTCGCGGTAGTGCCGGCGATAGTGCGCCGGTTCTGTTCGATGGTGGCGGCGAGGGTGAACTGTTCGTCGTGCCAGATCCGCTGCTCGAGTTTGAGGGTGGCCACGGCTTCTTCGAGCCGGGCCAGATCGAGTAGTTCGGGTTTGCCGGTCGCGACGGCCAGCATCACCGACGGGTCGATCTTGCCGCCGTTGTCGTCGACGTCGGTCAGGTCGATGACGTTGGTGGTGTCGTCCGGGTCCAGGATCTGCCGGAAGAAGCGGGCCTTGTGGTCGACCTTCTGCCACAGGAACGGGTCGTAAGAGCCCTCGGTGACCACGAAGATGTGGTGGATGGCGGGGTTCGCGTTGCCCTGCCGCTGGGCGCGGCCCAGGCTCTGTTCCAGCAGGGTGTAACGCCAGGTCGCGTCCAACTGGACGACGGCGATCGCCCGGCGCTGGATGTTGCGTCCGGTGCCCAGCCCTTCCCGGTTGCCCAGCAGGACGGCCACCTTGCCGTCGCGGGCGTCCTGGTCGAGGCGAGCACGTTGCCGCGGGTTCTTGGCGTCCTGGTCGAACCGGATCAGGTCGCGCGGCATGCCTCGGCGGACCAGTTCGTCGCGCAGCCCCTCGTACACGTTCCAGTTGTCGCTGGGCACCCCCAGATCGCAGAAGACCAGGATGAGGCTGCCGCGGACCGGTTCAGGGGTGCCGTCGGCGCGGTGGTAGACGTCGTCGCGGTGCTCACCCCAGATCTGCATGATCCGGTCCGCGGTGGCGTCTACCTTCTCCGGCTCGCTGGTCTGCCGGCCGACGAGCCGGACGGCGAGCGACGCCTTGCGGCCATCGGTGGACATCCACAGCGGGTTGTCCTCGCGCAATTCGCCGCTGACCGTGTATCGAATCTGGGGATCCCGGGCGCGGTAGTCCCGCGATCGGATCGCGATGTCGCGCATCTGCTCGCCGAGCTCCTCGGATCCCGGCACGGCCAGAATCTCGGGCTTCCCGCCAATGATGGTCGGCTCGCCCAGGTCGAGGTGCTCTTTGAGTTTGACGTCGGCCCATGCGAACAGCAGGTGCCGTTTGAGGGCGTTCACGTTGACGTAGACCACGTGGCGGCTGCGAGACTCGAAGCCTGCCCCGTCCGCGCGCATCTCGATGCGTCGGCGAGGTTGGATGAACGCGGCCACGAACTGGTCGTGGGTGTGCAAGCCCATCTCGTCGAGAAGTTCCGGCGCCCCGTACCTGATCATCGAGTACAGCTCGGACGGCGAATTGTCGATCGGGGTGGCGGTGGCCAGGGTGATGACCCGGCGCCGGCCACTGGCGCGCAGGTACTCCAGCGTCATTTCCAGGTCGACGCTGCGCTGGTTGCCCTCGGGGTTGGCCAACTCTCGGACTGCGGAGATGATTGGCAGCTTGCGGAACTTCTGGACCTCGTCGACGACCAGGTAGTCGATGCCGGTGCGTTCGAACGTGGTCGCCGGGTCGCTCTTCTTGTCCTGCAGCTCTTTGATCTGCTCGTCAAGCTTGGCGATCTGCTTCTCGACGTCCTTGACCGTGTACCGGTCGGCGTCGGTGACGCCCTCGAGGTGCTTTTCCAGGCGGGCGACTTGCCGCTTGCGGTAGTCCAGTTCGACGTCACGGCTGACCGGAATCGACTTGAACGCCTCATGGCTGAGGATGATCGCGTCCCATGCACCGGTGGAGCAGCGGGCGACGAATTTGCGGCGCTGGTCGCCGGTGAGGTCTTCGGAGTCCGCCGCAAGGATCCTCGCGCGGGGATAGGCCTGCAGGAATTCCCGCTTGAACTGGCCGAGCACCCCTTTGGGGACGATGTAGCACGGCTTGTTGACCAAGCCGAGCCGTTTCAGTTCCATCCCGCCGACGATCATTTCGAGGGTCTTGCCGGCGCCGGTGCCGTGGAACAGGCCTGCGCCTGGCGTCTCGCGCATCCGGATCACGGCGGCGTGCTGGTGCGGGCGCAGCTCGAACACTGTTGACATGCCGGGCGCTTCGACGCGTTCACCGTCGTAGGTGCGCATGATCCGGGCGTTGAACGTGTCGTTGAATAGCGTGACCAGGGTGCGGGAACGGTCCGGGTCTTCCCACAGCCACTGCCGGAACCGGCTGTCGAGCTGCTCGGCCTTGGCCTGGGCGCATGCGGTTGCTTCGGGGTCGTTGACCGTGCGGCTGCCTGCGGCCGTCTCGATCGTTTTGGTGAGCTGGATGTCCTGCTGGTTGAGCCTGGTCTGCGCCAGCGCGGTGGCGGATCGGTGTTCGGTGCCCCACACGGTAGTGCTCAGGATGCTGGCGGTTTTGCCTCCGCCCACGGACCACTTTCCGGCCACCTCGGCGACAGTGATCGTGCCGTCTTGCAGGATCTCTCGCAGGAAGTCCTGGACGGTGGCCGCCGGGATCCACGGTGAGCCGAGTTGCGCGCCGATCTCCGCCGGCGTGCGGTCACGAGGCAGGACCGCTTCCAGCGCCCGCACGTTGACCGCGAACTGCGGGTCGTCCTGTGCGGCGGCACGGGCAGCGGCCAGTTTGCGGCGCACGTTGCCCGACAAGTACTCGGCCTTACGGATCAGCTGGCCGGTGCCCGGCTCGTCGTAGACGGTCTCGCCGAGCAGTTGGCGTGCCTGATCCTCGGTGTCGGTGCCGAGCAGCGACGCGATCACGTCGAGCCGGATCGTGTTGTGCCGGTCCCAGCACACGGCGACCGCGTCCGCCGGGTTGCCGACCCGGTCGACCGGGTCGGGGACCGCGATGACCCGCTGGTAGAACACCTCGGCGAGACCGGTGACCTCGCCGAGCGTGTCGTCGAAGACCTCCAGAGCCTGCAGGTACGGAAAGTACGGGTCGTCGCGGAAGCCACCCATCTGCGGGTACCGGTGTCTGCGCTGCTCGACCCGGTTGCCGTCCTTGTCGGTGCGGGTCGCGGTGTGCACCTTGCACCGGTTGATCGGCTCGTGGGCCGCCGCGTACTGCTGGTACTGCTGCTGCAGCAACTGCCGCAACGCACTCATCCGGGCGGTGTCTTCGCGATGGGCGGCCTCCTCATTGAGCAGGGCGACCACGGTGTTCCGCAGCTTGATCAACGCCTGGAGCTCGACGACTTGAGACGCCGGCGGGTGTACCTGGTTACGTTCGCCATTGCTGATCTGGGTGAACGTTGCGTTGCCTTCGTCGAAGAACATGCCGTCTTCGGGGTCCGGGTCGGGCACGGTCAGCATGACCGGCGCCGCCGCGACGGCCGGCGAGGTGTGAGACGTGGCCAGGCGCGCGGTCGCGGCGCGCAGCAGGTCAGCTGCAGTGCGATGGCCCGGGTCGACGGTGAGCATCGGCCGGTTCCGGCCGCTGCTGGCCGTCATCCTGCCGAGCACCGCGTCATCGAGGTGACTCAGGAAGTACTGGTTGATCGGGAACTGTTCAAGCTGGCCAGGCTTCTCCGCGTGCGGCACGCTGACGGTGGTGGTGGTGAGCCAGTCCGCGTCGGGGCTGGCCGTGCCGCGGTCGTGGCGGCGTAGGATCAGCAGGTCGGTGACCGTGTCGGTACCGGCGGCCTTCTGGTGGGCGCCGGTGGGTAGCCGGTACGCGGCGATCAGGTCGGCTTGGGCGGCCAGTTGTTCCCGGGCCACCTGGTGCGAGCGGCTGGCACCGTCGAGGGTGTAGCTGGAGGTGATGAGGGCGATCAGTCCTCCGGGCCGGACCGCGGCGGCGGCTTTCAGGCTGAAGTGGTTGTGGATCGGCTGCTTGCGGCCCGGATTGTGCGCCGGGTCGTGCAGGTGGTGCTGGCCGAATGGGACGTTCCCGATGGCCAGGTCCATGCTGGCCGGGTCGATGCGGGTGTCCGCGAACGACTCGGCTCGGATGTACGCGTGCGGGTAGAGCGCCTGCGCGACGGCGGCGGTCGTCGGATCGACTTCGACGCCGGTGAGGTGGATGCCGGCGGGGGCGAAGCCGATGAAGTTTCCGCTTCCGCACCCGGGCTCGAGCACCGTTCCACCGGTGAACCCGAGTCGGCCCACCGTCTCCCAGATGGTTTCGACCAGAGCGGCATCGGTGTAGTGCGCGTTGAGGGTGGTGCCGCGCGCCGACCGGTACCCGTCTTCGCCGAGCAGTTCACGCAGTTCGGCGCGCTCGGCGGCGAACCGGCCCGCGAATTTGGCTCGCTCGTCGAACAGCGCGGGGACCGCACCCCAGCCGGACCACGCGGCCAACGTCGGCTGGTGCTGCGTCGTTGTCGGCTCGCCGCTGGTCAGGAGCCGGACAACGGCCATGTTCGCGCGGATCCGCGCGATCTCGCCGGAGGGCGCCAGGTCGAGCTGGCCGGTAGGCCGGAACGGTGCCCGGTCACTTGGCTGCGGGCCGGTGTGCCCGGCCGCGGCGGCTAGTCCAGCAGGTAGCGGCGTGTTATCTCGCTCTCCGCCTCGCTGCGGGCCGTCTTCAGCCGGCGGAGCCGCTGCAGGTAGTTCTCCGCTGCCGGCGTCGGCCCGGCTTTCTGACGGGTTACGTCCTCGACCGTCTGCGCGATCTCCTCGCCCAGCCGGGTGAAGTGTTCCTGTGGGTCCGGCAGCGCCAGGAACTCGTCGTTGCGGCTGGCCCGCCAGTGCTCCATCATCTGTCGGCCGTACCGGTTCATGCTGATCTCCTAGCTGCTGCGGGGCCGGGGCGTCGGCGGGCGGATGGTCGCTCGGCATCCCGAACAGGAAGTCGATGCTGAGCTGCTGCGGTTCGTTCGACGGCGCACTCAGTGTCCCGGTCGTGGCGGGCTGTTCGACGCTCCCGGCGGCCGGTGTGGCCGGGAGCGGTTCCGCCGCCGGCGCGGGTGCGGGCGTGTCATCAGACGGGTTCACGGGGTCGGATGTCGTGGGATCGGCGGGGTGGGCGTCGCGGCCTGGACCCGTGGGCAGGCTGGGGTCGGACATCGGAATGCCTCGGACGTAGCGGTCCAGGTCGTCGGCGGCGCGGGTCAGCTCGGCGTTGGTCTGCCCGGGTTTCAGCAATGCCAGCCGCAGCTGCTCGAACTGCTGGAAGTCCGCTCTGAGATCACCGGTGTGCAGCTGGGAGCGGATACCGCCGCAGCAGTCGTGGCAGCGCAGGCTCCCGGCGAACGTCGGGCGGAAGGGGTGTTCGCCGCCGTCCCACGCGTACACGTCGACGATTTCTTCCCGCGCCCGGAACTTGTGCTGCTCGATGGGGGTGGTGGCGCGGTTTCCCCATTCCTCGCATGCGGTGACGTCGGCATAGGCGATGGTGGCCGGCTTCTTGTCGATCGTCACCTCGAGCCCGGCGCCCGTGACACGGTTGACCCGCAGGCCTTGAGGGTGGTCGGCGGTGAACACCTTGTTCTTGGAGTGTTTCCAGGTTCTGAAGTGCGCGGGCTGCCAGCCGGTCGCCCCGTTCGGGATCACGGTGACCAGCTGTGAGCCCCACAGGATGTGCTGCTCGAGTGGCCGCTCACCGTCTCTGGCCCCTTGGACCAGGTACTGCCGATCCCCAGCCTCGTTGGCGGGCCGGTCGGCGAGCAGGGTCGGCTGGCTGTACAAGAACAGTCCTGGTGCTCCGGGGATCTCGCTGCCGATGACGACGTGGGCGCTCAGGTGGTCCACGCGCGTCGGAACCCCGGCGATGTGATCGGGTCTGGGATCAGCCGGAAGCCCGTACATGACGTCAACGCTGGGCTGCTGTAGTTCGCCCGACGGCGCACTCGGTGTGTCGTTCGGGGGGTTGTACGGGGTGGCGGCCGCGGCTGGACCAGCGGGGTGCTGGGCTGCGGCCGGTAGCAGCCCTGGACCGTCCGCAGATTCGGGCCGCATCGCCGAGGGCGGCCGGCTCACGTCGCCGGTGTTCTCCCGCCGTTGTAGCGCCGCGCTCACTTCGGCGATCGGGTCCACCTGCGGGTCAGGCAGGTTCACGCCGTCTTCCCAGTCGTAGGCGCCACCGAATTCCGACTCCGCCGTCTGGTGGATCTGTTGCCGCAGCGCGAGCAGGGTGTCGGCATCGGTTCGCGGGTGCGCGACTTCGACGACCCATCCCTCGAACTCGAGGCTGGGGTTCGGGGTGGCAATCGCGATCACAGGACTGATCGGCAGGGCCGACTCGATGCGCCGGGCGAAGTCCATGGCCTGCTCGAAGTTGCGGCCGTACTTGCTGCCACCACCGAGCCGGCTGAAGACCACGTAGTGCGTGTGGGCCACGGCTGACGGCCCGGCGAGTTTGGGGGCTCCTGTCGGGACTGCACCCTGATCCGGGGATGAGGTTGGCCGGCCGGTGACCGTGAAGGTGGCGCCGGTGACCGGCACCTGTACCTCCAGCACGCGTTCACCGGAGCCGACTCCGTGCGGAGCGTGCGGGTCCGGCACCCAGAGCATCACGGTGACGGTGTCGACGAGGGCGGTGCGGTGGCTGCGGCTCCACCACCGGTCCAGTCGGCCGTGCACGGTCTGTTCGACGCCGTCAACCAGGCCCGTGATGGCGCCGTAGGCATCTTGACGGATGCGATGCAGCGGTACCGGACCGGACGGCTCGGGTGGGACCGGCCGGCCGTCGGCGATCGCCTCGTCGATGAATCGCTGCTGGATCAACGGGCGACGACGGTGGTTCTGTCCGGCTGACAGCAGTTGCGTCAGCATGTCCTCGGCCGCGTGCTCGCCGAAAAACACGCGGCGGAAGCCAGGGATGGTCCAGGCTGGCCGGCCAAGGTGGTCGACGGTGTCCTGCACCTGCATGCCGATCTCGGCAAGGTGCGCAACGACCTGCTCGTGCGCAGTGCCGGGTCTCCTCCACGGCTGCGCAGCCGGCGGCATGCCCGCGGCGGGTTTCAGGATGCTGACGGTGGCCTCGTTTGGCACGGCGATGTTGACGCCGCCGAGGGCGTCCGGATGCGCGGCGACGGTCATGAGGTGGTGCTGGGCGGGCACCCAGCCCTCGTAGCCTTCGTTTTCTCCCGTCTCGATCACATAGCCGGTGACCGTGCCTGTGCGGCCGTCGGCCATCAATCCGTGCAGCCGGGCGTACGCGCCGGCGGCTACTTCGGCTGCGGTGATCGTGTCCATCACCGGTGCGGTGTCGCCGCGCGGGTCCTGCAACTGGTGCAGGGTCGTGTCGTATAGCGACGGCGCGGTGCTGTGGGGCTCGTCGGGCTCGACCGGCGGCGAAGTGCTGGCGGCGAGGGTGAACAGGGACGGCTGCTGCTCGGCGAGTGTCTGGGCGGCCGGGTTGGGCCGGTGGATGACTGTGAAGGTGGCACCCCCGGCGGGCACGGCGACAGTGACGACCCGCCGCCCGTCTGGGCGCGGTGAGGGAAGGTCGTCCGGAATCCGCAAATGGACGTCAACGAGGTCCGACTGGTGGCCTCGCCGGGTACGGCGCCTCCAGAAGTCCAGCGTGCCTTCGATGGTCTGTTTCTGCCCGTCGACCAGGCCGGTGATCCGGCCGAAAGCGCCGCGTGGCACCTGCCGTAGCGGGCGCGAGCCGGCGGCCGGGCCGGCCCAGCGGCCTTCGGCGAGGGCTTGGTCGACGAATTCCTGCCGCAGCACCGGCGGATCGGTGTTCGCGCCCCAGGATGCGGCCAAGTGGGCGAGCATCATCTTGTCGGCGTCCGGCCCGACATACGGCTCGTCGACACCGGGCAGTCGCCATCCGGGCGACCCCCGGCCAGCCGGCTCCAGTTGCTGGCCGAGCTGTGCGAGAGCGGCGACGACCAGATCGTGCCGCAGTGGCCGCCGCCACGGTGCGGTGCCGCGCGGCATCTCGTCGGGGGCCTCCATGACGGTGACGTCCGTGCCCGGAGGGACGGCGATGTCCACGCCGTCCAGCGCGTCCGGGTGTCCGGCGACCGTCAGCAGCAGGTGTCCCCCGGGCACCCAGCCGCCCCAGCCGTCGAACACCGATCGCGTCGCGATCAGGTAGCCAGTGAGAGTGCGGCTGCTGCCGTCCGAGAGCTGCCCGCCCACTTGGAGGTAGGTGCCGTCGAGGACATCGCCGGGCGGCAGGGAGTCGAGCCGGGCTGCGTCCTCGGGTGCCGGAGAGTGCAGGATCCGGACTGCCGTCTCGAACGCGTCGTTCGCCGGTCCGATCAGCGGTGTGGTGGTGTCGGTTTCTGGGTTCAGCCCGGTGGTCGCGGCCTCCGGCCCGGCCGGCAGCTGGGTGGCGGCCGCAGCGGGACGAGACTGCTGCCGGCCGCCGGTGTGGGTTGGCCGGATGGCCGCCCACGCCTCAGCGGCCGTGGCCTCAGCCTCGGCCGCATGCGTGGGGTCCAGGTTGGATCCTGCGGCGTCGTTCCACCGGGCGGCTGCCACGTTCACCTGGCGAATCTGTTCAGAGGAAAGCTGGTCGGCGCGGACCTGCGCGGCCAATTCGCGCCAGGTTGCCGAGAACACCGGCGGGGTGTTGTCGTCCTCGATGAGGTGATAGCCGCGGCGATCGTGGCGGAAGCGTCGTTGCGGGCCGCCGGCCTGCGGGTCAAGAGTGCCGCCGCCGTTTGGTCCGGCCTGGAACCCGGAGTGTTCCCAGCTGTGGGTGATGGCGGCGGCGTGCAGCGCGGTGGTGGCGCCGGCCGCCCACACCAGCAGGTCGCGGGAGGTGTCCGGGCCGGCGGCCGCGAGGATCTCGAGGGCCTCGGCGCGCAGGTGGTCCGGGCGGGTTTCCCGGTCGGCGGCGGCGATCAGGATGAACAGCACGGTGCGGTCGTGGTGGCGCACGGCCCGGTTGGTGGATACGTGCCACCACGACCAGGCAGCGTCCGCGGTGATGAATGGGCCGACCGTGCTCGCCTGCCGAGTGCGTCGGTCGGCGATGACGGCGTACACCATGCCGTGCACGTCGCCGATGTGTTCCAGCGCGGCCAGGTGGGCTGTGGTCAGCGTGATCTGGTTGCCGGGCGATGCCGGTCTGCCGGTGTCGAGCCGGAACGCGTGTGCCGACGTGAGGGGCGCAGTGTGCAGGCCGAATCCGGGGTCGTCGAGCCGCGGCATGCCGGCCGGGTTGTTGTCGCGGGCGGGCAGCGGCCAGGTGTCGACGTCCCAGCCGGGCACGAAGTCGGGGTGGTTCGCGGCGGCGTGGGCCAGCCACATCGACCGTACGGCGTCGAGGGTCAGCAGGTCTCCTGGGCTGCGTTCGCAGCCCGTGACCGGGCAGAGCCAGGAGTATTCGCCGCGACCCTGCCGGACGGGCGGGTAGCCGAGCGCGTACCGGCGGGCGGAATCCTCGACGACGTTTTGCGAGAACCGGGGGTCGCCGATCTTGGCGAGCTTCTCCTCCAACGCGGGCCCTGGATTGACCGCGATGTCACGGATCGCCTGCCGGCGAGCGAGATCAGGGTGCTCGAGTACCGCGGCGGTGGGCGCCGGTTCGGGGATGGCGGCGGCCGGTGTCTCGTCGGTGTCCGGGGTGTGCGGTGAGGCCGCTTCACGCTGCTTGTCGGCGACGAATTCCCGCAGGGCCGGCCAGGTGTCGGTGCCGAACGGCCGGTGGTTCGGGTCGAGCAACTCGCCGCGGTCGATCAGGTCGAGTGCCCGCTGGTAGTCGCCTGCGGTGAAGGCGGCATCGGTGGCGGCGAGGACCTGCTGTACGCCGGCGGTGCGGTCGGCGGCGAACGCCTGCCGTTTCGCCGGGGTATCCAGGTCCATCAGCTCGGGCCGGACGGCCAGGATTTCGCGGGCGGCCGCGGCGACGGCCTTCCACCGCTCGCCCGGCGCCATGTCGTGGAGGCTGCCGCCTTCGCCGATGTACCGGCCGACCGCGGTCGGGTTCCGGCCGATCAGCGGTGAGGCCGCGTACTCGCCGGCCCGGTCCTCGACCTTGACCCGGATCCGTGCCTGCTCGAGCGGGGTGAACCCGGCCAGCGCACCTGTGGTCGCGGCCGGCGGCGGCGCTGGGAGGTCGTCCTCGGGCTCGGCGGCCCGACTATCAGTGTCGCTGATGCCGGGGTGTTGCGGCGTCCCGGCCGGGGTTTCGGCGGGAGTTCCGGACAGTTCGCGGCGTGCCACGATCGCCCTGAGTCCGTCCCAGGTGTTCTGCTGGCGGCGGTGCCGGTAGTGCGGGTCGGTGAGTTGTCCCTGGTCGAGCAGGTCGTAGGCGGTGGCGACATCGCCGGCGTGCAGGGCGGTGCCGGCGGCAGTGGCGAGTTCGGCGCATTGCTGGGCGCGACGGTCCGCGTGCGCGGTGACCTGCTCGATGGTGCGGGTCAGGATCTGGTCGCGGTCGTGGGCGGCCCGCGCGTACTCCTCGACCGCCTCCCACACGAGGCCGAACCCGTACCGGGCGGCGAGGTCCTGCAGGTGGCCTTCGGTGATGTACCGGCCGACCGGCGCATAGTCGATCTCGGCGCCCGGGCTGGGCCGGAACATGGGGTTGTCGATGATGCCGGGGCCGTGGTCGTCGACGGCGACCCGCAGCTGGGCTTGGGCCAGCGGCGACAGCAGCGCCAGCCGCGGACCGGTGGCCGGGTCGGCGGCCGCGGCGGCCAGTTCGCTGATGCGTTCCTGGACCTGGTGTTCCTGGACCCGGTCGCGGAGCACGTCCCCGTCGGCGATCGCGGCGGGGCTCGGCTCGGGTACCGGGTCGCCGGTCACCGTGCCGCGCCAGAGCCGGACGTCGATCGGCACGGCCGGGGCGGGCATGACCGGCGTCTGCGTGGTGACGGTCAGGGTCGTGGTCGGGCCGTGCCCACCGGGGTAGCCGGACAGGGTGAGGGTGGTGTCGGTGCGAGCCGCCACGTAGCCGGTCCTGGTCCGGACCCGGCCGTCGAGGTCGGGGGCGGTGACGGTGATGTGGTCGTCGGCGCCGACCTGGCCGGCGGACCGTTGCGCGGGAGTGGCTGTCATCGGGGTCTCCTGGCTCATCGGGTCACCGGCCGGCGGATCGCGGCGATCTGGCTGCGCCAGCTGCTGACCGGGGTGACCTTGACGACGTCGCCGGTCTTGGGTGCTTGCACCAGGTAGGGGCGGCCGTCGCCGGCCGTGCCGATGTACATGCCGACGTGGCGGGGGTTGGCGCGGGTGCCGTCGCTGCCCGGGATGAAGATCAGGTCGCCGGGTTGCATCGCCGCGATCGTGGTGACGGCGGTGCCGGTGTGGACCTGGTCGGTGGTGACCCGGGGGATCGTGACCCCGGCGGCGGCCCACGCCTTCTGCATCAGCCCGGAGCAGTCGTAGCTGTCCGGGCCGGCGGCGCCGAACACGTACGGTTTGCCGACCTGGGCCAGGGCGAACCGGACGGCGGTGGCCTGCTGGGCGTCGCTGGGCAGGGTGTAGCCGGCCGGGATGCCGGCGCCGGGTTCGCCGGGCAGGCCGTCGCCCTCGTCGCTGGTGCAGGTGACGCCGAGTCCGCTGCTGATCGCGTCGACAAGTTGCTCGGACTCGGGCTGCCATTTCGCGTACGCGTCCGGGTAGGCCGACCGCTGCACCTGTTGCGCGGCCTGGGTCAGCGGCATCGTCTGCCAGCCGTCGACGCGCAGCAGGGCCTGGTAGAACTTTCCGGCGGCGTAGTCGGGTTGCAGGATCTGCGCCGGGCTGCCCCAACCCTGGCTCGGGCGTTGCTGGAACAGCCCAAGCGAGTCGTGGTCGTTGCGGGCGCCGAGGTCGCCGTAGTTGTGCAGGGTGGATTCCTGCATCGCGGTCGCGACCGCGATCACCCACCCGTAGCGCGGCACCTGCAGCTGTGTGCCGACGGTGACGATGGTGGCCGCGTTGCCGGTCTGCTCCGCCGACCAGTTCCCGACCCCGGCCGCCGCCGTGCTGGCGCTGGGGCCAGGACTGGTGGTGCTGGTCGCGGTGCAGGTGGTGCCGGTGCCGAAACTCGCGACCGCGGCGACACCCAGCAGGCACGGGGCGAGCAGCAGCACGGCGCTCCCGCCGGCCACCCAGGCCCAGGTCCGGCCGGTCACGGCAGCCCCGCCGGGGTGATCTCGAACGCGGCCACCCGCCACCCGCTGTCGGTGCGGGTCAGCCGGCAGGCCACGATGCTGGTCTCGGCCGGCCCTCGCCAGCCGTGCTCGCCGACCGGGGTCGCGGTAACCCGCGCCCAGCGGCGGGCGCTGCCCGGGGTGTCGGTCGCCGGCCGGGCGTCGTTGTCGTCGCGGACCGTGGTGGACAGCCGGGCCTGATGCGACCGCCAGGTGTCCCAGCGGCCGTCACGGGCCGCGGCCGGGGCCTGCGCGGCCAGGGCCCCGTCCATGTCGGTGGCGGCGCGCGCCCAGGCGGCGCCCGGGTCGCGGTCGCGGCGGGTGTCCGCGCTGTAGAGGGCGGCGGTGAACCGGCGGCAGACCGTCGCCGGGTCGCGGTAGTCGGCGAGCGCCGCGGTCGGCGGGCTCACCGCGGCCACCACCGGCGCCGAGCTCGCCGGGGACACCACGGTGGTCGGGGTCGCCGGGGCGACCGGAGTGAGGGAACAACCGGCGGCGGCCAGCACCAGCGGCAGGCCACAGCAGCGCACGATCACGTTCATGCCGGCGACGCTCGCAGCCCGGTAGCGGCGCTACCGCTGCTGCTCACCGCCGGTAGCGCCAGTGCTGCCGCGACCGTAGCGGCGGTAGCGGGTCGAGCGACGCGAGCGACAACACCTGCCCGGCAGCGTGCTCAGCGTTCGCCCCGCCCAGGGGCGTGCTCCTCACCTTCGGGAGTTGTTGTGCACGTTCAGTTGATCGTTGAGCAGGTTCTCGCCGCGCCGATGCCGGATCCGACGGCGGTCGCGCCGCCCGGCCTGCAGGAGATCGGCGGGCAGTTCCTCGGCTGGATGAAGTGGATCCTGCGCGCCTGCGGCGTCGGTGGGCTGCTCGCCTGCGGAATCATGATGACCGTCGGCCGCCGTAACCGGTCGAGTTTTGCCGCTGATGGCGCGTCCGGAATCCCGTGGGTTTTGGGTGGCCTGACGCTCGGCTCGATGGCCGTGCTCCTCGCCGGCGCCTTCGCCTAGCGCCCGCTCGGCCCCGGCGGATGTTCCTCTCCCGTGCCCGACCGGGGCCGGCCTGGCCTTTCACCGCTCGCTGCCTGCGCCCCGCCGTGCTCCCGGATATTCGCCGTGCCTTCGCGCCGGTCCGGGCACAGCCGGGTGCCGCTGACCCGACTCTGCGGGGGTACCACCGATGTTCGGTTTGAACCCAATCAACCTGTTAATCAACGGCGGGGCGGAAGCCGTCGGCAAGGCCCTCGCCTATCTGGCGGGCGCCCTTGCCGGCTGGCTCATGACGACGTCCAAGGACATCTGTCCCACCACCGGCTCGAATCCGGCGACGTGGGATCCGAACTGGTTGCAAACCTGCAACCAGAGCGCGTCGGCGGCGCAGCACCTGCAGCATTTGATGTTGCCGCTGACCGGGCTCGTACTGGCCGGGGGCCTGCTCTGGCAGGCGACCTTGATGGTGATCACCCGCAAGGGTGAGCCGCTGCTGCAGGCCGGGCGCGGTCTGGTCAACACCGCCCTGTGGGGCGGCATCGGCATCGGTGCCGCGCACCTGATGCTCAAGGCCGGCGACGTCTTCAGCGCGTGGGTGATCGACCAGAGCGTGGCCGGCGACGGGAATCCGACGGAGAAGATGCGGACCGTCGTGCTCGCGATGGTATCGGCGCCCGACAATGCCGATCCGCTGCTCGGGCTGACCGTCAGCTCAATCGCAATGATCTTCATCATCGCGCAGATCCTGCTGATGGTCTTCCGGGACGGCGGCGTCATCTTCCTCGCCGGCACCAAACAGTTCTCCGCGGCCGGCAAGACACTCTCCCCGAACAACGAGTGGGACTCCAAGACCACCAGCTGGCTGTGCACCCTGTGCGCGTACAAGCCGATGATGGCCCTGATCTACGCCACCGCGTGGCGGCTGCTGCACGGCGAGGTCCGGGACATGTTCACCGGCCTGAGCATCGTGATGCTCTCGGTCATCGCGATGCCGGCGTTGATGAAGTTCTTCACGATCTTCACCGGTCACATCGCCAACGCCGGCGGCGGACTCGCCTCCGCCGCGGCCGGCGCCGGCGCCGCCCTGCACGCCACCGCGTCGCTGCGCGGCGCCGGCGGCAACAGCGCCGCCGAACACGCCCGGTACATGGACAGCACCGGACCGGGCAGCACCGCACCCACCGGCGCCGCCCCGCAGCCGGCGAGCCCCCTGCCGACCCCGAGCGCCGGCAGTCCCGGCGGCACGAGCACCGCAGCCGCTTCTGCGGCCGGGCCGGTGCTCGTGGGCACCGTGCACGCCGCCACCGGCGCTGCCCGCGCGGCCGGGAACGCCGCTGACTCCGCCACCGGCGGCCGGAGCGGGTCGTGACCGGCGAACAGATCCGCACCTACGGGGGCTGGCGTCGCAGCCGCGGCATGGGCCTGCTCGGGCTGGGCCCGGCACAGACCGCGACCGTGCTCGCCGCGGTCACGGTGCTGGCCATGTCCGGGTCGCTGGGCCTGTCGGTCCTGGCCGTGACCGCAGGGCCCTGCGTGCTGGTGGTCATTCTGCTGCTGGCCCGGTGGGACGGCGTGCCGCTGGCGGCGGGGATCGCGCAGCGGGTCCGCTGGCTGGCCGGCACCAGTCGCGGGTCCACCCGCTACCAGTCCGGGATCGCCGCGGCAGGAGAACACGCGTGGCAGCTGCCGGGGGTGCTGGCCCCGACCCGGCTGCTGGCCGTGCCCGACCCGGGCGGCGACTACGGCATCGTGCACAACGAGCGGCTCGGCACGATGGCGGTCACGGTGCGGTGCGCGGCCACCTCCACGTGGCTGTCCGACGCCGCGACCACCGCGTCCTGGGTCGCCTCGTGGGGTGGGTGGCTGGCCAACCTCGGCTATCTGCCGATCGTCGATCATGTCGCGGTCACCGTCGACACCGCCCCCGACCAGGGGTCCCGGCTCGCTGAGCACGTCGGGCGGCGGATCGTGCCGAACAGCCCGGCCGCGGCCCAGCAGGTGCTGCGCCGGCTCGTGCAGGTGTCCCCGGCGGCGTCCGCCGACGTGGAGACCCGGGTGACGATCGTGTTCCGGCCCGCGGCGTCGCCGGCCAAGCCCCGCGATCTGCAGGAGGCGGTCGACGAGATCAGCCGCACGCTGCCCGGGCTGCAGGACGCGCTGGGCGGCTGCGGGCTGACCGTGCTGGGCCGCGCCACCGCCGAGCAGCTCACCACGATCGTGCGGGGCGCGTTCGACCCGGCGATCCGCGGTGACCTGGCCCGGCTCTCGCAGCACGACCTGGCCCGGTGGATGGACTGGCAGACCAGCGGGCCGGTCGCCGCCCAGGAGCACCTGGACCGGTACGAGCACGACTCCGGGGTCAGCGTGTCCTGGGCCTGGCACGAGGCGCCGCGCCAAGCCGTGCACGCCGATGTGCTGGCCCGGCTGCTGTGTCCCGGCCCGTACATGAAGCGGGTGACGTTGCTGTACCGGCCGCTGCCCGCCGGTGAGGCCGCCCGGGTCGCGGAGGCCGAGGTCAACGCGGCGTCGTTCCGGCAGGCCTACCACCGGGCGCAGAAACGCGACGAGACCGCCCGGGACCTGGCCGACCGGGAACGCGCGCAGCAGACCGCCCGCGAGGAGGCCACCGGCGCCGGCGTCGGCCTGCTGAGCCTGTTCGTCACCACCACCGTCCTGGACGCCGACGATCTGGGCCGGGCGGTCGCCGACGTCGAATCCCGCGCCGACGTCGCGAAGATCCGGCTACGCCGCCAGCGCGCCGCGCAGGCCGCCGGCTTCGCCGCGACCCTGCCGTGCGGGGTGTGCCCACCGCAGCTGGCACGGCACTGGCCGCGCTGACCCCCGCCACCGCCCAACGCCAATACCCCCTTTTTCGTGAGAGGTCTGGAATTGAGATGAGTCTGTTCGATCAGCTGGCCGATCGGCTCCGGACCGCGGCCCAGCGGCGCGCAAGCAGCCAGCCCGTTGCCGGGGCCGAAGCCGGGATCCGCGCCGGGCAGGCCGCGTTCGCCGCCGCGCCCGACGACCACGCCCGCAGCGCCGCGTTGTCCGGCCTGGCCGGCCTGCACGAGCGCCTCGGCGCGCTGCAACCTGCCCAGGCGGGTGCCCGCGCGCAGCAGGCCGGGCTGCTGTACGACCTGGCCGAGGTCTATCACGCGCGGAGCGCGGCGTCGCCGCCGAGCCGGCCGTGGGCGCACGGCCCGGCCCCGGACGTGGTCACCGGTTCCCTGCGCGAGATGGCCCAGACCGACAACCTGAGATTCCACCGCACCAGCCTGCTGCTGGCCCGGAAGGCGATCGGCCGCGGCGATCCGCGGGCCGCCGCGATCGACCTGGTGACCAGCGCCTTGGCCGCCACCCTGCGCCGGCCGGGCACCGGCCAGCACCACGGTCAGCCGGTCGCGCAGGCATTCACCCGGCTGCGCCCCACCCCGGCACCGGCCCCGCCGCCGGCAGCGTCGGCGACGGGGCGTGCCGGCGCGGCTGAACGGCGCGGCCGGTGAGCGAGCTGCGGTTCCGGATCGAGGACGGGCCCCTGCAGGGCTGGTACGCCGAGTACCACGCAGCCAGCGCGCAGCTGCGGCCGCTGTCGCAGACGCTCATCGTGCAGCCGCCCGCGCACCTGGACGCGGCGGCGCTGCGGGTCAGCCTGAGCCTGACGATCCGCCCGGGCGACCCGCAGTGGGAGGTCATGAAGACCCTCGCCCGGCAGCAGGCGAACACCGCGCACGCCCAGCAGACCCGCGCAGCCGCGTTGGGGCTGCTCCTGCCCCGGGTGCGCGCGGGGATGGCGGTCCGCGACGGCTGGCACGTGCAGCGCGGCTCGTCGCCGACCCCGGCGATCAGCGGCCGGCTCACCGATCTGACCGGCCCGGAGAGCACGGTGCGGGTCAGCGCCGCCGACAACTGGCGCCCCGCCGACAGCCGGCGCCAGTTGCACACCCGGATCGCCCGGGACGGCCTGGACACCACGTTCGGCTGGGTGCGCCAGAACGCCCTGGCGACTCCGGGCCTGCCCGCCGGGCAGAGCCGTCCGGAGTGGACCGGGCACACCGAGCAGTTCCTGCGGACCCCGCTGCCGGGCCAGCCCCGGCCCGGCCAGTACGTCATCGAGTTCGTCAACGCGACCGCCAGCCACGGACTGCACCGCCGGATCGCCGACAACGTCGAGCAGGCGCAGCACTGGGCGGCCACCCACCGGCCGTTCAACAACACCGACGTCACGGTCGCCCTGGTCGTCGGGGTCGACAACGGCTGGCCGGTCACCGAGCCCGTCGACCTGGGGCCGGCCGCCCGGCCGGGCCCGCATCGGCCCGCGGCCGCCGCCGCGTTTCCGGTGCCGCCGGCCGCCCGGCCCTCCACCGGCGCTCCCCCACCGGCCGAGACCACCGGGCCGCCGGTGGTCCGCAACACCCCGCCCGGCGCCCGCCGCTAACCCCCGGGGCCTGCCCGCCGCCGGGTGCTGCCCGGCAACCAGCCGATTGGAGCTTCTCATGGGGATCATCTCGACCGTCACCGCCCGGCTGCGCTCGCTCACCCACCGGGCCGCGCCGGCCGGCCCCGACACGCCGGCCGCCGACCCCGGCATGGTTGGTGACCTCGACCTCGGCGACCGGCTCGCCCGACTGGCCCGGCTCACCGAGCGCCTCGCGGTCCTCGCCCCGGCCGACACGGTGCCCTGGCAGCGGCACGCCCTGATGCTGCGCGCCCTGTCCGGCGCCTACTACCGGCGGGCCGGCCTGCACCTGCCGCACCCGGACCCGGCCCGCGCGTTCCCGGCGGTCGCCGAACTGCTGCAACAGCTGCAGGTCACCGGCGGCCGGACCCGCCAGGCCGCACTGCTGGGGCAGATCCACGCCGCGCTGCACGCCGCCGACGGGCGTGACCCGGCGCTCGACGCCGTCCGGGTCGCAGCCGCCGAACTCGCGGCACCCCCGCTGGGCGCGCAGCGGCCGCCAGCCCGGCCGGCGCAGGACACGTACCGGCCCGCCCGGCCCGAGAGCACCGCAGGGGCCGGTCACAGCCCGACGCCCGCCGCCGCTGCCGGGGCCCGGCCGTCCGGAGCCCGGCTCGCCTCGCAGTTCCCCCGGTGGGGGTCCGCGACGACGGCGCGGCCGGTGGTCGCCCCGGTGCTGCGCAGCCCGGCCGCCCGCGCCGACGGCCTGCGCCCGGCAGGCCGCTCCCGGTGACCGGACCGCAGGACGACCCGGGTGAGGCGGTCCTCAACCCGGAGCTCGCGTTCCGACCGGGCCATCCGCCCGACGATGTGCAGGCCAAACAGGTGCCGGCCGGGGCCTGGGATCTGGCGATCGGGCCCGCAGGCGAGGGTGCCCACCCGTTGTTCGTCGTCGCCGTGCTCCTGCCCCGCCCCGATGCGACCCGCCCCGGCCACCACGTCGACCAGACGCCGCGGTGGCTGGCCGTCAGCCATCGCGAGGCCGCAGTCCGGGCGGCGGCCCTGCGCTGGCAGGCGTCCGCGGCCACGCTCACCCTCAGCGACCGGATCCGGTGGCAGCCCACCCCGCCGCGATCCACGCCGCCGGCCGGGCAGCGGGACCTGACCACGCTGCTCGGCCACGCCGAGGCCGAGCAACTGCGCACCGCCATGACCGCCGCCGGGACGGCCCGGCCCGCCCGCCCGCTGATGGCCGCATTCCCGCCGCTGCGCCCCGCCGCCGGCGCTACCGCCGCTACCCCCATGCCGGCCGCCGGTTCCGACCGGGCGCAGCGCCCCGGCCCGCCGCAGCGCTAACCGGCCACGCCCACCCTTCGATTCGCCCCTGCCACCCGTCATGAGGAGCACCCCCACGATGAGATCGCGTACCCCGCTCGCCCCGGCCTGGGGACACCGCGGTCCGGCCGCCGGCCGGGCCGCGCACGTCGCCCCCGGCATGGAATACCAGGGCACCACCCAGCAGCTATGCGGGCTGTACCCGTTCGTCGCGGGCTCCGGAGCGCCGACGATCGGCGTCCCGATCGGCCGGCACATGCTCTGGGGCGAGGTCGTCTGCCTCGACCCCCTCGAGTGGCTGCGCGAGGGCCTGGTCACCAACCCGGGGGTCTTCGTCCTCGGTCAGCCCGGCTCCGGCAAATCCACGATCGCCAAGCGGCTGATCACCGGGATGTGCGGCTTCGGCGTCAACACGCTGATCCTGGGCGACACCAAGCCGGACTACACGCCGCTGGTCGAGCACCTCGGCGGGCAGGTGATCCGGGTCGGCCGCGGCTTGGACAGGATCAACCCGCTGGACTCCGGGCCGCTGGGCGCCGCGCTGACCCGGATGGGCGTCGAGGAGGCCCGCAAGTTGCGCCTGGAGGTCCGCGGCCGGCGGATGTCGCTGCTGCTGGCCCTGTGCGCCCTGGTCCGCGGCACCCCGCTGTCGAACACCGAAGAAGTAATCGTCGGCCGAGCCGTCGATGTGCTCGCCGAGCGCCTCGACCACGACCCGACCGTCCCGGACGTGCTGCATCTGGTCGAGACCGGCTGCGACGAGCTGATGGCGGCCGCCCGGGCCCGCTCCGACGGCGAGTTCCGGCGCCGCGCCGCCGAGCTCGTGCCGACCCTCGCGCTGCTGTGCGAAGGGTCGCTGCGCGGGATCTTCGACGGCCCGACCAGCCGCCCGCTGGATCTGGACGCCCCGGCGGTCAGTGTGGACATCTCGCAGGTCGCCGCCGCCGGCGACCAGCTCGTGGCCGCCGCGATGCTGTGCACCTGGGCATACGGGTTCGCCGCGGTCGACGCCGCCAGCGTCCTGGCCGATCAAGGCCTGGCGCCGCGCCGGCAGCACCTCGGCGTGATGGACGAGCTGTGGCGGGCCCTGCGCGGCGCGTCCGGCCTGGTCGAGCACGCCGACGCGTTGACCAGGTTGAACCGGGCCAAGGGCATGGCCTCGATCATGGTCACCCACTCGCTCGCCGACCTGGACGCGCTGCCGACCGAGGCGGACCGGGCCAAAGCTCAAGGGTTCGTCGAGCGGGCCTCGATCAAAATTCTGGCCGGGCTGCCGCCGCGCGAACTCACCCGGGTCAACGAAGTCGTCCGGCTCTCCAGTAGGGAACGGGACCTGGTCGCCTCGTGGGCGGCGCCGGAGGCCTGGCACACCGGGTCGGTCCACCCGGGCCGCGGCAAATATTTGATCAAAACCGGGGAGCGGCCGGGCCTGCCGGTGTCGCTGACGCTGGTCGACGACGAGTGGCGGCTCTACGACACCGACGCCGCCATCCGGCTGCCCGGCACCACGTCACCCGGCCAGCGCTGACCGGGCGGGGTCACGACGATGATGACGCGACCTGTCGAGCCGCGCGGCACCGCCGGCGGCGCCACCACCGCCTGGGTGCTGCTCGGACTGTGGTGGGCCGCGATCTGCCTGCTCTGGCTGTCCTGGGCGGCCGGACGGATCGCCGCCACCCTCACCCGCCGGCCGGCGACCGGACCCCGGTTCGGCACCGACTTCGTGCAGCAGCTGGTCCGCGCCGACTGGCACACCTTGTGGCCGGGCGTGTCACCGACCCTGGTGGCGGTCACCTACGGGCTGCTGCTGGCCTGCGCTACCGCCCTGGTCACGGCAGGGATAGCGGTGTGGCAGCGGCACCGACCGGACGCCGAGGACCCGCTCCCGTCGCTCGCCAGCCGCTCCGAGATCACACCGATGACCGCACCCGAGGTCGCGGCGAAGGCCCGCCGGCTGCGGACCTCACTCAAAGATGTCCCGGTCAAGGAGATCGATCCGGAGGCCGCCGGGGTGCTGCTCGGCGCGCACCGGCGGCGCCGCGGCACCGGTGCCCGGGTGTTCGCCGGGTGGGAGGACGTCGTGCTGGCCATCATGGCGCCGCGCTCGGGAAAGACCACCGCGCTGGCCGTCACCGCGGTGCTCCACGCGCCGGGGGCGGCGCTGGCCACCAGCAACAAGGGCGATCTGTGGGCCACCACAGCCGGAGACCGGCGCGAGCACGGCGCCGTCTGGACGTTCGACCCGCAGGCGATCACCCACACCCCGCAGACCTGGTGGGTGGATCTGCTCGCCACGGTGGAGACGGTCGAGGACGCGCTGCGGCTGGCCGACCACTTCGTGCAGGAGATCCGCTCCCAGGACGGCAACGATGACTTCTGGGCCAAGGGCGCCCTGGACCTGCTCGCGTCGCTGATCCTGGCGGCGGCGGTGAGCACCGGCAGCCTGGACTCGGTGCAGGAATGGCTGTCGGATTCGATCACCCGCGAGCCGGTGCAGATCCTGGAGCAGGCTGGGTTCGTCGCCTCCGCGCGGGCCCTGGCCGGGCGGCAGGCCGGCGCCCCGGAAACCCGGGAAGGGATCTACGAGACCGCACGGACCGCAGCGGCGTGCCTGTCCAACCCGGAAATCATGCGCTGGGTCTGTCCTCCGGAAGACCGGCGGCTGCCGGCCCTCGACGTTGACGCGTTCGTCGCCTCGCGCGACACCCTGTACCTGCTGTCCAAGGACGGTGCGGCCGCGGCCGCACCGCTGGTGGCCGCGCTCACCGACCAGGTGCTGCGTGCCGGAGTCCTGCTCGCCGAGGCCAACGGCGGGCGACTCGATCCCCCGCTGGTCGCGGTCCTCGACGAGGCCGCCAACATTTGCAAGATCAAAGATTTGCCGGACCTCTACAGCCATTTCGGCTCCCGCGGGATCTGCCCGATCACCATCCTGCAGTCCTACCGGCAAGGCACCCGGGTGTGGGGCGACCGGGGCATGGACGCCCTGTGGTCGGCGGCCACCGTGAAACTCATCGGCGCCGGGATCGATGACGCCCGCTTCGCTGAAGACCTGTCCCGGCTCGTCGGCGAGCACGACGTCACGGTCGCCTCCCGCACCCGCGACGGCCAAGGTGGCACCTCGCACCAGGTCTCCATCCGCCGGCAGCGGATCCTCGACCCGGCCCAGATCCGGGCGCTACCGAAAGGCACCGCGCTGCTGCTGGCCACCGGCGTCCGGGTGGCCATGCTCACCCTGCTGCCCTGGTACGACAGTGCCCGCGCCGACCAGCTGGCCGCCGCGGTCGCCGCGTCCACCGCTGACATGACCCGCCGTGCCCAGCAGGCCCGCGCCGCCCGGCAGGCCCGCCTCAAGCTGCGCACCGCCCACCGCGCAGGCCGCGCATAACGCCATGATGACTGCCGCCCACCAGCCCGCAGCCGACCCGCACCTCGGCCGGCTGCGGGCCGCGACCGGGGCCGCCGCCGACTTCTACCGGACACACCTCGCCCACGCCGACACCCTGCACACCTACCTGCACCACCGGCGGCTGCAGGCGCTGGTCAACCGCAGCGAACCGTGGCAGATCGGGTACGCCCCGCCCGGCTGGCAGCACCTGACCCAGCACCTGCGCGCCGCCGGGTTCACCGACGACGAACTCGTCGACGCCGGCCTGAGCCACCGCCACCACACCGGCCGGATCTACGACGTCTTCCGCGACCGGCTCATGTTCCCGATCCGCGACCAGCACGGCCCGGTCGCCTTCACCGGCCGCGCCGCCCCGCACGCAGGACCGGACGAGCCGAAATACGTCAACACCCCGGCAACCCGCCTCTACGACAAGAGCGGCATGCTGTTCGGGCTGGCCGAGCAGCAGGACCGGATCGCGCAGGGCTGGCCGATCGCGCTGGTCGAAGGACCCACCGACGTGCTCGCCTGCTGGTTGTCCTACGCCCGCTCGGGCGGGCCGGGCGTCGTCGCGCTCGCCCCCTGCGGCACCGCGCTGACCGACGCGCAGGCCGCGATCGTGTGCGAGCTCCCCGGCGCCCAGCTCGGCATCACCGCCGCGTTCGACGCCGACAACGCCGGCCGCGCCGCCATCACCAAGGCGTGGCACCTGCTGCACGCCCGGCACCCGTCCCGGCTGCTGCGCGCCGCGACCCTGCCATCGGGCGCCGACCCGGCCGCGCTGCTGGCCCGGCCCAACGGCCGCGCCCAGGTCCGCGCGGCGCTGGGCGCCCAGACCCGGCCACTGCTCGAGGCGGTCGTCGACCACCGCCTGACCGGATGGGTTACCCGCTGGCCCCAGCTCCTGCAGGACATCGACGGCCGGTGCGCAGCCGCCCGCGGCCTGATCGACCTGATGTTCCAGGCCGACGACAGCGAAGAGGCCGCCCGCGTCGCCCGGCAGATCGTCCGGCGGACCGGCGTGCACCCGGAGGTGATCGCCCAACTCGCCCTCGAACGCGCCGAGGCAACCCTGGAGTCCGCCGACGCCGGAGGGCTGACCGGTAGCAGACCGGCACCGTCCCACCCCGGACAGGCCTTCCCCGCGTTCCAGGCAGGTCGCGCCCCCGCACCGCGCTCCCCGCCGACCGGGACCCGAGTCCCCCGCGCGGCCCCACACCGATGACCTGATCGATCAATACGCCAGCAACCTTGGAGAGGCACAACATGGATCTGGACCGCGTCGAACACAGCGGCACGCTGCCCGATGGCCGCCGGGCAGAGATTGTCATGGTGGTCGACGAAACCAACTACGTCGAGCACGAAGTACTGGTCCTCGCGGTATGTGACCACGCATGGTCGAACCCCACCTACCTGTACAGCACCTATCGCGACGGCCCCGGCTGGGAACAACTGCATACCGGCTTGGTCGGCGAGCCGCAGGATCTGGTCGCCGCCTACCAGTTGTGGTCCGCACATCACCTGGACCCGTTGCCGCTCGGCTACCTCGCGCTCGCCGCGCTCGAAGGCCACCTGCGTGATTCGCAAGAGCCGTTCGCCGCCCTGCTGCCGGCAATACCCACCGATCGGCTCGGCGCCGCCCTCGACGCCCTCATGGACCTGCGCATGGTCGGGCTGCGCCCCGACGGCTACTTCGGGCTCACTGCCCGCGCCGAGGCGGTGCTGCGCCCGGACTCAGCACAAGAACTACAGCACTTTGCTGCCGCCATCACTGCGGCAATGCACCCTGGCGACGCCGCGATGCCGCTGGCCAGGCACGCCTTTCTCCCACTGCCCGGCTCCACCGTCAAGCCCACTTCTTCGGGCGACATGCCGCCGCCGCCCGGCCCGCCTCGGCCGGCTTCCGGGCGCTGATCCTGCTGGCAGGGCCGGGCCGCGCGGCGGCGAGGTGGTGCCGTCGCGCGGCCCGGATCCGCACCGCAGGGCACGTCAGAACAGAGGCTGCTCGATCACCGTGCCGCGGTCGATGCCCGCCGCCGCCGGTGGTGGCGGCAGTTCCCGCAACGGCTGACGGCGCAGGCTCGGCGGCTGGAACCTCGGATCGAAGCCGAGATAGGCGATCCGGCGCAGCTCTTTGTCATGGTTCGCGAGCCGGTCGGGCTTCGGGTAGTACAGGCCCAGGCCGGCTGCAGGCGGCGCCGTGAGGTAGTCACCGCACGGGCAGCCGGCCACATGCAGGCAGCGCTCCAGGTCGTTGTTGCAGCCGACGCAGAGCAGCCCGCGGATCAGTCCGGTGAAGTGGTCATGATCCAGGTAGGCGCCGGGCAACTCCCGGCAGATGTGGCAGTGCGCTCCCAGCGCGGCGACCAGGGCTGCGCGCTCCCGGCCGCCGGGCCGGTCTGCCCCCTGATAGCCGGGCCAGCTGGCGCTGATCGGACAGCGGCGCCGGCCACGGATCAGTGCTGGGCCAACCGGGTCGCCGGTGAGCACCACCTGCCACGAGGCGGTGATCCAGCGGCTCTGCCCCAGCACCAGCGACAGCGTCTGCTGATCCCATGCCTCGGCCGGGGCCTGGACCCGGTAGCGGGTGCCGTCGGTCCACGACAGGCAACTCTGGTCATGCAGGTAGCCGTCCGGCGGCGCTTGGTGGTTCTTCCGGCGCGCTATGTAGGACAGCATGCTGGCGCACTCGGGGATGCCGCCGCGAAGCAGGTGGTACCGGCCGTCACTACCCAACCGTGCCGTGTACTCGTCGGGCCGGCGGCCCGGCGACAGGTGACGACAGGCCCCTCCCGCAGCGGCCCGGATTTGGCGTCCAACTCGGCGACGGTGTAGTCGAACATGAATCGCCAGATCAGCGCCTTCTGGCGATGCGCCGGCATCGCCCCCAGTCCCCCACCGGTCTCGCTCACGCCGCGCCACCTTCGCATCGCTCGGTTGCCGCTGACCGGGGCCAGCGGTCGGAGCTGGGCCAGGTCAGCCGGTGACCGCATTCTCGTAGAGGCCGATGCACGGGTCGCGCGGACCCGCTGGTGCGCGCTTTCATCCGGGAGCCGGCCAGCATCGCTCGGCGCACCCGGATCGCCAGCACGGCCCGCCGGAAGCACGCCCGGAGCAAACGCCGGTGGGGCTGTCCCCGATGCCGTTCAGGCCACCGGGAACAGCCCCACCACCGGGCCGGCCAGCAGGATCAGCCGGTCAGGTCCACCAGTTCCACCAGTCGGCCGGCGCCGTCTCGGTCTCCGCGATCGGCGGGAGCTCGTGCCGGACGCCGCGCTCGCCCTTGCCGGCGCTGCAGGCGCGGAACGGGCCGTCCTCGCCGCACAGGATCGGCAGGTTGTGGTCGAGCAGCTGCAGCCAGCCGACCATGCCGGTCATCTCCAGGCGGGCGTTCTCCCACGCGTACCAGAGCGCCATCATGCGGGTGACCGCCTCGTCGTGGGCCCACCAACTGCGGCACCAGTACCAGCGGGTCATGCCGACCGCGCCGTACGGGCGCGGGAACGTCGGCAGCAGGTACGTGTTGACCCACTCCTCGACGTTCGGATAGATCGGGTCCTGGCCCTCGTCCGTACCTGCGGCGGCCGGGCTGGGCGTGGCCCGTTCGGCGAGCTGCTGCTCGGCCTGCTCCAGGCGGCTGGTCAACGCCGTGACCCGGGCGAGGAGCTCCTCGACGGCCACCTGATCCGGTTTGCCGGCCCGCGCGCCACGCGCCGTTGTGCCGTTCGTCGTGGTCATCGCAGCGCACCTGCCCGCCGGGCCGCCGGACCGCCCGGCACCGTCACCGGAGTACCGGCCCGCGTCGACGGGGGTGCGGCCGGCCGCAGCGGCGGGAAGGCCTGCGCGACCGCCGCCCGGACCCGCCCGGCCGGCTCGCCGGCGGCGGGCCCGCTCGCGCGGCGTGCGGCTGCGGCGGCGGTCTGATCGGCGGCGCCCTGCAGTCGCGTGCTGTCGGCCTGCCCGGCGGTGTGCTCGTCGGCGGGGGTGGCCGGCACATCAAGCACGCCGGCGCGGGTGCGGCTGTCGGCGCGCAGCGCGTCCTCGATGATCCGGGCGGCCATCAGTTCGCTGGTGGGGGGCATGGCCGGCGCCTGCTGGGCGCAGTAGGTGCGCAGCAGGTCCAGGCCGCTGCCCGTCATGACGCCCTGGCGGCGCATCTCCTGCTGGAACGCCGCGATCGTGTCCGGGTTCAGGTCGCGGGCCAGCACCGCGACCTCGGCGCGGACGGCCTGGTCGAACGCGTCCAGGCCGCCGGGACGATGCTGCAGCGCCCCCGCCGCGTACGACTGCCCCGGCTGTGCCCGCGGCCCCCATTTCGCGCGCCACCACCGGTCCGCGGCGTCCGCCATCGCCTCGTGCACCGGGACGCCGTCAGCGCGCAGCCGGTCGTAGCGCTCCATCAGGTCGGGCTCGAGGTGGCGCAGCCGCAGGTCGGCGTCGTCGGCGATCTGCGCGGCCATCGGGTCGCCGCCACGGCGGGCCATCCCCCACTGCCAGGCGTGCGCGGCCTCGCCGAGCGACGCCTCCTCCCGCAGCCACTTGCGGTCCGTGCCGATCTGCTCGGCGTGTTTCTGCCACTGGGCGTCCTCAGCCTTACGCAGCCGCGCCGCCTGTTCCTGCAGCCGGCGCGCGTTCTCCTGCTGCCCGGCGGCGCGTTCCTGCGCCGCGGCCTGGTTCTGCACGCCGACCGCCCACACCCGGGCGGCCGCCTCGAACACCGTCACCAACGACCCGACCGCCTGCAGCGCACTGCGGGCACCCTCCGCGAACGGATCATCGTGGACTTGCTGACCGAGACTCACTCGCCAGCTCACCTCCCTGCTGTTCCCCGGCCGGGCCGGGCGCGCCGGCCGCCGCCCACTGTCCGCGGCGGAGTGGGCCGCGACGTCGCCGTCAGCGCTACCGGCGCCCGCGCGCCGGCCGCGATCCGCCGTAGCGCGTCGGCCGCGGCCCGCGCGTCCTGCGCCTGATGCAGCCGCTGCTGCGCGGTCCGCAGTTCGTCGATCGCGTCGGCGAACCGGGCCAGCTGCAGCACCAGTTGCAGGGCCGCGTACCCGTCCTCGTCGCCGGAGATCCGGCCCATCAGCCAGATCAGCCGGGCCAGCGCCCGCAGATCGTGGGATCGGCTGGTCGGCGGGGCCACCCGCCCGTACCGGCCGCGGGCCGCCCGGTCGAACAGGTCGGCGGCCCGGTGCAGCGGGCCGCGCCAGTCGCCCTCGCTGGCGGCCGCGAGGGTGGCCAGCACGTCCGCGGTGGCCGCGACCGTCGCCTGCACCCCCGCACCGTCGCCGGCGGTGCCGTCCCGGACGGCCTGCGCGGCGTTCTCCGCTGCCTGCGCGGCCTGGCGCAGCGCGACCGCGCGGGCATGCCGGTCGACCGTCGGCCGGCGCCCAGGGTCCGGTGCGACACCCCAGCGGATCCGGAGCTTGGGCAAGGTCAGATCGGCGGCGAGTTTCCCGCCGCCGAAGTAGATCGGCGTCTGGTCAGGGCCGGCGGTCCGGACGCCCGGTAGCGCCACCGCGTACCCGGTGATCTGCTCGCCGTCCTCGGTGCCGGCTCGCAGCCGCACCAGCACCCCGCCGCGGCGCAGCACGTCGAAGAAGTCGGCTTCGCCGCGCGCGGCCGCCGCGGCGGTCCGGACCCGGCGCCGCAGCTCATCGCGTGGGGTGCCGGCCCGGCGGGTCCGGGCCGCCTTGTTGACCTCGACGCTGTGCGGGCGCCGGTGGGCGGTGCGATCCGCGGGCCCGACCTGCCGCAACCCGTAGCGGGCCTCCAACCGGCGGGCGGTGCCCTGGGCTCGCCACCGTTCGTTGCTGCACCGCGGGATCTGCCGGTCCTGCCGGACCAGGGTCGCGACGATGTGAATGTGATCGTCGGCGTGCCGGACCGCGACCCACCGCACCGCCTGGGCGTCGCCGTGCGGGGCCAGCCCGGTCCCGGCGAGCATCTCCCGGGCGATGTCCGCCCACTCCGCATCCGTCAGGGTCCGGTCCGAGGCGTGATTGCGGACCGCGCAATGCCACACCGGCCGCGGCGGCGCCCGCACACCCATCCGGGTCGGCTGCTCGAGCATGTCGGCCAGCCGCTGGACATCGAGGCGCCCCGAGGCGTCCCGGACCGGCTCGAGGCCTGCCAGCGGCGGCGCCGTGCTCCACGCCGCGACCAAGCGCGGATCGGTGTGCTCCTCGCGGCGGCCCGGCCCGTACAGGTAGCGCAGCAGGCCGCGCACGTACGTGCCCCGCGCGGCGATCTTCGGGATCACCGCAGTTCCTGGTCGACGCGGGCGATCACCTGCTCGACACCGGCCAGGCGCCGCTCGCATCGCCGGCTGACCTGCTCCAGCCAGGCCGGGGCCTGACCGGTGCGGTGGAACGCCGCGACCGCCTGGTTCAGGTTGACGCCGATGTGCTGCACCTCAGCCCGCACGGCGAACAGGGCGGCCTGCAGTTCGCAGAGCGCTTCGCGGTGCGGGTCGAGGCGGGCGGGCCGACTGTCGGCGGCCGCCGCGAGCGCGGCCTCGGCGACGTACCCGGTCGGGGTCATCCCCACCCGGGTCGCGGCGGCCTCCAACAGCGCTTTCTCCGCGCTGGTGAGCCGCACCGCGATCCGCTCGTCACGGCCCGGGAACTGATGGGTGCGGTCACGGCCCCGGAGCCGCACGGGTCGGGGCGGATCCTGCTGCGGGACTTGCTGGTCTGTCACCCGCCGAGCGTCGCCGCGGGGTGTTGCCGCTGCCGTTAGCCGCTACCGCTGATCACCGGCGTCAGCCGGCCCCGACGGACCGCGCCCGGTCCGATGGGGACATCCGGCGCCCACTGGCACAACTTGCTGCCGATCGACACCCACCGCTGCGCCTCCCCCTGGGGCAGCAAAAATGTCCTGGCCGGCCGCGCTGTTCGGTGTCCAGGGCTACTTCTCGGGATCTGCTGCGGTGTCGGCGTCGTTGTCTTCCTCGCCGAGATCGAAATCCGCGAGCATGGCGACGAGGTCAACGCCGTCGGGCGCCCAGGTTTCGAGGTAGCCCTCGCCCTGGCGCTGATACGCCATCCACCTCATGGCCTGCTGGAACTGCGAGACGGCAACTTCGTTGGCGATCGCCTGCTCCGCGATCTCAATGACCTTCATCTGCGCGGCGATCGTCGCGGCCTGGTCCATGGCGATGCGCACGATGAGCCGGTCGTCGGAGCGGCCTGTCCCGGCGCGCCCGGACGCGAGCGCGGTGAGCCGGATGGAATCAGCGGTGAGGCTGTCGCGGAGCCAGGTGATCATGTGGTCGGTCATTCAGTACATGCTGCCAACGAGGGCGGTCGACTCGCCGCACACCCGGGCCGCTGACGGAAAGGCTGTCGGCGATCACCGACATCCAGCGGACGCTCGGCTCGGACGATGCTCGAATCGGTCCGCGGCAGGGGTGCGCCGTCCGTCTCGCCCACTCGGGATGAGGGGAGTTTTCGCACCTCAGCACGCCTTTAAGCCACCATTTTTTCTTGTTTTTGAGGTATCATTATAGGTAGTTGATGAGGTTGTCTCCGTGGAGGAAGTCATGACCGATCGCACCGAATGGGCAATTCCCGCTCCGGCCGGCGTGATGAGCAGCGACACGGTTCTTGTCGCCACCCTGACCGTCACCGTCACCACCCGCGCTGGCCTTGATGACGCCATCCGCCTGCTCATGACCGGCCGTCCCGCAACCGTCGGCGGGGACATCGCCTTGGTCGACCCCGACAGCGGGGCCGACGCTCACGCCGCTGATGACGATGCTGGATGGAACAGCCCGCCGTGTGCGCGTTCTTCGGCACCGGATTCGGCGCCGACGACTGCGCTGGCGTCTACGACGGTGCCAACACCGACGCCGCCGAGGACAACTGCCCTGCGTGTGCCGACTTCGAGCGGACCCTGCTAAGGCCGATCCCGCCGGGGAGTTCATCAGCCCGGACGTGACTGCTGGCAGCAGCGGTGCCGGGTCCTGCCGCTGTGCCGCAGCCTTCGCAGGTCCGGGCCGCCGGGCCGCATGACGAATGGGGACGAGACGAATGAGGGCACCGTGAGCGAGAAACGCGCGGGTATGCAGGACATCGCACACCACACGGTGCGCGGGCGGGCCGACACCGTGACCGTGACGTCGTGGGTCGGCACGTCCGGCTTGTCGTTCGACGTGACCGACGACGCCACGGGCCTGTGCCTCACCGTCCAGTCGCTGGACAACGAGCCGGCGCCGAGCGACATCGAGAGTCTGGTTGACGACCTGGCCGACAAGGTCGACGCCGGGATGCTCGACCGCTATTTCGACGGTGCCGGTGACCTGCTGGCAGGGGTGGTCGGCTCACGTTGATCGTGTCAAGCGGCGGGCGACCGCTCGTTCCGCGATTGGCAGGCCCGAAACCGACCAGTGGCACGCCGCGCAGTGCCGACCTCACATCGCCTGACCGGCAGGGGGTGGTAGCGCCTGGCCGCTGCCGCCCGCATAGCAGCCGGCCGTTGCTGCCACCGCTACTGCGGCGAGCACGACCAGCACTGACCCCGCACACCTTGCCCGCGCCCCCGAGTGCCCGGGCCCTCGAAAGGACCTCGCCATGTCGTCGCCCATGCTCGCCCTCGCCGACCCTGACCGGGACGATCCCGCAGTCCGCGACGCCTCTCGCGGCGCGTTCGACGCCCGGGCGCACAGTGCCGCGGTGCGCTGCCGATTCGCGGCCACCTGCCTGCGGGAGTTGTTTCCCGCCGCGACCCGTGCCGTGTTGACCATCGTCGGTGAGGCCGACGTCGACGTGACCGACCTCGGCGCGGTTTACGGCCCGGATGGGCTCCTGTGGGCTGCCGCCGAGTTCCGTCACCACCGCGACGTTGCCGCCTATTGGCAGGCGGTGAAGCACGACGGCCGCCCCCGGGTGCCGAGACTGCACCCGGGCAGCCGCCGCGTCATCGCCCAGGCTGTCGGTGACGCCCTCGTCGATGATCCCGGCCACCTCGACGGCGTCGACCCGGGCGGCATCGACCTGGTTGACGTGCGCGCCGTGGAGTTGGACATCGTCGTCGCGCTCGCCTACACCGCGCCCGGCGACGCCGCCCCACCGCCGGCGCTGCTACCGCTCGCCCCGCAGGCGGACCCCGTCATACAGATCGGCAGTCGTATTCGCGTGCTGACCGCGGTCGCCGAGCGCGCTGGTTGCGCCGATCACGCGCAGGTGGCGGATCAGTTGGGCTGTCCGCCCGATCCGCACGACCTGGCCGCTTTGCAGGTTGCGCTAACCGGGCGGCCGGCGCGGCTCGTTCAGCCGCGCCCGGGGGTGTACGAGCTGACCGCTGCGGGGCTGCGGGATCTGGCGCGTGCCGAGAACCTGGCCGCGGTGCTGATGCCGGCGGATCCGGGCACCGTCGGCCCGGTCGAGCCCGATCTGGCCCCCGAGGTGGCCGCGAGCATGCCGGGCATCGCGGTGGCCGGTGCGCAGGCGTTCCTGTCCTTGGATGCTGCCGGCGTGTTGGTGCTGTCGTTGCATGTGGATACCGGCGAGGTCGCGCCGTGGCTGGTGCGGGCCGATGGGTGCATTCCGATGCGGGTGACGGTCAACGGTGACCCGTTGTTCGTCGACGACCATCCCGCGCTGGCCCGCCTGGAGGCGAGTGCTGCGGAGCGCGGCTTCGCGGCGCTGACCGACCCGCAACAGCGTGCGGCTATGCGGGAGATTTTCGAGATCTTGGAGTACGACGCGGACGGTCTGCCAGGCATCGAGTGGTCCGCAGACACCGTCCAGAACCTCGGCGACCTGTTCGTCCGCTTCGGGATCGAATTCACCAGCCGCGACGACACGGAGGACGCCGCCTCGGCGGCCGACTCGGAGAGCACCGCGCTGGACTGGACGGTTGCTCCTGGTGGGCTCGGCCGGAACGCGGCCAGCGGGGTCCGGCACCTCACCACCGGCCTGACCGGACGGTACGGGGTACAGGGCGCCGGGGACGGCCGGTGGACTGCCGCCCTGACGGTCGGCTGCGGGGCTGAGGTGCCGCAGGCTTCGACGGCGCTCGGGGACTTCGAGGACGAGGACGAGGCGATGGCCGCCGCGGAACGCCATGAGTTCCTGCTAGGCCTCGCGGCGCAAGGCGGCCGGCGGTGATCCGGTTTGACGTCGACGGCGGGTTTGACGTACGGCCCCCGGTGCCGGCCGGCACCGGGGGCGCGGCCGGCGGCGACACCGACGTGGCTCCGGCACCCCCGTAACAAGATCGATCGGGGTGCATGGCCCGGGACTGCGGATTCGCGGAAAGCTGGCAGATCCGACCGATGATCGGCGGTGAAGTCCGGCCGGCAGGTCGTTGCCGGGGCGGGCAGCGCCGCACCGGCGTACGCGCGCCCTCCCCGGCCACGTCGCAGCCCGTCTGATCCGGTTGCCGAGCTGGGCGAACACCGCCATGGCGTAACTGCGAACTGAGGCACTGCGGCCCGCGCAACACATGGATCACCGCATCGGCTCGGTGACGACCGCTCGGGATGGCCGCGCCGGGACGCCTCGCCCGGGCTACTCGAACGCGACGGCAACTGGCTGCGTGCGGGCCGTGCTAAATCGTCGGCACAGTCAGCCCGATGCCTTCTCGGCTCGCCGGACGTGACGGAGACGAGTTGGCATCTGTCGACCGAACAGTGCTCCATTTTCTCGGATGTAAGGGTATCATTATAGGCATCAGCCGGGGTTGCCCGGTCCATTCCCCCTGCGAGGAGTCCGGCCATGGGCGAAGCGCTCGCCAGCTACCAGCACGCCGACGAGGTTCAGGTCCTGACCGAGCGCATCCGGCACGCGCACGCCGACGCGCATGCCGACGCGACTCAGTACGCCCGGGCCATCGACGCCATGGGCCTGCCGCCGAGGTCGCAGGCGCCCTTGCTGGTCGCCGCTCACCGGCGCCTGGCCACCGGGCCCCTCGCCGAACTCGGGCATCCGGACCAGGTCGCCGACGACGTGCTCACCGCAGGGTTCTACACCGCCCGCGACATCGACTGGGCCGCCACCGCCGTGCAGGTCACCGAGGTTACCGGCGGCTGGTACCTCTGGCTGAACGACGGCCTCAGCGGGCACGGCATGACGGTGCCGGACGAGGATGTCACCCTCGCGCACCGGTCGCTGCCCGTCGAGACGCGACGCTCGTGACCAGGCTGCCGCACCTGGCACCGACCGGCGTCCACACCCCGCCGCCGGTGCACAGCCCGAACGTCACCCAGCTGAGCTTCGACAACGCGCTGTTCGATGCCGGGTGGTGCCAGCGCACCACCCGGCGCGTCCAGTCCTGGCGGCACATCAGCGAGGGCGGCTTCAACCAGCGCCGCTACAGCGTCCTGACGATCTCCGAGGAGGTCGCCCGGGCGTTTGTGCTGCTGCACCACTACTCCCGCTCCATCGGTTCCCTATTGAATCTGCGTGTCGATGCAGCTCACGCAGAGGATGGTCATGCCTGGTTGGCGGGTGTTTTGGGTGCCGCAAGAGCACGTGGGCGGCGGTGTCCGGCGAGCGGTTCTGGACGGGTGGGGAGATCTTCAGGAGCGTGAGGAGGCGGCTGGCGTACGTGCTGGTGACCCGATCTTCCTCTCGCCCGACCATCGCGTTGATCCCCTGCTTGGCGCGTACGTCCGATCGAGGACGTTCCGCAGGTACACGGCGGAGACGAAGCGGAACTACGCCACGGACCTTTCGCTGTTGCTGACGTTCCTGTGGCGCCGTGGGCGTGGGTGGGCCGCGGCGCGATCGCGTGATCTGACCGATTTCGAGGACTGGCGCCGGTTCGCGGAAGCGAATCCGAAGCGGATCGGCGGCTCGAAGTGGGATCGGGAGCAGGCGGCGTTCTACTCGCTCTACAAGTGGGCGAAGGACAACGGGCACGTGACCAGCATCCCGGTGTCGACGGTGCAGAGCCGGGATTATCACGGCAGCCTGGTGACGACGCCGACGCGGTCGAAGGACGCGAGGCCGGCGAACGTGCATTGGCTGACGCCGCGGACCTGGCGGCGCTGGATCGATGTGGGGCTGCGCGGGCACACCGCGGCCGGGGTGGTCGAGTCGGGGTGGGCCGGCCGTACCGAGGATCGCAACGTCGCGTTCGTGCGTCTGCTGGTCTCGTCCGGCCTGCGGCGGGCCGAGGGCGGTGCCCTGCTGACCTTCGAGGTTCCGCAGCGGCGGTTGGAGGGTGGCCGCTACTACCGGGGGCAGGTCGCGGCCCAGGTGACGCGGGGCAAGCGGATGCGGACGTTCTACGTCGCGTCCGAGGCGGTCGGTGAGGTCGAGGTTTACGTCGAGTCGTCTCGAGCGCTGGCGGTGCGACAGGCTCAGCGTTTGGGCCGCTACGAGCATCTGGCGGGCATGCGGCTGGTCGACGAGGTCACGCGGGGGCTGAAACCGAAGGTCCGTTGGCATGACCGGCTGGGCGTCGAGGGTGAGCGGGAGCTGAACCTGCTGACGGCCGGCGAACGCGCGTTGCTGTTCACCGAGGGCCGACGGGGCCCGGAGCCATTGTGGTTGTGGTTGAACGAGCAGGGACTTCCGTTGGGGGTCCACTCCTGGGACGGGGTGTTCCGGGAGGCGAACCAGCGGTGCGCGCGGGTGTTGACGCCGCCGTCGCGGCTGGGCATGGATCCGCATCGGGTGTTCGCACCGTATGCCACACCGCACTCGGCGCGGCATTCGTTCGCGCTGTACATGCTGGTCGTCCTGGAGCGGCTCACGGATCTGCGCTATGGGCTGAGTCCGGAGGAACGCCGGGACTTCCGGCTGCTCTACGGTGATCCGTGGTTTCTGGTTCAGACCTTGCTCGGGCACGCCTCACGCGACACGACGGTCCGGCATTACCTGGCCCCGGTCGCCGACCTGCAGTTGCGATCGATGCTGGATGCGATCGACGTCCCGGCGCGGGCACCGATGCCGGAGCTGGACGACACGTTCGCGCGGATCGCCCGCGAGTCGGCGGGTATTCAGGACTTCGGCGACGAGATCACGCCGCCGGGAGCCGGGGCATGAACGGCCGAGGGAGCAGGGCGTCGACGCCTCCGGCCGATCACGCAGCGCCGGAGGTGTTGTCGGAGAACGGGCTGCTCGTTCGTCACCACAACCGGCGCGGCATGGTTCGGTCCTATGACTTTTCCACCTTGCCGGTTGCCGAGCCGCTGCAGCGGTCATTGGCGGTCCTGTTCGCGGCGCGCTGTGTTCCGCACCGCTGGTCGGTGCACGCCAGCTCGCAGAGCCATTGGTATTGGGTGAAGGCGTTCGCCGAGCTGGTGGCGACGGTGCAGCAGCCGCCGGCCGATCTGGACGAGCTGACGGCCGCGCACGTCAAGAGGTGGCGGCTCGGTGCCGGGAGCGCGGCCGGCTACCGGGCAGTCGTCCAGCTGCTGCGCCAGGACCCGCGGTTGCGGTCGGGGCCCGCGGCCGATGAGCTGGGCCGCAGGGTCGCGGTGCCGGCCTCCAAGGTCCAGTCGTACGCGCAGGTCGACTTCGACCAGGTGAAGCTGGCCGCGCAACGGGATTTCCGGGCTGCGTTGCAGCGGATCCGCCGCAATGCCGCTTACCTGCAGCGGTGGCAGGCCGGGGCGTTCGATCCTGGCAGCCGCGAGTACGTAATCGGCGAGGCACTGGACCTGTTGGCCCGGACCGGCGATCTGCCGCGGACTCACAATCCCGTGAAGGACGGAACGATCCTCGGCCGATACCGCAGCGCCCTGGGCGGCTGCGGCTACGACGTGACGTGGAAGCGGCTGTTCCTGTCGTCGCGGGAGGCGGTGTCGTTGGGGGTGCTGCTGATGGCGACCTTCGGCTGGAACCTTTCGGTGATCGAAACAGCCGAGGTCCCGCGGGCGCTGCCGGACCAGGGCACGGACGGGCATCCGGTCTACCGGATACCGGTGGAGAAGTTCCGGCGGGGCCCGCGACTGCATTTCGAGACCAGGAACGTCGCCGACGACGGCGCAGCCTCCAAGGGACGCTTGATCACCGAGGCGTTGGAGGCCACCCGCTACGCCCGCACGGTGGTTGAGGAATTGGCCCCAGGCACAGACCGCCTGGTGGTCTGGCGGGCCGCCAAGCGCGGGCAACCGCGACGTGAGCTCGATCGGCATCCGCCGGTCGGGAAGTTCCGGTTCGGCATCGACAGCCAGACAACCACGAAGTGGGGCCGCGATTTCGGACTGGACGGGTCGCCGTTCCAGCGAGGGCGCCGCACCGTGCTGGTCGTCGACCGGCGGGAACCGGCCCAGCACAGCCAGGACACCCACGACCGCAGCTACGCACTGGTCGACAAGCGGGTCCAGGCCGAGGCGATCGCGGTCGTCGCCGCCGGCGCCGATGAGGCCGTCGAGAAGGCCCGCACGGCGACCCTGCAGGCACAGCTGGTGGCCGGACAGCTCGCCGGGGACGTGCCCACCGCGATCGCCGACTGCCAGGACCTGACGGCCAGCCCTTACCCTGCCGCCGATGGCCGCTGCGCAGCGTCGTTCCTGATGTGCCTGGGCTGCCCGAACGCACACATCCATCCCGGGCACCATCCCCGGCTCGCCTACCTGCACCAGGCTCTGAACGGACTGCGTTCGGCGTTGCCGGCCGCGACCTGGCAGGCCGACTGGGCGGACAGTCACACCCGCCTGGAAGATCTCCAAGGCAAGGTCGGAGCGGCAGTCTGGAACACTGCCCTGACTCACATCACCGACACCGACCGGGACACCGTCGGGCTGCTGCTGACCGGAGACCTGGACGCGTGACCGCCGCCGCCGAACCCGACCCCTACCTGCTCCCGCGACCTGGCCCGGACACGCCGGTCATCCGCGATGACCTGATCGTCGGCTCCAGCCATCGCGGCAACGCCCGCTACAGCGACCCGCAATGGCCCCTGGACCTGCTGTCGGGCAACCCGAGCGGCGCACGCACGTCCATCCTCTGGACCAAGTGCCCGGCGGTGTTCGAGGCCGAGCTTCGACTGGCCGCCTGGAACATGATCAACGGGCAGCTGCGGCCGAGTTTCGTCAAACGCAAGCAGCGCGGGGCGATGCGGCAGCGGGTAAGCGCCAGCCACCTCTACAGCACCGTCCTTACCTGGATGGACCTGGCGTCGTGGCTGGCCACGCAAGGCATCAGCACGCTCGCCGCCTGCGACCCGCACAAGTTGGACGCCTACGCGCGGCACCTTGCCGACTCCGGCGCCAGCCGGGGCAAGCTCGAGAAGGCCACGTCGGCGATCACACGCCTATGGGCCTTCGACCAGCTCAGCGCCCGGCCCTGCGGGATCGGACGCCCCCGGTGGGAAGACATCGGGATCGACGACTACCTGCCGGCCGCCACCCCCGGCGGTGAGAACGCCACCGAGCCGCTGGCCGAGGCCACGATGGGACCGCTGCTGATCTGGGCGATGCGCGTGGTCGACGACTTCGCCGACGACATCCTCGCCGCCTCGGCGGAATACCGCCGCCTGATGACCGACGCGGCCAGCACGCCCGCCACACCGCACGGGCTGCAAGCGGTGCGGGACTTCCTGGCCCCGCGCGTCGAGGCCGGGCTACCGCTACCTGCTATTGCCATGAACGGCACGATGCGAGTGGCCAGGCACTACATCGCCGACAGCGTCGGCGCGCAGGTCCGCCAGGTCGACCAGGTCCTCGAGACGCTGCTGCAGAAACGGCAGCGGGGAAAGACCATGCGCCGACCCCAACGGGGACCGTTCACGCTCAACCTGACCGGGCGGTGTCCGCTGGACACGCCGATCACAGGACGAATCTCTGGCCGTCCCTGGCGCCCGGCCATCGACATTGACGAAGCTCACACGCTGCTACGGCATCTGGGCACTGCGGCGTTCATCGTGGTGTCTTACCTGACCGGCATGCGTCCCGGCGAGGTTCTCGGACTGCGGACCGGCTGCTGCCCCGATCCCGACCCGAACGCCAGATCGAGACACCACCTGATCCGCGGCAACGAATACAAGACCGCGCTCGACGAGGACGGCAACCACCTCTCGACCGGGATCGAGCGAGGCGTCCCGTGGGTCGCGATCACGCCGGTGGTCAACGCGATCCGGGTCCTGGAACGCATCGTGCCGCCCGGAGCTCTGCTGTTCGACGCCGCGGCACACAGTTCCTCCGAGCTGCGGTCACCAGCCGCAGGAGCGATCAGGAACTCGACTCTTCGCGACCGGATCGAGTCGTTCGTGGCCTGGGCGAACGAGTTCGCCGCAGCGCACGCGCTCGATCATGAGCTCATCCCGCTCGACGCGCATGGGCCCATCGGGACCAGGCGTTTCCGCCGCACGCTGGCCTGGCACATCGCCCGACGGCCGGGCGGGCTTGTCGCATTGGCCGTCCAATACGGGCACCTGCGCACTGCTGTCTCCGGCGCGTACGCCTCCCGAGGCCGCGGCGGCATCGACGACCTTCTGGACGTCGAAACCGTCCGCGCTGTCGCCGACACGGTCGCCGACCTGGGCGAGCATCTCCAAACCGGCGGCGGGGTATCGGGACCCGCAGCCCGTCACGCCATCAAGACCGCCGTAGCGGGACCGGCCTTCGCCGGCGTGGTCATCAACGCCACCACCGCACGCCGGCTGGCCGCGAACCAGGACATCATGCTCTACGAGAACCCGAACGCGTTCCTGCTCTGCCGGTTCCGCCGCGAGCAGGCACTCTGCCAACGCGATGACACCAGCGACGTGCCGCGGCTGGACCGGTGCCGCCCGGAGTGTGGAAACGTTGTTCGTACCGACCGCCACGCCCGCCAACTACGCGATCACGCGGACAACCTCGATCTCCGCGGAGCCCACGCGCCTGGCCCGCTCGGCGACCGGCTCCGCGGCAACGCTGCCAAGCTGCGAGCCTTCGCCGACCACCACGACCGCACTCGCGTCACGCTGCAGGAATCCACAGCATGAGCGACCCACTCGATGAACGGGCCCGCATCCGCGAGGCCATGCAGCGTATCTTCGACGGAACCCCACACCGTTCCACCGGCGGGCTGACGATCGTCGCCCTCGCGCAGGAGGCGGGAGTACCTCGTAATGCCCTCACCCAGCGGCACACCGACCTGCGCAACGAGTTCTACGAGACAGTGAAGCAACGCGGCGGTCTACCCGATGTCGAGGTTCGGCTGCGCAATCAGATCGCGAAGCTGAAGAACACCGTCGCGAACAAGGACACCGAACTGGCCCGACTACGCTGCGACGTCCCCGCGCTGGTCCGGGTGGTCAACCAACTCACCGCCGAGAACGCCGAGTTGCGCGAGGCGCTGCGGATGCCGCCGGCCAATGTCGTGCCCTTGCATCCCGCTGACCGCGGTCTTCGCGCAGAGGACCAGGACGGCGACGGCTGATGTCCGTGAAGCGGAATCGCTATCTCCGCTGGCCTGGGCAGGGGGATCCAGGTCAGGCGATTGAGTCGATCATCCGACCGCGGGCAGCGGGCCGACTCGTCGAACCGCAAGAAGCGGCATCAGCCGGGCCCTCACACACCGTTACCTTCGAGGCGGGGTCTGGCGACGACGCAGGTCAGCGACCCGGGGGTGATCGACGAGCCGTGGCCAGCGAACCATGCGAGGCCGGTGGCGCCGATCAGCCGATGCCGAGGAAGGCGGCTTCGGCCCTCCCCGGCATCTGCTTGTCCATTGAGCTATCGCGGCCAGGTTTGGCGGCTGGGGCCGCGTGCTCGATCAACATCTCGGTATCGCGTTCGTCCCTCCTTTCTTCTTCTTCGCCGTGTCGCCTCTTGGGGCCGACGTTCTCGTGTCGGCCCCAAGAGCGCGGCGGGGAGGTGGAATCAGGGCTCGGGGACGTGTTGGCCGTTCGGGGGAGCTGACAACGTCCAGGGCCACGGGACTTGCGCGGGTCGGCCCCTCGCCCCGGGGCGATTCAGGGCGGTGACCGCGGGTTGTTGCCGGCGGCGCCGGGCGGGCGCCCGTCGTTTGCTGCCGGTGTCGGCGAGGTGACCGGTCGCGGTGGGGAGGGTGCCGGCTGGGCGCCGGACGGGGCGGGTGGCGCCGGGGGCGGCGGCGGTTCGTCGAAGCTGGCGCCGATCAGGGCGTCGAACTCGGCGCGGACCAGGTCGGGGTCGCCGCAGATGAGTTCGGTGAACGCTTCGTCGAAGCCGCGGTCCCACTCGGGGGACAACGCGGTGCCCGCCTGCGCTACAAGATTGCTGGTCATGCCGGTCACCACCCGCCACGTCCGGTTCTTACTGAGGAGGGAAGCTGGCCTTGGCGAACCGCCAGGTCAGCCGGTGATCACCTTCTGCTCGGTGTGGTCGCGGCCGGCCACGCTGATCTTGCGGGGCTTGGCCTTCTCGGCGATCGGGATCCGCACGACGAGCACACCGTTGTCATAGGCGGCGTCGATGTGGTCGGTGTCCAGCGCGTCGCCGAGGAACAACTGCCGGGAGAACACCCCCAGCGGGCGTTCGCTCAGCTGGACCGTGGCCCGCTCACCCAGGTCGATCGGGCGACGCTCGGCGCGCACGGTCAGCACGTTGCGTTCCACGTCGATGTCGATCGCGTCGGCGTCCACACCGGGCAGATCGAACGCGATCACGAACTGGTCGCCGTTGCGATACGCGTCGGCCGGCATCGCCGTCGGACGTGACCAGGTCCCGGTCGCCGGCACCCCGAACAACTGCTGGGCGAGCCGGTTGACCTCGGTGAAGGGTTCGCTGCGCATCAACATGGTTCCCACCTCCTGCGGTCTCGACTTGATGGTCAATGCGCGATACCGTTTTTCTAACACGTCATCGCGGCGATGACAAGCATTTCGTCATCGAAAAGATGACGCGAGAGCGGAAGGGGACGCATGCCCGACACACCCGCCACCAGCACAGGCCCACCGCCCCAACGCCACGATCTCGCCGAGGTCGTCGCCGCGGTCGCCGCCACCGCGCGGGCGGTCGCGCAGCCCGCCGCCGACAACCCGACCAGCAGCGCCGACCTGCTCGACGCCCTGGTCCTACTGCGCCGAGCCCAGACCGAACTCGCCGGCCTCGAACCGATCCTGATCGCCGCCGCCCGCGCCGCCGGGATCTCCTGGCAAGCCCTCGCGCCCGCCCTGGGAGTGGCCAGCCGCCAAGCCGCCGAACGCCGCTACCTGCGCAGCACCGCCGGCCCCACCGGCCAACCGGACGCCACCCGCGACGAGCGCGTGCAAGCCGAACGCGACCGCCGTGCCGGCAACCGCGCCGTCGACCAATGGGCCAACAACAACGCCGCCGACCTACGCCGCCTCGCCGGCCAGATCACCGCCCTGACCGACCTCGACTCCGCCGCCACCACCGACCTCGCCCAACTCCACCACGCCCTCGGCGACACCGACGCGACCGCCCTGCCCCAACTCCTCGCCGCGACCCACCAACACCTGCCCGACCACCCCGACCTCGCCGCGCAAATCGACACCATCACCGGCCACACCGACCAGATCCGCCGCGAACACCCACGCCGCACAGGGAACACCACATAAACCCAGGCCAGACCGATAACGTGAGCCGACCCCAGATCAATCACGTGAGCGCCCACAAGAACAGTCCGACACGCCCACTTGACAGGGAACTACCCGGCCGGCCGCCTGGCGTACGGCATGTTCGAGGGCCACCACCTCGTCGGTGTGGCGGTGCTCGGCGAGCCGATGCACCCGCGGGTCATCACCAAACCGCTGCCGACGCTCGACAACCGCACCGCCGCCGAACTGTCCCGGGTGGTGCTCCTCGACGAGGTGCCGGCCAACGCCGAGTCGTGGTTCGTGCGCCGAGTCTTCCGGGACGCGGCCACCCAAGGCCTGCGCGGGATCGTCGCGTTCTCCGACCCGATGCCCCGCCCGCAGATCGGCATGCCCGGACACGTCGGGCACTTCTACCGTGCACTCGGCCTGGACTACTGCGGCCGCGCCACCCGGCGCACGCTCTCGTTCCTGCCCGACGGCACGGTGTTCTCCGACCGCTCCGCCCAGAAGATCCGAGGCGGTGAGCAGGGTGCCGCTGGGCAGATCCGGCGGCTCGTCGCGCTCGGCGCGACCCCGCCGCCGCCCGGCCTCGCCGACGCCGGCTGGCTCCGCGACGCCTTCGACGAGGTGCGCGTTCGGAAGGTCCGGCACCACGGCAATCACCGCTTCGTCGCCCGCACCGGCGACCGCGACGTCCGCCGCTGCACACCGCTCGGTCTGGCCAGTGAGCCCTACCCGCTGGCCGCCGACCCCACCCCCAAGGAGCTGATCAACGCATGAACAACCCGATCGCCGAGGCATTCCGGCTGCTTCGCACCATGCACCCGACCGCGACCCGGATCGTGGTCGAGGACACCGAGGAGACGATCTGGCTGTGGGCCGTCCGCGGGCCCGCCGACGAGCTGCTGTGGTTCGACCAGGACAACTACGGCCATCACCCCGACGCCGACGCTCTCTGCGGCAGCCCCGAGTTGGACTACGCCCCCGAGGTCATCAGTGAGGTGGTGAACCTGCTGCTGAGGGGGCCCTACCCGAACGCCTTCGACGAGGCCTTCACCACCGACTACCTGCGGCTCCGGTACCCCGAGGATCGAACGCTGCTCAGCCTGAGGGCAGCTTCCAGTGGTTGATCACGACCATGTCGAAGCCGCAGGGTCCGTGACCTTGCGCAATCCGACCGGGCCGCGGCCTCGTCCCGCCGACGCGGCCCGGTCCGGCGGCCCCGAATTCGTCGCGGTCGAACCCGGCTGGTGGGCAGTCTGCGTGTTCGGACTGCTCACCAAGCTCGGGTTCGAGCACCTCGACTTCCCGCATTACTGGGGTCGCCGCGGAGACGGCACCGCATGGCGGGTCGCCCGCCACGGCGACGTCCCGGACGGCACGTTCATCTTCACCAGCTGGCAGGAAGCCCGCGACACCGTCACCCAGGTGTACGGCGACGTGCAGAACCTGCGCCCGCTCATGGGGTGGATCGAAATCCCTTCCCAGAGCCAACGGATGCGCGCCGCCGATCGGCGCGCACCACGGTCCCGTCGGCCGGGCGACATTTACGCCTCCCGATCGGATCTGGCGCTCTCCCGGCGGATGTCACCGGACTCGTTCGCCGAGTACGTTGCCGTCGAGACCGCGCTGGGTGATTCATTCCAGCAGGACAAGCCCCTCGCCCTGGTCGAGGCGGCGCCGGGGCCCGGCAGTTTCGACGTGCACTGGCTGACCTGCCCGCAATGCGGTGTTCCGGTCCTGGCCAGCACTCGCGAGCCGCACCGGGCGTGCCCCGCACATGCCGCACGAGGCGCCTGGAATCTGCCGCGGCCGCGGCGCGCGGGCAACCGCCGATGCGTCCAGGCCAAAGCGCTGTTCGAGACCTGACCTGTGTCCCGGCCCGGAGCGCCGGTGCGCTCCGGGCCGGCTCACCTCACGACATCCGATATCACCACACCAGGAGGGAAAACCATCATGGACGACCGCGACGAACGGATCGCGTTGCCGATCGAGCTGCCGCACGGGGTGAGCGCGCCCCTGTCGACGCACGCCGCGGGCCAGGCCATCGCGCTGCGCGGCAGCCGCAACGAGGTCGAGACACTACTGGTCAAGGCGCTGGCCGACCTCACCGGCGACTCGATGATCGCGGAGTTGACCGCCGACGAGATCGTGTGCGTGATCCGGACTCTCGGCGAGTGCAGCGCCATCGGTCTCGACGTCGACCTGGTCGACGAGTTGAGCGAGCGGCAGCAAACCGTCGCCGACCGGGTCGGCCAGCTGTGGTCAGCTGACGTCCACGGCCACGACATGAACGCCGGCGAGCCGCGATGAGCTCAAATGGCTGGTGGAGATCGTTTGTGACGGTCCCGGCGCTGCTGCGTGCCCGGACTCCGCTGCACGTGCGGACTATGGGTCCGCCAAAGAGGTACGCGTCCTGATTTGCGAGCAGGGCTGAGCGGGGCGGGGCTCCCGGGCGGCAACGACCGATGCCCGCAGTGCCGCAGTGCAACGCAGTCGACGGCGCGGGACCTCGAGTCCCGATGGATGCGCGGGCCCGCCCGCAGGAGCAGCACAAATGTGTAAGGAGAGTGCAGGATGATCCGCTCACCGCGGTGATCCCGGATCCGGGCGGCGGCCGCCGATACACTCCAGGCACGCTCCTGGGCGGTGCCACCGCTCGAGGACCCTGGTCGCGGCAGGCGGGCCGGCCCGGGGCGGAGCCTGATCCGTGGATGGTGTGGGGAGCCGATGAAGACCTGGGATGTCGACGGCCGGACCGCCACCAATAGGGCCGGCGCCGCCGAGCATTTGGGCCTCAGCCCGGCCACGATCGACATGTACGCGTCACCGACCGGTCAGCGCCGCTACGGGTTCCCGGCGCCGCTACCCGGCGGGGCCGGCCTGCCCCAGCTGTTCGACCTGCAGGCGCTCGAGGCGTTCGCGGCGGACCGGCGGCCCGGCCGTCAGCAGGCGCCCGGGGCCGGCCAAGCCGACACATCCGCTCAGAGCGCAGGAGCACCTGACGACCTGGTCGACTCTCGCGGTTTCGCGAAATTGATTGGCGTCAAACCCGACACTTTTCACCGGTACCTAACCGACTCCTGGACGGCCTGGAATCAGGACCGCGAGGGGTATCTGCCGCGGCCGGACAACTGGCCGGGCCGGGCTGCGAGCCTGACAGATCAGGTCACCGAACGGCTGCCGGAGGTCGCGACCCGGTGGGCGACGGACAGCGGTGAAGTGGTCAACGAGGCGGCCGTCGCCGCTCGCCTGGGACGCGACCTCACGACGGTGCGCCGCTATCGGTCCGCCTCACACCGGCCGCAGGACTTCCCTGGGCCGGTCCAGGGCCGACTCGACGGACAGGTGGTGTACGAGGCGGCCGCTGTTGACGCCGTGGCCCCCGCCGGGCCGGCCCGGCGCGGGCGCCCCCGTACGCCGGCGCTGATCTTCTGCGCGCGGACCCCGGCACGGCGGCTGGTCAATCAGCCCGGTATCGGCCAACTGATGGGGGTCGCACCTGCCACGGTCGTCCGCTACGCGACGTCGGAAACGCACGGCTTCCCGAACCCGGTGGAAGGCCCGGTCCAGCACGGACCGTGGTACGAACTCTCCGACGTTCTCGTGTTCGCGGCCCAGTGGGCGACGACGCATCCGATGTGGCTGCGATCCACTGTCGCTGCGTGGTCGTCCGGCGACAGGAAACGCACCGGCGGCCGGAAACCGGGCCCCCGTCCCACGGCCGCCGATCTGCGGGCCGTGCTGGCTGATGCCGAGACAGCCGGCGAGCAGCTAACCGTCGCGGAGGTCGCCGGGCGGCTCAGCGAGCGGTTGGGCACCGACGTCAGCGCGCAGGTGGTCCGCCGGCTCAAACGGGCGCTCTGAGTCTCCTCGGCACGGTGGCGCTACCGGTAGCGGTTGGCACTACGGCCCTGGTCAGGCGCATTCCGGCTGAAGCGACCGTGGGTAGCGACACCGTCCTGACCGGCTGCACCGATCACACCGCCGGCCCGCACACCGCGCCGGGCCAGCCGTGTCCGGCCTCGTTCCTCCACCAGCGCACTGATCACCGAGACCGGGCTGCGCCGCGACGTCGTCTACGAGCACCCGGAACTCGTCGACGAGTTCAAGGCCGGGATCAGGGCCCAGTACTCCGCCCCGGTGGCGTTCCAACACCCTCACCGCCCAGAACACCGCGCTCGCCGCCCCTAAGCAGCAGCTGGGTGAAGAGCAGGCGACCGCGAGCACCCTGCGTAAGGCGTTCGCGGAGCTGTCGCTGGAACTGAAGCAAGCCCGCGAAGAGCTCGCCGACATCAGCGAGGTGATCCCGCTGCACCGCCCCGGCCGCGACGGGACGCGCTGACACATCCATGCCCTTGGGCCCGGCCGCCCGGCGGCGTAAACTGCGCGGTGGCACGGCTACGCGTGCCCGCTCCGAGTCATGCCGGCCCACGTCCGGCACGGCGGCGAAGACAAGGTTCCCACCCGAATCGCGTAGCAGCGTTTCGCCAGGTCAGTCATGTACCCACGGCGGGACCGGACGTGGGACGTCCCGTGAGACGGAGCACATGATGACCCGTAACCGCCGCCGCAAGACCGCAATCCGCGCCCGGCAGGCCGAGACCGGAACCCCGTACCTGGTGGCCCGCCGGCAGCTCGCCGAACCCGCTTCGGCCGCACCGGCGTCTGCCATTAAGCCGCCCGCCGGAGTCGAGATCCTCCCTCCCCTGGCCTCCTGGACCCGGCCGCATGACTGCCGCTGGTGGGCCGAGACGACAGCCGCCCACGGCCCGCTGATGGCCGTGACCATCAGCGGCGCCGACCGCTGGTGGGAGCTGGACGACTTGGCCCGGGAGGTCGCCGGCGCGATACAGGACCGCCCGGCCCAGGAGCGAGGCCTGTGGACCAACCACGGCCGGTACTACGTGACCAAGCGGGAACACCTGGCCGGCATCGCTGCGGCCTTGGACGCCGCCGGCGCGCTGCCGCGGCTGACCGTCCGCGCCGTTCCTGACGCGTCTCGCTGCGAGCACACCAGCTGCCGCCGTCGCCGCGGCGAGCCGCCTGTCCAGGGCACCGCCATACGCCGGCCAGCCACGCCGCCGTCAGTGGTGTTCGGGCCGATGCCCAGCCTCACCGAGGTGATGGAACAGCACCCGCTGCTCACCTACTTCGGCTTCGGCGTGTCCTGGCGCCGGGGTCAGACGGCCGAGGAACGCCGAGCCGAGCTCGCCGACGGGCGCACCATGCTGGCTCGGTACGAGGATTCGGTCCGGGAGATCGCCGACTGGCTGCGGGACAACGTCACGCCGATCAAGACGCCCACGGTCGGCAGCTACGGCATGAAGCACGTGGTCGAGAACACGATCGGCCGGTACGTGTCCAACGGCGAGTTGATCGCCGCAGCCCTGATCGCCGGCTACCCCCACCGGCACATCGACGGCCCGAACGCCGATTTCGGCATGAGCGCCCGAGACGTCGACCGGCTCCGCAAGGCGGCACGCACTGCCTGAGACTGCGGCTTTCGAGGTTTCTGACGTCTGGCCCCCGTGCAACCCTCGGGTTCTGCGTGGGGGCCAGTTCAGAGCGGTGCGGCGAAACACCGAAACCACATCTGATCAGGCTGGCACGCCGCCTGTAGATGCTGCCACGGGCTGAGCAGCACCCGTTCCCCGCGCCGAGCGGCCGGAGCGGTCGGGCACCGTCGTGGGCGCTCGACCGGGTTGACGAAATCCGGGAGTGGAACGTCAACCGGCCGGGGCAAGGCGTGGGCGGTGGGCGTCCCCGCGTCGTGAGCCCGACCGAACAGCCCTCGACCGGCCCGAGTAGCCCAGGCAGTCGCTGCCGGCGCTTCCCGCATGCCGGAGCCACGGAACGCTCCGAGTCAGCCTCCCGGCACTCCGCCCCCCTGAGGTATCACCCCAGGTGCGGGTGCAGATCAACTGCGCGGCGTTGTCTTGACCTGGACACTACGGCCGGGCCCATCGCGGCGAGCGGTCGGCGAGACGGGCACACCACCGGCCCCGGGGATTCCGCCGTGCCGCACCCCGCGGCGGCTACCGCGAATGCGCTGCTGGCTGGCACATCAAGCGTCATTCAGGCGGCCCGCCCGGTCGTGCACCGTCGGCTGCGCCCGCAGCGATGTAGCGGCCGGGCAGCAGGTCCCTTCCCCGGGTGCGTGCCGGCTCCGGGCCCGCCGCTCGCCCCGGATGCGGTCGCCGACGAACGCCGGACCAGCGCCGCGCCTCGAACCCTGAGCGCACCCTGCGGGCACTGTCGGCTCCGGCGGGGCGGCGGCGGTGACCAGGCACCTGAGGCCACAGCGACGAGCGGACCCGGTGGGCGATGGCCTGTCGTTATACCTCGAGCACGCCCTGGTCACCGGGCGCCAGCCGGTCCGGATCGGATTCCTCCCCGCCCTGTAATTTCATCTAAGATAGGGGTATCATTATAGGCAGCGGGTGAGTTGCCGGTCAGGCCGGCGCTTGCTCTGCATCAGCTCCGGGTGGCCGTGCGCCGAGATCAGCTCCGCGCGGCCACCCGGCTCAAACACACCACGGGCGGGGAGTGACGGCATGGTGCTCAGGACCAGTTACCGGCGCGAAGGCGAGGCCGGCTGGGTGGGCGTGCTGCGCGACGGCCGGGCCCCGGTCGTTGAGTGCGGACATCGTCACCACCACCGCGACCTGTCCACCAGCCGGGGTGAGGCCGCCCAGGTGTGCGCCCGGATGATCCTGCGGGGCGCCGAGAACGACGCCGCCGCCCGCGACCGCGCCCACCGCCTGCGGACCGCGTGGCAGGCCCTCGCCTCGGCCGGAGGCTTCCACGTTCCGGTGTCCACGGTGGAGAGCGCCAAGTATCAGGGGTCGTTCGCCCGGCACGCGCGCACCTGCGCGGAGCGGCTCGCGGACCAGGTCCGCGCGGACGGCGATGACGTGCAGGTGCTCGTGCTTTCCGCGTTGCACGGCCTGGTCGCCCTGGACGACGTGCTGGATCCGTACGACGTCGAACTCGGCGATCCGGGCAGCATCACCCGCGACCAGCTCGCCGTCCAGGCCCAGTTGTACGGCCTCGACGGGGACGGCAGCACGGTGCAGTTGTTCCTGGCCAACGACTACGACCGGCTGCTGTCCGCGGCACTACAGAGTTTGTACGTCTACCCGCTGTCCGGGTTCGAGGGATGCGCCGGCAACGGCGAGCAGCGCCGGGTCTTGTCGCTGGCCAGCCGGCCCGACACCCCCGAGGCCGGCACCGGGTCCGCGGGGCTGCAGGTCTGGGTCGGCGCGGACGCCAGCGGCTTCGCCTGGGGTCAGAAGATTCTGGTCAACTACGGCCGGCTCCGTGAGGTGGTCACCCTGCCGGTCGCGCTCGCCGCCTGGGTGTGCGACAGCCGCGCCTTCACTGAGATCGGCCAGTACCAGGGGTGGCGGTTCACCGCCCGGCAGTACGCCGCCGATCTTCTCCGGTTCGCTGCCGAGATCGGCAAGCTGCAGTGGGCCGCGCCGATGGACTGGCCGGCGTCCGCGGCACTGCTGGCCATCACCGGGCTGACCGAAGACGTGCACCAGGACTACACCACGGACTCGGTGATCGAGCTGCGGCACCTGGTCGACGGGAAGGTACACATCATTCCGGTGGTCACCGGCACCACCCTCGACGGCTACCTTCGGCACGGCGCGAAGTACGCGGCCGCTGGCATCGACCTCACCCGGGAACCGCTGGTCGGGATCGGCGCCCTCGTCGGCCGGCCAGCGGCCGAAGCCGCCGCGATCGTGCGGGCCCTGCACGCGGCCGGTGTCACCAGGCTGCACGGGCTCGGCGTCAAAAACGAGGTCGTGGAACTGGTAGGACCACTGCTGACCAGTATCGACTCGGCCAACTGGAGCCGGGACGCCCGCTACGAGGTGGGCCGGTGCCCGCACGGTGAGGCATCCGGTGTCGTCTGGGAGGCCAACTGCCCGATCGCCGCGGCCGAGTTCGCGGCGGCGCAGCGTGACCTCGCCTCCGGGCGGCCGGTGCAGGAGATGTTGCCCCTGTTCGCTGGCATGGGTACGCCCCGATGATCGGCATGTCCGGAGCCAGGGCGCTGCGCACCGAGACCGATCTGCTGCGGACCCTCACAACAGGTACATACCGGCTGCAGGAATTGCACCAAGTTGCGGAACAGGTCAGGGTCGCCGACCGGCGCCGGCGGCCGCACGGTCATCCAGGACGGGCAGCAGCAGTACAAGCGGCCTGTCCGGTCCGCGTTGCAAGCGCCGCGGCGGCAGGGCCGGGCGCTTGCGCGAGGTGGCGCGGGCCTGGGCCCAGCCGCGCTTCCCCTGTTCGCGGCCGTAGGCGCCCCGCAGTTGCCGCGACGGCCAGCTGGTGAGGGCGCTGCGGCCCAAGCAGCCGCGCCGTCGCGCGCTCGGGTATCGGGTGTCACCGGCTCCTCGGCTGACGTCGCGCGGGGTACGTCTTCGACGGTGCCGGGTCGCGGGGTGCGGCTTCGCGGCGAGGGCGTGGCGGGCCCGGAAACGCCGTAGGGGCTGGGGAGCGCAGCCGGTTGAGGTGGGTGAGGTCGGCGGCCAGATCGGTGATCGGGGTGTCGGTGCGTGTGGCCGGGCGCCATAGCTGTGTGATCACGTAGATCAGTGATTGGTGGGGCCGTTGGAGGGTTTTCTCGTTGACGAGCAGGTTGCCTCGGGTGACTGCGGCGGGCAGGCCGTTGGCCAGGGCGCCGGCCAGCGACAGCAGGTGCGGGGCCAGCCGGGCGACCTGCGGAGAGTCGGGCTGTGACCTGGCGCTGTCGTCGGCGGGACGCAGCCAGCGGAGTACCTCGGCGAGTTCGTCGGCGACGGCCTGGTCCGGGCCGCAGGCCGGAATGCCGCGCAGTGCGGCGGCGCCGGATGCTGCAGCGCGCCACCACGGCTGCTCGGCTCTTCCTGCGTGGACGGCCGCGGTCAGGCCTAGCCGGGTCGCGATCTGCAGATGGGCTGCGGTGATGTCTTCAGGATGCCGCCGTAGCCAGAACTCTGCGGCGGTAACGGCAATGATGGCCTGGTCGGCGGTGTCGGCTGCCGGTGCCGGGTCGATTGGGTGCCGCAGCACGTCGAGGTCGTTGACGAGGTTTACGGCGGGTTCCGCGCCGTTGATCATTTGTCGGGCGGCAGCTTCAAGCGCGGCAGTCGGGTCACGCAGTGGTGGGGTGCCGTCGGCGGCGGTCGCCGATTCGTTGGTGAGGCCAACCCAGGCGGGCAGATGCTGGTCGACGGCGATCAAGGCGAGCGTCAGGTCAGCTAGGTCAGCGAGTGCGGCGGGTACGCCTGCTCCGGCCCGGATCGCGGCACCCTCTCGAGAGCAGGGGCGCTGACCTGGTGGTACGTGGCCGGCGAGAATGTCACCGATGACACCGACACCGTCGGCGGCGCGTTGCAGTAGCTGTACGCCGGGGTGAGCGTCGGCCGGGGCTGCGTCGCGGATCGTTCCGGCGGCGGCGCACAGCTGGTCGTAGAAGTCGGCGAGGCCGGGCTGCGGGCGGCGGCGGGTCTTGCCTTCCTGCGGTACGGACCATTTCTCTGATGGAGGGCCGTTAGTAAGCAGCGCGGTCGCCCGGGCCAGGCCGTTGTAGATTTTCGAGCGGGCGGCGAGGGCCGAGTAGCCGTCGGAGGGGGCCGCGGGTGGTTGTGCCCGGATGGCGCTGACTGCTGCGGTCAGGGCGGCGGCCACTTCGGTCCGCCAGTATCCGACCGTCACCCGAGCACTGCCAGCGCACGGCGCAGTTGGATGGATCCGGCCTCGTGTTCGAGGCGCTCGTCCAGGGAGTCGGTGCCGGTGGCTGCGCGCTGGGCGTGGTGGTCTGCAAGCTGTCCAACGAGCTGCTGTAGCAGGGCGCGGGTCGGCCCGTCGTCGTGCGGCGGGTCGGCCTGGACCTCGACTTGGACCTGGACGTAGAGCATTTGCTGCACAGCCAGGACATCCAGGCCGAACAGGTCCCAGGCGGTCGGGTCACCGGCAGCGAGGGTGCGCCATGCCCGCAGGGCTAGCGCCACCGCCGCCGCCAGCGCCAGCTCATTGCCGGCTTTCAGGTCCTCGATGACCGCCCGGGCGGCCTGCGTGAATTCCATAGTTGTGAGCCTGGGACACCTGCCTGCCAGGTGTCCATCCCCGCCGGCGTCTTCTGTGGACAATCCGGCGCCGTGGCTCGCAGTCGTGATGTCGGCGGCGCGGATCCACCACTGGCGCTACCCAGCGTGCATCTGCCGGTTGTAGGGACTGCGGCACGATACATTAGGCAGCCGGTGCCACCAGGTTCTGGTCCGCCGCAGATTTGGGTAGCGTTCCGGTGCTGCCGGTGTTGCCGCGGCAGCGTGCGCCTGGTCGAGCAGCGATGACGGAGACACGGTGGAGATCAGAACCATCGGTGGGCAGGCCGCCATTGATCGCCGCGGCGTTGCCGAACGGCTCGGGCTGTCGGTCAGCACGGTCCGGATGCTTTCTACTCCCCTGCGGCGGGCTGTCACCGGTTTTCCTGAGCCGTTGCCCGAGCGGTTTGAGGACCGCGACTGGTTTTCGGTGGCCAGTGTCGATGCGTTCCAGGCTGTGCGGCCTGTCCCGGTCCGGCATCTACCGGCCGGTGATCCTGATGAACTCCTCGACGTCGCCGCGCTTGCGCAGTTGCGTGGTGTCGCTACAGCGACGATTTCCGCCTACGTCAAACTGTCGCTCAATGCGTGGGAGGACGGCCAGGACGGCTACCTGCCGTTTCCCGACGACATTGAGCCGGCCCGTCGCGGCAACACCTATCGGTGGACTCGCGCTCACGCGATCGGTTGGCTGGTGCCGGAGCGCCCGAGGCGTGGCGGCCGGACTCCGGGCCGAGCACCCACAGTGGCCGATCTCGAGGCCGTTTTGTCGCAGCCGGGCGGCCTGGGTTTGAAAAACCGGGACGTCGCCGCTGCGCTCAGTGCTCGCTTGGACGGTAGGCCCGTCAGTGTGCAGGTCGTGCAGCGGCTCAAGCGCCGCGCGCGAGGCCCTTCTGATGTCTGAAGGCTTGCGGTCGCGGTCCCACGCTGCGATCGCCGGCGAGAAGACCGCGTTTTAGGTTAGGCCGTCGATGCGTGGGCGAAGTGTCGCCGGTTTGGCATTGTCTTCGGTGTCCGGCTCGAGCGTCCGGGTGCAGGCCAACGGCGGGAACGCCCGCACTGGCCCGTCGCTTCGGCCGTCGGCGGGCAGATCTCGACGTCTGTCAGATGTGGGTCGGCTGTCAGTAGCGTCCCGAGAACGCCGTCGCATCCGGGAGGTGCTACCGGTAGCGCCTTGCCCGCGGTCGTCGGGGAATCGCGTGCAGTCGGTGTCGCGTGGAGCTTTGGTGGCTTTCCGGTTTTCAGGATTGTCGCCTCGCGAAAGTGTCGTAGTTGCAGGTCAGGGCGGTCGTAGCGTCGCTTGCTGCTGTCGTTTCTCCTAGCTGGTTTCGGTAGTGCTGGCGATCTGTCGTTTCCTTGCAGACGCTTTGGCATAGGTCGTTGGGTGGAGTGTGTTCCGTTGGCCTGTTGCCTGCGGTCTGACGCACGCCTGTGTCTATGTGTAGCTGCCTGTCGAGTCAGTCGATGGCTTCGCCGTGGGTGGCGCTATGACGGCGACAGTAGTAGCGGTGGCGGCCATCGCAGCGGGAAGACGACAGGCAACTGTCGGGCTCGACGATAGTGACGCGCGAGGCGGTGCAGCTGACGCTGATCTGGCGCCGACGCCTTATGGATGTTCGGCCCGGCCGCTGAGCCTGGCGGGTACATGCATACCCGGCGGGACCTGCAGTGCAAGAGCCAGTCCAGTGTGATCGTTTTGCTGTGCCGGTAGGGGCAGGGCTGATGCTGGTCGCTGCTACTGGTGACTAGCGAGCAGTCGCCGAACTTGGGGTCGCATCGCTTGGGAGGTGTGCGGTCGTCCACACACGACCCATAAGGGGTATCATTATATAGGCCCGCCTGACCTGGACGGAGGTACGTGCCCACATGACCAGCCGGCCCGACCCTGCCCACCGGGGCCCCGAAACCTCCGCATCAGTGCTGATGGGGCGCGGCCCCACGAGAGCCAAGTGAGCATTTATCTTGATGAATCGACGTGTCCGATCATGAGGGGGTGGACGAGCGGTGATGCCGCTTAACAGCGCGATCGCCAGCTATGGGGCCGTCCTCGTCCTGGCCGGCGGTCTGCTCGGCGTCCTCCTCCTGATCAGCTTCGGGATCTGGGCGAAGCGATCGGGCAAGCCGCTGCGCCCGATCGCGCTGTCCTTCAGCATGAACCTCGCGCTGCTGCTCAACGCCGAGGGCATGTGGGTGATCGCGACCGAACAGCTGCACCTGCCGAAGGTGTTCGCGGTGCTGGTCTTCGCGGTCTTCGAGATCTGCTTCCTGACCGCCACCTCGCTCGCCGCCGAGCAGTACCGCAACACCTCGGTGTACGACGAGGACGGCAAGATCGTCACGCCCGGCCACCCCGGGCCGATGCTCTGGATCGCCGCCCTGATCGCCGCGGTCTCCGGCATCATCGTCGCCAGCAACGCGGTCACCGGCACCGAGAAGCTGCTGCGTCTCGCCGTGCCCTGCGTGATCTTCCTGATGTGGTGGGCCGCGCTGACCGCGGCCGGGCAGCGCGTCCGTCACGGCCGGTTCGCGTACAGCCCGCGGCGTCTCGCCGAGCGCTGGGGCTGGCTGATCCCGGACGACGACCCGGACCTGGAGCGGATGGCGAACGAGCGCCAGATGCGCCGCATGGTGGTCAACCACCACCGGGTGAGCTCGGGCCGCTGGCCGAAGTCGTGGTGGCGCAGCCGGCTGCTGAAGGATGTGCAGATCGTCGGGGAGCCGGTCGTCGAGGATGTGCTTGCGCAGCTCGCTCGAATACAGCAGGTGGTGAGCTTATTGGAGCCGGGCGGTGTAGCTGCGGCCCTGCAACGTGCGCAGAGCAGAGCACCGTCGACGAAACAGCCGGTGAGCGCAGCGGGTGGACCGTACTTGGCGCCGGTATCGGGAGGCGGCAGCGATCCGCGCGTCCCGCAGCCCCCGGTTCTGCGAGGACGTCACCGCGCCATCGCCGGTTCCGCCGGTACAGCGTCGATCGCCATAGCGGCTGGAAATGTGCCGGCGGCCTCATCCGAGCCGATCCAACAGGTCAGAACCGTCCGGATGCCGGGATACAGCCCCGCTCGGGCACGGACCGTGGAGCCGGCACCGTCTGAGGCCGGCTCAACTGTGATGACGATGGCCCCGGCGAGGTCAGCCAGCAGCATGGCTTCGGAACCTATCGAGGGTCGGGACGAGCCTGCAGCTCACGGGTCCTCCGCGTCGGCATCCGTGCTATCGCAGGCACGGCGATCCACGACTGTTCCGGAGTCGGCAGTTGCGGCCCTGATGGCCCATCGTGACCGGGTCACGGCCGTTGTCCGGTCGGGCGAGATGGATGCCAAGTCGGAGAAGTGGAAACGGGCGGATGCGCGGGAGCTGTGCCGGGCGGCGCGTGCCGCCCAGGTGCGGCTTCTCGGTACCGAACTCGGCGCGCTGTATGGAAAGAACCCGCGGTGGGGGCAGCGGCGGATCGCTGACGTCAGCTGACTGCGCCGCGGGCACGACCGCCGCCAGCGGTAGAGGCGAGTAATAGGCCGGGCCGCGCCCCTGTAGTCGTGCGTTTGTCCGCTCCTGCTTGAGGCAGCCGCAGCGTTGCCAGTAGCGCCCGCATAGGTGCTTCACCCTCTCGAGCATGAATCCAGTTAGCGGACTCAAATCGGTATCTAGCAGTCATCCCGTGGTCGGTCCTGCCATGTTGTCGACCGACGACAGTCAGGACGCCCGGTGGGATCCTGATCGGGCCGGGGTTGAGTCGGCGTCCCACGAGATGATCAGCGTGGTTGTCGCCGCTCAAACAGCGGCAATGCGCCATTTCACGGCTGTCGGCGACACGCCCCGAGTGCGGGCGCTCGCCCAGCAGCGAGACGCCACTGCCCAACTACGCAGCAGCATCGTCGGTCTCAGCACCGGCGAGCTCACGGCGCTGATGAGGTCGCTTCGAGCTACGGCTGAACAGCTTCGAGCGGACACGGTATGACCGCCACGCTCAGCGAGGCCGGGTTCCGGCGGATCTTTGAGAACGACATCGTCGCGACCGAGTTCACGGCCCTCACCAGGAGCTCGCACCCCACGGCCGTGTTCGTCGGGGGCCCTCCGGGTTCGGGCGTGCATACCCTGGCCGCGGCGGTCGCTCAAAAGTTCCGGCAGGTCAGTGGCGCTGTCCCCGCAGTCATCAACCCCGCTTTCCTCGAGCCGTACCATCCCAATTTCGTTCTGCCTACGCCGTCGGGACGCGACATCGCACCCGATGTGCGGGCGGCGGGGCGCCGTTGGGCGCAGCTCGCCGTTGATACGGTGCAGCAGGCAGGCGCCGATGTCGTGCTCGAGATGCCGATGGACAACCCGCAGGCAGTGGCCGAGACGGCGGCGCGGTTCCGCGCCGCCGGCTACTACCTCGGGATGTCTTTGCTGTCGGTGCCGAAGGTGGTGAGCCAACTCGGGACATTCGCCGAGTTCCATTACCAGTTGGCCCACACACACGGCGGTCGGCTCGTCAGCGGCGCGGACCACGACAGCGCCTACGACGGGATGCTTGCCGTCGCTGAGCTCGTAGACCGTGACCACCTGGTCGACCAGGCGCAAATCCACGGCAGGACTGGTCTGGTCGCGGCTAACTACCTGACCGCTGACCGGGCCTGGCGGTGGCCGGACATCTCCATGGCGGATGCTGTTGGCGCCGAACGATCCCGCACCTGGCATCCGCAGGAACGGCAGCAGTTCACCGACCTGGCGCACCGGGTTGTTCGCGCCCTGGGCGACAGATGGCATCCAGAGCTACAGGCGATCACGGCCTCGGCTCCGATCCCGAAGCCAGCTGCGCAGGCATTCCCCCATGCCCGTTCCGGTTTCGGAGCTCAGGCCGCGAGGCAGCCAAGTACCGCACAGCCGGCGGCATCCCAGTCGACCGCAGCTCGGCATCGGCGTTAGACGCGGCCGCGTGGGCGCGACTCCGGGCTGCGCGGTGTACGCCACGCAGCCCGGCGACTCTCTGGGGTGAGGTGCCGGTTCGTGCTGCCACCGAAGATCCAACCCCCACGTAATATCCGTTTTATGGGCAAAACTATGTGGGTGGATCCTCGCAAGGTTGCTTCGGCTGCGGACATCTTCGGGTCGAAGACCCGGCCGGACACGATCGAGATGCAGGTTGATCACGTGTTCGAGTTGGCCGTATTCGCCAAGACGCTTGTTTACCTGTTGAGTGATAGCCCCGTCCGGGGGACGGTTCCGGCCAAGGCGGTGGAAGCATTGGCGCAGATGGACGGTTTCCGTCATTTCAAGGCTCTGTTGCCGACAGCGCTGGGTGCTCTTCTGACCGGCGAGAACGCGCGTCAAACTGTCGCGGTTGAGGCCGAGGACACCTGTTCCATCGTTGAGGCTTTACTGGTCAAGTCGGGACACTTTCGGCGTCCCGGCAAAGGCGTGTTTCTGGAGCGTGCTGACCAGCCGAGCGAGTGACCGGTCGCGAGCCGGGGTCCGCACACGAGGTTCACGGTGATGGTGTCGAGTCGTGGCCGGTGACGGTGTTGGCACCGTGTCCGGCCGCAACTCTTCGCGGGCGAGTGTCCGGCCGCGTCGCGGCGTTGGTGGCTTAACAGACGGGCGAGGCCGGCAAACCTCACTGGCAGAAACGATCACCGGCACGAGGGACACACCTCGATGGCAAACGGCAGTGGCCCACCCAGATCCGGTGCTTCAAGACCGCGAGGCGACGTAGACGTCGGTGCGCTTCTGGTTCGGCCGGTCACGACCTCGTGGCAGACGTGTTCCCGATCCAGCCACGCCGGCAGCTCCCGGCACAGGGTGCGGGCGACCTGACTGCTCTGGGCCACCGTCCGGCCTACCGCGATGTCCTGGATCAGCTCGCAGAACGGCACGGACTCGGTGATGTCTTCGATCGCCGCCGCCAGCGTGAGCAGATCTGGCTACGGTTCCCCGGCTAATCGGCCAGCGTATGCAGCAGGTCGTTCCACGATATGACCCGGACGGTCCGCCCGTCCCGGACGCCCCGCAGCAGCCGACCGTCGTTCGGCAGGTCCATGCCGAGCCGGCTCTCCGCTTGCCGGCCGAGCGCCCGCAGTAGCGGCTCGCGGATCACCAGCACCAGCACCAGCACCAGCGTCGCCGAGCTCAGGCACGACCTGTGCGCTCGCCTGATGTGGCGACTCCGCATCTGGGCCTGATCGGGTCGAGTTGCAGGTAGCGCAGCACAGCCGCTACTCCCCTGCTCCTCTATCGACCCGTGCTCGGAGGTCGCTCGACAGCAGCGGCTACGGCTACTCGAGACGGTGAAGATGCGTTTCGAGGTCGTCACCGGGTGAGCAACCTGGCGAAGACCTTCCGGATCAGGTCCTGCCTGAGTCTCGCCACCACGATCGCTTCGCTGGAGGTTCCGTGCCCGCCGTGTTCGCTGCCACCTGTCCCACGTACTGCACCCGTAAACACGACGAGGAGCCAGGCGAAGTGATTGTCCACGAAAGCACACCAGTCCTGATATCCCAGCTCTCTGCTCCAAGGCCCGGCCGTCCCTTGGCGTTGCAGGTATCCGAGGCCAGTGACGACCCCACGGTGCGACTACATCTGAATGCCTATGAGTTCGGCCTAGAAGCTGCCGAGACACTTCTGAGGGCGCTGACGGCGAAGGTTGAGCTAATGCGCGCTGCACAGAAGGGTCCGCAAAACGCTGCCGGACCTGACTCGAAATAAACCCCCGCCAAGGGTTTTCCCATCCCGCCGATCGTTCTCATGCGGTTCGTTCCATTCCCGGATGGCGTTGGCCGCCACCTACGGCACCACTTGATCCTGATGTGGAACGCACCCAGCCTGCGCCGGCGTCCAAGGTCGCAAGAACCGACGCCACCATCGAGCTGAATCTGACCTGCGCGGCGAAGGGCACAGCGGATACCCCTCTTCATCGAGGGTGTCTGACCTAACCGGCCAACAGCGCCCTTCGCTCTGCCGTTTCAGGGGCAGCGGTCGATCAACATACGCTCGTGTAGCTACGGGTGGGCGGTCGACCTGCCAGCGGCCCCATTAGTCAGTACTGAAAGTGTTCGCTATCATTGCCGGAAATACAATCATGCGGGTTTCTGTCATTCCCGATGACGCCCCGGGCCGAATGGGAGCTCACCTCATGGCAAAGCAGCAAGTCATCGTTCTCACCGACGACCTCGACGGCTCCACAGCGGATCGGACAGTTGAGTTCAGCCTCGATGGCGTCAGCTACACCATCGATCTGTCCGAGGGCAACGCCGGGAAGCTGCGTACGGCGCTCGACCCGTACATCAGCAACGGGAGCCGACAGGCGCGTGCCAGTCGGGTGACTCGGCGCGGGCAGGAGCCGATCCGCACGTTCACAAACCGTACGCCGCGGGACCAGAATCAGGCGATCCGTGAGTGGGCGAGGAGCAACGGTCACGAGTTGTCCAGCCGGGGCCGGATCCCCGCCAACGTGGTCGAGGCGTTCAACCAGGCGCACTGACCATCTGGGGCGGCATGACGCAGGCGCCACTTCAGACCCACCGGGGTATCTGAAGCGGCGCTGCCATGTGCAGTACTCGTCGACTCAACGCTTTCCGCATCGGCATCGATGAGAGCGGCGAGTAACACGTTCGCTTTACCCGGGCAGCGCAGACCGGCCAACAGGTTCATCTCCTTGTTGCGCGTCAGGGGTGTCCGGCAGCCCTGGCCTTGGTCGAGGCAGACCTGGCCACCAAACATCCAGCCTTCGTGTCCAGCTCTCGACCCGAAGCGGGTGGGCGGGTTGGCAGCGACAGCACTACGCCGGTAGAGTCCGCTGTCGATGCCAGCAGCGCCCTCCGGGAGCTGCCGAATTTGTTGCCATCACCTACCGAGCTGTCGGTGATGGTGCTCCTGTTCCCCACACGCGTGGGGGTGCTCGTTCCAGCAGCTGCCCGGAAATCGGAGAGAGCTGCCGCGCGGCGCATGCGCCCAACTGCTCAGCGTGAATCGCATCAGCAGTAGGCGGCCACCCGCGCGGTCGAATCTCAACCCTTTCCCTCGGCATGCCCGGCTGGAACCACCCACCATGCCAGGGAACCGGAGGACAGATGCAACGGCCACCCCGCTTTTTCTGCGGGATCGACTGGGCCAGCCAGGTCAACGACGTCGCCGTGATCGACACCCGCAGCGGCGCGGTTCAGCACCTGCGTATCGCCGCGACACCTGAGGGCGTAGCGGAGCTTCTCACCGTGCTCTCCGGTTTGCTGGCCAGCCACCAGCACTCCCGCAAACTCGTGCCGATAGCGATCGAAACGAATCAGGGCCTACTGGTGCATGCACTACGGGCCCGCGGCCAGACGATATTTCAGATTCCACCGACGGAGATGGCGCTCTACCGCCGCTACCGGTCGGTGACGAAAAAGAAAGCCGACCGGTCCGACGCCGTCTTGCTGGCGATGCTGCTGCACGAACGATGGGGCCAGCTCCAGCCCCTTCCCCAGACCAGCCCGGCAGCCGAGGCGATCACCGTCTTGACCCGCGCCCAGCATCAGGCTCAGCTGCTGCGCGAGAAGCTGCAGGCGAAACTGCGCAGGCTGCTGCACCAAGTCCATCCCGCCGCAGTCAACGCCTGGGAAGGCCGCGACTTCGGCCTGCGCCGGGCAGAGGCCCGGGCGGTGCTCGCCGCCGGGCCGACCGCGGAGGCCGCGCAACGACTGACTCAGTACCGGCTGACGAAGATTCTTGCCCCGGTGCGGCTGCGCCTGGTCGACGACGAGGCGTATCGGCTGCGAGATTTGTTCGCCGTACCCGTTTTGCGGCTACCCCGCGACATCGAGATAGCCTCCGCCGTTGAGGTACGGGCCCTGTTGAGCCAGTTCGACCACGCGTGCCAGAGCACCGACAAGCTCACCGCCCAGTTGAGCGAGGCCTTCCTGAACCACGAGCAGGCCGCGGTGTACCTGTCGTTTCCCGGCTGCGGCGCGCTCACCGGCGCCCGGCTCCTCGCGGAACTCGGCGACGACCCGAACCGGTTCGCCAGCCCGCGCGGCCTACGCGCCTACGCCGGTGTCGCCCCGCTGACCTGGTCCAGCGGCAAAAGCCGGCAGGTCACCCATCGCCACATCTGCAATCGCCGTCTCAAAGCCGTCTGCCACCAGTGGGCCTTCACGTCACTGACCCGCTCACCGGGAGCCCGAGCCCACTACGACCAACGCCGCGCAGCCGGCGACACCTACGCCGGCGCGCTGCGCCGCGTCGCCGGTCACCTCCTGTCCGGCCTGCACCACTGCCTGACCACCGGTGCCAGCTACGACGAACAGCAGGCGTTCCCGCTCCGAGAAAACCCCGCCTAACGGCGCTCTGCGGAGGCCGGGACGGTGACCGGAGATGCCTGAAAGCATCCCGAGCCACGAGCTCTGACGTGGGAGCGGCACCCGGTCATCGTCCCGACTCCCGCGACATCGCCAGCACCCGCCACCCGAGAGGAGAACACCCAATATGACCACCGAACCGGCTGCCCCCGAGGCGACCACCGAGGACCTCATCAGCTACCTCAGCGATCCTCGCCACCCCAACATGCGCAGCATCAGCGAGCTCATCCCCGCCGACCACTACGACAGGCCGATCACCGCACTGATCCGCTCGGCGATCACCGGCGACGACGGCCGGACCGCCGCCTGCGCCCGCCTCGCCTACCGGTGGGGCATCACCCTGATCCGGCAGCGCACGGACGCGCAGCCCACGACTGCCACCGCGGTCTACTGCGGCGGCATCCGCCTCGCCGGCTACCTCGGCGCCCATGCCGTCGCCGGATACAGCGCGAGCCATCCCGAAACCAGCGGCAACGACACGTTGCAGCACCACATCAGGGCGATCATCGACGAGCTCGGCCAGCCCGCCTGCGACGACACCAACCTGCTCTCCATCGGATTGCAGCTGCGCAGACACATCATGTTCTGCCGCTACACCGGCCCTGACCTGCAGGCCCTCACCGACCTCTCCCGTGTCGGGTCGACGGACGCAGCGAGCAGGCCCGCTGCGATCGGGCACCTGGCCTGGCAGCTCACACGCAATCTTCCCGGGCGTGGGTACGGCGACCTCATCCGTGACGCCGTGCAGGCGGCGCCGCTGCCAGTGTGACAACGAGAATCCAGGTGGCTGCTGACTGAGGCGGAGCCGGCACCTCGCCGCAGCGGTACCGGAGGCTACTGACTACGCCCGCCGCTCGGGCGTCTATCGGTCGCCGGCAATGCCTGGCCCGGGGAAGGGCTTACTGGCTACGCTCGGGCTGCGAGACGACGGCCGCCAGGGGGATGGACGTGCGACACGGACTCGATACCCAGGGAAACCCGGTGGAGCAGGCGCTGCGGCGGCAAGGGCGGGTGGCGCACCAGCGCGACCAGATACGCCGGGTGGCCGGTCTTGCAGTATGGCCGAGCGCGCTGGTCGGCGCCGTTCTGCTCCCGCATCGACAAGGCTCTGGTGGCCTGGATGCGGCCGCGTCCTGGGTATTGCTGATACTCGCGTTCGGGTTACTGCTTGCCACCAGCGGGTGGTGGATGGCTCGCCAGCTCACGCCGCGGATCCCACCCTGGCCGTGCTCGCGCCGCGCCGCGCGCGTAGGCGCGGCGAACACCCTCCTGGTGGCGAGCATCGTCGCTGTCGCGCTCTGGCGGACCGCGCAACTCGCCGGCCTGATCTTCTGGACCCTGACGGTCGGGGCGCTGGTGCTGATGGGGATTCGCGAGCGGGAGCTCTGCCGGCAGTTCGAGCAGCGGGGACACGAGATCCTCGTACTCGTCGGCTACCGCTGACAGGTCGAGGCTGTGCAAGGCACGATGCAGTCGAGCCAGGAGATTGCGATTGCGCTGCTCTCAGATTGGGTCGACAGCGCCAACGACCTTCAGACATGGTTCCAAGAAATTCAAGCGAGCTACCCCGCCGATCAAATCAGACGCTAGCTCCTCACAGCGGCTGTCACCCGACGGCTCGACATCCTCGGACGTCGCGAAATTAACTGGCAGACTGAGCAGTAATGGGAAGTGCCCGTGCCCAGGCGCGGCGAGATCAGCCGGCCCATCGACCAGTTCGTCGAGCACAGCCGGGCAGATCAGTGGTGTCGCGGATCCCGTAGTCGTGGTCGAGCAACTCCACGCGCGTATCGCGATGATCGTGGATCAGATGAGGCGCTCACCGCAGACAGTGACACTCAGCTACATCGGCGACGATGGGGGCACGGAGGTGGCGGCCGCGATGATGGTGAGGATTCAAGAAAGAGAAAGGCCGGCCAGCCGGCGTGAAGCCCTGTCGCTGCGCGTTGCGGGCCGGATTCAAGCAGCACTCGCCCAGGTGATCTTGTTCGCCGAAATCAACAGTGATCAGCAGAAACCCCAACCGGCACTCGACCTGGCGCAAGCAGGGGAGGCCATCTCCGGGCTCGGCTTAGCGGTCATGAACATGGCACCGGGCACCGAGTACGTCACCATCGGCGCCGACATCGCTGCCTTGGCCAGAGACACCTTGCAAGTCCTGCGTGACCAGGTCCGCACAGGAGTGTGGACATCGTGTCCCTGCGGCGAAGACCATGGCCAAGCTGAAGCGGACGCCCAAGTGCTGTCCGCCGTGTCCGCTGACCTTCTGTTCCTTCCGTCAGCTGCGGAACCAGCCGTCCAAACGCTAATTCCGGTCCGCCCGTAGCGCGGCGCGCCGGGAGCGACGCCGCACGGTGGTGCTAGCCGACAGGCAGCTGGTCGGCAAACCGGAGATACGAACCGTCCGGGCGTAGCGGGAGTTGTCCGTTCGGATATCGCAGTGTGTGGACTACTCCGGCTCTGCCAGCCAGGTCGAAGCCTGTTGCTTGGTGAGGCCGCTCGTCGGTGACAAAGCGCCCGAGCTCATCTCGAGACGATCGGGATGTCGGCCACGACGATGCCGGTTGTCATCAGCGGCACCTGGGCAACGATGTCGCCCTGCGGTGACATGATGCTGGTAGGGCCGTAGGCGATGCGGTCTGCGCGGGCGCCGGTGACGTCGGAGGACACCAGCCACATGCCGGTCTCGCGGGCTCGTTCGGCGCGCATGCTGTGGTGCAGGTCCTTGAACCGGATAGCGGCTGGGCGGCGCATCATGTTCTGCGCCGCGACCAGCAGCAGTGTCGCTCCCTGCGCTGCGATCATGGCGGCCGGCTCCGGGAACTGCGTGTCGGAGCATATGTTTACGCCGTACCGCGCGCCATGCAGCACGAAGGTCGGGTAGTCCTCACCGGGGGTGAACACCGATTCGCCGGGTAGGAGCCGGGTCTTGCGGTAGCGGCCGACGAGGCGTCCGCGGTCGACGACGACGGCGGTGTTGAAGTACCTGCCGTTGTCGGTCTCGATGACCCCGAAGACCAGGACCTGCTCGACGGGCGCGAGGCGGCGCAACACCGCGGCGAATCCTGATGAATTCAGCCGGAGGGCGTACCGGGAGACGTGGTCGTCATCGGCGAGGTATCCCTGAAGGAAGCATTCCGGGAAGAGCAGCAGGTCCGTGCCGCGGCCGTTGTCTTGGGCTGAGAACTGCTCGATGCAGTCGAGCGCGGCGTCGGGATCGCCCAGGATCTCCGGCGTTTGGCAGGCGCCCACCCGAACGACACCAGCAGGCTTTTCACGTCGGTCAGCCACAGTCCGCCTGTGCCTCGATCATCCGACAATCCCCTCGTCCACGGCGCCTCGTTGCCTGCAACGACAGCCGAGCCCGTCTCATCCAAGGTACCGCCGCGATGCTGGCCGAGGCGGGCCGGCGAACAGGTGCGTTTGACCCAGCAGATCGCGTTAATCACCTGTCGGTGATCACACCGACGCCGGCCCTGAACCGGCTGGGCCGGCAGCAACGGTGCTAGCACAGCCCGTTCCTGGTTCGTCAGATTCCGCGCGCCACACCCGATCCAACGATCGACATGCAGGATCATCACGATGATTTAAGAGACGGAATCTAGCTGACGCCGATCCGCCCCGCCAGGTCGCGCAGCGCGGCCGGGGTAGGCGTCGGCGCGTACAGCAGGGTCGCGACCAGGTCACGCACGCTGGCCCTGGCCACGTCCTCCGGCGCGTGACGTTCCGCAGCCAGCAGGGCATGAGCGGCCCGGTCTGGCCGGCCGTGGCGGTGCCACGCGCGAGCGGTGTCGACCAGGTAGCGGCCGTGACGTTCGGCGGTCGGCAGACGGGCCGGGTTGACGGCGGCGGCGTGCTCCAGCGCCTTGCCGGTGTCGTCGAGCGTGGTGTGCACGCTGATCCGGTACATGGCGACGGTGGTCGGGCTGAACGGATGAACGCCGGAACCCACGTGGTCGCCGAGCAGGCGGGCGGCGGCGGCCGCCTCGGTCAGGTACGTGTCGGCATTGGTGGCGTCGCCGGCCTGGGCGCTGGTGTAGGCGGCGGTGCACAGCAGGGTGCCGTACGCAGCGACGGTGCCCGGCGCCGGGTCGGCGTAGGACAGGTCGAGCTGGGCGGCGGTGCCGACGAGCAGATTATGCGCGGCGGTGTGGTGCCCGTCGCGGCGCATGGTGATCGCCAGCACGTGCGTGGCTGCGGTCAACGCGGCATCGTCGCCGGCGGTGACCGCTTCAGATCGTGCCCGATCAGCCATCGCCAGGGCGATCGCGTCATCACCTTGTTTGGTGGCCAGCGACGAAGCGACGGCGTAGGCGCGCGACAGCAGGGTCGAGGTGGCCTCACGGCGGCCGCCGGCGAGCCCTCTGCAGGTGAAGCCGTCGCGGAGCTGGTAGGAGATCTCCCACGGCCCGCGTTTGCGGGCGAGGCTGCCGCTGCCAGCGACGTCGCCGGTCGCCCGTTCGACGATCACGAACTGCCCCGGCTGGCCGGTTACCTTTTGTCGGGCGCTGGCGGCCGCGGTGTCCGGGTCGGCGGGGCCGCCGAGGTACCGGCGCACCCGTGCGTCGGTGGCCATCTCGATCAGAGCGGGTTCGTCGCCGGGAGCCGGCGACCTGATCAGGACCCGTTCGCCCTCCAAGACCAGGCGCGGCCACTCGGGCAGCAACTCATCGCGGGCCGGTTCGCGGGGCGGATCAGCCATGGTCGGCCGGCTGGTCGGCATCGGCGGGTGGGGTTGCGGCGTTGCGCTTCTCGGCGCAGCGGGGGCAGCGGGTGGGGCACGGGGTCAGGGGTGTGGCTTTGCCCAGGCCGCTGGTCTGCAGGATCGTCGTGACGGCCTCGTCGAAGCCGGTGCTCTCGGCGATTTCGTGTTCCCCGTCGACGCCGAGCAGGTCGCCCGGCGCGTACCATCCGCGCATCTGGTCCGTCGCGGCGATCGGCTCGGCACGGTTCAGGTGGCGGCGTACCGTCTCGTCGAACGACACGTCGAAGTAGTAGACGGCGCTCGGCCCGGGATGCTCGGCGATGAGCCGGCGCAGGATCGGGCCGTGGCCGGCGCTGTCCAGGATCCCTTCGAGGACGACGTGATAGCCGGCGTCGAGCGCGGCGCGCGTGGTCGCGGCGATGAACGCCGGTGCGACCGGCTGCATCCGGTTGCCGCCGTGTTCTCTGAGTAGGACCCGGCGCAGGTAGTCCTGCTCGATCAGTGCGGTTCCGCGGCCTGCTCGTCGGCGGACCTCGCGGGCGGTGGTGGTCTTTCCCGAGCCGGAGTTGCCGCGGATCACGACGAGCGTCGGGTGTTTCGGGGCGGTGGTCACTGTGGGCCTGCCGGTGCGGGCCAGGTGACGGCGATCGTGGTGTGCCGGCGCGGGACCAGCAGCCGCAGCTGGTCGCCGTCGGGTAGGGGTGTGCCGGTGGGGTGCACGGTGATGTCCGGGGCCGGGCGGTGGCGGTAGTCGCGGTCCCAGGCCGTGAGTAGGTCGATCAGGTCGCTGGTGAGGGTGTCGGCGCCGGGTCCGAAGCCGTGGGCGCCGAACTGCCAGCGGTTGTCGCCGGTTGTGCGCATGGTCAGGTAGGCGAGGCTGTCGGTGCTCAGCAGGGTGGGGCAGGTGAATTTGTCTTGTGGCTCGAGCAGGCCGGCGGTGCGCTCGCGGTCGACGATGAGGGTGCCGAACGGGCGGGGCTGGCTGGCCAGCCACAGGTGCAGGCCCTCGAAGGAGGTGCCTTCCTGCCCGGTGATGGTGACCGGTGACCACACGTCGGCCCGGGGCCGGTCCAGGGCCGCGGTCAGCGCGGCGGCGTCCACCTCGGTCGGGTCGTCGAGGCGCAGCACGGCGGCGTCGCCGCGCAGGAGGATCCGGCGGGTCAGATCGCGGCCGGCGCCTTGCATCGGCACGAATCCGCATTGCAGCGCTGCGGTCGCGGTGAGGTGATCGCCGCGGCGGCGCAGGGTGAGAGCTCGGGTGATGCCGCGCATCCGCAGCGGCATGACGATGACACCGGCGGGTCCGAGTTGTTCGATGATCGCGGGTGGGATGTCGGCGGCTTCGACGGTGATGATGATCGCGTCGTAGGGGGCGCCGGGCTGGTGGCCGTGTTCGCCGTCGCCGTGCACGACCTGGACGTGCGGATAGCCGGCCCGGTCCAGGTACGCTCGGGCTGCGCTGGTGACGTCGGCGTCGATGTCAAGGGTGACGACATGCCCCTGCGGGCCGGCGAGCTCGGCGATCAGGGCGGCGTTGTAGCCGCCGGAGCCGATCTCCAGGACCCGTGAGCCCGGCCGCAGCCTGGCCTCGGCCAGCATGAAAACCTGTAGCCACGGGGCCGACACGGAACTCATCGTCTTGCCGTCCAGGCCGCGTTTTGTGGCGACGGTCGTGTCCTCGTACGCCTCGGCTGCGGTGACGGTGTCGGGGACGAACAGGTGCCGCGGCACTTTACGCACCGCTGCTTCGATCGCGGGTGTCCGGATCCAATTCTTCGCGACCAACTTGGTCGCCAGCCTGTCTCGTAGCTGCTCGGGCGACATGTCCTCAACGACAGAATCCATTGGCACTGTCCTCTCCATAGGTGCCCGGTCCGGGCCGATACATGCGGGGCTGCGCGGTCAGGGCAGGCGATCTCGGCGGCGGTCGCCAGCCGGGCACGGCTTTGTGGTCAGGCTCGCGGGTCACCAGGCGACGTGGTCCAGCACACGCGGTGGCAGCACGGGCAGGGACCAGTCGTCCGGGACTCGCCACTGCGACCAGTCTTCGGCCAGCGGCCCGTCACCGGATTCAGCGAGCGCCACGGCGCGCTTCCGGGCTGCCCGCACGCGCTCGTCGTCGGCGTCCGAGATCAATCCAAGGGTTCGGGCCTGGGCGTACTCGTCCGCGTCCTTCCACCGCCATCTCCCGGCGATCGGGTCGACCATGAGATCCAGCAGGAGATCACAGGTGTCGATGCCGATCGGCGTGCGGGTGACCGGCCGCTCGAAGTTGATCTTCCATTGGGTCGGGCCGCCGTCGACAGGTAGATACGCCTGGAGGCTGAGGTCGGGGTCGAGGCCGATCCAGGTCACGACCGCCGTGTCCCGCCACACCCACTGGCCGAGTTCCCACGTCCCAGCGGCCAGGTCGGCTACCGCCTGCGGGCGGGATCGACTGTTGCCGTCGGTCAACCATTGGATCCAGGTGGTCAGTGCGTAGCCGACGGTGCCGGGCCAGCTGACGAGCACGAGTTTGTGTCCGTCGTCGTGCAGCACGCGGTGGGCGGCGGCGGTCCACACGCGGCCGTTGAGCACGTCGCGGCGTACCACGGTCGTGCCGACACCGAAGAGTGGCGAGGTCATCGGGGGTTCTCCGTTTCGCCGGTGGATGGCTGGCTGGCCCGGCCCTGGCTGGTGGGCTGGTCGCGGCTCGCGGTGGTGTCGAGCCACTGGTCGACGATCGCACTGACGTGTTTGCACAGGTCGTCGCGGTCGTCGGCGGAGTTGTCGATGCTCCAGTGGGGCCGGATGGTGTGGAAGCCCCAGCCGTCGGCGCTGTCGGCGACGATCGTGATGTCGGCGCGGGCAGTGAGGCGCCGGCGCCGGACGTCGTCGTCGCACCGGACGCCCAGGAAGCAGAAACCGTCAGCGACCAGGCGCGGGTAGTCCACGGCGGTGTCGCGCAGGTCGTCGTTGATGACGACGTCGGCGCAGCAGGCACGCGTCCGGGTGAGGAAGTCGTCGGCGAGGAAGTCCGGGTTGATCCGCCGCAGCTGGGTAGCGAGCACCCGCAGCAACTCGTTGTCGTGAGTCCACAGGTCGACGTCGCGGCCGGCGCTCGCGTAGAGGTGCTGCTGGAGCCGATACAGCGGCAGCGCGATCTTGATGATCTGCATGGTCATGCCGCGGCCGTGCAGGTCCTCGGCGATCAGCCGGCTCACGGTTGATTTCCCGGAGCCCGCGGTGCCGTACACGCAGAGTCGAAGTGTCGGCACCATGGCTATCGCGGCCAGCTGAGCTCGCTGTACGCCAGGCCTGCACGGTAGTCGGTGAGGGCCTGCCGCGCGTAGGGAATCATCGGCGTCGGCAGGTCGTCCAGGTGGTGCCACTGCCACCCGGCGCATTTGTCCGGCTCGGTGTTGGCCGGTTCGCCGGTCCAGGTGGTGACCTGGAAGAACAGGGCGATGCGGCTGGACTCGGTGAGGTGGTGCAGCACGTGCACAAGCCGGGCGTTGCCGGGTTCGATGGTGATGCCCAGTTCTTCGCGGGCTTCCCGGATCAGCGTGGTGAGTGCCGGCTCATGGTCCTCGCCGTGACCGGCCAGCAGATGCCAGCACCCGTCGGCCCAGCCCGTATTGATCCGCTGGCCGAGCAGGATGTCATCGCCACGGCGCAGGATCAGGTGCACATCCACCTGAGCGCGCTGGCGGCCATTCGTCATCGCCATTCGCTGATTTTCCTCGTGTCGTGTCGTGGGGCGGTGGGTGGCAGCGCGTGCAAGTCCCAGCCGGGCAGGCCGGCGCCGTCATACGGCACCAGGCGGGTGGAGAACCCGTCGGGCGCGGGGCGGCCGGCCTGTTCCCACCGCGTGAGCCAGGCCCGCAGCACCGCCATGGACACCGAGCCGGGGCTATCGGCGATGACGGTCGCATCGGTCAAGATCACGGCCGCCGACGTGGCGGTGGTGTGGCCGATCCCGCGGATCTCGTTGCGGAGTGAGACCAGGCTCAGGCTCGGGTCGGCCAGGGCTGCGGTGAAGGCGCTCCAGGACCGCCAGTCCGCTTCCAAATCGCGGTAGGTCTCGGTGTGTCCGGGGTGCAGGAGCTGGTTGAGGCCCGAACGGGCGCCGCTGCCGTCAGGGTCGTCGGCGCGCCAGCCGATGGCGATCCAGGACGGATCCGGTTGGGGGTCGCAGTAGTCGACCCAGCGGCCGGGAACGGTCACGGCGTCGTCCACCGCGGTCGGGGTGCTCTGGGCGTAAATGCCACCGGTGACGGCCTGCACCTGCGGCTGGCCGGCGGCGACGGTGATGGTCGTGATCAGGGTGATGGAGGGCAGGCGTGCAATCGGCAGGCAAACAACGATCCGCCCACCGTCCACGACCTGGTCAACCAAGGCTCGGGGCAGCCGCGGCGGCGTGCACCACACGACAACACGGTCGAAAGGTGCCGCCGGGGGAAAGCCTTCGTGGCCGTCGGCGACGTAGCAGTCGACCCCGGTGACCCCGCGTTCGGCGTGAATCGCTCGCGCCCGGTCGATGAGCTCGTCGCTGATGTCGATGCTCGTGACCCGCCCGGACGGCCCGCACAGCTGGGTAAGGAGGGCGCCGCTGTATCCGGAGCCGGTGCCGATCTCCAAAACGCAGTGCCCGGCCTGAACCTGTAGGGAGGTAACTTCGCGCTGGATCCACTCGGGTACGGAGCGGTGGACGGTCTCTCCATAGCGCTCGTGATGGGTATAGGCAGCAGCGGGTACGGCGCCGAAAACGTCATCGAGGTCGGTCATGGCTCCTCCAAGTGCGCAGGGGAGACGGCTGGTTAGCGGCAGGTGCGGTCTTGCTGCGGGGATCGATAGCCCGTCTGTGGTGGGAAATTCGTTGATCCGGGCCTCTGGGCCGTCGCGATCGGGTCTCATCCCGCGCGACGTCCGGGGCGGGCAGAGCGGGGCCCGGGTGCGGAGGGAGACTCGCTGCCCTGCTCGCTGGACGAGCCGAGCGCCAACGTAGCGGGCGGACCGGGCGCCATGCCGCCGTGAGCATCGTGAAATGTGAGGACCGGGCTGCCAACACGACCCTCGACGGCGCGGGCCACGCGGATCGGTACGGTTTGCCACGGTGGCCGGGTAATGAACAAAGCCGTCACGGTGCTCCTTCACGGCGGCGAACAATCAGATGCGGTGACGACTGTGAAGAGGTGTCAGCGCAGCCACAGGGGATCCCCACGATTGGCCACTATTGCCAGCCGCTGAGCTGCAGAAATGTTCCGGTCCGCCACACCTCGATGGCGGCGACCGTGTACGGATAGGTGTTCTCCGGGATGGCGTCGAGCCCGACCCACCGGATCTCAGCGCACTTGTGCGGCTCCCGGTTGACCGGTTCGCCGTGGCGATCGGGGTCGTAGGCCACGGAGAAGATCACCCCGATCCGCCCGTGCCAGGCGTTGCGGTGATGCACCACGCCGGCCAACTGCAGCTCGTCCGGCTCGAACCGGATCCCGATTTCCTCAGCCGCTTCCCGCCGGACCGCGGTGACGACGTCCTCGCCGTGCTCCATCTTGCCGCTCGGGAGATTCCACTGATGGTCGGCGTAGCCCGTGCCGTCCCGCATCCCCAGCAACACCGTGTCGCCGTCGTGAAGCAGCAGGAAGACGTCCACCGGATGCTGGGGCGGGACCGGGTGCTGGGGCGGGGCAGTCGGCTCGGGTTGGTGGGTGGTGCTCAACGTCGTCTCCTCCGGGGGTGCACAAGGCGGGCGTGGTCAGAACAGGGCATCTTGGGCAGGAGCGGCGCCGCCGGGTGGTGGCAGGCCGGCCAGCTGCTTGAGCTGGCTCAGCCGTGACCACCCGTGCCGGGTGGCGCCGTCGGTGAGCAGCCGCTGCAGCAGCGCGGCGGTGACCAGGGCGTCGGGCAGCGCCCGGTGCCGTCCGGCCGGCACCGGTATGCGAGTGTGGGCCAGCAGCGCGTCGAGGCTGTACGAGGCGAGGCCGGGGTAGGCGTGCTGGGCCAGGCGACGGGTGCACAGCATCGGCGCCGCTGCCAGGGTGGGGCAGGCAGTGGCGTATCGGGCGAGGATGTTGGCCTCGGTCGAGGCGTGATGGGCGACCGCCACGTACGGCGGCTCGCGCAGGCTGGTGTCGAGTTCGGCGAGCACGATGCCGGCCGGTGGCCGGTCGGCGACCATCTCCGCGGTGATGCCGACCTGCCGGGCGGTGACCGGCGCGTGCGCGGGCGGGCGCATCAGCGCCGCGAACCGGCCGACCTCCGCCAGGACAGCGCCTGCCGGGCGCAGCACTACTGCACCGACTTCGATCGGCTCTGCTGGGTAACCCTTCGGCGTACAGCCCTCAAAGTCGACCACGACGAACGTGCTGGTCCTGAAGGCCGGATCGGCGGCGTAGGCGCGAAGATCGATCACCGGGCACCCCTACCGCGGTGGTAAGCCATTACGTCCAGATACAGGTTCGCCTGCTCCCGCCTGGTCAGGTGGACGACCACCGCGCCGCGGAAATGGTCGCTGATGCACGCCTGGACCCGCGGCAGGTGGTCCCGCCGATACCGCCATCCGACATACCAGAGGAAAGATCCGTTAATACGATCAAAAACGCCGTCGGGGTGCCGACCGCCGCGGTAGCGCAGCCGGCGCTGCAGGATCCCGAGCAGGCAGACCAGCGGGTGCGGGTCGACCACGATCACCGTGTCGGCCCTGGCGAGCCGGATCGGCATCGACGCTAGCGAGTTCCCTTCGACGATCCAGCTCTCGCCCGCAACAATCGCCTGCTGCTGGTCGGCGAAGGTGTTCTCGGCGACCGTGGTGCCGTCCTCGGCGTAGCGCAGGTCATCGAGATGCGTAACCGGGATCCCCAAGACGGCGCCGAGCCGGTTGGCCAGCACGGTCTTGCCCGCGCCCCCGTTACCGACGATCGCGATCCGCTGCACGCGGCGACCTCCTCCCGGCAAGGTGACCGGCGGCGCCGAGCAGACGGTCACGGTCGGCCAGGACGTAATCGGCGGCCCGCCGGTAGCCGGCGGCATGGTCCTCGTCGCGGTGCACCGCGAACGCGGGATCGCCGGCGTGGACCCGGTCGTCGATGTGCGCGGCCATCCCCAGCAGGCGCAGCACCGCGAAGTCAACGACCTGTTCGGGGCGGACGCCGCGCCCGTAGGAGTCGGTGAGCAGCCGCAGCCGGCCAGCACGGTCGGGCTCGGTGCCCCAGCCGAAACCGGCCAGCCCGTCCGGCGGGTGCAGCGGAATCCAGTGGTGGGCGGCGTAGGCGAGATCCCAGACGCGGTTCGACGGGCCGGCGAGGTCCCAGTCGATGATGCCGACCACGGTCGTGCCGTCGAAGACCAGATTCCATGGGGTCAGGTCGTGGTGGCCGATGCAGTCGATGACGGCGGGCACGGCCGGCTCCAGGCGGTGCCAGCGGCCCGGCCGCGGCGCGACGAAACCCTGCGTGGCGTCGTGCATATCCCGGATCACGCGGACGACCTCGACAAGGGTGTCGTCGCTGCGCAGCTCGGCGGTCAGCAGCGGATAGCCGGTGTCACCCGGCAGGTGACTCAGGATCTCCCGGGTCCCGTCCGCCGTGGTGCCGAGCCTGCGTGGCGCGAGCTGGAAGCCGACCTGCGCGAAATGATCGAGGAGCGCGTGCACGTTCTGCGCGCCGGGCCCCATCAACCGCTCGACAGCCTCACCGCGCCGGATCGGCCGGGCGAACCGGCCGCGCAGCATCGGATCGGTCATAACGCTTCCTCCGACGACGGCAGTACTCCGGGACTGGTGCCGGCCGCCGGGCGGGTGGCCGGCCAGGCGCGCCAGGGCAGGATGACGACGGTGGCCAGCAACACGGCGGCCAGCGCGAGCAGCGCGGTCCGGGCGCCGAAAACCGCGGCAGCCAACCCGCCTGCGGCGATCATGACCGGTTGGGCGATCTTGCTGCTGACCGCCCACGCGGCGGCGACCCGGGCGAGGTAGCCGTCGGCGGTGGCCTGCATCCGGTACGTCGCGAACGCCGGATTGAACACCCCGGCGGCAAACAGCAGCGCCGTGTCCGCGCCGACGATCATGGCCAGCCCCGCCGTCGTGCCGGGCGCGAGCGGGATGAAGCCCATCCACAGGCAGCGGCCCGCGCCACCGACCAGCAGGACCCGCATCAGCCCGGCGCGGGCGATGATCCGCGGCGCCACCAGCGAGCCGAGCACCCCAGCCGCGCACGGCAGCCCGAGAGCCAGGCCGTATGCGGCCGGCGTGAACCCGAGGTCGCGCAGCATCAGCACAGCGATCAGCGGAGTCGAACCGACAATGCACCCACCGAAGATCAGCGAGTGCGCGAACAGCCGACGCAGGACCGGGTGGGCGGCGATGTGCCGCCAGCCCGCGGTCATATCGGCCATCGAGTGCCGGCCCTTCGCCGGGCCGACCGCCTCCGGTTCACGGTGCCGTATCCGGGCCAGGGACAGGCCGGAGGCCGCGAAGCTAACCGCGTCGACCACGACCGCGGCCAACGGGCCGAACCCGGAGACCAGCAGACCGCCCGTTGGCGGGCCGGCGGTGCTGGCCGTCCACATGGTCGTCTCCCACCGGCTGTTGACCAGCGCCAGCCGGTTCGAGGGCACCAGGTGCTTGAGGAACGCGGTGCTGGCTGCCGACGACGCGATCGTCCCGACTGTCTGCGCGGCGGCCACCACGCACAGCTGCCCGAACGTCAGCTTCCCCAGCCACGCCGCGACCGGCACGCTGACCAACGTCGCGCACCTCAGCACGTCCGCGCTGATCATGGTCGGTCGTTTGCGGTGGAACTCGACCCACGGCCCGAGCGGCATGATCGTCACTGCGGCGGCGACACCGGCCACCGCGGACAGCAGCGACACCTGCCAGTCGGAGGCGTCCAGGACCAGGATCGCGACCAGGGGCAGCGCGCCCGCGCCGACACCGCTGCCGGCCTGCGACACCGCGTACGCCGTCCACGCCTGCCGTACCGTGTCCCGGGCAGCTGGCGCCGGATGGAGGTCGGTGCTGGCGGCGGGTTCGACGGTCACCGCGGCGAACGTCCGGCCGGCGGGTCGTGCGGTGCGTCGATGAGGCCCAGCGCGACGTGGTTCGCGTAATGCGCGGCGATGCCCGCCCGCACGTCGTCGACGAGGTCGTAGTGCACGGCGATCCCGAGCGCGGTCCGCAGCACGTCCTCGATCTCTTTCCCCATCTTCGCCGGGTCGAACCGTCCGAGCTTGGCGACCTTGACCCCAGTTCCTTCGGCGTGGTTGACCTGAGGGGCGAGTTCACCGGCTTCCTCCAGCAACCGGGCCAGCCGCTCGAACGGGCCGTTGTGGTCCGGGAACCGGCGGGTCCGCGCGTGCACCTTCGCGACCAGCTGCGCGAACGTGTCAGGCATCCGCTCCTGCCGGGCCTCGCGGGGCAGTTGTGCCGCGCCGGTCACGCCGCGCCCGCCTGGTTGCCCGCTGGTGTCTGGTGAGCGAGTTCCGCCCGGTACGCGGCGGCCTTCGCCGCGCAGGCGGCGACCGCTTGGCGCGGGTCCATGCCCATGCTCGCGATCGCGGTGAGGCTGGTGAACACGACATCGGCGAGTTTCCCGACCGCGTTATCGACGGTGTGGGTCGTTCCCTTGCGCGGATTACTGCCCAGCAAACCCAGCCGTGCCTCGACGACCTCGCCGATCTTCTTGACGCGGCAGGACAGCTCCAGCTCGCTGGTGCCGTTGCGATCGTCGGGCAGCTCCCGCCACCGCTGCGCCTCCGCGAAGATCTCGTCCGTCATGATCGATCCCTTTCTGCCGCAGATGCAGGCGCCGGCGATGTGGTGGGGCCGAGCAGGTCTGGCCCGTTGTTTTTCGTCGCTGCCAGGGGCAGGGCCGTCACAGCGTCGGCGAGCGCGATCAGCCGCTCGGCCGCGATGACGGCCGCTGCCAGGTCCGGGCGCGCTTGTGTATCGACGGCGTCGGCGAGCCGGCTGCGCAGCGCGGCGCCGTTCGATGCTTTGGGAATGCCGAGCTGTGCGCAGATGCTGGCCAGGCGCGCGTGGTCGCTGCGGGCCAGGTACTTCGCGGCCAGTTGCAGGAGCATCAGGGTTGTCTCGGGTGCTGTGGGGTCACTGCCGCGGGTGTCGCTGCTGGGGTGCCGGTCCAGCAGCGCGATGAACCCGAGGTCCGCGCGCCGCCGTTGCTCAGCGGCGAACAGGAGCAGGCCATCGGCGGGATGAGCGGCGGTTGCCGCCGGCCACAGATACAGGTCCACGAGCACCGGCAGGCCAGCTAGTTCCAGGCACACGGCCAGGTAGGCGCCCCCGGCGGGGGCGTTGCGCGGTTTAGGACGGGCGAACAGCCTCCGGCCCGGTAGGCCCAACCCGGCGAAGACGTCGGACGGCGGGGGTTGCGTGACGGCCACGATCAGGTCGATGTCGCTGAGCGCATCGGCGTCGCCGCGACCCAGCGACCCGAACAGCCACGCCGCGACGGCCAGAGGGTGGGATCGCAGCCGGGTCACCGCCGTGCCGAGCCAGTCCGCGCGGGCCTCGGCAAGAGCAGCGAGCATCGCCGTGGCCGCTGGGGTGGTGTCGTCGCCGCCGGGATTCATGACGCCACGCCGGAGCTGGTGTAGCCGGCTGCCTGCAGCGAGAACAGCTCTCTATATCGGCCGCCGGCCGCGATCAGCTCGGCGTGAGTGCCCTGCTCGACGAGCCGGCCGCCGTGCATGACGAAGATCCGGTCCGCGTGCACGACGTTGGCGAGCCGGTGCGTGATCAGGATGGTGGTGCGCTGCCCTTGCCGGCTGCGGATGGCTTGGAAGAGGGTGTCCTCGGCGCGCGGGTCGAGCGCGGACGACGGCTCGTCCATGATCAGCAGGTCGGCGTCGCGGAGAAAGCCGCGGGCGGCGGTGATGCGCTGCCACTGGCCGCCGGACAAATCCTGGCCGTCCTTGAACGTGCGGTCCAGCAGCGTCTCGTACCCTTTGGGCAGGTCCTGGATCATGGTGTGGGCGGCGGCCATCGCCGCCGCCGCCTCGATCCGAGTCTGCTCGGCAGGAGTGTTGATGTCGCCCAGCGCGATGTTGGTGGCGGCGGTGAACGGCCACTTGTGGTGCTCCTGCAGCACCACCGAGATGCGGGCGCTGAGCGCGATGCTGTCCCAGGCGGTCAGGGGCCGGCCGTTCCACAGGATGGCTCCCGCGCTGGGTGTGCGCAGGCCGGCAATCATCGCGGCGAGCGTCGACTTGCCGGAGCCGTTCTCACCGACGAAGGCCACCGTCTGGCCGGCCCGGATGCTCAGCGTGACGTCGTCAACGGCGGGCGCTTCCCGATCGGGATAGCGGTGCGCCACGCTCCGGATCTCCAGCTCGCGCAAGTCCTCCGGCCGGGCGGCAGGCTCCTCGTGCCGCTCAGGCAGGTAGGACGTTGCCCGGTCGAGGAACCGGATGTATTCGTTGAAGTGCTGGCCCTCGGCGAAAACATGGTCAGCTTGGAAGGTCACCTGCGTCAGGGCGCGCTGGGCCGCCTGGACGGCGACCACGCAGGTGGCCGCTGCCGCAAGGGGGATGCGTCCGTCGAGCAGCAGGACACCCAGCAGCACGTACACGCCGGCGGAGGCGATGCCGCTGACAATCGCGCCGATGCTGGTCGTGGTGGTGACCCGGCGGGCCAGAGCCAGATCGATTTCCGTTTGGGCGCCCATCACCTGGTCGTACTGGCCCAGTAGGAAGTCGCGCAGCCCGTACGAGCGCAGTTCGGAGGCGGAGACGCGTTCGGCCATCAGCTTGTGCAGCACCCACAGTCGGCGCCGGCGGGCGGACCCTTGCAGGTAGGTCTGGAATCGCTCGTGCCCGGCCCGTAGCGCCGCGTACGCATTCGGGGTGGTCGCCAGCAGCAGCGCCAGCAGCAGCAGCGGATGGATGACGATCACAGCAATCGCGACGGCGAGGAAGCTGACGATCCCGGCGAGCAGGTTCATCACGCCTTTGATCAGGTCGATCACCGACTCGGTGCCGCGCGAGGCGCGTTCCATGCTGTCGGCAAAGTCGTCCTGGTCGAAAGAGTCGAGCTGCACGGCGGTCGTGGTCTCGAACAGCCGCCGCTCGGCCTGCTGGTTGATCCGCGGAGTGAGCCCGTTGAGGGCGTACCCGGTGGCGATGCCGAGCCCGCCGCGGACCGCAATCGAGGCGGCCAGCCAGGCGAGTGCGGGGAGCGCGGCCTCGACCCGGGCCGGGGTCGGGCCGGACGCGAACAGTTCGATCAGCACCCGTTGCGTGGCCAGCAGCCCGAAGGTGGCCATCGCGCCGGCCGTCAGCGTCGTGCCCGCTACGGTCGCGGTCCGCATCCGGTCGGCGCGCCAGCTGATCCGCAACGCCTCGGCGATCAGCTTCGGCATTTCGGCGAAGACGCCCAGCATCCCGGCGTCGATGCGCGCCCGCATGCCCTGCTCCCACCACATCGGCCGCAGCTCGGGCAGGACGGATTCGCGCGCAGCCGCGCTGCGCTGTGACGGGAGATCGCTGTGCGGGGCTTCGGTCTCGGGTGCACTCACTCGATCAGCTCTCCTCGAAGTCGTGGGCGAGGCCGCCCGGTGGGAATGGAGGGGGCTGCGACGTCAAGCCAAAGCGGTCACGTTCAACGGGTACCGGACCGCGGGTGTGGCGCGGTGCCGGACGCGCGACTGACTCCGCCGATCCGGCACAGCATTCGCGCGTACGGCCGAAGATCGCGTGTCGCTACCACCGGAAGCGGCCGTCATGTCGCCGCGCTGGTCGTGGTGAGAATCTCCCATCGGTTTCCGGAGGGATCTTCGACGAAGACCGCGTAATAACTGGGCAGGTAGTCATATTCCTGTGGCGGATGCACGACGCGGCCCGTCGCGATCTGCACGACTGCGGAGTGCGCGGCGTCGACAATGCCGCGGTCATCGACCTCGATCGCGAGATGCTGGAGCCCAGGTCGCCCGTGGGTATGCGGTTCACGGTCGGCGCCTTCGACGGGATAGAGCAGGACTTCCGGCGTTATGCCGCCCCAGGTGCAGATGCGAGGGTCGACGGTGCCTGGTTGGTAGCCGATGACACTGAGGCAAGCGTCGTACCAGCAACGGCTGGCTTCCAGGTCGATGGCGGTAAGCGCGACGTGGTGCAGGGCTCCGGCCACGTGAGGTCTCCATTCTCCGGCCGCCGTCAGGCGGAGATTCGTCCGGCATCTGCGTCGGCGTGCTCGGGACACGGCCCGAACAGGCCAGCTGTTTCGGGAAGGCGGCCGAGAACGGGTACCGGAGCGAACGCCTCGGCGTACTGGGTGCCGATGCGCAGGCCGTGGAGTCTGCCGAGCACCTCGGCCATCGGGCCGAAGTGTTCGACGATGGGCTGCGAGCTGTGTGACCGCAGGGCCCGGATCTTGGTTTCCCACTGCCCGGAGGCGTTGATCATGATGGGCAGATAGATGGGCCGGCCATGGCGGTCGAGGTTGTTGTAGCCGTCGCACGTGTACACCCGCGCGGGAAGGCCGGTCTCGATCACGACGTCGGGCAGTGCGCTGATGACTATCTCGGCGGTGCGCCGGTGATCCGGGTGCACGTCGTCGACGTGGTGGGTGATGACGACCTGCGGTGCCAGGCGGCGAAGGAGTTGCTGTACGGACGCGACGGAAACGTCGGGCAGCCGTTCGAGTCGGGCGCCGAGGATGCCGGCGCCCGCGGCGGCCTCGGCGTCGCGGATCGGATCGTGTGCGGTAACGGCGATGACCGCCGACTGGGCGGCGGCGATCGTCGCGCCTGCCCACAGTTCGGCGTCGTCGGGGTGCGCCATGATCGTGAGTAGGTCGACCGCGGGTTTCACCATCGGCCGATCGCCTCCACAACCGCCGCGGGTGTCGGGAGCAGTGCGGACGGCTCAGCGGTGGGTTTGATGTCCAGCGGCAGGCCCCGGTTGAGCCGGATCATGGCGCGCCACTTCAGGACGTCGTCCCAGGCGGCGGACAGGGCAGCGGTTCGGCTACCGCTCATCCGGCCGTTCTCGTGGAGGGTCTCCAGTGTTTGCCCGTCGGCGAGCAGCGTTGCGGCAGTTCCTGGGCCGATGCCGCGGACGCCGGGGATGTTGTCGGCCGGGTCTCCGGTCATGGCGCGGAAATCGGCCCACTGCGCGGGCGTCACCTTGAACTTGGCGAGCACGGTCTGCTCGTCGATGTGGCGTTTGCCGCGGTGCATGGCGGTGTTGAGAACAGTGATCCGCTCGTCGATGAGCTGGTAGAAGTCGCGGTCGCCGGACATGATGTAGACCCGCCGGGCCGCATCGGCGGCGGCGAGGGTGGCGATGACGTCGTCGGCTTCCTGGTCATCGATCTCGGCCCAGGCGATGCCGTGGGTATCCAGGCCGTCCTTGACGGCAGGTAGCTGCAGGATCGGGGCCATCGCGTCCTCATCGACGGGACGCTGGGCCTTGTACGAGACGTCAGTGGCCTTGCGGGCTGCGGTGCCGTGCTCACCGTCGAAGACCACGATGATCTCGGGCGGGTGCGGGAGTTCCTCACGGATGGCAACGCCCAGTAGCGCGAAGAAGCCGAACAGGCCGGTGATGTCGCGGGTCTTGTCTTTCGACATGATCTTGGCGGGGAAGCCGAAAAATGCACGCCACAGAAGGTTGTGGCCGTCGACGAGCAGCAGCGGAACGGACGGATCGAGACGTGACGGGACAGCGCCCATCAGCTCACCACCTTGAGAAGTAGGTCAGCGATGTGGGCGGGCCGATAGTCCCGTGCAAGGTAGTAAGCAGCCCGTGATGCTGTCTCGTAACGTACCGGATCGGCGCGTAGCTGCCAGGCGGCGCGCCACAGGGCTCGGGGTCCGGCTTCGAGGTCGGCGAGCACGCCCCCATCACCGATCAGGGCCGGTAGATTGCCGGTGCGGTAGGCGATGACTGGGGTGCCGCCGGCCATTGACTCCAACGCCACCAGACCGAACGTTTCGCGCAGCGAGGGCACGATCACGAGCCCGGCTGTGGCGAGCCAGCGGGGCGCGGTATCCCAGCTCAATCCGTCACCGAGCGAGATTCCTGCGGCATCGCAGTAGGCGGTGCACCTTGTGATGGTGTCGTCCTGGCTGCCGATGGTCAGCTCGAAGCCGGCTTTCGCCAGCGCCACTTCGATTCGGGTTGACGCGCCGCTGGTGCCGTGAACGCGGCGGTCGGCGCGTACGGCCGCGTCGCCGGCGGCAGCGAGTAACGGCAGGATGCCTTTCTCGGGAGCGGGCCGTGCCATCACCCGAATGGGTCCGTCGGTCCGCAGGCGGGTCCGGTCCTGCCGGTTGGGTGGTGCTGGCTCGGTCAGCAGGGGGTTGGGCAAGATCTGCCATGAGGTGGTGTCGAAGCCGCGTGCGGTGGCCTCGGCTCGCGCGGAGGCAGACGGGACGAGCACGGCGTCCGGCTTCCGGGCGAGTGCAAGTTCGAGGTCTTCTTGGTGACCGATGACGTGGGCGACGAGGACTCGGCGGTGCGGGATGGTGGCCGGCATGATGCGGCCCAGGCCCCACAACGCGTCGACGTAGACGGCGGCGTCCACCTGGAGCTCGCGGTAGATGTCGACGAGTTCGGCGGTGATCAGGTCGGCTGCGGCGGTGATCGTGGCCCGCAGTGTCTGGTCGTCGGACGGCCACGGCACGCGCAGGCTGGTGAGTCTGCGGATGGTCGCTCCGGCATACCGGGCGGGCGCGGCGGGTGCTGCGGTGATGATGATCGTGCGGTGGCCGAGGGCGGCCAGGCCTGCGGCGAGACCGGCGGTGGCGCGTTCCATCCCGGCGGGGGCGTCGGGGGTGAACGAGACGAGCACGAACGCGACAGTGGTCATCGGCGCTGTACCCGCTCCGGGATGGTCAGCACCTCAGTGCGCTGGCCGGGTTCGAGGTCGTGCTCCCACGGGAAGTGCACCCAGTCGGCGACGTCCCACAGCCACAGATCCGGCGTGTACGCCGAGCCGATGTTGCGGCACAGGGCGACGGTGCGGATGTTGGCGTCCGCCTTCAGGTACGGGCCGAGAGCGTCGGTCACCGCCGCGAACGTTTCGCCCGTGCCGCAGATGTCATCGACCAGCAAGATCTCGCCGAACAGCTTCCGGCTGTTCAATGCCTCGGCAAGGCCGGTGACATCGACGGTGACGGAGCCGGTGGCCTGCTGGTAAAGCTCGTCGGTGGGGTTGTGCTGGGCGCGGACCGTATGGGCGATCCGCCCGGCGGACTTCGCGATCCGTTCGGCCGGGATCCGGCCGCCGCCGGCGATGCCGATGGTCACCGTGAAGCACGCGTACTTGACGTATGCGGCACTGGAGAGCATCTCGCAGCCTTCGGCCAGCACGGGGTCGGTGACCTGCCAGATCCGGCGCCGCTCGAAGACACGCTGCCCGCTGTCTGCCGGCGTCATGCCGCTGCCACCGGTTCGGGCAGCAGATCAGCCGCTTCGGTCAGCGGCTTGGTGCCGGCGATCTGGGTGCCATGCGGGTCGTTGCGCCAGACCCGGGCGTCCGCGCGGATCACGGTGAAACCGCCGGCACCGGCCCGGGTCCGCAACCGCAGCCGGAATCCGGCAGGAACGGCGAGAGCGCCGACGAGCTCGGTGGCCTCGTCGTCGGTGAGCATCTGTCCGGTGACGGTGGCGCCGGCCCCGATCGGCAGCATCTGCAGGAAGGTGACGCCGCCAGCACCGAGCCGCACTGCGAGGTCGACCATGGCGGCGGCCTCGGCCCGGTTCGAGCGCATCAACACCATCTGCAGTTGCACGGGAAGGCCCGCCGCGACGGCCGCGCGTACCCCGGCGGTCGCGCGCCTGAAGCTGCCGGCCGAGCGATGGTAGTCGTGGGTTTCGCCGGTGGCGCCGTCGAAGCTCACCCGCACGGCGTCGAACGCGTCGACCAGTTCGCTGGCGCGCCGCTCAAGGTGCCATCCGTTGGTGGTCACACTTGCCGCGGTCCGGCCGCCGCCGGCAACCCGGCGGCCCAGGTCCGGCAGCTCGCGCAGCAGCAGCGGCTCGCCGCCGGAGATGTCGACGCCGAGCACTCCGGAGCCGGCGAGGACTCCGGCAACGCGGTGTCGTTCGAGCTGGTCGGTTTCGTGCACGCTGGTGTCGTCCAGGCAGTGGGCGCAGGCAAGGTTGCAGCGCACCAGCGGGGACCAGCACAACGACACGGGCATGGCCCGCGACACGGAGATCGGCGGCCCGAGTTCGCCGTCGTCGAGGACGAGTCGTCCCGTTGGCGGCTGGCTGGTCAATCTGAGGGGCAGGTGGTGGTTTAGGCCGGTGGCAGGGTCGTGCAGGATGCCACCGAGGTCGGGCGAGGCGGCGAACACGCGGATCATTTCAGCTGTATCCCTTCGGTGATCAGCTTCAAGGCGGACGGCTGCTTGGTGAGCGGAGCAGTGTTATCGGGGGTGTCCAGCAGCCGCCAGTAGCGCTCGACGTTGCGTGCAGCGGTGGCGAACTTCTGCTGCCACACCTGCTCGGCCTGCGGAGGATCGAGGTGGAATCCACGCACGGAACGCACGGGCGCTACCTTGCAGCCGGCGGCGATCAGCCGGGCACCGAGGTAGGTGTCCTCGCACCCCCACCCCTCGGAGAAACCCGGGTCGAATCCGCCGCAGGCGACAACCCTCGCGCGGGGAACCGCGACGAGCGCGGTCACGACCATCCGCGGAAGGTCCCAGTCGTAGTACCGCTGCCCGTGCCCCAGAGCCCGGAACTCGTCGGTGTCATCCAGCGGCTTGCCGTTGACCGGCTTGTCGAAGACCATCCCGGTGTAGAACATCGGGACGCCGGTAGGCGGCCGCCACACCACCCGATGGTCGGCGGTCAGATCCGGCTCGCCGGCCGGTACGACGGCGACCCCTTTTGGCCCTTCTTGGAAGGGCACGTTCTGTCGGAACCCGACGAGGACAAGGTCGTCGTGGGCGCGCCCGGCAAGGGTGGCGAGAACGTGTCGCGGCAGTGCCATGTCGGCGTCCAGGTAGACGACGGTCGGCGCTTCGGCGAGCATTGTTCCCACGTTGCGGGCCGGGCCTGAGCCGACCTGCTGCGGCAGCCGCCACACGATGCTGGTGACCGGGTGCGCGGCGGCGATCTGGCCGGTCGAGTCCGTGGACGCATCGTCGACGACGATGACCTCGTACTTGCCGTCAGTCTCCTGCCGGGCCAAGGCGTCCAGAACCGATGGCAGGCAATACGCGCTGTTGCGCGCCGCGATGACCACGGACACGGAGGTACCGCGGGCGTCCGAGCGTGGCGACGGATCGTGCCAGCCGGCCCTCAGGTTGCGAGACAGACTGGCGATGATCGGGTCGTAGTCGTTGTCGCGCCCGGCCAGCCGCTGCAGCAGGGTTTGTGCGACGGTCACGGCCATCCCCATCCGTCCAGCACTGCGGACGCGGCGTACCAGCCGCGCGGATCCTCGATCCACCGCAGCCGGCACGACGCCGGAAGCTCACCCAGCAGCTCGAGGTACGCCGGCTCGGCGACGACGAGCAGCTCGGCGGGGACACCGCCGGCTGCCAGCTCGCGGGCGAGTTGCTGGTCGACCAGCGCGGTGAGGCTGACCAGGTTGGTGCCGTTGATCGGCTGGTCATACGTCCGCAGCGGGGCGTCGGCGGAGACGAGGCCGTGCCGGGCGGACAAAATTCGGATCCGGGCACGCAGGGCCGGCTGGCCGCCGAGCCGGGCCCGGATCTGCGGAAAGCAGCCGCCCTGGTATAGCTCCAGTGCGGGCATCGGCTCGGTGCTGGCGGTTTTACGTCGCGAGCAGCCCAGCACGATGAGCCTGCCGCCCACTGGATCGTGGTTCACGCTGCTGGCGACTGCGGTCGGTGTGGGGTTCATCGTTGCCTCACGATTCGTAGTCCGATACCGGCAGAGCGCAGCTCTTGCGGTGCGGCGTTGAGGAAGGTGCTGCGGGCGTACAAGGCAGGCGAGCAGTACGAGCCGCCCCGGATGATCCGTCCGTCGCCCAGCACCGGCGTTGCGGTCCATTCCCAGACCAAACCGGCAAGATCGAGAACTCCGTCGGGGGTGGCTCCGGCAGGCCGGCCGCCGACAGCGACGGGCTGCCGGTAGCCGGTCGGTCGTAGCACCGCCCGGCAGAAGTCAGCATCCGCATCACCCCATGGGTACGCGCGCCGATTGGGGCCGGCGGCCAGCCATTCCCATTCCACGGAGCGGGGAAGCCGGCCACCGAGCCGGGCCGCCAGGTCGGTGGCCTCGCGGTAGGTGATCTGCGTGATCGGCAGGTCCGGTTCCGCGCCCGGATAGCCGGCCTGCATGTGTGTGATCGGGGTGGTCGTCACCTCGAGGTCCGCGACCAGCACAGGCCGGCCGGCGTCGCCGTACCGGCACACTCCGCCGGGCACGAGTGTCCAGGCCATAGCGAGGGCCATGGCGTCACCCGTCGATCAGGTAGAGATCTTCGGGATGGCTCGTTCCCGGCTCCCGGATCCGGCTCTTGCGCCTGTTCGGCTTCAGACCCAGGCGAGCGAGGGCATCGCTAATCCGGTCGAACGCCGCCAGGGCGTGTTCGCGGTTGGCCGCGAAGACGGTGTAGTTGTCGGCGAACCGGACCACGTGCAGACCGTCGAGCAACCGGTCGGCCTGGCCGAGGCGCAGCTGGAACAGCACGGGCCACAGCCCGGTGCCGGGCGCCATGGGCCACGGCAAGCCTGTGATCGCGGTGCGCACCCGGTCCAGGAATGTGCCGTCGTGGACGATCTCGGCGAGCCAGCCGACACACTCGTCCACGTCACCGCCGAACGAGGCGTCGGCCACGTCGACGTCGACGATCCAACGGTTGCCGCTGGACAGGTGCGCGGCGGCCTGCCGGACCGCGGTGAGCCGGTTGCGGCGCGGCCGGTACGCCGACACCCACGGCGCCAACCAAGCGTCGAGCAGCGGATCGACCGCGGTGCGCATCGCCCGGTGCACGATCCGGTCCTCGACCGTCGGGATGACCGCGGTCATCAGCTTTCCGGTGTAGGTCTCGATGTCTACGAGCCGGTTCACCGCGGGCTGCCACGTGCCGTCGGCCAGCCGGGCCGCGAGCGCGGCGAGCCGACCGCGCAGATCACGGCGATAACCGGCCCAGGTGAGCCCGTCGGCGCCCGGCGCCGAGCTGCGCCGCATACAAAGCCGGGCGGCACGGTGCAGATGTGCCACATCGATGAGGTATGGCACCAAGGAGTGCGCGGCACGGCCCTGATCGGCTACCGTGTTGTCCGCCTGGGCGGCAGGAACGATCCCGCCACCCAACACCTTCACAGCGCCGCTTCCCTGCACACGCGGCGCGCGGCGGCCGGAACGACGGCCCCGCCCAGGCCCAGGACCCTGGTCAACGACCACGCTCGTCACCCCACAGCAGAACGTGCAGCCGAGGCGTGAGGTTCCAACCCCGGGCAATCACCGGGTCGGCCAGCTCGCGGCTGCGGCGCAGAATCGTGTCCGCGTCGGTGCCCTCCGGCATCACCCAGATCGGCGCCAACCCGAACCGGGCTTCCCACTCGGCGATCTCGTCCAGGTCCTCGACACCAACCGCGACGAACTTCCACACGGCTTTCCCTGTCGCCAGAAAGGCGTTAACCGCTGGGTCGCGGCGACGCCGTCGTTCGGTCATGCCGGACGCGGCGAGCTTCGGGCTGACATTGAACTGATCGACCACGCTCACCAACGCCGCGGTCGGCGCGATGGATCCGGACGTCTCCACCTCGACACGGACCTTCCCGGCCCGCAGACGGCCAGCAAGGTCGGCGACGGCGCCTTGTTGCCTCAGCGGCTCGCCCCCGGTGATGACCGCCATCCCGGCGCTGCCGGCAAGGACCTTCTCCGCGACATCGGAGACCGGTAAAACCTCCCGGAAGTCATCGAGATTGAAGCGCGTCGAGTCCCAGGTATAGGCGGTGTCGCAGTACAAGCAGCTCATGTGGCAGCCGGACAGCCGGACGAACATTGTTCGCCGGCCCAGCAAGGTGCCTTCGCCTTGGATGGTTGGCCCGAAGATCTCGGAGATCACGAGGTGACCAGGTGGCGCGTGCAGGACGGAGCCGGTCATAGCGAATCCGGCAGGTATTCGGCCCACGTGCTCCGCGTCTCGGACACTCGCGCCGAGTTCACCTGAACTCCGTCGGGGAGGTCGAGGTGGGCGCTCGTCCAGGTGAACAGATGCCGCGCGAGGTACTCGCTGGTCGGCGGTTCACCGCCGACGCTCTCGTTGAGCGACGATCCGTCCAGTTCCTCGGCGGCGTACTTGAAGAACGGGCCAAGCAGCGCTGACGCGTCTGCGTCCGGATCGCTGAACACGACCGTGGCGGTGTAACTGTGTCCGTGCAGACGGCCGCACTTGTGCCAACCCGGCAGGCCCGGCAGCTGGTGCGCCGCCTCGAACGTGACTTCGTCAGCGCCGAGCCGGTCGGCGGTGGCCGGCAGCGGCGACCACACCGCGACCTGGTCGAGTTCGACACCGTCGCGCAGTGGGAGATGTCTGGCGAAGAGGTCCCGCACGAATTCAGTGATCCCCTGGTCCGTCGGCTGCGTGAGCACATCAACCTCGTTGAGGTTCCGGTGATCGAGACATTCATCGACTCGCTGGAGCACGCCGCCGAGCACGCCGAAGTCGACCACGAAACCCGGGTCCTGCAGGACGTCCGCAGCCAGGACCACCTCGAGGGTGTAGGTATGTCCATGCAGCCGGGCCGGACACCCCGGGTTGCCCTGCGCAGGCGTGTGCGCGGCATCAAAGGACATCCGTTTCCCGATGCGCCACGTCACGATGCCACCGCCAGGTACGACGTGGGATCGGGTACGCCGGCGTCGCGGAACGCCTCACGCCGTTCCGTGCAGGTGCCACACGTGCCGCAGTGCAACTCCCCGCCCTTGTAGCAGGACCAGGTCGAGTCGAAGGGGACATTCAGCGCCGCGCCCGCGACCACGATGTCCGTCTTGGACCAGCTGAGGAACGGAGCGGTGACGGCGAAGCCCTCCGAGATGAAGCCGCTGTTGCCGGCGCGAGCAGCTTGCTCATACGGCTCAAGAAATTCGGGCCGGCAATCGGGATAGATCGCGTGATCGCCGGCGTGCGCCCCGAACGCGACCAGGTCCGCCTTGATCGACACCGCTAGTGCCACAGCGAGGTCCAGCAGGAGCGCGTTGCGATTCGGGACGACTGTGCTTCGCATCGTCACTGCGGCATAGTGACCGTCCGGTACAGGAACGGCTTCGTCGGTGAGAGCAGAGCCCTGCAACAGGGCGGTTATTGACGTCAGGTCGACAAGATGATGAGGAATCCGGAGGACGTCCGCGATACGTGCGGCGTGATTCAGTTCTTTCCGGTGCCGCTGACCGTAGTCGATCGAGATACTCGTCAGCCGGACACCTTCTGCCCTAAGCCAGTAGGCCAGCACCGTGGAATCAAGACCGCCGGACAGGACGACGATGCCATAGCATCCCGTGAGAACCCGTGGGGGTCGTCCGGCAGATGGCTGTGGCCCGGTCATCACCTCGCCACCAGCGACATTTGCAGAAAATTTGGGCAGCATCGTGGGACCTCCTGGACATTCATGATCAATATTCCCGAGTGGAGGTATCGGGATCGCCTACTTGCCTAGGTGACGCGAGATGCAGAGACGGCCAGTCATCCCGGGCAGCCGGCGTCCATACCGTCAGGGCACGCCGAAAGAAATTCCCCACAGAATGATTCGTGGGTCATCGCGATTTCACCAGCTGTTCCCGGCCCGGCATAAGGCGGGCAGCGCGTCGCGAAAAGTGCAACTTGCAAGCAACAAGGCCCGCCAGGGCATTGACCTGCAGAAAATCCCTTCTCCCTTGGTGTTTCAACGCCAACGTACGGAGTCAATCAGGCCATGACCGATGTCGGAAAGAGTCGCAGCCACACTCCGACATTGCTTCCGAAATCCTTGACCAGGAGTCGGCTTAGATCCGACTGGACGACCGAACTAATGCCGAAAGCACCACGGCCGTTGAACAGGCTCTCCTTAGCAACAAGCACGGCTCTCCCGCGCGTGTCAGCCGGACACCGAAAGTCTCACGCCGCGTGTCAATGAGATCCGGCAGCACTCCGACAAAGTTCCGACAACGTTTCGACGAGTCTCACCCTAAGAACCACGTTCACACCGCGGCGGGCGTGGTCGTAGTCCTCAACCTGGAACTCACGCCTGGTGGGACCCGAACTGGAGCAGAGGAACGTCGTAGAGGTCCGCTTGTCGCTGGCGGTGCAGCTGTGGCTCGACGATCTCCACGATGATCATCTCGGTGAGGAACTGCACAGTGGCATCGAGCAGATGACTCGTGTGTCCCGTCGCGCTGTGTGCTTTCAAGCCCACGGCAACGTGAATGTGTGGCGCGATGCTTCCGCTGGCGTCGTCCCAGGCGAGGGTGCCACCGCCGAGGGCTTCGACGTTGGTGAGATGGACTTTTGACCAGACTGGAGCTTGAGGGTCTTCGAGCTGTTCACACGTTCCGACCAGGTCTGCGGTGGCGAAGCCGGCGATGAACATGGGGATGTAGCCCTGGTGGATGCCGTTCTCGGTGCACGCTTCGGCGAGAGCGGTGTAGAAGTCGTCTCCGTGGTCGAGCACCACCACGAAGGTGCGGCCGGTCGTGACCTCCCGAGAACGCATCACGCACCGCCGGCCATGGCGTGAGCTGATGGCGCGATCTCGGCGCCCCAGGGCCACCTCTCGCTGCCGCCGAGCCCGGCGGCAGCCGCGAACGCGGCCACAACCTGATCCCGGTCCGCTCCGGCGGCAAGCGCCAGGTACAGCAAAATTCGGGCCTTGTACGGGTCGAGGAGACCGGCAGGGATCAGGCCGCGGCTGATGAGGTCGCGTTCCGAGCCAGGGAAGGCGTAGGTCTTGGCGAGGACCGGGCCGCTGCCGGTACGGGAGGTGAGCACGACCGGGATTCGCGCGGCGGCCTCGGTCAGCGTCGCCAACCAACTTTCCGGGACGTGGCCGACACCGAACCCGGCCACGACGAGCCCATCGGCGCCAGCGGCAAGGGCGGCCAGCGGTGCACTGTCATCGCCGAGCGTCGCGGTGTAAAGCCGTACGAGTGGCGACGGGTGACGGCCGGCGGGAATGACGTGGCGGCCGGTGGCGTGGTTGACGATCGTGACGTGGCCTTCGACGAGGTAGCCGAGCGGGCCGCCGTTCGGTGAGGCGAAAGTCGCGATGCTGGTCGAGTGGGTCTTGCGTACGCGTCGCGCGGCGTGGATCTCGTCGGCAAGGACCACGACACAGCCCAGGTCGCGGGCGGCGCTGCTGGCGGCGACCTGGATCGCTGCGAGGAGGTTGGCGGGGCCGTCGGCGCCGGCCATCGTCGGGTTGCGCATCGCGCCGGTCACTACGAGCGGCTGTGGACCGGGGTGGAGCAGATCGAGGGCGTACGAGCTCTCTTCGATCGTGTCGGTGCCTTGAGTGATGACGACCCCAGTGATGCCGGCTTCCCAATACTTGTGGAGCGTGGTGGTCAGCTCGGTGAGATCGTCGATGGTCAAGGAGGCGCCGGGCTTCGTGCGGAAGGTCAGCACGTCGACTTCGATGCCGGTCTCGTAGAGGCCGGGGACCGCGTCGACGAGTTGTCGGGCAGTCAGCGACGGGGTGACCCCGCCGGAGTCAGTCGCGGTCATGGCGATGGTTCCGCCCAAAGCGACCACGAGCACGCTTGGCGCCGGCGTGCTGGTTTCGTCAGCCACAGTGCGACCTTCCTCTACCGGTGAAACGATCGATCATGGAGCCTAGTTGTCGCGGCGGCCACACTCGGCCACGAACTGGCAGGCCCGGTCCACGCCGTCGAGCGAGAGCAGCCGGCTGCGGGGCTGTGCGATACCCGCGGTGCCCCACTCGGCGAGTTCCCGGCAGCGGGTGATCATCCACCGCCAGTTCAGGCCGAGGTAGCCGGCGAGGTTCGCCAGTCGTGCGTGCGCGGTGGAGGCTCCGATTACCGAATGGCTGGTGGCATACCCCGCAGCCTCGCCGTAGGCCCGCAGCGTGCTGCGGTCGTCGGCGATGTCGACGTACCAGATGCCATCGGCGCCGACCCAGGTCGCGGTGATAGCCCGTCGATGGCGGTCGGTGACGAAGCCTGCCGTGCCGGCCAGTTCAGGTGTGTCGGTGACCGCGGTGCGGATGCCGTAGGACTCCATCAGGGCGACCGCGAGCAGCAGCAGTGCCCGCTCGCCCAGCGGAGAGTCGGTGACGGCCTCGCGCGGGATGCAGAACGCTCGCACGATCGGGTCGCTGCTGGCCTGGGAGCTGTTCGAGGTGTCTCGTAGATAGACGTGCTTGTGGGTGAACAGCAGCCAGGTCGCTGCTTCCTCGCCGCGCTGTTCGCGAGTCCAGAAGACGGGCGTGTCCGTCAGGGCCGGCGAGTGGCGGCGGACGTGGTCGGCGCAGAACTGCGAGCCCAGCCACATGCGGCCGACAGGGCTCGCGTCCGCGGCCATGTCTCGGCTGGCTGCGGACTTCGTCATCAGCGCGTAGCCGGTGCTGTCGGCCAGGCTCGCCGCGATGACGGCGTCGTCAGCCAGCAGAGCCTCGTCGAAGTTCGCTACCGCCCACAGCAACGCGAAGGTGAGCTCGTCGAGTAGGTAGGCGGGAGGAATCAACAGCCGGGCGTTGTCTCCAGCGTCGCGCAGCCGGCGGCGCGCATGCCGGCTGTCGAGCACGTATGCTTCGGCATCTGGTCCGTCAAGCTGACCGATCACGAGAGCTCGCCCCGGGCGTTGGACAAACGGGTGCTGAGCGTAGGCAGCCGGGACCTGGGCCACGACCTGATCGTCACGGACTGCCCGGTGGACCTGCGCGGGGATAGTCACCCCTGGCAGCGCCCTTCCCGCGGGTGCCCACAGGTAGTGGTCAAGACCCGCCCCAGGAACATCCTGCCCGGCTAATGCTTCTACCTGCTCGGCTGAGACCCACGCGGTAGGTTGCAGAGAGATCCGTGCAGGGTCGATGAACGACGCTGCCGCGACCGGAAAGTTCTCGATATCGGAGCCGGCGATGCGGCGAGTCGGCCAGACCGCGGCGGGGCGTTGGTAACGGCGTTGGAGGGCCTCGGCAGCGTCGTACTCTCGCACCAGCTCGCCGACCGCACCGAGGAGTCGATCAGCCTTCTCCCAGAAGGACCGATCGACGTGCTGGCGCCCGATCTCGATGTTGGCGATGCTGCTGCGGCTGTACGCCGATCGTTTCGCGAGCTCCTGCTGACTCAGGTTCGCCGCCTTCCGCTTGGCGGCGAGTCGCAGGCCCGCCTCGCGCCATGCTGCTCGAACAGCTTGCGGATCGGTCACCCCAACCTCCCGCTTCATACAAGACGCCAGCTCGCGACCGCCACGACGTACCGCCTCCGGCGGCCCGACGGTGAACGTAGCGTAATCCACCGGCGTAACTTGTCGGCTACTCAGCGCGCACTTCCGACAATTCTCCGACAACGTCATCTTTGCGATCTGGGGTCCGTAGGCCTGATGGGGGCAGCGATGTAAACGTATCGACCGGCCCTGGGCGCGGCCAGCCAAGATAACCATGCCGCTGCGGCCGCCGGCGAAATTTGTTGAATCTGATTTGCCCAGAAGAGTCTACGGATGCCAGTTGGTCCATCTCATGATCTGGTGGCGTCGGTGACTCCAAGGGCCTGCAGGTGATAGGCGAAGGCATCCGTGAGGCTCCTCAGAAGTGCATCGCCTTTAATTGCGTTCGCCAGACTCGGGCGGCCGATGACGCCACTCTTGGTATAGGCACCCATTCCGTGAACGGGCAGGAAGGGTCTCTCATTGGCAGAGTGATCGGCTGCTAGCGCTCCATCATCTACTGCGTCGGGACGGCATGACAGGAGGATCGATACTTCAAGCTCGCCAGCGTGCATATCTTCGTGTGCATTGGACTCCAATCCCGCCAGGCGACGCGCGGAATCCCAATCGTTGCGGGAGGGAAATAGTGACATTGATGAAGATTTATCGGCGTTTGCAACCTGCGCAACGTTACTGAGTACATAGTTGCCGCCATGCCCATTGATGATTACGAGACGGCTGATTCCTTGCCTCTCCAAGGACTGGGCAACATCCGTCACGAGGTAGGCCAACGTGTGATGGCTGATGCTTACCGTGCCCGGCCAGCCGGAATGCTCATGCGAGCAGGACAATGGCACGGCGGGCAGTAGGAGAGCGTTGTATCGCGCTGCGACGCTGGCGGCGATTGCGGACGCCACGATGGTGTCGGTGGCCAACGGCATGTAGTCACCGTGCTGCTCGAAGCTGCCTACCGGCAGGACAGCCACACTCGGTGCGTCGCGGCGTACGTTGGCGCTGGTCGTGCTCGGAATAAGATCCACGGCTTCATACTGGCAGTAGGGCGACGAGGGCAACCCGGTGCGCTGATTGCAGTCGCTCGGCCGCTTTATCAGACGGCACCTTTGGCCGGCCCGCACTCGCGGCGGATGTCGCACCGATGATGACCGCAAGAGCCAACCTTGCGTGCCAGCCGGGCCTGTCTGCTCCAGAGGCCCGGGTGAACAGAAGGTCGATTCTCAAGTCGCGGTCGGCGGCGTATTCTTAAGCGGCCGACATCCGGTGATGTTAGTGATGGGCCAGTGGCACTCTTTCTAGAACTTCATAGGCGTAGCTGCGGTCTTCCCGCCGTAGTTCGACGAGTTCAACCGCCGAGATCTGCGCCATGATGGAACCATGATGACGCACCTTTTCTACTGCGCCGATAGTCTGCATTGCATCACAGTCTTCGCTATTATAAGCGATGCTGATGTGCGGTATGAAGTCTGAATCATCAACAGATTTGAAGCGCCCTCCAATCGTTTCAAAAATAGCCGATTTGCAGGCACTTCGAATATCCCGGATTGGCTCATGAGGCCCGACGCTGAAACGAACTGCTCCAGCAGATCCCGCCAGTGGCCCCACGATGATATTAATGACGGGCATCCGTGAAATCGCATCCTTTGATGCGCCGGCAACCGCTCGTGCTTCATGAAGGGAAACTTCGTCAGTGAAGCCGACTCGTTGGATCGTAAGGTGCAACGACGATAGAGGAACCGCGTCGAGTGTGGGGAGAAGCCTCAGTTCATTCCAGCATCTACTGGCATATTGCCGTAGCGGAGCAAAGTCCCCGAAATGGATCAGCCAGTGGTAGGAGCGGCGCCCTGAAGTCCAGCCGGGCCGGTCCCAATGGTTTACAAGCCGGTCAAGCGCACGGTAGCGCTCCCAGTCCCTCTCCGCGTGTCGTCCGGCAATCGCCCTAGCTCCTGAGGTGCCAGATTTCTGCATGCGTCGGCACTCCTTCTGCAGCCAAATAGGAACGTCCCCTACACCAGCCGACCATGAGCGCTCACCCCGCCTCCTACTGAGGACCTCGGCACGCCACTGAAGTTTGGGCCCGATACGGGAGGACGTGGCCGGTTCTATTTTCCTATCGGCGGGATGGTCCGGAGAAGGTCGATGACCGATTGCCACAGGAAAGGATCGCGGGGGTCGGCGGGACGCAAAGCCTCCACGTCGGTGAACAGAACACCGGCATCACGCAGCAACCGAAGGTTCCCCGCGAAGGCCGGATGCGACACCAGGGCAGGTTTGGCGTAGACGGACGCGACGATAGGAACATCAGTGCCTAGTGACTCATTGAGGATCGCTAGTGGAAGGGTGTTGTTTATGCCGGCGGCCCACGCATTTATAGTGTTGAATGTCGCTGGCACGACGGCAATCGCCTCTGCATCGGGATGCCGGCGCGGTTCGCCTGGCCGCCGTTGCCGGTTTAGGACTGGTCGTCCGATTCGTTGCTCGACTTGATCTTGTGGGATCCAGGTCATCGCGGTAGGAGTAGCGATGGCATAGACATCCCAGTCTTCAGCATGCAGTAGATCGATCAGCTCGACGATGTTCGCACAAGGCGGCGCCGCACAGATGATCAAGAATAGGACTCGCCGTGATCCGCTCGATGTCACGCTTCCACCCCGACGCGGCCCGCAAGTGCGCGTAGCCCCGGCGTCGCCGCCCGGCGTTCACGGGTCAGCAGTCCCTCGATCAGGGCCTGCGCTGGCGGATGCACTCGCAGCAGCTGCGGCGTGAGTCTCTCGGCCTGTAGCAGGTGCAGCACAGCAGAGGCATCACCGCTTGCTTGCTGGGCAAACGCCAAGGCTAGATCGAGGTGAACCTGACTGCGTCGGCTGGACAGCGATGGATGCAGGCTCGTTGTATTGAGTTTCTCGCCCAAGGCGATGGCGCAGTCTGGCTGGCGCCGGGCGGCGATGCTGACTTCGTGAATTAGCACGTTGGTGGGGCCGAACGCAGTCCACAACGCGTTGTGGTCGCCACCGAGGTCGACCGCTAGCTGGCGGGCGGCGCGAATGTGGGCCTGAGATGCGGTGTGGTCATTGAGCCGGCCGGCGATAACCGCAGCGAGGAGATTGAGGGCGCCGAGAGCCGAGATCCCCGCTGGGCTACGTCGGTCCTGCGGTGTCGCCGTGGAAAGGGTGTGCTCGACGAGGTTCGCGGCGTCCTGCACTCGGCCGGGCAGCGCGAGCAACGCACAGCCGATTGAAACGAGCGCGATCTGTAGCTGTGGGCCGCTGTTAGCGTAGGCGAAGTGGGTGTGCGCGCGGTCCGCGGCGACCCACGCAAGCTGGGCATCTCCGAACTTCAACGCCAGCTTCGACACAGCCAGGTGCGCGCTGGCAACGGTCGTTTCGACCCGCCGCCGATCATCATGTCGAGCGTTCGAGGCCAGGGCAGATACCTGACTCAGCAAGTCAGGTATTAGCGCGGCGGCGTCGTCATACTGGGCTCGTTGATAGGCCAGATGTACTCGACCAACTTGCTGTTCCACCTGATCGAGCCCAGCCCCACCATCTCCGGCGGTGCCGCCTGGGGCAAGCACGGCCGCACGGACTGCATCGGGTAGATCGCTCTGCCTCGCAGGGCCGCCGAGGACCACGGCGGCGGCGCCCGCTTGAGCCGCCTGAAGCACAGCACGACGGCTGATCCGAGCGCTGCGGTCTTCGCCGTGGGTCACCATGCGAACGATAATCGAGTCGTCAGTTCCGACGGTCTGATCAGCCGCGGCCATAGCCAATGCGTTCCTGCTGACGACGCCATCGTCTAGCACCAGAATCAGTGATGACTCGAAGTCCCGCGGAGCAACTCCGTCGTTGTCGCCCGCTAAGTCAATCGCTGCGTCGTCAGGTGCTGATCGATGCGCGGGGCGTTGGTGATGGCGTCGGAGTGCCTCGGCCAGATCGTAACCTCGGACGAGTTCATCTTCGGCACCTAGGACCTCATCGGCCTTCTCCCAGAAGGACCGGTCGACATGCTGGAGCCCGACCTCGATGTTGGCGATACTGCTACGGCTGTAGCGGGTCTCGACGGCGAACCGCCTCTGACTGAGGTTGGCTCCCTGACGTCGCGCTGCCAACTGACGGCCCAGATCGCGCCAAGCCGCGCGGACCTGCTGTGCATCGGCCACCTCAACCCCCGCTCCGTCTCGAGTCGGTGCTACCGGACGCACCTGCGCCCAGAGCCTCGGCGTGGCAAAACTGTAGTCCAGAACTGTGATCAACTGACTACGCTGTCGGCCAACTCCGACAAAGTTCCGACATCGTCACGCTTGCCAACCGGGCGTCCCCCAATCGGGGCTTGCGGCGATGTGACGCTTTATTGCCAGCGCCAGGGTAATCTCGCCTGCTTGGGAATCTTGAGACGCGGGCTGTATGGACCCGTTTTCGTCTGTGGCACCATGAGGACGTGAACATCGACGATGCTGGTCTTGTTGTCTGGGATGTCGACGGAACGCTAATACCTGCCGATCTGCGTTGGTTACGAAGAGCGATTGCTCGTACCTATGGCCTTGCTGAAGACGCGGTTAGGTTTCCAGATAAGAAGGTTCACGGTTACACCGACGAGTCAATTGTGATTGATTCGGCGATCGCGTCGGGGGTTGGCGACTCTGAAGCAGAGGGCGGAATCGGTCGGTTCGAGAGCACCCTGAGATCGGTCATGGCTGAGGGATTGTCGGAGCTTAAGCGTGACCAGGTCCCGTATCCGGGAGCGCTCGAAGCTATTTCGCAGCTACATGAACGCGGATACACTCAAACCGTCCTTACGGGAAATCTGCGTTCAGCAGCCGAAGTTAAGCTGGGAGCATTTAATCTTGATCGATACATGGATTTGCGTATCGGCGGATTCGGTTCGGATGAGCGGGATCGATTTCAACTTCCAGCCGCGGTAAGCCGGCGGTATGCCAGGCTATATGGCAGAAACCTGGATCCGAGTCGAGTGGTCATTATTGGTGACGCGCCAAACGACATCGCTTGCGCAAGGTACGCAGGGTTTCATGTAGTTGTGGTAACCCACCGAGCTCGGGTCGACGAACTCGCGCCGTATATGCCTGATGCGATTATCGATAGCCTGGACCCCATTCGCCTTATACCGACTATTGACGCCGTACTCTCGGGAGGCACTTACCCGTCAGGAGGCTAGGCGGCGGCCATGCTCTCGTCTAAGGCTACGACCGCTCTCTCGCCATTCCAGGGAGAGAGTCTTTCTCGTGCACGCTCTGCTCGACCGAGGCCTCGGCGGTTGCCGGCTACCTTCAACTGCCGATAAGTGTCGGCGAGCAGGCTGCAGGAGGACTCCAAATGGCCGGAGCCGGCGTACGCGGTTGCTAGGTCCACTTTTGCAGCTAATAGAACGTTGTTATTAGCTGCGTCATGCCTTAGTTCCTTTGTGGCTTCCTGGAGTGTCCCCACCGCCCTGGAATGCTCTCCTAGCAGAGTCTGGCAGGTGCCCTTGTAGACCAATAGTCGCGCGGGACCCCAGTCGCTGTAGAGTCCAGTGCAATGTTCCTTGGTCATTCCGCTAACGGCTTCCTCAGCCCGGCCGAGCGCAAAGTCCGCTTCTTTCCTGAGATTTAGTGCTGCGTATGCTTGCGCCTGCTCTGCCGCGATGCGAGCACGGGCCGCTGGCGTGAGGTAGTCGACTGCAGCCTCTGCCTCTTCCAAGAGGCGTAGGCCGATCATGATGTCGCCGTCCTCCTCAATTAGGGTGGCGGCCTCAGAATGCAAGTTGCTTTCAAATATTCGCGCGGTTGCACCGACTCTTGCACTTCCAAACCGATCGGCGAGCTGGCGCGCGTACACGCAGTGCGCCAGAGCCATGGCGCGATTTCCTTGCGCACTCCATAGTCTGCTCGCAACAATCGATGCCTCGCCGAGCATTATGCCGATATCGGCGCGCAGGGGATCCCTTTTGGCCTTGCGATACAGGGTAGAAAGGCAATCGCGATGAGCTTCGACCAAACTGAGCAATGCCCCTGGCGGGACCGCCTGACGTTGCTGCGCCAGCATGGCCGTAACTTGCGAGAATGAACCCCATTCGCCCGTATCTGCTACAAGCCGATCCGCCTGCGGGATTGCGATCTCGGATTTCCATCTCGGTGCATGAGAAAGGTTCGTAACAATGGCCGCTTCGGCCGCCTCGTCATCGTTAAACCGGGGCATCTGCAGTTTAGTTGGCCGTTGGTGTGATCGTTGAAGTGACTCCGCGGTGTCGTAACCACGTATTAGCTCGCCGTCGCCTCCAAGACAGTCGTCTGCTGCCTCCCAGAAGGCTCGGTTGACATGTTGTAGGCCGGTCTCGATGTTGGCGATACTGCTGCGGCTATACGCCAATTTGTTTGCGAGATCCTGTTGGCTCATTTCCGTGGCTTTGCGTCGTGTAGCGAGCTGCTGGCCTAGGTCGCGCCATGCAATTCGGAGACTCTGTGGATCGGCCACTTCAACCCCGCTCTGCGCGTAGCGCCGACTCAGAACCGCCGCAATGCAACAGCCCGCCCGGCGGCCCGGCGGTGAATGCAGAGTAGTTATCGAGGTGACATGTCGGCTACTCAGCGGCGGTCTCCGACAATTCTCCGACAAAGTTCCGACATCGTCACGCTTGCCACCCGCGCGCTCAGAGGGTTGGCATCTCGTCCGCTTCGCGGCCACGGCAAGCCAGCTGAGCAGCAACAATCAAGAAGTCGGAGCCAAGCACTGCGCCGGGGTTCTCGACCAGCTGATCGCCGCATTTGCCGAGCAGGAGGTTGTGTTGTCGGAGCCATCCGACCAGGACGACCAGGCCTACGCGCCGGTCAGCTGGTCGCATGGCGTGTCGAAGCTCGGGGTCGCGCTCGCTCGGCTCCGCAGGGAGCGAGGCCGGCATCTGTTCACCGTGAAGAAGCCGATCGACAACAAAATGGCTGGCCTGGAGCACGAGAGCGAAGTCTCGGACCGGGCCGCGATGCACGCTGCGCTCGTGACGATGGGCTGGGCTCCGACTGTTCGCATTGGCAAGAGACGCGGCACGGGTAGCTGCAACGGCGTGTCGGTGTGCGTCGACGTTGTGGACCAGCTGGGTTCGTTTGTCGAGGTCGAGCGGGTGGTGAGTGCGGCGGAGTCCGTTGAGCGGGTCAAGGCCGAGCCCGGGTTGGTCCGTTCCTCGGCTGCGAGGTTCGGCGGGTGAGCGACACCTACGACTCGCTGATCCGGAACCTGACGGCCGCCGAGGTCTAGAGCGAGGTGGTGTCCGACGGCGTGGCGAGGTCAGCAGCGGCGAGCAGGTCGGGCGACATAGCTGCCAGGTGAGTGGGACGTCGGCATGGTCACCGAGGACGCCTGTACGGACCTCCGGTAGGTGGTCGTAGCGGTGGCGAGGTCGGTGCCGGTTTGGAGTTAGTCGAAGCGGTAGCCGTTGCCGCCGCGGCCATACCACCTGTACACCTGGATGCCCGGGTGCAGATCCTCGTGGACATCGGCCATGCCCCGGTCGGCGAGCTGGTCGAGGGCGGCGTACTTGAACGGCTGATAGACCGGGTAGCGGGGCCTGTGCTGCCGACTGATGACGTTGTAGGCGCCGGGCATCACCAGCCGGCGGCACTCGTCATCGCCGATCTTGGCGATGGCGTACAGCACGCGCCGGCCAGGAATGCCTGCTTCTTGGGGCCCTTGGCCGGGGCCCGGTCGCTGGAGGGCACTTAGATCCCGAGCAAGGTCACCGCCGGCTCGGTGTCCAGGGTGATCACGGTGGCCTGCCGGGCAGCAAGACGTCCTCGATTAGGTCAGGGCGGACGCGGGCCGGGAGGCGGCTTGCCAGGCGCAGCCGTGGTCCCCGTCGATTGAGCGTCCGTGGTCGACGATCAGGTCGGCATCCCGGAAGCGGTCAAACAGATGAGCGGCGTCGGCGCCGTTACTGGTTCGGTCAGCACGATTGCATGATCGTCACGCTGGGCCAGCCAGCCGAGGATGCGCTTCGTGCGGGCAAGAGCGGCGGCTTGGAGGTTCAAGGTCAACAGCGACAGCACAGTTAGCAGTCCTGTCAGGGCTATTGGACTGCGCTGATCAGCGCCCCGAGGATGTCACCGACGACTTGCTCCTCGGTCCGACCAGCGCAGCTGATGACGTGCTGCTTCCACTCCTGCTCGTCGAGGAATGCTTTCGCCTCCCGGTACAGGACAAGTTCCCGTTCGGGAGATCCGCTGGCCTCCAGCCGCGACAGGGTGGCGCGCTGGCAGAGACGTGCCCTGATCGTGGCGGGATCGTCCTCGAGGTAGATGACGGTGGCCGGCAGGACGTAGCGGTTGTATGACCAGATCTCGTCGAGGTCGAGGCCGTCGATGCGTTGCAGCACCAGCGAGGACGGGACGTAGCGAGCGGTCACGACGTGCCGGCCGTCGTTGAGCTGCGGGATGATCTCGGTTTCGACGTGCGCGTACCGGTCCGCGGCCAGCGCGAGAGCAAGAGCCCGGCCGTGCAACATGTTTTGCTGACGGCGCACGAGCTGCCCGAGCGGGGTCCGGGTCGGCTCTGCGGTCAGATGCACGCCGATGTCGCCAATTGCGGCGAGCCGGTCGGCCAGCAGCTCGGCGATCGTGGATCTGCCGACGGCGCTGGGTCCCTCGATCGCGATGAACTGCGCGCTCATCGGGACACGCCGACAAGCGGCAGCAGCGTGCGCTCACCGGGCTCGGCGACCGGGCAGTGCTCAGAGTCGAGATCACCGACGAGGCCACCTCGGGAGACCACGGCCGCAGGACATCCCTTACCGCAGGCCAGGAACTCGGTGTCCTGATACATCGATGCCGGAATATGCACGGCGAAGGCCAGGTACGGGCGCACGGCGACCCGCCCGTCGTCGAACACGTAAACCAGCCGGCCCGCGTCGCAGCCGCCCAGCGGCAAGTCGTCGTTCGGGAACCGGATCTTCACGACGGCGAGCTGATCGGCAAGCAAGCTCGTCACCGCCGCGACAGCTCGCATCGCATCAGCGTCGGTGGCCGGCCTGCCCTGGCTCCTCACTCCGCGCCTGAACGCGGACAACGGATTCATCAGCACGTACTGCACGCCGATATCCGCCTGCGTGGACGAGACGAAACAATGAGCGCAATTCAGATTGCGCCGCTCGGTGACCTGCACTAGCGCTTTGCGTCCATCACCGCCGACCGAGGTACGGAAATAGCACGACGACGCGTGCGTGTCGACAATCAAACGCTTCATAGACGACTCCCGCCGATGTGGGGTCGGCCTCTAGCCGCCTCGTCAGGCACTATCAGAGATGCCTACGAAATTCCACCATGCTTCGCGCATTGTCGGAAACCACCTTCGCCGAGTTCCGACAATCTCCGACATCCGGCCGGCAACTCAGCCGATGATCATCGCCCGCAACCGCCGCGTACGGCCCGTCATCGGCGTGATCCGAGACCCAGGCGGTCCACGGTCAAGCCCTGATCAACGATCACTCACAACCTGGCGGACGACCATGCTCAGCGGCATCTCGGGGCTGGGTAGGCGGAAACACGAATCGGTGAGTTCATTGTCGGAGTTTGTTTTCCCGTCACTCCGACACTTTCCGACATCCCCATTAAGGACTTAGCTGATCTCAGCGGTGAGGCCCGCCGCCGCGGATGCCATTTCGGGGAGCAAGGCCGAATGAGAGCTGAGCGCCTTGATGGCAGGACCACCCGAGTCTCTGCCCCAACAGTTTAGCTCTCGTCACTCGGCCACCAAGGTACAAAGTTTTGCGATAGGAATCTCGGCTCTCCCGGAAGACGCTTGAGGGCGGGCGTGCTTCAAACCGCCGCCCGCCTTCGAGTACACCGCACCACACCAGGAACTTCCTGCACGTCACGAACGGCACTTTCGGCGCCGTCACAACCGATACCCGAGAAGGAGGATGCCGATGGACCCGAGCGCAGCCTTTCGGCTTCCTCACCGTGACGTGCAGACCCGCGGTGGTGTGCCGGCCGGTGCTGCCCCCGTGGCTGGCCGGCACACCACCCCCGCCATCACCGTTTCGTTCTTCCTCGCATCGAGAGACCCATCAACCATGTCCACTCATGGGCTGGCGAACACCCGCCCTTCCCCGCCGCGGGTCCACGGCCGAACCCTGTGGGCGACGGCCCAGCAGCGCATCGGTATTGCGGCCTACGCCGGCGGCCTGCGAGCTGCGCGTCGCGCCGGGCCGCCCACCGACACCGCGCGTGAGGCATCCCGAAGCGACGGTGCCAGTGCGCAGGCATCGCTATGACCGAACCCACCGAACCGCTGAAGTTTGGCATCCGGAATGCCACCCAGTGGGACGTCCCGGAGGTCTCGAGTCTTCTCGCAGCTGCACTTGCTTCCAAGTCAGTCGGATTTTGGGTAGTGCCGGAACCTGATCGGCGTCGTTTTCTTCTCCGGTCGTTCTACGACACCCGTGTCGTCGATGCGCTCGTGGGCGGTTCGGCTCGTATTGCCGTTGCGGCAGATGGTGCTCTGCTGGGTGCTGCTCTCTGGCTGCCGTGCGTTGCGCCGGTCCCGGGGATCCGCAAGTTGTCCTCGGAGTTCGTCGAGACGGCGGGTGCCTTCGAGGTGAGCGAACGGATCGGGCAGTTGCTGGACGCGGCGTGGCAGCCACATGCGCCAGAACCGCACCAGCGCCTGATCGGTCTGGGTGTTCTCGAGGACTCTCGCCGGCGGGGTGTCGCCACGGCGCTGCTCACTGATCGGCAGCACGATGCGGTCCGGCCGATCCGGTGTCTCGTTGTGGATGACGCGGTCGTGGGGCTGTGCCAGCGGTGCGAGTATCGCGAGTTCTGCATTCCGGCCTTGCTGCGGCCTGGTGCCGTGATCATCCGATCGCTGGCGTTCGCCCCGGAGCCGCCCCTGGTGCGGGTTCGTAACACTGCCGCAGCCCGCTACTCGGCCGGCACCGTCCTGGGTCATCTCGGTCAGGGCCTTCCTGTAGTCCGGCCACGACGCGGAGGTTGTTCATGAGCGCATCCGTTGGGATCGACACCGGAACTCCTCAGTCGGCACGCATCTACAACTACCGGCTCGGCGGCAAGGACAACGTCGCCGTCGGCCGGGTGGCGTGCTACAGGCGCGATCCCGGCATGCTGGTCGACGCGGAGGTTGACCGGGTCGGCCGCTGCCATGATCGGGTTTGCCGCCGCCATGAGTCCGTGGACGTGTGGTGAGTACCGGCAGACCCGGGATCGGGTGCGAGGTGCTGGCGGCGCTACGAGAGCAGGTGCTGAACCGGCCGGAGGCCGCGGTCCGGCTGCTGCAGGTGCCGACGCAACGGAGTCGTGACGGCGCTTGCCGTCCGGCGGTTGCGGTACGCCGTGGTCTGCTGGCCGAAACGTATCTGCGGCTGGATGCGGCGGAGACTGGCTTCGCCGCCGGCCTGGACGCGGTCGATGCCTGCGACGCCGGGGCTGAGCCGTCCGATAGCACCGTGGGACAGCTGCTGCCGGCGGCGGCGGTCTGCGCCGACCTGGCTGTCTATATCGGGCACGAGGATGCCCCGTTGTTCTGCCGCTCGTACGAGCTACTGGCCGAACGCGCCGGCGACAGGCAGCGACTGCTATTGGCCGGAGGGTTGCACGCGGTTGCGGTCTATCACCACGAGGACAGCAGCCGCGGCCGGGACGAGCTCGAACAGGTCCTGTGCCGCTATCGGCTCGTGTCCGGCGACGACCGGACAAGCCAGATGATCGCCGAAGCACTGGCGGCGATGGCCGAGGGACTCACCATGGGCCTGTCCTCGCCATCGGCAGTGCCGCCGTACCGGTTTGCTGTGCCCGGCGGTTACGCCGTGCCGGACCACACCCTGGTCCAAAGCGGCTACCTGGCCAGCCGGGTCGGCCTGTTTCCCGCATTCTGCAGCAACGACTTCCGAGGACCAACGACATGACCCTCGACGATGCCAACAGTGGCAGCCTGGGGCGCAGTGGGACAGGCAGTGACGACCAGCGTTCGGTCGAGGATGCTCGCGCCGCGGTCACTGCCCGCGCACAGGCGTTGTTCGCGTACAACCGCGACGACGAAGCGTTCGCCCTGGTCAAGCTGTTGCTCCACGATCTGGACCCGCGGGCCGAAGGTCCGGACGCGGTGCTGGCCGACGCCGCGATGATCTACCCCTACAGTGGTCTCGACGATCATGACCATGCGCTGAATATTCCATGGGCGCGATACGCCAGCACCACCCGTGAACAACTCTTTGGCCTGGTGCATCCACTTACTGTTGCGGCGATCGCGGTGCTGGCCCATGCCTACGAGTCCACGGCTGCCGGCTCGTTGTCCGCGGCCGGACGGGCGGGCTTCTACCGGCAGGCAGCCGACGCGTATCGGTCGATGATCAGCGTGCATGACCAGCTGGGAATGCCGATCGAGGCGGATCAGGCTCGAGTGCGGCTGGCGATGTGCCTGCAGGCGACCGGCGGGTGTGGTGAGGCGATCCGGCTGATCGGGCGGTGCTGGCAGAGTTGGCGCCGGGCACCGGACCGGCGCACGAGCCACGGTTGTGTCATCGCAGGCACGTACACCGCGATGCTCGACCGGTGCGGCAGGGCGGCTGAGGCGCGAGCTGTCGAACGCGATGCTCGCGAGTTGCTGCCGCGCGACTACCAGCCCGGAAGCCTGTTGTTCGACATGGCCGTCGTGGACGTTGACGCCCGTCCCCACGACCAGGTCTGTGCTCGCCATCTCACGTCCGAGACCATCCGATGAACTCCACACTGGCAGCGAGTTCGGGTGTCCGTCGCGCGAGCACCGCGGCGGCATCATCCTGCGCTGAGGCCGTTGAGCCCCACGCTGTGCGAGCGATACGGGTGGTGTGCTGCGGCCGAGGCACCGCCGTCGTCTGCGCAGCTGCACGAGTGCACGTTGCCGGCGCGGATCGGGTGCATGGCGCTGCCGCAAGTCCCGCGGTGACCCGCGACGTGTCGTGGCCGCGTCCGGACTACGGCCGGCCGGTCAGCGGCTCGCTCAGCAGGAGCTTGTCGTGACTGAAGAGAGCCGTTTCGACACCAGAGTTGCGCATTCGGCGCGTGTCCGTAACTACCTGCTGGGTGGTAAGGACAACTTCCAGGTCGACCGCACGGTCGCCGAAGCCATGGTCACCGCCATTCCCGGCCTGCCGCGCATGGTCCACGAGAACCGCGCATTTCTCCGCCGTGCCGCCCGGATCATGGCCGAGCAGCTGGGCATCCGCCAGTTCCTTGTCCTCGGCACCGACCTGCCTACCTCGTTGAACCTGCACGAGATCGTCCAGGCCATCGAGCACAGCACGCGGGTGGTCTACGTGGACAATGATCCATTCGTGCTGGCCGTCGCCCGGGCGTTGCTGACCAGCCATCCTCAGGGCCATTGCGCGTACGTTGACGCTGACCTGCGGGACCCGCGAACGATCCTGGCCGATCCGGCACTTACCGGTGTGCTCGACCTGAGCCGGCCGGTCGGTGTGACCCTGACGTCGGTCTTGACGCTGGTTGCCGATGAGGACGACCCGTGGGGCAAGGTCGCCGAGTTACGGGACGCGATGCCGTCGGGCAGCTGTGTGGCGATCACGCACCCAAGCGCCGACTTCGATCCTGAACCGGTCAACCAGGCCGTTGCCGTAGCCAGGGGGGCCGGGATGACCTTGGTCCCGAGAACGCGGGAGCAGGTCGCCGGTTTCTTAGGTGACTGGGTGCTGCTGGCGCCAGGGCTGGTCCCGGCCGCGGCGTGGCGCCCGGACCCGGGCGCTTTCGAGCCCGCAGACGCCGTGTGCTGGGCGGGAGTGGCATGCAAGCCCTGAACTCGAGACGCCCTGCCCGCCGGCGTTCGCAGGTCACGATGTGCGGTGAGGTCGGCGTGGCAGCGTTGCGGCAGGACGCCGGCGGGCGGCGACGGCACCGTGGGGACGACCGCTGCTCGCGCCCGGCCGCGCGATCGCTGTCCGAACGCGCCGGTCGATGTGCGAGGGCGTCAGTCAGGGGCAGCTCTGTCGCGCGAGGCGGTGTCAGCGGCACGCGGAGTGAGCGGGTCGCACGGACGGCCGCGGGGCCGTCTTCCTTGTTGGTGGCAACCGCGTTGGCTACGCCGGGCGCGGCGTCGCCGACGGCATGAGACGGGGGATCAAGCATGGCCAGCCATGCCCAGACGACTGAACGACCCGAGGACCTGACATCCGCAGAGGCCTCATCGGAGTCGTCGGAGTTCACGCCGAATAAGGTACTGATGGACCTGATGAAGTGCACGCCTTCGGCAGAAGACAAGCTGCCTGATGGCAGCCCCGCTCGGATTGATCGGCCCGAGGCGGTGGACGCCATCAACGCGATCATGAAGAAGGAGTTCCCGGGCATCGATTTCGCCAAGATCTACGGCGGTCTTCTCGACGACCGTGAACTCGGCCGCTACGAGCGCGGCGAAGTCCACTGGCCGTCCGAATACCGGCGTACCGCGATGCGCATCTTCTTCGGGGTGGACACGGACAAGAAGCTCGGTTTCTCCCGCCGCCGGCTGGCGCTTCAACCCGTGCTCGACCCTCAGCAGCTCAACCGCGAGGACGGCAGTGAGGCAGCAGAGTCCGCCGGCGGCGCGGCAGTCCAGGCTCTGACAGGCAGCCGGCCCGCGGCTGCGCATCGGGGGAGGTCACGGACGGTGGACGCCAGCACGGCACATCCCGCTCGCGTGTACGACTATTGGCTGGGCGGCAAGGACAACTTCGCTGTCGACCGAGCGTTCGCCGACACGCTCACCACGAAGTTCCCGTGGGTACCGACCGCGGCCCGGTCGAACCGTGATTTCCGGGTCCGGGCGGTTGAGGCGGTAGCGGCGGCCGGTGTCCGCCAGTTTTTGGACATCGGCACCGGCCTGCCCGCGCCGGGCAACACCCATGAGGTCGCGCAGCGGATCACCCCGCAGGCCCGAGTGCTGTATGTCGACAATGACCCGATGGTCGGCGTTCATCAGCGAGCCCTGATGACCGGGAGCCGCGAAGGCCGCACCGACTACGTCGAAGCCGACATCCGCCAGCCCCGCCTCATTTTCGATGATCCGGCCCTGGCGAACACGCTGGACCTGCGGGAGCCGGTCTGCCTGGTGCTGGCCGCCGTGCTGCATTTCATCCCCGACCTGGCCGAGGCCCAGCGCATCGTCCGGGCGCTGCTGGACCCGCTCCCCTCAGGGAGCTTTCTGATCGTCTCGCACGGCACGCCCGACTTCGTGACGCCGCAAGAGGCCGCGGAGTACGAGCGGATGTACACCGCCGGCGAAGCCATCGCCCGGACCAGGACGAAAGACGAGATCGCAACGTTCTTCACCGACCTGGACATCCTGGATCCCGGGTACGTCGCAGTCAGCGAATGGCGGCCCGCCGACGAGTCCGACAAACGGCCAAAGCCCCACGACGTCAGCCTCTACGGCGTCGTCGGCCGCGTTCGATAACCCGCGGCACCGTCCGGCTGCCCTCGAACATTCCGCCGTACAGGATCTGCCACTGCAGCGGCAGATCGGCCACGGAAACAGAGTGACTGGCACTCGTGCAAATCCGGGCGCGGGCCGCGACGCAAGGAGGTTCACCTCTAGCTCCAGCCGTTTCACCCGCATACATCGTGCGCTACCCAGCCATGTCGTCCTGCGCCACTCCAAGGACTGCGGAAGATATCGCCTCTACGCCAATTTCGGCGAGCGGCGGTATCGCCGTGGCCCGCGTTGCCTACCGGCTCTATGGTGTCGCCGACCGGCAGGGTCGGCCATGTCGACGTACCCATGACGACACGCATTCCAGGTGCAGCGGAGGGCGCCTATCGTGGGAATTTCGGTAGCTTCGCCACGACGTTGCTTTTGGGCATCATAGCTGGTCACAGCAATGTGGCAGGAATCTGGCACGCGGATGCGCGCGATTTTGGTATTTCCAACTGCCAATGGGCCTGCGATTATTGGCAGCGCGTTACCGCACGACCTACGCCTTCATGGCGGAACTCAAAGGGTGTCGCCGAGCGACTATCCGTGAAAGGTCTTCTATCGTGTCGATGATCGATGAGCGGGCACCACCATGCACCGCAGGAAAGGCTTGAGGCGTTCTCCGAAGCGTCGCCACAAGAATGCTGCCCGCCGCCGAGACTGCCCGGCCGGTTCCGGCAGGTGAGCAGAGCAGCGTCCCGGCCCTTTCGGCCAGCACAGCGGGGCCGGGACACCCCGGTGCGGCGGGCACGACACTTCCCACGCAATGGCGTGCCGGGCCCGCCGCGCCCTCTTCATCCTTCCCTTTTCCGTCGAGATAGACCCGAGCCATTCGGGGGTTCGATGTCCTACCCGCATCCGCAGGATCTGCACGATCCGCGCCAGTACCCGCCCACGCCCCGGCACGCCGCCGGCCACAACTGGTCACCGGGCCCCTACGCCGGACCCGCCGCGCCGGGCGGCGATCAGCCCATCCCGGCCGGCTACCCCGTCGGCCAGACGCCGTCGCACGCCACGCCTGCTGTGCCGCCTGCGGTTCCGGCCGCCGGCCCACCGCACACCGTCGCTCAGTACGCCGTCGTGGCCCCTCGTCCCTCACGCCCGTCGGCGTGGCCCCGATTCGGCGACGACCTGTTTCGCCTGGCCCACGATGGAGGGAGGCTTTTCGTGGACCAGGATCTGATCGCGCTCGGGTTGGCCTGCGCGATGCTGGCCGAGCTGGGGGCCGGCCAGCACATCGACGTCGACCAGCAGGGCCGGGTCGTGGTCGTCAACCGCCGGCCGCCGCCCGACGCGCTGGCGCACACCGTGCTGGACCAGCTGGCCGCCGAACCCGAACCGGTGCACGTCTATGACTGCCTACGGTTCTTGTCCAAGGACGCCTACCAGCAGGTCGCCCGGCGCATGGTGCTCTCCGGTGATCTGCGGGAGATCACCCGTAAGCGGCTGTTCGGCGGGCAGCGCACCAGTTACGCGCCGACCGACAACAACACGGCGTACTGGGCGTGCGCACGGCTGAACACCAGCATGAGCAAAGGCCGCGACTTCGACCCGTTCGACCGGGTCCTGGTCGGTCTGCTGCTGTCCACCGGCGTGTACCGGCGCGTCTTCGAGAACACCTCCGGCTCCGCGGTCACCCAGCTGACCGCATACAGCCGGCAGACCCGCCAGCCGATCCCCGCTCTGCTCGGACATCTCGACAGCTTTGTCGGCAACACCGCCTCGACGGTCACGGCGCGCTGACCCGCCCCCGGCCACCCCCTCTTTCCTTACTGCTGTTCTGTGAGTTCAGGAGCTCCTTCGTGTCTGAATCCCCTCGATCACACCCGGTCAGCCCGGTCCGGCAGGCGCTGGCAGCCAACCGGCTGGGCATCTTCGCGGTGATCGCTTTCATGATCGGCGCTGCCGCGCCGTTCACCGTCCTCGGCGGCGGCGCCCCGACGGGATGGGCCGTCACCGGCCTGCTCGGTATCCCGCTGGGCTACATGCTCATCGCCGTCGTGCTGTGTGTCTTCTCCATCGGCTACCTGGCGATGTCACGCCGGATCGTCAACTCCGGCGCGTTCTACACCTACGTCACCCACGGGCTCGGCCGGGTCGCGGGCGTCGCCGCTGCGGCGGTCGCGGTCCTCGCCTACTGCGCGATGGGCGACGGCCTCTACGGCGGCCTCGGCCCCGCCGGCACCGACTTCGTCGCGTCGCTCACCGGCTGGTCAGGGCCATGGTGGTTGTGGGCGCTGATCGGCTGGGCGATCATCACCGTCCTGGGCATCATGCCCGTCGACGCCGTCGGCAAAGTCCTGACCGTGCTGCTGCTCGCCGAGATCGGCGTGTCCCTGACCTACGCCATCGTCCAGATCGCCCACCCGGCCGGCGGACACGCCGAATACACCGCGATCGACCCGAGCCAGCTGCTCACCCCCGGAATCGGCGTCCTGCTGACCCTCGCGATCACCGGCTTCGTCGGATTCGAGGGCGGCCCGGTGCTGTCCGAAGAAACAAAAAATCCTGTCCGGACCGTACCGACGGCCACCTACAGCTCCCTGATCCTGATCGGCGGACTCTACGGCTTCGGCGCCCTGGCCATGACCGTCGCCGCCGGGCCCGCCAACATCGTCCAAGCCGCCACCGAACAGAGCACCAGCCTGATCTTCAACCTGACCGCCCCCTACGTCCCGGCCTGGCTCATCACCGTCGGACACGGTCTTTACTTCACCAGCCTGTTCGCCGCGACCCTGAGCTTCCACCAGTTCGTCACGCGCTACCTGTACGCGCTGGGCCGTGAACGGGTGCTGTTCCACGCCTTGGCCACCACCAGCGTGCGCAGCCGCATCCCCAAGACCGCGTCGCTGGTGCAGAGCGCCATCGCGTTCGCCGTGATCTGCCTGTTCGCGTACGCCGGCTGGGATCCGGTCGTCAACCTGTTCTTCTGGATCACCGTCACCGGCGGTCTCGGCGTGCTGATCCTCATGCTGATCACCTCGGTCGCCGTGTTCGCCTACTTCCTGCGCCGGACCAACCGTGACGGCGTCGGCGTCTGGCGCGGGCTGCTCGCCCCGATCGCCGCCGCAGCGGTGCTCGGCTGGATCCTGGTGGTCACCTTGCAGCAGTTCCACGTGCTGCTCGGCGTCGAGGAGTCCTCGCCCTGGCGGTGGATCTTCCCCGCCGGATTCGGCGTCGCGGCCCTGCTGGGCATGCTGTGGGGGCTGTACCTGCGGGCCGCTCGACGCGACGTGTACGACACGATCGGCGCCGGCGCCAACCGCGGCCTGATCAGCGGCACCACCGGCCTTGCCCCCACACCGGCCGGCCGGTGATGCGGCAATGACCGACGCCGACATCATGCGAGTACGCCGCGCCCAGGCAAACGACACCGACGTCAGCCTGGTCACCGGCATCCTCGCCGACGCGTTCTTGCACGGCGACCTCGCCGGCTGGCTCGTGCCCGACCCCGACCTGCGCGCCCACATCTACCCGCCCTACTTCCGGATGCTGGCCGAACACGCCATCGACCACGGTCTCGTCGAACTGCTCGGCGACAACGCCACCGCCCTCTGGTACGACCTCGACCACACCCCCGCACCGGCGATCGCCGACTACGACGTCCAGCTCGCCACGATCACCGGCACCGCCCTGACCCGCTTCCAGCAGCTCGACCACGCCATGCACCAGCACCACCCGGACCCGTCTGGCCAACCGCACGCCTACCTGGCGTTCCTGGCCGTACGCCCCGGCCAGCAAGGCAAAGGCCTCGGCGCCGCACTCCTCGATCACCGGCACATCGCGGTGGACCTGCTGGACCGGCCCGCCTACCTCGAAGCCACCGGACCGCGCAACCGGGCCCTCTACCGGCGGCACGGCTACCAGCCACTCGAACCGTACGAGGTGACCCGGGGCGGGCCGCCGCTGTTCCCGATGTGGCGGCCACCCGCCGCGCCCAAAACCCGGGGAGTCGGCAGCTACCCGGCCTGAGCCGCCGATCGGTGAGCCGCAGCTTCCCGCAGGTCAGCGCCGCCCTTCCCCCGGGGCCTGCGCTGACCCGGTCACCGGAGGCGTCCGCCTTTCCGTCCCCGGTGACACCCGGGGGGTGCCGCTGCTACGGCGTCCCCCCGGGACCGGGTGCGCATCTCCAGAACCTGCAGGTGCGCACCCGGCCACCCCAATCCACCAACCGCCGTGCGAAAAGGATGAGATTGTCATGGCTTCGCAACGTCGCCCCGGCACCCGGCAGCGCGGCCGGCAGCACACCCCGCTTCTCGGGCGCCTCGATAGTCTTCCGGCGGCGCTCGCGGCGGCACGGCAGCTGCAGCAGAACGGGCAGACCGCCAGTGCGGTGAACCTGCTCGCCGCCCACCTGCACGAACGCACCCACAACATGATGGCCGACGCTCCGATGCTGGCCGACGCCTGCATCCTGTACGCCACCCTCACCACCGGCGACGACCAGCTCCGCGCCGCGGCCTATGCCTACCGGGCCAGCCGCAACCTGCACCCCGGGCTGCCCACCCACCCGCGTCGCCTCGAGGCCGCCGCCACCTACGGCAGCGTCCTGCAGCAGCACGGCCGACACGACGAAGCGATCACGGTCCGCCGCGGCCTGCTGGCCGCCTACCGCGACCTGGACCGCACCGCAGACATTCTCACCGCCACCACCGATCTCGCGGCCAGCCTGCACACCGCCGGCCACTGCGCCGAAGCCAGCCGGGCAATCGCCTGCGCCTGGCACATCTGGTCCGACCACACCCCACACACCGACCTCGACACCGGGACCGCCGTGCTCGCCGCGCACATGCGGATCCTGCGGTCCTGCCGCCGCCACCTCGACCTGATCGCCCTGCTACACCGCACCCGCGACACCCGTACCTGGAACGACCTGGCCGCCGCCCGCACCGCCGCCACCGATACCGCCGACACCGCCTACATCGACAGGCACTCCTCCAGCTGCACCTACAGCCCACAGCAGGCGACGGGCACCCCACCGGCCGTTCCTGCCCCGCACGCCAGCCCGCAGCCGGCGGCACCACCCCCAGCGGCTTTGCGACCGCCCTTCGTTCACGTCGTCGCTGTACGCCGGGTCCGACAATCCCGTGCTCGTGTGCGGCATCCGCTGGCCAGCTACCAGCCAAGCGACATCGCTGGCGCGTTCAGCATCGTGGTCACCGCACCCGAAGCCCAGCCCCTGCTCGACCCCGGCCACATCCCGGAGGCCGAGCCCACCGCGGCACAACACCAGCTCACCGCCCGAGTCGCTAGCTACCTCGCGCACCAGCGCGCCCGCCGGGCCACCCTGCGCACCGCAGCAGCCGTCCTCCCGATCGCCGTCGTCCTGCTCACGCTGCTTCTGCTCTGAGCCTCAGCTGGGCAACAAGTCTCCCTCCCTGCCGCCTACCCGCCTCGGAGCCATACGCAATGAAACCCCTAACCGACGAGACGAACGCCGGCACACCACCGACCGAACCCACCGAGCCGCCCCACCAGCCGGTACGGCGGCTGTCGGCCAAGGCTCGCGCCGCTCTACAGGAAAAGGCTGTGCGCCGTTATGGCGAGGGCGCCTCCATCCGCAGGATCTGTGCCGAAACCGGACGCTCCTACGGTTTCACCCATCGGCTCCTCACCGACGCCGGCGTCCAAATGCGTAGACGCGGCCACCACCACGGAGCCGGTGACAACCCAGGCAGTCCCCCACCTGCTAACTAGCTGGCCCTGTCGGCAGGCACAGCGATCACGCGGACCGCCAAATGTCGTTCGGCCGAGCCGGCCCCATCCATTTCCTTAACGCACCGCTGAGCCGGGCCGCGGTCTGGGCGGTGGTGGTCTCGCGTTCGGCGATCAGGTCGAGCAGTGTGGTCATGTGCGACGGTTCACCGCCAGGTCGGGGTGCTGGTGCCGGTCAGCCGTCGGATCATGGTGGCTGTTGACGCCCACAATGTTCGCGACACCGACGCTTCGGTCCGGCTTCTAGTCGCGGGTCAGCCGACAGTGCAGCATCAGGGTGCCGTAGACCTGTTCGACGATCCAGCGCTTCTTGACCGGGACGAACCCGGCCCGGGTGTCGGATCGTTTGACGACTTCGACGTCGATATTCAGGACGGCGCCGTGGGCGGCGAAGTCCTGCTGGAAGCCGGCGTTGACCCAGGCCCGGGTGACCGTCGGGGTGTGTTCGGCGACCTGGTCGAACAGCCGGATGCCGATCAAGTTGTCACTGATCGACGCGGTGGTCACCACAACGGCGATGATCAGGCCGAGGGCGTCGATGGCCAGACCACGTTTGCGGCCGGGGACTTTCTTGCCGGCGTCTTTGCCAATCGTGGTCTTGGGGACACGGTTCGCGGCCCGGATCGACTGGTGTCGAGCACGACCGCGGACGGGTGCTGGGCGCGACCGGCCCTCTCCCAGGCCTGGCAACGCACCAGATCGAGGACGCCCGAAATGGCTGGCTGCCCGCACTTCCGGTCGCTGGACCCTACCACCCAGCTGGTCCGCGATCAGGCCCACGCCAACCGCTGTCTGGTCGTCGATTCCCGATCGCCGGCCAGGTCGACGCGGCTCCGTTTCGCCTCTCCCTGGGCAGAGACCGCGTGATACTGCCCAGGGGCAGGCGCGCCCACTTGGTCCGCGACGTTCGAAAATTCGCCCGGCGAGTGATGATCAAACAACACAAGTCATGCAAACCGCCTGAACCGCAATGACGGCCCAAAGTACGCTGATTAGCCGCCCTCTCATGCCGAGGGTAGATAGATGGCGCGGGATTGAGGATCATAAACTGCCAATCCTTTCTCCCCAGCCGTTCTCAGGACAAAATCTTTAAGCTCACCCTTTCTCGACCACGATATTGCCAGCAACACGCATTCCTCCGTGCGATAGACCTCCGAGGCCCAGGGCGAGTCGTCGTCATCCGTTTCATCATCAGCATCCGGATATGCTTCCATGACGGCGTCATAGAAATTGCTCACATCCAGACTAGCCTCAACCACACCCGCAATACCATCAGTCAATTGATCATATATATGGAATGCCTGGTCAGGGTCAATCATTGTCGTCTGACGCCAGATTGCCAGGTCAAAGCTCATAGTTTTCACACCCTTCGATCACCGTTTACGTGCCTACTATTTACGGTCAATCCAGACGTCGAACGTGCCTACAATCGTTTTTCCATCTTTAGTAGTGACAGTGTTGCCAGGCTCGTTCAGCCAGTCATCGAATGCTTGCTGATGAGGGTTGCGCTTGCCAGTGGCGCCCTTAGTTTCGATGCCGAGCCACTGACCTTCGATCTCGACAAGACCATCGTACTTCCGGGTTTTCTTGAAAGCTGGCGACCGAACTTGGGTTTCCTTCCGAACAACGTTCGCGCCATCAAGCTCGAGGTGATCCCATGCGTTTATCTCGTCATCCTCACCGACTTGCCCTCCGCCATTACTTTTACCAAATGTGCCGTTACCCCAACGGACCTGACCGCCAGTACCGCAACCACACGTCCCGGAATGCCCGGTGACTGAACCGCCGCAGTTGTGGACTAGAACTGGCTCGTTTCCAACCAAGACATAGTACGTATGGAGGTCGTTGACCGTCAGGTCGTCCATCCAATTGAGGCCGGTCCAGATCGTGACTGCGGCGACGGTCTGGGTCGACACACCGTCAGCGTCGCGAAGTTCGTCGCCCACCTTCAGGTCTTGAGCCTCATCCCATTTGCTGTCAGTGGCGTTCCAGAACGGGTGCTTCACAGTCGTATGGACGACAGCCGCCTTGGCCGTTTTACCATCCTGAACCGTTATGTCGACCAGGTCGGTATCTTGATGGTGATGCAGGACGCTTACCGATTTATTCTCGGTTTTCCCGGACTTCGGATCAGTCGCCACAACTTGATCACCAAGCTTGACGTCACCAATCTTCTTCTTGCTGCCGTCCGCCATTAGAACCTGAGTCGACGGGGCGAAGCTGTGGTTGTCGGATTTCGGGCAACTTCTGTTTCCTCCACTCCTTCCACCAACAACGGCTCCGACCAGTGCGCCAGTGCTGGCGGCCTGCGCAGTCTGGGACCAATTGACGTGGCCAGTTGTAGCCACCTGTTCGGCGGCGTCTGCGACTCCGCCGCCGACTCCACCGGCGATACCGCCGGAGATAGCTTTGCCGAACAAGTTCGCGCCGAGCTTGCCGGCCGCGTAGCCAGCCACCTTGCCGCCGATCGCGCCGCCAAGGCCGCCAGTTGCCAGGCCGATTGCACCGGAGATGGCTGCGCTGGCGAAAGAATTACCAAGATCGGAAAGATTGTGGATGTCGCCGGAGGCCGCGTCCTTGAGCATATTGATCGCGATGCCAGCAGCCATGGCTCCAACCGGCCCGAGCGGCGTAAACGCCAGAGCGACAGTCGCAACTACGGCAACGACAGCAATAATTTGCTTCTTGTGCTCCTTAACATACTTTACGGACTTTTTGGCAGCGTCGCCGACGATTTTGACGGCCTTGACTACTGCTCGGGCTGCCCGCTGCTTGAGCGCAGCGCCTTTTCGTTTGGCTTCTTGGTGAGCTTTATACGCCCTATGCTGCTGCGCACGCTTCTTTTGTGTGGCGCGTTTGCGGCCTTGCTCGGCCTTCTTGGCCAGGCCTTTCATGCCGGTGTGCCGGGCTACCGTGGCGACAGCGCTGTACACCTTGGCCTTGGCCGAGTAGTAGGTGGCGGCCGCGGAGTGGTAGGCGTACGAGCCGTAGCTGTAGGCAGCTGAGTATGCCTGCGCGGTGTAGGAACCCACCGCGTGATAGGCGGACGAGGCCACCGACTTTGCTTTGTTGAACAGGCCCCCGAGGCTCATGTGGCCGGTGGGGTCGGTGTTCATCATCGGGTTCGCGCTGGCGTACTGGTACCGGTTGGCGTCGATGGAGTCGGGGGCCGGGTTGTTGGCGACGGTGTCGCGGTTGTCGAACTGGCCGGTGCCGGTGTTGTACCAGCGGGCGGCCATGTTGACCCGGCCGGTGGTGGTCTCGGTGTACTCGGATTGGTAGCCGAGGTTGCCGACCATGCCGGTGCTGGTCTTCACGGTGCCGAGCGGGTCGTAGATCGTCTTGCCGGCCAGTGTGGTGCCGGCGGTGGTGAACTGGCCGACGACGTCGTCGTGCAGGTCGGTCCAGACCAGGCGGGTGTTGCCGGCGGAGGCGGCGCCGACCAGGTCTGATCCGGGGTCGCGGACGTAGGTGGCGCCGGAGTCGTCCTTGGCCAGGTCGTTGCTGGTGCCGGTGTAGGAGAACCCGGTTTGCAGGGCTCGGCCGAGGGCGTCGTAGCCGTAGGTTTCGGTGCCGCCGTTGTAGGTCTGGGTGATCGTCTGGTCGAAGGCGTCGGCGGTGGTGGTGTAGGCGTTGTTCGGGCCGACCACGTTCTTGAGGGTGCCGCGCGGGGTGTAGCCGTAGCTGACGCCCGTGTTGTCGGTGGTCAGGCGGTTGCGTTCGTCGTAGGTGTAGGTGGTTGAGCCGTTGCCGGTTCGGTTGCCGGACAGGTCGTAGGTGTAGCCGATGGTGGTGTTGCCGTCGCCCCAGGAGGTGAGCCGGTCGGCGCGGTCGTACGTGTACGTGTTGGTCGTGGTGGCGGTGGTGCTGCCGAAGTTGGTGGTCGTCTTCGAGGTTTCGTTGCTGTTTTCGTCCCAGCCGTACGCGATCTTCGCGAGAGACGTGCCGCCGGAGGTCTTCAGCTCGTCGGCAGTGGTGCGGTGCAGGCCGTCGTAGGTGAAGATTCGCCGGTTGGCGGTACCGCCGTAGGTGATCTGGCTGACCGCGGACGTCTGGTCGTAGGTGTAGGTCAGGTCCGTGCCCGCGGTCGTGTTCTTCAGCGTGAACAGCCGGTCGGCTTGGTCGTAGGCGTAGTTCGTCGTGCCGGCGGCGTCGGCGCGGGAGGACATCAGGCCGTCGTCGGTGTAGGTGAAGGACGAGTTACCGGACGGGCCGGTGACCGCGGTCGGCAGGCCTCGGTCGTCGTAGTCGACCGTGTTGTCCCCGGTGGGTGAGGAGAACTTCGTGACGCGTCCACCGAGGTCGTATCCGAAGGTGCGGGCGCTGGTCGCTGCTTCGGCGCCGGTACCGGACTGGCTGGTCAGCTCGCCCATGTTGTCGTAGGTGTAGGTCTGCGCGATCCCGCCCGGGGAGGTGCGCTTGACCGTCTGGCCGGCCGCGTCGTAGGTCGTGGTGTAGCTGCGGTCGGTTTCGGCGGGGTACTGGCTGGTGGCCGGCTCGATGGTCTTCTCGGGCAGGTTCCAGGTGTTGTACGTGGTCCAGAACGCGTTCTTGCGGCCGTCGGTGAACCGGGTCCGGTTGCCGAGCAGGTCGTAGCCGAAGGAGGTGTCGACCGCTGTGCCCTGAGTGTCTGCGACGGTGGTCGGCTGGTGTTCGCCCAGGACCAGGCCGGTTGCGTCGTAGGTGAACGAGGTGACCGTCTTGCGTCCGTCGGTGCTGGTCAGCACGTTGCCGGCGGCGTCGTAGGTCTGCGCGCTGCTGGTCAGGGCGGGAGTGCTGGTCCTGGTGGTGTACGCGGCGGTTGCGGTCGCGCGGCCGAGCATGTCGTAGCTGGTGGACTGGTATGCGCCGTCGGGTTGTTCGACGCCGGTGGGGCGGCCGAGGCCGTCGTAGTCGGTCTTGGTGATCTGGCCGGCGCCGTCCTTGACGGTCAGCTGGTCGCCGGCGTTGTTGTAGGTGTAGCTCTCGGTCACGCCGGCCGGGCTCTTCGTCGATTCGAGCAGGCCGGCGGTGTTGTACTTGTTTTCGGTGATCAGCGTCTGGCCGGTCTGCCGGACCGCCTGCGTCGACGTGATGGTGCGGCCGAGGTAGTCGTAGAACGTTGAGGACACCGCGCCGGTCGGGCCTGTGACTGTCAGCGGCTCGCCCACGTTGTCGTAGGTGGCGGTGGTTTCGCCGCCGTTGGGTGTCACTGTCTTGGCGAGCCGGCCGAGCTGGTCGTAGGTGTAGGTGGTCTCGTTGCCGAGCTCGTCGGTTGACTTGGTCGGCTGGCCGAGCGTGTCGTAGTCGGTCTTCGACATCGGGTTGATGGTGGTCACGCCGTCGGGCGTGACGTATTTCGCGCCGTGGGTCTCCAGGACGTTGCCGGCTCGGTCGTAGAACGTCCAGGACTTGTTCTGGTTGGCGTCGAGGCTTTCGGTCTGGTCGCCGAAGGTGTCGTAGCCGGCCCAGGTGACTGGCCGTGCGGGCGTCGGGAGCTTGCCGAAGAGTTCGTTGGTGACGGCGGGGCCGGTGGTGACGGTGGGCCGTTCGCCTTCGTCGTAGCTGACGTCGGTGAGGTTGCCGAGCGGGTCCTTGGTTCGTACGGCCAGGCCGCTTTCGTCCAGCGTCGCGCTGGTGCGTGAGACCGTGGCGGAGGCAGCGGGTGCGGTGCCGCTGGTGATCGCCGCGACCTGGGTGGTGCTCAGGGAGCTTTGGTAGGCCTGGACGTCGGCGATCGAGCCGGTGAAACCGGTGCCGCTGGTGGGCTGGCCGATCAGGATCGACGATGCTGGGGCGTTGAGCGTCTGGCTGCTGGTGAGGGTGGCTTCGGCGGTGCCGTTGACGTAGAGCACCACCGTCTTGGCCTGCGGGTTGACGCTGACCGCAAGGTGCGTCCAGGAGCCGAGCGTGGGCGAGCTGGTGCCGTCGCCGCCGGCCGACGCGATGGTGCCGTCGGTCTTCTCGGCGGCCAACCCGACGTGCCAGCGGTCAGCAGTCTTCGCGTAGGAGACGCTCAGCGGGAGCGTGCTCAGCTTGCCTTGCAGCGCGACGATCTGGCTGTCGGCGCCCTTGCTGGTCAGTTTGACCATCGCCGAGAGGGTGTACGGCTGGGTGGTGTCGACCGGCGCCTCGTCGCCCTTGATCGTCGAGGTGGTGCCGTTGAACGTGGCGACCTGGCCCCGGGTGGTGTCGTTGGTCCAGGTGATGTTGGTGGCGGTCAGTGGGTTGTTGCCGGAGCTGTCGGCGACGGTGGTGCCGCTGGTCTGGTTCATCTTCCAGCGGGCTACCGGGGTGGTGTCCGGGCTGGCGTTGTACGCGGTCTGCGCGGTGATGCGGCCTTCGCGGTCGTAGCGGTAGCGGGTCGCGTTGAGCGCGCTGCCGGTGCCGACGTTCTGGACCGTGTTGACCACGTTGCCGATCGCGTCGAGGTCATTGGTGGTGACCCGGTTGACCCCGTCCGGGTCGACGATCGTCTGGTACTGCCTGCCGGCGTTGTCGTACTTGAACTGGGTCTTGGTGACCCCGTTGTTGGTCCACTGTGTGATCAGGTTGCCGTCGTCGTCGTACTCGTTCTTCTCCTGCAGGTACGCGTCGCTGCCCTGGGAGATGGTGACGGTCGCGGTCAGCCCGTTGTCGGTGTAGGTGTACGCGGTCGTGCGGCCCACGGCGTCGGTGCGGCTGATCAGCCGGCCGGCCGGGTCGTAGATGTTGCTCACGATGGGCAGGTCGGTGGCGGCGGTCGGGTGGTTCGGGTCGCCGGTCCAGCCGTGCATCGTCTCGGACAGCACGTTGCCTTCGGCGTCGACGTCGAAGGTCGTGACGCCGCCGTCGGAGTCGGTCTCCGAGGTGACCTGGCCGTAGGGGTTGTAGGTGAAGCTGGTCGTCTTGGTGAGCGCGTCGGTCTGCGACTGCTTCTGCCCGAGGCTGTTGAACGTGACGGTCTGGGTGCGGGCTACATCGCCGCCGGTGCTGTCGGAGATCGTTTGCGACGTCATGTTGCCGTCGGCGTCGTAGACGTTGGTGGTGACCGCGGTGTGCGTGGCGCTGGTGACCCGGTTCGTGATCGTCGGATCGGTCTCGGTGAGCACCCGGCTTTGCGCGTCGTAGGTGAACGACGTGGTGCGGCCCTGCGCGAAGGTGCTGGTGGTGACCTTTTCCGCGAGTTTGCGGCCGAGGTTGTCGTAGGTGTAGTCACTCACCTCGCCGGCCGGGGAGATGGCTTCGGCCACGTCACCGTTGGCGGTGTAGAAGATCTGCTGGACGCCGCCGCCGGCGTTGACGATGCGGTAGGGCAGCCCCGGCGGGGCGAAGGTTGTGGTGGAGCCGAACGCTTTGACGGTGGTTCCGTCGGTGAACAGGGTGCTGGTGGTGCCACCGAGCGGATCGGTGGTGACCAGCGGGTTGCCCTTGGCGTCGTAGTCGTAGGTGGTCTTGTAGGCGTTGTAGTTCGCGGCCGTCTTGTCCGCCGGCGTGCGAGCGTCACGGCTGGCCGTCATCAGGTCGTTTCGCGGGTCGACCGGGCTCGCCGCGTTCAGGTAGTACTCGTAGTAGGTGCTCGAGCACTTGTTGGCCGACTGGTCCTGGCAGGTGACCTGCTGGACGGTGTTGCCGCGGGCGTCCTGGACGGTCTGGGTGCGCACCCCGTTCGGGTCGTAGACGAGGCTGTCGAAGCCCCCGGTGTCGTAGCCGTACTTGGTGATCTTGCCCAGCGCGTCGGTCTCGGCGATCTGCCGGTTGTTGATCAGGTCGTAGGCGTAGGCGATGGTCTTGCCGCCGGGGTCGGTGACGGTCACGTTCTTCACCGGCATGGTGATCGTTTTGACCGTGGTGTCCACGGTGGTGACCGCGACCGCGACGGTCTGCTTGCTGGCCTCGAACTGGGCGGCCACCTGGTCGGCGGACAGTTCGCTGGGGTAGAAGGCCGCTTCGGCGAGTTTGCCGGTGTAGCGCACGGTGTTCAGGCCACGCAGGCCGGACAGGCTCGTGCCGGTGTAGCCGGCGCCGAGGTAGGCGTTCGGCTGGTTACCCGGGTCGAGCGCCATCGTGCCCTTGGTCGTGCTCTGCGCGACGCCGTCGAGGTAGAGCGTCTGGGCGGTGCCCGACGAGGTCAGCACGGCGCTGTGCCACTTGCCGTCGTTGACCGCCGTCGCGGACGACAGCGACTGGTTCCAGTTCTGCGAGACGGCGCTGTTGCAGGTGTAGATCTGCATCTGGGTGTGGTTGGTGGTGGCGCCGCTGGCCGAGTCGAGGCACTTGCCGGAGTTCGGGTTCTTCAAGGTGGCGCCGGACTGCTGCCACACCTGGCCGACTCCGCCGCTGCAGGTGGCGAGCTGGACCACCGTGCCGTTGGCCGCCAGAGCGCCCTTGACCTCCAGGCACTTGCCCAGGACCTTGACCGGCCCGGTGCCGCCGGCAGGCAGCGTGAAGTTCTGCGACACGGCGGCGTTGCAGTCGTAGATCTCGGCTTTGGTGCCGTCCGCGGTGGCGCCGGCGGCGATGTCGATGCACTTCGCGTCGGTCGCGGAATGCAGCGGGCCGGTGGGAGTGGCCGACGGGGACAGCCCGCGGAGCCTTCCGTCGGAGGTGGTCCACAGCCAGGGCAAGCCGGGGGCGGTGGTATCGCCGATCGCGCCGGCCTGAGCACCGAGCAGGACACCACCGGTGCTGCTGGTGGTGTTGAACCAGACACCAGCGGAGGAGGCTCCGGCGGGGGCCACCGTGCCGGGCAGCGCGATGTTGGAAGTGGTGCCGTTGAAGGTGGCGGCGGTGGAGTCAGCGAACGGGCCGGTACCGCCGAGCGTCACGGCGCTGTAGGTGGCGGTGTCGCCGGCTACCTCGTTGACCGCGTCGGTGGTGTCGGCGTTGGTGTCGCCGAGGCGCCAGTAGTTGGTGGGCTTGCCGCCGAGCACGGAGGCGGCATAGATGTCGCTGCTGCCGCTGACGGTCGGCGTGCCCAGCTTCCAGAGGCCGCCGTTCTCATCAGTCACCGAGGTGACCTGGCCGGTGACGTTGCTGACCGCGACCTGTGCCTGGACCCGGCCGGCCGGAGAAGTGATCGTCTGGATCGTCGAGCTCGGCGTCTTCGCGACACTGTTGAGCAGGTCGACGTCGGCGCCGGTCAGTGCCTTGGCGTAGAAGGCGACGTCGGCGATCGAGCCGTTGAAGTAGGCCGCCGGGGCCGGCGAGACACCATAGTTCTGGTTGTCCGGCCAGCTGCCACCGACATAGCCTGCACCGACGTACTCATAGGCGGAGCCGGCACCCTGGTAGAGCGCGATCGTGCCTGCCAGCGGGGTGCCCTGGGCCTTGCCGTCCAGGTACAGGGTCTGGGTGTTGCCGGCGCCGGCGAGCACGGCGTGATGCCAGGTCCCGTCGGTCACGGTCGCCGTCGACTTCATCGGCGCGATGCCGCCCTGCCAGAACTCGCCGCGCAGGTAGCCGTTCTTGTCGACGTACAACGCCGGCGTGTAGTTACGGGCGCTGGTTCCCGCGGTGATCGCGTCGCTGCTGTAGCTGAACAGCACACCGCTGGCCTTGGTGGTCTTGAACCACATGCTGACCGACTGGTACGAGCCGTCAGCGACCAGTTTGCCGGGCAGCTGCACGTACGACGAGGTGCCGTTGAAGGCAGCGGTGCTCGCCCCGGAGCCGGTCAGTGACGGGGCACCGCCGAGCGTGACGTTCTTGTAGGTGCCGTTGTCGACGCCGGCGTTGGTAAGCACGCTGCTGGCGGCGGAGACGCCCGCGGCGTCGTTGAGCCGCCAGTAGGAATACGGGTTGAGGTTCAGCACCGCGTTGGCGTGCTGGTTGTTGGTGTTACCCCAGGTGTAGGTGGTGCAGGCGGTGGTCGTGCCGGGCGGGCAGACACTGGTCAGCTGGTCGCCGGTGGCGTAGCCGTAGGTCCAGGTGTAGCCGGTGCCCCCGGTGGTGGGGGCCTCGGTGGCGACGGTGGCGACATGCGAGGCATCGGTGCCGGAGACCGGGGTGCTCCAGGTCATGGTCAGCTTGCGGCCCGACGCATTGGTCATCGTGGAGACGCGACCGTTGCCGTCGTAGCCGAAGATCAGTTGCCGCCCGTTAGCGTCGATGATCTTCGCGATCGGGAAGACCTTGCTGCCCGCGGCGCCGCTGAACACGTACTGCGTGGCGTCCTTGTCGGTCAGTGTGTAGCCGGTCGTCCCGTTCTGGGTCAGGATCGCGTAACGGCCCGACGCAGCGGTGAACGTGCCGTCGGCGTTGCGGCCGAACGCGACCTCAGAGCCGTTCGGGTAGGTGATCACGACGGTCTGCACGGCACCGCTGGCGTCGGAGCGTTCGGTGGCTTTGACGTCCAGGATGCTGGACCAGCCCTGGCCGAACGCGCCGGTCCGGCGGGTGTCGACGCTGTTGTAGCTGCGGGAGATCTCCAGCGACGGACCGATCCCGGCGACCTGGGCGTCGCTGGCCGAAGTGGTGTAGTTGCCGTTGTTCGGGTCGAAGCCGGCGCCCGGGTTCTGCGCCAAATCTGAGGTCACGCGTGGCTGCGGCACCGGCGTGGTGAACACGAACGCGTTGGACTCCACGGAGGTTCCGACGGTGTCCCCGACCTTGACGGTGTAGTAGTAGCTGCCGTTCCAGGCCAGCTTGCCGGCCGGGACCTGCCAACTGCTGGAGGTCAGGGCACCGGAGGTGGCCACGACATTGGCCGCGGTGTCATAGACCGTGTACGTGTAGGTCAGGCCCTTGTTCGGGTACGCGTCCGGGTCGTGCGCGCGGGTGGCCAGCTGCGGCGTCAGCGTCTCCACGACGGTGTTGTCCGTCGGGTAACGGGTGTCGACCTGAGGCAGCACGTTCGGGGTGTAGGTCAGCGACAACTGCGGCTTGTACGCGCCGGAGGAATAGGTCCCCGACGTGAACCGCTTCCACGCGACCTTGTCGGTCTCGGACGCCACCAGCGCCAGACCGTAGTTCGGGCTGCCCGACGTCCACGTGTTGAACGTCGCCGGGTTCAGCGTCACGGTCACCCATGTGCCGACGCTGCGGTTGCTGGCGGTATTGGTGCAGGCAGCACCAGGATCGGCCACGGTCAGCGAACCCAGCGCCGACGCGCTCACGGTGGGGCCCGGCCAATTCGCCGACTTCAGCGTGTTCACGTCCCACGACTGCGTGGCCGCGTAAACGCTGAAGGGACGGTTCTCGGAGCAGGAGTACTGCCAGGTCAGGTACAACTTCAGCGACGCTGAGGTGACTCGCTGGCCGGTGGCCGGGGTGCTCGCGCCGGCGAAGTGCAGGAAGGAGCGGGTCTTGGTGGTGGCGGTGGCGTCCCAGGTGCCGACCGGCAGGTTGTCGCCGTTCTGGTCGGACGGGCCGGTGCTCGTGTCGTTGTCGACGTACACGTCGTCGTTGTCACCTGTGGTCACGGTCGGGTCGACCCGAACCGGATACACGCGGGCGGGGTCGTCGAGCCACGCCCGGTCCGCGACGACCTTCAGCGCGGGCTCGCCGGCGACCTCGGTCAGTGACATCGTCACGGCCGAGGAGTGGGCCATGTCGCCGCTCTCCGGGTTGAACTTCGAGTCCTGCATCGAGCCGTGCGGGAACGACGCCTGAACCTTGCCGTCCGCATCGACCAGGTCGACCGAGCCATCCGCGGTCATCCGCGGGGTCAGCCCGTCCAGGTGCAGCGGGAACACCCATTCGTTCTCCGCGTCCGGGGAGTCAAGGACCAGGGTCTCCTTGACGCCGTTGGCGAAGGTCTGCAACTCGAGGTTGGTACCCGGCAGGATCTGCGCATACGTCGCGAGGTTGTCGGTCACCGTGGGCACGACCGTGGACGCGCCGCGCAGGTCGTAACCGACCGAGTCGTCGGAGGGCAGAGTCATCGACACCAGCGGGCCGGCCGCCGGCGTTTCGGTGGCCGGCGTTTCGGTGGCCGGCGCCGCCGGATCCGATGCCGAGGCGGAGGGATCCGCCGTCACCGGGTCCGAACTGGGCGCCGTGGGCGCCGTGGAGGTGGCCGTCGCGGTCGGCGTCGCGGAGGCCGCATCGGAGGGCTCGACCATCGCGGCGCGGGCGCCTTGCTTGCGGACCGGCGTGGCGGTGGCCGCACCGAGGGTGACCTTCAGCGAGTTCGCTTTCATCGACCAGCGGTCACCGGAGGTGACCAGCGTCGGGTCGATCGGCTGCCAAGTCCCGTCAGCGGCTTGGTAGTTCTCCTTGCCCGCGGTCAATACCTGCGTCGTCGAACCGTCCGCGTTCGCGAACTGGTCCATACCCGCCTTGGATTTGCTGGCCTGCCGCTTGCTCGTCTCATCGACGTAGCCGTCATGGCCGCGGGTGGTCCTGGTCGACCCGTCGCCCCGGTGCGGCTGATAGCCGTCAAGGCCGCCCTTGACCTTCTTCTGCACCGAGCCGTGACCACCGTTGGCGGCCGACGCCGACGCCGAGCCGTAGCCGCCGTGTCCCGCGTCACCGTGCTCCTGCACCGGCAGCCCAGTGACCGCCGCAAGCGCCTTACGCAGGGCGAACAGATCCGTGAACCAACCCAGCGGGAAACTACCGCCGGGCTGCACCACCTGGGCCGGAACAGCTACTGACAGTCCGAAGACCACAGCAGTGACAACGGCACAACGCCGCATCCATGACATCGCGAATCGACTCCCCCGTGCGTGGTGCGGCTTGCCGGGGCAGTGTTCGCTGAGAAGATGATCTCGGTCAACGGGGAAACGGCTGAAACTTTGATAACAATAAGATCACGAATATTGAGATTGTTATGTTTACAGTGGACAATCAGCCGCCGCTGAGGCGCTCGTTGATCAATGCCTCGACTTGCGAGAGATCGACCCGGCTGACATTCGCTGCCCCCGAGGCATCGCCGCCGACAACAACGAACTGCTGCTGCGACTGCTGCGCCGCGACCGACCTGACCGCATCACCCGCGATCCCCTGGACCGCCACAATCACCGAGCACCCACCTATCACCAGCGTGCCCACGAACGTCTGCGCATTCGCGGGCGTCTGCTCACCGGTCACGGCCAGGTAGCGCACCTGACCACGGGTTTGCACCGACGCCGCCTGCATCGCCGCCCACACCGGAGCCGCTGCCTCCCCTGCCACGCCCTGCCGATCAGTAATCAGGCAGGCGGTCACATCCCGGTACTCCCGCGGACGCGGCTCAACCTGATCCTCAGGCAGCACGACCCAGACCACCCCGGCGAGCGCAAGCACACCCGCAACGCCCCCGGCGAGGATCGCCTTGCGGCGCGGCGTCCACTCCCGCGGAGTACGCCGCCCCTTCGGCCGCCGCGGCCCGCGCATCGAACCATGCAATCGCTCATCAACTCGTCCACCCAACACGCGCCGAAGCGTAGTGACCTCCACCCGGCCCGGGATCCCCAGTTCAGAGCGACCTTCGGTCACCAATCCAGGCACTGCAGTCCCAGACACCTCAGCCGAACGGCCAGGCGGCGGAATTGGTGCAGCAGAGCGAAGGTCTGCTCGACGACGTAACGCAGCTTGCCCAGACCCTTGATGTTGGGCGTCTTCGGCTTCGCGATGATCGGCTCAGTGCCGCGTTCGCGGCAGGCCTGGCGGAAGGCCTCACTGCTGTAGCCCTTGTCGGCCAGCAAGACCTCGAAGCGGCGGCGAGGGCGGCCCGGACGGCCGGCGATCGGCGGATAGCAGTCGAGCAGATCAAGAGCGCGGCTGATGTCCGGCACATTCGCGCCGCTGGTCAGCACGTAGATCGGGGTCCCGTTGCCGTCGCAGATCAGGTGGTGCTTCGAGCCGGGCTTGCCACGATTGACCGGCGACGGACCTGTCCCGGCACCCCCTTTTTTGCGTCGATGTGACTACCGTCCATCGCCGCTCTCGACCAGTCGATCCGGTTCGCCGCGTTCAGCTTGGCCAGCAGTATCTGATGCACCTGATCGAAGACCCCCGCGTTGGTCCAGCGTTCGAGGCGCCGCCAGCACGTCATCCCCGAGCCGAAGCCGACTTCCTGCGGCAGGTCTTCCCAGCCCAGCCCGGTATGCAGCACAAACAGGATGCCCTGCAAGCAGAGACGATCCGGGATCGGCCTCGGCCCGGGAGCCTTCTCCGGCCACGCCGGCAGGACCGGCTCGATCAACTTCCACAACTCGTCATCAACGACCCACGGCCTGCCCACGACGAACGAACGAGACTGATCTTCAGTTCGCAGTGCTGATCATCATCGATTCAGCAGATCGTGTTAGGGACTCTTAGGACACCGCCACTCAGGTGACCCTCAACGGGATCAATCATCGCGAACCGAACACCCACAGGCCACATCCAGCCAGCAGCGCCCTCCATGCCGTGCGCAAGGAGTCGCTAGGCCTCTTGAACCGTCAGCGCGCGGACGCCGACCAAACGCTCCTTTGCCATAATTCGCCAGGCAGGAGCGGTAGAACTGCCGGATCAAAGAATTTGACAGGCAGATCTATCACAGCGTCGCGATCGGCGAATATTCAGCGCGGGCAGCGCATTTTACGAGTTATCGCTAAAGCCATGCCGCGCAGGTTTCCGCCAGCCAATCCTCAAGGCCGGCAAGCATGGCAACGGTTCCGTAGGAGATAGCTGGCACATTTGTGACCCGATCAGACCGGCCATTGTCTCCGAACGCGAAAGCACTATCAGTGATCGCCGGAACTTCTTGATTTGTCGTGACAACCCCGATGAGCTCCTGCGGCCATGATCTCCAACTGACCGGAGCACCGCTCATCCCCGCAGGGACGGCAACACTCATCTCGCCCGCAAAGTAACTGCCGCCCAACGGCTTATCATAGTCGAAGAAGCGCTGGAAGTGTCCCTTAATGAGTCGGCCCACAAGATCGTCCCGCAGCGGACCGTCCGGATATCCGAATGCCAGAAAGTCTCCGCCGAAGAGCAGAGCATCTCGCTTCGGCAGGAATATCTCACTTGCCATGGTCTCCCCCCGCACACGCTCGGCGATGAGCACAGCAATGTCCGAGGTGTCATGTCTGGCAATGTTGACAACATTCCGCTCGGACTGCCCAGGAATGGCGACGAAAGCCTCCGCGCCCTCGGGCACACAGCGAGAGGCGGTGACAAAGACGTGACGCGCAAGATACGCCCCACACGACCCGCCGATGACCCGCGGGCTGTCGCCGACCTTGTAGATTACGACTCCGGTCGAGTCCATTGGTTGGAACACTGCGCCAGCCTATCCGGCACTGCGGATCGATACGGCTTCGTCGAAGATGCCAGCCTTGAATGTCAACCTCGACGTCGATGCTGATGCTCTGCTCCGTTCCCTCCTAGCCGAACCTCAGCCAGGAACGTCAGGAGCAAGCCCGCCATCTGCTGCGCCGCGACACCGACGCCTCCGCAGTGGTCAAGGACCTGCTGCGCCGCGAGGAGATCGCCGCCCAGGCCAATGCTGATCCACCGAGCCGGCGACTGCTACACGAAGCCGAACTCGACCGATATCGGCAGCAGCAGCATCATCATCATCAGCAGCCAACGCCCGGACCGGCGCCGCGCCCGCCCGACCCGACGCCAGCGGCACGGATCACGGCGGCCGAGACACCACGGGAGGTGCTGGAACCCATCGGAGCCTGCACCGCATTCTGTGTCCAAGTACAACCCTGGTGCCACATCTGCCGTCAGTCCCACAGATCGGGGCGGGACGGGATTTCCAAGCGGGGCATCGGCAGGTTCGAGCCACTCGGGCTGACGAACGCCTTGTAGGCGAGCGAGCCCGGCGACGGGATGTCGAAGACCTCGCGCAGCGCGGCCACCGACATGTCGGCGATCCGGCGGTACTCGGCGGACGGCGCCGGCCACGACAGGCTCAGAGCATGGTTGCGGCTGGGATCGAGCGGGGGAGCCGGCCAGCCGATGCGTTCCAGGGCGGCGGTCTGCTCCAGGGTGAGGTTGGGCCGGGCCAGCGGATCCCAGCCGCTGGCCACCTCGGCGAGGATGCGGCTCTGGCTGAACATGAACTGCACGAAGCACTCGGGGCGCTCCTGATCGCCGACCAGGAGCGCGCCGCCGTCCGGCAGGGCGGCGATGCTGCCGGCGAGCCCGTCGCGGAACGCCGTCCAGTTCACTTCCATGGCCCGGTCATCAGCTGGTTGGGGGTCAGTTGGATGCCGACCGCGTCGTCCTTGGTGATCAGACCGAATGCGGTGTCCGGGCGGCGCCACCACAGCTGTGGTTCCTCGCCCGGCAGCGGGTCGGTCGGCCGGCCGAACTCTCCGGTCAGGGCGGCGGCGGCCGCGGCGAAGGCGTCCTGTTTGAACGCCTCGATCGCCGGTTTGTCCCCGACGGCTTTCTCCGTGAGGTTCATCGAGACCGACTCGACGCGGCTCTGCTCGTCGGTACGGAAGAAGCCGCTCATCGGGCCGAGCCCGAGCCCGGTGTCCAGGAACGCGCCGAGGTCCGCCCACTCCTGGTCGAAGTCGGTCACCTGCCAGCCGAGGTCGGCGGCGGCCTGCGGGACGACGGCCGACATCAGCCACGGCTCGGCCGACAGCAGGGTCCGCGCCGCCCGTACCGTCATGGTCTCGTCGAGGGCTCGCCACTGCGCCATTCGTCGGTACCTCCGTAGTTCTATCGTGCGTCGATGTTGCGCGGGTCGAAGATGTTGTTCGGATGGCCGGTGCCGAACACGAACCGGGTGACCCGGGCGTCCGGCACCACGCCGGCCGCGTCGGCGTGCGGCTGGCTGACCAGCAGGTAGTCCACCTTGATGATTCCGGAGCGGATCTGCTCGGCGATCACCGGGTTGTCCCGCAGGAATTTCTGGAAGTTCGGGTCGAGTTGCATGACCCGCTCCAGGTACGGGCCACTGCCCTGCTGGAGGTGCTCGCGGCCCTCGGTGCCGGCGCCGCCGCCCTTGGCCTCGACGACGACGAGCGTGGTGTTGCCCTCCTGGTCGTGGCCCAGACCCCAGATGTCGAGCTCGCCGGATTTCGGCGCGTCGAACACGCCACCGTGCAGTTCCCTCGGGGCAATCCCGTACTCGCTCATCGCGTACTCACGACCGGCGATCATGCCGACCCGGTTCGAGGCGAGCGTGCGCTGGTTGTACGTCTCCGACCAGGTCCGGGCCGAGTCCCGCAGGTCCTTGATCATCGGTTTCATCTCGGGGTGCTCGCGGGCCACCTCGCGCAGGCGCTCGATGGTCTTGTCGAGGTTGGTCGAGTTGAGGTCCTTCGGGGTGACCCGTTCCAGCTTGCTCTCCGGCAGGCTGGAGTTCGGCTCGACCGCGTCGAGGACCGCGTTCACCGCGTCGATCTTCGCCGCGCGGTCAGTCGTGGCGGTGTCGAGGTCCGTGGCGTGCTGCTGGTAGTTGGTGGTCTCCCCGGCGATCTGCTTCTCGTGCGCGGCGTCGTGCGGGTGGTCCGGCAGGGCCTGCTTGCTGTTGGTGACGTCCCAGCCCTCCGGCTTGCGGAACGGGTCGGTGGCGTAGTGGGTGCGCCCGTCGTGCCCGTACCGGTAGAGCTCGCCGCTCTCGATCCGGAACGTGTTCGCCGGGTCGCCCTCGACGTGCAACCGCAACTTCCAGGGGGTTTGCTGGTTGGCCTCCATCTGGAGGGTTTTGTCGTCTGCCAGGAAGCTGGGATGTTCGTCGATGCCGAGCCGGTCGGCGAGTTCCTTCGGGATGGCGCGCAGGTCCGACTCGGTGTAGGTGTGTGGCTCGGGCGCCGCCGGAAGGTCCTGCTCCGGGCCTTTGAGCAGGTCGCTGAGCCGGCCGGCGGCGGCGTCGTTGAAGTCGTGCGCCGATGGGTTGTCGAGCAGGTCGGTGACGGCGTCGCGGCCGGCCTGGGCGGGCGGACGGTCGCCTCGCAACCCGAGGTGGTCGATCAGTTCGCCGAGCCGCTCACCGGCTCCGGGTTCACCGGCCGCCGCGCGTTCGTGCCAGTCGAGCATCTCGGCGATCCGGCCGTGGTCGTCCGGGCTCAGTTCACGCGCGCCGGTGTCCTTCGGGCTGAGCAGGTTCTTCGTCGGGGCCGGCTCGCCGGCCGCGCGCAGGCGCTCGGTGTGCAGGATTTCGGCGATCTCGTGGCTGGTGACCGTGGAGACGTGCTCGGGGCGGGTGCCGGAGTTCGCCCTTACGTCCCAGACGTCGCCGTGTTTGGCGTGCGTGGACGTGCCGACGAACCGGCGGTCCATCGGTTCGGCGCCGAACTCGGCCTTGATCTCGCCTCGACCGTCGCCGGGCCGCAGTACGTCCGGGCCGCCGCCGTCGGGCCGCTCGAACTCGACGTCCCGGAAGATCCGGTCCAGCACGCCCGGCACGGACTCGCGCACCTCACGGCCCACCGCCACGGTGTCCGACGGGCGGCCGAAACCGTGGTAGTCACCGCCGACCACGTGCTCGGAGTGGATCGGGTCGGCCGCCGGAATCTCGCGCGGCAGCTGCGGCAACAGCTCTCGCAGCTTGTCGATGTTCAGCAGCCGATGGGTCAGGCTCGGCGGGCGGGAGGTGCCGAGCTCGCCCAGGCGGGCCGCGATGTCGTCGGGCGAGGACGGGCGCCGGATCGGCTGGCCGTCCTTGAACGCCGGGTCGGTGAAGTTGTCCCGGACCATGTCCTGGAACCGCCGGGCGGTCGCGTCGAGCCGGTCGGCGGGCGCATCGAGGACCTTGCGCACGGTCTCCGGCGTCAGCCGGGGCTCGCCACCCTCGCCGGGCCCGAACCGGCGCGCCATGGCCCGGTCCATCGCGGCCTGGTCCGCGGTCCGGTTCTCCGACCAGCGCTGCACCCGTTGGGCGTAGTCCCGCCAGCGCTTCTGGTTGTCCCGATTCTCGGGCCTTTCGCGCGGACCGTCCCCGCGCTCGTCCCGCAGCGGATCCCGCCGATCGTCACGGGCGGGATCACGGCGCTCGTTGCCTGAGTCGCGCGGCGACTCACGCCGGTCATCTCGCGTCGGATCACGACGGTCGTCACGCGTGGGATCGAGGCGCTCCTCGCGCGGCGCGTCGGATCGCGGTTCCTCACCGCGTCCATCGCGCGCCGGCGCATCCGAGCCGGGCCGGGCGTCCCGGGGCCCGGCATCCGTCCTGGCGTCCAGGCCACGGTCAGATTCAACACCACGATCAAACCCAGTTTGCCGTACGTCGCTTCGCGCCCCGCCGTCACCGAACCGCCCACCACCCTCGCCGCCACCGCTGTGCGCACCCACCGGCTGCGGCGCGCCGGCAGCGTCGGGCGACGACGACTCACCCCGTTCCAGGTTCCGGGGACCACCCACCTCGGCATGGCGCCCGTTCCCGGAGGAGGACGCCGCATCGGACCCGTCGCGGACGGGAGCACCGTCGGACGGCGTGGCCCGCTCACCACCACCGCCGCGCTCAGCGGGCCGATCGGCGTCAACCGGCCCGCCGTCTCGCGCCGTCCTGTCCGATCCGGCCCGCTGCGAGCCGTTCGCCGCGTTGTCCGGCGTGGCCGGCTCGGTCTCGCTGTCTCGCGTCCCCTGGTCGGACGCACGCTCCGGCGAGGGCCGATCCGTCCCGCTCTCCTGGGACGGCCGCTCGCTCCCGCCCGACTGCTCCGGAGCGGTCCGATCCGTTCCACCCGGCTGCTCCGACGCGGGCCGGTCGGGGCCGGCCGAAGCCCGGTTGCCGTCGCCGGACGTGCTCTCCGGACGCGCGTCGGCGCTGTTCTCCGATGATGCGGGCCGATCGGCGGGCTCGGCGCGCGCGTTCGGCGTTTCCGGCTCGGCAACCCGCAGCTGCCCGCCACGATCCGCCCCGCCGCCCTGCTCCTGCGATCCGCCCGCCGGATCGGTCTCACCCCGCGTCGACCGGTCGCCGGCAGACTCACCACGCGAAGGCTCACCCGAGCCGTGCGACGACGCATCGCCCGACGTCTCCCCGCGCGAGGACGGCTCGCCCGAAGCACGCGACGAGGAACCGCCTGCGGATTCGCCGGGCGTCGACGGCTCGGCCCCCGGCTCGCCGGAGGTGCGCTGGCCGCCGGTCTCCGACGGGGCGCTCTGCCCCGTACCCGCATCCGATCGTGACGGTGATCCGAGCTTGCCATCGCCCAGAGCGCCCTGCTCACCGAGTTTGAGCCGGAGATCGGCCCCGGCATCGCGCATCCCCTCGCGCATGCCCTTCGCGCCGAGGACCCCGCCGAAGAGGCCGGCGGTGGCGACCCCGTCGAGGGGGTTGAAGTTCTCCCGGTCCACGTAGAGGCCGTGGTCCTTGGCCCACTGCGTCAGGCCCATCGCGTCGAACAGGTCGTCGCGGTACAACCGCAGGTAGTTGTCGCCGAGCTGCCCGAGGGCCATCGCCCCAGCCTCGGTCAGCGGATTGTGCCCGCCCATCGCGATCGGCCCGCCGAGGAACCCGGCGAAGAACCCGTCGACGACCTCACCGGCGAACTCGATCGGGTCGAAGTTGGCCATCGGGTCGTGGCCCTCGGCCGCCTGGACCGCCATGATCCCGGCCTTGGACCCGGCCGTGAACATCGCGAACTGCAGGCCACGCTTGAGCCCGGCCTTGAGCGCCGCCTTCACCGCGCCCTTGAAGCCCTGCCCGATCAGCTTCTCGACCAGTTCTTTCAGCGCCGTCTTGAGCGCCTGCCGGCAGGTCGCGATGGCCAGGCCCTCGCCGACCGCGGAGAGCCCGACCGTCTCGATGATCGTCAGGACCACCTCGAGCGTGGCCATCGCGAGCATGACCAGGTTGACGACGTCCATCATCTTGGCCGCTTCGACGCTGAGCGCCGCGCCGTGGACCATCTTCTGCATCTCGCCGAACGTCTGGGCGTCCGCGTTGACCTGCTCCAGGTATTTCTGGAGGTGATCCTGGGTCTTCTGCGCGCCGCCGTCGCCCTGCCAGACGCGGTACAGCTCGCCGAGCTGCTGGCGGACCTCCTCGGCGTGCTCGGCGTGCAGCTGGGCGGCCTGGCCGTAGTAGTCGGCGAGGTCGAACAGTTCCAGCTCGCGACCCTCGGGGATCTCGACGAGCATCTCCAGGACCGGTCCGACGATCGGCACCCACTGCTCGCACTCGTGGAAGAATTCGAGCAGCTCGTCGAGGATGGTGTCGAAGGCGGAGCCGAAGCCGTTGCTGCCGGGCATCAGGCGTGCGGGCTCACATCACGCCCGCGATGTCGGTGCCACCGGTCTGGTCAGCGACGTCGTAGTTCGTCATCGCGGTGACCACGTTCGTGCCGACCTCGTCGAGGACCTTGCCCGCGGTGGCCAACCGGTCCTGCAGCGCGTGCGCGAGCGTGCCCTGCTCACCCATCGGCTTGTGGTACTGCTGCTCGAACGCCTTGCCGGCTTTGTCGGCGCCCCACGGCGTGCCGCCGTCGAGGCCCTGGATCCTGGACAGCAGCGCGGCCGAGCGCTGCTGAAAGCTCTCCGCCGCGGCTTTCAGCCGCTCACCGACCTGTGCGGCGGCCTGCGGGCCGTCCGGCAGATTCACGTACGAACTCATCGACGCGACTCCCTCCCCCGACGACGCCGAACCCTCATCGTCACCAGAAACGGATCACCGGCACCCATGACAGATGTCATGGTCAATCACCGCGGAGCACATTCAGCACGGACGGGCGCCACCAGGCGAGCTCGGTGTCGTAGGTGCCGACCACCACCTCGTGGCCGCTGACGAGCCGGACCAGCTGCGCGCCGTGCGGCAGGGTGACCTCGGCGAGCCCGGGATCCGTGCCTGCCGCCACGTGCCAGCGCACCAGGTAGCCGTCGACGATCCCGGACGGGCCGGCCGCGGTCACCGTGCCGCTGATCCGGGCGCCACCCTGCTCGAGCAGGCTCTTCGCACGATCGGCGGTGATCTCGGCCTGAACCCGGATCATCGGTGGCGCGACCGGTTCGTCCTTTCCTGAAGAGACAACGGTTTCCGGCGTACGGCGCCGGACCAGTTCCTGTGCCCAGCGAAACAGATCCGGCACCTGCGCGCCGGTGAACGCGGACTCCATCGCCGAGCCGGGATTGACCGTGAGCCGGTACCCGTCACCGGGCCACGCCCGCACCACCGACAGCAACGGCACCCGGATCGTCGCGCCCTGGAAACCGGCCTCGGTAAGCCGCCGCGACGACGTGAACACCGCGATCGTGGCGTCCCCGGCCGCCCGCCGCACCAGCCACGGAAAACCGGGCCGGCGCAGGTCGCCGGGGCGCGCCGGGGCATCGACCGGCAGCAGGACGTCCGAGGTGACCAGCAGGTCGAGGTAGACCTCGGCGTCGCCGGACTGCTGGGCCGCGCGCATAGCCCGTTCCCGCTCGTCGGCCGGGCGGAACGCCGGCTCGGCGGCCACCTCCCCGGCCAGCTCCTGCACCTGCTCCGGGCCGAGGTACGCCCCGATCGGCGTGTGCGGGCTGATCGCCAGCCCCCAGCGCTCGTTCGGCCACGACCCGGCCAGCTCGGCGAACGTGACCCGCCGCCAGCCGTCGGTGACGTGCTCCATCGCTTCGTGCAGCGCCTGCACGGACGTGTAGACCAGCACGTACGTCTGCTCGTCGCGCTCCCGCACGACCAGGCGCTGCCCGTCGTCGCCGGCCTCGGCGAACCCGGGCAGGTAGAGGTCGCAGGCGAGCAGCACGTCGGCGAACGTGTCCGCGTCGTCGTCCGCCCACGCCTTGGCCAGTCGCCGCTCGACGCTGTTGGCCGCTGTCCAGACTTTCCCGTCCACGCCGGCAACCTATCCCAGCAGCGAGTCGATCGAGATTGCTCGACGGCCGGTCTCGGGCTGCCAGTCCGCGCGCAGCTTCGCTGGCAGCGCCGCCCCGGCCAGGTCCGGCCGCACCGCACGGATCAGTCCGTCGGCGCTCAGATCTCGGCGACCTCCCGCAGTACGGCGGCCGGCTGGCGCAACCCCGCCCAGAACGCGTCCCAGTCGTCGGCGCACCGGCGCAGCAGGCGGGCGCAGATCTCGGCCGGGCCCAGCCGATCGTCGTCGCGTGGATCGTCGTCGTCGAGAAACCACACGCTGCCGGTGTCCGGGCCGGTCAGCCGCAGCGCGAGCAGGCCGCCCTGGACGAAGCCGACCGGCAGGAACTCGGGCGTGAACCGGTCGGCGAGCCACTGCGGGGCGTAGGCCAGATCTCGGTACGGATCCTCGGCCCCCAGCCCGAACAGCGGCTGATCCATGACAAACCCGCAGGTCGGCAGGACCGCGGGTGCGGCGGGGCCGGCGCCGTTGCCCTCGAGCAGGAATCGCTCGTAGGCGGGCGGAAGGTCGTACGGAAGCAATCGGCGGACCTCGGCCAGAATCTCTGCCGGAACCGGCTCGCCCGCCTCACGTGCCATCGGCGCCGGAGCGGCGTCGGTCCGCACACCGGTCCCGGGACGTCCCGCCAGCAGGGTGCGCGTGCCACCGCCGTGCCGGAATGCGCCGTGCAACTCGATCGGGACAAGCACGATCCGGCGGGCCGGACCGTCCCCACTCACCGGAAGCCGCGCCCAGCACCAGCCGGCCGGCGTCCGATCGGAATCACCGAGCGGATCCGCGCCCTGCAACCCCAGGTTCGCCGCGAGTACATCGAAGACCCGCTGCTCGTCGGCGGTCAGCTCGGCGATCGGCGGCGGCAACTCGACCACGGCCCGCGCGTACAGCAGCCAGTCCGGGAAGCCGTACGGGCCGATCAGAACACCCTGCCGGAACCGGACGTGCAGCGAGGCGGGGCCGGGGTGCAGCACGCTCATGGCGTGCCCGGCGCCCGGCATCACCGGCCGGTCAGTCGTCGGCATCCAGCGCCCGCTTCAGGTCGCCGTCGTGGTGGCGCATCAGCGTGCGCACATCGAGCGGACGAGGCGTGCCGGGCGGCACGATGTCGTCGAGCGCCGGCAGCTGGCTGTCCACGATCTCCTTCGTCTGCTCGATCGCCTTGTCGACCGCGACCCGGGCGGTGGCCAGGATCGTCGCAGCGAGCGCGCCCGCGTTCGGCGTCCGGTAGACGCGTGGATCGATCTTCAGGTCGATCAGCTGGCCCCGCGGCCCGACCACCACCGTGATCATCCCGTCAGACGAGGTAGCCGCCGCAGTCACGGCCAGCACACGCCGTTGCGTCTCGGCCGCGTCACCGACCGTACGGCGAAGGTCGCGGATGACACTCAACAACGCGGACGGGTCGACGTTGCTCATCCCTCGGCCACCTTTCCAATCCCCGGTGACCGCACACTATCGCTTGGCCCGGGCATCCAGCCGTTGCCCAACCGCAACAGCCGCTGCCCCGCTACCCCGGGCCACTGCAGAGCGCGCAGTACCAGACACCACGACCGACGCGTCCGGACCGGTCGCCTGAATATCCTCGCCGCCAACCACCTCATCGATGCGCTATACCTCGCTGCCCGGCGCTCTCGTGCGCCGAGGGGCCGGGCAGACCAGATGGTTCTGGTATGCCACGACTACCGCCCGGGTGCGCTGATGGACACATCGCCTCGGTACCGCGGGGATCAAGGTTGAGTCCAGCACCCACTTAACTGCCGATGAGATTGCTTTGCGCACGGTGAACAGACTCGAGTTTCCCTACGTCGTAGGTGCCGACTCTCGAGGCGTCAACGTTATGGAAGTCGGAACTCGATGACCTTCAGAAAGAACCGAAGAATCGGTCCCACCACCTGGGCTCACCGGAACCGTGGAAAAGCAAGGGAGTTGCTCCGTCATAGTGATTCGCAAGAATCTCTTCCTGGATCGCGACGTACCCCGACCCGGAAAGAGCTTGCTCTACCGTTTCAAGGTCACTCGCGGCGAGGGCACCTTCAGCGTGGGCTTCATCCGTGCCCAGGAAGGCGCCCTGGTTGTCGGCCGCCACCATGGCCAACGGGTGGAACCTGCTCACTAGGACAACGATCCGCGTCCCGCAGACTGTAGCTTGCGCCGGCACTTCGATTCGCCCGTACTGAGCAGAATCCTGGATGTCTTGATCGATCTCGCAACCTATCGAAAAGCGAGAATTAATCTGCATGACCAGACGGCTGGATGAAGCTGCAGTTCGGGTTTCATCATAGTTAGATGGGAATTCCCCCCATTCGGGATCATCCAGCTGATGCAATATTTCCATCGGACTTGTATCTCTTCCCATGATCCACCAGCTTCCGATGATGCTGCATCCGGGTTCGCTGAGCCAACTCTTCAGATGCGGAGCGTACCGAGGCCACCGATTGGTGCATGGCTGAGCGCCCTCTTCTGCCGCTGTCCGGGCTGGGGCCGGCTGCCGTCGCGGCCGGCGGCCGACTGTGATGGCCCGGCGTCTTGTCGTGCCGATGTCCGTGCATGTGATCTCGACGCGGTCGAGCGGATCGTCAGTCCTTGTCGGCGGTTCATGCCGAGGCCGAGAAGGCTGGCTCAGGTCAAGAAGTAGACCCTCCGGATTCGTGGGTTACCTCTGGTGGGGCTTACAGCTGTTCCGTGCGCGTTCGTAGTGCTTCGGTCAAATCATCATTGGCCGCTTCGAAGCGGCTGTCGGCGGCCGCGAGGCCCGCTCGGTCGGTGAGCGCCTGAGCCAGCAGTGCCGCGCCGGCAGGGTCGCCGCTGTCGTGACATCGGCGAGCAGAGACAACGCTCTCGTCGAATACCGACGCGCATCGCTGAGCCCACCTCGTACCGCTGCGCCACTCATCGCGCACCGCAGTTCGAACTGCCAGTTCGCGACGCATCAAAGCGAGCTCCGGCTGGCTGGTCAGCGCGGCGGCCGACCCGGCGATCGCAGCGGTCTCTGCGCTGTACGTCTCCCGTAGGTCAGGTGACCAATCGGTGATGCTCCAGCCGAACGCCGGCAGCGGGCCCTCGGAGTCCCGCTCGCTCGTGACGCTCGATGCGGCCAACAGTGTGCTCCACAGGCTCGACTGGTAGCCACTCCATACCTTCCGCTCGCCGCCAGCCCGCACGATGCTGCCGAGGACCGCTAGGGCGTCCCGCTCCACCTCGGCTGCTGCCTGCCCGCAGCCGTCAGCGCGCAACATCCACGCCTGATACACCAGCAGATGAACCAGCACCCGCTCCTGCCCCTCGCCGCGGTCGACGAACTCCCGGTCGACCTCGATCGCGTCAGCGAGGACCGCGTGGGCCTGCTCAAATCGTCCGGCCGCATGAGCCTGAGCGACGAAGCGGATGATGCCCCACAGCTGGCCGCTCCAGGTGCTGCCGTCAGCTGGGCGCTGCTGAACCATGAGCTCTGCGCAGGCATCGGCAGCCTCGGCATGCCGGCCACTTTCAGCCAAGCAACGCGCCCACACCGCGAGCCCAGGCAGGCTTCCGTCATCCGCCCGCCGAGCCAATCGCCCTAACTCGGCGCACACATCGAAACCCTCGGCCCGCCGACCCGCCTCGTACAGCGCAGATTGGTAGCTGTCGAGTACCTCCACGTACCTCCGGACGTCACGCGCGGACGTCAACGGAGACGAACGCCCAACCGTCACCGCTTCTTCGAGCAAAGCCATCCGGCCCGTACGAACATTCCAGCTGCGCTTATGCAGCTGGCCCGCGAGCCTCAACCCGTACACCTGCGGTTTCCATGCCGCCAGGATCCGGTACGCCTGCACCATCTCAGCGGCTGACGCCCGGCTCTTGACCAGAACCGCTTGCGCCCAGGCGACCTCGTCTTGATCAACCTCATCCGACATCACGAGCACCGTAGCTGACCGCCGTACAACGGAGTACGCGCGCCATCTCGCGGACAGGACTTTGATGGCAGACCTGCTGTCAACGGGCATCCGGCGCATGCGCGCGGATATGCCGCGAGTTGCGCGTCACGGAGCGTCAGAGGCTGCCGTGGCGACCGGGGTCCGTTCCTGCCGCATGGCGCGCTTCTCCAGCAGCCCGCGCCACCGTCCGGCAGCCAGGTACCTACCGGGGACCGGTGACGTCGCTTTCAGGAACGCGAAAGACACCGCGGCCGCGTTGGTCCTGGATGTGGAAGTGCAGCCGTACGAGGACGGACGCGGAGCCGGCAGCGTCCTGATCTCGTTCCAGCACGTCGCACGGAACATCGATCTGGGAAGGGATCTCCGGCTCGGTAGCTGGTAGCTCATCTGAGAGAAGAACGGGCACCTTCTCGATGATGGCGGTCGTGGTCCCGTCCGCCTCGCGGAGATGCACCTCGATCCACCCGGGCCATTCGGCGTCCACCCAACGCACGAACTCGACTTTGACGTAGTTCACGCGGCATATGGTCAACTGCGCAGCGTCGCGCGGCAACATCGTTCACTCAAGGCCGTACTCAACTGCCGCAGGTAGCTCTCCACCCGGCAGCGGAGAAGCCTTACAGCGGCCTTCGCCTTCGTAACGTGCAATGGAGCCGGGCGGCTGGGCGCGAGGCTGCTGGAGCTGGACATGCTCGGCGACCGCCGCCGCGCCGTTGACGGACGCCCGGGTAGCCTCCGCGGATGACCGCGAACGTCCACCCTTTTCAGACCGTGCACGTCGGCACCCGGCGCGCCGAGATCGACGAGCTGCTCGCGCCCGTCATCGAGGCGATCTGGCAGCATGACCTGGTCACATTGACCAGCTGCCAGGACGCCGGGCAGAGCAACGCCGACTGGGTCGACGTCCTGCCGCACATGGCGGGCTATGTCGAGTCACGCCGCGGCTGGGCGTTCATCGACTTCCCGCAGGACGACGGCCTGGAATTCCTCACCCTCCTCGCCAACGCCGGGCCCCGTGACGCGTTCTACACCCGCATGACCCACTGGGCCGCCCCGTCGGCGTGGGACGTCAAGATCAGGCCGCGGGACGTGGCCATGCAGGACTGGCCGCAGCCGTCCCGGTTCACGACCACCCTGCTGCAGGTTTGTTTTCCCGTCACCGACCTGCCCGAGATGCTGCGCCGCCTACAGGCCGGCCAGATCGTCCCGCCGGCTCCCGCGGACTGGACCACTGTCGGCCGCTCCCGCCCGTCACCGGTCACCTTCCCTGACACGCCGCCGGCGCCGTCGACGCCGGTGATCCGCGCGGTCGAGAGCACCGGCGACACCTGGGACGATCCCGACCACAACACTCTGGACCGCCTGATCGCGGACCTGAACCTGCGGTGGCGCCACCTCGTCCTGGAACGCCGGGATCTGCCCGGCGGCGAGCACTACCTGCAGATCTACCTCAACGACGACCACAGCTTCCAGGTCGAGTTCCGCGAAGGCGGCGCGGACCGCCACTACCGCGCCTACCTCCCGATCGAGCCGGAGGGCGATCTCGAGCCACTTCTCGACCTGGTTCACGCCTGGTCCACCGATCGGCCCGGCTGGCGCGACACCCTGCAGTGGTACCCCCTGACCGCCTGAGCAAGTCGGCCGACGGTAATTCGGCCGGTAAATCTCACCACGGCGGCTCGGCGTCTGATCACCGCTTGCAGCGGCCTCGATCACCGGGTTGAGGTCGACGCCATGCGGGACTAAAACAAGACGGTCACGTTCACGCCGGCGCGCTCATCTGCCGCTCTGAGCGTGCTGGCGTTCATCGTTGATGGTGACGCACCGTGGTGCATGACTACCTTTCCCACCTCCATGTCCGATGTCGTCGCCTCCGATCAACTCGGCGTGCGGGCCGCAGTGTCCGCTTTCCTGGGCCGATACCGCGGCCAGACCCGTGTGCACACCGACTCCGACCTGCGCGTCTTCCTCCGCTGGTGCACCGACCGGGACCTCAACCCGCTCACCTTGTGCCGGGTCGACGTCGAGCGGTATGTGCGCTGGCTGCAGGAGATACGCCGGTACCAGCCCTCGACGGTCTCCCGGCGGCTGTCGGTCGTGGTCGGCTTCTACCGGACCTGCGTCATCGATACCGTCCTCGAACACTCCCCAGCCGACTACGTCCGCCGCCCCACCGTTCCTGCTGAATCACAGACCCTCGGGCTCGGACACCTGCAATTCGAGGCTCTGATCACCACTGCCCGGCAGTCCACCAACCCGAACGACTTCGCCTTGATCGCGCTGCTGGGCCTGCTCGGTCTGCGGATCTTCGAAGCCTGCGGCGCCAGCATCGCCGACCTGGGCGAGGAACACGGCCACCGTGTGCTGCGCGTCCACGGCAAGGGCGGCAAGGTCGTACTCGTCCCACTACCGCCCGCGGTGGCCCGAGCCATCGACCGGGCCGTTGAGGAACGCCCCAGCGGACCGATCCTGCGCAACACGATCGGCGCCCGGATGGACAGGCACGCCGCGACCCGCCGGCTCAAACACCTCGCCGCCACCACCGGCATCTGGATGCCCAGGATGCACCCGCATATGCTGCGCCACACGTTCGTGACCACCATGCTCGACGCCGGCGTCAGTCTCCGCGACGTGCAGATCGCCGCCCGGCACGCCGATCCCAAGACCACCATGCGATACGACCGGGCACGCAAGAACCTTGACCGACACCCCAACTACATCCTCGCCGCCTACATGGCCTCCGGTACATAACAGCGACCGACCAGAGCGAGCGACTCTGCCGATGAGAGTGCGTACGAGCCGCCTTCTCGATGCACTGGCTACGCCTACGGCAGATGACGAGACGAGCAGCAGGATCCTGCGCATCACTCAAATGTCTTCCCTTGTGTAAGGCGGCGTGCTAAACCGTCTGCATGTCACTGAGGTCGTTGAACCATGCCGGCGGAAAGCTGCTCTATTCGGTGGGGCGGCTCGATATCATGTCAGGTCAGGGTCAACACCTTCTCAAGGTCAGCACCGAGGTCAGCGCCGATTGGCTTGCTCAACAAAGCGATACCGCGCAGGTGCTGGTAACCGGCGAGGTCTGGTGCGCCAACGCTCCAAGCGCGCCCTGGCTGGGTGCGCTCGTGCCCCAGGTGCAAACATTTCGACTGTTTACCACCAGCACCTGGTTCGCAGTGCAGGTCACCGACGACCAGCTGATCGCGCTAGACAAGGCACGCGACAACAAGACCCTCGACTTGCGTGTCGACGTCAAGTCGACACTCTTGCACCCCGGCGACGGTTTCTACCCTGTTGCGGAGGACCAGTTCACCGCCTCCGTCGACGAACCGGAGTGGACGAAACTGCTCGATCGGGTGGGCGTGCTGACTGGCTTCTTGATCCGAGTCGCCGGCCCATTCCATGGCCAAGCCACCTACGCTTCCCAGCCGCACGAGGAAGACCAGGCGTCATTGACCCAGGCCATTGCACGCCTCCGACAGGCACGGGCGGAGCTGGCGGAGGGGCGTTGGGAGGCGTGCACCGCAACGTGCCGGCGGGTCCTGGAGAACCTTCAAAGGATTGCTCAACCTCTGCCGACCGCCAAGTCCATCAGGACTGCGCCGGATCCGGAAAAACTCAACGAGGATGAGCGATGGGCGGCCCTCTTCTATGCCGTCAAGGCACTGACACAGCCCGCCCATCATGATGACCACACGACGCTGGCCTTCACTTTCACCCGTGAGAAGTCCGAAGCTGCGCTCGCGGCAACGGCAAGCCTTCTAAACGTCTACACGGCGGGTTAGCCTGCCAATCGGACTTGGCGCGATCCGACAGTCAACCCTCGATACTCGGCGCGCTACCCAAACCGGCAGCCGTCGCTGTCGAAAGACTCTAATTGGATGACGACATGCGCGCTGTTGATTGAGCTATCCCAGATACTCATCGCTCCCGGATTACTGAGTTGCCGAGTTGAGTACATCCACGAAAGGGCCTTCGGATCGAATATTCTTTTCAGCTTCCTCCGTCTCCGGCGGCAGGTTTTTTACGGAAACGGTCGCCCTCCACGACCTTCTCATCAAATGGTCGTTGGGAAAGTCGAGAGACGGTCGCCCACATTGCGCGTTCATCTTTCAGCGTGGCTGGAAGCGTTAGGCCTAGTTGGTTGGCCAGCGAGGAACGACCCAGGTTGACCATTGCCCGAGTAGCAGCGGCCCAGTCGTCGACAGCAATGACAGCCACGCTATACCACGCGACCGCCAGCAGGAGCAACGTGGCGATCGTTATCATCAAGACCAAGTAGCGGCTATCGCCCGCAATCAAGGCCCCGAATCCGACAAGGGCAGTAAACAGGTGTCCGTATAGCAGGGCTATTAAGAAATCAACCGTAGTGCGGGCCTGATCAACATGCTTGCGACTTTGTTCGGGTGCCGCAGCGGATAACTCGTACCAAAGGGCCTGGGAATCAAGCCTATAGCGGTTATATCCATACTCCTCTAGGCGGCGCATGGCATTCCCCAGACGAGTCGGCGCCACTTGGTCGTCCGCTACGGGGTAGCGGCGAACTTGCTCGCGCAGGAGACCTAGCTGGCTTGCGCCTCGCTGAAGGTCTGAGTTCCGGTAGGGATCGAGACGGCGGTCGCCCTCGGCCGCTGTAAGACGGTTGACAAGTTCCTGTCGGAGCGGATCTCCCTTATCCCTTAGCGGCTTTAATTCGGCATAATCGAGTCGCCGCTCCAGGATCTGCTTGCGAGTCAGTTGCCTCTCTCGCGCGCCACGGAGAAACGCTGCTAGCCAGGCACGCGGCGTACGGTGGGAGCGCCCCGGTGGCTGCCAGCCGATGTAGCCCTCCAGCAGCCGGTAGAGTTGCTTTTGTAGGGTAGCGAGTAGAAGTCCGAGCACGACCGCGCCGGCTACGACTATAAAGCCCTGATTCGTCGGATCTAGCTTGACAAACCAAGAGACCGACCCGGCGGTTCGTATGCTTGGCAGAATTAGGTAGCCGAGGACGAGCAAGTTGATCGCGGACGGCAAAATCCAGCCTACGAGAAGCGACCAACCACCCCCGAGCACCCCTTTTACAAGATCACTCACGGCACGCCCATCAAGGCTCGGTCGGGAAGTCGGGGCCGTCAGGGGGTCCTTGCGTCTGGTACAACCGGCCTAGCAGGCCAGGCAGCAGCTCAGCGTTGGACCGATCGACCTGGATGCTCGTATTTCCGACGGAAATCCTGGCCATGGTGTCGTTCGGCATTCGCCGGAGCCAGGCGACGATGACCTCTGCCGCGGCAGAGGATGTACGAAGGCTGAGGTCGAGACCAAGGTGGTCCGGCGCACTTAACCGAACCGACACTGCCACGAACTCCCGAAGTGCCGCCGCCAGTGAAGCAAAAGCATCTTCAGCAGGGCTGACGACCTCGATATCGACGGGATGCTCAGGTTCTCTTTCGGCGTTCAGTTCCTGCCCCTTCGTTCTTTTGCAGCCAACCGAGCACGTCGCGTGCGGTCGAGTTTAAGTCGACTCTCCTTTATAGCGGAACTGGCTACATGCTGGCGGAACTTCGCTGAATTTTCTTAAGAGTCCCTAACACGATCTGCTGAATCGATGATGATCAGCACTGCGAACTGAAGATCAGTCTCGTTCGTTCGTCGTGGGCAGGCCGTGGGTCGTTGATGACGAGTTGTGGAAGTTGATCGAGCCGGTCCTGCCGGCGTGGCCGGAGAAGCCTCCCGGGCCGAGGCCGATCCCGGATCGTCTCTGCTTGCAGGGCATCCTGTTTGTGCTGCATACCGGGCTGGGCTGGGAAGACCTGCCGCAGGAAGTCGGCTTCGGCTCGGGGATGACGTGCTGGCGGCGCCTCGAACGCTGGACCAACGCGGGGGTCTTCGATCAGGTGCATCAGATACTGCTGGCCAAGCTGAACGCGGCGAACCGGATCGACTGGTCGAGAGCGGCGATGGACGGTAGTCACATCGACGCAAAAAAGGGGGTGCCGGGACAGGTCCGTCGCCGGTCAATCGTGGCAAGCCCGGCTCGAAGCACCACCTGATCTGCGACGGCAACGGGACCCCGATCTACGTGCTGACCAGCGGCGCGAATGTGCCGGACATCAGCCGCGCTCTTGATCTGCTCGACTGCTATCCGCCGATCGCCGGCCGTCCGGGCCGCCCTCGCCGCCGCTTCGAGGTCTTGCTGGCCGACAAGGGCTACAGCAGTGAGGCCTTCCGCCAGGCCTGCCGCGAACGCGGCACTGAGCCGATCATCGCGAAGCCGAAGACGCCCAACATCAAGGGTCTGGGCAAGCTGCGTTACGTCGTCGAGCAGACCTTCGCTCTGCTGCACCAATTCCGCCGCCTGGCCGTGCGCTGGGAGCGCCGGCTCGACATCCACGACGGCCTCGTCAGCCTCGCCTGCGCCATGATCTGCTGGCGACGCTTGATCAAATGGACTAGTTAGAGATCGCGTTAGGAGCTCTAAGGCACGCATGCTGCCGGCCAACATCAACGCGCTCTTCTAATAGGTTCCGTCAGCCTGTGGGTGCAGGATGGCTCCAGTAGCGGCTGGCGGGTCAGCACTCCACTCTTCGGACCCTGTTGAGGTCTTGCCGCAGACCGTGCGCCCGTTGGTCGTGAGGAGATGAGACAGCTGATGAGATGACGTGCCCCACGGCTGTGGTGAGCACTTGGCTATTAGATCGCTGGCGTCTCCTCCGTGCTGCTACCAGGCAGTTTCGGGTGTGGGAGGTGCGAGATGATCTGGATAGGTGACGACTGGGCCGAAGACCATCACGACGTCGAGATCCTCGACGAGGACGGGCGGCGCCTGGCTCGGGCTCGGCTGCCTGAGGGCCTGGAAGGCATCACCCGGCTGCATACGTTGATCGCGGAGCATCTGCCAGCGTCGTGGTCAGATCTGGAACCGGTGCAGGCGGCAGGGAGAGTCGGGATTGGGATCGAGACTGATCGCGGCACCTGGGTTCAGGCGCTGCTCGCAGCCGGTTATCAGGTTTATGCCATCAATCCGATGTCGTCGGCCCGGTATCGAGAGCGGCATTCCACCTCGGGTGCGAAGTCCGACGCCGGGGATGCTCACGTGCTGGCCGAGATCGTGCGTCTGGACCACGACCACCACCGGCAGGTCGCTGGCGACAGCCCGACCGCCGAAGCAGTGAAACTGCTGGCCCGGGCTCATCAGAGCCTGGTCTGGGATCGCACTCGCCAGGTCCTGCGACTGCGGTCGGTGCTGCGGGAATTCTTCCCCGCCGCCCTGCAAGCCTTCGACGACCCTGGCTGCCAGCGACACCCTCGAACTACTCGATCGGGCTCCCGACCCGGACCGGGCTGCCCGCCTGCCCCGGCTGACCATCGTCGCCATTCTGCGCCGGGCCGGACGCCGCGACCTCGACGGCAGGGCCACCACGATCCAGCAGATCTTCACAGCGCAGCAGCTGCGCCAGCCGCGGCCGGTCCAGGCCGCCTACGCCGCGATCGTGTCCAGCCAGGTCCAGTTGATCAACATTCTCAACATCGAGATCGCCGAGCTGGGCCGGGTGATGGGCGACCATTTTGGCCGGCACCGGGACGCTGACTGCTACCTGAGCCTGCCCGGCCTCGGGCCAGTACTCGGCGCCCGGATCCTCGGCGAGTTCGGCGACGACCCCCACCGCTACGCCGACGCGAAAGCCCGCCGCAACTACGCCGGCACCTCACCGATCACCCGCGCTTCCGGCCGCCGCCGGGTCGTGCTGGCCCGCTACGCCCGCAACCGGCGCCTCGCCGACGCCGTCCACCAGTGGGCGTTCTGCGCCATGCGCGGATCACCCGGCGCCCGCGCCTACTACCAAGCACTTCGCGACCGCGGCACCGGCCACCAAGCCGCCCTGCGCCAACTCGGCAACCGCCTCGTCGGCATCCTCCACGGCTGCCTCAAAACCAAAACCGCCTACAACGAAGCCACCGCCTGGGCCCACCTGCAGCCCACCGCTTGACATTCAAAAACATGGGATGTCTGCCGCCGACAGTGCCCTCCGCACCTAGGAATTCCGGCGGTGCCGAGCCGGTACGGTCCGGCGATACTGCGAAGGGCCGGGAGGATGATGTGTCTCGTGGCGTTGTCTCAGGGTATGGACGCCACGGTCTCGGCCGCTTCATCGGTGACCAGAAGCTGCCGGTCCGGCTGCAGTCGGACGCTGTTGCTATCGAAGACGGCTCGAAGCCTCGCCACGCTATCTCGCCACCACGATTGAGGCGGGACACCTAGGAATTCGACATCGAGAGTCAACCGCACCGCAATATCGAGGTCGTTCCAGACCAGTTCGTCACCGACGATTTCGGCTGTCTCTGGCGGTCTGCCGTTGCGGAGTACGACCACCGTCATGGAGGAGCTGAGCTGGCGCCACCACATTCGCTCGCGGATCAAGTCTTCTACTGGCCGCGGCTTGGCGACAACGGGCCAGCTCAGCCGACCTCCGGTGACCGCGGCCGAGAGGTCACCGTCTCGATGCAGCGTCACCATTACACGAGGCTTGGGCGCGGCCACGTATTCCAGAAGACCGGCGGCCGTCCAGGCCGCGATCACCAAGGGCCAATCCTCGGCCGAATAGTCCCCGAAGTACATCGTTGGCCGACACGCAACGGCTTCGCGAAGAGTCAGAGACCTCACGTCGGTGGCCGAATATCTGCGGTAATCATCCACGCGTCAATCATGGCACCTATCGAGCAGCATCCGGATCTGCCGCCGAGCGTGCGGCGCATTGACGGAGGGCCGCCACGCAGTGTCATGCCGACCGAGTTGGCCGGCGCACGCTCGTGCCGAGGAGAGTGCGTCAGCCGCGAGGGGCTGGATCGCTGAAATGTCTCCGCGATTACTGTCTAAAGCCGCTAAGGGCAGGAATCTCTGAATTTCTGCCCCAGTTCACGACTTGGGGCAGTCCATCGCGGAAGGCCGCGAGAGAATCACCATCAACGTCGAGCTTATGGTGCTGACTTCAGCTAGTCCGATGGTCGCGGAGGCGTCTGGCGATATCGTCAAGGTTAGATCCGTGCCAGCCAGCTTCGCTGAGCGGAGCCCACCGTAATGGGTTCGGCCATCGCCCGTGGTGAGGCAGTAAGTGTCAAAACCTAGTCGGACGTCCTGCTCATCGGGCTCGTAGTCAGTGCGTTGAAACATCAGCGCAAAGCCCGACCCATCGGGCTCTTCGGCGAAGCCCGCCTCGACCACCTCATCCGCGTCGTCGATCTCGAACCCCGCAACCTGAGCAACCACTACCCTGCGACTCTGCATCCGGGACTCCCGCTGAACCGTCACGCTGCCTTATGGCCAGCGCCATCTGAACCAGAACATCATGGCGCTGCCGATCTGGTGCTGCACTCGAGAGAGCAGGGCTCCAGAACGCGCCGATCGGCCGCACTCAGTGCACGGCGGACCACCGGGACCCGTCACGCGATGTAAGCGTCAGCCCGGCTCGCCGGCTGCGCGCTCGTGCCGATGTGAGTGTGTTGTTGCGCTGGCGGGATACGGCACTCCCTACGACCGTCGACGCAATATATTGACTGCTGCTCTTGCTTGTGCGGCAGATCGGGATTATGCGTTCCAGCATCGTGGCTCTGTCCGTCTAATTTAGGAGGTAGGCGACAAAACGTGACAAGCATCCCTCGCGGTATCACGATCTGGGCCTAACCCGGCTGCATGAGCCGCTAAGCCTGTCATGCTATTTACCGTTTCGCGCGTGTGACGCCTTGTGCCGGTTCGTTCCATGGTGGACCATTCTCTCATGGGCGCATTTCAAGTGATCGCAACGGCGGCCCTGGCTGCCGCCACTGGAATACTAACCGCGTTGATCACCGCTCGATTGCAAGCCCGAAACGAAATTCGCAAATGGGAACGCGAGAAAGCGATAACACTCTCCAAGCTGATTGCGGAAGACCTTACCAAAGGGATGGCGCTGGCCAGCCAACTCGCTACGTCATACATTCGCGACAGTGCAGGTAGGAAGTTCTTCTTCGCTCCTGGAGCAAGGTTGATCGTCGGCCGCGACCCTGAAGCCGCAATAAGATTCGATGACGAAGACAGCATGTCTAGGAAGCACGCCGCATTTGAAGTGAGAAGCGATGGAACCTGGCTGACGGACTTGCACACCGTTAACGGCACCATTGTCAACGGACAGAGGCTCAGTCAGGGGGAATCTGTTCGACTGAATGATGGCGATACAATCCGATTCTGCCGAAATTCTGTTGTGAAGTTCCATGACCTATAGAATTCGCTGTCCTCGTGTCCTAATATCACTTCAGCGCCTAGCGACTGGCCCTGCCGCCAAACGCGCGGTCAGCTCTGCCGAGATTCCGGTTCCGCAAATCCGCCCAACGTTGGCGGTCGACCCCATCTGCCGCGATCCGTGAAGCGGCGGCGCCGCGCGAGGAGCACCAGATTCGCTGTGCGGATCCCAAGACACGTTGGGTGGTGCTGTCGATCTACGGTGTCGCCATGGCGTACGTAAGCGAAATGCGGGCTCTTGTTGGGCATCGGCCGCTGTTGCTCGCAGCGGCTGGCGTGGTCGTCTTGGACGATGCCGGTCGTTGGCTGCTCCAGCAGCGCGTCGACGACGGCCTGTGGGGACTTGTCGGCGGCGCCGTAGAACTCGGAGAGTCCTTCGAAGACGCGGCGCGCCGCGAACTTTTCGAAGAGAGCGGCCTGTCCGCCGAATTGCTCCGCCAACTCGACGTGTACTCAGGTTCTAATTTCAGGCATACCTACCCCAACGGCGACCAGGTGTATGTAGTGGGCGTGACGTTTCTGGCCGACCGGGTAACCGGCTCTGCAGTAGCCGACGGCCAGGAAGGGGCCGAGCTGGGTTGGTTCAGTCCGGATCAGTTCCCCGCTTTCAGCGGATACAACGCCATGTTGACGACCCGGGCCAGAGCGTTAATCGCGGAACTTGAGAAGTAGGGGGCAGGGTGCGGCAAGCAACCTCCCCTTCTGCCGCCGATCAAGCGAAGAACCGCCTTATTCCTAGGTCTTGGCCTTTGCAATCTGTCCTGCGACGTCTACCAGATCAACCGCACCACGGGTGTCGACATACACAACTGGGCCGACGCCGAGAGGTTCCGCCTCCACTTCCCACCGGGGCCACGCATCAGCGAGTTGGCGCCGGTCATCGTGGATTCGGTGCCGCTGCCGGACTGCATACCGGCTCTTCGCGACATGAACCGGAACATCACACCAGACCTCGACAATCTTCGCTGGATGACATCGGCGCAGTCCAGCCTCGACGAAGCGCAGATCCCGCGGCTTGAACCACCAAGATTCCAGCATCACGCTGCCGGACATCGCAGCCGCCAGCGTCCACATCATCTCACTGGCTGCAATCCCGAGAGCCTGGCCAGGAGCTTCCGACACGATCTGCGCGACGGCCTCTTTGATCGCATCCTTGGATATCAGCGGCACGTCGAGCACCGTCGCCAGCCCGGTCGCCAAGGTCGTCTTGCCCGAGCCGGGCAGACCGTTTATGAGGACCAATTCGAGCATTTCGTCATGATGTCAGAAAAACGCTGACGCGCGCTTTTGCGATGCGCTCACATGCCGCCGTCCGCGTGCGGAAGCAGGTCGGCGTGTACGGACGAGCGGAGCGCCAGTACCGTTCGGCCGTGCCTCCCGACGCCGAACGATATGACCGCCTCCTTGCGATGTACCGCAGCCGCGTCGCCGGCTACGACAGCGTGCCTGACGACTATCCGCAGCGCTGGAGCCGGTGGTGCCAGCATCTGCTGCAGTACGGCGGCGAACTCGTGGTTCCCCACCGGTACCCGGAGCACCACCTGGACGAGTTCCTCGCCAGCGCCGCCGTCTTTTCCGCAGCCGGTCGCTTCGTGCCGGGTGAGGACAACGGCTGCCACGCCAATGCGGCGATGCTGTGGACCGACGGGACGGTTGCGGCGATCGGCACCGGCTACGCGCTGTCCGACGACGGGCTGTGGCGCCAGCACTCATGGGGTGTCGACGCCGATGGCACCCCGGTTGAGACCACGGCCGCTCGAATTAGCTACGCCGGTATCACCCTCACCGCAGTGCCGGCGTTCCAGTTTGCCGTCAGCAACGCCGGTGACCAAGTCAAGGCCATGCTCAAGGCCAACGGACCGCGCTCCCGGGAGCTGAGCGCCATCCTGACCGAGGCCCGCCGCCAGTACACCAACATTCGACCCGGATGACCTTCTCAGCCGCTCACCCCGGACGGCACCTCGCGTGCGGTCGTTTTCGATCTTGACGCGGATGAGTCCGGCTGTCCGCTTCTGCCGCGAACCGCTCGCCACGGAGCGTGACAGCACGCGGCTGCTCGGCTCGCGGACATGCCGAGTTGATTATGTAGTCGGCAATGCCTGTCGCCCGTCTCTGTTCCACATCAGACGCATAGAGGGCTGAAGCTGCTACGGAGTGGGACTCCGTCGATCGCTCGACTTGGATATCGTTTACCCAGGGCGAGCGGAGGTTCGGCATGGGCCACGATGATCCAGACGATCAGCAAGAGTATGCCGGCGATGGCGAAGAATCGGATATCGATCGGTCATCTAGCGGCTTTTCCCCTAAGGATGGATACGTCGATCCGGAAATCTTCCCGTCGGAAGAAGCAGGTGACCACCCACAAGAACGCGATGATCGCATAGCGGAGATTCAATCGAATCCCAAGGAAGCGACCTTACTTTCCTTTATAATCTCGGAACTGCCCGCCGTCGAGAGGGAATGTGCTGTATTGCTTGACAGCGAAGCAGCAGGCCGGCACGAAGCGGCTGCGCGCGCTGTCTTGAAAGCATTGCTGGTTGGAGTTCGCCGCATCAGACAACTAAATCTTCCGCTACCGGCCTATACCGAAACTGCAGTGACTGCTGCACAAGCTAGAAGTTTTCTCGAAAAGGTGGGAACACTTCTGAACGGGGCGGTCAGGGAAATGGGAATGGAGTGGCCGCCGCCACTACTGCACCCTCCCCCTGCCGTTACGCGAGACTTAAACTCTCTGTACGACCTCGCCACCATAGGATCGCTACGCCGCGATCGCAGTCCCGACGAATCGTTCCTGGCTGCCCTTCAGCTGATCGACAAGAAAACTACGGAACTCCTCGCGGGCTCGGAGGAGCGCCGCATTAGAGGTGCCAAGGCGGCGGCAGCTTCGCTGCCAGGAACGACGCGGTCTCGAGTAGGTATGTTCCTGAGTGGTTCCGCCGTATTAATCGGCCTACTCCAAGGGCCGGGAGCAGCTCATGACTTCTACCAAGATTCTTTAACGCTGGGTGGAGATATAAGGGATATTGCTCTACACATCGTGTCAGGAGTATCAGATTCGTGGAGTCGTACTGTCACCGAAATAAGCAACGTGATCGACCCCAGCTTTCAACAAGATATCCAGGATGGCCCGCTCCCTGAAAGCAGAAACGACCGAGGAGGTTTTGAGGGCGTGGCAGAGTCTGAGAATAACATGGAAGCGATATTCGCGACGCTGGATCAACTGGTCGCGCTCTTGCCCACCGAATCGCTTGAACAGGCAAATGAACGCGTGAACTCAGCGATCGCTGGCCTTCAAGTGATCGAAGGATCTGTCGGCCATGACGCCGTATCCGGCGCCGGGCAGAATGCACTTTATCGGATCCTAGCCGCTCAAGAGGCTGTCGATACGCTGCGCGAGCAGATCGAAATCTGGAAAGAGCAGCGTGGGGGTCACCGGTTGCACTGATCTGCCGCGAACCGCGCGCCGGCAGTCGACGTGTCGTCACTCTCGGTGGTCGACTTCTCGGGCTGGCCGGCAATCTGAACTGCCGAAGAGCTGCCTAAGCCGGACCATCGCGATCCTGCACGCCGTCCTCTTTCCAACCTGCATCGACTCGATCAAGTTGGCTTCGCCGCTGGAATAGGCCGATCACGACCGCGACGATCATGCCCACGTATGCCCAAAAGATCGCGTTCGCTATCTCGGACACTGGGTCCCAGGTCCCGTGCCAGGCCTCGTGGACGGCCTGCGACCAGGTGTCGCCGTTCCCGGTGGTCCACGGCAGTGGGAGTCCCAGGCTGACGATCCAGGCGGCGTCGCAACAGGCCTGCTGGATCGGGGTCACCACGCTCGCCAGCAGCCCGACGGCACCGACCGCCGTACCGGCGATCCGCCCTGCCCGGCTTCTCCGTGGCTGTTGCCGAGCCTGCGCAATCATGATCGGTCCCCCGATGACCACCACCGCGGAGAACAATGAGACGTTCCACTGCGCCTCGTACACGGTGGCGTTCATGCCGCCCATGTAAAAGCCAAGAATGACACTGCCCCCACCGACAAGCACCCGGACGACGGCGTGCAGGGTACGCCGCCGCGGCCTGAACCCGGGCCGACGCTCGCCGGCCAGGTACCCGTCGTGCTCCGCCGCGGACACCGGTCGATGATCGCACGGACGCGCCTGGCGGGCCGGGGGTAAGGCACTTGTGCGGCCTCGTCAGTACCACTGGCCCAGGCGCCTGGGACAGCGACATGGAGGTCGGCGGTTTGCCGACCTTCTCAGGTGCGATATCACTATGAATCACAGTGGGGCAGGAGGTCCGTTGGTTCGAGGCCAAGCAGCGATACAACGGAACATCCCGACCATCCGGATCTGCCGCGATCCGCGTCGTCAGCGCCTCTCATCCGGTAACACGGCGTGATCGCCGGACGTTGGGGTTCCTATTGTCGATCCTGGAGCCGAACCGACGTCGCCAGCAAAGGACAAACACCTGGCTAACCACGATCGCCGCCGAATGCCCAGGCTCGGGGCTTCCCCCCAGCATGTAAGGACGGGCTGCCCGGTTAGGCGCTGATCTTGCGGCCTAGGCCGGCGTAGATGGGGATGTCGCGCGGGTCGGCGGCGGATTGCTCGGTGGGGTGTGGCCAGTGGTCGACCCAGACCACGCCGGGTTCCTCGAGGTGGAAGTCGCCGAAGAAGGCGGAGATTTGCTGGAGTGTGCGGCTGACGGCGGTGGGCGCGTTTGTGCGTTGGTAGATGGCTGCGACTTGGGTTTCGGCGTCGCGGGTGGTGGCTTCGGTTGCGACGTGCGAGATCGCAAGCAGGCTGCCGGGGGCGAGCGTATCGCGTAGCGTCGCGACGGCTGGATAGCACTGCTCGTCAGGCAGGAAGTGCAGCATGGAGACCAGCAGCAGACCGACCGGGCGGGTGAGATCGAGCAGGTCACGGACGCCGTAGTGGCTGAGGATGGCGTCGGGGTAGCGCAGATCGGCGCGGATCGCGGCGGCATGCGGGTTGTCGCGTAGCAGCTCGACGCTGTGCGCGACCGCGATCGGGTCGATGTCGGCGTAGACGACCCGGGCGTGGGGCTGGGTTTCGGCCGCGATGTCGTGGACGTTGCCGGCGGTCGGGATGCCCGAGCCGATGTCGAGGAACTGGGTGATGCCGGCCTGGGTCATGAATCGTACGGCGCGGTGCAGGAACGCCCGGTTCGCGCGGGCGACCTGACGGACGTTCGGGGCGACCGCGATGACTTGTTCAGCGGCGTCGCGGTCGGCGGCGAAGTTGTGGCTGCCGCCGAGGTAGTAGTCGTACATGCGAGCGGTGCTGGGCGTGCTGGTGTCGATGTTTCCTGACCAGTCGCCGGCTGTCATGAACGAACAGTAGCAAGGTGACCAGTTGACGGTCATCCACCGTGTGCAGCACACCGGTGCTCCGGCAGGGCCCTGTCGTGAGGGCTCCTGCCGGAACACGGGTGGACTGTTTCAGCTGGCCCGGCCTGCTGCGGTGTCCGCGCTGCGGCGTAGTACCGGGCGCGGGTTGAGCAGGACACCGCATTGGGTTGCGGTGGCCGGCCGGCCGTAGTGGCGTCCTTGGACGGTGTCGCAGCCGGTGTCGCGTAGCGCGGCGGCGTGCGCGGGGTTGTCGACGCCGTGCACGGTGAGGGTCATGTTCATGCTGTGTGCGACGTCGGCCATAGCGGTCAGCAGCGCCCGGTCAGTGTCGGTCGCCGGCCCGGAGCCGGTGCTGGCGGGGGTACGCAGTTCGTGCACGGGCAGGTTCCGCAGTGCGGCGAGGTGTGTCAGGTCGATGCGGGAGCCGTCGACCGCGATCCGCACACCGAGGGTGTCCAGGCCGGCGAGGACGGTATGGGCGTGTGCCTGCGTCGGCAGGGTGTCGATGCCGGACAGCTGCAGTTGCAGACGTTGCGGCGGCAGGCCGGTTTCGGTCAAGGCGTGCCGGACCAGTTCTACGACGTCGGGGTAGCCGAGTTGCAGGACCGGCAACTCGACGGCGAGGTAGGGGGCGTGGGGTGCGGTGCCCCATTGTTGGGCTTGCTGGCACACCTGGCGTAGCAGCACCGCGGCTTTCTCCCGCACTGCGGCGGGGCTGCCGGTGAGTTCACCGATGCGGCGCAGGTCGAGGTCGCCCAGGTGCGGGTGCTGCCAGCGGGCCACCGTTTGCATGCCGTGGACCTGGCCGTCGCCGAGGCCGACGATCGGCTGGAACAGCAGCGGAATGGTGTGCAGGTCGGCCATGACCGGTGCCGCGGCGACAGCGGTGTGGCCGGCCGGTTCCTGGATCGCCCAGCCGTCGTCGCTCTTGCGAGCCTTGTGGACGGCGATCTCGGCGTCGATGAGCATGCGGGCGCCGTCGGCCTGCCCGGGTGTCGTGACGACGATGCCGACGTGGGCTCGTAGCCGGACGGTGACTCCGGGGACCCCTACCGGCTCCCAGAGCGCGGCCAGGACACGGTCGGCGAGGTCGACCAGGTGGGCCGTGCCGGCGCAGTCCTCGACCAGGATCGCGAACTCGTCGCTGCCGCACCGAGCGAGCAGGTAGTCGCTGTCGCGGATCAGTTCCTTCAGGCGCTGGGCAACCGCGGCCAGGACCCGGTCGCCGTTGTCGACACCGTGCTGATCGTTGATGCGTTTGAAGCCGTCGAGATCGATAAGGCACAGCCCGATGCGCTGGTCCGTGCCGGCGAGGCTGTCGCTGTTGCGCAGCTGATGCAGCAGCGTCCTGCGGTTGGCCAGCCCGGTCAACGGGTCATAGCGGACCAGACGCTGGGTTTCACGGCTACGCGGCGCCAGACCGGTCTGGTCCACAGCCGCCCGGGTGGCCCGGTGCAGCGCCTCCTGCTGGCGCAGCACCTCGTTCCGCAGCGCCTCGGTGAACCCCGCGGCGAGCGTGCTCAGCACACCCACCAGCGCCACCGGTAGCTGATTCTCGCTACCGGCCAGGAACTGCGCCAGGATCCGCAACGTCGCGGCCAGCGCCGCCGGCTGGGTGATCCCGAACGCCACCAACTCCGTCCCGACGCGGTGGGCGACCTCGGACGCGGCCGCGCCGGCCGAGTTGTCGCTGAGCACCCGGACATACCCGGCCAGGGTTGCCACCACCGCGGGCTCGGCGACCGGGAACAGGACCCCTGCCGCGGACAGCGCCGCATACCAGTGCGCGGCGACCGGCGTGTCCTTGCGGTCGGCCGCTCCCGGCGCCGGTGCGAGGGCCGGCACGGCCCTCTCGACGGTCGTCCACGCGGTCGCCCGCTGGGTCGCGCGCCGCGCGGTCTGCAGCGCCCGACCGGCCTGATCCAGAGCCTGGTCGGTGTACCGGTCAGCCACGACCTGCGCCGCCGCGATGATCTCCGCGCCCCGGCGGCGGGCGTCGGCGATCACTGCGGCCGCGTCGGCACGCGCCTGGTCGCGGGCCGTCCAGGGCAGCTGCGCCCGTAGATAGTCGCAACGAGCCGACTGGCAGCCCGCCCCCGCGCCGGCCCCGCCACGAGGCTGGCCGCCGTGGATAGCGTCGAGATCGCGGCGCATCATCTGTTCCATCCGAGCACTCATGCGTGGCTCGCCCAGGATGTTGCGGATCTCGCTGACCATCTTCTCGAACGACTCCGGTTCGCCGAACGGCTCAGGAGTGTCGTCCGGATCGCTCGAGGTGCCCTCAGGCCTACTCATCACTAGCCTCCTCCGCTGCGGTGACCATCGGCGGCGTCACCCGTCGCTGGTGTGGCAGGCCGGCGCCTTCTGAGGCTGCGCGCGTGCGCAGCGCGGCGAGCGCCCGGGCGATCAGTTGCCGCACCGCGTCCGGGGACCTGCCCATCTCTGTGGCGATCTCGGTCATCGGGTAACCGTCCATCGCCAATTCCATCGCCCTGCGCTGTCCGGGCGTGAGCGCCTGCAGCAGCCATTGCCGCCGTTGCTCGCCGGCAACCAGCACCGCGCAATCCACACTCGACGCGTCGGTGGCCGGCAGATCCGCATACAACGTCGCCCGGCCCGCCTGCACCTTGTGATCGATCAAAATAAATGGGGCTGCGGTGAATACCCAGGCGGCCGGGTCGTCCAGCTCATCCCAGCGGGCCAAGGCGCGCGAGACCGCCTCGGACGTGGCGTCCTCAGCCGCGGACTGATCCGCACCGCTGCGACATAACCGCGCAACGACGCGTGGAGCCAACTCCCGATACCACCGCTCTGTCTCGCGGCGATCCGGGCGAGCCCTCGCCTGGTCAGACCGCAACGACGACTCGTCGGGGTCGTCCGTCTCCACCACCGCCATGGCTCCCTTCGTCATTGAATGCACACTCATAGGCGGGCCAGCACGCGCGTTTCGTGACGCGACAAGAACAAGATCTTTTAGTGCCGTTCCACGCCACGCCGATAAGCAGCAGAAATGAAGATCCCCATACGATTTTTGTGTAGCCAGAGCCGGCCGGATCTCGATCTTCGAGATGGCCGGACGCATTCGGGCATGCCCGGGCCGCCGCCGTCACGGCGCCTGCCAGCCGCTTGCGCAGTGTGCCCGGTCAAGGACGGCCATGCCATAGAGGTGCGCGGGAACTGCAGGACGCCGCGGGCCGCCGACTTCCCGAGCGAGCTACGGCTCTGACTACCTGCTTACGCTCGACGAACTGCAGCAGATCGCCGCATCGCGCGCGCATCGGTCGAACCGACCGTAATGCACGCACGCGTGGCCAGAGGACCGCCCCAGAACCGCCCACACACGGCCCAACCAGGTACAAGATACGTATGGGCGGCTCCCGAGAATCAGGCCTCGAAGCTCGGCTGGCGCGATCTCGGTGACGACATCGGACAGCTACTCGGCATGGAACGTGACGAGATGCTCGGCGGCTGAAGCGAGGCCTCGCTCCGTCCCGGGTCCGCCTACCCCGGTGGCCCGGGAGCGGCGCCGAGCGGCGCGGATCTCGATGTCAGCGACCTTGTCATAAAGCAGCGCGTAGATCTGGGTGGTCTCGGTGGAGGCGTGCCCGAGCCGACGGCGGGCCGTCTCGATGGAAACGCCAGCGTTGATCAGTTCGGTGGCGTGGGCGTGGCGCAATTGGTGGATGCCGATTTCGACGCTGGCCCGGGCACAATAACCAGCCCACCGGTGCTGGGCGGCGTCTTAGGACAACGTGCCGCCGGTGCCGTTGATACTGGCCCGGAACAGCGGCCCGTGCTGGTAGCCGGCGCGCTGCAGGTAGAGCTTGAGCAGGGCGACGTAACCACGGTCGTCGAGCAGCACAGTGCGTACGGCGCCGCCCTTGCCGTGGATGCGCACGTGTTCGTCGTCTAGGCGCAGGTCGAGGTCATCAACGTCGAGCGCGCAGACCTCGCCGGCGCGGGCGCCGCAGACGTAGACGTAGACGTAGACGTAGACGTAGATCGTTTCGAACAGCACCCGGTCGCGGAGCCGGTCCAGCCGCAGGTCCCTGCGGGGCCGGCGGGGGCAGATCGCGTTCAGGACCTTCGCCACGGCGGCGGCCGGTGCGGGCCGGGGTAGCCGCTTGGGGACTTTGACGGTGTCGACGCGGTCCATCGGGTTCGCGTCGAGCAGCTCGTGCTGGACCGCCCAGCGGCAAAACGAGGAGACCGCGGCGCGCTTGCGCTTGCGGGTGGCCGGGGCCAGGTCGGTGGTCGCGGCCAGGAACGCGCGCACCGGGGCGACGGTCAGCTCGCCCGGGCCGGCGTCGTGGTGGGCGGCGAACTGCAGCAGGTCGCCGCGGTAGGCCCGGATCGTGTGCGCGGAGGCCGTGCCGTTGGCAAGGTCCGTGAGGAATGCGTCGATCGCCGCGGCCAAGGGGTGGTCGGCGCCGAGCTGCTCGCGGATCGCCTCGTCCATCGTCATGTTCTCCAAGTTGCCTAACCGGAAATCGAGCGGTCGCCGTCGCTGGCGCGGTCCCGTGGTCACGAACACCTCTGGCACCGATGTTGCCTGATAACCGAAGTTATCAGGCAACTGATCGAAATCCGCACAGGCCGACAGTGGTTGCCGGGTTCCAAAACGGCTACGCTGTAGAGAACTACAGCACTTGAGATTGGACTTCTGCACTATGGCGCTGCACTACAACTACCGGCCCGTCGCGAACGGGCTTCGCACCGACCACCCCATCGAGGGCCTGCCGTTCGTCGACGACTCGCTGCTCGACCTCGACGATCCGGACGCGATTGAAGCGATCGGGCGCGGAACCGGTGAGGGCATGTGGGGCCGCACCGACCGCTGCCGCGAGGGCTGGGCCGCGTTCACCACCGACCCCCGGCGCACCGATCTGGCCTGGCTGGTGCGCTGGCACCCCGAGCACGGCCGCTCCGTGATCGTCTACCGCGACGAGGACGCCGCTGGCGCCTACACCACCTACGAGGAGGAGGCGCTGCTGTTCCGCTCCGGCGGTTACTGGTTCGACGGCACCACCTGGTACCGGCCCTCGCAGGTGTTCGACGCCTCCCGCGAGACCTACGTCAACCGGCCGGTGCCGGGCTCAGTGACTGCCTCCGCCGCGGACCGGCTCAAGGCCGGCCGCACCGACCCCAGCCGGGGCGTGGTGCTCGACATCGTCAACGTCGACCCGGACTCTCCCCGACGGGGTACCCGCTGGAGTGACGACCTGGCCCTGTGGGCCCAGCAGCACATCGGCCGGCCCCTCGGCGAGTGCGTCGTCGGCCTGTCAGCGCCCGAGCTGAACCCCGAGCAGCTGCTCGGCGTCACCGAGCTGGCCGAGACCGCCGAGATCGCCGCCTCGACCCTGCGCGCCTACCAGGCCCGCGGCGAGGGCGACGTGCCGATCCCCCAGGCCGTCGTCGGCGGCCGCGACATGTGGTCGCGCCCGGTCGCCGAGGACTGGGCCGAGAGGCGCCGCCGCTCCCACGAGGGCATCGCCGAGGTCCTCGGCGATCAGGAGCACCCCAACCTCGATCGGGGTGTCGCCGAGCTGTGGCAGGAGTTCACCCGTCAGTTCACCAGCCGGCTCTGGGACAACATGACCTGGCGTAAACGGTTCGCGCTGCGCTGGCGCACGAAGACCGCTGTCGAGGAGATCGCCACCGATCTCGCCTGGAACGTCGCCGGCGGCCTGCGCCGCATCGTCCCCATCAGCGAGCTCGGGGCTACCGTGCACGACTCCGTGCTCTACCAGTTCGCCGCCTGGCTGCGCCTCATCGAGAACGACCCCGGCTTCGACGATCTCAACGCGCCCGGCGCCTACCTACCCACCGGCCGGCAGGCCGGGCACATGCTCGACTGGCTAATCCGGCACCACCACAGCCAGGCCGCCCACGTTGTGGCCACCATCGTCGGTGACGCCGAAAGCGAACTGAAGATCCCGGCCGCGCTGGCCGGCTACTCACTCCGCAAGGCCATGAGCGAGCACGGCAAGCTCGACGCCGAGACGTACAACGCGTTCTTCGACCGCGCGCTACCCCCGGAAAGCTGAGGCACCGGTGACCACGACGAGCTCGGCGCCGACAGCCCCCGTCGGCGCCGGCGTCTACCACCCGGCCCAGCCGGGACTGGCACGTTCACCCGCCGGGGTGATCTTTGCCAGCGATTCCGTCCGGGGGTGGCCGCCGGGCCTTCCGCCTACCGGTTTCGTCGTACCCAACCGAGATCATTTACAGCATGACCAACAGGAACAGCATCTGGCTGATGCGCGACGAGTCCCTGCAGCAGCCCCACGTGCTGTAGTTATTTACAGCATACACGCTGAGGTTAGTGCAGCCATGCTGCTGAATGAATCGACAAAAAGGGCAGCGCCCTCCTGTCGAGGACGCTGCCCGGGGTGCCTTTGCCGTCTGGCTGGAGTCAGTGCCCAGCCCAGCCCGCATCAGCTCACGACGAAAGCGCGGCGCCGCTCCGCAGGGCAAGCGGTGCCACCGCGCAGCGGCTATCGCCTCCGGCGGTTACGGCGACGGCTAGCCCGCCGGCTGGGACGGCACGGCGCCACGGGCGCGATGACCGCCTGCGGCAGCGGGTGCACGGAGTCCGGCTGCTGTGCGCCCCGGTCCTTGCAGGACTTGCGCAGCTGGCTGGTCGCACTGACCAGGTCCGGCAGGAGCCTCAGGATGACGCGGCACACCTGGACTACGGTGTCGGGGTCGATCTCGTGGAACATGGGCGTTGGTTCCTCCGCCGCTAGGGGCTGCGTGCCCACCCGGAGGTTTCCGGGTGGCGGAGTCATCGGTGCCTGGCCGGTCGAGCACGTCACTCGCCGGCGCCTCCCGGCCAAGGCCATAACTGCAGGTAAAAGCCACGACGCAGAAAGGTGTGACCGGGGTCACACTTAATCTTCCGGTTCAGCGGCGCCGCTGCCGGACCGGCGGCCGCGGCTCGCGATCACGTCCCTCCCGCAGCCGCGACGAACCCGCATGAGTCAGGGTCAGATCGGCGTCGAGCCCGCAGCGGCCTTCTCGATCCAGCTCAGGCCCAAGCTGAGGTTCGGGCCGGGGTACGACATGTCAGTTCCTCCCGGCGTGCTCGGCGTGGAGGCGGCGGATCGTCTGCGCACCGACGCGGGCCGGCCCGGTGCACTGGGCATCGCGGCGCACGCACTCGTCGACCGGCACCCCGGTGAGGTCTTCGACCTGCAGCCGGGCGCCGGCGTCGGCGGCGAGCCGGGCGAAGGCGGCGACCGCGTCGTCGGACAGGTTGGTGTCGGCGGCGACGACGACATCGACGCCGCCCTCGAGCAGCGCCCGGATGCTGGCGTGCTGGGCGGCGGTGACCATCGTTTCCTGTTCGGCGGTGCCGAGCCTGCGGCCGTGCATCATCGCCCGGATGTCGTCGCGGTTGAGCCGCGCCCGCCGCACCGGGGCTGCGGCGACCCACGTGCGGGCCCAGACGGTCTTGCCGGGGCCCGGCAGCCCGCGGGTGATGGTCAGCAGCGGGCCGGCGTCGGCCTGCGGTGCCGGAGCGACGGGCCCGGCGGTCAGGGCGGCGATCTGCCGCAGGGCGTGCAGCCGCAGGTCAGGGTCGGTGGCACCGAGGCCTGCGGCGGCCAGCCGGGCAACCGCCGCGGCGAGGGCGGTCATCGCGGCCGCTCGCTCTCATCCGCGACGGTGCTCTGATCGCTGTCGCCCGGGGCGAGGTCGCCGCGCAGGCCGGGCACGTCGCCGGCGGTGCAACGCGGGCCGGATGCAGCCGTGGGTCGGGGTCTCCGATCGAGGTTAGGCCGCACGGGTCTGCGCGGCGACGGTCCGGAACGGGTAGGTGTACTCGGCGCCGCAGCCGGCGCACCAGGCGCGGAAGAGCGCGCTGGTCGGGGTGTCGGCCGCGGCCGGCTCGACCTCGTAGCGCACGCCCTCGATCACGACGTAGAGGCGCGGCCAGCGGATCAGGCAGATGCACGCGGATCCGTTCATGCCTGCACCTCTCCGTCATCGCGGGCAGCCGCGGGGTCCTGGGCACGCCACTCGCGCGGCTTGGCACCGGTGGCCTCGGTGACCGCGTCGACGTCGCGGTGGCCGTAGGCGGTGCGTACCCCGGAGATGGACATGCCGGCGGCCTTGGCGAGGTCGCCGAGCGTGTAGGGGCGGGGCTGAACGAACTCGCGACCGTACGCGAGCAGCTCGCGGATCAACTCCTCGGCCTGTTCCTTGGCCTGACGGGCGTCCGCGAGGGCGTAGATCAGCGGATCGACTTGGCCCTCCTCCCAGGAGAGCCGCAGCTGCTCGGCAGTCTCTTCCTGATCCCGGGCCGCCTGGTCGCGCATGTCGAAGAAGCCGTCGTGCTCGTCCTCGTCGGGTTCGGGCCGCGGGATCGGGTGCATGATCGCGGCCAGGTCGCTGAAGATGTCTCGTCTACTCACGACATACATTCTGCGCACTGATTTGCGACTATCGCAATACTTGGCGCACGACGTAGTTTTGAGCAGTTCTCGCATTCTTCGGATGGTTGCGCTCAGGCATCGACCAAGTACATTGAGTAGTCGTTGTGGCGGGGCGGTCTCCCCCGGCCCACGCTGCCGTCGACGATCGGGGAACGCGCATGGGATTGACGGACAGCATCCGGATCATGCTCGGCAAGCTCACGCCCGCCGAGATCGAGGAACGCGACGCCGCCGCTCGCGCACGCCGCGCGAAGATGCAGGCCGCGGAGAAGCAGGACGCCGATCGGCGCGCCGCTGAGGCTGCGGCGGCCCAGGCAGAAAACGCTGCGCGCCGCCGCGAAGCCGATCTCTTCAAGCAGCGGCTCTCCCGGGCGGCCGGCATCGCGATCCTCGAGCTCCACTGTCACCGGGACACCTGGCAATGGATCCAGGACTGGATGAGCGTCGGGCTCGGCGGTGGGCGCAGCTGGTGGTCATCGGCCTTCGACGACCGGATCACCCAACAGACCGACCACATGCTGGTAGTCCAGCTCTCCGGACCGCAGACTGCGGAGATCCTCACCCGCGTCGCCCGGATCGGGCGGATACACGGCGCCTCGACCGGATTCGGCAGCACCGCCAACGACACTGACCGAGCCATCGGCAGACGCCTCTACCAAGCAATCGGCCGAATCCTCGACCAGATCGCCCCCGACACGACCAGCAAGCAGGCGGTTCCGCCCGTAGTTCTCGACGACCGCCCCGAACACCGCAACGACTAAAAAGCCGTGCCTACCGGGCGTCTCCAACCCGGGCCTGCGGGACTCATGGCCCGGGGTCTCGCTCATGGGGTCGGCTACAGCGGCCCAACCACGCGGATCCACGGCTCGGTGATCCCGTCGAACTGCTCCGTGGTCAGCAGGTGGCGGTAGCAGACCGCCGCGGCGACGTACCCGGCGAAATAGTTCGGGTTGCCCGGGATCTCCGGCAGGTCGGCGCGTTGTTCGAGGACGTACTGGGCGGCATGCCGGGCCAGGTACCAGGCGCGCTGCTCCCGGCTTTCCACCTGGTAGCGAGTCATCGCGACTTTCACGCTGGCGTCGGCGCCGGCCTGACACCGGTCCATGTCGTCGTGGTCGACGGCCGCGGCAAAGTCCAGCCGCTCGCGGCGCTCGTGCCCGGCGCGTTTGAGCGCCCGTACGCCATCGCCGTTCCTGGGCGCCGGCTGCCGGGGCGGCCGCGACGTCTGCGGTCGTCAGCGCGGTGAGGATCTCCGCTTCGGTCCGGCCGCTGGCCAGCAGACCTGCCGGTCAACGGCCGGGAGCAGAGCATCCTCATGCCGGGCATGGACCTAGTGGTGGTTCGCGGTTTGTCGCGGATGCCCCGATGGCGAAGGTCAACAGCGTCTGATGGTGCTGGAACGACGCGGCAGGTTCCGCGATCCCGTTGCCGGAACGGCAGGCATGGCTGGGCACCAGCCCATCTCGTGGCCGTTCCGAGTCCGCCTGAAATACGCTCCGCACTGCCCGGGGTCCCAGTCGTCAGCCGTGACTGGGGAACGGCCCGATCTCGGTGGCCTCGATGCCTGCCAGCGCCACGATCATCCGTTCCAGACCCCAGCGCGGATCGAGGAGCGGCCGGGCAACCCACTGCGCGCCAACCCAGTCGAGGGCGCCGATCTCGGCGCGCAGCGCGTCGTGATCATCGGCGGGAGCAAGGATCGCCACCACCCGGCCCGGAAAGGACAGCGGGAAGTCGCCGGCGTGGCGCCACTCGCGCTCCCACCAGAACTCCTTGAGGATGTCCCTCGGCTTGCCCATCTGCTCGAAGAACGGCGTGAGCTTGAAGATGGGATTCTGGGCGAACGCCGCAGCGTCGAACACGCCCTCATCGGAGGTGGCCACCTCCCGGGCCTGCTCGATCAGGTCGTTCACCGATTTGACCAGCCAATCGCGGCCGGTTCCCGGGGTCATGTCCGTGTACCAAACGGGGTTGCAGCCGGCCCTGCGGGCGGTGGTCTTGGTGATCACCAGGCCGTAGGCGTCGAGTTCTACCTGGCGGCGGGGGTTCTCCAGCTCTTCCAGGATCGTCCAGGTGTGCTCGAGCGGCGTCTCGGTGAAGCAGACCGCCTTCTGGCTGTCGGGGTCGAGGTTCCCCAGTCCCCCGGCAGGACCGAACTTCGAGCGCGCTTCGATGCGCAGGCTCTTCAGGATGGAGAGCAGGTTGGCGCGGGCGGTGCTGCCGCCGTAGGAGCGGGTCAGGTGCACCAGGAAGGTCGACAGGTCGGTGCGCCGGTGCAGCAGTTGCGTGATCGTGGGCACACGCTTCACCCTGCCGCACCAGGGCGTCTGCCCGTGCAAGAACGAGCGCGGCCGGGCACGGGATGCGGGTCGTGGCGGACAGCCACGAACGATCCGGGTGGGCCGTTCGGCACACCATCATCGCGGATTTCGGCCGAAAGGTAGACCCGCGCGCCGGTCGATGTCCACCCGATCTGAGCTGCGTTTTCCCTGTTCACGACCGCGCGATGCGAAAATGCTGTGGCGTTTCACAAGTTGAAATCGGATTGTTCCCCCGGGCGGACAGAGACGCAGGCTGAGGACCTCAGCATGACCCCGGAAATCTTTACATGAACTCCGATATCGTTAACGGGTTTGACGTCGGCCAACTCAAATCCAGATCCGTCGACCGCGACCCAAATACTTCCCGAAGAACCGTCAACCCCAGAAACAATACCGGCCTTAGTCTTCACAGTCGGTCGATAATGCGCATCTGAACAATAAATGCCCGCAGCAATATCCAATGCCGTCACAGCGTCAGGAGTGACCAGAGGGCTTCCAGTCAGTTCTTTAAAGGCCTTTGCTCGCTGACGGTCTCCGTAATCGTCGCCATCAGTCCAGTTGTCCACGATCTCCTGGCAGGCATCTTCGGCCCTACTGACTAGATCATCAGCAGGAACCGCAGCGAACGCGGAAATTTTGTGCATCCGCTCGACCAGTTCCTCCTTGCGGTCCTGATCGCTCGGCATCAGAATAAAAATGGCAGCTAGCAGAGGTAGCGCAAGAATACCTGCCAACCCGCCTCCGGTTGATCCCCTAGAACTAGAACCCCCTTTTCGTCGCCAGGCTCCGCCCATAGAAAGCAGGCCAAACCCGACTCCCGCACCACGATTACTGAAGCCAATTCGGAACGGCCCTAAACCGAATCCGAAACCGATTTTCATGGGTCATCCAAAATCTTGAGCGGATTAGAGCTACTGGCAGAAATGTGAATAATTGAAGACAAAGAAATTTCCTATATCGGCAGTAGCCTGGCAAATCTAAGAGGTTCCGAAGACCTGGGCTGCACCTCGTGCAAGATGTCCAGTGCAGGTAGCGTCGACGGCCTGGACGCCACGCACCGCGAGGTGCTGCGCGGCGGGCGGACCGTGCGCCGGGGGCCAGGGCTACAGCTTGCACGTCACACCCTGGCCGGTCAGACGATCCACCTGCCGCACCACTGCCTGGCAATCCCCGCCGACCAGCACGCCCGGTCCGCGCCGGTCGGCCCGGGCCCGGTGCGCGCTACGTACGGCAGATGTACGAGGAGACCGGGCCCGACGGGCGCCTGCTGTACACCGTCGAACAGATCGCCGCGGAGTTCGGCGTCACCCGGCCCACCATCTACCGGCACCTCGCTGGGCTCGCCGCCCTGACGCCCACCCCGTAGATCGGACCATCGACGGCTCGGCGTCCCGCGCGCCATGCACCACGAGTTAAGGGTCAAACGACGGTAGTGCACACGACTTCGGAACGGATAGATGTCCGAAATCGTGTGCCCCGGGGCTTTCTACCAGGGGCGCCGTGCAGACGACTTCGGAAACTGACATCAGGGCCGCCTCCTACTCGGAGGCGGCTCCTCTTGGTTGTCGGCGCTCGGAGCGTCGAGTTGGTCGAATGGTCTTTGCCGTGTTGTAAATCTTGGACGTCTCGAGTTCACGCACCTGCCGCTTGTACACGCGGGCGCCCAGTGCTTCGCGGAGCCGCTGCAGCACCGTATGATAGGCGCTGCGCAGGAGCTGGTGGTACTTGGTCAAGTAGAGAAACTCTGCGAGCAGACGGAATAGGCCCTGATCGCTACGTCGGGAGCTGCGCCGACGCTCAGGGTCTCTGTCGATCACGCGTCTCCATCGGATACCGACGCTGTCGGTGAACGCGACCTCGGCGTCAGCGATCTTCCGCACCAGGCTGACGCGCGGATCCAGGTCCACAAATGGCCAGGGGAAAGGCTTGGCGAAGAGAACTTCGGTCGAGTCCGTGATATTGCCGGGGATCGGCGACATACTCACTTCGCTCGCGCCGAATCCCGTCTGTCTAATCAGAGCGACCTGCACATGGACGTCGAATATCGATGTCGGGCTGTTATTGCTCACCGAGACACGCAGGCCACGCCATTGCTCGTCGCGGGAACCGACGGCGCCGACGATGGAGACTAGGACCAGGCGTGCCTGCGCCGCCACGGAGTCGTCCTTGTCCTCGCGCCGGTGGTTTAGCTCGCGGCGAAGGACAAGAACTGCAACTAGGACTGCGGCAGCGGAGAGAATGGCACCGGCCAGGGTGGCCCAAGCTTCGAGCCAGTCGGCGGCGTTCGGACCGTCAGCAGCGTAGATAGACATAGTGACTCAGGGTACGAACCGACCGCTACCGGCTGATGGGTTGCGGTCCGGCGGTCGTCATCAGAAGGGGTTCGTCAGCGCCCGCCGGAGCCTGCCGTAGGTGCCGTTCCCCACGTCCTGTGGGCCCGCAGGGCTAGGCGTGTTTTGGCCGGTGGTGTATAGCCCAGACGGCACCCACCTGGCCAGCACCAGCACCGACGCGAAAATACGAATCTGGGACCTGGCCACCGGCAGCGTCCGCGTCCTGGTCGGCCACACCGCCCCGGTGATGGCGGTGGCATTCAGCCCGGACCGCATCCACCTGGCCAGCGCCAGCGACGACGAGACGGTACGGGTCTGGGACCTGGCCACCGGCAGCGTCCGCGTCCTGGTCGGCCACACCGAGGCGGTGTCCACGGTGGCATTCAGCCGGGACGGCACCCACCTGGCCAGCGCCGGCGTCGACAAGACCGTACGGGTGTGGGCGGGTGCCGGGATGGCTCCGTCAGAAGTGATCGAATTCATTTGTGACCGGCTGCGGCGCGACCTCACCCCTGACGAACGCGAGGCCTACCTGCCATCAGCAAGATCCAACCAGCGGGCATGCCCTTAGCGGCAAATTCGGTGACGCAGTCGGCATCGGGCTGGCGGGGCCCCTCGTCTTCGGCGGCTCACCGGTCGATAGGTAGGGAGTCGATCGCGGCCTGCTTGTCGTCGTCGGTGGGCAGGCTGTGGAGGCGGGTCGTCTCGATGCGGGCGTGGCCCATGAGTTCGGCGACCAGGACCAGGTCGTAGCCAGCGCGGACCAGGCGGGTGCCGAAGGTGTGCCTCAAGATGTGGCCGCCGTTGAAGACCTCGGCAATCGCGGCGTCGTCGGCGATCGCGAGCAGGACGTCGTGGGCGCCGCGAGGAGAGAGCCGGTTGCCGCGGTGGTTGAGCAGCAGCGCCTTGCTGTCGGCGGCGCCGGGCAGGGCGGGCCGGGTGTCGGTGAGCCAGGTGCTGAGCGGGCCGCGTAGCTGGGGGTGGATCGGGACTTCGCGGTAGCGGCCGCCCTTGCCGGCGCGGACGATGATCAGGCCTTTGCGGGCTGACATCTGGATGTCGTCGGTGTCGAGGGCGACGACTTCGCTGGTGCGCAGGCCGGCGTAGAGCGGCAGCAGGCCGATCACCTGGTCGCGGACCTTGGTGTGGCGTTCGACGGCGCGTAGCCAGCGTTTGGTGTCGCGCTCGTCGAGGGCGCGGGGCTGTTTTTTGGGCAGGTCGAGCCGGGCGGCCACCGGTTCGCCGAGTCCGAGTCGGGTGTAGAAGTCGGCGAGCGCGGCGAGGGTGGTGTTGATCGTGGCCGGGGCGTGTTTGATGACGGTCTGCTGGTGGGCTTTGTAGTCGCGGACTGCGCCGTCGCGGGCGGCCCGGTCGGTCAGTGGGTCGCCGTCGACGTCGGCGGCGGCGGCGAGCCAGGCCAGGTAGCCGCGCACTTGGGAGACGTAGGTGCGGTGGGTGTCGTCGTCGAGCACGGTCACCAGGGCGAGCTGGCTGGAGTAGACGGCCAGGACGGTCGCCAGCTGCGCGGGCAGGACCCTGGCGGACCGGCCACGCCGCGGCGCCGGCAGCGCCTCCTCGGTGTGCACCTCGACGGTCATGCCTGCGCCTCGCCCTTCTGCTCTTCTGCTGCGCGCTGGTGCTGTCGGGTTGACCAGTCGTGCATCCAGGTGTCCGGCTGATCGGCCCAGAGTTCGGCGGCCTGGGCGCGCAGCCGGACGGCGGCCGCGGCGAGTTCGTCGACGGCCGGGTCGGGGTGCGGCGGCGCCTGGGCCACGGTGATGCCGGGCGACGGTCTTCTCGGCGTGTTCCGCGAGGTTGCTTCACAGGTGGCATCTTCGGCGACCTGCACCGTGTCTGGAGCAATCGTCGTGCGATCAAACAGCCTTCGGGCGACTTGGGCGGTCCTCTTTCGAGGTCACTTTTCGTTCTTCGCAATTAGAATGAATCACTACTATATCCGGCATGCACGCGTGAGCAGATGGCGTCGACAGAACTGGATTTAATCAGGCCAAGGCGTCGCGCCATCTCCTGTGGACGGGTTATCCACAGACCAGGTCTATGACGCCCACCAGAGACCGCCCTGCCGCTACCGTCCTCCTGACCAGCCCAAAGGCCCGCCCACCCGAGCAGGCCCAACATGGCCGGTTTCTGGGATGGAGGAGTCGAGATGGGCAAAGATCGTGGTGTTGCCGAGGGCACCAAGGCAAGGGCAGTACTTGCAACCGGCGGCGGATTCACCACCGCAGTCGCCACCGTCCTGGGCATCTGCGGCCGCTATGAGCTGGGGGATCGTGCACTGCTCTACGGGCTCGGCGCGACATGCTTCATCACGGCCCTCACCATGCTGACGGCCGCAGCGATCGACCGCGCTTAACCTGCGGCTCGCGGCGCCCCTGGGCCGTCGTTAGCATTCAGCCCGACCGGACCTCTCTGGCCATCAGCCTCGATGGCCGAGGCCGGTACCTCGTACAGCCCATCGAGCAACTAGACGTTGCGCCAAGCCTTGACGAGTCGCTCTCCCGGTCCACAGCATATCGACCGACGCCCTGCTGGCGAACGCGCCGGGCCATGTCAGCGGAGTACACCCACGCACGTAAGTTGCTCCGACGGTTACCCCTCTCGGGATCTCGTGAGCCGCGGCTTCCCTCTCGAAGACCACCCTGGCAACCTCGACCCGCTTCGCGCCAGCGTCGACCCGGCCACGCGCGCCGACCTGGGCCAGCCAGCCGTCGGCCTGAACCACCGTCACCCACCGGTCCGAACTGCCGACCGTAGAGGCCGATACACACTGGCCCGCCACCGGGAAGCTCCACCTGACCATGGACCTCGTCCTGCCCTTCGAGCAGGTTGAAGCGCACAGCGCAGTCGAGATGAGTCTGAAAGTCCTACTCGAGGTCAACCCGCATCGACGCAAGCTCACAGCGCCCGGCCCTGCGGACGTCGTGCCCGCCCACGGCAACGGCCGACACGACGCGATGGTCGGCCGGCAGACGGTCGCGACGTCAGATGATGGTGGGCATGACTCAACGCCGCCGCCCGACCGGCAAACGGGCCGAGCCCGGGAAACGGCACCTTCCGGCCGGTCGTCCCTCGCCAGCGGCCGGCGGCGCACCGGGCCGTGACGCGCACCAGGAAGATCCCGAGCGGGCGATCCACGCGCAGATGCGCTGGGACGGGTACGCGGACATGGTCGAACTGTGGGCCCAGCAGCTCGAACGCCAGCACGGCGACTTCACCCGCAGCGCGGAAAGATGGTCGAGCACCGAAGACGGCAGGGACCTCGGATCCCGGTGGGCGGCCAAGGCGCGCGAGACGGCGGCCGTACTTGAGGTGGTGAGCCGGGGCCTGGACCCCGCAGGGGACCGGCTCTTCCACGGACGGGTGTCCCTGACGATCCGCTGCCAGCACCTCGTAGCCGTCCAGCCGCAGCGCCCGGTCTTCGCGCATCATCTCCGCGTACCGCTGCGGGCTGGCACGGTCGCCGTCGGCGTAGTGGTGCTTGCCGTCGATCTCGATGACTAGCCGGCGGCGCCCGCGCAGCAGCATGAGGTAGTCCATGCGCTGGCGGGGCAGCGGACCGGCCGCGCCGGACCGGCGGCCCTGAGTGTAAGGGTCGTAGTGCAGATAGACCTGCGGGATCAACGCCGGCAAGCCGAACCCGTGCTCGGCCAGCAGCGCCCGGTAGGCCCGGAACATCAGCCGCTCGGGGCCGGGCTCGGCGGCCCGCTCCCGGCCGGCGTCCAGCGAGCGGGCCAGGCGGCGGTAAAGATGAGTGGCGGCGTCGCGCTCACCGGTGCCGGGCTCGGCGTGCCGGTCGGTCCACCAGGCGACCAGTTCCGCCCAGCTGAGTCCGCTCTCGCTGAGCGGGCGGTCGTACACCAGGCAGAACTCTGCGTTCTTCACGATCTCGATGGTGTTGCTGACCGCGTCGGCGAGCACCAGTTCGGGCTTGGGTCCGTCAGCGGCGAAGATCAGGTTCCGGAACGGGGTACGCACACCGCCCTGGCGGGCGCCGACGATCTGCAGCAGTCCCCAAAGCTCCGGCAGATAGTGCTGCTCGACGACCCGGTTGCCGAGTTCGGCCAGCTGGTCCTCGGTATAGTCGCCGATCCGGCTGCGTACGTAACCGCGCTTACTGGCGTGCGCTTCGTCGCCGTCGCCGTCGGCGAGCCCGAACGCCCGGCACACCTGCGGCAAATCGTACGACCGCACCGGATGCAGGGCCTCGGCGATCGCCTCGCGCAACTGGATGACGGTGGTGCCCGCGCCGCCGAGGTCGGCCCGGGCGAACGGGTCGGCGAGCATCGGCTCCACGGTGACCCGATGGCCGCTGCTGGTGTCCCAGCTGCGCAGCTGGTTCATCTGTTCGGCGATGGCCTGCAGGTCGGCCGGCTGGAACAGATCGAGGAAGGCCGGCCGGACCCGCAGCACCACCGGGACCGGGTCCCACGGGTCGCCGTCACGCAGCTCGGCCGCTGGCACGAGCGAGAGCAGCCGGGCCGCACGCTGGTTACCGGCGCGCACCAGCAACTGCGACAACGTGCTCTGCTGCTGGCTCCAGAAGCCGGCGGCGGCCGGCCCGGCGATAGACATGGCCGTAACTCTATGAGGCCGGCCCGGTACAGTGGCCGCAGCGGGACCAGATTCGCCGAGGCCGGGTGTTCTCGCAGGGTCATAGATCACGGCTCGTGGGTACGGTGACACGGTGGATCGGCTGGAGCACGGGATCGTCCCGCTGTGGCCCGCTGTCCGCCACCAGGCCCGTTTCCTCGCGGCCCGGTGGCGGCTCAACGACGACGCCGTTGATCGTGAGGTCTTCGCCCGGCACTCGATCGACCGCAGCCCAGCCGGACCGCGCGAGATCACCCTGCTGACACGCCGGCTCCGCTCCCGGTGGGAACCCAGCCCTGACGAGGTGGCGCATCTGGACTACCGGATCTGTGACCTTTGCGAGCTGGGCACGATCCTCAAGATCCGCACCGTTGCGGAGTACAAGCGTCGTCGCTACGCCTCCTGGATGATCGACCGCTCCCGCCGGTTCGCGCCGAGCTACACCTGGGTGACCAGCCGGCAGCTCACCGGCTCCGAGCAGTTCTGGCGCCACGCCCAGACCCGGGCCCCTGGCCAGTATCGCCCGCACCGCTACTGCGAACACCTTCACGCCAGCCTGCGCCACCCGGGCCGCAGGCACTGGCGAGCCGTCGGGGAGCCCTAGACCGTCCGCCCTCGGTCCGTGCCCGCACCCGGATGCAGGTTCTATCAGGCCTCAAGCTTCGCCCCGGTGCGGGGCGGCCCCCGGGTCTCGTTGCGGTCAGCCCATGGCGATCGCGAGGATCTCCCCGACGACGGTGACCATCAGCGCGGCGATTCCGACGATGGCTCCCGCCTTGGTCCACCAGGTCTGCTTAGCGACCTCGGCGGTGCCGGTGGCAAGCCGCAGAGTGGGCAGGGACCGCAGCTTTGCCTGCGCGCCGGCCTGGACGGCGTCGAGCACGCCGCGGATGGCGTCGGGTGTGATCACTCAGTACAGATTGAACAGGCTCAGGTCGTCGCGGTCTCGTGGCATCAGCCGGATCAGCTCGGCGCCGGGCGCAGCACCGGTCCGGGCTCAGCGCGTACTGCGGCTGGGGCAGCAAGACCCGCTCGAGGGCCGCGACGCCCTGGTGCATGCCGAGCCCCGCGGGGCGCCGGCTGATCTGATCGCGGTGCGCGGCGTGCCGCAGGTTCACTACCTCGGCTACGCCTCGGCACCGGCGTAGGCTCCCGTCGAGGTTCGCGGCAGATGGCCCTGCTCGTGCGCACCCCGATCAGCACGACCTGCTGTAGCCCAGTCCCGCAGTTAAGGCCGCTGACGCGCGGTGCGGAGGTCGATGATCCGGCGCTGACCCACCGAGCGATCTGCCCGAACAGCTTGCCCAGTTCCACTCCGGTGACCCGGACACCAGCCGCATCCGCTTGCTGGCAAAATTCGCGGGCGGCCGACCGCTTCTGTCCTTCGGGCTTGGTCACCATCTCGCCGAAGGTGGTCAAGGTCCACATGCCGTCGTGGCGGAGGTTGGCACCAAGCCGGGAGCCTGCGTGACGCCGAGCGCGAAGTTCGGGGCGATCAGCGCGACGTGGCCGTACAGGCGACCACCGGGCGGTGACGTCGATCCGGCTCTACTGCACCGATGGACCGGGTGGGTGTGGCCTGATACCCGGTCCTCGCTGGTTCGCCAACGACCATGAGTCTGACCGGGCTTGCGGGCGACCGGGTGACCGCGCTGTGCTTCGTCCCTCGCTTCGAGATGAAGGCGGTCGCCACGTGCAACGAGGTCGCCACCCCGGTCCGGCTCGGCGAGCTGAAGGCCGTTCTGCATCATCGATACGTATTGCCTACTGAGTGCCGTTGCAGTGTTAGGACTCCCGTATAGCCCGGGTCGACCTGGCGACGACGCAAGTCCTGAACACGCCTCTCCCGGTTTCAAACACGCCCGTCAGCACCCAAAACATGCGGGTCTTCGTGACCCACGACACGCCGGTTCGGAAATGCCGTTGCCCCAGCGTTACCCCAAACCTCGAGGAGGGTACCTGGCTGGGCTCGTCTGCAGCAGCGGAATCACGGTGCCGAAGTACTGGCCGGCGGCCGCAAGGATCCTGGAAACGGGCAGTCGCCGCGGGCGCCTGGAGGCTCATCGCGGCCACGACGAAGCCATGCCAGTGGATACCCCGGCTTCCCCGAGGGCCGATGCGCTATCTCCATCAGCGGGTAGTCCCGAATTTGGAGCGATTACCTATAAGTGCAGGTCACAATGAGGGTCGGTGGGCTCCCGTGGCACCTCCGGCGGGGCTGCTCGCTGCGGTGTAAGTTGGGTCTTACATTACCAAGTGAGAGACCTCTTACATGAAACTGGGGACAGCATGACCATCCGGCTCGGCTACCAGATCCCGAACTTCACCTACCCCGGTGTGCCGAACGAGCAGCTGTTCGACACGGTGGCCGCGCAGGCCAAGGAGGCCGAGGCCGCGGGCTTCGACACCGTCCTGGTGATGGACCACTTCTATCAGCTGCCGGGCATCGGCACGCCGGACCAGAACATGCTCGAGGCGTACACGACGCTCGGCGCGCTCGCGTCCGTGACCTCGACGATCCAGCTGTCCACGCTGGTCACCGGCAACACGTACCGGAATCCCGCGATGCTCGCCAAGACGGTGACGACGCTCGACGTGGTGTCGAAGGGGCGCGCGGTCCTCGGCATCGGCGCCGGGTGGTTCGAGCTCGAGCACAACGAGCTGGGCTTCGAGTTCGGCACGTTCGGGCAGCGCTTCGAGCGGCTCGAGGAAGCGCTGACGATCATCGCGCCGATGCTCAAGGGTGAGCTGGCGACGCACGAGGGCAAGTGGTACGTGGCGCGCAACCCGATGAACAACCCGCGGGTGCGGCCGAGCATCCCGATCATGCTGGGCGGGTCCGGGGAGCAGAAGACGTTCCGGCTCGCCGCGCGGTTCGCCGATCACATGAACATCATCTGCGACGTGGACGACCTCGGCCGCAAGGTCTCGGTGCTGCGTGAGCGGTGCGAGGAGATCGGGCGGGACCCGGCGACGCTCGCCACCAGCTACCTGGTGATGGGCATGATCGGGGAGAGCGAGCAGGAGGTGAAGGAGCTCGGCGCGTCGATCCCGGAGGACCGGCGGAACCGGGCCTTCCTGGGTACGGCGGAGCAGGTCGCCGAGCAGCTGCACGAGAAGGTGATCGGGGCGGGCATCGACGGGATCACCATCAACCTGGTCCGGAACGGTCACCGGGCGGGGCTGGTCACCGCGGTCGCCGAGGCGCTCAAGCCGATCGTCAAGGCCTGAGGGGTACGGCGGACGGCTCGGTCGCCGTTCGGCGCGGACATGCGGCCCGCTCGTCCGTGGACGGGCGGGCCGCCCACAACGGACCGGCACGCCGGCGGCAACGCGGGCCGGGCGACGGGGGTGGGGCGACGGGGGTGGGGCGCGTGCACAACGACGTACCCTCGCAAGATTGAAGATGGACCGGCGCGCCTGCCGTCAGCCGCGCATGGTTGCCGCCGTTGGCGGTAGCGTCGCGGGAATGGACAACGCGCGGGTTCTTGTCGTGGGTGGGCACGGGAAGGTGGCGCTGCTACTGCTGCCGCTGCTGGTCGAATCCGGTCACCGGGTGACGGCGGTGTTCCGCGATCCGGCGCACACCGACGAGGTGGCGGAGACCGGCGCGGATCCGGTGGTCGCCGACGTCGCGCGGCTCGACGTGGAGGAACTCGCCAAGATCTTCCGCGGGCACGACGCGATCGTCTGGTCGGCCGGGGCCGGGGGCGGCGATCCGGCGCGGACCTACGCGGTGGATCGGGATGCCGCGATCCGGTCGATGAGCGCGGCGTCGCTGGCCGGGGCCCGGCGCTACGTGATGGTCTCCTACTTCGGGTCGCAGATCGATCACGGCGTTCCGGAGGACAGCGGCTTCTTTCCGTACGCGGAGGCGAAGGCCGCCGCCGACGCGCATCTCGCGACGACTGATCTGGAATGGACAGTGGTCGCGCCGAGCCGGCTCACGTCCGAGCCGGCCGGCGGGCGGATCGAGATGGCGAACCAGGGCGCGACCTCCGGTTCGGTGAGCCGGGCGGACGTGGCCGCGGTCGTGGCGCACGTGCTGAGTGGGCCGGCGACGATCCACCGGACGATCCGGTTCAATTCCGGCGCCACGCCGATCGCCGACGCGCTGAGCGAAGGCGACCTCGCCTGAGGCCTGAGGCCTGGGTCGAAGCCCGGCGCCAAGCCCAACCGCAGGCCGGGACCCACACCAGGCCAGGGGCCCGAGGCCTGAGGCCCGCAACCCGCGACCAGGCCGGGGCGCGGCATGCCGGGGCAGGGCGGGGCAGGGCAGGGCAGGGCAGGGCAGGGCAGGCCGGCGCGGGGCAGGGCGGGGTCGGCGCTCAAGGCCGCCTGTTTGGGCTCCCGCCGGGCGGGTAGATGGATCTTGAGCCGTGTTCCGGACCGGAACGCGCCTGGTGCGAGGGGGGATCATGCCGATCCAACGACTGCAGTCCGACCCGGACCGCTATCCGCCGCTGGATCCCGGGGCCCCGATCCCCGACGACCCGGGTGAACTGGACCCCACCAACCCGGATCTGCCGCCGGCCCCGGCCGAGCCGCTGCCGCCGATCGACCCGGTGCCCGCCATCCCGGTGCCCAACGAGCCCCTGCCGGAGCCCGAACCCGCGTAGCACCGCGATTGCCCGGGCCCCGAAAGCCCGGGCAATCCCCAGATCCCCAGATCCCGGATCCCGGATCCCGGATCCCCAAGATCAGCGGATCCCCAAGATCAGCAGGTCAGCGCCAGAACCCGTGGTGCACCTCGGTCGCCGACGGCAGCGCCACCGGCCCCTCGACCACGATCACCCGCCCACCCCGGGCGAACACCTCCCGCGACGACAGCCGCAGCGGCGGAATGTCCGAGGTATCGGGCACCATCGCGTTCAGGTCGTCCGAGGAGAGCGCGAACACCATCCGCCCCACCCCGGCCCAGTAGATCGCCCCCGCGCACATCGCGCACGGCTCGGTGCTGGTGTAGAGCGTGCTCCCGGCGAGCTCCCCGAGCGACAGGCCGCCCGCGAGCCGGACCAGGTTGGTCTCCGCGTGCCCGGTCGGGTCCGCCCCGGTGACCATCGTGTTCATCGCCTCGATCACCGCGCCGTCCGCGGTGACCAGCAGCGCGCCGAACGGATGATCACCGCGCTCCCGGGCCGACCGGGCCAGCGCGATCGCCCGTTCGAGATATGTCGCGTCGGACGAGGAAACCAAGGTCATCTAATGTCCCTTTCACGCAGAACCGCAGCAGTCAAGCCGTGAAAGCAGCCTACGACGGACTGACTGTGCGACTTCGGGAACATCAATTCCGCGGGTCGGGTAGCCGATAAACGCGGCCCGCGGAAGTTGACCTTCGGCGGTCTGACCTGCGGTAAGCGTACCGGGCACCGGTGCGTCAGGGCATCGGTGAACGCAGATTCCGGCTATCTTGTAATCGACGGCCGACTACCTGCCGTGGCCATCGGCATCTACGGTGCGAGGAAACCGCCTCGCCTTTTGCCGAAGGATGTTCGATGGCGCATTTGATCAATCGCGCGGTCCGTCCGCGCTCTACCGCCGGGCACGTGCCGGTGATCGCCGGGTGAGATGGCGTGGACTCTCCGGTGTTCTGAGCTCGCAGGCCTGCACGCTGTCCGCGAACCGGCTGCTCACCGTCGCGGTGCCGTGGCTGGTGCTGGATCGTACCGGCAGTGCCGCGCAGACCGGCCTGGTGGTGGCCTGCCAGGTGCTGCCGTACGCGTTCACGCAGTGGCTGGCCGGGCCGCTGCTGGACCGGATCGGCCCGCGGCGGATCAGTGTGGCCGGCGACGTGACGTCGGCGGCTGTCCTGATCGTCCCGGCGATCCTGGGCACCCCGCCGCTCTGGCTGCTCACCCTGATGCTGCTGATCGTCGGTTGCGCGGACGGTCCGGCCAGCGCCGCGAAGCGCCTGCTGGTGCCGTTCGCCGCCGCGGACGCCGGGCAGTCGACCGTGCGCGGCGTCGGCCTGGCGACCGCGGTGGAGCGGACGGCGACCGCGGTCGGCACGGCGATGGCCGGCTGGCTGGTCGCCACGCTCGGTGGCGATCGAGCACTCTGGGTAGCCGCAACAATGCTCGGAGTAGCGACGGTCATCGTGACGATGACGGTGACCGACCCGGTGCGGGACCGCGGGCGGGACGACGAGACGTACCTCGACCGGCTGCGGACCGGGACCACGTTCCTGCGCGGCAGTCCGCCGTTGCGCGCGCTGACCGCGATGTTCGTCGTCACCAACCTGCTCGATCAGGCGCTGATGGCGGTGCTGCTGCCGGTCTGGGCGCGATCCGGCGGCCACGACGCGACGGTGGTCGGGCTGGCGCTGAGCACGGTGGGCCTGGCGTCGATCGCGTCGGCGCTGGCGTCGGCCGGCTTCGGGACCCGATTACCGCGCCGCGCCACGTACCTCATCGGGGTGCTGAGCAGCGGCCCGACCCGGATCCTGGTGCTCGCGCTGGGCCTGCCGCCGGAGGTGGTGATCGCCGTCTACGCCCTCGCCGGGATCGGGTCCGGGCTGTTCAACCCGCTGCTGGAGACACTCCAGGTGGAACGGATCCCGGCGGCGCTGCGCGGGCGCGTGCAGACGCTGATCAGCGCGTGGGCCTGGGCCGGCATCCCGATCGGCGGCCTGTTCGGGGCGGCGCTGCTGAACTTCGGCGGACTGACCACGGCACTGTGGATCTGCGGGCTCGCCTACCTCGCCGCCGTGCTGCGCCCGGCCTGGCGCGTCGACTGGTCGATTCCGGTCACCGCCGAGCCGATCCGGGAGATCAAGATCAGGCTCGCTCCCCCCGAGGTCGCTGCCCGGGTCCCGGTCCGCCGACCATGAAAGACGATTTTCCCGTACGGCGGGGAGCCGCCCCGACCGCACCGCGGGGCCGGGCTGCCGCCGTACGGGAAAATGGTGTTGATCGTCGGTCTTGTCAGCCGAGACGGGGCTGGAGCCAGCTGAGCAGGGTGGCGAAGGCCGCCGACATCGCGGTGTCCGAGCTGGTCAGCGTCGTCGAGTGCGGCCCGTCCTCGACCGTGACGGTGTAGGTCATGACATCCCGGGCGGACCGGGCCGGGTGCACGCCGCCCGGGTCGGCGGCGGCCGCGGCCAGCAACCGGCGCAGCTCCCGGGCATCGTCGTCCGGGAGCCGGTCGGCGTCGAGCACGCGGGCCGGCAACCGCCGGACGATCGGAGCCGCCAGCCCGCCGTGCGTCGCCAGGGACACCCGCATCTAGCCGCGCCCGAGCAGGGTCGGCGCCGTCGTGACCGGAATGCCCACCGTGCCCCACGCCCCCTCGACCGCCTGCTGCTGCTCGCTGTCCGCACCGTAGAGCTCGGCCGCCTTGCGGTACGTCGTGTCGGCGAAACCCTGGAAATCGGTGGTCGGGTTCGACGCCTTCAGCGACTCGTACCAGATGTGCCCGGGCGCGTCCCAGGAGAAACCCCCGAGGGTCGTGGCGACCAGGAAGAACGCCCGGTTCGGGATGCCCGAGTTGATGTGCACGCCGCCGTTGTCGCCCTCCTCGGTGTCCGGCAGCTCGACGTACCGGTCCATGTGGTCGGGCTGCGGGTCCTTGCCGAACAGCTTGTTGTCGAACGCGGTGCCCGGCGCCTTCAACGAGCGCAGCGCGTCCGCGTCGATGGCCGGGGTGAAGACCTCGGCGCCGATCAGCCAGTCGGCCTGATCCGCGGTCTGCCGCAGCGACCACTGCTTGACCATCGAGCCGGCCACGTCGGACAGCGACTCGTTCAGCGCGCCGGACTGGTTGTGGTACTCCAGGTTCGCGGTGTGCTCGGTGACGCCGTGCCCCAGCTCGTGCGCGATCACGTCCAGCGAGCCGGTGAAGTCCGTGAAGACCTCGCCGTCCCCGTCGCCGAAGACCATCTCCTGACCGTCCCAGAACGCGTTGTTGTACTTGTCGCCGCGGTGCACGTAGCCCTGCAGGCGCATGCCCCGGTCGTCGATCGAGTCGCGCTGGAACACGTCCCGGAAGAACGTGCGGGTGGCGCCGAACCCGTCGTGCGCCCGGTTCACCGCCGCGTCCGCGACCGGCTCGTCGTCCTCCGAGCGGACCAGCGTGGCGAACGGCAGGAACGTCGAGTGCGCGCAGTCGAAGATGCTGCGGCGGCCGTCCGCGGGCGCGGAGAGCGCCCCGGCGATCAGGCCCCGGACGGTCCGCTCGCCCCGCAGCTGGGACGTGGTGAGCAGGGTGGACAGCGCCGCCTGCCGGATCGCCACGTTGTCGCTGTCGAGCAGCCGGGTCAGGATGAACGGCGGAGTGATGCAGCTGAGAGGCCTGATGGACGTCATGGTCAACCTCGAATCCGGTCGGTGCGCTTCTGGTGGGAGAGATGCGTCGAGGCTGGGGACAGATACATCTCAGGCGGGGGAATCCGACTTCGCCTACGGTGAGTCAGTCGGCACATGCTCGCAGTGATCAAATCCCGGGTCGAGAGGTCCGTCCCTGATCAGACAGTCCCCGTTCGGGTCGCGGCGCGCTTCGTTCCGGTCAGGCGGCCGGTGAAAGTGTCAGACGGCCTTGCTAGCGTCGCGGGACTGTTGCGTGGGATGTGTGATCGACGGCCGAGGGAGTCCCGTGACCATCAACCATCATCTGACCGAATTCGCCGGTCTGCCGATCGTGACCCTGGAGGACGAGCCCCCGGCGGATCCGGCCGCGGTGGCCTGGCGCATCGACATGGAGGACTTCGAGGCCGACCTGTCCGAGTTCGAGGCCGCGCTGGAGCAGGTCCTGGAGCGCTGCGGCCCGGCCGGCCCGACCGCCCTGGTGGTCGGCGAGTGGGGGTCGTCCTACGAGTCCGAGTTCCCGGTCGAGCTGATGGTCCGGCACGCCGCCCGGTTCAGCGGGCTGCGGGCGCTGTTCATCGGCGACATGACCTACGAACAGTGCGAGATCTCCTGGATCAACCACAACGACATCACGCCGCTGCTCGAGGCGTTCCCGGCGCTGGAGCGGCTGTGGGTGCGCGGCTCGCAGGGGCTCGAGCTGACCCCGGGGCGGTTCCCCGGGCTCCGCGAGCTGGTCCTGCAGTCCGGTGGCCTGCCGCTGCCGGTGATCCGCGCGGTCGCCGCGTCCGACCTGCCGAACCTGGAGCATCTGGAGCTGTGGCTCGGGGTGGCGACCTACGGCGGTGACGCCCGGGCCGAGGATCTCGCGCCGATCCTCGGCGGGCGGTCGATGCCCGCGCTCACCCACCTCGGGCTGTGCAACTCGGAGATCGCCGACGAGGTGGCCGCGGCCGTGGCCGCCGCGCCGGTGGTGGCCCGGCTCACCCGGCTCGATCTGTCGCTGGGAATGCTCGGCGATCTCGGGGCCGAGGCGCTCCTGGCCGGGCAGCCCCTCACCCACCTCGATCGGCTGGATCTGCACCACCACTTCATGACGGCGGAGATGGCTCAGCGGGTCGTCGACGAGCTGCCGGGCGTCCAGGTGGACGTGTCGGACCAGCAGAAAGAGGAGCAGTGGGGTCGCTACACGGTCTGCGCCGAGTAGGTGCGGCTCGCCGTCGTCGGTAACCCGGAGAACCGGCGGGTCACCATGTTCAGCGCGGCCGCGGAGTCCGCTGGGCTGGCCGCGCCGGAGGTCTTTGCCTGGCGGGACGTTCTCCTGTCCGGGCGGGTTCCGGGGCCGGGGACTCTCGTCCGGATCGACTCGCCGGGTGAGAACGCCGAGGTGGACGGGCTGCTGCGGGCGCTTGGCGGGGATCGGTCCGGGGTGGCGCCCGAGCATGGGGAGATCGCCGGTGGGGCGGCGGTCTTCGCCGGGCTGGGCCGGGCGTTGGAGCGCGTCGCCGCCGGGGGTGGGACGCTGCTGAACGATCCCGGGGACATCCTGGCGATGACGTCGAAGCCGCGGTGCCACGCGCTCCTGACCGCCGCCGCCATCCCCGTGCCGGCCGCACTAGGCCCGGTCGCACTCGGCCCAGCCACACTCGGCCCGGTCGCGCTCGGCCCGGTCTCGCACAGACCCACCGCGCTCGGCCCGGCCACGCTCAGACCCACCGCGTTCGGACCCACCGCGCCCGAGCCGGCCGCCCCCGAGCCGGCCGCCCCCGAGCCGGCCGCCCCCGAGCCGGCCGCGCCCGGGGCGGACACGGTCGGGGCGGACACGGTCGGGCTGGTGGACGGCTATGAGTCGCTGCGGGCGGCGATGACGGCGGCCGGGTGCGGCCGGGTCTTCGTCAAGGCCGCCTATGGATCATCGGCCTCCGGGGTGGTGGCGCTCGCGGTCGGCGGGCCGGGGCGGATCATGGCGGTCACCTCGGTCGAGCTGAGCGAGGGGAAGATCTTCAACAACCTTCGGGTACGCCGTTATGACGACGAACCCTCGATCGCGGCGATCGTCGACCGGCTGGCGCCGGACGGCCTGCACGTCGAGCGGTGGTACCCGAAGGCGGCCCTCGGCGGCCGGGTGCTGGACCTGCGGGTGGTCGTGATCGCCGGCCGGGCGCGGCACGTCGTGGTCCGCACCAGCCGCTCCCCGATGACGAATCTGCACCTCGGCAACGCCCGCGGGGACGTGTCCGCGGTCCGCGCCGCGGTCGGCGAGCGGGGCTGGGCCGCGGCGATGGAGACCTGCGTCCGGGCGGCCGGGTGCTTTCCGCGCAGCCTGCACGCGGGGGTCGACCTGATGTTCCGAACCGGCTGGCGTGGTCACGCGGTGGCCGAGGTGAACGCGTTCGGCGACCTCCTCCCGGGGATCCGCTCCGACGACGGCCTGGACACCTACGAGGCCGAGATCGCCGCCGTCATCGCCGGCTGGCAGCCCCCGCCAGCCCCCTGACCGCCGGGCCGGCGAGCCGGTCTCCTTCGCCACGGCCAGGCGCGCCGGCTCCCTGACGACCGACGGATGCGCCAACAGCGCGGGCCGACGGCGGGAAAGCCGACAGCGCAGGCGCGAGGCAGCGCAGCGCGGCGCGAGGCAGCGCAGCGCGGCGCGAGGCAGCGCAGCGCGGCGCGAGGCAGCGCAGCGCGGAACTCAGCGTTGGACCACGAAGCGCTGGACCACGAGCCGACACCACCGGGTGCCCATCGCCGGGCTCAGGTCTGGATCATCGGCCGATACTCCTCCTCGGTCAGTCCGAAGGTCCAGGCCACGCCCGCCCGGGCAGTCCTGGTCTGCGGCGGCACGCGCAGCCAGTACACGCGGCTGGTCCCGTCCGGCTCCGGGGTCGCGTTGACCACCTCGACCATCACCAGCGGCTCGTCACCCGGCAGGTCGAGCCACCACAGCGTGCCGGCCTCGTCCGAGCCGCGCCGCTGGGCGCCGGCGTCCCGCAGGTACCGCTCGTACCCGAAATGCTCCAGCATGACCCGGCGGAGCTCGGCGTTCTCCTCCTGCTGGATGCGTTCCACGGTCAGCGCCGGCAGCTCGGCGGCCAGGCTCACCGGGATCGGCATGCCCCGCCACGCCCACAGGCCGTAGCCGTCGGCGAACTCCAGCGCGGCGCCCTCCCCGCGGTGCAGCCGGCCCACGTTGTCCCGGGCCAGCAGCCGGGGGCGCTCGGTCAGCACGGCGACCCGCTCGTTCGCCCACCACCAGCCGGCGTGCCGGGCGACCTCGGCGAGCCCGGTCAGCCCGTCGGTCAGGCCGGCCTCGGGGCACAGCCGGTCGGCGGCCTCGAACGTGCTCAGCCAGGTGCCGTCGTGCTGCCCGTAGATCGCGTCGAGCACCGGCCGCCGCGCCGCCCGGCCGGCCTCGTGCGGCAGATCGGCGACCAGGTCGTCCCCGAGGCGGAGCCGGAGCCGGCCGGCCACCAGGTCCATCACCAGCGCCCAGGACCGCCGGCCGGCCGCCGCGCTGAGCTGGGCCCAACCGTCCGCGCCGAGCGCCGCCACGGCGGCCTTCCGGGCGGCCGCCCACGGCTCGGTCCGCACCCGCCGACGCACCGACGAGCCGGCCGTCTCCCCCGGCGCCCAGCCCTGGGCCCGCAGCTCACCGGCCACCGAGGCGAACCAGTCCGGCGTTCGATCGGCCGGACCGGGCGAAGGGTCCCCGGGCAGCAGGGCCACCGCCGCCGGCGCGGCCGACAGCTCACCGGAGAGCAGGGCCACCGCCACCGCCCCGGCCCGCGGCGACCCCAGCCAGTAGATCCGCGACGGGCCGGGCAGACCGGCCAGCCGATAGGCCTCCCGCACCCCCGCCTCGGCCGCCGCCCGATCCCCCGGCCCGGTCTCGACGGCCGCGGCCAGCCACTGGTCCTCGACGGCCGCGGCCATCGCCTCCTGCTCGTGGGTCAGTCGCATGCCCGCCCCCTCAGTCCGCGACCGGACGGAACGAGCCCGGCACGTATTCCCGCTGGCGAACCACCCGGTAGTCGCCGGACGGCAGCGGGATCGGCCCGTGCTCCTCGTGCGAGACCCGGGCGTGCTGCGGCACCGCGAGGAACATCAGCTCCGGATCGTCGAGGTCGGCGAGCAACTGCACGCCCGGCCCGCCGACCACGTGCGCGTGCCCGGTGGCCTCGCCGCGCGCCAGGACCATCCGGCCGCGCCGGTCACGGGGAAGCGGCGCGCAGGCGGGCAGCTCGCCCCGCGCCACCGGAATGATCAGCACATCGCCCTGCCGGTACATCGGCCCTCCTGAGAAGCTCGGCTTCAGTCAGGAGGAACCTATCCACCGGGTACGACATTTTCCCGGGCCGCCGACGCCCCGGGGCGGACATTTTCCGGGACCTCCGCCGGCAACCCGACCGTCGACAGCGCGTCCCGCCGCAGCACCTGCAGCAACTCCTCGTACGGCCCGATCAGATACGCCTGGTCCCCGGCCGCGAACCGGGTGTCCCGGCGCGGCGGGTGCTCGAACACCCCGAGCCCGCTGCCCCGCCGGATCGCCACCACCCGGGTCCGCGCCGACAGGTCCTGCATGGCCAGGCCGTCCAGCCCGCCGCCGGGCGCCACCGTCAACCGTCCCACCAGCATCAGCTGCGACCCGACGTAGAAGGTGGCCAGCACGTCCAGGCCGAGCGCCGCCCCGACGAACCAGGGCGCGGCCAGCGCCGCCGTCGACCGGGTGACCCCCAGGCTCAGGGTGTGCTCGACGGTGTCCGCGAGCGTCCGGTCGAACAGGCGCAGCACCACCGGGACCGCGCCCCACCGCTCCCCCAGCCGGTCCTTCACCGCCAGCCCGGTCTCCAGGTTCACCAGGTCGTCGCTGGTCAGCACGGCGACCGCGCGGGCCGAGCCGATCTGCACCCGGTCCAGGGTCCGGGCCAGCGTCGCGTCCGCGATGATCACCGGGACGCCGCTGTCGCGCACCTGGTCGACGTACCGGTTGTTCTCGTCCGACTCGATCACGACCACCTCGGTGCCGGCCGCGCGCAGCCGTTCCACGACGCGCGCGCCGACCGAGCCGATCCCGATCACGATCACGTGGTCGGTGAGCCGGTCGAGGAGCCGGTTCCCGAGCGCCTCCTGGATCTTGATCGAGACGAGCACGTTGGTGAGCAGGGCGATGAACATCGCCGCGAAGCAGGCGCCGATCACCATCAGGCCGATGGCGAAGATCCGCAGCCAGGGCCGCTGATAGCGGAAGTTGTAGTCGCCGTAGCCGACCGTGGCGATCGACTCGACCGAGAAGTAGAGCGCGTCGAGCGGGGTCATCCGGGTGCCGTCCGGCTCCCGGTAGCCGAACTGCAGCACGGTGACCGAGATGTTGAGCAGCGTGACCAGCGCGATCAACGCGTACGCGATCCGTCTGTCCAGCGCGCGCACGACGGACCCGGCCATGTGCACCCACCGTGCCCACCGCCCGGGCTCGGCGTCAGCCGGCCCCTCCCTGGTGTCGACCACGCGCGCCTCGGCCAGCTCCTCCGGGGTGCCCAGCAGCGTGACCTGGTCGCCGGCCCGCACCGGATGGTCGCGGCCGGGACAGATCACCACCTCGCCACCGTCGGCCGGGCTGACCGCGAGCGGTGCGAGCGACCCGTACCGCGCCCGCAGCGTCCCGGACTGATCGGCGGTGACCCGCGCCGCGACGAACGGCTGCCCGTCCAGGTCCAGCTCGTGCGTGCCGGTCCGCAGGCATGCCTCGACGACCGACGGTGCGGAGAGGCCGGCGACGTCGAGCACGCTCACCTGGATCGCCGACAGTGCCCGGCCGACCGCCGGGTTCCGCAGCTGGACCACCACCCGGACGTCGGCCCGCAGCTCCCGCATCAGCAGCGCGGCCTCGAGCGTGTGCAGGTCGTCGGCGAGCACGCAGATCACCGCGACCGCGCCGGGCAGGCCGGCCTCGTCCAGGGTCTCCTGCAGGCGCGGGCTGCCGACCACGACCGGCACGCCCCAGCCGCGGACCACCCGGACCAGGCGCGGGTCGGCGATGTCCTCGACCACGACGACCCGGACGCCGGCGTGGTAGAGCTGCTCGACGGTCCGCAGGCCGACGTCGTCGAGTCCGCACACGATGATGTGCCCGCGCCAGTCCCGGGTGGGTGCGGCGTCGGCGGGGGCCATGGGTCTCACGTTAGCGGCGCGGCCGCGAACGCAGGCCGGACCGGGAAAACACCCGGTCCGGCCAAAACCAAACAATCCGAAAAGAATCAGCCGCGTACGTCGAATTCGTAGATCCGGGCCGCGGTGTTGCCGTCGTTCGCCGGAGTGACGATGTTCAGCCGGACGTAGCGCGCGTCCGCGTCGATCGTCGTCGTGGTGCTGTCGGCGGTGTTGCCACGCACCGTCGCCCGGGTCGTCCAGGTCGTGCCGTCGGTGGAGGTGAGCAGGTCGAAGTCCCGGGTGTTCCAGGACGGGTACTCCCCGCCCGCGCCGGCGTGCCGGATCACCACCGAGCCGACGTGCTTGGTGGCGCCGAGGTCGGTCTGCAGCCACTTGGTCGCGCCGCCCGAGCACCACTTGTCGTTCCAGCCGCCGAGCCAGCTGCCGTTGACCGCCTTGTCGGCGCTCTCGTTCGCGCCGCAGATCGAGTCGGCACTGGCCGGCTGACGCAGCGCCAGGTCGGCTGCCGCGCTGCTCGATCCGTACACCTCGAGCTCGTAGATTCTCGCGGCGGCGGAGCCGTCGTTGGTCGGCGTGGTGACGTCCAGGCGGACGTAACGCGCGGTCCGGGCCGGGATCGGGGCGTAGGTACGGCTGGCCCGCGCCCCGCTCACCGTCACGGCGGTCGACCAGTTCGCGTTGTCGGTGCTGGTCGCGATCGTGAACGCGCCGGTGTTCCAGTTGGTCGGCTCACCGCCGAGGCCGGCGTGCTTGAGTACGAACGAGGACACGTTCTGCGCGGATCCCAGGTCCACGGTCAGGGTGCGCGGCGTCCCCGTCGTACACCATTTGCTGTTGTCTTTGAGAATGTTGTCGACGGCCTTGGCCGGCGCCTCCGCCGTGCCGCAGGCCGCGGCGCCGCCGGTGACGGCCTTGCCGAGCGCCAGGTTCGGCCCGAGGTCGGGCTCGGCCGGCGGCTGCTGCGCGCCGTCGCCGAAGCTCGGCGGCACGTCGCCGGCCGCGGTGCCCCAGGTGCCGCTGGGCGAGGAACCCATCGTGTACGCGATCGTCGCGCCCCCGCCGATCTGCGGGTAGCGGATCCAGCTGTGGCTGGTCGCCGTCCCGTTGACCGAAAGTGACTGCACGTACCGGTTGGTCGCGCTGCCCCCGGTGACGGTGATGTTCCCGCCCGGCCGCTGGATCAGCGCCTGCGGGAAGAGGCCACCGTGCACGGCGAGGGTGTCGGCGCCGGGCGTGACCGGGTAGAGGCCGAGCGCCGACCAGACGTACCAGGCACTGGTCGCGCCGAGGTCGTCGTTGCCGGGCAGGCCGCCGGCGCCGGTGGTGAACGACTCGCTCATCACCCGGCGGACCGCGTCCGAGGCGCCGGCCGGCTTGCGGGCGAAGTTGTACGCCCACGGCACGCCGTGCTCGGGCTCGTTGCCGACGTAGAAGTACGGCCGGGACAGACCGCCGTTGAGCTCGGTGAAGTGGTGGTCGAGGCGCTGCACGGCGGTGGCCGGCCCGCCCATCAGGGTGACCAGCGCGCCCAGGTTGTGCGGCACCATCCAGGTGTACTGGGCGGCGTTGCCCTCGACGTACGGGTTCTCGGTCGCCGGGTTCAGCGGCCAGGCGTAGGAGCCGTCGCTGTTGCGGGTGTGGATGTAGGACGACTCGCCGTTGAACAGGCTGCGCCAGTACTGCGAGTGGGTCGCGTAGGTGTCGTAGGCCGCCGTGTCGCCGACCGCCTTGGCGAACTGGCTGATCGCGAAGTCACTGGACGCGTACTCCAGCGTCTCCGACGGGTTGCCCGGGATGAAGTGACCGCTTTCGTACGTGGCACGGTTGCCGCGCAACACGTACCCCTGGGTGCTTCCGCCGGAGGCGCTCTTCTTCATCAGCGTCAGGGCCGCCGCCGTGTCGAAGTCGCGGACGCCGAACGCGTAGGCGCTGGCCACCACGATCGGCCCGGGGTCGCCGGGCATCACGAAGTCCTCGATGGTCTGGTGCGACCACTTCGGCAGCAGGCCGCCCTGCTGGCCGTCGAGCACCATCGACTTCACGATGTCGGTCATCACGTCCGGCGCGATCAGCGCGGTCAGCGACGCCCACGACCGGTAGATGTCCCAGCCCGAATAGTTCTGGTAGACCGGATGCGCCGCCGTGTGCACCGCGCCGTCGAAGCCCATGTACTGCCCGTTGGTGTCGCTGGAGATGTTCGGGTTCATCAGCACGTGATAGAGCGCGGTGTAGAACTTCTGCAGATCCGTGCTTCCACCCCCGGTCACCTGGATGCGGTTAAGAGCGGAATTCCAAGACCCAAGGGCATTTGCCCGTACGGTCGGAAAGGCGCCCGCCTCCGCGGTGGCGTTGTTCTGGGCGTTGGCCACGCTGACGAACGAGATCCCGATCGTCGCGTTGACCACCGCGTTCGACGTGGTGTCGAAGGTGACGTAGGCGCCGGCCTGGTTCCCGCTCACGCTGGTCCCGCCGGCGGTGACGGTCCCGCCGTTGAACGTGCCGACGCCGGTGGGCGTGCGGTCGAACAGGATCGAGTAGTACATCTTGAACGTGCGGCCGCCGCAGAAGCCGCCCGCGGTGTGCTCGCCCCAGACCCGGTTGCCGCTGATGTTCACGTTGCCGGCCCGGTCGCCGGTGGCCGACCGGGAGGCGTTGATCAGCACGCGCGCGGTGGTCGACGCGGGGTAGGTGAGCCGCAGCGCGCCGGTGCGGGTGGTGGCGCTGAGCTCGGCGTCGACGCCGTACTTGTCGAGCCGGTTCTTGTAGTAGCCGGGCGCGGCCGTCTCGTTGGTCTTGGTGTAGCCGCTGGCGTAGGAGGTCCAGGCGCTGCCCGGCGACGAGCCGAGGTTCCCGGTGATCGGCAGGATCGGGATGTCCTCGTTGTTCGGACAGCCGGCGCCGTTGAAGTGGGTCAGGCTGAACGACTCGATGGTCCGGTCCCGGTCGCGGTAACCCGAGGGCGAGCCGGTCGGGGTGTCCGGGCTGAACTGCACCATCCCGAACGGCACGGTGGCGCCGGGGAAGGTGCTGCCGCCGGCGCCGCCGCCGACCGGGTTCGGGGAGTTGCTGTCGTCGGTGCCGACGAACGGGTTGACGTAGCCGGTGAGGTCGAGATCGGCGGCCTGGGCCGCCTGTGGGATCGAAAAGGCCGCGGCGGCGAGGAGGACCGCGGTGGCGAGGGCACGGAGCATTGGTGCCGTCCCTTCGGACGTGACATGGGAATGACAGCGTTGTCATCGGCCACCATCGATGTCAATATCCAGCCACGGTTCCGGAACCACCCAACAGCCTTCGCCCCCGACCACACGGACCACCCCGACGCCCGCACAGACCCAGCCCAGCCGAGCTCACACCGCCCGGCCCAGCCCAGCCCAGCTCACACCGCGCAGCCCGGCCCGGCCCAGCTCACACCGCGCAGCCCGGCCCAGCCCAGCTCACACCGCGCAGCCCGGCCCAGCCCAGCTCACACCGCGCGGCCCAGCCCGGCGCAGCCCAGCCCGGCGCAGCCCAGCCCGGCGCAGCCCAGCCCGGCGCGGCGCGGCGCGAGCGGCCCGGCGCGGGGCGGCGCGGGGCGGGGCGGCGCGGGGCGGGGCGGGGCGGCGCGGGGCGGGGCGGCGCGGGGCGGGGCGGGGCGGGGCGGCGCGGGGCAGGGCGGGGCGGCGCGGCGCCAGCGGGCGGCGCGGCGCCAGCGCAGCGCGAGCGGCCCAGCCCAGCCCAGCCCGGCGCTGGGCAGCGCGAGCGGCGCGGGGCGGCGCTGCGCCGGGGCTACGCGCGGAGGAACGTCAGGACGGCGAGCACCCGGCGATGGGTCTCGTCGTCCGGCGGGAGTCCCAGCTTCTGCAGGATGTTGCGGATGTGCTTGGCCACCGAAGCCTCCGCGACGGTCAAGGCCGCGGCGATGGCCGCGTTCGACCGGCCCTCCGCCACCAGCGCCAGCACCTCCCGCTCCCGGACGGTCAGCGCGTCGAGCGGATCCCGGCGCCGCCGCAGCATCTGCCGCACCACCTCGGGATCGATGACCGTCCCGCCGTCCACCACCCGGCGCAGCGCGTCGACGAACTCGGTCACGTGCCCGATCCGGTCCTTGAGCAGGTAGCCGACGTGGGTACCGTCACCGGCGTTCAACAGCTCCGTCGCATACCGGGTCTCGACGTACTGACTCAGCACGAGCACCGGCAACCCAGGCCGCTCGCGGCGCAGGTCCAGCGCGGCCCGCAGTCCTTCGTCCCGGAAGCCCGGCGGCATCCGGACATCGGTGACCACCACGTCGGGCTCGTGCGCGGCGACCGCCGCCCGCAGGCCGTCCGGGTCGGACACCGCGGCCACCACCTCGTGACCGAATCGGGCCAGCAGCCCGACGAGCCCGTCACGGAGCAGGACGCTGTCCTCGGCGAGGACTACGCGGAATCCGGGAGCGGCTGACAAGGAATCTCCACGACAAGACGGGTGGGTCCACCGGCCGGACTGGACAGCGACAGTCTGCCACCGACAACCGAGACCCGATCGGCCAGTCCGATCAGGCCGGTGCCAGCGCCGGCGCCGGCCCCGACACCCGCGCCGCCCACGGCACCCACGCTCGCCCCGCCACCCACGCCTCTCTCATCGCCCACGCCGGCCACGGCACCCACGCTCGCCCAGACACCCACGCCTCCCTCATCGCCCGCGCCACCAGCGACGCCCACGCCTCCCTCATCGCCCACGCCACCAACGACACCCGTGCCTCCCTCGTCGCCCACGCCAACCCCATTGCCCCTACCGGCCCTGATGCCCCCTTTCCTCGCGCCGCGTGCGACGCCTGCAATGGCCGTGTCGGCGCCGATGCCCGCGCCGCCACGGCCGTCGTCGGCGATCTCGATGGTCAGGACGCCGCCGGCGTGACCGCCACTGATCTCGCCCCGGTCGGCGCCGGAGTGCTTCGCCACGTTCGCCAGCGCCTCGGAGACCACGAAATACGCCGCGGACTCCACCGCCGGCGGGAACCGCCCGGCGACCGCGAACGTGACGTCGATCCGGACCGCGGACCGGGCCGCCAGGTCGGTCACCGCCGCCTCCAGCCCGAAATCGGTCAGCAACGGCGGATGGATGCCCCGGATCAGCTCGCGCAGCTGCACCAGCGCCGCCCCGGCCTCGTCCTGCGCCCGGGCCAGCTGATCGGCGAGCGGCCCGGCCGGCGCGTCCAGCCGGGCCAGCCCGAGCATCACCGTGAGCGCGACCAGCCGCTGCTGGGCGCCGTCGTGCAGGTCCCGCTCGATCCGGCCGCGCTCGGCCTCGAACGCGTCGACCAGGCGCACCCGCGACCGGGCCAGCTCGACGACCTGATGATCCGGCTGCCCGCCGGCCGGGGTGAGGATCGCCCGGGCCAGCGCGCCGCGCACCCCGGCGAGCAGGCCGATCCCGTACGCACAGGCGACCAGGGCGAGCAGGCCGGCCGCGGACGCCGCGAAGGCCTGCGGCCAGGAGGTCACCGCAACCGTCTTCAGCACCCGCACCTGCTCGCCGTCGCCGAGCGTGCCGAACAGCACCGGCGTGGCGAGCAGCGCCACCGGCACGGTCCCGCCGAGGAGCACCGCGAGCAGGTCGACCGGCCAGAGCAGGACCATCAGCAGCGTGACGAAGCCCAGCTCCCGCCAGGTGCCCGGCTCGGTGTACCGGGTGCGCAGCCAGGAGGCCAGGCCGGCCCGCGGCGGGACACGGTGCCCGGACGGGAGCGGCCGATCGTCGATCAGCCGCTGGAACCGGCGCTCCAGCCCGGCCGCCGGAACCCCGATCAGGACCAGGGCGGCCAGCAGCGGCACGCCGACCACCAGCACCGCGAGCAGCCCGCCGACCGCGAACAGCGGAACCGCGACGAGCAGCGCCAGCAGGCCGGCGACGCCGTTCGCCAGGAGATAGAGCGCGGCTCGCAGCGGCCACCAGGACGCGGCGAACCGCGGCCGGGACAGGGCCTGCCAGACGTTCCGCGAGTTCATCCGCACACCGTAGGGCCGCCGCCGGGCCGTTCTCCACCCCGCTGGGGTTACCCCGGAGGTAGTCCTGGCGTTACCAGGAAGACTCCACCTGGCGGGGTCGTGGCCGGCGCCGCGGTCCGCCACGGTGGACCGATGACCAGCGACGCCATCCGGCTGCGCCGCGTCGTCCGGACCTTCGGGACCGGCGACGCGGCGGTGACCGCCCTGCACGAGCTCTCCCTGTCCTTCACCGCGGGCAGCTTCACCGCTGTCATGGGGCCGTCCGGCTCCGGCAAGTCGACGCTGCTGCAGTGCGCCGCCGGGCTGGACCGGCCGACGTCCGGCTCGGTGCTGCTCGGCGACACCGAGCTGACCACGCTCGGGGAGAACCGGCTGACCCGGCTGCGGCGCGACCGGATCGGGTTCGTCTTCCAGTCCTACAACCTGCTCCCCGCGCTGACCGCCGAGCAGAACGTGGCCCTGCCGCTGCGGCTGGCCGGCCGCCGCCCGGCGCGGGCCGACGTGCACGACGCGCTGGCCCGGGTCGGGCTGACCGGCCGGGCCGGCCATCGCCCGAGCGAGCTCTCCGGCGGCCAGCAGCAGCGGGTCGCGATCGCCCGCGCGCTGATCACCCGTCCGGAGGTGCTCTTCGCCGACGAGCCGACCGGCGCGCTCGACTCGGCGGCCGGCCGGGACGTGCTGCGGATGCTGCGCGGCCTGGCCGACGACGCCGGGCAGACCGTCGTCATGGTCACCCACGATCCGGTCGCCGCCGCCCGGGCCGACCGGGTGGTCTTCCTGGCCGACGGGCGCCTCGACGGCGCCCTGGACGCCCCGACCGCCGAGGCGGTCGCCGCCCGGATGACCCGGATGGAGGCGACGCCGTGCTGACCGTCACGCTCAGCGGCCTGCGGGCCCGGTGGGCGACCCTGGTCGGCGCCTTCGTCGCGCTCGGTCTCGGCGTCGCCCTGTGCGCCACGATGGGCCTGACCCTGGCCGCCACCCTGCACGCCCCGGGTCAGCGCCCCGAGCGGCTGGCCGGCGCGCCGGTCGTGGTCCGCGGCGCGGACGAGTTGCGGGTGCCGACCCGCCACGGCGAGCGCGTCCAGCCGCTCGCCCGGCCCGGCGCGGTGCCGCCCGGCCTCGTCGCCGAGCTGGCCCGGATCGGTCCGGTCATCGCCGACCGGTCGTTCCCGGTGACCACCGCCGACCCGGCCGGGCACCCCTCGCCGGTCACCGACGGCTCGTCCCCGGCCAAGGCCGCCGACCCGGCCGGGCACCCCTCGCCGGTCACCGACGGCTCGTCCCCGGCCAAGGCCGATGACCCGGTCGCCGGCAGTTCGTTCCCGGCGGACGCCGGCGACCTGGTCGGGCATTCCTGGTCGGTCGCCGCTCTCGGCGATCGTCGCCTCGTCGCCGGGCGGGCGCCGCGCGGGCCGGCCGAGATCGTGCTGGCCGCCGATCCCGCCCAGGTCGGCCGGGTTCTCCCGGTGCGCACTCCGGCCGGGCAGCGCGACTACACCGTGTCCGGGGTGCTGGCGCCGGTGGCGTACGAACGCGCCGTGTTCTTCGCCGACGACGCGGCCGCCGCGATCGCGCCGCGGATCGACAACCTCGCGGTGTGGGCCACGCCGGACGCCGTCCGCGCGGTGGCCGGCGGTTCCCCCGGCGTGCGGGTGCTGACCGGGGACGACCGGCGGCGGGCCGACCCGGAGCCGGATCGGGACCGGGATGCGCTGGTCGCGATGAACGCGCTGGTCGGTACCGCGGGCGGGGTCGCCGTGTTCGTCTCGGTGTTCGTGGTCGCGTCCACGTTCGCGTTCGCCGTCGCGCAGCGGCGCCGCGAGATCGGCCTGCTGCGCACCGCGGGCGCGACGCCACGACAGGTCCGGGCGACGCTGCTCGCCGAGGCCGTCGTGGTCGGCGTGCTGGCCTCGGCGGCCGGGTGCACGCTGGGTGCCCGCGGCGCGCCGTGGCTGGCCCGGCTGCTGGTCGGCGAGGGGCTGGCGCCCGCCTGGTTCACCATCGGTGACCAGCACTGGCCCTACCACGTGGCGTTCTGGACCGGCCTGGCGGTCGCGCTGGCCGGCGCTGTCGCCGCGACGGTCCGGGCCGGGCGGGTCCGGCCGGTCGAGGGGCTGCGCGAGGCGGCCGTCGACGCCACCGCGCGGACGCCCGGCCGATGGCTCCTCGGCGGCGGGCTGCTCGCGGGCGGCCTGGGCCTGCTCGCCTGGCGGCTGCTGACCGATCCCGGGGAGGCGCTGCACCGCAAGACCTACACCACCCAGCCGATGCTGCTGATCATCGCGGCCGCGCTGCTCGCGCCGATCGTGATCGGCCCGCTGACCCGCCTGGTCGCCGGCTGGCCCGGCGCCGTCGGCCTGCTCGTCCGGGCGAACGCGCGGGCGGGCTCCCGGCGGGCCGCGGCGGTCGCGGCACCGGTGCTGGTGACGGTCGCGCTCGGCGGTTCGCTGCTCGGCACGACGGCGACGATCCAGGCGGGCAAAGCGGCGGAGGCCCGCGCGCAGACCGTCGCGGACCTGATCGTGGACGGTTCCGGGATCGACGAGCGCACCACGGCCGCGATCCGGGACGTTCCCGGCGCCCAGGTGATGACCAGCTCGGCGACCGCGGTCTACACCGTCGAGGAGGGCGTCGCGCTGACCCGGTCACCGGCCGAGGCCGTCGATCCCGGGACGCTGGGCGCGGTCCGCCGGCTGCCGGTCACCGCGGGCCGCCTCGAGGACCTCGACGACGGCGGCATCGTGGTCACCGAGGAGTGGGCCGAGCACACGGTCGGCCGGACGGTCCGGGTGTGGCTGGGCGACGGCACCCCGCGCTCGTTGCGGATCGTGGCCGTCCTGGCGACCGGCACCGGCAGCAACGGCGCGTATGTGACCAGGCACAACGCGGGTGGCTCCGTACCAAATGGTCTTTCGATCTCATGGCGGCCCGGAGCGGACCGCGTCGCCGGCGCGGCCGCGGTCCGGGCCCTGACGGAGCCCACCGGGGCGCGGGTCCGGACCCGGGACCAGTGGCTGGCGGACCATGCGCCGACCGGCAGCCGGCAGACCCGGGCGGGCTACCTCGTGGTGCTCGGCATCGCGCTGACCTACACCGGGATCGCGGTGGCGAACACCATGCTGATGGCGATGTCGGACCGGTCGCGGGAGCTGGCCGTGCTGCGCCTGGCCGGGGCGACCCGGCGGCAGGTGGTGCTGCTGGTCGCGGCCGAGGCGACGACCCTCGTGCTGGCCGGGTCGATCCTGGGTGTGATCGTGGCCGGGACGAGTCTGCTCGGGATCTGGGGCGCGCTGACCGTCCTCTCGGTGCCCGCGACGATCATCCTGCCCTGGGCGACCCTCGGCCTGACGGTGGCCGCCTGCACCGCCGTGGCGGTGACGGCGGCGGTGCTGCCCACCCTCGGCCTGGTGCGGCGATGAGCCCCGCGATGCCCGTCCCGGTGATCACCGGCGAAAGCACCGGCTCCGGACCTCGGCGCTGTCAGACTGTTCGAAGGTGGTCCGGCACCGCTTCGCGCGCGAGTCGGGAAGTGATCCGGCGCCGCGAGTCGGTCGAGTCGCGTGAGCTGGGCGAGTCGGGCGAGCCGCGTCGGGCCGCGTCGGGCGAGCCGAAGGCACTCCGGGTCGCGCGAACCGGGCGAGTCGCGCGAATCGGGTCGCGCGAATCGGGCGGGTCGCGCGAATCGGGCGAGCCTGAGGTGGTCCGGCACCGCGGGTCGCCCGCATCGGGCGAGCTGTGCGAGTCGGGCGAGCCGGCGGTGCTCCGGCGCCGGTTCGCCCGGGTGCGGCGGGTGCCACCAGCAGGTTTGCGGGCCACCACGGCGGGGCAATGGCCGTCTGATTTGTGTCGGGAGGGGTGCCATGCGGGAGACCGGGCAGCTCGAGCCGTTCGACGATCTGGATCTGCTCGCCGATCGGTACGCTCGGGCCCGGCTGTGCGCGGACGCGGCCGCCCGCCGGCGGCTGCGGGAGGCGTTCGTGCGGGACGCGCTGCCGTTCGCCGGCCGGCTGGCCCGCCGCTACCGGGGGCGGGGCGAGTCCGCCGACGACCTGGAGCAGGTGGCCCGGCTGGGGCTGGTGAAGACCGTCGACCGGTTCGATCCGGACCGCGGCTCGTTCACGGCGTACGCGATCCTCACCATCACCGGCGAGATCAAGCGGCACTTCCGGGACTACACCTGGGGTGTCCACGTCCCCCGCGGCCAGCAGGACCGGGTCCTCGACCTGGTGCAGGCCCGGGCCGTGCTGACCAGCGAACTGGCCCGCACCCCGACCGTCACCGAGCTGGCCGAGCGTCTCGACCTCGCGGAGTCGGAGGTGCTCGTCGCGCAGACCTCGGCGGCCGCGCACAGCACCGAGTCGCTGAACGCGCCGCTCGGCGACAGCCCGGCCGGCGGCGAGATCGGCGACCTGTTCGGCGCCGACGACGGCGCGCTGACCCTGATCGACGACCGGACGACGGTGGAGAACCTGCTCTGCGAGCTGCCCGCCCGGGAGTGCCGGCTGCTGGCCCTGCGGTTCTGGGGCAACCTGAGCCAGGCGGAGATCGCCGAGCAGATGCAGATCTCCCAGATGCACGTGTCCCGGTTGCTCGGCCGTACCCTGACGTGGTTGCGCGAAGCGATGTTCTCGGACACCGCGCCGGTCTGGACGGCACCCGGCGGGCCGGAGCACCGGGTCCTGGTCACGACCGGGCCGCAGGGCGTCCGCGCGGCGCTGCACGGCGAGATCGACCGGGACAACGCGAACCCGATCCGCCGGGAGCTGCTGTCCGCGGCCGCGCTGTGCGGGGCCGGTCGGACGCTGGTGGTGGACTTGTCCCGGGTCCCGCTGATGAGTGCGGCCGGCGTCGCGATGCTGAACGCGGTGTACGAGGTCACCCGGGGGCGCGGCCTGACGTTCCGGTTGACGGGGACACAGCCGTACGTCGCAAGGGTGTTGATCGTCTCGGGTCTGCGCAATCTGATCGACGGCCGGTCAGACTGCCAGGGTCGCCCAGACCACCTTGCCGTTCAGGGTCGGCATGGTCCCCCACCGCGTCGCGAAGCTCTCCACCAGCAGGAGGCCCCGACCGTGGTCCGGGCCGCCCGGCACCCGAACGGTGATCTCCGGCGCGCGCGGTGACCCGTCCCGCACCACGACGTGCACGAACCGGGGCCGGCGGACCAACTGCAGAGTGATCATCGTGCCGGCGTGCTCGACGGCGTTGGCGACCAGCTCGTCGGCGACGATGGCGGCCGGGCCGGCCAGCTCCGGCAGCCCCCACCGCAGGCAGGCCTCGGTGGCCACGTGCCGGGCCCGCCGGGTGGCGCCGGTGGCGGGCAGCAGCCGGTCCGTGATCATCGGCGGGACGGCCGCGCCCAGGCTCACCTCCCGGATCGCGTCGTCCACGTCGTCGCGCACCAGCAGCGCCCCGAACCGCCGCCGGGCCAGCGGAGCGGCCACCTCCGGCCGCGGGCCGCAGAGCAGCACCGGGGTGCCCGGCCAGATCGCCGCCTGCCGGTTGATCGCGGTGAACACCGACAGCGCGACCACGTCGCCGAGCGACATCCCGGACAGGTCGACGAGCAGCGCGGACGGCTGCTCGGCCAGGGCCTTCTGGAGCCCGATGAACAGGCGCGGGGTGGTCGCCAGGACGAGCCGGCCGTGCACCGCGACGATCGTGAACCCGGCCTGCTCGGTCGTGGTCCAGGTCAACGGCTCCGCCATGCCCGCCACCTCTCTCTCGGGCCGGTGCACCCGCCGCATACCCCACGCGACCTCCCCAAACTACCCTGCCGGGGCGACCGCCTCCATCACGACTATGCTTCCGGTGGGCGTGCCGCCGCCGTCCACCAGCGGGCTGCACCCGACCCGGACGGTGATCGCCCGGCCGCGGCGGTTGACCGCGTCGATCTGCACCTCGGCGGTGTCCCCGTCGCCGGCGATCGACTGGCGGATCAGCGGGCGGACCTGGTCGAAGGGCAGCCCGATGTCGAGGTTGAGCAGGTGCTGGCCGACCGCCTCGGCGCTGCGCAGCCCCCACAGCTCCTCGGCCTGCCGGTTCCACACCCGGACCCGCAGGTCCTGGTCGATCACCGCGACCCCGGCGCGCAGACCGGCGAGGATCGCGTCCAGGAACGACTTGGCGTCGTCCAGCTCGGTGGTGCTCGCCTGCAGCTGCTCGTTGATGCCCTGGAGCTCGTCGTTGGTCGACTGCAGCTCCTCGTTCATCGTCTCGAGCTCCTCGTTGGTGGACTGGAGTTCCTCGTTGGTGGTCTCCAGCTCCTCCACCGTCGACTGCAGCTCCTCGTTCGTGGTCTCCAGCTCCTCGTTGGTGGACTGGAGCTCCTCGTACGCCGCTTCCAGCTCCCGGTTGGTGTGCTCCAGCTCGCCCCGCAGCCGCTTGGCCGCGGTCACGTCGTGGAAGACCAGGCTGACGCCGAGCAGCCCGGCGTTCGCGTCGACCAGCGGGGTGAGCTCGATGTCCAGGTACATCGGCGCCCCGCCGCGGTCGAGCTCGACGTCGGTGACCCGCAGCGTGCGGCGCTCCACCTGCGCCTGCTCGATGTATTTGCGCAGCTCCACCGGCCGGTACGAGACGTCCAGGTCGCGGAAGGGCCGGCCGACGTCGCGCGGCGAGACCCCGAACAGGCTCTCCGCCTGCCGGTTGCCGAGCGCCGTCAGCCCGTCCACGGTCACCACGATCTGGGCGGCCGGGCCGGCCAGGAGCGCGGCGTTGCGCAGCTGATCGAGCGGGGCCGGGCGCCCGTGGGCCGGGCCGGCGGCGTGGTCGGCGCGGGCCGCGCCGGGCACCGGGGCGCTGCGGGACGGCACCTTGCGGAAGATCCGCCGCTGCAGGTCGGACGGGAGGAACAGGTCGCCGTGGCTGAGCAGCATCTCGGCCTTGCCGAGGAAGAGCGTGCCGCCCTCGGCGAGCGCGAAGTGGAACCGGCCGAGGATCCGGCTCTGCGTGTCGGCGTTGAAGTACATCATCGTGTTGCGGCAGGTCAGCACGTCGATCCGGGAGATCGGGGCGTCCTGCACCAGGTCGTTGCGCCCGAAGATGACCGCGCGGCGCAGGTCCTTGCGGAACACGTACCGGCCGCCGGTCTGCTCGAAGTAGCGTTCCAGCAGGTCGGACGGGACCCCGGTGACGTCCCCCGGGCTGTAACTGGCCTGCCGCGCCTCGCTCAGCTGCTCCTCGTCCACGTCGGTGGCGTAGATCTTGACCCGGCTGCGGAACTCCTCCGGGCCGAGGATCTCGCTGAGCAGGATGGCCAGCGTGTAGGCCTCCTGGCCGGCCGCGCAGCCGGCGGTCCAGACCCGGATCGGGCTGCCCGCCGGCTTCGACTCGACCAGCGGGATCAGCACGCCGGTGCGCAGCTGCTCCCAGGCCTCCGGGTCGCGGAAGAACGCGGTCACGTTGATCAGGATCGTGTTGAACAGCGCGGTGAACTCGTCCGGCTGCACCTGCAGATAGTCCAGGTACTCCAGGTAGCCGGTCACCGGGAGCTGCGACATCCGCCGGTCGACCCGCCGGATCAGGCTCGACCGTTTGTAGCCGGTGAAATCAAAACCACGAGATTCCTTGAGGTACGTGAGGAGGCCCTCGAACCCGTTGTCCACCTGATCCATTCCTCGCGTCTCCCGTCTCGCCCGGCGCGTCACGGTATCGCAGCGCCCCTGGCCCGGCCCCGTCCCGCACCGGCAGGTCACTCCAGATGGGTGGCGCTCGAATCGGCCAGCCGGGCGAGCAACGCCCGGATCAGCCCGGCGGCGACGTGCGCGTCGTCGGCCATCCCGCGGAAGCGCTCGCCGTAACTGCGCCCGGCCGCGCCCTCGGCCATCCGGGTGCTCAGCGCCGCCTTCTCCTCCAGGGCGCGCAGCGCCAGCCACAGCGCGCCCTCGGTGGCGACCGCCTGCTCGTCGAGCAGGCTCTCCGGGGACCAGGCGTGCCCGACCCGGCACCGGAAGTGCGGCAGCGGCTCCAGAGCCACGGACTCCGGGGTCAGGGTGAACAGCGCCCCGCCACAGGTCGGGCAGCCGAATCCGGCGGGCTCACCGGGGATCCGGTCGGTGGTCGGCCCGGCGTCCGCCCCGATGCTCACCTCCGCCGCCAGCAACGCGCCGACCGGCCGCTCGCCGTCGCCCGCCTCGGCCGCGCACAGCTCGCCCAGCAGCTTGCCGATCACGTCGGCGGACCGCACGTAGGCCGACGGCACCCGGGTCACCGCGGCCTCGGGCATCGACGCGAACACGGCGTCGGCCGGATCCTGCACCACGACCAGGCCACCCTGCGCGGCCACCACCTCGGCACCGGCCGCCCCGTCGTCCCGGGTGCCGGAGAGCACCACGGCGACGACCCGCCCGCCCCGGGCCCGCGCGGCCGACCGGAACAGCGGGTCGATCGCCGGTCGGTGCCCGTTCTCGGCCGGCCCGTGGCTGAGCCGGATCCGGCCGTCGATCAGCATCAGATGCCGGTCGGCGGGCGCCACGTAGATCCGGCCGGCGTGCACGACCTCGCCGTCGACCGCGGTCACCGCCGGCAGCGGGCCGGCCCGGGTGAGGATCCGCGGCAGCGCGCTCGGCGACGCCCGTGGCAGGTGCAGCACCACCAGGACCGCCGCCGGCAGATCGGCCGGCAGCCCGGCGACCATCGCGCGGAGCGCCTCGACCCCACCGGCCGAGGCGCCGGCGACGATCAGGTCCCGTCCGGTCACCGGGAGACCCGCCCGGCGCGTGCCGCGGCCGGCCGGTCGTCACGAGCGGGCATGGAAGCCTCCTACGGCTGACGGATCTCGACGGGCTCGCGGACGATCACCGCGATCGGCACCCCTGCCCGATCGGTGAAGATCCGGTCCGGGATCACCTGCTGGTTCTCCGCGGCCGGAACGTGCCGCCGTGCCACGGGCCCACCACCCAAGCATCCCAGCCCGTGCCGGTGACGTCACCCTCGCCGAGCGGCCCGGTCTCGTGTCCGCCGCCCTCCCTCAGCGCGGACCCCCGGTCCGCGATCCGGTTGAGCAGCAGCACGTCCCCAGCGGGCCGGCCACGGTGCGCTCCTCCGGCGCCGGCGTGAGGCTCGGCATCTTCACCGAATTCCCCGTCACCATCAGCCGAAACGCCGACCCCGTGCGGACCCGGCCCGCCACGGATAGGGTGACAAGTCCGCGCTGTTCACGGCGGGCGAGGCATCATGTGCCCGGGTCATCCGGTGCACGCTTCGTCAGGTTCACGGTTGGTCAGGTCCACAGTCGGTCAGGTTCACGGTCGGTCGGATTCACCGGCAGTCGGGTGCGCGATTTGTCAGGCGCACGGGTCATCAGGTGCGGGAACATCGTCGGCGGGGGTTGAGATGACGAGCTCGTTCGCGGTCAGTAAGCACGACGAGGGCGCTGGCGTCACCCGCCTCGCGGTCCGCGGTGAGATCGACGACGAGGTCAGCGACGTCCTCGCCGAGATCATCGGCAACGCGGCCGCCCAGCCCGGCGTCACCGCCCTGGTCGTCGACCTGCAGCGGGTCCCGTTCCTGGCCGCCGCCGGAATCCGGGCGCTGCTCGAGGGCCGGGCCGCGGCGCTGCATCACCAGCGCTCGTACCAGGTGGTCAACGCCCGCGGCGTGGTGCACGGCATCCTGGCCACCACCGGCCTGCTGAGCCTGTTCCACACCACCATCCGCCGCACCCCGGCCAGCCGCTAGCCCGGGCCACCAGCCTGCCGAGCACTCCGCCGGGCCCGCCACCAGCCTGCCGAGCACTCCGCCGGTCCAGCCACCAGCCTGCCGAGCACTCCGCCGGGCCCGCGACCTTCCGGTCGGCCCCGGCTCCCGCCGCGCGCCCCGGCTGAGCACGCCCGCCTGCTCAGCGGCGCAGGTTGGCCCAGACCACCTTGCCGCCGTCGGCCGGGACCGTTCCCCAGCGCTTCGCGAACCGCTCCACCAGGAACAACCCGCGCGGCGCCGCCGGATCCAGCACCGACCCGTCCCGGGTCCGCGGCACCTCGTAGGACCCGTCCCGCACCGCGACCAGCAGATACCGCCGCCCGAGCGAGAACCGCAGGTCGATCATCGTCTGCGCGTGCACGACCGCGTTCGTCACGAGTTCCCCGGCGACGATCCGCGCCGGATCCGCCAGCTCGGGCAGGTTCCACCGCGCGCACGCCCGCGCCGCCAGCCGCCGCGCGTGCGCCGCCGCCCCCGACACCGGCAGCAGGCTGTCGGCCAGCCACGGCATCTGCCGCCCGGGCATCAGGTCGAGCGCGGCGGCGGTGGTCGGCAGGATCGACACCTGCCCGGACCGCTCGGCCGCGAACCACCGCGCCACCTCGGCACTGGGCCCGCTGAGCAGCAGCGGCGTACCCGGCCACATCGCCGCCTGCCGCGCCACGGCCGCGAACACGGACAGCGCCACCGGTTCCCGCACCCGCAGCTCGGCCAGCTCGACGATCACCGCGTCCGGCCGGGCGACCAGGCATTTCAGCAGCGTGGCACGCAGTTGCGGAACCGCCGCGACGGACAGCTCACCATCGATCCGCACCACGGTCCGGGTGCCGACCTGGTCGACCGTGCAGCAGATCCCCTGCATCTCGTCAGTCTTGCCCTTCGAACCGGCAAACCCCACATAAGATCTGCCACCTATCGCTCTGCTACGCAGCCGGATGCCCGCTGGGTTCAAAACGAACCCCCGAACGCCGATGAACTCTCGCCGCAGCGTGCGGAACGTCCCTCCGGAGCGCTCGTGCGCCTGTCGTCCACGAGGGGGACACGAGGCGGGAGACGCCGCGGCGGCGTTCCGGCCCGGCGACTAGCATCGCGAAGCGTGACGATCGACGAGGACACCGCACTCGCGCAGTTGCTCCACCAGCACGTGCTGGATGTGCTCGGCCGGCTTGCCGAAACCGGCGAACCGGACACCGATCCGGACGCCGTGGCCGCGTTCCGGGACGCCGTCCTCCCGCCGGCCCCGGTCACGCTGCCGGTCGCCGCCGGTCTCTTCGTCGACCTGAACTGGTGGCTCGACGCCTGCGACGACGACGAGCTCGACCCGGACTACGCGGTGAAGCTCCTCGAGGAGAGCGCCACCCTGGTCCAGGGCCTGCCCGAGGCGCGGCTCGAGCGCCTCCTGGCGACCGTCGCCACGCTCGCGGCCGGCGAGACGCACCCGGCCCGCCGCTACCAGTTCCGATTCGTCCCGTACGCCTTCGGCCTCCTCGACGACGAGCCCGACCTCGACGAACCGGATTCCCTCGCCTGGACGCCGCCGGCGGACCGCGCCCCGATCCGGTGATCGCGACCGGGGGGTGTCCGGAGGCCATCGGCCGGTATCCCCGCGAATTCCGGTGAACGTCCGTCGCCCGACAGTGCGAGCGACCCATCTGGGCCATCGTCATCGGCATGGAATTGAGAACAAAATTCACTGAGGCGTACGGCCTGAGCACCCCGATCGCCCAGGCCGGAATGGCGTTCGTCGCGTCCACCCCGGAGCTGCCGGTCGCCGTCAGCAACGCCGGCGCCCTGGGCGCGCTGGGCGTCGGCCTGATGCCGGCGCCGGTGCTCACCCAGGTCATCGCCGGGATCCGGGCCGGCACCGAGCGGCCCTTCAACGTCAACTTCATCACCGGCTTCACCCAGCCGGACCAGATCGACGCGGTCTGCGCGGCGGCCGTCCCGGTCGTCTCGTTCCACTGGGGTCACCCGCCCCGGGCCTGGATCGATCGGCTGCACGCCGCCGGGGTGCGCGTCTTCGAGCAGGTCGGGTCGGTGGAGGCGGCGGAACGGGCGGCCGGCGACGGGATCGACGTGGTGGTCGCCCAGGGCCTCGAGGCGGGCGGGCACAACTACGCCACGCTGCCCACCTTCGCGCTCGTGCCACTCGTGGTGGACGCGGTCGCCCGGGCCGCCGGTGGCGCGGGCGCGCCGCCGCTGGTGCTCGCGGCCGGTGGGATCGCGGACGGGCGCGGGCTCGCGGCCGCCCTGATGCTGGGCGCGGACGGCGCCTGGATCGGGACGCGGCTGGTCGCGAGCGACGAGTCCGGCGCGCACGACGGATACAAGGAGCGCCTGGTCGCGGCCGGGCCGACGGCGACCGTGCGGACCTCGCTCTTCGGCCCGGAGACGCCGGACTTCAACCCGATGCGGGTGCTGCGCAACCGGGTGGTCGACGAATTCCCCCAGCTGCCGCCGCCGGACGCCCCGCGCCCGGTGATCGGCCGGACCAGCCTGGGCGGCCCGGAGATCGACGTGCCACGTTTCGCCAACCTCGTCCCGATGCGCGGGGTGACCAGCGGCGACCTCGACGAGATGCCGCTGCTCGCCGGCCAGGGCGTCGGCCTGATCGACGCGGTCAAGGGCGCCGGCTCGCTGATCAGCGACATCACCGCGCAGGCAAAGGAGATCATTTCCCGGTACGCCGGAAGCTGACGCCCGCCGTCGCCGGCGCCCGCCGCGACGGGCCACGGCGGCCGCCTGCGTCGGAGGCCGGGATGCGAGGTTCGCTGTCATGCCCGGCACGGTACGCCGCGGGACCGACAAGAAATGAGTTATCCACAGTGGCCCGGGGCGGACGGGTTATCCACAGGGTCCCGGGCAGGCTCGCGCGCGCCGTCGTAGGGTGCGGGCATGGACGAGATCACGGCACTGATCATGGAGGACCACCACACGTTCCGGGTGGGGTTCGCCAGGCTGGACGATGCGCGGGGCGTGGAGCAGTTGCGGGCGATCTGGGAGCCGCTCGCCCTGCATCTGGACATTCACGCGGACGCGGAGGAGGAGATCCTCTATCCGCACCTGCTGACCGACAGCGGCGGCGACGACGCGGAGGAGGAGACCGACGACGCGATCCGGGATCACAACAAGATCCGGGACGGGATCGTCGAGGCCGCGCGGCACGAGGTCGGGTCGGACGGCTGGTGGGCCGGGGTGTGGACGGCGCGCACCGAGAACAGCGAGCACCTGGCCGAGGAGGAGGACGAGGTGCTGCCCGACTTCCGCAAGCACGCGAGCATGGAGCTGCGGATCGAGCTGGGCGCGAAGTGGCTGCGGTTCTTCGCCGAGCACCCGCAGGGCAAGGGCCTCGACTTCAGCAACAAGGACCCGAAGAAGTACATCGCCGAGCACGAGTGAGCCGGCCCAGCCAAGCCGGCCCAGCCAAGCCAGCCCAAGCCAGCTAGTCGGCCCAAGTAAGCCGGGCCCCAGCCGGCCGATCATGAGCGAGTCGCGCCCGAGCAGGTAAGGAACGAGCGAGCCGGCGCGAGCGAGCCGGCCGGGCACGAGCCGGCCCGGATCGCCCCGCGGAGCAGAGCGGTCCGGGCCGGGCCGGGCCGGTCAGTGCGTGGCGGCGTAGACGATCAGGGCGATCAGGGCGAACGGGATGACCAGGCCGAGCCAGGTCAGCGGCCGTTCGAGCAGGCGGGGCCCCGGGTCCGCCGGCGGGTGGCTGGTGCCGTAGGGGTTGGGCTGCGGCGCCGGGAGGTTGGCGATCTTGCCACGGCGGATCAGGTTCATCAGGACGGTGATCGGGGTGATGATGAACGAGCCGTAGCCGTACCAGCCCTGCACCAGGGTGCGGGAGGTCATGTGGCGGAACACGCCCAGACCGCAGTCCCGGCAGAACGGGCCCTCGTTGCTGAGGAACCGCATGAAGACGAACATGCCCTGGTGGCCGCGGAACTTGACGTGCGCGGCCGGGATCGACCCGCAGAAGCGGCAGGGCAGAACCCCTTCCGGCGCGTAGACGGGCTGCCCCTGCGGATACCCCGCCTGACCGGGCTGCCCCGGGTAGGGCGCCTGACCGGGCTGCCCGGCGTAGGGCGCCGGGAACGCGCCGGGCTGCCCCGGAGCACCCGGGTACCCAGCAGGCTGGCCCGGAGCACCCGGGTAGGCGGCGGGCTGAGCCGGAGCGCCCGGGTAAGCGGCCTGCACCGGAGCACCGGGGTAGGCAGGCTGAGCCGGAGCACCCGGATAGGGGAAAGCGGCGGGCGCGGCAGGATCAGGGGTCGCGCCACCCCAGGGGGCGGGCTGCGGCTGGGACATGGTCACCTCGTGGCAGGGAAAAACTGTAAAGAACCTGTGAGCGCGCCAGGGTACTGGTTGATCAAGTCGGCCGCTGCCCCGTATCGGCGGGAACCCGCAACCGAACCGCACCCGGCGCCCGCCGCAGGTCCGGTGCTCAGCGGACCGATGGTCAGGGCGAAGCCGGCCCCGGGAGTTCGCGAATGTCGCACCGCGCATACCGCACGTTCGGGTGGCTCGTGTCCGTGTTCGCCCTCGCCGCCATGCTGGTGTTCCCGGGTCAGACCGACCGGATCTACGCGATCCTGATGATCACGGCGACCTGCGGCGGCACCGTGCTGCACGCGGCGTACGCGCGCCGGCAACGGTTCTGGGCGCTGACCGCCACGGCCCTGGCCTGCTGGGCGTACGCGGAGCTGTCGGTCGGCATCGGGGCCGTCACCACCGGTGTCGCGCCGGGCCGCGGCGTGGTCGCGAACCTGGTCAACCTCGGCGCCCTGGTCCTCGCCGTCGCCGCGATGCTCGCCCTGCCCACCGCACCACGCACCCGCGCCGGCCGGCTGCGGATGATCCTGGACGGCACGGTCGCCGCGTCCGCCCTGTTCGGCGTGGTGTGGGATCTGGTCCTGGTGCCGATGACGCGGCTCGAAGGCGTACGCTCAGCTCTTTTTGATCTTGCTTATCCGGTGTTGGCGGTGGCGGTCCTGGCGCTCGCCCTGATCATCATGTCCGGCACCGGGGGCGCGGGCGCGCTGCGCGTGATCACCGGCGGCGTCCTGGTCGTCTCGCTCACCCTGCTGACCGAGGTCCTCGGGCAGGTCGCCGGCGCCGCGTGGATGCGCCCGTTCGTGCTGACCGGCTACGTCACCGGGGCCGGCCTGCTCGCGATCGCCCCGCTGTTCCGGCTGCCCGGCCGCGCCGAGCGGGAGTGGCGACCCGCGGGCCTGGTCGCCGATCTGCTCCCCTACCTGCCGGTGCTCGCGCTCGGCGTGGTGTGCGTGGCGCCGACCCTGGCCGGGCACCGGCTGGAGTCGCCGCTGCTCTGGATCGGCTCGGTGACCGTCGCCGCCCTGCTGGCCCGCCAGTTCGCGGCGCTGCGCGGCAACGCGGCGCTGACCCGCGAGCTGGCCACCGAGGCGGTCCACGACTCGCTGACCGGCCTGCCGAACCGCGCGCTGCTGCACGCCTCGCTGGCCGGCGCGGACCTGCTGCTGATGCTCGACCTGGACGGCTTCAAGCAGGTCAACGACACGTACGGGCACGCGGCCGGCGACCAGCTGCTGATCACCATCGGTCAGCGGCTGCGGGTCGCCGACGGTCTGGTGGCCCGTCTCGGCGGCGACGAGTTCGCGATCCTGCTGCGCGGAACGTCGATGGCCGACGCCGAGGAGCTGGCCCGGACCCTGGTGCGGGCCTGCGCCGAGCCGGTCGTCCTGGGCGATCGCACCGCCCGGGTCGCGGCCAGCATCGGCATCGCCGCCCGCGACCCGCACCGCCCCGCCGAGCACCTGCTGCACGACGCCGACCTGGCCCTCTACCAGGCGAAGAACCAGGGCAAGGGCCGATTCCGCCGGTTCGGCGACGAGCTCGCCGCGGTCGAGCGGGACCGCGAGCGGCTCACCGCCGACCTGGTCGCCGCGCACGCCGCCGGCGCGTTCCGGCTGGTCCACCGCCCGGAGGTGGACCTGGTCACCGGCGCGGTCACCGACGTGGAGGCCCGGCTGCACTGGCGGGACCGGGACCTGACCGATTTCGAGCAGCAGATCACCGAGGCCGGCCTGCTCCCGTCGATCGAGCGCGCGCTGCTGGAGCGGGCCCTCGGCCAGCACCGGTCCGGGCTGCTCAGCGTCGGACTGTCCGCCGCCTACCTGGCCTCGGCCACCGCCGTCGACGACATCCGGGACGCGCTGACCGGCGCCGACGTCGCCGCGGACGCGCTGACCATCCGGATCACCGAGGTGGGCGACGCGGCGCCGGCGCTGCGGGCGCTGCGCGGCTTCGGTGTCCGGATCTGCCTGGACCGGTTCGGCACCCGTCCGCTGCCGCTGGCCGACCTGCGGGAGCTGCCGCTGGACGCGGTCCGCCTCGATCCGCGCTTCCTTGCCGATCCGCCGCTGCTGGCCGCCCTGTTGTCACTGGTCCAGAGCCTGGGCCTGACCGCCGGCGCGGACGGGGTGACGACCGGGGCCGAGGCCGACGAGCTGCGCGCGCTCGGCTGTGCCCGGGCCGCCGGCCCCCTGTTCCGCACCGCCCCGCTGATCACGACCGGTCAGCCAGCCAGGAGCTGAGCAGGTCGACGGTGCGCTCGCCGGCCTCGGTGAACGGATCGTTGAGCGTGCCGTGCGCGGCCCCCGGCAGCAGGTGCACGCTCGTCTCCACGGCGGCCGCGCGGAGCTGCTCCGCGTACAGCTCCCCCGAGCTGCGCAACGTGTCCGACTCGCAGTTCACGATCAGGGTGGGCGCGATGCCCACCACGTCACCCACCCCCGGGAAGGCGTACGGATCGGCCAGCCCGGCCGCCCCCGCGTAGTGCACGCTCAGGTCGTGGATCCACCCCGGCGAGAAGTACACCGCGTCCCGGTCGTCCCGGATCGCCGCCAGCTCCGCCTCGTCCCAGCCGGTCAGCTCCGGATGCACGGCCGGATAGGCGAGCACGACCGACGCCGGTGCCCGCCCCTCCCCGTCCCGCAGGCGTTTGGCGACCCCGGCCGCCAGGCTCCCGCCCGCGCTCGCCCCGCCCAGGTGCATCCGCGCGGCGGGCACGCCCAGCTCCTCGGGGTGGTTGACCGCCCACGCCCACCCGGTCAGCACGTCGTCGGACCCGGCCGGGAACGTCACCCCGTGCAGCGCCTTGCGGTAGTCCAGGGCCAGCACCGGGATCCCCCGCGCGGCGAGCATCAGCCCGGTCCAGTGCGACTCGGCCATCGCCAGGTCGCCCCAGACGAACGCGCCGCCGTGCACCCAGACCAGCGCGGCGGACGCGTCGCGCCCGGGCACCCGGTAGAGCCGGGCCGGCACCCCCTCGATCCCCGGGTCGCTGACCTCGACGTCCGCGAGCTCCGGGTAGTGGGCGAGCAGTTCGGCGTGCGTCGGGCCGTGATTCGGCATGTCACCGGCGATCTCCAGCATCCGCACGAAGTCGGCGACCGGGGGCAGCTCGCCCGCGGACGCGCCGCCGAGAACCGCCCGGCGGACCGGGCGCGGCAGCGTGCGCAGGGCTTTCATCGCGTACCCCAGGACGGTCGCCCGGGCCCGCGCCTGACGCGGCACCGGGCCGCTGAGCTGGGTGTCAGTCATGGCCCCCATCTTCCACCGGCTCGCCGCCGGTGGTCACCTCCAACACCCGCAACGCCCAGCGGTTCACCGCCGCGAGGACCGCGAGCAGCCCGCCGAGCACCGGATGCCCGGTGACGATCAGGGCCACGGTCGCACCGCCGAAGACCACCCACTCCGGGATCAGCCGCTGCGGGTCCGGCAGCGGGTGGCTCGCCTTCGGCGCCACCCAGCGACCCCAGATCAGCGCGGCCACGGCGACGAGCACGACTGCGGCCGCGACACGGGCCGCGATCGGCCCGGGCAGATTCCAGCCGCCGTACGCCAGCGCCGCCAGCGCACACAGCTCGAGCAGAAATCGGAGTGTGAGATTGGCCGCGCGCATGCCGGCAGGGTAGTCCGGATCAGGCGGGATACCGTCGATGGGTGGACGTTCAGACACCCGCCTTGACACTGGGCCATCAGTTCGCCGACGAGCTGCCCGAGATGGCGGTGCCGTGGCAGGCGGAGGCGGCCCCCGAGCCGCGCGTCCTGGTCCTCGACACGGACCTCGCCGCCGAGCTCGGGCTCGATCCGGCGCAGCTGACCGCGGGCCTGCTCACCGGCACCGAGCTGCCGGCCGGCGCGAAGCCGGTGGCCCAGGCCTACGCCGGGCACCAGTTCGGTGGCTACTCGCCGCGCCTGGGCGACGGGCGCGCGCTGCTGCTGGGCGAGATCGACGGCCGCGACCTGCACCTCAAGGGCTCCGGCCGCACCCCGTTCGCCCGCGGCGGCGACGGCCTCGCCGGGATCGGCCCGATGCTGCGGGAGTACATCGTCAGCCGCGCCATGCACGCGCTCGGTATCCCGACCACCCGGTCCCTGGCCGTGGTCGGCACCGGCCGCACCGTCCGGCGTGAGCAGCCGCAGCCCGGCGCGGTCCTGGCCCGGGTCGCCGCGAGTCACCTGCGGGTCGGCAGCTTCCAGTTCGCCCGGGCCACCGATGACACCGAACTGCTGCGCCGGCTCGCCGACCACGCGATCGCCCGGCACTACCCCGAGCTGGCCGGGGACTACCTGGGCTTCTACGACGCGGTGGTGGCCGCGCAGGCGTCGCTGGTCGCGCGGTGGATGCTGGTCGGGTTCGTGCACGGCGTGATGAACACCGACAACATGACCATCTCCGGCGAGACCATCGACTACGGTCCGTGCGCGTTCATGGAGGCGGTCGACCCGGCCACGGTGTTCAGCTCGATCGACACCGGCGGGCGGTATGCGTACGGGAATCAGCCCGGCATCGCCCAGTGGAACCTGGCCCGGCTCGCCGAGGCGCTGCTCCCGCTCTTCCACGACGAGCAGGAGCAGGCGGTGCCGCTGGCGGTGGCGTCGCTGGAGCGGTTCGCGCCCGCGTTCACCACCGCGTGGACCAGGGGCATGCGCGACAAGCTGGGTCTGGCCGAGGACCCGTCCGCCGAGCTGACGACCGACCTCGCGGACCTGCTGCGGGCCGGCCGGGTGGACTACACGACCTTCTTCCGTACGCTGTCCGAAGCGGCCCGGGGCCGAGCGGACCTGACGCGGGCCCTCTTCGACGACCCGGCCGTGTTTGATTCCTGGCTCCCGCGCTGGCAGGCGCTCTCGCCGGACGCCGAGCCGATGGACCGGGTGAACCCGGTCTACATCCCGCGCAACCACCTGGTCGAGGAGGCCCTGGCCGCGGCCGTCGCCGGCGACCTGGACCCGCTGCACCGCCTGGACCAGGCGGTGTCCGATCCGTTCAACGAGCGCCGGGGCCTGGCCCGATACGCCGAGCCGGCCCCGGGCGACTTCGGCCCCTACCAGACGTTCTGCGGAACCTGACCGCTCCGACCTGACCGGGAACGATCAGCCCACGGTGACCGAGATCGTGTGCCATCCGGTCGCGCCGTCCGGGAACGGCGTCACCCGGGTCTCCGGCTGCACGGCGCCGCTCCGGTCGGTGGCCCGCACCGCCAGCGAGTGCGGCCCGGCGCTCGCCTTCCAGCTGTACCGCCACTGCGTCCACGTGTCGATCGAGGCCGTGGGCAGCAGTTCGGCCCGCGTCCAGGGGCCGCCGTCCACGCTGATCTCGACCGCGCCGATGCCGCGCCGCTGGGCCCAGGCCACGCCGGCCACCGTCACCGTGCCGGCCGCCATCCGGGCGAACGGCTTCGGCTTGTCGATCCGCGACGCGGTCTTCACCGTCCCCGCCGGGCCCCAGCCGCGCTCGACCCAGTAGGCGTCGAACCGATCAAAAGTGGTCAGCTCCAGCTCGGTGACCCACTTGCAAGCACCCGCGTAGCCGTACAGTCCGGGGGTCAGCATCCGGACCGGGAAGCCGTGCTCGAGCGGCAGCGGCTCGCCGTTCATGCCGACCGCCAGCATCGTGTCGCGTCCGTCCAGGGCGGTCGCGACCGGCGTGCCGATCGTCATCCCCTCGACCGACCGGGCGACGATCTGGTCGGCGCCGGCCTGCACCCCGGCCTCCCGCAGCAGTGCCCCGAGCGGCACGCCCAGCCACCGGGCGGTACCGATGTAGGGGCCGCCGACCTCGTTGGACACGCAGTTGAGGGTGATGTCGCGTTCGACCAGCGGCCGCCGGAGCAGATCGGCCAGGCTCAGTTCCAGCTCCCGGTCGACCATCCCGTGGATCTTCAGGGTCCAGGTGGACGGATCGATCCGGGGCACCGTCAGCGCCGTGTCGACGCGGTAGAAAGTTCCGGCCGGTGTGGTGAATCCGGCTGCCGTCCCGGCCGGCAACGGCGGGGCCGGATCGGCCGGAGCCGGCAGTTCGATCGCTTCCCGGGCGTTCCCGGCGGCGTTCTGCCGCTGACCTGAAACGGTCAGGGCCGCGGCCTCCGCCGCCCCGGCGCCGAGCGCCAGCAGGGTCAGGCGAAGAACCAACCGACGATCAACCCCGGTTTCCGGTACGGCGTCGGCCACCGCCCGGGGCTCCCGGGTCAGCCACCACAACGCCAGCCCGGCCACCAGCGCCCCGGCCGCGGACGGGATGGCGTCCAGAGCCGTCGCGGCCGGCCGGGACAGCGCGGCGGTCACCCCGACCGCGCCGAGCACGGCCGTGCCCACCGGGATCGCAACCCGCCACCTCGTCGCCGCGATCCCGGTGACCACCGCCAGCTGGACCAGGACCAGAGCGATCACGGCCAGCAGTACGGGTTTGTCGTTGGTGCCCAGCTCCCGGACGGCGAACTCCTTGACCGGGGTCGGCGTGGCGTCGATCACCGCACCGCCGACCGCGATGAGGGGGCCCGCCCCGGGCCGGGCCGCGGCCGCGAGCAGTTCCGCGACCGCGATCCCGGCGCCCGCCGCGACGATCCCGCGGATCGCCCCGCGCAGACGGTGTCTCATCAGCTCTTCGGCATCAGGACGGAGTCGATGATGTAGACGTTGGCGTTCGCGGTCTGCACGTTGCCGCAGATCACCGACGCGCTGTCACCGACCATGAAGTTCTCGCCGCTGCCGGTGACCGTCAGGTCGTGGCCCTGCAGCGTCTTGTGGGTGCCGGCCAGGTCCGCCGGGGTCAGCTTGCCGGGCACCACGTGGTAGGTGAGGATGCTGGTCAGGGTCTTCTTGTCGGCGAGCACCTTGTCCAGGGTGGCCTTCGGGATCTTGGCGAACGCGTCGTTGGTCGGCGCGAAGACGGTGACCCCGTCGGCGGAGTTGAGCGAGTCCACCAGGCCGGCCTTCTTGACCGCGGTGACCAGGGTGGACAGCAGCGGGTTGCCGCTGGCCGCGGTGGCCACCGGGACCTGCGCCATGGCCTGGAAGCTGCCGGCGTTCGCCGGGTCGGCGGGCACCGCGGCGCAACCGGCGCCGAAGTTGACCATCGAGTCCATCGGCGCGGCCGAGCTGGCCATCGGCGCCGCGGAGGTCATGGTCGGCTCGGCGGCCGTCCCGGACCCGGTGTCCTTCGAGTCACTTCCACAGGCGGCCAGGGAGATCGCGAACAGGGTCGCGGCGGCCAGGGCGGTGATCTTCGTTGCACGCATGGTTCGTACCTCCATTATCGGGACTTACACGAATGATTCGGAGCGAACCGTTCGGCGGATTGGTGCGATCTCAAAGAATTTTGAGATCGGCGGCCATCGGGAGCGTGGGCGTGCGGGATCCCCCGGCCGGCTCGACGGTGACGCCCACATCGGACGCCGACGACAGGCCGTCGACGACCTTCACGACCGAGGTCTGGCCGACCGCGAGGACGCCCTCGTCGACCGGCGTCGCCGAACGGACCGTCCACAGCTGGAAGGCCCGGCCGCCGGTGGGCGCCGCGTCGGCGGCCATCATGACCACGCCGGAGTCCCGCAGGCGGGAGTACGCGACGGTGACCCGTCCGCCGCCGGCCAGCTCCTGGGTGCGCACCACGATGTCCGGCGCGGCGAGGATGCCGTTGACCCGCTCCTGCTCGACCCGGGCCGCGGCGGCGATGCCCTGCAGATCCCGTACCCGCTGATCCTGGATCCGATAGGCGGCCGAGCCCGCGCCCGCCGCGGCGACCAGCACGGCGGCCGCGACGGCCAGCAGACGACGGCCCCGGCCGGCCGGCGGCGCGGCGATCGCCGGGGCGCGTGGCGGCAGCTGGCGGGTCTTCTTGATCTCGGTGAGCACGGTGGCGCGCAGCCGGGGCGGCGGCACCGACCAGGCGGCGCCGGCCAGCCGGACGGTGGCCTCGTGCAGCTCGGACACCTCGTCGCGGCAGGAGTCGCACTCGCTCAGGTGCCGGTCGAAGGCGACCCGTTCCAGGTCGTCCACGGCGTCCAGCACATACGCGCCGGCCAGTGTGTGAATGTCCGCGATCATGCCGTTACCCCCGCTCCCAGGCAGTCCCGTAACCGGATCAGCCCGTCTCGCATCCGCGTCTTGACCGTTCCGACCGGGGCCTTGAGCAACTCGGCGACCTGCGGATACGAATAGCCCTGGTAGTAGGCGAGGGTGACGGCCTGCCGCTGCAGCTCGGTGAGGTCGTCCAGGCAGTGCCGGACCTGCTGGCGCTCCAGCCGGCCGGACACCTCGTCGGCGACCGAGTCGTACGGCGTGTCGATCGCCGCCACGCCGGCCCGCATCGTGCGGTCGGCGGCGGTCTGCTCGGCGCGCACCCGGTCGACGGCCCGCCGATGCGCGATCGTGAACACCCACGCGGTCGCCGAGCCGCACGCCGGATCGAAGCGGGCCGCGGTCCGCCAGACCTCGACGAGGACCTCCTGGGCGACCTCCTCGGCCAGCGCCGGGTCCCGCAGCATCCGCCGGATCAGGCCGTAGACACGCGGCGCGACCAGGTCGTAGAGCCGGGCGAACGCCTGCTCGTCGCCGCGCGCGGTGGCCCGCAGCAGCTCACCGGGGTCCGGCGGCGCCGTCTGCGGGGTGTCGTCCGGGACCGGTGTCAGATGGTCCGGCCGGCGCCCCGTTGCACGTTCCGCCATGAAATGTCCGCCCCTCGCTCCGCCTGATCGTCAACTCGGGATTCGGAGCCGAGCGGCGAGCGGATGGGTGAGAGCAGCGGAAAGTTTCCTCCGGCGGCCCGGTACCCTGCCGGGCATGATCTTTGTGGGAAACATTCTGGCCGGGATCGTCGCGCTGATCCACGTCTACATCCTGGTGCTGGAGATGTTCCTGTGGACCAAGCCGCGCGGGTACAAGGCGTTCGGGCTCACCCCGGAGTTCGCCGAGCAGACCAAGACGCTCGGGCTCAACCAGGGTCTCTACAACGGGTTCCTGGCGGCCGGCCTGATCGCGGGCCTGATCGCCGGCGGTGACACCGGCTTCGCGGCGAAGGTTTTCTTCCTGTGCTGCGTGGCGGTGGCCGGGGTGGTCGGCGCGCTCACCGCCAGCAAGCGGATCCTGTACGTGCAGACCGTCCCCGCCGTCCTCGCCCTGATCTTCGTGATCCTCGGCCACTGAGCCGGGCCGTGCGGCGGCGGTGCGGGCCTGGCACTAGGCGCAGGCCTTGGTGAACTCGCGCGCCCACGGATGCCCGTCGAGCAGCGCGTCGACGTTCCGGACGGCGGCGTCGCGCGGCTCGACCCGGACCGTGACCCGCATCGCGAACAGATCGGTCCCGGCGCACGGCAGCTCGATGTCGAACCCCTGGTAGCTGACCCCGGCCGGGTCGACCCAGCGATCCGGCACGGTGATCGTGTTCACCGTGATCCCGCTGAGCCCGCGGACCCGGAACGCGGCCGGCCCGGCATTGACGATCGCCACGTGGCCGTAGATCCGGGCGGTCCCCTGGCTCCCCGCCTCCACCCGGTCGCCGACCCAGTCACTCGCGTCGGCCAGCACCAGGACGCCGACCGTGTCGCGTCCCCGCTGCTCGTCCCATCGATGCACGGCGAGCCCGCTGACCAGGCCACTCAGCAGGACCGCGGCCGCCACCGCGGGCCAGACCCGCCGGCGGTGCTCGGCGGCCGGCGCCCCCGGCCCGTGGTCCAGATCGATCATCGCCATGCTCTCCCCCGTCGCCGCGGATCAGTATGCCGGTCCCGGGCAACGCCGGAATTGATCGTTTGGACCGCTTCCGGCGCGGTCCGGACGACCGCGCGCCGCGCACCGGATATTCCGCCTGCCGGTCCTCCACACCCGCACCGACGAGGAGGTCCGGCGGCCTCCACGGCTCCCGTCAGCGGGCCAGCAGGTTCCGCGGCTCCTTCAGCGGGCCGGCAGGTTCCGCGGCTCCCTTCAGCGGGCCAGCAGGTTCCGCAGCTCCTGGAAGCGGCGCACCTCGCGCTCGTCGGCCCGGTCGGTGAACACCCGCGCCTCCAGCTCGGTGAACTCCCGGCGCAGCCGGACCACCTGCTCCGAGTACGGCGTGTCCAGCCCGAACAACTCGGAGATCACCGCGTCGTCGCCGGTGCCGTGCACGATCCGCTGATGACGCGCCCGGTCCAGGATCCGGGGCGGCTCGTCCTCGCCCGGGCCGGGCAGGTGGATCAGGCCGTGCTCGTCGGCGGCCTGGCAGATGTACGGACTGTGCGTGGTCACGATGAACTGGATCCGCGGGAAGTGCTGCTTGAGCCAGCCGCCGATCCGCTGCTGCCACGACACGTGCAGGTGCGCGTCGACCTCGTCGATGATCACCACGCCCGGCGCGGTCACCACGGTCGAGGTGAGCGAGTCGACGGGCAGTTCGCCGTACGCCTCGGAAAGTTGTTTCAGGATGTCGACCACGAGCGCGGCGACCGCACGGTAGCCGTCACTCATCTCCCGCAGCGGGAACCGTTCGCCGTCCCGCTCGACCCACAGGCCCTCCGAGTCGACGTCCTGGAGCAGGTAACCGTCCGGCAGCAGCCCGTCGCCGAGCACCGCGAGCGCGAGCTTCTTCAGCCGGGCGGCGCCGGCCCGCCGCTCCAGCGACCGCAGGTGCTGCTCGATCAGCCAGCTCACGCCCTCGGCGAGCGAGGCGTCCTCGTGGAACAGGGTGGCCATCCGCGCGGCCGGGCCACGCCGCAGCGCGAGCCGCTGACCCTCGCCCGAACCGCCCGCGAGCCGGCGGAACGGGCCGTACGCGGCGAAGAACCAGCCGATCGGATCGTCCAGCCACAGGTCCCGCCGGGCCGCGTCGAAGCGGGGGCTGCCCGGGGACTCGTAGAGCGCGGGCTGCCGCCCGGTGTCGCCGGGGACGCGCCACCACAGGCCGGCGGAGAACGGCTCGTCGGTGACGCCGAGGCCGGGGTCCGAGTCGTACTCCGGGTCCGGGACCAGCCGGACCTCGACCGCGGCGTCCGGCTTGCCCTTCGAGACCCAGTCGGTGAAGTCCGGCACCAGGACCCGGGCCAGGAACGGGCCACCGATCGCCAGGGCGACCGCGCGCAGCAGCGACGTCTTGCCGGAGCCGTTGCGGCCGGCCAGGACGGTCCACCCGGCGAGTGAACCGTCCGGCCTGGTCAGATCGAGGGTGACGGTGCGGCCGTCGTGGAAGCCGCGCACGTTCTCCAGCCGGATCTCCTGGATGTACACGCGGCCACTCTATCGACACTCACCGTTGGCACGGGCTGGCCGGCTCGTCAGAACGGGTTGACCGGCGACTCGGCGGGCGCGGCGAGGAGCTGCTCGATCTCGTCGTCCAGGCGGACCAGGGTCAGCGAGGCGCCGGCCATGTCGAGCGACGTGCAGTACTCGTTGACGTACGACCGGGCGATCGTGATGCCCAGGTCGGCCAGCCGGTGATGGGCGCGCCGGTAGGCGATGTACAGCTCGCTGATCGGGGTGCCGCCCAGCCCGTTGATCATCAGGGCCACGCTGTCTCCCGAGCGGTAGGGCAGATCCGGCACCACCGCGTCCACCAGGGCGTCCACGATCGCGTCGGCGTCGGTGAGCTTGCGGCGCTCGCGGCCCGGCTCGCCGTGGATGCCCACGCCGAACTCCATCTCGTCGGCGCCCAGCTCGAACAGCGGCGACCCCTTCGCCGGCGGCGTGCAGGCGGTCAGGCCGACCCCCATGGTCCGGGTCACGTCGTTGACCCGGCGGCCGATCCGGACCAGCTCGTCGAGCTCGGCGCCCCGCTCGGCGGCGGCGCCGACGGCCTTGATGACGAAGAAATTTCCCGCCACGCCGCGCCGGCCCACGGTGTAGAGCGAGTCGGTCACCGCGACGTCGTCGTTGATGGTGAGAATTTCCGTCCGGACGCCGTCCGCGTCGGCCATCTCCTTGCCCATGTCGAACGCCATCCGGTCGCCCGTGTAGTTGTTGACCAGCAGCAGCACGCCCTTCGGTGAGGCCAGCAGCTTGGCCGTCTCGTACACGTAGTCCATCGGCGGCGCCGCGAACACGTCGCCCGGGCAGGCCGCGTCGAGCAGCCCCTTCCCGACCACCATCACGTGCGCCGGCTCGTGCCCGGACCCGGAGCCCTGCACGATCGAGACCTTGTCCTGGCGCGGCGCGTCGGCCCGCATGATCAGGTTGTAGGCGGGGACGTACCGGAGGGTGTCCGGGTTGGCGAGCGCCAGGCCCTCCAGCATCTCCGGCACGAAGTTCTTCGGGTCGTTGACAAATTTCTTCATGATGCGGCTCCCTGGGCATTCCACACTTCGCTGATGCGTTCGGCGATGACCGCCACCGCCATGGCCCCCGCGTCCACCGATCCCCGGCTGCGCTCCCCGGTGTAGGCCGCCCGGCCCCGCTTCGCCACCATCGACACGGTCGCGTCCGCGGCGTCCCGGGCGGCCCGCGCCGCCTCGCCGACGTCGCCGGTCTTCTCCAGCGCGTCGATGAACGGGACCAGCGCGTCCAGCAGGGTCTTGTCGCCGACGTCCGACTGGCCGCGGGCCTTGATCCCCTCGACGGACGCGCGCAACATGGCCACGACCCGCGCCCGGTCGAGGGGCTCGGCGGCCGCCGCCCCGGCCCGCAGGAACGCCGTCCCCCAGATCGGGCCGGAGGTGCCGCCGATCCGCGAGGCGATCGTCATTCCGCAGCGTTTCAAGAAAATCCCGGCATCGGTACGGTCGATCTCCGCCCACCCGTCGAGCAGCTTCTCGAACCCGCGCGCCAGCGAATACCCGAAGTCACCGTCCCCCACGACGGAGTCGAGGTCCCCGAAGTACCGCTCGTTGGCAATCGCCGTCTCCGCAATGGTCCGGACCACAAGCTCGGTCCCGTTCACGAAAAGCCCCTTTCCGGCAGGCAGGCCCGCAGGTCGTCGAGGGTGAGGAAGTCGCCGGGCTTGGCCGCGCCGCGGTTGGCGAGGATGTCGATCGGCGGCCGGTCCGGATCGCCCAGCTCGGACACGACCAGCGCCGCCTCGCCGAAGTCCTCGTCGCGGGTGTAGTCGTTGACCGTGACCACGCAGGTCAGCCCGGCTCCGATGGCTGCGAGCAGCCCGTTGCGCGAGTCCTCGATCACCAGGGTGGCGGCCGGGTCGAGCGCCAGGCTCCGCACGGTCAGCCGGTAGATCGCCGGATCCGGCTTCTTCGCCGGCACCACGTCCCCGGCGAACACCGGAATCCGCCCGGCGAGTTCCGCACCGACCGCATGCGCGAGCACCGCCCGAACCGAAACCTCCGCCGAGGTAGACGCCACCGCGACCGTCCATCCGGCCCCCACCGCTTCCCCGATGATCCGGGCGATGCCAGGGCGAGCCGGAATCCGCCCCGCCGACACCAGCTCCCGGAAGATCTCCGTCTTGGTCCGGTGCCAGGCCGCAATCGCCGCGGCACGAGCCCCCTCCATCCCGGCCGGCGCCACATTTCCACGCGGACCGCCCCCACCCATCGCCCGCGAAGGCCCACCAACCGTGTCGGCTTCGGGCTGTTCGAGTGTTCCGTCGGCCCGGATCGGCCCGAGCGTTCCGTCGGCCCGGATCGGCCCGAGCGTTCCGTCGGTGAAGAGGCTGGCCAGGCGTTCCTTGCCGCCGCCGATCCGCAGCCGGCGGCCGTACTCGGCCTCGGACCAGCGCACCGGCAATCCGTAGCGTTCGAAGGTCGCGTTGAACGCGGGCAGGTGTCCATCGCGCTCGGTGTCGGCGAGTACCCCGTCGCAGTCGAAGATCAGCGCGGTCACCAGGCCCGCCCCGAACTCCGGAAGAGCCGGATGTGCCGCCGCGCCATCTCGATCACCGCGGCCCGCTGGTGCCGGAAGAGCGACGGCGGATCCCACCTGTCCGTCGCCGCCGCCTCCTGAAGGAAATCTCCACCGGACCGCATGAAACTTTCCTTCAGCGCGGTGGAGATATTTACCTTCGCGCAGCCCCGCGCGATCAGATCGGTGAACTGCTCGTCGGAAAGTCCCGTCCCGCCGTGCAGCGCCATCGGCACTCCGGTGGCCGCGACGAGATCGCTGACCCGCTGCGCGTCCAGCTTCGGTGCCTGCTGGTACCGGCCGTGGGCGTTCCCGAGCGCCGGGGCGAAACAATCCACCCCGCTCCGCTCGATGAAGTTGACGGAAATCTCCAACGACTGCACCGCGGGCCGGTCGTCGGAGCCGACCCCGTCCTCGACGCCCTGGATGCTCTCGATCTCGCCCTCGACGTGCGCGCCGAACTTCCGCGCCTCGGCCACCACCTCGGTGGTCTGGCGGAGATTTTCGTCGACGTCCAACTCGTGCGCGTCGAACAGCACCGAGTTCCAACCGCCGGCGAGGCAGTCGGAAATTACCTTCCGGTCCGGACAGTGGTCGAGGTGCAGGGTCACCGGGACCGAGACGTCCGCGGCGAGCGCGGTGACGATGCCGAAGAGCTGGTCCCGTCCGTACATCTGAACGGTTTTGACCGAAGTCTGCAGGATGACGGGTGCGTGCTCCTCGACGGCGGCCGCGAGCACGGCCTCGATCGTCAGGTCGTTAACAATGTTGAACGCCCCGACCGCATATTTCTCCGCGAGGGCCCGGTCGAGCAGCTCTTTCATCGATACGACTGGCACGCCCCCAGTCAAATCGCGTCAGCACCACCCGGGGTATGGGGGAATTCCCGTAACTTCGCCGCCGGCGACGGCAACACGGAGGCGGCGGCGCGGGTGGCGCGGCGCGGCGGCGGCGCCGGGCGTTACGGGGCGGGGCGGGGCGGGGCGGGGCGGCGCGGCGCGGGGCGGGGCGGGGCGGGGCGGGGCGGGGCGGGGCGGCGCGGGGCGGCGCGGGGCGGCGCGGCGCGGCGCGGCGCGGCGCGGCGCGGGGCGGCGCGGCGCGGGGCGGCGGCGGCGCGGGGTGTCAGCGTAGGTTGCGGGTGGGTGGGCCGAGCCAGCCGTTGTCGACCGCGGTCAGGACCGCCGCCGTGCGGTTTCGGGTGCCCGTCTTGCGGAGAATCGCGGACAGGTGCTTCTCCACCGTCTTCGGAGAGATGACCAGGCAGGCGGCTATCTCACGGTCCGTGCAGCCGTTGCGGAGCAGACCGAGCACCTCGTCCTCGCGAGGGGTGAACGGGGCGGTCGGCGCCTCCCTTGAGGACGGGCCCCGGCGGCGGGACTCGACGATCGCCGCGGCCGTCGACTGGGTGAAAGTTTCCAACTGGTCGACGTCGAGGCCGGCGCTGACCGCGAAGACCACGCTGACCGCGATGACGTCGCCGCGCCACCAGATCGGGACCGCGACGACGCGGCCGCGGCGGGCCGGGTCGGCGCCGGAGAGGTGGCCCGAGCGCAGGCGGGCGTAGTCGGGGATCACCACCGGGCGGCGCCGCGAGAAGGCCCGGCCGGTGGCGCCCTCGTCGAGCGGGAAGGTGTGGCCGAGGCGGCAGGAAGTTCCATACTCCGCGGCCTTGAGGTAACTGCCGTGCCCGGCGTCGATCAGCGACACGCTGGCGGCCATCGAGCCGGTCAGGCGGTGCGTGTGGCGGAGCAGGCGGCGCAGGACCGGGGTCAGTCGCAGGTCGCCGTAGACATCCGCGAGCGCCTGATCGAACCGGAACCGCGCCCCGGTGGACATGGCTCGAACCTATGCCATCGGACACGCCCGTACCATCGAAGGTTTTTGATCTGGGGGTGGAAAGAGGGACAAGCCACCCCTTCCCATCTCTAATCTATAGCAGCCCCCGGGGCTTGCGGCAAGCCCCGGGGGCTGCTGCACAATCGCTCAGTCAACGCTGTGAGCTGCAAAAATGGGGGAACCAGAGTGCGTGTGGTGCTGTCTGCGTACGACTCTCGGGGCGGCGTCGAACCACTGATCGGCCTGGCGGTGCGGTTGCGGGGGCTCGGCGCGGAGGTGGTGGTCTGCGCGCCGCCGGACGATCCGGAGCGCTTCGCCGCCGCCGGGGTGACGCTCGTGCCGGTCGGGCGTTCGCCCAAGGCGCTGATGGCCGCCGGGGTGCCGGTGACGCCGGTCAGCGTTCCGCAGCGGGCGGCCGCGCTGATCGCCGAGCAGTTCGACCGGCTGCCGGCCGTTCTCCAGGGTGCGGACGTGCTGCTCGCGGCCGGTCTGCTGCCGTCGGTCGCCGGGGCGCGGTCGGTCGCGGAGAAGTTCGGGGTTCCGTACGTGTACGCCGCGTTCCAGCCCAACTCGCTGCCGTCGCCGCACCACCGGCCGATCGCGCGGCCCGGGCATCCGCTGGATCCGGCGATCACCGACAACCGGATCCTGTGGGAGCGGGACGCCGACGCCGCGAACGAGCTGTTCCGCGACGTGCTCAACGCCGAGCGGGCCCGGCACGGGCTCGCCGAGGTCAAGGACGTCCGCGACCACGCCTTCACCGACCTGCCGTGGCTGGCCACCGACTCGCTGCTCGGCCCGTGGCTCGACGAGGACTCCGAGGTGGTGCAGACCGGCACCTGGATCCTGCCGGACGAGGGCGAGCTGCCCGGCGAGGTCGAGGAATTCCTCGACGAGGGCGAGCCTCCGGTGTACGTCGGTTTCGGCAGCATGCCGGTCGGCGACGCGGGCCGGGACGCGGCCGGGGCGGTTCGCGCCCTGGGCCACCGGGTGATCCTCGCCCGCGGCTGGGCCGGCGCGGACGCCGAGGACTGCCTGGTGGTCGGCGAGGTCAGTCATCCCGCCCTGTTCAAGCGGGTCGCCGCGGTCGTCCACCACGGCGGCTCCGGCACCACGCATACGGCGGCCCGGGCCGGCGCGCCGCAGGTGATCGTCCCGCTCAGCGGCGACCAGCCGTACTGGGCGGAGCGGGTGACCGCGCTGGGCATCGGGGCGTCCCGGGACTCGGTCGCGGAGGCGCTGAAGATCGTCCTGGCCCCGGAGACCGCCGCGCACGCCGCCGCCGTGGCCGCCGCGATGTACCCGGACGGTGCGGCCGTCGCCGCCGAGATGCTGATCGAGGAGTACCGCCGGTGACCGTCTTCGACCTGCGCAACCACCCCGCCAAGGACGACGCCGCGCTGATCGGCGCGGACGAGAAGCACTTCGTCGCGATGGCGGAGAGCCTCGCCCGGTCCATCGCCGACCTGGAACAGCGCCTGGAGATCGAGCGGAAGGCCCCGGCCGGCAAGGGCCGCCAGGCCGTCGACCGGGACGACGCCGTGCACCGGATCACCGCCCGGCTGCGGACCCTGCGCCGGTTCAGCCTGGACCTGTGCCTGGGCCGGATGGTCCACGAGTCCGGCGAGACGGTCTACATCGGGCGGCTCGGGCTGACCGACGGCGAGGGCGGCCGGCTGCTGGTCGACTGGCGGTCGCCGGCCGCCGAGCCGTTCTTCGGCGCCACCCACGCCAACCCGGACGGCCTGGTCAGCCGGCGGCGCTACCGGTGGCTCGAGGGCCGGATCATCGACTACTGGGACGAGGTCTTCTCGGCCGACGGCCTCGCGGCGGCGGAGGGCCTGGCCGGGCGGGCCGCGCTCGACGACCAGTCGGCGTTCATCGCCAGCCTGGGCGCGAGCCGGTCGCCGCGGATGCGGGACGTGCTCGGGACGATCCAGGCCGACCAGGACGCGATCATCCGGGCCGGCTCCCGGGGCGCCCTGGTGGTGGACGGCGGGCCGGGCACCGGGAAGACCGTGGTGGCGCTGCACCGGACCGCGTACCTGCTCTACTCCGACCCGCGGCTCGGGGCCCGCCGGGGCGGGGTGCTGTTCGTCGGCCCGCACGAGCCGTACCTCGCGTACGTCTCGGATGTGCTGCCCAGCCTCGGCGAGGAGGACGTGCAGACCTGCACGCTGCGGGACCTGCTCACCGAGGGCGCCGCCGCGCTGCCGGAGACGGATCCGGAGGTGGTCCGGCTGAAGTCGTCGGCCCGGCTGGTGCGGGCGATGGCCGCGGCGGTGAGGTTCTACGAGGAGCCGCCGGCGAAGACAATTACCGTCGAGACCCGGGACGGCGAGGTCCGCGTCACCGCGCGGGACTGGGCCACCGCGTTCGAGGCCGCCGACGGGATCCCGCACAACGAGGCGCGCGAGGACATCTGGGCCGAGCTGCTGGCGATCCTCGACCAGCCGGCCGGCCGGGAGCTGCGCACCGCGCTGCACCGGGCCTGGCCGATCCTGGACGCCGCCGACCTGGTGGCCGACCTGTGGTCGGTGCCGGCCTACCTGCGCAAGGTCGCGCCCTGGCTGAGCGTCGACGAGATCCGCACGCTGCAGCGGGCCGATCCGCGGGCGTGGACGGTGGCCGATCTGCCGCTGCTCGACGCGGTCCGGCAGCGGCTGGGCGACGCCGAGGTGTCGGCGCTCGAGCGCAAGCAGGCGGCGGCGACCGCGACCGCCCGCAAGGACATGGACCGGGTGGTCGAGGACCTGATCGCGTCCAGCGAGTACGACGACGGCGAGGGCCTGATGACCATGCTCCGCCAGCAGGACCTGCGGGAGGTGCTGGACGCCGGCAGCGCGCTGCCGAAGGCGGATCCGGACCTGCTCGCCGGGCCGTTCGCGCACATCGTCGTCGACGAGGCGCAGGAACTTTCCGACGCCGACTGGCAGATGCTGCTGTCCCGGTGCCCGTCGAAAAGTTTCACCGTGGTCGGCGACCGGGCGCAGGCCCGGCACGGTTTCACCGAGTCGTGGGCGGAGCGGCTGGGCCGGGTCGGCCTGGACCGGATCGGCATCTCCTCGCTGACGATCAACTACCGGACGCCGGCCGAGGTGATGGCCGAGGCCGAGCCGGTGATCCGGGCGGTGCTGCCGGACGCGAACGTGCCCACGTCGATCCGGACCAGCGGCCTCCCGGTCCGGCACGGCGGCACCGCGGACCTCGACCCGATCCTCGACGAATGGCTCGGCACGAATCCGGAGGGCATCGCCTGCGTCATCGGCGATCCCACCGTCGGCGAGCGGGACCGGATCCGGTCGCTGACCCCGACCCTCGCCAAGGGCCTGGAGTTCGACCTGGTGATCCTGGTCGACCCGGATCGCTTCGGCGAGGGCATCGAGGGCGCGGTCGACCGCTACGTCGCCATGACCCGCGCGACGCAGCAGTTGGTCATCCTGACCAGCGAAGGAAACTAACCAACGCAGGAAATCAACCAGCGCAGGAAACCAACCAGCGCAGGAAACCAACCAGCGCAGGAAACCAACCAGCGCAGGAAACCAACCAGCGCAGAGCGCCAACCGACGCAAGAAACAAACCCACAGCGGCGGCCGCTGATCAAACCTCGACCGGCCTCCGCTGTGGATCGGTGAGCAGCAGACCCAGCAGGAAGGCCGGGATCGGGGCGAGGCAGAGCAGGACGAACACGCCTTCCGGCCCGTGGTGCTGGGCGGTCAGGCCGAACAGCGGGGCGAACAGTCCGCCGATGCTGACGCCGAGACCGAGGGTCACCCCGGCGGCCGTGCCGGGACGCGACGGCAGGTAGTCCTGTCCGAGTTTGACCAGCACCGCGAACGGAATGTTGAGGGCCACGCCGGCCAGGCCGGCGAAGATCAAGGGCAGGACCGGGCCGCCGGTGAAGGCCAGTCCGGCCAGCGCCGGCAATCCCGCGAGGGCACCCCATTGCACGGTACGGACGGTGCCCACCCGATCCGCGATCCGCCCGCCGAGCAGCGTCCCGGCCACTCCCCCGACCAGGAACACGGCCAGCGCCGCCCCGGCCAGGGCGCGACTGCTGTGCAGGTGCCGCAGCCAGTACAGCTCGATGAACGTGTTCACCCCGAAGAACGCGGCGGAGCGCACCACCTCGATTCCGGTCAGCGCCAGGAACGGCCGCCATTGATCAGCCCCCGTCCGGGTCGTGACCGCCCCGGCGACGGCGGCCCGGTGCTGCCGAAGGAGAAATCCGGCGACGACCAGTGCCGGAACGACGAAAAGCACCGTCGCCGGAACGCCGAGGTACACCAGCACCGGCGTAGCCAGCACCGGCGCAAGAAAGAAACCGACACTCCCACCGGCCGCGAAGACACTCATCGCCCCGGTGCTGTCCCCGGCCGCGGCCCGCGCCGCCCGCCCGGCCGCCGGATGGAACATCGCCACCCCGAGCCCGGAGAGCAGGATCAGCGCCCAGACCGCCGGGTACCACCCGCCGACCAGCCCGGACAGCCCGAACCCGAGCCCGGCCAGCGCCACCCCGGCGGCGGCCAGCCAGTCCAGGCGATACCGGTCGACGAGCACGCCGATGAACGGCTGCGGGATCGAGCTGCCGAGCGCCGCCGCCAGGGTCAGCCCGGAGATCGCCACGTAGCTGTAGCCGTGGTCGAGGACGAAGTAGGGCACGGTCGCCGGGACCAGGCCCTGGTACAGGTCGTCGACGGCGTGCGCGGTGCCCCAGAGGCGCATCCGGCGCCAGGTTTCGTTCATACCCCGAGCCTGGCGGCTCCACGGCGTGCGGACTTCCGATATTCTGCCCGATTGTGTCGGTAGAACGCCAAGTGCTGACCGGTCCCACCATCCGGCCGCTCGGGCACCGGGAGCGGATCGAGTGGCACGACCACGCCGTGCACCAGCTGGTTCATCCCCTGCGCGGCGTGCTGCAGGTGCACACCGGCCGCGGCGTCTGGATCGTCCCGCCGAACCGGGCGGTCTGGCTGCCGGCCGAGGTGCCGCACGCCCACCAGGCGAACGGCCCGACCGAGATGCGCTCGCTCATCTTCGGGGTGACGACGGCGGCGGTGCTGACCGAGCCGACGGTGCTGGTGGTCGGGCCGCTGCTGCGCGAGGTGATCCGCACGCTCAGCGAGGACCGCGACCTGACCGCCGGCCACCGGCACCACCTGGAGCAGGTCGCGTTGCACCAACTGCGGCGGGCCGAGGCGCTGCCGCTGATGCTGCCGGCGCCGTCCGACCCGCGGCTGGTCGCGCTCTGCGACCTGCTCGCGGCCGACCCGGCCGACCAGCGCTCACTGCACGAGCTGGGCCGCCAGGTGGGCGCCGCGGAGCGCACGCTCAGCCGCCTGTTCCGCGCCGAGACCGGCTTCACCTTCCCGCAGTGGCGGGCCCAGCTGCGCCTGCACCACGCGCTGAGCCTGCTCACCGCCGGCCGCCCGGTCACCCGCGTCGCCGTGGACTGCGGTTTCCGCAGCCCGAGCGCGTTCATCGAGGCGTTCCGCGCCCTCTTCGGCACCACCCCCGGCCGGTACCTCCACAGTTAGCAAACGTGGTAGAAAGGCACGCCCAAGATCCGTGGGGGGACGATGTCGGAAGCGTTGATCGTGTGCGAGAGCCTGGTCCGGATCTATCAGACCGGGTCGATCGAGGTGCAGGCGCTTCAGGGCCTCGACCTCGTGGTGAACCGGGGCGAGATGGTCGCCGTGGTGGGCGCGTCCGGCAGCGGGAAGTCGACGCTGCTGTCGATCCTGGCCGGGATCGACGCGCCGACCGCCGGCAAGGCGCGGGTGGAGCAGTGGGACCTGCTCGCCATGTCGCGCGCCGACCGGGTCCGCTACCGGCGGCACACCGTCGGGTTCGTCCGGCAGCAGACCGCCGGCAACCTGGTGCCCTATCTGACCGCACGGCAGGTCGTGGACCTGCCGATGACGGCCGCCCGGAAACCGGTCAAAGAGCGAAAAGAACGTACCGAAGAATTGCTTGAAGCTCTTGGTGTGCTGGAATGCGCCGACCGTAGACCGGGCGAGATGTCCGGCGGTCAGCAACAGCGGGTGGCGATCGCGGTCGCGCTCGCGAATCGGCCGCACGTGCTGTTCGCCGACGAACCGACCGGTGAATTGGACACCGCCACCTCCGCCGAGGTGTTCGAGGCCTTGCGGGACGTCAATCAGCGATTCGGGGTGACCGTCGTGGTGGTCACCCACGATTCCGCGGTCAGCGGCCAGGTCGAGCGGACCGTGGCCATTCGCGACGGCCGGACCAGCAGCGAGGTGCTGCGCCGCACCGCGACCAACGAGGACGGCGACACCCACGTGATCGCCGAGGAATACGCGGTGATGGACCGGGCCGGCCGCGTGCAGATTCCCCGCGAATACCGCGACACCCTCGAACTCACCAACCGGGTCCGCCTCGCTCTGGAAGCCGACCACGTGCGGATCCACCCCGATCGGAACGGGAAATGATTAATTCAAACCCGATTGTTTCGGTACGGGGAATCCACCGCACCTTCGGCGCCGGAACCACCGCCGTGCACGCGTTGCGGGACATCTCCTTCGACATCGAACCGGGCACCATGGTCGCGCTCGTCGGCCGTTCCGGTTCCGGGAAGACCACGCTGCTGAACGTGATCGGCGGCCTGGACCGCGCCGACCAGGGCTCGGTCCACGTCGACGGCGACGACATCACCACCCTGGACGAGGACGGCCTGTCGCAGTTGCGGCGCGACAAGGTGTCCTACGTCTTCCAGACGTTCGGCCTGATCCCGGTGCTGTCCGCGGCGGAGAACGTCGGCGCCCCGCTGCGGCTGGCCCGCACCCCGGCCGCCGACCGGGAGAAGCGGGTGAAGCTCCTGCTCGACCTGGTCGGGCTCGCCGAGCACGCCGAGCAGCGCCCGACCGAGTTGTCCGGCGGGCAGCAGCAGCGGGTCGCGATCGCCCGCGCGCTGGCCGCCTCGCCGCGGCTGCTGATCGCCGACGAGCCGACCGGCCAGCTCGACGCGGAGACCGGCCGTTCGGTGATGGCGCTGCTGCGCGGCGTCGTCGAGTCGGAGGGCGTGACCGCGCTGGTCTCCACGCACGACCCGGTGATGATGGCGCTCGCCGACCGGGTGATCCGGATCAGTGACGGGCGGCTGCACGAGTGATCGCCCTGCTGCTGCGCCGGGCCCGCGCCCAGTGGCCGGTGCTGGCCGCGCTGCTCGCCGTGGTCACCCTCGGCGCGACCCTGCTCGGCGTGTGTGCGCTGCTGGTGACCCGCAGCGCGCCGGTCGCGCTCGCGGTCGCCGCCCGGCAGGCCGACCCGGACCGGATGGCGGTGACCGCGTACACCTCGACGATCAAGGGGTCGGACGCGGCGGCGGTCGCCGACGCCACCCGGGGTGTGCTCAGCGCCGCGCTCGACCCGTTCCCGGCGCGCACCGCGGTCCGGGCCTCGTCGGTGATGCGCACGCTGCCCGGCCGCAGGGACCAGGCACGCACCTATCTGTCCGCCGTCGAGGACCTTTCCGAGCGGGCCGCGCTGGTCACCGGGCGCTGGCCGAAGGCCGGCGGCGACCCGGCCCACCCCGAGGCCGTGCTGCTGGACTCCACGGCGAAGCTGCTCGGCCTGGCCGTCGGCGGCCACGTGCGGCTGGCCGCGGACACCTCCGCCGACGCCCCGGCGCCGGCCGTCGACCTGACCGTGGTCGGCGTCGCCCGGCCGCTGCCCGGCGCCGGCTGGGACCGCGACCTGCTCGACGGCACCGGCTTCGACCCGGACCACAACGACGGCACCACCATGCGGGACTTCCCGGCGTACGGGCCGTTCCTGGTCGACGCGGGCGACCTGCTCACCGGCGGCTCGTCGCTGCTGCGGATGGAGATGACCGCCCGCCCCGACCTGACCGGCGCCACCCCGGCCCGCCTGGACGCCGCGAGCGGCCACGTCGTGGACGCCGACGCGCGGCTCACCGGCACGCTCGGCGAGCGGGCCAGGTTCACCCGGGTGGCGTCCAGCCTGCCGGGCACCATGGTCGCCGCCCGGCACCAGCAGGACGTCACGCAGGCCGCGGTGCTGGCCGTGGCGGTGCTCGGGATCGTGCTGACCGCGGCCGCGCTGGCGCTGGCCGGGCGGCTCACCGCCGGGCTGCGCGCCGCGGAGACCACGCTGCTGTCGACGATGGGCGCGAGCCGGGTGCAGCTGGCGGTGACGGCCGGGCTCGAGGCGGGACTGATCGCGCTGGTGTCGGCGGGGCTGGCCGTACCCGGATCGTCTTTTCTGCATGCGGCCCTGAGCCACCTGGCGCCGATGAGCGGCGCCGGGCTGACCACCGCCCCGGTCGTCGATCCGAGCCAGGTGCTCGCCGTCCTCGCCGGTGCGCTGGTGCTGACCGTCATGCTGGCCCTCACCGCGCTGCGCGCCGAGGCCACCCCCGGTCAGCGGGGGCGCCGCGAGCTGCTCGCCCGGTCCGGTGCCGACCTGCTCCTGGTCGCGTTCGCCGCGCTGGGCTGGTGGCAGCTGCACGCCGGGCGCGCCGAGGCGGACATCCTGCAGGTGCTGGCGCCCGGCCTGCTGCTGGCCGCCGGCGCCGCCCTCGCGCTGCGCCTGGTGCCGCCGGCGCTGCGGGTCGCCGACCGGCTGGCCCGCCGCGCCGACAGCCTGCCGCTGCCGCTGGCCGCGTTCGAGGCCGCCCGCCGCCCGCAGGCCGCCGCGGCCGGGCTGCTGATCTGCCTGGCCGCCGCGACCGGCACGTTCGGGATCGCGCTCGCCGCCACCTGGAACACCTCCCAGCACGACCAGGCCGACCTGGCCGTCGGCACCGACCTGGCGGTCACCCTGACCACCCCGCCGGTCGCCGGGCAGGGCGCCGCGATCGCCCGGGCCACCGGCGCGACCGTGGTCAGCCCGGCCACCGACCGCGGCGTCGCGGTCGGGCAGTGGCTCGGCGGCGCCGGCGACACCCCGCACCTGATCGCGGTCGACACCACGCACGCCGGCCAGGTCCTGCGCGGGCGCCTGCCCAGCGGCCGGGACTGGACGTCGGCGACCCGCGGGCTCGCCCCGGCCGGGCCGGCCGCCGGCATCCCGGTCCAGGCCGGCGCCACCCTCGCGATCCGGGGCACGGCGACCGGCTCGGTCCCGCTGACCGTGACCCCGCAACTGCTGCTGCAGGACACCGCCGGGCTGCGGACGGTCTGCACCAGCGCGCCGGTCCCGCTCGACGGCACCCGGCACGCCCTGGCCGGGTGCGCGCCGGCCGACGGGGTCCGGCTGGTGGCGGTGGCGCTGCCGGTCGACTACGACTTCAACTACCTGTTCACGCCGTCGCAGGCCCGGTTCACCGTGGCGATCGGCCTGCCCGGGCCGGCCGGCGACGTCAGCGGCTGGACCACCTCGGCCGTGCTGCCGGACCGCGGCCAGCTGCAGCAGCCGGCGATGACCGCGGCCGGCAACCAGCTGCGGATGACCGGGACCGTGCAGCTCGGCGGCGACGCCGGCAAGCTGGCGCTGATCACGACGGCGTTCCCGGCGCTCGACGCGGTGCCGGTGGTGGTCTCGCAGAAGCTGGCCGACGGGCTCGGGGTCGCCGCCGGGAAGCCGCTGGATCTGACGGTCGGGACGACGGTCGTACCGGCAAAGGTCGCCGGGATCGTGCCGGCCGTGCCCGGCGCACCCGGCGCCGCCGCCGTCCTGGCCGACATCGACGCGCTGTCCCGGGTGCTGACCGCGCGCGGCGAGCTGACCTACCCGGTCGACGCCTGGTGGGCCGGGTCGCCGGCGCACCCCGACGTGGCCGCCCTGCACCTGGGCACGACCACCACCCGGGCCGGCGAGACCCGGCGACTGACCGCCGGGCCGCTCAACGCCGGGCTGCCCGCGGTGCTGAAGCTGCTCGTCCCGGCGGCCGTCCTGCTCCTGCTCGCCGGGGTGATCCTGCACGTCACGCACGACCTGCGGGACCGGGCGGTCGAGGTGGCCCGGCTACGGGGCCTGGGCATGACCGGGCGGGAGATCCGCACGACGCTGCTCGCCCAGCACGCCGCGATCCTGCTGCCGCTGCTCGCCGCCGGAACGCTGGTCGGCGCGCTCGCGACCGTGGTGGTGGCACCGCTGCTGATCCGCTCCGAGACCGGCGCCACACCCGTGCCGCCGGTACAGCCGAGCTGGCCGTGGCCGGCCGAGCTGCTGCTGATCGCCCTGCTCGTGGCCGGCTGCACGCTGGCCGTCGGCGCGGTCGCCACCGTCCAGGCCCGCCGCGCCGGCGCGGCCCAACTCCGGGTGGTCTCATGATCCGGTCCGCGATGCACTGGCCCAGCGTCCGGGGGCGGGCCCGGGCCGACGCCGGCCCGCTGCTGCTCTCCGCCGTGGTGGTGCTGGCGGTGACGATCCTGGCCGGGGCGGTGCCGGTGCTGTTGCGCGACACCGCGGACGAGGCCGTCCAGCACGCGGTCCGGCTCGCCGGCGACGACGCCGACGTACGGGTGCAGGCGCGCTGGGAGTGGGACGACGGCGCGAACGGCGGCCGGGTCCGGGTGCCGAGGTCCGCCGAGGCCCTCGACGACCTGCGGGACCGGTCGCTGGGGCAGTTGGGACCGTTGGAGGAGGTGCTGCTGCCGCCGATCGAGGTCACCGACAGCCCGTACCTCAAAATTCTCGACGGCCTCGAGCCGCGCAGCTTCCGTCTCGACTATCTGGCCGGCGCGGCCGGGCCCGCGGTCACCTGGGTGTCCGGTGGCGCGCCGCGGCCGAGCACCGACCAGCCCGAGGTCGAGGTGCCCTTCGACAACACGCCGTGGCCGGTGCAGGCCGGCGTCTCCGAGGCCACCGCGGCCCGGCTCGGGGTCAAGCCCGGCGATCGGCTGCGGCTCGAGGACGCCCAGCACGCCGCCAAGGACGTCCGGATCAGCGGCGTCTTCCGGCCGGTCGACCCGGCCGACCCGACGTGGCAGGTCGCGCCGTGGCTGCTCGACCCGGTGTACGGCAAGGACGGCGCCGGCATCACCCGGTTCGGTGGCCTGCTGTCGAAGGAGTCGCTGCCCGACGCCCGCCTCGCCTTCGGCCAGGACGACATGCCCCGCACGGTCCGCTTCCGCCCCGACCCGCGACTGCTGACCCTGGACTCGGCGCAGCGGATCGTCGCCGCCGTGATCCAGCTCAAGGTGTCCTCGACGACGTCCGGTGACCGGTCGGCCGAGGCCCAGTGGGCGACCCAGCTCGACTGGGTGCTGCGCGACGTCCAGGACGAGATCGACGCCGCCACCGCACAGGCGTCGGTGCTGCTCACCGCGGTGACCGTGGTCGCCGTGCTGATCCTGCTGCTGGCCGCGAACCTGCTGGTCGCCCGGCGCGCCCAGGCGCTGACCGTGGCCCGGCAGCGCGGCGCCTCGCTGACCGCCCTCGGCGCCGAGCTGCTGCTCGAATCGGTGCTGGTCGCGGCCGGTGCGACGGCCGCCGGCGCGCTGGTCGCCACGCTGACCGCGGGTGGCGTCGCGTGGGGCTGGCTGCTCCCGGTGGTGCTCGCCGCGGTGCTCGCCGGGCCGGCGTTCGGCCTGGTCGCGGCGTATCGGGCGACCCGCGACCGGCGGGTCCCGGCCAACCGCAGCGCCCGCCGGCTCCGCGAGCGCACCGCCGTGCTGCGCCGGCTGACCCTGGAGGTCGCCGTGCTCGCCGCGGCCGCGGTCGCGCTGACCCTGCTCGTCCAGCACGGGGTGCTGCCGTCGGCGGGCGGGACCGTGCTGCTGCCGGCCGCCGCCCCGGCGCTCGGCGTGCTGACCGGCGCGATCCTGCTGCTCCGGCTGCTGCCGCTGGTCACCGGGCTGACGTTGCGGCAGGCGTTGCGCTCGGCCCGGCCCCTGGCGGTCTTCGCGGCGGCCCGCGCCGCCACCTCGGCGTCCCGGGTGCTGCCGGTGCTCGCCCTGGTCAGCGCGGCCGGGCTGGCGTCGTTCGCGCTGACCGTGACCAGCACGGTCGACCGCGGGCTCACCGACGGCGCGTGGCGCGACGTCGGCGCCGACGCCCGCCTGGAGCTGACCACCGACTCGGTCGACACGGTGCCCGCGCTGACGAAACAGCTCGCCGCCGGGGCCGGTGTCCGACACGCGGTCGCCGCGCAGGTCCAGGACGCGGCGCCGATCGTGGTGGGCAGCGCGGCCCGGCCGTCCCGGCTGGTCGTCGTGGACACCGCCGCGTACCGGGCGCTGCTCGCCGACACCCCGTTGCCGGCGCTCCCGGCCCTGCCCGCCGCACCGGCCGGGTCGGTGCCGGCCCTGGTCCGGTCGGCCGCGGGGCACGTGGCCGTCGGCGATGCCCTGGCGCTGCCGCGCGAGGGCGGCGGCCCGGCCTTCCCGCTCGTGTCGGTCGGCGTCGCGCCGCCGGTCGACGGCGCCGAGGACGTGGTCGTCGTCGACGCGGCCGCGATGACCGCCGCGGGGTACCACGTCGTGCCGAACACCGTCTGGGTGACCGGGCCGGGCGCGGAGAAGACGGCCCGCGGCGCCGACGCGCAGATCGTGCTGCGCACCGACGTGGAACGTGGTCACCGCGGCGCGCCGCTGGTCACCGGCCTGATCCGGCTCGCCTGGGCGTCGGCGATCACGCTGCTGGCGCTCGGCCTGCTCGGGTTCGCGCTGGGCGCGGCGGCCGGCGCCCAGGACCGCTGGCAGACCCTGAGCCGGCTGCGGACCCTCGGCCTGCGCACCGGTGAGGCCCGCCGGGTCGCGGCCGGTGAGCTGCTGCCCCTCGCGCTGGGCGCCGCGCTGGCCGGTCCGCTGCTGGGCGTGCTGCTGGCCCGGATCACGCTCGGCCCGCTGTCGTTGCGGCTGCTCACCGGCCAGACCGACGATCCGGTGCTGGTCCTGCCCTGGGCGATGATCGGGGTGGTCGCGCTGGCGTTCCCGCTGATGGTCCAGGCGGTCGTCGCCGCGGAGTCGTCGTCGCGCCGCCGCCACCGCCTCGGCGAGGTGCTGCGGGTCGGTGGTTCCTGAGGAGGTTCGGCGTTAATCGGTTGCCGGGGCGGCCCCGGGGCTGATGGGGTGGGCTGGTCAGTGCCCCCGAGCGGAAGAAGAATCCGAGATGCGAGCTGCGTTCATGTCACCCACGGAATCAATTCGATTCGTTCTTGAGGACATGACGCTTGAGCATTCTCAATCTCGGCATTCTGGCGCACGTCGACGCCGGTAAGACCAGCCTCACCGAGCGGTTGCTGTACACCGCCGGTGTGATCGACGAGATCGGCCGCGTGGACGACGGCAGCACGCGGACCGACAGCCTGGAACTGGAACGGCGACGCGGGATCACCATCAAATCCGCGGTCGTCTCGTTCACCGTCGGCAATCGCACGATCAATCTGATCGACACGCCCGGGCACCCGGATTTCATCGCCGAGGTGGAGCGGGCGCTGTCCGTTCTCGACGGTGCCGTCCTGGTGATCTCGGCCGTCGAGGGCGTCCAGGCGCAGACCCGGGTGATCGCCCGCACGCTGCACCGCCTGGGCATCCCCACGCTGATCTTCGTCAACAAGGTGGACCGCGGCGGCGCCCGCTTCGACGGCCTGCTGACCGAGATCGCGGACCGGATCAGCCCGGCGATCATCCCGATGAGCCGGGTCGACGGCCTCGGCACCCGGGACGCCAAGGTCCGCGCCGACGTCGACCCGCTGCGCCTCGCCGACCACGACGACCGGGTGCTCGCCGCGTTCGTCGAGGACCGGCCGATGCCGCCGATCCGGGTGCGCGGCCGGGTGCATCCGGTCTACTTCGGGTCCGCGATCACCGGCGCCGGCATCGACGACCTCGTCGACGGGATCACCCGGCTGCTGCCGCCGGCGACCGCCGACCCGGCCGGGCCGCCGACCGGAAGGATCTTCAAGGTGGAGCGCGGGCCGGCCGGGGAACGGCTCGCCTACCTGCGGATGTTCCGCGGGACGCTGCGCGTCCGGGAGACCGTCGGCGCGGACCGGGTGACCGGGATCGACATTTTCGCGGAGGGCGCCGCGCGCGCCTCCGGCGCGATCACGGCGGGGCAGATCGGCCGGCTGCGCGGGCTCGGCTCCGCTCGGATCGGGGACGATTTCGGCGTACGGGAAAATGGTGTTGATGAAGGTGTTTTTGCCCCGCCCAGCCTGGAGACCGCGGTCGTCGCGGCCCGGGGCGCGGAACGCGGCGCCCTGCACGCCGCGCTGACCGAGCTCGCCGAGCAGGACCCGCTGATCGATCTGCGCCAGGACGACGAGCGGCAGGAGGTGTACGTGTCGCTCTACGGCGAGGTGCAGAAGGAGGTGATCGAGGCGACCCTGGCCGAGCAGTACGGCCTGGCGGTGACCTTCCGGGAGACCACGACGCTGCACGTGGAGCGGCTGCTCGGGGTCGGTGCGGCGGTCGAGTTCAACAAGGTGGACCCGAACCCGTTCCTGGCCACGATCGGTCTGCGGGTGTCCCCGGCGCCGGTCGGCTCCGGGATCAGTTTCGGTCTGGAGGTGGAGCCGGGGTCGATGCCGCCGGCGTTCTTCACCGCGGTCGAGCAGACCGTTCACGACACGCTGCGGCAGGGCCTGCGCGGCTGGCCGGTGCCGGACTGTGCGGTGGTGATGACGCACTCCGGCTATTCGGCGCGGCAGTCGCATTCGCACGCGATCTTCGACAAGAGCATGTCGAGCACGGCCGGCGATTTCCGCAACCTGACCCCGCTGGTGCTGATGGCGGCGCTACGGGCGGCGGGGACCGTGGTGCTCGAGCCGATCCACACGTTCCGCGTGGAGGTGCCGCCGGACACCGGGCCGGCCGTGCTCCCGCTGCTGGCCCGGCTGCGCGCGATCCCGCTGGCCACGACGCCGGCGGTGATCTCCGGCGAGATCCCGGCCGCCCGGGTGCACGAGTTGCAGCGGCGGTTGCCGGCGCTGACCCGGGGCGAGGGCGTGGTGGAAAGCTCCTTCGACCACCACGCGCCGGTCCAGGGCCCGGCCCCGACCCGGCCGCGGACCGGGCCGGACCCGCTCGACCGCAAGGAGTACCTGCTGCGCGTGGTGCGCCGCGCGGGCCCGCAGTAGCGGCCGATCTCTTTGCAGCGTTGCAAAACGCGTCTTGACTTGTCGGATGTGATCGTTAACATGACGGTAATCGAATCGACGTCGATGAGTCTCTGAGCCCTCGCGGACGCGCCCACCCCACGCGCCGGCCGCGAGGCATCCATCCCGGCGGCGCCCCGATTCCCCGATCGGGCGCCGCACCTCCCGGAAGGCGAATCCCCCATGACGTCTCGCTTCCGCACCCTGCTCCTCGCCGGTGTCGCCGGCCTGCTCGCGGCGACGGCCGGCATCTACGGCGTGCAGAGCGCCCAGGCCGCGACCTACCCCAATCCCGGCGTCGTGACCGGCTCGACCGGCGCGCACGACCCCAGCATGATCAAGAAGCCCGGCGGCGGATATCTGCTGGCCACCACCGGTGACGGCATCACCCTGAAGACCTCGCCGGACCGGACGGCGTTCGCCGACGCCGGGAAGGCGTTCCCCAACGGCACCTCGTGGGCGAACGCGTACACCGGTGGCAGTGCGAATCTGTGGGCGCCGGACATCTCGTACCGGGGTGGCAAGTATCTGATGTACTACGCCGCCTCGACGTTCGGCTCCAGCAAGTCGGCGATCTTCCTGGCCCAGTCGACCACCGGCGCGGCCGGGAGCTGGACCAACTCCGGCCTGGTGATCGAGTCCACGACCAGCAGCAACTGGAACGCGATCGACCCGAACCTGACCGTGACCGCGTCCGGCGAGTGGTGGCTCACGTTCGGCTCGTTCTGGTCCGGGATCAAGATGGTGAAGCTCAACCCGTCGACCGGCAAGCGGGCCGACAGCACGATGTACAACATCGCCGAGCGGTTCGTGAACAGCAAGTCGGTCGAGGCGCCGTTCGTGTTCTACCACGCGGGGTACTACTACCTGTTCATGTCGTTCGATTTCTGCTGCCAGGGGGCGTCGAGTACGTACCGCACGATGGTGGCGCGGTCCACGTCGATCACCGGGCCGTACAAGGATCGGGCCGGGACGCTGACCACGGCCGGCGGCGGGACGGAGATTCTCGCCGGGCACGGGAGTGTCTACGGGCCCGGGCATCCGGCGGTGTTCACCGACAGTGATGCTGATGTGCTGGTCTATCACTACTACACGTCGTCGGGGGCGGCGAAGCTCGGGATCAACCTGCTCGGCTGGGACTCGTCGGCCTGGCCGTACGTCTACTGAACACCGGTCCCCCACCCCGGCCGGCGGTCCCGAACCCGAATCGGGGCCGCCGGCCGTCTGCTCGCTTGCCGTCCTGACCCGAGCCCGTCATCGCTGCTGGACGACGTGGGTGAGCTCGTGCGCGAGCGGGCTGCCGCCCGACGACGGGGCGCTGACACTGACGCCGGGATTGAAGGCCGTCGCGCCGCCGCCGTTCGCGGTGAGCGCGCCGCTGGGCGTAGCGGGATGAGCCCCTACCGCACGGCCCTGCTCCGGACTCTTGCTCACCTCACCCGCGCTGTCGGCGCGCCCCTGCTCCGGGCTCTTGCTCACGTCGCCGGGACGATCAGAGGCGTCACCGTTGCTGGAAGCGCCCGACTCCCGACCACCATCGGACGGGTTCGGCTCGGGGCTCTTGCTCGCGTCACCCGCGCCGTTGGGGGTGCCCGGCTCCGCGGGCCGGCCACCGTTGTCCTCCAGCGAGTCAGCTCCCCCGTTCGGCGCGATGGAGTCGGTCTCCCCGCTCACCCCGCCGCTGATCCGGGAAGCGCCGTCCGCCACCCCGGCCCCGGTCGAGGTGTTCCCACTCAGGCCGGCCCCGGACCGAGCCGCCCCGGCACCCACCGCCGCCCCGAGCGAAGCACCGTTCGGCACCGTCCCACCTGAGACACCGTTCGGCACCGTGCCGGGTGAGGCACCGTTCGGAACCGCGATGGCCGAGTCGCCCCCGTTCGGTTCCAGCCCGCCGGACGGGTTCCCGTTGGGCACGAGCTCGCCCGCGGGCGTGCTCAGACCGGCACCCCGGGACACATCGGTCGGCTGGATCACCGGGTGGCCCCGGGACTCCGCCAGCCGCCCCCGCACCAGCTCGTTGCTCTGCGACATCACCAGGCGCCCACGCCGTACCTCGATGTCCGCCTGCCGGAACGCGATCACCCGCCGGTGATAGGTAGCGTCGGTGACCCCCGCCGGAATCGGCTCCACGATCACCGGACCGCTCACGATCAGCCCGGCCTGCACCGCGATCGCCCGGGCGTGCGCCATCGACGCGAGCGCCGACGACAGCCCGTCGGCGTAGCGGTTCAGGACATCCGCCGTACGGGAAATCTCGGTCTTGAAGTTGTCGACCTTGACCTCCGCATCGCTCATGCGTCCGCGGAAAGCCTGCCCGGCCACCCCGTGCCAGCGTTCGGCGGCCTCGCCGCCGACGCTGCGCAGCGCGATCGCCCCGGCCGAGACCTCGGGCGCGAGCCGCCCGCGAAGCCACTGGGTGGTGGCGTAGACCGACCCGGGATCCCCGTCGAGAAACGTGTTGATCGGCATCAGGGCACCGCCCGCAGCTGCCCGGCGTTGGTCAGGTCCTCGGCGTCGTAGGTCCGGCCCGCCTCGGCGACCCGCCCGGACGCGGCCCGCAGGCCGCCGGCCAGGTTGGTGACGTTCGCCGAGACCGTGGCGAGCAGCTCGGCGATCATCGCGGTGGCCTCGCCGGCGTCCGGTGTGGCCGGAGTCCCGGTGGAGGTGAGCGCGTCGCCGGCGCGGCTGAGCCGGTCCGCGATGCTGTCCAGCAGGGCCAGGTCGACGTCCAGTTGATCGGTCATGTCTTCTCCCCCAGAGCGGTTTCATGACTGACGTTCCGACCGGGTGTACACACCCGCTTCGAGGTCGGTTCACGGCCGGGTTTGACGCGGCACTCACCATGGGCATGGTCAGGATGTTGATGGGGAGGAACACGAGTGAACGGTCAGGAACTCATCGCGGCGATCATCTTCGGCGCGATCATCGGCGTGGTGGCCAGGATCGTGCTGCCGGGGCGGCAGAACATCGGGCTGATCGGGACGGTGCTGGTCGGCATGGGCGCCGCCATCGCCGGGACCTGGGTGTCGAACCGCTATGACTGGCACAGCAGTCACCACTTCACGGTCACCGGGCGGACGTTCGACTGGGCCGTCGTCGGGGTGCAGGTCGGGATCGCGGTGCTCGGGGTGGGTCTCGCGGCGATGCTGACGAAGGCCTTCCGAACCGACCGCGATTGATTACCGTGTCAGCGTGGCCGAGATCCTGAATCTGAATCTGACGCTGGAGTCGCGCGGACCGGCGGGGGCGTTCCTGCTCACCGATGAGCAGGTCGCCGCCGTCGGCGACGGTAGGAAGGCTTTTCCGGTCCGGGTGACCGTGAACGACGTGACGTTGCCGCTGCGGCTGGCCCGGATGGGCGGCGAGAACATGATCGGCCTGGCCAAGGCGGCGCGGGCGCAGGCCGGGGTCGACATCGGTCAGGCGTACGACGTGACGATCGCCGCCGAGTCCGGCGAACGCACCGTGGAGACGCCCGCCGAGCTGGCCGCCGCGCTGGCCGGGGACGCCGAGGCCGGCGCGGCGTTCGAGAAGCTGGCGTACTCGCACCGCAAGGAGTTCGTCCGCTGGATCACCGAGGCGAAACGGGACGCGACCCGCGCGGACCGGGTCGCCAGGACGCTGGAGATGCTCCGCGCCGGCGAGCACCGATGAGGCTCACATCGCCGCGGTCGCCATGTCCTGCACGACGCCGAGCACCGCGGCGGCGACGGCCGGGGCCTGACCCACCGGGTGCCGGCTGGGCCGGGCCCGTTCCGGCAGTTCCCGGATGACCTGCTGCAGCAGCGGTTCGAGCTCGGCGCGCGTGCCGCGCAGCAGGGCGCCGTGCAGGCCGAGCGCGGAGACCAGCCCGCACAGGCAGTCGGCGTCGGGCGAGGGCCCGTCGCGGCCGTCGACGCGGTAGCCGACCTTGGCGCGGACCCGGACGGCCACGCCCTCGTCGGCGAGCTCGTACTCCTTCTTGCGCCAGCGGCGCGCCGGGCCCTCGGCGAGCAGTCCGCGGTGGACCAGGGCGGCGGTGGTCCGTTCGTACAGTCCGGGCGCCGCGACCCGGAGCAGGTTCGGCAGGGCCGGGCCGGGCGTCCGCTCCATGATGATCGCGAGGACGTCGTCGGTGACCGGGTCGCCGGTCGTCTCCCGCTGGTACCGGTCCGGGCTGACGACCCCGGAGTCGATCGTGACGCGCTGGGCGATGAGGAGATCCATCACGGTCGCGCCGGCCAGGCCTGCGGCCAGGGCCGGCACGTGCAGCCGGGGCCGCATGTGCCGGCTTTCGTCGTGGGCGAGGAGAAACAACTGCTCACGTACGAGGGTCGGATCGAGTCCGGGGCGTCGCACCGTGGATCAGCCGTTCCGTAGCCGTTCGTGCACCCCGCCGTAGGCGATCGTGCCCGGCAGGTACGTCTTGTCGATGCCGGCGCTCATCACGTACTGCGGGTCGACGACGTTGCCGGCCCGGGCGCTGGTCGTCTGCGAGACCAGCTGGTACGCGTCGAGCTGGTCCAGCCCGGTCAGCTCGGCGACGTGCAGGACCAGGTCGTGCTGGCTGATCCGGAACGCGTCCTCGAGCGGCCGTGCGGCGCCGAGCGAGACGAGCTGGGTGTCGGTCTCCAGCCGCGGGGTGCCGGTCGGCACCCCGGAGATCACGTCGACCACGATGGTGACGTCCATGGCGACCTCGACGGCCACGCCGCAGACCTCGCCGTCGCCCTGCCGCGCGTGCCCGTCGCCGAGCGCGAGCAGCGCGCCGGGCACGTTGACGCCGAGGTAGAGGGTGGCGCCCGGCCCGAGCAGCGGGGTGTCCAGGTTGCCGCCGTGCACGTCCGGGACGATGGTCTGGCGGACCTCACCGGCGGCCGGCGCGACGCCGACCGTGCCGAGCATCGGGGCCAGCGGCAGGTCGACCGTGAAGTCGCTGCGCCGGGCCTGGTAGCGCACGGTCCGCGCGGCCAGGTCGATGTCGTAGAGCCACACCCGCTCTTCGAGCGGAGCCTGCAGGGTACGGGTGTAGCCGGTCGACGTGAGCGCCCCGAAGTGCGGGAACGTCGAGGAGATGCCGAACGCCGACGCCGGGGTCAGCGCCACGACGTGCACGGCCAGGGTGTCCCCCGGCTGCGCCCCCTCGACGAACAGCGGCCCGGTGACCGGGTTCAGGTACGGGAACTCGCACACCTGGCTGGGCAGGTCGTCGACGGTGCGCACCTTGCCGCCGAAGCAGTCCAGGGTGCGCAGCGTGATCGGCTGGCCGGGCTTGACCGCGGCGATCGCCTCCCGGCCGCCGAACGTGTAGCCGTACTGCCCGGGGTCGGCCGGGATGTGGATCGGGTCAGACATTCTCCACCGCCTTCGCGGTCGTGGCCGCGTCGTCGTCGCCGGGCACCTCGGGCAGGCTCGGCTTGCGGCCGGTGGCGAGCAGCACGACCAGGATGACCGCGCCGACGCCGAGCCAGATCAGGCCGACGGTCTGGGCGAGCAGGCTGCCGTTCCAGATCACCGCGATCAGCACGAGCGCGCCGACCGCCGGGACGACCACGTTACGCAGCACGCCGCCGGCCCGGCCGGTCTTGACCCACTCCCAGATCACGCAGACGTGCAGCACCACGAACGCGATCATCGCGCCGAAGTTGACCAGCGCGCTCATCAGCGTGATGCCGTCGTCGCGCCGGGCCATCCACAGGCCGATGACCAGGGAGATCCCGGCGGTGGTGAGGATCGCGTTGGTCGGCACCGAGCGGGTCAGCGACACCCGGGAGAGGAACTTGGGCAGCTGCCCGTCCCGGGACATCGCCATCAGCAGCCGGCTGGTGGCCACCTGGGCGACCATGTTGTTCGCGATGCCCCAGGCCAGGGCGGTGGCGAGCGCGGTCAGGGTGGCCAGCCAGTGTCCACCGGCGACCTCGGCGGCGTCGTAGAACGCGGAGCCGGTCGGGTCGCCGTTGGCGATCAGGCCGTCCGGGTCCGGCACGAGCAGCGCGGCGACCCAGGTCTGCGCGACGAACAGGGCGGCGACCACGAGCAGCGAGGCGTACATGGCGCGGCGGATCGTGCGGGCGCCGTCGGCGGCGTCCTCGGCGAGCAGGCCGAGCGCGTCGAAGCCGAGGTAGGACAGCATGCCGATGGAGACGCCGCCGAGGATCAGCGACCAGGTGAAGCTGGTGCCGTTGTAGAACGGGTCGAGGCTGAAGCCGTGGCCCTTGCCGTCGGCGAGCGCCTTCAGGCCGTACCCCAGGAAAATGATCAGAATGACCAGCTCGCCGGCCAGGAAGATCCAGTTGAGCAGCTTGGTGGTCTTGATGCCGAGCACGTTGGTCACGGTGTTGACCAGGACGAAGATGATCACCCAGGCCCAGACCGGCACGCTCGCCACGATCGAGTTCATCGCGGCGCCGGCGACCAGCGACAGCAGCAGCGGGATGCACACGTAGTCGAGCAGGATGGCCCAGCCGGTGAGGAAGCCGACGGCCGGGTGGATCGCGCGGCCGGCGTAGCCGTAGACCGAGCCGGCGACCGGGTACTTCTCGACCATCACGCCGTACGACGAGGCGGTCAGGATCATGGCCAGGGCGCCGACCACGTAGGCGAGCGCGATCATGCCGCCGCTGGCCTGGAACACGCTGCCGAAGATGCCGAACGGCGCGATCACCACCATGAAGACCAGACCGTAGGCGATCAGGTCGCGGATGCGCAGTTCGCGCCGCAACTGCTGCTGGTACCCGAACTTGTCGATGGACATGCGGCGGTATGACCTCTTCCCCTAGAGAGGCGCCACATGTCCTATGTGGACCGTGGCATGACAATTACCGCTCCGGCGAGGCCGTGAGCGGGGCATAGTGAAGCGCGTGGATCGGTTCAGCTATTCGAGAAAGCGAGCAAAGTAAATACCTAGATCAGCTCGGCCCGCAAGGCCGGAAACACAACTGATCACTGGCTGTTTACAGGCTGCGACGACGCCAGGGCCAGCGGGCCGGACGGCGGTAGAGCTCGTTGAGCCGGTCGTCGACCACCGTGCGGACCCCGGCGAGCGCGATCACCAGCATCTCCCGCAGGCCGGCGCAGGTGCGGCAGTCCTTGCGCGTGCACTCCTGGCGGTGCTCCAGAGCGGTCATCACCAGACGCTGGGCGAGCATGCCGGAGACGTGCGCGCGCTGCGCCCAGGCCGGGCGCTCGTCGATGCCGGCGCGCCAGGTCTCGACGTCCTGGTCGGTCACCCCGTACAGCTCGGCGGCCTTGCTGACCTGGGCCAGTGAACTCTGAACATCAGCCTCGGCCACAGCGGACCCCCCGTGCCGTTGACGCGATAGGACCGCATCGTACCGCCCCGTCGGCGCGGCATCCGCACATGACAATCTCTACAATTCATCATGTAGCAGGGCGAAATGGGGAGGAACGATGGACGGTCTGGACGAACGGGTGGGTGCGGCCGATGACGTCCGGGCGGTCTTCGAGTCCACGCCGGCCCTGTTGTGCGGGCTGGCCGGGCCGGAGCACCGGGTGATCGCCGCGAACGCGGCCTACCGGGCGGCGCTGGGCCGGTCCGACTTCGTCGGGGAGCCGCTGGCGCAGATGTACCCGGAGGGCGCCGGCCAGCAGCTGTTCGAGATGGCCGACCGGGTCTACCGGACCGGGGTCCCCCAGGTCGGGCAGGGCTGGCGGGCGCACGTCGAGCGCGGCCCCGGCTCGGGCCAGCTCGTCGAGATGTACTTCGACTTCACCATGGCGCCCCGCCTCGGGCCGGACGGCACGGTCGCCGGGCTGACCTATTTCGGGCTGGACGCCACCGACCGGGTCCTGGAGCAGCAGCGCGCGCACCTGGAGACCGTCGAGGCGGTCCGCCGCTACGAGGACGCCCGCGAGCTGATCACCACGCTGCAGCGGCAGCTGCTGCCGGCCGGGCTGCCGGTCCTGCCGTCGGTGCAACTCGCCGGCAGCTACCTGCTGGCCGAGGCCGGTGACGCGGCCGGCGGCGACTGGTTCGACGCGGTGCCGGTCCCGGGCGGCCGGGTCGCGCTGGTGGTCGGCGACGTGGCCGGGCACGGCGTGGCGGCGTCCGCGGCGATGGGGCAGCTGCGCGCGGTGCTGCACGACCGGCTCGACGAGACCGGCGACCCGCTGATCGCGATCGCCGCAGCCGACCGGATGGCGCTGCGGGTGCCCGCGGCCCGCGCCGCGACGGTCTGCGTGGTGGTCCTCGACCCGGCCGACGGCACGCTCGTGCACTGCTCGGCCGGGCACCCGCCGCCGCTGATCGCCGGCCCGCGGGAGAGCCGCTACCTGCCCTGCGCCGGGACCGGCTCGCTGGGCACCGGCGCCACCTTCGCCACCGCCACGGCGCAGCTCGGGCCGGACGAGGTGCTGCTGCTCTACAGCGACGGCCTGGTCGAGCGGCCGGGCCGGACCCCGGCCGCGGCCACCGTCGAGCTGGCCCAGGTGGCGATCGACGCGGTCGCCGGGCGCGGCCTGGACGACTCCGGGCTCACCCCGGTCGAGCGGGTCTGCCTGCACGGCATCGAGCTGCTCGTCCGGCAGACCGGGCACACCGACGACATCACGCTGCTGGCCGCCCGGCGCCGCGTCCCGGCGCCGCCGCTGCGGCTGTCGCTGGCCGCCGAGCGCGGCGTGGTCCGCCCGGCCCGGGACGCGCTGGTGCGGTGGCTGCTCGACCAGGGCGCCGGCGAGGCCGACCTGTCCGCGTTCGCGCACGCCGCGGTCGAGCTGGTCACCAACGCCGCCGAGCACAGCCACCCGGACACCGGCGGCGGCACCGTCACGGTCAGCGCCGACCTGGGCACCGACGGCGTCGCCCGGCTGGCGGTCGCCGACGACGGCCGCTGGCAGGCCCGGGAGAAGCCGGGCGACGAGGACTTCCGCCGCGACCACGGGCTGGGCCTGGCGATGACCGCGGGGCTCGTCGACGACCTGCGGCTGGACCACGGCGCGGCCGGCACCACGATCACCGTGCGCCGCCGGCTGTCCTGCCCGGCGACGCTGCTGACCACCGGCGAGATCAGCCACGGCGCCGCGTTCCGGCCGGCCGACCCGCAGCCGGCCACGCTGTTCCGGGGCGAGCCGGCGGCGCCCGGCAACCGGCTGGCGGTGCACGGGCCGCTGGACGCGGTGAACACCGACCGGCTCGCCGCCGAGCTCGGCCGGCTCACCCTCGGCGGCACCCACGACCTGGTCGTCGACCTGTCCGCGGTGACCCACCTGGCCAGCGCCGCGGTCGCGGTCCTCTACCGCTCGCCGGCGCTGCGGATGTACGCGCCGGCCGGCAGCCTCGCCCAGCACGTGCTCACCCTGGCCGGCCTGCCGCACACCACGGCCGACCCGCACCGGTCAGAGGACCCGGCCTAGCTGGCGGCGGGACTCGATGCCGAGTTTCCGGAACACCTTGCGCAGGTGGTAGTCGACCGTGCTGGCGCTGACGAACAGGCGCTCGGCGATCTCCGGGTTGGTCAGGCCGTCCCGGGCCAGCGCGGCGATCGCGGCCTCCTGGGTGGTCAGCTCGCCGGCGCTCCCCACGTCGCGCCGGCGCGCGGTCTCGCCGGTGCCGAGCAACTCCTGCCGGGCCCGGTCGGCGAACGCCGGCGCGCCGATGTCCTCGAACCGGGTCAACGCCGTACGCAGGGAATCTCTCGCGTCCTTGCGCCGGCGCTGCCGCCGGGACCACTCGCCGAAGAGCAGGTGGGCCCGGGCCAGGTCGCTGACCGCGGCGGTCCGGCCGAGCTGATCGATCGCGGACCGGAACAGCTCCTCGGCCTCGCCCGGCCCGGCCAGCACCGCCCGCGACCGGGCGAGCAGACCGAGCGCCCACGGCGTGCCGCTGACCGTGGCCCGCTCGGTCTGCAGCGCCAGCGCCCACGCCGCGCGGTCCCGGTCGCCGGCGTAGGCCGCGGCCTCGACCAGGTCCGGCAGCACCCGGGTGTAGACGTTCGCCCAGTCCGGCTCGATCAGCTCGGTGGCGACGCGGGCCGCCGACCCGAAGTCGCCCCGCCCGAGGTCCAGGATGATCCGCCCGATCGTGCCGATCCCGGCGGCCGAGCCCATCCCGAGCCAGACCCCGGCCTGGTACGCCCGGTCGAGACGGTCCCGGGCGTCGTCCGGCGCCCGCCAGCCGACCTGCTCGCCGCTGCGGTACACCTCCCACATGTACGGCGTCCCGGCCACCGCGTCGCGCAGCTCGTGCACCTCCAGGAGCAGCTCGTCGGCGCTGTCCAGCCGCCCGAGCGTGGTCTCGTGCAGGGCGGTCGCGTACAGCGCCATCTCCAGCATGTGCAGCGCGCCGGTCCGCCGGGCCACCACGGCCGTCCGGCGCAGGATCCGCTCCCGGGTCCGGTCGTCCCAGTACCGGCTGCACGCGGTCACCCCGGGCGTGAAGTGGGTCAGCAGGTCGGCGTCGGACACCTCGCCACCGGCCAGCTCCGCCCCGGCCCGGGCCAGGATCGGCACCCCGGCGGCGTAGCCGGTCCCGATCAGCTCGGCGAAGCCGTCCAGCAGCAGGTCGGTGACGGTCTCCCCGCGCTCCGGGCGGCCCGCCCACACGCCGGCGAGCTGCCCCAGGTCGGTGCCCTCGATCAGGTATTCGGCGCGCATCCCGTAGTCGAGGGAGCCGACCAGCGCGCCCCGGGCCAGGTCCGGGTCGACCGGCCGGAACGCCTGGTAGGCGGCGACGCAGGTGGCGGCGATCGGCGCCATGCCGCGCTCGCCGCCGAGCGCCATCGCGGTCTGCGCCCGCAGCATCAGCCGGTTGCCCTGCCCGACCGCGTCCAGCAGGGCCGGGTCGATGCCGTCCAGCAGCACCCCGGCCTGGGTGGGCGCGCCCGAGGTGAGCGCGGCGCCGGCCGCGGCCAGCAGCCGCCCGGCCCGGTCCCGGTCGTCCGGGGTCAGCTCGGCGGCCCGGGCCAGGAACGACGCGCGGGCCGCGTAGCCGCCCCGGTCGGCGGCCCGGCCGGCCGCCGCGACCAGGTCGCCGGCCACCTCCTCGGCCGGCTGCAGGGTCGCGGACGCGCGGTGCCAGGCCCGCCGGTCGGCGTCGGCGGCCCGCCCGGTCGCGGCGGCCAGGGCCCGGTGCGCGGCGCGGCGCTCGGAACTGGTCGCGCCGCCGTAGATCGCCGAGCGGACCAGCGGGTGCCGGAAGCGGATCTCGGTGCCGAGCGTGACCAGGCGGGCGCGTTCGGCCTCGTCGGCCGCCTCCGGGGCGACGCCGAGCCCGGCCGCGGCCGTGGTCACGTACCCTGGATCGCCCTGGGGTTCGGCGGCCGCGACCAGCAGCCAGGTCTGGGTGGACCGCGGGAAGTCCCGCACCTGTTCCAGGTAGTGCGCCTCCAGGCGGCTGCCGACCGGCAGCGGCTCGGGCAGCAGCAGCGCCCCGGCCAGCTGGTTGCCGGTCAGCGACGCGGACAGATCGGTGATCGCCAGCGGGTTGCCGCGGGTCGCGGTGACGATCTGCCCGGCCACCTTCGGGTCGAGCACGCCGGTCACCACCGAGCGCAGCAGCTCCAGCGCGTCGGCCGCCGGCAGCCCCTCGACCGCCAGCACCGGCAGTCCCGCCAGGACGGCCACGTCGCCGGTGCCGGTGCGGACGGTCAGGACCAGGCCGATGCCCTCGGCGTGCACCCGCCGGGCGACGAACGCGAGCACGTTCAGCGACTCCCGGTCCAGCCACTGGGTGTCGTCCACACAGCACAGCACCGGCCCGTCCGCGGCCACCCCGGCCAGCAGCGACAACACCGCGAGGCCGACCAGGAAGCGGTCCGGCGCCGGGCCGTCGGCCAGCCCGAAGGCCACCGACAGCGCTTCGCGCTGGGTGCCCGGCAAACCTTCAAGATCTTGGACGTACGCGATCAGCAGCCGATGCAGGGCGGCGAACGGGAACCCGGCCTCGGCCTCCACCCCGGCGACCCGCAGCACGCGCAGGTCGGCGCCCGCCCCGGCGACCGCGTCGAGCAGCGCGGTCTTGCCGATCCCGGCCTCCCCGCGCAGCACCACGACCTGGCTCATCCCGCCGCGGACCCGGTCGAGGAGGTCGGTCAGAGCGGCCTGTTCCACGTCGCGTCCCAGCAGCACCGCCGCAGACTACGTGATCCGCGCGGACGACTACGCGGTCGGCGCGCACGACTACGAGATCGACGGACCCGAGAACCCTCCCTCGGATCCTAGGGTTGAGTCCGTGCTGGAGCTGGACGCCGCGCACCAGGTGATGCGCGGCCGGGACGCCGAGATGTCCGTGGTGGAGCGGCTGCTGGCCGGCACCCGGGCCGGCCGGGGCGCCGCCGTGGTGGTCCGCGGCCACGCCGGGATCGGCAAGACGATGCTCCTCACCGCCGCGCGGGCCGCGGCCGCCGAGGCCGGGATGGCCGTGCTGACCACCAACGGCGCCGAGGCGGAGAAGGCGCTGCCGTTCGCCGGGCTGCACCAGCTGCTCGGCCCGCTGCTGGGCAACGTGCCGGCGCTCACCCCGCGCCTGCAACGGGCGCTGCGCGGCGCGTTCGGGCAGGAGGACGCCTGGCCGGACCTGTTCACCGTCGGGCTGGCCGTGCTGGAGCTGCTCGGTGACCGGGCCGCCCGCACCCCGCTGCTGATCGTCGCCGAGGACGCGCACTGGCTCGACCCGGAGACCCTGGACGTGCTGGTCTTCGTGGCCCGGCGGCTGACCGTCGAGCCGATCGCCGCGATGATGGCGGTCCGCGCGCAGCACACCGGCGTGCTCGCCGGCACCGGCCTGGGCCAGCTGCGCCTGGCCGAGCTGGACGACGACGCGGCCGGGCGGGTGCTCGCCGACCACGCCCCCGGCCTCTCCCCCGGGCTGCGCGACCGCGTCCTGGCCGAGGCCGCCGGCAATCCCCTGGCCCTGGTCGAGCTGCCGCGGGTGCTCACCCCGGGCACCGGGCTGCCCGAGCTGCTGCCGCTCAACGAGCGCCTGGAGTCGGCGTTCGCCGACCGGTTCGCGCAGCTGGACGACCCGGCCCGGGCGGTCGTCACGGCGTTCTCGGCGGACTCCGGCTGCCCGCTGCCCGCCCTGCTGGCCGCCGCGCAGGCGCTGACCGGGACGCCCGTCGCGGCGACCGCGATCCAGCCGGCCATCGACGCCGGCCTGCTCCAGATCCAGGATCGCCGGCTGCGCTTCCGGCATCCGCTGGTCCGGTCCGCGGTCTACCGGGCGGCCGGCGACATCGCCCGGCTGACCGTGCACTCCGCGCTCGCCGACGCCCTGGCCGACGACCCGGACCGGCGCGCCTGGCACCGCAGCGCCGCCACCCTCGGCCCGGACGAGCAGGTCAGCGCCGAGCTGGAGGCGGCCGCCGGCCGCGCGCTGGAGCGCGGCGCGCTCGGCGTCGCGGTGACCGACCTGGACCGGGCCTCCGAGCTGACCGCGGATCCGGCCCGCCGCTCGTCGCTGCTGCTGCGCGCCGCCGAGCTCGCCTCCCAGTTGCTCGACCGGCAGATCGCGGTGCAGCTGGTCGCCAAGGCCGACCCGCGGCAGGGCGACACCGCCGACCGGGCCCGGCTCGCCCTGGTCCGGGACATCGTGGAGCCGGGCGACTTCCGCGACACCGGCCGCCTCGACCTGCTCTGCGACCTGGCCCTGGACGCGCTCGCCGGCGGGCACCCCGAGCTGGCCGGCATGCTGTGCTGGCGGGCCGCGTCGCGCTGCTGGTGGGCCGGGCTGCCGTCGGCGGCCGGCGTCCGGGTGACCGCGGTGCTCGGCAAGCTCGGCCTGGCCGCCGACGAGCCGGCCGCGCTGGCGATCGCCGCGTACGCCCAGCCGGACGTGCACGGGCCCGGCGTGCTGCGGCAGCTGCCCGCGCTGGTGCCGGACCGGACCGACGTGGACGGCATGCGCTTCCTCGGCGGGGCGGCGCTGATCCTCGGCGACTTCGTCACCGCGTCGTCGTTCATGGGCACCGCCTCGGCCGGCTACCGCACCCAGGGCCGGGCCGCGCTGCTGGCCCGGAACCTGTCGTCGACCGGGTTCATCCGGCTCTGGCTGGGCCGCTGGCCCGCGGTCCGGGCCGATCTGGAGGAGGCCGAGTCGCTGGCCGAGGAGATCGGCGACCACTTCTGGATCGTCGCGGCCCGCTCCGCGCAGGCGCTGCAGGAGGCGATGTACGGCAACGACCAGACCGCGGTCCGGCTCGCCGCGTCGGTGCTGGCCAGCCCGCTCGTGGTCGGCGTGCGGTTCGTCGCCAACGCCGCCCAGCACGCGCGCGGGGTCGCCGCGAACGCGGCCGGCCGCCACGACGAGGCGCTGGACCTGCTGCTGCGGGTCTTCGACCCGCAGGACGACACCCATCATCCGGACATGTGCGGCTGGGCGCTCCCAGACCTCGCTGATGCCGCCGTACGGGCGAACCGCCGCCCCGAGGCCGACGACCTGCTCGCCCGCTCGGCGGAGCGGGCCGCCCGGTTCCCGTCGCCGATGCTGGCGCGCTCCCTCGCGTACGCCCAAGCCGTTCTCAGCCCGGAGCCGAGCGCAGCCGCGGCCTATGGGAAAGCCCTCGCCATGGATCTCGGCCCGTGGCCGGTCCACCGGGCCCGGCTGCAGCTGGCGCACGGCTCGTGGCTGCGCCGCACCCGCCGCATCCTGGAGTCCCGCGTCCCGCTGCGCGCCGCCCGCGACGGTTTCGACGCGCTCGGCGCGGCCGCCTGGGGCCGGCTGGCCCGCGAGGAGCTGCGCGCGGCCGGTGAGGAGAGCGCCGGCCGCGCGACCCCGTCGGGCGAGCAGCTGACCGCGCAGGAGCTGCAGACCGCGATGCTGGCCGCGGCCGGCCTCACCAACCGGGAGATCGGCCAGCGGCTGTTCATGTCGCACCGGACGGTGAGCTCCCACCTGTACCGGATCTTCCCGAAGCTGGGGATCACCGGCCGGGCCCAGTTGCGGGCGGCGCTGGAGGCGCTCCCGCTCGATCAGTAGATGTCGTCGACCCACTCCGGGTGGTCGATGAACGGGTTCCGGTTGTGCTGCCAGTGCTGGTAGATGACCTCGTTGCGGTTCTTCTCGAACGCGTCCGGCGGGTCCTCGTCGTTCCACTCGAGCAGCGCCGAGATCCGCCCGATGCGCGGGTCCTTGCCCCGGCTGGTCCGGTCGTCCGGTTCCAGGTCCGGGCTGCCGGCGTCACCCTCCCAGCGGACCGCCATGTAGAAGATCATCCGGGCGACGTCGCCCTTGGCCTCGTCCCGCGGTTCCCACGAGTCGTCGTCCAGGTTGTTGTTCGGGGCGTAGCGGGCGGGATGCCCGCCCTCGTCGAAGTCGAGGTTGCTCCGCTCCGAGTTGACCAGCACGTTCTCCGGCCGCAGGTGGTGCACGTCGGTGCCGGGTCCCGGGGCGGTGCCGAAGTCGCCGTGCGACTTGGCCCAGACGTGCTCCCGGTTCCACTGGTTTCCCCCGCCACCGTGATTCGTCCAGGGCATGCTCCGCCCGGAGTAGATGCCGATCACGTTCCGGGAGTTCGCCGGGTCCCGGTCGGTCTCCTCGAGAGCGTCCCAGACCTTCCCGTACGACAGCGTCGTCACCCGGCTGGAGATGATGTCGTGCAGCGTCTCCTTCAGCGCGGCGCCGTGCAGGCCGCGCGCTGCCGCGTAATAGTCGCCCTCGGCCGCGACCGCCGGGGACTGCGGTACGCCCGCCGCGAGCACGCCCATCAGAAGGGTCGTCGCCAGCATCCTCACCGTGTTCCTCCACCTCTGAGATATCAGCAGCTCAGACGCTAGGAGCGGCCGATCGCCGGGCGGTCCACATCGCCCGGCGATTCCCCCTTACGGGAGGTTCAGCCGCATGCGGCCAGCGCGCGCCGCCGATACGCGAAGAACGCCACCGCCATCAGCCAGGCACCCCCGGCCGCCCCGGCGACCAGCAGCCCCACGCCGCCCCGCAGCAGCCGCCGCCCGACCTGATGCGCCTCCCACCGGCGGGCCTGCTCCTTGCACGTCTCCAGGTCACACGGCACCGGGTCCGGGTCCGCCACCCTCGGGATCCGGGTGGTCCGCGCCGCCCGGCGCAGCTCCGGCTCGTTCTCGCTCAGCCAGGTCCGGAAGACCCGGCGCATGGCGAGGTGGCCGCGCTCGTTCGGATGCAGGCTGGTGTGCATCCAGTTGCTCGGGTTGAAGCGTTCCTCGGCGTGCCCGTGCACCGACCGCAGCCCGAGGAAGTTCATCCCGGCCCGCCGGCCGTTCACCGAGTCGCACAGCTGGAGGTGGTCGTTGACCAGCGCGTCCCGCATGTCCGTGAGGTAGTAGAACCCGTGTTCCTGGGCGGTGGCCCGGATCGCCTGGTTCAGGTCGTCGGTGAACTGATGGAGGAAGGCCTGCTCCCTCAGCGAGAAGGCGACCTGATCGCACGGCTCCCCGGTGTACCGGATCGGCTGCGGGTAGGGCACCACGACCACCGGCACGCCGGGGAATGCCCGGTCCACCGCGGCGTAGGCCTGGTCGAGCTCACCCGGCACCTGCTGGATCATCCCCAGCCAGATCCTGCTGATCTCGGTGCAGTCGCCCGGCGCCAGGCAGGCCTCGGCGATCTTCGCGAAGCCGGCGTCGTTGCCGCCCAGGCTCAGCACCACCAGCCCGGGCCGGTAGTGCCCGTGCATCGGGTCGTCGGTGTACTCCCTGACCTGCCGCACCACGTCCGTCTGCCGGGCACCGGCGCAGGCCAGGAACGTCAACCCGTCGAACCTCCGGTCGTCCTGGGTGATCAGCACGGCCCAGGCGGTCGGCGCCCGATTGCATCTCGGCCGGTTCCGCCCGGCGTCGCCTTCGTCGTAGAAGACCGACGCGCCCTCCCCGGACATGTACGAGTCACCGAGCGCGACGAGCACGTTGGACGCGCCCGCCGTCGGCTGTGGCGTGTCGCTGCCGGGCAGCGTCGGCGGGGTGATGCCCATCAGGGCCACGCCCGCCATCACCGCGGCGACATCGGCGTGGGTGATCGACACCAGCGCGACCACGAACAGTCCCAGCACCACCAGGACCGGGGCCAGCCAGTCCGAATCCGAGACCCGGACCGCGCTCACCGAGGCTCCGAGGTAGAGCACGGCCCCGCCGCCCCCGAGCGCCCACAGCCGGCGCGTCGCGTCGTCCGTCCGGCACAGCCATCGGATCGCCTGCTCGGATCCGAGCCCCATGCCCACCGGGATCAGCCCGGCCACCCCGACGGCGAGCAGCACCGCGCCGACGATCCAGGTGGACCAGGCCAGCAGCACCGCGCCGGCCAGCGCCAGCACCAGCCCGGCGACGGTCAGCCGGACCCCGCAGCGGCGCGCCGAGAACTCCCGTCCCAGCACCCGGACCGAGCAGGTCTGCCGTGCCTGGGTGAGCGCGGACCCGGCCACCAGGTAGATCAGCACCACCCCGCAGATGCCGAGCAGCCCGTTGTCGCCCAGATCCGGCCACGGGGTGAAGAAGAAGGCCAGGAGCAGGACCGCCACGCCGAGCAGGACCTTCCCGGCCCGGTACGGGATCACCCACTGCTTGCCGTCGAGGCTGTCCGCGTACTGCCCGCGGACCCAGACCGTGGCGGCCGCCACGAAGATCGCGAACACCACCCAGACGGTCAGCGTGCCCTGCCCGGAGCGCGCGAACCCGAGCAGCGCGCCCAGCGCGACGACGAACGTCAGCGTCCGGCGCAGCGCCCCGCGCGCGTCGACCGTCGGTCGTGCCGAGGTCGTCCCGCCGGATTCCGGAGCCGTCGATGAAGACTTCACGAAAGGTGCCATGGCAGCCGCCCACGAAACTGATGATCCGTCGATGTCGGCCTGACGGTCTCACCCGAAAATCAGCCGGGAGGCTGGTTTAACGGAATTTCCCCCTCGCCGTGCGGCGCACCGCCACTCTCGCCGGGCAGTGCGCCGCGCGCCCGATTCCCCCGTACCGGAGAAAGGTTTTTACGAAGGAATGATTCGCCAGCGCTGGTTGGCCAGGCCCAGGTCGGGCCACTGGCCGACGTCCGCGCTGTTCGCGGTGGACTGGCCCTGGACCTCGAGAACCTTTCCGCTGTGCCGGGCGACGACGGCGAAGACATTCGTCGCGGTCCAGGCCAGGCGCCACTGCTGGTTCGTTCCGCCGACGTAGTCCCACTGCACGGCCTTGGCGCCGTCCGCCGTCGACTGCCCGGCGATGTCCACGCACTTGCCGTCCAGGTTGCTGACGATCGCGAAGAAGCCACCGCCGGCGTCCTGCAGTTTCCAGACGTGGTCGGCGGATCCGACCGGCGGGTACTGCTGCAGTTGGGCCCCGTTCGCGGTGGACATGTTGTTGATCGCGAGCACCTGACCGGAGTGCGTCGCCTGCAGCTTGACCGTCCCGTCCGGGATCAGCCGCCAGTTGTGGTCGGCCGAGCCGTTGTCGGCGAACTGGACCACGTTCGCCGAGTCCGCCGTCGACATCCCCGCGACGGCGAGCACCTTGCCCGAGTTCTTGTTGCGGATCCGCACGTAGCCGGTGGCGTTGTCGGCCACCTGCCACAGGTGGTCGGCGGTCCCGCTGTCCTCGTACTGCACGACCTGCGCGGAGTCGGCCGTGGACATCACGTCGACGCCGAGCAGCTTCCCGGAGTTGACGTTCTGGATCTTCAGCCAGCCGTCGCCGTTGTCCACGAACCGCCACAGGTGATCGGCCGTGCCGGTGTCGCCGAACTGCACCACCCGGGCGCTGTTCGCGGTAGACATGCCGGCCACGCCGAGCACCTTGCCGCTGTGCTGGTTCTGGATCCGGAAGGCGACCCCGGCGGCCTGCCAGGGCGTGCCGGCGCCGATCGTCGGGAACGACGTGATCCGCAGCCGGGCCGCGCCCATCGGGATCAGCGTGACCTGCTCGACCGGCTCGGCCGACGGCGTCGGGCTGTCCTGCAGCGGGGTGACGATGGTGTCCGCGTCCGCGGTCCAGCCGGGGATCTTCCGGGCCGGCGTGGTGATCCGGATCGGCGCGGTGGCGGGCGTGAACGGGTCGTTGACGTTGCCCAGCCCGGTGGTCACCGCGAACTGGGTGGCCCCGTCGAGCCCGTAGTTCCAGGCCGAGCCGGGCCGGACCTCCCGGGTGGGCCAGGTCGCCGTGCCGCCGGTCTGCGTCCAGTTCTCCGTGACGGCCAGCGAGAACGTCAGCGCGCCGAAGCCGACCGACACCGACTTGTGGTTCGCCGTCCAGGTCCGGGTGCGGGCCTGCATCGGCAGCCGGAGCACGATCTTGTCGCCGGTGTTCCAGGTCCGGGAGATCTTCGCGTACGCCGGTCCGGCGCCCGCGCTCACCGCCGCCCCGTTCACGGTCAGCGCCGGACTCGCGCACCAGGCCGGGACGCGCAGGTAGACCGGGAACGCCAGCGACTTCGGCGTGGTCACCGTGTACGTGATGGTGTCCCCGAACGGATACGCGGTGTCCGCCTTGATCGACACCGTGGTCCCGTCCCCCACCTTGGCGGTCACCGTGGCCGGCCCGTGCAGGGTCGCCGCCAGCCCGCCGTCCGGCGTGGCCACCCACATCTCCTCGACGTAGTACGGCCAGCCCATCCCGTAGTTGTGCGGACAGCACCGGTAGTTGTCGATGCCCAGCATGTACGCCTGCATCGCGAACCCGTTCTGGAACTGCCCGGCCCGTCCCGGCGCGTCCCGCAGCGCGATGCTGTTCGCGCTGGTGATGTAGTGGATCCCGCGCTGCTGCGGGTCGAGCGAGGCGGGCAGCGAGTTGAACGCGAGATCCTCGGTCCGGTCGCCCCACACCGGGTCGCCGGTGATCCGGGTCAGCATCTCGTGGCTGGCCATGAACTCGACGATCCCGCACGTCTCGAACCCCTGGCGCGGGTCGCCGAAGCCGGGCCGGGCGTTCTCGTCCCCGGCGAAGCCGCCACCGGAGAACTGCCCGTACGTGTTCATGATCTGGTTGTAGTCGTTGTAGCTGGCCTGCCGGTGGCCCGCGTCGCCACTGAGGATCGAGTAGACGGCCGGCTCCCGGAACCCCTGGGCCAGGTTCACGTTGTGCAGCGACGGCAGGTTGTTCACGTAGTTCGCCGAGTTCGCGTGGATCTTGCGGGCCAGGTCGAGCAGGAACGCGTCGCCGGTCCGGTTGAACGTCCAGAACACCACTTCCAGGGTGTCCGCCCAGCGCAGGCTGCCCCAGCTCTGGTTGAACGCGCCCGCGCCCTGGGCGTTAACGAACTGGAAGAACCGGGTGAAGAACGGCACGATCCGACTGTCGGCGGTGTACTCGGCGTACGACCGCAGCGCGTGCAGCATCGGCATGTGCGGCCAGAAGTCCGGCCCGCCGCCGAGGCTGGTCCGCAGCGCGGTGGGCCCGAAATAGCCGTCGCTCGCCTGCGTCGCCAGCACGCCGTTGATCCACCGCGTGGTCTCGGTCTGCACCCGCGAGTCCCCGGTGACAAAACCCAGACTCGAAAAACCCTTCAGCCAGTACGGCAACTCCTCCCACCCGCCGAGATTCGGGTGCACCCAGCCGGTGTTGTCGTACTGCAGGAAGTGCGAGATCTCGGTCATCCGGCCGTTGATGCCGGTGAGCTGGTAGTTCAACTGGGTCGCCAGCCAGCCGCCGGCCCGGGTGGCGCCGGGCGGGAGTCGCAGGAAGGCATCGGGCTGGAGCGGGGCGCGGTTCGTGACGTATCCGGGGGTGGCGGCGTGAGCGGCGGTGGCGCCTGCGAAGGGGGCGACGGCTGCTGCGGCCAGGAGCGTACGACGTTGCACGAAGTCCTCCTGCGTGCGCTTGTGCGCGATTATGTGCGTTCGCTAGCGTTACAGGATCGTAAAACGTAAATGTCTCGCTGTAAACAAGCCGTTCCGAATGCGGTCACATGACGCAGTGAAGTTACGGATGCGCGGGCCGGACGGGCCGTGCATGGTCGGGGCATGAAAGACGTACGAGTGACGCATATCGGGGGCCCGACCGCGCTGATCGAGGTCGGCGGGTGGCGGATCCTGACCGATCCGACGTTCGACCCGCCGGGCCGCCGGTACTCGTTCGGCTGGGGCACCGGCTCCCGCAAGCAGACCGGGCCGGCGCTGAGCCCCGCCGACGTCGGGCCGGTCGACGCGGTGCTGCTCAGCCACGATCACCACGCCGACAACCTGGACGATCGCGGCCGCGAGTTCCTGGCCGGGGTACCGCTCGTGATCACCACGCCGGCGGGCGCCCGCCGCGTCGGAGGGCATGGCCTCAGCGCCTGGGAGTCCACCACGCTGCATGACCCGGACCGGTCCGGCATCCGCGTCACCGCCACCCCGTGCCGGCACGGACCCGCGCTGAGCGGGCCGATCGTCGGTCAGGTGATCGGCTTCGCGCTGGAGTGGGACAGCCAGGAGCACGGCATCCTCTGGGTCACCGGCGACACCGTGCTCTATCCCGGCGTGCGCGAGGTGCCGCGGCGGTTCACCGTGGACACGGTGCTGCTGCACCTGGGCGCGGTGACGTTCCCGGTCACCGGCGGGCTGCACTACAGCCTGACCGCGACCGACGCCGTCGAGCTGTGCCGCCTGGTCCGGCCCCGGACGATCATCCCGGTGCACTACGAGGGCTGGTCGCACTTCAGTCAGGGCCGCGACGCGGTCGAGCGGGCGTTCGCCGCCGCGCCGGACGGACTCGGCGACCGGCTGCACTGGTTGCCGTTGCAGTAAACCTACTGATGCCCGCCGATCCGCCGATCATGCAGCGTAAGGGCATGCCAACACGCCGTAACCTGATCGCCGGCTCCGCGGCGGTCGCGTCCGGCGCCCTCCTCGGGGCGCCCGCCGCGGCTTCACCCAAACAGAAACCCACCGTCGTGCTGGTCCACGGCGCCTTCGCCGACGCGTCCGGCTGGAACGACGTCGCCCGCCTCCTCCAGCACGACGGCTACCGGGTCCTCGCGCCCGCCAACCCGCTGCGCGGCGTCACCGGCGACGCGGCGTACCTCGCCTCGTTCCTGGACACCGTCGACGGGCCGGTCGTCCTGGCCGGCCACTCCTACGGCGGCTTCGTGCTCACCAACGCCGCGGCCGGCAAATCCCACGTGAAGGCCCTGGTCTACGTGGCCGCGTTCGCTCCGGACGCCGGGGAGACCGTGCAGGACCTGCAGCTCAAGTACCCGGGCAGCAAGCTCGACCAGACCGCCCTGGAGATCCGTCAGCACCCGGCCGGCGCCGACGGCTACGTCAAGGCCGACCGGTTCCGCGAGGTGTTCGCCGCCGACCTGCCGCGCTCGGTCACCGACGTGATGGCCGCCGGTCAGCGGCCCGGTGACCTGTCCACGCTCGGCACCCCGTCCGGGCCGCCGGCCTGGCGGGAGATCCCGTCGTACTTCCTGGTCGCCCGCGACGACCAGCTGATCCCGGCGGCCGCGCAGCGCTTCATGGCGGCTCGCGCCGGCGGCCACAAGGTCGAGGTCAGCGCCTCGCACGTCGCCATGATCTCGCAGCCTCGGGTCACGGCCGACCTGATCCGGAAGGCCGCCCGATGAGCTTCGTGACCACCGCCGACGGTACGCGGATCCGCTACGGCCGCACCGGCACCCACCAGCCGCGGCTCGGCGAGGACCTGCTGAGCTTCCTCAAGGAGTACCACGCATGAGCACGATCGTTCTGGTCCACGGCCTCTGGATGACCCCGCGCAGCTGGGAGCACTGGGTCCCGTACTACGAGGCGCAGGGGCACACCGTGCTCACCCCGGCCTACCCGGGCTTCGAGGTCGAGGTCGAGGCCCTGCGCGCCGACCCGACCCCGATCGCCACGGCCACCGTCCCGGAGACCGTCGCGCACCTCGAGAAGATCATCACCGCGCTGCCCGAGAAACCGATCATCATCGGACACTCGTTCGGCGGCACGCTCACCCAGATGCTGCTCGACCGCGGCCACGGCGCGGCCGGCGTGGTGATCGACTCGGCGCCGCCGGAGGGCATCCGGGTCAGCCCGCCGTCGCAGCTCAAGTCGCTGTTCCCGATCCTGAACAACCCGGCGAAGCGCCACCAGGCCGCCGGTTTCACCCCGGACCAGTTCCACTACGCGTTCACCAACACGCTGTCGGAATCGGACTCACTCGCCGCCTACGAGCGCTACGCGATCCCGGCGCCGGGCTCCTGGGTCTGGTCCTACGGCCTGATCGCCAACTTCAAGCCCGGCAAGCAGGAGACCTGGGTCGACTTCCACAACGAGAACCGCGCCCCGCTGCTGTTCATCGCCGGCGGCGCCGACCACATCATGCCGCCGTCGGTGAACAAGTCGAACGCCCACCACTACAAGGCCGCGAACACCGTCACCGAGTACGTGGAGTTCCCCGGCCGCTCGCACTGGACCTGCGCCGAGCCGGGCTGGGAGCGGATCGCCGACAAGGCCCTGGAGTGGGCCCTCGCCCACTGACCGTTTCTCATCACGCCGCCCCCGGTTCCGCCGGGGGCAGCCTCACAACTCACGCCGCCCTCGGATCCGCCGGGGGCGGCGTCACAACTCACGCCGCCCCCGGATCCGCCGGGGGCGGCCTCACAGCGCCATCGGCCGCCAGGCCAGCGCCGCGTCGACGATCCCGGCCGGCGTCATCCCCTCCGGATGCCGGTGGACGTCATGCACCCGGAAGTAGGGCACATTGGCCTCGAGCACGTGATCGAACCAGCCCGCGTTCTCCTCGCCCACCTGCACCCGCCGGACCAGCTCGATCAACTCGTCGCGGGTGATGCCGTCGACCTTCGGCCAGACCGGCAGCGCCGCACCGAACGCCGCCTCCTCGAGGCTCATGGACTCCCAGTAGCAGGCGAAGAAGTACGGGTCGTAGTCTCCGCCGGTGTCCGCGTTGAACGCCGCGATCGCCGCGTCGGCCTCGGCCCGCTGTCCGGTCTCGATCAGCTCGCCGATGCGCTCGATCGCGGCGCCCAGCGCGTCCAGCCGCTCCGGCGCGATCTCGGGCAGCCGCAGCTCAGGCCGTAGGTCCATGCCGCACATTCTGCGACCCCGCGCCGGCGGGTGGCATCCCCGCACATAACAGATCAAGATCAAATTCTTCATTGCCCCGGCTGCGGCCAATAACTGATCGTCGCTCCCGCGGGGACCCTTGCGGGCTTCGCAGGGCCGCGAGGCGGCCAAGAACGCGAAACCCGCAAGGGCGATGTCCGTGGGTGGGCGCGCTTGCAAAGTGGGCCTGCCCCGTTTTGACGGACATCCAAGATCAGGGGACCTGGGGTCTCCGGGAGGATGTCCAGCATCATGGAGAGCGTGGGAAAGAAGCGATCGAGGCCGCGGCGGGCGTTCACGCCGGAGTTCAAGGCCGAGATTGTCGAGTTGTGTCAGCGTGGTGACCGCATGGTCGGGCAGGTGGCCAGGGATTTCGATCTGGCTGAGACCGCGGTGCGGTCCTGGGTCAAGCAGGCCGAACTCGACACCGGGACTCGCTCAGACGGGCTGACCAGCGACGAACGAGCCGAGCTCGCCCAGCTACGGGCGGAGAACCGCCGGCTGCAGCAGGACGTGGACATCCTGAAGCGGGCGACGGCTTTCTTCGCGAGGGAGACCCGGTGAACGTGTATCCGTTCATCGGCGCGGAGCAGGCCGGCAAGCACAACGTCAAACGTGCCTGCGAACTGCTCGAGGTCTCCCGGTCCGCCTACTACCAGCACGCCCGCGGCGAGCAGTCCACCCGGGACCGGGCCGACGCCCGGCTGACCGAGCAGATCATCGCGGTGCACGCGGCGTCGAACGGCACCTACGGCGCGCCGCGTATCCACGCCGAACTGGCCGCGGCCGGACTGCGGCACGGCCGTAAACGCATCGCCCGCCGCATGCGGGCCGCCGGAGTCCGGGGTAAGAGCCCGCGCCGCTGGAAGACCACCACGATCCCGGACCCGAACGCCGGTGCCCGCCCGGACCTGGTCGACCGCGACTTCACCGTCGACCCGACGGCGGTCGATACCCGCTGGTGCGGCGACATCACCTACATCAACACGTGGGAAGGCTGGCTGTACCTGGCCACCGTCATCGACCTGGCGTCACGCCGCGTCGTGGGCTGGGCGGTGGCCGACCATCTCAAGACCGACCTGGTCGACGCCGCGCTGACCGACGCCTTGGCCCGCCGCCGGCCCGCCGACGGACTGGTCTTTCACTCCGATCGCGGCTGTCAATACACCAGCGCGCAGCACGCCTGCCTCGCGCAGCGGCACGGCGTACGCCTGAGCGTGGGTCGGCGCGGTCAGTGCTGGGACAATGCGGTCGCCGAGTCGTTCTTCGCCACGATCAAGACCGAGTTGATCCACCGACAGACGTGGCCTACCCACAAGGCCGCCCGTCAGGCGATATTCGAGTACGTCGAAGGCTGGTACAACACCCGCCGCCGACACTCCAGCCTCGGTTACCTCAGCCCCGCCGCCTACGAAGGCGGCACCGTCATCAACCTGCTACCTACTCTCAAGGTAGCTTGAAGATCAACTCATCGACCCTGTCCGTCGAAACGGGTCAAGCCCAAAGACCCTAAACCCGTGAATGCCGGCCCATCGGGTTATCCACACCAGAGGGTTGTCCACAGGCCGTCTACATGATCAAGGCCGGCTTCGATAGCGTGATTTCGAGGGCGGGGGAACCCCCGGTGGGCGGGCCCCTGCCTGCGACACGACGGCCCGGCCCGGCCCGGGACAACCTGCCCCGGCCCACGAGGCGGCGAGCCCTGGCCCGCGACACAGCCCTCACCACCAGCCGAGACCGCGCGGGGCGCGCGGGGCTGGGTGGGAGAGCTGGCGCGGGCCCGGGCACGGCGCGCGGGCCCGGGCACGACTCGCGAGCACGGGCACGGGCACGGGCACGACGCACGGGCCCGGGCACGACTCGCGAGCACGGGCACGACTCGCGAGCACGGCGCACGGGCTCGGGCACGACGCACGACGCACGACGCACGACGCACGAGCACGGCGCGCGGACACGACGCGCGGGCACGACGCACGAGCACGGCGCGCGGACACGGCGCGCGGACACGGCGCGCGGACACGGCGCGCGGACACGGCGCGCGGACACGGCGCGCGGACACGGCGCGCGGACACGGCGCGCGGACACGGCGCGCGGACACGGCGCGCGGACACGGCGCGCGGACACGGCGCGCGGACACGGCGCGCGGACACGGCGCGCGGACACGGCGCGCGGACACGGCGCGCGGGCACGGCGCGCGGGCTGCCGGGGTGGGGCTGGGCTATGGGGTGGCTTGGGTGATGTGTTCGGCGGTTCGGGAGGCCAGGGCCATGATGGTGATCATCGGGTTGGTGCCGGACGAGGTGGGGAACGCCGAACCGTCGCCGATCCAGACGCCCGGGGTGTCGTGCAGCTCGCCACGCGGGTCGGCGACGCTGGTGGACGGGTCGGTGCCCATCCGGCAGCTGCCCATCTGGTGGGCGGAGAAGAGCACCGCACCGCCCGCGCGCAGCGGAATCTCCCGGGCCTGCGCGACGAAGCCGTCGAAGTCCTCCCCGAAGGTCCACGACGGCACGCCCCGCGCGAGGAACCGGATCCCCCGGGCGCCCGCGGCGTGGTGCAGACGGATCTGGGCCTCGATCGCGCGCTGACTGTTCCGTACGTCCAAATCGTCTTTTATCTCGTAAAAGGCCGAACCATCCGAGCCGACCCGCCCGTGCCCGCGATCCCGCACCAACCCGATGAACGATCCGTAGTTACGGTAGTCCGCCATCGCCTGCTTGTGCTCGGCCCCGGTGGTGAACGGCACGGCCGACGCCCCCAGCCCGGTCGTGTACTGCACGCTCTCCATCAGGAAGCCGTAGCCGTCCTCGACCGCCGCGAACTCGTTGACGAGCCCGGCCTGCGGCGGCCCCCACCAGCCCCGCATGTCGGTCCCGTAGTCACCGAGCGTCACCGTGCACGGATGCAGCCGCAGGTGGTCCCCGACCGCCGGCCCGCCGATCCTGGAGCGCAGCAGCACGCCCGGCGAGTCCAGCGCCCCGGCCGCCACCACGACGACCGGCGCCCGCACCGTGACCGCGAAGCTCCGCGAACCGTCCTCACTGGTCCACCCGCCCACGACTCCGGCAGCCCGACCGTTCTCGGTCACGATCCGTTCTACGGAGCACCCGTCGATCACCCGCGCGCCGTGCGACACGACCGCCGGCTCCAGGTAGACCTTGAGCGTCGACTGCTTCGCCCCGGACGGATCCCCGAACCCGAGGCCGCCGGCGACCAGCACGTCGTGCCGCTTCTCGTCCCAGTTGCGGAACGCCGTCGCGAACGACCAGCCGAGCGCCTCCGCGCCCCGGCTCATCGCCTCGTGCGCCCGGTTGAACTGCGAACACTGACCGGTCACGGACAGCTCGCGCCACACCGCGTCCAGGTGCCGGTCGAACTCCGGGGTGGCCAGGTCGGTGAGCCCGTGCTCGTGCGCCCACTCCCGGCGGACCCGGTCGGTGGTCCGGATGCAGTTCGTCCAGTTGATCACGGTGCCGCCGCCGAGCCCGGAGCCGGTCATCAGCGTGATGTTCTGGTCGGCGGTCGGCGTCGGGCCGCCCCGCCGGTACGACTGCTGGTACGCGGCGAGTTCCAACTGCCGGAAGTCACTCTCACTGCGATATCGGCCCGCCTCCAGGACGACGACGCGCGCGCCGGTGGCCGCGAGTCGCCCGGCGATCAGGCCGCCGCCCGCGCCGGATCCGATCACCACGACGTCCGCGTCGAGGTCCAGGTCGGCGGTCGGGCGCAGCGGGGTGATCGGCCGTTTCTCCGGGACCGGTGGGCGGGCGGCCGGGCCGGGGTAGCCGAGGCGGCTCCAGTTCGGATTGCGGCCGGTGACGTCCGGCATGCCGTACGTCAGCAGCAGCACCAGGCTGGTCAGCGGGGTGACCGCCGGCCCGGCCGCGCCCAGGATCTGCTCCCGTTGCGCCTGGGCCGCGGTCAGGAAGCCCTGGGCGGCCAGCGCGTCCAGCAGCAGGCCGACCGATTCCTGCTGGTCGGCGGGCATGGCCGCGATGGTCGCGAGCACGCCCAGGTCGGCGCCGACGTCGGTGGCGCGGCGCGCCCAGAAGCCGTCGGCGTCATCGGGATGGTCGATGGGGGGAACCACGGTGTCGCAGAGCAGCCGCAACACCTGAGTCCGGTCCGGGTTCACGAGACGGGCCTCCTTCGTCGCTGGAGAAGGGCTTCGTGGAGAAGGGCCAATGCATCAATGTACGACGATGAGCGGCACCGTGAACCCGGCGCGACCCCCCGCGGTACACCCGGATACCGAACTTTCGTCACCAAGGGGGAATCCATGCAACCCGTCGCCGAGGAACCGTCCGCCGACGTGACCGCGCTCGCCCTGTCCCGGGGCCTGGGTCACCGCGTCGACAGCCGCAAGCTCGCCAATCCGGTGACCCGGGGCGCCGGCCTGCTGCTGGCCGCGGCCGCCTCGATCGGCCTGCTGGTCCTGCTCAGCTATCTCGGTCAGGACAGCGACGGCTTCTTCTGGGAGGTGCTGCACGTCATCGCGCTGGTCTTCTGCTTCAGCGCGGTCTTCCTGATCGTCAGCGGCCTGCGGGTGTTCATCGTCGGCGCCCAGTCGTTCCACGTCTTCGCCAACGGGTTCGTGCACCGCCGCAACGGGCGGGTGCAGGCCTACACCTGGCCCGAGGTGACCGAGCTGAAGCCGGTTCTGCAGACCCGTGGCGAGGACCGCGGCCGGCTGCTGAGCTACGCGCTCGTCCCGCGCCAGGCCAAGCCGATCGCGATCCCGGTCGCCGTCGTCGACGGCCGCGACCCGTTCCTCGACAACCTGATGGGCCTGCTGCAGCACCACGGCATCCCGGTCAGCTGACCTCCGCCGTGGTCCGGGTCCGCCGCCCTCTCCCGGCCGCGAATTTTCCGGCGGTACGGCGGTAGCCCCGCCCCGCTCCCCGGAAAGCCGTCCCGGGCCCCGGGCCCGCGCATAGGGTCGAGCCGTGGGGGTCATCGCGTCGCTGTACGAGGACGAGTACCGGCCGGAGTTCGGGCACGTCGTGATCCGGGACGCCGGGGACGGCGCCGGGGACGTCCGGGCCGGTCTGCTCGCGCGGGACGCCGGCGGGCTGGCCGGGACGGTCGCCCGGGCCGGCGCGGGATGGCTGGAGCTGCACGCCGGGGAGGACCGGCAGCGGGTCCGGATCGAGGCGCACGACCGGGCGCCGGAGCCGGAGAGCGCGGGGTGGCTCGATGTGCTGGAGACGCCGTACCGGAGCCTGACGGGTCTGCTCGGTTTCACGACGACCACCGGTGGACCGGCCCGGACCGGGATCGAGCTGGGCGCCGGGCCGGGTGACTATCGCGTGCGGGTGTGCCGCCGACCGGCCGGGGACGAGGGCGGCCACTGGATCGTCCGGGTGTGGCCGGCGAGCCCGGTGATCCGTCCTCGATGGCTGGTCCGGGCGCCGGACCGGGCCGGCGAGACGTCCGCCTCGGGCCCGCGCGCGGTGCGGGTCGACGACGACGTGTTCGCGCTGGTGTCCTGGTCGCCCGGCGGGCGGCTGGTGACCACGATCGCGCGGCTCGCCGGCGAGGCGCTGGTCGAGCCCGGCGTGATCGCGGCGGTGCTGAGCGACGCCGCGGCCGCGAACCTGCGCGTGCAGGGCGATGTCACCGACGCCGCCGCGCCGCTGGAACTGGTCGGCGTCGACCGGAACCGCCCCGGAGCGCCGGTGGCCCACTCGCTCGAACTGCCGACCGGCGATCCGCCGCGCCTCGGCTACCTGGTCGGCGGCGACATCACGCTGCCCCGCAGCGGCGCGCCGGCGGTGATCGGGCGCAGCCCGCTGCCGATCGTCGACGCCATGGTCGAGACCGCGGCCGGGGTGATCGTCCTCGGCGGGGTGCTCCAGCCGTCCGGCGACCGGGACAACCGGGCCGCGCTGGTCCGGTGGGACGGCGGCGACGTCGAGCTCAGCCCGGACGCGCACGACCTGCAGATCAGCCGGGACGGCACGGTGTGCGCGATCTACCAGCCGACGATCGGCGACCTGGTGCTGATCGACCTGCGGGACGGCAGCCGGGAGACGCTGCCGCTCGGCGCCGGCGACGACGAGCTGCGGATCACCGGGGTCACGGCGGACACCGTCTGGTTCGAGGGGCGCGAGCCGATGCGCTGGTCGGCCGGCGATCCGGCCCCGGTCCCGGCCGGCGAGCTGCCGCCGACCAGTGGGTGGGACGGCCCGAACACGCCGCGGCATCCGCACTATCCGGCTCGCGGGGCCCGGCGGTCCTGCGGGGGCAGCGGGCGGCCGGCCGGGCTGTCGATCCAGGATCAGGACGGGTGGCGCCGCCATCAGCTGCCGGCCGGGCTCGGTGACGTGGTGGACCATCGGCTGGCGCCGCTCTGGGAGGATCCCGGGCACGTGCTGCTCGCGCCCCGGGCGGCCGGCTTCCCGAGTCTGCTGCTCCGCTTCGACGTGGTGGGTGGCGGGTACGAGATCGCGGCCGCGGACCTGCCGGCCAACCTGCTGGTCTGGCCCTGGCCGCACCGCCCGGAACGCACCCGCCGCCCCTGACCAGCGCCCGAGCCCCGCGCAAGGCGCAGCGCCAACGGCCGCGGCCGGACCCGTGCGGGCTACCCCGGGCGGGTCGCGCCGGCCGGGTTGAGGACGCCGAACAGGAGCAGGTGGATCAGGCGGGTGGCGAGGTCCCGCTGCCGTTCCTCGGCCGCGATCAGCGTGATCCCGCCGAGCGACATCAGCAGGTCACGCGGGTCCACCCCGGCCTGGAGCGTGCCCTCCCGGACCCCGGCCCCGAGCAGCCGGCCGATCGCCGCGACGAGCTCGTCGCGGGTCTGCTGCCGGTCCTCCGCCGAGGTCAGCGCCGCCCGCAGCGTCTCGCCGAGGCCGCGCTTGGTCGCCATGAAGTCCACGAAAAGCTCCATCCAGCGGCGCAGCGCCTCCGCCCCGGGAGCCTCCGCGAGCAGCTCGTCGGCGGCCGCGCAGGTGCGCTCGATCTCCTGCCGGTAGACCGCCTCGACGAGCGCCTCCCGGGTCGGGAAGCGCCGGTAGACGGTCCCGATCCCGACGCCCGCCTCCCGGGCGATCGCCTTGAGCGACGCGCCCGTGCCCTCCCGGGCGAACGCGGCGGCGGCGACCGCCAGCAGACGGTCGTGGTTGCTGCGGGCATCCGCGCGCATGACGAAGGTCCCCTTGCTAAACGGACCGGGGTCCGCTTATCGTCGACGTAAGCGGACCCGGGTCCGCTTAGTCACGGTAACACCGAAGGAGCAGCTCATGGCATTCGGAGCCACCACCACCGCGGCCGAGGTCCTGGCCGGGGTCGACCTGACCGGCCGGCGCGCCGTCGTCACCGGCGGCGCGTCCGGGATCGGGCTGGAGACCGCGCGGGTCCTCGCCGCCGCGGGCGCCGAGGTGACGATCGGGGTGCGCGACGTCGAGGCCGGGCGCCGCGCCGCCGGCTCGTTCGCGAGCGTCGGGGCGCTCGACCTGAGCGACCAGGCCTCGGTCGCCCGGTTCGCGGCCGGCTGGGCCGGGCCGTTGCACATCCTGGTCAACAACGCCGGGATCATGGCCACCCCGGAGCTGCGGACCGCCGAGGGCTGGGAGATGCAGTTCGCGACGAACCATCTCGGTCACTTCGCGCTCGCGTTCGGGCTGCACGACGCGCTCGCCGCCGCCGGGGACGCCCGGGTCGTCGCGGTCAGCTCGGTCGGCCACATCAACGGCGACGTCGACTTCGACGACCTTCACTTCCAGCGGCGGCCGTACGACCCGTGGCAGGCGTACGGACAGTCGAAAACCGCCAACGTCCTGTTCGCGGTGGCGGCGGCCGAGCGCTGGGCGGGCGACGGGATCACGGCGAACGCGCTGAACCCGGGGCGGATCGCCGGCACGAACCTGAGCCGGCACCTGGCCGTCCCGCCGGCGTCGTTCGACCCGGCCGGGGCCACCGGGGTCTCCGTGAAGGACATTCCGCAGGGGGCCGCGACCTCGGTGCTGCTGGCCGCGTCACCGCTGGTCGAGGGGGTGACCGGGCGCTACTTCGAGGACTGCCAGGTGGCCGGCCCGCATCAGCCCGGCATCCGGCGGGGCGTGGCGGCCTACGCCGTGGACCCGGAGCGCGCCGCCCGGCTGTGGGAGGTCTCCACCCGGGCAGTGCGGCCGATCGCCGGCTGACGCCCACCGAAAGTGGGCCACCCCGCGATTCCGCCGGCTGACGCGCTCAGGGACCGGTGGGTCCGGGGGCGGTGCGGAGGCCTGCCAGCAGGACGGTGAGGTAGCGGCGGGCGGTGGCCGCGCGGTCCGGGGCGGCCGGGTCCTGGTGGACGTTCGCGGCGAACATCACGCCGCACATCAGCGGCAGCATGTCGGCCCGGGTCACCGTCGGATCGGCGACGCCGGCGGTGTGCGCGCGAGCCAGGATCTGCCCGAACATCCCGATGAGCCGCTGCTTCAGCTCGGTGGTGGCCGGCAGCGCGTCGACCGGGGCGGCGAACACCGGGGGCAGCGCCGGGTCGGTGAGCTGGGCGTCGACGGCGGCGAACAGGAAGTCGCGCAGGGCGGTCCACGGGTCGTCGCCGGCCAGGGCCTGCTCGGCGTGCGCGACCAGGGCTTCGAGGCCGGGGGCGGCGACCGTCTCGAGCAGCGCCTCCGGGGTCGGGAAGTGCCGGTAGACGGTGGCCACCCCGACGGCGGCGGCCCGCGCGACGTCGTTGAGCTGGATCGGCGTGCCCTCGTCGGCGAGCCGCCGGCCGACGTCGACGATGCGTTGCCAGTTGCGGGCGGCGTCCTTGCGCAGCGGGGCGGTGGTCATGGTCACCAGGATAACCGGATAGCTCATCCACTTGTGCTACGTTGAAGTGGATAGCTCATCCGTTTCACTTCTGGGGGTTACCGTGCTGCGTGACAGCGTCGATGTCGACGGCCGGACGCGGACGTTCACCGTGGTCGGCGGGCCGTCGAAGAACCTGGTGCTGGTCTTCCACGGGTCCCGGCAGACCGGCGCCAAGCACCGGGACTTCACCGGCGGGATCTTCGACTCGCTGCCGGCCGTCGTCGTCTACCTGGACGGCTACCGCGGCAACTGGAACGACGCGCGGCGGGAGAGCGGCTTCCCGGCCCGCGTCGAGAACGTCGACGACGTCGCGTTCACCCGGGCGGTCATCGCGAAGCTGCGGGCCGGCCACGGGATCGATCCGGCGCGGGTGTTCGGGGTCGGGTACTCCAACGGCGGGCAGATGGTGATGCGCCTGGCCCACGAGACGCCGTCGCTCCTGGCCGGCGGGGCGGTGATCGCCGCGAGCATGCCGGAACCGGACAGCTTCCTGCTGCCGGCCGACGGGTTCACGCCGATGCCGATGCTGCTCGTGCACGGCACGAAGGACCCGATCGTGCGGTACGCGGGCGGCGAGATGCCGTGGCTGACGCGGACGGTGTTCCGGGTCGGTGGCCGCAGCCGATCGATGCCGGACACCGCGGCCTACTTCGCCGAGCACAACGGGATCAGCGCGGCGCCCACGGTCACGCGGTGGCCCGGGACGGCGATCGAGACCACCGAGTACCGGGCGCCGGGCCGGCCGCCGGTCGCGTTGTACACCGTGCACGGCGGCGGGCACACGATCCCCGGGCCGCGGCGGGCGCCCGCCCTCATCGGCAAGACCAGCCCGGACGTCAACACCGCCGAGCTGATCACCGAGTTCTTCGAGCTGTCCGGTTTTTAGGACCGCAACCACCCGCGGACGTCGCCCTGGAGGGTCTCGCGTTCTGGGCGCCCCGCGCCCTGCGAGACCCGGAAGGGTCCCCGCGGGAGCGACGATCAGTTATTGGCCGCAGCGTGGGAAATGCTGAATTTGATCTTGAAGGGTTTCTAGCTCTCGACCCAGGGGCCGACGCCGCCGACGCGGGTGACGTGGTAGCGCAGGACGAAGCCCGGGCGTTTCGGCGCGGGGAACTCGCCGGTGGGGTCCACATAGATCTTGTGGAGGTCGTTGAGCAGGTCCCAGGCCTGGTCGCTCGGCTCGACGGAGGCGGTGGCGTGCAGGATCGCGTGCTCGGCCATGACGACGCCGGGGCGGCGGGGCGCCTCGAAGGAGAGCACGACCCGGGGATCGCGCTCGGCGTTGCGCACCTTGACGTGGCGGCCGAGGTGGCTGCTGACCACGTCGTCGCCGTCGAGACCGATCCAGATCACCGACACCTGGGCGCTGCCGTCGGCGTTGATCGTGGTCAGGTGGGCCAGCGGGCCGGATTCGATCAGGTCACGGAGTGCACTGGGCAGTGGCACGGGCTCCGAACTCATGGGGCCAGACTAGTCGTCCGGCGGGCGCGCCGGTGGCCCCTGTGGACAACGCTCGCCCGGCCCCGCAAGGTCTAGGCATGACTAGCACGATCGGTGGACCGGGGCAGGTGCTCGACGAGGCGTACGTCGCCCGATGGGTCGAGGAGCAGGTCGCCGCGGAGCACCTCGACGGCAAGCGGGTCTGCGTCATCGTGCCCGACGCGACGCGCAGTTGCCCGCTCCCGATGCTGATGACCGCCCTGCACACGGCGCTGCACGGCCGGGCCGCGGCGGTGACCGTGCTGATCGCGCTCGGTACGCACGCGCCGATGACCGAGGCGCAGCTGCGGAAACACCTGGGCGGGCCGTATCCGGGTTTCACCGTCCGCAACCACGACCAGGACTCGCTGGTGTCGGTCGGCGTGATCCCCGCCGATCGGGTGAAGCGGCTGTCCGACGGCCGGATGAGCCAGGAGGTGGACGTGGTGCTGAATCGAGCGGTGACCGAGCACGACGTGTGCCTGGTGGTCGGGCCGGTCTTTCCGCACGAGGTGGTCGGGTTCTCCGGCGGCAACAAGTACTTCGTGCCCGGGGTGGCCGGCGAGGAGATCATCGACTTCTCGCACTGGCTGGGTGCCCTGATCACCAGCGCCTCGATCATCGGGACGCGCGGGATCACCCCGGTCCGCGCGCTGATCGACCAGGCGGCCGCCCTGATCCCGAGCCGCCGGCTGGCGTTGTGCCTGGTCGTCCAGTCCGGGACGGGCGCGCTGCACGCGGCGTCCTTCGGGCCGCCGGAGGAGTCCTGGGCGGCCTGCGCGGACGTCTCCGCGGAAACTCACGTGCAGTACCTGGACGCGCCGGTCGCGAAGGTGATCTCGATCGTCCCGGCGAAGTACGACGACATGTGGACCGGGGCGAAAGGGTTCTACAAGGTCGAGCCGGTGGTCGCGGACGGCGGGCAGGTGATCGTCTACGCCCCGCACATCACCACGATCGCGGCGATGCACCCGGAGATCGAGGAGATCGGCTACCACTGCCGCGACTACTTCCTCAAGCAGTGGGACCGCTTCGCGCACCACCACTGGGGCGTGCTCGCGCACTCCACCCACCTGCGCGGCGCCGGCACCTACGATGCCACGCACGGCGAACGGCTGCGCGTCACCGTCACCCTCGCCACCGGCATCCCGGAGGAGGTGGTCCGGCGCGCGAACCTCGACCACCTCGACCCGGCCGCGGTGGACCTCGCCGACCCCGGCGCGCTCGTGGTCCCGAACGCCGGCGAGGTCCTGTTCCGACTCCGATGATCCACCGGCTTTACATGACGCCGAACCAGGCATCAAATAGCGGCATGACGTCCCTGGGTCCCGGCGCGACCGCACGCCTGCGCGAACTGCTCGCCGGCGTCGGCCGCCTCGGCGTCGCCTTCTCCGGCGGCGTCGACTCCTCGGTGCTGCTCGCCCTGGCCGCCCGGGCACTCGGCCCGACCCGGGTCGTCGCGCTGCTCGGCGTCTCCCCCAGCCTCGCCGCCGACGAACGCGCCGGCGCCCACGCGATCGCCCGTGACCTGGGCGTCCGGATCGTCGAGGTGACCACCCGGGAGCTGGACCGCACCGACTACCGGGCCAACGGGCCGGACCGGTGCTTCCACTGCAAGGACGAGCTGTTCTCGACGATCGACGCGGAGATCGTCCGATCCGAACGGCTCGGGGCCATCGCGTACGGCGAGAACGCCGACGACGCCCGCCGCCCGGACCGCCCCGGCAGCCGCGCCGCGAACGCCCACCGCGTGCTCCGCCCCCTCGCCGACCTGGGACTCTCCAAGGCGGACGTCCGCCGGATCGCCCGCGAGCTCGGCCTGGCCAGCGCCGACAAACCGGCCGCCCCCTGCCTGGCGTCCCGGATCCCGCACTTCACCGAGGTCACACCGCGGAAACTGCGGCAGATCGAGGAGGCCGAGGCCGCTCTGCGGCGGCTGGGCTTTCAAGATTTGCGGGTACGGCATCACGGCGACGTCGCCCGATTGGAGCTGCCTGCCGAGGATCTGATCCGGGCGGTCGGGGAGCCGCTCCGGTCCGCGGTGCAGGAGGCGGTGCTGGGGGCGGGGTTCCGCTTCGTGGCGGTCGACCTGGCGGGGATCCAGTCGGGGGCGTTCACGTTGCCGCTGGTCGTCGGCGCCCCGGCCGGCGAGTGACGGGTTCCGCCGGCGCCCTGGGGGCCGGTTCGGGATCGCGGCCCTGCCCGTGCGCCTCGCCCATCGCCTCGCGGCCCTCGTGGCCGGGCCTCGTCGCCTCGTCGCCTCGCGGCAGGCCTGCGGCCTCGTGGCGGCCGCTCCATCGCCCCGTCGCCTCGCGGCAAGATCCGCGGCGGTGTGGCCTCGCGGCAAGGCCCGATCGCCGCGCGGCAGAGCCCCGCCCACCCAGGGGGCAGACCGCCACCAGGTCATTCTCCCAAAAAATCGCAAGATCACGTGGATGGCCTGTGGACAACCCGCCACTGTGGAAAACCTAAATGATCTTCAGGATCCGCCTAACCTTGGGCCCGCGAAGCCATCGCCCTCGACCGCTCTCCCCCTTTGGTTGCCGTCATGACTGACCTCTCGTCCATCGCCGACCTCGATCTCGACCGCACCGCCCGCCGCGGCTACCCCGAGGCGGTCTACTGCGCCGGCAAGACCCCCGCGCAGGTCAGCGCGATCGCGGCGGCCGTCCGCGACCGTCCGGACGTGGTCACCCTGTTCACCCGCGCGACCGCGGACCACGCCGCGGCGGTCCACGCCGAGCTCCCGGACGCCCACCACGACCCGGACGCCGGCCTGCTCGCCTGGCCACCCGCCGTCCCACCGTCCTCGGGCGGTCCCGTCCTCGTCGTCGCGGCCGGCACCTCGGATCTGCCGGTGGCCCGCGAGGCCCTGCTCACCGCCCGCTACCTGGGACGCGACGCCACGCTGATCGTGGATGTCGGGGTCGCCGGGCTGCACCGGATCCTCGGCCACCTGCCGGCGCTGCGGGCCGCGCACGCGATCGTGATCGCCGCCGGCATGGACGGCGCCCTGCCCAGCGTCGTCGCCGGCCTGGTCACCGCCCCGATCGTCGCGGTGCCGACGTCGGTGGGCTACGGAGCGGCCTTCGGTGGCCTGGCGCCGCTGCTCGCCATGTTGAACGCGTGCGCGCCGGGGGTCGCGGTGGTCAACATCGACAACGGTTACGGGGCCGGTCACCTCGCCGCCCAGATCACCGCAGTCCGATGAGCCACCTGTGGATCGATGCGTCGGCCGGGATCGCCGGGGACATGCTGCTCGGCGCGCTGATCGACGCCGGCGCCGACCTCGGCCGGGTCCAGGCGGCGGTCGACGCGGTGGTGCCCGGCGCCGTCCGGATCACCGATGCGGAGGTACGCCGGGCCGGGCTACGCGCCCGCAAGGTCGAGGTCACCCCGGTGGTCGCCGATCAGCCGCACCGGACCTGGCGTGACATCCGTGGCCTGCTGCCCGAGGGATCACGCGCGGCAGCGGTGTTCGCACGGCTCGCCGAGGCGGAGGCCGCGGTACACGGCGTCTCGGCGGAGGAGGTGCACTTCCACGAGGTGGGCGCGCTCGACGCGATCGCCGATGTGGTCGGGGTCTGCGCTGCCCTCGACGACCTCGGGGTCAGCACGGTCTCGGCGAGCGAGGTCGCGGTCGGCTCCGGCACGGTCCGTGCTGCCCACGGGGTCCTGCCGGTCCCGGCGCCCGCCGTCGCCGAACTGTCCCGCGGCTGGCGCATCCGGGCCGGCGGCGTGGGCGAACTCGCTACTCCGACCGGCATGGCGCTGGTCCGTACCCTGGCCGCCACCTGCGAGAACCTGCCCTCCCTGACGGTGACCGCGGTCGGTGTCGGCGCCGGGACCCGAGACACACCGGAGCGCCCGAACGTGGTCCGCGTGATCCTCGGCTCCCCCGCCGCTCCTATCACTCGCCATTCCGCTGTCACCCAGGCTGTCCAGGCCACCCCCTCCATCCCCGCGACACACGCAGCTCAGGCCACCCCTTCCAGCCCCGCGACCCACGCAGCTCAGGCCACCCCTTCCAGCCCCGCAGCTCAGACCAGCCACGTCGACCCGACGATCCGGGCCGACGAAACAGCCCGTGCGGACCAGACACCCCGCCCCGACCGGGCCGCCCAGGAAACGGTGGCAGGACAGGAGGCGGTGCTTCTGGAAGCCAACGTGGACGACCTGGATCCACGGCTGTGGCCAGGAGTGATCAGTGCGCTTCTGGAGGCGGGGGCGGATGACGCCTGGCTGGTGCCGATCCTGATGAAGAAGGGCCGCCCGGCACACACCCTGACCGCCCTCTGCTCCCCGACCGCGGCGTCCGAGGTCCGGGACAGGATCTTTCAAGAGACAACCACCTTCGGCGTACGGTCATCAGCCCGCACCAAGACCCCGCTGGATCGCACGTTCGTCCAGGTCGAGGTCGACGGCTACTTCGTGGCTGTCAAGATCGGCCATGCCGGCGGGGTGATCGTGCAGGTCATGCCGGAGTTCGAGGACGTGGCCACACTCGCCCGGTCGCTGGGGGTCGCGCAGCGGGACGCGCTGGTACGCGCCACCCGAGCAGCAGCGGCGGCAGGGCTGGTCATCGGCGCGTCGCCGCCGGCGGCATAACGGCCCGGCGCGAGCGCGAACCGGCGCGAGCGCGAACGCGGCCAGGCGCGGGCGCGAACCGGCGCGGACGCGAACCGGCGCGGACGCGAACCGGCGCGGACGCGAACCGGCGCGGACGCGAACCGGCGCGAGCGCGGCCAGGCGCGGGCGCGAACCGGCGCGAGCGCGGGCGCGGCCAGGCGCGGGCGCGAACCGGCCAGGCGCGGGCGCGGCCAGGCTCGGGCAGGAGCCGGGCGCAGGCGCGGGCAGGCGCGGGCAGCCGCGGGAGCGGGCACGGCCGACGAGGGTGGGCGGATCGGCGTGTGCCGGTGGCGGGTTTGGGCTGGTGGGTGGGGGCTGGTTGCGAGGTAGAGCACATGGCCCGGGGTGGCTTTGTTGATCATGAGGGGACGGGGCTTCGGTAGCATCGCGGGATGGGGCGGGAACGGCGGGTTGCGCTGGCGCTGGGGTCTGGGGGCGCTCGTGGGTTTGCGCACATCGGGGCGGTTCAGGTTCTGGAGGAGCGTGGGTTCGAGATCGTGGCGGTGGCCGGGTCCTCGATGGGGGCGCTGGTCGGCGGGGTGCTGGCGGCCGGGCAGCTGAAGGAGTTCGCGGATTGGGCCTCCGTGCTCAAGCAACGTGACGTGCTGCGGCTCGTGGACCCGAAGTGGTCGTCGCCCGGGGCGATGGCCGCGGATCGGCTGATCGCGCGGCTAGGGAGTTTCCTCACCGACATCGCCATCGAGGATCTGCCGATTCCGTATACCGCGGTGGCGACCGACATCGCGGCCCGGCGGGAGGTTTGGTTCCAGAAGGGGCCGCTGCGGGCGGCGGTCCGGGCCTCGATCGCGATTCCGGGAGTGATCACGCCGGTGGTGATCAACGGGCGGCTGCTGGCGGACGGCGGGATGCTCAATCCGGTGCCGATCGAACCGACCGCCGGGGCCGGGGCCGATCTGACCATCGCCGTGTCGTTGCAGGCGCCGCGGCCACCGCAGGAGTCGGCGGCGCCGGTGCGGGCCACCGCGGAACCGCAGTGGATCGAGGACTGGCGGGTCCGGTTGCGGCAGGTGTTCCGGCTGACCGGGCTCTCCGCGGCGACCGATCCGGCGGAGATTCCGAACATTCCCGAGGCGCTGCCCGCGGATCTGCGGATCGCGGACGTGCTGTCGCTGTCGCTGGACGCGATGCAGGACCTGATCGCCCGCTACCGGATGGCCGGGCTGCCGCCGGACGTGCAGATCGCGATCCCGGTCAACGCCTGCCGCGTGATGGACTTCCACCGCGCCGCCGAGATGATCGATCTCGGTCGCGCCCTGACCAACAAGACCCTGGACGAGGCCGGCTACTGACCGCCGGCGCCCACGGCAGAGCCGGCCACTGACGGCCCGGCCAGGGCAAGACTGACCGCCGGCGCCCACGGCAGAGCCGGCCACTGACGGCCCGGCCAGGGCAAGGTCGCCTGGGGCCCAGGCCGGATCGGCTGATAGCGGCGCGGGTGGAAGTGGATCAAGCGGGCTGGGGCAGGGCGGATCTGATGTGGTTGGCGATCATCTGGCGCCCGGCTCGGGCTTCCGGGACCGGGAGCAGTGGGTAGACGTGGAGTGCGCCCGGCTCCTCGTGGAACGTGAGCTCGGTCGTCGACGGGAGGCGGTCACGGAGGGTTCGGCAGTCGGCCAGGGTGATGTCGCGGGTGCCGACCAGGATCTGCGTCGGGGGCAGACCGGTCAGGTCGCCGTAGATCGGGCTCACCCGGGGGTCCTTCAACGGCAGGCCGTTCGCCCAGGCGTCCGCGATCGGGCGCAGGCCGGGCCGGGCGAGCCACGGATCGTGCGGCTCGATCGCCTCGATGCCCGGATTGTCCATGGACAGATCCAGCCACGGCGCGAGAAGCGTCATCCCGACAACACCCGCAACCGCGCGAGCAGCCCCGGCGCCATCCAAGAGCGCGTCGCCGGCCGGGCCGACGTCCGAAATCGCCGACGCCGCCCCGGCCTCACCCGAAGGCGCCGCCCCGGCCTCGCTCAGAGGCGCTGCGGCCCCGGCGTCACCTGGGAGCGCTGCAGCCCCGGCGTCGGCCAGCAGGGCCTGGGCGGCGAGCAGTGCCAGGCCGCCGCCGGCTGAGTCGCCGACCAGGTAGACCGGGCGGTCGGCGGCCGCGATGACCTCCGTGACGAACTCCAGCGCGGCGAGCCCGTCGTACTCCGGCGCCAGGCCGTAGATCGGCACGTGCACGTCGCAGCCGGTGCGCGACGCGAGGAACTCGATCAGCGACCAGTGCTGGCCGACGATCTCACTGGTGTACGCGCCGCCGTGCAGGTAGACGACGATCGCCGGGCCGCCGGCTTTCACCTCGTACATCGGGAATCGGTGTTTGTGGGAAAGGGTGACCGGGAAGCGCAGCTTCGGTGGCGCGGACGGGCCCTTGGGCCGGGTCAGCGTGCGCCGGCCGGCGTCCTCGCTGGTGAATTTGCGCCGGTAGACGAGCCGCGTGAAGGCGGCCACGCCGTGCATCTGCCAACTCGTCATGCCGCAGCACGCTGCCACCCCGGCCCGAGATGATCAATAGCGCGATCGAAATCAGACAGGCCCGGCGGAGAAGACCCAGACCGGCGGCGTGGCCCTGCCTCCGATCGAAATCAGACCAGGCCGGCGGCGAGGTGGTCGACGACGTAGCGGGCGTCGTCCTCGATCCCGTTGAGGAACGTCGACCGCCGGCGGCGCAGCAACGGCAGCCCGAGGGCGTAGAGCCCAGGACTGTCGACCACCCCACCCTCGTGCCGCAGACGACCCTTCTCGTCGAGAACCGGCACGTCGAGCCACCGATAGTCCGGCCGGAACCCGGTCGCCCAGATGACCGTGCCGATCTCCCCGCTGCCCAGATCCAGCTTGAGCCGGGTCCGAGCCGGCACCAGAGTCGGCGCGATCTCCTCAAAAGAGGAGGAGGAGGAGGCCCACTGATCAAAACCCGCCAACAGCCGATTCATCTTCAGATCCGCCAGCGAACACACATTCCGCAGCCCCCCGGAGAAGAGCGCCGCCCCATCCCGGACAGCCGCCCACCGTCCGACAAGCTCGACCCCCAGCTCGGTAAGCGCGTTCAGATCCAGCGTCTCCCGCTTGGCACCCCCCACCAGCTGCGGCGACGGCAACCGCCGAGCCCGGTCGAGATCCTCCACCTCGTCATACCGCTGATCCCACACCCCGGACGCGTCCATCCACCACAGCACGTCCCGATCCCGGTACATCCGGGGCAACCGCACGTGCTCCCCCACCGAGAGGATCACCTGCCGCCCGGATCGCTGCAGCTCAGCCGCGATCTGCACCCCGGTGGCCGACGCCCCCACCACGAGCACCCCACCCTCGCCGACCTGCGCGGGACTGCGATAGTCGAACGGCGTCAACTGCCGCACCCCCGACGGAACGGCCGCCGCGAACGACGGCGTGACCGGCACGTTGCACGCCCCGCTGGCCAGCACGACGGACCGGGCGAGCAGCTCCCCGCCCCCGGTCGAGAGGCGGTATCCACCCTCCGTACGGGAAAGGGCAGTTAATGCTGTTTGTTCGCGCACCGGGGCGGCGACCACGGCGGCGAAGCGGTCGATGAGACCGGCCACCTCGCCCGCCGTCATGTATCCGTCCGGGTCCGGCCCGTCGTAGTCCAGGCCGGGCAGGCGGCTCAGCCAGTTCGGGGTGAGCAGCCGCAGCGATTCCCAGCGTTCGCGCCGCCACGAGTTCGCCACCTCGCCGCGTTCGAGGACGACGTGGTCGATCGAGCGCGCGGTGAGGAAGTGGCTCGCCGCCAGGCCGGCGTGCCCGGCGCCGACGACGACCGTGGTGACGCGTTCGGCGGACAATTCAGGCGACCTCGACGGTCACGTCGGTCGGGTTGGTGAGCGCGTCGAAGACCGCGGACCGCTTCTGCGACTGGGCGACGATCGCCTCGATCTCCTCCTTGGACGCGTCGGCGTCGATGTGGAAGGTCACCTTGATGTCGTTGTAGCCGTTGCGGATGTCGCTGTCGGCGCCCAGGATGCCCCGGATGTCGTGGTTGCCCTCGACGGTCGCCTCGACCGAGCGCAGCTGGATGCCCCGGTTCTGGGCGACCGACGCGACGCCCGCGGTGAGGCAGCCGGCCAGTCCGACCAGCAGGTACTCGATCGGGGTGATGCCGTTGTCCTCGGCCGCGAAGACGGCCGGGTGGTCCGACGCGTACTCGGTCTGGGCCTTGTGGGTCTGTTCCTGGCCGAGGCCGAAGAACTTCTCGATGGTGGTGGTGCTGTGCACGCCCCTGGTCCACTTGCTGGAGGCCCGCCAGGTGAACTGGGCGGCCTCCGGCGCGCCCTTGAGCACCTCCCGCGCGTCGAGCAGCGCCTGAACGTTGACTCCGTTATCAATAGTGGTCATGGCCTGGCATCCTTCCCGCTCCCAGAGCCTTTCTACAAGACCCATCGGGATACTAGACAATTGTCGAGGGCTGGCTTAGCTTCGGGGAGTTATGGATCCAAGATCGGTCGGCGTCGTCGAGACCCAGCACCTGGAGCTGCCAGGCCCATTGTGCCTGGATTCGGGGCGTCAACTGCGGCAGGTCAAAGTCGCATATGAGACGTACGGAACGCTGTCCCCCGCCCGGGACAATGTCATCCTGGTGTGTCACGCCCTGAGCGGCGACGCGCACGCCGCCGGCCTGTCGCCGACGCCGCCCGCGGAGAGCACCCGCGACGGGTTCGCCGCGGCCGGCAGTCCCAAGGGCATCGGCTGGTGGGACGGCATGATCGGGCCGGGCAAGGCGTTCGACACCGACCGGTTCTTCGTGGTCTCGACGAACCTGCTCGGCGGCTGCCGCGGGACGACCGGCCCGTCCTCGATCGACCCGGACACCGGGGCGCCGTACGGCTCGACCTTCCCGGTGATCACCGTGGCCGACATGGTCCGCTGCGAGCGGGCGTTCCTCGACGAGCTCGGCATCGAGCGGCTGGCCGCGGTGGCCGGCGGCTCGCTCGGCGGGATGCAGGCCCTCGAATGGGCGACGAGCTACCCCGATCAGGTCGACAACATCGTGGTGATCGCGTCGACGCACGCGCTGCAGCCGCAGGGGGTGGCCTGGAACGCGATCGCCCGGGAGGCGATCATGCGGGATCCGGCCTGGCGGGGCGGGCACTACTACGGCACCGGGAGCGCGCCGGACGCCGGGATGGGGGTGGCCCGGATGGTCGGGCACATCACCTACCTGTCCGCGCCGTCCCTGGCGGAAAAATTCGGGCGGCGCCTGCAGTCCGGCGAAAATCTCCGCTACACGCTGCACGAGCCGGAGTTCGAGGTGGAAAGTTACCTCCGGCATCAGGCGGCGTCGTTCGTGCGGCGCTTCGACGCGAACACCTACCTGTACCTGTCCCGGGCGCTGACCTACTTCCAGCTGGATCTCGAGGCGGCCGCCGAGCGGATCCGGGCCCGCACGCTGCTGATCGCGTTCAGCTCCGACTGGCTGTACCCGCCGGTGGCGTCGGAGGAAATTTCCGCCGCTCTGCACAAGCACGGCAAGACCGCCGAGTTCCACCTGATCGAGGCGCCGTACGGCCACGACTGCTTCCTGCTGGAAGAGGCCCGCCAGACCCCGATCGTCCGCGATTTCCTGAACGAAGGCCGACCATGAGCGAAGACCACGAGTTCGGGTTCGAGACCCGCCAACTGCACGCCGGCCAGCGCCCCGACCCCAACACCGGCGCCCGCGCGGTCCCGATCTTCCAGACCACGAGCTACGTCTTCGAGGACCCGGAGTCCGCCGCCGCGTACTTCAACCTGCAGGAGTACGGCAACACCTACTCCCGGATCATGAACCCGACCGTCGCGGTGTTCGAGGAGCGGGTCGCCAGCCTGGAGGGCGGCGCCGGCGCGGTGGCCTTCGCCAGCGGCATCGCCGCCCAGGCCGCCGCCCTGTTCACGCTGCTCAGGCCGGGCGACCACGTGGTCTCCTCGCAGGCGCTCTACGGCGGCACGGTCAACCAGTTCAAGCACCTGCTCGGCAAGCTGAACGTGGAGCTGACCTGGGTGAACCCGGACGACCCGGAGGCCTGGCGCAAGGCGGTCCGGCCGACGACGAAAGCTTTCTTCGCCGAGACGATCGGCAACCCGGGCGGCAACGTGCTGGACATCGCGACGGTGGCGGCGATCGCGCACGAGCACGAGCTGCCGCTGATCGTGGACAGCACGTTCGCCACGCCGTACCTGTGCCGGCCGATCGAGTGGGGCGCGGACATCGTGATCCACTCGGCGACCAAGTTCCTCGGCGGGCACGGCACCAGCCTCGGCGGCGTGGTCGTCGACGCGGGCACGTTCGACTGGTCGAACGGGCGCTTCCCGGTGATCGCCGAGCCGTCGCCGGCGTACCACGGGCTGAAGTTCCACGAGACGTTCGGGACCTACGGCTACCTGATGAAGCTGCGCGCCGAGACGCTGCGTGACCTGGGCGGGGCGCTGTCGCCGTTCAACGCGTTCCTGCTCCTGCAGGGCCTGGAGACGCTGTCGCTGCGGATGGAACGCCATGTCACGAACGCGCGCCGGGTGGCGGAGTTCCTCGATCGGCATCCACGGGCGTCGAACCTGACGTACGCCGGCCTGCCTGGAGGAATTTATGAGCCGCTGGTGGCGAAGTATCTGCCACTCGGGCCGGGCGCGATCTTCTCGTTCGACTGCGAAGGCGGTCGCGACGGCGGGCAGGACCTGATCCGCGGCGTCACCCTCTGGTCGCACCTGGCCAACGTCGGCGACGCGAAGAGTCTGATCATCCACCCGGCGAGCACCACACACCGGCAGCTCAGCGACGACGAGCTGCGGGCGGCCGGGGTCGGGCCGGGCACGATCCGGCTGTCGGTCGGCCTGGAGTCCGTCGACGACCTGATCTGGGACCTGGACCAGGCCTTGAGCGGCAAAAAATGAGAACAGGCCCTGAGGGGGAACGCATGACCGATCTCGACCGGTATCAGGACACCACCGCGATCCAGCGCGTGCTGAACACCGCGAAGACCGTCGCGGTCGTCGGGCTCTCCGGCAACGAGCTACGGGCCAGCTACTTCGTCGGCTACTACCTGAAGCGGCACGGCTATCAGGTGATCCCGGTCAACCCGCGGGAGACCGAGATCCTCGGCGAGCGCAGCTACGCCGGCCTTTCCGAGATCCCCGGGCACGTCGACGTGGTGAACGTCTTCCGGGCGCCGGCCGCACTGCCGGACATCGCCCGGGAGGCGGTGGCGATCGGCGCCGGCACGCTCTGGTGCCAGTTCGGCGTGATCAACGAGGAGGGCAACCGGATCGCGGCCGACGGCGGGCTGACCGTGGTGGTGGACCGCTGCCTGAAGATCGAGCACGCGCGCTACGTCGGCCGGATGCACTGGCTCGGCTTCAACACCCACCGGATCACCTCGGTGCGCACCGGGCTTCAGTAGCCGCCCGGCAACGTGACGCTGATCCGGCCGGAGCGAAGGAAATTGTCGACCTCGAAGTCGGTCAGCTTCTCCCCGTTGACCGCCCGCCAGGGGAACAGGCCGACCGGCTTCTTGACGTACCAGCGATCCAGGGTCTGATCGTGGGCGGTCGTGCCCTCGGGCAGGTCGACGGACCTTGCGGTGACGGTCACGATCTCGACTCCTTAAAAAATGCGAATCACTTGCGAACTTCGGACATCCCGCGCCCGTTCCTGACCATAACGATCGGGAACGGCGGTTCGGGCGGTTGCGGCCCGACGTCACCCCAGGTGACACAGGTAACTCTCAGTTACGGGCGGTACCGGACGATTGATTGCCCGTGCGGCGAGAGAAATTGTGGTGCTGGTGGGTGGCGGCCGGGGTGGCCGCCATCGCCGGCTTCCACCTGCTGCCGTCCGGTGGCCTGGCCGCCAACCTGTTCTACAACGGGATCGGCCTGTTCTCCGCGCTGGCGATCCTGCTCGGCGTCCGGCTGCACCGCCCCCGGCGGCCCGCCGTCTGGTACTGGCTCAGCGCCGGTCAGGCCGCCTCGGTCGCCGGCGACCTGGTCTGGGAGTACTACCAGTACATCCTGCACCAGGCGCCGTACCCGTCCGTCGCCGACGTCTTCTACCTGGGCAGCTATCCCCTGCTCGCGGTCGGGCTGTGGCTGCTGGTCCGGGGCCGCCGCCGGGGCGGGGCGCTGGTCTCGGCCGCGATGGCCGGGACCGGGCTGGGCCTGGTCTTCTGGATCTTCGTGCTGCACCCGATCGCCGCCGAGGCCAGCACCTCCCGGCTGACCTGGCTGATCAGCACGGCGTACCCGGCCGTGGACGCGCTGCTGCTGGTGATGCTGGTCCGGCTGGCCACCTCGCGGGGCGGCACGACGAGCACCTGGATCCTCGGCGCGGCCGCGATGCTGCTGCTGGTCTCCGACGTCGGCTACTCGATCATCACGCTGAACAGCGACGACGACGGCAACCAGGTCTCGGCCGGCTTCCTGCTCGCCTACGTGATGTGGGCGGCCGCCGCGCTGCACCCGTCGATGGCCGCCGAGGCCGCCCCGGGCCGCTCCGGCGGCGCCCGCCACGACCTCGCGCACCGCGTCTTCCTGACCGCCTGCACGCTGCTGCCCCCGGTGATGCTCTTCATCCCGGACGTCGGCGACAACGGCGTCGACCGGGTCGCGATCGGCGCCGGCTCGGCGATGCTCTGCCTGCTCGCCGCGTCCCGGGTGACCGGGCTGGTCAAGCAGGTGCAGGCCAAGGCCGGCGCGCTGCGCGAGCTGGCCATGCACGACGACCTGACCGGCCTGCCGAACCGGCGGCACTTCGAGCAGTCCCTGGCCCGCGCCGCCCACACCGGGCGGCTGCGGGTGGTGTTCCTCGGGCTGAACGGCTTCAAGAACGTCAACGACGAGCTCGGCCGCCCGGTCGGCGACCAGGTCCTGGTCATCGTGGCCGCCCGGATCGTCGCGGCGGCGCCCGGCGCGCTGGTCGCCCGGCTCGGCGGGGACGAGTTCGCGCTGCTGCTGCCCGGCGACGGCTCCGGCACCGAGGTCGCCGAGCAGTTGATCGCGGTGCTGGCCGCGCCGGTCGGGGCGGGCGGGCACGAGCTGCTGGTCGGCGCGAGCATCGGGCTGGCCAAGGCGGCCGAGCCGGTGGAGGCGCTGCGCCGCGCGGAGACCGCGATGCACATGGCCAAGGACACCGGCGAGCCGTACCGGCACTGGTCCCCCACCCTCGACGAACGGGCCGGAGAGCACGCCCGGCTCGGCGCCGAGCTGCAGGCCGCGCTGCACGCCGGGGACTTCCGGGTGGTGTACCAGCCGATCGTCGCCGTACCGGAGCGCCGGGTCGTCGCGGTCGAAGCCCTGGTCCGCTGGCAGCATCCGCAGCGCGGCCTGATCAGCCCGGCCCAGTTCATCCCGGTCGCCGAGCGCAACGGGCTGATCGTCGACCTGGGCGCGTGGATCCTGCGGACCGCGTGCGAGCAACTGGTGACCTGGCGCGCCGAGCTGGGCCCGGACGCGCCGGACCGGATCAGCGTGAACGTCTCCGCCCGCCAGCTGGCCCGTCCCCGGTTCGCGGCCACCGTCGCGGACATCCTGACCAGCACCGGGCTGCCGGCCACCCGGCTGACCGTCGAGGTCACCGAGACCGCGGTGTTCGGCGGCGGCCAGGCCGTGACCACCCTGCACGAGCTGCGGGCGCTCGGCGTGCGGATCGCGCTGGACGACTTCGGGACCGGGCACTCCTCGCTCGGGCTGCTGCACACCGTGCCGGTGGACGTGCTCAAGGTCGACAAGTCGTTCGTCGACCGGGTCACCGAGGCCGGCCGGCACGCGGTGATCGCCCGCGCGCTGATCCAGGTCAGCGACGGCCTGGGCCTGACCGCGGTGGCCGAGGGCGTGGAGACCGCGGAGCAGGCCGAGGCGCTCGAGCACCTCGGCTACCGCCTCCTGCAGGGCTACCACTTCGGCCGACCGGCCGCCGCACCCGACTTCCGGCCCCGCGTTCACACCCTGGACGCCTGACCGTCGCGCCGCCCGCGCTGGCCACGGTCACGGCGGCGCTGGCGACGCATCCGCAGATCGGCTACGCCAGCGCGGTCACCGGGCCGGCCGACGTGGTCGCGTCGGTGGTCTGCCGCAACCTCGACGACCTCTACGACTACCTGGCCACCGGGGTCGGGTCGCTCGACGGGATCTCGCACGCCGACACGTCCCCGGTGGTCCGCCGGGTCAAGGCCGCCGGCCTGCGCATTCTTTAACCCGATTTCGGCGTACGGCCATTGCCCGCGCCCGTCGGACAAGCCTCACGGGCGCCGACGGCATCCGCGCGGGTCAACTTTCCCTCCTCGATCGCCAGCTCCGTCCGTACCAAATCATCGCGGCAATGAGCACAGCGGCGAGTGGGATGAGCAGCAAGAAGGGGTTGAAACCGCCCGCCGCAGGCGTGGCGGCGAAAGGAACCGCCGAGGCCGGCGCGATCGCTGCGGGCAGGGACGGATCGGCGACCGTGAACGGATAGGACCCCTGGACCGTGTGCCCGTCGGTCGAGACCACCCGGTAGGCGACCGTGTAGGCCCCGTTGCCCAGCGGGCGACCGAGAGTGATCGTGCCCGCGTCGCCGGCGATCACCGGTGCCGCGGCCGGGATCGGCTGCCGGGCGGTGTCGCTGACGACGATCGTGGTGTAGTCCGGGTTGAGGCGCTGGCTGAAGCGCAGCGTGACCGTGGCCGGCGCGGCGGCCAGCACCGCGCCCTTCGCCGGGTCCGCGGTGAGCAGCTGGGTGTGCGCCCAGGCCGGCGCGGCGGGCGCGAGGAGCGCCAGCAGCAGCCCGATCAGGACCGATTTTGCCCACCTCACGAGCGGGCTCGCAGGCCTCACGAGTGGGTCTGCCCGCCTCACGACAGGAGCTGCTCGCCGATCCAGCCGTCGTCCGGGCAGCCGGGTGGGACGGCGAAGACGGCGGAGCCGATCGGCGTGATCCATTCGTTCAGCAGGTCCTTCTCGGCTAGTCGGCGCTGGATGGGGAGGAACTGGCGGGCGATGTCGCGCTGGTAGGCCGCGAAGATCAGGCCGGCGTCCGGGCGCCCGGCGGCGTCCGGCGCGCCGTCGTAGTTGTACGGCCGCCGCAGGATCTTCAGCGCCGGATCGGTCACGTGCGCCCGGGTGACGTGCGAGAAGTCCGGCATCGCCGGCAGCCCGGCGGCGTCCAGCGCGGTGAAGTCGGGCTCGTCGTGCTCGGCCTGCCCGCTCAGCGGCGCCCCGGACGCCAGGCGGCGGCCGGCCGCGCTCTCCTTGTCGCCGGTCGAGAGCATGTCCCACTTCTCGATCTCGGCGCGGATCCGGCGCACGACGAGCGTGGTCGAGCCGTCCGGATTCCACACCGCCGCGTCCAGCACGGCGCCGCGCGGGTTGGCGGTGCCGTCGAGCTGGCCGAGCACGTTGCGCTGGGTGTGCTCGGGCGCCTGGACGCCGGGGCTGCGCCGGAAGCCCTGCTGGACCCACCGGATCGCGGCGAACGGGCGGGCGTCCTTGATCAGCATGCGCTGGGCGTGGGCGACGGTGAGCGGGTCGTCGGCGCAGATCTGCAGAAGGAAATCTCCGCCGGTCCAGCGCGGTTCCAGCCGGTCGACGGTGAAGGCGGGCAGGTCTGCCACCGGTGCCGGCAGGCCTGCCGCTTTGTACAGGCCGGGACCGAAACCGAACGTGACCGTGAGCCGCGCGGGCAACGTCGCCAGGGTCGCGTCGGTGTCGCCGAGCGCGGGGGTGCCCTGGGTGAGCCGGGACGCGTCGTCGGAGAGCAGCCGGAGCATCCGGGCCAGGGCTGCCCGGTCGGTGCCCTTGGCCAGGGTGAATGCCACGAAGGCGGCGTGCGCGGGCGGGTCCTCGGCGATGCCGGACTGGCGTTGGCCGTGGAAGGCGACGGTGGCGGTGCCGGTGCTGAGATCGGCGGCGGCGGCCGGTCGCGCGCCGGGGTCGGCGGCGGCCGGTCGCGCGCCGGGGGCGACCGCGGCGAGGCCGGCGACCGCGCCCCCGGCGAGCAGGCGCCGCCGGCTCACCGGGGCGGGTCGTGGCGTCACGGCTTCGTGCTGCCCATCGGCGTGCCCGAGGCCGGCATCTGCATGCCCGGGTCGTAGCTCTCGCCGGCGCCGACGAACGGTTTCGCGATCGCGGTGAAGGCCACCGCCGTACCGTCGGAAAGTTTCAAACTGAAAGCGATCTCGTCGCCGGCCTCGATGGCCTGGGCCGGTTTCATCAGCATCAGGTGGTCGCCGCCGGGCGACAGCTCGTGGGTGGCCTTCGCCTTGATCACGAAGCCGCCCGCCTTCGGCTGCATGACCATCTTGCCGTCCTTCATGGTCATCTCGTGCAGCTCCATCGGCGAGGCCGCCGACTCGGCCGCGGTGACGGTGATGTCCGCGTCGGTGTCGTTGACCAGCACGCCGAACGCCGCGGTCATCACGCCGGCGTCGGCCGCCTTCACCCACGGGTCCTTGATCGTCAGCGTGCTCGCCGTGGCGGACGGCGCCGGGGTGACGCCGCTCGCGGTGGTGTCGTCGCCGCTGCCGCAACCGGCCAGGCCGAAAGTGATCAGAGCAGCGGTGAGCATCGCCGCGGGGAGGATTCGCATGGGTGTCCGTTCTGATCGGGAGTCTTCACCGCGTTGGTCCGCGCTCACGTTCCAGAAGTTCCCGGCAAAACATGAATTTTCAGGATTTCACGGTACGAACCTCGAGACGGTCCAGTGCCCGGTCGGTCCGCACCTGCTCGCGTTCGTCGTCCCGGATCCACTGCCGCACCAGCAGCAGCATCACCGCGACCGCCGGCAGCTCCCCGAACGCCCAGGCCAGCCCGGCCCCGAGCCGCTGATCGTCGAGCAGCGGCGCCGCCCAGGCCGGATGCACGCCGGTGTACCAGCCGGCCGCGATCACCGTCGTCGACTGCAGCAGCACGAACCCGAAGAACGCGTGCGCCACCATCGCCAGGAAGTGCACGATCGTGAGCAGCGCCGGATGCACCCGCCGGCGCCCGGGATCCGTCCCGATCAGCACCCCGAACAGCAGGTACCCGGCCAGCACGAAGTGCACCAGCATGGCGAGATGCCCCAGGTGGTAGCGCATCAGCGTGGCGAGCAGGTCCCCCAGGTACAGCCCGTACAGGCTGACCACGTAGATCCCGAGCGCCACCAGCGGATGACCGATCAGACGGAACACCCGGCTGTGCAGGACCACCAGCAGCCACTCCCGGGCGCCGCGCACCTGCGGATCCGCGGGCCGCCGCAGGGTCCGCAGCGCGAGCGTCACCGGCGCGCCACCGACCAGCAGGATCGGCACCACCATGGACAGCACCATGTGCTGGACCATGTGGACGCTGAACAGGACGTAGGCGTACCGCGCGACGCCCAGCATGGTGATCGCGCCGAGCAGCAGCAGACCGCCGATCCACGAGGCCGTGCGGCTCACCGGCCAGTCGTGGCCGGCCCGGCGCATCCGGCGCACCCCCGCCAGGTAGGCGACGATGCCGACGATCACCACGGTCAGGAAGAAAAAATCCGGCAGAAAACCACTGAGCATCCGTACGGCGGTGGGCGCGCCCGGCGGCGTGAACCCGAGCACCTCCACCAGCGGATCCGGCGCCCCGGCGTCCTCGACGACCGGGGTCGGCGTCCGCGACAGCCCGACCGCCAGGCCGGCCGCCGCGCCGAGCACGACAAGTTCCCCCACGGCCAGCCGCACGAAACTTCCCGCCCAGACCGCCCGGCGCCGGTGCACCGCCCCGATCACCCCGACGACCAGCAGGGCGGAAACCTTCAGGAGCACCAGTACGCCGTACCGGGAGCCCCACAGCTCCGGCCACGTCCCCAGCCGCACCGCCGCGCCGGCCACCCCGCTGACCGCGGTCGCCACGAAGCACCCGAGCGCCAGCCGGCTGTACCGCCCCGCGGTCTCCGCGAACCGCCGGTGCCGCCGGACCAGCAGCAACCCGGCCAGGCCGCCCACCCAGAGCGAGGCCGCGAGCACGTGCACGGCCAGGCCGGTGACCGCGACCTGGTGGTTCCCGGCGCCGGCCGCGTGCCCGGTGAACGCGGGCGGCAGCACCGCGACCACCGCCACCCCGGCGGCCACCGCGGCGAGCCCGCGCGACGTCCCGCCCCGGCTCAGCACCGCCACGGCGAGGGCCAGCCCGAGTTGCAGCAGCAACGCCTGCCCCTGCGAGACGGAGAGCGCGAAGCTGACCACGGCGGGCCGGCTGAGCTGCCCGATCGGCACGGCGAGCACGTCCGAGACGGTGAACAGGATCAGGGCGCCGGACGCGACCGCCCACAGCAGAGCGACCCAGGTCGTCCGCCGCAGCAGCCACCACCCCCGCGCCGCGACGCTGACCCCGTCCCCGGGCAGCAGGAACGCCGCCGTCACGGTCAGCCCGACGGTCAGGACCCCGAGCAGGGTCGCCGCCAGCGTCACCACCGGCAGCCCCCACTCGGTGACCGCTCCGGGACTCGGGATCCCGGGCAGCACCGCGTCGTCAACCGCTCCCCCGAACCGCAACGCCCCGATCAGGACGACCACGGCCACCACTACCGGCACTGTCCGCACACCTCGCACGGACCGTCAGTCGCCCGCCGCCCCCGATCAGTTCCCGCCATGATCGACATCTCGGTGCTGATCGGATTCGATCTTTGCCGGACGACCGGGTTGAATACATCGCACGATGACCGCCGCGACACGGGGAGTATCCGGGGTCCGGCCAACCGTAACGGGGGACCCCTTTGGAACCGACCACGCCCGATGTCCCGGACACGCCGCCGGCACGGTGGACCCGCCCGGCGTTCGTGCTGCCCGTGGCGCTCGTCGTCGTACTCGTGGCCGGGGCGGTGCTGATCGCGATCGGCTCCGGCCGCGGCGACCGGCCCACCGGACCGGGCGCACCGCGGGCCGTCGGCACCACCGGGGCGGTCGATCCCGGCGGGGCGCTGTCCACGACCCTCCCGACGGTCGCTCCGGCGGGCGTCAGCTGGGAGCCGTTCGGCGGGACCAGCCTGCCGGTGAGCAGGACGGCCGGCCCGTCCTCGGTCCGGGGCGGCGTCGCCTCCGGCTACGCCCACTCCCCCGAAGGCGCCCTCATCGCGGTGGCGCAGATCAGCCTCCGGGCCGGTTACAGCTCCGGCCGCGAGTCCTGGGAACCGACCATCGAGCAGCAGTTCCTGCCCGATGCCGCCCGGGACCAGCTCCTGGCCGCGATCCGGGCGTACGAGGCCGGGCCGCAGACCGCCACCGGCGGCCGGCTGGGCCGGCTGGCCGGCTTCGTGTACCAGTCGTACAGCCCGGACACGGCCGTGATCGGGCTGGTCTACGACGCCGTCGTCGCGGGCACGACGGCGTACCAGGTCACCACGTTCACGGTCCGCTGGGTCGACGGCGACTGGCGGATGGTCGCCCCGCCCGGCGCCTCGTGGGCCTCGGTGAGCCGCCGGGCCACCGACCTGTCCGGCGTCGTGACGTGGGCGGCCGCCTGACCCGCGATGCCCCGGCTGCCGGCCTCTAGGGTGGGCGCATGACGGTGCAGTACATCCGGTACCGGATCCTCCACGACGCGGCCGGGTTCGAGGCGGCGCTCGGGCGGGCGGTGCGCGTCCTGGAGCAGGCGCCGCAGTGCGTGGACTACGAGCTGACCCGCGGCACCGACGACGGCACGTCCTACGTGCTGCGGATCACCTGGACCTCGGAGGGCCACCACCTGCGGGACTCCGGGTTCCTGGCCGCGACCCGCGAGTTCGCCGAGACGGTGCTGGAGACCCCACGCCACTACGAGCCCACGGCCGTCCGCGGCACCGGGTCCCACCAGGGCTGATCCCGGCCGGAAGTTCAACCCGGCGAAACCCCTGGGACGCCTTCGGATGGTGGTGTTATCCCTACCCAGATCGGCGGGTTCGCACCATCGAAGCGGTGCCGCCCTCATCCGTACGGTCGGTGACAACGGATTGAGGGAGGGACGCCGATGCTGCACCACCTGCTGCCACTGATCTGTTCACCGTGGCTCTACGTGATCGTCTTCGTGGCCGTGGCCATCGACGGGTTCTTCCCGGTCATGCCGTCCGAGACGCTGGTGATCGGCCTGTTCGCGCTCTCCGCGACCGGCTCACCGAACGTCTTCGCCCTGCTGGCCGTGGTGGCGGCCGGTGGGATCGCCGGGGACCGGATCACCTACCGGCTCGGGCGGCGGGCGGGGCGGCTCACCCGGGGCCGGATGGCGGAGGTCCGGACAAAGGGCGAAAGAGCGCTTCTCCGGTACGGCGGAGCGGCCATCCTGGTCGGGCGCTTCATTCCGTACGGGCGGACGGCGACGACCGTGACCGCCGGGTCGGCCGGTCTGCACCCGGCCAGGTTCCGGCTCTTCAGCGCGCTCGCCGGGCTGGCCTGGGCGGGGTATGCGCTCGGGCTGGGCCGGATCGGCGGGGCTACGTTCGCGCATCATCCGCTGGCCGGGGCCGGGTTCGGCATGCTGCTCGGCATGGTTCTGGCCGCCGTCTGCGCCCTGGTCGAGAAGCGCCGCAGCGCCACCCCGACCGCGGCCGAGACCTCCCGGAACGCCACACCGGCCGCCCTCGGAACATGCCCGGACACCACGCCGACCGCCGTCGGGACATGCCCAGACACCATGTCGGCTGCCCTCGTGACGTGCCTGAACACCACGCCGGCCGCAGCCGGGACCTGCCGGAACGCCACGCAAGCCACCGTCGAGAAGCGTCGGAGCGCCTCGCCGGAGCAGCCACGGCTGAGTCATCAGCGGACGCCGTGGCATCAGCCGGAGGTTCCGGTCGGCCTGCGCCGGGCGGTGCCGTGCCAGCCGAAGATGCACCGGATCCCGGAGCCGAGCGGACTCCCCGGCTGACCATCAGCCCCGGTGATGGCCGGCATCGGCGAATCCGGTCTTCCCGGAACTCCCGGCCACCCCGATCCTGGGACCGTGCGGGTCAACGGAAAGATCGTCGTGGTGACGGGCGCCGGCCAGGGGCAGGGCGCCGCCGAGGCGCGGCTGCTCGCCGCCGAGGGCGCCACCGTGATCGCCTGTGACATCAACGCCGGGCCGGGGATCCGGGAACTGGACGTCACCGACCCGGCCGGCTGGGCCGCCCTCGCGGCGGACCTGCGACAGCGCTACGGCCGGGTCGACGCCCTGGTCGCCAACGCCGGGATCACCTGGCGGGCCCGGCTCGGCGAGCTCGACCCGGCCGACCTGCGCCGCGTCTCGGACGTGAACGTCACCGGCACCCTGCTCGGTATCCAGGCGCTGACCCCGCTGATGACCGGGGGCGGTTCGATCGTCGTGGTCGGCTCGGTCGCCGCGCTGACCGGGCACTATCCGGTCGCGTACACCGCCAGCAAGTGGGCGCTGCGCGGACTCGCCAAGGCCGCGTGCCTGGAGCTCGGACCACGCGGCATCCGGGTCAACACGGTGCACCCCGGATACATCGAGACGCCGATGACCGCCTCCGCCGCCCCGGCGTTCCGGGACGCCAACGTCGCGGAGACCCCGCTCGGTCGTACCGGAACCAGCGACGAAGTCGCCCCCTTGATCTTGTTCTTGGTAAGCAACGAGTCATCGTTCATCACCGGCGCAGAGATCCCTGTCGACGGCGGCCTGACCGCCCACGGCGGCGTAAAGTCAATCAGCGACGCGATGGTGTAGCCCGCCAACACCGCGGCCACCATTCCGCACGTCCGCCAGCAGTGCGACGACCTTCAAGACCGACCCGACACCACGGCCACCCTCCCGCACGAGCGCCAGCGCCACGGCGACACTCCCGCTCAGGCGACAACACCACCCGGTCCAGCCAGCAGTGCGACGGGCGACGGGACCGGCCTGGCACCACGACTACCCTCCCCGCACGAGCGCTAGCGCCACGGCGACGCTCCCGCTCGGCTGACAACGCCGCCCGGCCCGGCCAGTGGTGCGATGAACGACGGGACCGGCCGGGGAATCACGTACTGTCGCTGATGTCAGCCCTATTTTTTCGCGCCGACGCCTTTCGACGCAGGAGAGATCCGTGGAGCACGATCACGCACTGCGCATCGGTGCGCCGGTGGCCGTCGACGGCCGGACGGTCCGCATCGATCTCGACGGTGAGCTCGACACTCCCAACACCGCGGCCTTCGTGACCGCTTTTCATCAGATCCTGGCCGACACGGCGGCGCCGTTGATCGAGCTCGGCGCGAGCCACCTGACATTCCTGGACTCGGCCGGGGTCCAGGCCCTGGTCGAATGCAAGAAAGCGGCAAGCGTAGCGGGCCGAGACGTGCTGGTGCGTGATCCGGTGCCGATCGTCCACCAGGTCCTGGCGATCACCGAACTGCTGGGCGACTTCGGCCTGGAGTGACGTATTCGGTCCCGCCTTGTTCCGGCGGTTTGTTTTTGCCGGTTTGTTTTTGCCGGTCGTTTTTCCGGTCTGTTTTCGGCGGAGTTTTTCTACCGGCTGGTTTGGTGGTTTGTTTCTACCGTTTGGTTTCGACGGTTTGTTTCGGTGGTTTGTTTCTGCCGGCAATTTCTGGTGGTTATTTTCGGCGGTTATTTTCGCCGAAGCCCCGCCAGGATCAAATCGCGGAGCTTGCCGATCACCGCACCACTCGTCTCCGGCGGCAGCCGGCGCAGCGACGCGATCGCGAGCAGCCCGGCCCGCACGTCGTCAGCGTCCACCCCGGCCCGCAGCACGCCCGCCTTCCGCGCCCGTTCGACCAGCGTGTTCAGCGCCCGCGAGTGCTCACGACGCTCCTCCGGAAACGCATCGTGCGCGCCGAACAGCGCCTCGTTGAGCGCCCGGTCGCTCGCCTGCCGGTCAGCGAACTCCCGGATCGTCCCCTCCAACGCCCGCCACGGATCCGGATCCTCGAGCGCCGCCCGCATCCGCTCGGAGCACTCCGCGACCCGCTCGGCGAGAACTGCCGTCAGCAGATCGGCCCGCGCCGGAAAATGTCGATAGAGGGTCGCGACACCGATCCCGGCCCGCCGCGCGACCGCCCGCATCGGCGCCTCGACACCATCGGCGGCAAACGTCTCCCGCGCCGCGCCGATAACCCGCTCCCGGTTGGCACGCGCGTCCGACCGCGGTATCCGAGACATTGCCGGCCGCCGCCCTTCTCACTTCGGTCGCGTTCCGGAACAGCTGCTCCGGTTCCGACTTACCGTACCGGCATGTTCGCTGTTCACTACACCGAGTTCGGTGGCCCGGAAGTCCTCCACCTCGCCGAAGCGGCTGCGCCGCACCCCCTTCAAAACCAAATTAGGGTACGAGTGAAGGCCGCCGGAGTCTCCCCGGTCGACGCCGCCCTGCGCTCCGGCCGTACCCCGATGAGCGCCCGCCTCGCGCTCCCGCACATTCCCGGGGTGGACGCGGCCGGCGTCGTCGACGAGATCGGTCCCGGCGTCACCGGGGTCGCACCGGGCGACGAGGTGTTCGGAAGCGTCGAGCTGGCCGGCCTGGGCGGCGCGTCCGCGGAGTTCGCGATCCTGCGGTCCTGGGCCCCGAAGCCGGCCACCATGCCGTGGGCGCAGGCAGGCGCAGCCGGCACCAGCGTCGAGACGGCAACCAGGGCGTTGGACCTGCTCGACGTACACCCAGGAATGACCCTCCTGATCGACGGCGCCGCCGGCGGTGTCGGCAGCGTAGCGGTGCAGCTGGCGGTAGCGCGGGGCGCCCGGGTGATCGGCACCGCCCGCCCGTCGAACCACGACTTCCTACGCAAACTCGGCGCCACCCCCATCACCTACGGCCCAGACCTACCCACCCGGGTGACCAGCACCAACCACCCCCTGAACCCGACCAGCGCAGGGGCCAACCGCGCGCTCGACCCGGCAGGTGCCCACCTCGACCACGCCCGCGACGTGGCCGGCACCCGCGACGTCCGCGCCCTGAACGCGGACGGTGCCCCTGCGGACCGCGCCCACAGTGCGGCGGGTGCACTCGACCACCACGCCCTGAACGCAGCCGGTGCCCGCGTGGATCGCGCCCTGGACGTGGCCGGTGCTGGCGTGGACCGCGCCCTCGACGCGGCGGGTCCCCGCGTGGACCGCGCCCTCGACGCGGCGGGTCCCCGCGTGGACCGCGCCCTCGACGCGGCGGGTCCCCGCGTGGATCGCGCCTTGGACGTGGCCGGCGCCGGCTCGCTACCGGAACTGATCAGCCTCACCGGCGATCCGGCGTCGGTACTCAGCCTGGCCGACTTCAGCGCGGCGTCGCACGGCGTGCGCCTCTCGATGGGCGAGCTGGCCGGCGAGCCACACGGCCGGCACGGCCTGCGGGCGGCGGCGGAGCTGTTCACGCAGGGCCGCTTCGTCATCCCGATCGAGGCCGAGTTCTCCCTGATGAACGCCGCCGCCGCACACACCGCCGTAGAGTCCGGATCCCGGCGCGGCAAAATCGTCCTGATCCTGGACGACCACCCAGCCTGACCTCAGTCGGTGCGGACGCGGCCCAGGTCGCGCCCGCACCACCTCACCTCGCGCCCAACCCCTCGCGCCCCCGCGCCACCACGCCTCGCGCCACCACGCCGTCGCGCCTCCGCGCCACCACGCCCCGCGCCACCACGCCCTCGCGCCTCCGCGCCTCGCGCCCCGCGCCACCACGCCCTCGCGCCTCCGCGCCTCGCGCCACCACGCCCTCGCGCCTCGCGCCCCGCGCCACCACGCCGTCGCGCCTCCGCGCCACCACGCCCCGCGCCACCACGCCCTCGCGCCTCCGCGCCTCGCGCCCCGCGCCACCACGCCCTCGCGCCTCCGCGCCTCGCGCCACCACGCCCTCGCGCCTCCGCGCCGCCACGCCGTCGCGCCCTCGCCCCGCCCGCGCCGCCACACCGCCCCGCCCCGCCACACCGTCGCGCCGCCACACCCTCGCGCCTCCGCGCCCCGAGCCCCGAGCCCCACGCTGCATTTCTCCACCGCCGACCCACCTCACCGCCGCGGCGCACCGCGTCGACCAGGAACTCAACCGGCGCAGCTCAGCGAGGAGGTCCTGACAGATCGGCCGCCGGAAGCGATCCGCCGCCCCGCGCGCTGACGTGCGCGACGACCAGGTCACCGATGGTCCGACGCAGATGATCACGCAGGGACGGATCCAGCAGATCCCGGCCGAAGATCGCCCGGAACGTATAGCGGTTGGCCCCCCGGAACACACAGAACGCACTGATGATCATATGAACGTCCAGCGCGTCCAGACCGTCCCGGATGACGCCCGCAGCCTGTCCCCGCTCCATGATCCGGGTAAGAACCTCCAGAGCCGGCGCGGCCAGAACCTCACGGGACTCCGAACGCTGCAGATGCCGCGCGTAGTGAATGTTCTCGATCGCCACCAGCCGGACGAAGTCCTGATGCGACTCATGGTGATCAAAGGTGAGCTCGGCCAGCTGCCGCAGCGCCTCGATCGGCTCCAGATGATCGACATCCAGCTGCTGCTCGAGCGAACGGATGTGCCGATACGCCTGCTCCAGAACGGCAAGAAACAAACCTTCCTTGCCACCGAAGTAGTAGTAGATCATCCGCTTCGTGGTCCGGGTCTTGGCCGCGATCTCGTCGACCCGCGCGCCCGCATAGCCCTGGTCGGCGAACTCCCGGGTCGCCACCTCCATGATCTCGGCGCGGGTGCGCTCGGGGTCCCGGACGCGCTCCTTGGCCGCCGGAGGTGGCGGAGTCGGCATGTTTGTTTCCTTCCGTTGGAACTTTCCTTCGAACTCTATGGTTTCCGGAGCCAGCGGTCGCGGACGCCGACGGCTTCAGCGGCCCGAGGTTTCCGTGGCCACGGATGCGGCCACGGAATCAGAGTCCGAGATAGATCCGCCTCACTTGCGGGTCGTGCCGGAGCCGATCCGCGGTACCGGTCATCGCGACCTCCCCGTTCTCGACGACCAGGCAGGTGCTGGTGGCCTCGAAGGTAAGTTTCGCGTTCTGCTCGACCAGCAGCAGACTTAATCCTTCCGCTCGCAGGCGCAACAGCACCGCGAGAATGTCCTCGACCAACTTCGGTGACAGGCCCATCGACGGCTCGTCGAGCAGCAACAGGCGCGGCTTCGACATCAGCGCCCTTCCGATCGCGAGCATCTGCTGCTGGCCCCCGGAGAGCGCGCCGGCGAGCCGCCCGCGCATCTCGCCGAGCACCGGGAACAGCTCGTACACCTCGCCGAGGGTCGCGCGGGTCTCCGCGTTCCATTTCCGCGCGTAGGCACCCAGCAGAAGGTTCTTTTCGACGGACAGCCCGGCGAACACGTGCCGCCCTTCGGGGACGTAGCCGATCCCGTGCCGGACCATGTCACGAGCACTGACCCGGCCCAGGTCGACGTCGCCGAACCGCAGCGCCGTGACCGTCCGCGGCACCAACCCCATGATCGCCTTCAACGCCGAGGTCTTCCCCGCACCGTTGGCCCCGATCACACCGACGGCATCCCCCGCCGGAACCTCAAAACCCAGATTGCGTACGGCGCAGACGCCGCCGTAATGCACGGTCAGCCCCTCAACGGTCAGCGTCCGGCCGGTAGTCACCGGCGCAGTGGGCGCCGCGGTCATCACACCACCTCCAGATTCAGCCGCACCCAGCGACCCGCAACCATCGCTCCGGGCAGCCACAGACGAGACATCACCGTCATCGCGTCACCTCCGAGATCGGCGGCAGGTCGTCCGAGGACATCGAATCCCCGAGGTACGCCTCGATCACCGCGGGCGTCCGGGCCACCTCGGCCGGCGTCCCCTCCGCGATGATCCGCCCGCTGGCCAGCACCGTCACCCGCTCGCACAGCGACATGACCAGCCCCATGTTGTGCTCGATGATGATCACCGTGATGCCGCTGTCCCGGATCGAGCGCACGATCTCGGCGAGTTGCCGCACCTCCTCGCCGTTCAGGCCGGCGGCCGGCTCGTCCAGCAGCAGCAGGGCCGGCCCGGCGGCGACCGCCCGGGCGATCTCGACACGCCGCTGGATGCCGTAGGGCAGCGACTTCGGGGCCAGCCCGGCGAACTCGGTGAGGCCGTACCGGTCGAGCACGTCCCGGGCCTGCCGGTGCAGCACCCGGTCCCGGCGCAGCACGCTGACCGGCCGCAGCAGATACCGCCAGCTCTCCCGGGTCCGGCTGCGGTCCTGCGCGACAAGGATATTTTCTTCGACGGACAGGTCGCCGAAGAGCCGCAGGTTCTGGAACGTCCGCGACATCCCGGCGCGCGCCAGCCGGTAGGGCGCGCTGCCGGTCCGATCGCTGCCCCGGAACCGGACCCGGCCGCGGGTCGGCCGGTACAGCCCGCTGACCACGTTGAACAGGGTGGTCTTGCCGGAGCCGTTGGGGCCGACGATGCCCCGGATCTCGCCGGCCGCCACGGTCAGCGAGACGTCGTCGAGGGCTTTCAGACCGCGGAACTGTTTGGTCACCTGGTCGACCTGAAGAATGTTTTCGCCGTCCGGGCGGGACTGCTCCACCTCGTACGGATGGAAGGGTCGTAATTGCGCGGCAGCGCCCTGATGCCCACGGCGGCGGGCGACGGCCGCGCGGACCCGGACCGGCAGCCCGGCCAGACCGGTGGGGGCGAAGACCACCACCAGGACGACCACCGATCCGTACGCGATCTGGGCGATCTGTGGGTGATCGACGAGCGCCTCCCGGACCAGGGACAGGCCCACCGCGCCGACCACGCAGCCGACCAGGCTCTGCCGGCCGCCGATGATCACCATGCCGAGCAGCAGGAACATGTTGGCGATGTTGAAAGATTCCGGCGCCACGTAGCGGATCAGTCCCGCGTAGAGCACGCCGCCGACTCCGCCGTAGACGCTGGCCAGCATGAACGCGGTCATCCGCAGCACCGGGACCTCGGCGCCGAGCGAGCCGGCGGCGAGCGCGTCGTCGCGCATCGCGCGCATCCGCCGCCCCAGGCTGGTCCGGACGACGAAAAGTCCGAACGCGAGCAGGACCGCGAAGACAATTATCTCCAGGTAGTAGTAGAGATATTCGCTGGAGAGATCGACGCCGGGAATTTCCGGCACCGGGATCCCGGAGATGCCCTCGGCGCCGCCGGAAACCTGCGCGTTGGTGACCCAGCTGGTGAACGCGAGCGCCAGCCCGAGCGTGACGATGCCCAGGTAATGCGACTGCACGCGCAGCGCGGGGACACCGATGACCAGGCCGATCAGCACGGTGGCCAGGACCGCCAGGACCGCCGAGACCCAGAAGCCGAAGCCGGCCTTCGTGGTGAGAATTGCCGTCACATAGGCGCCGACGCCGAAAACCGCCACCTGGGCCAGGTTGACCTGCCCGGCGATGCCCATCGCCAGGCCGAGCCCGATCGCCAGGACCGCGAAGATCAGGATGACGTCGACGACGTGGATGGCGTAGGAGTCCAGGCCGTAGGGCAGCAGCCAGGCCGCGATCGCGGCGGCCGCCAGCAGCAGGATCTTCGTTCTCATGCCCGGTTCACCGTCCGCTCGCCGAAGATGCCGGTCGGGCGCACCATGATGATCACCGTGAAGACGATGAAGGTGACCAGTTCGGAGTAACCCTGGAAGTGCCCGGCGGTGAACGAGTCGAGGATGCCGATGGCGAGGCCGCCGACGATCGCGCCGGGGATGCTGCCGAAGCCACCGAGGATCGCCGCGGCGAAGCCCTTGATGCCGAGCGCGCCGCCGAGCGCCGGGCTGACGTAGAGCAGCGGGCCGACCAGGCCGCCGGCCAGCGCGGCGAGACCGCCACCGATCATGAAGGCGATCGCGTTGCTGCGCCCGACGTGGATGCCGACCGCGGTGGCCGCCTCGTGGTCCATGGCGACGGCCTGCATCGCGGCACCGCGTTTGGTCCGGGAGAGGAAAAGAACCAACAGGATCGTGGCGACCGCCGCGATGGCGAGCACCACCAGGTCGTACGTCCGGATCCGCAGCCCGAACACGTCGAGCGGCTCGGCCGGCACCGGCGACGGGACGGCCCGCCCGGTGGCGCCCCAGATCGCGATCACCAGGGCGTCCAGGACGATGCCGAAGCCGATCGTGCCGATCAGCATCAGGTCGAAGTCGCGGTTCTCCAACGGGCGCAGGACCCGTTCGATGACCAGGCCGATCATCCCGGTCACGGCGATGGCGGCGATCATCGCCAGGGCGAACGGCAGCTTGCTGGTCAGGTAGAAGGTGGACGCGAGATAGGCGCCGACGGTGACGACGTTGCCGTGGGCGAAGTTGACCAGGCCCATGGTGCGGTAGACGAGCGAGAAGCCCAGCGCCACCAGGGCGTAGACGGCGCCGAGACTGACGCCGCCCACGATCGTCTGAAGAAAGACCTGCATGCTGGTCAGCCCGTGACCGCGACGAGCTTGCCGTTCTGGATGGTGCCGATCGAGGTGGCGAAGATGCCGACGCCGGTCTGGTCGAAGGCGAAGTCGCCGAGCAGCCCCTGGTACTTGGTGGCGCGGATGGCGTCGGCGAGGGCCTTGCCGGTGCCCACGTTGCTGGACTTGAGAGCGGTCAGCATGATCTGCGTACCGTCGTAGGCCTTCGCCCCGTGCAGCTCGGCATCCTCGTTGTACTTCGCCTTGTAGGCGGCGGCGAATTTCTTCGACGCGTCGCTGACGTCGTTGCTCAGGTACGGCGAGCTGACGATCGTCTTCTCGGCTGCCTTCGCCCCTGCGGTGTCCAGGAAGACCGGGGTGCCCTGCGGTGCGGCGCCGGCGAACGGGACGGTGATGCCCAGGTCGCGGGCCTGTTTGACGATCAGGCCGGATTCGACCTCCTCGGCACCGACGAAAATTACCTGCGGGTTCTTCTGCCGGATGCCGGTGAGGACGGCGGAGAAGTCCTTCTGGTCGGTGGTGACCACCTGGTCGGCGACCGGGGTGATGTTCCGGCTCTTCAGGGACTTGAGGAACGCGTCGTGCTCACCCTTGCCGTACGAGCCGTTGTTGGTGATCATCGCGATGGTCTTCAGGCCCTGCTGGTCGACGACGTACTTGGCGAGGGTCTCGTCGTACGTCGTGCTGGTCGGCCCGTTGAGGAACAGGAATTCGGAGCCGACCGCGACCAGGCCGGGCGACTGGCCGGAGGTGATGTTCGGGATCTCGGCCTGCTTGAGGATGGGCGCCATCGCGATGGTCACCGCGCTCTCCGCGGTGCCGATCATCGCGAGGTAGTTCTCACTGTCGATCTTGCGGGCCAGGGTGGTGCCGGTGGTCGGGTCGCCCTGGTCGTCGAAGACGTCGAGCTGGATCTGGCGGCCGTTGATGCCGCCGGCCGCGTTCCACTCGTCGACGGCGAGCCGGGCGCCCTTGAGCTCCCACGCGCCGAGCGAGCTGAGCTGGCCGCTCTGCGCGTCGACCAAGGCAATCTTGATCGGGCCGTTGCCGGACGTGGCCTTGTCGTCGTTGCTGCCGGGGGCGCTGCAGGCGGCGGCGCCCATCAGGAGGAGAACGGAGATTATGGTGGTGGCGCGAAGTCGGGGCACGTTCGTCTCACCTCTCTATTCGAATACACCTTGGTAAATGTCCTTGATGTTCCAATGGCCGGGCGTGGGAACGGGCTCGTTGACCATCGGGACGTCGATGACGGCCGGGCGGCGGCGCTGCACCGCGGACTTCAGCGCCTTCTCGAGATCGCCGGGCTCGGCGACGTCGTAGCCGTCCAGGCCGCAGGCCCGCCCGAGGGCGGCGAAATCGGGGCTGTACGGATTGCCGTCCGGGTCGGTGAAGTCGCAGCCGTAGCTGCGGCCGAAGAAGCTGGACTGCAGGTCGGAGATGGTCCCGTGGGCGCGGTTGTTCATCACCAGGAAGATCACCGGCAGGCCCTGTTCGACGGCCATCGGCAGCGCCGGGAGCTGGGCGCTCATCCCACCGTCGCCGATCAGCGCGACCACCACCCGGTCCGGCTCGGCGATCTGGACGCCGAGCGCCGCGGCCGGGCCGAAACCCATCGTGGAGGCGCCGCCCGGGGTGATGAACCGGCCCGCGGCCGGGAGCGGGTAGCACTGGGCCACGCCGTTCTTGTTCCAGCCGACGTCGGTGACCAGGACCGCGTTGTCCGGCAGGTTCGCGCGGAGGTCGGCGAGGATCCGCTCGGGGCGCAGCGGGAACTGGTCGCCGCGGCCGCGTTCCGCGCTGTCGGCGAAAAGTTTCGTGCGCGCGGTGACGATCCGCTCGCGCAGGCCCGGTTGTTTCTTTCCTCCGGGGCGGTGGCGGCGGACGGCGGCGAGAATCTGCTCGACGGCGCGGGTGGCGTCGGCGACCGCGCCGATCTCGACCGGGTAGTTGCGGCCGATCTCGGCCGGGTCGATGTCGATCTGGATGAGCCGGGTCGGCGGGAACCGCCAGGTGTAGTCCGGGTCCCAGGAGCTGGCGTCGGTCTCGGCGAAGCGGGTGCCGATGGCCAGCACGAGGTCGGCGTTGCGGGCGTAGTCGTTGGTTTCTTTCAGGCCCCAGAAGCCGGGCATGCCGAGGAGCAGGGGGTGGTCGTCGGGGAGGGTGCCCTTGGCCATCAGGGAGTGGGCGACCGGGATGTCCAGGTGCTCGGCGAGCTCCTGAAGAATCTTTTCGCCGCCTCCGCCAACCGCACGGCCCCCGCCAAATGCACCTCCCCCGCCACCAGCGCCGCCCCCGCCTTGCGGACCGCCCGCGCCTTGCGGACCGCCCGCGCCTTGCGGACCGCGCACGCCGCCCTCACCACGTGCGCCTTGCGGGCCGCGCACCTCTCCGCTCGATCCATCTGGCCCGGCCCCCGCACGCGCGCCGCCATCCGGCCCAGCCTCCGCACGCGCGCCGCCATCCGACCCAGCCTGCGGACCCGCGCCGCCATCCGCCTCACCGCGCAAGCCCCCGACCTCGCCCCGCAGCCCGCCCCCGAGATAGATCAGCGGCCGTTCGGCTGCCACGAGCGCCGCCGCGATCCGCTCCGCGTCCGCCACCGACAGATCCGGCCGCGTCACCACCCGCGGCAGTGGGTAACTTCCCGCCGGCAACGGCCGGTTGAAAATATCCATCGGCACGTTGAGCAGCACCGCACCCGGCCGCCCGCTGGTCGCCGTCCAGAACGCCCGCTCGGTGAACCGCGGCAGATCCTCGACCCGATGCACGTGCCAGGCGCGTTTCACGAACGGGCGATAGATCGCCGTCTGGTCCGCATCGGCGTGCAGGTTCACTTCCTGGTGCGGATGCCGCCCGTACAGATAGGAAGGAATGTCCCCGGAGATCGCGACGAGCGGCACCGAGTCCATGGCTGCCGTCGCCACCCCGGTGACCGCGTTCATCATGCCCGGCCCGACGTGCATCAGGACGACGCCGGGCCGCCCGGTCGCGCGGGCGTAGCCGTCGGCGGCGTGCGCGGCGGTCTGCTCGTGCCGGGCGATGACGAACTCGATGTCACTCCTGCCGATCGCGTCGAGCAGCGCGATGTTGGTATGCCCGCAGGTGCCGAAAACTTTCGTCACCCCGTAAGCGGTGAGCTGGTCGACCAGGGCGCCGGCGCCGGTCCGCGTCTCCATCAGTTCTCCCCCCAGATCGACATCCCGCGCACCAGCAGCGTCTTGATCACCGTGTAGTCCTCGACCATGCAGCGCGGCGACTCCCGCCCGAACCCGGAGTCCTTGACCCCGCCGAACGGCACGTGGTCGAGCCGGTAGTTCGACGAGCCGTTCACGATCAGGCCGCCCACCTCGAGCTCGCGCCAGGCGGTGAGGATCCGCCCGATGTCGCGGGTGAAAATTCCCGCCTGCAACCCGAAGCTGCTGGCGTTGCAGGTTTCCAACACCGACTCGAAGCTGTCGTACGGCAGCACGGTCACCAAGGCGCCGAAAACTTCCTTCGTCACCACCTTGTCGTCGGCGCGCGGCCCGGCCACCACGGTCGGCGCCAGCGTCGCGCCGTCCCGGCTCCCGCCGACGGTGATCCGCGCGCCCCCGCCCACCGCCTCGGTCGCCCAGCCGAGCACCCGCGCGGCCGCCCGCTCGTCCACCATCGACCCCACGTCGGTCGCCGGGTCCAGCGGATCGCCGACCGTCAGCGCCGCCACCTCGGCCGTCAGCTGGTCCACGAAGGCGTCGAAGTGCTCCCGCACCACGTAGACCCGCTGCACGGAGATGCAGCTCTGCCCCGAGTTGGTGTATCCGGTCCGCGCGCACACCCGCGCGGCCTCGCCCAGGTCCGCGTCCTCGCAGACGATCGTCGCCGCGTTCCCGCCGAGCTCCAGCACCAGACGTTTGGCCCCGGCCGCCCGGGCCACGGCGGCACCGGTCTCCGCGCTGCCGGTGAAGCTGATGACGGAAATCTCCGCCGCCGCGCAGAGCGCCGCGCCGACGTCACCGCCACCGTGCAGCAACTGGACGGATTCCACCGGCGCGCCCGCCTCGAGCAGCAGCGCGACCAGCGCGGCCGACACCGCAGGCGCCTGTGGCGGCGCTTTGACGACGGTGCTGTTCCCGGCGGCGAACGACGCGCCGAGCTTGTGCGCGAGCAGGTTCGCGGGCGCGTTGAACGGCGTGATCGCGAGCGCCACCCCGGCCGGCGCCCGGTAGGTCAGCGCGGTGTTGCCGACCCCGCGCGCCCAGCCGGCCACCGGCAGCAGATCGCCGCCGATCTGCCGGGCCTCGGCGGCGCAGACCGCGAACGTGTCGGCGACCCGGTCCAGCTCGCCCCGGCCGTCCTTGACCGGTTTTCCCAGCTCAAGGGCGACGAGCCGGGCGAATTCGTCGCGCCGCTCGGTGGCGAGCACCGCGGCGCGTTCCAGGATGCCGGCCCGGGTGGCCGGGGCGAGCCGCGCGATCGTGCGGGCGCCGGCCTTCGCGTACTCACCGGCGAGGGCGACGTCGGCGGGCTCGGCGACCCGGGCGCGGCTGACGACGGCCCGGGTGTAGGGGCCGACACGCTCGGCCGCGGGACCGTCGCCGAGCCACTTTCCGGCGAGCAGCGACGGTGCCGTGACAACGGTGCCGGGCGGGGTGTCGAGGATGGCGGACAGCATCGAGACCTCCAGAGGGTCCGCTACACGGACCGCAAATGGCTTTCTGGACCACTGTGTGGACTCCGGTGTAACGTACGGTTGGCCGCGAGCCGAAGGCAATAGGCGGACGTCGAAAAGTTACGAAGCGATGACGCGTCGGCCGGGACGGCAGAATCGCAGGTGTCCGGAACACCCGCGGTCGCGTCACGACCGGAACCGGGGCGCGAGGTCGTGCCACGCTGACGCCGTGACACGAGGTCGTGCCACGGCACCCGCCGTGACGCGAGGTCGCACCATGGCCTGCGCCGTGGCGCGAGGGAGGAAGTGAAGCACCGTGAGCAATGAGTCCGCCGACAGCCAGGGCGTGCGCAGCATCCAGCGCGCCCTCGACATCCTGTCGCTGCTCAGCGAGGACCGTCCGCTCATCGCCGTGCGCGACATCGTCGCGGCCACCGGCCTGGCGAAAACTACCGTCATCCGGATCGTGCAGACCCTGGAGCAGAGCGGTCTGCTGTGGGCGACCAGCTCCGGCTACATGGCGGGCCCGGGGCTGTGGCGGTGGGCGCACCTGGCCCGCCGCGGCTGGGAGCTGCCACCGGAGACGCAACGGTTGATGCGCGAGCTCGCTTCGCGAGAAAGAGAAACGGTCAACTTCTATGTCGTACGGGATGTAGTGCGCGTCTGCATCGCCCAGCAGGAGTCGCCGCAACCGCTCCGGCACGTCGTCCACGTGGGTGACGAGCTTCCCCTGTGGGCAGGTGCGTCGGCGAAGATCCTGCTGCGCAACGCGTCGCCCGCGCTGTTGGAAAGAGTCGCCCGTTCGTCGCCGTACGGCGAAGGTCATGTCCGCCGGATGCGCGAGTGGATCGACGAGGCCACCGCGGCGGGTTTCGCGGTCAGCCACGGCGAGCGGGAGAACGGGCTGTCCGCGGTGGCCGTGCCGATCCTCGGTCGCGCCGGGACGGTCGTCGCCGCGCTGACCCTGAGCGGTCCGACGGTCCGCTTCACCGAGGACCGGGTCGCCGAGTTCGCCAAGGCGCTCGGCGCCGCCGCCGACCACCTGAACGAACGGGGTTTCGAACACCCCCTGTTCTGAGCCACGACGGGAGTACCAGGCATGCACGACCGGCCGCTGGAAGGCATCCGCGTCCTCGACCTCACCAACGTCCTCGCCGGGCCCTACTGCACGTACCATCTCGCCTTGCTGGGCGCCGAGGTCATCAAGATCGAGATTCCCGGCCGCGGCGACCTGGCCCGGCGGCTGGGCCCGGACCCGGAGCTGAACCGGGCCGGGCTGGGTGCCTCGTTCCTGGCGCAGAACGCCGGCAAGAAGTCGATCGAGCTGGACCTCAAGCAGCCGGCCGGGAAGGAAACTTTTACCGACCTCGTCCGGCACGCCGATGTGCTGGTGGAGAACTACCGGGCCGGGGTGCTGGCCCGGATCGGCTTCCCGTGGGAGCGGCTGTCCGCGCTGAACCCGGGGCTGATCTACTGCGCGATCAGCGGGTTCGGCCAGTCCGGGCCGATGAGCCAGGCGCCGGCGTACGACCAGATCATCCAGGGCCTGTCCGGGATGATGTCGGTGACCGGGACCCCGGAGACCGCGCCGATGCGGGTCGGGTTCCCGGTCGCGGACACGGTCGGCGGGCTCAGCGCCGCCCTGGCGGTGACCGCCGCCCTGGCCGGTCGGCGACACGACGGCCGCGGCCGGTTCCTGGACGTCTCGATGCTGGAGGCGTCGCTGTCGGCGATGGGCTGGGCCGTCTCGAACTACCTGGTCAGCGGCGTCGAGCCGCAGCCGATGGGCGATCAGAACGCGACCGCGGCGCCGTCCGGCACGTTCACCGCGCTCGACGGCCCGCTCAACATCGCGGCGAACCGGCAGGAACAGTTCGAAACTTTGTGCCGCCTGGTCGGGCGGGCGGATCTGATCACGCACCCGCTGTTCGCCGAACGGGAGGCCCGCAAGACCCACCGCACGCAGCTGAACGAGCTGCTCAACGCGGCGTTGTCGGCGCGCCCGGCAGCCGAGTGGGAACGGATGTTGTCGGCCGCCGGGGTGCCGGCCGCCCGCATCCTGACGGTCGCGCAGGCGGTGACCGCCGACCAGGTCGCGCAGCGCGGCTTCTTCGCCGAGCTGCCCTTCCCGGCGCCGCTGAACCGGAACGACCCCCTGCGCGTCTCCGGCAACGGCGTCCTCTTCGACGGCGAGCAACTGTCCCCGGCGACCAGCCCGCCGTCCCTGGGCGAACACAACGACGAACTGCCCGCCCTGCTGAAGCGCTGGTCCCGCGGGTAGTCCCGCCCGCCCCCTAGCCACGGCCGCCCGCACCTCCACCGGCGGTGCCGCCATCGCTCCCGCCGGCGCCGTTTCCAGCAGCCTCACCGCCCGCGCCGCGTCCGGCGCCTTCGCCCACGCCCGCACCGCCGCCATCCGCGGGCCGTCCGCGGCCGGCGCCCCGATCGCCCGCGTTTCCACCACCGGTGCCTCCAAGGCCGGCGGCACCGCGGCCACCGCCCGAGCCGCTCAGCCGCACGAAGTCCTCGATCATGAGCCGCTCATCCGGCATACGGCCGGTGAAGAGCCGGAACGACGCCGCCGCCTGCGAGACCACCATCCCGCCGCCGTCGGCGACCCGCAGGCCACGATCGCGAGCCGCCCGGATCAGCTCGGTCTCCAGCGGCCGGTAGATCACGTCCGCCACCCACAGACCCGCATGCAGATGCGTCGCCGCGATCGGCATGCCGGGATGCCCTTCCATCCCGATCGGAGTGGCGTTGACCAGCCCATTCGCCTCGGCCAACGGCCCCGGCACCGCATCCGGCGAGACAATCTCGACCGTCATCGACGGATGCACCGCCATCGCCTCGGCCAGGCGCCGCGCCCGCCCGGCATCGAGATCCGCCAGAGTCAGCCGCCGCACGCCGGCCGCGGCCAGTGCCGACGCCACCGCCGCCCCGGCACCCCCGGCACCGAGCTGCACGACGTGCCCGAAGGAAACTTCCGGCAGCGCCCGCCCCAGCCCCGCCGCGAACCCGTACCGGTCGGTGTTGTGCCCCACCACGCGCCCCGGTTCGAAGACGACGGTGTTGACCGCGCCGAGCTCGGCAGCCTCCGGGCTCAGCTCATCGAGGTACGCGAGCACCTCCTGCTTCGCCGGGTGCGTGATGTTGAGCCCGCGAAACCCCAGTTTCCGAGCCGCGTCCAGTAATTCCCCCACCGCCTGCCGACGTTCCTGCAGGTCAATGAGCTGGTAGTAGTAGCGCAACCCCTGCCGCTCCGCCTCGAGCTCATGCAACGGCGGACTCATCGAGGTACCGATCCCGGCCCCGATGAGCCCCACCAGAAATCGCTGATCCGAACGGGTCACCACGGCCCACCGCCTTTTGTACGAACCAGTACGTTAGTTATCAAGGTAGAAACATGTCGATGTCAAGAGCTGTGCCTGCCCTGCCAAAAACCTTCCGCCACCTCCAGGCCGCTACCACCCGGCCTCACCCCAATTTCCCGGTACGGATCAGCCCCTCCCGCACCCAGCCCTCCCGCACCCAGCCCTCCCGCACCCAGCGCCCCCGCACCTGACCCGCCCACAGGCCGCCCAACTCCTGGCGAGGCCCATCCCACCGGCCGGCTGCCGAAGCAATCGCCGCTGATCGGAAGCGGTCAGAGCAAGTCGCCGTCGGCGACGATGTCGTCCCCGACGGCCGGGTTGGTGTTATTGAGGTGACTGAACCGAAAACGCGTACCGGGATGCCGCCCCGCATGCTCTCTCGACACAGACATCGGCAGATGTCCCATCGACCGTGCCGTACCCGGCCGCCCGGTCATCAAAGTCAGCTCGTCCTCGGTTCCGAAGGTCCCGTCAAGCAGAACTTCATCAGCACCATCGACGAACGCGTCGAAATCTTCCGTCCACTCCGGAAGACAGGTGGCATAGACCAAACTTTTCTTCGTCGCGCGATCCGTGAGTCTCAGCGCGGAAACCCAGTCCCCCCGCCCACAGCTTCCCAGCCCGCGGCCATCGCCGGATTCGCCGACCTTCGGACCGGACCCGCCGACCTTTGGACTGCCGCCCTCCGCAAGGCCCTCTTCCGAGAGGTCAGCTCGGGCGTATCGCGGACGCTTCGTGCCGACGGTCAGCCGCTGGACGTCGAGTCCACCGTCCAACGCAATCCCGTCCGACACCTCGTGCACGTCGATGCCGGTGTACTGGGCGAGGGTAGGAAAAACCGGAAATACACTGGTCAAGGCCATCGTCACGGTCGCCGTGGCATAGATCCGCAGGCGTATCGCCTCACGCAGGCTCAGCAATCCCAGCGTGTGATCCAACTCGGCCGTCGTCAGCAAGACCCCGCGCAGGGGTGTATCCCGCAAGCCCGGCCCTGACGCCAGTTCCGGCGTATCCCGCAAGCCCGGCCCTGGCGCCAGTTCCGGCGTATCCAGGATGCCGGCCCGCACGTCCGGCGCCGCGTTGATCAGGTACCAGGCTGTTCCGTCGCCACTCACAGCGGCCGTGTCCTGAAGACGGAAATTTCCTTCAGCACGAGCCTGCCGGCAAACCCGGCAAGCACAGTTCCACTGCGGAACACCACCGCCCGCAGCGCTGCCGAGCACCCGGATCCTCATGCGTATCGCCGCGGAATCATCGGCGGCCGCCCGGTAGCCGCAGTCGCAGCCGCCGCGGTCATCGCCGTCGCCGCGACCTCCGCGACCTCCGCGACCTCGGCGGCCACCGCGACCTCCGCAGTCGACGCAGTCGACGCCGCAATCACCGCGACCCTCGCGGCCTCCGCAGTCGGCGTGCGTGGTGTGGTCGGCGCAGCCGGCGTGGTCGGCGCAGCCAGCGTGATCGGCGTGATCGGCGTGATCGGCGTGATCGGCGTGATCGGCGTGATCGGCGTGATCGGCGAAGTCGCTGCAGCTGCCGTGGTTATCGCGACCAGGCGATCGTGATTCGGTGACAGAACGCATGCCGGATCGGTGGCCGCGGCGTCCCCGGTCAGCTGGAAGGCCTGGCAGCGGCACCCGCCGAAGTCGACTTCCCGCAGGTCACAGCTCCGACATGGGGACCGCATCCACGCCGTACCCCGGAAGCGGTTGAAAATTTCCGACCGGTGCCAGATATCGGCGAGGCGGTGCTCCCGGACCGACGGCGCCGGAGGCCCGGGCAGTTGCTGCGCCGCCAGACACGGGAGCACGGCACCGGCCGGGGACACCGCGAACTGCCGCGACCCCCAGCCGTTCATGCACGGTTTCGGCCGGCCGGTGTGATAGTCCGGCTCGACGTAGACAATTTCCAACAACCCAGCGAAGTGCTCCCGCACCACGTCAGCCGCCAGATTCGCCTGTCGCACCTGGTCGGCGGTGGGCATCAGGGCCGCCCGGTTGAGCAGTCCCCATCCGTAGAACTGGGTGTGCGCGAGTTCGAGGCGCTCGGCTCCGAGCTCGAACGCGAAGGTAGCAATTTCCTTCACCCGATCCACGTTGCTCGCGTGCAGCACCACGTTGACCGTGAGCGGCAGCCCAGCAGCGCGGATCATGGTGGCCGCCGCGATCTTCTTGTCGTGCGCCCGGAACCCGGCGATCGCGTCCGCCGCCGGGCCATCGGCGTGCTGGATCGACAGTTGCACGTGATCAATAGCGGCCAGCTTCGCCTCCGTCAAACCGATGCCGCTGGTCACGAGGTTGGTGTACATGCCCAGCCGCCGTGCGTGACCGGCCAGCACCGGCAGATTGGGGCGCAGCGCCGGCTCGCCGCCGGAGAAGTGCACCTGCAGGACCCCGAGCGCCCGCGCCTGATCCAGCACATCGACCCACGTCGCCGTGCCGAGTTCCGAACCGTCGATCTGCACCGGATTGGAGCAGTATCCGCAGCGCAGCGGGCACCGATAGGTCAACTCGGCAATCATCCCGATCGGCAGCGGCGCCCCATCGCCGGATGAGCTGCCGGGATGGCTGCCGGATGGGTGGGCGAGCGGATCGGCGCATTCGACGGCTACCGCCGCACTGCCGCCGTCACGGAGGAAGCGACGCCCGGCCAACTCGCCGATGAGGTTCGCGACGTCGTCGGCGTGGACCCCCTCGTACGTCTCGGAAAGAACCGCGAGGATCTCGCCGACATCGCGTCGCCCGTCGCAGGCGCGGACGATGTCCGGGGCCGGCCCGTCGAGCAGCAGACTGCCCTCCGGATAGAGCAGCGCGTCCACGTCGCGGACCGGATCGTGGACGAGGCGCACGCCGTTCGCCAGACCGGGCCTCACGGCACGCCGCCCTGGTAGTCGACCGCGTCGAGGATCGCCCCGAGGACGTCACATTTGAAGGCGAGCGCGCCGATCGCGGCCTGCTGCTCGTCGGCGGTACGGCAGTGGGTCAAGACCAGGTCGAGCGTCTGCCGGGCGTCGCCGCGCACAGCCTGGATGCGATTTTCGAAGTACGCGTAACCGTCCGGTTTGATCCAGTCGTAGTGCCGCCGCCACGCGACGATCCGGGCGGCCATGAGCTCGGGGGAGAAAAGTTCCGTCAGCGCCGCGGCGACGGTTTCTTTCCACGGTGCCAGTCGGCAGAAGGTTAGGTAGCCGTCGACCGCGAACCGGGTGCCGCGGGCCACATGCCGCTCGTCGAGCAGTTCGTCGCGGCTCAGTCCGACGGCGTCGGCAAGTACCAGCCAGTCGTCGCGTGCGCCGCCGTCGAAAAATGTCACCCGTTCCACCCACTGCCGCCGGACCTCCGGCACCGGGCAGGCGGCGATGATCGCGGCGTTCTTCCGCGCCAGGACGCTCTGGTAGTACCAGCGGTTGGCGACCCACGACCGGACCTCGCCCGGCGTGCAGTCCCCTGCGTGCAGGCGCAAGTGAAACGGATGCCGATCCCAGTATCGCGGAGCCAGCCCGCGCAGCGCCGCCGCGAAATCGTCCCGGCTGAGCAGGGCAGTCCCGGATTCGGCGAAGCCCAGCGAGGCGCTGGCGATATCGGCGGGATGCGGCGGCGCTGTTCCGATCGCATCACCACGGCTCAGTACCGCGCCAACTGCGCCGGCGATCCCCGACACGACGCCCGTTCCCTCAATGCCGTCGGGCGAAGCAACCATCACGCCGTCGCCGTCACCTAATGGAGCGGACACCGCCTCGTCGCCGTTACAGCCGCCGTCGCCTAGCGGAGCGGACACCGCGTCGTCGCCGTCGCCGTCGCCGTCGCCGTCGCCTAGCGGAGCGGACACCCCGTCGTCGCCGTCGCCTAGCCGAGCGGACACCCCGTCGTCGCCGTCGCCTAGCCGAGCGGACACCCCGTCGTCGCCGCCTGGGGCTGGGGCTGGGGCTGGGGCTGGGGCTGGGGCTGGGGCTGGGGCTGGGGCTGGGGCTGGGGCTGGGGCTGGGGCTGGGGCTGGGGCTGGGGCTGGGGCTGGGGCTGGGGCTGGGGCTGGGGCTGGGGCTGGGGCTGGGGCTGGGGCTGGGGCCGTTTCATCATGGCGGCTCGACGTGGTGCCCGTTGACTTGTCGCCGCCGGGCGGTGCGGCCGCCGCGTGGTCGCTGATCACCGGGGCGGCCGCCATGCCGTCGTGGATCACCGGGGCGGCCGCCGTGCCGTCGTGGGTCAGCGGGTCCGCGGCCACGGCCACCCGTCTCCGGCGTACGCGGAGACCTCCGGCCGGGACTCGAGGCACTGTGTCTTCGGCTTCGTCCACGCCTTCTTCGTGCGGGTGCTCTTCATCGTTCTCCTCCTTGTCGACGGTGTCGGCCACGGGCGATCTCGCCCGTCTGGCCTGGTAGGAGCGTTGCCTCGTCAGGACACGACGATCTTGCCCGTGCTCTGCGGAAATATGGCGTCGTTGTAGAAATAGGTGCCCGGTGTGGTGAACGTGTGCGTCCAGGAACCGCCCGGCATCAGCACACCCGTGTCGAACTCGTCGTCGAAGAAAGAAACCGCTGCGTGGGCGAAGGCGTTGTCCGCCGGGTTGACGAAAGTTACCGTCGTGCCGACCGATACGGCCAGGTGCTGCGGCGACATCGTGTTCTGGGCGACGGTGTTCTCCGTCGCCCCCGGTGCTCCGGTCGATGAATTCCACACCCGCCCGAGCGTGACGGTGGTGCCGGTGACCGCGGCGACGCGCACGTCATTGCGCTTCGACGGCGGGGTCGGAGTGGGCGCCGGCGCGACGGTGCCGCCCAGCTTGAACGCCCACAGGTGGTCGCCCTTCGGGATGTCCGGGTACGGCAGGCCGTTGCCGCCCGCGAGCACCGCGATGTACTGCTCGCCGTCGATCTCGTACGAGATCGGGCTGGTGTGCACCCCGGCGCCGGTCTGGAAGCTCCAGAGCACGTCACCGCTGACGTCATCCATGGCGTGCAGCACGCCGTCCGGCCCGCCCTGGAACATCACCCGGCCGCCGGTGGTCAGAATGCCGTTGCCGTGGGCGAGTGACCACTCGCCGTCCTTGACCCAGACCGGCGTGTTGGTGGCCGGGTCGACCGCGGCGAGCCCACCGGCGAAGTACTCCCCCAGCGGCCGGGAGGTGTTCACCCGGCCATCCCGCGCGTTGGAGTACCCGGAGTTGATCAGGCCGTAGCCGACGTAGATCCATCCGGTGTGCGGGTTGAAGGAAAGTTGCGTCCAGTCGGCGCCGCCACCGGCGCCGGGGAAGAGAATCACCGGCCGGTCCCAGTGCGGCGTGTACAGCCCGCCGGTCTCGTAGAACGGCACCGGCCGGGTGGCCTTGTCGATCCGCGGCTCCTGCGGCACGAACGGCTTCCCGCCGGGGAACGGCTGGGTCGGCGCGGTCTTCTGGCGTACGTCCTGGGGGACGGCCTTCTCGGTCATCCCATGCACGGCTTCCCCGGTGCGCCGGTCGAGGATGTAGTACATGCCGACCTTGCTGCCGTAGACGACGACCTTCCGCGTACGCCGGTCGACCTGGACGTCGGCGAGGACCGGGGCCATCACGTTGTCCAGGTCCCAGATGTCGTGGTGGATGGACTGGAAGTGCCAGCGCCGCTTCCCGGTCTTCGCCTCGAGCGCGACGATCGAGTTCGCGAACAGGTTGTCGCCGGCGCGCGACGAGCCATCGGTGCGCGGCCACGGCCCGCTGAACGTCCAGTAGACCAGCCCCAGTTCGGGGTCGATGGCGGGATGGATCCACGGCACGCCGCCGCCGGTCTTCCACGACTCGCCGGCCCACGTATCGTTGCCGTACTCCCCCGGCCCCGGTGCCGCCCAGAAGGTCCAGGCCACCTCACCGGTGGAAGCTTTCAACGCGTACGCACGTCCGCGTGCGCCCCCGGTGCTGCCCTGCATCCCGACGTAGACCAGCCCGTCGAAGTAGACCACCGCGCCGGCCAGCGTCCCGCTGCTGCCACCGTTGCCGTTGTCCTCGTCGGCGGTGATGAGCTGCCGTTGCCAGACGACGGCGCCGGTCTCCTGGTCCAGGGCGTACACGATGTTCGATCCGCTGGTGGAGAAGACCTTCGCCGCGCCGAGCGCGACCCCGCGCATGTTCGTCGTCCGGGTGCCGACGTTGGTCTTCCATTTGATCGCGCCGGTCCGGCCGTCGACGGCGAAGACGTTCTGCTGCGTGGTCTGCACGTACAGGACGCCGTCCTGGACCACCGGCGTGCTCTGCTGGTGCTGGGCGGTGCTGCCGCCCTCGAGGTTGACGTGCCAGGCGCCGCCGAGGCGTTCGACGGTGCGCTTGGTGATCCGGCTCAGGTCGGAGTGGTTGGTGTTCCCCAGGTCGCCGCAGACCTTGGGAAAGTTCTTCCCGGGCCGGCCGAAGGCCGGAGGCTGCTTCGGTACGACGGTGGAGGTTTCCTTCAGCCCGGGAACGCCCAGGCCGACGGTGCCCGCGCTGACCGCCCCCGCAGTCGCACCCGCCAGAAATTTCCTTCGTTCCACGACCCCTCCGCTCAGCTGCAGAACGGGAGGTTGCCCATGGCGGACAGGATCCCGTTGACGATGTGCTTCTTGAAGAAGGCCTGCCCCACGTATCCGGAGCCGTCGGTCCACGCCGCCGAGTCGTGCCCGAGCGCGGTGACCCAGGAGCGGCCGCCGTCGTAGTACTGGCACCAGGAGATCGGGTGGAACTTTCCGTGGCCGGGGTGCGTGCCGGATTTCGTCGCCAGGCTGGACTCGTCCACGGCGAGCAGGAACTTCACCCGGCTCGGGAAGGGCATCCAGTTGTACCACTCGTCCTTGAAGTCCCACCGGGCCGGCAGTCCGTCGGTCGACGAGTCCCGGGCGAGCGTGACCACGGTGCCGGCCCGCAACGCGCCGTGGTCGTAGTACTGGGTGCCGCCGCTGAGCCCCTCGTAGTAGGGCCAGTTGTACTCGGTCCCGCCGATCGCGTTGTGGATGCCGGCGAATCCGCCGCCGGCCCGTACGTACTGCCGCAGCGCCGTCTTGCCGGCGTCCAGGTGCGCGCCGGTGGTGGTGTTCACCGCCGCGGCCGGCTGCACCGCCGTGCCGTGCTTCCACAGCGTGTCCCGGCTGGTGCTGCCGAAGACCACCGCCTTGTACGTGCTGCCGATGCCCGGCAACTGGGTCACGTCCTCGGTCCAGTCGACACCCACACCGACCGCGCCGAGCCACGTGACGATCGCGTTCTGCAGCACGTGGGCCGCGGTCAGCGGCGGGTTCAGGCCCGCTGCCAGCGCCGGGCCGAGGTGCGCGTGCCGCGGACCCGCGGTACGGGTGTAGAGCAGCACCCGGTCCTGCCGGTTGCTCACCCACGGGTGGTACGACGCGGGCACCTGCCCCCGGACCACGTTGTAGTACGGGTCGAAGTACTGCTCCTGCCCGCGGGGAATGTTCGTCGTGATCGGCTGTTTGGTCGTCGGTTCTTTTCCGCCGGAGTGGCGCTCGCCCGCTTCGGCGGGAGCAGCGGCGGCCACGCCGGCGGTCGTGGCCGCCGCGGTGGCCGCGGCTGTCGCGGCGGCGCCCCGCAGGACCGCGCGCCGGGGAAGTCTCGCCATGGAATGCCGCCCTTCAGTCTGCGGCGGATGGTCCGCTAGACGGACCTACAGAACCGCTCTAAGGTCCGGCTCAATATAGAGACGATGTTTCCGGCCGCGCAAGCATCGATGACGTTCCACTGTTCAGATCGTCTGGACCACTGGGCGGACCACGATTAGGGTGCGGGTATGACGGACACCGAGGTCGCTGACTGGTGGGGCACCGCGGTGTCCCGCATCGAGCCGGATCGGATCGAACTGCGTGGCATCCCGGTCCAGGACCTGATCGGGACGACCGGGTTCGGGGCGATGATCTGGCTGATGCTGCGCGGTTCGCGCCCGACCGCCGGACAGGCACGGCTGCTGGAGGCCGCGCTGGTGGCCGGAGTCGATCACGGGCCGCACGCGCCGTCGATCGCGGTCGCCCGGATCGCCGTGACCTGCGGTGTAGGCATCAACAACGCGATGGCCAGCGCGATCAACACGCTCGGCGACTCACACGGCGGCGCCGGCCAGCAGTGCGTCGAGCTGCTGGCGGAAATCGTCGCCCGCTCCGCCGGTGCGGCGAACGGCTCCGCCGAACCCGGCTCGTCCAGGAAGCCCGGCGCGAAGGAAAGCTCCGCCGCCGGAAATTCACCGACACCCGCCGCCGACATCACGACGGAACTTGCCGCCACCGAGACCACGACGGCGGCAGAAAGCTTCGCCGCCGAGACCGGCACGGCTGGAAGCCCCGCCGCACAGACGGGCACGGCAGAACGCGCCGTCGCTGAGACGAGCGCGGCAGAACGCGCCTTTGCTGCGTCCAGTGCTGCGGGAGGCGTGGCTGTTGACGACAGGAGCGCGACGACTACCGCCCGCGACGAGGCGGCGAAGGCGATTGCCTACGACAACAACGCGGCGGCGGCGGTTGCCGACCACGAGGTGGCGGCGCAGATCGACGAGGACGAGGCGGCGGCGCCGATCGACGACGAGGCGGCGGCGATTGCTGCCGCGGAGGTTGTGGCTGAGTGGCGGGAGCGGGGAATCCGGTATCTGCCCGGCTTCGGGCACCGGTTCCATACCAGGGATCCACGCCGGGATCCGCTGCTGGCGTTGGTCGACGAAGCGGTCCAGGCCGGAGATGTCGAAGGAAATTTCCTGCGGGCGGCGCGAGCGGTCGAGGCCGTTCTCAATCGTGGGCGCGCCCGGCCCGTACCGATGAACATCGACGGTGCCACCGCGGTCATCTACGCCGAACTGGGATTTCCCGCGCCGCTGGCACGAGGCCTGTTCGTCCTGAGCCGGAGCGTCGGCGTCCTCGCCCACACCTGGGAGGAGATGGGCCAGGGCCGCCGGAACAAGGGTCCGATCCCGCCCGCCGTCCAGCCGACCTACCTGGGGTGACGCCATGCTGTCCATCGCCACCGCGTGCCTGTCCGGAATCCTCGACGACAAACTGGCCGCCGCCGCGGCAGCCCGGTTCCAGGGCATCGAGCTGGCCGAAAGTGATCTGATCGCATCGCCCTGGTCCCCGGCGCGGATCCGGCAGGAATGTGCGCGGCGCGGGCTGACCGTCAACGTCTATCAAGCGGCACGGGATGTCGAGGCCGTCCCGCCACGGGAGTTCGCGGCGACGCTGCGCTGGGCGGAGCGGACGTTCGGCGTACTGGAAGAACTTGGGTCTGGAATGCTTTTGATTCGCTCTTCGGTGTCGCCGGACACCGTGGACGACGACGATCTGGCGGCGGAGCAGCTCGCCGTGCTGGCCGGCCGGGCGGCGGCGCACGGTCTGCGGATCGCCTATGAGCCGCAGGCCGAGGGGCGGTTCGTGAACACGTACGCGCATGCCTGGCGGATCGTTCGTCGCGCCGGACATCCCGCGCTGGGGCTGTGCCTGGACAGTTTTCAGGTGCTGGCCACCGGGGACGACCCGGCCGGGATCCGCGTCATTCCTGGCGAAAAGATTCTTCACCTTCAGGTCGCCGATTCGACGAATCGGCAGCAGCGGGTCTTTCCGGGGCTCGGTTCGTTCGACCTGACCGGGTTCGTCGCGCATGTGCTGAGCACCGGATACGACGGGCCGTTGTCGTTGGAAGTTTTCAACGACGTGTACCGGCAGGAGGATCCCCGGCACGCGGCGATCGACGGGATGCGGTCGCTCCTCGCCCTCCAGGAATCCGTGCACCTCAGCGAGCCGTCACCAGCAACTGAACCCAACCGGCCAGCCCGCAGCACCAACAGCGGCAGCAGCGGCGACGACTACAACGGCAGCAGCGGCAGCAGTCCCGGGACCTTGGCACGGCAAGGCGAAACCTCGTCGTCGGCTGACCGGACTGCAGCGGCAAGCGGCCAGACCGACGGTTTGACGGCGGAACCACGGCCCGGCGGTTTGGCGCCGGCACTACCGCTCGCTGGATTGGCGGCGGCACCACCGCTCGCCGGGCTGGCGGCGGCGACACGGCCTGGTGGGCTGCCGCCGGCGCCGGAGCTCGGCGGGCACGCCTTCACCGAGATCGCGGTCGACGCGGTGTCCGGCCCGCTAGTGGCGCGGGCGCTCACCGGCCTCGGCTTCGCCCACACCGGACAGCACCGCACGAAACCGGTCCAGCTGTGGGAACAAAGCACCGCCCGGATCCTGCTCAACTTCGGATCACAACGTACGGTCGCGCCCGGCACCGCCGCGATCTGCGCCCTGGCCGTGTCCAGCGCCGATCCGGTCGCCTCCACCAGACGCGCGGAAATGCTGCTGGCACCGGTCCTCCCCCGGCTGCGGGAACCCGGCGAGGCCGAGCTGAACTCGGTCGCCGCCCCGGACGGCACCGCGGTCTTCCTGGTCCGCACCGGCGCCGACCAGGACACCTGGCTGCGCGACTTCGCCCTGCCCGATCGTGCCGACGAAGATCATGCCCCAGTCACCGAGCAGGGCACGGCAGGCACGGACCGAAATCCCGGCCCGCCGACCAGCTCAGCCGAGCAGGGCGGGGATCCGGCAGCGCGCGGCACGGAACCGACAGTGCGGATCACGGAAGCGACAGGACCCAGCGCGGAACCGACAGCGCGCGGCGCGGAGCCGACAGCACGGGGCGCGGCGGCCGCCGGCATCACCGGGATAGACCATGTCTCGCTGACCACCCCGGTCGACGCCTTCGACGAGGACACCCTCTTCTACCGCACCCTCTTCGGCCTGCGCATCGACGGCACGGCAGAGGTGGCAGCCCCGTTCGGCATGATCCGCAGCAGGTCCGCGACCGACCCGAATCATCGAGTGCGGATCACCCTCAACACCGCGCCCCTACGGCGCGGCGACTGGGCCCCGACCGTCGCGGATCCGCAGTACGTCGCGTTCCGCACCGAGGACGCCATCGCCAGCGCGGAAACTATGCGGCATCTTGGCGCCCCGGTTCTGACCATACCCGGGAACTATTACACCGATCTGGACGCCCGCCTCGATCTCCCGCCCGCCCTGCTGAGCAAGCTGCGCGAGCACTCGATCCTCTACGACCGCGACGAACACGGCGCCTACCTGCACTTCTACACCCAGATCCTGGGCTCCCGACTGTTCTTCGCGGTGATTCAGCGGATCGGCGACCACGACGGCTACGGCGGCGCCGTGAGCTCCCCGGTCCGGATGGCCGCGCACCGCTCGCAACGCCTGCACTCCCTGCGGGCACGAGGCGGCGACACCGATCCGCCGACCCGGCACGACTTCTCGCTCGCGCACCTGACCGCCCTGAGCCTGTCCCCGCCGGAGCTGATCGACGCGGCGGCCGAGGGCGGCTACCGGTACGTCGGCCTGCGCCTGACCCGGGTCACCCCGCAGGAGCCGCACTATCCGCTGGCCACCGACCCGGCGCTGATGCGCACCACCAAGGTCCGGCTGGCCGCGACCGGGGTCGAGGTGCTCGACATCGAGCTGGCCCGGATGAGCCCCGACGACGAGCCGGACGACTTCCAGCGGTTCCTCGAGGCCGGCGCCGAGTTGGGCGCCCGGCACGTCATCGCCCAGCTCCCGGATCCGGACCGGAACCGGAAGATCGACCGGTACGCCCGGCTCTGCGAGATGGCCCGCCCCTTCGGACTGACCGTGGATCTGGAGTTCCCGTCCTGGACCGAGACGCCGGACCTGCACACCACCGTGCGGATCCTGCGCGAGGCGGCCCAGCCGAACGCCGGGATCCTGGTCGACCTGCTGCACTTCGCCCGATCCGGGTCCAGCATCGCCGAGCTGCGGCAACTGCCGCCGGAGTGGTTCCACTTCGCGCATGTGTGCGACGCCCCGCCGACCGTGCCGGCCACCAACGAGGGGCTGATCCACACCGCCCGGTTCGAGCGGCTGTTCCCCGGCGAGGGCGGCATCGACGTGCACGGGATCCTCGACGCGCTGCCGCCGGGGCTGCCCTACGCGCTGGAGATCCCCCGGGCCACGCTGGTCGCGCAGGTCGGCGGCAAACAGCACGCGCGAATGGCCCTGGCCGCCACCCGTGAATACCTGGCCACGCCACAATGAGGGACAGCGGAGTGCCCGGCAATTACCGCCGCCACGCCTCCCTGATGTTGACGAAAAGCACCAACATCGCCGCCAGGAAGAAAATCGACGTCACCACATCGCGCCCGTCGAACCAGAGCACCACCAGGATCGCGATCACCGCACACGCCAGGAGCAGCCGCAGCAGCACCGCAAGAAACTTTCCACGGACCGCCCCCTCCACGGTGAGCAGCAACAACAGCAGGGCCAGCGAGCTCTGCGACGCGGCCACCCCGGCGACGCCGCGCGGGTTCACCACCGCGCCCAGGGCGAGCAGGATCAGCGGCGTGCTGAGCACCGCCCACCAGGACCGGGCCCGCCCGAGCAGGCCGATCTGCGGCTCCATCGGCAGCCGCCGGTGCAGCAGGTGCGCGTGCGGGTCGTGAGCGACCGGCTCGGCCACCGCTGACTGTTTCTGTTCATCCGCGAGACGGGTCCGTTCCATCCGCATGCTGAGCAGTCGCTGCTCCTCGGGAAGGAGACTGCGCACCGCCGGCCCGGCCACCGGCAGCCCGGCCGCCGCGACCGCGAGGTCGTGCCGCAGGGTCTCGATCTCGCGGTCCAGGGCCGCGAGACGATCGCTGTTCTCCCGGGTACGGATCTCGATGAGCTGCTGCTCGGCCTGGGGATTGGGGACGACCTTGGCCAGCCCCGCCCAGCCCACCGGATCCGCCCAGGACTGCCGGACGGTGCCGTTGCGGCTGTATCGCGGCCCGGCCGGCCCGCGCTCCCCGCCGAGCCGATCGCGGGTGTCCCGCCCCCACAGCCCGCGGAAGTCGCGCACCCACGGCGTGTCGTCGCCGATCAGGACCGGCCGCCAGCTCTCGTCCTGTCCGGGACCGATCATCCGCCCGTCGCCGCGGGCGTAGTCGACGTACGGGATGCCGACGGTGTTGCGGTCCTCCGCCGACCACGGGGCCAGCAGCCGGGCCGAGCCGCGCAGCGCGCCGACGATCCCCCGGAGCTTCGGCGGCCGTACCGTGATCAGGTAATCGCCCGGCAGGTAGGCGCCGGAGTGCGAGCCGGCGCCGACGAAGACCACCGGATGGCGGCCGCCGTGGATCGTCAGATCCGGGTCGTCCCACCGGCGGCGGAGATCGTCGCCGGTCTCGTCGTGCGCGGAGAAAACCACCCACCGCGCCGGCGGCAGCCCGTCCGGGCCGGTCACGCCGGTCCCGTCCAGGTAGACGGTGACCTGTTCCCAGTCCGCCTCGTGCTCGTTGACCCCGCCGAACGCGGAGCGCCAGTTGTTGAAGCTGTAGAAGTACCAGTACTGCAGGACGATCCACGGGTCGTCGCGCATCACCCGCGCGTAGTAGGTGGGCTGGTCCGGCCGCAGGTGGTCGCGTTGCAGCAGGAACGACCGGGCCGCGCTGCCACCGGGGACACTGCCGCGGAACAGCAGCGAGAACCGGTTCATCGCGTCGACCAGCCGGGCGGTCAGGCCGACCGAGGCGAGGCGGCTGACCCGGGCCAGGTGCGGCGGGCGTTCCCGCAACGGGATGTGGGCGAGGTGCTTCTCGGCGCCGATCCCGGACAGCGAGTACTTCAGCCCCTGCTCCCGGCCGCCGGCCGCGGCCAGGGTGGGCAGGCTCAGGCCACCGGCCGGCACCACCTGGACCGGGCTGTTGCCGGGCTCGACCCGCCACAGGCTGGCCCGGTCGACGTAGCGCTCCACCGAGACCGGATAGAACCACTCCCCCTCGGTGAACTTCGCCACCGGCTCGTAGGCACGCAGTAACGCCAGGTCTTCCTCGATGCCCAAGCCGATCCGTTCCCTTCCCCGCTCGCCTCCCGAGGTTATCCACCGCGCGATGCGGCTCGACAGGCAGGAGGGGCGGACGCCCACCCGGGTCAAGGAGAAACGAACGTTGCCCATATGACCTGTTCGGTATGGATACCCCGGGGAGCCGATCACTGAGACTTATATAGCTGTCTATACAACTTGGCGAACGGAGCACCCCCCATGCCCGTACCTAAGCGCGCTTTCGCGCTCTCCTTCACCGCTGCCCTCGGTTTCCTCGCCCTGCTGTTCGCCCTGGTGTCGGTGCCCGCCGCGGCCGCCACCACGCTGACCGTCGCGCAGGCGATCAGCAGCCAGACCGGCGCGTCCGGCACCGTCGCCGGCTACATCGTCGGCGAGCCGACGGCGACGAGCACGGTCCGGTTCAGCGATTTCACCGGCGACACCGCCCTCGCGATCGCCGACAGCAAGACCGAGACCAGCACCACCAAGATGCTGTACGTCCAGATCACCAGCTCGTACCGGGCGTCGTTCGGCCTGCTCAGCAACCCGTCGCTGATCGGCAAGGCGCTGACCGTGACCGGCACGCTGACCGCGTACTTCTCGCACGCCGGCGCCAAGTCCCCGACGGCGATGACGCTCGGCACCTCGTCGACCACCAGCCCGACCGCGACCGCCACCGGTACCGCCTCGCCGACCGTGTCCAGCAGCACGGACGCCTACTACGCCGCGGCCTCCGGCAAGTCCGGCACCGCGTTGAAGGCCGCCCTGCACACGATCATCTCGACCGGAGTGACGAAAATTTCCTACGACGCCGTCTGGGACGCGCTGAAGGTGACCGACCAGGACCCGTCGAATTCTTCCAACGTGATCCTGATCTACTCCGGGATCAGCCGCTCCAAGACGCTCAACGGCGGGGACAGCGGCGACTGGAACCGTGAGCACGTCTGGGCGAAGAGCCACGGCGACTTCGGCACCGCCACCGGGCCCGGCACCGACCTGCACCACCTGCGCCCCGAGGACGTGGCGGTCAACGCGCTGCGCGACAACAAGGACTTCGACAACGGTGGCAGCGCGGCGACCGGCGCTCCGGGCAACTACACCGACTCCGACTCGTGGGAGCCGCGCGACGCGGTCAAGGGCGACGTGGCCCGCATGGTCTTCTACATGGCGGTCCGCTACGAGGGCGACGACTCCTGGCCGAACCTCGAGGTCAACGACTCGGTGAGCAACGGCACCAACCCGTACCTCGGACGGCTTTCGGTCTTGAAGCAGTGGAACACCCAGGACCCGCCGGACGCCTTCGAGAAGAACCGCAACCAGGTCATCTACTCGACCTACCAGCACAACCGCAACCCGTTCATCGACCACCCGGAGTGGGTCGCCTCGATCTTCGGCTGACGGAAAGCACCTTCGAAAAAACCTTCCTTCAGTCAAAACCTTCCTTCGGTACGGCCTGAGCCGCCCGTCCCCAGGCTCCGCGGCCCCGGTCCCCCGCCGGACGGCCCGCGTACGCCCGGAGCCACACCCGTGGTTCCGGGCGTATGGTCGAGGAGCCCGACCCGGGAGGTACCGGTGATCGATCTCGACGAGGCCGGCGGCGTCACCGTGGTCCGGCTCGCCCACGGCAAGGTCAACGCCCTCGACCTCGAGCTGCTGGAACGCCTCACCGCCACGTTCGCCCAGCTGGACGTGGACTCCTCGCGAGCCGTCGTGCTCACCGGCAGCGGCCGCGCGTTCTCCGCCGGCGTGGACCTGTGGCGGATCGTCGACGGCGGCGCCGCGTACCTTCATGCCTTTCTCCCGGCCCTGGAAGCGGCCTTCCGCGCGGTCTTCTCGATCGGCAAGCCGGTCGTCGCCGCCCTGAACGGCCACGCGATCGCCGGCGGCGCGATCCTCGCCGCCGCGTGCGACCACCGCGTCATGGCCGCCGGCACGATCGGCGTCACCGAGCTGCAGGTCGGCGTCCCGTTCCCGGCGACCGCGCTGGAGATCCTGGCGAACGCCTACGGCGGTCCGCAGGCCCGGCGCGCGATCCTGGCCGCCGACACCCTGGAGCCGGCCGCCGCGCTCACCACCGGCCGCGTCGACGAGCTGTCACTTCCGGACACCCTGCTGGAGACGGCGAAGGCCCGCGCACGGCAGCTGGCCGACCGGACCACGCCGGACGTCTTCCGCCTGACCAAGCGCCAGCTGCAGGCCCCGGCGCTGCACCGGATGACACCCGACCCGCGGGTCCTGCGCCTGTGGTTGCGGGCCGCGGAGGACGGCCGCCTCCGCCGCTACATGACCGCGGTCAGTTCCGGCCGCCCCCGCCGGGGATGACGTCCCGAAACCTCCGACATGGCGTGCACGCTCGCAACGGACGCTGTGATCACCACCTGCGCGACCTTCGCCGGGCACCGAGCAGCCACCGAGCAGCCACCGAGCAGCGTAACCGCATGTAGTTGATTGATTGCATTGAGTACGCATGCTGGAGTGGTGGTCGCATGGGTCAACGTGACAAAGCCCGCCGGTATCCGGCGGTCCCGCATCGGCATGTGGGCGACCGGGTCCCTCCTGGTCGCCGCTCTGGTCCTGGTCATCCCACTGTTGATGGCGCTGCTCTCCGCCACCGCCCTCCCCTGGGCCAAGCTGGCCGACGTCGGGGACGCCTTCGGCGGCGCGTCGGCCGTCCTGTCGGCGCTGGCCCTCAGCGGGGTCGGCGCCTCCCTGCTCTTCCAGCAGCGCCAGATCCGCCAGGAGTTGGCCGACCTCGACCGCCAGCAGCACCTGGAACTGCTCAAGCTGGCGATCGACAATCCCGAGTTCATCGAGGTTCTCGACAGCGACACCGCCCGGACCGAACATCCGCGGCACGAGATCTACGCGAACCTCACGATGATGTATTGGCTGGCGATCTGGCAACTCGGCGAGATCGACGACGACGAGCTTCGCGAAATGGCCGCGAGCATGTTCCGCAGCCCGGTAGCCCGGAAATGGTGGGCCCGGGTCGGCGGCAAATGGATCGGCACCCGGCTTCACCCGGACCGCCACCGATTCATGGAAATCGTCACCCAGGAACTCCGGGCAGCCGAGATCTCGAAGCCGGCAGCGGCCCCACCCCGCCCCGCCGGCCGCAGGTCAGCACTTGCCGCCTCCGGGCTCGCGGTGCTGGCCGGTGCGATCGTTCTGGGCGCCTATGGGCGCCGGATCCGGTCGGCGCGGACGTCGTCGATAAAGGCCCGCCACGAATCGGATTCGTAACAGAGAACCGCGCCGGACGGATTCTTCGAGTCGCGCATCATGACGACATTCCGTTCCGCACTGGCCGCCACCTCGACGCACGCACTGTTCGCCACGGAATATGAACTCTTCCGGAAGGACGGAACCACGACGACCCCCAACCCGATACCCGTTGTTCGACGGGCCGAGCCTAACCCGGATAAACGGGAATGCGGCACGCTGTACCTCGCGCGGGGGTTGGCGTGCGCCAAACCCCCGCGCGAAATCATCAGCCCAGGCGGACGTCCAGTTTTGACAGAGACGGCTGGACGCCGACGACCGTTCCGGCGGGATAGCGCAGCGTGTGGTCCCGCTCGGTGGAGATCAGCACCACCCCGATCCGGTGCCCCGCGGCGAACACATGGTCGGTGCTCTGCAGGTCCCAGTGGAACGTGTACGGACGGCCACTCTCCACCGGCGTGGTCCGCGACGGCGAGAAGCGGTTGCGGATGTCCAGCCAGCCGCGGGTGACGATCTCGTACGGCGTCGTCGCCGTCACGTACTCCCGCCGGTTGAAACAGCCCGGATCACCAGGAATACCAGGCCCGACGCAGTCCTGTTCGGCAAGCGTCCGCACCCCGGCGAAACGTTCCGCCGGACCGTAGTCAACGAGAAGTGCGGTGAGATAGGGCGAGTCACCCCGCACGTCCGCACGGACCGTGATCTCCGGCGTACCGGAAATGCGGGTTTCTCTGGAAAGTGCGGGGAAGAGGTAGGCAAGCCGGTTCGGGTCGACCGCGGACCCGTCGGCGGAAAGTTCCTCCGCGGTGCGCGCCGGGTTGTCGACGAACGTGTCCCGGCCGCCCGGGCCGAGGGGCAACGACACCGGGCGGGTGGCCGGAACCGGCCAGGTCGGCGCCGTCCGCCACTGGTTCGGCGCCACCTCGACGTCGGCCATCGGCTCGCGCATGATCCCGGTGTCGATCCGGTACAGCCAGTAGTCGAACCACTTGTTCAACGTCGACAGCCACACATCGCGCCGGATGTTGAACGGGTCGGTGTGCGCGGCCTGGTGCAGCCAGATCTTGCGCGGGACGTGCCGGGCGGCGAGCGCGTCCCACCACTGCCCGGCCTGCAGTGTGCGAACATTTTCGTCGTGCAGCCCGTGCACCAGGAACACGCTGGCGCGGACCTTGCCGACGTCGCGGGTGTAGTCGCGCTCCGCCCAGAACGCGCTGTAGTCGCCGGTCTCCCGGTCCTGCCGCCGTTCGATGTCGTCCATCACCCCGGCGCAGACTTCCGGGTTCTCCCTGGTCAGCACGGCTCTGGCGAGCACGTCCAGGTCCTCGCCCTGGAAGCCGCCGGGCGCGACGACACCGCCGTTGGCGCGGTAGTAGTCGTACCAGCTGGAGATGCCGGCGATCGGCACGATCGTCTCCAGGCCCTCGACGCCGGTCGCCGCGACGGCGTTCGGCAACGTGCCGTTGTAGGAAACCCCGATCATTCCGGTACGGCCGGTCGACCAGTCCGCGCGCACCCGGGCGCCGTCCGCGGCGAAAGCTTTCGCCCGCCCGTTGAGCCAGTCGACAACGGCCTTCATGCCGAGCGTCTCGTTGCGTCCGCCGGAGGTCGGGCAGCCGGTCGAGCCGCCGGTGCCGAGGCTGTCCGCGAAGACCACCGCGTAGCCGCGCGGCACGAAATAGTTGTCGAGATAGCCGGCGAAGGTGATGTCGTCGGCCCGGTTCAAGGACGAGGCTGCGGCCAACCCTGCGGCGCCGCCTCGGTCGATGTCGTCATGATTGGGTACGTCGTTGAGCCCCGCGTAGTAGGGACTCGCCTGGAAGATGACCGGCACTTTCCGGGTGGTCGCCGGCCGGATGATCCGGACGGCGACCCGGTCGGGCCGGCCGTCGAAGTCGCTGTCCACGCCGGTCTGCACCCAGACCTGTTCGCGGACGGCCTGCGTGTAGTCGTAGGTCGGCTGGGTGCCCGGCGGTGAGCCGCCTGGTGGCGAGCTCGCCGGTGAGGCGGCGGCGGCCGACGGCGTGAGAAGCACGGCAATCACAGCAATCGATGCGGCAAGACGCATCGGGCCACCATATCGTCGTTGGTCGATTCTTGGGAGGCGCGGCGGTAGCACGTCGCGGGCGGCTCCGGTGGTTTTCCACAGTGCCGGGTTGTCCACAGGGGGTCCGCGTGATCATGGCCTGAGCAGCGATAATGGCGGGGGCGGTCAGCCCCCGGTGGTGGGTGGGGAGGGTGTGTCGGCGGGCGATCTTGATGGGACGGCCCGCCGACCGGGCACTCAGCCGAGCAGCTGCAACTCCGCCAGCTGCGTCTCCGCCGCCCCGTGGTTCGCGCTGACCACGAGCCGGTACCGGGCGTAGGACGCACTCCCGGTAACCGAGAACGCCCTGGTCTCCCGCCGGTCCCCGAAGTCCACGCCGCTGCGCGTGTCCACCGTCGTCCAGCTCGATCCGTCGTCGGACCCCTGCAACGTCCAGTCCCGCGGATCCCGCCCCGGGGTGTCATTCGCCGAGGTCAGCGTGTACTGCTTGACCGCCACCGCCGAACCGGGCTGGTCGGTGATGGTCGCCGTGTTCGCGAAGACCAGCCACTTGGTCAGTGACGTGTCGTCGGTCAGTGACGCCCGGCCCTCCGCCCCGGTGTTCTCCCCACTCACCGTGACCGTCCCGCCGGTCGCGCGGTCGGTCTGCCGGGCCGGCGCCGACGTCCCGCTGGTCAGCGACGACGGGATGTCGGCCGTTCCGGTCCCCCACGACGACGGATTCGGGCCCATCGTGAACGCGAGAGTTCCCCCGGCCAGCAGATCGGCGTGGGTCAGATAATTCTTCGTATAGGCGACCCCGTTCAGCGTCGCGTTCTGGATATAGCGATTGGTGTCGCTCACCCCGGGCGCCGAGACCGTGAACGTCCGCCCGTTCTCCAGGGCGATGGTCGCCTTCGCGTGCAGCGGCGCGCCGATCGCATAATCGGTCGTGCCCATGCGCGCCGGATAGAAGCCGAGCGCGCTGAAGATGTACCAGGCCGACATCTCGCCGTTGTCCTCGTCGCCGAGATAACCGTTCCCGGTGCCGGCGCCCGAGTCGTACAGCTTGGTGAGGACGTTGCGGACCTGGTTCTGCGTCTTCGACGGCGTCCCGGCGTAGTTGTACATGTAGAGCATGTGGTGAATCGGCTCGTTGGCATGCGCGTACTGGCCCATGTTGCCGTCGTAGGCCTCGCGCATCTCGTGAATCACGCCGCCGTAGCAGCCGGTCTGGTAATCGCGGGACGCGGCCAGCACCGCGTCGATTTTCGCGGCCATCTGGGCGCGGCCGCCGTACAGATTCGCCATGCCCTGCGGATCCTGCGGGGCCGGCAGCGCGTAGTGCCACGCGTTGCCCTCGGTGTACTCACATCCCCAGGTCGCGGGATTGAAACTCGCGTCCGAGGTGCGCCAGCTGCCGTTGCTCTGCTTACCCCGGAAGAATCCGACGGTCGGCGAGTACAGGTTCGCGTAGTCCAGGGTCCGGTTCCGGAAATACGCCGCGTCCTCGTTCTTCCCGAGCGCGGTCGCCATCTGGTAGATCCCGAAATCGCTCGTCGCGTCCTCGATCGTCCACGACAGCGAACCGTCCCGCGAATCCGACGGCACATAGCCCTTGAACGTGCTGACTTCCTGCCCGGCGCGGCCGTTGACCGACGGCGAGTAGACCATCGCATTCTTCACCATCGACGCGTAGGCCGCCGAAAAATCAAAATTCCGGACCCCCTTGACGTACGCGTCGGCCAGCGCCAGATCCTGATTCGTCCCCGGCATCACCGCCTTGTTCCACGGTCCCGACCAGATCGGCGTCCATCCGGCCGTCTTGTACACATTGACGAATCCGTCGAGCATCTCCCCGGTCCTCGCCGGCGACAGCAGGGTGTAGAGCGGCCACACCGCGCGGGCGGTGTCCCAGAAACCGTTGTTGACGTACATCTGGCCGTCGTGCAGCTGATTGTCGTAGGGGCTGTAATAGCGGCGGACGCCGTTGACCATTTCGGAGCGGTTGTTCGGGTACATGTAGACGCGGTACAGGTTCGAGTAGAACGTGATCAGCCGGTCGGTGTCGGCGCCCTCCAGGCTGACCTTGCCGAGCACCGCGTTCCACTGGGTGGCGGCCTCGTCCCGTACCGTGTCCAGGGTTTTCGTCCCGACCTCCTGGCCGAGGTTCGCGGCGGCCTGGGCCACGCTGATCCAGGATGTCCCGATCCGCATGGTGACCTGCTCGTTCGCCGCGGTGGCGAAGCGCACCCAGCTGGTCGCGCCGCCGCCGCTGACCTGACCGGTCGCGGTGATCGCCTTGTCGACCGTGGCCGAGAAGTAGAGCCGCGCGCCGCGGTGGTCGGTATAGCCGGAGATGGTCCGGGCCGCGGTGTCGACGCTGAACGAGCCGGTGTTGCTGTCCGTGGTGTCGAACAGGAGCACCGCCTCGGAGGTGGCCGGGAACGTGAAGCGCAGGACGCCGGCGTGGTCGGTCGGCGCCATCTCCGCCGTGATGCCGTACGTGTCGAGCCGGGTCTTGTAGTAGTGCGCCCGGGCCACCTCGTTGGCGTGGCTGAACGTCGACTTGCGGGCGTCCGGGGTGGCCTTGACCGCGCCGGTCATCGGCATCACCTGCAGCTGGCCGTAGTCGCCGAGCCACGGGCTCGGCTGGTGACTGATCGCGAAGCCCTGCACGGTGGTGTCCGACCACTGGTAGAGCCAGCTGTCGTCGTTGCCGTTGGTCACCGGCGTCCAGAAGTTGAAGCCGTTCGGCACGGTCGCGCCCGGGAACGTGTTGCCGCGCGAGTAGCCGGAGTCCGAGTTCGAGCCGCGCCGGGTGTCGACGAGATCGGCGAGCGAGCCGGCCGCGGTGACGCTGACGTCGTCGAGGTAGCCGCGGAACGTCCCGGTGCCCTCCGGCTTGTCGTAGCCGATCAGGATCCGGTCGATGGTCTTGCCGGCCACCTTCGCGCCGATCACCGAGGTGACGTAGTTCCAGGTGCCGAAGCTCGGCACGCTGCCGCTGCCCTGGTCCCGCGGGTGGACGCGGACGCCGTGCTGGTCGACGGCGCCGGAGTCGCGCAGGAACGTGCCGTCGGTGAACGCCAGGTCGACGGCCACGTCCAGGTTGCCGCCGCTCTGCGGGTACAGCCAGTACGACAGGGTGGTGGCCGGGGTGACCGCGACGTCGACGTCCAGGATCCGGTTGTACGAGTAGCTGGTGGTGGCGCTGGTGTCCGCGCCGGAGTACATCAGCGCGGTGGTGCCGGAGTGGGCCGATTCGGTCCGGGTGCCGGTCTCCATGCCGGTCAGGCCGCAGCAGTAGCCGCCGACGCCGGAGCTGCTCTCCACACTGTCGGTCCAGGTGGGCTGGGGCTGGCCGGTCTCGAAACCGGTGCTGAACTCGGCGGTGGCGGCGGCCGCCGGGATGGACGGGACGACCGCGAGGATCAGGCCGGCGGCCAGGGCCGCGACCGCGCCGAACGCGGTCGACCTGGCACGCCGATGGGAGCGATGGGAATCGAGGAGCACAGGTCCTCCTGGCGGGGGCACGGGGACACCATTGATCCAGCAACGTCGATGACAACGTTGTCGGGACGACAGTCAACGCCCGCCCGGCAGAAACAGTCAAGAACCTTATCGAAAGATTTCACAGCATGGATGCAACACGGCGGCCGTGGATCCCGACGGCCTCGGCGCGGCGCGACAGCCGGCCGCGCTGGTGTCCGGCCTGGTCGGCGGCGGCGCTGATCCGGGCGGCCGTCAGGGCGCCCGGATCACCCGATCCGCCCGGGATCGCGTGACCGTCAGGGCGCCCGCTCACCCGAGCCGCGCGGGACCCCGCGAGGCCGTCAGGGCGCCCGTTCGCCCGAGCCCCGGGGGATCAGCGACGCCGGGATCACCACGGTGCGCGGCGGGCCGGTGTATCCGCTGATCCGGGCGTGCGCCAGGCCCGCCGCCTCCCGGCCCAGTGCCGTCATGTCGTGCGCCACCACGGTGGTGCCGACCACGTCGGCCAGCTCGAAGTCGTCGAAGCCGACCAGCGCCGGTGGCCGCGACCGGCCGGCCAGCACCCGCAGGGCTCCGGTGGTCAGCCGGTTGTTGGTGGTGAACAGCGCGGTCGGCGGCTCGTCCAGGGTCAGCAGCGCGCCGATCGCCTGCTCCGCGGTGGTCGCGTCGTGCACGTCGGTGCGCAGGTACCGCTCCCAGTCGGCGTTGCCGGCCGCGCGCATCGCGGTGGCGAAACCCTCTATGCGGGCGCGCTGCGAGGCGGTCCGGGCCAGATCGGCGACGAGCGCGATCCGGCGGTGACCGCCGGCGAGCAGGTGCTCGGCCGCGGCGCGGGCGCCGCCGGCGTTGTCGATCAGCACGCTGTCCGCGGCCAGGCCCTCCGGCGGGCGATCGAGGAAGACGACCGGGACGCCGATGTCGTCGCGGGCCAGGTACTCCTGGCCGCCGCCGCTGGGGACGACCAGCAGGGCCCGGACCCGGCGCTCCAGGAACACGTTCACCAGGTGCCGCTCCTGGGCGACGTCCTCGTCGTTGTTCGCGGTCACCAGCAGCAGGCCGTGGCGGCGCAGCTCGCGCTCGACGCCGCTGGCGACCGCCGAGTAGAACGGGTTGGCCAGGTCGCCGCTGATCAGGCCGACCAGGGCGGACGTGCCGCCGCGGCGCAGCTCGCGGGCGAGACCGTTGAGGCGGTAGCCGAGCTGCTCGGCGGCGGCCCGGACCCGGCGACCGGTCTCCTCGGCCACGTTGGGTTCGCTGTTGAGCGCTCGGGAGGCGGTTTTGAGGCTGACACCGGCCAGCGCCGCGACCTGACTCAGGGTCGGCAGCCGGACGGCCGGATCGTCGGCGGGCATGTCACTCCGGGTGCGCAGTCGGCGAGGGCCCCAGTATGGCATCCCGAACCGTCATCGACCGGTCACCGCGACCCAGACCGCATGATCATTTCACCGGCGCCGGATCAGGACCGGCCGCGGAGCCACGACGTGCCGCACGAAAATTCCTGCAAAACCGGCGACCGAGTGGCAGAACGCCGCAGGAAAGTATCCTGCGGCGTCGGCGGCTGGGTCACGGAGCCTGCAGGAAAGATTCATGCGGGAGCTGACGGAGGCATCAAAGAACGCTTCGGACGGTGCCGTGTGGTCAGTTCGCCGGGCGGCGGTGCGGCGGGATCGTCCGGAACACGGCGGTGACCAGCAGCGCCCCGGCCGCCGCCCCGAGCGCCGGCATCACCGTCAGCAGCGCGGCCACCCCCAGCCCCAGCGCCGACCAGACGACGACCCGCAGCGCGGTGTCGAGCCCGGCCCGTCCGGTCGGGCGCTCCGCGGACCACCGGGGCAGCCAGGCCACCGCGGCGGCGACCGCGATCGCCCCGAGAATCCCGGCGACGGTACGGGCCTCGGCCGGCCAGCCGAAACGATCACCGGCCACGAACGCCGCCGCCAGCACGCACACCGCCCACACCTTGCCCAGCAGCCAGCGGGCCGCACGGCCGGCCGGCCCGTTCGCGCTCTCGGCCGGCCCGTTCGCGCTCTCCTCGATCACGCGCCGAGGCGTACCCCGGATTCAGAATTTTCATTCACCCGCAAGAGCACGGATTCACGAAAAACAATGCCGGGGCACACTCACCGCGGCCCACGACCTGGCCCGAACCTTCACCAAGACCACCGCGGCAAAGGAAAGTTCCTTCGGCCCAACACCCGGCAGGCAAGACCCGGACCCTCACCAAGGCCGCCGCGACAAAGGAAAGTTCCTTCGGCCCTGCACCCAGCAAGCAAGGACAGTTCCTTCGGCGCAGGACCCAACGGGCAAGGACAGTTCCTTCGGCGCAGGACCCAGCGTGGAAGGACAGTTTTATCGGCGCAGGACCCGGCGGGCGAGGAAGTTGCCGAGGAACTGACCGGCCTGGACGATCACCACGATCGTCGCGACGCTGATGTAGACCAGCGTCCAGTTGTACCGGTGCGCCCCGTAGGTGATCGCGAAATCCCCGAGCCCGCCCCCACCGACCAGCCCGGCCTGCGCCGACATGTCCACCACCCCGACGAAGATGAACGTGTACCCGAGGATCACCGGCCCGAGCGCCTCCGGCACCACCACCGTGAGCAGGATGCTCAGCGGCCGCGCGCCCGCCGCCCGGGCGGCCTCGAGCACACCCGGCTCCACCGTCAGCAGGTTCTGCTCGATGATCCGGCTGACCGCGAACGCCGCCGCGACGGTCAGCCCGAACGTGACCGCCTCCTTGCCGATGGTGGTCCCGACGGTGGCCAGCATGACCGGCTGGAACGCGGCCAGGAAGATCACGAACGGAATCGGCCGGATCACGTTGACCAGCAGATTCATGATGATGTGCACCGGCCGGTTGGCGAGCAGGCTGCCCGGCCGGGTGGCGTAGAGCACCAGCCCCAGCACCAGTCCGAGCAGTCCGCCGAGGACCACCGAGATCCCGACGATGTAGAACGTCGTGCCGATCGCCTCGCGGAAGAGCGGCAGGTTGGTACGGAACTCGTCCACGTCAGTCCTCCTCCTCGGTCACGTCGACGCCGTCGGCCCGCAGCGCGGCGAGCGCCTGGTCGATCCCGTCGTCCGGCCCGGTCAGCGCGAACGTCAGGCTGCCGACCGCACGTTCCTGCACCTCGCTGACGCCACCGAAGACCAGCTCGGCGATCACGCCGTACGCGAAGAAGGTTTTCGCCAGGCCGGACCGGTCGCGAACGGTGACCGTGACCAGCCGCCCGGGGTGGGTCCGGCGCAGCCGGGCAAAAGTTTCCTTCGACGGACGGTCGCGCAGCGCGTCGCGGGTGAAGTCCGCGGCCACCGCGCTGGACGGGTTGGCGAACACGTCGTAGACCGTTCCGGTCTCGGCGACCCGGCCGCCCTCCATCACCGCGACCCGGTCGGCGACCGTCCGGATCACGTCGAGCTCGTGCGTGATCAGCACGATCGTCACGCCAAGTTCGCGGTTGACCCGCCGGAGCAGGGCCAGGACCTCGGACGTGGTCTTCGGGTCGAGCGCGCTGGTCGCCTCGTCGGCGAGCAGCAGCGACGGGTCGGTGGCCAGCGCCCGGGCGATGCCGACGCGCTGTTTCTGCCCGCCGGAGAGCTGCTCGGGATGGTCGTGGGCGCGGTCGAGCAGGCCGACGAAGTCGAGCAGCCGGGCCACCCGCCGGTCGCGTTCGGCGCGGCCGACCCCGGCCACCTTGAGCGGGTAGGCCACGTTGCCGGCCACCGTGCGTGACCGGAACAGGTTGAACTGCTGGAAGATCATGCCGATGTCCCGGCGGACGCCGCGCCGATCCTTCTCGGACAGCGCGGCGATGTCCCGGTCGTCCACCCAGACCCGCCCGCTGGTCGGCGTCTCCAGCCCGTTGATCAGCCGGATCAGCGTGCTCTTGCCGGCGCCGGAGTGGCCGATGACGCCGAACACCTCGCCCTTGGCGACTTCCAGGCTGACGTCGTCCAGCGCGACCACCCGGGACCGGTCGCGGTCCCGGGTGAACGACTTGGCGACATTCTCCAGGCGTACGTGCGGCACGGGGTTACTTGCCCGCCGCGACGGCCTGGTCCTGGACCTTCTTGAGCAGCGCCTGCAGGTCGGCGGCGGGCACCGTGCGCAGCACCGCGACGTTGCCGTTGGCCTCCTGCACACCCTTCTCCACCGCCGGGTCGTGGTAGAGCTCGGCCAGCTTCAGGAAGGTCGGGTTGTCCTTGTCGGCGGCCCGGGCGGTAAAAATGTTCACGTAGGGCGCGGCGCTGTCACTGGCCGGGTCGTCCTGGAAGATCGCCGCGTCGCGCGGCAGCTTCGCGCTGGTCGCGTAGTTGTTGTTGACGATCGCCCCGGCGACCGAGCCGCTCTGCAGGGCGCCCGCGGTCTGCGACGCGTCCAGGGCGACCGGCTCGACCTTCTTGGTGTCGACGTCGGTGAGACTGGAGAACGCGCTGCCGCCGTTCTTCAGCGTGAGCAGCCCGGCCGCCTGCAGCACGAGCAGCCCGCGCGCCTGGTTGATGGCGTCGTTCGGGATGGCGATCTTGGCGTTGGCCGGGATGTCGGCCGGCGCCTTGAACTTCAGCGAGTAGAGCGGCAGCGGGTAGACCGCGGTGGCGCCGATCGGCTGCAGGTCGTCCTGCGCGGTGACGTTGTAGTTCGCCAGGTACTGGATGTGCTGGAACTGGTTGAGGTCCAGTTGCTTCTGCTTCAGCGCCGGGTTCGGCTGGCTGTAGTCACTGAAGTTGATCAGCTCGACGGTGACGTTCAGCCTCTGCTTCGCCAGGTCGAGGTAGGTCTTCCAGTAGGGCGACTCGGCGTCGGCGACGCCGATCCGCACGGTCTCGGCCTTCGTGCCGCCGGCGGTGGTGGCGTCCTCGTCGTCGCGGTTGGCGACGACGCCGACGATCACGCCGGCCACCACCACGATGACCGCGGCGGCGGCGATCCAGGGCCACCGGCTGCGCCTACGGGTGGGCAGAACCGGCTGGTCGGACTGGTCAGACATCAATGACTCCGAAACATGAAGGTCGATCAACTTGGCGGAGTCACCATAACCCACTTCCCCGATAGGAGAAATGTGTCCTGCGTCTAGTCGGCCACCCCGCCGGCAGAAGACCCAAGATCAGATCAAAACCGATCATTCGGTACGGACGGAGCCGCCACGATCAGCGAGACGCCCAGGCCCGGGTCGCGACAGGTCGATCACTCCGGGGTGACGACGACCGCCAGCATCCGGGTGAGGCGGGCGGTCAGCTCGCCGGCGTCCGCGTCGCGCAGGGCCGGCGTGCCGATCAGCCGGCGCATCAACCAGGTCCCGGCGACCAGCGCAAGCCCCAGCTCGGCACGCTCCGCGGCACCGGACCCGGACAGGGCGGCGGCGAAGCGGGCGCCAACGTGCTTCTCGATCCCGGCCCGGATGATCTCCGCGGCCCGCGGGTTCGCCGCTGACTTGATCATGAGCTCGAACGGGCCGAGATGCTCGGCGCCGGCCTCGGTGCGGGCCACCAGGGCGCGCGCGGTCCCGGCCGCGAGGTCCTCCGGCGCGGCGCCGGGAGCGTCGCCCGGCACCACCGTCGGCGGCGCGAAGGACACGTCGACCACCTCGGCGAACAGCCCCTCCTTGGAGCCGAAGTAGCGGTTCACCAGCATCGCCGTCACGCCCGCCGCGGCCGCGATGTCGCGGACCCCGACCCCGTCGTAGCCGTGCCGGGTGAACGCGGTGATCGCCGAGGTCAGGATCGCCTGGCGGGTGACGGCCGCGTTGCGCGGGCGAGTGGCGGGGCTCATACCGAAAAGTCTACAGACGCAGACTTGGCCGCCGTAATCTACAGGTGTAGACATCGGTTCCACACTGAGGAGCAACCCATGGATCTGCAGCTGACCGGCCGTCGCGCCCTGATCACCGGATCGACCTCCGGGCTCGGCGAGACGACCGCCCGCCTGCTCGCCGCCGAGGGCGCGGAGGTCGTCATCCACGGCCGCGACGCCGGGCGGGCCGCCGCGGTCGCCGCGTCGATCACCGCCGCCGGCGGAAAGGCGTCCGTCACGATCGGCGATCTGGCCACGGACGCCGGCGCCGACGCGGTGGCCGAGGGCGCGCTGGCCGGTGGCGCCGTCGACATCCTGGTCAACAACGCGGGCGCCTACGAGCACCTCGACTGGGCCGCGGCGACGCCCGACATCTGGCTCAACACCTACAACATCAACGTCGTTTCCGGCGTACGGATGATCCACCGTCTCGTCCCGGCGATGCGGGACCGCGACTACGGCCGCGTCGTCACGATCGGTGGCGGCCTGAGCCTGCAGCCGTTCGCCGGCCACCCGCACTACAACGCATCGCTGGCCGCCCGGCACAACCTGGCCGTCTCCCTGGCCCGCGATCTGGCCGGCACCCGCGTCACGTCGAACGTCGTCTCGCCCGGCGCGATCCTGGTCCCGGCCGTGCGCGAGTTCCTGACCAAGCTGGCGCCGGAGCGTGGCTGGGGTGAGGACTGGGCGGAGATCGAGGACCGGTCGGTCCGCGAGATCGTCCCCAACGACCGGGTCCGCTACGGGCGCCCGGAGGAGATCGCCGGTGCGGTCGCCTACCTGTGCGGCCCGCACGCGGAGTACATCAGCGGCGCCACCATCCGGGTCGACGGCGGCTCGGTCCGCGGCGCCTTCTGAGCCCCCGCCGCCCCCGGGCACCCGGGTCGAGGCAACGACCGCCCGGGGGCGGCGGTCCCCACGTCAGTCAGGCCCCACGTCAGGCGGGGCCCCACTTCAGGCGCGGGCCCAGGTCAGTCGTCGAGGCGCAGGTTCGGGTGGCGGCCGGCGATCGAGCGCATCCGCCAGCGGTGCGGGAAGACCGCGAGCAGGGCGCCGTCCCGGACGCGGGTCATCACCTCGACGTTCGACTCGGTGCGCAGGATCTCGCGACCGGCCTCGTCGGTGCGCGCGGCCACCTCGTACGGAAGATGGTTGAGTTGGACCTTGACCCCGAACTCGGCCTCGAGCCGGTGGGTGGCGACCTCGAACTGCATCGGCCCGACCGCGGCGAACACCGGCACGCCGTCGCCGCGCTGCTCGGAGCGCAGCACCTGGACCACGCCCTCGCCGTCGAGCTGCTCGATGCCGCGGCGGAAACGCTTGTAGGTGGAGGTGTCCGAGGCGGTGACCGCGACGAAATGTTCCGGCGGGAACGACGGGAGCGCCGGGTACTGCACCGGCGGGCCCACGTAGAGCGTGTCGCCGATGCCCAGTGAGGTCGCGTTGACCAGGCCGATCACGTCGCCCGGGTAGGCCTCGTCGATGGTCTCGCGACCCTGGCCGAAGATCTGCTGGGCGTATTTGGTGGCGAACGGCTTGCCGGTGCCTGCGTGCGTCACGACCATGCCGCGCTCGAACTTGCCCGAGTTGATCCGGACGAAGGCGAGCTGGTCGCGGTGGGTCCGGTTCATGTTCGCCTGGATCTTGAAGACGAAGCCGGAGAAGGCGCCGTCGACCGGGCGATCGATCTCGGACACGGTCGGCCGGGCCGAGGGCGGCGGGGCCAGCTCGAGCAGGATGTTCAGCAGCTGACTCACGCCGAGGTTGGCGACCGCCGCGCCGAACAGCACCGGGGTGCTCTTCGCCGCGAGGAACTCCTTCTCGTCGAAGTCCGCGCCGGTCATCTCGAGCAGTTCGAGCTCCTCGGTCGCGGTCGTCCAGTCCGCGCCGAACCGCTCGGCCGCCGCCTCGGCGGTCATCTCCTCCTCGATGGCGAGGCTCGCGCCGCCGGGCGCGCGTTCCATCCGGATGAACTGGCCGGTGCGCCGGTCGACCACGCCGCGGAAGTGCCCGGCGATGCCGACCGGCCAGGTCAGCGGAGTCGGCTTGAGCCCGATCCGCTGCTCGATCTCGTCCATCAGCGCGAGCGCGTCCAGCCCGGGCCGGTCCCACTTGTTGATGAACGTCATCACCGGGATGTTGCGCTGCCGGCACACCTCGAACAGCTTGAGCGTCTGCGGCTCCAGGCCCTTGGCCGCGTCGAGCAGCATCACCGCGCTGTCGACCGCGGTCAGCACCCGGTAGGTGTCCTCGGAGAAGTCGGCGTGGCCGGGCGTGTCCAGCAGGTTGATCACGGCGTCCTGGTACGAGAACTGCAGCGCGGCCGAGGTGACCGAGATGCCACGCTCCTGCTCCATCGCCATCCAGTCGGAGACCACGCCCTTGCGGTCGCCCTTGCCGTGCACCGCGCCGGCCTGGCCGATCACCCGGGCGTGCAGGGCGAGCGCCTCGGTCATCGTCGACTTTCCGGCGTCCGGGTGCGAGATCACCGCGAACGTCCGTCGCCGGTTCGCCTCGACGGCCACACCCTCTGCCGACGCCGGCACGTTCTGACTCACGATCCGCTCCCCCAACTGGCACATCCTCGACCTGAAACCGTATCCCGTCGCCGGCGATCACGAGCAGTAAGGGGTGGTGATCGCCCTCACCAGGCGGGCCGCGGCGTGGGTGCGCGGTCGAGCGGTCACCGAGAGCAACTCTCCACAGTGGCCTGGGCCACAGTTTAGTTCAATCAGTTGCTTTAAAAGTTGGCCTTGGGTTGGCTCTGCCGTACCGGACAACCCCTGTGAAAGGCCCCACCATGTCGCCCACCCCGCACCGCTACCGGCCCGACGAACTCGAGGCCCTGCGCGCTCGGTACCGAGCGGAGCGTGACCGTCGCATCCGCCCGGAGGGCTCCGCTCAGTACCGGCGTGCCGCCGGCGAGTTCGGCTACTACGCCAAGGACCCCTACACCGAGTGGACCGAGCGGGAGCCGGTCCAGGACCGGGTCGAGGCCGTGGTGATCGGCGGCGGCTTCGGCGGGCTGCTGACCGGCGCGCGCCTGCGGCAGGCCGGTGTGGCGAGCATCCGGATGATCGACGAGGCCGGTGACTTCGGCGGCACCTGGTACTGGAACCGGTACCCCGGCGTGCACTGCGACATCGAGGCGACCGTCTACATGCCGCTGCTGGAGGAGGTCGGCTACGTCCCGAAGTGGCGCTACGCCCCCGGCGAGGAGATCCGGCAGCACTGCGTCGCGATCGCCAAGCAGTTCGACCTGTACGCGGACACCATGTTCCACACCCGCGTGGTCGAGCTGCGCTGGGACGAGGACGCCGCCGAGTGGAACGTCACGACCGACCGCGGCGACCAGTTCCGCGCCCGGTACGTGGTCGTCGGCTCCGGCACGCTCACCCAGCCGAAGCTGCCCGGCATCCCGGGGATCGAGGGCTTCACCGGGCACACCTTCCACACCAGCCGGTGGGACCACGGTTACGACCTGGCCGGCAAGCAGGTCGCGGTGGTCGGCACCGGCGCGACCGGCGTCCAGGTGATCCCGCAGATCGCGCCGGAGGTCGAGCACCTCTACGTCTTCCAGCGCACCCCGTCGTCGGTGGACGTGCGCGGCAACCGGCCGACCGACCCGGCGTGGGCCGCGTCGCTGGCGCCGGGCTGGCAGCGCGAGCGGATGGAGAACTTCCTCACCCTGGTCACCGGCGGTGACGTCACCGAGGACCTGATCGCCGACGGGTGGACCGGCACCGCCCGGCTGCAGCGGCAGATGCTGACCGGCACGCTCGACACCACGATCCCGGCCGAGGAGCGCGAGTACCTCGACGAGCTCGCCGACTTCCGCAAGATGGACGAGATCCGGGCCCGGGTCGACGAGATCGTCACCGACCCGGCCACCGCCGAGGCGCTCAAGCCCTGGTACCGGTACATGTGCAAGCGGCCCACGTTCAGCGACCTGTACCTGCCGACGTTCAACCGGGACAACGTCACCCTGGTCGACACCGCGGACTTCGGCGGCATCTCGGCGATGACCGCGACCTCGGTGATCGTCGGCGACAACGAGTACGAGGTGGACTGCGTCATCTTCGCGACCGGCTTCGAGGTCGGCATCTCCGGCGTGCTGTCCGGCACCCTGCCGGTGTACGGCCGCGGCGGGCTCCCGCTGCTCGGGCACTGGCGCAACGGCCCGCGCTCGCTGCACGGCTTCTACAGCCACGGCTTCCCGAACCTGTTCCACCTGGGGTCGCTGCAGAACGCCGCGTCGGTGAACTTCGTGCACGTGCTGCAGGAGCAGGCCACCCACATCGCGGCGGTGGTCGGCGCGGCCGCCGAGCGTGACGCCCGCTGGATCGAGCCGAGCGCCGCGGCCGAGGAGCGCTGGGTCGCCACGATCCGGGAGACGGCCCCGGACAACTTCAATTTCCAGGCCGGATGTACGCCGGGCTACTACAACGGTGAGGGCAAGCCGCGCCCGGTGAACAATTCCTTCGGTCCCGGCCCGGTCGTCTTCCACGACCTGCTGCGCCACTGGCGCTCCTCCGGCGGCCTGGACGAGGTGCTGCACGAAGGCTGACCGACACTTTCATCGGAGTCGATGTGGCGTCCGGGCACATGGGCTTGCCGTTCACAGGTCCGTAACGTTCGCGACATGAATCCCCGGAAGCTCTGGCCGGCGCTGCTAGCTGCAGCGCTGGCCGTGGCCGCGCTCGCGGTCGCCCCGTTCTCCCCCGCGAACGCCGCCGCCACGCTCACCGCGGTCGGCTCGTTCGGCAGCAATCCCGGCGCGCTGAAGATGTACGCCTACGTCCCGGACGGCCTGCCCACCGGCCGTCCGCTGGTCGTGGCGCTGCACGGCTGCACGCAGAGCGCCACCGACTACTACTCGCACTCCGGCTGGCCCAAGTACGCCGACCTGTACCGGGCCGCGGTCGTCTTCCCCGAGCAGACCACCGGCAACAACTCGCTGAGCTGCTTCAACTGGTTCACCGCCGGGGACATCGGCCGCGGCCAGGGCGAGGCATTGTCGATCAAACAGATGGTCGACAAAGCCATTGCGGCGTACGGGTCGGACCCGTCCCGGGTCTACGTCACCGGCCTGTCCGCCGGCGGCGCGATGACCGCCGTGATGGTGGCCGCCTACCCGGACGTGTTCGCCGGTGGCGCGGTCGTCGCCGGGCTGCCGTACAACTGCGGCACGGTCTGCCAGTACCAGGCCCAGAGCAAGACCCCGAAGCAGTGGGGTGACCTGGTCCGCGCCGCGAATCCGGGCTACACCGGGCCGTGGCCGAAGGTCGGCATCTGGTACGGCACCTCGGACACCACGGTCGTCCCGGCGAACGCCACCGAGCTGCGCGACCAGTGGACCAACGTCGCCGGGGTGTCGCAGACGGCGACGTCGACGGAAACCCTGCCCGGATCGACGACCGTCGAGCACTACGGCAGCGCGGTCACGCTCTACCGGGTGCAGGGCATCGCGCACGGCACGCCGGTCGCGCCCGGCAGCGCGGAGAACCAGTGCGGCACGACCGGGACGTACTATCTCGCCTCGATCTGCTCGTCCTACTACATCGCCCAGTCCTGGGGCCTGACCGGCGGCACCACCCCGCCGACCAGCCCGACGCCGTCGACCAGCCCGACGACGACCCCGCCGACCGCGCAGCCCTGTTTCACCGCCAGCAACTACGCGCACACCACGGCCGGGCGCGCCTACCAGTCCGGTGGTTACGCCTACGCCAACGGATCGAACCAGGCGATGGGGCTGTGGAACACATTTACCACCCACACCCTGCGCCTGACCGGAACAAACTTCTACGTGCTCGCCGACGGGCAGTGCTGAGCCACGGCGGGCGGCCGCACATCGATGTTCTTCTGCTCATCGATTGATGGCCGCCCGCCGTTGCCGTACGCCGACGATATTGATCTCTCGTGGAACGAAGGAATCTTCTCCGCGCGGCCATCGCCGTGCCCGCCGTCCCCCTGGCCGTCGGCGCGTTCGACGTCGCCCCGGCCGCGGCCTCGTCAGCGAAGTTCGACACCCACGACCCGCGGTTCGCCCTCGCGGTCCTGCCCGACACGCAGTACCTGTTCGACGCGGACAGCGCCGACCCGGCACCGCTGCGGGCGACCTTCAAATACCTGCTGGAGCAGCGCGCCGAGGACAACGTCGCCTTCCTCACCCACCTGGGCGACGTCACCGAGCACGGCACCGAGCAGGAGATCAACCTGGCCGGGACGACGTTCCAGGCGATCGACGGGCGGCTGCCGTACAGCGTGCTCGCCGGCAATCACGACGTCAACGGCGGCACCGACGACCAACGCGGCGACACGCCGTACCGGAAGGTCTTCGGTCCTGATCGGTTCCGGCACGCCGCCACGTTCCTCGGCTCGTCCGCGGACGGCTACAACAGCGCCCACCGGATCACCGCCGCCGGCCGGCAGTGGCTGATCCTGGCGCTCGACTGGCGCATCTCCGACGCGGGCCTCACCTGGGCACGAAACATTCTCACGGCGAACCCGAAGCTGCCGGCGATCGTCACCACCCACGACCTGGCCTGGGCCGACGACGCCGGGCAGGCCTACCTGTCCGGGAACGGTCAGCGGCTCTGGGACCAGTTGATCAACGAACACGACCAGATCTTCCTGACCTTGAACGGCCACTACTGGCCGCCGGGACGGACCGTGCTCAAGAACGCCGCCGGGCACGACGTGCACGTGCACATCACCAACTACCAGGACCGGTACTACGGCGGCGCCGGCATGATCCGGCTCTACCACTTCGACCTGGTGCGCAACCGGATCGACGTGGAGACGTTCGCGCCCTGGTTCCTCAAGCGCGACGCCGAGGACCGCACGCCGCTCGAGGCCGAGACCATCGAGCTGACCAGCGACGTCGACCGGTTCAGCCTGTCGGTGGACTTCGACGAGCGGTTCGCCGGCTTCGCGCCGCCGGCGCTGCCCGCCCCGCGCCCGGCCGCCCAGGTCATCGACCGGCACACCGCCGCCTACTGGCGCTTCGAGGGCGACGTCGAGAAGGTCAACGACCTGACCGGCAAGGGCAACGACCTTACGGTACGGCGTTTGACCGCAACCGATCATCTGACCGTCTCCCCCGAGCACCACCTCGGCGCGCCCACCCACTCCAGCATCCGCTTCGACGGCGGATCCGGTCGCGGCGCCCTGCTGCAGACCGCCCCGAACGCCCCGCTGAACAGCCTGAAGTTCCTCGACGGCTACACGTTTGAAACTTTCCTCAAGCTGCCCGAGCCGTTCGAGGGCAACCACAACTGGATGGGCATCTTCAGCTGGGAGGGGCGCAGCGGCGACGCCGGCAAGCACAGCGGCTGGTCCCCGCTCGAACCGACCTGCAGCCTGAACCTGTCGCCGGAAAGATTCCTCCAGTACGTGCTGTACACCGAGGACGGCGACCACAACCCGACGTCGTGGGGCCACGCCATGCCGGTCGGCGTCTGGCACCACGTCGCGGTCGTCAACGACGGCAAGCGCAGCATCGTCTGGGTCAACGGCTCGAAGATCGCCCGCAACCCGACCCAGCCGGCGCACGGCGTCGCCACCCTGGGCCGCCCGTTCACGCTCGGCGGCACGTCCTTCGACCTGAACTACGACCAGAGCTTCTACGGCTGGATCGGCGACACCCGGATCACCACGCGCGCCCTGCGCCCCGAGCAGTTCCTCCCGGCCGGCCGCTTCCGCTAGGCCGGCCCCGGGGCGGCCCGCCAGCGCGCGGCCGGGCCGCCCCGGCCCTTACCGCCTCGCCCGGTTCCGCTCATAGCTCGAACAGCGCGAACAGGGCCGGGTCGACGAAGGACACCGAGGACCGGATCAGGCCGCCGGTGACGGTGAAGAGCTGGATCGAGTGCGGGGCGCCGGCCGGGGTGTAGGCGGCCAGGGCCGGGCTGCCGTTGGCGGCGATCGGGACCAGGCGCCAGCCCGGGCCGCGCATCGCGAAGACCCGCTCGATGAAGGTCCGATAGTGATCGCGGCCGGCGAGCCAGAGGTTCACCGGCGGCATCTCCAGGACCACGTCCTCGGCCAGCAACCGGGTCAGGGCCGGCACGTCGGCGGCCTCGAACGCGGCCGCGTACCGCGCGACCACCGCCTGCCCGGCCGGGTCGGCGGGCTCGCGCAGCGCGTCCGGGGACGGGGACGCGGCGCGCAGCGCGGTCCGGGCCCGCTGCAGGCCGCTGTTCACCGCGGCGACGCTGCAGTCCAGGATCTGCGCCGTCTCGGCGGCCGACATCTGCAGCACCTCGCGCAGCACCAGGATCGCCCGCGGCCGGGCCGGCAGCAGCTGCAGCGCCGCGACCAGCGCGAGCCGCAGCCCGGCCCGTTGCAGGACGGCGTCCGCCGGGTCGCCGAGCCGGGCGTCCGGGAACGGCTGCAGCCACCGGATCTCACGACTCGGCGTCAGCGGCGCGTACGGGTCGTCGCCGGCCGGGCCGAGACCGCTCGGCAGCGGGCGGCGGGCCCGGCCGTCCAGCGCGGTCAGGCAGGCGTTGGTCGCGATCCGGTGCAGCCAGGTGCGCACCGAGGCACGGGCCGGGTCGTACCGATCGGCGGCCGTGAAGGCGCGCAGCATCGTCTCCTGCACCAGGTCCTCGGCCTCCTGGAACGAGCCGAGCATCCGGTAGCAGTGCGCGAGCAGATCGCCGCGGAATTCTTCGAACATGGCGGATTCTCCGATGAGTTCACCGGCCCGGGCCGGTATGTGGTCGGTGAGAGAGTTTCCGACCGAAGGGATCCGACCATGGGCGACGTCATCGTCACTCAGTTTTCCACGCTCGACGGCGTGGTCTCCGACCCGGACGGGCGCGGCGGCACCGGATACGGCGGCTGGGCGTTCCGCTACGGGTCCGGGCCGGTCGCCGACGACAAGTTCCGGCTCGGCGACCGGATGGACCGGGGCGTCCAGCTGTACGGCCGGCGCACCTGGGAGGCGTTCGCCGCCCTGTGGCCGGGGCGCGACGGTGCTTTCGCCAAGCGGATGAACGACGTACCGAAGCATGTCGCGACCCGGACCGGCATCGACCCGCAGCGGTGGCAGCACTCCCGGGCGATCGGCGGCGACGCCGTCGCCTGGGTCGAGAAGACCCGGGAGAGCACCGACATCGTGGTGATCGGCAGCCTCAGCCTGATCCGGCAGCTCGCCGCGGCCGATCTGGTCGACGAGTACCGCCTGGTCACGTTCCCGCTGGTGACGGGCGAGGGCGACCGGCTGTTCAGCACGCCGGGAAGCTTCGAGATCACCATGGTCGAGCAGGTCGGCCCGACGGTCCTGACCCAGCTCCGGCGGGTCCGCGACTGATCATCGCATTTGCGGTGGCCGATATGGTCGGCGGCGTGACCAAGGCCTTCTCGGTGCTGCTGTTCATCCCGTTCCTGGCGGTGACCGTGCTGGCGTTCGCCGCGGTCATCCGGCGGCTGCTGGGGGTCCGCGTCGGTCCCGGGCGGACCCTGCTGGCCGGCGTCCTGGCGACGCTGGTGACCTCGCCGATCCTGGCCGCGCTCGCGCCGCCCGACCCGGGGAGCGTGACCGCGCTCGAGGGCACCCTGCTGGTCCTGGCGGCGGCCAGCATCGCCGCGCTGCTCGCGATGACCGCCCTGGTCGTGCTGGAGGTGCTGCTGCCGGCCGGGTCGCTGCCCGGGCCGGTGGAGACCTGGCGCGGGCTGCGGCGGCGGGTCGAGCGGACCCGGCGGTACTCGACGATCGTGCGGATCGCGCTGCGGCACGGGCTCGGCCGGTTCCTGCGCGGGCCGGCCCGGCCCGGGCCGACCTCGGCCGCCGCGCGCCGCAAGCTGGCCCGGTCGCTGCGGGAGGCGCTCGACGAGGGCGGGGTCACCTTCGTCAAGGTCGGGCAGCTGCTGTCGACCCGGCGGGACCTGCTGCCGGCCGAGTTCGTCGAGGAGCTGACCGCGCTGCAGGACCGGGCCGCGCCGGTGCCGTGGGCCGAGATCGCCCCGGCGCTGGCCGGGCTCGGCGCCGGCCTCGCCGAGGTCGACGAGCAGCCGCTGGCCGCCGCGTCGGTGGCGCAGGTGCACGCCGCCCGGCTGGCCGACGGCACCCCGGTGGTGGTCAAGGTGCGCCGGCCGGGAGTCGCCGCGGTCGTCGAACGGGACCTGGACATCCTGCTGCGGCTGGCCGGGGTGCTGGAGGCGCGCACCTCGTGGGGGCGGTCGCTCGGTGTGCGGCGGCTCGCCCTGGGCTTCGCCGACGCGCTGCGCGAGGAGCTCGACTTCACCGTCGAGCGCGACAACCTGCAGACCATGGCGGCGGCGCTGGCCACCTCACCCGGGCGCGGGGTCGAGGTGCCGTTCGCGTACGCCGAGCTCAGCTCCGAACGCGTGCTGGTGATGCGCCGGCTGCCCGGCACGCCGCTGGGTGCGGCCGGGACCGTCCTGGACGGGCTCGACGACGAGCGCCGGCACCGGATCGCCGCCGGACTGCTCGACAGCCTGCTCGACCAGGTGCTGGTGCACGGGATCTTCCACGCCGACCTGCACCCCGGGAACCTGCTGGTGGCGGCGGACGGGTCGCTGGGGATGCTCGACCTCGGCTCGGTCGGCCGCCTCGACGCGGTCACCCGGGCCGCGGTCGGCCGGCTGCTCGCCGCGGTCGGGCGCGGGGACGCGGTCGGGGCCAGCGACGCGCTGCTCGACCTCGCCGACCGGAACGAGGACGTGGACGAGCGGGACCTGCAGCGGGCGCTGGGCATGCTGCTGGTCCGCTACGCGGCCCCGGGCAGCAGCGCCGGGGTGGCGGCGGTCTCCGCGCTGCTGCGCACGTTCACGGCGTACGGCCTGGGGGTGCCCGCCCCGGTCGCCGCGGTCTTCCGGGCCTTCGCCACCCTGGAGGGCACGCTCGGGCTGCTGCGGCCCGGGTTCGACCTGATCGCCCAGGCCCGCGAGTCCGGCAGCCGGCGGATCCTCGGCACGTTCGCGCCGCGGGCGGTCGAGGAGGAGCTGGTCGCGCTGCTGCCGATGCTGCGCGGGCTGCCCCGCCGCCTGGACCGGCTCGGCGACGCGGCCGAGAACGGGCGGCTGCGGCTCAACGTCCGGCTGTTCTCCGACGACCAGGACCGGCGGGTGGTCACCGGGCTGGTCCACCAGGCCCTGCTCACGGTGATCGGCGCGGCCGCCGGGGTGATGGCCACGCTGCTGCTGGGCAGCGGCGACGGGCCGCGGGTGACGGCGTCGGTCGGGCTGTTCCCGGTCCTGGGCTACGGCCTGCTGGTCGTCTCGGTGGTGCTGGTCCTGCGCGTGCTGGCGATCATTCTGCGCCGGGACTGACACCCGGTATCCGCGTGGTCATCACGCGGGGGCCGGCGGGCCCGCGGGCGGCGGCACCGGGCCGGCGTCGGCGAACCAGCCGGCGTCCAGGGCCGGAGCGGTGTCGCGGACCACGTAGCGCTCCTGGACCTCCAGGATCTCGTGGCCGGCGGCGGCCAGCTCGCCGCGCAGCGCCATGAACCGGGCCAGCGCGGTGGTGCGGCCCGCGCGGTGGAAGCGTTGGGTCACGAACCGGTGGCCGGTTCCGCCGGCGCTGCGGGACAGGCGCGCGCGGTGCGGGGTGACCAGCGCGCCGAGCGCCGCGACCGGGCCGGGGTCCAGGCGGACCTTCACGTGCTGCTCGAAGTAGCGCTCGCCGGTGGCCTCGGCGTCGCGGACCGGCACGCCGCCGGCCTCGGGGCCGATCGCGATCTTCGTTCGCACCACGTCGAGGCCGGTGTCGCGGAGACGGGTCTGTTCGTCGTGGACGGCCTCCACGACGTACGCCCAAGGGCCGTTGATCTTGAAGTTGATCATGGGTTGGCCCGGATGCCGGCCGCGGTCGAGGACGATGTCGCGGAATCGCAGGCCGTCGCGGCGGGCGGTCGCCTCGGCTTCGCGGCGCTGGACGGCCGGCGTGGTCAGGTGCACGTCGAATTCCCCGTTCATGCCGGCAGATCCTATGGACGACCACCGACAAAAATTTCCTACGACGTGGTGACCGGGCGCGCCCGGCCGACGCCGTACCGGGAAAGGGTCTTAGATTGGTCTTGCGTAAAAGTTGAAGGAGCAAGCATGTCGAGTCCGGTTCTGCAGATCATCGCCGCCAGCACCCGGGACGGGCGCAAGGGCTTCGCGGTCGCCCAGTGGGTGCAGCGCGTCGCCGAGGCCCACGGCGGCTTCGACGTCGAGCTCGTCGACCTCGCCGAGGTCGGCCTCCCGCTGTTCGACGAGCCGAACCACCCTCGGCTGGGACAGTACAAGCACCAGCACACCAAGGACTGGAGCGCGATCGCCCGGCGGGCCGACGCCTACGTGTTCGTCACCCCGGAGTACAACCACTCCTTCCCTGCGTCGCTGAAGAACGCGCTCGACCACCTGTACGTGGAGTGGAACGACAAGCCGGCCGGGCTGGTCTCCTACGGCGGCGTCTCGGCCGGGCTGCGCGCCGCGACCGCGATCAAGCCGGTGCTCGCCTCGCTGAAGATCGTGCCGGTCACCGAGGCGGTGTCGGTGCCGATGTTCACCCAGTTCATCGGTGACGACGGCCGGTTCGCGCCGTCCGCGCAGGTCGAGGCGTCCGGCAAGGCGATGCTCGACGAGCTGGTGCGCCTCACCGGCGCGCTGCGCCCGCTGCGCGGCTAGACCGGGCGGTGCCGCGGTGACCAGCCGGCAGGCCGGCCACCGCGGCGGAACGGATCAGTGCTCCGGCCAGCTCCAGTGGGTGCCGGCCGGGGTCGTCGCCGGCTCCGCGGCCAGTGCGGTGGAGGCCGTCGCCGCCATCGCCGTCGCCGCCGTCGCCGTCGTGTCCGGCGGCGTCACCCCGGTGCAGCCGCCGGAGTCCGGGCGGCCGGTCAGGAAGTACGCCGCCAGGTGTTCGGTGCACTCCGGAACCCGCGCGACCGAGCCGTGGATGTCGTCCTGGACGGTGAACACCGTGCCGCCGATCGCCGCCTGGACCTGGGCGATCCACGGGTACGGCGTCGGGCTCTCCCACACGTGCCCGGACAACTGCAGCGACCCGTTCGAGCGGCGCAGCCGGAACGGCTCGTCCGCCGGGATCGGCCAGCCGGCGCACCGCTGCGTGGGGATGCTCAGGCTCCCGGCCACCGGGAAGTCCCGCTGCCAGCTCTGATAGGTCTTCCAGAAGGTCGGGAAGTCGTGCGGGCTGGTGTCGTCGTTGCACAGGATCGCGGTGCCGGCCACGTCGTTGAACTGCTCGGGCAGGTCGGCCGGCGGCTCGCTCGGATCGGTCGGTTCCGCCGGATCGGGCACGATGATCGGCCGGAGCGCGTCCGGCACCGGGTCACCGGACTTCGCCGTGGCCAGCGCGGCCAGGCCGGCCGCGGCGTCCGCCCACGCCGGGCTGGGCGCGACCGCCAGGAACGCGGCGAGGCTGCCGTCGATCTGCTCGTCCAGGTCGCTGAACACGATCGGCGACGCGTCGAGTCGCTTCTTCAGCCGCTTGACCAGGGCGACCACCTCGCCGGTGGTGTCGCCGAGGTGGTAGGTCGCGTCCCGCTGCGCGACCCAGGCGGCCCAGTGCGACACCTTGCGCTCGTCGGCGGCGGTCACGTCGTGGAACCGCGAGTCGAGCCGGTTGGCGGTCGGGCCGACCACGCTGTCCAGCCACATCCGGTCCACCGATCGCGGGTAGAGGCTGCGGAACACCTGGCCGAGCAGGGTGCCCCAGGAGACGCCGAAGTAGCTGATCCGCCGCAGCCCCAGCGCGGCGCGCACCCGGTCCAGGTCGCGGGCCACGTTGGCGGTGGTCAGCTGGGCGAGGAAGGTGGCGTTGCTCTGCCAGCAGGTCCGGTTCACGGTGGTCTGGAAGTCGTAGATCTGCTTGGCGGTCGCCTCGGTGAGCGGGCCGGGCGGGATCTCCGGCGGGACGACGTCGCCGCCGGGGTGGGCGCACTCGGCCCGGGTGCTGTAGCCGACGCCGCGCGGGTCGAAGCCGATCAGGTCGTACTTCTCGCTCAGCGTGGCGAACTGCGGGCTGGTCAGGGCCAGCTCGTGCGGCATCAGGTAGCCGCTGCCGCCCGGGCCGCCCGGGTTCACCGCGATGCTGCCCAGTTTGTGGCGCTGGTCGGTGGCCCGCAGGCGGCTGATCGCGACGGTGATCTGCCGGCCGTTCGGGTGGTGGTAGTCGAGGGGCACCTGGACGGTGCCGCAGTCGGTGCGGGCGAGCAGGGCGCGGAAGCGGGGTAGCTCCTCGGCCGGTACGCCCATCGCCTCCAGCGTCGCGTCCGGGTACGCCACGCACGTACCCCAGGTCACCTGTGGTGACGCCGTGCTGGATGACGCCGCGCCGGCTTGAGCGGCCGGTGCGGGCAGGACCATCGCACCGGCGGCGACGACGAGCACCCCGATCCCGGCGGCCAATCGCTTGTGTCGTGTCATGAGGAGATTGATACCGGTGTACGTGTCACGTCGCGGTCACCAAAATCGCCCAGGCTCCTCACAGCCGGAGCTCTGCTTTCGCACGGCCTGCGCTCGGGGCGGCCGAAAGTGAATAGACTGACATTCATCGATTCGATTGAGGTGGATGCGTGCCGGACCCGACCGCAGTGCGGCTGCGTGCCACCCCGTTGCGCCGGCCGGCCTTCCGCACGTTCCTGGCCGGGCACTTCGTCTCGCTGATCGGCGACCAGCTCTACTTCCTGGCGCTGCCGTGGACCGCGCTGCGGCTGGGCGCGTCGCCCGGCACGGTCGGCGTGCTGCTGGCCGCGGCCGCGGTGCCCCGGGCGGCGCTGATGCTCGGCGGCGGCGTGCTCGCCGACCGGCTCGGCGGGCGCCGGGTGATGCTCGGCAGCGACCTGTTGCGGGCCGCCGTGATGACCGTCGCCGCGCTCGCCGCGTTCGCCGGGACCGGTGGACTGCCCGGCCTGTTCGCGGTGGTGATCGTCTTCGGCGCGGTGGACGCGATGTTCCAGCCGGCGCTGGCCACCATGCTGCCGCACCTGCTGCCGGCCGAGGCGCTGCCGACCGGCAACGGGCTGCGCACCCTGGCGACCCGGTTCGCCCAGTTCCTCGGACCGCCGATCAGCGGCGTGCTGATCGGCTTCGGCGTGGGCTGGGTGTTCGCGGCCAACGCGGCGACCTTCCTGGTCTCGGTGCTGGCGCTGCGCGTCGTGCCGATCGCGCCGCCGGCCCGCGCTCCGGACGGCCCGGGCTTCACGGCGGAGCTTTCCGCCGGGCTGCGCTATGCGCGGGACCACCGTACGCTCGCCCGCCTGCTGCTCTTCACGATCCTGGTGGGCGCCGGGCTCACCGGGCCGCTCAACGTCGGCCTGCCGCTGCTGGCGCATGCCGTCGGGTGGGGCGCCGGCGGCCTGGGCCTGATGCTGGGGGCGCTGGGCGCGGGCGCCACCACCGGGGCGGCGCTGCTCGGGTTCGGTCTGCTGCCGGGGGCCGGCACCGGGTCGCTGATGATCGGCGCGACCGCCGGGCAGGCGCTGCTCACCACGGTCGCCGGGCTGGCGCTGCCGTTGCCGGCGACGGTGGCGGTGCTGGCCGGGCTGGGTTTCTTCCTCACCCTCGCGGGCGGCTCGGCGACGAGCCTGGTGCAGGCGGCCACCGCGCGGCCGATGCTGGGCCGGGTGGGCAGCCTGATGTCGTTCGCCATCTTCGGGCTTCTGCCGGTGACCTACGCGGTGTGCGGGGCGGTGGCCGGCTGGACCGGGGCGCGGCCGCTGCTGCTGGCCGGCGGTGTGATCCAGGGGGCCGCTACGGTGTGGGCGCTGTGCTCGCCGCCGCTGCGGCGCGTCTCGATCGCCTCCGGTGCGGACGCCTGACCGCTCTCCTCCGGCGCGGACGCCTGGCCGCTCTCAGGTGTCCTGGGCCAGCTCCCGCAGGACCTGGACCAGCGCCGCCACGCTGGGCCGCTGGTCCGCCGAGGTCCGGACCACCGCGGCGATGTGCCGCTCGAACGTCTCCGCCAACGGCAGGACGTCGAAACGCGACGGCCGCAGCCGCAGCATCAGCCCGGTCACCGTGCTCACCCCGATCCCGGCCTCGACCAGGGCGAGCGACGCGGCCGTGTCGTTCACCTCGTGCCGCAGCTCCGGCTCGATGCCGGCGCGCCGGCAGACCACCCGGATCGCCTGGCCGTAGTGGGTGTCCTCGGGCGGCAGGATCCAGCCGACCGGCGCCCCGGTCTCCGCCAGGCTCACCGCCCCGGACCGCGGCATCGACCCGGTCGGCACCGCCAGCGAGAACCGTTCCCGGTAGAGGCGCACCACCCGCAGCGCCGGGTCGCGGCGGATCGGCACGTCCGGGTACTCCAGGCCGATCGCCAGGTCCGCGGCGCCCGACGAGACCGCGTCGTAGACGTCGTCGACCACCATCTCCCGGCTGCGCACGACCAGGCCGGGATGCCGCTGCCGGACCCGGGCGAGCAGCACCGGCAGGATGTCCGCGGCCGCGGTGGCGAAGAGCGCGACCTGCAGCTCACCCGCGATCGCGCCGTGGCTGCGCTCCAGGGCGGCGGTCGCCGAGGCGTCGATGTCCAGGATCCGCTGGGCGTGCTCGACCAGGGCCAGGCCCGCCCCGGTCAGCTCCACGCGACGGCCGGCCCGGCGCAGCAACGGCACACCGGCCGCCCGCTCCAGCGCGCTGAGCTGCTGCGAGATCGCGCCGGGCGTGTAGCCGAGGGCGGCCGCGACGGCGGTCACCGTCCCGCGCCGGCGCAGCTCGACCAGCGATCGCAGCTGCACGCTCGACCAGTCCACGCCACCTCCGACCGTTCAGAGGAATTAAACATTTCCGCGTACGAATTGAGAATGGACCTGCACGAAAATCCCGCCCCATGATGGGTTCATGAACGTCCCCGGCTCCGCTGCAGTGGTCGTCATCGGTGGTGGCGCGATCGGCGTCAGCACCGCCTTTCACCTGGCCGAAGCCGGTGTCCGCGACGTCGTGCTGCTGGAGCGCGACGACCTCGGCGGCGGCTCGACGTGCAGGGCCGCGGGCGGCGTCCGCGCGCAGTTCTCCGACCGGATCAACATCGAGCTGGGCGCGCGCAGCCTGCGGGCGTTCGCCGACTTCACCCGGCGCCCGGGGCAGGAGATCGACCTGCACCGGTCCGGCTATCTGTTCCTGCTGTCCACCGCCGAGGATGTCGCCTCCTTCGAGCGTGACGTCGCCCTGCAGAACTCGCTCGGCGTGCGCAGTCGCATGATCAGTGCCGCCGAGGCGAAGGCGCTCTCCCCGCTGATCGAGACCGACGGGCTGCTCGGCGCGGCCTGGTCGCCCGACGACGGGCACTGCACGCCGGAGTCGGTGGTGCTCGGCTATTCCCGGGGCGCCCGGCGGCACGGGGCGACCCTGCTCACCGGGGTGGCGGTGACCGGGATCGACATGGCGGGTGGCACGGTCACCACCGATCGCGGGACGATCGCGGCGGGGGCGGTGGTCTGTGCCGCCGGGGCCTGGTCGGGGGCGCTCGGGGAGCTGGCCGGGACGTCGCTGCCGGTCACTCCGTTGCGGCGGCAGATCATTTTCACCGAGCCGATGCCGGAGTTGACCGGGGCGGTGCCGTTCACGATCGACTTCGCCAGCACGTTCTACTTCCATCGCGAGGGGCCGGGGCTGCTGATGGGGATGTCCGATCCGGATCAGGAGCCGGGCTTTCACCTGGACTACTCGGAGGAGTGGTTGCCGCGGTTCGGGGCGGCGATCGGGGTGCGGGCTCCGCGGCTGCTCGACGTCGGGCTGCGTAACGGGTGGGCCGGGCTCTACGAGGTGACGCCGGATCACAACGCGCTGATCGGCCGGGCGGCGAATTTCTTCTACGCGACCGGGTTCTCCGGGCATGGTTTCCTGCAGGCGCCGGCGGTCGGCGAGGTGATCCGGGATCTTTATCTGGACCGGGCGCCGGTGGTGGACGTCGGGCCGCTCACCGCGGAACGATTCGTCGCGGGGGCCGGCGGGCGGCCCGAGTCGCACATCGTCTGACGGCCGCCGGCGCACACGTCGTCTCGTGGTCTCCGTATCGGACATCGTCCGGTGGCTTTCGTCGAGCGGGTTTCGCCCGGCAGGTTTCGTGCGGTGGTTTCTTCCGGTGGTTTCTTCGGGTGGTTTCGTGCCGCAGGTTTCTTCCGGTGGTTTCGTGCGGTGGTTTCTTCCGGTGGTTTCGTGCGGTGGTTTCTTCCGGTGGTTTCGTGCCGCAGGTTTCTTCCGGTGGTTTTCGTCAGCACTTCCGGTGGTTTTCGTCAGCAGAAGGGGAACGGCAATGGTTCCGCAATGGCGGCTCCGGGCGAGGTTCGCCCAGGAGCTCTCCACGATGTACGGGCGGGAGGTTCCCGCCTACACCACGCTGGTCCAGGTCTCCGAACAGGTCAACACCGATGTGGTACGCCGGGACGGCCGCGCCGCCGAACGCCTGGGCTCGATCGGCCGGATCACCGCGGAGCGGCACGGCGCGATCCGGGTCGGCACGCCGGCCGAGCTCGGGCAGGTCGCCCGGATCTTCGGGGCGCTCGGCATGCATCCGGTCGGCTTCTACGACCTGCGCGACGCCGCGAGCAGTTCGGTGCCGGTAATTTCCACCGCGTTCCGGCCGATCGACGCCGGGGAGCTCGCGCGCAACCCGTTCCGGGTCTTCACCTCGATGCTGACCCCGGCCGACCCGCGGTTCTTCACGCCGGAACTCCGCAAGCGGCTGGAGACGTTCCTGGCCGGCCGGCAGCTGTTCGGGCCGGAGCTGCTGGAGCTCGCCGACCGGGCCGAACGCGAGGGCGGCCTGGCCGAGGACGACGCAGAAAACTTCCTTCGCCGCGCGGTGCAGGCTTTCGAGCTGTCTCCCGAGCCGGTCGACCGGGCCTGGTACGGCGAGCTGGAGAAAATTTCCGCCGTCGCCGCAGACATCGGGGGCGTCCGCAGCACGCACGTCAACCACCTGACGCCGCGTGTGCTGGACATCGACGAGCTCTACCGCCGGATGACCGGCCTGGGCATCTCGATGATCGACGAGATCCAGGGGCCGCCGCGCTGGCACGGCCCGGACGTGTTGCTGCGGCAGACGTCGTTCCGGGCGCTGGCCGAGGCTCGGACGATGCGCGAGGCCGACGGCACGATCGGCACCGGGGCGCTGCGGGTGCGCTTCGGCGAGGTGGAGGCGCGGGGCATCGCGCTCACGCCGGCTGGGCGGGCCCGCTACGACGCGCTGCTCACCGAGGTGGACCGGCGCCTCGCCGCTGCCGATCAGCGCCCGGCCACCTCCGATCGGCGCCCGCCTTCGTCCGACGGCGTGCGCGCCGAGGTCGCGGGCCAGCGCCCGGCTTCGTCCGACGGCATGCGCGCCGAGATTGCGGGCCGCCGCCTGGCGTCGTCCGACGGCGTGCGCGCTGAGATCGCGGCCCCGGGCTCGGCTTCGCCCGGGGGCCTGCGCGCCGAGATCGCGGCCGATGTCTGGGCGCAGGGCCTGCCGGACACCGAGGCGGGTCTGCGCGAGGCCGATCTCGCCTATTTCGCGTATACCGTGAGCCCGGTCCGGCCGAGCGCCGCCACCCCGCCGCGCAGCCTCGCCGAACTGGTCGACCAGGGCTGGGTGACCGCCACCCCGATCGTCTACGAGGACTTCCTGCCTCGCTCGGCCGCCGGGATCTTCCAGTCCAACCTCAGCGCGGAGGGCACCCGCGACACCACCCAGGCCGCCGTCGCCTACGACCAGGACTGGCTCGCCGGGGCGGTCGGCCGGGACATCCACGACCCGTTCACGCTCTACGCCCAGGAACAGGCCGCGTCGATCGCGGCGGTCGCCACCCAGCTCGGCACAGTCATCACCCAGCCCGGCGCAGGCGCCACCCAGCTCGGCACAGCCGTCACCCAGCCCGGCGCAGGCGCCACCCAGCTCGGCACAGCCGTCACCCAGCCCGGCGCAGGCGCCACCCAGCTCGGCACAGCCGTCACCCAGCCCGGCGCAGGCGCCACCCAGCTCGGCACAGCCGTCACCCAGCCCGGCACCCCGGAGGTAACCCGATGAACACCGACCAGCTGCGCGAACGCGCCCGGACCAGTCTTGCCCGGATCGGCGCCACCGTGCCCGACGGGACGGATCTTTTCGCCCGCTCCCCGATCACCGGTGACAATCTCTTCGGGCTCCGAGCCACCACCGCGGACGAGGCGATCCGGGCGATCGACGAGGCCGACGAGGCGTTCCGGACCTGGCGGACCACGCCGGCCCCATTGCGCGGCGAACTCGTCCGCATCCTCGGCGAGCTGCTGCGCGAGCACAAGGCCGACCTCGCCGACCTGATCACCATCGAGGTCGGCAAGATCCGCTCGGAGGCGCTCGGCGAGGTCCAGGAGATGATCGACATCTGCGACTTCGCAGTCGGATTGTCCCGGCAGCTCTACGGCAAGACGATCGCGTCCGAGCGGCCCGGTCACCGGCTCGCCGAGACCTGGCATCCGCTCGGCGTCGTCGGCGTGATCTCGGCGTTCAACTTCCCGGCCGCGGTCTGGTCCTGGAACACCGCGCTCGCGCTGGTCTGCGGCGACGCGGTGGTGTGGAAGCCCAGCGAACTGACCCCGCTGGTCTCGCTGGCCACCAGCCACCTGCTCGACCGGGCGATCGAGCGGGCCAGCGCGCCCGCCCACCTGCACCGGCTGCTGCTCGGCGACCGCGACCTCGGCTCCCTCCTCGTCGAGAGCCCGCGGGTCAGCCTGGTCAGCGCGACCGGCTCGACCCGGATGGGCCGGGAGGTCGGGCCGCGGGTCGCCGCCCGGTTCGGCCGGGTGCTGCTCGAACTCGGCGGCAACAACGCGGCGATCGTGGCCCCATCGGCGGACCTCGAGCTCACCCTGCGCGGTGTCGTGTTCGCGGCGGCCGGGACAGCCGGGCAGCGCTGCACCACCCTGCGCCGGCTGATAGTCCACCGGGACGTCGCCGACCAGTTCGTGGAGAAGCTGGCCGCGGTCTACGGACGGTTGCCGATCGGCGACCCGTTCGACGAGAACACCCTGGTCGGACCGGTGATCACCGAGGCCGCCGCGGCGTCGATGACGGCCGCGCTGGACCGTGCCCAGGCCGAGGGCGGCAAGATCGTAGCGGGCGGAGCACGCGTAGCCGCTGACGGCGGAGCACGCGTAACCACTGACAGCGGAGCACGCGTAGCCGCTGACAGCGGAGCGCACGTGGCCGCTGACGGCGGCACCTCCATCCAGCCCGCGAGCGGTGGCGGGGCTTATGTCCAGCCGGCGATCGTGCGGATGCCGCGGCAGACCGCGGTGGTCCGGGAGGAAACTTTCGCCCCGATCCTCTATGTGCTCACCTACGAGACATTCGAGGAGGCGGTGGCGCTGCACAACGACGTACCCCAAGGGTTGTCGTCCTCGATCTTCACCCGGGATGTGCAGGAGGCGGAGCGCTTCCTGGCCGCCGACGGATCCGACTGCGGGATCGCGAACGTCAACATCGGCACGTCCGGGGCGGAGATCGGCGGCGCGTTCGGCGGTGAGAAAGAAACCGGCGGCGGGCGCGAGTCGGGATCGGACGCGTGGCGCGCCTACATGCGACGGGCCACCAACACGATCAACTATTCGAGCGAGCTGTCCCTGGCCCAGAACGTAAGTTTCTTCAGCTGACCGGCTCCCGGCGCGGGTTCGCACGGCGCGGCCATGAAGGAAACTTCCTGCCGCGGTGGCGCCGTCGCGAAATGCACCGTCCGGACCGGGCCGACCGGGGAGAACATACTGCCGGGCGCCGAGGCCTTCAGCGCGCCCGGCTCGGCACCACGCAACTTCGTCGTGCGCGTCCACCGCGGTCACAGCGAGATCTACGTGCCGCTAGTCCCCCAGGAGGTCCCATCGGTTGCCGGCGATGTCCAGGAAGACCGCGACCTTGCCGTACGGCTCGGCGCGGGGCTCGCGCACGAACGTGACGTCGGCCTCGGACATCCGCCGGTAGGTTGCGTCGAAGTCGTCGACGCGAAGGAAAAAACCGACACGGCCGGCCGTCTGGTCGCCGACGGCGGCGCGCTGGTCCTCGTCGTCGGCGCGGGCGAGCAGGATCCCGGTCTGCGCGCCGGGCGGGCGGACCACCACCCAGCGCTTGGGCAGCCCGTCGGTGGTCAGCGACGGCGAGTCCTCGACCAGGTCGAACCCGAGCACGCCGGTGAAGAACGCGATGGCCGGGTCGTACTCGTCCACGATCAGCGCCACCAGGTCGATCCGCATACCACCAGCCTAGAGCCGTCGAGGGCCCGAACCCTGGCAATGCCCGTCCCGGCCCGGCCCCGCCTGGGCCCCTCATCGGGCCGCTCTCGGACGAGCCCATCAGCCGAGGCGGGCCAGTCACCCGCATCGCCATCGCCATCGCCACCGCCACCGCCACCGTCGCCGCCGCCACCGCCGCCGCCACCGCCGCCGCCGCCACCGCCGCCGCCACCGCCGCCGCCGCCGTCGCCGTCGCCGCCACCGTCGCCGTCGTCGCCGCCGCCACCGCCGTCGTTCCAGGATCAGGCCGTGATGGCGACTGCGTGGAGGTGGCCGACGACCTCGCGGACACCGTCGCTGTCCGGGACACCGAGAACCGTGCTGGCGGAGTTCTGGTCTCCACGCACGATCGGTGGTCGGCGTTCCTGGCCGGGGTCAAGCGGGGCGAATTCGGCGTGACCGGCTGACGCCGTACGGCGAAATGGGGAAGCCCGGCCGGAAGCGGCCCGGCGGCGGACCGCGTGATGGAGCGGCGTCCTGCCTGATGGGCTGTGATTGACTAGCACGCATGACCGCTGAGCCGACCGCGGCCACCCGCCCCCGCAACCGCAAGCAGTTGATCATCGAGGCGGCCGGACAGGTGTTCAGCGAGCGGGGCTACCACGCGGCCTCGATGGAGGAAATTGCCGCCGGGGTCGGGATCAGTGCCGCCGCTTTGTACCGGCACTTCCCGAACAAGTACGCGCTGTTCGCCGAGTGCGCGAACGTGATGGTGGATCGGCTGGTCGCGGCGGTCGCCGAAGCGCCTCCGGAGGCGAGCCTGGCCGACGTGTTCACCGCCGTCATCCGGGTGACGGTCGCGCACCGGGCCTCGGGCGGGCTGTACCGGTGGGAGGCCCGGTACCTGGAGCCGGCCGATCGGCGGACGCTGCGCGCGAAGTTCGGGCAGGTCGTCGAGCGGATGACCGAGATGGTGCGGCGCGAGCATCCGGGGCCCGACGACCGGCTGCGGGCGGTGGCGGCGCTCGGCGCGATCGGATCGATCGCCATGCATCACACCTCGATCGCCCAGCGGCGGATCGAGGATCTGTTGCTGACCTCGGCGCTGCGGGTGGTCACGGCGGATCCGGCGGCGGCCGCGGGCAGTGCCCTGGTGGTCCAGTTGCCCGAGCGGCCGGTGCCGCGGACCCGGCGGGCGGAGATCCTGGCGGCGGCGATCCCGCTGTTCGCGCGGGACGGGTTCGCCAATGTGACGAACGTGCAGATCGCGCAGGCGGTGGGGCTCGCGCCGTCGGCGATCTACCGGCACTATCCCGGGAAGGTCGACATCCTGGCGGCGGCGTGTCTGCAGGCGGCGGGGCTGCTGGCGCAGGCGGTGGACCGGAGCCTGGACCCGGCCGCCGGGCCGCGGGCGACCGTGGTGGCGCTGGCCGCGGCCTACGTCGCCTACAGCTTCGAGCACAACGCGCTGACCAGCGTCGCCGAGGCGGAGATCGCCGGGCTGCCGGCCGGGCTGCAGCGGCCGCTGATCCTCGCGCAGCGGGAGCACATCGCGGTCTGGGAGCAGCAGTTGCGCCGGGCGCGGCCGGATCTGGACGCGCGCCAGACCCGGCTGCTGGTGCATGCCGGGTTCGGCGTGGTGGTCGAGGCCGGGCGTGCCCTGCGCTGGCAGAACACGCCCGCCCATCGTGATGCGGTGACCGCGCTGGTGATCGGCGCGCTGACCCTGTAAGAAAGTTTCAGGGGCGGTTCCCGGTCGGGATGGTGATCGGGGTGTAGCTGGTCGACGTCCCGTTGTTCAGGAACAGCATCGCCAGACCGCGCACGAACTGGTCGAACAGCGAGAACCCGGTCGGGATGATCGGTGACAGGCCTTCGCGGAACGCGACGTACGCCGGCCACCCGACCTCGATCAACGTGCGGGAGGCGTAGTCGCGGGGCAGCTTCAGCCAGTCCCCGATCTTGTCACTGAGCACGTACCGCGCGAACTCGCGCTGGAAGCCCTGGGTGACGCCGAGGTCCACCTGCGAGACGAGTCCGAGCAGGACGTCGGCGAGATTCACCCCCTCCGGGGTGGCCGCCATGATCGGGGTCAGCACGTACGCGGACTGCTGTTTCGCCGCCGCCCAGCTGGCCGGGATGAAGTCGTCGCGCACCCCGAGCAGGTGCAGCGCGACCTGCCACATGTGCAGGAACGCGTCCGACTCGGCGGCCGAGATCCGGATGCCCCAGGAGCTGAGCTTGCCGTACACGTAGGTGCCGAGGCTGTGAAAGGTGACCAGGATGTCGCCGTTGCTGATCGGGATGAAGTCCTGGTCGTTGGTGACCGCCCGCCACGCCGGGGACTGCGGCAGCAGGTGCCGCACGGCGGCGTGGGTCAGGCGGGTCTTGTTCGACGTGACGACGAAGTGGCCGGTCGGCTTGAACGCGTCGATCGCGCTCAGGTCGTACCCGTAGGTAAAGGTTTTCGCCGCCCGGGACTGCATGTCGGCGCCGCCGGCCGAGTAGTAGACGTTGCGGGCCTCGCGCGGGATGACCGTGCTCATGATGCCGCTGCCCAGGCCGTACAGCAGGAACAGGTACATGCTCATGCGCTTGTTGAACTGGGCCGCGCGCTCCAGCTTGACCGGGTCGGCCCACGACGGCAGCGTGTTGACCTGCCGCAGGTAGGCGGCCAGGTTCGCGGGCAGGCCGGCCGGGAGCGCGTCGCCGTTGTTCACCCACGTCTCGAACGCCGTGTTGACCGCCGGGATCTGCCCGCTGTCCAGGAGCGAGGCGACGAGCGGGTCGGTGGCGTCGTCCCAGACGCTCCACGGATCGGTGATCGTGTCGGTCGCGGCGATCGAGTCCTTCGACGACCACGCCCAGGCCGCGGACGGCTCCGCGACGCCCGCCAGGCCCAGCGCTGCACCAAGGGTCAGGACGCGCCTTCTGCTGAGATTCTGCATTCGCTTACCTCTTTCCCGGTCGGCCCGTCATCGCCTTGAACACCGGCTCGTGGCTGCGATACGAGCGTGTTTCGGTGTTATCCGGTGTGTGATTTTCCATTAACATAGACGGGCCTGAGGGAACCGGCAAGGGTCGAAGTTTCTCGATCTCCGAAGCCAGGCCGCCGGCAGGGTCAGCGGGCGTTGAGCCGGGCCGCCTGCCGGTTCAGGTGATCACGTTCGGACGCGTTGGTGGCCTTGCGGGCGGCCTCGGCGTAGCGCCGCGCCGCCGTCGCCAGGTCGCCGTCGCGCTCGTGCAGATACGCCGCCACCGCCGTCCAGCGCGGGAGCGTCGCGTCCAGCTCGGCCAGGGCGGCCAGGCCGGCGCGCGGGCCGTCCGCCTCGCCGACCGCCACCGCGCGGTTGAGGCGGACCACCGGGCTGCCGGTCAGGCGGGCGAGCTCGTCGTACCACTCGACGATCTGCACCCAGTCGGTCTCCGCCGCGGTCTGCGCGTCCGCGTGCAGGGCCGCGATCGCGGCCTGCGCCTGGAACTCCCCCAGCCGGTCGCGGGACAGCGCCAGCTGCAGGACGTTCACGCCCTCGGCGATCAGCGCCGTGTCCCACCGGCTCCGGTCCTGTTCGGCGAGCGGCACCAGACTGCCGTCGGGCGCGGTCCGGGACGCGCGCCGGGCGTGGTGCAGCAGCATCAGGGCGAGCAGCCCGGCCACCTCCGGATGATCGATGACGGTCACCAGCTGCCGGGTCAGCCGGATCGCCTCGGCCGCCAGGTCGACGTCGCCGGAGTAGCCCTCGTTGAACACCAGGTAGAGCACCCGCAGCACGGTCGCCACGTCACCCTGCTTGTCGAAGCGGACCCCGGCGACGGTGCGCTTGGCGCGGCTGATCCGCTGCGCCATGGTCGCCTCGGGCACCAGGTACGCGTCGGCGATCTGCCGGGTGGTCAGCCCGCCGACGGCCCGCAGGGTGAGCGCGACCGCCGACGACGGACTCAGCGACGGGTGCGCGCACAGGAAGTACAGCCGCAGCGTGTCGTCGGCCGCGGCGGCCGGGCCGGCCGGTGGCTCCTGGTCGACGAGGTCCTCGCGCCGGCGACGGGCGGTGTCCGCCCGCGCCACGTCGAGGAACCGCCGCCAGGCGACCGTCACCAGCCAGCCCTTGGCGTCCCGCGGCGGGTCGTCCGGCCAGGCCCGGACCGCCTCGACCAGCGCGTCCTGGACGGCGTCCTCGGCCGCCGCGAAGTCGGCTCCGCGGCGGACGAGGACCCCGATCACGCTGGGCGTGAGACTCCGGAGGAGCTCCGCGTTCATTCCGTGATGGTAGGCGGCTCGGTCAGGAACGGGCGCAGCTCGAGCCACTCGTGGATCGGCTTGCCACCGGCGCCGGGCGCGGCCGACAGCTCGCCGGCGAGCTCGACGGCCCGCTCGTAGCTGTCCACGTCGATGATCATCCAGCCGGCGATCAGGTCCTTGGTCTCGGCGAACGGACCGTCGGTGACCGGCGGGCGCCCGGGGCCGTCGTAGGACACCCAGGTTCCCTCCGGCGCCAGGGCCTGACCGTCGACGAACTCCCCGTTCGCCTCCAGCCGGGCCGCGAAGTCGTTCATGTACTGGATGTGGGCGGTGATTTCCTCCGGCGCCCACTTGTCCATCGGCACGTCGTTGACCGGAGCCGGGGCGCCACGGTAGTGCTTGAGCAGCAGGTACTTGGCCATCTCGTTGTCTCCTCGGTGCTCGTCCTCGGTGGTTCTCTGCCCCGGGGACGGAGCCGCACACGGGTTCTCGACATCCCCCGGCAAAATCTTTTCAAGATTTTCCTTGACCCCGACCTGAGGGTACGGGTTTAGCGTCGCCCTCATGATCCGTGACTACCTGCGGGCGTTGCCGGTGTTCGCCGGCGAACTGCCCAGCTTCAACCCGTCCGGGGCTCCGGGCCGGCCCGACGAGCTGTTCGTGACCTGGTTGTATGCGGCGGTCTCGGCCGGGGTGCGGGAGCCGCACGCGACGACGCTGTCGACGGTCGGGGCTGATGGCATACCGTCGGCACGGATTTTGATCGTGAAGAATGTCGACGCGGACGGGTGGCAGTTCGCGGTGCACGGGGCCAGTCCGAAGGGTCAGGATCTGGTGCGTCACCCGGCTGCGGCGCTGACGTTCCACTGGCCGGCGCAGGCTCGGCAGATCCGGCTGCGTGGTCCGGTCCGGGCCGCATCTCCCGCCGAGAGCGCCGCCGATTTCCTGGCCCGGCCGCCGGCTTCCCGCGCGGAGGCGTCGCTGGGGCGCCAGAGTCAGCCGCTCGACGACCGTGCCGACCTCGACAAGGCGCTTGCCGCGGTTGACCTCCCGGCCGGGCGGGCCATTCCGGAGTGGACGCTCTACACGCTCGCCCCGAGCGAGGTCGAGTTCTGGCAGGGCGACAAGCAGCGCAAGCACACGCGCTTGCGCTACATCCGCGCTGCTGCCGGCTGGAGCCGTGAGCTCCTCTGGCCGTAGCCGTTGGAAATTTCCTCCGGCCTCAGCCGCCGCCAACTTCCTTCGGCCCCAGCCCCTGGTGACTTTCTTCGTTGCCAGCCGCAGGTAATTTCCTTCGTTGCCAGCCGCAGGTAATTTCCTTCGTTGCCAGTCGCAGGTGATTTTCTTCGCCGTCAGGCTCTGGTGAGGACTACGTGATCGTCGCGGACTTCGCCGACCATGGCGAACGGTGATCGGTCGACATCCCGGCAGAAGGCGAGATCCTCGGACAGGTCTACGCGTGCGCGCTCGGGCAGTAGCGCGTAGGCCCGCTCGTGCTCGGCGGCACCGGCCACGATGCCCGCGACCAAGTCGGCGCGTTCCGGCGCTCCACCGTCGAGAAGATCGTTCAGGTAGTTCGCACAGGCCCGATCCTCCGCGGTACGGCCGGTGCAGATCAGCGTCCGCGGAACTCCGGGATGGTGGCGCGCGATCCAGCCAGCGGTGGCGCTGACGTTGCGCGCCGACGCCGCGAGCAGGGCGACCGGCCTCTCGGCCCGGGCCAGGCCGACCGTGCCGTTCGACGTAGCCTGAATGAGACGCCGGCCGCGCAGTTCCGCCGCCGACATCTCGAGCGGCGAGTTCCCGAAGTCGAAGTCGGCCGGCTTGAGCCCGTCGACCTCCCCGACGAGCAACCGGTCCGGGTACCGCCGCCGGAGATCCCGGCCGCCCCGGACCGACGGGGCGCAGGAAATTTCCGTCACGCCGCGCTCGAAGGCGACCGCGGCCGTCGTGAAGGCCCGGATGACGTCGATGACGACGACGACCGTGCCGGCCGGAACGACCTCATCCATCCCCGTGATCGACACAGCAGTGATCGTTCGCCACCGAGGCCTCTCCCGCAACGGAGATCTCACAACGGTCGTTCATCAGCGGTTTCAACTTGTCGGTTGACATCGGCGAGCCCGCGACATACGTTGACTTTCAACTGCTGGGTTGAAAGATTTTCTACCCGGCGAGACACCGAGGAGATGGTCACCGATGGCACTGCCCGACGAGCCCGCTGAGCGGCACCGGCAGATCGGCCGAGGGTTCACCGAGCGGGTGCGCGGCGCCCAGTCGTGGGATGCGCCGGCCCCGGTCGCCGGGTGGACCGCCCGCGACGTCCCGCGTCACCTGATCGAGTGGTTGCCGGCGTTCCTGGCGGGCGGCTCCGACGTCCGGCTCCCGGCCGGGCCGTCGGTCGACGACGATCCGGTCGCCGCGTGGCAGGCCCACTGCGACGCGGTGCAGGCCGTGCTCGACGACCCGGCGACGGCCGGCCGCGTGCTGACCAACCCGCACCTCGGCGAGCTGCCGCTGGATCGGGCGATCGACCAGTTCTACACGTCCGACGTGTTCATGCACACCTGGGACCTGGCCCGCGCCACCGGCCAGGACGAGCACCTCGACCCGGAGTTCTGCGCGCAGCTGCTGGCCGGCATGGAGCCGATGGAGGAGATCATCCGCTCGTCGGGGCAGTACGGCCCGGCCGTGCCGGTGAAGGAAGGTTCCGACGCCCAGACCCGGATGCTGGGCTTCATCGGCCGCGATCCGGAGTGGACTCCCTGACCCGGTGCGGATCCTCCGGGGACAGCCAGGCGTCCGGGTCGTCGAGGCAGTGCCGGTCGACGGCCCGGGTCAGCGCCGCCACCGCGGCCCGGACCACCGGCCGCGGCTCGTCCCCCCGCGACACCAGTGACCAGGTCCAATAGGGTGCCGGGTGATGGATCGGGCGGGCCACCAGATCCGGCGGGACCGGCACGGTCTGGCTCTTCGGGTTGTTGACGACCGGGCGGCCCAGCCGCCGCACGTGGTGGTGGAACGCCGGCCCGGTCGACCCGCCCTCGGCGACATTTTCCACCGTCGCGCCGGTCTCGGCGGCCAGCGCCAGGGCCCAGCGGTTCCAGGACGACCAGCTGTTCTCGTCCGCGTCGACGATGATGACGGTGTCCCGGGCGCGGACCGGGCCGGTCTCGGAGCCGGTGCTGATCGCGTAGAGCCGGTCGGCACCGAGCAGCCGTGCTTCCAGCTTCTCCTGCGCCAGCACCGGCGCGGGAACCCAGCAGATCGCCAGGTCGAGGCCGCCCTCGACGACCCGGGCGGCCTGGGCGTGCGAGGGCAGCACCCACGCGTCCACGATCAGTTGCGCGGTCCCGGCGACCTGCTCCTCGAGGTCCGCGGGACGCCAATTGACGTAGCCCAGGCGCACCGGGCCCGAGGCGGACAGGCCCGTCGCCGTACGCCGCAGCTCGTCGGCCTGGTCGAGCAGGGCCTTGACGCGCGGCAGCAACAGCGCCCCGGCCGGGGTCAGCGCGACCGTCCGGCGGTCCCGGTCGAACAACCGCGTGCCGAGGTCCCGCTCCAGGGTCTTGATCTGCTGCGACAGCGACGGCCCGGCGATCCGCAGGCGCTCGGCCGCCCGCGCGTAGCTCAGCTCCTCGGCGACCGCGACGAAGTACCGCAGCTGACGTAGCTCCATCGGCCCAGCTTAAGACGCTGATAGGCCGGGCCTCTCAGCCGAGAGGAAGCCGGTCGTGCCGGACGTCCGTATCCCGAGAGATGGTCTTGGCAGAAAGGTTCTTCCAGCTCATCGAGGGAGCACGAAAATGTCGAAGGTTGTCGTCGTCACCGGGGCTTCGCAGGGCATCGGCGCCGCCACCGTCGCCGCCTACCGCAAGCTCGGCTGGAACGTGGTCGCGAACTCGCGGACCATTCCGGCATCGGACGACCCCGGGGTGCTCGCAGTGCCGGGTGACATCGCCGATCCGGCGGTCGGCGCCCGCGTCATCGAGGCCGGCCTGACGGAATTCGGCCGCATCGACACGGTCGTGAACAACGCCGGTGTCTTCATCGCGAAACCGTTCACCGATTACACGGCCGACGATTTCGACGCGGTGGCCGGCGTCAATCTGCGCGGATTCGTCAGCGTCACCCAGCCGGCGATCGCCGCGATGCTGGAACAGGGCGGCGGGCACGTCATCACGATCACCACCAGCCTGATCGATCACGCGCTGAGCAGCGTGCCGGCCTCGTTCGCGGCGCTCACCAAGGGCGGGCTGAACGCGGCGACCCGATCGCTCGCGGTCGAATACGCGGGCCAGGGCATCCGGTTCAACGCGGTCGCGCCCGGCATCGTGCGCACCCCGATGCACCCGGCGGAGACGCACGAGTTCCTCGCCGGGCTGCACCCGATCAGCCGCCTCGCCGAGCCGGACGAGATCACCGACGCCATTCTCTTCCTGGAGAACGCCACCTTCGTCACCGGCGAGATCCTGCACGTCGACGGCGGCCAGAGCGCGGGTCATTAATTCTTCTTCCGGTCGCGGCCACTTACCGGGCCGGGTTTTGGTTTGACCGCCACCAGCCACGGACGTCGCCCTTCCGGGCCTCGCGTTCTGGGCGCGCCAGCGCCCTGCGAGGCCCGGAAGGGTCCCCGCGGGAGCGACGATCTGTACCCCGGCGGACATAGGAAAAAGTGAATTAAAATCTGTTCTTTGGTTTGGAGACAATGATGTCCACTCGCACCTATGCCGAAAAGGCTCTGCGGGACGTACTCGACGCCTGGCAACAGGCGATCGGCGTGCACGACTTCGACCGGGTCGCCGCCCTGTTCACCGTGGACGCGGTCTTCCAGGGCCTGCGGCCCTACAGCGTCGGCCGCCCCGGGGTGGCCGCCTACTACGAGTCCCAGCCACTCGGCATGACCGTCGACTACCGCATCGTGACGGCGGAACAGCTCGCCGACGACGTCGTCCTGGGCTGGATCGCGGCGGACTTCAGTTTCGCCGAAGAATTCCGCCCGCCGCTCCCGGTCAGCCTGACCGTGGTCGTCCGCGCGGGCGCGATCGCCCACTACCACGTCTCCCCACGCATCGATGCCCACTGATGGCACCTAGGTGCTGCGGTCGCCCTGGGTGCGGGTGAGGGCGAGGAACTCGCGGATCGTCAGGGCCTCGCCGATGATCTTCTCGATCGGCAGGTCGACACCGAGCTCCCACTGCACCCGGACGATGAACCGGGACGCCGCGGTCACGTCGAAGTCCGGGAAGATCGTGGTCAGCGGGTCGTCGAGGATCCCCGGGCGGCCGTCGACGTGACCGCCGAGCTCGGTGGCGAGGCGCCGGATCCAGAGCGGGATCTGGAAGTGCTCCATCACGTCGTCCAGGAACTGGGCCCACGCCGCAGTCTGGTCGGTGGCGTGGTTGCCGGCGACGTCGAAGGTCCGCAGACCGTACCGTTGCTCAAGAAATCGTCTCTCCGGGAGTTCGAGGCCGTACCCGACGAAGTAGCCGTTCGGAGTGTCGTCGCCGAGCCGGAACCGCAGTTGGTGCAGGGCGTTCAGCAGGTCCCAGTCGGTCAGGGAGTAGCCGAGGAACAGCACCGGCCGGCGGGCGAGCAGTTCGCCGAGACCCCGCTCCACCTGCTCGTACGCGGTGCTGAACGACAGCAGGTCGTCCTCGGAGAGGATCAGCCGGTCCCGGCTGTGCCCGATGCACCCGTGCACCTTGAGTACCCACGGTTCGGCCGGTGACTCCGGAATGTAGCGCCACGGTCCGGGCTCGTGCAGGGACAACACCCGCGGGTCGGCGCCCCGGGTGGTCCGCAGCGACCGTTCGAGCAGCTGGTCGAAGTTGGTGGTGGCGAAGAGGCTGACCGGCAACTGGCTGATCTTGGTGTGCAGGATGCCGGGGTCCCGGACCCGGCCGATCTCCTTGGCGATCAGCTCGGTGAAGGCGCGCGCCCCGAGCACCTGCCGGCACAGGTCGGCGGTGCGCAGGTTGCTGTACTCCCGGGTGAGTCTCGCCCGGGCCCGCATCAGCCGGACCAGGTCGGCCCAGGACGGCAGCCCGGCCGCGATGGAGATCCCGGCGCCCAGGAACACCACGCATTTCCCGGTCTCGATCTCCTGGGCCAGAACCGTGAGATTCGGGTCCTGCGTGTAGTCCTCCGCCATCTGCCACCGGCCCGTCCGTCAGCGGTCCCGAATCTGCTCCAGGATGCCGGCGGTCCAGCTCGCCGCCAGCACACTGCGGTCGAAGGCGCGGCTCTTGCCCGCCCGGATCGCGTCCAGCCAGCGGTCCTGGGCGGCCGCCGGATCGGCCGGCAGCACCGCGCCGGGACGGAACGGGGCGGTGGCACCGGCGCCGTCCGGCTCGCTGGGATTCAGGGTGAGTTGCCCGGTCATCGAGACCGTGGCCGTGCCCCGCGAGCCCATCACCACGCACATCTCGCCGGACGGGTACTGGGACCAGCCGAGCTCGACCGAGCACAGGGCGCCCGAGTCCGGGAGGATCAGCGAGAGCAGGAACATGTGCTCCAGGGCCGGGGCGCTCTTCCGCACGCCGACCAGCTCGGCCGGGCCGAACAGGTGGTGGACCAGGGACAGGGCGTACGGCCCCATGTCGGCGGAACAGCCCATGCCGAGCGCGTACGCCGGGTCGAAGATGGAGCCGGGGTCGTCCACCGGCTCGTGGAAGAACCGCCGGACGTCGCGGTGGTAGTCGACCGGCCCGGGGATGCTGACCCGGACCCGGACGAAGCTGATCTCCCCGAGCGCGCTGCCGGCGAGGAGCCCGGCGAGCTCCTGGACGCCGGGGACGAACTCGACCAGCGGCAGCGTCAGCACGTTGCGGTCGCTCGCGGTCGCGGCCGCCACCAGCGTGGCGCCGTCCGCCGCGGTGAACGCCACCGGTTTCTGCACCATCACGTGCTTGCCGGCGGCGATCGCCGCCAGGGCCAGCCGCAGATGGCTCGCCGGCCAGGCCGCGATGATCACGCCGGCCACCTCGTCGTCGGCCAGAACCGTGTCGACGTCGGCGATCGCGGACGGCGGGATCCGGCACCGCAGCCGCAGCGCCTCGGCACGGGACCGGTCCGGATCACAGAGGTACCGGATGGTCAGGTCGTCGGGATTGCGCCAGAGGGCGGGGACGTGCGAGAGGGCCGCGATGCCGCCGCACCCGATGATCGCCACGTTGGTAGCCGGCACGATGCCCCCGTCCCCCAGATCTCTCTAGGGCTTACCACGTCCACCCCGGCGATCGAGAGAGTTGGACGTGCCATTACGCCGGACGGACGACATCACGTGCCACCCGCTCCGGCACACCGGCGGCCGGTTGATCCTGTCGTACGCTGCGAGGATGGACGTTGCCGGGCTGTGGGCCGAGATGGCCGATCGGGTCCTCCCGGAGCTGCGGGAGTGGCGGCGGCGACTGTCCGAGGTGGGCGTGCGCCGCAAACCCGACGACACCTTCCTGACCGATGCCGATCTCGCGGTGCAGGAAAGCATCGTCGCCCTGATCCGCGCCGCGGACCCCGGCGCCCCGATCGTCGCCGAAGAGGGGCGGGACGATCCCGAGCGGGCGTCCTGGGCCGGGCGGGTCTGGGTCGTCGACCCGATCGACGGGACCAGCCAGTTCATCCGGCCCGGGGCCACCGAGTTCTGCAGCGTGATCTGCCTGGTCGAGGACGGCATCCCGGTCGCCACGCTGGTACTGGCACCGGAGATCGGCCCGGACCGGTCGGCGGTGCGGATCCAGGTCGACGGTGACGGCGCGCCCGTCACCGTCAACGGCGGGCCGGCCGCGCCGGTGCCGCGCGGGATCCGCGAGGCGTCGGTCACCCGGAGCGCGTCGGCCGGCGCCCAGTTCGCCGACGAGCGGCTCGCCGCCGACCGCTGGACGATCAAGGAGAAGGCCACCTCGCAGACCCTCGACCTGGTCCGGACGTGCGTGGACCTGCGCGCGGTCACCGCGCCCGCGCTCACGCCGTTCGCCCTGTTCTACCGGGAACGCCAGAAGATCTGGGACGGCGCCGCCGGGATGTGCCTGGCCCGCGCCGCCGGCCTGCGCGTCACCGACCGGGACGGCCGGGACCAGCTCCCGCTCCGGCTCGGCCTGGACGTGCCCGAACCGGTCCTGGACAGCGTGCTCGTCGCCCCGGCCGACACGACCGATTGGCTCCTCGGCCGCTGATGATCGGCGGGGCGCGGGCTACGCGGGCAGGCGGACCTCGAAGCGGCAGCCCCCGGCGATGTTGCCGGCCCGGACCCGCCCGCCGTGCGCCTCCACCAGCCCGCGCACGATGGCCAGCCCGAGCCCACCCCCGCCGGCCCCGTCCGGGGTCCGCGCCCGCGTCCCCCGGAACGCCACGTCGAACAGCCGCGGCAGATCCTCCTCGGGGATCCCGCCGCAGCTGTCCGACACCGCGAACCACACCTCCCGGGTGTCCCGCCCGGCCTCGATGTGGATGGTCCCGTTGGCCGGCGTGTACCGCACCGAGTTGGTAAGTAAGTTACTGACGATCCGGTTCAGCTCGGCCGCCCCGCCGGACACGATCGGCCAGCTCCCGCCGGCCGCGACGACCCGGATGCCGCGCCCGAGCGCGATCGGCGTGACCGCGGCGACCGCGTCGGACACCAGGTCGCCGAGCGGCAGCACGGTCGGGGTCAGCACCAGCGCCCCGGCGTGGATCCGGGACAGCTCGAACAGGTCGTCGACCAGCCCGCTCATCCGGCCGGTCTCGGCGCCGATGCGCCGGTGGTACTCGGCGACGGTGGCCCGGTCGGTGACCACGCCGTCCTGCAGCGCCTCGGTCATCGCGCGCAGCCCGGCGAGCGGGGTGCGCAGGTCGTGCGACACCCAGGCGACCAGGTCGCGGCGGCCGGCCTCCATCCGCCGTTCCCGGTCGCGGGCCTCGGCGGCCCACATCGCGGCGGCCGCCAGCCGCCGCCCGAAAACGGTCCCGAGGCCCAGGCTGACCAACGCGGACGCGACCACGGTGAGCAGCACCACCTGCATGTCGTGGGCGGAAAGAAACATCGCCCGGGCGACCGTGACGACACCGGCGACGACCGCGGTGACGGTAATTACCAACAGCACACTGACGTGCACGGCGATCGACCGGCCGCGCAGCAGCCGCAGCACGCCGGCGCCGGCCAGCCCGACGAGAGCGCCGGCGGCCAGCGAGTACAGGCCGATCAGCAGGATGTCACGCATGGCCGGCCGTCTCGTACCGGTAGCCGACGCCCCACACGGTGACCAGCCGGGCGGGCGCCGCCGGATCGGTCTCGATCTTCTCCCGCAGCCGGCGGACGTGCACGGTGACCGTCGACTGGTCGCCGAACCGCCAGCCCCACACCTTGTCGAGAAGTTCCGCCCGGGAGAACGCCTGGGCGGGATTCCGCAGCAGGAACTCCAGCAGGTCGAACTCGCGCACGGTCAGCGCGAGGGTCTGCCCGCCGAGTTCGGCGGTCCGCCGCCCGGTGTCGGCGACCAGGTCACCGTCGCGCAGCAGCGCCGGGCGCGGCGGGACGGCCGGCGCGGTCCGCCGCAGCACCGACCGGACGCGCAGGGTCAGCTCGCGCGGGCTGAACGGCTTGGTCACGTAGTCGTCGGCGCCGACCTCCAGACCCAGCACCCGATCACTCTCCTCGCCCAGCGCGGTCAGCATCACCACCGGGAGTCCGGGCTGGTCACGCTGGAGACGGCGGCACACCTCGATGCCGTCGATGCCGCCGAGCATCAGGTCGAGGACGACCAGATCGGGGCGTTCGGCGTCGACGGCGGCGAGCGCGGCGAGGCCGTCGGCGGCCAGCCGCACCCGGCAGCCGTCCTGTTCGAGGTAGCGCCGCACGACGTCGCTGACGGTCGGATCGTCGTCGACGACGAGCACCTGGTGGGTCACCCTCGCAGGCTACCGACGCCGCGCCCCGCGGAACCTTTCGATTCCCTTACGGCACGTCAGAGCGACCAACGGCACCAAGATCAAAATCAAGAGCAGGCCTTTCCCGTACGGGCGGGGCAGCACCGTGGGATTGCCGGCGTCCCGCCCGAAGCCCAGCACGAGCGGCAGCGCCACCACGATCACCGCCAGGTCGGTGATCGCCGCGAGCCGGACGGTCGCCTGCCAGCGCGCCGGGACGAACCGGCGCAGCACCCGGCCCACGCCCGCGACCAGTGGAAGGAAAAATCCGTCGTGCAGCACCAGAAGCACGGCGCCGAACACCAGGACGCCGACGAGGTTGACGTCGGCGTCGAGGATCGCCCCGAGCACGCCGTACCCCATGATCAGTAACCCCGCGCCGATCAGCGGACGTCTCATGACGCCCTCCGCACGACGATCCGGCCGACCCATTTGGTCTGCAGGACGCCCGGCCGGTTCGGCGCGATCAGCCGCGCCGGGAAGCCGTGGTCGAGCGCGAGCGGCTCACCGCCGAGCCGCAGCGCGATCAGGGCCCGCGCGTCGGCCGGATCCTCCAGGACGGATGTCCGATAACGGCCGCCCGCCTGCAGCGACTCGACCTCCGCGGTGCAGTCGCCGGGGTCGGCTCCGAGTAAACCCAAAAGATCCTTCATCCGTACGCCGGTCCAGGTCCCGACCGAGCTCCAGCCCTCGACGCAGGCGATCGGCAGGACCGTGGTGTGCTGCGGCAGCGCCTGCAGGTCGGCGAGGCTAAGTGCGACAGTCCGTCCGAAACCGGTCACGGTGAGCCGGTAGTCCGGGTGCAGCGCGGCGTCGCGGACCCCGGCCGAGGCGGCGGTGCGGTTGACGGGCAGGCCCTGCGGTCCGGTGCCGGGGCGGCGGGGCGCGAGCAGGGCGATCGGGGACAGGAACCGGACGGTCTGGCCGAGCGTGGCCAGCGTGATCACCCCGGCCGCGACACCGATCGCCACCAGAAAGTTCCGGCGCTCGTTTGCGGGGTCCCGGCGGCTTTCGGCGATGCCCCGACTGCCGTCGGTAATGTCCTGGCTGTTTTCGACGACGCCCCGGCGGCTTTCTTCGACGGCGCCCCGGCGGTCTTCGACGCCGCGCTGACGGTTTCTTTCGACGGCGCCCCGGCGGTTCTCGGTGGCGCTTTGACGGTTCTTTTCTTCGACATGCTGGCGGTTTCTTTCGACCACGCTCGGGCGGCTTTCGGTGACGTCCTGGCGGCGCAGTGCCTCACGGACCACCGGCAGTTGCACCCCGATGTGGCTGACCAGCGCGCCGGTCACCACCCAGGCCACCCAGTAGTGGGCGTCGGTAAAGAAGAACGGCATCGGGCCGTACCAGTGGGCAATGTTCAACACGCCGCTGACCAGCTGGATCAGCGCCGCCCCGACCAGCGCCGCGACGCTGATCCGCTCGGCGGCGTGCAGAACGCCGCGGACCGGCGGCCAGGCGAACAGACGCGGATAGACCGACCAGAGTTTCGCGCCGAGCAGCGGCACGGTAGCCAGCCCGGTCGCGACGTGCAGGCCCTGCGTGAACCGGTACAGCCCAGCCGGCCGGGACGGCAGCCACAGCCAGGCGGGCGGATGCTGCAGCACGTGGCTGTACAGGCCGGTGACAAAGCAGATCCCGAACGCGATCCCCAGCGCGATCCCGAGTTGGCTGGTCAGCCGCGTGGACCGCAGCGGCGACGTAAACGACTCCGGACGCACCGGCGGTTGGTTCAGCCAACTCCCAAGCCGCCTCAACCGTTCCACGCGTCCCACGCCCGCAAGACGTCCCACCTTCCCAAGGCGTCTCACACGCTCGAGAGGTCCCGTGCTTCCAAGGCGTGCCACATTCCCGAGCCCTCTCATGTTCCAGAGACGTCTGACGCTCCCGAGGCCTCTCAAGCTCCCGAGACGGTTCAAGCGCCCGAGATGGCTCAAGCGGTCAGGCTGGCGAACCATCGCCCCTCCTCGGACCAGCTCGCGGCCAGGCGCAGGCCAGCCGCCCGCGCCGGGCGGACCACCTCATCGGCGGCGACCTGAGCCCAGCGCAACGGCGCCCCGGAAGCGGCACCCCCGGTGTGCAGAGTGGCCGGACCAGCCCAACTTCCGGCACCGGGCGGGGACAACTCGACGTGGACGCGACCGCCCACCGCGAGCAGTTCCCGGCAGCGCCGCAACAGCGCAACCGGGTCACCCCCGATACCGATGTTGCCGTCGGCCAGCAGCAGGTGCTCCCAACGGCCATGCCCCGGCAGCGGCCCGAACACGTCCCGGCGCAGGGCCAGAGCTCCGCGGTCCCGGGTGAGCCGCACGGCGGCGGCGCTGACGTCGATACCGAGCGCCGTCCGTCCCCGCTGCAGCAGCGCCGCAGTGAGCCGGCCGGGCCCGCAGCCAACGTCCAGGGTCGCGCCGGCGCACCGGTCGAGCAGACCGTCGTCGCCTGGCCGATGCGCGCCACACCAGTCAGCCGCGTCGATCCGGTACTCGCGCCCGCCGGCGTCCCGCAGGATCAGCGGACTCGGATACCCGGCCGCCGCCCGGTGCAGCGCCCGGTCGAAGGCATCGAGAGCGGCCCGGTCGCCAGGTGGGCAGACAACGGCAGGCGCGGTCACGAGCGGCTCCCGGCAACAATTGTCGTCGCCGCGCCCGCCCCGACGGCGATCGTTTTCGCCGCACCCACTCCCGCAGCGGTTGTTTCCGCCGCACGCGTTCCCGCGGCAGTTGTCTTCGCCGCACCCACTCCGGTGGCAGTTGTTTTCGCCGCCCCCACTCCCGTGGCGGTGGCGGTGGTCTCCGCCGCATCCGCTCTCGCGGTGGTTGTTTTTGCCCCGGCCGCTTCCACGGCGGTTGTCTTCGCCAGGTTCGCTCCCGCAGCGGTTGTTTTCGCACCGCTCGCTCTCGCGGTGGCTATTTTTGCCGCGCTCGCTGTTGTGGTGGTTGTTTTTGCGGCACTTGTTTTCGCTCCGGGGGCGGAATCACTTCTGTCCGGTATTGACCGGCCGATCGTGTCGGCGACGATTGCCGGGAAGCGGTGGCCGGGCTCGCATGCGGCTGCGACCGCGAGTGCGTCGGCGGCGGTGTCGACATCGCGCAGGCCGGGCAGCGGCGCCGGCCGTACTCCGCGTGCCCGGAGCGCCCGGAGAGTGCGCTCACCGGTGTCCGCGGCTGACATCGGCACGTCCGGCAACACCGCGGCATCAGCCGGGTCGCTCAGGCCCAGCGCCCACCATCCGCCGTCGTCGGCCGGTCCGAGCACGGACCCGGCGCGGCAAAGCGCCTCCGCCGCGTCGCGCAACAGGGCGACGGTCACCTGCGGGGTGTCCATGCCGATCAGCAGGCTCGGGACTCCGGGGAGCGCGGTGTCGGCGAACGCGTTCGCGAGCCGTTCGCCCAGTCCGTCCCCACGCTGCGGGACCAGCGCCCAGCCGCTCGGCGCCGGGTGGGCACCCTCGATGACCAGCGTATGCCGTACGAAAGAAAGTTTTTTTGCGGTTTTGAGGGTGTCCTCGAGGGCGGCCGCCGCGATCGCGGCCGCCTGCTCCGGGGTGCACGGCGGGCAGAGCCGCGTCTTGACCCGGCCCGGGACCGGCGCCTTCGCCATCACCAGCAGCTGGATCATCGGGCCAGCACCGCCCGCATGTCGGCGACGGCCCGCAGGGTGCCGCGCACCGTGCCGGTAACTTTCGACCGGGTGCCGGACGCCCGCGGGCGATAATCGACATCGGTCTCGGTGATCCGCCAACCGGTACGGGCCGCGGCCAGCAGCAGCTCCAACGGGTAGCCGAAGCGGCGATCGGTCAGGCCGAGCGCGAGCAGGGCGTCGCGGCGTGCGGCCCGCATCGGCGCGATGTCGTGCACCGGCACGCCGGTCTCGCGACGGATCCGGCGGGCCAGCACCGCGTTGCCGAGCCGGGCGTGCGGCGGCCAGGCGCCGGCCGTGGTCGGCCGGCGCCGCCCGCAGGCCAGGTCGACGTCGCCGGCCCGGACCGGGTCGGCGAGCAGCGGCAACTGGGCCGGGTCGAACGAGCCATCGGCATCCATCACGCACACCACGCCGTCGGCCGGGTCGGCGGCGAGCAGCCCGGCGTGCACGGCCGCCCCGTAACCGCGCCGCGGCACGTCGACGACCCGGGCACCGAACGAGCGGGCCACCTCGGGCGAGCCGTCGGACGAGCCGTTGTCGGCCAGGATCGGCCGGTAGCCGTCCGGCATCCGGGCCAGCAGCCACGGCAACGCCGCGGCCTCGTTCAGACAGGGCAACACCACATCGGTCATGAACGGCAAGTTATCCCTGGTCAGGAAGGAAAAATCTTACGAAGTACGGACGTCGGCGGCAGACCTTACGAACCGCTGACGGATCGGCCCGGACGGCTGCCGGGAGCCGTCCGCGGCCCTACGGTCGCTGTCGTGACTCATCTCCTCGTGACCGGCGGCGCCGGCTTCATCGGCTCGCACGTGACCGCCGCGCTGCTGGCGGCCGGCTATGACGTGTCCGTGCTGGACAGTGGCCATCCGGCGGTCTGGGACGCGCCGCCTCCGGTGCCGGACGGGGTGCGACTGCATCGGGCCGACGTGCGTGATGGCGCCGCGGTGCGGGCGGCGCTGCGCGGGGTCGACGCGGTGCTGCACCAGGCGGCGCTGGTCGGGCTCGGGGCCGGGCCGGACGACCTGCCGGAGTACGTGGGCTGCAACGACCTGGGCACCGCGGTGCTGCTCGCGGCGATGGGCGCGGCCGGGGTGAAGCGGCTGGTGCTGGCCAGCTCGATGGTGGTGTACGGGGAGGGCGCGTATCGGTGCGAGGTGCACGGGCCGGTGCGCCCGGGGCCGCGTACGCCGGATTCTCTGGAGGCGGGCCGGTTCGAGCCGCCCTGCCCGGAGTGCGGGCGGCCGCTCGGGACCGACCTGGTCGGCGAGGAGGCGCCGCTCGATCCGCGCAGCGTGTACGCCGCGACGAAGGTGGCGCAGGAGCACCTGGCGGCGGTGTGGGCGCGGGAGGCCGGCGGTTCGGTGGCGGCGCTGCGGTACCACAACGTGTACGGGCCGGGGATGCCCCGGGACACGCCGTACAGCGGGGTGGCGGCAATTTTCCGGTCCTCATTGGAAGGTGGGGCGGCACCGCAGGTGTTCGAGGACGGCGGGCAGCGACGGGACTTCGTGCATGTCACGGACGTGGCGGCGGCAAACCTGGCGGCGCTCTCGGCGGTGCCCGGCTTCCGCGCCTACAACGTCGCGTCCGGGGAGCCGGTGACCATCGGCGAGGTCGCCGGGATCCTCGCCGACGCGGTGGGTGGGCAGCGGCCGGTGGTGACCGGGAAGTTCCGGCTCGGCGACGTGCGGCACGTGGTGGCGTCGCCTGATCGGGCCGCGCGGGAGCTCGGGTTCCGGGCGGCGGTCGGGCCGGGTGCCGGGTTGAAGGAGTTCGCATGCGCCCCGCTGCGCGGCTGATCCCGGCCTTCCGGGCCGGCAGAGCTCGGCTGACAGCGGGCCGTCTTCGCCCGCGTACCGGTGGCCGTCTTCGCACGCGCCCTGCGGGGCGTATTCGCATGCGCCCCGCAGCGCGGCTGAGCCCCGACCGGTGGGCTGCCATAGCGGCGTTCGTGCTGGTCGGGGTCGCGGTGCTGGTCGGGGCGGCGTTCGGCTGGGCGGGGCATCCGGTGCACGCGCCGGCCGCTCCCCTGTTCGGGCACTTTTTGCCGCATGTGGGGCCGGGCACGCCGTTCGCGCTGGCCGTCGCGGTGGCGGTGATCCACTGGGGACCGGTGCTCGCCGATCGGATGCCGTGGCGGCGGCTGCTCCTGGCCGGGTGGGTGGCGTCGGTGGCGTGGACGTTCGCGCTCGCCCTGGTCGACGGCTGGCAGCGCGGGGTGGCCGGGCGGCTGACGACACCGTTCGAGTATCTGACCGAAGTGCCCGGGGTCACCGACGTCCACGCCATGCTGCGCGGATTCACCGGTCACATCCTGCTCTTCTCGCCGGACAACTGGACCACGCACGTGTCCGGGCACCCGCCGGGCGTACTGCTGGTCTTCGTCGGCCTGGATCGGCTCGGCCTGCACGGGGGAGGCTGGGCCGCGGTGCTCTGCGTCCTCGTCGGCTGCGTGGCGACGGTGGCGGTCGCGGTTACCCTGCGTGCCCTCGGTGACGAGGCGGCGGGCCGGGCCGCGTTGCCGTTCCTGGTGCTGTTCCCGGGTGCGGTGTGGGTCGGGGTGTCCGCGGACGGCCTGTTCATGGGGGTGGCGGCGACGGCGTTGGCGCTGCTCGCGGTGGGTCTGACCCGGCCGTCGTGGTGGTGCGCGGGGCTCGGCGGGGCCGGGCTGGCCGCCTGCGCGTATCTTTCCTACGGCCTGATCCTCCTGGCGCTGCCCGCGGCGGCGGTCACGGTCGCGGCATGGCAACGTCAGCGGCTCCCGGCCACCCCGGCCCCACAGCGGCTCACACCCACCCCGGCCGCGCCGGGGCCCTCGTCCGAACCGGCGCCGCCGCAGCCGGCCTCCGCGACAGCTGATCCGATGCGGCCAGGACCGGCAGCCACCGCTACGGCCAACCCAGCCCGGCCGGCAACTGCCACAACCGGCACTGCACCGCCGGCAACCGCCACAACCGGTCCGACACCGCCACAACCGGCAACCAACCCAGCCCAGCCGGCCCCGGCGACCACCACTCTCGACCCGGTTCGGCCGCGGCGGGCCTCCGGAACAACCGATGCGGCGCGAGCGCGGCGCCTGCCACGGGCAACGTCCCCGGCGGCCGGCACGACAACGGTGCGACAACTGTCGCGGCTCGCCTGCGCCGTTGTCGGAGCAGCGCTGGTGGTAGCCCTGATGACTGGGCTCGGGTTCGACTGGCTGGAGGGCTACCGCCTGGTCAAGGTGCGCTATTACCAGGGGCTGGCCAGCGCACGGCCGTACACATATTGGGTCTGGGGCAATCTCGCGGCACTCGCCGTCAGTGCCGGGCCGGCCGCCGCCGTGATCCTGCGCCGGGCGGTCGTGCAACTGCGGACGGCCCGGACACCCCCGGTGCTGCTGTGCCTGGGCGCGGTCGCCGCAGTCGTCGCGGCCGACCTGTCCGGGCTGAGCAAGGCCGAGGTGGAGCGCATCTGGCTACCGTTCGCGATCTGGCTACCGGCCGCGGCGGCTTTGCTGCCGGCCAGGGATCGCCGCACCTGGCTGTATTGGCAGGCAGCGACCGCGCTGGTGGTGAACCATCTGGTCCTGACGAGTTGGTAGATCCCCGTTCCCCCGCCAGGTCGGTCATCACCCTGATCAGCGCATCTCCGCGGGTACCCGACGGAGCTTCTCCTGAAGGAAGCCGATGATATGGGCGCGGGCCGGGCGGGCCTGCCGCACCAGGCCGGGCAGGCTGAGGAACCCGTGCGGGGCGCCGGGATATTCGACGAGCTTCGCCGGGGTGCCGGCATCACGGAGCCGCTCGGCGTAGGCGCGCCCCTGATCGGCAACCGGGTCGGCGGTGGGTACCACCACGAGCGCCGGCGCGAGACGGGTGTGGTCATCGGCGTACAGCGGCGAAATCTTTCTTCCGTCGGAAACCGCCATCCGGCGGAAGAAAACGATCTGCGGCACGGTGAGCATCGGGCTGTCGGTAAATTCCTTCATGGACGGGTAGTCGAGCGCCGTCTCCGTCAGGTCGGTGCACGGGTTGACCAGGACCTGCGCGCGCAGGTCGAGCCCTTCGTCCCGTGCGCGCAGCGCGGCCATCGCGGCGACCAGCGCGCCCGCGCTCTCGCCGAAGACCGCCACCCGGGCCGGGTCCACGCCCCACCGTGCGGCGTCTTGCACCACGTGGTGCAAGACGTCCCAGCCTTCGTCGACCGCGGCGGAGAGCGGCGTCCCGGCGCTGACCAGGCGATGCTCGACCGAGACGACGACGGCCGGCAGCCGCGCGGCGACGTGGCTGCTGATCCAGTCGCATTGCACGGCGGTCCCGACGAACCCACCGCCATGAACGTGCAGCACCAGCGGCAGATCGCCTGCCTTCACCCTCGGCCGATACACCCGAAGCGACACCGTCCGGCCAGGCACCGCTCCACCCCGCACCCTCCGGCTCGGCAGGTCGCCGCCCGGCACTACTCGGTCCGACAGGTCTCCGCCCGGCACGACTCCACCCGGCACCCTCCGGCCCGGCACCTCCTCGCGCGGCGTCACCCCATCCGCGAACTCCGCGCCCGGCAATGCCCAGTCCAGTGCCTCCCCGCTCGGCACCACCCGGTCCGGCACCTCCCCACCCGGCACCCTCCGATCCGGTAGCTCGCCATCTCCCAGGGTCAGCCGCTTCCAACCGATCGCGACTCGCCGGGCCGGGAATCCGCTGATCAAACGGGTCAGCGGGGCGGAGCGGCGCCGATTCTCCGCCTGCTGGAAGGTGATCAGTTCCGCCTCGGACATCGCCGACCAGTCCGGTTCCTTCCGTAGCGCCTTCAGCAATCGCACGCTCATGGACCCTCCCCGATCAAGTAACGCTACTTTAGGTATCGATACTAGAAGTAGCACAACTCGATAGGGTGTGACCATGCCTCGACCGCCCGGCCGTCCCCGCTCCGGCATCGACGCCGCCGTTTTTGCCGCGACCCTGGAGACGGTGCACTCGCTCGGCTACGCCCGGGCCACGGTGGACCGCATCGCCGCCGCGGCCGGCATCGCCAAGACGACGGTCTATCGCCGCTGGCCTACGAAGGGCGCCCTGATCACGGCATGCCTGGTGGACGCGTTCGGCCCGGCCCCACTGACCGGCGCCGACCGAGCGGAGATCCTGGCGTCGGCGATCCGGTGGATAGCCGGGAAGATCGGCGAGCCGGGTATCGGCGCCGCGTTCGCCGGTGTCTTCACGGACGCGGTGAACGACCCGGACCTACGCCAGATTCTTTCCACCCAGATGCAGGACCCTTACCGGCTGGCACTCCAGGAGGTCCTGAACGAGCCGGAGCAGAGGGTGCTTTTCTTCATCGACGTAGTAGTCGGCACCTTGCTCCACCGCCTGGGAATGACCGGCACCCCGATGTCCACCCCCGACGTAGACGCCCTGGTCAGCATGGTCCTCGCCACCCTCAGCCACGCACCCGGCTGACCCCGCCCCGCATCGCGCGAGGGTTGCCGTTCCACGCAGACTCCTTGCCGACCAGGACGGACCTCAGCTCCGCCAGGTGTGCTGGGGGTCGTAGCCGAGCAGCCGGCGCGCCTTGTCGATGGAGAGCAGAGTCTCGTGGTCGCCGAGTTCCCGGGTGACCGGGACCTCTGGGAAGTACTCGGCGGCAAGGTCGGCGGTCCGGCGGCTCATCACCGTGTCGGCGTTGGCGATGACGAAAATTTCCACCCCAGGGCGGTCATACCCGAGGGCGAGCCGGACTGCCTGGGCGCCGTCGCGAGCGTCGATGTAGCCCCACAGGTTCCAGATCCGCTGCGTCGGATCGGCGTCGAAGGCCGGGAAGGCGGCGTAGTCGGAAGGTTCCATCACGTTGGAGAAGCGCAGCCCGACCATCGTCAGCGAAGGATTCCACCGGCAGAACTGCGCGGCCATCTGCTCGTCCAGGTGCTTGGCGAGCGAGTACGACGTCTCCGGGCGCGCCGCGTACTCCTCGTCGACCGGCAGGTACGGCGGCGGCGTGTCGAACGGCAGCCCGAGCAGGGTCTCGCTGGATGCCCACACCACCCGATGGATCCCGGCGGCCCGCGCGGCGGCGAACACGTTGTAGCTCGCCGTGATGTTGTTGGCAAATGTCGCCGCGTTCGGCACGACGCCCGGCCCCGGGATCGCGGCGAGGTGCACGACGGCATCGATCCCGGTGTAGCGACTGTCGATCGCGGTCAGCGCCTCCACGACCTGGCCATAATCGGTCAGATCCACCCGGATGTACGGGCACGCCGGCTCGCGGGGCGCGACCAGGTCGAGGTTGACCACCTCGAACCCGTGGTCGACGAGTTCCTGGACCACGACGCGGCCGAGTTTGCCGCTGCCACCGGTCACCGCGATGCGCGCCATGTCACTTCCCACCCTCAAGATCGGATCCTCAGGCTACGCCAGATCCCCGCGCCCACGGGTGACGGAACCCCAGCCGCGAACAGCAAACAGCGAACCGCGCCGAAGCCCATGCCCACGGCCGCGAACAGCGCCCGGGCCCGCGCCCGCGCCCGCGTACAGCAAAAGCAAACCGCGCCCATGCCCACGGCCGCGAACAGCGCCCGGGCCCGCGCCCGCGAAAGCAAACCGCGCCCACGTCCGCGGCCGCGAACAGCACCCGCACCCACGCCCACGCCCGCACCCGCGAACAGCGACCAGGTCTGGACGTAACGCGGCGGCCGGTGCCGCCGACAACGACACCGGTCGGTGGCTGGACGAGGAGATCCGCTCCGTCAGCAACGAGCCCAGGACCCGTCGGCGCAGCAAGACCGCAGCACCGAGGACCTACTGCTCCTGCGGTCGACGCGATCGTCGACGTCGCGGTCAGCCGCTGCCCGCCGCAGCCCGCTGCTGACCGTCGGGCCGGGCGTGCGTGCGAACCCGGATCATCGGTGAGCGCCGAACACCGCCACAGGCCCGCTCCTCACACGTCGGCAATGACGGAGGCGCGCAACCGGCGGAGCGCCTCCGTGCGCACGCCGGCCCAGGCAGGAGATCCGGTCAGCGACGCCGCACGCACCGGCACCTGCCGGGGCATCCGCGCCATCGCCGCCCGGATCTCGCTGATCAGAAACGGCCCCCACGACCCACCGACAACAATTTCCTTCGGATCGGCGAGGGCAATGACGGCGGCGATCACCCCGCTCACGGCGATGGCGATCGTCTCTCGTTCGACGGTGGAACTTTCCTTCAGGCGTGCGACGTCGACGGCGGTCGAACCAGGTCGCCGCAGCCCCAGTTCCCCGAAGAGCTCGATGAACGGAATCGCCCGCCCGCCCGGCCCGACGGTCAGCAGATGCGAGATCTCCCCGGTCAGCCCGCTCGACCCACGCCGGATCTCGCCGTCGTCGACGATCGCCGCCCCGAGCCCCTCCCCGAGGTAAAGGTAAGCGAAGTCGCGCTGCCCCTCCGCGGCCGCCGCCCAGTTCACGTCGTTGTCGACAACAACCGGCCCGTCCACGTAGCCGGCAAGAATCGCCACCGGATCCAGCGCCCCCACCAGAAACGGCGAGTCCGGCAACTGCACAAGCCGCCCCGTAGCCCGATCCACCGGATCCGCAGCGCTGACCACCGCCAACCGAATCGGCTGCTCCCCGGCACCCCAGGAAGAACCGGCCAGCTCCGCCGGCCGAGCCTCAGCAAACTCTTCCCGCCGGACATCGGCGCCCAACGCACCTCCCACGCCTTCCCGCCGGACATCGGCGCCCAACGCACCTCCCACGCCTTCCCGCCGGACATCGGCGCCCAACGCACCTTCCACACCATCCCGCCGGACATCGGCGCCTCCTGCGCCTCCCCGCAGGACGCGGGCCATTCCTGCCTCTTCCGGCCGCAAACCGGCAGCGCCGCCGCGCAGGACCCCAGCCACCTCCGCCAGCACCGCCCCAACCCGGCTCGCCTCGGTCTGCCTGGTCACGGAGGCCACGCTGTCGCCGTACACGTTCAGGCACTCCGCGACGACACCCTCCGGAGCGATCGTGACGGCCAGTGCCACACCGACCGCCGGCGCCAGCGCGTAATACGACCCCACTCGCCCCCGCCCGCGCCCACCTTGGGTCCGCTCCCCGGTGTCGGTGACCAGCCCCCGCTCGACCAGGCGCCGCACACTCTCCCCCGCCGTCGGCTTGGAGATACCGATCTCCACCGCCAGTTCCGCCCGGGTCAGACGCCGATGCCGGGTCAACGCACGAAGCACGTGCTCGTCCGTGAGCGAACGAACCAGATCCTGCGAAGCCACTCGGCCAGTTTCACCCGCCCCTGAACGACCAGGGCCGTCCGGTGCCGGACGGCCGGCTTCACCCACCCCTGAACGACCACGGCCCTCCGGCGCCAAACGGCCGGCTTCACCCACCCCTGAACTACCAACGACCTCAGGCGCCGGGCGGCCCGGCTCCCCCACCTGCGACCCGGCCAGATCCTGCGCTGGCGCGCGCACGAGTTCCCCTGACCGCGGGCGACCCAGATCCTGCGACGGCTCGGCGGTATCCACACGACGATTCTAGTCAGGGCCCTTGCCTTGAAAGCTCTCGCAGCCCTATCGTCGTACAAGTAAAGGCATTTGACTTGAAAGGGATCACCATGGGACTGCCGCACTGGGAAGAGCCGCCAGCCGACCTGCAGGCGGCGACACGCGAGGTCAAGACGGCCCTGCGCGAGCAGATCGCCGCCTCCGGCCGCACCGTGGAGGAAGTTTTCGCCGTAGTCGAAAACCGCGTCCAAGCCGCGATCGACGACATCACCGCGACCCGCCACCGAGGCGAGGCGATCTGGCCGGTCATCGACTACGCCGACATCGCCGCGAAGAAAGTTTCCGCCGAGCAACTCGACCTGCTGCGCCGCCGCGGCTGCCTGGTCGTTCGCGGACACTTCGAGCGCGAACAGGCGCTGCAGTGGGACGCCGGCATCGTCGACTACGTCGAGAGCAACCAGTTCTTCGAGAACTATCGCGGCCCCGGCGACGACTTCTTCGGCAGCGTCGGCTCGAAGCCCGAGATCTACCCGATCTACTGGTCACCGGCGCAGATGCAGGCGCGGCAGAGCGAGCGGATGGCGGCCGTCCAGGCGTTCCTGAACAGTCAGTGGAAGCACGAGTCCGATGGTGTTCAGTGGTTCGACCCGACCCGCGACTCGCTCTACCCGGACCGGATCCGGCGCCGCCCGGCCGGTGCCGACTCGGCCGGCCTGGGCACGCACCTCGACCCCGGCACTCTCGACCTGTGGCTGACCAAGGCCTACCAGCAGGCCTTCCGGCACCTGTTCGACGGCAGCGTCGAGGAGTACGACCCGTGGGACGCAGCCCACCGCACGGCCGGCCCGCAGTACCCGGGCTCGACCATGTGCTCGGCGTTCCGGACGTTCCAGGGCTGGACCGCGCTGTCCGACATGGATCACGACCAGGGTGTGCTGCACACGGTCCCGATCCCCGAGGCGATGGCCTACCTGATGCTGCGGCCGCTGCTGTCCGACGTGCCGGATGACGACATGTGCGGCGTCACCGTCAACCAGGTCTTCCCGGCCGGCCACAAGTGGCACGCGCCGCTGATGGAGGCGCTCTCCGGCATCCCGGACGTCCGGGCCGGCGACTCCGTCTGGTGGCACTGCGACATGATCCACAGCGTCGCGCCGGTGGCGGATCAGCGGGGCTGGGGCAACGTCATGTACATCCCGGCCGCGCCGTGGTGCCCTCGCAACGAGCGGTATGCCGATTCCGTACGCAAGGCCTTCCTGTCGGGCGAAAGCCCGAGTGATTTTCCGGCGGAGCACTACGAGCGCGATTGGCCGAACCGCTTCCAGCCCGACGACCTGAACGACATCGGCCGCCGAGGCCTGGGTCTCGTCTGACGGGGCGCACCCCGAACACCGCCCTCGAAAGAAACCAGCGGCGGAGAAATCCAACGGCGGAAAGTACCCAGCGGCAAAAGCCAACGGCGGAAGAAATCGGCGGCGGAAAGAACCCTACGACGACCGCCCGACCACCTCACCCACCTCGGTGCGCGAGGAGACCCCCAGCTTGCGCAGGATGTTCGACACATGCACGGCAGCCGTCTTCGGCGAGATGTACAACCGCCGCGCCAGTTCGGTATTGGTCAGGCCATCACTGATCAGCACCGCCACCTCCCGCTCCCGCGGAGTCAGCGCCGCCACCCCGGTGACCGCCGGCCCCGCGTCCACCGGCGCCATCCCCAACCGGGCCCGCACCTGCGCAAGCTGAGCCGCCCGCCATCCACCCCAGCCCGCCAGCAACGACGCCGCCACCTCCACCTGCGCCGCCGCCTCCTCCCGCCGATCCCCGGCGAGGAGGCAGCGAGCCGCCCCGACCCGCACGGTCCCGCAGGTGGCCGGCCCGAGAATGTGGGCGTCGACGATGGACAGATATCCGGCGAGCGCCTCCGCCGGCCGCCCGTGCGCCTCCGCGAGCTGCGCACCGACAAGCGTCCGATACGCGTCCCAGACATCACTCTCGTTGATAAGTTCCGCCGCCATCGCGTCGAGCCGCGCAACCGGCAACCCGATCTCCACGGCGGCCGAGATCAGGTCGTGCGCCTGCTCCCCGCTGCGCCACGGCTGCGCGGCCAGCGCCGCGATGAACTCGTCCAGCGCCGCCTCGGCCCGCGGCAGGTCCCCGCGACGGCAGGCCACGTGGAACACCAGGCCGGGAAGGACGGTCGGCGGATTGTCCGGCACCGTCGCCAGGTCGGCGATGACCTGCTCGGCCAGGTCGAACTCCCCGGCCTCCAGGTAGAGCCCGGCAAGGAACACCCCGTGGTAGTCGGCCCAGCGCCCCGGACGCCGATAGCCCTGATCCTGCCCGCGCCCCTCTTCGAGGGCCACGATCGCGGCACGCAGATCCCCGGCCCGCAGCGCGAGCCGGGCCCGCCCCTGGAAGTACGAGGCCACCGCCAGCGACTCGAACCCGGCCCGCTCGGCGTCGACCCGCATCCGCTCCAGGTTCTCGGCGTGCTCGGCCGGCGAGGTGGGCGGCTCGCCGTGCACCAGCCGGTTGAGCGCCCGCGCGGCCAGCACCCACTCACCGGCCGCCTCGGCCTCACCGACCAGCCCCGAAAGAATCTTTCTGCCGTCAGCCGCGGTGTGCGGGCGTTCGCTGAGCGTCGAGCCCTTCTCCAGCAGCGCCGCCAGCCGCAGCACCGGCATGTCGAAATCTTCCGCCAACGCCAGCGCTCGGTCGGCCCAGATCAGCGCCGTGTCGAGCTCGTCCCGCAGGTACGCCGACTGGGCAATAGCGGTCATCGCCCGGGCCTGGCCGGCACCCGGCGGAAGCTGCTCGATGAGCGTCTCGATCTCCTGCGTCAGCGCCCACATCTCGGCCGGCTCCCGCGACTCCCACGCGCAGCGGACCAGCAGATACAGCGACTCGGCTCGATCCGTCGGGTCGACCGCCAGGTCACGCCAGCGCCGCCCGTACCGCAACGCGTCGTCGAGCAGACCGGCCAGCCAGGCCGCCCGGGCCGCCGCGCCGAGCAGCTCGGTGTCGTCGGGCGCCTCCCCCAGACCCATCTCGGCCAGCTGTAATGCCTGGTAGGCGGAGCCGATCGACAGGTACAACGCGGCCCCGCTGCGCGCGGCGGCGATCAGATCCTCGTACCGCCCGGCGCCGTGCGCGTGATGCGCCACCATCGCCGGATCCGACGCACCGCTGCCGAGCAGCACGTCCAGCGCCGCCTCGTGCAGACGCCGCCGCTGCCGCCCGAGCATCTGCGCGGCGATCGCCTCCCGCACCAGCGCATGCCGGAACGCGAACTCGTCCTCCCCGGACTCCACCAGCACACCCCGCGTGACCAGGTCACGCAGCACCGCGATCAACTCGTCCTCACCCGCGCCGGTCACCTCAGCGAGCAGGTCGAACGGAATCCGATGACCGAGCACGGTGGCCGCCTCGACGATCCGATGGCTCACCGGATCAAGATCGTCGACCTGCCGGCGCAACACGTCCGCAAGGCTCCACGGCAGCGGCTGATCCACCAGCTCATCGAGATCAAAATCGGGCAGCGCCCGCAGCAACTCCTCCAGGAAGAACGGGTTGCCGCCAGTGCGATGGTGCAGCGCCGTCGCGGCACGCAGGGAGGCGGGGGCACCGGTTGCGGCCGCGAGCAGGGCTGCGGTCTGCGCCGGACCAAGACGATTGAGACGTACGTGCGTGACCGCGTGCCGCCGTTCGAGCTGCGCCAGCAGACCGGCCACCGGACGCCGGCGGGTCACCTCGTCCGGCCGGTACGTCCCGATCAGCAGCCGTGATCCGTGCTGGTCGGCGATCCGCTCGAACAGGGCGGCGCTCTCCGAGTCGGCCCAGTGCAGGTCCTCGAAGACAATTACCGCCGGCGCCTCGCCGATCAGGTCGGAAACAATCGCCAGGCCGGTGTGCAGGCGCTCGACCGGGCTCCGCTTCGGGTCGGCGAGCGCCGCCAACTGCTCCTCGTCGACCTCGGGACGGCTGTCGATGGCGTCGAGCAACACCTCGTACGGCCGCGAGAGCGAGCCCGGCTCGGCCTGCCCGACCAGCACCACGGTGCCGGCCGGCACCGTCTCCAGCAGTTCCTGGACCAGGCGGGTCTTGCCGATGCCGGGCTCCCCCGCGATGATCGCGACCGCCGGCTCACGAGCGGCGGCGAGCCGCGCCAACCGGCGCAGCTCGCTGTCCCGCCCGATCATCACCGGGCTGGCACCGCCGCGGACGCTTCGCACCCCGCCAGGGTACCGGTGGGATGTCCCCGCACCGTGTCCCCTTTCCCACTCCTGAGGATCCGGCGCGCGGAGGCCAGCAGCCGCCCCTTCTCCGCTTCCGCGACAAGCTCCCGGTGCCGCTCGTTGGCGATGGCCAGCATCAGATCCGGATGCATCAACATGGTGTTCTCCTCGTCGATCGGTGATGTCCCAATCCTCGATCGACAAGGCCCGCGCCACATCGGACGCCTTTACCTATCTTCGCTGCTCAGAATGCTTTAGCCCGGCTCCGGGAACCGCCTAGGCATACCTAGATCCACCTAGCTGAACGCCGGTGCGTGGCGCCGTGCCCAGTCGAGGAATGACCGCGGTGGCCGCCCCAGAATCTGTTCGACGTGCGGGCTGATCCGCTGTTCCGCGGCGGTGGGCCGGCCGACGATGTCGAGAGTTCCGTCGACCACCGGCTCGGGCATGAATTGCAGCATCTGCGCGCGGGCCTCCTCGCGGGTCTGTTCCACGAAACGAACCGGCTCGCCCACCGCCTCGCCGATCATTGCGGCCCGCTGTCGCGGGGAGGTCAGCGCCGGCCCGGTCAACTCGTAGGTACCGCCGGAATGATTTCGCTCCCGCAGAATTGCCGCCGCGACTTCGGCGATGTCGCCCGGATCGACGATCGGCAAACCGATTTCGCCGTACGGCGCGAAGACCGTTCTCCGCGTCCGCACGGAATCCGCCCAGGCATAGGCGTTGGAGGCGAAGCCGCCCGGCCGCAGGATCGTCCAATCCGTACCGGACCGGCGCACCGCCTCCTCCAGGACACGCAGCGGCGCATGCGAGACCGAGTCCGGCCGGGTCGCCGCGGCCTGCGACGACAGCAGCACCACCCGGTCCACGCCACCGGCCTTGGCCACGTCGAGAACGGCGCCCGCGTTCACGTGGTCGCCGGCGCCCGAGACCATCAGGAACAACGCGCGTGCCCCGTCCAGCACCGGCCGCAGGCTCTCCGCGTCGGAGAGATCCGCCCGGCGATGCGGCACCCCGCCGGGCAGCGTGATCGGCCGCGTCCCCCGGGACACCGCGGTCACCTGCTCGCCCGCCGAGCTCAACGCCTCCACGAGCACGCGACCGACGTTTCCGGTGGCCCCCGTAACCACGATCATTGAATAGCTCCTTCTGCTGCGACGGCACGCTCCGCGCCGTACCGAAGGGAAGCTAACATCCTGGATATAGTAGGTACCTACAGGAAAGTGACTATCCCTGAGGAAGTCGATATGGCAGATGATCGGGCGTCCTGGACGCCGTCGGCAAGCGACGATCCGGAGCTGGCCTGCCCGGTCGCTCCGGTCGTCGATCTGGTGTTCAGCCGGTGGACCACGCCGATTCTGTGGACCTTGAACTATCGGGGCCGGCAACGTTTCGTGGAATTGCAGCGGCAGATCGGCGGCATCACGCCGAAAGTGCTGACCCAGCGGCTCCGGCAACTCGAACGCGACGGCCTCGTCGTGCGGACCTACTTTCCCGAGGTCCCGCCCCGGGTCGAATACGAGATCAGCGACCTCGGCCGCAGCCTGGCGCCGCTCTTCGCGCACCTGGCCGAATGGTCCTCGGCACATCTTCCCGATGTGGCGAAGGCCCGGCGCGCCCATGACGAGAAATCGCAAACGAGCGCCGCCACGCTTGGGCCGGGACAGTCCGGGTAAGGAGACATTGTTGCCCGATGCTGTGCTGAGGAGTACTGAGATGATTCCGAATCTGATTCGCCGCTTCGTCATCATGGCGATCGCCGTGCCTCTGGCGGCGGCGGGCGCCCGCAAGCTCAGCGACGGTCTCGAATCGAGGCGCGGCTCCAATCGCGCGAGCCGGCTGCTGCGGCAGGGCGCGGACGTCCTGCAGGGATTCAAGAAGCAGCCCAAGAAGCGCCGTTTCTCCTTCAGCCGCTGACGCCTACGTCATTTCCGGCCGCAGACGTCACTCCCCGTTCGCGGCCGTAGTTTCCGGCCGCAGACGTCACCGGCGTCCGCGGCCGTCATTGGGTTCGCCGGTTCCCCGGTAAAACCTTCCTTCGGCTGCCGGCACCGCTGTGCCCAGCCCTGGAGTCAGGCGTCCTACGTCGCCGGCTCGAGGACCGGCTCGAGGACCGGCTCGGCCGTCCGGGAGCGGACGATGGCCCAGCTGACCAGCGCCGCCGCGGCACCGGTGAGGATCACCGCGGCCAGGGTGACCGCCCCGTGGAACTGCGCGGTCTGGTGCGAGGTCCAGTTCGGCGCCGCGATGGTGCCGGTGAACATGGCGGCCAGGATGGTGCCGGTGACCGCGATCCCGGCGCCGGACGTCACCTCGGTGGCGGTGTCGACCAGTGCCGCGCCGATCGTGGTGCGGTTCTTCGGCAGGCCGCGGATCACGTTGACGGCCGCGACCACGCCGACCACGCGGAGCCCGGCGGCCACCAGCGCGAGGGCCACCGCGACCCACACGTAGCCGAGTCGGCCCAGCGCGCCGTAGACGGCGAGACCGGCCACCACCGACACGGCGCTGATCAGGGCGGCCCGTTCGAGGCCGACCCGCTGCACGAACGGATTGACGAACGCGCCACCGGCGACGAGCACGATGACCTGCGGCAACAGTCCGAGGGCGGCACGCACCGGCGACCAGCCCCAGTCGAGCTGCAGTTGCAGTGTGACCAGGTAACCGAGACCGGCGGTGGCCAGCCCGGCGGCCGCCTTGTACGCCAGGCCGCTGGCGACGAGCGGGCGGGCGACAAGTTTCAGGTCGAGCAGCGGGTACCGGGCCGAGCGCTCACGGCGTACGAAGAAAATTGCCGCCAGAATCGCCGCGACCGTCGCCGCCCAGGGCGCCCACGCGCCGGCGCCCTGATTGACGAACAGCGTCGGCGCGATCAGCGCGAAGACAATCGTCACCGTGCCCAGCAGCGCGCCGGAGACATCGACCGGATCACGGTGCAGGTCCGCCGGGTCGTCGGCGGCGATCCCGGCCCGGATACCGATCATCGCGAGTACCGCGATCGGCGCGTTCACCAGCAGCAGGACCTGCCACGGCGCGATGGCCAGCACGAAACCGCCGGTCGTCGGCCCGATCGCGAGCCCGATCAGCCCGACGGTCGAGATGAGCGTGGTCGCCCGTACCCGCAGGGTGTCGTCCTCGAACAGCCGGAAGGCCAGCGCCATCGACCCGGGGGTCGTCATCGCCGCGGCGACGCCCATCACCGCCCGGACGGCGATCAGTTGCTCGGCGGTGGTGACGAACGCGGTCGTCAGGCTGGCGAGGCCGAGCAGGAACAGGCCGATCAGCATGACCCGGCGGCGGCCGAACCGGTCGGCGACCGCGCCGAAGGCCAGCATCAGGCCGCCGAAGACGACCGCGTAGGCGCCGGTCACCCACTGCAGGGCGACGGTCGAGGCGTGCAGGTCGCGGCCGATGGTGGGCAGCGCGACGTTGAGGATCGAGTTGTCGAGCATCTCGAAGAGGAAGACGGCCGACAATCCGGCCAGGGCCACCCAGGCGGCCCTCAGTGAAGTGGCGCTCATGCGAGCTCCTTTCGCGAGGTCAGTAGATACGAACACCGTTCTACTCTGGTACGGCGTTCGTAGCAATACGAACGGTGTTCCGAGTGAACTAGAACACCGTTCGCCAGATCCGCTAAACTGCGCGTATGCCGCCGACTCCGCAGGACCGCCGCGCCGCACGACACCAGGCCGGGCCGGCCACACCCGCGGGTCGGCGCGGCCCGTCCGGCGGGCGCAAACAGCCGATCACGGTCGACCTGATCATCAGCACCGCGTTCGGCATCATCGAGACCGAGGGCTACGAGGCGCTGACGATGCGGCGCCTGGCGGTCGCGCTGGAGACCGGCCCGTCGTCGCTCTACGCCCACGTGGTCAACAAGGAAGACCTCGACGAGCTGCTCATCGGCCGGCTGTGCGCCGAGATCCCGCTGCCCGCGCCGGACCCGGCCGCCTGGCGGACCCAGATCGCCGGCGTCTGCACCCGGCTGCGCGATCAGTACCTGCGGTACCCGGGCATCTCCCAGGCCACCTTCGCCGCCGCCCCGTCCAATCTGGACACCCTGCGGGTGAGCGAGGGCATGCTCGCCATCCTGCTGGCCGGCGGCATCCCACCGCAGGTCGCGGCGTGGGCGATCGACTCACTGACGCTGTATGTCAACGCGTACAGCCTCGAAGTCTCCCTGGCTAACCGCCGCGCCGCCCGCAGCGACGACGGCTGGGTGATCAGCCGCGACGAGATGCTGCGGCGAATCGCCGCGCTGCCAGAAACTTTCCCCCAAACCAAGAGGTACGGCGCGGAGCTCACCGCCGGCACCACTCACGACCGCTTCGACTTCACCATCGCCCTGCTGCTCGACGGCCTCCCCGCCGCAAACCCCCACAGCACCGGCACCTGAGTCGCAGCTCGCCCTCGCCCTCGCCCTCGCCCTCGCCCTCGCCCTCGCCCTCGCCCTCGCCCTCGCCCTCGCCCTCGCCCTCGCCCTCGCCCTCGCCCTCGCCCTCGCCCTCGCCCTCGCCCTCGCCCTCGCCCTCGCCCTCGCCCTCGCCCTCGCCCTCGCCCTCGCCCTCGCCCTCGCCCTCGCCCTCGCCCTCGCCCTCGCCCTCGCCCTCGCCCTCGCCCTCGCCCTCGCCCTCGCCCTCGCCCTCGCCCTCGCCCTCGCCCTCGCCCTCGCCCTCGCCCTCGCCCTCGCCCTCGCCCTCGCCGACCGAGTAGGCCAGACCGGCGCGGCCGCTGCTTGTTGTGAAACGTTTCATTTCCGAAGAAAGTCTTCGCCTCGGAGGCGCGCAAGAACATGACACCCGGCACCTCGTGCAAGGCATCCTAGGAGGATAGGAAGTGACTGATGCCGTCGAATGACCTGCCTGTCTCCGGCACCGTTAGGGCACGCCTTCCGAGCACCGCACGTTGACAGGCTTCCCCTGGCCGAGACGGAGGAAGTCCGGGCAACGACGACTGCGGCCCGGCCACGACAAGCGTGACCGGGCCGTCAGCTACGGCAACGAAGGAAAGAAACCACCGGCGGGTCGGACTCAGCGGGCGCCGTATCGCCTGTTCGTCAATCCATTCAGCAAGGCCGCGAAAACAAGCACCGCGCCCAGTGCGAGCAGCTGATACTGCGAGCCCTCGTTCCCCACGAAGGCGAGCAGGATCCCGGCGTTGAGCCAGACGATCAGCAGCGTGGCCAGCACAACTCCGGCGACCCGGCCGATGCCGCCGGTGATCGCGACGCCGCCGAGCACCGCGATGGTGATCGCCGGCAACGCCATCCCGTTCCCGGACACCCCCGCATCCGGCCGGGCCGAGGCGAACTGGCCGACCGTCACGACGGCGACAAGACCCGAGATCAAACCCGCATAGACGTACGCCTTCATGCGCGTGTCGCGCACCGGCAGCCCGGCCCAGCGTCCGGCCACGTCGTTGGTGCCGATCGCGTACAGCCGGCGCCCGTAGGTCGTCCGGTTCAACAACAACCACACCGCCACGACCGTGGGCAGCAGGAACGTGAAAATACCCAGCGGCACGTTCGGCACGTATGCGCCGAACAGCGGCAACTCCACCGAGCGGGTGATCGAGTACAGGTCCTGAATCGGTTTCGTGCTGATCGGCTGCTGATTGTTGATCACGATGGCGATCGACTTGTACGCGTAGAACGTGGCCAGGGTCGCGATCAGCGCCGGGAACCCGACATACGACACCAGGAACCCGTTGACCGCCCCGAGCAGGGCCCCGAACACCGCGGTCAGCACGATCGCGGCCCACAACGGCCAGCCCCACTGCCCGTACGCGAACCCGAAGACCATGCCGGCCAGGGACACGATCGCCCCTACCGACAGATCGATGCCACCACGCCCGGAGAGGATGACGAAAAGCTCCGCCAGCCCGAGCATCGCCAGCGGCACCGCGTTGATCAGCGACGCCGACATGTAGTCGAAGTCGTAGGACGCGGTCAAATACCCACCCGCGTCCTGGATGAAGAAAATAACCACCACGGCGACGATCAGCACCGCGAGCAGCGCGATCCGCTGTGTGAGCAGGATCCGCAGGGCACGTGCGCCGAACGACTCGCGGGAGGTGGCGGAGCTTTCCTTCGACGGGGCGGGCTGTGCTTCGACGATGGTCATCGGCTTCTCCTGGCCCGGGCGCGCAGCAGGTCGGCGCCCACCGCGACGATGATGAACACGCCGACGAACAGGTCGGACAACTGCGATTTCCAGCCCAGTTGGGTGACGCCGGAGCTCACCGACTGCACCAGCAGGGCGCCGAGCAGGGTGCCGAGAACCGAGCCACGGCCACCCATGATCGAGGTGCCGCCGATGACGACTGCGGCGATGACGGCAAGTTCCTTCCCGGAGCCGACCGACTGGTCGAGTGTCGACGTGCCCTGCGCGATCAGGAAGCACGCGGCCAGGCCGACGAGCACGCCGGTGATCGTGTAGGCGAGCAGGATGCGGCGCTGCACCCGGACCCCGGCGAGCCGGGCCGCGACCGGGTCGCCGCCGATCGCGAAGAAGTGCCGCCCACCCGCGGTGTGCCGCAGGTACCACCAGACCGCGGCGGTGATCAGCACCGTGATCAGGAAGGCGTGCGGGATCCCGAGGGTGCGGCCCTCGGTGCCGCGGCCGAAGAACGCCAGAGTGCCGGGGATGCCGTTGACCGTGGTCGATCCGAAGATGCGCAGGCCGAGGAAGGTGAAAAGATTCGCCGTGCCGAACGTGATGATGATGGCGTGCACCCGCCCGTAGGCGATCAGCACTCCGTTGACCAGCCCGAGCACCGCACCGGCGACGACCGAGATCAGTACCGCCACGCCGAGGTTCACGCCCGAGTCGACCAGGGCCTTGGCGGTGAGGACGGAGCAGACCATCATCGCGCCGCCGACCGAGACGTCGATGCCGCCGGTGATGATGATGATCGTCATGCCGACGCCGACCAGAGCGACCGGCGCGGTCGCGACCAGCAGCGGCTGCAGCGATCCGGAGGTCAGGAACGCCGGGGTGGTCAGCGCGAGCGCGATCCACAGCAGGGCGATCACCGCGACCAGGACCAGTTCCTGGCCGGAGACCGGGGCGGGCAGTACCCGCCCGCGCGGTTTCGGTGGGTCGGTGGCGGCCGGCGGCCGCACAGCGGTGGTCGTCATCCGACCTTCTCCTTCACGGAATCATCGTCCTCACCAGCACCGATCTTCCCCCGGGCGTCCGTCACCGAGTCCCCCGCGGAACTCCCCGGGCCGTCTCCGTCAGAAATCTCAGCCACCGCCTCGCTGCCGGAAACCTCCGCCGAAGCCTCGCTGCCGGAATCGTCCGCCGCGGGCTGTGTGTCGGAAACCTCCGCCGTGGACTCGCTGGTGGCAACCTCCACCGCGGACTTGCTGTTGGGAAGTTCCGCCGCGACCTCGGTGGGGGAACTTTCCGAGACAGACGCCTCCGGATTGGTGGGGCTTGAAGTGGTTGCCGGGTCGTCCTTGGAGCCCGCGGCGGCGGCCAGCAACTCCACCTGGGTGGCGTCCGGGCCGAATTCGGCCGTCGTGGTGCCGCCGCGGACCACCTGGATGCGGTCGGCGATGCGCAGCGCCTCCGGCAGGTCGGAGGTCACCACCAGGACCGCGGTGCCCTCGTCGGCGAGCTCGGTGATGATCCGGTGGATCTCCTCCTTGGCGCCGACGTCCACGCCCTGGGTCGGCTCGGCCAGGATCAGCACGTCCGGCCGCTCGACCAGCTGCCGGGCGAGCACCACCTTCTGCGCGTTGCCGCCGGACATCGCGCTGATCGGCTGGCGCTCGTGCGGGGTCTTCACGGCCAGCCGCTTGATCAGGCCCAGCGCGACCTCACGCTCCCTACCGCGGTCCAGGAACGCGCCGAAGCGGGACAGCAGCTTCAGGTGCCCGGCGGAGATGTTGAACGCGATCGACTGGAAGCCGAACATGCCCTCCGCCTTGCGGTTGGCCGGCAGCAGCGCGATGCCGAGCCGCTGGGCTTCGCGGGGCGAGCGCGGGCTGACCGGCTTGCCGTGCAGTCGCAGGTCGCCGGCGGTAGCGCGGTCGATGCCGTAGACGCAGGCCGCGATCTCCGAGACACCGGAGCCGACCAGGCCGTAGAGAGCGACGATCTCACCCTTGCGGACGGCGACATCAACCGCATGAAACTTTCCGTCGCGGGCGAGGTTGCGCAGCTCCAGGACGGCCGGGCCATCGGGGACCGCTCGGTGCGGGCGTGCGTCGGAAAGGATCCCACCGACCATCAGCTCGGCGATCCTGCGGACGGTGAGGTCGCTGATGCCGTACGTCCCAATGGTTTGCCCGTCTCTCATCACCGTGACCTCGTCGGCGATGCGGAACAGCTCGTCCAGGCGGTGCGAGATGTAGACGACCGAGACGCCGGCGCTGGTCAGGCGGCGGACGACGTCGAAGAGCACCTCGATCTCGGCGTCGGTGAGGATGGCCGAGGGCTCGTCGAGGATCAGCACGCGAGCGTCGCCGGCCAGGGCCTTGGCGATGGAGATCTGCTGCTGCTCGGCGATCGAGAGCGTGCCGACCGGGACGGTGGCGACATGTGCGGGCAGGCCGAGCAGGTCGAGCAGCTCGACGACCTTGGCGTTCTGGGCGGACCAGTCGACGCGGCCGTGCTTCTTCAGTTCGCGGCCGAGGAAGATATTTTCCGCCACCGTGAGCTCGGCAAAAAGTTGCGGCTCCTGGTAGACCGTGGCGATACCCAGGGCGAGCGCGTCGGTGGTGGAACGGATGGCCACCTCGGCGCCGTCGAACTCGATCACGCCGGTGTCCGCGGCCTCCACCCCGGAGACGATCTTGATCATCGTCGACTTGCCGGCGCCGTTCTCCCCCACCAGGGCGTGCACCTGCCCCGGTCGTACCGTCAGATCTGCCTGGCGAATCGCGCGGACCGCGCCGAACCGCTTCGAAATGCCGGACAGCCGCAACCGCGGGGTTTCGTCTTCTTCTGCCACTGCTTGCTCTTCCGTTCGGCGGACCCGGGCGTGCCGGGGCTGCGATTTTACGCAGCCCCGGCGGGCGGCATCAGTAGTTGAACTGGTCGACGTTCTGGTCGGTGATCGCCAGCGCCGGGCCGAGCAGCAGCATCTTGCTCGACGCGTCGTAGGCGACGGCCGGCAGCTTGTCGCTGACGTTGTTGCTCGCCTGCAGCGGCTTGCCCTCGGCGATCTGCGCACCGGCCCACGCGGTCAGGTAGCCCAGGTTCTGCACGTCCCAGAGGATCGCGGCGGTCGACGACTTGTCGGTCAGGTACGGCTTCATCGCCTGCGGCGTGCCCAGCCCGACGGTAAAAACCTTCCCAATCTTGCCGGCGTCCTTGACCGCTTGGGCCACGCCCGGGGCGGAGGACGTGCACTCGCCGACCAGACCGGTCAGATCCGGGTGGGCGTTCATCAGGTCGGTCGCCATCTGCGTGGCCTTCGCCTGATCCTCACCGGCGTAGACGACATCCACGATGCTGGCATCCGGGTACTTGGTCTTGGTGTACGCCTGCTGCACCTTGATCCAGGCGTTGAGGTTCTCGGCGGTCTGGCCGCAGGAGACGATCGCGTACTTCCCCTTGCCGCCCATCGCGGTGAGCAGCGAGTCGGTGAGGCCCTGACCGATACCTTCCGCCGTGGCCTGGTTGACGAAAACCTCCCTCACCGAGTTCGGGGCGTCGGTGTCGGCGGTCGCCACGTGGATGCCGGCGTCCTTGGCCTGCTGCAGCAGCGGGGCCATCGAGTCCGGATCGTTCGGGGCGACGATCAGCGTGTCGACCTTCTGCTGGATGTAGGACCGGACGATGTCCGCCTGCGCCGCGGCGTCGGCCTGCGTCGGGCCCTGGTAGAGCCACTCGACGTTGCCGAGCGCGGCCGCGGCGGCCTTACCGCCCGCGTTCATCGCCTCGAAGTACGGAACGCCCTGGAGCTTCGGGACGAAAGCAATCTTGTACGTCTTCGTGCCGCCGCTGCTGGTGCCGCTCGCGGTGTCGTTGTCGTTCTTCTTCGTACAACCGGTCAGGGCGAGGGTCGCGGCGGTCGCCATGGCGACGGCGATCTTCACATTGGCGCGCATGGATTCCTCAAGAGTGAGTGGGTGAGGTAAGGGGATCGAGCCGTCATAATGAAACGTTTCACGGTGTGAATGCGCTCACGTTACGTCTTGGTAGCGGGAGTGTCAACAGTCACTACCGCCAGTGGATCTTGAGGTTTAAAACCTTTCACCCGGCGCGATCACGGCAGCCCGGGCGGCACTTCCACCAACGCGTCGCGCTGATCCGGGCGCGCGATCTCGACTGCCGCAGTGCGGCAGTCGCGCTCCACACGTCGGCGCGGCGCCCGGGCAGCCCGACACCAGGGAAGGCCATTCACGGCGCAAACCCAAACCCGGTCAAGGCGCGGCGCGACGCGGCACGGCACGGCACGACGCGGCACGACGAGGCACGACGCGGCACGACGCGGTTGGGATCAAGGGCAGGGCCAGGTGCTGTCAGGGCTCGGCGGTTAGGCGGCCCAGGAGGGCAACCAACTGTGCCAGATCGTCGGTGGACCAGTCTTCCGTGCGGGCGTAGAACTCCTTGCCACGCTCGCCCATCGTGGCGGCGACTCGGGTACGACCGTCGGGGGTGAGTTCGACGGTGATGCTGCGGCGGTCGCCCGGGGACTGTTCCGCGGCGAGCAGGCCCAGCGTGCGCATCTTTCCGATCAGCGTGCTGGTCGAGCTGCGGTCCATGCCGACGGCTTCGGCGATCACGCTGGGCTTCGCCGGGCCGTACGCATACAGCCAGCGCGCGATGTGGAACGCGGCCGGCTGGAGCTGCGGGTGGAAGTGGGCGGCGCTGCGCTCGCTGAGCGACCTCGTAGCGCTGAGCAGGGCATTGATCCGCTCACCTAACGCCAGCTGTAGATCATGGCGGTCAGGACTGGTTTGCATATCCACACTATATCCGCCTACCGTAGTGGGCATCAGCAAACTATTTTTGGAGCGGCTCGCCATGGGACCGACCATCGTCATCACCGGCGCCACCAGCGGGATCGGGCGCCTCGCCGCCGTCGAGCTGGCCCGGCGCGGCGCTCGGGTTCTGATCACTGCCCGGGACGCGGAACGGGGCGAGCAGGCTCGTCAGCAGATCGGTGCCGACCGCGTGTTCCTCGGGGATCTCGGCAGACTCGAGGACGTGCGCCGGATCGGGAAGGAAATCTCCGACGGCTATGGACGCATCGACGTGCTTGTCAACAACGCCGGTCTGCACGCGTTCGAGTCGCGTACTACGGTCGACGGCTTTCCGGAGATGGTGGCGGTCAACTACCTCGCGCCGTGGCTACTCACCCGGGCGCTGTTGCCCGCGCTGCGCCGGTCGCCGGCGGCACGGATCGTCAACGTCGCATCCGAGGCGTCCCGTCGGCACGGAACTTTCCACCTGCCGGACGACCTGACGACGACGGTGCCGTTCACGGCGAAAGGTTCCTCCGTGCACTACGGGCGGAGCAAGCTGCTCGACATCATGTTCACGATGGAACTGGGCCGCCGGCTGGGCGGGAGCACGGTCACCGCCAACTGCCTCGATCCCGGCTTCAATACGACGGGGCTTGGCCGTGAGCTGCGCCTTTCCGGCGTACTGAAGAAAGCTTTTACCGCCCTCCGCATTGGCGACCCTTCGCGTGGGGCGGACCTGATCGTCGCCCTCGCCACCGATCCGGCACTCGACGGACAGAGCAGCGGGTACTACAGCCGCCGGGTGTCGCGGCAGATTCGGCCAGCAGCGCCCGGAGACGACGCGGAGCGGCAGGCCGAGCTCTGGCTGCACACCGAGCGGCTTCTCGCCCCATGGTTCGCCCGCTGATGGCGAAAGTTTTCGCCATCAGCGGGCCGGTGGCGAACGGATACACCCAAGCGGTGTGAGCACGATGGGTTCGGCCGGAGGCGCTGGTAGTGATTGGACGGATAGCCGAGGTGCACGGGCCAGCCCGAAGGCGCGAAAGGCGGACAGGCCCCGGAACGAGGACGGCAAACGCAAAGCGACGGGCTGGGCACCAAAGCCGGCGGGCGAAGACGGGTGGGCCGACGCCGGCTGGGGCGGAGATGGCATGCCGGGCCGAGGTGGAAGCCGCGCCGAGTCCGGCGGCGAACCAAGGCGCGAACCGGGCCGAGGCAGGGCGCAGGCCGAGGCAGGGCGCAGGCCGAGGCAGGGCGCAGGCCGAGGCAGGGCGCAGGCCGAGGCAGGGCGCAGGCCGAGGCAGGGCGCAGGCCGAGGCAGGGCGCAGGCCGAGGCAGGGCGCAGGCCGAGGCAGGGCGCAGGCCGAGGCAGGGCGCAGGCCGAGGCAGGGCGCAGGCCGAGGCAGGGCGCAGGCCGAGGCAGGGCGCAGGCCGAGGCAGGGCGCAGGCCGAGGCAGGGCGCAGGCCGAGGCAGGGCGCAGGCCGAGGCAGGGCGCAGGCCGAGGCAGGGCGCAGGCCGAGGTGGGAGCAGGCCGAGGCAGGGCGCAGGCCGAGGTGGGAGCAGGCCGAGGTGGGAGCAGGCCGAGGTGGGAGCAGGCCGAGGTGGGAGCAGGCCGAGGTGGGAGCAGGCCGAGGTGGGAGCTGGGTGGGTTTGAGTATTTGTAACGGCTGGTTGATGTATGTGAAACGGTGGCCTTACAGTCGGCCGACTTGACTCCGCGGGTGGAAGGGGTGTCACGGTGTTTCTGGACTCGTCAGACTGGCAGGGCAAGATCTATGTCGGTGGCTCTTGGGTCGCCGGCTCCGGTGGGGCTCGGGATGTCGTCGAACCGGCGACCGGGCAGGTGCTCGGCAGCGTCGGGGTAGCCGGGCCGGACGACGTGGCGCGGGCTGCCGAGAGTGCGGCGAAGGCCCAGCGCGACTGGGCGGCCACCCCGCACACCGAACGGGCCGCGGTGCTGCGCCGGGCCGGGGCGCTGTGGGCGCGGCACGCCGACGACATCGCCTGGTGGAACATCCGCGAGGTGGGCGCGGTGCCCGGGATGGCCGGGTTCGCGGTGCACGTCGCCGAGCAGGAATGTTACGAGGCTTCCGGGCTGCCGGGGCGGCCGTACGGGGAGCTGCTGCCCAGCGAGCAGCCGCGGCTGTCGATGGCCCGTCGCGAGCCGGTCGGCGTCGTCGGCGTCATCTCGCCGTTCAACGTGCCGATCATCCTGGGCATCCGCTCGGTCGCGCCGGCCCTGGCCCTCGGCAACGCGGTCGTCCTCAAGCCGGACCCGCGCACCGCGGTGACCGGCGGCGTGACCATGGCCCGGATCTTCGAGGAGGCCGGGTTGCCGGCGGGCCTGCTGCAAGTCCTGCCCGGCGGCGCCGACGTGGGCGAGGCCATCGTCACCCATCCGCTGATCCGGGTCATCTCGTTCACCGGGTCGACCGCGGCCGGCCGGCGCGTCGGTGAGCTGGCCGGCAAACACCTGAAACGGGCCCACCTGGAGCTCGGCGGGAACTCGGCGCTGATCGTGCTCGACGACGCGGACGTGGACGAAGCCGTCAACCTCGCCGCCTGGGGTGGTTTCTTCCACCAGGGCCAGATCTGCATGACGACCGGCCGGCACCTGGTGCACGAGAGCATTTACGACGACTTCGTCGAGCGGCTCGCGGCCAAGGCGGCGAAACTTCCCGTCGGCGACCCGGCCCGGGATCAGGTGGCGCTCGGCCCGGTGATCGACGCCGGGCAGCGGGACAAGATCCACGCGCTGGTGGAGGCGAGCACCGCGGCCGGGGCACGGCTGGCGGCCGGTGGCACGTACGAGGAGCTTTTCTACGGCGCGACCGTGCTCGCCGACGCGACACCGGACACCCCTGCCTTTGCGCAGGAAATTTTCGGCCCGGTCGCGCCGGTGGCACGTTTCGCCACCACGGACGACGCGGCCCGGCTCGCCGCTCACAGCGAGTACGGGCTGTCGCTGGGCATCGTGACCCGGGACGTGATGCGCGGCCTGGCGCTGGCCGACCGGCTGCCGACCGGCATCGTGCACATCAACGACCAGACGGTGAACGACGAGGCCAACGCACCGTTCGGCGGCGTGGCAGCGTCCGGCACCGGCTCGCGCTTCGGCGGCGCGGGCGCCAACGTGGACGCGTTCACGGAGACGCGCTGGGTGACCGTTCGCGGACAGGCGCCGACCTACCCGTTCTGAGCCGGACCACGGCGCGCCGCGACATCCGGCCGCGGCGCGCCGCACCTGGAGTTCCGCTCCCGGAACGCCACGTCACGAGGCCGGACCGCATTTCGACAGAGCGCAGCGCGCGACCGGGCAGCGACGCCCGGCCGCGCCGCAGCGCGTGGCCGCGAGGCGACGTGAGACCGCGAGACCGCAGGTGATCGCCGGATAGCGGTCGACCACGAGCGACGGTTGGTGGTGCGGGGATGCGGTGGTGCGGCCATGCGGCGACGGTTGGTGGTGCGGCCATGCGATGGTGCGGCCATGCGGCGATACGCCGGCGCGGCGACGCGATGCGGTGCCGCGATGCGATGCGGCGACGCATCTCGGCGATCCGGCGGCGCGATCCGGCGGCGCGGCGCGATCCGGCGGCGCGGCGCGATCCGGCGGCGCGGCGCGATCCGGCGGCGCGGCGCGATCCGGCGGCGCGGCGCGATCCGGCGGCGCGGCGCGATCCGGCGGCGCGGCGCGGTCCGGCGGCGCGGCGCGATCCGGCGGCGCGGCGTTACCACCGACCGCGACGTGGGGCGCTTCCGCGGATGACCTAGTCTCCTCCCGGCGCATCGGGAGGGACGACTTATGGCCAACGAGTCCGAGAACGCATCATCCATACCCCCGCACCGGCCCCGGGACATGACGCCGGCGCAGCTGGGCTTCACCCCGGCCAAGCCGGTGGCCTGGCTGTCGCCGGTGCAACTGGCCGGGACCGGGCTGCGCGTGGCGCTCGCCTCGATCCAGGGCAGCTATCTGGACAAGCGCGAACTCCAGGGAGCATTTCCGGACGAGGTGGACCGCGAGGTCGGGCCGGACGGCGACTGCTGGATCGACTTCGTGGCCGACCTCGGCGACGGGTTCGACGCCACCTACTCGGTCGCCTACCTGCTCGCGCAGCCGCAGATCACGGTCGGTGACCACGTGTTGCCGCGGGGACGGGCGCTGGTGCTCGGTGGCGACGAGGTCTACCCGACGCCGAGCACCGAACGCTACGAGAACCGGCTGATCGGACCGTACCGGGCGGCGCTGCCGTCGGTGCCCGAGGGCGTCGACACCCCGCGGATGTACGCGCTGCCCGGCAACCACGACTGGTACGACGGGCTCACCGCGTTCCTGCGCCTGTTCACCGGCACCCGCCGTACCGAGATCGGGGGTTGGCATCTTCCGCAGAACCGCTCCTACTTCGCGGTGGAACTTCCCGGCGGCTGGTGGCTGCTGGCCGTCGACGACCAGGCGTCGACCTACATCGACGACCCGCAGTTGGAATATTTCAAACGGGTGGCGACCGGCTTCGGGCCGGACACCAAGGTGATCGTCGCGTCGGCGAGCCCGACCTGGGTGCAGGGCGCCGACCTGCCGGCGGTCTACGAGTCGTTGGATTATTTCCTTCGGTCGGTCATCGCCCCGACCGGCGCCAAGGTACGGCTGATGCTCTCCGGCGACTGGCACCACTACGCGCGCTACAGCGGACCGGACCGCGAGTTGATCACATGCGGCGGGGGCGGGGCGTACCTCTACCCCACCCATCAGCTGCCCGAGTCGATCGAGGTCCCGCCCGCGCCGCTGCAGACCACGTCGCCCCGGGAGACCTACACCCTCGAGTCGCGTTTTCCGAGCAAAAGACTTTCCCAGGCGTACGCCGCAAGCATTTTTGCTCGTCTCCCCAAACACAATCCGAGCTTCATCGGCATGCTGGGCGCCGTGCACACCGCCATTCTGCTGGCCGTCGGTGGAGTCATCAGCAGCGGATTCGGCAGTCCGTTGCAGAAGTTCGCGCTGGTGCCGCTCTTCATTCTGATCGCGACGGTAATGGCGGGGACCTATGCGTTCGCGCACCTGAGCGACTCGGAACTGGGCCGGACCCGGCGGCAGGTGCTCGGTGTGCTGCACGGCGTCGCGCAATTGGGGCTCGCCGCGCTGCTCAGCTGGGCCTGGTGGGAATTGCCGCTGCACGACTGGCGATGGCCCTGGTCGCTGCTCGCGACGCTGGTCGTCTACGGGGTGGTGTCCGGGCTCGCGGGCACCGAACTGGTGGCGGTCTATCTGCTGTTCGGCGCGCGATTCGGCGTCAATCTGAACGAGCTGTTCTCCGCGCAGGGAATCGTCGACTCGAAGTCGTTCCTGCGGATGCACATCGCCGCGGACGGCACGCTGACCATCTATCCGCTCGGGGTGCGGCGGACGGTCCGGAAATGGCGGACGGCGCCGGACGGTGGCCCGCATTCGTCGTGGATCGTGCCGGCGGATCGCCTGCACGCGCACCTGATCAGCGAGCCGATCGTCCTGGCGCCGACCCCGGCGCAACCCGCCGCCGAGCCGATCCGCTGATCGGCGACGCCTGATCTCCGAGGCAGAAAAACCCACAGATCAAAACACGATTTCGGCGTACGGACGGAGCCCCGTCCCGATCGAGCGAACGGGTTCGGTCACGACGGATAGCCGGGACGGGGCGGTCCCTGACGAGGCGGGTTGTAGGGATCGTCCGGGTCGTCGTCGATCGGCTCGCCGTATTCCGTGGTGCGCGGCGGCTGCTGGGCCGGTCCCGGCGTGGCGGGATAACCGGTGTCCGGGGTGGTGCCATGGGCGGGGCCCGAGGCGGACGACGGCGGGGCTCCGTAACCAGTGGTGGGCGGCGGCGTGGTTCCGTAACCAGTGGCGGATGGCGGCCTGGTTCCGTAACCGGTAGCGGACGGCGGCGGGGTTCCGTAACCGGTGGCGGTGTCAGTGCCGGTGGCGGACGACGGCGTGGTGGCGTAGACGGTGTCCGGGGTGGGTGCCGGTTCCAGGGCCGCGCTCAGGGCCGCGATGATCGCGTCCAGGCGGGGGCGCAGGAGCTGCCAGTTCCGGCCGGCGGCCATCGCCTCGTTCTCCGCGTCGACGGCGTTGACCAGGTCGCGCAGCATGCCGGCGACCTGGCTCGCGTAGGCATGCCGTTCGCCGTCCGGAGTGGTCTCCAACAGGGCCGCCCAGCGGGCCTCCAGAGCGGTGAGGTCGTCGCGGACCGGCGGCCAGGCCAGCCCTCGTTCGCCGGCATCCGTCATGGTCAGCAGCGGCGGAAGGCGGACACCGAGCACGGTCCGGGTCTCCCCCGCCAGGCCGCGCGCCGTGCCGTCCCACGTGGTGACCTTGCGGTTGCGGTTCAGCATCAGCAACGCGACCAGGCCGGTGAACAGCCCGATCAGCAGCAACCAGCCCCACGCGCCGCCGCTGTCCTCCTCGGCCACCGGCACCACCGCCACGGCGGAGGTGGACGTCGCGGTGGCGACAGGTTCCTGCGGCTGCGCCGGCTTGGTAGTGGTTTCTTTCGTCGGCTCGGTGGTGGTTTCCTTCGTCGGCTCGGTGGTGGTTTCTTTTGTCGGCTCGGTGGTCGGCTTGTTGGTGGTTTCCTTCGTCGTCTCCCGGGTGCGGGTAGGCTCGGGCCTCTCGGTCTTGGTGGTCTCGTCGTCGGTGGGCGTCGGCTGGGTGGTCCGGTCCGTGGTCCTTTCCACGGACGGCCGGTTCGACGGCAGACCTTCCGGAGTTCCTTCCCCGCTGCAGGCCGCGACTCCGCCGAGCAGCAGCAGCGCCGCGGCCGAGAGCCGGATTCGCACAGACACCATCGGTTGCTCACTCCTTGCGAGAACACTCGAGAAGCACTGAGAACTGTTGAAAAAAGTCTTCGTCGTGGGTAGGGCACCGGCCGGTACTGGTGGCGACAGTCCGGCCGGTGCCCCGCACGCCGCGGGCGACCCCCATCGGCCGCGGCGTTCCACTGCGGTGGAAAGTTTCATGCGGCGCCGGCGAAGGGCGGCGCCAACGAGGGGCGGCACAGGCAAAGGGCGATGTAGGTATGGATGACGGGGACGACGAACGGTGCGCATGGCGGGTGGGCCGTGGGCGGCGGGTGCCGCGCGTGACCAGCGCACCGCGGGACCGGTGCCGCGCGTGGCCCGCGTCGCACGTGGCCGGTGGACGCGTGGCGGCTGGCCGGCGGCCGGTGGATGCGCGAGTGGTGGACGCGCGAGTGGTGGACGCGCGAGTGGACACGAAACCGGTGAGCGCGCGGGCGAACCCGAAGCCGGTGGGCGCGCGAGTGCCAGGCGCGCGACCGGTAGACGCGCGGGTGGTGGACACGTGGGTGGTGGACACGTGGGTGGTGGACACGTGGGCAGTGGACACGTGGGTGGTGGACACGTGGGTGGTGGACACGTGGGTGGTGGACACGTGGGCAGTGGACGCGCGAGTGACAGGCGCGCGGCCGGTGGACACGTGGGTGGTGAGCGCGCGACCGGTGGGCGCTTGGGAGGTGGGCGCTTGGCGGGTGGGGGTGGTGGGGGGCATTGGCTTGGGTTCAGGTGACGATTTGCAGGGCGTGGCTGGTGTTGTTCAGGCGGCGGCCGCCGGTTTCGGTCACCGTGACGATGTCCTCGATTCGGACGCCGAAGCGGCCCGGTAGGTAGATTCCCGGTTCGATGGAGAAGCACATTCCGGGGACCAGGACCTGTGACTCGCCCTCCACCAGGTACGGCGGCTCGTGGGTGGTCAGGCCGATCCCGTGGCCGGTCCGGTGGATGAAGTACTCGCCGTAGCCGGCCTCCTCGATCACCCGCCGGGCCGCCCGGTCGATCTCCTGGCAGGGCACGCCGGGGCGGACCGCCGCGAACGCGGTTTCCTGGGCGCGGCGCACCACGTCGAAGATTTCCTGCTCGGCGGTGGTCGGCGGGCCGACGTGGACGGTCCGGGTGGTGTCCGAGCCGTAGCCGTCCTTGAGGCCGCCGAAGTCGAGGACCACCATGTCGCCGCGCTCGATGACCCGGTCGCCCATCTCGTGGTGCGGGTTCGCGCCGTTCGGGCCGGACCCGACCACGGTGAAGTCGACCTGTGAGTGACCGTGCCCGGTCAGCAGACCGGCGAGGTCGGTGCCGACCTGGTGTTCGGTGCGGCCTTCGAACCGTACCGAAATGATCTCTTGATAGGTCGCGTCAGCGGCCGCGCCGGCGGCCGCGAGCCGGTCCACCTCCTCGGCGCCCTTGATCGCCCGCAGCATCGGCAGGGCGCTCGACATCGCCAGGAACGACGCGCCGGGCAGCGCCTGCTGGAGCCCGAGCAGGTGCATCGCCCAGGCCGAGTCGGAGATCGCGTAACGCCCGGCCGGGTCCAGCAGGCGCGCCGCGGCCGGGTAGGGGTCGCTGCCGTCGGCCCAGTCGGTGATCGCCACCGGCACGCCGGCCGCGTCGCCGCGCTCGAGGACCGGGAGGATCAGGTGCGGGTCGTGGTCGGCGTCGAGGACCAGCATGGTGATCCGCTCGGTGATCGCGGTCGGCCGGTAGCCGGTGAAGTAGGTCAGGTCGGGTCCGGGCGTGACCAGCAGCCCGGTCAGTCCGGCGCCGGCGGCCTGGGCGACCGCGCGCTCCATCCGCTGAAGGTGTTCCTTGCTGCTGAACGGGATCACCGCGTACCTCCGAAGCCGGCGAAAGAAACCAACACGCGCCTCCCGCGGAGACACGCACTCCCGGGAGAGATCAACGGGCACCTCCGGAGGGCGGGACGGACCCGGCGACGGGCGGGGTGGCCCGGGTGGGGATGGTGTGGCTGGTGGCCGCCGCGGCCGCCGCCAGGTGCACGGCGGTGACCGGCTCGGACCGCTGCCGCCGCAGCAGCAGCACCAGGGCGACCCCGCCGGCCGACATCACCGCCAGCAGCACCGCGCCCCCGGCCAGCCCGGCGGTCAGCGCCTCGGCGGCGCCCGCCCCGGACGTGGTCCGCCCGTCGGTGACCGCGGTCGAGACGGTCGCCGCCGCGGCGACCGCGAGTGATCCCCCGACGTACCGCGCCATGTTGGAGATCCCGGAGGCCTGACCCACCTGGTCCTGGTCGACCGCGCTGGTCGACGCCGCCGACGCGGGGCCGTTGGCCAGCCCCAGCCCGATCGACAGCACGATCAGCGGGAGCACGAAGGCGCCGTACTCCCAGGACGGTGAGACGAACGCCAGGGCCACGAAGCCGGCCGTGGCGAGTCCGAATCCGATCGCCACGGCGTACCGCGGCCCGATCTTCACCGCGAGCGGCGTGATCAGCGGGGTGATCGCGATCATCGCGGCCGCCGCCGGGAGGGTGGCCAGGCCGGCCTGCAGGGCCGTCATGCCGAACCCGTCGGGGTCCTGGAAGTAGAGGCTGAGCAGGTACATCAGCGCGTTGATCACGCCGGCGACGAGCAGGATCGCGGTGGCCGAGCCGACCAGCACCCGGTTGCGCAGCAGGGTCAGGTCGACCAGCGGCGCGGTGGCGTGCCGTTCGGCCTGGACGAAGCCGATCCCGCCGAGCACCGACAGGACCAGGCAGGCGATCGTCGGGAAGGACAGCCAGCCCCAGCCGCCGCCCTCGCTGAGCGCCAGCACCAGCGGGACCAGTGCGACCGCGACCAGCACCGTGCCGAGCAGGTCGATCTCGCGGGGCCGGTCCGGGTCGCGGGACTCCTTGACCGTGAAGTAGGTGAGCGGCACGCAGAGCGCGGCGATGGCCGCGTCGATCCAGAACAGGCCCTGCCAGCCGGTGGAGCCGACCAGGACGCCGCCGATCAGTGGCCCGGCCGCCCCGCCGATCGCCGACGCCGCGCCCCACCGGGTGATCGCCTTCAGCTGTCCGGTGCCGGCGGAGCCGACCGAGAGCAGGCTCATCCCGCAGGCCAGGATGGTGGAGCCGGCCGCGCCCTGGATCATCCGCCCGGCGATCACCCCGGCGGCGGACGTGCTGAGCGCGATCAGGCCGCAGGAGAGCACGAACAGGACCAGGCCGGCCAGGAAGATCCGGCGGCGGCCGAAGACGTCGCCGAGCGCGCCGGAGGTGACGATCACCGCGGCGCCGACCAGCATGTACCCGGTCACCGCCCACTGCAGGGTGGCCACCGGGGCGCCGACGTCCTGGCTGATCGCCGGGAGCAGGATCGTCACCGCGGACGTGTTGGCGTTCACCACCAGCGCGGACACGCATGCCGCGAGCAGGACGCCGAGTCCCGCCGCGCGGTCGGCCTGGATCGGTGAGCCGGTCGCCGCCATCTGCCCTCCTTCGTGAAGATGCCGTCAGCCTGTCGGGCGGCGGGGTGATCGAGCATCGCTCGCGCCGGATGAATCGCCGGGCCGCCCGCTCCGCCTACGGTCCTCGCCATGGACGAGCAAGAGCTGCAGCAGTTCCTGCTCTATCTGGGCAGCGCGCTCACCGCGGCCGGGGAGGCCGTCAATCAGATCGAGGAACACCTGGTGAAGGTGGCGGCGGCCTACGGCGCGCCGCACGCCCGGGTCAGTGTCCTGCCGACGTACGTCGTGGTCTCGCTGGAGCCCGGGCGGCCGGCGACGCTGGAGCCGACCCGCCAGCTGCGCGGCGGGTTGCGGTTGGATCAGACCGCCGCGGTGTACGACGTCCTGCGCGTCGCCGAGCGCGGCGAGGTCACCCCGCGGGACGGCAGCGAGCAGGTGCTGGCGGCGGTGAACATGCCACCCCGGTTCAGCGCCGTGGTCCGGACCGCCGGGCACGCGGTGCTGATCGGCGGGATCTGCCTGATCCTCGCTCCGACCTGGGGGGACGTCCTGCTGGCCGTGCTGTTCGGGGTGGTGGTGGGGTTGATGCGGCTGTTCGGCGGGCGCTGGGCCAGCGCCCAGATGATCATGCCGGTGATCGCCGCGTTCACCGTCTCCGCGGCGACGTTCGTGCTGGCCGGCACCGGCTGGGCGGACGCCGACCTGCGGGCCATGGTCGCGCCGCTGGTGACGTTCCTGCCGGGGGCGATGCTGACGATGGGCGTCGTCGAGCTGTCCGCGTACGAGATGGTCACCGGCTCCAGTCGTCTGGTCGCCGGCGCCCTGCAGCTGCTGCTGCTGGCGTTCGGGATCATCGGTGCCGCCCACGTGGTCGGCGTGCCGACGCCGGCCGCCGCGGACCACGTCCCGAACACGATCGGCTGGTGGGCGCCCTGGCTGGGCCCGCTGGTCGTCGGGGTCGGCAACTACCTGCTGCTGGCCGGCCCACCGCGCTCACTGGGCTGGCTGCTGCTGGTGCTCTACGCCGGATGGATCAGCCAGTACCTGGGCAATCTGGTGCTCGGCGGCTATCTGAGCGGGTTCGTCGGCGCGCTGGTGCTGACGATCGTCGCGTACGAGGTGGAGCGGGTGCCCGGCGGGCCACCGGCGCTGGTCTCGTTCCTGCCCGGGTTCTGGCTGCTGGTGCCGGGCGCGCTGACGCTGATCGGGATGACCGAGTACCTCGGCCAGGACACCGTCCGCGGCGCCGAGGACCTGATCGGCGCGACCGCGTCGATGGTGTCGGTCGCGCTCGGCGTGCTGTGCGGGCATCCCCTGTTCCGGGCGGTGTCCCGGGTCGGCGAGAAGGCGGTGTCCCGGTGACCGGCGAGCGGGCGGTGTCCCGGTGACCGGCGAGCGGGCGGTGTCCCGGTGACCGGCGAGAAGGAGTTGCTGGGGCTGCTCGGGCCGCTGACCGAGTGGCTGCTCGGCTCCAGCTTCGAGGGGACCGTGCGGTGCGAGGCGATCGTCGAGGACCTCGGCCGGCACTACGGCCACCACGTGGAGGCGACGTTCCTGGCCGACGCGGCGCTGCTGACCGTGGGCGAGCGGACCCTGTCGTTCTCCCGGGCGCCCGGCGTGCCCCCGCTGCACCAGGTCACCCAGGTGAAGCAGCTCCTGCACCGGATCCATCGCGGCCTGCCGGCGGCGGCCGCCGCCGAGCGGCTGGCCGCGATCCGGGCGCTGCCGCCGCGCTGGTCGCGGCCGTGGCAGGTGCTCGGGCTGGTCGCGTTCACCGTCGGCTTCGGGATCTCGGTGCAGGCCACCTGGCAGCAGGTCGGGGTCTCCGCGCTGACCGGGCTGCTGATCGGGTTGCTGGTGGTGGCCGGCGGCGGGCACCGGCGACTGCTGCTGATCGAGCCGTTCGTGGCGTCCCTGCTGGTCTCGGTGGTGGTGCTGACGCTCGACCGGCACGGGGTGATCGCCGGCGGCCCGATCCAGCTGATCCTGCCGGCGCTGTTCTACTTCATCCCGGGTGACGCGATCAGCGCGGCCGCCCTGGAGCTGGCCGCGAACCGGATGACCGCGGGCGCCGCCCGGCTGGTCTACAGCACGGTGGTGCTGCTCGTGCTGGCGTTCGGCGCGCTGATGGCGACGGTGGTGCTGGGCGTGCCGCGCAGCGCGCTGTTCGACGTGAGCGTGCCCGGCAACCTGGGGCCGGTCGGCGTGTGGGGCGGCTGGGTGCTGTTCGCGCTCGGGGTGATGCTGACGTTCTCGATGGCGTTGCGGGACTTCCCGTGGGCGCTCGGGCTGGTGCTGCTGACCGCGGCGGTGACCGAGGTGGGCACCCGGGCGCTGGGTGATCCGGCCGGGACGTTCCTGGGCGCGGTGGTGATGATGACGGTGGCGCTGTGGCTCGGGCGCCGGCCCGGGTCGCCGCCCGCCTACGTGCTGTACCTGGGCGCGTTCTACGTGCTGACGCCGGGTTCGCACGGGTTGCGCGGGCTGGAGAGCTGGATCGGCGGGCACCCGATCCAGGGCGTCGGCGGGGTGGCCGACATGGTGTCGCTCCTGGTCGCGATCGCGGTCGGGATGCTCGTCGGGGCCGCGGCGGCCGCCCGTTTCATCCGTACCGGATGACGCTCTTGATCTTGATCGGAAGCACCGTCGGAAGGCATGCAGAGCCGCAACCCGGTGCAACCGGTGCTCCTGATGTTTCCGCTCGGGCTGTTCGCGGTGGCGATCATCCTGGACCTGGGCACGTTGCTCGGGGCGCCCGCGATCATCGGCACCCTGGCCTACTGGAACATCGTCGCCGGGCTGTTCGGCGGGATCTTCGGCGTGGTGGTGGGCCGGCCGCGGGTGGTGATCCTGCTGCTGGACATGGGGGTGCTGTTCTACTTCGCGACCCTGGCCCTGGTCCGGGTGCGTTCCGGGGACCGTCTGGCCGACCCCGGGCTGCTGCTGCTCGAGCTGCTCGGATTCGCCGCGGCGCTGACCGGTTCCTGGTTCGGCGGCCGCCTGGACCCGAACCATTCAGCAGGGATGAGACGCACCGCATCCAGATCAACCGATGATTCCGCCGGACTCTCGACTACCCGAAGAAGGGGGGCGGCGTGAGCGCAGAGGCGGAAAACCAGGCGAGCTCGCCACCGAAGACCGCGCAAACGATGAAGTACATCTCCTGGGTGGCGCTGGCACTGATGACCACCAGCTCGGTGGCCAGTCTGCGCCCGTCACCGACGATGGCCGTCTACGGGCTGGCCAGCATCTTCCTCTACATCGTGCCGGCCCTGGTGTTCCTGCTGCCGACCGCGCTGGTCTCCGCGGAGCTCGCCTCCGGGTGGGACGGCGGCGTCTTCAACTGGGTCAGCCAGGGCCTGTCGAAACCGATGGGCTTCCTGGCCGTCTGGTGCCAGTTCGCGATGACCATCTTCTACTACCCGAGCCTGCTCGGGTTCGTGGCCAGCACGCTCGCCTACGTGATCAACCCGGATCTGGCCTCCAGCGGGCTCTGGACGGCCATCGTGATCATGGTCTGCTACTGGGCCGGGGTCTGGGTGTCCTCCCGCGGCACCAGCGGCGTCGCCGGCCTGGCCAGCGGCGGCCTGATCATCGGCACCCTGATCCCCGGCGCGCTGCTGGTGATCCTGGGCATCGCGTTCCTGGGCCAGGGCAACGAGTCGGCCGCCCCGATGACCTCCGACCACCTGCTGCCGGCCTGGGCCGGGCTGTCCAGCCTGGTGCTGATCGTCAACAACTTCCTGTCGTACTCCGGCATGGAGATGAACGCGGTGCACGTCTCCTCGCTGCGCAAGCCGGGCAAGGAGTTCCCGCGGGCGATGTTCCTGGCGATGGGCCTGGTCCTGCTGATCTTCATCCTGCCGGCGCTGGCGATCAGCTGGATCGTGCCGGCCGAGGAGCTGTCCCTGACCGCGGGCGTGATGCAGGCGTTCGACGCGGTGTTCGCCGCGTTCGACTCGCAGTGGCTCACCCCGATCCTGGGCATCATGCTGGTCGCCGCGTCGCTGGGCGGCATGCTCACCTGGCTGGCCGGGCCGTCCCGCGGGCTGCTGCTGATCTCGCGCCGGGAGGGCTACCTGCCGCCGTTCCTGCAGAAGCTCAACAAGCACGGCGTGCAGCAGAACATCCTGGTCACCCAGGGTCTGGTCACCACGGTGATCGCGCTGGCGTACGCGTTCATCCCGGACGTGTCCAGCGTGTACTGGATCTTCTCGGTGATCACCACGCAGGTCTATCTGATCATGTACCTGCTGATGTTCGTGGCCGCCGTACGGCTGCGCCGCAGCCAGCCGGACCACCCGCGCGGCTACCGGGCGCCGATGCTGACCGGGCTGTGCGGCGTCGGCTTCGCCGCGTCGCTGGCCGCGCTGCTGATCGGCTTCGTCCCGTCGTCCCAGTTCGGCGGCGGCAGCGTGGGCGTCTACCTGGCGATCGTCGCCGGTGGCGCGCTCGGGCTGGGCCTGCTCGTGCCATGGCTGTTCTACCGATTCCGCAAGCCGTCCTGGAAGGAGGCCGCCGCGTGAACCGCTGGGTGTACCTCACCATCGGCATCGTGTTCCTGCTGCTCACCGGGGCTGCCCTGGTCTCGTACCACGGCAAGAAGGAGACCGAGCAGGCGAACGTCAAGGCGGAGCAGCTGCAGACGGCGCTGGCCACCGCCGGGTTGCGGGTGCCCTACAAGAGCAGCATCGTCCGGGTGCTCGGCGACGACGGCGGCGCGGTCTGCCACGACCCGCGTGACGCGCTGCGCCGCGGCGTGCTCTACGGGATGATCACGAACGGCGCGGCCGGCCCCGGCCAGCGCCCGGTGCTCATCGACAACAAGCTGCTGCAGGGCCAGGCGCTGATCATCAAGGTCTACTGCCCGCAGTACGCCGACGCCTTCCAGGACGTCATCGCCGACCTGAAGGACGCCTGACATGGACCTTCGTGAGCAGATCGACGAACTGATGCCACGGGCCCGGGCCGACCTGGCCGACCTGGTCGCGATCCGGTCGGTCGCCGACCCGCGGCAGTTCCCGGCCGTCGAGTGCGAGCGCGCGGCGACCTGGGTGGTGCGCAACTTCGCCCAGGTCGGCTTCACCGACCTGGGCACGCACCTCACCGCCGACGGGAGCAAGGCGGTCTTCGGCGTACGGCCGGCCGCCGACCCGGACGCGCCGACGGTCCTGCTGTACGCGCACTACGACGTGCAGCCGCCGCTCGACGAGAAGGCCTGGCGGACCCCGCCGTTCCAGCTCACCCCGGTCGGCGGGCGCTGGTACGGCCGGGGCGCCGCCGACTGCAAGGGCAACATCGTGATGCATCTGACCGCGCTGCGGGCGTTGGGAGACGACGTACCGGTCAATCTGAAGTTGATCGTCGAAGGGTCTGAGGAGCAGGGCACGGGCGGCCTCGAGGACTTCGTGACCCGCAACCCCGAGCTGCTGCGCGCCGACGCGATCCTGGTCTGCGACACCGGGAACGCGGCGGTCGGCGTGCCGGCCACCACGGTCACGCTGCGCGGCCTGGTCAACGTGGTGGTGAGCGTGTCGGCGCTCGGCGGCGAGCTGCACTCCGGGATGTTCGGCGGGGCGGCGCCGGACGCGCTCGCCGCGCTGATCCAGATCCTGTCGTCGCTGCGGGACCGGGCCGGGAACACCACGATCGCCGGGCTCGACAACGAGCAGACCTGGCTGGGCGCGCCGTATCCGCCGTCCCAGTTCCGCGCCGACGCCGGCCTGATCGACGAGGCACGGCTGCTCGGGGACGGCTCGGTCTCGGACATGATCTGGGCCCGGCCGGCGGTGACCGTGCTCGGCATCGACTGCCCGCCGGTGGTCGGCTCGGCCGCGGCGATCCAGCCGCGCGCCCGGGCCCGGCTCAACCTGCGGGTGCCGCCGGGGATGGACGCGGTGAAGGCGCAGGACGCGCTGATCGCCCAGCTGCACGCGGTGGCGCCGTGGGGGGTCCGGGTCGAGGTGACCCCGGAGGCGGTCGGGCAGCCGTTCGCGGCGCGCACCGGCGGGCCCGCCTACCAGGCGCTCGGCTCGGCGATGCGGGAGGCCTACGGCCGGGAGATGACCGCGCTCGGGCAGGGCGGGTCGATCCCGCTGTGCAACGTCCTCGCGGACACCTACCCGGCCGCGGAGATCATCCTGATGGGGGTCGAGGAGCCGCTCGCCCTGATCCACGCCCCGAACGAGAGCGTGCACCCCGGGGAGATCGCCCGGCTGGCGTACGCCGAGGCGCTGTTCCTGCAGCGCTACCGGGGCTGAACCACCCTTGTGACGGGCCCGGCACCGGTGTGCCGGGCCCGCCGCGTGTGCACCGGAAACGGGACGGACAGCGGGGCCGCACCGGGATTACGATCTTGCCGCCCGGTTCTCCAGGAGGCTTCGCGTGATCCGTCCGACCCCCGTCCTGCTTCTCGCCGTGCTCGCCCTCGGCGCGTGCCGGGCGCCGGCCCACCCGGTGGCCGCCCGCCCCTCCGCGAGCCTGTCGCCGTCCCCGTCGATCTCGGTGTTGCCGCCGACGACGGCCCCGGTCAAGCCGGTGATCAGCAAGGCCGGGCTCGCGTACTTCAACACCGTCGCGCTCGGCGTGGCGACCGGCGACAAGTACAGCGTCGTCACGAAGTGGACCCTGCCGGTGGTCACGGTCCGGGTCCAGGGCGGCGACGCGCGGGCCCGCACGTGCGTGAACACGGTCATCGCCGACTTCAACGCGCTCACCGCGACCAGCGACCTGCGGCTCAGCGCGAACCCGGCCGACATCGAGGTGCACCTCGCCCCGGTGTCGAAGTTCAAGTCGCTCCTGCCGCAGTACGAGTCCGGCAACGACGGCTGGGTCAACGTCCAGTGGTCCCGCCTGCACTACATCACCGGGGCGACCGTGCTGGTCCGCTCGACCGGCAACAACGCGACGGACCGGTGCCACCTGCTCCGGGAGCAGCTGACCGAGGGCATGGGGCTGCTGGGCGCCACCAAGAAGTACCGGAGCAGCATCTTCTACGGGGAGTACTACCCGACGGTGACGAAGTACTCGGCGATCGACAAGGAGGTCATCCGGCTGCTGTACAGCGAGGCGGTGCAGCCGGGCGACGACAAGGCGCGGGTCCGGGCCTCGGTCACCGTCAAATGACGACAATTCACACCCTTGCTTCGGTACGACCTCAGCCCGCGGCCCCGAAGTCTCCCGGCCAGGCCGCGTCAAGTCGTCTCGGAAGCGCCTCAGGTCAGGACCGTGACCGAGTCGCCGCGAGCAGGGTCGATACCGGCGGCCGTGCTGACCAGTCGCGCCACCTGGGCAGGGTCGACATCGCCGGCGACAGCGATGTTCATCCGAACGACGATGACGAGCCGCTTGACCACACCAGGCGCGCTGGTGCGGACCTCGTTGGCCTCACTGACCGCGTTGTCGATGGTCTCTCCCCGTCCGGCAGCCGCTGAACCGCTGCCGTCGGGAACCTGAATGTCGTCCGGGCCGAGCACCCCTGGGTCAACCGGAACGAAGTCGAGCGTGGCGGTCGTGGTGACCACGCTGTTTCCTGGGCCGAGCAGGCTGTCCAGCATGGTCTGCAGCGACTGGTCGAGCCGAGTTTGGAATGCGAGCGTCCGCGGGTCGGTGACGGTGACCGGCCCCGTGCTCGCTACCGGCTTCGTCGTCCGCGCCGTGAGGGCAGTCGGTCCAGACGGCCGGGTGGCCAGGAAGACACCCCCGGTGAGCAGGGCAAGGACTGCGACAATGGTGAGGATTTTCCACCTGAGCCGGCTGCGTGCCTGACCCGTGGGTGACTGAAGATCGCGGGGCGTGTCAGTCATCCACTCCTCGACCTCCATCGGCGCGTCAGCCAGATGAACTGTTTTCGCCCGCTCGCCGGGCTCCGGACTTGTCAACGGCACGAGCCCTCAGGCTATGACCGCTCGCGACGTTGCCATTGCGTGGTAATTTTCCTCAACCCACTGTCGCCTGAGCGTCGAGTGCTTCTCCGAGGCTGCCCCTTGTGCTGAACCGCCGATGAGCGGGCCCGGAATGACTGCTGCGGTCTCGATTCCGCGCCGGCACCGGTCCTGCCACCACAGGACCGTGTCGATCAGGGCTGACCACCGGCAGGGGCGCCGAGCGGCACGGCGACTGCCCCTGCCCTGGCCGGAGCGCACGACGGCGGGCCGCGTCCGGGGTGGACGCGGCCCGCTGGGTCGAACGCGGAACTCAGGCCGGGCGGGAGCGCAGCCCGGCGATGCCGATGAGGATGCCGGCGATCCCGACGAAGCACAGCGTCGTCGCGCCGATCAGCACGAACGTCGCCAGGCCCAGGCCCGGCCACACCAGGATCGCGATCGAGACCAGGACCACGCACAGGCCCAGCGCGATCCGCCAGCCCGCGCCCGGCTCCCGGTCCCCCACCGAGGTGAAGATCTCGGCCAGGCCGTCCAGCAGCCAGCCCAGCGCCACGATGAGCAGCAGCAGTTTCAGCGAGCCGGTCACGTTGCGCAGGCAGAGGATGCCGAGCAGCGCGACCAGCACGCCGAAGATCACGCCGAGGATCCGCCCGGTGACCGGGGCGTCCGGGACGAACAGGAACTGACATGCCCGGACCACGCCGAGCAGGAGCAGGTTCAGCCCGAACAGGAAGCCGACGACCTGCAGTGTCGCGGACGGCCAGGCGAACGCGACGATCCCCAGGATCAGCGCGAACACCCCGGCGACCAGACTGACCCAACCAGAGCTTCGCATCACGGACGCTCCCTAACGCTGACGGACCTCACGGCCGTGCACGGCCAGGGCGTAGATGACCAGGACGTCGGTGGCGATCACGATGGTGCACCAGACCGGGTACGCCGGCAGGAACATCATGTTCGCGAGCGCGCTGAGGGCCGCGGCGATGATGCCGAGGACCCGGGCCCACATCTGCCCGAGGAACACGCCGATGCCGGTCAGCACCAGGAGCAGGCCGAGCACCAGGTGGGTCCAGCCCCACGTGGTGTAGTCGAAGGTCAGCACCAGCCCGGACCGGGTGGTCACGTAGTAGTCGTCCCGGAGGATCGCGACGAACCCCTCGATCGCCTGGAACGCGCCGCCGAGCAGCAGCATCACCCCGGCGAACACGACCATGCCGATCCAGGCGGTGGGCTCCCCCACCCGCCCCGGCGGGACATAGGGCTGCTCGTCGGTGTACGCCGACCCCTGCTGTGTCTCAGACATGTCGAACTCCCTCGATTCAGTTCTCGTGGCGGCGCCGGACCGGCGCCTGTGGCAGGTCGATGCAGGCCGCCGCCAGGTACGGGCCGACCAGCTCGGTCCGGGACGCGGCCTCGGTGGCCATCTCGAGCACCTCGTGGGCGGTCCGGATCCGGACCGCGACCAGGAACCGCTTGCGGACCCGCCGGCGCCGTACGCCCTCCGGCAGCACCACGCCCGCCAGTCGCAGCGTCCGGTCGAACACCGGGCCGCGCCGGATCACCAGCAGCTCCCCGGACCAGCGCGCCCACATCCAGCGGGACCAGCGCCGCCCGCGGCGCCGGATCCGGCACCGGAACGTGCCGAGGTCCTCGGCGAACCGGCGGCGGTTCCGCCGTTCCCGGCCGGCCGCGACCAGCACCAGGCCGACCAGGAAGAACAGCACCAGCATGGTCATCGGACCTCCCGTGGACTCGCGTCATCCCCGGTGGATGAGCCCCGGGTCCAGTTCCGGGGCCGCCAGTTCTCGACCACCTTGGCGACCGCGGTGACCAGGAAGAGCTGGCCGGTGAGCGCCTCGAAGACGGCGATCGTCTGGGCCGGGTTGCCGGCCGGGACGAGGTCGCCGTACCCGGTGGTGGTCACCGTGACGAAGCTGAAGAACAACGCCTCGGACAGCGGCGGGTCACCGCGCTCGCCGAAGAGCGGGCCGGACTGGATCGCCGCCAGGCACTCGTAGGAGAACGCGAACGCCATCCCGATCAGCAGGTACGCGGCCAGCGCCCCGAGCATCGTCTGCAGGTCGACCCGCTCCCGGCGGCCCAGGTCGCGGACGATCGCGATCGGCGCCAGCAGGTACAGCACCGCGGCCGCGGAGAACGCGATCCCGGTCAGCGGGCCGATCCGCAGCGCGCTGGCCAGGCCCGCGGCCAGGGCCAGCACGAACACGACCGCGCCGGCCACCCGGAGCCCGGGCCGGGCCCGGGCCACCCGCAGCGACTGCCAGACCGTGGCGGTCTGCACGGTGAGCAGGACCGTCACCACCCAGCGCCGCTCGGCGAACAGCGCCAGCACGTAGGTGCTCACGATCAGGAGCAGGACGACGCCGTACCCGAAGCGGGGTTTCATCCGGCGGGATCGTCGTCCGCCGGCAGGCGGCGGACCTCGATCAGCCGCAGCCCCAGCCCGTGGATCCGGGAGATCAGGCCGACCACCGCGGACTGATCCGGGAGACTGCCGTGCAGCACGGTCTCCGGCGGCTCGACGCTGACGGTCAGGTCGCGCAGCTCGTCGAGCACCTCGTCGGGAATCACCCCGGAGACCCGGACCTGGTAGGTCGCGTCGGACATGGTGGCCACCTCCTAGTCAGCGGCGCGGAGCAGACCGAGCCGGAACAGCCGCTCGATGCGCCGGACGGTGTACGGGTGCGACTGCGGGAGCTGGGCCAGCTCGACCCAGAACCCGCGCAGCGCCTGGCCCTGCCGGATCAGCTGGTGCACGTCGGTGGTGTGCTCGGTGTGCCGCCCGGAGGCGAGCAGCACCAGCCCGGTGGCACCGGACGGGCACAGGTGCGCGCCCTGCCGGTCGCAGGAGTACTCCCGCAGCCGGGACAGGGTCGGCCCGAGCACCGGGATCCGTTCGGAGTAGGCGACCGAGAGCTGGTACCACAGCGAGACGTGGTGCAGCCGGATGTGCCCGAGCTCGTGGCCGAGGATGAACTTCAGGCCCTCCCGGTTGTTCTGCTGCAGGTTCGCGAACAGCTCGTTGGAGAGCACCACGTAGTCGTGGCCGGTGGCCTGGGCGGCGAACGCGTTCAGCGTGCCGTTGCCGTTGGCCAGGTAGAGGGTCGGCCGGCGGGGCAGCCCGAGCCGGTGGGCGAAGTCGTCGGCGGTCTTGTACAGCTCGCCGTACTGATGTGGACTCAACTCGACCGCGGTGCCGCGCACCGAGGCGCGCTGCGTCTCACGGATCACCACCAGGACCGGAACCAGCAGCAGCAGCCCGATGAAGGCGCTGCGCACGGCGGTCGCCCAGCCGGTGTCCACCAGCCGATCCGGCAGGTAGGGCAGGGTGATCGCGGCCTGCAGGATCAGCCAGATGATGATCAGGTTGAGCACCACCATGAACACGTAGAACGGCATCTCGGCCGGGTGCCGCAACCGTTGGGACACGGAGTCCTCCTTCCCCCCGCGGTCCGGGACGCCGCGGCTCGCTGCCGACTTTCCGCGTCGCCGCGCCGCGCCACCTCATCCCGCCGGAGTGAGGCCGGTGGATGGCGCCCCGGGGAGGCTTTCCAGAACACAAAGACCGGAGACCCTTTTTCGTACGTACGGACGGGAGGCCGCCATGGCCGGCGAGGGACGACCGTGGATGGCCCGTCTGGCGTTCGTCGCGGCGGCCGCCGCGACGGCGGTGCTCCTGCTGGCCGCCGGGCTGGCCGCCAGCCTCGCGCTGCTGCTCACCGCGGCGCTGGGCAGCGCGGTCACGCTGACCGGCGCGTGGTGGTTCCTGACCCACCGGGGGCCGGTGCGCTGGGCGGCCGGGGTGGTCGTGGTGCTCGCCCCGGTGGTGGTGGCGGTGCTCTACGCGCGCGCGAACCTGGTCGGCGAGGTGGTCCTGTTCGGCCTGCTGTGGGCCGGCGCGGTGGCCGCCGGGCGGCGCGCCCTGGCGGTCGCCGCCGAGCCGGTGGTGCTGCGGACCCCGCCGCCGGCCCGGCCGTTCCTGATCATGAATCCGCGGTCCGGCGGCGGGAAGGTCGCCCGGTTCCGGCTCGACGAGCGGGCGGCGGCGCTGGGCGCGGAGGTGTTCCTGCTGGACGGGCCGGCGGTCGACGTGGCCGCGGTCGCCCGGCAGGCCGTGCTGGACGGCGCGGACCTGCTCGGCGTGGCCGGCGGCGACGGGACCCAGGCGCTGGTCGCCGGGATCGCCGCGGAGCACGACGTCCCGTTCCTGGTGCTGGCGGCCGGCACCCGCAACCACTTCGCGCTGGATCTCGGGCTGGACCGGGACGACCCGGCGGCCGGGCTGGACGCGCTCACCGACGGCGAGGAGGTCCGGATCGACCTGGGGCTGATCGGCGACCGGACGTTCGTGAACAACGCGTCGTTCGGCGCGTACGCGGCGGTGGTGGGCAGCGCGGACTACCGCGACGCCAAGCTGAGCACCGCCCTGGACCTGCTGCCGGCCGTGCTGAACCGGCCCTCGCCGCTGCGGCTGACCGTCGGCGGCGCCACGCTGAGCGGGCCGCAGGCCGTGCTGATCAGCAACAACGCCTACCGGATGGATCTCGGGCGGCGGTCCGGGCTGGACCACGGGGAGCTGGGCGTGCTGGCCGTCGCGGTGCACCGCCGGCGCCCGCTGACCGTCCGGGCCGCCCGCGAGGTGGTCGTGGACGCGGACGGGCCGACGGTTCCGGTGGGGGTGGACGGCGAGGCACTGGCGCTGGCCACGCCCGTACATCTGCGAATCTGCCCCGGGGCTCTGCGGGTGCGGCTGCCCCGGCAGCGGCCGGGGGTGCCCGCCGCTCCCCCGCATCTGGACTGGAGACGGTTGCGGCGGCTGGCTTTCGCCGGCCGCCGCGGGACTCCGTCGATCAGCGGCGGCGTCCGACCCGCCGGGTGACGCGGCGGGCGGTACGACGGCCGGTACGGCGGGCGACCCTGCGTGATCCGAACATGATGAACTCCTTCCTCGGCCGGGTCCGACTAGGACCCGGCGTTCTCCAGGTCGTGCAGTTCCTTGGCCTGCTCGGCGCTGATCAGTCCGATCCCGATCAGGTCGAACGGGCTGATGAAGCCGTCCCCGATCCGGTATCCGCCGGCCCGGGCGATCGCGTCGCGCAGCGGCACCGCCCAGTGGTGCTCGATCATGATCAGGGCGGCCGCGCTGTCGTTCGGGATCTCCGCCAGGACGTCCCAGGCCTGCGCGTCGTTGAAGACCTCGACCTTGCCGGCGGCGTCGGCGGCGGCGGCCCCGAGGGCGGCGCCGGCCTCCATCCCGGTCTCGCCCTCGATGCCCAGGCCGACCAGGGCGCCGATCTTGCTGCCCAGCTCGATCGCCTCCTCCCGGGTGAGGTTGCTCAGGTGCTCGACCTCCATCGCACCTTCCGGGTCCTTGTAGACGGCGAGCGCGTCGATCACCCGCACGGTGTCGTTCTGCCGCAGGCGTTCCAGCTCGGCGATGACCTCGCCGTGGAAGTCCGGATTCCGGAAGCCCAGGACGATCAGCTGAACGGGTCCGATGGCCATGTGATGCCCCTTTCGTCGCCCTCGATCCTGGGTCGGGGCGGCCCGCGACCGCCTCATCCGGTGCGGGTGAGGACCGGGCACCGCGGGCGGGCGACGCTGACGCCATGAAGCGTTTCCTGGCCCTGCCCGTCCTGCTGATCCTGTCCGGCTGCACCACCACCGCCGAGGCCACGATCGCCCCGCCGCCGGTCTGCGAGAGCTGGGACGCCGTGCAGAACACCGTGGACCACATCCGTGACGTGAACGTGTCGGCGAACGGGCTGTCCGCGCTGGGCCCGTACCTGACCCAGCTGCGCGACGAGCTCAACCAGCTCGCCGCCGACGCGAGGGCGCAGTTCAGCACCGAGGCCGACGCGCTGCGGGCCGCCACCGACCAGCTCGGCGCCAGCCTGCGGGCCGCCAAGGACAACCCCGACAGGCAACACCTTTCCGCCGTACGGGCGTCGGTCGCGGACGTCCGGACCACCGCGAACACCCTGCACAACGTCATGCTGTCGACCTGCTGAGAGAGGAACAGGGCCATGGAGGTCGAGGAAAGCCGGGCCACCGGCTGGGTCGCCTGGGTGCTCTTCGGCGGGATCCTGCTGGTCCTGCTCGGCGCGCTGCACCTGTGCCTGGGCGTGGTCGCGCTGGTCCGGCCGGAGTTCATCGCCGGCGACCGCGCCGACCAGCTGACCGACCTGTCGCCGGCCGCGATCGGGTGGATCCACGTGGTGCTCGGGGCGCTCGCCCTGATCACCGGGCCGGCCCTGATCCGCGGCCTGGACTGGGCGCGCGCGGTGTCGGTCGGGCTCGCGGTGCTGGCCGCGCTGGTGAACTTCGTGTTCCTGGCCGTCTACCCGGCCTGGTCGGTGATCGGGATCGGGCTGGCCGGGCTGATCGCGTGGGCGGTCGCGGCGCACGGCCGCGAGGTCGCCGACGCGTACGGGTCGTGATCCGCGGTCTCGACGAGTGGCAGCGGCGGCACCGGGCGCCCGGCTTCGGCTGGGCCGTCGTCCGTAAGTACCTGGACGACGGCGGGCCCCGGGAGGCCGCGCTGATCACGTACTACGGGTTCCTCAGCCTCTTCCCCGCGCTGCTGCTCGGCGTGGTGGCGGTGTCCCGCGCCCTGACCACCCGGCCCGAGCTGCGCCAGGAGGTGGTCACCGCGATCGTGCCGCCGACGCTGCGGGCCGACGTCGACGCCGCGATCGCCGCGCTGCCGACGTCGACCGCGGCCCTGGTGATCGGGCTGGCCGGGCTCGCGTACACCGCCGCCGGGGTGGTCATGTCGGCCTACGCGACCCTCAACCACCTGGCCGCGGTCCCCCATCGGCGGCGCTCCGGCCTGCTCTCCTGGGCCCTGCGGGTGCTGGCCGGGCTGGCCGTCCTGCTGGTCGGCGTGGTGACCGCCGCGCTGCTGCCGCCGGTCGGCGCGTTCGGCACCGCGTTCGCCGTGCTGCTGCTGGTGGCGTGGCTGCTGCTGGACCGGCCGGCGCCGCTGCGGGCGCTCTGGCCGGCCGGGCTGCTCGGCGCCGCGGCGGTGACGCTGCTGCTCGAGGTGGGCTCCTCGGTGCTGCCCCGGCTGATCCGCCGGGCCGGACCGGTCTACGGCGGGTTCGCCACCGCGGCGGCCATCTTCACGCTGCTCTACCTGCTCAGCAACGCCCTGGTGCTGGCCGCCGAGGTGGCCGCCGTGCGGTGGGGCCGGCTCTGGCCGCGAGGCCTGGACACCGGCCGGCCGACGGCGGCCGACCTGCGCGCGTACGAGCTGCTCAGGCGGGAGCAGGAGCGGATCGATCCGGGCCCGCCCCGGCCGGCGCGGGAGCCGGCCGATCCGGCAGGAACCACGCCGCCACCAGGCCGATAGCGCCGGTCACCCCGACCGCCAGCATGGCCAGGACGTACGCGGTGCCCGGCTGGGTGCCGAGCCCGGCGACCAGGATCGTCCCGGCGACCGCGCCACCGAGCGCCGACCCCAGGTTCGAGACGCTGCGCGACAGCCCGGAGATCTCGCCCTGCAGGTTCTCGCCGAACGCCGACTGCACCACGTTCACCGACGGCGTCAGCATCCCGCCCAGACCGAAACCGATCACGAACAGCCCGGGGATGAACGCCCACACCGAGCCGGACGCGAAGACCAGCGTCAGCAGCAGCACCACCCCGACCACGGTGATCAGGAAGCCGGCCAGGATCAGCGTGCGCTGCGCCCGGCGCCGGGCGAACCGCTCCGCGGCCAGCGACGAGAGCAGCAGACCGGCGGTCGTCGCGGTGAACACCACGCCCGTCTCGATCGCGTTGTAGCCGCGCTCCACCTGCAGATAGGCCGAGACCACGAAGGACGTGCCCATCAGCATCAGCCACTGGGCGCACTGGGTGACCATGCCCAGGTTGGACATCCGGTTGCGGAACAGCTCGGTCGAGAGCAGCACCGGTTTCCCCACCCGTTCCTTCGCCCGGATCATGAAGAACAGCCAGGTCAGCACGGCCGCACCGGCCACCAGCAGGCCGAGCATCAGCCAGCCGTTGTTGTCCGCGGCGAGGATCCCGGAGACGACCAGGATCAGCCCGAGCGCGGAGAGCACGGCGCCGACCGGGTCGGTGGGCCGGGTCGGGTCCGGCGGCAGCGGGTCCCGCACCCAGCGGCGGCTGAGCACCGCGATCAGCAGCACCACCGCGGCCTGGAACACGAACGCGGCCCGCCAGCTGATCGCCGTGGTGATGAACCCGCCGATCAGCGGGCCGGCCGCCGCGCCGATCCCGCCGAGCGCGCTGATCGCCCCGAACGCCTTCGCCCGCGAGGTCACGTCGGTGAACAGCAGCGTGGTCAGGATGTAGACCGGCGGGATCAGCATCGCCGTGCCGATGCCCTCCAGGATCGAGTTGCCGATGATCAGCACGCCCAGCCCGGGGGCGGCGGCGCTGAGCAGGGCGCCGACCGCGTACACCAGCAGGCCGACGGTCAGGCAGCGCTTGCGGCCGACCCGGTCGGTCAGCTTCCCGCCCGGGATCATCAGGGCCGCCATCACCAGCAGGAAGATCGTGATGGCCAGCTGCACCCCGGCGACCGTGGTGTCCAGGTCCTCGCTGATGTCGTTGATCATCACGTTCATGTTGGAGCCGGCGAAGCTGCAGATGAACTGCGCCAGGGCGAACGGGATCAGCGCCCGGCGCAAACTCGACGTCTCAGTAGCGTCCACTGTCACGACTCCATCTCGGTCCGACCTCGAGCCATTCCCGCGTCCAGGCCCGCTCGCGCCGCCGGTCCAGCAGCGCCCGGGCGATCCGATGAAGACCGGCGAACGCGGCGGCCACGCACAGGAACACCGCGATCCCGATGGCCACCGCCTGCGCGGCCGGATCGTGGTGCACCGGCGGCGCCCGCAGCGCTCCCGACCGGTCCACCCAGATCGGGATCCGGGTCCCCGCCCGGTCACTGACCGTCGCCTGCACGATCCCGTTGCGGGACGAGCCGTCCGGCGCCGTCCAGATCGCCTTCGCGGTCTCCACCGCCGCGTTCTCCACCAGCACCGCGTCGACCGGGAACAGGTTGTCCCGCTCCCATTGCTGGGCCCGTAGATCGGAGCGGTAGCCGGCCTTCCCGGCCTGCCAGGCCAGCAGCGGCGCCCCGGCCAGAAACGTGAAGACCAGTACGAACACCAGCAGGCTCTCGAACCGATCCGAGGTCCGGCGCAGCCGGTTGCGTTCCCGTCGCCTGAACATGCCGTTGAGCGTGTCCGGGCCGGGCGGGCCCCGAATCATCCCGGCAGGGTGAGGGTCCGGGCAGGCGGTTCGGTGACGCTTCACCCCATGGCCGGTACGCGCATTCGTCTCACGCACGAGACCGAGGAGGCCACCGCCTCCGGCATCTACGGCATCATCGTGGGCGCGGCGGTGCTGGTCACCGCCCACGCGGTCGCCGCCTGGCGGGAGGTCCTGGCGGTCCTGGTGACCCTGATCGTCTACTGGGTGGCCGAGCGCTACGCCCGGATCGTGGCCGAACGCATCCACGAGGGCCACCGCCCGGCCTGGCACGTCGTCCGGGAACAGCTGACCAGCGGCTGGGAGATCGTCACCGCCTCGGTCCTGCCGCTACTGGTGCTGATCGCGGTCCGGGCGTCCGGCGCCCCGCTGCTGACCGCGGAGATCGTCTCGCTCTCCGTCAGCACGCTCCTGCTGTGCGTGGCCGGCTGGCGGATCGGCGCCGGCGGCCGCCTGTCCACCGCCGAGCGCATCGTCTCCACCCTGGTCGCCGGCACCTTCGGCGTCGCGCTGATCCTGCTCAAGACCCTCCTGCACTGACCCGGGGCCGGTACGGGAGGGGGACGGTGATCAGGCGGCCGGTGCGCCAGCCGTCCGGCAGGAAGTGGCGTTCGGTGACGGTGACCATGCCCTCGGCGACGCTGATCCGGCTCCACGAGCTGGGCGTGCCGCGTGTGCGGCGGCTGGTCGACGTGCCGGCGACGACGACCACGGTGCCGTGCATCGTCCGTACGTCGGGATGGTGGGTGTGCCCGGCCAGCAGCAGGTCGGCGCCGGTCCGCAGGAGCCCGCGCCCGTTGATCAGCATCCGCCCGAAGGGCGGGTGGTGCAGCGCGACCAGCCGCAGGTCGCCGGCCGGCGCCGCGGCGAACGTGGTGGTGACCGCGGTCAGCTGGGCGCGCCGGACCAGGCCGTCCTTCCAGCGCCAGCGCGGCATCGACTGCAGGCCGGCGGCGGTCAGGCCGGGGACCCGGACGACCGGGTCGAGGTCGGCGGAGATCCAGGTGCGGTAGCGGTCGTAGGGGTGGAACAGCCGCTGGGGGCTGTCCAGCGGCAGGTCGTGGTTGCCGGTGACCACCAGCACCGGGGACGGCAGCCGGTCGAGGAACGCCCGGGCCAGCTGGAACTCGCCGGCCCGGGCGCGCATCGTGAGATCTCCGGTGACCACGGTCAGGTCGGGCGGCGCCGCGACCACATCGGCCACCAGGGACGCGGCCGCGTCCTCGTCGTGCACCCCGAAGTGCAGGTCCGACAGGTGAGCGATGTTCACCTGGCGAGATGGTAGTCCCCGGCCGGGGTGACGACCGTGCCCGCCTTGCCGGCCAGGATCGCGGCGGCCTCGTCGAGGGCGCCGATCGCGGCCAGGCCGCCGGTCAGCTCGACGAACCGGCAGACCGCGTCCACCTTGGGGCCCATCGACCCGGCCGGGAACCGTTCCCGGCGCAGCTCGGCCGGGGTGGCCCGGGTGATCGGCGCCGGGGCCGGGCCGCCGAAGCCGCGCAGCACCGCCGGCACGTCGGTGAGCAGCAGCAGCGCGTCGGCGTCCAGCGACTCGGCGAGCACCGCGGTGGCCAGGTCCTTGTCGACGACGGCCTCGACGCCGCGCAGCCGGCCGTCCTCGTCGCGGACCACCGGGATGCCGCCGCCGCCGGCGCACACCACGACGGTCCGCTCGAACAGCAGGGACCGGATGATCCGGGTCTCCACGATCCGCTGCGGCCGCGGGGACGGCACGACGCGCCGCCATCGGGTGCCGTCCTGGGCCACCTGCCAGCCGCGTTCCCCGGCGTACTGTCGCGCGGTCTTCTCGTCGTAGACCGGCCCGACGAACTTGGTGGGTTTGCCGAAGGCCGGGTCGGCGGCCGAGACCAGGGTCTGGTCGAGGATCGCCGCGACCTGCCGGCCGGGCAGCGCGTTCTGCAACGCCTGCAGCAGCCAGTAGCCGATCATGCCCTGGGTCTGCGCGCCGAGCACGTCGAACGGGTACGGCATCCGCAGGCTGGCGTCCGCCGCCGACTGCAGCGCGAGCATCCCGACCTGCGGCCCGTTGCCGTGCGTGATGACCAGCTCGTGCTCGGCGGCGAGCGGCGCGAGCGCGTCGACGGCCCGGATCGCGTTGGCCCGCTGCACCTCGGCGTCCGGGCGCTGTCCGCGTTCGAGCAGCGCGTTGCCGCCGATCGCGACGACGATCCGCATCGTCAGACCCCCAGGGTGGCGACCATGATCGCCTTGATCGTGTGCATCCGGTTCTCGGCCTGGTCGAAGACGATCGAGTACGGCGACTCGAAGACGTCGTCGGTGATCTCCAGGGCGTCGAGTCCGGTGTGCTCGTAGATCTCCTCGCCGACCTTGGTGCGCCGGTCGTGGAAGGCCGGCAGGCAGTGCATCACCTTGACCGCCGGGTTGGCCGCGGCGCGGACCACGTCGGCGTTGATCTGGTACGGCTTGAGCAGCCGGATCCGCTCGTCCCAGGCCTCCTTCGGCTCGCCCATCGACAGCCACACGTCGGTGTAGAGGAAGTCCGCGCCGCGCACGCCGTCGCCGACGTCCTCGGTGTGGGTGATCCGGGCGCCGGTGGTCTCGGCGATCGCCTTCGCCGCCTTGATCACCTCGTCCGGGTTCCACCGCGACTCCGGGGCGACCATCCGCACGTCCATGCCCATCATCGCGCCGGCGATCAGCAGCGAGTTGCCCATGTTGTTGTGCGCGTCGCCGAGGAACGCGAACGCCACCTCGTTGTCGTGCTTGACCGTGTGCTCGCGCATGGTGAGCAGGTCGCAGAGGGTCTGGGTGGGGTGCCACTCGTCGGTGAGCCCGTTCCAGACCGGGACGCCGGCGTACCGGGCCAGGGTCTCCACGCCCTCCTGGCCGAAGCCGCGGTACTCCAGCGCGTCGTAGAAGCGGCCGAGCACCCGCGCGGTGTCCTTGACCGACTCCTTGTGGCCGAGCTGGGTGCTGCCCGGGTCCAGGAACGTGACGTGCGCGCCCTGGTCGTGGGCGGCCACCTCGAACGCGCAGCGGGTGCGGGTCGAGGTCTTCTCGAAGATCAGCGCGATGTTGCGGCCGGTCAGCCGGGGCACCTCGGTGCCGGTGTACTTGGCCGCCTTGAGCTGCGCGGCGAGCCGCAGCAGGAAGCGCCACTCGTCGGGGGTGAAGTCGAGTTCCTTGAGGAAGCTGCGGTTGCGCAGGTTCACTGACACGTCAAAAGCTCCTTATCCGGTACGGGCGTGAAGGGCGCGACGAGCTCAGACGGCGTCGCGCTCGATCGGACAGGTCATGCAGCGCGGCCCGCCGCGGCCCCGGCCCAGTTCGCTGCCCGCGATGGTGATCACCTCGATGCCGTGCCGGCGCAGGTACGTGTTGGTGGTGACGTTGCGCTCGTAGCCGACGATCACCCCGGGCTCGACGGCGAGGAAGTTGTTGCCGTCGTCCCACTGCTCGCGCTGGGCCGCCCGTACGTCCTCGTCGGTTTCCAAGATTTGGATCTTGTCGATCCCCAGGGTCTCGGCGATCGTGGCGAACAGGTCGTCGTTGCGGACCACGTCGAGCCCGTCCTCGTCGTCGCCGGGCCGCACGGTCCACGACCGCAGGGCGTCGTGCAGGTACGGGTACATCACGAAGGTGTCCCGGTCGATCATGGTCATCACCGTGTCGAGGTGCATCATGGCGTGCGAGTGCGGCAGCTCGATGGCGATCACCTTGGTGGCGGCCCCGGCCAGGAACAGGTTGCGGGCCAGGTTCTCCACGCCCATCGGGGTGGACCGCTCGCCCAGCCCGATCATCACCGCGCCGTTGCCGAGCACGTGGATGTCGCCGCCCTCCAGGGTGGCCGGCTGGTGCGGCTTGTCGTCGGCGCCGTACCACATGTCGAAGTCGGCCATCGTGAACATCGGGTGGAAGCGGTAGATGGCCGAGCTGTGCACCGACTCGCGGTGCCGGGGCGCCATCGCCATCGGGTTGACGCTGACCCCGCCGTAGATCCAGGCCGAGTTGTCCCGCTGGAACAGGTGGTTGGGCAGCGGGGTGAGCACGAAGTCGTCGGCGCCCATCAGCTCCCAGCGCAGGCTGTTCACGGTGAAGCCGGCCAGCTCCTGCTTGAGCACGCCGCCGATCAGGTACTCGGCGAGCTTCCCGCTCTCGGCCTGCTCGGCGAGCCGGCGCAGCGGCCCGGCCAGGGTCGGCCCGACGGTGTCCTCGGTGATGATCCGGTCCAGGATCCAGGCCCGGGCGTGCGGGATGTCCAGCACGTCGGCCAGCAGCTCGGCGAAGTAGTGCACCTTGATCCCGCGTTCGCGCAGCACCTCGGCGAACGCGTCGTGCTCCTCGCGGGCCTTGCGCGCCCAGAGGATGTCGTCGAAGAGCAGGTCCCTGACGTTGTCCGGGGTGAGACGGCTGAGCTCGACACCGGGGCGGTGCAGGATCACCTGGCGCAGCCGGCCGGTCTCGGAGTCGACGTGGAATGGCATGTGCTCTCCCGGGTCATTCGTGGGCGGGGACCGGCGGCGGCGCGGTCATGTGCTTGCGGACGGCGAGATAGACCGGCACGCCGAGCAGGAACGCGGCGCCGGCCATCAGGAACGGGCCCCAGACCACGTACCAGTGGTCGTGCCCGGTGTTGCGCGAGTACCAGACGAACAGGATCGAGAAGGCCAGGGCGAGCACGGCGATCACGGCGTCCCGGGTGAGCCGGCCCTTGACCCGCCACTTGAGCTGGGCGAGCGCGGAGAACGCGTACGGGATGGCGGCGGTGATCCCGGTCATCAGCACCAGCGTGTTGAAGACCGTGGCCCCGCTGGTGCCCATGTAGCTGACCGTCATGGCCAGGCTGCCGAACACGGTCGACGACAGGATCCCGGCGGTCGGCACCCCGCGCTTCGACAGCTTCCCGAAGAGCGCCGGGAACACCCCGTCCTTCGCCGCGGCCAGCGGCATCTCGGCGCAGATCATGGTCCAGCCGTTGAGCGCGCCGAGCCCGGAGACGATCACCGCGAGCGCGGTCAGGTCGCCGGCCCAGGTGCCACCGCCGGCCATGATGTTCGCGGCCGCCGAGTAGGACGCCTTGTCCTCGCCGAGCGTGGTCAGCGGCACGATGCCGAACACCGCGATCATCGAGAGCAGGTAGACCACGGCGCTGCCGAGCGTGCCGAGCACGGTGGCCCGGGGCACGTTGCGGGCCGGGTCGCGGACCTTGGCGGCGGCGACCGCGGCGCACTCCACGCCGAGGTAGCTGAACAGGCAGATGGCCATCGCGCTGCCGATCGCCTGCCAGTCGCTCTCGCCGCTGACGTTGGCCGGGTGGAAGTTGGCCGTGCTGATGAAGAACAGCCCCATCGTGGACATGATCAGCAGCGGGACGAACTTGATCACGGTGGTCCAGAGCTGGACCGCGCCCATGTTCTTCACGCCGGACAGGTTGATCATCGCCGGGACCCAGAGGCCGACCAGGGCGATCAGGATGGACCAGCCCTTCGCGCCGTCCTTGTTGACGAAGTGCTCGACGTAGAAGACCCAGCCGGTGACGATCGCGGCGTTGCCGGCCCACGCGGTGATCCAGTACGACCAGGCGTTGACGAAGCCGACCGTGTTGCCGAACGCCGCGCGGGCGTACGCGTACGGCCCGCCGTCGGCCGGCAGCCGCCGGGACAGCACCGCGAACATCAGCGCCAGGGCCAGCGCGCCGACCGTGGTCAGCGCCATCGCGACGATGCTGATCGGGCCGATCCCGGCCAGCGAGTACGGCAGGTTGAAGATCCCGACCCCGATGATCGTGCCGAGGATCAGCGCGGTGGCCTGCGGCAGGCCGAGGGTCCGGGTCTCGGCGCCCACGGCGCTGTCGGCGCTCACGGCGCGGCCGGTTCGAAGCGGCCCAGCTCGTCATCGCCCTTCTGGATGATGCCGTAGGACGACTCCGGGACCGGCTGCCAGGCGCCCTCCAGCTCGCCGAGCGGCTCGGAGACGACCAGCCGGGTCTCCTCGGAGAGCCGCTGGATCTGCTGGTTCTCCGGGTAGAGCGCGCGCAGCGCCCCGGTCTCGGTGCTGTAGTACAGCGACCGGCTGTGGCCCTCGCTGGAGTAGCGGAAGCACCAGACCCGGTCGCCGTCGGTGGTGGCCACGGTCATCTGCAGCGGGTCCGGCACCCCGTGGGTGCGGCCGACCGCCTCGACCAGCCCGGCCATCCGCTCGACCGCGGCGACCGGCCGGTCCCGCAGCCCGAACGTCAGCGCCAGGTGGAACATCACCTCGGAGTCGGTCGACCCCTCGATCGTCGGGAACAGCCGCGGGTCGACGGCGAGCAGCAGGTCCCGCCGGAGCTTGGCGAACTCGCGGATCGACCCGTTGTGCACCCACAACCAGTTCTGGTGCCGGAACGGGTGACAGTTGGTCTGCTGCACCGCGGTGCCGGTGCTGGCCCGGATGTGCGCCAGGAACAGCGGCGACGAGGTGGACCGGGCGATCTCCCGCAGGTTGGCGTCGTTCCAGGCCGGGCCGACCCCGCGGAACAGGGCCGGCTCGCCGGGACCGTCCACCGGGTACCAGCCGACGCCGACGCCGTCACCGTTGGTGGTCTCCACGCCGTACCGGGAGTGCAGGCTCTGGTCGATCAGCGAGAAACGCGGTCTGTAGAGCAGTTCTTCGAGGCGGATCGGCGTGCCCGAATAAGCCAGCCACCGGCACATCGCGGCTCCCTCTCTAGGTTGATGCCGGTCATCGTCATCGCCGTACCGGCCGGGGGGTTCACCCCGGCGGGGTGAGCTTGCCGAGACAGCCGCGCAGGTACCGGTAGACCTCGTCGGCGCCGGCCAGCTCGCCCGGCGGCGCCCAGTCCCGCGGGTGGATCAGCACCGGCCGGCTCTGCCCGCCGCCCAGCCCGCCGTGGCAGCCGATCAGCTCCTCGAACGCCGCGACCTCCTGGGTGACCGGGTCCCAGAGGCTGTTGACGACCAGGTCGCCGGTGTTCGCCAGCCGGTCGTGCCGGCGCAGGTCGCCGGCGGCGTGCGGCCCGAAGTCGAGCAGCGGGTCGACGCCCTCGACGTGGTCGTCGTCGAGCCAGCGGCGCCCGTCGCGACCGATCACGATCGGTCCCTCCCGCTCGGAGCGGACCAGCACCCAGCCGATCCCGGGATGCCCGGCCAGCCCCGGAATCAGTTCCGGGAAGGACTCCTCGATCGCCTCCAGCGTCACCCGTCCCTTTCGCTGCGCGAAATAGATCAGGGCGAGGTTTCCCGAGGCGGCCACGACGATCTCCGCCGGGTCCGCCGTGGCTCGCGGTGGTTCGTTTCCGGTACGGACCAGCCCCGCGACCAGCTCCTCGAAACCGGTCCCGTAGCGCTGGGCGAACGTCGCGCCCAGGCTCTGCCCGTGGTCGGAGAGCACCACGAACCGGTACGGCCGGGGCGCCGCCGCGGCCACCTCCTCGAGGATGGCCAGCGCCGCGTCGATGCCCTCCAGCGCGGCCAGCGCCTCCGGCCGGGCCGGCCCGGCGTGGTGCGCGATCTCGTCGTAGTCGACGAAGTCGCAGTACACCACGGGCGCGCCGCGCATCGTGTGCTCGGCGAGCACGGCCAGGTTGAGGTGGCGCAGCAGCACGTTGGTGGCGCCCCGCAGCAGCACGTAGGACCAGACGCGGCGCATCCGCGGCCGGACCCGGCGCAGCCGCTGCCGGCGGGCCTGGTGCAGCTCCTTGAGGATCTCGCCGCAGGTCAGGATCAGCGACCGGGTCAGCCCGAACGGGTCGAGCAGGTAGGTCGACACGTACCGCCGCGGCCCGGACCGGGCCCGGCGCGCGGTGCTCATGGTGAACAGCGAGGTCGGCGCGTCGCCGGAGAACACGTTGCTGACGCTCACCCCGCCGGCGGCGAGCAGCCCGTGCCCGTCCGAGCAGCGGGTCTCGACCAGGGCGGCGTCGCGCGGGCGGTTGGTGACGATCATCCGGCCGGTGTCCTTCTCGTACCAGCGGAAGGCCGGCACCTGGTCGCTCGCGCCGTGCAGGATCCCGGCCTGGCTGGCCGGCGTGGTCGCGGGCAGCCGGGCGTACCACTCGGCCATCGCGTGGCTGCCGTCGGCGAGCCAGCGGCCCAGCGTCGGCAGGTTCCCGGCCTCGATCGCCCAGCGGGCCAGCGGCGCGGACAGCCCGTCGATCTGGATGATCAGCAGACCGGGCTCGTCGGTGTGCGGCACGCTCGACCGGAAGTGCCGGTTGACCCGGAGCAGGTGCTGAGTGACCACGCCGTCCTGTCCCGCCGTGACCACCCAGAGCCCCGTGCTCGTCAACCCCGCGCCCAGCCAGGCCGCCCCGAACGCCGCCGCGAACCCGTCGACGTGCACGCCGGGGGTGAGCAGCAGCACCGCGTAGACCAGCAGCGCCTGGCAGAGCAGCCAGCCGCCGACCACCCCGATCCAGCCGACCGCCGAGAGCAGCCGGACCAGGGCCGGGCGCAGCGCGGCGCCGAGCAGCCCGATGGTGACCGCGGCGACGAGCACCGCCCGGCCGTCGTCCGCGCTGACGCCGGGCAGCAGGGCGATGGTGAGCCCCAGTGCGCCCGCGCCGAGCGCCACCGTGAACACCAGCGCCGTGACCCGCATCGCCCCAGCCTGGCGGCCGGGCGGCGGACGGGCGTCACTCCGGCCGGATGAACCGGGGGGCGGGCGCGGGGCTACGGCCGTACCCCCGAATGGGTCTCACCCGCCCGGGATGGGGCGGCCCGGCGCCGGATCGCGGAGATTGGCGCGGAAACCACGGCGGAGCTGGAGGTTACCGCGATGCCCGAGCCCGCTGGTCCGCTGGACCGGATTCCCCTGTGGCTGCGGCCGCGGGCCGCGCTGATCCTCGGCAGCCGCCTCGGCCGGGTGCTGCTGCACGGCGCCGGCGAGCTGGTCCGGGTGCAGATCTTCGACCGGTCGATGACCCTCGCCGCGCAGTCGTTCACGTCGATCTTCCCGCTGCTGATCATGCTGGCGGCGCTGCTCGGCCCGGCCTACCGGGAGCGGCTCACCCGGCTGCTGCAGCTGCCGGACACCAGCGAGCAACTGGTGCAGACGGCGCTGAGCGGCAGTCGCAGCAACGCGTTCGGCGTGGTCGGCTGCCTGATCGTGATCCTGTCGGCGACCGGGCTGAGCCGGGCGCTGGTCCGGTCCTACCGGGCGGTGTGGACGGTCGAGCGGGGGCCGGCCGGCGCGGCGGCGACCGGGCGGCAGATCGGGACGGTCCTGGCCCTGGTCGGGTTCCTGCTGTTCGCGCGCCTGCTGGGCTGGGTGGCGTCGCTGCTGCCGCTGCCGAACGTGACCGGGGTGGTGGTGAAGCTGGTCGCGGACGTGGCGCTGGCCGTCCTGCTGCCCTGGCTGCTGCTGGGCGCGGGCGCGCCGCGCGGGCCGCTGCTGGCCGGCGGGGTGGCGTTCGGGCTGATGATGGTCGCGGTGCGGGCCGGCGGAGCGATCTACCTGCCTCGGGCGCTGCAGTCCAGCACCGACCGGTACGGCACGATCGGGCTCGCCTTCAGCTACCTCGGCTGGCTCTACGTCCTCTCGTTCTGCCTGCTGCTGTCCGCCGTGATCGGCGGCATGGTGACCGGCGGCCGGTTCACAGATGGCCCAGCTGACGGGCGATGACGACGGCCTCGCGACGGCGACCGGCGCCCAGCTTGCGGTAGATCGAGCGCATGTGCGCCTTGACCGTGTTCACCGAGATCCCCAGGTTCTCGGCGATCTCCCCGGCGGTCAGCACGGTCGGCAGGTACTGCAGGACCTCGATCTCGCGTTCGCTGAGCGGGCCGGCGGTCGGCGGGGTGCCGATCGGGATCTCCCCGGTGATCTCGGCGAGGACGCTGTCGCCGGCCGGGCCGCGCGACTCGACCAGCCACTGCTGGCGCTCGGCCAGCGCCATGATCCGGCCGGCGTCGAAGCGGCGGAACGGCCGGCGGATCCGGTCCGGCTCGGCGGCGGCCAGGGCCCGGCCGAGCGCCTCGCCGGCCCGCGCGCCACGGCCCTGGGTGTCCGCGGCCAGGGCGGTGAGCAGCCACGCCGACACCGCGGCGATCCGGTCCGGGCCCTCGTGCAGCACCGACAGCACCGCCTCGGCCCGGCCCGGATGCCCGGCCATCTGGTACGCCTGGGCCAGCCGCAGCTGCTCGGGCGGGTAGAGGCCGTCCTGGTGGGCGTAGCGGGTGAGCACCGGCCACGGATCGTCCAGGGCCAGCTCGACGTCGCTCTGCGCCAGGTCGGCGATGCGCCGCAGGATCGGCGCGTCCAGTCGCGCCCCGGCCTCCTCCATCACCTTGCTCAGCACCGCCCGGGCGGTGTGCGGCTCACCGCGGTCGAGCAGCAGGTTGGCCCGCAGCGTCCCGGTCAGCACGGTCAGCGCGGCCTCCGGGTTGTCGCCGCTGGCGTGCAGGGCGTGCCGCAACGCCTCCTCGGTGCCGGCCTCGTTGCCCCGCTCCCGCTCGATCACCGCCTGGGCCAGGTACGCCGGGGCGGCCGTCATCCGGTTCTCCGCGTCGACCCGGCGGGCCACGCCGAGCGCCGCGGCCGCGTGGTCGCCGGCCTCGCCGAGGGCGCCCTGGACCGCGCCGAGCAGGGCCAGGTGGCCGAGCGCGTTGGCCTCGATCAGCGGGGTGCCGGCCGCGCGGGCGCCGGTGGCGGCGGCCCAGAGGTAGCGGTCGGCGTGGTCGAGCTGACCCGACCAGAGCAGACTGATGCCCTTGTTGGCCAGCGCGATCGCCCGGTACTGCGGCATCGCCGGCACCTGGTCCCAGCGCAGCCCGGCCAGCTGGGTGAGCACCCGGGTGGTGTGCTCCAGCAGCCGGGGCATGTCGCCCTGCCACCGGGCCACCATGGTCGCCTCCAGGATGTCCAGCGCCATCCCGACCGAGCGGCGGCAGGCGTCGTCGCGACCGTTCAGCAGGCGCCGGACCCGCAGGATCTGCCGCTGCACCCCGGCCACGTCGCCCATCGCGTAGGTGGACAGCGCCGCGCACAGGGCCAGCTCCGCGGTCTCCGGCAGCCGGTCGAACGGGATGCCGCGGATCAGCTCGGCCAGCTCCGCCCGGTCCGACGACACGAACAGCGGGATCCCGTAGTCGGCCACCAGCCGGCTGACCGCGGTCCAGTCGCCGGCCGAGGCGGTGTGCACGAGCGCGGTGAGCGGCCGGCCCTCCTTGGCGTGCCAGCCGGCGGCGAGCAGGTGCAGCCGGTTCAGGCCGTCGGTCTGCTCCTCGCCGAGGCGGCGGCGCAGCGCGGCGCGGAACTGCCGGTGGTAGCGGAACCAGCCGCCGCCGCCGGCCCGGTCGAGGAAGAGGTTGGCACGCTGCAGCTGATCCAGGACCTGCTGCCCGTCGCGCCGGCCGGTGAGCGCCTCGGCCAGGCTCGCCGAGATCCGGTCCGGCAGGCTGGTGGAGAGCAGGAACTCCCGGATCTGCGGCGGCTGCGCGGTCAGCACCTCGCGGATCAGGTAGTCGGCGGCCGCCTCGTCCGGGGCCACGCCCGGCGGCGCGTCCAGGGCCAGCCGCAGCCCGGCGCCCCAGCCCTCGGTGATCCGGACCAGCGCGGCCAGCTCGGCGGCCGGCATCCGGTCGCCGCGCAGTGCGACCAGCTCGGCCGCCTCCTCGACCCGGAACGCCAGGTCGGCCGCCCGGATCTCGGTGAGCTCGCCGGCCGCCCGCAACCGGTGCAGCGGCAGCTCCGGCTCGGTGCGGCTGATCAGGACCAGTCGCAGCCGCTCCGGCGGGTTGCGCAGCAGGCCGGCCAGGGCGCTCAGCACCCGCGGCTCGGTGATCTCCTGCAGGTCGTCGAGGACGATCACGACCGGGGCGGGCGCGCCGCCCAGACCGGAGCCGAGCCGGCGCAGGAAGGCCGGGCCGTCCACCCCGAGCAGCGGCCCGCGGTCCGGGACGACCTGGCCGGGACGCACCACGCCGCTGGTACGCAGCGCGCGCATCAGGTCGGACCAGAAGACGTACGGATCGTTGTGCCCCGCGTCCAGCTCGAGCCAGGCGATCGGCCCGGCGATCGAGCGGGCCCCGGCCCAGGCGGACACGCACGCGGTCTTGCCCCAGCCCGGGCCGGCGCAGACCAGCGTGACCGCGTGCCGGATCCCGGTGTCCAGCGCCTCGGCGGTCCGGGCCCGCCAGATGACTCCCCGTGGCAGCCGGGGACGGGCCACCCGGGCCGTCGCCATCACCGTCGGCGGGCCGTTGCCCCGGTGCTCACGCATGTACCCTCCCACCCCCGAATGAACAGAAACGGGCGGCATCACCCTCTGTCACTTGAAGCCGCAACTTACTGGTACGGAACACCACCCTCGTAACGCCACGGTGACGATCAGTGACGGACCGCCTGAACCACCCCGACACGCAATCACAGGGGGTGCACACTCAGCAACCCCCCGTATTCGCACGAGAGGAGCATTCCGTCGTGCAAGTTGCACGATCAAGCACGTTCACCCCTGACGTGTGAGGCGCCGATCCGCGCCACGACGTCTCCTGGAAACCATGTCGAACAGTTATGTGAGTGAACGTCCGGCCGGCGCCGACGCCCCGGCCCCGTCCGTCACCGGCTGGTCCGGTGTGGTGATCTTCGCCGGCATCATGATGTTGTGCCTGGGCGTGTTCCAGGTGACCGAGGGCGGAGTCGCCCTTTACCACGAGGAGTACTACCTGGTCACGTCGAGCGGCTCGCTGCTCCAGATGGACTACGCCGCCTGGGGCTGGACCCACCTGCTGTTCGGCCTGGTGTCGCTGGCCGCCGGCGCGGGGGTGCTGCTCGGCAAGCTGTGGGCCCGGATCATCGGCGTCCTGATCGCCTTCCTCGGCGCCCTGCTGCACTTCCTGTTCCTGGCCGCCGCCCCGGTGTGGTGCACGATACTGATCGGCATGGATGTGCTGATCATCACAGCGCTGTGCACACACGGCCGGGACGTCCGCCGCTCCTAGATCAGATTTTCCTAGATCAGATTGAGGGCCCGCGCCCGGCGCACCGCCTCGTTGCGCCGGGACGCGGACAGCTTGCGCAGGATGCTGCGGACGTGCGTCTTGACGGTGTTGACCGAGACGTACATCGAGGCGGCGATCTCCTCGGTGGGCAGCATCTCGGACATCCCGCGCAGCACGTCCAGCTCGCGCTTGCTGAGCGCCTCGACCACGACCGGGTCGGTGACCGGCTGGTGCTGGCCCCCGCCCAGCGCGGCCAGCTTCTCGTCGTCGCGCAACACCCGGCGCAGCGCGCCCCACGCCTGGTGCACCGGCCGCCGCAGGTGCTCCGGCCCGGCCACCCGCAGACCCCGGCGCAGCGCCTCCCGCGCGCCGGCCGCGTCGTCCGAACCGGCCGCCAGCATCGCCAGCAGCAGCCACGCGTCCAGGGCCACCGGCGCCGCCACCCCTGCGGCGTCGGCGACCGTCCGGGCGACCTCGTGCGCCCGGTGCGGCTCACCCCGGGCGAAGGCCAGCGCGGCGTCCAGCATGGCCACGTCGGCCGGGTACGGCATCGGCTGATCGGCGAGCACCACGGCGGCCTCCTCCGCCCGGCCCGCGCCGATCAGCAGCCGGGCCCGGCCCAGGTCGATCTCCCGGCGCAGCCACGGTGGCGCGTGCGGGATCGGCGCGAGGGCGTTCAGCGCGCCGCGCAGCTCGCCGCGCACCTGCAGGCGGCGGGAGCGCACGACGGCGTAGGCGGCGACCGCGAGCGGGTCCTCGCTGAGCTGGGCGCCGCGCAGATGCCGGTCGGCCGTCTCGATGTCGTAGCGCTCCAGGGCCACCCAGGCCAGCACCACCTCGGCCGCCACCGGCCGGTGCGCCCGGTCGAGACCGCACTGCCCGGCCAGGTCGAGCGCCTGCCGCGCCGCGCTCTCCGCGCGGGTCAGCCGGCCCCGGTACGCCTCCAGCACCGCGATCGTCCGCAGACAGTCCATGGTGAGCGTCTCGCACCCGGCCGGGGCCGCCGCCACGGCCCCGGTGAGCGTCTCCACCGCGCCCTCGACGTCGCCGCACGCACTGCGCGCGGCCCCCTCGGCGGCCAGCAGCAGCGCCCGCAGCTCGGGGTGCCGGGCCAGCTTCCGGCCCGGCGCCACCGCCAGGAACGCGTGCGCCACCGGCGCCAGCTCCTGGGCCCGCTCCGGCTCGGGGCCGCCGGCCAGCAGCAGCAGTTGCAGCAGGAAACAGGAGAGGGTCAGCCCCTCGCCGCAGTCGCTGCCCTGGATCGCCAGCAGGTTCCCGGAGAGCGCGAACAGCTCGCGGGCCTCGTCGACGCGGCCGTCGCCGTAGGCCAGCGCGGCCCGGACCATCACCACCTCGGGCAGGTCCAGGTGGTCCGGCAGCCCACCGAGCAGTCCTCCGAGCCGCCCGGCGCTGCCCTCGACGATCAGTCGCCCGATCGCGAAGTCCTCGACCACCATGGCCGCGGCGGTCGCCCAGTCCCCGGCGATCACGGCGTGGCCGACCGCGTCGTTGAGCCGGCCGTGCTCCGACAGCCAGCGTGCGGCCCGCTGGTGCAGCATCGCCACGTGCTCCGGCTCGGCCCAGGCCAGCTGGGCGCGCAGCAGCTCGGCGAACAGGCGGTGGTAACGGAACAGGTCGGCGCCGTCGCCGACCGGCTGGATGAACGCGTTCTCCCTGGTCAACGCGGCGAGCATGCGGGCCGCGTCGGGCCGGGCGGTGACCGCCGCGGCGAGGTCGGCGGAGAACGTGTCCAGCACGCTGGTCTCCAGCAGGAACCGCCGGATCGCCGGCGGCTGGGTGCGCAGCACCTCGCCGATGAAGTACTCGGCGATCGTCGACTCGTCACCGGAGATCGTGGTGACCATCCGCGTCACGTCCGCGCTGCCCTGCATCGCGCAGGCGCAGAGCCGGATCCCGGCCGCCCAGCCCTCGGTCCGGTCGAGCAGCGCGGCCACCTCCGGCCCGGCCAGCGGCACGCCGTGCAGCTCCATCAGCCGGGCCGTCTCGTCGGCGGTGAACGCCAGGTCGGCGGTGCGCACCTCACGCAACTGGCCGGCCAGCCGGTAGCGGTAGAGCGGCAGCGGCGGATCCCAGCGGCCGGTCAGGATCACCCGCAGGCCGTCCGAGTGCGCCAGCAGGAACTCCAGCCCGGCCGCCCACTCCCGGCCGGGCAGCTGGGCCGCGCCGTCCAGGATCAGGACGACCGGGGTGCGTTGCTGGTCGATGATCGCCGCGAGCCGGGCGAGGACCGCCCGGCTCGCGGCGGCGCCGGGAACGGCCGGTTCCGGGGCCGGCACGCCGGCGCGGCGCAGGCCCTCCAGAACGTACGACCACAGGGTGGCCGCCGGTTCGTCCCCGTTCTCGCAGGTGACCCACGCTATCGGCCAGTCCACCGGCCGAGCGCGCACCCACGAGGCCAGCAGCTGCGTCTTTCCGCTGCCGGCCAGCCCGGTCACCAGGGTGACCGGGCCGCGGACGCCCTCACTCAGCCGGGTCAGCAGGGCCGGCCGCGCCACCATGAACGGCGGAGCGGCCGGAACCGCGAACTTCGAGGCGAGCAGGGAACCGTCCGCGTCGCAATCAGATATGCCAGGTGAGTCAGCGATCAGTTCGATGGACACGTTTATCTACCTCCGAGGCCGACCCCATTTCGATCTCCTCGTTCAGACTCCCGGCACTAGCACCCCCGCGCATCGTCCGGATCGGATAATCCATAACCTTCAGTATCGAGAACGTCACCCGATGGAGAGGACATGCGTTCCCCAGGGCGGCAGGTCGACATACAGCCCCGAATCGGCCAAATCGGCGCCGGATCGCTCGAAGACCCGGCCGTCGAGCCGGTCGGTCAGCCGCCGGTCCCCGTGGCGCGGCCCGGTCCAGGGCATCTCGACCCGCCCCTGCACCGGGTGGTCCGAGAAATTGATCACCACGACGGCCGAGTCCCAGGCCCAGGCGAGCAGATCCTGATGGGACTGGTTGTCCGGCCAGCCCGTGGTGTTCAGCAGCCGCCACGTGCCCTGCCGCACCTGCTCGGCGGCGGCCACCAGCCGGCGGTAGAAGGCACGCAGCTCGAGATCGGCCGGCTCCTGCGGGAACCGGGCCAGCTGGACCGCCAGCCGGATGTGCCGCCCCTCGAACTGCCCGTCGTGCCACAGCGTCGCGCCGGGCAGCGTGGCGATCGCCACCGCCGCGGCCCGGGCCCGCCCGGCCGGGAACGTCGCGGCGGCCCGCGGCTCGTCGTGGTTCTCCAGGAAGCGGATCAGCTTGTCCTGGTACTCCAGCCCGGCGCCGAGGTGCTTGCGGATCGACCCGGCGTCCTCGTGCACCAGCCGGTCGTAGAGCCGTTTGTCGTAGCAGTGGTCGAAGCCCTGGCTCTGCAGCAGCCACTCGGTCTCCCAGTAGGCCTCGGCGACCAGCACCACGTCCGGGTGCCGCTCGCGCAGCCGCCCGATCACCAGCGGCCAGAACTCCTCCGCCGGCGGCGGGCCGGCCGAGTCGCCCCAGGTCCGCGCGAAGATCTCGTTGATCATCAGCATTGCCATGTCGCAGCGGATCCCGTCGCACTGCTCGGCGATCCCGGACAGCGCGGCCACCGTGGCGTCCCGCATCCCCGGCGCGAACGCGTTCAGCTGCAGCACGTCCGGCCACGGCGGGAAGTACGGGTCACGGCCGTGCGCGATCACCCCGTGCTCGTGGACGAACCACTCCGGATGCTCGGTCACCGCCGGATGGTCCGGGGCCACGTGGTTGGGCACGTAGTCCAGGAACAGCCGCACGCCCCGGCTGCGCAGCTGCTCGCGGGCCCGGGCCAGGCCCTCCGGCCCGCCGAGCCGCTCGTCGACCCGGTAGCCCCGCACGCAGTAGGGCGAGCCGGAGATCTCCTCCGGTGGCGTCTCCGGGGACCGGTCGCGGAAGATCGCGGTCCCGGCCGGGCTGCGCTCCCAGACGCCCATCAGCCAGACCGCGTCCACCCCGGGCGCGGCCACCTCGTCCCAGACCTCGTCGGGCACCTCGCCCAGCGTGACGCCCAGCCCGGCCAGCCAGGGCCAGGCGTTGATCTCGTAGATGACCGGTCCCATCACGCCTCCCCGGAGAACTTGTGGAAAACCCCGGCCATCCCCTGGGCCAGCAGGTCCCGGCCGTCCAGGCCGGCGAACAGGTTCGGGAACACCGCCACGAGGCCGGTCCAGCCGGTCTGGTGCGCGGCGCCGAGACCGGCCCCGTTGTCGCCGTGGAAGTACTCGGCGAACAGGATCATGTCCCGCCAGTGCTCCCGCGCGAACGTCTCCTGCCCGCCGTAGCAGGGCCGCTGCCCCCGGGCGTCGGGCAGGAAGATCCCGGTGAGCCGGTCGGAGATCTCCCGGGCCACCTCGAAGAGCGTCATCTGCCGGCCGGAGCCGGTCGGGCACTCCACGGTGAACTCGTCGCCGTAGGCCACGTACAGGTTCAGCAGGGCCCGGATCATCAGCGCGTTCACCGGGAACCAGACCGGGCCGCGCCAGTTCGAGTTGCCGCCGAACATGCCGCTGTCCGACTCGGCCGGCCGGTACGGCACCTCGTACACCTCGTCGCCGACCCGGAACTCGAACGGGTGCTCCTGGTGGAACTTCGACAGTGACCGGAGCCCGTACGGGCTGAGGAACTCCTGCTCGTCCAGCATCCGCGCGAGGATCCGGCGCAGCCGGTCCGCGTCGAAGAGCGCGAGCAGCCGCCCGTGCCCGTCGCTGACCCGGATCGTCTCGTGCCGGGCCAGGAACGCCCGCCCCTCGGTGATCATCTCCGGGTGCAGGGCGACCACCGCGGGGTCGTAGACGGTCGCCGCGGCCAGCGGCAGCAGCCCCACCATGGACCGCACCCGCAGCCGCTGCGACGACCCGTCGGGCAGCCGCAGCAGGTCGTAGTAGAAGCCGTCCTCCTCGTCCCACATCGTCGCGCTGCCGGTCGCGATGTACGCGAAGTGCTCGAAGTAGGTCTGCGCCTCCTCCACGTAGACCGGGTCCTCGACCGCCAGCTCCAGCGCGATCTGCAGCATGTTCTGGCAGTACAGGGCCATCCACGCGGTCCCGTCGGCCTGGTCCAGGTGGCCGCCGGTGGGCAGCGGCGCGCTGCGGTCGAACACCCCGATGTTGTCCAGGCCGAGGAAGCCGCCCTGGAACACGTTGCGCCCGTCGACGTCCTTGCGGTTGACCCACCAGGTGAAGTTCTTGGCCAGCTTGTGGAAGGCGCGCTCCAGCCAGTCGTGGTCACCGCTGCCGGTCCGCGCCTTCTCCAGCTCGTAGACCAGGTGGGTGGCCCAGGCGTGCACCGGTGGGTTGACGTCGCCGAAGTTCCACTCGTACGCCGGGATCTGCCCGTTCGGGTGCAGGTAGCGGCGGCTCAGCAGCAGGTCCAGCTGGCTCTTCGCGAACGCCAGGTCGACGACGCTGAGCGCGACCGCCTGGAACGCCAGGTCCCACGCGGCGAACCAGGGGTACTCCCAGGTGTCCGGCATCGAGATGATGTCGTGCGCGTCCAGGTGGAACCATTCGCCGTTGCGGATGCCGGGCGCGTGCAGCGGGTCCCGGCCGTGCTCGGTCAGCCACTGCTCGACGTCGTACCCGAAGTACTGCTTGGACCAGATCATCCCGGCCAGCGCCTGCCGGGCGACCTGGCGTTCCGGCTCGCCGAGCGCGGGGGCGAACAGGTCGCGGTAGAACTCGTCGGCCTCGGCGCGGCGGGCCTCGACGATCTCGTCGAAGGCGGCGGCATCCCGGTCACTCGCGCCGGGCTGCCGGTCACCGAGCCTCGTCCGTACGGAATGAGAACCGCCCGCCGGAATGGTCACCGTGACCACCGCGGCGGCCTTGGTCCCGGCGCCGCCGGGGTTGACCGCCTCCTTGTCCCCCTGGATCAGGTACCGGCCGAACGCGTCCTTGCGCCCGTCGGCGTTGTCGGTGAACAGCACCGTCGCGTCGTCCAGGCAGGTCCACCACCGCTCGCCGAGCCGCTCGTGGTTGGCGCGCACGGTGCCGTCCGCGCCGTCGGCGGACAGTCGCGCCTGGGCGCCGGTGTTGCGGAACCAGACCGTCGGCAGCACGTGCAGCTGGGCGTCCTCGGGCCCCCGGTTGTGCACGGTGACCCGGGTGAGGATCTCCTCCGGGCCGGCCTTGGCGTACTCGACGACCACGTCGAAGTACCGGTCGTCGGCGAAGATCCCGGTGTCCAGCAGCTCGTACTCGAAGTCGCCGCGGCCCCGCTCCCGGTTCGTGGCGACCAGGTCGTTGTAGGGGAACTCGGCATGCGGGTACTTGTAGACCATCCGCAGGTAGGAGTGCGTCGGCGTGGCGTCGACGTAGAAGTAGTACTCCTTCACGTCCTCGCCGTGGTTGCCCTCGGCGTTGGTCAGGCCGAAGAAACGTTCCTTCAGGATCGGGTCCCGCCCGTTCCACAGCGCGACCGCCAGGCAGAGCTGCTGCCGCTCGTCGCTGAACCCGGCGATCCCGTCCTCGCCCCACCGGTAGGCCCGCGACCGTGCCTGGTCGTGGGTCAGGTAGTCCCACGCGTCCCCGCCCGGGCTGTAGTCCTCCCGGACCGTCCCCCACTGCCGCTCGCTCAGATAGGGACCCCAGCGCCGCCAGTGCACGGCGCCGCTGTCGGCGTCCCGAAGGCGCCCCTGCTCGGCATTAGTCGTCATGCCGTCAGGCTCGGCAGCCGGGCGTCAGCCGGCATCCTCCCGCAGGGCTGAAACCGCGTCCCCGACCGTCGGGTAGAAGTGCGCCGGATCGATCGTGCCGGTCAGCTGGTACCGGTCCACCTTGGCCCGCACCGGCGTCTTCATCCCGGCGAAGACCAGCGAGATCCCGGCCGCGTTCAGCTCCTCGTCGAGGTCCTTGAGCATGTCCGCGGCGGTGGTGTCCACGTCGGTGATCGGCTCGGCGGCGATCACGATGAACCGCGGCGGCGCCGGGGCGTGCGCGAGCACGCGTACCTCGTCGCGGAACGTCCGGGCGTTCGCGAAGATCAGCGGCGCGTCGAACCGGAACACCACGATGCCCGGCACCTGTTCGGCGTCCGGGAAGACCTGCAGGTCGTGGTAGCCGTTGACGCCGGCCGGGCGGCCCAGCACGGTCCGGTACGGCCACCAGGTGCGCCGGAACACGTTGAGCACGGACAGGCTGACCGCGACCGCGATGCCGGCCAGCACGCCGGCCACCGCGACCCCGGCGAAGGCCGCCACCGCCAGGGCGAACTCCATCCGCCGCTGCCGCCACAGCCGCCGCATGCCGGCCACGTCGGCCAGCGACAGCGACGCGGCGATCACCACCGCGGCCAGGATCGGCTGCGGCAGGTTCCGCAGCAGATCCGGCGCGACGACCAGCAGCAGGGTGATCGCCGCCGCGCCGACCAGCCCGGTCAGCTGGCTGCGCGCCCCGGCCTGGAACGCGACCGCGGTCCGGGAGCCGCTGGTGCTGACCGGGAAGCCCTGGAAGAGCCCGGCCGCGAGGTTCGCCGCGCCGATGCCGAGCATCTCCCGGTTGCCGCGCAGCTCCTGCCCGGTCCGGGCGGCGAAGGCGGACGCCGTGGAGATCGTGTCGGTGACCGACACCAGCGTGATGCCCAGCGCGCCGATCGCGAGCGGCCCCAGCACGTCCCAGCCCACCGCCGGCAGCGTGAACGGCGGAAGACCCGGCGGCAGGGCGCCGACGACGTGGACGTCCAGATCGAACGCCGGCACCGCGACGGTCGCGCCGACCACGACGAGCAGAATGCCCGGGACCTTCGGGAACCAGTGCCGCAGCAGCAGGATCACCAGCAGCCCACCGGCGCCGATCGCCAGCGCGGCCGGCACGGTCTCCCCGGCGGCGACCCCGCGGGCGAACCCGGCGGCCTCGGCGAACAGCCCGTCGCCGTCCACCGAGAACCCGAACAGCTTGGGCAGCTGCCCGACCAGGATGGTCAGCGCCAGCCCGTTGAGGTAGCCCAGCTGGGTGGGGTGCGACAGCAGGTCGGCGACGAAGCCGAGCTTGGCGACCGCGGCGATGGTCATCATCGCCCCGGTCATCAGGGCCAGCGTCGACGCCAGCGCGACCGGGTCGTGGCCCCGCGCGACGATCGGCAGGAGCACCGCGGCGATCATCGGGCCGAGCGACGAGTCCGGGCCCAGGACCAGCACCTTCGACGGGCCGATCAGCGCGTAGGCGACCAGGCAGAGGATCGTGGTGTAGAGCCCGGTGATCGCGGGCAGCCCGGCCAGCTCGGCGTAGGCCATGCCCTGCGGGACCAGCAGCGTGGTCAGCACCAGCCCGGCGAGCAGATCCCGGCCGGGACGGGTGACGCCGCCCGGCCAGGCCGGGCGGCGTCGACTCGTCATGCGGGGAAACTTACTGGACCGGGGCGCCGTGCAGCGCCTCCTGCAGTTCCTCCTCGGTCTCCTTCGGCAGCGACGACTTGAGCACCGTGCCGCCGAACTTGCTCAACGACTCGACCGCTTTGTCGGGCGTGACCGATTCGACCACCAGGAACAGCGCCGATGTTCCCGGTTGGAGCTCCTCGCGGATCCGTTCCTGGAACTCCTTGTTGATCGCCCCCTTGGCGATCTTGCCGGTGAGCGCGCCCAGGCCGGCGCCGACCGCCATGCCCAGGACCGGGATGAAGAACAGCATCCCGAACAGCAGACCCCAGAACATGCCCCAGGTCGCGCCGCCGCCCACCGCGTGATGGTTGGTCGTCACGTGGAACTTGCCCTCGCGGTCCCGGATGATCACGGCGATCGCGTCCGGTTGGATGATCATGTCCTTGGCCAGCCGGTTTGCCTCCAGCGACGCTGCTGTCGCCGTGGTCTCGTCGGGATATCCGATGGCGACCAGTGTTGCCATGACGTGCTCCTTCCGATTGATGCCGATAGTCAGCCACGTCCCGCCGCCACGATCCTCATTCCACGCGGATGACTTCCCCGGCCGGCCGGGCGGGCTTTCCCCCCGGGCCACGACGCCGCTGCGGGTCGTTCATCCCCGGCGGGCGATGCCCCGGCCGGTCCCGGCCGCGAAGATCGAAAAACCATCTATTTCCGTACGACGGGAGCCGGTCATGTACGAGCGCTACGAGATCCGGGTCCGCGGCTTCCTGGGCCCGCTGCTCCGGCGGACGCTCGGCGACCTGCGGATCCGGACCATGCCACGGCAGAGCACGATCCGCGGCCGGCTCTCCGACGACGACCTGGAACGCCTGCTCACCCGCCTGGACCACTCCGGTGTCCAGGTGGTCTGCCTGACCTCGCTGGGAGAGAGACGATGACGTACGCCGAACGAACCCGGAACGTTCCCCCGCCGTCGCCGTGGGTCGGCATGGTGCTGTTCGCCGGGGTGATGCTGCTGATCAACGGCGGGTTCGAGGTGATGGAGGGGGTCGTCATGCTGGCCCGCGACGACCTCGCCCAGGCCACCGCGGACGCCCTCGCGATCCCGGCCGACTTCACCTTCTGGGGCTGGGCCCAGCTGATCCTCGGGACGATCACCGTACTGGCCGGCATCGGCGTGCTCTACGGGCAGGCCTGGGCCCGGATCATCGCGATCGTGATCGCCGTGTTCAGCGCGTTCTCGAACATGATCATGTTGCCGGCCTATCCGTTCTGGTGCTCCATCGTGATCGCCATCGACGTGCTCTGCATCTGGGCGATCGCGGCGCACGGCCGTGAGATCCGCGCCTGAGGCACGCCCGGGCAGCCCGCGGCCGAGCGCATTCGCGCCGGCCGCGGTGCTGCCGCGTGGCGTGCTGGTCCTGCTCGGCTGCGCCTGCCTGGTGATCGTGGTCGCCGGGCTGCGCTGGGTCGCCGACCTGGTCGGCCCGGTCTTCCTGGGCCTGATGCTGGTCGTGACGGTCAGCCCGCTCACCGAGTGGCTGCGCCGCCGCCGCACGCCCGGCTGGCTCGCCGCCGTGGCGACCGTGCTGGTCATCTACCTGATCCTGGCCGCGCTCGGCGGGGCCCTGGTGGTCTCGGTGGCCCGGCTGATCGACCTGATGCCGCAGTACCAGGCCCAGTTCGCGAACCTGCGCGAGGACGTGGTCAGCGGTCTCGGCACCCTCGGGATAAGCGCCGAACAGGTGCGCTCCGCGGTGTCCGGGGTCGACTCCGGCGCGGTCGCGCACGTGCTGGGATCGCTGGCCGGCGGACTGGCCGGGCTGCTGTCCAACACCGTGTTCGTGGTGGCCGTGCTGCTGTTCATGTGCCTGGACGCGGTCGGCTTCCCGGCCCGGCTCAACTCGATCGTCGGCGAGCGCCCGCAGGTGGTGGCGGCGCTCGGGTCGTTCGCCCGGGGCACCCGCCGCTACCTGGTGGTGTGCACGGTGTTCGGGCTGATCGTGGCGACCTTCGACACGCTGCTGCTGTGGGCGCTCGGCGTACCGCTGCCGTTGCTGTGGGGGTTGCTGTCGTTCATCACCAACTACATCCCGAACATCGGCTTCGTGATCGGGGTGATCCCGCCGGCGCTGCTCGGGCTGCTGCAGGGCGGGCCGGAGCTGATGCTCACCGTGATCGTGCTGTACTGCCTGGTCAACTTCGTGATCCAGTCGGTGATCCAGCCGAAGGTGGTCGGCGACGCGGTCGGCCTGTCGGCGACCGTGTCGTTCCTGGCGCTGATCTTCTGGGCCTGGGTGCTGGGCGGCCTCGGGGCGCTGCTGGCGATCCCGCTGACCCTGCTCGCCAAGGGGCTGCTGGTCGACATCGACCCGGGCACCCGCTGGATGAACGTGCTGCTGTCGGACTCGCCCGTACCGGATGGGCTGTCGGATTCGCCCGTACCGGATGAGGCCGTCGAGGCGCAGTAGTCGGCACGCTGACGCGATGACGACCTTCACTGTCTGGAAGTACGACGATCCCCAGGGCGCCGAGCAGGCCTTCGACGCCATCAAGTACGCCGCCGCGGACGATCTCGTGAAGATCGTCGACCATGCGATCGTCAGCTGGCCGGTCGGCGCGTCCAAGCCCGTCTCCCACCACGCACACGACACGAACTGGCGCGGCACCGGCTGGGGCGCGTTCTGGGGCGTGGTCCTCGGCAGCCTGTTCTTCATCCCGGTGATCGGTGGTGTGGTCGGCGCCGGGCTGGGCGCGCTCACCAAGGCCACCGAGGGCACCGGGATCACCCGCGAGCAGCTGGAACGGATCCGGACCGGGATCACCGAGGGCACGTCCGCGCTGTTCCTGGTCACCGACCACGGCAACCTGGACCGGCTCGGCGAGCGCTTCCACGGGCTGGGCAGCCGGCTGATCGAGACCAACCTGACCGAGGCCGAGCGGGACACCCTGCTCGAGACGTTCGGCGACCACCGCCCGTAGGTTCACCCCGCGACGGCCGGCTCGTGCGGGACGCGGCGGGCGATCAGCGTCACCGCGGCCTCGTAGGCGGCCAGCAGGATCACGATGACCAGCAACGATGTCCACGACGACAGGATCAGGGCGAGGATCGCGGCGACCACCACCCCGGCGATACGGACCGGGTCGAGGTGGGCCGCGATCCAGCCGGGCGCGTGCGCACCCACCACGCGGGCGCCGCGCCAGGTCGCCCGGCCGCCCCGGGCCACCTGCCCGCGCAGCCAGGCCGGGATGCGGCCGGGGCCGACCAGATACGCCGCCAGGGCGAGCAGCGCGCCGATCACGATGATCTGTACTCCGCGCTCGCGCAGCAGGCCGAAGACACTGGTCATCGCCGCGTCCACCCCGTCCCGGTAGGTACCGCCGGGCACCTGGGCGAGGATCTCCCGCCGGACGGCGCGCAGGATCGCGGTGATCGCGACCGCCGCCACCACCAGCCACAGACCGAGCTGGACCGTGGTGCGCCGGCGGCCCGGGGACACCAGGTACGCCGCGATCAGCAGCACGATCGTCGCCGCGACGAACAGGCCCAGGTCCCGCTTCGCGGTCGCCACCGCCTGCTGCGCGGCCCACAGCTTGCCCGCGTCGTAGACGGTGAACTGGGCGAAGTTCGCCGGCAGCGTCACCCCGAGCTGCTCCTGGATCCGGTCGCGCAGGTTCGCCGGGATCTCGCCGCTGCTCAGGTCGGGCAGCGTGATCTGCTTGCCGAACATCGTCGGCAGCTCCGCGCTCAGCTCCCGCAGGGCCTGGTTGATCAGCGGCAACATGTCGATGTCGATGCGGTCGGAGTGGGCCCGGATGACGTCGCTGTTCCCGTTGATCACCGCCAGCACCCGTTGATGGACGCGCCGGTTCAGCTCGACCCAGACGGTCTGGAAGCGGTCGCTCTGCAGCACCTCCCCGACGATCTTGCGGACCTGCTCGCGGATCTGCCCGGTCAGCGGGCCGGCCAGGAACGCCGCCTGTTGCGGCAGGACGGTCCGCAGCCGCTGCTCGACGTCGAGCACCTGCAGCAGCTGGGTGCTGGTGTACTCGGCGACGGCCGCGGACACCTTCGGGTCCTGCGGCAGCGGGGCCACCGTCGCCACCCAGCGGTCGGTGTTCAGCACGGTTCGTGCCCCCCACAGCCCGACGACGCTGGTGACCAGCGCGAACGCCGCGATCGCGGCCAGCACGGCGGCGAGCGTGCGCCGGACGGCCCCGCTGCCGGGGCGACGGCGCGGCGGCCGCTGCCCGAGCTCCGCGCGCAGCGACTGAACCTCGGCGCGCAGCCGAACCAGTTCGTCCGGCTCGGCCGGATGCGTTTCGTCCGGCTCGGCCGGATGCGTTTCGTCCGGCTCCGCCGGGTTGGTTCCGTCCGGCTGGTAGGGCTCCTGGCCGGGCGGCGCAGCGGGCGACGGCTGTGCGGAACTGGTCATGATGATCTCCCCCTCGGTCCACGGCCGGTGGTCCTGCCGACAGTGACCCGGCCGGGACGACCCGCGCGTCACCCGGCGCGGATGAGCCCCCGGCGGCCCGGCCGCCGACCGGCCGTTCACCCCCGGTGGATGAGGCTCGCCCGGGCCCGGGCCAGCAGGCTGTGGCCATGGCACTGGGGCCGCTCGAACTCATGATCATGTCCTTCCCCGCCGACCGGCTCAACGACGGCGTGCTGACCACCCTGGACCGGCTGACCCGGGCCGGGCAGCTGCGCGTCGTCGACGTCCTGGTGATGCGGACCGGCCCGGCGGGCGGGGCGTGCACCGTGGAGCTCTGCGACCTGCCGGGGCTGCCGGGCGACCTCGCCTGGGCACGGCTGGCGACCGGGCTGATCACCGAGACCGATCTCGACGAGGTTGCCAGGCTCGTCGACCGGGACACCGACGCGCTGGCGGTGCTGCTGGAGCACCGCTGGCTGAACGAACTGGCCGGCCGGGTCGCGGCGTCCGCGGGGACGATCGTGGCGCTGACCCACATTCCCGGGGCGCCCGGCCACGGACGAGTGCTGACCACGACGAGCTGAGGGGAATCATGACCAGGAGACAGATCGCCGAACGGCGGGCCGCCGTCGCCTACGACGTGCTGCGGGGACGTCCGATCCGTCCGGACTACGGGTATCTGCTGGTGCTGCCGCTGCTCGCGGCGGCCGGTGGCGCGCTGATCGCGTGGGGCATCGAGACCCTCGTGGTCCACCGCGGCGGCCGCGGCCGGCCCGCGCCCGGGCAGGAGCCGGCCGAGGACCGCCGGCTCGAGGCGGTGAGCGCCTGATGAGCGACCTCGACGAGATGGGACCGGTCGACTACCTGTGCATCGAGTTCCCGCGCGGCAGTCTCGACGGCAAATCGCTGCCGCTGCTGCTGGACCTGGTGGACCGGCGGATCATCCGGCTGCTGGACCTGCTGTTCGTCCGCAAGTCACCGGACGGCGCGGTGGTCGCCCTGGACGGCCGTGAGCTGGACCTGAACGGGCTCGGCGCGTTCCACGGCGCCGCCTCCGGCATGCTCGGCGGCGACGACCTGCGCGAGGCCGGCTCGATCCTGGAGCCGGGAGCGGCCGCGGTGCTGCTGGTCTACGAGAACCTGTGGGCCGCACCGCTGGCCCGGTCGCTGCGGCACGCCGGCGCGCACCTGGTCGCCGGCGGCCGGATCCCGATCCAGGAGCTGCTCGCCGCGCTCGACGCGACCGAGCCGGCCGCCGGAACCGGAACCGGACCGGCGGCCACGCCGGCCTCGGTCACCGGTGGGAGGTGAGGGGCGATGCCGGGTCTGCTCAGAGGAATCGCACGCACCGCGGTGATCGCCGGGACGGCGACCGCGGTGTCCAACCGGGTGTCCCGCCGGCAGGCCGGACGCTGGGCACGACAGGAGGACGAGCAGTACTACGACGAGCAACCGGTGGACGAGCCGGAGCCGGAGCCGGCCGTGGACCCGATGACGGCGAAGCTGGACCAGGTACGGCAGCTGGGTGAGCTGAAGTCGCAGGGCCTGATCACCGACGCGGAGTTCGAGGTACAGAAGTCGAAAATCTTCAACTCCTGATGACGCGACATTGACGTGTTGACTTGACATGACGGTCTGAGTCAACGATGACGCTGCGTCGATCCACAACGTCAAGTCAACACGTCAACATGTCGATGCGACAGGCGGGGCCGCTCGTACCTGAGCGGCCCCGCCTGTCGTGTCGTGTACCGGCCGTCGCTGGACGACGCCGGCAGCGTCCTCATCCCTCCCGGATGACCGCTCCCTCCCGGACGACCGCGGTCATGGCGATCTTGTCGGGCAGGCCCTGGTGCCGGCGGTCGACGATCAGCCACAGCGCGCCGACCGGGAAATACGCCAGCAGCAGCGCCCGCACCAGCGCGGCGAGCCACCGCACCGGCCCGCCGTCGGCGCGGACCACCCGGACGCCGACCACGGCCATCCCCGGCGTCCGCCCGGCCAGCACCCAGAACAGCGCGCAGTACACCGCGAGCAGCGCGGGCAGCACCACCAGATAGGACGAGAGGATCAGCCGGGCCAGCTCCCGGGCCTCGTGGCCGACGACCGAGGCGACCAGCCCGAAGGCGGTCGCCCCGGCCGCGGCGAGCACCGCGACGGTGAGAGTGTCGATCAGGTACGCCAAGGTCCGGCTGACCAGCCCGGCGTACCCGCTCATGGGGCGTCGCCGCGCCTCGACATCTTCAGGGTGAGCCGGTCGACCGCGCTGTCGCCGGCCGCCGCCCCGGACCGGACCCGGCCGAGGGCCTCGCCGACGATGCTCTCCCGCTGGCCGCGGATCAGCCCGCGGACCCGGTCCGGCTCGTTCTCCAGCAGCGTCAGGACCCGTTCCAGCTGGGCGTCGACGAGCCGTTCGACCAGCTCCGAGTGGGCCAGCCGGTCGACCGCCGTGTCGACGGCCCGCCGCGCGCCGCGCTGGCCGCGCTCGCGCTCCGCGGCGCCCCGCTCGGCGAGCACGGTCCACCGGGCCCAGACCTCCGCCGCCGTACGCAAACTCTCTTGATCCCACCGTGAGCGAAGAGCGGACAGCTTGTCGGCGCTCTTCTCCCCGGCGCGGAACACGGCGCCGATCGCGACGTCGCCGAGCTGGATCAACGCGATCATGATGGCCTCCCGGCCCGGCGCCGCAGCACCGCTTTGCGGATCTCGGTGGGCACGATGACGGTGAGCGCGGCGAGCAGGCAGATCCCCCACTGGCCGAGGTCGAGGCTGACCGTGCCGAGCAGTCTCTGGATCAGGCCGAGCTCGGTGGCCAGCACGATCGCGGCCAGCGACATCCCGCTGGTGATCAGGAACCGCCGGTCGTCGAAGGTGTCCCGGCTGAACACCGATCGGATGTCGCTGCGCACGGTGACCGAGAAGATCAGGTTCATCAGCGAGAACGCGGTCAGGCCCATGGTCCGGGCGACGTGGATGTCGTGGTCGCGTTCGGCGAACCAGAGCACGAGCAGCGTGATCGCGCCCATGAACACGCCCATCAGGCCGAGCCAGCCGAGCACCCGGTTGGTCAGCAGCGGCTCGTCGGAGCGGCGCGGCGGCCGGCGCATGATGTCCGGCTCGGCGGTGCCGTAGCCGAGGCCGACGGACTGGAAGACCTGCGTGGTGAAGTTCAGCCAGAGCGTCTGCAGCGGCAGGAACGGCACGCCGCCGGCGATGTTGCCGATGCTCGCCGCGAGGAACGTGACGATCATGGCGGCCAGCACGCCCATCTGGAAGAAGATATATTTCTTCAGGTTGGCGTAGAGCGCCCGGCCCAGCTCGACGGCCTTGACGATGGTGGCGAAGTCGTCGTCGGTGAGGATCATCGCGGCGGCTTCCTTGCTCACCTCGGTGCCGGTGATCCCCATCGCGATGCCGATGTCGGCCTTCTTCAGCGCCGGCGCGTCGTTCACCCCGTCGCCGGTCATCGCGACGATGTGGCCCTTGCGCCGGAGCACCTCGACCAGGCGCACCTTGTGCTCCGGGGTGACCCGGGCGATCACGCCGATGCCGTCGATCTCCCGGTCGGCCTCCTCGTCGCTCATCGCGCCGAACTCGGCGCCGGTGATCGCGCGGCCGCGGATGCCGAGCTTGCCGGCGATCGCGGCGGCGGTGATCGCGTGGTCCCCGGTGATCATGCGGACCTCGATGCCGGCCGCGTGGGCCTGCTCGATCGCGTCCTTCGCCTGCGGCCGGGGCGGGTCGACGATGCCGACCAGGGCCAGCGGCTCGAGGTTCTCCAGCATGCCGAGCAGGTCGTCCCCGACGGCGTCGGCGGTTCCGCGCGCGGTCGCCATCACCCGCAGGCCCTGCCGGGCCAGCCGCTCGTTCTCGGCCAGGTAGCGCTCGTGCTGTTCGGGAGTCACCGAGCAGCGGGCCAGGACCTGGTCCGGAGCCCCCTTGACGAAGAACTGCACCTTGCCCGAGATCTCATGGAAAGAAGCCATCATTTTGTACGCGGCGTCGAACGGCAACACGGCCACGCGGGGATATTTCTCCCGGGTCGCATCGGCGTCCAGTCCACCCTTCTCGGCGAGCACCACCAGGGCGAGCTCGGTCGGGTCCCCGATCAGCCGGCCGTCCTGGACCACCGCGTCCGACGCGAGGATCATCGGCAGCAGGTACTCGTCGAGCGGCACGTCCGGCTCGCCCGCGACCCGCTTGATCGTGCCCTCGGTGGAGTAACCGCCGCCGGAGATCACGTACCGCCGGCCCGGGATGGCCATCTCGGTCGCGGTCATCTGGTTCAGCGTCAGCGTGCCGGTCTTGTCCGAGTTGATCGCCGACGTGGAGCCGAGCGTCTCGGTCGAGCGCAGCCGCTTCACGATCGCGTTCGCCTTGGCGAGCAGCTGGGTGCCCATCGACAGGATCGTGGTGACCACCGCCGGCAGGCCGGTCGGGATCGCCGAGACGGCGAACGCGACCGCGGCGGTGAAGACCACGGTGAACTCGTTGCCACGGGCCAGGTTGATCAGCACCGAGGCCAGGAGCGCGAAGCCGGCGACGTACAAAATCTGGTTTGTCAGTTTGGCGAGTTGCCGGGTGAGCGGCGTCGCCGCGTCCTTGTCGGCCTGCAGCATTCCGGAGATCCGGCCGACCTCGGTCGTCATCCCGGTCGCGGTGACCAGCAACTCCCCGGCGCCGCGGGTGACGTTGGTGTTCATGTAGGCCATGTCGGACCGGTCGCCCAGGTCGGTGTCCGGCTCGGTCAGCGGGTCGACGTTCTTGGCGACCGGCAGGCTCTCCCCGGTCAGCGCCGACTCGTCGATCTCCAGGCTGGACGCGCGCAGCAGCCGCCCGTCCGCCGGGATCACGTCGCCGGCCTCGATCTCCACCACGTCGCCGGGGACCAGCTCCTCGGCGGGCAGCTCGGTGAGCTTGCCGCCGCGGCGCACCCGCGCCTTGACGATCATCATCTTCTGCAGCGCGTCGATCGCGGCGGCGGCCTTGCCCTCCTGGTGCAGGCCGAGCGCGGCGTTGAGCAGGGTCAGCGCGATCAGCATCACGCCGGTGCCCCACTGCTTCAACGGGTACAGGCTGCCCAGGCCCGCGATCAGCAGCACGATCTGCATCGGGTCGGCGTACTGGCGCACGAACGCCCGCCACCACGGCTCGCGTTTGGCCTGGGTGAAGCGGTTCGGGCCGTACTTCTCGCGGCGGGCAGCGGCTTCCGTGTCGCTCAGACCGTGCTGCTGGTCGACATTTTCGACTTCAAGCGCTTCCGGTACGGAGAGGGTGTGGAAGATCGGGGTCTCCGGCGGCGTGGTCATGGTCGCCATCGGGCGCCTACCGGTACTGGGGCGGGTAGGGGCGCGACGACGCCGGCCGGGTGTCGACGCGGACCAGGCGGGTCGCCGACCGGGCCACCCCGGCGATCAGCGAGCCGATCGCGATCCCGATGATCATGTTCAGCCCGGACGTGTAGAACTGGGCTGCCCGCTCCGCGTCGGTGACGAACGGCGCGAGCATCGCCGAGACCGTGGCCAGCCCGATCACCCAGCCGAAGAAGCGCATCGGCCGTGGTGTGGTCAGGATCAGCACGTGCACCAGGCCGGTGGCGAGCAGGGCGGCGAGGGCGGCGCCGAGCGCGTACCAGCCGGTGCTGGCGTCCCCCCAGGTCCCCTGGCCCTTGGGGGCGAGGACGTCGATGTCGAAGATCCCGCGCCCGAGCAGGATCCCGGCGACGGCGATCAGCGCGGCGACGGCCGCGGTCGCGCCGCCCCCGGCCCACAGTTTGCCGGCGTTGACGGTGGGTTTCACAGATTCGGTGGTCATCCGGTTCTCCTCGGTCGCACGGGAGGTGCCGCGCTGAGAATCGCCGGGGGCGGCGGTTGCCGCCTCATCCAGCCGGGATGAGTCTCGGTGGGGTGGGTGGTCCGGGTCGGGCGTGACCTGCGCGTCTTGCGTTCCGGAGCGGTGTTTCTTTCGTTTCGGGGGCGGCGGGATTCGCGTTCCGTCCGCTTCGCGCCTCGCCGCCGTGCGCGTCCTGGCGGCCTGCGTCCTGCCACCGTGCGCGTGCCGGCGGCCCGCGTCTTGCCCATCGTGCGCGTCCTGGTGGTCTGCGCCTTGCCACCTTGCGCGTCCTGGGGGCCCGCGTCTTGCCCATCGTGCGCGTCCTGGCGGTCTGCGCCTTGCCACCTTGCGCGTCCTGGGGGCCCGCGTCTTGCCGGCATGCGCCAAACTGTCGCCGTGAGCAGCGAGTTTGAGAGTTACCCCTGTCCGCATTGTGCGGCGATCGCATCGACGGTCAGCGGGTGCCCTCAGTGTGGGCGCGGGCCGGACACGGACGCCATCGGGGTGATCCGCCTGAACGCGGAGCTGACCGGGCTCGGTGAACGCCTCCGAGCGGCTCGGGCCGAGGTCAGCGCCGTGGAGACGGCGATCGGGAACGTGCGGGGCCGTCGGGACGCGCTCGCGTTCCGGGTGCGGTCTGCGGTCGAGGCCGCCCGCGCGGGATCGCCCGTTCCCGGCCCGATCCCGGCGCCGCCTCACGCCGGGCCGTTCCCCGGGCCGGGGCACTCCGGCCCTCTTCTCGGGCCGGGACATTCCCCGGTCGCTCCGTCCGCCGAGTCCTGGCCGATTCCCGGCTCGCCTCTCGCCACGCCGGGGCATGTTCCGGCCGCTCCCTTCGCCGGGCGTGGGTCCGGTCCGGCTTCGCCCTTCGGCGGGCCGACACCGGCGCAGGTTCCGCCCTTCGCCGGGCCGTTCGCCCCGGCCACCGAGCGGCGCCTGACCACGCTGACCGCGCAGAACGTGCTGTTCGCACTGGGCGGGTTGCTGCTCGTGGTAGCGGCGGCAGTTTTCACCGCGGTGGCCTGGGCCCAGGTCGGCGTGGTCGGCCGGGCGGCAATTCTCGCCGTGGCGACCGCCGCCGTGCTGGCGGTGCCGCCCTTCGCGGTACGACGTCAGCTGACCGGCGCGGCGGAAACTTTCGCCGCGGTGGGCGTGCTGATGATCCTGCTCGACGGCTATGCGGCCTGGACCGTCGATCTCCTGGGCGTGACGGATCTGCGGCCGTCGGCCTACGCAGCCGCGGTCGGGACGGCGACCGCGGGAATCGCGTTCGGTTACGGCCGGCTGGTCGGCCTGCCCGGCCCGAAAATTTCCGCCTTGGTGATCGCGCAGCCGGTGTTCCCGCTGGTGGCCGCGGCCGTCTCGGCCGGCGCGACCGGCTGGTCCCTCGCCCTGACCGCCGCGACCGTGGTGAACGTCGCCGCGCTGTGGCGGGTCCGCTTCACCGCGACCGCGGTCGGCGTGGTCGCGTACCTCTGCGGCAGTGTTTCCGCGTTCGTGGCGGCGATGCTGGCCCTCGCCGGCCTGGGATCCGCCGACACCGCAGGCCGGGCCGCGGCGGCAGGCGGCGCCTTGATGCTGCTCGCCGCGGTTGCCGCCACCGGCGCGGTACTCGCCCGGCACCCCGTCGCCCAGACCTGGACCACCGCCCTGCTCACCGTGGCAACCGCCGTCACGGCAGCCGGCTGGCTGCTGCAGCTGGGCGACGGCACCGAACTCCTACGGCTGTCCACCGTCGCCCTGGCCATCGCAGTCGCCACCGCAGCCGCAGCCGGCCGCTTCCCCAGCCTGGCAAAGCGCGCAGACCCGGCCGCTCCCGTCACGGAGCGCCCAGCCGGTAACCCCGCACAGCCCGCAACCCGCGAACCATCGGCCGATCCCCTCACCGCCGCCGCAGGCACAGGCCCCATTCACCCCGCAAGACGCGAACCATCGGCCGATCCCCTCACTGCGGCTGCGGAAGCACAGCCCTCGCCGCCGACAAGACGCGGGCCTTGGGCTCGCGTGCTTGCCGTGGTCGCCGATGGGCGCCTCCCCGAGCCGTTCCGGCGTGGATCGTGGGCCGGAGCGCTCGCCGTAGCCGGTGTGCCCACACTCGGGCTCGCCTGGAGTGTGCTGATAGCTGCGACGAACAGCATGGCAGCGGCACAACCAGTACTGGGAGCCGCGCTGACGGCCACCGTCGCCGGCCCGGGCAATTCCGCCGCCCGAACCGGCACGGGTCCCACGACCTCCTGGGTGGGAACGGGTGCGGATTCCGGAATCCCCTGGGTAGGAACCGGCCCGGGCTGGGACCTTCTTGTCGCGACGGTTGCCCTGCTCGCCGCATTCGTGATCCTGCTGCCCGCCCGATTCCGCCCGGATCTGTCCCTGTCCGCCCTCACCGCGGTATGCCTGCTGCTCCCCGCGGCATTCGGCCTCCCGTGGTGGACCGCCGCAGCTCTCGGAATCGCAGTTTCCGCACTCGCACTCGCCCTGGCAACCCGCACACCGAGCACCCTCCGCCTCACGATCACCGCGCTCGCCGCGACCCACGCCTTGATCACCAGCCTGGGCGACCCGGGCGTAGCCGCCGCCGTATGCGGCACCATCGCCACACTCGGCATCAGCGCAGCCCTGTTCCTCCAGCGCAACCACCTCACCGCAGCAAGTCTCGCCACCACCGGACCCACCACAGCCAGCCTCACCACCACCGGACCCACCACAGCCAGCCTCACCACCACCGAACCCACCACAGCCAGCCTCACCACCACCGAACCCGGCACCACCGGACCTGCCGCAGCTGGAGCCGCAACCAGCGCGGCTCCGCTTGCTGAATCCGCGAAGGAACCTTTCGCCGCGAGTCGGGCCCGGCTCCTCGGTGCGTGGGCCATGACCGTGGGCCTGCTCGCCATCGTGCCGACCGTCTGGCTCGGACTCCTGGCGGCGGAACTTTCCGTCACCACGCAGGTCCGCGCCTTGTTGGTAGTGACCGCGGTGCTGTGCCTGGTCGCTCGCCGGGTCCGCGGCTATGAATTGCAGGCATCCTCGGTCGCACTACTGCTGGCGGCCGCCACTCCCCTGTGGAGCCTGCCCGGCGACGATCCGGCGCAGCTCTACGTGGGCGCGGCCCTGATCCTGGTCGCCACGCTGAGGTCCGCGCCGGCCACTCCGTTCGCCGCGTCCGCGCTGGCCGTAGGCCTACTGGCCTGGACCGCCGACGACCTCGCAGCCCTCTTGACGTTCCAGGAACCCGTCACGCCAGCGGTTTCATGGGCGACAGTCGCCGCGACACTGATGGCCGCGGTCGCGACCTGGCTCTTCGCCACCAGGTGGATCGCGGCACCGTTCGTAGCCCTCGCTGTCCCGCTCACTCTGGCCGCCGCCCACGCACCCTGGCCGTCAGTACCCCTGTCCGAAGTCGTAGTCGGCCTCGCCGGCCTGACCACCCTCCTCTTGACCACGCGGCACCCCACCCCAGCGACCGCGTCCCGCCCTGTCACGCCTATCCCGGCCACACCTCTCTCACCCACGGGCCGCCCCGCGCCTGCGGCCGCGCCCTTCCCTGCCGCGCCCTTCCCTGCCGCGCCCTTCCCTGCCGCGCCCTTCCCTGCCGCGCCCCTCGATGCCGGACCCCTCACTGCCTCGCCCCTCACTGCCGGACCACTCACTGCCGCGCCCCTCACTGCCGCGCCCCTCACTGCCGCGCCCCTCACTGCCGCGCCCCTCACTGCCGCGCCCCTCCCCACCACGCCTGTCCCGGCTACACCTCTCTCGACCGCGGGCCGGCCCGCGCCTACGGCTGCACACACCTTCGACCCGGAACAACTGGCGGCTGCGGCCCTCCGCGCCCCTGACCAATCCGCGCATCCAGCCACACCGGCATCGGCATCGGCATCCGACCACACCCTGGACCCGGAGCGTCCCTCGGCCGCGGCCGCACCTCGCCCGGCCGTGGGGTCGCCTGTGCCGCCGCCGGTTTTCGCAGCGGCAGCCGGGCGGCCTGTGTCGGTGGGCCGGCCCGCCCTGGATCGACAGACATCCGGCGCGGGTGTCGTGGTTTCCGGATGGTCGGTGCTCGTGGCCGCGTTCGGCGGGCTTGCCGCGGCCGGCGTAGCCGGAACCAGTCCGCGAGCCGGGGCGCTGCTGGCGGCGTTTGCCCTGGTAGCCGTGGCCGGCGCGGTGGTCGGTGCCGCCGGGCTGGACCTGTCCGCCAGGATCGCCGGCTGGGTGGCCGGTTCCGGGGCAGTGGTCGTGGTGGCGTACCTCGGGGCAAGCAACCTCGCCCAACTCGAACCCGGCGGCGTCGCGCGGACCGTGCTCTGCGCCGCCGGGCTTGCCCAAGCCCTCGAATGGGTCCTGGCCACCCGTCGCCCGCGCGAAGCGCCGGCGGTGGCCGCGATCGCGCAGTCGGGTGCGCTGATCGCCCTCCTGACCGCCGGATCGCTCCGGCAGGCGGCCCTGATCGCCACACTGTGGGCGGCCGTTGTCGCGGTGCGCGCGCTGCGGCCGGACGAGACGTTGAAGGTCCGGTTCGGGTACGCGCTCGCCGCCGCCGGCTGTGCACTGCTCGGCTGGTGGTTGTTTCTTTCCGCCAGGCAGGCCGGCACCGTCGAGCTGTACACGGCGCCCGCCGCCGCGCTCGCCCTGCTGGCCGGTTGGTGGGCGCGCCGGAGCCGTGCTGAGCTGCCGTCCTGGACCGCCTACGGGCCGGCGTTGGCAGCCGGTTTCCTTCCGACCCTGGCGGTAATTTCCAACAGCAGTGCCGACGAGCCGCAGTACGCGCGGCGGTTGCTCCTCGGCGTTGCCGGACTGGCGGTGCTGATTTTCGGCGCGCTGGCGCGGCTGCAGGCGCCGGTGGTCTCCGGTGGGATCGTGGTGGTGCTGGTCGCCCTGTACGAGTTGGCGCAGGTGTGGGACCTGGTGCCGCGATGGGTGCCGCTCGCGGTCGGCGGTCTGCTCCTGGTCGGCATCGCCACCACCTTGGAGCAGCGGCGGCGCGACCTGCTGAGGCTGCGCGATGCGGTCGGGCGGATGGGCTGACCCCGGCATCGCTTGCCGGTACCGGTACGGCACCATCATCGGCACGGGTGCCGGTATCGGCCCAGCAACACCCATCGGCAGAGACGCCGGATCCGGTGGTCCACCGCCACCGCCATCGGCAACGGTTTGTGGGTGTCGGCCCGGCACCATCAATGGCCACGGTCTACCGGCGCCGGTCCAATCGGCACGTCCTTGCCACCGGCCCAGCCACCACCTGCGCTACCCGCGGAGACCGCATGTCGCCGCGGCTGCGGGAGGCGGCCGGCAGCGAAGGGCGTGCAGTATCTCTCGCCGGTGCTGCCCGGGTGGCCTCGCCAACGACGGCGTGATCTGGTGGGATGGCGCGACGCGGTGGCCCAAAAAGTTGAACCGCGACAAAAATCGGCCGATTGAACTGCGCGAACCAGAGCGCGTTGGATGGATGGTATGAGCGACACGGGTAATGGCATGCTGGCGCGGATCCGGGACGGTCTGGTCGGGGCGGGACAGGTCCTCGACGGGCCGTTCGGTCAGCGGCGGATCACCTACGCCGACTACACGGCCTCCGGGCAGGCGCTCGACTTCGTCGAAGATTTCCTTCGTGAGCAGGTGCTCACCCGGTACGCCAATACGCACACCGAGGCGTCCGCGACCGGCGCGCAGACCGGTGCGCTGCGCGAGGAGGCCCGGGAGATCATCCACCGCAGCGTGGGGGCCGGGCCGGAGCACGTGGTGATCTTCTGTGGCTCCGGCGCCACTGCCGCGGTGGCCAAGCTCGCCGGAATCCTCGGCCTCCGCGTTCCGGAGAACCTTGACGACCGGTACGGCTTGAGCGCGCGGATCCCCCGCGACGAGCGACCGGTGGTCTTCGTCGGGCCGTACGAGCACCACTCCAACGAACTGCCGTGGCGCGAGTCGGTCGCGGACGTCGTGGAGATCGAGTCCGACCACACCGGGCACGTGGACCTCGGCGCGCTGCGGGCGGCGCTGATCGCGTACGCCGACCGCCCGGTCCGGATCGGCAGTTTCTCCGCCGCCTCGAACGTCACCGGCATCCTCACCGACACCGCCGCGGTCTCGCAGGTGCTGCGCGAGCACGGCGCGCTGTCGGTCTGGGACTACGCGGCCGCCGGGCCGTACGTGCCGATCTCGATGGCCGACAAGGACGCCGTCTTCCTGTCGCCGCACAAGTTCGCCGGTGGGCCGCAGACCCCGGGCGTCCTCGTCCTCGACCGGCGGCTGATGACCAACCGGGTGCCGGTCACCCCGGGCGGTGGGACGGTCGCGTACGTCGATCCGACCGGTCACCGCTACCTCGAGGACCCGGTCATCCGGGAGGAGGGCGGCACCCCGGCGATCGTCGAGTCGATCCGGGCCGGGCTGGTCTTCGCGGTGAAGGAGTCCGTCGGTACCGACCTGATCGGCGCCCGGGAGCACGTGCTGTGGCAGCGCGCCAAGGAGCGCTGGACCGCCGAGCCGAGCATCGAGATCCTCGGTGACGTCGAAGCCGACCGCCTGTCGATTGTTTCCTTCCAGGTCCGGGCCGGCGAAAAGTACCTTCACCACAACTTTGTGGCGGCGCTGCTCAACGACCTGTTCGGGATCCAGGCGCGCAGCGGGTGCTCGTGTGCCGGGCCGTACGGGCACCGGCTGCTCGGCATCGACGAGGCCCACTCGCGGGAGTTCCGGGACGAGATCCTGGACGGCTGGGAGGGGATCAAGCCGGGCTGGTCGCGGCTCAACTTCAACTACTTCATCTCGGACACGGTCGCGGACTATCTGGTCGAGGCGGTGCTGCTGGTCGCCCGCTACGGCGCACGGATGCTGCCGGACTACCGGTTCGATCCGCGGACCGGGCGGTGGACGCACGTGCGACACGCTCCCCCGCTGGTGCGGCTCGCCGACCTGCGGCTGGGGGCCGATGGCACGGTGACGTCACCGCCCGCGCCGACGGTCACCGTCGGTGAGGACGTGCTGGCCGGCTACCTCGACTCGGCGCGCGCGGAGCTGACCGCCCGGGTGGACCCGGCTGACGGCGAACGCCTGAGTCTGCCCCTGGGTTTCGAGAAGCTCCGCTGGTTCCTGCTACCGGACGCCTGCCTACCGACCTGACCGCCGCACGGCCGGGCGTTGCCACGGAGGCGAGGCGGCAGGCCTGGAGCCCGAGGCAGAAGTCCGACCGGACCGCCACCGCCGTCGGTGGTTACTTTCCGACGGTGAGCGAAGGCCGGTCCAGGCCGCCGCTGCCGCCGGTGGTTAGTTTCCGGCGGCGAGCGGTAGGTGGATCCGGAACGCCGCGGCGACTGGTGGGTTAGTTCCCGGCGGTGAGCGGGAGAAGGAAGGCGTCGCCGGATTCCCAGGCGCAGCTGCCGGTGGGGGCACCGTCGGGCTGGTAGTACACGCGGATGTGGTAGCCGCCGTCCTTCGCCTCGTTCAGGACGAACCACCACGGGCAGTCGCCGGTCGGTTTGGTGGCCGAGAACAGGCCGGTCGGGCGCTGGTCGGCCTGCCAGCCCGAGCGGCGGGCCAGGTCGGTGTAGAAGGTGCGGACGTTGATGCCCGGCGGGCTGGAGAGCCGGGTGCCGACCACGCCGGCGGCAATTGCCTCGATGCCGGAGCTACCGGGCGAGGACGTGTCGCCGCAGCTCAGAGACTCCTCGGCGGCCTTGTCCAGGTCCGTCGAGGCCGGGTGCTGGGTGAGCATCGGGTCGGCGGTGATCGCCCGGATGGTGTCCGGCTTGGCGGTGCATCCGCCGATGCTGGCCGGGCCCGGCTTCGCGGCGAGCAGCGGGTAGATCACGGCTGCCAGCAGAAGTCCGGCCACCAGGGCCGGCCCGCCCCACCGCGCGATTCGGGATGGCGTGCTCATTGACGGCGATCATAAGGCTCCGCTGCTTTTCGGGGTATCCCCGCGCACCGCCGGAAGCGGTCGTCGAAGGCCCGGACGGCGCCGCACCGACGACCACGACCGACCCGCGGGTCCGTGCAATCAGGAACGATTGACGACGCCGTCCCCGCACACCGTCAGAGACGGCTGACCGGGTCACGAAGAAAAATGTTTTCGCGCGCGGTCACGGGCGGTTCTGGTGGACGAAGTCTCGGCCTCGGGTGAACGTCTCGACCGGGTCTCCGCAGTAGAGCCACGGCCACTCGGTGACCTGCTCGCCGAGCAGGTCGTGCGCCCGGCCGGCGATCTCGAACGCCTCGGTGAACTCGCAGGTCAGCGCGAACGTGGCGATCCGTGGCGCCCAACCAACCGCCCTGCGGTAGGACGGGTCCAGGAAGGACTTCTGAGCGGCGGCGACGAGCTCGTCGCGGATCTCCGGCGCCGAGATGTACGCCGCGTCCTCTCCGCTGGGCAGGGACATCCACTTCTCCAGGTGCGCTACCGCGATCAGCTCCGGGAGCAGGCTGCCGGGCGGCGCGGCGGCGGTGGCCTCGCGAGCGAAGGCGAACATCTTCTCGTCGCTGCCGGACCACTTGGCGCACAGGTGCTGCAGGCGCTGCTCATGGGCGATCACGTGCAGCGGGTACCGCTTGATCACCTCTTGGAAGCGCCGTTCCCCCTCGACCGGGCCGACCTGACGGCCGCGGGCCGACGTGACCAGCCACGCCCACGCGGTGACCTGTTCCGGATCGCGTTCGGTGACCTCGTCGAGGAGGTTCTCGGCGAGCCGCAGCCGGCGGGCGAACTCCTGGAACTGCTCCCGGCTGGTGTTGCGCGCCGACTTGGCGCCGCGGGCCTCCCACGCCCACTGCACCGCGTGGCAGCCGCGGACCAGGACCGGCAGGGTCGAGTCCGGCTCGGCGGCCACCCACTCCTCGATCCAGTCCTGTACGCCGTCCACGCCGGTCGCGGCCTCCATCAGGAAGGCGTGCGTGTCCGGGTCAGTGGCTTCGGCGAAGACGTCCCGGGCGGTCCGCCAGTCGCGCGCCGCGAGGGCGTCGATCAACCGGCGGGGCTGCTCGTCGCCGTATGCCGGGTCGATCGTGAAAGCCGGCTGACGGTTCTTTTTACCGAACGGCCACATCTGGAACGTCCTCCCCCTCGTTGGCGGAAGATTTTAACTACACCTCTATGTACCTTGCCGGGTATGTAACTGGGTGGGTACATTGGCGCGGTGGATGCGGTGCTTCAAGCGTTGACGGACCGGAGCCGGCGGACCGTCCTGGACGCGCTGGCGGACCGGCCCGCCACGGTGAACGAGCTGGCGGAGCTGCTGCCGATCGCCCGGCCCGGGGTGTCGCGACACCTGCGGGTGCTGCGCGAGGCCGGCCTGGTCGACGTGCGGCAGGACGCGCAGCGCCGGGTCTATTCGCTGCGGCCCGAGGCGCTCATCGACCTGGACCTCTGGCTGGGCCGGTACCGGGACCTGTGGCAACGCCGGCTCACCGACCTGCACGCCGAGATCGCCCGCCCGCGGACCACCAACAGCGGCCCCGGCACCGGCCCAGGCCGCGACACCGGCCCCGACACCGACACCGACACCGACACCGACACCGACACCGACACCGAAGGGTGACACATGACCAGCGCGAACCCTGGGAAACACCTGCTCGGCAGCCTGTATCGGCTGCCCGACGGGCGCGGCGGCGTCCGGGTCGAGGACGTGTACGACACCGGTATTGACGATCTCTGGTCAGCCGTCACCGACCCGGCCCGGCTCGTGAACTGGATCGCCGAGGTGACCGGCGACCTCACCGTCGGCGGCGCCGTGAAGACAATCTTTACCAGCGGCTGGTCCGGCCCGGGACGTATCGACGTGTGCGAGGTGCCGCACCGCCTGTTGGTCACTTTGGCGCCCGGCACCGACGAAGAGACCGTCATCGAGGCGGAGCTTTTCGCCGAAGGCGAGCGGACGCGATTGGTCGTTGAGGAACGCGGGCTGCCTGCGGAGGAAACTTTCTACCACGGCGCCGGGTGGCAGGCGCATCTTGAGGATCTCGCCGCCCACCTGGCCGGGCAGCCGGCCGGGCCCTGGAAGGAACGGTGGCAAGAGCTGACGCCGGCCTACCGCGAGCTGGCATAGGCGCGCGAGCAGCCGCAGAGCCGCGCGACCGGCCGCGAAGCCGCGCGAGCAGACGCAGATCCGCGCGAGCAGACGAGCAAGACGCCGATGGGCGCACCAGCCGCGGGCGGACGCCGACGTGAGCAACGTCCACCCGCGGCTGCCCGGCGGCGAGTCGCGAGCGGCGGGCGGGCCGCCGGCGAGCCGACTGCCGGGGCCGGGCAGCCAAGGGCGACCAAGTAGCCGAACAGCCGGGCGGCGACCGCGGGACCGGCTGGAGGCCGGACGACCGGGCTGCCGGCGAGCGGGCTGCCGGGCGGCGGCGAGCAGCGGGCGGCAGGGTCAGGGCTGCAGGTTCTCCAGGTCTTCCAGGAGGCTCGGGTGCACCGGCTTCCAGCCCAGCGCCTCCCGCGTGTGCACGCTCACCGACGGCTGATCCGTGGCGAAGATCTGCCCGAGCGGCCCGAACGTCTCCTCCGCCACGGAAGCGACCGGCAGGCCCAGCCGGCGGCCGATCACCTCGGCGATGTCGCGGACCGCGTCACCTTCGTCGGCCACCGCGTGCCAGGCCGTCCCGGCCGGGGCCTGCTCCAGCGCGAGCCGGAACAGGACCGCCGCGTCCAGGGCGTGGACGGCCGGCCAGCGCTGGGTGCCGTCGCCCGGGTAGCCCGACACGCCCGACCCGCGGGCGATCTGGGTGAGCAGGCCCGCGAAGCCGCCGGCGCCGTTGTTGTGCACGGTTCGCGGCAGCCGCACCGAGGTGCTGCGCACCCCGCGAGAGGCCAGGGTCAAAATCTCATTGACGGTACGGCCTCGGCCACCGACCGGGCCGTCGGTCGGCAGCGGGTCGGACTCGGTGGAGGCGGCGCCCGGCACCCACGGTGTGCCGGAAACCGTCACCAGCGGGCGGTCGCTGCCGATCAGGACCTCGCCGAGCGCGAGCAGGGCGGCGGTCTCCTCGGCGACCGAGCGGGCGACGGCCTCGGCGCTGCTGAAGTCGTTGCCGAACGCCAGGTGGATCACCCCGTCGGCCTGGGCGGCGCCGGCGCGCACGACGTCCAGGTCGGCGAGGCCACCGCGGATGGTGGTGGCGCCGGCCGCCTCGGCGGCCTGTGCGGACGCGTCGGAGCGGGCGAGCGCGAGGACGGTGTGACCGTTGGCGAGCAGCTCGGCGACGACGGCGGAACCGATCAGGCCGGTGCCGCCGGTGACGAATACGTGCATGGAACACTCCCGAAGTGATGGGACTCTTGTCCCGTCACAGTACCAGAGTGATGGGACAAGAGTCCCATCATCTATGATGGCCACATGGCTCGATGGGAACCCGGCGCACGCGAACGCCTGGTCATGGCGGCCGTCGAGCTCTTCACCGAGCAGGGGTACGACGCCACCACGGTCGCGCAGATCACCGAGCGGGCCGGGGTCACCAAGAGCACGTTCTTCCGGCACTTCCCGGACAAGCGGGAGCTGCTGGTCGCCGGGCAGGAGACACTGAGCCGGCTGCTGGCCGAGGGCATCGCGGAGGCGCCGGCCGGGGCGAGCCCGCTCGACGCGGTCGCCGCCGGGCTGGAGCGCGCGTCCGGCGCGATGGGCCCGATGAGCCGCGAGATCGCACCCCGAATGAAGGCCGCCGTCGCCGCCAGCGCCGAGCTCCGGGAGCGGGACGCGCTCAAGAGCGTCAGCCTCGCGGCGGCCATGACCGCCGCCCTGGTCGCCCGCGGCGTCCCGGACGCGACCGCGGCGCTCGCCGGCGAGCTGGGACTCCTCGCGTTCAAGCGCGCCTACGCCGCCTGGTCCGACGGGAACCCGGACGACGACATGGCGCCCTACGCACGGGCGGCCCTCGACGAACTCCGCGCGGCAAGCGCCGCCCTCAGCTAATCCCAAGCCCCCCGGGACAGCCAGCCGGGCACGGAAGGACGAAGCCGGACGCGGAAGGACGAAGCCGGGCCGGGATGGGCGCGACCGGGCCGGGATGGGCGCGGCCGGGGCACGGCCACGCTGGGGCGCGGCCAAGCCGGGCTGGGCCGGGGCACGGCTGGGCTTGGAGCGCGGCTGGGCCTGGAGCGGCCGCCGGCGGGCGTTGGTTCTTTTTACCGCAACCACCCTCGGACGTCGCCCTGGAGGGCTTCGCGTTCAGGGCGCGCCAGCGCCCTGCGAAGCCCGGAAGGGTCCCCGCGGGAGCGACGATCAGTTATCGGCCGCAGCCCAGGACATGAATTCAAAGATCTTGATCTGCCGCACTTGTTCTAGTTCACCTATAACAACTAGAGTCAGTTACATGCTCTGGAGGATCGACCCGGCGAGCGACGAGCCGCTGTATACGCAGCTCGTCGCGCAGGTGCATCTCGCCGCCGCCCGTCGCGATCTCGCGCCCGGCGATCGGCTTCCGGCGGCCCGCGAGCTCGCGGAATCGCTTGATCTCAATGTCCACACCGTCCTCAAGGCCTACCAGCAGCTGCGTGACGAAGGCCTGATCGAGCTGCGCCGGGGGCGCGGCGCGGTCGTCACCAGCCGCGCCGCCACCGACCTCTCGCCCGTCGAGAACGCGCTGTCCGCCCTGGTCAGCGCCGCGCGCGAGGCGAAACTTTCCCCCGAAACCCTGACCGTGCTCCTTAAGGAGGCGATGAGCCGATGACCAACCATCACTGGCGGACTCCACTGTGGTCCTCCGTTGCCGCGCTGGCACTTTTCTCCGCCGGTGCCGCGACCGTGCTGAGCTGGCGCGACACGCTGCCGGACCCGCTGGCCACGCACTGGCGGGCCGGCTCCTCCGTACCAAATGAATTCATGTCTTTGAATGCTCTGCTGCTCACCGCGGCAACCCTGGTGATCGCGGGGTGTGTCCTTTTCGGAGCGATCGCCTGGTTCTGGGGCAGCGCGGTGATCACCCGCCGCATGGTCGCCGCGTCCACCGTCTGGATGGGCGGGCTCGGCGCCGGCCTGCTGCTGGTCACGGCCGGTGCCCAGCGTCATTTGCAAGATCCGAACCAGGCTTCGGTACGGGGGTGGGCGGTCGCCGCCACCATCGTCCTCCCGCTGATCCCGGCCGTGGTCGCGGCGCTGCTCGTGCGGGACGACCCGCACGTGCCGGCCACCGAGCCGGTCGCCGCCGACGCCCCGCGCCTCGGCCTGGCCGACGGCGAGCGCGCGGTCTGGATCCGCCGCGCCGACGGTGGTCCCGGTCTGGTCGTCGGCGCGATCGCGACGGTGCTTACCTTCCTGCTTGCCGTCGCGCTGCGGGAGTGGGCGCTGCTGGTCGTCCCGGTCCTGCTCGCGGGCCTGTTCACGGCGATGTTCGCGTTCACCGTCCGGGTCGACACGACCGGTCTCACGGTGCGCTCGCTGGTCGGCTGGCCGGGCACGCACGTGCCGGCGGACGAGGTGGAGCGCGCGTCGGTGACCGAGGTCCGGCCGGTGCGCCAGTTCGGCGGCTGGGGCTGGCGGGTCGGCCGCGGCGGCCGGGTCGGGGTGGTGCTGCGCTCCGGTGACGGCCTGCTCGTCGAGCGCAGCGGGGGGCGCTCGTTCGTGGTGACCGTCGACGACGCCGCCACCGGCGCCGCCCTGCTGAACACGCTGGCGGACCGCGCACGACGGTGACCGTCCGGTTCGCCGGCGCCGCACGTCCGGGCGCCGGCGAACCGCGTTTTACCTGATCGTGCCGCGTGGAAGTGCCTTGCCGGAGGCCCCGCGAGCCTAGAGTCGGGGGCATGGCAACCGGCACCAAGGACGACCCGTGGGCGCTGCGGACCCCGCCCGGATCCTCGGCCTACACGATGTATCGCGACCCGGACGCCGACCCCGCCGCGCTCGTCTGCCAGGTCGGCGCGACGAAACTTTCCTACCTGGCGCGGGCCGTCGAGGACCTGCACGCCTGGCTGCGCGAACAGGGTGACTGGGTGCCACTCGGTGCCGCCGACGAGAACAAGCCGGTCACCGACGGCACCGTCGAGGCGTGGGGCCGCTCCCCCGGCAATCCGGTCGGCGGCTGGTACGGCCTGCGCAAGGGCTACCGCGGCCGGTTCGGCATGTACCTGCCCCCGCTGCTGGAGGAGTTGGGCCTGGCCGAGCTCACCCACGACGCCCGCAACAACCGCGTGCGAGCCGTCTGACTACTACTGGAGTGGTAGTCGCAATAACTGCTGCCGGTGGATGCCTCGGGCTCCCGGAAACGGCACGCTTGACGAGCCTGAGACGACATATCCGGGCTCGCGGACAACGGAATTCAGAATCGCCGGACAGCTGATTCACAGGCGATTCACACCATTCCCTGTTCACGGCTGCCGCCTCCCCGAGAGAGAGACCCCCACCATGGCACTGCGCAGGCGAACCCTCCTTCAAGGCGCCACCGCGGCCTCGGCGATCGGCGTGCTGGGCCTGGCCGGGTGCAGCGACGACAATGACTCGTCCCCGAGCGCTCCCGCCGGGTCCGGCACCGGGTCGCTGGCGTTCAGCGCGGCGACCTGGAGTTACGACGCGACGAACGACGTCTATTACCAGATCGGCCGGTATTACGTCACCAAGCCGGCCGCGACCGATTACGAATCACTCAGCGTCTTCGTGCCGGGAAAATTCTTCACCGGGACGAAGAACAGTGACGGCACGTACACGGTGAAGGTAAATTCCACCGGGACGGTCGGTGATTTCACCGCGGCGACCGCGCCGATCGTGCTGCCGGTCAACACGCCGGGCTACGCCGCGCAGAAGCCGCTGACCGAGTACAGCTTCGACACCGTCTCGGAGTACATGGCGGCCGGCTACGTCTACGTGCACCCGGGCCTGCGCGGCAAGGACAGCAACGGCGACGGCTACGCCGGCAACGCGCCGTGGGGGGTCACCGACCTGAAGGCCGCGGTGCGCTACGTGCGCTACAACGCCGCCACGATCCCGGGCAGCCGGGACCGGATCGTGGTGTTCGGGATGAGCGGTGGTGGGGCGCAGTCGGCGGTGATGGGGTCGTCCGGGGACAGCGAGCTGTACACGCCGTATCTCGAGAGCCTCGGTGCCGCCATGACGGACGCGAGCGGCGCGACGATCAGTGACGCGGTGGCCGGGGCGATGTGCTGGTGCCCGATCACCAGCCTGGACTACGCGAACGCGTCCTACGAGTGGAACCTCGGGCAGTTCTCGACGGCCGACACCCGGGCGGACGGGACCTGGACGAAGAGTTACTCGACCGAGTTGGCGAAAGCTTTCGCCGCGCACCAGAACAAGCTCGGCCTGAAGGATTCCGCTGGCAAGACGTTGTCGCTGGAGAAGAGTTCCGACGGCGTGTATCTGGCCGGCAGTTACTACGACTACCTGGTCAAGGTGATCAACGAGTCGCTGAACAACTTCCTGAAGGACACGAAGTTCCCGTACACGCCGTCGAACTCGTTCATGGCGGGGATGACGCCGGGCGGCGGCGGGGCTCCGGGCGGCGGGGCTCCGGGCGGCGCGGGGATGCCGAGTGGCGCCGCGCCCGGTGGTGCCGTCCCTGGTGGCGCGGGGCTGCCGAGCGGTGCGGCGGGTGGCGCGGTCCCTGGCGGTGCGGGGCTGCCGAGCGGGGCGGCGGGTGGCGCGGTTCCTGGCGGCGCGGGGCTGCCGAGCGGGGCGGCGGGTGGCGCGGTTCCTGGCGGCGCGGGGCTGCCGAGCGGTGCGGTGCCCGGTGGCGCCGGGATGCCGAGCGGGGCGGCGGGTGGCGGGATGCCCGGTGGCAACGGGCAGCAGACCGACACGACCACCTACAAGACGGTCGCGGAGTACTTCAAGCACCTGAACAGCACCGGCCAGTGGGCCACCTACGACGCGGCCACCAACACCGCGAAGGTGACCAGCCTGGCAGGTTTCGCCAAGAGCCAGAAAGTTCCTTCCAAGGCGGTCGGCGCGTTCGACGGCCCGGATCGCACCGTCGGCGAGAACGTCGTCTTCGGCAGCGGCACCGCCGGGCTGCACTTCTCCCCGGTCGCCGAGCAGGTCACCGCCGCCAACGAGGCCGCCTTCGCGAAGCTCTCCGGCTGGAAGGAAGATTTCGCCTCGTCGGCCTACACGACCGATTTCGCCAAGACCGACACCGTGGGTCAGGCGATGGCGGCCCGGGTCAACGCGTACACCCCGCTCTACTACCTGAACGCCGCCTACGCCGGTTACCAGAAGAGCACGGTCGCCAAGCACTGGCGGATCCGCACCGGCATCATGCAGGGCGACACCGCCAACACGACCGAGGTCAACCTGGCGCTCGCGCTGCAGAACTACGGCGTCGGCGACGTCGACTTCGCCACCGTCTGGGGGCTGGGCCACACCATGGCCGAGCGCACCGGCGAGGCGACGACCAACTTCATCGCCTGGGTAAAAAGCACCGTCGCAAAATAAAACCAACACCATTGCCGGGTACGGCGTGGGCGGTGCCCACGCCGTACCCGCAAAAGGTTTTTACCGATAGCCTCGCTGGCTTCGCCGGGCCCGGGCCTTCTCGATCTCCCGGATCCAGCTCTCCGACGCCCGCTGGGCGCTGCTGGTCCACCAGCCGGCCGCGCCGAGCGCGATCACGACCGCGCCGGTCACCAGGTCGTTCCAGGTCACCGCGGGTACGTGGGAGTAGCCGCGGACGAACGGCGACATCATCACCCAGGCGCCGATGACCGCGGCCACCAGGCTCAGCCGGGTGGTCCCGGCCGGGTGCACGGCGCGCAGGTAGCCGAGGGCCACCAAGGTCAGGCCGGCGAGGACGTCGCTCCAGGCGGCGTAGGTCGCCACCGCCACGTGATGGTCGAAGACCAGGGGTGCGACGGTCAGCCAGACCGCGGCCACCACGAGCAGTTCGCTGGGGGTGTGGCTCATCTCGGCCACCGCCCGCCGCCCGTCGCGGATCGGGTGCCAGTGTCGTAGAGGTGGACTGAGGTGCATGGCTCTCCCCGTTGCGATGCGGCCGCCGGACTCTGACGAGAGCTTCCCACGCGACGGCGCCCGTTCGGCGCGATTCCGCCACGCCGGTCGGCGACCCGCTTGGTCGCGGCCCTCTTTCGGCCCGGCCCGGATCCCGGCGCTTTGTCGCGGCCTTTCATCGCCCTCTGTCGTCGCGGCCCTGCCTTCCGTGGCGCGGATCGCGGCCCATCGTCGCGACCCGGCGTTCCGTGGCGCGGAACGCGGCCTGTCGTCGCCGCCCGGCGTTCGTGGCACGGATCGCGGCCTGTCGTCGCCGCCCGGCGTTCGTGGCACGGAACGCGGCCTGTCGTCGCCGCCCGGCGTTCGTGGCACGGAACGCGGCCTGTCGTCGCCGCCCGGCGTTCGTGGCGCGGATCGCAGCCTGTCGTCGCCGCCCGCATCGCGGCCTTTCGTGGTGACTCGGAGCGCGGCTGGGTGGTGGGCTCGCCGCGCCCTCTGCCCGAGCCGGCGCGGGCGGAACTAGGCTCTGGGGAATGACGACCCTTGCCGGCCGCACGATCGCGGCCCTGCGCAGTGAGCACGACACCCTCGCTGGCACGGTCCCCTCGCTCACCACCGATCAACTCACCGGGCCGTCCGCCGCCTCCGAGTGGACCGTCGCCGACGTCCTCTCGCACCTGGGCAGCGGCGCCGAGATCACCCTCGGCGGTCTCCGCGCGGCGCTGGGCGAGACCGAGAAGCCCGGGCCCGGCTTCAACCAGGGCATCTGGGACCGGTGGAACGCGCTCAGCCCGCAGGACCAGGCGGCCGGCTGGCTGGCCTCCGACGAGGCGCTGGTCGCCGCCCTGGAGTCCATTCCGGAGGACCGTCACGAGGACCTCAAGGTCGACATCGGGTTCCTGCCCGAGCCGCTGTCGCTCGCGTCGTTCGCGGCGATGCGGCTGAGCGAGGTCGTGCTGCACAACTGGGACGTCCGGGCCGGCGTCGACCCGGCGGCGGCGCTGTCCGACGAGTCCGCTCAGCTGCTCGCCGAGCACCTGAGCGCCGGGATCAGCTTCCTGCTCGGCTTCATCGGCAAGCCGGCGGCGGAGCGCGAGTCCGCGGTCGTCGAGGTCGCCAAGACGCCGTATCGGATCGTCCTCGACGACCAGGCCCGCCTCACGACCGAGGACGTTCCGGCGACCGCGACGTTCGACGGGCCGCTGGAGGCCGTGATCCGGCTCATCTACGGGCGCCTGGCGCCGCAGTACACCCCGGCTGGCACCGACACGACCGGCAACATCTCGCTCGACGAGCTGCGCACCACCTTCCCCGGCTTCTGACCGGTCGGCGTCAGGCGGGACCGTTCCCGCCTGACGCGGCCGGCGCGGGCGACGGAGGACAGCGGCGCGATGCTCGGCTCACGAGGTCACCACGACGGCACCGGGCGGCGCGGCGCGGCGCGGCTCGGCTCGGCTCGGCTCGGCTCGGCTCGGCTCACAAGGTCACCACGACGGCGCTGGCCGGGCCTACGGTCAGGGTGAGCGTGCCGGTGGTGACGTGGGCCGGGGACGGGGTCGGGTGGAAGCGGCCGGCCGCGTCGACGGTTGCGCCCTGGATTGCGGTGGGCTCCTGGTCGAGGGCGGGGCCGGTCATCGCCAGGACCGAGGCGGGGCGGTTCCGGCCGCCGACGGTCAGGGTGACGTCGACCGGGGCGGTGCTGTCCTTGTGGATCAGGGCGATGCGGGTGTGTCCGTCGTCGCCCCTCACCGCGTACGCCGAAATGTTCTTGTCGGTGTTGATCTTGATGGGCAGGAAGCGGCCCGGGCCCATCTGGCGGGCCATCCAGATGCCGTAGTAGATCGGCATCACCTTGTACTGCTGGGCCAGTTCGTAGGCTTTGCTCGAGGCGCAGATCGGGGTGTAGCGCTGGAACTTGCCGTTCCAGATCGGGTCGTTGCAGACGCCGAGGCCGCCGTGGATGTTGACGCCGGACATACCGGCCTGGGCCATCGACAGTCCGTAATCGATCACCCAGAGCGCGGAGGCGTATTTGTTGCTGACGCCGTCCACGCCGCCGCTGTACGCCGAGTTCGCCTCGTCCACCCGCATCGGCAGGCCGTTGGCGGTGGCCGCGGCCAGGTTGCCGGCGACCGCGTTGAGCTGCGACGTGATCTGGGCGGGGGCGAGCATCCGGTCGATGGTGAGGTCCGGGCCGGACGCGTACTGGTGGACGGTCAGCATGCTCATCCGGTCGTGCTCGTCGGCGGCGAGCGACGACGCCCACGACGACGAGGTGCCGGCGGTGTCCGGGCCGGCGATGCGGTCGCGGGCGGTGCCGTCGTGGGCGACGACGTCCGCGCAGGCTGACCAGTCCGCGTGGTACTGCGGGTACGCGTAGCCGGGCGGGCGCAGCGCCTTGCCCTCCCACTGGTCCGGCTCGTTGCCGCACTCGACCGCGAGCAGGCGTTTTCCGAGGATCCGGTCCATCGCGCGGACCTGGTCGGCGGCGAGCGCCGGATCCCAGCGGCCGACGTTGACGCCGACCTCGGCCTTCCAGCCGGTGGTGTCGAGCAGGCCGCGCAGGCGCTGGAGGTCGTTCGGGGTGACGACGTCCTCGACCCAGGTGGGCTTGGGGTCCGGGGGTGACTGGCCGGCCGGTACCCAGAGGGTGTCGCGGTCCAGGGTGTTGCCGCCGATCCGCAGGTTGCTGGGACCGAGCGTGCGCATCAGCTGGGCCATGTTGCCCCGGGCCGGGTCGAGGTTGCCGATGCCGAGCTCACGCATCTCGAACGACAGGCCGACGGCGTCGGCGGCCAGGCGCCCGGCGGGATGCGTGGCGTCGATGGTCACGACGGCGGTGCCGGCGGCGAGCGAAGTGCCACTGCCGGTGGCGGCGGTGCTGGCGGCGGCGAGCGCGGTGCCACTGCCGGTGGCGGTGGTGGTGGTGGTGGTGGCGGCGGAAGGGGAACCCGGAGCGGACGAGGCGGTGGGGGTGGAGGCGTGGACGGGGGAGGCGGCGAGGACGGTGAAGCCGACGGCGGCGAGGGCCGCTGCTTTGCGGAACACGGTGGACTCCGTCAGTCGAGGGCGGTGAAAAGTTCCTGACGCCAGGCGGGAGCGAGGCCCAGGTGGTACAGGCTCAGCCGGGTCGCGCCCGCGGCCCGCAGGGCCTGGACGTGCGGGCGGACCTCGTCGGGTGCCATGGGGTGCAGCAGGGTGACGTAGGCGTCGACGGGTTTGCCGTGCTGGGCCGCGGCGCGCACCAGATCCGCCGAGCCCGGTGGCCAGCACGGCACGAGCAGCGTGTCGACGCCGGAGGTCGCGGCGGCCGCGGCCGGGGTCAGGCCGGGCGAGGGGCCGGTCGCCCACGGGTCCGGGTGGGCATGCAGCGTGACCGGCAGCCCGGCGGTCCCGGCGAGAACCTGCGCGCGCAGCAGGTCGGTGTGCCGGTGCCGGATCTCCAGCACCGTCGACAACACCTCGTCGGACGGGTTCCCGGCACGCAGCGCGGCGACGACGGCGGACGGGTCGAGGCCGGCGTCCGTCCACGCGCGGCGGCAGGCGGTGCAGCAGCAGATCGACAGCAGGCGGGCGGTCTCCGCGGAGAAGGCGCCGTCGGTCTTCTCGTGGTGGCCGAGATGGCTGACGCCCAGTTGACCGCACGCTTCCAGGGAGACTCCGTCGAGGTCCAGGTCCAGGACGGCTTCCGCGGCGAGGGTGGCCGCGTGGTCGCGGACCTCCTGGTGGGCGGGGCACAGTGCGTACGGATAGATCTCGCCGAAGGAATTTTCCACCGCGACGTCGGGCCTCAGCGTCCCGAGCCGGGTGTTGTGCGTCAGCACGATCCACGCGCTGACCTCGCGCCCGGCCCGCTTGAGCAGCCGGGCCGCGTCGCCGAACGCGTCCGGCGAGGACACCCAGGTGGGTGGGAGGGGCCGCAAGTTCTGGCCCTTCCACGCCGCCTCGCGGACCGGGCGGTAGAGCGCCGCCCAGCGCGCGTCGACGATCCGGTGCGCGGGGTGCATCGGCGTCGCGGCCCGGGTCGAGTGGTAGGCGGCCGCGAGGGTGACGCGCTGCGGTGCCCGGTCGAGGAACCCTGGATCGCCGAGCACATCCCAGGGATACGCGTGGCCGCTCGCCGCAGGAAAGAAACCACCGCTCGCCGTAGGAAAGAAACCACCAGCCGCCGTGGGAAAGAAACCACCGGCCGCCGTGGGAAAAGAACCACCGCTCACCATCGGGGGCGCCGTTTTACGTAGTCCGGCTCGAACTGCTGCCGGTACTTGGTGTCGTCGCGTTCGGTGATGCCGCACCGCAGGTAATTTTCGTGCAGCCTCGCGAGTGCGTCCTCGTCGAGGGTCACGCCCAGCCCCGGCCGGTCGGGCACGGTCACCGCTCCCCCGGTGATCGGCAGCGGGTCCGCCACTACGTCCACCCCGGACTGCCATGGCGTGTGGGTGTCGACGGCGTATGTCAGCAACGGGGTCGACGCCGCCAGATGGACCATCGCGGCCAGGCTGATGCCGAGATGGCTGTTGGAATGCATGGATACGCCGATGCCCCAGGTGCGGCAGATCGCGGCGAGCTCGGCGCAGGCCCGCAGCCCGCCCCAGTAGTGATGGTCGGCGAGCACGACCTGGACCGAGTTCCGCCGGATCGCCTCGGGCAGGTCGGCGAAGGCGACCACGCACATGTTGGTGGCGAGCGGCATCGGCGCGAGCGCGGCGACCGTCGCCATGCCGGACAGCCCGCCGGTCGGGTCCTCCAGGTATTCGAGCAGGCCGGCGGTCTCCTCGGCGACCTTGATCGACGTCTCCGGGGTCCATGCGGCGTTCGGGTCGAGGCGCAGCGGCAGGCCGGGGAACGCGTCGCGGAGTGCCCGGATCGCCGCGATCTCCTCGTCTGGCGGGAACACGCCGCCCTTGAGCTTGATCGACTCGAAGCCGTACCGGTCGATCATGGTGCGGGCCTGAGCGACGATCCCGGCCGGGTCGAGCGCCGGTCCCCACGCGTCCGGCTCGGTGGCTGATCCCCACGCGCCCGGCTCGGAGGCTGATTCCCACGCGCCCGGCTCGGAGGCTGATTCCCACGCGCCCGGCTCGGAGGCCGGGCCCCGAGCGACGTCCGGGTCAGGGACCGGGCCTCGGGCGGCCGGGGCGGCGCTGGGATGGCCGGCCCACTTGTAGAACAGGTAGGCCGAAAACGGCACCCGGTCGCGGACCTTGCCGCCGAGCAGGTCGTACACCGGGCGCCCGATCGCTTGTCCCTGCAGGTCGAGCAGGGCGACCTCGAACGGCGAGACCACCCGGGCCAGGGTCTTGGCGGCGGTGGAGTCACCCGTGAGACCGTGCCGATCCGGAGCGTCGACGACTCCGAGAATCAAGCTGATTTTCCGGACAAGTCCCGCTAAATCGAAAATGTCCAGACGAGGCAACGCCGCCGCGGCTTGCGCCAACAACGCCAGGTGCGGCGCGTCGCCGTAGGTTTCTCCCAGCCCGACCGTCCCGTCGGTGGAAATTACCTGCACGATCGCGCGCAACGCCCACGGCTGGTGCACGCCGGCGGAATTCAACAACGGCGGGTCGGGGAACGCGACCGGGGTGACGGTCACCGAACGTACAAAAGTCATCCTTTGATCGCTCCTGAAGTCAGACCGCGCATGAACTGGCGCTGCAGCGCCAGGAAGACCACCACCGACGGCAACAACGCGAGCAGCGCCGACGCGATCAGCACGCCGGTGCCGACCTGCTCGTCGGCGCGCAGGCTGCGCAACGCCAGGGCCAGCGTGAACTGCTGCGCGTCGGAGGCGACCAGCAGCGGCAGGATGTACTGGTCCCAGATCATCGTGAAGCCGAAGATGCCGAGCACACCGAGCGCCGGCCGGCACACCGGCAGGATCACCGACCAGAAGATCCGCAGGTCACCGGCGCCGTCGATGCGGGCCGCCTCCTCCAGCTCGATCGGCACGTCGCGCATGAACTCGGTCATCACCAGGATCGCGAACGCCCACGCGCCGACCGGCACGATCATCCCGGCCAGGCTGCCGACCAGGTTGACGTGCACGATCGGCACGTCGGAAAGCACCAACGACAGCGGAATGGCAAGAATCTCCTCCGGCAACATCATGGTCGAGAGGATCAGAAACAGGATCAGGCGTACGCCCGGAAATTGCTTACGGGCCAGCGCATACGCAGCCGTGACACTGACCGCCATCTGCAGCAGCAGGCCGCCCCCGACCACGATCAGCGAGTTCGCCAGGTAGTGGAGCACCCCCTGGTCGACCGCGGTGCGGAAGTTGTCCAGGGTCAGGTCGTGCGGGATCAGCGACAGCTTCGTCGGATCGGTGACCCGGCCGAACGCGCTGACCAGCAACGCCAGCAGCGGCCCGGCGAAGACGAAGACCACCAGGGCGTACAGTCCGATTTTGATGATCCGGCCGAGCGGCCCGCGGACCGCGCCGAGCCCCAGCGCCGTGTCGAGCTGCCTCACGACCGCCGCCTCAGCAGCTGCGCCAGCAATGTCAGCCCGACCGTGGCCACCAGCAGCAACATCGAGCCGGCCGACGCGACGCCCAGCTCGTTGCGCTCCAGGCCGAGCTTGTAGACCAGCGTCATCACCACCTCGGTGGAGCCGTTCGGGCCACCGTTGGTGAGCAGGAAGATCTCGGTGAAGACGCGCAGGCCGCGGATCGCGGCGAGGGTGAGCACGATGCCGAACACCGCGCGCATCGCCGGGAACGCCACGTGCCAGAGGCGCCGCAGCGGCCCCGCGCCGTCGGCCGCGGCGGCCTCGTAGAGGGTGCGGTCGACGCCGGCCAGCCCGGCAATGAAGATCATCATGTCGTACGGGGCACCGCGCCAGATCCCGACCGCCATCACCGACCACAGTGACGTGTGCGGCGAGTCGAGGTACTGCCCGGGGCCGAGTCCGATCCAGCCCAGCACCGAGTTGAGCGCGCCGTCCGGCGCCGGGTAGTAGAGGATCCGCCAGAGCGCGGCGACCACCGCCATCGCGGTGACCGTGGGCAGGAAGACCACGGTGCGGACGAACCACAGGTGCCGGGCGGTGCCCTCGAGCAGCAGGGCCAGGGCGAGGCCGACGACGATCGAGCCGAGGGTCTCGCCGAGCGCGAGCACGACCGTGTGGCCGGCCGCGGCGCGGAACGCCTCGTCACCCAGGACGGTCCGGTAGTTGTCCAGGCCGACCCAGCGGTCGCCGAGGTACGGCCGGACCTCCTGGAAGCTCATGCTGATCGCCCGGGCCATCGGCACGAACTTGAACAGCGCGAACAGGATCAGCGCGGGGGCGAGCCAGAGCCATGCGCTCGTGTTGGTGGAAAGTTTCCTCCGGCGGGCCGCCGGGGCCGCTCGCACCCGGTCCGGCGGCGCGGCCAGGGTGGTGGTCACCCCTTGGCTCCCTGCTTGGTCAGTTCGTCGGAAAATGTCTTCGCGAGCTCGGCCAGGGCGGCCTTCGGGTCTTGCGAGCAGTCCGCGACCAGGGCGTTCAGGGTGTCGGCCGAGGACTGGCGGAACGGGGTCCAGTCCGGCACCACCGGGACGTAGCGGGCGCCGTTCTGGTAGATGCCGGCGAACAGCTGCCAGCGGGTGTCCTTGCGGACGGCGGCCATGTCGACCTTGCTGTTCACCGGCAGGCGCACCACGTTGCCGTCGGTGTCGCCGGCCATGCCCAGCGTCTGACCTTCGGGCGAAACGGCGTACGTCGCAAATCGGTTTTGACCCTCGGGGTTGGCGGAGCCTGCCATCAGGTAGACGTTCTCCCCCTCGGCGAGCGACACGCTCGTGCCGCCGGGGCCCGGTGGGAGCGCGACGACCTCGTATTTCTCCTTGCCGAGGTTTTTGTCGAACCGAGCCATGTTGTACGGCCCGGTCAGATAGATCCCGCCTTTGCCGGTCTCGAAGAGCGGGTGGGCCTGGGTGGTCTCGGCGGTCACCGAGCCGGGCACGACGCTCTTGTCCGTGCAGAACTGCTTCTGGAACTCGGTGGTCGCGGCGAGCGCCTGCGGACTGTCGATCGCCGGGGTGAGTTTGCCGGTCGTGCCGGTGAGGAAGTCGCCGCCGGCCGAGAAGAGGAAGCTCGCGAAGTACCACGAGGTGTAGCCGCGTTTGGTGGAGGCGGGGACGACGTAGCCGTAGGTGTCGGCCTTGCCGTTGCCGTCCGGATCCCCGGTGGTGAACGCCTTGGCCAGCGCGTCCAGGTCGGCCCAGCTCTTCGGCACCGGCAGGCCCAGCTTCTCGCGCCAGTCCTTGCGGAGGAACAAGGCGAACGACTGCGCCGAGAACGGGACGCCGTAGATCTTGCCGTCCGCGCCGGTCGCGGCCGACCAGGAGGCCGGGGTCAGGTCGGCCTGCCCGGCGATCGATTGCCGGTCGACCTCGCGGACCAGGCCCTGCTTGACCAGGCCGCCGAGCCGGTCGGTGTCGTTGATGACGATGTCCGGCAGCCTCTTCTGCGCGGCCGCCTGCTGCAGCTTGGTCTCGAAGTCGTCGAACAGCGCGGTCACCTTCGTGGGCACGCCGGTCTTGGCGGTGAACGCGGCGGCGAGCTGCTGGTCGGTCTTCTCGGTGTTGGAGCCGGGCGGCTTGCGGACCCAGATCTGCAGCTCGGCCTTGGCATCGGACCCAGCGCTGTCGTCGCCGCCGCACGCCACCAGGCAGCCGGCCGCGACGGCGGCGGTCACCGCCATCGCGAGCACTCTCCGACCAGTCACGTGCCTGCCTCCTGTCTACATATATGGACGCGTGTTTTGTGTGTGTCACGCGAGTAGGGACAAGCTAGCTGCCGGTATGATGACCGTCAACACTCTGGAAACAAACCTTCGTGATGGCGGGTATCAATGGCTTCGGTTCTCGACGGATCAACGGCGGCCAATGACGTCTCACCGGTGAAATCGGCCGAGCGGACCGTGAAGATCCTGGAGACGCTCGCCGCGTCGCCGACCCGGCTGACGCTCTCCGAGCTGCAGGAGCGGATGGGCTATCCGCGGTCCAGCCTGCACGCGCTGGTGCGGACGTTGCGCGAGCTCAAGTGGGTGGAGGCGGACGAGACCGGCTCGGCGTTCGGGGTGGGGCCGCACGCGCTGCTCTCCGGCACGGCCTATCTGGACCGCGACCCGGCGCTGCGGTTCGCCCAGGAGACCATCGAGGACCTGCGCGGCGAGGTGGGGTACACGTTCCACTACGCCCGGCGCGACGACGCGCACGTGTTGTACCTGGCCAGCCGGGAGGCGCGGGACTCCAGCGGGCGGGTGTCCCGGGTCGGCCGGCGGCTCCCGGCGCACGTGACCGCGCTCGGGCAGGCGCTGCTCGCCGAGCTGACCGAGGCCGAGGTCGACGCGCTGCTGCCGCCGGCCCTGGCGGGGATGCGGCCGGGCAGCATCACCGACCGGTCCGCCCTGCACGAGGAGCTGGACGCGGTCCGCAAGCGGGGCTGGGCGTTCGAGCGGGAGCAGAACACCGAGGGGGTGGCTTGTGTGGCGGTGGCGGTGGGCTACCGGATCCCGGCCAGCGACGCGGTGTCCTGCTCGATGCCGGCCGGCCGGGCCACCCCCGAACACGTGCAGCAGGTGGCTGACGCGGTGACCCGGCACGTCTCGGCCCTCGCGCGCACCCTGCGCCGCGAAGGAATCCGCTGAAAGATTTGCGGCCTCTGCAGCGGCTGCGGAGTGATCAGCCCATGCGCTGGGCCAGGGGCCAGTCGCACCACCACGATCCGACCCGGTTCAGCTCCGGGTTCTCGTCGAAGTCGGGCTCGCCGAACTCGGCGATCCGCTCGGCCGCGAACACCTCGGCGTCGTCCTTCGGGAAGTAGCCGATCGCCTCACCCTCCGCGAGCGACCACCAGCGGCGGGTGTTGCGACTGACGCCCCAGACGATCCGGAAGCCGGGGCTCGGCGCGGACAGGCACGCCTCGACCAGGCGGGCGCCGTCGTCCGGGGAGAGCCAGGTGGCCAGGCCGCGGTTCTGCGGCGGGGTCGGAAACCACAATCCGATGCGTACGCAGATCACGTCCAGGCCGAACCGGTCCACGTAGAGACTGGCCAGGGACTCGACGGCGGCCTTGCTCCAGCCGTACAGGGTGTCCGGGCGCGGCGGCAGATCGGCCGGCAACCCGTCCGGGTACGCCGCGACGTCGCGCACGTGGAACCCGGCGGCATGCGACGACGAGGCCAGCATCAGCCGGGTGATGCCCAGGCGGCGCGCGGTCTCCAGCAGGTGGTAGGTGCCGAGCGCGTTGGAGCGCAGCACCTCACCGGCGTCCGCCTCCTTGCTCTGGCCACCGAGGTGGACGATCGCGTCCACGTCGGCGCAGGCGGCGGCCACCGCGTCCGGGTCGGCGAGCGAGCCGAGCACGGCCTCCTCGGCGCCCGCGCCGTCGATCGCGGGCGGCCGGACCACGTCGAACAGCCGCAGCACCCGCCCGTCGGCGGCGAGCCGGGTCCGCAAGGACGTGGCGACCTTGCCGGCGCCGCCGGTGACCAGGATCCGCATCGATACTCCTCCATCTCGGTGGTCGCCGAGCCTAACAGACATCCTCGTACGTAAATGGCGCTTGACCGAAGCAGAGCTATTTCCTATGTTGGGCCGCATCCAACTACACGTTAGGCATCTACATATGTGGACGATCGGCTTCATCGGCCTCGGCGTGATGGGTGCGCCGATGGCGGACAACCTGGTGAAGGCCGGCTTCGACGTGGCCGGCCACACCCGCCGCCCCGGCGGCACCGACCGGCTGGTCGCCGCCGGCGGCCGGCACGCGGCGTCGGTCGCGGAAGCCGTGCGCGGCGCCGACGTGGTGATCACGATGCTGCCCGACTCCCCCGACGTGGAGGAGGTGGTGCTCGGCCCGGACGGGGTGATCGAGCACGCCGACCCGGGGGCGCTGGTGATCGACATGAGCACGGTCCGGCCGCAGACCGCCCGGGCGATCGAGAGCGCGGCCGGGGCGGCCAGCCTGCAGGCGCTCGACGCCCCGGTCTCCGGCGGGGAGCAGGGCGCGATCGACGCGGTGCTGTCGATCATGGTGGGTGGCGCGGCCGTCGCGTTCGAGCGGGCCCGGCCGGTGTTCGAGGCGCTCGGCACCACGATCACGCACGTCGGGCCGGCCGGCGCCGGGCAGCTCGTCAAGGCGGCCAACCAGCTGGTCGTCGGCGGCACCATCGAGCTGGTCGCCGAGGCGATCGTGCTGCTGGAGGCCAGCGGCGTCGACCCGGCCCGCGGGCTGCGGGTGCTCGGCGGCGGCCTGGCCGGCAGCACCGTCCTGGACCGCAAGGGCGCCGCGATGCTGGAGCGGCGCTTCCAGCCCGGCTTCCGGGTCGATCTGCATCACAAGGACTTCGGCATCGTGCTGGACGCGGCCCGCTCCGCGAAGGTGGCGCTGCCGGTCGGCGAGCTGGTCGCCCAGCTGATCGAGGCGGTCCGCGACCTGGGCCACGGCGACCTCGACCACGGGGTGCTGCTGCGCGGCGTCGAGCAGCTCTCCGGCCGTAACCGATGAGCGGCCCGCAGACCTCCGGCCCGCAGGTCTCCGGCCCGCCGTCGATGAGCGGGCTGCGGGCTCGGCTCGCCGCCGGGGACACCCTGTTCGGCACGTTTCTCGGCCTGGGCTCGGCGCTCGCGACCGAGGCGTGCGCGGTGGCCGGCTTCGACTGGCTGCTGGTCGACCTGGAACACGGCGGCGGCGACGAGCAGGCGCTGCTGCACCAGCAGCTCGCCGGCGAGGCCCGCCGCACCCCGATGCTGGCCCGGGTCGAGTCGGCCGAGCGGATCCGCACCGGGCGGCTGCTCGACGCCGGGGTGGCCGGCGTGATGTTCCCCCGCCTCGAATCGGCCGCCGAGGTCCGCGCCGCGGTGCGGCACCTGCGCTACCCACCCGAGGGCGACCGCGGCGTCGCCACCTACAACCGGGTGTACGACTTCGGCCTGCGCCCCGACCGCCTGGCGACCGCGAACGATCACGTCGTCGGAATCGTGCAGATCGAGAGCCGCGGCGCGCTGACCGCGGCCGCGGAGATCGCCGGCGTGCCCGGCGTCGACGTGCTCTTCGTCGGCCCGCGCGACCTCTCCACCGACCTGGGCTGCGCGGGTCGCTTCGACGCGCCGGAGTTCACCGCGGCCCTGGACCAGGTGCTCGCCGCCGCGAAGGACGCCGGGATCGCCGCCGGCATCCTGGCCGGGGACGCGCGGCAGGCGGCCGCCCACACCGCGCTGGGCTTCCGCTTCGTCGGCGTCGGCTCGGACGCCTCCCTGCTGGCCCGGGCCGCCTCCGACGTCGTCCGCGAGCTGCGCCCGTTCCACTGATGGCAGGATCGTCGTGTGCATCTGGACGACAACACGACCGCGCGGCCGGTCGCCCTGCCGCCGAGCCCACCCGGTGACCTGGCCGGCGGCATCCGCGACTGGATCACCTCGGCGCCGCTGCGGGAGCTCGTCGCGGCGTCCGGTGGCCGGCTGCCCGGCGGCGGAACCGCCGAGCTGCTCGCCTGGCTGGACGACTTCTCCGGCGCCCACTGGGACTTCCGCCGAGGCAGCCTGGAACGACACATGATGGACCCCCAGGATTTCGGTACGCCGGTGCTCGCCGCCATCGACCGCGCGGCGACCGCGCTCGGCCTGGTCACCGCCCACCCGCCGAGCCGGCGCGAGTACACCCACCTGCTGGTCCTCGGCGGTCTCGGCGCCACCTGCCTGCAGCGTGCCGACTACGCCGCCCGGCTGTGGCGTTCCGGGGCCGTCGGCTCGCCCCGGGTCGCCGGGCTCGGCAGCTTCCGGCCGCTGCACGAGACCGAGCTGGCCACGCCCGGACTGGCCGGCTGCGTCACCGAGGTGGACGCCATGCGGGCCGGGCTGCGGGCGAGCTTCGCGCTGGGCGAGCCGGTCGAGCACCGGGGCACCACCGGCCCGGCCGGCCACGACTCCTGGTCGATCACCGATTTCACCGCGCCCGGCGCGACAACGATCCAGGCCGCGGCCGGGGCGACAACGGTCCAGGTGCTGGCCGCGCCGTCGGCCGAGCCGGAGCTGCGCCGGGCGGACACTTCGGACACCTACCGCTTCTGGGCCGGCGAGCACCGCCCGGGCCCCGGTGACGCCGTCCTGATCGTCACGTCACCGATCTACGTGCCGTTCCAGCACGCCGACGCGATCCGGCTGCTGAACCTGCCGTACGGCTGCCCGGTCGACACGGTCGGCCTGGACTCCGAGCAGAGCTTCGGGCCGGAACGCTATCTGCAGGAGATCCGCTCGGCGGTCCGCTCCCTGCGCAAGCTGCACCAGACGTACGAGCCCCCGCCCCGCTGATCCGGGCACGTCCGTCGGCCGTGGACGGACCGGACGTCTTGCCGCGGGCCGGTCGGCCGGGAAGTATTGTCGCGATCACCCTGTGCTCATGAGGTGCGCTGCGACAAGGAGATGATCCGTGACCGATCGCCGGCTCGTCTGGGGTTCGGCAACCGGCGTGACGCTGGCCGCCGTCAACAGTGCGGTCATCAACGAGCTGCACGGCGGCCGGCTGTGGTGGGTCGCGGCCGCCGGTTGCACCGTCGCCGGCGCGGTGCTGGCCGGCTGGCTGGCGACCGGGTCCGCGGCCCGCCGGATCGGGCGCGGGGCCGTCGTGGCCGGCCGGGACATCGCCGGCAAGGTCCGGACGGACGGCTCGGCGCCGGCCGGCACCGGGGTCCAGCCGCCGCCCGAGGTGGATTCCGGAGCCGTGGTCGCCGGGCGGGACATCGCCGCCGGAGCCGAGATCGACACCACCGGGCGGGGTACGACCGGCCGATGAGAGCCGGCAACTGGCAGGTCGCGCCGGGCGCGGTGGTCGCCGGGCGGGACATCAGCGGGACGGTCCACACCGGGCCGATGTACGTGCGGGTCGTGGCCGGCACGTTCGACTCGGTGCAGGATGCGATCTTCGACCCCGCACCGCTGGCCGACCAGTTGGAGCTGTCCCGATTCCACGGCCGGAAGGCCCTGGTCGCGACGATCGAGGAGACGATCGGCCGACAGGACCGGGGATACATCGTGGTCCGCGGCGAGGCCGGCGTCGGCAAGAGCGCGCTGGCGGCCCACCTGGTCTGGACCCGCCCGTGCGTCCATCACTTCACCCGCATCGAGGGCGGCGCCCGTAACCCGGTCGAGGCGCGGAAGAGCCTCGCGGCCCAGCTCATCGGCGGCTGGGGTCTGGCCGACCGGTTCACCCCCGGGGACGCCTTTCCCGCCGCCGCCCTGCGCCCGGACTGGCTGGCCAAGGTGATCCGGGCGGCCGCGGCCGCGCGGGACGCGGCCTGCCCACCGGAGCAGCGGCCGCCGATCGTGCTGGTGATCGACGGCCTGGACGAGGCGGAGCCGGACGCGCCGGGCATGGGCACCGGAATCCCCCTGGGGCTACCGGCCCCGGACGCGCTGCCCTCCGGGGTGCACATCGTCGCGACCAGCCGATACGGACTGCCACTGGTCGCCCTGCGGGATCCGCTGCGGGTGGGCTGGTCCCAGATCGAGGTGGCGAGCGACAGCAACCTGGCCGACATGGCGGCCTACCTCCGGGCGGCCGCCGGACTCGACCGGGAGGCGCCGGCAGCGCACCGGGACGCCGCCCTGACCGCGGTCCTCGCCCGGCACGGCGTGAACGCTGAAGCGTTCACGTCGGCGCTGCTGCGGAGATGCGGCGGTGTGTGGATCTACCTCCGGTACGTGCTCGACGAGATCCGGGCGGGGATCCGGCCGCCGGCCGACGTGTCGTCCCTGCCGGGACGGCTGCGGGGCTTCTACGAGCTGCAGGTTCAGCGCTGGTCGGCCCACCCGGACTGGGACCGCGTCCACCTGCCCGCCCTGGCCCTGCTGACCTCGGCGACCCGCCCGTTGACCAGCGTCGAGCTGGCCGGGATCATGGGCGACCCGGCCGCCCGGGACCGGCTGACCGACTGGCTGAACGGGTCCGCCCGGGCGTTCCTCGACGTCCTCGCCGGACCTGATCGGGCACCGACCTATCAGGTCCGGCATCAGAGTCTCCGGGATCTGTTCGCCGGCGATCCGGACGGCGATGCCGCGCCCGTGGACGCCGGCCTCACGGAACGACTCGCCCTGGCGCGCGCGACGGCGCATCGGCTGCTCACCGCCTGGCTGGTGCCGGCGGCCTGCCCGGTCACCGGCCGCCGGGACTGGGACGCCACCGACGACTACACCCGCCTGGAACTCCCCGCCCACGCGGCGGGCGGTGGGGTTCTCGACGGGTTGATGACCGATCCCGGATTTCTCCTCACCTGCTCCCAGGGCCACATCCTGCGCTACCGGCACACCCTGTCCGATCGCGCCGCGATCGCCGCGGCCGCCGCGCTGGAGGCGGCGGCGACCAGCGACTGGCCCGCCTGGTCCCCGGACCGGCGGGCCTGGTGGTTGCACATCTGGGCCGGCAAGACCCGCTGCACGGACCTGGTGCGTGCCCTCGCCGCGGCCCACCCCGGATGGTCCTGGCATGTCGAGGCGGCGATCTGGTCCGGCACCACACATCGGACGCTCGCCGGCCATCAGGGCGGCGTGTCCGCCCTGACCGTGGTCCCGGCCGCGAACGGCGCCCGGCTGATCATCTCCGCTCACCAGCGGACTCTGAGTGCCAAAAATGCCGCGATCCGGGTCTGGGATGCCGACAGCGGCACCCGGCTCGCCGAGTTTCGCGAGCACCGCGCCACCGTGACGGCTCTGACGATGCTGCCCACCGCCGACGGCGGAAATCTCGTCGCCTCCGGCGACACCGACGGGATGGTGACCGTGTGGGATCCGGCCAGCGGCGCGCGGATCGCCGAGTTCACCGATAACCGTGGCGGGGTGACGGCGCTGACGACGTTGCCGGCGCCGGACGGGCGCCGACATCTGGTGTCCGGCCATGACGACGTGTGGTCCGAGGACGACGGGCCCATCCAGGTATGGGATCTCGAGGCAGGCGAGTGCGTCGCCGAGTTCACGGGCCACGGCCGGGTGACGGCGCTGGCGACGATTCCCGCACGGGACGGGCGGCATCACCTGGTGTCCGGGGACCGCGGCTCGGACTTCGGCGACGACGGCACGGTGCGGGTGTGGGACCCCGAACACGGCACCCAGGTGGCCGATCTGCCCGGGCACAAGGGTGGGGTGACCGCACTCGCGATCCTGCCCGGCCCGGATCCGCGGCACCGCATCGTGACCGGCGACGGCCGAGGTGACATCCGGATCTGGGAACCCGGCAGCGACGTCCCGCCGGTCACGTTCCACGCGCACGGCCGCGGGGTGGGTTTTCTCGCCTTCATGCCCGGCCCGGACGGCCGGCGATGGATCGTCTCCGGCGACGGCGAGGGATTCTCGGACCGGGACGGATCCGTCCGGGTCTGGGATCCGGAGACCGGCGTCCGGTCGGCCGAGCTGACCGGTCACCGGCTCGGCGTCGGCGCGCTGGCCGTGCTGCCGGCTCAGGACGGGCGGCACCGGGTGGTCTCCGGTGACGGTACCGGGTCGGTGCGGGTGTGGGATCCCGACAGCAGTGTCCAGGTCCGGGATCTGGTCGGCCACGACGGTGGGGTGACGGCCCTGGCTCTGCTGCCCGCCCCGGGCCACCGCTACCGGATCGTTTCCGGCGACGGTGGTGGGTCGGTGCGCGTGTGGGACCCCGACCGGCAGGTTCAGGTCGCCGCCCTGGCCCGGCACGATCATGGAATTTCGGCGCTGGTGGCGGCGATCGGGCCGGGCCGGAAGACCCATGTCGTCTCCGGCGACAGCAACGAGATCTTCGATGACATCGGCACCCTGACGGTCTGGAACGTCGATGACGACACCCACGTCGCCGAGTTCCCCGGCGAGGACGGCGGGATCATGGCCCTGACCGCGATCCCGGCCCCCGGCGACGGTTTCCGGATCGTGTCCGGGCAGGCGGGCCGATTCCAGTCCCGCCGTAGCTCGGTTCGCACGTGGGATCCGCATACCCAGACCGAGCCGGGCGAATACGCCTACGACCACGGCGGAGTGACGGCGCTGACCTCGGTCCTCGACGCGGACGGCCGCCGGTGGATCGTGTCCGGCGACAGCGAGGGAACGATCCGGATCGCCGACGCCGACCGGGGCGACGTGATCGAGGAGTTCGCGGGCCAGGCGGGCGGAGTGACGGCCCTGGCCGTGCTGCCCGGCGCCGACGGCCGGCACCGCATCGTTTCCGGGCACAGCGACGCCGGCGCCGACCGCGGTCACCTCAACGTCTGGGACCTCGACTGGGACTTCTGGGGTGACGGCTGCACCGCCCGGCTCGCTCGGTCCAGAGAATTTCGGTCCGGGGTGACCGCGCTCGCCCTGCTGCCCGGCATCGACGGGCTGTGCGGTGTCGTCGCCGGGGACTACCTGGGCTCGGTGCATGTCTGGGATCCCGAGGACGACACTCCGCTCGCCGAGTTCCACGGCCACATGGGGCCGGTCAGCGCGGTGCTGACCATGCCCCACCTGGACGGGCACCGCATCGTCACGGCGAGCTACGACAACACCCTGACCATCTGGGCGCCCAGCCCGGGTGCCGGGTTGTGGTAGCGATCGTCAGCGGTCCGGATCCGCAGCCCGGAACAGGTAGTTGTTGGCGTGGGCGCAGACCAGGTCGGTCGGTTTCCAGCCGCGGTGCCAGGCGTGCATGCGGTAGCCGCGGGCGGTGAGCCAGTCGACGATGTCGGCGGGGGTGTAGTCGTAGCGGTCGGTGTGCCGGGCCTCGATCTCGATGAAGATCGTCGGCCGGAACCGGTCCACGGTCGCGGACGCGCCGTGCAGGACGTGCAGTTCGCCGCCCTCGACGTCGATCTTCATGAAGTCCAGGCGGGTCAGGCCGGCCCCCTTCACCAGGCCGTCGATCGTCTCGACGTCGACCAGGATCTCCTCGTGCCGGTCGAACTCGGCGTTGGAGCCGACCCCGTGGCTCTGCCAGTCCAGGAAGGATCGGCTGGTGGCCGGGCCGTGCGGGGTGTACGGCACGCGCATCGCGGCCCGGCCGGGCCGCGCGCCCAGCGCCACCGCGTGGTGGTGCACGTTGGGCCGGCGCCGGGCGCCGAGGACCCGCGACCAGAACGGGTGCGAGAACGTCAGTGGTTCGACGGCGTGCACCACCCCGGTCGGCCCGGCCAGCCGGGACAGCGCCTGGGTGTAGAGGCCGGCGGCCGCGCCGGCGTCCAGGCAGACGTCGCCGGGGCGGACCAGGCCGCCGAGGGTGTGGAACTCGTCGTCGAGGTAGCGGGTGTGCCGGGACAGCGCCCGGGCGGCGGCATTGATCACCCTGAGCACGCTAGGCGGCGACGGCGCCCGGCGAATCGGCCCGCGGACGTAAGCCCACGGGCTAATCCGTGACCGCGACCAGGCCCATCTGGTACGCCAGGATCGCCAGGTGCACCCGGTCGCGGGCGTCCAGCTTGGTGAACAGGCGGGCCACGTGCGCCTTGGCGGTGGCCGGGCTGATGTGCAGGTCGGTGGCGATCTCGGCGTTCGACCGGCCGCGGCCGACCAGGGTCAGCACCTCGCGTTCCCGCCCGGTGATCCCGTCCGACGTCCGCCGGGGCACCGCGGTGGTGGCGGGCTCCGGTGGGCGGTCGACGAACTGCTCGATCAGGCGGCGGGTGACGCTCGGCGCGATCAGCGCGTCCCCGCCGGCGACGACCCGGACGGCGGCCAGGATGTCGTCCAGGGCCATGTCCTTGACCAGGAAACCGCTGGCGCCGGCGCGGAGGGCGCCGTACACGTACTCGTCGTCGTCGAACGTGGTCAGGATCAGCACCCGGGCCGGGTCCGGGCCGGCCAGGATGTGCCGGGTGGCCTCGATGCCGTCCATGATCGGCATCCGGATGTCCATCACCACCACGTCCGGCCGCAGCTCACGGGCCAGCCGGACGGCCTCGGCGCCGGTCGCCGCCTCGCCGATCACCAGGAGATCACCGGAGTCGCTGATCAGCACCCGCAGGGCGCTGCGGATCAGCGGCTGGTCGTCGGCCAGCACCACCCGGACGCTCACCAGGCCGGCATTTCCGCCGCGCGGAGGGTGGCCGGGCCGGTCGCGGGCAGCGGAATCGTCGCGGTGACCCCGAAGCCGCCGCCGTCGCGCGGCCCGGCGGCGAAATCCCCGCCCAGCAGGCTGACGCGTTCCCGCATGCCGGGGATGCCGTAGCCGGCGCCGAGCCCGGTCCCGCCGCGACCGTCGTCGGTGACCTCGATGGTGAGCACCCCGGCATCCTCCCGGACGGCGACGTCGCAGTGGCCGGTGCCGGCGTGCCGGATCACGTTGGTGACCGCTTCCTGGACGATCCGGAACGCGGACAGGTCGATGTCCGGCGGCAGCGCCGTCCGCTCGCCGAGCCGGCGCAGGTCGACCCGGACGCCGGCCTGCGCGGTCCGGGCGACGAGACCCTCGAGATCATCCAGCCCCGGCGCCGGCTCGCGGCTGGCCGGGGCCGCCTGCGCATCGGTACGCCGCAACGTGCCCAGCATCCGGCGCAGTGCCGCCGCGGTCTCCCGGCCGGTGTCCTCGATGTTGGCCAGGGCGGCGCGCGCCTCCGCCGGCTGGGTGTCGATCACCCGGCGGCCCATCCCGGCCTGCACGGCGATCACCCCGATGCTGTGCGCGATCATGTCGTGCAGCTCGCGGGCGATCCGCAGCCGCTCGGCCTGCACGGCGCGGGCCTCGGCCTGATCCCGCTGGGCGGCGGCGTACTGCCGGCGCTGCCGGACCGAGTTCCCGATCACCCACGCGGTGATGACCGCCAGGAACAGCGCGGTAGCCACGGTCAGCCCGGTGCCGGGCTGGTTGATCACGAAGAGCAGCAGCAACTCGGCGGCGGCCACCACCACCGCCGCCGGGATCGAGACCCGCCGCGACCTGGTGGCGGCCACCTTGCCGGCCATGATGTCGGCGGTGACCGCGAGGACGATCGCGAGCGCCAGGACGAAGGCCTCGTTGTGGACGGCCAGCAGCACGGCCGTCCCGCCGACCAGGAACAGCAGCAGCGCCGGGATCGGCGCCCGGCGCAGCAGGGGCATCGGCATCAGCAGGGCCAGCACGATCGCCGGCGCCTGCAGCACGATCGGGCCGGCCGGCACGACCACCGCGAGGAACAGGCCGGCCGGGAACAGCAGCGCGCCCAACCAGGCGAACACGCTGCCCAGGCACTTTCGAAGAGCGGGCATGCGGCCGATCGTATCGACGCGGAACGGCCCCGGCATCGGCCCACGGTCTTACATCCCCGGGCGTAGACCGGTGTGAACCACGAGCCGATGTGGACAGTGCGGTGGTTTCGGCACCTTGTGCGGCATGGTCCTGAACAAACGGCTCCGAGCCGTGCTGGCGATCACCGCGATCATCGTGACGCCGTCCGCCGGCACCGCGCTCGCCGCACCCACGACCGCCCCGGCCCTGCCTCCGGCGGGCACCGCCGCGTGGCGGGCCGACCGGCGCGCCCTGCCCGATCCGGTGACCGCCGAGCCGGCCGTGGTCCACGCCCGGCTGGCCGCGGCTTCCCCGGCCGAGCGGCGCGACCTGGTCGCGGAGTTCCCCGCGGTGCTGGGCAACCTGGACGGGGCGCCGGTCGAACTGCGGTACGCCGCGAACGAGCGGGCCATGCGAGCGTCCGGTTTCGATCATCCGGCCGGCGACTACCTGCTGTTCGATCCGCGCGGCCGGGGCCGGATCGCCCAGGTCTTCGGCGACCTGGCCACCGCGCGCCGGATCGTGGTGCTGGTGCCCGGCATGAGCAACCGGCTGGCGAACTTCTGGACCGGGGTGGGCGGCCGGTCGTATCGCTCCACCGCACTGCAGGCCGCCGATCTGCAACGGGCCGCGGGCAGCGGCGTCGCGGTGATCGCGTGGCTCGGCTACGACACCCCGCAGGGGGTCGCCGAGGGCGCCCGGGACGGCCTGGCCCGCGCCGGCGCCGCCGCGCTGATCCGGCTGGTCGACGGCCTGCTCGCGGTCCGGCCGGAGGCCACGGTCGCGCTGTTCGGGCACAGCTACGGCTCGACGGTGATCGGCCGCGCCGCCGCCCGGCTCCCGGCCCGGGTCACCGACATCGCCGTGTTCGCCAGCCCCGGGATGGGCGTGGACCGCGCCGCCGACCTGGGCACCGGGGCCCGGATCTGGGCCGGGCAGAGCGCGCGGGACTGGGTCCGGTGGGTGCCGGCGGTCCGGGTGGCCGGCCTCGGCCACGGGGCGCGACCGACCGCCGCCGGGTTCGGCGCCCGGGTGTTCGCCACCGCGGACGTGCCCGATCACGATCACTACCTGGCGCCCGGCACCGACTCCCTGGCCGCGCTGGCCGCGATCGCCGGTGGTGGGTCATGAGCCTGGTCGCGCGGATCGAGGCGGCCACCCCGGCGGGCCGGGACCGGACCGTGGACGCGCTGCGGGCGGTGGCGATCCTCGGCGTGGTCCTCGGGCACTGGCTGGTGTCCGCGGTGGTGAGCGACCCGTACCGGCCGGCGGTGTGGCACGGCGCCAGCCCGCTGCAGGACCGGCCGGCGCTGATCCCGGTCAGCTGGGTGCTGCAGACCCTGGGACTGTTCTTCTTCGCCGGCGGGTACGCGTCGGCGCGCGCCCGGCCCGGCCTGGTCGCCCGGCTCGCCCGGCTGGTCCGGCCGGTCGCGGTGCTGGCCGCGGTGTGGCTGCCGGCTCTCGGGTTGCTGCGGCTCAGCGGCGCTCCGGAGAGCACCCGGCGGCTGGTCACGGCGCTGCTCGTACATCCGCTCTGGTTTCTTCTGGTCTTCGTGTTCCTGACCGCGGTCGCCGGGCCGCTGCGGGCCGCCGTCGCCCGGTGGGGCCTCTGGCCGGTGCTGCCGCTCGTCGCGGTGGTCGCGGTCAGCGACGTGTGCCGCCACCACGGCATGACGTTCTCGCTGGTCACGGTGGTGGGGTGGGCCGTGCCGTACGTCCTGGGCATCGCCCTGGCCGAAGGCCGTCTCCCCCGGTGGACCGGCCCTGCCCTGGTGTTCGCCGGGGTCGCCGGGGGCATCGCCCTGGTCCGGCTGGCCGGCTACCCGGCGAGCGCGGTCGGCGTGCCCGGCGACGGCTGGTCCAACCTCGACCCGCCGTCGCTGTTCGCGCTGGCGCTGGCCGCGGCCCAGCTCGGCGTGTTCCTGCTGGTGCGGCCCCGGCTGGCCGGGTGGCTGCGGCGGCCGCGATGCTGGGCGCCGGCCGCCGGGCTGAACCTGGTCGCGATGACCGTCTACTGCTGGCATCAGAGCGCCCTGCTGCTGGTCACGTTCGCGGCTCAGCTCGCCGGCCGGCTGCCCGGACTGCTCGACGAGCCGACCGGCGACTGGCCGGTGCACCGCCTGCTCTGGCTGCCGGTCCTCGCCCTCACGCTGGCGGCGCTGGGCTCGGTCTTCCATCCCCGGGAGCACCGTCCGGCATCGGCTCGGCCAGCGCCGCCCGCCAGGCCGGCGCCTCGAACGGATCCGCGAAGTACTGCGTCTCGTGCACCACGTGACCACTCGCGAACTCCATGACGCTGACCGAGTGCGTCGGCACCCCGTCGTAGGTGATCACCACCTCGCTCACCCAGAGGTCGCCGCTGCCGGAGATCCGCCGCACGGTGAAGTGCCGGTCGGCCGGATGCCCGCCGCGCTGCGCCACGATCGCCGCCCGGCCCCGGTATCGCTCCCCGGACTGCGGATAGTCCAGGATCGCGTCCGCGGCGTAGATCGCGTGCTCGGCCTCGATCTCGCCGGCCTCCGAGGCCCGCCAGTGCGCCACGACAGCGGCCCGGATCGACGAATCGGCATCCATCACGGTGTCCCTCTGTTGGCCGGGCGTGGGTCACCACGACCCTAGCCCGGTCAGCCGGGCAGCAGGACCAGCTTGCCGGTGACCTCGTCGGCCTCCATCAGCCGGTGCGCCTCGACGACGTCGGCCAGGCGAAGGACCCGGTCGACCGCCGGGCGCAGGGTGCCGGCCTCGACCGCGGCGACCACCCGCCGCAGGGCCGCCGCGCCGGCCCGGCCGGTCATCGTGCCGCTGTGGAAGGCGGTCAGCCGGGTCCCGGACGGGATCGCCGCGATCGGCTCGAAGTCCGGCAACGCCCATCCGCTCAGGGAGCCGCTCACGCACACCGTCCCGCCGCGGCGGACCAGCCGCAGCGAGTCCGCCACGGTCCGTGCCCCGACCAGTTCGAGCACGTGGTCCGGGCCGCCGGGCCAGATCGCGTGCATCCGGCCGGCGAGCGAGCCGCCGTCGTCGATCAGGACGTGCCGGACGCCGGCCGCGGTCAGGGCCGCGGCCTTGCCGGGCTGCCGGGTGGTGGCCGCGACCTCGATCCCCTGGGCGGCGGCGAGCGCGGCGGCGGCCAGCCCGACCGACGAGGTCCCGCCCCGGATCAGCAGGCGTCCCGGCGCCTCGGGCAGGCCGAGCACGTCCAGCGAGCCGCGCGCGGTCAGGTAGGTCTCCGGCAGGGCGGCCAGCACCTCCCACGGCAGCCGGGTGCGGACCGGCATCAGCAGGGCGTTCGGCAGCAGCGCGTACTCGGCGTAGCCGCCGTCGAAGGCCCGGCCCATCTCCCCCATCACCGCGGCGACGGTCGTCCCGGCGGGCCGGTCCGGGTCGGTCGAGACCGCGACCACGCCCACGCACTCGATGCCGAGCACCCGGGGAAACGTCACGCCCGGCGAATGGCCCTGCCGCGTGCGCAGTTCAGACCGATTGAGACCGACACCCTTCACCTGTACGAGACTCCAGCCGTCCCGTACGTCGGGAATCTCCCGGTCTTGCATCTCCAGCACCTCCGGGCCGCCCGCCCGCACACAGACCGCCGCACGCATCGTCGTCATGGCGGCAACTCTTCGCCGGGCCGGGTGCGGCGGGCCACCGCTAGAATGCCAACCCATGCCCGTTGGCCGCCAAGCATCGGAGGACGGCCCGGTCTCGCGGATCTGGCCGTCCGGCGGCGCGCACCTGTGGCCGTCCGGCGCGATCAGCGCCGAGGACGCGCATCCGCGAGGGCACCTGGTCTACGCCGCGCGGGGCGTGCTGTCGGTGCACACCGCGCGCGGCACCTCGATCGTGCCGGCGAACCGGGTCGGGTGGACGCCGGCCGGCGTCGCGCACCGGCATCGCGCGCACGGCGAGACCGACATGCGGATCGTGTTCCTACCGGCGTCGCTCGCCCGGCTGATGCCGGAGCGGCCGGCCGTGTTCCTGGTCTCCGGCCTGGCCCGGGAGGTGCTGCTGGCGCTGACCGGGGCGGACGAGCGCGACCGCGCGGCGACCGGCCGGCTGCGCCGGGTGCTCATCGACGAGCTGCGCGAGGCCCGGGAGCAGCCCCTTCAGCTGCCGGAGCCGCGCGACGACCGGTTGCGGGCGATCGCCCGGCGGCTCTACGACGACCCGGCGGACACCACCGCGCTGGCCGGCCTCGGGCGGTCGGCCGGCGCGAGCGCCCGGACCCTCAGCCGGCTCTTCCACGACGAGCTCGGGATGACCTTCTACGAGTGGCGGACCCAGCTGCGGATCTGCCACGCGCTGGTGCTGCTCGCCGACGGGCACGACGTGGTGCGGGTCGCCGGGGCCTGCGGCTGGGCCAACCCGAGCGCGTTCATCGCCGCGTTCACCGCGCTGGTCGGCACCACGCCCGGCCGTTACCGCAGCGGGTCGGTGGTCGCGACGTAGACGGTGTTGGCCGACCGGCCGGCGGTCAGCGGGTTGGCGAACGTGACCACGTGCGCGGCCGCGGTCGCGAAGCACTGCCGCAGCAGGGCCAGGAAACCCTCGTCGGGCGCGTCGTCGGACCACAGGCCGAACACCCCGCCCGGGTGCAGCCGGGCGGCCAGCCGGGTCAGGCCGGTGGCGGTGTAGAGGTCGGCGTGCGCCGGGTTCAGCACGTTGACCGGCGAGTGGTCGATGTCGACCAGGATCGCGTCGAAGCGCCGGTCCCGGTCGGCCGGGTCGAAGCCGGCGCCGTCGCGCAGCAGGGCGAAGAAGTCGCCGTGCAGCATCGTGGCCCGGGGGTCGGTGGTCAGCGCCCGGCCGCCGGGGATCAGGTCCTCGCGGTGCCAGTCGATCACCGGTTCCAGGGCCTCGACCACGGTCAGCGACCGGGCCCGCGGGTCGGCGAGCACCGTGTGCGCGGTGTAGCCGAGGCCCAGGCCGCCGACGACCACGTCGCAGGGACGGTCCGGCAGGGCGCCCAGGCCGAGCCGGGCCAGCTCCTCCTCGGCGACGGTGAACATGCTGGACATCAGGTACTCGTCGCCGAGCTTGACCTCGTACACGTCGGTTTTCGTCATCGGCTCCAGGCGCCGGCGCAGGCTGATCTCGCCGATGTGGGTCGAGGCGAAGCCGAGTTCGGCGAATCGCATGGGTGTCCTTCCGGGGCGGTGGATCGCGCCGGCTGGCCGATGATGCGCGACGCCGCCGACCCTAGTCGTGCCGGGGCGCCGCGCATCCTCCGCCCGCCGGGTGATCCTCCGATCCGGGGACGGCAGGTGCCCAGGGACGACCGCTATCGGGGACGGTGCCAGCGCAGCCAGCCGGCCTGGCCGCCGTCGAGCAGCACGTCGGTCCCGGTCAGGTAGAGCGAGTCCGGACCGGTCAGGAACGCGACCACCTCGGCCAGCTCGCCCGGGGTGCCGGGCCGGCCGATGCCGCAGGCGTCCAGAGTGGCCAGCATGTGCGCGCCGGACTCGCCGTCCTGCTCGGCCCGGGCCATCGGGGTGGCGATGACGCCGGGGCTGACCGTGTTGATCCGGGCGCCGCGCCGGTTGTAGGCCAGCGCGGCGGCCTGCACCCGGACCTGGTTGGCGCGTTTGGCCAGGATGTACGCCTGCACCGGCGGCGCGTCGGCGGCCGCCGCGACCACGTCCAGGGCGAGCAGGTCCGCGGCCGGCGCGGTGGCCAGGCCCCGCTCCTGGTCCTCGGTCAGCCGGGCGACGTGCCCGGCCATGCTGGCGACGCAGACCACCGCGGTGCCCCGGGTCGCCACCGGCTCGAACGCGTCGATGACGTGGGCGGTGCCGAGCAGGTCCACGTCCAGGATCGTGCGGACGGTCGAGGTGGCCGCCGAGACGCCGGCGGTGTGCACGACCGCCGCCAGCCGGCCGGTGCCGGCCGCGGTCTCGGCCAGCGTCGCCACCGACCGGGCGTCGGAGACGTCGGTGAGCTGCCCGGTCGCGGCGTAGCCGGCGGCGCGCAGGTCGCCGACGGCCCGGTCCAGGGCGGCCGGGGCCGCGTCGGCCAGCAGGATCGTGCGCCCGCCGCCGAGGCGCCGGGCCACGGCCAGGCCCATGCCGCCGGCTCCGGTGATGACGACGACGTCCGGCCCGGTCATGACTCCTCCTGGGTGAGCAGGGCCTGCCGCCACGGGCGCAGGGCCTTGGGTGGCAGGCCGGCGGCGAGCACGCCGACCAACCGGCCGGCTCTGCGGTACGTGGCCAGGAACCGCCGCTCGCCGAGGTCGCCCTCGGTGATCTCGACGGTGTCGTGGCCGCGCAGGTAGCCGTACGCGTGGATCTTCAGGTCGTACTGGTCGGACCAGAAGTAGGGCACCGGCGCGAACGGCTTGCCGGCGCCCGGGTGCAGCAGGTTGCGGGCGGCGGCCAGGCCCTGCTCGGCGGCGTTGGTACGGTGCTCGATCCGCATCGCGACGCCGTAGCGCGGGTTGTGCCAGCGGGCCACGTCGCCGGCGGCGTAGACGTCCGGCGCGGCCCGGCTGTACTCGTCGCAGATCAGCCCGTCGTCGACCGGCAGGCCGCTGCTCTCGAGCCATTCGGTGTTGGGCCGCGAGCCGATCGCGACCAGCACCTCGTCGGCGGTCACCCGCTCGCCGCCGGCCAGCTGCACGCCGTCGCCGGTGATCGCCGTGACGGCGACGCCGGTCCGCAGGTCGACGCCGTGCTCGGTGTGCGCCGCGGACAGCACCCGGCCGACCCGCTCGCCGACCGCGTGGGCGAGCGGGACCGGGGCCGGTTCCAGCAGGACGACCTCGCAGCCCAGGCCGCGGGCCACGGCGGCGCACTCGGCGCCGAGGAAGCCGGCGCCGACCACGGCCAGGCGCACGCCCGGGGCGAGCCGTTCGCGCAGGGCGAGCGCGTCGGTCACCCGGCGCAGCACGTGTCCGCCGTCGCCGGCCAGGCGGCGGGGCCGGACGCCGGTGGCGACGATCAGCCCGTCGTAGGGGACCTCGGTGCCGTCGCCGAGCCGGACGATCCGGGCCGCCGGGTCCAGCCCGACGGCCCGCACGCCGAGGCGCAGGTCCAGCCGCAGGGCGGTGAGCTGGTCCAGGGTGCGCAGGGCGAGCCGCTCGGCGGCCCACTCACCGGCGAGGATCTGTTTGGAGAGCGGCGGACGGTCGTACGGTAATTCGATCTCCTCGCCGATCAGGGTGAGCGACGCGTCGTAGCCCTCCCGGCGCAGGGTTTCGGCGGCCGAGAGGCCGGCCGCCGACGCGCCCACCACGACGATCCGTCTCACGGCTCGACCAGGCGGATCGCCGCGGCCGGGCAGACCGCGGCGGCCTCGCGGACCTCGGCGGCGTGCTCCGGGCCGGGCTCGGCGTCCAGCACGATCGCGACGCCGTCCTCGTCGCGCTGGTCGAAGACGTCCGGGGCGATCATCGCGCACTGTCCGGCCGCGACACACTTCGGTTCGTCGAACTCGACTCGCATGATCGTCTCCCTTACCAGGTGACCGGAAGTGACTTGAGGCCGTAGGCGACGCCCTCCATCGCGAACGGCACCTCCTCGAACGGCACGGCCAGGGCCAGCGTGGGGATCCGCCGGTAGAGGGTGCCGTACGCGACCTGCAGCTCGACCCGGGCCAATGACTGGCCGAGGCACTGGTGCGGGCCGTAGCCGAACGCGTGGTGCGAGCGGGCCGGCCGGGTCAGGTCGAGCCGTTCGCCGTCCGGGAACTCGCGCTCGTCGTAGTTCGCCCCGGCCAGCTCGAAGATGATCCCGTCGCCGGCCCGGATCGTGGTGCCGCGCAGCTCGATGTCCTCGTCGGCGATCCGCCGGATCCCGGAGTGCACGATGGTCAGGTAGCGCAGCAGCTCCTCGACCGCGTTCGCGACGAACTTCGGGTCGTCGCTCCGCTCGCGCAGCAGGGCCAGTTGCTCCGGCTCGCGCAGCAGCGCCAGGGTGGCCAGGGAGATCATGCTGGCGCTGGTCTCGTGGCCGGCGATCAGGATCGCCGAGCTCATGATGACCGCCTCCTCGAAGGTCATCTCACCGGCTTTGACCCGGCCGCCCATCTCGGACATCACGTCGTCGGCCGGCTCGGCCATCTTCTTCTGCAACAGCGCCGCGAGGTAGCCGCCGAGCGCCCGGCTGGCCGCCTGCGTCTGCTCGGCGGTCGACTCGTGGCTGATCGCCGCGGTGCTGTTGGCCTGGAAGAACTCGTGGTCCTCGTACGGCGCGCCGAGGATCCGGGTGATCACCAGTGTCGGCACCGGCAGGCCGATCGCTCGTACCAAATCGGCGGGTTTAGGTCCTTCGAGCATGTCGTCGACCAGGCTGTCGAACGTCTCCTGGATCCGCGGGCGCAGCGCCTCGACGCGTTTGACCATGAACGGGCCGTTGACGGTACGGCGTAGCCGGGTGTGCTCCGGCGGATCGGTGTTGGTGATCAGATCCGGGTGGTGCGGCGCCCCCGCGGCCCGGCCCCGGGTCATGTGCGGGTACCCGGCGCGCTTCTCGTCGATGCTGATCCGCGGGTCGTTGAGCAGCGCGCGCTGGTCGGCGTGCCGGGTGACGAACCACGGCGTGCTGCCGTCCCAGATCCGCACCTTGCCGATCCCGTCCGCCCTGGTCATCGCGCGGATGACCGGGGCCGGCGCGAACGGGCAGCGGGACTCGCGGACGGCCGGGTACTCGGGTACGTCGACGGTGTCTGACATGGGTCTCCTCGGGCTGTGCCTGCGCCACGAAAACTGCTGAAAACCATGCAAACAAAGCTTCCGGACAAAACCCGGACAACGGTACGGCCTCAGCGGCCGAACCCGAGCCGATAGCCCAGCCCCCGATGCGTGAAGATCAGCGCCGGCCCGCTCCGGTCCACCTTGCGCCGCAGCCGGGACACCAGCCGGTCCACGGTGGCGTCGGCGCGCGGCTCGTCCCAGACCTGCCGGGCCAGTTGCCCCTTGGACAGCACCCGGCCCGCGTTGCGCAGCAGATGCCGCAGCAGCCGGTACTCGGCCGGGGTCAGCTCCAGGGCCCGCCCGCCGCGCCAGCCCTGCCGGGTGGCCCCGTCGAGCAGTAGGTCGCCGTGCCGCAGCACGTCCGCCGGGCCGCGGTCGCGCAGCAGGACCTGGGCGCGGGCCAGCAGTTCCGGGCCGCGCCACGGCTTGGTGACGTAGTCCTCCACCCGGGTGCCGAGCACCGGCACCAGCTCGCCGAGGAACTCGCAGGCGGTCACGCAGAGCACCGGCGGGCGCGCCGGGAACGCCGAGCGCTGGCGGCCCAGCCGGGCCAGATCCGGCGTGTCCCGGTCGACCACGACCAGATCGATCACCCGCTCGTCGAGGACCCGGACCGCCGCCGCGCCGGTGGCGAGCGCGGTGACCCGGTAGCCGCCGCCGGTCAGGTCCGCGACCAGCTCGGCCCGCAGGTCCGGCTCCGGCGCCACGACCAGCACGTCCGGCTCCGCCATCGCTGGGAAGGACACCCCGTCACCTCACTCCGGCCGCGACCCGTCCCCCGGCCGGCACCCGGTCGGCATCGGGGTATGTCGATACCATCATCCCCGTCACTCTTCGGCGCCGCCCGCCGCGGGTGGTCCGCGGGTAGACTGGGCCCGCGACTGACCGTAGCGCCGTGTCACGGCGTACGCCGCACCGGCCTTTTGCCGTCGGTCATCCGGTCCTCCTTCATCGCTTCCGGCCCCAGACCCGGCCTGGTGTTCCCGCCGTTTCTGCTCCCGGGCCATCGCACGCCCCCTTATCTGAAGGCAGACCACACACATGGCCACGCGTTACGGATTCCTCAGCACGCACCCGCCGACCTTCTGCGGCCTCGCCAGCTTCAACGCCGCCCTGGCCGCCGGGCTGCCCGACACCGGCGTGGTCCGCGTCGTCGAGCCCGGCGACACCAGCCCGGCCGGCCCCGAGGTGACGCACACCTGGGCGACCCGCGCCGAGGGCGGCTGGCGCGCCGCCGCCGACGCGCTGAACAGCTTCGACGTGGCGATCATCCAGCACGAGTACGGTATCTACCCGGGCGCCGACGGCGCGGACGTGCTGCGGCTGATGCGGCGGCTGTCCACGCCCAGCATCGTCGTGCTGCACACCGTGCTCAGCCGGCCGACGCCGCGGCAGAAGTCGCTGCTGGAGCAGATCGTCGCGGTCGCCGGGGCCGCGGTCACGATGACCGCCACCGCCCACGAGCGGCTGCTGGCCGGGTACTCCGTCGACCCGGCCAAGGTGTCGATCATCCCGCACGGCGCCGCCGAGCACACCGCGGAACCGGCCGCCCGCACGGCGCGGCCGCACATGCTGACCTGGGGTCTGCTCGGGCCGGGCAAGGGCATCGAGTGGGCCATCCGGGCGATGGCCCACCTGGGCAAGCTCGACCCGGTCTACACCGTCGCCGGGCGCACCCATCCCAAGGTGCTGGAGCGGCACGGCGAGACGTACCGGGCCGGCCTGCACCAGCTCGCCGCCCAGCTCGGGCTGGCGCAGTCGGTGCGCTTCGAGGCGGACTACCTCGACCCGGCCACGCTCAGCGGCCTGATCCGCTCGGCCGACGTGGTGGTGCTGCCGTACGACTCGGTCGAGCAGGTGACCTCCGGCGTGCTGATCGAGGCGGTCGCCGCCGGAGTCCCGGTGGTCGCCACCGCGTTCCCGCACGCGGTCGAGCTGCTCAGCGACGGGACCGGCCTGGTCGTGCCGCACCAGAACCCGCGCGCGCTCTCCGTCGCGCTGCGCAAGGTGCTGTCCCGGCCCACCCCGGCCGCCGAGCGCCCGGACGGCACCGTGCCGCGCTGGCCCGCCGTGACCGCCCGCTACGAGGCCCTGGCCGCCCGCCTGATCGCCGCGCGGACCCCGGTCCCGGTCGGCGCGCCCGCGTGACGGCAACCGTTCCCGTTCCGGTCGCGTCGGCGGGCTTCGCGCACCTGCGCCGGCTCACCGACGACACCGGCCTGCTGGAGCACGCGCGGCACGCCGTGCCCCGGCGCGCGCACGGCTACTGCGTCGACGACGTCGCCCGCGGCCTGGTGGTGACCTGCCGCGAACCCGACCCGGAGCCGGAGGTGCTCGAGCTCGCCGAGCGCTACCTGGCCTTCCTGACGCACGCGCAGGACGAGCACGGCGCGTTCCACAACCGGCTCAGCTACGACCGGCGCTGGACCGACCAGCCGCAGCTGGGTGACTGGTGGGGCCGCGCCCTGTGGGGGCTGGGCACCGCGGCCGCCCGTGGCCCGGCGCACCGGATCCGCGCGGACGCCCTGGTCGCGTTCACGGCCGGGGCCGCCCGGCGCTCCCCCGCGCCGCACGCGATGGCCTTCGCCGGCCTCGGCGCCGTCGAGGTGCTGCGCGCCGACCCGGGCAACGCGCTGGCCACCGGCCTGCTGATCGACGCCGCCGCGGCGATCGGCCGGCCCGGCGCCGACCCGCGCTGGCCCTGGCCGACGCCGTCACTGAGCTATGCCAGCGCCGCGCTCGCCGAGGTGGTCCTCGCGGCCGGGCACCTGACCGGCGACGACGGCCTGCGGGTCGCCGGCCTGCGGATGCTGAGCTGGCTGCGCGACATCCAGGTGGTCGACGGCCGGCTCTCGGCGCTGCCCGCGGCCGGTTGGCGGCAGGGCACCCCGCGGCTGCGGTACGACCAGCAGCCGATCGAGGTCGCCGCGTTCGCCGATGCCTGCGCGACCGCGGCCGAGCTGACCGGCGACGACCGCTGGCACCTGGGCGTCCGGCAGGCCGTCGACTGGTTCCTCGGCGCCAACGACGGCGGCGCGGTGATGTGGGACGAGGAGACCGGCGGCGGCTACGACGGGCTCACCCCGGACGGGCCGAACCTGAACCAGGGGGCCGAGTCGACGCTCGCGCTCGTCTCGACCCTGCAGCTCGCCCGTCGTCAGGCGCTGGTGGCCTGACGGATCCCGTCGGCGTCCCGGGCCACCGCTTTCGCGTCGTGCGCCAGGTCCGGGTCGGTCTCGGGTCGCGGAACACAGAGCAGAAGAGCCTTCGGCCGTACGGTGACCAGCAGTTCCGTGCCGGGATCGATCAGGTCGCCGTCGAGCTGCCGCGGCTGGGGCCGGCTGCTGCGGATCGCCACGGTGGCCGCGGTGAACGTCTCCATCCGCGGGACCGAGCTCCGGCGGCGCAGCACTCCCCAGGCCAGCGCGGCCCAGTGCCGCAGGCTGCGCGGGCTGAGCACGGCGACGTCGAGGCGCCCGTCGTCCGGCTCGGCCTCCTGCAGCAGCCGCATGCCGCCCTGGAGCCGGCCGACGTTCCCGACGATCACGGTCCGCGGCCGCCGGGTGAACGCCGGCCCGTCGTCCAATGAGATCGTCACCCGCATCGGCCGGTCCCGCAGGTGCTTGACCGCCCCGGCGACGTAGGCCAGCCAACCGACGTGCTTCTTCGCGGTGTCGTTGGTCGCGTCCAGCATCTGCGCGTCGAAGCCCATGCCGGCCATCACCGCGAAGCTCTGCTCGCCGACGCAGCCGACGTCGATCCGCCGCCGCCCGCCCTGGCGCACCACCTCGATGCCGGTGGCCAGGTCGGTGCCGAGCCCGAGGTTGGCGGCGAGCAGGTTGCCGGTGCCGGCCGGCAGCACGGCGAGCGCCACGTCGGTGCCGGCCAGCGCGCCGACGCAGGCCATCACGGTGCCGTCCCCGCCGCAGACGAAGACCAGCTCGGCACCGTCGCGGATCGCCTGGGCGGCCTGTCCGGCGCCGGGGTCCTCGGCGGTGGTCTCCAGCCAGATCGGCTCGGGCCAGCCGGGCAGGGACTCGGTGAGGGTCCGGCGCAGGTTGTCCAGATCGGGCACTTTCACCGGGTTGACGACGACAGCTGACCGCAGCGGGGTGTCCATGCCCTCGCCCTTACCCAGGACGGCCGCCGGGCAGTCCCGGTGTTAATCGACCGTGAGCGCCCGGTCCGCCGGGTCGGACGGCCGACGTGGCTTGCCGACCCGGACCCGGACCCGGCGCGGCCCGAACAGGTCGCCGTCGCCCTGCTCCACGCTGGAGCGTTCCACCGTCCGGCGGATCAGCGCGCGGGCCGGTGGCAGCAGCAGGACCAGGCCCAGCGCCGCGGTGAAGAATCCCGGCAGCGCGAGCAGGGCGGCGCCGGACAGGCCGACGACGAAGGTGACCACGGCCGGTCCCGGTGGCCGGCCCTGCGCCCCGGCGGTCCGCAGCCGCCGCCGGCCGGTGACCCCCTCGCGGACCAGGAGCAGCAGGCCGGCCGCACTGCAGGCGATCAGCGCCAGGAGCGCCCAGGTCACGCCGATCATGCGGACCACCGCGAGGAACGTCGAGATCTCGAGGAACCCGACCACCACGACCGTGCCGGCCGCGGTCAGCAGCACGGCCGGCCTCGACGAAACACCACTGTGCATGGTCGACATCCTGCCATCCCCGCCGGCATCGACGTTCGGTGATCATCGCATGACGCCGAGCGACCGCTCGGCCCGCCGCGACGACCGCTCGTCGACCTCGACCGACCGTTCGACCGTTCCGGTTATATCGACGTTGACAGATATAAGCGGGGACGACAGGCTTCGGGCACCGCAATCCATCACGAAGCAACAGATTCGATCGTGATCAAACGCGGTTCCCCCACCCCCTGCCCAAGGAGTGGCACATGCGTCTCCCAGCCATGGCCGCACTCGTCCTCGGCCTCGGCCTCCTGCTGATCCCGAACCCCGCCGCGGCGGCGCCCGTCACGTCCGTCGCGATCAACGGCGGCATCACCGGCCGCACGTTCGACGGGGTCGGCGCGATCAGCGGTGGCGGCGGCAACTCCCGTCTGCTCATCGACTACCCCGAGCCGCAACGCGCGCAGATCCTCGACTACCTGTTCAAGCCGGACTACGGCGCCGCGGTCCAGCTGCTCAAGCTGGAGATCGGCGGGGACGCCAACTCCACCGACGGCTCCGAGCCCAGCCACCAGCACGTGCGCGGCGACGTCGACTGCGACGCCGGCTACGAGTTCTGGCTCGGCGAGCAGGCCGTCGCCCGCAATCCGAACCTCCGGCTGGTCGCGCTGCCGTGGACCGCGCCGGGCTGGATCGGCGGCGGCAACTTCTGGTCGCAAGACATGATCGACTACGACGTCTCGTGGCTGACCTGCGCGAAGCGGCACGGGCTGACCATCAGCTACCTGGGCGGCTGGAACGAGCGCGGCCACGACAGCGCCTGGTACAAGAGCCTGCGGACCGGGCTGAACAACGCCGGCTTCGGCGCGGTGCAGATCGTCGGCGACGACAGCGGCTGGGGCATGGCCGACGAGTTCGCGGCCGATCCGGCGCTGAAGAGCGCGGTCGGCGTGCTCGGCAACCACTACGTGTGCGGGTACCTGTCGCAGGCCGACTCGTGCGGCGTCACGGCCAACGCGCGGTCGAGCGGGAAACCGTTGTGGGCCAGCGAGTTCGGGTCGCAGGACGACAACGCCGGGGTGGTGCCCTACATCCGTACCGTCAATCGGGGTTATCTCGACGCGGAGATCTCCGGCTACCTGAACTGGCCGCTGATCGCGGCGATCACCCCCAATCTGCCGTACGCCACGGTGGGGTTGATGGACGCCGGATCGCCCTGGTCCGGTGCCTATCGAGTGGGCAAGAACCTGTGGGCGAACGCGCACTACGCGCAGTTCACCCAGCCCGGCTGGCGCTACCTGAACAGCTCGGCCAGCGGCTATCTCGGCGGCAACCGGGCCAACGGCAGCTACGTGACGCTGAAGTCGCCGAACAACAGCGACTACAGCACGATCTACGAGACCAGCGGCAGCACCGAGGCGCAGACCGTCAACGTCACCGTCTCCGGCGGCCTGAGCACCGGCACCGTGCACGTCTGGTCGACCGCGATGGGCTCGGCGAACTCCGCCGACTGGTTCGTCAGGCAGGCCGACGTCACGACGTCCGGCGGGTCCTATTCGCTGACCCTGCAACCGAACCGGATCTACACCGTCACCACCACGACCGGCCAGGCCAAGGGCACCGCGACCAGCCCGGCCACGCACGGGCTGGCACTCCCCTACGCCGACACCTTCGACGGCTATCCGGCACGCAAGCTGCCGAAGTACACCGAGGACATGCAGGGCTCGTTCGAGACCCGGGCCTGCGCCGGCCGGTCCGGCACGTGCCTGCAGCAGGTCGCCCCGCAGCGCCCGATCAACTGGCAGGACGACAGCGACGCGTACACGCTGATCGGCGACGCCGGCTGGACCAACTACACGGTCAGCCTGGACGTGAACCTGCGGCAGGCCGGCACGGTCACCCTGCTCGGCCGGGCCAACCTGCAGCTGCGCCCGCAGAACCGGCAGGCCGCCTACCAGCTGCGGGTCAACGAGGCCGGCACCTGGTCGATCGTCCGGCATGCGAACACCAACACCGACACCACGCTCGCCACCGGCACCCGGGCCGCGCTCGGCCTGAACACCTGGCACAACCTCAAGCTGGCGTTCTCCGGCAGCCAGATCACCGCGTCGATCGACAACACCACCATCGGCACCGCGAACGACCTCGCCTTCGGCAGCGGCCAGGCCGGCATCGGGGTGATCGGCTACCAGACGAACCAGTTCGACAACCTGAGCATCACCGCCAACCCGGGCACCGTGTCCAGCTCGCTGCACGGCATCGCGTCCGGCCGCTGCGCCGACGTCCCCGGCGCGTCCCAGACCAACGGCACGCAACTCGCGCTCTGGGACTGCACCGGCGGCGCCAATCAGAGCTTCAACCCCACAAATTCACAAGAATTGCGGGTGTACGGCACCAAGTGTCTCGACGTCGACGGCGCCGCCACCACCGACGGCGCCAAGGTGCAGATCTGGGACTGCAACGGCGGCGCCAACCAGCAGTGGACGCTGAACGCCGACGGCACGATCGTCGGCGCCGGATCGGGGAAGTGCCTGGACGCCACCGCGAACGGCACCGTCAACGGCACGCTCCTGGAGATCTGGACGTGCCACGGCGGCGACAACCAGAAGTGGTACCGGTCGTGAGGGCGCTCGCGGCGCTGCTGCTGCTCACGCCGCCGGCCGTGGTCCTGGCCGGGGCACAACCGGCCGCGGCCGCCACCACCTGGACCGTGGCCGGGAACGGAACAGCCGCCGCCCAGGTCAGCCTGGACAACGGGGCGCTGACCTTCGCGGTGACCAGCTCGGGCCGGAGCGTGCTGTCGCCGGCCCCGATCGGGATCGTCACCGGCGCCGCGGACCTGACCCGCGGCCTGACCTTCACGTCCCGCGCCGACCGGAGCGTGACCGAGTCGTACACGATGACGACCGGGAAGCAGCGCAGCCGGCAGACGACCTACGCCGAGTCGACGCTCTCCTTCACCGGCACCGGCGGAGCCCGGCTCGACGTGGTGGTCCGCGCGTCCGGCACCGGCGTCGCCTACCGGTACGTGCTGCCCGGCAGCGGCCCGGTCAGCGTCACCCGGGAGGCGTCCTCGTGGTCGGTGCCGGCCGGCTCGAACGCCTGGCTGGCCCCGCCGCACGACGAGGACCAGGGCCGCTGGATCACGACCACCGCCGGGGGCGCGCCGACCGGAAGTGACTACCGGATCCCGGCGCTGTTCGAGGTCGGCGGGACGTTCGCGCTGGTCGCCGAGACCGATCTGGACGGCCGCTACGCCGCCGGGTACCTGACGCACCCGGCCGGCTCCGGCACCTACACCGTCGCGCTGGCCGGTGCGATCAGCACCGCGCTGCCGCTGCGGACGCCGTGGCGCACGGCCGTGGTCGGTGACCTGGCGAGCGTCACCGGCTCGACCATCGTCGACGACCTGGCCGGGCCGTCCCGGGTCGCCGACACCTCGTGGATCAAGCCCGGGACGGTCGCCTGGTCGTGGCTGACCGAGCACGCCAGTCCGTCGAACGAGGCACGGCAGCGACAGTACGTCGACTTCGCCGCCCGCCACGGATGGAGCGCCGTGCTGATCGACGAGGGGTGGTCGGCGAGCTGGGTTCCGGCCGTCACGACGTACGCGAAAGCCAAGGGTTTGAATGTTCTGCTCTGGTTCAACTCGGCCGATCTGCGCACGGCGCAACAACGGGAGAGCCGGCTGCCACAGCTCAAGGCCTGGGGCGTGGCCGGCGTCAAGATCGACTTCATCTACGCGGACACCCAGCCGACGCTGCAGTGGTACGACGCGCTGCTGGCCCGGACCGCCGACCTCGGCCTGATGGTCAACTTCCACGGCGCGGCCACCCCGCGCGGGCTGCAGCGCACCTGGCCGCACGTGCTGACCGCGGAGGCGGTGTTCGGGGCCGAGCAGTACCTGCGGGCCGACTTCAACACGATCCTGCCGTTCACCCGGAACGCCGTCGCGAGCATGGACTTCACGCCGACCGTGTTCAGCCTGGCGAACCGGGACACCACCGACGGGCACGAGCTGGCGACCGCGGTCGTCTTCGAGTCCGGTTGGCAGCACCTGGCCGACAACCCGGAGAGCTACGAGGCGCACCCCGAGGCGCTGCGGATCCTGGACCAGCTGCCGACCGCGTGGGACGAGAGCCGGCTGCTCGGCGGGCGGCCCGGGCAGGAGGCGTACTTCGCGCGCCGGGCCGGGAACCGCTGGTTCGCCGCCGGGATCTCGGCACTGGCCGCGAAGACGTTCACGGCGCCGCTGACCTTCCTGGGCGGTGGACAGTGGCTGGCCGAGACCGTGCGGGACGGCTCGGGCGGGTTGCTGCGCGAGACGCGGGTGGTCACCGGCGCGGACACCCTGAGCGTGCCGGTGGCCACCCGGGGTGGCTTCGTGACGGCGCTGTGCCCGTACGTCGAAGGCCTGTCGTCCTGCAACGCTCGCGGGAGCACCGGGTTCCTCAAGGGCAAGCAGTCCGGGATCTGCGTCGACGTGCCGGACAACTCGCAGGCCAACGGGGTCGCCGTGGCGCTGTGGGACTGCCACGGCGGGGCGAACCAGACCTGGGTCGAGACGCCGTCCGGGCAGCTGAGCGTCTACGGCGCCAAGTGCCTGACCGCAGCCGCCCAGATCGGGGACTGCACCTCGGCGACCGATCAGAAGTGGACGGTCAACACCGACGGCAGCGTCGTCAACCGGGGCACCGGCCGGTGTCTGGACGCCAACGGCACCGTCGTCCAGACGTGGCCCTGCAACGGCGGCGCCAACCAGCAGTGGTGGCGGTCGCCGGCGACCGGCGCCTTCCGCGGCACCGGATCCGGGCGCTGCCTGGACCTGCCGAACGGCAACCAGGCCAACGGCACCCGGCCGGCGCTCTGGGACTGCAACGGCGGCAGCAATCAGCAATGGACCTCCACCGCTACCAACCAGCTGACCGTGCTCGGCCGCTGCCTCGACGCGACCGGCAACGCCACCACCGACGGCACCCCGGTCGAGATCTTCGACTGCAACGCCAACGCCGGGCAGCAGTGGCGGGTCCGCTCCGACGGCAGCGTCGTCGGCGTCGGCTCCGGCAAGTGTCTCGACGCGATCGGCAACGGCACCACCAACGGCACGCTGCTCCAGCTCTGGCCCTGCACCGGAAACCCCAACCAGAAATGGATCCGGTCATGAGAAAACTGGCATTCGTCCTCCCCCTCGTCCTCGCCACGCTCGGCCTGCCCGCCGCCCCGGCGCAGGCGGCGGAATCCAACGGCGGCGTGCGGGTCATGCCGCTCGGCGACTCGATCACCGACGGCTACAACGTGCCCGGCGGCTACCGGATCGGGCTGTGGCAACGGCTCGCCGCCAACGGCACCCGGACCGACCTGGTCGGATCCGGCTCCAACGGGCCGTCGAACCTCGGCGACCACGACCACGAGGGACACTCCGGCTGGCGGATCGACCAGCTCGACGCGAACATCGTCGGCTGGATCCAGCAGGCGAACCCGCGCACGATCCTGCTGCACATCGGGACCAACGACATCGGGCAGAACTACGACGTCGCGAACGCCCCGGCCCGGCTCGGCGCGCTGATCGACAAGATCCGGGCGAACGCGCCGCAGGTGCAGCTGTTCGTCGCGCAGATCACGCCGACCGCGAACGCGGCCAACGAGCAGAAGACCCAGACGTTCAACGCGGCGCTGCCCGGCCTCGTCGCGGCGAAGGGCCCGCTGACCCACCTGGTCGACATGCACTCCGCGCTGACCACCGCCGACCTGGCCGACGGGCTGCACCCGAACGCCGGCGGCTACGACAAGATGGCCGCCCGGTGGTTCGCCGCCCTGCAGTCGGTGCCGGGCAGCCTGGCCACGCTGACCACGCCGCCGGTCGGGGGCACGGTCGTGCTGTCCAACCCGCAGTCGACGCGCTGCCTGGACGTCAGCGGTGGCTCCACCGCGGACGGCGCCACGGTCCTGACCTGGGACTGCCACGGCGGCGCCAACCAGAAGTGGACCCGGACCAGCGCCGGCGAGCTGCGCGGCGTCGGGGGCAAATGCCTCGACGTGTACGGCAACGGCACCGCCGACGGGACCCGGATCGTCACGTGGACCTGCAACGGCGGGGCGAACCAGCGGTTCACGTTCGCCGACTCCGGCGCGATCACCGGGGCCGGATCCGGCAAGTGTCTCGACGTCAGTGGCACGGCCGTGCGGTTGTGGGCCTGCAACGGCGGCGCGAACCAGGTGTGGTCCGCGCGCTGACCCGCGTCACCGGACCTGCGCGGCCGCTTTGTCTCAGGCCGCGCAGGTTCCGGGCGGGGCGGTGGGCTCGCCGAGGACCGCCAGGGACTGGTTGACCTCGGTGAACGTGGCGAGCTGGCGGTACTGGGCGCCGACCACGACGTCGACCACGTCGGTGGTCCGGGCCGGGTCGAACCGGGGTTCCGCCTCGCCCAGGAAGAACGCCCGGATCCACTGCGCGGCGCCGGCCGTCCTGGGTCCGTACTCGATGATCGCGGTCTGGTCCTTGACCGTGGTCTTGTTCTTCGCGGGCTTCTGCATGACGAAGCCGCGGTTCTCGAAGTCCGAGGTGACCCGGTCGGCCAGCCCGGCCGTGGCCGTCCCGTTGAGAACCCGCAGTTTCACCTGCCCGGCGCTGTCCGGCAGGGTGAGATCGACCTTGGTGCTGCAGCTCTCGCTGGCGATCGCGGCGCTCTGGGTGTCGTGCACCATCGCGATCGTCGCGACGACGGCCGCGCCCGCGGCCATGGCGCTGATGACGCGGTAGGCCCGCGTACGCGTGTCCGTCATGCCGCTCTTGTGCCCACTGATCGATCCGCTGAACCTCGGCGTGACGGTGCTCTCAGGTGACCAGGCCGCGGCGGTAGGCGTAGACCACGGCCTGGACCCGATCGCGCAGGTCCAGTTTGGTGAGGATCCGCGAGACGTACGTCTTCACCGTCTCGTGGCTGATCACCAGCGTCGCCGCGATCTCGCTGTTGGACAGGCCGTTCGCGATCAGGCGCAGCACCTCCAGCTCGCGGGCGCTCAGCGGCACCCCGGCCGGGACGTCGCCGGGCGGGCGGATCCGGGTCGCGTACCGGCCGACCAGCTGCCGGGTCACCTCCGGGGCGAGCAGCGCGGCGCCGGCCGCCACGGTCCGGATGCCGGCCAGCAGGTGGGCCGGCGGGGCGTCCTTGAGCAGGAAGCCGCTGGCGCCGGCGCGGAGCGACTCGTAGACGTACTCGTCGAGGTTGAACGTCGTCACGACCAGCACCTTGACCGGGTGCGGCACGCCGGCGCCGGCCAGCCGGGCGGTGGCCTCGATGCCGGTCAGGCCGGGCATCCGGATGTCCATCACCACCACGTCCGGGTCGAGCCGGGCGGCGAGCTCGACCGCGGTGTGGCCGTCGCCGCACTCGCCGGCCACCGCCATGTCCGGCTGGGCGTCGATGATGGTGGCGAAGCCGGTCCGGATCAGCGGCTGATCGTCACAGACCAGCACCCGGATCACGACGCCGCCCCGACCGGGCTCCGGGCGGTGACTCCGTCGCCGGTCAGCGCCCTGGTCATGACGCCGCCCCGACCGGGCTCCGGGCGGTGACTCCGTCGCCGGTCAGCGCCCTGGTCATGACGCCGCCCCGACCGGGATCCGGGCGGTGACCAGGAAGCCGCCGCCGGCGGCCGGGCCCGCGCTGAAGTCGCCGCCGAGCGTGCCGACCCGCTCGCGCAGCCCGGTCAGGCCGCGTCCGCCGCCGCCGGGCGACGCGCTGCTCGACCCGGTCCCGTCGGTGCTGATCCGCACGTCGATCTCCTCGGCTCGATAGTGGACGATCACGCTGGTCCGGGCACCGTGGTCATATTTCAGGGCGTTCGTCAGCCCCTCCCGCGCCACCCGGTAGACGGTGACGTCCGCACCGCCCGGCGGGCCGCCCCGCTCGACCAGGTCCACCGGCTGCCCGGCCCGCCGGGTCTGCTCGACCAGCGCCCGGAGCTCCCCACCGTGCCCGGGATCGAGCAGGTCGAGCAGGTGCCGCAGGTCGGTGATCGCCTGCCGCCCGGCCCCGGACACCGCGGTCAGCGCCCCGTCGAGCCGCTCGGGCGCGGCGGTCAGATAGCGTGCCGCCTCGGCCTGCACCACCATCGCGGTCACGTGGTGCGTCACCACGTCGTGCAGTTCGCGGGCGATCCGGGTGCGCTCGCCGGCCCGCGCCGCCTCCGCCACGTGCCACCGGTTGCGCCGCAGCCCGGCGCCGACCACCCACATCGAGCCCAGCACCAGGTAGAACAGCACGATCACGTCGAATCCGAGCTGCCCGGCCCGGGCCAGCGCGGCGGCGAGCCCGAGGAACCCGGCGGACGCCACGACCGCGAGGGCCGGCCGGCGCCGGGTCACGTGCGCGCCCGCGCTGACCAGCGCGATCGGCAGGGCGGTGCCGCCGAGCGTGTTCCAGCCGCACAGCTGATCGGCCGCGAACCCGGCGAACACCAGGACCAGCGCGGCGACCGGCCACCGGCGGCGGATCGCCAGCGGCAGGCACTCGACGGCGATCGCCAGCACGCCCCACCCGCCGAACGGCCGGACCGGCACCAGCTCGGCCAGCCGGGTGCCGTGCCGGTGCCAGTCCGGGACCAGGGCCAGGGCGGTGAGCAGGAGCGCGAGCGGAAGGTCCTGGACGGTGACGTCGTAGCGGCGCCACCGCTCCCGCACCCCGGCGAAGCTCATCACCGCGCGAGCGTAAGGGTTCGATCGGCGCGGCGCATCGGCACCAGGTGGCCGCGACGCCGGGCCAGCCACAGGAACGCGGCCGTCACCAGCACGCCGGCCGCCACGGTGTAGACGCTGGCCTCCGGGCCGAACCGCCCGCCGCTGATCCAGGCGTTGCCGGCCGACTCGGACGCGAGGAGGCCCTGCTGGGCGCCGTTGCCGGAGACCTCCGCGCCGAAGATCGCCGACTGCGCCCAGTTCCAGCCGAAGTGCAGGCCGATCGGCAACCACAGACCACGACCGGCGATGTACGCCGCGGTCAGCATGCCCCCACCGGCGATCGCCACGCAGAGCGCACCCCACAGCGTGGCGTCCTGGTTCAGCAGGTGCACGCCGCCGAACGCGCACGCGGACAGCACCAGCGCGAGCCAGGTGCCGGTGACCCGCTCCAGGTGCCGGAACAGCACGCCCCGGAAGAGCAGCTCCTCGGTCGTCGCGGCCGCGGCCATGAACCCGGCCAGGCCGACCGCGTTGACCGGGTCGGCACCGAGCCCGGTGATCCGGTAGCCGCCGTTGACCGCGATGTTCCCGATCACCGCCGCGAACAGCACGATCCCGAGCAGCGCGCCGCGCAGCAGCCCGGACGCGGCGGTCCGGCCGGCCACCTCGGTCACCTCGCGTTTCTCGGTGGCCCGGACCACCGCGTAGTAGACGAGCACGGCGATCGCGGCGGCCGCCACCCCCACGACGAGCGACAGCCAGACGTTGCCGTCGGCCAGACCGACCGCCTGACCGGCCCCGAACGAGACCGCGACGACCGCGACGAGCTGGAGAACGAACCGCATGACATCCCCTCCGCAGAACCCGCGGCAGCCCGCCGCGACTGCGGAGAAAACTACGGATCGGCGCGCCGGAAAACGTCCCCGCACAGTGGACATCCGGGTGTGGCTCGCGCGAGCTACAGCGCTGGCGGGGGGATGGAATGATCCGGGTTATGACGGACACCGCGCCACCAGCCATCCTTCCGCCCCGCGCCGCCGTGGTCGGGATCGTCACCGGGCTGTTCCTGATGGCGTTCTTCACGCTGTTGTGGGCCGGCAACACGTTCGCGGCCTGGTCGCCGGCGGTGGCCGGGCCGATCTGGGCGGTGTTCGCGGTGCTGGCCGTGGGTTTCATCGTGCAGGGGGTGCGGCTGCTGCGGGCGCGCGGGCGGTTCCCGGCCGCGCTCTCCGAGGCGGACAGCCGGCGTCAGCGCGGCACCGGCCGGGCGTACGGGATCACCTTCGGGCTCGAGGGCCTGGCGATCGGGATCGTGGCGGCGCTGCTCAACGTGACCGGTCATCCCGACTACGTGATGCCGGCCATCGCGCTCATCGTCGGCCTGCACTTCTATCCGATGGCGCGGATCTTCGGGCGCAGCCTCGACCTGTACATCGCCACCTGGACGACCCTGGCCGGACTGGCCGGGATCGTGGCCATCGCCGCGGGGGCGCCGGTCGAGCCGGTCACCGGGTTCGTCGCCGTGGGGGCGGCGCTGGCCACCAGCGCCTACGGCGTCTACATCGGCCGGGACGCCCAGCGGCTGCTGCACCGGTCCGCAGGGGACTAACTTTGGTCGATGCGTACGCGAATCGCGGTCTTGATCTTGATGGTTCTCGCCGGTGCGGGCCTGTTCGTGGCCGGCCGGGCGACGGCCGGCGACAAAGCGACCGCCGGCAGCGAAAAGACCGCTGGTGATTATGCGGCGGGGCATGCCGACGGGCTCCTCGAAGGGCGCGCCGAGCAGGCACCCGTCGCCGCCCGGGATGCCTTCGAGGACGGCTACCGGGCCGGCGCCGACGACGTCTTCGGCGGCTACGACGGCGGCTGGGGCTACTCCGCCTACGCGATCACGCTGGTCCGGGGGACGAACGGGATCACCTACCGGATCGCGAGCCGCACGGAGATGACCGCCGGGGCCGAATACCACCTGTGCCCCGACGGCAGGTCCGTCTGCCGGGGTTAGCCGGCCTTGGCGGCGGACGCCACGCTCAGCGCCTCGACGGCGTGCTCGTTCATGTCCAGCTCGCTGTGGATCACGTCGAGGATCGTGCGGTCGGTGCCGATCACGAACGTCATCCGCTTGGTGCTCAGCGGGCCGAGGGCCAGCTTGCGCTTCACGCCGTACGCCGCGATGGTGACCGACTCCGGGTCGGAGAGCAGCGGATAGTCGAACGTGTTGGTCTCGGCGAAGAGCTTCTGCTTCGCCACCGGGTCCTTGCTGATGCCGACCCGCTGCACGCCGGCCGCTTTGTATTCGGTGGCCAGGTCACGGAAGTGACAGGCCTCCGCGGTGCAGCCACGGGTCATCGCGCCGGGATAGAAGAACAGCACGACAGGCCCGTCGGCGAGCAGGTCGGTCAGCCGCCGGGGCGTGCCGTCCTGGTCGGGCAGTTCGAAATCGGGCGCGATGTCACCTTTACCGATGCTCACGCCACGAAGACTACGTCAACGAAAGAGGATTCACGTCCGCCGCGGCCTGGACGAACGCGCGGATCAGCGGGGTCGCCGCCGCGGTGCGCCACACCGGGGCGTACCGCAGGACCGGCCCGTCGGTGATCGGCACGAAGACGACGTCGCTGCGGCGCCGGGACGCGGCCGCGTACGCCCCGAGCGGCGTCACCACCTGCCCACCGGCCACCGCGGTGAGGGCCTCCTCGACGGTGGTCACCGCCGGGCCGCGCCGGATCGGCCGCCCGGCCGGGGTGGTCAGCGGCGTGTGCTCGTGCCAGACGTAGGCCGGCACCGGCCCCTCCAGGTCCACCACCGCGACGTCACCGAGGTCCTCCATGGTGACCCGCTCCCGGCCGGCCAGCGGGTGCCCGGCGGCGACCGCCAGCACCAGCTTCTCGGTGTGCAGCGGCGGCCCGGCGGTCAGATCCGGCTCGCGGACCGGCAGCCAGAGCAGCGCCACGTCGACCCGGCCGGCGCGCAGGCCGCCGAACGGGTCGGCCGGCAGGATCTCGCGCAGGTGCACCGGGTTGTCCGGATGCCGCTGCCGGAACAGGCCGAGGACGCCGGCGATCTCCTGGTGGTGGGTGTCGAACGTGCCGACGGTCAGGGCGCCGGTCAGTCCGCGCGCGGTCGCGGTGGCCTCGGCGATCCCGGCCCGGATCTCGGCGTAACCGGCGGCGAGCCGGTCGCGCAGGCGCTCGCCGAGCGGGGTGAGCCGGACGCTGCGGCTGGTCCGGTCGAACAGGGCGCCGCCGATCCGGCGCTCCTGCTGTTTGATCGACTGGCTGACCCGGGCCTGGGAGACGTGCAGGCGCTCGGCGGTCCGTCCGAAGTGCAGCTCGTCGGCGAGGGCCAGGAAGATCTCGATGTCCCGGAGCTCCACCCGGGCAGTGTACGGCGATCGATAACCCGTGGGTTATCCAGCGGCGCGATCCCGGGCGTTGTTCGGGGCGGGCGGCCACGCGATCGTGGGATCAACGCCGTACCCAAGGAGATTTTGATGTCTGAGAAGTTGCACGACGTGCTGGTGCGCCATGTCGAATCCGGGCGGATCCCCGGGCTGGTCGCCCTGGTCGGCATCGGTGACCGGACGCGGGTCGAGGTGCTCGGCACGATGCGGCACGAGGGCGGCGCCCCGATGCGCCGGGACACGATCTTCCGGATGGCCTCGACGTCGAAGCCGGTCACGGTCGCCGCCGCGATGATCCTGATCGACGAGTGCCGGCTGCGGTTCGACGACGTGGTCGAGCCGTGGCTGCCCGAGCTCGCCGACCGGCAGGTGCTGCGGCGGCCGGACGGGCCGCTCGACGACACCGTGCCGGCGCGCCGGCCGATTACCGTCCGGGACGTGCTGACCTCGACGTTCGGGCTCGGCATGGACATGACCGCGCTGGGCACGCCGATCATGAACGCGGTCTTCGCGCAGGGGCTCACCCCGGACCTGCCGGCGCCGATGCCCGCGCCGGACGAGTGGATGCGCCGGCTCGGCACGCTGCCGCTGATGCACCAGCCCGGCGAGCGCTGGCAGTACCAGATCAGCAGCGACCTGCTCGGCGTGCTCGTCGCCCGGGTCACCGGCCAGTCCTTCGGGACGTTCCTGCACGAGCGGCTCTTCGGCCCGCTGGGGATGACCGACACCGGGTTCGACCTGCCGGACAGCAAGATCGACCGGCTGCCGCCGCTGTACGCCCCGGACCCGAAGACCGGCGAGTTCCACGTCTGGGACGAGGCCGCGGGCGGGCGGCACAGCGCGCCGCCGGCGTTCGAGGGCGGGGGCGGCGGGCTGGTCTCGACGGCCGACGACTACCACGCGTACTTCCGGATGCTGCTCAACCACGGCATGCACGGGGGCGAGCGGATCCTGTCCCGGCCGGCCGTCGAGCTGATGACGAGCAACCGGCTGACGCCCGCGCAGCAGGCCGCCCGCACCGCGATGGCCAGCGAGAACGTGCACGTCTCCTACGGCCAGGGGCAGCACGGCGGGTGGGGGCTGGGCATGGCGGTGCGCACCTACCGGGGTGACTACGCGCCGATCGGGCAGTTCGGGTGGGACGGCGGCAGCGGCGTCTCCACCTACGCCGACCCGGCCAACCGGCTGACCGGGATCCTGCTCACCCAGGTCGGCATGTCCGTCCCCGACCCGGCCCGGCTGATCCACGACTTCTGGACCACGCTCTACCAGGAGGCCGGCTGAGGCGTCACGAGCCGAGGCTGCCGACGCCCTTCGCGATCACCAGCACCGAGATGACCAGCGCCGAGGTGGACTCGATGCCCATCAGGATCTTGGCGCGGGTGGAGAGCGGCATGGTGTCGGTCGGGCTGAACGCCGACGAGTTGCTCAGCGACACGTACAGGTAGTCGACGATCGCCGGCACCCAGTCGCTGACCTTGCTCGAGCCGGCCTGCACCTCGGCCACGGTGTCGTGGTCCTCGTCCTGCGGGAACCGGAAGTCGGCCCGGGGCAGGGCGTCCCGGTCGACGTGGGTGCGGGCCACCGGGCCGCCCCGGTCCAGCTCCCAGAACGCGAGGCCGTAGACGATCACGTTGGTCAGCCACACCTGCCCGGCGGCGATCAGCAGCTCGACGGCCCGCGAGTCGTCGGTGGTGACCAGCTGCCGCAGCAGCAGGACCAGCGCGACCGCGTTCGCCACCGCGATCAGCCCGACCAGGGTCAGCGCCGCGGCCCGCTCCCACGGACTGTCCCGGGTCATCCGGTACGGGTTGACGATCAGCAGGGCGACCAGCAGCAGCACCTCGAGCGCCGGGATGACCAGGCGGGGCCCGAGGATCAGCTGGTCGGGCAGCAGCGCGTAGAGGGCGATCGCCACGACGACCACCAGCGCGGACGGCAGCCGCGCCTCGCCGCGCCGGGCCTTCCCTGTCTTGGTCACCGCCGCGGCATGCCCCGGCCGCCAAAAGACCAAACCACAAAACCCGCGACGGTACGGCGTCAGCCCAGCTCACGCGGGTGGAGCACGATCCCGCCCGCCCGAGCGGCCGCGGCGTAGGACGCGGCCAGCACGTCGAGGCTCGCGTGCCGGTTGAGTCCGCTCGGGTTCGGCACCACCCACAGCTCGGCGCCGCCCAGCGGCTCGGGCTGCCGCCCGGTCACCGCCCCGGGCTGCCCGAACCCGACCCGGTACGCGCTGATCCCGAGGAACGCCACCACCGCGGGCCGGATCGCGGCGACCCGGGCCGCCAGGTCCACCGCCCCGGCCCGCAACTCGTCCGCGGTCAGCTCGTCGGCCCGGGCCGTCGCCCGCGCCACCAGGCTGGTGATCCCGATCCCGCGCCCGGTCAGGTACGCCACGTCCGCCGGATCGAACCCGCCCGACGCGTCGATCACCCGGTCGATGATCCCGGCCCGGTACAGCGCCGGATAGAACCGGTTCCCCCGCCGCCCGAAGTGGCTCTGCGTGGCCACGGTCAGCAGCCCCGGGTTGATCCCGACGAACAGCAGCCGCACGTCCGCGCCGAGCAGGTCGGGCAGCGTGCCCCCACGGTAGGTGGCCAACTCGGCCGGGGTGAATCGCATCAGGCGGCGGTATCCCGCTCCCGGGGCCGTTCACCGAGATCGCGGACCCAGGAGATGGTCGAGGACGCCATCGCGGCCTCCAGCTCGGCGCGCGCGTGCCGGGCCGACAGCACCGACTCGCGCCTGCGGGACCGGGGTCGTGGGCGCTGCGCCTCCAGCACGGCCAGGCAGGCGGCCACCACCGCGTCGAACGTGGCCCGCTCGCTCGCCACCATCGCCAGCAGCACCCGGTCGAGCACGTCCGGGGCGCTGCTGCCGGCCGGCACATCGAGGATCCAGGTGCGCTGCCGGGCCAGGCCGGCATCGGTCGGGGTGTACAGCCGGGGCGCCTTCGGCAGCGTCTTGCGGGTGCTGGTGCGCACGTGCCCGAGCCGCTCCTGGCGGTTCAGGGCGGCGACCACGCGGAGCACGTCGACGGAGCGGGCCGAGCCGAACGTCTGCGCGTGGCGCTGGGTGAGGTCGTACGCGGTCCCCGGCCGGTCGGCCAGGAAGACCAGCAGGATGTCGCCGAGTGTCGCCGTCATGACGATCCGCCGCCCTTCCGGTCGGCAGCAGCTTCTACAGACGAATAGAAGCTAACACGGCCTCCGCGATCGCCTCGTGCCCGGCCGCGTTCGGATGATCACCGTCCGCGGCGAGCAGCCCGGTCGGGTCGCCGGCCCGGTCCGCGCCCTTGAACAGCACGTCGGTGGCCAGGTACGACGCGCCCGTCGCAGCGGCGGCCGCCTGCAGTGCCGCGTTGCCGGCCCGGGTGGCCGCCGCGGCCGAGCGCACGCCGTCCGGGCCGTACTCGGCGCGTCCGACGGCGCCGTCCTTGACCACGTTCCAGTAGCCGAGCACCAGGATCCGGACCGGCGAGCCGTGCGCCTGCCGGATCCCGCCGACGATCGTGGTGACCGTCGCGCGCACCCGCTCGGCCGCCGCCGGATAGTCCCGGTCCTGGCCGAACACCGCGGCCATGTCGTTCGCGCCGACCATCACCAGCACCACCGACGCCTCGCGGAGACCGTCCACGACCTCGGAATCCAGAATCCCTTCGCGTACGTCGTCAGCCGTGAACCCGGGCTGCGCGAAGTTCAGCGACCGGGCCTCCGGGGACCGCATCCGGGCGTACCGATCGGGAAAGGGGGTGCAACCGCAAGCGGTGCCGGCCGGCACCGAATCGCCCAGGGTGACCACCAGCGGCGCGGCCGGCAGCGCCGCCGCGTGGCAGCCGCCCAGGCACAACACCATCAGGAGCCGGACCAACCGGCGGAGCAACACCGTCACACGGTAACCGGTTCGACGACCGCGATCGGGGCGGCGGCCCGGCCGATCGGCAGGAACGCCTCCGCGGTCAGCGCCGCCACCGCGATCCGCGGCAGGTCCCGCGCGGTCGGGAAGCACAGGTAGCGCGGCTGCCAGGTGGGCAGGTACTTGGCGTTGGCCCGGTACAGCGACTCGATCTGCCACAGCCGGGACAGCGCCCGCAGCAGCCGGTGCCACAGCCGCAGCACCGGCCCGGCCCCGAGCTCCTCGGCGCGGGCGAACACCGAGCGCAGCACGGCGAAGTTCAGCGACACCCGGCGCACGCCGAGCGCCGGCCCGGCCTCGACCGCGGTGACCACCATCAGCTCGGTCAGCCCGTTGCCGGCGCTGCGGTCGCCGCGCATCAGGTCCAGCGACAGCCCGTCGTCGCCCCACGGCACGAACTGCAGCACCCCGCGCAGCCGCCCGTCCCCGTCGTGGGCGAGCACCAGCAGGCAGTCGCCGTCGCGCGGGTCGCCGAGCCGGGACAGCGCCATCGAGAAGCCGCGCTCGACGTTGCCGTCCCGGAACACCTCGGCCGCGCGCAGCACCGCGGCCAGTTCGTCCGGCACCAGGTCGCGTTGCCGCGCGACCCGGCACGTGTAACCGGCCCGGCGCATCCGGCCGACCGCCTGCCGCACCCCGCGCATCGGCCGCCCCTGCAGGGTGAACGCGCCCACGTCGAGGACCGCCTCGTCGCCCAGCTCGATCACGTCCAGCCCGTGCCGCCGGTACGCGGTCCCCCCGGCCCGCCCGCAGCCCAGCACCGCCGGCGTCCAGCCGTGCGCCGCGCAGTCGGCCAGCCACGCGCCGATCGCCTCCGGCCAGGCCGCCTCCACGCCGATCGGGTCCCCGGCGGCCAGGCTGACCCCGCGGACCACCCGGTACGCGACGGCTGCCGACCCGGACGGCGCCCAGAGCAGCGCCTTGTCCTCGCGCAGCGCGAAGTAGCCCAGCGAGTCGTTGCCGCCGTAGCGTGCCAGCAGGTCCCGCAGCCGCCGCTCGTCCTCGCCGGTCCGGGACGGCCGGCGCTCCGCGGTCTGCAGCAGCAGGACCGCGGCGGCGAGCACGGCCAGCAGCCCGAACGTGCCGGTGGTGAGGCTGACCGTGTCGGCGGCCCACGGGCGGGCGAACCGGACCGGCCCGGTGACGCCGATCAGCCCGAGCGCGGACTGCTGCGCCCAGAGCCGGACGCCGGGCGCGCCGACCAGGCGGTCGGCCCGGATCGCGATCTCGGCGAGCCCGAGCACGAACCCGGTGGCGGCGAACCCGGTGAACGCGGTCACCGCCCGCCAGCGGCTGCGCGGGCCGGGCACCGCCCGGAACCGGCCGCGGACCGCGACCAGCAGGAGCAGCAGCGCCCCGGAGACCGCCGCCGCGTCGAAGTCCAAACCCTTGAGCACGTGCAGCGCCACGCCCACGCCGGCCAGCGCGACCGCGAGCTGCCAGGCCCGGCGCTTGCCGCGGCGCAGGCCGTTGCCCAGGTAGACGAGCAGGACACCGGCGGCCGCGGTGCCGGCCCGGGCGGACAGTATTCCGGCGGCCGGCATGAACTCGACCAGCTCCGCCATCCGCCCCCGCTGCTCCGGGAAGACGGCGGTCACCACGTCGAACAGCCCGGCCAGCTGCACCAGGCGGGCGACGGCCGCCCGGGACAGCGGCGGCCGGGACTTCCAGGCTGCGGTCATGCCCCGCAAGCTAAACCGCGACAGGTGAGAAAACGATGAGAACGCCTCTCACGGGTCTCTCATCGTCGCCGCGCGATGCTGGGCCCCATGAGCCTCACCGGTGTTCCGCTGATCGTCGTGGCGGTGCTGGCCACCGGGATGGCCGCGGCCGGCACGGTCGCCCTCTGGTCGCGCGGCGGCCGGGCCCGGATCCCGCTGCGCGCCGCCACGCTGCTGCTGACCGAGGTGCTGCTGCTGCTCGGCGTGGGTCTGGTGGTGAACCGGTCGGAACGGTTCTACCCGACCTGGGCGGCGCTGTCGCAGTCGGTACGGACCAGCGGGACGACGTACGCGGTGGCGCCCGGCGGGCTCGACGGCTGGGTCCGGGCGAACGGCACCACCTTCAGCTGGCAGCCGCCCGGCTGGACCGGATGGCATCTGGCCGGGGTGCCGACCGTGGTCGTACCGGCCGGCTACCTGGCGCACCCGCGCTGGCGGTACTCGGCGGTGCTCGTCCTCGACGGGGACGCGACGCCGCCGGCGCCGGACACCGTCGCCGTCTACGCCCGGACCACCGCGGCGACCGGTGTGGACACGCTCGCCCGGGCGATCCCGGCGGTGCTCGGGCACGACCTGCGGGTGACCGGGCGGCGGTGGGCGCTGGTCGCCGCCGCGTCCGCGACCGTCCTGGGCCGCCGGGTCGTGGCCGCCGCGCCGGACCGGTTCCCGGCGATCGCGACCGTCCCCGGGACCGGGCGGTATCCCCCGGTGCCCCGGGTGCGGCTGCCGGCCGGGGTCAGCGCCCGGGTGATGGGCCCGCTTCCGGACGCGTTGACCTGGGCGTGCGCGCAGACGCCGCCGCCGCTGGCCGCCTCTACGCCGACCGTCGGCCGGCTGCCGGTCCAGCACCGCCACCCGCATCCCCACCCTGGAGACAGTCATGGACCTGGACAGCGTCGGCACTGAGTGGACCGCGGTCGCCGTCGCGGTGGTCGCGGTCGTGGGGTTCAGCCTGGTCTGGGGCACGGGGCGGGTGCTCGTCCGTACCGTAGCCGGGTTTGTCTGTGTCCTTTCCGCGGCCGCGGCGGGACTGACCTGGGTGAATCGGCAGGTCGACGCGTATCCGACCTGGTCGAGCCTGGTCGGGTCGTCGGCGGCCGCGGACACGCCGGTGACGGCCGGGCGGGTCGGGGCCGGGCAGATCGTGACGCTGACCGTGAATGGTCAGGCGAGCGGTCTAAATTTGCCGGTCTACGCCTACCTGCCGCCCGGCTACTCCGATACCGGGAGCACGCGGTATCCGGTCGTCGAGGCGCTGCACGGGTATCCCGGGTCGCCGTCGCACTGGATCAAGCGGCTCGATGTGGCGACCGTTCTCAACCATGAGATCCGGGCCGGGCGGATGGCGCCGACCGTGGTGCTGTTCCCCTATCAGACGCCGGATCCGCTGATCGACACCGAGTGCGCGAATCTGGTCGGTGGGGCGCAGGCGGAGACGTTCCTGACCCGGGACGTGCCGGCGGCCGCGCGGGCCCGGTTCCAGGTCCGCACCGACGCGGCCGGGTGGGGGCTGATCGGCTACTCGGCGGGCGGGTACTGCGCCACTGACCTGGCGCTTCGTCATCCGGACGAGTACACGGCGGCGGCCAGCCTGTCCGGTGACGCGACGCCCGGCATCAAGATCGGGGACGGCAGCGAGAACACCACCTACAACGATCTCTGGCGGCTCGCGCATCTGCCGGTGCCGGCGGTCTCGCTCTACCTGGCCAGCGCGCGGACCGATCGGACGCCGCTGCGGGACACCCGGGCCCTCGTGCGGGCGGCTCGCGCGCCGCTGTCGGTGACCACCTCCTACATCGACGGCGGCGGGCACAACGTGCAGACCTGGCAGGCCATGGAGGCGCCCGCTTTCGACTGGCTCTCCACCCAACTCGCCCGCCCGCTCCCCTAACTTCCAGATCAAATTCTTGCTTGGGTACGGCGTCAGCTCCGCCCTCCGCCGCCGCCAACGCCCGCCCCGCTGCCCCGCCCTCGCCCCGCCTCGCCCCGCCTCGCCCCGCCTCGCCCCGCCTCGCCCCGCCTCGCCCCACCAACGCGACCATTTGCCCCGCCCGTGCCGCCAACGCGACCGGCAGCCGCGCCTGTGGTCGCCGCCTTGAGCGATCGCTCAAATTGTTCTACGCTGCCTTTTGAGCGACTGCTCAACCGACTTCGGAAGGCGACGACGATGAGAACTCCTCGGCTGGTGAGCGCCATCGAGCGCCGCCTCCTGATCAACTACCGCACCGACCCGGAGATCACCGCCCGGCTGCTGCCGGCACCGCTGCGGCCGCAGGTCGTCAACGGCTGGGCCGTCTCCGGCATCTGCCTGGTCCGCCTGGCCGGCGCCCGCCCGTCCTTCGTGCCCGCTGCGGTCGCCGGGCTCGGCTTTCGTAGCGAGAACGCGGCCCACCGGATCGCCGTCGAGTGGGACACCCCGGACGGCATCGCCCTCGGCGTCTACATCCCCCGCCGCGACACCGCCTCGCGGCTCAACTCCTGGGTCGGCGGCCGGCTGTTCCCCGGCCGGCACCACCACAGCCGGTTCGACGTCCGGGAGAACCGGGACGAGCTGCGCATCAGCGTCGACGGCCCCGGCGTGGACGTGCACGTCCGCACGGCCACCGACCTGCCCGCAAGTCAGCTCTTCCGGAACGTGGACCACGCCTTGGAGTTCTTCCGCCGCGGCGCGGCCGGCTTCTCCACCACCCCGGACCCGACCCGGCTCGACGGCCTGGAGCTGGTCACCGAGGACTGGAACGGCACGCCCGCGGAACTGCTCTCGGTCCGCTCCACGTTCTTCGAGGACCCGGCCCGCTTCCCGCCGGGATCCGCGATTCCCGACTGCGCCCTGCTGATGCGCGACCTCGCCGCCACCTGGAACCCCCTGCCCCCGATGACCGTGCGCCCCACCACCGGCCAGCTCACCCGCACAAACCGATGACGGCCGATCAGCCAACTCCCCCGCTCACCAGGGCGACCCGATGATTTTTTTTTTCCTCGCCCCGCCTCGCCCCGCCTCGCCCCGCCTCGCCCCGCCTCGCCCCACCAACGCGACCATTTGCCCCGCCCGTGCCGCCAACGCGACCGGCAGCCGCGCCTGTGGTCGCCGCCTTGAGCGATCGCTCAAATTGTTCTACGCTGCCTTTTGAGCGACTGCTCAACCGACTTCGGAAGGCGACGACGATGAGAACTCCTCGGCTGGTGAGCGCCATCGAGCGCCGCCTCCTGATCAACTACCGCACCGACCCGGAGATCACCGCCCGGCTGCTGCCGGCACCGCTGCGGCCGCAGGTCGTCAACGGCTGGGCCGTCTCCGGCATCTGCCTGGTCCGCCTGGCCGGCGCCCGCCCGTCCTTCGTGCCCGCTGCGGTCGCCGGGCTCGGCTTTCGTAGCGAGAACGCGGCCCACCGGATCGCCGTCGAGTGGGACACCCCGGACGGCATCGCCCTCGGCGTCTACATCCCCCGCCGCGACACCGCCTCGCGGCTCAACTCCTGGGTCGGCGGCCGGCTGTTCCCCGGCCGGCACCACCACAGCCGGTTCGACGTCCGGGAGAACCGGGACGAGCTGCGCATCAGCGTCGACGGCCCCGGCGTGGACGTGCACGTCCGCACGGCCACCGACCTGCCCGCAAGTCAGCTCTTCCGGAACGTGGACCACGCCTTGGAGTTCTTCCGCCGCGGCGCGGCCGGCTTCTCCACCACCCCGGACCCGACCCGGCTCGACGGCCTGGAGCTGGTCACCGAGGACTGGAACGGCACGCCCGCGGAACTGCTCTCGGTCCGCTCCACGTTCTTCGAGGACCCGGCCCGCTTCCCGCCGGGATCCGCGATTCCCGACTGCGCCCTGCTGATGCGCGACCTCGCCGCCACCTGGAACCCCCTGCCCCCGATGACCGTGCGCCCCACCACCGGCCAGCTCACCCGCACAAACCGATGACGGCCGATCAGCCAACTCCCCCGCTCACCAGGGCGACCCGATGACGGCCGGCGCGCCCGCGGTCCTCCGGCGTGGCGGCTCGCCCGGCCGGGGCAGCCGCCGCTGAGGTCGCGGTGTTAGCGTGCGAAGGCGAGCCGAGAGGCGCTGCGACGGACCGATGTCCGCCACGCTCGGCTCGTTCCCGACCGCAAGGGCGCCTCCCGCCGGAGGCTGCCCACGCACGCACCCCGGCGGATGACCCGCATCCAGGGGGACGCACATGACGACGGACCTGACCGAGTTCATCGCCGGCCTGCCCAAGGTGGAGTTGCACGTCCACCACGTCGGCTCGGCGACACCGCAGACCGTGGCCCGGCTGGCCGAACGCCACGCCGGCACCACCTCGGTACCGGCCGACCCGGACAAACTGGCCGAGTACTTCACGTTCACCGACTTCGCCCACTTCGTCGAGGTCTACCTGTCGGTCGTGGACCTGATCCGCGACGTCGACGACGTGGCCACCCTGACCTACGACATCGGCGCCGGCCTGGCCGCCCAGTCGGTGCGCTACGCCGAGGTGACGCTCACCCCGTACTCGTCGGTCACCCGCGGCATCCCTGCCGAGGCCTACTGCGAGGCGGTCGAGGACGCCCGCCGCCGGGTGGCCCGCGACCACGGCACCGAGTTGCGCTGGTGCTTCGACATCCCGGGCGAGCCCACCATGACCGGCGCCGACATCACCCTGGACGTGGCCCTGCGCCACCGCCCGGACGGCCTGATCAGTTTCGGCCTCGGCGGCCCGGAGGCCGGCATTCCCCGCGCGCGCTACGCCACCCACTTCGCGGCCGCCCGAGCCGCCGGCCTGCACAGCGTCCCGCACGCCGGCGAGTCCACCGGCCCGCAGACCGTCTGGGACGCCCTGCACCACCTCGGCGCCGAACGCATCGGCCACGGCATCGCCGCCGCCCAGGACCCGGCCCTGATGGCCCACCTACGCGACCACGACATCCCGTTGGAGATCTGCCCGACCTCCAACATCTGCACCCGCTCCGCCCCGTCCCTGGCCGAGCACCCGCTGCCCACCCTGGTAGCCGCCGGAGTCCCCGTCACCATCAACTCCGACGACCCCCCGATGTTCTCCACCACCCTCAACCACGAGTACCAGGTAGCCGCCGACCTGCTGGAACTCGACAAACACGGCGTAGCCGACCTGGCCCGCCAGGCCGTCCGCTACTCGTTCCTCGACCCCTCCGGCAAGTCCGCGATCCTCGCGGAGATCGACGCCCACGTCGCCGACCACACACCCGCCTGACCCACGCCGCCTGACCCGGCGGGCGAAAATCCGGCCGCTCCCGCCGGGCCAGGCCGTTAGCCTGGCCGCGTGTGCCGGTACTCCTCGATCGTCTACAAGGTTCACTACGTGTGCGTGCCGTGCCGCCGCAGCAGCAAGCTGCCGTGGGACGGGGTGACACACCCGTGCCCGCGATGCCGCGTACCCATGGCGTACGCGGGCCACGACTTCGCCGCACCCCGGCGCCGGAACACCTCCGCCTGGATCGCCGTGGCCGCGGTCCTCACCGCGGGCCTGCGCTACGACGGTTTCGAGACGTGCGGCTGTGGCCGGGACCCGAAGTTCCGCCCCCGCACCAGCGCCAGGTCCGCGTGCGACGCCAGCTGGCCGCCCGCCACGGCGTCCCGATCGCAAACCTGCTGTCCACCCGCGATCCCCACGCCGCGATCGGATCGGCATCGCCCTATCGGCGGCAGATCCGGATGCCGTCCGGAAGGTGCGATGATTGACGCGTGGATGATCGCCGCACATACTCGGCCGTCGACGTTGTGCCTCTGACTTTTCGCGAAGCCGTGGCGCGCCGGCCGGCGATGTATTTCGGGAGCTGTCCGGCCGAGGATTGGCCCTTGGTGATTGCCGCCCTGATGAGCATCGACATTCTGGATTACGCGATCGCGCCCGAGCCTCGTGCGACGGTGACGCTGCACCGAGACGGTGACGTCTCGGTCGCGGTCACCGACGCTCGGCTGCGCCGGCCGGTGAGCGCCAAGCCGTGGCCGGTGGAAGACTTGATCCGCCGGCGAATGTGGTGGCTCCAGCTCGGCTCCGCCATGACGGTGGCCGTACTCCGCGACGGCACGCCGCCGGAGACGGCCGAAGTCGTCCACGACGAACTGGTCTGGAACGACCTCGACATCGCGGTGCGGTTGACTTTCGATGCCGAATTCCTCCGTGTCCCGCCTCAATCATGGTGGCGGGATGGCGTGGCGAGGCTTCGAGCCGTCCTTGACAGCGGAAGCGTCCGATTGCCGCCCGGCCGGCGGCTTCTGGTCACTGACGAGGCCGCCGGGACTACGGTGTCCATACCCTGAGACAGGGCCACGAAACAGCGCATGCGGCAACGGCCCGGCACCACCTCTGATCAGTAACGGTCCCGCCGCACGACGTGCGCGTCGACCAGGTCGAGGAAGGCCCGCACCGCCGGACTCGGCGCGCCGCCGCCGAGGCTGGCCGCGGCCAGGGTCCACGACGCGGCCGGCGGATCCAGTTCGACGGACGCGACCCGATGACCGTCCTCGGCCGCCAGCGGCGGCACCAGCGCCAGGCCGATGCCCGACTCGACGTACCCAGGAATGGTGGTGATGTCGCTGACCTCAACCGCAATGGTCCGGGTGACCCCCGCCCGCCGGAAATCGTTGTCGGTGCGGATCCGATTGCAGAAGCCGGGCGGAAGATCGATGAACGGCTCATCCGCCAGCTCGGCCGGACTCACCGCCCCCCGCTCGGCCAGCGGATGCCCGACCGGCACGAGCAGCCGCGGCTGGAACTCGGCGATCGGATCCAGACGCAGGTCAGGCACGCTCGCGACCTGCACACCGACGAACGTCACGTCGAGCTCGCGAGCCCGCAGCGCGGCCAGCAGCCCGTCGGTCCCCCCGGCCGCCATGCTCAAGCTCAGCCGCACGCCGGGATGGCGGGCCCGGAAGTCACTGACCAGCCCCGGCAGGTCAACCGCGGTCAGCCCGGACAGCGTGCCGACGCGCAGGCTCCCGGTCAGCCCTTCGTGCAGGCCGGCGACCGCCGCCCGGGCCTGATCAAGGGCGTCGAGCGCCCGGCGCGCCTCGGGCAGCAGCGCCTTACCGGCCTCGGTCAACGCAACCCGGCTGGTGCTGCGTTCGAACAGCGGCGCACCCAGCTGCCGCTCAAGCGCCCGGATGCTCGCCGAGACCGTCGACTGCACGGCATGGCTGCGCTGGGCGGCACGGGTGAAGTTGAGTTCCTCGGCGACGGCCACGAAGTACTGCAGTTGACGCTGTTCCACCCCGCCGATGGTAATCGCCCAGGACGATAAGCCAAATCGGAACTATTCGTTGGCGGCGAATACCCGGCCCCGGCAGTCTTGGCCCCGACATCCGATCGTGAGCGAGGAGCTCGTCCCATGAACGTCTTCCTGACCGGCGCCACCGGCCACATCGGCTCGGCGGTCCTGCCCGCCCTGATCTCCGCGGGCCACTCGGTCACGGCGCTGGTGCGCTCCGCGGAGAAGGCGGCGACCGTCCGCGCCGCCGGCGCCGGGGCAGTCATCGGCGACATTCAAAACCATGATTTGGTACGCCGTCTGGCCGCCGATGCCGAAGCCGTGCTCGCCACCGCCTCGCCGGGCGACGCGACCAGCAGCACGGTCGAGACCGCGTTCGCCGAGGCCGTCCTCGACGGCCTGCGGCCGGGCGCCACGTTCCTGCGCACCGGTGGCGTCTGGGTGCACGGCGCCGGGCCGGACCTCACCGAGGACACCCCGCGCAACGCCCCGCCCCTGGTCGCGTGGCGCGAGGAGCTGGACTCGCGGGTCCTGACCGCGGCCGGGATCCGGTCGATCCTGATCGAGCCGGGCCTGGTCTACGGCAACGGCGCCGGCATCCCCACCCTGGTCTTCGCGGGCGAGCGGACCGGCGACCCGGCCGCGCTGCGCCTGGTCGGCCCGGGCACCCAGCACTGGACCAGCGTGCACGTCGACGACCTGGCCGAGCTGTACGTGGCGGCGCTCGACCAGGCCGAGAGCGGTTCGGTGTACCTCGGCGTCAGCGGCGACAACCCGACGGTCCGCGAGCTGGGCGAGGCCGCCTCCCGCCGGCTGGGTCTCGACGGCCGGGTGGTGCCCGAGGACGCCACCGCGCTGGTCGAGCGGCTCGGCGGCTTCGGCGCGGCCCTGCTGCTCGACCAGCAGGCCACCGGCGAGAAGGCCCGTCGCGAGCTGGCCTGGAAGCCGTCCCGCCGGTCGCTGATCGAGGAGTTCGCCGCCGGCGCCTACGACCCCGCCTGACCTTCGAGGGCGGAGTGGGCGATGGCGGCCAGGCCCGCTGACGCGATTCGTTCGTCGTCGCTCCAGTGGCCGCCGCTGACCCCGATCCCGCCGACCGTCTGCCGACCGGCGGTGATCGGAAGCCCGCCGCCGAACGTGACGATCCGCTGGATCTGGGCGGGCACGCCGAGCGCCAGCGGCGCGTCGCGCTCCAGCATCTCGTGCCAGGCCGCGGTGGACAGCCCGAATCCGGCCGCGGTGTACGCCTTGTCGGTCGCCACCTGCACGGTGATGACCGGCGCGCCGTCCATCCGGGCGAACGCGGTCAGGTGCCCACCGGCGTCGACCACGGCGATCGACGACGGGATGCCGCTGCGCTCGGCCGCGGCCAGGGCGGCGTCGAGCATGGCGCGGGCGGCATGCTCGGTCAGGGCGGGAACGGTACGGAAGGGGTTCATGACATCTCCAGGATCTGAGCGGACGAGGGTCAGGCGCGGGCGGTCACCGGCGTGCCGGGACTTACCGGTCGACGCGTGCCGGGGCGTGGCTCCACCGGGATGACGGCGGCGGCCAGCAGCGGAAAGATCAGGATGGTGGCGAACGCCGGCCCGTACCCGATCGCGCCGATCAGCGCGCCGATCGCCGGCGGGGTGGCCGTGCCGACCGCATTCTGGGCCGTGTTCTGGATGCCGAGCGCCCGGCCCGACCAGTCCCGTCCCGCGTACTCGGCGACCGCGGTGAACGCCAGACCGTTCGGACTGACCGTGAGGACCGCGGCGGCCAGCAGCACGGCGACCGAGAATCCGGTCGGCGCGGTGGCGGCCAGCAGGGCGACGACGGCGACGATCGCCAGCGCCACGGTCCGCATCGGACGCAGCCGGGAACCCGCCCGGTCGGACCACCAGCCCGCGGCCAGCCGGGCGACCGCGCCGCCGATCTGCCCCGCGGCGAGCACGCGTCCGGCCGCGGTGGCCGTGAAGTGGTGCTGGTCGACCAGGAAGACCAGCGCGAACGTGGCGACGGTGAACTGCGGCACGATCAGCAGCGCGCTGGCGGCGTGCACCCGCCACAGCACCGGTGTGCGGTAGGGCGAGCCGGTTCGTGCGGCGTCCCCGGTCGTCACCCGGGCCGGGTCGCGGACCAGCACGGCGACCAGCCCGGCCGAGGCCAGGCTCAGCACGGCGAGCAGCAGGATCGCGGGCGCCACCCCGGACCCGGAGAGCGCGGGCAGCGCCACGGCGGCGACCGCGACCCCCGCGGGCTGAGCGGTCTGCCGCAGGCCCATGGCCAGCCCGCGCTCCTCGGCCCGGAACCACCCCATGATCAGCCGGCCGCTGGAGGCGTGCACGGCGGCGCCCGCGGCGCCGGCCAGCAGGAAGCACAGCCCGAGCCGGACCGGGTCGTGCATCCGGGTGGCGACCAGCAGGATCGCGCCGGACCCGGCCAGCCCGGCGGAGAGCACGAGACGCTCGCCCCACCGGTCGGCCGCGGCGCCCCAGGCGATCAGCGTGGTGAGCAGCCCGGCGGTGGGCGCGGCGGCGATCAGTCCGGCGGTGGCCAGGGACAGGCCGTCGGCGCGCAGGGCGGGGATCAGATAGGCGAGGCCGAACTGGAAGGCGCAGCCGCTGGTCATGGCGATCATGCCGATCGCCAGGACGAGCCAGCGCCGCGGTGAGGGTTGCACGAGACTCTCCCGATGCCGATGGTTATCAGATGTCGAATAGCCAACAGCATGCTGATAGCAATGCGCAACCTGTTAAGGTGGGTGACGTGCACTACTCCGAGCGCCTGCTGGGCTACGTCAAACGCGCCGAGCAGACGACTCAGGCCGCCAAGGAACGGGTGCTGCGCGAGTTCGCGATGACCCCGGCCCAGCAGAGCGCGCTCGCCGTCCTGTCCGACAACGACGGCATCACGGCCGCCGAGCTGGCCCGCCGGTGCGCGGTCACGCCGCAGACGATGAACAGCACGCTCGGCCGCCTGGAGCAGCGAGGCCTGATCGAGCGCCGCCCGCACCCCGTGCACGGCACCCTCATCGAGATCCGCCTGACCCCCGCCGGCACCGACCTGTTCACCCGCGCCGACGCCCGAGTCGCCCACCTCGACGAACGACTCGCCCAGGCCCTGCACCCCCACGAGCTGGCCACCCTCAAGTCCCTGCTCGACAAGGTCACCGAAACAGCCCGCTCCGAACCAGAAACCCCCTGACCAAAACCCATTTCCGGGTACGGGCGCGGAACGAACGTACGGGAAAGCCTTTGGTCGTTTGATTTGCGAGATGGCACGCACGACACAGGGACTCAGCTTGTCGCCGACCCGCATCGCCTACCGGGAGCTGCCGGACTCCGTCCAGGAGCACGTCGGCGCGATCATCGGGCCCGTCATCGCCGCCGACTCGGCGGCTGAAGGGCTCAACAGCTCCGTCGCCGCCAGGCTGCACACTCCCGGCGGCCGCTACTTCGTCAAGGCCCTGCCGGTCGCGCATCGCTGGGCCTGGACCCAGCAACGCGAAGCAGAGGTCGCGCCGCACGTCGCCACCGTCGGAGCGGCCCTGATCGCGCGGATCGTCGAGGCCGGCTGGGACGTCCTCGTCTTCGAGGCCCTCGAAGGGCACCGCGCCGACTACACGCCGGGCTCGCCGGATCTCGGACACGTCGCCCGGCTCCTCGCCCGCATCGGCGAGCTGCGCTGCCCGGACACGACCCTGCGACTGGCCGAGCAGCGGCTCGCCGCCTACACCAGCAAGGATCTGCTGCACCACTTCGCCGGCGAGAGCCTGCTGCACACCGACCTGAACCCGGCCAACGTCCTCGTCACCGGCGAAGAGGCCCGCATCGTCGACTGGGGCTGGGCCACCCGCGGCGCTGCCTGGCTCGACGCCGCCTACTGGGTGAGCTGGCTGATCACCGCCGGCCACCGCCCCGCCCAAGCCGAACAGCAGGCCGGGCGGATCCCGTCCTGGCGGGCCGCGCCGGCCGCGGGGATCACGGCGTTCGCCGAGGCCAACGCGAACGTGTGGGCGGAGATCGGGACGGGAAGCACCGATCCCTGGACCCTCGGCATCATGGCAGCGGCCGAGACGTGGCGGCGGCATCGGCACGATGGACCCGCGGCCGGGCCACCAGCTGGGACCGGCGCGAGGCAGCCGGTCAGCTCGGGATCAGGCGGCGCCGAAGGACAGGGCCATCAGGGCAACGTCGTCGTCGATGTGGCCGAGGGTGGTGAGGAGGCCGGTCAGCGCGTCGACCGCAGCCGGAGCCGTGGTGGGCGCGAGCCCGGCCAGGAAGGCCTGTAACGCCTCCTCGCCGTACCGCTCCGGGCTCGGCCCGGCATGCGCTTCGAGCAGCCCGTCGCTGTAGAGGATCAGCGTGTCGCCGGGTGCCAGGTCGAGGGTCCGCGTCACGATGCGCGGCGTCCGCAGGCTGCCGATCAGGGTCCCACCGGTGGTCGGCTGGGCTTCGACCGTGCCGTCGGCGCGCAGCAGCATCGGGGCGGGATGCCCGCCCCCGGCGATGGTGATCGAGCAGCCGCCCGCGGTGGGGACCAGCGTCCCGAAGACGACCGTGCAGTGCCGGTGCGAGTCGCTGTCATAGCCCTGGCGCAGAACGGTGTTGAGGTGCGCCAGCACCGCGGCCGGCGCCGGCTCGTACGCCGCCGCGGTACGCAGGGTGTACCGGGCCGCCGCCGTGGTGGCCGCCGCCGCGAGCCCTTTGCCGCACACGTCGCCGAGGAAGAACCCCCATCGCCCGCCGTCGAGCGGGAACAGGTCGTAGAAGTCGCCGCCGATCCGATCCGCGGACGCCATGTGGTAGTACGCGGCGGCCCGCATCCCCGGCGGCGCGAGCAGCATGTCCGGCAGGAGACTGTGCTGCAGCCCGGCGATCAGCCCGCGCAGGCGTTCCCGCTCGGCGTCGGCCTCGCGCCGGGCGTGCAGCAGTTCCTGCTCGTACGCGCGACGTTCGCGCGCGTCGAAGACGGTGGTGCGGATCAGCATCGGCTGGCCGTCGATGCCGGTCTTGATCGCGGACGTGACGAGCACCGGCAGCCGGGAGCCGTCCGCGCGCCGGAGTTCGAGGGCGATCCCGTTGACCTCACCCCGCATCTGCAGCAGCGGCGCGAAGTGGGTCTCGTGGTAGAGCCGCCCGCCGACGGTGAGCAGGTCGCTGAAGCGCTTTTGCCCGACGAGTTCTTCGCGGGTGTACCCCAGCCAGCCCAGCAACGTCGTATTGATCTTGGCGATCGTGCCGTCCAGCAGCGTCGACAGGTTGCCGCACGGCGCGGTGTCGTACAGGTCGTCGATGTTGTCCTCCAGCATCGCCGGAAACGCCGACGCCTGCACCGGGATGCGGCGCGACCCGGTGCGCGGTGCGGGCTCGGTCACCGGCGCCCGGTCACGGAAGCCACGAAGGCGGCGATGGCCTGGGCGGTGGCCTGCGGCGCGCTCAGCTGCGGGCAGTGTCCGGTGGCGTCCAGGGTGACCAGCCGGCTGCCCGGGATCCGGGCGTGGACGTACGCGCCGACCTCGGGCGGCGCGATCGCGTCGTTCGCCGACTCCAGCACCAGCGTCGGCACGGTCACCCGGGACAGGTCGGCGCGCTGGTCGGACAGGAAGGTGACCCGGGCGAACGACCTGGCGACGGCCGGGTCGGTGCGGCAGAAGCTGTCGGTCAGCTCCTGGCCCAGCTCCGGCCGGTCCGGGTTCCCCATGATCACCGGGGCCATGGTGGCCGACCAGCCCAGGTAGTTGCTGTCCAGCGAGTCCAGCAGCTCGTCGATGTCCGCGCGGCTGAACCCGCCGCGGTAGTCGTCCTGGTCGATGTAACACGGCGACGGCGTCAGCAGGACCAGCCCGGCGAACCGGTCCGGCTCCGCGGCGGCGGCCAGCACCCCGATCATCGAGCTGACCGAGTGGCCGACGAAGATCACGTCACGCAGGTCGAGGTCCCGGCAGATCTCCAGGACGTCGCGGGCGTAGCCGTCGAGGGTCGAGTACCGCTCCGGGTCCCAGGCCGCCGGGTCGGAGCGGCCCGCGCCGACGTAGTCGAAGAGCAGCAGCCGGGACTGCTCGCCCAGGCGGGCGGTGACCTGCCGCCACATGTTCTGGTCGCATCCGAACCCGTGGGCGAGCATCACCACCGGACCGTCGGCCCGGCCCGCGAAGGTGATGTTGCTCCGTGCCCGAACGTCCATGCCGGTAAGTGTCGCACCCGGCCGGCCGGGGCGATGAATCCGATGATCCGCCCCGAGACGCCCCCGAATATCGGTAATGCGGCACTTAACCACCCGATACCACATAAATTGGGAGAAATATAGCCCTGAAGGTAGGAAAATGATCAAGACACGCAAGACTCTGCCGCTCCTCGCCACCCTGGTGGCGCTCACCGTGCCCGCGTCCGTGCTGCCCGCGAGCCCGGCCGGGGCCACGGCCGGCTCACCGTCCGCCGAGACCTCGCCGGAGAGCATCCTGGTCACCGGCACCGGCCAGGTGTCCGGCAAGCCCGACACCCTGACCGCGAACTTCGGGGTGGAGACCAGTGCGTCCACCGTCGGCGACGCGCTGAACCGGGCCAACGCCGCCACTGCCAGGATGCGCGACGCGCTGGTCCGCGGCGGACTGTCCACCGCCGACGCGCAGACCTCGGACATCGGCATCACCGCGCGGCGCGGCAAGGACGACCGGATCACCGGCTACACGGTGAACCAGGGCCTGGTGGCGAAGATCCGGAACCTGCCGAAGGCCGGGGCGCTCATCTCCGCGGCCGTCGCGGCGGGCGGGGACGCCGCGCGGCTCAACGGCGTCTCGTTCGCGATCGAGGACGACGCCGCGCTGCTCACCGAGGCCCGGAAGAAGGCGTTCGCCGACGCGCGCGCCAAGGCCGAGGTCTACGCCCACGCGGCGGGCCGCCCGCTCGGCCGGGTGGTCCGGGTCAGCGAGGACGCTCCCGGCTACAGCGGCCCGATGGGCCTGAAGAGCATGACGTACGCCGACGCGAGCGTCCCGATCGAGCCGGGCCGCCAGCAGCTGTCCGTCACCGTCACCGTGGAGTGGGCCCTGAACCCGGTCGCCCCGGCGCCGAAGCCGTAAGCCGCACGGTCACCACCGCGCCACCCAGCGGCGGCCCGTTGCGCAGCTCGACGGTGCCGCCGTGGCCGGTGACGACCGCCCGCACGATCGACAGCCCGAGCCCGGCCCCGCCGGTGGCCGACCGGGCCGCGTCCCCGCGGACGAACCGTTCGAACGCGGAGTCGAGCAGGCCGGGCGGGAAGCCGGGCCCGTCGTCGGCCCATTCCAGGTCGACGGCCCCGCCGCGGCCGGCGGTCACGGTCACCCGGACCTCGCCGGCGCCGGCCGCACCGCTGTTCGCGGCGAGGTTGCCCAGCACCTGACGCAGCCGGTCGGTGTCCGCCTCGGCGAGCGCCGGGTCGCCGTACACGGAGATCCGCAGTTGATTTATCGGCGCGAGGACGCGCGCCTCGGCCTGGGCAAGATCGGTCACGTCGGTCGGCGCGCGGTGCACCACTAGGGTGCCGGCCCGCTCCCGGGCGAGCAGCAGCAGGTCCTCGGCGAGCCGGCCCAGCCGGACCACCTGGCCCTGCGCGGCCAGCAGCGACTCGCGGACCTCGGCCGGGTCGTCGACCGCGGCGAGGGCCAGGTCGATCTCGCCGCGCAGCACCGCGATCGGGGTCCGCAGCTCGTGGCTGGCGTCGTCGACGAACGCGCGTTCCCGGTGGAAGGCGACCGACAGCCGGGACAGCATGCCGCTGAGCGTGGCGGCCAGCCGGGCGATCTCGTCGTCGCCGGGCACCGCCGGCAGCCGCCGGTCGGAGTCCAGGCTGGAGATCGCCGCGGCCTCCCGGGTGAGCGCGTCGACCGGGCGCAGCGCGGCCCGCAGCAGCAGCCGGCCGAGCGCGGCGAGGGCCACGATCAGCACCGGGGTGGCCAGCGCGAGGACGATCAACTGGCGGGTCCCGGCGCGATCGATCGCGGACAGCGGCAGGGCCACGGTGAGGACCTGGCCGGTGCTGCCGACCGGCCGGGACAGCAGCCGGACCGGCATCGGGACGCCGGTCGGCCGGGACGGCAGGGTCCCGTCGGTGAAGGTGCGGCCCCGCACCGCGCGGACCTGCTCGGGGGTCAGCAGGATCTGGTCGCGGATCGCGGCCGCGGTGGCGACCGGCGTGCCGTCGGCGGCGTAGAGCTGGGCGATCGGATCGCCGTGCACCGCGCCCAGGTCGTGACCGCGGACGCTGGCGAGCAGGTCGTCGCTGCGCGCGGTCAGGTCGGTGTCGACGGCGGCGTCGAGCTGGTGGGCGAGCGCGACGTAGAGCAGCGACAGCGAGACCAGGAGCACGGCGGAGGTGCCGAGCCCGAAGACCAGGGCCAGCCGGGCACGCAGGGACGTGGGGATCAGACGCCGCACAGGGTCGACCTTACGTGCCCCTATGCTGGCTGCTGTGCGCGTGCTGGTGGTCGAGGACGACGCGGCCATGGCGTCGATGGTGGTGCGCGGGCTGCGCCGGGCCGGCTATGCCGTGGACACCGTCGGGACCGGCGCGGACGCGGTCTGGTCGATCGTCGAGAACGACTTCGACGCGGTGATCCTGGACGCGATGATCCCGGCCCCGGACGGTTTCGAGGTCTGCCGGCGGATCCGGGAGCGGCAGCGCTGGGTCCCGGTGCTGATGCTGACCGCCCGCGACGGCACCGACGACAAGGTCCGCGGCCTGGACGCCGGCGCCGACGACTACCTGACCAAGCCGTTCGCGTTCGACGAGCTGCTGGCCCGGGTGCGGGCGCTGACCCGCCGGGAGCCGGCCCAGCGGCCGGTCGTGCTGCGCGTCGGCGATCTGGCGCTGGACCCGGCGACCCGCTCGGTGCACCGCGGCACGACGCCGATCCCGCTGTCGGCGAAGGAGTTCGCGCTGCTGCACGAGCTGATGCGGCGGGCCGGCGAGACGCTCACCCGGACCTATCTGATCGAGCACGTCTGGGACGTCGCGTACGACGGCGGCTCGAACGTCGTCGACGTGTACGTGCGCTACCTGCGCGACAAGGTCGACCGCCCGTTCGGCCGGGACACCATCCGCACCATCCGGGGCGCGGGCTACCTGCTGGACCCGGAGGCCTGATCAGGCCGCGGCCGGCGCGTGCCGCTCGGCCAGCCAGTCCCGGAACGCGGCGGCCGGGATCGGCCGGGACACCAGGTAGCCCTGGACCGCGTCACAGCCGTGCTGCCGCAGGTAGTCGAGCTCGGCCTGCTCCTCGACGCCCTCGGCGACCACGGTCAGGTCCAGCGCGCGGGCCAGCTGCAGCGCGGCGTCGGTGACCGCCCGCCGGTTCCGGTCGGTCACGATGTGCCGGATGAAGCTCTTGTCGATCTTCATCTCGTGGATCGGCAGGTGGGCGAGCCGGCCCAGCGACGAGTGCCCGGTGCCGAAGTCGTCGATCGACAGGGTGACACCGAGCGCGAACAGGGTGTCCAGGGTGCGACGGGCGTTCTCCGGGTCGGCCATGATGCCGTTCTCGGTGATCTCCAGGGTGAGCGCCCGGGCCGGCAGCCCGTGCCGGTCGAGCGCCTCCTGGACCTGGCCGGCCACGGTCTGGTCGGCGAGCAGGTCGGGGGACAGGTTGACCGCGACCGACATGTCGTGCCCGCCGGCGCGCCAGGACGCGCACTCGGCCAGCGCGGTGTCCAGCACGTGCCGGGTCAGCGGCCACATCAGCCCGGAGCGTTCGGCGAGCGGGATGAACTCGTCGGGCGGGACCGGGCGGCCCTCGTACTGCCAGCGGGTGAGCGCCTCGGCGCCCAGCACCCGCCCGGTGCTCGGCGAGACCTTGGGCTGGTAGACGACGGTCAGCGCGCCCGCGGCGACGTCGGCGCGCAGCGCGGTCATCAGGATCAGCCGGCGGGCGGTGTCCCGGTCGTCGTCCGGGTCGTAGATCCGCACTCCGCTGTGCGAGTCCTTGGCGGCGTACATCGCCAGGTCCGCGCGGCGCAGCAGCCGGTCCGGGTCGGTGCCGTGCTCCGGGGCGACGCAGACCCCGATGCTGGCCTGCGCGACCAGGCTGAGGCCGCCGACCGGGGCGGGCCGGGCGACGGTGCGCCGGACGTCCTCGGCCAGCGCGAGGATCTCCCGCTCCCCCGGCAGGTCCCGGATGATCAGGGCGAACTCGTCCCCGCCGAACCGGGCGACGGTGCCGTGCCGGGCATACCGCTCCCGCAGCCGCCGCCCGATCCGCCGCAGCAGGTCCTCGCCGATGTCGTGCCCGAGCGCGTCGTTGACGTCCTTGAACCGGTCCAGGTCGAGCAGCAGCACGCCGACCACGCCGCCGTGCTCCCGGGCCGCGTCGATCGCCTCCCGCAGGGCGGTCAGGAACAACTACCGGTTGGGCAGGCCGGTCAGCGGATCGTGCGAGGCGATGTGCTGCAGCCGCTCCAGCAGGCGCGCCTCGGAGAGCGCGGCGCCGGCGTGCGCCGACACCGCCTGCATGAGCTGCAGGTGCTCGGCGGTGAAGTACTCCGAGTCGGACAGGCTGCCCTTGACCATCAGCACCCCGACGGTCTGGCCGAGCCGCAGCGGCACCGCGATCGCCCCGGGCCACAGCACCGGCTCGCCGGCCCGGGCCGGCATCCACCACTGCAGGGCCAGGGTCACCGGTACGACCTCGCAGTCCTCCGGCCCGTGCAGCCGCATCAGCACCGGCTCGCCGTCCTCCGGGCCGGTCACCATCAGTGCCGCCTCCTGCGCCCGCAGCAGGTCCCGGGCCTGGCCGAGGACCGTGCGGGCCACCTCGTCGGCGCTGGTCAGCCCGTCCAGCGACCCGGTGAACCGGTACAGGTTCTCCACCTGCTGATGGGTGGTGGTCTGCTGGGCGTAGCGGTGGAACACCCGCTGGGCGGCGAAGGCGAGCACCGCGAGCAGCAGCGCCGCGTAGCCCTCCTGCCGCACCAGCAGCGCGGTGACCAGCGCGAGCGTGGTGGTGACCGCGACCAGCGGCATCTGGAACAACTGCTGGACGTCGGCGGTCAGCAGCCGGCGCCACTCCTGGCTGTCGTCGTGGATCGCGATCACCGCGGTGACCAGCACGATCGACACCAGGTCGGCGGCGAACGCGGCGGCGTAGGCGGCCAGCCAGCCGAGCGGGCCGTAGGGGTCGGCCGTGCCGTGGCAGACGTCGAAGACCACCGCGGCCACCGCCGCCTGGATCAGGTAGAGCGCGGTGTTGAACAGCAGCTTACTGCCGCGCTGACCGCGCAGCAGGGCCAGCCCGGCGAGCGCGCCGACCAGCCGGACCGGCACCAGCAGCACCGGGTGGATCATCAGCAGGGCGAGGATCAGCGGGATCTCGCTCAGGCTCATCGAGTGCGTGCCGCGCCGCACCGGGAACGTCACGTTGAACCGCTCCACCAGGGCGAACAGCACCGCGAGGGCGGCCAGTAGCGACACGTTCAGGTGGTGCGCCGCCGGGGTGCCGGCCACCCGCCAGATCATCACCTGCACGACCACGACGACCAGCACCAGGACCGCCGAGAGGATGCGGACCCGCGCCGTCGGCGTCAACCGCCGCCCGCGTGCCATGGCCCTCCCCTCTCCTGACCTTCCTGTCGGCCTGCGGCCGGAAAGATTGAGCGATCGGCTGCGGCCGCACCTCCCGGTTCACGACAAAACAAAATCGGATTGGGTACGGCACCAAGCGCGCCCGTGCGCGGCTACGCCCGTACGGAAAGAATGGTCTGGTGTGGGCTCGTGTCTCTTATGTCCTGCTCAGTGTCTGGGTGACCGGTCAGCTGTGGGCCGGCCCGTCCACCCGGCTGCTGGCCGGCAACCGTGGTGATCACGCGTTCTTCCTGTTCGTGATGGCGCACGGGGAACGCGTGGTGTTCCACGGCGCGGCGCCGCTGCACTCCGACCGGCTGAACGTCCCGGCCGGGGTGAACATGATGGCGAACACCTCGATGCTGGCGGTCAGCCTGCCGCTCGCCCCGGTCACGCACCTGTTCGGGCCGGGCGTGAGCGTCGCGGTGGTGGTCACCGGCGGGCTGGCCGGGACCGCGGCGGCCTGGCACTGGCTGCTGCGGCGGCGGCTGGGCGCGAGCCCGTGGGCGGCCTGGGCCGGCGGGCTGTGGGGCGGGTTCGCGCCGGGCTGGCTCGCGCACGCGGGCGGCCAGATCAACTTCACCTGCGGGTTCGTGCTGCCGTTCCTCGTCGACCAGGCGCTGCGGCTGCGCGAGCCCGGGCGGGTCCGGCGCGGCGGGATCATTCTCGGTCTGCTGATCGTGGTCCAGGTGTTCCTGCACGAGGAGCTGCTGCTGATGACCGCGATCGCGCTGGCCCTGTTCGTCGCGGCGTACGCCGTGCAGCGGCCCCGGACCGCGCGCGAGGCGGCCCCGCGGATGGCCGCCGGGCTGGGCGTCGCGGCCGGGCTGTCCGGGCTCCTGCTCAGCTATCCGCTCTACTACCAGTTCGCCGGACCGGGCCACTACCGCGGGCAGCCGTTCGTCCTCGACCAGTTCGCCACGTCGCTGGGCTCGCTGGTCACCCTGCCCCGCGGCGCGGTCTTCGGCTCGGCCGCGGACGCGGCGCGGGTCAGTCTCGCCCCCAGCGAGGAGGCCGCGTTCTGGGGCCCGGCCGCCACCGTGATGATCATTCTGGCGGCCGGGGTGCTGTGGCGCTCGGCCGCCGCCCGGGCCGGCGCGTTCGCCGGGCTGGTGCTGCTGGTGATGTCGTTCGGCTCGCACTTCCGCCCGGGCGGCGCGCCCGGCGGGCCGCCGTCGCCGCTGGCCTGGACCCTGCACGTGCCGATCCTCGACCTGGTCACGACGCCCCGCTACGCGCTGGGGGCGACCGCGATCGCCGGGCTCCTGCTGGCCCTCGCGGCCGGCCGGGCGCCCCGCGCGCTGGCCGTCGCGGGCCTGGCGGTGGCGCTCGTGCCGCTGTTCCCCCGGCCGCTGCCGACCTGGCCGGCCCCGCCCGTGCCGGCCTTCTTCGCCCAGCGGATGTGGCGGCCCTACCTGCACGGCGACGCGCGGAGCGTGGTGATCGTGCCGCTGCCGGACCGGACCACCGGGCGGGAGGCGATGCGGCTGGGCGCGATGAGCACCTCGGCGTACCCGATGCCGAACGGCTACTTCATGGGCCCGAAGGACCCGCCGGCCGACATCACCGCGGCCTGGACCTCGCCGCCGCGCTTCACGACCACGCTGCTGGACCAGGTCCGGGCGACCGGGACGGTACCCGAACTGACCCTGGCCCAGCGTGCCGACGTCCTCGAGGACCTCGGCCACTGGAAGGCCGCGATCGTGGTGCTGTTGCCCGGTTCCACCCACCCGGCGGCCCTGACGAAGCTGCTCAGCGCGGTGCTCGGCCCACCGGCGACGGTCGGCGGCGTGCCGGTCTGGAACACCTTGCGTGCGGATACGTGCCCAATCGGGTGCCCGCGCGTGAGCTGATCACGCTCCGGGCCGCATCCTGGGGACCGGGGGTGCGGGATGCGAATCTACTACCAGGACGCCGACGTGACGGTGGCCGCCTCCGGCCTCGAGGTGCACGGCCGGAAGTATCCGCTCGGCGAGATCGAGCAGGCCTGGCGCCGCGGTCGCCGCGCGGCCGGGCGCAAGGCCGTCATCGCCGGCGTGGTGCTGGCGGCGATGGTCGCGGTGGAGATCTCGGTCGGGCTGCTCACCAGCTGGATCTGGGCCGGCCCGGGCCTGCTGCTGGTCGCGGTCATCCTGCTGGTCCGGGTGGTCGCCCACCTGGCCGCCGGGTCGACCGGCTTACAGGCTCTGGAAGACCTTCGGAGGTACGGCCGTCTGCACGAGCTGTGGGTGACCGTCGCCCACGCCCCGATCCTGGTGCTGAGCACCGACGACGCGATCCGTTACGGACAGGTGTGCCGGGCGCTGTCCCGCGCCCTCAGCGATCACGAGGACGCCCTGGGAGGTTACCCGCGGCGATAAGCGGGCACAGGTACTGCACAGCGCCCGCCCGGGTTCGACGGCTGAGATCCCCGTTCCCGGTCGAGACAATGACAACGGCCCCGCCGCTTTCCGCGAGCGAGGGCCGTCGTCACGCCCGGCCCGATCAAGGAGACCCGACCGGCCCGGTCGAGGAGGCGCGCCCGGCCCGGTCGTGGAAACGCTGCGCCTTGCGCGGCCGGCCGCCACGACTCGCGCGGGCCCACGCCGGACCGCGGGCCACCGGATCCGAATCGTCAGCGCCGCGGCCCTCGCCGACGCCACCTGAATGGCCTCGGCGTGCGCGAGTGAGCCACCTGCGCGGCGCCGGGAACGTCACGCCCAGCGCCGGCAGGACAGGCCGTTTCACCGGTGGCTAACCGCCGAGGACCGAGACCTCGGCGCGGCCGCTCGCGGTGCCGCTCTTCTGCACCACCACGAGGTCCTGCTTGCCGTCGGTGTTGAAGTCGTCGACCAGCAGCTCGTGCCGGTCGTCGAGAGTCCCGGTCGCGGGACTGGCCTGGGTCAGCGACTTGCCGAGCCCGGCCGCCCCGTCCAGCACGTGCAGCGCCGCCGTCCCGGACGTCCGCAGCACGACCAGGTCCGGGTGCTTGTCGTTGTTCCAGTCGGTGACCGCGATCCGCAGGTTGTCGGCGGCCGGCTCCGCGGTGGTCAGCGTCGCCCCGATCGGCTGCTGGAAGTTGGTCGCCCCGTCCAGCACCTGGACCTCGACCTTCTTGCTGACCGTGCCGGCGGTGTGCGCGCTGACCAGGTCGAGCTTGCCGTCACCGTTCCAGTCGGCCACCGCGAACCGGGTGTGCTCGTCGGCCGGGGCGGCCCCCGTGGCGGTCGTGTCGAGCAGGAACTTCTGGAAGTACGACGCGCCGTCGGCGATCCGCACCTCGGGCCGCCCGCCGGCGGTGCCGGTCTTCTGCACCACGACCAGGTCGGGGCGGCCGTCGGCGTTGACATCGGCGACCTGGTACTCGTAGGTCGCGTCGGTCGGCCCGACCGCGGTCGCCGTGTTCAGCAGCAGCGACGAGAAGTTCCGGGCGCCGTCCATGATGCGCACCTCGGTCTGCCCGGTGACGGTGCCCGCGCCGCGCACGACGACCAGGTCGGCGTGCTTGTCGCCGTTCCAGTCGGCCATCAGCAGCGCGTGCGAGCCGTCGAGCGTGCCGAGCTCGGTGCCGGCGGTGGCCAGGGTGCGCTGGAACGGCCCGGCCGGCACGGCGGGCGCGGGGTCGCCGGGCTGCGCGGCGGCGGTCGCGGGCTGGGCCCACAGGCCGGCGACGATCAGCTGGGCGTCGTGCGCCTCCGGCGCGTAGGCGCCCGGGAAGCGGGAGGTCTGCACCTTCTGGACGATCGCCCCGATGTCACCGGACTGCCATTTTCCGCCCGGGTACTTGCGGACCATCGCGTTCAGGAACGCGTTGGTCGCGTACACCGGATTCACCAGCTGCCCGGGCGTGCCCCAGCCCTGCGACGGCCGCTGCTGGAACAGGCCGAGGCTGTCGTGGTCGGTCGCCTCGAGGTGGTTGTTCAGCGTGCTCTCGGCGATCGCCGCGGTCACCGCGATGATCGCGGCGCGCATCCCGAGCCCGCGCTTCTGCACGGTCCGCACGATGATCCGGGCGCAGGCGATGTTGACCCCGCCGATCAGCGAGCCGAGCCGCGGCCCGGTCATCGACGACCGCAACTGGGCGGCGAGCATCCGGTCGGCCGAGGTGACCTCGCCGGGACGACAGGTGACCGGCGTCGTCGACGTGCTGGTGTCGGGCTGGGCCTGCGCCGCGCCCGGCAGCAGCACCACCGCTCCGGCGGCCAGGGTCAGGGCGACGAACATCCGCCTGACGTACCGCGGACCTGACCCGTTGCTCTGCTCCAAAGCCGTTCCCCCCGCACACATCCAACGCGCCGCATCAATCTGCCACACGCCCCGGTATACGCGAAAGGCGGAAAGATGGATCATCGGCGAACATCGGCCGTCGTCGCCGTCATTCCTGCAGCGTGAGTGGCGGGAAGAAAAAATTCTTCCAGATCAAGAGCGAGGAGATTTCCGGGTACGGCGTGAGCCCGTCCACCCGATCGAAGACCCGGGTCGCCCGCTCCGCCTCGTCGAAGGCGGCCCAGCCGGGGTTCCCGCTCGTCGCGAACCCGGTCCACGCCGCCCGCATCCGCGCCGACAGCGCCACCGCGTCCGCCCCCGGATCGTCGCCGAGCAGCACCGCCGGCAGCCCCGTGCCCAGGTTGCCGAAGACCAGCGGAACGTCCAGCCCGTGACACGCCCCGAGCGTCCCGCCGAGCCCCGGCGCCGGCCAGGCCAGCTCGAACAGGTGCGCCCGCCCGCCCCCGGCGACCTGCGCCGCGGCCAGTTGCACGCTCGGCATCCGGAACGACCAGTCGGAGTTGACCAGCTCGTGCAGCGCGCCGGCGTCCGCGTCCGGGTAGGCCCGCCGATACCGCGCGGCCCCGTCCGGCCCGGGCGCGAGCGCGTCGAGCGCGGTCGCCGCCTGTTCCGCGGTGATCCGCCCGAGCTCCCCGCTGAGCATGCTGAACAGCCGATGTTCGTCGCGGGTGTGCCCGGCGAGCAGCGCGACGTCCCGGCCCGCGCCCGCGGCGAGCGCGGCCCACGGCGTCGCCGGCAGGACGTCCCCGTCGACGACCGGCGCGAAGAAGAGCGACCGGTATCCGGCCGCGCCCCACCGGCCGCGCGGCGTGATCGCCTGCCCGGCCGCGGCCAGCTCGGCCGGGCTCAGCGTGGCCAGGTCCGGCGCCACCGACGCGGCGATGTCCGCGGCCAGCTCCGGCGCGAAGAAACTTCCCTGCACACTCTGCGCGATCGCGGCCCGGAACAGTCCGGCCGCCCGCGGCATCGCCAGCAGCGCGGCCACCGAGCCGCCTCCGGCCGACTCGCCGAAGACGGTCACCCGGGCCGGGTCCCCGCCGAGCGCCGCGATGTTGTCCCGCACCCACTCCAGTGCGGCCACCTGGTCCAGCAGCCCCCGGTTGGCCGGCGCCCCGGCGACGTGCCCGAAGCCCTCCAGCCCGACCCGGTAGTTGAACGTCACCACCACCACGCCGCCGTCCCGGGCCAGCCGGGCGCCGTCGTACTCCGGCAGCGACGACCGGCCGATCGTGTAGCCGCCGCCGTGCACCCACACCATGACCGGCAGTCCCGCGCCCGGCCCGGGGTCGGGCGACCACACGTTGACCGTCAGCCAGTCGTCCCCGGACGCCACCGGCCCGCTGCCGAAAACGTCCGGCTGCGGTGGCGGCGGCCCGAACTCGTCCGCCGGCCGCACCCCGGCCCAGCCCGCGGCCGGTCGCGGCGCCGCGAACCGGTGCACCCCGACCGGCGGCGCCGCGAACGGGATCCCGCGGAACACCGCGACTCCCGACTCCCACCGGCCGCGCAGGGCGCCGGCGGAAACCCGTACGTCAGGCGGATTTTGATCCTCAGGCATTTCGGTCTCCTCGGCAGAGCGCGGGCAGCGGAATCGTCACGCAACCCGCGCCTGCCGCGCCACCGAATACCGCGGCGCCGAACCCCGGGTCAGGCCTCGAACCGGGTCCGGCGGCGGCGGGCCAGCATCAGCCCGAGCAGACCGAGCGCGACGACCAGGGCGCCGCCACCGGCGAGCAGGCCGGTCCGCGGGCCGGTGATCGGCAGGGTCGGACCGCCGCTCGCGCTCGGGCCGGCACTGACGCTGGGCTGGATCACGTGCACCCGGACGCCCTGGAAGCTCCGGCCGAACTGCTTGACGGCGCCCTCGGTGACCGGCGCCGCGGCCGGCGTCAGCTCCAGGACCGGGCCGGTGCCAGGGTGGGTCTCGGGGGTGGTCTCGCGCAGCTGCAGGGACTTGTCGTACTTCACGGTGCCGGCGGTCAGCCAGAGCCAGCTGACGACGGTCCGGAAGGTCGCGCCGTCGTCACCGGCGTCGGCGAGCACCTGGGCCGGCATGTCCGCCTTGACGGTCGCGCCCGGCTTCAGGTCGATGTCGAAGTGGCAGAGCACCAGGCCGCTCGTGTACGGCGGGGTGTCGGAGTACGTGCAGTTCGAGAAGCGCTCGGGGAACGTGACGGCCGAGTCGAAGCTGTTCACGACCTCGGGCTCGGCGGCCAGCACCAGCCCGTGCACGGTGGAGCCGGAGGTGTTGGTGATCGCCAGGTGCACGTCGAACCTGTCGCCCGGGTGCAGGGTGACCTCCGGCTGCGTGCCGCCCTTGAGGCCGATCCCCTCGGCCACCTCGAACGTGGTGCCGGCCGTCACCGGCGCCACGCCGTCGGCCGTGAACGTCGCCCGCACCGCGCCGCCGGGACCGGCCTTGGCGTTCTGGTCCGCGGCCACCTCGAGGACGACCGTGTTGGTGCCGATCCGCAGCGAGACGCCGGTGCAGGTCACCGTCGTCGCCGAGGTGTTCGTGCACTGGATCGGCGCGAAGTTCGGGCTACCGCTGACCTTGACGCCCGCGGCCAGGCCGCTCGCCTCGAAGGTCATCGTCGGATTGACGTAGGTTCCCGCGTCAGCGTCGATCTTGGCGAAAATCTTCGCCGTGGCTCCCTGGCCGACGACGGTCCCGGCCATGGTGAGCACCGGAGCGGCGGCGTGCGCGGGGGCGGCCAGGCCGAGGGTGGCGACGGCGGCCGCGGCCAGCGTGGCCAGCAGGCGCCGGACCGAACGGGATGGCATGAAAATTTCCTCCACGACAGGGATCGACAACGAGCGCCCACCGTAGATCACCCGTGATTCAGCCCGCGACCCCGTGGCTACGGCGGCAGGTAGGCGGCCGCGAGCGGCACCCGGACCGTCCAGCCCAGCCGTTGATAGAGCGCGCGCCCGTCATCGGTGGCGACCAGGACCCCGGCCGCCACGCCGGACGCGAGGGCATGGTTCGCGAGCGTCCGCATGACGACGCTGCCCAGCCCCCGCCGCCGGTGCCCGGCCACGGTCTCCACCCGGTCGACGATCCCGAACCCGCCGGCCAGCGCCAGCGTGGCCGACGCCGCCACCTGCCCTCCGTCGTCCAGGACCACCGCCGTCACCCGCTCGCCGGAGCCGTCCAGCCGGGCCGTATAGGGCGCGGGCGGCGTCACCTCCGGCGCCGGCCGCAACGTCGTGGTCATCACGTGCAGCGTCTCGGCCGGCTTCCATCCGGCCGGCAGGGCGGCGTGCAGCCGGTCCGCGTCCCCGACGGCCTTGATCCAGGTCCCGGGCGTGGCCTGCTCCCGCCCGAGCCGGGCCAGCAGGTCCGGACCCGGCTCGTCCAGCACGTACCGCCGCCGGTGCCAGGGCAGACCCACCTCGATCAGCCACCCGCCCTCCACCTCAGCGGGGGCCGGCACGCCCCGCGAGATCGCCCACCCGTGGACCCACGCGCGCAAGGTCGCCGGCCTCACTCCGGGCTCCGGCGCAGCCCGGCAACCAGAAGATCAACCATTCGGCGTACGTCGTAACGCGGTTTCCCCCCACCCGCGCAGAGGCTCCCCACCCCGCGCATCAACTCGTAGGGATCCTGCCCCGCCACGATCTCCCCCGCGTCCGCAGCCGCGTCGAGCAACCCCGCGCAGACCGGTTCGAGGCGTTCCAGGAAGTACGCGTGCAGCGGGTCGTAGCAGGGATCCTCCGACTGCAGGACCCGGGCCAGCCCCTGCTTGGTCACCACGAAGTCGACGAACAGGTCGATCCACGCCCGCAGCGCGGCATAGGGCCCGGCCGCCGACGCCGACAGCGCCGGCCCGGCCCCGGCCAGGTGCTCCACCTGGTGCCGGTAGACCGCCACGATCAGGTCCGCCCGGGTCGGGAAGTGCCGGTAGATCGTCGCCGTCCCCACGCCGGCCCGCACCGCGATGTCCCGGATCGGCACCTCCACGCCCGCGTCCACGAACACCGCCGCGGCCGCGTCGAGCAGCGCCTGCTCGTTGCGGCGCGCGTCCGCCCGCCGCGGTCGTTCCCCCTCGCCCATCAGCTCGGACTCCCGTCGTTGCTAAACGGGACAACGTCCCGTATACCTAATCGGGACAGCGTCCCGTTTCGAGGGATGCTACCGGAAGGACTGCGCCATGCCCCCGATCGTCTCGGTGAAACCGATCCTGCTGCCCGCGCCCGGCCGCGGCGCCGACCTGCCCGTGAAGGTCACCGCCCCGGTCACCGGCGAGGGCCTGCCGATCGTCGTGTTCTCGCACGGCCACGGGTCCTCGCTGGAGGGCTACGGCCCGCTCACCGACCACTGGGCCGCCCACGGATTCGCCGTCGTCCAGCCCACCCACCTGGACTCCCGCACGGTCGGGCTGGCCCCGGACGACCCGCGGATCCCCGGCCTGTGGCGGACCCGGGTCGAGGACCTGCGGCTGATCCTGGACTCGCTCGACGTGCTGGCGGCGGCGGTGCCCGGGCTCGGCGGGCGGCTCGACCACGCGCGGATCGCGGTGGCCGGGCACTCGTTCGGCGGGCAGACCGCCGGGAACCTGCTCGGCCTGCGCGTGGTCGACCCGGTCACCGGCGAGCGGACCGACTACGCCGATCCGCGGGTCACCGCGGGCGTGCTGCTGGCGACGGCCGGCACCGGCGGGGCCGACCTGACGCCGTACGCGGCCGAGCACTTCCCGTTCATGAACCCGGACTTCACCCGGATGCACAAGCCCGCCCTGGTCGTCATGGGCGACCGGGACGACCTGCCGCTGACCGTCCGCGGACCGGAGTGGACCGCCGACCCGTACCACCTGAGCCCCGGGCCGAAGAGCCTGCTCACGCTCTTCGGCGCGGAGCACTCGCTGGGCGGGATCGCCGGCTACGAGGCGGCCGAGACCACCGACGAGAACCCGGCGCGGGTGGCGCTGCTACGGCGGCTGACCACGGCGTACCTCCGCAATGCCGTTGATCTTGATCGTGGCCCCTGGGAAGAGCCGGTCGGCGCGCTGGGCCGCCTGGAGTCTCACTCGTAACGCAGCTCCTCGGTCCGGGTGACCCGGCGGATCGCCGGCAGCAGCACGACCACCGTGGTCACCAGCACCAGCGCGCCGCCGGCCGCCACCGGTCCGAGCACCGCCGACGCCCGGATCAGCACCGGCACCTGCGACATCCGCATCAGCAGCACGCCGAGGTAGGTGCCGGTGGCGACGGCCAGGGCCAGCCCGGTCAGCACCGGCACGACCGCCTGCAGCAGCACCGACCAGAGCACCGTGGACCGGCGGGCGCCGACCGCGCTCAGCACACCGAGCAGCCGGCGTCGCTCGTGCAGCCGGTCGGCGACGTCCAGCAGCAGGCCGGCGCCCATCATCAGCAGGATCAGCGCCGAACCGAGGTCCAGGGCGGTCCGCAGCGGCGCGAACTTGTCGGCCTCCGGGGCGAACGCGGTGAACATGGCGAGCGGGTCGACCTCGGCGGCGACCCCGCGCAGCCGCGGGGCCACGGTCGCCGGGGTGACCGTGGTGAACATCCGCGTCTCGACGAACCACGGCTCGATCCCGGCCAGGGTCGCGGGCGCGGCGCGCGGTGTCATCAGCACGGTCGGGCCGGTGTACGCCGCGTCCGACCCGATCAACCGGATGCGCCGGGCGGTGGCGGGGACCGGCACCTTCGTACCGTCGGTGCCGTCCAGGACGACCGCGCGGCCGACGTCCGCGGTGGTGAAGACGTCACCGTCGGCGCACGCACCGGTCGCCGCGATCTGGGCCAGCGCGGCGCAGTCGCCGACGATCAGATAGCCGTAGTAGCTCCCGGCGCCGTCCGGGGCCAGCGCGTACTTGGTGACGGTGCCGGCCCGTACCCCGGCGATCCGTTCGAACTGGGCCGTGCGCCGGCGCATCGCGTCGGCACTCTGCCGGCCCGGCGCCTGCAGCAGGAACGCCGGGTCGGCGGCGTCGTCGGGGGTGGCCCGGCGCACCGCCGCCGCGGCGAAGAAGCTGTGCAGCGCGATCGCCCCGGCGACCGCGACGACGATGCCGGTGACCGCCCGGGTCGAGCCGGTCGGATTGCGGCGCAGCTGCTGGGACGCGAGCTGCCAGGACGCCGGCCCGGCGGGCAGCGCCCGGGCCACCAGCGGCACCAGGTACGGCAACAGCGGGATCATGGCGACGACCAGGACCACCACGCCGAGGCCGGTCCGGTCCTCGCTGATCCCGGGGCCGCCGCGGATGGCCGGGTAGAGCAGCGCGAGGCTGGCCGCGAGCGGGATCAGCCGCCACCACAGCCGGCCACGCCAGACCGCCGAGCGGCGCAGCACGCCCAGCGGCTCGACCGTCACCCCGCGGAAACCGAGCAGCGCCGTCCCGGCCGACAGCGCCACCACGGCGGCGACGACGAGCGCGGCCAGGATCGGCACCGGGCGTACGTCGGCCGGGTAGACGCTCACGTCGAACAGTTGCAGGCGCGCGGCGAACCCGCGCACGACCAGGTACAACGCCGTACCGAGAAGAAGCCCGCAGGCGGCCGGGACCAGGCTCTCGCCGAGCGCGATGCGCAGTATCGCCCGGCGGTCCGCGCCGATCAGCCGGATCGCGGCCAGCCGCCGGTCCCGGACGTCCGCGCCGAACCGCAGCGCGGCGCCGATGAAGATCGCCACCGGCAGCAGCAGGGTCGCCAGCAGCGCCACGACCAGGACGTAGGTGCTGGTCGACGGGCCGTCCTCGATCACCACGAGCCCGAACCCGGCCACCCGCCAGGTGGTGCCGCCGACCAGCTCCTGAGCCCGCCGATACCCGGCGTAGTAGGCGAACTCCTTCGGCCCGGCCAGCCCCGCCGGCCCGATCTCGCCGATCACCCGGTAGGGCATCTGCCGGCGCAGGGCGTCGCCGTCCGGCCCGGCCAGCGCCGCCCGCAGGGCGGGCGACACATACATTTCCTGATCCGCGGGGAAGGCGGGCACACCGGGCGGCAGGGGCGCGTCCGGCGAGTCCGGCCACAACAACCTTCCGCGTACGGGGTCAGCCCCGGCCTGCGAGTCCACCGCGCCGATCGCCACCGTCCGCCCGACCGGCACCTCCTGCCCGCCGGTGCTGTCCGAGCGGGCGTCGACGCGCGCCTGGCGGGCGTCGAGCAGCACCGGCACGGACGCGCCGAGCAGCAGCGCGAGCGCCCCGATCGCGACCCCGATCGTCGCCATCGCCGTCCGGAGCCACCCGCGCCGCCCACCGGCGAACGCCAGCCGAACCCCGAGCCCCAGCTCGGCGAGGATCCGGCTCATCGCCGACCCACCCGAACCGCGACACGGACCCCGAGCGCCAGCTCGGCAAGCACCCGGCTCATCGGATACCCGCCCGCACCGCGGACCCCGACGGCCGGCCCGACAAACACCCGGCTCATCGGATGCCCGCCCGGACCGCGGTGCGGCCGTCGCGGACCACGACGCCGCGATCGGCGTATGCCGCGACCCGCGCATCGTGCGTGACCAGCACGACCGCCGCGCCGGCCGCCCGCGCCGCGCCGGTCAGCAGGTCCATCACCTGTTCCCCGGCGACCGAGTCGAGCGCACCGGTCGGCTCGTCCGCGAAGATCACCTTCGGGTCGGTGACCAGCGCCCGCGCCACCGCCGTCCGCTGCTGCTGCCCGCCGGACAGCTCGGTGGGCCGGGCGCCCGCCTTGTCGGCCAGCCCCAGCCGATCCATCAGCCCCGCCGCGCGACGCTCGGCCGCCCGCCGCGGCACCCCGTCCAGGCGCAGCGGCAGCGCCACGTTCTGCAGCGCGGTCAGCTCCGGCACCAGCTGCCCGAACTGGAACACGAACCCGAACTCGCGCCGCCGCAGCGCACTGCGCCGCCGGTCCCCGAGCCCGGCGAGCTCCTGCCCGGCATACGTCACCAGCCCCGCGTCGGGAGCGGTCAGCCCCGCCGCGCAGTGCAGCAGCGTCGACTTACCGGAACCGGACGGCCCCATCACCGACACGATCTCCCCGGCGTGCACCGCCAGATCCGCCCCGGCCAGGGCGGTCGTCGCCCCGTACACCTTGTGCAGTTGCTCAGCCACCAGCAGCGCACTCACCGCCGCACCTCCCCGGCCACCGGCAGCACACTCGCCACCGGACCTCCCCGGCCACCAGCAGCGCCCACGGCCGCGCCTCCTCGCCCACCAGCACCGCTCACCGCCGGACCTACTCGGCCACCAGAAGCACTCACCGCCGCACCTCCTCGGCCAGCTCGTCGAGAACCGTCGCCGTGTGCTCCAGCCAGCGCAGATCGGCCTCCAGGTGGAACAGCGCGTGGTCACAGATCAGCCGGTCGGCCAGATCCCCGCCACGCTTGCGCCGGGTCAGCTCCCGCATCGCGACCAGATGCTCCTCCCGCTGCACGTCCAGCACGTCAGCGGCGGGCCGCCCGGTCAGCAGCGCACCGATCACCTTGGCGTAGAGGGCGCTCTGCAGATACTGATCGGGCTTCTCCGGCTCATCGAGCCACCGCTGCACATCGGTCACCCCACTCGCGGTGATCGTGTACCGCTTCCGGTCCGGCCCGCCCTCCCCCTCGGCCCCGTCCACACTGACCAGTCCGTTCTTGAGCAGCTTCGCCAGCGTCGTGTAGACCTGCCCGTAGTGCAGCGGCCGCTCCCGGCCGAAGTGCTGGTCATAGGCCCGCTTCAGGTCATAGCCGTGCTGCGGCCGCCCCTCCAGCAGTGCCAGAAACGCCGTCCCGATCGTCATGGCGCGCCACTATACACACAGGTGAATAGCGCCAGCCCTCACTCGCCCGGCCTGGTCGCCCACCCGATCGCCCGCTCGACCAGACCCCAGGCCAGGAACCCGGCCACCGCCAGCCCCGTCAGCACATACCACCTCCCGAGCACCCCGAAATCCCCCGACCGCCCCATCGTGTGCAACACGCTGACCAGCACCAACGGCGCACAAGAAACCCCGATCACCACCCGCCGGACCCACATCTTCGCCATGCCGAAAAGTCTGGCAGCGAAACCCGATCGACGAATCTGGCTGAAGTCATATCCGCGCCTATAACTATCGGTATAGAACGGCGCGACGCCCGTCACACTTCCCCCATTTCGCCCATATACCCCCGCCCCGGGGATAGCGTGGAAAACGGAAACGCCCGTACAGAAAGAAAGCTGTTCCGTTGCCCCGTTCGCTCGCCGTCGTCGCCCTCAGCCTCCTCCTCTGCGCGATCACCGCAGCCCTGCTCCGCCGCACCGTCCGCCCCGCCGTCGAGTCCGCGACCCGCGCCGTCTACACCCGGATCAGGCCATTCATCCCGGCCCGGATCCGGCGCCTGGCCAGCCGTTGCCGGAACCGCGTCGACCCCGAGGTCGCCCGCTCGGCGGTCGTCACCTCGGCCGCCGCCGGCATCGCCTGGTCCGCGGCGAGCACGCTGCACCTGGCCGGCCCGGTCGTCGCGGCGATCTCGGCCACGCTGTCGGTGCAGCTCAGTTCGCACGCCTCGCTGCGCGAGGGCACCCAGCGCCTGGTCGGCACCCTGGCCGGCCTCGCGCTGACCGTGGCCGTCTGGGGAACGTTCGGCCTGACCCCGCTCTCGATCGCGGTGATCACCGGGTGCGGGCTGCTCGCCGGCCGCCTGCTGCGCCTGGGCGACAGCTCGGTCACCGTCCCGGCGACGTCGCTGGGCATCCTGGTCGCCGGCAGCGCCGTCACCGAGTCGTTCGTCTGGCAGCGCGTCGCCGCCACCGCCCTCGGCATCCTGGTCGGCGTGATCCTGTCACCGCTGGTCGGCGGCGCGACCCCGCTGGAACGGGCCCGCCGCGAGCTCGCCGATATGTCCACCGGGATCGCCCTTCTGCTCGGCCATCTGGGCGCCGGGGTCCGCGACGGCTACACCCGCGACCAGGCCGCCGAGTGGCTGGCCCGTTCCCGGGAGCTGAGCGAGGAGCTCGACGACGCGGTCACCGCGGTCGACGACCTGCTCCGCCAGGCCCGCTGGTCGCTGACCACCCCGGTGACCCGGGTCGCGCCGCTGCGGCAGACGCTGCGCGCGCTCGAACACGGCGTCCACCAGGTCAATTCGGTCGCGCGCTCGATGTTCGACGCGACCGCCACCCCGCACGCGCCGGGCGTGCCGGAGCAGATCGGCCAGGTCCTGACCGCGGCATCGGAGGCGTTCGCGGCCCACGCCGACCTCACCCAGGACACCGAAAAACTTCACCACCTTTTGGAAAACCTTCGCGACGTACGGCGTCAGACCCTGCGCAAGGTCCGCACCGAGGTCGACGACACGGGCGTCCTGGTGCTCACCGGTTCGATCATCACCGACATCGACCGGATGGCCGGAACGCTCGAACGCTCCGCCCCGGCCCTGACCGTCGGCGTCCGCGAACCGGGTCCCGGCATCCCGGCCGTCTCGGAGGTGCTGCCGGCCGTCAAGCTCATCTGGGAGAAGGCACTGACCACGAAGTCCGGCCGCTGAATCAGCGTTTTTGCCGCCCGGCCTCTTCCGCCACGCAAATGTGAATCTTGGTAGCACGGGAATATGCGGCGCGCATGGGTATAATGAGAATCGCTCCATGCATACCCCCGACGAGCCAGAGGGCCTCTCCGCAGCGCTTCTCCTCCGGCTGCGATGCCTCCGTAACCAGCCGGAGTTGATCCCGTGACTGCAACGATCGACCGCGCCCGCCCGGCTGAGGACTCCGACGACGACCAGCAGGAACCCTCGCCCGTCACGCAGGCCTATGTGGACGTCGACACCGTCAAGGCCTATCTGCGCGAGATCGGCCGGGTCCCCCTGCTCACCGCCGAGCAGGAGGTGGCGATCGCCAAGCGCATCGAGGCCGGGCTGTATGCGACCGAGCTGCTGCGCGCCCATGACGAGTCCGAGCAGAAAGTGGCCGCCGACCGCCTGCGGGACCTGCGATTCATCGCCCGTGACGGGGAGCGCGCGAAAAGCCATCTGCTGGAGGCGAACCTGCGTCTGGTCGTCAGCATCGCGAAACGCTACAGCGGCCGGAGCATGCCGTTTCTCGACCTGATCCAGGAGGGAAATGTCGGCCTGATCCGCGCGGCCGAGAAATTCGATTACACCAAGGGCTTCAAATTCTCCACCTATGCGACATGGTGGATCCGGCAGGCCATTTCCCGCGCGATGGCCGACCAGGGCCGCACGATCCGCATCCCGGTGCACATGGTCGAGCTGATCAACAAGCTGGTCCGCGTCCAGCGGGAGATGCTGCACCAGCTGGGCCGCGAGGCCACCCCGGTCGAGCTGGGCCAGGAGATGGACCTCCCGCCGGAGAAGGTGCTCGAGATCCAGCAGTACGCCCGCGAGCCGATCTCGCTCGACCAGGGCGTCGGCTCGGAGGGCGACGCCCAGTTCGGCGACTTCATCGAGGACACCGACGCGGTCGTCGCGCTGGACGCGGTGAGCTTCGCCCTGCTGCGTGACCAGTTGGAGACGATCCTGGCCACGCTCACCGAGCGCGAGGCCGGCGTGGTCCGGCTCCGCTTCGGCCTGAGCGACGGCGTGCCGCGCACCCTGGACGAGATCGGCCAGGTCTACGGCGTCACCCGCGAGCGCATCCGCCAGATCGAGATGAAGACCATGTCAAAACTGCGCCACCCGGCCCGCTCCGGCACCCTGCGCGACTACCTGGTCTAAAGGCCAAGGACAAAACCCTTCCGCCGTACGGCGTCAGCCCCGCCACGCCGCCACGCCGCCACGCCGCCACGCCGCCACGCCGCCACGCCGCCACGCCGCCACGCCGCCACGCCGCCACGCCGCCACGCCGCCACGCCGCCACGCCGCCACGCCGCCACGCCGCCACGCCGCCACGCCGCCACGCCGCCACGCCGCCACGCCGCCACGCCGCCACGCCGCCACGCCGCCACGCCGCCACGCCGCCACGCCGCCACGCCGCCACGCCGCCACGCCGCCACGCCGCCACGCCGCCACGCCGCCACGCCGCCACGCCGCCACGCCGCCACGCCGCCACGCCGCCACGCCGCCACGCCGCCACGCCGCCACGCCGCCACGCCGCCACGCCGCCACGCCGCCACGCCGCCACGCCGCCACGCCGCCACGGATCATTATGAAAAAACGATCGTGTGGTTACCGTCGCGGATCACCCGATCCTGGCTGTGCCACAGAACCGCTCGCGAGAGCACGTCCCGCTCCACGTCAGCACCACGTCGTTGCAGCTCAGCGACGGTATGCGCATGACTGACCCGGACCACGTCCTGCTCGATGATTGGCCCCTCGTCCAGATCCACGGTGACGTAGTGCGCGGTAGCACCGACGAGTTTGACACCCCGAGCCTTGGCCTTGGCATATGGACCGGCACCGATAAAAGCGGGCAGAAAGCTGTGATGGATATTGATGATCGGAACACCGACACGCTCGATGAAGTCGCCGGAAAGAATCTGCATGTACCGGGCGAGAACCACGAAGTCGACGTTCCCAGCAAGCAGCCGCAGATGCTCGGCCTCGGCGGCGGATTTATCCGGCCCCGCGGACGGCACATGAAAGAACGGAATACCGAAAGACCGAACCTCGTCAGCCGTGTCCGGATGGTTGGAAATTACCATCGCAACGCTGATCGGCAGCTCACCGCGACGGTGCCGCCAGAGCAGGTCCACCAGGCAGTGGTCGGCCTTGGAGGCGAAAATTGCCACCCGCTTCCGAGCCCCGGAGTCACGTAGCGTGAATTCGAGCTCCAAACCCTGCTCCAGCAGGTCCTTCTCGATCCTCGGCAGAACAGCTTTGAGCCCGTCGCAAGTGAAGACCGTGCGCTGAAAGAAAGCTCCGCCATGCGGATTGTCCGAGTACTGATCCAACGAAACGATGTTCGCCCCGCGCCGGGCGAGCACCGCGCTGACCGCCGCGACGATCCCAGTGCGGTCGCGGCCGTGCACGATCAGGACAGCCTGTTCCGCAGTGACCGGAGCGGGACCGACGAACCTGGCGCTACCGGCGGCGCCAACGGCCCCGGCGACGTCGGCGGCGTCGGCGGACCCCGCGCTGCCGGCTGACCCGGCGGTATCTGCGGACCCTGCAATACCTGCGGTGCCTACGGCGGCGGACCCCGCGGTGCCGTCAGACCCAGCGATACCTGCGGTGTCGGCGGACCCGGCGATACCTGCGGACCCAGGGATACTCGCAGTGCCAGCGGCAGACCCGGCGGCACCGACGGACCCGGCGACACTCGCAGTGCCGGCAGCAGACCCGGCGGCACCGACGGACCCGGCGACACTCGCAGTGCCCACGGCAGACCCGGCGGCGTCGGCGGATCCCGCGGTGCCGATGGACCCGGCGGAGCCAGCGGTGTCGGTGGGGCCGGTGGGGCCGGTGGGCTGGCTGGTGAGCGTCAACGTCAGCTCGCTTTCCGGAAGTCGTGGATCCAGTCCGAGGTCGCGCGCAGCCCACCGAAGGTGTAGAAGTGCAGCTTGACCTGGCCATGGACGTCGGGGTGGTAGTCGGTCGCCAGCGCGCGAAGGAATTTTTCGGGGCCGGCGGTGCCCATCAGGTTGGTAAGTGACAGGCCGTACTTCTTGGCGATCGACGCGCTGGTGCCGACACCGAATCGCGCCGCGTAGCGCATCAGGCGCCGGACTCCGGCCGGCCCGGGGACGCCGACCCGCACCGGCAGGTCGATGCCCAGCTCACGGACGCGGGCGATCCAGTCCAGCACCGGATCGACGTCGAAACCGAACTGGGTGATGATCTCCCCAGCCAGCCCGTGCGCCTGCAATGCGGTGGATTTTTCCTTCAAAGCCGACCACAGCGCGGAATCCGCGATGTCAGGGTGGCCTTCCGGGTAACCGGCGACGCTGACCCGCCGTACGGCGAAATCTTCCAACAACCCGGACTCGATCAGCGAGAGCGCGTCGGGAAATGGGCCGTGGGGTTCGGCGGGGTCGCCGCCGACGGCGAAAATTTCCTTCTGGGTGCCGTCCGCGCTCAGCGCGGCGAGAAATTCCTTCAGGTCTTCGCAGGAGGTCAGACGGCGGGCGGAGACGTGCGGTACCGGCACGAAGCCCTGTTCGCGGACCGTGCGGGCGGCGGCCCGGCGCATCGGCAGATCCTCGTTGCCGAGGAAGGTGACGTTGATCCTGGTACCGGGTGGGATGGCGCCGCGGGCGTCGATGACCTCGGCGGCGTCCTTGCCGGTCATCTCCAGGGAGAAGTCGCGCAGCAGCAGGGCCGGGCGCGTGATCGCTGTTGTCATTCCGCTCCTCAGAGGAGGGCTGCTCAGGGGTTGTTCTGGTCATCCGGGCCGTCGCGCAAGCCACGTCGACCGCGAGCTGTGGCCGTCCTCGCGGGGTGGCGGCGCGAGCTCGCCACCGAGAACTGACCGGAAACGCATATGGGCAAGCCAATCAGGAAGGCAGTCCGTCGAATCGCAGGGAGCAGGCGGGCCCGAGCCGGATGGACGGGGCTGGATGAACCGGTCGGACAGGCGCGGCCGGACAGGCGCGGGCAGATCGGCGCGGGCAGATCGGCGCGGGCAGATCGGCGCGGGTGGGGTCAATCCTGGCGGTAGCGGGTGCGGGCGTGCTCGTTGTAAGGGGCGGGCTGGACCGTGGCTCGGATGCGTGGGAACTCGGGGCTGCTGCCGTCGCCCGGATGCTCGCCCCAGACCACCTCCACCTGCGTGCCGGGAGTTGCGAACTCCGGGCTGACCAGCGATAGTGCCAGGACGGATCGGTACGGGTCGAGGGTGGCGAGGTGGTAGGTCGTGCCGGCCAGGCCGTGGTTCGTCTCGATCCGGTGCCGGGAGTAGCTGAGGACGAAGCCGGGGTCGTCGCCGAGCACCCGGCGGACGTCGTCGTTGTCGAGCACGAGGGTCACCTTCTGCCACCGCACGTTGTCGCGGGCCTTCAGTAGGGCGTCACGGCCGATGAAGTCGTGACCGAGATGGATCAGGCGGCCGTAGCCCAGTTCGTACGGAGTGACGTAGTAGTCCTCGATGTCGGCGGAGTGGAAACTTCCGTGCAGCGGCCGCTGTCCCTCGATGCCGAACAACGGGACCCACCGCCGGTAATCCTCGAGCGCCGGATCGGTGTAGATGCCCGGGGTCGGCGACGGGATCCAGCCGGACTCGACCGACGCGGTGGTGTAGGCGAGCGCGCCGACCCGGATCACGCCGAGCGGCTCACCGGCCGTGAGCAGCGATTCCAGGACGAAGTCGCCGTCGGCCCAGTCGCCGATGAACTCGTATCCAGCCTGGCCGGCCATCCCGTGCCGGAGTGCCTTGAAGGTCCGCCCGCCGAGTGCGACCGGTGTCCAGTGGAAAAATTTCGTCGGCTGGAGCGGACCGTCGAAGACGCTTTCCACCAACTGTTGGGCGAGCGGACCCTGCACCTGGTAGCGGAAGAGCCCGGGGTCCGCGTGGTCCCGGCGATAGGCCGACGACGGGTCGGTGGTGAAGCTGACGTCGTATCCGCCCTGCTCACCGTGGTACTGGACCCAGTGCTGCGAGGCCGGGATGCCGGAGAGCAGGTAACGCTGTTCGGCTTCGCGAGCCAGGATGCCGTCGGTGACGATGAATCCGCGTTCGGTGACCGGGACGATCTGCTTGGCCTGGCCGATCGCGAACGTCTCGTAGTTGTTGGCGCTGACCGCGGCGAGAAGTTTCGTCGCGTCCGGGCCCTCGATGACCATGTCGTACATGTGGTGGGACAGGTTCGAGACGGCGACGCCCTCGTGCCAGGCGCGCTGTTCGGTGCGCCAGCCGGCGTACTCGCGATCGACGACCTCCGGGGTCCAGGGCACGGCGCCCGGTTTCCACAGCAACCGGACCGGTGAACCGGCCTTGTCGATGCCGTCCTGAAGGGTGGGTGCGGTCATTTGCTTCGCCTCCTGCGGTCCTGGCCTGCGCTACTGAATCGAGCTAGCGCTAAACCGATCTAGTTGCGAAAGCTACAGCCGTGTTACGAGACGACGCAAGACACGCCTCGGGCCCCCGACCGCACCTCTGCCGCAAGCAAAGCTTGTGCGCCACGTCGGCCCCAAAACGGCGCGCCCAAGGCGGGCGGGGCGAGGGCGAGGCGGGGCGGCGCGGCAGAGGGGCGCGGCGCGGGGCGCAGGAATGCGGCGCTGCGCGGGGCGGCGCGGAGGAATGCGGCGCAGGGCGGGGACGGCGCGAGGCGGGGACGGCGCGGGGCGGGGCGGCGCGGGGCGGGGCGGGGCGGCGCGGGGCGGGGTGTCGCTGGGGTCAGGCGGTCTGGCGGATCAGGACCTGGGCGGGGGCAGAGGACAGGCCGGCCGCGTCCAGGCCGAGGAGCTCGCGGGCCGCCACCCGGCCGTGGGCCTCGGCGTCGATGTGGATCGTGGTCAGGGCCGGCGTGAACAGCGCCCCGTACTCGTTGTCGTCGAAGCCGATGACCGCGCAGTCCCCCGGGACCCGCAGTCCGAGATCGGTCAGTGCGGTCACCGCCCGCAACGCCACGTCGTCGTCGTGGGCGGCGATCGCGGTCACCGCCGGCTCCTGCTCGCGGAACGCCCGCACGGCGTCCACCGCCGCCGGGCGGGAACGCGGGATCACCAGGCAGCGCAGCGCGGGCAGGCCCAGCCGACCGGCCGCCAGCTGCGAGAACTCGAGGCGGATCTCGCGCAGCGGCGCCTCGTCGGGCAGCGCCAGCGCGACCTCGGTGTGCCCCTGTTCCGCGAGGTAGCCGATCTGCAGCGCGGTGTGCGCGGCGAGCCCGTCACGCCAGCCGCCGCTGAGGTCCTCCAGCGCGTGACCGGTCCGGTACACCTCCCCGAACCGCAGGACCGCCCGCGGACTGATCGCGTCGAGCACCTGCTCGGCGGCCTCCGGAGCAGTCGGCCCGTGCCGCACCACCAGCACGTAGCCGTGCGCGGAGAGCTCCTGGTCGAGGCCGCGGAGGTAGCTCCGGGAGTAGTTGCCCTCGAGCCCGCTCTCGATGAACAGCACCACGATCCGGGACGATCCCTCGCGCAGCGCCCGCGCGATCCCGTGCGGTTTGTACCCGAGTTCCCGCACCACTCGCAGCACTTTTTCCCGAGTCGCCGCGGAGATCGTCTGGTTCGGGGTGTCATTGAGCACGAAGCTGACCGTCGCGCGCGAGACCCCGCTCGCCGCCGCAACGTCCTTCAGCGTCGCCCGTCGCCCCTCTGCCACGCCCTGACAGTACCGACCACCACACCGCGCGAGGTCGGCGCACCGGAAATCAGGCATGCCACACATTACCCATTTGTTTCCACCAATTCCCCATTAAGAACTTACGTTGACCTTGGCAAATGCAAGGCCATAGGCTGCGGGGAATTTGACACTATTTTCGGGAAGGGAACGAGCACACGATGCGGATTCCGATAGCAGGCGCCGCGGCGGTCCTGATGGCCGTCGCCCTGGCACCGGCTCCAGCGAGCGCCACACCCCCGGGCGCCTCCTGCAGCACCGATCCGTCCGCCCACCTGAGCACGGTGCCGAGCCCCGAGAGCGTCCTCGGGTTCCCGCTCGGCGCGGGCCAGCAGCGGGTGGTCACCAACGGCGAGATCCGCGACTATCTGGGCGCGGTCGACAAGGCGTCCGACCGGGTGATCACCGGCACGATGGGAACCAGCGTGCTCGGCCAGCCGCTGCAGTACGCCGTGGTATCCAGCAGCAAACAGGCCAAGAAAAGCACCTTGAAGGAAATCTCCGACGAGATCCGCGGCCTGCGGGATCCCCGCACCCTCAAGGCGGACCGGGCGCGCCGGATCGCGGAGGGCCGGCCGGCCATCGTCTGGATCGCCGGGAACGTGCACGGCGGCGAGACCAGTGGTGCCGACGCCTCGCTCAAGACCCTGTACGAGCTGGCCGCCGGCCTGTCCTGCGCGGTGCAGCAGCGCAACGACAACCTGATCACGGTCATCCTGCCGACCCAGAACCCGGACGGGCGCGACGCGCTCCGCCGGCAGAACGAGTTCGGTTTCGACCTGAACCGGGACTGGTTCGCCCGTACGCAAAAAGAAACCGACAGCAAGATCGCGCTGCTGCGGCAATTTCCGCCGCAGGTTTTCGTCGACGCTCACGAGATGGGCGGGCAACGGTACTTCTTCCCGCCGAACGCGGATCCGATCCACCACGAGATCGCCGACGCGCCGGTCGACTGGATCAACCGGATCGGCGCCGCGAACAAGGCGGCCTTCGGCTACAACGGCGCCTGCACCGCGACCGTCACCACCGAGTGCTACTTCAACTACGACACCTATGACCTGTTCTACATGGGTTACGGCGACACCGTTCCGGCGACCGGGTTCGGGGCGGCCGGCATGACCTACGAGAAGGGCAGCGCCTCCGCGGTCCAGGACCGGGTCCAACAGCAGTTCAACACCCAGTGGGCGACGCTGGGCTGGGCGGCCGCCAACAAGCGTGAGGTGCTGACCAGCTACTACAAGATCTGGACGGACGCGCTCGCTGAGGGCCGGGCCGGCGCGCTCGAGCCCAACCAGGTGGTCCAGCCGGAGAACACGGTGCAGTTCCCGGTCCCGGACATCAAGATCAAGTCCTACTTCCTGCTGCCGGGCCGCCAGCTCGGTGACGTCCGGCGGCTCGTCGAGCGGCTGCGTGGGATGGACGTCGAGGTCTACGAGGTCACCAAACCGGTCACGGTGCGTAACGCCCGGATCTTCGGCGGCCGCACCGGCACGAACGTCACGGTGCCGTCCGGCGCGTACTGGATCCCGATGGAGCAACCGCAGAAGCACTGGATCCAGGCGATCATGGGCGAGGACCCGTACGTGCCGTTCCCGTACTTCTACGACGTGTCGTCCTGGAGCAACCCCCTGCTCATGGGCATCGACACCATCTACACCGGCGACGACGTACGGCCCAGGTCCGCTCTGGTCAAGCACATCGAGGGCGGCCGTACGGGGATCGCGCCGCGCACCGGCTCCTACTCGTTCCCGCTCGACTCGGCCTCCGCCGCCCAGCTGACGTTCCAGCTGCTCGGCCAGGGTGTCCCGGCGGTCCGCGACGGCAACCTGGTCCGGGTGCCGGCCGCCAGTGTCACGCCGGCCGTCGACCGGCTCGCGCGGTCACTCGGCGTCACGTTGGAAATTTCCTTCAAACCCGCCCGAGGTACGGCGATCACCCGGCCCGACGTCGGATTGTTCCGCGGCACCGGAGTCGCCACCACGTCCGGCTCCTACGGCGAGGCGCGCTACGTGCTCGGCGAGCGGTGGGGCCTGAACCTGACGCCGATCACCACCGCCGACATCAACGACAACACGGCCGCGTTCACCGGCCGGACCGTCCTGATGGTGCCGGACGGCAGCAGCGCCACCGGCGGGCTCACCGCGGCCGGCCAGACCAACCTGCGGAACTGGATCGCGCAGGGCCACACCTACATCGGGCTCCGCAACGAGGGCACCCGGGTGGCCCGCGCGGCCGGGCTGACCTCCACCACCGAGAAGCCCAAGCCGGCGGACTACCTGGTGATCGGCTCGCATCTGCGGGTCGACGTGGACACCAGCAGCCCGGTCGCGGCGGGCCGGCCCGCCGAGGACTTCCAGTTCAACAACGGCGACCCGATCCTCAACCCCAGCACCACCGGCACGAACGTCGTCGCTTATCCGTCGGATGAAACTTTCTGGCACAACGGCTATACGGTGCACGAGGACGTTCTCAAGGGGACGTCGGTGGTGGTCGACGAGCCGACCGGAGCCGGACGGGCGGTGCTTTTCGCCTTCAATCCGCTGTTCCGGGCGTACAACGAAAACGGTCTGCAGCTGGTCGCGAACGCGCTGCTCTACCCGGCGGGCACGCCGTCGGCGCGGCGCTCGGCCAGTGCCGATCCGGCCCGCGCGACGGCCGCGGCCCAGCCGGTGGCGCCGAACCTCGGCGGCGAGTGGCGCCCGGACCGCATCCAGGTGCCGGCCGCCGACCTGGCCCGGGCGCAGGCCGTGGTCAGCCGGTACACGAACACCGCGACGGCCGCGGTTGTGGGCGACTCGGCGTATCTGACCATTCCGAACCCGGAGGGTCTGCAGTTCGACGAGCACCCGTTCCTGCGTGACCTGATCGCCGACCTGAAGGCGACCGGAATCCCGCTGCGGTCAATCGTCGGCTGACGTTTCCGCACCACCGCGCCGGACCTGGACGAAAGTTCCCTGCCGCGTCCAGGTCCGGCCGGAGGTTTCCGCCCCACCGACCGGGGCCCGGACGAATGTTTCTCCACCGCCGCTCCGGCCCCGGAAGGAAATTTCCACCCCCACCGACCCCGACCCCGACCCCGACGAAAACATCAAACCCCACCAGTCGAAAACTTTCACCCGGACCAATCCGGGCCCAGACAAAAACCTTTTGCCCGCAACCGACCCGGGCGCAGGCGGAAACTTCTAACTGCGACCACCTGGGTGGCAATCGCCGCACCATCGACCGCGCGCCGCTGCTGCGGCAGCGGCAGCGGCGTGGGCCACGGCGTGCCCGCCGGCCCAGGCCACAGCATGCCCGCCAGCGCGGACTACGCCGTGCCCATCGGCGGGGGCCACGGCATGCCCGCCAGCGCGGACTACGCCGTGCCCATCGGCGGGGGCCACGGCATGCCCGCCAGCGCAGGTCACGGCATGCCCGCCAGCGCAGGTCACGGCATGCCCGCCAGCGCAGGTCACGGCATGCCCGCCAGCGCAGGTCACGGCATGCCCGCCAGCGCAGGTCACGGCATGCCCGCCAGCGCAGGTCACGGCATGCCCGCCAGCGCAGGTCACGGCATGCCCGCCAGCGCAGGTCACGGCATGCCCGCCAGCGCAGGTCACGGCATGCCCGCCAGCGCAGGTCACGGCATGCCCGTCAGCGCGGACTACGCAGTGCCCATCGGCGCGGGCCATGGTGTGCCCGTCGGCGCGTCCCAGCGGCGCACGGTCGAGCCGTCCACGCTGAACAGTGTCGGTCTGCCATCGATCACGGCGGCGGCGATGCCGCGGATCTCGCGCCGATGCCCGACCAGCGGCGATCCGGCCGCCTCGCCGGTCTCCGCGTCGAAGCGCAGAATCTGCCGACCGGAACTGATCGCCAGATACGGTCGCCCGCCCACCTCGTAGGCGCATGCCCCGTCGAGACGCGGCATCGGAATGGGCACACCGATCGGGGTGCCGGCCGCCGCGTCGATCCGGCGCACCCGGTCATCCGTCGTCTGCACCGCGAGGCAGGTCCGGCCGCGAAGCTGGAAGGTGCTCAGGACGGCATGGACACCCTCGATCGGTTCCTGAACGACGCCGCGGCCCAGATCCAGTCGGAGCAACGACCGACCATTGCCGAGCGCCACCATTCGACGATCGCCGATCCGATAGGGATGGAGTCCGTATTTCTCGCTGCCCGGCACCCGAACAGCGAGCCCGATCTGCTTCCCGGTACGACCGTCGAGACAACCGATGTCCCCACCCGACGTCCGCACATATATTTCGTCGCCGCTGACCGCCACCGCCGCGACCCGGAATCTGATCCGAGCCGATTTCCACACGCCGTCCCGATGACGCCACCGCCGCAGCCCACGCCAATTCGCGATGGTCAGCACACCCGGCCCGGCCGGGTCACCGAACGGCACCGACCGACCCTGTCGGTGATACTCCGGAAACGACGCCACGGTCTCGCCGGTGCCCGGATCCAGGAACCGCGCGGCCCCACCCCAGGAGGACACCACCACAAACCCAGGAACAACATCGATTTGGTACGCGGAATCGCGCGCGAACGGCCGCGCGACGCCCCGCCAGCGCGGTTCGTAAGCGCCGCCTCCGAGCCCGGCGAACAGCTGAGCGACGGTCGGCTCGACCACCGGGAACAGCCGAGCCACCTCGTCGAGCGCGCCTCGGCTGTCGACCAGCGCCGCCCGCACCCCGTCCACCGCGGCGTCCAGTTCCGCCTCGGTCGCCCCGTGCCGTTCGATCGGCGCGCCGACCATTTCCCCGATCAATTCGACAATGGACTCACTCGTACCCCGGGAAGGGTTTGATGCGGCAATCCGCGCAAGAAATCGGATTGCCGGGCCCAAGGCCGCCACATATCCACCGTCCTGCCCGTACTCGGTGTAGAAATAGTCGGCGTCCGCGTAGAGCAGATCCTCGATCCGGCCGAGGCCACCGTGCCCGGCGGCCAGATCCCGGAGCACGCCGACCAGAATCGCTCCGGTCGCGCCGGCTTCCGACGACCCGGCGAGCAGTTCGTCCCACGGCACGTCCTCGACGCCGTCCAGCGGCCGTTCCCACCCCATGATCAAGAAGATAGCCGCAGGTCCATTCCGCCGTCGCGACTATTACCTGTAGGCGATCGCCTAATGGGTGTAGGATGATGGCATGGAACGTGCCGCACTCACCTCCGCCGTGGTGGTCGCCGACGCCGCCGCCCTCGCCGACGAGGCCGGCTTCGAGGCCGTCACGCTGTCGGCCGTCGCGCGGCGGCTCGGCGTGCAGGCCCCCAGCCTGTATTCGCACGTCCGTGACCGGGAGGCGCTGCTCGACGGCGTCACCGCGCTGGCGCTCGGCGACCTGTCCCAGCGCATCGCCGCGGCGATCGCGGGCCGGGCCGGCCGGGCGGCGCTGGAGGGCTACACCGGGGCGTATCGGGAGTTCGCCCGCGACGCGCCCGGCCGCTGGCAGTCGCTGCAGCGGCGCTCCGGCGACATCGTCGTGCGATCGGACGCCGCCCGGCAGGTGGTCACCCTGACCCGGGCGGTGCTGCGCGGCTACCCGGTCCCGGAGGACCAGCACGTCCACGCCATCCGCGTCCTCGGCGCCACCATCAACGGCTATCTGGCGATCGAGCGGATCGGCGGTTTCGACCACAGCACCCCGTCGCCCGAGGTGTCCTGGCGCAAGACCGTCCAGGTCCTCGACGCACTCCTGAACAACTGGCCTGGAGACCCCCAATGATCACCACAGCAATCACCGCCGACCTGGTGCACGGCATCGCCGAGCTGGAGCGGACCGCCCGCGGCGTCCGGCCGCACCGGCTGCCGGCCGCGGCGCTCGCCCGGTTCACCGATCCGCAACTGTCGATGGTCGAGGCGCAGCCGTCCGGCGCCCGCGTCACCGTGGCGACCGCGGCCCGCACCCTGGAGCTGGTCCTGCACCCGAGCCGGGTCGGTTACCTGGGCGCCGTCCGGCCGCGCGGTCAGGTCGACCTGGTCATCGACGGCGAGCTGCTGCGCAGTGACCCGCTCGGCGGCGGTGACCTGGTCGAGGTGGACCTGCGGACCGGGGCGTCCGCGTTCCACCCCGGGGACGCGCACGTCGCCACCTTCCCGGACCTGCCCGCCGGCGACAAGGTCGTGGAGCTCTGGCTGCCGCACAACGAGTCGGTCGAGCTGGTCGAGCTGCGCTCGGACGAGCCGGTCCGTCCGGTCGTGACGACCGGCCGGCGGCTCTGGGTGCACCACGGCAGCTCGATCAGCCACGGGTCGAACGCGGCGAGCCCGGGCCGGATCTGGCCGGCCGTCGCCGCCCGCCGTGGCGGGGTCGACCTGCGCAACCTCGGGCTGGGCGGGAGCGCGCTAGTCGATCCGTTCACCGCCCGGGTGATCCGGGACGCGCCGGCCGACCTGATCAGCGTGAAGTTCGGGATCAACGTGGTGAACCTGGACGGGATGCGGCTGCGGACGTTCGTGCCGGCCGTGCACGGGTTCCTGGACACGATCCGGGACGGTCACCCCCGTACACCGCTGATGTTGATCTCGTCGATCTTCTGTGGCATCCACGAGGACACGCCCGGGCCCGGGGCGATCGATCCGGCGTCGCTGGGCACGGATCAGGTCCGGTTCACCGCGACCGGCCGGACCGGGGACCGTGAGCTGGGCCGGCTCTCGCTGCAGGTCATCCGCGAGGCGCTGGCCTCGCTGGCCGAGCGGCGCGCGGACGACCCGAACCTGCACTACCTGGACGGCACGCTGCTCTACGGCGAGAAGGACGCGGCCGAGCACCCGCTGCCCGACGCGCTGCACCCGGACACCGCGACGCACCAGCTGATCGGCGAACGGTTCGCCGAACACGCGTTCGGCGCCGACGGACCGTTCGCTCAGCGGCAGTAACTTTCCAACGGCCGTCCGACCTCGCGAGCAACGGCGGTAAGTTTCCAACGCCGCCGGACCTCGCGAGCAACGGCAGAAAGTTTCCGACCGCCGCCCGATCCCACGCTCAGCGGCAGAAAGTTTCCAACCGCAGCCCGGCTTGCCCCTCAGCGGCGGGAACTTTCCTACTGCCGCTCCGCACGGCGGCGGGCGGCAAGTTCCCAACCTCCGCGCCAGACCGCCCGCTCAGCGGCCGTAGGTTTCCAACAGCCGCGCCAGACCGCTCGGTCAGCGGCCGTAAGTTCCCAACAGCCCCGCCAGACCGCTCACTCAGCGGCCGTAGGTTTCCAACAGCCGCAACCAGACCTCGCTGACCGTCGGGTAGGCCGGAACCGCGTGCCACAGCCGATCGATCGGCACCTCCCCGACCACCGCGATCGTCGCCGCGTGCAACAGCTCGGCGACGTCCGGTCCGGCCAGGGTGCATCCGACGAGCACCCGGCGGTCCTCGTCGACGACCATCCGGGCGTGCCCGTGATAGTCGTCGGCGTGCAGCGCGGATCCGGCAACGGCGCCCAGGTCGTAGTCGACGACCCGGATGCGCAGTCCGGCGGCTTCGGCGGCAGCCGCGGTCAGGCCGACCGACGCGATCTCCGGTTCGGTGAAAATTACCTGCGGCACCGCCCGCTGGTCGGCGGTCGCCACGTGCCGGCCCCACCGGCCGTCGTCGACCGGCGCCCCCGTGGCCCGCGCCACGATCACGTCGCCGACCGCGCGAGCCTGGTATTTGCCCTGGTGGGTGAGGAGCACCCGATGGTTGACGTCCCCGGCGGCATAGAGCCCGTCGGCAACCTGCAGCGTGTCATCCACGGCAAGCCACTCCCCCGGCGTCAGGCCGACCGTCTCCAGTCCGATGTCCCGGGTGTTCGGCGTCCGCCCGATCGCGACCAGCACCTCATCCGCGATGACCTGCGCACCGTCGGTCAGCGTGATCCGCACGGTGCCGTCGGCCTCGCGGCGCACCGACGCGGCCTCCACGCCGGTCCGCACCGACACCCCGGCCTCACGCAACGCCTCGGCGACGAGTTCCCCGGCGAAAGTTTCCACCATCGGCAGGATCCCGTCGCGGGCCAGTACGGTGACCGACGAGCCCAGCGCCGCGTAGGCGGTCGCCATCTCGGTGGCCACCACGCCCCCGCCGATCACCGCGAGCCGCCCCGGCGCGACGCTCGCGGCGGCCGCCTCCCGGCTGGTCCACGGCGCCGCGTCACGCAGCCCGTCGATGTCCGGGACGAGCGCGCCGCTCCCAGTCGCGATCACGACCGCGTGCCGCGCGGTCAGGGTCACCGCGGGTTCGTTGTCCCGCACGACCGCGTGCCGCGCGGTCAGGGTCACCGTGGGTTCGCTTTCCCGCACGACCACGGACCGCGCGGTCAGGGTCACCGCGGGTTCGCTTTCCCGACCGATTTCGACGGTACGGGCGGAGGTCAGCCGACCATGCCCCCGGTACAGCGTGATCCCGGCCTTGCGCAGCCACTCGACCTGGCCGTCGTCCTTCCAGTCGGAGGCGAACGAGTCCCGGCGGCGGAACACGGCCGCCACGTCCAGGTCACCGGTCACCGCCTCGCGGGCGCCGGGCAGCCGCCGGGCCGCCCGCAGCGCGGCCCCGCTGCGCAGCAGGGCCTTGGTCGGCATGCACGCCCAGTAGGAGCACTCGCCGCCGACCAGTTCCCGCTCCACGATCGCGGCGGTCAGGCCGCCCTTGACCACCCGGTCGGCGACGTTCTCGCCGACCGGGCCCGCACCGATGACGATGACGTCGTAGGTCTCGCCGCTCATTCAACTCTCCTTGGCAGCGTGCGCCCGGGCGCAGCGCCGCGATGGTGGTGTCGCCGCTCATTCAGTTCCCCCCGGACAGCGCGCCTGAAGCGCCGCACCGGGACGTCAGTGTCGCCACTCAACCAGCCCCCGTGCGTAGCCCGCGTAAAGCGCCACCCCAGGACGTCAGTGTCGCCGTTCAAAAGGCGCCACGCCGGGACATCGGTGGCGCCCGCCGGCACCGAGATACCCCCACTGATGATCATCGGCCACCGGCCGCCGCGCGGCCGCCTCGCACGGCGGATCACCGCGCGTGGTTCGTCGGCCGGGGGAACCGCGCCTACGGATTCTCGACGTCGAACAGGCTGTCGTCGTGGGCGCTGCCGCCGGGCCCACGCTGCTCGGAACTCGGCACGATGTCCGCATAGCAGCCGAGCCGATTTCCCCACGGATCCTCGAAGTCGAGGAAGCTGACCACGCCCGGAAGGGTGGTCACCGGCGAGGGAATCACCCCGAGCTCGGACGCCACCCGCCGCGCGGCGGCCCGGACATCGTCGACCCGCAGTCTGACCCGCGTGGTCAACGGCGAAACCGGCCCGGCGATCGCGATCACCTGCCACCACAGTTCGACGCCGGGCAAGACCCGCCATTCGAGGAAATCCTCGTGCGGGGCGAAGTCCGGCTCTCGCGCGAACAGCGTCGCGTAGAACCGGCGGCCGGCGTCGATGTCGCCCACCGGAATCTGCAACGTCATCCCACTGGGCCGCATCCCGCCAGTCATAGGACCCAGTCGAGCAGAGATCCCGTCACCCCGCAACGCCCGCCGCTGCCGGTCCGGCCCGCTGCAGGTCGAGGGAACGGTCGCTGTTCTGCCGCGTCGCGAGTCCTGCCATCGTGGCCTCCGCAGTTCGATGCGACGCCACTGTAGCGAATACCACGCTGAGCTACCCAATGGTGGCTCTCCGTCTGCATCGGCTCCGGTCAGGACGACGTCCGGGCATCCGTCATGATTGGCGCGAATCACCTTGTCGACGGAGCGCGGCCCGGAAGAGGATCCATGACAGTTCTGCGGCATCTCGAGCGGCGGGCGGACGCGTTTCAGCAGCCGGTCGGGGCGGCGGAGATCCAGGCCGTCGGTGTCCGGGTCTTCGGGCCGGCGGCCCGGCTGGTCTCGGCCGTCGAGCTCGGTCTCGGGATGTACAACAACACGTACCGGCTGACCGTCGAGGGCCAGGAGCACGACGTCGTGTTGCGGGTCGCGCCGGAGCCGGGGCGGCAGTTCCGGTCCGAGCGGCAGCTCATGCGCAACGAGTACGCCACCCTGCCCTGGCTGTCGCCGATCGCGCCGCTGCTGCCGCGGGTGATCGCGGCCGACTGGTCGCACGAGGTGATCGGCCGGGACTGGATGGTCGAGACACTCGTCGCCGGGGTGCCGGCGGCCGGACCGGACGGCCTGGTCGCCTATCCGCGGGAGAGCTGGCGCGGCTTCTACCGGCAGATCGGGGCCGTCACCGCGAAGGTGCACGCCGTCCGGGGTCCGCATTTCGGCCCGATCGGCGGGCCGGGGTTCGCGAGCTGGAGCCAGGCGCTGGCCGCGGCCTTCGCCGACATCGTGGCCGATGTCGAGGGCTGCGGGCTGGACGCCGCCGACCTTCGCGCGGTCGCCGCGGCGGCGGCCGGCCGCGCCGAGGTCCTCGATCGGATCACCGAGCCACGCCTGCTGGCCGGTGACCTGTGGACGGTGAACCTGATGCTCGCCGAGGGGGCCCCGGAGCCGACGATCAGCGGGGTGCTCGACCTGGACCGGACGCTGTGGGGAGATCCGGCGGCGGACTGGACGATCCGGATGGCGCTGGCCAAGCCGGGTACCGACCGGGACGCGTTCTGGGCGGACGACAGCTACGGGCCGATGGACCGTTCGCCCGAGGCACGGTGGCGTGCGCAGGTCTACGAGGCACGGCACCTCGGCGCGATCCGGCTGGAGTGTCACCGGCTGGGTGATGCGGAGGGTGTGCAAAACACGTACCGCGAAATGGGTTTGATCTTCGGGTGAAAAAACGCGCCGCGCGGAGAAGAGCCTCCGCGCGGCGCGATCGATCCAGGATTACTTGGCGAAGCCGATGTTCTCGTAGATGTTGTCGGCGAAGCCCTTGGCACCGAAGTTGACCAGGTCCTTCTTGCTGGCGATCAGCTCCGGGCGCTGGTAGAGGGTCAGCGAGTGAACCTCCTGCCAGATCTGGGCGTCGGCCTGGTTGGCCAGCACGGCCGCCTTGGCCGGGTCGAGCTCGGCGGCGGCGTCGACGAGCAGCTTGTCGAGCTCGGGCGAGCCGATGCGGGCGTAGTTCTGCTGGATGTCCAGCTCGCCCTTGGCGTTCTTGGTCGGGTTGGCGTAGATCGACTTGACCGAGCTGACCGGGAACTGGGTGCCGAGCCAGGCGAAGACCGTCATGTCGAAGTTGCCGGGGGTGACGTACTTGTCGAAGAAGTCGTCGACCGGAACCGCGTTGATCTTCACCTTGACGCCGGCCTGGGCCAGCATGTTCTGGATCAGCTGCGACTCCTGCTCGGAGGACTTGACGCCGGTCGGGATCACGAAGTTGATCTCGAGGCTCTTGCCGTCCTTCTTGCGGACGTCGCCGTCCAGCTTCCAGCCCGCCGCGTCGAGGTCGGTCTTGGCCTTCTCCAGGTTGTACTTGCCGATGTCGCCGGAGTTGTCCTGGTAGCCGGTCTGGTTCGACATGTAGATGTGGTTGTCGAGCGACTTGGGCTCGATGCCCAGCGGACCGAGCAGCGCCTTGGAGATCGCGGTGCGGTCGATCGCCTCGGCGACGGCCTGACGGACCTTGACGTCCGAGAGGCTGGCGCTGGTGCCGTTGATCGTCAGGTGCCGGAAGTTCGGGCCGGCGGCCTGGCGGATCTCGGCGGTCGAGATCTGCTTCGCGCGCTGGTACGAGTCGACGTTGGAGCCGATGTCGACGAAGTCGATCTCACCGTTGGCGAGCGCGTCGACCTGCGCGTTCGGCTCGATCGCCCGGTAGACGATCTTGTCGAGCTTGGCCGGGTCGCCCCACCACTTCTCGTTGCGGACCAGCGTGATGGTCTTCGCGGTGGCGTCCGCGGAGTCGAACTTGAACGGGCCGGCCGTGGTCTTGAGCGGGGTCTTGGCCCAGCCCTCGTTGAAGACCTTCGGGTCCTTGTTCGTCGACGCCGGGTAGAACGGGACGAACAGCGACTTCCAGTCGGCGAACTTCGTCTTGAAGGTGACGACCGCTTCCTTGTCGTCCTTGCCCTTGACGATGCTCTCGATGTTCTCGTAGCCGTTGGACGCCGAGATGTTGTAGGCCTTGTCCGTGCCGCTGGTCGACTTCCACTGCCAGAGCAGGTCCTCCCAGGTGATGGGAGTGCCGTCGTCCCAGGTCGCCTTGGGGTTGAGGTCGTAGGTGACGACCTGCTTCGGGTCGGTCACCAGCGTCGGCTCGGCGGCGAGGTAGTTCTTGTTCACCACCGGGGTGGCGTCGGCCTCGAAGTTGTACAGCGCCGGCAGCGTGGCAAGCACGACGCTGCTGGCGTCGGCGTCCGTACCGTCGAGCTCGTAGTAGTTGAAGTTCGCCGGGTAGCCACTGAGAGCCCAGGTGAACGTGCCGCCGTCCTTGACCTGGTCGCGCGGCTTCGGGTTGATCTGGTTCTCGCTCGCCTTCGGCGGCGCGGAGGCCTGATCGGTGCCCTTGTCGCTCGTCCCACTGCACGCGGCGGTCGCGACGAGGGTCGCGACGACGACCGGGGCGAGGAGTGTCCTGACACTCCAGAACTTGCTCACGAATTCCTCCACAACTTGGCGTCTGATCCAGACGCGATTTCTTTCATTTCCACCGGTCCACGCGGACAAGGCGCGTGGACCGTCAGATCGCCGCGACGGGTGCCGGGTAGTGGCAGGCCGCCTCGTGATCCGAGCCCGGGGTTTCCCGGCCCGTCAGCACCGGGGACTCGTCGAGGCAGCGCCGTTGCCGGTCGTCGTCGAGCTGGTTGGCGAATTTGGGGCACCGGGTCCGGAATCGGCACCCGGAGGGGGGATCCGCCGGGCTCGGCAGGTCGCCGGTCAGCAGGATCCGCTTGCGCTGCCGCTCCTTGACCGGATCCGGCAGCGGGATCGCGGAGAGCAGCGCCTGGGTGTAGGGGTGCGTCGGCGCCTCGAAGACCTGGTCGGCGGTGCCGATCTCGACGATCCGCCCGAGGTACATCACGGCCACCCGGTCGGCGATGTGCCGGACCACCGAGAGGTCGTGCGCCACGAACAGGTAGGAGAGCCCCAGCTCGGCCTTGAGCCGGTCGAGCAGGTTGATCACGCCGGCCTGGATGGAGACGTCCAGGGCCGAGACCGGCTCGTCGAGCACCAGCACCTTCGGCTCCAGGGCGAGGGCCCGGGCGATGCCGATGCGCTGCCGCTGCCCGCCGGAGAACTTGGCCGGGTACCGGTCGGCGTGCTCGGGGCGAAGACCGACAAGGCGAAGAAGCTCCCGTACGCGTTTCTCGCGTTGCGCGGCCGGGACGCCGTGCGCCGCCATCGGCTCGGCCAGGATGTCGCTGATCGGCAGCCGGGGGTCGAGCGAGGCCATCGGGTCCTGGAACACCACCTGCAGGTCGCGGCGGATCGCGAACCGCTCCTTGGCGCTCATCGTGGCGGTGTCCTTGCCGAGCACCGCGATGGTGCCCGCGGTCGGCTTGGCCAGCTCGAGGATCTGCATGATGGTGGTGGTCTTGCCGCAACCCGACTCGCCGACCAGGCCGAGCGTCTCACCCTCGCGGATGTCGAAGCTGATCCCGGCGACCGCCTGCAGCGAGCCGACCCTGCGCCGCAGCACCGAGCCCGTGGTCAGCGGGAACTCCTTGACCAGGTCGCGCACCTGCAGCACGACCGGCCGCTGCTCCCGGGGGAGCCGCGCCGCGCCGGCCGGCTCCGGCACCGTGGTGGTGGGGAAGACGTCGGTGTTGCTCAGCCCGTCCCGGGCGATCTCCTCGCTGCGGTGGCAGGCGGCCAGGTGCCCGGCGTCGTCGGAGACCACGCCGAGCAGGGCGGGCTCGGTCTGCTCGCAGGTGTCGATCTTCATCGGGCAGCGCGGCGCGAACGGGCAGCCGACCGGCAGGGCCACCATGGACGGCGGAACCCCCTCGATCGGCGTCAGCGGCTGCCGCTCGCCCATGTCCAGGCGGGGAATGGACCCGAGCAGACCCATCGTGTACGGCATTCGCGGCTGCCCGTAGACGGTCTCGACCACGCCGGACTCGACGACGCGGCCGGCGTACATGACCATCATCCGGTCGGCGAAACCGGCGATCACCCCGAGGTCGTGGGTGATCATGACGATGGCCGCGCCGGTGGCCTCCCGGGCGGTCTGCAGCACCTCCAGGATCTGCGCCTGGATGGTGACGTCGAGCGCCGTCGTCGGCTCGTCCGCGATGATCAGCGCCGGGTCGTTCGCGATCGCCATCGCGATCATGACCCGCTGGCGCATGCCGCCGGAGAACTCGTGCGGGAAGCTCTTCGACCGCTGCCGCGGGTTCGGGATGCCGACCAGGTCGAGCAGCTCGATCGCCTTCTCGGCGGCGGCGTCCTTCTTGATCCCCTGGTGCACCCGGATCGTCTCGGCGATCTGGTCGCCGACCGTGTAGACCGGGGTCAGCGCGGAGAGCGGGTCCTGGAAGACCATCGCGAGCCGGCTGCCGCGGATCCGGGAGATCTGCTTGTCCCCCAGGCCGAGCAGCTGCTGGCCCTGGAACGTCGCCGAGCCGGTGATCTTGGCGTTGCCGGGCAGCAGGCCCATCACGGCCAGCGACGAGACCGACTTGCCGGAACCGGACTCGCCGACGATGCCGAGCACCTCGCCGGGGCGGACGTCGTAGCTGATCCCCCGGACGGCGGTCACCGGACCGGCCGGGCTGCGGAACGTCACCGTCAGGTCCTCGACCCGCAGCAGCGGCTCGACGACGGCGGGTCCGGGGCCCTCGGCGGGCTCGGGTGCGCCCTCCCGGGTCGCGATCGCGTCGATCACTTGGCACCTTCGATCTCGGAGTTCGGGTCCAGCGCGTCACGCAGGCCGTCGCCCACCAGGTTGACGGCGAGTACGAGCAGCACGAGGACCCCCGCGACGAAGTAGAACTGCCACCAGTTGGTCAGCGCCGCGCCGGAGCCGTCGGCGATCAGGGTGCCGAGCGAGACGTCCGGCGGTTGCACGCCGAAGCCGAAGAAGGAGAGCCCGACCTCGGCCAGGATGATGCTGCTGACCCCGACGGTCGCGTCGATGATCAGGAACGACGCCATGTTCGGCAGGATGTGCCGGAGGATGATCTTCCAGCCGGGCACCCCCATGAAGCGGGCCGCCTGGACGAACTCGCGCTCGCGCAGCGACTGGGTCATGCCGCGGACCACCCGGGCGGTGATCATCCACTGGAAGCCGGCCAGCAGCACGATGAACAGCAGCCAGCTGCCGTCGCGCAGGGCGGACGAGAAGATCGCGATGATCAGGAAGCCGGGCAGCACCAGCATCAGGTCGGTGACGATCCGGACGACCGCGTCGGTGGCGCCCCGGAAGTAGCCGGCGAAGGCGCCGGCCACCGCGGCCAGGGCGGTCGAGAGCAGCGCCCCGAGCAGGCCGATGACCAACGACTTCTGCAGACCGCGCAGGGTCCGGGCGAAGACGTCCCCACCGGTCTGGTAGGTGCCGAACCAGTGCTCCGGGGTCGGCGGCGACTGGAACGCCTCGAAGTCGAGCTGGTCGTACTTCCAGGAGTAGAACAGCGGTCCCAGGTAGGCGACGGCGATCATCAGCACGACCACCGCGAACCCGAGCACGGCCATCCGCTGGCGCAGGAAGCGCCGCAGCACCAGGCGGTTGCGCGAGACCGAGCGGCTCGGCTGGAGAACCTCGTCCACGACGAGGTCGGTGTTGACAGTCATCTCGGTCTCCTCAGCTCGCCCGGACCCGCGGGTCCAGCGCCGCGTAGACCACGTCGGAGAGCAGCCCGGCGATCAGGACCAGCACGGCGACGAAGAGGGTCACCCCGGCCGTCGAGTTGATGTCGTTCTTGGTGATGGAGTCGACGAAGTACTCCCCCATCCCGTGCCAGCCGAAGATCTTCTCGGTGAACGTGGCACCGACGAAGAGCAGCGCGAACTGGTACGAGAAGAAGGTCGCCATCGGGATCAGCGCGGTCCGCAGTCCGTGTTTGGTCAGCGCCGACCAGCGCCGCAGACCCTTCGCCTGAGCGGTCCGCAGGAAGTCGCTGCCCAGCACGTCGAGCATGGAGTTGCGCTGGTAGCGGCTGTAGAAGGCGAAGCCGTTGACGCCGATCGCGAGCACGATGGTCGGCAGGATCAGGTGCCCCATCCGGTCGCTGAGCCCGGCCCACGACCAGGTGTCCAGCCCGGGGGTGATCTCCCCGGTGGTGAACAGCAGCGGTGTCGATTCGTTCCCGGTCGCCTGGTTGAACCAGATGCCGCCGTTCTTCACCAGGACGGCCAGCACCACGGTGGGCACCGACAGCAGGACGAACGAGATGACGGTCAATGTCTGATCGGACCATTTGTGCTGTTTGATCGCGCCGTAAGCGCCGGCGATCACCCCCAGCAACGTGCCGAGAATCGAGCCGACCAGCATCAGCCGCAGGCTGACCCACATTCGCCGGCCCATCTCGGTGTTGACCGACTCGCCGTCCACGGTCCGGCCCAGGTCGCCGTGCGCGACGCCCTTGGCCCAGGTGGTGAATCGCTCGATCAGCGGCGTCTTGTCGTTCATATTCAGCTCGCTGAGCCGCTGATCGACGACGGCCTCCGCGGGTGCCGGGTTACGGCCCTCGTACCTGCTTCGCGGATGCAGCTGGGTTGCCGCCAGTACATACGCCACGATGGTCGCGACCATCGCGAGCAGCACGAGGTACCCCACCCTACGCAGGAGGAACTTGCCCATTACGCCTTTGCCTCCGGCCGGGTCTCCCAATATCTGGCGGGGACGCTAGCAGAGGGGCAGACGGCCGCCAAGATCGCAACCGAATTATTGTCCGGAACGACGCCTGAGCCTGCGCGAACCCACCCCGCGGCCGGAATGTTTCACTTATGAGACGCGACTATTAAATATTCAGAAGCGCCTACCCGGACGCCCGGCGCAGGATGATCGCACGGCCGGCGCCGTTTGATCAACGACAGCGTGGCGGGTGGCCGATTTGTCCGCGATCGACCGGGTATTTTGCCAGACCGATGAGCCTTCGCCCGTTATGCGCGCCCAATGCCGTCAATCGTAATGGCACGGATCACGACCCTTGGCGCCGACCGGCCCGGCCACCCCGGGGAGTCCGCGCCCTTCAATTCCCGGAAAGTCCGCAAAACGGTATTATCAAATCGACAGACATAAATCAAAGAATCGATTACGGTACGGCTCGGCAGGCGCTTCTGAGCGGCTGAATTCCCGAGCTGCCGAGCGAAGCTCCGAGCGGGCCCGGCGAGCGCGCCACCGCGTCCCGGCATGCCGCTCGAAGCCCGGAAAACGGGGATTTTTCCTGGACAAACCTCGACAAAGAGGGTCGCATCTCGCTCGTCATCGGCGTTCATCGACCGGCCCGGAGGAATTTGGCCGGTGAACCTTGACCACGACACAAAGGATTTCGGCGCTCGGCGTTCCGAACCTACGAAATTGCTGTGCGCCCGGCCCGGCGGACGGTACGGGTGCGGATTGACGGAATGGCTGACCGATTCTGATATCCCGGAGGGGCAGCCCCGGGATCACGGCCGGGCGGGTGCCTCGGCCGGCGCGTCGCCGACCGCCGCGGGCCGCGGGGCGCCGGCCGCGACGACCCGGTCCCGGCCGCTGTGCTTCGCCTCGTAGAGGGCGGCGTCGGCGCGGGCGATCAACTCCTCGGACGTCTCGGCCCGGTCCCAGGCCGCCACCCCGGCCGAGAACGTCTGCGCCCCGGGCGTGACCTGCCGGAGCCGCTGCATGATCGCGCCGGCGGCGTCCAGGTCGGTGTCCGGGAGCAGCACGATGAACTCCTCACCGCCGTACCGGGCCAGGATGTCGGACCGGCGCACCTGGTTCAGCCAGGCCGCGGCGGCCTCCTTGAGCAGCCGGTCGCCGGCCTGATGCCCGTGGGTGTCGTTGAACGCCTTGAAGTGGTCCAGGTCGACCATGCAGACGCTGACCGGCCGCTCGTTCTGCCGGGCCTGCTCCAGCACCCGGGGCAGCTCGTCGGTCCAGGCGCGCCGGTTGGGCAGGCCGGTCAGCTCGTCCCGGCGGGCCAGCTCGCGCACCTGCTCGGTCTGCCGGCCCACGAACCGCAGCAGCACCGTGAGCCGCGTGACGACCAGCACCGACATGATCGTGGAGCCGGTGGCGATCGCCGCGCCGTGCTGGAACGCCCCGTGCGACATCTCCAGGACCAGCACGGCCGGGGCCATCAGCAGCGCGAGCAGCAGCGTCAGCATCAGCGGGATGCCCGGCGGGCCGGGCACCGCGGTGGCGCGCTGCTCGTCGGTCGCGGTGGCGTGCCGCACCGCGTAGCCGAGGATCACGAACGCGGCGAAGTAGGCCGAGTCGGTGCCGCGCGACACCCAGCCGGGCACGGTGTTGTTGCCGACGATCAGCCAGAACAGGTCCCCGGCGAGGAACGTGATCAGGCCGGTGGCCAGCCACGGCGGCGAGAGACCCCAGCGGTCGCGGCGGGGGCCGGTGGAGCCTCCGCTGCGCACCAGGATCAGCGCCAAGAAGATCAACAACAGATCACCGACGAGGTACGCCACCCGGACCAGCTGCCCGAACCGGGAGTAGTCGGTGTCCCGCAGCGCCGGTTCGATGGCGTACACCCAGGCCAGCACCCCGATTCCGGAGGTGATGGTGGCCGCGTCGAGCAGCGCCGCCCGGATCAGCAGCGGCGGCCAGCGCCGGATCATCAGGCCGACACTGGTCAGCACGGCCGGATAGAACAGCAGGTAGAAGGCGTCGGCCACGGTCGGGTAGGCGTCGCTGCCGAGCACGTCGTAGACGATCGTGTTGGGCACCACCGCGGTGCCGTTGGCGAAGATGCCGAACGCCAGCAGGTACCAGGCGACCCGGGCGTTGCGCGGCAGCCGCCGGGCGGCGATCACGATCACCGCGGTCGGGCCGACGGTGTTGACCAGCGACCAGGCCAGCTCCACCCACTGGCCGATCGCCAGCAGCAGGTATCCGGCGATGGCGAGCGCCATCGCCGCGACGGACGTCCGCCACCAGTGCCGACCCACACCGCCAAGCGAATCGCATTCCGGGCGCGCGCACCGCCCGAATCGGGTGCAGAACGGGAGCGAACTCGCTCAGGGGGCGCCCTGGTCGTAGACCTGGATCAGGGCGTCGAGGAACTTGAGCACGGTCGCGCTCTCCTGCTCCGACAGGGAACCGACGAGCGTCTCGACGCCCCCGATCAGCGGCGCCACCAGGCGGTCGGCCGCGTCGACCGAGTCCTCGGCCGCGGTCACCACGAGCTTGCGGCCGTCGGTGGGGTGCCGTTCGCGCCGGATGTGCCCGGCGGCCTCGAGACGGTTCAGGACCAGGCTGGTCGCGGCGGTGGAGATGTCCAGCCGGCGGGCCAGCTCGGTCGGGCTGCTCGGGCCCGCGGAGATCAGATGGTCCAGCGCCTCCAGACCGGGCAGGTCGACGCCCAGGTCACGGGCGACCCGCCGCTCGAAGCGCTGCTGGCGCAGGGTCAGTTGCTGGATCCGGGCCCGGATGTCGCCATCCGCCGGCGGGCCGGCGTGGTGACGGTCGGCGACACGTTTGACGTCCACGCCGACCATGGTAATACTTGTTATTGCTAACATCGTTGATTATCAAGAAACGAGATGAAATGACGTACCGATGGCGGTGGCTGATCCTCGTGGTGATGCTCGCCGCGGAGATCATGGACCTGCTCGACGCGACGATCGTCAACGTGGCGGGTCCGTCGCTGGAGCAGTCCCTGGGCGCCACCCCGCTGGGCCTGCAGTGGGTGATCGGCGGGTACGCGCTCACCCTCGGCGCGGGCCTGGTGGTCGGCGGGCGCCTCGGTGACCGGTTCGGGCGGCGCCGGATGTTCCTGTTCGGCCTGGCCGCGTTCACCGTCGCCTCCGCGCTGTGCGCCGCCGCGCCGACGATCGAGCTGCTGATCGGGTTACGCCTGGCGCAGGGCCTGGCCGGCGCGATGCTGCTCCCGCAAGGGCTCGGCCTGCTGCGGGAGAACTTCTCCGGTAAAGAGCTCGCCCAGGTCTTCGGGGTCTTCGGGCCGGTGCTCGGGCTGGGTGGCATCGTCGGCCCGGTCCTCGGCGGCGGCCTGATCCAGGCCGACCTGTTCGGCTGGGGCTGGCGCACGGTGTTCCTGGTCAACGTGCCGATCGGGCTCGCCGCCCTGGTCGTGTCCTGGCGCATCCTGCCCCGGCGCCCCGGGGACCGGGCGGTGGGTGTCGACCTGCTCGGCGCGGCGCTCGTGGTGGCCTCGTCCGCGCTGCTGGTGCTGCCGCTGAACTTCGGTCAGGAACGGGACTGGCCGCTGTGGACCTGGCTGAGCATCGCCGCCGGGCTGGCCGGCTTCGCCGGGTTCGCCCTGCAGCAACGCCGGGCCGCGGCCGGTGGGCGTACCCCGCTGGTCCTCCCGGCCATCTTCGGCCGGGGCGCGTACACGGTCGGCCTGGCCGGGATCGCCCTGTTCTTCAGCGCGCTGATCGGCACGCAACTGGTGCTCACGCTGTTCCTGCAGATCGGCCACGACTTCACCGCCGGCCAGGCCGGGCTGGGCAACCTGCCGGTCGCGATCGGCACCGCGGTCGGCGGCGCGATCAGCGGCGCGATCCTCGCCGAGAAGCTCGGCCGGGTGGTGCTGCAACTGGGCGCGGTCGTCCAACTGGGCGGGGCGGCGCTGCTCTGGACCGAGCTCGGCCACGGCGGCGCGTTCTCGATCTGGCCGATCGTGCCCGGCATCGCCCTGATCGGGGTGGGCTCGGGCGCGGTCATCGCCGCCCTGTTCAGCGTGATCCTGGCGGCGGTCCGGGACGACGAGATCGGCTCGGCGTCCGGGGTGCTGACCGCGGTGCAGTCCATCGCGAGCTCGATCGGGGTGGCGATCTTCGGCTCGATCTTCTTCGACGGTGTCACCACCGGGACGGCTGAGCACGCTTTCCGCCGTACGTTAATCGCTTTGGCCTTGTTGCTCGTCGCCTTTCTCGCCCTCACCTTCGCCTTCCCGAGGAAGGCGCGGCCGGAGAACCACGGGGACGACCCGGTTGCGGCCGAGCCGGCGGCCGCGGCGGCGCCCATCGCCTGATCGCGGGGGTCCGCCGGGTTCGGGGTTCGGCCGATCCGTGCCCGATTCGGCTACCGGCTCACCCGCGCCGTCGGGGTGTGCCGGCCGCTCGGGCGCGGTGCCGAGGCGTGGTGCACGAACGCCGGCGGCAGGTTGCGCCACACCACCCGGCTGGTGCCGGTCACGCCGAAGCGCTGCCGTAGCTCGGCGGCGAACCGGCGCCCGGGCGGGGTCCAGGCCGCGTGGGCGTACGCGAAGGTGGTGAAGACGCCGCCCGGCGCGAGCACCGCGGTGACCGCGTCCAGGATCCGCAACCGGACCGGCTCGGCCATCACCGTCCACGGCAGACCGGACACCACCGCGTCCACCGGATACCGCACCAGTCTCGCCAGGTCGGCGGCGGAGCCGTGGACGATCTCGACCGGCTCCCCGCGGTACCGGCGGGTGAGCTGCTCGGCCAGGTGACCGTTGAGCTCGACGGCGACGATCCGGGTGCCCGGCGCCACCTCGCGCCGGATCGCGTCGGTGAAGACGCCGGTCCCCGGGCCGAGTTCGACCACGGTCCGGGCCCGCTCCAGACCGATGCCGCCGGTCATCATCCGGGCGAGTGCGGGTGAGCTGGCGGCGACCGCGCCGGTCAGCAACGGGTGGCGCAGGAACTCGGTGAGAATGGACATGACCGGGACGCTAGAAGCGAAGATCGTCGCCGCTCGTCCTGCCGCCGGGCCGCTGTCGTCCTCCTGGGGGAGGACCATTTCCGCCGTACGGAACGACGCCCGCACCCGCCGTGGTGGATAGCGTCGGGTCATGCGCCCCCTGGCAAATCCGCTGCTGGCCGCGGGTCTCGCCGCGCCCGCGATGGTGGCGCCGCCGGACGGCCGCCCGTTCTGGGTGCAGGCGCTCGTGCTGGCCGGGCTGGTCCTGCCGTTGCTCGGGCGGCACCGGCGCCCGGCGGCGATGACCGCGATCGTGCTCGCCGCCGCCGGGCTCGGCCTGCTCACCCGGGCCTGGGCCGGGCACCTCCCGCTGGCCCACCTGTCCCTGCAGGTCATGCTCTACACGCTGGTGGTGCGCGGCCGGCGGCGCGCGGCCCTGGTCGCCGCCCCGGCCGCCGCCGCGTTCTACGCCGTCTGGTCGGTGAGCGGCTGGAGCGCCCTGACCTACGGCCTGTCGATCGGCACGGCCTGGCTGCTCGGCGAGTACGTCCGGGTCCGGCGGGCCTACCTGCGCTCGCTCGAGACGCGGGCGGACCTGGCCGACTCCGAACGCCGGGCGCTGGCCCGGGCCGCGGCCGCCGAGGAACGCACCCGGATCGCCCGGGAACTGCACGACGTGCTCGCGCACAGCGTGAGCGTGATGGTCGTCAACGCCGAGGGCGCGCAGCTGATGCGGCATGCCGATCCGGCCGCGGTGGACCGGACGCTCGCCCTGGTCAGCAACGTCGGGCGGCAGGCGCTGACCGAACTGCGACGACTGCTGGCGATGCTGGGCACGGATGGTCCTGCGGCCGTACCCCAGCCGATTTTGACTGATCTGCATCGGCTGGCGGCATCGGTGGGCGGGACTGCGATGCGGGTCCTGGGACGCGGTGACGACGTGCCGCCCGGGGCCGTGGTGCAGACCTGCCGGATCGTTCAGGAGGCGCTGACCAACGTGGTCAAGCACGCCGGAACGGGCGCTGCCGTGCAGGTCACCGTGGATCTCGGCGAACCCGGACCGGGCCGGACGATCCGGATCGAGGTGGGTGACCGGGGTGGTGCCGCGCCGGCGCGGCTGCCCTCGTCCGGGCGCGGCCTGGCCGGGATGCGGGAACGGGTGGCGATGTTCGGCGGCACGCTCGACGTCGGCCCGCGACCGGGCGGCGGCTTCCGGGTGCTCGCCACGCTGCCCCTCGACCCGCCGGGCACAGCCCGCTCACAGCCGGTCCCCGGCAGCATCGGGGCATGCTTGCACGGGTGCTGATCTGTGACGACCAGGAGATGATGCGGGTCGGGCTGCGCATGGTGGTCGACAGCCAGCCCGATCTGACCGTCATCGGCGAGGCCGCCGACGGCTTCCAGGCCGTCGACGCCGCCGCCCGGCACCGCCCGGACGTGGTCCTGATGGACGTCCGGATGCCCGGGGTGGACGGGATCACCGCGGCCGGCCGGATCCGCGCCGAGCTGCCCGCCACCCGCATCCTGATGATCACCACGTTCGACCTGGACGAGCACGCGTTCGCGGCGCTGCGGGCCGGGGCGGACGGCTTCCTGGTCAAGGACGTGCCGGCGGCCGAGATGCTGGTGGCGATCCGCGGCGTGCTGCGCGGCGACCCGATGGTGTCGCCGTCGGTCACCCGGCGGCTGCTGGCCCGCTTCGTCACCGAGGGCACCGAGCCGCGGCCCGACCCGCGACTGGACCGGCTCACCGGGCGGGAGCGGGAGGTGCTGGGGCTGGTCGCGCGGGGGTTGAACAACGCCGAGATCGCCGGGCGGCTCTACCTCGGGGAGACCACGGTGAAGACGCACGTGAGCCGGATCCTCGGCAAGCTCGGCGTGCGGGACCGGATCGGGGCGGTCGTGATGGCCTACGAGAACGGCGTGAGCCGCCCCGGCGGGTGACCGGCTCGTGAACACGGCCACCGGCGAGGAAGGCGGCCGTACCGACCGAAGACCCGCAGCGCCACCCGGCGGAGCGAGCACGGATCCTCCTCGCCGCAGACCCCGCAGCGGCCGTCCTCGCTCGGCGCGACGTGCCGGTCGAGCTGCATTTGGGCGAAATCCGGTTCCTCGCGGACCACGGCAGACAGGAAGACGCTCACTTGCTGCTCCCCACGTTCGGCCGACCAGGTTGAGGGCGGTAAAGGCGCAGGCCCGCGCAACGAACGAAGATCTCCCGGCGCTCGTCTCGGATTTTGCCGCGGTTGCTATGCCTGGTGGTCACAGCTACTCGAAACCATCATGTGAGGCATGAGATTCGAGACCCTGGTTGTGCTGGACGTGGTAGGTCGGCCAGCAAGCTACTCCTCCACTGCGGAGAAGCCCTGGAAGACGGCCGTCCGTGGCGCGGGTCGGCACAGGCCGCTGATGACCGGGTGGATCACCTTGAGGCATGCAAGCGAACTGTCCGGGAGGGCGAAGTCCCCGGCGCCCGGATCGAGGTTCGGCGCGTAACCCTGTAGAACCCCATCGAAGGCCGTCGGTTGTCGACGACGCAATCCGTGGGTCACCACCGCATGGCTGCCGCGCCGCTTCGCGGCTTGCCGCTGGGAAGGGTGGTCGCCGTGGGCGGGACGCCGGCGGGCCGGCGAGGTGGGTGCGGGCGTGCCAGGAGCGTGCCATTGAGGCGTGCCGTCGGGGGCTCAAGCGGTCATGATCGGGCAGTGGTGATCATGGGCTGAGCAGGCAATCCGGGCGGATAGCGACAGGGCGCAGCGATCTTCCAGACTGATCAGAGCAGGTTCGCGGCGAGCAGGCCGGCCAGCCACTGCTCGTAGCGGGCACCGTCCCAGCCGCACCCCACGGTGAGGTCGGTGAACGGCCGCGGCCCGGTGAGCACCCACCAGCCGTCCGCGGCGGAAGCCGGGTCGACGCCGGCCCGCAGCACGCCGGTGTCCGCCAGGTGCGCGGTGAACGCGCCGACGCCGGCCCGCCGTTCCCGCTCGCTGTCGGCCAGCACCTCGGCCGCCTCCGGGCCGGCCTGCGCGAGAAGGGCGGCCAGGCCGGCCAGGCGCTCGTTGACACCGCGGACGAAACCCGCGTACCGCAGCATCTTCGCCTCGGGGTCCTCGGTTGCCCAGACCTCGCGCAACTGTTCGCGCTCCGCCATGACGACCGGCTCGTCGTCGCCGGCCACGGTGACGTCCCACAGGGCCTTGGTGAGCCCCGCCTTTCCGCCGAACGTCTTGTAGACGGTCTCGGGCGAGACCCCCGCGCGTGCGGCAACCGCCTGGATGGTGGTGCCGCGATAGCCCTCGGCGAACAGCAGCTCGCCGAACGCCGTCAGCACCGCGGCCCTGGTCTGGCGGGCGGCGTCCTGGCGGCGACGCGCGTCATACGGCCGACGGTCCTTGCCTGGCAATGACACGGCACACACTCCTCACGCTTTCGATACAGCGTACTGTACCGAATATGCCTCCTATTCACCGCCTCGGCGACGACTTCGTCGCCTTCTACCTGGTCGACCACCCCGACGGTCTCGTCCTCGTCGACGCCGGTCTGCCCGCGCACCTGCCGCGGTTGCGCGATCATCTGTCGCGGTCCGGCCGGTCGCTGCGCGACATCCGTTCGGTCCTGCTCACCCACGGGCATCCCGACCACACCGGCCTCGCCGCCGCCCTGAACGACGCCGGCGCCGACGTCTGGATCCATCGACTGGACGCGGCGATCCTGGCCGACGGCCCGCGCAGCGCGCTACGCCACGCGAAGCCGGAACGCTCGATGCTGCCGTACCTGCTGCGCCGGCCCGGCGCGATCGGCGCCCCGCTGCATCTGGCCCGCAAGGGCGGGTTCACCGCCAAGCCGGTGCGAACCGTGCGGACCTTCGACGGCGACCAGCGCCTCGACGACGTCCCCGGCCGGCCGCAGGCCATCAGCTTGGCCGGGCACACGCCGGGTAGCGCCGCCTACCACTTCGCCGATCTCGGCGTGCTGTTCACCGGCGACGCGCTGGTCACGCACGACGGCCTGACCGGGCGGACCGGCCCCACCCTCGTCTGCCGCGGTTTCACCCACGACAGCAAGGCCGCTCTCGCCTCGCTCGACCGGCTGGCCCGGGTGCCCGCGTCGCTGCTGCTGCCCGGGCACGGTGAGTCGTTCGACGGAGGCCCGCTAGCCGCGGCCGACCACGCCCGGCGGCTCGGCGTGCGGTGAGATCAGGCCGCGGCCGGGCGATGGGTCTTGGCGTGCTTGTGGTCGTACATGCGCCGGTCCGCGGTGCGCAGCAGGTCGGCGAAGGACGCGCCGACGCCCGGCGGCCGGTGCGCGACCCCGACGCTGACGCCGACGCGGGCGACGCCGTCGCCGACGTCCACCGGCTGCGTGACCGTTCGTGCCCAGTCCTCGACGGCTGCCGCGGCCTCCTCGGCCGGCATGCCCGGTAGCAGGACGGCGAACTCGTCGCCGCCGAGGCGGACCAGCAGGTCGCCGGGGCGCAGGCCGGCCCGCAGCCGGGCGGCCACCGTCGTCAGCAGCAGGTCCCCGGCGTGATGGCCATGGGTGTCGTTGACCTGCTTGAAGCCGTCCAGGTCGAACAGCACCACGCTCAACGGGCCGGGCTCGGCCCCGGCCAGTGCCGTCTCGTACTCGTCGAGCGCCGCGCGGTTCGCCAGCCCGGTCAGCAGATCGGTCCGGGCCTGACGGGTCATCGCCAGCCGGACGTCGTGCAGTTCGGTCACGTGGCGGTCCAGGCTGTTCGCCTGCACGCCGGACGTGGCCGCCGCGACCAGCAGCACGACGACGGCCAGCGCGATCCCGGCCCCGTGCGGGGAGTCCGGCGCCCCGTCGCCGAGGGCGACCCCGGCGACCAGCGCGGCCGCCACCACGCCCCAGGCGATCAGGACACCCGCCAGCCGGTGCCGGGTCGCCGCGGACAGCAGGGCGAGCACCGCGCTGGGCCACACCGGCACGCCGGCGACGCTGTCGATCACCAGCATCGGGCCGGCCACCGCGAGCACGTCCATCACGGTCTGCGCCGGCGCGACCCACCGGTACCGGCCGCTCGCGGCGTGCCGCAACTGGACGACGGCCAGCGCCATCGCCGCGATCAGCTGCACGCCGATCCCCGCGGACACCTGCCACAGGGCCGGGTGCCAGGCGGTGGTCCAGCGGACGTCGTCCGGGGCGCCCAGCACGACGGCGGCCACCATGGCCATCACGCAGACGCGCGACCACAGGGCGATCCGTTCCAGGCCGTGCCGGTGTGACGGTTCGGGGTGGGCCGCTGCTGTCCCGCCGCTCATCAAACGTCCTCCGCAGTGTCGACCTGGCGGTCAGATCGGCCGGCCGGGACGGAACGTGACGGAATGCGGCCGAGGTCTCCCCGACGAGGCGCACAGTTCCGGAACCGTGCCGCCCGGGCTCCCGGCCAGAAGCGATGGCCAAGGCTGTGAGCTGCACGGACGCGTGCGGCGACGGGTCTTGAGAGCGATTCTCGGGGCGGCCGGAGCCATTGACAGTCATTAACGGGACATTCACAGTGGCGACCAAGAGAGCGCTTTCACGCGCATCGCTGTAACAGCTCCGACACATCCCCCGCCCTGAGGAGCAGCTTCATGGATTCCCCCGTCCCCGCGACCTCGCACTCCCCTGCGCTCCGCCGGAACCGCGGTATGCGTCGCGCCGTTCTCGGTGCGGCGCTGACCGGTGCCCTCGTGGCCGCCGGCATCGCCGGCACCTCCGCCTCGGCCGCGACCCCGGTGACCGTCCAGGCCGAGTCGTACGCCGCCCAGTCCGGAGCGCAGCTCGAAGCGACCGCCGACACCGGTGGCGGGCAGAACGTCGCCTACCTGGCCAACGGTGACTGGCTGCGGTACGACAACGTGGACCTCGGCGCGGCCGGAGCGATCACGGTCGGCGCGCGTCTGGCCTCCGACAGCGCCACCACCGGCAGCATCCAGGTCCGGACCGGGTCGGCGACCGGAACCGTGCTGGCCAGCATCCCGGTGACCCGGACCGGTGGCTGGCAGACCTGGGTCACCACGTCCGCGGTGGCGAACACGCACCCGACCGGCGCGCAGACCGTCTTCCTCACCATGACCAGCGCGCAGGCGGACAACTTCGTCAACCTCAACTGGTTCTCGGTCGCCGCCGGCGGCAGCACGACGCCCTCCTCCCCCGCTCCCACCGGGACGTCCGGCGCCGGCTGGCCCACCGTCGACCCGGCGCAGCAGGCCGCCGACACGGCCGCGTTCTTCGCGCTCACCCCGCGGCCGATCACCGGCGACGTGGTGCGGGTGCCGGAGTTCAACGCCGGGTGCACGGTCAGCCATCACCTCAACGACGACCCGATCGTCTTCCCCGGGCTGGCCGGCGCGTCGCACGCGCACACCTTCCTCGGCAACACCAGCACCAACGCGAGCTCGACCAACCAGTCCCTGCTCGGGCACTCGGCGACCACCTGCACCCCGGCCGAGGACCTGTCCGCGTACTGGATCCCCTCGCTGCTGCAGAACGGCACGGTGATCGACCCCGCCGGGGTCACCGTCTACTACGGCTCGCGGCTCAAGGACCCGAGCCGGACCCAGCCGTTCCCGCCGGGCTTCCGGATGATCGCCGGTGACGCGAAGCTGCAGGTGCCCAGCAGCGGCAACCAGTTCTGGTGCGCCGGACCGGGCGGCCAGACCGGCCGCAGTGCCGACGGGAACTGGCCGATCTGCGCCCCGACCGCGAACCTGACCTACCAGCTCGTCTTCCCGGACTGCTGGGACGGCGTGCACCTGGACAGCCCCAACCACAAGGACCACGTCGGACCGGCCGGCCCGGACGGCACCTGCGCCAGTGGGAACTTCCCGGTGGCGATCCCGTCGCTGTCGTTCGTCATCGACTACCCCGTCCACGGCACCACGGCCGGGTTCGCGCCGGCCTCCGGGATGGCGTCGTCGATGCACGGCGACTTCATGAACGCCTGGCAGCCCGCCGCGCAGGCCGCCCGGGTCCGCAACTGCATCGACCAGTCCGTCAAGTGCAACTCCGCCGGCAACAACTGACCCACTGACCCTGGCCCCGGGTCAGCCGCCTGCGCCGAGGCGGTTGGCCCGGGCCAGCAGCCACAGCAGGTAGGGGGCGCCGACCACGCCGGTGATCACCCCCACCGGCAGCTCGGTCGGGGCGGCCACGGTCCGCGCCAGCAGGTCGGCGACCACCACCAGCAGTGCGCCCAGCAGCGCCGCCGGGATCAGCGTCACCGACGTCCGGACCAACTGGCGGGCGATCGCCGGGGCGACGAACGCGACGAACGGCACCGGCCCGGCCGCGGCGACACCGACCGCCGCCAGGCCGACGGCGGCCAAGATCAAGATCAACCGATTGACTTCCAGGGGTACGCCGAGGGCCCGCGCCGTGTCGTCGCCCAGTTGCATGACCCGCAGCGGCCGCGCCGCCCACACCGCCACCGGGGTCAGCACGGCCAGCGCCCCGACGACCGGCCACAGGTGCTCCCACCCACGTTCGTTGAGGCTGCCGACCAGCCAGATCATCGCCTGCTGCGCGTCCCAGATCTCCGAGCGGGTCAGCAGGTACGCGGTCACGCTGTTGAGCACCGCGCCGATCCCGATGCCGACCAGCACCAGCCGGTACGGCGACAGCCCGGCCCGGTAGGCTAGCAGGTACACGGCCGCCGCGGAGAGCACCGCCCCGATCGCCGCCGCTGACGACACCACCGCCAGCCCACCGGCCGTGGTGACGATCGCGGCCACCGCCACGGTCGACGCCCCGGCCGTCACCCCGAGCACGTCCGGGCTGGCCAGCGGGTTGCGGGCCAGGCCCTGGAACAGCGCGCCGGAGAGCCCGAACGCCGCGCCGACGACCGCCCCGGTGAGCACCCGCGGCAGCCGCAGCGTCTGCACGACGAACGTGGTGCCCGCGTCGCCCGTGCCGAACGCAGCAGCGGCCACGTCCCGCAGCGGGATCCGGTACTCCCCCACGCTGACCGCGACCGCGCAGGCCAGCGCCAGCAGCCCGGCGACGGTCACCGACAGCAGCAGCGCCCGCCGGCGCGCCACCCGGCCCGGGGCGGTGACCAGCGCGGTCACAGCTGGGCCAGCCGGCGCCGGCGGACCAGGGCGACGAACACCGGCGCCCCGATGACCGCCGTGACGATGCCGACCTGCAGCTCCGACGGCCGGGCCACGGCCCGCCCGAGGATGTCCGCGGACAGCAGCAGGATCGGGGCGAGGACCGCCGAGTAGGCCAGGATCCAGCGGTGGTCGGCGCCGACGATCGCGCGGGCGACGTGCGGCACGGTCAGCCCGACGAAGCCGATCGGCCCGGCCGCCGCGGTCGCCGCGCCGACCAGCAGGACGACCGCCGCCGCGCAGAGCGCCCGGGCCCGGCCGAGCCGCTGGCCCAGGCCCCGGGCGACGTCGTCGCCGAGCGCCAGGGTGTTCAGCGAGCGACCCGCCCACAGGGCCAGGATGGTGCCGGTCGCGAGGAACGGCAGCAGCGCCCCGACCACCGAACCGCCGCGCCCGGCGAGCGAGCCGACCACCCAGAACCGGTACTGGTCCATGGTGACCCGGTCGAGCAGCAGCACGCAGGTGGTCGCCGAGGCGAGCAGCGAGGTCACCGCGGCGCCGGCGATCGCCAGCTTGACCGGGGACGCGCCGTCGCGGCCCATCGAGCCGACGCCGTAGACCAGCACCGACGCGGCCAGCGCGCCGAGGAACGCGAACCAGACGTAGCCGTGGACGTCGCTGACGCCGAGCACGTGGATGCCGATCACGACGGCGAGGGCGGCGCCCGCGTTCACCCCGAGGATCCCCGGGTCGGCGATCGGGTTGCGGGTCAGGCCCTGCATGATCGCGCCGGCCAGACCCAGGGCAAGACCCACGACCAGACCGACGACGGTACGGGGCAGCCGCAGCGTCCGCACCACGAGATGGGCGTCCACAGTGGGGTCGAAGTGCCGGAACGCCGCGGCCACGGTCCGCAGCGGGATCGAGGTGGACCCGTAGGCGATGCTGGCCGCGGTCACGGCGACCAGCACCGCCACGGCCAGCAACCACCCCAGCAGCCGGGTTCGGTCACGCACGGGGCCGGTGCCAGTAACCCTGGAGGCTGACCTCGTCGCGGCCGAGCCCGCGCTCGGTCAGCAGGTGGGTGCGGATCACCTGGATGACTCGGGTCTCCGCGCCGCCGAAGACCTGGGCGCGCCCGGCCGGGAACTCCACCGACCGGACCACGCCTTCCAGGCCGCCGCGGGCGGTCCAGTGCACGGTCAGCCGCGAGGTGTCCAGGTACGCGCGGTCGGCCGGGTCGTCCACCTCGAGCACCGCGATGATCGGCTGATCCGCCGGGAGCGTCTCGACGATCGCGGCGACCGAGGGCAGCACGGTCTCGTCGCCGAGCAGCAGCGTCCAGGCCGCGCCCGGGTCGTGGACCCAGTGCACCCGGGTGCCGCCGAAGCCGAGCCGGTCGCCGGGCTGCGCGGCGGCGGCCCAGCGGGCGGCCGGGCCGTGCTCGCCGTGCAGGTAGAAGTCGACGGTCAGGGTCGCGGTGGCCGGGTCCCAGGCCCGGACGGTCAGGTTCGCGGTGTGCTGGCGGGGCGCGTCCGGCGGGAACTTCCAGCGGCCGACCTCGGGCAGGACGACCCGGTCGGCGCCCTCGGCGGGCCAGATCGCGGTGAGCGTCTCGGCGGGCTCGGACAGCGGCAGGGGCGCGGCTCCGTCCGTACGGAAATCGATCCTGCGCAGTTGGGGGGTTTGATCTTCGACGCGGACGACGTGGAGCTCGCCGACGGACAGCGGGAACGCGCGGACGGCGCCGCGCGGACGGGCGGGCGCGGCCTTCTCGGCGGGCAGCGGGCGGCGGGCAATCACCCGGACGTTGTGCGGGTTCAGCGCGCCGGCCTCGAGCAACGCCTGGATGACCTGGTCGATGAAGTCGTCGGCGTCGTCGCCGAGAACCTGGGCCTGGTCGTGGAAGGCCGCGGCGCGCAACGCCCGGCGCAGCGACACCAGGTCCTCGCCGCCCGGGACGCGCACGGCGTCGTCGGTGAGCAGCACTTCCAGACCCTCCGCGGTGAGCGTGGCGCACGTCTCGTCGAGCGGGTGGTGGTTCATCCGCAGCGGCACCGCGGCCAGGCGCTCGCGCCAGCGGGGCCGGTCCACGACGGACGCGGTGACGTCGCGCAGCGCGAAGCCGGCCGCGCGCGGCTGACCGCAGCTGTACTGCAGGACGACCAGGCCGCCGGGGGTGGTGGCGCGGGCCATCGCGCGCAGGGCCGGTCCGGCGTCGGCGAGCCAGTGCAGCATCCACGACGAGTGGACCACCTCGAAGCTGGTGGCGGGCAGGGTCAGCTCGTGCGCGTCCTGCACCTCGGCGGTGACCGGCAGGCCGGCGCAGCGTTCGCGGACGGCGTCGACCATGGACGGGGACGCGTCGTTGGCGGTCACCTCGAAGCCGCGCTGGGCCATCGCCGCGGCCAGCTCGCCCGATCCGCAGCCGATGTCGGCGAACCGGCCGCCGGTGTGCAGATGCGCTCCGGCCTGCATCAACGCTTCGAGCGCGGTCTCGAACTGGCCGGTGTTGTCGGCCTGGTAGGCGTCGGCCTTCCAGGTCGGCGTGGTCGCGGTCATCGTGCCTCCGGTTCGGCGATCCAGGTTTGACATCGTTGTAGATGTTAGGTGAGGCTAACCTATATGGACATCCTTCGACCGTCGCGCCGCGCCACGGCCGCCACCCTTCTCGCCCTCACCGTCGCGATCGGACTCACCGGTTGCGGCGGCGACGAACCCGCGACCACCACCGCCGAGGCCGGCGCCGCCGCCACCGGTTTCCCGTTGACCATCACGCACGCGTTCGGCAGCACCACGATCGCGAGGAAGCCGCAGCGCGTCGTGGCGCTGGGCTGGAACGACCTGGCCGTCGCGAACGCGCTCGGCGCCGACGTGGTCGGCGCGGTGAAGTACTTCGACCCGGCCAGCCCGAACCTGCCGTACATCAAGAAGCCTTTGCCGGAAGAGGCCCTCGGCCTCGACGCCGCGCAGATCAACCTGGAGAAGGTCGCGTCCTACAAGCCGGACGTGATCCTGGCGACCTCCAGCAACCAGCTCAAGCCGGAGACCTACGCGACGCTCAGCAAGATCGCGCCGGTGGTCGCCTACGCGAAGAGCCTGTACGGCTCCACGATGGAGGAGGACGCGCAGCTGATCGGCAAGGCGATCGGGGACGACGCCGGCGCCCAGAAGCTGATCGACGAGGCGCACGCGGCCATCGAGAAGACCAAGACCGACCTGCCCAACATCGCCGGGAAGACCTATCTGTACGGGCAGGCTCGCGGCGAAGTGATCCCGCTGGTCGTCGGCGCCGACAACCTGTCGACGAAGTTCATGGGCGCGCTCGGCCTCAAGGTGCCGGACAAGTTCGCGAACGCGCCGGCCAGCGACACCCTGGCGCCCGGCACGATCGGCATCAGCTACGAGCGGGTGCCCGACCTGGACACCGCGAACGTGCTGTTCATGACGTTCCCGAGCGCCGCCGACCAGCAGACCTTCGAGGGCAACGCGCTGGTCAAGAAGCTCAAGGTGGTCTCCGGCGGGCACTACCTGGCCACCCCGCTGCCGGCCGCGCAGCTGCTGCAGGGCCCGAACGTGGCCGGCGTCTCCTGGCTCGTCGAGCAGCTCAAGCCGACGCTGCAGAAGCTCTAGTCCTCCCTCCCCCAGGTGCGGCCGCGGCGACGCGGCCGCACCCCGGCACGCCCCCAAGGAGCTCCCGTTGGTGCAGACCGCCGATCGTCAGGAACTGCGGCGCAAGCTGCTGGCCCGGCGCGGGATGGCGGCCACCGCCGCCGTCGCGGCCGTCCCGGCCCGCCCGGACGGTGTGCCGCTGCCGCTGTCGCACGCCCAGGAGCGGATGTGGTTCTTCCACCGGTTCGACCCGGCCGCCTCGGCGTACAACGTCTGCGTGCTGTGGCGCCTGGACGGGCCGCTCGACGTCGAGGCGCTGCGCGGCGCGTTCGACCGGATCTGCGCCCGGCACGAGGTGCTGCGCACGCTGTACCCGGTCGACGACAACGGCGTCGCCCACCAGCTCGTCCTCGACCGTCTGCCGCCGCTGTGGTCCCGCACCGACCTCCGCGAACTCGCCGGTGAGCAGCAGGAGCAGGCGCTGCACCGGATCGCCGCGGAGACCGGGCGGGAGCCGTTCGACCTGACCGCGGCCAGCCCGCTGCGGCTGCGCCTGGTCGACCTCGGACCCGGCCGGCACGCGCTGGTCATGGTCGCCCAGCACATCAACTGGGACGGGCCGTCGTTCGGGATCTTCTCCCGGGAGCTGTCGGCCGCCTACGCCGACCTGCTCAGCGGCCGGCCCGACTCGCTGCCCGCGCTGCCCGCCCAGTACGGCGACTTCGCGGCCTGGCACCGCGACCGCTGGACCGGCCGCCGCGACGACCCGCAGCTCGACTTCTGGCGGCAGACCTTCGACCCGCTGCCGGAACCGCTCGACCTGCCGACCGACTTCGAGCGCCCGGCCACGCTCACCGAGGACGGCGGCTGGCGCACCCACTGGCTCGACGCCGGGCTCACCACCCGGCTCGCCGACCTGGGCGCCGCCGAGCACGCCACCCCGTTCATGGTGCTGATCGCCGGGATCGCCGCGCTGCTCGGCCGCTACGCGCAGGCCGACGAGGTGACCATCGGCACGGTCACCCAGAACCGCGACCACACCGGCCTGCAGTCGCTGATCGGCAACTTCGGCAACACCCTGCCGCTGCGGGTCGATCTTTCCGGCCGGCCCAGCTTCCGGCAGATCATTTCCCGGGTACGGGCGGTGTGCACGGACGCCTACAGCCACGCCGACGTGCCGTTCGACCTGATCCTCGACGCGCTGCGGGTGGAACGGCGCCTGGACCGCAGCCCGCTGTTCGACGTGAGCGTGATCTTCCTGGCCCAGGACCTGGCCGGGCCGACGCTGCCCGGCGTCGACGTGCGGTGGGAGAAGTTCCACAACCGGACCACGCAGACCGACCTGTCGTTCGACGCGCTGCTCAAGGACGGGCGGCTGGGGCTGCAGGCCACCTACCGCACCTCGCTGTTCCGCGACGACACGATCCGGCGGCTGCTGGAGCGGCTGGCCGGGGTCTACGCGCAGGCCGCCGACGATCCCGAGCTTCGGCTCGACGAGCTCGACCTGCTGCTCGACGACGAGCCGCGCGGGGTGGACCGGCCCGCGCTCGGTGCCGGCGGCACGGTTCTCGACCTGTTCGACGCGCAGGTCCGGCGCGATCCGGCCGCGCTCGCGCTCGTCTTCGGCGCCCGGAAATGGACGTTCGGCGAGGTGGACGTGGCGGCGAACCGGCTCGCGCGGCTGCTGCGCGAGCACGGCGCCGGGCCGGAGCGGCGGGTCGGGATCGCGCTGCCCCGGTCGGCGGACGTGCTGGTCACGATCCTCGCGGTGCTCAAGTCCGGGGCCGCCTACGTGCCGCTCGACCCGGCGTATCCGGCCGAGCACACCGCGCGCGTGCTGGCCGACGCCGCGCCCGACGTGGTGGTGTCCGATCGGGCGCTGCCGGACGGCGGGTGGACCGTGCTGCGCACCGACGATCCACGACTGCCCGAGCTCGACGACACCGCTCCTGAGATCGGCCTTCGGCAGGATCATCCGGCGTACGTCATCTACACCTCCGGGTCGACCGGACAGCCCAAGGGCGTGGTGGTGACGCACGCGAACCTGGTCAACCTGTTCCACAGTCACCGCGCCGACCTGTACGACGAGGCGCGCCGGCGGACCGGGCGGGAGCGGCTGCGGGTCGGGCACGCCTGGTCGTTCTCCTTCGACGCGTCGTGGCAGCCGCAGTTGTGGCTGCTGGACGGGCATGCGGTGCACGTGGTGCCGTACGAGACGTATGCGGATCCGCGGGCGCTGGCTGACGTCGTACGCCAAGAAGGGTTTGACTTCATTGAATTGACCCCGACTCTGCTGGACGAGACGCTGCGGTGGCTGGCGCCCGAGGACGTGCCGGCCGTGCTGGGGTTCGGGGGTGAGGCGGTCGCGCCGGCGCTGTGGAATCGGCTGGATGCGGGCTTCAACCTCTACGGCCCGACCGAGGCGACCGTGGACTCGCTGATCGCGCGGACCGATTCCGGTGGTGGGCCGGCCGTCGGTGGGCCGGTGGCCGGGGCTCGGGTCACGGTGCTCGATGCCGGGTTGCGGCCGGTGCCGCCGGGGGTGCCCGGGGAGCTGTACATCGGCGGGGCCGGGCTGGCTCGCGGGTATCTGAACCGGCCGGAGCTGACCGCGTCCCGGTTCGTGGCGGATCCGCACGGGCCGGCCGGATCGCGGGTCTACCGGACCGGTGACCTGGTGCGCCGGCGGGCCGACGGGCAGCTGGAGTTCCTCGGGCGGATCGACGACCAAGCCAAGATCCGCGGCTTCCGGGTGGAGCCGGCCGAGGTGGAGGCGGCGCTGCAGAAACTGGTCGGGGAGCGGCAGATCGCGGTCGTCGTGCGGGAGGACCGGCCGGGCCTTCGGCGGCTGGTGGCCTACGTGGTCGGCGAGGTCGACGTCGACGAGGTGCGGGCCGGGCTGGCCGGGCTGCTGCCCGAGCACATGGTGCCCAGTGCCGTCGTCGCGCTGGCGCGGCTGCCGCTGATGCCCAACGGGAAGCTCGACCGGAGGGCCCTGCCGGCGCCGACCCGGACCGGTGGTGGGCCGGCCCGGGCCCCGCGCAACCCGGCCGAGAAGCAGTTCTGTGCGCTCTACGCCGAGTTGCTGGGACTCGACGAGGTCGGGATCGACGACGGGTTCTTCGACCTGGGCGGGGACAGCATCCTCGCGATGCGGCTGGTCAGCCGGGCCGCCCGGGAAGGGTGGACGATCCGGCCCCGGGACGTGTTCACCTGCCGGACCGTCGCGGCGCTGGCGGAGGTCGCGACCGCGTCCACCGTTGCGGCGGCGGTCTTCGTGGACCCGGGTGGGCCGTTCCCGGCGACGCCGATGATGCGGTGGTTCGACGGGCACACCGGGCGGGCCGACCGGTATGCCCAGAGTGTGCAGGTCGCCGTGCCGGTCACGCTGGACGTGGCCACGTTGACCGCCGGGCTGCAGGTGCTGATCGACACGCACGACGCGCTGCGGATCCGCTGGGACGCGGACGGCCCGCGGATCGCCGCCACTGTGGACGCGGCCCGATGCGTCGCGCCGTCGGCGGCTTCCGCACTCGAACGGCTCGACCTGGCGGCCGGGATCGTGATCCAGGCGGCGCTGATCGAACCCGGTCAGCTGGTGCTGGCCGTCCACCATGTGGCGGTCGACGGGGTGTCGTGGCGGATCCTGCTGCCCGACCTGGCCGCGGCCTGCGCCGGGCAGCCCGTGGAGCGGCCGGCCGTGTCGATGCGGCAGTGGGCGCTCACGGTGGCTGACTCGCCGGCGCCCGTTCCCGGCACCATCGCGGACACCGTCGCGACCGCCCGGGTGCACACCGTCGAGCTCGGGGTGGCCGAGACGCGGGCGCTGCTCGGGGAGGTGCCGGCGGCATTCCGGACCGGGGTCGAGGACGTGCTGCTGGCCGGGCTGGCTCTCGCGCTCCGGGAGGAGACCCTGGTCGACGTCGAGGGTCACGGCCGCGACGGCGACCTGGACCTGTCCCGGACCGTCGGCTGGTTCACGAAGATCACCTCGGTTCGTCTGCCCGGCGGCCTGACCCACCCGGCCCGCGCTGTGGAGCAGGTGAAAGAGCAGGTGCGCACCACCGGCGAGCACGGGCACGTCGGGTTCAACTACCTCGGGCGGTTCGGGGCCTCGCAGCCTGATCAGATGTGGACACCGCGGCTGAACCTGGAGCGGGCCGCGTTCGACGCCGACCTGCCGCTGACCCATGCCATCGAGATCAACGCCGTGGTGCAGGACTCCCCCGGCGGTCCCCGGCTGACCGCCCACTGGACGTGGCCCGGCCGGCTCGATCTGGAGGTGCCCCGCCTGGCCGCGGAGTGGGTGCGGGCGCTCACGGCGATCGCCGACCCGGCCACCCGGGCCGCGGCCCGCGCGACGCCGTCGGACTTTCCCCTCGTCGCGCTGACCCCGGCGCGGCTGCGGGCGCTGCCGCCGGCCGAGGACGTGCTGCCGTTGACGCCGCTGCAGGCGGAGGTGCTGGCGGCGATGCGGTCCGATCCGGGGGCGCACCTCACGCACGTGTCGTTCGACCTGCCCGACGAGGTGGAGCCGGCGGCGCTGCGGGTCAACGCCGAGGCGCTGCTGCGGCGGTATCCGAACCTGCGAGCCGGCTTCGTCGACGGGGTGCAGGTCATCCCGGCCGAGGTGCGGGTGCCCTGGCGGGACGTGCGGGTGGACTCGCTGGCCGAGCTCGCGGCGCTGCAGGGCACCGACCAGACCCGGCCGTTCGATCCGGCGGCGGGGCCGCTGCTGCGGTTCACGCTGGTGCGGGTGCCCGGGCGGGCGCCGCGGCTGCTGCTGGCCAGTCACCACCTGCTGCTGGACGGGTGGTCGGTGCCGATCGTGCTGACCGAGCTGCTCGGCGGGGCCGGTGGGCCGGCGGTGGCGTTCCGGGACGTCCTGGCCTCGGACGCGGCGGCGGATCGGGCGGCGGCGCTGGCCGGCTGGCAGGAGGTGCTGGCCGGGGTCGACGGGCCGACACTGGTCGGCGGCGGGTCCGGGGCGCGGGCCGATCTGCACTGGGAACTTCCGCAGCGGCTGACGACGGATCTGCAGGGCTTCGCGCAGCGGGCCGGGGTGACCGTGAACAGCGTGGTGCAGGTGGCGTGGGCGATCGCGCTCGGCCGGGTCACCGGGCGTACCGATGTGGTGTTCGGGGCCAGCGTGTCCGGCCGGACGCGGCCGGTCGCCGGGATCGAGCGGGTGGTCGGGCTGTGCCTGATGACCGTGCCGGTCCGGGTGCGCCTCGGCGGGGTCTCCGCTCGTGACCTGGTCCGTGGGGTGCACGCCCGGCAGGGCACGATGCGCGACCTGCCGCCGATTCCGGCACCGCCCCTGTTCGACACGCTGCTGGTGTTCGAGAACTTCCCGGGCAGCACCGAGGTCTGGCCGGCCGGGGTGCCGCGGCCGCGCAACGTGGTGTGGCGGGACGCGCCCCATCACCCGGTGGTGCTGTTCGTCTACCCGGGCCGGCCGACCCGGATGCGCCTGGCGTACCGCGCCGGCCAGGCCGGTACGGCGACCGCGGAGCGGTTGAGGGCCGAGGTGACCGCCGCATTGACCGATTTGGTGCGCTGAGGCAGCGGGATGGGCGATCGCTTGGCTGGTCGGCTCTCGCCTCCTCGGCCGATCGTATATGCCCAACCTCGACGGTCGGTGACACACTGGACCGGCTTGCTAACGGAAGGTGATCTTCGTGTCTGAAGTCGAGCTCATCCTCACGGCGTTGATGACCGGCGCGGCCGCCGGCACAACGACGGCGGCCCAGTCCGCGGTTGCCGATGCCTATGCCGGGCTACGGCAGGTGCTGCGCCGGATGCTCACCCGTGAGGGCCGCCCGGCGACAGTTCTGGACACGGTCGAATCAGCGCCCGGCAGTTGGCAGGTGAAGCTGAGTGAGGTCCTCACCGCGGCTCGCGCCGACCACAACACACAGGTGCTGGCAGCGGCGCAAGCGGTCCTGGCCGCAGCCGACCCGGCAGGCAAAGGCGCGGGCATTCGGGCCGGCGACCATGTCATCCACATCGACGCCAACTACGGTGCCGCCGCCGGCACCATGACCGGGCCGGTAACGGTGTCCTACGGGCAGGTGCCGAACCCCCCATCGCCGCCGGGAGCATGACCAGGTCGACTGCTCCCGGCACGGCCGATCAGCCGACCAGCGCACGCGATAACTACGGTGCCACAGGAACCTTCCACGGCCCCGTCAATTTCGGTGGCCACCCATCGATCTCGTGGCCGCACCGGGTCGGTGTGGTTCCTCCGGTCGCCATCGGTCGGCTGGAGCGCCCCGCCGACACCGCTCTGGAGACAGCCGCTGCGGCGGGAAGCACGACCGCCGTCGTATATCAGGTGGTGGCCGGCTTCGGCGGAGTCGGCAAGACGCAGTTGGCGGCGACCCTGGCGCATCGCTGGTGGCAGGAGCACAGGGTCGATCTGCTGATCTGGGTGACCGCGACGTCCCGGACTGCGGTGATCACCCGCTACGCGCAGGCTGCCGCCGACGTCACCGGCGTGGAGGACCCGGATCCCCGCGATGGCGCACAGCGACTGCTGGCCTGGCTGGCCGGCACGACCAGGGCGTGGTTGCTCGTGCTCGACGATCTGACCGACCCGACCGACCTGCAAGGATTGTGGCCGCCGGTCACCACCTCCGGCCGCACCGTCCTCACCACCCGCCGCCGTGACTCCGCGCTGCTCGACGGCCGGGTCCTGATCGATGTCGGCCCGTTCACCGCTACAGAAGCCGTCGACTATCTGCATGGCAAGCTCGGCAACCACCCGCACCGGCTGGATGAGGCCGAAGACCTCGCCGCGGACCTCGGCCGGCTACCGCTCGCGCTGGCGCAGGCGGCCGTCTACATCGCCGATCAGGATCTGACCTGCTCCGCCTATCGACGCCGGCTGCATCGCCGCCGTCTACGGACCCTCAGGCCGCCGACTCTCCCCGACGATCAGCACACCGCCGTCGCCGACACCTGGGGCCTGTCGATCGACCTGGCCAACGCCGCCACGGGCGGCCTCGCCGAAATTCTGCTCCAGCTCACCGCGTTGTTGGACCCCAACGGCATACCGGCGCGCCTCTTCGCCACCACCGCCGTGACCCGGTATTGCACCGCCCAGGCTGGTCAACCGGTCGGCGACGACGATACCCACGACGCCCTGCGTGCCCTGCACCGTCTCAGCCTGATCACTGTCGCACCGACCGATTCCAACGGCGATGTCATCCGTGTGCACTCGTTGCTGCAACGTGTCGTGAGGGAGGACGTCCCGGCCGACCACGAGCAAGATCTTGCCCTCGCTGCCGCCGACGCCATCGATGAAGCCTGGCCGGCCCGCGAACCCCATGCCACCACCGCGCAATGGTTCCGCGCCAACACCATCATCCTGCACCGCCACACCGCGGCGCGCCTGTGGACAGCCTCCGGCGCCCGCCATCCCGTCCTGTTCCGCGTCGGCACCAGCCTCGGCAACACCGGACTCCCCGCGGCAGCCTTCGAGTACTACAACCGCCTTCACCTCACCGCAACCGGCCTGCTCGGCGCCGACCACCCCGACACCCTCGCCACCCGAAGCAATGTCGCCTCCTGGCAGGGGCACGCCGGCGACCCGGCCGGCGCGGCGGCAGCATTCGAACAGCTATTACCCGACCAGCTACGGGTGCTCGGCCCCGACCACCCCGGTATCCTCACCACTCGCACCGCGCTCACCAACTGGCGCGGACGGGCGGGAGACCCGGCGGGTGCCGCCGCCGCCCTCCAGCAACTACTCCCCGACCAGTTACGGATGCTCGGCCCCGATCACCCGGACACCCTCGCCACCCGGGCCAATCTCGCCAATTTCCGCGGCAACGCCGGGGATCCGGCGGCTGCCGCCGCTGCGCTCGGACAGCTTCTCGAGGAGCGCATGCGGATCCTGGGCCCCGACCATCCGCACAGCCTCAGCACCCGAAACGACCTTGCCTACTGGACCGGGCTCGCCGGGAACCCCGCCGGCGCGGCCGCCCAATTGCGGCGGCTGGTCGAGGACCGCCTGCGGGTCCTCGGACCGGACCACCCGGACACCTTCACCAGCCGCAACAACTTCGCCTACTGGCTCGGCGAAGCCGGAAATCCGGCGGAGGCCATAACCGCCCTCCGACATCTACTCGAAGATCGCCTACGAGTGTCCGGACCAGACGACCCCGGCACTCTGCAGACCCGTCACAATCTTGCCCGCAAGCTGGGGGACGCCGGCGATCCGGCCGCCGCTGCGGCAGCCCTCGAACAGGTTCTCGCAGATCGGCTACGAGTCCTCGGCCCCGACCATCCCCGCACCCTGCACGCTCGCCACCATCTGGCCTACTGGCGCGGCGAAGCCGGTGAGCCGACCAGCGCCGTCACCAGCTACCAGCAGCTTCTGGTGGATCGACGGCGAGTCCTTGGGCCGGATCACCCGCAGACCCTCACCACTCGCCACCACCTTGCCCACTATCAAGGGCTCACCGGCGACCCGGTCGGCGCGGCCGGCGCCTTCGAACAGCTACTGACCGACCAGATACGAGTACTCGGTCCCGACAACCCGGACACCATGCGTACCCGCAAGGATCTTGCCCGATCGCACGGATCGTCCGGCGATGCCGACAAGGCCGTCGCCGCATACCGACAACTGCTCGACGACCAGCTACGAGTACTTGACCGAAACCACCCACACCTTCTCAGCACACGCGGCGACCTCGCCCACTGGCAGGGAAAGGCCGGCGACCCGGCGGGTGCCGCAGCCGCACTCGAGCAACTACTCACCGACTCGTTGCGGATCCTCGGTACCGACCACCCGTATCTCCTCGCCACTCGCGGCGCACTCGCGTACTGGCAAAGCCGCAGCGCTACTCAACTCCGATAAGAGCCACGAGGTGGGTCAGGCGGATATCCGGGTGGCCAGGGCCTTCTTGTCGATCTTGCCGACTGCGGTGAGGGGCAGGTCGTCCAGGACGATCAGGCGGTCCGGGAGTTTGAAGCGGGCCAGGCCCCGCCCGCCCAGGAAGGCCTTCAAGGGCTTGAGGCGAGGCGCCTCCGGGCCGGTCACGGTGATCACCGCGCAGACGATTTCGCCGTGGGTGGGGTCGGGCAGGCCGATCACCGCCACCTGGGCGACCGCCGGATGGGCCAGCAGGTGCTCCTCCAGCTCCCCAGCGGCCACGTTCTCGCCGCCGCGGTTGATCACGTCCTTGCTGCGGCCCTCGACGATCAGGTGGCCGGACGGCAACTGCCGGACCAGGTCGCCGGTGCGGTAGAAGCCGTCGGCGCCGAAGGCCAGGGCGTTGTACTCCGGGACCCGGTAGTAGCCCCGGATCGTGTACGGCCCCCGGGTCCACAGTTCACCGACCTGCCCGGCGGCAACCGGTTCGCCGTGCGGGTCCACGATCCGGATCTCGTCGTCCGGCGAGAGCGGCCGCCCCTGCGTGGTCAGGATCAGCCCGTCCGGGTCGTCGAGCCGCGTGTAGTTGAGCAGCCCCTCGGCCATCCCGAAGACCTGCTGCAGCTGCCGCCCGACCGCGGGCCGCAGCCGCCCGGCCAGCGCGGCGTCCAGTTTCGCCCCGCCCACCTGCAGCAACCGCAGGCTGGACAGGTCCCGGGCGTCCCACCCGGTCGCGTCGCGCCACAGCCGGGCCAGCGGCGGCACCAGCGCGGTCACGGTCACCCGCTCCCGGGTGACGATCCCGAACGCGGCGTCCGGGCTGGGCGACGGCGCCATCACGACCCGGCCGCCGACGGCGAGGGTGCCGAGGATGCCCGGGCAGGCGAGCGGGAAGTTGTGCGCGGCCGGCAGCGCGACCAGGTAGACGTCGTCCGCCGTCAGTTCGCAGACCTCGGCGGAGGCGATCGCGTTGTAGAGGTAGTCGCGATGCGTACGCGGAATGAGTTTGGGTTTTCCGGTTGTCCCCCCGGAGATCAGCAGCAGCGCGACGTCCTCCGGATCGGCCACCGGCAGGTCGACGACGTCGGCGTCGGGCAGGGTGACCACGACGTGCCGCAGCGACGGCGCGTCCAGCTCCGCCGCCAGGTTCCGGTAGTCGAAGCCGCCGAACCGGTCCGGGATCACGTAGGCGACGGCCTCGGCGTGCCGGACGAAGTGCTCGATCTCGGTACGCCGGTGCGCCGGCAACGCCATCACCGGCACCGCCCCGGCCCGGATCAGCCCGAACAACGCGACCACGAAGTCGGCCGTGTTCGGCAGCTGCACCACGACCCGGTCCCCGGGCGAGATCCCGAGCGCCGCGAACCCGGCCGCGGTCCGGTCGGCGCGGGCGTCGAGTTCCGCGTAGCTGATCCGCAGCTCGCCGTCCACCAAAGCGATGTCGTCACCGGACCGGACGGCCCAGTCGTGCAGAAGTCCACCCAGGGTCGTCACGCCGATTCTCCTTCGAGCTGGGCGCGGACCTCGTCGTCGGACAGCCCCTCGATCTCCAGGAAGACCGCCGCCACGTCGCCGAGCCGCGGGTCGAGGTCGAGCAGGGCAGCCGCCAGCCCGGCCACCGTCGGCGCGTTCAGCAGCGCCCGCACCGACACGGCCTCGCTGTCGAGTCCTTCGCGCAGCCGGGCGACAATCGACGCGGCCAGCACCGAGTCCCCGCCGAGCGCGATGAAGTCGTCGTCCGCCCCGATCTTGGCGGCGGGCAGGTGCTCGGCCCAGACCAGCGCGATCGCCCGTTCCAGGTCGCTCGCCGGAAGCCGCCGCCGGTCGACAGGGACCGAGGAGGCACCCCCACCGGCAAGGAGGTGAACAAGGCCGTCAGGGTGGAGGAAGGCCCGCTGTCCGGTGTCGTGACCGTCGAGGAGCAGCGTCCCCGGCACCCACCAGGTGCGGTCGCGCCCCTGCGGGTCCACCACCCGCGCGGTCACCGTCACCGCGCCGGCAGCCGGAGCGACCACCGGCGAGTCCCACGCCGGCCCGTCGGAGACCAGGTCGTCGAGCAGCCGCCCGAACATCGCGAACATCGCGTCGAGCACCCCTTCGGCGAACTGCTCCTCCCGGCAGTCCCAGTTCACCAGGATCCCCCCGGACAGCTCGGTCACCTGCGCGTCGAGCAGCACCTGCGGCCCCTGCGAGATGATCCACACCGGATCGCCGAACGTCTCCCGGACCGACCCGTCGAACAGCTCGCCGAGGCTGAGCGCGCTGGTGAACACGACCGGCGCGAGCACCTGCTCCGCACGGTGCCGCGCCAGGTCGCGCAGCACGTCGAGCCCGGCGTGCCCGGCGTGCCCGACACCGGCGTGCAGCCGCGACTGGATCGCGGTGGCCCGTTCGGCGAAGGTCGCCGCCAAGCGCAGGTCCACGGCCAGCATCACCGAGCTGCTGAAGTCGCCGACCACCTCGCCGACCGCCGGGTGCAGCGGCGCCCGGTCGAACAGCGGCACATTCAACAAAAACCGAGGGCTTTCCGCGTACGCGCCCACCACCTCGGCAAACACAGTCGCGAGCGCGACCGCCGGGGTCAGCCCGCGCCGTTTCGCCGCGCCGCTGAAGGATTCCCGGCGCGCCGCGTCCAGGTGCAGGTGACGCCGGCGGACCTGCGGCGGACCCGCCGGGGCAAGCGCCAGCGGCAGCCGAGGGCCGTCCGGCAGGTCGGCGAGCCGCGAGCGCCACCACTCGGCGGCCACCGGATCGCCGGCCGGACGGTCGGCGCGGTACCGGCGGTAGCTGTACCCGACCGGCGCCAGCGTGCGCGACGGATCGGTGTAGCGCTGGGCCAGCTCGGCGAGCAGCAGCCGATAGCTGGCCGCGTCGGCCGCGACCATGTCGACGTCCAGGTGCAGCCGCCCGCGCCCACCCGGCAGCAGGCTCAGCTCGACGGTGAACACCTCGCCGGCCTCGACGTCGAGCTTCTGGTGGGACAGCCGCTCGCGGATCCGGTCGAGCGCGGCGGCCGGGTCGCCGGCGCGCAGGTCGTGCACGGTCAGGCCGCGCCAGCTCGCGGTGTCGCCGACGATCTGCTGACCGTTGTCGGTCAGCCGGACGCGCAGCATGTCGTGCCGGGCGGCCAGGCCGAGCACCGCCGCGGTCAGTCGCTCCGGGTCGAGGGCGGGGCCGTCGAACTCGGTGTACAGGTGGGCCGCCACGCCGCCGAGCCGGTGGGCGTCGTCGCGCCCGATCCAGTACGCGTGCTGCATGAGCCCCAACGGGAAGGGACCGGCTTCGTCCGTACCCTCAATCGGGTTTTCTGGTTTGAAGGAATTGCCGGTCAGTCGAGCCCAGGCGGCCAGGGTCGGCTCGGCGGCCAGCTCGGCGAAACCGACCGCGAGACCGGCCCGGCGCCACTCCCCCACGGCGGTCATCAGGTCGAGCGAGTCGAGGCCGAGCTCGAACAGGTTGGCGTCGTCGGCGATCGTGCCGGGCTCCTCGTCGAGCAGCCGGGCCACGGTCTCGCGCACATCAAAATCGGTCATCGGTGCTCCTGTCGAGCGAGCCGGCGGCGCAGCAGCTCGCGCCGCTCGACACGCCCGGCCGGGGTGGCGGGGATGGGCAGGGCGGCGGTGTCGAGCTTGCCGTTGACGGTCAGTGGCAGCGCTTCCAGCAGCACGAACTCGCCCGGCACCTCGTGGGCGGGCAGCCGGGCGGCGAGTCCGGCGCGCAGCACGGCCGGTTCGACGGCGGTGACCACGTAGGCGATCAGCGCGCCGTCCCGGGCGACGACCGCGCAGCCGCTGACGCCGGGCAGGGCGGCGAGCGCGGATTCGACGGCGCCGAGTTCGATCCGGAAACCGCGCACCTTGACCTGGCTGTCGGCCCGGCCGGCGAACTCCAGGGCACCGTCCGGGGTGCGGCGGGCCCGGTCGCCGCTGCGGTAGAGGCGGCCGCCGCCACCGGCCGGGTCGGCGACGAAGCGGCTCGCGGTCAGGGCCGGCCGGTTCAGGTAGCCGCGGGCGAGCTGCGGGCCGCCGACGTACATCTCGCCCTCGATGCCGGCCGGGACCGGCCGCAGCCGTTCGTCGAGCAGGTGGACGGTGAGGCCGGGCAGCGGCGTCCCGATCGGGGAGACGCCGGGCGTCGCCGTCGCCGGATCGACGAGCAGGTGCGTGACGTGCACGGTGGTCTCGGTGATCCCGTACATGTTGACCAGGTCCGGCGGGTCCGGATGCCGCCGCCACCACCCGGCGATCCGCGACACGTCCAGCGCCTCCCCACCGAAGACCACCGTCCGCAACGTCGATGGCGCCGGCTCCACCTGCGTGAGCTGGTAGAACGCCGACGGCGTCTGGCTGAGCACGGTGACACCCTGGTCATCGAGAAGCCGGGCGAAATCCGAAGAAGACCAACAAACCTTCTTGGGTACGACCACAATCCGCCCGCCCGTGAGCAGCGCCCCGAACATCTCCCAGACGGAGAAGTCGAAGGCGTACGAGTGGAACAGCGTCCACACGTCGTCCGGCCCGTGGTCGAACCGCCGCGCGCAGGCGTCCAGCAACGCGAGCACGTTCCCGTGGGTGACCTGCACGCCCTTCGGCGTCCCGGTCGAGCCGGAGGTGTAGATGACGTACGCGAGGTCCCGCGAATCGACGGTCACCGGCGCGGCGGGTTCCCCGAGGTCACGCAGGTGCGCGCCGGTCAGGGTGAAGACCGGCGCGGCGTCCTCGACCGTGAACCGGATCCGCTCGGCCGGGTAGTCCGGGTCGATCGGCAGGTAGGCGGCCCCCGCCGCGAGCACCCCGAGCACCGCCGCGACCAGGTCGGCGTCCCGCGGCAGCAGCAGCGCCACGAGATCACCGGGCCGGGTCCCGTGCCGGGCGAGCAGCCCGGCGACGCGCCGCGCCCGATCCGCCAGCTCCGCATAGGTGAGGTCGCCGACCGCGATCCGGTCCGGCGTGCGCCGGGCCTGCTCGGCGAAGGCCGCGAAGATCGTCACGCGGGCACCACGAACCGGCTGATGCTGCGCAGCTTCTCGCAGGTCTCCTCGAACTCGCGGTCCGGGGTGGACTGGTCGACGATGCCGGCGCCGGCCCGCAGCCAGGTCCGGCCGGCCTGCTGGAAGATCGACCGCAGCACCAGGGCGGCGTCGATCGAGCCGTCCGCGCCGACGGTGAGCACCGCGCCGCTGTAGAGCCCGCGCGGCTGCCGCTCGTAGCGGCGGATGGTCGCGCACGCCGCGGCCTTCGGCACGCCCGACGCGGTGATCGCCGGGAACAGCGCGGCCAGCGCGTGCCAGCCGTTGTTGCCGTCGGCGAGCCGCCCGCTGACCCGGGACGCGAGGTGCTGGACCGAGCCGCGTTCGGCGACGTCCATGAAGTCGTCGACCCGTACGGTGCCGGCCGCGCAGACCTGGCGCAGCTCGTCGCAGGCCAGCCGGACGCTGATCGCGTGCTCGAAGATCTCCTTGCTGTCGTCGAGCAGGTCGGCGCGCAGCCCGGCGTCGACGGCCGCGTCGCCGAAGAACGCGCGGGTGCCGGCCAGCGGCTGGGTCGAGACCCGGCCGTCCGCGCCGACCTCGACGACCGTCTCCGGGCTGAACCCGGCGCTGCGCAGCCCGCCGACGTCCAGCAGGAACGAGCGGGCCGGGGTGTTGGCGCGCCGCCCGGTCTCGTAGGTCGCCGGCAGGTCGACGTCGTGCCCGATCTCCACGACCCGGGACAGGATCACCTTCTGCAGGCGGCGGGCCCGGATGTCGGCGACCGCGCCGGCCACCGCGCGCCGGTACTCCCCACCGGGTTCGACGGTGTCCACGGCAACCGGCGCCGGCATCGAGCGCGCCGCGATCCCGTCGCCGGGGTCGGCCCCCTCGCTGATCATGACTTCCCGCTCGGGCACGAACAGGTGCAGCAGCGGCTCGTCGGTCTGCGGCACCGGCAGTCCGTGCAGCAAGAAGCTCAGATCAAAACCGATCCAGCCGTACGCGGTGAGCCCCGCGACCGCCGCCGCGACCTGTTGCAGGGGCTGGTCGCCCACCGGCTCGGTCCGTCGCGTCCCGTCGGCCGCGCGCACGGTCAGGCCGCGGGCGGTCAGCACCACCTCGCGGACCGCGCCGCTGGCCAGCGTCCAGGTGCCCGCGCGTTCGTAGAGCAGCGCCGGCTGCTCGGCGGCGGCGAACAGCTCGGTGGCCAGCCGCAGCGGGTCGGCCACCCGCCGGGCCGCGGGGGCGGTGATCGTGGTCTCGGTCACGACGCCTCCCGCAGACCGCGCGGGCGCTGGTCGGTCCAGGTCGCCTCGACCCAGGCGGCGCAGGCGGCGCGGTCGCCGTCGTGCACGATCCGCCATCCGCCGGGCACGTCGATCGCGGCCGGCCACAGCGAGTACTGCTCCTCGTCGTTGACGAGCACCTGGAACGGCGCGTCCTCATCGTCGAACGGGTTTTGGGGCACGTGGTCGCTCCTTGGTTCCGTGTCTCTCAGTCCGGGATCAGCTCGTGCGCGGTCCGGCGGGCGGCTATCGCGGCCACGATCTCGCCGGCCCGGACGGCCACGTTGGACAGCAGCGACGACGTGATGCCGTGGCTGTGCTCGGTGCCGCCCTGCAGATAAATCCCGGCGTGCAGGTCGTCGTCGCCGCCCCACCGGTAGTCCCGGCCGACCCGGGCCCGGCCCAGCTCGTCGGTCGCCAGGTACCGGCCCACCGGGCCGAGCAGGGCGAACGGGTCGGCCGGGCGGTAGCCGGTGGCGCAGACGACCACGTCGGCGTCGAGCACCTCGCGGCGGCCGGTGGCCAGCGCCTCGACGGTCACCTCGACCCGGTCGGCGCGCTCGCGCACGCCGGTGAGCCGGGAGACGTTGTGCATCCGCAGCCGTTCGGCGCCGAGCACCTTCTCCCGGTAGACGCGCTGGTAGAGCTCGCCGATCAGGTCGGCGTCGACCACCGAGTAGTTGGTGTTGGCGTGGTAGTTCACCAGCATCGCCTTGACCTCGGCGGGCGCGCCGAAGTACGCCTCGACCGCGGCCGGGTCGAAGATCCGGTTGGCGAACGGGGTGTCGTCGGCCGGGCTGTAGCCGTACCGGGCGAAGACCGCGCAGACCTCGGCGGCCGGGAACCGGTCGTGCAGGAACGCGGTCACCTCGGCGGCGCTCTGCCCGGCGCCGACCACGACGCAGCGGCGCGGCTCGGCGGTCAGCCCGGCGACGTTGCCGAGCAGGTCCGCGCTGTGCCAGACCCGGCCGGAGGGCCGCACGGTCGCCGGCAGCACCGGTTCGAGCCCGGTGGCCAGCACCAGGTTGCGGGTGCGCAGGACGCTGAGCGTGCCGCCCCGGCGCACGCTGACGTCGAGGGCCACCACGGCGTCGCCGTCGTGCACCGGCTCGACCCCGATCACCTCGCTGCCGTAGCGGACCAGGTGATCCAGTCGCGCGGCCACCCATTCCAGGTAGTCGTGGAATTCGACGCGCAGCGGAAAGAAACTCTTGTGATTGATGAAATCGAGCAACCGCCCGCGCTCGTGCAAATAGCACACGAAACTGAATGGGCTGGCCGGATTCCGCAGCGTGACGAGATCTTTCAGGAACGCGACCTGCATGGTCGCGTCCCGCAGCAGCATTCCGCGATGCCAGCCGAACTCGGCGCGGCGCTCCAGGAAGACCGCGGTCAGGTCGTCGCGCTCCTGCACGGCGATGGCCAGCGCCAGGTTCGACGGCCCGAAGCCGACCCCGATCACGTCGTAGACCGGCATCGTGTCCCGCAAATCGGACATCAGGTCGCCCGGATGGGTGGGCTGATACCTCGCAAAACACTCCCTCCTCGACGCTTGGATTAGGTTAGGCTACCCTAATCCAGTCCACTCAGGACTGACCCCGCGAAACGATGGGAATGAGGGCAGCACAATTGATCCGCGCGCTATTCCGGGGCACCCGAACGGCACCCCGCACACGCGGTCGGAAATGGCATCCCGGCGGGCCCGCAATAGGCTGCGAGCCTCGCTAAGGTATGCCTAACCTAACTACGAAGGGAGGCTACTTCTACATGCTTGTAGATGTCAACCGACACCGATGCCGGCGCAATGGCGCCGATCAGTCCGCGGATTCCTCGTTCAGCAGGCCGCGCAGTATCCGCTCGTCGTCGGGAGCGAGCGTGCTGATGAACCGGCGCAGCACCGACGCGCGGTCGGGCTGGCTGGTCAGCATGCGGTTCATCCGGTCGGCGACCAGACCGGCCGAGTCGCTGAACGCGCCGTACCGGAACGATCGGCCCTGCCGGTACCGCGCCACCAGGTTCTTCTCGAACAGCCGGGTGAGCACCGTCACCACCGTGCTGTACGACAGGCCGGCCGCCGGGCCCAGGGCGTCGCGGACCTCGTTGGGACTCATCAGATCGGACGATGCACTCAGGATGTTGATCACCTGAGCCTCGAGCTCGCCCGGACGCCTGCGCCCCGGACCACCCGGGCCCGTCGCGGAGTCCGTCCTGATCATCGCGTCACTCTACCCGCCCCGGAGGGATCCCCGTGTTCGACCATTTCCTCGTCTCCGTCGTCATCATCCCCCCGCTGCTGGTGCTCGCCGTCCGGCTGATCGCCGACCGGCTGACCCCGCAGACCGCCGCGGTCGCGGTGACCTGGTCGGCCGCCGGTGCCGCGTTGGCCGGCCTGCTCAACGTGCTGGTGTTCGCGCTCAAGGCGGTGGCCGAGATCCCGGCCGTGGGCCTGCTGTTCGGCTGGTCCGCGCGGATCGTGCGGGCCGACACCGGGCACGTGCCGTGGGTGTCCTGGCTCAGCGTGGCCCTGCTGGCGGCGATCGGCGTGCGGGTCATCGTGGTCCACCGCCGGCAGCACCGGCTGCTCGCGCTGGCCGGGATCGGCGCCGCGCCGGCCGGGCACGTGCAGGTCGTCCCGGACGACGTGCCGCGCGCCTTCGCGGTCCCCGGCGACCCGGGACACGTGGTGGTCACCACCGGCATGCGCGAGCTGCTCTCCCCCGAGCAGTTCGAGGCGCTGCTCGCCCACGAGCACGCGCACCTGGCCGCCCGGCACCACCGTCTCATCCAGCTCAGTGAGCTGGCCGCGGCCGCGCACCCGGCACTGTGGTGGGTCGCCCGGCACGTCGACTACCTGGTCGAACGAGCCGCCGACGAGTACGCCGCGACCCGGATCGGCTGCCGGCGGACGCTGGCCCGGGCGATCGGCACCGCGGCGCTGGCTGCGTCCGCCGCATCACCGGCCGGGCCCGGGCTGCACGCCGCGTCGCCGGGCGGGGTGGTGCCGCGCCGGGTGGCCCGGCTGCTGAAACCCCGCGCCGGGCGGGGCGCCGCGATCCTCTACCTGGCGCCGATCGGGCTGGCGGTGTTCTCGCTGGCCTGGACCGCGGAGGCGGCCTACGACCTGGGCGAGCTGATCCACGCCGCCTGGGACCGGCCCTGATCCGGGCGCGCTCCGGGCGTGCTCCGGTCAGGCCGCGGCGTCGCGCTCGCGTGGTTGCGCCGCCAGGTCGTGCAACCAGACGACCAACGACGTGCTCACCGCGTCGTCGAACTTCGCCCGCGCCCGCAGCGGCGACATCACCCGCACCGCCGGCAGGCCGCTGACGTCGCGGCGCTGCGCCGCCACCACCGCCAGGCACGCGGCGACGACCGCGTCGAACGTCTCCCGGTCGGTCGCCGTCATCGCCAGCAGCACCCGGGCCACCAGGTCGGCGCCGCCGGCGTTGCCGGGGACGTCGACGATCCACGCCCGCTGCCGCCGGCGGCCCGCCTCGGTCAGCGCGTAGACCCGCTGCTTGCCCGACCGCACCGGGGCGAGCCGCACGTTGCCCAGCCGCTCCTGCCGGGCCAGCGCCTGCATCACCCGGGTGACGTCCACGGCCTCCTGCGGGCCGAACGTCTGCCCGTGCCGTTGCTGCAGTTCGTACGGCGTACCGAACCGATCGGCCAGGAACACCAGCAGGATCTCCCCGAGGGTCGCCGCCATGATGATGCTGCTCCTCCCCGGATCAGCCCAACATCTACACGCTGTAGAAGTTAACATGAGGCCCGACCGGATCATGGGCCGCAGGCACGCGAAACAACCAGGGTGATCGATGAATGTCGTGACGGCATGGCTGGCCGACCGGTCGATGCGGACGAAGGTCCTCGCGCCCGTGCTGATCGCGGCCCTCGGCCTCGGCGCGGTCGCCTGGTACGCGACGACCGCGCTCAGCACCGCCGGCCAGCGCACCCGGGCGATGTACGCGAACACCGCCCGGCCGCTGGCCGACCTGGCCGCCCTCCGCGACGCCCAGGGTGACCTGCGGGTCGGGGTCCGCAACGCCATCCTGTTCGACCCGGGCCCGGCCCAGGAGGAGGCGATCGCCGGCTTCCAGGACACCGACACCGCGCTCGACGCCGCCCTGGCCGCGTTCGTCACGGACAGCGGCAGCCTCGACGCGCAGCGCGCCGACCTGGTCACCCAGGCCCGCGCGGGCATCGCCAGCTGGCGCGGCGCCCGCGACGACCAGCTGGTCCCGCTGGTCCGGGCGGGCAAGGCGGCCACCGCGGAGGCGCTGCTCACCGACGCCGGGGCGCTGGGCAAGGCCAACGCGACGTTCGGCGGGGCGCTGGACACGCTGCTCACCGCCGAGACGGACGCCGCCGCCCGGGTCGCCTCCGCCGCCGACGCGGCCCAGCGCCGGGCCGGCGTGATCCTGGTCGTGGTCGCCCTGATCTGCGTCCTGCTCGCCATCGTGATCGGCGTGCTGGTGGCCCGGATGGTGGTCCTCCCGCTGCGCCGCGTCCATCACGTCCTGGACCAGCTGGCCAGCGGGGACCTGACCGGGGATCCGCAGGTCAGCTCGCGCGACGAGGTCGGCCGGATGGCCTCGGCGCTGCTGGCCGCCGGGGCGTCGCTGCGCCGGACGGTCGGCACCGTGATCGACTCCGCCCGGACCCTGGACGACGCCGCGGACCGGCTGCAGGACAGCAGCACCCAGATCACCCGGCGGGTCGCCGACTCGGCCGACCGGGCGGCCCAGGTCGCCGACGCCGCCGGCACCGCGTCGAACAGCATCAACACGGTCACCGCGGGCGCCACCGAGATGACCTCGGCGATCGCCGAGATCGCCGAGCGGGCGGCCCGGGCCGCCGCGGTCGCCAGCGGCGCCGTGCAGGTGGTCACCAGCACCACCGCCACGGTGTCCGACCTCGGCCGCACGTCGGCCGACATCGAGCAGGTCCTGAAGGTCATCACGACGATCGCGGAGCAGACCAACCTGCTCGCGCTGAACGCCACCATCGAGGCGGCCCGGGCCGGCGAGACCGGCAAGGGCTTCGCGGTGGTCGCCGGCGAGGTCAAGGAGCTGGCCCAGCAGACCGCCGCGGCCACCGAGGACATCGCCCGGCGGATCACCGCCATCCAGGCCACCAGCCGCGAGGCGATCGGCGCGATCGCGCAGATCGGCGAGGTGATCGCCGAGATCAACGATCACCAGGGGGCGATCGCGGCCGCCGTCGAGGAGCAGACCGCGACCACCGGGGAGATGCGCCGCAACGTCACCGACGCGGCCGCCGCGAGCACGCAGATCGCCTCCACGGTGACCGAGGTGGCCCGGGCCGCGCGGGCCGCGGAGGCCGAGGCCGAGCAGTCCCAGCAGGTCATCGCGACGGTCGCGACGATGGCCCGGGACCTGCGCCGGACCATCGACCACTTCCAGCACTGAGCCGCTCCGCGGCCACCCGTCCGGCCGCGGCCTATCCGTTCGACCCGCGGCCGCGGCCTATCCGTTCGACCCGCGGCCGCGGCCTATCCGTTCGGGCGGCTGGCCGCGGCGAGCAGCAGGTAGCTGCTCGCGGTCCAGGTGTAGGCGCGGTCCCGCAGGCCGGCGCCGGTCTCGGCGTCGAAGTTCTCCGCGAAGCCGGACTTCTCGCACAGCGCCCGGAACCGCCGGCTGATGCGGTCGGCGAGCTCGACGTGGCCGGAGCGGCGCAGCCCGTCCTCGATCAGCACGGTGGCCGGCGCCCAGATCGGGCCGCGCCAGTAGCCGTCGGCGGCGTAGCCGGGTGAGTCGACCGGCTCGGTGGCCAGGCCGTGCTCGGTGAGATGGCCGGCGATCCGGGCGGCCAGCTGCGCGCTGATCTCCGGGGGCAGGTCGGCGCCGAGCACGATCGGCATCAGGTCGAGCAGGCTGCGGCTCTCGTGCGGGCGCCCGGTGGCCGCGGAGCGGGCCACGAACCGGCCGTCCTGCCAGAGTTCGCCGAGCAGGGCCGCGCGCATGGCGCCGGCGCCGTCCCGCCACTGCCGGGCCTCGTCCGGGCGGCCGAGCTCGGCGGCGAGGGCGCTCAGCTCGCGCAGTTGCAGGACCAGGAAGGCGGCGAGGTCACCGGTCTCCAGGACGCGGTCGCCGTCGAAGGTGGTGGCGTTGTCCCAGCCGCTGTCGTTGCCGTGCTGGTAGTGGGCGAGCCGGTGGCCGGGCACCCGCCGGTGGTCGAGCCAGAACCGGGTCCAGGCGGACAATCGGCCGTACCCCTCAAGCAGTTGATCTTGGTTTAGCGGTAGCTGTTCGCGCAGCCGGCGCAGCGCCCAGCCGTGGATCGGCGGCTTGACGAAGTTGTGGAGCACCTCGGAGTGGGTGACCGAGTCGGGCAGTGCGCCGGCCGGGTCCTGGTGGTCGAAGGGCAGCTGGAACTGGTCCCAGGCCAGCTCCGGTTCGCCGCCGGCCAGGGCCAGGGCGTTGAAGCAGTGGTCCCAGCTCCAGATCTTGTCCATCCAGTGCTTGGACATCAGCACGCCGGGGCGGGCCAGGAAGCCGGCCGGGCGGACGGTGGCCGACCAGAGCACGTAGGCGGCGAGCTCGGCGGCCGGTGTGGTGTCGTCGCGCCACGGCGCCACGGCGTCGGCGAAGGCCTGGAACCGGCGTGCGACCGCACCGACCGTGTCGTCGAAGGAGGTGGAGATGACGTACGGCGGGCGCGCGGTCTCGTACTCCTCGATCGCGATCTCCCAGACGCCGCCGGCCGGCAGGGTGAGATGGCGGTCGGCGGCGCCGAGCGCGCCCACGCCGGCGACCTCGGCGGGGGTCCCGGTGAGCACGGTGATCCGGTAGCGGCGGCCGGTCTCGTAGGAGGTGAGCACGTACGCGCCGTCGACCGGGTCGTGCAGCAGGTAGCTGCCGGTGAACGGGGTGAGCCGGCTTGCGGCGACCTCGACGCGCAGGCCGAGGCCGGTGCCGCGGACCCGGACGGTGCCGGCGTCCTGATACGCCAGCGCGATCCGCCCGTCGTCGTCGGCGTCCCAGGTCAGCACGGCCGGCGTGGCGGTGACCCGGGTCTCGGCGCGCCGGCCCCCGGACAGCGGGACGAACCGCAGCACCGGGTGCATGCCGGTCTGGTGGGAGACCAGGTGCAGGTCGTCGGCGTAGGTCTTCTCGGCGACGACCGGGGAGATGTCGAACCACGATCCGCGGTAGGAGAACGGAATGTCGTGGATGGAGAACACGGTGCCTGCCTTCATGGGTACGGGGCCGGGTCAGTCCTTGACCGCGCCGGCGGTGACCCCGGCCGCGACGTACCGCTGAGCGATGATCAGCAGGAGCGCGGCGGGGATGGAGGCGATCACGGCGGTGGCCATGATGGCGTTCCACTGCTGGTTGTTGTTGCCGATGTAGTGGTAGATGCCGAGGGTGACCGGTTGGTGGGCGCCACCGCCGTCGAGGGTGCTGGCGAAGACGAAGTCGGACCAGGCCCAGAGGAAGGCGAACAGCGAGACCGTGACGATCGCGTTGCGGGAGACCGGCAGGATCACCGAGACGAAGGTGCGCCACCGGGAGGCGCCGTCGATCAGGGCGGCCTCGCCGAGCTCGGCCGGGATGCCGGCCATGAACGCCGTGAAGATCAGTACGCCGAACGGGACCGCGATGGTCGAGTCCGCGACGATCAGGCCGGGCAGGGTGTTGAGCAGGCCGGCCTTGAGGTAGATGGCGTAGAAACCCATCGCCATGATGATGCCGGGGATCATCTGCGCGATCAGCAGAACGAAGCTGATCGCGGTCCCGCCCCGGGGCCGCAGCTTGGCCAGGGCGTACCCGGCGGGCGCGGCGAGCACGACGGTGAGCAGCACCGTGCCGGCCCCGATGAGCAGGCTCGTCCCGAGGTACGGCAGTTGCTGGTGCAACACGGCCCGGTAGCCGTCGAGCGTCCCGTGGACCGGGAACAGGTAGGGCGGGTCGTGGCGCATGTCGGTGTCCCGGGTGAAGGACACGTTGATCATCCAGTAGAGCGGGAACAGCATCACCGCGGTGAGCAGGATGCCGATCGTGGTCTTGAGCGGGCGGGTCATGCCGCCTCCTGCCGGCGTTGCACGCGGATGTAGATCAGGCCGAAGACCAGGGCCAGGACGATGAGCAGGTTGCCGACCGCGGCGCCGGGCCCGAACCGGGGCAGCAGGTTGCCGAAGCCGAGCCGGTAGGACCAGGTGGCCAGAGTGGTGGACGAGTCGACCGGGCCGCCCTTGGTCATGATCCAGATGATGTCGAAGACCTTGAGCGTGTAGACCAGCCCGAGCAGCACGGTGATCGCCGAGACCGGACGCAGCAGGGGAAACGTGACCCGCCAGAACCGCTGCCAGCCGTTCGCGCCGTCGAGCGCGGCGGCCTCGTCGATCGTGGCCGGGATGGCCTGCAGCCCGCTGTAGAGCACCACCAGGTTGAACGGGATGCCGATCCAGACGTTGGCGATGATCACCGAGACCAGCGACCAGTTCGGCGAGGTGAGCCAGTGCACCTGGTCGGCACCGGCCAGCCCGAGCGCCCAGTTCACCACGCCGGAGTCGCTGTTGAGCATCCAGGACCAGGTCGAGGCCGAGACGATCAAGGGCAGGAGCCACGGTACGAGAAACAACGCCCGCAGCGTCGACGAGAGCGGGAAGTGCTGGACGAAGAAGACCGCCAGGGCCATCCCGATGGCGAACTGGAACACGATCGACACGACCGTGAACACCAGCGTGTGGGTCAGCGCCGGCCAGAACGTGGGGTCGGCGACGACCCGCGTGTAGTTGTCCAGGCCGATGAACGGGGCGTCGCCCCGCACGAACGAGCGCACCGTGTAGTCGCGCAGGCTCAGGTCGAGGTTGCGGTAGAGGGGGTAGGCGTAGAACGCCACCAGGTAGACGACGACCGGGGCGACGAATGCCCAGGCCGCCGCCCGTCCGGAGAACCGGCGGCGGCCCGGGGCGGAATTCGATCGGGTCACTTGGCGGCGGCCGCGGTCTGCTGGGCGGCGTGGAGGGCGTCCTGCGGGGACTTCGATCCGCTGAGCGCCGCCTGCACGGCCCCCCACAGCGGTTCGGAGATCTTCGGGTACCGGGTGCCGAGGTTGTCGCCGGTGCGGCCCTTCGCCGCCTTTACCGCGTCGACCCAGACCGTGAGCTCGGGGTTCGCGGTGATCTGCTGCTGCTGGACGGCGTCGGTGGGCGCGACGTACGACAGGGTGGTGTCGGTGGCGAGCAGGTTGTCGCTGCCGGTCAGGCAGGTCACGATCTTCGCCGAGGTGGCGTAGCGGCCGGTCGCGGACTGGACCGGGACGGTGACGAACTCGCCGCCGGTCGGCGCGGGCGCGGTGGCGCCGGTGCCGGCCGGGATCGCGAGAACGCCGTACGCGAAGCCGGTTTTCTTGGCATTTGCCAGTTGCCAGGTGCCGTTCTCGGCGAAGGCGTAGTCGCCGGTCGCGAACTCCTGCCAGCTGGTGGTCTGGGTGTTGTTGAGGACCGAGTTGGGCGCGTAGCCGTCCTTGAGCCAGCCGGTCCACAGCTGCAACGCGGCGACGGCCTGGGCCGAGTCGAGCTGGGTCAGGTTCGCGCCGGAGCCCCAGTACCAGGGCAGGAACTGGAACGAGCCCTCCTCGGTGCCGATCGCCGAGAACGTGATGCCCTTCCTACCGGCCGCCTTGACCCGGCCGAGGGCCGCGGTCAGCGACGCCCAGTCCTTGATCGAGGCCGGGTCGACCTTCGCCGCGTCCAGCACCTTCTTGTTGTAGTACAGCGCCAGGGTGTTGGCGCCGATCGGCACGCCGTAGGTCTTGCCGCCGCTCTGGCCCGCGCCGAGCAGGTTGGGCAGCATCGCCGAGGTGTCGATCCTCGTGTCGTCGGTGGTGGCCAGCGAGCCCGCCTCGGCGAGCGTGGAGACCACCGGGTTGTCGACGACCAGCACGTCCGGCGAGTTGTTCTGCTGGGCGGCCAGCAGCGCCTTGCTGGTCAGGTCCGAGGTGTCGTAGCCGGTGCGCTTGACCGTCACGCCGGCGTCGGCGCCACACTTGGTCAGCAACTTCACCCAGGCCGAACCGTCGTCGAACTGCGGGTACGGGTCCCAGATCTGGTAGGTGCCGCCCGCGGTGTCCCCGGCGGGTGCCGAGCCGGTGGAACCGGACGAGCAGGCGGCCAAGGTGGTCAGCGCGACGGCCGCCGCGATGACCGCGACCTGCCTTCCCCGGCGGATGTTCTTCATGGCGTGGTTCCCCTTCGCTCTGGGGTTTCGAACCGATTCGACGAATCGGTTCGACGGGACAGTAGGACGCGGCGCTTTGCCCGGTCAAGCGTTTGAGCAACATCGTCCTTACCTGAGCGTCACGGTATTGACATCTTTCAGCGAACCGTTCACCGTTGCTAGCGAATCGGTTCGACGCCGAGGTCCGGCGGCGCGACCGGGCATGATGATCGCGGAGGTGGACGGATGAACATCGGCGAGATCGCCCGCCGGGCCGGGGTGTCCCGCAGCACCGTTTCGTACGCGCTCAGCGGCAAACGGTCGGTCACCGAGGAGACCAAGCGGCGCATCCAGGCCGTGATCGACGAGCTCGGCTACCGGCCGAACGCCGCCGCCCGCGCGCTCAAGGAGGGCCGCACCCGCACCATCGGGCTGGTCATCCCGCCGGCCAGCCTCCGCCTGACCGACATGCAGCTCGGCTTCGTGGCAAGCGTCGTCGACGCGGCCGCCCGGGCCGACCTCGACGTGCTGCTCTCCCCGTCCGGCGGCGACCACGACCGGTCGTTCGAACGGATGCTGTCCGGGCGCCGCGTCGACGGCGTCATCCTGATGGAGATCCGCCTGGAGGACGAGCGGGTCGCCCGGCTGGGCCAGGCCGGCCTGCCGTTCGTCACCATCGGGCACACCGCCCACCCGCACGGCACCTGCTGGGTCGACGTCGACTACGCCACCCTCGTGGCCCGCTGCGTGCACCACCTCGCCGACCTCGGCCACCGCCGGGTCGCCCTGATCAACCGCTCCCCCGAGCTGTTCGCCGCCGGCTACGGCCCCGCACACCGGGCCCTGGCCGGCTTCACCGAGGCCGCCACCCAGCGCGGGCTCACCGGTCTGCCGCTGACCTGCGGCGACGACGCCCGCGCGGGCGAGAGCTGCGTCGAGCGGCTCCGCGAGGAGCACCCCGAGATCACCGCCGCCGTCACCCTCAACGAGGCCGCCCTGCCCGGCATCCAGCGCGCCTTCGAACGCGCCGGCCTGGTCATCCCGCGCGACTTCTCGCTGGCCGGGGTCGCCGCCCAGCACTGGGCCGAGGACTTCCGGCCCCCGCTCACCGCCGCCGACGTACCGGCCCTGGAGATGGGCGCGAACGCGCTCGAGCTGCTCCTGGAACGCATCGCCGCCCCGGACACCCCGGCCCGGCACCTGCTGCTCACCCCGCCGATCTCGCTGCGCGCCAGCACCGGCCCGGTTCCCGCGGCCGGCTGACCGAACCGCTCCTCCCCAGCACACCGCCCGCGGTGTGCCGATGACCCCTGCCCGCGGCCCACCCCCGCACGCCCGCTCCCCGGCGTGCCGATGACCCCTGCCCGCGTCCGCTACCCGGGCAGGTCCGCCTCCGCACCGAACCGAAAGGTGATCCCCGATGAGAATCAGATCGAGACTCGGCCGGTATGCCGCGGTCCTCGCCCTCGCCACCCCACTGCTCGCCGCGCCCACCGGCCCCGCCAGCGCCGCCGCCGACGTGAAGGCGTTCAGCGTCGACCTGGCCGCCACCACCGGACCGGCCACCGGGGTCGGCCAAGGCCTGCTCTACGGCCTCACCGAGGACGGCAGCCAGCCCGACGACCAGTACCTCCGGCCGCTGCACATCAACGCGTTCCGCGGCGGCGGCTGGTTCTCCGGCGGCTGGATCAAGGACGGCTACCGGTACGGCGACGCCACCCGCGCCGACATCGACTCGATCGTCGCGCAGGCCAAGCGGCTGCGGGCCGCCTCCGACCGGCCGGTGCACTACCAGGTGCTGCTCAGCGACCTCTACGGCGCGAACGGCGGCCAGCCCGGCGACACCGTCTGGCCGTGCGCCGGCGGGGACTGCTCGAACTACGTCACGTTCCTGGACACCACGATCGGCGCGCTCGAAGCCTCCGGTGTGGACTTCGCCTACGACATCTGGAACGAGCCCGAGTTCGGCTTCTTCTGGGGCCCGGGCGTCAACACCACCCAGTACTTCCAGATGTGGGACACCGCCCACCGCGAACTGCGCCGTCTCGCCCCCCACGGCCACCGTCGCCGGCCCGTCGTTCGCCTACACCCCGCAGCGCATCCCCGAGGAGTGGACCACCTGGCTCGCCCACGTCAAGGCGGCCGGCACCGTGCCCGACGTGATCAGCAACCACCTCGAGGGCGACGTCGACGACCCGGTCGACGTCGGGCAGGCGATCGACGCCGACCTCACCGCGGCCGGACTGCCCCGGCTGCCGCTGTCGGCCAACGAGTACCAGCCGGCCGACCGGCAGACCGCCGGCGTCACCGCCTGGTACCTCGCCCGCTTCGCCCAGTCGCGCTACTCCACGGCGATGCGCGGCAACTGGCAGTGCTGCATGATCCCCAACCTCACCGGCCTCCTCAGCCAGACCGCCAGCGGCTGGGCCCCGAACGGCAACTGGTGGGCCATGCGCGCCTACGCCGACGCGACCGGCTCCCTGGTCCGGACCTCCGGCCAGGTCGGCACCAGCGCGATCACCGCCGCCAAGGACCGCGCCCACCAGCGCGCGGTCGCCGTCCTCGGGGACTCCGACGGCTGGACCGGCAGCGCCGCGGTCACCTTCACCGGGCTGGACTCCACCCCGTGGCTGCTGCGCGGCAACCAGGTGCGGGCCACCGTCTACCGCATCCCGGACCAGACGCCGCTCTACGCACCCCAGGTCGTCGCGACCCGGACCCTCACCGTCTCCGACGGCCGGGTCAGCGTGCCGCTCACGTTCCAGGACAGCCATGACGCGTTCGCCGTCTACCTGTCCTGGAGCGAGCCGCAGACCGTGACCGTGCGGGCCCCGGAGCAGCTCACCGCGGGCACCACGTACACCGTCCCGGTCACCCTCACCAACCGCAGCGGCGTCCTCGACCGCGACGTGAAGCTGGCCCTGACCGCCTCGGCCGGCGACCTGCTGACCGTCCGCTGCGCGGCGAACGGCGCCGCCACCTGTCCCACCCGGGCCGTACTGGCCCCGGGCGGCACGGCGACCGCCGTCTACCGGGTCACCGTCGAGTCCACGCTGCCGCAGGGCGGCTACCGGCTGACCGGAACCGCGACCGCCGCCCTGCCCACCGGGGCCCTCAGCACCAGCGACGCCGCCGACATCGTCGTGCCGTGCGGGCTCGGCTCGATCTGCGAGGCCGAGGCCGGCACCCTGGCCGGCGGCGCCTGCCCGGCCACCGACCACCCCGGATACACCGGCGCCGGCTTCGTCGCCTGCTTCACCTCGGCCGGCCCCAGCGCCACCCAGCAGATCGGCGCCCCGGCCGCCGGGACCTACACCCTCGACCTGCGCTACAGCGCCGGCCCGGACGGGCCGGCCGGCACCCGCACCGCCTCGGTCTCGGTCAACGGCACCGTCCAGCAGCAGATCGCCCTGCCGCTGACCGGCGACTGGAACACCTGGGCCGACGCCACCACCACGCTGCGGCTCGCCGCGGGAACCAACGCGATCACCGTCTCCTACGGGGCCGCCGACACCGGCTGGTTCAACCTCGACCACTTCGTGGTCACCGACTGATCCCGTCCGTCCCGGCCCGGCAACGGGCCGGGACGGCTCTTCAGGGATTCCTCAGGCCTCGATCGTCAACATTCTCGTCAGCATTTGCCCGCCGGACCGAGGAAGTTTGCGATGAATGACGGAAGAATCGTCGTCTCCGGGCTGACGAAGCAGTACAAGAGCCTGACCGCCGTCGACGACCTGTCGTTCACGGTCGAACCGGGACGGGTCACCGGATTCCTCGGCCCGAACGGCGCCGGCAAGACCACCACGCTGCGGATGCTGCTCGGGCTGGTGATGCCGACCGCCGGCACCGCCACCATCGGCGGGCAACGGTACGTCGACCTGCCCGAACCGGCCCGAGTGGTCGGCGCGGTCCTGGAGGCGTCGTCGGCGCACCGCGGGCGCACCGGCCGCAACCACCTGCGGGCCGGCTGCCTGACCAACGGGCTGCCGATGACCCGTACCGAAGAAGTTCTTGATCTGGTCGGCCTGATGCCGGCCGCGGACCGCAAGTTCAAGGGTTACTCGCTCGGCATGCGCCAGCGGCTCGGCATCGCCGCCGCCATGCTCGGCGATCCGAAGGTGCTGATCCTCGACGAGCCGGCCAACGGCCTCGACCCCGAGGGCATCCGCTGGATGCGTGAGCTGCTGCAACGGCTGGCCGCCGACGGCCGGACGGTGCTGGTCTCCAGCCACCTGCTCTCCGAGATGCAGGCGCTCGCCGACGACGTGGTGATCGTCGCCGCCGGGCAGCTCGTCCGGCAGGGCACGGTGACCGAGGTGCTCACCTCGATGGGCGGCGACGGCGTGGTCCAGGCCCGCACCCCGGAGCCGGAACGCCTGGCCACCGCCCTGCGCGCGATCGGCGCGACGGCCACCGCCGACGGGCCCGAACGGCTGCTGATCCTCGGCGTCACCCCCGCGCGGGTCGGCGAGACCGCGCTGGCCGCCGGCGTCGTCCTGCACCACCTCAGCGTCGACCAGCCGGATCTGGAAGACGTCTTCCTCGACCTCACCCACACGAAGGCGGCGATCCGATGACGCGCTTGATCCGCGCCGAGATCTTCAAACTGCGCACCACCAACATGTGGTGGCTCTTCGGGGTCGCCACCCTGATCAGCACCGCGGTCATGCTGACCGTCGACATGGTGGCCGCGCACTCGCTGCTCAAGCCGTTCGACCAGTACGTGAACACCGAGACGCACGGGCACGGCGGCACCATCCCGGCCGAGTTCCTCGCCCACCTGAAGTCCGACTGGGCGCTGGGCCACGACGTGGTCACCCAGGCGGCCACCATCTACACCGCCGGGCAGATGATCGGGGTGCTGCTGGCCTGCCTGCTCGGCATCGTCCTGATCACCAGCGAGTACCACGAGCAGACCGCGACCACCACGTTCCTGTGGACGCCGCACCGCAGCCGGGTGGTCGGCGGCAAGCTCGGCACCGCGGTCCTGATGGCCGGCCTGGCCTGGCTGATCTCCACGGTGCTCAGCGTGATCGCCGGCGCGGTGTTCCTGCACGGCGAGGGCTACGGCACGCAGCTCGGCCACTGGGGGGTGCTGCGGGCGATCCTGCTGAACCTGGCCGCGTACGCGATCTGGGCGGTCTTCGGGATCGGGTTCGGCGCGCTGATCCGCAACCAGCTCGGTGCGACCGTGTCGGCGACCGTGCTCTATCTGATCGGCACGACGGCCGGGGCGACGGTGTTCGAGCTGCTCAACACGTATGTTGTTCCGAAGGACTGGGTGTTGACGGCGCAGGTTGTCGTGCCGTCGATCGCGTCGGCTGTGATGATCTCGCCGACCAAGACGTTCGACCAGAGTCCGGCGCAGTGGGTCGGCGCGGCGGTCCTGATCGGGTACGGCATCGTCGCGGGCGTGGTCGGCACCGCGATCCTGCGCCGCCGCGACGTCGCCTGACCCGTTCCGACCTGTTCTGACCTGTTCTGATCTGTCCTGTCCTTCCGGCGAAACGGCCGGGGCGCGCTACGGCGTGTCCCGGCCGTTCTGTCGTCCGCCGCCCTTCCCACCCCGCACCACCAGGTCGCCGCCCTTCCCACCCCGCCACCACCCAGTGCGCATCAGGCCCAGCGCGCACCGCCCCGTCCACGTGTCGCCCGGCGAGCTCGCCGCCATGTGGGTGGTGGCACCGCCCGCCATCGAGCCCAGGATCAGCCGGCACACGGCCGAGATCCCCGGAGCCGAGCCGCACGATCCCGTCCCGGAGCCGGCCGCCCGACGCTCAACGGCCGGGCGCGGCGGCGCTCGCCGACGGCACGGGCGAGCTGATAGCGGCCGCCGGCCACAGCGGTCGCCGGTCACGCAGCGGCCGCCGACCACGGTCTGCGCAACGGCCCACACCCCACGGCACACGGAGAACGGCCCGTCCGCCCGGCATGGTGCCGGGCGGACGGGCCGCAGATGGTCCGCGGGTTGGCCGCAGACGGGCCGGTCAGAGGCCGTCGAACTGGTTCAGCGTCGCGATCAGGGCGGCCGTCGCGGCAGCGCAGTCCGCCTGGCTCGGGCTGCCGGCCCGCAGCGAGGTCAGCACCGTGTCGATCTCCCCGTCGAGCTGGTGCCACTTGCCGGCGTCGCGCGGCTTGAGGCCGGCCTCCGAGTCGTCCCAGGCGACCTCCAGGTCCTTGACCCGGGTCTTCGCCCCGGTCAGGTCGTTCTTTCCGACCTTGGCCTGAACGTCGGCGCCGATGGTCGCGAACTTCGTCAGGTTGCCCAGCGCCGTCGCCGGGTGCACCTGGCGGGTCACCGGTGCGACCGCGGCGGCACCGGAGCTCGCACCGGTGACCGGCGCGGCCTGATCGGCAACGGTCGCGGTGTCACTCGCCGGCGTCGACTGCAGGCTGCTGAAGCCGAACCCGAGCACCACCACCGCGGCGATCCCGGCGCCCGCCCAGGCGTAGTCGCCGCGGCGTCCGCCGAGCGGCCCGTCCCCCTTGAGCGCGACCCCGTGCCGGGCGGCGAGCACCTGCTCGCGGGTGACCAGCACCAGGATGACCGCGAAGAACAGCAGGCTGGTGGCGCTGGCGCCCAGGTTCAGCCCGCCGAAGTCCTTCGACTGGGTGAGCAGGTCACCGAGGGAGGCGCCGAGCGGACGGGTCAGCACGTAGGCGATCCAGAACGTCAGGACCAGGCTCGCGCCGGCCCGGCGGGCCAGGAAGGTCAGCAGGATCGCCCCGCCGAAGATCAGCACGCCGTTGCGGAAGCCCAGGCTCAGCGCCTCGGTGGCCAGGTCCCCGGCGGCGGTGCCGAGCGCGAACGTGGTCAGGATCGCCGCCCAGTAGAAGCCCTCGCGGCGCGGGGTGTCCACCGAGGTGATCGCGAGCGTGCCCTCCTGGCGGTACCAGACGGTGAAGACGATCGCGAGCACGACCGCGAACACCGAGGTGCTCACGTAGAGGCTGACGCCCAGGGTATCGGTGAAGAAGTCGGTGATCTGGGTGCCGACAATGCTCACCAGCACCACGCATGACCAGTAGATCCAGGGCGTGTACTTCGCGGTGCGGAATTGAATGACGAATGCGATGGCCAGCACGGTCAGCATCAGCCCGTCGGTCACCAGCGGGCCGAGTCCGACGTTCACCGACAGATAGTCGGCGAACGTCTCGCCGATGGTCGTGGACAGCACCTTGATGACCCAGAAGGTGGCGGTGATCGCCGGCACCTTGGTCAGCCAGGTGCGGGTCCGCACCGCGCTGGAAATCGACATCTGATTTTCTCCCGAGAATAGTGGGCGATTCGCGATGGGAATGTTTCCACCGAGGTCCTTAACGGCGGCTGAACCGGGATACCGACCTTTTCAGGGTTTCCTCAGGAATGGTCGCCAGAACGGCGACCAGCACGACGATGACCAGCGCCCAGCCGGCGGTGACCGGACCGGTCCCCCAGCCGAGGCCGCCGCGGGCGGTCGGCACGCCCATCCAGTCGGCGAACGAGGCGCCGAGCGGCCGGGTGATCACGTAGGCCGCCCAGAACGCGGCGATCGCGTTGAGCCGGCCCACCCGGAACAGCAGGGCCGGCACCGCGATCGCCACTCCGAAGACCAGCCCGGAGGCCAGGTAACCCCAGCCCAGGGTGGCCGCGGTCAGGTCGCCGACGGCGGTGCCCAGCGCGAACGTGACGAGCACGGTCGCCCAGTAGAACAGCTCCGGCCGCCCCCGTGTCACGGTGTGGATCGACAGCGTCCGCTCGGTGCGATACCAGACGCCGAGCACCAGGACCAGGGCAAAGGCGAAGAACAACACCGAGATGGCGTACGGGATCCCGAGCGCCACGTGCAGCACGTCCGCGGCCATCGTCCCGAAGATGCTGACCATCACCACCGCGATCCAGTACACGCCGGTCCGGTATCGATCGGAGCGCAGCTGCACGAGCAGCGCCCCGGCCAGCGCCAGCGCGGCGCCGGCCACCGCCACCGGCGGGTCGATGGTCCGCGCCAGGAAGTCCGAGGCGGTCTCGCCCATCCCGGTGGTCAGCACTTTGATCACCCAGAAGAGCGCGGTCACCTGGGGTACTTTCACGGCGAGCAGCGCCGGCCGGGTCTGTTCATGAACGGTCACGGCGGGAAGGCTCTCCACCCGCCGCTGAGAAACCGCTGAAACGCCGTCACCCGGGACCGGTGGTCCGGCGCGTGTAGAGCACCATGGTCCCCCGCTTGACCTGCCACTCGCCGCTGCGCTGGAAACCGCCGCGCGACAGCGCCTGCCGCAGGTCGGGGCGGACGGTCGTCGGGTCGGCGTGGCGGCCGTAGACGACCAGCCAGATCCGCGCGGCCCCGGCCAGGCGTACGTCCGGGTCGGGGTATTCGCCGGCCTTCAGGGTGGCGGTCTGGGCCGCCGAGTGCTGCATCAGCCGGTCCGCCGGCCGGGACCGGTCGCGACGCAGGTAGTAGCCGACGCCCGCGCGCATCGTGCGGTCCTTGCCGTAGACGATCACGTCGCCGGGCCGCTGGTCCCGGGTGATCACCGCGGCCAGGGTCCGGTAGTCGCTGCCGTTCTTCACCGTCGGCCGGCGCACCGCGGCCTGCCCGGGCAGCGCGGCCACCGCGATCACCGCCAGGGCCGCCACCGGCACGAGCCGGTGCGCACGGATCCGGGTGAGCGCCGCGGCCGCCACGATCATCGCCGGCAGCAGCGCGAACAGCAGGTACCGGTTGACCCAGAAGGACGTGCCGGCGAACGCGGCCACCGCGACCACCGCCGGCGGCAACAGCGCGACCGCGGCCAGCTCCAGCACCGGACGTGCGGGCCGGAACGCCGCGCTCAGCAGCACCACGGCCAGCAGCACGGCGACCAGCTTCGACCCGACCAGCCGGCCCGGAAAGGCGTAGACGGCGTGCGGCGTCATCGGCGCCACCCAGTACAACTGCGCGGCCCGCTGCTGCAGCCCCCACCAGATCAGCGGGGCCAGCAGCGGCAGGACCCCCAGCACCACGGCCAGCCAGGGCAGCAGCAGCCGGCGGCGCCGGATCAGCACGACCGCCAGATGCCCGGCCAGCGCGGTCATCGCGACCAGGCTGAACGCGCCGATCCCGAGCACCGCCGCGGCGTACGCCAGCCACCGGCCGGCGCCCGGGCGCTCGATCACCCGGTGCAGAAACAGCACCGACAAGATCGAGAACAGACAGACGATGGCGTACGGGCGGGCCTCCGCCGCGTATCGCGAGATGTTCGGAAGGAGGCAGAGCAGGACCCCGGCGACCAGCCCCGTGGTGGCGCCGAACAGCCGCCGGGCCAGCTCACCGGTGAGCGCGGCGGCGCCCGCCATCGCCAGGATCGACGGCAGGCGCAGACTCAGCACCGAGTCGCCGAACAGCGCCGTCCACCCGTGGATCGACAGGTAGTAGACGCCGAAGACGGCGTCGATGTGGTGCACGAGCTCCCAGATCTGCGCCGGGGTCCGGTGCGCCACGTCCGCGGTGGCGACCTCGTCCCAGCTCAGCACCGGGCGGGTGGCCCGGAACAGGCCGGCCACGAGCATCAGCAGGCCCGGCACGGCGGGCGGGAGCCAACGCCGTACCGAAGCCCGGGTTTGATCTTTCACCAGGGCACGATCTCCAGCCGGGGCTGAGAACGGGCTGAAACGGGGACGCGATTCAGCACACTGTCAGGTTCGGCGGCCTACCTTGCCCGGATGAGCGTTTGGCGAGGTGGGGTGCGGGTGCGCACGGCGCTCGCGGCGGCGATCGTGGTCGGGGTGGCCGGGCTCGCGGCGGCGGCCGGGTTCGTGCAGGTGACCGGGACGATCCTGACCCACAACGTGGACAGCACGGCGCGGCAGCGGGCCGCCGAGGTGACCGCGGGACTGCGCGACGACGAGGCCACCGACGTGCTGGAGACGATGTCCGGGAACGCCACCCTGGTGCAGGTGCTCGACGACACCGGCCGGGTGGTCGCCTCGTCGTTCCCGGCCCGGTCCGACCCGCCGCTGGCGAGCCGGGCGGTGGCGGCCGGCGCCGGCGTGTGGGCGACCCGTCCGTGGCCGGGCGCCGACGACGATCCGTACCGGATCTGGGCCACCGGGGTGACCACCCCGGCCGGGCCCCGCACGGTCGTGGTCGCCCAGTCGCTGCGGCCGGTGCGGGAGAGCACCGCGGCGATGACCCGCACCCTCGCCGTCGGCATGCCGGTGCTGGTGCTGGTCGTCGGCGTGGCGACGTTCGGGTTCGTCGGCCGGTCGCTGCGGCCGGTGGAGGCGATCCGGCGACAGGTCGCCTCGATCACCGCGCAGGACCTGCACGCCCGGGTGCCGCTGCCGCGCGGCCGGGACGAGGTGGCCGCGCTGGCGACGACCATGAACGCGATGCTGGATCGGCTCGAAGCGGCGGCGGCCGACCAGCGGCGATTCGTCGCGGACGCCGGGCACGAGCTGCGCAGCCCGCTCGCCACCATCCAGGTCGGCCTCGACCACCTGGCCACCCGGGCCACCGCCGAGACCGGCCTGCCGCAGCTCAAGCTGCTGCGCGGGGAGGCCGAACGGCTCGGCGCGCTGGTCGCCGACCTGCTGCTGCTGGCCCGCTCGGACGAGCACGGGCTCGCGCCGGGCCGCGCCGAGGTCGACCTGGACGACCTGGTGCTGGCCGAGCGGGACCGGTTCGCGGCCCGCTTCCCGGCCGTGCGGCTGGAGGCCCGGCTCGAACCGGTCCGGCTGACCGGCGACCCGGCACGGCTGCGGCGGGCGCTGCGCAACCTGCTGGACAACGCGGCCCGGCACGCCCGGTCCGCGGTGGCGGTCTCGGTGTGGGCCGACGACTGGGCGCACCTGGTGGTCACCGACGACGGCGACGGCATCGGCCCGGGCGACCGGGAGCGGGTCTTCGGCCGCTTCGTCCGCCTCGACGACAGCCGGGCCCGGCACGACGGCGGCTCGGGACTGGGCCTGCCGATCACCCGCGAGATCATCACCGGTCACGGCGGCGAGGTCCGCATCGACGACGGCCCCGGCGCCGTCTTCCACGTCCGCCTCCCCCTCGACCCCCACCCGGACCCGGTGCCCGATCAGCGCGGTTCGGGCCGCACACCGTCCTCGCCGAGGTAGCGGACCCCGACGGAGTTGAGAATTCGCTGAAGATGGCCCTGGGCGCGCCTCGCCCGGCCGGCCTCCCGCGCACCGACACGATGTGGCCATGAATCGGACAAAACGCTCGGCGGTCGGCGTGCTGCTCGCCGCCACCATCATCGCGGTGCCGGCGCCGGTCACGGCCGCGGCCCCGGGCCGGCCGGACCACGTCGTGATCGTGATGCTGGAGAACAAGCGGTACGACAGCGTGGTCGGCAACCGGGAGACGCCGTGGATCTCCGCGCTCGCCCGGAGCTCGGCGAACCTGCTCGACTTCTACGCCGAGACCCATCCCAGCCAGCCGAACTACCTGGCGCTGTTCTCCGGCTCGACGCAGGGCGTCACCGACAACAACTGCCCGCACGACCTGGGCGACCGGCCCAACCTGGCCCGGCAGCTGCTCGACGCGGGCTACACCTTCACCGGGTACGCCGAGGATCTGCCGGCCGCCGGCTTCCGGGGCTGCGGGCACCTCGGGTACGTCCGCCGGCACACCCCGTGGGTGAACTTCGCCAACGTGCCGGCCGCGGCGAGTCAGCCGTACACCGCCTTCCCCGCCGACTACCGGCGGCTGCCGGCCGTCTCGTTCGTGATCCCGAACCTGTGTCACGACATGCACGACTGCCCCAAGGCCAAGGCCGACGCCTGGTTGCGCGGGCAGTTCGCCGGCTACGTGGCCTGGGCGCGCACCCACAACAGCCGGTTCATCCTCACCTTCGACGAGGACAACAAGACCGATCACAACCACATCGCGGCCGTGCTCGCCGGCGCCGGCGTGGCACCCGGGCAGTACCACGGCCGGCGCGACCACTACGACCTGCTGCGCACCCTGCAGAGTTGGTACGGCCTCGCCCCGCTCGGCGCCGCCACGCACCGCACCGGCATCCCGGGCGTTCAGTCCAGGGGTGAGCGGGCGATCCCGGCCGGCTCGCGACCGGCGGCCAGCCAGCCGGCGACGACCGCCAGCAGCGGCAACCCGAGCAGCAGGCCGGCCAGCGGGACGATCGGCACCGGAACCAGCAGGTGAAGATCGTGGTGGTAGAGCGCGATCACCGCGGTGTACGCACCGACCACGCCGAGCACCGCCCCGAGCACCGCGAGAGCCGCGGCGGTGGCCGCGGTCAGCGTGCGCCGGGTCCCCGACGGTGCGCCGGCCGCGGTGAGGGTGCGCAGGTCACGCCCGGTCTCACTGCGGATCAGCCCGACCGTCATGGCGAGCACCCCGAGCGCGACCACGATCCCGGCCAGCACCGCCCAGAGCCGCAGCGCGGACAGGTCGGCCCTGGCCGGCCGGGTCTCCACGGTCAGCCCGGCGCCGCCGGCCACCGACCGCATCTGATCGACCTGGTCCGGGGTCAGCGGCCGCGGCGCCCGCAGCAGCCAGGCGGTCGGCATCGCCCGCACGCCCAGCGCACGCATCCCCTTCGGGGTGATCAGAACCGAAGGCCCCGAGGTGTACGCGGGCAGCGCCACCCGTTGCCGCACCGGCTGCCACCGGTCCTCGCGCCGACCGCGGCCGAGCAGGTCGTATCCGTCCAGCGATGCCCGGGACGTCAGCACCTCGGCCCCCGGGTCGACGGCGCCGATGCCGTAGTACCGCAGCAGCTCGGGCGTCGCCACGTAGACCGGGATCAACTCCTCCCCGCTGTACCTGGTGCGACCGCCGTCGACCCGGTGCGGCAGCCCGAACGTGAGCACCGGATGCCCGCCGTCCTGCAGCGGCGCGTCCGGCGAGTACGCCACCTGCAGCGGCAGCGCCGACCCCGCCCCGACGATCGCGGCGACCGCCGAGACCGCGCTGTCCGCGCTGTGCAGCCGATCGGCCGGCAGCTCGGGGACCGGCCCCTCGATCCGGGACGCCGAGGACCACACGATCACCTGGTCGGCGGCGAGGTTCCCGGCGGTCGCCGGGATCACCGCGGCCGCCTGGACGGCCGCGGAACCGAGGACGATCGCCGCGGCGATCCCGGCGGCGAGGCTGACCGCGGCCAGCGCGGCACCCGAGCGGGCCCGGTACCGCGCCAGGTCCCGCAGCGCCAGCCGGACCGCGACCGGCGCCACCCGGGCGACCAGGCCCAGCAGCGTGATCCCGAGCGGCGCGAGCAGCAGCATCCCGGCGACGATGGCGACCACGCCGGAGACGATGAACACCGGCTTCTCCCGCTGCGCCGCCGCGAGCAGGCCGAGCCCGGCCGGCAGCAGCACCAGCCCGGCGATCGCGAACCGGTGGGCCGGGCGCGGCCGGGCCGGCCGGGACGCCAGCGCCGCCACGATCGGCACCCGGGCCACCGCGCGGGCCGGCCACCAGGCGGCGACGACCGCGGTGAGCACGGCGAGACCGGCGGTCAGCCCGACCGCCCACCAGGGCAGGGCGAACCGGTCGATACGGTGCTCGACGACACCCTCCAGAGCGGGCGCCAGCAGGAACCAGGCGCCGAGGCCGAGCACCGTCCCGGCCAGCGCGGCGACCACGCCGGTGGCCGCGCCGTTGGCGATCGGGACCAGCCGGACGTGCCGCGGGCTGGCACCGACCGCGCCGAGCATGCCGAGCGCGCGCAGCCGCCGCTGGGCGAGCACGGTGAACCCGGCGACGGCCAGCAGCCCGACGAAGAGCAGACCGACCGTGGCCATCCCGAGGACGGCGGCGGTGGCGGCGGCCCGCTCACCGGCGGACCGGACCTCGACCGCGGCGCCGTCCGGCAGCGCGGCCCGGCTGAACTGCTGGTCGGTGGCGCTGAGCAGCACGATCACGTCGGTGAGCGGGCCGGCCTGCCCCGGCGCGACCAGGACGAACGTGTCGAGCAGGTCGTTCGGGTTCTCCACCGTGCCGACGATCGACCAGGTGTGCCCGTGCTCCGTCCAGGCGCCGCCCAGGTGCAGGCCGAACGCGCGGGCGGCCCGGGCCGTGACCGCGGCCTCGCCCGGGCCGGCCGGGAACCGCCCGGCGGTCAGCCGGAGCATCGGGGCGCTCAGCGGGCCGTGGGCGGCCTGACCGCGTACGTCGATCGGGGTGGCCGAACCCGGCACGGAGATCTGGCGGCGGTCGATGGTCTCGACCGTGCCGAACGTCGCCCGCAGGGCGGCGAGGTCGCCGGGCAGATCCGCGCTGCGGGCGTCGAGGGTGAGCCGGTGGTCGGCGGCGCCGAAGACCCCGGCCTGCCCGACCGCGAAACCGCTGACCACACCCAGGCCGGCGCAGGTGACCGCGACCGCGAGACCGAGCAGGACCAGCACGAGCAGCTGGCGGCGCCACTCCCGGCGGAACATCCGCCACGCCCAGCGGGTGACCGCGCGCCGGGCCGCCAGGCCGCCCTCGGCGGGGCGCTCCAGCACCGTCGCGCTCATCGCCCGAGCCCCGGCGTCATCGCCCGAAACCCGACGCCCATCGCCCGAGGCCCAGCGCTCACCACCCGGAACCCGGCGCTCACCACCCGGAACCCGGCGCTCACCGCCTGCGATCCGGCGCTCACCGCCCAGAATCCGGCGCTCACCGCCCGGAACCCGGCGCTCACCGCCCGCGATCCGGCGCTCATCGCCCGGAACCCGGGGTGAGCAGCGACTCCGGCCCGGACGGCGGCGCGGTCCGGTCGATCACCCGGCCGTCCCGCAGGAAGATCACCCGGTCCGCCCAGGACGCCAGCTGGGCGTCGTGGGTGACGACGACGGCCGCGACGCCGCGCCGGCTGGCCGCGTGGATCAGGCGCATCACCGCCTCGCCGTTGACCGAGTCGAGCGCGCCGGTCGGCTCGTCGGCGAGCAGCAGCCGGCGTTCACCGACGACGGCGCGGGCGATCGCGGCCCGCTGACGCTCGCCGCCGGAGAGCTGATCGGGGAACCAGCCGGCCCGATCGGCGAGATCCAGCAGCTCCAGGGCCTGCATCCCGGCGTCGCGGGCGGCGCGGGCGCCGGTGCCGTCCAGTTCCAGCGGCAGCGTCACGTTCTCCAGCGCGGTCAGCCCCGGAAGCAGGTTGAAGTCCTGGAACACGTAGCCGATCGACCGGCGGCGCACCCGGGCACGCTCGCGGGCCGGCATCGCCGCCACCCGCACGCCGGCGATCAGCACGTCACCGGTGGTCGGCTGCTCCAGCGTGCCGGCGATGGTGAGCAGGGTGCTCTTGCCCGAGCCGCTCGGACCCATCACCGCGACCATGCTGCCGGCCTCGACCGACAGGTCGACCTCGTGCAGGGCGGTGACCTGGGCCGCCCCCTCCCCGTGCACCTTGGACACCTGCCGCAGTTCGAGGACGCTCATCCCCACACCCCCACTCGCCAGGCCGAGGCAGCTTCGACGCCACTCATCGCCGCGCCCACCAGTCGCCAGACCAGGGCGGTCTCGAAGCCGCTCATCGCCGCGCCCCGCAGCCGCCGGGCCGGGGCGGTCTCGAAGCCGCTCATCGCCGTGCCCCCAAACGGCGGGCCAGCCGGGCCGGAGCGGTGGTGCCGGGCGTCGTCGCGGGCGGGTCGAGCTCGGCGCGACGGACCCGGCCCTCGGCCGCGTCCAGCCAGCGGATCACCGAGTCGAGCCGGAACAGCTCGGCATCGACGACCAGGGCCAGCCCCAGGTCGGTGCCCGCGTCCTCCTTGAGCCGGGTCCACTGCTGCATCAGCTCGACCAGCGCCCGCCGGTGCACCTGAATCACATCGCGAACGTCGACACCGGGCACCCGCAACGCGGCCAGCACCTTGATCACCAGCTCGTCCCGCGGCGGCGAGGACAGATCCGGCGGGGTCCGCAGCCAGTCGGCCAGCTCCCGGGTGCCCGGATCGGTGAGCCGATAGCCCCGCTGCGGCCCGGGCTCGGCGGTGTCATCGGCCTCGACCAGCCCGTCCCGCTCAAGACGCTGCAGCGTCGTATAGACCTGGCCGACGTTCAACGGCCACACCTCGCCGGTGCGGGCTTCGAACTCCTCCCGCAGCTGAAGCCCGTATTTGGGCCCCTCGGCGAGCAGGGCGAGCAAGGCGTGCCGGACGCTCATGACATGTCCCCCTCATGCGATTATGCCCAGTAGAATACTCAGTATATAGAGCACCGGCAACACCCGGATCCCGGCACGCCCGCGCCCTACCGCTCGGCGAGCCCGCACTCGTAGCCCAGGATCACCGCCTGCACCCGGTCCCGCAGGCCGAGCTTGGCCAGGATCCGCCCGAGATGCGTCTTGACCGTGCTCTCCGACAGCACCAGCGCCACGGCGATCTCCGGATTGGACAGCCCTCGCGTGACAAGCGTCAGCACCTCCCGCTCCCGCCCGGTCAGCGCGTCCAGCCGCCGGTCGGCGTCCGCCCGTGGCGGCGCGCTGCCCAGGTAGTGCGCGATCAGCCGCCGGGTCACGCTGGGCGCGGCCACCGACTCCCCGGCCGCGACGACCCGGACCGCGGAGATCAGGTCGGCCGCCAGCGCATCCTTGAGCAGGAACCCGCTGGCCCCGGCCCGCAGCCCGGCCAGCACATACTCGTCCAGGTCGAACGTGGTCAGAATGATCACCCGCGCCGGATGCGGCCCACCCCGGATCCGCCGGGTCGCCTCGATCCCGTCGAGGCCGGGCATCCGCACGTCCATCAGCACCACGTCCGGCCTGGTCAGCGCGACCACGGCCAGCGCCTGCGCCCCGTCGGCCGCCTCCCCGACGACCTCGATGTCCCCGGTCTCGTCCAGCACCAGCCGAAACCCGGTCCGCACCAGCGTCTGGTCATCCACCAGCACCACCCGGACGCTCATCCCGCGCCGCCCACCGCAAGCGCCACACCCACCTGCCCGCTCATCGCGCGCCGCCCACCGCAAGCGCCACACCCACCTGCTCGCTCATCGCGCGGCACCCACCGGCAGCGTCACGCCCAGCCGGAACCCACCCGGAAAGCCGGGCCCGGCCTCCAGCACCCCGCCCAGCATCGCCACCCGCTCGGCGATGCCCCGAAGCCCGTTGCCGTGCCCAGCCTCGAACGAGGCCGCGACCGAGGGCAGGTCCGACACCGAAGGCCAGCCCGGCGGCGAAGAGGAGTCCGACGGCGAAGAGGAGCCCGGCGTCGAGGACCAGCCCGGCGCCGCGGACGAGGGCGACAGCGCGCCAGAAGGCACAGCCGAGGACCAGCCCAGGGCCGAGGGCGAGGGCACCTGCGCGCCCGGCTGCAGGGCCACGAGGTGCGGGGCCGCCAGGTGCGGGGCCGCTGAGGGTGGGGCCGCTGAGGGTGGGGCCGCTGAGGGTGGGGCCGCTGAGGGTGGGGCCGCTGAGGGCGCGGCCGCTGAGGGTGGGGACGGGCCGCGGCCGTCGTCGACGACCTCCACGCGGAGACGCGAGGGGGAGAACTCCAGGCGGACCTGGGCCGACGCGCCCGCGCCGGCATGCTTGAGCGTGTTGGTCAGGGCCTCCTGCACGATCCGGTACGCCGAGAGGTCGACCGCGGCCGGGATCACGTCCGGCACGCCCTCGATCCGCAGGTCGATCCGCATCCCGGTGGCGCGCAGCTGGTCGACCAGGGCCGGCACCGCGCCGACCCCGGGCAGCGGGGCCAGCTCCACGTCGCCGGCCGGCTCGGTGCGCCCGGCGGCGATCAGCCGGCGCATCTCGGCCAGCGACGAGCGACCGGTCTCGATCACGTGCCGCAGCGCGGTGGCGGTGCGCTCCGGGTGCCGGTCGAGGGCCGCGGCCGCGCCCTGGGCCTGCACCACGATCACCGACATGCCGTGCGCGACCACGTCGTGCAGCTCGCGGGTGATCCTGGTGCGTTCGGCGGCGACGGCCAGCGCGGCCCGCTGGCGCTCCTCCCGGGCCAGGTCGGCGGTGCGCTGCTCGACGGCGGCCAGGTGGGCGCGGCGGCTGCGCATCCCGTCGCCGACCGCGAACGCGGCGACCAGCAGCAGCCACATCTCCAGCACGGCCTGGCTGGTGTCGACCAGGATGCTGACCGGGATCACCTTGTCCGGTGTCGCCTTGGTCCGCTGGACGACCGCGACCTCCTGCTCGATGCGCTGCTGCTCCTGTTTGACGGTCATCGCCGCCTTCTGATCGTCCTGCGTGTTGATCCGGCTGGTCAGGGTCGCGGCGTAGACCAGCGCCATGGTCACCACGAGCACGGCGATCGAGCGCCGCCGGTGCCGGGCGGTCGCGGCGACCGTGTAGACCACCAGCGGCAGGGCCAGGTCGAGCAGCTGCCACTTGGTCTGGATGAACAGGTGCCCCAGCGTGCCGGCGCCGACCAGGCCCAGCGCCACGGCCGGCCGGTGCTGGCGCAGCAGCAGGCCGCCGAGGATCAGCGTGGCGAACAGCCACCAGGGGAGGTCGACCGGAATGCCGGAGCGTTCCAGATAGGACTGCACGACCTCCGGTTTCGGCGTGACGAGCATCCCCGACGCGAGGCCGGGGCCCACGGTCAGCAGCATCAACGCCAGCGCGAGCGCGGCGTCGGTGAGCAGTCGGCGAAGCATCTGCCCATCGTAGAAAGCGAATCCGGCCACCGCGTCAGACTCAGGTCCTACATCGGGCGTACCACAGCGGGATGAAGGGCCGACCACGGTCCGACGAGATCGGCCGTCGCGACCGCCACCGTGGGACGCATGAGCAGAAAAGCAGCGCTTCTCGCCGTACTCCTGGTCGCCGGATGCCACTCCGGCGGCTCACCCACCGCCACGCCGAGCGCCTCGGCCAACCGTCAGCAGCTGCTCGCGCTCGGCCAGCAGTGGGTCCAGTGCCTGCGGGACAAGGGCCTGACCCGGATGCCGGACGCCCAGCTCAGCCAGGACGGCTACCTGGAATTCCCGGCCGTGGGCACCTTCAACTGGAAGGACGAGCTGCGCAAACACCAGAACATCATCACCGCCTGCCAGTCCATCGAGGACAGCTATCCGCCGAACGCGTTCCGCCCGAAGAACCAGTTCAGCGCCGACGACCTGCGCAAGCTCGCCGAGTACGCGAAGTGCGTGCGCGAGCACGGCCTGCCCGCCTTCCCCGACCCGAACGCGCTCGGCGAGTTCGACCTGAGCGGGACGTCCCTGGCCAACGGCATCCCGGCCAAGCTGCACGACCAGGCCGACGCCGCCTGCCACAGCGTCTGGTCCGGCGAGGTGCGGATCGCCGGCGTCAGCGGCGGCAAGAAGTGAGGCGCGCCGCCGGCACGGTGCTGGCCATCGCGGTGACCGCGCCGCTGGCCGCCGGGGTCGCCTGGGCCGCCCGGTCCGAGCCGGACGCCGCCGCGCCGCCGAGCGCCGGGGTGGCGACCGGGACGGCCACCGTCGCCACCGCCAAGTTAACGCAGACCGTGCAGGTCAGCGGCACATTGTCGTACGTCGGAAGCCGTTCTGTTGATTTTCAGGGTTTGCCGGGCATTCTTTCCGCCTCGACCGCGCCGGGCGCGGTCATCGGCCGCGGCGGCATTCTCTTCCGGGTGGCTGATCAGCCGGTTCGCTTGCTGCTGGGCGCCACTCCGGCCTACCGCGATTTCCGGTACGGCATGACCGACGGCCCCGACGTCCGCCAGTTGGAGGCGAACCTGGTCGCGATGGGTTTCGACCCGCATCGCCGGATGACCGTCGACCGGCACTTCAGCGCCGCCACCTCGGCCGCGATCCGGCGCTGGGAGGCCGCCCGGGGCCGCCCGTCCGGGCAGCGGACCGGGCGGATCCCGCTGGGGGAGGTGGTCTTCCTGCCGTCCGCGCTGCGGGTCACCGCGACGCCGGCCACGGTCGGCGCCTCGATCGGGCCGGGCGCCACGGTACTCACCGGCACCTCGCCGAACCGCGCGGTGACCGCCCAGCTGGACACCTCGGAGCGGAACACCGTGCACGTCGGTGACCGGGTCGAGGTCTCGTTCCCGGACCTGGATCCGGTGCCCGGCCGGGTCACCGGGATCGGCCGGGTGGCGAGTGCGCCGGCGGCACCGGACCCGGGCGTCCCGGCCGACGTGAACGCGGCGACCGTGCCGCTCACCATCGCGGTCACCCTGCCGCGCGGCTTCGGGCTGGACCAGGTCCCGGTCACCGTCGACATCACCACCGGCGCCGGGGAGGACGCGCTGCTCGCGCCGATCGCCGCGCTGCTCGCCCGGCCCGGCGGCGGGTATCAGGTCCGGCTGGCCGGCGGCGCGCTCGTCCCGGTCGAGCTGGGCCGGTTCGACGAGAGCACCGGCCGGGTCGAGATCGTCAGCGGGCTGACCGCCGGGCAGAGCGTGGAGGTGCCGATCTCATGACCGCCGTGCTGGAACTGCGGGACGTCCGGAAGGTCTATCCGGGCACGCCGCCGGTGGAGTCGCTGCGCGGCGTCACGCTCGCCGTGCACCAGGGTGACCTGGTCGCGGTGGCCGGGCCGTCCGGCTCGGGCAAGACGACGCTGCTCAACCTGGCCGCCGGGCTGGACCGGCCGTCCAGCGGGTCGGTGCGGATCGCCGGGGAGCCGGTCGAGCGGCTCAGCGACCGGCAGCTGTCCGGTGTCCGCGCGCACCGGCTCGGCGTGGTCTTCCAGCAGTTCGTGCTCCTCGAACGGCTGACCGCGGCCGACAACGTGGCGACCGGCCTGCTCTACCGGGGCGTGCCGGCCGGCGAGCGCCGCGCCGCCGCCCACGAGGCGCTGGACCGGGTGGGGCTCGGGCACCGCGCCGGCTTCCCGGCCGCGCACCTGTCCGGCGGCGAACGGCAGCGGGTGGCGATCGCCCGGGCGCTGGTCGGGCGGCCCGCGGTGGTGCTCGCCGACGAGCCGACCGGGAACCTGGACTCGGCCGCCGGCGAGGGCGTGGTGGCGCTGCTGCACGAGCTCAACGCGGACGGCGTCACGATCGTGGTGATCACCCACGACGCGCAGGTCGCCGGCGCGATGCGGCGCCGGATCGACCTGCGGGACGGGCTGGTCGTGCGGGACACGGCGGGTGCGGCATGAGGTCGCGGCTGCGTTTCGCGGATCTGCTGCCGGTCAGCACGGTCGGGCTGCGGTCGCGGCCCGGGCGCACCGCGCTGTCGGTGCTCGGGGTGGCGATCGGGATCGCGGCGATGGTGGCCGTGCTCGGCGTGACCCGGTCCAGTCAGGCCGACGTGCTCGCCCGGATCGACCGGGTGGGGACAAACCTGCTGACCGTCGCGAACGGGAAGACGTTGCGGGGCGGGGAGGCCGAGTTGCCGGTGACCGCGGGCGCGGGCATCGCCCGTACCGAAGGGGTGCTCTCCTCGGCCGCGACCGCGGCCCTGCCGGTCCGGGTCTATCGCAGCGACCGCATTCCCCCTGGTCGCACCGGCGGCCTCGCGGTGCGGGCGACCGATCCGGGGCTGCTCACCACGCTCGACGCCCGGCTGCTGCACGGGCGTTTCCTGGACGCGGCGCTGGTCCGCTATCCGGCGGTGGTGCTCGGCAACTACGCCGCCACGGTGCTCGGCATCGGCGACGTGCGCGACCAGCCCCGGATCTACCTCGGCGACCGCTGGTTCACCGTGGTCGGCATCCTCGCCCCGGTCGAGCTGGCGCCGGAGCTGGACACCGCCGCGCTGATCGGCGCCCCGATCGCCGCCGCCGACTTCGGCTATCAATTCAACCCCACCAGAATTTTCGTACGGGCCCAGACGTCCCGCACCACCGAGGTCGCCGCCCTGCTCGGCCGGGCCGCGAGCCCCGCCCACCCGGAGGAGGTGGCGGTCAGCCGCCCGTCGGAGGCGCTCACCGCCCGCCTCGCGGTCACCGGCGGCACCACCGTCCTGCTGCTCGGCCTCGGCGCGGTCGCGCTGCTGGTCGGCGGGATCGGGATCGCCAACGTGCTGGTCATCTCGGTGCTCGAACGCCGCGGCGAGATCGGGCTGCGGCGGGCCCTGGGCGCCACCCGCGGTCACGTCGGCGCCCAGTTCCTGACCGAGTCGCTGCTGCTGGGCGCGGGTGGCGGGGCGGCCGGGGTGCTGCTCGGCACGCTGATCACGTACGGGATGGCGGTCGCCCGTGGCTGGCAGCCGCTGGTCCCGGCGGCCGCGGTCGGGGCGGGGCTGGCCGCGGCCGTACTGATAGGTGGGTTTGCCGGTCTTTATCCGGCGCTGCGCGCGGCCCGCCTGTCCCCGACCGAGGCCCTGCGCACGATGTGACCCGGCCCGGCCCGTGGTTCAGGCGATCGCGGCGATCTGGATCGCGGGCCGGCGCCGCTCGCGGAGCGAGGCCCAGGCCATGAACCCGGCGAGGACGGCGAGCAGCACCGCGGAGGCGCCGTAGGTGCCCAGGCCCAGGCCGCCCTTGACGGCCGGCTTGGTGAAGAAGTCGCCGACGGTGGCGCCGAGCGGGCGGGTCAGCACGAACGCCAGCCAGAAGACCAGCACGTTCGGGATCCAGCGGACCTTGGTGCAGACGGCGAGGACGGCCAGGACCGAGGTGATCAGCACGGCGCCGCCGAGGTAGCCGAGGCCGGAGCTGTCGGCCAGGAAGTCGCCCATCGAGGTGCCCAGCGTGTTGGAGATCAGGATCGCGGTCCAGAACAGCGCCTCGCCCCGGAACGTGCTGATCCGGTTGATGTCGAACGGCAGGCCGCTGGCCTTCCACACCAGGAAGACGATGACCAGCAGCGAGCTCAGGATCGCGGCGCCGGCCGGGTAGCCCAGGCCCAGGCCCTGCGGTCCCCAGCCGAGCGAGGTGGTGCCGGCGGCCAGGTTGTGGGTGTCGCGGTTCATGAAGTCGGACAGCGTGGTGCCGGCCATGCTCGTGGAGAGGATCACCGTCCAGTAGTAGATCGGGTTGTACCGGCTCGACCGCAGCTGGACCACCAGGGTCACCACGAAGATCGCGAAGAGCGTGACCGTGCTGAGGAAGTACCCCAGCTTCAGGGTCTGGGAGATCATGTCGCCGGCGGTCTCGCCCAGCGTGGTCGCGGCGATCTTCATGACCCAGAACGCGAGCGTGATCTCCGGCAGCTTCTTCAGGACGGCCTTCGCGTGATCCGTAGCGGTCATCGGTCCTCCTCAGGGGTTCGGGCGGTGGGCTCGTTCGGTGCATAGCGTCGGCGACGAACCCTGAAGAATCCCTGAAGATACGGATATATCCGGGCAGTCCCGAATACTCAACGAGGGGCGGCCCGCGCCGACGACTTCTGGCATCCCCCGTCGGAAGGCAGGCACCATGCACCTACGCCGCATCGTTCTCAGCGCCGCAGCCGGCGCCGCCCTCCTGGCCACCGGCGCCTGCGGGACGAGCACCGCCACCCCCGCCGCCGCCGCTTCGCCCGCGCCGCTCTCCGCCGCCTGGTACGCCGGTGGCGCCGCGCCCGCCCCCAGCGTCGCGCCGGCCCAGGTCGCACCGGGCGCCTACCACCCGGTGGCCGTCTCGACCGGGCAGTACCTCGCGGTCTCCCCCGCCGCCACCCGGACGACCGTCCCGGCCTCGGTCGCCGCCACCGCCAACTGCTCCCCCGCGCTCGGGCCGGCCACCACCGTCCCGGTCACCGCGACCGCCGGAACCGGGACGATCACCGCGCGCTGGACCGAGCTGAGCGACCCGGCGGTGCTCACCTACCGGGTCGCCGCGATCCCGGACTACGGGCCGCCGACCCGGTGGCTGACCGTCGCCGCCACGCACACCTGCAACCCGATGAGCGTCGCGATCACCGGCCTGACCAAGGGTGCGCACTACCAGGTCTGGGTGGACGCGGTGCACACCGGCACCACGTACGGGACCAGCGGTGTCGTGCTGGAAACCATGATCGGCCGTTCGCTCACCGTCACCGTCAACTGAGGACTCCCCATGTCTGCTCCGCGCCTCGTCACCGCCGGTGTCATCGCCCTCGTCGCGCTCTCCGGCTGCGCCACCACCACGACCACGACCACCGCGGTCGCGGCCCCGGTCGCCGCCAAGGCCGCCCTGGTCAAGGCCGTTCCGGCCGCGCCGGTCGGCAAGCCGCCGGCGCTCGCCACCACCGGCAGCAACTGGCCCAAGGTCGTCGGCTCGCTGGTCACCTACGGTCAGTGGCTGCTGGCCAACCCGAACCCGGCGCTGGCGAGCGGCATCACGGTCGCCGGCTGCGCCGCCGACAACACCTTGACGGCGGAATTGCGGACGTACGTCGAACAGGGCGCCTACGTGCAGCCGACCGCGCCCGTCCTGACCAGCATCGTCGGACCCACCGGCACGATCGGCGGCCAGGTGACGGTCGACATCCAGGCGGTGCGCGGCAGTGAGCCGGTCTACGTCCGCACCAGCTCCGGCAGCACCACGCACGTGGTCGCCGCGCGGGCCGCGCTCGCGCCGACGAGCATGAGCCTCACCCTGATCCGGGGCGCGGACGCCCGCTGGCGGATCTGCACCGGCACGGACGCGGTCACCACCCTGCTCTGACGGTCACGCGTCGCGCCGCCGGAAGACCAGGAACGCCGCGCTCAGGAAGGCGAGCGGCCAGCACAGGTAGGCGAGCCAGGCCTCGGCGGCCGGCGGGTAGGTGTCCCCGAGGAACTGCGGCGGGCCGTACGCCTCGGTCAGCCGCTGCCAGGCGGACAGCACCATGGTGTGCCGGATCTCCGCGCCCGGATGCTGCTTGGCCGTGAAGAGCTGCGGCACGAGCACCAGCAGCACGATCGCGGCCACGTAGCTGGCGCCGCCGTGCCGCAGCAGCACCGCGATGCCCAGGCCGATCAGCGCCGCCACCGGCGCGACCAGGGTGGCGCCGGCCAGCGCGGTGAGCGTGCCCGGGTCGCTCAGGGCGGCGTTCGCGTCCCGGCCGGACAGGATCCACTGGGACACCGCGAACCCGCCCGCCGCGCCGCACACCCCGGTCACGGTCCAGGCCGCGGCGACCACGATCACCTTGGCCAGCAGCACCCGGGACCGGGCCGGGACCGCGACCAGGGTCACCCGGATCAGGCCCGAGCCGTACTCGCTGACCATCGTGGCCGCCCCGGAGCTCGCGGCGATCACCAGCAGGATCAGGTACGCCATCAACGGGAACGCGTCGCTGAGCGCGAAGCCGTGCTCCAGCTGCTGCTGCGGGCTCAGGCGCGGGAAGTTCGCGTACTCCTCCCGGGCCGACATCGCCGCGCCGACGATCACGGTGAGCGCCGTGAGGCCCAGCGTCCACCAGGTCGAGCGCAACGAGCGCAGCTTGAGCCACTCGGCGGCGATCAGCGCGGTCATCGGGCACCGCCGGCCCGGTAGTCGACGTTCGCCGCGGTCAGCTCCAGGAACGCGTCCTCCAGGGAGTCGTACGAGCCGGTCAGCCCGGCCACCGAGCCGGTCGCCAGCAGCCGGCCCTGACCGATCACGACCAGGTCGTCGGCGGTCGCGGCCAGCTCGCCGATCAGGTGGCTGGAGAGGAACACCGTCCGGCCCTCGGCGGCGAGCCGGCGGAACAGCAGGCGCACCCAGCGCACCCCCTCCGGGTCCATCCCGTTGACCGGCTCGTCGAAGATCAGCACCGGCGGGTCGCCGAGCAGCGCGGTGGCCACCCCGAGCCGCTGCCGCATGCCGAGCGAGAACGTGCCGACCCGGCGGCCGGCCACCTCGGTCAGGCCGACCTCGCCGAGCACCTCGTCCACCCGGCGCCGCGGCAGGTCGTTGCCGCGGGCGAGGGCGGCCAGGTGCACCGCGGCGCTGCGGCCCGGGTGCGCCTGCTGGGCGTCCAGCAGCGCGCCGGCGTGCCGTAGCCCGCGGCGGTGCCGGCCGAACGCCGTACCGCTGATCGTGGCGGTGCCGCCGTCCGGCCGGTCCAGGCCGAGCAGCACGCGCAGGGTGGTGGTCTTGCCGGCGCCGTTCGGCCCGAGGAACCCGGTGACCCGGCCCGGGCGGGCCACGAACGACAGTCCGGCCACCGCGGTGGTCCGGCCGTACCGTTTGACCAGCTCGTCGACTTCAATCATGGCGATACCGTGGCCCGCCCGGGCGGGTGTCGTCATCGGACCGCGGACCGGCCCGGGATCCGCCCGTGGACGGCATACCTTGGTCGGATGCCGGCCGGTCCGGCGGTCGATACGCTCGGCGCATGTCTGGCTCACCGCATCGCCGATCGATGCCGCTGGGCGCCTGGGTCGCGCTGCTCTGGTGCGCGGCGACGTTCTGGGTGCTGCGCGGCTTCTCCGGCGTGCCCGGCATGCCATCGGGGCTGCCGCAGCCGGCGGCCTGGGTCTGGGCGGTGACCGCGGTGTGCGCCGGGAGCGGGATCGTGGCCGGCGTGCTGGCCCGCCGCCGGCCGCTGACCGCGCTGTACCTGCTGGTCGCCGCCGGGACGGTGATGGTCCTGGCGCTGGGCCACCACGCGATGGCCGCCTCGCTGGACAGCTCGCTGGCGATGCTGCTGCTCTCCGCCGACGTGGTGATGGTGCATCTGGTGGCGAGCCGGCCCCGCTGGACCTGGCCGGCCGGGCTGCTGCCGGTGCTCGCCGTCGAGCCGGCCGGTGTCGCGCTGCGGACGTTCGCCGGCCACCCGGACGACCACGGGCAGCTCGGGCCGGATCTCGACTGGACCGCCTGGGTGGCGTTCGTGGTGCTGCCGCTGCTGGTGGCCGGCCTGGTCGGCTACTCGGTGCGCCAGGCCCGGGGCAACGCGCGCCGGCTCAGCGAGCAGGCCGCCACCCAGGCCGTGCTGGCCGAGCGGCTGCGCATCTCCCGGGAACTGCACGACCAGGTGGCGCACAGCATCGGGATCATCGCGCTGCAGGCCGGTGCCGCCGCCCGGGTCCTGGGCACCCAGCCCGAGCAGGCCCGGGCGGCGATGCGGGCGGTCGAGGCGACCGGCCGGGACACCCTGGCCGGCCTGCGCCGGATGGTCGGCACGCTGCGCGAGACGGACCAGCCGCGGCCGGCCCGGCTCGCCGACGTCGACCGGCTGATCGCGGCCGTCGTCGCGGCCGGGGTCGACGTCGATCTGAGCTGGCACGGCGCCCGGCGCCCGCTGCCGGAGGAGGTGGAGCTGTCGGCCTACCGGGTGATCCAGGAGTCGCTGACCAACGTGCTGCGGCACGCCGGGGTCACCGGCTGCCGGGTGTCGGTGGCCTACCATCCGGCCGAGCTGGCCATCGAGGTGCTCGACGACGGTCCGGGCGCCGCCGCCACGGCGCCCGCCGGGTTCGGCCTGATCGGGCTGCGGGAGCGGGTCGCCCTGCTCAACGGCACGTTCGCGGCGGGCACCCGGGCCGGCGGCGGCTTCCGGGTGGCGGTCCGCCTGCCCGCCGCCGCAGGAGCGAGCGGGTGATGCCGGAGCGCAGTGGAGGTGGCGGCGTGAACGGGCCGGTGGCGGCGTGAGCGCGGCGGAGGCGGCGGTGTGAGCGGGCGCGTGGCGGCGGAGGGCGGCGGAGGTGGCGTGAGTGGGCGGGTGGCGGCGGTGCGGGTGTTGCTCGCCGATGACCATGCGCTGGTCCGCACGGCGCTGCGGATGGTGCTGACCGACGCCGACGACATCGAGGTGGCCGGCGAGGCGGGGTCCGGCGCCGAGGCGGTCCGGCTCGCCGGTGAGCTGCGGCCGGACGTGGTGGTGATGGACATCCGGATGCCCGGGATGGACGGGATCGAGGCCACCCGCCGGATCAGCGCGATCCCCGACGCGCCGTGGGTGGTCGTGCTGACCACGTTCGACGACGACGAGTACGTCTACGGCGCGCTGCGGGCCGGCGCCTCCGGCTTCCTGGTCAAGGACATGGCGCTGGAGGAGATCGTGGCGGCGATCCGGGTGGTCGCGGCCGGTGACGCGCTGGTCGCCCCGAGCGTCACCCGCCGCCTGATCGCGCTGGTCGCCGCGCATCCCGAGCCGGCCGGTACGCCGCCCGCGCTGACCGGTGTCACCGACCGGGAGCGTGCGGTGCTGACCCTGGTCGGGCGGGGCGCCTCGAACGCCGAGATCGCCGTCGGCATGCACATCACCATGCCGACGGTGAAGAGCCACGTGAGCCGGTTGATGACCAAGCTGGGCGCCCGGGACCGGGTGCAACTGGTGATCATCGCCTACCGCACCGGCCTGGTCCTGCCCTGACTCCTCAGGAGGAGGCGGCCGGGACGGGCGCGGTCGCCGCAGGCGCTGTCGCTGCCGGCGCGGTCGCCGCAGGCGCTGTCGCTGCCGGGGCGGTGCTGCTGGAGGTCGACGGCGCCGGGGTGGACTGGTCGTCGCCCCGCTGGCCGTGGTTGCCGTTCCGCTCGCCGCGGCCGTTCTGGCCGTCGCGGTCGCGGCCGTTCCCGTTGGTCCCGCCGCGGCCGTTCTCGCTGTTCCCGCCGTTGTCGTCGTCGCTGTCTCGGCCGTCGGCTCGGGTGTCGCCGCCCTGGTGGTTGCCGCGGCCGTTGCCGTGGCCGTCGCCGAACTCGGCCGCCGCAGCGACCGCGCCGGCGCCGAGCACGACGCCGAGGAACAGGGCCGCGCCGGTGGTCACCAGCGGCAGTCGGCGCCGGTACCAGCGTTCGCGGGGAGCCGCGGCCACCGGAACGGCAAAGACCGGCCCCAGCGCGTGCGCCGTGGAGGGCTGGTGGGCCACGGAGGGCTGGTGGGCCACGGAGGGCTGGTGGGCCGCGGCCGGCTGGTCGGGCGACGCCGCGGGCTGATGCGCCGCAGCCGGTTGGGCGGGCGTCGCCGCGGGCTGGGCTGCCGCACCCGACTGGTCGGGCGCCGCCGCCGGCTGGGGCGCTGCGGCCGGGTGGGCGGGCGTCGCGGTGGGCTGGGCGGGCGTCGTGTCGGCCGGGGTGGTGGCGTTCGTGCCGGCGACGTGCTCGGCGCCGGGCGCTTCGTCGCTGTCGTGGGGCTGGCGCGGGGTCAGGTCGCTCATGGTCTTGCTCGCTCTCTCAGGTGAGTGGCCGACAGGGTGCGCTATCGATCCGTACCAAAAAATCGGGGTTGATCGTTGGTTTCGGGTCGGTGGGGGCGTGCGGCGGCGCTGTGTGGTTCACGATCGGCGGCGCGGCTAAGAACATCTGTCGGACCCGCCTAAGAGCGGCGTAAGAACGCCGTCACCCAGCGCAAACCCGTTCAGCGTCCACTCAGCATCGATGTGCTTCGACGCGACCTACCTCGCGGGTATATACGCGAGGTATACACCCGGTGTATGGTCGCCGCATGAGTGTTCCGCTGACCCTTCTCGGCCTGCTCGAGCGAGCCCCGAGCCACGGCTACGACCTCAAGCGCGACTACGACGCGTTCTTCGGCGTCGGCAAGTCGCTGCCGTTCGGGCAGGTCTACGCGACCCTGAGCCGGCTCTCGCGGGACGGCAAGGTGGTGATGGACGAGGTGGCCCCCGGCGACGGGCCCGAGCGCAAGCGCTACGTGATCACCGACCAGGGCGCGACCGAGGTGAACACCTGGCTGGCCGACCCGGTCGCGCCCGAGCCGCACCTGCAGAGCGTGCTGTTCACCAAGGTCGTCCTGGCCCTGATGCTGGACCGCCCGGCGGAGGCCTATCTGGACGCCCAGCGCGGCGCCCACGTCGCCCGGATGCGCGAGCTGACCGAGATCAGGCGCACCGGCGGCCTGATCGAGAAGATGCTCGCCGACCACGGCCTGTTCCACCTCGAGGCCGACCTGCGCTGGATCGACACCACGGCCGCCCGCCTGGACGCGCTGCGCACCGAGATCACCGGGGGGAAGCCGTGACCGCCGCGCTGTCCGCCACCGACGTCCGGCTGTCGTTCGGGGCGACGCCGGCGCTGCGCGGGGCCGACCTGGACGTCGCCGAGGGCGAGATCGTCGCGGTGATGGGCCCGAGCGGCTCCGGCAAGTCGACGCTGCTGCACTGCCTGGCCGGCATCCTGGTCCCGGATGCCGGGGAGATTCACTGCGATGGCGTACGGATCGACAACCTGACCGAGAAGGCCCGCAGCGAACTGCGCCGCGACCGGTTCGGGTTCGTGTTCCAGTTCGGACAGCTGGTCCCCGAGCTGACCGCGGTGGAGAACGTCGCCCTCCCCCTGCTGCTGGGCGGCACCCGCCGCGCCGCCGCGATCGAGCGGGCCCGCGCCTGGTTCACCCGCCTCGGCCTGGACGGCCTGGAGCTGCGGCGGTCCGGGGAGCTCTCCGGCGGCCAGGCGCAACGGGTCGCCCTGGCCCGCGGCCTGGTCGCCAGCCCGCGGGTGCTGTTCGCCGACGAGCCGACCGGCGCGCTCGACTCGCTCACCGGCGAGCAGGTGATGGACCTGCTGGTCGCGGCCGCGCGGGAGCAGGGCACGACGGTGGTGCTGGTGACCCACGAGGCCCGGGTCGCCGCGTACGCCGACCGCCTGGTGATGGTCCGCGACGGACGGGTGACCACGCCGGCCGGGGTGACCGCGGCATGATCACGCTCGGACTGAGGCTCGCCGTGGCGGGTGGCCGCGAGGCCGTGCTGCGCCTGGCCGTGCTGGCCGCCGCGGTCGCGATCGGGGTCGGCATGCTGCTCGCCGCCGTCGCCGGGGTCAACGCGGTGCACAGCCAGAACCTGCGGTATGCCTGGCTCAACAGCCAGGTCACCAGCGCCGCTACCGGGCCGGAGGCGCCCGACCCGGCGCTCTGGGCGGTCCGCGAGGGCTACTTCCACGGGCATCCGATGGCCCGGGTCGACGTGGCGATCTCCGGCCCGCACGGCGCGCTCCCGCCCGGGATGACCGCGCTGCCCGCGCCGGGCGAGTTCTACGTGTCCCCCGCGCTCGCCCGGCTGCTCCGCGACTACCCGGCCGACCAGCTGCGGGACCGGTTCCCGGGGCGGCAGGCCGGCCTGCTCGGCCGGGCCGCGCTGGCCTCGCCGGACTCGCTGGTCGTGGTCATCGGGCAGACCCGGGAGCAGGTCAGCCGGATCGAGGGCGCCGGCGAGGTCACCAGGCTCGTCACGATCTCGCCCGACGACTGCGACGGCTGCGTGATCGGGATCGGCTCCAACGGCATCGCGCTGACCCTGTCGGTGGTCGCCGCGGCGCTGCTCTTCCCGCTGGTGATCTTCATCGGGACGGCCACCCGGCTCTCCGCCGCCCGCCGCGAGCAGCGGTTCGCCGCGATGCGGCTGATCGGCGCCACCCCACGGCAGATCACCCTGTTCGCCACCGTCGAATCCGCGGCGGCCGCGGCCGCCGGCACCCTCGCCGGGTTCGGGGTGTTCTTCGCGATCCGCGCCGGGCTCGCCCAGATCCCGTTCACCGGTGAGCCGTTCTTCTCCGACGACCTGTCGCTGACGCTGACCGACGTGCTGGTGGTCGCGCTCGGAGTGCCGCTCGCCGCGGCCCTGGCCGCCCGGGTCGCGCTGCGCCGGGTCCGGATCTCCCCGCTCGGGGTCACCCGGCGGGTCACCCCGAAACCGCCGCGGGCCTGGCGGGTCCTGCCGCTGCTGGCCGGGCTGGGCGAACTCGCCTACCTGCTCGGCGACCGGCCGCGGACGACCCACGGGCAGATGATCGCGTACCTCTCCGGGATCTTCGCCGTGATGATCGGCCTGATGATCGCCGGGCCGTGGCTGGCGATGGCCGGGTCCCGGCTGCTGGCCCGCCGCGCGCAGCGGCCCGCGACGCTGATCGCCGGGCGGCGGCTCGCCGACGACCCGCGGGCCGGGTTCCGCGCGGTCAGCGGCCTGATGCTGGCCCTCTTCGTGACCAGCGCGGCGACCGGCGTGATCACCACGATCATGGCCGAGCGCGGGGGTGGCGCGGCCGGCGCGGCCGCGCACGACTTCGTGTCGATCAACGCCCTGCCCCGCGACCAGGGTGTCCCGGCGGACTCCCTGCGTCTGCCGCCCGGCCTGGCCGCGCACCTGATCCGGATCAACCCCGAGTCACGGCCGGGAAGCCTGAGCCTGCCCGGGCTGATCTCCTGCGCCGAGTTGGCCGCGATCCCGGCCGCCGGCACCTGCCCGTCCGGGGCGCGGGTCGCCGAGGTGTACCCGGGGCTGACCGGCCCGAAGAACCTCGCCGGCACGGCCACCGGCCCGGTCTGGCCGGCCGCGACGACGAGCGAGGACCGGTTGGCCGGGCTCAACGTGATCAGCGCGGTGGTGGCGACCGACGGCTCGCCGGCCGCGATCGAGCGGGCCCGGACCGCGCTCAACGGGATGCTCCCGGACAGCCGGACGGCCGCCACCGACGCCGAGCACTTCGGCGACTTCACCCGGCTGCTGGCCCAGTTCCAGCGGCTGGCCGACGTGGCGATCCTGTCCAGTCTGGTGATCGCCGGGTGCAGTCTGGCGGTCAGCGTCGTCGGCGGGCTCACCGAGCGGCGCCGGCCGTTCGCGATGTTGCGCCTGACCGGCGTGCGCCTGGCCGAGCTGCGCCGGGTGGTGGCGCTGGAGACGGCCGTACCGTTGCTGGTCGTCTCCGCCGTCGCCGTAGGCGTCGGATTTCTGGCCGCGCATCTGTTCCTGCGCTCCCAGATGCGGTACGACCTGCACGCCCCCGACCCGGTCTACTACCTGACCGTGGCCGGGGGCCTGCTCGCCTGCCTCGGCGTCGTCCTCGCCACGATGCCGCTGCTGGCCCGGATGACCGGCCCGGCCACGGCCCGCAACGAATAGCCGCCTCAGAGGTCGCGCAGCCGGGCGGCGTCGACCCGGTTCGCCCAGCGGGCCGAGCCCAGCGTGGCCAGCAGCGCCGTGGCGGTGACCGCCGCCGTGACCAGCGCGACGAACGTCCACGGGATCGCCGGCTGTTCCGGCGGCGGGTCGAAGATGCCGGTCAGCACCTTGATCAGCTCGGCGGCGAGCAGCGCCCCGGTGACCAGTCCGCCGAGCACCCCGGCGGCGGTCAGGATCCGCGCCTCGGTCCACAGCAGCCCGGCCCGCTGCCGGGCCGAGGCGCCGAGCACCGCCAGCGCGGTGATCGATCGGCGGCGCTGGGTGGCCCCGACCACCAGGACCAGGCCAGCGCTGGCCGCGGCCAGCAGCACCCCGAAGGCCAGGGTGAGCCCGGACAGCCCGGCGAGGCTGCCGGCGGCCAGGCCGGACGCGGACGGCACCGCGACCCGGGGCGCGGTGATGTCGTTGACCAGCGCGGCCTGCGGCGCGTGGATCGCCGCGGCCACCGCGGCCGGCGCCGGGGTGCGCACCAGCAGGGTCTGCACGGCGGTCAGGCCGGTCGCCGCGGCGACGTACGAGCGGTTCGCCAGCACGAAGCTGTCCCGGGGCGCGGTGGCGAACTCGGTGACCACGCCGACGACGTGGAACGACACCGCCCGATAGGCGCCGGTCGCGTCCTTGAGCCGTAGCCGCACCTGGTCGCCGGGGTGCAGCTGGTAGTCGTGCAGCGTCTCCTGGGACAGCAGCGCGCCGTCCGGGGTGGCGGCGAGACGGGCGAACACGTCGCGGATCGAGCTGCCCGGGGTGAACGCGTCCTGCAGCGGGGCGGCCCGGCCGACGGTGGCGGGGTCGATGCCGTACAGGTCCTGCAGGTCCGGTCCGACGTAGACGAGCCGGTGGCTGACCTGCTCGACGGCGCTGACCCCGGGCACCGCGGCGATCGCCGGGTCGAGGCCGGTGGTGCTGTCCGGGGCGACGGTGACGGCGACGTCCGAGCCGACGGTCAGCGCGGTGTCCAGGCGGGCCTGCTGGTCGTAGGTGTGGGTGAAGACCGCGGCCGAGACGGTCACCGCGACCGCGACCGCCAGCCCGGTCACCCCGCGGGCGATCAGCACCCGCCGGCGGCGGACCACGTCGTGGCGCAGGTCCCGGAACCGGCCGCCGGGGTCCGCGGCGGGTGTCCGCGCCGGGCGGTCGAGGATCAGCACGGTCACCCGCCAGATCAGCAGGGCCATGCCCGGCCAGGCCAGGGCCGGGGCGAGCAGCGCGGCGTAGTTGACCGAGGTGACCGGAACGCCCTCCGGGACCACCACCACCTGGTACTTGCCGCGGGCAGTCAGCCAGAAGACGATCGCCGAGCTTGCCAGCAGCAGCAGGTCGAGCCCGAGTCGCAGGGGCAGCGGCAGGCGGGTGGGTGGCATCCGGTGCACCGTGTCCGCGATGGTGGGCGCGGTGCCGCGCAGCGTGCCGGCGACCGGGGCCAGCTCGGTGCCGGCCGCGAGCAGCACCCCGGTGATCGCGCCGGCGGTCAGCCAGCCGGGCGTCACCGGCCCGAACGGCCCGGCCCGGGAGGCCACGATCGCGGCGGCGACCCCGAGACCGGCGCCGAGCAGCCCGTCGAGGACGGCGGTACCGCCGAGCAGCAGGGCCGCCCGGCGCGGGGTGACCCCGCGCAGCCGCAGCAGGGCGAGGTCGCGGCGCTGCCGGTCGTTGCGCAGCGAGACCACCAGCGCGGTGACCACCGCGGCGAGGACCAGGCCGGGCACGCCGAGCAGCAGCACGAGCAGACGGGCGTAGATCGCGTCCTCGCGCGCCGCGGACAGTGCGACCTGCAGGTTGTCGCCGATCAGGGCACCGCCGGCCACCGCCGCGGCGTAGTGGTTGGCCCGCTGGGTGTCCTCGGCCGCGGCCCGCGCCGGGTCGGCGGGCAGGGACGCGCGGTCCAGCCGGACGTGGAACTGGTGCACGACCGTGGCGCCGGCGGTCAGGGCCGCGAATCGCTCCGGGCCGACCAGCAGGACGTTGTCCGGCGGCGCGGTCGCGCCGGAGCCCGCCGGGGCGCCGACGACCTGGAAGAACGAGTCGGCGTTGGGCAGTTCGGCCACCCCGGTGACCGGGACGGGCCGGCCGGCGCCGAGCACGGTGACCGGGTCGCCGGGGGCGGCGCCGAGGTTGGACGCGGTCTGCTGTTGCAGCACCGCCCCACCGGCGCCGAGCAGCATCCGGATCTCGCTCGGGGCGAACGCCGGGTAGTCCGCGGGCAGGGCCACCACGTAGGCGGCGCCGGTGGTCCGGGTGCCGTTGCCGGGCGAGGTCGCGGTCAGGCCGGGGACCTTGGCGTAGTCGACGGCCCGGAAGCCGGTCAGCCCCGGCACCGCGGCGAGCGCGGTGCCGGGGCTCGCCGGGTCACCACCCGCGGTGACCTGCACCTGCCAGTCGACCGGCACCCGGGCGGCGGCGCGGTCGGTCAGCCGGGCGCCGGTCTGCGCGGTGAACGCGCCGAGCAGGACGAGGAAGGCGACGGTCAGCGCGACGGCGACGGCCGCCGCGACGGTCTCGGCCGGGCGGCGCAGCAACCCGCGCAGCACGTAGCGGAAGGTCATCGGAGCGCCTCCTGGGCGGCGATCGCGGTCCGGGCCGGGAAGCGCGCCGCCAGGGCCGGATCGTGGGTGGCGACGATCAGGGCGGCGCCGGAGTCCCGTGCGTACCCGGTCAGGACGTCGAGGGTGTGCGCGCCGGTGACCTGGTCCAGCGCGGCGGTGGGCTCGTCGGCGAGCAGCAGTCGCGGGCGCACGGCCAGGGCGCGGGCCAGTGCGACCCGCTGCTGCATGCCGCCGGACAGCTCGGCGGGCAGCGCGTCGTCCACGCCGTCCAGGCCGAAGTCGGTGAGCAGCGCGCGGGCCCGGTCCCGGGCCTCGGCCGGGGCGACGCCGCGGATCCGCAGCCCGAGAGTGGCGTTCTGCACCGCGGTCAGCTCCGGGACCAGGGACGGGGCCTGCGGTACGTACATCACCTCGGCCGCCCCGAGTCGCAGGTCGACGGTCCCGGTGGACGGCACGAGCAGCCCGGCCAGCACGAGCAGCAGGGTGGTCTTGCCGGAGCCGGAGCGGCCGGTCACCGCGTGCTGCTCGCCGGCGGCCACCTGGACGGACACGTCGTCGAGCACGATCCGGCCGGCCATCGCGACCGTGATGCCGGTGGCGGACAGGATCACGTCAGTCTCCCGTCGACCAGGTGCAGCACCCGGTCCGCGTGCTCGGCGACGGCCGCGGCGTGGGTGACGATCACGGTGGCGCCGTGCGCCGGGCGCCAGTGCGTGAGCAGGTCGAGAATGGTGCTCTCCTCGTCCCGGCTGACCTCGGCGGTGGGCTCGTCGGCGAGCAGCACGTCCGGGGCGCCGGCCAGGGCGACCGCGAGCCCGGCGCGGGCGGTCTCGCCGCCGGACAGGGTGCGGGGCAGGCTGTCCCGGACGGCGGTCAGCCCCAGCCCGTCGATCAGGTCGGCCGGCGACGGGCCGCCCGGGCCGCTCAGCGACGCGGCGAACCGGATGTTCTCCCGCACGCTCAGGTGCCCGAGCAGGCCGCTGCTCTGGGTGAGGACGCCGAGGTGCGCCGCCCGCAGCCGGGCGGCCCGGGCCGGGCGCTGATGGCTCAGCCGGTGCCCGGCGACGTCGATCCAGCCGCCGTCCGGGTCGTCGAGGCCGGCGAGCAGGTGCAGCAGCGTGGACTTGCCGGAGCCGGACGGGCCGGTGACGGCGACCGTCTCCCCGGCCGCGCAGGTGAGCGAGACGTCCCGCAGGGCGGCGATCTCGGTGCCGCCACGCCGGTAGAAGCGATGCAGGCCGTACGCAAGAAGGGGGGTCATGAGATCTTCAGGCTTTTGATCATCGTGCGGTACGCGTCGACGTTGTCGGCGCCGACCGGGCCGAACAGCTCGACGATCACCTCCCGGCCACCGGCGACGATCTCGTAGCGTTCCACCTCGTCGCGGTACTGCCGGCCGGTGACCGGGTCCGGGGCCGAGTTGCGGCGGTAGACGATCCGCACGCCCGCGCCGGCCGGCACGCTCACCTCGGTGATGCCGCGCAGCTCGAACGCGGCCTGACCGCTCCGCAGGGCGGGCACGTCCTGCTCGGTGGCGGAGGCGCCGGTCGGCGTGGTGGTGGCCGAGCCGACGGTGGCCTGGACGCCGTTGAGCTTGTCGGTGAAGGTGACCGTGGCGCCCTGGGTCTTCTCGGCCCAGCCCTCCGGATGGGTGAATCGGTACTTCCCGGCGGCGTTGGTGTATTCGACGAAGGCGATGTTGTCCGGGATGTCGCCGGGCGGGTTCTGCTCGGCCGGCACGGCCTTCTCCGGACCGGCCGGCGCGCCGCTGGACGCGGCCGGAGCTGCCGAAGCAGTGGTCGGAGCTGCCGGAGCGGTGGCCGGGGCGGTCGGTGTGCCGGAGTGGCCGCACGCGGCGAGGAGGAGCACGAGCGCGACCCAGGGGTTGATTCGTGGCATGCCGGCGACGCTAGGGAAGCCCCGGCCAGCGCCCGGTCAGCGAAAGGTAAAGGAGCATTTTGCCTGCCGCCTTCCTACAGTACGTAGGTGATGCGAACCCGGGTGCGCAACGCGATCCTGCTCGTCGTGGCGTTGTCCCTGATGCTGTTCGGCCTGCCGCTGGCGATCGTGCTGGACCAGTTGGTGACCAGTCAGGCCCTGGCCCGGCTGCAGCGCGACGCCACCCGCGCGGTCGCCGCCGTGCCGGACGACTTCCTCGGGCCCGGCACGTCGCTGCGGGTCCCGGCCGGCATCGCGGTCTACGACGCCCGGGGCGACCGGCTCGCGGGCACCGGGCCGGCCCGCTCGGCGCTGGCCGCGCAGGCCGTCGACGGGCACGAGCACGACGGGGACGACGGTGCCGACCTGGCCGTCGTGATGCCGGTCATCTCGGACACCACGGTCGCCGGCAGCGTCCGCGCGGCGGTACCGCTGGACCGGCTGCGGGCCAGCAGCTACCGGATCTGGGGGCTGCTCGCCGGCCTCGCCCTGCTGGTGATCGCGGTGGCGATCCTGCTGGCCCGGCACTCGGCCGCCCGGATCGCCCGGCCGTTCGAGATGCTCACCGGGGCGGCCCGTGGACTCGGCGACGGCCGCTACGACCTGCGGCTGCCACGCTGGGGCAGCACCGAGGCGGACGCCGCCGGGGACGCCCTGCGGGACAGCGCCGCCCAGATCGAGGAGCTGGTCCGGCACGAGCGCGAGTTCGTCCGGGACGCCTCCCACCAGCTGCGGACGCCGCTGGCCGGGCTGGTGCTCGCCCTGGACCGGCCGGAGCCGGACGTGCCGGCCGCGCTGTCCCGGGCCCGGGACCTGGAGACGACGATCGCGGACCTGGTCGCGCTGCGCGGCCGGACCGGGGCCGGGGCCGGCGACCCGGGCCGGATCGCCGCCGAGGCCGTGCGGCGGTGGCATGCCCCGGAGCGTCCGGTGCTGCTGCGCAGCGACGTCGACGACCTGGTCACGCTGAGCGGGCCGGCCCTGCGGCAGAGCCTGGACGTGCTGCTGGACAACGCGATCCGGCACGGGCGCGGGACGGTCACGGTGACCGTCGAACCGTACGGGAAATCGGTGTTGATCAGTGTCACCGACGAGGGTGACGGGTTCACGGACGGGGCGCCGCTGGGCAACGGCCTGACCATGGTGACCGGGATGGTGGAGCGGGTCGGCGGGTCCCTGCTGATCCGCCGCCGCGGGCCGCACCCGCGCGTCGCCCTGCTGGTCCCGTTTCAGTCCGTCTCGAACCGGTAGCCGTAGCCGCGCAGCGTCGCGATCCGGTCCCAGCGGTCCCCGGCGTCGGCGAGCTTGCGGCGCACACTGGCCACGTGCACGTCGAGGGTCTTGGTCGAGCGCGACCAGTGCTCGTCCCACACCACGTCCATCAGGTGCTCCCGGCGCACCGCCTCGCCGGCCGCGGCCACCAGCACCGCGAGCAGCTCGTGCTCCTTCGGCCGCAGCTCGATCTCCCGGCCACCGACCCAGGCCCGGCGGGCGCGCTGGTCCAGCCGCACCGGCCCGGCGGACAGCTCCGGCGGCCCGGTGTCGCCGCGGCGCCGCAGGTGGGCCCGGAGCCGGGCGCGCAGCTCGACCGGCCGGAACGGCTTCATCACGAAGTCGTCGGCGCCGCCGTCGAGGGCCCGGACCGCGTCGGCCTCGTCGGTGCGGGCGGTCACCACCACCACGACGACCTCGGCGGACCGTTCCCGGATCGACGCGCACAGCTCCAGGCCGTCACCGTCGGGCAAACCGAGATCCAACAGAATCAGATCCGGTACGCGGTCACCCACCAGCCGTGCCGCGTCCGCCGACGTGCGCGCCCACCGGACCTCGTAGCCGTCCAGGGCCAGCGCGCCGGCCAGTCCCGAGCCCACGTCCCGGTCGTCCTCGACGACCAGGACCCGGGGTGGTGCGTCCACGCTGTCGCTCACCGTCGCACCGTAGCGCCGTGGGCCGCGCCGCTCCTATCGACCCGATTCAGGGAATCCTCAGGAGCCCCCTGTCGCTATATCGCCCCGCGTAGTACGTTGGACGATATAGCGACGGACGGAGTAGAGATGGTGGACGACCTCGGCCGCTGGGCCGAACCGGGCCTGCTGATCCTGGCGAGCCTGGCCGACGGTGCGAAGCACGGCTACGCCATGACCACCGACATCGCCGAGCAGGTCGGCGTGACGCTCGGCCCCGGGACGCTCTACGCGGCGCTGACCCGGCTGGAGAAGAGCGGCCTGATCGAGGGCCTGCCCGCGGACGGGCGGCGCCGGCCGTACCGGCTGACCGCGGCCGGCGCCGCCGAGCTGTCCGCCCAGGCGACCCGGATGCAGCGGCTGGCCGCCCTGAGTCTGGGCCGGCTCGGGACGGCGCCGGCATGAGCGGCGACGGGCGTCTGGTGCGGACGCTGGTGGCCTGCTACCCGGCCGCCTGGCGCCGCCGCTACGGCGAGGAGTACGCGCAGCTGCTGCACGACCTGCGGATCCACCGGCGACCGGGACTGATCGCCGACTCGGTCCTCGGGGCCGCCCGAGCTCACGGAGGTGCACTGATGTCCGACGGAGTGGTGTGGGCGACCGGCCTGTTCACGGTCGCCGGGATCGGCTTCGCGAAGCTGGCCGAGGACTTCACCGGCCGGGCGACCGGCACGTACGCGCTGCTGGTGGCCGCGGCCGCGGTGGCCCTGCTCGCGCTGGCGCTGGCCGCCGCGCCCGCGCTCCGGCAGCCGGGCGCGTGGAAGTACCTGGCCGTCCCGCTCGCCGGCGCGGCCGCCTGGTACGGCGTCCTGCGGCTGGTCCTGGCCACCTCGGCCGGACACGCCGGTTTCCTGGTGCTCGCCGCGGCCGGGATCGCCGTGGTCGCCGCGACCGCCTGGGCCGCCACCCGGGCCCTGCGCCAGGCCGCGCCGGCCCGGATCGGCCTGCTCCGGACGGTCGCCGGCGCGATGGCGGTGGCCACCGTCGCGGTCGCGGCGTGGGGTCCGCAGGTGCACTCCGGCGTCCACGACCAGCACGGGTTCCTGGCCACGCCGTCGCTGTACAGCTGGGCCGCCGTCGTCGTCGCGCTGGGCGCGTCCACCGCGATGGCCACCCTCGGCCTGCGTCACCGGTCATGATCCGGGCGGACGGGCTGTCCAAACGGTACGGCCGGCGGCACGCCGTCGACCTGCTCACCTTCTCGGTGCGCGCCGGCCAGGTCTGCGCCCTGCTGGGGCCGAACGGAGCCGGCAAGACCTCGACCATGCGGATGCTGGTCGGCCTGGCCAGAGCCGACGCCGGCACGGTGCGGATCGCCGACCAGGCGGTCCACCTGGGCGCGCCGGTCCTGCACCGGGTCGGCGTGCTGATCGACGGTCCGGCGTTCGTCCCCCATCTGAGCGGGAACGCGAACCTGCGCCTGCTGTGGGGCGCGTCGCGCCGGGCCTGGCCGCCACCCGGGCTGACCGACGCGCTGGAGCTGGCCGGCCTCGGCTCGGCGCTCGATCGCAAGGTCAAGGGCTACTCGATGGGCATGAAGCAGCGCCTCATGCTGGCCGCCGCGCTGATGCGCGACCCGGACGTGCTGATCCTCGACGAGCCGGCCAACGGGCTCGACCCGGCCGAGGTCCGGGCCCTGCGCCGGCACCTGGCCGCCCGGGCCGGGGCCGGAGCCGCCGTCCTGATCTCCAGCCATCAGCTCGCCGAGGTCCAGCAGCTGGCCAGCCACATCGTGGTGCTCAACCACGGCCGGCTGGTGACCGCCGGCCCGCTCGACTCGTTCCTGACCGCGGACCGGTCCCTGGAGGACGTCTACCTGGCGATGACCGAAGGAGCCGGCGATGCTGCGCGGTGAGCTCCGGACCCAGATCCTGCGTCTGCGGACGATGATCGCGCTGGCCTGCCTGGCCGCCGTGCCGATCGCCGCGGGGTGGTCGTTCGCCTCGTCCGCCGGGCACCGCAACGGCACCGAGAGCGGCCTGTTCGGCGCGTCGCCGTTCTCCGCCCTCAACCACGCGATGGCCAGTCAGCAATTCATCGGCCCGCTGCAGCTGCCGATCGTGGTGGCCTTGCTGGCGGCCACGATCGCGTCCGCCGACCGCGACTGGGGCATCCTGCGCTACCTCTACGTCGCCCCGGTCACCCGCGGCCGGCTGCTGGCCACGAAACTGGCCGCCACCGCCGTCGCCACCACGCTCGCCGTGCTAACCGTGCCGGCGGCCGGCCTGGCCGCCGGCACGGTGCTGTTCGGCTGGCATCCGTTCCACGTCATCGGCGCCGCCGACCTCACCGCCGGGGGCGCGGCGGCCCGGTCGCTGGCGGCCACCGCGTACCTGCTGCTGTGCATGCTCGCGATGGCCGCCATCGCGTTCACCCTGGGCCTGCTGCTGCCCCGCGGCGCGGAGGCGCTCGCCGCCGCGATCGGCTTCGTCGTGCTCGCCGGTGTGCTCAACGGCCAGGACGCCCTGCACGCGGTCGCCGTCGTCCTGCCGGTCCACTACTGGCAGAACTGGGTGGGCCTGTTCGATCCGGCCGGGGCCACCGGCCTGGGGACGGGCGTCCTCGTCCAGACCGGCACGATCGCCCTGTGCGTGGCCGCGGGTTGGGTGATCCTGCTCCGCCGCGACCCGGCGGCCTGATCGTTCGCCAGGTTTACCGTGTCCGGCATCGGAAACCTACATCGTGTAGGTTTTTGCGTTCCAACCCCTGACGAAGGACGCCTCGATGCCGCAGTTCCTGGATCCGAACTGGCTGATCTCGACGTTCGGCCTGGCCGGCATCCTGGCGATCGTCTTCGCCGAGTCCGGGCTGCTGTTCGGTTTCTTCCTGCCCGGCGACTCGCTGCTGTTCACCGGCGGCCTGCTGATCGCCGACGGCACCTATCTGCACCAGCCGCTGTGGCTGATGTGCCTGCTGGTCTCGATCGCCGCGATCGCCGGTGACCAGTTCGGCTACCTGTTCGGCAGACGCTTCGGTCCCGCACTGTTCCGCCGCCCCGACTCCCGCCTGTTCAAGCAGGAGAATCTGACCAAGGCCCAGAACTTCTTCCAGAGGTACGGGGCCCGCTCGATCGCCCTGGCCCGCTTCGTACCCATCGTGCGCACGTTCACGCCGATCGTGGCCGGCGCGAGTCACATGCACTACCGCACGTTCCTGCTCTACAACGTGCTCGGCGGCACTCTCTGGGGCTGCGGGGTCACCACGCTGGGCTACTTCCTCGGCCAGATCCCGTTCGTGAAGAACAACATCGAGTTCATCCTGATCGGCATCGTCGCCGTCTCGGTCCTGCCGATCGGCATCGAACTGCTCCGCGCCCGCCGCCGCGACCGGGCCGAGCCCCGCTGATCGTCTCTCAGCGTGACCTCAGCGCCGGTTGACCAGGATCACCTGGTGACGATCGTCCTCGCCCTCCTGGCCGTGGCCGCGGCGCTGCTCTCGATGTGGGTCCGCCGGCCGCGCAGCTCACCGACCCAGCCCGGCATCAGGCACGGCCGGGCCCCGGCCCGATTCCGATCAAAACCTTCCCGGGGGTACGGCCGTACCCGGCGCCCCAGCTCTCCCCGTTCACCCAACCGGAGCCCCTGACCGCGCGTCGAGCAACCGCCGCAGCGCCAGGTCCAGGCCGCACACCATCGTCACCGTGAACAGCCAGGCCCCGACCACGTCGCTGGGCCAGTGCACGACCAGCGCGACCCGGCTCACCCCGACCGCCACCGCCCACGCCCCGGCGAGCACCGCCAGCGCGACCCGGGCCCGCCGGCCGCGCAGCATCGGCCCGCAGACCAGCACCAGGACCAGCGCCGCGGTCGCCGAGGCGGTGCTGTGCCCGGACGGGAACGACCAGCTCGACGCGGGAGCGAGCTGGTCGAGCGGGCGGGGCCGGGCGATCAGCGCGAGCACGATCAGCCGCACGCTCGGCACGACGGTCAGCGCCACGGCGACGAGGACGGCCTGCCGCCACCGGCCGGTGACCAGCAGGATCACGCAGCCGAGGACGGCCAGCGGGCCGAGCACCGACAGGCTGCCGGTCACCGTGATCGCCGACATGATCGCCCGCCAGAGCGGATGGGCGAGCGCCACGGTGTGCGCCCATTCGCTCACCCACGCGTCGAAGCTCAGCAACGGCCCGAACCCACCGGCCACCGCGAGGGCGAGCAGTGCGAACGCGGCGCCGGTGCAGCCAAGCAGGATCATGCCGTCGAGCCTATCTCCTACACCATGTAGGTGCTCATGTCTGGCTATCCTGACGGGGTGAAGGACAGACGACGGCCGGGCACCCTCGAGGCGGCGGCGATGGCCGCGTTGTGGGCGGCCGGCGCTCCGATGACGGCGGCCCAGGTGCAGCAGCAGGTCGGCGACGACCTGGCGTACAACACCGTGCAGACCATCCTGATCCGCCTGCACGAGAAGGGCCAGGTGCACCGCCGTCGCGCCGGCCGCGGCCATGAGTACTGGCCGGTCGAGGACGCGGCGACCGCCGCCGCCGCGCAGATGCGGGCGGCCCTGCCGGACGGCACCGACCGGCACGCCGTGCTCCAGCAGTTCGCCGCCTCGCTCGACGCCGCCGACGTCGCCATCCTGCGGGAGCTGCTCGAACAGCCGCCGGCATGACCTTCGCGGTCTACCTTCCGCTGCTGCTGGCGCTGCCCCTGGCGCTGGTCGCCCGGTGGGTCGCGGGCCGCGGCGCCCCCGGCCCGGCCGCCTGGACGCTGACGATCACCGCGGTCGTCGCGGCCGCCGCGTCCACCTGGTCGCTGACCATGCTGGCGCTGACCATGCTCGACGACGTCCCGCCGCTGTCCGCCCTGGACGACTCCCCCACCCTGGAGCTGCCCGAGCCGGTGCCCGGCCCGATCGCGCTGATCGCCGGGATCCTGCTGCTCGTGGGTGGTTTTCAACTGCTTGCCGAGGTACGACGAAGGGCCGTCACCCACCGTGCCCTGCGCGCGGTCGGCACCGTCCAGAACGGCATGGTCGTCGCCGACTGGACCAGGCCGATGGCGGTGGCCGTCCCCGGCACCCCCGGCCGCCCCGGCCACCTGCTCGTGACCACCGGCCTGCTCCGGCTGCTCGACGCGACCGAGCGCGAGGTGCTGTTCGCCCACGAGCAGGCCCACCTGCGGCACCGGCACCACCGCCTGACCACCGCCACCGCCGCAGCGGCCGCCCTGAACCCGCTGCTGATCCCGGTCCGCGACGCGGTCGCCTACCTGGTCGAGCGCTGGGCCGACGAGGAGGCCGCGGCCCAGGTCGGCGACCGCCGGCTGACCGCCGCGGCGGTGGCCCGGGCCGCCCTGGCCGCCTCCGGCCCGGGGCCGGCCACCGCGCTGGGCATCGACGGCGGCGCCGTGGTCCGCCGGGTCCGGGCCCTGCACCAGGCGACCCCGGCCCGCCTGCTGCGCCGCCTGATCCTGCCGGCCCTGCTCGGCACCGGCCTGATCGCGATCGCCGCGGTCGCCACCGAGGCCTTCGTGGACCTGGCCCGCGCCTGGCTCTGAGCTTCCACCATGGTCGGAGTTGACGAACACCTACAACTTGTAGGAGATTCGGGGAGTTAGGCAAGCCTTCCCTCAAGGAGTCCTCCCCATGCGTACCTCCCGGCTGCTCACGGCCGCCCTCGCCACCGGCACCACCGCCGCCTGCCTGACCGCCTGCTCCGGCACCGCCACCCCGGCCGACCCCGCCGCCACCGGCAAGATCGCGATTCACGCCGCCGACACCAGCTGCACCGCGGCCGCGAGCACCGCGCCCGCCGGCACCGCGGTCTTCGCGATCAGCAACGAGGGCTCCAAGGTCACCGAGTTCTACGTCTACGCCGAAGGCGACCGGGTGCTCGGCGAGGTGGAGAACATCCTGCCGGGCGTCACCCGGGACCTGCACGTCGAGCTGCCGGCCGGCGCCTACCAGCTGACCTGCAAGCCCGGCATGGTCGGCGCCGGCGTCCGCACCGCCCTGCACGTCACCGGCTCGTCGGCGCCGCTGACCGCGGACGCGGCCCTGGCCGAGGCCGCCGCGAGCTACCAGCGCTACGTCACCACCGAGAGCGCCGGCCTGCAACAGAAGACCAAGGAGTTCACCGACGCCGTCAAGGCCGGCGACCTCGCCAAGGCGAAGGCGCTCTACCCGGTCGCCCGCACCTACTGGGAGCGCATCGAACCGATCGCCTCCAGCTTCGGCGACCTCGACCCGAAGGTCGACGGCCGGGCGGACACGATCGAACCCGGCGCCGAGTTCACCGGCTTCCACCGCCTGGAGAAGGACCTCTGGCAGACCGGCGACATCAGCGACTCCGGACCCATCGCCGACCGGCTGACCACCGACATCGCCGAGATCGCCGCCCGCTCGACGGCCGTCCGGCTGTCCCCGCTGGCCCTGGCCAACGGCGCGAAGAGCCTGCTCGACGAGATCGCCACCGGCAAGATCACCGGCGAGGAGGACCGCTACTCGCACACCGACCTGTGGGACTTCGCGGCCAACATCGAGGGCTCCAAGGCCGCGATCGCCGCGCTCCGGCCGGTCCTGCAGCAGCGCTCCCCCGACCTGATCGCCCAGGTGGACGCCGGTTTCGCCACGGTCGACGCGGCCCTGGCCAAGCACCGCGCCGGCGACGGCTACCGGCTGCACACCGAGCTGTCCAAGGCCGACCTGAAGGAGCTGTCCGACGTGATCAACGCCCTGGCCGAGCCGGTCAGCCGGGTGGCGGCCGCGATCACCCGTCAGTGATCCGGGCGGCGCTTTCAGCGTTTTCTCACCTGGCGGCCGGAACGATGCCCGACCATGGCCGTGCCCTCACTCACGTACCCCGAAGCGGTGGTCATCGGACTGCTGCAGGGCGTCACCGAACTCTTCCCCGTCTCCAGCCTCGGGCACAGCGTCCTGCTGCCGGCCGCGATCGGCGGCAGCTGGGCGCGCGACCTCAGCCTGGGCGCCGACCAGTCGCCGTACCTGGCCTTCCTGGTCGCCGTCCACGTCGCCACCGCGGGCGCGCTGGTCTGGTTCTTCCGCGCCGACTGGGTCCGGATCGTCCGCGGCCTGTTCACCTCGGTCCGCGACCGCCGGATCAGCGACCCGGATCAGCGGCTGGCCTGGCTGCTGATCGTCGCCACCATCCCGGTCGGGATCGCCGGCCTGCTGCTCGAACACACCGTCCGCACCACCCTGGGCAAACCCCTCCCGGCCTCGGCCTTCCTGCTCCTCAACGGGCTCCTGCTGGCCACTGTCGAAAGAATCCGCCGACGTACGGCGGAGCGCCGCGTCCCGGTGCCGGCCGGCCACGGCGCGACCGGCGTGTACCTCGGGGCGTCGGCGCAGACCGGCGTGTCGGCCGGCCACGGCGACACCGAGTCCGACCACCGTCTGGCCCGCCTGACCTGGAAACAGGCCACGGTGATCGGCGCCGCGCAGATCCTCGCCCTGCTGCCCGGCATCAGCCGCTCGGGCGTGACCATGGGCGCCGGCCTGCTCCGCGGACTGTCCCACGAGGACGCCGCCCGCTTCGCCTTCCTGCTGGCCACCCCGGTGATCCTGGCGGCCGGCGTGCTGAAGCTCCCGGAGCTCGCCGGGCCGGCCGGCCACGGGGTCGCCGGGCCGGTGCTGGCCGGGAGCCTGGTCGCGGGGCTCGCCGCGTACGTCTCATTGAAGTTTTTGACCCGGTATTTCGAGACCAGAACCCTGAACCCGTTCGCCCTCTACTGCATCGCCGCCGGCCTCGCCGGCCTGGCCTGGTTCGGCACCCACTGAAGCCGGCCACCGGCGGCCGTCAGCCGGACCGAACCAGGTGGTCAGTGCCGGGATGAGGCCGTCGTCGCCGGTCTCGTGCGCCCAGGCGACGTAGCCGTCCGGGCGGACCAGCAGACCGGCCAGCGGCTCGGCGGCGGTGGCCGGGACGATGTCGACCCGGTCCTTCCAGCCCGCGGCGGCCTCCCCCAGCCGCCGGTCGGTGGTCAGGTCCAGCAGCACCGGCCGGCCGGCGTGCAGCAGGGTGCCGAGCGTCGTGCCGCCGTCCAGTTCCAGGTCGGGCGCCCAGCCGCCGATCAGCGGGTGGGGGCCGGGCCGGTAGCGGATGTCCAGGCCGGTCAGCCGGTCGGCGACGGTCCGCAGTGTGGTGGGCTCGGTGAGCAGCCCGGCGAAGACCTCGCGCAGCGCGTCGACGTGCGGGCCGGGCGAGAGCAGCAGGCCCTGGGCGCGGACGAAGGTGAGCATCCGCTCGGCGACCGGATGCCGTTCACCGTGGTAGGTGTCCAGCAACCCGGCCGGCGCGTCGCCGCGGACCCGGGCGGCGAGTTTCCAGCCGAGGTTGGCGGCGTCCTGAAGACCGGTCGTCATGCCCGGACCGCCGGCGGGCAACTGGATGTGCGCCGCGTCCCCGGCCAGCAGCACCCGTCCGGCTCGGTACCGGTCGGCCTGGCGGGCCGCGTCGGTGAACCGGGACAGCCAGCGGGGCGCGCTCATCCCCACCTCGGCACCGAGCACCCGGCGGACGGCCGCGCGCAGGTCGTCGAGGGTCACCGGGGCGTCCCGGTCGCCGTCGGTCCGCCATTCGGAGACGACCACCCGATGCACCCCGTCGCCGAGCGGGAACGCGGTGAACAGCCCGGTCGGGGTGCGCCGCATGCCGGGCGGCACCGCGTCCGGATCGGTCAGCGTGACGTCGCCGAAGCGGGAGATCTGGGTGGCCTCGGTGCCGGTGAAGCCGATGCCGGCCGCCCGGCGGACCAGGCTGCGGGCGCCGTCACAGCCGACCACGTAGCGGGCGTCCAGCCGGTAACCGCCGTCCGGGCCGTCGACCTGGAGGGTGACCCGCTCCTCGGTCTGGGTCAGCGCGGTCACCTGATGGCCGCGGCGCAGCTGCGCGCCGAGCTCGACCGCCCACTCCTGCAGCACACGCTCGACTTCCGCCTGCGGCGCCGTCAGGGTGAGTGCGCCCGACGCCGGCAGCGGGATGCCGCCGAAGTGGGCAAAGCGGGCCGAGCCCCGGGCCGCGCCGTCGAAACGGTCGAGCAGACCGCGATAGTGCAGCGTCTGCGCGCCGCGACCGGTCACGCCGGGCGCCTTGGAGAGCCCGGTCGGCGCGGCCAGCCGCTCCAGCACGATCACCTCGACGCCGCCGAGCCGCAACTCGCCGGCCAGCAGCAGGCCGGTGGGGCCGCCACCGACGATCACCACCTCGACCGGGCTCATCTGCCCAGCTCCGCCCGGATGGGCAGGCCGGCCGCGACCTGGCCGAGAGCGTCGCGCAGCACGGCCGCCAGGGGCTGGGCCGCTCCGGACTGCCGCCAGTGCTCCATCGTCACCCGGATCGCGCTCAGCACGGCGCCGGCGACCAGCCGTGGATAGAGGTCGCGGTCGGCATCCGCGCCGATCCGGGACGCGACGGCCGTGGCGACCCCGCTCTCGATCACCGCATACGTCTTGAGGTGCTCGTCGGTGAGCAGCGGGGCGCTCTGCAGCAGCACCATCTGGCGCATGTCGCTCTCGTCCACGACGAAGCCGGCCACGATCGCCTCGGTCAGCGCCGCCCACAGCGGCTCGCCGGCCGGGCGGGCGGCCAGCGCCTGGATGATCCGCTCGGCCCGCTGGTGGCCGGTGGCCAGCAGCGCTTCTTCCTTGGTGGCGAAGTAATTGCTGAACGTGCGAACGGAGACGCCCGCCTCGGCGGCGATGTCCTCGACCCGCACCTGGCCCCAGCCGTGCAGCCCGGCCAGCCGCAGGGCGGCCAGTCGCAGGGCGTCGCGGGTGGCCTGCTTCTTACGCTCACGCAGTCCGGGTTGACTCACACGTCGACCCTACTCAATATTGCATCCCTCTGCAATATTGCAGCCAACTGCACGATCAGCCGCGGGGTGGCACCGGGGCGGCCGGGCGGACCGCCGTGAACTGGCTGTGCTCGTAGCGGGTGGCGGCGAGCAGCAACAGCCATTCGTCGCAGCCCTGCCACGGGTACAGGTCGGCGGCACCGCCGCGGACGACCCGGGGGCCGTCGCCGAGGCGTGGACGAGCGTCCGCCGGGGCGTCCGCGAACCCGGGAATCCACACGTCGGCGCAGAGCTCGTTCGCGGAGCCCACCCCGGCCAGGCCGAAGGCGTTCTCGGCCGCGGCGATCCGGTCTTCAGCACCGAAGTCGTCGAGCAGCTGATCCTCGCCGGGTTTGCCGTCGCCGCGGAAGGTCAGGGTGGTCGTGCCGGCCCGCGCCGCGTACTCCCACTCGGCCTCGCTGGGCAGCCGGAACGGCAGCGCCGCCAGCAGCTCGTCCAGGTCGTCCTCGAGCCGGGCGGCGCTGGAGTCCGCGTCGGCGTAGTCGTCCTCGTAGTCGGGCAACCGGTGCTGGACCTGCTCGACCGTCAACGGGTGCCGGGCGATCAGGAACGGTTCGACCCGCACCTCCCGGACCGGCTGGGCCTCCGCGGCGGCGGCGAAGAACGGCTCGAGAGTGTCCTCGGCGTCTCCGCTGCGCTCGATGGCGCGCACTGCCGCCAGCTCCGCCTCGGACAGCCCCATGCGGTAGGTGCCACCCGGCACCTCGCGAAAGACCACGCCGGAGGCGGTATGCCGCCAAGCCGGTCGCCCGGCCACGACCTCTTCGTTCCACATGGCGCCGAACGCTACAACCGCGACACCCTCAACCGCCTGGCGGCATCGCGCTCGGCGCGCAGTAGCCGATCCGATCGCTCAGGGCAGATCGTCGAAGAATTGCGCTACCGGATAGTTGGCGATGAGGCGCGCCAATCCCACCGGTGTCATTCCGGAGGTGTTGACCGCGAACGGATCTGCCCCGTGCTGCCGCAGCAGCGTGATTACCGCGCCATCCCCGCCCGAGTTGAAGACTGCCGTGAACAAGGGTGTGTTGCCGTGAATGTTTACCGGATCCACCGCCGCACCGGCTTCGAGCAGGGCGACCGCCGCCTCCAGGGAACCCTGCTGGGCTGCGCAGTGCAACGGCGTGAAGCCTTGCTTGTCCGCGACGTCCGGATCGGCCCCTGCCTCCAGGAGTTGCCGAACCGCGGAGACTTCGTTCACCAGAGCCGCCTGGTGCAGAGGATGACGCCCGCCTCGGTCGCTCATCATTCTTGCCTCTCAGCAGGTCGTGCCCCGTGAGCACGAGTTCCGCCCGCGTTCAGGTGATCGGTGCGCTGGTCGTCAATCACGTCGCCGGAAGGTTCAGTCCCGGGTACCGGCGGCGGAACCAGCGCGGAAGCTTCTGCCGTGGGGCGAACGAGCCGACGTCGTCTGCGGCATGACCGGCATAGCCACGGATCTGAAAGCCGCCGACCCGGGTCCGGTCGGTCAAGGCGCGACTCAGCAACGCCATCAGGTCCGGGTCGACCGACGCGTGCAATCGGGCGTAGTGGCCCGTGCACTGCAACGCGTTGACCCTGGTCTGGGCGCGGGGCGAGACCAGGGCACGCTTGATCCGCGGAAGCGCGACGGCCGGATCAGGGTGGTTGAGCACGAGCGCGAGCAGAGCAACGCCCGCGTATTCGTCGACCCGGTCGAGGGCCTCGTCGACGATCTCCGGTCGGTCAACCACGTCCATCCAACTGCTGATGTGCCAGGGCTCCTCGATCGTCACATCCGAGATCCTGGCAGACGTTCAGCGGCAAACGGGGGCGACGCTATATCGGCCCGGTTCGGAGCTGAGGTAGGTGTTCGGCGCCGGACAGGAGCACCACCAGGAATTGCAGGAAGCCTGTCTCCAGTTCGCGATCCGGCAGGTGCGGCGCGGTGACCTTCAGGCCGCTCCACCGCGGGAACAGGATCGCGGACACCTCCGCCCCGTCCGAGGTGGTGGCCAGCGGCAGGGTCTGGTGCCAGCTGCCGGTGACCGTCAGCGGGCCGAACCGCGGCTTCGGTAGATCGGCTGGCGCGGTCAAGGTGAGGTAGCCGCCGAACGTGCCGGGTCCGTAGTTCTCCAACAGCCAGCGGTAGTCATCCGGCAGGTCGAGCCCGACATACGCCGAGATTCCCGCCCAGTCGACCGGATGGTGTCCGGACGGCGGCCCCACCAACTGCGCCAGCCGGCCGGGGAGGTCGGCGCCGTAGGCGAGGCTCACCTCCAGAATGATCGGCAGGTCAGGGTCCTCGTGTACGACGGCGACGGCCACCGCCCAATGCCCCGTCCGCAACAAGATCCGCTCGCCGTAGTCCGCACGCACGTCGATCGCGAGCGGATCGGCCGGCTGCAGGCCGAGCATCCCGGCCACGATCCGCATGGCCGTCTCCGCGTCGCGATAGAGCTGATCGCGGGCGGCATCGTAGGCCTCACCGGTGTCGTAGTCGTCGAAGTCCAGGTCCCCCGGACAGCCGAACTCGTCCAGATCGACGTGAATGGCGACGGTGCCCCAGTCGGCGAACACGGCGGCCGTGAGTCCGTCCACGGTGAAACGCCCCGGCCACCCGGCACCCCATCCCACCTCGGCAAAGATGTCGGCGAGCTGTCCCGCGGACGGGAGATCGACCACAGAGGCCAAACGCGACGCCAACGCACTGATCCGAGCCACAGCCGTCTGGTAGATGTCAACTCCGATCACGCCGGCTCATGACACCTCGCCCGGAAGACCCGTGTCGGGCAGGGCGAAGACGTCATCCGTGCGAAAACAATCCCCACGGGGCCGGGCAGAAAGAGGCCAAGGCTCATTTGGTACGACCTGAGCACGTGACCCACCCGCATCCAGCCCGTCACCCAGGTAGCCGGCGAGCCGGTCGTCCACCGCCTCGCCGAGCAGGCCCGCGTGTTCCAGGACGACGAAGAGCGCGTCCGCGGCACACGTCACCATCGCCTCGGCCTCACCGGCGCTCGCACCCGGGTCGAGCTCCTGGTAGAGGCGACGGGCCGCGGAGAGGAGACGGCCGGCGTCGGTCACCGAGAAGTCGTACCGCAGCCGCACGGACAGACGCATCCCGTCGACCAGCGGGTCGTCCCCGAGCACGCCATCGCTCTCAGCCACCCCGACACGATACGGCGCAGGACACCGTCTCGGGCGGCGCAATCCCGGGCACCGGCGGCGGAGCCCGACGACCCGGCCCCGCGAAGCGGGCGCGTCGCAGTGGGAGCAGGAGATCCGGGTGGTGTTCTCGCCGCTTCAGCTGATTCCGGGTCGGGCTGCCAATGCTTGTTCGACGGAATCAACCGGATGAAGTGGTCGCTCACGGAGCGAGCATGGCGGTCCACCCCAGCTTGATCAACTCGACGCACCACACTGTTCTTGGCACGGCGTGCGTCGGCCAGCCAGCAGCCGGGATGCTCCATCGGCCGTCGCTTCCGGCCTTGTCTCGCCAGGTCGCGGGTTGCCCGGCCCGAATAGGGTCGCCGGGTGCCCCATCTCCGCTTCGAAGCAGTGCAACCAGACGGCGACGACGCCCTTCGCGCGGATTGGCAGCACGCCCACAACCTGATCATCCCGACGAGTCCGCTCTCGGCCGATGAGATCCGCGTGCGCGCCCGCCGCAACCACCTGACCGTCACCTATCGCGGCGACATGCTGGTGGGCTGCTCGACGATCCGTCCGCCCAAGGACGACCGGGCCACGGCGACGGTCATCGTCCGCGTCCTGCCGGAGCATCGGCGACAAGGCTTCGGCGCGCAGATGTACGACAGGGCGCTCACCGCGGCGTACGAGATCGGCGCCCGGGTCATCGAGACGGTCGTCCTGGCCTCGAACGAGGAGGGTCTACGGTTCGCGGAACGGCACGGCTTCGTCGAGATCGACCGATACACGCTCGAAGGTGACACGATCCCGTTCATCGACCTCCGGCTGGCCGATGCCGCAGGATGATTTCCTTCGCACTCAACTCGGCAGTTCGGGACGACGGCGTGCAGAGGAGTGGCGGTAGCCGGGAGGCCAAGGTGTGGGTGTTCATCTCCCGGGTAGCAACTGGTGCGCGAAGGGCACCCGCCGGATTTCAACGGTGACGGCGAGAGTGGCAGCGACGGGCGGGAGGTGACGCTGTGACGGACGGTGAGCAGGAGATCGGACTTGGCCGGATCGGCGAGGAGATCGAGCGCTCCGGTGTCAGTCTGCAGTTCGTGCCGCAGCCGATTCCCTTGGAGACGTGCTGGTACACGATCGGCCTCACCGGCCACGGGCATCCTGAGATGATCCTGTTCGGGTTGCCTCCGGACATTTCCCGGCCCGCCCTGCGCGCCGTTGCCGCTGAGGTCATCGCGGGGCGACGGACATTCACCGCCGGCCAGTGCGTCGACGACGTTCTCGAAGGTCATCCGGTTCAGTTCGTCGCGGTGACCGAGCCGGACCGCCACCTGCCCGCTGCCGCGCAGTTCTACGCCGGCACCGGGTCCGCCGTGGCGGCCTTGCAGATCGTCTGGCCGGACCGGTACCTTCGCTGGCCCTGGCAGCCCGGCACACACCTGGACGACATGCCCGTGCTCGGCCGGCCGGCGTCATCCGGCTGACGGCCGTCGGCGGCGGGCCGCGAGCGCCGGGGTGCAGCGCGTGACCGTGACGGCTGAGCTGGAATCTTGACCGCTGGGGCCTGCTCGGCTCAGGTGTTCTGGGTCAGGGCGTATCGGTTCAGCGCGGCGGCCCACATCCGGCCGATCATCCGGTTCGGGACCAGGTGCAGCAGCGGGAGCAGGAGCCGCTGCCGGCGGGGCGAGGTGTTGGTCCACTCGGCGTGTACCCGGCTGCCTCCGCCGGCTCGGGGGACGATCCGGACGACGCCCTGGCCGCCGCCACCGTAGCTGCTCTCGACGACGGTCCAGCGGACCACGTACGGGTCGGTCCAGTCGTAGCGGGCGACGACCCAGAACGGCGACCGAGGGGTGCTCTCCCGCGCGACGGCCCAGCCGGGTCCGTGCGCACGCAACTCGTACGTCTTCGGGTCGAGAGTGCGATGCCAGATGCGCAACCGCTCGGCGGTGAAGTCCGTCAGGGCGCGGTGGACCTGCTCGGGGGCGGCCCGGGTCTCGATGTCGAAGCGCATGATCCCTCCCCTCAGGCGGCGGCCCGGCGGAGGGTGTCCGCGCCGGGGCCGTCCAGGTGCGCGATCCGCACGGTGCGGCCGGTGAGGAGCAGGAACAGGTCGGTCATCGTGCCGGTCACCGGCTCGCCGTCGCCCGTGCACCAGGGGTGGTCCGTCGCGGTGAGCTGGAACGTCGCCCACGGCAGCGAACGGAAGACCTTCGCGTTGCCGCGGCCGTGGTAGGAGACCACCCGGCCGGCCGCTTCGGCCACCTCGGCGGCGGGGATCGGGAGCTCGCGGCCCAGCGGGATGGCCATGTCGAAGGTGTGGCCGACGGCGTCGATGAGCGACTCGCGGCAGGTCAGACCGGGGAACGGGCGGTGCCGGCCGACCAGCAGGCCGAGGCGGTGGACGAGTTGCCCGGGGTCGTGGCGCCGGGCGAGGGCGATCGAGCCGTCCCGGATGAGGCGGTTGGTGCGGCCCGGATACCGGAGGGCGAGCAGCGCCAGCTGCGGCACGGTCAGCAGCGGCATGGTCAGGTGCGCCGCGACGTCCCGGACCGTCCAGCCGGCGCACAGCGACGGGGTGTCCCACTCGTCCGGGGACAGGCCGGACAGGAACTCCAGGATGGCGCGGCGGCGCCGGTCGACGGCCGACCAGACCTCGGTGTCGTCCATGACATTCGATCCCTCCACCCGACCGAATCAAGTACGAGGATGGTACTAAAATTTGGTCCTGATCGGGACTACCTGGAGGGTGATGGGTGGAACGTGACATCTCGTCCGGCTGGCTGATGTTCCTCGGCTTCCGGGCGGCCGAGGACCGGATCGTCGCCGCGGTCGCCGCGGCCGGCTATGCCGACATCACCCGGGCGCAGGCCCGGCTGCTGGCCGGTCTCGACCTGGACGGCACCCGGCTGGTCGTGCTCGCCGACCGCGCCCGGATCCCGAAGCAGACCGCCCTCGCCCTGGTCAACGGCCTGGCGGCGGCCGGCTACGTGGAGCGGGTCCCGGATCTCTCCGACGGGCGGGCGCGACTGATCCGGCTGACCGCACGCGGCCGGGGCGTCCTGCCCGTCGCGATCGCCGAGGAAGCGCGGATCGAGGCCGAGTGGCGGGCCGTGCTGGGTGCCCGGCGGATGCGGGCGTTCCGCAGCGCCCTGTGGGAGCTGGCCCTGAACGCCGACCCCCACCTGCGCCCGCCCGGAACGCCGGACCGGGAAGAACGCGACTGACCCGAGGCTGCCAGGGCAGCGTTTCAGGAGCGGTTCAGGTGCGGGGACGCATCGTGGGCGGCGTGCAGAATTCAACGCTGGTGGAAGGGTGGGGCCGGGCCACCCGCAGCCGGGCCACCGTCGTGACGCCCGGCCAGGGCGGTACTGACGAGGACTGGGCCGCGGTGTTCGCCGGGGCCGGGTCGCGGGGGCTGATCGCCCGCGGGGGTGGCCGCTCCTACGGGGACGCGGCGCAGAACGCCGGCGGGCTGGTCCTGGACATGCGCGGTCAGGGCGGCATCGGGACCGTGGATCCGGTGACCGCGACCGTCGAGGCCGGCGCCGGGGTCACCGTCGGGGAGCTGGTGCGCCATCTCGCCCCGCGCGGCTGGACGCTGCCGGTGGTGCCCGGCTCGGCCGGGGTCACCGTGGGCGGGGCGATCGCCGCCGACGTGCACGGCAAGAACCATCGGCGGCACGGGACGTTCGGGGCCCAGGTGGCCGCGATGTCCGTGCTGACCCCGGCGTACGGGCCGATGGAGATGAGCCTGACGGTCAACGCCGAGCAGTTCTGGGCGACCGTCGGCGGGCTGGGCCTGACCGGGATCATCCGGCGGGCACGGCTACGGCTGATCCCGCTCGGCTCGTGGTGGGTGACCACCGTGGACGACGAGCAGCCCAGCCTGGACCGGGTGCTGGAGCGGCTGCGCGCGGTGGCCGCGACCAGCGAGCACGCGGTCGCCTGGGTGGATCACGGCGGGGCGGGCGTGGTGACCGGGGCCCGGCCGGCCCGGCTCGGGGCGCTCGTTCCGGGGCGGGTCGCGGCGGGGCGGCGGACGCCGGTGCTGCCGGGGCGTGGGATCGCCTGGCCGCCGGTGAGCGCGGCCGCCGACCGGGTGCGCCGGTTCGCCGCGCGGATCCGGCCGCGCCACGAGCGGTCCCTGGCCGAGCTGCACTTCCCGCTGGACGCGCTGCCCGGCTGGGCGGGGCTGCACGGGCGGCGGGGGCTGGTCCAGTACCAGTTCACGGTGCCGTTCGGGGCCGAGGACGTGCTCGCCGAGGCGCTGCACGGGACGCGGTCGGCCGGGTTCGCGCCGTCGTTGTCCGTACTCAAATTGTTTGCCGAGGCGAACCCGGCGCCGCTGTCGTTCCCGGCACCGGGCTGGAGCCTCGCGATGGATTTTGCCGCGCGAGCGGCCCTGGCGCCGGTGCTGGACCGGTTGGACGAACGGGTCGCCGCGGCCGGCGGCCGGGTCTATCTGGTCAAGGACAGCCGGGTGCGGCCGGATCTGCTCGATGCGATGTATCCGGGACTGGCGCGCTGGCGGGCGGTCCGGTCGATGCTCGATCCGGAGCACCGGCTCGTCTCCGATCTGGCGCGCCGGCTGCGGCTGACCGATCAGCGGATCAGCGACCTGGTCGAGGCCGGCCATGCGTGACGGGCTGGGTCGTCCGCAGACCGTCCTGCTGCTCGGCGGCACGTCCGGCATCGGGCAGGCGATCGCCGGGGAGCTGCTGCCGTACGCCGGGAATCTGATTCTCGCCGGCCGCGATCCGGAGGCGCTGGCCGAGGCCGCGCAGCGGCTGGACGGGCCCCGGCGGCAGGTGTCGACGCTGCACTACGACGCGCTGGCCCCGGCCGCCGCGACGGTCGACGCGCTGGCCACGGCGGCGGCCCGGTACGGCGACCTGGACGTGATCGTGCTGGCCGTCGGGGTGCTCGCCGAGGAGGCCGCGCTGACCGACACACCGGCGGTCGAGCAGGCCATGCGCACCAACCTGCTCGGGCCGTTGCTCGCCGTGCACGCCGCCGCCGCCCGGCTGCGCGCGCAGGGGCACGGCACGCTGGTCGTGCTCTCCTCGGTGGCCGCGGTCCGCACCCGCGACGGCCTGTTCAGCTACGGCGTCGCCAAGTCCGCGCTGGACGTCTACGCCCGCCGGATCGGCCGGTCGCTGCGGGGCAGCGGCGCCCGGGTACTGGTGGTCCGGCCCGGCCACGTCCGGACCCGGATGACCGCCGGGCTGCCCGAGCCGCCGTTCACCACCGGGCCCGCCGAGGTCGCCGCCCGGGTCGGCCGGGCGCTGAACGGGCGGGCCTCGCTCATCCACTCCCCCGCCGTGCTGCGGCCGGTCACGACCGTGCTGCGCATGCTGCCCACCGCGCTGTACCGGCGCCTGCAGGAAGGAACAACGTCGTGATTCCACCGTTGACCATCGTCGACCCGCCGCGGGTGCTGAGGCTCGGCGACCCGGGCGTCGCCGGGCGCGGCGGGGCCGCGATCTGGGACCTCGACGGCACGCTGACCAGGACCGACACCCTGGTGCCGTTCCTGCGCCGGGTGGCCGGGACGGCCGCGGTGTTCCGGGCGCTGGCGGTCGGCACCGCCCGGGAGATGCCGCACCGGGACGCGGTCAAGGCGCTGGTGCTGCAGCGGCTGCTCGGCGGGCGGGACCTGGCCGAGGTGGACCGGGTGGCCCGGCGCTACGCCGAGCGGCTGATGGCCGCCCAGGTGCGCGCCGACTCGCTGCACCAGTGGCTCTGGCATCGCCGCAACCAGCACCGGATGGTCATCGCGTCCGCCTCGCCCGGCCTGTACGTCCGGCACCTGGGCCGGCTGCTCGGCGCGGACGAGGTGATCTGCACCGAGATGGCGGTGGTCAACGGGCGGCTCACCGGCGCGATCGCCGGCGGCAACTGCCGAGGGGCGGAGAAGGCCCGGCGGGTACGGGCGTACCTGGCCGCGCGTCCGGCCGGGCAGGTGTGGGCCTACGCGGACGGCGAGGTCGACCGGCCGTTGCTGGAACTCGCCGACGTCGGCGTCCGGGTCCGCCCGTACCGCCGGATCCGGACCGGGGAGGCGCGATGAGCCGGCGGCGGGTGCTCCGGATCGTGGCGGTCGTCCTGGTGCTGCTGCTCGTATGGCCGACCGTGTCGTACGCCCGGGCGCTGACCGCGCCGGGCAGCGCCACCTTCACGATGCGCACCGTCGACTGGATCCGGTCCAACAACGGCAACAGCGTGGTCAACGCGATCGAGAACTGGTGGTACACCCGGCACAAGCCGGCCACCGGGCCGCCGGACGTCAGCACGCTGCCGTCGGCCGGGACGAACGCCGTGCCGGTGGTCGGGCCGCCGACGTTGCCCCTGCTCAAGGGCGTTGCCCCGCTGCCGGGTGAGGGGACGTGGTCGGCCGGGCGCACCGGCGCGAACGGGCGGCCGCTGATCTACACCGGGTTCCTGCGGCCGGACCCGCAGCACCTGAGCATCGTGGCCGGGGTCGCCTGGATCCGGGCCGCCGGCACCGTCACGCACCTGGTCGCCGGGACCGCGCAGCCGGGCGGGGCGGCCTGGCCGGGCAACGCCGCGGTCCCGGACGGGGACGTCGGCAAGCTGGTCGCCACGTTCAACTCCGGGTTCAAGATGAAGGACACCCCGGGCGGGTTCTACCTGAACGGCCGGTACGCGCGGCAGCTGGTCGACGGGCAGGCGTCGCTGGTGATCGACCGGTCGGGGGCGGTGCGGATCGGCGCGTGGGGGCGGGACGTGTCGATGTCGGCGGCGGTCGTCGCCGTACGTCAGAATCTGCAGTTGATCGTCGAGAACGGCCGTCCGGTGAGCGGGCTGAGTGGCAACGCGAACGGGCGATGGGGCTCACCGCGCAACCAGTACCAGTACACCTGGCGGTCCGGGGCCGGACTCGACCGGAGCGGCAACCTGATCTACGTCGCCGGCGACAAGATGACCCTGAGCATGCTGGCCACCGCGATGGCCGACGCCGGGGTGGTCCGCGGCATGCAGCTGGACATCCACACCGGCATGTCGAGCTTCGCGTCCTGGCGGCCACCGGGGACGCCGACCAAGCTGCTGCCCGCGATGACCCGCTCGGCCAGTCGCTATCTGCAAGCCGACCAGCGCGACTTCTTCTACGTGACGGCGGGCTGAGATGGCGCTGACCACGTTCGCCACCCCGGCCGCGCCGCCGCTGCTGGTGACCGCCCGGCCCCGGCAGTGGATCAAGAACGTGCTGGTCTTCGCGGCGCCGCTGGCGGCCGGCGTGCTGGTGCGGCCGGGCAGTCTGGTGGCGCTGGCCGCGTTCATCCTGGCGTCGGCCGGCACCTACTTCGTCAACGACGCGTCGGACGTGGCCGCCGATCGGCGGCACCCGGTGAAGAGCCGGCGGCCGGTGGCGGCCGGACTGGTCCCGGTCCGGACGGCGTGGCTGATCGGGCTCGGCCTGTCCGCGGCGGCGCCGCTGGTCGCGGCCCTGGCCGGCCCGGCCACCGCCGGGTGCGTGGCGGCGTATCTGGCGCTGACGTTCGCGTACAGCTCGGGGCTCAAGCGGATCGCGGTGCTCGACATCCTGGCCGTGGCCGGCGGGTTCCTGCTGCGCACGATCGGTGGCGCGTACGCGGCCCGGGTGCCGATGTCGAGCTGGTTCCTGCTCACCGCGTTGCTCGGCTCGCTGTTCCTGGTCACCGGCAAACGGCTGAGCGAGCTGCGCCGCGACGGCACCGGGCGGGCCGTGCTGGCCGGCTACTCCACGTCCTGGCTGCAGCAGACGATGACGATGACGCTGACCGGGGCGGTCCTCGCGTACGCCGGATGGGCCTTCGACTTCGCCGGGGACGACTCGTCGCTGCCGCTGCTCGGGCTGTCGCTGGTGCCGTTCCTGGCCGCGCTGATGCGCTACAGCCTGCTGGTGTCCCGCGGGGACGGCGAGGCGCCGGAGAACCTGCTGGTCTCCGACCGGTTCCTGCTGGTCGCCGGGTTCGCGTGGGCGGTCCTGGTGACCGTCGCGATCTACTTCGGATAGGGACGGTCATGCGGATCCTGCTGGTCGAGGACGAGGCGGCGCTGGCCGCGATGCTGCGCGACGCGCTGGCGGCCGAGGGGCTCGCGGTGGACGTCGCCGGGACCGGGCCGGACGGGCTGTGGGCGGGGATCGAGCATCCGTACGACGTGATCGTGCTCGACATCATGCTGCCCGGACTGTCCGGCTACGAGGTGTGCCGGCGGCTGCGGGCCCGCGGGATCCGCACCCCGATCCTGATGCTGACCGCCAAGGACGGCGAACACGATCAGGGCGACGCCCTCGACCTGGGCGCCGACGACTACCTGACCAAGCCGTTCTCCCTGGTCGTCCTGCTGGCGCGGCTGCGTGCGGTGGTCCGGCGGGGCGGTGCGCAGCGCCCGGCCGTGCTGACCGCCGGGGACCTGAGCGTGGATCCGGCCACCCGGCGGGTCAGCCGGGCCGGGCAGGACGTCACCGTGACCAGCCGGGAGTTCGCGCTGCTGGAGTTCCTGATCCGGCACCGCGGCGAGGTGGTCTCCAAGCGCGCGATCATCGACGGGGTGTGGGACTGGAGCTTCGACGGGGACCACAACATCGTCGAGGTCTACATCCGCTACCTGCGCCGGAAGATCGACGAGCCGTTCGGCCGGGCCACGATCGAGACCGTGCGGGGCGCCGGCTACCGGCTGACGTGAGTTCACAGACGCCGCTCAGGACGGGCACAGGGCGTGGCGAACCGGGCCGCGCATCCTCGGTGACAAGCCGACCGAGGGGAGCACCGGATGAAGCGGGAAGCCGGACTGCGCAGGACATCGCTGATCACCGGCGTGCTGGTGGCCGCCAGTGTCGCCGGCACGGTGGCGATCGGGGTGGCCGCGCACGCGTCGGACTCGGTCACCACCGCGTCCTCGACCGCAACGAGCAGTACCACCAGCACCAATAGCGACAGCTCGCCGACGCTGTCCAGCGGAAGCAGCGACGACGCGCAGGCGACGTCGGGCGGGTCCTGAGATGCCACTCGTCGAATCCCTGCCGGTCCGCGCCGACACCGCCCAGTGGTCCGTGTGGGGCACGGTGGCCCGGATCGTGGTCACCGATCCGGCCCGGCTCGCCGAGGCGACCGACCTGGTCAAGGCCGAGCTCGCCGCGGTCGACCGGGCCTGCAGCCGGTTCCGGCCGGACTCCGAGTTGAGCCGGGCCGGCGGGCGGCCGGTACGGATCAGCCCCGTGCTCCGCGACCTGATGGCCGCGGCCCTGCGGGCGGCCGAGGAGACCGGCGGCGCGGTCGACCCGACGGTGGGCGGGGCGCTGTGCGGGCTCGGCTACGACCGGGACTTCGCGTCGCTGACCGGGCGGACGGCCCCGCCCTCGGTGCGGATCTTCCCGAGCCCGGACTGGCGGTCGGTCCGCCTCGACGAGGACGGTCTCGAGCTGACCGTGCCCGACGGCGTGCTGCTCGACCTGGGCGCGACGGCCAAGGCCGTGACGGCCGACCGGGCCGCCGCCCGGGTGGCGGCATCGCTGGACGTGGGTGTGCTGGTCGCGCTGGGCGGCGACATCGCCACCGCCGGGCCGGCCCCGGACGGCGGCTGGCAGGTGCTGGTGCGGGACCGGCCGGGTGACCCGTCGTGCACGGTACGGTTGCCGGCCGGGGCCGCGCTGGCCACGTCGAGCACCGCGGGCCGGGTCTGGGGGCGGACCGGCGAGCTGCTGCACCACATCGTCGATCCCCGCACCGGGCGCCCGGCCGAACGGGTCTGGCGGACCGTGTCGGTGGCCGCGTTCACCTGCCTGCGGGCCAACACGCTGAGCACGGCGGCGATCGTCGCCGGCCGGCGGGCCCCGGAGCTGCTGCGGGACGTGCCGAGCCGGCTGGTCGGCCGGGATCTCGACGTGCGCCGGCTGGGTGGGTGGCCGTCGTGACCGAGGCGCTCTGGTACTTCGCGCGGGGCAGCGGGGTCGTGTCGCTGGTGCTGCTCACCGTGGTGGTGGCGCTGGGCGTCGGCACCCGGTCCGGGCGGCCGGCGTTCGGGCTGCCCCGCTTCGCGGTCAGCCTGCTGCACCGCAACGCGGCCCTGCTCGCGGTGCTCTTTCTGACCGGTCACGTGCTGAGCCTGCTGTTCGATCCGTACGCCCAATTAAGGTTTTTCGATCTTTTTGTGCCCTTTGCCGGCAGCTACCGGCCGGTCTGGCTGGGGCTCGGGACGCTCGGCCTCGACCTGGTGCTGGCGCTGGTGGCGACCAGCCTGCTGCGGCACCGGATCGGCGTGCGCGCCTGGCGGGCCGTGCACTGGCTGGCCTATCTGTGCTGGCCGGTGGCGTTGACGCACGGCCTGGGCACCGGCACCGACCGAGGCACGTGGTGGCTCTGGACGCTCTCGCTGGGCTGCGCGGCGGTCGTCGCCGCGGCCGTGGTGTGGCGGCTCTCGGCCGGGTTCACCGGGTTCCCGCAGCGGGTGGAGCGCCGGGTCGCTCCGAAACTGCGCCAGATGGAGGAGGTTCGATGAACCGGCTGCTGGCAGGAGACAACGGTCCGATGCCGGACCTCGGCGCCGAGCGGATCGTCGCCCTGGCCCGGGACGCCGGGCTGACCGGCCGCGGCGGCGCGGGCTTCCCGGTGTGGCGCAAGCTGGCCGCGGTGGCCGGGGCCGGGCGACCCGCGGCGGTGATCGCCAACGCGGCCGAGGGCGAGCCGGCCAGCGGCAAGGACAAGGCGCTGATCGCGGGCCGGCCGGATCTGGTGCTGGACGGTCTGCAGCTCGCCGCCCGGGCGACCGGCGCGCGCTCGGCCCACCTCTATGCCTCGAACGCCGTGCTGGACCCGCTGCGTGCGCTGGTCCGGGCGCGCCGGGATCCGCTGCCGGTCAGCCTGCACCCGGCCCCGGAGGTCTTCGTCGCCGGGGAGGAGTCGGCGGTCGTCTCCGCGGTCGGCGGCCGGGGTGCGATCCCGGCGGACAAGCGGATCCGGATCACCGAGGCCGGCACCCTGGTGCAGAACGTGGAGACGCTGGCCCACCTGGCGCTGATCGCCCGGCGGGGAGCGGCCTGGTTCCGCGAGGCGGGCACCGGCGAGGAGCCGGGCACGTTCCTGGCCACGGTGAGCGGCGCGGTCAACCAGCCCGGCGTGGTGGAGGCCGGCTACGGAGTGCCGCTCGGCGAGCTGCTCGCCGCGGCCGGCGGGACCACCGCCCGGTTGCGGGCGGTGCTGGTCGGTGGGTACCACGGCGGCTGGGTGCCGGCCGACCCGCGGCTGCCGGTGAGCCGGGCCGGGCTCGCCCGGTACGGCGCCTCGCCGGGCGCTGGTGTCGTGGTGGCCCTGCCGGAGCGCGACTGCGGGCTGGTGGCGACCGCGCGGATCGCCGGCTACCTGGCCGGCGAGGTGGCCGGGCAGTGCGGGCCGTGCGTCAACGGGCTGCCCCGGCTGGCCGGGACCCTGTCCGACCTGGCCCTGCGCCGGAACCGGCCGGGCCTGCCGGCCGAGGTGGAACGGCTGGCCCGGCTGGTCACCGGCCGGGGCGCCTGCCGGCATCCGGACGGGACGGCCCGGATGGTGCTCAGCGGCCTGCGGGCCTTCGACGCGGACGTGCGGGCGCACCTGGCCGGCCGCTGCCTGGCCGCGGAGGCCATGCGATGACCCGCCGCCTGCACATCGACTGGACCGCCTGCGACGGGCGGGGCACCTGCACCGAGCTGCTGGCGGAGGTGCTGGTCGAGGACGACTGGGGGTTCCCGCTGGCCCGGGACGGCTCGCCGCGACCGGCCGTGCCGGCGGGCCTGGAGGCGGCCGCGCGGCAGGCCGTGGATCGGTGCCCGCTGCTGGCGTTGCGGCTGGTCCAGGACTGACGCGCGGTCACTGCGGCGACGCCGGGATGCGGATCCGCATGGCGGCGCCGTCGGCCAGGTCGTCGACGGTGAGCGTGCCCAGGTGGGTGGTGATGATGTCGCGGGCGATCGCCAGGCCCAGCCCCGCGCCGCCGCCGTCCCGGGAGCGGCTGTCGTCGAGCCGGACGAAGCGGTCGAAGATCCGCTCCCGGTCGGCCCGCGGGATCGGCGGGCCGTCGTTGCCGACCACGATCTCGCCCTGCCCGTCGCGGGTGGCGAGGCTGACGGTGACCCGGTCGCGGGCGTGCCGCACGGTGTTGTCGACCAGGTTGCGCAGCACCCGGGTGAGCTGGTCGCGGTCGCCGGTCACCCGCACCGGCGACACCCCGCCCTCGATCCGCAGCCGCGGGTGCTCCACCCCGATCCGCTCCCGCTCGGCGAAGACCAGATCGTCCAGGTCGACGTCCTCGCGACGGACCGCGATCTGCCCGTCGTCGACGCGGGCCAGCAGCAACAGGTCCTCGACCAGCCGGGACATCCGGGCGCTCTCGGCCTGGATGCGCTGCACCGAGGGCGACCGGTCGGTGCCGGCCAGCAGGTCGGCGTTGGCCCGGATGGTGGTCAGCGGGCTGCGCAGCTCGTGGCTGGCGTCCGCGACGAACCGGCGCTGCACCGCCGCCGACGCCTCGATCCGGTCCAGCATCGTGTTCATCGTGGTGGCCAGCGCCGAGATCTCGTCGTCGGCCTCCGGCAGCGGCAGCCGGGCGTGCAGGTTCGTGGCGGTGATCGTCGCGGCCTGCACCCGCATCGCCTCGACCGGGCGCAGCGTGCGCCCGACGAAGAAGAACGTGGCCACCCCCACCACCACGGCCAGCACCGGCAGCCCCAGCAGCAGCGCGGTGAGGATCGCCTCGGTGCTGTCGGTGACCGCGTCCATCGACTCGGCCACCAGCACGATCCGCTTGCCGTCGGCGGTGGCGACGCCGGTCGCCACGACACGCCACGGCTCGCCCTCGCCGACCGGCAGGTTCCGGGTCTCCTGCAGGCGGCGCCCGACCGCCGGGCGCAGCTTCGACATCGCGGGCAGGTCGGCGATCGTGGTGGACGCGCCGACCACCCGGCCGTCGGTGGTCACCACCTGGACCAGGCTGCGGCCGGCCTTCGAGGAGCGCAGGGCGACGTCGAGCGCGGCCGAGTTCTGCGCGGTGAGCGCCGCGGTCACCTGGGCGGTCCGGTCGCTGGCGGCCGAGTTGACGTTGTCGAGCAGGATGCCGCGGGCCACCACCAGCAGGATCGCGCCGGCGAAGACCGAGGCCAGCACGACCACGATCCCGGCGGCCAGGGCGGACCGCATCCGCACACCGAGCCGTTTCCGCAACAATCGGAGCATGAGCGTCACGTTAACCGGGCCTTTCCGAGGTCGTACCGGAAGCGGAGTTCAGCGGTTTCTCAGGTCTGACGAAGAAGGGTGCGCCCCATGCGGGTACTGGTGATCGAGGACGAAGTGGCGATGGCGGAGACGATCCGCGACGGGCTCGGTCCGGAGGGTTTCACGGTCGATCTGGTGCACGACGGGGCCGAGGGACTGTGGACCGCCACCGAGCGGCCGCACGGCTCCTACGACGCGATCGTGCTCGACATCATGCTGCCCGGCCTGTCCGGCTACGAGGTGTGCCGGCAGCTGCGCGCCCGCGAGGTGTGGACGCCGATCCTGATGCTGACCGCCAAGGACGGCGAGTACGACCAGGCCGATGCCCTGGACCTGGGCGCCGACGACTACCTGATCAAGCCGTTCTCGTTCGTGGTGCTGATCGCCCACCTGCGCGCGCTGATCCGCCGGGGCGCGCCGCAGCGGCCGGCCGTGCTGCGCGCCGGCGACCTGTCGCTGGATCCGGCCGAGCGGCGGGTGCTGCGCGGCGACACCGCGGTCTCGGTGACCCCGCGCGAGTTCGCGCTGCTGGAGTTCCTGATGCGGCACCGCGGGCAGGCGATGACCAAGACCGCGATCATCGAGAACGTCTGGGACGCGCACTTCGACGGCGATCCGAACATCGTCGAGGTGTACATCGGTTACCTCCGCAAGAAGATCGACCACCCGTTCGGCCGCACCGCGATCGAGACGGTGCGCGGCGCCGGTTACCGCCTGGCCGACGAGGGCTGAGCCTTCCGGGCCCGCAGCAGCTCGATCGCGACCGGGATCACCGACACCGCGACGATGCCGATCAGGATCAGTTCGATGTTCGATTTCACGAACGCGACCTGCCCCAGGAAATAGCCCAGCGTCGTCACCCCGCAACCCCAGAGCACACCCCCAAGAACATTGAAGACAAAGAATTTGCCGTACGGCATGAGCGCCGCCCCGGCCACCACCGGCGTGAACGTCCGGATCACCGGCACGAAGCGGGCCAGCACCAGCGACTTGGCCCCGTGCCGCTCGAAGAACGCGCCCGCCTTCGCCAGGTTCTCCTGCTTGAACACCCGCGAGTCCGGCCGCCGGAACAGCGCCGGCCCGACCTTGCGGCCGAACAGGTAGCCGGCCTGGTCGCCGAGCACCGCGGCGATCGACACCAGCAGGCAGACCAGCCACAGCGGCTGGTGCAGCAGCGTCCCGCCGGCGATCAGCAGCCCGGTGGTGAACAGCAGCGAGTCGCCCGGCAGGAAGAACCCGACGAGCAGGCCGGACTCGGCGAAGACGATCGCCAGGAGGCCGGCCAGGCCGACCGTGGTGATCAGCGACTGAGGATCGAGCAGCGAATGCATGTCCCGCAAGGTAGGAGCGGGAAGCTGAGAAACCGATGAAGGCGACGGCATTCAGGAAATCCTCAGTCCGTCGCGGCCATCGTTCCGGCCATGACAGCGCGACCGCCCCAGGTCACGATCTCCTTCTGGATCATCACGGTCCTGTCGACCACGGTCGGCGAGACGATCGCCGACGTGCTCAGCGGCACCCTGGGCTTCGGCCTGACCCGCACCACGATGGTGATGACCACCGTCCTGGCCTGCCTGCTGGTGATCCAGTACCGGGCCCGGCGGTACGTACCGGCGCTGTACTGGCCGCTGATCGTCCTGGTCAGCATCGTCGGCACGCTGATCACCGACAACCTCACCGAGCTCTTCGACGTCCCGCTGCCGGCCAGCACGACCGTGTTCGCGCTGCTGCTGGCCGCGACCCTCGGCCTCGGACACGCCCGGCACGCCCCGGCCGGGGAGGACTTCTACTGGCCGGCCGTGCTGTTCACGTTCGCGCTCGGCACGGCCGTCGGTGACCTGGCCGCCGACGAGCTGGGCCTGGGCTACGGGGTCGCCGCGCTCGGCTTCGCGGTGCTGGTCGCCGGGATCTGGGCGGCCCACCGGCACCTGGGACTGCCGGCGGTCGCCGCGTTCTGGGGCGCCTACGTCCTGCTCCGCCCACTCGGCATCGCCCTCGGTGACCTGCTCGCCCAGCCGGCCGACGCCGGCGGCCTGGGCGCCGGACCGTTCCTGACCAGCGCGCTGTTCCTCGCCGTCATCGTCGCCGTGGTCGCGCACCTGAGCGCCACCCGGGTCCGGCACCACCGCGACGCCCCGGCGTCGAACACCGAAACGAGGTCGTCATGTTGAACCCGGACCCCGCCCGCCCCGTCGTGATCTTCTCCGCGAGTATCGGGGCCGGTCATGACGGCGCGGCCCGGGAGCTCGCCCGCCGGCTCGCCGCGCGGGGCGTCCCGTCGGTCCGCCACGACTTCCTCGACATGCTCCCGGCCGGGCTGGGCGGCACGCTGCGCGACACCTACGCCCGCCAGCTGCGGACCGCGCCGGAGAGCTGGGGCTGGCTGCTCGACCGGATGGCCGGGCCGCGGCTGTCGGCGGGCGCGGCGGCGCTCTCGTCCGGGCTGGCCGCGTCCCGGATGCTCGCCGCGATCGGCGCCGACGCGTGCGCCGTCGTGTCGACGTATCCGCTGGCCAGCCAGGTGCTGGGCCGGCTGCGCCGGACCGGGCGGCTGAACGTGCCGGCCGCCGCCGTGATGACCGACCCCTCGGTGCACCCGCTCTGCGTCGCCGACGGCATCGACCTGCACCTGGCGCCCGGCCGGCACACCGCCGCGCAGATCCACGCGATGAACGCGCCGGTGCTGACCGTCTCGCCGATCGTCGACCCGGCGTTCCGGCCCGTCCGCGACCGCGACGAGAAGCAGGCGATCCGGCGGCGGCTGGGCCTGCCCGCCGACGAGCGCCTGGCCCTGGTGATCGCCGGATCGTGGGGCGTCGGCGACGTCGAGCGGACCGCGGCCGACATCGCGGCGACCGGGGTGGCGCTGCCGGTCGTCGTCTGCGGCCGCAACGAGACCTTGCGGCGGCGCCTGCACGAGACCGGCATCGCGGTCGCCCTGGGCTGGGTCGACGCGATGCCCGACCTGCTGCGCGCCGCCGACGTCGCGGTCACCAACGCCGGCGGGCTGTCCAGCACCGAGGCGATGGCCGGCGGCCTGCCGGTGATCAGCTACCGCTGCCTGCCCGGGCACGGCGCGGCCAACGCCGCGGTGCTCGCGGCGAGCGGTCTCGCCCCCTGGCCGCAGACCCCGGTCGAGCTCGCCGCAGAGTTGCGCGCCGCGCACGGCGGGCAGTCCGGCCGCCGGTTCGTGGCCGCGTGCGACGACCTCGACGCCGCCGACGTCGTCGCGCTGCGGGACCGCCGTACGTCGTCGTTGATTCTCGCCTGAAAGGCATCGCTATGAAGCTTGCCGTCACCGCCGGCGTCGTCGCCGCCCTCGCCGCCGCGCACGCCGGACCCGCGCTCGCCGCGATCGGGCCGCTGCGGCGCCGGCTCCTGCCCGGGCTGTCCGGGATCGGCTCCCCCGGCCACGTCGCGCTCACCTTCGACGACGGGCCGCACCCGGAGGCCACGCCGCGCCTGCTGCGGATGCTCGACGCGAACGGCGTCCGGGCGACGTTCTTCCTGCTCGGCCGGATGGCCGAGAAACATCCCGAGGTGGCGAGATCGGTCGCGGCCGCCGGCCACGAGATCGCGATCCACGGGTACGACCACCGCCTGCTGATCAAGCGCACCCCGGCCGAGACCGTCGAGGACCTGTCCCGGGCCACCGCCGCGATCACGGCGGTCACCGGGCAGGAGCCGCGCTGGTGGCGCCCGCCCTACGGGGTGGCCAGCACCGCCGCGCTGCTCGGCGCCCGCAGGCTCGGCCTGACGCCGGTGCTCTGGACGGCCTGGGGCCGGGACTGGACCCGCTCCGCCACGCCGGACTCGGTGTTCCGGGCGGTGCGGCGCGGGCTGACCGGCGGCGGCACGATCCTGCTGCACGACAGCGACCACTCGGCCGCGTCCCGCTCGTGGGAGTCGACGCTCGGCGCGCTGCCGGCGATCCTGGTGCACTGCCGGGCCCGGGGGTTCACGGTCGGGCCGCTGAGCGAGCACGGCTTGACAAACTCCTACGCAGTGTAGGAGCTTGTCGGAATAAGGTTAGCCTCACCTAGGAGCGTTACGTGGGCGGCGCGTTCTTCGCCAGCTATCTCATCGGCCTGCGTGACGGCCTGGAGGCCGCGCTCGTCGTGTCCATCCTGGTCACGTTGCTGGCCCGGTCCCAGCGCCGGGACGGCCTGCTCCCGCTCTGGGCCGGCGTCGCGCTGGCGATCGTCTGCGCGGCCGGGCTCGGCGCGATCCTGACCTACGTCGCCACCTCGGTGCTCTCCGGCGTGCGGCTGGAGCTGTTCGAGGCGATCACATCGCTGATCGCGGTCGCCATGGTCACCTGGATGATCTTCTGGATGCGGGCCAGCGCCCGCACCATCAAGACCGAGCTGACCGGCAAACTCACCGAGGCGCTCGGGCTGGGCCGGTTCGCCGTCGCCGCGCTCGCGTTCGTCGCGGTCATCCGGGAGAGCGTCGAGATGGTGCTGCTGGTCTTCTCGGCCGCCCAGGCCGCCAGCGAGACCGTCGCCCCGCTGCTCGGCATGCTCGCCGGGGTGGTCTCGGCGGTGCTGCTCGGCGTGCTGATGTACGCGGCGGTCGCCCGGGTCAACCTGGGCCGGCTGTTCACCGGCACGGGGGTGCTGCTGGTGCTGGTCGCGGCCGGGATCGCGAAGTACGCGGTGCACGGGTTCCAGGTCGCCGGGTACCTGCCCGGGTCGACGACGGTCGCCTACGACTGGTCGGCGACGATCGAACCGACGTCCTGGTACGGGACGTTGCTCGCCGCGACGATCAACGTCACTCCATCGGCGACGGTCCTTGAGGTCGGGGCTTTCACGGCGTACGTAATCGTGGTCTTGATCTTGTTCTTGCGTCCTGCCGGGAAGCGGACCGTGGTCGCCGCCTGAGCCTTTCCCCCTCCCCCGGAAAGGTCCGCCCCTGGAAGCAGCCTTCCGGGGGCGGACTCCTATGGGCGGCGTTCTTTCGGGGCGGACTCCTATGGGCGGCTGACCAGGCCGTTCGCGACGAGTTCGAGCATCAGCGCGGCGGCGATCGCCTCGGCGGCCAGCAGGCCGACCAGGACGAGCAGCTGGGTGGCGCCGGCCTGGACCGCGGAGCCGCCGCCGAGCAGCACCCCGACGAACGCGCCCGGCAGCGTGACCAGGCCGACCGTCCGGGTCTGATCCAAGGCGGGCATCAGGGCCTGGCCGGCGGTCGGCCGGCAGACTTCGAGCGCGGCGTCGCGCGGCAGGAAGCCCAGGGCCAGGGCGGCCTCGAACTCGCCGCGCCGATCCCGCAGCTCGTCCAGCGCGCGGCGGCCGGACAGCGACGTCGCGGTCATCGCACCGCCGACCAGGATGCCGGCGATCGGCAGGACCGCGATCTCGGTCGCCGGAACCGTGCCGGCGGCGACCACCACGACACCGGCCACCCCGGCACCGGCCACGATCGGGAGAATCGCCGGCCACCCGAGCCGCAACGTGCTGACCCGCCGGGCCGAGGTGAGCGCCGCGACCAGCACCATGAGCAGGATGAACGCGGCCGTCGACCACCACGACCGCAGCACGGCGGTGATCAGCAACGACACCAGCGCCAGCTGCGCGACAGCCCTGATCGACGCGGTGACCACGGCCCGCGACACCCCGAGCCGCCCGACCGCAGCCGCCGTCGCGGCGACCAGCACGAGCCCGGCGAGCACCACACCCAGAACGGGACCGATCGAGATCGTTGCCTGGTTCATTCAGGAACTCTCGCAGATCCGTTCAGGAAGATTCGCATCCAGCGGTACGCCCGGAATCTGCCCGCGGGCGGTCTTCCAGGTTCACTCCGAAGCGGTCCCGAACCTGGTCCTCCAGCGCCGCACTCTGCTCCGGGGTCAACTCCGCCGCCCAGCGCAGGTACCGCTCGACGCCCTCCGCCATCGGGTCGGCATACACCGAACTCGTGGCGAGGTCACGCAGCCGGATCCGGCCCGCCAACAGATCTCTCGCCATCTCCGCCATGCTCGGGCCGGCCGCACCGCCGGTCATCCGGGCCAGGGCTTCCTTGACCTCCCGGACCACCATGTCAGCGACGCTACCTCGCCCGGGTCGCCGACGTGATCCTGCTCGGCGCGGTCCCGCCGATCATGCTGCGGTCACCGGAGAACCCCGGAGAGCACGCCGCTGTCCGCGGCGTGCTCGCACCGGCCCGCCGTGCCTGCGGGTCAGGCGTCCGCGGTCAGGGTCCGGGCCACGTCCCGCCGCAGGGTCAGAGCCGTCGGCAGCAGCGTCGCGGTGAGTGTCAGCACGAGGCCCGCGCCGGTCACGGTCGCGACGGCGGCCGCCCCGAACGCCGGTGCGGTCCCCGCCGCCCACGCCCCGATCAGCGCGGTCGTCACCACCGCGGTCCCGCCGAGCAGGGCCGCGGTGCCCACCTGGATGACCGCCTCGGCGGCGGCCGCGGCGAGGACCGTCGCCGGGGTCCCGCCCGCGGCCAGGATCAGGGCGTACTCCCGCTCCCGGCGGCCGCCGGCCATGAAGCTGGTGGCCGCCGCGCCCACCAGGGACAGCAGCAGCGGCCCGCCGAGCAGCAGCCCCACCGAGCCGGCGCCCGGCGAGTCGCCGCCGGTGACGGTGGCGTCCGCCGCGTACAGGCCGCCGGTCAGGGCGATCGCCACCATCACCGGGGTGATCGCGGCGGTGCTCCGGGACGCCTGATGGGCGGCGCTGTTGCGGGCCAGGAACCAGGAGCTGGACGCGGTGGCCGGCACGAGACCGGTCCAGCCGCGCAGCAACGGCGTCAGCAGCAGCGGCCCGAACGCGGCGAAGACCGCGGCGATCAGCGGCGCGACCAGGCTCAGCGGGGTGACCAGCCGTTGCGGGTCGGTGCCCGGCAGCCCGGCGACGAGGGCCCCGGTGACCGCCACGGTGGCCAGGCCGGCGACCCAGCGGCCGGGGCTCATCCGGCGGCCGGGCGGCTCCGGCTCGCGCAGTGACCGGATCGGCGGCGTGCGGCTCGCCCGGGCCGCGCTGCGGGCGCCGCCCAGCGTCATGACCAGCACCACGACGGTGATCACCGGCGCGGCGGCCCACGCGTCGAACCGGACGTGTAACCCGGCCAGCGCGATCCGCAGCAGCGGCTGCAGCACCGGCACCGCCGCGACGCAGCCGAGCACCGCGCCGGCCACCGCGACGATCGCCAGCTGGGTCGTCACCACGGCCCGGACCAGGCCCGGGCCGACCCCGGCGAGCTGCCACAGCGCGTAGACGCGCTGCTGCAGGGCGACGGTGAGGTTGGCGACCGTGCCGGTCACGATCAGCGTGGTGACGGCGGTGAAGGCGAGGACGGTGCCGCTGATCCCGTACAGGGCGAGGGCGTCCTGACCACCGATGACGACGGCGGTCTCGATGCCGGCGGCCACCACCGCGCCGACCGCGGCGGTGGCGACGGCGACGAGCAGCGCGCCGACCCAGACCCGGAGGTTCGCGAGCAGGTCCGTGAAGATCAGTTTGAGCATGTCAGCCGGCCACCGCGGCGAAGACCGCACCGGCGGACGGGCTGACCAACTCCCGGTGCACGACGCCGTCGCGCAGCACGAGCACCCGGTCGGCGCGGGCCGCGGCCTGCAGGTCGTGGGTCACCATGACCACCGCCCGGCCCTCGCCCGCGAACGCGACCAGCAGCTCCAGCACCTGCACGCCGGCGGCGGTGTCGAGCGCGCCGGTCGGCTCGTCGGCGAACAGCACGTCGGGCCGCAGGGCCAGCGCCCGGGCGATCGCCACCCGCTGCTGCTGGCCGCCGGAGAGCGCGGACGGCAGCGCGGCGGCCCGGTCGGCCAGTCCGACCCGGTCCAGCGCCCGGTCGACGTCGGCGGCGCTGATGCCGCGCCGGGCCAGGCGCGCCGGCAGCGCCACGTTGTCCCGGGCGGACAGCGACGGGATCAGGTTGTAGGACTGGAACACGAAGCCCAGATGGTCGCGGCGCAGCCGGGCGAGCGCGCCGCGGCTCAGCGACCCGATCGGCGTGCCCAGCAGGCGCACCGTGCCGGTGGTGGCCGGCTCCAGGCCGGACATGCAGTAGAGCAGCGTCGACTTGCCCGAGCCGCTGGGGCCGACGATCGACAGGAACTCGCCGGGCGCGACGCCGAGGCTGACGCCGCGCAGCACCGGACCGTCGTCGAACGACTTGGTGAGACCCTCGACCGCCACGATCGGCGTGGTCGCGGGCGTACTAATGATCATGATCGCCAACCTATCCAGTGGTCCCGCCGGAACCGGGCCGGGCCCGCTGGTGTGCCCCGGCGGGCAACCGCCGGTTCCCTCTCGGGTGCGGCCCCGCGGGCAAGGCCGGTTGCCCGTGCGGGAACGGCCGCCGCGGACCTACCGGAGCCGGCCCTTCCCGGGTGCTTGACTCGGGCCCTGACTTGCACGAACTCCAGAAAGCGACACCCTCATGAGCGACCTCGCGAACGCGATCGAGATCCCGGCCGGGCACACCTTCGACATCGACTTCCAGATCTTCCGGTCGCGGATCACCTTCGGGTCGGCGTCCCGGCTGACCTTCGAGATCCTCGGCGGCAACGCCGGCGGTCTGGCCCAGACGGTCGACTTCCAGGTCGTCGTGCTGCGCCCGGGGCTGTTCGCGGTGACCTGGCAGGAGCCGGACAACACCACCGTGGTGCACCTCGAGGACTTCGCCGAGGGCCAGGTCCACGCGAGCATCACCCAGCCGGACGGAAAGTTCCTGCGCCTGTCCGGCAAGATCATTTCCTGAACCCGGGGACCGGGCTCACGCCGTACCAAATCAGCGATTTTGATCTTGAAGTTGGGGTGAGCCGGGCCGTCCGGCGACGGACGACCCGGCCACCATCGACGCTCAGCCTTAGCGGGCCGCGCCGCACGGGGAGCAGGACGGCCGGGTGCCGCGGACCTCGTAGCGCCAGTAGTGCTGCGCCACCGTCGCGCCGCTGGTCACGTAGACGTTCATCGTGCCGGCGATGTCCGGGCTGTTGTGCGACGCGCTCAGTGCCGGCGAGCCCCCGTAAAGCGCCTGCACCAGGCGCTTGCCGGAGGTGGTGGAGGCGTCGCCGAGGTCCCACACGTGGGTGTTCGAGCTGCTGGACACCGCGGTGTACGCCTTCGTCCCGTTCTGACTGAGCTCCCAGACCTTGCCGCCGAAGTTCTGGTAGTTCACCAGGTGGACGATGTCCGTGAAGGTCGACGAGGTGCGCTGCGAGTACCACCACTGGGCCGGCGTGTTGGCATTGCACACCGCCAGGTAGACCGCGTGCGTGTTGGAGCCGATGTCGTTCGCGTTGGTGCTCAGGCAGTACGTGTAGTCGTTGAAGCCGTCGTAGTAGTCATTGACGATCATGTACCAGCCGTTCGACGGGTACGCGGCCTGCGCCGGCGACGCCACCGCCAGCGTGGCCAGCGTGGCAACGGCGGCCAGAAGCCCGGCGAGCAGCGCTCGCAGTCTCCCGATACGTACGGTCATCATCATCCCCCATGTCGGTTACCAGTTGCGGGTCCATGATCGTCGATGGGTTGTCGATCATGTTGCCCCGATACGTGGCCGCCAGGTGAACAACGAGGGCCTATCCGACCAGCGGGCCGGCGGCCTTGACGCGAAGGCGGACCGCGGGGGTGGACAGGTAGCTCAGCGGCGTCTCGGTCACCTCGGTCACCCGCACCCGGGCCGGATCGGCGCCCGCCGCGACGGCCCGGGCCACCGCCTGGCGCTCCGCCGCCGCCATCGCCGGGCCGTGCCGGACGCCGAGCGGCACCACCGCCTCGGCCCGCCCGCCGGCCTCGGCGGTGGCCGCGCCGACCGCCGCCGCCACCCCGGCATGCTCCGGCCGGATCACCTCGCCGGCCGGGTCGGCGATCGGCGCACCCCCGCCGACCAGCACCAGCGGCAGCCGGCCGCGCCCCCCGCCGATGACGTCGACGGCCTCCGCGAGCCGCGCGTCCAGCAGCGGCAACGCACCCCGCAACAGGTCGTGGAACCGCCGGCCGGGGGTGGTGTGCCCGATCCCGGTGCGCCCCGCGTGCCGGGCCACGTCGGTGAGCGTCGGCGTGCCGCCGCCGAAGACCAGCGCCTGCGAGGTGATCGCGTGCGCCACCGACCGCGGACCCAGCCGGGGCTCGGCGGCGGTGCCGTGCACGATCGTGCCGCCGCCGATCGGGACGGAGAGGACGTCCGGCATCGGCACCGCGAGCCGGATGCCGCCGATCGTCACGCCGACCGTGCTCTGCCGGGGCTGGCCGCCGGTCAGCACGCACAGGTCGGTGGTGGTGCCGCCGATGTCGGCGACGATCGCGTCCCCGATCCCGGCCAGGATCGCGGCGCCGCGGACCGAGTTCGCCTGGCCGCTGCCGATGGTCAGCACCGGGAACCGGGCGGCGTGCGCGGCGTCCATCACGGTGCCGTCGTTCTGCGCCAGGTAGCAGGGAATTCCCGGGTGATGTCCGTCGACGGCCGCGGTCAGCATCCGCACGACCTGGGCGAGGGCGGCGTTCAGGATCGTCGCGTTCTCCCGTTCGAGCAGTCCCGGCCCGCCGATCTCATGGCTGAGCGAGACGGGCACCTCAGGACCACATCGGATCAACACCCTTTCGCGTACGGCGTTCTCCTGCGAACCGTCCGAGGTGGCGAAGACCCCGGTGACCGCGACCGCGTCCACCCCACCGCCGTCCGCGACCTTGTCCAGGAACCGGTCGATCGCGTCCTCGTCGAGCGGGGTGAGCGGCCGCCCGTCGAGCAGCACCCCGCCCCGCACGTGCGCCACCCCGCCGTCGACGCTCGCGCGCAGATCCGCCGGCCAGCCGGTGAACGGCGGGACCGAGGCGCCGGAGGGCGCGCCCAGCCGCAGCACCGCGACCCGCCCGAGCCCGCGCCGCTGGACCACCGCGTTGGTGGCGTGCGTGCTGCCGACCACGATCCGCGAGGCCCGGGTGACGTGCTCGCCGAGCGCGTCCAGGGCGGCCCGCACCCCGCCGGTCACGTCCTCGGTGGTGGGCCGCTTCACCGCGGCGAGCACCCGGCCGGCGGCGTCGAGCGCCACCGCGTCGGTGTTGGTGCCGCCGACGTCGACGCCGATCACCGTTTTCGGGCTCATGCCGGCTCCAGGTGGTATCCGAAGGCGGCCGGGCCGGCGATGGCCAGGCCGCGCGGGGTGCGCCAGATCGGGTCGCCGGGCCAGGCCAGGACGCTGACCCGCTGGCCGTAGCGCAGCGCCTCGGTGGCGATCGGCACCCCGCTGTCCGCGTCGACCACGGTGATCAGGTCGGGCACGGCGGCCAGCACCACGCCGTCGCGGCGGGCGATCAGGTTCTCGTTCTGCACGTCGATCACCACGTCGCCGACGGTCACCGTGCCGCGGACGAAGCCCCCGGCGGTCTGCCGTTCCACCGCGGTGACCTTGCCGGTGACCAGCAGGTCCGCGCCGAGCTCGGCGAGCAGCGCGGGCACCGGGTCGGTGGCGCCGGCCAGCCGGTGCCCGATCGCCAGGGCCCGGCTCACGCTGCCGGTCACCACTCCCCCGGCGGCCTGGCCGGCGGTCATCACGTAGTCGGCGAGGACCGCCGCCGAGCCGGAGGCCACGCAGAGCGCGCGGGCCCACTGCTCGGCCCAGCCCGGGTCGACGGTGTCCAGCGTGGCCACGTTGCCGACCACGTCGGCGAGCACCACGACGCTCGGCGGGATCTCGGCCACGTGCATCGCGACCATCTGCAGCTCGGGGTAGGCCCGGCCCATCCCGTCCGCGTCGAGCAGCGGCAGGCCGAGGCCGGCCGCCCAGCCGAGCGGGGCGACGCCGTTCGCGCCGCCGATCTCGGTCGGCATCACCGCGGTGACCGGCCGGCCGTACCGGGCCTCGACCGCCCGCCGGATCGCGGCCGGCTCGTCGCCGCTGGCCAGCAGTTCGTCGGCGACGGTCGGGGCGCCGATCGAGGAGAGCGGCAGGATCAGCGCGTCCGGGTCGAGGTCGTCGAGGGTGAGCAGCGGGACCGGCCCGTGCTCCCGCAGCGCGCGGGCGGTGGCGAGGATCTCCGGCTCGATGCCGCCACCGCCGCCGGTGCTGAGCACCGCGCAGCCCAGCGCGAGCGGCCGGACGTCGTCCTCGGTCAGCCGCCTCACCGGTATCGCCGCCCGGCCAGCAGGTAGGTCAGGCCGCCGACCAGCGGGCCGGCCAGCCAGGCGAGGTCGAGGCCACCGAGCGCGGTGGCGACCGGGCCGCTCCACTGGGTGGTGGTGACACAGAGCGTGCCGGCCACCGTGCCGGTGATCATCGCGGCCAGGCCGGCCAGGTTGACGCCGCCGTCGTACCAGAACGGGCCGCCGCGGGACTCGTCGTGCAGCTCGGCCGGGTGGTAACGGTTGCGCCGGACCAGGATGTCGACCACGTAGATCGCCATCGACGGGCCGAGGAAGGTCACCGTGAACTCCAGGACGCCGTTGAGGGTGTCCAGGAAGTTCGCCGCGAGCAGCGCGTAGACCGCGATCGCCCCGCCGACCGCGGCGTCGATCAGCACCGTCCAGGCCCGGCTGGCCCGGACGCCGAGCGCCTGCAGGCAGAACCCCGACGAGTACGCGGTCAGCACGTTGTTCGTGATCGAGCCGAGCACCACGACGGCCAGGAACAGCGGGTAGAACCAGCCCGGGACGAGCGCCGCGATCGCGGTCTGCGGCTCGGTCATGTCGATCCGGGTGCCGGCCAGCACGCCGAGGGCGGCGATCACCACGGCCGGCAGGAACCCGCCGAGCGCGGTCCAGCCCAGCACCCGGGCCGGCGAGACGTCCCGGGGCAGGTAGCGCGAGTAGTCGGCGCCGGTGGCCCAGGACAGCGGGATCGACGCGATGATGGTCAGCCCGGCGCCGGCCGTCGCGATCAGCGCGGTCCCGTGCAGCGGCTCGGCCGGCTGATAGCCGGGGTCCGCCCGGCCCAGGACGAAGACACCGAGCACGACCATGCAGACCGCGAGCAGGCCGGACAGGACCGGGCTGAACCGGGCGATGGTGGCGTGCCCGTAGACGCTCAGGCCGAACGTGGCGGCCGCGACCACCGCCACGATCACGGCCTTCACCGGCACCGACGCGGTCAGTCCGAGCTGCCCGGCGAGGGCGAAACCGGCCAGCGAGCCGATCGCGAGGTTGACGCCCTCGAAGGCGACCGCGATGACCCAGCCGACCCCGGCACTGAGCACCCGGTTGCCGCGCACGCCGAACATCGCCCGGGTGATCACCACCCCGGGCGCACCGGCCACCGGGCCGGTGACCGCCAGCGCGCCGACGCCCAGCCAGAAGAGGTTGCCGGCGACGACCACCGCGAGGGCCTGCCAGAGCGAGAGCCCGAGCAGGATCATCGTGCCGCCGAGCACGAAGTAGAGGTAGGTGATGTTGGCGGAGAGCCAGACCCAGAACAGCTCGCGGGGCCGGCCGTGCCGCTCGGATTCCTCGATGTGGTCGATGCCGCGGGTCTCGATCCGCCCGGGGACGTCGATGGGTGGCTGATGCGTGGTCAGGTTCAAGGCGACCCCTTATTGAGCAGGTGCTCGATAAGATGCCGGTGCGGGGCGCACCTGTCAAGATCCGTACCACGGCGTGGCCGATAGGGTCGGCACATGCGCGAACGCAAGGACCCGGCCGCCCGGCGCGCCGAAATCGTCGCGACGGCGGCCGGCGTGGCCCGCGCCGAGAGCCTGGAAGCCGTCACGCTGCGCCGGGTCGCCAACCTCCTCGGCGTGACGTCGAGCCTGGTCAGCCACTACTTCCCGGTGGCCGAGCAGCTCGTCGCGGAGGCCTTCGGCACGCTCGTCACGGCCGACCTGCAGGGCCACTTCGCGGTGGTCGAGCGGCAGGCCGGCGCGGTCGCGCGATTGCGCACGCTGCTGCGCCGCTGGGTCACCGCCGACACCGAGCCGTCCGCCGCCGTCTGGCTGGACGCGTGGGGGCAGGCCCGCACCAACACCGCGCTCCGCGAGGAGGTCAACCGCCGGATGCTGGCCGGGCACCGCCGGGTGGTGGACCTGCTCACCGCCGGTGTCGCCGAGGGCGCCTGGTCGCCGGCCGACCCGGACGCCACCGCCTGGCGGATGCTCACCCTGCTGGACGGCGTGATCGTGCACGTCACCCTGCGGGTCAACGTCGTGGTGGCGGACACCTACCGCGCGGTGGCGACCACCATGGAGACCGAGCTCGGGTTGCCACCGGGCACCCTCTGAGCGTTTTCGACAGGCTCCGCACCCACCGGGCCCCGCTGGGCGATGCGTATCCCGGTGTCCATTCTTCAATAACGAATTGATGATGGCGTGCGGGCCGAACGGACAGTTTCGTGTACCGTTCCAGCCATGTTCGATTTCGAGTACGAGTCCGATGTAACAATCCAAAGTGAACCCCGCTGGGGCCGAATAGGCTCGCTTTCCGGCACGCTGTTCGCCATGGTCGGAGCCACCTTGGCGGCGATGACACTGCCCAGCGTCGCGCTGGTCTGGGCGGTCCGGGTGATTAGCGGCTGACCATTGCGCACAATGGACGAGCGGTTCGCAGTCGAATAGTCACGGCCCGCAATTGCCGTGACCATTGAATGACTCGCCGTAATGAAACGGCAACGTTCGATCACGTCACATTCGGGTAGCGGTCGGCGCGTCGCCCGCTGTTCACCTCCGGCGTGTAGCAGGCTCTGCGGGTGCTGCCCGAGGAAGAGTTCGACACGTCCGTCCTGCCCGAACGCCTGCGCCGGATCCTCACCGTGATCCGCGACGCGGCGGTGAAGTACGGATACGCGCCCGCCACCCGGGAGATCGCCGACGCGCTCGGCATGTCCACGTCCTCGGTCAGCCGCCACATACGCACCCTGGAGGAGCACGGCTTCCTGCGCCGCGGGCGGAGCGTCGGCCGCCCGGTCGACATCCGGATGTTCCTGCGGCCGGCCGACGAGTCCCGGCCGCCGGCCGACACGGTCGGGGTGCCGCTGGTCGGCACGATCGCGGCCGGCTCCCCGATCCTGGCCGCCGAGTCGGCCGAGGAGCTGCTGAACCTGCCCCGCGAGCTGGTCGGCCGGGGCACCCTGTTCAGCCTGCGGGTCCGGGGCGACTCGATGGTCGACGCCGCGATCTGCGACGGCGACATCGTGGTGATCCGCCAGCAGGCCGAGGCGTGGAACGGGGACATCGTGGCCGCGATGATCGACGAGGAGGCCACCGTGAAGGTGTTCCAGCGCCGCGGCGGGCACGTCTTCCTCGACCCCCGCAACCCGGCCTACCAGCCGATCCCGGGCGACGACGCGGTCATCCTGGGCAAGGTCGTCTCGGTCCTGCGGCGGGTCTGATCCCCCGGCCCCGGGTCAGTCGACCAGGGCGTTCAGACGGGCGAGGGCGTCGTCGGGCAGCTCGACATCCGCGGCGGCGACGTTCTCGCGCAGGTGCGCCACCGACGACGTACCGGGAATGAGCAGGATGTTGAAAGATCGTCGCAGGAGCCAGGCCAGCGCGGTCTGCTGCACCGACGCGCCGACCGAGGCGGCCACCTCCGTCAGGACCCCGGACTGCACCGGGCTGAAGCCGCCGAGCGGGAAGAACGGCACGAACCCGATCCCGTCCGCGGCCAGCTCGTCGATCAGGGCGTCGTCGGTCCGCAGCACGATGTTGTAGAGGTTCTGCACGAAGACGATCGGCGCGATCGCCCGCGCCTCGGCGACCTGCTCCGGCGTCACATTCGACAGACCCAGATGGCGTACGAGGCCTTCGCGCCGCATCTCGACCAGCTCACCGAACCGATCGGCGAGCGACTCCGGCCCCGCGACGCGCAGGTTGACCGCGTCGAGCGTGTCCAGCCCGAGGTGCTTGAGGTTGTCCAGCACCTGCTCGCGCAGGTTGTCCGGCGACGGGTCCCAGCTGCCGTCCGGTCCCCGGCGGAAGCCGATCTTGGTGACAATCCGAAGATCATTACGGTACGGGTGCAGCGCCTCCCGGATGATCTCGTTGGTCTCCACCGGACCGTAGAAGTCGCTGGTGTCGATGTGCGTGATGCCCAGCTCGACGGCGGTCCGCAGGACCCGGACCGCCTCGGCCCGGTCCCGCACCGGGCCGAACGCGCCGGGGCCGGCGAGCTGCATGGCGCCGTAGCCCATCCGGGTCAGGACCAGGTCGTCGGCGAGAGTGAGTGCGTCGTGGTTCATGCCGACGATCCTGCTGCGCCGGACCCGATCCCGGCAGCTACGGATCATCCTGGTACCGGCCGTACCAGGATGATCCGGCCGGGCGGTGGCAGCATGGTGGCCATGGATCAACTCGGTGCGACGCTGCGCTCCTGGCGCGACCGCCTCGACCCGGCCGCCGCCGGGCTCGCGCACCACTCGCCGCGCCGCGTCCCCGGCCTGCGCCGCGAGGAGCTCGCGGTGCTGGCCGGCATCTCCGCCGAGTACGTGGTCCGCCTCGAGCAGGGCCGCGCCCCGACCCCGTCGGCGCAGGTCTGCTCGGCGCTGGCCCGCGCGCTGCGCCTCTCCGACGACGAGCAGGCCCACCTGATGCGCCTGGCCGGGCACGCCGCCGGCCCGGCCCGGGTCCCCCGGATCATCCCGAGCAGCCTGTACCGGATCATCGAGCGGCTCGACGGCCACCCGCTCGCGGTCTACGACGCGGCCTGGCAGCTGTTGCACTGGAACCCGCTGCTCGCGGCCACCTTCGGCGACCCGACCGTGCGCGGTGCGGACGGCCGCAACGTGCTGATCCTGCACTTCGAGGGCGCCATGGACCGGATCCGGCAGAGCCCCGCCGAGCGGGCCGCGTTCGAGGAGTCCCTGGTCGGCGACCTGCGCGCGACGACCAGCCGCTACCCGGACGACCCGGCCGTGACGGCCCTGGTCGCCCGGCTGCACCGCGGCGCCCGCTTCCGCGAGCTGTGGACCCGGCGGTCGGTCGCCCCGCACCGGAGCGCCAGCAAGATCGTCGAGCATCCGGCGGTCGGCGACATCGCCCTGGACTGCGACGTGCTCACCACCCAGGGCTCCGACCTGCACCTGGTGGTCTACACACCACGGCCGGGCACCGACGCCCGCGGCAAACTCGACCTGCTGGCCGCCATCGGCACCCAGGAGATGTCCGCCCGCTAACCGGCGAGTTCCGCTTCCAGCGCGCGCATGACGTGCGACCGCCAGCCGCCGCCCATGATCCGCAGGGCCTGCCGCTGGAACGGATCGCCCGGATCGAACCCGTCGTGGCGCAGGAACAGCCGGGTGCCTCGGCCCTCGGCCGTGAGCGTCCAGGTGACCGTGCTGTCCAGGGTGCCGCCCTGCCAGGCCCACCGCAGCAGCCGCTCCGGCTCCAACGCGAGCACCCGGCAGTGCACGATCCCGTCGAAGCCCGGCCGCGGGGTGGTCCGGAAGGTGAAGCGGTGGCCGAGGACCGGGGTGAAGTCGTTGGGCATCAGCCACCGCGCCAGCCGGTCGGGGTCGGTCAGCGCCCGCCACACCTTCGCCGGCGGATGCGGCAGGTACTGGTCGACCTCGATGCTGGTGGCCTCAGTCGTCATCGTCGGTTTCCAGGAAGTCGGCCAGGCCGTGCAGCCGGTCCCGCCAGAAGCGCTCGTAGGGCGCCAGCCAGTCGGCCAGGTCGTTCAGCGGTTCGGCACGCAGCGAGTACACCCGCTGGCGGCCGGCCCGGCGCTCGGTGACCAGTCCGGCGTCCTTGAGCAGCCGCAGGTGCTCCGAGAGGCTCGGCCGGCGCATGTCGAACCGTTCCGCCAGGGCCGCCACCGGGTGCGGCCCCTCGTCCCGGAGCAGCCGCAGCACCTCGCGCCGCGCCGGGTTGGCGATCGCGGTGAAGACGTCCACCTCAGGCACGGGCGGGCCGGCCGCGCAGGACGAGCCGGTTGCCGTCCGGGTCGGCGAAGACCGCGAACCGGCCCCACGGGGCGTCCTGGACGCCGTCGGGCACCGCCACCCCCTTGCCGGTGAGGTCGGCGACCTCGGCGTCCAGGTCGTCGGTGTGCAGGACCAGCCCCTGCAGTGATCCGGGCGGCATGGTGTCGAACCAGGTCACCAGCGTGATCGAGGTCTGGCCGCCCTTCGGCGCGACCTGGACCCACTGCTGCGCCGGACCCATCTCGTTCTGCCGGACGAGCTCGAAGCCGAGGGTGCCGACGTAGAAGTCGCGGGCCCGCTCCTGATCACGGACCGGCAGGGACAGCACGTCGATGTGAGTAATCGCCATGCCGCCAAGAATAGGTAGGGAAAAACCTACCGGTCAAGCGTCGTGGAACGGGGCCGGCTCCGCCGGGATGCGTTTGGACATCAGGCAGAACTCGTTGCCCTCGGGATCCTCCAGGACGATCCACGAGCCACTGCCGACGATGGCCGACCGGGTCGCGCCGAGATCGAGCAGCCGGGCGAGCTCCTCGTCCTGCTCACGGTCAGTGGGACACACGTCGAAGTGCAGCCGGTTCTTCCCCGTCTTGCCTTCCGGGATCCGGATGAACAGGATGTCGGGGCTGGTCGTCGCGCCGCGAATGGCGACGCCGGTCCGGTCCCGGGCGAAGATCCGGTAGCCGAGGGCCGCGCTCCAGAAGGCGGCCATCAACTCCGGGTCCGCGCAGTCGACGACGATGTCCCCGATCCGGCTGGTCATGCGCCGGATCATAGGCCGAGCGGCACTGGTAAGAAGATCACGGCCGAGGGGCGTCAAGGTCCCTAGAACGTCCTGAGCACAAGGAAGTTCCCGTGTCACGCTCACGCACAGCGCCTCGGTTCGCGAAGTCGACCGAGCCGGGCCGGGTCGGTTTGCCGGCCGCGGCCCTGGCCGGTGCCCTTGCCGTGCTTGCCGCCTGCAGCGCCGGACCGACCCGTCCGACCGCGAACACCACTGTCCCGGCTGCGACGCAGGCGGCAACGCCGGCGGGAAGCAGCGCCGCCACACCTCGCGCCACCTGCGCCGCCCCGGCCCCATCGGGCGGTGCCATCCAGGACGCGCCCGCTCCTGATCCGAGGGTGTGGAACTTCGATGCCATCCCCGGCGCCTGCGCCGAGCCGATCACCGGCGAGCTGGTGCCGAAGTGGGACCTCACCCGGTCGTACCGAAAGAAGAGAGGCCGATACGTGGAGTCCTTCTTCTACGCGGGCACGGCCGGTCCTCTCAAGGGTCGAACGATCAACGCGACCGTCGATGTCGGCGTGACGGACGGCCTTCCGCACTATGTCGCCTGCGCCGGCGGCGGCACAGGTGTGGACCGCTTCCAGGACGCGGCGCTGCGTGACTTCATCGTGGACTGCTGTCGGACGGTCGTGCCGCCGGCCGAGCTGGCGAAGTTCCAGGAGTGGTTCGACACGTCGTTCCGCAAGCTCGGCCTGTCCACCTATCAGTACAACGGCACGGGCTTCGGATCCCAGCTGGAACTGCACGACAACTGGATCAAGCTGGAGATGGTCGGCCACGATCCGAAGAACGTCCCCGGCCCGCCGCCCCTGTGAGACCTGAGCCGGGTGCGGGGAGGGCGAGAACCAGCAGGCGCTGCGTCGAGACGGCGTCGGCGAGGGCTTCGGCCCGCTCGCGGACCTGGTGGTCGAACGGGGTCTGCCGGTGCTCACCCTGGTCCAGGTAGTCCGCCCGGGACGCCACCCGGTACTGCTCGATCAGCAGGCCGGGCTCGGTCGCGTCGCTGAGCAGCGCCCAGTGCGTCGCGCCGGTGCGCAGACGGCTGGTCCGCAGGTCGTGCAGCGCGTCGAGGAAGGCGTCGCGGCGCTCGTCCGGAACCTGATAGCGGACGACGATCTCCATCGGGTCGTCGGGCCGGCCGGCGAGGGTGGCCTCGGGCAGCACGCCGTCCGGGATCGCGGTGCGGTCCCCGAGGTCGGTGCGGCGCAGCGGCAGCCGCGTGCCGGCCACCGCCGTCACCAGCAGCAGCACGCCGGCGACGGCGAAGGTCCGGCCGATCCCGGCCCAGGTGGCCACGGCACCCCAGGCGGCCGCGCTGCCGGCGAAGACACCGAACAGGACCATCTGGTAGACCGCCAGCGCCCGGGCCCGTACCCAGTCGGGCAGGAACGCCTGGGTGGTGGCGTTCAGGCCGGCGATCACGGCGATCCACGCCACGCCGACCGGTACCAGTACCGCCACCGCCACGGCCGGGTCGCGGGTGACCGCCAGGGCGAGCAGGCCCGCGCCGTAGACCAGCCCGGCGAGCGTCAGCTGACGCGACGCGGAGAGCCGGCCACGCAGCGCCGGCAGCAGGATCGCGCCGCCGACCGCGCCGGCCCCGGCCGCGCCGAGCAGGATCCCGTACCCGGTGGCGCCGAGCCCGAGGCGGCCCTCGGCCAGCGGTGCGAGCAGCGCCCACAGCACGTTGGCGGGCACCGCGAACAGCACCAGGCGCAGCAGGATCCGGCGGACCGCGGGGGCGTGCCGGACGTAGCGGGCGCCGGCCTCCAGACTCGCCCAGGACACCGCCCGGACCGCGGACGCGGCCGTCCGCCCGGCGGCGGGCGCGGCCAGCAGGGCGATCCCGAACAGCGCGAAGGAGACCGCGTTCAGCGCGAAGAGCCAGGCCACCCCGAGGTGGGCGAGCAGCAGGCCGGCGATCGCCGGGCCGACCGCCCGGGCCAGGTTGACCCCCAGCGAGCTGAGCGCGGCGCCCTGCCCCAGCTCGGCGCGGGGCAACAGATCAGAGACCATTGCCTGGTACGCGGGTAGTTGCGCGGCCGCCCCGCAGCCCAGCAGGAAGGTGAACAACAGCAGCACCCCGGGGGTGGTCTGCCCGGCCGCGGTCAGCAGCGCGAGCAGTCCGGCCAGGACGGTCTGCACCCCTTGCACGACCAGCAGCAGCCGCCGCCGGTCGAGGAAGTCGGCGACCACCCCGGCCGGGATCACCAGCAGCAGGACCGGAACGCTGGACGCGCTCTGCACGAGCGAGATCAGCAGGCTGGTGCTGTGGTGCTCGATCAGCAGCCACTGCCCGGCGACGGTCTGCATCCAGGTGCCGACGTTGGCGACGAACGCGGCGAGCCAGATGGTCCGGAACACCGGCCGGCGCAGCGGCGCCCACGCCCCGGGCGACGGCTCAGTGCCGGGTGGCGGCATGCGGTGCTCCCTCGGTGGTGGACGACCATGCCGACAGCCGATGACCGGGCTCGGTGCCGTCACCGGGAGCACGCCGGTCACGACGTACGTCGTCATCGTCTTGTTGTTGATCTTTGTTTCCTCGATGGAGAACCGCGGCCACTCGGACCGGACGCCGGCAGCGGAGTTTTCGCATGGGTCGAGCCTGCGGCCGCACCGGCGCGCTGCCATCGGTCGGTCGACTGACGGATGCCGGGCGGCGGGCCGGGCCACAGGCTGGGGCGATGGGAAACACACTCGCCGACGATCTCGTCGGTTTGCTGGTCCAGGCCGGCGTCACCCGGATCTACGGGCTGGTCGGGGACAGCCTCAACGCGTTCAGCGACGCCGTCCGGCGCAGCGGCGGCGCGGCGCACGGCGGCATCGACTGGATCCACGTGCACAACGAAGAGGCCGCCGCGTTCGCCGCGTCCGCCGAGGCGCAGCTCACCGGGCGGCTCGCGGTCTGCGCGGGCAGCTGCGGGCCGGGCAACACGCACCTGATCCAGGGGGTGCTGGATGCGCACCGCTCCGGGGCGCCGGTGCTGGCCCTGGCCTCGCACATCGCCGCCCGGCAGATCGGCTCCGGCTTCTTCCAGGAGACCCGGCCGGAGGACCTGTTCCGGCAGGCCAGCCACTACTGCGAGCTGGTGTCGACGCCGGCGCAGCTGAGCCGGTCGACCCGGCTGGCGATCCAGAACGCGGTGGGCAAGGCCGGCGCGTCCGTGCTGGTGCTGCCCGGCGACCTGCTGGCCGCGGAGAGCACCGGGGATCCGTTGCCCAGCGCCACGGTCACCGCCCGGCCGGCGACGCTGCCGACCAGCGACGGCATCCGGGAGCTGGCCGAGCGGTTGAACGCCGCGGACCGGGTGGCGATCTTCGCCGGCATCGGCTGTGCCGACGCTCGCGAGGAGGTGCTCGCGCTGGCCGGGCGGCTGAACGCGCCGGTCGGGCACACCCTGCGCGGCAAGGACGTGCTGCAGCACGACAATCCGTACGACGTCGGGATGACCGGGCTGCTCGGGTACGGGGCCTGTTATCAGGCGCTGCACGAGGCGGATCTGGTGCTGTTGCTGGGGACGGATTTTCCGTACGACGACTTCCTGCCGCAGCGGAACACCGTGCAGATCGACATCGACCCGGCGCGGCTGGGCCGGCGTACCCCGCTGGTGCAGGGCGTGGCCGCGGACGTCGGCGAGGCGGCGCGGGCCGTGCTGCCGCTGCTGCGCGAGCGGACCGACCGGTCGTTCCTGGACGCGATGCTGCGCAAGACCGAACGCGATCTGCGGACCAGCGTGGACGCGTACCGTACGGCCCGCCACCAGCAGACCCCGATCCACCCGGAGTACCTGGCCGGCCTGGTCGACGAGCTGGCCGACCCGGACGCGGTGTTCACCGTGGACACCGGCATGTGCTGCACGTGGGCGGCCCGCTACCTGACCCCGAACGGGCGGCGGCGGATCCTCGGCTCGTTCGTGCACGGCTCGATGGCCAACGCGCTGCCGATGGCGATCGGCGCGCAGATCGCCGCACCGGGCCGGCAGGTGGTCACGTTCTCCGGCGACGGCGGGCTGGCCATGCTGCTCGGCGAGCTGCTCACGGTCAAGACGCACCGGCTGCCGGTCAAGATCGTGGTGTTCAACAACTCCAGTCTCGGCATGGTGCGCCTGGAGATGCTGGTGGCCGGCGACCCGCCGTTCGAGACCGATCACGACCCGGTCGACTACGCGGCGATCGCCGCGCCGATGGGTTTCCACACCCGGCGGGTGACCGACCCGGGCGACCTGCGGGCGGCGATCACCGAGATGCTCGCCCACGACGGGCCCGCGCTGCTCGACGTGGTCACCACCAAGGACGCCCTGGAGGTGCCGTCGCACGTGACCTTCGCCGAGGCGCGCGGCTTCGCGCTGGCCCTGGGCCGGACCGTGCTCTCCGGCGGGGTCGGTGACGTGCTGCGCCTGGCCGAGACCAACGTCCGCAACATTCCGCGCCCCTGAGAAACGACCGTGCCCGCCGGTGGCGACCGGCGGGCACGGAGTCCTGCGACGTGCTCAGCTCTTCCAGAACTCCAGAAGATCAAGATCCAATTCTTGCTGGTACGGGCCGGCGATACCGTGCGGGGCTCCCGGGTAGACCTTGAGCGTCCCGTTCTTGACCAGGTCGATCGACTTGAGCGCGGCGTCGGCGATCGGCACGATCTGGTCGTCGTCCCCCTGCGCGATGAAGATCGGCACGTCGAGGGCCTTGAGGTCCTCGGTGAAGTCGGTCTCCGAGAACGCCTTCACGCAGTCGTAGACCGAGGTGAACCCGGCCTGCATCCCGAGCCGCCAGAACTGGTCGCGCTGCCCCTGCGAGATGGTCGAGCCGGGCCGGTTGGTGCCGAAGAACGGCCCGGACAGGTCCTGGAAGAACTGCGACCGGTCGGCGAGCACGCCGGCCCGGATGCCGTCGAAGACCTCGATCGGCGTGCCGTCCGGGTTGGTGTCCGACTTGACCATGACCGGCGGGACCGCGCCGACCGTGGCGACCTTCACGACCCGGCCGACGCCGTGCCGGGCCGCGAACCGGACCGCCTCGCCGCCGCCGGTCGAGTGCCCGACCAGGATGATGTCCCGCAGGTCCAGGGCGCGGACCAGGTCGTCCAGGTCGGCCGCGTAGGTGTCCATGTCGTTGCCGTGCCAGGTCGGCGTCGACCGGCCGTGGCCGCGCCGGTCGTGCGCGATGGCCCGGAAGCCGTTGTCGGCGGCGAGCTTCATCTCGACGTCCCAGGCGTCGCCGCTCAGCGGCCAGCCGTGACTGAAGATGATCGGCTGCCCGGTCCCCCAGTCCTTGTAGAAGATCTCGGTGCCGTCGGCGGTGGTGATGAAAGGCATGGAGGTGGTCCTTCTCAGAGAGCGACGGTGGCGAGGGCCTCGCGGATGATGTCCGCGACCTCTTTCGGGTGCGACAGCATCACCAGGTGCGACGAGTCGATCTCGGTGACCTTCGCGCCGGCCCGCTGGTAGCCGAACCGCTCCACGTCCGGGTTGATGGTGTGGTCGGAGCTGGCGACGACACCCCAGGACGGCTTGGTCCGCCAGGCCGCCACCGGCGCCGGCTCACCGAACGCGAGGCCGGTCAGCGGGCGCTGCGCGACGGCCAGCACCCGGGCCAGGGCCGGGTCGACGTCGTGGGCGAAGACGGCCGGGAACTTCTCGATGTCCACCGACACGTCGGTGCCGTCCTCGGCGCCGGGCACCGGGAACTTCGTGTAGACCAGCGCCTGCGCCAGGTCGGAGTCGGGGAACCCGCCCTGCAACTGCCCCAGGCTCTCGCCCTCGGCCAGCGCGTAACCGGCGAGGTAGACCAGGCCCGCGACGTTCTCCTCGGCGCCGGCCACGGTGATCACCGCGCCGCCGTAGGAGTGCCCGACCAGCAGCACCGGCCCGTCGATCTGCCGGACCACCGAGGCGATGTACTCCGCGTCGCCGGTCAGGCTGCGGTTCGGCACCGCCGGGGCGACGACCTTGACGCCGCTGTCCAGCAGCTCCGGAATCAGCTTCGCGAAACTGGACGCGTCCGCGAACGCGCCGTGCACGAGCACGAGCGTGGGTGTGGTGGACATCTGGATGCTCCTTCGTCGTAGAACAACTACGACGAGATCGTGTCCCGGAATCCGCCCGCTGCCGTCCGTCAGTCGACCGCTCCGCCGCTGCCGGCCGTCACATCAGGAGAGCTTCACGCACGGTGCGCCACCCTGCTGGTCGTCCTTTTCCCAGAAGAAGCCGCACAACCGCGTGCCCCGCGGGAAGTCGTAACCCAATTTCTTCCAGTTGAACCACCCGCGCCCGACCGCACAGCTGCTTCGGCTCTTTTTCGGCTCGATCCAGGCACGCGTACCGTCCGGGAATCGGGCCTCCATCTGGGCGCTGTAGTGGCACACCAGATCCCAACTTCCCTTGTCCCGGGAGATCTCGAATTCCCGGACGCGGGTCCGGGTCGCCCAGACGTGCACGCACACGATGCCGGCGGGGGCCGCGGTGCAGCCTTCCGTCCCGTGGGCCTGCGCCGGCGTGGCGGCGGAAATCGAAATCGAGACCCCGATGACCAACGCGGCGGCCACCGAGAGAGCACGCCTCATGATCCCCGATCCGGCGAGTTCTGCGCGCATTTCTGAATCATCTCCAGACCTGATTTCCTGCCCCTACTTCTGCTCCGCAAGAGCATCACGGAAACCGGTGCACGACAAGCCATTTCCCTCGAACGGGAAGATCCAATTCAATGCGCCGACACGCGTTTTATCCCGGCTGAATCAACGCTCGCAACTGGTGGCGATTTCCGACGCCCAGTTCCGCGTAGATCCGGTACAGGTGCGAGCCGACGGTCCGCGGTGACAGGCAGAAGCGGTCGGCGATGTCCCGGTTGCTCATCCCGGCCGCCGCCATCCGGGCGATCGTCTGCTTCTGCGCGGTCAGCGCGTGGAAGCCGGCCGTCTCCGGGGCCGGCTCACCGGCCGGGCGCAGCGCGACCGGCAGCGCGCGGTGCGCCTGGTCGGCGTGCCCCGCGGCGCCCACGCGCAGAAAGGTGTCCCGGGCCGCGAGCAGGTACGGCCGGGCGTCCAGCGGCCGCTTCCGCCGGCACAGCCAGATGCCCAGGTTGAGCTGCGCCTCGGCGAACTCCACCGGCCAGTGCAGCGCTCGTTGCGGATCGGCGAGCACGCGGCCGAACGACTCCTCGGCCCGGTCGGTGTCGTCCAGCAGCGCTTCGGCGTGCGCCAGCAGCATGATCATCCGCCCGGTCGGCTGGGTGCCGGCGGCCGTCCGGGCCCGCGCCAGGATCCGCGCGGCCTCCGGAACGTGCCCGGTACAAGCCGCGGTGAGGGCGAGTTGCGGCAGGCTGCGCGGCCCGAGGAAGTAGTGCCGGGGCTCGCCCTCGGCGTCGAAGAGCCCGCGGAAATGCCGGTAGGCCCGCTCATGGTCACCGGCGGCGAGCACCGACAGCCCGGCCGCGCGCAGCTGGACGCTGTCGGCGAACGCACTGGTACAGGACGGCGGCGGCAAGATGTCGAGGCCGGTGGCGTCGTGGCGCAGGGCCCGCACGGTGGCCCGCAGCGCCGGCACGAGGCTGTCCAGCAACGGGACCCGGCACACCGCCGCCAGCCGTTCGGCCCGGTCCAGCGTCCGATCGGCCTCGGCCCACCGGCCGCTGTCGATCAGGGCGAGCGCCAGCAGCGGGTACGCGGCCAGCGCGGAACCGGGCGCACCGGCCGCCCAGACCGCGCCCAGTCCGACCGCCGCCCTGGTCGACTCGTCCCGCAGGAACGCGACGGTTCCGGTGAGCAGCCCGGCCGCTCCCGGGGCCGCCGGCTCCGGGCCGCCGCCGGCCGGGTCGCCGATCGTCCGGACGACCCACCGGGCGAGACCGGCATCCGCGAGCGGGATCATGCTCGTCCCGAGCTCCCCCGCACCGCCCTCGCCGGCCGGCGCCAGCAACGCGGGCAGCTGCTCCCGGTGGGCCCGCACCCCGGACAGCAGCGCGGCCGACGCCGCGACCAGCACCGCGCTCAGCGTCACCAGCCCGTCCCGCGGCCCCCGCCGGACGGCCCGCGCGGCCGTCTCGAAGGCCCGCTCAGGTTGCTCGCGGTGCAGCAGGGCGAGCCCCGCGCTGCACGCGGCGACGGCGGTCAGATCGGCGTCGCCGGTGGCGGCGGTGACCTTCGCGGACAGTTCGAGCGCCCATTGTGGCCGGCCACCTCGGTGGGCGGCCAGGGACGCCCGGGCGTAGCGGCGGGCGGCGTCGAGGTCGCCGATGCTGTGCTCGGCGGCGGACTGCAGCGCGGCGGCCTCGGCCAGGTGGCCGCCCGCACCTTCCGCGGCCACCTCCAGTTCGGCGGCGACCCGCGCATCAGGGCCCGGGGTCACCGCCGCGCGATGCCACGCCCGGCGATACCGGTCGCCGGTGGCCGCGGCCAGGTCACGATGGGCCCGGGCGATCGCCGCCGGGGTCGCGCCGGTCACGCACGCGGCCCGCGACAGCGGATGCCGGAAGTGCACGGAGCCGTCCCGTACGACGACGATCCCGGCCCGCTCGGCCTCGGCCCAGTCGGCCACCCCGGCGGCCCGGTTGAGGATCCCGGGGTGCTCGGCGTCCCCGGCCAGCGCCGCGTGCAGCAGCAGCCGGCGGGTCGGCGGCGACAGCGCCCGGACCTGGGCCTCGAACTCGTACGGCAGCCGCTGACCGGGATCGCCGAACACCCGCAGGGCCAGCGGGTTCCCGGCGGCCCGGCGCAGGATCTCGTCCCGGGCCCGGGCGTCGCCGGGCGGCCGGCGGGCGTCGAGGAGCCGGGCGGCCGCGTCCTCGGCGAGCGGCCCGACGTCGTACCGGGGAATGCCGTTGATGAGCGGGCCGGGCAGGTCGCCGTCGCGGGCGGCGAGCAGCAGCGCGATCCGTTCGGTCGAGGTGTGCCGCAGCGCGGCGACGAGCAGCCGCAGCGACTGTTCGTCGGCGCGGTGCACGTCGTCGGCCACGATCAGCAGCGGTGCCCGGCGGGCCGGCCCGTCCAGCGCGAGCAGCAGCGCGGTCACCACCGCCGGCTCGTCGACCGTACGGCCCGGTGGCAGCGGCGCCCACAGCTCGGTCAGCCGTGGGCGCAGGTGCCCGGGGAGCCGGCCGAGGTCGGGCCCGAGCAGACGCCGGAGCAGGGCGAACGGGCGGGGACAGACCGGCGGGGTGGCGTGCCGGATCCGGTGGCCGCGGCGCCGAGCGTCGGCGGTGGCGGCGTCGAGCAGGGCGGTCCGGCCCACCCCGGCCGGGCCGCAGAGCAGCAGGGCGGCCGGGCCGAAGGCGGCGGCGTCCAGCACCGCGCCGAGGTCGGCCAGTTCCCGGGCCCGTCCGATGAGTGCCGTGTCCGCCGAGTTCACCACGCTCGGCAGTCCATCATCGGCGCCGGGGCGGCACCAGGAAGGAAGCATGAAGTTCGGCTACCCGGCGAGCAGGCTCTCGGCCGTCTCGACCCGGTCCTGGATCGCGCCGTACAACCCGAACGCGCTGTCCCCGGCGTTCTTGCGGATCTCGGCCAGCGCGTCCAGGTCCGCCCGGGCCTCGGTCGACCGGCCGAGCCGGGCGTAGACCAGCGCCCGCCGTGACAGCGTGACGAGTTCCCGGGTCGGCGCGTAGGCCAGCGGCGCCGCGGCCCGCACCGACGCCTCGACGTGGCCGAGCGCCGCGGGCCAGTCCTCGGCGGTGATCGCGATGTCGGCCAGGATGGCGTACGCGGTCACCTCGACGAACCGGGCGATGTGCTCGGGCGGCGCGGTCGCCGGGCCGGTCACCAGCTCGATGGCGTCGTGGAGCCCGGCCGCGGCCTCCTCGTCGCGGCCCAGGGTGTGCAGCATGATGGCGTGCAGGATGACCGCGTTCGGCCGCCCCTCGCGGTCGCCGGCCTGACGCATCAGGTCGGCCGCCGTCCGGGCGTAGGGCAGCGCCTCCACGTTGCGCCCGTCCTGCTCCAGGGCCCAGGCGAGGTAGTAGTTCGACCAGCCGGCCAGACCCGGATCCGCCGTCCGGCCGGCGAACTCGATCGCCTGCCGCGCGTAGGTCACCGCGGTGGCCGGATCGGCCAGGCAGACCAGGTGCACCCAGGCGAGGTAGCCCAGATGCACGGCCTGCAGCCGGTCGTCGCCGAGCCGCCGCGCGGCCTGTGCCGACAGCGTGTACACGTCCTCCCAGTGCGGCCAGAACGACCAGTTGTCGGAGAACCAGTGCACGGCCTCGGCGACGTCGATGACCCGCTGGTCCGATCCGTCAGCGGCCGCCTGCCGGAACGCCGGCAGCCAGTTCTCCGCCTCGGCGCGCAGCCAGGCGTCCGCGGCGGCCGGGGAGCTCAGCTCGGCCGGGACCGTCGCGCCCGGCGGTGGCGGGCCGTGGCCCGGCTCGAAGAACCGGCCGGCGAGGATCGCGGTGTCCAGCAGCCAGGCGTCGCGCCGGGCGGCGACCGCCGCCCGCTCCCCGGCGTCCTCGGCCCGCTCCAGTTCGGACGCCGCGTAGAGCCGCAGCAGGTCGTGGAACCGCAGCCGCCCGTCCGAGCCCTGCTGCAGCAGCCCCAGATCGACCAGTTCGTCGAGCGCGTCCTCGGTCGCCGGCAGCGGCTGCCGGACCAGGATCGCCGCCAGGCCGGCCCCGGTGGACGTGCCGGGGATCAGCGCCAGCCGCCGGAACAGCCGTTGCCCGGCGTCGGACAGCTGCTGGTAGGAGAGCGTGAACGCGGCCTTGATCTGCAGATCCTCGGTGGCCAGGGTGTCCAGCCGGCGTTCGTGCGAGGCGAGCCGGGCGATCAGGTCGTCGGCCGTCCACCGCGGGATGCTGACCAGCCGGTTGCCGGCGATCCGCAGCGCCAGCGGGACATGGACGCACAGGTCGGCGATGGCGCGCAGCCCGGCCGGGGCGATCGCCCGGTCGTCGACGATCGCGGCGAGCAGCGTCACCGCGTCCTCCGGCGGAAAAGCCGCCAACCGCAGCCGGCGTACGGACTCCAGCCCGCTGAGCGCCCGGCGACTGGTCACCAGCACGGCCGCCGGCCCCTCCCCCGGCAGCGCCGGGCGCACCTGGCCCTCGCTGATCGCGTTGTCCAGCACCACCACCACGGGCCGGTCGCGCACCAGCGAGCGCCACAGCGCGGACGCCTCCTCGACGTCGCGGGGCAGCGCCTTGGCGGCCGGGTCGATCGCGCGGATCAGTTCACCGAGGACCGCCGACGGGGTCAGCGGCTCGTCGTCGAGGCCGCGCAGATCCACGAACAACCGCTGGTCGACCGGCCAGGCCGCGGCGGCCTGGACCGCGAGGGCGGTCTTGCCGAAGCCCGGCGAGCCACTGATCACCACGACCGGGGACGGGGTGTGGGCGATCCACTCGCGGATCCGGGCGAGTTCCGGTGCGCGGCCGATGAAGTCGGCCAGCGGCACGAGCGCCGGCCGCCCGGCACCCCCGGCCCGGCCGGCCCGGGCCGCGGCGAGGAAGGCGGCCTGGTCGGCGCCGGTCAGGCGCAGGCCGTCGGCGAGCGCCTGCACGGTGCGCGCCCGCGGCCGCTTGCTGATCTCCCGTTCCATGTCGCTGATCGCCCGGTCGCTCACCCCGGACGCCGCGCAGAGCCCTTCGAGTGTCAGCCCGGCGGCGAGACGAAAATGCCGCAGCAGCACGCCGAAGGAGTCCATGCCCGCCAGCCTTGCACGCACGCTGGCCTGCGCGTTTCCTTCATGATGAAGCTCTCACCAGGTCGGCCCGCAGCTCGTGCCGGCCGGTGACGCCGATCTTGCGGTAGACCCGGGACAGGTGGGTGCCGACGGTCCGGGCCGAGAGGAACAGCCGCTCGGCGATCAGCCGGTTGTTCAGCCCGGCCGCGGCCAGCTCGGCCACCTGCCGCTCCTGGGCGGTCAGCGCGGTCACCGGCGTGTCAGGGCCGCCCGGCGCGCCGACGGCGATCTCCCGGTGGGCGAGCTCGGCGCTGCCGGTCGCACCGAGCCGGGTGAAGATCTCCGCGGCCGTGCTGAGCGCGGCCCGGGCGTCGCGGGTGCTGCGGTTGCGGCGCAGCCACACCCCGTGGTGCAGGTGGGCGAGCCCGTGCTCGTGCGGCCACCGCGCCCCGGCCGGGTCCCCGGCGGCCCGGCGGAACCCGTCCTCGTCCTCGCCCAGCAACGCCCCGCCGAGCGCCAGCAGGATCCGCATCCGAGGTCCGGGATCGGCCCCGGCCGCCCGCCGGACCTGGTCCAGCACGGGTCGTGCGTCGTCGTGCCGTCCGCTGCGCGCCGCCGCGGCCGCCAGGTCGGCCACGGCACGGGCGGACAGGTACGGATGCAACGGCCGCCCGTCCTGGCCGAACATCGACCGCAGGTACCGGTAGCCGCTGTCGTGATCCCCGTCGTTCCCGCAGGCCAGGCCGCAGGCGCGGAGCAGCCGGACGTGCGCCGGCCGGTTGCTCTGCGGGTCCAGCCGCCGCCAGGTCTCCCGCGCCAGCCGCAGCGCCTGCCCATTCTCGCCGCGCAAGGCGTGCAGCAACGCCCGCAGCGCGGCCAGGCCGACCGCCATGGTGGGCATCTCACCGGCCGTGGGCATACTGGCGTACCGGTGCGCGAGCTCCCACTCGCCGGTGTCGAGCAGCGCGTTGACCAGGGCGAGCTGCATCCCGAAGCCGGGCGACGGCGAGTCCTCGAACAGGTCGCCGGCGAGCGCGCGGCGCAACGCCGCGACGGCCGGCCGGCTGCGGTCCTCGGTCCAGGCGACCATGCCGAACAGCGCCAGGCGGTACCGGTCCCGCCGGCTCAGCGGCGCGCCGTCCGGAGGCAGGCCGGCGGCGTCGCCGAGGACCCGGCCCGGGTGATCCTCCGGGGCGATGATCTGCCGGACGTACGCCGTGGCGATCGGATCCGGTTCCGGCGCGACGGCGGCGAGCAGCGGGATCAGGCCGAGCCGATGCTCCTCGTCGCCGGTCAGCCAGGCGGCGGTCGCGGCGAGCGCGGCCAGGTCGAGCGCGTTGCGCGGGCCCGGCCCGCCGGGGCGCGGCACACCGGCGAGGATGCCGTAGGCCTCGTGCGGCCGGCCGCTCCACAACGTGGCCGCGGCCGCCGGCCAGGCCGCCTCGGCGAGCAGGTCGGGGTCGCCGGTCAGGTCCCGCACCCGGGCGTACAGCTCGGTGGCCCAGGCCGTGTCGCGCAGGTCGCGGGCGTCGGCGACGGCCCGGACCAGACGGCGCGCCGCCTCACCGGGCACCGGCGACCGGTCCGCCGACTGCTGCATGGCCGCGGTGGCCCGGTAGAGCTCCCCGCGGTCGCGGAAGATCCCCGCGGCGGCCTCCAGCCCGGCCGCGACCTGTTCGTCCGCGCCGGATCCGGCGGCGGCCAGCTGCCCGGCCCGCTGCTCCGGAACGGCGATCAGCACCGCCGCGAGGTCCCGGTGCGCCCGCACGCGCAGGTGGATCGACGCCGACCGATAGGCCGCCTCGGACACCAACGGATGAGAAAAAACCATGTCCTTTCCGGTACGGGCGACGAGCCCCGCCGACAGCGCCGCACGCCACCCGCCGGCATCGGTAACCCGCGCGGCACGGCCGATCAGCTCCGGGTCGGCCGGGACACCGGCGGCGGCCAGATACCGCAGCAGCACCCGGGCATCGGCCGGCAGCCGGCCGATCTCGGCGCCGAACACGGACAGCAGCCCACCCGCGAGCGAACCCGGATCGCCCAGCTCGATCAGCGCCGCCGGATTCCCGCCGGCCCGGTGCCGGACCGCCGCCCGGTCCGCAGCCGTCAGCGGGCGGCCACGCCCGGCGATCAGCCGGTCGGCGTCTTCGCGGCCCAGCGGCGACAACTCCAGGACCGGCAGGCCGGCCAGCGGACCCGGCAGCGGGGCCCGGCTCGCGGCCAGCACGGCCACCGACGGTACCGCCGACAACCGCGCCACCGTGGCGAGCACCCGCGGATCGAGGTGGTCCGCGTCGTCGACCACGATCAGCACCGGCGACCCGGCCGCGATCGCCGTGACGGCCGCCGCCACGACCGATGGCAGCTCGCTGTGGTGCGGCGCCCGGGTGCCCGGTTCGAGGCCGAGAAAGGCCAGCGCCGGCCCGCCGATCGCGGCCGGCAGCGCGGCGAGGTCGTGCCGCACCGCCAGGAGCAGGTGCAGATACGGCCGTTGCGCGGGGCCGGCCGACCCGGCCAGGGTGAGCACGCGATGCCGGCCGGCGCGACGGGCCGGCTGGATGCCGGCGGCGAGCAGACTCGACCGGCCGGAGCCACGGCCGCCGGTGATCACCAGCGCCGGGCGGTCACCGGGCGGGGCCGCCAGCAGGCGGGTGATCCTGGCGAGCTCGACATCGCGGCCGGTCAGCTGCTCGCCGGCCGATGACGACGTCATGGGGTGCATGAGCCCAGTCGATCACCAGGGCGGCAGGCCGCACCAGGAAGGAGCCATGAAGTTTCGTTGCGCGCGGGCGTGTTCGGCACCGGCGTACAGGCGCAGCAGCTCGGGAATCTCCAGGCGGCCGTCGGGCCGCCGGCGCACCAGGTTGAGCTCGGCCAACTCGTCCACCGAGGTCCGCTCCGCCGTCGGCGCCGGGTCCGGTTCGCCGCTCATCGCCAGCCGGTGCAGCAGTCGTCGCGCGGGCCCGGTGGCCTGCCGGTAGGAGAGCCGGAACGCGGCCGTGAGTCCCAGGTCGCCCGCGACCAGCGTGTCGAGTCGCCGCTCCGGCGCCGCCAGCCGGTTCAGCAGGTCCCGCGGCGTCCAGCCCGGCCGGCTGAGCAGCCGGTTCCCGGCGATCCGCAGGGCCAGCGGGAGGTTGCCGCACAGCCCCGCGATCCGCCGCAGCACGTCGTCGGCGGTGGCCTCGTGGTCCTCGACGATGGCGGCGAGCAGCCGGACCGCGTCGTCGGCGGGCAGCGCGTCGACGGTCAGCCGGCGCACGCCGTCGAGCCCGCTCAGCCTCCGGCGGCTGGTGACCAGCACGACGGCCGAACCCGCCGGGGGCAGGAGCGGCCGGACCTGGCTCTCGCCGGCGGCGTTGTCGAGGACGACGACCCACCGCTGCCCGTCGAGCATGCGGTGCCACAGCGCCGCCGCTTCGGCCGGGTTCCCGGGCACCGCGCGGATCCCCGGGTCGGCCGCCCGCAGCAGCCGCCCGAGGACGGTCACCGGCTCCGGCGGCGCGACGTCGAGGCCGTGCAGGTCGACGAAGAAGTACCGGTCGGCGGGGCAGGCCCGGGCGGCCCGGACGGCCAGCGTGGTCTTGCCCGTACCCGGCGCCCCGCTGATCAGTACGGCCGGCGCCGGCCGCTCCGCCGTCCAGCGGGCGAGCCGGTCGCGCTCGGCGGCGCGCCCGGTGAAGTCGAGGACCTGCCGGGGCAGCGGAAGGCCACCGGCGACCGCCGGGCCGGCCCGGGCCGCGGCCCGCAGCGCCGAGCGATCGTCGCCCACCAGGCCCAGCCCGTCGGCGAGCACCTCCACCGTGCGGGCCCGGGGGCTGCGGCTCACCCCGCGTTCCAGGTCGCTGATCGCCCGGTCGCTGACCCCGGACGCCGCGGCCAGTTGCGGCAGGGTCAGGTCAGCGGCCACCCGCAGCTGCCGCAGCAGCGCCCCGAACGTCCGATCCCCGGCCATGTCCCAGCAGCCTGACAGGTCCGCGGCAGCCGGTCGTCGGGTCGTGACGCACGGCTCAGCCGAGGGTCTGTTCCAGGTCCAGCTGCCATCGGTACGGGTTGGGCCCGGTCGGCGCGCGCGGCGGCAGGGCGGCCCCGGGCAGCGTGAAACTGATCCGGGTGCCGGCCCCGGCCGGGTTGTCGGTGGCCGCGATCGTGCCGCCGTGGCGTTCCACGATCCGCTTGCAGATGGCCAGCCCCAGCCCGGTCCCGGTGTAGCCGGCGTCCCGGTGGGCGCGGTGGAAGTTGCCGAAGACCGCGTCGTGCTGGCCGGCCGGGATGCCGATGCCGTTGTCGGTGATCTCGACCCGGACCAGCCCCGGCTCGGCCGGATCGGCGCCGGTGGTGACGGTGATCGCCGGCGTGACGCCCGGGGCGGTGTACTTGATGGCGTTGCCGATCAGGTTCTCCAGCAGTTGCCGGATCAGCACCGGATCGCCGTCGACCGGGGCCAGCCCGCCGAACTCGAACGACGGCACGGCGACCCCGGCGCTCTGCGCGTGGTCGGCCCGCCCGGCGGTGATGTCCTCGACCAGCGCGTCGAGGTCGCAGGGCATCCGGATCAGGGTGGCGTCGCGCGCGGTGGTGTAGGCGAGCAGGTCGTCGATGAGGGCGCGCATCCGGGTCGAGGCCCGCTGGATGCGGGTGATGCCGTCGACCAGGGCGTCCGGGTCGTCGAGGTCCTGCAGCAGGGCCTCGCTCCAGCCCTCGACGGTGGCCAGCGGGTTGAGCAGGTCGTGCGCGACGACACCGGCGAAGTTCGCCAGCTCGTCGCGGTGCCGCCGGTCCGCGGTGATGTCGTGCAGGGCCACCACGGCGTACTTGCGGTCGTAGATCTGCCCGGGCATCAGCACCGCGTTGACCTTGACGATCCGGCCCTCGGGGACGCCGTCGTTGCGGATCATGAGTTCGAGCGGGTCGAGGTGCTCCCCGGCGAGCACCCGCTTGTGCGGCAGGTCCTGCTCGGCGACCGGCGTGCCGTCCAGGTGGAAGACGCCGTAGTAGCTGGCCGCCTCGACGTGCGCGCCGGGGCTGGTGAAGCCGCCGAGCATCCGGGCGATGGCCGGGTTGCGCACCAGGAACTCGCCCTGCTCGTCGACGACGCCGATGCCCTCGCTGATCGACTCGATCACAGTGGTCAGCAGTTGCGCCTGTTCACGCAGCCGGGTGGTGAGGGCGTCGCGTTCCTCGCGCGACACCGCCAGCGCCAGGCCGACGACCGCGATGGTGCCGACGAACAACTGGGCGACCAGGGCCCGTACCGAATGGGAGGGAATTGATGCGAACGGACCGTCGCCGTTGAGCGTGAACAGCACCGCCACCGTGCCGAACACCAGGTCGTGCAGCACCACGAAGGTGACGCCCAGCCGCAGCCCGGCCCACACCGTCAGGGCGATCAGCGCGAACGCCGCGGGCAGCGAGTCCGCGACACCGAACATCAGGTAGTAGGCGAGCACGGACGAGACGATCAGCGCCGCGTACTCGATCCGCCGCCCGGCCGGCAGCGCGGGCCAGGGCATCCGCCGGTGCTGCCACGCCCGCCGGACGAGGTCGCCGACCCGCCGGCTCGCGATCCCGATCAGCAGGATGCTGACCACGTTGCGGATCAGCCAGATGACCGAGGCCAGCGCGGGCCAGCGCCCGTCGAGCAGCCACACCCCGGCCGGGCCGATCACCGCGCCGGGGCCGCTCGCGACGGCGGCCGCGGCGATCAGCCGCCACAGCTGCCGGGACCGGGACCGCCCCTGGCCGTCGTCGCCGCCGGCCGCGTCCTCCGGCAGCCAGCGCCGGAACAGGGCGGTGAACAGGTAGGCCTGGGTCAGGTTGGCGGCCAGGAAGAACGCCGCCAGGCCCACGCCCGTACCGGTGGCGAGGTTGACCGCCATGGTGATCGCGGCCAGGCTGAGCAGGTCCAGCCACCGCCATCGGGAGTCCCGCTGCACGACGAACCAGACGGCCAGCAGCCCGGCGGCCGGCCAGACCAGACTGAAGTTCGTCCAGTCCATCATCGTCAGCCGGCTCAGGCACGTCGCCGCCACGAACAAGATCGAAAATCCGACGGTACGGGCGGACGAACGGCGCAACGTCAGGCCGGTGTCGCCCAGCGAACGCGCCATCGCAGCTTCTCCCCTCGTCTGCCGTTCGGCCGCCCCCGCCCGAACCTGAGCGTTCCCGGCAACAAAACGATCAGCCGCAGAGTGCGGCGACGATGAACCGGGCGCGGGCCGCGGCGATGCCGGGCGCGGTGTACTGGATCAGGTTCTCGTCCAGGGTGACCTGCCGGGTCCCGTCGGCCAGGTGGAAGGTGTAGGTACTGTGCCCGATCACGGTCCCGGTGTGCCCCCAGGCCGGGCCGCAGGGCAGTGCCGCGTACGAGAGACCGAGCCCGTTGGGCGTGCCCGTCGTCATCTCGGCGAGCTGCGCCGGCGGCAGCAGTCGCCCGGCCAGCAGCGCCCGGTAGAACACGTTCACGTCGTGCGGCGTGGACACCATCGCGCCGGCCGCCCAGCCCCAGGACATGTCGTAGTCGGTGAAGTCGCGCGGGAGCCCGTCGGCCATCTGGACGTAGGCGCGATCGTGCGGCCCGCGCAGGCCGGCCCGCGTACCGGGAAAATAGGTGTGTCCCAGCCGCAGCGGCCGCAGGATGCGCCGGTCGACCTCGGCGGCGACGGTGTGCCCGGTGACCTTCTCCACGAGCATCCCGGCGAGGATGTAGTCGGTGTTCGAGTAGTGGTAGGCCGCGCCGGGCTCACCGGTGCGCGGCTGCGCGAGCCCGATGGCGGCCAGCTCTGCCGGTCGGAACGTCCGGTGGCGGTTCGCCTCGAAGTCGGCCTCGGTGCGGAAGATCCCGTCCGGGTAGTCGCCGATCCCGCTGTAGTGCCCCAGCAGCATCCGCACGGTCGTCCGGGCGCCCAGATCGGCCGGCAGGACACCGGGCAGGTAGTCGGCGACCGGCACGTCCAGCCCGACCCGGCGCTCGGCGACGAGTTGCAGCACGGTCGTCGCGACGAACGTCTTGGTGACGCTGCCGATCCGGTGCTCCAGCCCCGGTCGCGCCGGCCGTCCGGTCCGCAGGTCGGCGACCCCGGCGGCGCCGCCCCAGACCGCGGAGCCGACCCGGACCTCGGCCACCAGCCCCGGCATCCCCGCGGCGTGCTCAGCCTCCAGCAGCCCCTGCAACTCGGCGAACGAGCTGGTCACGGCCGCGGCGGGCGCGATGGTCGCACCGGTCGCGAGAAGTCCGGCCACGGCCCCGGCCAGGAGCCGATTGATGATCGTCATAGACATGGCCCGACCCTAGAAAAGCAGGGCCCAGCCGGAATCCGGTGAATCCCCGACCACACCCCCTAATGCCACTCCCCCGGGACGTGTCGATGACAGGCTGAGGAGAACCACTGTCCCGCTGATCATTAGGGGTGACGGCATCGCCAAAGCCCTGGTGATCGTGGCCGCGGCGGTGATCCTCGGGATCCTCACCGCGCTCGCCAACCACCTGCTTCTCGACGACGACACCCCGAAAGCGATGCGGTCCGGGGTGGTGACGGCGGTGGTGGCCGCTCTGGTCCTCGTCTGGCAGGACCGCCGAGGAAAGAACAAGCGGTAACCGGCACACCACGTCCGGGCCAGACCGCGCGGCACGGACCTTCCGAGGTGCTGTGTTCAGCCCCGCGGACGGCTCGCCCTGCGCCGCCGCACCGCTTTCCGCGCTCGGAAGTAGACACTCACCGCGACCGCGAACATCACGCACCCGCCGATGGTCTCCCTGGTGAATGACCAGTCCCCGGTGCCAACCCCGTACCCGACCGCCACGATCGAGACCAGGACCTGCGCGGCCAGCAGACTCTGCCAGGTGCCGTCGTCCTCCCCGGCGATCGCCGGCGGGTCCGCCGCGCCTGGAGCAGTTCCGGCCGGCTCCGCCGTCATGGCATTTCGCCCTTCTGCCCAGCTCGTTGATCAGAGTCGTCGAAGTGTTGCGACCGGTTCACAAAGTATTTCAGCGCGGCCGGGCGAGCGCCTTCGCCCGATCGTGGCCGCCGGGCCTCATCGGACAGCGCGCCTCGTCCGTTCGGGCTGGTATCTCTGTCGACTGGTTTGGCGACACAGGTATGTACCAGCACGATGGATCGCCATACATTCGGTGCCGTGACGGCGTGGCCCGTAGTGCCGCCCACCGCTCGCCTCGATCGTTCCCGCGCGACGATCACGTTGTTGCGTGCCGAGATCGGCCAGTGGTTCGACACGCGTGCCGCCGACGAGCGCTTTGCACTGTTCAAGCAGCATTTCGTCATTCTCCGGCAGGTGTTCGGGACGATCGTCGACCGCGTCGACGAGCAGTTCGACGCGCTGGCCGGCTCCGGTGGCACGGCCGGTGAGATCCACGCCGCCTGCCGGGACCTGGACCGGCGCCGGGACCTGGTAGCCCGCACCTTCCGGTGGTACCGGGCGAAGTACGACCAGCGCGACCGCCAGGACCTGCCGGGGAAGGTGATCCGGGCCGCCGACCAGCTGGTCCGCAGCTGCTGGGAGGAGCCGTTCACGGTGGCCGGGGTGGACCGTCCGTCCGGCCCGCTGGCCTATCTGGACGACCGCTTCGACGCGGTCTCCACCCCGCGCGTGTCCGTCCCGTCGGACCTGCGGGCCCCCGACGACGAGCTGATCGGCGAGTTCGTCCGCCAGCTGCCGATCCCGGTGGTGGCCCTGCCCGCGACCAGTGTCCACGAGCCCTGGTGGCTGGTGCTGTGCGCGCACGAGGTCGGGCACCACGTGCAGTTCGACCTCGATCCGGGCCTGGTCGGCCGGACCCGGGAGGCGATCTCCGGCGCCGTCCTCGACCGGGACGAGGACGTCCGGACGCTCTGGCCGTCGTGGTCGCTCGAGGTGTTCGCGGACGCGTTCGCGGTGCTCAGCGTCGGGACCGCCGCGGCGTACGCGGTGACCGATCTGGAATACGGTCCACCGGCCACCCTGGCCTACTGGCCCGGGGACGGCGACCGGTATCCGCCGCCGGCCGTCCGCCTCGCCCTGCACGGCGAGCTCGCCCGGGCGGCCGGGCTGAACGATCCCGGGCCGGGCGCCCAGGACGTCACCGGCTGGCTCGACCGGCTGCCGGCCGGTGGCGTGGTGCCGGCCGTCGCCGACCTGACCCGCCGGCTGCTCGCGGCCACCGCCGCGGTGGCCCGGGCCCTGCTCACGGTCGAGGTCGGCGGGCGCGACCTGCCCCGGCTCTGCGGCCTGTCGGCCGGGCAGTTCACCACCGCCGATCAGTGGCGGAACCTGCTCGTCCAGCAGCGGCCGGTCTTCGCCGGCCTCAAGACCCGGCCGGCCGCCCGGTCCGCGATCGCCGCCGGGGTCGCCGCGTTCGCCGGGGCCATCGACGATCCGGTACGCCGTGACCTGGCCGGCCGCAACCTCGTCGACCTGCTGGTCCGCTGCGGCCCGCCGGGCACCCTGGCCGCGAGCCGGGAGCCGGACCTCGTCGCGATCGGCGGCCGGCTCGCCGATCTCCTGGTCGGTGGGGTGCCGCGATGATCCGGGTGGTGGTCGAGGTCCGCCCGGCGGCGCCGGGGAGGAGCTCCGGGTACGCCTCGCCGAGCCCCCGATCGTCATCCGCCCGTTCTGACCGGGTGTCCCGCACCCCGGAAGGCGCGCCCTTCCCCGCCCTCGACCCGCCCGCCGAGCTCGGCGCATGAGCATCTCCGAACAGCAGGTGACGGACTGGGTCAACGGGTACGTCACCGCGTGGCGCAGCACCGACCCGACGGACATCCGCCCCCACCTGCAACTGCTGACCGGGCGCATCCCGTACGTCGAAGGTCTGATAGGTCAGATCGATGCGGCCGGCGTCCGGATGGTGGAAGGTCTTGTCCATCCGGGCGAGCGCGCCGACGCGCTGCCGCCCCCAGCGCTCGGCGAACTCCGGCTGGTCCGCGAGGCCGTCCAGCACGGCCAGCACCTCCGGGTCGGCCGGGAACAGCCCGGCGTTGAGGCGCAGCGCGTGCACCACGGCGTCGGCCGCCGCCGGCCAGTCGTCGAAGAACGTGCGGGCCCGCGGGTCGGTGAACACCACCCGCACCATGCTGGGCCGCGGCCCGAACGGGGCCAGCAGCGCCGCGCCGAGCGGGTTGGCCGCGAGCACGTCGAAGGCCGGGCCGAAGACATACGCCGCCGCCTGCGGGAAGCCGTCCATCAGGTCCCGCAGCGCCGGGTGCACGACGGCACCGGCCACGGCCGGGGTGCGGTCCGGATGGAGGCCCGCGAGCCGGTAGAGGTGCCCCCGGGTGTCTCACCTCTGCCATCACCCGATCCTGGAAAGCTCGTCCGGGTCCTGCCAGGGAGTGCCGCTCCCCGGCAGGACCGGCCCGATCAGTCCGACGGGCCGGCGTTCCCGGTCAGCCCCTGCTCGATCTTGTGCATGGTGTGCACGTACGCCTCGTTGATGTCGATGCCGAGCTTGTCGGCGAGCACGAACGTCCACCACAGCGACTCGGCGAGCTTGTGCTCGAGTTCCGCGTCCACGTCACCGTCGATCGGCCAGGTGCCGTCCTTGGCCAGCAGCAGCCGGCCGAGGTAGCCGACGTCGTTCGAGAAGCCGATCATGAGTTCGTGCATCGACCAGGTCTTGCCGTTGACGCGCTGCTCGATCGTCTCGTACAGCGCGCGGACGGCCAGCGCCTGCTTCCGTGCGTCGTCGAGGATGGGCCAGGCCTCTTTCATGGTGGTGTCCTTTCGCCGGTGTTCGCGCTGGATGGGGCGGGGTCAGACGCCGGCGAGCACGGACGGGTCGCCGTCCAGCCAGACGTTGTCGACGGTGAGCCGGTGCAGCACCCAGACGTCGCCCTCGCGGATCAGTTCGGCGTCGTACCGGTTCGTCATGAGCAGGTGCCGCGAATGGTCGGCCTTCGGCAGGTGCTGCGCGGACACCACCGCCTCCAGGTGGGCCTTGTCCCCGTCGATGGTGACCCGCGGGTTCGACACCAGGTGGGTCGTGTCGAACGGGGCGAGCGAACCCAGCACCGCCGAGACGATCGTGTCCCGGCCGTGCATGGCCGGGTAGTCGAGACCGATCTTGGCCGTGGCCGGGCTGTTGTCGGAGATCGCGTCGACGGCGAGCGACGAGGCGAACAGCGACTCGTCCTTGAGGTCGACCCCGGCGGCGTACCGGTAGAGGGCCTCGGTCACGGCAAGCTGGTCCGCGAGCAGGTGGAGAACGGTGTCTGTCATGCCTCGATCGTCGGCCGCCGGGCGCCCGGCGCCCATCCCGCGATCGCGGGGATTCCTAGAAAGCGGCCAGGCGGGCGGTGAGCTCGGGCCGCGTCCGCACCCCGACCTTGGCGTAGATCGCTTTGACGTGGTCCCGGACGGTGTGCAGCGACAGCGTCAGCTGCGTGGCCATCTCCTCCAGTGACCGGCCCTCGACGACCAGCTCGGCCACCGTCCGCTCCCGCGCCGTCAGGTCGTGCAACGCCAGCAGCAGCGGAAACAGCGACCGCGCGCCGGCCGGCTCCAGCGACATGACCACCTTCGGCGAGGCCGCCCCGTGCAGCGCCTCCGCCCGCACCGCGACCAGCCCGCCGGCCGTGGTGCCCAGCCGCGACCGGGCGGGCCGCTGAGCCCGGGCCGCGAGCGAGATCCACCGCAACGCGGTCGGCAGCGGCGCGCTCAGGTCGGCCATGCCCAGCCGGGCGAGCCAGGCCCGGGCCTCGGGCGTGTACCCCTCGATGGCATCGCCGTCACCCAGCACCAGCGTCCCGGCGCCCGGCGCGGACCGCCGATCGGCCTGTGCCGCCAGCGCCGTCCGCAGCAGATCGGCCCGCAGCGCGACGCCCACCTCCCGGGCGATGTCGCCCACGTAGCCGGCCTCCGCCGCGCTGAACGGCCGATCACCGGTGTCCCGGGTCAGGCACGCGGAACCCCAGGCGCTCTGCCCGCTGCGTGCCACCACCCGCAGATCATGCGGACCCGGCTGGTCCGGGTCGTCCAGACCGCGCAGCTCCCGCTCGACCGCTACCAGGTCGAAGTTCCCCGACTCGGTGGGCAGCATCGTCTCCGGATCAGAGGTCCACCAGGCGCCGAGGTCGAAGGAGATCACCCGCCGGAGCCGGGCCTCGACCGCGTCGAGCAGCTCCCGCGCCGGCGGCTCCTCGGCCGCCAGGTCACTGATCGCCCGGCGAACCGCCCGGGCCCGGGACCCGTGCACCGACAAACCGGACTCCGCCATGCGCGCAACGGTACGTCGCCCCACCGGCCCGGTCAGCCGGACTTTCCCGACAAGGGCCAGACAAAGATCAAAACCTCGATTACGGTACGACCGCAGCACCGTCCCCGCGCGGTCCCGAAGCCCCGGGGGCGAGCGTCCGGGGGGGACAAACTCAACCCCGCACCGCCCCTGGCCGGTGACGTAGCGTCGTCGGCATGGACCACCGAGCCGAGATCCGCGAGTTCCTCGCCACGAGGCGCGCCAAGATCACGCCGGAGCAGGTCGGCCTGCCCGCCGGCACCGGCCTGCGCCGGGTCCCCGGCCTGCGCCGGGAGGAGGTCGCCGTGCTCGCCGGCGTCTCCACCGACTGGTACGTCCGCCTGGAGAAGGGCCACATCGACGGCGTCTCCGACGACGTCCTGGACGCGGTCGCCCGGGCCCTGCGGCTCGACGACGCCGAGCGGCTGCACCTGTTCAACCTGGCCCGGACGGCGAAACCCCAGCGGGTGGCCCGCCGCCGCAAGGCCCCGCCCACGGTCCGCGACAGCGTGCGCCGGATCGTGGACTCGATGAGCACCCCGGCCTTCGTCCGCAACGGGCGCCTGGACGTGCTGGCCGTCAACCCGCTCGGCCGGGCGCTGTACGCGCCGGCCTTCGAGGACGCCGGCCGGCCGGTGAACATGGCCCGGTTCTGCTTCCTCGACCCGGCGGCGCAGACCTTCTACCCGGACTGGGCGGATGTCGCCCGGGCCACCGTCGCCGTGCTGCGCGCCGCGGCCGGGCGCGACCCGCACCACCGGGAGCTCACCGACCTGGTCGGCGAGCTGGCCACCCGCAGCGAGGTGTTCCGCACCGAGTGGGCCTCGCACAACGTCCTCCTGCACCAGCACGGCAGCAAGCACTTCCAGCACCCGCTGGTCGGGCTGATCGACGTCACGTTCGACTCGATGGATCTACCCGCGGACCCGGGGCTGACGCTGACCGCGTACAGCACCGAGCCCGGTTCCCCGTCCGAGGACGCGCTCCGGCTGCTCGCCAGCTGGACCGCCGCCCCGGCCGATCACCACTGAAGGAGCCCCATGATGCGGAAACGTGTCCTCGGCCGCAGCGGCCTCGAAGTCTCCGCCCTCGGCCTCGGCTGCATGACCATGACCGGCGGCTACAGCGGCACCCCGGACCGCAAGGACATGATCGCCCTGCTGCACCGGGCGGTGGACCTCGGTGTCACCCTCTTCGACACCGCCGAGATCTACGGGCCGCACGTCAACGAGGAGCTGGTCGGCGAGGCCCTCGCGCCGTACGCCGACCGGGTCGTCATCGCCACCAAGTTCGCGCAGGACATCGACCCGGTGAGCCGCGTGCCGCGCGGCCGGATGCTGCGCCCGGAGGATCTCCCGGCCGCCGTCGACGGGTCGCTCCGGCGCCTCGGCCTCGATGTGATCGGCCTGTACTACCAGCACCGGGTGAACCCCGACGTGCCGATCGAGGAGATCGCCGGCGCGGTCCGGGAGCTGATCACCGCGGGCAAGGTCAAGCACTTCGGGATGTCCGAGGCGGCCGAGGAGACCATCCGCCGCGCCCACGCCGTGCAGCCGGTGACCGCGGTGCAGAGCGAGTACAACCTGTGGTGGCGCCGCCCCGAGCAGGGGGTGCTCGCCGCCTGCGCCGAGCTGGGCATCGGCTTCGTGCCGTTCAGCCCGCTCGGCAAGGGCTTCCTGACCGGCACCGTGGACACCTCGACCGCCTTCGCCGCCGACGACCTGCGCGCCCGGATCCCCCGGTTCGCCGGGGAGGCGCTGGAGCACAACCTCGCCCTGGTCGACGCGGTCAAGGCGGTCGCCGCGGACCGGGGCGTCACGCCCGGCCAGATCGCCCTGGCCTGGCTGCTCGCCCGGCAGCCGTGGATCGTCCCGATCCCGGGCACCACCAAGGCGCACCGCCTCGAGGAGAACCTCGCCGCCGCCGACCTCACGCTCACCCCGGCCGAGGTCGAGCGGCTGGACGGGCTGTCGGCCGAGTTCGAGATCCGGGGCGGCCGGTACCCGGATGCCCTGGAGGCCCAGACCAACCTCTGACCGGCGACCGGTCAGAAGCGGAACCGCTGGACCAGGTTCTGCAGGCCGGTGGCGGCCACCGCGAGCTCCTCGGTGGCGGCCCGGGCCTGACGCATGCCGGTGCTGGTGGTGGTCGCTCCGGCGGCGACCTGGCCGATGGTGCCGGCGATGTCGGTGGTGCCGGCCGCGGCGTGGGCGATGTTCCGGCTGATCTCACCGGTGGTCGCGGTCTGCTCCTCGACCGCGGCGGCGATCGTGGTCTGGTACTGGTTGATCTCCTCGATCACCCGGGCGATCTCGTTGATCGACGTCGCCGCGGCCTGGGCGTCGGCCTGGATGGCGGCGACCCGCCCGGAGATGTCCTCGGTGGCCCGGGCGGTCTCCTGGGCCAGGTCCTTGACCTCGGAGGCGACCACCGCGAAGCCCTTGCCCATGTCGCCGGCCCGGGCCGCCTCGATGGTGGCGTTCAGGGCGAGCAGGTTGGTCTGCTCGGCGATCGAGGTGATCAGGTTCAGCACGTTGCCGATCTCGGCGCTGGACGTGTCGAGCTGGGCGACGGTGCGCGAGGCGCTGGTCGCGGCGGTGACGGCGGCCGCGGCGACCCGGGCGGCGTCGGACGCCGACTCGGCGATCTCGCGGATCGCGGCGGACATCTCCTCGGCGCCGGCGACGACCGACTGCACCCGCTCGGAGACGTCGGTCGCGGCGGCGGCGACCGTCTGGGTCTGCCCGGACGCCCCTTCGGCGGTGCCGGCGATCGTGATGGTGGTCTGCGCGAGCTCCGAGGCCGAGGTGGCGACGCCGGCCGCGGTCCGGGACACCTCCTGCACGGTGTCGCGCAGACTGGTCGTCGCCGTGTCGAGGGCGTCGGCCATCCGGCCGATCTCGTCGCGGGACCCGGTCGAGGCGACCCCGGTCAGGTCGCCGCCGGCCAGGCCGGTCAGCACCGCGCCGACCTGCCGCAGCGGCCCGACGATCCGCCGCACGGTGTACGCGGCCACGACCGCGCCGATCAGCACGCCGAGGCCGACCAGCAGGATGACCTGCAGGCGGGCCCGATGGTACTGGGCCTGCGCGTCGGCGATCTTCCGGTGCGCGTCGGTGGTCTCCGCCTCGCGGGCCGTGTCCAGCGCGGCGAAGGCCTTGTTGACCAGCGGGACCAGGGTGTTGGTGGCGAGATCCTCGAACAGCACGAGGTTGTCGGCGCGCGCGGCCGGGATCTGCTTGGCGTCGCGGATGCTCAGGTACTGCTGCCAGATCTGGCTGAACTCATCGATCGCGGCCGGATCGTTGGCGTGCGGCCGGTAGGTGGCGACCGCCGCGGTCACCGCGTCGTCGGCCTTCTGCAGCGCGGCCACCGCGGCCGCCTTGTCCGTCTTCAGGGCGACGTCCCGGACCGCGATCCGGGCCCCCAGCGCCGCGGTGTGCAGATCGGCCAGTTCCAGCGCGGGCGCCATGTTCTCCCGCACCACCGCCTCGCTGCTGGCGTACACCGTGGCCAGGCTGGCGACCGCCAGCACCCCGGCGGCGACGGCCGCCGCGGCGACCACACCGACCGCGGTGAAGATCTTCGCCGCGACCGGAAGGTCGCCGAACCATCCTGAGGCGCGACCCCGGCGCGGCCGAGCGCTACTCGTTGCGGACATCAGCACGGTCCTCCCGATCCCCGGCACCACGCCGAGGCCCTGCGATCACAGCGCCGACAGTCCTATCGGCCCGCGGCCGGAACTGCTGAACCCGTGGCTCACCGGACGGCGTCGCGCAGTCCCTCGACCTGCAGCAGCCGTTCCAGCAGGTTGACCCGGAACGCCACGGTCAGCAGCGCGAACCACAGCACCAGCGTCGGCAGCACGGTGGTGAAGACGATCGGCCCGGGTCCGGTGAGCTCGAAGTAGTCCGACAGCGCCGGGGTGAACAGCACCGCGATGAAGGCGAGCAGCAGCACGATCACGAGCAGCGCGGGCCGCCGGTCGGCGATCGGGGCCCGCCAGGCCGCGAAGAACCGGTTCGGCGGGGCGAGGAACAGCAGCAGGATGAACGAGGCCAGGCAGAAGAACGTGGTCAGGCCGGTCTGCGCGCCGATCGACGCGGCCGCCGCCACGAAGTCCGCGCCGCCGTAGGTCAGCCCGGTCAGGGCCTCGAAGTCGGCGATCCGGTCGGCCGGGGCGGTGCCGACGGTGAACAGCTGGGTGACCGATTCGTACAGAATGGCATAGATCGCCGTGCCGAACCCGGCGGTGACGATCGCGGCCGGCAGGACGAACCGGGCCAGGTTGGTCAGCGGGTGCCGGTCCGGCGGGGTGTCCGGGGCCCACATGGTGAGGAAGAACGTCGGCACGCCGACGGTCAGCAGGGTCAGGCCGACCTGCGCCGGGGCGTAGGGAAAGCCCAGGCCGAGCATGGTCACCGCGAGGATGACCAGCCCCTGCGAGGCGACCCGGGCGAGGAACACGTACATCGAGACGGTGATGCCGTTGACGATCCGCCGGCCCTCGTGCTGGGCGGGCAGCAGCGCGGCGAACGAGTCGTCGAGCAGCACGATGTCGGCGACGTCCCGGGTGACCGCGCTGCCGCTGCGCATCGCGACGCCGACGTGCGCGCCCTTGATCGCGCGGGCGTCGTTGACGCCGTCCCCGATCATCGCGACGTAGTGGCCCTGCCGGCGCAGCGAGGCGACGACGCGTTCCTTCTGCTCCGGCGCGACCCGTCCGAACACGGCCGTGCCGGCGACGATCCGGTCGAGGGCGGCGTCGTCGAGGCCGTCCAGGGCCGGGCCGGCGACCGGATCACCGGCGTCGAGTCCGGCGCGGGCGGCGAGCGCGGCGACGGTCCGCGGGTCGTCGCCGGAGAGCACCTTCACCGCCACCCCGCCGGCCCGGAACCGGTGGATGCTGTCGGCGACCTCGGGCCGCAACTGATCAGCGAGCGCGACCAGCCCGACCACCTCCAGCGGCGACAGCGCGGGCCCGCCGGCACCGTCGCGCAGCCCGGCGTCCGGGACGCGAGCCAGCAGCAACACCCGCAGGCCGCGCGCCGCCAGGTCCGCGACCACTTCCGCGAAAACCGGATTGCCGACGTACGGCGTGAGCGCGTCCGGCGCACCGAGCACCCAGCTGCCGTCCGCGACGGTCACCCCCGACCAGCGCAGCGAGGACGAGAACGGCACCTCGTCCCGGACCCCCGGCCAGGCCGTGCCGGGCAGGCCGGCCGCCAGTGCGACGGTGGTCAGGTTCGCGCTGGTCACGGTGCGGGCGAACGCCCCGAGCAGCGCCTCGGCATCGCACTCCCCGAACGCCCGGACCCGCTCGACGGTGAGCCGCCCGGTGGTCAGCGTGCCGGTCTTGTCGGTGCACACCACGTCGACGTTGCTGACCGACTCGACCGCGTTCACCTGCTGGACCAGCGCGCCGCACTTGGCGATCCGGGCCGCGCCCCCGGTGTAGGCGACCGCGATGAGCAGGAACAACCCGTACGGAATCAGCCCGGACAGCACCGCGGTGATCTGCACCGTCCGCAGCACGCTCAGCCCCTCGATCATCGCCTGGCCGAGGATCACGCCGCTCATCAGCACGGTCAGCGTGATCACCAGCCGGACGACGAACTCGACCCGCCGCTGCAGCGGGGTCCGGTCGGTGGTCGATCGGCGGGCCTCGGCGGTCAGCCGCCCGGCGTAGCTGTCCGCCCCGACGTCCCGGGCCAGCTGGTAGCCGTCCCCGGCCACGCAGAAGCTGCCCGAGCGCAGGTCGTCCCCGGGGTTCTTGAGCACCGGGTCGGACTCGCCGGTCAGCAGCGACTCGTCGGCCTCGACCCGGCCGCCGTCGAGCAGCGGGCCGTCCACCACGATCTGGTCGCCGGCCCGGACCCGCAGCAGGTCACCCCGGACCACCTCGGTCACGGCGGCCTCGACCTCCCGGCCGTCGCGGACCACCACCACGGCGGCCCGGTCCAGCAGTTGGAGCCGGTCCAGCTTGCGCTTGGCCCGGATCTCCTGAACGGCGCTGATCACCGCGTTGATCAGGCCGAGTCCGACACTGATCAGCGCGTCGCTGTACCGCCCGAGGGCCAGCAGCGCGGCGCCGATGACGAACAGAATCGTGTTGAAGAACGAGAAGACGTTGCTGCGCAGGATGTCGGCGTAACCGCGGGTACTCCCACCGGCGGCGACGTTGCCTTCCCCGCGCCGCCGCCGGGCCTCGGCCTCACCACTGGTCAGACCCGCTCGGACGTCCATTCGGCTCGCACTCCCGGGCTGCTCTCCGACACGCTGTAGGGCCATGGTCGCCCACCACCACCGCCCCCGGAGGTCATTTCCCCCGGCCCGGGGAGCGCGGCGTGCGGATCGGGGGCGCGGGCGTGGCGCTCAGTTCTTCTGCTCCAGGAAGGCCAGGGTGACTGCGGCGAACAGCGGTGAGTCGACGATGTTGTAGTGGGTCAGGCCGGGCAGGATGGCCAGCGCGTGCCCGCCGGCGGGCCGGCCCTCGTTCATCCAGCCGCCGTCCCGGAGCCCGCCGTCGAGCAGCTTGAACACCTCGACGAAGTGGCTCGGCGGCGCCATGTCGGCGTCGGCGGCGACCACCAGGGTCGGCACCCGCAGGTTGCGGACCTCGTCGGTGAAGTCGAAGTCCTTGGCCATCCACTCGCCGGCCTTGTCGAGCAGCTTCGGGAAGTCCTCCGGGCGCGGGGCGACCCGCTGGTAGAGCTCGTACATCGGCGTTTCTTTCATGAAGTCGGCCGCCGCGGCGGTGACCTGGCCCTGCTGCTGAAGGATCTCCGGATAGGTGGCGGCCCGGCTGATGTGCGCGGACGCCGCCACCAGCCGGCCCACCTTCGCCGGGTGCCGGAACGCGACGTGATAGGCCACCCCGCCGCCGAGCGAGAAACCGGCCACGGCCGGCTGGTCCAGGCCGAGGTGGTCGATCAGCGCGGCCACGTCGTCGGCCATCAGCCCGAGGTCCAGCGGCCGGTCGATGTCGGCGGTGCGGCCGTGCCCCTGCAGGTCGACCAGGATCACCCGGTGCTTCGCGGCCAGCGCGGGCAGGATCGGCCCGAACATCTCCCCCGAGCCGAGACCGCCGTGCAGCAGGACCAGCGGGCTGCCCTCGCCGTGCGTCTCGTAGTAGAGGTTGATGCCGTTGACCTCGGCGTACTGACCCGAACCAAAGCTCGTCATGATGTCTCCCTCGTTGCTCACGATCGACTGTTGCCGGTTCAGACCGGGCGTGTGCCGCAAACTCATCGGCGCGCGCTAGGTTTTCTCGCGTGGCCGACACGACGATGCAATCGCGGCAGCTGGAGGCGTTCCGGCCGGAGCTGACCGGGCACTGCTACCGGATGCTCGGCTCGGCCTTCGAGGCCGAGGACGCGGTCCAGGAGACGATGGTCCGGGCCTGGAAAGGGCTGGACCGGTTCGAGGGGCGCTCCGCGCTGCGGTCCTGGCTGTACCGGATCGCGACGAACGTCTGCCTGACCATGCTGACCAGCGCGCAGTTGCGGGTCCGGCCGATGGATCTCGGCCCGGCCGGGTCCGGGCACGCCACCGACCCGGGCGAGCCGCGGCCCGAGCAGATCTGGGTGGGCCCGGTGCCGGACGCCCGGGTGCTGGCCGCGGTCGCCGACCCGGCCGACGTGGTCGCCGGGCGGGAGTCGATCCGGCTGGCGTTCATCGCCGCGCTGCAGCACCTGCCGCCCCAGCAGCGGGCGGTGCTGATCCTGCGGGAGGTGCTGGCCTGGTCGGCGCAGGAGGTGGCCGACCTGCTCGACACGTCGGTGGCCGGCGTCAACAGCGCCCTGCAGCGGGCCCGCGCCACGATCGCCACGGCCGAGGTCACCGCCGACGTGCACGATCCGCTGGACAAGGAGCAGCAGGCGCTGCTCAGCAGCTATGTGCGGGCGTTCGAGGCGTACGACCTCGACGCGCTGACCACGCTGCTGCACGACGACGCGAAACTGTCGATGCCGCCGCTGCCGCTGTGGCTGCGCGGCCACGACGACATCTCGGCGTGGATGGCCGGCACCGGCAGCGGCTGCCGCGGCTCCCGGCTGGTGCCGGTGGTGGCCAGCGGCCTGCCGGCGTTCGGGCAGTACCGGCCGAGCCGGACCGGCGCCGGGCACGACCCGTGGGCGCTGATCGTGCTGGAGATCTCAGCCGGGCGCATCGCCGGGGTCAACAACTTCCTGGACACCGCCCGGCTGTTCCCGCTGTTCGGGCTCCCGGCCCACCTCGGGTAACTCGCCGGCCAGCCCGAGCAGGCGGATCAGGCCGCGCAGGTCCGGGCGGGCGCCGGCGAGCAGCAGGCGCCGGCCGTGCCGGCGCGCGGTCAGCCGGAGCCGGGCCAGGGCCTCGACCGTCACGACGGTCGGCCGGGTCACGCCGGACACGTCGCAGAGCACTACTCCGCGGTCCCCGGCGTCCAGCAGCGCGGACAGGCCGGCGCACAGGCCGGGGATGTCCGCTCGGGTGACCGTCGAACCGACGGCGAACAAGACCGCCACGTGATGAGGACCGACCGGGGCGCGCAAACTCATCGGCACTGCGTCACCAGTCGAGGGCCGCGGGAGTGAACGGCTCGTCCTCCGGGGCCGCCTTCCGCGCGGCGAGCTGGGCGACGGCGGCGTCGCCGACCGGGATACGCAGCGGAGTCCGCTCGTCCTCCAGCGCCGCCGCGACCGCCCGCGCGACCTCCGCCACGGTGATCGGCGCCGACCGGAACCTCGGCAGCTGATCGAGCAGCGGACGGTACGGATTGTCGTCGTCGAGGTACATCCGGGCCCGCTCCGCCCCGCCGGAGGCGACCGCGCCCGGCTGGAACACCTGCACCGCGACGCCGAAGTGCCGCGCCTCGATCGCGAGCGTCTCCGCGAACGCCTCCAGCGCCCACTTGCTGGCCGCATAGGTGCCGATCAGCGGGATCACCAGGCGGCCCTGAATGCTGGAGACGAACAGGATCCGCCCCGCCCCACGCTCGCGCATCCCGGGCAGGACGGCCTGCGCCACCCGGAGCGCGCCGAACGTGTTGAGCTCGAAGATCCGCTGGACCTCGGCCATCGGCACCGTCTCGACCGGGGCCCGGAGCGTGTCGCCGGCGTTGCTGATCAGCACGTCGACGCGGCCGGCGGCGGCCACGGCGGCCCCGACCGACTCCGGCACGGTCACGTCCAGCGCCAGCCGCAGCACCGCCGGCACGCCGGTGAGCGCGGTGACGTCGCGGGCGGTGGCGATCACCTCGTGGCCGCGCTCGGTCAGCTCCTCGGCCAGGCCTTTCCCGATGCCCCTGGATGCTCCGGTGATCAGAATCCGGCTCACGCTGTGCCCCGCCCTCTAGTCGGTTCGATTTCTGGACTCACCATAGGCCGCCCGGGGCGGCCGCACGCTAGGGTTGCGGGGTGAGTCACAAAATCGAACCGACCAACCTGGGTGGCCCGCGGGTGTGTTCGATCGCCGACGCGCTGCAGATCCTCGGCGACCGCTGGAGCCTGCTCGTGATGCGCGAGATCAGCTTCGGCGTCCACCGCTTCAGCGACATCAAGACCAACACCGGCGCCCCGCGCGAGACGCTGACCCAGCGGCTGCGCCGGCTCGAGGACGCCGGACTGCTCCGGCGCCGGCCCTATCAGCAGCGGCCGCCGCGCGACGAATACCTGCTGACGCCGGCCGGCGAGGACATCGTGCCGGTCCTGCAGGCGCTGCGGCGCTTCGGCGAGCGCCACGTCACGCCGCTGCTCCACACTCCCGCGGAGCGCTAGCCGGCGAGCAGCACGAGCTTGCCGCTCGCCGCGCCGGCCTCGATGGCCCGGTGCGCATCAGCGACCTCGGCCAGCGGGAAGCCGCGGACGGGCGGGAGCTGGAAGCGTCCCGATGCGATCAGCGGGCCGATCTCGGTGAGCGCGTGCAGGGCGCGCCCGGAGTCGCCCCTGCTGAACCGCACGCCGTACTGCTGCGCGCCCAGGAAATCCGCGACCGTCAGCACCTGCTGCGGACCACCGGCCAGGCCGATCAGTTCGGGCAGGATGCCGCTGCCGGCCACATCCAGCGCGAAGTCGACGCCGCCCGGAGCCAGCTCCCGGACCCGCCCGGACAGGCCTTCGCCGTAGACGACGGGCTCGGCGCCCAGCAAACCCAACAGCTGCTGGTTCGCCGCGGCCGCGGTGCCGATCACGCGAGCGCCCCGGGCCACGGCAAGCTGGACCGCGGCGCTGCCGATGCTCCCGGACGCGCCGCTGATCAGCACGCTGCTGCCCGCGCTGACGCCGAGCTGGTCGAGCGCCCGCATGGCCGTCTCGATCGCGGCCGGCAGCGCGGCGGCGGACGCGAAGCCGATCGACGACGGGATCGGCGCGTAGAACGACAGCACCGCCGACTCGGCCTGGGCCGCCCCGGCGCCGCAGAACCCGAACACCTGGTCGCCGACCGCCACGTCGGTGACGCCCTCGCCGAGCTCGTCGACGACGCCGGCCGCCTCGTAGCCCAGGGTCTGCGGTAGCTCCTGATCCATCAGCCCTTGGCGTTTGCGCGCGTCGCTGAGGCTGATGCCGGCCGCGCGCACCACGATGCGAACCTCACCGCTCTCGGGATGCGGCTCCGGAAGATCCGCGAGCTCGAGGACCTCCGGACCGCCGAACCTGCTGAATCGCACTGCTCTCATCGGGCGAGCATACCCATTTCTGGAGTGAGCTCCAAGTTTATGGTTTGCTACAGTTAACCGATGCCTGAACCGGGACTTCGTGAGCTCAAGCGGGCGCGCACCCGCCGACTGATCGCCGACACCGCGGCGCGGCTCTTCGCCGAGCGCGGGTACGAGCAGGTGACGGTCAGCGAGATCGCCCGCGCGGCCGAGGTGGCGGAGCAGACCCTCTACAACTACTTCCCTACCAAAGAGCAGTTGATCCTCGACCGCGAACAGGAGATCGAGCAGCGGCTGACCGACCTGATCCGCTCCCGGCCCGCGGGGGTCAGCCCGGCGGCCGCCATCCGCGACTACGTCCTGCAGACGGTGGCGAACATCCGCGACAGCCCGCCGGAGAGTGCCCGGGGAGCGCTCGGATATCTGGCCGCGATCAGCCCGGCGGTCAACCGGCTGGCCCTGGAGCTGACCGACCGTCAGGCCGGCGCCCTGGCCGCGGCGATCGCCGAGACCAGCCCGGTTCCCCCGGCGGTCGCCGGCTTGCAGGGCATCGCGGTGGCCGGCGTCTTCCGGCTGATCATGACCGAGGCGGGCCGGCGCACGCACGAGGGCCAGACCCCGGCCGCGATAGCCGACGCGCTGCAGCCCGAGATCGCGAACGTCCTCACCGAGCTCGACCGCTGGCTGACCCGATAGGCGAACTCGTAGTCGCACGTGAGCAGCACCAGCGAGCGTGCCGCACGGAACTCAACCGGCCTTGGCAGCGAACCGGCTCTCTCTGCCCTGCTCGGGTGTCGGGCCGAGTCACGGTGTTCGGTGGGCGATGGCGAGCCGGGTCCGGTACTGCTTGGTGATCGCTCCGTCGTAGACGTCGTCGATCAGCTCATGCGCACGTCGGGGTCAAGCCAGTGGAAAGCGGTCGCGGAGAGGATCGCGCCGAAGGTTCCGTTCGAGGGCTGCCAGTCCTCGAAGGCCGCCGCGACGACGGTGACCTTCGGGAACTGCGCGAGGTTGCGCCGGGCGATGGCGGCCTCGCCCGAGGATCGCTCCTCGGGCGAGCCTGGGCGGCCGCGCCTACGGGACCACCGTGACCGGCCAGCGGCCGCAACGGACCAGGCGGTGCGCGACCGAGCCGGCGATGCGGTGCAGCGGGCTCCGCGAGCGGCCGACGATCACCGCGTCCGCCCACATCCGCGTCGCCACCTGGCACAACTGGGCGAACGGGTCGCCGTGCCGGGTGAAGATCTCGCAGTCCACCCCGAACCGGGACAGCTGCAGCGTGTCGTGCAGCTCGGCCGGCAGGGTGTCCCCGTTCGCGAAGGACGCCGCGATCGAGGCCGCGAACGGATCGGCGAACGACAGCATGCCGCCCGCCACCGGTCGCACGTGCACGCCGACCAGCCGCCAGCCCTGCCGCCGGGCCATCCCGGCCGCGTAGGCGCCGGCGCGCATCGACGTCTCCGACTCGTCCAGACCCACGACGATCACGCCGGGCATGTCAGCGGTTCTTGCACGTCGACTCCCGGGGGACGAGCCGCAACGACAGGTGAGCTTGCTGCCGGGGACTGTAATCTCGCGGAAATCGTTCGGCAATACGCAGAGCCGACCGATGCCGCCCCGGCCCGCTGGATTCGCGGGCGGGGCAGCGGCGAGCGGCTCACCGATACAGGTAGGCGTGCCCGTCCCGGTTGGTCAGGATGAGAATCGTGTCGGTGATCTGGACCGGGTCGTCACCGGCGGTGAAGCCCTGCTCGGTCAGGTCCCGGACCTGCCCCAGGCTGTCCCACGCCACCGGAACCTCGGCCGGATCATGGTCGGTCCGCGCACGGCCGACGATCATGAAGCCGCCCGGCGAGACGTCACGGGCGATGCCCTGGGCACCACCGAGCACCGGCAGCTGGATCAGCGCGCCGTCATGCCAGAGGAACGGACGCGACGTGCCGCTCTGATCGATCGCCGCGGCGCCGACCACGTCACCGTCGTCGTTCGCACCCGACGGGCGGCTGACCGGATCCGGCACGCCGGTGACGAGCGCACCGAACGTGGTCACCGCCCCGTCGTGCAGGACGCCCGCCGAGACACCGCACTCGCACGGGTCGCCGGCCGGGACCGGGTACGTGCCGAGCACGTCACCGGCGTCGGTCAGCCCGGTCGTCTCGGTGCCGGGCGCACGGACACCCAGATCGGTGAACTCCCCGTCCTGCCAGAGGAATCGGTGGGTCTCCGTGCCGACCGGCCGCTCCACCAGGACCTGGCCAGGGTCGTTGACGGCGAACGCCACCCCAGGGCCGAGATCGGTCAGAAGGTGGTCGCGCCAGACGACGGCATGGCCCACCCCGGTCGCGTCGGTGCTGTTGCCGGCGATCAGCCCCGAGTCGTTGATGCCGACCGCCGCGGAGATGCCACCGTCGAGCGCGCCCAGGTCGACGATCCGGCCGTCCGACCAGCTGAAGGCATGCTCGCCGCTCGTGCCGACGACTGTTCCGCCGTCGTTGACCGCGACGCCCGTGGTGGCGGAGCCGTTCAGGCCGACGACCTCGGTCGGGGCGTATTGCACCTTCTGCGGAGTTCCCGGAGGTCCACCCGGGCCGGACGGCGCGGTGGGATGCACCGGCACGCCGGGCCCGCCGATCACCGGCGGATCATCGGCCAAAGCCGGCTCGGCGCCGGCGACCAGCACGGCACCAGCTATGACAGGCAGCAGGTAGTGATGGGATCTCATCTGGTCTCCCCCGTTGTCCGGCAGTACATTGTGGACTTTAGAACACTTGTACGGCCGGCGGGAAGCCCGGAACCTACTGAGGTCACCGTCCACAGTCGATTTGACGTGTCGATATCGGCTGGCGATTCATCGGTTTCCGGTGAGAAAGTCTCATCGATCGGTTCGATGATCTTGGATCTGGGCTGTTCTTGTCGATCGATCTTCACGGGGAAGGTTTCATGATCAACAAAAGCTCGTGGTCCGGAACGGCCCGCCGATTCGCGCTGGGCCTGGTCCTGACCGGTACGACCGCTCTGCTCCCACTCACTCCCGCCGCAGCCGCGGCGCCCGACATCGACCGGCTGACTCCCCCCTCGGCGAGGTGGCTGCTGCAGACGTTTCCCGGGATCGACCAGGCCGGGGCACTGGCCGACTCGCAGCCGGCCATCAACGACACCCCGCTGACCGGCACCAACATCAGCTGGGAGAACGACGTCCGATTCCTCGGCGGCCAGGCGGTGGCCTTCAACGGCACCTCGTCGTCGCTGTCGGCGTCGCCCTCGGCCCTGAACACCGCCGGGACGTTCTCGCTGGCGGCCTGGGTGCGACTCACCGACACCAGCGTCAGCCGGGTCTTCGCCAGCAAGGCCGGCGCGGGCCGGTCCACGTTCTCGGTCGGCTACGACAAGGCCGGCAACCGCTGGCAGGTGCAGCTGCCGGCGAAGTTCGGCAAGGGCAACAAGGCGTCGATCGCGCGGTCGGCCTCCGCCCCCAAGATCGGACTGTGGACGCACCTGGCCGTCGTGCACGACGCCGGCACGCAGACGCTCACGCTCCTGGTGAACGGGGTGGCCGAGGCCACCGTGCACAACGTGACCTCGATCGACGATCCGGCCGGCGAGGTCCGGCTGGGCCGCGGTGACACGTCCTGGTGGAAGGGCAACCTGGCCGAGGTCCGGCTCTACGACCAGCCGCTGGTCGCCCGGGACTTCACCGGCATCCCCGGCGAGCCGGGGCTGCTGCGGCCGTGGCTGATCGGGTCGTGGGACTTCCAGGCCGCGAGCCCGTGCTACGAGGAGGACCTCGACCCGACGTTGTGCTCCGCGCCCGACTCCACCACCGGTTTCGGACGCCGGCTCGCCCTGACCAAGGGCAGCTACGTCGACTCCTCCTCCCGCGGGTCCCAGGCCCTCGTCCTCGACGGGACGCACTGGATCGACGACCCGTCCGACCCGCACTTCGGTGAGGCGACCCAGGAGTACGGCCGCAGCCAGATCAACGTGGGCCCATGGAACAACCCGGTGTGGCAGGACGGGCCGGTGCTGCTCACCACCCAGTCGTTCACCATCGCAACGTGGGTACGCCTCGACCCGGCGCACGGCGCGCAGACGGTCGTCTCCCAGGACGGCGCCGGCCGCAGCGCCTTCCGGGTGGCCTACGACCCGGCCGACGGCGGCCAGTGGGTGTTCGCCGTGAGCGCCGGCACCGACGACTCGGCCACCACCACCGCGACCGCGCCCGCGACCGGCGCCGACCAGTGGCACTACGTCGTCGGCGTGCTCGACGCCACGAACCGTCAGACGCGGCTCTACGTCGACGGGACGTCGGCCGGGCCGGTGGCGCTCGACGCCACCTGGCAGCCCTACCAGACGTCCGGCGCCCTGCTCGTCGGCCGGGCGACCACCCCGGCCGGGCCGGCGGAATGGCTGTTCGGCCAGGTCGACGAGGTCGACGCGTACCAGGGCGTACTGAGCGACGCGGACGTGCAGAGCCTGTTCACCGCGTAGGCAGTGCGGTGACCGGCCCGTCCCGCCTCACCGGCGCGGCGGGCCGGTCGTCGTCATGGCGCCGAGCAGGGACAGCTTGCGTGAGGGGGCGGCTCACGGGTCGAGGTCGCGCACCGACCATCCTGGAGCGTCCAGCCGGATGGCCCCGTCGCCGACCAGGTTCTGCAGTGCGCCCTCGAGGCTCGCGACGACCCCCGCGCCCACCTGCCGCTCCCACTGGGCCCGCATCTCGTCGAAGATCGACTCCCCCTCGCGCAGCAGCGCCAGCCCCCGCTCGGTGACGATCAGCCGCATCCGCCGCCGGTCGACCGCGTCCGGCTCGCGGGCCACATAGCCGCGCTCCTCCAGGGTCGCGATCGTCTTGGCCGCCGACTGTTTGGTGACCGACATCCGCCGCCCGAGGTCCGAGGCGCTCTCCGCCCCGGACTGGATCGCCCGCATCGCGAAGTCGTGCACCGGCCGGAAGTCCTCGTACCCACGGTCGGCGAGTTCGGCGGTGGCGCGATCGGCCAGCGCACGAAACCCGCCGAGCAGCAACAGGGCCAGGTCGGCGCCGGATCGGGACACCCGCTCAGCCTAGTCACACCTTGACTTCGACAACCAAGCTGTCTATCTTTTTGGACAACCAAGTTGTCGATTTCAGGAGCGCTCCATGATCGCCACCATCCCCGAGGTCAGTCACCACACCGCGGACCTCGACGGCGCCCGGATCCACTACGTCACCGCCGGCGAGCAGGGATCCCCGATCCTGCTCGTGCACGGCTGGCCGGAGACCTGGTGGGCGTTCCGCAAGCTGATCCCGCTGCTCTCCCCCACGCACCGGGTCGTCGCGCTCGACCTGCGCGGCTTCGGCGACTCGAGCAACGCCCCCGGCGACTACCACGAGGCCGCCTCGGCCGAGGACCTGCACCGGCTCGTCGAGCACCTCGGCCTCGGTCCCGTGCACGTCCTCTGCCAGGACATCAGCGGTGGCCTGACCTTCCGGTTCGCCGCCACGCACCCGGCGGACGTGCTGAGCTTCACCGCGGTCGAGTCGACGATCGCCGGGTTCGGGCTCGAAGCCCTGGCCGACGTCAACCACGGCGGGTCCTGGCACGTCGGCTTCCTCGGCGCGCCGGGCATCCCGGAGATGCTGCTCCCCGGCCACGAGCGCGAACTGCTCGCCGGGTGGGCCTACCCGATGATGGGCGCGGCCGACGGCTCGGTCACCGACGCCGACTTCGACGAGCTCGTCCGCACGTACGCGCGGCCCGACGCCTGGCGCGGAACCGCGGGGCTGTACCGATCGCTGTTCTCCGACGGCGGCACGACGCGGGCGCTCGCCGAGCAGTACCCGCTACGGGTCCCGGTCCTCACCGTCGACGCCGCCGCCCACCCGTTCACCCGGGAGACGTTCCGCCGGGTCACCACCGGCGAGGTCAGCTCGGTTCACCTGGACGGGGTCGGGCACCTGGTCGCTCAGCAGGCGCCCGAGCGGCTGGCGGCGGCGCTCCTGCCGTTCGTCGACCGGCTCGATCGATGAGGCGGCGGGCGCCGGCACGCCGTACGCAAATCGTGGGTTGATCTTTGGGGTTGATCTGGGCCGTGGCTCAGCGGGCCGCGTGCTCGGCGCGGGCTGGCTCGCCCACCTCGTGCAGGTACTGCAGCGCCTGCCGGTACGAGGTGACCAGGCTGGTCTGCTCGTACGAGACCCCGATCTCCGCGCAGTACGCCTGCACGATCGGCTGGGCCTTGCGCAGGCTGGGGGTCGGCATCCCGGGGAACAGGTGGTGCTCGATCTGGTAGTTCAGGCCGCCCAGCGCCACGTCGGTGAGCCAGCCACCGTGCACGTTGCGGGAGGTCAGCACCTGCTTGCGGAGGAAGTCCTCGTCGCCGGTCGGGTGCGGCATGCCCTTGTGGTTGGGGGCGAACGTCATGCCCAGGTAGACCCCGAACAGGCCCTGGTGCACCAGCACGAAGGCCAGCGCCTGCAGCGGCGAGAGCACAATCAGCAGCGCGGACAGATACGCCACGGCGTGCAGCACCAGCAGCGCGATCTCCACGCGGCGACGCTTGACGACCCCGTTGCGCAACGCCTTGATGCTGGAGACCTTCAGGTCGATGGCGAGCAGCGTGAGCAGCGGGAAGAACAGGCCGGCCTGGTGCCGGGTGATGAACCCCTTGAGGCCGCGCCGGCCCAGCGCCGACTCGGTGGCCCAGATGAGCACCTCGGGCGCGACGTCCGGGTCGAGGTCGTCGTGGTTCGGGTTGTTGTGGTGGCGGGTGTGCTTGTCCATCCACCAGCCGTAGCTCATGCCGACACCGACGTTGCCCGCGATCAGGCCGGCGATCTCGCTCGGCCGCTTGGTGCGGAAGACCTGGCGGTGGGCGAGGTCGTGGGCGACCAGGGCGAGCTGGGTGAAGGTGACCGACAGCAACACCGCCGTCAGCAGCTGCCACCAGGACGAGCCGATCAGGAAGAACGCGGTCCAGCCGGCGACGAACATGGCCGCGACGACGCTCAGCCGGAGCAGGTAGTACGCCGGCCGGCGCTCCATCAGTCCCTCGGCGGTGATCCTGCGGGACAGGACGGCGAAGTCGCTCCCGGCGGTCCGGGTCGGCACCTGTGCGTCGGTGATGGTCATGCTATCCAGCAAACCTCCGATCACCGGCCCTGTCAGGAGTGCTACCGCTTACGGCATGGTGGTGCTGGCACCACCATCGAATGGCGCACCGGGCACGATAGGAGGCGTGAAGGTCCACGAAAGCGTCCGATGGGTGGGCCGATGGCTCCGGCGGGGCGTGGCCGGCGTGCTGCGCGGTGGGGCCTCGATCGGCCTGGCCCTCACCAACATCGGTCTGCTGGCCATGACGCTGGTGGCGCTGGCCATGACGCCGGTGCCGTACCTCGGGCTGGCGCTGGTGCCCTGGACGATGACGCTGGTCCGGATGCGCACCGACCTGGAACGCCGGCGCGCCTCGACGATCGGGGTGCTGGTGTCCCGGCCGTACCATCCCCGGCCGCCCGGCCTCGTCGCCGGCGGATGGCAGCATTTCCGGTGGACCGTGACCGACCCGGCGACCTGGCGGGACCTGGCCTGGCTCGGGCCCGGCGCGCTGGTCGGCCTCGGTCTCGGCCTGATCGACACGCTGATCACACTGTACGGGCTGATGGGCGTCACGCTGATCCCGGTGTGGATCTGGCTCGGCACCGGTTGGTTCGGTTACGGCGTCACCTGGTCGGCCGGCAACTGGACGGACGCCCTGTTCTGTCTGCCGCAGGGCGCCGTGGTCCTGGCCGTCGCGCTGTCGGTGGCGCCGTGGCTGCGCCGGGTCGACGCCCTGTTCGCCCGGCTGTTCCTGGCCCCGACCCGGTCCACCCAGCTGCGGCTGCGGGTGACCCAGCTGACCGCCACGCGCGCCGACACCGTCGACGCCCAGGCCGCGGAGCTGCGCCGGATCGAACGGGACCTGCACGACGGCGTACAGGCGCGGCTGGTGTCGTTGAGTTTGATCATCGGGCTGGCCGACGAGCTCATCGACCACAACCCGGCCGGGGCGCACAAGCTGCTCGCCGAGGCCCGGGAGTCCAGCGGCACCGCGATGGTCGAGCTGCGGCACCTGGTCCGCGGCATCCACCCGCCGGTGCTGGCCGAACGGGGCCTGGCCGGCGCGGTCCAGGCCCTGGTGCTCAGCCTGCCGCTGGCGCTCACCGTCGAGGTCGACCTGCCGGGGCGGCTCGACGCGCCGGTGGAGGCCGCGGCCTACTTCGCGGTCGCCGAGACGCTGACCAACATGATCCGGCACAGCCGCGCCCGGACCGGTTCGGTGTCCCTGCGGCACACGGCCGGATTGTTGACGATGGTGGTCGCCGACGACGGCGCGGGGGCCGCCGATCCGGCCGCCGGCACCGGGCTCAGCGGCATCCAGCGACGTCTGGCAGCCTTCGATGGCACGATCACGCTGTCGAGCCCGCCCGGAGGTCCGACCGTCATCACCATGGAGGTGCCGTGCGCGCTGTCATCGCCGAGGACCATGCCCTCCTCCGGGACGGGCTGACCCGGCTGCTGCAGGCCTTCGAGTTCGAGGTGGTCGCCGTGGTCGACAACGGCCCGGCACTGCTGCCCGCGCTGACCGAGCACCGGCCGGACGTGGCCGTGCTCGACGTCCGGCTCCCGCCGACCTTCACCGACGAGGGCCTGCAGGCGGCGATCGCGGCGCGGGCGGTGATCCCCGGCCTGCCGGTGCTGATGCTCTCCCAGCACGTCGAGCCGCTGTATGCCCGGGAGCTGCTCAGCTCGCCGCACGGCGGGATCGGTTACCTGCTCAAGGACCGGGTGTCGCACGTCGGCGAGTTCGTCGACGCGGTCCGCCGGGTGGCGAGCGGCGGCACCGCGATGGATCCGGAGGTGATAACCCAACTGCTCGCCCGCCGGGAGCCGCTGGCCGTGCTCACCGCCCGGGAGCAGGAGGTGCTCGGCGAGATGGCGCAGGGCCGGTCGAACGCCGCGATCGCCACGAAGCTGTGCATCGCCGAGAAGTCGGTGAGCAAACACATCAACAACATCCTCAACAAACTCGACCTGCCGCCGTCCGACGACGACAACCGGCGGGTCCTGGCCGTCCTCGCCTACCTCAATTCCTGACCCAAAACCCGATTTCGACGTACGGCGTCAGCCCCGCCACCGGCTCAGTGGGCATCGCCCCGGCCGGCCAGCCGGACGAACAGGTCGTGGGCCGCGTCCACCTCGCCGGGATCGTCCCCGGCGAGCAGGTCGATCAGCAGGCCCCGGCTGACCGCGACCCCCAGCCGCAGCATCGCCGGGTCGGTCGTGACCCCGAGCCGCTCGCCCGCCTTCGCCGCGTCGGCCAGCCAGCCCGCGGTCAGTCCACCCGTCCCGGGCGCCGCCGGACGGGCGGCCAGCAGCTCGAAGAACAGCCGCACGAACGGCCGGGCCTCGGGACTGGAGACGGCCCGCCAGACCCCGGTCATCAGCTCGGCGGGCTCGGACACGGACTCGGCCAGCGCGGTCATCGCGGCCCGCTGCCGCTCTTCCATCGCCCCGACCACGGCGGCGAGCAGCCCCTCCCGCGAGCCGAAGTGGTACAGCAGCATCCGGTGGCTGGTCCCGGCCCCGCTCGCGATCTCCCGCAAACTCCGATCGGCCAGCCCGTCGCGCGCCGCGAAGTCGAGGATCCGGGCCAGCAGCTCATCGCGAGGGTCGGCCATGTACCGCACGGTACATCGAAGCCGTACCTCACGGCCGCCCGGCGTCGGCCTCCTGCCGGCGGCGGCGCTCGTCGATCTCCCAGGTCATCACGTAGAGCCGGATCATCCGGGCCAGGCCTTCCCCGGTGTCGAAGGTGAGCACCACGTGCTGACCCGGGTCACCGTGCGGAGCCTCGCGAACCGTCAGGATCCGGCCGGTCACCTCGACCTCGCCGACCGCCCCGAGCGACACCGCGGCCCGCAGCTCGTCGCCCGGGGTCAGCACCGCCGGCTCGTCGATCCAGCACCGCAGGCCACCCTCGCTGATGTCCAGCAGGGCGCCGTCGATGCCCTGGTCGCCGCGGGTGAGGCGGACCGCGGCGCCACCGCCGCCACGGACGAACTCACGGCGGTTGCTCTGGCGCGCGGGCCCGGCCGGCGCCAGGACCCAGCGGAACGGGGCCTCGTCGGAGATCGCGACCAGCCGGGCAGGCAGCACGACGCGGGTCCGGGGCGGCGCCCAGAAGACGTCGAGCTGGTGGCCGGGGCCGGGCGCGGCCGGCCCGACGGTCTCGAGCGGAGCGGCAACCGTGAAGATGTCGCCGTCGACCGACTCCAGACGCGAGCGGACGTTCACTCCCGCATCGAGCACGAGGAACATCGGCGTGCCGGTGACGGGCAGGTCGGTGATGGCGGAGACCGCAGCGATCATTATGGGCACCTCGGGAAGGGAGAGACGGTCGCTGGTCATGTTCGGCCGCCGGGGCGCGCAGGTGAGTATTTCGGTAGCGGCCCGGGAGTGATCCAGGTCGCGCCGGCCGCCGGGCACCACGCCGGCGGCTCCGGTGGCATCGGACTTGCATCCGGTACCCAGGTACAGGCTTACCGTCTTGTCATGACCACCACCGAGGACGAAACCTGGGTGCCCGAGGCGTGCACCCTGCCGACCGCCGAGCGTCCGCTGCGGCTGGCCGAGTTCGACGACCTGTTCACCACCGCGCTGCGCGACCAGCGGCGGATGTCCGCCACGGCGCTGCGGTGGGACCTCGATCCGGCGGCCGAGGCCCTGGCCCGGGACCTGACCCGGCGCGAGAGCGGCTGCTGCTCGTTCTTCACCTTCACCTTCCACCCCGGCGACGGGGTGCTGAGGCTGGACATCGAGGTCCCGGCGGCGCAGGTCGCGGTCCTCGACGCACTCGGCGCGCGCGCCGCCGCGGGGCTCCGGCCGTGACCGGGCTCCGCAGCGGCCAGGTCGCCGACGCGGCCGGGGTGAACCTGCAGACCCTGCGCTACTACGAACGTCGCGGCCTGCTGGCCGAGCCGGACCGCAGCCTCGGCGGGCACCGGCTCTACCCGGCCGAGACGGTGACCGTCCTGAAGGTGATCAAGGCAGCGCAGCGGCTCGGGTTCACCCTGGACGAGGTCGCCGACCTGCTCACCGCCGGCGGCCATCGGCACGGCACCCCGGACGCCGGCCTCCAGCAACGGGCCCGGGAGAAACTCACCGAGGTGGAGACGAGGATCGCCGACCTCCAGGTGATCGCCGCAACCCTGCGCGCCGCGGTCGCCGCGGGCTGCGACGACCTGATCACCTGCGCCGGCGAGCCCTGCTGCCCGATCCCGTTCGCCACCATCGCCTCGAACCCACCCGCCGCCTCCACCCCACCCGTCGCCTCCACCCCGCCTGTCGCCTCCACCCCGCCTGTCGCCGCCGAAGGAGCACCCGATGCCGACTCTCGCTGACCGGTTACGCCGCCTGCTGCCGTCCGGCCTGACCGGCCTGGCCGGGATCGCCTGCGCCGCCTGTTGCGTGCTGCCGATGCTGCTGGCCGCCGGGGCACTGTCCGGCGCGGGCTGGGCGGCGGCCGGAAACTGGATGCCCGGCATCGCCGTCGCCCTCGCGGCCGGAGCGGGTGCCGCCTGGTGGTGGGCGGCGCGCCGCCGGCACCGCACCGCCTGCGCGGGTGGTGGCTGCACCTGCGGCACCTGACCTCGGCAACGGCGGCCGACCCGGCGGCGGTTCGCGGGTGCACGTCAGGTGACTGAGTTGTTGGTCATTACTGGCCGCTGTCGAACGGATGTACTATTCGCCGGGTGACAACGAGGCGGCGGAGGAAGGCGTTGCGGCCGATCGCGGCGCCGTTCGTCGTCGCCCCGCCTGCGGGCACCCGCATCCGGACGAGGCTGCGGCCCAGCACCGGGGAGGCTGCTGTCCTGACACAGGTCGCAACCTTTTTGGGTGGGCTGTACCGGGCTGATCTGGCCAGGCGTGTCCAGCTCGGCAACGTGTCCGGCAAGGACACCCAGCGCACGCGACGTAAGCGGGAGTTGACCGCGGTCACGACCTCCCGGTGGGCCGGCTCGATCACCCGGACCGCCGAAGACCAATACCAACTCGGGATCCGGGCGCTCAAAGCCGATGTGTCGAGCCTGGGCCAGGCCCTGATTACCTTGGACGCGCGGATCGCCGCCCCGGTCGGCGGCCGGGCCGGCCGGACATCCGGTTATGCCAGCCGGCGCGAGCGGGCCGCCAAGCAGCAGCGCCGCCAAGTCCTCGCTGCCCGCCGGACCGCAGCACAAAACCGATTGGCTGCCGGTCGTCCGGCGATCGTTGCGGGCGGACGGCGGCTGGCCAAGACCCGCCACCGGCTCGGCAGCGCCGGGCTCACCCAGGCGCAGTGGCGGGCCCGGTGGGACGCGGCCCGCATGTTCCTGACCGCCGACGGCGAGACCGGTGCCCCGCACGGCAACTACACGATCACCGTCACGCCCGACGGCATCGTGTCAATCGCCCTGCCCGCCCCGCTCACGCATCTGGCGAACGCCGGACGCGGGCGATACCGGCTCACCGAACCGGTCGCGTTCACGCATCGGGCCGGGCAGTGGGCCGACCGGGTCGCCGCCGACCGGTCGGTGCGTTACGACATCAGCTTCGATGCGGTGCGGGGCCGCTGGTACCTGGACGCTTCCTGGACAGTTCCGGCCTACACGCCAGGCCTGGACGCGCTCGCCGGCGGCAGGCTACTGGGTATCGACCTGAACGCGGATCATCTTGCCGCGCATGTCATCGACGCGCACGGCAACCCGGTCGGCACCCCGATCACCATCCCGCTCAACCTTTCCGGCCCGGCTTCGCAACGCGACGGACGGCTGCGTGCCGCGATCAGCCACGCTCTGCACCTGGCCGAACAGCATGACTGCCCGGCGATTGCGGTCGAGAACCTGGGCTTCGCCGACGCCCGTGCCACCGGCCGGGAGACCATGGGCCGCGGTGCGCGGGGCAAGCGGTTCCGGCGCGCGGTCGCCGGGATCCCCACCGCACAGTTCCGCGACCGTCTCGCCGGCATGGCCTCCACCGCCGGGATCGCGGTGATCGCTGTCGACCCGGCCTACACCTCCAGGTGGGGCGGGCAGCACTGGAAACCCGCCCTAGCAACGAAGACTTCCACCGCGACCCGGCATCACGCCGCGGCGGTGGTGATCGCACGACGCGCCCACGGCTTCAAGGCGCGGCGACGGTCAGGTGTCACCCGGACACGACCAGCGGATCGTGCCCGGGAAACTACCGGCCAGGCCGCACCCCACACCATGGGCGTCAGGGAACAACAGTTCGGGCTGGTCGAGACGGCACGCACCACACCCGTGGGCAAGACGCGCCCGGCCCCGACCAGAGACCCCGGCGTTCCCCGGCCTCGAAGACCGTTCGCGAGGCCCCCGACCCCCGGTCGGGACCAACGCATTGACCAACTATGGCCAATACGCTGAGGAACGGTCAGTCCGGGGTCATGTCGTATTCGTCGACGTCCAGGACCGCTCCGGTGGCCTGGAGGAAGTCGAGCACCGCACGCCCGAGATGCCAGCCGAACAGATTCGAGGTGTCGCCGCGACCGTCCTCGTTGAAGTAGCGCACGACTTCCAGGACGGCGCCGCCTCCGTCCTCCTCGGCGCCCAACCGGCCGACCAGCGCGGCGATCGCCGCGGTGTGCGGCCCGAGCCGTTCGACGATGTGGGCGACCTGCTCGTCGACGCTCAGCCCCGGCTCGCGGCAGACCACCCGCCAACAGTGCCGGACCGGAACGACCTTGGGTTCGGTGCGACGGCTGCCACGGACGGTGATCTCGTCGGGCTCGATGCCGAGAACGGCCGCCATCTCCGCCGCCGAGATGCCGCGACTGAACAGCCCGAAGTAGGCATACTGACTGACCTGCACCGATGAAGGATAGAGGCGGTCCGGGTCGGAAGGATGCGCCGGTCGGCGGCGGCGGGCACACTCATCCGCATGCCGCGCCGCCTCATCAAACCTCGCCGATGGACCCCGCCCGCCCTGATCGACTCCGGACAGACCGCTCCCCTGCAGGTCCGGCGGCGGCTGCCGACCGGCGGCCACGGCCCCGAGGACGTCAAGTTCGACCACCTCGGACAGATCGTCACCGGCACCGCCGACGGCCGGATCGTGCGGCTCGATCCGGCCACCGGGGAGCGCACGACGCTGGCCGAGACCGGCGGACGCCCGCTCGGCCTGCACCCGCGTGCGGACGGTGCCGTGCTGGTCTGCGATCAAATTCAAGGGCTGATCGAGGTACGCCCGGACGGCAGCACCCACGTCCTGGTGGACCGCGTCGACGGCGAGCCGCTCACCTTCCCCAGCAACGTGGTGCAGGGGCGGGACGGCACGATCTGGTTCACCACGTCGACCAGCCGCTGGAGCCTGGCCGAGTACGAGGGCGACATCCTCGAGCACACCAGCACCGGCCGGCTGCTGCGCCGTGACCCGGACGGCACGGTCACCACCGTGCTGGCCGACCTGAAGTTCGGCAACGGCCTGGTCCTGTCCCCCGACGAGTCGTTCCTGCTGGTGGCCGAGACCGCCGGGTACCGGATCCGCCGGCACCACCTGACCGGGCCGGCGGCCGGCCGCACCGACATGTTCGCCGAGAACCTGGCCGGGTTCCCGGACAACATGTCGCTGGGCAGCGACGGCCGGCTCTGGGTGGCGATCGCCGCGCCGCGCAACCCGCTGGTCGACCGGCTGCTGCCGCTGCCGGGCTGGCTGCGCCTGCTGGTGTGGAACCTGCCGGCGGCGGTCCGGCCCAAGGCCACGCCGATCGCCTGGGTGCTGGCGTTCGACCTGGACGGCCGCCTGGTGCACGACCTGCGCGCCGCCGACGGCTCCTACGGCTTCGTCACCTCGGTCACCGAGCACGACGGCACGGTCGTCGCCGGCAGCCTCACCGAGAACGACGTGGCCGTCCTGACCACGCCGGAGTAACGAGCCGCGGGCGGGATAGCCTGGCGGGCGTGACCGGACAAGCCGAAACGGCGGGGCGATCCAGGCCCACCCAGGACGACGTGCTCGGCTACTTCGACACGCTGTCGAACTGGGGCCGCTGGGGTGACGACGACGAGCGCGGCACCCTGAACCTGATCACCGACGACGTCCGGCTGGCGGCGGCGCGGTCCGTGCGGCACGGCCGGAGCGTGTCGTGCGCGTGGGACGTCACCGTGCCGCAGGAGATGGAGCGGTCGACGACCTCGTGCCCGTGCGCCGCCGAGATGCCCGGCGCGGAGCACATGCCGGCCGCCTTCCACGCCGACCGGCGCTGGGGCTTCTCGAACGAGCGGCTCGGCCTGATGTTCCACGGCAACACCGTCACCCACGTCGACTCGCCGTGCCACCTGTTCTGGGACGGCGCGATGTACAACGGGCGGTCGCACGCGCTGGTCGACGCGGCGTCCGGGTCGGCCTGGGCGGCGGTCACCGCGGCGGCGGACGGGATCGTCACCCGGGGTGTGCTGCTGGACGTCGCCGGCGCCCGCGGGGTGCCGTGGCTGGAGCCGGGCCAGGGCGTGTTCCCCGAGGACCTCGAGGCGGCCGAGCGCCGCCAGGGTGTCCGGGTGCGGGCCGGCGACGCGGTGCTGCTGCGGACCGGGTACGGCCGGGCCCGGCGGGAGGGCGCCGAGAACCACGGCTTCACCCAGGCCGGCTGGCACGCGTCCTGCCTGCCCTGGCTGCGCGAGCGCGGCGTCGCGCTGATCGGCGCCGACACCCCGCAGGACGTGCAGCCGTCGGGCTACCCCGGCGTGCTGATGCCGGTGCACGCGGTGGGCCTGGTGGCGATGGGCCTGTGGCTGCTCGACAACTGTGACCTGGAGGCGTGCGTGCGCACCGCGGCCGAGCTGGGTCAGTGGGACTTCCAGCTCGCGGTCGCGCCGGTCCGGCTGGCCGGGACGTCCGGCAGCCCGGTCAACCCGATCGCGACGTTCTGACCCGGGCCGGCGCGCTGACGCCGTACGTCGCAATCGGCCTTTGATCCTCGCTCTTGATCTTCAGCGGGCCGAGCCGGCCAGCACGAAGCGGCCCTTGCCGGCGGCTTTCGCCTGGTACATGGCCTCGTCGGCGCGGCGCACCACCTCGTCCACGTCGTCGCCGGACGTGCCGGCGGCGATGCCGACGCTCGCCCCGACCCGCAGGTCGACGCCGTCGAGCAGGATCGACTCGGCGACGGCCCGGACGATCCGGTCGGCGCAGTGACGCGCCTCGTCGACGTCGGCCAGGTGCTCGATCAGCACGGCGAACTCGTCGCCGCCGAGCCGGGCCACGGTGTCGCCGGCCCGGGTGCACCCGGTCAGCCGGGCGGCCACCGTCTGCAGCAGGCGGTCGCCGATGGCGTGCCCGAGCGCGTCGTTGATCTGCTTGAACCCGTCCAGGTCGATGAAGAGCGCGGCGTACGGCCCGGTCGCGGCCGCCCGGATCCGGTCGTAGAACAGCAGCCGGTTGGCCAGGCCGGTGAGCGGATCGTGGAAGGCCAGCCGCCGCAACTCCTGCTCCCGCTGCCGCAGCAGCGTCTCGGCCCGCTCGCGGCGCACGATGTCCTTGCGCAACGCGGCGGTCGCCTCGTCGACCCGGGCCAGGGCGCGGTCGCGGGCGAAGGCGAGCGTGCCGACCAGCGCCCCGATCAGCAGCGTGACCAGCACCCCGCACCACAGGGTGAGCTGAATCAGCCGGCGCCCGGCGGACTCCAGCGCGACCCGGGTCGGGCCGACGGTGACCTGCCACTGCCGCCGGCCGGCGGTGACGCTCGTCGTGCGGTTCAGCGAGCTGCCGGCCAGCCGGGCGCCGTGCGGGACGGCGGCCACCTCGGTGCTGGTGCCGTCGTCGAGCCGGGCCTTGAGTCCGTAGCCGGAGGCGTTGCGCAGGGTACGGTCCAGGAAGTCGCCGCCGCGGACCCCCGCCACGATCCAGCCCAGGAACGCCCCCTTCCGGGTGCCGTGGTAGGTGTAGACCGGCACCGTGAAGGTGAACGAGAGCTGCTGCTTCCCCGGGGCGGTCTTGTCCCGGACCAGCACGTAGGGCGCGCTGACCACGAACTGGTCCGAGTCTCGCGACAACTGCAGCGCCGCGGCGGAGTAGGCCGCCTGGCTCACGTCCCGGCCACTGATCCGCGGCCCGCCGTCCAGCGGCCGGTCGAAGATCACGAACATGTGCTCGACGTTCGTCCCGACCGGCTGCAGCAGCAGGTCGGGGCTGCCCAGCGCCCGCCACCGCCGCTGCACCGCCGGGACCTGGCCGTCCGGCGCCGGCACCACGAAGGTCACGCCGCCGGCGCCGGGCAGCCGCTCGGTGGTCAGCCCGGACGTCAGGTTGTCGTAGTCGGCCAGGGTCAGCGTGGTCTGCGAGCCGACGGCCCGGCTGAGGTCGTCGAGGGAGTCCTGGAACTGACTGATCTCGTTGATGATCGTGCGGGTGACGTCCTGGGAGCGGCGGTCCATGGTCTGCTCGGCGGCGTCGCTCTCGCCGTTGCTGAACACGGTCACCGTGGCCCAGGTGACGCCCGCGCCCAGGACCAGCGCGCAGAGCATGGCGGCGATGCCCGCCGAGAGCCGCCGACGCGGTGCGGTGGAGCGCATGCGCACACCGTTCGTATCGGCCCGGGTCAGGGTCGAATGAGCGATAAGGGACGGGCCTCCTACGGCGACCCGAGCAGGACGAGCCCGGCGACGCCGGCGACGACCAGGCCGGCGAGGGCGCCGACACCGGCCGCCGCGGGGGCCGGACACCCGGCGCGCCACACCAGGACCGCGAGCGCCGGCACCGCCACGACCAGCGACAACACCGTCGCGAGCACCGTGATCGTCGCCGCGAGCCAGACGTGCAGCTCGGGACCGGGCCAGAAGCTCGCCGCGGCGATGCCCGCCACCACCACGTGCCAGGCCAGGAGGATGGCCAGTCCGCGCCCGAAGACGGGCCATCGGCGGCTCGGCAGCGTCTGCGTCATCCGGGTGACGGTAGCCGTCGATGCCGGACCTGGGCTTCGGCGAAGCTCACGCCGAACCTACAACCGATGAATCTTCGGCTCCTCGGGCTCGGTCTCCGGCTCCGGCTCGGCCGCGGACAGGTCGGACGGGGTGCCGGTGGTGCTCGTCGCGGTCAGGGCGGCCGCGAACAGCAGCACCTGGTTCACCGCGTTGAGGAAGACCAGCAGCCCGACCGACCCGGCGACCAGCTGATACACCGGATTGGCCTCGGTGGCCCGGACGTACAGGCCGCCGATCGTCTTGAGCAGCTCGATGGCGACCCCGGCCAGCACCGCCGGGCCGAGCAGGCGGGGCCACGCCATCCGCACCCGGGGCAGCCCGGCCAGCGCGCCGCAGGCCAGGGCGGTGTTCATGCCGGCGCCGACCAGGAAGCCGACCACCGAAAGCCCCAGCCGCGACAGGCTGTCCCCGACCCCCGCGACCTCGGAGACCCGGCTCGCGACGGTGTTCGTCGCATAGGCCGCGGCGAGCGAGGCGACCAGCAGCACGCCCAGGCCGAGCAGCACGAGCAGATCCGCCAGCACCCGGGCCGGCAGGCGGCCCGGATACTCGGGCAGCCGCCAGATCCGGCGGATCGAGGAGCGGAACGCGTCGGTCCAGAACCAGCCGGTGATCGGCAGCCCGATGAACGCGATGACCCCGGCGGTGGTCCGGGCCTGGCGCAGCGCCTGCAGGTCGAGCCGGGGCAGGTCGAGCGCGAGATAGCGGGCCACCGCGCGCAGCACCTGCGGGTCGTCGAGCACGAACCCGAAGACCGCGAACCCCATCAGCCAGGCCGCGAACGTCCCGAAGAACGCGTAGTAGGTGATCGCGGCGGCCAGCCGGCCACCGTCGGCCTCGTCGTACCGCACGCCGGCCCGGGCCAGGTGATCGACCCAGCCGACCCGGTCCCGCAGGCGCTGCCAGCGCGCCCCGGTCCGCTCGGAGAAACGCCTGACCGCCATGAGCCGCGTCCCTACCCGCTCGGCTCGCCGGTTACGCCTACCGGTCCGCGGTTCACCGCAGTGCGCTCAGGGCCCCGCGCAGGGCGGCGTTCATTTCCGGATCGGTGCGCAGGTGGCCGGCATTGACCCAGTCCAGGCGCAGGCCGTCACCGTAGGCGCGGGCCAGTTCGTCGGCGCCGATCGGCGGGGTGCACATGTCGAACCGCCCCTGCACGACGACGCAGGGCACGTCGCGCAGCTTGGCGACCCCGTCGAGAATGTGGTTCTCCGGCAGGAAACAACCGTTGGTGAAGTAGTGGGTCTCCAGCCGCGCCACCGCGACGGTCGCCGGATCGGTGGTGACGTCGAGCTCGTTGCGGGCGGGATCGTATTCGATCGAGCAGAGCGCCGTCTCCCAGAGCGTCCATTCCACCGCATAGAGCCGGGCGACCTTCGGATCCACGTCGTCGAGCCGTTCCCGGTAATAGGCCGTCATGGTGCCCGGATCGGTGCGGTGCTCCACCGGAATCATCGCCAGGAACCGTTCCCATTCCCGGGGGAAGAAGAATCGGGGCGGCCCACCCAGCACCCATTCGTCATCGAACCGCCGAGCCAGATAAATACTCCAGAGCAACAGACTGAAAACCCGATTTGGGTACGACATGGCAAACAACAACCCGAGCGTCGACCCCCACGACCCGCCGACCACGTGGGCGGACTCCCAGCCCCGGAGCGCCAGCAGCGCCGCGATGTCGTCGACCAGGTCCGCGGTCGTGTTGTGCTCGGTGCCGGCGAACGGCGTGCTGAGCCCACACCCGCGCTGGTCGTGGAAGAGCACGTGATGCCGGGCCGGATCGAACAGCGCCTTGTGCGTGTCGTCGAAGCCCGCGCCCGGCCCGCCGTGCAGGAAGACGATCGGGACGCCGCCCGGCTTCCCCCAGTCCTGCCAGCGGATCCGATGACCGCCACCGACCTGCAGAAATCCTTCGTCGTTCACCGAGTCCGTCACCCGCGAAGTCAACCACCGCCCGGCGGTCGGCGGGGTGTCCGCGGCGTCGCGGCACCCCTGCGCGCCGGCAACCGGTCAGGAGGCGCGGACGACCAGCGTCTTCGCGGCCATGTCGCCGAGACGCCGGCGGCGCGACGAGTTGACCACGATGATCAGCGCCACCAGGTAGGCGAAGATCCCGTCGATCATCCGCAGCAGCGTGCGGACCAGCGCCGACACGAAGCCCGGCCGGTTGCCGTGCTCGTCGACCACCCGGATCCCGGTGACGAGCTTGCCGACCGTCCAGCCGAACCAGCCCTCGAGCACGATGTAGTAGGCGAGCACCACCACGGCGGTCAGCAGGCTGCCGCCGAACGACAGCGTGGTCAGGTCGAGGCTGCCGGTCGGCACCTCGACGTCGAAGATCCGTCCCAGGATGTTGAGCACCACGCTCAGGACGACGCCGTCGATCAGCGTCGCGAAGATGCGGCGCCGGGTGACGTGGACATTCAGCGAGTTCTGCTGCGCATTGATCACGGCCGGGATCCTAGTGCGGCCGCGCACCCCCGGCCGCGCTCTACCCCGCCGCCCGGGCCGGGCTCGGGTCGTGCTTAGCCGGCTGCCCGGTGGCCGAGTGCTCCACCTCCATCAGGCTCATCTCGTGCCGCTCGGCCTCGTACGCCCGGTGCCCGCCCCGGATCCCGAACAGCCGCTTGGAGATCAGCAGGTAGAGCACCGCCGCCACGTTGATCACCAGGGCCGCGACCCGGAACCAGGTCAGCCGCTCGGTCAGCTCGTAGATCTCGATCGGCAGGCCGAGCGACGTGGCGATCAGCGCGAAATACTCACCCCAGCGCTTCAGCAGCCACAGCCCGGCGCCCTCGGTGAGCTGCAGCGCCCCGTAGACGAGCAGCGCGATCCCGGCCCAGAGCAGCGTGCTGGCCTGCGCCTCGACGACCCGCCGGATGGTCTCCACCACCGCCGAGTTCTCCAGATTCCAGCCGATCTTGTCGGTGAACGGCTTGAGCAGCGGGACGTCCTCGTGGAAGGCCCGCTCGATGGCGTCCCGCCGCCCCCGGAACTGGATCACCCCGTAGCCGGCGGCGAGCACGAACACCCCCTTGACGAACCGCTCGACGGCCAGCAGCCGCAGAATGATCGCGTCGCGCAGCGCCCGCCCCCGCGGCACCAGCGGCGCGTCCGCGGCCGGCCCGGACATCCGCGGCTCCCCCAGCACGAAGTCGCCGCAGCGCAGGCACCGCCAGGCCACCCCCAGCGCCGTCGTCGCGTGCAGCCGGGCCCGAAGGTCCTCCTCGGCCGGCGCATACGTCAGGTGCCCACGACGCCCACACACCCACAGGTTCAGATCCACAGCACAGTTGATACAGCACGCAGTCACGCCCCGCGGCGCAGCACCCCGTTCCGGTGGCTCGCGACGACCGGCCGGGCAGCCGACCCTGGGCGGGTGAAGAACGACACCGGTCGCGCCCGGCATTTCCGGGCCACTCGAACGAGGTATTCGACAGAACTGATCGATGAATAGCATGAGCCGAATGACTGCTCTGCCGGCGGAACCGTTGATCGCCACGCGACCGCGGCGCCTCTCGGGATTTTCCGGCACCGTCTGGCTACTGCTGATCAGTGATCTGACAACCGCGCTGGGAATCGGCCTGACCCAGCCGTACATAATCGTGTTCTTGCATTCTGTCCGGGGTATTCCGCTCGCGGTGGCGACCGCGATGATGGCGGTGGCGGCCGTCGCCAGTCTGGTGGGCAGTCCGCTGGCCGGCGCGTTGATCGACCGGCGCGGCCCGGTGGTGGTGATGGTCGCCGGGCTCGGGCTGGCGGCCGGTGGGCTGCTGATGGTGGCGTTCGGCGCGGCGGCGGTCGGCGTCGCGGTCAACGGGCTGGGGCTCTCACTGTCCATTCCGGCGCTGACCGCCGGGATGGCCGCCGGGCCGCTGCTCACCGCGGGCGCCGCGGCCACCGGCGCGACCGTGGCGCTGTTGTGCACGGCGGTCGCGCTGACCGCGGTCGCGGGCGTGCTGTGCCGCCCGGCCCGGGCTATTCGCCCGTGACCAGCAGGCGCAGCCCCAGCTCCGCCGCGTCCAGGCCGACCAGTTCGCGGTTGCGCTCGGCCCACCGCCCCGAGGCGAGATCGGCGCGCAGTTCGTCCACCGCCCGCCGCTCGGCCGCCGTCCCGACCCGGGTCCACACCGACACGGCCCGGCGGACCGGCTCGTCCAGGTACGCCTCGGGCCGCCGCCAGTACGCCTCGAAGAAGCCGTCCGCGCAGTCCCACGGGATGAGCACCGGCTCGATCCGCGCCCCGATCGCCTCGGCCAGCCGGACCACCGACGGCCGGCCCGCCACGATGTCACCCACCTCCGGCAGGTAGTCCCGGGTCAGCCAGAACCGCTGCAACCAGCCGGACGCGCTGTCGTCGTGGGTGAACACCACCACCCGGCGGGCCACCCGGCGCATCTCGCGCAACCCGGCGATCGGATCCGCCCAGTGGTGGACGGTGCTGAACGCCATCGCCGCGTCGAAGGACTGATCCTCGAACGGCAGGCTCTCCGCGCTGCCGGCCACGCACGGCGCCGCGCCCGCCGGCCGTTGTGCCCGCATGACCGCCGACGGCTCGACCGCCGTGACCGCCCGGTCGGCCGGCTCGTAGGAGCCGGTGCCGGCCCCGACGTTCAGCACCGTCCGCGCGTCGCCGAGCGCCGCCCAGACCCGCGCGGCGATCCGCGGCTCGGTGCGCCGCGTCGCCGGGTAGGCCGCTCCGATGTCGTCGTACAACCGTGCCCCGAACATGGTCAGCTTCTCCTCGGATGTCGTCCCGATCCCCATGGCCCGTGCCTCCAGTTCCCGGTCGATGGCCGTCACCATCACGCCGGCCCGATCACGCTGCTCCCGCAGCAGGCCGCGCAACCGGCGCAGGTGCGCGACCGCGTCGGTGGCCGGGTCGCCGACCAGGTCCGCGATCTCGCGCAGCCCGAAGCCCAGCCGCCGGTAGGCCAGCACCTCCCGCAGCCGCTCCACATCGGCCGCCGAATAGGCCCGATAGCCGCCCGCGGTCCGCCCGGACGGTCGCGCGAGCCCGATCTCGTCGTAGTGGTGCAGCGTTCGGACGCTCACGCCGGCCAGTTCGGCCACGCGCCCCACGGTCAGGTGCTCTGCCACGCCGTCGACTATGTCGCCTGACGCCGCGTGAGGGACAAGTGCCCGGCTTTGGCATGATCGCCATATGATCGATTTCCGGACGCCGGCGCCGGTCCCGGGTTCCCTCGACGTCACCTGGAACCACGGCCGTCGCGGCGAGCCGCAGATCCAGACGCACGTCTACGACGAGCACACGGTGATCCTGCGGCAGAGCAAACGGCTCAACTACGAGGCGCCGTTCATGTTCCTGCTCTTCGGCAACGAGCGGGCGCTGCTGCTCGACACCGGCGCCACCGAGTCCTTCCCGTTGCGGGCCACCGTGGACACGCTCATTCAGGACTGGCTCAAGATCAACCCCCGATTGACGTACGAGCTGATCGTCGCCCACACGCACGGCCACGGCGACCACGTGGCCGCGGACCCCCAGTTCGCCGACCGTCCCGACACCACGACGGTGGCCCACGAGCCGGCGGCCGTCCGCACGTTCTTCGGCTTCGGCGACGAGTCGACCGGCGCGGTCCCGTTCGACCTGGGCGGCCGGGTCCTGGAGGTCCTCGGCACCCCGGGCCACCACCAGGCGTCGATCACGATCTACGACCCGTGGACCGGCCTGCTGCTCACCGGCGACACGATCCTGCCCGGCCGCCTCTACATCGAGGACCAGCAGGCGTTCCGGACGACGATGGACACGCTGGTCGCCTTCGCCGAGACGCACCCGGTCACCCACGTCCTCGGCTGCCACGTCGAGATGACCCGCCGCCCCGGTCGCGACTACGCCCTGGGCGCCCAGTTCCAGCCCCGCGAGCGCGCCCTGCAGATGCCCCCCACCGTCCTCACCGACATCCAGCGCGCCACCGCGAAGGCCGCCGGCAAACCCGGCATCCACCCTCACCCGGACTTCATCCTCTACCTGGAGCCGGGCCAACGCGAACAGCGCCACCTGCTGCGCCGCGCCCGAATCCGTCAGCTCCAAGAAAAATTCCTCAACCCCTGACGACGTACGGCGGATTTGCCTCGTCGCGGCCTGCATCAACACACCTCAATCGACCCCGAGGTTGTTAGCCTTCAGATCATGGAGCTGAATGAAAGCGCCATGATCGACCCGGACGCCGTTGGGCATGATTCCGTCTACGTTCCGGTCTGGCAGGCGACTCCGTTCGGACGGTTGAGCTCCGGGCTCTTCTGGGAAGCGCATCGTGCCTGTCTGCGGCACCGGCGGCTGGCTCGCGTCTGGATGTGGTTGCACTATCTCCTCGGCATCGCCGGGGTCACGCTGGCGGCTGTGTCCGGATTCGGCGGGCTGACCGAAGTCCTCGGCGTCACCCAGGCGGCCACGATCGCGATCCTGTCCGCTGTCGCCAGCGGTTTGGCCACGTTCCTCAAGACCGACGAGAAGCGCAGGGAGCATCTCGTCCTCGCCGCCGCCTGGGACAATCTGCGGGATGACATCAGCGTGGTCTACGAGACGCGGCCGCCTGGCCCCTCGGACGCCGATCCCGCCAGCTGGCGGGAGGTCGTGGACGCGTTGCAGGCAATCGCCCGGGCACTGCGAGCGTCCAACGCCGAGCACGGCGCGAAACCACCCCCATGGCCATCGGCCGGGCCCGAGCCGGCGTGAGGGTCCTGGCGCTGCCGCATGGACTGATCGAGCAGTACGGCGAACCGGCCGGCCCGACATTGCTGCGTCGGCAGCCCGCGGGACCGGCGGGTGCGTCCAGGCCGGCTTACTACTCGTACCGGTACTTGAGCATGTCCACCTCGGCCTGCTCGATCTCGGCGATCGTCAGCCCCGGCATCCGCAGCTGGGCCAGCGTCACCTCGGCCGAGGTCGGCTGGGCGTCGGCCGGCAGCCACTGATCCGGCTTCCACGCCGACCCGCGCAGCAGCGACTTCGGGCAGTGCGGGTAGACCTCGTCGATCCCCAGCACCAGCGCACTGGCCGGCGGCTTGCCCACCGCGGTCAGCTGGGACAGCAGGTCCGGCCGGGTCGAGACGCAGGCCCGCCCGTTCATCCGCAGCGTCGTGGTCCGCCCCGGGATGACGAACAGCAGCCCGGCCCGGCCGGTCGCGACGACGTTCTGCAGGGTGTCCAGGCGCTTGTTGCCGGTCGCGTCCGGAATCGCCACGGTCCGGGAATCCAGCACGCTGACGAACCCGGCCGGCCCGCCACGCGGCGAGACGTCACAGTTCCCGTCGGCGTCCACGCTGGCCACGAAGACCAGCGACGAGCAGGCGATCAGTTGCCGGGTCTGCTCGGTGAGCTCGGTCATCTGCTTCCGCACCGCCCCGTCACCGGGACGTTCATAGATCAGCCGCAGCGCCTCCTGATCAGGCACGGCATCACAACGCAGCGCCTCGAAGACGCTGGCAGCCCGGGTTTGCGTCATACCGCCGACCCTAATCGACCAACCTGAATGCGGGAACGGTACATCGCGGGGATGAGGGCGCCCCCGGCTTGCATCCGCAGACGGATTCGCCGGCGCGTGGTCGCCCGTAGCTTTTCGGCATCCCTTTCGAATGGAGGCCGGAAATGGTCACTCGCCGAGGAACGCTGAAGATCGCCGGAGCGGCCGGGATCGCCACCGTACTCATCACCCCGGGCCGGGCCGTCGCGGCGCACCCGGCAGCCGGCACCTGGCAGGCCGCGCTGGACGCGATGGTCACCGCCGGGGCGGTCGGCGTCCTCGCGGAGGTTCACGACCGGGCCGGTGTGTGGATCGGCAGCAGTGGCACCGCCCGCCTGGGATCAGAGCAACCGGTGCCACGCGCCGGCCTGGTGCGGGCCGGCAGCATCACGAAGTCCTTCGTCGCCACCGTGGTGCTGCAGCTGGCCGGGCACGGACGGCTCCACCTCGACGACGCCGTACAGCGATATCTGCCCGGTCTTCTGCCGGACGGCGCCCGAATCACCCTGCGTGACCTGCTGCAACACACCAGTGGCCTGCACGACTACACCAGAACCGACGCGTTCGCGGCGCTCTACGAGGTCGAGGGCGGCGTCGAGCGGATGCGCTCGCACACCTGGCAGCCGCAGGACCTGATCGCGCTCGTCGCCGACCGGCCGCTGCTGTTCGAGCCGGGCACCGACTGGCGCTACGTGAACACCAATTTCCTGCTGCTCGGCATGGTGATCGAGCGAGTCACCGGCTCCGACTACCGCGCGGAGATCCGCCGCCGGGTGCTCCGCCCGCTCGGCCTGGACCGGACCGCCGTGCCCGGCACCGACCCGTACCTGCACGGTCCGCACCCCCACGGCTACGTCCCCACCCCCGAGCCGATCGACGTCAGCGTCTACAACCCGTCGGTGGCCGGCGCCGCCGGCGAGCTGGTCTCCTGCCCGCACGACCTCAACGTCTTCTTCCGCGCCCTGGTCGGCGGCCGGTTGCTGCCACCAGCCGTACAGCAGCAGATGCTCGCCTACCGGACGACGCCGGTCGACTACGACTACGGACTGGGGGTGATGACCCGAGTCCTGCCGGGCGGCACCCGGCTGTGGGGCCACCGCGGCGACTTCCTCGGCGCCTACTGGACCGAGACCTGGGTGACCGAGCCGGGCGGACGCCAGCTGACCGTGTCGATGACCCCCTGGGGCGACGTCAACCCGAAGGCCGTGATCAGCGCGTTCGCCGCGACCGTCATCGAGGGGACGGAACGTTAGAGCGGGATCCGCCCCACCGACTGACCGGTCCGGTCAGCAGCAGCCACTGACCGGCAGTTCGCTGCCGACGATGGGCTTGTCGCCGACCGCCGAGTCACCCTTGACCACGTACACCTCCCACGGCTCCTGCCCGGGACCACGCACCCACACCTTGTCCTGCAGCGCATAGCAGCACTCGGTGTCCCCCTCGGCCAGCGTGACCAGGCCGGACCCGGTCAACCGGGCGGTCGCCGCGTCGACGTCTGCGCTGGTCCCGACCTCGACGCCGAGGTGATCCAGCGCCGTCGACCGGCCGGGCTCGCCCTCCAGCAGGACCAGTTTGAGCGGCGGCTCCGCGATCGCGAAGTTCGCGTAGCCGGGGCGGCGCTTGGCCGGTTCGGTGCCGAACAGCTTCGAGTAGAACTCCACCGAGGCTTCGAGATCGGAGACTCGCAACGCGAGCTGGACACGGGACATCGTCGTACCTCCGCGATTTGGTGTTTAGAGAACTCTCTAAGCAGAGTTGCGCACTATCTAGAGAGCTGTCAACCTAGAGACGTGTCTAGTCAACCGCTTCCGCTGGTCGGGTGCTGCGAGCCGATGGTCAGCGAGGCCCTGACCCCGGCCGGCGCGGCCGAGCTGGCCGGCGCGTTCAAGGTCCTCGGCGACCCGGTCCGCCTGCGCGTGCTGTCGCTGATCGCGGCCCGCCGGGGCGGCGAGGTCTGCGTCTGCGAGATCACCGACGCGTTCGACCTGACCGGCCCGACGATCTCCTACCACCTGCGGCAGCTGCGCGAGGCCGGCCTGGTCGACTGCCAGCGCCGCGGCACCTGGGTCTACTACTGGATCATCCCGGCGAAACTGACCTGGCTCTCCCGGTTCCTCGACCCGGCCGCCGCCCCCGCGACGGCGACCCCGTGAGCCTCGCCCGCCGCGCCGGCGCCGAGTTGACCGGCACCGGCCTGCTCGTCGCCGTGGTGATCGGGTCCGGCATCGCCGCGGCGCAACTGCTCGGCGCGATCGTGGCCGTCGCCGCGATCGCCTGGTGGTTCCCGCTGCCCGCCCCGGCGACGGTCGCGGCCGCACCGACGCGGAAGGCGGTCCGATGACGACCATCCTGGCCATGACCGACGAGCACGCCGACCAGGTGCTCGACATTTACCGGCTCGGCATCGCGACCGGCGACGCCACCTTCGAGACCGAGCCGCCGGACTGGGCCGGGTTCACCGCGAGCCGCCTGCCCGAGCACCGGTTCGTCGCCCTCGACCCGGCCGGCGCGGTGGTCGGCTGGGTCGCCTGCAGCGCCGTGTCGGACCGGCGCGTGTACGCCGGCGTCGTCGAGCACTCGGTCTACGTCCACCCGGACGCCCGCGGCCGGGGCATCGGCCGGGCCCTGCTCGAAGCGTTGATCGCCGCCACCGAGGCGGCCGGGATCTGGACCATCCAATCCGGGATCTTCCCGGCGAACACCGCCAGCCTCGCCCTGCACACCGCCTGCGGCTTCCGGATCATCGGCACCCGCGAACGCGTCGGCCGGCACCACGGCACCTGGCGCGACGTCCTGCTCGTCGAACGCCGCAGCCCGATCATCACCTGACCGCGGAGACCACTCATGACCACCAAGCCCAGCGTGCTGTTCGTCTGCGTGCACAACGCCGGCCGCTCCCAGATGGCCGCCGGCTGGTTGCGCCACCTGGCCGGCGACACCGTCGAGGTCCGCTCGGCCGGCTCCGAGCCCGCCGAGACCATCAACCCGGCCGCGGTCGAGGCGATGCACGAGGTCGGCATCGACATCACCGACCAGACACCGGCCGAGCTCACCTGGGACACCGCCCAGGACTCCGACGTGATCATCACGATGGGCTGCGGCGACGCCTGCCCGGTCTTCCCCGGCAAACGCTACGAGGACTGGAAACTCGACGACCCGGCCGGCCAGGGCGTCGACACCGCCCGCCCGATCCGCGACGACATCCGCGCCCGAGTGGAGCAACTGCTCATTTCGCTGCCCCGCCCCGCCGGGAAATAGCGCCGGGGGCCGCGGCGTTCAGCCCAGTGCGCGTGGCGGAAGTCAGCGCCGGCGCGGAAAGAGGTCACCATCATGAAGGTTCGCAATTCTCTCCGCTCCCTGAAGAGCAAGCCGGGCAGCGTCGTCACCCGCCGCCGCGGCCGCCAGGTCGTCATCAACAAGAAGAACCCCCGCTGGAGCGGCCGCCAGGGCTGACCGCCCCGGTCTCAGCTTTGCGTCGAGGAAGGCCGGGGCACGCCCTCGGCCTTCCTCAGGAAATCCACGAACCGCAAAAACCAACACCACAATTATTTGGTACGGCCTGAGCACCGCCCGTCCTATTCCGCCAGGCTGGGTGCCCGCCGCGACCATTCGTGGGCTTCGAGCTCACCGACGATGAAGCGCGCGACATCGGTGCGGGTGATACGCCAGCCGCCCTTCGGCGTGCTGTTGTCGACGGCCCGGTAGGCGCCGGTCGCGTCGCGGTCCTGCAGATAGGTGGGCCGGACAAAGGTCCAGTCGAGCCCGCTCTCCCGCACGATCTGCTCCATCCGCGCCATGTCGGCGTACAGGTCGGCGCCGATCGGCCGGATCAGCCCGCGATACCACCAGGCGTGATGCGGGTCGTCGTGCCGCACCCCGACCGACGTGATGGCCAGCAGCCGCTCCACCCCGGCGGCCCGCATCGCCGTCACGGTGGCCCGGGCACCGTCGGAGTAGAGGTCACCGGCCTTCCGACCGGACGGCCCGATGGCGCACACGACCGCGTCCTGGCCGGCGAACACGGCGCTCAGGCTGTCCGCGTCGCGGACGTCGGCACGCTCCACCCGCAGGCCGGGCGCCGCCGCGACGCTGTCCGGGTTGCGGACCGCGGCGGTCACGGAATGCCCGCTGCGCAGGGCCTCGGCGACGATCAGGCGGCCGGTCCGGCCGGCGGCTCCGAGAACTACGACGTTGCTGCTCATGCTGCGTTCCTTTCGAGAGTGGGCAGGGCGAGGACGGCGATCGCACACAGGACGCAGGAGGCGGCCACCACCAGCGCCCCGGCGACCAGGGCGTGAGCGGGAACGCCACCCGCGAAGAAGACGGTGCCGAGGACGGCCACCCCCAGCGCGGTGGCGAGCTGCTGGACGGCGTTGATGGCTCCGGACGCGCTGCCGACCTCGTCGGCGGCGGCGACCGACAGCGTGCTCTGGATCAGTGGCCCGAACAGCAGCCCCAGCCCGAGCCCACTGACCAGGGCCGCGACGGCGAACGCCGGATCGCTCGGCCCGGTGGCCGCCATGACGGCGAACCCGAGCACCCCGAGCAGTTGCGTACCGAGCCCGACATGGAGCAGGCGCCGCCCCAGCCGCGGGAACAGGGCCGGGACCAGCAGCGAGGAAACCCCGATGCCCACCGCCAGCGGAGCCAGCGCCAGCCCGGTGTGCAGCGCCGAGTAGTGCAGGCCGAGCTGCAGGAACAGCGACAGGATGAGCATCAGCCCACCGGACCCGGCGAACAGCACCACGGCCACCGACAGCCCGGCGACGAACGCCCGCTTGCGCAACAGACCCGGCGCCAGGATCGGATGCGGACTCGTCGACTGCCGCCGGGCCAGCGCGGCGAACGCGAGCACCGCCAGGCCCAGCAGCGCGAACGACCACCACGGCCAGCCCGCCTCGCGGCCCTGGATCAGCGGCAGGACCAGCGCCGCGGACCCGGCCGCGACCAGCAGCGCACCGAGCGGATCGAGGCGCGCCGCGGGGTCGCCCCGGTCGGCCGGCATCCAGGCGAGCGCGCCCAGCACGGCGAAGAGGCCCAGCGGCACGTTGATCAGGAAGATCAGCCGCCAGTCGAGGCCGCCGAGATCCCAGGCGATCAGCACCCCGGCGAGGATCGGCCCGCCGATCCCGGCCAGTGCACTGACCGGCCCGAACAGCGAGAACGCCCGGCCGCGCTCCCGGTCCCCGGTGAAGACGGCCGACAGCACCCCGAAGCCCTGCGGAATCATCAGGGCGCCCAGCGCGCCCTGCGCCACCCGGGCCGCGATCAGCGTCGCCGGGGACCCGGCGAGCGCGCAGGCCAGCGACGCGAGCGTGAACCCGGTCGCGCCGATGAGGAACAGCCGGCGGCGTCCCCACCGGTCACCGAGCCGGGCACCGATCACCAGCAGCACCCCGAAGGCGAGCGCGTAGCCGGCCGTCAGCCACTGCAGCGTGGCCTGCGTCCCACCGAGCCCGGCCCGCACCGAGGGTCCCGCGACGGTCATCACCGTCGCGTCGAGCAGATCCATCACGGCACCCGTCAGCACTACGACGAGCACCCACCAGCGTCTTTCCATCAAAGCCTCCCGACGAACGTTGTTCGTGACGAACTATGTTCGTTGCGAACCACGTTCGTCAAGCGATAGGCTGGCGCAGTGACTGACAGCACCGGCCGGGTCCGGGACACCCCGCGCACCCGCCCCGCCAAGGCCCCCCTGAGCCGCGCGGCCATCACCACCGCCGCCCTGGCACTCGTCGACGAGGTCGGCTACCCGGCGGTGACCATGCGCCGCGTCGCGCAGGCGCTGGACACCGGCCCCGCGTCGCTCTACGTCTACGTCGCCGACCGCGACGAGCTGATGGCCGAGGTCTACGACCAGGCGCTGGCCGGCGTCCGGCTGCCCGGCGCGGCCGACGGCGACTGGCGGGCCCGGCTGGAGCTGCTCGTCGGCCGGGTCATCACCACGCTCGGCGGCCACGACGACCTCGCCCTGGTCGCCATCACCCGGGTGCCGACCGGGCCGCACGCGCTGCGCATCCTCGAGGCGACCCTGGCCCTGCTGCGCACCGGCGGCATCGCCGACGAGCTGTGCCCGTGGGCCGCCGACCTGCTCGATCAGTACGTGACCTCGTCCGCCCTGGAACTCGCCGCCCGCCTGCGCGAGCAGCGGGCCGCGACCGCCACCAACGGCCCCGCCGCCGCGACCGAGCAGGCCCTGTCCGGCGCGGCCGGCTCCGAACTCGACGCCGTCTACGGCGAACTATCCGCCGACACCCACCCGACCATCCACGCCCTGCTCCCGGCCATGACCAGCGCCGGCCGCGACAGCAACACCTACGCCACCTGGAAACTCAACGTCCTCATCGACGGCCTCCTCACCCACCGCCACAACCAGCCATAGCCCCCGCCAGCCGCCCGCGCCTGCCGGCCGCCACGAGTCCAGCGCGTGCGGCTCGGCCCGCGCCCGTCACGCCGCTCGACGGCAAGATGCGGTCAGTGGACCGAACCGGCCGCCACCTCCGCCGCCACAAAGCCGGTCGGAGCACCGTCTGGGCGGTATCCGATCTGCACACCCACCGCCGCAGCCAGCCGTAGCCGTTCGCGGCATGGTCGAATGCAGGTCCGAGGTCGGGTTCAGCGGCAGCCTGGAGGGCGCGTGTCCTACTCCCCCGATTTCACGGCGCTGCTGACGAGCGGTGGCCGTGTCGTCCGCGATGGCGTCGAGTACGTCATCGAAGACCGTGTCGTCGGCATCGTGACGGCACCGTCCGGGCAGATCGTCGGCTGTGATCCGCTGACGGATGCCCACGAGGCGCCGCCTTTCACCGCGACGGTGCCGCCCGGACGGTACGAGTTGCACGCGTGGGTCGCGACGATCCACCAGGGCTTCAGCGAACCGGATGTGCGCACTGTCGCGCTGCAACTCGTCGCCGGCGAGCAGCCGGCCGTCCGGTGGGAGCCTGCTCTGACCGACGGCCGGAGTCCGGCCGGGTTGGGGGCGGACGGGTTCTTCGGCTATCCCGTCGACGCGGGGGTCGGCACTCTGGCGGACGTGGTGGCCGTGCGCGCGTTGGCCGACTGGGACTTCGACCGCTTGGACGACGTTTACATCCCCGCTCAGGTTCCGCCCGCCCCGGCGCCCATCGACGCGATCACCGATGAGGCCACCGAGGCGAATGTGATTGTCGTCAGCTCCGGGTGGGGCGACGGCGTCTATCCCACCTTCGTCGGACGTGCTGCCGACGGGCAGGTCACCGTGTTCGTCACCGACTTCATGGTGATCCCGGAGGCGGCTGCGGGCGATCCGGCTCGCGCCGAGTGAGGTCTATCGGCCGGGGTATTCCGCGTGGAGGTCGCCGTCGTAGAGGCGGGCGCAGAACTCGTTCATGCGGGCGGCGGCGGGCGCGTGCCGCGCGACGATCTCCGCCACCGGCGGCGGCACGTCCGGTGGGATGTCGCCGGTCGCGCAGCGGCGCACGAGCCGGTCGCGGGCGACGGGACGGCCGCCGGCCGGCACGGTCACCCGGCACACCGCGGCGACCAGCCAGTTCACCAGCCGCATCGAGGCGTAGTCGGCATCGTGACCGGCGTTGCGGGCGACGAAGGCCCGCTCGGCGTCCGCCAGTTCGAAGCGCGGCGAGGTGGCAAGCCCGAAGTCGACCAGGTAGAGCCGGTCGTCGTCGGCCCGGACGTTGCCGAAGTGTCCGTCCAGGTGCAGCAGCTGCCGCCGGCGCAGGAACGTCACGATCTCGAACAGCTGCCGCTCCATCGTCGAGGCCCGGCCCACCGGATCCGCCAGCCACCCGGGCAGCCCGTCGGGCAGGTGCTCGAGAAACAGCACGAGGCTCGCGGTGGCGCCGGCCAGCGCGTCGAGGCGGGCGCGCACGGCCCGGTCCCCGCCGAACTGGGCGACGACCGCCTCGATGTCGAGGTGCTCGGCCGCGACCGGCGGCCGGCCGGGCAGCACCCGCCAGTGGTGGAGCAGCGGAAAGGACTTCGTCTCCCCGGCGAGCACGCCTTCGGTGACGCGCTGGTTCGCGGCCAGCTCACGCCACGCGCCGTAGCCCGGGCCGGCCAGCCGGTACATGCCGTACTGCCAGCGGACCGGCACGCCGAACAGGTTCGCCGTGCTCTGCGGATGGGCCAGCTCCAGATCGGTGATCGGGATCCGCTTGACGAACACCGGCACGCCGTCGACGTCGGTGATCGACGAGCCGCCGCCCACGCCGACCAGGTCGAGCGAGGTGTCCTGCAGCAACGCCGTCAGATCACCGTCGGCGCGGGCGGCGAGCGACGCCGCGACGCGTTCATGACGGGACCTCCGGGCGACTTCGAACCGGGTCAATCGCGTTCCTGACCGTGGTAGCCGAGGCGGCCGAAGGTGACCGTTCCCTCGGTGGCGAAGATCCCGGTGACCCGGCCGGTGAACGAGGCAGCGGTCTCACTCGACCAGTACCGTCCGTCGAGCTCGGCCAGCCGGACGCCCCCGGCGATCAGCACGATCCGGTCGGCCCCGTCGTTCGCCGGGCTCAGCCCCGGCTCCGGCAGGCGGGTCTCGATGCGCAGCTCGACCCCATCGGCGGGAACCGAGGCGGCGGGAACCGGAGCGGTCCAGCTCTGCTCCAGATCGGCCAGCTTGGCGGTGGCGGTCACCGTGCCGCCCCGGACCTCGATCGCCACATGGATGTGCTCATCGTAGCGACAGGCGAGCCCACCCGCGCCCCGGCTCGCGTCGACCGTGGCCACGAACGTACTGATCAGATGTCGTTGTCTGCGGCCGATGAAGGCCGGCCGGAAGGCCCGCAGGCCGCCGGCGACCCCGCGCAGGGTGAGCCGCCCCGGCGCCTCGGTGAGTGAGCCGACCTCGTGGGGAGTACGGGCGATCGCGAGCCATCCGGGATCGTCGAGCACCTCCGGGTCGGCGAAGTCGAAGCTCTCCTCGACCACGCCGGGGCGGGCCTCGGCGGCCGGCGGACTCGCCCGTGGCCAGCCGTCGTGCCAGGTGACGGTGGTCCCGAAGGTCTCCCGCCCGAGCGGTGAGAAGGCCGCGGTCCGGCCCAGCGTGCGCACCCCGAGCAGGATCAGCACGTCGTCGCCGTCCGGCCCGGCGACCAGGTCGGCGTGCCCGACGCACTGGATCGGCCCGCCGAAGCCGGCGGCGGTCAGGATCGGGTTGGCGGGCGCGCCCTCGAACGGGCCGGTGATCGCCGGGCCGCGCGCGATGCTGACCGCGTGCCCACGCTCGGTGCCGCCCTCGGCGATCATCAGGTACCAGTGCCCGCCCCGCCGGAAGACGTGCGGAGCCTCCGGGAACTGCCGCCCGGTGCCGGACCACAGCGACCGTGGCGCCTCCAGGGCCTTGCCCGCGGCCAGGTCGACCCGGACCTGCTGGATGCCGTGGTGGGTGCCGGCGTCCGGGCCGGTGACCACGAACCCGGCGTACGTGACGTACGCGGTCCCGTCGTCGTCCCAGGCCAGGTCGGGGTCGATGCCCTCGATCCCGTCGAGCGTGACGCCGTCGTCCCACGGCCCGGCCGGGTCCTCGGCGGTGAAGACCACGCACCCGCGCGGGCTGCCGGTAATGATCACGATGAGGTGGAACCGGCCGTCGTGGTGGCGCAGGGTCGGCGCCCAGACACCCAGCCCGGAGGCGGCATGCTCGATGCCGAGCTGCTCGGGCCGGGTGGCGACGTTGCCGATCTGCTCCCAGGTGACCAGGTCACGGCTGCGGTAGACGGGCAGGCCGGGCAGGTATTCGAAACTCGACGTGACGACGTAGTAGTAGCCGTCGACGAGCACCACGCTGGGATCCGGGTTGAAGCCGGGGATCAGCGGGCTGGGCAGGGCGGGCATGACAGTTCTCCTCAACGGGCGTCGCGGACGCGGAAGATGGCGATCGCGGCGACCGCGGTCAGGACGGTGGCGACCGCCCAGACGCCGCGATAGCCGCCGGTCAGGGCCACCACCTGCCCGGCGAGCACCGGCCCGAGGGCCTGGCCGAGGTTCGAGCCGAGCCCGGCGATGCCCAGGTCCCGGCCGGCCGCCGCGCGGTCCGGCAGCACGTCGATGAAGAGGGCGCCGTCGACCGGCAGGTAGATGCCGAACGCGATGCCGGCCAGGATGCTCTGCAGGAACAGCGCGGGCAGGGCCGGCCAGCACAGCGGGACCAGCATCGAGACGGCCATCAGCACCGAGGACGCGATCACCAGCGGCTTGCGGCGGCCGGTCCGGTCGGAGATCCGGCCGGCCAGCAGCAGCGCGACGATGGTGCCGGGCAGCGAGGCGGCGGTCAGCAGCGGCGCGGTGCGGGTGGCGTCGGCGAGGCTCAGCGCCGGGCTGATGTAGCTCTGCAGCATGTACAGGGCCAGCGCGGTCGACGCCGCGTAGCCGAACGTCAGCACGATCCGGGCCACCCAGACCCAGCGGAAGTCGTGGTCCCGCAGCGGCACCAGGAAGCCGCGGAAGAACGTTCCCCACCGGTGCGGCGGCACGACCAGCTCGGTCGACGGCCGGTCCCGCAGCAGCACGACAAACCCGACAACCCCGATCAAGACCAGGATTGCGTACGCGTAGATCACGTCGAGTCCGAGCACCGGCAGCAGCACCCCGGCCCCGACGCCACCGACGATGCCGCCGGCGAAGTTGCCGAGCCCCCCGATCCCGGACGTGACCCCGACCCGGTCCTCCGGGATCCGGTCCGGAACCGTGGTCTGCAACGTTCCGGGGATCATGTTGAGCACGGTCTGCGCGCACGTCCAGAGCAGGGCGAGGATCGCGATGGTGGGCGCGTGCCGGACCGCGATCAGGAAGCCGGAGCCGACCACGGCGCCGAACAGCATCCACGGCGCGCGCCGGCCGAACCGGCTGCGGGTGCGGTCGGAGAGCACCCCGATGACCGGCTGCACCAGCATGGTGACGGCCACCGCGAGCGAGGTGACCACGGACAGCGCCTGGGCCCGGGCGGCGTCGAAGTCACCGAGGATGCCGAGCAGGCGCTGCTGCTCCGGGGTGGCGATGGTGGTGCCGGCGGCCACCGCGGCCTTGAGGTCGTTGAGCGCGGTCAGGTCGACGCCGGCGTCGGCGCCGGTGAACCAGTGCGCGAACTCGATCATCTGGACCTGGTTGGGCAGCAGCACGCCGAGCATGCCACCCCAGACCGCGGTGATCGCGGCGAACGCGAGGGTGTACCAGAGCAGGTAGCGGCGGAACGGCTTGCCGCCGCGGTAGGTCATCGAGGTGCCGGGTTCGGCGGGCTCGACCATGTCGGCGCTCGGTGGCGCTTGATCTGCTATCACGGGGATCCCCTTGAGGATGAGCGTGCACTGACCGCGGCTGAGGAGTCGCCGGGAGGGGAGTCAGCGGCGCCCCGGGCGGGGGCCCTGCGAGCTGGCTCACATGAAAGCTGAGTAAAGAACCAGTTCGGCTTCTGTGTCAAGGATGTTTCCGGGGATATTGCCGAGCTGCCTTCACGATTGCTAGCTTTCACTCAACATTCGCGTCGGAGGTTGGCATGAGCACCGCACCGTCCCGCAAACGCGGCCCGTACCAGCGCTCCCGGGAGCGCCGCGAGCAGATCGTCCTGGCGGTCGTCGACCTGGTCGACGAGCTCGGCCACGACGGCGTCACCACCGCGCTGGTGGCCGCCCGGTCCGGCTCCAGCGAGCCCACCGTGCTCTACCACTATCCGACCAAGGATCACCTGCTGGTGGCCGCTCTGGAACGGATGGACGACCTGGAGGCGCAGATCCAGGTCGACACCGAGGAGGGCGCGATGCTCGACCTCGACAAGCTCCGGGCGAACGCCGACGCCACCCAGGTGACCAGTGAGCACCGGCTGCGGCTGTTCGTGGTGCTCAAGGGCCAGGCGGCCACCCCCGGCCACCCCGCCGGGGAGTACTTCACCCGCCGTACCGAAATGGCGATGTTGATCTTTGCTCGGTTGATCGCCGGCCGGCAGCGGGCCGGGCTCGCGCATCCCGGCCTCGACCCGCGGGAGACCGCGCGGCAGGTCATCGCGCTGTGGGAGGGCCTGACGTTCATGCGGCTGACCGACCCCACGTTCGACGTCGGCCAGTCCCTGATCGACGGCATCCGCCGCCTGACCGGCGAGAACTGGATGCGCGCGCTCGCCGTCCTGAACGACCCCGCCCACGGATTCTAGGAACCACGATGACTTTCGAGCACCCCTACGTCGACGTCGACGAGCACCGCGAGACGCCGCACCCGCACCGGTACGTGCACGGTGGCTTCACCGGCACCGAGACCCGGTTCTCGATCTACTTCCCGCCAGCAGACGCCTACCAGGGGCGGTTCTTCCAGCACATCACGCCGGTGCCGGAGAGCGAGCACCTCGCGCAGACGGCCACCGGGCAGGAGGACAGGATCGCGTTCGCGTTCCGGGCCGGGGGCTACTTCCTGGAGACCAACGGCGGCGGGCAATCCGGCGGGCCGGGCTCCGGCGCCGACCCGACGATCGCCGGGTTCCAGGCCAACGCGGCCGCCGCCGAGCACTCCAAGACGGTGGCCCGGCAGGTGTACGGCGAGCACCGGGTGCACGGTTACGCCTACGGCGGCAGCGGCGGCGCCTACCGGACGATCGGCGGGGCCGAGAACACCAGCGGGGTCTGGGACGGTTTCGTGCCCTACGTCCCGGGCAGCCCGGTCGCCGCGCCCAATGTGTTCAGCGTGCGGATGCACGCCCAGCGGATCCTGCGCGACCAGCTCGACCGGATCGCCGACGCGTTCGACGCCGGCGGCGATCAGGATCCCGGCCTGACCGGCGAGCAGCGCGACGCGTTCGCCGAGGTCACCCGGATGGGCTTCCCGCTGCGATCGTGGTTCGGGCACCGCACGATGGGCTCGCACGCGTTCTCCACGATCTACCCCGGCGTCGTCGCGGTCGACCCCGGCTACTTCACCGACTTCTGGAGCGTGCCCGGCTATCTCGGCGCCGACCCGGACTCGTCGGTGCACCGCGACCGGGTCCGGCTGACCACCGCGGTCACCGCCACGCTGACCCGCGCCGACCGCCCCGACCTCGGCCCCTACGCCGAACCCGAGCAGGTCCCGCAGGGCGGCGTCGACGAGGCGTTCAAGGGCGCGCACACCGGGCCGGACACGGTCGTCGCGGTCCGGCTGGCCCGCACTCCGGAGGTCGCCACCCAGGGCGCCGAGCTGATCCTGCCCGGCGGCGTCCGGCTGCGTCTCAAGGGCGTGCACGGCGACCTCGCCGTGCACGACATGCCCGACCTGGACGACGCGGCGGCCAAGCTGGTCCCGGGCGATGAGATCAAGGTCGACAACAGCAACTTCCTGGCCGCGCAGACCTACCACCGGCACCAGGTCCCCGGGCCGGAGTTCACCGTCTGGGACCAGTTCCGCGCAGCCGACGGCACGCCCCTGCTCCCCCAGCGCCCGATGCAGCTCGGCCCGATGTTCGCCGCGGGCGCCGCCGGCACCGTCCAGACCGGGCGGATCACCGGCAAGATGATCATCGTGGCCGCGCTGCTCGACCGGGAGGCGTTCGCCTGGCAGGCCGCCTGGTACCGGGACCGGGTCGCCGAGCACGCGCCCGGTGACGTGCGGCTCTGGTACGTCGACAACGCCCTGCACGCCGACTCCGAGCTGCAGGAACATCCGGACCACACGGTCAGCTACCTCGGGGTGCTGCACGAGGCGCTGCGCAGCCTGGCCGACTGGGTGGAGAACGGGGTCGAACCGGCCGCGGACACCCGTTACACGATCGCCGACGGGCAGGTCACCGTGCCGGACACGGCCGCCGAGCGGGGCGGCGTCCAGCCGGTGATCTCGCTGGTCTACGCCGGCGGCGTGCTGCGGGCGTCTGCCGAGACGCCGGTGGGCGGGGCTCCGATCGTACGGATGCAATGGGATCTTGATGGTGACGGCGAGTTCGAGATCGACGAACCGCTACCACCCGCCGCCTGGTTCGTCCGGGAACGCACGCACGCCTACGACGTCCCGGGCACGCACTTCGCGGCCGTCCGGGTCAGCGCCCAGCACGACGGCGACCCGGACACCCCGATCGGGCGCATCGACAACATCGCCCGCGTCCGCATTGTGGTCGGCTGACCGCCCGCGCTCACCGGAACATCGCGGCCAGCGCCGCGTCCGAGGCGTGCAGGGCGTCCCGGTCGAAGGTGCTGCCGGCGGCGACCAGCTCGGCGGCCCCGGTCCGCTCGACCAGCTCGGCGAGCCGGCTCGCCACCCGGTGCGGCGGGCCGGCGACCGCCGCCGCGGCGGTCTGCTCCAGATACTGCTGCTGGCGCGGGGTCCGGGCGGCGGCCCGGACCGCCGCCACCGGTTCCAGGGCAGGAAAAATCCCGGTGGTACGACTTCGGGCCATCGCCCACGCCTCGGGCAGCAGCAGGTCGGCCGCCTCCGCGTCGGTGTCGGCGACCAGCACGTCGAGACTGATCGCGACCCACGGCCGCGGCTGCTGGTCCGAGGGCCGGAACGTGCGCCGGTAGTCGGCCAGCGCCTGCTCGCCGCCCGCGGCCAGCAGCGGGCCGCCCACGATCACCGGCAGCCCGAGGTCGGCGGCGATCCGCAGGCCGGTGCCGGTGGCCAGCACGTACAACGGGACGGGGTGCTCCGGACGCGGGTGCAGGGTGATCTCCGCCGTACCGGTCAGGAAGCCCCGCAGCTCGGCCAGGTCGGCGGCGAAGTCACCGTCGGCCTGCCGCAGCGCCCGGCGCACCGGCGCGGTAAACCCGGGCGACCGGCCCAGCCCCAGATCGACCCGGCCCGGCGCGAACGCGGACAGCGTGGCGAACTGCTCGGCGACGACCAGCGGCTGGTGGTGCGGCAGCATCACACCGGCCGAACCGACCCGGATGGTCGTCGTGGCGCCGGCGACCGCGGCCAGCAGCACGGCCGGGGCGGCGCCGGCGATCCCCGGGACGCCGTGGTGCTCGGCGACCCAGAACCGGTGGTAGCCGAGTTGCTCGGCGCGGACGGCACGCGCGACGGTGCCCCGTAGCGCCGCCGCGTCGGCCTCCCCGGCCCGGGTGCGGGACCGGTCGAGCAGGGAGAGTCGAACCTCGGCGTTGCTCACAACGGGCCCAGCGTTCCAGGCCAGGGCCTTGTTCCCGGTACGCCGGCCGGAACGATCGTCTCGACGAGAAGGGCTACTCGGGGTAGCGCAACTCACGGCAGATCCGTGGGAGATCGCGTTCCCGGGCACGTGTCACAGCCGGATCAGATCGGCGATCTCCTCGGGCAGGCCGGGTGACGTCATGACATGGCCCATCCCCGGCACCACGTGCAGCACCGCGCCCGGGATCGCGGCCGCCAGGGCCTCGCCGTGCCCGAGCGGAAGAAGCGGATCCTGATCGCCGTGCACGACCGAGGTCGGCGCGGTGATCGACCACAGCGGGGCGAGCAGGTCGGGTTCGGGCCGCCACGCGGCCCGCTCGTGGTTGGCGGCGGCCGCCGGATCGGTGGCCCGCGACAGCGCCAGCTCCAGCATCGCCCGGGCGGCCGGCTCGTCGAACGGGCGCACCGGCCCGTTGAAGACCCGGAACAAGGCCACGTCGGACTCCACCCCGGGCGGCAGCCCGGCGGCCTGATGCGCGAGATACGCCGGTGCCGGCGGCGGCAGCCGATCCAGGTCGGCCGGCTCCCCGGCCAGCGCCCGGGCCCACGCCTGAACCGGCGAGCTGGAGATCATCGTCAAGGACCGGACCCGGTCCGGTGCGTGCACCCCCAGCCACTGCGCGATCATGCCGCCCAGCGAGGCCCCCGCCACATGGGCGGACCGCAGGCCGTAGCCGTCCAGCACGGCCAGGCAGTCACGGCCCAGGTCGGCGATCGTGTACGGATGAGCGTCGAAGTCCACGACGCTGGACCGGCCGGTGTCCCGATGATCGAATCGGATCACCTGGACCCCGCGCTCGACCAGCCGGCCGACCAGCGCATCGGGGCAACTGACACCCTGAGCAGCCGACCCCATGACCATCAGGACAGCGGGAAGCTCCGGATCCCCGACTCGCTCGGTCCATATCCGTAACGGTCCGGAAGCCACGAATCGCTCGTGCGTCTCCAACACGGCGGAACTGTAGCGGCTACCTGCGGACAACCACCCGATATTTCCGCCTGGCCAGGCCGAGGCACCGCGGTAGACACCGGTCACCAGAAGCGCAGTGCGTAGACGACCGTCAGCACGCCGCCGACGGCGATCACCAGGGCGCGGACCGCGGCACGCGGCACCACCCCGGCGAGCCGGCCGCCCGACGGTACGGGGCTGCGGCGGGCACCGCGCGGCTGTCATCATCCGCTCTGTGACGGACCACGGTCTCTGGTACGCGATGCCGACCTTCGTGGGCGAGCGGATCCGGCTCGAACCGCTGACCCTTGACCACGCCCCCGGATATCTCGCCGCGGCCGGCAGCCCGGAGCAGGCCGCCGAGATCTTCCGCTGGCAGAGCCCGCCCGCCGGCGCGCTGGCGGCCCCGGCCACCGTCGAGGACGCGCGCGGCCACATCGTCGCCGCGCTGGAGGCCAAGGCTCGTGGCCGGCGGCTGCCGTATGCCCAGATCGACGTCGCGACCGGCGAGTTCGCCGGGACGACGTCGTTCGCCGACCCGGACCCGGCGCTGCGCAGCATCACGATCGGCTACACCTGGCTGGGCCGGCGGTGGTGGCACAGCGGGGCGAACGCCGAGGCGAAGCTGCTGATGATGACGTTCGCCTTCGAGGAGCTGCATGCCGTACGGGTCGTCTGGGTCACCGACATCCGCAACGTCGGCGCCCAGGCGGCCATCGAACGCCTGGGCGCGACCCGGGAGGGCGTGCTGCGCAAGCACCGCCGCCGCGCGGACGGCACCTGGCGGGACACCGTCCTCTACGCCATGGTCGACGACGACTGGCCCCGGGCCAAGCAGCAGCTCGCCGCCCGCCTGACCGCGAAACGCTGACCGGGGCACACCCGGGGTGATCGTCGGCGTCCCCCAGGTCCGCTGTTCCGCCCGGCATCGCCGGCCTCGCGGCGGCGGCCGATTCGGGGGTACGGGGCAATGGCCGTACCGAAGCAATCTTGTGAGCCCGCACCGCGCCTCGCCGCAAGCGAATCGATGGCCGCGCCGAAGGCGGCGGGCCGTCTCAGGGGATGTCGCGGCGCATCGGGAGGATGACGGCGATCGCGGCGGCCGCGATCGCGTAGGCGGTGAGCAGCAGCGCGCCGGCGGCCGGCGGCAGCAGCTGGATGCCAGGGCTGCCGAGTTTCTGGGACACGGCGTCGGCCAGGTAGGTGAAGTCGGTGAGGGCGGCCGTGGCGCCGCCGGGCAGCACCGGGTAGAGCGCGTTGACGCCGGGGATCGTCATGAGCAGCGGCTCGCCCAGGTAGACGTAGCCGATCACGACGCACAGGGCGGCGACCTGGTTGCGCAGCAGAGCGCCCACGCCGACCCCGATCAGCAGGTAGACGAGCATGGCCAGGCCGATCCGGGCGAGCAGCCCGAGGACCGTGCCGGCCGGCAGGCCGAGCGGGACGCCGCGGGCGGCGGCGACGGCGAACAGGGCCGCGGCGGCGGTGCCGGCCAGGAGCAGACCGTACGCGAGCCCGACGGCGCCGTAGGTGGCGAGTTTCGCGGCCAGCACCTGCCAGCGGCGGGGCGCGAACAGGAAGGTGACGGCGGCGGTGCCGTGCCGGTACTCCGAGGTGACGGCGAGCGCGCCGACGGCGGCCGGCACGAACGCGGTGTAGCCGAGGATGCCGAGGATCGAGCGGATTCCGGTCTCGGTGTCCAGGCCGGGCATCGGCGGGTCGAAGTTCTCCGGGCCGACGAGCGCCATCACGCCCATCATGCCGCCGCCGATCACGACCGCGGCGAGCAGCAGCCCGCCCCACATCCGGGTGGCGAGCAGCCGGCGGAGCTCCGCGATGACCAGGTGTCTCATGACAGGGCCGCCTTTTCGCTGGTGAGGTCCAGGAACAGCTGTTCGAGGCTGGTGCTCTCGGTGATCAACTCGTGCACCCGCAACCGGTGCTCGGTGGCGAGGTCGCCGACCGTGGGCGCGTCCAGGCCGTGCACGCGGAGCCGGCCGCCGCCGACGGCCTCGACCCGCGGCGCGCCGTCGCCCGGCCGGCTCTCGCGCAGGACGGTGGTCAGCCGGTCGGCGTCCGGGGAGCACACCCGCACCGCGGGCGGGCCGGCGAGCCGCGACCAGGGCCCGGCGGCGACGAGCTCGCCGCGCCGGATCACCACCACGTCGTCGACGAGCTGCTGGATCTCGCTGAGGACGTGGCTGGAGATCAGCACGGTGCGGCCGTCGTCGGCCAGCCGGCGCAGCAACCCGCGCAGCCACAGCATGCCCTCCGGGTCCAGGCCGTTGCTCGGCTCGTCCAGCAGCAGCACCCGGGGGTCGCCGAGCAGCGCGGTCGCGAGGTTGAGTCGCTGGCGCATGCCGGTGGAGAACTCGCGGGTGCGGCGGTCCGCGGCGTCGGTGAGGCCGAGCAGGTCGAGCAGCCCGGTGATCCGGCTGTCCGGGTAGCCGCCCATCGCGGCGTAGACGCGCAGGTGGTCCCGGGCGGTGTGGCCGGGGTGGAACCCGCCGGTGCCGAAGACCGCGCCGACCGTGCGGGAGGGCTGCCGCAGCTGCCCGTACGGCCGGCCGCCGATCGTCGCGGTGCCGGACGTGGGTGTGACCAGGCCGGTCAGCATGCGCATGGTGGTGGTCTTGCCGGCGCCGTTCGGGCCGAGGAAGCCGGTGATCACGCCGGGCTCGACGGTGAACGTCAGGTCGCGGACGGCGGTGACCGTCCCGTACCGCTTCGTCAGGTGGGCGATCTCGATCCGCGGGCTGTCGTCGCCGATCGTGGTCGATGCCATCAGTCACTCCTCGGGCTCGTGCCGGAGTCGTCGTCCCGTTCCGGCGGCGGTGGTGCGGGCGCGGTGGCGGCCGGCTGGTCGGCCGGCAGCAGGATCGTGGCGAGCAGGCGGGGCACCCGGTCCCCGCCGGGCTGGTTGCCCAGCAGCGGACCGATCACCCGGTTGAGATCGGCGGCGAACCGCGCCAGCTCCGCGTCGCTCAGGTGCAGGACGAGCTGCTGGTAGCCGGCCCCGTCGGCGACGAAGTCGACCCGCTCGCGGGTGAGATAGCGGGCGAAGTCCGAGAGCAGGCTCGACACGAACGCGGTGAAGTACCGCGTGTGGTCCTCGGGGGTCGCCGTGGCCAGGGCGGCCGGGTCCAGCGTCGCGCCGTGGGCGGGAAGCGCGTAGACCCGCTCGACGGCTCCCCGGATCCTGCGGGTCTCGACCACCTCGATCAGGCCGGCCTTGACCAGGGTGGCCAGGTGCCGGTACAGCGTGGCGTGCGGGATGTCGGGCAGCAGCTCGACCAGGTCGTGCGTGGTCAGGCGGGAGCCCGCGACGGCCCGCAGGATCCGGATGCGCACCGGGTGCAGCGCCAGTTCGGCCCAGCGTTCCCTCGGGAGTTCCACAATAGAACGCTATCACTATCGATAGTGATAGCGAAGACCTATTCGGTGAACTCGCAGAAGGACAGCGCCTGGTCGAACCGTGCGGCGGCGAGGTCGTCGTGGCGGATCAGGAAACGCCCGTGAATGTAGTCCTGGCGCGGCACGGCGAACTGGGCGAGCGGCACCCACTCGCGCATCATCCGGGCCTCGTCGGCGGCGGGGTCCCGGGCCGCCAGCTGCTCCTCGGGGCTGTCCTGCGCCGAGACCGAGTACCCGCCGAGGACCAGGTCGTCGCCGATCCACGGCACCCGGCCGGGCCAGGTCCGCTCGACGAGCGCGCACAGCTCGGCGTAGTGCGGCAGGTCCGCCATCAGCTGCTTCTGGTCGTCGGTCCACCAGGCCGCGGGCCGGTCCGGCCAGTCCGGCAGGTCCGCCTCGACCCGGGCGAACAGGTCGCGCTCGGGAAGGGGCGGGGGCAGGTCGTCCGGCGCGGCGACCGCCGTGGTCGCGGCGCCGGCGGGCACGTGGACGACCTTCGCTAGCGACTGCTCGGACTCGATCGAGCAGGCCTCGACCGCCGCCGCGGCGGCCAGGAAGAACAGCAGCGAGCCGGTCTCCGGAAGCGCGAGGCCGGCGATCCTCGGTAGCGCCGCGCAGTCGGCGGACGCCAGATAGGCCAGCCCGGACGGCCACGGGGTCCCGGCCGGCAGGTGCGGCAACCCGCCGAACCGGCCGGCCCGGGCACCGCCCGGAGTGCCGCCGGCGCGGATCCGGAACCGGAGGAGGCCCGCGAACCGGGCCGACTCGGCGGCCGGCACACCCGACTCGGTCGCGGTCTGCCGAAACTGCTCATGAAAGTCCATGGCCGGACAATACGGAACCCGCGCTTTCCGTGGCACCTCAGCGCCGCGTCAGGGACGTTTCCGGGGTTCTCGGCAGGATTCGAGCTGTTCCCGCAGCCCCCCTTGCCGACGTGACAGGACGCGAACATGGAGCAGCATCTCGAGTGGATCCACTGCCTCGCCGACGACGAGTTCTACGACGCGCCGGACCGCATGCGCGACCACGACAGCCGCTTCGACGCGGCGAACCGCGACGCGCCGGACGGCTGGCTGCGCGGCGAGGCCGACCTGTGGGTCGGGCTGGAACCCGCGGCCGGCCGCGGGCCGCGGCAGGGCTGGAAGATGCACGTCTCGGTCACCCTGGACGACGCGCCCGGCTGCCTCGACCTGGTCTGGGAGTACTGCGTGGCCAACGAGCTGGCCTTCAAGTTCCTGCGCAGCCTGGACGCCATGGTGGTGCTCAACGCCAAGTACGCGGGGCGTGGCTCGAGCGGGAAGCTGGTCACCTTCTACCCGCGTGACGAGCAGCAGTTCGAGAAGGCGATCACCGACCTGTCCGTGCTGCTCGACGGCATGCCCGGCCCGTACGTGCTGGGCGACCTGCGGATCGGCGCGGGCCCGCTGTACGTCCGCTACGGCGCCTTCACCCAGATGTGGTGCCCGGGTGAGGACGACGAGCCGGTGCTCGCGATCGAGAACGCCGACGGCGAGCTGGTGCCCGACCGCCGCGGGCCGGTCTTCCAGGTGCCGCCGTGGGTCGAGCTTCCGCAGATCCTGAAGCCGCATCTGGAGGCCCGGCACGCCGGCGGCCCGATCGACTTCCCGTACCGGGTGGAGGAGGCCCTGCACTTCTCCAACGCGGGCGGCGTCTACCTGGCCCGCGACGCGGCCGGCGAGAAGGTGGTGTTGCGCGAGGCACGCCCGTACGCCGGCCTGGATCGTAATCACGAGGACGCGGTCGCCCGGCTGCGCCGCGAGCACCGGACGCTGACCCGGCTGGCCGGGCTCGGCTGTGTCCCGGCCGTCCACGACTACCGGATCGTGCAGGGCCACCACTTCCTGGTGGAGGAGTACATCGAGGGGCCGACGCTGCTGCGCGCGGTGCAGACCCGGGGCCCGGCCCTGTTCCCGGACACGCCGGCCGAGACGAACGCGGCCGAGCTGGCGGAGTACCGGCGCTGGGTGCTCGACGTGCTCGACCGGGTCGAGGCGGCGCTGGACGACATCCACGCGCGCGGGATCCGCTTCGGTGACCTGCATCCGTCCAATGTGCTGCTGGGCCCCGGCGGCCGGGTGGTGCTGATCGACTTCGAGTTCGCCGCCGAGCTCGACGACGACCGGCCGCCCGGGCTGGGCGCGCCCGGCTTCGCCGCCCCGGCCGGGCTGACCGGCGCGGCGATCGACGACTTCGCCCTGGACAGCCTGCGGGTGTTCCCGTTCATGATGCTGACCCCGCTCCTCGACCGGACCCGGGCCAAGGCCGGGACCCTGGTCGAGGAGGCGACCGGCACGATGGGGATGCCCGCGCGGTTCGGCGCGGCGCTGCTCCGCACGTACGAGGTGCCGGAGGGGCTGGACGAGGCGGCGCGCTGGTTCGCCGGCGCCGACCCGTCGTGGCCGCGCATCCGGGACTCGATCGTCGCCGGCATCCACGCCGCCGCCACGCCGGAGCGCGACGACCGGTTGTTCCCGGGCAGCCCGGCACAGTTGGGCACCGGCGGCTTCGACCTGTCGTACGGCTCGGCCGGCGTCCTGTTCGCCCTGCACCGGGTGGGCGCGCCGATCCCGGCGGAGTACCTCCGGTGGACCGCCCGCGCGGTCGAACGGGCGCAGCCCCGGCCGGCCCAGGGCCTGTTCAACGGCCCGCACGGCGCGGCCGCGGTGTTCGCGGCGCTCGGCCGGCGCGACGAGGCGCTCGCCGCGCTGGAGGTGGCCCGCCGGTTCGACCGGCTGCCCACCTCGGACACGCTCGCCGCCGGCCGGGCCGGGCGGGCGCTGAACCTGCTCGGCCTGGCGCGGCTCACCGGCGACGACGCGGTGCGCGCGGAGGGCCTGCGGACGGCCGTGGAGATCGGGCGGCGGGTCGAGGCGGGCACCGCCGCGCTGCCGGGTCACGGGCTGCTGCGCGGGCCGTCCGGGGCGGCGCTGCTGTTCATCCGGGCCTACGAGCAGACCGGGGAGGACCGCTACCTGGACTGGGCCCGGCGGGCGCTCGAGCAGGACCTCGACGTCGGCCAGACCCGCGACGACGGGTCGTTCCAGCTCGCGGTCGGCAGCAAGCATCTGCCGTACCTGGACGGCGGCAGCGGCGGGGTCGCGCTCGTGCTGCACGAGTACCAGCGCCACCGCGACGACACCGACGTGTGGCACCTGCTCACCGGGATCCGGCTGGCCTGCAAGGCGCCGACGGTCTACCAGAGCGGGCTGTTCACCGGGCGGGCCGGGTTCATCGCCGTGCTGGCCCGGCTGGGCCACGACGAGGACCGGGCCGCCATCGGGCAGCACGTCCGGCGGCTCGGCTGGCACGCGCTGCTGCGCGGCGGGGACCTGGTGTTCCCCGGGGACCAGCTGTTGCGGCTCTCGCTGGACCTGGCGACCGGGTCGGCGGGGGTCCTGCTCGCGCTGCGCGCGGCGTTCGACGGCGCCACCGGTGTCCTGCCGTATCTCGACCACCGGGTGTGACACCACATCCGGAAGCTCCGGGGGAGGACGGGAAGGGGGTGAACGCAATGGTGAACGTATTGGATCTGCAGTCCCTGCAGGTCGAGGGCTTCGCCCCGTACTGCCCGAGCAACAAGTCGGTGGTCATCGTGGTGACCACGTTCCGCCTGGCGTGACAGCGCACCGGGCGATCCCAGCGGACGCGCAGAGGAGGTGAACAACATGGCGAACGTTCTGGACCTGCAGGCGATGCCGGCTCCGAGCTTCGAGCCGAGCTGCCCGAGCAGCAAGTCGGTGATCATCATCGTGACCAACTTCCGCACGGCGTGACCACACGCCCCGGACCGACCCACTCGCGTGCACGGAGGTAGCCATGTTCCACGTGCTCGACCTGCAACAGCTGCCGCTCTCCGGCGGCGAGGACGAGATCAAGTGTCCCAGCCACGTTTCCATCATCGTGGCGTGACGTAGTGGCCGCCGGTGCGCTCGCCGCGCCGGCGGCCCCTGCCGCGCCCGGATCGGAGGTGACCACATGCTCGACACACCCGCCCATCCGCCGCTGCGGCGCAACCGCGACTTCCGGCTGATCTGGCTCGGCGGCGTCCTGGCCGGGCTCGGCTCGATGATCGGCAACCTGGCCATGCCGCTGCTGGTGCTGCACGAGACCGGCTCACCGGCGAAGGCCGGGCTGCTCGGCACGGTGTCGGCGGTGACGGTGCTGATCGTCATCATCCCGGCCGGCTCGATCGTCGACGCGACCGAACGGCGCCGGCTGATGATCCGCTGCCAGGTGGCCGGCTCGCTGATCGCCGCGGTGATCGCGGTGTTCGTCCTCGCCGGGCATCCGGTGCTGGTCCTGCTGCTGATCGCCACCGCCGTGGTGAGCGTGCTGGGCAGCCTCTACACGCCGGCGTCCAGCGCCCTGCTGCGCGACGCCGTGCCGGCCGGCCAGCTCGGCCTGGCGATCTCCCGGCTGCAGGCCCGGACCGCGGCGCTGCAGATCGCCGGCCCGCTGATCGGCGGGGCGCTGTTCAGCCTCGCGCCGGCGCTGCCGTTCGGCGTCCGCGCGCTCGCGCTGCTGGGGTCGGTCGTCTGCCTGCTCCTGCTGCGGACCCGCTCGGCGCCCGGGCCGGCCGACGGCAGCCCGATGACGCTGGGCAGCCTGACCGCCGGGTTCCGGTTCGTCTGGGGGCACCGCTACCTGCGGGTCGTCCTGTTCGTCTACGGCGCCGGCCTGACCGCCGTCTACAGCGCCGTAATGCTGGTGGCGATCAGCGCCAGCGCGGAGCGGGATCCGAGCGGACGCTCCAGCGGCCTGCTGGTCGCGGTGGTCGCGGTCGGCTCGCTCGCCGGGGCGCTGCTGGCGCCCCGCCTGGGCACCCCGCGGCATCCGCGGCTGCTGACCGTGCTCAGTTGCTGGGCGTTCGCGGCGGCGATCCCGGTGCTGGCGCTGCTGACCCGGCCGGCCGCGATGGGCGCGGTGCTCGGCGCCGCGATGTTCCTGTCCGCGATCGGCAACGTGGCCTTCGAGACCGAGATGATCCGGCTCACCCCGTCCGACCTGATCGGCCGGGCCGAGGCGGGCGCCATCTTCATCTCGCTGCTGGCCCAGCCGCTGGGTCCGCTCGGCGGCGGCCTGCTGGTCGAGAACCTCGGCTCCCGGCCCGCTTTCGTTCTGCTCGGTGGTGTGGTCGCCGTGCTGGCCACCCTGCTCACGGTGTTCCTGATACCTCGAACCCGGTCAATATAGCGACTGACGCGGGCCCCGGAGCGTGGCTAGCCTGCCGGGGTGAACGAGGACACCGAGACGCAGGTTCGGCTGCTGGGTCCGGTCGACATCGTGCTGGGCGGCATCGATCAGCAGGTCAGCGGGCTGCGCCGGAAGGCGCTGCTGGCCGTGCTCGCCCTCCACCACCGCCAGGTGGTCGCCACCGATCAGCTCGTCGACATCGTCTGGGGCGAGGCCGCCGGATCGGTGAGCGTCAACACCGTGCAGCGGCACATCTCGTACCTGCGGGCGCTGCTGGGCGGGCGGCGGGCGGTCGTCGCCCGGCCGCCGGGCTACCTGCTGGCGCTGCCGCCCGGGGCGGTCGACGCCGGGCTCGCCGACGAGCTGGTCGACCAGGCCGGCCGGGCGGACGCGCCGGCCGACCGGGCCCGGCTCGCCGAGCGGGCACGCCGGCTGTGGCGCGGCGAACCGCTGGGCGGGGTCACCGACATCGCCTGGCTCGGGGACGCCGCCCAGCGCCTGAGCGGGCTGTTCCTGCGCGCCACCCACATCCTGATGGACGCCCGGCTGGCGCTGGGTGAGCACGCCGGCGTGCTGCCCGAGCTGGACCGGCTGGCGGCCGGCAATCCGCTGGACGAGCGCCTGCAGAGCCAGCTCATCCTGGCGCTCTACCGCAGCGGCCGGCAGGCCGACGCGCTGGACCGCTACCGGCGGCTGCGCCACACGCTCGCCGAGGAGCTGGGCATCCTGCCCAGCGGCGAACTGCGCGAGCTGGAGACGGCGATCCTGCGCCAGGATCCGGCGCTGGCGCCGCCGCGGCCGGCCGTCGCCGTCCGGCCCGCCCCGAGCGCACCGCAGCCGCCCCGGCCGGGCCTGGTCCGGCTCACCGGCACGCCCGTGGTGGGCCGGGCCGGCGAGCTGGCCACGGTCCGGGCCGCGGTCGAGTCGGTGGCCCGCGGCCACGGGGGCGCGATCTTCGTGCTCGGCGAACCCGGGATCGGCAAGAGCCGCCTGGCCACCGAGGCGGCCGGGCTGGCCGAGCGGGCCGGGCTCACCGTGCTGCGCGGCCGGTCCGCGACCCCGGAGGCCCAGTTCCGCGCGCTGGCCGAGGCGTTGCAGTCGGTGCTGCGCCGCGCCGGGGCGCCGGCCGGGCCGGAGCTCGGGCCGTACCGGCCGGCGCTGTCGGTGCTGGTCCCGGAGTGGCGCGACGAACGCGGGCCGGCCTCGGACACCTCCCTGGTGGTGCTGGCCGAGGCGGTGCTGCGGCTGCTGGCCACGGTGGGCCGGCCGCACGGCTGCGTGCTGATCGTCGAGGACCTGCACGACGCCGACGCGGACACCCTCACCGTCCTGGACTACCTGATCGACAACCTCGGCCGGGAGCGGCTGCTGGTGATCGGCACCAGCCGGGCCACGCCGGGCGCCGCGCTGAACCTGATCCGCACGGCCCAGCACCGGCGGGTGGCCACCGTCGCCGACCTGGGCCGGCTCGGCGACGACCAGGTCCGCGACCTGGCCGCCAACTGCCTCGGCGTGGACGCGAACGAGGTGCCCGGCCCGGTTATCGAACGCCTGCTGGCCACCGCGGACGGCGTGCCGTTGCACGTCGAGGAGCTGCTCGCGGCGATGGCCGGCGACGGCGTGCTGGCCTGGACCGGCACCGGCTGGGCGGTGACCGGGCCGGTGCCGGCCGGCGTGCCGGCGAGCCTGCGGACCACTCTGGTCGGCCGCACCGACCGGCTCGGTCCGGCGGCGGCCGGGCTGCTGCGGGCGGCCGCCCTGTTCGGCCGGCGGTTCCCGGCGGTGGCCGCCGGCGCCGCCGCCGGGCTGTCCGGCCCGGACCTGATCGCCGGCCTGCGGGAGGTGGTCGACAGCCAGCTGGTGGTGCCCGAGGACGATCCCCAGTGGTACGCCTTCCGGCACGTCCTGACCGCCGAGTCGCTGCTCGCCGTCTCGCTGCCGCTGGAGCGCGCGGCGCTGGCCCGGCGCGCCGCCCAGGCGCTGGAGAGTCCGCCGGTCCCCCACTTCGACGGCACCGACCAGCTCGCCGGGACACTGTGGAGCATCGCCGGGGAACCGGTGCTCGCCGCCGAACGGTTCGCCCGTGCCGGTCGCCGGGCGATCGGGCAGGGCGCCGTGTCGACCGCCGTCACGCTGCTGGAACGGGCCGCCGGGCTACTGGCCGGCGACTGCACCGGCGACACCGCGCTGGAGGTGCGCGAGGCGCTGATCGACGCGTACGCGATCGCCGGCCGGGTCGCCGACGCCTACCCGATCGGCGACCGCCTCGACGAGCGGGCCGCCCCGCACCGCCGGGCCCGCCTGCACCTGCGACTGGCCCACGTCGCCGTCGCCGCCGGGCACTGGGAGCGCGGCTCGCGGGAGTTGTCCGCCGCCCGGCGCGCGGCCGGCGATGCCCCCGACCCCGGCCTGACCGCCCGGATGGACGAGGTCCAGGCGCAGCTGGCGTTCGGCGATCCGGCCACCCCGGACCGGCTGGCCACCACGGTCGCACTGGCCGGGCGGGCGCTGCGCGGCGCCCAGGCGGCCGGCCTGCCCGAGGTGTCCTGCGGCGCGCTCAAGACGCTGGGCCGCTGCGCCCGCCTGCGCGACCTGGCCGAGGCCGACGACCTGTACGAACGGGCGCTGGCCATCGCGACCGAGCACCACCTGCTGACCTGGCGGATCACCCTGCTCTACAACCTGGGCGCCGGCCACGGCATCCGGCACGCCGACGACAGCCGGCTGCGCGAGGCGCTCACCCTGGCCACCGAGGCCGGCGCGGTCGCCACCGCCCTCGACATCCGGCTGGAGCTGTCCATCCTGCGGCTGTGCCGGGGCGAGTTCGAGGCGGCCGACGCCGACGCCCGGCACTGCGAGGAGACCGCCGGCCGGCTGCGGCTGACCCTGACCCAGCAGATCGCGGTGGGCGTGCGCGCGATCGTCGCCGGGCACCGCGCCCGCCGCGCCGACCTCGCCGCGCTGCTGGCCCGCTTCGCCGGGCTCGGCGCCGCCGACGACGACTTCTCGTCGGCCACCCACGGCCTCGGGACCGCGTTCTGTCACCTGCTGCACGAGCAGCACGGGCCGGCGCTGGCCGAGCTGGACGAGGCGAGCGCCCGGGAGGCGCGGCAGCCGACGCCGTACCTGTCGCTGATCCACGGCCCGCACCTGCTGATGTCCGTGCGCGCCGGGCGGGCCGGCGCCGCCGAGTGCGCCGCGTTCGCCGGGTCCGCACAGCAGCAGGCCGCCTGGAACCGGCAGTTCCTGGTACTCGCCGAGGCGTTCGTGCACGGCCGGGCCGGCCGTGCGGACGACGCGACCCGGGCGGTGGCCCGGTTCCTGGCGGTCTCCGCGCCGTACCCGCTCGCCCGGCACCTCGGGCTGCGGCTGGTCGCGCAGGAGGCGCTCGACGGCGGGTGGGGTGACCCGGTGGCCTGGCTGCGCACCGCCGACACGTACTTCCACGACGCCGCCCCGCACGTGGCCCGGGCCTGCCGCGACCTGATGCGCAAGGCCGGCGCCCCGGTGCCGCAACACCGCCAGGGCAGCGCCGCGCTGCCCGCCCGGCTGCGCCGGCACGGTGTCACCGTCCGCGAGTACGAGGTGCTGGACCTGGTGGTGGCCGGGATGACCAACCAGCAGATCGGCGACCAGCTCTACCTCTCGTCGCGGACCGTCGAGAAGCACGTCGCCAGCCTGCTGGCCAAGACCGGCGCCGAGCGACGTGGCGCCCTGGCCGCCTTCACCCGCGAATCTGGGTAGCGCCCCGGACAACGGTGGTAGCCCTCAGTCATGTGCCCCTCCCCCACGTCCCCACAGGATGGCCGTAGTCACCTTCGTCGAAAGGACCGTCATCATGCGTACGAACCGGGCCGGCTCGCTCCTCGTGGCCGGCATCGTCGTCGCCGGAACACTGGTCCCCGGCAGCGCGGGCGCGGCCGCACCCCTGTGGAAGACGCCGCCGGCCACCCCGCTGCCCCCGGGTGCGACCAACACCGTGCTCCAGGACGTCTCGGTGATCGCCCCGAACGACGTGTGGGCGGTCGGCACCTGGTGGAACGACGACCAGGTCGGCCCGTTCACCGTGCACTGGGACGGCACGGCCTGGAAGTCGGTGCCGGCGCCGGAGCTGTCCCAGCCGACGTACCTGACCGGCGTCGACACGCTCGCGCCCGACAACGTCTGGGCGGTCGGCAGCGGCGACGACGACGCGCCCGGCGCACCGGTGCCGACCACCGGCGTGCTCCTGCACTTCGACGGCACGGCGTGGAGCTCCGCGCCGGCGCCGGCGGCCGCGGCCGGGGTGGAGACCGACCTGGACGACATCGACATGCGCACCCCGGACGACGGCTGGGCGGTCGGGCACACCGAGAAGAGCGGCGCGAGCGATCCGCTGATCCTGCACTGGCACGCCGGGACCTGGACGCAGTCCGCCGCGCCGGCGCTGCCCGGCGTCGAGCTCACCTCGGTGGTCGCGGCGGCTGCCGACGACGTCTGGGCGGTCGGATCCGGCGCCGTACTGCACTTCGACGGCGCGACCTGGACCCGGGTGGACGTGCCGATCATCGGCACGGTCGTGATGAACAGCGTCGCGGCGGTCTCCGGGGAGGTCTGGATCGGCGGCGCCACCTGCGTCACCACGCTGGTCTGCGCCCCGATGGTGCTGCACCGGACGGCGACCGGGTGGAAGTCCGAGACCTCGGCCGGCGGCGGCTCCGTGGTGACCGAGGTGGTGGCGTCGAAGGCGGGCGTCTGGACGTTCGGCTACCACCGCACGGTGACCGGGCAGGAGAGCGGCCACGTGGAGCGCTGGACCGGACAGGGTTTCCAGGCCGACAACTCGGTCGTGGTGCCGGGCGGGCCGGTCGACCGCGCCCACCCGCAGGGCGAGATCGCGTCGGCCACCCCGCTCGCCGGGGCCTCGAACGACCCGGCGGGCAGCATGGTCTGGGCGGTCGGCTGGCAGGCCGGCCCGCCCCGCTCCCCGAACGTCATCTACTGGTCCTGAAGACCCCCGGCTTCCGCCGGAAAACCAAACCCGATTTGGCGTACGGCGTGAGCTAGCCGATCGCCGTCGCCAGGTCGGCCGCGGTCTCGAAGGCGGCGGCAGCCCGAACGGTCTGGTCCGCGTCGAGCGCAACCCGCTCGGCGCGGGCCAGCATCGTCACCGCCGTGTCATGCTCGCCCAGCGCCACCGCCAGTTCAGCCCGGTAGACCAGCACCTCCACCTGCGCAACCGGGTCGTCGTCAGGCTGCGACCGGGCCAGCGCACTGTCCAGGATCCGCACGGCCTGGTGGAGGTCACCCCGCGAGTCCCCCTGCACGACGGCGTTCGCCAGCGCTTTGGCGAGACGCCCGGCGGGCTCGGAAGCCGGCGCGGGCGGCTCGTCGACCTTCTGCACGACCCGGATCCAGTTGCCACCCGGATCGACCACGCTGAACCCGCCCACGCCGTCGTAGTTCTTCCGCGCCCGCGGCCGGGTCATCCGCGGTGTCCCGGACACCAGCACCTTCCCGTACGCGGCCCGCATACCCGCCGCGAACGCCCGGTGCAGCTCCCCGAGGTCCGAGGTCAGCACCAGGCACGAGCCGTAGGAGTCCTGCGGGTCGAACCCGGCCATCTCGAAGAAGTGCAGGTGCAGATCCTCGCGCCGCAGCGCCACATACGGGTTCGGCTTGCGCTGCCGGTAGGTCACGCCGAAGCCGAGCACCTGGTAGAAGGCGGCAATGTCGTCGATGGACGCACAGGGCAGCAGTGGAACGGTCACCTCGTTGGCCATTGCTCCTTCCTAGGCGTCGCGACGCGTCACTCGCACATGGAAATAGCCGATCGACGCCGCAGCCTGACCGTTCAGCCGGGCCGCCCGGTCAGCAGCTTCAGCAGCAGCACGAGATGCGGCAAGGCGGCCGCACGCCGGGTGGTGACCGCGGCGACGTGCCGGACCAGCCGGTACGGGCCGAGCTCGACGACCGCCTGCTCCGCCGACTCCGCCAGGGCCACCCGCGGGATCAGCGACACCCCGACCCCGGCCCGGACCAGGGCCTGGGCGAAGAAGTAGTCCGTGGTGGCGGCCGCCACGTCCAGCTCCACGCCGACTCCCGCGGCGTACCGTCGCAAATGCTCCTCGGTCTTGAGACAGCCCAGCACCCAGCGCTCGCCGGCCAGCTCGGACAGGTCCAGCCGGGTACGGCCGGCCAGCGGGTGCCGGCGCGGCAGGACCGCGTACATCGGATCGTCGGCCAGCGGCGCCCAGATCAGCCGGCGCTGCTCGCCCGGGGTCAGCGGCCGCGGCTCGCCGAGGGTGTAGGTCAGCGCCAGGTCGGCCGAGCCGTCGCGGACCAGCGGCAGGCTGTGCTCGGGCTCGCGTTCCAGCACGGTCAGCTCCAGCTCCGGGTGCACCGCGAGCAGGGCGGTGAGCGCGTCCGGGAGCAGCGCCCGCCCTCCGCTGCCGAACGTGGCGATCCGCAGCGGGGTGCGCCCGCCGGCCAGCCGGTCGATGCGCTGCCGGGTGGCGGCCAGCTCGGCGGTGACCGTCTCGGCCGCCTCGACCAGCAGCCGGCCGGCCGCGGTCAGGGTCACCCCCTTCGAGGTGCGGATCACCACCGCCGTGCCGACGTCGCGTTCCAGGGCCGCGACCTGCTGGGAGATCGCCGAGGCGGTCAGGCCCATCGCGGTCGCGGCCCGGCTGAAGCTGCCGTGCAGCGAGACCTGGTGCAGGATCCGCAACCGGCCGGTGTCGATCATCAGCGTTAAGCCCTCCTTACGGCGGCACCAGTAGATCATTACTTCTGCTGCAGGGTGACGGGCGGCAGGATCGGTGCTCGTGAGAGTTCTGATCATCGGGGGGAGCCGGTACTTCGGACGCCGGCTCGTTCACGACATGCACGCCGCCGGGCACCGGGTGACCGTCCTGAACCGCGGGTCGAGCCCGCCGCCGGACGGGGCCGGCCACCTGATCGCCGACCGCGACGACGAGACGGCCATGCACACCGCGCTCGCCGGGCAGGAGTTCGACGTGGTCCTCGACCAGGTCTGTTACACGCCGCGGCAGGCCGAGATCAGCCGCCGGGCGGTCACCGGGCGGGTCGGCCGGTATGTGATGACCTCGACCGTCGAGGTGTACTTCCCGTTCGCCGGCCCCGAGCCCGCCCTCACCGAGAGCCTGCGCCCGCCGTCCGCCCCCGCCGGGGACTACGGCGAGGACAAGCGCCGGGCCGAGGCGATTTTCCAGCAAAAACCAGATTTTGTGTACGCCTCGATCCGGCTCGCCCACGTCCTCGGCGGCGGCCCGGCCGACTTCACCGGCCGGCTCGCGCACTACGTGTCCCGGATCCGCGCCGGCGAGCCGATCGCGATCCACGCCCGGCCGACACCGGCCTCGTTCATCCGGGACCGCGAGGCGGCACGAGTGCTGGCCTGGGCGGCCGGCGCGACCGTGACCGGCCCGCTCAACGCGGCCTCCGACGGCCCGGCCGACGTGCGCGACCTGTGCGCGGCGATCGGCGCCCACGTCGGCCGCGAGCCGCGCTACCGCGTCGTCGCGGACGGGGAGACCGCCTCGCCGTTCTCCTTCCCGGCGTCCCGCCCGATGGACACCGCCCGCGCCGCCCGGCACGGGTTCACCTTCGGCACGCTGCGCCACTGGCTGCCCGACGTGCTCGACGAGGTGCGCTGAGATGCGACTGCGACAGCTGGGCCGATGGCAGGTCGGCGCGATCGGGCTGGGCGCGATGCCACTGTCGATCGAGAACCGGCCGGACGAGGCGCGGGCCCTGGCCACCATCCGGGCCGCCGTCGACGCCGGGGTGACCCTGATCGACACCGCCGACGCCTACCACTGGCACGCCGGCGAGGCCGGCCACAACGAACGGCTGATCGCCAAAGCCCTCTCCGGGGTGCCCGGGGTGCTGGTCGCCACCAAGGGCGGACGGGGCCGGCCCGGCGACGGCTCGTGGACCGTGGACGCCCGGCCCGAGCATCTGATCCGCGCCTGCGAGGCGTCCCTGCGCCGGCTCGGCACCGACCGGATCGGCCTGTATCAACTGCACAAACCGGACCCGGCGGTGCCGTGGGCCGACTCGGTCGGCGCGCTGCGCACCCTGCTCGACGACGGGAAGATCGCGGCGGCCGGCCTCTCCAATGTGACGGGTGCGCAGGTCCGCGCGGCCCACGAGATCCTCGGAACCGGCCTCGTCTCGGTGCAGAACCGGTTCTCCCCCGCGGTCCGCGAGCACGCCTCGGTCCTGGCGCTGTGCACCGCGCTCGGCCTGGCGTTCCTGCCGTGGAGCCCGCTCGGTGGACTGTCCCGCAGCGCCCTGGACGGCCCGTCGGACCGGACCGGGATCCTGCCCGCGTTCGCGGCCGTGGCCCGGGCCCGCGGCGTGAGCCCGCAGCGGGTGGGGCTGGCCTGGCTGCTCGCGCTGTCCCCGGCGGTCGTGCCGATCCCGGGGGCGAGCCGCCCGGAGAGCATCCGGGACTCGGCCGCCGCCGCGGACCTGATCCTCGAACCCGGCGAACTTCAGGAGCTTCCGGCCGCCGGTGGCTGAGGTGCGCGGGCCGGTTGCGGTTGTCGCGTTTTCCCGCCGTACGGCAATCGGCAGTGCCCCACCGCGACCAGCGGCGAACCCGGACGTGATCGCCCACCGCGCCCCGCGAAACGCCTTCGCGTAAGCGCGCGGGATCGTACGGTGAGCAGGTGCCTGGCGCCTCGGCGAAGCACACCCGCCGACGCATTGGAGTCACCGCTGATGACCGTGCCGACCCGTCGTTCCCTGGCGGATCTGAGCGTGCGGATCAAGATCCTCGCCGCGATCGGTGTCGCCGCCGTGGTCGCCCTGGTCGTCGGCCTGGTCACGCTGGTGGCGCTGAACAAGGCCGCGGACTCCGCGCAGGCGATCTACGACAACAACGTGGCCAACACCGCCCAGATCGGGCTGGTCCGGTCGGCGATCACCCAGGCCCGGCTGGACATGGCGACCTCGATGATCGCCCCGGACGACGCCACCAGCAGCAGCTACAACACGGCCTACGCGGCGGACCTGACGGCCGTCACCGACGCCATCACGAACTACCGCAGCGGCACCTACGCCGGTGATCCGGCCACGGTGACCGCGCTGGAGCAGGACTGGGCGACCTACCAGCAGATCGCCAAGGACCACCTGGCGTCGGCCGCCGACGCCAACGACGCCACCGCCTGGACCAAGGTCAACGAGCAGGAGATCGGGCCGGTGATCACGAAGATCCTGGCCGGCGTCGAAGCGCTGAGCACGGCCGAATCCGCGGACGCGCAGACCAACGCCGAGGCCGCGCAGTCCAGCTCGTCGTCGTCGCGGACGCTGTCGATCGTGTTGCTCGGCCTCGGTCTGGTGCTCGCGCTGGGCCTGGGCGCGGTGGTCGCCACCGCGATCGTGCGCTCGCTGAACCGGGTCAAAATGGTGTGCGAGGCGCTCGCCGACGGCGACCTGACCCGCACCAGCGGCCTGTCCTCGCGGGACGAGCCGGGCAGCATGGGCCGCGCCCTGGACGCCGCGATGACCCGGCTGCGCGCCACCGTCGCCACCATCGACGGCTCCGCCACCTCGCTGGCCGGCGCGACCCAGCAGATGGAGGGCGTCTCCGCGCAGATCGCCGCGTCCGCCGAACGGACCACCGCCGAGGCGCGGAACGTGTCGGCCGCCGCCGACGAGGTCTCCCGCAGCGTCGGCACGGTCTCGGCCGGCGGCGAGGAGATCGGCGCCTCGATCCGGGAGATCTCGCAGAACGCCACCGAGGCCGCCCGGGTCGCCGGGGAGGCGGTCGACCTGGCCGCGCGCACCTCCCACACGATGGGCAAACTCGGCGAGTCGTCCAACGAGATCGGCAACGTCATCAAGGTGATCACGGCGATCGCCGAGCAGACCAACCTGCTCGCCCTCAACGCCACCATCGAGGCCGCCCGCGCCGGCGAGCTGGGTAAGGGCTTCGCGGTGGTCGCCTCCGAGGTCAAGGACCTGGCCCAGGAGACGTCCCGGGCCACCGAGGACATCTCCCGCCGGGTGCAGACGATCCAGGCCGACACCACCGGGGCGATCACCGCGATCGAGGAGATCTCCCGGGTCATCGCCCGGATCAGCGACTTCCAGACCACGATCGCGTCGGCGGTCGAGGAGCAGACCGCCACCACCGCGGAGATGAACCGGAGCGTCACCGAGGCCGCCTCCGGGACGTCCAGCATCGCCCACACGATCACCACGGTCACCGACGCGGCCCGGGTGACCAGCGAGGGCGCGTCCCACTCCCAGCAGGCCACCGGCGAACTGGCCCGCCTCTCCACCGAACTCAGCGGCCTGGTGTCGACGTTCCGCTACTGAGCCGCGCTCCGGTGGTGAGCCGCGCTCCGCTACTGGGCCGCGCTCCGGTGGTGAGCCGCGCTCCGCTGGTGAGCCGTCAGATCACCGGAACGGCAGGCGGGTCGAGCAGCGCGCGGTCGCCGTCGGCGCCACCGCTCAGGGCGGCGGCCACGTCCTCGTGCGGGGTGCCCAGCCGGACCGCGCTGACCTCGTCCAGCCGCCGATAGTGCCGGTCGTCGAGTTCGAGGTCCAGCGACTTCAGGTATTCGTCCAGCTGGGCCGGGGTGCGCGGGCCGACGATCGGGACCAGGGCGGTGGCGGCCAGCGCGGCCCGGCGGCGCAGCCAGGCCAGCGAGGCCTGGACCGCGGTGACCCCGAGCTCGCCGGCGACGGCCAGCACCGCGTCGACGACGGCGGTGCGCTGCGCGTCCCCCTCGATCGCGTCGCCCCGGGCGCTCAGCCGGCCCGGCTCACCCTGCCGGTACTTGCCGGTGAGCAGTCCTCCGGCCAGCGGCGAGTACAGCACCACGCCGAGGCCGTGCGCCTGCGCCATCGGCAGCAACTCCCGCTCGGCGGATCGCTCGGCCAGGCTGTACTCGGTCTGCACCCCGACCAGCGGGGTCAGCCCGCCCAGATCGGCCCGGATCGCGGCGCCGGCGACCCGCCAGGCCGGGAAGTTGGACAGGCCGGCGTGCCGGATCTTCCCGGCCCGGATCAGGTCGTCGAACCCGGCCAGGATCTCCTCGATCGGCGTGACGCCGTCCGGGAAATGCGGCATGAAGACGTCGACGTGGTCGGTGTCCAGCCGGCGCAGACTCGCCTCCAGCGACCGGATCATGATCTTGCGGCTGTTCCCGGTCGTGCCGGGGCGGGGCTCGGCCTGCCGGGTCCCGCCGTACTTGGTGATCACCACGAAGTCGTCCCGGCGACCGCCGAGCAACCCGCCGAGCACCGCTTCGGCCTGCCCGCCCTGGTAGATGTCGGACGTGTCGAACGTCGTGCCACCGGCGGCCACGAACGCCTCGAAGATCTGCCGGGCGGCGTCGGCGTTCGCGGTGCTGAAGTTCGCCGTCCCGAGCGTGTACTCCGACACGCGCAGCCCGGTCCGGCGACCGAAGGTCTGGTAACGCAAGGCAACTCCCGAAGTCGGTAGGCTGCCGACAGTAACACCTAAAAAGAGGAGTCACTCTTTTATGCCCAGGGTCAGCCAAGCCCATCTGGATGCTCGCCGCCAGCAGATCGTGGACGCCGCCCGCGCCCGGTTCGCCAGTCACGGCTTCGCGCACACCTCGATGGCCGACATCATCGCCGAGTCCGGGCTCTCCAACGGCGCCATCTACCGGTACTTCAGCAGCAAGGAACAGATCGTCATCGCGGTCTGCGAGCAGGGCACCGAGGCCCTGCCGAGGGCGCTCACCGCCGAGGCCGTGGCCGGCTTCCTCGACCACATCCGGGCCCGGGCGCACGGCACCAGGCACGCCCAGCTGGTCGCCCAGATCTACGCCGAAGCCGCGGTGTCACCGCCGCTGGCCGCGGTGGTGCAACGACAGCTCGCCGCCATGCGGGCCGCGGTCGCCGAGCTGGTGCCGGACTCCCGGCGTCCGCGGGCCGCGCAGATCGCCGAGGCGTTCGTGGCCCTGTGCGTCAGCTACAACCAGCAGCTGGCGATCCGCGGCGACCTGGATCCGGCGCCGTACACCGCGGCGCTGATGGCAATCATCAACGGCTGACCGAGCCCGCTGGCCGCCTCTCGGGGAGTAGTTGCTCTTTTTGGCTCCGCGCATTGCCGCTTCACAGCGACGACGTGCCAGACCGCACAGCCGCTGCAGCATCCTAGGAACCTGGGTCATTTCTGGTAGCGTCCGGGGATCATGACCGACGATTCGTTCCCGGCAGCGGCGCAGGTCGGCGAGATCCTGGCGGGAACCGTTGCCGAAGTCACGCCGCACGGTGTCGTGGTGCGGCTCGACAACTTTGCCGGCGACCCGGTCGGCTTCATCGACAGCCACAACTACTCCTGGCGGTTCTCCCGGCAGCCGTCCGCCGATGACACCCTGCAGCTCGGCGACCGGGTTTCCGGCGAGGTCATCGCGGTCGATCAGCCGGGGCGGCGGGTCACCCTCTCCCGGGCGGCGACCGAGCATCCGCAGTTGTGGGCCTTCCTCAAGGCTCTCCACCGGGGACAGCGGATGTCCGGGACCGTGGCGGCCATCGAGTCGTTCGGCGTCTTCGTGGATCTGGACGACGGGCCGAAGCACCCGGCCTTCCCCGGCGTCGGATTCATCACCATCCCCGAGTTGTCCTGGCGCAGCTTCGAGGACACGTTCGCGATCGTCGCCATCGGACAGCGCGTCACCTGCGAAGTTCTCGCCTTCGACACCTACAACGGGGAGGCCCGGCTGTCGCTGCGCGCTACGGAGCCCGACCCGTTCCAGGACTTCGCCCGCACCGTCCGGGTGGGGCAGATCCTGCGCGGCCCGGTCACGAAGCTGGTGCCGTTCGGAGCCTTCGTCCGCGTCACCGACGCCGTCGAGGGCCTGATCCACCTCAGCAAGCTCTCCCCCACCCCGATCGAGACACCGGACCAGGCAGTCCGGGTCGGCGACGAGGTCACCGTCGAGATCACCGAGATCGACACGATCCGGCGCCGTCTCTCCCTCTCCCGCCACCACTGAACGGTTGCCGGAGCCGGCGCGGACAGGTTGGCGGTGTGATGCTGTCCGGAGTCCTGGTGGCCGCGGAACTCGTCGGGAGCTCGGGCTTCCGGGCCGAAACGGGCAAGTGGACCACGCTGTCGCTGGAGTCCTACGGCGCCCGCTGGTCCCCCGCCTCGGACCGGGCCGCCTCGGCCGTCGAGCCCACCGAGCTGCTGCTCACCGGTGTCCTGCTGCCGTTCGCCCGCCCGTGTCTCCTCGGTGGGTGGGTGCTGGACGTCGACGGTGTCCCGATCCACGTCGGCGCCTCGCCGCCGGATGCGCCGCTCCCCCGGCCCGGGCAACGGGTCGAGGTCCGCGGCCCGGTCGGTGTCGCCGACGACTACGTGGTCGACGAGGTGCAGCGGGCGTTGCAGCGCCGCACGGCACGGGAGTGGCTGGTGCGGCGCATCGTGCGGCACAGACCGTTCACCGCCGGCGGCGTGCGAAGGATCCGCCCGGAGGTGGTCCCCTCGATCCGGCACACCGCGGACACCAGCAGCTACCTGATCGATCTGCGGGCGCCGTGAGCGGGTTCACCTGTGCGAGCGGCTCATCGCGGCCAGGCCGAGCACGGCGAGCAGGGCGAAGGCGGCCGGGAGCAGGAACACCAGCGGCAGCCCGATGGTGGCGGCGCCGAGGCCGCCGGCCAACCCGCCGAGCGCCGAGCTGATCGCGGCCGAGCTGAGGAAGATCGCCGACGCGGTGGCCACGGCCGTCGGCAGCAGGCCCTGGGCGACGATGATGCCGAGCGCCGCGAAGATGCCCCAGACCCCGCCCATCAGCACCTGCCCGGCGAACAGTCCGGCGGCGGTGCCGGTCAGGGCGAAGCAGAGGTTGGCGCCGACGCCGCAGGCCGCCCCGAGCACCAGGAGCCGCATCGTCCCGATCCGGCGGGCCACCAGCACGGCCAGCGGCATGAGCACCAGTTCGACCAGCGGCTGGATGCCGATCACGGCCCCGCCGAGCCCGGACCCGAAGTGCAGCTGATCGCGCATGTAGATGGGCAGGTACGCGTACTTGATCGATTCTCCGGCATAGACCAGGACGTACAGCGTGGTGAACGCGAGCAGCGGCAGCATGGCCGGCAGGCCGGGCCGCAGCGCCGGGATCGCGGCGGTCGGCGCGGACCGCGTGCTGAGCATCCCGAGCGGGACGATCTGGGCGAGGGTGGCGACCGCCGTCGCGAGCAGCATCACCCGCAGCGAGGTGTGCGCGGCCAGTACGGACCCGGCGACGGGGCCGACGACCCAGCCGCCGGTCAGGGCCATCCGGACGATCGCGACCACGCCGTCGTTCGCCGGGTGCGGACGCGCGATCGTCTCGTCGTGGATCGCGGCGAACAGCTGGGAGGTCGCGGCGCCCCCGAACGCCCCGAGCACCGCGCTGAGGACGAACGGCATCCACAGCTGGGTGGCGAACGCGATGCCCACCCAGCCGGCGAACCCGGCGACGGCGCAGAGGCGGAACAGTCCGAGGCGCCGGCCGCTGCGGTCGGATCGCGCGCCGATCAGGTAGCCGGCGATCGGCGCGGTCAGGTTGGTCAGGTAGAACAGCCCCGCGGCGGTGAGCGAGCCGCCGAGGTCGTCGACCAGGAACGAGGCGATCTGCGGTGCGGCCGCGGAGAACCCGAGGCCGGACAGGAACATCGCGACGGTCGCGCCGCGGTAGAGCGGCGACCGCAGGGTGAGCTGAAGCGCCGACGAGCGCGGCGTCGCCTCGGTGACCGGGACCATGAGCTGTGCCTCCGTATGAGCAGGTCGGTACGGAGCCGCACGCTAGGGGTGAGAGCGCTCCCAGCAACAGCGGGGCGCCCGTCACGTACTGCCGCGCACCACCAGCTCGACCGGGAAGCGCTGCCGGTAGCCGCCGGCCACCGAGTCGTCGAGCAGCAGCCGGGTCGCGGTCGCGGCCATCTCCTCCACCGGCATCCGCATCGTGGTCAGCGGCGGGTTCGCGCAGACCGCGGCGATGCTGTCGTCGAAGCCGATGACGCTGACGTCGTGCGGGACGCCGCGGCCGGTGGCGCTGATCGCCTGCACGGCCCCGGCGGCCATCAGGTCGCAGGCCACGAACATCGCGTCGAGGTCCGGATACCGGTCGAGCAGCCGGTGCGCGGCGTCGAAGCCGACCTCCCGGCGGAACCGGCCGCCGTCGCTCAGGTCCGGCAGCCCGAGCTCCTCGATCGCCCGCAGGTATCCGGCCCGGCGGTTGACGCCGCACGAGGTGTCGTCCGGGCCGTGGATCGCCGCGATCCGGCGGCGGCCGAGACCGTGCAGGAACGTGACGGCGGCGTACGCCCCGCCGGCGTTGTCCGCCTCGACGGTCGGCACCGAGTTCGCGGTCGCCACCAGCGACACCACGCGCTTGCAGCGCCGCCGCAGCCGCGCCGCGAGCCCCGGCGGGGCGTCGGCCAGCACGATGCCCGCGGTGGCCCGCTCGGCGATGGCGTCGACGGCCGCGTCGTCGTCGCCGACCGAGTGCACCCGGAGCTGCACGTCGCGGCCGTCGAGCACGGTCATCACCCCGGCCAGGACCCGGCTGTAGTACGGATGCGAGCCCAGCCAGCCGAGTGCCGACCCGTGCGTGACCGCCACCACGTCGATGGCCGGATGCTGGCGCGACGCCAGTGCCCGGGCGGTCTGATCAGGCACGTACGCCAAGTCGGTGATGATTCTCTTGACCTCGCGCCGGACCGCCTCGTTGACCCCGGGGAGGTTGTTCATCACCCGCGACACCGTCGACCGGGACACGCCGGCGGCCCGCGCCACGTCCTCGATCGTGAGCTTGAGCTGCGCCTTGGCCATGGGTACGGATGATCCCCCGACATCACCGCTTCACAAAATGGAAACGAAACTGTTCAATGTCTGGGAGCGCTCCCACTCCCCGAAGGACACCATCATGCGTCGTGTCTTGCTCGTCGCCGTCGCCCTGGCCCTCGCGGTCGCCGGGCTTCCGCTGCTCAGCGGCCCGGCCGGCGCCGCGGCCGGCTACAACTACGGCGAGGCCCTGCAGAAGTCGATGTTCTTCTACCAGGCCCAGATCGCCGGCAAGAAGCCGTCGTGGAGCCAGGTGTCCTGGCGCGGCGACGCGGCCGTCACCGACGGCGCCGACGTGGGGCGCGATCTCAGCGGTGGCTGGTTCGACGCCGGTGACCACGTGAAGTTCGGCTTCCCGATGGCGTTCAGCACCACCATGCTGGCCTGGGGCGCGGTCGAGTACCGCGACGCGTACGCCGCGTCCGGCCAGCTGACCTCGCTGCTGAACAACCTGCGCGTGCCGAACGACTACTTCATCAAGGCGCACCCGTCGGCGAACGTGCTCTACGGCCAGGTCGGCAGGGGCGACGACGACCACAAGTGGTGGGGACCGGCCGAGGTGCTGCCGATGGCCCGGCCGTCCTACAAGATCGACGCCAGCTGCGGCGGCTCGGACCTGGCCGGCGAGACGGCGGCGGCGATGGCGGCCAGCTCCATCGTCTTCCGGCCCACCGACCCGGCGTACGCCGACCAGCTGCTCACCCACGCGCGGCAGCTCTACACGTTCGCGGACACCGTGCGGAAGGCGTACAGCGACTGCATCACCGACGCGGCCGCGTACTACAAATCCTGGAGCGGCTATCAGGACGAGTTGGTCTGGGGCGCGATCTGGCTGTATCGGGCGACGGGCGAAACGACGTACCTCAACAAAGCGGAGAGTGAGTACGACGCGCTCGGAACCGAACCGCAGAGCTCGACCCATTCCTACAAATGGACCATCGCCTGGGACAACAAGCAATTCGGGGCGTACGTGCTGCTGGCCAACCTGACCGGCAAGCAGAAGTACGTCGACGACGCGAACCGCTGGCTGGACTGGTGGACCGTCGGGGTCAACGGCGAGAAGGTGCGCTACTCCCCCGGCGGCGAGGCCGTGCTGGACAGCTGGGGATCGCTGCGTTATGCCGCCAACACCGCATTCGTCGCGCTGGTCTACAGCGACAAGACCACCGATGCCGCCCGCAAGACCCGGTACCACGACTTCGCGGCGCGGCAGATCAATTACGCGCTGGGCGACAACCCCAGGCAAGCCAGCTATCTCATCGGCTTCGGCGCCAATTCCCCGAAAAACCCGCATCATCGTACGGCCCACGGCAGCTGGTGGGACAACATGACGGTGCCGACCGAGACCCGGCATGTGCTGTACGGCGCCCTGGTCGGCGGACCGTCCGCGCCGGACGACGCGTACACCGATCAGCGCTCCGACTACGTGATGAACGAGGTCGCCACCGACTACAACGCCGGATTCACCTCCGCGGTGGCCCGGCTGTACCAGGAGTACGGCGGCAGCCCTCTCGCCGGTTTCCCGCAGGCCGAGAAGCCCGACCTGGACGAGATCACCGTGGAGACCACGGTGATGCAGGACGAGCCGCGCGACACCGCGCTCAAGGTCATGATCTACAACAAGTCGGCGTACCCGGCACGTGCGCTGACCAGCGCGTCCTACCGGTACTACTTCCGCCGCGAGGGCACCGCGGCGATCCAGGTGACGCCGGGGTACACGCAGGGCTGCCCGGCCCCGGCGACGGCCACACAGGCGAACGGCGATCTTTGGTACGTCGAGGTCAACTGTGCCGGCTACCGGATCGCGCCGGCCGGGCAGTCGGCGTACCGGATGGAGGTGCAGTTCAAGGTGGGGGTGGCCGACGGCGGCACCTGGAGTCCGGCGAACGACCCGTCGTACCTGGCCGGGACCGCGGTGAACCGCAACGTTCCGCTGTACGAGGCGGGCGCGCTGATCTGGGGCCAGGAGCCCGGCACCACCTCGCCGTCCCCGTCTCCCTCATCCTCGCCGTCCTCCTCGCCGTCGCCGTCGCCATCGACTTCGCCCTCGCCGTCGACCAGCCCGACTCCCGGCGCCGGATGCCGGGTCACCTACACGACCAGTGACTGGGGCAGCGGGTTCACCGGGACGGTCACGATCGCCAACACCGGCACCGCCGCGTGGACGGCGTGGAACCTGGGCTTCGCCTTCCCCGGCAACCAGAAGGTCGGACAGGGCTGGTCAGCGGTCTGGTCGCAAACCGGAGCGCAGGTCACCGCGACCAACCAGTCGTACAACGGCGCGGTGCCGGCCGGCGGCTCCACCAGCGCCGGCTTCAACGGCACCTACAGCGGCGCCAATCCGCCGCCGACCGCCTTCACGGTCAACGGCATGACCTGCGCCCAGGGCTGAACCGGCGCGGGTCAGGGATTGTCGATCCCGGTCAGCGTGGTGACCTCACCGTTGGTGGTGGTCACCGCGACCAGGCCACCCTCCTTCCCGGCCAGCCACTTGGTGAACGTGGCCGCGGAGACGGCGTGGCCGGCGCCGGCGCGCACCGAGACGATGCCGTCGCCGCCGCCGACGTTCTCCCACGACGTCAGCTTCGGCGCGGCGCGGACCGGGATCGTCATCTTGGTGTGGCTCTCGACGATCTGAAACGGGTCGCTGCATTTGATGTCGCTCGGATCGATCTTGAACTGCTCGCAGTAGTCCGCACTGGCCATCACCAGCACCGGCTGGGCCACCGCGGAGTGCGCGACCGGGTCGTACGAGTAGAGCTCCACCATCGACCGGCTCGATCCGGTCGCCGGATCGGTGAAGTGCGCCGCCTGACCCACCACCGGCGACCGGAGCTCGGCGTTCGCGAAGGCCACCGTGGCGTCCCCGTCGCTCGCGTCGTTGAGCACCCCGAGCACGACCCGGCCCGCGACCAGCTGCGGGTCGGTGACCGGCAGGCTCAGTGCGGGCGTGCCGTCGACCGTCACCCGGGCCGTGCCGTCGTGCACGGTGATGCCGGCCCGGTGCGTCTGCCCGGCCCGGAACGCGGTCGAGGCGACCCGCTGCTCCGAGTTGAACCCGTTCCCCGAGCTCTCGTCGATCCCCAGCCGGATCTCGTGCTCGCAGAACGAGGCCACGTAGCCGCGCTCGTCGACCCATCGGAACCAGATCGCCGCGCAGGCGCCCTTGGTGACGATGCCGACGTCGACCACGATCGTCTGGTCACCGGCGAACGAATTCGACGGCCCCGTGCACCGGTAGCGGCTGGACGTGTGGGTGGTCGCCAGCATCCGCTGGTGGAACGTGCACCAGCCGGCGGCGCCGGCGACCGCCCGGTCGGCCTTCCACAGGCCGCGCCGGTCGAGTCGGTCGGACACCCCCGGCCCCTCGATCCGGGGCTCGCCCGCGGCGGGCGCCGCCGACGACGCCGACGGTGACGTGCTGGGCCCGAGCGAGGCCAGCGCCTCATCCGGTTGGTGGCGCGACAACGCGTACCCGATGCCGGCACACAAGACGGTGGCCGCCGCGGCCGCGGCCACCAGGCGGCGCACCCGCCGGCGAACGGGCGCGGCCGCCCGCACCCGGCCCGTGTGCTGGGCCGCCTCGGCCGCCCTGAGCAGCTCCGGCCGCTGGGCGAGCGCGCCCCCGGTCTCCGCCTCCAGCAGCAGGTCGAGCAGCTGATGGGCGGTCGGCCGGTCGGCCGGGTCCTTGGCCAGCGTGCGCCCCACCAGGTCACGCAACGAGCCGTCGAGCCCGGTCAGGTCGGGCGGCTGGGTCAGGATGCGAGCCGCCGTGGCCGCCGGGGAGTCCCCCCGGAACGGGGTACGCCCGGTCGCCGCGTAGGCCACCACCACACCCCACGCGAACACGTCCGCCGCCGGCCCCACCGTGGAATCCGGGTCGTCGCCGAACCGCTCCGGCGCCATGTACGCCACCGTGCCGACCATCTGGTCGGTCCTGGTGTGCCGGCTGGTCACCTCGAGCGCCCGCGCGATCCCGAAGTCGATCACCTTGGGCGTACCCAGCGAGAACAGCACGTTCTGCGGCTTCAGATCCCGGTGGATGACCCCCACGCCGTGGATCGCCGCCAGCGCCGTGGCCACCCCGACCGCCACGCTGTGCAGCGTGCCGCCGTCCAGCGGCCCCCGCTCCCGGATCACCTCGGAGAGGCTCGGCCCGTCGACGTACTCGACCACCAGATACGGCGTCGCGTGATCCGGGTCGGCGTCGAGCACCGCCGCCGTGCAGAAGCCGGGCACCTCGCGAGCCCGGTTGACCTCGCTGCGGAAGCGCCCCCGGAACTCGGTGTCCCAGGCGTGCTCGGCCCGCAACATCTTGACCGCCACCAGCCGTTCATCCGGTGAGCGTCCAAGGAAGACGGTGCCCATCCCACCCTCGCCGAGGCGGCCGAGCAGCTCATACTTACCAAGCCACCGTGGATCGTTCGGCATCAGCGGGTGGGTCACACCGGGCAGGATAGCGGCTTCCGCTCGGCGCGCGACGGGGGTTGTTCAGGTAGATCATGATGGATGGGTGAATCTACGCCGTCCGCTCAGCTCACGGGTGATCTCGATGGTCGTCGGGGTATCGATGGCGGGATTCGCCGGTTATCTGGTGAAGCCGCAGCTCACCCCCGGCGGCTCGGTCTCCGGACGGATCTCCCTCGGGGTGATGTCCCTGGTCGCCCTGTTCACGGCGGCCGTCTCGCTCTGGTTCTCGGTCCAGCGGTTTCAGGTCGGCGTCGACGGGGACGGCTGGACGGTGCGGATCGGCCGGTACCGGCGGGACGTGCCCTGGACCGAGATCTCGGCGGTGGTGATCGAGAACCAGGTGCGGGAGGAGCGGCGGGGCCGCCCGCTCGTTGCCGCGCTCTACCTGGTGCCGGAACCGGGCGTCAGCCTGGACGCCCCGAGTGACATGGACGCCACCGTGGACGGCCGGCCGGCGGTGCGGCTGTTCGACCTGGACGAGGTGAAGAACGAGAAGAAGCAGCTCGTCCGCGAGCTCGCGGGTCTGGCCGGGGACCGCCTGGCGGTCCGGGTCTTCCCCCTCGGGCTGGCGGCGCAGGGCGCGGAGTTCCAGGAGCGGGTGGACCGGGATGCCGCGGCCTGGCTGAACGCCGGGCGGTCACTGCCCGCGTTCCCGCCCGGTGTCGAGGGAGTGCGGACGCTGCGCTGGCTGAACCGGCGGCGCGCCCTGCTGTTCGCCGGCTGGTACCTGTGCGCCGTCGTCCCCGCACTGCTGCTCACCGGCTTCGCGGCCGAAGTGCACGAGCTGCTCGGCGCCGTGGTCGCGGTACTGGGCCTGATCGCGGTCGTCGCCGCGTACTTCCGTTTCGTCCGGTGGTACGCCGGCGCCACCGACCTCCTCGACGACCAGGCGGCGATCTTCGGCACGGAGCTGGTGCTGGGGATCGGCAACCCCAACCGCCGCCACGACATGCACGCCGGTAAAGCCGTCGTGCTGCCGCCGGGAACGGAACGGGGTTACGGCAAGGCCTGGCTGCTCGGGTTCCCGCGCCCCGTGACACTGCTCGGCGATCCACGGACCGGGCGGCTTCGTGACCACGACCACCTGGGCGCGCTGTCGGCGGTGCTGCGCGAGTCACCGCACGAGGCGGACCGGATCGCCGCGCGGGAGATCGACAGCCTGGCCGTGCAGTCCCAGCTCGGCGACCCGCCGGAGGCGGGCGACCCGGCGAACGCTCGCCTGTGGACGGTGGTGACCAGGGCCGGCCGTACCGTGGCCTGGGCTGTGGTCGTGGGCTCGGTCCTGCTGGCCGGCGACTGGATCTGGCAGAGCCACCCGCACCTGGGCAATCTGGTGATCTTCCTCGGCGTGCTTCTGATCATCGTGTGGGCGCCGTACACCCTGTATCGGGTATTCACGCTGCTCGGCGCGGTCTGGAAAGCGATGCGGCGGAATCAATAGGATGCCCGGATGAACGGGGCGGAACTCAAGGACGTCGGCACTGCCGGCGCGGTCGTCAGACTCAACGGTGTGGATCTGTTCGTGCGACGGCTCGGGGATCCGGTCCGGCCGCCGCTCGTGGTCATTCACGGCGGGCCGACCTGGGACCACAGCTATCTGGCGCCGGCCGTCGAGCAGCTGACCGACGTCGCCCACGTCGTGCTCTTCGACCTGCCCGGCTGTGGCCGCAGCCACCGCACTCCCCCGCTGGGCGACCTGCCGGACAGCCAGTTGCAGGCCGACGTGCTGGCCGACGACGTCGCCGCCCTGATCCGCGGGCTGGGCGCGCCCGCCGACGTGCTCGGCTTCTCCTACGGCGGCCGGATCGCGATGCGCCTGGTGCACCAGCATCCGCGGGTCGTGAACCGGCTGATCCTCGCGTCGACCACGGCGTACACCGACTACGACGACGAGCTGCACGCCTCGGCCGACTACCAGGAGCGGCGCGCGGCGAGCGTGGAGGTCGGCTTCGACGACCCGGTCCTGTCCGCGCCGGACGCCCCGGACGGCGCGTTGAGCCGGGCGATGGCGTTCGGCGAGGCGCCGCTGCAGATCTGGCGGCTGGACCGGCTCGACGCCTGGCACCGTGTCCTCGAGCAGACGCGCTTCACCAGCGACTACAACCAGCTCTACAACTCCGGTGAGATGCGGTCCGGCGCGCCGGACGACCCGGTCGCGGTGCTGCGCGACTGGGGCCGGCCGGTGCTGATCGTGCAGGGCGCCCGGGAGATGAGCTTCCCGATCGGTGTCGCCCGGCGCCTGCACGCCGAGTTGCCCGGCAGTGTCCTGGCGGAGATCCCGGAGGCCGCGCACATGGCCCACTTCGACGATCCGGAGCGCTGGCTGACCGCGATCCGGGAGTTCCTCATCGGCCGGCGACAAGACGACCGACGGTGAGGCGGCCGCCGTCGATCCGGGTGCCGACCTGCTTCACCTGGCGGGAGATCGGGCTGACCTCCAGCGCCTCCAGGCCGGGCAGCCCGCCGACCCGCTCGGTGGTGAACTCGAACAGGCCGTCCAGGTCGCGGCAGTGCACGACCGCGTGCAGGTTGTGCGACCCGGACACGGCCGCGGCGAACGCCACCTCCGGCATCCCGGCCAGCGCCCGCCCGGCCGCCTTGAGCCGCGCCGGGTGCACCCGCATCGACAGGTTCGCCCGGGCCAGGTAGCCGAGCGCCGCCGGCGCGATCTCGACGTCGAGGTAGAGCACCCCACCGGCCAGCAGCGCCTGCATCCGCCGGGACACCCGGCCCGGGGTGAGCCCGGTCGCGCCGGCGAGCTCGACCAGGCTGGCCCGGCCGTCCACGGCCAGCGCCGCGATCAGCCGGTCGTCCTCGGCACTCGGCGGCGCGACCCGGTCCCGGACGACCGGGCGCTCGACGAACGGACTCTGCCCGGTCGAGCCCAGCGCCGCCTCCTCCGCCGGGGTCAGCACGCCGGCCAGCGCCGCCCAGTAGTGCCCGCGCCCGGCCACGAACTGACGCAGCTGCACGGCCGTCTGGATGTCCAGCACCGCGGCGGCCCGGGGCAGCCGCCGCCCGAGCAGGTCGTCGCGCTGCTCCCGGGTCCGCGACCGGACCGCGCAGAGCACCTCCGACCCGGTCAGCGCGACCCAGCTGACGTCCTCCCGCAGGGCCAGCGACTCGGCGATCGCGGTGACGCTGCCCGGCCGGCAGCGCAGCCGGACCAGGAACTGGCTCTGCCCGAGCGCGCCCGGATCGACGACGCCGACCACCCGGATCGCGCCGGCCCGGCACATCCGCCGGTACCGCCGGGCGACGGTCAGCTCGGAGAGCCCCAGCACGCTGCCCGCCGACGCGAAGCCGACCCGCGGATCGATCTGCAGGGCCCGCAGGATTCGCACGTCATCGGGCTCCAGCGTGACGGATTCCGCGACTTCGACGTCATCCATGACGGCGATCCTACGTCCGGAGCCACTCCGGCGACGGACCCGTCCAATGCTTGAGTCATGACTCTCATCGCCATCGAAGAGCACTGGATCATGCCGGAGCTGACGTCCGCCCTCGAAGCCGGAGCGGACGACGACAGCCTCGCCTTCAACGACCTCGGCGACCACCAGGAGCGGCTGCGGGACCTCGGCGCCGGCCGGCTCGCGGCGATGGACGCCCAGGGCATCGACCTGTCGGTGCTCGCGCTGACCCCGCCGGGCACCCAGCCGCTCGACCCCGGCCAGGCCGTCCGGCTCAGTCGCGCCGCCAACGACCTGGCCGCGTCCGCCGTCGCCGCGCACCCGACCCGGTTCCGCGCGTTGTCGACGCTGCCGATGTCCGCGCCCGAGGCGGTCGCCGCCGAGCTGGAGCGCGCGGCCGGCCTGGGCCACGTCGGCACGATGGTCTACGGCCGCAGCGGCGACCGCTTCCTCGACGATCCGGCCTACGAGGACTTCTTCGCCGCCGCGGCCCGGCTCGGGCAACCGGTGTTCCTGCACCCGCAGCTGCCCTCGCCCGCGGTGCGCGACGCGTCCTACCGCGGGTTCGGCCCGCTGACCGACCTCGCGCTGGCGACGTTCGGCTGGGGCTGGCACCTCGACGCCGCGACGGCCGCCCTGCGCCTGATCCTGCGCGGCACCTTCGACCGGCATCCGGACCTGCGGGTCGTGCTCGGGCACTGGGGCGAGATGCTGCTGTTCTGGCTCGACCGCGCGGACAGCCTGTCGCGGGTGGCCGGCCTGCCCCGGAAGGTCTCCGACTACCTGCGCACCAACTTCCACATCACCACGTCCGGCATGCTCAACCCGGCGCTGCTGCGGCACGCGCTCGCGGTGACCACTCCGGACCGGCTGATCTTCTCGACCGACTACCCGTTCCAGCACCCCGGCCGCGCCGACATCGCCACGTTCCTCGACCATTTCCCGACCGAAAAACAAAAGGCCGATTTCGCGTACGGCAATGCCTGTGCCCTTTTCGGAATCACTCTCTGACCGTCGCTCGCGGGTGCTGGCGCACCGGGGCGATGATGCAGGGTGTGCAGATCAATCCGGTGGAGGAGCGCGTCGTCTGGGAGGGCCGGCCGGTGCGCCGCCGGCTGTCCCGGCCGACCGACATCGTGCGCGTCCCGATCGACCTGGCGATGCTGGCTTTCGCCGGGTTCGGGGGCGTCTACATCGCGGCCCGCGGCTCGTCCGGCGGCATCGTGCTCGGGGTGGCGCTGGTGCTGCTGGGCGTGGGCAACGCCGGCTTCCCCTTCGTCCAGCGGGCGGTCGCGTTCCGGACCGCCCGCTTCACCGTCACCACGCACCGGCTGATCATCCGCAGTGGCTGGAACGGCAACTGGACGATGGCGGTCGACCTCAACACGCTGCCGCCGCCGGTGATCGAGGTGGAGCCGGACGGGTCCGGCAGCCTCGCGTTCGGCGCGTTCCCGACCGCCCTGGACGCCTTCTTCAGCCGCCGCGAGCTGCTCCGGACCCGCCGGATGCCGGGCGAGTGGTCGCTGACCCCGGTCCTGTGGGACATCCCGGACGTCAAGCGGGTCCGCGGCTTCGTCACCCACGCCCGCAAGCAGCCCGACGGCGTCTACAACGTGGACCAGTAAGCGCCTACGCCACCGCGTCGGCCGTCAGCGTCCGGTACCAGGCGGCGTCCGGCGTGTTCGTCGCCGGGAAGTTGGCGAGCGGGACCGTGGCCAGGCCGGCCGAGTCGAAGTCCCAGCCGCGCACGCTCACCCCGGCCGCCCGCCCGGAGAGCACGAACGACTTGTTCGACGCCGTGGCCGCCCAGAACAGCGACCCCGACTTGAGCGTCGCGCTGTCCCCGGCCTGGTACTCCACGAACGCCAGCTGCGGCAGCCGGATCGGGGCCGCCGCCACCCGGTCGGTCGCCGCGCTCAGCGTGCCCCCGGTGACCGTTACCGATCGGCCGCCCGACGTCGCCGTGGTGGTCGGGAATCGAGCGTCGGAGGTCGTCGCGTGCGCGCCCCAGGTGATCGAGGTGGCGCCGGCGGTGCCTTTCCAGTCCCAGTTCTGCGTGCTGCTCTGACTGCGGTGGATCTCCCGGATCGCGGTGCCGTCCGGATCGGTGAACGCGATGGTCGGCAGCACGCCGGTGTCGTACTTCGCGGACGCCGACCAGGTGATCTCACCGGCGTCGTCGAGGCGTCCGACGCGCGACCACAACGCGTTCCCGCTGGGCGCCTGGTGCACTTCGACGACCGTGCCGTCGTTGTTGAGCGCCACCGCCGGAGCCTTTCCGGTGTCGTATCTCCCGTGCCGCCGCCAGGTCAGACTGCCGTCGGACTGATAGACACCGGTCCAGTACCAGAGCACGCCGGAACCGTTGTCGTGCACCTCGACGACCTGCCCGCGCCCGTTGACCGCCACCGCCGGATTGCTGCCGTTGTCCTGCTTGTAGCCGACCCGGGCCGTCGCGTTCCCGGACAGCACGGTCAGCACCCGCCCGCGCAGCGCGGCCACCGGCCCGAGCTGGGCGGCGGTGTCCTGGCTGCGCACCAGACGATCGCCGAAAACGTCCCCGAGCTCGGCATTCATAGAAACGAAATTCCCGTTCGCGTACGACGTCCGCCCCGTCACGTCGTCCTTCAGGTCGAGCAGCACCGTGATCGGCGCCGCCGCCGGATGCGCCTCCGACCAGGTGTTCACGGTCGTCAGCCAGGCCCGCAGCTGATCCCCGGCCGGATTCCCGTTCGAATGATCGACCTGATCCCCGGCCTTGGCGTGCCCGATCCGATAGTCGCCGGCGCTCGCGTAGTCGCCGCTCCACACGTCGAGTTCCAGGAAGCGCACGCCCGCGTCGAGCTGCTGCGTGATCGAGCCGCGCGCCCCGGCCACGTTGCCCGAATAGGAGTTGTGGGTGGCCCGGAACACCGCCGAGGCGAACGGCAGGTCGTCACCGGAGGCGGCGTGCGCGAGGTGCGGAACGGCGGCGAGAAGCGTCACGGCGGTCGCCACGGCCACCGTGAGTCGCCCTTTTACCCGGGAGTCGGTCATGGCCGAGACGGTAGAAGCCATCGCCGTACGTCGATGATCTGATTGTCTAACAGGGAATGAAGAGCATGCGCCCGGGACGTGCGGCGGGGGTCACCGCACGCCCCGGGAGTCCGGTTCGGATCAGCTCGCCGGCGGGATGTTGTGGTTGATCCGGAACAGGTTGGCCGGGTCGAAGCGGCGCTTGATCTCGGTCAGCCGCTGGTAGGCCTCCGGCGCGTAGGCGAGCGCGGCCGTCTTCGGGTCGGCGTCCCGCTCGAACATGAAGTTCAGGTACCGGCGCCCGGTCGTCCACGGCCCCAGGTCGTCGATCAGCTTCTGCTGGTACGCGTGCAGCGGCTCGGCGTCCGGCGGCCCACCGGCCGCCACCAGGAACACGTTGAACTGCGTCGCGTCCCGGTTGCCGACCGCGTTCGGCACCTCGGGCGCGCGGCTCAGCGCCCCGCCCAGGTGCCGCACCTCGGCCAGGATCAGCGGCGACTCGGCGCCCGGCCCGGCGTGCCGCAGGATCGTGTCGACCGCCTCGGCCGGCAGCTCGGACAGCAGCGTCGCGCTCTCGTAGGTGGGCAGCGGGTCGACCGGGTCGTTGTGCACCGCGGCCACCGCCGCGTACGGCATCGGCCCGACCGCGTCGATGATCGGCGTGCCGAGTTTGCGGAACGGCTCGACCAGCAGGGCGCCGTCGGACGGGCCACCGAGGTACGCGATCCGCAGGTGGGCGACGAGTCGGTCGCGCAGCGGCTCGGGCACGAACGGCGCCGGCGGCAGGTGCAGCAGGCCGACCGACGCGGTCATCTCCTCCGGCACGGTCTTCACCCACTCGCGGAACAGGTGCAGCACGTCCCCGGCCAGCTCGCCCGGGAAGAAGATGCCGCCGCCGTAGAACGCGGCGATCGGGAAGACGGTGAACTCGACGGCGACCACCACACCGAAGTTGCCCTTGGCGCCACGCAGCGCCCAGAACAGGTCCGGCTCGCTCGCCGCGGTGACGTGCCGCAGCTCGCCGTCCGCGGTCACCACGTCCAGCGCGGTGACGTGGTCGGCGGCGTAGCCGTGCTTGCGGCCGAACGGGCCCAGGCCACCCCCGAGGGTGTAGCTGACCACCGTGACGGTCGGCGACGAGCCGTTGAGCCCGGCCACGCCGAGCTTGCCGGCCTGCTCGATGAACTCGGCCCAGCGCACGCCGGCCTCGACCCGCGCGGTCATCGCGCCGGCGTCGATGGTCAGGCCGGTCAGCCGCCGGGTCGTGATCATCACCGAGCCGGCCGAGGACACCGAGCTGCCGTGCCCGGCGCCGAGGACCGAGACCGGCAGCTGACGGGCGGCGGCGAAGCGGACCGCCGCCTGGACGTCGGCCACACTGGTGGCGCCGACGACGACCGCCGGCTGGTGCACGACGGTGAGGTTGTAGGTGGCGATCTCGTCGGCGTAACCCTCGTCCCCGGACACGAGGACGGGGCCGGCGACGCCCGCCCGCAGCGCGACGAGGTCGTCCGCGGAGGAGACGCCGGGAGAGTGGAGTGTGCTCACGAGAAACGGCCTTTCCGGAAGTACGCGGCCCGGCGGGTGCCGGGCAGCTCACCCATTGAGCGGCCGCAACGTCGACGAAGGTTTGGCGAAACGTAGATGCCCTGGTCAGGCCGGTGGCGAGCGAGGAAACACGCCAGCTTGAATGGTTGTTGCACCAGACCGGTCACGACGAAGGATTGAGGAAGACGATGCTGCGGATCTCGGTACTCGGCCCGGTGCGCGCCTGGCGGGGCGACGACGAGCTCGACCTCGGCGCCCCGCAGCAGCGGGTCGTGGTGAGCGTCCTGGCGCTGCGGGAGGGCCGCCAGGCGACCCTCGACGCGCTGATCGACGCGGTGTGGGACGGCGATCCCCCGCGCACCGCCACGCTGACGTTACGCACCTACATTTCCCGATTACGACAAATTTTCGGTACGGACGTCATCGAAACGGTCAACGGCGGATACCGCATGCGTCTGGAGCCCACCGCGCTGGACCTGACCGCGTTCACGGCCGCGGTGACCCGGGCCCGGACCGCGCGGGACAGCGGCGACCACGGCGCCGCGGCCCGGGCGTTCCACCGGGCGGAACGCCTCTGGCACGGGTCCGCCCTGGCCGACGTGCCCGGCGCGTACGCGGCCGCCCAGCGCGTCCGGCTCGAACGGGACCGGCACACGGCCACCGAGGAGCGGCTCGCCCTGGACATCGGCACCGACCGGGCCGGCACGGCGGTCACCGAGCTGACCGCGCTGACCGAGAAGCACCCGCTCGACGAGGGCCTGAGCGGGCTGCTGATGCTCGGCCTGTACCGCACCGGCCGGCAGGCCGCGGCGATCACCGAGTACCAGCGGATCCGGACCCGGCTCGCCGACGAGCTCGGGCTCGACCCGGGCGCCGCGCTGCGCGACGTCCACCAGCGGATCCTGACCGGCGAGGCGGTCCCGGCGCTGGCCGCACCGGTCTGGGACCAGCCGCCGGCCACCGTGCCGGAGCAGCTGCCGCTGGCGATCAAGGACTTCGTCGGGCGTACGGACCTGATCGAGCAGCTCACCGGCGTGCTCGTGACGGACCTGCCCGGCGCGCCGCTGGTCGGCATCGTCGGGCTCGGCGGCATCGGCACCAGCGCGCTGGCCCTGCACGTCGCCCACCGCATCCGGCCCGACTTCCCGGACGGCCAGCTCTACGCCGACCTGCGCGGCGAGCGGAACCGTCCGGCCGACGCCGGGGTGGTGCTGACCGGCTTCCTGCGGGCGTTCGGGGTGGCGTCCGCCGACATCCCGGAGGACCTGGCCGAACGGTCGGCGCTGTGGCGCACCGTCACCTGCGGCCGCCGCCTGCTCCTGCTGCTCGACCACGCGCAGACCCGGGAGCAGGTGCGCCCGCTGCTGCCGGCCGGCACCGGCAGCGCCGTGCTGCTCACCGGCGGCGCGCGCATCCCCGAGCTGCCGGTCACCCAGTGGGTCTCGCTGTCGCCGTTCGAGCCGGAGGAGTCGGTCGAGCTGTTCCGCCGGGTGGCCGGCCGCGAGCGGGTCGACACCGAGTATCAGGCCGCCCTGCAGTTCGCCGCGGCCTGCTCCCACCTGCCGCTCGCGGTCCGCCTCGGCGCCGCCCGCCTGGCCGCCCGGCCCGCGTGGTCGGTCGCGTCGATCGGCGAGCGGCTGCGGGTGGAGATGCGCCAGCCGGTCGCGGTGCACGAGGACTGCATCCGCGTCGAGGCGCCGTTCGAGCGGGACCTCGCCACGCTGCAGGTCGCCGATCCGCTCGCCGCGGTCGCGTTCGGCCTGGTCGCGCTCGTGGACGACGACGAGGTCACGATCGACACCGCGGCCCGCCTGCTGGACCTGCCGGAGACCGAGGCCGAGCGGCTGATGGAGACGATGGTCGACGCCCACCTGGTCGAGCCGACCGGCTACCAGCGCTACCGCTACCTGGACATCGTCCGCTGGTTCGCCCGGCGCAAGGCGATCGCGGCGCACACCGTCGCCTACCGCGAAGCGGTGCTCGGCCGGCTGGGCAGGCCGATCCCGGCCTCGCTCCCGAAGCGGTCCCTGCGGGCGGTCTAGGCCTGGCACGAATCCGTGATCTTCGCTGTCTCGCGTTCCCCTAGGTTTAGGTCCACCACAGCGAACGACCTACGGAGGATCCATCATGTACGCACGTAACCTCGCCCTGCTGGCCGCCGGCGCCGGTCTCGTCCTCGGTGCCGCGGCCTGCGGTGACGACGCCGCACCGGTCGCCGGCGCGACCACCACGCCCACCGCCACCGCCGCCGTGCCCGCGGTCTCCAGCGCGCCCACCGGCCCGCCCGGCGCCGCCGCGTGTCCGGCCGCGGAGGCCGACCTGCTGAAAGCGGTGAACAAGAAGACCGGCGGCACGGGCGCCGCCACCAAGCTCGACGACATCGTCTGCTACCAGAGCTACGCGATCGGCACCCGCCCCGGAACCGTCGCCGACGACGAGCCGGCCGTCTTCCACTTCGCCGACGGCTCCTGGACCATGATCGCCAGCAACACCAGCGACGACATCTGCACCGACGTCCCGGCCGACGTCATCAAGCACTTCCACCCCGAGTACGGCGCCTGCCGCTGACCGTCGGGGCAGGTCACCTCTCGTTTTCCCGGATATGGCGGCGGCGAATCGCTACTGTCGGGCGAAGACGTGAGGGGGCACCGTGCCGAGGCCGTTGGCGAGCTCTCTTCGACGCCAGTTCGCTTGGCTGGTGCTGATCCTGTCCGTCACGGGCATTCTGCAGCTGGTGTCCGGTCAGGCCACCATGGCCCGCTACCAGAGCGAGTTCACCCGGATCCGGACCGCGGAACTGGCCAACCAGCAGGTGCTGCAGACGCTCACCGACGCCGAGACCGGGGTCCGCGGCTACCAGCTCACCGGCGACCGCCGCTTCCTGGACCCGTACCGCGCCGGTGTGGCGGCTCTGCCGGACGCCCTGCGCAGCGCCGCCGTCGCGGCCCAGGGCACGACCCGGCAGCTGCTGGCCGACCAGCAGGCGGCGGCGCAGTCCTGGCTGACCGGGTTCGCCGCCCGGATCGCGGACGCGGTGCCCGGCCGCCAGGAGGCCGTCCCGGACAGCTCGGTGGGCAAGGCGATGTTCGACACGGTGCGGCGGGCCAACGCCGCCGTCGCCGCGGCCCTGCGCGCCGATCAGCACCGGACGTCCCGGCACATCCGGCAGATCACCGCCTGGGCCCAGGCCGGCATCGGCCTGCTGAGCCTGGCCGCGGTCGGGCTGGCCCTGCTCACCGCGGTCCGGACCAGCCGGTTGCTGCTCTCCCCGCTGCAGGCGCTGGGCACGGTCCTGCGCCGGCTCACCGACGGTGACCGGACGGCCCGGGCGCCGGTCCTCGGCCCGGTCGAGGTACGGCAGTTCACCACCACCCTGAACGGGGCCCTCGACGCCACCGACGCCGCCGAGGCCGGCCTGCGCGCCGCCCGGGACTACGTCGAGCAGGTCCTCGACACCCTGGGCACCGCCGTGGTCAGCTGCGACAACGACGGTGTCCTGGTCTTCCGGAACCGGGTCGCCCGGGACACCACCCAGGCCGCGGACCCGCCCCGGCACGTCGACGACCTGGCCGGGCTGCACGAGGGCGATCCACGGCATCCGCTGGCCCGGGCGCTGGCCGGGGAGATCGTCGTGCACCAGGAGATGACGCTGCACCGGACCGGCCGGCGCGGCCGGGCGGTGATGGTCGACGCCTGTCCGCTGATCGGCACCGGCGGCACGATCATCGGCGCGGTGGCGTCCGGGTACGACGTCACCATCCTGCGCGAGCGGGAGGCGGAGCTCGCCACCTTCGCCGGGGTGGTCGCCCACGACCTGAAGGCCCCGCTGGCCGGCGTCCGCGGCTACCTGGAGCTGTTCGCCGACGAGTTCGGCCCCGGCCAGGCGCCGGACCTCGACGAGGTGCACACGCTGTGCCAGCGGATCGCCCGCAACGTCGACCGGATGGGCCAGCTGATCGACGACCTGCTCGGCTACGCCACCGCCCGCGACAAGCCCCTGCACCTGCGGGCGACCGACCTGAACGACCTGGTCACGCAGGTCAGCGCGGACCGCGTCGCGGGCGCTGCGCTGCCACCGCGGATCCGGGTCGACCCGCTGCCCGAGGTCGACGCCGACCGGGTCATGCTCCGCCAGCTGCTGGACAACCTGATCGGCAACGCGATCAAGTACACCCCGCCGGGCGAGCCGGCACGCATCCACGTCTGGGCCGACGACGCCGGCCCAGAGGCGACCGTGCGGCTGCACATCGACGACCGCGGCATCGGCATCCCCGCCGACCAGCAGGCCGACGTCTTCACCGCGTTCCACCGCGCGCACGCCGGCCAGTCCTACGCCGGCACCGGCCTGGGCCTGGCCATCTGCGAGCGGGTCGTGACCCGCCACCACGGCACCATCACCGCCCACACCAACCCGGCGGGCACCGGCACCCGGATCACCATCACCCTGCCCACCCACCAGCCCGCCGACCCGGACACGTCCCCCTTCGCGCTGTCCGCCTTCGCCACGTCCACGAGCTGACCGCACCCGGTCAGCCGGCCGGCCGGTCGATCAGACCGGCGAGCACCTCGCGGGCCACGTCCGGAGCGACCTCCGCCAGCCCGTACAGCGGAACCGCCCAGTCGCCCTGGGCGAAAGCCCGCGCCAGCACCCGTCGTGCCCGCACCGGCCGACGGTCCTTCGCCAGCGCCCGCGCGACAGCGGTGAACGCGGCCGCGCGTTCCACCGGGCTGTGGATGCGCTCCGCGATGGCCAGGATCTGCTCCGGGCGCGAACCGGCCTCGGCGTGCGCCGCCACCACCGACAGCAGCGCCTGGTCACGGTGGTCGACGTGGGTCGGCGCCAGCCGGATCTGCGGGCTCCGCGCCCAGGACCGGTCCTCGATCCCGTCGGCCACCCGCTCGGCCCGGTCGAGGTGCCCGGCCTCGGCGAGACCGGCCGCCAGCAGCGCCCGCATCTGCGGATCCGGCCCGCCGGACAGCAGGGTGTCCGCCTCGAACAGCTCCTCCGCCCGCTCCGGCGCGCCGGCCTTGAGCAGCGCCCGCATGCCGCGCTCCAGCACCGGCGGGAACCAGTAGGCGTCCTCCTCGTCCCGCATCCACCCACTCACCTCGGTCATCATGTCGACGGCCCGGCCGGTGTCACCGTGCGCGGCAGCCGCCTCGGCCAGCCGGACAAGGACAAGAGCCTGTTGCTCCGGTACGTCGATGCCCTCCAGCAGGCGCAGGGCGACCCGCGCGTGACCCGCGTCGATCCGTTCGGCCAGCGCGCCGTGGAACAGCGCCCGCTGGATCGGGCTCAGCAGCTGTTCCACGCTCCGCAGCTGGGCCGGGTGACCGGTCCGGATCTCGACCGCCACGAGCGCCGCCGCCGATTCGGCGAACCGGGAGACTTCGTTCGGGGTCAGCCGCCCGATCGCGTCCGCCGCCATGGAGTGCGCGAAGTCCGCGTCGCCGCCGAGCCGGACGACCTCCACGACGGCCGCCATGCTCATCGCGCACTAGACACCACGCGACCACCAGTCAGATTCGGTCGTTGTGGTGGTTGAACGGCCTGACAGAATGTCAGGGGTGAGCATCACGCCGCTTCTCGCTCTTGGGCTTCCCCTGGTCCGGATCCTGCTGAGGTTGCAAGAGCCATCAGCGAGCGACCTAGCCGACTCCATCAAGGACTTTGACGAGCTGCTGACCTCGGTCAAGGATGACGGCGACCGTCGCGAGATCGGCCGCAACCTGGAGCACATCTCCGACCGCGTCGTGAAGCGCCTTGCCCAGTTCATCCAGGTGGAGTTCCGGAACGTCAGCGAGGGGGATGTTGCGGCATCCGCGCAGGTGGTGTCACAGGCATTGGCGCAGGCCGGCACGGCCGACCTAACCACGGTGGTCCGGAGTGACGTCCAGGTACGAGCGCTTGAACAGCACACTCTCGCGCACAGTGAGTTCCGGGAACAGGCCACCCAACTCGGCGGTGACGCAGATCGATTGGCGTACGCCCTGCTCCGGGAGAGTTGCTACGAGGTCGTCGATCTCGCCCGCCGTCATCCGAGCCTGACAGCAACAGCGTTGACCAGCTTGCTCACCCGATCGAATGAAATGCGCGAACTACTGGACTCGGTCGAGCGCTCGCTCAACGATCTGCCGGCCCGAATCGCCGACCGCGACGGCGAGGACCGCCGCTCAGATCGCCAGCGGGAGGTGGACGAGTTCACCGTCGACTACCGACGTGCGGTAGCCAACGATTACGACCGGCTGGATCTGTACGGCGTGGATCTGATCCGTGACCTCCGGCGCTATTCGCTAACGACGGCATATCTCTCGCTACGGCTGGAGGTGCCGTCCTGGCATACCGCGACCACCGGGCCAAGCGACCTTGCCAAGATCCTTCCTAAGCACGGACTCGCCATCCTGCGAGGCTCAGCCGGCGCCGGGAAGACCACGATCCTTCAATGGCTGGCCACGAACGTGGCACGCCAGACACTGGTCGGCGACCTGGAACACCTCAACGGCCACATGCCCTTCGTAGTTAAGCTACGCAACTACGCCGATAGTCCGTTCCCGCGGATCGAGGAATTGGCCGCGGTCACCACCCGCAGCAATCTCGCGGCAGAACCACGCGCCTGGAGCGCAGAGTCCTTTCAGGAGGGCGAAGCACTTCTACTAGTCGACGGCCTGGACGAGCTGCCCAGGAACCGCCAGCGAGACCTGATCGACTGGCTCGAGGGCTTCCAGCGATTCCGCCGCCGTATATTAGTGGTCGTCACATCACGGCCGACCGCGTGGACTTCGCTGGGCGAGCTCAAACGGCTTCGCTTCGGTAAGGTAGCCGTTGCTGACGTTCTACCGCTCGACCGTGAACAGATCCGCAGCTTCGTGCTGCACTGGCACACAGCCATAGCCTCCCAGATGACCGGCGCCGAACGCTCAGCCATCGAGGGCCAAGCAGCCAAGGTCGCCGGAATCGTGTCCAATGCACGGGAGTATCGGTTGCTCGCGTCTTCCCCCTTGTTGTGTGCGGTGTTGTGTGCGCTCTTCCATCTCAAGCGGGGCGTACTTCCGGCGAACCGGATCGAAATCTACGACACGCTGCTTAATCTGTTGCTCGGAGAGCGCGACGCGCACAAACGGGTCGAGGTAGACGAGGTACGACTCACGCCGACGGAGAAGCGGCTGGTTCTGGAGGACGTAGCAGACTTCCTACTCACCAACGGCCTCTCCGAAGCACCCATGCGCCGCGTAGAGGAAGTGATCGCACGCAGCCCGCTCGCCCACCGGTTCGGTGATGCGACAGCAACGGACATCCTTCAGCACCTCCTCGCCCGATCGGGCGTACTGCGCGCGCCGAGCGAGAAACGCATCGACTTTGTGCACCGCACCTTCCTTGAATACCTGGCCGCGCGCTCGTTGGTACGCCACGACCGAATCGAGATGCTAGCCGCACACGTGCTCCAGGCGAATTGGAACGAAGCGGTTGTCCTAGCTGCGGGGATCGGCATCGATCGTCAGGTTGCGGCGCTGGTCGAGGCCGTACTGACGATGGTGGAGTCGGCCACGGACGATTGGAGGAACAATCGGCGAATACTCACTGCCACGTGCGCCGGGTTCCTCGATACCGCTACCATTCTGCCGCAAAGTTCACGATCCCGAATCCTTTCGGCGATCGCAGGCGTAGTGCCGCCGACCGACGAGCAGGATGCTCGCGCCTGCGCATCGGCAGGTAACAGCGTGCTGCCGTATCTCCGGTCCGCACTCGCGCGGCCGGATCTGCCGGATCCGGTACTACGCATGTCCATCCGGACGCTCGGCGAAATCGGAACACCGGAGGCACTCGCCGTGCTCGGGTCAATGGCTGCCGAACGGCGCATCGAAGCCATCGAATCACTGGTCACGGTGTGGTCGTGGTTCGACCCGGAAGCCTTCGCCAACATGGTGCTCCGGGATCTCGCACCACCGGAACCACAGAACATCGTTCTACGGAGCTCGACTCTGCTTCCCCACCTCAGAGGTCTACACGAAAATTTCGTATGGGCGTGTGATGTCGAGGTTCCGGAGGAGTCCTTCGTCGATAACTGCCGCAGCACGCCCATCCGGAGTCTCTCAGCTGGGAATTTGAATATCCTCCATGATCCACGCGCCAAGGCAGGCGGATTTCTGTGGACCATGCCAAATCTGCACAGCGCGTATCTAGGAGGCCTTAGAAACCTGGGAGGGATGGCTGGGGGCATCACGCAGCTTCAGATCCTCGGGGTGAACTCCACTTTTTGCCGCATCTCTCCTGATTTATGGCCGTCACTTCCCCACCTGACAAACCTCGAACTCTCAGGCGAATTCGATTGCGACCTTCGAGGCGTGGAGGCGACGCGCCTATCCACGCTCTGGGTCGACGGAATGATCTACACGCCAAAAAAGATCATCTTTGGCCTGCCGCATCTGAAAAGTCTCCATTGGCATCGCGCCGACAACATGGACTTGCTAATCCACATCCTCAACGCTGCGCCACATCTCGAGAACCTCATTATTTCAAACGTCTCGGCTCTGTCCACCCTTTCAGCCCTTACCAACGCACCTCAACTCAAAAAGATTGAACTGGGCGATCTTAACCGCTTGGCCAACATTGACGAGCTGCTGACCATGACCAAGCTGTCCATCGTAAAGATCACAGGCAAACACCAGCTGGCCTGGTCCGATGACCTTGAACGACTCGCTCGGCGGGGGATCGAGTTGACTATTGAGGGATTCGATCTGGAGATCGCTATGGCAATGACGGACGACACTCGATCGAGCTGAACTCTTCTGCGAGGCTTTTCTATCTGAGTGCAACCATCTGCGCTATTACTCAGAGCAACTCCGCTGCAGGCACGCTCATCATGTCGACAAAGTTGCATTTGGCGACATGGGTGGGTGACAGACGAGCCTCAGACGATCCGGAGCCGCCCGCTGGGTCACAGCTGGGCGGCGCCGGACGGGTCGGTTACGGCAGGACCCAGCGCTGGTTGTCGCCGGCGAAGCAGTCCCAGAGCTGCAGCTTCGTGCCGTCGGCCGAGGACGGGCCGGTGGCGTCGAGGCACTTGCCCAGCGAGCGCAGGGTGCCGTCGGTGCCCGCGGTCCACTGCTGGGCCGCGCTGCCGTTGCAGTCGTAGATCTGGACCTTGGTGCCGTTGGTGGTGGACGCGGCGTTCACGTCGAGGCACTTGCCGAGCGCGCGGACCGTGTTGTCCGAACCGATCGTCCAGGTCTGCGCCGTGGAGGCGTTGCAGGTCCAGAGTTGCACCTGGGTGCCGTTGGTGGTGGACGCGCTCGGGACGTCGACGCACTTGCCGCCGAGGCCGGTGATCGGGCCCGAGCGGGACGGGGTGGTGCCCGCGTCGCCGGCGCCGGCCCACACGTACGTCCCGGTGGTCTTCGCCGGCAAGGTGCTGGTGAACTGTCGCGTGCCGGCCCGCAGGGTGAAGGTCTGGTTCCCCGCGGTCTGGTTGACCACGACGGTGACCAGCGAGTTGTCCGGGTTCACGAAGGAGACGTCGGTGACCGTGCCGGTCGAGCCGTAGCCGGTGGCGACGCGCTTCGCGCCGGCCTGCACGAACTTGGAGAACTGGGCGATCATGTTGTAGTCCGGGGTCTTCCAGAACGTGTCCGGGTTCGACGCGCTCTGCACCAGCATGGTCGGGTCGGGCGAGCCGCTCCAGCGCTCCGGCGAGCGGTTCTGGTCGAGCATCGAGACCCAGCCCTCGTAGAGGGTGGCCTGGTTGCGGAAGTACTGGACGACCCGGTCGGCGCCCGAGGTGCCCCAGACCGAGCGCTCGGTCATCAGCACGTCCTTCTCCGGGAACTGCGCCTTGACGGTCGCCATCGCGGACGGGTCACCGGCGTAGTCGTGGAACGCGATCCCGTCGACCGAGGCCCGCGCGTCGCTGGTCAGCACCCCCTGGGTGTACGAGACACCCTCGCTGAAGTTGTGGTCGAACGCCCAGATCTTGGTCGCCCCGAGCCCGTTGTTCGTCAGCTCGGTGCGCAGCGCGATCGCCAGACGCCGTTCCTGGTCGGCGGAGACCTTCATGCCCGGGTAGTCGGCGGGCTCGAACAGCGGCTCGTTCTGCAGGGTCAGGCCGTAGATCGGGATGCCCTGCGCGGCGTACGCCTGGATCGCCTTGCGGTAGTAGGTCGCCAGGGTGGGCACGTGCTGGTCGAGCAGGCTGCCGGTGATGATCGCGTTGCTGGTCTTCATCCACGGCGGCGCCGACCACGCACTCGCGAAGATCTTCAGGTTCGGGTTGATCGCCAGCGCCTCGCGCAGCGTCGAGATGATCTTGTAGTCGATGTCCCGCTGGATCGAGAAGCGCGACAGCGACGGATCGGCGGCGCCGTCGTCGTAGGTGTAGAAGTCGTGCGAGGTGAAGTCGCTGGTGCCGAACGTGATCCGGGCGACGTTGAAGCCCGCCCCGGCGCTCGGGTCGACCAGCGCGCGCAGGGCGTTGGTGCGGCCGGTCGCGCTCATCCGGGCCAGGTTGAAGACCGTCGACTCCTCCAGCGAGGACCCGACGCCGAGCACGGTCTGGAACTTCTGCCCGGTGTCGACCGAGATCGTGGCGGTGCCGCCGGCCGCCGCGGTGGCGATGTCGGCCTGCCTGCTGAGCTGGTAGGGGGTGCCGGCCAGGCCGGTGGCGGGGCTGGTGTACCAGTTGGCGTTCTTCGGCTCGTAGCCCGCGGTGCGCGACTCGGAGCTGAACCACGCCTGCACACTCGCGGCGGGGGCGGCCTGGGCGGCGGCCTGCGGGACGAACAGGCCGGCGGTGGCGAGCAAGCCCGCCATCAGGCCGGCGAGACGGGGACGGGTCATTCGGCGGTGACCTCTCGACTGAGTCCTAATCGTAAAGAAACTTGCCGGAAATCTTTGCCACCTGATCGAACCGAGTCAATGATCTGAGCTCCGGCCGATGGAACAAACCCAAGAAATTCCTGAAACACCGCAGCCGTACGGCGTTCCGCCGCGGCCATCACACAAAAGTGGACAGTAGGCTCAATTCGGGCATGAATGCGGCACGGATCGCGGATAGTGATCGCGCTACCTGACAGTGCGGTCACCGCCGAGTGGAAAGTTGATGGCCGATGGTCGTTCGTCTCACTGTTCGTGGCCTGCTCGCCCTCGCGGTCACCCCGGTGCTGGGTGTCGCGTCCGCGGTCTCCGCCGACCTGCCGCGCTCCGCACCCGCGACGGCGGCTCCCGCTCCCTCGGCAGTGGACCATCGGTCGGCGGTGACGACCGGCGACGCGGGCCGGCGACATCGGCACCGGTGGCTGCTGTGGCGGCTGTTCGCCAGCGCGGCCGACGGTGACCCCTGCACCTATTCCGGGCCGATCGCCGGAAAGACCGCGCTCACCGTACGCATCGAACGCCTCGATGCCCTGGAGTTGTGCGGCGAGGGCTTCGCCCGCGGTGACCGGGCACTGCTTCGGTTCACCGGCCTCGGCCCGACCCGGTGGCCCGGTCGCGACGACACCGGCGGTCCGGGTGACCGGACGTGGTCCTGGGATGCCGTCGAGGCGGCCGCCCTGTTCCCCCGCCCGGGCGCGTATCCGTTCGTCGTCACGGTGAACGGCACGGTCACCGGCGGCGGCCGGGTGGTCGTCAGCCGCGCGACCGCGCCGGACGCGGTGTTCGCCTACCCCGAGCCGGCCGACGACGACGGGAACCGGATGCGGCCCGGCGAAACGTTGACCATCACCGCGGCGGGATACCGGCCCGGCGCACCGATCTTCGCCAGCATCTACGGCGAGGAGCGCGAGCACCGGCGGCCCCTGCTCCACGACCTACCGGAGGTGACCGCCGATCAATTCGGCGAGGGCGTCCTGACCTGGACGGCGACCTCGGCGGACAAGCCCGGTCCCCGGGTCGCGTTCGTCGAGTCGCCCGGCGACGCGCTGGCGTGCTGGTTCACCAAACCGCAGTGCAGCAAGTTCCGGATCGACCCTTGGGCCGGGTGACGGCGCGGCCGGGACGACGGGCCGCCGAGCCGCCCACCAGGCCCCTGGACTGGCTGGCGAAGTATGCGATCCCGCTGCTCACCGTCGGCGGCGCCGTGCTGTTCGGGGCGTTGCGGCTGGCCTACTTCTTCTTCTATCAGCAGCTCCGGGCCACCCCGGAAGAGGTCGGCTACGGCTACCTGGAGATCCTCTCGTCCCAGCTCGTCGGCACCGTCGAGCTGGTGGCGCTGCTGACCGCGGCCCTGGTCATGGTCAACCTGGGTGTCCGGGCCCTGCGCCACGCGGCCGGGCGACGGTGGCAGTCCATGGTGTCGCTGCCCCGGCGGGACGTGCTGGCCCGGCTCGTCCAGCGGTGCGGCGCCGTCGCGCTGATCGTGGTGCTGACCTGCCTGCCGATCCTCGCCTGGATGTTCGGGACCGAGGCCGGCAACGGCATCACGGTGCGCAACATCTACCTGCTGCACACCGTCCGGATCCCGGTGCTCGCGGTCCAGGCCAGCCCCGCCACGGTCGCCTGGACGTCACCGGACAAGCCGGGGCCGGCGGATCTGAGCCGGCGGCGGTGCCTGCTCTACCTCGGCAAGGCGGACGGCATCACCGTCTTCTACGACGTGGCGACGCAGGAGGGCCTGCGCGTCCCGTCCACCCAGATCATGCTCGACCTCCCCAACGTCGACAGCGTCCCCGAGCACTGCTGACCGGATCACCGCGGGCCGCCTTCGAGAGTGTGGAAACCGCCCTCGCGTCCGAGCGCCTGCGACCAGCGCGCGGCGTCGCCCACCCCGGCGGAACCACCCAGCGCGGCGGCGGCCAGCCCGGCCGGCTGCCAGCCGGTGGCCAGCAGATCCGTCCACTGGCGGCCGTCGAGGGTCAGCACGCGCAGCGCGGGGAGGCCGGCAATCACCCCGATGTCCGGCACCGCCGCCCCGGACAGGTCCAGCCGGGCCAGGTTCGGCAGGCCGGCCAGGGCGGCGACCGGCGCCGGCTGGTCGTTGCCGCTCAGCGTGAGGTCGACGACGGTCGGCGGCAGCGCGCCGAGCGTCCAGCCGGCCGCCGCCACGTGCAGGCGCTCGATCGGCAGTCCGGCGGCACCGGTCAGGTCGACCGTCGAGGCCGTTGCGCGGATCACCACGGATCGAAGGCCGGCGAACGGCGCGAGGTCGGCGAGCCGGACCGGAGCGTCCGTGCGCAGCACCACCCCCTGGGCCGTCGCCGGCACGTCCGCGAGGCGGTCGACCCTGACCTCCGGGTCGGGCGGCTGCGGGCGCTCGTCGTCCAGGGTCGCGATCGCGCGGCGGAGCAGGTCGGTGACCGAGGCCGCGACGTAGGCGACCGGCGCCCACACGTCCCGCCCGTGCGTGACGACCTGCCCGACCCGGCCCAGCGGCCCCGGATCGAGGTCGACGGCCGCGAAGTTCATGCCGTAGTCGCGGGCGAACGTGATCCAGCCGCTGCTCGACGACACCCGGCGGACGTGCCCGGCCGGGACGCAGTCGTAGATCACGGCGTCGTCGAACGGGCCGTCGTGGTAGCCCGGATGGTTCTTCCGGTTCCACTCGACGAGCACGTCGAGTGGAACGAGCACGAACGGGTCGAGCAGCCCCGACTCGCCGCTGTCGTCGTGGACCAGCCGGTAGAGGGCCCGCAGATCCTCCGGCAGCCGCACCCCGAGTCGCTGCTCGGCGTCCCGGATCTCCGCCTCGGACCAGCCCGGCGCGTACCCGTCCGGATGGTGGCGGGTCACGAACTCGCCGACCAGGCGCTCGACCTCGGCCAGCACCGCCGGATCGGTGCCGCCCGGGTCGGTGCCGCCGGGTTCGCGGGCGGGCGGCAGCTCGTGACCGGGCAGGCGGTACCGCTCGTCGAGGACGATCCGGGCCGGCAGCGACGGCACGTCCCGCGACCAGTGGATCGTGTAGGTCCGGTCCGGACTGCCGATCATCTCGACGACCAGGCCACCGCCGGCGACGCCGGGCAGTGCGGCCATGGCGTCGTTCAGGTCGAGGGTGTTCCACCGGCCGAGCAGGGCCGGCGCACCCGCCATGGTGTAGGTCTGGCTCCGGGTGCCGTCCGGACGCACGGTGGTCAGCTGGTAGCCGGGCTCCCGCAGGCCCGCCACGAACGCCCGGCCCAGCCGGTGCAGCGCCTCGTCGATCTCGGTCACGCCGGGATTGTGCCAGCCGCCGTCCCGGGAATTTCGGTTCCGGCCGCGGGCGGGCGGCTCTACGCTGCTTGACCATGCCGCACGTGACGCTCTACGCGCTCGAAGACGATCTCGCCGGGCGCGAGCCGGGCATCATCGGCGGGCTGACCGACGCCGTCGTCTCGGTGTACGGCGAGTGGGCCCGCGCCTCGGTCGACGTGCGGCTGATCGGCATCCCGGCCGGGCGCTGGGCCCGGGGCGGCGTGCCGGTGACCACGGCCGCGCCCTCGGTCACCTTCGGGCTGCGGGAGGAAGTGTTCGCGCGCCCGGACGCGGCCGAGGTCACCGCGCGGCTCGTCGCGGCGTTCACCGACGCGGTCACCGCCGTGTTCGGCGACGGCTACCGCGAGGACGTGCTCGTGGAACTGGTCGGCCAGCCGACGACGCGGTCGGGGCTCGGTGGCACGCTGATCAGCGAGGGTGGCGCTCGCCGATAACGCGCGGGCGCGTGGGTTGCCGTACCCGATCGAGCTTCAGACTTTGATCTTGGCGATCGCCCGCGGCTCACCCGCTGCGGCCGGCCGAGGCCGTGAGACGCGACAGAGCCGATCCTCAATCCTCGTCTTCGAGGTAGAAGAATTGCTGCTCGATCAGCCTGGACAGCATCCTGTCACGAAGTCTTTCGGCCTCGCCCAAGAGCACATCCTTCGCGGCCGCCAAGTCAACGTCGGGACGGTTCGTCGTGTGGCTCTGGGCGAGCATGGCGATCCAGTTCAGCAGGGGATCGTAGTTCCGCCGCAAGGATCGGCGAGTCACCACGGCGACCGCAGCCCGGCTGATATCGGAGACCAGGTCGTTGACCGTGCTGCCGTATATGTGAGGGGGGCGTAGGACTTTGCCGAACGCCTCGACAGCACGGTTGACGGCGTCCTCCGCTTCACTCCACCATTTTGCCCGGCGGTACGCATTGGCAAGGCGCACGCATGCTGCCGCCACATCCGCTGACGAGTGGTCGCTTCGCATCTGGAGATCCAGGGCTTCCTGAAGAAGAGCAACGGCCTCCCTGGGATCCGTCGCCCGGCAGCCGAGAACGTAGACCATGTGGGCGAGTCCGTACGTGTACGGACCCAATCCGGCGTCGGAGAGGCGACGCAGGAGAGCGAGGGACGGCGCCGCGGAAAACCTCGCGTCGCCCGCATCCGGCACGGGAAGCCAGTAGGGAAACTCGCGGCCATCGCGAAAACTGTCGAACTTCGGCCCCCGGATCCTGCGACCCCCGAAATCAGCACGTTGCGAGCCGGAAGCCTCTTGGAGCCGGCTTGCCAACGACACCAGCACCGCGACGCATTTCTGCGGCAAAACGGTACCCAGATTCTCGATCACCTCCTCAGCTGAGGCGTCATGATGGCGATCCGCCCAGAAGGCAAGGAATCGAGCGGGAAAGTTGCCTCCTTCAGGCATGACCAGCGCGCTGGGGTTCGCGAATTCGCGAGTGATCATCAAAAGTGCGATTGCGCCGGAAATCGCCTCCGGCGTAGAATCCGCATGGTCCGGGAAATTGCGATCAAATAAACTGCTTACACCCAGGAAGTCGCGGTAATTGATCAGATCCCGATTAATGTCGAGGCCTTCAGCAACCCGCCGGAAGACCACCTCCATAAACTCGCCTTCACGCCCCATAGCCGCTTGGCTGAGAACCCTCCTGACCGCAATATGGCCAATCGAGTAGTCGGCCTCGCACAGCGGGTTGAGTGGGTTGAGCATAAGGACGGACAGCCCATACCAATCAATGAGGCTCTCCAGTGTGATTATGTTTGCAATAACTGCCATGACTGCCAGCGACGGATCGGATCGCGCTTCACTCTCGACATCCGGATGCAGCTCGTCGAATACCTCGCGCGTCAGTTTCCGAATGTCGATGACTTCCGGGGATCTGAAATCCGACTGCTGATAATAGGGAAGGATATCCCTCAGGGCAATACCAAGGAAAACGCTGATTGCCGGCCGGTTCACCACCACTTCTCGCAGAGCCACTCGCGTGGCGTCGAGAAAAACAGCACGGGAGACGATGCCATGAAGTCCGGTGGAGAGCAGCCGATGGATCAACTCTCTGGGCAGGTCGACATTGAAGTCGCCAGCTTGACCGAGGCTCCGATACTCGAACCAGTTTGTGCTCTCGTACATGTCGTATCCGTTGGCGGTCCAGACAGCCACGCTTCCCATCTGCCCGAGACTCACCGCGGTCGTGAGGCAGAACTTCACCACCTCGCCGACGCTGGTCCGCTCCAGGGGAACCGCACTCAACAGCGTGGCAAAGAAATCCGCGGCGACGATCCGGTGCTTGAGCGGTGTATAGGAAGCCACGTCGATCATGATCGCCAGGGCAGCCGTCACATCGTCCGGTCGCGCCCGACCACAGATCTGGAACACCAGTTGAGCTACGACGATCTGGCCCTCGGCCGAGAGAGCGGAGAGACCGAACTCGGCAAGGTCCGCGGGATTCCGCAGCGTACGAACCGCATGCTCGGCGGCGAAGTACTCCAGAAAGGTCCGGTGAGTGAACTGATAGAGGACGGCGCCCTGGTCGTTACGGCCCACCTTGTCCACAAGCCATGCCCGACCGGAGACAAAGTCGGCGAAGGCTTCCGCAACAGCGCCCTCCTCGGCTTCGTCCAAAACGCGGCGACTCTGAAAGAACTGACGGAGATTCGCCGTCAGTTGCATCATGGTCACACCCGAGCGGCTTTCGGAGTCGTCCCTCAGCATCGACGCGGCCAGTGCGCTGAAAGCCTCAAAGATGATGGAGCTCGGCAATCGCCCGATGGCCTCGGTGGCCCTGATCCGGCGCCGGGAGTCCCAGTCCCTGAAGTACAACTGGGCGCATTTCTGGTAAATTTCGCTCAAGGTGGATGGAATGTCGCCCTCGACGGCGAAGATCGAGCACATCAGGGCAAGTAGCAATGGAATCCGACGCAGTTCGTCAGCGGCCTCGCTCTGCTCGATAAATTCCGCGGCGTACCTCGCGTGCTCCGACGGAAGTAGCGACTCGTCGAGTTTGAACCAGCGCTGGACATAGGTGCTCAGCTGCTGCGGGTCAAAAGGCGAAAGTGCATAAATAGTAAAGGTCGGGAAACGCGCCCCATCGAAGCCGTGCCGCCGAGATGTCACGGTAACTCGCGCGGCGCGGTACTCCAGACAGAAGTTGTCGATCGCGCGGCACGCCCAGTCATAATTCGCAGGGTCGACGATCTCGTCCAGCCCGTCGAAGATGACGTGGATGTCCCCGCCGAGCAAAAAATATCGCAACGCATCGATGGACAGCGAGCCGATTTGCATGTCGGTCCGTGCGTGACTCTCCATGAATTCTACGATGCTCAGTCGGGAACGCTCGCGCTCCGAAACAAGGTCGCGCAGGATCACGACGAAAGGAACCGGTTCTCGCGCCCATTCCGGGTCACTTCCGTCATAGGATAGTTTCGTCGACAGCGTCGACTTTCCGATGCCGGGCTGCCCGAGAACAATCGATCGACTGCCGGTTATTTGACGCAACGGCGAGGCGCGCACGCCTCGCATTCCGAGCAGATCCTCGTCGATGGTGTTGCGTATCCGCGGAATCAGCGACCACGCCTGCTGCTCGTACGGCGCCACATCGGCGGCCCCCTGAGCGGAGGTGCCGTCGGCGAGGTGCGGCTCCAACGGCGGCCGATCGATGGTCAGCGTCGGTTCAACATAGATATCGGTCAGTGGCAGGCTTCTGTTCTGCCCCAACATCGTCAGCGAGATCCGCGCGTTCGCCCGGCGTACGTGCTCGCGCAGATGCTCCAGGACCTCTCCCGCCTTGGTGGCCGGCTCCGTGCCCACGTAGTGCAGGAGCGCCTCCGCCTGGTCGCGGAGGGCATCGGCGCTGTACAGCGGCAGTATCCGGTCGGCGTCGATCAGCGAAGCGAGACCGCCGGCGAGAATTCTGACCCAGGCCCGCATGGATTCGAACAGGCCACGTCGGGTGTCGGTCTCCGGCAACACTCCGAGAACGTCACACATATTGGTGAATGACGCTCGAAGTAGTTCCCCGGCCTCGTCGCCATCGCCGCGCAGCGTCCGGCCCACCATCTGATCGAGAAGGGTGGCGAGTTGGGGCGATCGAAGCAGTTTGGCCAGGCCCTCCGGGCCGGACTCCGACTCACCCGCCGGTGCTGCGCCGATCTCGCAGGCACGGGCAAGCAGTCCGTATGCCAGATCCGGGTGCGGGCCGCCCGGCTGCCCATCAGCTTCAAGCCGTGCAACCGTCTGCCCGGGCATCGTCGCACTGGCCGGTGCAACAGCGATGCTGGCACGGACTGCCGCCTCCGCCAAGGGCTGGATGAACAGATTCGGCTGCCCCGCGCCGAGGGTGCCCGCCAGCGCGAGATCGAGGTGCCCCGCCGCCTGCGGACCGAGCAGACGTATCCAGTCGGCGGCGTCGTCCAGATCCCGGACCGCAGCCAGCGGCTGAACCGCAAGCGCCGACGCGCCGGCTGCCACGGTGTGTTCGCTCAGCACACCGATCAGGCGCGGCTCGTGCGCCGAGCCGGTGACGAAGACTCCGGCGCCCGACATGCCTACCCACGGGCTACGAACGAGTGACCTGGCACCTGGATTGTGGCTCGGAGCGGTGGTAACCATCAGCTCCAACTGAGGCTCTCCGCGCATCCGAGAGCCCGGCAAGATATATCCCCAAACCTGAGCCGTCTGCCGTACTTGCCGGTTGTACCCGCTGATGGACGTCCGGCCACCGAACCGCGGAAACCCCACCGCCCAGCAGCCACAGACCGGATCCGGCCGGGTACGGTCGATCCTCGCGAGACTCAAAAAGGGCAGGAACTCACCGGCTGCGACCCGGAGCAACGCAAGATCAAGGCCGCCGTCCGCCGGACTGAGTAGTTCGACGGCGGCAGCATGCTCCTCGCCGTCGATTGTTCGAATCTTGATCGTCGCCGACGGTCGAGTGTCGATGACGTGAGCGCAGGTGAGCACGAAACCGCTGCCGGTAAGTGTCCCGGTGCCCGCATACCAGCGCTCTTCTTGTATATCTTCACCCCGGTCGCAGATCACCTCGACGACGCGGGAGAACAGCTCCAGACCGCTCGGCATGGATTTTACGGCTCCTGCGAGAAGCCCTGACGGACCTTGATCGGGTCACCCTTCTCGTCCACGGGCGCCCCCAGCTTCACGGTCACCGTGTGGACCTCCTCTTTCGAGAGTTTCCCCGTCGTGCCGAGTTGCACCACCCAAAAGTTGACACCGGCCTTGCCGTCCACGCCTTTCTTCACGGCAACCTTGACCTCGACCTCAACGCCGTCGACCGGAAACCGGAGTCCGCTCTCGTCCGGTGCCTCCATTGCCGCCACCAGGTCGCTGCGCAACGCTGACAGCATCTCGACGAGACCAAGTCCGGGGGAGTCAGCCATCGGTGTGCCCTCAATTCCGGTAGGCATAAAAAATTGCTCCGGCTACGTGATTTACCCGCTCGGAGCTTCCTCCATACTCACTCAAGCCACGCGGCCGGCACTCAGCCGTTCGTCCGCATCTGCCGCCCTCCCCATCACTTCTGACCGCCACAGTGGAGCTTGACGAATAGGTAGAAAGGCGTCGACTGAACCGAAGTACCGGCGCCGCGAGGTGTCGCATCACGGCCGCTGCGGGCCGGTCGAAGACCAGCGCGCATCGGCCCGTCGAGATCCCACCGCTCCTCGGTCGGGTCGGACGGATACCGCCGCTCACGCTCCACCAGAACAGCTTCAGACCGCTCCGGCAGGATCCGGGGACACGCCGTGCGACAGCCCTCGCGAACCCACGCCTTAGATCGATGCTTGACACGGTCATGCGCCGAGGAAACACTAAGGAAACATTTCTGAGAGCGCTCTCACGCTCGGCAGAATTCCCCCTCGGGCAGGCATTACGGAAGTAGGGCAGCAAAGTGAGAGTTGTCCCCCGACGGCGGCACCGCGGCCTGCTCGCGGCGCTCGTGTTCATACTTGTGGCGGCCGGGCTCAGCGCCGGCGGCGGCCAGGCCGCGCTCGCCGCGATCACCGGTAACACCATCACCGGTCCCGGCGCGAAATGTGTCGACGTCAGCGGCGACGACACCGGCGTCAACGGCACCGCGATCCAGCTCTGGGACTGCCAGACCGCCAGCGTCGACCAGCACTGGAGCTGGAGCGGAACGGCACTGACCACGATCGGCCGCTGCCTGGACGTGACCAGCGCCGGCACCGCCAACGGCACCGTCCTGCAGCTGTGGGACTGCAACGGCACCGGCGCACAGCAGTGGGCCCAGCAGGCCGACGGAAGCCTGAAGAACCCGGCCTCCGGCCGCTGCATGGACTCCCCGAGCGGCGCCACCGCCAACGGCACCCGCCTGCAGATCTGGGACTGCAACGGCAGCGGCGCGCAGAAGTTCGCGGTCGGCACCACGCCGACCAACCCCGGCACCTGCCCGACCTACTCGGACACCCCGGACTTCGGCGCGAACGTGCACATCTACGACCACTCGATGTCGGACGCGGCGATCCAGTCCTCGCTGGACAGCGTGTTCAACGCGACCAAGGACACGCAGTCGGCGCAGTTCGGCACCCGCCGTGACGCGCTGGTCTTCAAGCCGAGCACCACGCCCTACAACGTCGGCGCGAACATCGGCTTCAACACCTCGATCCTGGGTCTGGGGCAGAACCCGGATGACGTACGGATCAACGGGGCGGTCACGGTCGACGCGTTCAACGCCAGCGACGCCGGCAACGCGACCCAGAACTTCTGGCGCTCCGCCGAGAACATGTCGATCAACACGAACGGTGGCACGAACCGCTGGGCGGTCGCGCAGGCCGCGCCGTACCGTCGCATGCATGTGATCGGGGGTCTCAACCTCTACCCGGCGAGCTACGGCTGGGCCAGCGGCGGCTACATCTCCGACACGAAGGTCGACGGGACCGCGGAGTCCGCGTCCCAGCAGCAGTGGTACACCAAGGACAGCACGCTCGGCGCGTGGAGCGGCTCGAACTGGAACATGGTGTTCTCCGGGACGAACGGCGCCCCGGCGACGAACTTCAACACCGACCCGGCCAGTGGGCCCCGCTACACGACGCTCGCCACCACGCCGGTCTCGCGTGACGTGCCCTACCTGTACCTCGACTCGGCCGGCAAGTACCGGGTCTTCCTGCCCTCGCTGCGCACCAACGCCACCGGGCCGAGCTGGGCCGGCGGCAGCACGCCGGGCACCTCGCTGCCGATGAGCAACTTCTTCGTCGCCAAGCCCACCGACTCGGCCGCGACGATCAACACGGCGCTGGCCAACGGCTGCAACCTGTTCTTCACGCCGGGCATCTACCACGTCAACCAGACCCTGCACGTGACCAAGGCGAACACCGTCGTGCTCGGCATCGGCTACCCGACGATCGTCCCGGACAACGGGGTGAACGCGATGGACGTGGCCGACGTCGACGGCGTACGGCTGAAAGGTCTGCTCTTCGACGCCGGCACCACGAACAGCGACACGCTGCTCAAGGTCGGCCTGGCCAAGACCGGGGTGGCACACGCGGCCAACCCGACCACGGTGCAGGACGTGTTCTTCCGGATCGGCGGCATGGTCGCCGGCAAGGCCACCAACAGCCTGGTCGTGAACACCAACAACACGATCATCGACCACACCTGGGCGTGGCGCGCCGACCACGGCGCCGGCATCGGCTGGACGGTGAACACCGCGGACAACGGCCTGACCGTCAACGGTGACAACGTGCTCGCCACCGGGCTGTTCGTCGAGCACTACCAGAAGAACGAGGTCGTCTGGAACGGCGCCAACGGCAAGATCGTTTTCTTCCAGAACGAGATGCCGTACGACCCGCCGAACCAGGCCGCCTGGATGAACGGCACCACCAACGGCTACCCGGCGATCAAGGTGGCCAGTGGCGTCACGGCCTTCGAGGCGTGGGGGCTCGGCAGCTACTGCTTCTTCAACGTGAACAACGCGGTGGCCTCGGCGCGGGCGTTCGAGGTGCCCGCGGTGGCCGGCGTGAAGTTCCACGACATGGCGGTGGTCTCACTGGGCGGCGTCGGCACCATCTCGCACATCATCAACAACACCGGAGCGGCCGCGAACGCTAGCTACAACAACTCCTATCTGGTCAACTTCCCTTAGCCGTACGACGATGGCCGGGCCCCGCAGCTCGGGGCCCGACCACTCGTCGTCGACGAGCGGGGACAGGTGCTGCTGGTCCGCCGCCCGGACACCGGCGCCTGGGCGCTGCCGACCGGATGCCTGGAGCCGGGCGAACAGATCGGTCAACGGCGCACCCGATAGCGCAGATGAAGCACCCGGTCGCCCTGAACAACTACGTCTGGGCCGTCCAGCAGGTGCTGCGCGTCGAAGGAGCCGAAGTAACGCTTACCGGACCCGAGCACGACGGGTGCCACGTCCATGCGTACCTCGTCGACCCAACCCGCGGCGAGCGCCTGGCCGCCGACGTCGCCGGCCGCGAACTCGACGGTGCGGTCGCCCGCGAGCTCCTGCGCCTTGGCCACGGCCGCCTCGATGCCGTCGACGAAGTGGAACGGCGCCTGGAGATCCCAGCCCTCCGGCGCACCACGGTGACTCACCACGACCACATGGTCGATCCCACTCGGCGGCGTCCCGTCCCAGCCGTCGGTGATGTCGAAGGCGTGACGGCCGGAAATGGTCACCCCGACCTCGTCCCAGTACGGCCGGACGTAGTCGAACGAAGCCTGCGACACCTTCAGCACGCCGCTGTCGTCCAGCGGCACGTCACCGCTGACCAGCCACTCGAAGATCGGACCGGGATCGTCGTTCTCGGCCGCGATGAAACCATCCACCGAGACCGACGCGTTCAGGACCACTTTCCCCACGGATTCCTCCTCTGTTCGCCGGTCCCCAGTCTGGTGCGACGTGAGCTGTCGCTCTTGTACGAAATCAATCGGCCGGGAGCGGCCAGCCGTCCAGGACGTGGTCGGGATGATCGCGCAGGAATCGTCGCCGGACCTCGGCGTACCGGGTCGGCGTGAGCCCGGTGAACTCCCGGAACTCGCGCACGAAGTGGGCCTGGTCGAAGTAGCCCGCGCCGGCGGCGACGTCGCCCCAGTCGATCGGTGCGGCCACGTCGAGCGCCAGCACGGCGGAGCTGAAGCGGTAGCTGCGAGCCAGCCGTTTCGGCGTGACACCGACCACGGCCTTGAACCGCTTGGCCACATACGTGCTGCTGGCACGGGCCGCCACACCGATGTCGCTGATCGGCACCGTCCCGCCTGTCGCCGCGACGGCGCTGCTCAATTGGCGGACCAGGTCAAGACCGTCGATCACCCGCAGCCGTCGCGCCAGTTCCTCCTCGAGCGACCTCAGCATGTCGTGCGGTGCGTCCGCCGAGGTCAGCCGGTGTCGCAAGGCGGCGACGGCGGGCCGGCCCCAGATCTGCTCCACCGTCGCAGGCCGGTCGCACAACTCGGCCGCGGGCATCGGCAGGAACGGTGCCAGACCCCACGGCCTGAAGTGGACGCCCACGGACCGGGTCGGGGTCGGGTAGCTGAACTCCCACGCACGCGTGGGCGTGGTGACCACGCAGCCGTCGGCGTACTCCACGGCGTCCACGGCGGTGCCCGCACGGATGAGAAACGGCGCCCCGAGGTTGACGATGAGCAATGGCGCCGGCGCCGCCGGCAGCATCAACCGGGAGTACGGCGGGGTGCCCTCCAGGTAGTAGAGGTCGTCGATCAGCCCGTCCAGCGGTGGACCGGGCGTTCTGGATACGTACTCCACGCCGACATCATCATCGCCGACGGCCCCTCCGGCATCACGCCCCGCCGCCGGCATCGAGCCGGCGCCGAGCCCTGACGGGTGCCCCGGCGCATTTCGGTCGGCGGATCTCGATGGCCGTCAGGTGCTTGAACGGCCTACGCTCGTTCTCCATCGACGCGAAGGACGGGTGCTGAGGCGGCCATGGAACAGTCCGGGCGAGGGCGGTATCGGTGGCGGACGTGGCTGCGGCGGCGGATTCCGTGGTTTCTGATCGATCGTGGCGTGGCCGACAAGGGCAAGGGCGACTGCGGCGACCACGAGTGGTACAACTCGGACAATGTGGTGGAGCGTTGCTACCACTGCTCCGTCGGCGAGCGACGCCGTTCCGCATAGGGCGCCGCGCTGATCGGGTAGCCGCGCCGGCTCATCGGTCGGGGACGGCCGCCAGGATCAGTGCGGTGACGCGGGTGGTCAGCTCCCCCGCGCCGACCGGAAAACGCGCCGGTGGCTGGTCGCCGAAGAGCAGCTCCTGCTGCACCAGCGCGAGGGCGGCGCGCACGGCGAAGTCCAGATCCCGCTCGACCGCGTCGGGCACCGGGTGCACCCGCCGGGCCAGCGCCTCGGACACGGCCCGGGTCAGGTCGGCGGCCCTGGAATACATCACCGGGTTGTCGGCGAGCAGGACGCTGCGCAGCAGGTGACGGTTGGCCCGGTAGAGGTCGACGAGCTCGCCGACGGCGGTGGCGACGAACCGGTCGATCGGCCAGTCCCGCCGCTCGGCCGAGCCGAACGTGGTGTCGATCGTGCCGGTCACCCGCTGCTTGAAACGATCATGCACCTCGAGCAGGAGCGCGCCCTTGTCGGAGAACCGCGCGTAGATCGCGGTCGGTGCGCTGCCGGACCGGGCCGAGATCTCGGCGATGGTGATCTGCTCGAACGGCTTGCCGGCCAGCAGCTCCTCGGTGGCCGCCACGATCCGTTCCATGGTCGCCCGGCTGCGCGCCTGGCGGGGAGCGACCACCTGCGGGTCGGGCGACGGTCGGGCCATGCGGATCACTCTAGCGCTTGACGGTAACGGTAGTAGCGTTACCGTTTGTGTCCCGGCTCGTCGTCGCCGGGCCGTCGAAGGAGACACCTGATGAAACTCGTCGTTCTGGGCGCCACCGGCCGTACCGGGCTGCTGCTGGTCCGGCAGGCCCTGGCGGCCGGGCACCGGGTCACCGCGTACGTCCGCGGCCGCGGTGACCTGCCGGAGCACCCGGACCTCACGGTGGTCACCGGCACGCTGACCGACGCCGGCGCCCTGGCCGCGGCGTTCGCCGGCGCGGACGCGGTGGTCAGCTGCCTCGGCCCGGCGAACTCGCCGACCCTGCCGTTCACCCGGCAGACGCTGATGACCGACACCCTGCCGGTGGTCGCCGACGCCATGCGCACGGCCGGCGTCGACCGGCTCGTCGTGCTCTCCGCGCTCGGCGTCGGCGACTCCGCCCGCCGGACCAGCCCGCTCGCCCGGTTCGCCTACGCCACCTTCACCCGGACCGTGTATGCCGACAAGGCCACCGCCGAGGGTCCGCTGATCGCCTCCGAGCTGGACTGGACGCTGGTCTATCCGGGGGTGCTGACCGACGGCCCGGCGAAGACCCCGGCCGAGGTGCGCGACCTGGCCGAGGTCGACGCCGTTCCCGGCCTGCCCCGGGTGACCCGCGGCGAGGTGGCCCGGGTGCTGCTCGGCGCGGCCACCACCGGCACGTGGTCCCGCAGGATCGTCACCGTGGTCTGACCACGCGGCGGAGGTGTGGGCGCCGTCGAGCCCGACGGCGCCTCTTCCGGCCGGGGGCGTTGATACGATCCAGCACGTGACCGGTTTGCCGGATCCATCCCGCTCGGGGTACGCCGACGCGGTCGACTTCCAGGCGTTGTTCGAGTCGGCCCCCGATCTCTACCTGGTCCTGGATCCGGGCCTGCGGATCGTGGCGGCCAGCGACGCCTACCTGAGCGCCACCATGACCCGGCGCGAGCAGGTGATGGGTCGTGGCATCTTCGAGGTGTTCCCCGACAATCCGGACGACCCGGACGCGACCGGCACCGCGAACCTGCGCGCCTCCCTGGAGCGGGTGCTGGATCTGCGGACGCCGGACACGATGGCGGTGCAGAAGTACGACGTTGAACGCCCGGCGGAGGCCGGTGGCGGGTTCGAGGTTCGCTACTGGAGTCCGCGCAACAACCCGGTCCTCGACGCCGACGGGCAGCTGATCTACATCCTGCACGAGGCCCGGGACGTCACCGAGTTCGTCGCGATGCAGGAGCACGGCGAGCGGGAGACCGACGAGCTCCGTGAACGTACCCAGCACATGCAGGCCGAGATCCTGCGCCGCTCCCAGGAGTTGCACGAGGCCAACCAGGCGCTGCGGGCCGCCGACGACGCCAAGAACGGCTTCCTGTCCCGGGTCAGCCACGAGTTGCGGACCCCGCTCAACGCGATCCTGGGCTTCAGCGAACTGCTCACGCTCGGCGAGATCGACGACGAGCACCGCACCTGGGCCGGCCTGATCCACAACGCCGGGCGGCACCTGCTCGCCCTGCTCGACGACGTCCTGGACATCACCCGGATCGAGGGCGGCCACCTGGCGCTGACGATCGTGCCGGTGCCGGTCGGCCCGCTGCTCACCGAGGTCCTCGACCTGGTCCGGCCGATCGCCGACGCGGTGGCCGTGCAGCTGACCCCGCTGTCGCCGATCCCGCTCGAGTGGTGTGCCGCCGCCGACCGGCAACGGCTGCGGCAGGTGCTGATGAATCTGCTGTCCAACGCGATCAAGTACAACCACCCGGGCGGCACGGTGACGGTCACCGTGCAAGCCCGGCCGGCGCAGCGTCTGCGGATCGCGGTCGCCGACACCGGGCGTGGCATCGCCGCCGAATCCCTGGGTGTCCTGTTCACCCCGTTCGAGCGCCTCGATGCCGCGAAGGCCGGTTTCGAGGGCACCGGGCTGGGCCTGTCCCTGTCCCGGCATCTGGTCACCAGCATGTACGGCCGCATCGACGTGACCAGCACGCACGGCGAGGGCAGCACGTTCGGAGTGGACCTGCCGAGCATCGCGCCCCCGGACGACGAGCCGGGCCCGGGCGCGGCCATCGGCCTGCCCGCCGCCGCGCGCGACGCCCGCCCGATCCGGGTGCTCTACATCGAGGACGTGGCCGACAACGTGCGCCTGGTGACGGACATCCTCGCCCATCGCCCGTCCGTCACGCTCACCTCCGCGACGCACGCGGCGCCCGGCCTCGACCTGGCCCGCGAGCAGCATCCGGACCTGATCCTGCTCGACCTGCACCTGCCCGACCTGCCCGGCGAGGAGGTGCTCGCCCGGCTCCGGAGCGACCCGGCCACCGGCGACATCCCGATCGTGGTGCTCAGCGCCGACGCCACCGACCACAGCCGGATCCGGCTCCGGGAGGCCGGGGCCACCGCCTACCTCACCAAACCGGTCGCCGTCCGGGACCTGCTCGCCGCCGTCGACAGTGTCCTGCGGGCCGGCACACCCGCCCGGGAGCGTTGACAGTGGCCGGCGTCATGCAGTGTGACCAGCGCGACCATGGCCCTTAAACCTACTTGAGGGCTAGGGTTTCCTCAGTTACTCGCAAGATCAACTGAGGGATCACCCGATGACGCAGGATCTGGCGGCGCGCGAGCACGCCACCTGGCAGGAGACCCGCCGGCGCGCGGTGACCGCGCCCACCGGCAACCTGGCGCTGGTCGAGACGCGCTGGGGCGCCGACGACCCGGACGCCGCGCTGGCCGGGCAGCCGGCCACCGTGACCGCCACCCGGCTGCGCCGGTGGAACCCGCTGACCAGCAGCGCCGAGCAGGGCGTCCGGCTGTGGGACGCGGCCTCGCCGGCGGTGCGGGCGTTCGAGCGGATCGACACCTTCGCCTACGACCCGGCCTGGGTGCTGGAGGCCCGCTACGCCGAGGTCGCCGACGACCGCAAGGTGCCGTTCGCGCACGCCCAGGACGCCGGGTTCACCCGGGACCTGCCCGTCCCCGGTGACCTGCACCTGAGCCTGGACGGGCGGGACTACACGCTGAGCGCGTTCGACGACGACGGCACGCTGCTGCTGGTGTTCGGCGACCCGACCAACTTCACCGTGACGTACGGCGCCGGAAGGTTCCTGTTCGTCGAGCGCGAGGCGGGCAGCGATCGCGTCGTCCTCGACTTCAACCGGGCGTTCGTGCCGCCGTGCGGCTTCTCGTCGCACTACAACTGCCCGCTGCCGCCGCCGCAGAACCGCCTCGCCGTGCCGGTCGAGGCCGGCGAGAAGCTTCCCGTGTTCCGAACCGAGCTGGAGAAATAGCCGTGCGAAAGATCCTGGCAGCGGTCACCGCCCTGAGCCTGGCCGGCCTGCTGGCCGCCTGCGGCGGTGGCGACGACGACACCACGAGCGGCGCCGGCAGCGCGTCCGCGACGATCCGGATCGGCTCGGTCTACGAGCCGCAGAACCTGGACAACACCGCCGGCGGCGGCCAGGGCGTCACCGAGGCCCTCAACGGCAACGTGTACGAGGGCCTGTTCCGGCTCACCGACACCGGCGCCGTCGAGCCGCTGCTCGCCCAGGACCAGAAGGTCAGCGACGACGGCCTGACCTACACGTTCACCCTGCGGCCGAACGTCAAGTTCCACTCCGGCAAGGCGCTGACCTCGGCCGACGTCAAGGCCAGCATCGAGAAGGTGACCGCGGAGAACTCCAAGTCGGCCCGCAAGAGCAACCTCAAGGTGATCAAGTCGATCGCCACCCCGGACGACGCGACAGTGGTGGTCACGCTGTCCAGCCGGTCGATCTCGTTCGTCTACAACCTCAGCTACGTCTGGATCGTGAACTCGGCCGCGACCGACCTCACCACCACCGCGGACGGCACCGGCCCCTACAAGCTGGGCGAGTGGAAGCGCGGCTCGACGCTGAGCCTGACCCGCTTCGACGGATACTGGGGCACCGCGGCCAAGAACGCCGGCGTGGTCTTCCACTACTACACCGACGCGACCGCGCTGAACAACGCGCTGCTGACCAACGCGGTCGACGTGGTCACCAGCGAGCAGAGCCCGGACGCGCTCACCCAGTTCAGCAGCAACGCGGCCTACAAGGTCAACGACGGTAGGTCCACGACCAAGCTGCTGCTGGCCTTCAACGACAAGGTCGCGCCGTTCAACAACGTGGCCGTGCGCCAGGCGGTCAGCCAGGCGATCGACGACAAGAAGCTGCTCAACTCGGTCTGGGGCGATTACGGCACCCTGATCGGCTCGATGGTCCCGCCCAGCGACCCCTGGTACGAGGACCTGACCTCGGTCAACGCCTACAACGTGGACAGTGCCAAGCAGCTGCTGACCACGGCCGGCTTCCCGAACGGCTTCACGTTCACCCTGGACACGCCGAACTACGACCCGCACCCGACCGCGGCCACGTTCCTCAAGTCCGAGCTGGCCAAGATCGGCGTCACGGTGAACATCAACACGATCACGGCCGACGAGTGGTACACCAAGGTCTACCAGAAGCACGACTTCGCGGCGACGCTGCAGGAGCACGTCAACGACCGGGACGTGGTCTGGTACGGCAACCCCGACTTCTACTGGGGCTACGACAACAAGCAGGTCACCGCCGAGATCGACCAGGCCGAGCAGGCGAAGACCACCGACGAGCAGACCGCGCTGCTCAAGCAGGCCAACAAGACCATCGCCCAGGAGGCGGCCAGCGACTGGCTCTACCTCTACCCGCAGATCGTCGTCGCCTCGGCGAAGCTCTCCGGATATCCGGTCAACGGCCTCAATGCACAATTCTTCGCGTACGGCATCAGCAAGAGCTGACGTGAGTCGTTATCTCGTGCGGCGGACAGCGATCCTGATCGGGTCGCTGTTCCTCGCCGCGGTGGCCCTGTTCGTGCTGCTCCGGATGCTGCCCGGCAGCCCGGCGAACGCCCTGTTGCCGGTCGGCGCCACCGCTGAGCAGATCGAGGCGGCCCGCCGCCAGCTGGGCACCGACGGCCCCTGGCTGTCCCAGTTCCTGGACTGGCTGGGCGGCGTCGCCACCCTCGACCTCGGACACTCGCTGATCAGCACGCTCCCGGTCGGCCCGGAGATCTCCGCCCGGCTGCCGGTCACCGTCCCGCTCACCCTGACCGCGTTCGTGCTGGCCGTGCTGATCGCGGTGCCGGCCGGCGTGCTCGCCGCGACCCGGGCCGACCGCTGGTACGGCCCGGTGCTCAACGCGATCGCCCAGCTCGGCATCGCCGTCCCGGCGTTCTGGCTGGGCCTGCTGCTGATCACGGTGTTCGCGCTGAACCTGCGGGTCCTGCCGGCCGGTGGCTTCCCGCCGGACGGCTGGGCCGACTTCGGCACGGCCGTGGAGTCGCTGGTCCTGCCGGTGGTCACGGTCGCGCTGGTGATGTCCGCGTCGCTGATCCGGTACGTCCGGGCCGCCACCCTGGACGTGCTCGGCGCCGACTACCTGCGCACCGCCCGGGCGCTCGGCGCGACCGCGCGCGAGGCGTTCTGGCGGCACGGGCTGCGTAACGCGGCCGTGCCGGTGATCGCCGTGCTGGCCATGGAGCTGGCCACCACGTTCCTCGGCGCCGTGGTGGTGGAGAGCGTCTTCGCCCTGCCCGGCCTGGGCAGCCTGCTGGTCCGCGCGATCAGCCAGCACGACTACCCGGTGATCCAGGGCGTGATGCTGGTCAGCACGGCCACCGTGCTGGTCGTCGGGTTCCTCGGCGACGTGGCCCAGCGCCTGGTCGACCCCCGGCTGCGGTTGCGGAGCGCGTCGTGAGCCGCCGATCCGCGCACCTGGCCGTCGGCCTCACCCTGGTGCTGGTCGTGGTGGCGGCGGTGGTGATGTCGTACGTCTGGCTGCCCTTCGCCCCTGATGACACCTCCGGAGGGCGTCTCGCTCCGCCGGGCGGCGACCATCTCCTCGGCACCGACAAGCTCGGCCGGGACCTGTTCACCCAGCTGCTGATCGGCGGGCGGATCGCCCTGGGCACCGCGCTCGGCGCGGTCGCCGTCGGCGGGGTGCTCGGCGTCACCGCCGGGCTGCTCGCCGGGTTCGCGAGCCGCTGGCTCGACGACGCCGCCGCGGTCACCCTGGACATCCTGATCGCGTTCCCGACGCTGCTGCTGGCCATGCTGATCGTGGCCGGCACCGGGGCGTCGCTGGGCACCGCGATCCTGGCGATCGGGCTGGCGATGGCCGCGATCGTGGCCCGGCTGACCCGGGTGCTGGTCAAGCAGGTGCTGGCCCGCGACTACATCACCGCGGCGCGGATCGCCGGGGTCTCCTGGCCGCGGATCGTGCTCGACCACGTGCTGCCCAACATCGGCCCGGTCGTGCTGGTGAACCTGGCTCTGCAGGCCGGGCTCGCGGTGCTGGCCGAGGCGAGCCTGTCCTACCTGGGGCTGGGCACGCCGCCACCGAACGCGTCCTGGGGCCGGATGCTCTTCGAGGCGCAGGCCACCGTGCTGACCGCGCCGGCCGCCGCCCTCGCCCCCGGGATCGCCCTGGTGGTCCTGGTCATCGGGATCAACCTGAGCGCCGACGGACTGCGCGACCTGACCGACCCGACCCGCCTCCGGAGCGACCGATGAGCCTTCTCGAGGTGGCCGGCCTCACCCTGCGCAACCGGGCCGGGAAGGCCCTGGTCGAGGACGTGTCGTTCACCGTCGGGGCGGGCGAGCGGGTCGGGCTGATCGGTGAGTCCGGGTCCGGCAAGTCGCTGACCGCGCTCGCGGTGGCCGGGCTGCTGCCGGCCGGGATCACCGCGACCGGTTCGGCGCTCGTGGACGGGGTGGACATGGTGGCCGCCCCGGAGCGTGGGCGAAACGCCGTACGCGGAAAGGTCGTCAGCACTGTCTTTCAAGAGCCGCTGACCGCTCTCGACCCGTTGATGACCGTGGGCCGGCAGATCAGCGTGCCCCTGCGCAGGTTCCGTGGGCTGCGCGGGAACGCGCTGCGGGCGGCCGTGCGGGACGCCCTCGACGAGGTGCGGCTGACCGACACCGATCGGATCGCCGGGTCCTATCCGCACCAGCTCTCCGGCGGGCAGCGGCAGCGGGTGGCGATCGCGGCGGCCCTGGCCTGCCGGCCGCGGCTGCTGCTGGCCGACGAGCCGACCACCGCGCTCGACGTCACCGTCCAGGCGGAGATCCTCGACCTGCTCGACCGGCTGGTCACCGCGCACGGGACCGCGCTGCTGTTCATCACGCACGACCTGCCGGTGGCCGCGCGGGTCGCCCGGCACACCCACGTGCTGCGGGCCGGCCGGATCGTCGAATCCGGGCCGATCATCGACCTGGTGACCCGGCCCGCGCACGAGTACACCCGCTCGCTGGTCGACGCGGCGCGCCGCTTCGACGCCGCCCTGAAGGGCCTGACCCGTGCCTGACCCGATCCTCGCCGCCGAACAGGTCGGCTACGCCTACGGCAAGGGCGCTCCGGCCCTTGTCGAAGTGTCCCTGGCGGTGCATCCGGGGCGCAACGTCGCGCTGGTCGGCGAGTCCGGGGCCGGCAAGACCACGCTGCTGCGGCTGCTGCTCGGGCTGACCCGGCCGACCGGCGGCGTCCTCCGGTACGACGGTGAACCGCTGGTCGCGGCCCGGATGCGGGCCTATCGGCGGTCCGTGCAGGCGGTGTTCCAGGACCCGTACTCGTCGCTGGATCCCCGGCAGCGGATCGCCCGGATCGTCGCCGAGCCACTGCGCGGGCTGGGGCTGGGCGCCGACCCGGCCAAGGTCGCCGCCGCTCTGGACGCCGTCGGGCTGCCGGCCGACGCGGCGAGCCGGTACCCGCACGAGTTCTCCGGCGGGCAGCGGCAGCGCATCGCGATCGCCCGGGCCATCGTCTGCGACCCGCGGCTGCTGCTGGCCGACGAGCCGGTCAGCGCGCTCGACCTGACCACCCGGGTCCGGATCGTGGACCTGCTCGCCTCGCTCCGCGCCGAACGGAACCTGACCATCCTGCTGGTCTCGCACGACCTCGGGGTGGTCGCCGAACTGTGCGAGCACACCGCGGTGCTGCGGCACGGCCGGATCGTCGAGCAGGGCGACACCGCTGCGGTGCTGGGCGCGCCGGCGCACGCCTACACCCGTACGCTGCTCGCCGGCGTCCCCCGACTGCCGCACTGAACCCCGGTCAGCTGAAGGGACCACCATGCCGGACGACATCGGCACCACGCGCCCGGCCCGCACGTCCGACCGGCGCGTCGCCGGGTTCGGGCGCCGGGCCGTGGTCGTCGCGGTAGCGGCCGCCGTGCTCGGTGGGCTGAGCGGTATCGCGCTGGGCTCCTGGCTGGCCTGGCGAACCGTGGACCCGCTGGCGCCGGACACGACCACCGCGCTCAGCCTCGCGCCCACGGTGCTGCCGGGTCCGTTCGACGACCGGGCCGACCACTACGGGCGGCACACGTTCTGGAATCCGTACAGCGACGACAGCCTGCACGGCGGCACCGGTGTACGCGCCGGCCGGACCACGGTGACCGGCACCGTTCCCGCCGATGCCGACTTCGAGCAGGTGGCCGCCGCCGTCCACCAGCAGATGCTGAGCCAGGGCTGGCAGGACGTCCGGACCACGGTCCAACGGTACGGGCCGGACACGTCACCCGCGGCGAACGCCGAGGTGACCGGCACGCGTGCCGGCTACCTCGCCGCCGTGCAGATCACCCCGGCCGACGAGACCGATCCGCCGTCGTTGAGTCTCGCGCTGATGTGGGCCGAGCCGCCCGGCCACGTGCGCGACACCGTCCTCGGCGGGGTGGCCGGTGCTCTGCTCGGCGCGCTGCTCGGGCTGTTCACCTCCCGGTGGATGCGCCGCTACGGCCGGGGAAGGCAGCGGGTGTACTCCTGGCTGTGCCTGGCCACGCTGCTGATGCTCGCCCCGGCCGGCCTGGGCAACCTCCCGACCGCGACGGGCTCCCTGCTGGCCGCCACTGATCGCGACGGCACCGGTCCCGCGGTCTACTGGGGCGGCTTCGTGATCTACGGGGCGGAACCGCTGGCCATCCTGTCGCTGGTGCCGATCCTGGCCATCCTCGTCGGATGCCTGTGGCCACGCCGGCGACCGTCCGCTCATGGAGATGAAGTCGCCGGTAACTGTTCGTAAAGAGCGGCGGGGCACCCTGACGGTGCGGCATCAGCGTGCGCTGACGCCATTATCGAAAACGGGTGGGAAATGAAGAAGAGCACTGTTCTGCGGGGCCTGCTCGGTTCCGCCGTGGCGGTGGGCGCGAGCCTGGTCGTGCTGCCCTCCGCCGCGCAGGCCGTCTACTACTGCAAGGCGAAGGAGGTCTGCGTCTACTCGGAGCACAACGCCCGGGGCAGCGTCCTGGTCATCAAGGGCGGCACGCACAACTTCCTGCCCGGGTGGGTTTTCCAGAACGGCCTGGCCGCGAACGACAACGCGTCGTCCATCGTCAATTACTCCGGCCACAATGTCATTGTGTCGTCGGACTACGACAGCCAGGGCATCCGGGCTCTGGCCATCACCGGCTACATCACCGAATTCTACGGCCAGGCCGGGAGCCTGCCGGACAACAGCATGTCGTTCGTCACCTACACGCAGTAGATCCGAGTGCGGCGAACGGGCGGCTCACGGCGTACGCCAAATGCGCCTTTGATCGTCAGCCTTTTCCCCGCGAGTCATGAAGCGAGCGAGGCCGTGGCGCGACGCCCGGTGGCCGAGCCTCTGCGCCTCGCACGGCCCTGAGCCACGACTGCACGGCGGGCTGGCCGAGCAGGACGCCGATCAGGACCAGCACGAGGCCGCAGATCTGCCGGGCGCCGAGCGTCTCGCCGGCGATCGCGGTGCCGAGCAGGACGCCGGTCACCGGGTTGAGCAGGCCGATCAGCCCGACCGTGCCGGCGCTCAGGTGCCGCAGCCCGGTGAACCAGGCGGAGAACGCGATCGCGGTGGCGACGACGGTGACGTAGCCGAAGGCCAGCAGCGACCGCCCGTCCACCGGCGGCGGACCGCCCTCGACCAGGACCGCGGCCGGGACCAGGAGCACTCCCCCGGCGATCAGCTGCCACGACGTCAGCGAGAACACGTCGATGCCGGCGCTCCACTTCTTCGCCAGCACGTAGCCGAGCGACGACATCGTCATCGCGGCGACCGAGGCCAGCACGCCGCGGAAGTCGATCGCGACCGGGCCGGACAGCAGCATCAGGCAGACCCCGGCGACGCCGATCCCGGCGCCGGCCAGGTGCGCCGCCTTCGGCCGCTCGGCGAGCGCCGCCCAGGCCATCAGCATCAGGCCGACCGGCGAGGTGGCCATGATCGTCGAGGCGATGCTGGTCGGCAGCAGCTGCGCGGCCAGGTAGATCAGTGCGAAGAACGCGCCCATGTTCAGGCTGCCCAGCACCATCGAGCGCCACCACCACGAGCCGGTCGGCAGCCGCCGGTGCACCAGCAGGAGCAGCAACCCGGCCGGCAGCGCCCGGATCGCCGCGCCGTAGAACGGATAGCCGGCCGGCAAATACTGGTGCGTGACGAAGTAGGTCGTGCCGAACGCGATCGGCGCGGTCGCGGTGACCAGCGCCCACCGCAGATTAGCTTCCATGGAAGCGACTATAGCTTCCCCGGAAGCTATCCTCGGATCATGGCCGAGAAGCTGGACCACGTCGCCCGCATTCAGCAGGCTTGGAATCAAGAAAGACCCGATTTGGACGTACGTCCACAGGGCGTCATCGGCCGTTTGCACCGTCTCGCCGGCTACCTCACCGAGGAGTTACGCCTGGTGTACCGGCGCTACGGCCTCGGCGAGGGCGAGTTCGACGTGCTCGCGGCGCTGCGCCGGGCCGGCGAGCCGTACGAGCGCGCCCCGGGCGAACTCGCCGCGCACACCATGGTCACCACCGGCGCGATGACCAAACGCATCGACCGCCTCGAAGCCGGCGGACTGGTCACCCGGCGCCGGGCCGGTGGGGACGGGCGGGCCCGGGTGGTCGCGCTGACCGAGGCCGGCCGGAACCTGATCGACCAGGCGTTCGCCGAACACATGCGCAACGAGCGGCGACTGCTCGACCTGCTGACGCCGGAGGACGCGGCCCGGCTGGAACCGATCCTGGCGACCTGGCTCGCCTGCTTCGAATCGCCGTTGCCGGTCGACCCCGATCCGCGCTCGGCGTAACCGGTCGCGCCGGCCGTCGTCGAGAATCGGCGCATGGACGATCTGGTGGCCGAAACCCCGGCGCTGACCCGGCTGCGCTGGTTGCTCGACGGCCTCGACGGCCGGTGGCCCGCGGACGTCGACGTCGACGACGCGCTGACTCCCGGCTTCGCGGAAGCGATCGGGGGCTCGGCGGCACTGCGGGACATCACCGGCAGCCGGGCGGCCGGGTTCGCGCCGATCCGGGTCGTCGGGGCCGACGCCGACGGGACGGCGGCCACCGCCCGCTTCCGCACCCGCGACGACGACCTGTGGGTGTCGCACGTCGAGGTCGAGGCCGGGCCGCCGCACCGGATCACGCTGACCCACACGCAGCGCTGGGTGCCGGACTATCTCACGCCCGGACTCCCGGCGGACTTCACCGGGGCGGCGATCCCGGCCGGGGACGGCGCGGCGCTCATCGTGTTCAGCGGCGTGCCCGGCAGCGGCAAGAGCGCGGTCGCCGAGCGGGTCGGCGCGGCGCTCGGCGTCCCGGTCTTCGGCGCCGACTGGCTGCTCGGCGCGCTCACGCCGTTCGGGATGCGCCACCGCCGCGACCTGACGGGCATCGGCGACGAGCTGCTGACCACGCTGGCCTACCGGGAACTGTCCGCCGGACGGCCGGCGATCCTCGACACGACCAGCGAGGACCCGGAGGTACGGGCCCGCTGGTCCTCGCTGGCGTCGGCGGCCGGCGCCGCGTTCGTGCCGGTGGTCTGCGCCTGCCCGGACGAAGATCTGCACCGCTCGCGGGTCGAGACCCGGGTGCGCGGCATCCCCGGCTGGGCCGACGCCGGCGACTGGGCGAACGTTCGCGCCCGGCTCGCGGCCTTCCCGCCGTGGCCGGACGCCCTGCTCGTCAACACGGCCGAACCACTGGCCGACTGCGTCACGCTGGTCCTCGACCACGTCGATCGCCGGCGTCAGGCTTGACGTCCGGACGGCTGTCGCACCACCGCGGCTACGTACGGTGGCTTCTCGGCCTGCTGATCGCGCCGCTCGACGTGATCCTGATGAGGTACGAGACGCGTGTCGTCCCGGGCGAGCTCACCGGCTGGGTGCTCTTTGCCAACGAAGTACGTCCGCGCCGATGAAGAGCGTGCGACGCGGGGTTCTTGCCAGCGAAGTCGGAGTTGTGCTACCTCAGTACCCATCCGCCCTCGGGGGTCCCGAACCCGCCTCGAAGAATGTCGTTGAAGGCGTCCAAGTTTCCGTGCCAAGCGTAGTGGCAGAGCAACGTCGAGAACTCGCGGGCGAAGCCGTCGAAGTCTGAAAAGTTCGCCCCAGTGGCACAAAGACAGACTTCGTTGGCAAAGGACGCCGGGTGACCAGCGTGGTCACCTTCCTGGCCTAGTCGCTGACGTGGCTCGGCCCGGCTGGCGCGGGCTTCCTCGCCGCGGCGTTCGGGGCGCCGGTCGCCGGTCTGATCGTGGCCGGCTTCCTGGTCGCCCTCTCGGTCGTGAGCCGCTTCGTGACGGGCCTGCACCTCTTCGACCGCCCGCTGGCCGAGGTCCCGGCCGGCTGACGGCCGCGCTGCGGAGCCACCGGTGCTGCCTGGGCCGCGCCGCTCGGGCGGGCGTTTCTCGCTTGATCGACAACGCTACGGGCGACACGATGGCGACGTGAGCGGTCGGCGGTGGGACGACGTCAAGGACTGGTTCGATCCGGTCGAGAACGGCAGCATTCCGGGCCTCGTGATCGCCGACACGGCGCTCGGTGACTTGCAGGCGCTGCTCACGTTGATCCGCACGGCCGGCTGGCGGGCCGAGCTCGAGCAGCGGGATCGTCGCGGCGAGGTGCCTGCCGCGGCGGGCGACCTGTTCGTGGCCGACTCGGAGGGGTGGCTGAAGTACCTGGGGATCTGGCCGGCTGATGCAGGCGCACCCTCGTCGAGCGTGGTGTCAGGATGCGGGTTCGTTGCTGGTCAGGGCGGTCAGGGACGGGCGGGTGACGATGCCGGTGATGCGGCCGTCGGTGAGGACGGCGAGCCGGGTGGTGTCGGGCGGGGTACGGGCGAGGGCTTCGATGGCCGGCTCGTTGATGCCGACCGGGGGTAGTGGGGGCTGGGCGAACGTGGTCAGCGGGGTGTCCGGGGCGGCGCCGGCGGTCGCGGCGAGCGGGACCGCGCCGATGACGTCGCCGGGGGCCGGGTCGCTGATCGGGCGGCCCCGGCGGGGTAGCACCAGGATCGCGACGGTGTCCGGGCCGGTGCGGGCGGGCAGGTCGCGTACCGTCGCGTCGGCCGCGAGCAACAGCGGAGCTGTCGCCGGGACGTCGCCGACCAGTGGGCCCGGCGCCGGTGGAGCCGGGAAGCCGGCGCGCCGCAGCCAGCCGTCGTCGAAGTACTTCGACAGGTAGGCGCGGCCGGAGTCCGGGGCGAGCACCACGACCAGCGAGCCCGGGTGCAGGCCCTGCGCCACCCGCAGGGCCGCGACCACCGCGGTGCCGGTGGACGCGCCGGCCAGGATGCCCTCCTCGCGGGCGAGGCGGCGGGTCATCTCGATCGACTCGCGGTCGCTGACGCGTTCGATGCGGTCGACGACCTGCGGATGGTACGACTGCGGCCAGACGTCCTGATCGGTCGCCGGGTGCACGTAGTGGCCGATGCTCTCCACGTAGTACGGACTGCCGTCGCCGCCGCCGTAGACCGAGTTCTCCGGGTCGGCGCCGACGATGGTGACCGTGCCGGTCTTGCGGAGGAAGGCGCCGGCGCCGCTGATCGTGCCGCCGGTGCCGATGCCGGCGACGAAGTGGGTGATCCGGCGGCCGGTCTGGCGCCAGATCTCCGGGCCGGTGGTGGCCAGGTGGGCGCCGGGGTTGGCGGGGTTGTCGTACTGCCCGGCGAGCCAGCCGCCCGGGGTCTCGGCGGCGAGCCGGGCGGCGACCTGGGACACGTGCCGCGGGTCCTCGCGGGGGACGCCGCCGACGGTGATCACGACCTCCGCGCCGTACGCCCGCAAGGTTTTGATCTTCTCTTCGCTGCTCTTGTCGGGGACGACGACCAGCGCCCGGTAGCCGCGTTGCGCGGCGATCATGGCCAGGCCGATGCCGGTGTTGCCGGAGGTGCCCTCGACGATCACCCCGCCGGGCAGCAGTTCGCCGGACTCCTCGGCGGCCTGGACCATGGCCAGGGCCGCGCGGTCCTTGACGCTGCCGCCGGGATTGAGGAATTCGGCTTTGAGATGGACCTCGGCGGCGAGGCCGGCGGTGATCCGGGTGAGCCGGATCAGCGGCGTGTCTCCGATGGCATCGAGCACACTCATTCAAAAACCCTATCAAACATATAGGTACGATATGGTTTAGCGCCCTACGGCCGACTTGCTCGTGACAGGATGATCTCATCCTGACCCCGCCCCGCCGGCTGTTTGACGGCCTCGTTCGTGTCCCAGGTCGGCAACTGGCTGACGTTCCTCGGGCTCGCCCAGTTCGTGCAGGTCCAATACGGCTCGGCCGCGACCGCCGCCGCCTTCGCCGCGCAGAGCCTGCCGAGCCTGCTGTTCGTGCGCGCCGCGGTCGCCCGGATCCCGCCGCGGCGCCGCCCGGGCGCCTACTACCTGACCCAGTTCGCGCTCGCGGGGCTGAGCCTCTCGCTCGTCATCGGCACCCCGTTGCCGTACGTGCTGGTGTTCTTCGCCCTGTCGGCGCTGCTGCGGGGCATCGCCAACCCGCTCTACCTGGCGCTCGTGGGGGAATGGGTGCCGTCCGCGGACCGGTCGGCGCTCTACATCTCGCTCGGTGCGGTCGGCTCGGTGACCCTGGCCCTGTCGCCGGCCGTCGGGGGTGTCATCGCCGCTCTGTTCGGCCTGCACTGGCTGGTGCTCATCGATGCGGTGAGTTTCCTGCTCGGACTCGCCGTGCTGCGCACCGGTCCGGCCTGGCGGCCGGTCGCCGAGCCGGGCCCGCGGGAGCCGGGGGCGTCGCTGTTCACGCTGCGCGGGCTGTTCGGCCGGCCGGTGGAACTGGCCGGCTCGTCCGCGCGGACGCTGACCGCCTGCACCTGGCTGAGCGTGATCGGTGCCGCGCTGAACGCGGTCGAGCTGCCGGTGTTCGCGGTCATCCATCATTTCGACACGCGGCTGTTCGGGTACGCGCTGTCCTGCTACGGGCTCGGCGGGTTCGCGACGCTGCCGCTGCGCCGCTTCGTCGCCGACCGGTCGTGGTTGCTGCCGTGGCTGGCCGGGGCGTACCTGGGGTCGATGGTGGCCTGGGTCTTCGGTGCGGACATTGGCGCATATGCCGGATTTTTCGGGGCAGGATTGACGTACGGGCTGGTCAACGGCGTGTTGCGGGGGCTGCTGGACCGGTCGGCGCAGGCCGGTGGGGTCGACTCGGTGCCGCTGTGGGCCTGGGCGAACCAGGTGGTCGTGGTCGCGAACCTGGTCGTCTATGCCGCTGCCGCCGCCGCGTTCGCCGCCGGGATGGCCCCGGTCGCCGGGGCGCTCGTGATGATCGGCCTCTGCGCTCTGTTCGTGGCCCAGTCGACGCGCGTGACCGCCGACCTTCCCCGGCCGGTCACCGGCCATCCGTAATCGGTCGTCCCTCCTGGTTACCTGGTCGTGCCGCGGCGAATGGACTCGGCTCGGCGGACGCGGTCGGGGGTGAACGGCAGGGCGGTGCCCGCACCCACGCGACGGCCCGGGTGCTTGGCGTCGGTGTCCAGGCGCTTCGCCAGGGCGCGCAGCTTGGCGTCGGCCGCCGGGACCGCGAGCTGGAAGCGGCCCTCGCGCGGGGCCGGCACGGCGTCGCCGCCCCAGCTCAGCAGGCCGTCGCACTGGGCGACGATGTCACGCACGACCGTCAACTGGTACGGCAGGAAGTTGCCCCGCGCCCCGGGCGGATACCACCCCGGCCGGACGTCCAGCACGACCCCCGTGGCGTCCGCGACCAGGTCCCCCGGGTGCAGCGCGTCGATCTCGTAGTGGAAGCGCCGCGCCGCGTACAGCAGCACCGTCGCCGCCGCCCCGGGCAGCAGCGCCACCGAGATGTCGGTGCCCTGGACCGCGAAGGACCGCAGCGCGGCCCCGGACACGGCCTGGGCCGGGGCCGCCTGGGCCGGGGCGGCCGGCAGGCCGGACGTGGTCAGCAGGGCTCCGGCTCCCGCCGAGGCCAGCAGGGTACGACGCCGCATCAGGACACCTTCCGGTTGAGCTGGGTCTGTTCGGTCTCGGCCAACGCGGCCAGCCGGTCCGCGAACGCGCGGCAGAACTGGCGTAGCTGGTCGTCCACGGTCACCGGGGTGACGGCCAGGCCGCGCAGCAGCAGCGCCCGGGTCGAGGTCAGCACGTCGTCCCCGGTGTCGGTGAGCAGGCCCTGCGCCGCGGTCGCCGCCGCATTCGGGTCGCCGCTGAACCGGCCACGGTAGAACAGGCTGTACCGGACGCCGCGGTCGGCCGCGCGCAGATGAGCCCCCAGCGCGCCGCCGGAGCGCAGCGCCGCCGCGGCCAGGTACGCGTCCACGTCCGCGACCAGCCCCGCCAGATCCAGGGCCGACGGTGCCCCGGCGGCCAGGTTCGCCGCGCAGTAGTCCCGGGCCGCGGTGTCCGGCGCGGTGAACCGCCAGCCGCCGTAGAACGCGATCAGGTCACCACCCCACCCCGCGAGATCCCCGCGATCGCGCAGCGCACCCAGCGCGGCCGCGCCGAACCGGCTCACGTCCACGTCCACACCGGCGACCGGGTCCCGGTAGGTGCGGACGCGCGCCAGACCGGAACCGTCCACGTACGCGACGAAGGCTCCGTCCGTACCCCCGCTGATTTTTCTGGTTTGCCAATAGGCAAGGTATTCCAGGACCCGCTCGCCCGGATCGCCCTGGCCGTAGGCGACCGCCAGCTCCTGCAACCGGTCGATCCAGTCGAGGTAGTCGGCGAGCGGCCGGGCGGCGGAACCGAACGCGGGCTCCCCCAGGTCGGTGCCCACCCGCTGCACGCACTTGTCGATCTCGAGGCCGGCGCTGCCGGTACCGCCGACCCGGATCGTGGAGATCTGGTCGTAGGCCCAGTTGGCCGGCAGCGGATAGGTCACGTTGCCGGTCCAGCCGGAGGTGATGCCGCTGACGAAGCTCCACCGGGTGAACGCCTCGGCGGCCAGCCGGCTGCAGACGTTGCGGGCGCCGTAGACGCCGTGGGCGTAACGGCTGCCGCGCTGGCGCAGTCCGGAGTCGACGCCGAGGAAGTACGGGATGACGCGCTGGGTCACCTCGGTGTCGGTCGCGTCGTAGTCGACCGCGAAGTAGACGACCGCCCCCGCGTCGATGCCGTGCCCCAGCGCCGTGTCGTGGGCGGTGAGCGCGTCCGCGTAGCCCTGGGCCCAGGTGAAGTAGCCGGCCGAGTCCGCATACGTCTGGTAGATCGGGAACAGGCTCAGCCCGTTCGCGGCCATCGTGGCCAGCTCGCCCGGCTTGATCTTCTTGTCCAGGCTGGTGCCCTCGACGTTGGTCAGATAGCGGCCGATGGTCCGGTAGCCGGCCGCCCGCAGCGACTGGGCGCGGGCCGCGGTGACCTCGTCGATGGTGTCCGCGGCCGTCCCCGGGCGGGCCTGGTCACCGGTGCTGATCAGCAGCGACGCCCAGGTCGGGAAGTCGCCCTCGCCGGTCACGGTGAGCTGGCAGAACGTCTGCAGCGCGCGGGCGCCGGCGGCCAGCGTGTCGTCGAAGTCGGCGGTGAAGACCTGCGCGGCCGGGTAGTGGCTGAGCGCCGCCGCGAACAACCGCACCCACGGGCCGGACGAGCCCGGCTTGATCAGGCCCTTCGCCTTGAGCCCGGCCTGGGTCAGCGGGCCGAAGTTGCCGTTGGCCTGGGCGTCGGTCAGGCCGCCCTCGTACTGCACGGCGAAGATCAGGGCGGTGAGCAGCTCGCGGGAGCGCCGGCCGTCGCAGGCCAGCACGACGAACGCCGACCGGTTCAGGTAGCGGCCGTTGAGCCACTGCTGCGCGGCCCGCAGCTGCGGGGATCCGCCGGCGGCCAGGGTGTAGCCGTCGGTGCTGAGCACCGCCTTGCAGACCTTCGGGAGGACGGTGCCGTCGATCCGCTCGGCGAGGCCGGCGTCGGTCATCAGGGCGGCGACCGGGCCGGCCGGCGCCGTACCGAAGCTGCCGGAATAGCCCTTGCAGACCAGGCCGCCCTGGACGATCTTGACCAGGTTCTGGTTGGTCTCGGCCGGGCCGATCGGGCCGTGCGCGGTCAGCGCCGCCAGCGTGGCCGGGCCGAAGTTGTCGGAGAGCGCCGTGATCCCCAGTTCGTGCTGCAACCCCCGGGTCAGCGCGGACATGGTCAGCCGGCCCGGGCTGCCGTCCTCGTCGATCGGCTCGTACCCGGAGACCCCGGTGTACGTGGCGTTGACCCACTGCTGCACTGCCAATACCGCGGCATCCATCGGCACCTCTGCTCCCCCAGCGCCGCGGATTCACGAAGATCGCTGCGCGGCTGGGCGACACCATACCGGTTTGCCGCAAACCTGGCCGTCTGTGCCACTTGACCGGAGACTCCGTCAATGGCCGGTGGAAAAGTTCCGCACCGAACTTGCCCGGGAACCGCCACCGTCGTCATCACCCAAACAAGCGCCGGGCGGGTTATTCTTGCCGCATATGGCTACTTTCCGCAGCGCCTCAGTGCTTCTATCCTCCGACGGCAGCAGGACTCCCGGCACCGCCGCCCTCTTCGCCGAGCCGTCCCGCAAGGGTGGAGTTCCGCCGTGGGCCGGTGACTTCCGCCCCGCGAACAGCGCCGGCAGCGGCCCCAAGAACGCGGTCGGCAAGACCTTCACCCTGGAGCTGCCGGACGGCAGCACCGGCAAGGTCGTCGTCCAGAGCCTCAAGCGGGGCAAGGGCGGCGTCGTCCTGGCGCTGATGGGCGAGGACGCTCCCCCGTTCTGATCGTTCCCGGTCACGGGGCGGGCCTTCACCCGCTCCGTGCCGTTTCTCCACCGCCTACCCGTCCCGGCCCTGCCAGGTCGTGATGCACGCCTCGTTGCCCTCCGGGTCGGCGAGCACCCAGAACGCGGGCGCCCGGTCCGCCGACAGCAGGCGGCCGCCCGCGGCCAGCGCCGCTTCGAGCCGGCCCGGCGCCTCGTCGTGCGGCACGCAGATGTCGAAGTGGATCCGGTTGCGCTGTGGCCGCGGCCGATCCATCTGCTGGAACCAGAACGCCGGCCCCTCCCCGGCCGGGTCGACGAGCGGGTCCGCGGGCCCGTCCGCGCCCGCCTCGCCGGCATAGCCGAGGACCGCCGCCCAGAACGGCCGGATCGCCGGGATGTCCAGCGCGTCGACGGCGATCTCCAGAACCTGGACCGACCGCGACGCGCCGGTGCCGACGCCCGGCTCGGTCCGGAGACCCGCCGCACGCACGGCGGCCGTGAGCCGGCGGGCGAGATCGACGTCCCGGGCCGTCAACGCCGCCCGATCGAGGGACTGCAGGCTCAGCACGACCTGCTCCGGCCGGAGATCGACCCGCAGGTGACCGTCGGCGTCGTCGCCGCAGACCGCGACCGCCCGCGCCGCCACCCCGGCCGCCTCGGCCAGTGATCCCACCCGCACCGACGTGCGCAGGGTGCCGAGCAGCAGCCGCCACCCCTCGTCACCGACCGCGTCCGAAGCCTCTTGCCGACCCAGGGTTCGCTCCACCCCGACATCCTCGCACCGCTCCGCGGGCGTGGCGGGGCTCCTCACTGGAGGGGGTCGGCGAGGGTGCGCCAGCGGCCGGTCGCGCGGGCCCGCCGGAACCTGGCCCGCCACGACCAGGGCTGCAGCACGAGCAGGCCGATCGTCAGCGGGATGAGGCCGATGCCGAGGAAGCCTGCCGGCGACCGCCAGGCGTCCCGGTCGCCGAGCCGGTAGGCCTGCGCCGAACTGCCGGTGTCGAGGGCCGCGATCGTGTCGCCGACCCGGGCGCCCGGCGGGAGTCCATCGGCGAGCTCCAGGCGGTGCCGCACGGTCCGGCCGTCGGCGCTCCGGAAATCGCCGAACCAGCCGCACCGCTGCCGCGGGGGCTGCCAGCGGTCGCACGACATCGCCTCGGTGAGCGTGAACGTGCCGGTCACGCCACCACCGTGGGCGGCCCGCCAGGCCGGCACGAGCATCGTGGCCGAGCCGAGCACGATGACCCCGCTGACGATGACCCAGACGATCATGATGTTCATCAGCCGCAGCCGCATGTTCGGCCGCCGCCGCGCGGGCTCGACCTCCACCGCCACCATCTCCTTCCACACCGGACAACACCATCAAAGACCTTCCCGACGTACGGCGGAATGGTCTTGAATTTTTGTTTCCGCCGGACCGCGTACCGGGCCGTCCGGGACTTCTGGCCCTGACCGGCGCGTCGTTGCCCCGCCAGGCTGGAGGGAGACGCAAGGAGGGGCCATGGCCACCACTTCCCACGACGCCTGGCGAGGATTTCGCGGCGACGGATGGCGCGAGAGCATCGACGTCAGCGGATTCATCCACGACAACGTCGACCCCTACGCCGGCGGCCCGGAGTTCCTGACCGGCCCGACCGACCGCACCACCCGGATCTGGGACGGGCTGCGGGACATGTTCGTCGAGGAGCGCCGGCGCGGCATCTACGACGTGGACGCGCACACCCCGTCGTCGATCACCTCGCACGAGCCGGGCTACCTGGACCGGAACCGGGAGCTGATCGTCGGGCTGCAGACCAGCGCGCCGCTGCGCCGGGCGATCATGCCGGCCGGCGGGCTGCGGATGGTGCGGAACGGCCTGGCCGCGTACGGCTACAGCCTCGACCCGACGGTCCAGACGATCTTCAGCCGGTACCGCAAGACGCACAATGACGGCGTGTTCGACGCCTACCCCGCCGACGTGAAGGCGGCCCGTAGCTCGCACATCATCACCGGGCTGCCGGACGCCTACGGCCGCGGCCGGATCATCGGCGACTACCGGCGGGTCGCGCTCTACGGCGTCGACCGGCTCATCGCCGAGCGCCGGGCGGTCAAGGCGTCGCTCGACGACCGGCTCTCCGGTGAGGCGGTGGTCCGCGACCGGGAGGAGCTCGCCGAGCAGATCCGCGCCCTGGCGGAGTTGCGGTTCATGGCCGACCGCTACGGCTACGACATCTCCGGGCCGGCCACCACCGGCCGCGAGGCGATCCAGTGGCTGTACTTCGCCTACCTGGGCGCGACCAAGGAGCAGAACGGCGCGGCGATGTCGCTCGGGCGGACCGCCAGCTTCGTCGACGTCTACCTGCAGCGCGACCTCGCCGAGGGCACGCTCACCGAGCAGCGGGCGCAGGAGCTCGTCGACGACTTCGTGATCAAGCTGCGGATCATCCGGTTCCTCCGCACCCCCGAGTACGACCAGCTGTTCTCCGGCGACCCGACCTGGGTGACCGAGGCGCTGGGCGGCCTCGGCGACGACGGCCGGCCACTGGTGACCCGGACCAGCTTCCGGTACCTGCAGACGCTCTACAACCTCGGCCCGGCGCCCGAGCCGAACCTGACCGTGCTCTGGTCGCCGGCCCTGCCCGCGGGCTTCAAGCGGTTCTGCGCCCAGGTCTCGCTGGACACCAGCGCCATCCAGTACGAGAACGACGACCTGATCCGCCCGGCCTACAGCGACGACACCGCGATCGCGTGCTGCGTCTCGGCCCTGCGGGTGGGCAAGGACATGCAGTTCTTCGGCGCCCGCGCCAACCTGGCCAAGGCCCTGCTGTACGCGATCAACGGCGGCCGCGACGAGATGACCGGCGCACAGATCGCCCCGGCCACCGCGGCGATCACCGACGACGTGCTCGACTACGACACCGTGCTCGACGCGTACGACCGGATGCTGGACTGGCTGGCCGAGACGTACGTCGACGCGCTCAACGTCATCCACTACATGCACGACAAGTACGCGTACGAGCGCCTCGAGATGGCCCTGCACGACTACCCGGTGCACCGGTTCCTGGCGACCGGGATCGCCGGCCTGTCGGTGGCCGTCGACAGCCTGTCCGCGATCCGGCACGCCCAGGTGAAGGTCCTGCGGGACCCGACCGGCCTGGCCGTCGACTACGCGATCGACGGCGAGTTCCCGGCCTTCGGCAACAACGACGAGCGCGCCGACGCGATCGCGGTCGACCTGGTCGAGCGGTTCATGGCGAAGATCCGCCGGCAGCCGGCCTACCGCGACGCGGAGCCGAGCCTGTCGGTGCTGACGATCACCTCGAACGTCGTCTACGGCAAGCACACCGGCAACACCCCGGACGGGCGGCGGGCCGGCGAGCCGTTCGCGCCCGGCGCCAACCCGATGAACGGCCGCGACCGGCACGGCCTGGTCGCCGCCGCGCTCTCGGTCGCCAAGCTGCCCTACCGCAGCGCCCGGGACGGGATCTCGCTGACCATCACGGTCACCCCGGACGGGCTCGGGCACTCCCGCGACGAGCGGATCGGCAACCTGGCCGGCGTGCTCGACGGCTACACCGACGCGGGCGGCTTCCACCTGAACGTCAACGTCCTCGACCGGGCCACCCTCGAGGACGCGATGGCCCACCCGGAGAAGTATCCGCAGCTCACCATCCGGGTCTCCGGCTACGCGGTGAACTTCGTCAAGCTGACCGCCGAGCAGCAGCGCGACGTCCTCTCCCGCACGTTCCACGGTTCGCTGTGACCGGCTCGGTCCACTCCTTCGACATCTCCACCGGGGTGGACGGGCCGGGCACCCGGTTCGTCGCGTTCCTGGCCGGCTGCCCGCTGCGCTGCCGGTACTGCCACAGCCCGGACACCTGGCACCGGCGCACCGGCCGGCCCACCACGGCCGACGACCTGATCCGGGAGATCGCCCGCTACGAGCGATTCATCAAGGTCGCCGGCGGCGGCGTCACGCTCAGCGGCGGAGAGCCTTTGGAACAACCCGATTTTGTACGGGAGGTGCTGCGCCGCTGTCACGAGCGGGGCCTGCACACCGCCCTGGACACCAGCGGCTTCCTCGGCGACCGGGCCGACGACGAGCTGCTGTCGTACACGGATCTGGTGCTGCTCGACATCAAGGCGGGCGACCCGGCGACGTACCGCGAGGTGACCGGAACCGGCCGTCTCGAACCCACCGTGCGGTTCGCCGAGCGGCTCGCGAAGCGCGGCGTGCCGATCTGGGTCCGCTTCGTGCTGGTCCCCGGCCTGACCGACGCCCCGGCCGAGGTGGACGCGGTCGCCGCGATCGCCGCGTCGGTGCCCACCGTCGAACGCGTCGAGGTCCTGCCGTTCCACCGCCTCGGCGCCGCGAAGTACACCGCGCTCGGCCTGCCGTTCCCGCTGGCCGGCACCCCCGCGCCCGGCCCGGAGCTGCTGGACCGGGTCCGCGACCAGTTCCGCGGCCACGGCCTCAGCGTGTACTGACCGGTCCCCAGCCTCGTGGCCGGCGCCTCGCGTCACACCGGCCAGGCGGCGGGGTCCTTGTAGTGGTTCGCGACGCCCTTGCGCAGGACCGCACCCAACTGGGGCAAGTGCTCGGTGTCGGCGGGCAGGTGCAGGCTGTCCAGCAGGGTCAGGGCCGCGGCCGGGTCAAGCCGGCCCGAGACGGCGTGATAGCTGCCGAGCAGGGCGCGGAAAACCGCCGGACGAAGCTCGGCGACCGTGGCGGCGGCCTGATAGACGTCCCGCTTGTCATCCCAGCCGACCGAGCCCGAGTCTTCCAGGACGTGGCGGGCGCGCAGGTGCAGCGGGCCGGCGGCCAGCTCGGGCAGGCGGCCGGTCGCTGCGAGGTGGCGCACATCGTCGCCGAGCAGCGCGTCGAAGGCGGTTCTGGCGGTGTGCCCCCAGAACCAGTAGGTCCTCAAGTGCAGCCGCAGGTGCTCGATCGGCTCCGGGACGGCCATCCGGGCGCGGAAGCCGGCCCAGAAGGCGTCGATGACCGCCGGGTCGGCGTTGTCGCAGACGTAGGCGTTCAGATGAACCAGCACCTCGAAGGCGCCGGTCAAGTCGAGCAGACCGAGCGCCGTGCGGACACGCCGCACGGCATCCAGGCCCTCGTCGAGGGTGATCGCGAACGCGGTGTGAAAGGCCACGTCCTCGCCCGACATCTCCTCCGGGGGCGTGCCGTCCCACCTCCACCGATCGGGTCCGCTCGGCGTGAAACCGCTGTCGGCCAGATATCGCAAGGCCAGGTCGGCATCCGTCGCACTCACCCGCCGGAGTTGCGAACCCGGGCGGCCAGGAACTTCGGGGCCATCTCGCGGTAGCTGTCGGTGACCAGCTCGGCGATCTCGGTCCAATCGGTGTGCTCGCCCAGGATCACCGCGGCGACGTTGTCGCCCCACGGCGCGCGGAAGAACGGGAAGCCGCCCGCGGTCAGCCCGAGCAGGTCCTCGAGCGGCGCCCGGAACGTCATCACGGCCGGCATCTCGCCGCCGGTGACATGCTCGGCGTAGACCGGGAAACGGTCCGGATCCGGCACGTAGACGTGCGCGACCGTCCGCGCCCGGATCCGCCAGCGGACCCCGATCCAGGCCACTTCCTCGTACGCCTCGGGCAGCTCGGCGCAGATCGGCCGCAGCCGCCCCAGAATCTCCGGCGGCACGTCTCCAGGACCCGACATGCGCCGACAGTAGCGGCTACCGGCGATCAGGCGCGGAACCGTGCCGTGATGACGGTGCCGGCCGCCTCCGGCAGCGACACCCCCTGCTCGGCGGCGCGCAGCCGCAGCCGCAGGTAGGCGGCATCCGTCTCGACCCGGTCGGACGCGGCGATCAGCACCAGGGCGAACTGGATCGTCTCGCGCACCGACAGCGCCTGCAGGAAGCCGGCGACCAGCTCCTCGCCGCCGGCGTCCAGCGGCTGCAGGCTGTCGTCGTCGCCGGGCCAGCGCAGGTCCGGGTCGTAGACGGCGCAGAGGTCGGCGCTCAGCGGCGCCATCGCGGCCGGGTCGTGCCCGTACAGGTCGAGGGTCGCGACCGCGGCGCCGCTGCCGGTGAACAGCGGGATCGAGACCGCGCCCAGCCCCATCCGGGCCGCCGTGTCCCGGAACCCGGGCCAGGTCATCGTCGCGTCGTCGGCGCCGGCGGCGGCGGCCACCCCGCCCTCGATCTCCCCGATCAGCTCGCCGCTCGCGGCGACGAAACAGCGGTCGTCGTCGGGCCGCATGGTCACCGCCGCGTAGTCGACCGCCGCCACCCGGTCGGCGGCCAGCTGGGCCAGGTGTCGCAGGCGCTGATCGATGTCGGGCACGTCGTCCGGGGTCTCGGCGAGCGAGACGATGGCTTCCGTCAATCGGGTAGTCATCAGCTGTGTCCCTCCGTGGTCAGGACCTCGACGTACCCCAGGGGTGATCTTTCACGCTTTTGCCCCGGGTTCGGTCTCCGGCGCCCTCGGGACGGTGAACCAGATCGACGTGCCCTGCTCGACGTCGAGGTCGAGCCAGATCCGGCCGCCGTGGTACTCGACGATCTTCTTGACGATGGCCAGGCCGATGCCGGTGCCCTCGTAGGCGTCCCGCGAGTGCAGCCGCTGGAAGATCACGAAGACCTTGTCGGCGAACTCGGCCTCGATCCCGATCCCGTTGTCCCGGACGTTGATCTTCCAGTGGTCGCCGTCCGGCTCCGCGGTCACCCGGATCACCGGCGCCACGTCCGGGCGGCGGAACTTCAGCGAGTTGCCGATCAGGTTCACGAACAGCGTGGTGAGCAGCGGCTCCTCCCCCTCCACCACCGGCAGGTCACCCCAGGTGATCTCGGCGTCCGCGCCCGCCCGGGCCTCCAGCTGCGACGCGACCTCGGGCAGCACCCGGGAGAGCTCGACCGGCTTGAAGCCGGTGGTGATCCGGCCGATCCGGGAGAACGCCAGCAGGTCGTTGATCAGCCGCTGCATCCGCTGGGCCCCGTCGACCGCGAACCCGATGTACTGCTCGGCGCGCTCGTCCAGCTGACCGGCGTACCGTCGCTGCAGCAGCTGGCAGAAGCTGGCCACCTTCCGCAACGGCTCCTGCAGGTCGTGCGAGGCGACGTAGGCGAACTGCTCCAGATCCCGGTTCGACCGGGTCAGCTCCTCGGCCTTCAGCTCCAGCTGGGCGTTGATCGCCAGGACCTCCGCCCGGGCGTCGCGGACCACGGTCAGCTCCGCCGCGATCTGCCGGCGCATGCCGTCCACGTCGGCGGCCAGCGCGCGCAGCTCGGGCGAGCCGGAACTGGTGATCGGCCGCTCGAAGTCCCCGCCGGCGACCTGCCGGACCTGCTCGGCCAGCTCGGTCACCGGCCGGCTCACCAGCCGGTCCAGCAGCAGCATCAGCATCGCGCCGACCAGCAGCACCACCGCCGCGGCGACCGCCATCAGGGTGACCAGCGTCGAGCCGGTGCGCCGGGCCGCCGCGACCGCGCTGTTGCGCAACTTCAGGATGTCGGCCTGCAGCCGGTCGACCGCGGCGCGCAGCCGGTCGAACCGGTCGGTGCCGGTCGTCCCGGAAGCCGGCCGGCCCTCCTTCGCGGCGGCGATCGCCGGCTCGGCCACCGTCTGGCGCCAGTCGCCGGACCGCTCCCGGACCGCCGCCAGGTCGGCCCGGATCGCCGCGGTGCCGTGCTCGTCGTTCAGCGCCTCGATCTGGGCGAGCAGCCGCAGCTCGGTGGCCACGCCGTTCTCGTACGGCCGCAGGTTCGCGTCGGTGCGGCTGAGCGCGTAGCCGCGCACGCCGGTCTCCTGATCCAGGTAGGCGGAGTACAGCTCCTGGCCGGCGATCCGCATCGGACCGGTCTTGTCCAGGATCACGTCGAGATTCTTGTTGCTGTTCACCGCGGTCACCGAGGCCAGCCCGCCGATCAGCCCCAGCAGCACACCGGCCACGGCGAACAACACCGCGACGCGCCGCCGCAACGTCCACGAGGTCGGGTGGGCGCGGCTCATCGAGGCCTCCAGGCAACGGACGGTGACAGCGGCACCGCAGTATGCCGCACCACCCCCCACCAACAATCACGAAGCCACGCCCGACCTCCCCTCGCCGACGCGGCCGAGCAGCACCCGCCGTGGGCAAGCGGCCTGTTCGGCGAGGCCTGGCGCCCCTCGCCTACGTCTTCGCCGCTCGACGAGGGGCCGTCGCGCGTTGAACCGTGCTCCGTCGACGGCCGTACCTTTCAGCGATGGTCGTCTGTGGTTGCCGTGACTCCACGCCCTGCTGCGGCATCTTGCCGACAACCGGGGCAGCTTTGCTTGAGCGCCGATGATTCTGGGCCGGTGGCGACTGGCCATGCCGTTCATCGTCTTCAGCCTGCTCCTGCTCGCGGCCTCGGCCGGCGGCCTGTGGTTGTACTGGGATCTCGACAGCCCGATCCGCAGGGCGCTGACCGCGTTCATGTGTTTGATGCTGGGCCTCGCCGTGTACGTCAGCTTCTCGATCGCCCTCGATCGGAAGAGCGACGGCATCCCGTGGTGGCGGATGGGGGTCGTGGTGCTCTTCATCGCCCTCACCACGGGTGTCGCCTGGGTCAGGACCATGGTCTGAGCGGGCCGCTGCTTTTCACCTGGTTGCGGTAGATTTGCCGGGTTGCGGCTCGCTAGTGCGTTGACCACGAACGTTCACCGGGTCGGTGACACGCCGGATCGCCTCCGTCGGTAACTGCTGACGACGGCTCACTCTCAACGGCGGTGACATGCGTTGTTGAGAGTGAGGTGGCAGGTTGGCCGAGCCGGTCAGGGCACGGCGGTTGACGCAGGATGAGGGCCGCAAGCTGCAACAACTTGTCCGTAGGGGCAAGCATGATTCGGTCCGGGTACGCCGGGCGTTGATCATCATGGCGTCGGCGTCCGGGACGCCGGTTTCGGCAATCGCGAGCCTGATCGCCGGGCATGAGGACACCGTCCGGGACGTGATCCACTCGTTCAACGAGATCGGTCTTCGTGCGTTGGACCCTCAGTGGGCGGGAGGCCGTCCCCGCCGGATCAGTGACGACGATGAGGCATTCATCGTCGCGACGGCCACGGCCCGCCCGAGCACGCTCGGGCGGCCCTTCACCTGCTGGAGCCTGCGTAAACTCGCCGACTACCTGGCTACCGGCGCCGCCCGGCCGATCATGATCGGCCGGGAACGGCTGCGGCAGATCCTGCGCCGTAACGAGGTCAGCTGGCAGCGGACCCGCACCTGGAAGGAATCGAAGGACCCGGACTTCGACGCGAAACTCGACCGGATCGAGGAAGTCACCACCCGATTTCCCACCCGGTGTTTCGCGTTCGACCAGTTCGGGCCGCTCTCGATTCGTCCGCACCACGGCCGCGGCTGGGCACGACAATCGCATCCGGACCGACTGCCGGCGACCTACCACCGCACGCACGGCATCCGCTACTTCCACGGCTGTTACAGCCTCGGCGACGACCAGCTCTGGGGCGTGAACCGGCGCCGCAAAGGCGCAGATCACACCCTGTCCGCACTGAAAACGATCCGCAGGACGCGGCCGGACGGCGCCCCGATCTACGTCATCCTGGACAACCTGTCGGCGAACAAGACGCCGACGATCCGGGCCTGGGCGGCCCGGAACAAGGTCGAGTTGTGTCTCACGCCGACCAGTGCGTCCTGGGCGAACCCGATCGAGGCACAGTTCGGGCCCTTGCGCATGTTCACCATGGCGAACTCGGACCACCCGAACCACACCGTCTTGGCCCGCAAGCTGCAGAAATACTTGCGATGGCGTAACGCCAACGCCCGCCACCCCGACGTCCTGACCGCACAACGCCGTGAACGAGCCCGGATCCGCAGCGAACGACAACAACGCTGGGGCCGACCCCGAACGAAGGCCGCCTGACGGATCAGACCCGGCGAACGTTCATGGTCAACGCACTAGTGGTTACGGCTGGCTTGCCAGGCGGCGCCCGCTGTCGGTCGGGGCTGCGGCCGCCGCTCGAGCTTCGCTGCTGGTTGCGGTGGCTTCGTGGGTACGTCGTGGGGCGCGGTCCGCGGTCGGCGCGAGCGGGCTCACGGCGTACCTCTCAGGCAGTTGTGTTCTGCGTGAACCGTGACCGGCGGCCGCAGCCGTGAGCAGCGACGGGCGCCGAAAAGGTCTCAGCCGGCCCGCCTGCGCAGATCGGCGGCGAGTTCCTCGGCCAGGGCGCTCAGCTCGCCCGCCGACTCGATCGGGCCTGCGGTGAAACCGGGCCGCATCCGCTTCGACAGTTCCCGCAGCAGCGCGGCGATCACCGTCGCGCGCTCGTGCGACAGCACCGCCGTGTGGGTGGTGAGCGCACGCCCGGCCGGCTCCCGCGACCGGCCGCGCTCGACCGCGGCCCGCCAGCCGGCCACCTTCGCGTCGAGTGGCACCGGCGGGTCGCTGCCGTCGGGCGGCTCGGGGAGATACCACAGTGGGGTGTGCCAGTCGGCGGCGGCGAGGTGCCGGGCCGGGTGGTAGGCGCTCATTCGTAGCCGTCCGCGCTGCGGGTCCGCTCACTGTCCAGGAAGGCGGCGAGGTTCGCGGCGGTGCGGGCCATCGTGCCGTCGCTGTCGATCGGGCCGGCGTCGGTGCCGGGCCGCAGCCGGATCGCCAGCTCCTGCAGCAGGCTCGCCATCGCCGACGCGCGGGCGTGACTGACCGCGACGACTCCGCTCTGCCAGTCGTTGTCGAACGCCTCACGGACCCCGGCGAGTCCACGATCGAGGTCGGCGGCGTACCCGTCCAGGCTGATCGGGGTCTTGCGCCGGGTGCCGTCGGGCTGCCGCCGGTAGTCCCAGTGCACCAGCAGGTCGTGCGCCGGATCCCGGGCCGGCTCCTCGATCTGGGTCATGGCGCTCGACTCTAGACGGACGTCACATCTGGGCCAGATCGACCTCGATGAGGAAGGGCGCGGTCAGTTTCACGACGCCGGTAAAGACTTCGCCGTCTCGGTAGCAGCCGTCCGCCGGGTCGAGAACGTAGGTGTAGACGAGCGGGGCGCCGGTGACCGCCTGCTCGACCCGCCAATAGAACTGGATGCCGGCCTTCGCGTACTGCTCGGCCTTGACCACCCGGTCGGTCGTCTCCGAGCCGGGTGAGACCACCTCGACGACAAGAAGCACGTGCTTGGGTCGCGTCGGAGTGACGTCGAGGGTCTCCGCCCGGTACACCGTCACGTCCGGACGACGGTTGTTCAACGGCACGTCCTGGAGTCGGACGTCGAAGTCGGTGTCCGCGTTCCAATCCGGGCCGGCCGCGGCATCCAAGGCGTTCGCCAGCAGCCGGGCCAGGCGGTTGTGCCGCTTGGACGCGCTCGGACTCACGAGGACCATCCCATCCACGATTTCGATGCCCGCACACTGCTCTTCTGTCCATGCCGCGTACTGCTCGGCCGTAACCTGCTGATGCATCCAGGCCGGCGCGACCATCTCAGCAGTCATACACACCTCCGGGAATGCGATCGAGTCCAGGAATCAAGATACCTACCCCGGTTAAGAGTGGTCGACGGTCAGGACGGCTTTGCCGGTGATCTGGCCGGCGGCCAGGCGGGCCATCGCGGTCGGCGCCTCCGCCAGCGGGTGCACCTCGCCGATCAGCGGGGTCACCCCGGTCAGCGTCTCCAGCACGTCCCGCCGGGTCAGCACGATCGGCGCGCCGAGCCGCTGCTTGACGAACGGCGCCAGCGCGAACAGCCGCAGACTCCGCTCCATCCCGCCGAGCCAGCGGCCCCCGTCCTCCCCACCGGCCAGCATCAGCCGGCCGCGCGGGGTGAGCAGCGCGCGCAGCTCCCGCAGCGACCGATTGCCGGCGACGTCGACGATCAGTTCGTACCGGCCGGTGAGCGGCTCCCGCGTGTAGTCGATGACCTGGTCGGCGCCGATCGAGCGGACCGCCGCGACCTTGCCCGTGCTGCACACCCCGGTCACCCGGTCGCCGCGCGCCGTGGCCAGCAGCACCGCGAACGACCCCACGCCCCCGCCCGCCCCGATGATCAGGGTCTGGCCGCCGTCCGCGGCGTCGCCGATCATGCGCCGGGCGGTGCAGGCCGAGGTCGGCAGCGCGGCCGCCTGCTCGAAGCTCAGGTGGGCGGGTTTGCGGGCGAGTTTGCCGGGGCGGGCCAGCGCGTACTCGGCCCAGGTGCTGGTGCCGCTGCCGAACACCTCGTCGCCGACTTTCAGATCGCCGGCCTCGGCGCCGACCGCCTCGACGACGCCGGCCAGGTCCATGCCGGGGGTGGGGTTGCGGGGCCGGCGCGGGCCGAAGCCGGCCCGGGCGATCAGCGGCAGGCCGGTCATGGCGTGCCAGGCGCCCCGGTCGACACCGGCCGCGTGCACTCTGACCAGGACGTCCTTCGGGCCGGGGGTGGGCGGGTCGACGTCGGCGAGGCGGAGCACGTCCGCGTTGCCGTACACGTCCTGAACGATGGCTTTCATGGTCACTCCGGGGGTGGGAAGACGTACGCCAACTGCCGATCCAAGGTAAAACATGTTTTACATCAAGTCAAAGATTTTTGACATGATCCGACTCCGGAGGATGCCGAAGGGGCCGGAGCGGGTGAACTACCGGGACAGGTAGGGATCGGCCCAGGCGCTGATGATCCGGGCCGCCCGCGCCGCCTGCCCGGGCGCGGCCAGCAGGTGGTCCGAGCCCTCCAGCGCGATGAAGCTGCGCGGATGCCGCGCGGCCCGGAAGATCCGGCTGGCGTTGGCGACGCTCACCGTGCTGTCCGTCGGCGAGTGCATGATCAGCAGGGGCAGCCCGAGCCCGACCACGTGGTCGCGCAGCTCGGCCCGGCGGGTGTCCTCGACGAAGGTCCGCTTGAGCACCAGCGCCTTGCCGCCGACCAGCCATTCGGCGTGCCCGCCGCGCAGCACCCGGTCGACCAGCGCCTGGTAGTGCCGCTCCACGTTCTTCGGCTCGAACGGCGCGCCGATGGTCACCACCGCCCGGACCCCGGGCACGCGGGCGGCCGCGGCGATCACCGCGGCGCCGCCGAGCGAGTGGCCGACGAGCAGGTCCGCCGGGGTGCCGCGGGCGGCCATGAACTCGGCGGCCCGGACCGTGTCGTCCACCTTCACCATGACCGAGCCGTCGCCCCAGTCGCCCTGCGAGTCGCCGAGTCCGAGGTTGTCGAAGCGCAGCATGCCGATCCCGTCGGCGGCCAGCTGCTTGCAGGTGCGCGCCGCGGCCGGCGAGTCCTTGCCGAGCACGAACCCGTGCGCGAACACACCCCAGCCACGGACCGGCTCGGCGGGCAGGTCGACGAGCCCGGCCAGCTCGGGCCCGAGGCTGCTGGCGAATCGCACATGCTCGGCCATCACCGTCCAGGATCGCCGAACGCGCTCGACCCGATCCGGCAAACCAGAAGAAAATTCCCACCCGGATTTGCGTACGGGTTCAGCACACTGACCAGCACGCGAGGGCGTCGGAGCGAAACGAAGCAGCCCAGACCCTATGTAGCGAAACTTGCCGACCCTATGTAGCGTATCGAGCCATGGCGTCATCCCCTCGTATGACGGCCGCCGTGGCAGGTGTGCTGGAGGCGTTCCTCGTCGATCCAGCGGCCGAACGGTACGGCCTCGACATCATGCAGGCGACCGGCTACCCCAGCGGCACCGTCTACCCGATCCTCAGCCGGCTGCAGCACGCCGGCTGGCTCAGCACGCACTGGGAGGACATCGACCCGGCCGTCGCCGGCCGACCGGCCCGGCGCTGGTACCAGCTCAGCGCGGACGGCCTGGTGACCGCCCGGACCGAGCTCGCCGCCTACCGGCAGCGCACCTCCGCGCCTGGCCAGGCTGTGCGGGTGAAGCCGACATGGGCGTCGTAGACCGGCTGATCGCGGCCTGCCTGCGGGCGGCCGCCCGGCGCTGGCCGGCCGACATCCGCGACGACATGGCCCGCGAGTGGGCGGCCGAGATCGGCATGCTCCGGCAGCGCAACGGCACCGCCTGGCAACGGCTGGCCTTCGCGCTCAGTCTCGCCGTCACGCCGCTGACCGTCGACGAGAGCGGGGCGCCGCGCGGCCGGTGGGAGTGGATGCGGGCCGGGGCGACGCTGCGGACGGTGACCCGGGTGGCGCTGGCCGGCGCCTTCGGCTACGGACTCGCGCTGGTCGTGCGGTCGATGGCGAACAGCCTGATCGACTTCGACTTCACCGACGACGTCCAGTGGCTGCTCGGGCGCACGCTGGCCGCCCTGGTCACCGCCGCGGTGATCACGGTCTACGCGGTCCTGGTCGGCCGGTGGGCCGGGCTGCGCGCGGCGCCGGAACCCGGTCCGACCGGCAGCCTGGGCGTCGCCGCCACGGTGGTCCTGCCGCTGGCCGTGCCGATCCCGTTCGTGCTGGCCGTGCAGACCGACTCGCTGTTCCCGGCCGGCCTGGTGATCGCCGTGGGCTGGGCGGTGGCGACCGGCCTGCTGGTGGTCGCCGGCATCCGGGGCGCCCGGCTCTGGTCGCTGGCCGGGATCCCGTTCGCCGCGGCGCTGCCGGCCGCGGGCCTGATCCTGCAGGGGATCCCGGACCTGTCGGTCTACCTGGTCGCCGGGATGGCCGAGATCGCGCTGTTCCTGCTGCCCTGGACGGTGTGCGCGGTGGTGTTCGGCCGGGCGGTGGTGCGCCGCTGGTCGATGCCGGTCGAGTACGAGCTCCCGCAGGACGTTCCGGCCACCCACTCCACCGCCCCGGCCCGGTTCACCGTGGAGCGGGTGCTGCTGGCGATGCTGGCGGCGGCCTCCGCGGTGGTGTGGGCGATCGGCATGACAGTGTGGCAGCCGTTGAGCGAGCCGACCGGCCCGGACGCCACCGGCGAGAACAACACGTACTGGGCCCGCGAGCTGCGCTGGGGCGCGCTGATCGCGATCGTGCTGGTGCTGCTCGTCCAGGTGCGCGGTGACCGGCGGGCGACCCGCGGGGTGCTGCTCGGTGGCGTCGCGGGGCTGGCCGCCGACCTCCTGGTCGACCGGCTGAACGCGGGCCCCGGGGCCACCGTCGTACTCGCCGTCGTCGCGGCCCTGGCGGCCGTCGCCGCCTGCGTCGTCGCTGGTACCGCCGCACTCGCGCCGCGCCCGCCGGTGCTGCTGACCGTGGCGGTCGTCGCCGCCGTGCTGTCCGGCACGACGACCGGGACCGAGTCGCCGACCGACGTCGAGACCGGGCTGAACCTGGGCAGCGCGGCAGCCGGCTCGCTGCTGGCGGTGATCGCCGTGATCGCGGCGGTCCGCGCGGCCGGCCCGGTCAGCCGCCGGCGGGTCCTCGCGGCGGTGCCGGCCGGGGTACTCGCGGCGACCGGCCCGTGGCTGCTGCGCCTGCGCAGTCCGCAGCCGACCGACGGCCGGCTCTACGGGATCCTGCTGTTCCTGGTGCTGATCCTGCTCACCGTCGTGGTGCTGGCCGGGCCGCGGCCGCGCACCGCACGGCACTGGTTGCGCTACCCGGCGGCGGCCGCCGTCGCCGCGGTGGCCGTCCCGGTGCTGATGGTGCCACTGATCTACGTGTCGATCGCGCTGCCGATCGGCGGCCTGCTCACCATGCTGGCCGGCAGTCCCCCGATCAACGGCGCCGACGAGGACATCGTCACCGCACTGGTCGCGGTGCTGGTCGGCCTGGTCGTCGGGCGATTGCTGCGGCCACTGGCCCTGAGCCCGGCACCCCGGCCGGAGGCGTCGCGGTCCACCGCCCCGGCCACCCGCGTCGAGCCGTTCCTACGCCGGGTCTTCCAGGGCTCCTGACCCCGCCGGACGCCGTGCCCCGCCGGAGCGACACCTCCGGCGGGGCACGGCGGGCACGTTCTTCACGCCGTACGGCAGCAGGCTGTTGATCTTGAATCGCACGTGCTTACATGGACGCTTGCGGTACGCGATGCCGGCGTTGAACACCACCGACCTGCGGGTTCTGGATGAGATCAACGCGATGAGCGCCGACCTCGAGGTGCGTCTGCGCCCCGAGCCCCGTTGGGAAGGCACGTTTCGCCGCAGCCTGTTCGCCGCGGCTGTCCGGGGCCGCGATCTCGCCCGCGCACAGCTTCGCCGCCGGGCCGGCCGGGTAGCCGGGCCAGATCGTCGCGGCCAGGAACCCTGGAGGATCGCGGCGGGGCGCCGTTCCGGGGCGACTCGGACGGGTGAGGGGCGCCGGGGCGGGCTGCGGGCGTGCGGCAAAATGGCCGGATGAGTCCCGTGAGTCGCGGCCGGAAGAGAGCGAAGTCTCGCCGGAGTGAGCAACGTGTCCTGCGGACGGTGGCCGCCGCCCCGGAGCCGTGCGACTGTCCGGAGTGCTCGGAGCAGGACGTCGACCCCATCGCGATCCTGAACGACCTGGCCGCGATCGGCGCCGAGCTGCTCACCGCCGAGGATCCGGTCGAGGCCGAGCTGCTCGGCGCGAGCATCCTGGCCGTGGACGAGGCGGCCGGCGCGGACTTCCGGGAGGCGCTGCTGGAGACCATCGTCCCGGCGCTGGAGCAGTCGCCCGCTCCGGAGTCGCTCGCCCTGCTCGTCGCGATCGACGCGATGAGCGGCAGCGCGCGCACCGCGGACGCGGTCGGCCGGCTGCGGGCGGCCGGGGTGCCGGCGCCGGCCTGGGTGACCGAGTTGTCCGAGCCGGTGACGCCGACCGTCTGCCGCCGGTACAGCGACCCGACCGGCGAGACCTCGATGCTGCTGTGCGCCTTCGACCGCGCCGGGCGCTCGCACGGGTTCGTCGTCTACGTCGACGATCTCGACTGTCACGCGGCGGCGGACCTCATCCTGGTCCCCGGCGACATGCTGGCCGACCTCACCCGCATGATCAAGAAGGATGCCCGCCGTTCGGGCGCGGCGCTGACCATCGAGGAGCTGGATCCGGCCGAACTTCGCCGGCAGGTCGAACGGGCGCTGGACGCCCGCGCGGTCCACGATCGCGAGGACGGCGAGCTCGACCCGGATGACCTCGACACCGAGAACGGGCCCGGTTATCAGACGCTCGCCGCCCTGCTCCGCGCCCGGATGCGCGCGCTGCCCGCGCCGCCCCGGCCGCCGGCCCCGCACGCCGAGGGCGGTCAGCCATCCGTGGCGGAGTTGCTCGGGCCGGTCGCCGGCGGGCGCCGGGCCGCCGCGGCGGCGCCGAAGCTGCCGGCGAAGCGGACGAAATCCGCCGGCCCCGCCCCGATCTACCAGGTCAAGGTAACCCTGCTCGGCGCGAGACCGCCGATCTGGCGGCGCCTGGAACTGCCCGGCGACACCGGCCTGACCGAGGTGCACGAGATCCTCCAGACGGCGTTCGGCTGGACGGACAGCCATCTGCACGTCTTCGAGACGCCGTACGGCGTCTTCGGGGTCGCCGACCCGGAGCTGGGGTACCGCTCCGAGCGGCCGGTCACCCTGGAGCAGGTCGCGCCCGGGGCCGGCGCCAAGGTGCGGTACCTGTACGACTTCGGTGACGACTGGGACCACGAGATCGTCGTCGAGAAGCTGCTCGACCGTCAGGAGGTGGCCTACCCGCGATGCACCGGCGGCCGGCGTGCCGCCCCACCGGACGACTGCGGCGGCATCTGGGGATACCAGCAGCTCATGCAGGTTCTGAGCGATCCCGGTCACCCCGATCATGCGGATCGGCTGGACTGGCTCGGTCTGAAATCCGCCGCCGGCTTCGATCCGGCCCGTTTCGACGCCGCCGAGGTGACCCGGGAGCTGACCGAGCGGTGGTGACCGTCGGCCATGGGGTGTACCAGCAGTGCATCGCATCGGGCGGTGGCGGGCCGTACCGTCACGAGCGTGGACAACCGAGCCGAGGTGCGGGACTTCCTGACCACCCGCCGCGCCAAGATCAGCCCGGAGCGTGCCGGGATTCCCGCGGTCGGGCAGCGCCGCGTGCCCGGGCTGCGCCGCAGCGAGGTCGCCGCGCTGGCCGGCATGAGTGTCGAGTACTACGCCAAGCTCGAACGCGGTCAGCTGGCCGGGGTCTCCGCCGGGGTGCTCGACGCCATCGCCCGCGCCCTGCAGCTCGACACCGCCGAACGCGCCCACCTGCTGCGGCTGGCGCACGCGGCCAACGGCAGCGACAACCTGATCCGCCCGGTCCGGCGGCCGCGGCAGTGGACCGTGCGGCCGAGCCTGCAGTGGTCGCTCGACACGATCACCAGCCCGGCGATCCTGGCCAACAACCGGCAGGACCTGGTCGCCGCCAACCATCTGGGCCGGGCGATGTACAGCGACATCTACGCGTCGGCCGAGGGCGCGCCGAACTTCGGCCGGTTCACGTTCCTGGACAGCGCGGCGCACCACTTCTACCCGGACTGGAACCTGGCCGCCGAGATGCTGGTGGCGAACCTGCGCACCGCCGCCGGCAAGGACCCGCACGACAAGGGCCTGCACGACCTGGTCGGCGAGCTCTCCACCCGCAGCGACGACTTCCGCCGGCGCTGGGGCGCGCACAACGTGCGGATCCACGGGACCGGCGTCAAGACGTTCCATCATCACGTGGTCGGCCACCTCGAGCTGGCCTACGAGAGCATGGACCTGCGCGCCGACCCGGATCTGACGCTGACCATCTATGCCGCCGAGCCGGCGTCGCCGTCCGCGCAGGCCCTCGCGCTGCTCGCCTCCTGGGCCGCCACGAGCGCCCCGTCACAGACACACTGAGGCAGCGGAGGAGCAGGCGCCGGCCGGCCGGATGCTAACGTCGCCAGCCGTGACAATCAGCGACGACTATGCCGACGCAGTTCCGGAACACGCCGAATCCCTTCCGGAACACGCCGAATCCCTTGCGGAACCGGCCGTGCCGGCCCCCGAGAAGGCGCCCCGCCGCCGGCAGTTCCTGTACATCTTCGCCGTGGTCGCGGCGTCGATGCTGATCGGCGCCGCCGCAGCGACCGGCGTCTTCCTGGTCACCGGCCTGCCGGGCCGGCCGGAGCACCGGTTCACCGTCAACGTCTACCTCAAGACCGACGCCACGGCCGAGCAGAAAGCCGCGGTCGAGGCGGCGCTTCCGGCCTTCGACCCGATCGGCGAGGTCACCTTCACCGACCACGAGAAGGCCTGGCAGCGGTTCCAGGAGATCGCCAAGGGTCACGAGGACGTGTTGACCGGCGTCACCTCGGCGGACCTGCCCGAATCGTTCAGCCTGGAGACCAAGGGCTATCTGTTCGACTGCGCCGGCTACACGAAGGTGCGGCACATGCCGGGCGTCGACAAGGTCCAGGTGGTCCAGAACCTCGTGCACGAATACGTCGCCACCGTCACCTGCCAGGCCGAGTACGCGAACCCGTAGCACCGCGTGGCGGAGGCGCGGGCCGGGTAAGGCGGTGGCCATGACTCCCCGCCCGGTCCGCGTCCTCACCGGCCTGCTGATCGCCACGGCCGCGGCCACCGTCGTGGTCGAGCTCCTCGCCTTCCGGTACGCGCCGGACCACGGCACCGGATTCGCGGTGCGGACGGCCTGGGCTCTCGCCCGTACCCTCGGGTGGTTGGTCTTGATGGCCCAGGTCCGGCGGGCGCGCGCCACCGCCAAGCCGTTGAGCCTGATCCTGGCCATGACCACGCTGTTCGCCGTCGGCCGCCTGATCGTCCCGGCGTCCGGCCGCCCACCGCTGCCCGGCCTGATCGGCTTCGGCGTGCTCACCGTGCTCTGCGTGACCGTCGTCGTGCTGCTCTACCGCCACCCGGCCGTCGACGCCCACCTGAGCCGCCGGTCGCGCCGCCCGGTCCTGACCCGCGAGGGCCTGAGCCTGCAGGACGCCCCGCCCGGCGACCCGTGGGTGCTGACCGCCCGCCTGGCCTCGTTCAGTTACAGCCCGTTGATGCTGGTCCCGGCCCTGACCGCGGCCGGCACGCTGCGTCATCGTCAGGAGTGGGTGCTGGCCGTGCTGCTCTGGGTCCTGGCCGGGATCGCGGTGAGCTACGCCGCCCTGCTGTGTGCCTTCTTCCTGCGCCGGGGCAGCCACCGCGCGCGGACCGCGCTGACCTCGATCACGCTGGCCGTGCTGGCCTTCGACCTCCCGCTGTGCGGCATCCTGCTGGGTCTCGACGGGCTGATCCGGGACGGCGCGCCGCTGGTCGTGGCGGCCGCCCTCGCCCTGTACGCGGTCCGCCGGACCGGTCGCGCACCGGACCGGCCGCCGGTCGGCACGCCGCGGTGATCACATACGCTCTGTGCGTGTTCGAGACCTCGCGGATCTGCCGCTGTGTGCTGTGCCAGGACTACGGCGATCGCGACGAGTACGACGCGGCCGACCATGGCGTGATCGGTAACGTGGAGAAGTTCGGCTGGAGCGTCACCGGTGTCCCGGCCGACGAGAAGGGGCCGGGCTGGTCGTACACGATCGGCCGCTGGCACAGCCGGGGCGGCCCGGAGCTGGTCATGTTCGGGCTCGACCTGACCACCATGCAGTCCTGCCTGAACATCCTCGGCAAGCGGGACGACCTCGCCGACGGCCAGGACCACGACGACGTGATCAACGGCTACCCGGTTCGCCTCCGGACCGTCGAGCCGGCCTGGTTCCGGGCCTTCTTCGGGCACGCCATGTGGTTCTACCGGCAGCCGCCGATCCCGTTCCTCGAGGTCCTCTGGCCGGACCGGGACGGAAAGTTCCCCGAGGAGACCGGCAGCCTCGCCCAGCCGCACCTGTGGCTCGCGCCCGGCGAGCACCCACAGGGCGTCTGGACCCAGGACGTCTGAGCCGGCCGGATCCGTCAGGCCGCCGGGGCGGCGGAGGCGTTGTAGGCGTTCTTCGCCGCGACGACCGCCGGCCGGACGTGTTCGGGGTCGACGCCGGAGACGTTCAGCGGCGGGTGCAGACGCCGGACCAGCGCGGCCTCGACGTTGTCCGGCTCCGGCTCCTCGGCCCAGGTCAGTCGCAGGTTCGCGTGCATCCACGCGGTCAGCCGCGTCTCGTCCTCGGGCACCAGCACGACCCGGTCGGTCCAGGTCGTCCGATACTTCTCGGAGACCAGAAGACCGGCCAGCGTACGACGCAGGGTCGAGCTCCCCGACCGCCGCAGATGGTTGCGCAGGATCCGGCCGCGCAGGTTGCCGGCCCGGCCGAGGTACAGCAGCCGCAGCCCCGGGTCGACGTCGTTCGGCTCCCCGGTCAGCTCGGGAAGGACCGACGGAGCGGCCCACCACGCGTAGACCCCACCGCCCCGGCCGAGTCGCTTGGCGGCGACGTCGAGCGCGAACGGCGCACCGAACAGCAGATGCTGCGCATCGTCCGCCCGGTCCCAGTCGTCGTCGGAGAGGTGGTCATCGGGTCGCATCGCAGAAGTCGTCATCGCGCCCCATGCTAGGCCGACCGCCGGGAAGAAATTCGGCCGGAGTTGTCGGATCCGGGTGGCGCGGTTCGTTGCCCGGGTGAACGGTGTCCGTCAGGGGCGCCGCCACGAGCACAGGGGAGATCGACCGATGTCGCACCCGCAAGCCAGGATCCACCGGATGTTCGAGCTCGTCGAGCCGATCGGGGCGGTCACCTTCTCCGACGTCCCGAACGAGGCCTTCCTCGCCGTCGGCATGCGCAACTACTGGGACGGCTACTTCGCCGGCCGGGCCGCGCCGCTGGGTCTGGCCCCGGCCGAGGTGGTCCACGCGGTCTTCTACAACTTCGCCGACGGCGAGGTGGCCCGCCACATCCCGTGGGTCTGGGGGAAGATCACACCCCAGGAAGCGCTTACGGTACGGCAACAGGGCAGTTCCGCCGCGCTGCGCCAGTGGATGGGCCCACTCGTCGACTCGCTCGACCTGACCCGGATCACCGACCTCGCGACCCGGGCCGGAGTCAGCGCGCCGACCGTCGGCCGGCCGCTGTACGCCGGGCTCCGGGCGCTCGCCCTGCCCGAGGAGCCGGTCGCCCGGCTCTGGCACGCGGCCACGCTGCTGCGCGAGCACCGCGGCGACGGCCACAACGCCGCGCTCGTCGCCCACGGCATCGGCGGGACCGAGGCGCACGTCCTGCTCGCGCTCTCGATGGGGATGCGGGCCGAGGAGTTCGGCCGGGTCCATCACCTGCCCCGGCCGCGGCTGGCCGCGGTGGTCGACGGGCTGCGTGCCCGCGGCCTGGTGACTGCCGAGGGCGGGTTCACCGACGCCGGCCGCCGGCTCCGGGAGCGGATCGAGACCGTCACCGACGAGTTGGCGGCGCCGGCCTACGACGTGCTCAGCCCGGACGAGCTCGACGAGCTGATCGCCGGCCTGGAGCCGATCGCCGCCGCGGTGAACGCCGCCAACAGCCACACGCCCTAACGCCGGGTGAAGGTCAGGTGGGTGACGCCGCTCGGGGTGGTCACCGCCTCGACCGTGAACCGCTCCTCGAGGCTCTCCAGGCCGTCCCACAGCCGCACGCCCCGGCCCAGCACGATCGGCACCAGCACCACGTGCAGGTGGTCGACCAGGTCGGCGTCGAGGAACTGGCGGACCGTGCTCGGGCCGCCGCCGATCCGCACGTCCAGGCCGCCGGCCGCCGCCCGCGCCGCGGCGAGCGCCTCGGCCGGGCTCGCGTCGAGGAAGTGGAAGGAGTTGCCGCCCGCCAGCGTCAGCGCCGGCCGCGGGTGATGGGTCAGCACGAAGACCGGGGTGTGGAACGGCGGGTTGTCCCCCCACCAGCCCTGCCACGTCTCGTCCGCCCACGCGCCGCGCTGCGGCCCGAACTTGTTGCGCCCCATGATCTCGGCGCCGATGCCCGGCCCCCACGCGGCGGCGAACGCGTTGTCGACGCCCTCGCTCCCGCCGTCCTTGCCGTTCATCGACCGGAACGCGCGGGTCTCGAAGAACCACTCCATGAGCCGCACGCCCGCGTGCCCGAACGGCGCTTCCAGGCTCTGCCCCTCCCCGGTGGCGAAGCCGTCCAGCGAGACCGCGAGGTTGTGCACCCGTACCTTCGACATGGCCCCACCCTAGATCCAGGGCCGCACCTCCGTGTGAGGCAAGACACCAACCATTCATATGTACGGGCGTACATACCGCTTGTGTACGCTCGTACGCATGAGCTCCCAGACCCACCCCGCACCGGATCGCGCCGCCCGCCGCGCGCGTCTCGCGGTGGCCGCGATGTTCTTCACCAACGGGGCGCTGTTCGCGAACCTGATCCCCCGCTATCCGCAGATCAAGGCCGACCTGGGACTCAGCAACGCCGCCTACGGCCTGTCCGTCGCCGCGTTCCCGACCGGGGCGATCGTCGCCGGGATGGCCGCGGGCCTGCTGATCCGCCGGTTCAGCTCGGCCCGGGTCGCCGTCGCCGGGACCGTGCTGACCGGCGCCGGCGTCCTGGCCGCCGGCCTGGCCCCGGTCGCCGCGCTGTTCGCGCTCGCGCTGTTCCTGGCCGGCGCGATGGACGCGATCACCGACGTGGCGCAGAACGCGCACGGCCTGCGGGTGCAGCGCCGCTACGGCCGCTCGATCATCAACTCGTTCCACGCGATCTGGTCGATCGGCGCGGTCACCGGCGGCGCGATGGCGGCCGGCGCGATCGCCCTGGACCTGCCCCTCGGCGTACATCTCGGGGTTTCCGGTCTGCTGTTCGTGATCGTCGCCCTGGCCGCGCTGCGGCTCGCGCTGCCCGGCCCGGACACCGAGCCGGTCGAGGAGCAGGTCGCCGGCGAGCGTCCGGCGAGCCGGGCCGGCGCCCGGATCTGGCTGACGATCGGCGCGCTCGTGGTGATCGCGATCGGCGGCGCCCTGGTCGAGGACGCCGGCAGCTCCTGGGCCGCGCTGTACCTGTCCGGCTCGCTGCACTCCGCCGCCGCGGTCGCCGCCTGGGGTTACATCGCGCTGGTCGGTGCGCAGTTCGTCGGCCGGACCATCGGTGACCGGCTGGTCGACCGCTTCGGCCAGCGGACGGTGGCCCGCGCCGGCGGCGTGATCGTCGCGGCCGGCATGGGCATCGCGCTGGCCTTCCCGAGCGTGCCGGGCACGATCCTCGGGTTCGCCGCCGCCGGTTTCGGGGTCGCCACGCTGGTGCCCGCCGCGATGCACGAGGCCGACGAGCTGCCCGGCCTCAAGCCCGGCACCGGCCTGACCGTGGTCTCCTGGCTGATGCGGCTGGGTTTCCTGCTCTCGCCGCCGGTGGTCGGCGCGGTCGCCGACCACAGCGGACTGCGCGCCGGCCTGCTGGTCGTGCCGATCGCCGGCCTGCTCGTGATCGCCCTGGCCGGCGTCCTGCAGCCGCGCCGAAAGACGACAGAGACGCCCGCGGTGCTGGTCGCCTCCTGAACGGGCCGGGCACCGCGCCATCGGGCATATAAGTGCTGCTTGACATTCATGGTCATGAATCGTCAAAGTGACCTGGAAACCACATCTGAGCCGCCCCGTCCAGGTCCGATGCACTACGTGTTCGGAAAGGAATCGCGGTGCCCCCCTTCTCCGCTCACCGTCTTCCGCTGGCCCTCGGCCTGACCGCCGTCCTGCTCACCGGCTGCGTTCCGAGCCGCGACACCAACCACGACAACAATTCCTCCGGTACGGTCGACAAGATCGTCATCGGTTCGACGCTGCCGCTCACCGGCACCGAGTCGAAGACCGGCGCCCGCTTCAAGCAGGGCTTCGACCTGGCCTTCGAGCTGGCGAACGCGGACGGCGGCATCGACCTGGGCGGTAAGAAGGTGCCGGTCGAGCTCAAGCTGCTCGACGACACCACCGACCAGGCCAAAGCGGTCAATCTCGCGCAGCGACTGATCACCCAGGACAAGGTGAACGCGTTCCTGGGCACCTACTCGACGTCGCTGGTCGAGGCGCAGAGCACGGTCGCCGAGCAGAACAAGATTCCGTACGTGACCGGCGGCGGTGCCGCGACCTCGATCTATGCCAAGGGCTACCAGTGGGTCTTCGGCACCCTGGCGCCGGTGGCCAACCTGGCCGGCGCCGAGATGAGTTGGATCGACACACAGCAGGCCGCCGGCAGCCTGCCCAAGCCCGCTAAGCTCGCCATCGTCTGGGAGAACTCCTCGCACGGGCAGGACTTCCGCAAGGGCATCAAGGACTTCGTGGCCGCGCACAGCGCCGGCTACCAGATCGTCACCGACGAGTCGTTCGCCCTGGACGGCAAGGACTTCTCGGCGATCCTGAGCAAGGTCCGCACCGCGAGCCCGGACCTGTTCATGGTCGACGCGCACCTGCCGGACTTCATCACCATGCAGCGGCAGTACCTGAGCTCCGGGATGTGCAACAAGGTCATCACGTACGGGGCGCGGGGCACCGAGTCCGACGCCAAGGCCGCGCTCGGTCAGGCCGGCGTCAACTACATCCTGTCCGCGGTCTGGTGGAACAAGCAGCTGGGCAACGCCGGGCTCAACAAGGAGTTCGTCGAGAAGTACAAGGCCAAGTACGGCGCCGACCCGGAGTGGTACCAGGCGTTGGGCTACGAGGCGGCCCGCTCGCTGTTCACCGCGATCGGCCAGGCCGGCTCGGTCGACAAGGAGCAGATCCGGCAGAAACTGTCCGCGCTGGACATGGACTCGATCCTGCCCGGCGGCAAGCTCAGCTACCCGGCGGCCAAGGGCGGCCAGGCCGACTACCCGTTCGTGGTGCAGCAGAACCTGCCGGACGGGACGTCCCCGATCATCTACCCGGCGCAGGTCGCGACCGGCAAGGGCGTCGCTCCGAATCCGAACTGCAAGGGCTGACCGGGCATGGGCGAAGTCGTCGTCCTGGCGATCTCCGCGGTGCTGCTCGCCGGGTTCTACGCGGCCATGGCGTACGGCCTGGGTCTGATCTACGGGGTGCTGCGGATCGTGAACCTGGCCCACGGCGGCATCATCATGGCCTCGGCGTACCTGACCTGGCAGCTGTTCGACCGGCTGGGCCTCGACCCGTTCCTGGCCATTCCGCTCGCGCTGGTGGTGTTCTTCGGCGTCGGCGCCGGCATCTACCTGGGCCTGGTCCGGTTCCTGCCGCGCGGCCCGGCCGGGGCGGTGCCGTCGCTGCTGCTGCTGTTCGGGCTGTGGCTGGTCATCCGGAACGTGGCCTACCTGCTGTTCACCGGCAACGAGCAGGTCATCCACACCTCGTACGCGACCTCCTCGCTGCGGCTGGCCGGCGGGAGCTTCTCGGTGGCCCGGATCGCGGTGTTCGCGGTCGCGGTGGTCGCGCTGCTCGCCCTGCACCTGCTGCTGACCCGCACCTACCTGGGGAAGGCGATCCGGGCCGTGGCGCAGAACCCGGACAGCTGCACGCTGGCCGGCGTCAACGTGGAGCGGATCTACGTGCTCACCTTCGGGCTGGGCACCGCGCTGGCCGGCCTGGCCGGGGTGCTGGCGTCGACGCTGTTCGCCTTCACCCCGTCGTTCGGCGCGAGTGAGCTGCTCAAGAGCTTCGTCATCATCGTGCTGGGCGGGCTCGGCAGCATCGTCGGGATCGCGCTGGGCGCCCTGGTGCTGGCGTTCGCCGAGGTGTTCGCGGTCTACGCCGTGCCGCCGTACCTGACCTCCGCGGTCGGGTTCGTGCTGCTCGTGCTGGTGCTGGTGCTGCGGCCGGGCGGCCTGTTCGGCCAGCGGGTCCTGCGGTGAAGCCAGCCGGTCTCCCGGTGCGCTGGCCGCCGTGGCTGAGCCGCCGCGCTCTGCTCCTGTTCGGGCTGGTCATCGTGCTGCTCTACGTCGCGCCGCTGGTGCTGCCGGTCAGCGACTACACCCACGATCTGGTCGGCCTCACCTTCATGTTCATGGCGGCCGCGCTGGCCTGGAACTGGCTGGGCGGCTTCGTCGGGCAGATCAGCTTCGGGCACGCGGCGATGTTCGGCGTCGGCGGGTTCGTCGCGGCCCGGGCGATGCCCGCCCTGCACCTGCCGTTCGCCCTGGCCTGGCTGCTGGGCGGCCTGGTCGCCGGCGGCTACGCGCTGCTCTGGGGGCACCCGACGCTGCGGCTGCGCGGACCGTACTTCTCGATCGCCACGATCGGCGTCGGCGAGGCCACCCGCCTGATCGCCACCTACTGGTCGGACTTCACCGGCGGGTCCTCCGGCCTGTCCCTGCCGCTGGCCACCAACCCCACCAAATACGAGCTCTACTGGTACGGGTTGTACCTGCTCGCGGTGGCGGTGGCGATCTCCTACTGGCTGCGCCGTTCCCGGATCGGGCTGGGCCTGCAGGCCATCAAGGAGGACGTCGAGGCGGCCGGGGACCTGGGCGTCAACCCGACGCTGCACCAGGACCTGGTGCTGTTCCTGTCCGGCGCGATGGTCGGCGTCTGCGGCGGCTTCTACGCCTCCTACCAGGCCTTCATCGACCCGCAGGACATGTTCAGCTTCGACCGTTCGATCGGGCTCATCCTGATGGCCGCGATCGGCGGCATCGGCACGATCCTCGGGCCGGTCTGGGGCGCCGTGGTCTTCGTGATCATCCAGGAGTTCCTGCTGGCCAACTACTCCGACCTGTACCTCGGGCTGTACGGCGGCCTGCTGATCCTGATCATCCTGTTCGAGCCGCTCGGGCTGACCGGGCTGGCCCGGCGGCTGCGCCGGCTGGTCCCGGCGGCGGCCCGGAGCACCACGTGAGCGCGCTGCTGGTGGGCGAGTCGGTCAGCCGGCACTTCGGCGGCCTGCGCGCCGTCGACGAGGTCGACTTCCACCTGGACGAGGGCGAGATCCTCGGTCTGATCGGACCGAACGGCGCCGGCAAGACCACCCTGTTCTCGGTCGCCGCCGGCTCGATCCGGCCGACCGGCGGCCGGGTGCTGCTCGACGGCCGGCCGGTCAGCGGCCGGGCCGCGCACCGGGCGGTGCACCACGGCATCTGCCGGACCCACCAGCTCGTCCGGCCCTTCGCCCGCCTCACCGTGCTGGAGAACGTGCTGGTCGGGCACCACTTCGGCCGGCCCGGCGGACCCCCGCGCGACCCGCGCGCGGCGGCCCTGGAGATCCTCGACCTGATCGGCCTGGGTGGGTCCGCCGACCGGCTGCCGGCCGAGCTGACGCTGGCCGGCCGCAAACGGCTGGAGGTGGCCCGGGCGCTGGCCACCGGCCCGCGCGTGCTGCTGCTCGACGAGGTGGTGGCCGGGCTCAACCCGGCCGAGGCCAACCGGTTCGTCGGCCTGATCCGGGAGATCCGCGACCGCGGCATCGCCATCATCATGATCGAGCACGTCATGCACGCGGTGATGAGCCTGTCCGACCGGGTGGTCGTGCTGGACCACGGCCGCAAGATCGCCGAGGGCCCGCCCGGCGAGGTCGCCAACGACCCGGTCGTCATCGAGGCCTACCTCGGGAGCGGACGACATGCTTGAGGTACGGGACCTCCACGTCCACTACGGCGACGCCCAGGCCCTGTACGGCGTCAGCCTCACCGTCGGACCGGGCGAACTGGTCACGCTGCTCGGCGCGAACGGGGCCGGCAAGACCACGACTCTGCGCGCGATCGCCGGCATCCGGCCGGTGACCCGCGGTGACCTGCTGTTCGAGGGCTCCTCGCTGCTGACGGTCCCGGCCCATCGCCGGCCAGGCATGGGCATCGCCCTGGTCCCCGAGGGCCGGGAGCTGTGGCCGCAGATGACCGTCCTGGAGAACCTGGAACTGGGCGCCTACGACCGGGGCGCCCGAGCCGTCCGGACCGTCGCCCTGGATCGTGTCTTCGACCTGTTCCCCAAGCTCAAGGACCGTTCCGGGCAGCTGGCCGGCAGCATGTCCGGCGGCGAGCAGCAGATGGTCGCGATCGGCCGGGCGCTGATGAGCCGGCCACGGCTGCTGATGATGGACGAGCCGAGCCTCGGCCTGGCCCCGATGGTGGTGGACCAGATGTTCGACATCATCCGCCGCCTGCACGCCGACGGGCTGACCATCCTGCTGGTCGAGCAGAACCTGGCCCGGGCGCTGGAGGTGGCCGACCGCGGCTACGTGGTCGAGACCGGCACGGTCTCGCTGCGCGGCACCAGCGCCGAGCTGCTCGCCGACCCGGCGGTCCGCGCCGCTTACCTCGGCATCTGAGCCCGGCCGGGCCGGATCGGCGGATAACGATCACCCGTCGCCGGCGTGATCGAATCACGATTACCGCAGGCGACGAAGGCAACCGTTCGGATCGTGAACAGATAGGTCCGACCGCCGGCCGAAGACCGAAAATGAATCCACCGATCGAGCACCCGATCAAATGCTGCGCTTGCACAGAACGCCGGTAGGTTGTTTGATGGAGATATCTTCCACGACTGAAAAGCTGAGATGATGATCGTGCTGGGCTGATGTCGCGAGCATCAGCCCAGCGTCTTCCCTTGCCCGATTTTGACCGGTTGCCGCCGGTCAGGAAATGAATCTTCACGCGGTTCTACTTGATCCCGATAGGCATCAACCTCCCCGATCTTCATCAGGCGCGCGCGACATTTTATTGGGATACCATAATTGTCACCCAGGATCAAGTCAATTGCCAAGAGTCCTATACCAAGATATCTTCATCGCACGTAACTGCCATATAGCTAATTGCCAACTGGCGCTACACCGCACCACCAGAGGGGGCATCGCATGCCCACACCGCTCGGCCCGACCGTGCGCCGCCGGCAGGTCGGCAGCGCGCTCCGGCACTACCGAACCGAGGCCGGCCTGAGCGTTCAGGACGTGGCTGAACTCCTGCTCTGCTCCCCCGCCAAGATCAGCCGAATCGAGACCGCGCAGCGGAATCCCACGCTCCGCGACGTCCGCGACCTGTTGCGGATCTTCGGCGTGACCGACGCGCGGGTTCATGACCGGCTGATGTCCATGACCCGCGAGAGCCGGGACCGCGGCTGGTGGCAAACGCTCAATCTGCCGCCCGGGTTCGAGGTCCTGATCGGCATGGAGCGCGCGGCCACGCACATCAAGGAATTCGAGATCATGGCCATTCCGGGGCTGCTGCAGACGCGTGAATACGCGACCGAGATAACGTTCCCGGTGAATCCGGACGAGCGCCAATCAAGGGTGGACGTGAGAATGCGGCGGCAGCAGGTTCTCAAAGAATCGGCGCCGCGATTCACGGTAATTCTCGACGAGGCGGCCATACATCGGCTCGTGGGCGGGGCCGAGATTTTCAAGAAGCAGCTGGATCATCTGATCCACATGATCGACTCCGAGGCGCTGGAGCTGTTCATCATCCCGTTCAGCGCCGGCGTCCACGCCGGGATGCTGAATGGTTTCACTCTTCTTGAATTCGGTCCGCGGATGACCAACAACGCCGAGCCGGACATCGATCCGGTGGTCTACATCGAATATCATCAGACCGATACGATGTCGTTCGACGAAACCGCGGTCGTGGACGAGTACACCCGGACCTTCACCACCCTGCGGAACAGCGCCCACTCGCAGCGCGCCTCGCGGGGCCTGATCCTGTCCGCGATTGAAACGTCTTAAACCACGCGGTTCACCTTTTCGAGTGGTTCTGGGGCCAAACGGACACGCCGCGTGTTTAGACTCCGTTGTCCCGGCACCGGAGAGAGGGAACTGACGTGCAGCACTCCTCACGGCAGAACGCCGAGCAGTGGATCACCTCAAGCGCCTGCACCCAGAACAACTGCGTACAGGTGGCGGCCTTCGGCATCGACACGGTCGCCGTGCGGGACTCGAAGGACCCGGACGGCGCGATCCTCAGCTATACCACCGACGAGTGGCGCGATTTCATCATCGGCGCGAAGCGCGGCGAATTCGACTTCCTGTTCGAAGGTTGATGCGGTAGCCACCCGGCGCTGAAAACAAAGCCCGCGCACACCGGGCGCGGCGTCGGCATTCCGGTGCTCCTGGGACCGGTCGCGACCTGCCCGGCCGCCCGGCCCCGCCGGCCGCGATCCCGCTGCGCCCGATCATCGAACCGGCAGCGGCCCACGGCTCTTGATCGTGCGGATCGCGAACGTGCTGCGGGCGTCGACGACGTGCGGGACGGCCAGGATCTGGTCGAGCAGGATCCGTTCGTACTCGGCCAGGCTGCCGGCAGCGATCTCGATCAGGAAGTCCGTCTCCCCGGAGATCAGGTAGCACGCCACCACCGCCGGGATCGCCGTCAACGCCGCCTCGACCTGCGTCGACGTCTCGTGCGAGTGCCGGTTCACCTTCAACTGCACGAAGACCGTCAGCTCCAGCCCGAGCCGCTCCCGGTCCAGCTCGGCCCGGTACCCGGCGATCACCCCGGCCTGCTCCAGGGCCCGCAGCCGCCGCAGGCACGCCGACGGCGACAGGTTCACCGCCTCGGCCAGCTCGTTGTTCGCGATCCGCCCGTCCACCTGCAGCCGGCTCAGAATCGCCCGGTCGGTGGCATCAAAAGAAGACATCACAACATTATTTCCCGTACGGCCGTAGCCGCCGCACGAAGTTGCGCCGCCCCGCCCGCAGGCGCCGAAGTTTGCCATCGCGTGCGGCCCGGATGTCGCGAGGATTGCGTCATGCTCAGCACCCCGCGTGGCATCGCGCTCTACGTCGGCGCCCTCCTCGGGCCCGGCCTGCTCGTCCTGCCCGGCCTGGCCGCCGACCGGGCCGGCCCCGCCTCGATCGTCGCCTGGGCCCTGCTGCTGGTCCTGTCCGGCCTGGTCGCCGTGGTCTTCGCCCGGTTCGGCACCGAGCACCGCTCGGCCGGCGGCGTCGCCGACTACGTCACCGCCGGCCTCGGTGAACGCGCCGGGCGCGCGGCCGGCTGGTGCTTCCTGGCCGGCATCGTCACCGGCGCCCCGATCGTCTGCACGCTCGGCGCCGGCTACCTGACCGGCGGCCACACCGGGCAGGCGCTGCTCGCCGGCGCGATGCTGGCCCTGCTGATCGCGGTCAGCCGGCGCGGCCTGCGCACCTCGACCGGTGTCCAGCTGGCCATGGTGGCCGTCCTGCTGCTGGTCCTGGCCCTGGCCGTGGGCGGCGCCCTGCCCGGCTCGGACCCGGCCAACTTCCGCCCGTTCGCCCCGCACGGCTGGTCGGCGATCGGCGACGCGGCCGCCGTGCTGATGCTCTCGTTCGTCGGCTGGGAGGCGGTCGCCCCGCTGACCGGGCGCTTCGCCGACCCGCGCCGCCAGCTGCCGCGGGTGATCGGCGCCGCCTTCGCGATCACCGCGGTGCTCTACCTGGCACTGGCCGGCGTCACGATCGCCGCGCTCGGGGCCGGGGCGGGCACCCGGACGCCGATCGCCGCCCTGCTCACCGTGGCGATCGGGCCGTCCGGCCAGGTGGTCGCGGCGGTGGCGGCGGTGCTGCTGACCCTCGGGACGGTCAACGCGTATCTGAGCGGGGGCGCGGAGCTGGCTCGTACCCTCAGTCGGTCTTCGTGGTGGTTTCCGGTCAGCCTGACCGGCGCCGGAGTCGTGATCCTCGCCCTGATCGGCCTCGGGGTCGTCCCGGTCGCCGCCGCGGTGACCATCCCGGTCTCGTTCTTCCTGCTGGTCTACGTCGGCTGCATGCTGTCCGCGGCCCGCTCGATGCACGGCCCGGTGCGCCTGATCGCCGCGGTCGCGGCCGCCGCCAACGTGATCATTCTCGGCTACGCGGGCGCCGCCGCCCTCCCGGCGATCCTGGTCGCCGCGGTCGTCGCCGGCACCGCCCGCCCGGCCCGCCCGACCCGTCAGCTCACCTCCACCGCCTGACGCTTCACCTCCACCGCCCGGCGATCCACCTCCACCGCCGGGCGGATCGCCTCCGCCGCCGGGCGGTGGGGCCGGGTTCAGCCCTTGGCGAGCTCGGCGCGGGCGGCCTGGACCAGCTCGGCGTTGGTGTGGGCGTGGCCCCACAGGCCCCAGCCGCCCTCGGCCGCCTCGGTGAGCAGCACCCAGGTGCGCTGGGCCAGGGACGGGTCGCCGGCCGCCGCCGCCACGACGGCGGTCAGCCGCTCGACGACCGCGACCTGCTTGTCCCGGTCGAGCGCGCCGGCGTTGGTGAGCACCTGGACCCGGACGTAGTCGCTGTCGCCGTCGACGTTGGCGATCGCGTCGGCGGGCAGGTCGTGCACGAAGGCCGCCGTGTTCTTGCGGAACATCGCGATGTCCGGCACCTGCTCCACCTCCTTGACCGCGGTGGCCAGGTCGATCGCCAGCTGGTGCCGGTCGGCGAAGGTGCCGGGCGCGGCGTAGACATCGATCATCGGCATGTTCGTGGGTCCCGTCAGAAAGTGCCTGGTGGCGCTACCGCCCCGGCAACACAATGTCGATCGACATCATGTCTACGCGCCACCCGCCGCCGCTGTCAATGTCGAGTGACATTGTGATCCGGCATGGCGTCGCCCGTAGTTCCGGCGGGCGCCGGCGGATCAGGGCGAGCGGACGGGACGGGGCTCACGCCGTACCCAAATCGCGGTTTTGATCTTCTAGGTTTGTGGGGTGAGACGGCGGGCCAGGTCCTCGCGGGAGCGGTCGAGGAGCTCGGCGGCCAGGGCGGGGTCGCTGTCGCGGACCGCGCGGGAGAGCAGCAGTGCGCCGACCATCTGGCTGAACACCGCGACCGCGGCGGCCCGGGCAGTGGCCCGGTCCAGGCCGGGCCGGGCCTCGAAGGCGGCCGTGAAACGGTCCAGGTTGCGGGCGAAGCCGTCGGTGTACCGCTGCTGCCCCGGCCCGCTGAGCCGGGGCGCCTCGCCGGCGAACCCGGCATTCGAGCAACCGTGGTCGATGTCGTCGCGGTGCCGGGGCGACAGGTAGTAGGTCATCTGCTCCAGCACCGCGTCCCGCCCGTTCGCCTCGGCGTCGGTGATCGCCGCGTCCAGGCTGGACCAGCCATTCGCCATCGCGCGCGCGATAACCGCTTCGACCAGGGCATCCTTGGAGGCGAAGTGGTTGTAGAAGCCGCCCCGGGTCAGGCCGGCCGCGGCCATCAGCTCGTTGAGACCGACCGCGTCGGCGCCCTTCGCCCGGAACAGGCGCTCGGCGGCGGCGATGATCTGCTCACGGTTCTGCGTGACCACTTCCCTGGCGACACCCACCAGCGGTCCCCTCCCCGGCCGTCCACCGCAACGAGCCAAGACTACCCAGCGTCGATGTCGTTCAGATCTTCGCTCCGACCGCGGCCCCGTTGGCCGGGACCAGGAACGTCGAGGTCGCGATCGAGCCGTCGGCCGCCCGCGGGCCGGTGATCGTGGTGGTGCTGGTGCTCAGCAGCGTCCAGGTGCCGCCGAGGTTCCACGAGTTCCCGGAGGCGGTCGACGAGCCGAGCGCCACCGCGGTGGCGTTGCCGACGGCGAGGTTCGCGGTCAGCTTCGCGGTCGAGCCACCATCGAAATCAAAACCGGTCTTCACATTCTGGTACGCCGTGGACCGGTTCACCACGATCGCGCCGGTGTTGCCGTTGTCGGTGAACCCGTGCGCCGCGTTGCCGAACGCCATGCTGTTGCCGACCACGTGGCTCGCCGCCGGTCCGGTGCCGCTGCTGCCGCCGAGCTTGAACCCGTTGCCGTCACCGGAGAAGTCCGGGATGCTCCAGCGGTTGTACCCGTTGCCGTACGCGATGGAGTTCTGGATCGTGATCGGGGAGCTGAAGCTCCAGGCGTCGAAGCCGTCGTCGACGTTGTTCCAGAGCCGGGCCCCGCGCACGATGTTGGCGGCGCCGCTGCCCTCTTTGACGCCGAGACCGTCGGCGCTCTCGCCGTTCTTGCGCGGGTCCCGGTTGTCGTGGCTGTCCAGGTTCAGGATCAGGTTGCCGGCCGACGCGCCCTGCAGCTGGAAGCCGGTCTCGTAGTTGTCGTGCGTGATCAGCTGGTCGAAGGTGTTGCCGGTGCAGTTGTCGCAGTACACGCCGTAGGGGCCGTGCGCGATCTCCAGCCCGGTCAGCTTCCAGTAGGACGCCGCCATGTGGATCGCGCCGCGCTGCGCGGCGGGGATGGTCGACCCGACCGCGCCCGGGGTGTAGCCGAGCGCCTCCCCGTCGATGACCACCTTCTCGGTGCCGTACCGGGTCAGCGTGATCGGCGCGGCGGCGGTGCCGCTCCTGGTGATCTGCAGGTTGGTGGCGAGCGCGTAGGTGCCGCCGCGCACCGCGACCGTGCCGCCGGCCGCGACCACGTCGATCGCCTTCTGGATCGTGGCGAACGGCGCGGCGAGCGTGCCGGCGTTGCCGTCGCTGCCGGTCGTCGCGACGTAGTAGGTGGCGGCGGTCGCGGCGTCGGCGGTGCCGACCGCGGCGGCGCCCGCACCCACCACGGTGAGCACGGACGCCGCGGCGAGCAGAAGCCTGCGCCCGGGGACTACCTTCATGGGGACCTCCTGGGGGAAAGGGGTTTCCTCCAGTAGTGTCCGCGTCGGGCGGAAAGGTTGCTCAGGCGGCCGCGAGCATCGCCGCGCCGGTCAGTTCGACCGAGTGGACGCGGGCCTCGACCGACTGCGCGTGGTGCGCGGTGATCAACTCGTCCGCCTGGCACGACTCGGCGAACGCCGCCAGATAGTCCCGCACCTCGTCGGGCGTGCCGACCGCGGTGTACCGGGTCATCGACGCGAGCTGCTGGCCGCCCGCCGAGGCCAGGAACGCGTCGATCTCGGCGTCGGTGTAGTTGCGGCCGACGCCGCCGCGGCTGATGAACGCCCGCGTCCTCGACCGGTACGACGACGTCATCTGCGCGACCGCCTCGTCGTGGGAGTCGGCGGCGATCACGTTCACCCCGGCGATCACGTACGGCTCGGCGAGCTGCGCCGACGGCGTGAACGTGCCGCGGTAGACGCGGACCGCCTCGTGCAGCGCGTCCGGGGCGAAGTGCGACGCGAACGCGTACGGCAGGCCGAGCTTCGCCGCCAGTTGCGCGCCGAACAGCGACGAGCCGAGGACGTAGAGCGGCACCGGCCGCTCGGCGCGCGGCACCGCCTGCACGCCCGGGATCACCGACTTCCCGGCCAGGTAGCCCTGCAGTTCCAGGACGTCCTGCGGGAACGACTCGGCGGACTGGTGGTCGCGGCGCAGGGCCCGCGTGGTGACCTGGTCGCTGCCGGGCGCCCGGCCCAGCCCGAGGTCGATGCGCCCCGGGAAGAGCGTCTCCAGCGTGCCGAACTGCTCGGCGATCACCAGCGGCGAGTGGTTCGGCAGCATGATCCCGCCGGCGCCCAGCCTGATCGTCTCGGTGTGCGCGGCGACGTGCCCGATCACGACGCTTGTCGCGGAGGACGCGATCGTGGCCATGTTGTGGTGCTCGGCGTACCAGACCCGCTCATAGCCGGCCCGTTCGGCGGCCCGGGCGAGCGCGATGCTGGCCTGGAAACTGTCGCGCGCGCTCTGCCCGGCGGAGATCGGCGCCAGGTCGAGCAGGGAGATCACGGTGGGCATGTGGGTGCCGCCTTCCAGAGTCACAGATCGTGGTGCACGCGTGCGGCGAAGGCGCGGATGCGCTCCTCGTCCCGGCGGTAGTAGGTCCACTGCCCGCGCCGCGTCGAGCGCAGGAAGCCGGCCCGCTGCAGGATGGCCAGATGCGCGGAGACGGTCGACGCGGAGCAGCCGGCCCGGCGCTGGATCAGCCCGACGCAGACGCCCGCCGCCCCGTCCTCGATCTCGGGGAAGTGGGCGGCCGGGTCCTTCAGCCAGTCCAGGATCGCCAGGCGCGTCTCGTTGGCGAGCGCCTTGCACTCCTCCAGCATCTCGTCGCACCATCCTTCGGCATTTCGCTGATTAACGAAATTACGTCACCCAGCGTGGATGCCGCTAGTCGCCATGACGCGCCTCACCCTCCCTTCGCCGCGCCTCGCCCTCCCTTGGCGGCGCTCCTCACCTTCCCTTGGCGGCGCTCTGCCCGATCTGGGCGTAGAGGCTCTTGATCGCCGCGACGTAGATCTCGGAGAACGTCGGGAACGGCTGGATCGTGTCGCGCAGCACGGCCAGCGGAATCCGGGCCCGGATCGCCAGCGTCGCCTGCTGCAGCCACTCCCCCGCCTCCGGGCCGAGCGCGTACGCCCCGGTGACCACGTCACCGTCGCTGACCAGCGTCAGGAACCCGTTCGACGTCGCGTACGCCCGGGTGTACGCCGCGGTCTTGGCCACATCGGCCAGTGCGATCGTGGCGCTGAACCGGCCGTCGCCCACCCCGACCGCGGCGGCCTGCGGATCGGTGTAGACCACCCGCGGCACCGCCGTGTAGTCGGCCTCCCGCGGCTCGCCCAGGATGTTCGCCGCGACGATCCGCCCCTGGTACTTGCCGACGTGGGTGAGCAGGAACAGCCCGGTCGCGTCGCCCACCACCCAGAGCCGGTCGGCGGCGCGCAGCCGGGAGTCGACCGGGATGCCGTGCGCCCCGGGCGTGACCCCGACGGTCTCCAGGCCGATGTCGTGTACCCGGGGGCTGCGCCCGGTCGCCACCAGCAGTTTGTCGCCGCGCAGCTCGGTCCCGTCGTCGAGGCCGAGCACGTACTCGTCGCCGTCGAGGCGCGCGGCGGAGGCGGCCGGCCCCAGCGCCAGCTCGATCCCGTCGCGGCGCAGCACCTCGCCGAGCGCCTGCCCCAGCGGCGCCGGCTCGCGCGGCAGCACCCGGTCGCCGCGCGAGGTGAGCACCACCTCGCCGCCGAGCCGCCGCACGGCCTGGGCCATCTCGACGCCGACCGGGCCGGCGCCCAGCACGATCAGCCGCCGGGGGACCGCCGTCATGCCGGTGACCTCGCGGTTGGTCCACAGGCCGGGCAGCTCGCGCAGGCCGGGCACCGGCGGGATCACCGGGTCCGCGCCGGTGGCGACGACCACGTGCTCGGCGGTGTACCGCCGGCCGGCCACCTCGACCACGCCCGGCCCGGCCAGCCGGCCCGTCCCGCGCAGCAGGTCGATCCCGTTGGCGGCGAGCCACCGTTCCTGCCCGGCGTCCGAGTAGCCGGAGACCATGAAGTCCCGCCAGGCGAGGGCCTGCCCGACGTCCACCTCCGCGGTCGCGGCGGCGTCCCGGGCGCCCCGCACGGCCTCGCCGGGCCGCAGCAGCGTCTTCGACGGGATGCACGCGTAGTACGAGCACTCCCCGCCGACCAGGTGCGGCTCGACGACGGCCACCCGCAGGCCGCCGTCGGCCAGGGCGCCGGCGGTGTGCTCGCCGGGTGAACCGCCGCCCATGATGATCACGTCGTAGTCGCTCATCGCCGGGTCCCCGAGCTCACCGCGGCAGTTCGGTGCCAGCCTGTTCCGCGACCATGTACGCCGCATACCAGTCCGGCCAGTTCTCGTCGGCCTCGCCGGTGCGCGCCTCGTGCTCGCCGTGCGCGGCCGCGGCCCGGCGCATCGCGTCGGCCAGGTCGGACGACGACGCGTACGTCGTGGTCGCCGGGTCGACCCGCCCCGGCAGCCGGGTGGTGACCTCCTGCAGGATCCACCCGTTGCCGTCCGGGTCGTCGAACGACAGGTACGAGCCGTAGCTGCCCCGCTCGGCGGCCGGACCGGGCACCCGGGCGTCGGTACCGCCGTGGTGGAACACGCCCCCGGCGTCGTGCCAGACCTCGCTGGGCTCGGCGCCGAGCCGCTTGAGCTGGTCATGGGCCGCCGCGATGTCGGTGACGACCAGCTGCAGGCCCTCGGCGGTGCCGGGCCGCTGCTTGGTGACCGACGTGCCGAAGATGACCGACGCCGGCGAGCCGGGCGGGGTGACCTGCACGACCCGCAGGTCGTCGGTGGCGAAGTCGGCGTCCAGCCGCCAGCCGAGCCGGGTGTAGAAGGCCTTGGCCCGATCGACGTCGGAGACCGGGACGACGACGACTTCCAGCTTCATGTCCATGTTCCGCAACCCTTCCGCATTCATCCGAAGTTGCCGATGAAAGCAGGTTCTCGCGGCAGCCCCGATCTGTCACCCACCGGAGCGGGTGAACCGCCAAGCCACCTGCTGCACCACCAGCGTCAGCAACCCGGCGACCACGATCGCGGCCAGGTTGATCGCCAGTTGCAGGGCCGACCCGGCGAACTCGTCCCAGGCCCCGTAGGCCACCGCCACCGCCGCGTTCGCCGCCGCCGGGATCGTCGTCACCGAGATCAGCACGCCGACCAGCGTGCCGGCCTTGGCCGAGGTCAGCGACAGGATCCCGGCGACCCCGCCGAGGAAGCCGATCACCCAGGAGAGCGCGTCCGGCCGCCAGATGAAGTCGGTCAGCGGCCGCTCGGCCGTCAGCATCGACTTGTCGACGAGCCCGGCCCAGGTCAGCAGCCACACCGCCACGACGGTGACCGCCATGCCCACCGGAAAGCCCACCCCGAGCGCCAGCCCCGACCGCCGCACCAGCGCGAACTTGCGCTGCACCACCCCGACGCAGAACGCCGCGAGCGGCCCGAACTCCGGCCCGACCACCATCGACCCGACGATCAGGATCGGCTGGTCGAGCAGCACCCCGACGGCCGCGATGATCATCGCAATGATCATGAAGGCGAGGTAGGAGGCGGACAGCGCGGCCTCTTCCCCGGTCTGCTGCTCGATCTCGTGCCACACCACCGCGTCGACACCGAGCCCGGGAACCCGCCGGGCCGCCCGATCCGCGGCGTCGGACAGCGTCGTGTCGATGCGCTCCATGACGATCGCACCGTCCCGCTCCAGCCCGAACTCCCGGAGCCGGTCCAGCACCGAACTGGCCCCCTCCCGCACCACGTCGAACTCGATCAGATCCCCGGCCGGCGACAGGGCCGCCCCCGCCAGCACCACCACGTGGGTGACCGCCACGTCCCCCGCGAGCATCTCGACAACCCGCGAGGAAACCAGCTCAGGCGCGATAACACGAACATGCAGCATGGCCCGAGAGTCTAGGGACAACCCCGAACCCAAAGATCAAATTCACTTCGCCGTACGTACGAAGTGGTCCCGAGCACCCCACGGCAGTCCCGGCGTCACGGGCGGGTCGATGCCCGGCCAACAGCACTCGGAGAGTCACACCGTCGGGGTGGCCGAGCGCTCAGCTACGCGCTGCGCCACGACCCCCGGCTCAACTTATTCGGGCTCAGCCGATGCCTGGAGCTCGGCCTGCCAGGCTCGGAATCGTTCACGCAGTGCCGCGATCCGGGCGGATTCAAGACCGTAGTCCATGAAGTCCTGATCGTCGAAACGATCGATCATGCCGAGCATCTGGGCAAAGAATTGCCTGTCGAAACCCGCGTCAGCCTCCGAGGCCAGCGTGCAAAGCTGCTCCCCCGTGTATCGACCGCGGGTCATGGCGGCGTCGATGTCGATGAAGTCCCGTGCCGCGGCGCGGTTGTTCAGGGCGTCCATCTTGCCCGCCATCACATCGTCGGCATGCAGAACGGGACCGATCTGCATCTCAACGGGCGGCTGAGCACGCCAGTTGGCGACGAGTTCCACCCGGTGCTGCTGATCCGGTTCGGCCGCCCGACTGATGAGCAGCCTCGCAAAGGTCTCCAGGCGAAGATCGACTACGACGCTGAATCCCGCGCCTTCATAGGCCGCGACAACCGCATCCACGGCGGTGGGAAAGTCCGCTCGCCGCTGCCAGTCAGCGAAGAGGTCGACATCTTCACTCGGCCGGTCGATGATGCCGTGTGCCGCGACAGCGTGGCCACCGGCGAGAGCAAAACCGAACGGACCGCCCGCGCGCAGACCGATCTCGGCAAGAACACGGTGCAGTGGCTCCGCCTCGTGCGGCACTACGCGGCCGCTCGGCGGGCGTCGGCGAGGGCCGGGTGCTTGGCCTCCCAAGCAAGTCGCACCTGTGGGGGAAGGACCAGCCCGGCCCACAGGCGCAGAAGCGTCGGTCCGTCCAGCCAGAGTTCAAGATCTTCGCTGCCGGTGGCCTCACGCAGGACGGTTTCATACATGCTGGCCAGCCGGCGCGGGTTGCCGAGGTCGTATCGCGCCCGCCCGGACCAATCAAGCCGTCGGCCGAGCACGACTTCGCCGGTGACCGGCCCGGACAGATCCTCGAGCCGCTCGCTCACGACGTACGGCCGCTGATCGGCATAACGCGACCCCCGCGGCGCGCCTCGCACAGGCTCGGTCGGCTCAACCACAACCCTGTTCCCCTTCATCCGCGTGCCCGGCAAACGATCAGGATCCGACCCAGATCCTATCGCCCGGATACCTGACGAATTCGGACGGCCGCAGGTCATGTCCTTCGGCGGGCATCTCGTCGCTCGTTCCGGCCGCCGGCAATGGCGCCTCACCCCGCGCCGATCGCACCGAGCGCGGGATGAGGACCTGTATGGGAGACGGGGCCGGGCGGGGCCGATAACCGAAACGGCGTGACAGAGATTCAAGAGCGACTCGACAGTGATGATCGCTAATTTGCCGGCAGGGCTTCACCCAGCGATGAAGGAGCAACCGTTGATGAGAAGACTGCTGGCACTGGCGGTCTCGCTGATCGTCCTGCCGACCGCCACCGTCCTCACCCTGAGCAATCCGGCTCTCGCCTTCAACTACGGAGTTTGCAAGTTCGCCAGCGGCTCGATCAAGTGGAAGGACGCCACGAGGACGGCCGGCTACAGCACCGCCGCCCAGAACGCGATCAACGCCTGGGACAGCGCGGCGAACTCGCTGCTGACCTTCACCAAGGTGACCTCGGGCGCGGACCTCGTGGTCGCGGACGGCAACTTCGGCCGCGGCTTCGGCTACGAGAGCATCGCGCTGGGTCCCAACCAGACGAATCTCGTCAGCAACTGCGGTGTCGACGGCACTTGGATCAACCCCATCTATGCCTGGGTGAACACCTATATGGCTGACGCCTACAGCGTGCCCAAGCGACAGAGCGCGTTCGCTCACGAGATCGGCCACGCGCTGGGTCTCGATGACTCCTCGGCGCAGAGCTGCCCCAACATTCCCATCATGCAGCCGTCGACATACCCGCGGTTCGACGTCTGTGGCTACACCGGGCCCCGCCCGGACGACATCGACGGCATCGAGGTCCTCTACTGAGTCCTGGCCGCGCTACGCGGGGTTGTCGCGGGCGGCGATGGCGTCCGCGATGAAGGTCTGGAAGCCGGCGAACCGTTCCGGGGTCATCTTCCAGCGGCGGCCGCCGACGATGTCGTCCGCCCCCGAAGCCCGGCCCAGCCGGACCTTGTAGCCGTCCCCGGCCGGCGTCGCGCTGATCCGCAGGAAGGCCACGTGGTACCGCGTGCTCTCCTCGGTGCCCCGGTGAAAGATCTCCAGCACCCGGCCGTCGAGAAGCAGGATCTCGTCGTCGAACGCGAACTCGGTCGCCATGCTGCTGCCCCCGCCCCGGTCACCGGCCCGACCGGCGGCGACTGCCTGATGGTAGACCGCCGGGACCGGCCTCAGCCCGGGTCGGCCCAGGCGGCGGCCAGGCCGGCGTACGGGCCGTCCTCGGTCACCAGCGTCCGGTGCGGGCCGGCCTGGACCAGGCGGCCGTCGGCGAAGACCAGGACCCGGTCGGCGGCCTCGGCCATCGGCATCCGGTGCGCGATCGAGATCGTGGTCCGTCCCCGGGTCAGCGTGGTCAGGGCGCGCTGCACGGCCGCGTCGGTCGCCGGGTCGATGCCGGAGGTGGCCTCGTCGAAGATGACCAGGTCCGGGTCGGCCAGGGCGGTCCGGGCGAGGGCGACGAGCTGACGCTCGCCGATGGAGAGGCGTTCCCCGCGTACGCCGACCCGCGTCGACAGTCCGTCCGGCAGGGTCGACAGCCAGTCGCGCAGCCCGAGTCGGGTGACGATCCGCAGCGCGTCCTCGTCGGTGGCCCGGTCCGCGCCGAGCCGGATGTTGTCCGCGATGCTCCCGTCGAACAGGAACGGGTCCTGCGGCACGATCACGACCCGGCCGGCCAGGTCACCGAGCCGCGCCAGGGGTGTCCCGGACAGCCGGATCCGCCCACCGGCCGGTTCCAGGCGCCGGGTGAGCAGCTTGGCGAAGGTCGACTTGCCGGACCCGGTCCGCCCGACGACGGCCACGTGCTCGCCCGGTTCGATCCGCACCGAGACGTCCCGCAGCACCAGCGGCCCGCCGGCGTAGCGGGCCGAGACGTCGTCGAGCCGCACCCCGACCGGCCCGGCCGGCAGCGGAACGCCGTCGTCGCCGAGGGCCGCCGGGGTGGTGACCAGCTCCAGGGCCCGGCGCCACCCGGTCAGCGCGTTCTGCGCCTCGCCCAGGCTCTGCACCACGAACTGCAGCGGCCGGACGAAGAACGTCACCAGGAACACCATCGCCACCACCTCGCCCGACGTCAGCCGCGGCGCCGCGGGATGCCCGGCCAGCGCGAACCACACCCCGCCGAGCAGCACGGTCACCGTCATCGTCGAGATCGCCAGCTCGCCGAGCGACGCGTTGGAGTGCAGCGGGATCTGCGTTCCGATCAGGCTGTCCCGGGAGCGATCCACGGCGGCGTCGAGCTTGGCGCGGGTGCGGTCCGCGGTCCCGGTCGACCGGATCAGCGGTCCGCCGAGGACCGACTCCGCGACCGCCCCCTGCAGCGCGGACAGGTCCCGGCGGGCCCGGTCGAAGCGCCGCGCGATGATCCGCTGGGTCCGGCTCATCGCCACCAGCAGCACCGCGGTGATCAGCAGCACCGGGATTGCGAGCTGCCATCCGTAGACGAGCAGGATCCCGGTGGCGATCAGCAGCTGCGCCGTGTTGGTCAGGAACTGGATCCCGCCGCCCTGCAGGAACGTGGTGACCTGGTCGAGATCGCTGGTCAGCCGGGTGACCAGGTCCGCGCTGGGCAGCCGGTCGGCGCCGGCCGCTGCCATGTCGTGCACCCGGCGCAGCCCGTCCCGGCGCAGCCCGGCGAGCGCCGCCTCCACCCGGCCCTGCAGCCGCCGGTTGAGCAGCAGCGACGACCCGCCGGCGAGCACCACCGCGCCGGCCCCGACCGCGATCGCCGGCCCGACCGTGTCCGGGTCAAGTCCAGAATCGATCACGTGCTGCACGGTCAGCGGCGCGATGATCCGCCCAGCGCCGGCCAGCAGCGCGAGCAGGAACGTCACCGCCAGTCCCTGCCGCAGTTGCGGTGACACCCGGACCGCGGTGGCGACCAGCCGGCGCGGCCCGCTCCGGCTCAGGTCGGCGAGCAGCTCAGTGGACACCGCTGGGTTCTCCCTCGGAATAGGCGTTCACGATCCGCCGGAACTCCGGGCTGTCGCGCAGTTCGTCCGGGCTGCCGGCGGCCACGATCCGCCCGCCGGCCAGCACGATCACCCGGTCCGCGACCCGCACCGCGCCGGGCCGGTTGGTGCTGATCAGCACGGTCGGCCCGCCGCCGGCGACGAGCTCGGCCAGCGCCGAGAGCACCTGCCGCTCGACCCGGGAGTCCAGCGCCGACGTGGCGTCGTCGAGGATCAGCAGCCGTGGCTCCCGGAGCAGCGCCCGGGCCAGGCAGATCCGCTGCCGCTGCCCGCCGGAGAGCGTCGCGCCGCGCTCCCCCACCACCGTCGCCAGGCCGTCCGGCAGCCCGCGCACGATCTCCTCGGCGGCCGCGCAGCGCAGCGCCCGCCACAGGTCGGCGTCCGCATATGATCCGCCGAGCACGAGGTTGTCCCGGATCGACTCGGCGAACAGGAACGGGCTCTGCGACACCGTCGCGACGTGCGCCGGCACCGCCGCCCGGGTCAGCGACCGCACGTCCACCCCGTCCAGCAGCACGATCCCGCGGTCCGCGTGCGCCTGCCCGCCGGCCAGGTCGAGCAGCGTGGTCTTGCCGGAGCCGACCGCGCCGACGACCACGGTGATCGTGCCGGGCGCCAGCACCAGGTCGGCGTCCGCGACGATCCGCCGCCCCTGCCGGCTCACCCCCGCGCCGCGCAGTTCCACCCGCATCGGCCGGGCAGACCCAGGATCAAAATCAAGATCCCCATGGGGTACGACGTGAGCACTGCCCAGCACCCCCTGGATCCGTTCCCGCCCCGCCGACGACATCGGCAGCATCGACAGGAACCGGCTGATCACGTTCAGCGGGATCGCGATGGTGATCAGCAGGTACACGACGCCGACCAGATCTCCCACGCTGAGCCGCCCGTCCTGCACGCGCGGCGCCCCGAACCCGAGCACGACCAGCACGGCCGCGGTCGGCAGCAGTTCCAGCAGCGGGTCGAAGACCGAGCTGACCGACGCCATCCGCAGGTCGGCGGTGCGCAGCCGCTCCACCCCGGGGGCGAACCGGGCGTCCTCCTTCTCGATCAGCCCCAGGCTGCGGACGACCGGTCCGCCCTCGATCGACTCGTGCGCGACCCCGCTGACCACGCCGCGGGCGGCCTGCGCGTCGCGGGCGCGCGGCGCGAGCAGCCGCTGGTAGGTCAGGTTGAGCCCGAGCACCGCCACCACCAGCGCCAGCCCGACCAGACCGAGCACGAGCGCCCGGCGGAACAGCTCGGTCAACGCCAGCAGCAGCATGAAGACCATGCCGACCGCGAAGTAGGCGAACTGCATCGGCGACCAGAGCGCGTCCACGTCCCCGCCGGCGTGCGCGAGCAGCTTGCCGGGTGGTCGCTCGCGGTGCCAGTCCGGGTGCAGGTCGAGGTAGCGGCGCACCACCGCGCGCCGGGTCTCGGCCTGGGCCCGGTACTGCACCCGGCCGGTGCTGACCCCGCGGACCAGGATGGTGAGCCACCGGGTCGCCGAGACGCCGAGGATGAACAGGGCGCTGAGCCACCAGGCGCGGGCCGGCACCGGCTCGCCGGCCAGCGCCGGGACGACCAGGTGGTCGGTGGCCCAGGCGATCGCGGACGCGCCGGCCACCATGGTGGAGCCGTTGACCAGGCCGGTGACCGTGGCGACCAGCGCGGTGCCGGGGTTGGCGCGGGCGCCGGCGAACTGGGCCGCGAGGGCGGAGTCGCGTCGCAGGTCAGGCGGCGACACGGCGGCCCGGGATGGCGTCGATCAGCTCGCGGGTGTACGAGCTCCGCGGGTCGCTGAACACCCGCGCGACCGGGCCCTCCTCGACCACTTTGCCGGCGTTCATCACCGAGACCGTGTGCGAGATCTGGGCGACCACGGCCAGGTCGTGCGAGACGAACAGGTAGGAGAGTCCGAGCCGGTCCTGCAGGTCGGCGAGCAGTCGCAGGATCTGCTCCTGGACCAGCACGTCGAGGGCGGAGACCGGCTCGTCGAGCATCAGCAGCTCGGGTTCGAGCGCGAGCGCCCGGGCGATCGCGACCCGCTGGCGCTGCCCGCCGGACAGCTCGGCGGGCAGCCGGTCCAGGTAGGCGGCCGGCAGCGCGACCTGGTCGAGCAGCTCGCGGGCGCGGGCCTCGCGGCTGCGCCGGTCGCCGATCCGGAACGAGACCAGCGGTTCAGTCACCGACTGGCGGACGGTGAACTTCGGGTCCAGGGTGGCGAACGGGTCCTGGTGCACGAGCTGGGCCTTGCGCCGCAGCGGCCGCATCCGGCTCCAGGACAGGCCGCTGATCTCGGTGCCGTCCAGCACGATCGAGCCGGTGGTCGCCGACTCCAGGCCGAGCGCGATCCGCAGCGTGGTGGTCTTGCCGCAGCCGGACTCGCCGACCAGGGCGTGGGTGCGGCCGCGCGGCACGGTCACCGTCACGTCCTCGAGGGCGTTGAAGCCGCGCCGGCCGCGCCGTGGATCGGTGACCGCGAACGTCTTGCCGACCCCGATCAGGGTCAGGATCGGGTCGGGCGCGGGCTCGTCCCGTACGTCGAAATGGGCTTGAAGTTGCCCGCCGTGCGCCAACCGGGGCGCGGCGGCGATCAGCTGACGGGTGTAGCCCTCCCGCGGCGCGGACAGGATGGTCGCCGGGTCGCCCTCGTCGACCTTGCGGCCGTGGCGCATCACCACCACGCGGTCGGCGCGGTCGGCGGCGACGGCCAGGTCGTGCGTGATGATCAACAGCGCGATGCCCTGCTCGCGGACCAGGCCGGTGAGGTGGTCCAGGATCCGCTTCTGGACGGTCACGTCGAGGGCGCTGGTGGGCTCGTCGGCGATGATCAGTTTCGGGCGGCCGGCGAGCGCGATGGCGATCAGCACGCGCTGCCGCAGGCCGCCGGAGAGCTCGTGCGGGTACTGCCGGGCGCGCAGCTCCGGCTCCGGCACGCCGGCCTGGGTCAGGTGCTCGATCACCTCGGCGGTCGCGGCCGGCCCGACGATGCCGCGCAGCCGGACGGCCTCGGCGATCTGGGCGCCGACCCGCTTGGTCGGGTTCAGGCCGACCATCGGGTCCTGCGGGATCAGGCCGACCGTGGAGCCGCGCAGCCGGCGCAGGGTGCGCTCGCGGGCGCCGGCGACCTGAACTCCGTCGACCAGGATCGAGCCGGCGGTGATCTTGCCGGCGGCCGGCAGCAGGCCGATCAGCGCGTTGCCGGTGGTGGTCTTGCCGGAGCCGGACTCGCCGACGATCGCGACCACCTCGCCCTGCCCTACGGTCAGATCCAATCCGGTCACGGCGGGCTGGATGGCGCGGTGCCGGACGTACCCGACGTCCAACCCGGAAATCTCGACCAGACTCATCGGTTCAGCTCCTGGAACGTTTTGGCGATGTGGTTGAGGCTGAGCACCAGCAGGGCCACGAACAGGCCCGGCAGCAGGCTCAGCCACCAGGCGGTGACCAGGTAGTTGCGGCCGTCGGCGATCAGCGTGCCCCACTCGGCGGCCGGCGGCGCGGCGCCGAAACCGAGGAAGCTCAGCGACGCGATCGCGATGATCGCCACGCCCGCGTCGAGGACGGCGAGGGCCGCGACCGGGCCCCACGAGTTGGGCAGGATGTGCCGCAGCAGGACCCGGCCCCAACTGGCTCCGCCGGCGCGGGCCGCTTCGACGTACGGCAAAGTCTTGACCCTGAGCACTTCGGCCCGGGTCGTCCGGGCGAAGCCCGGGACGATGCCGACCCCGACCGCCACCGCGACCGGGATGGTGCCGTAACCGAGCGCGGTGACGATGCTCAGCGCGAGCAGCAGACCGGGGATGGCCAGCAGCACGTCGATGACCCGCATCAGGAACGAGTCGGTCAGGCCGCCGAAGAAGCCCGAGACGATGCCCAGCCCCAGCCCCGCGACCAGCGCGATGGCCAGGGCGATCAGGGTCGCCCGGATGGTCAGCGGCGACCCGTGCAGGACCCGGCTCCACAGGTCGCGCCCGTAGACGTCGGTGCCGAACAGGTGACTGCCGCTGGGCGCCTGCATGGCGGTCGCTGGATTGGTCGCGTAGGGATCCTGCCCGGTGAACAGGCTCGGCCGGAAGGCGACCGCGACGACAAAAGCCACATAGATTGCTGCCAGCAGAAAGCCGGGATTGCGAATCAACGTCCAGATTTTTCCGACACGCCGGACAGTGCGCTCTTCGGTAGCGGTGACAACCGCCTCGGTGACCACGGCGGTCATACGGGAACCACCTCCGGGGTGTGCGAGATCCGTGGATCCAGCAGCGGATACAGCAGGTCGACGATCAGGTTCACCGTCACGAAGACGGTCGCCGCGAGGGTCACGACGGCCAGGACGACCGGGACGTCCTGGGCCAGCACCGCCTCCTGGGCGAGCTTGCCGACGCCCTCCCGGGTGAAGACCGTCTCGACGACGATCGAGCTGGTCACGGTGAGGCCGACGATCACGCCGAGGATCGTCATGGCGGGTAGCGCCGCGTTGCGGAAGGCGTGGCGCAGGTGCACCGCCGTACGGGAGAGGCCTTTTGCCCTTGCCGTGGTGATGTAGGCCTGGGTGAGCGTCTCGTCGAAGCTCTTGATCAGGACCTGGGCGAGCACCGAGGAGGTCACCACGGAGATGGTCAGGACCGGCATGATCAGCGACTGGGCGCCCTCGTTGCCGGTGGCCGGGAGCCAGCCGAGCTGGAACGACAGGAACTGGATCAGGAACAGCGCGATGAAGAACTGCGGGAACGACGCGCCGAGCGCCGGCAGCCGGGTGAGCACCACGCGCAGCGGGTTCCAGCGGACGAACGTGGCGAGGTAGGCGAGGGCCGACCCGGCTATCAGCGTCACCACCGCGGCGGTGACGCTGAGCAGCAGGGTCGGGCCGATCCGCTGGCCGATCAGGTCGGTGACCGGCACCTGCTGGGTCAGCGAGTCGCCGAAGTCGCCGTGCAGCACGCCCGCCAGGTGGTGCCGGTACTGCGCCCAGATCGACTCGTCGAGACCGAACCGGTGCTGCATCGCGGCGAACTGGTCCGGGGTGAGGCTGTCCTCCTGGATGCCGGCGGCGGCCAGCTGCAGCTGCATCGGGTTGCTCGGCAGCAGGTACAGGATCGCGAAGGTCAGGGTGAACGCCGCCCAGAGGACGGCGCCCGCCTGCACGACGCGACCCACGACGTAGCGGATCATGGGTCGCGTCCTCTCAGTCCTTCGTGACGTCGTTGAGCTTGAGGAAGCTCTCCGAGGTGAACGCGAAGCCGTGCACCTTGCTGCTGACACCGGCCTTCTGCAGCCGTTCGAACAGCGGGATGGTGACGCCCTGGTCGACCAGGTAGTCCTGCAGCTCGGCGTACGTCTGCTCGGTCTGCTTCTCGTCGGTGGTCTGCAGCGCCTTGGCGAACAGGTCCTGGATCTTCTTGGTGACGTCCGGGGTGGTCGCGTTGGTGGCGAGCGCCTTGGAGTTGGCCACCTCGGGGTTCAGGATGAACTGCAGGGCGCCCGGGTCGGCGCGGGTGAAGTAGGTGCTCGTCAGGTCGTACGAGCCCTCCTTCAGGTAGGTCGCCTGCTGGGCGGTGGTCAGCGTGCGCAGCGCCAGGTCGATGCCGGCCAGCTTGAGCTGGGCCTGCAGCAGCTCCGGCCCGGCCGAGCCGGCCGTGATCGGGAAGTCGATGGTCAGCTTCTTGCCGTCCTTGGCCCGGATGCCGTCCGCGCCCGGGACCCAGCCGGCCCCGTCCAGCAGCTTCTTCGCGCCGTCCACGTCGTAGGCCAGCTTGTCCGCGAGGGACTTGAAGTACGGCGTGGTGGTCTCGAACGGCCCCTCGACGGTCGGGTAGTCCGCGCCGTAGATCGTGGTCGCGTACGTCTTGCGGTCGATCGCCTTGCTCAGCGCCTGCCGGACCGCCGGGTCGGCCAGCACGTGCCCGGCCGACGTGTTCGCGTACAGGTTGTAGGCGACGCCGGGCAGCGAGCGGCTCTCCACCGTGTCACCGGACTTCTTGATCAGCTGCTCGTCCTGCGGCGAGAACGGGTTGCGCGGCCAGGCGATGTCGGTCGCGCCGCTGACCAGGTTGCCGGTGCGGACGCTGTCCTCGGCGACGTAGTTGAAGACCGCCTTGTCGATCTGCGCCTCGCCGCGGTTGGCCGACGTCCCCGAGCCCCAGGTGTAGCCGGCCCGCTTGGTCAGCACCGTCTCGACCTTGGCGGTGTAGTGGTCCAGCGCGAACAGGCCGGAGCCGACGACGCCCTTGCCGGTGCACCGGTCGGCCGGGCTGAGCGCGAACTCCGCCGGGTCGGTGATGGCCAGGTTCGTCGTGGACGTGGCCTGCAGGAACGACGAGTTCGGCCGGCTCAGGTCGAACTCGACGGTCAGCGGGTCGACGACCTTGGCGCCGGTCAGGCCCTGGATGTACGAGGCGCCGTAGGCCGCGCCGTTGGTCGCCTTGACCGTCGCGATCCACCCGGCCGCGTCATCGGCGACCGCCTGCGCGTCCAGCTTCTTGCCGTTGGCGAACGTCACGCCGTCCTTGAGGTGGAATGTATACGTCTTGCCGTCCGGGCTGATCTCCCACTTCTCGGCGAGCCAGGGGACGATCTCGCCGGTCTTCGGGTCCTGATCGGTCAGCGAGTCGGCGAAGTTGCGGATGATCGTGCGGCTCTCGATCCAGTAGACCTGGAACGGATCGATGCAGGAGAACGTCGGGTTGTCCGGCCAGAACGAGACCTTGAGGGTCTTCCCCTCGGCCGAGGTCGCGGAGTTCCCGCCGCACCCACTCAGGGCCAGCAGTCCGGCCGCCATCACTACTGCAAATTTTCTCACTATTTATCCTTTTTGAGTACGCGGCGTCCGCTGGCCAGGAGCACGGCGTCCTCCTGGGGTGGGTGGACCCGGATGCAGAGCGCGTCGCGCAGGTGGCGTTCCAGGGGGTGGTGACGGGAGAGGCCGGGGTTGCCGAGGGCGGCGACCGCGGTCTGGGTCGCGGCGATCACCGAGCGGGCGATCGCGACCTTGATCGCGGACAGGTCCGGCTGGTCGCCGGCGGCCAGGCGCAGCAGCGCGCCGTGCAGCAGCGTCTCGGCCTGGGTGATCTGCAGCTCGATCTCGCCGGCGACCGACTGGATGCGCTCGGTCTCGGCGATCGGGCGGCCCAGGGCGGTGGGCACCCGGCTGCGGGCGTAGTCGGCGAACGCGCCGCGGGCCGCCCGGGCCACCCCGAGGTAGAGCGCCGGGTGACCGAAGCTGCCCGGCCCGGTGGCGGCGGCCGGATCCCGGTAGACGCCGTCGGCGCCGCGCGGGATCTCGACGAACGCGTCGGCCGGCACGCGGACGTCCGCGTAGACGACGTCGTGGGTGTTGGAGGCGCGCAGCCCGATGTGGTCCCAGGTGTCCACCCAGGTGATCCCGGCGCTCTCCCCCGGGACGATCACGTGCCCGACCCGGCCGTCGTCGGCGGTCGCCCACACCACGTGGTAGGCCAGGGCCGCGCCGCCGGTGGCGTAGGCCTTGTGGCCGTTGAGCAGCCAGCCGTCCCCGACCCGGGTGATCGTGGTTTTGGGCAGCCCGCCGCGGGCCGGGGCGCCGAGCTCGGGCTCGGCGCGGATCGCGTTGGCCAGCGCCGGGCCCTCCGCCGAGCGGCGCAGCAGGTCGTCGTAGTACCCGGCCGGCCAGGTGGGGTGGGTGGCCTGGGCGGTGTGGGTGTTGAGCAGGTTCGCGGCGAGCAGCCCGACCGAGGCGTCACCCTCGCCGATCGCGGTCAGGATCCGGGCCGTGTCCCTCGGGCCGAGCCCCGGGCCGCCGAACTGCGTGCCGACGGTCGCGGTGAGCAGGCCGGCCCGGTGCGCGGCCTCGAGCCCGGGCCACGGGATGTCGCCGGTGCGGTCGAACTCGGCGGCGTGCGCGGCGATCTCATCGGTGACCTTGGCCAGCGCGTCACGGGAGAGATCGGGGGCGGCGAACCTCACGGCTGGCCGGCCGTGGCGAACTCGCGGTACTCGGCGCCGTAGTTGCCCAGGTGCTCGGCCTGCAGGCGGCCGCGCTGACCGGTCGACTTGCGGTGCGCGAGCTCCTGGCGGACCAGCGGCAGGACCTGCTTGCCGTAGTCGGCGGCGTCGGCGAGCGTGTCGTAGCCGCGGATCGAGACCAGCGACGCGCCCCGGTCGATGTAGTCCAGGATCGCGGCGGCGACCGTCTCCGGGGAGCCGACCAGCGCGGTGGAGGCGCCGGCCGCGTTGGTCACGGCCGCGGTCCGGGTCCACAACGCGCGGTCGTAGAGCTCCTTCTCGTTCGCGAAGGCCAGGGCCCGCTGGGAGCCGACGTTCTGCGGGTTGGTGCCGGCCAGCAATGGCCGTACCCTCGCGAAGTTTTTCTCGATCTTGGTGACGTAGTCGTGGGCCTTGGCCCAGGCGAGCTCGTCGGTGGCCGCGGTGATCGGGCGGAACGTGACCCAGATCCGGGGCAGCGTGGTCCGGCCGGCGTCCCGGGCGATGCCGTGCACCCGCTCGATCTCGCTACGCAGGTCGTCGAGCGGCTCGCCCCAGAAGCTGAAGATGTCGGCCTTCGCGCCGCCGACCGCGAACGCCTCGTCGGACTGCCCGCCGATGCTGATCGGAATCGGACCCGCGTACGGCGCGAAGCCCGGCCCGAACTCGTCGAACTTGTAGAACTCGCCCGCGTGGCTGAACGGCGCCGGCTCGGTCCACGAGCGGCGCAGCACGTCGATGTACTCCGAGGTGCGCGCGTACCGCTGGTGCTTGGGCAGGTAGTCGCCCTGCCGGGCCTGCTCGGCGTCGCTGCCGCCGGAGATCAGGTGGACCACCGCGCGGCCCTGGGTGAGCTGGTCCAGGGTGGCCAGCTTCTGCGCGCCGACGGTCGGCGGCGTGGTGTTCGGGCGCAGCGCGACGATCGGCCGGATCCGCTCGGTGAGCTGGCCGACCGCGGCCGCGGTGACGAACGAGTCGGCGCTGTTCGAGCCGTAGGGCAGCAGCGTGTAGTCGTAGCCGGACTCCTCCAGCGTGGCCACGTACCGCTTGAAGAAGTCGAAGTCGATGCCGCGCGACGGGAGCGGGTTCAGCTCGGTCGACGGGTTCAGGTGGGTCAGGCTGATGAACTCGGCCTCGGGCGACGCGGTGGCGGGCAGGTCCGTACCGAAATCGGGGGTGCTCATGAGAAGGTCCTCTCCTTGGTCGCCAGGTCGTTGCCGGCCCGCAGCCGCTCCAGGAAGAGCACGACGGTGGCGGCAACAGTGCGGTGGGTCTGGTCGTTGAGCACGTCGTGCGGTGCGCCGGCGATGCTGACGAGCTCGGCGCGGGGCACGGCGGCGTACCACCCGCGGATGCTGTCGAGAGGGCTGATCGGGTCGAGCCGGCCGTGCAGGCCCAGGACCGGGACGGTGATCTCGCCGGGGACGTCCGGGTCGAACCACCCGGCCGGCAGGTCGGTGAAGAGCTCACCGGGGCGGACCCCGGCGTCGCTGATCCGGCCGCGGTGGGTCGGACAGAGGCTGCGGGCGTCCAGCTCGCCCGCCCAGTCGAGGGTCACCGCGGCCGTCGGCGCGGCCGGCAGACCGGCCAGGATCAGCGCGGAGGCGCGGGGCAGGCGGTGGGTCGCGGCCAGGTGGGCGGCGTACGCGGCGCCGGCGTCCGAGCCCACCACGATCCGCGGCTTCTCCGGGTCGGCGGTCTTGAAGATGTCGGTGATCTGCTCGGCGGCCAGGTCCGGGTCGTCGCTGGGCGCCGTGATCGCGTGCACCCGGTACGCGTCGGCGGCCAGCCGCCGCCCGAAGCGCTCGTAGACCTGGGCGGACTCGCCGCGCCCGGGAAGCAGGACCAGCGTCCCGCGCAGCGGGATCGGGGTGGGTTCGGTCCAGGTGAGGACGGTGTCCTCGGAGGCGAGAGTCATGGGGCGCGGACCTTCCGTAGGCAAACCCTAGAACGCCCACCAAACTAGTAGGTTTTAGTTTCGCCTGTCCAACACCAATCCGCGATCGTTACGATCACGCCCGCTTATCGATCCCCGATGGACCGCTACGCCGCCGGGGCGAGGACTGCCTGCAGGCCTTCGCGGACGGCTTCGGCCAGGTGCGGGTCAGCGCCCGCGCGCACACGCAGGCTGACCGGGGCGGGGGTGACGGTGGGCAGGTCGGCGCGTTCGGTCAGGCCCTCCGGAGTGGAGGCCGCCGTGGCCATCAGGGCGACGCCGAGGCCGGCGCGGACCGCGTCGAAGACGCCGGCGACGTAGCCGCTGTCGCAGACGACGTAGGGGTCGCGGCCGTTTGCGGACAGCGCCGCGACCGCCCGCCGGCGCAGCACGCACGGCTCCTCGATCGCGACCAGCGGGACCGCCGGGCCGGCCGGGGCCTGCCAGGTCGACGCCGCGTACCAGGTGAGCGGCAGGGCGCCGATCGGCACGCCGTCCACCGACGACGCCTCGGCCAGGTGCACGGCCAGGTCGAGCACGCCCCGGTCGACGGCCGCGTCCAGCCGGCGGGTCCGGTCGATCCGGAAGCGCACCTGGTGATCGGGGAGCGCCGCGGTGACCGCGGACAGGATCAGGTCGGCGGCGTGCTCGGTGGCGCCGACCGTGATCGTCGGGCGACCGGGACCGATCAGCCGGCGCAGCGCCTCGTCGTGCGCGGTCAGGATCCGCCGGGCCTCGCCGAGCAGCGCCTGCCCCTCCGGCGTGAACACGGCCGCCCGGCCCTGGCGTTCGACGGCGGGCCGGCCGAGCACCTTCTCCAGCCGCCGCACGTGCTGGCTGACCGCGGACTGGCTGATCCGCAGGGTGGCCGCGGCCCGGTGGAAGCCGCCGCAGTCGGCCACCGCGACCAGGCTGCGCAGCGCGACGATGTCCAGGATCTGCCCCATGCGCCGGACGCTAGCAGCGCACCGATAAGCAAACGCGCTCGATTCCGATCGGAATTCAGTGTTGGACAGAGGCGTCGGGCGGCATCCATGCTGACCTGCATGACTTCGGCTTCAATTCCTACTGAAACTATCGGTGATATCGGCCACTCTTCTCGGTATGTGGTCATCGGCGCGGGCGCGGTCGGCGCCTCGATCGCCGCCGAGCTGCACCGGGCCGGAGTCGAGACGCTGCTGGTCGCCCGAGGCGCCCAACTCACCGCCCTGCGGACCGAAGGGCTTTCCTACGTACGGCCGGACGGCACGCACCAGCTGCGGATCCCGGTCGCGGCCGGCCCGGACGAGGTCGAGCTGACCGGGAACGACATCCTGCTGCTGGCCACCAAGAGCCAGGACACCGAGGCCGCGGTCCGCGCCTGGGCGTGGCGCCCGGTGAAGCGGGCCGACGGCGGCACCGGGGTGGCGGCCACCGATCTGCCGCTGGTCACCCTGCAGAACGGCCTGGCCAGCGAGCGGATCGCGCTGCGCTCGTTCGCGCAGGTGATCGGCGGGGTGGTCTGGATCCCGGCGACCTACGTGGTGCCGGGCGAGGTGGTCAACCACGCCGACCCGGTCCCGGCCGTGCTGTTCCTCGGCCGCTACCCGGACGCCGCCTCACCCGCAGCCTCACCCGTGGCCGAGCGGGTCGCCGGCGGGCTGCGACAGGGCGGCTTCGTCGTGCACGTGGTTCCGGACATCACCGCGCACAAGGCCGCCAAGCTGCTCGGGAACCTGGTCAACACGCTCGACGCGCTCTACCTGCCGAGCCCGCTGCGGGACCGCGCCGTCGAGGTGCTGCGCGCCGAGGCCCGGGCCGTCTACGCCGCCGCCGGGATCGTGCCGGCCACCCCGGACCAGCGGGGCTTCGGCGTCGCCGAGATCCCCACCCACCCGCGGGCCGGCAACTCGACCCGGCAGAGCCTGACCCGCGCGGCCGTGCCCGAGACCGACTACCTGGACGGGGAGATCGTGCTGCTCGGGCGCCTGCACGGGGTGCCGGCCCCGGCCGCCGCGGCGATCCAGGCCCGCGTCCACCGCGCGATCGCCGAGGGCACGCCGGCCGGGTCGCTCGACGACACCGACCTGGCCGTCATTTTCGGACAGCCCGCCGAGCGGCCCGCCGTGCTGATCTCCGCCGAGGACGTCTACCGGCAGGCCGCCGAGCCGAACCCGCCGGTACTGCTCGACGTGCGGTGGGCACTCGGCGACCCGGACGGCGAGCAGCACTACCACGACGGGCACCTGCCCGGCGCCGTCTACGTGGACCTGGACACCGAGCTGGCCGGGCCGCACGAGCCGCTCGCCGGGCGGCACCCGCTGCCGTCGCCGCGGCAGCTGCAGGCGGCCGCGCGGCGGTGGGGCATCAACGCGGGGACCACGGTCGTGGTCTACGACAACAGCGGTGGACTCGCCGCGGCCCGGGCCTGGTGGCTGTTGCGCTGGGGCGGGGTCGCCGACGTACGCCTGCTCGACGGCGGCCTGGCCGCGTGGCGTGCCGCCGGTTACGCCGAAGCCTCGGGATCGGCGCGGCCGCGGGCGGCCGGCGACGTCGTGCTCGACGGCGGCCACCTGCCGGTGCTGACCGCCGACGAGGCGGCCGCCCTGCCCCGGACCGGGACGCTGCTGGACGCGCGGGCCGGCGAACGCTACCGCGGCGAGGTCGAGCCGATCGACCCACGGGCCGGGCACATTCCCGGGGCGGTCAGCAGGCCGACCGGGGAGAACCTGCAATCCGGGATCCCTTACTTCAAGACCGCCGACGAGCTGCGGGAACGGTTCGCGGACGTGCGCGGGACGGTCGGCGTCTACTGCGGATCCGGGGTGACCGCGGCGCATCAGATCGCGGCGCTGGCCGTCGCGGGGATCGACGCGGCGCTCTACCCGGGGTCGTGGTCGGCCTGGTCGGCGGACCCGGCGCGGCCGGTGGCGACCGGGGACCGGCCGTGAGCCTGGAGTGGCTGGCCCGGACCGGGGTGCCGTGGAGCGCCGCGCCCGACGTGGTCGCGGCACGGCGGCTGGACCGGTCCGGGTGGGAGCCGGACGGGGCTCCGGCGGCGGTGGTCTTCCCGCGAGACGTGGAGGACGTGCAAGCCGTGTTGACGGGCGCGTTCCTCACCCGTACCCCGATAGTCCCGCGCGGAGCCGGAACCGCGCTGACCGGCGCAACCACCGCAGGGGCCGGCGAGGTCGTTCTCGACCTCGCCGGAATGAACCGGATCCTGGACATCCGCCCGGCTGACGGCGTCGCCGTCGTCGAACCCGGGGTGATCACCGCGGACCTGGACCGGGCCGCCGCCGAGCACGGGCTGCGCTACGCGCCGGACCCGGCCAGTCTGGAGATCTCCACGATCGGCGGGAACATCGCGACCAACGCCGGCGGGTTGCGCTGCGCGAAGTACGGCGTGACCCGGGACGCGGTCCTCGGCCTGGACGTCGTGCTGGCCGGCGGCGAGCGGCTCTCGACCGGGCGCGCGACCCTCAAGGGCGTCGCCGGCTACGACCTGACCGGGCTCTTCGTCGGCTCGGAGGGCACGCTCGGGGTCATCGTCTCCGCGACGCTGCGGTTGCGGCCGCTGCCCGCCGCGACCTCGACGATCGCCGCCTACTACCCGGACATCGAGGCCGCCGCGGAGGCGTCGGTGGCGCTCGCGGAGGCCCGGATCCAGCCGGTCCTCGCGGAACTTCTCGATCAGGCGACGCTGGACGCGATCGATCCCGCGCTGCGGTCCTCCGGGTCGGCGCTGCTGATCGTGCAGCTCGACGGCGGTCCGGCGGAGGCGGCTGACGCCGCCTCGGTGCTGGGCAAGGGGGCGGTCTCGGTCCAGGTCTCTCAAGATCCAGAGCATTTGCTGTACGCCCGCAGGCAGGCCCTGCCGTCGATCGAGCGCCTCGGGCGGCCGTTGATCGAGGACATCGCCGTACCCCGGTCCAAGCTCGCCCTCGCCGTGCGCGAGATCGGCGCGATCGCGGCCCGGCACGACGTCCCGATCTGCACCCTGGCGCACGCCGGCGACGGCAACCTGCACCCGATCATCGTGGCCGGCTCCTACGGCTCCCCGATCCCGGAGGCGGCGTCGCGGGCGGCCGACGAGATCTTCGAACTGGCCCTCACCCTGGGCGGGACGGTGACCGGCGAACACGGCGTCGGCGTGCTCAAGCGGCAATGGCTGGCACGCGAGGCCGGGCCGTTCTCGCTCGGCCTGCAGCAGCAGATCAAGGCCGTCTTCGACCCGCACGGCATCCTCAACCCGGGAAAGGCCCTGTAGCCCGGCGGCCGGTGCCGCGGGTCCGGTCGGGCCATCGGGGATTGATCCAACGGGTACGAACGGTGTCACGAACGCGACAGACCTCTGGTAACCGCCGAGGTCACGGACCACTTTGGGGCGTGCATCGACGAACTCCCCCGAGAACCGCAGCGCTGATCATGGCCGCTGTCCTGCCGGTGCTGATGACCGCCGCGCTGGTCAGCCGCGATGCGGTCGTTCCGGCGGAACCGGCCCGGGCGCCGTTGCCGTCCGGTGGGCTGGTGACCGTCTGGGACATCCCGATCGGCGAGTTCAGCGAGGCCGCGCTGGACGAGCGCTCGGGCAGCGTCGCGCTGCTCGACCTCGCCGACCCGCTGGACCGGATCAACGGGATGCAGGTCGTCGACGCGCACAACGGCCTGCGGCGCTGGGGTGGCCGGACCGACGGTCAGTGGGTGCACAACCCGGACGGGAGCCTCGCCGCCGTCGCCGGGATCGGGTTTCTCACCTCGGACAAATCCCGGATCTACGCCGTACGGCTGTCCACCGGGCGCCTCGCCTGGAAGTCCGATCCGGGGCTGGGCACCGCGATCGCCCTCACCGGTGAGCACCTCATCCTCCGGACCGGCACCGGCGTCGTCGCGCTCGACCCGGCGACGGGTGCGACGCGCTGGCAGTGGACGGCGCAGGGCACCTGCAGCGACTCCCGGTTCTTCGTCGACAACAGCGCGGTGACCAGCGAGTGCGGCGAAGCCGTCGTCCGCGTCGGCCTGAACGACGGCGGCGTGCGCTGGAGCCGGCCCACCCCGGACGGTTGCACGCTCCACGACATGGTCACCGGGCCGGGCGTCGTCGCGCTCTCCGAGATCTGCGGACCGGCGCTGCGGCTGGTCCTGCTCGACGGCGACACCGGCGCGGAGCGGGCGTCGCGACACGTCGCCGGCAACCCCGCCGAGGGGGACGACGGCCTGGCCTACCTCACCGCGTTCCCGGCCGGGACGACCACGCTGGTCCGGGTCTCCACCGAGCGCGGCGTCCTGTTCCGCGCTTCGGACGGCACGCCGCTGCCGCTCCTCGACGGACAGGCCCCGATCGCGCCGGACGGCGGGCCGGCACCGGACGGGCTCCTGCTGGAACGCGGCGGGGCCGGCGGGGAGGTGACGCTCAGCCTGGTCGACCCGGGGACCGGGGTAGCCCGGTGGGAGCGGGTCCTGCCGTACGCCGGGACGCGTCTCGACGGGTCGGAGGGATATCGGATCCGCGCCGCCGGCGGCCTGCTGTACCTCGTCGGGACGGTGCCGACCCTGTGGCCGAACGTGGTCGGGCTGATCGATCAACGCTCCGGTGACCTGGCCCTGTCCGCCACCGGCCGGGCCGACGTGGAGATCGCCGGCGTCTTCGCGGACGGCTCGATCCTGCTGCGGTCCGGCGTCTACGACGACGGCCGGCTCGCGAGGATCCGGCTGACCGGCGGCGCCACCGGCTTCCTGGGCACCGACGTCGCGGCCGCCCGGTGGCCCGACGCCTGCCGGCTGCTGTCCGCGGCCGACTACCGCGACGCCTACCCGGCCGGGAAGCCGGTGGTCACCCCGGTGACCACCCAGCGGCGCGACGCCGCGCTGCCCGGGCCGGCCCGCTGCCGGTTCCTGCCCTCGTCGATCGCCGGCACCGAGGTGACCGTGTCGGTGAACTGGCTGTTCGGGAACGACGACGAGGCGGCGAAGGCGGTCGAGCTGTTCAACCTGTACAGCCGGGATCCCACGCCGGCCACCGTCGGCACGGCCCGGCGGCCCGCGCTGCGGTGGGACGATCTCAGCGGCGACGGCAGCGAGACCGGCGACCATCATCGACTGTCGTTCTCGGTCGGTCCCTGCCTGGCCTCGGTGTCGGCGATCGGGGACACGCGGCCGCTGCAGCGGCTGGCCGACACCGTCGCGGATCGCCTGGCCGATCCCGCCGTCGCCGCCGGATGTTCCGCCTAGTGCCGCCCCGCAGGTCGAAAGGACGTTCGTGACCAGCAAGAAGAACAAGAAGCCGCCGCAGAGCCGTGGACCGGGCCGCGCCGCGCCGCCGGCTTCCGAGCCGCCGGCGCCGACTTCCGCGCCGCCCGCCGGTGAGGAGAAGCAGCCCTGGTACAAGGCGATGACAGCCAAGATCGGCGGGGCGCTCCTGGCGATCATCGTGATCGCCGTGGGCGCCTGGGCCTCGAAACAGGCCGAACGCCACGTGCCGCCCGCCCCGGATCCCAAGCCCACGCCCGGCAGCGGCTTCGAACCCGCGGTCACGGTCATCCCCCGGTGCGGGCAGATCTACGCGATCGACCGGGTCGTCGACCCGGACACCGACGCCGCCCAACTGCTCGGCCTGGCCGGTTCCGGCGCCGCGGGCTTCAACGACTTCCTGCGTACGGAGCGGGCCGCGCCCGTCGGCTCGATCACCGTCGAGGTCGTCTTCACCGGCCTGCTGGAACGCCCCACCCGGATCCTCGACGTGCGCGTCGACGGACTCGCCACCACCCCCAGCACGGCCGGCACCGAGCTGCAGACCTACTGCGGTGGTGACCCGCCGACCCGGTCGGTCACCCTGGACATGGACACGCCGCCGCGATCGCTGATGAGCGCCGGCAAGGCGTACTTCACCGACCGCGACCTGGACGTCTCGGTCACGGAACGGGAGACCCTGCGCATCTCCGTGTCCGCGGCGCGCCAGAACTACCGCTGGTACTTCGCGATCGACCACATCGACGCCACCGGGGCCCGCGCCACCAGCTACCTCGACGCCGCCGGACACCTGCACACCGACCCCGCCCGGGTGCCGGTCGCCGACTTCTTCGCCGTCACCGGCGCGGCGAAGTCCTACGGCGCGCGATACACCGAGACCGGCGGGCGCTTCCGCGTGCACGACCGCTGAGGGCAGACCCGCAAGCCCCCGAGGGGCCAGGATGGGCGGATGGACGATCAAGAACTGATCCGCGACATGATCCGGCGCATCCAGGAGGACAACCACGAATACGCCTATGTCGCGAATCAATTCGGCCCACACGCGCTCCTCAACAGCCATCTGCCGATGCTCGACCTGATCGAATCGCTGGCGGCCGAGTGGCTGATCATGGATCCGGCCGACGACCGCTATGTCGGCCTCGCCCACGCCCTGCGGGTGATCGCCCAGGCCTACGCCGAAGACCAGGACAACTGACTTCGGGGCGGGAGCTGTCGGGCCTCGGTGGCGGCGGAGCGAGGACACCGCGCCACCCGGACCGGATGGCCGCGGTCAGGACAGGCGGACGCGGCTCCCGAGAACGGCGGGCAGGTGGGCGAAGAGGACGGCGTGGGCCGGGTCGTTGTTCAGCCAGAGGAGTTTGTGCCGGGTGCCGTCGTGCAGGGTGATCCGCAACGCGCCCGAGACGGTGCCCTTGACCAGCTGGGCCGCGGCGATCGAGTCATACAGGATGAATTTGTTGGTGTGATGCTCGGACAGGATCGTGCCGGGATTCAGCCAGGCCGCGTCGAGCTGCGGGAGCGGCAGGCGGACGGTCGGGCCGTAACCGTTGCTCATCGTCTCAGCGAGGGTGAGGCGGCGGCGGACCAGCGCCCAGGGGGTCAGCCACAGCTCGCCGTGGATCCAGTCGAGCCAGCCGGTGGTGCAGCTCCTGCTCACGCACTCCGCGACGTCGGGCACCCGGTGATCATAGAGAACAGTGACCCAAGTCCCGAGCTGCGGGAAGGCTCCGACGGGTCGGGCCGGCATGTCGGTAATGTGCGGGGACTGCCCGACTACAGATTGCACTGGAAACAACGTGACGACCGCTGCGATTTCGACCGACCTCGTGCAGAGCCTGAACCGGGCCGGCGTGACCGATGTGCTGACCGACGCGGCGCATCGCTCCGCGTATGCGAGCGACGCCTCCCTGTACCGGATCGTGCCGCAGGCGATCGTGCGGCCGCGGCACGACGACGACGTGCTGGCCACCCTGGCGGTCAGCCGGGAGCTGGGGATCCCGGTCACCGCGCGGGGCGCCGGCACCTCGGTGGCCGGCAACGCGATCGGGCCGGGGGTGATCCTGGACTTCAGCCGGCACATGAACCGGGTGCTCGAGGTCGACGGCGACGCGCGGACCGCGCGGGTGCAGGCCGGGACGGTGCAGTCGGTGCTGCAGGCCGCGGCGAAACCGTTCGGGCTGCGGTTCGGGCCGGATCCGTCGACGCACACACGCTGCACGATCGGCGGGATGATCGGGAACAACTCCTGCGGGTCACGGACGCTGGGCTACGGCCGTACGTCGGACAATGTCGTTGATCTGAAAGCCTTCACGATCGACGGCGAGGACCTTTTCGCGTCGAAGATCGTCGATTCGCTGCGGGATCTGATCGGGGCGAATCTCGCGGTCGGGCGGACCGAGTTCGCGACGTTCGGGCGGCAGGTGTCGGGGTACGCGGTCGAGCACCTGCTGCCGGAGAACGGGTTCAACCTCACCGAGTTCCTGGTCGGCAGCGAGGGCACGCTCGCGGTGGTCACCGAGGCGACGGTACGACTCGTCGCCGACCCGAAGTTCCGCACGCTCGTGGTCCTCGGCTACCCCGACTTCGGCACCGCCGGCGACGTCATCCCGGGCATCCTGGAGTTCAAGCCGACCGCGTGCGAGGGCCTCGACCACCGGATCTGCGACGTGGTGCGCAGCCGGCGCGGGCCGGACGCCGTCCCGCCGCTGCCCGGTGGCACCGCCTGGCTGATGGTCGAGATCGCCGGCGACGACGCGGACGAGGTCCGGTCGCGGGTCGACGCGCTGATCCCGGCGGCGCACGCGATCGACCACCTGGTCGTCGAGGATCCGGCGCTGGCCGCGCCGCTGTGGAAGATCCGCGAGGACGGCGCCGGGCTGGCCGGGCGGGCGCCGAGCGGCCTGCCCGCGCACGGTGGCTGGGAGGACTCGGCGGTGCCGCCCGCCAAGATCGGGGCGTATCTGCGGGACTTCGACGCGCTCGGCGCGCGGCACGGACTCTCGGTGATGCCGTACGGGCACCTCGGCGACGGCTGCGTGCACGTGCGGCTGGACTTTCCGCTGGACAAGCCGGGTGGGCCGGGCAAGTTCCGGGCGTTCCTGGAGGACGCCGCCGACCTGGTGGTCAGCTACGGCGGGTCACTGTCCGGCGAGCACGGGGACGGGCGGGCGCGCAGTGAGCTGCTCAGCCGGATGTACTCCCCCGCGGCGATGACGCTGTTCCGGCAGATCAAGCACACGTTCGACCCGGCGAACCTGCTCAACCCGGGCAACCTGGTCGACCCGGATCCGGTGGACGCGAACATCCGGGTCGCGCAGGCCCGGCCGGTGACGACGAAACTCGCCCTCGCCTATCACCACGACGGCGGAGATTTCAACCAGGCGGTGCACCGGTGCACCGGCGTGGGCAAGTGCCGTGCCGACACCACGGTGCTCGGCGGCGTGATGTGCCCGTCGTTCCTGGCCACCAAGGACGAGAAGGACTCGACGCGCGGGCGGGCGCGGGTGCTCCAGGAGATGCTCGACGGGGACCTGGCGCCGGACTGGCGGGCGCCGGCCGTACACGATGCGCTTGATCTTTGTTTGTCCTGCAAGGGGTGTGCTTCGGACTGCCCGACCGGGATCGACATGGCGGCGTACAAGTCGGAGGTGCTGCACCAGAGCTACCAGGGGCGGGCTCGGCCGCGGTCGCATTACTCGCTCGGGTGGCTGCCTCGGTGGTCCCGGCTGGCCTCTCGTCTTCCCCGCCTCGCGAACCTGATGACCAGCCTGCCGGGGATCCGTGGGCTGGCGCTTTTCGCCGCCGGCGTCGACTCGCGACGATCGATTCCGACATTTGCTCCTAAGACTTTCAAGTCGGGTTTCAAGCCGATCAAGACCGGCAAGCCGGTGATCCTGTTCGTGGACAGCTTCACTGATCATTTTGCGCCGGAGATCGCGCAGGCGTCGGTCGACCTGCTCGTCGACGCCGGTTACGCGCCGCAGGTCACCAGCCGGAAGGCCTGCTGCGGGCTGACCTGGATCAGCACCGGCCAGCTCGACGCCGCCCGGCGCATCCTCGGCGCCACCGTCGACGAGCTGCACCGCGCGGTCAAGCAGGGCATCCCGATCGTCGGCCTGGAACCGTCCTGCACCGGCGTGCTGCGACAGGACGCGGTCGAGCTCGTCGACACCGAGGCCGCCCGGGAGGTCGCGGCGGCCACCAGGACGGTGGCTGAGCTGCTTGCCGCCACTCCCGGTTGGTCTCCCCCCTCACTTGCCGGGGTACGGGTGATCGCCCAGCCGCACTGTCATCACCATGCCGTGATGGGCTGGGAAGCCGACGCCAAGCTGCTGAAACAGACCGGGGCGACGGTCAAGCGGCTCGGCGGGTGCTGCGGGCTGGCCGGGAACTTCGGGGTGGAGCGCGGGCACTACGAGGTATCAGTAGCGGTCGCCGAGCAGCAGCTGTTGCCGGCGCTCGCCAAGGCCGAGGAGGGGGACATCTTCCTGGCGGACGGGTTCTCCTGCCGGACCCAGGCGGACGATCTCGCCGACGTGTCGGGGGTGCACCTCGTGCAGCTGCTCGCGAACGCGCTGCCCCGCACGTGATCCGGGCGTTTCGCTGGGACGACTACGACGCGGTCGCGGCGGTGTGGACCGCGGCCGGGGCTGACGTCGTACCCAAATCGGAATTGACTGTGAAGTTGACCCGCGATCCGGAGTTGTTCCTGGTTTTCGAGTCCGGAAATGATGTCGTCGGGGCGATTCTCGGCACGTGGGACGGGCGGCGTGGGTGGATCTTCCGGCTCGCCGTCGATCCGGGTCGGCGCCGGCAGGGGATCGCTACGCGGCTGGTCCGTGAGCTGGAGACGCGGTTTGCGGCGCTGGGGTGCCCGCGGATCAATCTGCTGGTGCTGCCGCACAACGAGGCCGGGCTGCGGTTCTGGCAGGAGCTCGGGTACCTGCCCGCGCCGGATGTGCTCTGCACCAAACCGCTTTGACGTCTTTTCGCGACGTGGCGCGGGCGTGGTCGAATGGGGCATGCTGCTCGCTCCGATGCTCGTGGCCGCGGTCGCGGCCGGCCCGGTCTGCAAGATCGACGACAAGCGCATGGACGAGCTGTCCGGGCTGGTGGCCACCGACGACGGTTACGTGGTGGTGAACGACGGGGCCGACGAGGCGTCGCATCGGAAGATCTTCTACCTGAAGAAGGACTGCTCGGTACGGCGGACCGTGTCCTACCCGTCGCGGCCGCGGGACACCGAGGACCTGCAACTCGGGCCGGACGGGACGCTCTGGGTCGCGGACATCGGCGACAACGGGGCGTCGCGGGACACGATCGCGCTGTGGAAAGTGGCGCCGGGATCGTCCAAGCCCAAGCTGTACCGGATGTCGTACCCGGACGGGGCGCACGACGCCGAGGCGCTGATCATCGCGCCGGACGGCACGCCGGTCATCGTCACGAAGACGCCGGGAGCGGCGGGTGTCTACGTTCCGACCGGCGCGCTGAAGCCCGGCGGGACGACGGTGCTCAAGCCGGTCGGCTCGGTCTCGGTGCCGATCACGACGACCAGCAACCCGTACTCGTTTCCCGGCCGCATGGTCATCACCGGGGCGGCGACCAGCCCCGATCGGACACGCGTGGTCCTTCGGACCTACGCCGACGCTTTTGAGTACGACGTGAGCGGCGGCGACGTCGTCAAGGCGCTCACGTCCGGAACGCCGAAGCAGATCCCGCTGCCGGACGAACCGCAGGGCGAATCGGTCGCCTACACGGTCGACGGCACCGCGCTGCTGACCGTCTCCGAGGGGACGAAGCCGACGCTGCTGCGCTATCCCCTGCCGGACCCGCCTGCCCCGGTGAAGTCGCCGCCGCCGGTCGTGGCCGGTTCCCCGGGCCCGTCACCGGCGGTCGCCGCCGCCAAGTCGTCGTCCTCGGCGCTCCCGCTCTACGTTTTCCTGTTCGCCGCGTTCGGGATCGGCATCCCGGTCGCCGCCGTCCTGGTCCGCCGGTTCAGGAGGCGGACAGGACGTCCACGATGAAGCGGAGCGTGCCGGCCGGCTGGCCGCCGGTCGGGGCGGTGCCGTAGGCCAGGGCGGCCGGGATGTCGAGCTGCACACGGCTGCCCACCTTCACGCCGATCAGGCCCTGGTCCCAGCCCTTGATGACGCTGCCGGTGCCGACCTGGAAGCTGAACGGCTCGGAACGCTTCCAGGACGAGTCGAACTCCTTGCCGTCGGCGTACGTGACGCCGACGTAGTTCACGTCGATCGTCTGCCCCTGCTGGACGGCGGCGCCCGTACCCTGGATCAGGGTTGTCGTCTTGAGCTTGGTGATCGTGCCGGTGCCGGCGGTGGCCGCCGGCTTCTTGGCCAGGGCCGGGTCGGCGCCCGCGGGCAACGACGGGAAGGCCGCGGCCGACTCGGCCGGGGCGGCGGCGCTCGGGGCCGTGCTGGCGGCCGGGGTGCTCGCGGTCGACGTGCTCGAATTCGACGAGGTGCTCACCCAGTAGATCAGGCCGACCAGGAGAGCCAGCACCACCGCGGCGGCGCCGGCGACGGTCAGCGTCTGGCGGCGTTTCTGCATTGCCCGGGCTCGGGCCTTCGCGGCTTTGGCCTCGGCTCGTTTCTCGGCCTTGGTCTTGAGGGGCGGGCCGCTCCGGCGGGGCGGAGTGGGGACGGCACGCCTGGTGACCGCGGTGTCGCGGCTCGTTACGGGATCGGGCACAGGCCGACGATACGACACTCCGCTGTGATCGGAGGTACTCGACACAAGGGCTTTCACATCCTGCTCTGTTGGCAGTTCGTCCGCGCTTCCTGTCGTTCGCCCGCGCTGCTGTCGTTTCTGTGCCTCGGTCGTTCGGCCCGCGCTCCCGGCCCGCCCGGCCCGCCCGGCCGGCGCTCCCGGCCCCGCCCCGCCGGCGCTCCCGGCCCCGCCCCGCCGGCGCTCCCGGCCCCGCCCCGCCGGCGCTCCCGGCCCCGCCCGGCCGGCGCTCCTGGCCGCTCGGCCGCGCTCCTGGTCGTTGGGGTGCGCGCTCCCGGTCGTTGGGGTGCGCGCTCCCGGTCGTTGGGGTGCGCCTCGGTCGTTGGGGTGCGCTTCTCGGAAAGTACGCTTCGACCGGGGGTGGAAATCTTGGAAGCCCGACGCGCCTGGCAACCGCCTCGGCCGGCCGGTCAGCGACGTGCCGACCACACCGCCATCGTGGGCTGCGACCTGTTCGTCGACGGGGTCGTCGCCGAGAGTCCCGACTCGGCCGCGGACCTGGTGCAGCTCTACGCGAGGGCCCGGGAGCAGGACGACGCCTTCGTGTGGCTCAGTCTGCACGAGCCGACCGAGGCCGCGCTCACCCGCGTCGCCGACGTGTTCGGCCTGCATCCCCTGGCGGTCGAGGACGTCCTGCACCGTGAGCTGCGGGTGAAGATCGAGCGGTACGAGGACGTGACGTTCCTCGTCGTGCGGGCCGCGCACTATCTCGACTACGAACGGGAGATCGTCAGCACCGGGTTCGTCCGCGTCTTCGTCGGCCCGCACTTCATCATCACCGTGCTGCAGGGCAGCGTGATGGAGCTGAACTCACTGCGGGCCGGGCTCAGTTCCGAGCCGGGACTGCTGACCCAGGGGCCGTGGTCGGTGGCGCACGCCGTGCTGGACCGGCTCGTCGACGCGTACGTCGACAGCGCGGCGGCGATGCAGATCGACATCGACCTGACCGAGGCGGCCGTGTTCGCGGCCCGGGCGCCGGTCTCCGTCGAGCAGATCTACCAGCTCAAACGCCAGCTGATGAAGTTCAAGGCGGTGGTGCTGCCGCTGCAGCGGGCGCTGGCGTTGCTGGTCGGCCGGCACGTCAGTGACGTACCCAAGGGGATCCGCCGCTACTTCGGCGACGTCGCCGACCATCACTCCGCGGTCGTCGAGCAGGTGGCCGCGTTCGACGACGTGGTCAACGCGCTGCTCCAGGCCCGGCTCACCCAGGTGACCGTCGACCAGAACAACGACATGCGCAAAATCGCCTCCTGGGCCGCCATCGGCGCGGTCCCGACCACGGTCGGCGGCATCTACGGCATGAACTTCTGGCACATGCCCGAACTCCACTCGCGGTTCGGCTACCCCAGCGTCGCCCTGTTCATCCTGCTGAGCGCCGCCATCCTCTACTACCTCCTCCGCCGCGCCGGCTGGCTGTAACTCCGCCGAGCCCCGCCCCGCCGCGCCCCACCAGCCCCGCCATGCCTCGCCCCACCAGCCCTGCCCTCCCCCGCCTCGCCACGCCAGCCCAGCCCCGCCTCGCCAGCCCCGCTTCGCCATGCCAGCCCAACCCCGCCTCGCCAGCCCTGCCCCGCCCCGCTCCGGCCGTTCTCGGTCACGCCACGCCACGCCACGGATGGTTAACACCACCCACCAGCCGCGCCATGCTGGATGGCTTTAACGCCGCCCATCAGCCGCGCCGTGGCGATCCCGCCCGGGCGGGGCATCCGCACGCCTCGCCCGCCCATCCCCGGGGCGCCGCGCCGGTGGTCGGCCGCGGCGGGCCTTCGCTCACCAACCAGTCGTGCCGGGACCGCCCTTGAACGGGCCGATGATGTCCGCGGTGATCCAGCCACCGTAGAAGTCGCCCTCCTGAGGCCGGACCAGCTCACCGCCGACCCGGCACTCGTCGACCCGGCTCGGATAGAAGGCGACGGCACCGGCCATCTCCACGTATGCCGGCGTGGGCTGCTCGTAGGACCAGCCGACCCGCTCCACCCGGACGTTCCCGATGACCAGATCCCAGTAGCTCGCCATGCCCTTGAACTCGCAATACGAACTCCCGCCGACCGGCTCCAGCACCCCGTCGGCGATGTCGTCCCGGGGCACGTAGTAGACCGGCGGGTGCGAGGTCTCCAGGACCCGCCAGCACCGATCGCTCTCGACAACCACCAGCCCGCCATGCGTCACCGTCACCCGAGCACCAACGCGCTCCAGCCGCGGCGGCCGCGGGTAGTCCCAGACCGACTCCATCACCCCAGCCTGCCAGCCCGGCCGTCCCACCGCAGAGCCAAGCCGGGCCGGCCTCCGCGGACCCGAGCCAGGACAGCCTTCGCGAGCAGCGTCAGGCCAGCCTTCGCGAGCAGCGTCAGGCCAGCCCTTCCCGGAGCAGACCCAGGTCAGCCCTCGCGAGCAGCGTCAGGCCAGCCCCTCGCAGAGCAGACCCAGGTCAGCCCTTCCCTGGCAGCGGCAGCGAGAGCGGGACGACCCGGCAGCGTTGCGCGAGCGGGAACCGAGGCAGCACCTCGGCCCGGGTCACCAGCCGCCGTTGACGAAGGCCTGGAAAGCGGGCTCGGGGTTGATCGCGACGGACGTGTTCGCCACCGCCAGCACGATCATCCCAGCCGACAGCAGGGCGGCAACGGCACCGAACGAGCCGACCGCGAGGCGTCTCCGACGGTCGGACGGCTCCACCCGCGCAGGACGGCTCTGCCGGTCGGACGGCTCCACCCACGCAAAACGGCTCTGCCAGTCGGACGGCTCCACCCACGCCAAGCGACCCCGGCGGTTGGACAGTTCCGTCCGTCCCGCCCGCGCGAGGCGACTCCGGCGGCCAAACGGCTCCGTCCGCGCGAGGCGACTCCGGGGGTCGGAGGGCTCTGTTCGGGCGAACCGGCGGCCGGCCAGAGCTGTCGCCCCGATGAACGTGGCCGCCAGGACGGCGGCGATGACCGCCATCGCAACGTGATAGCGCGCGAAGTCGTCGACCATCACGGCGACCGCCGCCGGCGGATGCGCGCCCGCGGCCAACTGCGGAGCAACCTGGGCCAGCGCGTCGCCCGGCAGCATCGGGAGCAGCGAGGACAGCGGCGCGATCGCGCCCTGGAGGTTGGCCATCACCGCCACGAGCGCGACCAACGCGAGCAGGCCGACGGACACGCCGGCAAACGCCCGCGCGGGCCCGCCGGAGCGCACGAACGCCCGGGTGATCAGCACGCCGAGCGGGATCAGCACGCCCAGCAGCAGCGCGGCGATCGCGCCCTTGGCTATGTGATAGCGGAACCAGTAGTCGACGACGGTCTGCAGATGGGCCTGCTGATCAGCACGCCAATACTCCTCGAAGGACTCGCGGAGGGCCGCCCCGAGGCCGCCCGGCAAGCTGCCGGCCAGCGCCCCGGGAGCGACCACGAAGGCCGCGATGAGAATCGCGGCGAGTGCGGTGAGCGCGGCGGGAATCCGTGACGTCATGCACCCGAGCCTGCCGGGCCCGCCCGGCCGAAGCCATCACGCCAGGGTGAGTCTTCTTGGTAATGCCAGCACTACCGACAGGCTCACACCACGTCGATGAAGATGGGATTCGCGTACAGCCAGGTGTCCAGCCACGGGTCGCCATCACCCGGGGTGTGGGCGATCGGGCCGTGCGGGTCGATGCGGGCGCCGAGCAGGCCGGCGCCGTGCCGGTTGCCGTCCGAGCCACGGACGCGAACATAACCTGAGGAGGAGACCTTGCCCAGCGAGATGCGAATCGTGAAGCGGCCGCTGCGCCGGGACACGTCCACGGTCTCCACGACGCGCGTGTCGGGCGCGCGCCAGGAGTCCGGGTCCGCCGGCGGCCGCCCGGTGACCACGCCGCGGATGACGTCCAGGTGGGCGAGTCTCGGCAGGACTCCGTGGAAGTTCGGCCGGGACGCGCTGTCCACGGTGACGGTCAGCGTGATCCGCTCGCCGCGGCGGGCTCGCAGCCGGCCACCGAGGGTCGCCGACCGGCCGTGCTCGGAGGAGAGCCGCACGTCGAGGCCGTCCACGAGCTGGCCGTGGTCGACCCAGACCCGTCCGGCGCGGAGACCGGCCATCACCTCGCGGTATCCGTATCGGGTGACGCCCACGTGCGTCCGGCTGAACTGTCCCGGCCAGAAATCGCTGCCGGCCTGCTCGACGCCGGTCTCGATCGGGTCGGGCACCTTGCCGAGGCTGTCGAAGGTAGCGCCGGCCGGGAAGTCGCCGTTGCGCAGAGTGTCGTGGACAGTCCGATGATTGTCCGAGTTGGTGGTGATCGAGAAGAGCCGGCCCTCGGCGAGCAGCGCGTCCCACATGCCGCCGACGGTCGCGGTCATCCAGTCGAAGCCGCCGTAGGTGACGTAGGCCTCGGCGGGGTAACCGGGGTGCGACTGGGCGGACGGCTTGTTCTCGTACTCGCCGCGGATGCTGTTCGGGCCGCGCAGGCCGGGCAGGGCAGCGCCCTGGGCGCCGGGTGCGCCCTCCATCCCGATCATGAGTTCGGGCGCGGCGTCACGCCAGGCGCGGATCTCGTGCGGGGCGTCGATGCCGAGCCGGGACGGGTGGTTGGCCAGCATCAGGGCGTCACTGACGTATCCGGACGACTTCTGGACGGCGAGCCACTTGATCGCGGCGACGGCCAGCGCCTCGTTCGTGGCGGTGCCCTCGGTGCGGGCGTTCAGCTTCCCGTCGTAGACCTGTTCGAACTGCCGGAGCACGTCGACCTCGTGCTCGCCGGGTGGCGTGAAGACGGTCGCGTGCTCGGCGCCCGGGATGTACCACTCCAGACCTTGGAAGATCAGCAGCCGCGGGTTCTCAGCGCGCGCGTTCAGGATCTCGGTGTGCTCCTGGGCGGCGCCGATGTTCTCGTGACCGAAGTTGCTGTGCTCGGTTACCACCATCCAGTCCAGGCCGAACTGGGCGCCGCGGCGAGCGGCCTGCGCGAGGGTGTATTTCGCGTCGTGGCTGTACTGGGTGTGCACGTGGTGGTCGCCGACGAGATAGACCAGTTCGGGGTCGTGATCCGCGGACGAGGTCGCCGACGGCGCGGGCGACGTGGCAACGCGCGCGGCGGCAGCCGATGTGGCGGCAATAGAGGTGGCGTCAGCAGGCGCGGCGGCAACGGGCGCGGCGGCAGCGGGGGCGGCGGCCGGCAGGGCGCTGGTCGCGGCGAACGCCGCGCCGAAGAGTCCGGCCCGCTTCAGGAGGCCGCGGCGGTTGAGACCCTGAGGGTCAAGATCATTTTCCGGTACGGCGGGATCGGCCCACTCGGGCAGCGCGGTCATGACCCCCGACCGTAGGCACACGCCCAGATCCCGCGGCGACCCACACATGTCGATTCGATGATCTCCTCGTGACCACGCGTCTCCCCCACAGCCCCACCCAGGGCGCTACCACCGACGCGGCGCCCGGCGGGCGCGGCGAGCCCGGCTAGGCGCGGCCGGCTCGGCTGGCGTGGCGGGCGCGGCTGGCGCGGCTGGCGCGGCTGGCGCGGCCGGCTCGGCTGGCGCGGCCGGCGCGGCCGGCTCGGCTGGCGCGGGAACGGTTGGCGCCGCAGCCAGCGCGGCACGGACGGCGTGGCGGCCAGGTAGGCACGGACGCGGTGGGGGTGGTGGCGGCTGAGTGAGGGGTGGGCGGGCCGGGTGAGGGTGGGGCGGGCCGGGTGAGGGCGGAGAGGGCCGGGTGAGGGCGGAGAGGGCCGGGTGAGGGCGGGCCGGGTGAGGGTGGGGCGGGGCTTGGGGGCGTGCGGGCAAGTTCTGGTTTTTCGGGGGTCTGTTTATTTCTTGCATTGACGAGTTGAATACTTGTAGCGTTCGGTCGTGGATGACACGGGGGCGCTGGTCAGCGCACGGGGACTGACCAAGGTCTATGCCGGGCCGCCGGAGCACGTCGCGGTTGGTGGGATCGACTTCGACGTGCTGCGCGGGGAGGCTTTCGGGTTCCTCGGGCCGAACGGCGCGGGCAAGTCGACGACCATGCGGATGATCGGGTGCGTGTCGCCGCGGAGCGGGGGTGAGCTGAGCATTCTCGGTCACGACGCGGGGCGGGAGCGGAGGGCGATCAAGGCGCGGATCGGGTCGGTGCCGCAGGACGACACGCTGGACACCGAGTTGACCGTGCAGGAGAACATCCTGATCTACGGGCGGTACTTCGGGCTGCCCAGGGCCGTGATCCGGGAGCGGACCGACCGGCTGCTGGAGTTCGCGCGGCTCACCGACAAGCGCACGGCCCGGGTGCAGGACCTGTCCGGCGGCATGCGGCGGCGCCTGACCATCGCGCGGTCGCTGATCAACGAGCCGGACCTGCTGCTGCTGGACGAGCCGACCACCGGGCTCGACCCGCAGGCCCGCCACCTGCTGTGGGAGCGGCTGTTCCGGCTCAAGCAGGACGGCGTCACGCTGATCCTGACCACGCACTACATGGACGAGGCCGAGCAGCTCTGCGACCGGCTCGCCGTGATGGACGGCGGAAGGATCGTCGCGCACGGGTCTCCGCGGGAGCTGATCGAGCGGCACGTCACGCGCGAGGTGCTCGAGCTGCGATTCGCTCTTGACCAGCACGACCAGGCAGCGGAGAAGGCGCGCGGCATCGGCGAGCGGATCGAGGTGCTGCCGGACCGGCTGCTCTGTTACACCGCCGACGGCGAGGCCGCGCTGGACGAGGTCCGCCGGCGCGGGCTCGATCCGCTGACCGCGCTGGTGCGCCGGGCCGGGCTCGAGGACGTGTTCCTCACCCTGACCGGACGGACGCTGGTCGAGTGAGCACTGATCGAATGAGCGCTGATCGAATGAGCGCCGGCCGAATGAGCGTGCTCGCGGTCCACGAGTTCGGCTACTGGTGGCATCGGTACCGGCGGACCTGGCGCGGCACCGTCGTGATCAGCATCGCCAACCCGCTGCTGTTCGTCACCGCGCTCGGCTTCGGCCTGGGCCAGCTTGTCGACGCCGGCAACAGCGCCTACCTGCACGGCGGGTCGTATCTGGACTTCGTCGGGCCCGGTCTGCTGGCCGCGTCCGCGATGCAGATGGGCTTCGTGCACGGGGCCGGGCCGGTGTTCCAGTCCGCGCGGCCCGGCGGAAACTACCGTGCCGCGGTGACCACGCCGATGGAGCCGTCCGACATCTTCGCCGGGCACCTGTTGTTCACCGCTTTCCGCGCGACGCTGGACTCCGCGGCGATCCTGCTCGTGCTGATCATTTTCGGCGCGGCTTCGCCGGCCGCCCTGGTGGGCGCGGTGCTCACGGCCCTCGCGTTCGCGGCACCGATTTCCGCGTACGCGGTCAGCACCGACCGCCCCGCGAAACTCACCGCGGTCTTCCGCTTCGTGATCATGCCGCTGTACATGTTCTCCGGCACGTTCTTCCCGGCGTCACAGCTGCCCGGCCCGCTGCGGGAACTGGTCTGGCTCAGCCCGCTCTGGCACGGCACCGAGCTGTGCCGCGGCTCCTCCTACTACGCGGTGCATCTGGCCGTCCTGATCGCGCTGATCCTCGGCGGCTTCCTGGCCGGGCGGCGCGCCTACACCCGGAGGCTCACCGCATGAGCAGGCTTGGCAGCGAACGGCGACGCCGGGGAGCAGCGGGGGTGCACGAGTGAGCGCCGCGGTTCTGGTCGAGCGCAATCTGATGATCTACAAGCACACGTGGTACGTGCTGCTGGCCGAGATCTTCGAGCCGATCTTGTACCTGCTCTCGATCGGTGTGGGGATCGGGGTGCTGGTCGGCACGGTCACCGACGTCCCCGGCGGGGAGCCGGTCCGCTACGCGGCGTTCGTCGCCCCGGCCCTGCTCGCCACGGCCGCGATGAACGGCGCGATGAACGAGACGACCTTCCTGATGTACGGAAAATTGAAGACCGACCGGACGTACGAGTCGATGCTCGCCACCCCGCTGACCGAACGTGACGTGGCACTCGGCGAGATCGGCTGGGCCGTTCTCCGCGGCACCGTCGTGAGCCTGGCGTTCCTCGCGGTCATCACCGCGCTGGGCCTGGTCCGGTCGCCGTGGGCGCTGCTCGTCGTGCCCGGCGCCGCGCTGATCGCGTTCGCGTTCGCCACCGCGGGCGTGGTGGTCGTGACGTATCTGCGGGACTGGCAGGACATGCAGTACATCCAGCTGGTGATGCTGCCGATGTTCCTGTTCGCCACGACGTTCTATCCGCTGTCGGTCTATCCCCGGCCGGTGCAGGTCGCGGTGCAGTGGCTGCCGCTCTATCAGGCGATCGAGCTGCTACGGAACCCGGCGCTCGGGATCCTCACCCCGAAGATCCTGGTGGCCGTGCTCTACCTGACCGCGATGGGCGCGCTCTGCCTGGTGATCGCGGTCCGCCGGCTCGGCCGAACCCTGGCCGGCTGATCCGGCGGCCTGTTCGCCGACGGGTGCGCCGGCAGTCCGGGCCCCGGGCGGGGGGCCGGTCAGGCGGGCTTCAGGCGCTTGCGCTCGACGATGCTCGTGGCGGTGACGACGCTCATCGGCGGCACGTCCTTGGCGACGACCGCGCCCGCGCCGACGACCGAGCCGCGACCGATCGTCACGCCGGGCGTGACCGTCACGGCCGCGCCGATCCACACGTCGTCCTCGATGACGATCGGCGCGGACGTGATGAAGGCGAACCGTTCGGCGACCTCGACCGGGTGGCCCGCCGTGCTCAGCGTGACCCGCGGGCCGATCATCACCCGGTCACCGATGGTGATTCCGCCGTAGTCCAGGAAGAAGCAGCCCTGGTTGATGAAGACGCGGTCGCCGAACGTCGCGCCCAGCCCGTAGTCGCAGTGGAACGGCGGCAGGATCGACAGCGACTCCGGGATCGGCCCGCCGAAGATCTCGGTCAACGCCGCCCGGCGCGCGTCCAGGTCGTCGAACGGCAGGGCGTTGAGGCGGGCACTCAGGGTCATGGCGACCTGGACCCGCTCGGCGAAGGCCCGCGACTCGGGGGTCCGGGTGGGGAGGCGTTGCTCGTTGCGCACGCGGCCATGCTGACACAGGGGACGGGGCTCACGACGTACCCAAGCGATGGCCGCAGCCCGGACCGGCGGCGAAGGGTGAGCGAAGGCCGGAGCCGAAAATCTATGCGGGGTTTTCGCGCAGCGGGCGGACCGCGGCCGGCACCGGTGTCCCGCCCGGCAGGAACGCGGCCCGGAAGCTGCCGTGATAGCCGAACAGCGGCCCGAACCGCCGGTTCGTCACGGTCACCCGGATGTCGAAGCGCTCGGCCCGCTCGTCCCACGACTCGCGCACCTCGGCCTCGGCCATCACCAGGCCGGGGCAGCGGACGCCGCCGCGGAAGATCTGGGCGCCGCTGCGGATCCGCAGGCCACCGCGGTCGTCGACGGACACGTCGAGGTCGACGGCGAGGTGCTGGGTGGTGCCGAGGTAGTCGACGACCACCTCGCGGCCGGGGTGGTAGACCATCGTGGCGTCGAAGCGGCGGCGCCGGTGCGGGCGGACCTGGAACGTGCGGACGAAGGTGAGCGTCGGCCGGTCGTAGGTGTCGCGGTAGGCGTAGTTCTCGATGGTGAACGGGATGTTCGTGCCGGTCTCCGGGAACAGGATGTGCCGCAGCGTCCCGAAGTACAGGAACGGGGCGGTGAACGCGCCGCCGCGCCACACCCGGTCCATCGTGCCGGTGCCGACGCAGCCCTGGTCGCGGTCGCCGTCCACCCCGAAGCGGCGCTGCAGTCGCGGGTGGAGGCGGTCGAAGTCGTCGCCGAGCGCCTGTGCGAAAACGGAGGTCATTCCTGGTTGTCCTTTCCGGGCCGACGCTTGCAGCGACGGGCGGCGGGGGTCGAGGGGTGCGGGGGCAGCACGACGGCCAGGGCCGCCAGGATCCACCAATGGGCGCCGACCGCGACGGCGATCAGTGCCGCGCGCAGCAGCGCCTCGGTGACGGCGTGCCGGCGGGCCCGCTCGGGCGGGATGCCGCGTTCCAGCCAGAGCCGCAGGCGGTCGAACGACCAGGCGGTGGCCCAGCCGAAGAGCGGGCCGAAGACGGTGTCGATCAGCCGGCCGAGGCGGCCCCAGCGGGGGCGGTAGGAGTACCCGGTGAGGAAGCGCACGCCGCCGTGGACCGGAACATAACGCCAGTAGCCGGAGCCGTCGCGGATCAGCGACCGCACGTCGTCGGAGCCGAACCGCAGCGCCGAGACCGCGGCGCCACCGTCCGGCCGCCGGTCGCCGCTGTGCACGCCGTAGCCGGCGATCTCGACGCCGGGCAGCACCGCGGTGGCGTAGGTGAACGCGGCGGGGACGGCGCCGGGCACCGGATCGATGCGCCCGAACCGCGCGTCCCAGCGGGCGTGCTCGCCCGGATCCTGGGTGGCTGCCCAGATCCGGTCCATCGACGCGGCAATGATCGTCTCGACGTAGACCCTGGCCACGACACCTCCCCGTTCGGTTTGAGCGACCGCTTAAATCTAGCAGTTTTGAGCGTTCGCTCAAGACCCAATTTTTGGCGTACGGCGTGGAGCCGCCCGAGTTTTGTCACACCCCTCCGGTATCAAGGTCACTGTCCGGTGAGTCCGGCGAAACGAGTGCCTGATGCCTGCCGAGCCCGAGATCGCCCCCGTCGTCGACGCAGCACACGCCGAGCCGTTCGACGCCGAGCCGGCCTGTCACGCGGCGATCGGGCGGCGGCCGGCATGGCGGTGTGCACGACCGCCGACGAGCTGATCGGCTCGATGACGGCGCGGTGCGCGGCCACCGTCGAGCAGCTGGAGGAGGTCGAGGGGGCCTGACCCGCAACGAGGGCAACGAGGCGGTCGAACACCTGGGTGGTAAGTCGTCCGGCTCGGTCTCCAAGCGGACCGACCTGGTCGTGGTCGGCGACGGGGCCGGCTCGAAGGCGGCCAAGGCCGAGGAGCTGGGCCTGCGCATCATGCCGTCGGACCGGTTCGCGGCGCTGCCGGCCGCCCACCACGCCGGCGAGGAGCCCGCCCTCGACGACTTCTGACCTGTCCCGTACCGGCGCGACGTCGTAGCGGTGGCCTCGCCGGTCCCGGTACCGTGGGCTCGAAATCCGCCGAGAGGTGGAGGATCCCTGTCTCGGTGGAATGCCGGCGGATGCGGTGCCGGATTCGAATTCGTCGCAGCGGCCCACGAGGCAGGAACGTGAGGTTCTTCTGCCATGACCGATGACCAGCAGATCCCCGACCTGTCGCCAGAGGGCGACAAACCGTGCCACGGCAACGCCGAACAGGTGTGGCATCTGGTGAAGACCTACGGGCCGGAGGTGACCGGCCTGTGCCGGGCCGGCTCGACCGTGCTCCCCAGCATCGGCGGGCTCGGCCTGTCGACCAGTCCCATCGGGGCCGGCCTGCCGGTCCTGCCGCGGACCAGGTTCAGCAGCGACCGGGCCAGCGAGCTGCTCGAAGCGGCACAGCACACCTGGAACGAGGGCCCGTGCCGGGACGCCGCCGCCACCGGCCGGCCGGTGCAGGCCGTCGACCTGACCGGCCGGCCGTGGGAGCGCCGGTGGCCCGGGTTCACCCCGGCCGCGCTCGACGCCGGCGTCCAGGCGGTCCTCGCGCTGCCGCTGCACGCCGGCGCGGTCCGCCACAACGGAGCCGTCGACCTGTCCCAGCCGCGACCGGGCGGGTTCGCGGCGGAGTACACCCTCGCGACCGCGTTCGCCGCCGCCACCGCCGAGCTGCTCAGCCTGGAACGCCTCGAACTGGACTGGCTCGGCGCCTTCACCGCCGCGCGCCGCGACAGCGACATCCTCGACGTCGCCGGCGGGGCGACGGCCGAGGCACGACCGGCCCTCGCGTCGGAGACCACCACCGACCTTCCGCTGGCCCGCTGGTTCGACCGCGCGTCGCTGGCCGCGGTCCGCCGGCAGGTGCACGGCATCGCCCGGAAGCGGGGACTGCCCGGTGCCGCGGCGTACCCGTTCAGTCTCGCGGTGCACGAGGCCATGGCGAACGCGGTGCAGCACGGCGGCGGCTGCGGCCAGCTGCTGCTGTGGCTGCGTGACGACCGGCTGTGGTGCGAGATCAGCGACCACGGCCCCGGTATTCCCGACGCCGTCCTGCCCCGCAGCCACCCCGGCCACGCGCCGACCGGCGAGGGGCCACCGGAACGCCACGGGCTCTGGATCATCGAGCGGGCCTGCACCAGTCTCGACATCATCACCGACGCCACCGGCACCCGGCTGTTGCTGAGCCACCGCATCGAATATCTCAACGGGCACCACACTCCACGGTGACCGTCCGGGTTGGTGCGCTGACTGCCAGGCGTCGCGAAGCCGCCGGACGGATGGCAGCGGTAGCGGCCGCCATGCGGTAACTTGACAGCAAGCTTGCCGGCCCGGACCCAGCCGCGCATGTCGGCGCGTCTTTCTCACACCGAGACCTCTCGACGCGTTGATGGCCGTTGCGGCGACAGGGGGTTCCCGGTGACACGCTCGGACAATCAGCCTCAGAACGGCGACGGGGCCCTACCGCCGGCGCGAACGGCATCGGGGTGGCGGACCTCGTGATCGACATAACCGTCGGCGAGACTCCGCTGAGCGCGGTCGTGAGCGCCGAGGCCGGCCGGGTCCGGGTCGCGCTGCGCGGGGAGATCGATCGCCTGACCGGGCCGGCGCTCGCCGATCTACTGTGCACGACGCTGGACGACGGCATCTCGCTCGTCGAGGTGCAGATGGCCGATGTCGCGTTCGTCGACCTCGAGGGCGTTCGCATCCTGGTCCAGGCGCACGCCTACGGCGCCAAGCGCGGCATCCCGCTGACCCTGCGGCAACCGGCTTCGGAGGTCTGCTGGCTGCTGGAGCTCAACGGTGCCGACCACCTGCTGCCGAGCGAGGAAGACGACGCCGCGTAGCGGAACCGGTCAGGGTGTGCCGGGATCGGCGAGCTCCGGCAGGCTGGCCAGGTCGGTCACCACCGTGTACGCGACGTCGCTGAGCCGGCGGTTGGTGCGCCGCGCATAGCCGCGGATCAGCTGGAACGCCGCGTCGACGTCGATGCCGTGGGTCTGCGCGATCGCGCCCTTGGCCTGCTCGATGACGATGCGGCTGTTCAGCGCGCCCTGCAACTGCTCGGTCAGCACCTCGGCGCGGCGAATCGTGCGCTCCTGCAGCAGGCTGATCGCGGCGACGTCGGCCAGGGCCTGCACGATCTGCACATCGCCGCCGCCGAGGTCACCGACGGTGTCGCCGAACAGGCCCATCACGCCGATGATCTCCTGCCGCAACCGCAGCGGGAACGCCCGCACCGACCGGAATCCGGCGGTGGCGGCCTGCGGCGCGAACCGCGGCCACCGCACGGACGCGGCGGCCGCGGCGAGGTCGGTGCCGACCACCGACTCGCCGCTGTGGAACGCGTCGACGCACGGCCCGTCCTGCGCCCGGACCTGGAACAGCTCGAGAAACCTGGTGGTCTCGTCGGAGGCCGCCATGAAGTGCAGGCGCCGCCTCGGGTCGGCGAGCAGGATCCCCACGGTGGCGTCGTCGGTCAGCCCGGCGACCCGGTTCGCGAGCATCTGCAGAAACTCGATCAGGTCGAACTCGTCGACGAGGGTGTCGGCAACCTCGACGAAGACTTTCGCGAGGCGCTCAGCGGAAACGGTGGTCATGGCTGCCTCCCGGCCTGACTGCCCGGCGACGGGCGTTCACGAGTGATCACGATCGAAGTGCAGCCGGCCGGCGACGATGTCCGCGGCCACCTCGCCCAGGCGACGGTCGGTGCGGTAGGCGTATGCGCGCAGTCGAACCAGCGCCTCGGCGAGGGTGACGCCCAGCATCACCATCACCATGCCCTGCGCCTGCCACACCACCGCGCCGTGCTCGATGACCTCGTCGATGTCGTCGTCGCCGTGGACCCGGCCCTGCCCGTCCAGCAGGGTCGCCACCGCGAGATCGCTGAACGTGATCGCCCGGCCGAGCTCGCCCCGGGACAGCGGCCCGACCTCGGTGCGGAACACGTCGAGGACACCGAGGCGGGCCGCGCCGACCTGCAGCGGGAACGCGAACACCGCACGGATCCCGGCCTGCCGCACGGCCGGGGTGTAGACCGGCCACCGCCGCACCGCCTCGCCGTCGAGATCGGCGATCAGCACCGGGCGCTGCGAGGAGAAGGCGTCGACGCACGGGCCCTCACCGAAGGTGAACTGCAGCTCCTCGATGCGTTCGGTGGCCGGATCCGAGGCGGCCGCCATGCCGTACCCACCGTCGGTGGCCTTCATGCTGACGCCGACGCCGGCGGCGGACAGCTCCCGGGTGGCGTCCGCGCAGAGCGCCCGCAGGCGGCTCACCGCGCCACGAGGTGACGGTGTCTCCATGTCGTTCAGCCCGGCCGGCCCGGCGTCGACACGACCCGGCGCACCCTGTCACGACCTCGACCTGCGCGCATGATTTCACCCTTCCGAGTAATGATCATCGCTGGGTCTGAGGAAGCCGACAACGACCAGAAACCGCTCCCAACACTAGTCGCCCGGGACGCACCGCGATATGCCGACCCGCCGTCAGGCCGTGGCGCGGAGGAAGACGTAGTGGCCCAGGGTCCGGCGGCCCCCGCCCCGGCCGTTCCCGGTCGCGCCGGACAGGCCGGCCTCGGTCATCACCTCGACGAGGTGGGCGGGCGTGTGACCCGCGAGCCGGGAATGCCCGTGGTGGTTCGAGCCCTCGCGCGGGGTGCCGTCCGCGTCGACCACGTGCAGCTCACCGCCGGGGCGGAGCACCCGCCGGACCTCCCGCATCGCCGCGACCTGCGGTTCCGGGTCAAGGTGGTGCAGCATGTAGGAGGACAGGACCCGGTCGAAGCTCGCGTCCGGGAAGGGCAGCTCGTCGGCGTACGCCCGCTCGAAGCGGACCTCGACCCGCCGCCGCCGGGACTTGCGCCGGGCCCTGCGCAGCGCGGCCGGGTCCGGGTCGATGCCGACCAGCTCGACCCGCGGCACCCGCCGGCCGAGCTGCAGCAGCAGGTCGCCGGGCCCGCAGCCGATCTCCAGCACCCGCTCGCCGGGCTGGACCCCGGCCCGGTCGAGCAGCTCGCCGTGCACCCGGTGCAGGCCGGCGATCCGGGTGAACGGTTCGTAGAGGAACAGCATCCAGTGTCGCCCCATCGCCGGGATGTAGGGCCGGACAGTCTCGGTCATCGCGCACTCCTGATGGTGATCAGACGAAATTCGGTCGTACGCTCAGCGTCATGCAGCGCGACACCAGTGGCATCACCGATTCTTCGGCCGGGATGCGACATTCCTCGGATGTTCCGCACGCCCGGCCGACACGGCTGGACCGGCGCACCGCCGAGGGCGTGCCGGTCGCGGTCTACCGGCGCTCCCCCGGCACCCCGCCGGTCGCCGTCGCGCGCCTGCCCGACGTGTCGCTGACCCCGCACCCGCTGCCCGGCCCGCAGACCCACACCCACGACTTCCTGGTCCTCTTCTACGCCCACCGGGCCGCCGGCACGTTCCTCATCGACGACCGGAAGTGGTCAGTCGCCGACGGGGACCTGTTCGTCATCGCGCCCGGCCAGGTGCTGTCGTTTCCGGTCACGACGGCCGACGTCGTCACGGACGGCCGGGCCGTCTTCTTCCCCGCCGACGTGATCCGCGCCGGGGCGTACCCGTCCTGGCGCGCCCACCCGCTGCTGTTCCCGTTCGCCCGCGGCGCCGACCGCGCCCAGCGCCTGCGCATCCCGCCGGCGGAGCGGGCCGGCTGGCTGGACCGGCTGACCGCGCTGGAGGCCGAGTTGCGGGCCAGGCGGACCGGTTACGCCGAGGCCGCGCTGGCCCACCTGACCCTGCTGCTGGTCACCGTCGCCCGGCTGACCGGCGACGTCGCCGGCGACCTGCGGTCGGCCGACGAGCCGCTGCTCGCTGCCGTCTTCGACGTCATCGAGCAGCGCTTCCGGGACCCCATCTCACTGTCCGACGTCGCCGCCGAGGTCGCCCTGACTCCAGGCCATCTGACCACTTTGGTACGGCGTAAGACCGGCCGCACGGTCCAGCAGTGGCTCACGGAGCGCCGCATGCAGGAGGCCCGCCGCCTGCTGACCGAGACCGATCTGACCGTGGCAGCGATCAGCCGCCGGGTCGGCCACCCGGACGTCAGCTACTTCATCAAGCGCTTCCGCGCCGAGCACGACGCCACCCCGGCCCAGTGGCGCCGCCCCACCGACTGACGCCTCAGGGTCTGTCCAGGTCGCGGCGGATGTCGCGGACCTCGGCGCGGATGTCCTCCAGTTCGCGGCGCAGGTCCCGGCGTTTGCGCCATTTGTTCCAGCGACGCCGACGCTCGCGGTACTCGGTAGCGATGTCCTTGCGGCCGCGGTAGATCCCCACTCCGCCCGGGACCGTCATCATGAACAGGCCGGCGATCGCCGAGCCCAGCAGCTGGACGGCGCTGGTGTCGGTGTAGGCCTGCGTCGCGGACGGGCCGCTGACGGTGGCCGGCACCGGGCCGGTCGGGCGGTCCCACGGCCGCGGGGTGATCCGCACGTTGTTCACGCGCAGCCCGCCGCCGGTGAAGACGCCGCGGCACTCCCAGCCGGGGTCCTTGTCGGAGCTGGTCCGCTCGACCCACCGGCAGTCCGCGAACGGCGCGACCTTGCCCGGCTGCCCGACGAAGTACGCCTTCGCCGGATCCCAGCCGTGGTAGAGCACGACGGCACCGGCGACGATCGGGGCGCAGAAGACGAGCACGATCGCCGCCAGTGCCCAGTCCCAGGATTTCACGCCTCGGTGAGCGCCTCGGTGAGCGCGCCGCCGGCCTCGACGTACGAGGCGCCGGTCTCCGGGCACACCCAGACGCCGTCGCCCTCGGCGGTCAGCGGCTTGCCTGCCTTGCCGACCCAGCCGATGCGGCGCGCGGGCACGCCCACGACCAGCGCGAAGTCCGGCACGTCCTTGGTCACGACCGCACCGGCCGCGACGAGAGCCCAGCGGCCCACGGTCACCGGGGCGACGCAGACCGCGCGGGCCCCGATCGCCGCGCCCTCGCCGATCGTGACACCGACCGCGACCCAGTCGTGCCCGTCCTTGAGCTTGCCGTCCGGGGTGACCGAGCGCGGGTACTCGTCGTTGGTCAGCACCGCGGCCGGGCCGATGAAGACCCCGTCGGCGAGCCGGGCCGGCTCGTACACCAGCGCGTGGTTCTGCAGCTTGACGTTGTCGCCGATGGTGACGCCGGGGCCGACGTACGCCCCGCGCCCGATGTTGCAGTTGGCACCGAGTGTCGCGCCCTCGCGGATCTGGGCGAGGTGCCAGACCCGGGTGCCGGCGCCGATCTCGGCACGGGAGTCCACATCGGCCGTCGCGGCCACTGTCACATCGGACATGGAATGCCTCTCACGTAAGGTCGGGCACAGGGTAGCGGAGGCGATCGAGGGAGGATGTCGGGAAGTCGACGGCTCACTCCGAAGTGGCCGTTGGTCTACCTCGAACGGCCGAACGGATCGGCTTCCCCCTCCGGGCGCGCGGGAATGCGACACCGGTCTGGCGTCGCTCCTAAGGGGATGGATAGCTTCCCAGGAGTCTGTGAGTCCTGACCAGAGAGACGGGAAGTCTGTTGAACGCGTCCGAGCCGATCGGGATCGCCGTCATCGGGGCCGGGTACTGGGGCCCCAACCTCGTCCGCAACTTCCAGGGGAGCACGCAGTTCCGACTGCGCTGGCTCTGCGACCTCGACGTCGAACGGGCCAACCGGGTCCTCGGCGGGTACTCCACCGTCCAGGTCACCGCCGACCTCGAGGAGGTGCTCGCCGACCCGTCCGTGCACGCCGTCGCGATCGCCACCCCGGCCGGCACCCACCTGAAGGTCGCCCTGGCCGCACTGCGCGCCGGCAAGCACGTGCTGGTCGAGAAGCCGCTCGCGGCCACCTACGAGGAGGGCCTGCAGCTGGTCGAGGAGGCCGACGAGCGCGGCCTGACCCTGATGTGCGACCACACGTACTGCTACACCCCCGCGGTGCTGCGCATCCGCGAGTTGCTGCACTCCGGCGAGCTGGGCGAACTGCACTTCCTGGATTCCGTACGGATCAATCTCGGTCTCGTGCAGAAGGACATCGACGTGCTGTGGGACCTGGCGCCGCACGACCTGTCGATCCTGGACTTCGTGCTGCCCGAGGGCCTCACCCCGGTCGCGGTCGCGGCGCACGGCGCGGACGGGATCGGGGCCGGCCGGGCCTGCGTCGCGTACCTCACGCTGCAGCTGAGCAACGGCGCGATCGCGCACATCCACGTCAACTGGCTGTCCCCGGTGAAGATCCGCACGGCGATCTTCGGCGGTTCGAAGCGGACCCTGGTCTGGGACGACCTGAACCCCAGCCAGCGGCTGGCCATCTATGACCGGGGCGTCGACGTGGCGTCCCCGGACGAGCTCGGCGACGAGCAGCGCCGGGACATCCTGATCTCGTACCGCTCCGGCGACATGGTCGCGCCGGCGATCGGCGAGCGGGAGGCGCTGCGCACCATGGTCGACGAGTACGCACGGGCGATCACCACCAAGACGCCCGCGCTCACCGACGGCCGCTCCGGCCTGCGGGTGCTGGAGCTGCTGCAGGCGGCCTCCCGTAGCCTCGCCGAGGGCGGCACGATGATCAAGCTCAACGAAGGGCACATGGCGTGACGGCTGTATCGATCGAGGGCGCGCGCGCTCTGGTCACCGGCGGAGCGGGCACCATCGGCTCGCACGTGGTCGACGAACTCGTCCGCGGCGGCGCCGCCGAGATCGTCGTCCTGGACAACTTCGTCCGCGGCCGGCGGGACAACCTGGCCTGGGCGCTGGCGAACGGCCCGGTCGAGCTGGTCGAGGGCGACATCCGCGACGTCGACCTGGTCCGCAAGGTGACCGAGGGCAAGGACCTGGTGTTCCACCTGGCCGCGATCCGGATCACGCAGTGCGCCGAGGAGCCGCGGCTGGCCAACGAGGTGCTCGTCGACGGCACGTTCAACGTGATCGAGGCGGCCGCCGAGGCGGGCGTCAAGAAGCTGATCGCGTCGTCGTCGGCGTCGGTCTACGGCCTGGCCGAGGAGTTCCCGACCACCGAGCGTCACCACCCGTACAACAACGACACGTTCTACGGCGCGGCCAAGGCGTTCAACGAGGCCACCCTGCGCAGCTTCAAGGCCATGAAGGACCTGGACTACGTCGCCCTGCGGTACTTCAACGTGTACGGCCCGCGGATGGACATCTTCGGTCTCTACACCGAGGTGCTGATCCGCTGGATGGAGCGCATCGAGTCGGGCACCCCGCCGCTGATCCTCGGCGACGGCCTGCAGACGATGGACTTCGTGCACGTCGCCGACATCGCCCGGGCCAACATCCTGGCCGCCCAGGCGGACGTCACCGACCAGGTGTTCAACATCGCCCGCGGCGAGGAGACCAGCCTCAAGGAGCTGGCCGCCGCGCTCTCCGCGGTGATGAAGGCCGACCTGGTGCCCGAGCACGGCCCGGCCCGCGCGGTCAACGGGGTCACCCGCCGCCTGGCCGAGACCGAGCACACCGCGCAGGCGATCGGCTTCCGCGCCGAGATCGGCCTGCACGAGGGCTTGGAAGGGCTCGTCGACTGGTGGCGGTCCTCGAAGTGAGCGACCTCCGCAAGATCCCGGTGATGATCCCCATGCTCGGCGAGGAGGAGGCACAGGCCGCGGCCGATGCCGTCCGCTCCGGCTGGGTCGCCCAGGGTCCGCGGGTCAAGCAGTTCGAGCAGGAGTTCGCGGCCACGGTCGGCGCCGGCCACGGCGTCGCGGTCAGCTCCTGCACGACCGGCCTGCACCTGTCGCTGGTCCTGCTCGCCCTGCAGCCGGGCGACGAGGTCATCGTCCCGTCGCTGTCGTTCATCGCGACCGCGAACGCGGTCCGCTACGTCGGCGCGACGCCGATCTTCGCCGACGTCGACCTGGCCACCGGCAACCTGACCGTGGAGACGATCGACGCGGTCCGCACCGACCGGACCCGGGCGATCATCGCGGTGCACCAGGGCGGCGTGCCGTTCGACACGGCCGGCCTGCGCAAGGCCGCGGCGGACTGGGGCCTGGCGCTGGTCGAGGACGCCGCCTGCGCCGCCGGCTCGACCGCTTATGGTCAGCCGGCCGGCACCGGCGCCGCGATCGCCGCCTGGTCGTTCCACCCGCGCAAGGTGCTCACCACCGGCGAGGGTGGCATGGTCACCGTCGACGACGCCGAGGTCGCGGTGCGGCTGCGTCGGCTGCGCGAGCACGGCATGAACGTGTCCGCCGCTGATCGGCACGCCAGCTCCCAGCCGGTGCTCGAGGCGTACCTGGAGACGGCGTACAACTACCGGATGACCGACATCCAGGCCGCGGTCGGCCTGGTGCAGCTCGGCCGGCTGGCGGGCCTGGTCGAGCAGCGGCGGTCGCTGGCCGCCAACTATCAGCAGCTGCTGTCCGGCATCGACGGTCTGGTCCCGGTCCGGGACCCGGCCCACGGGACGACGAACTACCAGTCGTTCTGGGTGCTGATCAACGAGCCGTACCGGACCGGTCGCGACGACGTGCTGGCTGAGCTGGCCAAACGTGGCGTCTCGGCCCGGCGCGGGATCATGGCGTCCCACCTGGAGCCGGCCTACGCCGACGTCACGCCCGGGCCGCTGCCGGTCACCGAACGGATCACCAGCGACTCACTGATCCTCCCGCTGCACCACAAGGTGACCGAAGACGATCAGAAGTACATCGTCGACATCCTCCGCGAGCTGGCATAAGAGAAAAGAATGCGGCGGGCGCTCATTCCGGGCGCCCGCCCATTACCCATTTAATTCACATACCTTTTTGCCGATGTCCGCCGGGGTACAGATCGTCGCTCCCGCGGGGACCCTTCCGACCCTCGCAGGGCGCTGGCGCGCCCAGAACGCGAGGCCCGAAAGGGCGACGTCCGAGGGTGGTTGCGGTCAACCCGCAAACCGCGAGCCGCGTCACCGGCCGGGTCACAAATCGCTCGCGTAGGCTGTTTTAGTCCGCGGGTGGGCACGGTTTACCCCAAAACCTGGAAAACCACGCCCTCGCCGTTCGGGATGCGGTCGTAGTCGGTGTTTCCCTTCTCCCGCATCCAGGCGTCGAAGTAGTCGAAGCCGATGTCGGTCGACAGCATCCGGTCGTGGATCGGGAACGCCCGCTCCGGAGCCACCGCGCGGACGAAGTCCAGCGCCTCGCTCAGCTTGAACCACGGCGCCGCGGCCGGCACGAGCAGCGTCGTCACCGGCTGCGCGGGGACGAAGAACGAGTCTCCCGGGTGGTAGACGCCCTCGACCAGATAGCCGACGTTCGCACAGCCGGGCAGGCCCTCGTAGACCTCGGCGTGCTCCCCGCCGACCGCCGTCACCGCGAACCCGTCGGCGGTGAAGGTGTCACCGGGAGCGACCGGAGTGATCGCGTCGGCAACCCCACTCGCGCCTTCCCGCACGGCCAGCTCCCGGACCGCCGACGGCGCGAAGATCCGCAGCTCCCGGTCGATGAGCAGCGCGCCGATCCGCTCCAGGTCGATGTGGTCGTCGTGTTCGTGGGTGACCAGCACGTCGGTGACACCCTCGAACGCCGCCGGCTCGGTCCAGATGCCCGGGTCGATCAGCAGCCGCCGATTCCCGTCCTCGATCCGGACACAGGCATGGGTGAACTTGCTCAGCCGCATCGGCTCACCCTACTGATCGGCCGGGCCCCGCACCGCCCCTCGTCAGGCCGCCGCCAGCAGGTTGAGCAGGAACGCGACCGTGGCCGGCTCCGGCGTGACCCGCCCGGCCAGCATCTCGTCCAGCCACGCGTCCCGGACCAGGCCGGTGTCGCGCAGCGGGGCCGCCACCGACGGCTCGGCCCGCAGGTGCGCGACCACCAGCGACGCCATCTCGGCCGCGCCCAGCTGGGGACGGCCCTGGCCGCGCACCTTCTGCCGGATCTTGCGGGCCGCCTTCTGCGCGGTCACCCGGTACGCCGCGGTGCGGGCGGCCAGGCCGGGCCTGCCGAGCCGGTTCGGGACCAGCCCGGAGTCCAGCGGGACCGCGGCCAGCGCCGGGTCGAGCAGCGTGATCAACCGGCCGGTGAGCAGACCGTCCCGCTTCTCCGAGGGCCGGACCGCGTGGGCCAGCTGGATGAACCGGCGGTCGAACATCGGGTTGATGAAGTGCCGGTTCGCCGCGGCGACCGAGCCGTGCGCGCCGGACCAGCGCTGCATCCGCTGGTACAGGTAGAAGTGATCGGTCGCGGCCAGCCACTCGTCCGGATAGCCCTCGAACGACTCGGTGATCAGCTCCAGCGCGGTGGCCCGGGCGGACGCCGCGAACTCCGGCGCCAGCGCCTCGGTCTGCACGGCCTCGTTGGCGTAGAGCCGCCAGGTCGCCAGCTTCTCGATCAAGCGAGGGCCGGTCGTCGCGCCGGACGGCTGGCCGAAGTAGTAGAACCCGCGGCACGTCTCCCCGCCCAGCCCGGACAGCCGGTGCCCCTGGTCCAGCTGGGCCTCGGCGCGCAGCAGCGGCGCCAGCGCGAGCGGGCTGGCCATGCAGTCCAGCTCCCGCGCGGCGCGCAGGGCCAGGTCGAACGCCGCGGCCGGGGGAACCGCCGGGCCCTCGTCCATCCAGTGGATCTGAAGTTTCATCCCGGTCAGGTCGGCGAGCCGGGTCGCGAACCGCGAGTCGGTGCCGCCGTGCGTGTCCAGGGTCAGCGCGGGCAGCCCGGCGCGCAGCTCGGCCGGGATCGCCGAGAGCAGCACCCGGGTGTCCTGCCCGCCGGTCAGCTGCAGCACCGACCGCGGGTGATCGCGCAGGTAGGCCCGGTGGAACTCGGTCATCAGGGCGGCCTGCTCGGTGGCGGCCTCCTCGACCGACGGCGGCGGGCCGTCGACGGCGAGCGACTCCGCCACGTACCGGTGCAGGGTGACCCGGCCCTCGTCGAGGACCGCGACGTTGCCGGCCGGGACCTTGTGCACGCCGGCGAAGACCGTGCGCAGGCCGACCTGCCAGCCGACCAGGCTCTGCACGGCCAGCGCCGGCCGGTCGAGCTCCGCCCCGGCCAGGGCGGCGAGCGCGAGGGCGCTGGTGGAGACCGCGGCGACGCCCGGCCCCTGCCACCAGAACAGCTGCTGGAAGCCGAGCCAGTCGGTGGCCACCACGACCGGCGCCGCCGGCCCGTCGCGGTGCGCGGCGGCGAACGGCGGGACCAGCGCGGCGAGCGGGCCGCCGTCGACCTTGGCGCCGTCCCGCAGCAGGATGCCGAGGGCCTCGGTGGAGACGTCACCACCACGGGTCCGGGCGGCTTTGCCGAGCCGGACGGTGAACGCGCCCGCGTCGACCCGGTCGGTGGACTCGGCGCCGCCCATCGCGACCCAGCCGGTGGCGGTGCGGGTGACGACCGGATCGCCGGTCAGACGAGCCAGGACGGTGGGTGTCGGAGCGAGCTCCCCGGAAACCGCGAGGAACGACCTCACCGCTCAATTCCAATCATGCGAGCCAGCCTAGTATCCACAGTGGGTTACGAAAAGCGCCGGGACGACAGCCGAATCAGACATTCGGCCCGCATTTCCCGTACGTCCGCTGTCTTTGTTCTGACGAACTGGAATTTGACGAAGAGGGCGTGGTCTAATCCTCTGATGCGGGCTCCAATCTGGACGCGGCGAACCGTCGACACGGCCTTCTCCGGCCCGGAGAACAGTTTCGGTTTCCTTCGCCTGTTGTTCGCCTTCGCGGTGCTGGTCTCCCATTCCCTGCCGCTGGGTTACGGCCGGGAGGATCCGGGCGGCGGCCTCACCCACGGGCAGACCGCGCTCGGCGAGATCGGCATCCTGGGCTTCTTCACGATCTCCGGGTTCCTGATCACCCGCAGTGCCGGCCGGGTCCCGCTCCCCCGCTACCTGTGGCACCGCGGCCTGCGGATCCTGCCCGGCCTGTGGGTGTGCCTGATCGTCACGGCGTTCGTCTTCGCCCCGGTCGTCGCGTTGATCGAGCGCGGCAGCCTGACCGGCCTGTTCACCGAGCCCGGCGGCCCGTTCGGGTACGTGGTGAACAACGCCGCCATCGCGATCCGCCAGTACGGGATCGCCGGCCTGCTGCTCCACACGCCGTATGGTCGGCTCACCGGCACGTCGGTCTTCGACGGCTCGCTGTGGAGCCTGATGTACGAGGTGCTCTGCTACTTCATGGTCGCCGGCCTGGCCGTGATCGGCGTGTTGAAGCGGGCCCGCTGGGTCGTCGCGGTGCTGGCCGCCGGCCTGTTCGCGGTGATCGTGCGGGACTTTCTGACCGCGCCGCACCTCCCCGGCCCGCAGGGCGACCACGGCCCGTTCCTGGGGATCGGCGGCCTGGACTCGTACTCGCTGGTCTACCTCACCTACGTGTTCCTGCTGGGCGCGCTGTTCGAGGCGTACCGCAAGCGGATCGTCCTCAACGACGGCTTCGCGATCGTCGCGGCGGTCGTGCTGCTGGCCAGCCTGCAGTTCGGCGGCTTCGACGTGGTCGGCTACCCGGCCTTCGCGTACCTGGTGCTGTGGCTGGCGATCCGGCTGCCGAAGCCGTTGCAGCGGGTCGGCCGCCGGCACGACTACTCGTACGGCTTCTACATCTACGCGTTCCCGGTCCAGCAGCTGCTCGCCCTGCTCGGCGTTCCGGACCTCGGCCTGTTCGTCTACATCGTGCTGGCCAGCATCGGCACGTTCGCGCTGGCCATCCCGTCCTGGCACCTGATCGAGCGCCCGGCGATGTCACTCAAGCACTGGAAGCCGCGTCAGCGGACGACCGCCGGCGACCAGGCATCCGGGATGAACACCGCCGGCGTGCCGCTGCCGTCCGCCGGGACCACCCAGACGTCGCTGGCCGACGGCCCGCTGCCGGAGCGCGGCAGGCCGTAGAGCACCCGCGAACCGTCCAGCCACTCGATCTGGTCGTCGACGCTGCGCTTCTCGGTGAGCAGCGTGGACTTCCCGGTCGCGAGGTCGTAGACGGCGATCATCCACTGGCCCTCGGGCTGCCCGTTGCGGGTCTTGAACGCGACCCGGGTGCCGTCCGGCGACAGCGACGGGCACTCGGCGTCCTCGCGCAGCGCGGTCAGCGTGCGATCTTTCAGACTGCCGCGGACGAGCCAGGTCTTGTCGCCCGACGCGGCGGTCGCGTAGAAGTGGTCGTCGTCGCCGGTGAAGGTGACGCCCCACAGGTTGCGGTTCTGCGCGGTGATGCGCCTGCCGTCGACGTACAGCCGGAAGTCGGTTTCCAGGTTGAGGGGTTTGCCGGCGCCGGCGCCCAGCGGCGTCACCAGGGTCTCGGTGGAGAAGTCGCCCGGCGAGGAGTAGGCGTGCCCGGAGACGAACGTGGTGGTCGCCGCCCAGGTGCCGTCCGGTGACAGACGGGTGCGGCTCGGCACCCCGGCCAGCTCGAGCTCCCGGCCGGCCGTCCACGAGGCGTCGAACATCTCCGCCTTGTACGTGGTGACCAGCCCCGGCTTCGAGTAGAGGCAGACCGCCTCGTCCCGGTGCGCGTAGACGCGCTCGCAGGTCGCCTTCGTGAACGCCCGCGGCCCGGCCGGGTCGGCGAGCGGCACCAGCGCGACCCGGCCGTAGTCGTTGCCGATCGCGGTGCTCCGGAACACCACGTGCGCCTGACCGGAAACGGTCGCCAGGTCGGTGACCGGGACCGGCGGCGCGGCCGCGACCGCCGCCGCCTGCTCCTGCCGGGTGTGCACGATCGAGAAGACCGTGCCGCCGATCGCCAGCACGAGCACGACGGCGAACGTCGCCAGTTTGGTCCGCGGACTCACGTGTCGATGCCCTTCAGCAGCCACCCGGCCACCCCGATGCCGACGGTCAGGAAACCAGCCGCCAGGAACAGCGCCTGCGACGGCCCCATCGCCTCCCACAATCCGGCGAAGGCCAGCGAGACGGCGAACCGGGCCAGCACCACGACGGTCTGCGCGGCCGCGATGCCGCTGCCCCGGGCGGCCGCCGGGACGCGCTTGCTGATCAGCGCGGGCAGCACGCCGTCGGTGGCCGCGTAGTACGCGCCGACCAGCGCGAGCGCGACGAGCGTGGCGACCAGGCCACCGCGGGAGCCGCCCGCGACCAGGTAGGTGACCAGCAGCGCGAGGTGCCCGCCGAGGAACACCCGGGCCCGGCCGATCCGGTCGGCGAGCCGGCCGAGCGGGATCGCCAGGGTCAGGTAGACCAGGTTGGCGCCGACGTACATCAGCGGGAACCAGCGGGCCGCGAAACCGCCGCTGTGCTGCAGCGACAGGTAGAGGAAGCCGTCGCTGACGGTGAACAGGCCGAGCAGTCCGGCCGCGAGCAGCGGCTTGCGCAGGCGCGGACTGGCCAGCTCGTGGAACAACCGCTTCGCGGCCAGACCCCCGCCCGACGTACGGCGATCCGGCACGAACAGCACCAGCACCGTCACGCCGAGCAGGCCGAACGCGAACGACGCCACGAAGACCGAGGAGTACCCGCTCGGGACGAGCAGCAGCAGCCCGAACGCGACCAGCGGCCCGAGCGCGGCGCCGATCGTGTCCAGGGTGCGGTGCACGCCGAACGCGCGGCCCAGCATCGACGGCTCGGACGCGTCGGCGATCAGCGCGTCGCGCGGGGCGGTCCGGAAACCCTTGCCGAGCCGGTCGGCGGTGATCACGCCGGTGATCGCGGCGAAGCTGTGCGCCGGGATCAGCGCGATCCGGCTGATCGCCGAGATGCCGTAGCCGAAGACGGCGACCCACTTGGGGCGGCTGGTGCGGTCGTTCAGGTAGCCGCCGAAGATCCGGACCAGGGCGCTGACACCCTGGTAGAGGCCGTCGACGACACCGTAGGCCAGCAGGCTCAGCCCGAGCTCGGCGGTCATGTAGAGCGGCAGGATCGCGGTCACCATCTCCGAGGAGATGTCGGTGAGCAGGCTGACCACGCCGAGCAGGACGACCGTGGTCGCCACCCGAGCCTTGGGACCGGCCGCCCTGTCCTTGGCCGGCCGGTCCCGGATGGTGATGTACACGCTGTTACCTAGTTCTCCAGAGCTTTGGCGAGCGCTCGCGCGGTCGTCTCCTGCTGGTCCACGGTGATCTGCGGGTACAGCGGGAGCGACAGGATCTGGCCGGCGGCCTGCTCGGCGAGCGGGAAGCTGCCGACCGGGTACTTCTCGTCGGCGAAGGCGGGCGTCAGGTGCAGAGGGTACGGATAGTGGATGCCGGCGCCGACGCCCGCCTCGTGCAGCTTGGCGAGAACGGCGTCGCGCCGGGCCGGGCCGCCGGGGATCCGGACGACGTACAGGTGCCAGACGTGCTCGTTGCCGGCCAGGGTCTGCGGCAGCACCAAGTCCAGGTCGGCGAGCAGCTCGTGGTAGCGGGCGGCGGCGGCGCGGCGCAGCCGGTTCCAGGTGCCGAGGCGGGCCAGTTTCGCGCGCAGCACGACGGCCTGCAGGGCGTCGAGGCGGGAGTTCACCCCGACCAGGTCGTGCACGTACTTCTGGAGGCCGCCGTGACTGCCCAGCGTCCGTACCGTAATCGCTTGATCTTGATCGGGGGTGAGCACCGCGCCGGCGTCACCGTAGGCACCCAGGTTCTTGCCCGGGTAGAAGCTGGTGGCGGCGATGCCGTCGGCGCCCGCGGCCCGGCCGTGCCGCAGCGCGCCCTGCGCCTGCGCCGCGTCCTCGACGACCGCCACGCCGGTGCCGGCCAGCGCCTCGCGCAGGCGCGGGGCGTCGGCGAGCTGGCCGTAGAGGTGGACCGGGACGACCGCCTTGGTCTTCGGGCCGACCGCGGCGAGCATCCGGTCGACGTCGACGAGGTAGGTGGCCGGATCGATGTCGGCCAGCACCACGTGGGCGCCGATCCGGGCGACCGGCTCGGCCGTGCCGACGAACGTGTTGGCCGGCACGACGACCTCGTCGCCCGGGCCGACACCGGCCGCGCGCAGGGCGAGCTCGACCGCGTCGGTGCCGTTCGCGACGCCGACGACGTGCGCCGCGCCGGAGAACTCGGCGAACTCGCGCTCGAACGCCGCGACCTCGGGACCGCCGACGAAACCGGTGGTGGCCAGCACCCGCTTGAAGCCGGCGTCGACCTCCTCGGCGACCTCGGCGTGGGCGGCTTGCAGATCGACGAGCGGAATCATGTCAGCGTAACTCCTGCGAAGAGGGGTCTGGAGTGGACGGACGCTACTACCGGGGCGACCCCTGCGGCAGAGCTGTGACGGCTATCCGGCAGGCCGGTTTTCGTCACGGTACGTCGCGATCGGCTCGTCTACTGTAGTCAGCGCCACACGCACGCCGGTGCCATCCGTTGGGTGGGGCAGACCGGCCGTTCGGCTCGTATTCGACGATCCCCGTCGGCTCCACGATGGCTGAAGGTGTCTCCAATGGAGGCCCGCCCATCGGTAGGGTCGGGCGCGATGGATCACCGCCCTCGGGGAGGCAGATAGTGACTTCGACGGCGCTCGCGCCGGTGCGGACCGACCAGCTGCTCACAGGAGTCGCCGGCGAACCGCTCGACCACCGGCGTTACCGGCGGATGCGGTTCATCCGGCGATTCGAGGAGACGCTGCTCCAGCTGTTCGAGGAGGGTGCGTTGAACGGGACCACGCACGCTTGCATCGGGCAGGAGGCGGACGCGGTCGCCGTCACCGAACACCTCACCGAGGGCGACCACATCTTCAGCAACCACCGCTGCCACGGGCACTACCTGGCCCACTCCGGGGACGCGCTGGGGCTGCTGGCCGAGATCATGGGCAAGACCGCGGGCGTCTGCCGCGGCATGGGCGGCAGCCAGCACATCTGCGCGCCCGGCTTCAAGTCCAACGGCGTGCAGGGCGGCATCGTGCCGAACGCGGCCGGCATCGCCCTGGCCAACCAGCTCGAGGGCAACGACGCGGTCAGCGTGGTCTTCATCGGGGACGGCACGCTCGGCGAGGGCGTGGTCTACGAGACGCTCAACATGGCCGCGCTGTGGAAGCTGCCGCTGCTGGTGGTCTGCGAGGACAACCGGTGGGCGCAGAGCACGCCGATCGCCGCCAACATGGCCGGGTCGTTCGCGGGGCGGTTCGCCGCGTTCGGCGTTCCGGTCCGCTCCCTGGACTCCACCGACGTGGTCGAGATCAGTCAGGCCGCCGGTGAGGAGATCGCCGCGGTGCGGGCCGGCGAGGGGCCGCGGGTGCTGCTGATCCACACCTACCGGCTGTGTCACCACTCCAAGAGCGACGACGAGCGGCCGCAGGCCGAGATCGACGCGCACTGGCTGGTCGAGCCGCTGGTCGTGCACGGCCGGCGGCTCGCCGACGACGACCGGGTGCGGATCGACGACGAGGTGGAGACCGCGCTGGGCGAGGTCGTCGCGACGGCGAGGGCCCTGCCGTGATCTTCGCGAAGGAGCTCGGGGACACGCTGCGCGGGGCGCTCAGCGACGACCGGCGGGTCGTGCTGCTCGGGGAGGACATCGCCGATCCGTACGGCGGGGCGTTCAAGGTCACCCGTGGGTTGTCCACGGCGTTCCCGGCCCGGGTGCGGACGACGCCGATCAGCGAGGGCGCGATCGCCGGGATCTCGGCCGGGCTCGCGCTGGCCGGATACCGGCCGATCGCCGAGGTGATGTTCGGGGACTTCCTGACGCTGATGTTCGACCAGGTGGTCAATCACATCGCTAAATACCAGGCGATGTACGCGGGGCAGGCCACCTGTCCGGTGATCATCCGCGCGGCGACGGGTGGGCATCGCGGGTACGGGCCGACGCACAGTCAGAGCCTGGAGAAGCACTTTCTCGGGGTGCCGCATCTGCGGGTGGTGGCCGCATCGCTCTATCACGACCCGCGGGTGGTGTTCGCGGACTTCCTGGGGCGGGACGAGCCGGTGCTGTATGTCGAGCACAAGCTGCTCTATCCGCAGCATCTGACGCTGCCCGTCGACGGGATGGTCGGAGAGCTGGTGGCTACCAGTGACTCCTCGCCCGGGATGCTGCCCACCGTGCGGCTGTCGGCGGTGCCGGCTTCGGACTGTGTGGTCAGTGTGCTCGCCTATGGGTATCAGGCGCTGCTGGCGGCGAAGGTGATCGAGCGGCTGGCGATGGAAGAGGAGATCTTCGCGGAGCTGGTGGTGCCGGCTCAGATCGCGCCGATGGACTGGGGGCCGGTGGAGCGGTCGGTTTCGGTCACCCGGCGACTGGTGACCGTTGAGGAAGGGGCCGATGGGTGGTCGTGGGGGGCTGAGGCGGCTTCGGTGATCTCTCGGCGGCTGTTCGAGCGGTTGGATCGGCCGGTGGAGGTGGTGGCGAGCGCTCCTACGGTCATTCCCTCGTCGAAGACTCAAGAGGCCGAGGTTCTGGTCGGGAGTGCGCAGATCGAGGCGGCGATTCGTGCGGCTGTTCGCTGATTCGGTCGCGTTCGCTGGGGTTTGGCGCTCCGTGCGGGCGCTTGTGGCGTCGCGGGGCCTGCTGCGGTCGTACGGGGAAATCGGATTTGTCGGTTTTTTGGGTTTTTCTTTTGAATTAGGAGACTTGCGGTGAATCCCGTCCTGGTGCCCACCAACGACGTCAACAGCGAGCACGGCATCCTGGTGATGTGGTTCGCCGAGGACGGCGCCGAGGTGGAGAAGGATGAGCTGCTCGCCGAGGTGGAGACGAGCAAGGCGGTCCTCGAGGTGCTCGCGCCGGTCGCGGGGGTGCTGCTGCACGGCGCGGCCAAGGGGACCGAGGTTCCGCTGTCGCAGCCGATCGCGCAGCTCTTTCCCGACGCGGCCTCGCGGGACGCGTTCACTGCCGCGCAAGCTGCCGCTGCGGCGGCCACTCCCGCGTCGGACGGGCCGCGGGCCACGATGAAGGCTGTGCAGCGGGCCGCTGAGCTCGGGATCGACCTGGCCGGGCTCGGGCTGGACCGGCTGATCACGGTCAAGGATGTGGAAGCCGCGGTACAGCCCGTGGCGGCCGAGCCGGTTGATCTGCCCGCTCCGCTGGCCGGCGCGCCCGGGCGGCAGCGGATCCTGATCGTCGGGGCGGCGCTCGGGGCGACCCAGGTGCTGGACATCCTGGCCGGGAGTACGACCCAGCAGGTCGTGGCGATCGTGGACGACGACTCGTCCCGGTGGGGTGCGTCGGTGCACGGGGTGCCGGTGGTCGGTGGGTCCGCGCTGGTCGGCCCGCTCTTCGCGGACGGGCGGTACGACGCGGCGATCATCGCGATCGGGCGGTCGCCGGCGGTTCGGGCCCGGTTCCGGGAACTTTGCTCCGAGGCCGGGGTTCCGCTGGCCAACGCGATCGATCCGACGGCGAAGATCGCTACCGACGTGACGATGGGGCAGGGGAACATCATTTGCGCGTTCTGCCACGTGGCTACGGGTGTGCGAGTCGGGGACAACAACTTCTTCTCGGCGTACAACTCGTTCGACCATCACAGCGTGATCGGGGACGACAACGCCAGCGGGCCGTCGGTGGTGACGTCGGGCAAGGTGACGATCGGCTCGCGGATCCGGTTCGGGACCGGGATCTACATCGAGCCGGATGTGCACATCGGGGATGACTCGGCGGTTGCTTCGGGGGCGGTGATCGTCAGTTCGGTGCCGGCGGAGCATGTGGTAAAGACGAAGATCGTGACTACTACGGTCGTACCGTTGCGTCGTTAGGTTTGTCATGCCGGTGGGTCGTCTGCATCATCTGATTTTCGACTGCGCGGATCCGGCGGTGTCGGGGCGGTTCTGGAGTGCGGTGCTTGGGCTGCCGGTGACCTACGCCGACCCCGATTTTGTGGTGGTTTCCGTCGATACCAGCACGTCGGGGCTTGCCTTTCAGCGGGCGGCCGATCATCGGGCGCCGACCTGGCCGGATCCGGAGGTGCCGCAACAGTCGCACCTCGACGTGATGGTCGACGATCTGGCTGTTGCGGCGGAGGCGGTACTCGGGCTCGGCGCTCGGCGGTTGCCGGGTGGGGAGGATGTCTTCGCTGATCCGGCCGGGCATCCGTTCTGCCTGATCCCGCGGCCGGGTTGGGCGTCACCCGTGAACTGACCGCACCCGGTTGCCGCCGGGTGCGGTCAGCGTTCGTCGTGCTGTCTTTATCAGGGCCGGATCGGCCTCTATCGGTGCTGGATCGGTCTTTATCAGGGGCCGGATCGGCCTCTATCAGGGCTGGATCGGTAGGAGCGCGCAGGTGGAGAGGGCCGGGACGCCGGCCAGGCGCAGGCCGAGCCAGTCGACGGCGGTGCCCTGGTCGGTCAGGAGCGGGCCGAAGTGGTTCAGCAGCGGGCTGATCGTATTCGGCAGGATGACCGGGGCGTAGACGACCTTGCCGCCCAGCTTGCACCAGTCCGCGGCCATCGTGCGAGCCTGCCCGTGCGGGACCAGATTGTCGTTGACGCCGGTCGCGACGCGGACCACACCGGCCGGTTTGCGCGCGCCGATGCGCTGATCGTCGATGAACGACTTCAGCTCGGGCTCGGCCTTGATGATGTCGCTGACCGTCTGACCCGTCGTCGTCCACGAACTGCTCTTCTTGCCGGCATACGAGAGGATCGCGTCCCCGACGCACATCGTGGACAGGCTCTTCAGGACGGTTCGGCCGCTGTCGCTCAGATACCGGTCGAGGACCGTCTGCAGGGCCGGGGCGGACTGGGCGAAGCCGTTGATCGACCAGCCCAGCGCGCCCGCGAGCTCACTGCCGTCGATCCCGGCGACGACCTCGGCCAGGTTCGCCGGCGGCGCGCCGGCGTAGGTGGCGGTCACCTTCACGTCCGGGGCGTAGCCGGCCTGCAGCTCCGCCGCCGACGCGACCGCGCCGCCGCCCTGGCTGTAGCCGTACAGTCCGATCAGGGACTTTGTGGTGACCGAGGTGCTCGGCAGCGCTCGGGCCGCGCGGGCGGCGTCGAGCACGGCATGACCCTCGTCGACCCGGTTCACATACGTGTGCAGCCGGTCGGGCGTGCCGAGACCCACGTAGTCGGTCTGGACGACCGCGACGCCCTTGAGCAGGAGGCGGTACATCGCGAGCACCTCGTACCCGATCGACAGCGTCAACTGATCGTTCTCGGTCCCGATGATCAGGCCGCGCTGCAGGGCGAGGGATGTCGAGCACTGGTCGCCCTGGCCCATCGTGCCGGGCGCGAGCACGACCAGCGGACGGGCGCCGGCGCCCAGCCAGGGGAGGGCCGGCTCGACGTACGAACCGGTGACCGCGACCGCCTGCCCGGTCGAATCGGTCGACTTGTACATGATCCGGGTCGCGGTGCCCGGCAGTGTTCCGGTGATCCCGGGCAACGAGAACGCGAGCGGGAGCGGCTCGCTACGGATCAGTGCTCCGTCCGCGGCCGGCAACGTCGCCGGCGGCGTATAGAACGTGGGGATGGTGACGGCAGCTTCCGCCGGCACTGCCGCACCAACCGCAAACGCGGTCGTCACAGCAGCCACTACGGCAAAAAAGCGCAGGCGAATGGGCATGTCCGGCCTCCGGTGGAGTTGGCTCGGCTCTGGTTACCGGACGGTAACCAGGTGAACCGAGACAAACCAGTAGCCGAACTTCTCACTCCGTCACCCACCCAGCCCCAACCCCAGCCCCAGCCCCAACCGCAGCGGCAGCGGCAGCGGCAGCCGCAGCCCCAACCCAGGCCCAGTTCCAGGCCAGGCCCGCCCCCGACCGCAGCCGCGGCCGCAGCCGCAGCCCCAGGTCCAGGCCCCAAAGCAGCCCAGCCCCAGACCCAACACAGCCCCACCCGCGCAGCGCTCCCCCGCACCGCGCGCAGCGCTGCCCCGCACCGCACCGCGCGCGCCGCACCGCACGCACCGCGCTGCCCCGCACCGCGCGCAGCGCTCCCCCGGCACCGCACCGCGCTGCCCCGCACCGCGCGCGCCGCCCCGTGCTGCACCGGCATCGGCCGGCAAAGCCATGCCCACCCCGCCAGGCGCAGTCCCCCCAGCGCGGCCGGGAGCGGCGCGACGCCGGGCGGCCAACGCAGCCCCGTGCGTCACGTCACGTCGCAACGCGTCCCGGCGTGAGCAGGTTGTGGGGCGGGTGGACCTACTGCTGGAGGTAGCGGAGGACCGCGAGGACGCGGCGATGGTCGTTGGCTGACGCGGGCAGGCCCAGCTTGGTGAAGATGCTGGTGATGTGCTTCTCGACGGAGCCGCTGGCGAGCATCAGATACTCCCCGATCGCCGTGTTCGAACGTCCCTCGGCCATCAGCGCCAGCACCTCACGTTCCCGCGGGGTCAGCACCGCCAGGTGGCCGGCCTGCCGGCTGGCGCCGAACATCTGGGTGACCACCTCGGGGTCGAGCACCGTCGCGCCGGCGGCCACCCGGGTCAGCGCGTCGATGAAGTCGCTGACGTCGGCGACCCGGTCCTTCAGCAGGTAGCCCACCTTCTGCGCGCCACCGGCCAGCAGATCGGCGGCATACCGCGTCTCGATGTACTGCGAGAACACCAGCACCCCGGTGCCCGGATGGTCACGCCGGATCGCGATCGCGGCCCGCAGCCCCTCGTCGGTGTAGGTCGGCGGCATCCGCACGTCGGCGATCGCCACATCCGGCCGATGCTCGGCGACGGCCGCGAGCAGATCGGTGGCGTCCGCAACCGCGGCGGCCACGTCGTGCCCCGGCTGGTGAGGATGTGGGTCAGGCCGTCCCGCAGCACCGCGGCGTCCTCAGCGATCACGACACGCATGGCAGCTCCACGGTCACCACGGTAGGCCCACCGGCGGGACTGCTGATGTCGAGCCGGCCGTCGACTGTCCGAACCCGATCAGCGAGCCCCGCGAGCCCGCCCCGAGGCTGGGCGCCACCCCGGCCATGATCGGTCACGCGCAGCCACAGTCTGCCGCCGACCTGCTCGACGTCGACCACGGCACGCGATGCCCCGCTGTGCTTGGCGACGTTGGTGAGCAACTCTGCGACACAGAAGTAGGCGATGGTCTCGACCGCCGGCGCCGGCCGGTAATCGATCGCGACCGTCAGATCGACCTGCATCGAGCTCCGAGCCGCGAGGGTGGCCAGCGCGACGTCGAGCCCGCTGTCCAGGATCGGCGGATGAATGCCACGGACCAGGTCACGCAACTCCACCAGCGCGGCCTTCGCGTCGCGGTGAGCGCTGCCGACCAGGTCACGGGTCAGCGGATCGGCATCGCTCTGCTCCAGCTGCTCCTTGGCCGCGCCCAGGTTCATCGCCAGGGCCACCAGCCGGGCCTGTGCTCCGTCATGCAGGTCACGCTCGATCCGACGCAGGGCCGCAGCGGACTCCTGCACCGCGAAGTCCCGGCTCGCCGCCAGCTCGCGGACCCGTTCGTTCAATCGGCGCGCGTCGAGCAGGTCGGAGACGAGCATCCCGTCGAGCAACAGCACCGCTCGCAGGGCGAACGGGGCGAGCAGCAGCAGGACCACGCCGACGCCGGCCGTCAGCAGCGCCCGTGGCCAGGTGTCCAGGAAGACGTCGCCGGGCAGCGGCAACCCGGCACGCAGCACGCCCGCGGCATCGGCCTGCGCCGGAACCAGCCGCCACCAGACCGGATAGGTGAGCGCGCCCAGTCCATATCCGTAGCCGACGATGACGACTGCCGTCGACAGCACGGCGAGCGGCGCCTTCAGCACCAGGTAGCCCACGGCGCGCCAGGCACCGCCGTCGCTCAGCCCGGCCCAGACCCAGCCGGTGAGGCCGGGGCGGCCGCGTGGCGGCGGTGGCGCTGTGGTCGCCACGCCGAGCAGGCGCCGGGCGAGCGCACGGTGCAGCCCGCCGAGAAGGCGGGCGCCGCGGAGCCCGGCGCTCAGCACCGGCAGGCCGACCACGGTGAGCGACAGCACGGCGCCGCCGACCACCACATACACCGTGTAGGCCAGGCCGAGCAGGCCCAACGGCAATCCGGTCAGGGCATAGAGCAGGTGGCGGAAGATGCTGTCGCGATTTGGCATGCGTCCAGGATGGACGACCGGCGTCCGGGGCGGCAGCCGGTAGTCCCCCGGTTTGACACCGGGTTATCCCCAGGGTCGAAGACGGGGGCTGGCCTGGTCGAAACGCGGCCGCCGCCCCGGCAGAGTCAGCGGCGTCAGCAATTCGCCGACCCGGAGGACAGAGACATGTCGAGCAGGAGAGTGACGGCGGCCGTGATCGCCGCGGCGCTGACCGCGTCGTTGACGGCCGGCGGCGGAGCACATGGGAGCGAGCCGCCGACACGTGCCACGGTGCGCGAGGCAATCGACCGAGCGGTCGCCGCCGGCAATCCCGGAGTTATCGCGTATGTGCGGCGGGGTCGACAGCAATGGCAACTCGCCGCGGGCGAGGCCCGGCCACAGGATCACTGGCGGATCTTCAGCAACACGAAGTCGTTCGTGTCGACCGTGCTGCTCCAACTCGTCGCCGAGCGCCGGATGAGCCTCGACGACAGTGTGGAGAAATGGCTGCCCGGCGTCGTCCGGGGCCAGGGCAACGACGGGCGGACGATCACCGTCCGGCAGTTGCTGAACAACACCAGCGGCATCTATGACCCCGAGATCGGCACCGATCGTGGTGGCGAGACACCGCAGGAGGTGATCGCCGCGGCGATGGCGCACCCGCCGCTCTTCCCGCCTGGGCAGGGGTGGAGTTACTCGAACACCAACTACCTGCTGGCCGGCCTGATCGTCGAGGCGGTCACGCACCACCACGCGGACATGGAGATCCGCCGGCGGATCATCGAGCCGCTCGGGCTCCAGGAGACGTCCTTCCCGCTCGACGATCCGGCGCTGCCGGGGCCGTTTCTACACGGGTACGACCTGAGCCATCGCGACGTCACCGACTTCAATCCGTCCGGCGAGTGGACGGCCGGCGCGATGGTCTCCACGGTCGCCGACCTGGCACGGTTCGACGCCGCTCTGTTCGGCGGCCGGCTCCTGCCCAGGGCCGAGCAGCGGGAGCTGCAGACTCTCGTGCCAGAGGAGGATTACGGACTGGGCGTGCAGCGGATCACTGTCCCCTGCGACGCTGGGGACGTGGCTGTCTGGGAGACCGACGGTGGCGGCCCGGGCTTCAACAGCGTGTCGATGACCAGCGCGGACACGTCCCGGCAGCTCGTCCTGGTGGCCAACGTCTTCGACCTGGCGATCGACAAGAAACACGACCCGGCCCAGCCACCTGTCCCGGACGCGCGGGCCGCGTTCTACGCAGCAACCACCGCCGTCTTCTGCCCCTGACCACCAGCGCCACGAGCCGAAGCCGGGGCGGCGAGCCGAAGCCGGGGCGCGGCGCGGCGATCGGGGCGCGGCGCGGCGATCGGGTGGGGTGAGCCGACGCTCGGCTGCGGCTCTCACCGCAGCCCGGCCCGTTGCAGGGCTCGGCGGGCAGCGTCGGGACGCGTCGGAGTGCTTCGCGGTGCCGCCGTCGCGCGTCTGACGCCGCAGCTTCAGGTGCTGCGGCGTCAGATCCCGCGGCGCCGGATGCTGCGACGTCAGATGCTGTGGCCTCAGACACCGCGACGCCGGATGCTGCGACGTCAGATACCGCGGCGTCAGATGCTGCGGCGTCGGATCCTGCGGTATCAGATGCCGCGGCGTTCCCAGGAGCGCCACCAGAGCCACTCGCGGCCCTTGGCGGCCACGGCGGAGAGGACCAGCGGCTGGAGGTAGGGCATTGTTTTGGCGCCGACGCGGCGGCGGACCTGGAGGCCGCGGTATTCCGGGAGGGTTCGGTACTGCGGCCAGCACTCGGCGGCGAACGCGACCAGTTCCTCCTCCGGCACGGTGCCGGTGCGGCCGCGGTCGTAGGCGCGGACCGCGCGGCGCAGGGCGAAGCGGGCCAGGCGGCGGTGGACCATGTCGTCCCAGCGGTCCGCCTCCGGTAGGAGGTCACGGGTCTTGCGCAGCACCGCCTCGTAGGCGGTCTTGCGCTGGCGCAGGTCGTCGAGCTGGCCGGCGAAGTCGACCTGGGACATGTTCTGGCCGTGCAGGCGGTAGTACGCCTGGTCGGCCTGCACGTAGCCGACGTCGGCGTGGGCGGCGAGCCGCATCCACATCTCGATGTCGCCGGCGTGCGGGAGTTCCGGGTCGTAGCCGCCGACCTTGCGCTGCAGGTCGGTGCGGACCACGACCTCGGGCGACGTGATGCAGCCGGTGCCCTCGCGGAAGCGGCGCTCCAGCCACCAGTGGCCGGGGTAGACCGCGGTCCCGCCGGTCCCCTGGTTCGCCGGCGGCGGCGGGCCGGGGTGCTGGAAGTGGACCGGGTGGCCGTAGGCGAAGCCCACGTTCGGGTTCGCGTCGAGCAGCGCGACGGCCCGGGTCAGCGCGCCCGGGGTCAGCATGTCGTCGGCCGAGAGCAGGGCGACGTAGTCACCGTCGGCCCACTCGAGCAGGCCCTCGTTGTAGGTGGCGATGTGCCGCTTGTTCTGCTCGTGCACCCGGACCTCGACGCGCGGGTCGCTCGCCGCGATCGCGCGCGCCTTGTCGGCCGAGTCGTCCGGTGAGGCGTCGTCGATGATCAGCACCCGGACGTCGACGCCCGGGTTGTCGAGCACGCTGTCGACGCAGGCACGCAGGTAATCGCCGTACTTGTAGCACGGGATCACGACGCTGACCGAACTCACTCTGTTCCCCCTAGAGAGGGGCCCGGCACCGACCGGTGCCGGGCCCGCCTGCAGTTACGGTGCGGTGTTGGTGAAGACGACGTCGACCCAGTAGTTGGTGGCATTCCAGCTGGAGTCCGGGAATGCCGTGCCGGCGCTCGCCTTGAACAGCCCGTTGTGCCCGGTGGCGGAGTCAGCGACCCCGGTCAACGGGTACGAGCTGCGGGCCTGCGAGAAGTAGCCCCCGCTGTACGAGTAGAAGCCCACGTTCGTGTGGTAGGAGACCACGTACGCCGTGTCCGCCTCGACCGCCACCGGAGTGGCGAAGGTCAGCGTCTGCCACCCGCTGGCCGTCTCGTTCTGGAACGTGCCGGTCGCCAACTGCTGGCCGGTGGCGCTCCACAGCGTCCCGGTGTGTTCCCCGGTGTTCCGGTCCCCCTTGTAGAACTTGACACCGGTCACCCACCCGTCGACGTCGGAGGTGAACCTCGTGCCCAGTTCAAGCGCGTTGGCCTCGCCCGCGCTCTCCACGTCCGGCGTCGAGGCCGGGCTGAACAGCGTGCACGGGCAGGACACCCCGGCCCCGGTCGTGAAGCTCCACGTGGTCGGCGCGGTCATCGCGTTGCCCCACACGTCGGTCGCCTGGACCGACGCCGTGTACTGGGTGTTCGCGGCGAGCGCGGCGTCCGGCCGGAGCGTCGCCTTCCGGGTGGTGTCGTCGTAGGAGACCTTGGCCGCGACCGTGTTCCCCCCGGTCTTGAGCGTGAACGCCAGATGTTCCGGGTCCACGTCGTGATCGAAGGTGGCGGTGACCGCCGCGTTGCGGGCCACCCCGACGTCCCCGGCGGCCGGCGACTTGACGGTGACCACGGGCGGCGTGGTGACCGCCGTCGAGGTGTCGACGACGACGTCCACCCAGTAGTTGGTGTCGCCCCAGCTCAGGTTCGGGAACCCGCCGCCGGTGCCGTACTTGTAGACACCGTTCGGCCCGGACACCCCGGACTGGAGTTGTTTGACGATGCCGTCGCCGGCGCCCTTGGCGGTGAAGTAGGCGCTGCTGTAGGAGTAGTGCCCGGTCGGCGTGTAGTACGACACGATGTACGGCGTGTTCGCCGAGATCGTCACCGGCGTGCCGAACTGCAGGGTCTGCCAGCCGCTGGCCGTCTCGTTCACGAACGTGCCCTGTGCCAGCAGCTTGCCCGCGGTCGTGTAGAGGCGTCCGAGGTGCGTCCCGGTGTTCGTCGCCGCCTTGTAGAAGCGGACGCCGGTGACCGTCGCCGGCACCGACACCTGGAACTTGGCGCCCAGTTCGTTCGGCGACGCGTCGTACGAGTCGACGTTCGCCGGCACGTCACTGGTCTTGTACGTGGTGCACGGGCACTGCTGCGGCCCCACGGTCACGGCGACGTTCTTGACCGTCCCGAAGTTGAGACTGTCGTCGACCGCCCGGACCTTGATCGTGGCGCTGCCCTGGGCGACCGGCGTCCAGGTGTACGTCCAGTTCGCCAGCCCGGTGGCGGCGTTCCAGGTGGTGCCGTTGTCGGTGGAGACCTCGACCCGGCCGAGCTGTCCGCCACCGGTGTCGGCGGCGGTCCCGGTGATCGTGATCGCGCCGAGGACGGGCACGGTCGCGCCGGCCGCCGGGGCGGTGACGTTGACGGTCGGGCCGACGGTGTCGGTGGACTTGGCCACCGCGTGCAGGTTCGACTGCAGCGTCTTGGGCAGCGCGCCCATGTCGGCCAGCAGGTTCGCGGTGGCCTGCTGCATCCGCGGGTCCTCGGAGCTCGCCAGCCCGTTGTGCCGGATGCTCAGGCCCCACGACCACTGCACGGTGCCGGAGCCGAAGACCAGCGCGCCGGACGACTCGTCGCGGTACATCATGATGTTGTGGGTGGCGACGCCGTTGCCGTAGTTGTTGCCCTCGTCGAGCAGCATCGTGCCGTCGGTGATCTGCAGGGTGGTCGAGGAGAACTGGACGGCGCCCGGTGGCCGGGCCGCGTTCTCCACGTCGGAGTCCCACTCGTAGCCGAGGGTGCCGATCGGGAACGTCGCCACCTCCCCGGTCCCGAGGTTCTCGATCGACGTCCAGTCCCACAGTCGCAGGTTCTTGAACTGCGAGGACACCGTGATCGCGTCGTGCCGGTAGCCGTTGACCGAGAAGAGCGTGCCGGTGATCTGGTTCTGCGGCTTGTTGCCGCCGGTCCCGGCGCCGGCCGGGTCCTGCCAGGTGCCGGTCCACTGCCCGCTCGGGTCGGCGATGCCGTTCGGCGGGTTCTGCGCCAGCTTGGTGGTCTTGTAGCTGACCAGGGTCCGGTTGGTGCCGCCGTCACTGGCGATGGACGGTTCCCAGCGGGTCCGCCAGAACGCCTCGTTGCCGCTGAAGAACGCCAGGTTCACGCCGGCCTCGCGGGCCGCCTTGACGTTGTCCCAGATCCCCTGGTCCCAGTATTCGTCGTGGCCGGAGGACAGGTACACCTTGTGCTTGGGCAGCAGCGCCGGCTTGGTGGACACGTCGAGGTTGGACGCGTAGCTGACGTCGTACCCGTTGCGCTCCAGCCACTGGATCATCGGGTATTCGCTGCCGAGGATCGAGTTGTCACCGGCGATGCGCAGCGGCCGGTTGTAGCTGACCTTGTAGGCGCGGCCGTCGGGCGCCGGGCCGCCGCCCTCGTACAGGTTCTGGCCGCCCCACGAGTTGTAGGCCTGCCAGGTCTCGTCCGAGGTCTGCACCACGATGTTCGAGGTGCTGTTGTCGTTGGCCACGACGAACGGGTACGGCATGTAGCCCTGCCCGCCGCCCTGGTCGAGCAGCGCCATGTAGACGCCGGAGACCGCGTCGGCAGGCACGGTCCAGGTGACGTTGGTGGTCCAGTTGCCGCAGTCGACCAGGCCGGTGGCCGGGTCCTTGAGGCAGGTGTCCTGCACCTTCGCCGGGAACGTGGTGGTCGGTGACGTCGGCATCTTCCGCGCGCCGTCGCCGTTGTAGTAACCGAGGCGGATGAACGTCACCGTGAACGTGGTCGGCGAGTTCACCTTGAGCTTGAGGCTCTCCCCCGGCTGCACGCTGACCTTGGTGGTGAAGCCCTCGATGTCGCCCCAGGAGGCGTCGCCGTACCAGTCGTCGAGCGGCAGTCCGGTCTTCGAGTTCTCACAGACGATCGGGTTCGAGTTGACGCCGCATGGGTCGTCGGCCGCGAGGACCACGCCCGGAAGCGCGATCACCGCCCCGACGATCAGCGCCGAGATGACGCCGGAAATTATTCTCGATCTCAATTCTGGCTCTTTTCGTGGCAGAACTCAGTTGGGCTTCGGTACCTGTTTCTTGGTGGGCACCCCGTCGATCGTTCCCACCACGTTGTTCGACCATTCGCCGAACGTCACGGAACAATTCGAGTCACATCCGCCGGCCGCGTCCCAGTGGGTCGGGCCGAAGACGTTGTCAGTGATGCGCAGGTCAGACCCGGTTTGGGCATAAAGACCATAAGCACCAAGAGAAATAAAACTATTCCGTACGGAGTAATTGCGCAGCACCGAGCCGTCGACGCTCTGCGTGAACAGAACGGCGGTGATGGCCTTCCAGTAGTTCTTGACCTCTTTACCGGTGTGCGCGTCGACACCCGGTTCCAGTCGACTGTTCTCGATCGTGACCGGGCCGGTACCGCCGTACGGGAAGACGCCGCCGGTGTGTGCCGCCGCCGGATCGCTGAGGTTCGCGATGTAGTTGTCGTGCAACCAGCTGTTGCGGATCGTGGTCCGCGCCCCGCAGAGACACATGCCGCCGGTGTTCGCGACGTCCACCCGGTTGAACGTGATGGTGCAGGTGGCACAGTCGTTGACGGCGTGGTCGTTGAGCGGGGTGCTCTTCTCACCGAGTCCGACCGGTTCCGGGCGGATGGTGACGTTGGTGAGGTTCAGTTTCAGGCTGCCGGAGCCGTCGGTGTTCACCAGGACCGCGCGGTTGGTCGAACCGGCCGGCGGCGCGATGATCGAGTTGGTGATGTTGACGGTCCCGTGGCAGCCGGTGCCGACGTAGATGAACGCCTTGAAGTACTTGTGGTCGAGGTTGACCGTGCCCTTGCAGTCGTACAGGTCCCATTCCTTGCTGTCCTTGTTGCTGGGGTTGACGACCTTGTACCCCTTGGGGACCGGCAGGGACTTGTCGGACTGCTTGTAGGGCTGCACGCCGGGCGCGCCGACGGTGAACCGGGCCGGGTAACGGCCGCCGCCGGTCGCGGTGACCGGCAGGACCCGCGGCTTGGTCGGCGCCCCGGTGGGCTCCTTGGCCGGGGTGGACGCCGACGGCAGGACCGAGCCGCTCGGGGCCGGGGACGAGCGCGGCCCGCTGGTGGCGGCCGGGCCGGAGGCGCCGGGCGTGCCGTTGTCCGACCGCGCCAGCGGGTCGGTGTCGTCGCCGCGCATCAGGACCACCCCGATCGCGACCGCGAGCAGCAGCACCGCCAGCGCGGCGGGCAGCAGGATCTTGCGCTTGCCGGTCATCACGACATCTCCCAGGCGGTCCAGTAGCTGTCCGGATTGATGGCGTAGTCGACCGTCGGCTCCGGGATGTGCTCGACCCGGCGCCGGCGGCTGAACCGGTAGACGAACTCCCAGTCCTCCTTGGGGTTCACCTTCCCGTGCCGGCGCAGGCGGCTGAACCGCACGCCCGGCAGCCGCCGCACGACCAGCGGGTTGGTGTCCAGGAAGCAGCGCTCCCAGGCGAGCTTGCGGTCGAACTCGACGGAGAGGACGTCGCGCTGGGTCCCGTCCGGCAGCACCCGCCGCATCGCGGTGTAGACGGCGTCCGGGCCACCCTGGTCGAGCCGCTTCAGGGTGGTCTCCAGGTGGTGCGGGTACCAGGTGTTGTCGTCGTCGAGGAACGCGACGTACTCCGACTCGGTCAGGGCCATGCCCACGTTGCGGCTGACGCCGAGCACGTTGATGTTGTGCCGCAGGCTCACCACGAACAGCCGCGGGTCGGCCGGGAAGTCCGGCAGCTGCCCGCCGCCGTCGTCGACCACCACCACGACCTGGTCCCGGATGGTCTGCGCGAGCACCGACTCGACCGCGCGCAACACGCCGTCGGGCCGCTTGTAGGTCAGCACGACGGTGGCGACCTTGGCCCGTGGCCGGACGCCGCCGGGCAGCGTGGCCAGCAGCCGGCGCACCTCGGAGCGCTCGAACCGGCCGAGGCCGACCGCGGTGTGCCCGAGCATCACCTTGTTGCGCAGTTCCTCGAGGGGCAGCCAGCCGTAACGGGCTCGCAGGTGCCGCTTCAACGAACGCATCTGTCTCGATCTCCTCAGGAATGCGGTCTAGGCGAGCGCGGGCTCGGCGGTGACCGGCTCCTCGGTGCCGGCGCCGCCGGACCGAAGGCGTTTGATGATCGGGAGCACGAACGGGACGTACGTGGCGAAGGACGCGACCCCGGCCACGGCCAGGCCGAGGAAGCCCCCGCCGAGCCAGTGGTGCGCGAGCCAGGCGACCACGCCCATCGCCACGCCGCCCAGGGCCGGGCGGACGCAGGCGAGCAGGATCTGGCCGGCCGGGATGCCGAGCCGGCCGAGCACCACCACGAACACCGGGGAGACCAGTACGGCGGCCACCACCACGTGCCCGGCGGCGACGCCCGGGACGCCCCACAGGTGGGCGCCGAGGATCAGCAGCGGGATGAGCGTGAACAGCCACCAGGCCTGCATGAACATCAGCGTCTTGCGGACCCGGGTGGCCAGGCAGTCGTAGGCCAGCTCGACCGCGGTGCGCAGCAGCCCGAGCGCGACCAGGAACTGCAGCGGCAGGCCGGCGGCCGCCCACTGGTCGCCGTAGACGAACACGATGATCGGCGTGGCGAGCACGCCGAGGACCACACAGATCGGCACGGCGGCCGCGATGACCAGGGTGAACGCCCGGATGAAGCCGCTCGCGAACTCGGCCTGCGAGGAGTCGGCCAGCCGGGAGAAGCCGGCGAACGACACCCGGCGCGCGGTCTCCGAGACCATCCGCACCGGCCAGCTGGACATGTTGAACGCCATCGCGTAGATGCCGAGCGCGGCGGGGCCGAGGATCGAGCCGACCACGACCGAGTCGACGTTGACGATCCCGAGCGTGAGCAGACTCGCGGACGCGAGCGGAAGCCCGTACCGAAGCAATTGTTTTGCCTGTTCGGTGTTCCATCCGAAGCGGAGCATGCCGGGCGCGCAGAGCCCGAATCCGACCAGGGCGACCAGGTTGCCGATCAGCGAGCCCCAGGCGAAGCTCATCGCGCCGACGCCGGCGGCGGCGAACGCGATGGTGGCCGCGGTGTTGATCGCGAAGTTCAGGATGTCGACCACGGTGCGCGGGAATTGCCGGAACTCGCGGTTGAGCTGACCGAGTGGCAGGCACGCGATGCCGTCGATGATCACGCTGACGCACAGCACCCGCAGCATGAGCGTGGCGTCCGGCGAGCCGAGCGCCTTCGCCAGGGCCGGTGCGGAGAACCAGAGCAGTACGTAGAACGCCGAACTGGACAATGTGGACAGTGTGAGCACAGTGGGAGCGAAGCGGCGGATGTCGCCTTTCCAGCGGACCAGCGCGAGACTGACGCCCATCTCGTTGAGCGACAGCAGCATCGCGAGCACGAGCAGGCCGACGGCGTAGAGGCCCCACTCGTAGGGGCCGAAGAACAGGCGGGCCAGCACCACGCCGGAGGCGAACGTGCCCACCCGGCGGACGATGGTGTTTACCAGGCTCCAACGGGCCGCGGTGGCCACCCGTCGGTTCAAATCCGTCACTGTGGAAGGTCTCCCATATTCGCCTGTTCGCGGCGGGCCACGCTCAGGTACGCACCCGACAGGCCCAACATCAGGAAAGTGGATCCGGCCACGATCGGGAAGCTCAGAGTGTCGAATGTGGCCGTTACGACGAGCATCACGAACCCGACGGCCACAAAGGCCTGACCGGTCTCCCGGCGCTCGGGATCGGCGAAACGGCGGCGACCGGCCCCGCCACAGTGGATGGTGGTCACGTAGAGGCACACGATGGCTACCAGGCCGACCACGCCGACCTCCAGCAGGGCCAGCAGGTACTGGTTGTCGGTGTACCGGTAGAGCAGCGGCAGGAACGTGCCGGGGCCGCGCCCGAACCACTCGTGGCCGGACAGGAACTCGCCGACGTCGGCACTCGTGGCGGTCCGCGAGTTGGTGCTGTTGTCGCCGCCGTTGAGCATCGCGGTGAACAACCCGAGCAGCGTGCCGACCAGGCCCGGCACCAGCACCCGGGTGGCGCCCAGCGCCGGGATCATCACCAGCAGGGCCTTGCCCACCCGCGCGGCCGGCCAGGTCGGCAGCAGCACGAACAGGATGATGACCAGGCCGATCACCGAGGTGCGGGACACCGTCATCACGGTGGCCAGCGCGATCAGGAAGACCGGCGCCCAGCGCCGCCAGGGCTTGCGATCGGTGTGGTAGAACGCCTGCTGGATGGCGAACGGCAGGGCCATCGACAGGGTCGCGGCCAGCTCCAGGGTGTTCGACGCGGTGGCCGTCGGCCGGACGAAGTCGCCACGGGCGATCAGCTCGGACGCCGAGCCGGAGGAGAGGCCGGGGATCACGATCCAGGCGGTCAGGCTCTGCTTCAGCACGAACTCCGCCATCGCCAGCACCGCCACACCCGTGCACAGCTTGACGAACAGCTTGAGCAGGCGGTCGATCTGCGCGTACTCGGTCAGCGACGTGGTGAGCAGGATCAGCGGCAGCCAGATGAGCAGCTGCAGCAGGCCCCGGTCGGCGGCGCTGTACTCCAGCGGATCGGCGTCGCGGCGCCCGACCGCCACGTACGCCAGCAGGATCGCCACCACGTAGAACAGCAGCGCGACGCGCGGGGCCCGGGTGTACGGCGCCGACTGCACCCGCCGCATCAGCCAGCTCACCGCGTACCAGAGCAGCGCGACGAGCAGGAACAGGTTGGCCACCGTGCCGGTCGCGCCGATGCTCGCGACCACCAGGCGGGCCGGGACGACGAGCAGCAGGACCAGGTAGATCGCGAGGAGCGAGTCCGGCCCGAGCGTGCGCAGCCGCTGCTGCGAGCGGTAGAGGCGACCCGGCCGGGACGCCGGTGCGGTGGTGGTGCCCGGACGGTCCCGCCCGGTCGGTCTGCGAACGTCAGCTGCCGTTGACCCGGTTGACATTCTGGCCCCCACGCTCGCCGTTCGACTGGTACGTCGTGGAGAGGCCGGGCCGGCGCTGCTGGCTCTCCTTCTGACTGGTGGCCTGATTGGTGGCGGCGGCCTGGCGTGGGGGCACCTGGATCCGCTGGGTCTTCTCCGCGTCCGAGGTCTTCTCCTTCGGCGGGAGCGGCCGGACCGGCGGGGACACCGGCGGCAGCTGGATGACCATGGTGCCCTCGATGTCCGGCGTCGCGGTCGCCGTGCCGGACGCGGCCGTGCCGATCGGCGCGTCGGCCGGCTCGGCCTCGGCGAGCGCGGCCTTGCGGCGGCGCGAGCGGCTGACGCTCTCCACCACGAACGCCAGGATGAAGCCGATCGCCGCGGTGCCGCCGCCGGCCACGATGACCAGCTTGAGCTTCTCCTTGGTCTCGACCTTCGGCGTCTGCGGCGGGATGACCTGGGTCAGCTTGATCCGGTCCTTGTCGGCGACGCCGTTCTGCTGCTGCATCAGGTCGAGCGTGGTGCCGGCGTAGGCGGCCAGCTGCGCGGCCGAGGCGAGCAGGTGCGGCTTGTCGGTGCCCTTGAGGGTGAGCGTCAGGAACGGGCCCTGCGCGTTCTCGGCGAGGGCGACCTCGTACTTCTCGGTCAGGCCCTTGCTCTTGAGCTCGAGGACCGTGTCGGTCGACTGCAGGCGGCGGCCGAGGAAGTCGGCGGTCGCCACGAGCGATCCGTTGAAGTACAGGAACGGGTTGTCCTGGCCCTGCCCGGTCTGGGTGGCCGAGGCCTTGGTGGCCGCCGGCGCGCTGAGCAGGCTGACCATCGTGTAGGTGGAGTAGGTGGTGGGCACCATGATGAACGCGCCGATGCCCAGGCCCACCGCCAGGACCAGCATGGGCACGACGATGAGCCAGCGGTTGCGCAATACGCGCAGAATCTCGCCGAGGTCCACGGACGCCTCTCCAAATTTCCGCCAGGACGTCTTCAGTCGCCACGGAGTTCCACATCAGGGCACCGCACGGCGGCCCCCGACACCAGCGCCAAGTTATACGACGATCGCAACGGTGGCTATTGGACATCCGATCGAAATCGAAGTTGACGAGATCAGGGGTAACGCGCTAATGAGTCCCTCAGCAGGTCAGACCCAGGGAACGGAATAGCGATGTTTCTGTCCGATATGGCCGGAGTACTGGAAAGACGATGGTATGTGATTGTGGTCGGGGCGCTCGTCACCGCCGGCGCGGCCAGCCCCGCGGTGCACACCACCGACCGCTACCTGTCCTCCGAGGTGCTGATGATCCAGCCCCCGGTGTCCGAGTACGCGCCGAACCCGGTGACCGGGCTCTACCCGTCGATCGCGGTGACCGCGGCGACCATCGCCAACCGGCTCAACACCCCGGACTCGCAGGACGAGCTGCGGTCCAAGGGGGTCACCGGGACGTACAAGTTCGAGCCCCGCAACACCGGGACCAGGCAGGAGCCGCGCTACGTGATCGGCTCGATGTCGATCACCAACATCAGCTCGGACGAGGCCGACGGGCTGCGCTCGCTGCAGATCCTGAGCACCACATACGCCCAGGAGCTGAAGAAGATCCAGGACGACTGGAACGTCAAGAAGGACCTGCGGATCACCGTGGCCACCCTGGTCCCGCCGACCGCCACGCTGCTCACCCACTCGCCGCTGCGCTCGCTGATCGGCGTCGCTCTGCTGGGGACGGTGCTCACGTCGGCTGTCGCATTGTGGACAGACGTCGCCCTGCTGCGGCGCCGCCGGCGGGCGAAAGGCGCACTGTCCACGGCAGATTCACCGAATTGGACTGATCAGCTGGTCCGTTCAGCCCCTTAGCTGTGGACGCCCCGGCATCGCTACGCGAGAACATCTCTGGAATGTTGTTCGCGTCAGCAGGTGCCGAACGGGGGATCATGGTGAAGCGACCGAGCGTCACGATTCTGGTGGCCAACCTCCCGGCCGAGAAGGACCGCCGCGTCATCCGCGAATGCCTCAGCCTCGAGGCCGCCGGGTTCGACGTGACGGTCATCGCGCCCCGGGGCGACAAGAGCCTCACGATCCTGCCGGGCAGCGACCGGACCCGGCTGCGGCCGTACCCGATCGTCGTCTACGGCAGCGGGGTGCTCTCGTTCGCGGCCGAGTTCTTCTGGTCCTTCATGTGGATCACCATCCGGCTGCTCGGCGAGATCTTCCGCGGGCGGGCCCAGGCGGTCCAGGTGTGCAACCCGCCGGACATCTACTTCCCGCTCGCGCTGCTGGTCCGGGCGCTGGGCCGGCCGTGGGTCTTCGACCACCACGACCTGTCCCCCGAGGTCTACGTCTCCCGCGGCGGGTCACCCAATCCGGTCGTCTCACGGTTGCTGGTCCTCTTCGAAAAACTGACTTTGCGTACGGCGACAGCCGTGTTCGCCACCAACGAGTCGTTCAAGGAGAACGCCGTCCGGCGTGGCGTCGCCCCGGAGAAGGTGACGGTCGTCCGCAACGGGCCGGCCTTCGCCGAGATCCGTGGCCGGGACGACGACCAGGAGCGGGCCGAGGGTCCGCTGCGCGTGGTGTACCTGGGCGTCTTCGGACCGCAGGACAACGTCGAGGGCTCGGTGCTGGCCGCCGAGGAGCTGATCGCCCTGCGCGGCCGCGACGACTGGCGGATGATCCTCGCCGGTGACGGCGAGACCGCCGCCGGCCTGCGGAAACTGAGCGCCGATCGGGGCCTGACCGACGTCGTCGAGTTCACCGGCTGGCTCAACGGCCCCGAGGTCGACGCGCTGCTGCGCGACGCCGACGTGGCCCTGCAGCCGGACCTGCCGACCCGGATGAACCAGCTCTCCACGATGGCCAAGACCGTGGAGTACCTGGGCCGCGGCGTCCCGGTGGTGGCCGCCGACCTGATCGAGACGCACGCCACGGTCGGCGACGCCGGCCTGTACGTGCCGACCGGCACCCCGGCCGAGTTCGCCGAGGCCGTCAACACGCTGCTCGACGACCCGGCGCTGCGCGAGCGGATGCGCAAGGTCGGTCAGGAGCGCTTCCGCGACTTCCTCTCCTGGGAGCACCAGGCCACCGAGTACATCGCGGTCTGGCACCGGCTGCTCGGCACGCCCGGCGCCACCCCGCGGATCCCGGCACAGCGCCGGCCCGCCGACGCCACCAGCCCGGTGGACGTGCCGTGACCAGTGTCGTCATCGCCGCGCACAACGAGGCCGCGGTCATCGGACGCTGCCTGGACACGCTGCTCGCGGACGCCGCGCCCGGCGAGTTCGACGTCACCGTCGTCGCGAACGGCTGCTCCGACGACACCGCCCGGGTGGCGCGTGATCACGGCGTACGCGTAATCGATCTTCCTGCGCCCGGCAAAGCCGGCGCTCTGAACGCGGCCGAGGCCGTCGCCGCGGGTTTTCCCCGGGTCTACCTGGACGCCGACATCAACCTGACCACTTCCGGTCTGCGCGATCTCGCCGCGGCCTGCGCCCAGGCCCCGGCGGCGACCGCGCTCCGCGGCCTCGACCTGGCCGGGCGACCGCTGCTGGTCCGGGCGTACTTCAGCGTGCACCGGCACCTGCCGGCGCTGCGGACCGGCCTGTTCGGCCGCGGCGTGATCGCCCTGTCCGAGGCCGGCCGCGCCCGCTTCGACCGGTTCCCGGACCTGGTCGCCGACGACCTGTTCGTCGACTCGCTGTTCACCGTTGACGAGAAACAGCAGGTCACGACGGTCACCTCGGTGGTCGCCACGCCCCGGCGGACCGGCGACCTGATCCGCCGACTGATCCGGGTCCGGGCCGGCAACGCGGCGATGCGGGCCGCCGCCGCGCGCGGTGAGATCACGGCGGACGTCCGCGCGGCCGGGCGCTCGTCCTGGCTCAAGGACGTGGTGCTGCGCCGGCCCTGGCTGGCGCCGGCGGCGGTCGCCTACGTGGGCATCACCGTGTACGCGGCGCTGCGGGCGCGGCGCTCCGGCCCGGTCGACTGGGGCCACGACACCTCGACGCGGGAAGAAGCGCATGCCTGAGCACATCAACATCCTGTTCCACGGCATCGGCGCCCCGCAGCGCGAGCTGGAGCCGGGCGAGGCCGGCTACTGGATCACGGAGGCCGCGTTCGAGGCGATCCTGGACGAGATCACGTCCTGGTCCTTTCCGGTCAACCTGAGCTTCGACGACAGCAACTCCTCGGACGTCGAGATCGCCCTGCCCGCGCTGCTCGAGCGCGGCCTCACCGCCGAGTTCTTCGTGCTCGCCGGCCGCCTCGAAGCCGCCGGCAGCCTCGGCGAGGACGACCTGCGTGAACTGCTGAAACACGGCATGGCGGTGGGCACCCACGGCATGCACCACCACCCGTGGCGGGGCATGTCCGCGGCGACCACCGAGACCGAGCTGGCCGAGGCCCGGGACCGGATCGCGGGCGTCACCGGCCGCCCGGTCACGCGCGCGGCGTGCCCGCTGGGCCGTTACGACCGCGCGACGCTTTCCGCGCTGCGCCACCTCGGCTACACCACGGTCTTCACCAGCGACCGGCGCCCGGCCACCCCTGGCGCCTGGTTGCAGCCGCGCTTCAGCGTCTACGACAACGACACCCCCGCTTCGGTACGGGCTGCCGTACAGCGCTCCCGCCGCCTGCCGATCCGCGCCCGCAACGCCGCGGCGACCCTGGTCAAGAGCCTGCGTTAGCCGTACTGCTGGTGCATCTGGCCCATGATGGTCAGCACGACGACGAACTGGAACACCTGGATCTCGTCCACCGCGAAGCTGCCGGTGATCATCGGCGGCGGCGCCCAGGCGTAGACGTCGTCCGGGCCGAGCTCCAGCCCCCGCCGGTGGAACGCGCCCAGCGCCAGCCCGCCCAGCAGGTACCGGTCCTGCCCGTCGTCGGTGTCCAGCTCCGCGGTCATCGAGGCGGCGTCCGGCCACTGCGGGACGAGCGCGCCCTCGAACGTGTCGAGCAGCCACCACCCGCCCCGCCGGTCCTCCAGGAACACGTCACCGAACAGCGACGTGAACCGGGGCGTCTTCCCGTCCAGGTCGAGCCAGGACCAGGCGGCCAGCGCGTTGGCGTACTGGTCGGCGCTGAACTGCTTGGTGAGCTCCACTCACTTATTCGACCACGCCGATCTCGCCGTCGGTACGCCGCCGGGTGGCGATCCCGGCGATCAGCGCGGGCAGGAACGCGGCGATCGCCAGGGCGGCGACCGGGTTGACGGTGTCGAAGCCGAGGTCGGGCCACGGGGCGACCTTGTCGTACAGCCCGACGAAGACGCCCTCCGGCCAGGGCCGGCCGACCTGCTGGTCGAGCGGCAGCGCCGTACCCAGGGTCAGCGGGAGGGCGCACAGCCAGGCGGGCAGGACCGCGAGGCCGGTAGACACCCCGTTGCCCTCGGTCCGGCGGCTGATCCAGCCGCTCAGCAGCCAGCCCACCGCCGCGCCGAGCAGCGCCCCGGCCACCGTCATCGCCCAGAGCCACCACGGGGCGGACCGTGCGACGGTGAACCGCGCCGTCACCGACGAATCCCCCGGGCCGTAGTCGGCATCCGTGCCGCTCGCGTCGAAGAACTCCAGGACCAGGCCGTTCCGGCTGGCCCAGAACGTCGCCTCGCGGAGACTCCCCGGGCTGCCGGCGCTCGTCCCGTCGAGCTCGCTGGTGTCCAGGTCGTCGAGGCCGGCGTGCACGCGGATGTCCCCGCCGATCCGCCAGCCGTCGGCGACCAGCCGATCGCGGACCCCGGTGGTGAAGGTCAGCATGTCGAGCGTCGCCGGGGTCGGGTCCACCCGGTACTCGGCGAACCCGACCCGGGTGCCCTCGCCGTCCGGGTTCGGCACGAACTCCGGCACGTCGGCGCAGCTCGCCCCGTAGTCGTCCGGCGAGTAGACCTCGTCCGAGCCGTCCTCGCAGCCCTCCGCCCGCATCCCCGGGAACACCACCCGGTCGATCCCCTGCGCCCGCACGGTGCCGCTCAGCTTCGGCGCGAACTGCCAGCCCAGCACCGACATCCCGGCTGCGCCGAAACACCCGAAAACCAGCGCGGCGAGGGCGGCCAGCACGACCACGCTGCGCGACTTCGGCCGCCCGAGGCGGGCTCGCAGACCATGGCGTACGAGGTTGGCCACCTCCCGCACGGTCGGCCACCGCCGGTCGTCAGGCGCACAGTCCAGGAGCGTCAGCAGCAGCTCCTCGCGGCGCGGCCCCTTCGGGTAGACGCGGACCACCCGCCGGTAACGCCGCTCCAACGCCTCGCTCATGCCGGCGCCGTCCCGAGGCCCTTGCGGGCGGCGAGCTGCGCCCGGGCGGCGTCCGCGCTGGCCCGCAACCGGGCCTGCTCGGCGTCCAGGGCCGCCGCGCCGTCCTCGGTCAGCCGGTAGTAGCGCCGCGCCCGCCCGTCGACGATCTCCTCCCGGTCCAGCTGGACGAGCCCCTCGGCGCCGAGCCGGTCGAGCGTCGCGTAGAGCGTGCCCGGCTGCAGCCGCACCCGTCCGTCGGAGAGCCGGGCAGCCGCCTGGATCAGGCCGTATCCGTGGTGCGGCCCGGAGGCCAGCACGGTCAGGGCCCAGAACGTCGGCTCCCGCATCGATGAGGTCACGACCAGCAATATAGAGATGATCTGACTATCCGGCAATCCCGGATCAGCGATCGGCGTCCATGAACCCCGGGCGCAGCGTCACCTGCAGGCGGCCACGGTCGGTGCCGGGCGGGAACCAGGTCCGGTACGTCGCCGATCCGGTCGAGTCGCCCGGTGGCAGGGTCAGCTCCCGGACGCCGATGCCGCGGTTGGGCTGCGCGCCGAGCAGCTTGCCGGCCTTGTCCCGGTAGATCACCAACCCGGCCGCCATCACCGGCTGGGCAGACGCGTTCACGGCCGCCCAGGTCACCGTGGTCAACCCCGGGACCGCGTCCGGCAGCACCTTGACATCGCGGGCGGTCAGCCCGGCGAACCCGACCGACGGTTCGCCGGCCGGCAACCAGCTCGCGGCGGTCACCTCGACGGTCATCCGGCGCACCCGGACGCTGTCGATGCTGAGAAACCCCGCGTACGTGACCGACGCCCCCGGCATCACCGGCCCGGTCCACGTCCAGTTGGCGTCCCGCGCGCCGACTGCCCGGTTCTTGTCGTCGTAGTAGGTCACCTTCACCACCGGCCCGAACGCGATGTCCCGGGTGCTGGTGTTCTGCAGGGTGAAGGCCGAATACACCGGCTTGTACGGCTCCGGACGGCCCGGCCCGAAGCCGGGCGTGAACGTGCGCTCGGTGGTCTGATCGCGTTGCGTGAAGCCCTGCTCGGTGACCCGCAGACCGCCGTCAGCGGGGCTGCTCCTCGGCGCCGGCGCCGCCCGGGTCGCCGGTGCCTGCGGGTGCGCCCGCGCGCCGGTCACGACCGGGGCGCCGGTGGCCGTCCGGACCACGATCACGAGCCCGGCCACAACGGCCGCGACCACCGCCCAGCGCCACCGTTTCATGGACACGCATCTTAGCGATGCTCGGCTATTGTCTTGACTCGACATGAGCCGGAAAAAGATGATTTCCCTGGTAGCAATGGCCGTGGTCGCCGTCGCGATATCGACCTTGATCATCGTGAGGGTGACCGCCGACGGCCCCGACGACGTGGTGCGCGCCTACCTCGAGGCGGCGCGCGGCGGTGACCCGGCCGCCGCGGTGCGGGCGGGCGGGCTCGTCATACCGCCCGCCGGTTCGGCCGCGGCGCTGGCACGCGTGCCGTGGACGGTCCGCTCGGTCGGCGAGCCGATCAACGACTCCGGCGACGACGCCGAGGTGCAGGCGGCGATCACCGACGGCTCGGTGGTCGGCGAGGGCCGGTTCGCGCTGCACCGCAGCGGCGGGCGGTGGCACATCATCAACCCGTACGTCACGGTGGACGTCGACCCTTCCCCGGTGCGCTTCGCGCCCGGGTCGGTCGGCAAGCAGGAGCTGCTGCCCGGCGTCTACACGCAGCCCGGTGTCGCGGCGGAGCTGGTCCACGGCACCGACGCCGCCCACCTGGTGGCGCTACCTCCGGTGTTCGCCGACGGCCTTCACGTGCAGCCGCAGTTCGCCCCGACGGCCACCGCCCAGCAGCGCTTCCAGCAGCTCAGCGACGCCTACCTGGACCGGTGCCGGACCGATCCCGGATGCGCGCCCCGGCCCGCCGACACCATCGTCCGGGCCGCCGGGGGCGACGTCTTCGGCGCCGGCCTGCGCGAGACGGCCTGGCGGGTGGTGCGTTACCCGGCGGTCAACCTGCCCGGCGCGATCGACCGGAGCACCGACAGCGCTCCGGCGTTCACCGGGCAGGTCACCGTGCCCGGCGTGCTGCACGTCGACGGGGTGACCGCGACCGGTAAGACGTTCTCGGCGACGTGCCTGCTGAGCGGCGCCCGGTACACCTTGAGCGCCTGGGTGGACGCCGCCGGCGCGCTGCAAGCCGGCTGGACCGGCACGAGCCCGGGAATCCCGGTCGACTGCGGGTCCTGGGCTTAGGGCCGGCGCAGCAGGGCCAGATGTCCGAGGTCGATCTCCACGGTGCGGATCAGCTCGAAACCGGCCGCTGTCACCTCGGTGACCAGGTCCGCCATCGGCCGGGCGAACGGCAGCCCGCCGGCCTCGGCGACCAGGCGGGCCAGGGTGAACGCGGCCCGTTCCGGCTCGCCGGCCGGCTCCGCGTCCAGCTGCTGGATCGCCAGGATGCCGCCCGGTCGCAGGCTGCGCCGGATCATCGCCAGGGTCGCGGCCCGGGTCGGTTCGGGGAAGAACGGCTGCGCCCAGAACGCCGAGTCGAACGCGGCCGGCTCGTCGAAGTCGCGGGCGTCCATCACCCGGATGTCGGCCCGGCCGGCCACCCCGAGGTCGTGGGCGCGCTGCCGGGCCACCGCGGCCACCTCCGGGATCAGCTCCAGCGTGGTCGCGCGCATGCCGGGCAGCAGGCTGAGCGCGGTCAGCACGTAGCCGCCGACCCCGGAGCCGACGTCGAGCATCCGCCCGTTCGCGATCGCGTCCCGCACCTCGGGGACCGCGCTGTGCAGCTTGTCGACGATCATCCGGGACGGCTCCCCCGGCTGCATCGCCACCGACAGCGCCACGACCAGGCTCTCGTCCCCGGTCAGCGGCGCCGTCCCGGTGTGCACCACCTCGGCCACCTGCCGGGCGAGAAGGTGCGCCCGGGCGATCCGGGCGGCCAGCCCGAGCGGCGCGTCCCCGGCCAGCCCCTCGGCGACCTCGTCGTCCAGCCGGAACCGCTCCCCGTCGCGCACCACGAACCCGTGCGCCTCGAACGCCGCGAGCAGATCCCCCGCCGGATGCCCGGCGAACCCGTCCACTTCGGCCCGCGTCCGCGGCGTGGCCAGAAAATCCAGGTAGCCACGCTCTAGCGCGGCGTTGATCAGGGCCAGCGCCTGGGCGCCGTGCTCCCACGCGGACAACGAAGAGATCGACATCCCTGCATGCTCTCCCACCCCGGCCCATTGATCCAGGGTCAGTGGCGGGTGACGCTGGCCGGGCCGGGGGTCTCGCGCAGGCGGGACGGGGAGAGCAGGTCACGGGTGGCGGCGCGGCTGGGCTTCTTGCCGAGCAGGGCCCGGCTGGACTCGCGCAGCAGCAGGGCGGCCCAGAACGCGGTCGCCCGCACAGCGCCCTTGCGGCGGCGGTGCAGCCGGACCTTGTTGAGGGTCAGCAGCGCCCACAGCCCCGGCGACACCCGCGAGTCGCCCTCCAGGTGGACCGCGTGCGCGTCCGGAAGGTAGCGCGTGCGCAGACCCGCGTCCCGGGCGCGCAGCGCGAAATCCGTCTCCTCGGAATACAGGAAATAGGACTCGTCCCAGGGCGAGATCCGGGTCCAGCATTCCGCGCTGATCAGCTGCGTGGAGCCTTCCGCCCAGTCGGTGAACGTCTCCGTCTCGTACGCAAGCGGGTTTGTCACCACCTCGCCCAGCAACCGGAAGCGGCCGGCGCGCCGCGCCCCGAGAATGGCGTCGCCCAGCGTCCGGAGGACGCTCGGTTCCCGGCGCTGGGTGTGGATGAGCGCGCCGGAACCGTCGACCAGACGCGGCACCGCGATCCCGGTCTCCGGTTCCCCGAGCGCCTCCAGAAGGCGCGGAATGCACCCGGGCGTGAGGCGAACATCGGGATTCAGAACCAGGATCGCATCGTACGAGGGAGACGCCGCGACCGCCGCGTTGATCCCGGCCGCATAGCCCGCGTTCCGCCCCATCTCGACGACTGTCGCGTCCGGTGCGAGTTCCCGGATCAGCGCGACACTGTTGTCCCTGGAGGCGTTGTCGGCGACCGTGAGGTGCCATTTCAGGCCGTCCAGGCCGGTGCGGAGACCGGCGATCAGGTCGGGGATCAACCGTTCGCTGTTGTAGGAGACGACCGCAACCAGAATCGTCATCGCGACGCCAGCCTCGCTTTCAGTCCGCGGAGCACCTTTCCGGTGCGGCCGCTCTTGAGTTTCTCGCCGAGCGCGCCCTGCTTGAGCGAGCGCGACACCGCGGTCTGGGTGCGCCGGGCGGTGGTGACCGACCAGGACCGGCCGACCCGGCCCGCGGCGACCGGGGTCTCGTCGTTCATCAGCCGCGTCTTGTAGAGCGCCTCGGATTTGCCGAGGTCGATCTGGCGGATGCCGTCGGCGGCGCCGGATTCGGCCATCCGCAGGCAGAGCAGAATGCCGGCGGAGTATTTGGACAGGTCCATGTCGTAGGACGGGAACCAGTAGGCGAGCACCGACTGACTGCGCAAGCCGAGGTGCGCGGCGACCGGCCGGTCCCCGGCGTAGATCGTGGAGACCACCGCGCGGCAGTCGTCGTTCGCCGACGCCTGCAATTCCTCCAGCACGCCGGAGATCCACGGGGTGGAGAACCGGTCGTACTGCTGGGTCCGCAGGTACTGCGCGGATTTCCAGTCGCGCAGCGCGGCGAGGCCGGCCGGGTCGCGGTCGTCCCAGACGAATCGTTCGTCGCCGACCTCGCGGACCATTTTCCGCTGTTTGCGCAGCGTCTGCTTGACCACGTCACCGGATTTATTACGATCCTCGACGTACGCCGGATAACCGTCCCCGAGATTCATCAGCGGCGACGGCATCGTCGACGTGTGAAAGCCGGAGAATTGCGCGGCCATCAGGTGGTCGAATTCCCAGACCGGCAGTTTGCACGCCTTGAGCAGCGCCATCGGGTCGACGGCAAAACCATTCCTGGCGACCATTCCCTGGCAGTCGGTGATCCCGAATCCGATCGGCACCCCGATCACCCGGTTGCGCACCTCGAACGGGAAGAATCCGGCGATCCCGTCGGCGTCCTCGAGCACCGCCACCCGGGCGGTGGGCCGCTGCCGGGCGACCGCGACGCTGAACTCCGGGGCCAGGAACGGGTTCTGCAGCTCCGGCCGGTCCTTCTGGAACTGGCGCCAGGCGGTCAGCTCGGCGGGGCCGAGTTCGTCCGGCCGGACCACGCTGATCTTCATGAACGTACGGCTCCCTGGACGGAGGGGCGGCCGAGGGCGCGGTAGTCCCAGCCCGCGGCGGCCCAGTGGGCGGGGACGAGCGCGTGGCGCCCGTCGACGATCCGGGTGCGGCGGACCACCGCGGCCATCGCCGACGGCTCGATCTCGCGGAACTCGTTCCACTCGGTCAGCAGGACCACCACGTCCGCGTCCCGGGCAGCGTCCAGCGCGCTTGTCGCGTAGCCCAGCTCGGGGTGCACCCGGCGGGCGTTGTCGAGGGCGGCCGGGTCGTAGACGATCACGTCGGCGCCCATCCGGTGCAGCGTGGCGGCCACGTCCAGGGCGGGCGCGTCGCGGATGTCGTCGGAGTTCGGCTTGAACGCGGCGCCGAGCGCGGCGACCCGCTTGCCGGCGACGTCACCGCCGCAGAGCTCGACGACCAGATCGACGGTACGGGCGCGGCGCCGCCGGTTGATGCCGTCGATCTCGCGCAGGAAGCCGACCGCCTGGCCGACGCCGAGCTCCTCGGCCCGGTGCGCGAACGCGCGGATGTCCTTGGGCAGGCAGCCGCCGCCGAAGCCGAGCCCGGGGCGCAGGAACTTGCCGCCGATCCGCTCGTCGTACGCCAGTGCCTCGGCCAGGTCGTGAACGTCGGCGCCGGTCGCCTCGCAGACCTCGGCCATCGCGTTGATGTAGGAGATCTTGGTGGCCAGGAACGAGTTCGCGGCGACCTTGACCAGCTCGGCGGTCTGCAGGTCGGTGACCTTGACCGGCACGTCCTGGGCCAGGACCGGCTGGTACGCGGCGCGCAGCTGCTCCTCGGCCCACTCGCTGGTGACCCCGAAGACCAGCCGGTCGGGCTTCATCGTGTCGTCGACGGCGAAGCCCTCGCGCAGGAACTCCGGGTTCCAGGCCAGCTCGATCCGGTCCCCGGCCGGGGCCAGCTCGTGGAGCAGGGCGGCGAGGCGGGCGGCGGTGCCGACCGGCACGGTGGACTTGCCGACCACCAGGACGCGACGGTCCAGGTGCCGGGCCAGCGCGGTGACCGCGGCATCGACGTACCGCAGATCGGCGGCCTCGGAATCCGCTTGCTGGGGCGTACCCACGCAGATGAAATGGACGTCGCCGAAGGCGGCGGCCTCGGCGAAGTCGGCGGTGAACCGCAGGCGGCCGGACTCCAGGGCCTTGGCGAGCAGCTCGGGCAGGCCGGGTTCGAAGAACGGGACCTCACCCGCGGCCAGCTTCCGGATCTTCTCGGTGTCGACGTCGACACCGAGAACCTCGAAGCCCATGACGGCCATGCAGATCGCATGGGTGGCGCCGAGATAGCCGGTGCCGATCACGGTGAGACGGGGACGTGCGGTCATCAATAGGCTCCCGAACTACGCACTACCGCGCTGACGGTACGGAACAGAATGGCCAGGTCCATGGCGAGCGACCAGTTCTCGACGTAGCTGAGATCCAGCCGGATCGACTCCTCCCAGGACAGGTCGGAGCGGCCGGACACCTGCCACAGGCCGGTCAGGCCGGGCTTGACGACGAGCCGGCGCAGCATGTCCGACGGGTAGCCGGCCACCTCGCGGGCCAGCGGCGGGCGCGGCCCGACCAGCGACATGTCGCCCTTGACCACGTTGAACAGCTGGGGCAGCTCGTCCACCGAGAAGCGGCGCAGCCAGTGGCCGATCGGCGTGATCCGCGGATCCTGCTTGATCTTGAAGAGCTCGCCGTCGTGCTCGTTGAGCTTCTGCAGCTCGGCAAGCCGGGCCTCGGCGTCGACCACCATGGTGCGGAACTTGTAGAGCATGAACGTGCGGCCGTCCTTGCCGACCCGCTCCTGCTTGAAGATCGCCGGGCCGCGGCCGCCCTTGCCGAACATCACCAGGCCGGCGACCACGAGCAGGATCGGCGACAGCAGGGCGAGCAGCAGCAGGGCGCCGACCCGGTCGAAGGTGGCCTTGAAGAAGCGGGCGCTGCCCTTGAGCTTGGGGTGCTCGACGTGCAGCATCGGCAGGCCGTCGACCGGGCGGATGGTGGTCCGGTCACCGGCGACGTCGACCAGGGTGCTGGCCACGATCAGGTCGATCTCCTCGCGCTCCAGCTGCCAGGCGAGCCGGCGCAGGGCCGGGCCGTCGATCTCCGGGCAGGCGAGCACGATCACGGTGTCCGCGTCGGCGCGGGTGACCGCCGAGTCCACCTTCTCGAACGTGCCGTAGACCGGCGGCATGCCGGCCGCGAACGTCTTCGGGGTCGGTGCGGCCGGCAGCACCGCGCCGATCACGCCGAGCCCGTGGAAGCGCTCGCGGCGCAGCCGGCGGGTCATGTCGGAGACCGCCTGCTCGTGCCCGACCAGCAGCACCCGGTGCAGCCGGTTGCCGCGGCCCCAGGAGCGGTGCAGGCGCTGGCGGTAGAGGTAGCGCGCGCCGAGGTCGACGACGATCGCCAGCGGTAGCGCGATGCTGACGTAACCGCGGGCCAGGCGCAGGTCGAAGGCGAAGGAGACGATGGCCAGCATCGCGGTGAGCGCGACGCCGGAGCGGAACACCCGGGCGTACTCGTCGGTGCCGACGAACAGGTGGCGCGGCTCGTAGGCCCGGTTCGCCGAGAGACAGACGATCCAGGCGATCGGCAGCAGCGCCGTCAGCAGGATGTAGCCCCGCATGTTCGGCTCGTCGCCGTCCGGCCCGAAGCGCAGGACCAGCGCCCAGCTCGCGGCACCGAGGCCCACCACGTAGTCGATCAGATACAGCATCCGGGCGTAGCGGTTCTGCCACCCCACCCGGGTCTCGCCGGCCCGTTTACCCCGCCGGACGCCGAGCGCTCTGTCGCTCAGGTCGACGGTGGCCAACGACTCGATTGTCTGCACGCCTCTGCCCCCATTGGCTGCGGTCAATCCAATACCAAGGAATTAGTGGGAATCCGGACAAGCCGGATCCGTCAGGCGTCGAAGCCCACGCCCAGCTTAGAGTGATCGATCGGTCACACAACGGAGACCCACCGGACACATGAGACAGACTCCCGAACCGTGACCCTTCCGCGCTACACCTTTCCGGCCGCCGCGATTGGCGGTTCGGCTGAGGCTCAAAGGCGTCCGTCCAGTTCGGAGACGACACCCATACTACGGGGATCTACGCAGGTCAATCGCTCGCAGCGGACTATTGACTGTCGTCATCTCGACGCATTGTTTCCACGTAGTCACGGCACGTGTCATACCGCGGAAGCAGCTCCGCCGCAAGGGCCTCGGACAGCGACGGCGCGGCCGCGTCCTTCGGCGACAGCAGCGGCACCTCGGCCGGCCAGGCGATGCCCAGCTCGGGGTCGAGCGGATGAACGCCGTGCTCGTGACCCGGCCGGTACGTCGACGAGCACAGGTACGTCACGACGGCGCCCTCGGTCAGCGAGCAGAACGCGTGCCCCAGCCCCTCCTCGAGGTAGACGGCCCGCCGGTCGACGTCGTCGAGCCGCACCGCCTCCCACTGGCCGAACGTCGGCGAGCCGGCCCGGATGTCCACCACCACGTCGAGGACCGCGCCCGAGACACAGGTCACGTACTTGGCCTGGCCGGGCGGGACGTCGGCGAAGTGCACGCCGCGCACCACGCCCTTGGCCGAGACGGACAGGTTCGCCTGGGCCAGGTCGAGCGGGTGCCCGACGGCGGCGGCCAGGTGGTCGAAGCGGTACCACTCGAGGAAGGTGCCGCGGTCGTCGCCGTACTGGGTGGGGGTGACCTCCCACCCGCCCTCGATGCTCAGCGGCCGGATCTTCACAGCGCTCCCCCGAACGGCCCGGTCTCCAGCAGGCGCTCCAGGTAGACGCCGTAGCCGCTCTTCAGCAGCGGCCGGGCCACCTCGCGGAGCTGGTCGTCGGAGATGAACCCCAGACGCCACGCGGCCTCCTCGACACAGCCGATCTTGAGGCCCTGCCGCTCCTCGATCACCCGCACGTACTCCGAGGCCTGCACCATCGACTGGAACGTGCCGGTGTCCAGCCACACCGTGCCCCGGTCCAGGACGGTCACGTCGAGCTTGCCGCGCCGCCGGTACTCCTCGTTGACCGCGGTGATCTCCAGCTCGCCCCGTGCGCTGGGCTCCAGAGCGTTCGCGATCGCCACCACGTCGGCATCGTAGAAGTAGAGGCCCGGGACGACGTACGTCGACTTCGGCTTCTCGGGTTTCTCCTCGATCGACAGCACCTTGCCGGCCTCGTCGAACTCGACGACGCCGTACCGCTCCGGGTCGGCCACCGGATAGGCGAAGACCCGCCCGCCGACCGGGTCGGCGAACCGGGCCAGCTGCCGGCCGAGCCCGACGCCGTGGAAGATGTTGTCGCCGAGGATCAGCGCGACCGGATCGTTCCCGATGAAGTCAGCGCCGATCCGGAAGGCCTGGGCGATCCCGTCCGGTTTCGGTTGTTCGGCATAAGAAAGGGACAGACCGAAACGACTTCCGTCACCGAGCAACCGCTCAAAATGCGGTTGATCCTCGGGAGTGGTGATGACCAGGATCTCCCGAATTCCGGCGGATACCAGGGTGGTCAACGGGTAGTACACCATCGGTTTGTCAAAAATTGGCATTAACTGTTTCGACATGGCCATCGTGATCGGCCAGAGCCGCGAGCCGGTGCCACCGGCCAGGAGGATTCCACGCACCGACGCAGACTATGCACAGTGGAGGCGGTAGTACACTCGGCCGTCGTGCAGATTCTCGTGACCGGAGGCGCCGGTTTCATCGGTTCGGCCTATGTCCGGGCGGTACTAAAGGATGAATTCGCAGGTGCGGTCGGCGCCTCGGTGACCGTCCTGGACCTGTTGTCCTATTCCGGCAACCTCGCCAATTTACCCGTGACGGATTCCCGACTGAACTTCGTCCGCGGCGACATCACCGACGCGGCGCTGCTGCGCGACCTGCTGCCCGGGCACGACGCGGTCGTCCACTTCGCCGCCGAGTCGCACGTGGACCGGTCGATCAACAGCGCGGTGCCGTTCGTGACGACCAACGTGCTCGGCACCCAGATACTGCTCGACGCGGCGCGGGCGGCCGGGGTCGGGCGGTTCCTGCACGTCTCGACCGACGAGGTGTACGGGTCCATCGAGGAGGGATCATGGACGGAGGCGTGGCCGCTGGCGCCGAATTCGCCGTACGCCGCCTCGAAGGCCTCTTCTGATCTTCTCGCCCTCGCCGCGCACCGCACCCACGGCATGGACGTCGTGGTCACCCGCTGCTCGAACAACTACGGCACGCACCAGTTCCCGGAGAAGGTCATCCCGCTGTTCGTGACGAACCTGCTGGACGGCAAACCGGTGCCGCTCTACGGCGACGGCGGCAACATCCGGGACTGGCTGCACGTCACCGACCACGTCCGCGGGATCCAGCTCGCCCTGGAGAAGGGCCGCGCCGGCGAGGTCTACAACATCGGCGGCGGCACCGAGCTGACCAACCTCGCCCTGACCCGCATGCTGCTCGACGCCTGCGGCGCGGACTGGGACATGGTCACCCGGGTCCAGGACCGCAAGGGCCACGATCGGCGCTACTCCCTCGACATTTCCAAGATCAAAAACGAATTGGGGTACGAGCCGCAGGTCACCCTCGAGCAGGGACTCGCCGACACGGTCACCTGGTTCCGCGACAACCGGGCCTGGTGGGAACCGCTCAAGACCCGGGCCGGCCTCTGATGCGCTGGCTGATCACCGGCGCCGGTGGGATGCTCGGCACCGACCTGCGGACGGTGCTCGCCGGGCAGGACGTCATCGCCGCCACCCGTGCGGACCTCGACATCACCTCGGCCGACGCGGTCCGGGACGCGGTCGACGGCGTGGACGTCGTGCTCAACACGGCCGCGTGGACCGACGTCGACGGCGCCGAGACCGCGGAGGCGGCGGCCACCGCGGTCAACGGGCACGGCGTGCGCAACCTCGCCTCCGCCGCCGGCAAGCGGCTCATCCACATCTCCACCGACTACGTCTTCGACGGGACCGCGACCACGCCGATCCCGGAGGACGCGGCGCGGGCGCCGCTCAACGCCTACGGGCGGGGGAAGGCGGTGGGCGAGGAGGCGGTATTGGCGGCGGGTGGCTTCGTGGTCAGAACGGCTTGGCTGTACGGCGTACACGGGCCGAACTTCGTCCGCACCATGCTCCGGCTGGCCGCCGACCGGAACACGCTCGACGTGGTCGACGACCAGGTCGGGCCGCCGACCTGGTCGTACGCGCTGGCCACGCAGTTGGTCGCGCTGGCCCGCTCGGGCGCCGAGCCGGGGGTCTACCACGGCACGGCGGCCGGGTCGACCAGCTGGTTCGGGCTGGCCCGGGCGGTCTTCGAGGAGGCCGGCCTGGATCCGTCCCGGGTCCGGCCGACCACCAGCGACCGGTTCGTGCGGCCGGCGCGGCGGCCGGCCTACAGCGTGCTGGGGCACGACGGCTGGGCCGGCACCGGCGTCGCGCCGTTGCCGGACTGGCGCGCGATGCTCACCTCGGCGATGCCTGCTCTTCGGTCGTGACCGCGCGTTTTTGTCATACCCCCGGCCCAGAATGTGGGTATGGGTAACGACGCGCTCACTCTTCTGGTGTCTGTGCTGCTGGCCGTGCTGGTGACCCGGCTCTTCGGCCTGCTGATCGCCGCGATCATCGACGAGCGGCGGCCGGCTTCGACGACGTGTCCCGGGCCGCTGCTGAGGCGGCGCGCCCGGTCCGGAGCAGCACGATCGAGAGGATCAGCGGGACCGACAGCGCCACCATGCTCGCCACCTGGTGGAATCGGGGGAAGACGGCCAGGTGGAAGGCGTGCCAGAGGAGGTGTTCGGCACTGAAGACCAGCCAGGCGCCACCGGCGGTGGTGGCCAGCGACGGCCGGCGCAGGGTCGCGACCGACAGCACCAGCAGCCCGAGGTAGAGGCCGCCCACGTCGCGGACCAGGTGCTCGTTGTAGGGGCCGAGCGCGGAGACCCAGTGCGCGCCGGGGAACGGGAAGTCACGGTAGAACGAGAGCGGGAAGGCGCCCGCCCAGACGCCGACGAGCGCGGCGTTCAGGGCCAGGACGGCCGCGGCTATCGCCCTGACCGTCGCCCCTGGCGCGGTGTTCGGAGCCGGTGCGGTGTTCGGGTCTGTCGTCATCGGAGCTCGCTCAGCCACTGGTCGAAGGTCTGGGTGCCGCGCAGGCCGGGGCCCTGCGGCAGGGCGCCGCCGGACTTCATCGCCTTGCCCGCCTCTCCCGGCAGCGGGAAGCTCAGCACCCACTTGCGCGGGCCGTGCGCGCGGGCGACCTTGCGGACCAGGTCGGCCATCTGCAACGGTTCCGGGCCGGCCAGCTCCGGGGCCAGGCCCGCCACCGGCTCGGCCGCCGCGAGCCGGACCAGTTCGGCGGCGACCTCGCGGGCCGCGACCGGCTGGCTCAGCATCGCCGGGACCACCGCGACCGGGCCGCCGAACCGGGTCAGCGACTGCTGGGCGAACTCGTGGAACTGCGCCGCCCGCAGCACCGTGGTCGGCACCGGACCGGCCAGCGCCACCTTCTCCTGGTTGAGCTTCGCCGTGTAGTAACCCCACTCCACGCGGTCGATGCCGATGATCGAGACCAGCACGTGGTGCTTCACCCCGGCCCGCGCCTCGGCCGCCTGCAGGTTCCGGGTGACCGTCTCGAAGAACCCGGTCGCCTTCGCCCCGCTCACCGTCTCGATGTTCGACACGTCGATCACCACGTCGACGCCGGCCAGCGCCTCGTCCAGGCCCCGGCCGGTGATCAGGTCCACCCCGCGCGAGCGGGCGATCACCACGACGTCATGGCCGGCCTCCGTCGCTTCCGTGACCACCAGTTTGCCGAGCCAGCCGGTGCCACCGGCCACCGCGATCCGCATGTTGTCCCTCTCCCGTACCTGTTCAGGTTCGGGAGAGGGACGAGACGGCGAGCCCGGATGTGACAGTCGTTCCGGCTACGGAGTCTGTTCGCAGTTCAGATCCGGGTAGTACGTCTGCATCAGCTCCAGGTACAGCGCGCCCAGCTCCTCGCGGGCGCTGCTCGCCTCCGGCATCCGATCCGGCACCGGGATCTCCCGCCGCTCGCCGTCGATCGTCATCCAGGCCCGGACCACCCGCCCTTCGGCGCGTTCCACGGTCAGCTGCGGCCCGGGGTCCCGCGGGGCGACCGGCTCCAGGGTCATCGGCAACTGCGGCGCATCCCGGAACAGCAGATCGGCCTGCTCCCGCGGTTCGAGGCCGTCCTGCCCGACCCCGAGCGGCTCGGGCCGGTCCTGGTCGTGCACGAGCGGCTCGGGCCGGCCCTGATCGTGCACGAGCGGCTCGACCGGGCGGGGGTCCTCGTCGAAGAACGCCGGCGGGATCGCCGGGCCGAGGCCGCTCGGCTGTGCGAGCACGGGCGCGGAGCCGAGCACGGACGCAGGCGCGGGCGCTGAGCCGAGCACGGGACCGAGCGCGGGCGCGTTGGCGGGCAGGGGCGGCTCGTTGACCACCTCGATCAGGCGGGATCGGCCGTCGAGGACGACCCGGTTCCGGGGCGCCGCGATCGCGCCGCCGGTCGAGCCGCGTAGTGCGGTGAGCGCGTCGGCGAAGTCCTGCTGGACCGCGTCCCGGTCCAGGCTGAGCAGGGTGAGCCGGTGGGTGTCCGGCACCCCGAGCGACCCCAGCAGGACGTGCAACTGGGCGGGCGTGTGAGCGACGATCCGCTCGGCGCCGCCCGGATCCCGCACCGCCACCAGCACCGCCGGCCGCTCCGCGGTGGCGGTCGCGTCCCGGTGGACCAGGACGGTGGTCCGGCCGGCGGTCAACGGGATCTGCCTGAGGTCGAGGGTCCCCCAGTCCTCGCCGGTCAGCAGCGCGACCAGGCCCGGCGGGTCGTCCGGAGCCGCGTCACGCCGGCGCTGGTGCACCACCGCGGCCGATTCGCCGGCGTCCCGGGTCTCGGGCGGGACGATGACGATCTCGGGACGTGGCTGGTCATTATCGGTCAGCGGGTCATCGGTCGGCGCGCCCACAATCGTCGGTGGGACGTATCCGCCCCGGGCCGGAGACCCGTGGGACCGCAGATCCGGCACCTCGTCGTCGGAGAGCTCGTCGTCGCTGTTCGTGATGACGAACCGCGGCTCGTCGGTATCCGTGAGCTCGTCGTCGGTGTCCCCGTCCGAGATGACGAACCGCGGCTCGTCGTCGCCGACCAGCGCGGCCGCCGGGTCCGTGGTGACGATCTCCGCAGCCGGGGTGGCGGTGACGATCTCCGCAGCCGGGATCGCGGGGACGATGTCCGGGGCGGCCGGTGGCGCGGCTGGCGCGTCCTGGCCGCCCATCGGGCCCATCGGCACGTAGGTGGCCGGCGGCGGGACGGCCCGCACGACCGCCCGGTCCGCCCACATCTCGTTGATCGCCCGCTGGGCCCCGGCCGTCCCCTCCCCGACCCGCCGGGTGAGCCAGGTCCACGGTGACAGCGCCGGGACCGACGGCACCGGGGCCGGGTTCGCCGTCGCGTCCAGGCTCAGCCCGGCCGGGTCCAGCGCGCTGAGCGCGAGCAGCGCCCCCGGGCTGAGCACGGACAGCGTGCCGGCCCGCCCGGTCAGGTACAACCGCAGGTCGAAGCGGTAGACCCGGAACGGCCGCCGCTGCTCGACGTTGCGTTCGGCGACCGCGCTGGCGCTGATCTCCAGGGCCCGTTCGGTCTCGTAGCCGACGCCCGGGCCACCGGCGAACTCGGCCTTGTCGTCCAGGCCGAACCGCTGGTTCGAGCCGCCGGCGACGCCGCCCCGCGCCTCGTACTCGAATCCGCTGTGGTGCGACCCGCTGGTCGCGGTCTCGGTCTGCTGGTAGCTGCGGCCCTTCATGGTGTCGCCGAGCGCGACGTCCGCGCCGGTCACCTCGTCGTGGATCTGCCAGTAGTGCCCGGCCTCCACGTCGACCCGGACGGTCAGCCCGGTGCCGGGGATCCGGTAGCCGCCCGCGCCGAGCATGGTGTGCAGCCGGGTACGCAGCATCGCGTCGTCGGCGCCGCCCTTGACCAGGGTCCACAGGTCGGAGCCGAAGCCCGAGCCGGCGACCTGGTGGGCGGTGCCGGCCAGCAGGTTCGCCGGCCGGTTCGTCGCGGGCAGGCTGACCGCGCCGGCCCAGGTGCCGATCAGCTCGGCGATGTTCAGCTGGGTGAGCGGGTGCAGCGACGCGTCGTCGAGCAGCACCGCGTTGCGCCGCGCGCGGGCCGACCCCGGCACCGCCCGGTCGGCCGGCAGATCGATCCAGCCGGGCACCGGACGACCGGCCGCCGGGATCGGCGCCCGGACCGGGCCGGCCAGCGCGGTCCACCCGGCGTCCGCCCCGGCCGGCCGGACCAGGAAGTCCGGCACCAGCAGGCGGGCCGAGCCGGTCAGCCGCACCGGCTCCTGGCCCGTGCCGCGGGTGACCCGCCACTCCCAGACCCGCAGCCGGTTCTCGTGCCAGAGCTCCCGGGCGCCCGCCCCGACGCCGAACAGGTCGCCGGCGCCCACCACCAGCCCGCGGAACACGTTCCCGGCCAGCCGCAGGACCTCCGGCTGCTGCCGGGTCAGCGCGATGTCGACGGTGAAGGTGAGCGGCAGCCGGAACTCGTACGAGCTCCGGCCGCCCTTGCGGAAGATGTCCTTCACGGACGTCTCGGTGGTGCTCTCCGACGCGCCGCCGTACCCGGCCTCGACGGCGACCTGCCCGCCGCCGAACTCCGGGATCATCGGGAGGTTGTTCTCCGCCGAGCGCGCGTGTTCCAGCCGGCGGGCGCCGCCGCTGATCCCGCCCTTGACCTTCCAGCTGCGCGACGCGGAGACCGAGTCGCCGCTGGTGCCCTCGGCACGCAGGGTCAGCCCGACGTCGGCGCGCGGCCGGGCGTCGGCGGCGTCCCCCTCCCGCGCCCGGACGTTGAGGTAGAGGAACCGGGTGCCGTACGGCGTGATGATCGGAATCAGACCGCTCACGCCGGAGCCGGTCAGCGCGAAGTAGCGGTTCTCCAGCGCCCACGAGGTGAACCGGCGGATCAGGTTGCGCCGCAGCGAGTCCGGGGCCAGGTCGTCCCGGTCGATCACCCCGTGGTCGTGCAGCTCGTCGAGGATCACGTCGACCAGCCCGTGGTGGGTGAGCAGCTCGGGGTGCCCGACGGTACGGAACAGCGCCGGGTCGATGACCGTCACGCCGTCCACGGTGTCCGGGACCGCCGTGTGCCCGGGCAGGCCCAGGTCGGTGGCCCGGCGCTCGGGCAGCACGAAGTCGACCGCCGCCCGCATCCGCAGGTACCGGCTCACCTGCTGGGTACGCCGCAGCCCGGTGGCGCCGGCCGGGGCCGGGTGGATCGGCAGGCTCGACCACCGCTGCAGGGTGACCTCGAAGATCGGGTCGGCCCGGTAGCCGCGGACCGGCCCGCTGTACGTGGCCCGGCTGACGTCGATGGTGCCCCGCGCGTGCCCCTCGCCGTGACCGCGCCCGGCCTCCCACGCGCCGGACCCGCCCATCCGGCCGAGATATTCGACGAGCTCGACGTGCTGCGTCTCGGGCAGCGCCCGCGAATGCTGCTGGGGCTGGGCCTGCGGCGCGTCCGGCTCCGCGGCGCGGGTCGGGAAGCCGCCGCCGGCCGAGACCTTGACGCTCCCGCCGTGCGAGCGGCCCGAGGACAGCTCCACCGACTGGTTCGACATCGCGTACTGCTCGATCTCGATCTCGGTGGTCGGGTCGATGATCGGGCGGACCTCGGCCGGCGGGATCCGCAGCCGCAGCCGCAGCGCCTGGTGGTGCAGCCCGTCGTCGGGCAGCGCGATGATCCAGCCGTGCTCGTCGCCGGCCTCGGCGAAGTGCGCGCTCCACTGGCTCGGCACGCCGGCCGCCCACAGCTGCGCCGGCCACCGCATCGGGTCGGCGCGCCAGTCGTCGCCGAGGTGGTTGAGCTCGGCGTAGGCGTCCGCCGCGGCCGCCACCAGCTCCGGCATGACCAGGAAGTTCGGCAGTACGGCGCCGGTGCCGTGCCGGTCGAACCGGACGTGCCCGGCGGCCCAGTCGGCGGCGGTCGCGGCCGTGGTGTGCCCGGTCGTCTCGATCTCGGCCATCGGCACCGCGGCGGCCGGCCGGTACTGCTCGGGGTGGGCGAAGATCGCCACCACCGCGTCGGGATGGTCGCGCACGTCCTCGGCCGCGACCGGGTCCGCGGCCGGCGGCACGGTCGCGAGCGGGTCCGCGGCGGCCGGCGCCGGGACCCAGCCGATCCGGTACCGGTGGGTCCGGGACCCGGCCCGGATCGTCGCCTCGAAGGTCAGCAGGTAGTGCAGCTGGTCGACCTGCCCGGTGGTCTCGGTCCGCCGGTACAGCTGCACGTCGTCGCTGATCGCCCGGCCGCTGTCGCGGGAGTGGTCGTAGCCCACCTCGATCTCCGGCGCGGTGATCCGCCGCCGGTCCGGGGTGCGCACCACGAGGGCCCCGTCGACCCCCGCCCCGCCGCTGAGCGAGTCCCCGACCGACGCCTCGCTCGACTCGCCGACCAGCGAGCGGGTGTTGACGTCCATCGGATACCGCGAGCGCCCGGCGATCCGCTGCTCCAGCCGCCCGGTCAGCAGGATCCGGACCGTCCGGCCGCCGATCCGGACGTCGAAGCGCAGCCCGGCCAGCGACCGGCTCAGGTCGGCCTCCAGCGCGTCCCGGCCGGCGTGCGCGCGCACCACCTTGACCGCCTCGGCCGGCAGGTCGGCGTGGCCGGTGATCTGCCGCAGCGCGGTCAGGATCGTGGTGGACACCCGCTCGGCGCCGGGCAGCCGCAGCGTGGTGGCCGCGCCCATGCCCCGGCGGGCGGCCAGCGGCCGCGGCTCGTACGCGGCCGGGGTGGCCCGCAGCCGCGGCCGGGCCTGCGGGGTCACCGTGCCGGGGGCGATCCGGCCGGGCGGCACGGCCGTGCCCGGCGCGGTCCGCCGCTCGCCGAGCAGCCGGTCCAGGTCACGTTCGGCGCGCGCGGCGGCGCCGGGCGCCGGTTCGGGCCGGGTCCGGGCCGGCTGCCCGGCGAGCAGCCGCCGGCCGGTCATCGCCGTCTCGAAGTCGGCGCGTTCGTCGACCGGCACGCCGAACTCGGTGGTCAGCCGCTGCTCGATCGGCTCCGCACCGACGTTGCCGTGCGCGGTCAGCACGGCCCGGACGGTGACCCGGAACCGGGACTGGTCGGCCTCGCGCTTGAGCACGGTGTGGTTGGAGATCTTCTCGCCGAGCTTGGCGCCGGTCTCCCGGCTGTGCCCGGCGTGCAGGCTGCCCTCGATCGAGCCCTGCACCCGCGGGCCGGGGTAGTCCTCGGCCGGCCGGTGGGTGCGCAGGCCACTGGCGCCGCCGGAGATCTCCAGGCCGACGCCGCTGGTGCCGGCCCGGCCCTGCGAGCCGCCGGCGCCGATGCCCTGGTCGTCGCGGACCGCGACGGCCGGGGTGTCGCCCAGGTACTCGATCTCCAGCGGTTGCAGGTCGAGGTGCAGCCGCATCCGGTGGCGGCCGAACCGGCCGTCCGCGGTGATCTCGTCGGAGATGTCGCCGCCGTTGAGCAGCTGCCGGTTGCGGTTCAGCACGGCCCGCTCGTTCAGCAGGCCCCGGACCGCCTCGCTGACCAGGTGCGCCGCCGCCTCGGCGCCGGTCCGCGGGGTGAGCCGGGCGGCCAGGTCCAGCACCAGCGGCCGGAGGTTGATCGCGTTGAGCACCTCGTGCGCCCAGGACGACGTGCGCTCGCCGGTGTTCGCCGGGGGCGCGGACGCGACCGGTGGCGCCGCGGTCGGCCGGACCGTGGCGGCCTCGGACGCGGTGTACTGCGCGGGGAACTGCGCGGTCACCTCGAACCGGGCGGCCGGGACCGGATGGATGCCCTGGTGCGCGCCGTCGACCGCGACCCGGATGTCGATCCCGGCCCGGAACCGGTTGGTGCCCTTGACGAACATCTGCCGGCCGGCGACCACCCGCCAGGCCTCCGAACGGCTGTTCTTGGTGCCCGCCTCGAACGACACCGGGAGCCCGGTGGTCCCGCGCGCCACGTGCTCGAAGAACCGCAGGAACAGCAGCTCGACGCCGAGCCCGAGACTGCCGGAGAGCTCACCGGCGCGCTCCGCGGCGACCTCGGTCGACCCGAAGTTGACCTTGAAGACGGTCGGCTCGTCCCGGCCGGGCGGCGGCAGCGCGTTGGCGTCGTTGAGCGACAGGTGCAGCGACACCACGCGGCCGCCGGCCGCGAAGTGCAGACCCTCGTGGAAGGCCCGGTCCCAGCGCTCCAGGAACTCGTCGCGCTCGGTGTCGCGGCGCGCCCCGGTCGGCGGCACCTGCCGCAGCAACGGGCGCAGCTGCCGGATCACCTCGGCCGTGATCGGCTCGCCGGCGAGCAGCGCGATCGCGGCGGCGGCCTGCTCGACCGTGCCGGGCGCCGGGTCGAGCCGGGTGTCCCGGACGCTGAACTGCCCGAGCGCGCCCTGCTCGACGTACCAGGGCAGGCCCGGCTCGGGCGGGGCCGGCGGAACGACCGGCGGGATCACGACCGGCGGCGGCGCCAGCGGATGATCGACCACCGGCTGCCGGCCCGGCGTGGCAGCCGACGACGGCCCCGGCTGACCGATCCCGATCACCGGCGCGGCCGGCGGCACGGCCGAGCTCGACGGCGGGGCCGGGTCGGTCGACTCGGACGGGACCTCGCCCAGATAGAACACCTCGAAGTCGAGGTCCTGGTCGGTGAACTCCTCCACCCGGGCCCAGATCCCGGCCGGGACGTCCACTCCGGGCAGGCCGACCGCGACCGGCGCCCGCGCGCTCACCGACTCGTCGATCCGGGCGCGGATCAGCGTCGCCCAGTCCGCCGGAACGCTCGCCGGACGAGCCCAGAGCCCTTCCTCGCGCAGCTCCAGCACCCATCCGTCGGGCAGGTCCAGCACCTCGACGACACCGTCGGAGTCCGGCTCGGCCGGGGCGGGCTCGGCCGGCTCGGCGGGGGCCGCCGGGGCCAGCGCCGCGTACCGGCCGCCGTCGTGCAGCACATGGACCGAGGGCAGCCCCGGGTCCCCGGTCGTCGCCAGCACGGCGCCGTCCGGACCGATTTCGACCACTCGCCACCCCAGCGCGAGCGCCGCCGCGCGCAGGAGCAGCGGATCGGTCCACGACGTGCGCAACTCCGGGTTCCGCAGCGCGTCCAGGACGAACTGCGCCGGGCTCGGCAACGCGGTCTCCTCCTGCGCCGCCCGCAGATACTCGATCAGGGTCCGGCGCCCGGGGTCAGCCGGATCCGCGGTGTTGGCGACCGCCCAGGTCAGCGGCACCGGGCCACCGGAAACCAGCTGGGCGAAGTCGGGTGGCAGATAGTCCAGGATCGCATCGCCGAGCGCGTCGAACACCCCGAGACCGGCCCCGCCGCGCCGGGCAGCCTGAATCCGCCGCATGGTCAGATCCCGCAGGCCGGCGACCGGGTCACCCTCTGCGGTCGCCGCCGGGCCGCTTCCGCTTGCGCTTGCTTCCTGGGGTACGGCCGCAGCCGTCACGTCCAGCCCCTGCGCCCCGGCCGCGGCCAGCAGCGCCACGAACGCGTTGTCGGCACCCGCTGGGACCTCGACCACCGCCCGGTCGCCGGCTACCCGGCCCGGCGCCGACGGCTCCCCCGGAGCGGTCCGGCCGAGCGCGACGCCCTCGACCGCCGGGTCGTCCTCGGCGACGACCCCGTCGAACGCGTGGACCACCGGTGGGTCGTCCAACCGAAGTCCCGGGACGCGGTCGTTGACCACGTCCCAGGATTCGTCGCTCTCCTGCGGCGGGGCGTACTGGTACAGGTGCCACGCCCGGCCCTCCTCGGTGACCAGCGTGATCTCCCGCGACCGGCCGGTGCCCACGACGATCCGGGAGCGCGGCGCGACGATGCTGCCGCCGGCCGGTCCGCGCAACCGCGCCAGGGCGGTCGCGAACCCGCCCGGCACCGGCTGGGTGTCGCAGCTGACCAGGGTGAGCTGCAGTTCGTCGGGGACGCCTTGGGCGCGCAGCAGTCCGAGCAGCTGCTCGGGGGTCCGGGGCACCCGCACCTCGGAGTCGGGCCCGGCCGGGCGGACCGCCACGTCGACGAGCGGGCGCTCCGGCGTGGAGTCCGGCGACTCGTGGACCAGCAGCACCGTGCGGGCGTCGGTCAGGGTGATCGCCGAGTGGTCCAGGGCCGCCCACTCCGCCGACGGGAGCAGCGAGAGCAGCGAGGGCGGGCCGGTACGGTCGGCGGCGGCACGCCAGTGCGTGTGCACGACGGGCGCCGGCTCCGCCGTACCCAAGGAATCTGATCTTGGGGAAGCGAAGCCGGCGGCGGCCGGCGGCGCCTGCGCACCGGCGGACCCGGCGCCGATCCTCGGCGCTCGCGGCGGGGGCGGCAGGATGCGCAGCGGGGCGGGCCGGGGCGGCAGGGCGGCGCGGATCGGCGCCGGACGGGTGCGCGGCAGGTAGATCGGCAGGGCGAGGTCGGGTTCGAAGACGCCGCGGGCCGAGCGGATCCAGCGCGGGATGGCCGCGAGCCGCCGCAGCAGCTCGGGCACGCCCCCGGCCAGCTCGAAGTTCCGCAGATCGAAGTTCGGCAGCAGACCGGCGAGGGCGGGCGGCGCCGGCCGGGTTCGCGGGCCACCGGTGTGCGGGGCGGGCGCGGTGATCGGCGGATGCATCTCGCCCGGCGTGGTGGCGCTGAGTGCCAGCAACTCCTCCGGCACGTCGACGATCAGGGTGCCGGCCGCACCGGTCAGGTAGAGCGTGGCCCGGAACTGGAAGACGTGGTACGGCTGGCTCTGCTCGACGTTGCGCTCGGCGACCGAGCTGCCGGCGATCTCGAGGGAGCCCTCGGTGGCGTAGTCGTAGCCGATCTCCCCGCCGAGGTCCGGCTTGAAGTTCGGCCGGCGCCACTCCAGGCTGCTGCCGCCGGCGCCGACCACGAACCCGTGCCGGGAGCCGGCCGACGTCTCCTCCGCCGGCGCGGTCTTCACCTGCTGGTAGTTGCGGCCCTTGTGGACGAAGGCGAGCGGGTTGCCGTCGGCGTCCCGCCAGTACTGCCCGCCGGTGACGTCGAGGCGGGCGGTGATCCCGGTGCCGGGGATCTGGTAGCCGCCGGCGCCGAGCAGCCGGGACATCCGGGTACGCAGCATCGAGTCGCTGGCCCCGCTGCGCAGCCGCAGCCCCAGGTCGGTGGCGAAGCCGGCCAGGCCGGCCGGCGCGTCGCGGGCGGCCGGGTCGGGTACCCGGCTGCGCACCGGCATGGTCACCAGGCCGGCCCACTGCTGGACGGCCCGGGCGATCGGCAGCGTGGAGAGCGGGTGCAGGGTGCGGTTGTCGGCCAGCACCGCGTTGAGCGGGCGGCCCCGGCCGGCCAGGTCACCCCAGCGGGCCCGGCCGGCCGGCGGCGTGGCCGGGACGTGCGGCAGCGGGGTCCAGCCGGCCCGCGGCGCGGCAGCGCCGTGCGGCACGGTCAGGTAGCTCGGGACCAGCAGCCGCACCGATCCGGCCCGGACCGCGGGCAGCGCGTTCTCGTTGGTCCAGTGGAAGAACGGCAGGTGCCAGGCGTTCCCGGCCCGGCGCGCCCAGCCGCCGAAGCCGGCCAGGTCGGCGGCGCCGCGGAAGAGCCGGCCGAGCCCGGCGAGCGGCGCCTCGACCAGGGCCGGCTTCTGCCGGGTGATGCCGATCCGGACGGTGAAGGTCAGCGGCATCTCGAACTCGTGCGAGACCTTCACGCCGGCGCGGTAGATGTCCTTCTCGACGGTGTCCTCGGAGCGGGTGGCGGACCGCTCGTACGAGCCGTGCACCCCGCCCTGCGCCCCGCCGAACTCGGGTCCGCGGTTGTGCGGCGGCTGCGGCATCTCCTCGTGGTCGAGCACCCGGTCACCGCCGGACACCGACCAGCTCTTGCCGAACGAGCGCGACCGCGACTCGGAGCGCCCCTCCTGGCCCTCGCCGCGCAGCGTCAGCGAGACCCGCGGGCGCGGCCGGTCGGCGGTGACCGGTCCCTCGGCGGCGGTCACGCTGATGTACACCCACCGGGTGCCGAACCTGGTCAGCACCGGGATCCAGGCGTTGACGCCGGTGCCGGTCAGCGCGAAGTACCGGTTCTCCAGCGCCCAGCCGGAGTAGCGCCGGGTCAGCGCCCGGTCCAGCCGGTCCGGCACCGGGCGACCGGGATCGATCAGGTTCTGCTCGGTCAGGATCCGGCGGATCGCGGGCAGCACGTCACCGGCGTCCAACCGCTCCGGGTGACCGGTCGCGCGCAGCAGCCGGGGGTCGATGACGTCGCGCTGCCGGACCGCCGGGGTGCCCCGGTCCGGGTCGGCCCGCAGGCCCAGGTCGATCGCCCGGCGCTCCGGCAGGATGATCTCCAGGCCGCCGTGCACGGTGAGGAACTGCTGGTAGGAGACCGCGGGCGGGGCCGGCTGGTGCAGGGGCAGGCCGCCGGGCGGCACCGGCGTCTCGGCGGTGTCGGCGACGTCGTCGTCCCAGCGCAGCGCGGTGACCTCGAAGACCGGCGAGCCGCGGTAGTGGTCGACCGCCTCCTCGTAGGTGGCCCGGGTGATGTCGAGGTTGCCGTGGTTGCGGGCCGTGCTGTGGCCGGGCTCGTAGCTGAGCCCGCCCTCGGCGCTGACCCCGCCCAGGAACCGCATCGGCTCCTGGTGCGGGGCCTCCTCGGCGCGGCGCTCGACCTCGGGCGCGGCCTGTTCGTGCAGGTGGTTGTAGCCGCCGCCGAGCTTGCCGGCGAACTTCTGGGCGCCGGCGGTGGTGTACTTGACGGTCGGGGCGGACATCGCGTACTGCTCGACCTCCACCCCCTTGGCCCAGCTCCGGACGCGGGTGGCGGCGGTCCGGGGCAGTCGCATCCGCAGCCGGACGGCCTGCCGGAACCCGTTCGCGTCGGGCAGCGACAGCACCCAGCCGTCCGCGCTGACCAGCTCGGTGAAGTGCGCGGCCAGCTCGCTCGGCACGCCCAGCGCCCAGACCTCGGCCGGCCAGTTCATCGGGTCCCGGGCCCAGTCGTGCAGCGGGTCGTGGGCGTCGCCGGTGTCGGCGTGGCCGTTGAGGTTGCCGTAGGCCCGCGCGCCCGCCGCGACCAGCTCGGGCAGCGCCGCGAAGGTCGGGAAGAGACCGGCCACGCCCTGCTCGAACGGCACCCGATCGGCGGTGAAGGCGGCCGGCGGCGCGGCGGCCGGCCGCATCTGATCGGCGGTGGCCGACTCGGCCGCGTCCGGGGTGTACTCCACCGGCACGGCGAGGACGCCGACCACGGCGCCGCCCGACGCCGACACCGCGGCGGCCGGCACCGGGCGGGCGAGCGCCGGGCCCTTGCCCTTGCCGGGCGCGGCGGCCGGCGGGGTCCAGCCGATCGAGTGCGTCTCGGTGGCGCCGCCGTGCCGGATCGTCGCCTCGAAGTTCAGCAGGTAGAGCAGCTCGTGGACGTCGCCGGTGGTCTCGGTACGCCGGTACAGCTGCATCGCGTCGCCGACCGTCAGCTCGTCCTCCCAGCTGCGGCCGTACCCGAGGTCGACGTCCGGGAACGTGCCCCGGTCCGCCTCGCCCCGCCGCATGGTCGCGCTGCCGCCGATCCCGCCCTCGACCGAGTACCCGGTGGCCAGCGACGCCTCGTTGCCGGCGCCGAGCAGGGCCCGATGGTTGACGTCCATCGGGTACCGGGTGCTCGCGTCGATCCGGTTCTCGATCCGGCCGGTCAGCAGGACCGCGAACGTGCGGGCGCCGATCCGGACGTCGAACCGGACCCCGACCAGGGCCCGGGTCAGGTCCGCCTCCAGCGCGGAGCGGCCGATCCGGGCGTACACCTGCTCGGCGGCCTCGGGTTCGTAGGCCGCGTCACCGGCGTGCCGGTGCAGCGCGGCGAGCACCGTCTCGGCGACCCGCTCGGCGCCGGGCAGGTGCAGCACGGTGGCCGGGCCGAGCCCGCGCCGGGCGGTCAGCGCCGGCGGCTCACCGTCCGCCGCGGTCGACACCAGCAGCGGCCGGGCCTGCGGGATCGGCACCCGCGCCGGGCGGCGGCCGGGGACCGGGAGGTTGGTGGCCCGGGTCTCGCGGGGCCCGAACCGCGCGTCCAGGCCGGCGTCGGCGGCCGGGTCGACGGTCGCCGCCGGCCGGGGCGCGAGCGCCGGGGCCGGCACCCGCACGGTCAGGTCGCGGCCGGTCAGCGCGTGCTCGAACCGCTGCCGCTCGGCGGCCGGCACGCCCATCTCGGTCACCAGGACCTCGACGACGTCCGGGATCCCGGCGTGCCCGTGGGTGGTCAGCTCGGCGCGGACCCGGACCCGGTAGCGGGCCTGCTCGGCCACCCGCTTGAGCACGGTGTGGTTGGCCGACTCGGCGTCCAGGCCGCCACCGGTGGTGCGGTCGATCCCGCCGCCGAGCGTCGCCTCGATCGCGCCACGGGTGCGCAGGTCCGGTTCCGGCAGGTCGGACTTGAGGCCGGACGCCCCCGCGGTGCCCTTCAGCCCGACACCGCTGGCGCCCTTCTGCCCGTCCGAGCCGCCCGCGCCGATGCCGTGGTCGTCCCGCACCGCGACCCCGCCGGTGGTGCCGAGATAGGTCACCTCGACCGGGACGAGCCGGAGCCCGAGCCGCACCTGATGTTCCAGGATCGGCACCCGGTGACCGTGGATCCGGCGCTCGGCGGTCAGCTCACCGGAGATGTCGCCGCCGGTGAAGAGCCGGCGGTTGCGGTTCAGCGCGGCCCGCTCGTTGAGCAGCTGGGTCACGCCGGCCCGGGCGATCGAGGTGGCCGCCTCCGGGCCCAGCGCCGGGACCAGGGCCCGGTGCCACGCGGTGATCAGCGGTTCCAGGTCGGCCGCGGTGAGCACCTCGTGCGCCCAGGACGGCTCGGCGCGACCCGCCTCGGGCAGCGGCGCCGCGGGCACGGCGGCCGGGTCCGGGCGGATCGCCTCGGCGGCCTCGGTCACGTACTGCGCCGGGAACTGCGCGGTGAGCCGGTAGTCGGCCGGGCGCAGGACGGCGTGCGCGGTGCTGGCCACGCCGTTCAGGTGCACCTCGAACCGCAGGCCGGAGTCGAACCGGGCGCGCCCGCTGACGAACATCTGCCGGCCGGCGACCAGGCGCCAGTCCGACGAGCGGGAGCCGCCCAGCGCGGCCGAGGCGGTCAGCGGGATCCGCAGCTGGCCCCGGGCGATGTGCTCGAGGAACGCCAGGAACAGCAGGGTCGCGTCGGCGCCCGGCCCGGCCTCGTGCTCGCTCGCGTGGCCGGCCGAGATGTCCGACGACGAGAAGTTGACCTTGAAGACCGAGGGCTCGCCCTTGACCGGCGCCGGACCCGGCCGGCTGTCGTCGAGCCGGACCCGCACCCAGACCAGCCGGTCGCCGGCCCACAGGTGCAGGCCCTGGGCGAGCGCGGCGTCCCAGCGGTCCAGGAACTCGTTGAACGCCGTCTCCCGGCGGCCGGTCGCCCGCGGCGGGACCGCCAGCAGGTCGGTCAGCTCGGCGGTGATCGCGTCGCGGATCGCGGCCCGGGCGGCCTCGTCCAGGTCACGCACGTTGGCCAGGCTCCGGTGGAGCCGGGCGGCGACCCCGGCGGCCAGTCCGGCGGCGGTCCGGCCGGGTCGCATCTCCGCCGACCCGACGCCGATCTGGCCGAGGGCGCCGTGCTCGACGTACCAGGGCAGCCGGGTCGCCGGAGCCGGACCGGCCGGCGGCGCGGGCGGCGGCGGCGCGGGCGGCAGGCCCGGCGGCGGGGCGGCGACCGGCACCCAGGCCTGGTAGTGCTGGGCCTCCCGGCTGTACGCCACGTAGATCGGCTCGGTGCCGGGCTGGTCGTGCATCACCACGGGCTGATCGCCGGCGTCCGTACGGACCTGCACCAGGGTGCGGCCCAGCGCGATGCCGAGGACCGCCATCAACGCGCTGCCCAGGTCGACGCCCTCGTCGCCGAGCTCGGCGGTGGCCGGGCCGGTCGAGCGCCAGTTCCAGTCCAGCGCGGCGGCGGCCAGCTCGGCCGGCAGGTCGGTGCCGGGCGGCAGGCCCGGGAACGCGATGAGCAGGCGGTTCACGTACTGCGTCACCGGCGAGTCGGGCACCGCGCCGAGCAACGTGTCGACCACGTGCCACTGCAGGACGGCCGCGATGTCGTCGATCCGGGGGCCGGGGGCCGCGGCCGGCGTACGCAGGGCGCGCAGCCGGGCCAGTGCGTCCTCCGGCATGCCGGGCAGCGCCGCGACCACCTCGGGGGCGCTGACCGCGGTGGCCAGCAGCAGGCAGCGTTCGCCCGCGCCCGGCACGTCGACCGCGGCGCCCGCCGGGGCCACGATCCGGGTCTCGGGCAGCAGCGTGCGGAACTGCTCGTCGCCGCGCGTGGTCCGGACCCGGGACGGGCCTGCCGTCGTCGGCCCGGGCAGGTACTGGCCGCTCCGGTTGCCGGTCAGACGGATCCGGACGTGCTCGCGGACGGCCCGGGAACGCTGCTCCCGGCCCTGCCGCACGAGCGCCGCCGCGGCGGCGAGCTCGTCCGGGTCCTGCGGCGCCCGGGGCGCGGCGCCGCTGATCGGAATCGGACGGTCGACGCCGTGGTAGTGCCCGTCGACGCCGGGCTCGCCGACGATCGCCTCGAGCAGTTGCAGATGCCGTGGGCGCAGGCCGCGCCACGCCAGGCCGGCCTCCTCCGGCAGCTCGTGGTACCGGCCGAGCAGGCTGCCCGGGACGTTCGCCCGGCCCGGCGTCGCCCGGCTCCGGGACTCGTCGCGCAGGCCGAGCTGGTGCAGCAGCTCGTGCGCGGCGTCGACCGGGCGGGCGTCGGCCGGCCAGTGGTAGAGGTCCATCGCCGCGCCGGGCTCACGCACGGTGATCGGCAGGTGCGCGCCGTCGGCCGACTCCACCCACTCCATCGTGACGTGCAGCAGGTCACCGCTGGTGGGCAGCCGGTAGCCGGGCTCGTTCAGGTAGGTCGCGACGCCCCGCTCGGCGACCGCGCGCAGGGCCGGGTCGGCCAGGTGCGCCCGGATCGTCACGGCGGTGACCATCCGATCCCGGTAGGCGACCCGCCGGACGGCGAAGTAGGACCGCACCAGCTCCGGCTCGCCGTCCCGGGTGCTGGTCGGATCGGTCCAGCCGTGCGACCGGACCGCCTCCGGGGCGTCCTCGAACGCCTCGATCCAGGCCGTGTCGGCCGGATCGACCCGGACCGGGAGATCGCCGACCAGGCCGACCCGCAGCGCACCGCGGGTCGCCGGCGGCATCGCCCGGACCAGGTCGGCGACCACGTCCAGCACCGCGGCCGGCACCTCGCGGCCGGGCACGCCCAGGGTCAGCGTGCCGATCACGTCCGGGGACGCGGCACGGATCCACTCGGCGGCGGCCGGGTCGGGGTAGGCCGGGCGGGCCCAGACACCGCCGGCCAGCTCCTCCAGCAGCCAGCCGCCGGGCAGCGTGACGTTGGCTTCCACGGCCTGGCCGGCGGGCACGACCCACTGATGGGTGGCCCACGGGCGCAGGGTGAGACCGCCGTCGGCGTCCACCGGGACGACCCGGACCGACTCCGGCAGCGGCGCCGTGGCACGGGCGTTGCCGGGCACCCGGACGGCGAGGCCCAGCTCCGCCGCGAGCGGCCCGGCGGCGTCCACGGTCAGGTCGTCGGCGAGCAGCTCACGGCCGATCAGCGGGGCCGGGCGGCGACGGTTGCGGGAGGCGATCCCGAGACGCTCGCCCTCCAGCCGCGCGCCGGACGGACCGAGATGCCAGTAGGCGTGCGCCAGCCGCACCGCGTCGGACGCGAACGTCCGGGGGCCGACCGGGATGCCGTCGCCGGGCTCGATCGGGCCGGCGGTCTCCGGGAAGATCCGGGTGATCAGGTCCAGCAGACCGGAGCGGTGGGCCGGCGCCAGCGTCGCCGCCCAGGCCTCGAGCTCGCCGAACGGCATGGTCGCGGCGCGACCGGGCCACGACGCCACCGGCGGAAGCCGAAGAACCCCTTCCGGTGCGCTGATCGCTTCCGGTCCGGCGGTCCCTCGCGGTTCGCTCCATTCCTTCGGTACGCCGATGGCCGCCGGCACGTCCTCCCGGAGCGGTCCCGCCGAAGCCGAATCCGCGCGGGCCCGCCAGGCGGCACCCAGCTCCTGCCGGGCCACGACGAGGGCCTGCCGGGCCGTCTTGACGTTCCGCCTCGCCGTGACCACGGCCGCCCGGTCGGCGGGCAGCCCCCGGGTCAGCGCCGCGACCGTCCGCAGCTCACCGGGCGACAGCGCACCCCTCGACCGGAGGGCGCCGAGCTCGCTCTCGTGCCCGGCCAGCCGATCGACCGCGACCCGCCACTGCCGGACGGCCGCCCGCGCCCTCGCCGCCACGGTCGCCTCGTGCCGGCTCGCCTGCGCGAACGCCTCCTGCTCGGGGCTCCGCGCCGGCCGTACCCCGGCCGAGCCCGCCTTGACCGGGGCCGCCTTGACCGGGGCCGCCTGGGCTTGCTCCAGCCGGGCCCGGGCCGCGTCCAATCGTTGCCGGGCGGCGGCCAGGTGCTGCTCCGCGCTCTGCAGGCGCTGCTCGGCGTCCCGCACCCGGGCGCCGCTCACCTGCTGCGCCCGGGCCCAGATCAGGTCCCGGCCGGTCGCCGCCCGGGTCGCCCGCTGGGCCGGGTCCAGCCGGGGCCGCCACCGCAGGCCGGTCAGCACCCGCTGGTCCCGCCGGACCCGCTGCGGCAGGTCCCGCTGGACGTCCCGGGCCCGGGTCGCCTCGGACCGGGCCGCCTCGACGTCCCGGCTCGCCTGATCGACCGCCCGATCGTGCCCGGCCAGCGGTCCGCCGCCACCCAGCGCAGGGGTCTTCGCCGGTTTCGGGGCCGGCGCGGGTTCAGCCGCCGGGCCGGGTTTGGCCGCGTTGATCGCGGCCAGGCGGTGCTGGGCGGCGGCGAGGCGCTGCTCGGCGTTGGTCAGGCGCTGCTCGGCGGCGCGGACCACGGTTCTGGTCGATCGCTGGTCGCGGACCCAGGTCAGGTCCCGGCGGGTCGCGGCCCGGGCCGCGTGCTGCGCGGGGGTGTCCGGCTTGCGGCCTCTCAGGATCTGCTGGTCCTGCCGCTCGCGCCGGGGCAGGTCGCGCTGGATCTCCCGGGCGCGCAGCAGGTCGGTGCGGGCGCTCGCCACCTCGTGGGTCGCGGCCCGGATCGTCTCGGGCACGCCCGGCTTCCCGGTCGCCGGCTTGCTTCCCGCGGCCGGCTTGCCCTCAACCGCCGGCCTGCCGCCGGCAACCGGCTTTCCCTCGACAACCGGCTTTCCGTCGACAACCGGTTTGCCGTCAACGACCGGTTTGCCGTCAACGAGCGGTTTGCCGTCAACGAGCGGCTTCGTGGCAACCACCGGCTCGGCGCCGGCAACCGGCTTGGTGCTGGTGGAAGGCTTGCCTCCGGTGGTTTCGGTGGCGGGCCGGGCGGCCTCGGCCCGCGGCGCGCCGGAGCCGTCGTGCGTCCCGGAGGTGGCCCGGGGCGGAGCCGGGCGTTCCGGGGCGACGACGGTGACCTCGGAACGGCCGGGCCGGGCCACGGTCGTGCCGGACGGTCCGGGCCGTTCCGAGGTCGCGGTCAAGGCATCGGAGCCACGCCGCCCACCGCCGGTCAAGGCATCGGAGCCACGCCGCCCACCGCCGGTCACCGCCTCGGGACCGGGGCGGCCACCGCCGGGCAGGGCGCTGCCCGGGTCGGGCGTGCGGGTCGGGCCGGGGATCCGGCTCGGGTCGTGGGCGGCCGGGGCGGCGTCGCGGTTCGGGCGGGCCGGCAGGTGGCTCGGGTCGCCGCCGGTGTTGCGGGTGGTGGCCGGTGGGGGCTCGGCGATCCCGGTCTTCGTGGACTCCTCGGTGAACCGGATGGTCCGGGTCGGGGCGGTCGTGGTGTGCGAGCCCTCCCCACGGTCGGCCAGTCCCAGGCCACCGGATCCGCCGCCACCGCGCGGGGCGCCGCCGGGGCGGTCGCTGCCGGGGCGCGGGCCGGCGACCGGGCCGCCGTGGCCGCCCATGTCCGGGGCGCGCAGGGTCAGGTCGCCGGAGGCCGGGTCGTAGCGCAACGCCCGTACGTCAATCCTGCCTGGATTTTGATTGACCAACCGACCGTCGGCACCGATCGCGAGCTGCGGCCGGTCGTCACCGGTCGCCGCGAACCGGACCTCGCCGGGCCTACCGGTCCCCGGCTCGATCTTGATCGCGGTGAGCTTCTCGCCGGCGCCGCGCGGCACCGGGGTCGCGTCCGGACCGTTGTCGCCGAACCGGAAGTAGCGGCTCTCCGCCTGCGGCGTGGTGACCGCGGCGCGGCCCGGCTCCGCGCCGCGGACCACGGTCCAGCGGCCGGTGTCCGGGTCGCGGATCAGCACGCCCGCCTCGCCCGGGCCACCGACCCGCTCGACGTGCGCGGTGCCGTAGGGCGTCCCGCCGTGGAACTCGCCGATCCCGTCCGGGCCGAGCCGGGCGTATCCGGTCTCGCCGTTCTTCGGGGGCGAGGTGGTCATCGCGGCCGGGTCGTGCTGGTAGGTCTCCAGGTGCGTGCTGCCGTCCGCGTCGCGGCGCAGGAACTGGAACGGCCGCGTCCCGCTGGACGACGTCACCGGGCCCCGCGCCGGACCGGCCGGCGCGCTGTCGTGCACGGTGACCGTGGTGACCTCGAAGCGGTGACTCTGCGTGTTGTAGGTCAGGATCCGGTCGCTGCGGCTGCCGTAGCCGAACTCGGCGCCCTGCCGGTCCCAGGCCCGGTTGGTGTACACGCTGTCGCCGACCACGGCGGGGTCGTGCGCGGTCTCGCCCGGGCGCAGGGTGATCTCGGTGGCCTTGCCGGTCTGCGGGTCGATCTCGTAGAAACGGGTCTTCGACGGCGTGCTCGCGGACTCCGGGACGTCGCGGACCGGGGCCGGGTTGCCGCCGAGCCGGTTGCCCTCGCCGGGGAACTGGTTCCGGGTCTGCAGGGTGACCAGTTCCCGCTGGTCACCGGTGACCCGGATGGCCTGGCGGACGACCGGTTCGGCGGCCTGGGTGCGGGCCAGCTGCAGTTCGTGCCGGGCCTTGGCGTCCTTCCACAGGCCGGCCAGTGGGTCCGATTTGTCGCCCTTCGAGGTGGTCGGCGGGGTCTCCGCGACACCGGGGGACGTCTCGTTGTGGGTGGCGGAAGTGGCCGTGCGCCCGGGCGTGGCGGTCGCGCCGGGACCCGTGGAGGTCCGGGTAACGGGCGGCCCTTCCGCAGCCGTTGTCGTGCCCCGGGTGATCGGCGGGGCATCGGTCGCCGCCGTCCCGCGGACCCCGCCCGGCGGCGTCACGCTCCCCCGGTTCACCGTCACCGGCTCGTGGACGCTGCCCCGGGTCCCCGGCAACTCCCCGACCGGCACGGTCCCCCGGGTATTACCGGGTGTGATCCCGCTCCGGGCCGGATCCACCGGCCGCGCGACCACCGGCACGTCCCCGCCACCGCGCACCACGACCGGCGCCGGCGTCGCCACCCGGTCCGGCGCGATCGGGGTACGCACCCCGGTCCCCCGCGGCACCAGGTCCGGCGTCTGCAGCCGGATCTGGTTCCCGTTGACCCCGAGCGGGTCGAGCCGCCCGATGTTGGTGTGCGGCACCCCCGTCGACAGGTGGATCTCGTCGATCGCGGGGGTCCGGACCCCGGTGACCTGACCGACCCGGCCGGGGATGCCGTCCACGCCCCGGGGCACCAGTTCCGGCCGCGAGCCGATCCCGTGGATCCCGCCGTAGAGTCCGCCGAACCCGGCCGCCATCAGCCCGTCGGCGACCGTGTAGTGGTTCTGGACGTGCTCGATGCTCGCGCCGATCTGCCGCGCGACCCAGTCGGTGCCCACGCCGACGCCCGCGCCGACCACCGCGTTGCGGCCGAACAGGACGGTTTCCTGGGCCAGCGCCGGCAGGTTGCGGTAGACGCTCGCGCCGTAGTTGACGCCCCGGGCGATCTGCACGATGGCCGGCGAGTTGTGGAAGACGTCGGCGACGAACGTGACCGACCGCATGAACGGGGTCGCGACGAACCGTTCCAGGTTGGTGAGGAACGTGCCGAGCGCCTCGAACCGGCTCACCACGTTGGTCACGAACGTCGAGATCCGGGCCAGCTGGGTGGCGAGCCGGCTGGCGATACCGATCAGCACCGCCCCGATCGCGAACGTCTCGGCCAGCATGGTGGCGAAGCCGAACAGGGTCAGGATGGCCACCGCGATCGCCATCGCGGCCTCCTGCCGGCGCAGCTCGGCGAGCGCCTCGTCGACCTGCTTGGCGTAGCGGTGCAGGGCGTACCCGATCTCCCAGCAGTTCCGGGCCTGGGCCACCAGCAGCGCGTACACGCTGTTCTCGCCGGCCGCGAGGACCATGTGGGCCTGGAACGCGGCCTTGCCGTTCCACGTCGCGAACAACGCGTTGCCGTCGTTGAGCATCGACACGGCGGTCTCGAACAGGGTGTCGCCGGCGGTGATGAAGTCGTTGCCGAGCTGGACGATCGGCCCGGTGTCGAATTCGGCGCCCACGACTACTCCTCCTCGTCGGCGGCGCGGGCCGCCTGGATCACCTGGGCGCCGGAACGGCTGACCAGCACGCCCCGGCCGGGGTCGCGGCGGGCCGCGCGCTGGTCGCCGAGCAGCACGCCCTCGCGCGGGTCGCCGGAGAGGATCAGGCCGGTCGCGCCGTACTCCTTGAGCCGGCTGACGATCGGGTCGGACATCATCGACCGGGCCGAGCCGCTGACCCGGCGGGCCAGCACCAGGTGCAGGCCGATGTCGCCGGCCTGGCCGAGCGCCTCGGCGAGCGGGGCCAGCGGGCCACGGCCGCCGGGGCCGGCGACCAGGTCGTAGTCGTCGACCACCACGTACAGCTCGGGGCCGGTCCACCAGCTGCGGGCCCGCAGCTGGGCGGCGGTCACGTCGGCCGGCGGGCGGCGCCGGGCCACGGTGCCGAGCAGCTGGGTGACGTAGGCCGCGACGTGGTCGGGGTTGCCGGCGCGGGCGCCGACGTACTCGTCCGGAACCGCGCCGAGCAGCCCGGCCCGGTAGTCGATCAGGAAGAACCGGGCCTCCCGCGCGGTGCGCCGCCGGGCCAGCCCGGCCATCCAGGCGCGCAGCACCGACGTCTTGCCGGCGCCGGAGTCCCCGAAGACCATCAGGTGCGGATCGACCGGGGTCAGATCAAGACCGACCACATCAAGATCGATTTCCCGTACGCCGATGGGCACGCCCGCCCGCTCCGGTCCGAACCGGGCGTCCAGCTCGGCCGCGGTGACCACCTTCGGCAGCGTCCGCACCGGCGGCGCGGACGCCCCGGGCCACCCGGCGATGATCTCGTCGAGCACCGCCTGCTGCGCCTTGGCCAGGTTCTCGGTGCCGGCGTCCCCGTCCAGCCGGGGCAGCGCGGCCTGGAAGTGGTCGCCCGGCGGGCAGACCCCGCGCCCCGGGATCGCCACGGTCAGCGCCTTGGCCGCGGTCCGGTTCACCTCGGACTCGGCCGGCTCGTTGAGCCGCAGTTCGAGCCGGATGCCGATGTTGTCGCGCAGGCTGGTCCGGATCTCGGTCCACCGGTTCGCGGTCAGCAGCAGGTGCACGCCGACGCCGGCGCCGCGCGCGGAGATCTCGGTGACGATCCGGTCGGCGGTGTCGACGCCGGTCCGCAGCGCCGCCCAGTTGTCCACGACCAGCACCCAGTCGGCGGCGTTGACCCCGGCCGGCAGCTCGCCGGCGTCGCGGCGGCGGCGCAGCTCGGCCACCGAGTCGATGCCGTGCTCGGCGAAGAACTCCTCGCGGGTGGCCAGCAGCTGGTGGGCGACGGCCAGGGTGCGCCGGACCCGTTCCTCGTCGGTGCGCACCGCTACGCCCGCGACGTGCGGGGCGGCGGCGAACGGGGCGAGCGTGCCGCCGCCGAAGTCGATCACGGCGAACTGCAGTTCGTCCGGGGTGTGCGTGAGCATCGCGCTGAGCAGGGCGGTGCGCAGCAGGGTGCTCTTGCCGGACTGCGGGGCGCCGACCAGGCCGGCGTGCCCACCGGCGTCGTCCAGGCGCAGCATCAGCACCCGCTGCTCCTGCACGGCGGGCAGGTCCACCACGCCGACCGGGAAGGTGAGCAGGCCGCCGGCCAGACCACTGGCGTGGTAGCCGCGCTCGTCGTCGGTCTCCAGTACCCCGACCAGCGGGTCCAGGTCGAGGTAGGGCGGCAGCGGCGGCAGCCACACCTGGTGGACCGGGGTGCCGCAGGGCCGGACCCGGTCCACGATCACCTGCAGCGCGGTCCGGCCGCCGACGGTGACCGGCAACGGCGCCGGGGCCTCGTCCGGTTCCTCGGCCGCGTCGGCCGCCCGGCGGGCGTCCTCGGCGGTCCGCAGCCCGAACGGCTCCGGGGCGGCGAAGCTGGTCACCGGCGCGGGCGCGTCCGGGTCCGGGGCCAGGTACGGCGCGGACGCGTGCGCCACCCGGAACCGTTCGTAGACCGTCTCGCCGACCTTGAAGTACGCCGAGCCGGGGATCGGCGGCAGCTTGTACGCGTCGGCCGTGCCGATCACCGCCCGGCTCTCGGCCGCGCTGAACGTGCGCAGGCACAGCCGGTACGACAGGTGCGACTCCAGCCCGCGCAGCCGGCCCTCGTCGATCCGCTGGCTGGCCATCAGCAGATGCATGCCGAGGCTGCGCCCGAGCCGCCCGATCTGGACGAACAGGTGGATGAAGTCGGCGCGCCGGCTGAGCAGCTCGGCGAACTCGTCCACGAAGATCATCAGGTACGGCAGCGGCTCCAGCGCCCGGCCCTGCGGATCGGTGCCGCCGGCCGCCCGGTGCAGCTGGTACTCCCGGACGTTGTCCAGGTTCCCGGCGTCGCGCAGCAGCTGCTGACGGCGCTGCAGCTCGCCGTGCAGGGCGACCCGCATCCGCTCGATCATGGTCTCGTCGTCGGCCAGGTTGGTGATCAGGCCGGCCACGTGCGGCAGGTCGGTCACCCCGGCGAAGGTGGCGCCGCCCTTGAAGTCGACCAGCACCATGCCGAGCTCGTCGGGCGAGTGCGTGATGGCGAGCGAGGCCACGAGCGTACGCAATAATTCGCTTTTTCCTGATCCGGTCGCACCGACCAGCAGGCCGTGCGGGCCGACCCCGCCCTGCGCCGACTCCTTCAGGTCGAGGACCAGATCGGCGCCGTCGCCGGTGATGCCGATCGGCACCCGCAGCAGCTCGGCGGCGTCCGGGCGGCGCCACATCGCCGTCGGGTCCAGGGTGGCCAGGTCGCCCGCGCCGACCAGCTCGGGCAGACCGAACGCGCGGGTCAGCACCTCCTCGCGCTCGGCGGTGAGCAGCAGCGGGGCGAGCGCGCGGGCGATGTGCTCGCTGAGCACCACGTCGGCCGGGTCGGGCACCGCGTCGGTGACCGCGCTGACCACACCGGGCAGCCGGCTCTCCACGGTCAGGCCGCCGGTCGCGCCGAGCCGGATCCGGGCGTCGACCCGGCCGGGCTCCTCCGGTTCCCGGGCGACCAGGCAGATCACGTGCAGGCCGCCGGCCTTGCCGGAGTCGCCGATCAGGTTCTCGATCAGCGGGTGCCGGCCGAACGGCGCGTCCGGCCGGTAGCCGTCCAGCACCACGACCAGGTGCTGGCCGGGGGCCGGCTCGGTGCGGGTGCTCAGCCCGATCCGGGCCACCAGGCCGGCCCGTTTCTCCTCCAGCCGGCGTTCCAGCAGGTCGGCGAGCCCGTCCAGGCCGGTCGCGATCATCGGAGCCGGGTGGCCGGCCGGGGCGCCCGGGTCCTGCGTGTGCGGGAGCCACTTCGCCCAGTCCCAGGAGCCGTCGCCGGCCAGGATCATCACCCGGACGTCCTCCGGGCCGTGCAGCACGGCGAGCTGGGTGAGCAGGTTGGCGGCGACCTCGCGGGCGCGTTCCGGCGCGCCCAGCACGCTGAGCACGCCGATCTTGCCGAGCGCCACCCAGGCGGGCTGGTTGCCGACCGCGGCGTACTCGTCCATCAGCCGGGTGGCGGCCCGCTGCGCGGTCTTGTCGTACTCCGCGGTGGGGTCCTGCCGGGGTGGCAGCTGCATCCGCAGCGCCGCCTCGGCCCGGCCCAGCCCGACCCGCAGCTGCAGGAAGTCCGGGTCGCCGGCGCGGCGCTCCCAGATCCGCCGGCGGTTGCGGGTGATCGCCCAGAGCCGTTCGATCGACGGGTGCCCGAACGCGGCGGCCAGCCGCTGCGCCCGCGCCGAGGCGCGCGCCTGGGCCCGCAGCTCGGTCAGGTACTCCTGGTAGCGCAGACGCTGGCGGGCCGCGGCCCGGCGCGCGGCCCGGCTGGTCTGCTGGCGCACCAGCAGCGTGATGGCGGCCGAGGCGAGCACGAACACCACGCCCAGCGCGATCATCCAGGTCTTGCCGAAGGTGACCAGGTAGGCGCCCATGCTGACGCTGCTGAGCAGCGGCAGCAGCAGGTAGAGCCACTGCTGGGCGCCGGACTCGGCGGCCTTCTGCGGCGGCGGCGCCAGGGTGACCCGTTCCTCGGGCACGGCCGGCGCGAAGGTACGGGCCGGACGGTGGAATTTCGTGTTCGCCATGTCTCGCCCTAGCTACGGATGACCGGGTCGTTGGGGTCGGTGCCACCGGTGGCCGGGGCCGGGGTGGGGGTGGCGGTGCCGTTGAGTCCGTTGAACATGTCGGTGAAGTTCTTCAGCAGCTCGGTCTCGGCCTCGTTGAAGCCGGCCAGCACCGCCTTCACCCCGGCGGCGAGCACGTTGAGCACGCCGTCCTCGGCGTCGAAGTCCTTGTCGTCGTTCGCCGCCTTGGTCCCGAACAGCGCGACCGCGATCGCGTTCCACCGGTCGATGAAGTCGGTGGCCTCGCGCTGGGACGCGCCGGCCCAGGACAGCTTGAGGCCGGACAGCCCGCCGTTGATCGACGAGATGCTGTCCGCGACCGCCTTGGCCTGGGTCTGCAGCGCGGTGACGGCGGTGTCCAACTCGGCGCCGTGCACCTCGATCCGGGTGGCGACGTCGTAGTCGTGCTCGCCGCCGGCCGAACCGAAATAGTCATGAGACATCGTTCAGCGCCGCCTGTTCCATGTCGTGATAGGTGTTGTAGGCGGCGTCCAGCCGGGTGATCATGTCGCCCAGCACGGTCGACAATTCGTCCTGGCATTTCTGGAACCACGTGCTGAGCTCGGCGAAGGTGAGCGCGGACGGACTCTTCCAGGCCGCCTCGACACTGGTGAACTGTCGCTTGATCTCGGCCATCGCCGCGTTGATCGCCCCGGCATCGCCCTTGACCTGGCCGATCACCCCGGCCATCTCGGCCAGATCGACCCGGAACTCCTCGAAAGAAATCTCATCAGCCATCGCCGAACACCATTCTCTCAAGCGGCGTGGAAACGATTCTCAGGCTTGCCAGGAAACTTATTTTCATGGCACGATGCCTTTGCTGGACACGTATTCTGGAGGTAATCGATAATGGTCGACCCGATCGAGTCCCACTATTTCCCCCGCCCGTCCGACGACGGTGGCGACTCCGGGGGCAGCGACAGCAGCGACCCGACCTACGGCGCCGGCGACGTGCCGAACCTGGCGATGGGCTGGGACTCCTCGGACGACCTGCCGTCGTACAACCTGAACCCGGCCGGCGCCGCGACCCCGCCCGCCGCCGGCACCCCCACCGGCACCCCGCTCAACGAGCAGGCCCTGGTGGTCAACCCGCTGACCATGCGCAACACCGAGCGCAGCATGCTGGCCGCCACCGACCGCGGCGTCGAGGCGTACATCGCGCTCAAGGCCAAGGTCGAGGCGGCGATCTCCGGCGGCGCGATCTACGGGCAGATCGACACCGACGAGAAGTGGGTGGACACCACCACCGTCGGCGCGCCGCCCGGCCAGGGCTACTGGATGGACGTGGACAGCCCGCTGCAGGGCGGCGCCAAGGAGTTCGCCGCGAAGATGGACAACTACCAGCGCGGCGCGCTGATCGGCATGGCGGCCGTGCTGGACGTGGCCGGGGCGTACATCGCCGGGCTCAACGTGGCCGGCACCACGTACTCCTACATCGACCGGCAGGCGAAGTTCCCCGAGCCGCCGGCCGCGCCCTGACCGGCGGGCCGTCACGCGACGTTCCACGGCAGGTCCTCGGCGCGCAGCGTGCTCAGGTCGTCGTTGGTCGGGTCGGCCCGGGTGGCGACCCGGCCGGCCTGCAGCTCGGTCATCCGCTGGAACAGCTGCCGGGCGCTGCGGCCGTTGCCGAAGTGCTCGGTGCGCTCCACCCCGTCGAAGTAGTCCAGCAGCGCCGCGTCGGTGTCCGGGTCGAGCCGGTACTGGTGCTGCGCGGCCTGCGCGGCGACGATCGCCACCAGCTCGGCCGAGGTGTAGTCCTCGAACGTGAGCACCCGGGTGAACCGGGACGACAGGCCCGGGTTGGAGGCGATCAGCCGGCCCATGTCCTCCGGGTAGCCGGCCGCGATCACCACCACCTCGTCGCGGTGCTCCTCCATCAGCTTGACCAGCGTGGCGATCGCCTCGTGGCCGAAGTCGCCCGGCTGCCCGGCCGGCACCAGCGAGTACGCCTCGTCGATGAACAGCACCCCGCCCAGCGCCCGGCGGAAGATCGCCTGGGTACGCGGGCCGGTGTGCCCGACGTACTCGCCGACCAGCGCGGCCCGGTCCGCCTCGACCAGGTGCCCGCGCTGGAGCAGGCCGAGCGCGGCCAGGATCCGGCCGTACAGCTTGGCGACGGTGGTCTTGCCGGTGCCCGGGTTGCCGGCGAAGACCAGGTGCCGGCTGACCGGCGGCGCGGCCAGGCCCGCCGCCAGCCGGCGCCGCACCATCAGGGACAGGTCGATCATCGCCTTGACGTCGCGCTTGACGCCGTCCAGTCCGATCAGCCCGTTGAGCTCGCCGAGCAGCACCGGCAGGTCGAGCTCGGCGGAGATCGGCGTGCCGGTGGCGGTGCCGGACGACGCCGCGGGGCCGGCCGGCCTGGTCTCCCGGACCCCGTCGGCCGGCATGGTGCTGGTCGCCACGTCCGCGACCCGGCAACCGCTGAAGACCGGGGCGGCGCCGGCCGCCAGCGACAGGTCCTCGGCGGTGTCGTGCACGAAACAGCCGGTGATCTCCGGGGTGGCGTCCGCGCCGATGTGCAGCGCCGGGAAGCCGGTCGCCGACAGCTCGCAGTCGACCAGCCGTCCCCCGGCGCTTTCGTGCAGGTAGATGCCGTTCTTGCCGGTCCGGGCGACGGTCATCCGCTCGAGCAGCGGGGTCGCCCCGGACCAGATCACCACGCCGCCGCCGGTCGTCTCGACGACCCGCAGGCCGTCGATCCACGCCTCGCTGCCGGCGTCCAGGAACACGCCGCTGCCGCCGGACCCGGTCACCTCGCCGCCGTGGACCAGCACGCCGGTGTCCGCGCCCACCTCCAGGCCGGCGCCACCGGTCGGGCCGATCAGCAGGCCGGCCAGCAGCGGCCGGTGCCGGGTCAGGAGCCGTACCCCGATCCGGGTTCCGGAGATCACGCAGTCGCGCAGCGTCCCGTCACCGCCGGCGATCTCCACGCCGAACTCCCGGGCGCCGGCCACCGTGCTGTCCCGCGCGTCGAGCACCGCCGCGTCCGCGACCCGGACGCCGGACTCGGCGCTGTCCCGGATCCGGGTGCCGGTCAGCTCCCCGCGGGCCCGCCCGCCCAGGTGCACCGCGGTGAACCCGGTCCCGGTCAGCTCGCAGTCGTGCAGCGCGACCACGCTGTCGTCGATGGCGTGCACCCCGTTGCCGCCGGTCCGGGCGACGGTGCTGGCCGTCGCGGTGACCCGGGCGGCGCCGAGCGCCGCGATCGCGCTGTCCCCGGTGTCGACCAGCCGGCAGTCGTCCAGGACCACCTCGGCCGTGCCGGTGGCCAGCAGCGCCGTGCCGCCCAGCACCCGCAGCTGGGAGCCGGTCACCCGGACGGCCGCGCCGTCGACCCGGATCCCGCCGGTCGCGATCTCGAACAGGTCGCAGTCCTCCAGGCGGGTCCACCGCTCGTCCGCGCCGACCGTGTCACCGGCGCCCGGATCGGGCCGGGCCGGCGCGTCGATCGCCACCCCGAACCCGCTGTCGGACAGCCGGCAGCCGCGCAGCGTGGAACCGGCCGAGCCGCGCAGCGCCACGGCCGCCTCGCCGCAGCCGGCCACGTCCAGGTTGACCAGCAGGCCGGCCGCCGCGCCGGTGAGCAGCAGGCCGCACCCGGTGACCGTCCGGATCCGGGTCTCCCGGACGGTGGCCCGCGCGGCGTCCGCGAGAACCAGCCCGTGCCCGGCGATCCGCTCGACCACGCAGTCGGTGACGGTGACCGTGGCCGTACCGGTGGCGTGCAGCGCGGCCCGGCCGCTGTCGCGCAGCGTGCCGGCCCGCAGGGTCAGCGCCGCGTCGTGGGTGGCCTCGACCCGGCCGGTGCCGACCACGCACTCGTCCAGGGTGAGCCGGCCGGAGCGGGCCAGCACCGCGGGCTGCTCCGGGTGCGGGCCGGTCACGGTCAGCCCGCGCAGCACCACGGTGCCGCCGGTGACCAGCACCGCCGGGCCGGTGACCGCGCGCAGCTCGACGGTGCCGGCGCCCTTCTCGGCGAGCAGGGTGACGTCCCGGTCGAGCACCAGCGACTCCGGGTAGGTCCCGGGCCGGATCGAGACGACCGCGCCCGGACCGGCGGCACGCAGCGCCGAGCCGATCGTCCGGTGGGTGCCCCACCCCTTCCCGCCGACCCGGAGTGTCCCGGAGCCGGTGATCGCCGAGCCGTTCACGCGACCACCTAGTCGAACAGCGCCGGAGGCGGACCGAGCTCGACGGCCTGCAGGTCGTTGAGGTTCGCGATCTCGGTGTCGCGGTAGTTCAGGTACGTGCCGTGCAGCCCGCTGGAGATGCCGGCCAGCGCGTCCTGCAGCGTCCGGGCGAACGTGTCGTAGTCGTGCATCAGCTGCTGGAACTGGTTCGACGCGACGCCCTGCCAGACGTCCTCCAGGCTGACCACGTACGTCCGGATGTCCGCGATCAGCTCGGCCATCTCCTGCGCGGTGGTCTGGGTGTCGGTCGCGGCGCCGCTGACCACGTCGGGGGTGACGTGGTAGGTCACACCGCCGACGACGACGGGATCGCTCATGGTCGTGGCCTCTCGTGCTGGGGGAAACTGGTCACATCCGGCCGCCGGCCGCGAAGAGCAGGGCGAAAACCCCGAAAACCCCAAGAGCCAGCGGTACGCACAGCGTGGTGAGCAGGCCGGCCACCGTCCCGGTCCAGCCGGCCGGCTCGTTGGCCAGCTCGTCGGCGTCGGCCCCCTCGGCCGCCGCCCGGAACGCGCCGGCCAGCCCCGATCCGGCCACGCTCAGCCCGGTCACCACGGCCAGCAGCGGACCGCCGGCCGCAGCGGCGGATCCGGCCAGACCGAGCCGGCCGGCCAGGTCGTCGCCGCCCAGCAGCGCCGTGGCGACCAGTGCGGCGCCCCCGGCCAGCAGCATGCCCAGCCGCGCCGGCACCACGATCAGCCGACCGGCCCGCAGCAGCAGGATCAGGCCGAGCGCGGTGGCCATCGCGATCGCGTACGGGTCCCCGGAGAGCGCGAGCAGCACGACACAGCCGACCAGCACCGCGCCGCAGCCGAGCACGATCCCGGCGAGCACCAGCCGGCCCCGGCCGACCAGCGCCTCGATCTCGTCGGTGCCGGTCCGGCCGGCCGGCGGCTCGGCCGAGGCGACCAGGTGGCCGGCCAGGCTCGGGGCGAGTTCCAGCAGGCCCAGGGCGAGCAGCGCGACCGCCGCGGCCGCGTCGTTGCGGCCGGCGTGCGTCAGCACCAGCATCACCGTGGCGCTGAGCGCGAGCAGACCGCCCGCCACCAGCACCGTGGTGATCAGCCGGGGCAGCGCCAGCCGCGCGGTCAGCGCGCCGAGGACCGCGCCGCAGCCCAGCCCGATCAGCGCGGTGCCCGGGTTGGTCCGGGTGGCCGGCAGGAAGGTCGGCGCGAGGGCCAGCAGCGGCACCGCGGCCAGGGCCAGGGCGGTGACCGCGAAGCCGGGCAGCGGCCAGGCCCGCCGGTCGGCCCGGCGCGCGAGCACTGCCGAGGCGACCCCGGCGGCCAGCGCGACCAGCAGGAACAGCGGCGCCGGGGCGCGGCCGGCGGAGAGCGCGGCCAGCCCGGCGACCAGCGCGCCGAGGCCGCTGGTCAGCATCACGCCGGCGCCGAGCCGGGCGTCCCAGCCCCGGCGGGACCGGCTGGCCGTGTCGACCAGCTCGACGATGTCGGTGATCGACGGCTCGTCGAGCTCACCGGCGGCGTGGTCGCGCAGGTAGAGCACGGCGCCGTCGGCCACGCCGGCCTCGGCGAGCGAGGCGGACGGCGGGTACGGCCGGATCCCGGCCGGGGCGAGCGACCACACCGGGGGCAGCGCCCCGTCGTCCTCCTCGGTGCCGCACAGGTCGAGCAGCCGGGCGCTGTACTCGGCGATCGCCGCGCGGGCGGGCACCGTCAGGTCGACCCGCCGGCGGGCGCCGACGACGGTGACCCGGAGTCGTTCGTCGGTGGCCACGGTGCTCAGTGCCGCCAGTTGCTGATGTTGGTGGACTCGGCCTCGAAGTAGTTGGTCCAGGCCACGTTCATCTTCTGGGAGATGATCCCGAGCACGCCGTCCGGCCCGAACAGGCCGACCGCGCTGAGCTGCCACTCGTCCTTGAGGTCCTGGAAGTACTCGGCGGCGACGCTCTGCCGCCAGTCCTCCTCCAGCGGCGCCAGCCGCGTGGCGAGCGCCTGCAGCTTCTCCGACGCCACCTCGGCCTGGCTGTTCAGGAACGAGCCCGCGGCCTCGAGTCCCTCCCCGACATAGATCGGGTGACCGTCCACCTCAGCTGCCATGTCCGCGCTCCACCTTCCGTGCCGGGCCCGGCGTTTCGGGACAGGGGTCCCCCGGTCGGGGGAGAGCCTGCCACGGGGGTCTTGACAAACCGTTGCCGATTTCTTGTCGATCTCTTGCCGGATCCTTGGCGGCCCGTTTCGCCGCTGGAGGACCCGGCCCGGCACCCGGTAGCGTCCACCGCGATCGATGGCGGCCACCCGCGGGGAAGAAGAGACACCAGTCGTGAGTGACCAGCAGAACCCCACCCGTCTGACCGGCTTCGCGGCCAGTTTCGCCGGCGCCTCGCGGCGCTCCGGCGGTGGCGGCGAGAAGCCCGGCATCGTGCGACGCCTGCTGGTGATCGGCGCGGTGACCGGGGTCGTGGCCGCGGCCGTGGCCGGCGCCGGCTTCATCGTCAGCCGCGGCACCAGCGACGCCGCCCAGCAGCCGGTCGGCGCGATGCCCTCGGCGAGCGGCGGCCCGGCGAGCCCGGCCACCGTCCCGGGCGCGACCACCCGGCCGGTCGGCACGATCCCGCCGGCCGGCGGTGGCGGCGCTCCGGTGCCGCTCGGCAACCCGGTGTTCCCGGCCGCGCCCGCCGCGGCCGGCACCGTTCCGGCCACCAAGGCCACCACCAAGGCCACCACGAAGGCGACCGGCACCGCGACCGCGAAGGCCGCGGCCACCACGGCGAGCGGCTATTCGATCATCAGCTATTCGTCCGGCCGCTGTGTCGACGTGACCGACGGCGGCGGCGACGGCACCCCGCTGCAGATCTGGACGTGCAGCGGGGCGGCCCGGCAGAAGTGGACCTTCACCGGCGGGACGATCCGGTCGCTCGGGCTGTGCATGGACGCGGCGAACGCCAGCGCCTCCGACGGCACCGCGGTCCAGGTCGCCAAGTGCAACGGCGGCTGGGCCCAGAAGTGGACCGTCAACTCCTCCTACGACCTGGTCAACACGGCCACCGGCAGGTGCGCCGACCTGCGCGACAACGGCACCGGCAACGGCACCCGGCTGCAGCTGTGGGAGTGCTCGGGCACGTCCAACCAGAAGTTCCACAAGGGCTGAGCCCGGGCGGTCACCGGCCGGCCGGCACCGCGTCCTCCAGCTCCGGGTCCTGGCGCAGCACCGCCAGGTGCAGGCGGCGCAGCGCCGGGCCGGGCTCGGCGCCCAGATCCTCGTTGAGCCGGGCCCGCAGCCGGCCGTACTGGTGCAGCGCCTCGGCCGGGCGCCCGGCCCGGTAGAGCGCCCGCATCAGCAGCTCCCAGGCGGACTCGCGCAGCGGATGGGTGAGGGTCAGGTCGCGGGCGGCCACCGTCGACGCCCGGATGTCCCCGGCCGCGAGCAGGATCGCCACGTGCAGCTCGGCCGCCTCGGCGCGGGTCTCCTCCAGCCGGGCCGCCGCGGCGCGGGCGAACGGGTACGCGGCGACCTCGGCGTACGCCCGGCCGCGCCACAACTCCAGGGCCGGCTCGATCCGGCCGCGGGCGGCGGCCGCGTGTCCGTCGGCGAACAGCTCGCGGGCCCGGTCGACGGCCCCCTGGAAGCGCGCGGTGGTGAGCATCGCGGGCTCGGCGAGCAGCGCGTACCCGGCGCCGTCCCGGACGATCATCGGCGTGTCGGCGACCAGCAGCGACCGCAGCCGGCTGATGTGCGCGTGCAGTGACGACGTCGCGCCGGCCGGCGGCTCGCCGCCCCACAGCTCGTCGAGCAACGCGTCCCGGCCGACCGGGGCACGACCGGCGACCAGCAGCCGGAGCAGCAGCAACCGCCGTTGCGGCGGCCCGAGCACGACCGGTGTTCCCGAGCGGCGAACCTCCAGGGGACCGAGCGCGTCGAAGGTCAGGGCAGGCGCGACGTGGGGCACGCCGGAATTGAAGAGAGCTTTGATGGAGAAAACATAGACGACCAGGTGGAGCGCTCCCACGACCCTGACCATTACCAATACGTGAAATCTCGGACGCCGGTTTCCTCAGTGGACGACCCGGTCCGTAATGCGATCATGGGCCGGTGGAGATCACTACCTGGTACCTGGAACAGACCGCGCCCGACCGGCTCAACCGCGGGAGCGACCCCGCCGTGCCGGTCGAGATCGTCCGCGCCGAGCTGCCCTCCCCCGAGCTGAACCGCTTCCTGTACGCCGCGGTCGGCGGCGACTGGTCCTGGACCGACCGGCTGGCCTGGACCTGGCCGCAGTGGCAGGAGTACCTGGACCGGCCCGGCGTGGAGACCTGGGTGGCGTACGTGCGGGGCACCCCGGCCGGGTACATCGAGCTGGACGGCACCCGGCCCGGCGAGGTCGAGGTGGCCTATTTCGGGCTGCTGCCGCGCTTCACCGGGCAGCGGATCGGCGGGCACCTGCTCGGCGCCGGGCTGGAGCGGGCCTGGTCGCTGGCCGACCGCTGGCCCGGGCTGCCCGCGGTCACCCGGGTCTGGATGCACACCTGCAGCCTGGACGGGCCGGCGGCGCTGGCGAACTACCAGGCGCGCGGAATGACCATCTACCGCACCGAGACGGAGACCGTCGAGCTGCCGGCCGAGACACCGGGCCCGTGGCCGGGCGCGCTCCGCCCACGCTGAGCAGCACCGGACCGGGCCCCGCGCCGTGGCCGAGACACCGGGCCCTTGGCCGCGAGCGCTCCGCCCGCGCTGAGCAGCACGGGACCGGGCACCGCGCCGTGGCCGAGGCGCCGGACCCTTGGCCGCGAGCGCTCCGCCCGCGCTCAGCAGCACGGGACCGGGCACCGCCCGTACCTCCGAATGAAGTCCCTAAAAATCGGTATAAAAGTAGCATCATTCGATGTGGGTGAGGAGCTGCTGTACCAGAGTGACCGTACGCAGGTCACCCGGCGCACCCCACCCGGCGCCCCGGCCGTAGTCGGCAAACGCGCCACCGGCCCCGGCGCCGTCCGCCGCACCGAACACGAGCGCGCCGTCCTGGAACGGCTCGCCGGAATCCCCGGCGTCCCCCGGCTGGCCCCGGTCCAGCAGCGGCAGACCATCGTCCTGTTCGACGACCGCGGCACCCCGCCGCTGCCCGGCCCGATGCCGGTGCCGGACCTGGTCCGCGTCGCGCACGCGCTGGCCGGCACGCTCGCCTCGGTGCACCGGGCCGGCGTGCTGCACCGCGACATCACCCCGGCCAACATCCTGCTCCGGCCGGACGCTCCCCCGCTGCTGATCGACTACGACCTGGCGATCACCGGCCCGCCCGAGCCCGACGAGGGCCCGGTCGGCACGCTCGGCTACCTCTCGCCGGAGCAGACCGGCCGGACCGGGCTGGCCACCGACCGGCGCGCCGACCTCTACGGCCTCGGCGCCACCCTGTACGCGCTGGCCACCGGCGGGCCGCCGTTCCCGGCGACCGACCAGCTGGAGCTGGTCCGCGACACGCTGGTGCACACGCCGGCCGTCCCGGAGCTGCCGGACCGCCTGGCCGGCATCGTGATGCGGCTGCTGGAGAAGGACCCGGACCACCGCTACCAGAGCGCCGAGGGACTCGCCCACGACCTGGCGCGCTTCCGGGACGACCCGGACGGCGCCTGGGCGCCGGGCGAACGCGACTTCCCGGCCGTCCTGTCGCCGCCGCCCGTGCTGGTCGGCCGGGACCGGGAGATCCGCGCGCTGGCCGGGTCGCTCACCGAGGCGATGACCGCCGGCGCACCGGCCGTGCTGGTCAGCGGCCCGCCCGGAATCGGCAAGTCGGCCCTGGTCCACACGCTGCGACCGGCGATCACCGCGCGCGGCGGCTGGTTCGTGTCCGGCAAGTACGAGCAGTTCCGCACCGGCACCGACAGCGGCGGCATCGCCCGGATGGTCCGCGCGCTGGGGCGCCTGCTGCTCGCCGAGCCGGAGTCGGACCTGACCGAGGACCGCAAGCGGGTGCTGGCCGCGCTCGGGCCGAACATCGCGGTGCTGGCCGGGGTCATCCCGGAGATGGCGGCGTTCCTGAACGTCTCCACGCCACCCTTCCCGGGTGACCCGCTGACCGCTCCGGATCGGCTCAGCGCGACCGTGGCCGCGCTGCTGCGGGCGGTCGCCGAACGCCGCCGGCTGGTGGTGCTGATCGACGACCTGCAGTGGGCGACCGCGTCGTCGCTGCGGATCCTGGACGGGGTGCTGGCCGAGGGGCCGATCCCCGGGCTGCTGGTGGTGGCCGCGTACCGCGACGAGCAGGTCGACGCCGAGCATCCGCTCGCCCCGCTGGCGGCGCGCTGGCAGCGGGACGGCCTGGTCGGGCGGCCGCTGCGCCTGGGCGGGCTGAGCCGGGCCGGGCTGGCCGCGCTGACCGCGACGGTGCTGCGCCTGCCGCACGTGCTGGCGGCCGAGCTCGCGGACCTGATCGGGGCGGCGGGCGCCGGGAATCCCTACGCGACCGTGGAGCTGATCAACGCGCTGCGCGCGGAGGGCCTGCTGACGCCGGCCTCCGCCGGCTGGGTCTGGAACCCCTCGGACGTACGGGCGTTCGTCGCCCGGCATCGCCTGCCCCAGCTGCTCGCCGTCCGGCTGGCCCAGCAGGCGCCGCCGACCCGTTACCTGCTCACCGCCCTGACCTGTCTGGGCGCCGACGTCCGCCCCGAGCTGCTGGCGCTGGCCACCGGAACGCTGCCGGCCACCCTCCCGGCCCGGCTCTCCCCGGCCGTCGCGGACGGGCTGATCAGCCTGGACACGGTGGTCCGGTTCCGGCACGACCTGGTGCTGCAGGCGGCGCGGGAGCTGCTGCCGGCCGACGAGATCGAGCAGCTGCAGCTGACCATGGCCCGCCGGCTGGCCGGGCACGACGAGTTCACCCGGGAGGCCGCCGAGCAGTACCTGGCGGTGACCGCGCTGATCGAGAACGACGCGGAGCGGCGCTCGGCGGCGGCGCTGCTGCACCGGGCCGGGCGGCACACCACCCGGCTGACCAACTACCTGGTCGCCGAGGAGTTGTTCGCGGCCGCCGACCGGATCTTGGCGCCGCTGCCGACCGCCGCGGACCGGGCGAGCCGGCACGCGCTCGCGGTGGACCGGCACGCGGCGCTGTACTACCTGGGCCGGCATGCCGAGGCGGACCGGATCTACCGGGAGCTGTCGGTCCGGGCGCACGACGCGGTGGAGCTGGCCGGGGCCACCGCCGTACAGATCAATTCTTTGACGCAGCGCGGAGAGTGCCGCGCGGCAATCGCTCTCGGCCTGGACACCCTGCGTCGGTTCGGCCTGGAGCCGCCCGCCGACCTGGACGCGGACAACCTGCGGGCCGTGGGTGCGTTGCGGGACTGGGTGGCGGCGAACGGACCGGCCTACCCGGAGACCGAGACGAGCGATCCGCGGGTCCAGGCGATCGCCACGATCCTGCACCGGATGCTCCCGCCGGCGTTCCTGATCGACCCGGCCCGGCACGCCTGGGTGGTCTGCCAGGCGCACGAACTGTGGCTGCGCAACGGGGTGTGCGCGCCGCTGACCGGCACCCTGGGCGCGGCGATCTGCGTGACCGTCGGGCTGCTCGACGACTACCGCACCGGCTACCTGCTGACCCGGCACGCGGTGGCGACCGGGCGGCGGCACGGCTACCAGGCGGAGACCGCGATCGCCGCCTATATGCACCTGCTGCTGGCCGCGCACTGGTTCACGCCGCTCGAGGAGATCATCGAGCCGGCCCGGCAGGCCCGCGACGACCTGCTGGCGGCCGGGGACGTGCAGGTGGCCGGGCTGCACTGGGCGCGGATGCTGTCGCTGCTGCTGGAGACCGAGGACTCGCTGGAGACGTGCGCCGACGAGACCGAGGCGGTGCTGGCGTACGCGGGCCGGACCGGGAACCGCTACGCCCGGCTGATCGCGCTCGCGCACCGGCAGCTGATCCGGCTGCTGCGCGGGCGCAGCGGGGCGCCCGGGTCGTTCGCCGCCGACGACTTCGACGAGGAGACCTACCTCGAGGAGGTGGCCGGTTACCCGCCGGCGCTCGCCACCTACCACCAGCAGCGGGCCCTGGCCGCGCTGCTCGGCGACGACCCGGCGATGCTGGCGGCGCACTCGGCGGCGGCGATGAAGCACAGCGGGGCGATCCGCGGCTTCTACGCCTCGGCGCTGACCCGGGTGACCCGCTGCCTGAGCCTGGCCGGGTCCCGGTCCGCCGAGCTGACCGACGCCCGGAATTGGCTGGTCCGCCGGGCCGCCGACGCGCCGCACAACCTGCGGCCGCTGTTGCTGCTGGTGGACGCGGAGATCGCCCGCGGCCGCGGGGACGCGGTGACCGCGATCCGCTGCTTCGACGACGGGCTGCACGCGGTCGACGGCCGGCCCTGGCACCACGCGCTGCTCGCCGAGCGGGCCGCCCGTTTCCACCTGGCGCAGGGCCTCACCCACACCGGGCACCAGCTGCTCACCGAGGCGCGCGACACCTACCGCGCGTGGGGCGCCGACGGGCCGGTCGCCCGGCTGGAGACCGAGCACCCGTTCCTGCGCAACACCGCGAGCAGCGCGCCGGGCAGCGGCGCCGACCGGATCGACCTGATGGCGATCCTGCGGGCATCCCGGGCGCTCAGCTCGCAGACCTCGGTGTCCGGGCTGACCGCGCAGGTCGGCGACGTGCTGAGCGCGATGACCGGGGCCACCGACGTGGGGCTGTCGCTGCGCTCGGACGCGGGCGAGGACGATCAGCCATGGTCCGCCGTCCGGTACGTGCGCCGCACCCGGCAGCCGCTGCTGGTGGCCGACGCGACCCGGGACGACCGGTTCGCCGGGGATCCGTACCTGGCCGGGCTGGACGTGTGCAGCCTGCTGGTCCTGCCGATCGCCTGCAACAGCACCGAGGACGCCGTCCTGGTCCTGGCCAACCGCCGGCAGCGCGGCGTCTTCTCGACCGGCCGCCTGGAGACCGTCGAGCTGATCGCCGGGCAGCTCGCGGTCTCGCTGGACAACGCGCTGCTCTACGACTCGCTGGAGAGCGAGGTGCGGGCGCGCACCGCCGAGCTCGCCGACCGCAACCGCGATCTGGAGGCGGCCAACCAGCTCAAGGCCGACCTGATCGGCATGCTCGGACATGAGATCAACAACCCCCTGGGTACGATCCTGGGCTACCTCGACCTGGTGCTGGACGGTGACCCGCTCCCGCCGGACGCCGCCGGGATGGTCACCCGGGTGCAGATCACCACGCGTCGCCTGGTCACCATCGTCGACGAGGTGCTCGCGCTGGTCAGCATCGACGCCGGCCGGCTCACCGCGGCGCCGCGCCCGGTCCGGGTCGCCGACCACATCGAGGCCGCGCTCGGCGCCACCGGCACCACCGCCGCGGACGTCTCCTGCCCGCGCGACCTGACCGCCTCCGCCCAGCCCGGTCACCTCGACCAGATCCTGACCAACCTGATCAGCAACGCCGCGAAGTACGGCGGCGGCGTCAGCACGATCGTCGCCCGCGCCGACGGCGACGACGGGCCGGTCACCGTCGAGGTGTCCGACCGCGGCCCGGGCGTCCCGCCGGAGTTCCGCAACCGCCTGTTCGACCGGTTCGCCCGGGCCGACACCACCGCGAACAAGGTCGCCGGGACCGGCCTGGGCCTCTACATCGTCCGCGAGCTGGCCCGCGCGAACGGCGGCGACGTCCGTTACCGCCCGGCCCCGGTCCGCGGCTCGGCGTTCATCGTCACGCTTCCGGCTGTCACGATGGGGGCGCACCCGGACATGAGGTGACTGTGCCCCAAGACGACGAGTTCCGGCAGATGTACGCGGCCAACTTCCCGCCGCTGCTCGGTTACGCCCTGCGCCGGGTCGAGCAGCCGGCGGACGCGGCCGATGTCGTCGCCGAGACGTTCCTGATCGCCTGGCGGCGCCGGCACGAGGTACCGGGCGGCCCGGAGACCCGGCTCTGGCTCTACGGCGTGGCACGGCGTGTCCTGGCGAACCACCACCGCGGCGACGAACGGCGCGAACGGCTCGGCGACCGGCTGCGCAAACGGCTCGCGGCCGTGGTCCCGGACCCGGGCGCCGAGATCCCCGAGCGGCTCGCCGTCCGCGAGGCGCTGGCCCGGCTCGGCGAACTGGACCGCGAGGTGCTCACGCTGACCGTGTGGGAGGGCCTGGAGCCGCGCGAGGTCGCCGAGGTGCTCGGGGTGAACCCGGCCGCCGTCCGCACCCGGTTGTCCCGGGCCCGCGCCCGGCTCCGCGAACTCGTCGGTGACGATCTGCGCCGACCCGGACATGTCTCCAGCGTCCTGACCGTACCGACCCCGGAGGAGGGCCGATGACCGACGACCGCCTGGACCGCGTGCTCCGCGCCGCCGATCCCTATCGTCCAGCCGACCTTCATGGGGCTGACCAGGAGCTCCTGGAGGAGATCATGTCGTTTGAGAGACCGCCGCGCCGGTTCCTCGTCCCGATGGCCACCGCCGCCGCGGTGCTCGCCGTCGTCGCCGGCACGGCCGTGTTCGTGCACGGGCGTTCGACCACCGATTACGCCGCTCCGCTGCCGCACATCTCGATCTCCGCGCCGAACGCGGCCGACTCGGTCGCGTTCGCGCTCAAGGCCGCCGAGGAGAACCCGCGCCTGCTGATCGGCGAGCCGGGCTGGAAGATCACCAGCGTCTACGGTTTCGCCGACGAGAACGGCGACATCTTCTTCGCCAACGGCGATCGCTCGATGAACATCACCTGGTACCCCGCCAAGGAGTACGACGGCTACTACCAGGACCGGCTGGGCGTCAGCAAGCCGCAGCCGGCGGCGATCGGGGACTGGCAGGGGGACGTCTTCACCTACAGCGCCTCGGACTTCGCGCTGATGCTCAAGCCCCGCGACGGCATGTTCGCCGAGCTGCGCACCGGTGGGAAGAACTGGACGCGGGCCACCTTCGACGCGCTGCTGACCAAGGTCGAGCGGGTCGACGCCAAGACGTTCCTGGCCGCGATGCCGCCCGAGGTGGTCACCCCGGACAAGGCCGCCGAGGCCGCCAACAAGATCCTCGCCGATGTCCCGCTGCCGCCGGACTTCGACGCCGACACGCTGCTGACCTTCGGCACGAACGACCCGTACCAGTTCGGCGCCGAGGTCACCTCGAAGATCGGCTGCGCCTGGATCGCCGAATACCAGCGGGCCGACAAGGCCGGGGACAAGGCCGCCCGGACCAAGGCCCAGCAGGCATTGCGCAGCAGCCACAACTGGAAGGTCCTCAAGTCCATGGTCGACGAGGGCGACTGGGCCGAGGCCTTCTGGGAGGTGGCCGACAAGGTCGCCGGGGGCAAGATCCCCCAGGGCTACCGCGAGAGTCTCGACTGCAGGTGATTCAGAAACCCCATGCGACGGTACGGGCGGTGCCAACGCACGTACCGTCGCCGGGTTTCGGTCTTGTCGTTGTTTCGCCACTTCCTCACCTCCGGCTCGCTGTGTGACGCCGCCATCCTGACCCGCGGCTCGCCGCGCTGCCAGGGAGCGTCGCTCCTGGGATAAACGCTCTCTTCATGCGGCCGGCGAAAGCTGTGACAGTCGATGCGTCACCTTTCCGCCGACGCATCGAGGGGTCATCATCATGGCGCGCACCAGGGCAGACATCACCGTCGCCGACCAGTCCGGCAAGCTCGCCGTCGTCACCGGGGCCAGTGACGGCCTCGGTCTCCTCTTAGCCCAGCGGCTGGCCGCGGCCGGTGCCGAGGTGGTCATGCCGGTGCGGAACGCGGTCAAGGGCCGGGCCGCCGCCGACCGGATCCGCTCCCTTGTCCCCGGCGCGCGGCTCACCGTCCAGTCGCTCGACCTGGCCTCGCTGCGGTCGGTGGAGACGTTCGCCGGGCAGCTGCTCGCCGACGGGCGGCCGATCGACATCCTGATCAGCAACGCCGGGGTGATGAACCCGCCGTCGCGCCAGGAGTCGGCGGACGGTTTCGAGCTGCAGTTCGCGGTCAACCACCTGGGTCACTTCGCGCTGATCACCCGGCTGCTGCCGCTGCTGCGGGCCGGGCGGGCCCGGGTCACCACGCAGACGTCGTTCGGCGCCAACTCGTTCGGGGTGAACTGGGACGACCTCCAGTCCGCCCGGAGATACCGTGCGAACCGCGCCTACAGCAGCTCGAAAATCGCCGGCGCGCTGGTCGCGATGGAGCTCGACCGGCGCAGCCGCGCCGAGGGCTGGGGCATCATCAGCAACGTCGCGCACCCCGGCATCGCGGCCACCAATCTGCTCGCCGCCCACCCGGAGATGGGCCGGTCTGGCGACACCCCGCAGGTGCGGGTCATCCGTTTCCTGTCCCGCTTCGGCGTTCTCGCGCAGACCGTTGAGGAGGGTGTGCTGCCCGCGCTGTTCGCGGCGACCAGTCCGCTCGCCGCCGGGGGCGCCCTCTACGGCCCGTCCGGGCCGTTCCATCTGACCGGCGCCCCCGCCGAGCAGAAGCCCTATCGGAACATCGCCGACCCGGCCGCGGCCACCCGCATCTGGGCGCTGTCCGAGCGATTGACGGGCATCCACGTCACCGCCTGAGCCCCACCACGCCCGGGGCAGCCCGTCGGCCGAGAGCACGCCGCGCGGCAATCCCGGCAACCGGCTGCGGCCTCGCCGGCAGGCCCCCCGCTGTCCTGCCCGGGCTGTCCTGCCCGGCCTTGCTACCCCGGGGTTGGCGGGCCCCGGCTGACGCCGAACGGCTGCATTCGCCCGCGAGACAACCCCAGCGCCAGCCGTGAGCGGGCCGCGCGGTCGCAGCCGGGGCGCGCCGCGGCGGCTGCGCGGCGACCGCGCGAGGGCTGCGCGGGGACCGCGCGGGGACTGCGCGAGGGCTGCGCGAGGGCTGCGCGAGGGCTGCGCGAGGGCTGCGCGAGGGCTGCGCGAGGGCTGCGCGAGGGCTGCGCGGGGGCTGCGCGAGGGCTGCGCGGGGGCTGCGCGAGGGCTGCGCGGGGGCTGCGCGGCGTCGGGCGGGGGCTGCGCGGGACTTGTGTGGGGGTGGGAGCTGATGGCCGTACCGAGGGATGAAGTGACGCCGGGTGGGGCGGAGCCGGCGGCGCGCAGGAGGGCTGTCCACGGGAGACCTTGCGCCGAACTTTTGCACGGAGCGACAAAAGTTAGGTCCAAAGAGAACGAAGCTATGGACCACGCCGACGGAAGGGTCCTAACGTGACGGCGAACACAGCACGGATAGTGAGGTGCGTTTCGTGTTATCGATTCTTCGTGCGCTCCGGGACGACGGCGCGGTCTCCCGGGCCGAGCTCGGTGATCGGCTCGGGCTGACCCGCCCGAGACTGACCAGCGAGATAGAGCGCCTGATCAAGGCCGGTTTCGTCACCGAGGCCGGGATGGCCGCGTCCCGTGGTGGACGCCGGTCGACGCTGGTCGAGATCCACCCGCGGCTGCGGTTCGCGGCGGTGGATCTCGGTGCCGGCTCGATCGACGTCGAGGTCGTCAACGGGCGGCTGGAGACGCTGGCGGCCTATCGGGAGCCGGCGGACATCCGCAAAGGACCGAAACCGATCCTGCACCGCGTCGGCGAGCTGCTCGCCAAGGCCCGCGCCGAGGGCGTCTACGACCGGCTGGACGGCATCGGGATCGGTGTGCCGGGCCCGGTGAGTTTCCGCGACGGCGTGCCGGTGTCGCCGCCGATAATGCCGGGCTGGGACCGCTATCCGGTCCGCGAGCTGCTCGCCCGCGAGCACGGCTGCCCGGTCGTGGTCGACAACGACGTGAACATCATGGCGGTCGGCGAACGGCACGGCGGGGTGGCGCGTTCGGTCGACGACTTCCTGTTCGTGAAGATCGGCACCGGCATCGGCTGCGGCATCCACCTCAGCGGCGGCGTCTACCGGGGTGTCGACGGGTGCGCCGGCGACATCGGGCACATCCAGGTCGACGCGAACGGCCCGACCTGCTCGTGCGGCAACTCCGGTTGCCTGGAGGCGGTCTTCAGCGGCGCCGCGCTGGCCCGCGACGCCCTGGCCGCGGCCCGCTCGGGCGCCTCCCCCGCGCTGGCCGAGCGCCTGGCCAAGAGCACCAAGCTCAACGCCAAGGATGTCGCGGACGGCGCGGCCGAGGGCGACGTGGTCTGCATCAAACTCATCCGCGAGGGCGGGCGCCGGGTCGGTGGCGTGCTGGCCGCCCTGGTGAGCTTCGCCAACCCGTCGATGATCGTCATCGGGGGCGGGCTGGCGCAGCTCGGCCACGTGCTGCTGGCCGAGATCCGCAGCGTGGTCTACCGGCGTTCGCTGCCGCTGGCCACCGGCAATCTGCCGGTCGTGCTCTCCGAGCTGAGCGGCCGCGCGGGGGTCACCGGCGCGGCCGTGCTGGCCAGCGACGCGGCGTTCGAGCAGGTGCCATGAGCGACGACCCAGGTCGGTCGATCCTGCGACTGACAGATGTGGTGAAGACCTTCCCCGGGGTGCGCGCGCTCGACGGCGTACACCTGGAGGTCTTTGAAGGTGAAGTGCACTGCCTCCTGGGGCAGAACGGCGCCGGCAAATCCACCCTGATCAAGGTGCTGGCCGGGGTCCACCACGCCGACTCCGGCGAGATCCTCTGGCAGGACGAGCCGTTCGCCCCGGCCAGCCCGCAGGCCGCGATGCGCGCCGGGATCGCCACCATCTACCAGGAGCTGGACCTGGTCGACGACCTGTCGGTGGCGGAGAACGTCTTCCTCGGGCACGAGCAGAGCCGGTTCGGTTTCACCAGGCGCCGCAACGCCGCCGCCGACACCCGCGCGATCCTGACCAAACTCGGTCACCCGGAGATCCCGCCCCGGCGCCTGATCAAGGACCTCCCGGCCGCCGGCAAGCAGATCGTCAGCATGGCCCGCGCCCTGTCGCACGACGCGAAGCTGATCGTGATGGACGAGCCCAGCGCCGTCCTGGCCCACGACGAGGTCGAGAACCTGTTCCGGATCATCCGCGACCTGACCGCGAACGGCATCGCCGTCGTCTACATCTCCCACCGGCTGGCCGAGATCCGCGACATCGGCGACCGCGTCACGGTCCTCAAGGACGGCCGCACCACCGCCGCCGGCCTGCCGGCCAGCACTCCCACCCGGGAGCTGGTCGGAAAGATGACCGGAAGATCCTTCGAGTACGCGTTCCCGCCGCGCGTCGCCCGCGAGGTCGCCGAGCCGCTGCTCACCGTGCGGGGCCTGAGTCGTGCCGGCGAGTTCGCCGAGGTCAGCCTCGCCGTCCACCCGGGCGAGATCGTCGGCATCGCCGGCCTGGTCGGTTCGGGCCGTTCCGAGCTGCTGGAGACGATCTTCGGGGCGCGCCGGGCGGACAGCGGCGCCGTCACCCTCAACGGTCACCGGATCACCAGCGTCGGCGGCGCCGTCCGGCACGGCATGGGCATGGCGCCCGAGGAGCGCAAGAGCCAGGCCCTGCTGCTCGACGAGCCGGTCTTCAAGAACATGACGCTGTCGTCGTTCGCCGGGTTCGCCCGGGCCGGTTTCACCGCCGCCCGCGACGAGCGCGCCGCCGCCCGGCGCACCGCGGAGACCCTGGACCTGCGCCCGCGCGACGTCGAGCGCCCGGTCCGCACCCTGTCCGGCGGCAACCAGCAGAAGGTGGTGGTCGGCCGCTGGCTGCTCGCCGGCCGGACCCGGCTGCTGCTGCTCGACGAACCCACCCGCGGCGTCGACGTCGGTGCCCGCGCCGAGCTCTACCAGGTCGTCCACGACCTGGCCGCGGACGGCGTGGGCGTGCTGCTGGTCTCCAGCGAGGTGCCCGAGGTGCTCGGATTGTCCGACCGGGTGCTGGTGATGCGCGAGGGCCGGCTGATCCACGAGGCGCCGGCCGGCGAGTTGGACGAGGACACCGTGCTCGACCTCGTGATGGCGGGGTCGCTGATGGAAGGTGAGGCGGCGTGATGGCGGGGTCGCTGATGGAAGGTGAGGCGGCATGATCGCCGAGACGGCGCTTCCGAAGCCACCACAGCGGTGGGACGAGGGGCTGGTCCGCAACCTGGGCCTGGTCGGGGTGCTGATCATCCTGGTGCTCATCGGGATCATCACCAAGCCCGAGCTCTACTCCGACCCGGCCTGGGTCCGGAACAACTTTCTGATCATCCTGCAGCAGGCGTCCGGGATCGGCGTGGTCACGGTCGGCATGACCTTCGTGATCATCGGGGGTGGGATCGACCTGTCGGTCGGGGCGATCATCGCGCTCGCCGGGGTCTGGGCGACGACGGTCGCCACGCAGAGCTACGGCGCGGGCGGGATGGTCTTCACCGCACTCGTGGTCGGGCTCGCGGTCGGGCTGGTCAATGGCGTGCTCATCGCGTACGGAAAATTGGTCTCGTTCATCGCGACCCTCGCGATGCTGGTCGCGGCGCGCGGCCTGGCCGCGCAGATCTCCGGCAAGCAGACGCAGGTCTCCACGAACGACACGATCAACAGCATCGCCACCACCAAGCTGCTCGGCATCCCGCTGCTGGTGTGGATCCTGGGGCTGGTCGTCGCGGCCGGCTGGGTGCTGCTGAACCGGACCACGTTCGGCCGGCGCACGGTCGCGGTCGGCGGCAACCCGGAGGCGGCCCGGCTCGCCGGGATCAACGTCAAACGGCACACCGTGCTGCTGTTCATGCTCTCCGGGCTGTGCTGCGGCATCGCCGCGATCATGCTCACCTCGCAGGCGACCAGCGCCCAGGCCGCGATGGCCAACCTCTACGAGCTCGACGCGATCGCCGCGGCGATCATCGGCGGCACGCTGCTCTCCGGCGGCCGCGGCACCATCATCGGCGCCCTCTTCGGGGTGCTGGTGTTCTCCACCATCACCAACCTGTTCGCCATCAACAACCTCGCCACCGAGGTTCAGAACATGGTCAAGGGCGGCATCATCGTGGCCGCCGTGCTCCTTCAGCAGTTCCGTTTCCGCTCCCTCACCAACCTCCTCAGGAGGAGAGATGTCTCCGATAAACCGTAGGCGGATCCTTCTCGGCGGCGCGGCAGCCGGCGCCGGCCTGGCGCTCACCGCCTGCACCAGCAACGACTCCGGCGCACCCGCGCAGGTGAATGTCGGCGACCGCAACGGGAACGCCGCACCCGGTCAGAAAGTGGTCATCGGGTTCTCCGCCCCGGCCGCCGACCACGGCTGGATCGCCGCCATCACCGACAACGCCAAGGCGCAGGCCCAGGCGTACTCCGACGTGGAGCTGCGCCCGGTCGAGGCCGGCGCGGACGCGGCGGCGCAGCGGGCCGCCCTGTCCACCCTGATCGCCCAGAAACCGAACGTGATCGTCATGCTCCCGCACGACGGCAAGGAGTTGAACGCCACCGGGCTGGAGGCGATGAAGGCCGGCATCGCGGTGGTCAACCTGGACCGGGCGTTCCCGTCCGCGGCCGCGTACCGGTTGCAGATCAAGGGCGACAACTACGGCATGGGCCTGGCCGCCGGGCAGTACGTCGGCCAGCAGCTCAAGGCCAAGGGCGTGAGCAGCCCGATCATCGGCGAGATCCCCGGCATCGACTCCCTGGAGCTCACCCAGGAGCGCACCAAGGGCTTCAACGACGCGCTCGCCGCGTTCGGCTTCAAGGTCGCCAACCGGCGCCCGGCCGAGTTCACCGCGGACTCCGGCCAGGCCGCGGCGACCGCGCTGCTGCAGGCGCTGCCGAAGATGGACGCGCTCTGGAACCACGACGACGACCAGGGCATCGGGGTGCTCGCCGCGATCAAGCAGGCGAACCGCAACGAGTTCTTCATGGTCGGCGGCGCCGGCTCGAAGTCGGCGATCGACGCGATCGCCAAGGACGACTCGGTGCTCAAGGCGACGGTCACCTACAGCCCGTCGATGGCGTCGTCGGCGATCAGCCTGGCCCGGCTGATCGGCCAGGGCAAGGGCATGTCCGACCTGGTCGAGCTCCAGGTGCCGAAAGAGATCACGCTCGCGTCCGAAACGATCACCAAGGAAAACGCTTCGAAGTACGCGAAGCTCGGCTTCTAGGGGAGCTCATGTCGGAACCGCTGCGGGTCGGCATGGTCGGCTACGCGTTCATGGGCGCCGCGCACTCGCAGGCGTGGCGCTCGGTCAACCACGTCTACGACCTGCCCATGCCGGTCCGGATGCAGGCGGTCAGCGGCCGGTCCGCGTCGGCGGTCGCCGCCGCCGCGGACCGGCTCGGCTGGGCCGATTCCACCGACGACTGGCGCACGCTGATCGGCCGCGACGACATCGATCTGATCGACATCTGCGCGCCGGGCGACGTGCACGCCGAGATCGCGATCGCGGCGCTGGCCGCCGGCAAGCACGTGCTCTGCGAGAAACCCCTGGCCAATTCGGTGGCCGAGGCCCGCAAGATGGTCACGGCCGCGGCCGCCGCAAGAGATTCCGGCGTACGGGCGATGTGCGGCTTCAACTACCGTCGCGTCCCCGCGGTCGCGCTGATGCGGCAGATGATCGCGGCCGGCCGGCTCGGCACGATCCGGCACGTCCGCGCGTCGTACCTCCAGGACTGGATCGTGGATCCGGAGTTCCCGCTGGTCTGGCGGCTGCGCCGGGAGGTGGCCGGCTCCGGGGCGCTGGGCGACATCGGCGCGCACATCGTCGACCTGACCCAGTTCGTGACCGGCTTGTCGATCTCCTCGGTGTGCGCGCTGACCGAGACGTTCGTCAAGTCCCGCCCGCTGCCCACCGAGTCCGCCGGGCTGTCCGCGGCCGCGTCCTCCCCGGAGCACGGCGAGGTCACCGTCGACGACGCCGTGCTGTTCCTGGCCCGGCTGGGCGACGGGGTGGTCGGCACCTACGAGGCGACCCGGTTCGCCACCGGCCGCAAGAACGGCCTGCACGTGGAGATCAACGGCTCGCTGGGGACGCTGGTCTTCGACTTCGAGCGGATGAACGAGCTGCAGTTCTACTCGCTCGATCAGCCGGTGGAGGAGCAGGGCTTCACCCGGATCCTGGTGACCGAGCCGACCCATCCGTACATGGCGGCGTGGTGGCCGCCGGGGCACCTGATCGGCTACGAGCACACGTTCACCCACCAGGCGCACGACCTGGTCCAGGCGATCGCCGCCGGCACCGACCCGACGCCGTCGTTCGCCGACGCCCTCCAGGTCCAGCTGGTCCTCGACGCGGTCGCGCGCTCCGCGGAGACCTCGTCGTGGGCCGTCGTTGAAACCTTCCAGGAGTATTCATGAGCCGCCCGGTAACGCTGTTCACCGGCCAGTGGGCCGACCTGCCGTTCGAGGAGGTCTGCCGGCTGGCCTCCGGCTGGGGTTACGACGGATTGGAGATCGCCTGCTGGGGCGATCATCTCGACGTCGCCCTGGGCGCCACCGACGACGCGTACGTCGCAGGCCGTTTATCGATCTTGGAAAAATACGGCCTCAAGGTGTTCGCCATCTCGAACCATCTGACCGGTCAGGCCGTCTGCGACGATCCGATCGATCAGCGCCATCAGGACATCCTCTCCCCCGCGATCTGGGGCGACGGTGATCCGGAGGGCGTCCGGCAGCGTGCCGCCGACGCGTTGAAGGACACCGCGCGCACCGCCGCCCGGCTCGGCGTGGACACGGTCGTCGGCTTCACCGGCTCGTCCATCTGGAAATACGTGGCGATGTTCCCGCCGGTGACCGCCGCCATGGTCGACGCCGGTTACCAGGACTTCGCCGACCGGTGGAACCCGATCCTCGACGTGTTCGACGAGGTCGGCGTGCGCTTCGCGCACGAGGTGCATCCTTCGGAGATCGCGTACGACTACTGGACCACCCGCCGCGCGCTGGACGCCATCGGCAACCGTCCCGCCTTCGGCCTGAACTGGGACCCGTCCCACTTCGTCTGGCAGGACCTGGACCCGGCCGGCTTCATCCTGGAGTTCGCCGGCCGGATCTACCACGTCGACTGCAAGGACGTGAAGCTTGCCGTCGGCAACGGCCGCAACGGCCGGCTCGGCTCGCACCTCCCGTGGGCTGACCTGCGGCGCGGCTGGGACTTCGTCTCCACCGGCCACGGCGACGTCCCGTGGGAACGCTGCTTCCGCGCGCTCAACTCGATCGGTTACACCGGCCCGATCTCGGTCGAGTGGGAGGACGCCGGCATGGACCGTCTCGTCGGCGCCCCGTCGGCGCTGGAATTCGTTCGCAGGAACCTGTTCGACGCCCCGTCGGCCGCCTTCGACGCCGCCTTCAGCAGCCGCTGACGGCTACCGTTGATCCCGGCGGCGAGCCCGACCGCCGGGATCCGCGTAACCTCCGGGGCCCCTCACCAGTAATAACCGTTGTGTCAGGTCAAATCCTTCGCAACGTCGCCTTCCCGTTCCCGGACGCTCGTTTCCCCGACCGCCTCGGCGTCGTGGTCCAGCGAACCGTCCTCGAAGGCCGTGAGCCGGTCCGCGTCGTCATCCACGACGAGGAGAACGACTGGCTGGTCGGTGACGGCGTCACCGACCCGAACCTGCCGGGCGCCACCGTGCTGGCCTGCATCAGCCAGATCGCCGCCGCCGACCCGGCCGTCGCCGACCTGGCCACCCTGCCGGTCGGCCACGCGGCGACCCGGGACCACCCGGACAAGCCCTGGACCGTCACCCCGCACGAGTGGCCCGACGACGACCACTGACCCGGTCAGCGCCCCGGGGTCGCGGACAGGTGGACCGGCAGCTCCAGCAGGCCGTGCATCAGCAGGCCGGTCCGCCAGCGCAGCTCCTCCGGGGGCACGGCGAGGTGGGTCTCCGGGAAGCGGGCCAGCAGCCGGGTCAGCGCGACCCGGGCCTCCAGCCGGGCCAGTGGGGCGCCCAGGCAGAAGTGGATGCCGTGCCCGAACGCCAGGTGCCCGCCGTCGTGCCGGTTCAGGTCGAAGTCGTCCGGGGCGGTGAAGCGGGACTCGTCGCGGTTCGCCGACAGCAGCGAGACGAGGACCTGCTCGCCGGCCGGGATCGTGGTGCCGCCGACGGTCAGCGGACTCGTCGTGACCCGGTAGGTCGTGGTCGCCGACGGCCCGGCCAGGCGCAGGGTCTCCTCGACCGCGACGGGCACCAGCGCCGGGTCGTCGAGCAGGCGCTGCTTCTGGGCCGGCCAGCGGCACAGCAGGTAGACCGCGTTCCCGATCAGGTTCACCGTCGTCTCGTGCCCGGCCACCAGCAGCAGGATCGCCATCGAGACCAGCTCGTCCGAGGAGAGGACGTCCGCGGATTCGGCGCCGACCAGCGCGCCGAGCAGGTCGTCGGACCGGTCGGCCCGCTTCCGGTCGAGCAGCTCCCGCAGGTAGTCCACGATCGACTCGATCGCCAGGGTGAACGCGTCGGTCCCGAACTCCCCCAGGATGATGGTGTTCGACCACGCCCGGAACGGACCCCGCTCGTCCGCGGGGATCCCGAGCAGCTCGCAGATCACCTCGAACGGCAGCGGAAACGCCAGCCCGTCGATCAGGTCGCCGTCGGTCAGCCCGTCGAGCAGCCGGTCGGTCAGGAGAACGATCCGCGGCTCCAACTCGGCGATCCGCCGGGCGGTGAACGCCGCCGACACCAGTTTGCGCAGCCGGGTATGCACGGGCGGATCCTGGAGCAGCATCTGGGTCGACATCGCGGCCCGCAACGCCGGTGGCAGCCCGTCGACCGGTTGTCGTTTCGACAGCGA